>NZ_CP169421.1:0-4730000 GCF_050917515.1 Streptomyces sp. JL2001 | reverse complement strand
CGATGGGCAGCTCCGCGCTGCGGTCGCCCTCCTCGACGTCGCCCGTGTCGCCGGCCCGGGCGGCGCGGCCTCCCAGGATCCAGACATAGGCGAGGAATGCCAGTTCAGCGGCCACGCCGATGCCGATGCGCCCCCAGGTCGGGAGACCGGACGGGGTGACGAAGCCTTCGATCAGGCCGGACAGGAAGAGGACCAGGGCCAGGCCGATGGCCATGCCGACCGCGGCGCGGCCCCGCTCGGCGAGTGCCGCACGGCGGGTCGTGGGGCCGGGGTCGATCAGGGTCCAGCCGAGACGCAGTCCGGTGCCGGCGGCGACGAAGACGGCGGTCAGCTCCAGCAGGCCGTGCGGAAGGATCAGGCCCAGGAAGACGTCGAGGCGGCCGGCCGAGGTCATCAGGCCGATGCCGACACCGAGGTTCAGCATGTTCACGAAGAGGATCCCGATCACCGGGAGCCCGAGGAACGCGCCCAGCACCAGGCACATGGCGGCGGCCTGGGCGTTGTTCGTCCAGACCTGCGCGGCGAAGGAGGCCGCAGGGTGGCTGGAGTAGTAGGTCTCGTACCGACCGCCCGGCCGGGTCATCTCGCGCAGGTCCGCGGGGGCGCCGATCGCCGCCTGCACCTCCGGGTGGGTGCCGATCCACCAGCCGATGAGCACGGCGACCAGGGTGGAGAGGACCGCCGTGGGGACCCACCAGTGGCGGGAGCGATAGACGGCGGCCGGGAAGCCGGCGGTCAGGAAGGCCGCCGCGTCGCGCCACGAGGAACGTCGGGTGCCGGTGACCGTGGCGCGGGCGCGGGCGACGAGCTGGGTGAGCCGGGCGGTGAGCATCGGGTCCGGAGCACTGGACTGGATGAGCGAGAGGTGGGTCGCCGTGCGCTGGTACAGGGCGACGAGCTCGTCGGCCTCGGCGCCGGTGAGCCTGCCGCCCCGCCGCAGGAGGTGGTCGAGGCGGTCCCACTCGGCGCGGTGGGCGGTCACGTAGACATCGAGGTCCATGATTCGGCTGCTGCTCCAGGCACTGGTGCGTACGGGTCCGTACTACTGCGGCGCGCTGCGGGTCAGCTTGGCAGACTGTCGTACCGAGGGGTCGGGAAGGCCGGAGAAGGGTGGGCACCGTGAGCGGGGTGGTGACGGGGGACGCCGTCGTACTGGGCTTGCAGCCGGCACGGTTGCCGAGTCGGGCGCTGGCGCTGCTCCTGGATCTCGTCGTGGTGTGGGCCGCGTATCTGCTGATCGGTGTCGGTCTCACGGTCGCGACGGCCTCGCTGGACGAGGCCGCGCGGACGGCCGTCTCCATCGCCTGCTTCCTGCTGGTCCTGGTGGGGGCGCCGATCGCGGTGGAGACCCTGTCGCACGGGCGGTCGCTCGGCAAGCTGGCCTGCGGACTGCGGGTGGTGCGGGACGACGGCGGCCCGATCCGGTTCCGGCACGCGCTGGTGCGCGGCGCGATGGGGGTCGTGGAGATCCTGATGACGTTCGGCACCGTCGCCTGCATCGCCTCGCTCGTGTCGGCGCGCGGGCGTCGGGTCGGGGACGTCTTCGCCGGGACGCTGGTCGTGCGCGAGCGGTTGCCGGCTGGGCGGACCGCGGCCGTTCCGCCGCCTCCGCCGTGGTTGGTGGGGCGGTTCACGGAGCTGGACCTCTCGGCGGTGCCGGACTCGCTGTGGCTGGAGATCCGGCAGTACCTGACGCGGATGCGGCAGCTGGACCCGGCCGTCGGGCAACGGCTCGCGGAGCGGCTGGCGGACGAGTTGGTGGCGCGGACCGGGACGCCTCCGCCGCCGGGGGTTCCCGCGGCGGGGTATCTGGCGGGTGTCGTCGGCGAGCGCCAGGCGCGCGACGCCCGGCGCGCCTTCGCGGCGACGGGACCGGTGGGTGTGTCGGGACGGCCGGCCGGGGCACTGCCCGGGGCCGCGGGAGTCGTGGGACCGGGGGCCGCGGCGGCGTCGGTGGGTCCTGGTGGCAAGGATGCGGCCGGAACCGGGGTGGTGCCCGGTGGTGGAGGCTCGGGGTTCACGGCGCCCGGGCCGCGCGACGTCGCACCGGGGGCGGTGCCGGCCGCTCCGGCCGGGGATCCGGCCGGGACTCCGGTCGCCGGGCCGGCGTCCGAGGACGGACCGGCGGCTCCCGCGACGGGCTTCGCCCCGCCCGCCTAGGTCCTGTCCGGGCGATCTTCTCGGCCCCTGACGACAGGCCCTAGTCCTCGGAGGGGCCGGGCTCCGGGAACTCCTCGGAGTGGTCCTGGTCGAAGCCCTCGGACGAGACCTCGGGGAAGACGGACGGCGGGGACTCCAGGTCCTCGAGTTCGATGCCGGGGGCGGAGAGGACCACGTCCCCGGCGATGTGCACCGTGTGCCGCTCCCCGGTGTCCAGGCTGTCCACCCGGTACTCGTCCACGGTCAGCGGGCCGTTGTCAGTGGTGTGCGCTTCACTCTTCACCAGCGACCAGGACTGGTCGACCGTGAGGGGGGCGAGCACCGGATCCGTGAAGGCGACGAGCCGGACGCGGGTCGCGGGGGAAGCGGGGGTGAGACGCAGGAGTCGCGTGAGCGCGACGAGGAACGCCGGGGACGTGCCGGTGAAGGCGTGGGCGCGCACATTGCCTTCGGTGGCGTGGGTTCCGGTGGGGTCCGTACGGACCCAGGTGACGCCGTCGAGGGCCGCGCCGCGGACCTGCCAGCTCGCGGCGTGCAGTTCGAGGCGGATGGGGCGGCCGAGTTCGTCGACGGCCAGGTCGACGGAGCCGGCGTGGTCGCCCGTGGGGGTGGTGGTCTGCGAGACGTACCGCCAGCCGGAGGGGCCGGGCGCGCAGTGGAAGTGCTCTTCACCGAGGGGGGTGTGATCGTGCGGGTCGTGGAGCGAATAGCGGCCGCGGGGCATGGGTCCTCGGTGTGCTTCCTGGGGGGTGGGGCCGCGTGAGGCGGCCCCTGGGGACGAGGCAGGCCCCCGGCACGGGGGTGCGGGGGCCTGCCTGATTCCTCTACGGGTGCCGGGGACGGGCGCGTGTCAGTGCACGCGCTCCGTCGGCCGTGGCATCAGTAGCGGTAGTGGTCCGGCTTGTACGGGCCCTCGACCTTGACGCCGATGTACGAGGCCTGCTCGGGGCGGAGGGTCGTGAGCTTCACGCCCAGCGCGTCGAGGTGGAGGCGGGCGACCTTCTCGTCGAGGTGCTTCGGGAGCACGTAGACGTCGGTCGGGTACTCCTCCGGCTTCGTGAAGAGCTCGATCTGGGCCAGGGTCTGGTCCGCGAAGGAGTTCGACATCACGAAGGACGGGTGGCCCGTGGCGTTGCCCAGGTTCAGCAGACGGCCCTCGGAGAGGACGATCAGGACCTTGCCGTCGGGGAACTTCCAGGTGTGGACCTGGGGCTTGACCTCGTCCTTGACGATGCCGTCGATCTTGGCCAGGCCAGCCATGTCGATCTCGTTGTCGAAGTGGCCGATGTTTCCGACGATGGCCTGGTGCTTCATCTTGGCCATGTCGGCGGCCATGATGATGTCCTTGTTGCCGGTGGTCGTGATGAAGATGTCGGCCGTCTCGACGACGTCCTCGAGGGTCGCGACCTGGTAGCCGTCCATCGCCGCCTGCAGGGCGCAGATCGGGTCGATCTCGGTGACGATGACGCGGGCGCCCTGGCCGCGGAGCGACTCGGCACAGCCCTTGCCGACGTCGCCGTAGCCGAAGACCACGGCGGTCTTGCCGCCGATGAGGACGTCGGTGGCGCGGTTGATGCCGTCGATGAGGGAGTGGCGGCAGCCGTACTTGTTGTCGAACTTCGACTTGGTGACGGCGTCGTTGACGTTGATGGCCGGGAAGAGCAGGGTGCCCTCGGTCATCATCTCGTAGAGGCGGTGGACACCGGTGGTGGTCTCCTCCGTCACGCCGCGGATCTCGGACGCGAGCTGGGTCCACTTCTGGGGGGACTCGGACAGCGTGCGGTTCAGCAGGGTGAGGATGTAGCCGTACTCCTCGGAGTCCGCCGTGGACGGGTCCGGGGCCTCGCCGGCCTTCTCGAACTCGACGCCCTTGTGGACGAGGAGGGTGGCGTCACCACCGTCGTCCAGGATCATGTTCGGGCCGCCGGTGGGGGTGTTCGGCCAGGTCAGGGCCTGCTCCGTGCACCACCAGTACTCCTCCAGGGTCTCGCCCTTCCAGGCGAAGACCGGGACGCCGGCCGGCGCCTCGGGGGTGCCGTTCGGGCCGACGGCGATGGCCGCGGCGGCGTGGTCCTGGGTGGAGAAGATGTTGCAGGAGGCCCAGCGGACTTCGGCGCCGAGGGCCACCAGGGTCTCGATCAGGACGGCGGTCTGCACGGTCATGTGCAGCGAGCCGGTGATGCGGGCGCCGGCGAGCGGCTGCTGCTCGGCGTACTCGCGGCGGATCGACATCAGACCGGGCATCTCGTGCTCGGCGAGGGTGATCTCCTTGCGGCCGAAGGCCGCCAGGGACAGATCGGCGACCTTGAAGTCCTGCTGGTTGGCGACAGTCGTCATGACTGGGCTGCTCCTCGTGGATCGGTTGCGAGGGTTCGGTTGAAGCGCCTGACACCGCAGCTCGGGGACGTGCGGGCATACGAATGCCCGGTGTTCCCGGGGTGCAGTCGTCGGAGGCCCTCTCTCCCTCGGTCGGCCCCGTGGGCCGCCCGACCGCCATCAGCAGCGACGTCTGGCTGTTCTCGAATCTACACCGATCGGCCGAGCGACCCACAGTCCGCCCGGGGCCGGGATTCGGCCGGTTCCGGCCTCGACAGCGGCCCGGAAGGTGCCGTCGCGGGCTCGTCGCGGGCACCGGAAGGCCCCCGGACCAGGAGGTCCGGGGGCCTGGGGGACGCCGTGGGCGACGAGGTCAGTGGCCGGTGTCGGGGCCCTCGCCGCCGGGGGTGGCGGCGGGGTCGGGGCCGGCCGCGGCGGCCTTCTCGTCGTAGACGTCCGGCTCCAGGTAGATGACGCGGGCGATCGGGACGGCGGCACGGATGCGCGCCTCGGCCGCGTCGATGGCGCGGGCGACCTCGGCGGCCGTGTCGTCGTGCTCGACGGCGATCTTCGCGGCGACCAGGAGTTCCTCGGGGCCGAGGTGGAGGGTGCGCATGTGGATGATGCGGGTCACCGTCCGGCCGTCGACGACCGCGGCCTCGATCTGCTTCACCTGGTCCACGCCGGCGGACTCGCCGAGGAGCAGCGACTTGGTCTCGGCCGCGAGGACGAGGGCGATGAGGATGAGGAGGACACCGATGCACAGGGTGCCGATGCCGTCCCAGACGCCGTCCCCGGTGGCGAGCGCCAGGCCCACGCCGCCGAGGGCGAGGACGAGGCCGACGAGCGCGCCGAGGTCCTCCAGCAGGACGACGGGGAGTTCGGGGGCCTTGGCCCGGCGGACGAACTCCGTCCAGGACAGGCCGCCGCGGATCTCGTTGGACTCCTTGATGGCCGTGCGGAAGGAGAACGACTCGGCGATGATCGCGAAGACGAGGACCCCCACCGGCCAGTACCAGGCCTCGATCGGGTGCGGGTGCTTGATCTTCTCGTAGCCCTCGTAGATGGCGAACATGCCACCGACGGAGAACAGGACGATCGAGACGAGGAAGGCGTAGATGTAGCGCTCGCGGCCGTAGCCGAAGGGGTGCTGGGGGGTGGCCTCGCGCTTGGCCTTCTTGCCGCCGAGCAGGAGCAGGCCCTGGTTGCCGGAGTCGGCCAGGGAGTGGACGCTCTCGGCGAGCATCGAGGACGAACCGCTGAAGAGGAACGCCACGAACTTGGCTACCGCGATCGCGAGGTTGGCGGCGAGTGCCGCCACGATCGCCCTGGTTCCGCCTGACGCGCTCATGGGTGTACGACTTCCCTTCGTCGATGCTCCGGCTGTGCCGTGGTGCGGTCCGGTCCCGTCCCGCGATCGGATCGTGTGACCCGGTCCGGTGATCCGGCCGCACATTCTTGCATCAGGCCGCGACGGTGGCTCTGAAGACCGTCCCCGGTCCGGACAGCGCGACCTCTTCACCGGCCGGCACGAACACGGACTCGCCGGGGGCGAGGGTCTCGTCGCCGGCGCGGGGGCGGCCCGCGACGGCCAGCAGGATCTGCGGTGTGCGGGCGGTGACGTCGGTGGGGGCGGCGCCCTCGGCCCGGACGAAGCGGGAGAGCCGGAACTCGTCGATGGGGATCTCGTAGAGCTCCTCGCCGGACGGCGACGCCTCGGGGCGCAGGACGGCGGGCTCGCCCGGTTCGAAGCGGGTGACCGCGAGGAGTTCGGGCACGTCGATGTGCTTGGGCGTGAGGCCGCAGCGCAGCACGTTGTCCGAGTTGGCCATGATCTCGATGCCGAGTCCGTCGATGTAGGCGTGCGGTACGCCGGCCCCGAGGTAGAGGGCTTCGCCGGGCTGGAGCCGGACGTGGTTGAGCAGCATCGCGGCGAGGACGCCGGGGTCGTTCGGGAAGTGGTGTGCGAGTACGGCGTACGGGGCGTGGGCGCCGCCGAGCCGGGCGGCGGCGGTCGCGGCCTCGGTGACCGTGGGGGCCAGTTCCTCGCGGTCGGCGGACAGCAGCGCGGTCAGCACCTCGCGCAGCGCGGCCTCTTCGGGGTGGGCGTGCAGCAGGTCGACGTACGGCTTGAGGGAGTCGACGCCGAGCGCTGCGAGGGCGTCGGCGGCCTCGGTCGGGGGCCGGAAGCCGCACATGCCGTGGAAGGGGGTGAGGGCGCAGATCAGCTCGGGCTTGTGGTGGGGGTCCTTGTAGTTGCGCTGGGGGGCGTCGATCGGGATGCCGGCCGCCTCCTCGGCGGCGAAGCCGGCCTGTGCCTGGGCGAGGTCGGGGTGGACCTGGAGCGAGAGCGGCGATCCGGCGGCGAGCAGCTTGAGGAGGAAGGGCAGGCGGGGGCCGAACTTCTCGACGGCGGGTGCGCCCAGTTCGCGTACGGGGTCGGCGTCGATGAGCTCGTTGAGGGGCCCGCGCCCGGTGCCGGAGGGGGCTCCGGGATGGGCGCCCATCCACATCTCGGCCTGCGGCTCGCCGGTGGGGGCGATGCCGAGCAGTGCCGGGATGGCCGTCGTGGAGCCCCAGGCGTAGGGGCGGACGGTGTTGACGAGGCGGTCCATGGAGCCTTCCAGCTTTTCTCGTGCGCGTAAGGCGGTGCGGGCGTCAGGCGGGCGGCGCGATGCCGGCCGACGCCAGGGAGAGGTAGACGGCGGCGAAGTCGGTGACGGCGAGGAGTTCGGCGAGCGCCTCCAGCTCGGTGCCCTCCTCCGGTTCGAGTTCGCTGATGGCGGTGTCGTGGCTGAGGGCGAGTTCGCGGGCGGCGGGGGCGGCGGTGAGGCCGCCGGTGGGCCGGTCCCGGATCAGGACGACGCGGGCGCGCAGGGCCTGGGGTTCCTCGACGCGGTCGCGGAAGAAGTCGTCGGGGTCGGCGCCGGCCGCGTAGTCGCCGGCGAGGAGGACGCCGTGGGCGGGCAGGGCCTCGGGCAGTTCGGCCGCGAGGGCGGGCAGGCCGGCGAGTTCGGCCAGGACGGCGGCGAAGCGGCGGCCCGCGGGGGCGGCGGCGTCGCCCTCGGTCCAGATCAGCGGCAGCGAGTCGGCGAGCTCGGCGGCGAGCGTCTTGGCGGGGTTGCTGTAGGTGGCGATGGCCGGGCCGCAGCGCTCGGCCGTGCGGTCGAGGCGGTCGGCGACCTTCTCCAGGACCTCGGGCGGTGCTTCGAGGAGGCCGACCTGGTCGAGCAGCGCGAGCAGCGGGGTGAACAGGGCCCACAGGGCGCCGGGGCCGACGGCGAGGACCTCGGTGTACTCGTCGGGGCTCTCGTACGGTGCG
This sequence comes from Streptomyces sp. JL2001, assembly GCF_050917515.1. Taxonomy (NCBI): domain Bacteria; kingdom Bacillati; phylum Actinomycetota; class Actinomycetes; order Kitasatosporales; family Streptomycetaceae; genus Streptomyces; species Streptomyces sp. JL2001. The sequence continues at coordinate 4,722,202 of NZ_CP169421.1, read as the reverse complement.
GTGGCCATCGGGACGAACATGCCGTGGGAGCCGTTGACGGCCTCGGTGAGGGGCGAGCTCTGCGGGGCGACGGCGACGACGGTGATGCCGCGGCGGTACGCCTGCTCGGCGAGCAGGGCGAGGCCGGGCTCGGAGCCGTCGGTGGTGGGCATCAGGAGCAGGTCGACGGAGCCCGCCCAGCCGGGGAGCGCCCAGCGCAGGGCGCCGGCCACGGGGGCGACGCCGGTGGGCTGGAGGCGGATGACGGGGGCCGAGGCGCCGGCGAGGGCGCCGACCAGGTCGGCGACACCGGCGGCCGCGGTGCCGGGGCCCGCGACGAGGACGGCGCGGGGCCGTCCTTCGGGCCGGAGGTCGGCGATGCCCGCCTCCGCGGCGTGTCGGGCGGCGGTCCGTACCCGTGCGCCCGCTTCGGCGGCGCCGCGCAGGAGGCCGCGGCGGTCGGCGAGGGCGAGGGCTTCCGGTGCGTCGAGGAGGGTCTCGTCCAGCATGGGGCCTCCGGGGCGGGGCAGGGTGCGGGGCGTACGGGCCGGTTGCGAAGCTGCGGAGCTGGGTGGTGCCGGATGGAGCGTGGTGCGGCCGCGGGACCGCGGCCGGGCCGGTGTGTCGCGGGGGCCACGGCCAGTGGCCGGGCGGGAGGTCCGTCGGGTGCGGTCGGCCCCGTGCCGGACCTCGGTGTGCGGGTCGCGGGGGTACGGGGTTCGCGGCGGTACGGGGTCCGCCCGGCGGGCCCCGTACGGGCGCGGTGACACCCGCCGCCGGCGGCTACTGGGCCGGGCGGCGGGCCTCGTCGACGAGGAGGACCGGGATGCCGTCGCGGACCGGGTAGGCCAGGCCGCAGTCGTCGCCGGTGCAGACGAGCTCGGGGGTCTCGTCCGCCGTGCGGTCGTCCAGCGGCGCGTGGCAGGCCGGGCAGGCGAGGATCTCCAGGAGGCCGGCTTCGAGCGGCATGAGGTGGTCCCTTCGAACAAACGGTGGTGGTGCTGCCCTTTGGGCCAGGTCAGCCTACCGCCGGGGGGCGGGCCGCGCGGCTCGGCGCCCGGCCCGTTCCCCGGCGGGAGAGCGGCGTCAGTCGGTCGCGCGGACCAGGGCCAGGACCTCGTCGCGGAGCTTGGCCATGGTGGCCTCGTCGCGGGCCTCGATGTTCAGCCGGAGCAGCGGCTCGGTGTTGGAGGCGCGGAGGTTGAACCACCAGTCCTCGGCCGTCACCGTCAGGCCGTCGAGCTCGTCGAGGGTGACGTCGTCGCGGGAGGCGTACGCGGCCTTCACCTTCGCGGCGCTGGCGGCCTGGTCGGCGACGGTGGAGTTGATCTCGCCGGAGCTGCTGTAGCGGTCGTACGCGGCGGTCAGCGCCGACAGCGTGCCGTCCTGCCCGCCGAGGGCGGCGAGGACGTGCAGCGCGGCCAGCATGCCCGTGTCGGCGTTCCAGAAGTCCTTGAAGTAGTAGTGCGCCGAGTGCTCGCCGCCGAAGATCGCGCCCGTCTTCGCCATCTCCTCCTTGATGAAGGAGTGGCCGACGCGGGTGCGGACGGGGGTGCCGCCGTTCTCGCGCACGACCTCCGGGACGGACCAGGAGGTGATCAGGTTGTGGATGACCGTGCCGCCGGGGGTCTTCGCCAGCTCGCGGGCGGCGACGAGGGCCGTGATCGCGGACGGGGAGACCGGCTCGCCGCGCTCGTCGACGACGAAGCAGCGGTCGGCGTCTCCGTCGAAGGCGAGGCCGAGGTCGGCGCCCTCGGCGCGGACGCGGGCCTGGAGGTCGACGATGTTCTTCGGGTCGAGCGGGTTGGCCTCGTGGTTCGGGAAGGTGCCGTCCAGCTCGAAGTACATCGGCACCAGGTCCAGCGGGAGACCCGCGAAGACGGTGGGGACGGTGTGGCCGCCCATGCCGTTGCCGGCGTCCACGACGACCTTGAGCGGGCGGATCGCGGTGAGGTCGACGAGCCCCTTGAGGTGGGCGGCGTAGTCGTCGAGGGTGTCGCGCTCGGTGACCGTGCCGGCGGTGGCGGCGGCCTCGGGCGCGCCCTGCTCCGACCACTGCTCGACGAGGGCGCGGATGTCGGCGAGGCCGGAGTCCTGGCCGACGGGGGCCGCGCCGGCCCGGCACATCTTGATGCCGTTGTACTGGGCGGGGTTGTGCGAGGCGGTGAACATGGCGCCCGGCAGGTTCAGCTGCCCGGACGCGAAGTACAGCTGGTCCGTCGAGCAGAGCCCGATCAGGGTGACGTCCGCGCCGAGGCGGGCCGCGCCGCGCGCGAAGGCGGACGACAGGCCGGGCGACGAGGGGCGCATGTCGTGACCGATGACGATCGCGTCCGCGTCCGTCACCCGGACGAACGCGGCGCCGAAGAGCTCCGCGAGCGTCTCGTCCCACTGATCCGGCACCACCCCGCGGACGTCGTACGCCTTCACGATCTGCGACAGATCAGCAGCCACGGAACAACCCTTCTGAGTTCTCGGCACGCGTATGCGGCGCGTGTACGGAGCGCCCAAACTACCCGGGCACGGTCCGTGGACCGCAGACCGAGGGGTCGGTACCGGCGTGAAAAGGAGGTTCCGGGAGTCCGGTCAGGAGTCGGGGGAGCGCAGGACGCGCAGGTGCCCGCGGCGGCCGATCTCCATCGGGTCGCCACCGCGGCCGCCCTTGCCGCCCGCCTCGGCCGCCCGCTCCTGGGGGCGGGCCGCCTCGCGTACGGCGTTGGCGAGGGCTTCGAGGTCGTCGCCGCTCGGGCGGGTCGGGGCCGACCCGTCGGTGAGCCGCACGACGTCCCAGCCGCGCGGGGCGGTCAGACGCTCGCTGTGTTCGGCACACAGGTCGTAGCAGTGGGGCTCGGCATAGGTGGCGAGCGGGCCGAGGACCGCAGTCGAGTCGGCATAGACGTACGTCAGTGTCGCGACGGCAGGGCGGCCGCACGCGGTGCGCGAACAGCGACGTACAGGGCTCACGACGTTGGACGGTACCGCACTCTTGAGCGGGCCGCGACGACTCTCCCTCAGGTCACTCCACCGTGTCGCGTTGTGAGGTCCGACACGACCGATCATCGGGCGTCCCTCCTGACCTGCGGGGGAGAACGGGGCCGCAGGCGGGGACCGGAGCCGATTCGGACATCCTTCGGAAACAATCCGGTCAAGGACCGCCAGATGGCCGATCGCGGACATCCATCGGATCGAGCCCGTGCTTGGCCGGAACGCTCAACAAAGGACAGCTCGGGCGGACGGTCCACCGCACGGGACCGCGGGCGGACACGGACGGGGCGGGGTCCTCCACGGTCCGTGAGCACCGAGGAGAGTTACGCTGCGTCAGTGATGGACAGTCCTGTGCCGCCGCGCCCCTCCTCCCGCCCGGCCGAGCCGCAATCGGCGGATTCTCACCCGGGCGAGTCCCGTCCGGCGGAGTCCCGCCCCGCGGACGCGCGCCCGGGGGCGGGCGAACCCCGGGTGCGCCGCCGCGACCGCCACGGCCGCGGGATGCGAGGCCCGGTCGCGCCGCCGCAGGTCCCGTTGTCCACGAGCCGGGCCGACAGCTTCCGGGACCTGGTCCTGGACTCCGTGGAGCGCCTGGAGCGGCGCTGGCCGCAACTGGCGGACGTGGAGTTCCTGGTGCTCGACGTGCCGCCCTCGGTGCCGGGCGAGTCGGTGCCGCTGGGCGGTTCGGCCCCCGCGGCGAAGGACGGGCCCGCCCGGGTCGTCGTCTACCGGCGGCCCGTCGAGATCCGCTCCAAGAGCCGCGACGAGCGGGCGCTGCTGGTCCACGAGGTCGTGGTGGAGCAGGTGGCGGAGCTGCTCGGCCTCTCCCCCGAGTCGGTCGACCCCCGCTACGGGCAGGACTGAGCCCCCGGGCGCCGTCCGGGCGGTGCGGGGCGCCCCGCACCGGGGCCGCCGGCCCCGCACCGGCCCCGCCGCGGCGGGGCCGGGGGCCTCGTGTCAGTCGTCGAGGACGGAGAGGTCCTGCCGCGCCGACGGGACCTCGACCGTGCCCCGGTCGTCCGTCAGCGTCTGGACCGTGAACATCTGGATGCCCTTCTCCGGCAGCGCCAGCGTGCGCGACGCGTGGACCGGCCCGCCGGAGACCGGCTCGACGGTCAGCGCGTAGGTGCCCTTCAGCCCCTCCGGGACCGGGGGCGTGATCGCCGTGGTCGTGCCCGCCTTGACGGTGACGGTCTTCGTGACCGGCGTGCCGCCCTGCGTGCCCGCCGAGGCGGTGACCTTGACGGTGGCATCGGCGCCGGGCGCGGTCAGGGAGAGCGTCGATCCGGCCGAGCGGTTGTCGGCGACGGTGGCGCGGGCGGTGATCGCCGCGGCCGCCGGGATGAAGGCGATCTCCTGCTTGTCGCCCTTGCCGCGGACCACCCGCAGGGCGGCGACGACGGGCGTGGCCTTCTTCGGGTCCGACGGGGTGAGCAGCAGGGAGCCGGCCTCGCCCCGGGTGAGGTCCGGCAGGTCGACGGCGGCGGTCATGCCCGACTTCACGTTCAGGGACTGGGCGCTCGCCGGGACGATCGTGCCGCTCGGGCCGGCCAGCTGGATCTTCAGGTCGGCGTCGTCCTCGCCCGGCGCGTACGCGACCAGGCGCACCGAGGTCGCGTCCTTGGGGATGCCGGGCAGCACGAGGCTGCCGGCCGGGTCGGCGGACGCGGGCAGCCAGTCGCTGCCGGCCTTGTCGTCCGCGACGCCGAGGACGGCGCCGACCCGGCCGGTGCGGGTCGTCACGTGGACGGTGACGTCGGCGGCCGGGGATTCGGCGGTGAGGGTGGACAGGAGGACCGGGACGCTGGAGTGCGCCGGGACGGGGATGCCCTCGGTCAGCTGCGACTTGAGGGCGCCCTGCGGTCCGTGGAGCTCGATGTCGGCGACGGCGGCGGTGTCGTCGGGGTTGGTCAGGTGGACGTAGTCCTGGCGCTCCTTGGCGGTGGAGGCGGCCGGGAACCAGAAGTCCGTGTCGGGGGCGGTGCAGGAGACGCCGAGGAGTCCGCGGGCGCCGCCGGCGGGGACCATCGTGGTCTGCTGGACCGTCCAGCCGGGGGCGAGCGTTCCGGTGGCCTTGCCGGTCAGGGCGGGGGCCGCGCCGCCGTTCGCCTCGGCTCCGACGGGGGTGCCGGGCTGGGTGACGGTGGCCGGGGCCTTGGCGGTCGACGGCTTCTTCGGCGGGGTCTCGCCCGGTGCGGCGGCGGCGAGCGGGGCGGGCGCCAGCTCGGCCTTGACCGCTCCGGCCTTGCCCGTGCCGGTCTTGCCCGCGGCGGTCTTGCCCGCGGTGTCCTTCCCGGCCGGCGTGTAGGAGGTGTAGACGGTCTCGGCCACCTCGGACGTGCTCGGCGCGGGGCACAGCAGGCTGGAGCGCTCCACGGGCAGCCGGGCCGGGGCCTTGGCCCCGGCGGAGGACGATCCGTCCGGCGCGGTCAGGGCGGCGAAGCCGGTGACGGCGGCGAGTGCGGTGGCGACCGCGATCAGGGAGAGGGTGGTGCGCTTCACTGGTTGCTGCTCCCGTCGGGACGCTGCTGGGTCTCGGGGCCCTGGCCGTCGCCGTATCCGTAGGTGTACGGGTCGTACGGCTGCTGCGGGTCGTAGGCCTGGGGCTCGTACGACTGCTGCTGCGCGTACGGGTCGTAGGACTGCGGGTCGTACTGCGGCTGCTGCGGGTCGTACTGCGGCTGCTCGTAGGCCTGCGGGGCGGGCTGGTGCGGATACTGCTGCTGGTACGGGTCGGCCGGGTACTCCTGGTAGTAGCCCTGCTGGGCGTACTCCTGCTGCTGCTGTTGCTGCGCGTACGCGGGGTCGTAGGTGCCGTCCCAGTCCGCGGCCTCGTACGCCTGCTCCGCGGTGGCCTGTGCGGGGACGGGTGCCGGCGACTGGGCCGGCTCCTCGGCGACGTCCTCGGCCGCCTCCGCGGCCGCCTCCGCGGCCGCCCGCAGACGGCGGGCCCGACGGCCGTCGCCCTCCATGGCCTGGGCGGGGATGACGGCCTCCTCCTCCGGGAGGTCGTCGTCGATCTCCCGGCGGCGACCCGGCAGGGCGAGGACGAGCAGGACGACGGCGAGGCCGACCTGCGTCCAGATCCATGCGGTGTGGGTGAGCGGCTCGTCGTAGGTCAGGTCGAGGCGGCCTCCCTCGGCGGGGAGTTCGAAGCCCTGGGCCCAGCCGTCGAGCGTGGTCCGACGCAGCTCCTTGCCGTCGAGGGTGGCGGTCCACCGTTCGTCGGCCCGGTCGGCGATGCGCAGCACGCGTCCGGCGGAACCCGACGGGATCTTGGTGTGAGCCTCGACCGGACCGGCCGCGACGGCGACCGGCCGGGCGGCCTCGTCGCCGGACTTGGCCGCGGGGACGATCGTGGCCCGCGCGACCTCGCGGTCGACGCGCCACAGGGCGCTGCCGTCGAGCTGGCTGAGCCTGCTCAGGCCGGGCGTTGCGTCGAGGACGCGGCCCATCTGGCGGGGCGCGCCGTCCCGTACGAGGACGTACCGGATCGCGAAGCCGCTGAGCTCCTCGGTCTGGTCCGCGCCGGAGCCGGCGACCAGGTGGCCGACGACCTTGTCCAGGAGCGGGTCGCTGCCGGCGGCCTCGGCCAGTTCGGCGTCGCCGAGGCGGCCGCCGGAGCCGCGGACCAGGGTGTAGACGACCTCGCCGGGCGTGCCGCCGAGGACGAGGGTGCGGGGCTGGTCGCGGGTGCCGCTCTCCTCGGCGACGAAGGCCGGGACCTGGATCGGGTCGCGGCGGGTCAGCGGGCCGTCCGCACCGGCGATCATCCAGGTCGCGGCGGCGACGACGGGTCCGACGGCCGCGGCGAGGGCGATGAGCGCGGCGACGGGCTGGCGCCAGCCGAAGCCGTGCGCGGCGACGCGGGTGCGCCCGCCCTCGGCACCGATCATGCCGGCGGTGAGCAGCGCGGCGCCGTAGACCAGGGTGGCCGGGCCGGACCAGCCGGTGCCGCCGGCGCCGTTGGACAGCACGGCGAACAGCAGGCCGGCGAGGGCGGCCGCCCAGGCGACGCGGACGGCGAACTGCCGCTCCTCGCGCAGCAGCCCGGCCAGGGCGGCGAGCACGAAGCCGATGAGGAGGAGGCCGCCGGTGGTGCCCGGGCCGCCGGGGCTGGTGCCCAGCAGGTCGAGGGCGGAGGCGGTGCCCGTCCGGATGTCGAGCCCGGCCTCGCGCAGGAAGGCGGAGGGCCCGGTCAGCAGGCTCAGTGACCAGGGGGCGAGGACGAGGAGCGGGGTGCCGAGGGCGGCCAGGAAGCGCAGGGCGTACGCGGTGATGTCACCGCGGCGCAGGACGAGGACCGCGATGCCGAGGACGAGGGCGAGCGGCCAGACGATCGGGGTGAACGCCATCGCGAAGGTGAGCAGGAAGGTGTAGGCCCAGGTGGCGCGCCAGCTGCCGCGCTCCTCGCCGCGCAGTCCGTGGGCCGCGACGGCCGCGCGCGCGATGAGCGGGAGCAGGATCGCGAGGACGGCGGTGCCGAGGCGGCCGGTGGCGAGCGCTCCGGTCACGGCGGGCAGGAAGGCGTACGCGATGGCGCCCCACGCGCGCAGCAGCCGGGACTCGACGACGCCGCGGGCGGCGAAGTAGGCGGTGAAGCCGGCCAGCGGGACCGAGCAGACGAGCAGCAGGGTCAGCGCGAAGGAGGTGGAGCCGAGGAACAGCGCGGACAGCGCGGCCAGGACGCCGAGGTAGGGCGGTGCGGTCGGGGTGCCGCCGGTGCCGATGGCGTGCCAGGCGTCGGAGTAGCGGGCCCAGAGGCCGGAGACGGAGTCGGGGGCGGGCAGCAGGGTGCCGCCGGCGAGCGAACCGCCGCCGTACAGGCCGCGGCAGGCGACCACGGAGACCAGCAGGAGCAGCAGGAAGAGGACGGGGCCGGGCTTGCCGGCGATCTTCTTCAGCCGGGCGAACTGCTCGACCTCCAGGAAGTCGGCGTCGTCGCCGCCGGGCCCGGACTCGACGGCGCCGTGACGGGAGCCGCCGGAGTCGGCGTCGGAACCGCCGAAGTGGGAGACGACCTGCTCGGCGGCGGCGCGCACGGTGGCGCCGGGCGGCGGGAAGAGCGGGCGCAGTTCGTCCGGGGCGACGGCGGGGTTCTTGCGCCGTCGGCGGGCGGCGAGGATCCGCTCGGGGCGCAGCAGGGTGCCGAAGAGGCCCATGACCTCGTCGACGGCCTGGCCGGGCACCTTGCCGACGAGGTAGGTCAGGGTGCGCAGGAGGGTGCCGACGACCAGCCGGAGCAGGACGTAGGGCAGGGCCGCGCCGCGGGTGTTGGCGAGGAGCGTGTAGACGGCGCCGGCCTTGTCGACGCGGTGCGGGTTGGCGACCGAGCGGCCGGCGCAGTCGACGGTGCGGCGCTCGCGGGCGGACGCCTCGGCGTGCCGCAGGACGGCGTCGGGGGCGACGAGGACGCGGTGGCCGGCGGCGTGGGCGCGCCAGCACAGGTCGACGTCGTCGCGCATCAGGGGCAGGCGCCGGTCGAAGCCGCCGAGGTCCTCGAAGACGTCGCGGCGCACGAGCATGCCCGCGCTCGACACGGACAGGACGGAGCGGACCTGGTCGTGCTGGCCCTGGTCCTGTTCGCGGCGGTCGAGGCCGGTCCAGCGGCGGCCGCTGCGGGCGATGGAGACACCGGCTTCGAGCAGCTGCCGGCGGTCGTACCAGCCGCGCAGCTTCGGTCCGACGACGGCGGCGTAGGCGTCCGAATCGGCGACGCGCAGGAGTTCGGCGAGGGCGTCCGGCTCGGGGGAGCAGTCGTCGTGGAGCAGCCAGAGCCACTGCACGGGTTCGCCGTGCGGGAGTTCGGGCATGTCGTAGGCGTCGTCGCGCCACGTCCTGCTGACCGGGTCCCAGCCGCTGGGGCGCTTGAGGTAGGGGAGTTCCTCGGGTCCGAGCACCGGCGCGGTGCGCGCGGCCTCCTCGACGGCGGCGCCGAAGCCGGTGCGGCGGGCGAGGTGCAGCACGCGGTCGGCGCCGATGGCGTCGGCGACGAGCTGCGCGGAGTCGTCGGCGCTGCCGGTGTCGGCGGCGACGACGTTCTGCACGGGGCGTTCCTGCGCGAGCAGCCCGGCGAGGGCGTCCGGCAGCCAGCGAGCGCCGTCGTGGGAGACGAGCACGGCGGTGACGACGTGTCGCGGGAACTCAGGAGTTGAGGACATCGAGGTACGGGCCCTCCGGCCGGGGGGGGTCGCCCGCAGGGGGGCGTGGGTGCGTCTCGGACGGGGCCCCACACTAACGGCTGTCATGAAAACGGTCCGCCGCCTGTGGACAGAGCACAGGGGGCGGACCGTTCGTTGTGTACGGGTGTGCGCGGATTGCCGCGCGGTACGGCCGGGTGAGCGGCGAGGGCGGCCGGCTCAGACCGCGGCCTTCTTGAGGCGGCGGCGTTCGCGCTCGGACAGGCCGCCCCAGATGCCGAACCGCTCGTCGTTCTGCAGGGCGTATTCGAGGCACTCGGAGCGGACCTCGCAGGCGAGGCAGACCTTCTTGGCCTCGCGGGTCGAGCCGCCCTTCTCGGGGAAGAAGGACTCGGGGTCGGTCTGGGCGCACAGCGCGCGCTCCTGCCAGCCGAGTTCCTCGTCCGCGTCCTCGACCAGCAGTTCCTGGAACAACTCGGTCATGTGCGCCCCTCGTCCGTCTTCGCGTCCCCGTGATGTGGCCGTCCTCGATCCCGGCCGAACGACACGAGTGAAATTACAAGTTTGTGCTCTGTGCGAGTCAAGCCGGAATCTGCTATTGGGCCCGGTATTCACTCTGCGGAACCAAGGCTATGCGGAAAGTGTTCAAATCACCAAAAACCTGACACATGCCACTGGCCTGGCCGCACCGCTCGCCTTCCCTGAGGAGGACGTCCGATGCGTTGATCTTGTTGCCCTCTCGCCGCGGAAGCGATCGAGATCACAGTCTGATCACAGGACCCCCACCACGTTTAAGGCGCGGATGCTGCGCCATGTCTCCCGCCTCACGGCTGCACAAACCTTTCTCCGGACGCTGCAACCGGATGAGGTGAAACATTGCGCCCAAATCGGTCATTGGGTTGACAGTCGGGACTCTCTCCCGCCACCTTTGATGCCATGCCAGCGACCTCAGCGCCCTTCGCGACCCACACCGGTGGGTTCCGCAGCGCTGTCCAGGCGCGCTGTTGCTGTTGTTGTTCCAGCTGTTGATGCCGTCAGCGCTCCAGCTCCCACGCGGTCCATCCCTTCCACGCTCTCCGCGTGCCCCGCGAATCACCTGCGACACCCCCCGCACCTGCACTCCTGCTTCTGCCGAGGAACCACCGCACCCATGAACAGCGACAGCGACCTTCAGATCGCCGGCGACATCCTCGAGGTCCAGCACCTCCTGCAGCCCGCTCGTGAGCACCCCACGACCGTGGCCGAGTTCGCCGGTCTCGCCCGCGCCATCGCCGCCGACCGCGCGCAGTGGGCCCCCCACGTCGAGTACGACGCCACCACCCGCTGGTACCACCGGCTGCGCACCGGACCCGGCTACGAGGTCTGGCTGCTCTCCTGGGTGCCCGGCCAGGGCAGCGGACTGCACGACCACGGCGCCTCGTCCGGCGTACTGACCGTCCTGCAGGGCGAGCTGACGGAGCGTACGGACCGGGGTGTGCGGACGCTCTCCGGAGGCGCGCAGCGCGTCTTCGCGCCGGGGTACGTCCACGAGGTCGTCAACGACTCGCTGGAGCCGGCGATCAGCCTCCACGTGTACTACCCGGGCCTCACCGAGATGCCCATGCACGAGTCGCGCCGGGCGCAGTGCGCCCCGGCGGCGCTGGACGGCGTGCCCGCCTGACAGACTGCTGTGCATGCGCATTGTGGTTCTGGCAGGTGGCATCGGCGGTGCACGCTTCCTTCGCGGTCTCAAGCAGGCCGCGCCGGACGCGGAGATCACGGTCATCGGCAACACCGGTGACGACATCCATCTCTTCGGACTCAAGGTCTGTCCCGACCTCGACACCGTGATGTACACGCTCGGCGGCGGCATCGACGAGGAGCAGGGCTGGGGCCGCGAGGGCGAGTCCTTCACGGTGAAGCAGGAGCTCGCGGAGTACGGGGTGGGACCCGAGTGGTTCGGCCTCGGCGACCGGGACTTCGCGACGCACATCGTGCGCACCCAGATGCTGGGCGCCGGCTATCCGCTGAGCGCGGTCACCGAGGCGCTGTGCGCCCGCTGGCAGCCGGGCGTGCGGCTGCTCCCGATGTCGGACGACCGGATCGAGACGCACGTCGCCGTCGACGTGGACGGCGAGCGCCGGGCGGTGCACTTCCAGGAGTACTGGGTGAAGCTGCGCGCCTCCGTCGAGGCGCACGCGGTGGTGCCGGTCGGCGCCGAGGCCGCGAAGCCGGCCCCGGGCGTCCTGGAGGCGATCGCCGAGGCGGACGTCGTCCTGTTCCCGCCGTCCAACCCCGTCGTGTCGGTCGGCACGATCCTGGCCGTGCCGGGCATCCGCGAGGCGATCGCCGAGGCGGACGTGCCGGTGGTGGGCCTCTCCCCCATCGTCGGCGACGCGCCGGTGCGGGGCATGGCCGACAAGGTGCTGGCGGCGGTCGGCGTGGAGGCCACGGCCTCGGCCGTGGCACGGCACTACGGTTCGGGGCTGCTGGACGGCTGGCTGGTCGACACCGTCGACGAGGGCGCGGTCGCGGACGTCGAGGCGGCGGGCATCCGCTGCCGGGCGGTGCCGCTGATGATGACGGACGTGGACGCGACCGCCGCGATGGCACGCGAGGCGCTCGCGCTGGCGGCGGAGGTCCGGGGATGACCGGTCCCACGGACGGCTCGCCGGAGGGTACGGCCGCCACGGGCCCGGCAGACCCCGTCACGGGCCCCGGCCAGGTGCCGGCGGCCGGTGACGCGTACCAGGTCCGGGCCCTCGCCGGGCTGCCCGAGATACGGCCCGGAGACGATCTCGCCGAGCTGATCGCCGCGGCCGCGCCGGGCCTCGAGGACGGCGACATCCTGCTCGTCACCTCCAAGATCGTGAGCAAGGCCGAGGGCAGGGTGGTCGCCGCCGACGACCGCGAGACGGCGATCGACGCCGAGACCGTGCGGGTGGTCGCCCGCCGCGGCACGCTGCGGATCGTGGAGAACCGGCAGGGCCTGGTGATGGCCGCGGCCGGAGTGGACGCCTCCAACACCCCGGCCGGAACGGTCCTCCTGCTGCCCGAGGACCCGGACGCCTCGGCCCGCGGGCTGCGTGACGGACTGCGCGACGCGCTCGGCGTCGACGTCGGGGTCGTCGTCACGGACACCTTCGGCCGCCCCTGGCGCACCGGTCTGACGGACGTCGCGATCGGCGCGGCCGGGGTGCGGGTCCTCGACGACCTGCGCGGCGGCACCGACGCGCACGGCAACCCGCTCAGCGCGACGATCGTCGCCGTCGCCGACGAGCTCGCCGCGGCGGGCGACCTGGTGAAGGGCAAGGCCTCCGGTCTGCCGGTCGCGGTCGTCCGCGGGCTCGGCCACCTCGTGGACCCGTCGGGCAAGGAGGGCGCGCGGTCGCTGGTCCGGGACTCCGTCGACGACATGTTCCGGCTGGGCACCTCGGAGGCCGTGCGCGAGGCGGTGACCCTGCGGCGCACCGTCCGCGAGTTCACCGACGAGCCGGTGGACCCGGGCGCGGTACGGCGTGCCGTCGCCGCGGCCGTCACGGCACCGGCCCCGCACCACACCACGCCCTGGCGCTTCGTGCTGCTGGAGTCGGCCGGGGCCCGCACGCGGCTGCTCGACGCGATGCGGGACGCGTGGATCGCGGACCTGCGGCGGGACGGCAGGTCGGAGGAGTCGATCGCCCGGCGCGTGCGCCGCGGCGACGTGCTGCGCAACGCGCCGTACCTGGCGGTGCCGTGCCTGGTCATGGACGGTTCGCACCACTACGGCGACGCGCGCCGGGACGCGGCCGAGCGCGAGATGTTCGTGGTCGCGGCGGGCGCGGGCGTGCAGAACTTCCTGGTGGCGCTCGCCGGTGAGCGGCTCGGTTCGGCGTGGGTGTCCTCGACGATGTTCTGCCGTGAGGTCGTGCGGGAGGTCCTCGAACTGCCGGCGGACTGGGACCCGATGGGCGCGGTGGCGATCGGCCATGCCGCGGCGCCGCCGAAGGAGCGGCCCGCGCGGGAGACGGCTCGCTTCGTCGAGGTGCGTTGAGGGGCGCTGGGGCGCTGGGGCGCGGCCGGGCGTCCGCGGCCGGGCCGGTCGGCCCGGCCTCGTCGTTCTTCGGGCCGGCCGGGCGGCCGCCGGTCAGAGCGCCGCGATGTCGCCCGGGGTCATCCGGGGCGCGCGGCGCGGCGGGGTCCGGCCGCTGAGCAGGACGAGCCGGGCCGCTCGGTGGCGCTGCCCCGCGTAGGGGGCCAGGAGTTCCAGCATGGCCGCGTCGTCGGCGGTGCGGTCGCCGGCCAGGGCGTAGCCCACGATGCCGGGCAGGTGGTAGTCGCCGACGGTGACGGCGTCGGGTGCCCCGTTGCTCCGCTGGATCGTCTCGGCCGAGGTCCACGGGCCGATGCCGGGGATCAACTCCAGTCTCCGCTGGGCCTGTTCGGGCTCCATCCGGGCGGCCTCCTCCATGCGGCGGGCCACCTTCGCGGCACGCAGCACCGTGGCGGCGCGCTTGTCGTCGACACCGGCGCGGTGCCATTCCCAGGAGGGGATCAGGGACCAGGTGCGGGCGTCGGGCATGACGTGGAGCTGCGGCGCCCCGGGGCCGGGCGCGGGTTCGCCGTAGGAGCGGACGAGGAGGCGCCAGGCGCGGTAGGCCTCGTTCGTCGTGACCTTCTGCTCCAGGATCGACGGGATCAGCGACTCCATCACCAGGCCCGTGCGGGTCAGCCGGAGGCCGGGGCGGCGGCGGTGGGTGGCGGCGAGGAGCCGGTGGCGCGGGGTGAAGGCGGCGGGCTCGTCCTCGGCGCCGAGCAGCTGCGGCAGGCCGTCGAGGAGCCAGTCCGCGCCGGGTCCCCACGCCTCGGCTTCCACGACCCCTTCGCCGCGGTTGAGGGCGACACGCAGCGTGCCGGGGCCGACGGGCGTCCGGGTGGCCCGCCAGAAGGAGCCGTCGGGGGTCGCCCGGAAGGTCGGGTCGGCGGGACCCCGGCGCAGGGGGCCGAGGACGAGGCCGAGGTCCGTGGGGGCGGCCGGTGTCCACCGGCGCGTGGTGCCGGCCGAGGAGCCGGCGGCGGAGGTGGCACCGCCCGCGGGGCGGGCGGCGGGGACGCCGACGTGACCTCCGCGCACGGTGGTGCGGGTGGTACGGGGAGCGAAGCGGCCGGCCATGGCTACGAGCCTAACGGGGCGGGTGCGGCCCTGTCGGGTGGGCGGCGAGGTCGCGGCCGCGCGGTTCCGGTCCGTGCGGGGGCGGCCGCTCCGGTGGGGGTCCGCGGCGGTCCGAGGGTCCGCGGCACCGACGGGGGCCACCGTCACCGGGAGTGCCGGCGCCGGTGGCCCCTGTGGGTGACCGTGACGTGGTCTCTACTGGTCCGAGGAGAAGCGGACCGCTCCGGCCGGCAGCTGTGCGTTGCACCACACGCGGACGCCGTCGCGCAGTTCGTTGTCCGCGCCGATGTGCGCGCCGTCGCCGATGACGGCGCCCGTCAGGACCGCACGGGCTCCGATGCGTGCGCCGGCGCCGATCAGGGAGTCGGTGATCACCGCTCCCGGCTCGACCACGGCGCCCGCCAGGACGGTGGAGCCCGTGATGCGGGCGCCCTGGCCGATCACCGCGTCCGCTCCGACGACCGTGCCGCCGGACAGCTTGGCGTCGGCGGCCACCCGGGCCGACGGGAGCGTCAGGCTGTCGCCGCAGCGGCCCGGGACCGCCGGCGAGGGGGCGCGGCCGAGGACCAGGTCGGCCGAGCCGCGGACGAAGGCCTGCGGGGTACCGAGGTCGAGCCAGTAGGTGGAGTCGACCATGCCCTGCAGATGCGCGCCCGTGGCCAGCAGTTCGGGGAAGGTCTCGCGCTCCACGGAGACCGGCCGGCCGGCCGGGATCGTGTCGATGACCGAGCGGCGGAAGACGTACGCCCCCGCGTTGATCTGGTCGGTCACGATCTCCTCGGGCGTCTGCGGCTTCTCCAGGAAGGCGGTGACGCGGCCGGTCGCGTCCGTCGGCACCAGGCCGAAGGCGCGCGGGTCGTCGACCCGGGTGAGGTGGAGCGAGACGTCCGCGCCCGAGGACTCGTGCGTGGCGACCAGCGCCCCGATGTCCAGGCCGGTCAGGATGTCGCCGTTGAAGATCAGGACCGGGTCGTCCGGGCCGGAGTGCAACCGCTCGGCGACGTTGCGGATCGCGCCGCCGGTACCGAGGGGCTCCTCCTCGGTGACGTACTCCAGGCTCAGCCCCATCGACGAGCCGTCCCCGAAGTGCGGCTCGAAGACCTCGGCAAGGTACGAGGTGGCGAGGACGATGTGCTCGACCCCGGCCGCCCGGGCCCGCGCCAGCTGGTGGGTCAGGAAGGGGACGCCTGCCGCCGGAACCATGGGCTTGGGCGTGTTGACCGTCAGGGGCCGCAGGCGCGTGCCCTTGCCACCGACCAGGAGAATCGCTTCTGTCACCTGTCGTCTCTGCTTCCTGTGCGGGGCCGGTTCCTGTTTTCGGGGCCGGTCATATCGCGCGTCCGTGCGATATGACCGGTCAGTTTATGCAGACGCTCAGGCGCCCGGTTCCTCAGCGTCGTCCCTGGTACTTCGCGGAGGTGGTCCGGGCGGTGCCGAGCTTGCTGTAGAGGCGCTTGCCGGGGCACTCCGTGGCGAACCCGTCACGGTGACCGGAGATGGTGTTGAACTTGACCTTCTTGCCCTTCTTGTAGCGGTTTCCACCACCGGAGACGAGATACGTCGTGCCCTTCGGATTCACTCCGTAGAGCCCCAGCTTCCACGCCGTCAGACGCGCGACGGCGTTCACCGCGGCGGCCGGCGGGGAGGCCGAACCGTAGGTGCCGAGGACGGCGATGCCCATGCTGTTGGTGTTGAAGCCGCGGGTGTGGGCGCCGAGGACGGCCTTGGCCACGCCTCCCGCGCGGCCCTCGTAGATGTTTCCGCACTTGTCGACGGCGAAGTTGTAGCCGAAGTCACGCCAGCCGCTGCTCTTCACGTGGTAGCGGTAGATGCTGCGCAGGATGGACGGCGCCTGCTTGCAGGTGTAGCGGTTGCCGGTGACGGTGTGGTGGACGAAGGCCGCCTTGACCGACTTGGTGTAGACGAAACCCCGCTCCCGCAGCTTCTCGTCGGCTCCCCATCCCTTGCGGGTGATGATCTTCGGCCGGGGCCCGATGTACGGCTTCGCCGCCGCGGCGGCCAGGGTGGCCTCCGTCCGGGCCCGCGACAGGGCCGGGATCTCGGTCGCCCCGGTCGGGGCGAGCCCGGTGTCCGCCGGGGAGCCGGCCGCCTCCGCGGCGGCGGACGACCGGGTCGCCGCACCCGCACGGTCCTGCGGGGCGCCCGGCTCCGGCCCGGGGTCCACGAGTTCGAGACGCATCCCGGCCGGGAGTCCCGAGTCCTCGGCGGCCCGGCCCGCCGGCTGCTCCTCGCCGTCGGGGTGTTCGTACGCCTCCGGCCGCTCCTCGCCGTCCGGGTACCCGTAGGTCTCCGGGTACCCGTACGTCTCCGGGTACCCATACGTCTCCTGGTCCTCGTACGTCTCCGGGTGCGCGTCGGCGTCCGGCCACCCGGGCAGCTCCGGCCGGACCCGGATCTCGACCCCGTCGGAGTCGCCGACCCACAGCGGCGCGGTGGATCCGCGGACCGCGCCGGACGCGCCCTCCGCGGTGCCGGGGTCGGCCCCGTGCTCCTCGTTGTGGGTGCCGACGGCCTGCCAGTCGGACCACAGGCCCGTTCCGGTGGCCCGGGTGCGGACCTCGACGGTGCCGTGCAGCTCCCGCCGCGCGTCGTCCCAGACCACGCCCACGAGGGAGAAGGGCCTGACGTCCCGTCGGGTCAGCCCCTGGGCCGCACCGGCGGCGGCGCCGCCCAGCGCTCGTTCACCTCCCCCGAGCGGTCCGAGCGGGAGGGACTGGGTGGAACCGGCGAGCTCCGGTTCCGCTCCCGTACTCGCCGCGGGCGGGCCGAGCGACTGGGACGCGGCCGGGGTGGCGAGGGTCAGGGGCAGGGCGAGCACCGCCGCGCAGGTGACGGCGATCGAGGAAGAGAGGTAGGCACGCATGTGGCGATCGTCCGCAGCCGCGCGCCGTTTCGCATGGCGGGAGGGCGCACGGAAACTGACGGTCCGTCGGGCCGACCGGAGGACGGCGTCACCGGTACGGCGGTCTCCCGCGGTATCGCCCGCGTACGCTTGCCCGCGTGAACGCCAGCGACCGCACCCCCGCCGACCTGCTGCGATCCGCGCTCGCCGCGGACCCCGCCCGCCCCTTGGTCACCTTCTACGACGACGCCACCGGTGAGCGCGTGGAATTGTCCGTCGCCACCTTCGCCAATTGGGTGGCCAAGACCGCGAATCTGCTCCAGGGCGAGATGTCCGCCTCGCCCGGCGACCGGCTCGCGCTGCTGCTGCCCGCGCACTGGCAGACAGCGGTGTGGCTGCTCGCCTGTTCGTCCGTCGGCGTGACCGCCGAGCTGGGCGGCGACCCGGCGGACGCGGACTACGTCGTCGCCGGCCCCGACTCCCTGGAAGCGGGCCTGGCCTGCTCGGGAGACCGGATCGCGCTCTCCCTCGCACCGCTGGGCCGCCGCTTCCCGGCGCCGCCCGCGGGATACGCGGACTACGCGGTCGAGGTGCCGAGCCAGGGAGACCGGTTCGCCCCGTTCGTCCCCGTCGACGCGGACGCTCCGGCCCTCCTGGTCGACGGTACGGAACTGACGGGCACCCAGCTCGTCGACCGGGCGCGCGCGGAGGCCGGGACGCTCGGCCTCGCACCCGGCGCGCGCCTGCTCTCGGGACGTTCGTACGACACGTGGGACGGCGTCTGCGCCGGGCTCTACGCGCCGTTGGCGGCCGGCGCGTCCGTCGTGCTCTGCCGGAACCTCGGCATGCTGGCACCCGAGGCCCTCGACAAGCGGGTGGAGAGCGAGCGCGTCACCGCGACCGTGGTGTGACGGCGACCGTGGCGTGACGGCGACCGTGGCGTGACGGCCCGGGGGACCACTCGTACGGCGCAGCGACCCGCCGAGTCCCCGGGTCCGCGCGCCTCCTCCGGTACATGATCGGCGGTAGGAATCGCCCTCCGCACAACCAAGCGTCCGGTTCGACCGTCTACCACTGCGACCGGCGGCCGGCGCGCCGCCGACGCCATGAAGGATGGACCCAGACGTGACGGACAGTGCTGGCACGCCCCCCGCACCGGACGACCCGGCCGAGGACGGGACGCCCGGCACCGAAGGTGGCACCGGCACCGGGACCCCCGAGGACGCTCCGCGCGGCAAGCGGCACTGGCTGCGCTGGACGGCGCTCGGGGTCGCGGTGGCCGTCCTCGCCGCCGCCGGTGTCGGCTGGTGGTTCTACCGCAAGCTGGACAACAACATCACCACCGACACCACGGCCGCGGACGAGCTGCTCCGGTACGAGAAGGAGCGCCCGGCCCACGCCGCCGGCTCGGCGCAGAACATCCTGCTCATCGGTTCCGACACCCGGGCGGGCGCCGGCAACACCAAGTACGGGCAGGACAAGGGCACCCAGCGGTCCGACACCGTGATCCTGCTGCACATCGCGGCGGGGCGCTCCAGCGTCACCGCCGTCTCCATCCCGCGGGACCTGATGGTGCAGCTGCCCAGCTGCCGGAAGCCGGACGGCAGCCGGACGCGGGAGCAGTTCGCGCAGTTCAACTGGTCGTACCAGTTCGGCGGCACGGCGTGCACGATCCGCACCGTCGAGCGGATGACCAAGATCCGGATCGATCACCACATGGTGATCGACTTCCGGGGCTTCAAGAAGATGGTGGACGCGGTCGACGGGGTGAGGATCTGCCTCAAGGAGCCGATCGACGACGAGGACGCCCACCTGAAGCTGCCGGCCGGGCAGCACACGCTCAACGGGGAACAGGCGCTGGGCTACGTGCGGGCCCGCAAGTCCCTCGGCAACGGCAGCGACACCGAGCGCATGGACCGCCAGCAGCAGTTCCTGGGGGCACTGGTCAGCAAGGTGCAGAGCAACGGCGTCCTGCTGAACCCGGCCCGGCTCTACCCGGTGCTGGACGCGGCGACCAGGTCGATCACGACGGACCCGGGGCTGGACTCGCTGCGGGACCTGTACGACCTGGCGCGCACGATGCGGAGCGTGCCGACGGAGAAGGTGCAGTTCCTGACGGTGCCGCGACGGCCGTACGCATACAACGCGAACCGGGACGAACTCGTACAGCCTGCGGCAAGTCAACTCTTCAAGCGGCTGAGGGAGGACAAGCCGGTGGCGGTGACCTCGGGGAGCGAGAGGCGGGCCGCTCCCCCGCGTGCGGGCACCACCGCCCAGACGCCCGCCCCGACGCCCGCGCCGACGTACTCGGGGCGGAACGCGGCGGAGCGCGTGTGCTCCTCGTGAGGGGTGAGTAAAGCGCAATCCAAGGGGAGGGTGATGACGTATGAGGTTTGGGCAAATTGCCCGGTTGTAAGGGGCGTGGAATTTGTCACTGGCGTCGCCCTGCGCTGAACTGGGCGGATAGTGTGACGCGACCCGGTGCGCCGACCCAGTCGTCGCGCACTCAACGGATCGAACGACCGAGCGCCGACGGGGAAGGCGCCTCGCGTGGCACCGACGGAGGATTCAAGTAACCGTGGACGCGCACAGCCGTGGACGGGCGGACGAGATCGACCCCGCCGACCAGTGGGTACTCAACCCGCAGACCGGTAACTACGAACTGCGACTGAACCACTCCGCTGGGCAGTCGGCACCCCAGTCCCGGTCGCACGGTGCCACCCCTCCGGGTCCGAGAACTCCCGGCCGGGGACGGCCCGCGGAGCCCGGCCGCACTCCCGCGCAGGGACGTGGCGCCGAGCCGGGCCGGACCGGCGAGCGGGGCAGGACCGCCACGGATGCGCCCGTACCGGGGCAGCGGCGTCGTCGCGCCGCGGAGCCGGCCGGCGGTCAGCCGTCGCCGGGCCGTCGCCGGGGCAAGTCCGCCCGGTCCAAGGCGGGCAGGAAGAAGAAGGTGCTGCTGTGGACCGGCGGCACCATGGCCGTCGTCCTGGTGGCCGGCGCCACGGCCGCGTACGCGCTGTACAACCACTTCGACGGCAACCTCAAGACGATCGACGTCGGTGACGCCGCCGGCGACTCGTCGATGGACGGGCCGCTCAACATCCTGATCATCGGCAACGACGTCCGCACCGGCGAGGGCAACGAGAGCTACGGAAACAGGGACAACGTCACCGGCCACGCCGACACGACGCTCCTCTTCCACGTCTCGGAGGACCGCACCAACGCGACGGCCGTGAGCATCCCCCGGGACATGAAGATCAACATTCCGGACTGCCCCACGAAGCAGCCGGACGGTTCGACCAAGGTCATCCCCGGCTCGACGGCGAAGACGCGCTTCAACGAGTCCTTCGGCGTGAACGGCCGGGACCCGGGCTGCACGATGCGCACCGTCAAGAAGCTCACGGGCGGCGTGGAGATCAACCACTTCATGATGGTGAACTTCAACGCCGTCAAGACGCTGTCGACCGCCGTCGGCGGTGTGAAGGTCTGCCTGAACAAGCCCATCAACGACAAGTCCTACTCCAAGCTCAACCTGCCCAAGGGCGAGCACCGGATCCAGGGCGAGCAGGCGCTGGCGTTCCTCCGCAACCGGCACGGTCTCGGCAACGAGAGCGACCTGGACCGGATCAAGATGCAGCAGCAGTTCCTCGCGTCCATGATCCGGCAGCTGAAGGAGGACACGCTCGACAGTCCGACCAAGCTGTACACGGTCGCCGACGCGGCGACCAAGGCGCTCACCGTGGACCAGGGGATAGGCAGCGCCATCAAGCTGACCAGCCTGGCCAAGGAGCTCGGCAAGATCGACCTGAAGAACATCAGCTTCATGACGGTGCCGGTCAAGGACAACCCCGACGAGCCGCCGAACAGGCGGGCCACCGTCGTGCCCGACCCGGACAAGGCTCCGCAGGTGTTCGACATGATCAAGAACGACATCTCGTTCACCGAGGTCAAGAAGAAGCAGCAGGACACGAAGAACGCCCAGGCGCAGGCCGAGGCGAAGCTGCTCCAGGGTCCGCGCGCCAAGGCCGCCGACGTCCGTGTCGACGTCTTCAACGGCAGTGGCATTCAGGGCGCGGCGCAGAAGACGATCGAATGGCTCCAGAACGACCAGGGCGTCATCAGGTCCACGAACAAGGCCAACGCCCCCGAGAAGGCGGCCAAGACGACGCTCACCTACGCACCGAACCAGGCCGACCAGGCGCGGAAGCTCGCCGACATGATGGGCCTGCCCGCCACGGCGCTGAAGCCGGGCACCGTGGACGCAGGGGAGCGTGAGCCGATGTCGCTGGTTCTCGGAGCCGATTTCAAGGGCGCGGGGGTGCCCATCACCGGTCCGGCAAAGGCGCCGGACGTCGACAAGGTGGAAGCCGACAAGACGGTGTGCGCCCAGTGACCCGGAAACTCCGGGCCGTGGCACACGCCTGAGACGAGGGGGACCAGGGGTGGGACAGAGCAGCGTACGTAGGGAGGGGACGGGGACGCGTGGAGGCGTTCCGCCCGCCCGCGATCTGGGGTGGGACGAGAGTCTCTACGCCGACGAGGGCGGCGCGGACTCCACGGGGGACGCCCGCCGGACCGACGGCGACGCCGACGCCGACGGCGGCGGTGACCGGAACTCCGGCGAAGGCCGGACGAGCCACCGGCGCAAGGGACCGCGCGGGCGGGGCAGGAAGAGCGGGAAACGCAAGATACTCCGCTGGACCGCCGCGACCCTGTCGATCCTGATACTCGCGACGGCCGGTGCCGGGTACCTCTACTACCAGCACCTCAACGGCAACATCCGCGGCGGCAGCCGCGCCGGCGGCGACAGCGGCGTGAAGAAGGCCGAGCCGAACGCGCTCGGCGACACCCCGCTCAACATCCTGCTGATCGGTTCCGACAGCCGCGCCGACGCGAAGAACGTGGCGCTGGGCGGCGGCAAGAACGACCGGGACCGCAAGCCCCTCGCCGATGTCCAGATGCTGCTGCACATCTCGGCGGACCGCAAGAACGCGAGCATCATCTCCATTCCGCGCGACACGGTCGTCCCGATCCCTAAGTGCACGGCCGAGGACGGCACGCCCTACCCGGCCACGAACAACCGGCCCATCAACGAGACACTGCAGCGCGGTGGCCCCGGTTGCACCCTGACCACCTGGGAGAGCCTCGCCGGGGTCTACATCGACCACTGGATGATGGTCGACTTCGCCGGTGTGGTGTCGATGGCCGACGAGGTGGGCGGCGTCCCGGTCTGTGTGAAGACCGGTGTGTGGGACAAGTCGAACGCGGTCGTGAAGGGCGGCTCCGGGCTGCAGCTGCCGAAGGGCACCACCGAGATCAAGGGCGAGCAGGCGCTCCAGTGGCTGCGCACCCGGCACGCGTTCGGCAGCGACCAGAACCGCGCCAAGGCCCAGCACATGTACATGAACGGCATGATGAAGAGGCTCCAGGAGCAGAACGCCTGGACCGACACCGGGCGTCTCATGGGGCTGGCGGAGACCGCCACGAAGGCGCTCCAGGTCTCCGACGAGATCCGCACGGTGAAGAAGCTCTTCGACCTGTCGATGCAGCTCAAGAACGTGAAGATCGACCGGCTCACGACGGCGACGATTCCCACGGTGGCCTACCCGCCCCGCCCGAACGAGTGGCTCCAGATGGTCCCGGCGTCCGCCGACAAGATGTGGGCGATGGTCCGCGACGACGTCGCCCTCGACAAGAACGGCGACAAGGACCCCGGCAAGACGGCGACCGCTAAGCCGAAGGGCCCGGCCGCGGCCCCGCCCGGCTCGCTCGACGTCACGGTCGTCAACGGCACCGGCACCGGCGGCCGGGCGGCCGTGGAGCGGCGGGCCAGCTCGATCGCCTCGACGCTCCAGGGCAAGGGCTTCACCGAGGCGGAGGCCTCGCGGACCCCCGAGCCCCGCACGGACTCGGTGGTCAAGTACCCGACGTCGGGCGGCGACCAGGCGAAGTCCGACGCGCAGTCCGTCGCCAAGGCCCTGGGCCTGCCCGACTCGGCGGTACGGGCCGACGCCAAGACGGAGAACATCACGCTCGTCATCGGCGGTGACTGGCGCGAGGGCTCCACCTACAAGAAGCCGGCGCACGAGGCGGGCGACCTGCCGGACGGCGCGGACGACAAGGTGGACTGCATGGACGTCTACTCCGTCTACAAGTGGGACGGGAAGACCGGGAAGAGCTGACGGCTCCCTGCCGACGACGCGACGGCCGGGCCCGGAAGGTCCGGCCGTCGCCGTCTCCGGCGCCCCGCGAACGGCCGCGGGCCGTACCGGGACCGGACCGGCCGGAGGGTCAGACCTGTGTCGTCCGCACGGCCGGACGCCGGCTCGCGATGACCTTCCGCGCCAGGGAGCGCGGGCTCGTCAGGAAGCCGTAGCCCCAGGACATGTGCATGGTCGCCAGGGCCACCGGGATCTGCAGACGGGCCTTCGGCGACAGGCCCTTGCCGGCCGGGATCGAGCCCGCGGTGATCGCCGCGAGGTAGCCCGCCGGGAGGACGAAGCCGAGCGGGGTGACCGCGACGCCCACGATCAGGCCGGCCGCTATGGCGCACACCGCGGTCGGCGGGGCCAGGTAGCGGAGGTTGATGGAACCCTGGTGGTAGCGGGCCACCACATGGCGCCACCGGCCGTAGTCCTTGTACTGCTTGGCCAGCGCGCGCACGCTCGGGCGCGGCCGGTACTGGACGCGCAGCTCCGGCGAGAACCAGATCAGGCCGCCCGCCTCGCGGATCCGGAAGTTCAGCTCCCAGTCCTGGGCGCGGATGAACTCCTCGTTGTAGCCGCCCTGCTGCTCCAGCGCCTCGCGCCGGAAGACACCCAGGTACACGGTCTCGGCCGGGCCCGCCTCGCCGCCCGTGTGGAAGGCCGCGTTGCCGACGCCGACCTTGGAGGTCATCGCGGCGGCGACGGCCTCCTCCCAGGCGTTCTCGCCCTCGGCGTGCATGATGCCGCCGACGTTCTGCGCCCCGGTCTCCTCCAGCAGCCGGACGGCCGTCGCGATGTAGTTCGGCGACAGCATGCCGTGCCCGTCGACGCGGACCACGATCGGGTGGCGGGACGCCTTGATCGCCGCGTTCAGCGCGGCGGGCGTACGGCCCGTCGGGTTCGGGACGGTGTGGACGCGCGGGTCCTCGCGGACGAGTTCGGCGGCGATCTCGTCGGTGCGGTCCGTGGACGGCCCGAGCGCGATCACCACCTCCATCTCGCCGTCGTACTCCTGCTCAAGGATGTGGCGGACCGAGTTGCGCAGGTGCCGCTCCTCGTTGAGGACCGGCATGATCACGGAGACGGGCGGCAGGGCGGAGGGCATGACTTCCTTGGGGTCCGGGGGTGGTCCCCCAGGGACAGCGGTACGCGCGCCACGTTACCGCGAATGGGGGACACGGTCGCGCGCCGCGGCAGCCGGTGCGCGCTGGCGCTGATCGTATGGGCCTACGGTGCTCACGGTTCCCTCGTCACACCGCGGAGGTGTCCCCCGGTGCCCCCACCGCCCCGCCCGCCCCGTCCTCGACCGGCCGCCGTGCGCACCGCACCGGGCCGCCGCGTCAGACGGACCGTGCGGCCACGGTGGGGCCTGCGGATGGCGACGACCCTGTCCGTGCTGGTCCTCGGCGCGGGGGGCATCGGGCACGCCCTGGTGACCGGGCTGGACACCGGGATCAACCGGGTCGACCCCTTCAAAGACATGAAGAACCGGCCCCGGGCGGGGAACGGCATGAACGTGCTGGTCGTGGGCACCGACGGGCGCGACCGGATCACCCCCGGGGAACGGCGCGCCTACCGGCTCGGCGGGGCGCCCTGTCACTGCACCGACACCCTGATGCTCGTGCACATCTCCGAGGACCGGGAGCGGGCGAGCGTGGTGAGCCTGCCGCGGGACTCGTACGCCGAGCTGCCCGAGCACGTCGACGCGACCACGGGCAGGCGGCACCACGCGCACCCGGTGAAGCTGAACGCCGCCTATGCCGAGGGCGGCCCCGGTCTGACCGTGCGCACCGTCGAGGGCATGACGGGTGTCAAGATCGACCACTATCTGGAGGTCGACTTCACCAGCTTCATGAAGACCGTCGACGCGGTCGGCGGGGTGAGGATCTGCACACCGCGCCCCATGAAGGACCCGTACACCGGCCTCGACCTGGCGGCCGGCCCCCACGATCTGAACGGCGGGCAGGCCCTCCAGTACGTGCGCTCGCGCCATGTCGACGGCGCGGCGGACATCGCCCGGATGCAGCGCCAGCAGCGCTTCCTCGCCGCGCTGATCCACCAGACGACCAGCAGCGGGGTGCTGCTCAACCCGGTGCGGTTCCGCGAGGTCGCCACGACGATGCTCAACTCGGTGCGCGCGGACCAGGGCTTCGGCTCGGAGCAGCTGCTGTCGCTCGCCAAGGCGATGCGGGGGTTCACCCCGGCCTCGTCGGAGTTCGTGTCCGTGCCGATCGGGGACATGAGCTTCCCGGTCAAGGGCATCGGCTCGACGGTCAAGTGGGACGCCCCCGAGGCGCAGCGGCTCTTCGAGGCGCTGCGCGACGACCGGCCGCTGACCCCGCGGAAGGCGGACGCCAAGCCGGCCCGGACGGTCGTGGTGGACGTGGCGCCGAAGACGATCCGCGTGCAGGTCTACAACGGGACGCGGACGGACGGCCTGGGCCGCAGGGTGGACGACGCCCTGCGCGCCACGGGCTTCGACACCACGCGCGCCCCGCGCACGGGCGGCGGGCCGGAGCTCGGCCGGACCCGGATCGAGTACGACCCGCGCTGGGACCGCTCGGCGAAGTCGCTGGCGGCCGCGCTGCCGGGGGCGGAGCTGAAGGCGGTGAAGGGGCAGGGCGCGACGATGCGGGTGACGGCCGGCACGGACTACCGGAGGGTGACCGCGGTGCGAGCCGAGGAGAAGCCCACGGGTCGCTTCGACGCGGTGACCGGGGACCAGGTGGTGTGTCCGTGAGGGGTGTCCCGCCGGGACACCCCTCGGCGTGATCCCGGCCGCGGACCGGGCGGCGGGGTGCGCCGCCCGGGCCTCCCGGCAGCGCGGGGGGCCGGGCGGGGCCCCGCGGCTCAGTCCTCGTAGCCCTCCGCCGCGCGGCGCTCCCGCAGCTCCTTGATGGCGCGGCGGCGGGCCAGTCGGTGGGTGCGACGGATCTGGGCCTCCTGGTAGCGGCGCTTGTCCCGCTCGGTCTCGGGGACCACCGGCGGGACCACCCGCGGCTTGCCGTCCGCGTCGACCGCGGCGAAGACCAGGTAGGCCGAGCCGACCTGCTGGGCCGGGGTGGACTCGTTCCAGCGCTCGGCCATGACCCGGACGCCGACCTCCATGGAGGAGCGGCCCGTCCAGTTCACCTGGGCCTTCACATGGAGGAGGTCGCCCACCCGTACCGGCTCCAGGAACACCATCTCGTCCATGGAGGCGGTGACGGCCGGGCCGCCGGAGTGGCGTCCGGCGACGGCTCCCGCCGCGTCGTCGACGAGCTTCATGATCACGCCGCCGTGCACCGTACCCAGCAGGTTCGTGTCGTGGCTCGTCATGATGTGGCTGAGGGTGGTGCGGGACGCGGAGGTGGGCTTGCCCGGAATATCGCCCTGATCTGTCATGCCCTCCACCTTATGCCGGGTACCGGTGCCGTCCCCTTTGCATCAGCTTGGCAACGGCCTCGACCCGATACTCCACCCACCCTGTCGGTGCCCCCGGAGCGGCCTGCACACTGGACCGCATGAATGACTGGCCCGATGGGCGGAGCAACGATCGCGACCGCGGCTACGGCGGCGCCGAGCCCGAGGGTGCCCGCGTGATGCGCCACGTGCAGCGCCCCCAGGTCCCCCAGCAGCCGCAGCAGCGGCCGCAGTACGACGACGGCTACGGGCAGGCCCCCGGCGGCCAGGGGTACGACTCCGGGTACAACACGGGCCAGGTCTACGGCCAGCGCGGCTACGGCGGCGGTCAGCAGCAGCCCCCGGCCGGTCCCGGCTACCCGGCCCCGCAGCCGGGCCGTCCGGCCCCCGACTGGCGGCGCCGGATCAAGATCGGCTCGATCGTGCTGGTCGTCGCGGTGCTCGGCTGGAGCATCGGGACGTACGCCTGGGCCAGTTCCCGGATGCGCAACGAGGTCGACCTCTCCAAGGTCATCGAGCGGCCGGCCGAGGGCGACTGCACGACGTACCTGATCGTCGGCTCCGACAGCCGTGAGGGCATGTCGGCCGAGGAGAAGAAGAAGCTGCACACCGGCTCGGCCGCCGGCAAGCGGACCGACTCGATGATGATCCTCGCGGCCTGCGGCAGCGGGAACACGATGATCTCGCTCCCCCGTGACTCCTGGGTCACCATCCCCTCCTTCGTGGGCTCGGAGTCCGGCAAGAAGTACGCGGCCCGCGGCGCCACCAAGCTCAACGCGGCCTACGCGATGGACGGCCCCGAGCTGCTCGTGCGCACGGTGGAGTTCAACACCGGCCTGCGCATCGACCACTACGCGGAGATCGGCTTCGCCGGCTTCGCGAACATCGTGGACGCGCTCGGCGGTGTGGACATGACCATCGAGAAGGGGTTCAAGGACAAGAACTCCGGCGCCGACTTCCAGGCCGGCGAGCAGACCCTCAACGGCGAGCAGGCCCTGGCCTTCGTCCGCACCCGGTACGCGTTCGCGCAGTCGGACCTGGCCCGGACGAAGAACCAGCAGAAGTTCCTCTCGGCCCTGGCCAACCAGGCGGCGACGCCGGGCACGATCCTCAACCCGTTCAAGCTCTACCCGACGCTGGGCGCGGGCCTGGACACGCTGATCGTGGACAAGGACATGTCGCTGTACGACCTCGGCAAGATGTTCTTCGCGATGAAGGGCATCAACGGCGGTGACGGCAAGTCCATGAACATGCCGATCTCCGGCACGGCGCCGCAGGGCTCCCTGAAGTGGGACATGCCGAAGGTGAAGCAGCTGGTGCAGCAGATCCAGAACGACGAGAAGGTGACCGTCACCTCGGACCGCTGACCGCCCGCGGGCGCGGAGGGACGACACGCGAAAGGGGCTCCCCGGGACGGGGAGCCCCTTTCGCGCGTGCGGGGCCGGTCGGCCGGCGGGACGCCGTCGCGCCCCCCGGCCACCTCTCCGCTACGGGAGGTTGCGGGCCATGACGATGCGCTGGACCTGGTTGGTGCCTTCGTAGATCTGGGTGATCTTGGCGTCGCGCATCATGCGCTCGACGGGGTAGTCACGGGTGTAGCCGTAGCCGCCGAGGAGCTGGACGGCGTCGGTGGTGACCTCCATCGCGACGTCGGAGGCGAAGCACTTGGCGGCGGCACCGAAGAAGGTCAGGTCGCCGTCGACCCGCTCGGACTTCGCCGCGGCCGCGTAGGTGAGCTGCCGGGCCGCCTCCAGCTTCATGGCCATGTCGGCGAGCATGAACTGCACGCCCTGGAACTCGGCGATCGGCTTGCCGAACTGCCTGCGCTCCTGGACGTAGCCCTTGGCGTAGTCGAGGGCGCCCTGCGCGATGCCGATGGCCTGGGCGGCGATCGTGATCCGGGTGTGGTCCAGCGTCTTCATCGCGGTGGCGAACCCGGTGCCCTCCGCGCCGATCATCCGGTCCGCGGGGATCCGCACGTTGTCCAGGTAGACCTCACGGGTCGGGGAGCCCTTGATGCCGAGCTTCTTCTCCGGCGCACCGAAGGAGACGCCCTCGTCGGACTTCTCCACCACGAACGCGCTGATGCCCTTGGACCGCTTCTCCGGGTCGGTGACCGCCATCACCGTGTAGAACTCCGACACCCCGGCGTTGGTGATCCACCGCTTGACCCCGTTGAGGACCCAGAAGTCCCCGTCCCGCACCGCACGCGTCTTCATGCCCGCCGCGTCCGAACCCGCGTCCGGCTCCGACAGCGCGTAGGAGAACATCGCGTCCCCCTTGGCCAGCGGACCGAGGTACTTCGCCTTCAGCTCCTCCGAACCCGACAGCACCACCGGCAGCGACCCGAGCTTGTTCACCGCCGGGATCAGCGACGAGCTGCCGCACGCCCGCGCGACCTCCTCGATCACGATCACCGTCGCCAGCGCGTCCGCGCCCGCACCCCCGTACGTCTCCGGCACGTGCACCGCGTGCAGATCCGCCGCCACCAACGCGTCCAGCGCCTCCTGGGGGAACCGCCCCTCCTCGTCCACCGCGGCGGCGAACGGCGTGATCTTCGCCTCCGCCAGCGCACGGACCGTCTCCCGGAGCATGTCGTGCTCCTCGGACAGGCGATACAGGTCGAAGTCCTTGCCCATGATCTGGAGCTCCCCTTGACTGTTAACTACCGTTAAGTAACTCAAATGCTAGAACCTGCGCGGGCCGGCGACCAGGTGGGGTTCCCGACAGGGCGGGAACCCCCGCTCGCGGGGCCCGACTATGCTCGTGCAGGCATTTTCCGCCTGCACGCACATGGAGTCCCGTATGGCCCTCAAGATCACCGTGATCGGCACCGGCTACCTCGGCGCAACACACGCAGCGGCCATGGCGGAACTGGGCTTCGAGGTCCTCGGTCTCGACGTCGTGCCCGAGAAGGTCGAGCTGCTGGCCTCGGGCCGGGTGCCGATGTACGAGCCGGGTCTGGAGGACCTGCTGGCCCGGCACGTCGACGGCATCGAGGGCTCGACCGGACGGCTGCGCTTCACGACCTCCTGGGAGGAGATCGGCGCCTTCGGCGACGTCCACTTCGTCTGTGTGAACACGCCGCAGAAGCACGGCGAGTACGCCTGCGACATGTCCTACGTGGACGCCGCCTTCGCCTCGCTGGCGGGCGTGGTGCGCTCGGGCGCGCTGGTCGTCGGCAAGTCGACGGTGCCGGTCGGCTCGGCGGAGCGACTGGCGGAGCTGCTGCCGGAAGGGGTCGAGCTCGCCTGGAACCCGGAGTTCCTGCGCGAGGGCTTCGCCGTACGGGACACCCTGCACCCGGACCGGGTGGTGGCCGGCGTGCGCAGCGAGCGGGCGGAGAAGCTGCTGCGCGAGGTGTACGCCGGACCCGTCGGGGAGGGCTCGCCGTTCGTGGTGACCGACTTCCCGACGGCGGAGCTGGTGAAGACGGCGGCGAACTCCTTCCTCGCGACGAAGATCTCCTTCATCAACGCGATGGCGGAGGTCTGCGAGGCGGCGGGCGGCGACGTCGCCAAGCTGGCCGAGGCGATCGGCTACGACGACCGGATCGGGTCGAAGTTCCTGCGGGCCGGGATCGGCTTCGGCGGCGGCTGCCTGCCGAAGGACATCCGTGCCTTCATGGCCCGCGCGGGCGAGCTCGGCGCGGACCAGGCGCTGACGTTCCTGCGTGAGATCGACTCCATCAACATGCGGCGGCGCGGCCAGATGGTCGAGATGGCGCGCGAGGCACTCGGCGGCGGATCGTTCCTCGGCAAGCGGGTGGCGGTGCTGGGCGCGACGTTCAAGCCGGACTCGGACGACGTACGCGACTCGCCGGCGCTCAACGTTGCGGGCCAGATCCACCTGCAGGGCGGCCAGGTGACGGTCTACGACCCCAAGGGCATGGACAACGCGCGCCGGCTGTTCCCGACGCTGGGCTACGCCGGGTCGGCGCTGGAGGCGGTGCGGGGCGCGGACGTGGTGCTGCACCTGACGGAATGGAGCGAGTTCCGCGACGCGCTGGACCCCGCGGAGCTCGGCGCGGCGGTGCGGGCCCGGGTGATCCTCGACGGCCGCAACGCGCTGGACGCGGGCCGGTGGCGCGAGGCGGGCTGGGTGTACCGGGCGATGGGCCGCCCGCGGGCGTGAGTCCCGCGGGTGCGGACCCCGCGAGACGAACCGGTGCCCCGGGCGGCGACGCCCGGGGCACCGGCTGTGTTCCGGACCCTTCCCTGCCGGAGCGGGGACGGGTCAGGCGGCGCGGAGACGGGTCGCGCGGGAGCGGAACTCCGTCTGGCGCAGCGCGCGGATGGCGTTGGCGTGGGACAGCAGGACCAGGTCCGGGGCCGTCCAGCCCCGGCGGAGCAGCTCCGCGAAGAGGGGAACGTAGCCCTGCGCCCGGTCCTTCGGGTGGGAGATGCCCACGCCGTGCGGGCCGGCCAGCGTGTGGACGCGGTCCAGGACGTCGGCCGTCACGGCCGGGTCCTCGGCGACCGGGACCATGCAGACCCCGCCGTTCGCGCCCAGCAGGCGCAGGACGTCGTCCGGCAGCGACTCCGGGTCGGCCTCGGTCATCAGGACCGGGGCCTTCGCCACGGCCAAGACCTCCCGGACGGTGTCGGGGGCCGCGCCCGACAGGTCCACGGCCAGGCCCAGACGGTTCATCTCCCGTACCGCGTCGCGTACGAAGGGGTCGAAGCCGGCGAGCGTCACCGCCCGTACGCCGAGCGCGTGGTAGGCCCGGAGCGTGGCGAGCGAGCCGCCGATCGCGTCGGCGCTCACCGGGCCGAGCAGCACGGCCACCCGCCCGTGGTCGACGGCGGCCGCGACCTCCGTGGTGGTGTGCGCGAGACGCAGGTCCTCGGGACAGGCCGCCACCAGGGCGCGGATCGCGTCGATCCGGCGCAGCGCCCCCACCACCCCTTCGTCGGGTCCGACGCGCACGGACCAGAACTGGGCCCCCGCCTCCTCCGCCCGGGCCGGCGGGAAGTCCTCCGGGTCGAGTCCCGCCGGGAACTCCGTGCGCCCCTCGAGGACCGGCTGCCCCGCGAGCAGGGCCCGCGCGCGTGCCTGCTCGTCGAGGGGTGGCGGTGGTTCAGGGGGGCCGAGCTCGCCGGCGGCGGCAGGAACAGCGGAGAGGGTGTGGGGATCGTCTAGCAGACCTGCCATGTGTTACTCCGAACTCGGCGATGCAGTACCACCCCGCCGAAGGCGCGGGGCAGTACGGCCACCGTGCCACCGCCGTCCGGCCGGGTCTCGGTGGATTGCTCCGTCCGGGCGACGGGTCCGGGACGCGCGGAAGGCCCCGCCGGGGCGGGGCCTTCTGCTGTCGGACCGTCAGGACGGTTGCCCGTCCGGGGAGTCGGCGGAGTCCGGGGAGCCGGGGCCGTCGAGCGACTCGATCGTCGCGTTCGACGGTCCTCGCGTCGCCCGCAGCTCGCGCGAGACCGCCTCGGCGTCGCGCAGCACGCGCACCGCGTTCGACCACGTCAGCTGGGCGAGGTCGGCACGCGACCAGCCGCGTGTCAGCAGCTCCGCCACGAGGTTCGGGTAGCCCGCGACGTCGTCGAGGCCGGACGGCGTGAAGGCCGTGCCGTCGTAGTCGCCGCCGATGCCGACGTGGTCGATGCCCGCGACCTCGCGCATGTGGTCGAGGTGGTCGGCGACGGTCGCGGCGGTGGCGACCGGACGCGGGTTCTCCTCCTCGAAGGCGCGGTGGATCCTCATCGCCCGCGGGGTGGTGTCGAGGTGGTGCAGGCCGTGCGCGCGCAGGTTCTCGTCGGCGCGGGCCGTCCACTCCACCGCCGCGGGGAGGATGAACTTCGGCACGAACGTGGCCATCGCCACACCCCCGTTGGCCGGGAGCTGCGCCAGCACGTCGTCGGGGATGTTCCGCGGGTGGTCGCAGATCGCCAGCGAGGAGGAGTGGGAGAAGACGACCGGCGCGGCCGAGGTCGCGAGCGCGGCCCGCATCGTCGTCGCGGCCACGTGCGAGAGGTCGACCAGCATGCCGACGCGGTTCATCTCACGGACGACCTCGTGACCGAAGGCGGAGAGCCCGCCGACACCCGGCGCGTCCGTCGCCGAGTCCGCCCACGCGGTGTTGTCGTTGTGGGTGAGCGTCATGTACCGGACGCCCAGCGTGTGCAGGGCCCGCAGGGTGGCGAGGGAGTCGTTGATGGAGTGGCCGCCCTCGGCGCCCTTCAGGGAGGCGATACGGCCCTCCCGGCGCGCCGCCTCCATGTCGTCGGCGGTCAGCGCGGGGGCCAGTTCCGCCGGGTAGCGCGCGAGGAGCTGGTCGACGGCGTCGATCTGCTCCAGGGTGGCGCTGACCGCGTCGTCCCCGGTGAGCCGGCAGGGCACGTACACGGACCAGAACTGCGCGCCGACGCGGCCGGCCCGCAGCCGCGCCAGGTCCGTGTGCAGCGACCCGGTCTGGTCGGCGCCGATGTCGAGGCGGTCCAGGTCGTATCGGGCCTGCTCGCGCAGCGCCCAGGGCAGGTCGTTGTGACCGTCCACGACAGGGTGGTCCGCGAGCAGTTCGAGCGCCTCGGCGAGACGCTCCCGGGCGGGACCAGACCCGGCCGCGCCGCCGGCGGTCACTTGGCGAAGCCGAACGACTCCGCGCCCTCGACCTTGGCCCGCAGCCGCTTGCCCTTCTCGGTCGCCTGGTCGTTCAGCTCCTGCTGGAACTCCCGCATCCTGGCGAGCAGGTCGGGGTCGTGGGCGGCGAGGATCCGCGCGGCGAGCAGGCCGGCGTTGCGCGCCCCGCCGACCGAGACCGTGGCCACCGGAACCCCGGCCGGCATCTGGACGATCGACAGGAGCGAGTCCATGCCGTCGAGGTACTTCAGCGGAACGGGCACGCCGATCACCGGCAGCGGGGTGACGGAGGCGAGCATGCCGGGCAGGTGGGCGGCGCCGCCCGCGCCCGCGATGATCGCCTTCAGACCGCGGCCCGCGGCCTCCTCGCCGTACGCGATCATCTCGCGCGGCATGCGGTGCGCGGAGACGACGTCGACCTCGTAGCGGATCTCGAACTCGTCCAGGGCCTGCGCCGCGGCCTCCATCACCGGCCAGTCGGAGTCCGAACCCATGACGATGCCGACGACGGGGGTGGTGTCGGGGCTGCTGCTCATTCGGTGATCGTTCCTCGCAGGTAGCCGGCGGCGTGGCGCGCGCGCTCCAGCACGTCGTCCAGGTCGTCGCCGTAGGTGTTGACGTGGCCGACCTTACGGCCGGGCTTCACGTCCTTGCCGTACATGTGGATCTTGAGCTGGGGGTCGCGGGCCATGCAGTGCAGGTACGCGTAGTACATGTCGGGGTAGTCGCCACCGAGCACGTTGCACATGACCGTCCAGGGCGCGCGCGGACGCGGGTCGCCGAGCGGGAGGTCGAGGACGGCCCGGACGTGGTTGGCGAACTGCGAGGTGATCGCGCCGTCCTGGGTCCAGTGGCCGGAGTTGTGCGGGCGCATCGCGAGCTCGTTGACGAGGATGCGTCCGTCGGTGGTCTCGAAGAGCTCGACGGCCAGGTGGCCGACGACACCGAGCTCCTTGGCGATCCGCAGCGCCAGCTCCTGGGCCTGGCCGGACAGCTCCTCGGACAGGTCGGGGGCCGGCGCGATGACCGTGTCGCAGACGCCGTCGACCTGCCGGGACTCGACGACGGGGTAGGCCACGGCCTGACCGTGCGGCGAGCGGACGATGTTCGCGGCGAGCTCGCGCGCGAAGTCGACCTTCTCCTCCGCGAGGACCGGGACACCCGCCAGGAAGGGGTCGCGGGCGTCCTCCTCCTTGCGGACGAACCAGACGCCCTTGCCGTCGTAGCCGCCGCGCACCGTCTTGAGGATGATCGGGAACCCGCCCACCTCCTGCGCGAAGGCCACCGCGTCGGCCGGGTCGGCCACGATGCGGTGCCGGGGGCTCGGCACGCCGATCTCGTCGAGCCGGGCGCGCATCACCCCCTTGTCCTGGGCGTGCACCAACGCGTCGGGCCCGGGGCGGACGGGGATGCCGTCCGCTTCCAGGGCCCGCAGGTGTTCGGTCGGGACGTGCTCGTGATCGAAGGTGATCACGTCGCAGCCGCGAGCGAAGTCACGCAGCGTAGCCAGGTCGCGATAGTCGCCGATGACGACCTCGCTCACCACCTGCGCCGCCGAATCCTGCGGGGTGTCACTGAGGAGCTTGAACCTGATGCCGAGAGGGATGCCCGCCTCGTGGGTCATACGGGCGAGCTGACCGCCACCGACCATGCCTACTACCGGGAACGTCACCCTCTTAGGGTATCCGCACGAGACGGTGAGCCTCATCCGGCTGTGCTTTGGCACATGCGGGCGGCCTTTTCCCGTGGTTTGCCACGTCCACAGGCAGGTGACAGGGACGCTGGTTAGCATGGCTGGGTCGACATATCCGAACGGACGGGGCTGAACGATCACTATGGGTGAACGAAGCGCACTGCGCGCGCGGCTCGACCGGCTCACGCGTGAGTTCGCCAAGTTCGGCGCGGTCGGTGGTGTCGGGCTCCTGGTGGACCTCGGGGTGTTCAACCTCGTACGGCACCTGACGGACGTGCCGGTCGTCCGCGCGAGCATCATCGCGACCGTCGTCGCGATCGGCTTCAACTACCTCGGCTTCCGGTACTTCACGTACAAGGACCGGGACAAGAGCAGCCGGACCAAGGAGCTGACGCTCTTCCTGCTGTTCAGCGTGATCGGCCTGGTGATCCAGAACGGGATCCTGTACGCCGCGACGTACGGCTTCGGCTGGGACACCCCGCTGCAGAGCAACGTCTTCAAGTTCCTCGGCATCGCCGTCGCGACGCTCTTCCGCTTCTGGTCGTACCGGACCTGGGTCTTCCGCACGCTCCCGGCGCGCGAGGCCGTGCAGACCGCGGAATCGTTCCTGGAGCAGGCGCCGCGGCAGGCGCCCCACAAGCAGCCCGACCGCGTCTGACCTCGCCCGGGACCGTGCCGTCCCGGGGCGGCCCGGGACGATCCTGACGGCCGTGCTCAGCGGACCGGGCGCTGCGCCGTCTCGTCCTTGCGGCCGCTGACCTCGCGGCCGAGGAACAGCGCGAACACCGGAGGGTGCTGCTGGAGCAGCTCCAGCCGGCCGCCGTCCGCCTCCGCCAGGTCGCGGGCGACGGCGAGGCCGATGCCCGTGGAGCTGCGGCCGCTGACCGCCCGCTCGAAGATCCGCGCGCCGAGGTCGGCGGGGACGCCCGGGCCCTCGTCGGTCACCTCGATCACGGACTGGTTGCCGGTGACCCGGGTGCGCAGGGCGACGGTGCCGCCGCCGTGCATGAGCGAGTTCTCGATCAGGGCGGCGAGGACCTGGGCCACGGCCCCCGGGGTCCCGACGGCACGCATGCCCTGCTTGCCGGAGTGGACGATGGCCCGGCCCGCGCTGCGGTACGCGGGGCGCCACTCCTCCAGCTGCTGCTTGATGACCTCGTCGAGGTCGAAGGCGATGGCGGAGCCCGTCCGGGGGTCGCGGGAGTTCGTCAGCAGCCGCTGCACGACGTCGGTCAGCCGCTCGACCTGGGTGAGGGCGATCGTCGCCTCCTCCTTGACGGTGTCGAGGTCGTCGGAGAGGGCCACCTCCTCCAGGCGCATGGAGAGCGCCGTGAGGGGCGTACGGAGCTGGTGGGAGGCGTCCGCGGCGAGCCGGCGCTCGGCGGTGAGCATCCGGGCGATCCGTTCGGCGGAGGCGTCCAGGACGTCCGCGACCCGGTCCAGCTCGGGCACCCCGTACCGCTTGTGGCGGGGACGGGGGTCGCCGGAGCCGAGCCGTTCGGCGGTCTCGGCGAGGTCGGTGAGCGGCGAGGCCAGCCTGTTCGCCTGGCGCACGGCGAGCAGCACGGCGGCCACGACGGCGAGCAGGGCCACGGCGCCGATGATCAGCAGCGTGCGCCCGACCTCGGCGGTGACGGTGGCCCGGGACTCCTCGACGACCACGCGCTCGCCGCGCTCGCCCTCGGCGGTGGAGCGGATGACGCTGCCGCCGGGCCGCGTGCCGATCTCGATGCGGTCGCGGCCGGGGATGGTGATCTCGGCGTACCGCTTGGCACCGCTCTGCTCGGCGAGGATGTCGGGGTTGACGGGCTCGCCCCCGATGAGCCGGCTGTCCACGATGGAGACCAGTCGCAGGGCCTCGGAGTCCACGCTCTCCTGGGCGCTGCTGGAGATGGTGCGCGTCTCGACGATGACGAGGGAGACCCCGAACACGGCGATGACGACGAGCACCACGGCGAGCGTGGAGTTGATCAGACGGCGGCGCACGTTGCCCTCCGGGCCGGGGGTACGGGGTACCCGACGAGCCTACGGCGCTCCGGCGGGCGGACGCGGCGTACGAGGACGGCCCCGCGCCGCCCGCCGGCCCCCGGTCGGCTCATCCGGCTCCGGTCGGCTCATCCGGCTGCCGGTCAGCTCTTCTCGAAGCGGAAGCCGACGCCGCGGACCGTGGCGATGTAGCGCGGGTTGGCCGCGTCGTCGCCGAGCTTCTTGCGGAGCCAGGAGATGTGCATGTCGAGGGTCTTGGTC
Organism: Streptomyces sp. JL2001; assembly: GCF_050917515.1. Classification (NCBI taxonomy): domain Bacteria; kingdom Bacillati; phylum Actinomycetota; class Actinomycetes; order Kitasatosporales; family Streptomycetaceae; genus Streptomyces; species Streptomyces sp. JL2001. The sequence continues at coordinate 4,684,965 of NZ_CP169421.1, read as the reverse complement.
GAGGACCACCAGGTGGTGTCCCAGACCTCACGCATCAGCTGGTCGCGGGTGACCACCCGGCCCGCGTCGCGGACCAGGACGCGCAGGAGGTCGAACTCCTTCGCGGTGAGCTGGAGCTCCTCGTCGCCCATCCACGCGCGGTGCGACTCGACGTCGATGCGGACGCCGTGCGTCGCGGGGGCCGCCACCGGCTCGGTGGCGCCGCGCCGGAGCAGGGCCCGGACGCGGGCGAGCAGCTCGGCGAGGCGGAAGGGCTTGGTGACGTAGTCGTCCGCGCCCGCGTCCAGACCGACCACGGTGTCGACCTCGTCGGCGCGTGCCGTCAGGACCAGGATCGGCACCGTGTGACCCTCGGCGCGGAGCCGCCGGGCCACCTCCAGGCCGTCCATTCCGGGCAGCCCCAGGTCGAGTACGACGAGGTCCACTCCGCCCTGGAGTCCGGCGTCGAGGGCGGTGGGCCCGTCCTCCCGCACCTCGACCTCGTACCCCTCGCGCCGCAGGGCGCGGGCCAGCGGTTCCGAGATGGATGCGTCGTCCTCGGCCAGCAGTACTCGGGTCATGAGCTGATGGTAGTCCGCACGGCCCACGCGCCGGGGCGTGATCCACCGCCCCGGACGATCCCCTCCGGATCAGGGATGCCATCCTGCTGATGACCTTCGATCAATGCCCCGTGGTTCCTATTTCACCTGTGATCCATCTCTCAAGTCCTTCCATTTCAGGCACTGTCGTGTCGTATGGTGGCGAGACGTCAGTAGCGGTAATCGGGGACCTTTGGCTCGCTTCACACGCCAAGGGTCTCTTTTCTGCACGAGGTGGGCACAGCCGACCTCGGAGACGGTGAACGACCTGTGGGCCGGGTCCCGGAGCGCACCGACGCTTCCGGGGCGTGGATCCCGGCGGGAGGCGAACGCTCCCGCCGGTGCCGGCCTCCCCCACCGGGCGCACCACGCTCACAAGGCGCGCGTCCCGACAGAGCAAGGATCGACATGGCGTCCAGCCTGACGACGACTTCCACCGGAACCGTTGGTTCCGAGAAGACGTTCTTCGGCCACCCCCGCGGCCTGGCCACCCTCTTCATGACCGAGATGTGGGAGCGCTTCTCCTACTACGGCATGCGGGCCCTTCTCGTTCTGTACCTGGTCTCCGGCGGCGCGGACGCCGCTACGGGCAGCCAGGGTGGCGGCCTCGCCATGACGGCGGCCACGGCGACGGCCATCTACTCGGTGTACGTCTCGATGGTCTACCTCATGGCCATGCCGGGCGGCTGGTTCGGCGACCGCGTCTGGGGCGCCCGCAAGACCGTCACCATCGCCGGTTTCGTGATCATGGCGGGCCACGCCTCGCTGGCCATCCCCGGTCAGGCGATGTTCTTCGTCGGCCTGGCGCTGGTCGCCGCCGGCTCCGGTCTGCTCAAGGCCAACATCTCCACGATGGTCGGCCACCTCTACGACGGCCCGGACGACCCGCGCCGTGACGGTGGCTTCACGCTCTTCTACGTCGGCATCAACCTCGGTGCCTTCGTGGCCCCGTTCGTGGTCGGCACCGTCGGCGAGAAGGTCAACTGGCACCTCGGCTTCGCGCTCGCCGCGCTGGGCATGGGTCTCGGCCTCGTCCAGTTCCTCATCGGCACCCGGAACCTCAGCCCGAAGAGCAACATCGTCCCGAACCCGCTGTCCCCGGCCGAGCGCAAGGGCATCCTGGTCAAGGCCGCCCTGGTCTTCGCCCTGGCCGCCGCGTTCTACGGCGTCGTCATCGCTCTCGGTGTCTACACCCTGAACTGGGCGCTCGTCCCGATCACCCTCGCCGGTCTGATCATCCCGGTCGCCGTCCTCGTCCGCATCAAGCGGGACAAGGACCTCGACAAGACCGAGCAGTCGAAGATGACCGGCTACATCTGGTTCTTCGTCGCCGCCGCCGTCTTCTGGATGATCTACGACCAGGGTGGTTCGACCCTGTCGCTGTTCGCGGACGACAAGACCGCCGACACCGTGTTCGGCTTCGGCTTCCCGGCCACCTGGTACCAGTCGCTGAACCCGCTGTTCGTGATGGCGCTCGCCCCGGTCTTCGCCTGGCTGTGGCTGTGGCTGGCCCGCAAGAACCAGGAGCCGAACACCATCGTGAAGTTCGCGATGGGTCTGGTCCTCGTCGGCGCGTCCTTCTTCGTCTTCATCGTCCCGATGAACATGGCGGGCGACGGCACCAAGGTCTCCCCGATGTGGCTGGTCACGATCTACATGATCCAGACCATCGGTGAGCTGTGCCTCTCCCCGGTCGGCCTCTCCGTCACGACGAAGATGGCGCCGCAGAAGTACGCCTCCCAGATGATGGGTGTCTGGTTCCTCGCCGTCACCGCCGGTGACTGCACCACGGGTCTGCTCTCGCTGGCCGGTGTGGACCTCAACGGCACGGGGATCATCGCCATGCAGGCCGCACTCGCGGTCCTGGCGGGCTTCGCGATCTACATGTACCGCAAGAAGGTCCAGGGACTCATGGGCAGCGTCCACTGACGCACCCGACGGACCGAGCCGTACGCACGGAGGGCCGCCGCACCGGATTCGGTGCGGCGGCCCTCCGCCGTTCCGCGCCGGACGTCACCTCCGCAGGCGCGCCCACGGGGTGAAGGTGAACACCGCCCCGCCGAGCAGGATCACCGTGCCCGCGACCAGGGCGAGCGCGCGCAGGGCGCCCTCGTCCTCCGCGCCGGTGGCGGCGAGCCCTCCGGAGCTTCCGGCCGAGCCGGAGCCGCCGCCCGCGGCCGCGTCGCCGCCGCCGGCCGCACCGCCCTCCTGCTTGGACGTGTCGAGTTCGAGGGAGGCCTGGACGCTGCCCCTGACCTGGCAGGGGATCACGATCGGCGAACCGCCCAGCGACACGTTGATGGTCAGCGTGCCGGGGCTGAGCGTGGACTTGCCGCTCGCGCCCGGCTTGTACGTGCCCTTCATGTCCGGCAGGTCGACCGGCTTGCCCTGCTCCAGCGGGGTGGAGTTCGCCGGTCCCGTGACGGTGACGGTGCCGCTGTCGGCGCCACCGATCCTGACCGCCATCGAGGGCTTGAGCGCCCCGGCGGGGAGCGGGGCGGGGCTGTCCATGACGCCCTTGGCGGTCCTGACGGTCAGGTCGAAGCTCCCGCCGTTCTTCTTGGCGTCGATCGTCACCTTGGAGGTGATGCTCGCCGGCCCCGGCGACTGGCAGGCGAACTGGACCGCGACCTCCTTGCCCTTGAAGTCGGTCTGCCCCCCGCCCCCGCCGGAGGTGCCGCCGGCGGTCGACCCGCCACCGCTCGTCGTACCGCCGGACGAGGTGGTGCCACCGGAGGACGTCGTACCGCCGGAGGACGTCGTGCCGCCGGACGAGGTGGTGCCGCCCGAGGACGTCGTACCGCCGGAGGACGTCGTACCGCCGGACGAACCGCCGCCGCCGCCCGCCGAGACCTTGATCGTGGCACCGGCCGCCGGCGTCTCCTTCGGCGAGCACTTGGTGTCCGTCGACAGCGGTTTCGAGACGTTGATCGTGTACTTGTCCGGGGTCAGCGTGATCTCGCCCGCCTTCTCCAGCTTCAGCTTGCCCTTCATGTCCGGCAGGATCATCGGGCTGTTCTTCGGGATGGCCGGGTTCTGCCGCGGCCCCTCGACGGTCAGCGTGGCGCTCGCCGCGCCGCCCACCTTGATCGTCCCGGTGGGCTTGACCGTGTCCTTCTCCAGGTCGAGGACGTCGGGGTTCTTGGACGCGGCCTCGACGGTCTTCCAGACCACCTCGACCTCGTCGCCGACCTTCGCCTCCGCCGGCGCGGTGATCTGCACCTTGGTGGTGCCCTGCACCGGCGGAAGGCCGGAGATGGACGGCGGTATGCACTCGGTCCTGTACGAGACCTCGGCCGCCTGGGCGGGGCCGGCGGTCAGCAGGATCCCCGCGCCGCCGAGCATCAGCGCGACTCCCGCCGCGCTCATCCTCCGTTGCGTGCTCACGAATGTCCCTTCGTCGTCGGGCTGTTCTCTGACGGTGCGGAGTCCGGGGTGAACCACGGCAGGACCGTGGTGCTGTCGTCGTCCCCTGCGGGGACGGGGCGGGGAGCGCGCCGGGGGGTGCGGAGCCGGCGGTGTCCGGCGGCCGGGGCGGGCCGGGCGACGGGGCCGGCACGGGTCGGGCGCACCCGGTCCACCACCGCCATGCCGATCCGGAAGAGCGCCGCCGGGACGACCACGGCGAGCAGCACCCAGAACAGCGTCACGCCCCAGGGCCGGCCGACGCCCCAGGGCTGTTCGACCAGGACCTTGCCCGCGTACCGGACCGAGACCTGGTAGTCGCCGTGCGCGCCGGCGGTCAGTTCGACGGGCAGCCTGATCGTCGCCTTCCCGCCCGGCCGGATGGTGCCGCGCCACTGGCGTTCCTCGTACTGCGGCGAGAAGACGCCGTGGCTGGTGCCGACCTGGAAGACCGGGTCCTTGACCGGGGTCTGGCCGAGGTTGCCGAGGGTGAAGACGACCTCCCGCCCGGCGGGCGCGCCGAACCACACGAGGACGCCGCTGGATCCGTCGAGGCGGACCGAGGCGAGCACGGCGAGCCGGCCGTCTCCGGAAGCCTCCGGCAGCGGTGCGACCGGATGCCCGGCGACGGTGAACGTCACGTCCACGGCGTCCTGTTGGCCGGTGACGCCGGCCACGTGCACCACACAGGGGCAGGGCTTGGGAGGTTCGGCGACCGGCATCTTCCGGCTGAAGGCGCCCCTGGCGTCGACGGTGGCGGCCCGGCCGGCCGTGTTGGCACAGGAGTTGGTGCCGCCGATGACGCCCTTGCCCGGCGCGGACTGGCCGCAGATCAGCAGCATGAGCAGTGCCCCGGGCTTCCAGCCGGATCCGCTCACCGTGATCTCGCCGCCCGTGCCCCCCTCCGCCTGCGAGAGGGCGACGGTCGGGCCGGGGGCGGGTGCGGCACCGGCCCGGATGGCGGGCAGGAGACTCAGCACCAGCGCGGCGAGCAGCAGGCAGAAGGCCACGCCGGCCCGGGAGTCGGCCCGTGACCTGGCGACGGCTCCGCCGGGGAGGTACGCCCGGTCGCGCCCGTCGCGCCGTTCGCTTCCGTCGCGCTCGCCCCTCATCGGTTCGCTCCCGCCGTCGCCTCGGCCCGCGCGCGTTCCTCCACCGGGTCCCCGGGCGTCGGGCCCGGCCGGGCGCGGCGCCTTCGGGCCGCGTGGGCGGCCGCTCCGACCGCCGCGAGCAGTGCCGCCGTGCCGGTCGCCCACGCGGGTCCGGAGACGAAGACGGCCTCGGTCCGGGCGATCGCCTGCGGGGCGCCCGGGGCCGTGACGCTCAGCCGGACCGTGACGGAGTCGAGGGCCGGCCGATCGGGCCAGGGTTCGGTGCGGACGGAACGCTCGCCGGGGCGCAGGGTGACGGGCAGAGCGCGGGAGGGCCGGTCGAGGACGGTGCCGAGGACGCCGTCGGCGCGTACCGCGACGCGGGGCGTCAGGACCGTGTTGCCGCGGTTCACCAGGGTGTAGCGCAGCGTCCCCGAGCGGTCCGTCGTCACGTCCTCGACGGTGAGCGCCGCCAGGCTCGGCCCGCTCACCCGCAGATGCAACGGCACCCGGCTCTCCCGTCCGCCGGAGGTCGCGAGCAGGGTGCCCGTGTGCTCGCCGGGCGGGGTGGCGGCGGTCACGGTCACGGCGAAGGGCACGTCGGCACGGGTCCTGGCCGGCACGGTCACCGTCCGCACGGCGAAGGCGACGGGGGTGCCCCGGGCGCTCAGGCGCACCGTGAGCGGCCGCGCGCCCGGGTTCGTCACGGACAGGGTGTCCTGCAGGACGCTGCCGGCGGCGCCCTCCAGGTAGACGTACGGCCGCCCTTCGGCCGGTCCGGCGCTCCACTGCGGGGCCGGCGCCGCCGCGACCGCTCCCAGCAGCGTGGCGGCGGCGGCCCCGAGCCCGGCCCAGGCGCCCCGCATCAACGCGCCGGGCGCCGCGTGAGCCAGAGCACCCCGGCCGCGCCGGTGAGCAGCACGGTGCCGCCGAGGGTGCCGAGCGCCGTCGCGGAGTCGAGCGGGCCGGTCTTCGGCAGTTCCCCGCCGCCGGAGGACTGAGGAGCGCCGGACGAGCCGCCGGAGTCCGAGGAGGACCCGCCCGCGGCGGTGACCTGGAGTTCGAGGGCGGGCTTCGGGTTGTTCCTCGGGGTGCAGACGGCCGCGTCCATGCCGAGGGCGTGGACGGTGAGCACCCCTGCGGTGAAGGTGACCTTGCCGCTCTTCTTCGGCGTGTACGTGCCCGTCAGCTTCCCTATCCTGATCGGGGTGTCGGGCGGGATCGCCGCGGTGTTGGGCGTGCCCGTGACCTTCAGCGTCCCCTGTTCCGCGCCGCCGAGCCGGAGTTCCGCGCGCGGGGTCATGACGCCCTTCGGCAGCTCGACGGGACTGTCGGAGACGCCCTTCTCGAAGGACATCGTGACCGTGTAGCCGCTGCCGCTCCTGACGGCCGTGATGTCGACGGGCGAGACGGCGCCCTTGGGGCCGATCTTCGTCTCGCAGGCGTAGTCGACGTCGACGACGGCGGCCTGGGCGGCGGGGGCGGAGGCCAGCACCACCGAGCCCGCCGCCGCTGCCAGCGCGAAAGCTGTTCTCCTCCGGTACGGCACCTCAAGCACCCCTCACCGCAAAGTTACTGACGGTACATCAGATTGGGCGTCAAGGTACGCCTGGGGCGTTGCAGAGGGAAGACACGGGGACGGGCGAAGTGGACGCCGTCGGACCGTGCCCGCGCGGGGCACACGCCTGTCCGGGGCGGGAGCGGCCGATGGGGCCGGAAGGGGGTGCGGGGCGGGGTCGCCGCCGTCGGGGCACGCGAGGGCGCGCGGAAGGCGCCGGGGCGCGGGAGCGGTCGGACACGCGGTGCGTACCGCCGTCCGCGACGGGCGTCAGGCGGGTGCGACCCACCCTGACACCCCGACAGGAGTTACGCGGGAGAGGCGAGTTCGGCCCAGACGGTCTTTCCGGGGGCACCGGGGATGCGCTCGATGCCCCAGTCGAGGCAGAGCCGCTGCACGATGAACATGCCGTGTCCGCCCGGCCGTCCGGCACGGTGCGGGGCGCGGGGCGCGGGCTGGCCGGCGCCCCGGTCGGTGACCTCCAGGCGCAGCACCTTGTTCCTGCGCCGGACGCACAGCTCCTCGGGGCCCTCGGCGTGCAGGCAGGCGTTGGTGACCAGTTCGGAGACGACGAGCAGGACGTCCTCGGCGGCGGCCCGGGCCTCCGCGGTCGCGGCGGGGAGCCAGCCCCACGCGTAGAGGGCCGACCGCGTGAAGTCGCGGGCGAGTGGAACGGTGCCACTGGTCGCGCCGAGCGCGAGCGTCCGTACGTCGAGATCGGCGGCGACGCCCGACACCGGGCCCGCGACCTCCTCGACCTCCCTGCCCCCAGCAGCAGTGTCCATCAGCGCTTCACCTCACCGATTCATCCGATATCACCGGACAACTCACCCGACCCGGGCTCTTCTGCCCGGCTGTTTCCCGAAAACACCCGCTCAGCCGGGGAGCGCCGCGGCGAGCGAGTCGTGCACGGTGAAGACGACGTCCGCACCGGTGATCTCGAAGACCCGGGCGACGACGGGCCGCATGCCGGCCAGGTGGACGCCTCCCCCGGCGGCATCGGCCTTCAGCCGGGCACCGAGCAGCACGTTGAGCCCGGTGGAGTCGCAGAAGTCGAGCCGTGAGCAGTCGACCACGAGCCGTGAGCGGCCGGCGGCGAGAGCCCTTTCAAGTGGCATACGCAACAGTTCGGCGGTGTGGTGATCGAGCTCACCCACCGGGGTGAGCACTTCGCTCGCCCCCTCGGTTCGAACCTCGACCCGCAGCCGTCCCGGCTGCGTGCTGCCGACGCTCTGGCGGTCCATGCCCGTGCCTCTTCTCGCTGTCGCGGATGCCCGTTGACGTGCGTAGAACCATACAAGTTCGAGGCTCACTCCGGTAGCCGAACTCCACCACACATCCCTACAAATCGGACAATTGACACTTGCGACCGACCCTGCCGACCGGGTAGGGCTAGTAGCGGAACATTCGAGACGGCCGGCTTTGGAGGCGCCGCAAACCGCAGCGAGAAGGAACGATGGAGGAGACCATGTCACCCCGGCTCGACGCCCCGCGCACCCCCGACGCGCCGTCGGCAGCAACTTGGGCCCCCGCCCCCGGCCTTTCCGAGACCCTTCCCGAGGGTCTTCCCGAGATGCCCCCCTTCGACGAGGTCGGACCCGTCGACGCGCGGGCGCTCTCCAAGACGCTCTTCGCCCGCCTCGACGCGCTCGAGGAGGGCACGCACGAGTACGCGTACGTCCGCAACACCCTGGTCGAACTCAACCTGGCCCTGGTGAAGTTCGCCGCCTCCCGGTACCGCACCCGCAGCGAGCCGATGGAGGACATCATCCAGGTGGGCACGATCGGCCTCATCAAGGCGATCGACCGCTTCGAGCTCACCCGCGGCGTCGAGTTCCCCACCTTCGCGATGCCGACGATCGTCGGCGAGATCAAGCGCTTCTTCCGCGACACCTCGTGGTCCGTGCGCGTCCCGCGAAGGCTCCAGGAACTCCGCCTCGACCTCGCCAAGGCCGGTGACGAACTGGCCCAGAAGCTCGACCGCGCGCCCACCGTCGGCGAGCTCGCCGAGGAACTCGGCCGCAGCCGCGAGGAGATCGTCGAGGGCATGACGGCGGGCAACGCCTACACGGCGAGCTCGCTGGACGCCCAGGCCGAGGACGACGACGGCGAGGGCTCGCTCGCCGACCGCATCGGCTACGAGGACCACGGCATCGAGGGCATCGAGTACGTCGAGTCCCTCAAGCCGCTGATCGCCGCACTGCCCGCGCGCGAGCGGCGCATCCTCTCGCTCCGCTTCGTCGCCGGCCGGACCCAGTCGGAGATCGGCGAGGAGCTCGGCATCTCGCAGATGCACGTCTCGCGGCTCCTCAACCGCACCCTCGCCCGGCTGCGCAAGGGCCTGACGCTGGAGGAGTGACTCCCCCGGCGGCCCCGGGACAGGACCGTCCCGGGCGGCCGCCCGCCGAAGAGAGTCCCGCGGAAAGGGCCCGTTCTCCGGAACGGGCCCTTCCGCGTGTGCGGGCGTCACCCCGGGCGTCACCCCGGCCGTCGCGCGGCCCGGTCAGACCGCGCGGACCCCGCGGCGCCAGACCTGCTCCACCAGCGGCACGCCCGGCCGGTAGGCGAGGTGGACGTGCGAGGGCGCGTCCAGGACGGCCAGGTCGGCGTACGCGCCCGGTGTCAGCCGGCCGACGTCGGTGCGGCGGAGCGCCGCGGCGCCGCCTGCGGTGGCGGACCAGACGGCCTCGTCCGGCGTCATCCGCATGTCCCGGACCGCGAGCGCGATGCAGAACGGCACGGAGGACGTGAAGGACGAGCCGGGGTTGCAGTCCGTGGAGAGGGCCACCGTCGCGCCCGCGTCCAGCAGCCGGCGGGCGTCCGGCCACTCGGCGCGGGTGGAGAACTCGGCGCCGGGCAGCAGCGTGGCCACGGTCGCGGACTGCGCCAGCGCGTCGACGTCCGCGTCGGTCAGGTGCGTGCAGTGGTCGGCGCTCGCGGCGTCGAGCTCCACGGCGAGCTGCACGCCGGGGCCGTACGAGAGCTGGTTCGCGTGCACCCGCGGGTGCAGGCCCTTCGCCTTGCCGGCGGTCAGGATCGCGCGCGCCTGGTCGCCGTCGAAGGCGCCCTTCTCGCAGAAGACGTCGACCCAGCGGGCGTGCGGGGCGCAGGCGTCGAGCATCTCGCCGGTGACCAGGGCCACGTACCCGGCCGGGTCGTCGGCGTAGTCCGGCGAGACGATGTGGGCACCGAGGTAGGTCACCTCGTCGGTGTGGGCGGCGGCGATCCGCAGGGCGCGCGCCTCGTCCTCGACCGTGAGGCCGTAGCCGGACTTGGTCTCGAAGGTGGTCGTGCCCTGGCGCAGGGCCTCCGCCAGGTAGCGGGTGAGGTTGCGCTCCAGGTCCGCGTCCGAGGCCGCCCGGGTCGCGGCGACCGTCGTGCGGATGCCGCCCGCCGCGTACGCCTGGCCGGACATGCGGGCGTTGAACTCGGCCGTGCGGTCGCCCGCGAACACCAGGTGCGAGTGGGAGTCGACGAATCCGGGGATCACCGCCCGGCCGGCGGCGTCGACCCGGTTGTCAGTGGCGGGTGCTTTTCTGGATTCACCGACCCAGACGACACGGTCGCCTTCGATGACGACGGCCGCGTCCTGGATCAGACCCAGGGGCGTTCCATCACCGAGGGAGGGATCGTTGGTGACCAGACTCGCGATGTTGACGATGGCGGTGGCGGCCGTCGCCACGGTGCTCTTCGCACTGGTGGGGGCGGAGCTCGCCACCGGACTGTTCGTTGCCGCGGGGCCGTTCATGGTGAGGGGTGTCTCCTTCAGCCGCGCAGGGCGGCGATCGAGTCCGCGAGGGCCCGGGGCACGTCCGGCACGGACTGGTGCGCCCCGTCCCGTACGACGTGACGGCCGCCCACGATCGTGTGCCGGACGTCCGCTGCCGACGCTGCGAATACCGCCGTCTCGGCTGCCAGACGCGGCACCGGTCCCGCTGTCCTGACCGAGTCGAGGGCGATCGTCGTCAGGTCGGCGAGCGCGCCCTGCTCGATCCGGCCCGCGTCGGGCCGGCCGAGGGAGGCGTGACCGTCCTCGGTGGCCGCCGTCAGCAGGGCGGCGGCGGTCCAGTGCCCGCGGGTGCGCGAGCGCAGGCGCTCGTTCAGTTCCATGGCCCGCGCCTCCTCCAGGAGGTCGATGACCGCGTGGCTGTCGCTGCCCAGCGACAGCGGGGAGCCGGCCCGCTGGAGTGCGACGGCGGGGCCGATGCCGTCCGCGAGGTCCCGCTCCGTCGTCGGGCACATGCAGGTGCCGGTGGCCGACGAGCCGATCAGCGCGATGTCGGTGTCGGTGAGGTGGGTGTTGTGGACGCCGGTGGTCCGCGGGCCCAGCACGCCGTGGTCGGCGAGGAGCTGGGTCGGGGTCCGGCCGTGGGCCGCCAGGCAGGCGTCGTTCTCCGCGGTCTGCTCGGAGAGGTGGACGTGGAGCGGCGCGCCCCGCTCGGCGGCCCAGGAGGCGACCGTGGCGAGCTGGTCGGCCGGGACGGCCCGCACCGAGTGGACGGCCGCGCCGATCCGCACGTCGTCCCCGTCGCGGTCCTTCAGCAGGGACACCCGCTCGGCCCAGGCGTCCGCCGTCCCGTCGGAGAAGCGGAGCTGGTGCCGGTCGGGGGCGGCGCCGAAGCCGGAGGAGAGGTACGCCGTGTCGAGGAGGGTGATCCGGATGCCCGCCTCGGCCGCCGCCGCGATCAGTGCCTCGCCCATCGCGTTGGGGTCGGCGTACGGGGTGCCGCCGGGCGCGTGGTGGAGGTAGTGGAACTCGCCCACGGCCGTGATGCCGGCCAGCGCCATCTCGGCGTACACCGCCCGGGCGAGCGCGTGGTACGAGTCCGGGGTGAGCCGGGACGCGATCTTGTACATCACGTCGCGCCAGGTCCAGAAGGTTCCGGAGCCGACCTGGACCGTGCCGCGCAGGGCCCGGTGGAAGGCGTGGGAGTGCGCGTTGGCGAGGCCCGGGATCGTCAGGCCGCGCAGCGCGACCGCGCCCGGCGGGGGTGTTCCGACCCCCTTGCGCACGGCGCTGATCCGGCCGTCCGTCACGTCGAGGGCCACGCCCGGCTCGACGTTGGTGTCGAGCCAGGCGTACTCCGCCCAGTAGGTCGTCAGCTGCACGCCAGCCCTTCCAGTACGTCGGCGAGTGCGAGGACCCCGGCCACGCAGTCGTCCTCGGCCGCGGCCTCGGCCGGGGAGTGCGAGACGCCCGTGGGGTTCCGTACGAACAGCATGGCGGTCGGGATCGAGCCGGAGAGGATCCCGGCGTCGTGTCCCGCGCCCGTGCCGAGGACCGGGGTCCTTTCCCCCAGGATGCCCGCCAGCTCGTCCCGCAGGGCGTGGGCGAACTCGACGACCGGGGTGAAGGACTCCCGGACGACGGTGAGGTCGATGCCGTTCCGGGCGGCGTGGGCGCGGGAGGCGGTCTCGATGCCGGCGATCACCGTGTCGAGGGCGTCCTGGTCGGCCGCGCGGGCGTCGAGCCAGCCGCGGACGAGGGAGGGGATGGCGTTGACGCCGTTCGGCTCGACCGCGATCTTGCCGAACGTGGCCACCGCGCCCGCGAGTTCGGCCTCGCGCCGGGCGGCGAGGACGGTCTCGGCATAGCTGAGCATCGGGTCGCGGCGGTCGACCAGGCGGGTGGTGCCGGCGTGGTTGGCCTCACCGGCGAAGTCGTACCGCCAGCGGCCGTGCGGCCAGATCGCGGAGGCGATGCCGACGGGGTCGCCGGAGAGGTCCAGGGCCCGGCCCTGCTCGACGTGGAGCTCGACGAAGGCACCGATCCGGGCGAGCCGCTCGGGGTCGGCGCCGATCGTGTCGGGGTCGTACCCGGCGGCCTCCATGGCCTGCGGGAGGCTGATCCCGTCCGCGTCCCGCAGCTCGAACGCCTTGTCCTTGGTCAGCTGTCCGGCGGTGAGCCGGGAGCCGACGCAGGCGAGCCCGAACCGGGCGCCCTCCTCGTCACCGAAATTGGTGATCGCGAAGGGGCGGCTGAACCGGACGCCGCGGGAGCGCAGTTCGTCGAGCGCGGCGAAGGCGGACACGACGCCGAGGGGGCCGTCGTAGGCTCCGCCGTCGGGCACCGAGTCCAGGTGGGAGCCGGTGACGACGGCGTCACCGGCCTCCGGGTCGCCGAGCCAGGCCCACTGGTTGCCGTTGCGGTCGACCTCGTAGTTCAGCCGGCGGGCCTCCGCCTGCATGCGGAACCACAGCCGGCAGTCCTGGTCGGCGCCGGTCCAGGCGTAGCGGCGGTATCCGCCCGAGGCGTCGCTGCGGCCGAGGGGCCGCAGCGACCGCCACATGGCGTGGAAGGTCTCGCTCACGCAGAGCCGTCCTCGCGCATCGGCACGCGCACGCCCTTGTCGTCCGCGACCTCCTCCGCGATGTCGTAGCCCGCGTCGACGTGGCGGATGACGCCCATGCCGGGGTCGTTCGTCAGGACGCGGCGGATCTTCTCCCCGGCCAGGGGGGTGCCGTCGGCCACCGTGACCTGGCCCGCGTGGATGGAGCGGCCCATGCCGACGCCGCCGCCGTGGTGCAGGGAGACCCACGAGGCGCCGGAGGCGACGTTGACCATGGCGTTCAGCAGCGGCCAGTCGGCGATCGCGTCGGAGCCGTCGAGCATGGCCTCGGTCTCGCGGTACGGGGAGGCCACCGAACCGCAGTCGAGGTGGTCGCGGCCGATGGCCAGCGGCGCGGCGAGGGTGCCGTCGGCCACCATCTCGTTGAAGCGCTCGCCGGCCTTGTCGCGCTCGCCGTAGCCGAGCCAGCAGATGCGGGCCGGCAGGCCCTGGAAGTGGACGCGCTCGCCGGCCATCTTGATCCAGCGGTGCAGCGACTCGTTCTCCGGGAAGAGCTCCAGCATCGCCTTGTCGGTCTTGGCGATGTCCGAGGCCTCGCCCGACAGCGCGGCCCACCGGAACGGGCCCTTGCCCTCGCAGAACAGCGGGCGGATGTAGGCCGGGACGAAGCCGGGGAAGGCGAACGCGCGGTCGTAGCCGGCCAGCTGCGCCTCGCCGCGGATCGAGTTGCCGTAGTCGAAGACCTCGGAGCCGGCGTCCATGAAGCCGACCATGGCCTCCACGTGCTTCGCCATCGACTCGCGGGCGCGGGTGGTGAAGCCGGCCGGGTCCTTGGCGGCGGCGTCGGCCATGTCCTCGAAGGCCACGCCCACCGGGAGGTAGGAGAGCGGGTCGTGCGCCGAGGTCTGGTCGGTCACGATGTCGATCGGGGCGCCCTCGGCGAGCATCTGCGGCAGCAGCTCGGCCGCGTTGCCGAGGAGGCCGATGGAGAGCGGGCGGCGCGCGTCCCGGGCCTCGACCGCGAGCCGGAGGGCGTGGGCGAGGTCGTCGGCCTTCACGTCCAGGTAGCGGTGCTCGATGCGGCGCTCGATGGCGCGCGGGTCGACGTCGATGCAGATCGCGACGCCGTCGTTCATCGTGACGGCGAGCGGCTGGGCGCCGCCCATGCCGCCGAGGCCGGCGGTCAGGGTGATCGTGCCCGCGAGGGTGCCGCCGAATTTCTTCGCGGCGACGGCGGCGAAGGTCTCGTAGGTGCCCTGGAGGATGCCCTGGGTGCCGATGTAGATCCACGAACCGGCCGTCATCTGGCCGTACATGGTGAGACCGAGCTGCTCCAGGCGGCGGAACTCCTCCCAGTTCGCCCAGTCGCCGACCAGGTTGGAGTTGGCGATGAGCACACGCGGCGCCCACTCGTGCGTCTGCATGACGCCGACGGGACGGCCGGACTGGACGAGCATCGTCTCGTCCTGCTTCAGCGTCCGCAGCGTGCGCACCATCGCGTCGAAGGAGCGCCAGTCACGGGCGGCCTTGCCGGTGCCGCCGTAGACGACGAGCTTGTCGGGGTGCTCGGCGACCTCGGGGTCGAGGTTGTTCTGCAGCATCCGGAGGGCGGCCTCCTGCTGCCATCCCAGGGTGCTCAGTTCCGTACCGCGCGGGGCCCGTACGGGGCGGGGTCCTGACATCGGGAATGCCTCCTCCGGCACAACGACGAGACGATCACCGACCGTCTTGTGATGTAGATATTCACATCCTGGCCTGCTGAATACTTGTAGTCAACAGCTGCGGTGCACCCGGCCAGGTGATGGGATGGGGCTCATGGCTTCCGACCGTCGTGATCAGGCCGTCCGCGCGGCCGTCGTACAAGGTCTCCTCTCCCCCGCCGAACCCGTCGTCGCGCTCCTCGACACGGCCGGGATCCGCGCCTCCGCCGCCGCCCTCACCGACGCCTTCGCCGCCGTCACCGACGCGCCCGTGCTGCACGCCTTCGCCGTCAAGGCGGCCCCGCTCGTGCCCGTACTGCGCCTGCTGGACGCCTGCGGCCTCGGCGCCGAGGTCGCCAGCCCCGGCGAGCTCGCGCTGGCCCGCGCGGCCGGCGTCCCGCCGTCCCGCACCGTGCTCGACTCCCCCGCCAAGACCACCGGGGAGCTGCGCGAGGCCCTCGCCCTCGGGATCGCCGTGAACGCCGACAACCTCCAGGAACTGGCCAGGATCGACGCCCTCGTCGCCGCCGCGCCGACCGCGAGCCCCGTCGGAATACGGGTGAACCCGCAGGTGGGAGGCGGTTCGATCGGTGCGCTGTCGACGGCCACCGCCACCTCGAAGTTCGGTGTCGCACTCCGTGACGAAGGCGCCCGCGAGGCCGTCGTCCGCGCCTCCCTCGACCGGCCGTGGCTGAGCCGGCTGCACACCCACTCCGGCTCCCAGGGCATGCCGCTGGCCCTGATGGCCGAGGGCGTCGGCGCCGTCCACGCGCTGGCCGAGGAGATCAACGGCAGGGCCGGCCGGCGGCAGGTCGACACGATCGACATCGGCGGCGGCCTGCCGGTGAACTTCGCCTCGGACGAGGAGACGCCGACGTACGCCGAGTACGCACGGCTGCTCGCCGCCACCGTGCCGGGGCTGTTCGACGGGCGCTACGGCCTGGTGACCGAGTTCGGCCGCTCCCTGCTCGCCAAGCACGGCACGATCCTGGCCCGGGTCGAGTACACCAAGACGTCCGGATCCCGCCCCATCGCCGTCACCCACGCCGGGGTCCAGGTCGCCACCAGGACGGTCTACGACCCCGGGTCCTGGCCCCTGCGGGTCCTCGCGTACGACGCCGAGGGCCGGCCCCGCGCCGGCGAGGAGACCGTCCAGGACGTGGCCGGTCCCGCGTGCTTCGCCGGCGACCTGCTCGCCACCGGACGCGCCCTGCCGCTCCTCCGGCCGGACGACGTGGTCGCCGTCCCGGACACCGGCGCGTACTACTTCGCCCACCACTACGCCTACAACAGCCTGCCCCGGCCCGCCGTCCACGGCTTCACCGTCGCCGAGGCGGGCACGGCGGCGGACGCGGACGGCAAGGAGGTCGCCTTCACGACCGTGCGCCGGGCGCAGACGCTGCGGGAGATCGTCGCCGAGTCCGGCGGCGAGCGGCCGGACGCACTGCTGCCGTAGCAACGGGAGCGCTCGCCCCGCCCCGGTGGTTCGATGAAGCCATGACCACCAAGAGCGTCGTCGTCGAACGCCGGATCGAGGCCACTCCCGGACCCGTCTGGGAGGCGCTGACCGACCTGAAGGGCATGGATCGGGTCCTCAGCGGGGTGGACCGCGTCGAGGTGCTCACGGAGGGCGGCTTCGGGGTCGGCACCCGCTGGCGCGAGACCCGCACGATGTTCGGCAAGGAGGCCACGGAGGAGATGCACGTGACGGCCAGCGAGCCGCCCGACCGGTACGTCACGGAGGCGCACTCGCACGGCATGCACTACGTCACGGAGTTCACGCTCCGGCCCGCGGGGACGGGGGCCACGATGGTACGAATGACGTTCTCGGCGACTCCGGCCGGCGGAGCCGCGACCGGCCTGCTCGCCAGGCTGCTCGGCGGCCTAGGCGCCCGCGCGGTGCGCAGGGCGGTGGCCCAGGACCTGACGGACGTCGCGGCCGCCGTGGAGCGCCGCGGCTGACCGCCGTGTGAGGGCGCGTTCACGGCGCCCACCCCGGCGCGCGCGGGGGCGCACGGGCGAGTCCGCTCATGTGCGGAGCGCATTCAATCAGCCTGCGGCATGTTCCGATGGAAAATGCCAGAACTCCTCCCCACGGCAGGAACGTTGAGTAACGTCTCCGTCACTGCCGTACACCCGCACGCCGCATCGGGAGGGGAACCCGCGTGCCCGGAATCGATGAGTGCCTGCTGGAGGCGATGGCCCTGCCGGGCGCTCGCGGGGCCTCCCTGGTCGACTGGACCAGCGGCCTCGCACTCGGCACGGCGGGCGACTCACCGGTCGGAGACCACGAGACCACCGCCGCCGAGACCGCCGAACTGGCCCGCGCGGCAGCGGAGTACGACTCCTTCGCGAGCGGCGAGGACCCGCAGACGGCGGCCGAGTTACCCAAGGGCCCGCCGGTCGAGGACCTGATCGTCACCAGCCGCGGCGGCTACCACGTCCTGCGCTTCGTGGAGACGGCCTTCGACAGCAGCGTCTTCCTGCACCTGTGGCTCGACCGCGACGCGGGGAACCTGGCGCTGGCGCGGATACGGCTGCGCGACCTCGCCGAGAGACTGGTCCTCGGATGACCGTATCCCCGATGCTCGTGCGGCTGGCCGCGGAGCGCGCCACCGGAGCCCTGCTGCGCGACCACGGCACGCTCTACCTCATCGACGGCCGGGTGGTCCACGCGGAGAGCCCCGCGGCGCCCGGACTCGACGTCCTGCTGACGGCGGGCGGCCGGCTCCCCCGCGAAGGCTGGGACGAGGCCGTGGACCGGGCCGGGGCCCGCCGCGAGGTCGGCCGCTTCCTGGTCGACAGCGGCCGCCTGCACGGCGGCGAACTGGAGATCTGCCACCTCGGAGCCGTCTTCGACGCCGCCTTCTTCGCCCTGGCCCCCGGCAGCGGCCCGACCCGCTTCCGGTACGGCGTCGGCCACTGGTTCGGCTCGGTGCGGCCGGTCTCCACGGAGGCCATCGAGCGCGAGAGCGTGCGCCGCCGCGAACTGCTCGACCAGGTATGGCCGTACGCGTCCGTCGACGCCGCCCCGGTCCTGCCCCGCGCCGCGGCCCCCGGCCAGACGGTGAGCGCGCGCCAGCGCACCCTGCTGGCCGCCGCCGACGGCAGGCGGACCCCGGCGGACATCGCCCGGATGCTCGGCCGGCCCGCCTTCCACACCCTGCTGGACGTCCGGCGACTCGCAGCCGCCGGCCTCGTCGTGACCCCGCTGGACCCGTTACCGGCACCGCCGCCGACCCTGCCGTCCTGGGTCGGAGAGGTGGCGGCCGACCCGGACATCGCCCTGCTGCGCCGGCTCCGTGACGCCCTGGAGGCAAGTCTGTGATGAGGCGTGCCCTGCGCATGCGCGCCGAGAGGAGACAGTTGATGACCGCAGAAGCCGAGGTGCTCGGTGAGCTGAGACGGCTCCGTGCCCGCCTCCCCCAGCTCACCGGAGCCCTCGCGGCGAGCGCCGACGGCCTGGTGCTCGCCCAGGACACGGTCGACGGCGAGGCGGAGAGCGTGGCGGCGCTGACCGCGGCGGCCCTGGGCGTGGCGCTGCGGCTGACCGACTCCACCGGCCAGGGCGGCTTCCGCGAGCTCCTGGTGCGCGGCGAACACGGCTACGTCGCGACGTACGCGGCGGGCGGCTCGGCGGTCCTCACCCTGCTCGCGGAGCCACGCATCAACGTGGGGCGGCTCCACCTGGAGGCGCGCCGTTCCAGTGCCCGGATAGGGGAGCTCGTCGACGAGGCGCTGGAACGCAAGGACCTCCCCTGACCCCTGACAAGACCACTCCCCGGCAACACCTCACGGAAAACGAACACGAAAAGAAGGAAGTGCGACACTCATGGCGAACACCGAGACGTCCCTGAAGGAAGCCGCGTCGATCGAGGGCGCGATCGGCGCCGCCCTGGTCGACTACACCAGCGGCATGGCCCTCGGCACCATCGGCGGGGGCAAGGAACTCGACCTCAACGTCGCCGCGGCGGGCAACACCGACGTGGTCCGCGCCAAGGTCCGGACGATGGAGATGCTCGGTCTCAACGACGACATCGAGGACATCCTCATCACCCTCAACGGCCAGTACCACCTGATCCGGCTGCTCAAGGGGCGTGGCACCAACGGCCTGTTCCTCTACCTGGCGCTGAGCAAGGACCGGGCGAACCTCGCCATGGCCCGCCACCAGCTGAAGAAGATCGAGAACGAGCTGGAGGTCTGAGGCGGCGTCCGCGGGGTCACTCCACGAACAGGCCCCGCGCAGCCGCCTTGGTGTCGAACTCCTCCAGTCGCGCCTGCGCGTCCGGGAGTTCGTCGGCCATCGCCTCCAGCAGGACCCGGCCGAGCAGCATCGGGGCACAGGCCGTGTCGAAGGCGAGCCCGGTGCCGACGGCGGCAGGGATGAGCAGATCACTGTGCGCGGCCACGGGCGCGAAGGCCGACTCGGCGACCGTCACCACGGTCAGACCGGCCGCGCGCGCGTACTCCAGCGCCTCCACGACCTCTCTGGGATGGCGGGGCAGCGCGAAGCACATCAGGGCCGTCGCCCCGGCCCGCACCGCCGCGTCGACGCGGTCGGTGAGCATCGAGCCGCCCTCGTCGAGCAGCCGGACGTCGGGGTGGACCTTGGCGGCGAAGTACGCGAAGCCGCGCGCCTGCGAGGAGGCGGCGCGCAGCCCGAGCACGGGCAGCGGCCGGGAGGCGGCGAGCAGTCGTCCGGCGCGCTCCACGGGCGCGGGGTCGGCGAGCAGTCCGGCGAGATGGCGGAGGTTCTCGATCTCGGCCAGGACCGCCTGCTGGTACTCGTTGTACTCCGCGCGCTCCTCGGCCTTCTTCTCCTCCGGCGCGACCTCGCGCAGATGACGGCGCAGGGCGGGGTAGCCGTCGAACCCGAGGGCGACGGCGAAGCGGGTGACGGACGGCTGGCTGACGCCGGCCAGATCGGCCAGCTCGACGCTGGACAGGAAGGGTACGTCGGCGGCACGACGCACCATGCAGTGCGCGATCCGCCGCTGCGTCGGTGTCAGCCGATGCCCTTCGAAGAGCGCCTGCAGCCGTCCGGCCGGGCTGTCGCTCACACCGTCCCCCTTCGGTTTATTCACCTACCCCGAACTCTGCATGAGGATATGCAGCAGGGCAAGAAGAACCGGGGGATAGCCCCACTGACTCCGGTGCCGCCCGTCCGTACGGTGACGAGCATGGATTCCCGCGACCCCGCCCGCACCGAAGAGCTCAAGAACGAGCTGGACGCCACCCTGCACGCCCGCCGCGAGCTGGGGACCGAATACGAGACCGCGCTGATCGAGTCCTTCCTGGGCAAGGTCGAGCAGAGTCTGGACGCCACCATCGACCGCCGGGTGCGGCGCCGGCTGGCCGAGCAGCAGACCTCGGCGGCCCGGGGCGGCCGCTCGCCGGCCGCCGGCCGCGTCGAGGGCTTCGGCGAGCGCTACGGGTTCGGGATCGTCTCGCTCGTGCTGGCCGTCCCGCTCTCCGCGATCGCGGCGGCCCAGGCGGACCTGGAGGGCCTGATCGTGGCCTGGGTGGGCATCGTGGGGGTGAACGCCGTCCACGGTCTCCGGGACCGGCTCCCGGGCCGTCGCACGGACCGGGACGAGGACTTCTGACAGACGTGCCGCCCACCCCGCGGGGGGTGGGCGGCACGGTGGATTGCGCGGGGGCCGCCGCACCCCCATCGCTGGGGGGCGGGACGACGGCGGTCCCCGCGAGGGACACGAACCCGGGTCAGGGCCGGTCTCCGCGTCCGCGGCGTCGTCAGGAGGTCCGGGAGCCGCTCCGTTGTCCTTGACGCCGACATCCACCAATGTGCCGGACGCGTGTTAAGCGGGTGCTGCGGGTACGTGTCGCCCTCGTACCGGTTTCGCGAACACACCCGCGCGGGCCGCGTCGCGCTACTTCACGGTGTGCTTGACGCCACCGTTCGCGAGGAAGGCGAGCAGGTCCTGGCGGCTGACGACGCCCGTCGGCTTGCCCTCGACCAGCACGATCGCCGCGTCCGCCGCACCGAGCACGGACATCAGGTCGGCGACGGGCTCGCCGGAGCCGACCTGCGGCAGCGGCGCGCTCATGTGGCGCTCCAGCGGGTCCTCCAGGGAGGCGCGCTTGGTGAACAGCGCGTCGAGGAGCTCGCGCTCGACGACCGAGCCGACGACCTCGGCGGCCATGACGTCGGGGTGGCCCGCGCCCGGCTTGACGATGGGCATCTGGGAGACGCCGTACTCGCGCAGGACCTCGATGGCCTGGCCGACCGTCTCCTCCGGGTGCATGTGCACCAGGGAGGGCATGCCGCCGGACTTGTGCCGCAGGACGTCGGCGACGGTGGCGGACTCGGTGTCCTCCAGGAAGCCGTAGTCGGCCATCCACTCGTCGTTGAAGATCTTGGAGAGGTAGCCGCGGCCGGAGTCCGGCAGCAGCACCACCACGACGTCGTCGGGGCCGAGGTCCTTGGCGACCTCCAGCGCGGCCACGACCGCCATGCCGCAGGAGCCGCCCACGAGCAGGCCCTCCTCCTTGGCGAGGCGGCGGGTCATCTGGAAGGAGTCCTTGTCGGACACGGCGACGATGCGGTCCGTGACGGACGCGTCGTAGGCGGTGGGCCAGAAGTCCTCACCGACGCCCTCGACGAGGTACGGCCGGCCCGAGCCGCCCGAGTACACCGAGCCCTC
This sequence comes from Streptomyces sp. JL2001, assembly GCF_050917515.1. Taxonomy (NCBI): domain Bacteria; kingdom Bacillati; phylum Actinomycetota; class Actinomycetes; order Kitasatosporales; family Streptomycetaceae; genus Streptomyces; species Streptomyces sp. JL2001. The sequence continues at coordinate 4,663,678 of NZ_CP169421.1, read as the reverse complement.
GGGGTCGGCGCCGACGACCTCGACGCGGCCGCCGCTGGCCTCCTTCAGGTACTTGCCGGTGCCCGAGATCGTGCCGCCGGTACCGACACCCGCGACGAAGTGGGTGATCTTCCCGTCGGTCTGCTCCCACAGCTCGGGACCGGTGGTCTCGTAGTGCGAGCGCGGGTTGTTCGGGTTCGAGTACTGGTCGGGCTTCCAGGCGCCCGGGGTCTCCCGCACGAGGCGGTCCGACACGTTGTAGTACGAGTCGGGGTGCTCGGGGTCGACGGCCGTCGGGCAGACGACGACCTCGGCACCGTAGGCGCGGAGCACGTTGATCTTGTCCGTGGACACCTTGTCGGGGCACACGAAGATGCACTTGTAGCCCTTCTGCTGGGCCACGATGGCGAGGCCGACACCGGTGTTCCCGGACGTCGGCTCGACGATCGTGCCGCCGGGCTTGAGCGCGCCGCTCTCCTCGGCCGCCTCGATCATGCGGATGGCGATCCGGTCCTTGACCGAACCGCCGGGGTTGAAGTACTCGACCTTGGCCAGGACGGTTGCCTGAATGCCGGCCGTGACGCTGTTGAGCTTCACCAGCGGGGTGTTGCCGACGAGGCTGATCATCGAGTCGTGGAATTGCACCGTAATCTCCGGGGTCTCCGTAATGGTGCAGCCAGCGTATGCGTAGTCGGAGCGGGTTACGGGGCAGTTAGATCCTGAACGGCTTCAAGGAGGTGACTGCCCCCATGTCGAGGGCGAGGGTGGCACGGCGGATCGCGGCGGGCGCGGCATACGGCGGCGGCAGCATCGGGCTGCTCGGAGTGGCCGCCGTGGGCGTCCTGCTGGCCGAGGTCCAGTTGGCGAAGAGGTCGGTGGGAGGGGGGGTCGCACCGCTGCCTCCCGGGGCGGAAGGTCTCTACGGGCGCTCGTTCGGGTCCTCGGACCCCGCCTCCGCGCCGCTGCGGCTGGCCCTTCTGGGTGATTCGACGGCGGCGGGCCAGGGCGTCCGCCGGTCGGGGCAGACGCCGGGGGCGCTGCTGGCCTCGGGACTGGCCGCGGTCGCGGAGCGTCCGGTGGTCCTGCGGAACGTGGCGCTGCCGGGCGCGCGCTCGGACGACCTGGAGCGCCAGGTCTCCCTGCTGCTGGCGACTCCGGCGGGGCCGCCGGACGTGTGCGTGATCATGATCGGGGCGAACGACGTCACGCACCGGATGCCGGCGACGGAGTCGGTGCGGTGCCTGGCGACGGCGGTGCGGCGGCTGCGGACGGCGGGTGCGGAGGTCATCGTCGGCACCTGCCCGGATCTGGGCACCATCGAGCCGGTCTACCAGCCGCTGCGCTGGCTGGCGCGCCGGGTGTCGCGGCAGCTGGCGGCCGCGCAGACGATCGTGGTGGTGGAGCAGGGCGGCCGGACGGTCTCCCTGGGCGACCTGCTGGGGCCCGAGTTCGCGGCGAACCCGCGGGAGATGTTCGGGGTGGACAACTTCCACCCCTCGGCCGAGGGGTACGCGACGGCGTCGATGGCGATGCTCCCGACGCTGTGCGCGGCGCTGGGCGTGTGGCCGGACACGGACCGGCTGGAGCCGGACCGCCACGAGAACATGCTGCCGGTGGCGAAGGCCGCCGCGGAGGCCGCGCGGGAGGCGGGCACGGAGGTCACGGGCGCCCGGGCGCCGTGGGCCCTGCTCAAGCACCGCAGGCGGCGGCGCCTGCCCGAGGCGGCGCCCGAGCCGGCACCCTCGGAGGCGGACGCCCACCACCCGTGACGGGGCGCGCCCGCCGGAGGGGCGGCGGGGTCGGGCGGAGGGCCGCCCCCGCCCGACAAAGTGAGCGCTCGCTTAGAAAAGAGTCGGGCATCACACCGTCTGCACGGTGACCGAGGCGATACGTACAGGTAACTTCCCCTTCAGTCCTGCCAGAACCGCACCCCAGAACCCTCATGGAGCCGTGATGCCCGAAGCCGTCATCGTCTCGACCGCCCGCTCCCCCATCGGCCGGGCCTTCAAGGGCTCCCTGAAGGACCTGCGCCCCGACGACCTCACCGCGACCATCGTCCAGGCCGCCCTCGCCAAGGTCCCCGAGCTGGACCCGCGGGACATCGACGACCTGATGCTCGGCTGTGGTCTTCCCGGTGGCGAGCAGGGCAACAACCTGGGCCGCATCGTCGCCGTGCAGATGGGGATGGACCACCTGCCCGGCTGCACGGTCACCCGCTACTGCTCGTCGTCCCTGCAGACCTCCCGCATGGCGCTGCACGCCATCAAGGCGGGCGAGGGCGACGTCTTCATCTCGGCCGGTGTCGAGATGGTGTCGCGCTTCGTGAAGGGCAACTCCGACTCGCTGCCCGACACGCACAACCCGTACTTCGCGGAGGCGGAGGCCCGTACGGCCGCGGTCGCCGAGTCCGAGGGTTCGACCTGGCACGACCCGCGCGAGGACGGCATCGTCCCGGACGCGTACATCGCCATGGGCCAGACCGCGGAGAACCTGGCGCGCCTGAAGGGCATCAGCCGCCAGGAGATGGACGAGTTCGGCGTCCGGTCGCAGAACCTCGCCGAGCAGGCCATCAAGAACGGCTTCTGGGAGCGCGAGATCACCCCGGTGACGACGCCGGACGGCACGGTCGTCTCCGCGGACGACGGCCCGCGCGCCGGCGTCACCCTGGAGGGCGTCCAGGGCCTCAAGCCGGTCTTCCGCCCCGACGGTCTGGTGACGGCGGCGAACTGCTGCCCGCTGAACGACGGCGCCGCGGCGCTCGTGATCATGTCCGACACGAAGGCGCGTGAGCTCGGCCTGACGCCGCTCGCCCGCATCGTCTCGACCGGCGTCTCGGGCCTGTCCCCCGAGATCATGGGCCTCGGCCCGGTGGAGGCCTCCAAGCAGGCCCTCAAGCGCGCGGGTCTGACCATCGGCGACATCGACCTGGCCGAGATCAACGAGGCGTTCGCCGCGCAGGTGATCCCGTCGTACCAGGACCTGGGTCTGGACCTGGACAAGGTGAACGTGAACGGTGGCGCCATCGCCGTCGGCCACCCCTTCGGCATGACGGGTGCCCGCATCACCGGCACGCTGATCAACAGCCTGCAGTTCCACGACAAGCAGTTCGGCCTGGAGACGATGTGCGTGGGCGGCGGCCAGGGCATGGCGATGGTCATCGAGCGGCTGAGCTGAGCCGGAGCGGAGGGTAGGGGTCGCCCGAGGCACGAGGGCGGCACCTGCCCGCAGCGGTGGCGAAGCCCAGCGCGACCCGGCAGAACGAGCGGCTGAGCTGAGCCGGAGCGGAGGGTAGGGGCCGCCCGAGGCACGAGGGCGGCACCTGCCCGCAGCGGTGGCGAAGCCCAGCGCGACCCGGCAGAACGAGCGGCTGAGCTGAGCCGGAGCGGAGGGTAGGGGTCGCCCGAGGCACGAGGGCGGCACCTGCCCGCAGCGGTGGCGAAGCCCAGCGCGACCCGACAGAACGAGCGGCTGAGCTGAGCCGGAGCGGAGGGTAGGGGTCGCCCGAGGCACGAGGGCGGCACCTGCGCTCCGTTGTCGGGGGCGGTCGTGGGTGGTTCGGTGCGGTCGGGCACCGGCAGCGCTCCCATGGCCTGCCTGCGGGGATTCCAACCGCCCCGCGTCCCAGCCGTGACCGAATCTCCCCCAGGATGTGACCTACGTCCCGGGGGAGAGTCGTTTCTGCAGGTCACGGCCACATCGGGACTAAACACCGGGCACAAATACCTGTCCAATTCGTGACGTAATGCACTGACAGGAGGCACACCCTCAGGCCAAGCTGATGTAGGAAGTCGGGGGATCGACTCGGAATCGGGAGTACGTCAGTGAGCGCCATGTCTCTTGCCCTGCTGGTGACCACGGCCGCCGCCACGGCCGTGGGCGCCGCCGCCCTGCACGCTGCCCACGGTCTCCGTAAGCAGGTCGCCGCTCTGCGTAGCGAACTCGCCACCGCACACGGCGTTTCCGTGCCGCACGCCCGGCAGTCGCCCGCCGCCGAGATACGCGCCGCGGTCGCCGAGGCGCTGGCCGAGGAGCGGGAGCGGGAGCTCGCCGAGGCGCGCGCCTTCTGGGCCGCCCAGGAGGCCCGGGACTCCGCCGACGCCCCCTCGCTGCTCGGCGGCCTGTCGGGCTCCGGCGAGGACACCCCCTTCTTCGTGCCGCGTCAGGCCGACTTCGTGGGCCTGGAGGCGATGGCGCTGGAGGCGATGGAGGCCGAGGCCGCCGCGCTCGACGGGGTCGCCGCCGAGAGCGTCCTGGAGGAGTTCCCCGAGCTGACCGAGTACGCCGAGGACTCCCCGGAGCTCGCCGCCGCCCGCCGCCGGCACCCCTCGCACCCCGACTTCGTGCCGGTGCAGACACCCGTCGTGACCGACCACGAGCGCACGGTGGCCCGTCTCGAGGAGCTCGCCGACACGGCCACCGCGCTGACCGACGTCCGCCCCGGACCGCTCGGCACCCTCGACGTGTACGTCTTCGCCGACGGCACCACGCTCTGCATGACCCCCGGCCACCGCGAGACCGCCGAGCGCCTCGCCGAGGCCCTGCGCGCGGGCCACACCCCGGTCCTGCTGGGCGGTTCGGGCATCTCCGGCGCCTACGCCCTGACCTTCTCCTGTGGCGACACCGAGAACGTCTACATCCTGGCGGACCGGGTCATCGCCTCGCTCTGACCGGCGCGACGCACCGGCGCGACGCAGCGCGCGGCCGCCGCACACCGCGCCGCGCACTCCGGGCGGACGGTTACAGCCCCGCCCGGCGCTCCGCCTCACGGACCAGCCCCACGGCCTCGTCCCGTTCCCTCTCCCGGGAATCGGCCGGGGCCGTTCGCAGGATTTCGGCCAGATCGTGCCCGGCGACCACGAGTTGGTCCGCGACGGCGAAGACCCCCGCGTCCGGGATGACCCGGCGGGGGCCGTCCGGCTCCTCGATCCGTTGCGCGCGCAGCGCCAACTGCCTTGCCAGCTCCAGTCCTTCGGCGGCGGCGCCGCGTTGGAGGCGGCTCTGCGGGGCGGCCCGCAGGCGGTCGGCGAACCGCTCGACGACGGCGTTCAGTTCACTCGTATCAAGCACTCCGCGACCCTACGCGCCCTCCAGGGACTGTTGCCAACGGGCGAACGGTCAGGCACGGTGACGGGAAGGAGCACACGGCAACACGCGTCCGGAGGCGCCGATGTCCCACGCTTTCTCCGAAGAGACCCATCGCAACCTGCTCGCCCGCATCCCCCATTGCACCGGTCGTGAAGTCTCCGACTGGCTTCGCACCGTCGAGGAAGGCCCTTCTCTCGTCCGCTTCGAGGAGAAGGTCAGCTGGCTCCGGGGGGCACACGACCTCGCGTACGGCCACGCGAAGGCGATCGTCCACGAGTACGACCTTCGTCGAGCGGCCCGCCGGCTGCTCTGACCGGGAAGCCGCCGAAGCCGGCGGACACCCGCACCCCGTCCCCTTCAGGGCTCGAAGGCCCGCCCGGCAGCACCCCGGGCGGGCCTTCGGGCGTCCGGCCGCAGACCCGCTCACCCGCCGCCCCCGCGCCGCCCGCCCCCACCACCCTGGCAGCCGGCCCGCGCTCCCCCGCGCCCCGGTACGCCGAAGGGCCCGACCGGCGGATGCCGGGCGGGCCCTTCGTCATGTGCTCACGCGCTCACGCGCTCACGGGGCGACCGGGCCGCCCGCGGGTGCGTCAGTCGTCGCCCTGCAGGATCGACAGCAGGCGCAGCATCTCCAGGTAGATCCACACCAGGGTCATGGTGAGGCCGAAGGCCGCCAGCCAGGACTCCTCGCGCGGGGCGCCGTAGGTCACGCCGTCCTCGACCTGCTTGAAGTCCAGGGCGAGGAAGCAGGCACCGAGGATGATGCCGATCACGCCGAAGAGGATGCCCAGGCCGCCGCTGCGGAAGCCCAGGCCGTCGCCGGCGCCGTCGAAGAGGGAGAACAGCGCGTTGACGGCCATCAGCAGGACGAAGCCGATCGCCGCCGCCATCACGAAGCCGTAGAAGCGGCGGGTGACGCGGATCCAGCGCATCTTGTAGGCGATCAGCACGCCGGCGAAGACCGCCATCGTGCCGAGCACGGCCTGCGCGACCACACCGGGCGAGATGTAGGTCGAGACCGCGGCGGAGATGACGCCCAGGAAGACGCCCTCGAACGCGGCATAGGCCAGGATGATCGCCGGCGAGGCCTTGCGCTTGAACGACTGGACCATGGCCAGGACGAAGGCGACCAGGGCGGCGCCGATGGCGATGCCGTACGACTTGCCGATGTTGGCCTCGTCGACCGGAAGCAGGAACCACGACAGGGCCGCGGTGACCACGACGGTGCCGAGCGTCATGGCCGTACGGCTCACGACGTCGTCGATCGTCATCACGTCGCCGCGGGTCTGCGGCGGGGCGGCGTACTGGGTGTCCTGCGTCGCGTACGGGTTCGTCGCGTAGGGGTTGCCGGTGCCCTGGGCATACGGGTTCGTCCCGACGGCGGGGCCCCCGGCCTGCGGCTGCTGCGCGTTGAAGCCGGCGGGGCCGTGGTCGCGGCTGAACCCCCGTCGCGAGAAGACCGGGTTACTGCTCCTCATCTCACTCCTCCATGGCCGCACTGCGCAGCCTTGCGTCAAGAGTAATGCGGAAGCAAAAGAATCACCCTAGTGCTCGGGGAGGATCTTTTTCACGATCACGGCGAGCCCGAGGGCGGGACGAGGGGGAGCTGTGCCCGGAACCGGACTCGAACCGGTACGGCCCGAAGGCCAGCGAGGTTTAAGCTCGCCGTGTCTGCATTCCACCATCCGGGCATGGCGTGCGTCGCCGCGTTGGCACATGAGCCTATCGGGATGCCTCCCCCGTTCAGCCGAACAGCGGCCCGATGTTGTCTTATTTTATTGAGGTCTGAGGGTGTGTCAGTGCAGGTGGGGGCCCCATCGGCAAACTGTGACGGGGCTCGCAGGCGCAAAGGTGTACACCTCGGAATGACGGAAAGTCGCCGCCCCGTGGCGCACTCCCCCACGGGGTACCCGGTCGGGGAGCACTCCCGGAGGACCACTCGGGGTTCCCGTCATACCTCAGGAGGACAGGGCGGCCCCCCGATGCGACTCCAGGCTGCCCCGGGAACGGGCACGTGGACGGACGACCCGGGCCGGAACGACCGACACGATGGAGTGGTTCCCGAACAGCCGAAGTGACAGGAGTCCCTCCTCGTGAAGACCACCACCACCGTGCCCCGCGCCACCGCGGTGGCAGCCCGCGCCACGGATCTCTCGAAGGTCTACGGACAGGGCGAGACCCAGGTGGTCGCACTCGACCGGGTCACCGTGGACTTCCGGCAGGCCGAGTTCACCGCGATCATGGGCCCCTCCGGTTCCGGCAAGTCCACCCTGATGCACTGCGTCGCCGGGCTGGACTCCTTCAGCTCCGGCTCGGCCCGCATCGGCGACACCGAGCTCGGCACCCTGAAGGACAAGCAGCTGACGCAGCTGCGCCGGGACAAGATCGGCTTCATCTTCCAGGCGTTCAACCTGCTCCCGACGCTCACCGCGCTGGAGAACATCACCCTGCCGATGGACATCGCGGGCCGCCGGCCCGACAAGCAGTGGGTGGAGCAGGTCATCGACATGATCGGCCTGTCCGGCCGGCTCGGCCACCGTCCCGCGCAGCTCTCCGGCGGCCAGCAGCAGCGTGTCGCCGTGGCCCGTGCCCTGGCCTCCAAGCCCGAGATCATCTTCGGTGACGAGCCCACCGGAAACCTGGACTCGCGCTCCGGCGCCGAGGTGCTGGGCTTCCTGCGGAACTCGGTGCGCGAACTGGGCCAGACGGTCGTCATGGTCACCCACGACCCGGTCGCCGCCTCCTACGCGGACCGCGTCGTCTTCCTCGCGGACGGCCGGATCGTCGACGAGATGATCGCCCCGACGGCGGACGGCGTGCTCGACCGCATGAAGGCCTTCGACGCCAAGGGCCGTACGAGCTGAGGCCACGCCGCCACCCCGCCGCGCCCGTCCCGGGCCGCGGCCCGGAGCCCCGCCCGCGCGGCTCCTTCCCGGCGGCGCCGTCCTCCCCCCTCGCCCTCCTCCGCCCCCGCCCGACGCGCCCCGGCGCCTCGCGGCCGGCCCCACTCCAGGACACCCACCATGTTCCGTACCGCCTTGCGCAACGTGCTCGCGCACAAGGCCAGGCTGCTGATGACCGTGCTCGCCGTGATGCTCGGCGTCGCCTTCGTCTCCGGCACGCTGGTCTTCACCGACACGCTCTCCGGCGCCTTCCGCAACCAGTCCGCCAAGAGCTACGACGACGTCGCCGTCTCGGTCAGCGCCGCGGCGAACCAGGCCGACCCGGGCAAGACGCCGGGCCTGTCCGAGCAGACCCGGCAGAAGATCGCCGCGATCGACGGCGTCGCCACGGCCACCGGCCGGGTCAGCGGCTTCGCCGGCGTCCCGGACAAGGCCGGCAAGCTGATCGGCTCCGGCTGGTCCAACAAGGGCGGCAACTTCGCCCCCGGCGGGAACGGCGAGGACGCCTCGTACGCCTTCACCGCCGGTACCGGCCCGGTGGAGGACGACGAGATCGCCCTCGACAAGGAGACCGCCGACAAGGGCGGCTACCAGGTCGGCGACCGCGTCCGCGTGGCCACCAACGGCCCGGTCGAGACCTACACCCTCGCCGGTGTCTTCACCACCGAGGACGGCGCGGTCAACGCCGGCGGCAGCCTCGTGCTGTTCGACACCGCCAAGGCGCAGAAGCTGTACCTCCGCCCCGGCTTCTTCTACGACATCACCGTCGCCGGCAAGCCGGGCGCGGACGACGAGAAGATCCTCACCGCCGTGCGGAAGGTCGTCGGCGACTCGGCCGACGCCCAGACCGGCCAGGCCCTCGCCGACCAGCAGGCCAAGGACATCGAGTCCGGCCTCGGCGCGCTCAACCAGATGCTGCTCGGCTTCGCCGGCATCGCGCTCTTCGTCGGCGTCTTCCTGATCTCCAACACCTTCACCATGCTGGTCGCCCAGCGCACCAAGGAGCTCGCGCTGATGCGCGCCGTCGGCGCCTCGCGCAAGCAGATCACCCGGTCCGTGCTGGCCGAGGCCGGTCTGGTCGGACTCGTCGCGTCCGTCGTCGGCTTCGGGCTCGGCATCGGTCTCGCGGTGGCCCTGCGGGCCGGTATGAACGCCTTCGGTCTCAAGGTCCCGGACGGCGAACTGGTCGTCGGCACCACCCCGCTGGTCTCGGCCCTCGCCGTCGGCGTGCTGATCACGATGCTGGCCGCGTGGCTGCCGGGCCGCCGGGCCGCGAAGATCCCGCCGGTCGCCGCGATGAGCAGCGTCCACGCGGTCGCCACCACCAAGTCCCTGGTCGTCCGCAACACCATCGGCGCGATCGTCACCGGTGCCGGTGCGCTCGCCATCGTCCTGGGCGCCGGCAAGGGCGGCGACGAAGGCCGGATGCTGATCGCCGGAGGGGCCTTCCTCTGCCTCATCGGTGTGATCGTGCTGATCCCGCTGCTCTCCCGCCCGGTGATCGCGCTGACGCGGCCGGTCCTGAAGCCCTTCGGCGTGGCCGGCTCGCTGGCCGGGCAGAACGCGGTCCGCAACCCGCGCCGCACCGGCGCCACGGCCTCCGCGCTCGCCATCGGCCTCACCCTGGTCACCGGTCTGTCCGTGCTCGGTGCCACGGTCGGCTCGGCCGTGGACCGGATGACGACCGACCAGATCAAGGCCGACTACATGATCACCATGGCCAGCGGCGAGGGCCTCAACCAGGCCGCGCTGGACGCCGTGGAGAAGACCCCGGGCGCGACGGCGGTCTCGCCGCAGCAGGCCGGCTGGGTCCAGCTGAAGGACGACTTCGCGTCCGTCTCCGGTGTCACCCCGGGTGACGTCGAGAAGGTCCTCAACCTCCATGTGGTCGCCGGTTCGCTGGGCTCCCTGGCCGACGGCCGGGTCGCGGTCGCCGACAAGACCGCCGAGAACAACGGCTGGAAGGTCGGCTCGACCCTGCCGGTGGAGTTCTCCGACAAGAAGAAGGGCGAGCTGAAGGTCGGCGCGATCTTCGAGGAGAGCGAGTTCGTCTCGCCGCTGGTCCTCGACAGCGAGATCCTCAACCGGCACGACCCCAAGCCGTACATCCCGCAGATCTTCGTGAAGATGGACGGCGGCCCGTCCGCCGCGGCGGAGAAGGCCGTCGTGACGGCCCTCGGCGACAACCCGGCCATGACGGTCATGGACCAGAAGGACATCCGCGACTCGTTCGGCGGCGTCATCAACATGATGCTGAACATCATGTACGGCCTGCTGGCGATGGCCCTGATCATCGCGGTGCTGGGCGTCGTGAACACCCTGGCCATGTCGGTCTTCGAGCGTCAGCAGGAGATCGGCATGCTGCGGGCGATCGGCCTGGACCGGCGCCGGGTGAAGCGCATGGTCCGGCTGGAGGCCGTGGTCATCTCGCTGTTCGGCGCGGTGGTCGGCATCGGGCTGGGCTCGTTCCTCGGCTGGGCGATCGGCGAGACCCTGAAGAGCAGCCTGCCGGACTACGCCCTGGTGCTGCCCTGGGACCGGATCGCCGTCTTCCTGGTGCTGGCCGGACTCGTCGGTGTGCTGGCCTCCCTGTGGCCGGCCCGCAGCGCGGCGAAGCTGAACATGCTGGCCGCGATCAAGGCCGAGTGACGGCTCCGCCGGCACGAGGAAGGGCCGGGTCCCCCGCGACGGGGACCCGGCCCTTCCTCGTACGCGCGCCGCCCTAACGCCTCTCGTCCCAGACCCGGGGGCGCAACGGCACACCGGAGGTGCCCTGCCCCGGAGTCCGGACCGCCAGGAACTGGTTCACGCCGATCCGGTTGCGCTCGAAGGAGACGGCGGAGGCGGCCATGTAGAGCCGCCAGATCCTCGCCCGGCCGGGCGAGGTGCTCCGCACCGCCCGGGGCCAGTCGCTCTCCAGGTTCGCGACCCAGCGGCGCAGCGTGAGGGCGTAGTGCTCGCGCAGCGCCTCCACGTCGCGGACCTCGAAGCCGGCGTCCTCCAGCAGCGTGAGGGTGCGTCCCATCGGGGCCAGCTCACCGTCGGGGAAGACGTAGGCGTCGATGAACTCGTCGACGTGGTAGGCGGCTTCGTCCGGTTCGGGGCGGCGCGAGATCTGGTGGTTGAGCAGCCGGCCGCCCGGCTTCAGCAGGCCGTACAGCGTGTCGGCGTACTCGCGGTAGCGGACCGCGCCGACGTGCTCGGCCATGCCGATCGAGGAGATCGCGTCGAACGGGCCGTCCATGACGTCGCGGTAGTCCCGGACCCTGATCTCGATCCGGTCGGTCAGGCCCTCCTCGGCGATCCGCTTGCGGGCGTAGACGGCCTGCTCGCGGGAGAGGGTGACGCCGACGACCCGGGCGCCGTACTCGCGGGCCGCGTGGACGGCCATGGAGCCCCAGCCGCACCCGACGTCGAGGAGCCGGTCGCCCTCCTTCAGGTCCAGCTTCCGCGCGATGAGGTCCAGCTTGTCGCGCTGGGCGTCCTCCAGGGTGCCGCCCTCGGTCCAGTAGGCGCAGGAGTAGACCATGGAGGGGCCGAGGACCAGTTCGTAGAAGTCGTTGCCCACGTCGTAGTGGTGACTGATCGCCTGCTTGTCGCGCCGCTTGCTGTGGCGGGAGCCGGTGCGCCGCCGGATCTCCTCGGCGGGCGGAGCCGGGGGCGGCAGGAGTCCGGCGAGTCTCAGCAGGCCGCCGGCCGCGGCCCGCACCTTCGGGTCGCGGACGGACTCCAGGGCGCTCCTGGCCTCCTCGCCGCGCTCCCAGACCAGTCCGGCCAGCCGGTCCAGGACCTCGTACAGGTCGCCCTCGACGTCGATCTCGCCGGACACCCAGGCGCGGGCCAGACCGAGTTCGCCGGGCCGCCAGACCAGCCGGCGCAGTGCGCGGCGCTGCCGGACGATCAGGACGGGGCCGCCCGTGGGGCCGGCCTCACTGCCGTCCCAGGCCCGCAGGCGGACCGGGAACGGGACGCCGAGCAGGTCCTCGGCGAGTGTCGTCAGCCGCGATGCGGCGTCGGCCATGGTGCACACCTCCGTGATGTCGTGCCCCAGAAATGCTCGTCACCACGTAAACACCCTCCGTAGGCTGAAGCAGTCCCGAACCAGCGCAACGAGTCGGCAAAACACCCGGGCGGACATGCCGAAGGGCCGTCCGCACCACGGATGGCGGACGACCCTTCGGCATTTACGGTCATGCGGGTCCTGCTGGTACCACGGGAGGGCTAGGAGGCCTTGGCCTTCTCCTGGCTCGCGGCGGCGGCCGGAGCGGGGGCGGGCTTGGCCGCCTCGTAGAACTCCTCGCGCGGCGTCTCCATGGCACCGAGGGAGACGACCTCGCGCTTGAGGAACATCGCGAGGGTCCAGTCGGCGAAGACGCGGATCTTGCGGTTCCAGGTGGGCACGGCCAGACCGTGGTAGCCACGGTGCATGTACCAGGCGAGACGGCCCTTGAGCTTGATCTTCATCTTGCCCATGACGATCATCGCGACGCCCTTGTGGAGGCCGAGGCCCGCCACCGCGCCCTTGTTCGCGTGGCTGTACTCCGCCTGCGGGAAGCCCCGCATGCCGGAGACCACGTTGTCGCCGAGGACCTTCGCCTGACGCAGCGCGTGCTGGGCGTTCGGCGGGCACCAGGCGTTCTCCACACCGGCCTTGCGGGCGGCGAGGTCCGGAACCTGGGCGTTGTCGCCCGCGGTCCAGATGTAGTCGGTGCCGGTGACCTGGAGGGTCGGCTGGGCGTCCACGTGGCCGCGGGGGCCGAGCGGGAGGCCGAAGCGGGCGAGCGCCGGGTTCGGCTTCACGCCGGCGGTCCAGACGATCGTGTTGGAGTCGACCTCGAGGCCGTTCTTCAGCACGACGTGGCCGTCGACGCAGGAGTCCATGGACGTCGAGAGGTAGATCTCGATGCCGCGGCCCTCGAGGTGCTCCTTGCCCCAGCGGCCCAGCTCCGGGCCGACCTCGGGAAGGATCTTGTCGGCGGCGTCGACCAGGATGAAGCGCATGTCCTCGCGCTTCACGTTGGTGTAGTACTTCGCCGCGTCGCGGGCCATGTCCTCGACCTCGCCGATGGTCTCCGCGCCGGCGAAGCCGCCGCCCACGAAGACGAAGGTCAGCGCCTTGCGGCGGACCTCCTCGTCGGTCGTGGAGTCAGCCTTGTCGAGCTGCTCCAGGACGTGGTTGCGAAGGCCGATGGCCTCCTCGACACCCTTCATACCGATGCCCTGCTCGGCGAGGCCGGGGATCGGGAAGGTGCGGGAGACCGCGCCCATCGCGATGACCAGGTAGTCGAAGGGCAGGTCGTAGGCCTCGCCGACGAGCGGCGCGACCGTGGCGACCTTGCGGTCCTGATCGATGGTGGTGACGCGACCGGTGAGCACCTCGGCTCCGCGCACGACGCGTCGCAGCGGGACGACGACGTGACGCGGGGAGATGCTGCCTGCGGCGGCTTCGGGGAGGAAGGGCTGGTACGTCATGTACGAGCGCGGGTCGACGACCGTGACGGTCGCCTCTCCGTAACGCATCTTCTTGAGAATGCGTCGAGCTGCGTACAGGCCTACGTACCCACCGCCTACTACGAGGATCCTGGGACGCTCCGTGGTGCTCATGCCATCGAGTATCCACCCCTCCGAGGGGGGTCGCTCGTGCGCCCCTTCACAAGCTCTCCGGGTACCTCTGCTACACTCCGCGCCCCACGTGACCCAGGTCATGGGCAGCAAAGGAACCACGGGGTCGGGGCGGACGTTGTTCACCCCTTGTGAACTGGCCTGGAGAGCACTCGTTAACGCTGAACCACAGGGTGCGTTCACGCGATGGAAACATGGTGCGAAGCGGCCCCCGCACCTACGAAAGAGTCCCCGCAGGGCCCGTGGAGGCCCGAATGGCCCTCTGCGGCCCCCACGGGGACTCTTTTCCTTGTGAAGAACTTCACGAACTTTCCCCGCGGGCCCTCCCGGGCCGCGTCGGCGGGCGCCCGTTATGCCACGGAGAGAGCGATCCCGTCCAGGATGTCGTGCTCGCTGACGACGACCTCGCGGGCCCCGGTCCGCTCCATGATCTCCAGCAGGACCAGCGCCCCGGCGGCGATGACGTCGACCCGCCCCGGGTGGATGACGGCGATCGCCGCGCGCTCCTCGTGGGTGGAGGCGAGCAGCCGCTCGACGACGGCCGCGACCTGCTCCCGGGAGATCCGGGAGTGGTGGATCCGCTCGGAGTCGTACTCCTCCAGACCCAGCGCGATCGCGGCGACGGTGGTCACCGAGCCGGCCAGTCCGACGAGGGTCCCGGCCGCGGCGATCGGGACGGTCTCCTCGGCCAGCGCCAGGGCGGCCCGGACGTCCGCGCGGATCGCGTCGACCTCCGCGGCGTCCGGCGGATCGCTGCGGACGTGCCGCTCGGTCAGCCGGACGCAGCCGATGTCGACGGACCGGGCGGCCTCGACGTGGCGGTTGCCGACGACGAACTCGGTGGAGCCGCCGCCGATGTCCACGACCAGGTACTTCTCGGTGCCGGACAGCTCGCCGGTGGCGCCGGTGAAGGAGAACTCGGCCTCCTGGTCGCCGGTGATCACCTCGGGCTCGACGCCCAGGATGTCCTTGACCCCGGCGACGAACTCATCGCGGTTCTCGGCGTCGCGGGACGCGGAGGTGGCCACGAAGCGGACCCTCTCGGCGCCGAGCTCCCGGATCACCTCGGCGTAGGCGCGGCACGCGGCGAAGGTGCGCTCCAGGGCATCCGGGGCGAGCCGGCCGGTCCGGTCGACGCCCTGGCCGAGGCGCACGATCGTCATCCGCCGGTCCAGCTCGACCAGTTCACCCGTCTCGGGGTGGACGTCGGCGACCAGCAGGCGGATGGAGTTGGTACCGCAGTCGATGCCCGCGACCCGGGTCACTTCCCCTCCTCTTCCGCGTCCTTGTCGGCGCACGGCGTGACGCAGGGGCCCTTGGCCCACCACTCGGGCAGCATCGCGAGGGCCTCGTCGCCCAGCGGGTTCACGCCGGGGCCGGCGGCCAGCGAGTGTCCGACGAGGACGTGCAGGCACTTCACCCGGTCCGGCATGCCGCCGGCGCTCGGGAAGCCCTCCAGGACCTCGATGGCGTCACGGCGCGCGATGTAGTCCTCGTGCGCGGCCCGGTACGCGGCGGCGAGCTCCGGATCGGTCCCCAGCCGGGCCTGCATCTCCTTCATGACCCCGTTGGCCTCCAGCGTGCCGATGGCCGAGGCCGCGCGGGGGCAGGTCAGGTAGTACGTGGTGGGGAAGGGGGTGCCGTCCGGGAGCCGCGGCGCGGTCTCGACGACGTCCGGGTTGCCGCAGGGGCAGCGGTGCGCGATGGCGCGCAGTCCCCGGGGCGGGCGGCCGAGCTGGTCCTGGAAGGCGGCGACGTCCGCGTCGGTGGGCTCGGTGCGTGCGGTCTGCGGAGGGGGCGTTTGCATGCCTGCGTCTGTCTTCTCGTCGGGGGCGGTTCGGTGCGGTGCGGTGGTCGGGCGACCGGCGGACGGGCGCGCGGGGCGCCGCGGCGCGGTGCCATTGTCTCGCGTCGTGGGGTCAGCGGGCCGCGTCGGCGTGGTCGACGCCCTCCCAGAGATGGGAGTACCAGGGCTGTCCGGCCTCGCCCTGCTCGGTGCGGCGGGCCCGCTCGGCGTCGGGGTCGTTGACGGTGAAGCCGGTCTCGCCCGGCACGACGTAGTGCAGGTGCTCGCGGGCGAGGCGGCGGACGTACGCCGGGTCCTGGAGCCGGGCCTTCTCGTCCCTCAGCTGCTCGACCCGGTCGGCGGCCTCGGCGGCCTGGCGCTCCTGGTCGGCGATCTCGCTCCGCTGGGAGACGTACTGCCGCATCGGGTAGGCGAGCGCCACCACGAGCGAGCAGACGATCAGGGCCAGGAAGGCCGCGCGGCCGGTGAGCCGGGAGCGGCGCGCCTGGCGGCGTGTCTGGGAACGGTAGACGCGGGCGGCGGTCTGCTCGCCGAGCAGCCTGATCCGGGTCGCGGTCGAGAACCGGTCCCGGTCCTTCGCTGCCATGGTCTGCGCCTCCCCTGTTCCGGGCTCCGTCCGGGCGCGCTTCCCGGTAGCGGAAGCAGAGCCGTCCCCGCACACGGTACGGGACCGAGTGCGGGGACGGCCGGAACTGCCGGGTGTGAAGCCGTCAGCCCTTGAAACGCGGGAAGGCGCTGCGGCCCGCGTAGACCGCGGCGTCGTCGAGGATCTCCTCGATGCGCAGCAGCTGGTTGTACTTGGCGACGCGCTCGGAGCGGGCCGGGGCGCCGGTCTTGATCTGGCCGCAGTTGGTGGCGACGGCCAGGTCGGCGATGGTGACGTCCTCGGTCTCGCCGGAGCGGTGGGACATCATGCACTTGAAGCCGCTGCGCTGGGCCAGCTCGACGGCGTCCAGCGTCTCGGTCAGCGAGCCGATCTGGTTGACCTTGACCAGGAGGGCGTTCGCGGAGCCCTCCTCGATGCCACGGGCCAGACGCTCGGGGTTGGTGACGAACAGGTCGTCGCCGACCAGCTGCACCTTGGAGCCGAGCTTCTCGGTGATGGCCTTCCAGCCGGCCCAGTCGTCCTCGAACAGCGGGTCCTCGATGGAGACCAGCGGGTACGCGGCGACGAGCTCCTCGTAGTACTCGGTCATCTCGGCGGCCGAGCGGGCCTTGCCCTCGAACTCGTACTTGCCGTCCTTGTAGAACTCGGAGGCGGCGCAGTCGAGGGCGAGCGCGATGTCCTTGCCGGGGACGTAGCCGGCCTGCTTGATGGCCTCGAGGATGAGGTCGAGCGCGGCGCGGTTGGAGTCCAGGTTCGGGGCGAAGCCGCCCTCGTCGCCGAGACCGGTGGACAGGCCCTTGGTCTTCAGGACGGACTTGAGGGTGTGGTAGACCTCGGTGCCCCAGCGCAGGGCCTCGGAGAAGGACTCCGCGCCGATCGGCGCGATCATGAACTCCTGGATGTCCACGTTGGAGTCGGCGTGCGAGCCGCCGTTCAGGATGTTCATCATCGGAACGGGCAGCAGGTGCGCGTTCGGGCCGCCGAGGTAGCGGAACAGGGGCAGGTCGGAGGCCTCGGAGGCGGCGTGCGCGACGGCGAGGGAGACGCCGAGGATGGCGTTGGCGCCGAGCGAGGACTTGTCCGGGGTGGCGTCCAGGTCGAACATCGCCTGGTCGATCAGGCGCTGCTCGGTGGCGTCGTAGCCGACGAGCTCCGGGCCGATCTGCTCGATGACGGCGAGGACGGCCTTCTCGACACCCTTGCCGAGGTAGCGGTTGGGGTCACCGTCGCGGAGCTCGAGAGCCTCGAACGCACCGGTGGAGGCGCCGGACGGAACGGCAGCACGGCCGGTGCTGCCGTCGTCGAGGCCGACCTCGACCTCGACCGTGGGGTTGCCTCGGGAGTCCAGGATTTCCCGGGCTACGACGACGTCGATGGACGGCACGAGCATCTCCTTCTGGGATGTGACGCTAGATGTGACGCAAGAGCCGTGCAGGGTCGCTTGGCCTTGCGACAAGAGCCTAACCGGCTCGGAGGCTCCGGCCAGCCGGGCGCCCGCCCCCTGGGACGAAAAAGGACCCGAGGGCATGCATAAAGGGGCGAAGGGACCCGAAGCTACCGATCGGTAACGCAAAGAACCCCGGCCCGGCGCGCACGGGGGAGGGCGCACCGGGCCGGGGTGGTCACCGCGGGAGGGTCACAGGACCCGGGTGAGCCGCCGGACTCACACGGGCCGCCGGGGTCACTTCAGGTGAAGCTGCTGGCCCGGGTAGATCAGGTCGGCGTCCTCGACGACGTCCTTGTTGAGCTCGAAGAGCTTCTCCCAGCCGCCCTTGACCTTCTGCGCGGCGGCGATCTTGCTCAGGGTGTCGCCGGCGGCGACCTTGTACTCGCCGTCGCCCTTCTTGACCTTCTTGCCGGTCGGGGTGGTGACGGTCTTCTTCGACTCGGCCTTCTTCGGCGTCGCCTTCGGGGCCGTGCGCTGCTGGCTGCGGGTGGTCGGCTGCTCGGCCTTGCGCTCCGGCGCCGGGGCGCTCTCGGCGGTGCCACCGGTGTACGCGGCGCCGGACAGGCCCACGCCGCAGCTCGGCCACGCGCCCTTGCCCTGGCCGGCCAGGACCTTCTCGGCGACCGCGATCTGCTGGGACTTCGACGCCTGGTCGGCGCTGGCCGCGTAGGCGGTGCCACCGTAGGCGGCCCAGGTGGAGGCCGAGAACTGCAGGCCGCCGTAGTAGCCGTTGCCGGTGTTGATGGACCAGTTGCCACCGGACTCGCACTGGGCGACGGCGTCCCACTCGGAGGCGGTCGCGGCCGAGGCGGACCCGGCGGTCATGAGCGGGGCGGCGACGGCGACGCCCGCCACACCGGCGAGAGCGATGGCGCGGGTGGCCTTGGAGGAACGGCGGTGTTTGCCCTTGGCGGAAAACAGCATGGGAATTCTCCTCACCGACGCCTGCGAGGTGAGCTGTCGGGTTCGGGCCATGTGAGTTGCCCGGCCACGTGACGAGCACGCGGCTTCACCCCGAGCCGGGATTCCGGCCGTCTGTCTCAACGGCCGGGACCGGCACTTACCTTGGGTCCCCCGCTCCTGCCTACGGCGCTTGCGCGACGACTGTTCCCCTCGGCCGGCGGCAGGATTCGGCGTTACCGGTCGACGGGGCCCGCGGTGGCGAGCGGTCCCGACCGTAGACACAGACCTCACGAAGTTCAAAGAAGGCCAAAACGGCCAAATCGCCCCTCCCTGCTCCCCCATGAGGGGTGTTTACGCAGGTGAGGGGCGATCGGAGCAAACTTTGCGGACAGGACACGCCAAGCGGGACGAAGAGACTCATGTCTCACTTGGACAGAACGGACATAAGTCCTCGAACTACCCCTGGGTTTCCACGGGTTCCTCACTCAGGTCGAGGCTCTGACCAGGCAGGATGAGGTTCGGGTCGGCGCCCACCGTCTGACGGTTGGCGTCGTAGAGGGCGGTCCAGCCGCCGGGCAGCTCGTTCTCCCGTGCAATCTCGGAGAGGCTGTCGCCGGGCTGGACGGTGTATTCGCCCGAAGTGTCCGTGGTGCCCGATTCCTCCGAACCGGCTTCGCCGGCCGACCCGCCTGGCTGTCCGTCAGCCGGCGAGGCGTGACGTCCGGTTTCCTGCCCCTCGCCCGCATTGCCCTCTTCGCGGGCGGCCTCGCCGCGGTGCTTGCCGTTGCCCGGGCCGGCCGCCTCGCCGGCGACGGAGCCCGGGTCGCCCGTCGAGTCCGACGTACCGGGCGTAACGGATGCATCGGGCGTTTCCGGCGTGGTGGAGGTGGAGGGCGCCCCGGGAGTGGCGGCGGTCCCGGCCGGCTTGGCGGCGCCCGGCTTCGCCTGGCTGGCGGGCGCGGTCGGCGTGGTCGGCGCGGGGCTCGTGCCCGGGTCGACCTCGGGGGCGGCGCCGTCGTTCGTCAGCTTGGCGATCGGGGCGCAGGTGGCCCAGACCTCCGTGCCCTGCGCGGCGAGCGCCTTCTCGGCGACCGCGATCTGCTGGGAGCGGCTGGCCAGGTCGGCACGGGACGCGTAGGCCGTGCCGCCGTAGGTCTCCCAGGTCTCCTGGGTGAACTGGAGCCCGCCGTAGAGCCCGTTGCCGAAGTCGGCGCTCCACAGGCCGCCCGACTCGCACTCGGCGACCCGGTCCCAGGTGGCCGCGTCGGCGGCGGAGGCGGACCCTGCGCCGAGCAGTGGCAGCGCGAGGGCCGAACCCGTCACGCCTGCGGCCACGATGATCGCGGGGGCCTGCCTGGGTCTGCGGTGTCGTCCGTTCCCGGAGCGCATACGGAGTGCCTTTCGCCTGACTGCTTGAGACGACGGTGAACGTAGCGGCATTCGAACGTCTGTCACAAGTCGATGCAGCGGAGATCACGTAAATATCACAGTTATGACGCCCCGTCAGTTCACAAGGGGGTGAACTCCACCGGAAGCGTGCGCAATCCGCGCATGATGAGCCCGCCCCGCCAGCGCAAATCGGCCGGATCGGCCGCAAGTCGCAGATCGGGCAGCCGGGTCAGCAACGTGGCCAGCGCGGTCTGGCCCTCCAGCCGGGCGAGCGGGGCACCGATGCAGTAGTGGATGCCGTGTCCGTACCCGAGGTGCTGGTTGTCGCGCCGCGAGAGGTCGAGCGTGTCCGGCCCGGCGAACCGCGCCGGGTCGCGGTCGGCGGCGGCGAGCACGACGAGCACCGGATCGCCCGCCGGGATCTCCTGCCCGCCGATCGTCAGCGGCTCCATGGCGTACCGCCAGGTCGCCATCTCCACCGGCCCGTCGAAGCGCAGCAGTTCCTCGACACCGGTCTCCAGCAGGCCCCGCTCGCCCGCCGCGAGCGAGGTCTGCAGCCGCTCCCGCTGGCCGGGGTGCCGCAGCAGCGCGTACATCCCGTTGCCGATCAGGTTGACCGTGGTCTCGAAGCCCGCGAAGAGCAGGATGAAGGCCATCGCCGCGGCCTCGTTCTCGGTGAGGTGCTCCCCGTGGTCGGAGGCCCGGATGAGCCCGGAGATGAGGTCGTCGCCCGGCTCCCCGCGCTTGCGGTGGATCAGCTCCGCCAGATAGCCGCGCATCTTCTTGACCGAGCGCGCGACCCCGCCGCGCGGACCGCCGCCGTGCCGGATCATCATCCCGGCCCAGTCCCGGAAGTCGTCCTGGTCCTCCGGCGGGACGCCGAGCAGGTCGCAGATGGCGTAGATGGGCAGCGGGAAGGCGAACTCGTGGATGAGGTCGGCGCTCCCCTCCCGCGCGAACCCGTCGATGAGCCGGTCGGTCAGCTCCTGGACGCGCGGCGCGAACTCCGCGACCCGGCGCGGGGTGAACGCCTTCGACACGAGCCGCCGCAGCCGGGTGTGGTCCGGCGGGTCGATGTTGAGCAGATGCGTCATCAGCTCGGCCTTGCGCTCCCCGGGGATCCCGGTCTTCCCCTTGGCGTGAGCCGGCTCGTCGTGGTGCGCCGGGTTCTTGGAGAGCCGCTGGTCGGCCAGGGCCTGCCGGGCGTCCGCGTAACGCGTCACCAGCCACGCCTCGACCCCGCTGGGCAGGGTCGCCCGGTGCACGGGCGCGTGCTCCCGCAGCCAGGCGTAGGCGGGGTACGGATCGCTCGCGAACTCCCAGGTGAAGAGCTCGGGCGCGGGCGCGGGGGGCTGGTCGTGCATGGCCCCGACACTATCCGGCCCGGCCGCGCACGACCCCCCGGCAGGTTCCCCCGCGGTACACCGCGACCCACCGCCCGACGGCTCCGCGCCACCGCCACGGGCCCGCTGAACAGCTCCCGTCCGGGCGGACGGAACGGCACCGCGGGACCGGCCGGCGACGGCACCGCGAGGCCGGCCGGCGCCCGACCTCAGCCGCAGGACGCGCCCTTGCGGCGGAGATGTGGCGATGTCGTGAAGGCGGGTGGCCTAGATTCTCCCGAGTGGACCCTCAGTTGCTCAGGAGTACGTTCGCCGTCGTCGAGAGACGGGCCGAACACGCGGTCACGTACTTCTACTCGCACCTCTTCTGGCACAACCCGGGCGTGCGCGACCTCTTCCCCGAGGACATGCGGCCGCAGCGCGACCGGCTCTTCGCCGCGCTCACCCAGGTGGTGACGCGGCTGGAGGATCCGGCCCTCGCGGAGTACCTCGGGCATCTGGGCCGCGACCACCGCAAGTTCCTCGCCGCGCCCGCGCTGTACGCCGCCGTCGGGACCAGCCTGATCGCCGCCTTCGCGCACGCCTCGGGGGCGGCCTGGAGCGTCGAGGCGGAGAAGGCGTGGACCGAGGCGTACGCGCTCGTCGCCGATCTCATGATCGCGGGCGCCGAGGGGGCCGCGGAGTCCGGGGAGCCGGCCTGGTGGGACGCCGACGTGGTGCGGCACGAGCGGCTCGGCGACGACCTCGCGCTGCTGACCCTGCGGCCCCGGCAGCCCTTCCCGTACCTCGCCGGGCAGTACGTCAGCGTCAGCTCCCTGCGGGTCCCGCGGATCTGGCGGACCTACTCGGCCGCCAACGCTCCCCGCCCGGACGGGACTTTGGACCTGCACGTCAGCCGCATCCGGGGCGGGCTGATGAGCACCGCGCTGGTCGACGGGACGGGCGTGGGCGAGACGCTGCGCCTGAGCGCGCCCGGCGGCGGGCTGACCGGCCGGACCCCGCCCGGCCGGCCGCGCACCTACATCGCCGCGGGCACCGGCTGGGCGCCGGTGAAGGCGCTCCTCGAGGAGCTGGCCGAGGCCCCCGGGGAGACCGAGGCCCGACTCTTCCTCGTGGCCCGGGCCCGGGAGTACCTCTACGGGAGGGCCGGGGCCGAGCTGCTGCGGGAACGGATCCCCGGGCTGCACGTCACGTACATCTCCGCCGCGCCGCGCAGCCGTCGCGTGCAGGCCACCGAACGGCTGCACCAGGCCCTGTCCATGTGCGGCCACTGGCCCGACCACGACGTCTACCTCGCCGGGCCGCCCGGCCTGCTCACGGAGACGGTGCCCGTCCTGGAGCACCTGGGGGCCGAGCCCGCGCGGATCCTGCACGACGTCCTGCCGGCCGTGGGGCGCTTCCACGTCCGCCCGGGCTCCGCGGCCGAGCGCCTGCTCGGACCTCCCGACCCGATGTGGCACAACCCCGGGGCCCGAGCGCCACGCGACGTCTGAGCGAGGGCCGGGAGTCAGGCCGCGCCGTCGGAGCCGTGCCCCTCCGCCACCCGGATCGCGTCCCGGTACGCCCGGGCCGCCGCTCGCAGCGCCGCCTCGGGGTCCACGCCGGCCGCGTCCGCCCGGGCCGCGAGGGCCAGCAGTTCGTAGCCGACGCCCTCACCGGCCGGCGGCTCGACGTCCAGACCCGCCGTCCGCACACGGCCCGCCAGCTTCGCCGCGAGCGCGAGCCCCGGCTGCCCGAGCGGCACGCCGTCGGTGACCGAGTCGCGCTGCTTCTCGACGGCCTTGGTGCGCAGCCAGTGCTCCTTGACGTCCTCCGGGGTCTCGGCGGTCTCGTCGCCGAAGACGTGCGGATGGCGGTGGACCAGTTTCTCGACGATCGTGCCGGCGACGTCGTCGACCGAGAACGGCCGCTCCTCGTCCTCCTCGGCGATCCGGGCGTGGAAGACGACCTGGAGCAGCACGTCGCCGAGCTCCTCGCGCAGTTCGTCGCGGTCCCCGTCCTCGATGGCCTCGACGAGCTCGTACGCCTCCTCGATGCCGTACTTGGCGAGTCCCTTGTGGGTCTGCTGCGAGGACCAGGGGCACTCGCGGCGGATGCGGTCCATGACCTGCACCAGGTCGAGGAGCCGGGCGCCCGGCAGGTCGTACGAGCCGGGGAGCAGCTCCAGGTCGGGCATCGCGACCCGGCCGGAGCCGGCCAGCCGGGCGAGCCCGTCGGTCAGGGCGCGGTCCCCCTCGCCGGACGGCAGCACCACGACGGTCCGGCCGCCGGCGCAGGCGTCGACGAGTTCCTGGGCGTCGGGGCGGGCGTGCTCGACCGCGACGCCGGCCTCGCGGAGGTACGGCAGCTGGGGGTGGTGCTCGTCGGCGCACAGCACCCGGTCGGCTCCGTGCAGCGCCTGCCAGGCGGGCCAGGACAGGAGTCCGGGCGCCACCCGATGGCTGGCGGTGAGCAGGACGATGCGGCCGGTGTCGAGGGGTGCTTCAGCGTTCACCCTTCGACCTTACGCGGCGCCGTGACCCGGCTCAGGCGCCGGCCTCGACCGGCTCGGGGGCCTTGCTGATCTGCCGCAGCCAGGGCGCGGTGAAGGTGCCGAGCTGGATCTTCTCGTCGTCCCAGGCGCCGAAGCGCGGGTTCACGTCGATCTTCATGCCCTTGGAGGCGGCGGTGAAGACCTCGGTGAGCTTCTTCTGGCCCTCGGGGGTGTTGGAGACTCCCAGCTTGGCGGCGATCTTGTTCATCAGGACCGTGCGCCGGACGACCCCGTCGATCTGGTCGGGCGCCACGCCCTGCTGCTGGAGCAGCATCGCGGCGAGCTGCGCCTCGCCCCCGCTCTGCCGGGCGAACTCGGCGCGCGCCTGCTGCACCTCGCCGCGGTCCGCGGTGATGCCGTGGTCCTCGGCGACCTGCTCCACCACCCGGTCGAAGATCATCACGTTCAGCTTCTCGCGGCTGAGGTCGCCGGTGGCCTGGATCAGCTGCGTGGCCTGCGGGGACTTCTGCTGGGCGGTCCGCACGTCCTGCACCTGTGCCTGGAGGCTGGACACCTCGATCCGCTCGCCGCCGACGACGGCCGCCGCCCCTGGGTGGGCGTCACTGCCGCAGGCGGTGAGCAGCGGGGCCGCGGCGAGGAGCGCGGCGGAGACGGAGAGCGCAGTGCGGCGGTGCAAAGGAGCCTCCCGGCGTGGGTCGTGCGTCAGTGGAACGACCTTGCGGTGATCGATGTTAGGCAGTCGTCGTGATCAGGGCCACTCCTTCGCGGCCACTACTTCGGGGCGACTGTTCCGACCAACGAGTCACGTGTTCGGGTGGTGTCGGGTCGCAGCATGATCGTTCGGGAGAGCAGGAAGGTGACCGGGATCGCCGCGGCGGCCGCGAGCAGCGGGGCGTAGCGGCTGTCGAGGCCCGCGACGTCGACCAGGAGCCAGACGCCGGCGGTGGTGATGACGAGGTTCGCCGCGTTGGTGAGGGGGAAGAGCAGGAACTTCCGCCAGGTCGGGCGGGTCCGGTAGGTGAAGAAGGTGGTGAGGAAGAAGGAGCCGACCATGGACAGCGCGAAGGCGATCACATGGGCGGCGATGTAGGGCAGCCGCAGCGTCAGCAGCAGGTAGAGGCCGTAGTAGGTGGCCGTGTTCACGACCCCGACCAGCGCGAAGCGCAGCACCTGCCAGGTCACCGTCATCGTCGTACGAGCTCCTCGGCTCGCAGCCGCTGCCGCGGCACGCCCACGTTCGTCGCCTTCACCAGGAAGTGCGGGCGGCGCTTCACCTCGTAGTAGATCCGGCCGACGTACTCACCGACCAGGCCGAGCATCACCATCTGGACGCCGGCCAGGGCCGTGACCGTGACGAGCAGCGTGACGTATCCGGGAGTGTCCACGCCGTTCACCAGGGCGACACCGACGATCCAGGCCGCGTACGCCAGCGCCACGGAAACGAGCAGCATTCCCAGGTACACGGCTGCCCGCAGCGGTTTGTCGTTGAACGAGAGAAGTCCGTCCAGACCGTAGTTGAGCAGTTTTCCGAAGGTCCATTTCGAGCGGCCCTCCTCGCGCACCGCATTCTCGTACGAGAAGGTGGTGGTGCGGAATCCGACCCAGGCGAAGAGGCCCTTCGAGAAACGGTTGTACTCGGTGAGTTCGAGGACGGAGTCGACCGTCCGGCGGGAGAGCAGACGGAAGTCGCCGACGCCGTCGACGAGCTCGACGTCGACCATGCGGTTGATCGCCCAGTAGTAGGCGCGGGCGGTCAGGGTCCGGGTCACCCGGTCGCCGGCGCGGGTCCGGCGGGCGATGACCTGGTCGTACCCCTCGGCGTGCAGGGCCACCATGCGGTGCACGAGCTCCGGCGGGTGCTGGAGGTCGGCGTCCATGATGACGACGGCGTCGCCCTCGGCATGCTGGAGGCCGGCGAGCATCGCCGCCTCCTTGCCGAAGTTGCGGCTGAAGGATACGTAGCGGGCACGGGGGTCGGAGGCGGCGATCTCCTCCAGGAGCGGGAGCGTACGGTCGCGACTTCCGTCGTCCACGTAGACCAGCTCGAATTCGCCGTCGAATCGCGAGAGTTCGGTGGTCACATGGTCGTGGAAGCGGCCGATGATCTCCTCTTCGTCGAAACACGGGACCACGATCGAGAGCAGCACGCAGGAAACGACAACGGAGCCGGATGTCGGCGGCGGATTCGCCACATGGCGATGAGGCGACCATTGCGTGAACTGGCCCCGGAGTACCGTGATTTCGCTGCGCACGCCGTCATATTCGAACCATCATGGAGATCAGGACCCCTCGCGCCGCCGTCCGGGCCGCCGGCCTCGCCGCCTTCCTCACCGCGCTCGCCGTGTGCGCCGGGGACGCCGTCGCGCGCGCCTTCCCCTTCGGTCCGCACCGGCGGGGCGTCAACGACCTGTCCAACCAGTTCGTGCCGTACCACGCCCACCTCTGGGACCTGCTGCACGGCCGGGGCGACGGCGGGCTGCTGCTCGACTGGCAGTCCGGCTGGGGCACGAGCTTCCTGCCGGACCTCGGCACCTACCTGACCAGCCCGTTCGCGCCGCTGGTCGGGCTGTTCCCGCGCGCCGACATCGAGTACGCGCTCTACGCGGTCACCGTCCTGAAGATGGCGGTGGCCGCGGCCGTGACGGCGGCGCTGCTGCTGCGGATGCGCCCGGGCGCCTGGTGGGCGGCCGGCCTGCTCGGCGCCTCCTACGCGCTGTGCGGCTGGTCGGTCGCCGAGGCGACGTACAACCCGATGTGGCTGGACGGACTGATCGCCTTCCCGCTGCTCTGCCTGGTCGGCGAGTGGGTGCGCGCGGGGCGGCACCGGCTCGCGGGGCCGCTGGTCGTCGCCGTGTGCTGGGTGGCCAACTTCTACACCGCGTACATGGCGACGCTGGGGGCCGGACTGGTGCTGCTGGTGCGCCTGGCCGTGGCGGGAGGGCCCGCCCGGCGGGTGCTCGGGCGGGCCGCGCTGACCGCCGGGACGGGCGTCGGGCTGGCCGCTCCGATCCTGGTGCCGGTCTGGCTGGGGTCCCGGTACGCCCACCCGGGCGTGGCGAGGGAGTTCGCGCCGGCGGACTGGACGGACGTCCTCGCACGGCTGATGCCCGCCACGTACGGCTTCGCCACCCCGGCCGTCTTCGTCTGCACGGCGGTGCCGCTGCTCGCCGCGTCGCTCCTGTTCCGGCGGGACGTCGCCCGGCGGGAGCGGCTGCTGTGGACAGGGCTGGTGGCGACGGTCGCGGTGTCGATGCAGTGGGGTCCGACCCATCTGGTGTGGCACGCGTTCGCCACCCCCAACGGCAGTCCGTACCGGCAGAGCTTCGTCCTGGCGGGGGTTCTGGTCCTGGCGGCCTGGGCGGGTCTCGGCCGCGGGCTGCCGGACCGGCGGTCCGTGCTCGGCGGCCTGGGCGTGACGGTGGTCCTCGGCGCCGGCGCTCTGGCGAGTCCGCAGCTGACCGGATGGGGACCCGCGCTGTTCGCGGTGGGCGCGGCCGTGACGGCCGGGGCGGTCCTCGCCCCGCGCCGGGCCGGGCCCCTGGCGGTGCTCCTGCTGGCCGCGACGCTGGTCGGGCAGGCGGCGGCGACCACGGCGTACGCGGACCGGGAGCGCCTCGCCCGGCTCGACGACTACCCGGCCTTCGGCGCCGCGGACGTCCGGCGGGCGGCGGCGCTCGCCGAGGCGGACGGCTGGCCCGCGTACCGCACGGACTCGGGGCTCCCTCGGGTCGCCGCCAACGAGCCCCTGCTGCTGGGCGGCCAGGGCGGGGCGTACTACAGCAGCCACACTCCGGCGGTCCTGACGGAGACGATGACGGCCCTCGGCGGCGGCTGGACCTCGCGCGGGCGCAATCTGCAGAGTCTGGACAACCCGGTGACGGACGCGGTGTTCGGGGTGGGCGCGCGCTGGCGGGACGGGGCGGTCGTGCGCGGTGACGCGGTGCTCCCCCTGGTGACGGTCCGGCCCGCAGGCCCCGTGCCGCGCTACGGCCCTTCGCCGTTCCGCAACCAGGAACTGCTGCTGGGGGCGCGGGTGTACGACCGGCCGGCCGGCGGCGCCTGCCCGGTCGGCCGCGACGTCCTCGTGTGGGCACCGGACTTCACCGGCCGGGCCACGCTCGGCGACCGGTCGGTGTCGCTGCTGGGCGGCGCGCCGAAGCGGCGGGCGGCGATGGTGTCGCTGGGCACCCAGCGGGTCCCGGGCGCGCGGCCGGTCCTGACCGGGCGGGGCGACCCGGGCGAGGTCGGCTGTCTGGACCGGGCCCGCCTGCGCGCCGCGGTGGCCGCGCTCACGGCGACGGCGGCGACGCGCGTCGAGGTGACGGACTCCGGCATCCGCGCCGAACTCCCGCCCGGCGCACGGGGCACGGTGGTCGTGGCGGCCCCGCGCATCGCGGGCTGGACCTGCGAGGGGCGGCCGCCCGGCACGTACGGCGGCCTGATCGCCTTCCCGGCGACGGGCGGACCCGTCGCCTGCGACTTCCGCCCGCCGGGACTGCGGGCGGGTGTGGGTACGGGCCTGGCGGCGGCGCTGGTCCTGGCGCTGTGGACCGTGGCGGGCGCGCGCGGCGCCCGCCGGGTCGGGTTCGCCCGCACGATCACGGCCGGGCGGCCCGGCGGGGAGGCCGGTGGGACGGACGGCCCGGGGGAGGGCCAGGACGGACGAGGCGGGGCTCCGGGCGGCGATCGGGGGGCGGCCGGGCCCCGGGAAGGGAGCGTGCGGGCGGGGGCCGGCGTCCACGCGCCCGCCGGAGGGTAGCGCCGGCGCACGTGGTCGAGGGGGCTCGGGGAGGGGCGTCGACGACCCGCCCTGCGGCCCCCGCGCGGGTCACGCCTCCGAAGTCTCCGCGCCGGGATCGGCCGGGGCCCTTCGCCGTGCCGGATCCGGGCCGCCCACGGCGGCCGTCAGGAGGACGTCGGCGGCGGAGGTGCGGGCGTAGAGCACGCTGCGGCCGGCCCGGTGCGCGCTGACCAGGCCCGCGGCGCGCAGGGCCGCGAGGTACTGGGACACCCCGGCCGTCGAGAGGCCCGTGCGGCGGGCGAGTTCGGTCGTCGTGGCGGGCGTCTCCAGCTCGGTCAGCAGCAGGGCCCGGGACCGGCCGAGCACGGGCGCGAGGGCGCCGCCGGCGGCGGCCGGGCGGCGTTCCCACAGGGCGCCCGTGCCGCGCGCCGGATAGGCGAGCTGCGGCGGATCGGGCGGCGTCACCCGGGTGAACGGGACCGGTCCGATGAAGACCGAGGGGATCAGCAGCAGGCCGTCACCCGCCGAGGACCTGGGCAGCGGCCGGCGGCGTGTGAGCCGGAGGCTGTCGTCGTTCCAGCTCACCGAGGGGTGGAGGTCGTGGAAGAGGTGGGCGGCGCCGTGTTCGGTGATCTGCCGGATCCGGTGGAAGACGTCGGCGTCGAGCACCGCCCGGATCCGCGCCCAGTAGGGGGCGATCGCCAGCTCCCAGTAGGTCTCGATCTCCTCCACCAGCCGGGGCAGCCGTTCCCGCGGGGCCGCGTGGAGACCGCGGGCCCGGGGGCCGAGGCGCCCCTGCTCCTCGCGCAGCCGGTCGAGGTCCGCGCGGACCCGGTCGGCGGGCGCGGTCAGGATCCGCGCCAGTTCCTCGCCCAGCGTGGCGCCGGGTCCCGGGGGCGCCGGGTTGAGGAAGTCGGGGACGTATCCCGAGGGCGGGACCAGTTCGGCGAGCCAGCCCCGGTCGAGTCCGGCTGCGGCCAGCCGCGGCCGCACCTGGGCGGCCCAGGCACGGTGCACCGGGTGGGTCCCGGCCGCCCCGGAGAACAGCAGCCGGCAGCTGGGGCCGACCTCCCACATGGGCGACACGGCGAACCGGGTCTGCGCCAGATCGCGCACCGAGAAAGCCAGTTCCACCGCCACGACTCCCCCGAGGATTCACACATGCCCTCACCTTTGGTACGGCAGGCTAGCCGCCGTGGATCATTCCCGGCATGACCTCACAGACGATCCACGCCTCGGCGTCGGGCACCTGGAAGCTCGGCGACCTGGAGATCAACCGGCTCGGCTTCGGCGCGATGCGGCTGCCGCAGACCGGTGCGGCGCTCGTGCGGGAGGCCGTGCCGAGCGACCGCGGCCGGGCGGTCGGGGTGCTGCGCCGCGCGGTCGAGCTCGGCGTCAACCACATCGACACCGCCGCGTTCTACTTCTCCCCGCTCCGCTCGGCCAACGAGCTCATCAACCGGGCGCTGGCCCCCTACGCCGACGACCTGGTGATCACCACCAAGGTGGGCCCGGGCCGCGGTCCGTCCGGCGACTGGCTGCCGCACGCGACGCCCGGGCAGCTGCGCGGGCAGGTGGAGGAGAACCTGCGGCAGCTGGGCCGCGACCACCTCGACGTGGTGAACCTGCGGGTCGTCGGCACCGATTCGGTGGCCGAGCGCTTCGGCGCGCTGGCCGAGCTGCGCGAGGCGGGCCTCATCCGGCACCTGGGCCTGTCCAACATCACCCCGGACCACCTGGCCGAGGCGCGGGCGATCGCGCCGGTGGTGTGCGTGCAGAACATGTACGGCATCGGCGTGCGGCCCGAGCAGGACGCGTTCGTGCGCGAGTGCGGCGCGCTGGGGATCGCGTTCGTGCCGTTCTACTCCATCGCCGGCACCGGCCGTGAGGGCGGCGCGCGGCAGGGCGCCGACGCCGAGTGCGAGGAGGTGCTGACCGTCGCCCGCACGCACGGGGTGAGCCCGACGCAGGTGCGCCTGGCCTGGACTCTGCACCAGGGCCCGCACGTCCTGGCGATCCCGGGCACCGGGGACCCGGACCACCTGACGGCCAATGTGGCGGCGGGGGCGCTGCGGCTCTCCGGGGAGGACCTCGCGCTGCTGGACTCCCTCCACGGGCGCGCCGCCTGACGGCCCGCGGGGACGCCGCAGGGGCCGGACCCGGGCGGGTCCGGCCCCTGCGGGCGGGTACGGGAGCGTCAGTTCTTGACGGGCTCCATGCAGAGCACGAACTTCTCGTGCTCCCACTCCTGCGCGAGCGCGGACACGTCGCCGCACTTGGTGAGGTCGAAGGTGCCGTCGATGACCTTGGTGACCTTGTAGAGGTCGTCCTTCTTGACGGAGCAGTCCTGGGTCTCCACCTCGGGCTTGTTCTCCGGGCCGGTCACGACGACGCAGTCGCCGACCTCGGCGTGCACCGGGAGGTCACCGGCGAGGGCCGCCCAGCCGAACTTCACCACGAGGGCGACCGCGATCGCCACGACGATGCCGAGGATCTTCTTCCCCAGGCCGCCCTTCTTCTTCACGGGCTCGGACGGCGCGACGGGAGCGTCGAACTGGCTGGGAGCGGCGGGCTGCTCGGGAGTCTGCGGCGCGGGAGGCGTGGCCATGGAGGGTTCCTTGGGGACGTGTACATGATCGAACGCGCGTACGCTACCGGCCCCTGGGCGCACAAAACGGACTCTTCCCTTCCGTTTCCCGATCAGATACGGAGTCGTGATTCTGCCGACCCGTCAGGACACGGGCCCTCCAGGCCCTGTCGGACTCCCACGGCACGCCCTACAGGCCCTCCGCCTCCGCCGCCGCCCGCTGGGCGTCGAAGTTCCTCACGTACGCGTCGAAGACCGTCGGGTCCTCGTACTTGAGCAGCGCCTCGTCGTTGTACTTGAGCGCGGTCACCGTGTACGTGTGGCTGCCGGTGAAGACGATCCGCTTGTTGGCGCCCCCGAGGTACGTGCCCTCGACCAGGAGGTACTTGGTGTGGGTCGCGGTGCCCCCGCGCTGGTCGTTGTCGAGCTGGTGCAGCGCGATACGGCCCTTGGCGGTCGGCTTGGTCAGCCAGCCGGCCACCTCCGTGTTCGGCGGATTGTCGAGCTTGCGGTAGACGATGTCGACGTAGCAGCCGGCGTCGGCCAGGGCCCAGAGCTGCTGGGCCACCTCGGGCCGGGTGATGTGGTGCTGGGCGATCCGGAGGCGCGTCCGGCCGTCCGACGTGCCGACGCCCGGGTCGTTGCCGAAGCAGGGGGCCGCGGTGCCGACCGGCTGGGCCACCGTCTTGAGGATGTTGACGACCACGTCGGTGCCCGACCGCGGGAAGAAGTAGACCTTGGCCGCACCCGCCTGCGTGTCGTGCGGGTAGTCGGCGACCTGCGGCACCTGGCCGGCGGCGGCGCCGGCCAGGTCGCCGAAGTACGCCCCGTACGCGTCGAAGAGCTCCTTGTTTCCGGCCACCGTCATCGCGTCGTTCCACGCCAGCGTGCGGTCCCACTCGACGAGGTTGCCGGAGGACTGCACCACCACGTCGTCCACGGGGACGGTGCCCTTGCCCTTGGTGCGGGAGAACAGGAAGAACTTGTTGTGGTTGACGTTGTCGTACCAGCCGTCCGGGTCCGCGGCCGTCGTGCCGGGATCCTTGGCGAGGCACGCCTCCTGCGCCTTGCAGACACGCACCCAGGAGTCCCCGCCCAGACCGCTCTTCAGGCTGTCGACCGCCGTCGCGTACCGCTCGCTCTCCTGGTCCAGGACCATCTGGACGGTGACGCCGCGCGCGTGGGCGGCGAGCAGCCTGCCGGACAGCCACTGCGAGCCGTACGCGAACATGGATATCCGGATGGAGGAGCCCGGTTCGGCTCCGTCGACGAGGCCCCCCAGGTGCGAGAGGATCCGGCCCTCGGCGGTCGTGTCGCCCGACGGGTCGTTGAACACCGGGCCGGTGGTCACGGTCGGGAGCGGCTCGGCGCCCGCCGCCGGTGAGGTCATGAGGAGGGCGCCCGCGGCGAGCGCGGTGACGGCCGTTCTGAAGCTGCGCTTGGTGATGATCATCCGCGCATTGTCACCCGAGAAGCCCCATCTTCCGCTGACGGTCCAGCGCACGCCGCAGGTCCGACGGCACCGGGTGATAGGGGCCGTAGACCCGCTCCGTGTCGTAGAGCAGCGACTGCAACTGGTGGCCCGCCGCCGTGTGGTCGCCCATCGCGAGCAGCAGGTTCCCGATCCGGCGGCGGATGTCGAAGGCCTTCCCCTGGTCCGCGCCGGGGGCCCCGTTCTCGTGGTACGGCAGGACCTCCCGGTACGCCGCCAGGGCCGCGGCGGTCTCGCCGAGCTGCTCCAGGCACTGCGCCGCGTCCAGGCGGAACTGCAGGGCCTGCGGGTCGGCCGGTCCCGCCTCCGCCGCACGGTCGTCGGCGAGCCGGCGCAGCTCCGGCAGCGCCCGGCGGTACTGGCCGTCGTCCAGCAGCGTGGCCGCGTACTGCTTGCGCAGGATGCGGACGACGGGCGAGTGCTCGCCGTGCTGGGCCGCGGCGACCGGCAGGATCCCGCCGAGGATGTCGACGGCCTGGGTGATGGAGCCCTCGCCGAGCAGCCGCTTGACCTCGTCGACGGCGGCCGCCACGTCCGGCCGGGCGGCCGACGGGACGACGGGCGGCGTCATCGGCGGCGGGGGCGTCGCGGCCCGGTCGGGCCAGGGCGCGTGCGGGCGCAGGAAGGGGCGGGTCGGGTCGAGCGGCCCGGACGGCATCCCGCGGGCCGGGAGCATCGGCAGCAGCTGCTCGTACACCTGGTGCGCGTCGGACGGGCGGTGCTGCGGGTCCTTGGCGAGCAGGCGCAGGACGAGCGCCTCCAGCGCCTCGGGCACCTCGGGCCTGGAACGGCGCACCGGGAGCGGCGGCTCGTAGAGGTGGCGGTGCAGCACGCCGAGCGCCGTGGAACCCGCGAACGGCACGTTCCCGCTGAGGAGTTCGTGGAGGAGGACACCGAGCGCGTACAGGTCGGTGTACGGGCCGACGGCACCGCCCATGGCCTGCTCGGGCGCCATGTAGGCGGGGCTGCCGATGGGCGAGCCGGTGTGGGTCAGGCGGGTGGTGTCGGTGTCCAGGACGGAGGCGACACCGAGGTCGAGGACGGTCACGGTGCCGTCCGGACGCACCATCACGTTGCGGGGCTTGAGGTCGCGGTGGACGATCGGCACCGCGTGCACGGCGGCGAGGACCGCGCACAGCTGCGCGGCCACGGACACGGCCCACTCCCAGGGGTACGGGTCGTGCTCCGCCAGGTGGTCGGCGAGGTCCGCGCCCTCGACGTACTGCATCACCAGGTACAGCTCGTCGCCGTCGCTGCCGGCGTCGTGGACGGTGACGAGGCCCGGGTGGTCGACCTGGGCGGTGACCCGGCACTCGCGCACGAAGCGGCGCCGCATCTCCCCCGCGGCGGTCGCGGCGGCCATGTGGTCGGGCCGCAGCAGCTTGACGGCGACCCGGCGGTCGAGCCGTCCGTCGTACGCCGTCCAGACCTGGCCCATGCCGCCCTGCCCGATGATCGTGGACAGTTCGTAACGGCCGCCGATGACGCGTCCGTTCACTTCTCCTCGTCCTTACGCAGCAGATGGCTGAGCTCGTCCAGTTCCGCGCGGACCTGGTCGATCCGGTGGCTGCCCTGGGGGTGCGGCTGCTGCTGGGGCCGGTCCTGCGGCTGGGGCGGCAGGGTGGGCTGCGACGGGGTCTGCGGCGTGTGGGGCTGCGGGTACGGCGTCGGGGTGGGCGTGGCCGCCGGGGGGACGTACCCGGCCTGGTGCTGGGGCACCGTCGTCGCGTACGGCGGGTAGGGCGGGACCCCGGCGCGCACGCGGAGCCGGTCGTGCCGGATGTCGACGACCAGGAAGTAGACGGTGAACACGGCGGCGTTGATCAGGACCAGACTCATGGCCACGTCGGCCTGGGTCGTCTCGATGTCGTCGGGCATCAGCAGCAGCCCGGTGACCATGACCGCCCCCGAGAGCCCGCAGAGGACCCAGTCCAGTGCGCGGCGGGTCACCACCGCGAGCCGCAGCATCGTGGCCCACGTCAGGAAGCCGATGCTGAAGAGCGGAAGCAGCGCGAACAGCACCCGGAGGACGATCACGGACGTCGGAACGGTGCGCGAAGGTGGCGGGGGCACGTAGCCGGGGCCGTACATTCCTGCTCCTGCTCAAAAAGGTCGCTGGGGAGTCGAGCGTATACAGCGACACCGACGGCGTCCCCAGGGTTGTACGGAACCGTTGCCGAACCGATCACGGCCCGTCGACGAAGGCCGGGCGCCCGCGGCCCGCGGCGGACCGCCCGTTCACGCCGGTACGGCCCCCCGTTCGGGACGGTACACGCCCCTCAGGGCGCGACCGTGCCGTCCGTGAGCCCGTCGTACATCCCCTGGATCAGCTGCTCGCCGAGCCGGCCCGCGAGCCGCAGCGCCTCTTCGAAGGCGGCCAGCGCCCGGAACCGCTCACCATGGCGCCGCTGTTCGGCCAGCGGCAGGCGCGGCAGCTGGAGCCGCCGGACGTCGAGCCGGGTGGCGGTCGAGGCGTAGCTGCTGGCCTGGCGGTTGTTGGCGGTGCCGCGCAGGAACCCGGCCAGGAACCACGGGTCGAGGGCCGCCGGGTCGGGGCGCAGCAGCTGGAGGTTGCGGCCGAGTACGGCGCCGGCGGTGGCCTCGTCGACGACCCGGGCGACCGAGCCGCCGCCCAGGACCGGTACGACGACGTCGCCGGCGCGGAGCAGGACGGCGTCCTCGGCGGGCCCTTCGGGGAGGGTGCCGGACGGCGGCTGGGCGGCGAGGACGTCGTGCTCGGTGAGCACGCGGACCGGGCCGCCGGCACCTCCGGTCCCACCGGCGCCGCCGGCGCGCAGTTCAAGCGCGCCGGCGCGGGCGAGTTCGCCGACGGTGACGCCGGTGAGCCGGACGGCTGCGGCCGGGTCGGCGGCGCTGGGCAGGGCGGGCGGCGGGGTGAGGGCGACGGTCCGGCCGAGGGTCGCGCTGAGCCGCTCGCGGACCTCGGCCAGCTCGGCCGCGCCGCCTCCCGCGGCCGGCGGCGGAAGGTGGCGCGCGGGGGCCAGGTCGACGTCGTCGTCGAGGAGTTCGATGACGGGCACCGCCCGGCTGGCGCCAGGCGTCTCGGCGACCGTGCCGTGTTTGTCGAAGGGCAGCCAGGCGTCGAGTACGGCGCTGTGCACGGCGGGCCAGTCCAGCCGGTCGCGCCCCGCGCCACCGGTGTGCTCGGCCCCGGTGGTGTCGACGAGCAGCAGCTCCGGCGGGACGGCGACTCCCGCCGCGGGCCGGCGCAGCACCCAGAGGTGGAGCGGGATGCCGTACGGGGGCGCGGCGCCGGCGGGCAGGGCGACGACGGCCCGCAGGGCGCCCCGGCGGAGCAGGTCGGCGCGGATGCGGCGGCCGGAGCGGCGCGAGGCGGCGGCGGGCGGCATCAGCAGGACGGCGGTGCCGCCGGGGCGGAGCCGGGCCAGGGAGTGCTGGACCCAGGCGAGTTCGGACTCCGTGCGGGCCGGGAAGCCGTACTCCCAGCGCGGGTCGTAGGCCAGTTCCTCGTGGCCCCAGTTGCGCTCGTTGAACGGGGGGTGGCAGAGGACCACGTCCGCCGCGAGCCCGGGGAAGGCGTCGGCGCGCAGGCTGTCGCCGGTGCGCACCCGGACCTCGGCGTCGGAGGCCAGGGCCAGGCGCAGGGAGGTGAGGGCGGCCAGGTCGGGGTCGGTGTCCTGGCCGTGGACGGCGGCCGGGTTCCGTACGGCGCGCAGCAGCGTGCCGGTGCCCGAGGCCGGGTCGAGGACGGTGGGGCGGGCGTCGGGGGGGCCGGCGGCGAGGGCCGCCATCAGCGCGGCGGGGCCCTGCGGGGTGAGCGTGTACTGGCGCGGGTTGGCGTCGAGGTGGCGGCCGAGCAGGAACTCGAAGGCCTGGCGGGCGCCGCTCTCGGCGGCGAGGTCGGCGGCTCCGCGCACCAGCGGGACGGAGGCGGCGAGTTCGGCGGCGGTGGGTGTGCGGACGGCCCGTTCGGCGCCGAACCGCCGAGTGAGGGTCTCGTCCAGGGCGCCCGGCAGGGTCTCGGCGAGCCGTTCGTCCGAGAGGGCGGTCAGCTTCAGCCAGGCCGCGGACCGGTCGCGCACGAGCAGCAGGACGGCCCCGGCGTGCACGAGGGCGGTGACGGCCCCGCCCGGGTGGCCGGCGACCTGCTGCCAGACGCGTTCGCGCAGCGGGACCTCGGCGAGCTTGCCCTGGGCCCGCAGCCACCCCTCGACGTCGGCGAGCGCGAAGGAGGGGCTGGTCTCGGTGCCTCCCACGGGGCGGGGGAAGTCGGCATGTCTGCGACGCCAGTTGCTCACGGCGGCGCGCCCCACACCGGCGAGCCGTGCGATCCCGGCGGCGGTCACCTCTGCTGCGCTCTCCGGCACTGGCCGACCCCTTTCACCCACCCGCTCGCCCGCTGCTGTGGCCCGATCTTACTGATGAACGCGAGACGCACCACTTCACAGCGTGATCCGAATCAAGTCTCGTGAACCGTGTTGACTCGGTTCACAGCGTCTGCTGTTATTGATTCATCGCTCCGCAGGTCCGGGAAGGCCTTGGGAGCGCACATTCCGCACGTCTTCGCCCGACCGCCCCGCCCCGCTCTCCCCGCCCTCCATCCCTGGAGAAACGATCATGTCTGCTGCCCTCACCCACCACCGGACCCGTCGCACCGTCCTGGCCGGCGCCCTCTGTGCGGCGCTCGCGCTGGGTGTCGCCGCCTGCGGGCCGTTCTCCGACAAGGCCGAGGCCAAGGGCCCGTTCGGCGACCTGACCGGCCCGCAGATCGCCAACAAGGCGATAGCCGCGACGAAGACCGCCGACTCGCTCACCCTCGACCTCGCGGCGAAGACGACCGACGGGCCGATGAAGGCGCACCTGTCGCTCGACACCCGGGGACGGTGCGCCGGAAACCTGACGGTCGGCCCCACCGGCACCGCCGAGCTGGTCAAGGCCGACGACAAGGACGCCTACCTCCGCTTCGACGAGGCGTTCCTGCGCGAGCAGGCCAAGGGCGAGGACGCGGCGACCCAGGAGGCCGTGCTCAAGGAGCTCAAGGGCCGCTGGGTGAAGACGCCGGTGACGGACCCGGACGCCAAGGACAGCCTGGAACTGTGCGACCTGAAGGCGCTGCTCGGCGAGTTCGAGACGGGGGCCAACCTCGCGGTGAAGGGCAAGGAGACGACGGTCGGCGGAAAGAAGGCGCTCATGCTGACGCAGGCGCTCGACGCCGAGAAGACCACGCTCTACGTGGCGACCGAGGGCACGCCGTATCTGCTGAAGATCGTGACGGCGGGCGGCGACGAGCCGGGGACGATCGCCTTCTCCGACTACGGCAAGCCGGTGGACGCGAAGGTCCCGCCGGCCAAGGACGTCCTCGACGAGAAGGCGCTCGGCTGACGCCGGTGCGCCCGTGAACGTACGCGCACGGCCCTCGGGTCGGTGCCGTACACCCGGGGGGGGCGGGGGCGAGGGGGTGCGGGCCGCAGGAGGGGAGCGGCTCGCACCCCCTCGTGGCGTGCACACCACCCGCGGCGTCCACGCCTCGCGCCGCCCGCCCCTCGCGGAGGCGGGCGGCGCGAGCACACGCGGGGCCCGGCGGGTCACAGCCGGTGGCGGACCCAGACGTTCGGCTCGACGTAGACGGCGTAACCGCGGGCGGTCTCGCAATGGACCGGCACCAGCGCGCCCGGGACCTCGACCGGACCGTCCGTGTCGAACGGCAGGCCGGTCCACCGGCGCCACTGGTCCAGGGAGCCGGAGATCGTCATCGACGCCGGTGCGACCGCCTCGATCACACCGCCCGCGCGGACGTGGACGCGCAGCCACGGGTCGTGGGGCAGGCCGTCCGCCTCCCGGGTCCGGAAGGCGTAGTCGTGGATCGACGAACCGGCCTCCAGGTGCTTGGCGTTGGGCCGGACCGGGGCGACGACCTCGGAGAAGCCGAGCCGGCGGGCGTTGTCCCGCATCTCGGCCAGCATCCGCCCCGACAGCCCCTGGCCGAGCGCCTTCGTGGCCACGCACACCTCGATCGCGCTGACCGTGTCCGGCGTGCGGCCGTGCCGCAGGTCGGAGAACGCCCAGAGCATCACCTCGTCCCAGCCGCGGGCCGGCAGCTCGCCCCGGTCCTCGCCCGCGAGCCGGAAGGGCACGCTGAAGGCACGGGCGACGACCTCACCGTCGGCGTCCGTCGCCACGAGCACGTACTCCGGCAGCTCGGTGACGATCCGCGCCATGTACCCCCAGCCGACCGGGTCGTGCAGGGTGAACTCCGGCCAGAGGTCCTTGATCGCCCACAGCGCGCCCTGGAGTTCGGGACGCTCGGCGAGGGTGGTGACGGTCAGCTCCATGCGCGCAGACTAAACGATCTTCGACGGACGCCCCCACCGGTTTTCCGGGACCTCGCCGCCGCGGTCCCGCGGGGGTGCCGGCGGTCCGCCCGGTCAGCCCCTCGGCGGGTCAGCCGCCGCACTGGCGCAGCATCGTCTCCTTGTCCGCCTTCGTCACCGGAAGCCCGTACTTCAGGGCGACCTGGGCGAACCGCACGGCGTACGAGCAGCGGATCCGCTTGTTCGGCGGCAGCCAGGAGGCCGGCCCGGAGTCGCTCTTGGCCCCGTTGGTCGGGCCGTCCACCGGGAGCAGGTTGAGCGGGTCGTTGGCGATCTGCCGCCGCTTCGCCGCGTCCCAGCGCGCGGCGCCCATCTGCCAGTCGTACGACAGCGGCATGACGTGGTCGATCTGCACCTCGCTCGCCTTCGACTTCTTCCAGGCGATGTCCTTGCCGGTGTACGGGTCGTACAGGTTCATCGACACGACCACACAGTCGGAACCCCTACGGAACTCGACGTCCTGTCCATGAAGTCCCAGCAAGTCGTTCCGCGTGTCACAACCGTTCCTCGCCAGCGGCACCCCGTCCGCCGTGTCCATCCACGCAGAGCCGAACTTGCCCCGTTCATAGCCCGTCTTCGGCCCACGCCCCTTGACCGTGAGTTTGTCGACGAGCTTGCGCGCGTTCGCCTTGTCCGCCTCCGACGTGAGCGCCGCGAGGCCCGGCTTCGTGCCGTCCGGGTTGTCGAGCGGGCTGGCTCCGGAACCGGCCGCGGGCGCCGACTCCGCACCGGGGGTCTTGGGGTCGAGCCCCAGCCCGTCTCCCGTACAGCCCGTCAGCACGACGGCCAGCAGCGCGGCCCCCGCCGTGGCTCCGGCGCGCGCCCGGCGGGCCGGTGCCCCCGCACCGGTGTCGCGGCGCGGACCGTGGCCCGCCCCCTCGCCGACCGTCCGGTCCGTGCCCGTCCGCTCCCCGGCCATCGCGTCCCCGCCCCTTCGTGTCCCCGGCACCTCGTTCTCGGGTACCCCCGTCCCGGGACCCTACCCAGCCTCGGCGGGCGGCTCGACGCGCGGATTCCACCGGGGGCGCGTAGCGTCGATTGCGCTGTATGTCCCCTTCCGAAGGAGCGGCGACCCATGGGGTTCATGGACAAGCTCAAGGGCATGATGGGCCAGCATCCGGACAAGGCGCACCACGCCTCGGATACGGCGGAGAAGAAGATGAACGAGAGGACCGGTGACAAGTACACCGGTCAGGTCGACCAGGCCCAGCGGAAGGCCGAAGGCTCGATGGGGATGCCGGACCGGCCGGAGCAGCCACCGAGCTGATCCCCCCTGAACACACGCCGGCCGCGGGGCGCTTCGAGCATCCCCGCGGTCGGCGTGCGCGCGTGCGGCACCCCCTGGCGAGCGGCGGGACCCCGGCCCCCTCGGCCGGCGGCCGACCCCGTGCCGTCAGATCTTCCCGATGCCGAGCGTGTTCTCCGCCGGCAGCAGGCCGGAGCCGAGGGCGGCCAGCCACGGGCCGCCGAGCAGTCCCGAGAGCCGGTCGGTGGCTTCGGCGCCG
The DNA here is from genome assembly GCF_050917515.1 of Streptomyces sp. JL2001. Taxonomy (NCBI): domain Bacteria; kingdom Bacillati; phylum Actinomycetota; class Actinomycetes; order Kitasatosporales; family Streptomycetaceae; genus Streptomyces; species Streptomyces sp. JL2001. Next base: position 4,623,421 of record NZ_CP169421.1, on the reverse strand, counting down.
AGCGACTCCCAGGGAGCGACGGCCAGTTCGTCCGTGCGCCGTTCGACCTCCGCGCGCAGCGCGCGCCCGGCGACGGTGGCCGTGCCGTCCTCGGCGAGCAGGCCGCGCGCGGTGAGCCGGGCGCGGGCGGCGGCCCACTCCGCCTCGGTCCAGCCGCGGCTGGTGAAGGTCCGCTCCGAGGCCGCCCCGACCGCGGCGAAGGAGACCAGGGCCTCCACGGGGTCGAGTCCGGCGGTCAGCAGTGCGGCCAGGTGTCCGTCGCCGCGGTGCTCGCGGAGCAGGGTCGCGGCCTGCCAGAAGACCAGGTGCGGGGCGTCGGACCAGGGCAGTTCGGCGTTGGCCGCGGCCAGCGGGCGGCCGGCGGTCGACGCGGACCCGGCGGCGCGACAGGCGAGGGCGGCCGCTTCGGCCAGTTCCGGACCGTCCACGACGTCGTCCCCGAGGACGGCCCGGTAGGTGCGGTCGACGGCCCGGAGCCGGGCCGCGAGCACGTCGGACGGCGTGGCGGTGTCCCAGCCGGCCGGTACGAACCGGGCCACCATCCGCGGGCTGAAGCTGTAGAAGGCGGAGGCGACCCGTTCCGCGCCGGCCGGACCGAGCGGGGCCGCGCGCCAGGCGAAGTAGCTCGGCCAGCGCTCCGTCACGTCGTAGCCGAGGGCGGCGGCCTCCTCGAAGGCCCCGGGCGCGTAGTAGAGCAGCGCGTGCAGCGGCTCCAGCAGGTGCCACATCTGCCGTGCGCGCCCGGGGTCCATGCCCTGCCGCGTGACGGGGGCGCCCTGCCCGGCGGGCCGGTCACGGGGTTCGCGGGAGTCCGGGGTCGGTCGGGCGTCGACGGTCATGGCCTTCTCCTTCGCGTCATCTTGTCACTGGCAAGATTGCTCCCCGAGCCGAAACTTGTCAATGCCTAGATGTGGCGTACGCTGCCTGACATGACCAGCCGGAGCAGCTATCACCACGGCGACCTGCGGCAGGCGGTCCTCACCGCCGCCCTGGACGTCATCGCCGACGAGGGCCCGGCGGCCCTGAGCCTGCGGGACCTCGCCCGCCGCGCGGGCGTCTCGCACGCCGCCCCCGCCCACCACTTCAAGGACCGGACGGGTCTGCTCACCGCGATCGCGACCGACGGCTACGACCTCCTCGCCCGGGCCCTCGCGGACGCGCCGAGCCTGCGGGAACGCGGCGTCGCGTACGTCCGCTTCGCCCTCGGCCACCCGGCCCACTTCCAGGTGATGTTCCAGCCCGACCTGCACCGGAGCGACGACCCGGCGCTCCTGGCGGCCAAGCAACGCGCCTCCGCCGAACTGCGCGCGGGCGTCACCACCCTGGCCCCGGCCGGCGACGCGCGGACGGCCGGCATCGCCGCCTGGTCCCTGGCGCACGGCTTCGCGACGCTCTTCCTGACCGGCAACCTCACCGGGGCCGCCGAAGCCGTCGGCACCTCCGGCGCCCCGGGCGACGCGGCGGCTCCGGAGGACCTGTTCCGCGACCTCGCCCGCCTGCTGTTCCAGGGGAGTTCGCCAAGTCCGGGCAAAACCGTGGCCGAGCCCTCGCCCGACGACCCGTCGCTCTTCTAGGCTCCGCGGCGACCACGCACCACACGCATCACACTCACCACACGCGCATCAACGGGGGAATTCGCTGTGCCCAGATCCACCCTGCTCAACTGGGGTCCCACCATCGTCTTCGGCGTCGTCCTGCCCTGGGTGACGTACGGCGTCCTGACCGACCACGGCGTCGAGTCGCTGACCGCGCTCTTCCTCATCGCCCTCTGGCCGCTGGTCGAGGTCGGGCTGTACTTCGCGATGCGCCGCCGGGTGGACGAGTTCAGCGTGATGATCCTCGTCGTGCTGCTGCTGAGCGCGCTCAGCGCGCTCGTCTTCCACAGCGAGCGGATGGTCTTCGTCAAGGACTCCGCGCTGACCGGACTGCTCGGACTCGCCTTCCTCGTCTCGCTGTTCACCGCGCGCCCGGTGATGTTCTACTTCGGCCGGAAGTTCGCCACGGACGGCACGCCCGAGGGCATCGCCCGCTGGAACGGCTTCTACGTGACCCTGCCCGGCTTCCGCAGGACCCAGCGGCGGCTGACCGTCGTCTGGGGCGTCGCGTTCCTGGTCGAGGCGGCCGTACGGATCGCGCTGACCTTCGTCCTCGACACCGCCACGATGGTGGGCGTCACCGGCATCCTGCCGTTCGTGGTGCTGGCCGGACTCATGGCGTTCACGATCCGCACCGGGCGCAGGAGCCGGGCCCGCACGGCCGCGGCCCAGCAGACCGCGCCCGCGACCGCGGAACCGGGCACCGCGGCCTGAGGGGAACAGCCGGAGGCGGCACCGGCACGGAAGAACACCGGGCGTCCCGGCACGGCCGAGGGCCGGCGGAGCCCACCCGGGCCCCGCCAGCCCTCGGCCGCACGCGTCTCGCGGGACCCACCGCCCCGCTACCCCAGGATCGTGGTCAGGAACTCCCCCGTCCACGCCAGCAGTTCGCGCCCGACCACCGGCTTGCCGCCGATCTTCCCGGACGTCGGGCGCGGCACCAGGATCTGGTGCACCGCCGGCTTGATGACCGCCCGCGGATGCAGCCGCTTGAGCCTCAGCTCCTGCGACTCGCGCAGCTCCACCGGCGCGAAGCGGATGTTCGGCCCCTGGAGCACGATCTCGCCCACCCCGCAGGCCCGCGCCAGCATCCGCAGCCCGGCGACCAGGAGCAGGTTCTCCACCGGCTCCGGGAGCTTGCCGTAGCGGTCGGTGAGCTCCTCCCGCACCGCCTTGATGTCCTCCTCCGAGTTGGCGGAGGCGATCGCCCGGTACGCCTGGAGGCGCAGCCGCTCGCCGGGCGCGTAGTCGTGCGGGACGTGCGCGTCGACCGGCAGCTCGATCTTGACCTCCAGCGGCGGCTCCTCCTCGGCACCGCCCTCCATCTGCGCGCGGTAGTCCGCGACGGCCTCGCCGACCATCCGCACGTACAGGTCGAAGCCGACGCCCGCGATGTGACCGGACTGCTCGCCGCCGAGCAGGTTGCCCGCGCCGCGGATCTCCAGGTCCTTCATGGCCACGTACATGCCCGCGCCCATCTCGGTGTGCTGGGCGATCGTCGCGAGCCGCTCGTGCGCGGTCTCGGTCAGCGGCTTCTCCGGCGGGTAGAGGAAGTACGCGTACCCCCGTTCGCGGCCGCGGCCGACCCGGCCGCGCAGCTGGTGCAGCTGCGACAGGCCGAAGTTGTCGCCCCGCTCGACGACCAGGGTGTTGGCGTTGGAGATGTCGATGCCGGACTCGACGATCGTCGTGGAGACCAGCACGTCGAACTTCTTCTCCCAGAAGTCGACGACGACCTGTTCCAGCGCGCTCTCGCTCATCTGGCCGTGGGCGGTGGCGATCCGCGCCTCCGGGACGATGTCCCGCAGCCGCGCCGCCGCCCGGTCGATCGACTCGACCCGGTTGTGGATGTAGAAGACCTGGCCCTCGCGCAGCAGTTCGCGGCGGATGGCCGCGCCGATCTGCTTCTCCTCGTACGGGCCGACGAAGGTCAGCACCGGGTGCCGCTCCTCGGGCGGGGTGGTGATCGTGGACATCTCGCGGATGCCGGTGACCGCCATCTCCAACGTGCGCGGGATGGGGGTGGCGGACATCGTCAGGACGTCGACGTTGGCCCGCAGCTTCTTCAGCTGCTCCTTGTGCTCGACGCCGAAGCGCTGCTCCTCGTCGACGATGACCAGGCCGAGGTCCTTGAACTTGGTCTCGGACGAGAACAGCCGGTGCGTGCCGATGACGATGTCGACCGAGCCGTCCTTGAGGCCCTCCAGCGTCGCCTTCGACTCGGTGTCCGTCTGGAAGCGGCTGAGCGCCCGCGTGACGACGGGGAACTGCGAGTAGCGCTCCGAGAACGTGCCGAAGTGCTGCTGCACGAGCAGCGTCGTGGGCACGAGGACCGCGACCTGCTTGCCGTCCTGCACCGCCTTGAACGCCGCGCGCACCGCGATCTCGGTCTTGCCGTAGCCGACGTCTCCGCAGATCAGGCGGTCCATGGGGACCGTCTTCTCCATGTCCTCCTTCACCTCGGCGATGGTGGACAGCTGGTCGGGCGTCTCGGCGTACGGGAAGGCGTCCTCCAGCTCCCGCTGCCAGGGGGTGTCCGGGCCGAAGGCGTGGCCGGGCGCCGCCATCCGGGCGCTGTACAGCTTGATCAGGTCGGCGGCGATCTCCTTGACCGCCTTCTTCGCCCGGGCCTTGGTCTTGGTCCAGTCGGCGCCGCCGAGCCGGTGCAGGGTCGGCGCCTCGCCGCCCACGTACTTGGTGACCTGTTCCAGCTGGTCGGTGGGGATGTAGAGCCGGTCGCCGGGCTGTCCCCGCTTGGCCGGGGCGTACTCGACGAGGAGGTACTCGCGGGTGGCGCCCTGGACGGTGCGCTGGACCATCTCGATGTAACGGCCGACGCCGTGCTGCTCGTGGACGATGTAGTCGCCGACCTCCAGGGTCAGCGGGTCGATGGTCTTGCGGCGCTTGGCCGGCATCCGCTGGCCGTCCTTGCCGGCCGCCTTCTGGCCGGACAGGTCGGTCTCGGTCAGGACGGCGAGCTTCAGGGCCGGGTCGACGAAGCCGTAGTCGATGGACCCGCAGGAGACGTGCACCACGGACGGCGTGACCTCGGTGAGGTCGGCGGCGAGCCGGGCCGGGATGCCCTCGCCGCCGAGGACCTCCACCGTGCGGGAGGCCGGACCGTGCGCCTCCGTGACGTACACCGTGCGCCAGCCGTCGGCCAGCCAGCCCTTGGTGTCGGCGAGCGCCCGCGCGGTGTCGCCGCGGTACGCCTCCGGCGCGTGCATGCCCAGCGTGAGCGTGTCGGCGCCGGAGTCGTCGGCGGTGGCGTCCGCCGCGAACGGGGACACCGACCACCACATCATGTCGATCTCGCGGGCGCGGTCCCGGACGTCCGCGATCCCCCACAGGGAGGCCGCGTCGACGTCGATCGGCGCCTCGCCGCCGCCCGCGGTGGCCGCCCAGGACGCCTGGAGGAACTCCTGCGAGGTCGCCACCAGGTCGGCGGCCCGGGTCCTGACCCGCTCCGGGTCGCAGACCACGGCCATCGAGCCCTTGGGCAGGACGTCGATCAGCAGCTCCATGTCGTCGACCAGGACCGGCGCCAGGGACTCCATGCCCTCGACCGCGATGCCCTCGGCGATCTTGCCGAGCAGTTCGCCCAGCTCGGGGTGGAGCTCGGCCAGCTCCGCGGCCCGCCGCCGCACGTCCTCGGTCAGCAGCAGCTCACGGCAGGGCGGCGCCCACAGCCCGTGCTCGGCGACTTCGAGGGACCGCTGGTCGGCGACCTTGAAGTAGCGGATCTCCTCGACGTCGTCGCCCCAGAACTCGATGCGGAGCGGGTGTTCCTCGGTGGGCGGGAAGACGTCCAGGATGCCGCCGCGCACGGCGAACTCGCCGCGCTTCTCGACGAGCTCCACCCGCGAGTAGGCGGCTGCCGCGAGACCTTCGACGACCTCGTTCAGATCGGCCTGCCGTCCGGTCCGCAGCGCCACGGGCTCCAGGTCCCCCAGCCCCTTCACCTGGGGCTGGAGCACCGACCGTACGGGCGCGACGACGACCGACACCGGGCCGGCGGCCGGGTCGTCTGGCGAGGGGTGGGCCAGTCGGCGGAGGACGGCGAGGCGGCGGCCGACCGTGTCGGAGCGAGGCGAGAGCCGCTCGTGCGGCAGCGTCTCCCAGGAGGGGTAGTCGACGACGGTGTCCGGGTCGAGGAGGCTGCGCAGGGCGGCGGCCAGGTCCTCGGCCTCGCGGCCGGTGGCGGTGACCGCGAGTACCGGCCGGCCGGCCTCGCGGGCGAGGGCGGCGACGGCGAAGGGGCGCGCGGCGGGCGGGCCGACCAGGTCCACGTGGGTGCGGTTGCCGTCGGTGGCGGCCTTCACCGCTTCGGTGAGGGCCGCGTCCTTGACGACGACGTCGAGCAGACCGTGCAGGCTCATGGACTTCCATCCCGGGGGTGGCTGGCAGAACGGGCAACGCGAACAGCCCGACACGTCTCACGGGCCGGGGGAGATTCCAGCCTACGCCCGAGGGTCGCCCGTCCGCCCGCCGCTCGGCGAGGCGCCGGGCCGGGTCGCCCGGGCGGGCGGACGGCGGCGCGGCCGGGGCGGGTCGACGGGGTGAGGGGCGGCGGGACGCGGGGCGGCCCCGGCGGGCATCCGTGCGATGCCCGCCGGGGCCGTACCCCCGTCGCTCCCCCGTCCTCTCCCCCGTGGGTCCCGGACGTGGCCGCCGGCGGTTACTCGCTGGCGATCGCGTTCAGGACGTTCATCCGTCCGGCCCGGAAGGCCGGGACCAGGGCCGCGAACAGGCCCACGAAGGCCGATCCGACGAAGACCGTCAGGATCGTCGTCCACGGGATCTCCAGGACGCCCAGCCCCTCCAGGGCGAGGAGCTTCTGGGCCGCGGTGCCCCAGCCCATGCCCAGTCCGAGGCCGAGCAGGGCGCCGAAGAGGGCGATGACCACCGACTCCAGGCGGATCATGCGGCGCAGCTGGCGGCGCGAGAGGCCGATGGCCCGCATGAGGCCGATCTCCCGGGTCCGCTCGACCACCGACAGGGCGAGGGTGTTCACCACGCCGAGGACGGCCACGATGATCGCCAGGGCGAGGAGCCCGTACACGATGTTCAGGAGCTGGCCGACCTGGTCCTTCAGGTCCTTCTTGTAGTCGGTCTGGTTGCGCACGGAGTACTGCGGATACGGCTCCAGGGACTTCTTGAGCGCGGCGTACGCCTGGGTCTCCTGGCCGTCCCGGGCCGCGGCGAACATGATCAGGCTCTGCGGCATCTTCTCGGCCGGCAGGTAGCGGGCGGCGGTCGTGATGTTCGTGTACATCACGCCCTTGTCGACGTTGCCCGCGTCCGACGTGATCGCCGCGACCCGCAGCTTCGCGGTCCGGCCGCCCTTGAAGGCGACGGTCAGCTCGTCGCCGACCTCGACGCCGTGCGCGGTCGCGTAGCCGCTGCCGACGGACATGGCGTCCGGGCCGTAGGCGTCGGCGAGCCGGCCGCCGGTGGTCTCGCGCTTGAGGTCCTGGGCGTACGTCGGATCGGCGGCGACGACCTCGTCGTCGAGGGAGACGCCCTTCGGGTCGGTGATCCTCGCGTCCACCGACTTGTACTCGGTGACGTGGGTCAGGCCCGGGGTCTTCTCCAGGGCCGCCTGGGCCTGCGGGACGATCGGCTGTGCGGTGGGCGACTGGACGATGAAGTCCGCGCCGACCGTGCGGTCGAGCTCGTCGGTGGCCGAGGCGACCAGGGAGGAGCCGACGACCGACAGGCAGGCCACCAGGGCCAGGCCGATCATCAGGGCGGCGGCGGTGGCGCCGGTGCGCCGCGGGTTGCGGAGCGCGTTGCGCTCGGCCATCCGGCCGACCGGGCCGAAGACCCGCAGGACGACGGCGCCGATGACGCGGACGACGCCGCCGGCGAGCAGCGGTCCCACGACGACGAAGCCGATGAGGGAGAGCACGATGCCGAGGCCGAGCCACAGCGAGCCGGCTCCGGCCTTCTCCGCCTGGGTCGCGGTCCACAGGGCGGCCGCGCCGCCGGCCGTGAGGAGCAGGCCGACAGCGCCGCGGACCAGGCCCGCCTTGGCGTCGGCCGGGGTGCCGGCGTCGCGCAGGGCGGCCATCGGGGAGACCTTGCCGGCCCGGCGGGCCGGGACGTACGCGGCGACGACGGTGACCACGACGCCGAGGCCGAGGCCGACGGCCGGGGTCGTCCACGCGACGGTCAGGTCCTGGGTGGACAGCTCCATGCCCATGGAGGACATGAGCTCCATCAGGCCGACGGCGAGGCCCACGCCCGCCGCGACACCGGCGACCGAACCGACGACGCCGAGCAGCAGCGCCTCGACGAGCACGGAGCGGTTGACCTGCCGGCGGCTGGATCCGATGGCCCGCATGAGGCCGATCTCGCGGGTGCGCTGGGCGACCAGCATCGAGAAGGTGTTGACGATGAGGAAGATGCCGACGAGGAAGGCGATTCCGGCGAAGCCGAGCATCGCGTACTTCATCACGTCGAGGAAACCGGCGATGTCCTCGCGACCCTCGTCCGCCACCTCGGCCGCGGTCTGCAGCTTGTAGTCGGCGCCGACCGCGGAGGCGATGTTCCGCTTCAGCGTCTCGTCGGACACGCCGGGCGCGGCGTCGGCCAGGACCTGCGTGAACAGGCCCTCCTTGCCGAGGAGTTCACGCTGGGCGGTGGCGGTGTCGAAGTAGACGACGGTGGCACCGGGGTTGGTGACCTTGAAGTCGGCGATGCCCGAGATCTTCGCGGTGAAGTCGCCGGTGACCGCGATGGTGCGCAGCTCGTCGCCGATCTTCAGCCCGTGCTTCTCGGCGGTGCCGCCGTCGACCAGCACCTCGGTGGGCCCGCGGGGCTCGTGGCCGGAGCTGATCTCCACCGAACGCAGCTCGTTGGGGGTCCAGTTGACGGCGATCGTCGGCGCGCCGCTGGTCGGGCCGACGTTCTTGTTGCGTGCGTCGACGACGGTGACGCCGAGCGAGACGACCGAGCCCTGGGCGTCCTTGACGCCCTCGGCCTTCCGCACCTGGTCGACGAGGGAGGCCGGGAAGGACTCGGGACGGCCGTTGGCCGGGATCTCGTCGGTGCCGCCCGACTTGGCGCTCAGGGTGACGTCGGACGCGGTGGACGCGAAGAGCTTGTCGAAGGTGGTGTTCATGGTGTCCGTGAACACGAGCGTGCCGCACACGAACGCCACGGACAGCAGGACGGCGACGGCGGAGAGCGCCATGCGGCCCTTGTGCGCGAAGAAGTTGCGCAGGGAGGACTTGAGGACGGTCATGACGTACGCCCCCGGGCGTCGAAGTCCTTCATGCGGTCGAGGACGGCGTCGGCGGTGGGCCGGAACATCTCGTCGACGATCCGGCCGTCCGCGAGGTAGAGGACGCGGTCGGCGTGGCTCGCGGCGACCGGGTCGTGGGTGACCATGACGATGGTCTGACCGAGCTCGTCCACGGACTGGCGCAGGAAGCCGAGGACCTCGGCGCCGGCCCGGGAGTCGAGGTTTCCGGTCGGCTCGTCGCCGAAGATGATCTCGGGTCGGGCGGCGAGCGCGCGCGCCACCGCGACGCGCTGCTGCTGGCCGCCGGAGAGCTGGGTGGGACGGTGCTTCAGACGGTCGGCGAGGCCCACGGTGGAGACCACCCGGTCGAGCCACTCCCGGTCCGGGCGCCGGCCGGCGATGTCCATCGGCAGCGTGATGTTCTCCAGCGCGTCGAGCGTCGGCAGCAGGTTGAACGCCTGGAAGATGAAGCCGATCCGGTCGCGGCGCAGTTGGGTGAGCTTCTTGTCCTTGAGGCCGGTGATCTCCGTGTCGTCGAGGAAGATCTGGCCGCTGGTGACGGTGTCGAGGCCGGCGAGGCAGTGCATCAGGGTCGACTTGCCGGAGCCGGACGGCCCCATGATCGCGGTGAACTGCCCGCGGGTGATGTCCACGTCGACGTGGTCGAGCGCGACGACCCTCGTCTCACCCGCTCCGTACGCCTTGACGACCTGCCGCGCCCGCGCGGCCACCGCCGTGCGCCCTGCGGCGCCCTCGTGCTGGGGGATGGTCACAGCCGAAGTCACGGTATGTCTCCTATGCCTGGATCGGATCCGACTCGTCTACGAGTCTGCGAGGGACGGGGCGGCTGGTCACTGGTGCCTGTCGCAGTCTTCGCCCTGGGGTTTTCCGTAAGACCAAGTTAAGGACCGGGAGGGGGCTTCCTCGTCCTCCGCCGGAACGAACGGCCCCTGCCCTCTATGGGGGAGACACCCCTAGGGGTTCTCCACCCGCGGGTCGAGTGAGAAGGTGGTCCGGCGAAATAGATGTACGACTCATCAGGTGTGCGGGCCACCGGGTTCCGCGGCACCGGTCGTACGGGCCCGGCCGTGCCGGGCCGACAGGGGAGGGATCCCGAAGTGTCCGAGACGACGCCACGGCGGACGGCGGCAGCGGCGACCACGCCCCACGGGCGCGGCCCGGTCGTCGCCGCGCTGATGCTGGTCATGGGCCTGACCGCGCTGGACGGCACCGTCGTCTCGACGGCCGTGCCGCAGATCGTCGGCGACCTCGGCGGCCTCTCCGTCTTCTCCTGGCTGTTCTCCGGCTACCTGCTCGCCGTGACGGTGACCCTGCCGGTGTACGGGAAGCTCTGCGACACCTTCGGCCGCAAACCGGTCCTGATCGCCGGCACCGTCCTCTTCCTCATCGGCTCCCTGCTGTGCGCCACAGCCTGGAACATGGCCTCGCTGATCGCCTTCCGCGTCGTCCAGGGCCTGGGCGGCGGCGCCCTCCAGGGCACCGTGCAGACCATCGCGGCCGACCTGTACCCGCTGAAGGAACGCCCCAGGATCCAGGCGCGGCTGTCCACCGTCTGGGCGACCGCCTCGGTCGCGGGCCCCGCCGCCGGCGGCCTGCTCGCCGGATACGCGGACTGGCGCTGGATCTTCCTGCTCAACCTGCCCGTCGGCCTGCTCGCCCTGTGGCTGATCGGACGTCACCTCGTCGAACCGGGCCGCCCCTCGGCGGCCGCGGGAGGCCCGGACGCCCCGGCACGGCCCGCCGTCGACTGGCCCGGGGCCCTCGCCGTCTTCGCCACCGGGGCCCTGCTCCTCACCGCCCTCGTCCAGGGCGGTGTCGCCTGGCCCTGGCTGTCCGCGCCCTCGCTCGGCCTCTTCGGCGGCGCCCTCGTGCTCGGCACGGTCACCGTCCTCGTCGAACGGCGGGCCACCGAACCGATCATCCCCGGCTGGATCTGGCGCCGCCGCACCATCGTCACCGTCAACCTCGCCCTCGGCGCGCTCGGCCTCCTGATGGTCGCCCCGACCGTCTTCCTGCCCACCTACGCCCAGGCCGTCCTCGGGCTCGGGCCGATCGCCGCCGGCTTCGTCCTGTCCGCCATGACCCTGAGCTGGCCGGTCACCGCCGCCCTGTCCAACCGCGTCTACGGCCGCATCGGCTTCCGGCTGACCGCCGTCATCGGCATCACCCTCGCCCTGCTGGTCCTGCTCGCCTTCCCGTTCCTGCCCTTCCCCGGCGAGCCCTGGCAGCCGGCCCTGCTCATGCTGCTGCTCGGCGGCGCGCTCGGCTTCTTCCAACTGCCGCTGATCGTCGGGGTCCAGTCGACGGTGCCGTACGGCGAACGCGGCACCACCACGGCGTCCGTCCTCTTCTGCCGCCAGGTCGGCCAGAGCGTGGGGGCGGCCCTCTTCGGCGCGGTGGCCAACGCGGTCCTCGCCGCCCGGCTCGGGGGCGGCGACCTGGACGGCCTGGCCCGTGCCCTCGACGCACCGGGCTCCCTCGCCGCCGGAACCGCGGACGCGCTGCGACGGGCGGTCGACGCGGCCGTCGACCACGTCTTCGCGGGCGCGGCGGCAGCGGCGGCACTCGCCCTGCTCGTCCTGCTCACCGTCGCGCCACGCCGCTTCCCGGTCCTGCCCGACGGCGACGACCGGCCGGACAACCCCCCGCGCCCCGGTACTTCGCGCGCCACCCCCACCCACGGCGCCCCTCCGCGTACCGGCACTTCGCGGACCGCCCCTCCGCGGACCGGCACTTCGCGGACCGGCACCCCGCGGACCGAAGCCGACAGGACCGAAGCCGACAGGACCTAGGTCCTGTCCGGGCGATTTTCGAGGACCGGCCCGCGGCGTCGGATGTGGTGTATCGCAAGGCGGAGGATCGCCCTCGTACTGGGCGTACTCGGGCGACTCCGACAACGCCGCGAGACGCCGCAGCCGTCGTCGCGGGCCCGAGAAGATCGCCCGGACAGGGCCTAGTCGCCGTCCCGGGGCGGGCCGTCCGCCGGCTCACCCGGCGTCCCCCGGCCCGTCAGGGCGGCCAGGGAGCTGCGGATGTGTTCCATGTGCGCGTGGATCCCCTCGGCGGACTCCGCGTGCTCCCGCAGGATCCGCTCCGTCTCGCGCTCGGCGCGCTCCCGGCGCACGGCCGCCCCGGCCAGCAGCTCCGCCGCCCGCGCCTCGGCGTCCTCCTGACCGTGCCGGGCGCTCTCCTCCGCCTCGGCGAAGGCCCGCCGGGCCTCGGCCAGTCGCGCCTCGGCCGCCGCGAGCAGTCCCTCGTGCCGCGCGTCGAGGTCCGCCTCCCGCGCCGCCTCCGTCCGTTCGGCCCGCTCCCGGGCCGACGTCTGATCCGCGCGCTGCCGGTCGAGCAGCGCCGCCGTCCGGCGCACCGTCTCCTCCAGCTCCGCCCGTGCCCCGCCCCGGAGTTCCTCCGCCTCGCGGAGGGCCGTCGCCCGCCGTTCCTCGGCGTCCGCGCCGGCCGCCGTCAGCGTCGCGTGCGCGACCGCGTCCGCGGCGTCCCCGGTCTCGGCCGCGTACGCCCGCGCCGCCTCGGCGGCCGCCTCGCCCGCCGCCCGGGCCTCCTCCACGAGCGCCTGCGCCGCCGCCCTGGCCGCCGCCGACACCGCCTCGGCCTCCTCCTCACCCAGGGCCAGGATCCGCTGCGCCCGGGCGCCGAGGGCCTCGTAGCGCTGCGGCGCGAGCCCCGCGACCAGCTCCCGCAGCCGGGCCGCCGCCGCCTCCCGCTCCCCGGCGAGGGCCGTCAGCCGCTCCGCCTGCTCCAGGGCCGCGTCCCGTTCCCCGACGAGCGCGGCGAGCACGCGGTCGACCTGTTCGGGGCGGTAGCCCCGGCCACCCCGTAAGACGGAGAAACCCATCCGTTGACGCTCCTTCCACGACGGCCCGAACACCAAGGATGCGTCATCAGCCCCCCGGGAAAGGACAAAAGGCGCCCGACGTGACGTACACGTCGGGCGCCCCGGGCCGTCGGGCGGGACTCAGCCCCGCCTCAGAGGAGGCCGTCCCACATCTGCTCCAGCAGGACCGACCACCAGCTGTCCGGCGACGCGAGCGCCGCCGGGTCCAGCATGGCCAGCTGCGCCTGGAAGTCGACCGTCCAGCGGCCCGCCTGCTCGGGGTTGAGCCCGAACCTGAGCCGCCACATCCGGCCCAGCAGCGCCATGGAGCGGGTGAACTCCGGCAGACCGCTGTTCACGAACTGCGGCGGCACCGGCTGCCCGCCCGGACCGGCCTCCACCGGTACGGCGACGATGTGCGCGGTCCCGTACTGGACGCAGATCGCCCGCCCGAAGTCGGAGCCGATCACGAGGTACGAGCCCGCGTCCGACGCCGGCTGAATCTGCCGCTGCGCCGCGAGCTCGGCGAGCGTCGGCACCACCGGCTGGGCCGGCTGCGCCCAGAAGAACGGCCCGAAGTCGGCCGGGAGACCCGCCCAGACCAGGGTGAGCGCCACGATCTCCGGAACGCCCTGCCGGGACACGGCCCGCTGGTCGAACCGGCAGATGCCCGGGCCGAACGCCCCGGCCAGCTCCTGCGCGACCCCCTCCGGAGGGATCGGCGGCAGCGGCTGCACCTGCGGCAACGGGGCACGCACCGGCGCCGGCCGGGCCGGACCGTCCGCGACCTGATGCAACTCCCCCTGATGGGTCAGGAGTTGCCGCATCCCCTGCTGCCGGCCCGTGTGATCACGGCCGTACGGCGCGATGTTGGTGATCCGCGCCTGCGGCCAGGTCTCCCGGATCATCCGCGCGCAGTAACCACCGGGCAGTTCGCAGGACTCCAGTTCCGTGTGCAGCTCCAGCACCTGCTGCGGCGGCACGTTCATCGCGCGCAGCTCGTGCAGGATCTGCCACTCCGGGTGCGGGGTGCCGGGAGCGGACCGCCGGATGATCTGCGCCTCGGAACCGTCCGGCGCGCGGTACCGCAGCACCGCCTGGTACCCGGGTCCCACGGTCGGCTGACCGGTCGGCTGCTGCGGGTACCCGTACGCCGGAGCCGGCGCGGGCGCCGGCGGAGGAGGCGTGCCCGGACCACCGGGGCCGCCCGGACCGGGCTGCGCCAGCATCGTCGCCGCGTGGTGCACACCGGGCGCGCCGGGAGGCCCGGGCGGGGTCGGTGCCCCCGGAGGCCCGGGCGGGGTCGGCAGACCGCCGGGACCCGGGTGGGCGAGCATCGTCGCCGCGTGGTCGATGCCACCCGGCGGGGTGCCGGGCGTACCCGGAGCCGGGGGCGGAGGCGGCGGCACCCCGGGACCGCCCTGGTTCGGGTGCGCGAGCATCGTCGCCGCGTGGTCGATGCCACGCGGCGGGGTGCCGGGCGCGGCCGGCGGACCGGGCGGCTGGGGACCGTCGGGACCGAGCTGCGCCACCAGCTGCGTCGGCAGGTAACCGCCCGCGGGTGCGGCGGGCTGACCCGGCACACCGGGCGCCTGCGGCGGCGGCGGGGGGTTGCCCCCGCCGCCCCGGGAGGCCCGCGGCGGCAGGACGGCCTTGCTGGTCGCCGCGTCCGCGATGTCCCCCGCGCCGGGAGCTCCAGGAGCCGCGGGCGGGGCGGGCACGCCGGGAGCGGGCGTGCCACCGGGCACACCCGGAGCCGACGGCACACCGGGAGCGGCCGGCGCGGACGGGCCGCCCGGCCCGTCCGGGCGCGGCGAGGCCGGGTCGAGCCTCGGGGCCACCGCCGTCGGCGGCAGCGCGCTGCCGGCCGACATCAGCGCCGTCGGCGCGTCCGCGCCCACCACCGGGAGCGGCGTGTCCTCGTCGTCCGCGCCCGAGAGCGGCGGCGCGAAGACGGTCGCCGGCAACGGCACCGCCCCGTCCGCACCCCCCGAGCTGGCGTTCGCGTCGGCCCACGGGCTGTCCGAGGGCGCCGTCGCCGGCACCCCGTCCTGCGCCGTCGGCTCGTGCTCCGCGGGACCCGGCCGGTCCACGGGCTCCGGCCGGTCCACCGGAAGCGGCCGCGGCCCGGACACCACCGGCTCCGGCGACACCGGGGCCGCCGCGGCGGCCACACCCGGCTGCGAGGCGTCCGACGCCCTCGGCAGCCCGATCCGGTCCGCCGCCTCCTGCAACCACTCCGGGGGGCTGAGCAGGAACGACGTCTGGTTCAGGTCGATCCGCTCCGGCGGCGCGGGCGCCACCGCACCCGGCGCGTCCACGGCCGTCCCGTACTCCTCCTCGTACCGGCGGATCACCTCGCCCACCGGCAGCCCCGGCCACAGCGTCGCCTCACCGCTGTCCCGCGCGATGACCAGCCGCTGCCGGCCGCCGTCCGACGTCGGACCCTCCTCGCGGTCCTCCGCCCACACGACGAAACCGAGCTCGAACTCCCGCACCCGCACCTCGCGATGCTGGTACGCCGGCACGTCACCGTTGATCCATTCCTCGGCGCGCTCCTGCGCCTGCGCGAACGTCACCACAGCCAGCTCACTCCCCCACCGGAACCACGGACACGGCGCGCGCGAAGCCGCCGTCCACCATCAGGTTCGCGACCGTCTCCAACTCCGGCGGATTACCCGCCAGCCGCTGCAGAAACGCGTCGAAGTCCTCACCGCACGGCAGCAGCAACCGCTCCACGCGCTCGTTCACACTCCAGCCGTCCTGATCCCGCGCGTCGTCGTACGCGCAGAACCACACCGTGCCGACCGCGGCACCCCGCACCTTCACCGCGAGAATGCCGCCCTGCACGAACGCGACACCCAGGTAGTCCTTCGTCAGGTGATCACGCAGGCACTTGTTGACGTAGACGAGGTCGTTGACCCCCGCCTCCTCGCGCACCGTGAAGAACGGCTGGTCCACCAGCAGACCGAGCTCCGCGTCGAGCGCCGCGCCGACCGGCGCACAGCCGCCCGCCGCCTTCAGGAACGCCCGGTACGCGCCCGGCAGGCGGTACCCGAGGTCCTCCTCGACACCCAGCAGGTGCTGCTCGGACACCGACACCAGCGCCTTCGGCAGCCCGAAGTGCGCCGGCCGGGTCTCCTGCAGCGGACGCGTGCCCCGCTTGCCCTGGTCGACCGCCGCCGTCGCCACCCCGCCGTGATGACGCAGCAGCGCCTTCACCTCCACCGGCACCAGCTCCATGCGACGGCTGCCCGCCACGTGGTGCCAGGTCCAGCCGTGCGGCGTCGCCACGGACGGGATCGTGTCCCACAGCTCGTGCCCCGTCGCGGCGAGCGCCGCGTTCGCCGACACGTAGTCCGTCAGCCGCAGCTCGTCGACACCGAAGCCCTCCGGCGGCTCCGCGATCTCCGCTGCGGCCCTGGCGTACGGCGAGAAGTCCGGGTAGCCGTGCTCGTCCACCCGCACCCCTCGGGGATGCCGGGAGGCCCGGACCGGGTCCGGGAAGTGCACGACCTGCCCGGCGTAGGCCGCGTTCGGTGGCGCGGCTGACTGCCCGAGCCGACCTGTCGTCATGGCGGTTGCCCCCTGCGCTGGCTGCTGGCTGATTCCGCACAGCCTATGCGGTGCCACAAGGCCGTGACATGGCCCGATACCTCCGAGCGGCTACCGTGACCAAGTGTCACGTCCGCATGACTGAGCGGCGATAGTTCCGACACACCGAAGGCACGTTTCCGCTACCCAGCTTCCACATGGGGCACCCCATTTGGCAGTCTGTGCAAGCAACTCGGGGGATTGCGCGGAGGGGAAGACGAGCACCATGTACGCAGCACAAGCACCCACTCAGGGTGACCCACGCCTCAACTGGAGCAGCACCGAGCCCACCCGGGCACCGATACTGCGCTTCCGCCGCGACGGAATCCTTCCCACGGTCGGCGCCGCACTCTCCGTACGCGGCGAGACCCTCACCTGCACCGCAGGCCGCGGCGACCAGCCGCCGGTCCTGCACCCACTCGTCCAGGACTTCCTGGACACCCTCACCAGCGGACAACGCGAACGCTTCACCGGCCGCTGCCCCGAAGCGATCCTGCTGTCCCGGCACCTCACCGCCACCGAGACCGGCCGCTCCAAGCGCGCCCAGCGCAAGCCCCTCACCTCCGGCGAGGCACGCCGCTCACTCAAACAGGCGAAACTCACCGCACGCCGCATCCGCGAGGACGGCGACCCGCTGCACGGCAGCTACGCGGCACCCTGCCGCTCCTGTACGGCGCTGCTCGCCCACTTCGGCGTGCGCACCGTCGATCCCACGTCGACTGTCGAGAACGGCTGACCGCACCTGAAATGCCCGACCACCTGAGCACCACCCGCTTCCCGGTCAACGTGGACGCCGCCCTCCGCGAGGCGGGCTGGCAGCCCGGCCGCTGGGACATCAAGCTCGCCGAGGAGTGGGCCGACGCCCTGCGCGCCCACACCTCCCCGGGCGGACACCGGCACAGCGTCTTCCCCGCCGCCGTCGAAGCCTGGGCCGAATTCGGCGGACTGCACATCACCGCACCCGGCGCCGGCCGCCAGATCGCCCCCGCGACCGTCAGCTTCGACCCGCTCGCCGGCCTCCACCTCGCCCGCACCATGGCGGACCTGGGCCGCGCCCTCGACACCGAGATCTCCCCCCTGGGAGAGGAGGACGAACACCACGCCGTGCTCGCGATAGACCTGGAAGGCCGCGTCTACAGCCTCGACCACACCGGCGACTGGTTCCTCGGGCAGGACATCGACACCGCCCTCGCCACCCTCGTCACCGGCTCCCAGCCGACCCGCCTGGTCACCAGCGGCACCTGACCCCGCGCGACGCCGCGATCCCCTGCCCCGGCAGGGGATCCCCACCCGGCACCCCACGAGAACCGGCGACCCGGACCCCCGGTCCCGCCGGGCGCCCGACCGCCCCGCCCCTCGGCCGGGCCCGGCTACGCGGCTCGCCCCGCCACCGGCAACACCGCCGACACCCGGAAACCACCCGCGTCCGTCGGGCCCGACACGAACACACCCCCGAGCCGCGTCACCCGCTCCCGCATCCCCACCAGACCGTTGCCCCCGCTCGGCAGCTGCGCATCCGCCACCGCCGCGTCCGAAGGGCCGTTCTCCACCTGCATGGCCACCTCGGCCTCCCGGTGGGCCAACCGCACCACGACCCTCGCCCCCGCCGCGTGCTTGTGGACATTGGTGAGCGCCTCCTGCACCACCCGGTACGCGGTCCGCTCCACCTCCGCCCCGTACACCCGCGCCTCACCCAGCACCGCCAGCTCCACGACCACCCCCGCCAGCCGCGACTGCTCCACCAGCGCCTCCAAGGCGTCCAGACACGGCCCGTCCTCCGAAGCCGCCTCCGCCGCGGCCGCCGCCGCCCGCCCCACCGCCGCCAACGGCACCGCCGCGGGCCCCACCACCGGCACGTCCTCCCGCAGCACCCCCAGCATCTCCCGCAGCTCCGTCAACGCCTGGCGGCCCATGTCACCCACCAGCGCCGCGTTCCTCACCGCCTTCTGCGGATCCTTCAACGCCACCGCCTGCAACGCCGCCGCGTGCACCACCATCAGCGACACCCGGTGGGCCACCACGTCGTGCATCTCCCGCGCGATCCGCGTCCGCTCCTCCTGCCGCGCCCACTGCGCCCGCTGCTCCGCCCGGTCCGCGAGCAGCGACAACTCCTGCTCCAGACTGTCGGCCCGCTCCCGCAGACTCTCCATGAGCCGGCGCCGCGCCCTTATGTACAGCCCGAAGAGCACCGGCGGCGCGTTGAGCCCCAGCGTCATGAAGAGCGAGACGACGGGCACGTACCAGCCGCTCGGGTCGAAGTCCTGGCTGCCGACGTCCTGCCGCAGCCGCACCACCGTCACGAGGAACACGGCGACCGTCGACATCCCGGCCAGCGCCGCGGTGATCCGCCGGGGCACCTCCGAGGCGGCGAGCGTGTACAGCCCGACCATGCCCATCAGGAAGCCCATCTCGGCCGGCGTGACGGCGATCGAGACGAGCACGACCGTGATCGGCCACTTCCGCCGCACCACCAGCACGGCCCCGACGACCAGGCCGAACAGCACCCCCACGGGCACCGGCAGTCCCGCCGTGTCGGCGAACCCGATCCCCTCGAGCCCGCACTCCAGCGCCGACACCACCGCCAACGCGATGTCCAGCACCGCGCTGCGCGGTCTCCCCCACCACCACCAGCCACGGACGGGCGTGCCCGCCGCGTCCCGGTGAGCCCCCGTTGCGGTCATGCCTTCCACCCTACGGGCGCCCGCGACCCATTTTCCGGAGACGGGACGACCCCGGAGAGTCCCCCGTCAACCAGACACGGACACCCGTCCCTCGAACTAATGAATCGACCAGATTTTCGACCCGGATGTCCGGATTCCGGACGACGCTGGACCCATGACAGCCGAGACACAGGGCCGGAAGCGGCATCCGAACGCCAAGGACGCCTTGCGCGAGCGGGCGCGGGAGTTGCGCGGGGAGGGCCGGACGTACGACGAGATCCAGCAGGAGCTGGGCTGCTCGAAGAGCTCGATCTCGCTGTGGGTGCGGGACCTGCCGAGGCCGCCCCGGCGGACGCGCGAGCAGGCCTCCGAGATCGCCAGGCGCGGCTGGGAGGGCAGGCTCAGACTGCGGGAGGAGGAACGGGGCCGCGCCAAGAGGGCCGCGGAGGCCGAGGTCGGCGCCCTCTCGGACCGCGAGCTGTTCCTGCTGGGCGTGGGCCTCTACTGGGCTGAGGGCACCAAGGACAAGGCGCACGCGCGGCGCGAGCGGGTGGCCTTCGTCAACAGCGATCCCGGCATGATCCGGGTGTTCGTCGCCTGGCTCGACTTGCTCGGCGTGGACCGGGAGCGGCACACCTATCACGTACTGATCCATGAGACCGCCGATGTCGCCGCCGCCGAGCGGTACTGGGCGGACGTCGTGGGGACCGACGCGTCCCGGTTCGGCAGGACGACACTGAAGCGGCACAACCCCCGGACCGTCCGGAAGAACGTGGGGGACGACTATCGCGGCTGCCTCGTGATCCACGTCCGCAGAAGCGCCGATCTCTACCGTCGCATCGAAGGGGCCTGGTGCGGCATAGTAGGGGCTGCATCCGCGGCGGTCCGAGCAGAACGGACATAACGCCCATCCCGGGTCGTCTAAGGGCAAGACGTCAGATTTTGGTTCTGATCATGGGGGTTCGAGTCCTCCCCCGGGAGCCACACGCTCGGTTCGGGTCCCGACCTCCCTGGTCGGGACCCTTACTCATGTCCGCTCCGAAGCCCCCCGGTATCCTTCGGTGGTCCACCCACCGAAGCCGAAGGGCACACCCGTGAGCGCCAATCGCCCGGCAGCCGTCGTCGTCCTCGCAGCGGGTGAGGGCACCCGCATGAAGTCGAAGACCCCCAAGGTCCTGCACGAAATCGCCGGGCGCTCGCTCGTCGGACACGTGGTCTCCGCAGCGCGCGAGCTGGAGCCCGAGCACCTCGTCGTGGTCGTCGGGCACGCGCGCGAGCGGGTCACCGCGCACCTCGACACGCACTACGCCGGCACCCGCACCGCCGTGCAGCACGAGCAGAACGGCACCGGGCACGCGGTCCGCATGGGGCTGGAGGAGCTGGGCCAGGCTCCGGACGGCACGGTCGTCGTCGTCTGCGGCGACACCCCCCTGCTGTCCGGCGAGACGCTGCGCGACCTCGCCGCCACCCACGCGGCCGACGGCAACGCCGTCACCGTGCTGACCGCCGAGGTGCCGGACTCCACGGGCTACGGCCGGATCGTGCGGGACGCGGCCACCGGCGCCGTGACCGAGATCGTGGAGCACAAGGACGCGTCCGAGGCGCAGCGTGCGATCAGGGAGATCAACTCGGGTGTGTTCGCGTTCGACGGGCGGCTGCTCGTCGACGCGCTGGGGAAGGTGCGGACGGACAACAGCCAGGGTGAGGAGTACCTCACGGACGTGCTGTCGATCCTGCGCGAGGCCGGGCACCGGGTGGGTGCGTCCGTGGCCGGTGACCACCGCGAGATCCTGGGGATCAACAACCGCGTGCAGCTGGCGGAGGCGCGTGCGCTGCTGAACGCGCGGTTGCTGGAGCGGGCGATGACGGCGGGTGTGACGGTGGTCGATCCGTCGTCCGTGCTGGTGGACGTGACGGTGACGTTCGAGCCGGACGCGGTGATCCATCCGGGTACGCAGCTGCTCGGTTCGACCCATGTCGGCGAGGATGCCGAGGTCGGTCCGAACAGTCGGCTGAAGGACACCCGGGTCGGTCGGGGTGCGCGGGTGGACAACACGGTGGCGGACTCCGCGGTGATCGGGGAGAGCGCGACGGTGGGTCCGTTCGCGTATCTGCGTCCGGGGACGACGCTCGGCGCGAAGTCGAAGGCCGGGACGTACGTGGAGATGAAGAACGCCACGATCGGGGAGGGCACGAAGGTGCCGCACCTCTCCTATGTGGGTGACGCGACGATCGGCGAGTACACGAACATCGGTGCCGCGAGCGTGTTCGTGAACTACGACGGTGAGACGAAGCACCACACCACGATCGGTTCCCACTGCCGTACGGGTTCGGACAACATGTTTGTGGCGCCCATCACGATCGGGGACGGTGCGTACACCGCGGCGGGGTCGGTGATCACCAAGGACGTGCCGGCCGGCTCGCTCGCCGTGGCGCGGGGCCAGCAGCGGAATATCGAGGGTTGGGTGGCCCGGAAGCGGCCGGGCAGCGCGGCCGCGCAGGCCGCTCTGACGGCCACGGAGGAGTCCGCCGGGGAAAGCTGACCGGAAACGGGTACGTCGAACTCGGCGTACCGTGATACGTGCACACAAATTCGGCTGGCTCGCACACGCGCACGGGAGCGCGGGATTCGCGGCCAGGGAACACGTCTGAGGAGACAGTGCTGTGACCGGGATCAAGACGACCGGCGAGAAGAAGCTGATGCTCTTCTCCGGCCGCGCCCACCCCGAGCTGGCCGAGGAGGTCGCGCACCAGTTGGGTGTCGGCCTCGTGCCGACCAAGGCTTTCGACTTCGCGAACGGTGAGATCTACGTCCGCTTCCAGGAGTCGGCTCGTGGCGCGGACTGCTTCCTGATCCAGAGCCACACGGCTCCGATCAACAAGTGGATCATGGAACAGCTGATCATGCTGGACGCTCTGAAGCGGGCTTCCGCGCGGAGCATCACCGTGATCATCCCGTCGTACGGCTACGCGCGACAGGACAAGAAGCACCGCGGGCGTGAGCCGATCTCGGCCCGTCTGATCGCGGATCTGCTGAAGACGGCGGGGGCCGACCGGATTCTGACGGTCGACCTGCACACCGACCAGATCCAGGGCTTCTTCGACGGTCCGGTGGACCATCTGTCGGCGCTGCCGGTGCTGGCGGACTACGTGGGCGCGAAGGTCGATCGGAACAAGCTGACGATCGTGTCTCCGGACGCGGGTCGTGTGCGGGTGGCCGACCGCTGGTGCGACCGCCTGGACGCGCCGCTGGCGATCGTGCACAAGCGCCGCGACAAGGACGTCGCCAACCAGGTGACGGTGCACGAGGTCGTCGGTGACGTGAAGGGCCGCGTGTGCGTCCTGGTCGACGACATGATCGACACGGGTGGCACGATCTGCGCCGCGGCGGACGCGCTGTTCGCGCACGGTGCGGAGGACGTGATCGTGACGGCGACGCACGGCATCCTGTCCGGTCCCGCCGCTGACCGTCTGAAGAACTCGAAGGTGAGCGAGTTCGTGTTCACGGACACGCTGCCGGACCCGAGCGCGCTGGAGCTGGACAAGATCACGGTGCTGTCGATCGCGCCGTCGATCGCGCGTGCGGTGCGTGAGGTGTTCGAGGACGGTTCGGTGACGAGCCTGTTCGAGGAGCACTGAGGTTTCTTCCGAGAGGGCCGCTTTCCCGCTGGTCGGGGAGGCGGCCCTCTCGTCGTGCCCGGGCGGGTTCGCCGGTGCCCGGGCGGGTTCCGCGCCGGTCTCCGGGGGCTTCGGGTGATCCAATTGGGTGGTGCGGGGAGCGGCGAGTAGACTGCCGTAGTTGCTCGGCGAGGGAGGCCGTACCCGGAGTGGTACGGCGGTCCGTTATCGACGCGCTCTTCGTAGCAGGCCATCGCCAGTCGTGGCCGGGTGACAGTCGTTCCGTCACCACATTACGAGGAGTGCACATGTCCGAGGTCAAGATCGCCGCGACCCTCCGGTCGGAGTTCGGCAAGGGCGCCGCCCGCAAGATCCGCCGTGACAGCAAGGTCCCCGGCGTTCTCTACGGTCACGGTTCGGACCCGGTCCACGTGACGCTGCCGGGCCACGAGCTGCTGCTCGCCCTGCGTACCCCGAACGTCCTGCTGTCCCTGGACATCGAGGGCAAGAACGAGCTCGCGATCCCGAAGGCCGTGCAGCGCGACCCGCTGAAGGGCTTCCTGGAGCACGTCGACCTGCTTCTGGTGAAGCGCGGCGAGAAGGTCACCGTCGAGGTTCCGGTCGTGGCCGAGGGTGAGCTGGCCGCCGGCGGCAACCTGCTGGAGCACGTCCTCAACACGCTGTCCGTCGAGGCCGAGGCCACCCACCTGCCCGAGTCCGTCACGGTCTCCGTGGAGGGCCTGGAGGCCGGTGCCTCCGTGCTCGCCAAGGACATCACGCTGGTGAAGGGCGTCACCCTGGTGACCGACGCCGACGCCGTCGTGCTGCAGGTCCTGGCCGCGCAGGCCGAGGAGCCGGCCGCCGAGGGCACCGAGGAAGAGGTCGCCGCCGAGGGCGCCGAGGCCTGAGCCGTAGGCTCTGTCTGACGTGACGGGGTGACGGGCCATCGGCCCGCCACCCCGTTTCTTTCTGTACGCACACGAGGAGACGTGACGCACATGACGGACGACGCGAACGCCCCCTGGCTGATCGTCGGCCTCGGCAACCCGGGCCCGGAGTACGCGGCGAACCGGCACAACGTGGGCTTCATGGTGGTGGATCTGCTGGCGGAGCGGATCGGCGGGAAGTTCAAGCGGGCGCAGAAGGCGCAGGCGCAGGTCGTGGAGGGCCGGATGGGTGCGCCCGGGCCGGCGAACCGCCGGGTGATCCTCGCGAAGCCGATGTCGTACATGAACCTCTCGGGCGGTCCCGTCACGGCGTTGCGTGATTTCTACAAGGTGCCGACGGCGCGTGTGGTGGCCGTCCACGACGAGCTGGACATCGACTACGGCGTGCTGCGCCTGAAGCTCGGTGGTGGCGACAACGGCCACAACGGTCTGAAGTCGATGACGAAGTCGATGGGTGCCGAGTACCACCGGATGCGGTTCGGGATCGGGCGTCCGCCGGGCCGGATGCAGGTCGCGGACTTCGTGCTGAAGGACTTCTCGTCGACGGAGCGCAAGGAGCTCGACTACTTCGTGGACCGGGCGGCCGACGCGGTGGAGTGCCTGGTGACGGAGGGTCTGGAGCGGGCGCAGTCGGCGTACAACTCCTGACCGGCGAGCCGAATCAGTACGACTGTACGATCGCGGGTCATGAACCATGCCCGTAACGCCGCCATGGCCCTGGTCGCCCTGCTGCTCGTCGTCGCGGGCGCCTGGTCGTCCTGGGGGACGGCCCAGCACGTCCTGCTCTCCAAGGGGCGCGAGCACGGCACCCTGACGGTGACCGGCTGCAACGAGGAGACGTGCAGTGGCCGTTACGTCCCGGAGGATCCCGCGCAGCCGCACAGCGCCCTGACGATCGAGCACTCGGTGGCGGCGGCCAAGGGCCAGACGCTGCCGGTGGTGGTGAAGCCGGGCACGGAGGAGGCGGTGCGGACCGGCTGGGGCGGCGGGCTGCACGCGTGGCTGCCGTTGGGCGGGGCGTTGCTGCTGGCGGCGCCGGTCGTCGGGGGCGGCCTGCGGATGACGCGTACGGCGTGGTCGCTGGCGGGGGCGGGGGCGGCGCTGCTGCTGGGGGCGTTCTTCGCACTCTGAACGTCGCGGTCGGTTGGGCGTGTTGCCGCAGGGATTGTTATGAGCCACCGGGTTAAGAGGGGCTTAAAGGTGGCTATAGGCTGCCCCCGCCACTCCCCACGGCATCCCTCATCTCAGATGGACGACTGCATATGCGACGATCCCTCATACCCGCAGGCGCGCTTGTCGCGGCCATGGCGGGCTCCCTCGTGCTGGCGCCGGCCGCCTCGGCTTCCGACAACACCCCGGTGTTCCACCAGCAGAAGGACCTTCCCCTTACGGCCACCTCGTGGACCGGCGACAAGGAGAAGACCTGCGCCGACATCCCCGCCACGCAGGACGGCTGGCACTTCGTGCTGCCGGGCAGCAAGGCCGACTTCGTGAAGCTCACAGTGACGTTCGAGCCGGGCGGCACGCAGGTCATCACGGACTTCGGTCCGCCGTCTGATAAGCACGCCTACGTGGCCTCCGAGGCTGGCGCGAAGCTGACGTCCGTGTCGGCTGAGATCAAGGGCGAGCTGAAGAAGGACTTCTTCAACCTGTCCCACACCTGCCCCGCCTCCTCGACCTCAACGCCGACGGGCACGCCGTCCGGCACCCCGTCCGGCACTCCGTCCGGCACTCCGTCCGGCACTCCGAGCGAGACCGCCTCGACCGGCACCCCGAGCGACTCGCCGTCCTCCTCGGACTCTCCGTCGGCTGGCGCGACGCCGTCCGCCTCCACGGACAGCAAGGACTCCGAGGGCAACCTCGCCGAGACCGGCTCCAGCGCCCCCGTGGGCGTCATCGGTGCCGTCGCCGTCGCCCTCGCGGGTGTCGGTGGCTTCCTGGTGATGCGCCGCCGCAAGGCGCAGCAGCACTGAGGACGCCGCACGGCGTCGTGACGCGGAGTGCCCCCACCGGCCGAGCCGGTGGGGGCACTTCGTGCGTCGGGGGCCGTCAGCCGGTGTTGCGCAGGCCCGCGGCCACGCCGTTCACCGTGAGCAGCAGGGCCCGGGCCAGCAGCGGGTCCGCCTGCTCGCCCCGCTCGGCCGCCTCGCGCTGGCGGGCCAGCAGGGCCACCTGGAGGTAGGAGATCGGGTCCAGGTAGGCGTCGCGGATGGAGAAGGTCTGCTGGAGCACCGGGTTGGAGTCGAGCAGTTGCCGGCCGCCGGTCACCTTCAGGACCTCGGCCACGGTCAGCGCGTGCTCGGCCTCGATGGTGGCGAAGACATGCTTCAGCTCCTCCGGGACGAGCGTGTCGACGTAGTGCCGGGCGATCCGCAGGTCCGTCTTCGCCAGCGTCATCTCGACGTTGGAGACGAAGTTGCGGAAGAAGTGCCAGCGCTCGTACATCTCGCCGAGCACCGCGTCGAGGCCGGCCTCGCGCAGCGCCTTGAGGCCCGAGCCGACGCCGAACCAGCCGGGGACGATCTGGCGGGACTGGGTCCAGCCGAACACCCACGGGATGGCCCGCAGTCCGTCGAGGCCGGCGCCCGAGTCGGGGCGGCGCGAGGGCCGCGAGCCCAGGTGCAGGTCGGCGAGCTGGTCGACGGGCGTGGCGGCGAAGAAGTACGCGGGCAGGTCCGGGTCCTCGACCAGCCGGCGGTACGCGGTGTGGGCCGCCTCCGAGACCGTGTCCATGGCCGCGTCCCAGGTGGCCAGGGCCTCGTCGGACTGGCGGGGCGCGGTGTGCAGGGCGGACGCCTGCAGGGTCGCCGCGACGGTCAGTTCGAGGTTCTCGCGGGCCAGCGACGGGATGAGGTACTTGTCGGAGATGACCTCGCCCTGCTCGGTCACCTTGATCTCGCCCTCCAGGGTTCCCCAGGGCTGGGCGAGGATCGCGTCGTGCGAGGGGCCGCCGCCGCGGCCGACGGTGCCGCCGCGGCCGTGGAAGAGGCGCAGGCGGACGCCGTAGCGGTGGGCGACGTCGCGCAGCCGGCGCTGGGCGCGGTGGATCTCCCACTGCGAGGTGGTGATGCCGCCGAACTTGGAGGAGTCGGAGTAGCCGAGCATGACCTCCTGGACGTCGCCGCGCAGCGAGACGAGCCGGCGGTAGGAGGGGTCGGCCAGCATGCCGTCGAGGATGACGTCGGCGGCCTTCAGCTCGTCGGTGGTCTCCAGGAGCGGCACGATGCCGATCTTGGCCCAGCCGGCGTGCAGGTCGATGAGGCCGGCTTCGCGGGCGAGGACGGCGGCGGCGAAGACGTCGTCGGCGCCCTGGCACATCGAGATGATGTAGGACTCGATGACCTCGGGGCCGAAGCGCTCGAAGGCTTCCTTGATGGTGTGGAAGACGCCGAGGGTCTTCTCGCCGGCCGGGTCCAGCGGGGCGGGGGTGGGCGCGAGCGGCCGGCGCGAGCGCAGCTCCTTGGCGAGCAGCTTCTGCCGGTAGTCGCGGGGCATGTCGGCGTAGCGCCAGGACTCCTCGCCGAGCCGGTCGAAGAGCTGGCCGAGCGCGTGGTGGTGGGCGTCGGCGTGTTCGCGGACGTCCATCGTGGCGAGCTGGAGGCCGAAGGCGGACAGGGTGCGGATGGTGCGGTCCATCCGGCCGTCGGCGAAGAGGCCGCCGCGGTGGGCGCGCAGCGAGTCCTGGATCAGGGCGAGGTCGTGGACCAGCTCGGAGGTGCCGAGGTAGTCGCGGCCCTCCTCGTGGGTGGTGCCCTTGGCCAGCCGCCGGCGGGTGTTGACCAGCTTCTGGCGGATGCAGGTGGCCTTGAGCCGGTAGGGCTCCTCGGCGTTGAGCCGCTTGTAGCGGGGGCTGATCTCGGGCAGCCGCTCCAGGTCGGTCTGGAGGGAGGTGAGGAGTTCCTCGGTGGCCCCGGCGTAGCGGATGGAGTTGGAGAGGAAGCCGCGCAGCTCGTCGACCAGTTCGAGGGCGTCGTTGATGCCGTGCTCGTGCTGGAGGATCAGGACCTCCCAGGTCACCGCGGGGGTGACGTTGGGGTTGCCGTCGCGGTCGCCGCCGATCCAGGTGCCGAAGGTCAGCGGGCGGGTGCCGGCGGGCAGCTCGATGCCGACGCGCTCGAGCTCGGCGGCGAGGTCCTCCAGGACGTCGCCGACGGCGCCGGCGTGCAGCTCGTCGAGGTAGTAGATGGCGTTGCGGGCCTCGTCGGCGGGCTCGGGGCGGACGACCCGGAGCTCGTCGGTCTGCCAGATGAGGTCGATGTTCTCGGCGAGCCGCAGGTCGTGGCGGCGCCGGTCGGCCTCGATGACCGGGGTCTCCAGCAGGGCGGCGATGCGGCGCAGCTTGTTGAGGACCGAGCGGCGGGCCGCCTCGGTGGGGTGCGCGGTGAAGACGGGCCGCACGTTGAGGTTCTTCACCGTGGCGCGGACGTGCTCGGGGTCGCCGTCCTTGAGCATGTCGACGGTCCGGGCGATCAGGCCGCCGTCGGCAGCGCGCTTCTCGCGCATCTCGCGGCCGCGGTGGACCTGCTCGGTCACGTTCGCCAGGTGGAAGTAGGTGGAGAAGGCGCGCACGAGCTTGGCGGCGGTCTCCAGGTCCGTGTCGCCGAGCAGCTCGGCGGCGGCCTCGCCGTCCTCGCGGGTGAGGCGTCGGACCTTCTCGACGAGGTCGAGGATCTCGTGGCCCTCCTGGCGGACGAGGGTCTCGCCCAGCAGGTCGCCCAGTCGGCGGATGTCGGATCGCAGCTCGGCGCTGGCGGTGGGGGTCTGGTCGGCACTGCTCACAGGTGCGGCTCCTTGCAGTGTTTGAGCACGTCTGGAGGGGTACTGGAGGCTTGCGGACCGCGCTGTCCGACGCACCCAGGATAGGTGTCCATTTCCACGACGCCTTCCGTGCCCCTCCTTGCGCCCTCTTGCCGCGGGGCATCCCACTGCCATACTTACGTCGCCGTAGGTTACGGAGGCGTAGCCACGCGTCCCTTTGACTCCCTTTCATCCCTTCATCCCCAGGGGACCCTCATGACCACTACCCCCGAGGTGACCTCGGAACCCGAGGCGCGCGTCACCGCCCCCGATCCGCCCTCCGCCACGCTCGGCGGGGACAGCAAGGGGTCGGTCGAGCAGATCACGCTGCTGCTGTTCATCACGGTGCCCTTCCTCGCACTGCTCGCCGCGGTGCCCCTGGCCTGGGGCTGGGGGGTGAGCTGGCTCGATCTGGGCCTGATGGTGGCGATGTACTACATCGGCTGCCACGGCATCACGATCGGCTTCCACCGTTACTTCACGCACGGCTCCTTCAAGGCCAAGCGGCCGCTGCGGATCGCGCTGGCCGTCATGGGGTCGCTGGCGGTGGAGGGACCGCTGGTGCGCTGGGTGGCCGACCACCGCAAGCACCACAGGTTCTCCGACGCGGAGGGCGACCCGCACTCGCCGTGGCGGTTCGGCGAGACGGTGCCGGCGCTGATGAAGGGCCTGTGGTGGGCGCACATCGGGTGGATGTTCGACGAGGAGCAGACGCCGCAGCACAAGTACGCGCCGGATCTGATCAAGGACCCGGCGATCCGGGCGATCTCGCGCCAGTTCGTGCTGTGGACGGTGGTGTCGCTGGCGATCCCGCCGCTGGTGGGCGGCCTGGTGACGATGTCGTGGTGGGGCGCGTTCACCGCGTTCTTCTGGGGCTCGCTGGTGCGGGTGGCGCTGCTGCACCACGTGACGTGGTCGATCAACTCGATCTGTCACGCGGTCGGCAAGCGGCCCTTCAAGTCCCGTGACCGCTCGGGCAACGTGTGGTGGCTCGCGGTGCTGTCCTGCGGCGAGTCCTGGCACAACCTGCACCACGCGGACCCGACCTCGGCCCGGCACGGGGTGCTGAAGGGCCAGGTCGACTCCAGCGCCCGGCTGATCCGCTGGTTCGAGCAGCTGGGCTGGGCATCCGACGTGCGCTGGCCGGACGCGTCCCG
This sequence comes from Streptomyces sp. JL2001, assembly GCF_050917515.1. Taxonomy (NCBI): domain Bacteria; kingdom Bacillati; phylum Actinomycetota; class Actinomycetes; order Kitasatosporales; family Streptomycetaceae; genus Streptomyces; species Streptomyces sp. JL2001. The sequence continues at coordinate 4,593,951 of NZ_CP169421.1, read as the reverse complement.
TATCGAAGCCCGCCGCCAGGACAAGCCCGCGAACGCGGCATGATGGATGACGTGGCGATCGATGGCAGTACGACTACCGGCAGCAGCGGCACCGGCAAGCCCCGCAGGGGGCGCCGGGTCCGCATGACAGGCGCGGAGCGCCGGGAACAGCTGTTGGACATCGGCCGCACGCTCTTCGCCGAGAAGGGCTTCGAGGGCACGTCCGTCGAGGAGATCGCGGCCAAGGCCGGGGTGTCCAAGCCGGTGGTGTACGAGCACTTCGGCGGCAAGGAGGGCCTGTACGCGGTCGTGGTCGACCGGGAGATGCGCCAGCTCCTGGACGGGGTGACGGGCGCGCTGACGGCCGGGCATCCGCGGGAGCTGCTGGAGCAGGCGGCGTTCGCGCTGCTGGACTACATCGAGAACTACACGGACGGTTTCCGGATCCTGGTCCGTGATTCGCCGGTGGCGCAGTCGACCGGCACGTTCGCGTCGCTGATCAGCGACATCGCCACCCAGGTCGAGGACATCCTGGGCCTGGAGTTCAAGGCCCGCGGCTTCGATCCGAAGCTGGCGCCGCTGTACGCGCAGGCGCTGGTGGGCAGTGTGGCCCTGACCGGTCAGTGGTGGCTGGACGTCCGCAGGCCGAAGAAGGCCGAGGTCGCGGCGCATCTGGTGAACCTGGCCTGGCACGGCCTGGACGGTCTGGAGCAGAAGCCGCGCCTGATAGGGCACCGCAAGAGCTGAGGCCGCCGGGAGAGCCGGACGGGGGCGCCGCGGATGCGGCGCCCCCGTCCTGTCACTCCAGGGGCTCCAGGAACTCCAGGTGGTTGCCCACGGGGTCCTCGGAGTAGAAGCGGCGGTGGCCCGGGAGATCGTCGTCCCGGACGACCTTCGCGCCGCGTTCCTCCAGGCGGGCCGCGTAGCCGGCGATCGCGGTGACCCGCAGGCCGGGGTGGGCCTTCGCCGCGGGGCGGAAGTCCTGCTCGACGCCGAGGTGGAGCCGGACGGCCCCGTCCGCGGCCTCGAACCAGCAGCCGCCCCGTGCGGCGAGGACGGGCGGCTTGGCGACCTCGGTCATGCCGAGGACGCCGGTGTAGTACGCCCGGAGGAGGTCCTCCGAGCCCGGCGGTGCGGCGAGCTGGACGTGGTCGACGGCGGTCAGCATCAGAGCCCCTTCGTGGCGACGGCGAAGATCCGGCGGAACGGGAAGACGGTGCCGTGCGGGCCGGGCGGGTAGGCCGCGCGCAGCAGGTCGCGGTAGGCGGCGAGGAAGGCCTCGGTCGCCCTCGGGTCACCTTCGAGCGCGGTCAGGACGGGGCGCAGCGCGGTGCCCTTGACCCAGTCGAGGATGGGGTCCTCGCCGGGCAGGAGCTGCGAGTACGTGGTCTCCCAGACGTCCGTCGCGCAGCCGAGGTCGGCGAGCCGGGTCAGGTAGTCGGCCGGGTCCAGGACGTGGATGAAACGGCGGCCCTGGTCGCCGAGGCGGTCGCGCCACTGAGGGGTGTCGCAGAGCTCGCCGAGCAGGGCGTGGCTGGGCGAGGTGAAGTTGCCGGGGACCTGGAAGGCGAAGGTGCCGCCGGGCTTGAGTCCGGCGATCCAGGGGGTGAAGGACTCGGGGTGGTTGGGGACCCACTGGAGGGCCGCGTTGGAGACGATCAGGTCATAGGGCTCCTCGGGGTTCCAGTGCGCGGCGTCGGCGGGCCGGAAGTCGAGCCAGCCGCCGCCGGCCGTGGTTCCGGCGTAGTCCTTCTCGGCGCGCTGGAGCATGTCGGGCGAGAGGTCGAAGCCGGTGATGTGGGCGTCCGGCCAGCGGTCGGCGAGGAGCGCGGTCACGTTGCCGGGTCCACAGCCCAGATCGGCGATCCGGGCGGGCCTGCCCTCGGTGGGCAGGTGGGGGATGCGGGCGAGCAGGTCGAGGAAGGGACGGGCGCGCAGGCCCGCGTGCCGGAGGTACTGCTGGGGATCCCATATCGGTGCGGTAGAAGCAGAAGATGGTGCGGAACGCATGTTCGAGCCCCCTTGCTGGAACGAGCTACCGAAGCGGAACGGTGTTCCGGCCCGGTCCTTCCCCATAGTCCAGCCGAATATATCTTGACGTCAAGAGACTTTATGTCAACAGACCCTCTACACTGATCGTCATGGAGGACGAGGTCGACCGGCTGGTCGCTGCATGGCGCCGCGAGCGCCCGGACCTCGACGTGGAACCGCTCGAGGTGCTCAGCCGCGTCTCGCGGCTCGCCCGGCACCTCGACCGCGCCCGTCGGCTCGCCTTCGCCGAGCACCAGCTGGAGCCCTGGGAGTTCGACGTCCTCACGTCGCTGCGCCGCGCCGGCGCCCCCTACCAGCTCTCCCCCGGTCAGCTGCTGACCCAGACGCTGGTCACCTCCGGCACCATGACCAACCGCATCGACCGGCTCACCAAGAAGGGGCTGGTCGAGCGGCTCCCCGACCCCAGCGACCGGCGCGGGGTCCTGGTCCGCCTCACCCCCGAGGGCCGCGACCGGGCCGACCAGGCGCTGGCCGGACTGCTCGCCCAGGAACGGGCCATCCTCGCCCAGCTCTCGCGCGCCCAGCGCGGGGAACTGGCCGACCTGCTACGCCAGTTGACCGCCCCGTTCGACAACATCCCCGGCTAGCTCGGCGGGACCGACACCGGCCCGGCGCGCCAGGGCCACCGCGGCCAGCGTCGAGTGCACGCCCAGCTTCCCGAGCACGTTCTGCATGTGCGTGCGGACGGTGTGCGGCGACAGGAACAGGCGCTCGGCGACCGCCTTGCGCCCCAGGCCCGCCACCATGCAGCGGAGCACCTCGCGCTCGCGCGGGGTCAGCGACTCCACCAGCTGTTCGCTCTCGGTCCGGTGCTTCCGGGCCGCCGTCAGCTCCCGCAGGACACCCGTCAGCAGCGCGGGCGGCAGATGCGTCTCGTCCCGCAGGACGCCGCGGATCACGGCGAGCAGGCGCTGGAGCGAACAGTCCTTGGCCACCCATCCCGAGGCGCCGGCCTGGAGGGCGAGGGCGGCCCGGTGCGGGTCGTCCTTCTCGGCGAGCACGATCGAGCGGACGGCGGGCCGGGCCTCGCGGACCCCCGCGACCAGGGAGATGCCGTCCACCACGGCCTCGCCGTGGTCCGGTACGGCGCGGGCGACCGCCGGAGCCCCGGGCAGCGCGCCGAGGTCAGCGTCGACCAGCAGCACGTCGTAGCGGCGGCCCTCGGCGGCGGCGCGGTCCAGGCAGCGCAGTGCGGCCGGACCACTGCCCGCGGCGGAGACGTCGACGTCGGGCTCGGCCGCGAGGGCGGCTGCCAGCGACTCGGCGAAGATGCGGTGGTCGTCCACCACCAGGACCCGGATACGGACCACGGACACCCCCAAAGTGTCGAGGAACGGACCGGCGCGGATACGGCGCCGGGGGGCGGGTCCGTCGTGCGCACGGCCGCCGCCGTGCAGTGACTTTTACCCCACCCCGGGCGCCGTACCCGACTGGTCTCGCCCCCTGAACGGCACCGGCCCCCACCGGTGCTGTGCATCAGAGTACGGGCGAGCCGCAGAGGGGGAAGCCGATTCACAGAACTGGTCGTCAGGGGTGTGACGCATGAGCCGCAAGGGTCGAAACCCGACAGAAGTCGACAGTTCCGAAGGTCGCGGTTCGCGCGGGGCGCCCCGTCCACCGGCCCCCGCGCGGGGTGGTGGCGTCACAGACGCCGGGCACCCGCCGCGGGGATCGCCGCGAAGACGCCCGGCGCGGTGAAACCGGCCTCGGCGAACGCCTTGCCGACCGCGGCGGACACCGCCTCGGCCGCCGCCTCCTCGACCAGCACGATCGCCGAGCCGCCGAATCCGCCGCCCGTCATCCGTGCGCCGAGCGCCCCGGCCGTGTTCGCGGCCTCGACGGCGAGATCCAGTTCCGGGCTGGAGACCCGCAGGTCGTCCCGGAGGGAGACGTGGCCCTCGGTGAGCACCGGGCCGACGGCCCGGACGTCGCCGGCGTCGAGGAGGGCGATCGTCCGCTCCACCCGGTGGTTGTCCGACACGACGTGCCGGACATAGCGGCGCACGGTCTCGTCGCTCAGGCGCGCGAGCGCGTCGGACAGGCGCGCGGCATCGACCTCGCGCAGGGTGCGCACGCCGAGCGCCCGCGCGCCTGCCTCGCAGCCGGCGCGCCGCTCCGCGTACGCGCCGTCCCCGAGGGCGTGCTTCACGCGGGTGTCCACCACCAGCAGCCGCAGCCCCCGCGCGGCCAGGTCGAAGGGCACCTGACGGTACGACAGGTCGCGGGTGTCCAGGAACAGGGCGTGCCCCTCGGCCGCGCACGCCGACGCCATCTGGTCCATCACCCCGCAGGGCACCCCGACGAAGGCGTTCTCGGCCCGCTGGGCGAGGACGGCGATCTCGGGACGGCTCAGGCCCAGGCCGAACAGGTCGTCGAGCGCCAGGGCGGTGACGACCTCCAGGGCGGCCGAGGAGGAGAGCCCGGCGCCGGTCGGCACGGTCGAGGCGAGGTGGACGTCCGCCCCGGTGACCGGGTGACCCGCCTCGCGCAGCGCCCAGACGACACCGGCCGGGTAGGCGGCCCAGCCGGTGCCGGAGCGGGGTTCGAGGCTGTCGACGTCGAGCTGGACGACCCCGCCGTCGACGTCGGCGGAGTGGACCCGCAGCACGCCGTCGGTGCGGCGCGAGACGGCGGCCACCGCGGTGTGCGGGAGAGCCAGCGGCATGACGAAACCGTCGTTGAAGTCGGTGTACTCACCGATCAGGTTGACCCGCCCCGGAGCCGCCCAGACGCCCTCGGGCCGCGCTCCGTACAGTGCCGCGAACTCCCCCGCCACGCTCATGCCTGTCCCTGCTCCCTCTTGTTCGCGAACGCCCACGCGTCCTGCACGATGCCCGCCAGGTCCGGACGGGACGGATTCCAGCCGAGCCGCTCCCGCGCGGTGTCGGCCGAGGCGACCAGGACGGCCGGATCGCCGGCCCGGCGCGCGGCCACGACCTCGGGGACCGGGTGGCCGGTCACCTTGCGCACGGTCTCGACGACCTCGCGCACGGAGAAGCCGTTGCCGTTGCCCAGGTTGCAGATCAGGTGCTCGCCGGGGGTCATGGCGCCGAGGGCGAGCAGGTGGGCCTCGGCGAGGTCGGCGACGTGGATGTAGTCGCGCACGCAGGTGCCGTCGGGCGTCGGGTAGTCGTCGCCGTAGACGTTGATCGCCTCGCGCTTGCCCTGGGCCACCTGGAGGACCAGCGGGATGAGGTGCGACTCGGGGTCGTGGCGCTCGCCGCAGTCGCCGTAGGCGCCTGCCACGTTGAAGTACCGCAGGGAGACCGCGGCCAGGCCGTGCGCGGCGGCCTCGCCGCTGATCATGTGGTCGACGGCCAGCTTGGTGGCGCCGTAGGGGTTGGTCGGGGCGGTCGGCGCCGCCTCGGTGATCGGGACGCTCCGCGGCTCGCCGTAGGTGGCGGCGGTGGAGGAGAAGACGAGCCTGCGCACGCCCGCCTCGCGCATGGCGGCGAGCAGTGCCATCGTGCCGCCGACGTTGTTCTCCCAGTACTTCGCGGGGTCGGCGACCGACTCGCCGACCTGCGAGAAGGCGGCGAAGTGCAGGACTCCGTCGTAGGAGGGGTCCAGCCACCGGGCCGCGTCCTGGATGCGGCCCTCGACGAACGTGGCCCCGGCCGGGACGCCCTCGCGGAAACCGGTGGAGAGGTCGTCGAGGACGGTGACCTCGTGGCCCGCTTCCAGCAGGTGCTGCGCGACCGTGCCGCCCACGTAGCCGGCCCCGCCCGTCACCAGATACTTGCTCACTTGCTCGCTACCTCTCGGAGTCTGTGTGCCGCGGACTCCGGTGGCACGTCGTTCATGAACGCGCCCATGCCGGACTCGGTGCCCGCGAGGTACTTCAGCTTGCCAGAGGCCCGGCGCACGGTGAAAAGCTCCAGGTGCAGCGCGAACTCCTCCCGCCGGTCGTCCGTGAACGGCGCCTGGTGCCAGGCGGCGATGTACGGAGTCGGCGGCTCGGCCGGGCCGAAGATCCGGTCGAAGCGCCTCAAGAGTTCCAGGTAGACCTGTGGGAACTCCGTGCGGGCGGCGTCGTCGAGCGCGCGCAGGTCGGGCACCCGGCGCACCGGGTAGAGGTGGACCTCGTACGGCCAGTGCGCGGCGTAGGGGACGAAGGCGATCCAGTGCTCGCCCTCCAGGACGATCCGCGCCCCGTCCGCGCGCTCGCGGGCGACGACCTCGTCGAAGAGGTTGCGCCCGGTGCGTTCCCGGTGCTCGGCGGCGTTGCGCCGCATGAGCGCGGTCCGGGGGGTGGTGTGGGGGAAGGCGTAGATCTGGCCGTGCGGGTGGCCCAGGGTGACGCCGATCTCGGCTCCCCTGTTCTCGAAGCAGTAGACCTGCTCGACGCCCGGACGCTGGGCGAGTTCGGCCGTGCGGTCGGTCCAGGCGTCGAGGACCAGGGCGACCCGGTCGGGGGCGAGGTCGGCGAAGGAGGCGTCGTGGTCGGAGGTGAAGCAGACGACCTCGCAGCGGCCGGCCTCGCCGGCGAGGGAGGGGAAGCGGTTCTCGAAGACCGCGACCTCGTAGCCGTCGGCCGGGATCTCGCTCCGCCGGCCGTCCCGTGACGGGCAGAGCGGGCACTCGTCCGCCGGCGGGTGGAAGGTGCGGCCCTGGCGGTGCGAGGCGATGACGACGCTGTCTCCGAGGAGCAGGTCGTGGCGGACCTCGGAGCGGGACGCGACGGGGTCGAGCGGGCGGGTGTCGACGGCGTCGCGGACGGTGTCGTCGGCGGCGTCGTAGTAGATGAGCTCACGCCCGTCGGCCAGGGTGGTGACGGTCTTCTTCACGGGAGTGCCTCCGTGCGCAACCCAACAGAACCACGCACAAGGAACCACAATCAAACATCGACGTCAACGCCGACGGCGGCTTTCGCGCAGGACCGTCCCCCTTGGGGGGACGGCGGGAGGCGTGGCGCGGGGCCCGCGCAGGGCGGGGCCCGCACCGGCAGGAGTCCCGCGGACCCTGGCCGGGCGGTCCTCCCCGGGCGGCCCTCAGGTCTCCCCCGGGCCCGGACGGGACAGCCCTCAGCCGCGCGGCGCGCGGGGGCCGGGGACGGGCGCGTGGTCCAGCAGGCCGGTACGGGCGGCGAGCGCGGCCGCCTCCAGTCGCGAGCCGACCCCCAGCTTCATCAGCACGCGCTGCACGTGCGTGCGCGCGGTGCTGGCGGCGATCCCCATCCCCGCGGCGATCAGCCGGGTGTCCTCGCCCTCGGCCACCCGGACCAGGACCTCCACCTCGCGCGGGGTCAGCATCCGCAGGAGCCGCTGCCCCTCGTCGTCCGGCTGCGCCACCGGGTTGAGCAGTTCCGCGAAGGCGCCCTGGAGGAGCTGCGGCGCCACCGCCGTCTCCCCCGCCCGCGCCTTCATCAGGGCGCGCTCGACCCCCTCGATGCGCTCGTCGTGCCGTACGTACCCGGAGGCGCCGGCCGCGAAGGCCGCCGCGATCCCGCGGGGCGAGGGCACCGGGCCCAGCACGACCACGGCGACCTGGGGCCGCTCACGCTTGATCCGTACGATCGGGTCGAAGGCCCCCGGTTCGGCCGGCGCCGCCGTGCCGAGCAGACACACCTCCGGCGCCCGGCTCACGACCAGCTCCGCCGCGCCCGCGACCGGCGCCGCCGCCGCGAGCACCCGGTGCCCACGGAGCTTCAGTGCCGAGGCGAGCGCCTCGGCGAGCAGACGGTGGTCGTCGACCACCATGAGCCGCACGCCCATCGAGCAACCCCTTATCCCCCCTGGAGCCGTCCCCCGGCTCCAGTGACCCTGATGCCCCGGCAAGTTACACGGTCCTTTGGGCCGACGTGCCCCGAACTCCTACGGAAGACCGCCCAGGGACCGAAATGACCCTGCCTGAACACAAATTGCCGGGCCGTCAGGCGTCGCCCACCCCGGGCCGCCGCCGACGGCCCGCGAGCAGGAACGGGAGGGGAACCCGGTCACCGGACCCCGGGGCGCCGACGCGCGTGGGCCCCCTCCGGTCGTCCGGAGGGGGCCCACGGTCACTCCACGGGGATCACTGCGCGGCGCGGAAGGCGATCGCCAGGTACTCCTTGTCGTTCGTCGAGGAGGACTCGCGCGGCTTGCTCAGCAGCGTCTGCGAGATGAAGAACCGTCCCGAGGCGTAGCGGTACTCCGAGCCGTTCTCGGTGAAGCCCGTCTCCGCGTCCCGGACGGCCTTGTCCGCCGGGTTCTCCAGCAGCACCGTCTCCTTCATGGTGCCGCCGTCGATGGAGACGATCTTCCCGCCCTTGTCGTACGGGGGGTGCTTGTACGCGATGAGGTTGCCGCCGTCCATGCGCATCGGCATCAGCGTGTAGCGGTCGCCCGCGTCCGCCTTGCCGGTGGCCTGCTTGCCGGTGGCCAGGTCGAACGAGAGGATCTCGTTCGTCTCGTCGCCGTACTCGCCGGTGCTGCCCTCGTGCTCCTCGGTCGGCAGGTAGAGCCGGCCGTTGCCGACGAGCGCCTTGTTGCAGGACTCGACCTTGGTGGAGCGGCAGCTGGCCGCGTACCGGTCCGCGTCCGCCGTGATCTTCGCCCTCAGCTTGCCGGTCTGCTCGTCGATCGAGAAGAAGTCCGAGATGCCGCTGCCGTCGCCGGCGGTGTCGCCGACGTCGGCCGCCACGACCAGCGGCTTGGTGGACACGATCGACGCGTAGTCGACGCCCGTGGGCATCTTGTACTGCGAGATCGGCGCGCCGGTCGTCGGGTTGAGGTTCTGGATCGTCACGGTCTGCGAGCCGTACGGGCCGCACTTGCGGGCGGCGACCAGGCCCGCGCCGCCGCCGTAACCCATGTCGTAGCAGTTGTCGGCGTTGGGCTGGGGCTTCCAGCGGGGGTTGCCGTTGCCCAGGTCGAAGCCGGCGCCGCCGTCCGTGCCGCCGGCCGCGACGGTGGTGCCGCTCAGCGTGATCTCGCTGAAGCGCGCCTTGTCGTCACCCGCCGATCCGCCGGTGACGTGGGTGGACCACACCAGCTTCCCGGTGTTGAGGTCGACGACGCCGACCTCGGAGCACTTCTGGTAGTACTTCGGCGCGACGCGCTTGGCCTCCTCGAAGAGGATCGCCGTCTTGTTGTCGGCCGTGACGTGGCGGGAGGCGCCGCAGACCTGGCCGGCGAGCGGCAGCGTCCACAGCGGGGTGCCCTTGTCGAGGTCGTAGCCGACGACCGAGTTGACGCCCGGCTTCACGTACGCCTTGTCGGTGAGCCAGGAGCCCGACACGTCCGTGATGTCCGGGACCTTCGGCACGGGCAGCTGGAAGGCCACCTGGCCCTGGACGTCGGCCGGCGGCTTCTCCTTGCCGTTGCCGCCGATCCCGGCGGTGCCGCCGGTGCCCTGGGGCGCGCCGGAGGTGTTCTTGGCGGTGTCGTCCTTCTCGCCGCCGCCGGAGTTCGCGTACCAGACGCCACCGCCGATGAGCAGCACCACGGCCACGGCCGCGGCGATGATGATCTGCATCTGCGCGGAGAGCTTCTTGCCACCGGAGGGGCCGCCCGGCTGCGGCACCTGCGGGTACTGCGGCTGGGTCGGGTACCCGTACGGCGGCTGCTGCTGCTGCGGGTAGCCGTACTGCGGCTGCGTCGGCGGCTGCTGCGGGTAGCCGTACTGCGGCTGGGTCGGCGGCTGCTGCGGGTAGCCGTAGGGCTGCTGACCCTGCGGCGGGGGCGTCGGCGCACCGAAACCGCCGGGAGGCGGGTCCTGCGGGGCGCCGAAACCGCCGGGGGGCGGGTCCTGGGGTGCGCCGAAACCGCCCGGCGGCTGGTTCGGGGGCGGGCCCGGGGGCTGGTTGGGCGGCGGCGGGGGCTGGGTCATCGGTCTGCGTACCTCACTTGCTGAAGGCCATCATCGTCTTGACTTCCTTCTCCGCCTTGTCGTTCAAGGCCGACACACGCCCTGCGGTGATCACGAAGGTGCCGTTGCCGTAGGCGTAGCCCGGGTCGTAGTAGGTGCTCTCGATCTGGGCGGTGGCCGCCGGGTGCTGGAGCAGGACCTTCGGCGCGCCGCCGGTCGGTGCGACGGTGGCGACGGCGCCGCCCTTGTCGTAGGACGGGTCGACGTAGACCAGGACGTCCGGGCCCTCCATCCGGAGGGGGATCATGCTCTGCTCGCCGGGCGCCTTGGAGCGCCACTTGGCCTTGCCGGTGTTCAGGTCGAACGCGACGACCTCGTTCGGGGTGCCGTAGCTCGTCTCGGTGGCCATGTAGAAGGTGTTCGCGTCGGCGGCGACGCCCACGCAACCCTGGAGGTTCTTGCCGAAGACGACGAAGGATCCGCCGCACTTGGGGGCGAACTTGTCGCTGCCGCCCTGGATCTGGGAGCGCAGCCGGCCGTCGGCGGTGAGGGCGAAGACCATCCACTTCTTCTCGTCGCGCTGCGTGGCGGAGACGACGAGCGGGTTCACCGAGTAGACCCGGTCGACCTCCCAGTTGGCCGGGAGCTTGTAGTTCCACCTGGCCTTGCCGGTGTTCGGGTCCACCTCCCCGATCTGCTGCTGCTTCTTGTTCACGTCACCGGAGGGGCAGGAGGAGGCCGCGATCAGCTTCTCCCCGCCCGCGTAGGCGTACGGCTTGCAGCCGCTGCTCGGCGAGGCGAAGAGCTGCCTGCCGTCGGCCATGGAGAAGCCGTACGCGCTGCTGGTGCCGGCGGCGGTCACCGTGCTGCCGCTGATGGCGAGGGTGTTGTCGTCGAAGGCGAACAGGCCGCTCGCCTTGGGCACCGCCTTCTTCCAGCCAGCCTTGCCGGTCTTCAGGTCGACCTGCTGAAGCTGCGTGCACTTGGCGCGGTCGCCCGCCTTGTCGTGGTGGGCGAAGACCATGGTGCCGTCGGCGGCGGGCGCCGGCGGGGCGGCGCACAGCTCGAAGGGCACGTCCAGGTGCCACTTCGCCGAGCCGTCGCTGAGGCTGTAGCCGTCGATGCTCTTGTACATGGCCTTGACGACGACGTCGCCGACGATCCACGGGCCGAGGACGTCGGAGCCGTTCTTCGGCAGGTCGACGTTGTTCTTCAGCATCCAGTTGATCTTGGCTTCGCCGGGCTGGCGGCCGGCGTTGAGGTCCTCGGGACCCTTGTCGCCGTCGCCGCTGCCGTCGCCCTGGTCGACGGACTCGCTCGGCTTCGGGCCGGTCGGGGAGGCGGTCGGCTGGGCGACCGGCTTGTCCTCCTCGTCGCCGCTCAGCGCGAACCAGGTGCCGCCGCCGATGAGCAGGAGCGCGGCCGCGGCCGCGGCGATGATGACGCCGGGCTTGCCCTTGAAGGGGTTCGAACCGCCGCCGGTCGGTGCCGGATACGGGGCCTGGCCGGGGTACTGCGGCTGGCCGGGGTAGCCGTAACCGGGCTGCGGCGGCTGCCCGTAGGGGCCGGGCTGCGCCTGCGTCGGGTAGCCGTAACCGGGCTGGGGAGCCTGCGTCGGGTAGCCGTAACCGGGCTGCGGGGCCTGCTGCGGGTAGCCGTAACCGGGCTGCGGCGGCTGGCCGTACGGGCCGGGCGCGGTCGGCGGCTGCTGCGGGGCCTGTGCCGGAGGCGGCGTCTGCGGAGCCGCGGCGGGCGGGCCCTGCGGGGGTTCGGGGGCCTTGTCGAACGGACCGGGCGCGGGCGGCGTCTGCGGTGCCGCGGCGGGCGGGGCCGGCGGCATCGGCGGTACGGCCGGGGTCCCCTGGCTCGGGCCCTCGGGGCCTTCCGGAGCGCCGAAGCCAGGCGGCTGGTTGCTGGGCGGCTGGGTCATCAGCGCTTCCCCCTTGAAGTGAGCGGGTTTTCTTTCTACCACTCACGGGATGGCGCAAAAGTGACCGGTCCACCCCTTGTACCCAAGGGAGGACCGGCCCGTGATGCCGTCGTTACGCGTCTTCGGCGAGTTCAAGCCAACGCATCTCCAACTCGTCACGCTCCCCGGCCAGTTCGCGCAGCTCCGCGTCCAGTTTCGCCACCTTCTCGAAGTCTGTGGCGTTTTCGGCGATCTGGGCGTGCAGCTTGCTCTCCCGCTCGGAGAGTTTGTCGAGTTGACGCTCCACCTTCTGCAGTTCCTTCTTCGCGGCGCGGGCGTCGGCGGCGGACACTCCCTGCTTCTGCTGCGCGGCCGGGGCGGCCGGAGCAGGGGTGGCCTCCTCGATCATCCGGCGGCGGCGCTCCAGGTACTCGTCGATGCCGCGCGGCAGCATCCGCAGGGTCCGGTCGCCGAGCAGCGCGAGCGTCTTGTCCGTGGTGCGCTCGATGAAGAAGCGGTCGTGGGAGATGACGACCATGGAGCCCGGCCAGCCGTCGAGGAGGTCCTCCAGCTGGGTCAGGGTCTCGATGTCGAGGTCGTTGGTGGGCTCGTCGAGGAAGAGCACGTTCGGCTCGTCCATCAGCAGGCGCAGCAGCTGCAGCCGGCGTCGCTCGCCACCGGAGAGGTCGCCGACCGGCGTCCACTGCTTCTCCTTGGTGAAGCCGAACTGCTCGCACAGCTGGCCGGCGGTCATCTCGCGGCCCTTGCCGAGGTCGACCCGGTCGCGGATCTGCTGCACGGCCTCCAGGACGCGCAGCGAGGCGGGCAGTTCGGTGACGTCCTGGGAGAGGTAGGCGAGGCGTACGGTCTTGCCGACGACGATGCTGCCGGCGGCGGGCTGGGTCTCGCCCTGGGTGTCGGCGGCCTCGGCGAGGGCGCGCAGCAGCGAGGTCTTGCCCGCGCCGTTGACGCCGACGAGGCCGATCCGGTCGCCGGGGCCGAGCTGCCAGGTGAGGTGCTGGAGCAGCGTCTTCGGTCCGGCGGTGACGGTCACGTCCTCCAGGTCGAAGACGGTCTTGCCGAGCCGGGCGTTGGCGAACTTCATCAGCTCGGAGGTGTCGCGCGGCGGCGGCACGTCGGCGATCAGCTCGTTGGCGGCCTCGATGCGGTAGCGCGGCTTCGAGGTCCGGGCGGGGGCACCGCGCCGCAGCCAGGCCAGCTCCTTGCGCATCAGGTTCTGGCGCTTGGCCTCCTCGGTGGCGGCGATGCGCTCCCGCTCGGCACGGGCGAAGACGTAGTCGGAGTAGCCGCCCTCGTACTCGTGGACGTCGCCGCGCTGCACGTCCCACATGCGGGTGCAGACCTGGTCGAGGAACCAGCGGTCGTGGGTGACGCAGACGAGCGCCGAGCGGCGCTGCTGGAGGTGGCTCGCGAGCCAGGCGATGCCCTCGACGTCGAGGTGGTTGGTGGGCTCGTCGAGGACGATCAGGTCCTGGTCCTCGATGAGCAGCTTGGCCAGCGCGATCCGGCGCCGCTCGCCTCCGGAGAGCGGCCCGATGACGGTGTCGAGCCCCTTCTCGAAGCCGGGCAGGTCGAGCCCGCCGAAGAGGCCGGTGAGCACGTCGCGGATCTTGGCGCTGCCGGCCCACTCGTGGTCGGCCATGACGCCGATGACCTCGTGGCGGACGGTCGCGGCCGGGTCGAGCGAGTCGTGCTGGGTGAGCACGCCGAGCCGCAGCCCGCCGCTGTGCGTGACGCGGCCGGTGTCGGCCTCCTCCAGCTTGGCGAGCATCCGGATGAGGGTGGTCTTGCCGTCGCCGTTGCGGCCCACGACGCCGATCCGGTCCCCTTCGGAGACGCCGAGTGAGACCCCGTCGAGCAGGGCACGGGTGCCGTACACCTTGCTGACGGCCTCGACATTGACCAGGTTGACGGCCACTTTGACTCCTGTACCGGGGGATCGATCGACGTCCAAGGGTAGACGCCGCGGGGGGTGCGATAGCCTGCTGCGATCTTTCGAGGCGGGGGGCCGGGGATGTCCGATTCCGTGTGGGCGCGTGGGCGCAGGCACCGGTGGCTGCCCCCGGCGACCGCCGTGGTGCTGCTCGCGGCGCTGGTGGCGGGCTTCCTCGTGGTCCGGGCGGAGCGGCGCGCGGACCACAACGCGGCGGTGCTGGCCAGGGCCTGCGGGGGCGTACTGCCCCGGGACGTCGTACGGGACCTGCTGTCCGGGGACGTGCGGTGGGAGCTCCGGCCAGGAGCCGGGCCGCGTGCGCTGGCCGGGTGCACCGTCGGCGGGACCGGCGAGGACGACGCCCGGCTGGAGTTCGCGGCGGTGCCGCTGGCGGACCCGCCCCTGAGGGGCGTCCGGGCGGAGGATCTGGCGCGCGACACCCCGTACGCGTCGGCGCCGGAGTGGGCGCGTGCGCACGAGCGGGCCGACGCGCAGGTGACGGTGGCCTGCCCCGCGGGGCTGCCCGGCCACCCGCGGCCGGTGACGGGCTTCCGGGTGTACGCCTCGCTGGTCGGGGGCCCGGAGGCGGCCGAACTCGCGCCGGCCGTCGCGGCGCTCGCGAACGACGTCCGGAAGCGGAACCGCTGTGGGGGCGCGCCGGTGCGCCCGTCCGACGCGCGGGCGCCGGCACCCGAGCGGGGTGACGACGGTGAGCGCGGGGAGATCCCGGCGCCGTGCCGGTGGTTCGGCGGGAAGACGGAGTCGGCGGCGGGCGGCGAGCACGCCTGGGCCCGCGGCTGCGCGATCGGCCTGCCGGCGACGGACGTGCACGCGGTCAGCTCGGCGAGCTGGTGGGGTGACGTGCTGCCGGAGGCACGCACGGAGTACGGGGCGGAACTCGCCGGACTCGGCGGCGGGGCGCCCGCGTCGGCGACCCGGCGTTCCTACGAGGTGGCGGCCTGGGCCCGGTCGCGGTGCGCGCAGGGCACGACGCTGCACCGGGTGAGCGTGAGCGGCCTGGACAAGACGGCGCTCGCGGCCCGCGTCGACGCGCTGCTCGACCGCTATCTGGCCGCCGCCCGCGGCTGCCGTGACATCGAGGTTCTCGGGAAGGTGTGGGCATGAGCGAGGCGGACGACCGGCTCCTCCCGCGGCGGCGGGTGCGGCGGGCGGCGGCCTGGACGGCGGCCGTGGCCGTCGCCGCCGGCGCGGTGTTCTGGGTGTCGGGCGGCTGGGACGCCTGGCGGCACGACGCCGCCCTCGACTCGGCCTGCGACGGCGACCTGGCGGCCGGTGAGCTGCGGGCCCTGCTGGACGGTGCCGAGGTGACGACCTCCGGCGGGCCCGGGGAGCGTGCCTGGTGGTGCCGGGTGCGCGGGGCGGACGACGAGGACGGCCGGGTCCGCCTCGACCTGTCGGTGCGGCGTGCGAGCGCGCCGGCGGCCGGCGTGGACGCGGACCGCGAGGACGCCCCGCTCGGCCACGGCTGGACCGGTTCCTTCGGCTTCTCCCCCGACGGCGACGCGGACGACCGCGGCGAGGCGAGGGTGACGGTGATGCTGGACTGCGGCGCCGGACCGGGGGACGGGCTCGTCGCCTCGGTGAGCACCCGCATCGACCGGGCCGACTTCTCCCGGGCGGCGGAACGGGACCGGCTGGCCGCGGTGCTCACCGGGACGGCGGTCTCCTACGCGCACCGGACCGGCTGCGAGGCCTCGCCGGGGCGCCCGGTGAAGGACGTCGGCATGTCGGTGACGTCGTGGGACCACCGGCCGTTCGCCGAGGTGTCCGGGAGCTGCGCGGGCGTCCTGGACGCGGCGACCGCCGCGCGCTGGGGCGTCCGCACGGCGGTCGAGACCGTGCCGGGCCCGAAGCCGGTCGAGGGCTGCGCGCTCGGCGGGACGGCCGGTGCGCCCCTGTACGGCTTCACGGCGTTCTACGGGCCGTTCCTCGGCCTCAAGGGCATGGAGCAGCGGGACGACGCCCGGCTGGCGGGCGAGCACCGGGACGGGCGGTACATGCTGGCCGCCTCGTGTCCGGGTGCCGGGGGCAAGGCCGTGTACGAGGTGACCTCCCGCACCGGCGAGGGGCACGCCTCCGTCCTCGCGCTGGACCACCCGGGCCTGCGGGCCGCCCTGCGGCGCTTCGCGGAGAAGTCCGCGAAAGCCCATGGCTGCGGGGTCCCGAAGGCGTCCTCCGCGGTGTCCGGCAGGTAGGGGGTCCGCCCCGCGGTCAGGTGGCGGGGCGGTGCCGGGCGGTCCGGCCGGCCCGTTCGACCAGGAGCCAGCCCGCGAGCGTCATGGCGATGGCGGCGGGGGCGGTGACCCGGACCGCGATCAGGGTGGCCGCGTGGCCCTCCAGAAGGCCCGCGAAGCCGGTCATGGACAGGCCCAGGACACCGAACAGCGCCAGCGTGATGCCGAGGACGGCGAGCGGGCCGCCGGTGCCGGTGGCGGGGGCGGCCGGGACGGGCTGCTCGAAGCGGCGGAAGGCGGCGACGAGGACCGCGGTGAGGACGACCGCCGCGGCGACACGGACGGGGACCTGGGACCACCAGGCGGGCGTCGCCGGGTCGGGCGGCGTCAGGCCGAGGGCGAGTATGGCGCCGTAGACGCCGAGCATGGCCGTCAGGTGCCAGAGGAAGGCCGTCATGGCGATGCCGTTGGCGGCGACGACCCTGCGCCAGACGCCGGCGCGCCCCGCGAACCTCGCCCCCGGGCCCTTGAGCAGTTCGACCGCTCCCACCAGCCACAGGCCGTGGCAGAGCAGGGCGAGCGTGGGCGGGGCCATGTTCGAGACCTTCTCGCCGGGCATCCCGACCATGGAGAGCGGGTACGGGCCGAGGGCGACGAGCGCGGCGGCGCCCAGGAGGCCGGTGCCGGCGAGGAGGCCGGGGCGGCCGATCCGCCCGTCGGCGCGTAGGAAGCCGAGCTGGTGGACGGCGAGCCAGACGAAGGCGAAGTTCAGGAACTCGACGAACGGCACGTCGAGGGCGAAGCGCAGCACGTCGACGACCGCCGCCCCGCCGGCCAGGCCCGCGAAGGCGCCCCAGCCGTGGCGCTCGTGCAGGCGCAGCAACGGAGGGGTGAAGGCCACCATCGCGAGGTAGACGCCGATGAACCAGAGCGGCTGGGCGACCAGCCGCAGCGCGACGCCGGTCAGGCCGCCGTCCCCGCCGAGGAGCGGGACGAGCAGCGCCGCGGCGCCCCAGACGCCGATGAAGACCATCGCCGGCCGCAGCAGCCGCTGGAGCCGGGCCCGCAGGAAGGCGGCGTAGTCCGGCCGGGAGCGGTAGGCCAGGGCGTGGGAGAAGCCCCCGACGAAGAAGAACACCGGCATCACCTGGAGTCCCCAGGTGAGCGGCTGGAGTTCCGGTACGACGGCGAGCAGGTTGCCGACCGTCCCGTCCCCGGACACGGCGGCCATCAGCCAGTGGCCGAGGACCACGACGCCCAGCGAGGCGACCCGCAGGAGGTCGACGTACCGGTCGCGGGTCGCGGGCGTGGCGGCGGCGAGCTCACGAGCGCTGATTCCCATGCGCCCAAGGTCCCGCGGAGGGCGGGCCGTTCGTCAGGGCGCGGATACTCAACCGCGGCGTGAGTACCCCGCCGGCCCGGCGGGGCACCCCCTACCGGACGCCGGCCCCCGGCGCGGGCGAGGTGGCCGTCCGTGCCGTGCGGCAGGTGCCGGAGGCGACGAGGGCCGCGGCGACCGACTCGGCGGACTCGGCGTCCTTCACCAGGAAGGCGGTCGTCGGGCCGGAACCGGAGACGAGGGCGGCGAGCGCCCCGGCCGTCAGGCCGGCGTCGAGGGTGGCGGCCAGCGAGGGCCGCAGCGAGAGGGCCGCCGGCTGCAGGCCGTTGGCCAGGGCGCCGGCGAGCGCGCCGGCGTCGCCGGTGCGCAGCGCCTCCAGGAGCGCGGGAGAGGCCGCCGGTTCGGGCACGTCGACGCCCTCGTTGAGGCGGTCGAACTCGCCGTAGACGGCGGGGGTCGACAGGCCGCCGTCGGCGACGGCGAACACCCAGTGGAAGGTGCCGCCGACCGGTACCTCGGTCAGCCTCTCGCCGCGTCCGGTGCCGAGGGCGGCGCCGCCGACGAGGCTGAACGGCACGTCGCTGCCGAGTTCGGCGCAGATCTCCAGGAGTTCGGCGCGGGAGGAGTCGAGGCCCCACAGGGCGTCGCAGGCGAGCAGGGCGCCGGCGCCGTCGGCGCTGCCGCCGGCCATGCCGCCGGCGACCGGGATGTCCTTGACGATGTGGAGGTGGACGTCCGGGGAGATGCCGTGGCGGGCGGCGAGGAGCTCGGCGGCCCGCGCGGCCAGGTTCGTCCGGTCCAGCGGGACCTTGTCGGCGTCCGGGCCTTCGCAGGTGACCGTCAGGGCGGCGGCCGGAGTGGCCGTGACCTCGTCGTGGAGGGAGACGGCGAGGAACACGTTGGCCAGGTCGTGGAAGCCGTCGGGACGCGCCGCACCGACGGCGAGCTGGACGTTGACCTTGGCGGGCACGCGCACGGTGACGCCGGCCGCCGTCGCGCCCGTGCCGGGGGTGCCGGCCGGTTCCGTACCGCTCACTTCTTCGCCTCCGCGATCCGCGCGAACTCCTCGACCGTCAGGGACTCGCCGCGGGCCTGGGGCGAGACGCCCGCCGCCACCAGGGCGTCCTCGGCCGCGGCGGGCGAGCCCGCCCAGCCGGCGAGCGCGGCGCGCAGGGTCTTGCGGCGCTGGGCGAAGGCGGCGTCGACGACCGCGAAGACCTCGGCCTTGGAGGCGGTGGTCGCGACCGGTTCGGTCCGGCGGACCAGGGACACCAGACCGGAGTCGACGTTCGGCGCCGGCCAGAAGACGTTGCGGCCGATCGAGCCGGCCCGCTTCACGTCGGCGTACCAGTTGGCCTTGACCGAGGGGACGCCGTAGACCTTGTTGCCGGGCTGCGCCGCGAGCCGGTCGGCGACCTCCGCCTGGACCATGACCAGCGTGCGCTCGATCGTCGGGAAGCGGTCGAGCATGTGCAGCAGGACGGGCACGGCCACGTTGTACGGCAGGTTCGCGACGAGCGCCGTCGGCGGCGGCCCGGGCAGCTCCTGGACGTGCATCGCGTCGGTGTGCACGAGCGCGAAGCGGTCCTGCTTCGCGGGGAGGCGGGCCGCGATCGTCGCGGGCAGCGCGCCGGCCAGGACGTCGTCGATCTCGACGGCCGTCACGCGGTCCGCGGCCTCCAGCAGGGCCAGGGTGAGGGACCCGAGTCCCGGTCCCACCTCCACGACCACGTCGTCGGGTCGCACCTCGGCCGTGCGGACGATCCGCCGGACCGTGTTGGCGTCGATGACGAAGTTCTGGCCGCGCTGCTTGGTCGGGCGGACGCCAAGCGCCGCTGCCAGTTCACGGATGTCGGCGGGGCCGAGGAGGGCGTCGGGATCGGTGGTGCTCACCGGTACAGCCTACGGCCGCAGTGGGGCCAGGGACTCGCCCCCCGCTGCACGTAGAGCTTCTTGGCCCGGTACGTCTGTTCCGAGGCGGGCGCGTTCTGGGCGACTCCGGTGCCGCCGAGCGACCGCCAGGTGCCGGGGTCGAACTGGTACAGCCCGCCGTAGGTGCCGGACGGGTCGACCGCGCCCGGCCGGCCGCCGGACTCGCAGGCGGCCAGCGCGCCCCAGTCGAGTCCGTCGGCGCCGGCCACCGACGAGGGCAGCGGACGGGTGCCGACCTTCACCCTCCGGGCGACGGGTTCGCGGACGATCTCCTCGCCGATCCGCTTCGGCCGCTGCCGGACGCCGTTGACGGTCCGCAGCGCGTAGACGACCCGGCGCACACCGGCCCGGCCCTGCTCCTCGACGAGCTCGGTGCCCGCGAACAGGTCGGGGTCGCGGGTGCGCTCGACGGCGTACGGGATCGACTCCTCGCGCACCTCGCGGGTGCCGGAGATCCGCATGACGGTGATCGTCTGGCCGTCGCGCGGGAAGGATCCGGGCGGTACCGAGGTGGTGTCCTGGCCGGTGAGGGTGATGCCGGCCTCCTCGACGGCCTCGCGGACGGTGGCGGCGTTGGTGCGCAGGGTGCGTTCGCGGCCGTCGGCGAGGAGTGTGACGGTCCGTTCGGTGCGGACGTCGAGGGCGAGGCCGTGGCGGGAGATGGCGGCGGAGCGCGAGACGGAGAGGTAGGCGCCCTCGGCGCGGACGCCGAGCTGGCGCAGGGCGCCGTCGACGGTCCGCGCCGTGGTCCACGCCTCGCGGCGGCGGCCGTCCAGGGTGAGGCGGACGGGGCGGCCGTAGCGGACGACGACCTCGTCGCCGCCGGCCAGCGCCTCGCCGGGGGCGGGGGCGACGATGTCGTGGTCGCCGACGGTCAGCCCTTCGTCGGCGAGGAGCTCGTCGACGTCGTCGGCGAAGGTGTGCAGGGTGCGCGGGACGCCGTCGACGGTGAGCCGGACGGCCTTGTCGTTGGCGACGAAGGCGCTCGTACCGCCGGCGAGGAAGGCGACGACGAGGGCCTGCGGCACGAGGCGCCGCAGGCCCTCGACGGCGGGCGGGGACGACTTGCGGCGCCGTGCGGCCCGCCGGGCCTCGGCGCGGGTGCCCTGACCGGGGACGACGAGGGGTGCCACCTGGGTCTGCTGCTCGTGGAAGGGCAGCGTCGCCGCCCGCTGTCCGCCCCGCGCGGCGCGATGACTGCCCTGGGAAGTGCTCACGAGGCCGGGACCCTAGCCCGGACGGCGGTCACTCTCCAAAGCGACTCGACTACCCGACGTAACCGTTATGGATCAGTAATCGAAGGCCCGTGCGGTGTTGTCGGCGATCGCCTCGCACAGGACGTCCTCGCCGATCCCGCGCACGGCCGCCATCGCGCGGACGGTGACGGGGATCAGGTACGGCGCGTTGGGCCGGCCCCGGTAGGGCGCCGGCGTCAGGAACGGGGCGTCGGTCTCGACCAGGACGCGCTCCAGCGGGGCGACGGCGAGGGCGTCGCGCAGCGGCTGGGCGTTCTTGAAGGTCACGTTGCCCGCGAAGGACAGGTAGTAGCCCTTGGCCGCGCAGATCCGGGCCATGTCGGCATCGCCGGAGTAGCAGTGGAAGACGGTCCGCTCGGGCGCGCCCTCCTCGTCGAGGACCCGCAGCACGTCGGCGTGGGCCTCGCGGTCGTGGATGACGAGGGCCTTGCCGTGCCGCTTGGCGATCTCGATGTGGGCGCGGAAGGAGCGCTCCTGGGCGGCCATGCCCTCGGGTCCGGTGCGGAAGTAGTCGAGGCCGGTCTCGCCGACGGCGCGGACGTGCGGCAGGGACGCCAGCCGGTCGATCTCGGCGAGCGCCTCGTCGAGGGCCGCGTCGCCGCCGGCCTCGCGCGCGCCCTGGCGGGACCAGCCGTCGGGGTCGCCGAGGACGATCCGCGGGGCCTCGTTGGGGTGGAGGGCGACGGCCGCGTGCACGTTGCCGTATGCGGCGGCGGTCTCGGCGGCCCACTGGGACCCCTTGAGGTCACAGCCGACCTGGACGACGGTCGTGACGCCGACGGCGGCGGCCTTGGTCAGGGCCTCCTCGACGGTGCCGGACTGCATGTCCAGGTGGGTGTGGGAGTCCGCCACCGGCACCAGCAGGGGCTCGGGCAGCGGCGGCGGGGCGTCCTTGGAACTCATGGACCCGATCGTACGAGGGTCGCCGGGTCCACTCGCGACGGCCCGGGTGCGCGGGACCCCGGGGCCGGTCGTCCGGTCGCGGCTGCCTACTTGTTGCGGTGCTGGAAGGGGTGGAGCAGGTCCGAGAGGTGCCAGTGGTGGTCGGGCTTCTCGGGGGGCGTGCCCTCCTCGGGCGCGGTCTCGATGAGTTCCTGTCCGATGGGTCCTGCCGGGCCGACCGGCCTCGCCTCCCGGGCTCCGCGGCGGTGCTTCTCGGCCGCGGCGATGAGGTCGAGGACCGAGGAAACCTGTCCGGCCCGCATGATGCGCACGACGTGCCCGCCGCAATTCATGCAGGTCGGGCTGGACAGCGGTGACGGTACGCGTTCGCCGCCCGCCTTGTAGACGATGAAAGCCTGACCGGCCGCATCGAGGTGGTGCTCGATGTCGTACTCCTGCTCCCAGCCGTATCCGCAGCGCATGCACGCGAAGGCGTACGCCTCGTGCGCGACGGGTGTGCCGGTGCCGGTGATCTCACTCATGCCAGCTCCTCTCCACTGATCCAGTGGACGCCTTTTCGGGCCGGAGCGCATCAGCGCCGGTGGAACAATGGAATGCTCTTTGGCCTTCCCTTGCCCTGAGGCCCTCGGCAGGCCCGCCGCACGGGTTTTGCTTTGCTTTTCACGATAGTCCTTTACCGTTCCCGGGGCTCTGCGCAGCCGCATTCTTTGCCGCGACGACGGCATCGAACACCTCGCGTTTGGGAAGCCCCGCGTCGGCGGCGACGGCGGCGATCGCCTCCTTGCGTCGCTCCCCCGCCTCCTCGCGCACCCGCACCCTGCGCACCAGCTCCTCGGCGTCGAGTTCGGCCGGCCCGGTCTCCGGGGCGCCCTCGACGACGACGGTGATCTCGCCGCGCACGCCGTCGGCGGCCCAGGTCGCGAGCTCGCCGAGGCCGCCGCGCTTCACTTCCTCGTACGTCTTGGTCAGCTCGCGGCAGACGGCCGCCCGCCGGTCCGCGCCGAATACCTCGGCCATCGCGGCGAGGGTGTCGTCGAGGCGGTGCGGGGCCTCGAAGTAGACGAGGGTCCGGCGCTCGTCGGCGACCTCGCGGAGCCGGCCGAGGCGCTCGCCGGCCTTGCGGGGCAGGAAGCCCTCGAAGCAGAAGCGGTCCACGGGCAGCCCGGACAGCGCGAGCGCGGTGAGCACCGCGGAGGGGCCGGGCACGGCGGTGACCTTGATGTCCTGCTCGACGGCCGCGGCGACGAGCCGGTAGCCGGGGTCGGAGACGGAGGGCATGCCGGCGTCGGTGACCAGCAGCACCCGGGCGCCGCCGACGAGCGCCTCGACGAGCTCGGGCGTCCGGGCCGACTCGTTGCCCTCGAAGTAGGAGACGACGCGCCCGGACGTGTGCACGCCGAGGGCGCGGGTCAGGCCGCGCAGCCGGCGGGTGTCCTCCGCGGCGACGATGTCCGCCGCCTGGAGTTCGGCCGCGAGCCGCGGCGGGGCGTCCGCGATGTCCCCGATGGGGGTACCTGCGAGTACGAGCGTTCCGGTCACCGTTCCTGTCACATGGCCCATCCTCGCAGCCCGTAGAGGCGACTCGCACAGGCACGTTCCCTACGATGGCGCGGTGACCAGTACCGCACCTGAGGCCCTGGAGGGTCAGCGCGCCGTGGAAGAGCCCTCGTCGGTCTCGACGCCGCCGGCATGGCAGCACCGTCTGCGGCGCTTCGGCTACGCGCCCCCGGCCGGGGGAGCGGCACGGGCGGGGCTGCGGGAACGCCTCGTGCCGTCGTACACGCGGCCCTCGGAGCGGCTGTGGTCGCTGCTGGGGGTGTCGCCGCTGCTCGCGGAGCGGCTGTGGCGGCTGTCGGCCTGGGGCGGTCCGCTGCTGGTGGCGCTGTTCGCGGGGGTGCTGCGGTTCTGGAACCTGGGCAAGCCGCACGCGGTGATATTCGACGAGACCTACTACGCCAAGGACTCCTGGGCGCTGGTCAACCAGGGGTACGAGGGCGCCTGGCCGAAGGACATCGACAAGACGATCCTGAGCGATCCGTCGAGCGTCGTCGTGCCGACCGATCCGGGCTACGTGGTGCACCCGCCGATGGGCAAGTGGGTCATCGGCCTGGGCGAGAAATTCTTCGACTTCACGCCGTTCGGCTGGCGTTTCATGGTGGCGCTGCTCGGCACGCTGTCGGTGCTGATGCTGTGCCGGATCGGCCGGCGGCTGTTCCGCTCGACCTTCCTGGGCTGCCTGGCGGGCACGCTGCTCGCCGTGGACGGCCTGCACTTCGTGATGAGCCGCACCGCGCTGCTCGACCAGGTGCTGATGTTCTTCGTGCTCGGTTCCTTCGGCTGCCTGCTGATCGACCGGGACTGGGCGCGGCGGCGGCTGGCGGCGGCCCTGCCGGAGGACGAGGAGGGGGTGCTGCGGCCGGACGCGGAGGTCGCGGAGACGCTGCGCCTGGGCTGGCGGCCGTGGCGGCTGGCGGCCGGGGTGATGCTGGGGCTGGCGTTCGCGACGAAGTGGAACGGGCTGTACATCATGGCCGCGTTCGGCCTGTTGGCCGTCCTGTGGGACGTGGGCGCGCGGCGCACGGCGGGCGCGGTGCGCCCCCACGCCGCGGTGGCCCGCCGGGACCTGCTGCCCGCGTTCGTCTCGGTGGTGCCGGTCGCGGTGCTCACCTACCTCGCCACGTGGACGGGCTGGATCAGCACCGACAAGGGGTACTTCCGCAACTGGGCGGCCGAGCAGGACAAGGCGTACGGCTCGGGCTTCTGGTCGTGGCTGCCGGACTGGCTGCGCAGCCTGTGGCACTACGAGACCGAGGTGTACCAGTTCCACGTCCACCTGACCTCGCACCACACGTACCAGTCGAACCCGTGGAGCTGGATCGTCCTGGGCCGCCCCGTCTCGTACTTCTACGAGAGCCCGGCACCGGGCGAGGCCGGCTGTCCCACGACCGCGACGGAGAAGTGCGCGCAGGAGGTCCTGGCCCTGGGCACGCCCCTGTTGTGGTGGGCGGCGTGCTTCGCGATCCTCTACGTCCTGTGGCGCTGGTTCTTCCGCCGGGACTGGCGGGCGGGCGCCATCGCCTGCGGGATCGCGGCGGGGTGGGTGCCGTGGTTCCTCTATCAGGAACGCACCATCTTCCTCTTCTACGCGGTGGTGTTCGTTCCGTTCCTGTGTCTCGCGGTGACGATGATGATCGGGGCGATGATCGGCCCGGCGGGTTCCTCGGAAAGGCGCCGGACCTTCGGGGCGGTGGGGGCCGGTGTTCTGGTTCTGCTCATCGTCTGGAATTTCATCTATTTCTGGCCGCTGTACACCGGCACGGCGATTCCGATGGACCAGTGGAGAAACAGGATGTGGCTGGACACCTGGATCTAGCGGGGCCATTCCCGGCGCAATCGGATCTCGCTCGACACGCGGGCGGAAGCACTGGTTGACTGCGGCTACCACCTGGGGAGGGGATTCACCGTCATGCGCAGTGGAGCCAAGGTCGCGTTGGTAGGAAGTGTGTTCGTCGTCGTGGCGGGCGGGGTCGGATACGGCGGGTACAACCTCTGGACCGGAATAAGCGGGAGCGGGAATTCCGCTACCGGTGCGCAATCCGGGACCGGTGCCAAGAAGTCCGGTCCCCTGCACACCGACGAGGTCGTCGGCACCGCCAAGGACTTCCTGGCCGCCTGGGCGGCCGGGGAGTCGGACCGGGCCGCGCAGCTGACGAACAACCCCGTCGACGCCGGGCCGGCCGTGCTCAACTACCGCGAGGGCGCGAAGGTCTCCGGGGCCGTCATCACCCCGGGCGCGCCGAACGGCACCACCGTGCCGTTCACGGTGAAGGCCACCGTGACCTTCGAGGGGCGGTCGAAGCCCTGGACGTACTCCTCGCAGCTGACCGTCGTGCGCGGGCTCACCACCGGGCGCCCCCTGGTCGACTGGAAGCCGTCCGTCCTCCATCCGCGGCTGACCAAGGGCACGACGCTGCGCACGGGCACGGCGAAGGCCGCCGCCGTCAAGGCCGTCGACCGCGAGGGCGGCGAGCTGACGAAGGAGAAGTACCCCTCCCTCGGCCCGGTCCTCGACCAGCTCCGCGAGCGGTACGGCAGGAAGGCCGGCGGCACCGCCGGCATCGAGACCTGGGTCGAGTCCGAGACCGAGGGGGTGGCCGACTCCACCCTGCTGACCCTCGTCAAGGGCGAGCCGGGGCGGCTGGAGACCACCATCGACGCGGACGTGCAGGCGGCGGCCGAGAAGGCGGTCCGGCAGTACGGGCAGGCCGCGGTCGTCGCGGTGAAGCCGAGCACCGGCGAGATCCGGGCCGTCGCCAACAACCCGGCGAGCGGCTACAACACGGCCTTCCTCGGCAAGCAGGCGCCCGGCTCCACACTGAAGATCGTGACCGCGGCCCTGCTCCTGGAGAAGGGGCTGGTGACGGCGGACCGGCCGGCCGAGTGCCCGGAGAACGCCATGTACTACGGCCGCACGTTCCACAACCTGAAGAACTTCAAGCTCGGCAACGTGCCCTTCTCCCAGAGCTTCGCGATGTCCTGCAACACCGCGTTCATCAAGAAGATCGACGACGTCAAGGACGACGCGGCGCTCGGCAAGGAGGCCCGGGACGTCTTCGGGATCGGCCTGAACTGGCAGACCGGCGTGGACACCTATGACGGCAGCATCCCGGCCGAGACCGGCGGCGAGGCCGCCGCCCAGTACATCGGCCAGGGCACCGTGCAGATGAACGTGCTCAACATCGCCTCGATCACCGCCACCGCGAAGACCGGCTCGTTCAGGCAGCCGATCATCGTGCCCAAGGACCTGGACGACCGGACGATCGCCACCGCCCAGCGACGCCTGCCCGACTCGGTGGCCCGTCAGCTGCGGGACATGATGCGGCGCACGGCCACCAGCGGCACCGGCGCACGGGCGATGGCGCCGGTCGGTGGCGCCGACAAGGGCGCGAAGACCGGCTCGGCCGAGGTGGGCGGCCAGGAGACCTCCAACAGCTGGTTCACCGGGTTCTCCGGCGATCTGGCGGCGGCGGCCGTCGTCCAGTCCGGCGGACACGGCGGCGACGCCGCGGGGCCCGTCGTGGCGAAGGTCCTGAACGCCGGCTGAAACCGTTCGCGTGGCCCGTACACATACCGTTAGCGTGCGGGCCATGAGCGCTCACGAACCCACCGCCGCGTCCCTCACGTCCCCGGCCCACCCCCTCTTCGCCGAAGCCCTGCGGGAGTTGGGCCTGGAGGTGGAGGTCCGCCGCTTCCCGGACGAGACCCGCACCGCGGCCCAGGCCGCCGAGGCCATCGGCTGCGAGGTCTCCGAGATCGTCAAGTCGTTGATCTTCGCGGCCGACGGGGTGCCGGTGCTGGTCCTGATGGACGGCTCCTCCCGGGTCGACGTGGAACGCGTCCGCGAGGAGCTCGGCGCGGCGGCCGTGACACGGGCCGACGCCCGCGTCGTCCGCGAGACCACGGGCTACGCGATCGGCGGCGTCCCGCCCTTCGGGCACCGCACCCGGACCCGGGTCCTCGCCGACCGCGGCCTGCTCGACCACGCCGTGGTGTGGGCGGCGGCGGGCAACCCGCACACCGTGTTCGCCCTCGACCCGCGGACGCTGATCGCCCACGCGGGCGGCGCGGTCGTGGACGTCCGCGAGCGGGTGCGGTGACGCCCCTGGTCGCGGCGGCCGTCCTCGCCGCCGCGGTGACGCACGCCAGCTGGAACGCGATCGCCCACAACATCCGGGACCAACTGCTCTCCTTCACGCTGATATCCGGCGGCGGGGCGCTGATCGGCGGCGTGACCGCCTGCTTCGTCGCGTTGCCGGCGGCCGGCGCCTGGCCGTACCTCGCCGGCTCCGCGGTGCTGCACGTGGGCTACATGGCGCTGCTCATGCGGTCGTTCACCCTCGGCGACTTCGGCCAGATGTACCCGATCGCGCGGGGCACGGCCCCGCTGGCCGTGACCGTCCTCGCGGCGGTCTTCGTGGACGAGATCCCGGACGGCTGGCAGCTCACGGGGGTCGCCTTCGCCTGCGCGGGCCTGACCGGCCTGGCCCTCTGGGGCATCCGGGGCACCGGGCGCCGCCCCGACTGGGCCGCCCTGCTGGCCGCCGGTGCCACCGGACTGGCGATCGCCGGCTACACGGTCGTCGACGGCGTCGGAGTGCGCGCGTCCGGTACCCCGCTCGGTTACATCGCCTGGCTGATGGTCATGGAGGGCCTGGCGATCCCCGCGTACGCCCTGTACCGCAGGCGCGGCGCGCTGGCGGCCCAGCTCCGCCCGCACGCCGTCCGCGGCCTGCTGGGGGCGGCGCTGTCGGTGGCCGCGTACGGCCTGGTGCTGTGGGCCCAGACGAAGGCGGCGCTGGCGCCGATCGCGGCCCTGCGGGAGTCGTCGATCATCGTCGGCGCGGCGATCGGCGCGCTGTTCTTCAAGGAGCGCTTCGGCGGGCCGCGGGTGGCCGCCGCCGGGCTGATGGTCGTCGGCATCGGGCTGATGCTGCACGCCTCCTGACGGGGCGGAGCCCGGAGCGAGGAGGCCCTGCCCCGCCGCGGTGAAGCGGCGGGGCAGGGCCTCCTGCGTGGCGCGGGGCGCCTTACATGTAGTAGCCGAACAGGTCGGCGATCACGTGCACGGTGCCGCTCTTCGAACGGAAGTCGATCTTTCCGTTGACGACGGGGACGGTCACCAGGTTGGCCGTGGTCTGACCGGCCGTCCAGTTGAGGTTGGACGCGTTCGGCAGCGCCGTTCCGTCGGGCCACACGGTCAGGAAACCGGCGGTCGACGGGGCCGTGACGGTCACGTTGAGGACGACCGCCTTGGCGTTGGCCAGCGTGTGACCGTCGTTCAGGTCCAGCACCAGGTTGGTGCCGGCGCCCAGCGGGGCCGCGGAGGCCGTACCCAGGGCGGAACGGGTGTCGAGCAGCCGGCTCGGGCCCGCGGTGTGGAAGGACACGCCGTCGGTCGCGGCCGTGTAGTAGCCGAAGACGTCGGCGATGAAGTGCACGGTGCCGCCACCGGCGTTGTACAGCTTCACCTTGCCGTCCGCGCCGACCGGCACGACGACCATGTTGGGCCGGGTCTGACCGGTGAGCCAGTTGATGTTGGACGCCGTCGGCTGGGTGGTGCCGCTCGGGTACGCGATCAGGTGGCCGTTGGAGGTCGGCGCGGTCGCCGTGACGTTGAGGACGACCGCGGTGGCACCCGTGGCCGGGACGCCGCCGGCGCCCGCGACGGTCAGGGTGACGGTGCCCTTGCCCGCGACCGGCGCGGTGCCGGCGCGGCCGATGGCGTTGCGGGTGTCGAGGATGCGGGCCGGGCCCTTGGGCACGTAGGTGCTGCCGCCGGCGTCGGCCGAGTAGTAGCCGGACACGTCCGCGATGAAGTGGGTGGTGCCACCGCCGGCGTTGAAGAGGTCGACCGAGCCGTCCTTGCCGACCGGGACGGTCACCAGGTTCGGGATGGTCTGGCCCTTCAGCCAGTTGATGTTGGACGAGGACGGGCGGGTGGTGCCGCTCGGGTACGCCGTCAGGAAGCCCGACGCGGAGGGTGCGGTGGCCGTGATGTTCATGACGACCGAGGTCACGCCGGTGGCGGGGACGCCGCCGGCGCCCGCGACCTTGAGCTTGACCGTGCCGTTGGCGCCGACGGGGGCGGTGCCGGCGCGGCCGATGGCGTAGCGGGTGTCCAGGATGCGGGCCGGGGCAAGCGCGTTGAAGGTGGTCGCCGCGGAGCGCGGGACCGCCTGGCACAGGCCCTTGACGATCTCGCGGCCGTTCGGCGTGCCGAGGCCGGTGGCGAGGTCGTAGCCGGCGCCGGCCTGGTAGAGGCCGCTGACGTTGCCGGACTGGGTCACGTTGTTGTGGCCGGTCGTCACGTCACGGAAGGCCGCCGCCGGGAGCTTGTACAGCGCCTGGTGGGCGTAGCCGACCGGGCCGTTGGCCTGGCAGGCGAGGTCCTGGTCGGCCTGGGCGATCAGGGCGGCCCACACCGGGGCGGCGCCGCTGGTGCCGCCGATGATCCACCACCACTGGCCGCCGTCCTGGCCGAAGGCGACCGGGTAGCCGGTGTCGCCGTCGCCGACCGCGGAGACGTCCGGGACCTGGCGGCAGTTCGTGCCGGCACCGGCGGTGCAGAGGTCGCTGTAGCCCGCGCCGGTCCTCCCGGTCTGGAAGCCGTCGGCGGCCACGGTGAAGTGACGCGAGACGCCGCCGCCGGAGCCGGTCCAGGTGGTCTGGTTGGTGACCGAGGTCCGCATGGTGGTGCCGCCGACGCCGAGGACGTACGGCGAGGAGGCCGGGTTGTCGGTCACGAGCTGGTCGGCGTTCGGCTGGTCCGGCACGCCGTTCTGGTCGTTGTCGAAGTAGCAGCCGGTGGAACCGCTGTCGCCGGAGGCGGCGACGATGGTCTGACCCTGGGCCGCGGCCTGCTGGAACGCCAGGTTCTCGGCGTCCATGACCTCGGTCGGGGTGTTCATCTCACAGCTGCCCCAGCTGACGGAGACGACCTTGGCACGGTTCTCCGTGACGATCTTGCGGAAGACGTCCGTGCCGTCGTCCCAGGTGTTGGGGCCCTGGTAGACGAGGATCTTGGACTGCGGGGCGAGACCGATGATGGTCTGGACGTCGAGCGCGGTCTCCATTCCCGCGCCGGTCTCCAGGCCCGCCGGCTCGGTGGGGCCGCCGTTGACCCGGACCGGGGTCACGGGCACCTTCGTGCCGTGGCACGCCTGGTAGCTCGCGATGTCCTTCGGGTCGTAGTTCTCCAGCGAGTAGATGGCGATCGTGGTGCCGGTCTGGACGTTCGGCTGGTTCGCCATGTTGTACGCGGTCGCGAGCGACCGGGCACTCCAGTAGTCCTGCTTGTCGTACATCGGCGGGTAGTTCGGGTCGGACGCGTCCGCGAACATGTCCACGATGCCCGAGCACATCGCCGGGGTCGTGCCCGTCAGGCGCGGCTGGCGGGTGACCGAGCCCGAGTCGTCGGCCGGCTGCACGCGGCCCGCGCGCTTGGCGCCGGAGTTGCGCGGCTCGAAGGAGGCCAGGCTGCTCAGGCCCACGACGCCGCGGACGGCGCCGGCCGTCGCACCGTCGAACTGCGGGGCCGCGGTGTTCGCGACGCCCTTCTTGCCGTCCTTCAGCCGGTAGCCGTCGAACTCGGTGCGGAACGCCTTGGCGGCCCCGCCGATCGTCGTGGTCACCGGCAGGGTGAGGCCGTCGGCCTCCAGCTCGCCGACCGTGAGGCCCTTGGCCTCCAGTTCGGCCCTGACCTTCGCGACGGTCTGCGGCGCGGCGCCGAACGCGGCCGCGAACTCGCCCGTACCGAGGTACTGGCGGTACTGCGGCGACTTCGGGTCGGACACGGCCGCGACGAAGCGGTCCAGCGCGACCTGGTCCCGCGGCTCCAGCACGACGTTCAGGTCGAGCTTCTCGCCGGCGGCCGGGTCCGCCGAGCGGACGGCGCCGTGCGGGATCTTCGGGGCCGATCCGACCCGCTTGGGTCCGGGCTCGTCCGTGGTTGCCGCCTGCGACGCCGGTATCCCGGCGGCGGTGACGGCGAGGGTGGCGACCGCCGCCGCGCCCCATCTGAATGCCTTCTCACGGGCGGTTCGGCCCATGCACACTCCCTTTCACGATCCCCGTCGTCCCGGTGTGCGGGCAGGTGAATCCGCGGGAAGGGTGCGCCGTGCGGGTATGCGGGCACGGCGAAAGCGTGCAAAGTCGTACTGGGGTCCGGGCTCCGCCCGGGACCCGACCATGTGAGCCCCCCCGGCGGTGTCACCGCTCCTGCGCGGTGGACGACGGCCAGACCTGAATCTTTATCAGGCAACAAAAACGCACTCCACAGCGGGTGCCGATGGTTACCGGACTGTGATCGATGCGAACCGGCACGGAAGGGGCGTCACGGGAGCAACAGGCCGGAACGGGCGGGCTCCAGGGGGCGCCGCTCAGTCGTCGAAGGCGCCGAGGACTTCGCGGAAGTGGGTGTTCACGGCCAGGAGGCCGCCGTCGACGCGCAGCGTCGTGCCGGTGATCCATGCGGCGTCGGCGGAGGCCAGGAAGGCGACCGCGGCGGCGATGTCCTCGGGGGTTCCGACCCGGCCGAGCGGGTAGACGCGGCCGGCCAGCGCGGCGAGCCGGTCCTCCCGGCCCGCCCAGCCCCGGGTGGCGACGGTGCCGGGGTCGATCTGGTTGACGCGGACGCCGCGCGGGGCGGCGTCGCCGGCCAGGGTGCGGGTGAGCGAGGCGAGACCGGCCTTGGCGGCGCTGTAGGCGTGGTTCCCGAAGTCCTGCCGCGCGTTGACCGACCCGATGTTGACGATGGCCCCGCGGCCCCCGGCGGCGGTGAGGAGGGGCAGCGCCGCCCGCGAACAGCGGACCGCGCCGAGGAGCGTGACGTCGAGCTGCTGCCGCCAGCCCTCGTCGGGGTCGTCCTCGAAGGCGGCGGCGTCGGGCGCGACCGGCGCGAGGGCGTTGTTGACGAGGACGTCGAGGCCGCCGAAGGACTCCGCCGCGTACGCGACCGCCGCCTCGACGGACGCGCGGTCGGTGACGTCGCAGCTCAGGCCGACGGCCCCGGGGATCGCCTCGGCCGCGGCGCGCGCCGCCCGGCCGTCCACGTCCGTCACCAGTACCCGGGCGCCCTCGGCGGCCAGCCGGCGGGCCGTCGCCTCGCCGATGCCACGGGCCGCTCCGGTGACCAGGGCGGCGTGGCCCGCGAGACGACCGGGGACGGCGCGGGGCGAAGGGCCGCCGGGGACGTCCGGAAGCCGGTCCGCGGGCGACTGCGGGGAGGAGTCCGAGTGGTGATCCATGGGGGGATCACAGCACCGAACGCACCGCCCGCACCAGAGCCTGGGCCCGCGGATCGGCGGTGACCGTCTTGCGCATCCCATTGGTCACGTACCCGAAGGAGATGCCCGACTCCGGGTCGGCGAAGCCGAGCGAGCCGCCCCGCCCCGGGTGCCCGAAGGAGGTGGGGCCGAGCAGCGGGGAGGCCGGGCCGTGGAGCATGTGGCCGAGTCCGAAGCGGGTGCCCACCATCAGCACCCGGTCGGGCCCCGCCGACTCCTCGGTGCGGGCGAGCGTCAGGGTCGCCGGGGCGAAGAGGCGGACGCCGCCGTCGACGGGCCCGAGGGTGGCGGCGTAGAAGCGGGCCAGCGCGCGGGCCGTGGAGACACCGGCCGAGCCGGGGAGTTCGGCGGCCCGGTAGACGGGGTCGTTCTCGTCGGGCTTGGGGTCGATGGCGCCGAAGGCGCGCCGGGTGAGCGAGTCGGGATCGCGGTAGGCCTCGGTGACCGAGCGCTTGGGGCGCAGCTTGAGCGCTCCGCCGCCGGGCGGGTCGATCTCCTCGACGGGGCCGATGCGGCCGACCCGGTGGGCCTCGTCGGCGGGCAGCCCGATCCACAGGTCGAGGCCGAGCGGACGGGCGATCTCCTCGGCGACCCAGCGTCCGATGGTGCGCCCGGTGACCCGGTGGACGATCCCGGCGAGCAGCCAGCTGAAGGTGTGGGCGTGGTAGCCGTGGGCGGTGCCGGGCTCCCAGACGGGCGCCTGGGCGGCGATCGCCCGCAGGGCGGTCTCCCGGTCGACGGCCTCGGCGAGGGTCAGCGGCCGGTCGAGGACGGGCAGGCCGGCCTGGTGGGCGAGCACCTGTCGCACCGTCACCCGGTCCTTCCCGGCCGCCTTGAACTCGGGCCAGTAGGTGCCGACCGGGGCGTCGAGGTCGAGCTGTCCGCGCTGGTGGAGCAGCAGGGGGACGGCGGCGGCGACGCCCTTGGTGGCCGAGCGGACCACCTGTGCGGTGTCCACGGCCCAGGGGGCGTCGGCGGCGTTCCCGTCGGCGTCCCGGGCGCCGGCCCACAGGTCCACGACCTTGACGCCGTCGCGGTAGACGGCGAGGGCCGCGCCCCGCTCGCCGCGCTGTTCGAAGTTGCGCCGGAACGCGTCCCCCACCGGTTCGAATCCGGCCGCCACCGTGCCCCGGACGTCCACGTGCCACGCTCCTCGTCGTTCGTCGTCACCCCATGGTGCAACGTCCGCCTCGAAGCGCGGATTCCGGGTCGCTCGGGGCCGTCCCGTCCCTCAGCTCAGCACGACGGAGACGTCGATGTTGTCGCGGGTGGCGTTGGAGTACGGGCAGACCTCGTGCGCCGCGTCCACGAGCGAGGCGGCCAGCTCCTGGTCGACCAGCGGCAGCGAGACGTTGAGGGCGACGGCCAGTCCGTAGCCGCGGGCCTTGTTGGGTCCGATGCCCACCTTGGCGGCGACGGTGGATCCGGAGAGGTCGTAGCCGGCCCGGCGGCCGACGAGCACGAGCGCGTTGTGGAAGCAGGCGCTGTATCCGGCGGCGAAGAGCTGCTCGGGGTTGGTGCCCCGGCCGTCCCCGCCGAGCGCGCGCGGCATCGCGAGGCGGAGGTCGATCAGGCCGTCCTGGCTCGTCACGAAGCCGTCGCGACCGCCGTGCGCGGTGGCCTCGGCCACGTACATGATCTTCGTCGGACGGCTGTCCGCGCGTTCGCTCATGGTCCGCCCCCGTAAGTGAGGAGTGCACAAATGGATTGTGCACAAGGTATCGGACGGAGCGGCTCCACGTTACCCAGGGGTAGCGAGAGCGTCCGCGGACCTCGGGCGGCGACCCGGCGGGACTCCACCGCCGCCCGGGCCCCGGAGGGAACGGAGCGTCAGACCGACTGCGGGGAGAAGCCGAAGGGCAGCTCCAGCCGGTGGCTCCGCATCAGCTCGGCGTCGCTCAGCACGTCCCTGGTCGACCCGTCGCCCGCGATCACCCCGTCGCTGAGGATGACCGAGCGCGGACAGAGCTCCAGCGCGTAGGGCAGGTCGTGCGTGACCATCAGGACGGTGACGTCCAGGGAACGCAGGATGTCGGCGAGCTCGCGGCGCGAGGCCGGGTCGAGGTTGGAGGACGGCTCGTCCAGGACGAGGATCTCCGGCTCCATCGCGAGCACGGTCGCCACCGCCACCCGCCGCCGCTGCCCGAAGGACAGGTGGTGCGGCGGCCGGTCGGCGAACTCGGCCATGCCGACCCGTTCGAGCGCCGTGCGGACCACGGAGTCCAGCTCCGGGCCGCGGATCCCCGCCGCGGCGGGACCGAAGGCGACGTCCTCCCTCACGGTCGGCATGAAGAGCTGGTCGTCCGGGTCCTGGAAGACGATGCCGACCCGGCGCCGGATCTCCGCGAGGTTCCGCTTCTCGACCGGCAGCCCGGCGACGGCGACCGTGCCGGCGCCGCCGGTGAGGATGCCGTTGAGATGGAGCACGAGGGTGGTCTTGCCGGCGCCGTTGGGGCCGAGCAGGGCGACCCGCTCGCCGCGTCCGACGGTCAGGTCCACGCCGAAGAGCGCCTGGTGGCCGTCCGGGTAGGCGTACGCGAGGCCGCGCACCTCCAGCGAGGGGGAGTCGGGGGCGGCGGGTGTCGACGGAGAAGTCACAGGGTCCATCCGAGAAGGCAGATCACGAGGGCGGCGAGCGGGAGGGCGGCGGCCCGCACCCACTGCGCCCGGGAGGCGGTCACCTCGTCGATGACCGGCATGGACCCCGCGTATCCGCGGCTGACCATGGCGAGGTGGACGCGTTCGCCCCGCTCGTAGGAGCGGATGAAGAGCGCGCCGGCGGACTTGGCGAGGACGCCCCAGTGGCGGACGCCCTTCGCCTCGAAGCCGCGCGAGCGCCGGGCGATCGACATCCGGCGCATCTCGTCCGAGATCACGTCGCCGTAGCGGAGCATGAAGGACGCGATCTGGACCAGCAGCGGCGGGAGCCGGAGCCGCTGGAGGCCGAGCAGCAGGGAGCGCAGCTCGGTCGTGGCGGCGAGCAGGACGGAGGCGGCGACGCCCAGGGTCCCCTTGGCCAGGACGTTCCAGGCGCCCCAGAGGCCCTGGACGGACAGGGAGAGACCGAGGAACTCGACCCGCTCACCCGGGACCACGAAGGGCATCAGGAACGCGAACGCCACGAACGGGATCTCGATCACCAGCCGGCGCAGGACGAAACCGGCCGGCACCCGGGCCCACGCCGCCACCCCGGCGAGGAGCAGGGCGTAGAGACCGAAGGCCCAGACCGCCTCGCGGTACGTGCAGACCACGACCACCACGAAGGCGAAGACCGCCGCCAGCTTGACGTGCGGCGGCAGGGCGTGGACCGGCGAGTCTCCCCGCCGGTACAGCTTGTGCGCGTGCCCCGCCCCCATCTCAGACCCGCGCCCCGGTCGGCGCGTGGGAGGCGCGACGGCGCCTGACGGCCCAGAACGCGCCGGAGCCCACGGCGAGGGTGCCGCCCACGCCGATCACGCCCGCGAGGCCGCCGGAGAGCCGGGGGGCCTCGACGCCCTTGATCCCGTAGTCGGCGAGCGGGGAGTCGGCGGCGGCGTGCTCCTCGACGTTCTTGTCGATGCCCTTGTCGGCGGCGACCTTCTCCAGGCCGTCCGGGCTGGCGGAGGCGTAGAAGGAGACGAAGCCGGCCAGCAGGAGGGCGGTGACCAGGCCGCCGAGCCACAGCTTGCGCGGCGCGGGGCCGCCGGCGGGCGCGGACTCGCGGGCCGGAGCGGCGTCGACGAGCTCACCGCCGACGCGCAGCTTGAGCGGGGCGCTCAGGCCGCGGGCGCCGTGGACCAGGTCCGGGCGGACGGCGATGACCGCGCCGACGGTCAGCATGGTGATCACGGCCTCGCCGATGCCGATGAGGGCGTGCACGCCGATCATGGCGGTCAGTACCTGCGGGATCGGGACGTCGGTGGTGCCGCCGATCGCGTAGACGAGGGTGAAGGCACCGGCCGCGGCCGGCACGGAGACGAGCGCGGCGACGAAGGAGGCGACCGCCGCCGAGCGGCGGGTGCGCGGCAGGACGAGGACGAGCCCGCGGAAGAGCGCGTACGCGACCACGACCGTGACGACGCCCATGACGGTGATGTTCACGCCGAGCGCGGTCAGGCCGCCGTCCGCGAAGAGGATGCCCTGCATCAGCAGCACGACCGCTATGCAGAGCACGCCTGTATAGGGGCCGACGAGGATCGCGGCGAGCGCGCCGCCCAGCAGGTGTCCGCTGGTCCCGGCGGCGACCGGGAAGTTCAGCATCTGGACCGCGAAGATGAAGGCCGCGACCAGGCCGGCGAGCGGAGCCGTGCGCTCGTCCAGCTCGCGGCGGGCTCCGCGCAGGCTGACGGCGACGGCGCCCGCGGCGACGACTCCGGCGGCGACCGAGACAGGGGCGTTGATGAATCCGTCAGGTACATGCACGGCACTGATGATAGGCGCTACCTGCAAAGAGCTTGCAAGAGCGCACGCTCGACAGAAGTGCGCCGCGCGAAAGCTGGAGAATATGGGACATTAGGTAATGAAAGCGCCAAGCGCGAGGAGTCGGCCGATGCACCCTGCGGATGACCACGCCGTCGAAGATCACGCCAAAGGCCGGATCATCACCGACGCCCCCCTCTCGCGGCCCGTCCCGGTCGCCCTGCGCTACGACCCGGACGCCGAGCCCGCCACCGTGCGCTTCGCCTTTCCCGGCAACATCGAGTGGTCCTTCCCCCGCGCCCTCCTCGAATCGGGGATGCGCGCCCCCGCCCGCCGCGGGGACATCGGCGTCTGGCCCTGCGGCCGGGTGCAGACGGTCGTCGAGTTCCACACGGCCCACGGCGTCGCCGTCGTCCAGTTCGACACGACCGCCCTGCTGCGCTTCCTGCGGCACACCTACGCCGTCACCGCGTCGACCACGACACGATGACGGCGTAAGGCCGCGTCGGTACCCCGTCCCCACGGGTCCCGGCGCGATCCGGGGCGCGACCGCTCGTTCGCGGCCCCGGAGCCGGGGCGGGATCAGACCTTGACGAGCCTGCGTCCCGCGTCGGGGTCCGCGTCCTGCGGGGAGTCGGCGGGGACGGCCAGGGCCTCACCCTCCACGTCCACGTTCGGCAGGATCCGGTCGAGCCACTTCGGCAGCCACCACGCCTTGTGGGACAGCAGGGCGAGCACCGCGGGCACGATCGCCATACGGACCACGAACGCGTCGAAGAGGACGGCGACGGCGAGACCGAAGCCGATCATCTTGATCATCTGGTCGGTCATGCCGATGAAGCCGGAGAAGACCGCGATCATGATCACGGCGGCGGCCGTGACCACCCGGGCGCTGTGCCGGAAGCCGGTCACGATCGTCTCGCCGGGGCGCTCCCCGTGGACGTACGCCTCTCGCATCCGGGTGACGAGGAAGACCTCGTAGTCCATGGCGAGACCGAAGACCACGCCGACCATGAAGATCGGCATCATCGACATGATCGGGCCGGTCTGCTCGACCCCGAACAGCGAGCCGAGCCAGCCCCACTGGAAGACCGCGACGACCGCGCCGAGGGCCGCGACCACCGAGAGCAGGAAGCCGAGGGCCGCCTTCAGCGGGACCAGGACCGAGCGGAACACCAGCATCAGGAGCAGGAAGGCGAGGCCGACGACCAGCGCCAGGTAGGGCACGAGCGCGTCGTTCATCTTCTGCGAGAAGTCGATGTTCATCGCGGTCGCGCCGGTGACCAGCACGTCGTCGCCGGTCGAGGCCCGGATCTCGTGGACCAGGTTCTCGGTCTCCACCGAGGAGGGGCGGTCCTTCGGGATCACGGTGATCATCGCGGTGTCGCCGGCCTTGTTCGGCGTCGGCGGGGTCACGGCGACGACGCCGTCCAGGCCCTTGATCGTCGAGACGGTGGAGTCGGCCGCGGCCTTGTCACCGTCGACGACGACCATCAGCGGGCCGTTGAACCCGGGACCGAACCCGTCCGACAGCAGGTCGTACGCCCGGCGCTCGGTGGCGGAGGCGGGCTTGGCGCCGTCGTCCGGCAGGCCCATCTCCAACGAGGCGGCGGGCAGGGCGATCGCGCCGAGGCCGAGGACGCCGACGAGCAGGACCATGACCGGGCGGCGGATGACGAACCGTGCCCAGCGGGTGCCCGCGTTGGGCTTGTCGTCGGCCTTCTTCAGCCCCTTGCGCTCCTTGCGGCCCATGACCTTGGAGCCGGCGAAGCCGAGCAGGGCCGGGATCAGGGTGAGCGCGATCAGGACGGCGATCACGACCGTGCCGGCCGCGGCGAAGCCCATCTTCGTCAGCATCGGGATGTTGACGACGGCGAGCCCGACGAGAGCGATGACCACGGTCAGCCCGGCGAAGACGACGGCCGAGCCGGCCGTGCCGACCGCGCGGCCCGCGGCGTCCTCGCGTTCCCGGCCGTCGGCGAGCTCCGCGCGGTAGCGGGAGACGATGAAGAGGGCGTAGTCGATGCCGACGGCGAGGCCGATCATCATCGCGAGGGTGGAGGTGGTGGAGCCGAGGTCGAGGACACTGGCGAGCGCGGTGATCGAGGAGACGCCGATGCCGACGCCGATGATCGCGGTCAGCAGCGGAAGTCCGGCGGCGACCAGCGAACCGAAGGTGACGACGAGCACGATGCCGGCGATCACCACGCCGACGATCTCGCCGGCGCCGGTCTCGGGCATGGTCTGGAGCGCGTCACCGCCGATCTCGACGGTCAGCCCCTGACCCTGCGCGTCGTGCCCGGTCTTCTGCAGGGCCTCGCGCGTCGCGTCGCTCAGCTCCATGCCGGAGAGCTTGTAGCTGACGGAGACGTAGGCGGTCGAGCCGTCCCGGGAGACCGCCTGGGCGGCGTACGGGTCGGTGACCGAGGCGACCTGGTCGGAGCCGGACTTCAGCTCACCGACCACGTCCTGGACCTTGGCCTTGTTGGCCGGGTCGGTCATCTTCTGGCCTTCGGGGGCCTTGAAGACGACCCGGGCGGTGGCCCCGTCGGCGTTGCCGCCGGGGAAGCGCTGCTCCAGGAGGTCGAAGGCCTTCTGGGCCTCGGTGCCGGGGATCGAGAAGGAGCTGGAGGTCGCGGCGGGCGCGGACGCGGCGCCGGCTCCGGCGAGCGCGAGGAGCGCCACCCAGAGCAGGGCGACGAGCCGTCGGCGCCGGTAGGCGGAGCGACCCAGCTTGTAGAGGAACGTGGCCACGGGGGCGTACTCCCATTGGTGAGTGGGACAAGGGCATGGGGAGCCGACCCGACGGCGTGAGCGGTGCGACGTCAGGTACTGCGGTCTTCAGGGGTGCCGGACGCCGGGTGAGGGGGCACCTCGGCGTCGGGACGGTGCCGGTCCGGGGGGATCCCCGGTCAGACGCCCAGTGCGGGGAGCACGACGGCGTCGACGTAACCACTGATGAAGGCGTGGTCGACCGGCTGGTCCTCGATCAGCGGGCGGGCGATGAACGCCCCGATCAGCATGTGGGGCACGAGCCTCAGGGCCGGGTTGTCGGCACTGATCTCGCCCCGGTCCACCGCTCGCCTCAGCACCTCGTCGAGGCCGGTCATCTCGGGTTCGATGAGCAGCTCGCGCAGCGCCTGGAGCAGTTCGGGATTGTCGTGGACGGCATGGGCCAGGCCCCGCATCAGCGCGGAGTCCTTCTCCATCTGGCAGTCGTCGGTCAGTTCCAGCATCGCGTGGAAGTCGCCGCGCAGGCTGCCGCTGTCGATCTCGGCGAGACTGACGGGCTTGTTGTGGCGCAGGGCCCTGGCGACGAGTTCGGCCTTGCTCCCCCACTGGCGGTAGAGGGTGGCCTTGCTGGAGCGGGTGCGGGTGGCGACGGCGTCCATGGTGAGGGCGTCGTAGCCGACCTCGCGCAGGAGGTCGAGCACGGCTTCGTACAGCTCGGCCTCACGCTCTGGGGTGAGCCTGCTGCGGGCCATGTCCGGCCCTCCTTCCGAACGAAACGGTTTCGTACAGCACAAAGATACCCGCCCCCTCAACGAAACGAAACCGTTTCGTACGTGTCGCAGCCCACACCCGTCCGGGCCCGGAAGCCGGAACTCCGCCCGAAAGATTCGCGTTCCCGAGTTGCCGCACCCCCTCCTCGCGGAAAGCATTGGGGAGTGAGTGACGACGTCGCGTATCTCCGCTTCCCGCACCTCCACGACGACCTGTTGTGCTTCGCGGCCGAGGACGATCTCTGGGTCGCGCCCCTCGTCCCCGAGGGGCGGAGTCCGGGCCGGGCCTGGCGCATCACGGTCGACCGCACCCGGGTCGGCCATCCGCGCTTCTCGGCCGACGGACGTCGGATCGCCTACACGAGCTGGCGCAGCCTCGACCCCGAGATCCATCTCGCCCCGGTCGAGGGCGGCCCCTCCCGCCGGCTCGGCTACTGGGGCTCGACGGACACCCGGGTCTGCGGCTGGTCGCCCGACGGCGACATCCTCGCCGTCTCGTCGCACGGCCAGCCGTTCTCGTACTACTCCTGGGCCTACACCGTCCCCACCGACGGCTCCCCCGGCGGCCGGATGCCCTGGGGACCGGTGTCCGACATCGCCGTCGCCGACCTCGACGGCGAACGGCGCACCCTGCTGCTCACCGGCAAGCCGCCGCACGAGCCGGCCGCCTGGAAGCGCTACCGGGGCGGGGCGACCGGCCGCCTCTGGCTGCACGGCGAACGGCTGCTGCCGGACCTCGGAGGCCATCTCGACGCGCCGATGTTCGTGGCGGGCAGGATCGCCTTCCTCTCCGACCACGAGGGCATCGGCAACCTCTACTCCTGCCTGCCCGACGGCACGGACCTGCGCCGCCACACCGACCACGACGCCTTCTACGCCCGGCACGCCTCCAGCGACGGCCGCCGGGTGGTCTACCAGTGCGCGGGCGACCTGTGGATCGTCGAGGACCTGACCCTCCCGGACGCCGCCCCGCGCAAGCTGGACGTCCGGCTCGGCGGCCCGCGCGCCGGCCGCCGCCCCTACCAGGTCCCGGCCGCCCATCACGTGGACGCGCTCTCGGTCGACGAGACGGGACGGGCCAGCGCGGTCTCCGTGCGCGGCAGCCTGTACTGGCTCACGCACCGCGACGGACCCGCCCGGACCATCGCCGACACCCCGGGCGTCCGGGTGCGCCTGCCCGAGATGCTGGGCAGCGGCGGTCAGATCGCGTACGTCACCGACGCCGACGGCGAGGACGCCGTCGAGGTCGCCTACCTCCCGCGCGCCAGCGGCGACCGGCCGCCGCGCCGGCTCGCCTCCGGTGAGCTGGGCCGGGTCGAGGAGCTGGTCTCCGACCCGGACGGCGAGCGCCTGGCCATCGCCTCCAACGACGGCCGGCTGCTGCTCATCGACGCCACCGAGGAGTCCGGCGGCGAAGTCACCGAGCTGATCCGCTCGATCAACGGCCCCGTCCGCGACCTCGCCTTCTCCCCCGACGGGTGCTGGCTGACCTGGTCCCATCCGTTCATCGGCCGCTCCCTGCGCCAGATCAAGATGGCCCGGATCGCGGGGCCGGGCGCCCGGATCATCGTCGACGTCACCAACGGCCGGTTCGAGGACGAGAACCCGGTGTTCACCCGCGACGGCCGCTACCTCGCCTTCCTCTCCTGGCGGGGCTTCGACCCGGTCTACGACGTGCACACCGGCGACCTGTCCTTCCCGCTGGGCTGCCGCCCCTACCTCGTACCGCTGTCCTCGGCCACGCCCTCCCCCTTCGCGCTGCTGCCGGACGGCCGCCCGGCGGCGGGCGGGCTGGACCCGGTCGAGGACGCCGACGAGGGCGACGGCACGGTGACGGTGGAGGTCGAGGGGCTGGAGAGCCGGGTGACGCCGTTCCCCGTGTCGGCCTCCAAGTACTCGGCACTGCACCCGGTCAGCGGCGGCGGGCTGGTCTGGCTGCGCTGGCCGATCTCGGGCGCGCTCGGCGAGACCTTCGCCAACCCCTCCGACACCTCGGGCCGCCCCACCCTGGAGCACTTCACCATCACGAAGGCCCGCAAGACGGAACTCGTCCAGCACCTCGACTGGTTCGCGGTCAGCGGCGACGGCTCACGGCTCGTGGTGGCCGACGAGGGCGAGCTGCGGGCGGTGCCGTCGACGGAGTCGGGCGACGGCGACTCGACCGTCTACATCGACCTGCGGCGGATCCTGCACGAGGTCCAGCCGGAGGCGGAGTGGCGCCAGGCCTTCGACGAGGCCGGCCGGATCGTCCGCGCCTACTTCTGGGAGCCCGACCTGGGCGGGGTCGACTGGCCCGCGGTGCTGGACCAGTACCGTCCGCTGGTCGAACGGGTCTCCTCACCCGACGAGTTCGCCGACCTCCTGCGTGAGGTCATGGGCGAACTGGGCACCTCGCACGCGTACGTCACGCCCGCCCGCCGCAACGAGGGGCCGCCGCACTACCAGCGGCCGATGGGACTGCTGGGCGCGAACCTGGTGCACCGCGACGACGGCTGGACGGTCAAGCGGATCCTGCCCGGTGACTCCTCCGACTCCAAGGCCCGCTCCCCGCTGGCCGGTACCGGCATCCGCGAGGGCGCGGTCCTCACGCACGTCGACGGCCGTCCGGTGGACCCGGTGTGCGGCCCGTACCCGCTGCTGGCATCCTCCGGCGGCACGACGGTCGAGCTGACCTTCCGGCCGGCGGAGGGCGAGGGCCCGGCGCGCCGGGTCGCCGTCGTGCCGCTGGTCGACGACCGGCCGCTGCGCTACCAGGACTGGGTGGCCAAGCGGCGCGCGGTGGTCCGGGAGGTCAGCGGCGGCAAGTGCGGCTACCTGCACATCCCGGACATGGGCGGCTCGGGCTGGGCCCAGTTCAACCGCGACCTGCGGATGGAGGTCTCCCGGCCGGCGCTGATCGTGGACGTGCGCGGCAACGCGGGCGGCCACATCAGCGAGCTGGTCGTCGAGAAGCTCACCCGCCGGATCCTGGGCTGGGACCTCACCCGCAACGCCCAGCCCGTCAGTTACGCCTCGAACGCCCCGCGCGGTCCGGTCGTCGCCCTCGCCGACGAGGCCACGTCCTCCGACGGCGACATGATCACGGTCGCGTTCAAGCTGCTCGGTCTCGGCCCGGTGGTGGGACAGCGCACCTGGGGCGGCGTCGTCGGCATGACGGGACGTCACCGGCTGGGTGACGGCACGCAGATCACGGTGCCGATGAACGCCGCCTGGTTCCCCGAGTACGGCTGGTCGGTCGAGAACCACGGCGTCGAGCCGGACCTGGCGATCCTGCGCACCCCGCTGGACTGGGCCGAGGGCCGCCACGCGCAGCTGGACGACGCCGTCGAACTGGCCCTGTCGCTGCTGGCGGAGACCCCCGCCGCCAGTCCCCCGAACTACGACTCGGTGCCCGACCGTTCGCGCCCGAAGCTGCCGCCGAGGTCCAGCACGTAGGAGAGGCCGGGCCGCCCGTCGAACGTCTCCTCCCCGACGGGCACGAAGCCCGTGCGGGCGAGCACCGCCCGCGAGCCCGCGTTGTCGAGGGTGGTCGCGGCCCGGATCGTCCGCAGCCCGTGGACCTGGGCGGCAAGCCGGCACACCTCCCGCACGCCCGCCGTGGCCACGCCCCGCCCGGCG
Organism: Streptomyces sp. JL2001; assembly: GCF_050917515.1. Lineage (NCBI taxonomy): Bacteria > Bacillati > Actinomycetota > Actinomycetes > Kitasatosporales > Streptomycetaceae > Streptomyces > Streptomyces sp. JL2001. Next base: position 4,550,281 of record NZ_CP169421.1, on the reverse strand, counting down.
GCCTTCCGGGCGACGCGGTAGCCGAGTTCGGCCGACCCGTCGGCCACGTCGACGAGGTTGAACCGCCCGAGGATCTCCCCGTCGTCGCCCACCAGCACGTGGAAGAGGATCGCGCCGGTCTCCTGCTCGTCGAGCAGCGCCCGGTGCCGCTCCTCGAACTCCTCGAAGTACGCGTCCCCGCGATCGGGCACCGAAGCGGCGAACCAGGCCCGGTTCTCCCGCTCGAAGGCGAGCAGGGCGGGGGCGTGGTCGGGGCGCAGCGACTCCAGTCCGGGCATGCCGGCACCGTACGCGCCGCCCCGGACGGACGGCACCCGGATTTCGCCCGGCGGCCGGGCGCGGGCGGCGGGCGGTCGCGGACGACGCGCGGTCGCGGACGGCGGGCGGTCGCGGGCGGCGGGCGGTCGCCCCCCGGTCCGGCCCCGGACGGCGCGAAAGGCGCACCCGGCGTCCCGGGTGCGCCTTCCTCAGCGGACAGACGTCAGGCGTCGTAGTCCTGGTCGAAGCGGTCGTGCGCCTCCATCTGGGCCCGGCGCTCCTCGTCGGAGCGGGCCTTGGCCTGGGAGGCACGCTCGGACGCCTCGTCCTTAGCGTTGCCCATCTTCGCCCTCGCCTGGTCGGCGAGGTCCTGCGCCTTGTCCCTGAACTGGTCTGCCTTGCCCATGAAGGTTCACTCCTGTGTGAGGGGTACGGGGCGTGTCGCCCCTTGGGCCTCGACCAGCGTGGCACGGCAGAACATTCCACGCATTTCGATCAGACACCCTCGGTAGTCGCGGGGCGCCGCCCCAGCGAGCGGGCGTCCTCGTCGGCCGCTCCGCCGGCGCCCACCAGGCCCTTGGACACACCGGAGAGCCGCGGTTCGAAGCGCTTCATCTCGCGCTGCCCGACGGTGGCGATGAGCCCCGGGAGGTAGCCCCGTACCGACTGCATCCCGCGCAGCCACCACTGCGCGTAGACGTGCGCCGAGCGCCGCTCGATGCCCGCGACGATCCGGTCCACGGCCGGGCCCAGCGGGTAGGTGCGGTTCGACGGCCAGGGGAGCCGGGAGCGCAGCTCCTTCATGACGTCGTCCTGGTCCGCGCCGCGCACCATGTCGGTGTCGGTCCAGGACAGGTAGCCCACGCCGACCCGCACGCCCTTGTAGCCGACCTCCGCGCGCAGGCTGTGGGCGAAGGCCTCGACGCCGGACTTCGAGGCGCAGTACGCCGTCATCATCGGTGCGGGCGTGATCGCCGCCAGGGAGGCGATCTGCAGGAAGTAGCCGCGGGACTCCATGAGGACCGGCAGGAAGGCGCGGCCGGTCACCGCCCCGCCGATCAGGTTGACCTCGATGACGCGTCGCCAGGCCACCGGGTCGGAGTCCACGAACGGGCCGCCGGCGGCGACGCCCGCGTTGGCGACGACGATGTCGACCTTGCCGAAGCGCTCCTTGACCTCCTCCGCCACCCGGGCCATCGCCAGGTGGTCGGTGACGTCCGCGTGCCACCAGTCGGCCTCGGTGTGCAGCCGCGCGGCGACCTGCTTCAGCTCCTCGGGCTCCAGGCCGACGAGCGCGATCCGCGCGCCGCGCGCGGAGAGCTTGCGGGCGAGGAGCTCGCCGACACCGCGGGCCGCGCCCGTGACGACCGCGACCTGCCCCTCCAGGCTCACCCTGCTCATGCGTCCTCCTTCACACCCAGGTACGTGACGGTCAGTTCGCGGATCTGCCCGGTGACGGCCTCCGGGGCCTCCACCGGTGTCATGTGGCCCATGCCCGCCAGTTCGACGAGGCCCACGCAGCGGGGCAGTGCCGCCGCGATCGTGCGCGCGTGCACGGGCGGGGTCAGCCGGTCCGCCGCGCCGACGAGCACGGCCACCGGCTGCGTCAGGCCCGCCAGGCCCGCCTCCAGGTCGAGCTCCGCCAGGACGTGCGACCAGGCCACCCGGGCGGGGCGCGGGCATGCGTGCACGATCCGGGCGCAGGCGTCGACCCGTTCCGGTGCCGAACCCGGCCCCATCGTGGCGTACTTGAGGATCTTCCGGGAGACCGGCGTGACCGGCCCGAGCGGCGCTCTGGCTCCCAGGATCCCCCGGGTCAGCCGGCTTCGCAGGCCGCCCGGCCGGATCGGCACCACGAGGGACTCGGCCACCAGCCGGGCGGGGCCGGTGGAGCACAGCAGTACGGCGGCGGCGTGGTCCCGCAGGCCGGGGCGGTCCGCGGCGGCCATGATCGTCATGCCGCCCATGGAGTGCCCCGCCAGGACCGCCTTCTCGCCGGGCGCGAGGGTCGCGGCGAGAACGGCCTCGAGGTCGTCGGCGAGGGCCGTGGTCGAGTAGCCGGACCGGCCGACCTGGGCCGTTCGGCCGTGGCCGCGCTGGTCGTAGGCGATGACCCGGTGGTCGGCGGACAGGTCGCGTATCTGCTCGGCCCAGAAGGCGATCGAACAGGTCCAGCCGTGCGCGAGCACGACGGCCGGGGCGCCCTCCGGCCCGAACACCTCGACGTGGATCCGCGAGCCGTCGGCCGAGACGGCGGTCAGTTCGCGTACGGGCTGCGGTGCGACGGGTCCCCCGCCGGTCGGCCGGCTCACTTGACCGTCTCCTTCTTCTTGGCGGTCCGCGGCGCGGCCCCGGCCTTCTCCTCCGCGGCGGGGGCGCGCAGCACCTCGTACTCCGACAGGTCGACCTGCCTGGTCTCGCGCCGGAACTCGCCCGTGGTGCCCGGCCACAACGTGGTGTTCCGGCCGTTGGCGTCGAGGTACCAGCTGTCGCAGCCGCCGGCCTTCCAGACCGTGCGCTCCATCCGGGACTGCACCTTGCGGTTCCAGGCGCCGACGGCGGAGGGGCGGGCGGCCAGGGCGGCGCGGCCGCCGAGGACGTCGAGCTGGCGCATGTAGTCCGCCAGGTAGTTCAGCTGGGACTCGATCATCAGGATCATGGAGGAGTTCCCGAGGCCCGTGTTGGGGCCGATGATCGTCATCCAGTTGGGGAAGCCGGCGGCGGTGGCGCCGCGCAGCGACTCCATGCCGTCCTTCCAGGTCTCCGCGAGCGTGCGGCCCTCGGCGCCGACGACCCGTTCGGCGATCGGCATGTCGGTGACGTGGAAGCCGGTGCCGAAGACGATCGCGTCGACCTCGGTCTCGGTACCGTCGGCGGCGACGAGCGTGCTGCCGCGGATCTCGCGCAGCCCGGAGGCGACGACGTCCACGTTGGGCTGGGCGACCGCCGGGTAGTACTCGCTGGACAGCAGGATCCGCTTGCAGCCGATGCGGTACGACGGGGTCAGCTTGGCCCGCAGCACCGGGTCCTTGATCGCCTTGGCCATGTTGGCCTTCGCGAGCGACTCGACCAGGCCGAGCTCGGTCGGGCGCTTGGTGAAGGCGCTCACCTGGAGCTCACGGATGCCCCAGAGCAGTCCGCGGCGCAGCGTGCCCGTCACCGGAAGCTTGCGGTGCAGCCAGCGCTCGGGGCCGGTGATGGCGCGGTCCATGCGCGGCATGACCCACGGGGGCGTGCGCTGGAAGAGGGTGAGCGAGCCGACCCGGGGCTGGATCGCGGGCACGATCTGGATCGCGGAGGCGCCGGTGCCGACCATGGCGACGCGCTTGCCGGTGAGGTCGTAGTCGTGGTCCCAGCGGGCCGAGTGGAAGACCTTCCCGGGGAAGTCCGCGAGGCCGGGGATCTCCGGGATCTTCGGGTCGGAGAGCGGGCCGGTCGCGGAGACGACGACGTCGGCGGTGAAGTCGCCGCGGGAGGTCTCGATCTCCCAGCGCAGTTCGGCGGAGTCCCAGCGCATCATCAGCACCTCGTGGCCGAGCCGCAGGTGCGGACGGAGCCGGAAGGTGTCGGTGACGTGCTCCAGGTAGGCGCGGATGTGGCGCTGTCCGGAGAAGGTCCGCGGCCAGTCGGCGTTGGGCGCGAAGGAGAAGGAGTAGAGGTGCGAGGGGACGTCGCAGGCGCAGCCGGGATAGCTGTTGTCCCGCCAGGTGCCGCCGACGGAGTCCGCCCGCTCCAGGACGACGAAGTCGGTGATCCCCTCGCGCCGCAGCCTGACCGCCGCGCCGAGGCCACCGAAGCCCGATCCGATCACCGCCACCCGCACATGCTCGTGGTTCGTCATGCCGCCTCCGCCGCACCCAGGACTCCGCCAGCAATCACTGGCACGATTGGGAGAGTAGAGCAGCTCCTTACCGAGCGGTAGGGGTACGACGAGGGAAAGTTACCGGCGGTACAACATAGGCTGGCGACGTGGCGGAAGGATCGGATCACGTGACGGATCAGGTGGCGGGACGGACGACGGGGCAGCTCGGCCGGGCAGGCGGAACGGGCCGCGCCGGTCGGCCGGGCCCGGCCGACCCGGCATCCGGCGTCCGTGAGTACCGCATGGAGGAACTGGCCTCCGAGGCCGGCATCACCGTGCGCACCCTGCGCTTCTACCGCGAACGCGGCCTCATCCCACCGCCCCGCCGCGAGGGCCGGATCGCCTGGTACGACGAGCACCACCTGGCCCGGCTCCGCACCATCGCCGCCCTGCTGGAGCGCGGCCACACCCTCAACGGCATCGCCGACCTCACGGCCGCCTTCGAGAGCGGCCGGGACGTCGGGGAGGTGCTGAGCCTGGGCGAACCCACCGAGGAGGAGCCCGTCCGCCTCACCCCGGAGGAACTCGCCGACCACTTCGCCGGCGAGGTCACCCCCGAGAACCTCGCCGCCGCGCTCGACCTCGGCTACCTCGCGACCGACGGCGAGGAGATCATCCACATCAGCCGCCGGCTGCTGGACGTCTCGGCCGCGCTCGTCAGGGAGGGCGTCCCGCTGGCCGCGGTCCTGGAGGCGGGCGGCCGGGTCCGCGAGCACGCGGACGCGCTGGCCGCGCTCTTCGCGGACCTGCTGCGCGCCCACGCCGAGGAGAAGGACGTCGAACGGCTGCGCCCGCTGGCGAAGAGCGTCGTGGAGGCCGAGCTCTCGATGGCGCTCGACCGGAGGCTGCGCGAGGCGCCCTGACGACCGGACCCGGCGGGACGACCCCGGGCGCTCGCCGCCGGGCGAGGCACCCGGAACCGCTTCCCGCACGGTATGACAGAGCGGCCCGGAAGGGTGTCCGGGTCGGCCCCGTTCCCGCCCGGACGGGACCCCTCCGGGGCAGCCCTCAGAGCTCGTAGACCGCCGTGACGGGCGCGTGGTCGCTCCACCGCTCGCCGTGCGTGGCGGCGCGCTCGACGAAGGCCTTCACCGCCCGCCGGGCCAGACCGGGGGTGGCCACCTGGTAGTCGATGCGCCAGCCGCTGTCGTTGTCGAAGGCGCGTCCGCGGTACGACCACCAGGAGTACGGGCCCTCCTGGTCGGGGTGGAGGGAGCGGACGACGTCGACGTACTCGGCCTCGTCGAAGACGCGGGTCAGCCAGGCGCGCTCCTCGGGGAGGAAGCCGGAGTTCTTCTGGTTGGTCTTCCAGTTCTTGAGGTCGGCCTGCTGGTGGGCGATGTTCCAGTCGCCGCAGACCACGACCTCGCGGCCGTCGGCGGCGGCCCGCACCTTGAGCTCCTGGAGGTACGGCAGGAACTCGTCCATGAAGCGGACCTTCTCGTCCTGCCGGTCGGTGCCGACCTCGCCGGACGGCAGGTACAGGCTGGCGACGGTGACACCGGGCAGGTCGGCCTCGATGTACCGGCCGCTGCCGTCGAACTCGCTCGATCCGAAGCCGACCTGCACGCGGTCCGGCTCACGACGGGTGTAGAGGGAGACGCCGGCGCGCCCCTTGGCGGCGGCCGGGGCGTGCGCGGTGAACCAGCCCTCGGGCGCGCGGACCTCCTCCGGGAGCTGCGCCGCCTCGGCGCGCACTTCCTGCAGGCAGACAGCGTCGGCGGAGGTACCGGCCAGCCACTCCACGAAGCCCTTCTTGGCGGCGGCTCGGAGACCATTGACATTCACGGACGTCACAGTGAGCATCCCGGGAGAATACCGACAGGGGAGGTCCCGGGTCGGGTTGCGCATACATGTACGATGGTGCGCATGATTATCCGCCCCACCCCGTACGACCACCCCGACGCGGTCAAGCTCGAAGACGCCGTGCAGCTGGAGTACGCCGTCCGCTACGGCGACGAGGGCGACGCCACCCCCCTCGACGCGGGGATGTTCGTCCCGCCGCTCGGCCTCTACCTCCTCGTCTACGACGCCGAGGACCGCCCGGTCGCGACCGGCGGCTGGCGCACCCAGGACGAGAACGACGAGGGCTACGCGAACGGCGACGCCGAGCTGAAGCGCATGTACGTGGTTCCGGAGGCCCGCGGCCTCGGCCTGGCCCGCCGCGTCCTGGCGGCTCTGGAGGACGACGCCCGCGCCGCCGGACGGACCCGGATGGTCCTGGAGACGGGCACCATGCAGCCGGAGGCGATCGCCCTCTACGCGTCCAGCGGTTACGAGCCGTGCACCAAGTTCGGCCACTACCGCCTGTACGAGAACAGTCGTTGTTTCGCCAAGAGTCTGACGCGCCCCTGACATCTCCGCCCTTCTCTGGCACCCTTCTCACGCACGTCGATCCGCACCGCTCTCATCCCCACCTGCCTCGGCAGAAGGAGACATGCGTGAGACGCCATCGCACCGTCGCGGCCGTCCTGTCGGCCGCCGCCACCCTGCTCGCCGGCACCCTGACCACGACACAGGCCCAGGCCGCCGACACCGCCCCCGCCGCCGCTCCCGCCGCCCGCTCCGTCACCGCGACGCAGCAGCAGCGGGCGGCGGCGTTCTGGACCCCGGCCCGTATGAGGTCGGCCACCCCGCTGGACCTCCGGCTCACCCCGGGCGCCCGCACGGAGGTCGCCCGCGCGGAGCGGCCGACGACGGTCCCGCCCACCGCGGCGGCCCCCGCGGCCTTCCCGCAGGCGGGCGGGGCCTGGACCGGCGGCGGCGCGGTCGTGAAGACCTCCGGCAGGGTCTTCTTCACCTTCCAGGGCCGTACGGCCTCCTGCTCCGGCAACGCCGTCACCAGCCAGAACGCGAGCACGGTCGTCACGGCCGGCCACTGCGTGAAGTACCAGGGCGCCTGGCACACGAACTGGGTCTTCGTCCCCGGCTACGCCAACGGCAGCGCGCCGTACGGCCAGTGGACGGCGACGAAGACGCTCACCACCCCGCAGTGGGAGGCGAGCGAGGACATCAACCACGACGTGGGCGCGGCGGTCGTCGCCCCGCTGGACGGCCGGACGCTCACCTCGGTCACCGGCGCCCAGGGCATCCAGTTCAACGGGGGCTACAACAAGCCGATGTACGCCTTCGGCTTCCCGGCCGCCTCCCCGTACGACGGCAGCAAGCTGGTGTACTGCTCGGGGAACTCCTCGAAGGACTTCCTCTTCTCCCAGGACCACGGCCTCGCCTGCAACATGACGGGCGGCTCCAGCGGCGGCCCCTGGTTCACCGGCTTCGACGAGTCCACGGGCACGGGCCTGCAGGTCTCGGTGAACAGCTTCGGCTACTCGTTCCTGCCGAACCGCATGTTCGGCCCGTACTTCGGCAACGACGCGAAGGCGCTGTACGACAAGGCCCAGACGTCCTGACGACCGCACCCACGTCCTGACAGCACGCAAACGCGAAGATCCCGCCCGATCTTTCGATCGGACGGGATCTCCGTTGTGCGCTGGTGGACCTGTGGGGATTTGAACCCCAGACCCCCTCGATGCGAACGAGGTGCGCTACCAGACTGCGCCACAGGCCCTTGCGACGTGTGAAACATTAGCATCCCGATCGGGGTACTCGGAAATCCGCTCCCCGCAGGTCAGCCGACGCGTCTCATTCGTTGGCCGCGCGGGGGCGGTCGTCGTCCGCGTACTGGTCGAAGAGCGGGGTGCGGCCGTGGTCGCGGTTGCGGCGCTGCGGGGCGCTGCGCTGGCGGGGAGCCGGGGACGGGGCGGCCGGCGGGGCCGGGTCGGCCGCCGTGGAGGAGCGGGCCGCGCTCCAGGTCTCCGGGTCCGTGATGTCGATGCCGCTCGAGGCGCGCGGGGCGACCGGAGCGGTGACGTAGGTGGGCAGCGGCACCGGGACCGGCTCCCAGCTGTCGCCGCGGGCGGGTCCGCGCTCGCGCTGCTGGTCCACCCATTCGGCGTGGTCCGTCTGCTCCACGAGCGCCCGACGGCCGGCCTCCTGCGGGGAGACCTCGGGAGCCGGTTCCGCCTCGGGATGGCCGGCCTCGTCGTCGGCGGAGGCCGCGGACGACGAGGGCGCCGACGCGGGCTGCCGGCGCTGCGGCCGGCTCTCCCGCAGGCGCGCCGCCGCCGCCTCGGCGCGGCGCCGGTCCATCACGTACACGAAGCGGCGCCGCTCCTGGACCCGCAGATGCACGATGTACGCGCTCAGCAGGACCGCCGGGACGGCCGGCGCCCACAGGAACGTCAGGCCGCCGACGGCGGCGACGACCGCGCCGAGCGTGAAGGCGAGGAAGAGGACGACGGTGGTGCGCCGGCGCCGGGCGAGGACCTTGCCCCGGCGGGCCCGCTCGGCCGCCGACTTCGAGGGCCGCCGCACGGGGGCGGGGGCCGGGAGTTCGAGCCGGGCTTCCGTCCTGGCCGCGGGCGCGGAGAAGGCCCGGACGTCGACCGAGCTCAGATGCTCGGTCTCGACGTCCGGGTCCACGTCGGGTTCCGTGTGGTCCGCCGTACGGTCCCGGTCCTTCAGCTCCTTGGCATACCGGCGCTCCATACCCGCCCGTCCGGACAGCAGCCGGATGGCGGTGCTGAAGCGTTCCGTCGGACGGGCCTCGTTGAGCTCGTCCTGCCTGCGGAGCCACATCGGTACCAAGTAGGCGGCCCAGGCCCCGACAATGACTGCGTAGATGAGGCCGCTGCTGCTCACGCTTCACACCGTAGAGGGGTTCGCGTGAGGGCATCGGCCAATTGGCCCGGTGTGTCGCACGATCTGGCTGATATCACTGAACTTTTTTGTGATTGTTCAGATCGATTGGCGATCGACGCGTGGTCAACTGTCGATTAAATTCGAACACTTATGTCATTGTGCGGGATGTGGCGGACGTGCCTGGTGCCAGCGCCGCAGCAGTCCTTCCGGCACTTCCTCCGCCGTGAGGGCGAAGACGAGATGGTCCCGCCAGGCACCGTCGATGTGCAGATAACGGGGGCGCAGGCCTTCCTCCCGGAATCCCAATTTCTCCACGACCCGCCGCGACGGCCCGTTCTCGGGCCGAATGCAGACCTCCATCCGGTGCAGCCCGACCACGCGGAAGCAGTGGTCGACGGCGAGCGCGACCGCCGTCGGCATGACGCCGCGTCCGGCGACCCGGCTGTCCACCCAGTAGCCCACGTGGCCCGAGCACATGGAGCCCCAGGTGATGCCGGCCACGGTGAGCTGACCGACCAGTTCGCCCCGGTACTCGATCACGAAGGGCAGCATCCGGCCCGCGTTCGCCTCGGAGCGCAGGTGGCGGACCATCTGCCGGTAGGTCGGACGCTGCGCGACGGGCGCGCCGGGGGCGGCCGGCGGGACGGTCGCCTCCCAGGGGCGCAGCCATTCCCGGTTGCGCCGGTTCACCTCGCGCCAGGCCCGCTGGTCGCGGAGCTTTATGGGACGGAGCACCACGTCGCCGTCCACCAGGATCACCGGCCAGGACGGGATCATGACGCGGGCCCCGGACCGGGTCCGGGGTGGTCGCCGCCGCGGATCTGGTCGACGGCGTGGACGAGAAGCGCGTCGAGGACCGCCAGCCCGTCCCGGACGCCGCCCGTGGAACCGGGCAGGTTCACGATCAGGGTGCCGCCCGCGACGCCCGCGAGCCCGCGGGAGAGCGAGGCGGTGGGGACCTTCGTCCGGCCGTGGGCCCGGATCGCCTCGGGGATGCCGGGGATCTCGCGCTCCAGGAGCGGCCGGGTGGCCTCGGGCGTGGCGTCGGTGGGCGAGATGCCCGTGCCGCCGGTGGTGAGGATGACGTCGTAGCCGGCGGCCACCCCGGCCCGCAGCGCCGCCGCGACGGGTTCGCCGTCCGGGACCACCCGGGGCCCGTCCACCGCGAAGCCCATGCCCGCGAGACCCTCGACGAGGAGCGGACCGCCCCTGTCCTCGTACACCCCGGCCGCGGCCCGGTTGGACGCGGTGACGACCAGCGCCCGGTACGGGGCTCCGGACGCGCCGCCTGCGCCCGCCGGCGCGGGGGACGTGGCGCCGTGGGGTGCGTCCCCGGCCGCCGCGCCCTCGCCGGATGCGCCGTGCGGGTCGTGCGCGCCGTGGTGCGCCTCGGACACCCGGCCCGCGCGGACCTGCGGGACGGCGGCCGTCACGAACCGGCCTCCGTCTCCGCGTCCGTCCGCGTCCAGGTGCCGGACTTGCCGCCGGTCTTCTCCTCCACCCGCACGTCGGAGATGACCGCGCCCTTGTCGACGGCCTTGATCATGTCGACGACGGTCAGGGCCGCCACCGAGACCGCGGTCAGGGCCTCCATCTCGACGCCCGTCCGGTCCGTGGTCCGCACCGTCGCCAGGATCTCGACGGCGTCGTCCGCGACCGTCAGGTCGAGCGTGACGCCGGAGACGGCCAGCGGGTGACAGAGCGGGATCAGGTCGGGGGTCTTCTTCGCGCCCATGATCCCGGCGATCCGGGCCGTGGCGAGGGCGTCCCCCTTGGGCACGCCCTCACCGCGCAGGAGCTCGATCACGCGCGGCGCCACGAGGACCCGCCCACTGGCCCGGGCGGTCCGCGCCGTGACGTCCTTCGCGGAGACGTCGACCATGCGGGCCGCACCCGCCTCGTCGATGTGGGTGAGTCCTTGCTGCGTGCTCATGGCCGTGACACTCCCGGTCGCTGTGTGGGACGACACGGTACCGCCACCAGGGCCTCCTCAGCCGAGGAGGACCACTTCCAGCGTGCTGCCGGGTTCCACCGAGGTCGTCTCCTCGTCCACCACGAGCAGCGCGTCCGCGTGCGCGAGCGCGGCGATCAGATGCGAGCCGGCGCCACCCACGGGGGTGACCGTGCCGGCATCGGCGTCGTACGTGCCGCGCAGGAACTGCCGGCGCCCGGCCGGGGACGACAGCGCCTTGTCCGCCACGAGCTCGGCCCGGACCCGCGGGCGGTGCAGGTCGGGGAGGCCCATCAGCGCCCGGATCGCGGGCCGCACGAAGAGCTCGAAGGAGACGTACGAGGAGACGGGGTTGCCGGGCAGGGCGAGCAGCGGGGTCTGCTCGGGGCCGATCGTCCCGAAGCCCTGCGGCTTCCCCGGCTGCATGGCCAGCTTGCGGAAGTCGACCTGCCCGTCGACGGTCAGCGCCTCCTTGACGACGTCGTACGCGCCGACGCTGACACCGCCGGTGGTGACCAGGAGGTCCGCGCGGATCAGCTGGTCCTCGATGGTGGCGCGGAGCGTCTCGGCGTCGTCGGTGACGGCGCCGACCCGGTAGGCGAGGGCGCCGGCGTCACGGGCGGCGGCGGCGAGCGCGAAGCTATTGGAGTCGTAGATCTTGCCCTCGCCCAACTCCTCGCCGGGCTGGACCAGTTCACTTCCCGTGGAGAGCACGACCACCCGCGGGCGGGGGCGCACCCGCACGGTGCCGCGGCCGATCGCGGCGAGCAGCCCGATCTGGGGCGGGCCGAGCACGGTGCCGGCCTTGAGCGCCAGGTCGCCGGCCCGGACGTCGCTGCCGCGGGCGCGCACGTGGGCGCGGGCCTCGGCGGGGCGGTGGACGCGGACCTCGCCGGCCGCGCCCTCGGGGGCGGTGCTCGCGGCGCGCATGCCGCTCGCCGCTCCGCCGCCGCTCCCGCCGTCGGTCCACTCGACCGGGACGACGGCCTCCGCGCCCGGCGGCAACGGGGCGCCGGTCATGATCCGGGCGGCCTGCCCCGGTCCCACCCGGGGCAGGCCCCCGGCACCGGCCGCCACGTCACCGATCACGGTGAGGACGGCCGGGTACTCCTCGGTGGCACCGGCGACGTCGGCCACCCGCACCGCGTACCCGTCCATGGAGCTGTTGTCGAACGGGGGCAGCGCGACCGGCACCGTGACGTCCTCGACCAGGACGCAGCCCTGGGCGTCGGGCAGTTGCAGCTCGATGGGTTCGAGCGGTGCGACCGCCGCGAGGATGTCGTCCAGGTGGGCGTCCACGGACCACAGATCACGGGACGGACCCGCGCACGGGTCTCCGGACGACGGTGCCGTACTGCTGCTCACGGTGCTACAACTCCTCGCTGACGTAACTGCGCAGCCAGGTCCGGAAGTCCGGGCCCAGGTCCTCACGTTCGCACGCGAGTCTGACGATGGCACGCAGATAGTCCCCCCGGTCACCGGTGTCGTAGCGGCGGCCCTTGAAGACGACTCCGTGCACGGGGCCGCCGACCTTCTCGTCCATGGCGAGCTTCTGCAGGGCGTCGGTCAGCTGGATCTCGCCGCCGCGGCCCGGCTCGGTCTCCCGCAGTATGCCGAAGACCGCCGGGTCCAGGACATAGCGGCCGATGATCGCGTAGTTGCTGGGGGCGTCCGCCGGGTCCGGCTTCTCCACCAGGTCCGTCACCTTGACGACGTCGGAGTCGGCGGTGGGGTCGACGGCGGCGCAGCCGTAGAGCCCGATCTGCGAGGGCTCGACCTCCATCAGCGCGACGACGCTGCCGCCCTCCCGCTCCTGGATCTCCACCATCCGGGAGAGCAGCGGGTCGCGCGGGTCGATCAGGTCGTCGCCGAGGAGGACCGCGAAGGGCTGCTCGCCGACGTGCGGGGCGGCGCACAGGACGGCGTGGCCGAGACCGCGCGGGTCGCCCTGGCGGACGTAGTGCATGGTGGCGAGGTCGTTGGACTCCCGGACCTTCGAGAGGCGCTCGCTGTCCCCCTTGCGGGTCAGCGCCTCCTCCAGCTCGTAGTTCCGGTCGAAGTGGTCCTCCAGCGGACGCTTGTTGCGTCCGGTGATCATCAGGACGTCGGAGAGTCCGGCCTCGACGGCCTCTTCGACGACGTACTGGATCGCCGGCTTGTCGACGACCGGCAGCATCTCCTTCGGCGTCGCCTTGGTGGCCGGGAGGAACCGGGTGCCGAGGCCCGCGGCCGGGATGACAGCCTTGCTGATCCTGGGGAGCGACTGAGTCATGCGGAGCACCATAGCCGCTGGGTATGAGAGGAAGATGGGGCTCCCGTTGACTTCCTTCACATAACGACAGGTACGAGAGGTTCGTGAATGCAGAGTGAGGCCACAGTGACCGTCGAACCGTCCGGCGACCCGTCGGAGAAGGCCGCTCTGCGCCGGGAACTCCTCGCCGCGCGGGCCGCCCTCACCGGCCGGGACACCGCGGCCGAGGACCTGGCGCGGGCCGCGCTGGAGCTGGACGAGCTGGCCGGGGCGTCGACCGTCGCCGCCTACGTGTCGGTGGGGCGTGAGCCGGGCACGCGCGCGCTGCTCGACGCGCTGCGGGCGCGGGGCGTACGGGTCCTGCTGCCGGTCCTGCTGCCCGACAACGACCTCGACTGGGCGGTGTACGAGGGCGGGGAGGGGCTGGCCAGGGCCGGCCGCGGCCTGCTGGAACCGACGGGGCCGCGACTGGGCCCGGACGCCGTGTGCGACGCGGACGCGGTGCTGCTGCCCGGTCTCGCGGTGGACGGCCGCGGGATGCGGCTCGGCCGCGGCGGCGGCTCGTACGACCGGGTGCTCGCACGGCTCGGGCGGGCCGGCGCGCGTCCGGCGCTCGTGGTGCTCCTCTACGCGAACGAGGTGGTCGCGCGGGTCCCGGAGGAACCGCACGACCACCCCGTGCACGCGGTGGTGACCCCGGACGGGGTCACCCGCTTCGGACCCGCCTGAGCGGTCCGCCGCCCCCTACGGCCGCAGGACCAGCGTGTCCTTCGTCGAGGCGTCGACCGCCGCCTTGCCGAAGGACCAGTCGAGCAGTTCGCCCTTGACCCACTTGTCGGTCTGGTCCGTGTAGTGGCTGTGGAACGCGTGCCCGGAGGCGCCGCTGAGGTTGATCCAGCGGGACTTGTCCCAGTCGCCGACGTTGACGACCATCCGCATCGAGGGCACCCAGACGACCTCGTAGCCGCCGGCCGCGTTCCAGCCGGTCGCGTCGACCGCGGCCTCGCCACCGCCCAGGTTCCACGGGCCGCGGTTGAGCAGCGACTGGACGAAGCCCGGACCGGCGGTGCCGAGGGTCTGGTTCGTCAGGGTCAGCTGGTGCAGCCGGCCCCAGCTCCAGGTCGAGACGTCCTTGCCGAGCTCGGCGGTCAGCTCCCAGCGGGCGTCCTCCATGGCCCGGGCGAGCAGCTGGTCACGGGTCTCGGTGGCCTGGTCGGTCCGGTTGGCCTCGGTCTTCCACCAGGCGCTGTTCTCCTGCTTCAGCAGCGGGCGGACCACCTCGTACCAGCGGTCGCCGCCGTCGGGCTGCGCCGAGTCCGAGTCGCGCTGGCCGCACTCGCGGACGAGCTTGTTCTGCTCGTCGGCCGGGCCGGTGAAGTCGGCCGGGCGGACGTTGATGCAGTCGCCCTCGGCCCGCAGCTCCTTGGGCAGCTTGTCGCCGAAGGCGAGCTTGAGGACGTTGCGCCAGACCGCGTTGAAGTACGCGGCGGCGGCCGAGTCCGGCTCCTGGGTGTAGTCCCAGCCCTCCAGCAGCTTCTGCGCCTCACGGACGTAGGGGTCCGAGATGTCGATCTTCAGCAGCAGCGGGTTGAGCAGGGTCGCGATCTCGCTGCGGTTGTCCATCTGCATGGTCCGCATGTCGTCGGGCGAGATCCGGCCGCCGTCCTTGGTCTTCGACTCGATGAGGTCGTTGATCCGCTGGCTGCGCGAGCCGTAGCCCCAGTCCTTCGTCAGGAGGTGCGGGTACGTGGCGGGGTCGACGACGGCCTGGTTGGCGGTGACGATGTAGCCGCGCTCCGGGTTCTCCTCGTACGGCAGCTCGTCGTACGGGATGAAGCCGTCCCACTTGTAGGAGGAGTCCCAGCCCGGGGCCGGGACGGTGCCGTCGCCCTTGGAGCGCTGCGGGATCTTGCCGGGCGCCTGGTAGCCGATGTTCTCGGCGTCGGCGTAGACCAGGTTCTGGGACGGGACCTCGAAGTTCTTGGCCGCGGCCCGGAACTCCTTGAAGTTCTTGGCCCGGTTGAGCTCGAAGACGGCGTCCATGGACCTGCCCGGCTGAAGGGCGGTCCACTTCAGGGAGACGCCGTAGCCGGCGCCCCGGTCCGGGGCGGCGTTGCTGACGCCGGCCTTCTGGCCGACCTTCTCCAGCTCGGAGGAGCGGTCGGAGACCAGCGGGCCGTGCTCGGTCGAGCGGACGGTGATCTTGCGGGTGCCGCCGCCCGCGATCTTGATCGTCTCCTCGCGGATGACGAACGGCTTGGTCTTGTTGTCCACCAGGTAGCCGGTGTCGCCGATCTTCTCCAGGTAGAGGTCGCTGACGTCGGCGCCGAGGTTGGTGAAGCCCCAGGCGATCGTGTCGTTGTGGCCGATGATCACGCCCGGCATGCCGGAGAAGGTGTACCCGGCGACGTCGTAGCGGCAGGTCGCCGAGACGGAGCGGCAGTGCAGACCCATCTGGTACCAGAGGGACGGCAGCATCGGCGCCAGGTGCGGGTCGTTGGCCAGCAGCGGCTTGCCGGAGGTCGTGTACTTCCCGGAGACGACCCAGGAGTTCGATCCGATGCCGTTGCCGTTGGGGCCCAGCAGCGCCGGGATCTCGTCGAGGGAGTCGGCGAGCGAGCCGAGCTGGGACTGCATGCCCCGCAGGGCGCCGTTCGAGTCGCCGGTGGTCGAGCCGCCGGCGTCCGACGCCTCGCCCTTCGGGTCGAAGGCGCCCTTGTCCTCGTCCAGCGCACCGCCCTGGACGATCGGCTGGTGCAGCTCGTACGGGTAGCCCGGGTACAGGTCCTTGATCTGCTGCGCGCTCAGCCGGCTCGTCATCAGCGAGCGGTCGATCTCGTCCTGCATGTTGCCGCGCAGGTCCCAGGCCATCGCCTTGAGCCAGGCCACCGAGTCGACCGGCGTCCAGGGCTCGATCGCGTAGTCGTTGGTGAAGGCCAGCGCCGCGTACTCGACCGAGACGTCCGAAGGGTCCCGGTCCTTGAGGTAGGCGTTGACGCCCTCCGCGTAGGCCTGGAGGTTCTTCTTCGTCTCCGGCGACAGGACCTTGTCGTACTCCTCCTGCGCCACCTGCCGCCAGCCCAGCGTGCGCAGGAAGGCGTCAGTGTTCACCTGGCTCTTGCCGAACATCTCGGACAGGCGGCCCGAGGTCATGTGACGGCGGACGTCCATCTCGTAGAAGCGGTCCTGGGCCTGGACGAAGCCCTGGGCGCGGAAGAGGTCGGCCTCGGTGTCCGCGTAGATCTGCGGGACCCCGTAGGCGTCCCGCTTGACCTCGACCTGACCGGAGAGCTTGTCCAGCCGGATCGTGCCGGTCGTCTGCGGGAACGAGGCCCGGACGGTGGAGACGCCCCAGTAACCGCCGTAACCGAAGCCCGCGACCAGCGCAAGGACCAGGACGAAGACGATCAGGCGGGCGCGGCGCCCCCTCTTCTTGGCGGGTGGCGCGGTCGTGTTGGAGGGCATCGCTGTCCTTCGAGGGGCAGGGTGGTCCTGGAGTACGGGAGCAACCTTAGGCGCAGCGCCTCACCCACCTGGACGCGGTGCCCGTATGAAGCCCGCACTGGTGAGCGAGCGAAGAACGGAGGGCGTCAAGAAAACGTTAAAGATTAGGTAAGGTAACGAAGTGTCGGCTGCTGGAGGAACGATCCGGCTGCATGCGAGGGGAAGGATCGGCCACTGACTGTCCACCAGCTCAACGAACTCCTGCTCATCTGCTCGCTCGTACTGCTCATCGCTGTCGCGGCGGTGCGGATCTCGTCCCGGAGCGGGCTCCCCAGCCTGCTGCTGTACCTCGGGATCGGGGTCGCCATCGGGCAGGACGGCATCGGCAACGTCGCCTTCGACAACGCCGAACTGACCCAGGTGATCGGCTATGCCGCGCTCGTGGTGATCCTGGCCGAGGGTGGCCTGGGCACCAAGTGGAAGGAGATCAAACCCGCGTTGCCCGCGGCGGTCGTGCTGTCGACCGTCGGCGTCGCGGTGAGCGTGGGGGTCACGGCCGCGGCCGCGCACTACCTGGTCGGCCTGGACTGGCGCCAGGCCCTGATCATCGGCGCGGTCGTCTCCTCGACGGACGCCGCCGCCGTCTTCTCCGTCCTGCGCAAGGTGCCGCTGCCCTCGCGGGTGACCGGTGTCCTGGAGGCCGAGTCCGGTTTCAACGACGCACCCGTCGTCATCCTCGTCGTCGCCTTCTCGGCCGTCGGCCCCGTCGACGACTGGTACGTCCTGGTCGGCAAGATCGCCCTGGAGCTGGCCATCGGCGCGAGCATCGGCCTGGCGGTGGGCTTCCTCGGCGCCTTCGGCCTGCGCCACATCGCGCTGCCCGCCTCCGGCCTCTACCCGATCGCCGTCATGGCCATCGCGGTGGTGGCGTACGCGGCCGGCGCCATGGCGCACGGCTCCGGCTTCCTCGCCGTCTACCTGGCCTCGATGGTCCTCGGCAACGCCAAGCTGCCGCACGCCCCGGCCAACCGCGGCTTCGCCGAGGGCCTCGGCTGGATCGCCCAGATCGGCATGTTCGTCCTGCTCGGCCTGCTGGTGACGCCGACCAAGCTCGTCGACGACTTCTGGCCGGCGGTGATCATCGGCCTGGTCCTGACGATGGTGGCCCGGCCGCTGGAGGTCTTCGTCAGCCTGCTGCCCTTCCGCATCCCCTGGCAGGAGCAGGCGCTGATGTCCTGGGCCGGCCTGCGCGGAGCCGTCCCCATCATCCTCGCCACCATCCCGATGGTGTCCGGCATCCAGGGCAGCGAGCGGATCTTCAACATCGTCTTCGTGCTCGTCGTCGTCTACACCCTGGTGCAGGGGCCGACGCTGCCCTGGCTCGCCAAGGCCCTCGAACTCGGGGACTCCTCGGAGGCGGCCGACCTCGGGGTCGAGTCGGCGCCGCTGGAGCGGCTGCGCGGGCACCTGCTCTCGGTCGCGATCCCGGAGGGCTCCCGGATGCACGGCGTGGAGGTCGCGGAGCTGCGGCTGCCGGCCGGGGCCGCCGTCACCCTCGTCGTACGGGACGACAAGAGCTTCGTGCCGGGGCCGACGACCGTGCTGCGGCGCGGGGACGAGCTGCTCGTCGTCGCCACCGATCCGGTGCGGGACGCCGCCGAGCGGCGGCTGCGGGCCGTCGGACAGGGCGGCAAGCTGGCCGGCTGGCTGGGCGCGGGCGGATCGACCGCGGTCTCCGGGCACCGGGGCTCCATCCCGCGGCTCTCCGGGCACCGCGACCCCAAGGGGAAGCGGGCATCCGGTTAATCACAGGCATTATTTGGAAGGGGTGGGCGTTTTCCCAGGCAAGGAGACGCCTCCCCCTGTATCATGAAGGCACACTTGATCGAACCAACTCTGCCTGACGCAGAGCTGGCGCCGACCGTATGGCGGCCGTGGGTCCCTCCGCAGTGGGGCACGGCATCTACCGCAGTTCCGCGCATGAGGACAGCTCTCGGCGACACCCGCACCACCGTGCTCGGGGCGCGCTACCAGGCGGCGGAAAGGCAAGGACCGTGGCATCCACGGTCACTTACGACACGCCGGAGTCGCTCACCGAGGCGACCGGCGCCACCGGCGGGAAGGCCGGTTACGGGCAGCTTCTCCGAACCCCCGGAGCCCTGTCCTTCCTGCTGCCCGGATTCGCGGCGCGGCAGCCCTTCGCGATGCTGACCATCGGCATCGTCCTGCTCGTCCAGCACACCACCGGCTCGTACGGCAGCGCCGGCGCCGTCGCCGCCGTCACCGGCGTCTCGATGGCGCTGTTCGCCCCGCAGAGCGGCAAGCTGGCGGACCGCTTCGGCCAGCGCGCCGTGCTGGTGCCGGGCGTCCTCGTCCACACCGTCGCGGTCTCCCTGCTCGTCGTCCTGGCCATGACCGGCGCCCCGCTGTGGGCGCTGTTCCTGGCGGCCGTCCCGGCCGGCGCCTCCGTCCCGCAGGTCGGGCCCATGGTCCGGGCGCGCTGGGCCGCCACGCTCGGGGGCGACTCCGCGACCCCGTCGCCGCTGCTGCCCACGGCCGCGGCGTTCGAGTCGGTCACGGACGAGTTCACCTTCGTCGTCGGACCGGTCCTGGCCACCGCACTGTGCACCGGGGTCCACCCGGCGGCCGGTCTGATCACCGAGGCCGCGCTGACCCTCTTCGGCGGCCTGTTCTTCGCCGCCCAGCGGCGCACCCAGCCCGCCCACGGGCTGCTCTCGGCGGCCGCCGCCGAACCGCGCGTCTCCGCCCTGTCCATCCCGGGCGTCCGGGTGCTGGCCATCGCCTTCCTGGGCATCGGCTCGGTCTTCGGCGGCATGCAGGTCTCGCTGACCGCGTTCTCCGAGGAGATCGGCAACCCCGGCGCCAACGGACTGCTCTACGGGATCTTCGCCGCGGGCAACATGCTCGCTGGCATCGCCATGGGCGCCGTGGCCTGGAAGATCGGTCCGCGCAAGCGCCTGATCCTGGGCTACACCGGCCTGACCGTGGCGGCCTCGCTGCTCTGGTCCGCGCACTCCGTGCTGCTGCTCGGCGCCCTCGGGCTGGTCGTCGGACTGTGCATCGCCCCGGCTCTGATCACCGGCTACACCATCGTCGAGACGCTGGTCCCGGCCGGCGCCCGCACCGAGGCCTTCACCTGGCTCACGGGCGCCGTGGCGCTGGGCCAGGCCGCGGCCGTCACCGTCGCCGGCCGGCTCGCCGACGCCCACGGCGCGAGCACCGGGTTCCTGGTGCCGCTGGTGGGCACCGCGCTCGCGCTGGCCACGCTGGTGACCCTGCGCGCGCACCTCAGGCCCCGGGTGGCCGGACGGGTGACCGCACGTGGTATCGGTCACCGAGTGCCGGTGACGGTGGACTGATCCCGCGGAATAGGTCACTATGGATCGTCGTTAGCACTCGATGAGTGTGAGTGCCAGGAGGAAGACAAGTGCCGACCTACCAGTACCAGTGCACCGAGTGCGGCGAGGGCCTCGAGGCGGTGCAGAAGTTCACCGATGACGCGCTGACCGTTTGCCCCAACTGCGAGGGACGCCTGAAGAAGGTGTTCTCCGCGGTCGGCATCGTCTTCAAGGGCTCCGGTTTCTACCGGAACGACAGCCGCGGTTCGTCGTCCAGCAGCTCGCCCGCGTCGTCGAAGCCGTCCGGCACCTCGTCGTCGGCCACGTCGACCACGTCGTCGTCCGACGCGAAGCCCGCCGCTTCGTCCGGCACGACCTCGGGCTCGTCCGCCTCGTCGAGCTCGTCGAGTTCCACCTCGGCCGCCTGACCCCGGACACGTCGCGGTCCGGGCTCCCGCCCGACCCACGGACTCACGAAAGCCCTGCCGCCTCGCGCGGCAGGGCTTTTCGCATGGCGGGGCTTTCGCCCGCCGGGGATCGCGGGACAGCCCCTAAGGGCTGTCCCGCAATCCGCGGTTGGTCGGCGCACGGCGTCGGATGCGGTGCATCGCAAGGCGGAGGGTCGTCCTCATACTGGGCGTATTCGGGCGATCCGACAACGCGGCGAGGGGCCGTAGCCGGCGTCGTGCGCCCGCCGGGGATTGCGGGACAGCCCTTAGGGTGACCCGCATGACGACCAAGGCGTTTGCGGACATCGGCGTGATCGGCGGCTCGGGCTTCTACTCCTTCCTGGAGGACGTGACGGAGGTGTCCGTGGACACCCCCTACGGCAGCCCCAGCGACTCCCTCTTCCTCGGCGAGGTCGCCGGCCGGCCGGTCGCGTTCCTGCCGCGGCACGGCCGCGGCCACACGCTGCCGCCGCACCGGATCAACTACCGCGCCAACCTGTGGGCGCTGCGCTCCGTGGGCGTGCGGCAGGTCCTCGGCCCGTGCGCGGTGGGCGGACTGCGCGAGGAGTACGGGCCCGGCACCCTGCTCGTGCCGGACCAGCTGGTCGACCGCACGAAGACCCGGGTGCAGACCTACTTCGACGGCGAGCCGCTGCCGCCGGCGTGGGGCGGCGCCACCCCGAACGTCGTCCACACCACCTTCGCCGACCCGTACTGCCCCGACGGCAGGCGCGTGGCCCTGAAGGCGGCCCGCGGGCGGGGCTGGGACCCGGTGGACGGCGGCACGATGGTGGTGGTCGAGGGGCCTCGGTTCTCGACGCGGGCCGAGTCGCGCTGGCACGCGGCGGCCGGCTGGTCCGTCGTCGGGATGACCGGGCACCCGGAGGCCGTGCTCGCGCGGGAACTCGGGCTCTGCTACACCTCGATGGCACTGGTCACGGACCTGGACGCGGGCGCGGAGACCGGCGAGGGCGTCTCGCACACCGAGGTGTTGCGGGTGTTCGGCGCGAACGTCGGCCGGCTGCGGGAGGTGCTCTTCGACGCGGTGGGGGCGCTGCCGGACACGGCGGACCGGGACTGCCTGTGCACGCACGCGCACGACGGCTGGGACCTCGGCATCGAACTTCCCTGAGTCGACCCCCCTGCCTCACCTGGAAGGGTGACGGGGTTGTCCACAGGCGGCGGGCTGTCCACAGGCCGGAGCGGGATTGCGGCGGACGCGGGACGGTGGGTGCGGTTCTCCGGACGGTCCGGGGAAGCACCCGACGCATGACAGGTGGTGGCCGCCATGACGACCTCGTTCTCCGTTCCTTCCCCTCCCCCGGTGCCCTGTTCGTTCTCCGCCGTGCCCGAGACCCGTGCGGTCCCGCGGTTCGAGCCGCTGCGGGTCCGGGGGCGCGGACGGCTGCGGCCCGGGAGGGCGCTGCGGCGCGGGCGCCGGGCGCCGGCCGCGGTGCTCGCGCTGGCCTCGGCGGCCCTCGCGGTGAGTTCGGCGACCGGGGCGGGCGCGGGCGAGGTGTCCGCCGGGGCACCCGGGTCGCACGCACCGCCCGCCCGGCAGAAGCCGACCGCGGTGCGGCTGGTGTCCACCCCGGTGCGGATCGCCGACGCGGCGACGGTGCGGCTGCTGCGGCCCGGGGACCGGGTCGACGTCATCGCCGCGCCGGGCCGGACCTCCCTGGGCGGGGGCGGGGACGGCGAGGCGCGCGTGATCGCGACGGGCGCCCGGGTGACCGGCGTCCCCCGCCCCGCCCGCACCGGCCCGGACAGCGGCCTCGGCATGGACGGCGGGAGCGGTGGTGAACGCGGGGCGCTGATCGTCCTGTCCGTCCCCCGGTCCGTGGCGACCGCCCTGGCCGGGGCGGGCATGACGTCCCGACTGGCGGTGGTCCTGTGCTGATTCGCACGGACAGCCTGCTCGGTAACCGGTACGTGTGTACGGACTGGACGCCCTCACACCGGGCACGGCGTAATGGCAGCACCAACTGCACTGACGTCGAAAGGCATGCGGGTGACCCCGAAGAAGGAGAGCGTGTGGGCGGGCTTCAAGGCCTTCCTGATGCGCGGCAACGTGATCGACCTGGCGGTGGCGGTCGTCATCGGCGCCGCGTTCACGAACATCGTGAACGCGGTGGTCAGGGGCGTCATCAATCCGCTGGTCGGCGCCTTCGGGACCAAGGATCTGGAGAGCTACCGGTCCTGCCTCAAGGGCCCGTGTGCGGTGGACGACGCCGGGAACGTGGTCACCGGCATCCCGATCATGTGGGGCCTGGTGGTGAGCGCCGTCCTCAGCTTCCTGATCACCGCGGCCGTCGTCTACTTCCTGATGGTCCTTCCCATGGCCAAGGTCCTGGCCAAGCGGGCGGCCCACGACAAGGCGAAGGAAGGCGTCCAGGAGACCCTGGAGATCAGCGAGCTGGAGGTGCTCAAGGAGATCCGCGACCTGCTGGTGGCACAGCGTGGACCGGGCACGGGCGGCGGTACGGGCACCGGGACGAGTGGCGGCACGGGCCCGGGAGCGGGGACCGGCGGGACGGACGCGCCCGGCCGGCTGTAGGCGGCGCCTCCGTCGTCGACCTGCCTATCGGGCCGGGGGAGGCTTCCCGCCGCGCGGCCGGGGTTCCCCGGCGGGCGACCGGTGCGGGACGTCAGATGTGGTGCGGCGGCTTCTCGTCGAGGAAGCGCGCGAGGTCGGCGGCGCTGCCGCCGCCCGGAGGCCGCTCGCCCCACCCGCGGTCCGTATCGTCCGCGGACTGCTGGTCCAGCGGATCGTCGAAGATCAGTGCCGGCCTGGGTCGGGAATTCGGTTCGTCGTCGGACTGCTTCGCGTCTCGCGGGCCGTGGGCGGGGGCGGTGCTCATGCCTTCAGGGTACGCCCGGGGCACCGCCCCCGACCCGGGCGATCAGCGGTCCTTCGGGTCGATGAGCCACAGGCCGAGCACGACCAGGAACGACAGGACGAGGAAGCCTGCGCCCCACCGGGCGGTGCCGGTGTTGCCGGCCATCCATTCGTCGACGACGACCGTGAGCCCCCACAACTGGCCGATGACCACGGTCAGGGCGAGGGTCAGGCGGGCGGACAGCTTCGAGGAGCGCTCCGGTTCCTGCTCGGTTCCGGCGCCCGGTCCCGGACCGGTGTGGCGGACCCGCGGGTCGCCGTATCCGCTGGTGGGTCTGATCTGCGGATACCGCTCGTGCAGAGGACGGTTCAGACGGGGCCGGCCGCTGCCGGGGGTGTAGACGGGCCGCGGCGGCATGCCCGTTCCGGTGGTCGCCGGGGCGGGACCCGCCGGGGGCCGCGGGCCGGCGCCCTCGGGGGCGCCGGAGGGCCGGGACCGCCCGGGGTGCCGGGAGTCCTCGGGGTGCCGGGAGTCCTCGGGGTGCCGGGGGTCCTCCGGGTGCTCGCGGTCCCCGGGTGGCTCGGGTCGCTCGGGGAAGGGGCCGTCGGTCATGTCCGTCCCTTCCTCTCGCCCGCGCCGCCGGGCGAGGCCACCGGGCAGCCCAGTTGCTCGGCGAGGGCGGACCGGGTGCCGTCGAGCTGCCGGCACAGCCCGTCCTGCAGGCTCTCGCCGGAGCGGGTGGTGCCGATGGCCCAGACGCTGCCGTCGGTCTCCTCCACGAGGATCACCTTGGGCAGCGGCCGGGGCGGCGGGCCGGCGGTGACCTCGCCGGTGCGGGCGTCGAAGACGCCCTCGTGGCAGGGGCAGTACAGCTCGCCCTCGCTGCCCCGGTCCTTGCGCCAGAGCACGGCGCACGCGAGATGGGTGCAGACGGCCGAGTAGCCGGCCAGGGTGCCGTCCTCCAGCCGGACGGCGACCGCCCGGTCCTCCTCCTCCGGGTAGCGGAAGGCGAGGGACTCGCCGGGCGCGAGGGAGTCGGCGATCTTCCTCGGTTCCAGCGGGCCGTCACTGTCGCCGTGGCGGTGCAGGATGCCGGCGGCCACGCCGATGCCGCCGACGGCCAGTCCGCCGGAGACGGTGGCGACGATCCGCAGGTAGTCGCGACGGGTGGTCAGGGAGTCCGCGGCGATGCGGTCGTGGAGCGCCTCCCGGGCGGCGTCGGTCGGCCCGGGGCTGTCCGCGGGCGGCGGCGGCTGCTGTTCCGTGACGCTCATCGGGCGTCCTCCTGTCGGCCGGCGGCCGGGGCGGGCGCCCGGGTGTCGCGCACATCCACTCCGTTGATCTCGACGACGGGGAGGCCGCCGGGGACGGGCCACCGGACCTTGTCGGCGGGGACGACCATCGCCACTCCGGTGGTGACGGTGGTGGAGCCGAAGGTGAAGGAGTCGGCGACCTGGACGCCGGGGCGCTCGGCCTGGAGCTCTTCGAGCGTCCCGTAGAAGAGGGCGCCGGTGGGGCAGACGGTGGCGCACATCGGGGCGAGCCCGTAGGCGGTGCGGTCGTAGCAGAGGTTGCACTTCATCTGCAGCTTCGCCTGGAGGTCGATCTTCGGGACGCCGAAGGGGCAGGCGTTGACGCAGTTGGCGCAGCCGATGCAGCGGGTGGTGTCGGCCTGCTGCACCACGCCGTCGGCGGTGACCAGGATCGCGTCCGCCGGGCACACCTCGGCGCACGGGGCGACGGGGTCCTCGCAGTGCATGCAGACCGTGGGAAGGGAGGCGACGGAGTGCCCCTCGTCGGGGTAGTCCAGATGGATCATCGACTTGCCGCGGTGCGAGTCGCACTCGCGGCAGGCGGAGACGCACGCCTGGCAGCCGATGCAGCGCCCCGGGTCGATGAAGATCGTGCGGCCCATCATGAGCGCGTCAGCTCCTCTCCGAGGTGCCACGGCCCTGCGGGGCGGTGGGAGGAAGGGGGTCGGTGCGGGAGACCTGGGTCTCCGGATAGGCCTGGTGCCCCGGGGCGGTCGGGGGCGCGGGGACCTCGTCGATCCGTTCGGCGGCCTCGATCCGGGCGGCGCACACCTTGTACTCGGGGATCTTGGACCGGGGGTCGAGTGCGTCGATGGTGAGGGCGTTGGCCGCCGTCGGGACGGGCCAGTGGTACGGCACGAAGACCGTGTCGGGACGGATGGCCTCGGTCACCAGAGCGGGGAAGACCTCGCTGCCGCGGCGGGTGACGACGCGGACGGGGTCGCCGTTGCGGAAGCCGTGCGAGGGGTGGACCTCGACCCAGGGGCGCGGGGTCTGCTCGACGAGGGCACCCAGGCGGCGGGTCTGGTTGCCGGAGAGGAAGTGGGCGACGGTGCGGCCGGTGGTGAGCGAGAGGGGGTACTCCTCGCTGTACGGGTCCATGGGCGGGTGCCATTCGACGACCTGCAGGTGGATCCTGCCGTCCGAGTGGTAGGTCCTCCCGTCCTCGAAGAGGCGGGGGGTGCCCGGATGGTCGGTGGAGGGGCAGGGCCAGGCGATGCCGCCGGTCTCCTCCAGGCGTTCGTAGGTGATGCCGTAGTAGTCGTTCACCGTGCCGGCGGAGGCGACGCGGAGCTCCTCGAACACGGAGCGGGAGTCGGGGAAGTCGAACTTGTCGCCGGCGCCGAGCCGCTTGGCCAGCTGGCAGATCACCCAGGTGTCCGTGCGGACCCCGGCGGGCGGTTCCTGGGCCTTGTTGTGCTTGACCACGCGGGCCTCGGCGTTGGCCATGACGCCTTCGTCCTCGGCCCAGACGGTGACGGGGAAGACGACGTGCGCGTTCGCCGCGGTCTCGGAGAGGAAGAAGTCGAACTGTGCGTGGAACTCGGTGGTGTCGTACCCCTCCTTCACCGTCGCGTAGTTGGGGAGGGAGACGAAGGGGTTGTTGCAGATGCCGATCAGCCCGCGGATCTCGCCGCGCTGCATCTGCCAGACCATCTCCATCATGGAGGTGCCGGCGGGCGGGAGTTCGGCCTCGTCGATGCCCCAGATCTCGCAGATCTGGCGGCGGTGCTCGGGGTTCGTGATCGAGCGTCCG
Source organism: Streptomyces sp. JL2001 (assembly GCF_050917515.1). NCBI lineage: Bacteria > Bacillati > Actinomycetota > Actinomycetes > Kitasatosporales > Streptomycetaceae > Streptomyces > Streptomyces sp. JL2001. The sequence goes on along the minus strand of NZ_CP169421.1, from coordinate 4,524,097 downwards.
CCGGGCAGCAGGTCGGACTTCTGGCCGTGCTCGCGGCCTCCCTGGCCGTTGCCCTGGCCGGTGATGGTGCCGTAGCCGGCGCCCGGGCGGCCGATGTGCCCGGTCGCGGCGCAGAGGTTGATGATCGACAGGCAGTTCTCGACGCCCTGGGAGTGGTGCTCCACGCCCCGGGCGTGCCAGGCCATGGCCTTGTCCGCGCCGGCGAACATGCGGGCGACCTGCCGGATCTGCTCCTCGGGCACGCCGCAGATCTGCGCGGAGCGGGCGGGCGGATAGACCTCGATGGTCTCCCTGACCGCGTCCCAGCCGGTGGTGTGGGCGGCGAGGTACGCCTCGTCGGCGAGGCCCTCGGCGACGACGACGTTCAGGACGGCGTTGAAGAAGGCGGAGTCGGTACCGGGCTTGAGCGCGACGTGGAGGTCGGCGGTGCGGGCGATCGCGGTCTCGCGCGGGTCGACGACGATCAGCGTGGCGCCCCGGTCCCGGGCCCCCCAGAGGTACTGCGTCATCACGGGGAAGCATTCGCCGACGTTGGAGCCCGCGATCAGGAGGCAGTCGGTGAGGAGGATGTCGGAGAAGGGGTTGCCGGCCCGGTCGATGCCGAAGGCGAGCTTGTTGGCGCCGGCGGCCGAGACCATGCACAGCCGCCCGTTGTAGTCGACGTGCCGGGTCTTCAGCGCGACGCGGGCGAACTTGCCGACGAGGTACGTCTTCTCCGAGTAGAGGCTGGCGCCGCCGAGCAGGCCGAAGGCGTCGTGGCCGTACTCGGCCTGGATGCGGCGGATCTCGGCGACGGTGAAGTCGAGGGCCTCCTCCCAGCTCGCCTCCCGGAAGGGCTCGTCGCGGTTGCGGCGCATGAGCGGGGCGGTGAGCCGGTCGGGGTGGTTGACCTGCTGGTAGGCGTTGATGCCCTTGGGGCAGAGCCGCATCCGGTTGATGTCGTGGTTGCGGGGTTCGACGCCGAAGACCTTTCCGGCGCGGTCGACGCGGAGGTACATCCCGCACTGGACGCCGCAGAAGCAGCAGTGGGTGGGGACGAGCGTCTCGCCGTTCTGGTCGGCGTGCCAGCGGTCGGCGGGGATGCCTCCGGCGTCGCGGAAGTTGCGGGTGCCGGGCGGGGCGAGCGAGGGGTCGAGCGGAGGCCGGCGTCCCGGTTCCCGCCCCAGGTGCTGCTGCGTCACTTGAAGCCCTTCTTGACGTGGGTGAGGTAGGCGTTGCCGCGCAGGACGCGTTTGCAGCGGGGGCAGTACTCGGCCCACTCGTCGAAGCCGAGGTCGAGGTCGCGCATGGTGCCCTGGAGGTTCTCGACGTAGGGGGCGGTGTCGATCGGTTCGTGGCAGCGGCGGCAGGCGAGGACCTGCTCGTCCTGGCGCCGGGAGGTGTACTTGAACAGCTGCATGCCGACGGCGGCGGGCCGCTGGACGATGTGGAAGAACTTCCCGAACGGGATGTAGATCAGGGTGAAGACCACCGAGACCATGTGCAGGATCGCCAGGAACTCGTAGCCGCCGCCGTGCAGGAAGATCGAGGAGAAGGTGAGGAGCAGCCCCGTCACGGCGATGACGATCAGGGCGATCAGCGGGACCAGGTCGTAGGCGAACCGCTGGCCGGTGACGGCCCCGCGGTCCTTCATCCGGCGCCACAGGAAGTAGGAGGCGCCGGGGATGACGAGGACGGCGGCGACGTCGAGCCCGTGGAACATCAGCCAGCCCACGAAGTTCAGCGAGTCGAAGCCGAGGACCTTGATGCCCCAGATCCGCATCTCGTAGCCGGGCCCGGAGCCGGTGCCCGAGGTGAACGTGAACCAGCCCCAGGTGAGCGGGAAGGTGATGAGCGCGGCCAGGATGCAGCCCCAGAAGATCAGCTGGTGGGCGGCCCAGCGGGCGTGCGAGCGGGCGCCGAGGAACTTCTGGAAGCCGAGGTAGGTGGCGATCATCTTCGGCAGCGCCGTGGGGGCGCTGCGGAAGTTCTCGGCCGAGAAGAAGGACCGCCAGCCCTGCTTGAAGAGCCGCCGCGCGCCGGGGGCGGAGATCCAGACGGTGTACCGGTAGGCGACGCCGAAGGCGAGGAAGACGGTGGCGACGGCGTACGGGAGGAGCGCCGAGTCGAAGTCCCGGAGCAGCCGGCTGCCGAGGACGATCGCGAGGATCAGCAGCACGGAGACGGCGGTGCCGGCGAGGGCGGCCCGTCGGCGCACGGCGGCGAGGGTCTGGGCGTCGGGCACCGGGCCGGCCGCCGGGATGGTCTCGGACGCGGTCAGGGTCGCGGTCCCCGTGGTGGCCGGCGCCGCGCCCGAGGTAGGCGGCACGTCCGGTGTGGGGGACGCGGTCGGGGGCGTGTTCGGGTCGGGCCGGCCCGGGGGCGGGTCGGCGGGGCCCTGCGGTGGCTCGGTCACCCGGTCACCGTAGGGCGGTATGGGCCATTTCGCCCCGTTCGGCGGGGCGGGTGGGTGAGGCCGTCCCTCAGATGGCGTTCTGGCGTTCGGACCGTGGCCCCGGAAGGCCGGGGACGGCCGTCAGCCAGAACGACTGGGAGGTGGAGAAACCGAAGCCGACGTGCTGGAGGTTGGCGGCGGTGACGCTCCACACCTGCCAGACCACGAACGCCAGGAGGAGCGCGGGCACGGCGATCCACAGGTTGCGGGTGGCGACCCCTTTCCCGACGGCCTTCCAGAAGAGCTCGTTCTCCGGCTCCCAGTCGGTGATCGGCCGGCCGGGGCGGTACTGCTCGGCGTCGTACGACGCCGAGGGGGCCGCGCTGCTCGTCGCTCTGCTGTCCTGGACTGCGGAACTCATGGCGTTCCCCTGGGGGCGAGGGCTGTCCTTGCTCCTCCGGGCTGCTTCCGGGCTCCCGGGCCAGGGGCAGGGGCAGGGGCAGGGGCAGGGGCCGTGGTCGCCGGACGGGCGGGCGCAGGTCCCGTCCCGCCCGGGCCGTACGGACCGTGGGGCCGGTCCCCGTGGCGGTGCGGGCAGGCGGCGCAGGCCCCTGACCGGCGGCGGGACGGCCCCCGACGGCCGCGCCTCCGCGTGCCGTGGTCGCCGCGCCCCGCCGCGCTCTGGTGTTCTGGGGCGCATGACGCAACCGTTCCTGCCCCTCACCGCGCGTTCCCGCGAAGAGTCGCACCGCGCCGCCACACCGCTCGAGCTCTTCTTCGACCTCTGCTTCGTCGTCGCCGTCGCCCAGGCGGGCGCCGAGCTCGTGCACGCCGTGGCCGAGGGCCATGCCGGCCAGGGGATCGCCGACTACGCGATGGTGTTCTTCGCGATCTGGTGGGCCTGGATGAACTTCACCTGGTTCGCCTCCGCCTACGACAACGACGACGTCCTCTACCGCGTCGTCACCCTCGTCCAGATCTCCGGCGTCCTCATCCTCGCCGCCGGCGTCTCGCGCGCCTTCGAGGAGCACGACTTCTTCGTCGTCTGGCTCGGCTACCTCGTGATGCGCCTCGCGCTCGCCTCCCAGTGGCTGCGCGCGGGCCACCACGCCGCCGGCCCCGCCGAGCGCACCCTGTGCCACCGGTACGCGGGCGGGGTCGCCCTCTGCCAGATCGGCTGGACGGCCCTCCTGTTCGTGCCCGAGGCGGCCCGCCCCTGGGTCTTCCTCGTCATGGCGATCGCCGAGATGGCGGTGCCGGTGTACGCGGAGAAGGACGCCACCACCCACTGGCACCCGCACCACATCGCGGAGCGCTACGGCCTGTTCACCATCATCGTGCTGGGCGAGACGATCGCCGCCTCGACCGTCGCCGTGAAGTCCGGTGTCAGCGAGAACGACGCCCTCGGCGAACTGCTCCCGATCGCGGCCGGCGGCCTGCTCATCGTGTTCGCGGCGTGGTGGATCTACTTCGTCGTCCCCGCCCACGACCGCCTCGTCTCCAACCGGCAGGGTTTCCTGTGGGGTTACGGCCACTACCTGATCTTCGCCTCGGCCGCGGCGATCGGCGCCGGCATCGAGATCTCCGTCGAGCAGGCCGTCGGCAAGGCCCACATCTCCACGCTCGCCGCCTCCGCGGCGGTGACGATCCCGACGGCGCTCTTCCTGCTCTGCGTGTGGCTCCTGCACGCCCGCTACTACAAGGTCGGCATCGCCCAGCAGCTCGTCCTTCCGCTGTCGGCGCTGGCGATCCTGATGTGCTCGTTCGCGGGCCACTGGGCGGTGTTCGCGGCCGGTCTGGTCGCGGCGGCGACGGTGGCCGTCGGGGTGACGCTGAGCGCGAGCAACCCCGCCACGCGGGCGTAGGGCGCAACACGCCCCAGGGAACGCCGAAGCCCCACGCCGGCACCCGCCCGGACCGGGGCGCGGGGCCAACGGGCGTGGTACGCAGGGACCATGACGAAGCACTCCGCTCTGCACGACGCCCTGACCGACGTGTCCGGCCTGCGGGTCGGCCACGCGCGCGTGGAGGGGCCGAACGCCCTCAGCGGCACCACCGTCGTCCTGGCCCCGCGCGGCGGGGCGGTCGCGGCGGTGGACGTACGCGGCGGCGGCCCCGGCACCCGGGAGACCGACGCGCTCGACCCCCGCAACGTCGTCCAGCGCGTCGAGGCCGTGGTCCTGACCGGCGGCAGCGCGTACGGGCTGGAGTCCGCCGCCGGCGTGATGGCCTGGCTGGAGGAGCAGCACCGGGGCGTACGGGTCGGGCCCGACCCCGCGCACGTCGTCCCGGTCGTGCCCGCCGCCTGCGTCTTCGACCTCGGCCGGGGCGGGGACTTCCGGGCCCGGCCGGACGCCGGGACGGGCCGGGCCGCGGTGGAGGCGGCGGCCGCGAGCGAGGCGCACGCACCCGTGGGAACGGGCGCGGTCGGCGCGGGCACCGGAGCCGTCGTCGGGGGCCTCAAGGGCGGGGTCGGCACGGCGAGCACGGTCCTGGAGTCGGGCATCACCGTGGGCGCCCTCGTCGTCGTGAACGCGGTCGGCTCGGCGGTCGACCCGGAGACGGGCGTCCTCTACGGGGAGTACTTCCACGGCGGGCCGCCGCACCGGCCGGAAGCCGCCGTGCACGAGGAGGCGCGGCGCCGGCTCGCCGAGGCCCTGGCCGCGAGCACCCCGCCGCCGCTGAACACCACCCTCGCGGTCGTCGCCACCGACGCCGCCCTCACCCGCGCCCAGGCCCAGAAGTTCGCGGGCACGGCGCACGACGGGATCGCCCGCGCCATCCGCCCCGTGCATCTGCTCAACGACGGGGACACCGTCTTCGCCCTCGCGACCGGGGAGCGGGAACTGCCGCCGGAGCAGGGGCCGCTCGCGCTGAACGACGTCCTGGCGGCGGGCGCGGACCTGGTGACCCGGGCGATCGTGCGGGCGGTGCGCGCACCGGCCGAGGGGGTGGCGGGGCCGGGCGGGACCTTCCCCGCGTACCGCGAGCTGTACGGCGACGGCGCCTGAGGGGGTCGCGCGACACGGCGCCGCACCCGGCGATCTGGCCGCTCGACTCCCCTGCAGGTCAAGGGAGTTGAAAGATCCACGACCGACCCGGCCGTTACCGGCGGGAACTTCCCGCACGCGCCCTTCGTTTTGCCGAACCCCGGACACGGTGTCAGACCCAGGGGCTACGTTAAGCAAGCACCGAGTGACATGCGGCGACGGCCTGGAGACCCTCTTGAACGATCCGCAGGATCCTCACGATCCGTACGAGACGACCGAGAAGCACCTTGAGCGGCTCCTCGGCAGGGCGCTCAACTCCTTCGATCTGCCCGACACCACGGTCGAGCGCCTGGAGTCGGCGCTCGCCCACTCCAGTGCGCTGTACTCCTCGCACCACAGCGCGTCGCTGCACCGCACCACCCACCGCCACACCTATCTCCTCGCCGACGGCACCGCGCTCAGCCTGTGGGAGCTGGTGCACAACTCGGGCCGGGACGGGGCCGAGCACCACGAGCTGTACGCGGACGAGGGCGAGGCCCGCCTGGCCGCGTCCCGGCTGCCCGCCGGGCTCGATCCGGGCTGGGGCACGGACCGCTCGGAGGACCGGGACTCCGGCGAGGACGGAGACCTGGAGCTGCTCGGCACGTTGCTGTCGCGGTCGATACCGGCGCAGCCCCGGGCGTACGTCCCGGACAACTCCGCGGACCACGCGCGGCGGGTGCTGCGGCGCGCGGAGAACGCCGACCGGCCGGGTGAGGAGACCGCGCGCCGGCTGAGGGTGGCGTTCGCCCACCACATCACGCAGGCCTTCGGGCGGCAGTGCCCGGTGCGCAGCGGCCGGGACGCCGGGTTCACCCTGTACGAGCACGCTTTCCTGCTCCTCGACGGGAGCGAGCTGAGCCTGTGGGAGGTCGAGCACACGGCGACCCCGGACGGCCGTCACATGTGTGAGGTGTATACCGACGAGCACGCGGCGCGCGAGGCGATGGAGCACCGGGCGCGGGTGCGCTGACGGACCCGCCGGACGCGCGGGTGAGGGCCCTGGGAGGTCTCCTCCCGGGGCCCTCGCCCGTCAGGCCTTGCGCACCAGGAGCGCCACGGTCACGCCGGTCAGGCGCTCGGTGCCGGTCGCGGTGTAGCGCGCCCGCAGCGCCCGGGCCTGCGGTGCCGGGAGCGCGTCCAGCGGGTCCGGCTGGTTGCCGGCCACCACCAGCCAGATCCTGGCCTCGTTCCGTAGGCACACGGCCGGATCGGGACACTCCGCCGACCACAGCTCGGCGCGGTCGGCGGCCGAAGCCGCCAGGAACACGTCGCGGGGCCTGAGGTCGTCCGGCAGGTAGAAGCGGACGCCGACGTCGAGCAGGCGCCAGTAGTCCTCGCCCCGGTCGTAGACGACCGCGTCCCCTGGCCGGTGGTACTTCCGCACGGTCGACGCGGCGCCCTCGTAGTCGATGCCGTGCCAGAAGTGGGCGTAGGGGCGGCGCAGTGCCTGCTGCTCGGGGAGGGTGAGCAGGGCGAGGATCACCAGACCCGCCGCGACGACCCCGCGGGCCCGGGCGGCGCACAGCCCCGCCCCTGCCAGGACGGCGCAGGCGGGCAGGGTGAACAGCAGGTAGCGGTGGAAGAAGTACGAGACGTCGCCGTGCGAGACCGCCCACAGCAGCAGCGGCGGCAGCACGGCCAGGGCCGAGGCGGTGAGGAGCGGGCCCCGGGTCGCCGGACGGCGCTCGCCCCAGGCCAGTACGGCGGCCGTGGTCACCGCGCCGGCGGCCAGCGCCGAGCCGTACAGCTGCGGCCAGAGTCCGAGCAGGCTCCACAGGTCGGGGCGGGGGATCCAGGAGATCTGCCGGCCGGCCTGCGCCCGGCCGAGGAGGGCGACGGGGGCCGCGGCGGCCACCCCGGCGGCGACCGCGAGGAGGAAGCGCCCGAGGACCGACCGCTCCTCCCGGGCCTTGAGGGCCACGGCGACCAGATGCCCGGCCAGGGCGGTCAGCGCCACCAGGTGGAGCAGACCGACCGCCGCCACGCACAGGGCGTAGACGGCCCAGCGTCCGGCGGCGCGCGGTCGTTCCAGTGCGCGCAGCAGCGTCAGCGTGGCGAGGGCGACGGCCAGGACGACGAGGGCGTACGGCCGGGCCTCGTGGCCGTAGCGGGTCACGGCGGGGACGAGCGCGAGGAGCAGGCCGGCGGCCAGTCCGGCGCGGCGGCCGAACAGCCGCTGCCCGATCAGCGCCGTGCAGGCGGCGGCGCCGGTCAGGGCGAACGCGGACGGCAGCCGCAGGGCGGTGGCGGAGTCGCCGAAGACACCCATCCAGCCGTGGAGCAGCAGGTAGTAGGCGCCGAGGACGGCGTCCACGTGCCGGAGGGCGTCCAGGAGCTGCCCGGTGGAGCGCCCGGCCATGTCCCAGGTGTTGAGCTCGTCCTCCCACAGCTGGGGGCTGCCGATCCCGTACAGGGTCAGCGCGAGCGCGAGCAGCGTCGGCCACAGCCAGACGCCGGGCCCGGCCCGGCCGTCGCGTGCGCCGCCCGGGCGGCCGGCGGACGGCCTCGGCTCCCGGACCGGCGTCGCGACGGCCACGGAGGCCGGGGACGCAGAGGATGGGGTCGACGGTGAGGGGGTTCCCATGACGCGGGCTCAGTCCCTCGCCGGCACGGGCGCGCCGCCGGCCGCGTGCGGGATCGAGGCCAGGCGCCGGACGGCGAACTCCCGGTTGGAGCGGGTCTGCTCGCGGTACGACTCCGGCAGGTCCGGCATGGCCAGCAGGCGGTCGCAGGCGGCGAGCGAACCCGCGTGGTCCCCGACCCAGTAGGCCGTGATCGAGAACTCGAACAGCAGCCCCCAGCGGTACACCCAGGGCTGCATGAAGAGCAGGTCGTCCGGCTGCTCCCGGTCCAGGACGGTGGCGACCAGGGCGTGGGCGGTGTGGTGGCGGCTCATCGTGCGCAGCCGCGCGGCCAGCTCGTAGCAGGCTTCGAGGCGCTGCGGACGGGACTCCCAGGCGCGGGTGAAGGCGTCCATCGCGCCGGGCCAGTCGTCGGAGTCAGACTTGAGGATGCCGCACTGGAGCAGGGCGTAGTAGACCTCCTCGCCCCAGCCCCCCATGCGGGCGCGGCGCTCGTAGAGGTCGATCGCCTCGGCGGTGCGGCCCATGTCCCGCATGGTCTGGGCGAGGTAGAAGACGGTGCGGGTGTTCGTGGGGTCGCGGTCGAGTTCGGCGCTCAGCAGCCGGGCGTCGCGTTCGAACTTGTCGTGGCGCGAGCCGCCGTCGGCGAAGTGCTCGATGACGAGCGCGTCGAGGTTCTCCTGGGCGTGGTGCCGGTCCGCGGTGAGGTACTCGTGGGTGACACCCTCGTACCGCCAGGGGATGTCGCCCTTGACCAGGCGTTTGATGCGGTACTCCATGGTGCCCGCGTGCCGCAGCATGTAGGCGTCCGCGGTCAGCTCGGGCAGCGGCCCGGCCCGCCGGATCACGTGGTCGGCGTCGAGGAGCAGCAGGTAGTCGGCCTTGCCGCGGGCGTGGGCGATGTTCAGGCTCCGGTTGTGCCCGAAGTTCACCCAGGACTCCTCGTGCAGCTCTCCGGGGATGCCGTCGAGTGCCTTGCGGATGAGTTCCTGGGTGCCGTCGGTGGAACCCGTGTCGGAGATGACCCAGGTGTCCACCAGGTCACGTACGGAGGTGAGGCAGCGTTCGATGACGGCCGCCTCGTTCTTGACGATCATGCACAAGCAGAAGGATGGCTTCACGGCAACACCACTTCCGGTGGGGAGGTCGGGGGCGACCTTATGCAGGGGATGCGGAACCCCGGTGACGGCACGCCGAGAGCCGGAACAGAATTCGCTGCTGCGCAGGCACCCATTGGTATTTCCCTCCTAGGCCAAGGTGTTGAGAGTGCGCTGGAACCTTCAAGGCTTTGCATCCGCGATCCGATGATCCGATTAGGAAGCTCGAAACCCGCTTCCGGGACATCATTCGAATCGGTTGAAGAAGGAGCAGTGCATGAGTCCTGATGTCAGGACGAGGTCCTCACTGGGCCCCCTCCCCAAACGCCGCGCCTGGCTCAACGGCGGCGCGCTCGCCTCGATCGCGCTCGTCATCACGGGATTCGCGAGCCCGGCGGCCGTCGCCACCGGAACGGCCGGCCCTGCCGGCCCGGCGCAGAGCATGGGGTCGCGACCCTCCGGCACGGACACGTCGGGCCCGCCGCACGGCGGCGAGTGCGACGACCACGGCCGCCCGCACCACGAGGACCATGGCCGACCGCCGCACGAGGAGCACGGTCAGCACCACAACGGATACCCCGGTGCACGCGACTCCGGCGGGGCGCCCCAGGAGGACGCCCTCCAGAGCTTCCTGGACCAGCAGATGCAGCAGTTCGCCGGGGACCCCGGCCGCTACGTGCGGTCGGCGTCCGGCGGGCACGACGAGTGCAAGGTGGGCCCGACGGGTCCGACGGGTCCCACCGGCCCGACGGGCCCGACCGGCCCGACCGGCGACACGGGTGACACCGGGCCGACCGGCGACACCGGTGACACGGGTCCGACCGGCGACACCGGCCCGACCGGCGACACCGGAGCCACGGGCGACGCCGGGCCGACCGGCGACACGGGACCGACCGGCGACACCGGCCCCACGGGCGACACCGGCCCGACCGGCGACACCGGAGCCACGGGCGACGCCGGGCCGACCGGCGACACGGGACCGACCGGCGACACCGGCCCCACGGGCGACACCGGCCCGACCGGCGACACCGGAGCCACGGGCGACGCCGGGCCGACCGGTGACACCGGGCCGACCGGCGACACCGGTGACACGGGTCCGACCGGCGACACCGGAGCCACGGGCGACACCGGGCCGACCGGCGACACCGGACCGACCGGCGACACCGGACCGACCGGCCCCACGGGTGACACCGGCCCCACGGGTGACACCGGCCCGACCGGCGACACCGGCCCCACGGGTCCGACCGGCGACACCGGCCCTACGGGTGACACCGGCCCGACCGGCGACACCGGCGCGACGGGTGCGACCGGAGCCACGGGCGCGACCGGCCCTTGCTCCGACATCGACACCTTCAGCAACTCGAACACCGAGGACTTCCAGGCCGCACTCACCGGCGGGAAGGCCTACGTCGGCAAGGCCGCCACGCTGGGCGGAGCGATCGCCTGGCAGGACCTCACCAACACCGTCGCAACCATGACGGACCCCGCCAACCCGGACTACCCGGCGAACGCCTGTGGCATCGCCATCGAGGCGCGGGGCAATGCCGCCTACGTCAAGGTGGTCACCACGACCGGCACGGTCTTCCAGACGGTAGGCAACATCACCGGCGGGGCCTTCACCTGGAACCAGGGCTGGGTCCAGCAGGCGACCCCGACGCCGGCCGCCCTCCGCGCGTTCAAGCGCAGCATGGACTCGGTGGCGGCCCCGCATCACGCGCCGAAGGGCCTGAAGGGGATCAAGCGCCCCTGACGGAGCGCTGATCGGTGAACACGGCGGAACGGTGCGCTCCGTCAGGAACGCACCACCCCCGTCCGGCCGTGCTGCCTCGATCGCGACGAGGCAGAACGGGGAAGGGCCCTGGGGCATGCCCCAGGGCCCTTCCGTCACGCCACGAGCGCCGTCGCCGCCTCGGGCTTCACCGCGTCAGTGGGTCAGCACCGGCTCGTCCTGCTTCCCCCCGGTCTCGTCGGACGGCTTCCCGTCCGCCTCGGCTCCGTCGGTCGGGTCGGCCGCGTCAGCGATGTCGGTGATGCCGGCGTCGCCGGCCTCGTCCACCGCGCCCTCCACGTGCTGCTTCGGCTTCGCCGGCAGCGCGAACATCACCAGGAAGATCACGGCGAGCACCGCCGCCACCCACCACAGCGAGCTGCGGAAGGCGTCCGTGAACGCCGTCCCCACCTCCTGCGGGGCCTTGGCCAGCCGCTCGTCGTCGATCACGCCGAAGAAGACCACCGACACGAGCCCGAGCCCGAGCGCGTTGCCCATCTGGCCGGTCGTGTTGATCAGCCCGGAGGCCGAGCCGGCGTGCTCGCGCGGCACCTCCGAGAGCACCGCGTCGGTCAGCGGGGCCACGATGAGGCCCATGCCCAGACCCATGACGACCAGCGGCGGGATCATCTGCCAGGAGTGGATCCCGGTCCCGTACCGTCCGGCCTCCCAGAGGTAGAGCAGCACACCGGCGACCATCGTCAGGGCGCCGGCCTGCAGGACCTTGCGCCCGAAGCGCGGCACCAGCTTCTGCACCGACATGCCGGCCGCCACCGAGACGGCGATCGAGAACGGCACCCCGGTCAGACCGGCCTTGAGCGGGGTCCAGCCGAGCCCGATCTGCATGTACAGGGTCCAGACCAGGAAGAAGATGCCCAGCACGACACCGAAGGTCAGCTGCACCGCGATACCGGCGGCGAAGCTCTTCACCTTGAACAGCGACAGCTCGACCAGCGGCGAACCGTCCTTCTTCGTCTTGTACTTCTCGTACGCGACGAGGGCGGCGAAGACGAGGAGGCTGCCCGCCATGCAGAGGTGACCCCACAGCGGCCAGTCCAGCTCACGGCCGCGCGTCAGCGGGTAGATCAGCATCAGCAGCGCCAGCGTCACGAGCAGGACGCCGACCAGGTCGAGCCGGAGCGCCTTGGGCGCCTTGGACTCGGTGATGAACTTGCTGCCCAGGATCAGGCCCGCGATGCCGACCGGCAGGTTGATCAGGAAGATCGGGCGCCACTCCATGCCGAACAGGTTCCACTGCGTGAGCAGCGCGCCGAGCAGCGGTCCGGAGACCGCGCCGAGCCCGATGATCGCGCCGAACATGCCGAAGACCTTGCCCCGCTCGTGCGCGGGGAAGGTGACGTGGATGATCGACAGGACCTGCGGGACCATCATCGCGGCGGCCGCACCCTGGAGGAGGCGGGAGGCGACGAGCATCTCCGGGTCGGCGGCGAAGCCGCAGAGCGCCGAGGCGAGGGTGAAGCCGGCGGTGCCGAGCAGGAAGAGGCGCTTGCGGCCGTAGATGTCACCGAGCCGGCCGCCCGTGATCAGACCGGCGGCGAACGCGAGGGCGTAGCCGGCGGTGATCCACTGAATGGCTCCGAACGAGGCGCCGAGATCGCGCTCGATGCTGGGGATCGCGATGTTGACGATCGTGGCGTCGACCAGATCCATGAAGGCGGCGGTCATGACGATGGCGAGGGCGATCCAGCGCCTTCGATCGGTGGCTTCGTGTGCACTCATACGATGAAGATAGAGGCCATATAGGTCAGCTGATGTCCTAGATGGACCGCACCCTGGAGGGCATGACGGACACTCCGGCACGACTTCTGAATCTGCTGTCCCTGCTGCAGACACCGCGGGAATGGCCGGGCAGCGAGCTGGCGTCGCGGCTCTCGGTCTCGGCCCGGACGATCCGGCGCGACGTGGACCGGCTGCGGGAGCTCGGCTACCCGGTCGAGGCGACGAAGGGCGCGGTCGGCGGGTACCGCCTGGTCGCGGGCACGGCGATGCCGCCGCTGGTCCTCGACGACGAGGAGGCGGTCGCGATCGCGGTGGGGCTGCGGGCGGGCGCCGGGCACGCGATCGAGGGCGTGGAGGAGGCGTCGGTCCGGGCGCTGGCGAAGCTGGAACAGGTGCTGCCGTCACGGCTGCGGCGCCGGGTCTCCACCCTCCAGAACGCGACGATCCCGCTGACACGGGGCGACGGCGCGACGGTCGCGCCGCAGACCCTGACGACGCTGGCGGGGGCGGTGACCGGGCAGGAACGGCTGCGGTTCGGCTACCGGGCGGGGGACGGCACCGAGAGCCGGCGCCTGGTGGAGCCGTACCGGCTCGTGTCGACGGGGATGCGCTGGTACCTCGTGGCGTACGACATGGAGCGCGAGGACTGGCGGACGTTCCGGGTGGACCGGGTGAGCGAGCCGTTCGCGACGGGCGCGCGCTTCAGCCCGCGGGAGCTGCCGGCCGGGGGCGCCGTCGCGTACATGTCCCGGTCGATGGCGCGGGCCACCACCGAGCTGGACCTCGACGTCGACTTCGAGGCACCGGCCGAGTTCGTGACCGCCCGGCTCCCCCCGCACCTCGCGCCGGAGTCGACCGGGGCGGGGACCTGCCGGCTGCGCACCCGTTCCGCGGACTCGCTGGAATGGGTCGCCCTCCGGCTGGCGCTGGTCGACTGCCCCTTCAGGATCCATGCGCCGGATCCCCTGATCGCCTACGTCCGGGCGCTCTCGGCCCGGCTGGGCGCGGCGGCCTCCGGCTGACGGACTGCGGAAGGGGCGCGCCCGGGGAACGAACCCCGTGCGCGCCCCTGCGTCCTGTTCCCTAGGCGACCGCGTCGAAGCCGGTGTCCCGCGCCATCTTCTTCAGTTCCAGCAGCGCGTGCTTCTCGATCTGGCGGATGCGCTCGCGCGTCAGGCCGTGCTCCTTGCCCACCTCCGTGAGGGTCCGCTCCCGGCCGTCCTCGATGCCGTACCGCATCCGGATGATCGACGCCGTGCGGTGGTCCAGCTTGTCGATCAGGTCGTCGAGCTCCTCGCTGCGCAGCAGCGTCAGGACGGACTGCTCGGGCGACACCGCCGACGTGTCCTCCAGCAGGTCGCCGAACTGCGTCTCACCCTGGTCGTCGACCGACATGTTCAGCGAGACCGGGTCGCGCGCCCAGTCCAGGACGTCCACCACCCGCTCCGGCTTCGTGTCCAGCTCGGCGGCGATCTCCGCGGGCTCGGGCTCACGGCCGTTCTCGCGGTTGAACTCGCGCTGGACCCGGCGGATCCGGCCGAGCTCCTCCACGAGGTGGACGGGGAGCCGGATGGTGCGGGACTGGTCGGCTATGGACCGCGTGATGGCCTGGCGGATCCACCACGTGGCGTACGTGGAGAACTTGAAGCCCTTGGCGTAGTCGAACTTCTCGACCGCGCGCACCAGGCCTGCGTTCCCCTCCTGGATCAGGTCGAGCAGCGGCAGGCCGCTGCGCGGGTAGCGCCGGGCGACCGCGACGACGAGCCGCAGGTTGGACTTGATGAAGACGTCCTTGGCCCGCTCGCTCTCGGCGACCAGCGCCTCCAGCTCCTCGCGGGTCGCGCCGCCCGCCTCGCTGTCCACCTCGCCGTCCAGGATCTGCCGGGCGTACACGCCGGCCTCGATGGTCTGCGAGAGCTCGACCTCCTTGGCGGCGTCGAGCAGGGGGGTGCGCGCGATCTCGTCGAGGTACATGCCGACCAGGTCGCGGTCGGCGATCTCCCCGCCCACGGCGCGAACGCTGCTTGCCCGGCTGCTTCCACCAGTGGCGGACGAACGACGGGCGACGGCACGGGTTGCCATGCGAGCTCCCTTACTGAGTAGGTCGCGACACCCTTTCGGGTGCCCTGCATCCGACGGAAACAACGACTGGAATCAGGACAGAATTCCCACGCGACGCATTGATTTTCGCGATCATGCAGTACCCTGTGCCGCCATCGAGGGGGGTCACATGTCGGCGGATACCACAGAGGTGCAGGTCAGACCGGGCGCGGAGGGCGACCTGGCGTCGCTGACCGAGCTGTACAACCACTACGTCCGTGAGACCGCGATCACATTCGACACCGTGCCCTTCACCGCGGAGCAGCGACTTCCCTGGCTCCGCTCCCACCCTGAAGACGGCCCACACCGCCTCCTGGTTGCCCAAGACGCCGTCGAGGGGGCACCGGACCGGGTCCTCGGCTACGCGACCAGCAGCCCGTTCCGCCCCAAGCCCGCGTACTCCACCTCCGTGGAGGTGAGTGTGTACCTGACCCCGCACGCCGCCGGCCGGGGCATCGGCACGCTGCTGTACGAGCGGCTCTTCGCGGCCCTCGCCACCGAGGACGTCCACCGCGCCTACGCCGGCATCGCCCTGCCCAACGAGGCGTCGGTCCGTCTCCACGCCCGCTTCGGCTTCCGTCACATCGGCACGTACGGCGAGGTCGGCCGGAAGTTCGGCCGCTACTGGGACGTGGCCTGGTACGAGAAGCGGCTTGCGGCCCCGGACGGGGCGTAGGTCCGACGGCCCGGCAGGGTGCCGCCTCGGCCTAGGTCGCGCGACCGTTACGGATCGCCGCGGGACGCGCCTACCGTCGCCCCCATGGACGACACGACCGGAACTCTCGACGAAGCCCTGGAACGCCTCCACGCGACCGGTCCCGAGCGGAACGGCTGGCTCTCCAACCACGCGCCGATGGCCGTGGAGGCGCTCGTCCGCCGGGGGCAGGCGCCGACCGTGCACCGCTGGCTGGACCGCTACCGGCACAAGCTGGAGGACATGCCGTCGCCCGGCTCCCCCGTCACCGGGAACAACTGGCGCGAGGCCCTGGGCGACCCGTCCCGGATCGCCGACTGGACGCGCCACTTCGAGCGGACCGTCGAGGAGCGGCCCTGGCGCGAGGCGCTCGCCGAGTGGTGGCCGCGTCTGCTGCCCGGCATCGCGGGCGGCGCGACCCACCCGGTGATCCGCACGGGCCACGCCGTGCGCACCCTGCTGACGAGCGGGGAGTCCGCGCCGCGCCGGGCCGAACTGGCCCACGCCCTCGGCTACTGGGCCGCCCGGCACCAGCCGCTGCGCGCCGTCGACCCGCTCCCGCCGGCGCCGTCCGCCGCGGCGGCGCTGGACGCCGTACCGGCCGTGCGTTCACAGGACGGCGGGATCCGGGCCCGGCTGGCGCAGCTGACCGCCTTCCCCCGCTGGGGCGCGGCGCCCGACCCGGACACCGCGCGCACCCGGCTCACCGAACTGGTCGCCGCCGCGACCCGCCGCTACGCCACCCACGGTCACGGAGAGCCGACCATGCTGGTCCACGCGGCCACCGCGCCGAACGCCGTGCTGCGCACGCTGCCCGCGCTGCCGCGCGAGCTGTGGGCCGCGAGTCTGGCGGCGGCCTGGTCGGCCTCCGCCGCGGTGACCGCCGCCTACACGCCGCCCGAGCCGCTGCCGTACACCGTCGGCGCCCACACGCCGGAGGAGATCTTCGAGCGGGCCGCGGCACACGGCGACGATCACACGATCAAGTTCTGCGACACGGCGCTCGACGTCGGCGACCCGATGGCGATGGCCGCCGCCGTCCGCTCGATCGAGCTCAACGAGCCGGTCTTCTAGGGCGCGCCCCGGCTCCCGGGCTCGGGGGAGGGTTCCGCGGCTCAGCCGAACTGGACCGAGCGCTTCGCCAGCCCCATCCAGAAGCCGTCGATCACGCTCCGCCCGCCGTCCAGGTCCCCGGCCGCCTCCGCCGCGCCGAGCGTCACGAACAGCGGCGCGAAGTGCTCGGTGCGCGGGTGGGCGAGCCGGCCTGCGGGCGACTTGTGCTCGAAGTCGAGGAGCGCGTCCACGTCCCGCTCCCGCAGGGCCCGGTCGCCCCAGTCGTCGAACTCGGCGGACCAGCCCGGCACGCCGCCGCCCGGGTGCCGCAGCGCGGCCAGGTTGTGGGTGAAGAAGCCGCTGCCCACGATCAGCACGCCTTCGTCCCGCAGCGGCGCGAGCCGCCGGCCGATGTCCATCAGCCGCTGGGGATCGAGGGTGGGCATGGAGATCTGCAGGACGGGGATGTCGGCACCGGGGAACATCTCGACCAGCGGCACGTAGGCGCCGTGGTCGAGCCCACGGTCGGGGATGTCCTGGACGGGCGTGCCGGGCGCCTGGAGCAGTGTGCGCACGGAGGCGGCGAGTTCGGGCGCGCCCGGGGCCGCGTACTGGACGCGGTAGTAGTGCTCGGGGAAGCCCCAGAAGTCGTAGACCAGCGGCACGGGCTCGACGGCGCCGAGCGCGAGCGGGGCCTCCTCCCAGTGGGCGGAGACCATCAGGATGGCCTTGGGGCGGGGCAGCCCGGCGGACCAGGCGGCCAGCTCGCCGGGCCAGACCGGGTCGTCGGCGAGCGGCGGCGCACCGTGCGAGAGGTAGAGGGCGGGCATCCGTTCCAGCGTGGCGTCCATGACGACCGCCTCCGTTCCGGGTCCGAGAAGGTTCTTTGAAATTTCAAGCTCTGCGCTCGTCACGAGCTTAGCCCCGATGTAGTTCAACTTTCAAGGATGGGTCGTACGATGGATACATGACCACGGCATCCACTGAAGGGCCCCGCTGGCTCAGCGACGAGGAACAGCACGTCTGGCGTGCCTACCTCCACGCCACCACCCTCCTCGAGGACCATCTCGACCGCCAGCTGCAGCGCGACGCCGGGATGCCCCACATCTACTACGGCCTGCTCGTGCAGCTCTCCCAGGCGCCCCGCCGGCGGTTGCGGATGACCGAGCTGGCCAAGGACGCGAAGATCACCCGCTCCCGTCTCTCGCACGCCGTCGCCCGGCTGGAGAAGAACGGCTGGGTGGAGCGCGAGGACTGTCCCTCCGACAAGCGGGGCCAGTTCGCGCGGCTGACGGACGACGGCTTCGCCGTGCTGGAACGGACCGCGCCGGGACATGTCGCGGCCGTCCGGCAGGCCATGTTCGACCGGCTCACGCCCGAGCAGGTGGGGCAGCTCGGCGAGATCATGAAGGTGATGGCGGAGGGCCTCCAGCCGACGGGTCCGAACGCGGACCTGCCCTGGCTGCGCTGAGCCGGAGCCCGATCGGGCCCGGCGGCCGGTGACCCGCGCTCGGCGACCGGGGCCGGAGAACACCTCGCGTGCGTCACGGGCCCTCGGCCCGTGACGCACGCGAGATCGACGTGCCGTGCGGTGACCGAAACCGGCAACCGGTCGGCCGCCGGAACGACCGCGGGACCGGCGGCGTCGGCCGACCGGTCCCGCGGCGGGTTCTCAGCGCCCGCAGGTGATCAGCACCCGTGGCTCCCCCGTGGCGTCAGTGCGCGACGACCGGGATCTTCACCTCGTCCTCGACGCCGTCGCCGGACCCGGCCACGACGCCGGAGCCCGGCTTCCCGGTGGTGATGAGGGTGACGGCGATCGAGGCCGAGACGACCAGGATGCCGACGGCCCACCAGATGGCCGCCGAGTAGCCCTCGACCATGCCCTGGAGCTGGAGCAGCTTCTGGGCGCCCGGGGTGGTGGCCCCGGCGGCGTGGTCGGCGATGTACGCCGTCGTGGCCGAGGCCGCGATCGTGTTCAGCAGCGCCGTGCCGATGGCGCCGCCGACCTGCTGCGAGGTGTTGACCATGGCGGAGGCCACACCGGCGTCCCGCGGGTCCACGCCGTGCGTCGCGAGCGACATCGCCGGCATGAAGGCCGTACCCATGCCGAGGCCGAGCAGCAGCTGCGCGGGCAGGATCAGCCCGGCGTACGAGGAGCCGATCTCCAGCTGGGTGAGCAGCAGCATGCCGACGGCGGCGGTCAGGAAGCCGGGGCCCATCAGCCAGCGCGGGGGCACCCGGGTCATCAGGCGCGTACCGATCTGGGTGGAGCCGGTGATCATGCCCGCGATCATCGGGAGGAACGCGAAGCCCGTCTTGACGGGCGAGTACCCCTTCACGACCTGCAGGTAGTAGGTGAGGAAGAGGAAGAGGCCGAACATCGCGATGACGGCGAGACCGAGGGAGAGGTAGACACCGCCGCGGTTGCGCTCGGTCAGGACGCGCAGGGGCAGCAGCGGGGACTTGACCCGGGACTCGGTGATCACGAAGGCGAGCAGCAGCAGAGCCGAGGCGACGAAGAGCCCGATCGTGGTGGCGTCCGACCAGCCCTCGGACTCGGCGCGGGTGAAGCCGTAGACGAGGGAGACCAGGCCCAGCGTGGACAGGATGACGCCGGGGATGTCCAGCGCCGAGCGGTTGCGGCCGCCGGCCGGCTCGCGGATCACGAAGTACGCGCCGGCGGCGGCGACGATCGCGAACGGGATGTTGACGAAGAAGGTCCAGCGCCAGTTCAGGTACTCGGTGAGGAAGCCGCCCAGGATCAGGCCGACGGCGCCGCCGCCACCGGCGATCGCGCCGTAGATGCCGAAGGCCTTGGCGCGCTCCTTGGCGTCGGTGAACATCACCGCGAGGAGCGAGAGCGCGGCGGGCGCGAGCAGCGCGCCGAAGGCGCCCTGGAGCGCACGGGCGCCGAGCATCATCGCCTCACCGGTCGCCGCGCCACCGAGGGCGGAGGCGGCGGCGAAGCCGATCAGGCCGACGACGAAGGTGCGCTTGCGGCCCCACAGGTCGGCGATGCGGCCGCCGAAGAGCAGCAGGCCGCCGAAGGCCAGGGCGTAGGCCGTGATGACCCACTGCCGGTTGCCGTCCGAGATCCCCAGGTCCTGCTGGGCGGAGGGCAGGGCGATGTTCACGATCGTCGCGTCGAGCACGACCATCAGCTGGGCGAGGGCGATGAAGACGAGGGCCTTCCACCGACTCGGGTCGGCCTGGACCGGCGGGGCGGTCGCGGAGATTTTCGACATGGGGGTAGCCACCTCTTGGTGCGTACAAGGAGAAAACGGGCTTACTGAGCGCGCGGGGCGCGAAGGGTTCGGGGTCGGGCGCGGAAGTTCAGGAAGGGGGCGCGGGCCGGGCCGGACTCACGGCCGGTCGGAGCCTCCCCGCAGATCCTCCAGAGTGGCGGCCGAGCCGGGCAGCTCGGAGCGCGCGGGCGCTTCGAGGCCGTCCAGGAACAGCTGCAGGTGACGGTGGACGAAGCGGTCCATGTTGAGGCAGGCGGTGCCGGGCAGCGGGCGGGTGAGCTGGGAGACGGCGATCATCAGGTCGCCGACGCCGACATCGGTACGGAGCCTGCCCGCCTGCTGCGCGCGGTCGACGAGGCCCTGCACGGCCTCCTCCAACCGCTCGCGTTCGGCTCGCAGTTCGGGATGGTCCTTGTCGAAGGCGCCGTCGAGCATCGGGCACAGGGCTCCGATGCGCTCGTCGGCCGCGGCGTGGATGAAGCGGCGAAGCGCCGCGAAGGTGTCGCCCTCCTCGGCGGCCTCCTCCGCCAGGTCCGTGGTGCGGGCCATGACGGAGACGACGACCTCCCGGACGAGGTCGGCGCGCTCGGGGAAGTTGCGGTAGAGCGTGGCGTTGCCGACTCCGGCGCGGCGCGCGATCTCGTCGAACGGGACCTGGGGCCCGAACTCGACGAACATCTCGCGGGCCGTCGTCACGATCCGCTCGCGGTTGCGCAGGGCGTCGGCCCGCGGCCGGGGTGCGCGGCGGGCGGGCGCGGTGTCGGCGGTGCTGGTCACGCCACGGCTCCTTCAGGTCGTCTCGGGTGCTCCGGGGAGCGTTCCGCGGTGCGCCGCGACGATCGCGGCTTTCCGAGGCGACCCGCGTCGTGCACGGTCTCGCGCGATCCGGGGAATGAGTCCCCGCTTCTCTCGGACACAGGCGTAAACGGGGAGCCGGTCCCCGGTTGTTCCTTCCGGGAGTGTGACCTGGGTCACTCATGCGGCCTCCGTCGCGATACCCCTGATCGGGCCAACCCCGCGCGCGCCCCCGCACCTCCCGACACAGGCTGATCGGAGCGCAGGAGACGCAGATCGATCCGCAGATCAGAAGGGCGCCGCATGGAGAAGACCCCCCGGCGGATAGGCAGACCCGTGGCCCTGGCCGCGGCCTCCGCCCTCGCGCTCGCCGCCCTGGTCTCCGCCAGCACCACCCTCCCCGGTCCCGCGCCCGCCTCGGCCGGCCCGGTGGCCGCCGGGCCCGGCGAGGCACCGCTCGGCCCCTGCCGGATCGCGACGACGCTGGGCGTGCAGATGTCCGAGGGACTGCCCACCGCCCCGGGATACGCCCGCTCCACGGGCAGCGTCCGCGCCCTCAACCTGATGATCGACTTCCCGGACGCGCCCGGCGACGGCACGGCGCTCGCACGCTACGAGGAGTTCTTCCCGCAGACCGCCGAATGGTTCCGCACCAGCTCCTACGGGCGGCTGCAGTACGCCCCCGAGGTCCCGATACCCGACTGGGTACGGATGCCCCGGCCGTTCTCCTCGTACGGGATAGAGCGCGGCTCCCCCTACGAGCCGGGCTACCGCGGGCTCGTCGAGGACGTCGTGAAGTCGGCCGACCCCCTGGTGGACTTCAGCGCGTACGACCTGGTCAACATCCTGGTCACGCCGAACGCCGGCCCCTCGGCCCTGGACACCGTGCTGTCCGTGACCTTCTCCGGCAACGACGACGCCCCGTACGCCGACGGCGTCCCCCTCGCCAACACGTCCTTCGTCTACAGCCGGCAGGACGACGGATCGGGGTCGTACTCCGAGACCGGCTACCGGGTGCTGCCGCACGAGAACGGCCACGTCTTCGGCCTGCCCGACCTCTACACCATGGACGGCGGCGGGACCGTCGGGCACTGGGACATCATGTCCGAGGACTGGGGGGCCAACAACGACTTCCTGGGCTGGCACAAGTGGAAGCTGGGCTGGCTCGACAACGACCAGGTCGGCTGCGCGTCCGGCACCGGCACGAGCGACCACATCCTGACGCCGCTGGCCACGGCCGGCGGCCCGAAGCTGGCCTTCGTCCCGCTCGGCGAGCGCTCGGGGTACGCGGTCGAGGTCCGCACCCGGGACGGCAACGACGAGGCGGTCTGCGAGCCGGGCGTCCTGATCTACCGCGTGGAGTCGGACGTGGACACCGGCCACGGCCCGGTGACGGTGGCCGACAGCGACAAGGACAGCGGCGGCTGCACGCGCCGCCCCAACGTCCACGCGGAGCTCTCGGACGCCCCGTTCCGCCCGGGCGAGACCTTCACGGACCGGGCCAACGGCATCCGGATCTCGGTCCTGGAGGAGGACGAGAACGGCGCGTTCCGCGTCCGGATCACCCGGTCGTGAGGGTGCCGTCGGGGGCGTCGCGCGGGCTCTGCCACGGGCGCCGTGCCGGCACCCGAGCCCGATCCCCGACGGTCAGCCCGCCGTGAGCTCCGCCCTCAGCTCCCGCTTGAGGATCTTGCCGGTGGGATTGCGGGGCAGCTCGGACTCCCGCAGGACGACCCGGGCCGGCACCTTGAAGGCGGCGAGCCTCCCGCCCACGTGCGCCCGCAGCCCGTCCGCGGTCACCGTCGCCCCCGTCCGCAGCCGCACGACGGCGGCCACCTCCTCGCCGAGCACCGGGTGCGGGACGCCGAGCACGGCCGCGTCGGCGACGTCGGGGTGCGCGTGCAGGGCCGCCTCGACCTCGACGCAGTACACGTTCTCGCCGCCGCGGATCACCATGTCCTTGAGCCGGTCGACGACGGTGACCCGCCCGTCGCGGACATGGGCGAGATCGCCGGTGCGGAACCAGCCGTCCTCCGTGAAGGCCTCCCGGGTGGCGGCCTCGTCGCCCCAGTAGCCGCGGATCAGGGCCTGCCCGCGCAGCAGCAGCTCGCCGACGCCGTCGGCGTCCGGCCGGTCGACACGGACCTCGGTGGCGGGAGTGGGACGGCCCACGGACCCGGGCCACCGGCGGTACTCGGCGCCGAAGTTGGCGAGCACGCCGCCGCAGGTCTCGGTCAGCCCGTAGCCGTTGCGGGGCTCGATGCGGTCCCCGTAGCGGGCGGTGAGCCGGGCGACGATCTCGGCCGGCGCGGCCGCCCCACCGGTGTTGAACATGACGAGCGAGCTCAGCGGGTCGCCGGTGCGCTCGGCGAGGTCGAGCAGCTGGAGCGCGGTGGTCGGCACGCCCGCGTAGTGGGTGACGCCGTGCTCGCGGATCAGCTCCAGCGCCCGCGCCGCGTCCCATTTGCGCATGAGGACGAGCGAACCGCCGGCGGCCATCACCGAGTAGAAGGACGTGAAGGCCGCGACGTGGAAGAAGGGGAAGGTCGTCAGCGAGACGGGGGCGGCGCCCTGCCCGGGGATCGTGCCGCGTCCGAGGGCGGAGGCGGCGGCGTAGTAGCGGGGGTTCATCGCGGCCCCGGCCTGCGCGAGGTGGGTGGCGACGGCCCCCTTGGGGCGGCCGGTGGTGCCGGAGGTGTACATGAGGGTGGCGTCATGCTCGGGCAGCACGTCGACGAAGGGCGGGCCGAGGAGGGAGTCGGTGTCACGCACGTACGCCCGGAAGCCGTCGACGCCCTCCCCCTCGGCCTCCCCGCCGCCTCCCTGGCCTCCCTGGCCTCCCTGGAAGACGATGCCGGGCACCCGGTGCGCGCGGGCCCAGCTCCGGACCCGGCCGACCCGCTCGCCGTCGACCAGCAGGACGCGGGGCCGGCAGTCGTCGAGGACGTACGCGAACTCCTCCTCGGTCCACCAGGCGTTGAGCGGCACGGCGACGAGGCCGGCGAGCTGGGCGGCCCAGAAGGCGATCTGCCACTCGGGGTGGTTGCGCATGGCGACGACGGCCCGGTCGCCGGGCCGCAGACCGTAGGTGTCGACGAGGAGCCGGGCGAGCCCGCAGGCCGCGTCGAAGAACTCCCGGTAGCCGAGCACCCCGTCCTCGGAGTACAGGAACGGCCGGTCGCCGTAGGCCCAGGTGGCCTCCACGAACTCGCGGAGGGTCCGCGGCCCGTCCACGTACACGCCGTCCTCGACGGCGAACGGCGCTCCCGGCGCGGACAGCCGGGCGGCCACCGCGGCGGCGGCCGCGGTCACGGCGTCCTCTCCCGGCGCGGTTCCGGCTCCCGTGCCCGGGACCCGGCGGGGGACCGGGACGGCCGCGGCGTGTGCCGTCCCCGGCACCGGCGCACCCGCCGGCCGCGGCTCCCCCACCGTCTCCGGTACGTGCCCCGCCGCTCCCACAGCGGACGGATCGGTGTGCGACGCGACCACGATCGTCGTTCCCTTCCCAGCGCCTGCTCGGTCCGGGAGGGCGTGACACCCGCCCTCCCGGACCATCGATTCCGGACTGCACACATAATGCGCGAGTGAGCGACCTTCCCGTCCCCCTGGCCCAGGAGCAGATACCTCCGGGCACTCGCGCCTGGCACGCGGCAGACGCCGAGCGCTGGCGTGCCGCCGGCCCCGGGCGCTGGGCAGAACCCCTGTGGCCCTTCCTCGCCCTGCTGGCGACGGCCGTCTGGTCCATCGCGGAGGCCCCCTACCCCGTCTGCACCACCGCCATCCCCTGCACCACGGACTGGTCGGGTGTGTCCCTGGCCACGATCCAGGTGCTCACCCTGGTGCTGCTGCGCCGCCACCCGGCGCTCGCCCTCACCGGCCTGGTGGTGTCCGTCGGCGGGCTGCTCCTCGAGGACGCCCCGGACGGTTCGCCGGACCTGCTGGCCGCGTCGAGCGTGGCGCTGCTGCTGGCCGCCCTCTACGCCGCCGCCACCCTGATCCACCGCCTGGTCTGCGCGAGGCAGCAGCAGCTGGTGGCCCTGGAGGCCGCCGACGCGGCTCGCGCCCCGCTGCCCGGATCCGCCGGGACGTTCCGTCGCGGCCGGGCCTCGTTCGCCCTGGCCTCCCTGCTGCTCGCGGTGTCGGTCTTCGCCGTCTGGCAGGGGGAGCGGGACGCGTCCGCGTTCGACGAGCGGGTGGCACGGGCGACGCCGGCGACCGCCCGCGTCACGGGAAGCGACGTCGACGGCGGCACGCTGACCGTCCGCTCGGAGGCGCTCGGCACGCACACGGTCGAGGTGCTCTTCCCCGAGAACCACCCCGTCGGCTCGCGCCTGGACCTCCTCGTCGACGGCGACTGGATCCGGCCGGCCGCCGAGCCCTACGACACCATCGGCTGGGAACTGCTCCTGCTGGTGTCCTCCGTGCCCGGTCTGGCCTTCCTCACCGGCGGCCTGGTGGCGCGCGGTCGCGCGGCGCGGCTCCGCGCCGAGCCGGCGCCGGTCCTGCGGGTCCTGCTCGCCTCGCGGCGGAACGACACCCGGACGTGGTTGCACGCGGCGGACGACAGGGCGGCCGAACGGCCGCTGCTCTCCTTCCACACCCGGTACGTCTTCGAGGAGGGACACCCGGAGGACGGCTTCGACGACGCCGACCGCTCGGAGGACGAGGACGACGACCTCGACGACGACTTCGACGAGGCGGGCGAGGCTCCGCGGCTGCGCGAGGCGGTGCTCTACGGCCTACCGCACGCCGGCGCCGAGCTGGTGTTCACCTCCGCCCTGGAGGAGGGCGGGCCCCTGACGGAGTGCACCGCCTCCCCCGCGCGCCCGGCAGCGCCCCTGCCGCCCGACACGACCTCGCGGCGACGCCCCACCGCGGACGTCGTCGCGGCGCTCCCCCTCTCCCGGGAGGCACTCGCGTGGTCGGCGGACACCGGCGCGCGGATCAAGGGGCTCGGCATCCTCCTGATGGGGGCGTTCGTCCTCGGGGTCACGTTCGACGACGGCCTCTCCTGGCGCTCGATCGTCACCGCCCTCGGGCTCCCCTTGTACGCCTCCGCGGTCGCCACCGCCCTGAACTGGCGCGTCGTCGCGGACGACAAGGGCCTCTGGATGTGCGGCGCCTGGCGCGTCCGGCACGTCCCGTGGGACGCGGTCAAGGCGGTCTCCCACGTCGGCGACGGCATCCGGGTCGGCGTCCCGGACGACGAACTGCGGCTGTCCCCCACCGGCTGGTCCTGGCTCGACCGCCGCCTGGGCCGCCGCTCCACGGCCCAGGACGCGGCGGAGACCCTCCGCGTCCTCGTCCACCACCCCGAGCTCCGCCCCCGGACCTCGGCCACCCACCACGGCCTCCCCCTGGGCCCGTACCTCACCGCCGCCGCCGTCCTCTGGACGGGCACCGTGCTGTTCCTCCTCTGACACCCCCGAGGCGGCGCCTCCTCGTGCGGAGCCCGCCCGGCCCGGACGTGCTCCGCGACGAGGAGGAAGCGGGCCGGGCACCGGATCAGGGACCCGTCCCGGACGGCCGTGCCGAATCCGGTGTGCCTCCTGTCGGACACCCGTGCGATCATGCGGCGAACTCCGCGACGAAGATCGCGACGACACCGCTCCTGGGGGGACCGGGAATGCCAAGACCGCCGGTTACTGCGCCGAGATCCGCGCCGTACACCGCTCTGCTCGCCGCACTCACGCTGGTGCTGTCCCTGCTGCTGCCGATCCTGCCGGTCGGTCCGGCCGGAACCGCACACGCCGAGGAACTGCCGGCCGTCGCCGACTGCGTGACCGTGCCGGTGAACGAGTACGGCACCGCGCCGACGGCCACGACGTCGGCCGAGACCTGCAAGGCGTTCACCGCGGCCACCACCGGCCCGTACGACGTGTTCGGCGTCGCGCCGGTGGAGGGCCGACGCGCCCGCCTGGCGGTGTACGACGCCGCCGGTGCCGCCGTCTGCGCCCCCGAGGGCGCCTGCCGACTGACCGCGGGCGACATCTACCGGGTGATCACCGATCAGCCGACACTGATCCTCGACCGCTCGTCGACGCAGGGCTGCTCCCCGACGGCACCCGGCCGCCACACGGGTGCTCTCGAGGCACCCGGTGCGATCGACTGCCTGACGCTGTCGCTGCCCGCGGAAGCCCACGTGGAAGCCCTCACGCCACTGAAATCGCCGCACACGGTGGAGGTCGTGGACGGCACGGGCACGACGATCTGCGCGGCGGGCGGGCTGGCCGCCCACACCTGCGAGCTGACCGGTCCCGCCCCGCACCGCGCGCTGGTCTCCACCACCGACGTCGAGGCGCCGACCGGCACCTACCACCTGGCGCTGCATCGCACCGACGTGCCCGACGAGTGCCAGGCCATCCCCGCGGGCGACTTCACGTCGTCGACCCCCAAGGCGACCGTCGCCCTGGCGGCCGACGTCTTCTCGTACTGCTTCACGATTCCGGCGGACGACCACTCCGCCCACGAGTTCGTCCGGCCCGAGGCCCTCGACGGCACGTGGATCAGCACGGGGCCCGCCACGGGCGAGCCCACCCGGTGGTCCCAGGCCGAGCACACGGTCCTGGACGCGGAGGGCGTGCGGGTCTGCGACACCAACTGCGCCCTCGCGCCGGGCACCGCCTACACGGTGCTCGTCCGTACCACCCTCCGGGACAAGTTCTCCGTCGTGCGCCGCGACGTGACCGGCACCGCCCGGGGCTGCCCGGCGCAGTCCGCCGTCCCGGCGGGCGGATCCTCGAGGAGCGGACCGCTCGGCTTCTCGGGCACCGTCTCCTGCCACCAGGTGACCACCGACGACGCCGGGGACGCGGTGTACCTCGACGCCACGGCACAGGCGACCGTGTACGACGGGTCGGGCCGAGGGACCCCGTGTGCCGGGGGTTGCACCGTCACCGGCACGACGCGCTATCAGGTGGTCATGACCGCCCCGTACCGCCCGGCACCCACGTACCGGCTGGACGCGATGCGTATCTCCACCCCGGCGGGCCCGGCCCCGCAGTGCGCGAGGGTGCTGAACCTCCGCGACGGCTACGGACCGGTCACGGGGACGCTGGACGACGAGCACGTCGCCGACTGCGTGTCGTTGCCCACCGCCTCGAACGACGACCTCTGGGTGTGGGTCAGGGACCCCGCAGGAACGGCCTACACGGCAGTCGCCTCGCTGTGGGACGCGGAGCTGAACGACACGTGCCGGTCCGAGCGGGGCGGCTCACGCTGCACGCTCGGCGGCGGTTCCGCCTCGACGGCACCTTCCCCGAGCATCCTGGTGCTGGGACGGAGCGCGACCCGGACCTCCTACCGTGCCGAGGTCGAATGCAACCCGTACACCACACGCCTCTGCGGCGGGGTGCCGGTCTCCGTCTCCTCCGTCTCCCCGACGTCCGCGCCGCGCGGCTCGCTCGCGACGCTCACCGTGCACGGCAGCGCTCTGAGCATCAAGGACACGGTGCAGCTGACCAAGGACGGGAGGACACTGACGGCCAAGCCGGTCGCGGTCTCTCCCGACGGCCGGTCCCTGACCGTGACCGTGGGCCTGAGCGTCGCCGTCCCCGGCGACTGGAGCGTGCGCGTCGCCGCCTTCGGCAAGGTGTATCCCGCCGGCACGTTCACCGTGACGCCCGCCGTCTCGGGCCTCGGCAGCTATGTGCCGCTCCCTCCGACCCGCGTGATGGACACGCGCTACGGCATCAACGCGCGCCGGGCCAAGGTCGGCCCGGGTGAGACCGTCCCGCTGCTCGTCACCCAGGGCTACGTACCGAACGGCGTCAGCGCGGTCGTGCTGAACGTCACGGCGACCGGTCCGAGCACCGCCGGCTTCGTCTCCGTCTACCCGGACGGCACGCCCCGGACATCGGCCTCCAACCTCAACTTCAAGGCGGGGCAGACCATCCCCAACCTGGTGGTCGTGCCGGTGATCAACGGCTACGTGAACTTCTACAACAAGGCGGGCTACGTCGACCTCGTCGCCGACGTGGCCGGCTACTACGTCACCGACGGCTCGGGAGCCACCTTCAAGCCCGCGGGACCGACCCGGCTGATGGACACCCGGGACGGAACGGGCGTGGCCAAGGCGAAGGTGGGGGCGCAGGGGTCGGTCACCCTGAAGGTGACGGGCACCGGCGGGATCCCCACCACCGACGTCAAGGCGGTCGTACTCAACGTCACGGCGACGTCGCCCACCGCGGCGAGCTTCGTCTCCGTCCATCCAGCCGACCAGAGCCGCTCCTCCGCGTCGAACCTGAACTTCAGCGCCGGTCAGACGATCCCGAACCTCGTCGTCGTCCCGGTCGGGAAGGACGGTGACGTGACCTTCTACAACCACGCCGGATCGGTGGACCTGATCGCCGACCTGGCCGGTTACTTCACGATGGACGCGACCGGGTCCGGGTACCGCCCGCTGGCTCCGACCCGGCTGATGGACACGCGGGACGGGACCGGCGTGGCCAAGGCGAAGATCGGGGCTCAGCAGACGGTCACCCTCGAAGTCGCCGGCAGGTCCGGCATCCCCGCCACCGGGGTCACGGCGGTGATCATGAACGTGACCGCCGTCGCGCCGACCGCGGGCAGCTTCGTCTCCGTGTTCCCCGACGGGGTCGTACGCCCCTCCGCGTCGAACCTGAACTTCACCGCCGGGACGACCATCCCCAACCTGGTCGTCGTACCCGTCGTGAACGGGAAGGTGAACTTCTACAACCACGCCGGGTCCGTGGACCTGCTCGCGGACGTCGCCGGGTACTACACCTCGTAGGACCGGCAGGGAGGCCGCGGCCGCCGCCCGGCGGCCGTGCTTCGACCTCGGCAACGCCACCATCCGCTCCGGTGGTGATCACCCCGGCAGATCACCACACGCGTCCGCTAGGCTGTCCCCGGTACCTCTCCTGGCTTTCCCACAGGAGGGGCCGGGGACACGCATGACAGGCCCCGCCCCACCTGAGGCCAGGGACCGGGCACCACCGACGTGTAGTCATCTTGGGTGGAGAATCCTCGCCGGAACCTCCACACGGATTTCCACACACCCCGCCTTCGTAGCTCAGGGGATAGAGCACCGCTCTCCTAAAGCGGGTGTCGCAGGTTCGAATCCTGCCGGGGGCACAAGCAAAGGGCCGGCTCAGGGGAACGCTCCCCGGAGCCGGCCCTTCGTCATGAACGCGACCGTGCCACCTACGCGCCGCAGGCGGCGGACCGCTCCCGTCCCGAGCCTGGCGGATCTTCTCCCCGCGCTTCCCCGCGATGTGCGATCGCGGCCACTCGTCAGGTGCGGTGGATCAGCAGCGCGGCCCGGGTCGTGCTCCATCCCATCCGCGTCATGAGCTCCCGCGTACTCACCCCGGCCCTGGACGCCAGGGTGTTCCCGGTGTGGCGCAGGTCGGAAACGTGCACGCTCTCGCTATCGCTCAGAAGGGGCGGGAGATCCCGTGAGCTGCGAGTGCTGCCGTGTACCGCTGGAGCTTCGCACTCAGGTCGGCCTGGAGGAGACTCGCCACGTAGTGGGCCTCCTCCAGGTCACCGGCGGCACACAGTTCGACGAGCTCGGCGACATTGCTCTGCAGGACACTGAGTGTGTCCCCCTGGATCAGGACACCGGGAAAGTTGCGGCTCGGCAGGCGAACCACCGCGTCGTTACCCCCGTCGGTGAACAGCTCGGCCTGAACTCGTTCCATCGGTGCCCCCGTCTCAGTTTGCTCTCACTCAGCTCCGTTCACGGACGTCCCGACCACACCCAGAACCGGCACCGGCACCGGCCGAGCCGCCGACCTGACGTGAACGCAGACGAGCAGCCTCGTACACGACGCCGTACGGCAGCAACAGGCTCGGCAGAGGTGCACGCGACAACACTGTCAGAGCCGGGGTCTACGGTCCCCGACATGAGAACCAGACCATCGGCACGTTGGCGCACCCGCGTGGACGAGGAAGCGACAGAGGTCAGTGCCGGGACACTCGCAGCGAGCGACGCCTTCCTGGCCGAGCTCTTCCCCGAGTCGCTGCTGGCGGCGACTGACAGGGCGCTGCTTGCGTTCGAGTCGGATGTGAGGGTGCTCGGGGCCCTGGACGACGAGCAGGTCTTCGAAGCGATCAAGCGCGTCGTCCTGGTGCTGAACGAGATCAATGAGGCCCACGACGGTGCCGGCTATGAGACCGGCGAGCGCGAGGAGTTGTGCCTCTACATCGATCAGACCTTGACGGAGCACGGCATCGATGTCCCGGCTCTGGCTTCGAGGCGAGGCATCGACCGCACCGAGATCACGGACGACTGGCGCGACTGGTGACACCGCTGGACCAGCACGGATGACGCATCCGCGCCGTGGATCGGCTCTCCGAGCAACAGCACGGGTGAACACCGAAGTCGCCCTCCCCAGTCGTAGAGCGGTCCCGTTGCCATACCCCCAGACGCGCCGACCACCTGCCACAACGCTCCCGGCCGTCCTCCCCCGCGGCTGCGCCGGCGTGCAAGGATGCGCCCCGTACAGGTGATGATCTTGCAAGGGGGGCTTCCACGCTCATGGCCATTCGTTCCGCCCGTATACCGTGCCGCAGCGCGTCGAAGGTTGCGCAGCCCGGCGGCGAAGAGCTCGCGACATGTCGCTGACTCGCCGCACCGTCCTGACCGCCGCGGCGGCCGCGGCCGCCGCTCCCGCCATCGCCCCCGTGGGGACCGCACCGGCGACCGGCCCCGGGGTCACCCTCGCGGCCGAGTCCGTCGCCGAGAGCCTGCCGGCGGCCGGATCGGACGCGCAGCACAGGTTCGATCTGCGAGCCGAGCCCGTCGATCTGTTCGGCAAGGAGATCCGGCTCACCCAGGGCAGGGTGCACCAGCAGGTCGCCTTCGATCCGGTGACCGGTCTGGCCTACGTGACGCAGGTCATCAGTGACGGCCGCCAACTCGCCGACGAGCCCGCTCCGGTGCCGGGCGGCGAGCGCGATCGCCGGGGCGATCTCTGCGTCAACGAGGTCGCTCCCGAAGGCACCGTCCGCGCCGTCATGTACCTGAGGAGCGTCGGCCACGGCGGCGGACTCGGCGTCGAGCACGTCGACGGCCGTCCCTGGCTGTGGCTGGAGACCGACGCAGACCCCGTCACCAGCGGCTTCGCCCACGGCAAGCGCATCGGCCGTGTCGCGTTCGCCCCCGACGCCGTCGTCGACGCGGGGAGCGACCGGATCGAGGTGTTCGACCCCGTCCCGGAGCACTCCGCCGTCACCCCGTCCCTGGACGTCGTCCACGGCCGGATAGGGGTACGTACCGGAACGTCCGGCGCCGGGGAGTACCGCGTCTACGACCTCGACGCCTTCAAGCGCCGCGTCTTCACCCCGCTGTACCGCTTCCCGGCCCTCTACCGCACCCAGTCCTGGTGTCTGTACGGGGACCTCGTCCATCAGAACGAGGGCGCCGCCTACGGCGTCGACAACCCGCGTCCCGGCAATTCCTGGTGGAACGTCTACGACGTCACCACCGGCCAGATGATCGAGCGTCGCTTCAACGCCACCGCTCTCGACCTCTCCCACCGCGAGACCGAATCCCTCACCGTCCGCCAGACGCCCGACGGGCCACAGCTCGTCTTCGGCTTCGCCACCCAAGAACCAGGACCGCGCCGCATGGCTCTCTACGGCATCACCAGCACCACCGACGGCACCGGCGACCACGTGCCGTGGACCAACCTGGACTACGACTCCACCCTCTACACCCCCAACTCCGGCAACTACGTTCCGCAGTACCGCCAGCAGGGCAACCGCATCGACCTCCACCTCCGGCTGTCCCGCGCCGACGGCACCCCGTGGACCAACGGCGAGAAGATCCTGACCCTCCCGCCGCACATCCGCCCCAACCGCACCCAGGGCATGGTCGGTCAGGTCAGCGGCGCGGGGGTCTCCGACTCCCTCACCGTCCGCTGGGAGGTCCTCACCGACGGCTCGCTGGTCCTCTTCGACCAGCGCAAGCTCACCGGTTGGATCGGGCTCGACGCCGGGTTCTTCACCAGCTGAACGCTTCCACGACGAGGTGAAGACCCGCCCTCCCGCTCTCCTCGGGCGGGTGGCGCGGGTCCGGACCTGCCGGGGCACGGAGAAACAGCGGGCCTGGGGCCCTGCCGGCCGAGCGGGCGGCAGGGCCTCCGGTCTCGCATTACCTGTACGGCACCCAGGGGTTGACGCCGAGGGCGCGCAACTCAGCCGGACCGCGGCCGACTTGGCAGGGACGGGTGACCTGACACGACGTCCGGAGTGCCCGGGGAACGGGGCCGTTCGCGACCGCACGGGTAACATCGGTGGCTCCAGTGGGCCGTTCGTGGGGGCGGAAATGGTCGCGAGGTACTTCGTCTCGCCGCACGGCGGTCGTCGCGCCTACCCTGACATCACGTCCGCGCTGGCCGCTGCGGCCGGACGGGGCCGGGCGGCGCTGGTCGAGATCGCGCCCGGTCGCTACGAAGAGGCGCTCACCGTTCGGGGCGACGTCCAGTTGGCCGCGCTCGGCGATCCGGGCTCCGTGGTGGTGAGCCGGCCTCGCGGGGCCGTCCTCGACGCCCTCGGGTCGGTTCGTGTGCACGGCCTCGTGCTGATCGGCCGCGACGCCGACGTCGTCGGCTGCCACGCGGGAACGCTCACGCTCGAACACTCGGACATCCGGGCGTACAACGGCGTCAGCGTGCACGCGAGGCCGAACACCTCCGTGACGCTGAGGGACAGCGTGATCCTGCATGGCAGAGCCCTCTTCAGCGGGTCCGAGGGACTCGTCGAACGGTGCCGGTTCACCGACGCCACCGACAACGCGATCGCCGTGATCGAAGGCGCCCGCGTCTCGGTGCGGGACAGCTGGATCGGCGGAAGCATGATCCACGGCGTGCGGGTCAGCGGTGCACGGGCCCAGGTCACCGGGTGCGAGCTGACGGGCACCGGAAAGGCGGCCGTCATGGCCGACGCGCAGGCGGAGCTCATCGTCACCGACTGCGCGATCGACGCCGTGCACACAGAGGCGATCATGTTCATCGAGCAGTCCCGGGGCTCCGTGGACCGCACGCGCGTCACCGATGCGCAGCACGGGATCGCGGTGGCGAGTGGTGCCGACCCGGTGGTACGGAACTGCGTGTTCACCGCGTGCCGCGACACCGGCATCAACGTCCAGACGTCGGGGCGCGGCAGGTTCGAGGACTGCGAGGTCCACGCCGCGGGCAACGTCGGGGTCTTCTCGACCAAGGGCGGGGCTCCCGAGGTCCACGGCTGCCGCGTCTCGGGAGGCAACGTCGGCATTGCCGTCACGGATGCCGCCAGAGGCCGCTTCACCCGGGTCGAGATCGGTGACCTGACGAGCGTCGCCCTGCGGGTCTGGGACGAGGCCCGGGCCGTGTTCGAACACGTCCGGGTGGAGCGCTGCCCGTCGGGCCTGGAGACCCGGGGCAACGGAGGCACCACGGCCGATGTCACCGACGCGGTGTTCCATGACTTCGGCATGTCCGCGGTGGAGGCCCTCGGCCAGTCCCGGGTCACGCTCAAGGGCGTGGTGGCGAAGCGCGGGCCGCTGGGCTTCGGCGTGGGCGAGGACGCTCAGCTCTTCGCGTACGACTGCGAGGTCGAAGCGGTGAGCTCGGGCGGGGTCGTCGGCTTCGGCAAGGCGAGGCTCGTCGCGAAGAACCTCACCGTGACCGGCTCGGAGGCGTTCGGCCTCTACGGGACGGGGTCCGCCCGCCTGGACGTCGTGAACGGCGAGTTCGTCGACTGCGCCGCCGGGGGTGCGTATTTCGACGACACGTGCGGCGGCAGGATGGTGGACTGTTCCGTGACCGGACCACAGGGTGTCGCCGTGCAGAACAACGGCCGCGTCGACCTCGTCGCGCTCCGCACGTCGCTGCCGGTCGTCGAGCAGACCCCACGGTCCGCCGAGAGTCCGCCGACCATCGTCAACCACTACGAAGGTCCGGTCTTCAACGCACCGGTCCACGGCGCTCAGCTGGCGTGGAACAACACCAACGCCATCCAGCAGCAGACGAATGAGGACGGTTCCCACACATGAACGATCCGCAGCACGGCGACAACCACCACGGACCGGTCTTCAACGCCGCGGTCTCCGGAGCCCAGTTCGCCTGGAACAACGACACCGTCACCCAGAACCAGCAGAACAACGGCGCGGTGGCCCCGGGCTTCGAGGCACTCGCCACGCTGGTCACCACCCTGCTCCGGGAGCTGCCCCGAGCCGGCCTCGCCGATCCGGACCGCGAGGATGCCGAGTCCGCGGCCAGGGAAGTGCTGGCGACGATCTCCGGGCCGGACGCCCCCGAGGGCGGCCGGCTGCGCCGCGCGCTCGCGATGCTGAGAGGAGCGCTGGCCCCGGTCGCGACCGGAGTGGCGGCCGGTACGGCGGTGGGGGCGCAGGAGTGGGCACGGACGGCGATCGAGGGTCTGACCGGCGTCCTCTGATCAGCGGCTGCCGCGACCGGCCGGGTGTTCTCCTCCAGGGGACGGTGCGCCCGGGATCCCGCCCCTACCGCCGGCACGTCAGGCGCATCTGGCCCGCCGCGTGGTGGGCGTGCTCCAGCGACGGGTTGCCCCAGTCCTGGCCGCGGTCGAGGAGGCGGACGGTGAAGACCGTGGTGCGCAGGGTGTAGTTGCCGGCCCGGAGCAGCTCCCCGTGGTGCGCGGTCTGGTCGAGGGTGAAGGCGGCGTACGGCGTTCCGTGGTCCAGGAGTTGGTAGACCGAGGGGTCGCCGGCCGCGTCCGCGGGGCGGGGCGGGTACGGGATGTGGACCGAGAGTTCGCAGCTCGTGTAGCCCGGGCTGACATGCCAGGTCCAGGTGGCGGAGTTGTCGTGGTCCTCCGTCGGGCTGCCCGACATCGGCATCGCCGAGAAGCGGCCGTCGCAGCCCCCGCCCCGGTAGCCGCCTCTGGTGACGGTGTACCAGCCCTCGAAGCCGTCGGCGTAGCGGCCCGTCTCGTGGTAGTCACCGCCCGTGCAGCCCGGTCCCGCCCACACGGTGTAGGAGGGCGGGCCGGAGGAGTCCGCGGGGCCCCGCGACGGATGGGTGGGCGCCGGAGCGCCGGACACGGGTGGCGAGGTCCGGGCGGGCGCCGGGGAACTGGGCGTCCCGGACGGCTCGCCGGGGAACTCGGTGGGGCCGATCCGGGTCGGCAGCGTCCGTACCGGCGGCTCACCCGCCGCCGGGGGCGGCGCCTCACCGCCGCTCAGGGTCACCACGGCCACCAGGCAGCCCGCGCCCACGGCAAGCACCGCGAGCACGATCCAAGCACGGCTTCCCCGGGACGGGGGCTCGGGGTCCACGCCGCCACACCGGGGGCAGACCATGCCCGGCAACGGACCCCGGTGCCCGCCGACGCATTCTTCGCACGCCATAGCGGGACACCTTACGGCCGTTTCCGCCGTAGGGGACCGGCTCTCAGCGAAGTTCCTCCGGGCACGCCGTACCGCGCGGAAAGATCTTGTAAGGGGCGGCGAGCCGGTAGACGCCCGCCTTCGGGGCCACCAGCTCCGTCCACTCGTCGCCCTCCACGTCGGCCTCCGTCTTCAGCAGGCAGCCCTCCGCGTTGCGGAAGACCTTCGGCAGTTCGGTCGCCGACGCCTCCCGGGCCGCCTTCGACGCCTCCGTCTCCTGCGGCGGTTCGATCTTGCCGCCGTCCGCGTCGAGCAGCGCCAGCCAGGGCGAGTACGGGACGCGGATCAGCACCCTGCCCGGGGCGTCGACGCGGATGACGACCTGGTCGGCGCCCGCCCGCTCGACCTCGGCGGGCGGCGCGGCGAGCGGCGTCGGGTCGGTGACCCGGTAGAGCCGCCAGTTGGCGTCGGACCAGACCTGTTCCAGGTACGGCAGGCCGTCCCCGACGAGCTCGGCCTCGCGCTCGGCGCCCGAGTCGGGCGCCCCGGTCGGGAGCACCACGTAGTGCACGGCCCAGCGGTCGAGCCAGTCCTGGTAGTTCGCGGCGTTGAGGGTGTCGTCGTAGAAGAGCGGGTTGCGCTCCATGTCCGCCTGCCGGTTCCAGCCGCGGGCGAGGTTGATGTACGGGGTGAGGGCGGAGGACTCGCGGTGACTGGAGGCCGGGACGACCTCGACGCGGGCCTTCTCGGCCCCGCGCACCTGGAGCTGGTTGATCAGCGGTGCGACCTCGCGGGC
Organism: Streptomyces sp. JL2001; assembly: GCF_050917515.1. Classification (NCBI taxonomy): domain Bacteria; kingdom Bacillati; phylum Actinomycetota; class Actinomycetes; order Kitasatosporales; family Streptomycetaceae; genus Streptomyces; species Streptomyces sp. JL2001. Next base: position 4,487,502 of record NZ_CP169421.1, on the reverse strand, counting down.
CCAGGAGGCGTCGGGGGCGGTGCGGATGACGTCGTCGACGCCCTTGAAGCCGATCCAGACGTTCAGGCCGGCGAAGGCGAGCAGGACCGCGTACCACTTGCGCGAGCGCGGCACCGTGTACGGAAGGGCGGCCAGCAGCACCACACCGGCGAAGAGCATGACGAGCCGCGAGACGTTGGAGCCGATCTGCGAGTCGACGGCCCAGGTCAGCAGGGTGCCCACGGAGTAGACGGCGGCGCCGGTGCGGACGGTCCGCCAGTCGCGCGGGACCAGCAGGAAGACCAGGACGCCGAAGAGGAACGGCAGCGAGGTCGAGGCCCAGGACATCGGCTGCGTACCGGAGAAGGGGAACAGCCAGGAGGAGAGGGCGACGACGAGCACCGGGGCGAGGCCGAGGGCGTAGGCACCGGGGCGCCGCCGGTTCAGGAAGAGCGCCGCCGCCGCGACGCCGAGGAAGAGTCCGGCGACCGGGCTGCAGGCGGTGGCGATGCCCGCGAGCGGCGCGGCGACGGCGGCCTTGGCCCAGCGCTTGTGGCGCCAGCGGTGCGGCCAGCAGAAGACGGCGGCGACCGCGCCGAGCGCGAACATCATGCCGAGCCCGAAGGTCACCCGCCCCGACAACGCGTTGCACAGGAAGGCGAAGACGCCGGCGAGCGCGCAGGCCAGCGGATTGCGCACGGCCCGGACCCGGACCAGGATCAGCGCCGTCAGGCCGGCCGAGACCGTTCCGGCGATCATCATCGTCGTCCGCACCCCGAGGACGGACATGAGGTACGGGGAGACCACGCTGTACGAGACCGGGTGCATCCCGCCGTACCAGGCGAGGTTGTACGCGGAGTCGGGATGGCGGCCGACGAACTCGGCCCACGCGTCCTGGGCGGCGAGGTCGCCGCCACTGTTCGCGAACAGGAAGAACCAGAGGATGTGGGTGAGGGCGGCGACCCCGGTGGCGATCATCACCGGGTAGCGGCGCCGGCGCCGCGCGGGGCGCGCCGGACGGTCGGCCGGGGGATGTGCCGCGGCGGGGCGAGGGGCCGGGAGATCTATTCGCGCCGGTACCCGGGTACGCGGATGCGCGGCGGCCTCGTCGGCGCGTGTCGGCTCGGCGGTGGTCACTGCGGCCCTCTCCCGTGCTCCTCGTCCCCGGAACGCTAACAGGTGCCGGGCGCGCGGCGCCCCGGGAAACCGGGGCGCCGTACACATCGGCCGCAGGTCAGCCCAGACGGGTCAGCTTCCTGTCGAAGCCGGGCTCGACGAGGTCCTTCTGCAGCGCGACGGGCGCGCTGACCGCACCGGCACCGGTGCCGATCGAGATCTCGCCGACGACGTCGCCCGCCTTGGCGACGTGCGGCACTGCCTTGCCGCCGTCGGTCAGCCGGAGCTGCACCTTCAGGCCCGGCCAGCCGATCGCCTTCAGTTCCTTGGTCGCGACCACCGGGGTCGTCCCGCCGAGCCCGTCGTCGACATGGCCGACGACCTGGCCCTTGCGGACCACGGCGGCGGAGGTCACGTCCGCCTGCGCCTTCTGGATGATCTTGAGGCTGTAGTCGATGGCCAGCTGGAGCTTCTGGTAGAGCTGGTCGGCGTCCTTGGCTCCCATCACCACACCGAGGATGCGGCGGTTCTTGCCGTCGACGACGGTGTTCGCGGACCAGAGCAGGTTGCCGCCCGCGGGGGTGGAGGAGCCGGTCTTGATGCCGCCGACACCCGGCTTCAGCAGGATGTTGTTGTTGTTCTCGATCTGGCCGGGGATGCCTTCGACGGTCAGGTTCGGCATGTTCACGATCTCGCGGAACACGTCGTTCTGCATGACCGCCTTCGCCAGCTTCAGCTGGTCGAGCGGGGTGGAGACGGTGGTCGCCTGCAGACCGGACGGGTCGGTGTAGACCGAGTCGGTCATGCCGAGGTCCTTGGCCGCGGCGTTCATCTTCTCGACGAAGGCCGCCTCGGAGCCGGCGTCCCAGCGGGCCAGGAGCCGGGCCACGTTGTTGCCCGAGGGGATCATGAGGAGCTGGAGCAGCTCCTTCTCCGAGTACTCCTGGCCTTCCTTGATCGGCGCGGTCGACTCGTTCGGGGCCTTGGCCTGCTCGCCGGCCTTCTTGTCGACCGGGATCTCGGGGCCGTTCTGGCTCCCCTTGATCGGGTGGTCGCGGAGGATCACGTACGCCGTCATCGTCTTGGCGACGCTCGCGATCGGTGCGGGCTTCTGCGCACCGTACGTGCCCAGCGAACCGACGCCCTCCACCTCGGCGGCGCCCTGGCCCTCGGTGGGCCACGGCATCTGCAGCTCCCCGCCCTCGAAGGTGAAGGTGGGCTCGGCGGTGAGGCCGAGCACCGGAGGGGGCAGCGGCCGGACGAACTGCACGATCGCAAAGACGATCAGCAGCAGCACGACGAGCGGCGTCCAGATCCGCACGCGCCGCACGGTGGTGCGGAGCGGGGTCTGGGGCGGGGGCGGGGTGTTGGTGAGCTCCGCGAGCAGGTCGAGGGGCGGCAGCGGCGGCATGGGCTGCTGCCTGGTCCGCTCGGCCTCGGCGAGGGACGCCGGCGGTACGGGCGCGGGCGCCGGCACCTGGACGCGCGGGGCGGCGGGCGCGGCGGCGTCCTCCGCCGGGGCCTCGGGGAGGTCCTTGCGCAGCGGCACGAAGGTGCTGGGGCGCTCGGCGGCCGGCTTCGCGGCGTCCGGGGCCGGGGCGGGCTTCGAGGCGGGCTTCGGGGCGTCCGGGGTCGGCGGGAGCTTCAGCGCGGTCGTCGGCTGGTCCACCGGGGCCGGGCGGACGGTCTTGAAGACGGCCGTGGGCTGGTCGACGGGCTTGGCGGGCGCGGGGGCCTGCGGGGGCTCGGCGTCCGTGTCGGTGCCGGACTCGTCGGACTCCGCGGCGGCGGCCGACGGCTCGTCCTCGGCCGCGGCCTCGGCGGGCGCCGCGGCGGGCTTGCGGGAGGCGAACCAGGACTCCGGCGAGGAGGCGGGCTCGGCGGAGTCGGTGCCGGCGGGCTTGGCGAAGTCGGTACCGGCGGGCTCGTCCTCGGTGGAGTCGGCGGCGCCGGAAGCGGGTTCGTCGGCGGCGGCCGGCTCGGCGTCGGCCGTGTCGGCCTTCTCGGACTCGGGCTCGTCGGTGGCCTCGGCGGAGGCCACGGCCCCCGCATCGCTCTCGGCCTCGGCGGCCGGCCGGTCCGCCGGGGCGGGCTCCTCGTCCGCCTCGGGCTCGGCGGGCTCGGGCGCGGCCGCCTCGTCGGCGGGGGCTTCGGTCTCGGCCTCGGCGGAGGCGTCCGCCGCGCTCTCGGCGTCCTCGGCGCGCTCCTCGGTCTGCGTGTCGTCGCCGGAGGCGACCCAGGCCGCCACCGCCGCCCGCAGACGGTCGCCGTTCGCCTCGGGAGCGGCGTCGCCCCCGGACCCGTCACCGGCCTCCGCCGCGTCCTCGGTGGACGCGGCGGCCTCGGAGTCGGTCTCGGAGTCGGTCTCGGCCGTGGGCGTGCCCGCCTCGGCCTCCGGCCCGGTCTCCGTCTCGGGGACGGCAGTGCCCGCTTCCGCGGCCTCGGACGCAGCCGCGGCGTCCTTCTCCGCCGCCGGGGCGTCGTCCTCGGGCATCCGCGGAGCCGGCGACCGGAAGACGGCGGTCGGCTGGTCCACCCGGACCGCGCCCGGGGCCTCCGCCGTCGTGGACGAGCCCTCGGCCTCACGGAGGACGGAAAGCCTCGGATCCCGGGCACCGCCGCCCGGAGCCGCCCCCTGCGAGGACTCCTTCTGCTCCGCCTTGTCGGGGGACTCGCCCGCCACCGTGCCTCCTCCATGCGTCATGCGTACGTCCGAACCATGTACCAGTGTCCTGTGTGAACCCCTTGGCTCCCGTGCTAGACGAGAACGACATACCTACTGGTTCCCGTACGAACCACCCAGGCACTCTCGACAGATGAATGTGAGAGGGGTCACCCTGTGACTCATCCACGCGGGGAGGCATGGATGGGCAGGAGCCGCAGAACAATTCCGGAGGAGCTTCTGCTGCTCGCTCTGGACCCGGCCACGGGTACCACAGCGCAGCCGCAGTCGCTCGACCTCGGCCTCGCCGGAGCACAGCTAGTGGAGCTGGCTCTGGCAGGACGGATAGCCCCTGACGGGGATCGTATCGCCGTGGTGATGCCACGGCCGACCGGAGATCCGACTCTGGACTCCGCGCTGGAACTGCTGCGCAGGCGCGGCAGCCCGGTTCGGGCCGTCCACTGGATTGGCGGGCCCCGACTGGGGCTGCGCCAGATTTACCTCGCTCATCTGGAGCGGTGCGGCATGGTGCATGCCGTCGAGGGCCAGATGTGCGGGGTGCTGCCGACGACTCGCTACCAGGCGACGGACACGGCGATCAGCCGGGACATCAGGACCCGGCTGGACAGTGCGATCCGCACCGGCGTACCGCCGGACCCGCGGACCGCGGCGCTCGCCGCGCTGGCCCACGCGGTCGGTCTCGGCAAGCACTTGTACCCGGGGAACGAAGGACGGTCGTCGCGGTCCCGGCTGCGCGACCTGATCCGGCACGACCCCATGGGCGGCCTCGTGGCGCATGCCGTGATGGACGTCCAGAACGGCGTGGCCGCCCAGCCGCGCCGCAACTCCGCGGCGGGTGGCGGACGTCCCTCGGGCGTTCCGGAGCAGCCCCACCGCGGCAGCATGGCCCGCGCCGCCGTGCACTGAGCACCACAGAACCGATCCGGGAGCCGCAGCCGTGTGCGGGGTGGTCACACGACCGCCCCGCACACGCGCGCCACGGCCCTCGCCTCGGGCATCGCGCCTGCGTGACGGCTGCGTTGTCGTCATTTCCCAGCGCACACCGCACCTTTGGTGGCAGTCTGCCAAGCAGTAGATACTCACAGCTACGCAGGCCGATTGTCGGAGGTGCAGTTTCCGTGGCGTCCAGTGTCAATCCCACCGTAAGGCGACGCCGTCTGGGTCAGGAGCTGCGCCGGCTCCGGGAGCAGAAGAACATGACGGCCGAACAGGTCGCCGAGCGGCTGCTGGTCTCCCAGTCCAAGATCAGCCGCCTGGAGAACGGCCGCCGTTCGATCAGCCAGCGCGACGTCCGCGACCTCTGCGGGGTCTACGAGGTCGAGGACGAGCGGGTCGTCGAGTCCCTCATGCAGATGGCCAAGGACTCGCGCCAGCAGGGGTGGTGGCACGCCTTCGGCGACATCCCGTACAGCGTCTACATCGGCCTGGAGACCGATGCGGAGAGCCTGCGGGTGTACGAGCCGCAGGTCATCCCCGGCCTGCTGCAGACGCACTCCTACGCGGAGGCCGTGATCACCGGCGCTCTGCCCGAGTCCGCCGCGGCCGACATCGACAAGCGCGTCACCGTCCGGACCCGCCGCCAGGAGCGCATCAGGGACGTCGAGCGTCGCCTCCGGCTGTGGGCGGTCATCGACGAGGGGGCGCTGCGCCGGATCGTCGGCAACAAGCAGCTGATGATCGAGCAGCTGGAACATCTCGTCGAGCAGTCGCACCTGCCGCACGTCACCGTCCAGGTGCTGCCCTTCGACATGGGCGCGCATCCCGGCATCAGCGGCCACTACGCGATTCTCGAATTCCCGGACACGTCGGACTCCAGCGTCGTCTACATCGAGGGCGTGACCAGCGACCTGTATCTGGAGAAGGCGCAGGATGTCGCGAAGTTCAGCGTGATGTACGAGCACTTGCGGGCACAGGCGCTGAATGTCGAGCAGACCCGGGAGTTCATTTCGGACATCGCCAAGGAGTACGCGGCGGGAAATTAGGGAGGAAACGCCGCCAGAGGGAGCCACCCCCGCGGAAGAGGCCCGCACGGTACACCCCGCCCGGGCCCCAGCGGAAGCCCGCTTGGAATATGCCATCCGGTCGAGTGAACGCCCGCCCCATATGGCGGGGCCGACGAGTAGCGTCGATCACGCCAGCAAGAACGTTGGCGCGACACCTACTGGCAGAACCGGAGTCAAGAACATGGCGATTACTCAGGGCGCTACGGACACCTGGACCAAGTCCTCCTATTCCGGCGGGAACGGGGCCTGTGTCGAAGTCAAGTCCCCCGTCGTGGCCGCGATCGCGGTGCGGGACTCCAAGGCACCCGAGGGCCCTTCCCTCGCCTTCGGCCCCGATTCCTGGAACCTCTTCGTCGGCGAGGTGAGCACCGGAACCCTCTGAGCGCGTGCGCGCACGGGATCGCACGGTGTTAAGGAAAGAGCCCTCTCGACCGGTCCGCCGTCCTGGCCGAGGGGGCTCGGCTTCGTTCGTGCACGCCCCTCACCTGAGTTCGTCGACGTAGCGGTCCGTCCCCGGCACCGTCGGGACGAACGGTGCCAGCAGCTCGACCCGTCCCGCCTCCCCCGCCAGGGACTCCAGGCCGGCGAAGTGCTCCTGCCAGCAGTCGCGGGGATCGCGTTCCAGGAACCAGAGCAGAGTCAGCCGGGTGTCGACGCCCTCGACCTGCTTCACGTACGTCATCCGGTCCCCGGGCAGGGGCGTCGGCCGGAAGACCGTGACCATCGCCGCCGGTGAGCCGGCGAGCCGCTTCGGGAGTTCCCGTGAGCGCAGCCGCTCCAGGAGTTCCGCCCGCTCCGCGGGCCCTTCCGCGTCGACGACCTGGAGCACCAGGCCCGCGTAGGGGTGGTCGAGGGCGTGGAAGTCGCGGGGGCCGGCGGCGCCGTCACGGTAGACGGTGGCCACGTGGTCCTGGAAGGCCGTGAAGACGTGGGTGCGGTCGTGGTAGACCCGGCCGTCGCGGTTGAGGCGCTTGTTGATGCCGACGGTCCACTTCATGTGCTCGTCGTAGCGGCCGTCGGTGATCCAGTACGTGGAGAGGTAGCAGCCGGCGGTGACCGGCTGGGCGATCGCCGACTTCTCCGGACGGCGCAGCTCCTGCAGCTCCCGGGTGGCGACCCAGCGGCGGCCCGCGTACATCCAGGGCATCGCCATCGCGCCCGCGTAGTAGTGGTCGTCCTCGTACCAGCGGTTGTACGCGAACTCGTGGCCCGGGTGCGGCTCGACCATGGTGATCAGGGCGTGCCCCGGGCGGACCCCGTAGGGGCCCACGGCCGCCAGTTCCGCGTACGTCTCGCTCCGGGTCTCCCCGTGGTCCTCCGCGTGCGTGTCCTCGCCCATTCCCGACCCCTTCCCAAGTCCGGTGGAGCCACCTACTCTGACGGGCCGTCAGATAATTGGCCAGACTCGGGAGGCGCCCGGATGCTGCTCCAGGGAAAGACCGTGGTCGTGTCGGGCGTCGGCGCCGGACTCGGTCATCAGATCGCCGCCGCGGTCGTCGCGGACGGGGGCAACGCCGTCCTCGGCGCGCGCACCGAGGCCAACCTCGCCAAGTCGGCGGCCGAGATCGACCCGGCCGGGCACCGCACGGCCCACCTGCCCACCGACATCACCGACGAGGCGCAGTGCGAGGCCCTCGCGGCTCTCGCGGTCGAGCGCTTCGGCGGGATCGACGGCGTGGTCCACGTGGCCGCCTGGGACAGCTACTTCGGCGGGCTGGAGGACGCCGACTTCGCCACCTGGCAGGGCGTCCTGGACGTGAACCTGCTGGGCACGCTGCGGATGACCCGGGCCTGCCTGCCGGCGCTCAAGGAGCGGGGCGGGGCGGTCGTCCTGATCGGTACGCAGTCGGCCGTGGCGGCGCCCTCACAGGTCCGGCAGGCGGCGTACGCGGCCTCGAAGGGGGCGCTGACGTCGGCGATGTACTCGATGGCCCGGGAGCTCGGCCCGCACCGGATCCGGGTCAACACCGTCCTGCCGGGCTGGATGTGGGGTCCGCCGGTGCAGGCGTACGTCCGGTTCACGGCGCACACGGAGGGGGTGCCGGAGAGCGAGGTGCTGTCCCGGCTCACGGAACGGATGGCGCTGCCCGAGCTGGCGACCGACGCGGACGTCGCCCAGGCCGCGACCTTCCTCGCCTCGGACCGCGCACGGGCCATCACCGGACAGTCCCTGCTGGTCAACGCCGGTGAGCTGATGCGGTAGCACCTCGCGGGACCGCCCACCCAGGAGCCGCACGGCGCGGGATGCCGTGCGGCTCTCTCGTGCCCTGAGTTGTTCACAATCATGAACACAGGTCAATGACCCGAACGATTTTACCTGCTCTTGACCCTCCGGTCCGTTGTCGTGAGCGCGCGATTCCCCACACCATGAACGGCGTTCACAAGGCGGACCGGAACCCCTGGAGGGGGCTCAATGAACAGTCTCGACTGGGCCGTGCTCATCGGCTATTTCGGCGTGATGGTCGCGATCGGCGTCTGGTCCCACAAGCGCGTGGACAACGTCTCCGACTTCTTCACGGCGGGCGGCAAGATGCCTTGGTGGCTCTCCGGCATCTCGCACCACATGTCGGGCTACAGCGCGGTGATGTTCACCGGATACGCCGGTATCGCCTTCACCTACGGCGTCACCTCCTACGTGACCTGGTCCTTCCCCATCGCGGTCGGCATCGCCATCGGCGCCCACCTCTTCGCGCCCCGGCTCAACCGGCTCCGCTCCCGGCTCCACGTGGCGTCGCCGCTGGAGTACCTGAAGAACCGCTACAACCTGCCCACCCAGCAGGCCCTCGCCTGGTCCGGCGTCCTGCTGAAGATCGTCGACGTGGGCGCCAAGTGGGCCGCGATCGCCACCCTGCTCTCGGTCTTCACCGGGATCTCCCTCAACCAGGGCATCCTGATCACCGGCGTGATCACCGGCATCTACTGCACGGTGGGCGGGTTGTGGGCCGACGCGCTGACCGAACTGGGCCAGTTCGTCATCCAGTTCTTCGCCGGCATCGCGATGCTGGTCGCGGTCCTGGCGAAGCTGGGCGGCGTGAGCGCGCTGTGGACGGTCTGGGACCGGCCCGAGCTCCAGGGACACACCGAGCCGACCGCCGGCCCGTACACCCTGACCTTCCTGCTGGCGTTCCTCTTCATCAAGACCTTCGAGTACAACGGCGGCATGTGGAACCAGGCACAGCGCTACATGGCGACGCCGAACGCCCGCGAGGCCACCCGCTCTCGGCCGTGCTGTGGTTCGTCTGGCCGCTGGTGCTGTTCTTCCCCATGTGGGTCGCGCCGCTGCTGGTCGACCCCAAGAAGCCCGACGCCTCCGACTCGTACGCGCTGATGACCGAACAGCTGCTGCCGCACGGACTCCTGGGCCTGGTCATCGTCGGCTTCTTCTCGCACACCATGGCCATGTGCTCCTCCGACGCCAACGCCATCGCCGCCGTCTTCACCCGTGACATCGCCCCGGCCCTGAGCAAGGCGGCGCGCGGCTGGACGCACCGGGCCGGGCTCATCGCGGCGCGCTGGTCGACGATCGCGTTCCTGGCGCTGTCGATGGCGATCGCCACCCAGGTCAACTCCCCCACCTTCAAGGACATCATCACCGTCGTCATCAAGTGGGTGGCCGGTCTGATGGGGCCGATCGCGATCCCGTTCATGCTCGGCCTGCTGCGGACGTTCCGGAAGTCCGGTCCGACGGCGGCGCTCGTCTCCTGGGCCGCGGGCCTGTTCGCCTTCTGGCTGACCAACTACGGGCTGGACGGCGTCGAGCTGCAGATCCAGATCGTCTCGCCGCTGGCGACCTCCCTCGTCCTGTACGTCCTGATCGGCTTCGTCAAGCCGGAGGACACTCCGGAGCGGGACGCGGTGCTCGACACGATCCACTCCGACGGCGGGGCCGCCGCCGTCCCGGCGCAGACCGGCGGCGACCGGTCCGGTCAGCCCCTCGGGTAACGGGCCAGCCAGCCCGGGGACGACTCCGAGGGGCTGTGCAGGGCGGCGCCCTGCGTCATCTCCATCGCGAAGTCGTCCGAGATCTCCAGGACCGTGGAACGGCCCTCCAGTTCGGCCAGCCAGGCCGGCGGGAGGGCCGTCTCGCCGTGCAGGGCACCGAGCAGTGAACCGGTGAGGGCCCCGGTGGCCGCCGAGGGGCCGCCGTGGTTGACCGCCAGCCGCAGACCGTGCCGGATGTCCTCGCCCACCAGGGCGCAGTAGACGGCCACGGCGAGCTGGTTCTCCGCCCGGTCCACGTCGGCCCCGAGCGCGATGACCCGGGCCGCGTTCGGCATCCCCTGGCGTACGGCTCCCAGGGCCTGCTGGAGCGCGGCGGTGACCGGCTCGTGGCCCGGGCGCGAGGAGAGCTGGCCGAGGGCCCGCTGGACCGAGCCGTCCACGCTCTCGCCGCGGGCGAGGCCGTGCACGACGACGGCGAGGGCGCCGGCCGAGAGGTAGGCGGACGGGTCCCCGTGGCTCTGGGCCGCGCACTCCACGGCCAGTTGGCACACCAGCTGCGGCTCCCAGCCGACGAGCAGGCCGAAGGGCGCGGAGCGGACCAGCGCGCCGGAGTCGGTCGCGTCCGGGTTCTTTGGCCGGTCGAGCGTGCCGAGGACCTCGTCGCCGAAGCCGGTCAGGCAGGCGCGGGCCGGGTCGCGGCGGGTGTAGAGCCACTCCTCGCACGCCAGCCAGCCGTTGTCCTTGCGCCGTTCGTCGGGACCCCAGTCGCGCTGGGTCGCGGCCCAGCGCAGATGGGCCCGGTGCACGTCGGTGGGCGGGTGCCAGGCACCGGTGTCACGGCGGACCTGGGCCCGGACGAGCCCGTCGACGGTGAAGAGGGTCATCTGCGTGGCGGCGGTGACGGCGCCGCGCCGCCCGTAGGCGGGCACGGGTTCGGTCAGGCCCTCGTCCCCGTGTGCCGCCCGGATCTCCTCCAGGGAGTGCGCCGCGATCCCCGCCCCGAAGGCGTCGCCGATGGCCCCGCCCAGCAGGCAGCCCCGTACCCGGGCCCGGAAGTCCTGCTGTTCGGCACGGCCCCACACGGCCGCGGCGGTCGTGGTCACAACGTGCCCTCCCCCGGTGAAGCAGGTCTGCCGCAGCACTGTAATCGACCGGGTACGCACGTTCGCGGTGCGGAACGTTATGTGATCCGACGCCCTTCAGGCCGGATTTGACCGAAGTTCACCCGAGGCGCCGTCGCGTGTTCACCCGAGGTCCCCTCGCGGCGCCAGGAGCCCGGGGACCGGCACCGGAGCGGCGCCGGGAGTCCGCGGCCGGCACGGGGCGGTCAGTCCTCCGCCGCCGCCGTCAGCTCGGCCAGCCGCGAGGCCAGGGGGCGCGACAGCCCGGCGAACCGGCCGGTGTCGGCGCCCCGGGACGCGGCGAGGTCGTCGAGGGCGTCGCGCACGTCGACGACGCCCGCCCACAGGTGGGGGAGCCGGAGCATCCGCTCCAGCGACTCCCCGGCCCCGTTCCACCGGCCCAGGGCCGCCCGGGTCACGGCCAGGGCGCCGAGTTCGTCGACGGTGGGCTCGTCCGCGACCACGAAGGCGTGCTGTTCCTCGTACTCCCGCCACAGTCCCGCGGCGGCCTCGATCCCGGAGAGACGGCTCTCCACCCGCGCCAGCAGGAACAGTCCCTCCGACGGCTTCGTCTCGCGCAGCCGCACCGCGGCCTCCCGGGCCTCACCCGGCCGTCCCAGCCTCAGCAGCGTCCAGGAGATGAGCTCCCACCGGTCGCCGCGGTCGCCCGGTGGCAGCGCGTCGAGCAGCTGGAGCGCCTCCCGGAACCGCCCGAGGTGGAAGAGGGCCATGGCGCGACGGCCCGTGATCCAGGCGGAATCGCGGTCCGGGCAGCGCTCCAGATCGGCGAGCGCCTGCCGCGAACGGCCGACCGCCTGGGAGAGCCAGGCCCGCTCCGCGAGCGCGGCCGTGCCCTTCAGCTCGACCAGCCGGTCCATGTCCGCCAGGCCGCCGGGCACGTCGCCGAGCAGGCACCGGACACGTGCCCGCCGCTCCCGCGCCCCGCGGTGGTCCGGGGAGAGCTCCAGGGCCCGGTCGTAGTCGGTCAGGGCCTCGGCGAGACGGCCCGCGGCCGTCCGCGCGGCCGCGCGCGCCAGCCGGTCCACGACGGACTCCGGGCTCGCCTCGGCCAGCGCGTCGCAGCGGGCCCGCCCCTCCGGAGTGGCCCGGACCTCCCGGAGCAGGAGGGCCGCCAGTGCCCATCCGACGCCGTCGGGCGCCAGTGCCCACAGCCGCTCCAGATCGTCCAGCGCCCCCTCGGGCCACCCCTGGACCCGACGGACATGGCAGCGGACGCCGAGCGCCCCGACGCGGTCCGGCTTCAGCGCGATCGCCCGGTCCAGGTCCGCCAGCGCCTCCTCGAGCCGGCCCGCCCGCTGGTGCGCCTGGGCGCGGTCGACGAGCGCCGTCGCCACGTCGTCGCCGCTCGCGACCGCCCGGTCCAGCACGGCGGACTCGGCGTCGGGGTTCCCGAGCCGGCGTTGGAGCTCCGCCAGTTGCGACAGGGCCCAGCCGTAGTCCGGTCGGGCCGCGACGGCCGCCTCCAGGACGGACAGCGCCTCTTCCAGGCGCCCCAGGTCGGCGAGGACGAGGGCCTTGCTGCCCAGGGCCCAGGCGTAGTCGGGCTCGAGCCGCAGGGCGCGGTCGAGGTCGGACAACGCCTGCTCGTGGTGGCCGGAACGCCAGTGCAGATAGCCGCGGTTGGCGGGCAGCCAGGCCAGGTCCGGCCGCCTCTCCTCGGCGCGGTCGAGGTCGGCCATGGCCCCCGCCTCGTCGCCGAGCGCGAAGCGCACGTCGGCCCGGCGCAGCAGCGCCCACCAGTAGTCCGCGTCCTTCTCGACGGCGCGGTCGAGGTCGGCCAGCGCGCCCCGGAGGTCGCCGAGCTGGAACCTCGCGTGGCCCCGCGTCGCCAGGACGACGGCCTCCTCCGGCCCCGACTCCAGTGCCCGGTCGCAGTCGGCGACCGCCTGCGCGTACCGGCCCGCCCTGCGGTGCAGTTCGCCGCGCTCCGCGAGGATCCACGGGGTGTCCGGGGCGAGTCCGTCCGCGCGGTCGAAGTGCTCCAGCCCCGCGGCCAGGTCGCCGCGCCGCTGGCCCACCATCCCGAGCTCGTAGTGCGCGCGGGCGCACGCCGGGTCCAGGGCGAGGGCACGCTCGTGGTCGGCCGTCGCGGCGTCGTACTCCTCGGCGAGGCGCCGGCGCTTGCCGCGTGCCACGAGCGCCGCCACCTGCCCGGCCGCGCCGAACGCCGCCCGGGACAGCAGCAGGTCGAGCAGGGCCACGACGGGCTCCGGCCCGGTCTCCAGGGCGTTCGTGGCGGCGCCGGCCCATTCCCGCAGGACCCGGGCGTCCGCCGCCTCGCCCGCGTCGGCGAGCGTCCAGACCCAGCGGCGGGCCGTGGCGGGACCGTCGTCGCAGGCGTCGACGCCGTCCCGGAGCGCCTCCGCCAGCGCGGCCTCGGGCCGGGCGCAGAGCCGGTGGTACGTCTCCTCCAGGCGCGCCGCCCGCCACTCCTCGCGTTCCCACCGCTCGTCGTCCCGGACGCCCTCCGCCGCCGACCCGGCCCGCCCGGCGAACGCGTCCGCGAGGCGTTCGTGGTCCTCGGTCCACTTCCGCGGCGAGCGGGTGCGCTGGAGGTAGAGCATGGGACCGCGGACGACGTCGTGGTACTGGAGGCGTCCCTCGTGGACGGAGACGAAGGGCAGGGTCCGCAGCCAGTCGAGGAGTCCGGGGTCCGCGTCCGCGCCGACGGCGGCGAGGAAGACGTCCTCGTCCAGCCGGCGGGGCAGGGCGCAGGCCAGGGCGGCCGCGTGCCGGTCGGGGTCCGGCTCGCCGCGCAGGAAGCGGTCCACGGCGGTGGCGCTGGGGACGGCGGCGTCGCCCGGGTTCTCGGCCAGGGTGGACACCAGGACCGGAAGGCCGCCCGACAGCCGTAGGACGTCCTGGACGACGTGCTCGTCCACCACGCCCCGCCCGGTGAGGAGCCGGCGCGACTCGGCCTCGGTGAAGGGCCGCAGCGCCAGTTCCCGCGCGTAGAAGGCGCTGTCCGGCCAGGAGGCCGGGTCGAGGCGGTCGCGGCCCGCGATCACGAAGACGGTGGTGGCGGGCAGGGCGCCGTACCGCTCGGTGGTGACGAGGTCGCGCAGCCAGGTGTCGAGGTAGGGCGCGGTGCGTTCGTACGTGTCGAAGAAGAGGGTCAGCCAGGGGGCTTCGGCGGCGACCCGGTCCAGTTCGGCGACGAGGACGGGGGTGAGGCTGCGGACCGGGTCGAGGACGAGCCGCACGTCCTCCTGGTTGCGGAAGCGGGCGCTGAGGATGCCGCGCAGCCGGTCGGCGCCGTGGGCGAGCGAGCCCGGGTCGACGGCGCCGGTCAGGGCGCCCACGACCGGGATCAGGCCCGCCCCGACCAGTCCGGCCTGGGCCAGCGCCATGCTGCCCGCGCTGGGCGGGCCGTCCGGTCCCGTCCCGGGTCCGGCCTCGGCCGGCGCGGACGCCGACGCGGCCTCGGCCTCGTGGCGTCGCTGCTCGTAGGTGGCGAGCTGTCTGTCGAGGGCCTTGAGCGGGTGTCCCTGCCGGGCGAAGCAGGCGCTGATCACGGCCAGCACCTCGGGGACGCTGCTCGGCTCCTCGTCGGCGTACGCCGTCACGGCGCCGTGCCCGGCGGCGACGTCCCGGAGTTCGCGCAGGAGGGTGGTCTTGCCGACGCCCGCGTTGCCGCGGACGTGGAAGAGGAACCGGTGCCGGTCGTCCTCCACGGGAAGGTCGAAGTTCGCCCGGAAGGCGGTGATCTCCTCCTGGCGGCCGACGAACCGGGCGCGCTTGCGCCCTTCCATCAGGGCCTGCATCGACGGTCGGGCGGTGGCGGCCATGCGCCTCAGTCTGGCAGCACCGGCAGCAGCTCCGGGAGGTGTCCGTCGGACGCCTCGGCGGCCCGAACTCGCTCCTGCGGCACCTCGCCGTAGAGCGTCGTACGGGGCCGGGCGGGCCGGCCGGCGGCCTCGGCGATGGCGACGAGGTCCTTGACGGAGCGGTACGACCCGTAACCGGAGCCGGCCATCCGGGAGATGGTCTCCTCCATCAGCGTGCCGCCCAGGTCGTTCGCGCCCGAGCGCAGCATCTCCGCGGCGCCGTCCGCGCCCAGCTTCACCCAGCTGGTCTGGATGTTCGGGATGTGCGGGTGGAGCAGGAGCCGCGCCATCGCGGTGACCGCGCGGTTGTCGCGGACCGTCGGGCCGGGACGGGCGATGCCCGCGAGGTAGACCGGCGCGTTGGTGTGGATGAAGGGGAGCGTCACGAACTCGGTGAAGCCGCCGGTCTCCTGCTGGATGCGGGCGAGCGTGCGGAAGTGGCCGAGCCAGTGCCGGGGCTGGTCCACGTGGCCGTACATCATCGTGGAGGAGGAGCGGATGCCCAGCTCGTGGGCGGTGGTGATGACCTCGATCCAGGTGGCGGTGGGCAGCTTGCCCTTGGTGAGGACCCAGCGGACCTCGTCGTCGAGGATCTCGGCCGCCGTGCCGGGGATCGAGTCGAGGCCGGCCTCCTTCGCCGCCGTCAGCCACTCCCGTATGGACAGCCCGGTGCGGGTCGCGCCGTTGACGACCTCCATCGGGGAGAAGGCGTGCACGTGCATGCCCGGGACGCGCTCCTTGACCGCGCGGGCGATGTCGAAGTACGCGGTGCCCGGCAGGTCGGGGTGGATGCCGCCCTGCATGCAGACCTCGACCGCGCCGACCTCCCACGCCTGCTGGGCCCGGTCGGCGACCTGGTCGAGGGAGAGGGTGTAGGCGTCGGCGTCGGTCCGGCGCTGGGCGAAAGCGCAGAAACGGCAGCCGGTGTAGCAGACGTTGGTGAAGTTGATGTTCCGTGTGACGACGTACGTGACGTCGTCGCCGACGGCCGCCCGGCGGACGTCGTCGGCGATCCGGGTGAGGGCGTCGAGCGCGGGTCCGTCGGCGTGCAGGAGGGCGAGTGCCTCGTCGTCGGTGAGCCGCGTCGGGTCGTCGGCGGCGGTCGCGAGCGCGGCGCGGACGTCGGTGTCGATCCGCTGCGGGATCATGCCGGGCGCGGCGGCCTCGCGCAGTGACTCCCAGTCCCCGTAGACCTCGTCGAAGTCGTCCCGGCGGTCATGGGTGCGGCCGGTGGTGTCGATGGTGTGGTGGAGGTCGGTGCGGCCGGTGGCGGTGAACGCCTCGTCCGGCTCCTGCCACGGCAGTCCGCGCACGACCGCGTCCGGGTCGGCGAGCCCGGTCTCCGGATCGGCCAGGGCGCGCACGTGCGGCAGCAGCCGCGGGTCGAGCCAGGGCTCGCCCCGGCCGACGAACTCCGGGTAGACGCAGAGGCGCTCGCGCAGCTCGAAGCCGGCCGTGCGGGACTTCCCGGCGAGGGTGTCGATCTGCGGCCAGGGCCGCTCGGGGTTCACGTGGTCGATGGTGAGCGGGGAGACGCCGCCCCAGTCGTCGATGCCGGCGCCGATGAGCCGCCCGTACTCCTCGTCGACGAGGTTCGGCGGGGCCTGGAGGCAGGCGGAGGGGCCCATGATGTGCCGGGCGACGGCGATCGTCGCGACGAGGTCGTCGAGTTCGGCGTCGGGCATGCCGCGCATGGCCGTGTCCGGCTTGGCGCGGAAGTTCTGGATGATCAGTTCCTGGATGGAGTGGTAGGCGCGGGAGATCCGGCGCAGCGCGAACAGCGAGTCGGCGCGCTCCTCGTACGTCTCGCCGATGCCGATGAGCAGCCCGCTGGTGAAGGGGACGGAGGAGCGGCCGGCGTCCTCCAGCACCCGCAGCCGTACCGCCGGTTCCTTGTCCGGGGAGCCGTGGTGCGGGCCGCCGGGCTCGGACCACAGCCGGGTCGCGGTCGTCTCCAGCATCATGCCCATGGACGGGGCGACCGGCTTGAGCCGCTGGAAGTCCGTCCAGGACAGCACGCCCGGGTTGAGGTGGGGCAGCAGGCCCGTCTCCTCCAGGATGCGGATGGCCATGGCCCGGACGTACGCGATCGTGTCGTCGTAGCCGTGCGCGTCCAGCCACTCGCGCGCCTCGGGCCAGCGGTCCTCCGGCTTGTCCCCGAGCGTGATGAGCGCTTCCTTGCAGCCCAGTTCGGCGCCGCGGCGGGCGATGTCCAGGACCTCGTCGGGCGACATGAACATCCCGTGCCCGGCCCGGCGCAGCTTGCCCGGCACGGTCACGAAGGTGCAGTAGTGGCACTTGTCCCGGCACAGCCGGGTGAGCGGGATGAAGACGCTCTTCGAGTACGTGATGACCCCGGGCCGCCCGGCGGCCTCCAGCCCGGCGTCCCGCACCCGGCCGGCGGACGCCACGAGGTCGTCGAGGTCCGCCCCCCGCGCCTGCAGCAGCACGGCGGCCTCGGCGACATCGAGCGCCACCCCGTCCCGGGCGCGCCTGAGGGCGCGGCGCATGGCGTTCTCGGTGGGGCGTTCGGCGCGTACGGGCTGCTGATCCGTCATGCACCGAGCATACGAGCGGGCCGCGGGATTGAGTACGCGTACTCAGTCCCGCCCACCTGCGGATTCGTACGATGATCTTCCATATTTCGGTTGCGTGGCCTTCCGGATCTGCGCGGTATCACGCACCTCTGCCATCCTCCCGTCCTGGGCGCAGCCCAGCAGACCTCCAGCCGGATCCTCGACATGACCGGGCTGAAGGGCACCGTCACCAAGCCGGGGCCGCTGCGGCTCCACTGCGACGACTACGAGCCCGAGGGCCGGGTCGTCCAGATGCGGCACAACTGGAGCGTCTACGACCTCCCCTTCGAGGAACTGGAGAAGGGGTACGCCCACCTGCGCACCGCCCTCACCGAGGACGGCTGGAGGATCGTCTCGGACGGTCCGGACACCAGCAAGGCGAAGACGCCCACCATGGTCGCCGACGCGCCCGGCGGCGACCACTCGGCCGAGATCCGGCTGATGGACAACCGCAAGGACGAGGACCCGACCTCGGTACTGGCCGTCACCGTCGTCTCCCGCTGCTTCCAGGAAACCCCCGGCGCCTCCCCCGCGCCCTGAACATCTGAGTACCCGCGCACGGTCCTTCTGGGGTGCCGCCCCCATCCGGGCGGTACCCGGCCGGACGTAGCGTCCTGGTCATGACGAACGAGCTCATGGACGACGTGGCGGCGCCGCGGGCGCCGCTGCTGCGCAGCGCCCTGCGCGGCACCTTCTGCCTCCTCCTCGCGGCGGTCGGCGTCCCCGTGCTGCTCGTGGTCGGGCTCGTCGTCGTGTACGCCGTCGAGCGGGGCACCGGCGAGGGGTTTCCCGAGGTGGCGCCGGCCGTGATGGCCGAGCGGGTCACCTCGCGCACGCAGGAGCTGTACGACGTCGCGGGGCTCGGGGGCGAGCTGCCCGCCGGGCGGTCCGGCGGGGACAACCACGCGGCCGAGAACGCCCTCTCCGCCGAGGTCTGCTACCCGGACGGCCTGGAGAGCATGGCCGACGAGCCCGAGAAGGGCTCCTACCGGCTCGGGCACGACTGGCGGATCGCCGACGTCTCCGAGGCGGAGGGCGCGGCCGCGCTGGGCCGGCTCCGCGACCACCTGGAGAAGACCGGCTGGGAGGTGACCGCCTTCCGCGAGAGCGGTACCGACCGGGAGCTGCGGGCCGAGCGCCGCGACGGGTCGGACGGCGGCCGCGAGCGCGTCGTCGTCACCTGGTGGTCGTACTGGCGGACCCTCCACGGGTTCACCGCGATGCCCTGCGCCTACGACCCCTCCGGGGTCGGCGGCGAGGACGCCGCGGTCTCCCTGGAGCCCCCGACTCTC
Source organism: Streptomyces sp. JL2001 (assembly GCF_050917515.1). NCBI lineage: Bacteria > Bacillati > Actinomycetota > Actinomycetes > Kitasatosporales > Streptomycetaceae > Streptomyces > Streptomyces sp. JL2001. Next base: position 4,468,942 of record NZ_CP169421.1, on the reverse strand, counting down.
CGGTGACGCGGGCGGTCAGAGGAACCGCGCGTACGCGTCCAGCACCCCCAGCACCTCCGCCTCGTCGCCCGGCGGCAGTTGGAGCACGACCTCCTCGCAGCCCAGCTCGGCGTAGTGGGCGAGCTTGCCGGGGCTGGGGAGGACGGCGTACGGCACCACCTGGAGGGTGGCCGGGTCCCGGCCCGCCTTCTCGAACGCCTCGCGCAGGACGGGCACGGACTCGGTCAGGCCCCGGCCGCCGATCGGCATCCAGCCGTCCGCGTAGGCGGCGATGTGCGCGAAGAGCTTGGGGCCGGCCGCGCCGCCCAGCAGGATGCGGGGCGCGCCCCCGGCCGGCTTGGGGTGGACCTCCGAGGCACGCACCGAGACCCCGAACTCGCCTTCGTACGCGCTCGGTTCCTCGGCCCAGAGCGCCTTCATCAGCCCCATCCGCTCCCGGCCCAGTTCGCGCCGGGTCGCCCATCGCACGCCGTGGTCCGCGGCCTCCTCCTTGTTCCAGCCGAAGCCGACGCCCAGCGTGAACCGGCCGCCGGAGAGGTGGTCGAGCGTGGCGATCTGCTTGGCCAGCCCGATGGGGTCGTGCTGCGCGATCAGCGTGACGCCGGTGCCGAGCGCGAGCCGTTCGGTGACGGCCGCGGCCTGGCCGAGGGCGACGAAGGGGTCGAGGGTGCGGGCGTACTCCGGGGGCAGGTCGCCGCCCGCCGGGTACGGGGTGGCCCGCTCGACGGGGATGTGGGTGTGCTCGGGGAGGTAGAGCCCGGCGAAGCCGCGCCGTTCCAGTTCGCGCGCGATCCGCACGGGCGTGATGGTCTCGTCGGTCAGGAAGATCGTGGTCGAGATCCGCATACGGGCACGGTAGGGGGTGGGGCCGGGATTTCCGAGAGTCACGACGTGGGGGAAGCCTGCGTGGGCCGGGAGTTCACCGGCTTCGGCCAAGGTGCCGGGCGCGAGCGGACCGAGGCAGACGGACGCTTCTCACGACGGGCGCCACGGCCGCCCTCACCGTGGGTGGGGTGGGCTTCGCGCCCGCCCGGGAGCAGGACGCCCGGGAGCAGGACGGCGGCGACCGTGCGGAGACGGTCGGCGGCCCGCTGCCGCCCGGCTCCCCCGCCTACGTGTGCCTCCGGGTCGACCCCGGCGGTGGCGGCCCCGCCGCCGGGCGCGCTCGCGGCCTTCACCAACCCGGTGTTCCTGGAGGTCAGCCCTCGTACTCCGTGAGGTCGATGGCGTGCACCCGCAGCGGGACGCCGAAGACCGGGTGCTCGGTCTCGCGCTCGGGGGTCATGCCGAGCTTGCGCATCACGTTCTCGGAGTCCGTGTTGCTGATGTGCGCGATGCTGACCACCCGGTCCAGGCCGCGGTCCTGCAGGGCGAACTCCAGGGCCGCGTGGGCGGCCTCGGAGGCGTAGCCCTGCCCCCAGAACGGGCGGCCGAGCCGCCAGCCGATCTCCACGGCGGGCAGCACCTCGGGCAGGAATTCCGGCACGGACAGACCGGCGAAGCCGATGAGTTCACCGGAGGCGATGAGTTCGACGGCGAAGAGCCCGAAGCCCTCCTCGTCCCACTCCTCCTCCCAGCGCTCGATGTCCTCGGCGGTCTCCTCCAGGTCGCGGACCGACCCGTCGCCGATCCAGCGCATGACCTCCGGGTCGGCGTTGATCTCGGCCATGGGGACGAGGTCGTCGTCGGTCCAGCGTCGGAGGATGAGGCGGGGGGTGCGGATCTCGGTCATGACTCCATCTTCCGTCATGCGGAGCGGGTCGGTCCGAGCGCCCGCTGCGTCGCGGCGAGGTCGCCGTATCCCCCTTCCTGCCAGACGCGCTCGCGGAACTCCTGGAAGGTGAGCGGCCGGGTGTCCTCGCCGGGCACATCACGGAAGTGGACGGCGCCGCAGCGGTGGCAGTACCAGGCTCGTGACCAGAGGCGTTCGGCCTGCGGCCGGCCGCTCGTCAGCCGGGTGAAGGCGCGGTGGCTGCGGATCCGCAGGACGAGGACCAGCACGGCCGCCGTCAGGGCGAGCGCCGAGATCACCGCGAGCCAGGCGAAGTCCGGCCACGCCGGACCGGCGGTGGGCAGCTTCTGCCCCGGCGCGTGGAAGATCCCGTTCTCGTCGAAGAACCCGCCGCCCTCGACCACCGGGACGTCGTCGAGCCAGTGGCCCGCGCCGGCTCCGGCCACGAAGGTCCCGATCGCCACCAGGAGGGCCAGCACGCCGAGGCACCCGACCGCCCGGGACGGGGGTTCCGGCACGGGTGCCAGTGCCTCCGAGAGGGCGGTCGTCACAGGGCGGTCGACGGTGCGGTCATGGTGGTCGTCGGCGTTGCGCACACGCACCCTGACCGTGTCCCGTCCCCCGAGGTACACGGCCGGTACGGCCTGCAGCCGGTCCTCCCGGCCGCACCCCGGGCACTGCGGTGTCCTGGTCATGATTCCCCCCTCGGACACGGCGGGCGCGTGTCGTCGGCACAGTGTCGTCGGGGACATGCCACAACCGCGTCCGGCGCGTGTCACGACTTCGTATCCGCCCTGCGCGGCAGCCCGCTCGGCACCCGGCGCGAGGAAGGGGGCACCCGCTTCCGGCGGCGCCGCGTCATCGGAAGACGCCGAAAACCACCCGTGGGCAAGGCCGTTCGGCTGCTTGGATGACCCTCATGCTGAACCGACTCGAGACGTACTACGACACCGCCCCCCGATCCGCCGCCCGTGCCGAGGACTTCGGGCCGCTCACCCTCTTCGTCCGGGAGGGCGAGGGCTGGCCCTTCTACGCCCGGCCCGCCCTGGGGCACTCCGGTGAGGTGACGGTGGCCGAGGTGGACCGGGTCCGGGCACGGCAGCGGGAGCTGGGGGCGCCCGAGGCGTTCGAGTGGGTCGCGGAGACGACGCCGGGACTGCGGGCGGCGGTCGAGAAGAGCGGGCTCGTGGTCCACGAGCATCCGCTGATGGTCCTGACCGACGAGGACGGGATCGCGCCCCTCCCGCTCCCCGAGGACGTCACCGTGCGCATGGTGGGCGCCGGCGATCCGGTCCTGCCGAGCGCGGTCGCCGCCCCCTACGCGGCCTTCGGCGCCGAGGCCACGCCGTCGGCCGTCGCCCAGGTCGCGGTGCGGATCGCCGAGGGGGCGACGCGGCTGGCCGCGGCGCTCGACCCGGAGGGCCACGCGCTCTCGGCCGGTCAGCACCAGCCCGTGGGGGCCGTCTCCGAAGTCGTCGGGGTCGGCACCCTGCCGTCCGCCCGCCGCCGGGGTCTCGGGCTCGCGGTCACCGCCGCCCTGGTGGCCGATGCCCGGGCCCACGGGGTGGAGACGGTCTTCCTCACGGCCTCCGACGCGGACGTGGCCCGGCTCTACGGCCGGCTGGGCTTCCGCACGGTCGCCACCGCCCTCATCGCGGAGCCCGCCGAACCGGCCGCCTGACCCCCGGCCGGAGAACGGCCGGAGGGGCCGGGGAACCGGCCGGGGAAGAAAGTTCCGCGGTCGTGTCACATCCGCGTCGCGCGCTCCGTCATAGCTGTGAGGCCGGCACGGGATCGGCCCGCACCGACCACGGAGGAGCGATCGCCATGCAGCACGAGACCAAGGCCCGGATGACCAACCCCGCCTACGTCCTGCCCGAGGCCGGCGCGGCCATCCAGGACCTGGTGAAGGCCACGCGGCAGGGCGGCGTCCCGGAGTCCGTCCTGGAGCTGGTGCACCTGCGGGCAAGCCAGATCAACAACTGCGGCTTCTGCGTGGACTACGGCGCGAAGAGCGCCAGGAAGTCGGGGGTGAGCGACGAGAAGCTGTTCGCCGTCGCCGCCTGGCGCGAGGCCCCGTACTTCTCCGACGAGGAGCGCGCCGCGCTGGCGCTCGCCGAGGCGGCGACCCGGCTCGCCGACGCCTCGGACGCCGTGCCGGACGCGGTGTGGGACGCGGCGGCCGATCACTTCGACGAGAAGCAGCTCGCCTCGATCGTGCTGATGGTGGGCCTCACCAACCTGTTCAACCGGCTCAACGTCACCGTCCGACAGCCGGCCGGCGTGGGGCTGTGACGGGCGCATCGCGCACCATCGGCCCCGCGGCGGGCTCGCGGCCCCCCGCGGGGCCGAACCGCCACCCGCCCCGCCCGCGGTGACGGCCCGGTCCCTGACCCGGGGGGCGGAGGGCGGGACTCCGGGCATCCGTAACCGGTCGGCGTCCGGCCGCGTTGGGCGGGGCATGAAGAAGATCCTCACCGCCGCCCTGGCCGGTCTCGCCGTGGCCGGCTCGCTCGGCTCCGCCGGTACCGCCGTCGCCGAGAGCGACGTCGGCCTGTCCACGGTCGTCCCGCTCAGCGGCGTCCTGAACCCCGACGAGAAGCAGCCGGCGCCCGCCGACCTGCCGCCCGCCAACGCGGCCGTCCAGCGGCTCCTGCCGGGGCACTGACGCGGGACGGAGGTGACGGGCCCCCTGCGGGCCCGCCACCTCCGCCGTGTCCGGCGCCGGGTCTGCGCGGTCAGTCCGCGACGACCAGCGCGGGGGTCTCCTTGGTCAGCACCTCGCCGCGGAAGAAGGCGGGGCTCCTGCGCTGCATCACCAGCATGATCACGACGCCGAGCAGCAGCAGTCCGACACCGATCACGAAGACCGAGCCGACGCCGAGGACCGCGGAGCCGCTGCCGTAGGCCGGGTCCCACATGTCGTAGAGCGTCTTGCCGAAGACGGCCGTCAGCAGGAGGCCGCCCAGGACCGGGCAGAGTCCCTTGTAGACGAGGTCGCGGCCGGAGCGGAAGAGCTCCTTGCGGAAGTACCAGGCGCAGGCGAACGCGGTGAGCGAGTAGTAGAAGCAGATCATCAGGCCGAGCGCGTAGATCGTGTCGACCAGGACGTTCTCGCTGACCAGGGTCATGACCGTGTAGAAGACGCCGGTGGCGACGCCCGCGATGACCGTGGCCTTGCCGGGGACCTTGAACCGCGGGTGGACCTTCGCGAAGGACGCGGGCAGGGCCTCGTACGCCGACATCGCCAGCACGGTGCGCGCCACCGGGATGAAGGTCGTCTGGAGGCTGGCCGCCGCCGAGGCGAGGACCGCGACGAAGAGCAGGATGCCGAGGGCCGGGCCCATGACGGGGCCGGCGAGGGCGGCGAAGACGTTGTCGGAGGTCTCCGGGTTCGCAAGGCCCAGGCCCTTGTCGCCGGAGCCGACAGCCATCTGCGCGGCGATGCCGGTGGCGAGGTAGGAGGCGACCAGGACGACCATCGCGACCAGCGCGGCCCGGCCCGGCGTCTTCTCGCTGCCGGTGGTCTCCTCGTTGGTGGCCAGGCAGGCGTCCCAGCCCCAGTACATGAAGATCGACAGCGACAGGCCGGCGGTGAAGGCGGCGAAGGACTGGACGGCGAACGGGTTCATCCACGACCAGGAGAAGTCCAGGCCCGTGTCGAAGGTGCCGCTGCCCGCCTTCTGGAAGGCCATGGCGACGAAGAGGACGAGGACGACGAGCTGGAGGCCCACGAGGGCGTACTGGATGCCCTTGGTGGCGGTCATGCCCCGGTAGCTGATCGCGGTGGCGACGGCGATGAGCGTCAGGCAGGTCAGGATGTGGACGGCCTTGTCGTCGTCCAGGGCGGCGATCGACGGATCACCGGTGATCTCGCCGGCCAGCAGCCAGAAGTACGACGTCGCGACGCCGGCCAGGTTGGACAGCACGATGATCGTCGCGATGACGAGACCCCAGCCGCACATCCAGCCGATGCGCGGCCCGAAGGCCTTCACGGTCCAGGTGAACGAGGTGCCGCAGTCGGGCATGACCTTGTTCAGCTCGCGGTAGGCGAAGGCGACCAGCAGCATGGGCAGGAAGCCGGCCAGGAACACCGCGGGCATCTGCAGCCCGACCTCGCCGGCCGTGGAGCCGAGCGTGGAGGTCAGGCAGTAGACGGGGGCGACGGTCGAGATGCCGATGACGGCGCTGCCCAGCAGCCCGACCGAGTTGCCGCCGAGTCCCTTGGTGCGTACGCCCTGGGTGTCGCCCGAGGCGGGGACGACCCTTACCGTGTCTCCGGCCTGGGGCCGTGCATCCACCTGAGTCATGAACAGGACGTTAAGTGCTGCGGTTTCCACATCCGGAACGTCGGAATCCGCTCGCGTCATCGATCTTCACCTTGCATTGCCAGGCCAAATTCGTGCATCTACCAATGATTGGAAGATCGACTGCCGGGTCGAGCCGACCGATCGGCAGGCGTACCGATCGGTGTCCGATATGCGGGAACCGCAGCTGGGCCCGGAATGTCCGATTTCAAAATTTCCCGCGATATCTTCCGGGCCTTTCCCCAAGCATGATCAACCGGGCCAGACCACCGCCTGCAGCTCGCTGTAGGCGTGCAGGGCGTACGAGCCCACGTCCCGCCCCACCCCGCTCTTCTTGAATCCGCCGAAGGGGGCCTCCATGTTCCGCCCCACGGTGTTCACGCCGACCCCGCCGGCACGCAGCCGCGACGCGACGCGGAACGCGCGGGCCGTGTCCCCGGACCAGACGTAGTCGATCAGCCCGTAGTCGCTGTCGTTGGCCAGGGCGATCCCCTCCTCCTCGTCGTCGAAGGGGACGACCACGACGACCGGTCCGAAGATCTCCTCCCGGACCACCCGCATCGTGTTCGTGCAGTCGGCCAGCAGGGTGGGCGCCACGTAGAAGCCCCGGTCGAGTTCCGGCCGCTCGCCGCCGGCGACCACCCGGGCCCCCTCCTTGCGGCCCAGTTCGACGTACGACTCCACACGGTCGCGGTGGGCCGCCGAGATCACCGGGCCGACGACCGTGCCCCGCTCCCTCGGATCGCCCACCTTCATGAAGGCCAGGTAGCCGGTCAGCTTCTCGATCAGGCGGTCGTGGACCCCGCGCTGGGCGAGCACCCGGGTCGGGGCCGTGCAGATCTGCCCGCTGTAGAAGGCGAAGGTGGTGCCGATGCCGGCGACCGCCGCGTCCAGGTCGGCGTCGTCGAGGACCAGGGCCGCGCCCTTGCCGCCCAGCTCCATCAGCTGCCGTTTCATGTCGCGGCCGCAGACCTCCCCGATGCGCTGCCCGACGGCCGTGGAGCCGGTGAAGGACACCATGTCGACGTCGGGCGAGTCGACCGCCGCCTCGCCGACCCCGGGAGCCGAGCCGGTGACGACGTTCACGACGCCGGCCGGGACGCCCGCCTCCTCCAGCGCCCGCGCCATCGCGTACACGGAGAGCGGGTCCTGCGGCGCGGGCTTGACCAGCACCGTGTTGCCCATGGCCAGGGCCGGGGCGACCTTGCCCGCCGGGTTCGCCCAGGGGTTGTTGTACGAGGTGATGCAGGTGACCACGCCGACCGGGCGGCGCACGGCGAGCGCGCCGAAGACCCCGGCCCTGCCCATCGGTCCCGCCTCGTTGATCTGCGGGGGCAGCGCCTGCTCGACCGGCTCCAGGGCGCCGCGCGCGTACCGGCGGAACCGGGAGACGCCGACGGCGACCTGCATCCCGCGGGCGGTCCCGGTGGTCGCGCCGGTCTCGGCCTGGGCGAGGACGGTGAGTCGGTCGGCGTCGCGGGCCATGATGTCCGCGGCGCGGTCCAGGATCGCGGCGCGCTCCTCCGGCCGCGTCCGGGACCAGGCGCCGAAGGCCGCGCGGGCGGCGGCGGCCGCCTCGTGCACCTGGGCTCGGGAGGCTTCGGGGGCGAGGCCGACGACCTCCTCGGTGGCCGGGTCGATCACCTCGTAGTGCCCGCCGTCGGGCTCGGTCCACGTGCCCCCGATGAAGAGGCTCTCGGTACGGGTCATCGCGTCGGCACCGTCCTCGTGTCGCGGCCGGATCGCAGCACCCGGCCCGGTATCGCGCCGGTCACCTCGTCGTCGCGGACGGTCTCCACGCCGTTGACGCGGACCGAGACGACGCCGACCGCCCGCGAGTCCAGCCGGGGGCTGTCGCCGGGCAGGTCGTGCACGAGGGTCGCCGGGCCGGCGTCGATGCGCTCGGGGTCGAAGAGGACCAGGTCGGCGTGGAACCCCTCCTCGATCCGGCCCCGTTCGCGCAGCCCGAACAGCCGGGCGGGATCGTCGCTGAGCATCTTCACCGCCTGCTCCAGCGGGACCAGCTTCCGGCCGCGGAGGCAGTCGCCGAGGAAGCGGGTGGTGTACGGCGCCCCGCACATCCGGTCCAGGTGGGCGCCCGCGTCGGAGCCGCCCAGCATCACGTCCTCGTGCTCCCAGGTCTCGCGGCGCAGCGCCCAGGAGGCCGGGTCGTTGTCCGAGGGCATCGGCCACAGCACGGTCCGCAGGTCGTCGTTGGCGCAGATCTCGACCAGGCACTGGAAGGCGTCCTGGCCCCGCTCGGCGGCGATGTCCCGGACGACGCGGCCGGTCAGGCCCTCGTTCTCGGCGCTGTACGTGTCCCCGATGACGTAGCGGTCGAAGCGGGCGAGGCGCCGGAAGACGCCGGCCTCGCGGGAGTCGGCGCGGCGGAGCATCTCCGTCCGGACCTGCGGGTCGCGCAGTCGCGCGATCCGTTCGGCCACGGGCAGGGCCAGGATCTCGCCCCAGCCGGGGATGAGGTTGAGGGCGCAGAAGGTGCCCAGCGACATGTTCATCGGGGTCAGGATCGGCATGGTGAGGGCGACGATCCGGCCGCCGGACTTGCGGGCGCGCTCGGAGGCGACGAGCTGGCGCGGCACGCGTTCCGGCACGGCGGCGTCGATGGTGAGGACGTTCCAGTTGAGCGGCCGGCCGGCCGCCGCCGTCATCTCGACGAAGAGGTCGATCTCGGCGTCGGAGAACTGGTCGAGGCAGCCGGCGAGGATCGCCTCGATCTGGGTTCCCTCGTGCTCGCCGACGGCTTTGGAGAGCGCGATCAGTTCCGCCGGGGTGGCGTGCCGGGAGGGGACGGGGGCGCCGTCCCCGTCGGAGTGGGTGGCGGACTGGGTGGTGGACAGGCCCCAGGCGCCCGCGTCCATGGCCTCGTGGAGGAGCCGTTCCATCGCCCGCAGCTGCGCGTCGGTGGGCTGCCCGCCGACGGCGTCGGCGCCCATCACGTACCGGCGCAGGGCGCAGTGACCGACCATGAAACCGGCGTTGACGGCGATCCGCCCTTCGAGGGCGTCGAGGTACTCGGCGAAGGAGGACCAGGACCAGTCGACCCCGTCTTCCAGGGCTGCCAGGGCCATGCCCTCGACCTTGGACATCATGCGGCGGGTGTAGTCGGCGTCCTCGGGCCGGTCGGGGTGCAGGGGGGCGAGGGTGAAGCCGCAGTTGCCGCCGGCGACGGTGGTGACGCCGTGGTTCATGGAGGGGGTCGCGAAGGGGTCCCAGAACAGCTGGGCGTCGTAGTGGGTGTGCGGGTCGACGAACCCCGGGGCGAGGACGAGCCCGGTGGCGTCCTCGCTGCTCGCGGCCTGTTCGGTGACGGTGCCCGGCTCGGCGACGAGGGCGATGCGCCCGTCGCGTAGACCGACGTCGGCGACGCGGGCGGGGGCGCCGGTGCCGTCCACGACGGTGGCCCCCTTGATCAGGTGATCGAGCATGACGTCCCTTTCCTCACGTGGACCACATGGACGCGCCCCGGCCGGGGACGCGGTAGCCGGCCGCGGCTACGACGTCCCCGACCGGGGCAGGTACGGAGCGGCGATCCGGGAAGACACCGCCCCGCGCTCGCGGGTGGGAGGGGCACCGGGAGGGCCCGCCCCGCCCCGTCAGGAACCCGCGGCCTGGCGGAAGCGGGTGGTGCGGTGGACGGGGTCCGTGTCGATCTTGGGGATCACGTGCTCACCGATCAGCTTGATCGTGTTCATCGTGTCCTCGTACGAGACCCCGATCGGCAGCCCGAAGGACAGCTGGTCGGCCCCGGCCTGCTCCCAGCGCTTGCACTGGCGCAGCACCTCCTCCGGGTCGCCGCAGATCATCAGCTCCTCGGCGATGAGGAGTTCGATGATCTCCGCGCTGTACTCCGGCAGGAGTTCGGGCCACTCGGGGATTCCCTCGGGCCGCGGGAAGGTGTCGTGGTAGCGGAAGAGCAGCGACTGGAGGTAGTTCAGGCCGCCGCCGACCGCGATCTCGACGGCCTTGTCGTGGGTCTCGGCGCAGATCGCGGTGGAGGTCACCATGACGTTGTCGTTGACGAAGTCGCCGACCGCCCTGGCCTCCTTGATCGCCGTCTTGTACGACTCGACGACCCACTCCATGTCGGAGACCTTCTGCACGCTGAAGCCCAGGACGCCCAGGCCCTTGCTGCCGGCCATCGCGTAGGAGGAGGGCGAGCCGGCGGCGTACCACATGGCCGGGTGGGACTTGCCGTACGGCTTGGGCAGGATCTTGCGGGGCGGCAGGGACCAGTGCTTGCCCTGGAAGCCGACGTACTCGTCCTGGAGCCACATCTTGGGGAACTCGGCGATCGTCTCCTCCCAGATCTCCTTCGTGTGGTTCATGTCGGTGATGCCCGGCATGAACCCGAGGATCTCGTGGGAGCCCGCGCCGCGGCCGGAGCCGAACTCGAAGCGGCCGGCGGAGAGGTGGTCGAGCATGGCGACCTTCTCGGCCACCTTGACCGGGTGGTTCACGGGTGCGAGGGGGTTGAAGATGCCCGAGCCGAGGTGGATCCGGTCGGTGGCGTGGGCGAGGTAGCCGAGGTAGACGTCGTTCGCCGACAGGTGGGAGTACTCCTCCAGGAAGTGGTGCTCGGAGGCCCAGGCGTACTTGAACCCGGATCGGTCCGCCTGGATGACGTACTCGGTCTCCTCCATCAGCGCCTTGTGCTCGGCCTCGGGATCGGTCTCGGCGCGCTTGCCGACGTATCCCTGCACGAAGATCCCGAATTCCAAGGGGTTCACCGTCCTCGTTATTTCTGACGTACCGTCAGATTCTCGATGTGCCCGACTTTCGCACCGCCGCGCGGGTGCGTCAATACCTGATGGCCCGTCAGCTAGGTTCGGGACCGGGCGTGCCCGGGAGGGACGCCCGGACGGGATCCGGAAGGTCAGAAGAGGCTGACGCCGGCCAGCCAGCCGCCGTCGACCACGAACGGCTGGCCCGTGATGTAGGCCGAGTCCTCCCCGGTCAGGAACAGCGCGAGGGCCGCCACCTCCTCCGGCCGTCCGATGCGGCCGAGCGGCACGAGCTTGCGGTACAGCTCCTCGGTCGCCGCCGGATCCACGCCCTCGGGGTTGCTCATCGGGGTGTCGATCGCGCCGGGGCAGACCGCGTTGACCCGGATGCCCCGCCCGGCCAGCTCCAGGGCCGCCACGCGGGTGAGCCCGAGGACGGCGTGCTTGCTGGCGGCGTAGGCGCCGACACCCGCCATGCCGGTCAGACCCGTGTACGAGGCGGTGTTCACGATGGTGCCGCCGCCCGCCTCGGCGATCTCGGGCGCGACGGTACGGATGCCCAGGAAGCAGCCGACCTGGTTGACCTGCACGATGGCCTGGAACTCGTCGAGCGGGGTGGCGACCAGCTCGTTGAACCGCAGGATGCCCGCGTTGTTCACCAGGCCGTCGATCCGGCCGAAGCGTCCGCGCGCGCGGGCGACGGCCGCGGACCAGTCCTCCTCCCGGGTGACGTCGAGGCGGACGTACGCGGCCCGCTCCTCCCCCAGCTCCTTGGCCAGCGCCTCACCGGCGTCGTCCAGGACGTCCCCGAGAAGGACCTTCGCGCCCTCGGCGACGAAGAGCCGCGCCTCCTGCTCACCCTGCCCGCGCGCCGCGCCCGTGATGACGACGACGCGCCCGTCCAGCTTGCCCATGCCCTGCCACGCTCCTCAGCTCAGGTGTGGTGCGACCTCCGCGGCGAACGCCGCCATCTGGTCGACGAGTTCGGTACGGCTCCGGGAGCGGAACCGGACCTGGATCTGGTGCACGCCCATCTCCCCGTACGCCCGCAGCGACGCGGCGATGTCCTCCGCCTTGCCCGTCAGGGTGCGCCGCCCGACCTCCCAGCCGGCCTCGCCGACGTAGAGCGGCTCGACGATGGCCCCCACCGTGATCGGGGCCTCGACGCCGGCCTCGGCCCGCAGCCGCAGCAGCTTCGCGATCTGGGCGGGGAGCCGATCGCGCGGATCCCCCTGGGGCAGCCAGCCGTCCCCCCGCACCGCCGCCCGGCGCACGGCGGCCGGCGACGATCCGCCGACCCAGACGGGCACCCGCTCCTGGGCGGGCCGGGGCCGCTGCCCGAGGTCCTTGAAGGCGAAGCGCTCACCGGAGAACTCCGGGTACTCCTCCGGCCCGAGGGCCGACTTCAGCGCGTCGATCGTCTCGTCGAGGACCCGCCCGCGGCCGGTGAAGTCCGCCCCGACGGCGTCGAACTCCTCCTCCACGTGCCCCGCCCCCACCCCGAGGACCAGCCGCCCGCCGGAGAGGTGGTCGAGGGTCGCGTACGCCTTGGCGGACACCAGTGGATGCCGCAGCCCCACGATCGCGACGTGCGAGAGCAACCGGACCCGCTCGGTGGCGGCGGCGAGGTAGGAGAGCGTGGCGACCGGGTCGTACCAGACGGTGCCCATGGGCCCGGCGAGCCGGCGCGGGATGGCGACGTGGTCGCAGCTCGCGATGTAGTCGAAGCCGCCGCGGTCGGCGGCGCGGGCGATCTCGACGAGATCCCCCGGACCGGCCCCGGCCTCCCACGCCTCGGCGTAGAGGGTGCTCTGCGACTGGACCGGGAGCTGCATCCCGTACGAGACCATGGACTCCACCCCTTAACTGACAATCCGTCAGAAAACGAAGGAGCCCATCGTCATCGCTGACGGACCATCAGGCAAGGGGTGTGCCGGGCCGCTTTGCCGCGCGGGGCCACCGCGCCACCGGACCGCCGCGAGCCCGGCGGGACCGGAGCACGACGCCCCCTACGGACGCCAGAGTCCGTCCGGCGTCAGTCCCAGCAGCTCGATCGCGTTGCCGCGCACGATCCGCTCGACCACGTCCGGGGCCAGGTGCCCCATCTGCGCCTCGCCGACCTCGCGGGACTTGGGCCAGGTGGAGTCGGAATGCGGGTAGTCGGTCTCGTAGAGGACGTTGCCGACACCGATCGCGTCGAGGTTCCGCAGGCCGAAGGCGTCGTCGAAGAAGCAGCCGTACACGTGCTCGGCGAAGAGCTCCGACGGCCGGCGCAGCACCTTGTCCGCCACGCCGCCCCAGCCCCGGTTCTCCTCCCAGACGACGTCCGCGCGCTCCAGGATGTACGGGATCCAGCCGATCTGCCCCTCCGCGTACATGATCCGCAGGTTCGGGAAACGCTCGAACTTGCCGCTCATCAGCCAGTCCACCATCGAGAAACAGCAGTTGGCGAAGGTGATGGTGGAGCCGACGGCGGGCGGGGCGTCCGCCGAGGTGCTGGGCATCCGGCTCGACGAGCCGATGTGCATGGCCACGACGGTGCCGGTCTCGTCGCAGGCCCGCAGGAACGGGTCCCAGTAGTCGGTGTGCACCGACGGCAGCCCGAGATGCGGCGGGATCTCGGAGAAGGCGACGGCCCGCACGCCCCGGGCGGCGTTGCGGCGGACCTCGGCGGCGGCCAGCTCGGCGTCCCACAGGGGCACCAGGGTGAGCGGGATGAGGCGGCCGGCCGCCTCGGGGCCGCACCACTCCTCGACCATCCAGTCGTTGTAGGCACGGACGCCGAGGAGGCCCAGCTCACGGTCCCCGGCCTCGGTGAACGTCTGCCCGCAGAAGCGCGGGAAGGTGGGGAAGCAGAGCGCGGACTGGACGTGGTTCACGTCCATGTCGGCGAGCCGGTCGGGGACGCGGAAGGAGCCGGGGCGCATCTGCTCGTACGTGATCACCTCCAGCCTGATCTCGTCCCGGTCGTAGCCGACGGCGGTGTCGAGCCGGGTGAGCGGGCGGTGCAGGTCCTCGTACACCCACCAGTCGCCGATCGGCCCGTCGTCGCCGGGCGCGCCCATGACGGGGGCGAACTTGCCACCGAGGAAGGTCATTTCCTTCAGGGGTGCGCGGACGACGCGCGGACCGGTGTCCCGGTACTTCGACGGGAGCCGGTCCTGCCAGACGTGCGGAGGCTCCACGGTGTGGTCGTCCACCGAGATGATCTTCGGGAAGGTCTCCATGTCCGTCACGGTAGCGCTGATCTGACGACCCGTCAGCTAGTCGGGGGGCGGATCCTGTGCAGACGGTCACCCGATGCTGACGCGCGGCCCACGGACAAGGCAGACTGTCTTGGGCGAAACCAGCGGTACGGGCAGGGGGAGCTATGGACCGTGAGAACGGCTCGCGGGTGCCGGAGCAGCGGACTCCGGCGACGGGTTCCGAGGACGCCGGCCGGGAGCAGGCCGCCGATCTGCGCTTCGGCGTGCTCGGACCCGTGCGGGCCTGGCGGAACGGCGAGGCACTCCCCTCGGGCTCGCCGCAGCAGCGTGCCCTGCTCGCGGCACTGCTGATGCGCGACGGACGCACGGCCACCGCCTCCGAGCTGATCGACGCGATCTGGGGCGAGGACCCGCCCTCGCAGGCGCTGGCCGCCGTGCGCACCTACGCCTCACGGCTGCGCAAGATCCTCGACCCCGGGGTCCTGGTCAGCGAGTCCGGCGGCTACGCCATCAGGGCGAGCGCCGACTCCCTGGACCTGAGCGTCGCCCAGGAGCTGGCGGCCGAGGCCGAGAAGCTGCGGTCGTCCGGCGACCGCGCCACGGCCCGGGCCCGGCTCAACAAGTCCCTCGGCCTGTGGGACGGCGAGGCGCTGGCCTCGGTGCCCGGACCGTACGCCGAGACCCAGCGGACGCGCCTGGAGGAGTGGCGGCTGCAGCTCCTGGAGACCCGGCTCGACATGGACCTGGAGCTCGGCGCGCACGCGGAGGCGGTGTCCGAGCTGACCGCCCTGACCGCGGCGCACCCCCTGCGGGAACGGCTGCGCGAACTGCTGATGCTGGCCCTCTACCGCAGCGGACGGCAGGCGGAGGCGCTCGCGGTGTACGCGGACACGCGCCGCCTCCTCGCCGACGAGCTGGGCGTGGACCCGTGCGCCGAGCTGTCCCGTCTCCAGCAGCGGATCCTCCAGGCCGACGCCGAGCTGGACCGCCCGGTGGAGGAGGCCTCCCGGGCGGCGGCCCCCGCCGCACGGCCCGCGCAGCTTCCGGCGACGGTGCCCGACTTCACCGGCCGCGACTCCTTCGTACGGGAGCTGGGCGACCGGCTCGCCACCGCCGAGGGCTCCGTGATGGCCGTCTCGGCACTCGCGGGCATCGGCGGCGTCGGCAAGACCACGCTCGCGGTGCACGTGGCGCACGAGGCCCGGCCGCACTTCCCGGACGGCCAGCTCTACGTCGATCTCCAGGGCGCGGGCTCGCGGGCCGCCGCGCCGGAGACCGTGCTCGGCGCCTTCCTGCGGGCCCTGGGCACCCCTGACGCGGCGATCCCCGACTCCCTGGACGAGCGGGCGGCGCTGTACCGCTCCACCCTCGACGGCCGGCGGATCCTGGTCCTGCTCGACAACGCGCGCGACGCTGCCCAGATCCGGCCGCTGCTGCCGGGCACGGCGGGCTGCGCGGCGCTGGTGACCAGCCGGATCCGGATGGTGGACCTGGCCGGCGCGCACCTGGTGGACCTGGACGTCATGTCCCCCGAGGAGGCGCTCCAGCTCTTCACCCGGATCGTCGGCGCCGAGCGGGTGCAGGCGGAGCGCGAGGCGGCGCTGGACGTCGTGGCGGCCTGCGGCTTCCTGCCGCTGGCGATCCGCATCGCCGCCTCCCGGCTGGCGGCCCGCCGCACCTGGACGGTCTCGGTGCTGGCCGCCAAGCTCGCCGACGAGCGGCGTCGGCTGGACGAACTCCAGGCGGGCGACCTCGCGGTCAAGGCCACCTTCGAACTCGGCTACGGCCAGCTGGAGCCGGCCCAGGCCCGCGCCTTCCGCCTGCTCGGCCTGGCCGACGGCCCGGACATCTCGCTCGCGGCGGCGGCGGCCGTCGTGGACCTCCCGCCCCACGACACCGAGGACCTGCTGGAGGCCCTCGTCGACACCTCCCTGCTCGAATCGGCGGCCCCGGGCCGCTACCGCTACCACGACCTCGTCCGCCTCTACGCGCGTGCGTGCGCGGAGCGCGACGAACACCCGCCGGTGGAACGGGATCTGGCGCTGTCGCGGCTGCTGGACTTCTACCTGTCGACCGCGGCGCGGGTGTACGCGATCGAGCGGCCGGGCGACCGGACGGTCGCGCACCTGGAGGCCACCTCGCACGCGGGGCTCGCGTTCGCCGACCACGCCGAGGCCCTCGACTGGCTGCATGCCGAGGCGGACTGCGTGCTGGCCTGCGTGCAGCAGTCCCTCGGGCCCGCGTCCCTGCGCCGGGCCGTCGACCTGCTGATGGCGACGAAGGACCTGGCCGAGTCGGGCATCAACGCCCGGCGCTACGAGATGGCGACCGTGGCCGCCCGGGACGCCGCCCGCGCGGCCGGCGACGCCCGCTCCGAGGGCCGGGCCCGCACCACGCTGACCCAGGTGTACAGCACCGCCGGCCGGTTCGAGGAGGCCGACGGCGAGGCGCATCTCGCCATGGACCTCGGACGGGCGTCCGGGGATCCCTGGACGTGCGGGAACGCGCCCAACGAGCGGGGCATCCTCGCGCTGTACGAGAACCGGCACGTGGACGCCGAAGCCCACCTCTCGCGTGCCCGCGACGCCTTCCGCGCCGACGCGAACCGGCCCGGCGAGGCCAGCGCGCTGTGCAACCTGTCCCGCGTGCACCTGGCCACCGGTCGTGTCGCCAGTGCCGTCGAGCTCGCCGAGCAGGGCATCACCATCTACGAGAAGGCCGAGACGGGCCTCGCCCTGCGCCTCGCCAACGGCAAGTACGCGCTCGGCCTGGCGCTCACCGCGTCCGGCCGGACCGTCCAGGCCCGTGCCGTCCTCACCGAGGCCCTCCACGTCTTCCAGGAGAGCCGCCAGCAGTTGTGGCACGGGATGACGCTGTTCCGGCTCGCCGAGGTGCACCTGGCCGACCGCCGGTACACGGCGGCGGCGGCCAACGCCGAGCAGGCGCTGTCCGTGCTGCACGGCATCGGCGGGGAGTGGCGCCGGGCCAACGTCCTGACCGTCCTGGGCCAGGGACTCGCGGCGCTGGGCCAGACGGACCGGGCCCGGGTGTGCTGGACCGAGGCGCTGACGGTGTTCGACGGACTGGGTTCGCCCGAGGCCAAGACCGTCCGCGTCCTGCTCCACCCGGCGGCGGTCGCCTGACCCGGGCGGGCGTTCATCATTCGTTTATCGCCGCACGGCATTCTCGTGCATGTCGATCCGCCGCGTCGGGGGGCAGACGGATCGCCATGAGGCCCCACCACTAAGGTGATCGGCCCTGGACGGTCCGCCCGGCGATCCGCGGGGGAATTGCCGGGCGGACGTGTCAGTACCACCAGCCGAACGACTTCAGGAGCTGCTCCATGGCCGACAACCTCAAGCCCACGGACTCGCACGCGACGGGCGAGGAGTTCACGACGCTCGACTCGCACGCCACCGGCGAGCCCATCAAGCCGCTGGACTCGCACGCGACCGGCGGGGACGTCACCACGCTCGACTCCCACGCCACCACGGAGCCGATCAAGCCGATCATCAAGCCGCTCGACTCCCACGCGACGGGCGAGCCCCTCGCGTAACCGGGACGAGCCGGCCCACGGGGGACACGAGGGCCGGCGCACCACGGGGGGACGGCCGCGGCGACGCCATCGGGGGAGTCGCCGGAGCCGTGAAAGTCCGGCAGTGGAGGCATCGCGTGCTCGGGGGACGTCTGCGGGGCCGGGGGGACCCGCCAGGCAGGGACCGGTGCACCGCGACCGGACGGTACGAGGGAGGGGCCGGGCAGTCGCCCGGCCCCTCCGTCGTACCCGCACCCGGCCCCTCCGTCGCACCCGCGTCCGGCGCCTACGCCCGCGCCCGCAGTTCCCCCTTCACCACCTTGCCGCTCGCGTTCCGCGGCAGCTCTCCCACGAACTCGACCGCCCGGGGGACCTTGTAGTTCGCCATCTCCCGCCGCGCCCAGGCGATCAGGTCGTCGCCCGTCACCCGCGCCCCGGGCCGCCGGACCGCGAACGCCTTGCCGACCTCCCCGAGCCGGGGGTCGGGGATGCCGATGACCGCGACGTCGGCGATGTCCGGGTGCAGGCCCAGGAGTTGTTCTATCTCGGCCGGATAGGCGTTGAAGCCGCCGACGATGAACATGTCCTTGACCCGGTCGGTGATCCGCAGGTTCCCCGCCTCGTCCAGGACGCCCACGTCCCCCGTGTGCAGCCAGCCGTCGGCGTCGATCGCCCGGGCCGTCTCCTCCTCGTCCTCGAAGTAGCCGCGCATCACGTGGTGGCCGCGCACCAGGACCTCGCCCGCCTCGGACAGGCGGACCTCGGTGTCCGGGACGGGGCGGCCGGAGGTCGTCGCGACGACGTCGGCGGGGTCGCCCCGGCGGCACATGGTCACGATGCCGCTCGCCTCGGAGAGGCCGTACGCGGTGAGCACCGTGGCCACGCCCAGTTCGCCGCGGAGCCGTTCCACCAGCCGGAGCGGGACCACCGCGGCGCCCGTGACGACCAGGCGCAGCGACGCGAGGTCGTACGCGGAGCGGGAGGGGTGGTCGAGCAGCGACTGGTGGAGGGTGGGTGGCCCGGGCAGGACCGTGACGCGTTCCGAGGCGATGTTCGCGAGGACGGTGTCCACGTTGAACACCGGCTGCGGGATCATCACGGCGCCCCGCATCAGGCAGGCGATGATCCCGGCCTTGTAGCCGAAGGTGTGGAAGAAGGGGTTCACGATCAGGTAGCGGTCGCCCTCCTCCAGCCCGGCGAGCTCCGACCAGATCGCGTAGCAGCGCAGGGTCTGGGCGTGGCTGATCACCGCCCCCTTGGGCCGGCCCGTCGTCCCCGAGGTGTAGACGAGGTCCGAGGGGTCGGACGGGGAGATCGCGTCGGCCCGGGCGCGGACCTGCGCCGACGTGATCCGGTCGCCTTCGGCGAGGAACGCCTTCCAGGTCAGGTAGTCGTCCGGGGCGCCGTCCCCGAGCACCACCACCCGTTCCAGATGGGGCAGGGGCACCTCGGCGCGGCGCAGTGAGGCGACGTACGAGGTGCCCAGGAAGGTGCCCGTGACGAACAGCAGCCGGGCGCGCGAGCGCTCCAGGACGTAGGCCGCCTCGGTGCCCTTGAAGCGGGTGTTCAGGGGCACCAGGACGGCGCCCGCGGTGACCGCGCCGAGCGCGGAGACGATCCAGTCCAGCGTGTTGGGGGCCCAGACGGCGACCCGGTCCCCGGGCTCGACCCCGGAGGCGATGCAGGCCGCCGCCGCCCGTTCGACCCGTTCGCCGAGCTCGCCGTACGACAGGCGCGTGCGGCCCTCGATCACCGCCTCCGCGTCCGCGTACCGTGCGGCGGCCGACCTCACCAGCCGCGGGATCGACCCCCATTCCAGGTCGCCGCGCATCTCCACCACTCCCCTCAGCTGACTATCCGTCAGATTAGCTGTAGCCTGACGCGCTGTCAGCAGCTCGCGATCGGGGAGGTTGCAGTGCTCAAGGACGCCACGGCCATCGTCGGGATCGGTCAGACACCCTTCGCGAAACGGCTCCCCGAGTCCGAGAAGACCCTCGCCTGCCGGGCGATCCTCGCCGCCCTCGACGACGCCGGGATCGCCCCCTCCGAGGTGGACGCCTTCGCCTCGTACACCATGGAGGAGACCGACGAGGTCGAGGTCGCCAAGGCGATCGGCGCCGGCGACGTCACCTTCTTCTCCAAGATCGGCTTTGGCGGCGGGGGTTCGTGCGCCACCGTCGGCCACCTCGCCGCCGCCGTCGCCACCGGGCAGGCGAGCGTCGGCGTCGCCTGGCGGTCGCGCAAGCGCGGGTCGGGGCCCCGGCCCTGGACCAACACGGCCGTCCAGCTCGCCACTCCCGGACAGTGGACCCGCCCCTTCGGACTGCTGCGCCCCACCGACGAGATCGGCATGCTCGCCCGCCGCTACATGCACGAGTACGGCGCCACCCGCGACCACCTCTTCAACGTCGCCCTCGCCTGCCGCAACCGGGCGAACCAGAACCCCGCCGCCGTCATGTACGAGCGCCCGCTGACCCGGGAGATGTACATGACCGCGCGCTGGATCAGCGAGCCACTGTGCCTCTTCGACAACTGCCTGGAGACCGACGGGGCGCTGGCCTGCGTCATCGTCTCCGCCGAGCGGGCCCGCGACTGCCGGCAGCGGCCCGTGTACGTCCACTCCGTCGCCCAGGGACTGCCCGCCCAGCACCACGGGATGGTCAACTACTGGAACGACGACCCGCTGACCGGCCCCGCCTGGACCGCGGCCCGACAGCTCTGGAAGCAGGCCGACTTCGGCCCGCAGGACGTCGACGTCGCCCAGATCTACGACGCCTTCACCCCTCTCATCCCGCTCTCCCTGGAGGGCTACGGCTTCTGCGACCGCGGCGAGGGAGCGGCCTTCACCGAGGGCGGCGCCCTGGAGATCGGCGGCCGGCTGCCGCTCAACACCGGCGGCGGCGGCCTCTCCGAGGCGTACGTCCACGGCTTCAACCTGATCAACGAAGGCGTCAAGCAGCTCCGGGGCACCTCCACCGCCCAGGTCCCGGACGCCGCCACCTGCCTGGTCACGGCCGGCGAGGGGGTCCCCACGTCGGCGATCCTGCTTCGAGCCTGAGGAGTTGAGACACCATGCTGACACCGGTGGTCGACGAGGACGGCGCCCCCTTCTGGGAGTACGCCGCCCGGGGCGAGCTGCGCGTCCAGGCCTGCGCGGCGCCCGGCTGCGGCGAGCTCCGCTTCCCGCCCCGCCCCTGCTGCCCGCACTGCCAGTCCTTCGACAGCACCTGGCGCCTGATGTCCGGCCGCGGACGGATCTGGTCGTACGTCCTGCCCCACCCGCCGCTACTGCCCGACTACGCCGCCCAGGCCCCGTACAACACCGTGGTCGTCGAACTCGCGGAGGCGCCCCGCATCCGCCTCGTCGGCAACGTCGTCACGGCCCCGGACGCACCGCTGGACTCGGTCGACCCGGCACGGCTGAGGATCGGGGCGGCCGTGAAGGTGGCGTTCACCGAGGTGGACGGCCTCGTCGTGCCGCGCTGGCTCCTGGAGCGCGGATGAGCATCACCGTCGCACGCGACAAGGAGACCGGGGTCGCGGTCGTCACCCTGGACCGGCCCGAGAAGCACAACGCCCTCACCCTGGACATGGCCCGCGACCTCGCGTCCGTCTGGCGGGAGTTCCGCTACGACGACGAGGTGCGGGCGGCCGTCGTCACCGGCGCCGGCGAGCGGGCCTTCTGCACCGGGATCGACCGCGCCGCCGAGGTCCCGCAGCCCTCCTCGCCGTACACGATCGACGATCCGCTGATCTCGGTCGGGCCGAAGGCGAACGACCTCTGGAAGCCGGTCGTGGCGGCCGTGGAGGGGATGGCCTGCGGCGGGGCCTTCTACCTCCTCGGGGAGGCCGAGTTCCTCGTCGCCGGCGAGGGGGCGACCTTCTTCGACCCCCACACCACCTACGGCATGGTCAGCGCCTTCGAGACCGTCCACATGGCGCAGCGGATGCCGTTCGGCGAGGTCGCGCGCATGGCGCTGACGGGGACGGCCGAACGGATCTCGGCCCGCCGGGCCTACGAGACGGGCCTGGTGTCCGAGCTGACGGCGACCGGTGAGGCACTGGAGGCCGCCCGGCGGGTCGCCGCCGTGATCGCCTCCCACCCGACCGAGGCGGTGCAGGGCACGGTCCGGGCCCTGTGGTCGGTGAAGGAGGCGGCCCGCGCCCAGGCGCTCGCCCACGCACCCCATCTGGTCGCGCTCGGGAACCTGCCGGCGGAGCGGCAGGCCGAGCTGTTCACCCGGCGCGGCGGCGGCCACCGCCTGCGGTAGGGCCGGTCGTCGAAGCGGCGCCGGCCGGGACCCGGCCCAGCCCGCCGGACGAGGGCGCGGGCGCCCCGCCTGGACCGGCCCGGCGGGCACGGCGCCCCTACTGCTCGCGCACGTCGTGGACCCGGCAGCCGCGCACCCGGTCGACGGCCTTCGGGTTCTTCATCGCGACCTCGACGTCCTCGGTCTCCCCGGCCTCGACGGTGATCCGCTGTACGGCGGAGTCCACCCGCGAGCCTCCGGCGTCCTTGAACTCCAGGGTGACCTGGAAGGTCTCCGTGAGCGTCGCGCGGGAGGTGATCCGCAGGGTGGCGGTGGTGTCCGCCTTGCGGGCGGGCCTCCCCTTGCGCTTCTTCGTCGCCGGGTCGACGCAGTCGACGACCACGACGTCCACGAGCGACGTCGGGGACGTGGTGACGCCGGGGGTGGCGGTGGTGCCGCCGGAGCCCGAGTCGTCGTACGTCTCGCCGTCGTTGCCGCTGTGGGAGTAGTCGTCGTTCTTCTTCTCGGAGCTGGAGCAGCCGCCGCCGGAGCTGCCCGAGCCGCTCTTGCCGCTCCTGCTCTTGCCGCTCTTACCGCTCTTGCCGCTCTTGCCGCTGCTTCCACCGTGGCTGCCCGTCTGGAACCCGGTGAGCGCGAGCATCACCACCGTGAGTGTCGCAGCGAACCGAAGTCCTCGCCCGCATGCCGTCCCCGTCGCCATTACCGCCGCCTTGCCGCTGCCTGTCGTGTCCGCGCCGCCCTAGGGCCTGTCTTCAAAGTAGCGCCGGTCGGGCTCGCGGTGTCCGGTGCCGTGCATCGCAAGGCGGAGGAGCGTCCGCGTACTGGACGTACTCGGACGCTTCGACAACGCAGCGAGGCGCGGTGCCGGGCGCCGCGAGCCAGGCGGGACATTGAAGACAGGCCCTAGCGTCGCCTGGCAGGCCCCTCGCACCGGGCGTAGCGTCGGGAGCGAGAGCCGGACCCAAGGAGGCCGATCGATGGTCCGTAACGTCATCGGCTCGATCCTGGCCCTCGCCGGAGCGACGGCCGCCGTCTGGAGCCCCTTCCGTGCCTGGTACGACGGCCGTCACGGCAGCGATTACCGCATCGAGGACCTCTTCGGGGGCATCACCGACGCCGGGGCGGAGGTGATCGGGTCGATCCTGCTGCCGTTCGCCTTCGCGGCCCTGGTCACCCTGATCGGCGTGGTGCTCCGCTCCCGCCTGCTCGTCGCCCTCGCCGGACTCGTCGTGCTCGGCTTCACCATCCTGTGGATGGTCCGGGTCGGCCAGGCGGAGGGCAGTCTCACGGTCGGCGGCGGCGCTGGGCTCGGAGACGGCGTCGCGAACGCCGTCGGCGGCGGGCTGCTGCTGCTCCTGGGCGCCCTGGTCATGTCCGGCCGCGGCCGGAGCCGTGATACCCGGCTGGACCACGGGTACGCCCCGGCGCCCACGCACCCGACCCTTGACGGCACGGGCCCCCCGGCCCCGGCGCCCTACCCGGACCCCTCGTCGGCCGGCGCTCCCACCCGGACGATGGAGGAGCCGCGGTGGGACCGTCAGGACCCCGGCCCGCAGCAGTGGGACGCGCCGGACCCCCACCAGGAGCCCGACGGGCCGTACGGGCCGCCGCGCGGCCCGCGGCCCTGACCGACGGGAGGCGCCGGACGGACGGGGCTACGCCCGGGCCGCGCCCCGCCCCGTCGCCGTTCCCTTCACCGCGTCCAGCGCGTACACGCACCGGTCCTTGCTGCACGCGTACACGACACCGCCGCGGGCCACCGGCGAACCGGTGATCTCGCCGCCGGTCGCGAGCTTCCAGCGCAGCTGACCGCCCGTGGCGTCCAGCGTGTACAGCACGTGGTCGGCCGAGCCGAAGTGCACGCGGCCGTCGGCCACGACCGGGGTGCCGATCAGCTCGCCGCCGGCCGCGAACCGCCACTTCGGGGTGCCGGTGACCGCGTCCAGCGTGTAGAGCGCGCTGCCGCTGCCCACGTGCACGTTGCCGTCGACGACCAGCACCGGCTCGGACGACTGGCGGGACTCGGTGGCGATCCGCCAGCGGTCCTGCCCGGTGGTCGCGTCCAGCGCGTACACCGTGCCGAGGTAGTCGGCGAGGTAGACCCCGCCGCCGGTGACGGCCGGGCCGGGCGCGAAGGCCGGCGGCGAGAGGAAGACCGCCGGCGCCTCGAAGTGCCAGCGCACGTGGCCGCCCGCGATGTCGATCGACAGCACCCGGGTGCCGGCGGACACGTACACGCAGCCGTCCTCGGCCGGCGCGACCCGGACCGGGACGTTGCCGCAGGAGGCCGCGTCGCCGACCGGGTACGACCAGCGTTCGGCGCCCGTGCGCGCGTCCATCGCCCGCAGCCGGGCGTCCCGCCACACGTACACCGTGTCGCCGTGGACGGCCGGACCGGCCTCCGGCGTCTCGAAGTCGCTCTGCGCGCCGGTGATCTCCCACAGCTTGGCGCCGTTGGACGCCTCCCAGGCCTGGACCCCGCCACCACGGGTGCCCGTGACGACCGTGCCCCGGTCGACCTTGAGGGAGTACACCCAGGCGTCGGTCTGCAGCCGCCAGCGCTCGGAGCCGTCGGTGGCGTCGAGCGCGTACAGCGTGGGCCCGTCGGAGGCGTGGATACGGCCCTGGGACACCGCCATGGACCAGGCCACGTCCCGGGTCTTGAACTGGCGCCGCCCGCTCGCCGTGTCCAGCGCGTGCACCTCGAAGGAGGTCACGTAGAGCAGGTCGCCGTCGACGACCGGGGTCCCCCAGACGTCGTTCGACATCCGGAAGCGCCACGGCCGCCAGTGGCCCGGATCGGCCCCGGGCTGCACGGCCTGGGAGGCACCGTCCGGAGACGGGGACGGCGCGGGGAGCGGGCGGGAGCCGGGCGGCGGGCCGGGCTCGGTGCCGTTCACCCCGCCGGGCGGACGGATCCAGCCGGTGGCCGGACCCGCGTCGGCGCCCAGGCCGAAGGTGGCCCGGGTGTCGGCGACCCGGGGGCCGGGGCCGATGGGGACCGTGGCGCCGGCGAGCCGGACCGGCCCGCCGGCTTCCGCGGGGCCGGCGTGCCGGCCGCCGCCCACCGGGGCGGGGCCGCCGCCGCGCGGGTCGCCGGCCCACTCCGGCGCCGGCCGGGGCGGGCGCGGCGGCGCGGGCGGCGCCGGCGGCCTGGAGACGGGCGCCTGAGTGGGCCGGCCGCCGCGGCGGTGCTCGATCATCTCGGTGGCGCTCTGCGGCAGCCAGGCCGAGGCCGTGCCGCTGTCGTCGCTGCCCGAGCCGAACAGGTGCGGTGCGAGCTGCGCCTGCAGGTCGGCCGGGGACGGGCGCCGCGAGACGTCCATCTGCATGCAGGACTCGATGAGCGGCCGGAGCTCGTCCGGCAGGCCCTCGAGGTCCGGCCCCTCGCGGAGCAGCATGAAGACGGTCTCGACCGGGTTGGCGCCGTGGAAGGGCGCGTGGCCGGTGGCGGCGAAGACCAGCATCGAGCCGAGCGAGAAGACGTCGCTGGCGCCGGTGACGCTCCGCGAGTCGCGCGCCTGCTCGGGCGACATGTACGCGGGCGTGCCGACGGCGACGTTCGTCATGGTCAGGCGCGTGTTGGAGACGCCGGACGCGATGCCGAAGTCGATCACCCGCGGCCCGTCCTCGACGACGAGGACGTTCGAGGGCTTGAGGTCGCGGTGGACCAGGCCCGCGCCGTGGATGGACTGGAGGGCTTCCGCGACACCGGCCGCCAGCCAGCGCACCGCCTGGGCCGGCAGCGGCCCGCACTCGTTCACTATTTCTTCGAGGGAGGGCGCCGGGACGTACGCGGTGGCCAGCCAGGGCACGGCCGCCCGCGGATCGGCGTCGACGACGGCCGCGGTGTAGAAGCCGGAGACGGCCCGCGCGGCCTCGACCTCACGAGTGAAGCGGACGCGGAACAGCTGGTCCTCGGCGAGCTCGGTCCGCACGGTCTTGATCGCCACACGCCGCCCGGACGCCGAGCGGGCGAGGTACACGAGCCCCATGCCACCTGCACCGAGCCGGCCCAGCACCTCGAAGGGCCCGATCCGTCTCGGGTCGTGCTGCGTCAGCTGCTCCACTTGCCTGCCACCTCCCCGTACGGGCCATGAGAATACGGCCCCGTGGCCCTGATTCTTCCTTTCCCAGGCGGTGGTTGCGAACCCGGGGGCGGATCGGGGTGTCCTACCGCATATCGCCGGGCGGGGAGACGGGTGCGGCGGCGGGTCGGGAGCCGGACGGGGAGCCGGACGGGGAGGGCTTGCCGGAGCGCGGTCCGGAGGCGGCACCGTGACCGGCGGTGGCCTCGGCGCGGCCCTCGGAGTCGCCCCCGGCGGCCTGACCGGCGGGGCTCGCGGAGGCGCCGGAAGAACTGCCGGAGGCGCCGGGCGCGGCGGCGGACCCGCTCTTCTCCGCGGATTCGGCCGCCGGCGGCTCGGCCGGTTCGGCCAGGACCGCGAAGCGGGCGCCCTGGTCGTCGTGCAGGACGGCGATCCGCCCGTGCGGGGTGTCGAAGGGCGGGTTGGCCACGCGGCCGCCCAGGCGGACGGCCGTGGCGCAGGTCTCGTCGCAGTCGCGGACGGCGAAGTAGACGAGGATGTGCCCGGGCATCGCGGCCGGGAATGCCTCGGTCAGCACGGCCCGGCCGCCGAAGGCCGTGTCGTCGCCGGTGCGGGAGCCGGGCGGCGACCAGACGCGGTAGTCGAATCCGCTGTCCCTGCCCTCCTCGTCCGCCTCGACCTGGCGGCCCAGATAGCCGAAGACGGAGGCGTAGAAGGTGTCGACCGCGTCCCGCTCCCGCGTGTAGACCTCCATCCAGCAGAAGGAACCGGGTCGCATGGTCTTCTCGAAGCCCTCGTCGTCCCCCGCCTGGCGCAGTCCGAACACGGCGCCGCCCGGATCGGCGGCGAGCGCCAGGACCCCGAAGGGGCCGACCGGATAGGGCTCCATGATCATCTGGCCGCCGGCGGCCTTGATCCGGGCGGCCAGGGTCCCGGCGTCCCGGGTGGCGAGGTAGACGGTCCAGGTGGTCGGCATCCGGCCGTCCCGCTTGGGCATGAGTCCGGCCACCCGCAGACCGTCGCTCAGCGCCTCGTCGCGGTCGGCGTCGAAGGTCCAGCCGAAGAGCCCGCCGTAGAACCGCTTACCCGCCTCGAGGTCGGGAAGCTGCGCGTCCACCCAGCACGGGGTGCCCTCTGTGAATACGGCCATGCTTCCACGCTAGGTCCGGGGCACCGTCGCCGCACGCCCCTAAAATCGAACATATACGCAGATAGGGGCCCGCCGGCCCGCGTTTTCATGGGTTGTCCACCGAAGTTGTCCACAGGCTGTTAATAAGCCTATTCGGGTGTGGACGAGCGGGGCGGAGTCCCGCCGGGCGCCGGACGACCCCCGTCCCGGACAGCCGCCGCGCCCTCGGAAAGGGCCCCACCCGGCCCCGGAAGAGCCCCCGACCCGGCCCCGGAAAGGCCTTCCCGCCCGCCCGGAAGGGCCTCCGCGCCGATCCGGAAGTACCCCCGGACCTGCTCCGACGGGATCCGGAGACCCGTACGGCGCTCCCGCCGGAGCCGTTCCGGCGGGCTCTCCACCGGCCCGCACCCCATTTGCAGTCGGTCGAATCGCGCGCCGATCACCCCTCGGTAAGCTGACGGCATGACAGGACAAGTACGCACCGTCGACGGCCGCGTGGCCGGACGACGCGGCCAGGCGACGCGGCAGAAGCTGCTCGACTGCCTCAGCGAGATGCTCAGCTCCTCGCCGTACCGGGACGTCAAGGTCATCGACGTGGCCCGGAAGGCGGGCACTTCACCCGCGACGTTCTACCAGTACTTCCCCGACGTCGAGGGCGCCGTCCTCGAGATCGCGGAGGAAATGGCCAAGGAGGGCGCGGGATTGACCGAACTGGTCTCCGGCCGCTCCTGGGTCGGCAAGGCCGGCTGGCAGACCTCGGAGGAACTCGTCGAGGGCTTCCTGGACTTCTGGCGCAAGCACGACGCCATCCTCCGAGTGGTGGACCTGGGAGCCGCGGAGGGCGACAAGCGGTTCTACAAGATCCGCATGAAGATCCTGAACTCCGTCACCAACTCCCTTACCGAATCGGTGAAGGAACTCCAGGCGAAGGGCAAGGTCGACAAGGACGTCAGCCCCGCGGCCATGGCGGGCTCCCTGGTGGCGATGCTGGCCTCGGTCGCCGGCCACCAGAAGGGCTTCCAGACCTGGGGCGTGAAGCAGGCCGAACTGAAGCCGAACCTGGCACTGTTGGTCCACCTGGGCATCACGGGCAAGAAGCCGACGAAGTAGCCCGCGCCGCCTCCCCCTCATCCGTCCTGTCGCGCCGGCGGCGGTCCCGTCCGAGAGACCGCCGCCGGCGTTCGCGTGTCCGGCCTGCCGCGGGGACACCTCCGAGCGTCCCCGCAACAGGCTCCGGGACGCCCGGCCGCCGGCCCGATCAGCGCCGGGTCAGCCGGAAGAGCCGGATCTCCCGCTCCACCCGCGCCTGGTAGGCGGCGTACGGCGGCCAGAACTCCAGTGCCGCCCGCCAGGCCGCGGCCCGCTCCTCCCCCGTCAGCAGCTCCGCCCGCACGGGGATCGTCTCCCCGTGCCGGCTCACCTCCGCGTCGGGATGCTTGAGCAGGTTCCCGGTCCAGGCCGGATGGCCCTCCCGGCCGAAGTTGGACCCGATCAGGAGCCAGCTCCCGGCCGGCTCCGGCATGCAGGCCAGCGGCGTCACCCGGGGAAGCCCCGACCGCGCCCCCCGTACGGTGAGGATCACGCCCGGCAGCATCCGGGCGCTCGGCAGCACCTTGCCCCGGGTCAGCCGGTGGACCGCCCGGTCCATCGCCGGGATGACGTGCGGGGCGACCTTGGCGAAGACGCGGGTGGACGACACCTTCTGGATCAGACGTACGCCGACGGCGGCCATCAGGCGGCCACCTCTCCGGCGCGGTCCCCGAAGAGCCCCGTCGCCTCGGCGGCGCGGGCCCGCAGCCGGTGCACCGGACCGAAGAGCAGTTCGTCGGCCGCCGCCCGTTTGAAGTACAGGTGCGCCTCGTGCTCCCAGGTGAAGCCGATGCCGCCGTGCAGCTGGATGGTCTCCCCGGACACCGCCCGCAGCGCCTCCAGTGCCGCCGCGAGCGCCAGCGCGCCCGTCCCGGGCTCCCACGCCGCGCAGTGGGCCAGCGACCGCGCCGACTCCAGCTGGACGTACAGGTCCGCGAGCCGGTGCTTGACCGCCTGGAAGGAGCCGACGGGGCGGCCGAACTGCTCACGGGTCCCGACGTACTCGACCGTACGGTCCAGGGCCGCCTGGGCGGCGCCGACGGCCTCGGCCGCGAGGGCCACGGCGGCCGTGCGCCCGACGGCGGCGAGCGCCCCGAGCACGCCCGGCTCGGCCGCCGGGTCGGTGCCGAGCAACTCGGCTTCCACGTCACGCAGTTGCACGAGCGCCTGGGAGCGGGTCGCATCGAGCGAGGGCTGTCGTGTCCGGACGAGCCCGGCCGCGTCCCCCGGCACCAGGAACAGCAGGGTCCGGCTCCGCACGAAGCCGCCCGTGTGCGCGGCGACCACGAGCAGGCCGGCGCTGTGCCCGTCGAGGACCTGCACCGCCTCCCCGTACAGCCGCCAGCCCTCCGCCACGCTCCGCGCCTGCACACCGCCGGACCGGCCGCCGCCGGCCCAGGAGCCGTCGGCGTTGTCCCCGGTGAGCCCCAGGGCCGATGCGAGGGAGCCGCCCGGGACCGCGAGGGCGCAGGTCAGCGAGCCGTCGGCGACACGGGGCAGCAGCTCGGCGCGCTGCGGTGCGCTGCCGAGGGCGGTGATCAGCGGTGCCGAGAGCACGGCGGTGGCCAGGAGCGGCGAGGGCGCGAGAGCCCGGCCGGTCTCCTCGCAGGCGAGGGCCAGTTCGGCGGGGCCGCAGCCGACGCCGCCGTACTCCTCGGGCAGGGCGAGACCGGGCAGCCCGAGGTCGCCGGACATCCGGTTCCACAGATCGGTGTCGTACCCCTCGGGGGTCGCGACGGCGGCGCGGACCTCGGCGGGTCCGGAGCGTTTGGCGAGCAGTTCCCGCAGGGTGCGGCGGATCTCGTCCTGCTCCGCGGTGAAGGCGGCGTCCATGGAGCTCCCCTCGGTATCTGACGGCCCGTCATGCTAGGGGGAGCGAGACCAGAAGCACAGAGCCGGAGCGGGCGGATCTCGACCACCCTCCCTCGCCGGCGGCCTGCCCGCCCACCCTTATCTGATGTACCGTCAGATTCATGCCCACCACTTCACGGAACCGCGGCGGACGCCGCGTCGCCGTCGTCGGCGCCGCGCTCTCCGACAGTGGCCGCGTCGACGAGGCCACCCCCTACGCCCTGCACGCCCAGGCCGCCCGCCGCGCCCTCGCCGACAGCGGCCTCGACCGCTCGGCGATCGACGGACTGGCCTCGGCGGGCCTCGGCGCGCTCGCCCCGGTCGAGGTCGGCGAGTACCTCGGCCTCCGCCCGCGCTGGGTGGACTCGACCGCCGTCGGCGGCGCCACCTGGGAGGTGATGGCCGCCCACGCGGCCGACGCCATCGCCGCGGGTCACGCCGACGTGGTCCTGCTGGTGTACGGCTCCACCGCCCGCGCGGACATCAAGGCGCGCCGCCGGACCTCGAACCTCTCCTTCGGCGCGCGCGGCCCGCTCCAGTTCGAGGCGCCGTACGGCCACACCCTCGTCGCCAAGTACGCGATGGCCGCCCGCCGCCACATGCATGAGTACGGCACGACGCTGGAGCAGCTCGCCGAGGTCGCCGTCCAGGCGCGGGCGCACGCGGCCCACAACCCCGAGGCGATGTTCCGCGAGCCGATCACCGTGGACGAGGTGCTGGCCGGCCCGATGATCGCCGACCCGTTCACCAAGCTGCACTGCTGCATCCGCAGTGACGGCGGCTGCGCGGTGCTCCTCGCCGCCGAGGACCGCGTGCCGGACACGGCGAAGGCTCCGGTCTGGATCCTCGGCACGGGCGAGCACGTCTCGCACACCACGATGTCGGAGTGGGAGGACTTCACCGTCTCCCCGGCGGCGGTCAGCGGCCGGCTCGCCTTCGAGCGGGCGGGCGTGCGGCCGGAGGACATCGAACTCGCCCAGATCTACGACGCGTTCACCTATATGACGCTGGTGACGCTGGAGGACCTGGGCTTCTGCGCGAAGGGCGAGGGCGGGGCGTTCGCCGAGAAGGGCCGGCTGACGGTCGGCGGGGGCGGGCTCCCGGTGAACACGGACGGGGGCGGGCTCTCGGCCTGCCACCCCGGGATGCGGGGGCTCTTCCTGCTGGTGGAGGCGGTCCGGCAGCTGCGCGGAGAGGCGCCGGGAGCCCAGGTCCGGCGGCCCGACGGGAGCCTGCCGGAGCTGGCGGTGGCCTCGGGGACGGGGGGCTGGTTCTGCTCCTCCGGGACGGTGGTGCTCGGTCGCGGCTGAGTCGCGCCCCAGGATCTATACATCCGTCATAGACAAGCGTGTAGGACATCCGTATAGTCGTCGCTGCAGGGCCGGAACGGCTCCGCACCACCCGACAAGGAGTCCTGCCATGACCGGTACCGCCCGCACCGCGCACGACGAGACCCCCAGGGCCGCCCGGACCGTGCTGATCTCCGGTGCCTCCGTCGCGGGCCCGGCCCTCGCGCTCCTGCTGCACCGCTACGGCTTCACGGTCACCGTCGTCGAGCGGGCGCCCGAGCTGCGGGCCGGCGGCTACAAGGTGGACATCCGCGGCACGGCCGTCGAGGTCTGCCGCCGGATGGGGGTCTGGGACGAGATCGTCGCCGCCTCCACCGACATGGACGGCGGTTCCTACGTCGACGACGAGGGCCGCACGGTCGGCGAGCTGCCCGCCGAGATCTTCGGCGGCCGGGCCGGCCAGGACGACGAGATCATGCGCGGCGACCTCGCCCGGATCCTGTACGAGCGGACCCGTGACGACGTCGAGTACCTCTTCGGCGACTCGATCGCCGCGCTCCACGACCTGGGCGACGAGGGCGACGGAGTGGACGTCGACTTCGAGAGCGGGAGGCGCCGCCGCTTCGATCTCGTGGTCGGCGCGGACGGCCTGCACTCGAACACCCGCCGGCTGGTCTTCGGCGAGGAGCGGCGCTTCAAGCGCCACCTGGGCGCCTACATCTCCATCTTCACCGCCCCCAACCGCCTGGGCCTCACCCGCTGGGAGACCTACCACGCCCGCCCGCACAAGCTGGTCTCCGTCTACAGCGCGGCCGGCGAGAGCGCCCGCACGGCGAAGAACTGCTTCGTCTTCGCCTCACCCGCGGAGCTGAGCTACGACCACCGCGACAGCGCGGCGCAGAAGCGCCTGCTGGCCGAGGCGTTCGCGGGCGACGGGTGGGAGATCCCCGCCCTGATCGAGGACTCCGCGCACGCCGAGGACTTCTACTTCGACTCGATCGCCCTGATCGAGATGGACCGCTGGTCCAGCGGCAGGGTCGTCCTGCTCGGCGACGCGGCCCACTGCACCTCCCCCGCCTCCGGCCAGGGCACCGGCCTCGCCCTGACGGGCGCGTACGTCCTGGCGGGCGAGCTGGCGGCGGCGCGGGGCGACCACCGGGTGGCGTTCGCCGCGTACGAGCGCGAGATGCGCCCGGGCGTGGAGCTCAACCAGCGGTTCGCGGAGAAGTTCGCCAAGGAGATGACGGTCTCGTCCCGCCGGAAGATCGCACTGCGGATGTTCATGGTGCGCCTGCTGCCGAAGACCCCCTGGAAGAACCTCATCGCGAAGAAGATCCGCGAGGAGGTCCAGCGGGTGGCGCACGCGGTGCCGGTGAAGGACTACGGGCAGATCCGAGTCGACGCCCCCTCGCTTTGAACCAGTTCGAAACCCCTGTGTGGTGCGCGTGGGGCCACTGTTACGATCGCGCTCTCGGGTGGAGCGTGCCGCAGGGGGACAGGCCGGATCAGACGGCCTCGCCGGCCTCCACCCGCAGCCTGAGCATGCTTTTCCGGAGGGGGAACCACCACCGTGCAGCGTCACGAGCGCGTCCACGCGCGCAGAACACTCGCCATCGCCATCGCGACCGCCGTCACCGCCGGCCTGTGCGTCGCCACCATCGGCCCGGCCGCCGCCGACACCCCGACCGTGGACGAGACGGTGATCCCGGGTCCGGGCCGCTACCAGCCCCGCGACGAGGAGCTGCTCCACGCGGGCTCCACCGGCTACGCGCACCGGCAGGAAGGTGCCGGCACCGTCTGGACCGACTTCGCGACCGGGACGAACACCCCCATCGACGCCGACGGGGGCAACGGCCACTCGGGCCTGTCGGCCGCGCTGACCAAGGGCGCGGCGGGCGAACCGAACACCGTCACCGTCTCCGACCTGGCGAGCGGATCGCGGAAGGCGATCTCCATCCCGGCCGGGCAGATCTGGAGCCGGGCGTTCAACGCCGACACGGCGACCACGTACACCGAGGGCGCGGACGGCGCGGTGGCCTCCCTGAGCCTGTGGCAGGCGACCGCCGAGGGCACCACGGTGGAGCGGCCCGTCGCGGACCTGCCCGCGATCGCCGACCCCCGGGTCGTCGAGCAGGACTCCTGGGGCGCGCTCCTCGACGTCGGGGTGCCCGGGACCAACCAGTCCCGCCACTACCTGCTCGACTACGCCACCGCCACCCTCAAGCCGCTGCCGACCGCTTTCAGGACCGGGCTCTCCTACGTCCTGGGAGAGCGTCACATCGTGGCGCACGCGTCCTACGCGGACCAGCTGATCTCGGTGCCGCGTGCCGACCCCACGGCAGCCGCGGTCACCACCCCGCTGCCCCTGGCCACGGGCTCGGAGGGCCCCGGCGAGTTCTTCTCGGTCGTCGGCGACCGCCTGCTCTTCCAGCGCTCCCTCACCTACCCCGAGAACGGCTTCGAGCGGGGCAACACCCTGCGGTCGATCCCGGTCGGCGGCGGCACGGTCACCGATGTCCTCTACCGCGCGGACGAGTCGGCGCTGGTCGTCACGCCCGAGGGCGACGTCCTCGTCGCCGGCGGCACCCGCGCCACCGACTGGGCCCTGCACCGGATCACCGTCGGCGACGACGGCGCGGCGAAGGCGACCCTCGTCCGCAAGATTCCGGCCGTCCCGGCGACGATGCGCGGCCTGGCCCTCGGCGGCGGACGCGTGACCTACCTCGCCGACACCGAGGCGCACGGCATGAGCGGTCTGTACGACCTGGACACCAAGGGCGTCACGCCGCCCGTCCCGAAGCTGCGGATGAAGACGATCAATGCGGAGCAGGGCGTGGCCTCGCTCGGCGACGGCCAGTCGGTCTACTCGGAGGGCATGCAGCTCAGGTCCCCGATCACCACCGACTCGCTGCGCGGCGCCCAGCTCCCCACGACCGCCAAGGTGGTGGACGGCGCCGGCCGGTACGCGCTCGCCGAGAACGGCACCACGAAGTACGTCGCCGACCTGGAGAACCCCAACGTCAACCTGCCGGACGTGCCGTTCACCACGGACTCGGCCGCGGCGCTGTGGGACACCAAGGTCTGGAAGCCCGCCGCCACCGCGGGCCAGGTCAACTCCTACGACCTGAAGACGAAGGTCACTTCGGCCGCCCTCGACATCAAGTCCGGCTGCAAGCCCACCGAGCTCCAGGCCGTCGGCCGCTGGCTCTACTGGGCCTGCGGCGCCGACAAGGCCGGCGTCTGGGACCACCAGTTGAAGAAGAGCGTGGCCGTGCCCACCGGCGAGGCGCTGCTCGGCGACGGCTACGTCGTCCGTCACGAGGGCGACAAGCTCAGGCTCACCGACGCCGCCACCGGCGAGACCACCGACTTCGCCGACCTCCCGGCGTCCGCCTCCGGGTCGGGCCGCCGCGAGACGTGGACGGTCGACAAGTTCGGCGGCGGCGTCGCCTACCTCGACGCCGCGAAGGACATCCGGGTCCGCCAGGTCCCGGTGGCCGCGCAGCCGATGACCTCCCTGAGCTCCGTCGTGCCGGCGGAGCTGTCCTTCGGCAGCCTGATCGGCCTCGAACCGGAGACCGAGTGGGAGCCCGTGTGGCGCTTCTCCCGCAAGGTCGGCCCCTGGCGCCTCACGGTCAAGGACCGCAACGGCGTGGTCGTCCGCACCACGGGTGGCGACCGCGGCCAGGCAGCCGCCGTACGGGCGACCTGGAACGGCCAGGACACCCAGGGCCGCGCCGTGCTCGACGGCGACTACACCTGGTCGCTGGAGGTCCTCCCGCTGGGCGGGACCGCTCCCGCCGACCAGAAGACGCTGACCGGCACCGTGCGGGTCTCGGGCAGCTCGGCCACGACGCTTCCCGGCACGTACGTCCCCCTGACGCCGACCCGGATCATGGACACCCGCAGCGGCCTCGGCGCCCCGCAGGGCAAGCTCAACGCCGACGGCGTGACCCGGGTGAAGGTGACGGGCACGGCCGGCGTCCCGTCGACGACCGTCACCGCCGTCGTCCTGAACGTCACCGCGACCAACGCGACGGCGAGCAGCTTCGTCTCCGTGTACCCGAACACCATGCCGCGCACCGCGGCCTCGAACCTCAACTTCCCGGCCGGCCGGACCACCGCGAACCTGGTGACGGTCCCGGTCGTCAACGGCTACGTCGAGTTCTACAACAAGAACGGCGAGGTCGACCTGCTGGCGGACGTCGCCGGCTACTACACCGAGCGCTGGGGCGGCGGGCTGTACCAGCCGGTCACGCCGAAGCGCCTGATGGACACCCGGGACGGCACCGGCGTCCCGAAGGCCAGGGTCGGCGCGGGCGGCACGGTCACCCTGCCGGTCACCGAGCCGGGCGCGCAGGCCGTCGTGCTCAACGTCACCGCCACCGCCCCGACGGCGACCAGCTTCGTCTCGGTCTACCCGTACGGCACCGCGCGCGGCGCGTCGAACCTCAACTTCACCGCCGGCCGCACCGTCCCGAACCTCGTCGTCGTCCCGGTCAAGGACGGCAAGGTCACCTTCTACAACCACGCCGGCACCGTCGACCTGATCGCCGACGTCGCCGGCTACTACAAGGCCGCCGGCGGCTCCCGCTTGACCGGCATGCAGCCCAAGCGGCTCATGGACACGCGCTACGGCACGGGCGTCCCCGCGGGGAAGGTGGGCGCGGGCAAGACCGTGACGCTGGAGGTCGGCACGAAGTACACGGCCGTCGTCATGAACGTGACGGCGACCGGCCCGACGGCGACCAGCTTCGTCTCGGTCTACCCGTACGGCACCGCGCGCGGCGCGTCGAACCTCAACTTCACCGCCGGCCAGACCGTCCCCAACCTCGTCGTCGTCCCGGTCAAGGACGGCAAGGTCACCTTCTACAACCACGCCGGCACCGTCGACCTGATCGCCGACGTCGCCGGGTACTTCACCGGCTGAAGCCCTCGGCGGGAAGCGCCCGCACCGTGATCCGCCCCCGGGGCCGGGCCGTCCACCGCGACGACCCGGCCCCGGGGCGTTTCCCGAGCCCTTTGAACGAGTTCGAAAAGAACTTCCGGGGCCCTGGGGCCACTGTTACGATCACCACCTCGGGTGGGGTGTGCCGGAGGGGGCGGTGTGCGTGTCACGCCGCGTCGGCGCCCGCCCGTCGCCTGGAACAGGCATCCACGGAGGGGATTTTCCTTGAACGCACGCATACGCACGCGCCGGAAGAAAGCGCTCGCTCTCGCCACCGCCCTCGGCATCACGGCCGGGATGTGCGCCGCGACGGCGGGCACGGCGACCGCGGCCGCACCGGCCGCCGGCAACGCGACCGCCTCGGACGAGGTGGTCATCCCGGACCCGGGCCGCTTCCAGCCGCGGGGCGAGGAGCTGACGCAGGCCGGGAGCACCGGGTACGCCCACCGCCAGGAGGGCACGTCCGGGTACCTCTGGACGGACGCGGAGACCGGCGCCACCAAGCCGATCACCGAGGAGCAGGCCAAGGGCCACTCGGGCCTGTACGCGAAGGTCGAGGCGGACCCCGCGGTGTCGCTCGACCGCGTCACGGTCAGGGACGTCGCCACCGGGCAGGAGCGCCTCGCGCTGACGCTTCCCGCCGGTCGGGGCTTCAGCGGGGCCTTCACCACCGACACCGTGGTGACGACGACCCGCGACGACCAGCAGCGCCACACCGCGTTCCAGCTGCTCCAGGTCGTGGACGGCAAGACCGTCGAGCGCCCGGTGACGGGGCTGGAGGGGACGTTCGAGGAACTGCGGCTCGTCGGCCAGGACGCCGAGGGCGCGCTCTTCAGCACGTGGCAGGAGGGGCACCTCTCCGAGAACGGCTACTACCTCGACTACGCCACCGCGACCCTCTCCCCGTGGTCGGGGAGCGAAGGCGTCGGCATCCAGCTGGGCACCGACCACCTCGGGCGCTACCAGTACTTCGACAACCGGATGTCCACCGCCCCGCGCGCACATCCCGAGGCGAAGGTCGAGACGCAGCTCCCGACGCCCCAGGACGGCGCGACCTCGTTCGACTCGGTCGCGATCGTCGGCGACTGGATCGTTCTCGCCCAGGCCGTCCCGGAGCACCGGGAGTCCTTCGTCATCGGCGAGAAGCTCCAGGCCGTACGCATCGGCACCGGCGAGGTCGTGGAGCTCCTCCCGCACGCCACCACGAAGCTCACCGCGGCCCCCGACGGCAGCCTGCTCGTGGTCGGAGGCGAGAGCGCGACCGACTGGGCCGTGCGCCGCGTCGGCCTCTCCGCGAACGGCACCCCCCAGGTCACCACCGTACGGAAGGTGCCGCAGGTCCCCACGTACTACGCCGGACTGGCCCTCGGCGGCGGCCGGGTCAACTACCTGAGCACGAACGTCTCCGGCATCGACACGTTGGGCCTCCACGACGTCGACACCGACCTGTCGGCCACCCCGCCGACGGCGGGTACCCCGCGGCTGCGCGCCAGGGTCATCGCCCCGACGGCGCCGGGGCTGTTCGCGACGGGCGACGGTGACTCCGTGTACGCCGACGGGAAGCGCCTCTACGCCCGGATCGACGCCACGAGCTCCCGCACCGCCGAACTCCCGGTCTCCAACGCCCATGTGGTGGACGCGGCGGGCCGGTACGTGCTGGCCGAGAGCGGCACCACGAAGTACGTGGCCGACCTGGAGAACCACGACAGCAACGTCTCCGACGTGAAGCGCACGATCACCGACTCGGCCGCGGCCCTGTGGGACGCGAAGGTCTGGCAGCCCGCCGCCACCGAGGGCCAGGTCAGCTCGTACAACCTCAAGACGGGGACCACCTCCGCGCCGGTGGATCTCGGCTCCGGCTGCAAGCCCACCGAACTCCAGGCCGTCGGGCGCTGGTTGTACTGGGCCTGCGGCGCCGCCAAGGCGGGCGTCTACGACCACACGGAGAAGAAGAGCGTCGCTGTCCCCACGGGCGAGGCTCTGCTCGGTGACGGCTACGTCGTCCGCCACGTGGAGGACGAGCTCCAGCTGACGAACGCCCTCACCGGCCAGACCTCGCAGCTCGCCGATCTGCCGGCCGCCGAGATGGGTTCGGGCCGGCGCCAGAGCTGGACCGTGGACAAGTTCGGTTCCGGTGTCGCGTACGTCGACGCCGCACGGAACATCCACGTCAAGAAGGTCGCCGTGGCCGCCCAGCCGCTCGCCCCGCTCACGCACACCGTCGAGCCCCTCACCTTCGAGGGCGCCGGCGTGGAGCCGCAGGCCGCCACCTGGTCCCCCGTGTGGCGCTTCTCGAAGGCCGTGGGCTCGTGGGAGCTCCGCATCGCCAAGGGCAACGGCGAGGGCGTCCGTACGATCACCGGCACGCAGGGCTCCGGCGCGGCCGTCCGCGTGAAGTGGGACGGCAAGGACGCGCAGGGCCGCGGCGTGGAGTCCGGCCAGTACCGCTGGGAGCTGATCGCCCGTCCGCTGGACGGCACCGGCCCCGTGCACGGCTCCTCCGGCGCCTTCGACGTCAACGGCAGCTCGCTGACGACGGTGCCCGGCACGTACACGCCGGTGACCCCCACCCGCCTGATGGACACCCGTGACGGCACGGGCGTCCCGAAGGCCAAGGTCGGTCCCGGCGGCACGGTCAGCCTGCGGGTGGCCGGCAAGGCCGGCGTGCCCGCCGAGGGCGTCACGGCCGTGGTCCTCAACGTGACCGCGACCAACGCGACGGCGGACAGCTTCGTCTCCGTCTACCCGAACGACACCCGGCGCACCTCGGCCTCGAACCTCAACTTCAAGGCGGGGCGGACCGTCCCGAACCTGGTGACGGTGCCCGTGGTCAACGGCTACGTCGAGTTCTACAACAAGAGCGGTTCGGTCGACCTGCTGGCGGACGTCTCCGGCTACTACGCGGAGGGCACGGCCGGTTCGGAGTACCAGCCGGTCACGCCGAAGCGCCTGATGGACACCCGTGAGGGCACCGGCGTCCCGAAGGCCAAGGTCGGCGCGGGCGGCACCGTCACGCTGCCGGTCACCGAGCCCGGCGTGACCGCGGTCGCGCTGAACGTCACCGCGACGAACCCGACGGCGACGAGCTTCGTGTCGGTCTACCCGTACGGCACGGCGCGCGGCGCGTCGAACCTCAACTTCGTCGCCGGCCAGACCGTCCCCAACCTGGTGATCGTCCCGGTCAAGGACGGCAAGGTCACCTTCTACAACCACGCGGGCACCGTCGACCTGATCGCCGACGTCGCCGGCTACTACAAGGACGGCACCGGCTCCGTCTTCACCGGCATGCAGCCCAAGCGCGTGCTCGACACCCGCACCGGCACCGGCGTACCGGCCGGGAAGGTCGGCGCGGGCAAGACCGTGACGCTGGAGGTCGGCACGAAGTACACGGCCGTCGTCATGAACGTGACGGCGACCGAGCCGACCGCCGCGGGCTTCGTCTCGGTCTACCCGTACGGCACGACGCGCACGGCCTCGAACCTCAACTTCACCGCCGGCCAGACCGTCCCGAACCTGGTCGTCGTCCCCGTCAAGGACGGCAAGGTGACCTTCTACAACCACACCGGCACCGTCCACCTGATCGCCGACGTCGCCGGGTACTTCACCGGCTGACACCCCCACCGCACCACCGGGCCGCGGGGCCTCATGATGAACGCCATGAACGAGTCGCGTTTTCATGAGGCCCTGCGGTCCTTGCGTGTCTGGGACACCGCACTTCCGGAGTTCCGTCCCGCCGACGCCGCGGCCGATCCGCTCGACCTCTTCCACGCGTGGTTCACGGCCGCGGCCGAGGCAGGGGAGGTGGAGCCGCACGTGATGTCGCTGGCCACCGTCGACGAGGCGGGCCGCCCCGACGTGCGGATGCTGATGCTGCACGGCGCGGACGCGCGCGGCTGGCACTTCGCCTCGCACGCCACCAGCGCCAAGGGCCGTCAGCTCGC
This sequence comes from Streptomyces sp. JL2001, assembly GCF_050917515.1. Lineage (NCBI taxonomy): Bacteria > Bacillati > Actinomycetota > Actinomycetes > Kitasatosporales > Streptomycetaceae > Streptomyces > Streptomyces sp. JL2001. The sequence continues at coordinate 4,428,853 of NZ_CP169421.1, read as the reverse complement.
CGCCCGGCCCGAGGCGGCGCTCGGCTTCTACTGGCCGCGCGAGGGCCGCCAGGTCCGGGTACGGGGGCGGGTGACGACCGGGACGGCGGAGGAGGCGTACGCGGACCTGCACGCCCGCTCGACCGGGGCGCTGGCCTCCGCGCTGGTGGGGCGGCAGAGCGAGGTGCTGCCGTCGACGGAGGTGCTGGCCGAGGCGAGCGCCGCGGCCTGGGAGCGTGCGAAGGCGGATCCGGAGGCCGCCTCGGACACCTGGACGCTGTACGTCCTGGAGCCGGCCGAGGTCGAGTTCTTCCAGGGCGACGAGCGGCGCCGCCACGTCCGCCTGCGCTACCGCCGGGACGACGCGGCGGCCCCGTGGACGCGCGAGCTGCTCTGGCCCTGACCGGGGCGCGAGCGCACCATGAGAGGAGGAGGTGGAGCGACATGGGTACGTTCATGGATGTCCACCACGACATGGTGGGGATCACCGAGGAGCAGCTCCGGGAGGTCCACGCGGCCGACCTCGCCATCGAGAAGGACGAGGGCGTGCACTTCAAACAGGCGTGGGCCGACCCCGAGTCCGGCACGGTGTACTGCCTCTCCACCGGCCCTTCGGCCGCCGCGGTCCAGCGCGTCCACGCCCGCACCGGCCACGCCGCCGACGAGATCCACGAGGTGCCCCTCCAGGTGTGAGCCGTCCGCGGGGAGCGTCCCGCCGGGCTCCCGACGCCCCGCTCCCGGCCGGCGGGGCGCGCCGGTCCGCCTCCTCGCGCCCCGCCCGTCCACGGCGGGTGCCGGGCGCCGTGCCCGTCACCCCTCGCGCAGCTCGTGCCCCTCGTACATCGACTCCACCTCCCGTGCGAAGTCCCGCAGCACCGCGCCCCGCTTCAGCTTGAGCGAGGGCGTCAGATGGCCGCTGCTCTCGGTGAACTCCGTGGTCAGCACCCGGAACATCCGGATCGACTCCGCCCGCGACACCAGCCGGTTGGCCTCGTCGACCGCCCGCTGGAGGGCCGCGAGCAGCTCCTCGTCCCGTGCCAGCTCCCACAGCGCGATGTGGTCCTTCTTCCGCATCCGCCGCCAGTGGACCAGACCCTCGTGGTCGAGGGTGATCAGGGCGGTGATGTACGGGCGGTTGTCGCCCAGGACCATGCACTGGCCGACCAGCGGATGGGCGCGGAGCCAGTCCTCCAGCGGGGCCGGGGTGACGTTCTTGCCGGCCGAGGTGATCAGGATGTCCTTCTTGCGGCCGGTGATCCGCAGGTAGCCGTCCTCGTCGAGGGAGCCCAGGTCGCCGGTGGGGAACCAGCCCTCGTCCGTGTAGGGCAGCGCCACCCCGCGCTGGGAGTCCCAGTAGCCGGCGAACACGTGGCCGCCCTTGAGCCAGACCTCGCCGTCGGCGGCGATCCGGACCGCCGTACCGGGCAGCGGCCAGCCGACCGTGCCGGTGCGCGGGCGCTGCGGCGGGGTGACCGTGGAGGCGGCGGTCGTCTCGGTGAGCCCGTACCCCTCGTAGACCTCGACGCCGGCGCCCGCGAAGAACTCCGCCAGCCGCGCCCCGAGCGGCGAGCCGCCGCAGACCGCGTACCGGACCCGGCCGCCGAGCGCGGCCCTGATCCGCCGGTAGACGAGCGGGTCGTAGAGCGCCCTGGCCGCCCGCAGGGTGAGGGAGGGGTCGTCGGTGTGGCCGTAGCGGCGGGCGACCCGGGCCGCGCGGTCGAAGGAGGAGGTCCGGCCGAGCCGTTCGGCGGTGGCGCGGGCGTTGTTGTAGACCTTCTCCAGGACGTACGGGATGGCCACCAGGAACGTGGGCCGGAAGGCCGCCAGGTCGGTCAGCAGGTCGTCGCCGTCGATGGAGGGCGCGTGCCCGATCCGCACCCGCGCGCGGACGCAGCCGATCGCCACCATCCGGCCGAAGACGTGGGACAGCGGCAGGAACAGCAGGGTGGAGACGGGTTCCTTGCTGATCGTCTTGAAGACCGGGTGCAGCAGCTCCGTCGCGTTGTCCACCTCGGCGAAGAAGTTGGCGTGGGTGAGGGCGCAGCCCTTGGGCCGGCCGGTGGTGCCCGAGGTGTAGATCAGGGTGGCGAGGGTCTCGGGCGTGAGGAGTCCGCGGCGCACGGTCACCACCTGGTCGGGTACGCGGGCCCCGGCCTTGCGCAGGTGGTCGACGGCGCCCGCCTCGAAGACCCACAGGTGGGAGAGGCCGGGAAGCTGGCGCCGTTCGGTGGAGACCATCCTGGCCTGGGCCATGTCCTCGACGACGCAGGCGGCGGCCCCGGAGTCCTGCAGGATCCAGCGGGCCTGGAAGGCGGAGGACGTGGGGTAGACCGGGACGGTGATCAGTCCGGCGGCCCAGGCTGCGAAGTCGAGCAGGGTCCACTCGTAGGTGGTGCGCGCCATCAGGGCGATCCGGTCGCCGGGCCGCAGCCCCTCGGCGATCAACCCCTTGGCGACGGAGTGGACTTCGGCGGCGAAGGCGGAGGCGGTGACGTCCTCCCAGGTGCCGTCCTGCCGCTTGCGGCCGAAGACGACGGCGTCCGGGGCCTCGCGGGCGTTCCGGTACGGGACGTCGGCGAGCGAGCCTCGCTGCACCCGGGGAACGAGCGGTGGTACGGAGACCTCCCGCACCCTGCCGTCGACCAGCGTCTTGCTCGGCTCGACGGGCGGGATGCCTGCGGCGGGGGCGACGGACACGTGCGGCTCCTCGGTCGTCGAGATGAACTGAGGTCGTGCGTCGGTACGTGCTTCCCCGGGCGGGCGCGACGGCCGGGGCGGTGAAGTGGGTTGCCGATCAGGGGCGTTGCTCCCGAGCGGTGTCACGATACGGCCCCCGGGGCCGCCGGTTCGGCGACATCTCGACCCACCTCCTGACTCTCAAGTAACCTTACTTCTCGGTAAATCTAAGACCAGGCAGGGAGTCCGGACAATGGCCGACCGCCATCTGCACCTCACCGGCACGACGGCCGGCCGCTTCCTCACCCGGCGGCTCGGCCTGCCGCGGCCGGCCGAGCCGCGCCGCCGCCCGGCCTCGGGCGCGGTCAACGGCCAGGTGGTCCGCGTCTGCGGCCAGAGCCCGCTGGGAGCGTGAGCACCATGGGCACTCTCCTCCCGCTCGCCGCGGCCGCGGCCCGCTCCCCCTTCCGGAAGGTCCGCCCGGACGCCCGGCCGCCGAAGACCCGCGTCACCCTCGGCCCCCGGCCGATCGCACGGGACCACCTCGCCGCCTACGCGCGGATCTGCGGATTCCGGACCACCGGGCACCCCGACGAGGCCGGCGTGGCGGGCGGCCCCGGCCGTGCGGCCCCGCTGCCGCCGACGTATCCGCACGTCCTCGGCTTCCCGGCCGCGATGCGGCTGATGACGGCGCGGGACTTCCCGCTGCCGCTGCTGGGCCTGGTCCACACCTGGATCGCGCTCACCCGCCACGCCCCGCTCGGCGTGGACGACCGCCCCGAGATCACCGTCCACACCGAGTCCCTGTCGCCGCACCGCCGGGGCACCGAGGCCACCCTGGTGACCGAGGCCCGGCTGGACGGCGAGCTGGTCTGGGAGTCGCGCAGCGGCTACCTGGCCCGCCACCCACGACCCGGCGGCACCCCGGACGAGGAGCCGTCCCCGCGGCAGCCACCGCCGGCCGACCCGCTGCCCGAGACCGCGTCCTGGGACCTCGCGGCGGACCTGGGACGGCGGTACGGCTCCGTGTCCGGCGACCGCAACCCCATCCACCTCCACCCGCTCACCGCCCGCGCCTTCGGCTTCCCCCGGGCGATCGCGCACGGCATGTGGACCTTCGCCCGCTGCCTGGCCGAACTGGACCAGGACGGCGAACACCCTTACGCGCAGGCCGCGTTCAAAGCGCCTGTCCTGCTGCCCGGCACGGTCTCCTTCGCGACGGACGGGCAGGGCCGCTTCCAGCTCCGGCGCGGAGAGCGCCTGCATCTGACGGGCTTCAGCGGGGAGACCAGCGCTCGCTGTTCATGAGGTTGCCGAGGCCCGCCCAGGAGAAGTTCATCAGCGTCGCCGCCGCCTCCCAGGCGGTCATCCCCGGTGTCTCGTTGGCCCAGCCGGCCAACGACTCCGCCGCCCCGACCAGGGCCTGGGAGAGACCGGCCACGTCCCGCTCGGCCAGTTCCGGATCGCGGTGCGTCACGCGGTGGGTCTCCTTCGCCGCCGCGCCGATCACCGTCGTCACGTAGGCCACGATCTCGCCCCGCATCTGGGCGGCCTCACTGGCGAACGGCTCCCCGTGCGTCCTGGCCTGGCGGTTCAGCACCGCCCAGCCGTCGGGGTTCTCCGCCGTGTGCGTGAAGAAGGCCAGGAGTCCCGCCCACAGCTGCTGGTCGGCGGGCAGCCTCGGGTTGACCGCGGTCGCGACCGCGGCGAGCAGCGCCTTGGCCTCCCGCCGGATGCAGGCGGTGAAGAGGTCCTCCTTGGAGTTCAGGTACAGGTAGACCAACGGCTTGGACACGCCCGCGAGTTCGGCGATCTCGTCCATGGAGGCGGCCTGGTACCCCCGCTGTCCGAAGCACTGCACGGCGGCGTCCAGCATCTGCTTCTCGCGCACCGCCCGCGGCATGCGCTTCGCCTTCGCGGCGCCCACGTCGGACATCCTTCCGCTTCACCCCCACCTGTTCGTCCCGCCGAAGCCTACGTGGCCCTGGCGCCGGCGGACCCGGAGCGTCGGGCGGGCCCTCCCTTTCAGGCCGCCGGGTGCCCGGCGGCACGGCAGTCGGCGCAGTGCCCGTCCGGGTCGTGGCTGCGGAAGGCCCGCTCGCAGCCGTCGCAGGTCACGAGGGGTGCCGGCCCCGGCGGCGGAGGCGGCTCGGCGGGCAGCGGGGGCGGCAGATGCGTGGTGAGGCGGTACGCCAGGAACCGGGCCGGGTGGTGGATCGGCACGAACGCGGGCGGGAGGCTCACGGTCAGGGTGCGGGTGATCTGCGCGGGCGTCGCACCCCGCCCGAACCAGGTGTCGACGGCGGTCGCGAGACGTTCCACATCGCGGGCGGAGAGCAGCAGCCGAGGGTCGGCGAGCCGGAGCCGGGCGAGGAGTTCGGCGGCGGGCCCGACGGGGCGGCGGGGTGGCGCCGCGGGCCGCGGCGGGGCCGGTGGTGGCGGCGGCGGGGGTGGTGCGGGCCGCGCCTGGGTGCGGGGGCCGCGGGTCGGTCGCGGGGCGGGGTCCGGATCGGGATCGGAATCGTCGTCCGGGGCGGGATCGGGCCGCGGGCCCGGGTCCGGGTCCGGGTCCGGGTCCGGGTCCGGGTCACGATCAGGCTCGGGCTCGGGGGCGGCGCCCGGATTGTCGAACGCGAACGTACGGGTCGCGACCTTGCCTCGGCCCAGGTCGACCCGGGGGCGGGCCAGGTAGCCCGCCTCCTCCAGCTCGTTCATGGCCCGGCGGATGGCCCGCTCGCCCTCCCGGAAGCGGAGCGCGAGCGCCTTCCCGGTGACGGAGACCCCGTCGGGCAGCGACTGGATGTAGACGGCGAGACCGATCGCGGCGGCCGACAACTCGCCGTGCTGGGCGAGGTGGTTGCCGATGATCGTGTAGTTCTCGACGTGGCGGTGCCGGACGTGGATCACTCCGGAGCGTGGCGCGCCCTCGGGAAGCGTGAGTACGGCGGGATGCGCGGACGGGGCCGCGTTAGACTGCGGATCAGCCATCGGGAAGCGTCTCTTCCTGATCGGTAGGCCCTCGTCAGGATGCCAGTCCTGCCGGGGGCCGAGTTGCATATGCCAGTTGTTGCGGTGAACGTACCGCACCCGACCGGCCTGTCGACACCGCGTCACCCGATCGTGTGGCGAGGGCAGTTGGGGGGTCAGGGGGGGGGGTTGGGTAGGTACTTTCCCAGGTACTTTTTCTTTTAGAACGGCGAGCGACCGGAGCGCGAGAACACGCGCCCCGGTCGGCCGGTTCAGGAAGCCTTGAGATGCGCCACGAAGATCACCCATACGTGGTCGGCCAGGAGCAGCACGGGACCCTGCGGGTTCTTGCTGTCACGCACGGGGACGGTACGGGGGACGCCGTCAGCGACTTCGACGCAGTCGCCGCCCTGTCCGTTGCTGTAGGTGCTCGTGCGCCACGTGAGGCCGCTCAGGTCGGGACGGTCGACTCGCATGCTCGGTACTCCTCCACAACGGAACGGACGAGGGTCAGCGACTCGTCGGGGGCCAGGGCCTTCGCTTGCAGCAGATCGTAGGCGAGCGCGTATGCGGCCACCTCCTCCTGCGCCTCCACGAGTTCACCTGAGTGCGAGCTCTCCGTATAGGCCACGTCCGGACCACGCTCGAAGCTGAGAAGAGTCAGCGATCCGCCCATGACGGGGTGCTCGCCCGCGCCGAACGGCAGCACCTGCAGGACCACATGAGGCGTCCGCGCGAGGGCGAGCAGACGGTCCAGTTGATCGGCCATAACCTCCGCGCCGCCCACCGGGCGTCGCAGCACGGCCTCGTCCACGATGCACCAGAACAGCGGCGGGCTCTCTCGCTGTGCGATGACCTGACGCTCCAGCCGGGCCGAGACCAGCTTGTCGATCTCCCGGTCGGAGTCACGCGGGCGGCTCGTGCGCAGGAGCGCCCGCGCGTAGTTTTCCGTCTGCCAGAGACCGGGCACCGCCTGCGCCATGTACTTCAGCATCTTCACGGCCTTGGGCTCCAGCGCCATGTACCTCCGCGCCCAGTCCGGATACGGCGTCCGCCGCAGGTGCCCCCACAGGTCGACCAGGTCGCCCTCCGCGCCCAGGATCAGGTCCAGCCGGCCGTTCACGTCCTCCGGTGGGACCTCGTTGCCGAGTTCGAACTGGGCGATCCGGCTGTGGGCGATCGGGACCCGGTCGCCGAGCTGGCGTTGGGTGAGACCCGCGCGGCCCCGGAGCTTGCGCAGCTTCGTGCCGTACAGCGCGGCCAGCGACGCCGACGGGTCGAGTTCCTTCGGTGCGGGCACTGGCGTCCCCCGTTTTCGTTCCGCGACTGCGAAAACCGTTACCCCTGGTGATCGTAGCGACACGCATCCATGCTGGTCGGTGGAAGTCGCGGACAGGACGAGGAAGGGGTGCGGCCCATGGGAACGGCGGGACGCGAGACGGCGGTCGACGAGATCAGGGACGCCAGGGCGGCGCGGGACGAGTTACAGGCCGCGCTGGCGGCGGTGGACGTGCGGCTGCCGTCGCTCGGGCTCGATCTGGTGTCCCTGGCGAGCCCGCACCTGCCGCCGCTGGTCGACCTGGGGCGCTGCCGTCCCGACGTCGCGCGCCGGCTGGCGTCGATCCTCAGGCGGGCCGCGACGCAGTGATGCCCGGGACCCCGTGCGGGGTCCCGGGCATCATCGCGGACGGGTGAGGCGCGTGCGCCTTACGCGGCGACGACCAGCGGCTCGCGCTCGTCGACCGGGGAGGACGACGCGTTGTCGTACTCGTCCAGGTTCAGGATCTTCTCGCGGGCCGAGACGAGGACCGGGACGAGCGCCTGGCCGGCGACGTTGGTGGCGGTGCGGACCATGTCGAGGATCGGGTCGATCGCCATCAGCAGGCCGACGCCCTCCAGCGGGAGGCCCAGGGTCGACAGGGTCAGCGTCAGCATGACCGTCGCGCCGGTCAGTCCGGCCGTGGCGGCCGAGCCGATGACGGACACGAAGGCGATCAGCAGGTAGTCGCCGATGCCGAGCTGCACGTCGAAGATCTGCGCGATGAAGATCGCGGCGAGCGCCGGGTAGATCGCGGCGCAGCCGTCCATCTTGGTGGTGGCGCCGAACGGGACGGCGAAGGAGGCGTACTCCTTCGGGACGCCGAGGCGCTCGGTGACCTTCTGGGTGACCGGCATGGTGCCGACGGACGAGCGGGAGACGAAGGCCAGCTGGATGGCCGGCCAGGCGCCCTTGAAGAACTGGATCGGGTTGACCTTGGCGACCGTGGCGAGCAGCAGCGGGTAGACGCCGAAGAGGACCAGGGCGCAGCCGATGTAGACGTCGGCGGTGAAGGTCGCGTACTTGCCGATCAGGTCCCAGCCGTAGTCGGCGATGGCGTATCCGATGAGGCCGACGGTGCCGAGCGGGGCGAGCCGGATGACCCACCACAGGGCCTTCTGGAGCAGCTCCAGGACGGACTCGGAGAGCGTGAGGATCGGCTGGGCCTTCTCGCCGAGCTTGAGGGCGGCGATGCCGGCGACGGCGGCCATGAAGACGATCTGGAGGACGTTCAGCTCGGTGAAGGGCGTGATGACGTCCGTCGGGATGATGCCGGTCAGGAAGTCGAGCCAGGAGCCGGCGTGCTCGGGGGCCTTGCCGTCCTTCGGGGTGAGGCCGGTGCCGGCGCCCGGGTTGGTGACCAGGCCGATCGCGAGGCCGATGGCGACGGCGATCAGCGAGGTGATCATGAACCAGAGCAGGGTGCGGGAGGCGAGCCGGGCGGCGTTGTTCACCTTCCGCAGGTTGGTGATCGAGACCAGGATCGCGAAGAAGACCAGCGGGGCGACGGCCAGCTTCAGCAGCTGGACGAAGATGTGGCCGACCTTGTCCAGGGTGGTGTACAGCCACTGGACGTCGTAGGTGCGGGTCACCCAGCCGAGGACGACGCCGAGGACCAGACCGGCGACGATCTGGGCCCAGAAGGGAACCTTCGGTATGCGGGGGGAGGCCTTGGGCTCGGTCTCCTGCGTGGACGCGGACGCGGACACAGACACACTCCACAGGTGCGTATCGGGGGAATACGGGAACGGGGGTGCGGCACACACGCGCTGAGGCGGTGCCGCTGCATGATGCCGGGGTCAGAGCTCGCGGCAACAGACCGCGGACATACAGCGGCACAGATCGACATGCAGGCGCGCCACGAGCAGGGTGCTCACGGCATCGGAGAGGCGCACAGCTGTCTTCATGGCGAACACGTTAACACTTGAACTTTGAGAACCTCAAAGCCATTCTTTGGGATAGCCCAGGACACCAAGGGCCTCCGAAACGCAGAAAGCCCCGGTCAGGAGCCTTCGAAGCTCCGACCGGGGCGTTGCGCGTGTGAGGAACCTTACGCGGCCTTTACATCGCGTCCACCGTTCCCGCGCTTTCGGCGACGCGCCCTACAGCGCGTCCTCCTGGGAACGGTTCGACTCCAGGCGGTCCTTCGCCCGGTCGACCTTGGCCACGATCTGCTCGGACATCGCGTCCCGCTGCTTGCGCAGCAGCACGAAGCTGAGCGGCGCGGAGATGACGATGGACAGCATGAGGACCCACAGCAGGTTGGAGTCGCCGAGGCCGCGCGGCAGCACGCCGAAGTAGACGAGACCCCACAGCACCAGGAAGCAGCCGGCGAACACGCCGAGACGCATCAGGGTGTACCGGAGGGTGGCTGCACCCGTCCTGTTCTCGGACACGACGGCCCCTTTCTCCTTCACTGGTTTGCCCGACAAGTGAAGCACGTGGCGAATCGGATCAATCCAGCGGGAGCAGCATCACGATGTCGTCGCGGTCGTCGCCCTCCGCCACCCGGATCGCGCCGGGCACCCGTCCGACCTCCTTGTAGCCGCAGGAGGCGTAGAAGTGCTCGACGCCCGTGCCGCCGCGGCAGGTGAGCCGGATCGCCTCGATCCCGTCGAAGCCGCGGACCTCGCGCTCGACGGCGGCCATCAGGTCGCGCCCGTACCCCTTGCCCTGATGGGAGGGGTGGACCATGACGGTGTAGAGCCACACCCAGTGGAGCATCAGCCGGTGCGTGTTGGCGGCGACGAAGGTGGTGGCGGCGACGGTGCCGTCCTCGTCGAACCCGACGACCAGCCGCATCCGCCCCTCGGTCATCGCGACCAGGTGCTTGACCAGTTCGGGCCGCACCTCCTCGACGTCGACGGGCGGCACGAAGCCGACGGCACCGCCCGCGTCGGAGACGTCCACCCACAGGCGCAGGATGCCGTCCCGCAGGGCTGGCGTGACGGGCGGGTCGAGCTGAAAGGTAAGCGGCATAGCGGAAGGGTAGCCATTACAAGAGTGGTACTCAACCGCTGTCCGGACGGCGGACGGCCGCGGCGCGCACCAGGCGCACCGCGGCCGTCGGGGCACAGCGGGAGAGCGACGAGGGGTCAGACCCGCATGGGCTGCGGCGACTCACGGCGCCCGGCGTCCGGACCCGGGTACTCGCGGATGATCTCGTACCGCGTGTTCCGCTCGACCGGGCGGAAGCCGGCGTCCCGGATGAGCTCCAGGAGGTCGTCCCGGGTGAGCTTGTTCGGGGTGCCGTAGTTGTCGGCGTCGTGCGTGATCTTGTACTCGACGACCGAGCCGTCCATGTCGTCCGCGCCGTGCTGCAGCGCCAGCTGGGCGGTCTGGACGCCGTGCATGACCCAGAAGACCTTGACGTGCGGCACGTTGTCGAAGAGCAGCCGCGAGACCGCGAAGGTCTTCAGCGCCTCCGCGCCGGTCGCCATGGTCGTGCGCGCCTGGAGCTTGTTGCGGACCTTGCCGTCCTGCATGTCGACGAAGTCGTGCTGGTAGCGCAGCGGGATGAAGACCTGGAAGCCACCCGTCTCGTCCTGGAGCTCACGCAGCCTCAGCACGTGGTCCACGCGGTGACGGGGCTCCTCGATGTGCCCGTAGAGCATGGTCGAAGGGGTCTTGAGGCCCTTCTCGTGCGCCAGGCGGTGGATCCGGGACCAGTCCTCCCAGTGGGTGCGGTGGTCCACGATGTGCTGGCGGACCTCCCAGTCGAAGATCTCGGCGCCGCCGCCGGTCAGCGACTCCAGACCGGCCTCGATCAGCTCGTCGAGGATGTCGGAGGCCGACATCCCGGAGATCGTCTCGAAGTGGTGGATCTCGGTGGCCGTGAACGCCTTCAGCGAGACGTCCGGCAGCGCCTTCTTCAGCTCGGAGAGCGAGCGCGGGTAGTAGCGCCACGGCAGGTTGGGGTGGAGCCCGTTGACGATGTGCAGCTCGGTGAGGTTCTCGCCCTCCATCGCCTTGGCGAGGCGGACGGCTTCCTCGATGCGCATCGTGTACGCGTCCTTCTCGCCCGGCTTCCGCTGGAACGAGCAGTACGCGCACGACGCGGTGCACACGTTCGTCATGTTGAGATGGCGGTTGACGTTGAAGTGGACGACGTCACCGTTCTTGCGGGTCCTGACCTCGTGGGCCATTCCGCCGAGCCAGGCAAGGTCGTCGGACTCGTACAGCGCGATGCCGTCCTCACGGCTCAGCCGCTCACCGGCGAGCACCTTCTGCTCCAGCTCGCGCTTGAGTCCCGCGTCCATGCGGCCGCCTCCCATGAGATTCCGTAAAACAGGCTCCACCAACCGTACTCCCCGCCCTGGTGGCGGTACGTACCCCCCGGACCGCTACGCCTCCTGCTCTCCCGGCAGCTCGCCGACGCGGTTCTCCCACTTGGTGGAGAGCACGACGGTGGTCCGGGTGCGGGAGACCCCCTTCGTCCCGCTCAGCCGGCGGATCGTCTTCTCCAGGCCGTCGACGTCGTTCACCCGCACCTTGAGCATGAACGAGTCGTCACCCGCGATGAACCAGCAGTCCTCGATCTCGGCGAGGTCCTTCAGCCGGCGCGCCACGTCCTCGTGGTCGGCCGCGTCGGACAGCGAGATGCCGATGAGGGCGGTGGCGCCGAGGCCGAGCGAGGCGGCGTCGACGGTGGCGCGGTAGCCGGTGATGACCCCCGCGGCCTCCAGACGGTTGATGCGGTCGGTCACGGAGGGGCCGGAGAGCCCGACGAGCCGGCCGAGTTCGGCGTACGACGCTCTGCCGTTCTCGCGCAGAGCCTGGATGAGCTGCCTGTCCACGGCGTCCATAGGTATGAAGCCTTCCATTGTCCAGCGATACCGCGAGTTTAGGTATAGAATCTAAGGTACACAGGGGCGACACCCTGTGAATCTTTCAGACGATCAAAGACGATCTTTCAGGAGTGGTGTTCACCGTGTACACGATCGAGATGGCCTACGCCCGTATGCGCGAGCTGCAGGACCTGGCCAACCGCTCGCGTGCCCACCAGCCGTCCGCTTCCAGGCGTGCCGAGAAGAAGCACGCCGCCAAGAAGCGCTAATCCCCCCGGGAGGACGCTCCACCGAGCTCCCCCTCCCAACGGCGGTACAGCCGGTGCGGCACCTCTGCCGCGTCGAGGACCCGCCCGGCGACGAAGTCCACCAGATCCTGGATGTGCGTCGCCCCCGCGTAGAACGCCGGAGAGGCGGGCAGCGCCACGGCGCCCGCCTCGTCCAGCGCCACCAGATGCCTCAGCGTCTGCCCGTTGAGCGGGGTCTCCCGCACCACGACGACCAGCTTCCGCCGCTCCTTGAGCATCACGCTCGCGGCCCGCTGCAGCAGGTCCTTCGAAAGCCCCAGCGCCACGCCCGCCACGGCGGCCGTCGACGCGGGCACGATCAGCATCCCCTTCACCGGGTACGAGCCCGAGGACGGCCCGGCGGCCAGGTCGCCCGCCGCCCAGTACCGCACGTCGCTCACGTCGGGCGCGAAGGTGTCCGGCTTCCCGTCGGCACCCCGCGCCAGCCAGGTCGTCAGATCCTCGCGCCAGTGCCCGTCCCGGAAGGCGATCCCCGTCTCGTCGAGAAGCGTCAGCCGCGACGCCCGCGAGACGACCAGGTCGACGCTCTCCCCCGCATCGAGCAGCCCCCTCAGGACGGCGGCCGCGTACGGGGTCCCCGATGCCCCGGACACCCCGACCACCCAGGGACGTCGCTGCTTCTTCTCTACCGGCTCCACGCCGACGAGCCTATCCGGCGGTGCTCGCGGGCGACGCGCCAGGAGTTCCGGTCGGCCGTGAGCACCGCCCGGCGCGCGGCCGGGAGCGGGCGCCCGCCCGTCACACCGTCAGACCGCGCACCAGGAGGTCGAGCAGCGCGCACACGAACAGCGCCATGCCGATGAACCCGTTGACCGTGAAGAACGCGCGGTTCAGCCGGGACAGGTCGTGCGGCTTCACGATCGAGTGCTCGTAGCAGAACGCCGCCGCCACGATCACCAGACCGGACCAGAAGAACACGCCGGCGTCGGTCGCCAGCGCGTACCAGACCAGCAGACCGGTCGTCACGACGGCCGAGGCCCGCGCGCCCCACAGGGCCGCCGGGACGCCGAAGCGGGCGGGCACCGACAGCACACCGTGGGCGCGGTCCGCCTGGACGTCCTGACAGGCGAAGATCAGGTCGAAGCCGCCGATCCAGACGCCGACCGCGAGGCCGAGGATCACCGCGTCCCAGGACCACTCCCCGGTCACCGCGAGCCAGGCGCCGATCGGCCCTATGGCCTGCGCCAGGCCGAGGATCGCGTGCGGGAAGTTCGTGAACCGCTTCCCGTAGGGATAGACGACCATCGGGATGACGGCGAGCGGCGCGAGCGCCAGGCACAGCGGGTTCAGCAGCGCCGCGGCGCCCAGGAAGACGACGACGGCGATCCCCGCGCCCGTCCACGCCGAACGCACCGAGACCGCGCCCGTGACCAGCTCGCGGTTGGCCGTGCGCGGGTTCCGCGCGTCGATCTCCCGGTCGATGATCCGGTTGCACGCCATCGCGAAGGTCCGCAGCCCCACCATGCAGACGGTGACGAGCAGCAGGGTGACCCAGTGGATGTTCCGGTCGAGCTGGAACATCGCGGTCAGCGAGGCGGTGTAGGCGAAGGGCAGCGCGAAGACCGAGTGCTCGATCATCACGAGCCGCAGGAACGCCCTCGTGCGGCCCGGCTGGGCGCCGGGTACGGCCGCGGTGGTCACAGGCCGTACTCCTTCCAGCGGCGGTCCACCAGCGCCGCCGTCGCCGGATCCGACTCCACCATGTCCGGCCAGCCGCCGTCGCGGGTGTAGCCCTCCTCCGGGAGCTTCTTCGTCGCGTCGATACCCGCCTTGCCGCCCCAGAACTGCTGGTACGACGCGTGGTCGAGGTGGTCGACCGGGCCCTCGACGACCGTCAGGTCGCGGGCGTAGTCCGTGTTGCCGAGCGCCCGCCAGGAGACCTCGTGCAGGTCGTGGACGTCGCAGTCCTTGTCCACCACGATGATCAGCTTCGTCAGCGACATCATGTGCGCACCCCAGATCGCGTGCATGACCTTCTGCGCGTGCTTGGGGTACTTCTTGTCGATCGAGACGATCGCGCAGTTGTGGAAGCCGCCCGACTCGGGCAGGTGGTAGTCCACGATGTCCGGCACGATGATCTTGAGCAGCGGCAGGAAGAAGCGCTCCGTCGCCCGGCCCAGCGGCCCGTCCTCCGTCGGCGGGCGGCCGACCACGATCGACTGGAGCAGCGGACGCTTGCGCATCGTCACGCAGTCGATCTTGAGGGCGGGGAACGGCTCCTGCGGGGTGTAGAAGCCGGTGTGGTCGCCGAAGGGGCCCTCGGGGAGCATCTCGCCGGGCTCCAGCCAGCCCTCGATCACGACCTCCGCCTGCGCGGGCACCTGGAGGGGCACCGTCTTGCAGTCGACCATCTCGATCCGCTTGCCCTGCACGAAGCCCGCGAACAGGTACTCGTCGATGTCCCCGGGCAGCGGCGCCGTCGACGCGTAGGTCACGGCCGGCGGGCAGCCGAAGGCGATCGCCACGGGCAGCCGCTCACCGCGCGCCGCCGCCACCGCGTAGTGGTTGCGGCTGTCCTTGTGGATCTGCCAGTGCATGCCGATGGTGCGCCTGTCGTGGCGCTGGAGCCGGTACAGCCCCAGGTTCCGCACGCCCGTCTCCGGGTGCTTGGTGTGCGTCAGACCCAGGTTGAAGAAGGAGCCGCCGTCCTTGGGCCAGGTGAAGAGCGCCGGCAGGCGGTCCAGGTCCACGTCGTCGCCGGTGAGGACGACCTCCTGGACCGGGGCGTCGCCGGACTTCACCTTCTTCGGCGGCACGTGGACCATCGAGCCGAGCTTGCCGAAGGCCTCCCGGACCCCGACGAAGCCGTGCGGCAGCTCCGGCTTGAGCAGCCCGCCGATCTTCTGGCTGATCTCCTCGTAGGACTTCAGGCCCAGCGCCTTCAGCAGCCGCCGGTCCGTCCCGAAGACGTTCATCGCGAGCGGCATGGCCGAGCCCTTGACGTTCTCGAAGAGAAGGGCCGGGCCTCCCGCCTTGTTCACCCGGTCGACGATCTCCCCGACTTCCAGGTAGGGGTCGACTTCGGCCTTGATGCGCTTGAGGTCGCCTTCGCGTTCCAGGGCCCTGAGCAGCGAGCGGAGATCGTCGTAAGCCATAGGGGCCAGTATCGGTCACCGGCTACGCTGGGCCTGTCACCGGGGCTTCGAAACGCGCCCCGCCATTGCTTCCAGGGGGCTGTCCCACATGCTCAGGGCGCTGATGTACATCCTGCCGCTGGCGCTGACGATCTACGCGTTCATCGACTGCCTCAACACCCCCGAGGACGAGGCCAAGCACCTGCCGAAGGTCGTCTGGGTCATCATCATCCTGCTCTTCTGGATCGTCGGGCCGATCGTCTGGTTCGCCGCGGGCAAGATGCGCCGCGCGCCGGCCGGCGGCCGGACGCCCTCCGAGTGGCACCGCAACCACCGCCAGGAGTGGGTCGCGCCCGACGACAACCCCGACTTCCTGAACTCCCTGCGCGACGAGAACAAGAAGGACGAGGCCGTCCTCAAGGACTGGGAGGCCGACCTGCGCCGCCGCGAGGAGGAACTCCGCAGGCGCGAGCAGGACGGCGACGACGTCGGGAAGTCCTGACCGTGGAACTCCGGCTTCTCGTCACCTTCGAGAAGGTCGCGGCGGTCCTCAGCTTCACCCGGGCCGCCGCCGAGCTGAAGTACGCGCAGTCCAGCGTGACCAGCCAGATCCGCTCCCTGGAGTCCTCCCTCGGCGTGGAGCTCTTCGAACGGCTCGGCAGCCGCATCCGGCTCACCGAGGCGGGCGAGCGCCTGCTGCCGTACGCCCGGCGGATCATCGAGCTGACCGAGGAGGCACGCGCCGCGGTCACCGAGGCCGAGGAGCCGGCCGGGACGATCGCCGTCGGCACCATGGAGTCGCTCACCTCCTACCGGCTCCCACCGCTCCTGGAGCTCTTCCACCACCGCTACCCCCAGGTCCGGCTGACCCTGCGCCCCACCCTCGGCGACGAGACCCGGCAGGCGCTGCGCCAGGGCACCTACGACCTCGGCTTCCTCATGGAACCGGAGACGGAGCACGACGGCCTGGAGAGCGAGGTGCTCGCCGCCGAACCGCTGGTCCTGGTGGCCTCGCGGCGGCATCCGCTGGCCGGACGCACCGGCCTGACCAGCGCGGACCTGGCGGCGGCGCAGCTCGTGGGGACCGAGCCCGGCTGCCCCTACCGCGATCTCTTCGAGCGTGAGCTGAGCCACTGGGCACCGCCCTTCATGGAGTTCGGCACGATCGAGGCGACCAAGCGGGGCGTGACCGGCGGGCTCGGCATCGCCCTGCTGCCCCGGATCGCCGTCGGCGAGGAGCTGGCGTCCGGGGCGCTGGTGGCGCTCGACTGGGAGCCGCCGTTCACGCTCTTCACGCAGATCGCGTGGCGGCGGGGGAAACGGCTTCCGGCGCATGTGCGGCTGTTCGTGGAGCAGGCCCGGCGACTCGTCCGCGAGGACGCTCCGGACCCTTCGCCGACAGCGTGACCTTCAGGCTGGCCAACACGATCAGCGGGACGCCGAGCGCCTGGACGAGACCGATGTGGTGGCCGTACACCGCCCAGTCGGCGACCATCGCGACCGCCGGGTAGGTGAAGGCCAGCACGGCGATCTTGGCCGTGGGCAGCTTCTGGTAGGCCGCGTACATCAGGACGTACATCAGCCCGGTGTGGATCAGGCCGAGGCCGGCGAGCCAGGCCCAGCCCGCGCCGAGCCCGGCCGCCGCGCCGAAGTCGACGAAGGGCAGCAGCAGGGGCAGGCCGACGAGCACCTGGACGAGCGCGACGAGGTGCGGCCGGACGCCGGTGATCCGCTTGGTGACGATCGTCGACAGGGCGTAGAGCACGGCGGCGGCGAGCGCGAACCCCAGACCCTTGAGGGAGGCGGTGTCCCCGGGCCTGATGCCGGAGACGAGCACGAGGCCGACGAAGGCGAGGCCGAGCCAGCCGAACTTCGCTGCCGTGATCCGCTCCCGGAAGAGCACCGCTCCGAGCACCACCAGGAAGAACGGCTGGGTGTGGTAGACGACGGTGGCGAAGGAGATCGACGTCGCCTCGTACGCCTCGAAGAGGAACACCCAGTTGAAGACGATGAACACGCCGCCCAGGGCAGCGAGTCCGAGCTTCCTCGGGGTCAGGCCGTGGCCCGTGAAGTAGCCGCGGGCGAGGCTGTAGGCGCCGAGGGCGACCGCCCCGAAGAGGCACCGGAAGAAGACCACCTCGAAGGGGGACGCCCCGGACTCGACGACGAAGATGCCGAGGGTGCCGGAGAGCACCATGGCGAGGGTCAGTTCTGCGGTTCCCCTGGTCTCGTTTCTCATGGCCACGACGCTACGGACGGCCGAAGGGCCGGTCCACGGGCCAGTGGGGCGTCCTCCCGATGGCCCCATCGGCCCGGCCGATGGGGCGGCGGAATACGGCCCGGGGCAACGGAGTTGGCACCGGAGCACCCACGAGACCGGAGCTGACATGACTCTCGACGCCGCCCCCGGCACGGACCGCTCGTTCCTCTTCGTCCTCGGCAGCTCGCGCCCCGACGGAAACACCGAGATCCTCGCCCGGGCCGCCGCGGCGCAGCTGCCCGCCGACGTCCCACAACGCTGGGTGGACCTGAACGAACTCGTCCTGCCCGACTTCCAGGACGGCCGGCACGAGTCCGGCGGCCGGCCGGGCGGGGAGAACGAGGAGCTGCTGCGGCAGGCCACCCTGGAGGCCACCGACGTCGTCATCGCCTCGCCCCTGTACTGGTACAGCCTGTCCGCGCAGACCAAGCGCTATCTGGACTACTGGTCGGGCTGGCTGAACGTGCCCGGCTCGGACTTCAAGGCGCGGATGGCGGGCCGGACGCTGTGGGGCGTGACGGCCATGGCGCACGAGGAGCACGAGGTCGCGGACGGCCTGGTCACCAACCTGCACCACTCGGCGGCCTACCTCCGGATGCGCTTCGGTGGCGTGCTGACCGGCACCGCCTCCCGGCCGGGCCGGATCCGGGCCGACGAGCAGGCGATGATCCGTGCCAAGACCTTCTTCCAGCGCGAGGCCCCGCTCGCTCTCTTCCCCTACGAGGAGCGATCGCCGCAGGCGTGACGTCCCGGACGTGAGGGGCGCCTCCCGCCGGGGAAGGGTCCGGGACATGGACCAGGAACAGGCACGGCAGTGGCTCGCGACCGCGGTCGCCGAGGCGCGGGCCGGACTCGACGAGGGCGGGATCCCGATCGGGGCGGCCCTGTACGGCGCCGACGGCACGCTGCTCGGACGCGGGCGCAACCGGCGGGTGCAGGACGGCGACCCCTCGACGCACGCCGAGACCGCCGCCTTCCGGGCGGCGGGCCGGCAGCGCTCGTACCGGGGCACGACGATGGTGACGACGCTGTCCCCCTGCTGGTACTGCTCCGGGCTCGTCCGGCAGTTCGGGATCTCCCGGGTGGTCGTCGGGGAGGCGGAGACGTTCCACGGCGGACACGGCTGGCTGGCGGAGCACGGGGTGGAGATCGTGCTGCTCGACGACCCCGCGTGCACGGCGATGATGCGCGAGTTCGTCACCCGGAACCCGGCCCTCTGGAACGAGGACATCGGTGATGAGTGAGATCCGCGGGACGGGCGGGAGGAGCGAGACGGTCGGCTCCGGCGGGAGCGCGACGGTCGTCCCCACCATCGACCTGACCGGCGACCCGGAGGGACAGCGGGCCGCCGTGGACCGGGCACTGCGCGAGGCCGGCTTCCTGCTGGTCACCGGGCACGGGATCGACCCCGTCCTGCGCGCGGACATCCGCGAGGCCGCCCGCGCCTTCTTCCGTCTGCCCGCCGCCGCCAAGGAGCCGTACGCCGTCCGGGTCGGCGGGCGCGGCTGGCTCGGACCGGGGGCCGAGGCCAACGGGTACGCGGAGGGCACCGCGACCCCGCCCGACCTGAAGGAGTCGCTCTCCTTCGCGGCCGAGGAGCCGACCGGGAACCCGGCCGTCGACGCCGAGTGGTTCCTGCCGAACACCTGGCCCGCCGAGGTGCCGGAACTGAGACCGCTGGTGGAGACCTACCTCCGGCAGATGCGGGCCCTGTCGGACCGGATCCTGGACCGGCTCGGCTCGGCCCTGGGCGAGGACGCCGACTTCTTCACCCGGCACACCGGGCACCCCACCTTCGGCTTCAACATCAACTGGTACCCGGGGCGGGACCGGACCGGTGAGCCGGAGCCCGGCCAGTTCCGGATCGGCCCGCACACCGACTTCGGCACGGTCACCGTCCTGGACCGGCAGGCGGGCAGGGGCGGCCTCCAGGTGTTCACCGACGACGCCGGCTGGCAGGACGCCCCGTACGACCCCGACGCCCTGACCATCAACATCGGCGACCTGATGGCGAGCTGGACCGGCGGGCGATGGCGGTCCGGCCGCCACCGGGTCCTCCCGCCCCCGGCCGACGCGCCCGCCGAGGAGCTGATGTCGCTCGTCTACTTCTACGAGTGCGACCCCGGCACCACGATCCACGGCATCGAGTCCCACGCCTACCTGCGGGACCGGCTCGACGCGATCGCCACGGGATGACAACACCTGCGCAACGGTGCCGGAAAGCCTGACGAACATCCAACACCCTCTCGATAGTCTTGAGTTGACTTGTGACGGGGGTGACAGGTGGACAGAGAGCTGTACGGCCGCGAGGCGGTCTTCCACGAGTCCGGGCTCGCAGCGCGGCTCACCGGTCTGACACCGGACGGCTTCGCCCGCACCGCCTACGAACACGGCGACGACCCGCCCGTCACCGTCTTCACCGGCGGGCGGGGCATGGGCAAGACGGCCCTGCTCAAGCAGCTCCGCAACGCCTACCGGTCGGCCACTCCGCTGGCGCTGCTCGACTGCGCCCACATCGAACCGCCCGCCGACCACGGCCCCGGCTGGAACCCGCTCACCGGGGCCCTCGCCGAGCTCGCGGTCCAGCTCGCGCCGAAGGTGTACGCGGCCAAGCCCGTGCAGTTCCCCCGGCTCTCGCTCGGCCTGGTCGCGGTCGCCTCGATCGGCTGGTCGCAGGAGGACGACGAGCGGGCCCGGCGCGACCTCCAGCGGCTCGGCCCCGTGCTCGCCACCGTCGACGCGGCCAAGGGAGCCGCCGTCAACTGGGTCGGCAAGGTGCTCGCCAAGCTCGCCGCCACCTTCGCCGAGGCCACCGCCCCGATGGCCGGGCTGCTCGCCGAGGCGACCGTCGAGACGGTCCTGGAGGAGGTGTTCGGCCGCTTCCAGCGCACCTCCGAGAGCTGGTACGGCACCTACCGCAACGCCGGAGGCCGCGGCAAGGCCGGACTCCAGCAGCTCGCCGTCGACTTCGCGCAGGGCGGCCGCCGCCGGCGCGAGGCCGAGGACTTCCTGGTCGGCGCCCTGATCGAGGACCTGGGCCGCGCCTACACCGGCCTCACCCGGCTCGGCACCCGCCGCGGCCGCCCCGTCCTGCTCCTCGACAACGCCCACGAACCGCTCGGCCGACGCCTGGTCGAACCGATTCTGCGGGCCCGCGCGGCCGGCCGCCGCGACCACGTCGTGGTCATCGCCGCCTCCCGGGTCCGCGACCACGACGGCATCCGGCACGCCACCCGCTTACGCCTGCCGGAGACCGCTCACCGCGCGCCCTGCCCCCGCGGCCCCGACGTCACCTCCGGCATCCTCGCCGTCGAACTCACCCCGCTCTCCCCCGCCCAGACCCAGAGCGCCTTCGACCGCTTCGACCCGGCCGGCCGCACACCCGCCGAACTCGCCCGGGGCGTCCACCGGCTGACCGGCGGCCGGCCGCTCGGCGTGATCCTGCTCGGCCGGACCGCCGGCGAGGCCCCGGCCCCCCTGCGGTCCACGCTCACCCCCGGCTCCCTCCTCGACCTCACCGTCGAGCTCCGCGAGGACGCCGCCCCGGTCCCGGTCGCCCCCGCCCTGCTCGCCGCGCTCCTGCCGGGCGTCAACCCCGGCCCCTTCGCCGTCCTGGCCGCCGCCCACGACGAGGAGTCGGCCCGCGTGCTCGCCCGCACCCGCCTGCGGGGGGAGTCCCCGGACGGCGACATGGTCCTGCGCGTGCGGGACCAACTGCGTGGCGAGGACTGGCCCGAGGGCCCCGAGCACTTCGTCGCCGATCCGCTGCTGCGCGCCCTGCTCCTGCACCGCCTGCGTTTCGAGGACGGGGAGCAGTACGCCACCTGGCGCGCCGTCCACGAGACACTGCACCGCCACTACGCCGGGGACCCGGCCGGGCAGCACCGGCTGCACCACGAACTCGCCCTCGGCCGCACCGAGGACGCGGTCACCCACCTGCGCCTGACCTTCCCCGACCCGGACGTCGTCGGCTGGCTGGGCCGGCTGCGCTTCATCGCCTCCGCGCCCTACCCCCGAGGGCGGGACGGGACCGGCCCCGACCCGCGCCGCGCCGTCGCCCTCGGCCGGGAGCCCGCCGACCGGCTCCCGGCCGGCCTCGACGACGACGCCACCGAGCTCCAACTGCTCATCCGGCGGCTCCTGCACGCCGTCTGGCTGCTCACGGATCCGCTCGCGCTGCCCGACGACGAGGTGACCGACAAGCTGGCGCACGAACTGCGCCAGCTCTCCGGCCGCCACCGGACGGGCAACAGCCCGCTGTGGGACGCGGCCACCCACTGGCCGAAGGACATCCGCGCCTGGCGGGGGCTCTCGCTGCCGCCGGGCACGGGGATCGGAGTCTGAGGACCTTGGCCGACCGGCTGCGCTACCGCGTCTGGTTCACCACCCGCCAGAAGATCGTCACCACCGTCCTCGCCCTGGCCGTGCTCGGCACCGGCATCGGCTACGTCGTGGACCGGGCCACCACGCCGGAGGACCGTTCTTGCGCCCGGGGGGTCGAACGGCCCGCGGGCAGCACCGAGTGCGTCGGCGTGAACGGCGACGGCTACGACTTCGGCGTCCCCTCCCTCACGGAGGTCGCCCGCGCCATCGCCACGGAGAACGCGACGCTCACGAGCGACGAGTACGCCACCGTCGCCCTGCTGCTGCCGCTGACCTCCACCGACCCCGGCATGCGGGTCAAGGTCCGGCACGAGGTGCAGGGCGCCTACGCCCGCCAGTACCGGGCCAACCACGCCTCCAACAGCGAGACCCCCCGGATCCGGCTCGTCCTCGCCAACACCGGCAAGGGCAACGCCCACTGGCGCCCCACCGTCGAACGGCTCAAGACCATGACGGCCGCACCCGACCGGCTCCGCGCGGTCTCCGGTGTCGCCACCAGCTCCACCGAGGTGCGGCAGGCCGTGGCCGCCCTGACCGGCGCGGGCATCGCCGTCGTCGGCACCACCATCACCGCCGACGACATCGCCAACGGCCCCGGCGCCGGCAACAACCGCTACCCCGGCCTGGCCCGCGTCTCCCCCACCAACAGCGACGAGGCCAAGGCACTGGCCCACTTCGGCAAGGTCGTGGCCGCCAAGGCGCTCCTCGTCCAGGACACCCGCACCGGCGACCACTACACGGACACCCTCAAGACCGCGTTCGCCGCCTCCCTGAAGGGCGCGCCCTACGAGCCGCAGCTCTTCACCTCGCCGCCCGACCCGACCGACGAGGGCACCACCGCGAACACCTTCCGCCAGATCACCCACCTGATCTGCGACACACGGGCCGAGACGGTCTTCTTCGCCGGCCGGCACACGCAGCTGCGCCAGTTCATCAACGCCCTCGGGGCGCGGGGCTGCGCGGAACGGGCCTTCACGATCCTCACCGGCGACGAGGGCTCGTACCTGGGCGCGGACGCCAAGCTCGACCGGAAGGCCCTGAAGACGCGGCTGACCGTCCGCTACGCCTCACTGGCCCACCCCGACGCCTGGCAGCCGGCACCGGGCCGCCCGGTCCCGCGGACCGGCGGTTCCGCCGCCGCCTACGCGACCTTCCTCACCGACATCGCGCGGGCCTCGAAGACCCCGGTCCCGCTCGCCGACGGCCAGGCGATCATCGCGTACGACGCGATGGCGACGGCGGTGCACGCCATCCGCCAGGCGACCCCGGACGGCAAGCACTACCCGGAGGCGGCGGACGTCGCCACCCAGTGGCCCCAGGTGAAGGGCTCGCTCCGGGTCGAGGGGGCGGGCGGCTGGATCTGCCTGGACAACTTCGGCAACCCCTTCGACAAGGCGGTGCCCATCGTGGAACTGGCCCAGGACGGCTCGCAGCGGTTCGTCCAGATCGCCTGGCCGGAGGGCCGGCCCCCCGCCGCGTCCTGCCTCCCGCCGCGCCGCGGGTGAACGCTCGGCGGCCGGGTCCCGGACAGCTCCCGGGGCGCGCCTCAGGGCTCCCACCTGGGCCAGGGCGCGTCGTCGCGGGCGTAGAGCTCACGCAGCTCCTGCCAGCGGTCGGCCGACCAGTCGGCCCAGTTCGTGGGCGACCCGTCCAGCGCGGCGGCCAGCCGCTCGAAGTGGTCGTGCCAGGCCGCCAGGGTGTCCAGCTTCTGCTCCCGCGCCCCCCGGAACTCGTTGGCGAACCGCAGCACGGTCGACCCGCCGCCCGCACCGCCCGGCTCCAGATGGAAGCGGATCCGGCCGTGCGGGGGATCGACCGTGTACTCGGCCACGCTCCGCGGGTCCCAGGCCGTCACGCGTCCCGAGACGACCGTGTCCCCGTTGAGCCGGTGCAGTGTCAGCAGACCCCCGAGCCGGGGCTCCATCGGGTCCGCCTCGCACAGCCACTCCCGCAGGCCGTCGGCCGTGGCCACGGCCTCCCAGACGGACGCCGCGGGGTGGGGCAGGTCCACCGTGAACCGCAGGAGGTGCGCGTCGCCGTCGTGGGTCTCGCACCTGCCCCGGGGGATCTCGCTCATACCTCCAGCGTCGCCCCGCCGCCGCCCGCCCGCTAGCGCAGGACGGCGGCCCGGACCGAGGGTCCGGGCCGCCGTTCCGCGTGCCGCGCGCGCTCAGGGGCCCGCGGGCCCCCGGCTCACACGCCCGCGTAGGAGTGCTTGCTGTTCACGAAGATGTTGACGCCGTAGTAGTTGAAGAGGAAGCAGCCGAAGGCGATCAGCGCGATGTAGGCCGCCTTGCGCCCCTTCCAGCCGGCCGTCGCGCGGGCGTGCAGGTACGCCGCGTAGCCGACCCAGGTGATGAAGGACCAGACCTCCTTGGCGTCCCAGCCCCAGTAGCGGCCCCACGCGTCGCCGGCCCAGATCGCGCCCGCGATGATCGTGAAGGTCCACAGCGGGAAGACGGCCGCGTTGACCCGGTACGAGAACTTGTCCAGCGAGGCCGCGGACGGCAGCCGCTCGAGCACCGAGCGGGCGAAGGAGCCGGGGTTCCCACCGGTCGCCAGCTTGTTCTCGTAGGAGTCGCGGAAGAGGTAGAGCAGGGTGGCGACCGCGCCGAGGTAGAAGACGGCGCCGCAGAAGATCGCGGTGGAGACGTGGATCCACAGCCAGTACGAGTCCAGCGCCGGCACCAGCTGGTCGCTCGGGGTCTTCAGCCAGGTGGTGGCCATGCCCAGGTCGAGCAGGACCGTCGTCACCAGCGGCAGACCGATCCAGCGGACGTTCTTCCGCGCGACGAGGAAGCCGAGGTACGCGCCGACCGCCACGGTGGAGAAGGTGGTGGAGAACTCGTACATGTTGCCCCACGGGGCGCGCTGCACGGAGAACGCGCGGGTGACCACCCCGGCGGCCTCGATCAGGAACGCCAGCGCCGTCAGGGACACGGCGATCCGGCCGTACAGGTCGCCCTGCACCGTGCCGCCGGCCGCGCCGGGGCCGTCCGGGACGTCCCGGGCACCGGCCGAGGAGCGCGTCACGACCCGGGGCTTGTCCAGGACGGCGGTGCCGCCGCCCTGCTTCACCTGGACGGTGACGGCCGGGGCGGACCCGTCGGCGGCGTTCCGCGTGAGGGCGGCGGCCGTCCGGCCCACCTTGCTGCGGCTGCCGAACACCCACTCGGCGATGTGGGCCAGGAAGGCCAGCGTGTAGACGGCCATCGAGGAGTAGATGAGGTAGTCGCTCATCTGCGCCAGGCTCGCGTTGGTCGCGGCGGCGAGGATCACTTGTCAGCCTCTCCAGCTTCGGCAGGTTCTTCTGCGGGTTCCGGCGCGGTCGGCGCCGCCTGTGTGTGGAGCGTGACCGCGAGATCGGCCAGCTCCTCGGGGAGCTTGGCGGACTCGCTCCGGCCAAGACCCGCCATCTCGACGACGGTGACGCCGTCCTTCCCCCGTACGGCCCGGACCCAGACCCGGCGCCGCTGGATGAACAGCGAGCCGGACAGGCCGGCGATCGCGGCGATCGCGCCCGCGAGGGCGAGGCCGTTGCCGGGCTGCTGGGAGATCTGGAAGCTGGCCCATTCCTTGACGTCCTTCTCGAAGGTGATCGAGCCGGCGCCGTCGGGCAGCGTCATCGTCTCGCCGGGCAGCAGCCGCTGGGCGAGCTTGTTGCCGTCCTTGTCCTGGAACTGGGTCATCTTGGACTTGTCGAGCTGGTACACGTTCTGCGGCAGACCGGAGTTCACGCGCAGGTCGCCGTGGAAGCCGGTGACCGCCATGACCGGGAAGTCGAGCGCCGGGAACTGCGAGAACATGCTGCCCTTGCCGGCACCGGCGAACGTCGGCACGAAGAAGGCCTGGAAGCCCAGCTGCTCCTTCTTGCCGTTCTTGTCGCGGTAGCCGTCCATCACCTTGACCGCGCCGGTGGAGGTGATGTTGTTGTCGATCGGCAGCAGCGGGACGGCCTCGCGCATGACGACCTTCCCGCGGCCGTCCCGGACGGTGACGACGGGCGCGTAGCCGTGGGCGATCAGGTAGACCTTCGACTCGCCGACCTTGAGCGGCTCGTTGACCCGGATGACCGCCTTCTTGTCGGGACCGGTGCCCTCCGCGTAGGTGACGGCCGCCTCGAAGGTGCGGGGCGTGCCGCGCTGCGGGCCGTTCTTCTCGTACGTCCCGGTGAACTTGTCCAGCGTGAAGCTGAACGGCTCCAGGTCCTCGGTGCTGAACTGCGAACCGGACTTGAAGTCGTCGTACTGCGTGAGCGTGTTGGCGAAGCCGCCGCCCTCGACGATCAGCTTGCCGCCCTCGGACTTGAAGAGCTGGCCGGTCGCGAACGCCACCAGCATCACGATCAGAGCGATGTGGAAGACCAGGTTTCCGGTCTCGCGCAGATAGCCCTTCTCGGCGGCGACCGCGTTCCCCACGACGTGGGCGCGGAAGCGGCGGCCCTTCAGCAGCCCGAGCGCCGCCTCGCGGACCTGCTCGGGCTCGGCCTCCGTGCGCCAGGTCGTGTACGCGGGCAGCCGGGTGAGGCGGCCGGGCGCGCCCGGCGGGCGGCCGCGGAGCTGGCCGACGAACTGCCAGGTGCGGGGCACGATGCAGCCGATGAGGGAGACGAACAGCAGGATGTAGATCGCGGAGAACCACACCGAGCTGTAGACGTCGAAGAGCTGGAGCTTCTCGTAGAGCGGCGTCAGCGTCTCGTGGGCGTCCTTGAACGCCTGCGCCTTGATCTCGTCCACGTTGGTCTGCGGGATCAGCGAGCCGGGGATCGCGCCGAGGGACAGAAGGAAGAGCAGGAGCAGCGCCACCCGCATCGAGGTCAGCTGGCGCCAGAGCCAGCGGATCCAGCCGACGACCCCGAGGGTGGGACCGCCGACGACGGTCTCCTCGCGGGGCGCGGTGGACAGCTGGGCCCCGGCCTCGCCGAGGCCGTCCTGCTCCTGGGCACCCGTCGTGCCCGTGTCGGTCTTGCTCATCGGAACTCTCAGATCCCCACCGTGAAGCCGCTGGACCAGCCCTGCATGTCGGCCACCATGCTGTCCCACGCACCTGTGAGGAGCAGCAGGCCGGTCAGGATCATCATGCCGCCGCCGATCCTCATCACCCACGCGTAGTGCTTCTTCACCCAGCCGAACGCGCCGAGCGCCTTGCGGAAGGCGATCGCGGCCAGGATGAACGGCACGCCGAGCCCGACGCAGTACGCGACGGTCAGCAGGGCGCCGCGACCGGCGCTGGCCTCCTGCGCGGCGAGCGCGTTGACGGACGCCAGGGTCGGGCCGATGCACGGCGTCCAGCCGATGCCGAAGAGCGCGCCGAGCAGCGGCGCGCCGACCAGACCGGTGACCGGCCTGCGGTGGAAGCGGAACTCGCGCTGGGTGAACCACGGCATGAGGCCGAGGAAGAACCCGCCCATGGCGATCATGAGGATGCCGAGGACCGTCGTGAGCGTCTCGCGGTGCTCCTGGAGCGTCCAGCCGAAGTAGCCGAAGAGGGCACCGCCGGAGACGAAGACCGCGGAGAAGCCGAGGACGAAGAGCGAGGCGCCGGCCGCCATCCGGCCGCGCTTGGCCTCCATCAGGTCGGTGCCGGTGACGCCGGTCACGTAGGAGAGGTAGCCGGGGACGAGCGGCAGGACGCACGGCGAGAAGAACGAGACCAGACCGCCGAGGACGGCGATGGGCAGCGCCAGCAGCAGGGCCCCGCTGAAGACCGTCTCGTTCACGTCACTTCTCCGCCGCGATCGGGTCGATCATGGAGCGGAGCTTGGTCTCGCTCAGGGCCATCAGGGAGCGCGCGGCGATCTTCCCGTCCCGGTCGAGGACGATCGTGGACGGGATGCCCTGCGGGATCAGGGAGCCCTTGGGGAAGCCGTTGAGGATCAGCTTGCCGTTCGGGTCGTAGAGGCTCGGGTAGGTGATGCCGAACTCCTCCTCGAAGGAGACGGCCTTGGACTTGTCGGCGTCGCGGGTGTTGAGCCCGACGAACTCCACGCCCTTGGCCTTGAGCTCCTTGGCGACCTTGGCGAAGTGCGGGGCCTCGCCACGGCAGGGGCCGCACCACGAGCCCCACACGTTCAGCACGACGACCTTGCCCTTGAGGTCGGCGACGTCGAGCCGCGTGCCCTCGAGGGTCTCGCCCGCGATCGTGTTGACCGCCTTCCGCTCGCCCTTGGCGACCGTGGAGACACCACCCGTGCTGGTGACGAAGTTGGTGTCACCGCCGCCGCCGGACTTGCCGTTCGTGTCCGATGTGCAGGCCGACAGGGCGAGGGCGGCCGCCAGCGATCCGACGGCGAGCAGCGTGCGTCGAGGGGCTCGGCTAAGGCTCATGTGAAAAGTTTCGCATGGGCGTTCCAGGGATCTTGGGCACCCCCCTACGTGCCCGTAAAGCCCCTTGTCAAGGGGGCTTAAGCGGACGTACAGGGGCTTACGGGGCCCGGTCTCGGCAAGATCGGCGGGGCGCCCTCCTTGGCTCACCCGGGCGGCCGGACCCGGTCGGGCGGTCGGGCGGTCGGGCCCGGACGGGGCACCCCTCAGCCGGCGGGGGTGCCGGTCGGGGTGCCGGTCGAGGTGCCGGCGGGGCGCAGGAAGGCGTTCCAGCCGCCGGCCGGCGACTGCCCGACCTCCAGCGAGCGGAGCTTCTCGAGGATCTGCGGGTCCTGTACGTCGAGCCAGTCCACGAACTGCCGGAAGGAGACCAGCCGCACGTCCTTCTTGCCCGCCATGCCCTTGAGCGCCTCCTCGACGGCGTCCATGTAGATGCCGCCGTTCCACTGCTCGAAGTGGTTGCCGATGTAGAAGGGCGCGCGGTTGGACTCGTAGGCCCGCCGGAACCCGGAGAGGTACGCCTCGGTGGCCTGCTGCCGCCAGCCGGGATAGCGCGAGGGCATGCCCCGAGTGGTGTTCCGCGACTGGTTGGCGAGGATGTTGTAGTCCATCGACAGGACCTCGAAGGAGTGACCGGGGAACGGCACGCCCTGCAGCGGGAGGTCCCAGATCCCCTGACGCTTGACCGGCCACATCTGGCGGCCGCCGGGGGAGCTCGCGTCGTAGCGCCAGCCGAGACGTTTCGCCGTGGGCAGCAGGTTGTCCTGGCCGAGCAGGCACGGGGTGCGTCCGCCGACGAGCTCCTTCGAGTAGTCGAAGGGCAGCGGGTCGAGGTCGGTCCAGCCGCTGTTCGTCTTCCACTCGGTGACGAACTTCGTCGCCTGGTCGATCTCGTTCTGCCACTCGGCGGGCGTCCAGTTCCCGACGGAGCCGGAGCCGCCGCAGAAGTGGCCGTTGAAGTGGGTGCCGATCTCGTGTCCGTCGAGCCAGGCCTGCCGGACGTGCTTGAGCGTCTCCTTGATGTGGTCGTCGGTGAGGTAGCCGATGTCCGAGGCGCCCACGCGGTTGTTCGGCGGGCGGTAGAGGTCCTTCTTGGACTCGGGGAGGAGGTAGATCCCGGAGAGGAAGAAGGTCATCGCCGCGTCGTGGTTGCGGGCGAGTTCGAGGAAGCGCGGGAAGAGCCCGTTGCCGACCTCGCCGGCACCGTCCCAGGAGAAGATCACGAACTGCGGTGGCGTCTGGCCCGGTTCGAGCGGGACCGGGGCGTCGGGCTGGTTCGGCTGCTTCCCGGTGTCGGAGGTGGAACCGTCACCGATGAGCCGGACCTCCTTCTTGGTGGGCGGCGTGCTCGGCGTACCCGAGACGTCACCCCCTTTGCCGGGGCCGGATTGCCCCGACTTGTCCTGCTTTCCGGTACTACATCCAGCGACCCCGAGCGCAGCCGCCCCCACACCTGCCCCGAGTAGGCCCCTTCGAGTGATCCCGCGCATGACGTCCCCATTCGCGCTTGCGTATGACCTCACAGTCATCCAAACCGACAATGAGTGAGATGCCGGGAGGAACACGGAGGTTCCGGGAATTAGCACAAAAATTTCAAGGCGACCAGATGACTTCACGTCATCCGATCGCCTTGACGGTGTACCCGTGCGAGGTTACGCCACACGTTCGACGCCGGAGCGGGATACTCCGCCACTCGGCGCGAACCCGCCCCGGGGCGCCGGGACGGGTTCGCGGGGACCGCGGGCCGGTAGCCGGGGCTGCCGGGAAGGGGCCGCCGGGCGGGCCTTCCCGAAGCGGGGCTTCCCGGGCCGGGCTAGGCCCCGAAGGCCTTCGACTTGCCCTTGACGGGCTTCGCGCCCGCGAGCAGGTGCGCCGGGACGAGGTCCCTGGCCGGCTCGCTGTAGCCGACCGACACGATCCGGTCCCCCCGGTACGTGAACGAGGTCAGCGACGCCAGCGTGCACTGCCGCCGCCGCGGGTCGTGCCAGAGCCTCCGCTTCTCCACGAAGCTGCGCACGATCCAGATCGGCAGCTGGTGGCTGACGCAGACCGCCTCGTGACCGCGGGCCGCGTCCTTCGCCGCGTCCAGCGCGCCCATCATCCGGACGACCTGCTCCAGGTACGGCTCGCCCCAGGACGGCTTGAACGGATTGGTCAGGTGCTTCCAGTTGCCCGGCTTGCGCAGGGCGCCGTCGCCGACTCCGAAGGTCTTGCCCTCGAAGACGTTGGCCGCCTCGATCAGCCGCTCGTCCGTGGCCAGGTCCAGACCGTGGCTCTTCGCGACCGGCTGCGCCGTCTCCTGGGCCCGCTCCAGCGGGGAGGCGACGACGTGGGTGATGTCCCGGTCGGCCAGGTGCTCGGCGACCCGGTCGGCCATCTGCCGGCCGAGCTCGGAGAGGTGGTACCCGGCGCGGCGGCCGTAGAGGACACCGTCGGGGTTGTGCACCTCGCCGTGGCGCACCACGTGGACGACCGTGATGTCGTCCTGGCCGGGCCGGTCGTCCGGCATGCCGCTGTCGATGTGCTCGACGCTCATGCGGTGGCCTCCGCGGCGGCGCGGGCGGCGGCGGGCAGCGCGGCGGCGATCCGCTCGACCGCCCGGTCGTCGTGGGCCGTGGAGACGAACCAGGACTCGAAGGCGGACGGGGGCAGGTAGACGCCGTCGGCCAGCATCGAGTGGAAGAAGGCGTTGAAGCGGAAGGCCTCCTGCTTCTTCGCGTCGTCGTAGTCGCGCACCTCGTCCGCCGTGAAGAACACGGAGAACATGTTGGACGCGGTCTGCAGCCGGTGGGCGACGCCCTCCTTGGCGAGCGCGCCGGTGACCAGCCCCTGGATCTCCCGGGAGACCGCGTCGACCTTGTCGTACGCGGCCTGGTCCAGCAGGCGCAGCTGGGCGAGGCCCGCGGCGGTGGCGATCGGGTTACCGGAGAGGGTGCCCGCCTGGTAGACCGGGCCGGCCGGGGCGAGGTGGCCCATGACGTCGGCGCGGCCGCCGAAGGCCGCGGCCGGGAAGCCGCCGCCCATGACCTTGCCGAAGGTCATCAGGTCGGGAGCGACGCCGTCGACGCCGTACCAGCCGGCCCGCGAGGTCCGGAAGCCCGTCATGACCTCGTCGGAGATGTAGAGCGCGCCGTTCTCGCGGCACAGGTCCGCCAGGCCCTGGTTGAAGCCCGCGACCGGCGGGACGACGCCCATGTTGCCCGGCGACGCCTCGGTGATGACACAGGCGATCTCGCCCGGGTGCGCGGCGAACGCGGCCCGGACGGCCTCCAGGTCGTTGTACGGCAGGACGATCGTGTCCCCGGCCTGGGCGCCGGTCACGCCGGGCGTGTCGGGCAGACCGAAAGTGGCCACACCGGAGCCGGCCGCGGCCAGCAGCGCGTCTACGTGCCCGTGGTAGCAGCCGGCGAACTTCACGACCTTCGCCCGGCCGGTGAAACCGCGGGCCAGCCGGATCGCCGACATCGTGGCCTCCGTGCCGGAGGAGACGAGACGGACCTGCTCGACCGGCTCGATCCGGGCGACGATCTCCTCGGCGAGCGCGACCTCGCCCTCGCCCGGCGTGCCGAACGAGGTGCCGCGGGCGACGGCCGCCTGCACCGCGGCGATCACCTCGGGGTGGGAATGGCCGAGGATCATCGGCCCCCACGAGCAGACGAGGTCGACGTACTCACGACCGTCCGCATCGGTGAGGTAAGGGCCGGTACCGGACACCATGAACCGGGGCGTTCCGCCCACGGCCCGGAAGGCGCGCACCGGCGAGTTCACGCCGCCGGGCGTCACGAGGGACGCGCGGTCGAAAAGCGTCTGTGAGACTGGGGCTTCGTATGAATACGGCACTGTGGTCCTGACCTGCGAGTACGGCTGTGAGTACGGAAGGTGTGCGTGGGCACCCTGTGCGTTACGCCGGGGCGTCGGTGCTCCGCGTCTGCGAAACTGGGGCGTCATAGGGATGGCTCACGGAATCCATGGTGTCAGAGGGCCGGACGTTCTTGCGGACAGGTGTTTCACCGCGAGAGCGTGGGGGAGGTCACTGAACACGGTGATCGGGTTGCACGGCGGGGGTCGTGCTGCCCAAAAAAGCAGTCGGGTGGAGATATGCATCGCGGTGGCGGACTGGGCGAGGGGACGGACGACCTGGGTCCCGAGCCTGCCCGGCGGGGGAAGCACCGGCGACGGCGTACGGAAGAACCCGCTGGACCGACGGAACCCACGACAGGGAGCGGGAGTGGCCGGTTGGGGGTGACGTACAAGTACTTCGGCGCACCCGACGGCGCCACGGCTGCCCGCGTCCCGATCTCGATGCGCCCGGAGGAACTGGGCGGCGACGAGCTCGGCATGGGCGGCATGTTCACCAAGATCAAGCCGGAGACCATAGCCGCCATGGTGCTCACCGGCATCCAGGGCATGCCCCTGCACAAGGTGCCCCCACTGGAACTGGTGGTGCTCCATCCCGACTACGCCGTCGTGAAGCTGCCCATGACCGTCGTCGATCCGCTGCGCGGCATCGGCGAGGAGTCGGTCGGCGCCGCCGCCTTCATCTGGTCCACGGTCCCGGACCGCGGCGGCCCGAGGGACGCCTTCAACGTCTACCAGCTGCTGCACGAGTGGCAGGACTTCTCGGTACGCCTCCACGAGGCGGGACACCAGCCGTACTGCCTGGTGTGGCCCTGACCTGACGTTCTCCGCGCCGCGCGCGGGGATCTTTCGGGCCCTTTCCGCCCTCCCCTCCCGAGCCGGGGCGAGGGCGGCGTCCGGCTGCCCGCCCGTCCACGGCGGCTTCCCCGGTTCGGCTTCTCCGGCCGGCTCTTCCGGCCACTTCCGGCCGGCTTCCGGCGCGCTTCCGGCGGGCCTCCTCCGTTCGGCTTCCGGGCCTGGGTTCTTCCGGCCTTTCAGGTTCACCCCTTCCGGCGCACCCCTTCCGGCGCGCCGCTTGCGGCTCACCTCTTTCGTCGGCGCCGGGGGGGCGCGCGGGCGCACCAGGTGGCCCTGCGACCGCGTTGCGCCACCTTTCCGACTCACATAAGTGCTGAAGTTATGACGAATGGGATGTAATGCGCGGGTATCGCGCCCGCAGCAGCCAGACGAAGGGAAGGACGCCGTGGGCAGAGACCTGGGCAGGGACAGAGGAGTACGCGCGGGCACGGGCATGGACGGGGCCGTCCGGGGCCTGGGCCGGGGGACGGGAACGAACCTCGGGATCGGCGTGCGCAGGCGGCACATCCCCGGGGAGCCCATGCAGATCGGCGAGGTGGCGGCGCGCACCGAACTGTCGCTGCGCACCATTCGCCACTACGAGGACGCCGGCCTGGTCGTCCCTTCCGCCAGCTCCCAGGGCGGCTTCCCGCTCTACACCGACGCCGACGTCGCCCGGCTGATGGTGATCCGCCGCATGAAGCCGCTCGGTTTCAGCATCGACGAGACCCGCGAACTGCTGCGGGCCGTGGACCGGCTCGGCGCGGACCGACCCGGCACGGACACGGAACTGCCGCCGGCCGAGCGCGCCGCCCTGGTCGCCCGGGTCCGGGGCTACGAGCAGGCGGCCACCGAACGGGTCGCCGAGCTGCGCGCCCAGCTCGCACGGGTGGAGGAGTTCGCCGCCTCGCTGCGGGAACGCCTGGGGGACAGCGCCACCGTGTGAGCCGCGGCCCCGACGGCACCGGGTGTCCGGGCCGCCGGCCGGCCCCGGGCGCCGGGGCAGCCCTCAGCCTCGGAGCGCCGCGGCGATGTCCCGGAAGAAGCGGCCGTACGCCGCCGGGCTCGGCGGGGTCTCCGGGTTCCACGGCGCCACCCGCGCGTCACCCACCGGCGGGAGGGCCTCGGGCCGTACGGCGTTGGACCGGTCATCGAAGAGCACCAGGTCCGGGGCGAGCCCCGCGGCGTGCTCCCAGTCCGTGGTGAGCCAGTTGGCACCGGGGCCGGGACCGGGGTCGAGGAGGCGTACGCCGAGTTCGAGGAGCCGGGCCAGCTCGGGCCAGGCCTGCGGTCGGGCCAGATGGACCTGGTCCGGGCCGGCGGCGGACAGCGCGAGCACGGTCGCGGTCGCGGTCCCCGCGACGGCGGCGAGCGCGGCCTCGGACGCCTCGACGGACCCCGCACCCCTCGCGTCCGGATCCACCGCACCCCCGTCGGCGGCGTCCGGGCCGGCGGCGGCACCGTCGCGCAGCGCGGCTCCCAGCTCCCCGAACCGGCCGATGATCGCCGCGAGCGACTGGTCGCTCCCGACGGAGACCACGGCCGCGGGCACCCCGAGCCGGTCGGCGACCGCCTCGTCCAGCGCGTACGCGCTCTTCCCGTCGTAACTCACGTCCACCACCAGGTCCGGCCGCAGCTCCCGCAGGACGTCCTCCTCCAGGGTCCGGCCGGGCCCGAGGTACGGGACACCCGCCGCCGCCAGGTCCCCCGCCTTGACCGGGTCGAGCGTGCTGCCGTCGTGCCCCGATCCGTACACCGCGACGGGCGTCACGCCCAGGTCCCGCAGCGCGGCCCCGGCCCGCACGTAGGCCACGACCCGCTCCGGCCTGCGCGCGGCCGTCAGCGCCACTCCCCTGTCGTCCGTGAACCCCCACGCCTCTGCGTCCGACATGCGGCTGCTCCCTCCCGGCCGGATTTCTCCCTCTCCCGCCACCTTGAAGCGCTTCTCCGAGCCGCACAAGAGGGCCTCGGCCCTGCCCGGCCGCCGCCGGAAGAGGGACAATCGGAAGGGTCAGCGCCGTGCGTGCGCGCCGTCTGCCGGAGCGCGCCGCCGTACCGGCCCTCGCGCCCCGGAGTCAGCCATGCCGTCCCTGCCCGGCCCGTTCTCGGACCCCCGTGTGATCACGCTTCTCGGCCTGCTCGCCGTCTCCGCGACGGCGTGGGCGGTGGCCCTGGGGCAGCGAGCCCGCGCCCGCCGCGCGCGGGCGGACATGCCGTTGGAGAGGGTCTGGCACCCCCAGGAGTCGGTGTCCCTGACCGCCGCCGAGGAGGACGCCTTCGGCCAGGTCGTCTCCCGCCTCTCGCTGGGTTCGGCGGGCCGCCTGCGGTGACGAGGGTGCCCGGGGCGGTGACGGGGGTGCCCGGGGCGCCCGGAGCAGACCACGGCGTACGCCGGCGCCCGGGCGCCGGGGGATCAGGCCCAGGCGCGCGGGTCGCGACCCGTCGTGGCGAGGAGGCGCTCGAACGGGTCCGCTCCCTCCGGCAGCTCGACGGCCTCCTTGAAGACGTTCATCTTCCGGGCCATCGGCGCCATTCGCTCCACCTCCCCCGTCAGCCCCTCCACCACGGCCGGGTCCGGCCGGAACGGCCGGCCCGTCGCGCGGGCCAGGTCCCAGATGTGGACGGTGAGGTCGAGCAGCACCATCGACGCGACCGTCCGCGCGGGCATGTCCATGGTCCCCGTGGTGCCTTCCTCGGCGCCCGGCGCGGACCAGGCGGCGACCAGCTTCGCGGTCTCCGCCTCGAAGCCGGCGCGCCAGTCGCCCTCGGCCACGTAGTCCGGCGTGACGGAGAAGTCGGACGGCTGCTTGGCGGCGAGGGCCTGGAAGTTCACGACGACGTGCAGCAGGTGGTTCAGCAGCGCGCGCACGTCGTACTCGGCACAGGGAGTGGGCGCGCCGAGGCTGTCCTCGGGGATGCCCCGCACCACGGGGACGGCCTGGGCGACGGCGGTGTCGAGCAGTTCGCTCATGCGGTACGTCATGGCTCCACGCTGCCCGCCCCCGCCCCGCCCGTCTTGAAGAAACGCGCCAGAGCCGGGAGTCCCGGTGGCCCGTGGGGAGGGCGCCGGCCCGTCCTTCCCCACCTTCTGATCCGGCCTGATCAGCGGGACAGCCCTTAGCATCACGAGCATGAGCCCTGACGGACCACGTCGTGACACCCGGGGCATCGTCGACGCCGCCGAGCTGATGACGCACGTCCGCTTCCGCCGCCGCGAGCCGGCCCCGGAGCTGCGTCCGTATCTGGAGCACTACTGGCTGATCGACTGGGACCTCGCCGAGCCGTACGCGAGCCATGTCGTCCCGCACCCCTGCGTGAACGTCGTCTTCCAGCGCTACGAGAGCGCCGACGGCGGCGGGGACGCGGAGTCCTTCGGCGAGGTCGCCGGGATCGGGCTCGAACTCTTCACGAAGAAGCTCACGGGGCGCGGCCGTGTCTGCGGGGTGCAGTTCCGGCCCGGCGGCTTCCGGCCGTTCGCGCCGGCGTGGCCGGTGTCACGCTGGACGGGGCGCCGGGTCCCGCTCGACGAGGTCTTCGCCGACGTCGGAGAGGCCGCGGGGAACACGGTCGCCGCCGTGCTCGATCCGGCGACCGACGACGCGCGCGTGGCCGCGCTCGACGCCTTCCTGCTGGCCCACGGTCCCTCGCCCGATGCCCAGGCCGAACAGGCCATGGCGCTGGTGGACCTGGTCCGCCGGGACCGCACCGTGCGGCGGGTGTCCGAACTGGCCGCCGCGGGGGGCCTGTCCGCGCGCTCCCTGCAGCGACTGTTCGCCACCCGCGTCGGCGTCGGCCCGAAGTGGGTCATCCTGCGCTACCGCATCCACGAGGCCCTGGAACGCGCCGAGTCGGGGGAAGGCCCGGACACCCTCGACTGGGCCCGGCTCGCGGCCGACCTCGGCTACAGCGACCAGGCCCATCTGGTCAGGGACTTCACGGCGACGGTCGGGGTGCCTCCCACGGCCTACGCGCGCCAGGTGTCGGACCCCTGACCCGGACGCCCGCCGAGCTCGGGCCCCTGCTCGGGCGCCCGGCCGTGTCGGACCTAGGGTGCGGGCATGGACTCTCTCACCGATTCCCCCGTGCGCCTGGAGCCCTGGTCCGAGCAGGACTTCGAGCTTCTCCGGGCCATGAACGCGCCGGAGTTGACGGAGCATCTCGGCGGTCCCGAGACCGAGGAGGCGCTCGCCGGGCGGCATCGGCGCTACGTGGACCTGAGCACCGACACCACGGGCAGGGGACGGATGTTCCGCGTCGTGCTGCTCCCCGAGGAGGTCGCGGTCGGCAGCATCGGCTACTGGGCACGGACCTGGGACGGGGAGGAGGTGTACGAGACCGGCTGGACGGTGCTCCCCGGCTTCCAGGGGCGGGGCATCGCGACCGCCGCGACGCTGGCGGTGGCCGCGCAGGCGCGGGCCGCGGGTCTGCACCGCTTCCTGCACGCCTTCCCGTCGACGGACAACGGGCCGTCGAACACGGTCTGCCGCAAGGCCGGGTTCGAGCTGCTCGGCGAGCAGGGGTTCGAGTACCCGCCGGGCCGGCCGATGCGCTGCAACGACTGGCGGCTCGACCTCCGGTCCCCGGACTCCGCGGCTCCCGGTGACTGATCCGGGCGGGGCGGCCGCCTCTCCCGCCCCCTCCCGCGCGTCGCCCGCTTCGGCGGCCCGGGGGAGGGAGGGGGGCGGGAGCGGCTGCCGGCTCAGCCCTGCGCGGCCCGGGACTTCAGCTTCTTCGTGAAGTGGAAGCCGACGATGTCGAGGCGTTCGCGCAGGTAGAAGCGGTGTGCGGCGGTGCGGTGGGTGCCGGAGTCCAGGTTCAGCTCGGAGCAGCCCTCGTCGCTCGCGTGCCGTTCCAGGTGGGCGAGCAGGCCGCGCCCGACACCCGTGGAGCGGGTGGTGGCGGCGGTGACGAGGTCGTCGACGTAGAGCTTGCGGATCGAGCTGGTGTTGTGGATGATCCGCCAGCCCGCGGCGCCCACGCAGCGCCCGTCGTCCGTGTAGGCGGCGGTGAAGCGCAGCCCCTGGACCCGGCCGCGCTCCTGCACCTCGGCGAAGAGCTCGGGGGTGAGGTGGGGACGCAGCTCGCGCAGGACGGGGAGCAGGTCGGACTCCAGGCGGGGGTCGCCGTACTCGAGGTCGATGATCTTCATGGGCTGGACGGTAGCGCACGGGCCCGGCGGACCTCGTGGGCCGGTCGGCGGGCTCGCGGCTCGGCCGGGGCAGGTCCGGACGGGCTTCGGGGCGGGCTCAGGGGGGGTCTCGGGGGCGGGGTCGGGGATCTATCAGGGTTGACGGCGTGGGGGACCATCGCGGATATTTATCTGCGTGACACAGATTCTTCCTTGCGCAGTCGAATGCGTGAGGGCCACCTGAAAGGACCCCTCCCATGACCGTTCTCGTCACCGGCAGCCGCGGCCGCGTCGCCACCACCCTGCTCGGACTGCTCCACGACGCGGGCATCAAGGCGAAAGCCGCCTCCAAGAACCCGGCGGACCTCTCCCCACCCGACGGAGTGGACACCGTCCGCTGCGATCTCGCCGATCCGGCGACCTTCGGCGCCGCGCTCGAAGGCGTCGACTCCGTCTTCCTGTACGCCGAGCCCTCGCACATCGACGCCTTCACCGCGCAGGCCCGCGCCGCCGGTGTGCGCCACGTCGTACTGCTGTCCTCCAGCTCCGTACTCGCCCCCGACGCCGCGGACAACCCGATCGCGGCCTCCCACCTGGCCGTCGAGCGCGCCCTGGAGTCCGCCGCGGCCGACGGCGCCTTCGAGGCGACGCACCTCCAGCCGGGGGCCTTCGCGACCAACGCCCTGCAGTGGTCGTGGGCGTTCAGGTCCTCGCGCCCCGTGGAGCTTCCGTATCCCGGCTCGCACGCCGATCCGATCCACGAGAAGGACGTCGCCGAGGCCGCCTTCGCCGTCCTCACCGAATCCCGGCTCCGCGGCTCCTCGTACCTGCTGACCGGCCCCGAATCGCTCGATTTCACCCAGCAGCTGGCGATACTCGCCGAGGCGACGGGCCGCACGGCCGCCGTGCACGCGGTGACGCCCGGGCAGTGGAAGGAGTCGGTCTCCTCCCACATACCGGAGACCTTCGCCGACGCCCTGCTGTCCTACTGGGCCGCGCACGACGGCAGGCCGGTGCCCCTGACGCGCACGGTCGAGGAGCTGACCGGGCACCCGGCCCGCACCTTCGCCCGGTGGGCCGCCGAGCACGCGGACGCCTTCCGCCCGTGAGACGGCCGGGGCAGTCCGGCGGAGAGCCCGAAATGCCTGGCCGTCCGATGGGCCCCGGTGACATCCTGTCCCCGTGAACGGACCGGAGATCCAGATCAGTTTCGCCCCCGACCTGCGGCTCTTCGTCTCGGCGGAGCGCCGCACGGGACGCACCGCGGTGACGACCGACGGCGTCTCGACGCTCGGGCACGTCGTGGAGTCACTGGGCGTGCCGCTCACCGAGGCGGGGCGGCTGCTCGTCGACGGGCGGCCGGCGGCGGTGTCGCACGTGCCGGCGGCGGGCGAGACGGTCGAGGTGGAGGGCGTCACCCGGCCGCAGTCCGTGCCCGGCGCTCCGCTCCGGTTCCTCCTGGACGTCCATCTCGGCACGCTGGCCCGCCGGATGCGGCTGCTGGGGATCGACGCGGCGTACGAGAGCGAGGACCTCGGCGACCCGGCACTGGCGGCGCTCTCGGCGAAGGAGCGGCGGGTGATGCTCTCCCGGGACCGCGGTCTGCTGCGCCGCCGGGAGCTGTGGGCCGGTGCCTACGTGTACAGCGACCGGCCCGAGGACCAGCTGCGCGACGTACTGGAACGGTTCGCCCCCGCGCTGGAGCCGTGGACCCGCTGCACCGCCTGCAACGGCCGGCTGACCGAGGCCGACAAGGACTCGGTCCGCGAGCGGCTGGAGCAGGG
The DNA here is from genome assembly GCF_050917515.1 of Streptomyces sp. JL2001. Taxonomy (NCBI): domain Bacteria; kingdom Bacillati; phylum Actinomycetota; class Actinomycetes; order Kitasatosporales; family Streptomycetaceae; genus Streptomyces; species Streptomyces sp. JL2001. The sequence goes on along the minus strand of NZ_CP169421.1, from coordinate 4,389,171 downwards.
CACGGAGAAGACGTACGACGTGTTCGCGAGCTGCACGGAGTGCGAGCGGGTGTACTGGCGGGGCGCCCACCACGCCCGGCTGGAGGCGATCGTCACCGACGCGCTCCGCGAGTTCGGCGGTGCGGCGGCGCGCTGAGCCGCCACCCGCCGCCGGTGTCAGCCGAGTTCGCCCCGGCGCAGCCGCTCGATCTGCACGGCGCTGAGCTCCACGGTCCGGCGCATATGGGCGATGAGCAGGGCGACCTCGGCGTCGCTGTAGGCGTCGAACATCGTGCCCCAGGCCCCGTTGAGCCGCCGCCAGAAGGCGCCGAGTTCGGCCATCCGCTCGGGCACCACGGCGACGAGGACGCGCCGCCGGTCCTCGGCGTCCCGCTCGCGCGTCACGTATCCGGCGCGCTCCAGACGGTCGACGAGCCGGGTCGCGGAGCCGGTGGTGAGTCCGGTCAGCTCGGCTATCCGGCCGGTGGTGACGGGGGCGGACTCCAGGGAGAGCAGGTTCAGGCACTGCACATCGGTCGGGTGGAGCCGCAGATGGTCCGCCACGGCCTGGTTGAACAGGGCGTAGGAGGCCATGTACCGGCGGGACTCACCGTAGAGCTCGGTCATGAGACCTTCCCGCCGGGCGGACTTCTTCTGCGTCATGCAGGAATTCTACGAAGCCCACCCCGGACCGGCCACGGCCGCCAGGGCCGCGCCCGGGGCCCAGGGCCCGGGCCACCGCGGGCCGTCCCGCCGGACAGGACGCTCCCTAAGGGCTCTCGGCGGTCAGGTAGCGCTGGACGGTCGGGCCGAGCCAGGCGACGACGTCCTCGCGGGACATCTCGACCGCCGGCGGCAGGCGGAGCACGTAGCGGGCCAGTGCCATGCCGAGGATCTGCGAGGCGACGAGCGCCGCGCGGCGGGGCGCGTCGGCCGGGTCCGGGCAGACGCCGAGGGCGACGGGCCCGAGCTGCTGGGCGAAGACCGCCTGCATCCGCTCGGCGCCGGCGGCGTTGGTCACGCCGACCCGCAGCAGGCCGGTCAGGACGTCGTCGCGCTCCCACCGGTCGAGGAAGTGCGTCACCAGCACCGCGCCGACGTGCCGCCGCGGCAGGCCGCCGATCTCCGGAAGGCTGAGCTCGATCTCCGACGCGGCGGCGAACAGCCCCTCCTTGTTTCCGTAGTAGCGCATCACCATCGACGGGTCGATCCCGGCGTCGCGGGCGATGGCCCGGATGGTGGCGCGCTCGTAGCCGTCGGAGGCGAACCGCTCGCGGGCGGCTTCGAGGATCGCGGCGCGGGTCGCGTCGGAACGGCGGGCAGTCGTCATGCCAACAACTGTAGGCCAACGGGTGTTGACACGCCAGAAAGGACGGCTCTACATTTGCCAACAAGCGTTGACCAACAAGCGTTGACCAACGGACATCGGCACGGCTCCCCTGGAGGCAGCGATGAACCAGCTGGACACGGACGTTCTCGTCGTGGGCGCCGGCCCCACCGGCATGCTCCTCGCCGGCGACCTCGCCGCCGCCGGCCTGCGCGTCACCCTGGTCGAGCGCCGCCCGCACGGCATCAGCAACATGACCCGTGCGTTCGGCGTGCACGCCCGCACCCTGGAGCAGCTGGACGCCCGCGGTCTCGCGGACGACCTGGTCGCCACGGGCACCCCCATCACCCGGATGCGCCTCTTCGGCCGCCTCGCCCTCGACCTGACCCGGTTGCCCTCCCGGTTCGCCTACCTCCTCATCACCCCGCAGTACGAGGTCGAGCGCCTCCTGGAACGGCGCGTGCTGTCCACAGGTGTGGACGTCCGGCACGAGACGGAGCTGCGGGGGCTGCGCCAGGACGCCGGCGGGGTCACCGCCGAGTTCACCGGCCCCGAGGGTGCGCCCCTGACCCTGCGCGCCCGCTACCTCGTCGGCACCGACGGCGTGCGCAGCGCGGTGCGGACCGCGCTCGGGCTGCCCTTCCCGGGCGTCTCCGTGATCCGTTCCATCGTCCTGGCGGACGTCCGCCTGGCCGAGGAGCCCGAAGGACTGCTCACGGTCGACGGCGCCGGCGACGCGTTCGCCTTCATCGCCCCCTTCGGCGACGGCTGGTACCGGGTGATGGGCTGGAACCGGACCCGGCAGGTCCCCGACAGCGAGCCCGTCGACCTGGACGAGGTCCGCGACATCGCCCGCACCGCGCTCGGCAGCGACTACGGCATGCACGACGCCCGCTGGATCTCCCGCTTCCACAGCGACGAGCGCCAGGCCCCCGCGTACCGCTCCGGCCGGGTCTTCCTCGCCGGCGACGCCGCCCACGTCCACTCCCCCGCCGGCGGACAGGGCATGAACACCGGCCTGCAGGACGCCGCCAACCTGTCCTGGAAGCTCGCCGCGGTCCTGCGCGGGGACGCACCCGACCCCGAGGCCCTCCTCGACAGCTACCAGGCCGAGCGGCACCCGGTCGGCACCATGGTGCTGCGCAGCAGCGGCGCCATCGTCCGGCTCGCCATGGCCCGCACCCCTCTCCATCGCGCCGGGCGCGCCCTCGCCGCGCGCTTCCTGGACACGGTGCGCCCCGCCGCCGCACGGGCCATGGGCATGATCAGCGGCCTCGACATCGCGTACGCCCCCGGTCACGGCGCCCGCCGTCCCGTGGGCCGGCGGGTCCCGGACCTGGCCCTGCGGGAGGGGCGGCTCTACGAGCTCCTGCGCAAGGGCGAGTTCGTCCTGGTCACCCCCGCGGGCGCGACCCCGCTCGTGCCCGCGTCCCCGGCGTCACCCACCCGCCTCGTGCGCGCCACCTGGAGCGACCCCGGTCGCCGCACGGCACTCCTGGTCCGCCCCGACGGGTACGCCGCCTGGACCGGCCGTGCGGACGCCTGAGCGGCGCGCGACGGCCCGCCTCCGCGCGGGCCCGCCGGAAGGCGCGGGCCCGCCGGAAGGCGCGGGCCCGCCGGAAGGCGCGGGCCCGCCGGAAGGCGCGGGCCCGCCGGAAGGCGCGGGCCCGCCGGAAGGCGCGGGCCCGCCGGAAGGCGCGGGCCCGCCGGAAGGCGCGGGCCCGCCGGAAGGCGCGGGCCCGCCGGAAGGCGCGGGCCCGCCGGAAGGCGCGGGCCCGTCAGAAGGCGTAGGCGTCGCCGGTCGCCAGGACGAGCACGCGATGGCGGTCGTTGCCGGGGTTGGGATCGGTCGAGCCATCGCTCCAGGCGGTGTCGATCTCCACGGTGACCTCGTCCGGGGAGCCCGCCGTGCGCAGCTCGATCGCCAGCACACCGGCCGTGCCGGCGGCCCGCAGCGCACCCGTCCGGCAGACGACCACCCGCTCGCCGCCCCACAGGCAGGCCGGCGGCAGCTCCTGACCCGCGGCCGGCGGCTCCGAGAAGGCGAGCCGCACGGTCGAGTCGGACACGTCCGACGAGCCGTGGTTCTGACTGACCAGCCGGACCTCGAGCCGCCCCTGCCAAAGAGAGGCGTAGCCGTGATGGGCAAGATCCGCCTCGCGCCCGGCCCTCGCGGGACCGTCGGCGCGGGCGCTGCCGCACGTACCGGCCATCACCGAAGCCATCAGGACCACACCGAGCAGGGCCTTGCTCCTCGCACTCATGGCCCGAAGATACCGATTGATCCGCATATCTTCTGATTACCGGTCAGCCTGCGTGTCCCGTGGCACCCTGACCGCATGCTGATCGCGCGTTCCGTCGCCCTCTTCGCCCTCGCCGCGCTCTTCGAGATCGGGGGCGCCTGGCTCGTCTGGCAGGGCGTGCGCGAGGACCGCGGCTGGGCCTGGATCGGCGCCGGCGTCATCGCCCTCGGGCTCTACGGGTTCGTCGCCACCCTCCAGCCCGACGCCGAGTTCGGCCGGATCCTCGCGGCCTACGGAGGCGTGTTCGTCGCCGGATCGATCGCCTGGGGCATGATCGCCGACGGCTACCGTCCCGATCGCTGGGACGTCACGGGAGCGCTGATCTGCCTCGCCGGCATGGCCGTGATCATGTACGCCCCGCGCACCCGCTGAGCCGGGCCCGCCGCCTATCCTGACCACGCGATCGACGAAATCGACCACACGCGCGAGGAGCACGTCATGACTGCCGCCGGTACCCCCATCGCCGTCGTCACCGGAGCGAGCAGCGGCATCGGCGCCGCCACCGCCCGGCGACTCGCCGCCGCCGGCTACCGCGTGGTCCTCACCGCCCGCCGCAAGGACCGCATCGAGACCCTCGCCGCGGAGATCAACGAGGCCGGTCACCAGGCGACCGCGTACGCCCTGGACGTCACCGACCGCGAGGCCGTCCAGACCTTCGCCACGGCCTTCCGCACCATCGCCGTCCTCGTCAACAACGCGGGCGGCGCGCTCGGGGCGGACACCGTCGCGACCGGCGACCCCGAGGACTGGCGCCGGATGTACGAGGTCAACGTCATCGGCACCCTCAACGTCACCCAGGCCCTGCTGCCCGCCCTCACCGCGAGCGGCGACGGCACGGTCGTCGTCCTCTCCTCCACCGCCGGACACTCCACCTACGAGGGCGGCGCAGGCTACGTCGCCGCCAAGAACGGGGCCCGCGTCCTGGCCGAGACCCTCCGCCTGGAGATCGTCGGCACCCCGGTCCGCGTCATCGAGATCGCCCCGGGCATGGTGAAGACCGAGGAGTTCGCGACCACCCGCTTCCGCGGCGACACCGACAAGGCCGCCAAGGTCTACGCGGGCGTGGCCGAGCCCCTGACCGCCGACGACGTCGCCGACACGGTCACCTGGGCCGTCACCCGCCCGCCGCACGTCAACATCGACCTCCTGGTCGTCCGCCCCCGCGCCCAGGCGTCCAACACCAAGGTGCACCGCGAGCTGTGACGACGACGCGGAAGGCCCCGGCACCAGGGGTGCCGGGGCCTTCCGCCGTACGGGCAGGGCGGTCAGCCCTTCACGCAGATGACCTGCTTCAGCTTCGCGACGACCTCGACCAGGTCCCGCTGCTGGTCGATGACCTTCTCGATCGGCTTGTAGGCACCCGGGATCTCGTCCACGACGCCGGAGTCCTTGCGGCACTCCACGCCCCGCGTCTGCTCCTCCAGGTCCCGCGTCGAGAAGCGCCGCTTCGCCGCGCTCCGGCTCATCTTCCGGCCGGCTCCGTGGGAGGCCGAGTTGAAGGACGCCGCGTTGCCGAGGCCCTTGACGATGTACGAGCCGGTCCCCATGGAGCCCGGGATGATCCCGAGGTCGCCGGAGCCCGCCCGGATCGCGCCCTTGCGGGTGACGAGCAGGTCCATGCCGTCGTACCGCTCCTCCGCCACGTAGTTGTGGTGGCAGGAGATCACCGGCTCGAAGGTCACCCGCGCCTTGCGGAACTCCCGGCGGACGACCTCCTGGAAGAGCGCCATCATGATCGCGCGGTTGTACTTCGCGTACTCCTGCGCCCAGAAGAGGTCGTTGCGGTACGCCGCCATCTGGGGGGTGTCCGCGATGAAGACGGCGAGGTCCCGGTCGACGAGCCCCTGGTTGTGCGGCAGCTGCCGCGCCTCGCCGATGTGGTGCTCGGCGAGCTCCTTGCCGATGTTCCGCGAGCCGGAGTGCAGCATCAGCCAGACGGCACCCGACTCGTCGAGACAGAACTCGACGAAGTGGTTGCCGCTGCCCAGCGTCCCCATCTGCAGCGCGGCCCGCTCCCGGCGGAACTTGACCGCGTCCGCGACCCCGTCGAAACGGGTCCAGAAGTCGTCCCACCCCGACGTCGGGAACTGGTAGAGCCGCTTGGGGTCCACCTCGTCACGGTGCATCCCGCGGCCCACCGGGATCGCCTGCTCGATCTTCGACCGCAGCCGCGACAGGTCTCCCGGCAGGTCGTTCGCGGTGAGCGAGGTCTTCACGGCCGACATGCCACAGCCGATGTCGACGCCGACCGCGGCCGGGCACACCGCGCCCTGCATCGCGATCACCGAGCCGACCGTGGCGCCCTTGCCGTAGTGCACGTCCGGCATCACGGCCAGGCCCTTGATCCACGGCAGCGTCGCCACGTTGTGGAGCTGCTGCATGGCGCCGCCCTCCACCGTCGAAGGATCCGCCCACATCCGGATGGGCACCTGCGCGCCCGGTACCTCTACGTACGACATACTTCCTCGATTCCCCCGATAAGCCGAAAAACGCAAAAACCGGGGCCAAAGCCCGTACAGGTGACGACGGACCGGCATCGACGGCAGTGCGTGCGATACACATTGTGTTCAGCGGCCGGTGTCCGGCGGCAATCGTTTTTTCGGGGAAGTCCTCGGCAGAAGTCGGGAGAAGGGAGCCTGCGAGCGTGCAGCGACAGGCGTACGTACCCGGTCTGACAGCACTCGCGGCGGCACTCGCGCTGGGCCTCACCGGATGCTCCTCCGGCGGCGACGCGGACGTCACGGCCATGGACTCCAAGGCAGGTCCCGCCGCCCCCGCCGCCCCGCCCGGGCGCTACCGCACGCTCTTCGAACCCTGTGGTGCCGTCCCGCAGACCGCGCTCAGGGACCTGCTCCCCGGCGCGGCCGAGCTGCCGGACGCGGAGCGGGACAAGGCCTACCGAGGCAGCGCGTCCGTCACCTACGACACCGACCGCCGCGTCGGCTGTTCCTGGAAGGCCGACTCCCCCGACTCCTCGTACCGGCTCGCCCTCGACATCGAGCGGGTCGTCTCCTACGACCCGGCCGTGAGCGACGACGCCCGCGCGCAGGAGGTGTTCGCCCGCAAGCAGGCCGCCGCGCACCTCCCGCAGACCCCGGCGTCCCCTCAGGCACCCCAGGGCACGGGAGCGGCGCAGACACCCCAGACCCCGGGCGGAACCACCAACCCCCCGCCCGCCGGCACCACGGGCGCCACCCAGCCCCCCTCGGGCGGCGTCGCCCCGACGCCCACCACCGGCCTGGAGCCCCGCCTCCTGGAGGGCCTGGGCGAGGTGGCGTTCCTCGACGACGTGCTCACCCCCGACGGATCCAACGGCCGGCACCGCACCGTGAGCGTGGTGTTCCGCACATCCAACGTGATCGTCACGATCGGATACGTCGCCCAGACGACCGGCGTCACCGAGGCGCCCGACAGCGCGGAGCTGCAGGAAAGGGCCCGGAATCTGGCCCGGCTGCTCGCCGACCGCCTGGAGGAGTAGCGGTCCCGACCCGCTCCGTGAGCGGATCCGGACCACGTAACGTGTCGGCGTACCGTGGCCGCCGGCCGGACCGTACGACAAGCGACTGAAGGAACCATGCACCGATCAGCCCCGCGACTCACCCGCATACTCGCCTGCGCAGCCGTCCCGGTGATGCTCGTCGTCGCCGGCTGCTCCTCTGACTCCGACGGCGGTTCCGGAGCGTCCCCGGACAAGGGTTCGGCGTCCTCGGCCCCGCAGGCCACCGCGTCGAAGAAGACGGTCGAGCCCGCGAAGTTCGCGAAGCTGCCCGACGCCTGCAAGGCCGTCTCCGCCAAGACGACCGCGACGCTGGTGCCCAAGGCCAAGGCCAAGAACGGCACGTCGGCCACCTCCAGCGACACCTCCAGCCGCGGCGGCTGCTCGTGGAACGGCCTGGAGGACAAGGGCACGAAGGGCTCGCAGTACCGCTGGCTCGACGTCTCCTTCTACCGCTACGACTCGGACGTCGCGCTCGGCAGCGGCCAGGAGCGCGCCAAGCAGAACCTCGCCAAGGAACTCGCCAAGCTGGAGGCGACCGAGGGCGCGAAGAAGCTGCGCACCACGGAGACGTCCGGCATCGGCGAGGAGGGCAAGGCCGTCGCCTACGACCTCCGCAAGACCGACGAGGACTTCAAGTACGCGTCGATCGTGGCCCGTACGGGCAACGTCCTGGTGCTGCTGACCTACAACGGCGCCGGCTACGCGGGCGCGGACGCGCCCAGCGACAAAGCGGTCATGGAAGGCGCCGTGAAGGCCGCCAAGGAGGCCGTCGCCGCGGTCGCCGCCGCGAACTAGCACGCCCGTCCCGGCACGAACACCGCCATATCGGCACATACGAGCGGAGCCTGTCCCTCCCCCGAGGGCCGGGCTCCGCGCGTATGTGCCACGCTGTGCCCGCGAGATGTCCACTGACGGGAGGGGATCGCGGGTGGCCGCGGTGCAGCTGACACGGACGCACAAGATACTGATCGGCGTCGTCGTCGCCGGTGCGGTGATCATCGCCGGGATCGGTTTCGCGGGTTCGTACGCCGCCGTGCGCGAGCTCGCCCTCGAGAAGGGCTTCGGCGACTTCTCCTACTTCTTCCCCATCGGCATCGATGCCGGCATCTGTGTGCTGCTCGCACTGGACCTGCTGCTGACCTGGATCCGGATCCCGTTCCCGCTCCTGCGGCAGACGGCGTGGGTGCTGACCGCGGCGACGATCGCCTTCAACGGCGCCGCCGCCTGGCCGGACCCGCTGGGCGTCGGCATGCACGCGGTCATCCCGGTCCTGTTCGTCGTCGCGGTCGAGGCGGCACGGCACGCCGTGGGCCGGATCGCCGACATCACGGCCGACAAGCACATGGAGGGCGTCCGGCTCACCCGCTGGCTGCTCTCGCCGATCCCCACGTTCCGCCTGTGGCGCCGGATGAAGCTGTGGGAGCTGCGCTCCTACGAGCAGGTGATCAAGCTGGAGCAGGACCGGCTGATCTACCAGGCGCGCCTGCAGGCCCGCTTCGGCCGGGCCTGGCGCCGCAAGGCACCGGTGGAGGCGCTGATGCCGCTGCGCCTGGCCAAGTACGGGGTGCCGCTGGCGGAGACCGCCGCGGCCGGGCTCGCGGCGGCGGGCGTGGAGCCGGCGCTGCTGCCGCCGCAGCCGGCCCAGGCCGCGCAGGTCCCGGCGGGCCTCGCGGGCCGGCCCGACCTGCCGCAGGGACTCCCGGCCCAGCCGCTGAACGCGCAGCAGCCGCCGCAGCTCCTCCAGGCATCCGCCCAGGACCTGCCGCAGGGTGTCGTCCCGGGCCAGGGGCCGGAGCTGCCGGCCAACCACGACAGTCCGTGGTTCCAGGCGCAGCAGCTGCCGCCCGAGGCCTACGAGGGCGCCTTCGACCCCCAGTACGTGGAGGGCCTGGAGCCGACGCCGGTCGCGGTGCCCCAGGGTCCGGACGACCTGCTGATCCCGGGTCCGCGCCAGGAGCAGGGTCCGGAGCGGTTCGAGGAGTACCCGGAGTACGTCGAGCCGGAGCCGCAGGTGGACGAGTTCTCCGAAGCCGCCTACAAGGCGATGTGGGACTACGTCGAGGAGCGGCAGGACTTCCCGAACGCCGAGCAGCTCGACATATGGCTGAGCGACATGTACGGGGTCCAGCACCCGCGCAGCGCGTCGATCCTGCGGGAGCTGACGCCGCGGCTGCGCCACCGCATCGAGCAGGAGATGGCGGAGAACCACATCCCGTAGGACCCGCCGACCGACCTGGTGACCACGCGAAGGCCCCCGCCCGGAGACCGGGCGGGGGCCTTCGCGTCACGTCACGCGCCGAGCAGCCTGCGCACCCGCTCCGCGCCCACGGCGAGCAGCAGCGTGGGCAGCCGGGGACCCGTCTCACGGCTCACCAGGAGCTTGTAGAGCAGGGCGAAGAAGGAGCGCTGGGCGACCTTCAGCTCCGGAGTGGGCTTGGCCTCGGGGTCGAGACCGGCCATGACCTTCGGGACGCCGTAGACCAGGGTGGTCAGACCGTCGAGGGACCAGTGCGTGGCCAGCCCCTCCAGGAGCAGGCGCAGCGACTCGCGGCCCTCGTCGTCGAGGGAGCCGAGGAGCTCGGCGTCCGGCTCGTCACGGACGATCGTGCGCTGGTCGGCCGGGACCTGGGTGGTGATCCAGTTCTCGGCGCGGTCCAGCCGGGGCCGGACCTCGTCCAGGTCGGTGACCGGGCTCTCCGGGTCCAGCTCGGTCAGGATCCGCAGGGTCTGCTCGTCGTGGCCGGCCGTGATGTCCATGACCGAGGCCAGCGTCCGGTACGGCAGCGGGCGCGGCGTGCGCGGCAGCTCACCGGCGGCGGTGCGGGCGGCCCGCGCGTGCGCCGCCGCGTCGGCGGGGAGCACGCTGCCGTCCGCGACCTTGGCCTCCAGCTTGTCCCACTCGTCGTAGAGCCGCTGGATCTCCTGGTCGAAGGCGATCTTGAAGGACTGGTTGGGCTTGCGGCGCGCGTACAGCCAGCGCAGCAGCGGCGCCTCCATGATCTTCAGCGCGTCGGCCGGCGTCGGCACGCCACCGCGCGACGAGGACATCTTGGCCATGCCGCTGATGCCGACGAAGGCGTACATGGGGCCGATCGGCTGCACGCCGTCGAAGATCTGACGGACGATCTGGCCGCCGACGACGAAGGAGGAGCCGGGCGAGGAGTGGTCGACGCCGGACGGCTCGAAGATGACGCCCTCGAACGCCCAGCGCATCGGCCAGTCGACCTTCCACACCAGCTTGCCGCGGTTGAACTCGCTCAGCTTCACGGTCTCGGCGAAGCCGCACGCCGTGCAGGTGTAGGCCAGCTCGGTGGTCTCGTCGTCGTACGACGTGACGGCCGTCAGGTCCTTCTCGCAGCGCCCGCAGTACGGCTTGTACGGGAAGTACCCGCCGGCGCCGCCCGAGCCGTCGTCCTCGCTCGCCGCGCCGGAGCCCTCCTCGGCCTCCAGCTCGGCCTCGTCGACCGGCTTCTGCGACTTCTTGGCCGGGCCCTTCTTGGTCCGGTACTGGTCGAGGATCGCGTCGATGTCACCGCGGTGCTTCATCGCGTGCAGGATCTGCTCGCGGTAGGTGCCCGCCGTGTACTGCTCCGTCTGGCTGATGGGGTCGTACTCGACGCCCAGCTCGGCCAGCGACTCCACCATGGCGGCCTTGAAGTGCTCGGCCCAGTTGGCGTGCTCCGAGCCGGCCGGGGCCGGGACGGAGGTCAGCGGCTTGCCGATGTGCTCGGCCCAGGACTCGTCGACGCCCGCGACACCGTTCGGCACCTTGCGGTAGCGGTCGTAGTCGTCCCAGGAGATCAGGTGGCGGACCTCGTGGCCGCGCCGGCGGATCTCGTCGGCGACCAGGTGCGGGGTCATGACCTCGCGGAGGTTGCCCAGGTGGATGGGACCGGAGGGTGAGAGTCCGGAGGCGACGACGACCGGTTTGCCAGGCGCACGTCGCTCCGACTCGGCGATGACCTCGTCCGCGAAACGGGAGACCCAGTCGGTCTCGGTGCTGCTCTGAGCCACGGTCGGTACGTCCTTCTTCCTGGAATCCCTCGGAGCCTTACAGCCTTACGCCGGCCATTCTCCCAGACGACGGGACCCGCTCCGGGGTTGTCCACAGCCGGGAAAAACACGTTGCTCCGCCATGGGACACTTGACAAGCGAAATTCAGCCCCCGGAACCACCCAAGGAACCGGTACACCACCGACAGGAACGGAAGCTCATGGCCTCGGTCCCTTCCCTCGCTTCGACCGTGCAGCAGCGCCTCGCGGAAGGTCTCTCGGCAGCCCTGCCGGAGGCCGGCTCCGCCGACCCGCTGCTGCGACGAAGCGACCGGGCCGACTTCCAGGCCAACGGCATCCTGGCCCTCGCCAAGCGGCTCAAGGGCAACCCGCGCGAGCTGGCGACGCAGGTCGTCGACGGCATCCCGGCGAACGACGTGCTGAAGGAGATCGAGGTCTCGGGCCCCGGCTTCCTGAACATCACGGTCACCGACGAGGCGATCGTGCGGACCCTCGCCGCCCGGGCCGCCGACGACCGCCTCGGCGTGCCGTTCACCCCGGACGCCGGCACCACGGTGATCGACTACGCCCAGCCGAACGTGGCCAAGGAGATGCACGTCGGCCACCTGCGTTCCGCCGTGATCGGCGCCGCCATGGTCGAGATCCTGGAGTTCACCGGCGAGACGGTGGTCCGGCGCCACCACATCGGCGACTGGGGCACCCAGTTCGGCATGCTCATCCAGTACCTGATCGAGCACCCGCACGAGCTGGACCACGGGTCGGACGGGGAGGTCTCCGGCGAGGAGGCCATGTCCAGCCTGAACCGGCTCTACAAGGCCTCGCGCGCGCTCTTCGACTCCGACGAGGAGTTCAAGACCCGGGCGCGGGCACGGGTCGTGGACCTCCAGGCCGGCGAGCCGGAGACCCTCGCCCTGTGGCAGCGGTTCGTCGACGAGTCGAAGATCTACTTCTACTCGGTCTTCGACAAGCTCGACATGGACATCCGGGACCCCGACGTCGTCGGCGAGTCCGGGTACAACGACATGCTCGCGGAGACCTGCCGGATCCTGGAGGAGTCGGGTGTCGCGGTGCGCTCCGAGGGCGCCCTCTGCGTCTTCTTCGACGACGTCAAGGGCCCGGACGGCAACCCGACGCCCCTGATCGTCCAGAAGTCCGACGGCGGCTTCGGCTACGCGGCGACCGACCTGTCCGCGATCCGCGACCGGGTGGGGAACCTGAAGGCGACGACCCTGCTGTACGTGGTCGACGCCCGCCAGTCCCTGCACTTCAAGATGGTCTTCGAGACCGCCCGCCGGGCCGGCTGGCTGAACGACGAGGTCAAGGCCGTCCAGCTGGCCTTCGGCACCGTGCTCGGCAAGGACGGCAAGCCGTTCAAGACCCGTGAGGGCGAGACCGTCCGGCTGGTCGACCTGCTCGACGAGGCCGTGGACCGGGCGACGTCGGTCGTGCGCGAGAAGGCCGAGAAGGTGGGCCTGACCGAGACCGAGATCGTGGAGAACGGCCAGTACGTGGGCATCGGCGCGGTGAAGTACGCCGACCTGTCCACGTCCGCGGCGCGCGACTACAAGTTCGACCTGGACCAGATGGTCTCGCTGAACGGCGACACCTCGGTCTACCTCCAGTACGCCTACGCCCGGATCAAGTCGATCTTCGACAAGGCGGGCGACCGCACGCCCCTCGCGCACCCGGAGCTCGCGCTGGAGCCGGCCGAGCGGGCCCTCGGCCTGCACCTGGACACCTTCGGCGAGGTGGTCCAGGAGGCCGCCGCGGAGTACGCCCCGCACAAGCTGGCGGCCTACCTCTACCAGCTCGCGTCGCTCTACACGACGTTCTACGACCAGTGCCCGGTCATCAAGCCCGAGCCGCCGCAGGACGTCGCGGAGAACCGGCTCCTGCTCTGCGACCTGACCGCCCGCACGCTCCACCGGGGCATGGCCCTGCTCGGCATCCGGACCCCCGAGCGCCTCTGACGCCCGCCGGCTCCACCACCGCCGAAGGCCCCGGCACCGTCTCCGTACGGTGCCGGGGCCTTCGGCCGTGAGGGACGGACCCGGGTCCTGTCCGGGCGGTAGGACCTGAGGGCTGTCCCGTAATCCCCGGCGGGCGCACGACGCCGGCTACGGCCCTCCCCCAGCCTTCGGCCGGGGGTGCCCCCACGCCGCGTTGTCGGATCGCCCGAATACGCCCAGTATGAGAGCGATCCTCCGCCTTGCGATGCACCGCATCCGACGCCGTGCGCCAACCCACCGCGGATTACGGGACAGCCCTTAGTAAGTGACCCACTCGCCCTTGTCGGGCAGGTAGTTGTAGGTCTTCTTCCCCTCGATGGCGCTCGTGCGGAAGGGCTTGCCGTCGTCCTTGACGTAGAGCGTGCCGTGGCGGTCGCCGCTGCTCCAGTCGACCTCCAGGTACCAGGAGACGACGTGCGACTCGGTGTGGAGGTCCAGGTTGAAGACCTCGGGGTCGCTGGTGGACACCTTGTAGGGGAAGTCCTTGGCGGGCACGACCCCGTCGCCGTCCCGGCCGGCGACCGGCTTCGCGAACGGGCGGGCCGCGTCGAGGTCGATGTCGAAGGTCTGCGGGGTGATCGCGCCGCCGCAGCCGTCGCCCATCGCGTACACGGCCCGGTCGAGCGGAGCGGAGCGCTCCACCACGCGGACGTGGAGGGCGTTGAGCACCACCGCCTCCGCGGTCTTGCCGGTGACGGTCAGCTGGAGCTGCATGTGACCGCCGTCGACCCCGCCCAGCGCACGGGCCCAGCCGCGCGCGTCCTGCGGGGCGGGCGGCGGCGGGACCTCACCGGGCTGCCGGCCGAGGACGTAGAACTGGCCGCAGGGCGCATCCCAGTTGTACGAGCTGATGCCGACGCTCACGGGTGTGGCCACCGCGTGCGGGACCTGCGGGGAGGACTTCGCGGGGGCCGAGGGGGTCGCGGAACCCGGCGGCGCCGAGGAGGCGGAGGGGGTGCCGGAGGCCGTGGACGGCGTGGGCGTGCCGGCGGCGCCGGTCACCGCCGTCGCTCCGGCCCCGGCCGCCCGGCGCTGTCCGCTCCCCTTCGCGTCGGCGCCGCCGTCGTCCGAGTGGCCGACGGCGTAGGCGACGGGCACGGCAAGGGCGACGACCGCGGCGGCCGCGAGGGCCGTCCGCAGCCGCTTGCGGGTGCCCGCCCCCGCCGGCGCCGGGGGCCGCACGGTGACGAGGACGTCCGCGTCCGCTCCGGACACGGAGCCGGGCTCCTGCTCCGGCCGCGGTCCCTCTGCCGGTGAGGACTCGGCCCCGGCGGCGGACGCGCCGTCGGCGGCGTCCGGACCGGGCGACGACGTCTCCGGCCGGGACTCCACCGGCTCCACCGGCTTGACGTGCTCCGCCGGTCCCGGCCCGCCCGGCTGTCCGGACCCGGCGCCGGACGGGCGCGGGGCGCCGGGCGCGCCGTCCGCCTCGGACGCCGCACCCTGCCCCGGTCCGGCCGCCGGCTCCGGCGTGGCCGCGGCCGCCTTCCCTCGCCTGCGCGCCTCGTCCGCCAGGATCCAGCCGCGGTGGAGGGCGATCAGCTCCTCCCGGGACGCTCCGCACAACCGCCCCAGCCGCTCCACCGGAGCGAACTCGGTGGGCACGGCATCGCCGTTGCAGTACCGGTGGAGCGTCGACGTACTCACGTGGAGCTTCTTCGCCAGTGCCCCGTAGCTGAGCCCGGATCGTTCCTTCAGATCGCGCACCAGCTCCGCGAAGCCGTCCGTCTCCGTCGCCACCCGCCCCGTGCCCCCTCGTCTCGCCGTCCCAGGAACGCATTCCAGGGAAGGGTCGTCTCCCCAGCTCGCACGATGTGCGGGCGTTCCAGCTTCCCCCATTGTCCCGTGCCCGTTGCACGGGGTCCGGACCGCCCCGCACGCTGAGGTCCATGCCGAGCAGTCGCCTGACGGATCTCGTGGCCACCGCGGTGCTGATCATGTGCGCCGTGATCGTGATCGCCCTGATCACCCGGACCTGAACCGACCGACCGAACCTCACGGGGGAACCACCATGCGCACCACCTCTCGCCTCACCCTGGCCGCCGCCACGCTCGTCGCGGGTCTCGCGCTGACCGCCTGCGGTCACGGCGCCGACCACGCCGCCGCGACGCCCTCCGCCTCAACGGCCCCGGCGCCCGCGCCCACCGGCCCGGCCACACCGAGCGCACGACCGGGCGACCCGTCCGTGCCGGCGCGGCCCACCACCGCCGGCCCGGCCGGGACGGCACGTCCCACCACCGGTGCTCCCGCCCCCTCCCGGCCCGGTGACCCCGTCAGCACGCCCTGCACGGGCGCCACCGCGAAGGTGATCGCGAGCAAGGTCAGCCGCCCCCTCAACCACCTGCTGCTGACTGTCACCAACACCGGCACCCACCCGTGCAACGCCTACGGAGCCCCCTTCGTCGGCTTCGACGACGCGCAGTCCCCGGTCCGGATCCTCGACGAGAGCAAGCCCCAGGCCGTCGTCACCCTCGCCCCCGGGGCGTCGGCGTACGCCTCCGTCCTGCTCACCGGCGAGGGCGGCGCGGACTCCCACGGCCGTACGGTCCGCAGGATCTCGGTCCACTTCGCCCCGGGCGACGGCTCCGGCGGCTCGGTCGGCAGCGGCCGTACGGTGGCGGCCCCGTCCGGCACCTACGCGGACGACGGCGCCGCCGTCTCGTACTGGCAGCGGACCGTGGACGAAGCACTGACCTACTGAGGCCGCGCACCCGGTCCCGGGCACCGCTCCCCACGGCGCCCGGGACGGTCGGCCTCCGGCTCCCGCGCACCCGGCACCGGCCCCGTACCGCTCGGCGCCCGGTACCGGTCCTTGCCGCGGTCGCGGTCAGCGCAGGGGATGGGACGTCCTGCCGGACACCTCGTCGATCTCCGTGTGCGCCTTCTGCAGCAGCTGCGAGGCGAGGTCCATCAGTGCGCGCGCCCCCGCGATCTCCTCGCCCACCCGCAGCTGATCAGGGTCGGAGGGGTGCCGCTGCGCGTTGCCGTGGGCACGGAACTCGGTGCCGTCACCGAGCCGCACCATGGCGGCCGCCCGCGTCCGGTCGCCTTCCTCCTTGAACTCCATTTCGACGTGCCATCCGACGAGTGTCTCCATGAGGACCACCTCCAGCGGTACTACCAGGGTGCGCCGCCCGCTCCCTCCCCACCAGCCGGTGCGCGGCCGGCGGGCTCTCCCGCCTCGACGCCGGTCACCGTGTGTCAATTGGTTTGCACGTTCGGCATCGGCGCGCAAAACTGTTAGTCATGACTAACGTTTTAACGGAATCGCTCGACTTCCCGGAGTTCGGACGCCCGGACGCCGGTCTCGTCCTGATCTCCGAGTGGTCCACCGAGGACGCCGCGCATCAGCGGACCGTCATGGACGGCGTCGTCGACGCCTGGGCCGCGACCCCGCTTCCGGAGTCCTTCCTCGCCCGGCACTGCCTGGCGGGCTCGGACGGCCGCACCATCCTCAACATCGCCCAGTGGACCAGCGCGGAGTCCCACCGGGAGTTCTCCGCCGACCCGGCGAACCAGCGCGCTCTCGGCTCGGCGATCGCCTCCCTCATCACCGCGGGTCCGCCCGGCCGCTACGCCTACGACCGGGTCACCGCGGTGCGCCCGGGACGCGTCCGCAGCCTCGGCACCGCCCCGTCCGACGACGGCAGTGTGCTGGCCCGGCACCACCACCGCAGCGAGGACGGCAAGGTCGTGCACGTCCTGACGGCCCACGACGACGACGGGGACGGAACCGTCCTGCGGTTCCGTCCCCATCGAGGGCTCGTGCGCCGGGTCTCCGCGGTCAGATCCCGCGGCTGAGCTTCCGGGCGACCTCGGTGGCCCAGTAGGTCAGGATCAACTGCCCGCCGGCCCGCCGGATGCCGGTGAGCGTCTCCAGGATCGCCCTGTCGCGGTCGATCCAGCCCTTCTCGGCGGCGGCCTCCACCATCGCGTACTCACCGCTGATCTGGTACGCCGCGACCGGCACGTCCACCGCCTCGGCGACCTTGGCGAGCACGTCCAGGTACGGCCCGGCCGGCTTCACCATGACCATGTCGGCGCCCTCTTCGAGGTCCAGCGCCAGCTCGCGCAGGGACTCCCGCAGGTTCGCCGGGTCCTGCTGGTAAGTCTTGCGGTCGCCCGTGAGGGAGGAACCGACGGCCTCCCGGAAGGGACCGTAGAAGGCGGAGGAGTACTTCGCGGTGTACGCGAGGATCGACACGTCCTCCTTGCCGATGGTGTCCAGCGCGTCGCGGACCACCCCGACCTGACCGTCCATCATCCCGGACGGGCCGACGACGTGGACGCCCGCGTCCGCCTGGACCTGGGCCATCTCGGCGTACCGCTCCAGCGTGGCGTCGTTGTCGACCCGGCCGCTCGCGTCCAGGACGCCGCAGTGCCCGTGGTCGGTGTACTCGTCCAGGCACAGGTCCGACATGATCACGAGGTCGTCGCCCACCTCGGCCTTCACGTCCCGGATCGCGACCTGCAGGATCCCGTCCGGGTCGGTGCCGGCCGTGCCCGCGGCGTCCTTCTTCGCGTCCTCCGGCACACCGAAGAGCATGATCCCGGAGACGCCCGTCTCCACCGCCTCCACGGCGGCCTTCCGCAGCGTGTCCCGGGTGTGCTGCACGACCCCCGGCATCGCGGCGATCGGCACAGGCTCCGTGATCCCCTCGCGCACGAACGCGGGAAGGATCAGATCGGCCGGGCTCAGGCGCGTCTCGGCCACCATCCGCCGCATGGCGGGAGTCGTCCGCAGCCGCCGCGGCCGCGCCCCGGGAAAGGATCCGTACGAGTTCATGCCCTCGAGGCTACGCCCGTGCGCTCCCTGCTCTTACCGACAGGTTGTTGCCCCTCCGCGGGACCACGTCCCGAGCCCGCACCGCCGTCCTCGCACCGCCGGCCCCACGACGAAGCGGGGTGCGGGACCTCGACAGGTCCCGCACCCCGCTCCCCACACGCTGCCCGCGTCAGGTCGTACGGCGCCTGCGCGCCCCCGGCCTGCGCTCGCTCGGCCGCGTCACCGGATCGCCGGCCTCCAGCGCCGCCTCGCGGCGACGCGTCCCGAAGGCGGCCAGCGCCTCCGCGAGCTTGTGCACCGACGGCTCCGGCGACAGCACGTCGACCCGCAGCCCGTGCTCCTCCGCCGTCTTGGCCGTCGCCGGCCCGATACAGGCGATGACGGTGACGTTGTGCGGCTTGCCCGCGATACCGACCAGGTTCCGCACGGTCGACGAGGACGTGAAGAGCACGGCGTCGAAGCCGCCGCCCTTGATCGCCTCACGCGTGTCCGCCGGCGGCGGCGACGCCCGGACCGTGCGGTAGGCGGTCACGTCGTCGACCTCCCACCCGAGCTCGATCAGGCCCGCGACCAGCGTCTCCGTCGCGATGTCCGCCCGCGGCAGGAAGACGCGGTCGATCGGGTCGAAGACCGGGTCGTAGGGCGGCCAGTCCTCCAGGAGGCCCGCCGCCGACTGCTCGCCGCTCGGCACCAGGTCCGGCTTCACACCGAAGTCGACCAGCGCGGCGGCCGTCTGCTCGCCCACCGCCGCGACCTTGATCCCGGCGAAGGCCCGGGCGTCGAGCCCGTACTCCTCGAACTTCTCCCGCACCGCCTTCACCGCGTTGACCGACGTGAAGGCGATCCACTCGTAGCGGCCGGTCACCAGACCCTTGACCGCACGCTCCATCTGCTGCGGCGTCCGCGGCGGCTCGACGGCGATCGTCGGCACCTCGTGCGGCACGGCACCGTAGCTGCGCAGCTGGTCGGAGAGCGACGCGGCCTGCTCCTTGGTACGCGGCACGAGCACCCGCCACCCGAAGAGGGGCTTCGACTCGAACCACGCCAGCTGGTCGCGCTGCGCCGGGGCACTACGCTCGCCGACCACGGCTATGACGGGCCGGTGCCCCTCGGGAGAGGGCAGCACCTTCCCCTGCTTGAAGACCTGGGCGATCGTGCCGAGCGTCGCGGTCCAGGTCCGCTGCCGGGTCGTCGTGCCGCCGATGGTCACGGTGAGCGGGGTGTCCGGCTTACGGCCTGCCGCCACCAGCTCTCCGGCCGCCGCCGCCACCGCGTCCAGCGAGGTGGACACGACGACGGTGCCGTCCGAGGCGCCGACCTCGCTCCAGCAGCGGTCGTCGGCGGTACGGGCGTCCACGAAGCGCACGTCGGTGCCCTGCGCGTCCCGCAGCGGGACACCGGCGTACGCGGGTACGCCCACCGCCGTGGCCACGCCGGGCACGACCTCGAAGGGGATGCCCTCGGCGGCGCAGGCGAGCATCTCCTGACCTGCGTTTCCGTCGAGGCCGGGGTCGCCGGTCACCGCGCGGACGACCCGCTTGCCGCCCCGCGCAGCCTCCATGACAAGATTGGTTGCGTCCCTCAACACGGGGACCCCGGCGGCTGTTGACGCCTCGTCAACAACCGTCAGCTCAGGCGTGCTCACGCCTGTGCGCGCATGGCAGCGGACGACCTCGAGAACCTCCGGTTCGGCGATCAGGACGTCCGCGCCGGACAGGGCCTCGACGGCCCTGAGCGTCAGCAGTCCGGGGTCGCCGGGTCCGGCACCGAGGAAGGTGACGCTCCCATGGCCGGGAAAGGCCGAGGACACGGGGCTGGTGGTGGGGCTGGTGGGGCTCAAAGTGCTCGCTCCCCCATAAGACCGGCCGCACCCTTGGCGAGCATCTCGTCCGCGAGTTCGCGTCCGAGCGCCATCGCCTCGTCGTGCGACGCGGGTACGGGACCGGTGGTGGACAGCTGCACCAGCGTCGAGCCGTCGGTGGTGCCGACGACGCCGCGCAGGCGCATCTCGGTGACAATCTGCCCGCGGCCGGAAACCTCGGCCAGCAGGTCGGCCAGCGCACCCACGGGTGCGGAGCAGCCGGCCTCCAGAGCGGCGAGCAGGGATCGCTCGGCGGTCACGGCGGCCCGGGTGTGCGGGTCGTCGAGCTCGCCGAGCAGGGCGACGAGACCGGCGTCGACCGCCGGGCACTCGATCGCCAGCGCCCCCTGGCCGGGGGCGGGCAGGACGGAGTCGACCGACAGGAAGTCGAGCGACAGGGAGCCGGTGAGCTCCTCCGTACCGCCGATGCGGTTGAGTCCGGCCGCGGCGAGAACCACCGCGTCCAGCTCGCCCTTGTGCACGTATCCGACGCGGGTGTCGATGTTCCCGCGGATCGGCACGGTCTCGATGGTCAGCCCGTGGCTGCGCGCGTAGGCGTTCAGCTGGGCCGTGCGCCGCGGCGAACCGGTGCCGATCCGGGCGCCCTCCGGCAGCCGGTCGAGCGTCAGTCCCGCACGGGCGATCAGCACGTCGCGCGGGTCCTCGCGCCGCGGGATCGCGGCGAGGACCAGCTCGGGGTGCTGCGCGGTCGGCAGGTCCTTCAGGGAGTGGACGGCGAAGTCCACCTCGCCGGCCAGGAGCGCGTCGCGCAGGGCGGCGACGAACACACCGGTGCCGCCGATCTGCGCGAGGTGCTCCCGGGAGGTGTCCCCGTACGTCGTGATCTCCACGAGCTCGACGGGCCGGCCGGTCAGCTGCCGGACGGCGTCGGCCACCTGCCCGGACTGGGCCATGGCGAGCTTGCTGCGCCTGGTCCCGAGCCTCAGTGCCCTCTCGGTCATACTCGCCCTCGGTTCTTGACGTCGGCGTCATTCAGGTCGGCCCGGGAGACGGAGGCGACCGTCTCCGGGTCGAGGTCGAAGAGTGTCCGCAGCGCGTCCGCGTACCCGGCACCGCCGGGCTCGCTGGCCAGCTGCTTGACCCGCACGGTCGGCGCGTGCAGGAGCTTGTCGACCACGCGGCGCACGGTCTGGGTGATCTCGGCGCGCTGCCTGTCGTCGAGGTCGGGCAGCCGGCCCTCCAGCCGGGCGACCTCGCCCGCGACGACGTCGGCGGCCATGGTGCGCAGGGCGACCACGGTCGGGGTGATGTGCGCGGCGCGCTGGGCGGCGCCGAAGGCGGCCACCTCGTCGGAGACGATGGCGCGGACCTGGTCCACGTCGGCCGCCATCGGCGCGTCGGCGGAGGCCTCGGCCAGCGACTCGATGTCGACGAGCCGGACGCCCGGCATGCGGTGCACGGCCGCGTCGATGTCCCGGGGCATGGCCAGGTCGAGCAGCGCCAGCGGGGCGGTACGCCCGCGCATCGCCGACTCGACGGCCTCGGCGGTCAGGACCAGCCCGGTCGCCCCGGTGCAGGAGACCACGATGTCGGCACGTGTCAGTTCGTCGCCGACGGCAACCATCTCCGCCGCGCGCGCGGCCACGCCCGGGCCACCGGGCTCGGTGAGGATCTGCACGAGGCGCTCGGCACGGGACCCGGTGCGGTTGGCGACGACGATCTCGGCGACCCCGGCCCTCGCGAGCGTCGCGGCGGCCAGCGAGGACATCGAGCCGGCGCCGATGACCAGCGCCTTCTTGCCCTTGACCCAGGTGTCGACGTCCGCGCCCGCGGCGAGCTGCTCCAGGCCGAAGGTGACGAGCGACTGCCCGGCACGGTCGATCCCGGTCTCGCTGTGGGCCCGCTTGCCGACCCGCAAGGCCTGCTGGAACAGGTCGTTCAGGAGCCGCCCGGCGGTGTGCAGCTCCTGGCCGAGCGCGAGGGCGTCCTTGATCTGGGCGAGGACCTGGCCCTCGCCGACGACCATGGAGTCCAGGCCGCAGGCCACCGAGAAGAGGTGGTGGACGGCCCGGTCCTCGTAGTGCACGTACAGGTACGGGGTCAGCTCTTCGAGCCCGACGCCGCTGTGCTGCGCGAGGAGCGTGGACAGCTCGGCGACGCCCGCGTGGAACTTGTCCACGTCGGCGTAGAGCTCGATGCGGTTGCAGGTGGCCAGGACCGCGCCCTCGGCGGCCGGTTCGGCGGCGAGGGTGTCCTGCAGCAGCTTGGCCTGGGTGTCCGCGGGGAGCGAGGCCCGCTCCAGGACGCTGACCGGTGCGCTGCGGTGGCTGAGACCGACGACGAGGAGACTCATGCCGGCATCACGGCGGGGATGTCCCCGTCGGGTCCCTTGCGGCCGGCCGACGCGGCCCCGCCACGCGCCGCGGGAGGCGCGGCGCTCTCGGTGCCGCCCCCTTCCTCGCCGGCCTTGCGCTGCTCGTGGAAGGCGAGGATCTGCAGCTCGATGGAGAGGTCGACCTTGCGCACGTCCACGCCGTCGGGCACGGAGAGCACGGTCGGGGCGAAGTTCAGGATGGAGGTGACACCGGCGGCCACGAGCCGGTCGCAGACCGGCTGGGCGGCGCCCGCCGGGGTCGCGATGACGCCGATGGAGACGCCGTTGTCCTCGATGATCTTCTCGAGGTCGTCGCTGTGCTGCACGGGCATTCCGGCGACCGGCTTGCCGGCCATGGCGGGGTCGGCGTCGATCAGCGCGGCGACGCGGAAGCCACGGGAGGCGAACCCGCCGTAGTTGGCGAGCGCGGCGCCCAGGTTGCCGATGCCGACGATGACGACGGGCCAGTCCTGCGTCAGGCCGAGCTCGCGGGAGATCTGGTAGACGAGGTACTCGACGTCGTAGCCGACACCGCGCGTGCCGTACGAGCCGAGGTAGCTGAAGTCCTTGCGCAGCTTCGCGGAGTTGACCCCCGCGGCGGCTGCGAGCTCCTCGGAGGAGACCGTGGGTACGGAGCGCTCCGACAGTGCGGTGAGCGCACGCAGATACAGCGGAAGCCGGGCGACGGTGGCCTCGGGAATTCCTCGGCTGCGGGTCGCCGGTCGGTGAGTTCGGCCAGTTGCCACGGTGCTCCTGCGGGATGAGCGGGGCTTTAGGCGGCCATACGTCCCAGGACCGCCCCGTCGAATGCAGGCTATGTCTTTGTGAACGCGTGCACAAAGATGGTGTCCGTTTTGTCCGCCCAAAGTGACCGGGGTCACGCGGCTGGTTCGCTTCGGTACGGAACCACGAAGCCTGTCACCCCGTTGAGAATCCGAAGCGGGCAAAACCGCACACTCTCCTCACGACCACGCTCCCGAAAGCCGACAGAACGTCCACGATGACAACCCTGTTCCGGTCACCCGCCCAGTTCACGCCGAAGCCGTCCGGCGTCCACCCGCCAGAAGGTGTGCTGCTCGCCGTCGACCAGGACCACCGGGATCTGCTCCCAGTAGGCCCGGTGGAGCTCCTCGTCCTGGGTGATGTCCTTCTCCTCCCAGCGCGCTCCGGTCTCGGCGCAGACCGCCTCGACGACGACGCGGGCGTCGTCACAGAGATGACAACCCGGTTTCCCGATCAGCGTCACGGTCCGCTCCGCGGCCGGGACGGGAACGGGGGAGCCGTCCTTCTTCTTCGTCCGTCCAAACATGCCGTCCATTCTGCGCCGCGAATCCGCCGTCGCGCCCCACGCGTCGGCGCCACGCCCGGGCGAATGCGCGCCTGCTCTGTCCAGCTTGCTCCTCAGCCGTCCGTTTAACAGGAGAGTCGCGGAGTGTTCACGCCCTGGCATCCCCACCGGTCGGGAAGTCCCGAACAGACTGGCTATGCTCACGACATGGCCGCTCTGGGATGGCTCACCCCCCGTAGGCGCTCCGCCACCGCGCGCAGCGTTCTGGCAGGCGAGGCCGCTGCAGAGGCAGCGCGCAAGACCTCGCTCCAACTGGAGCGCGAGCGGGAAGGGGCCGCGGCCGAGGCCGCCGGCACCGCCGGGGGGAAGCCCGCGGAGCCGGAGTTCCCGGTCGTCGGCGACTCGCTGGCCGCCGCCTTCTTCGACCTCGACAACACCGTGATGCAGGGCGCCGCGATCTTCCACTTCGGCCGCGGCCTGTACAAGCGGAAGTTCTTCCAGCGCCGCGAACTGGCCCGCTTCGCCTGGCAGCAGGCGTGGTTCCGGCTCGCCGGCGTCGAGGACCCCGAGCACATGCAGGACGCCCGCGACAGCGCGCTGTCCATCGTCCAGGGCCACCGGGTCGCCGAACTGATGTCGATCGGCGAGGAGATCTACGACGAGTACATGGCCGACCGGATCTGGCCCGGCACCCGCGCGCTCGCGCAGGCCCACCTGGACGCCGGCCAGAAGGTCTGGCTGGTGACGGCGGCCCCCGTCGAGACCGCCACGATCATCGCCCGCCGGCTCGGCCTGACCGGCGCGCTCGGCACCGTCGCCGAGTCGGTCGACGGCGTCTACACGGGCAGGCTGGTCGGCGAGCCGCTGCACGGCCCGGCGAAGGCGGAGGCGGTGCGCGCGCTGGCGGCCGCCGAAGGACTCGACCTCGCCCGCTGCGCGGCCTACAGCGACTCGCACAACGACATCCCGATGCTCTCGCTGGTCGGGCACCCGTACGCCATCAACCCGGACACCAAGCTGCGCAAGCACGCGAGGGACCGGGAGTGGCGGCTGCGCGACTACCGGACGGGCCGCAAGGCGGCCAAGGTCGGCATCCCCGCCGCGGCGGGCGTCGGCGCGCTGGCCGGGGGGACGGCCGCCGCGGTGGCCCTGCACCGCCGCCGCCGCTGACCCTTCCCCCCGGAAACGTCACCCCCCGGGCGGCCGGCGCCCCGCGCCCCGCCGCCGTTCGCGGGCGCGCCCTGCCGATACGTTTCGGCTGAGATCGACTCCGACAATCCGGGATCCGCTCCGCTCACCCGTACGTGGTCGAACAGCTCCGCACAGGGCGACGGGGAGCCATTCGCGGCTCCCTACCCCGCAGCGGGCCCGATCACTCGCCCACCCTCCACATGAGCACAACAGAGCGTGCGCGCAGTCACACTCGGAAGCGAAACGATCAACAACCGGTCACCAAGTGCTACTTGTTTCGCCTTCAAGCGGTAACAGATGCGACGTAATCGATGATTTGAGCAACTGGGTGTAGCGCTGCCTGTACGAAGCGTTATTCTCCTCAGACGCACAACGGACCCCCCACGTCGCCACGACGAGTGAACGGTCCCGCACTGCACGTGATGGAAGCTCTGCCTCTGGGAGTCCCGTGTACCCACACGTCGGGGTTGACGCCTCGGGCCTGGCTACGCTGCGCGCAACGGTCCTCGACCACTTGCGCGGCTTCGTCCCCACCGCGTACGCCGTCCCTGTCCCCGCCTTTGCCTTCGCCGCACCGGCACCTGTCGGTCCCTGCTATGCCCTGGCCGACGGCGGTGCCGCCGTCGGAAGACGCGGCAGCCGCGGCTCCGGCGGAACCTCGACCGCCGCCCGCCGCCCCAGCGCCGACAGCGACAGCGCGCGCATGATGGACCTGGTCGAACGCGCCCAGGCCGGCGAGGCCGAGGCCTTCGGCCGCCTGTACGACCAGTACAGCGACACCGTCTACCGCTACATCTACTACCGCGTCGGCGGGAAGGCGACGGCGGAGGACCTCACCAGTGAGACGTTCCTGCGCGCCCTGCGCCGGATCTCCACCTTCACCTGGCAAGGCCGCGACTTCGGCGCCTGGCTGGTCACCATCGCCCGCAACCTGGTCGCCGACCACTTCAAGTCCAGCCGGTTCCGGCTGGAGGTGACCACGGGCGAGATGCTCGACGCCAACGAGGTCGAACGCAGCCCGGAGGACTCCGTCCTGGAGTCCCTCTCCAACGCCGCCCTCCTCGAAGCGGTCCGCCGGCTCAACCCGCAGCAGCAGGAGTGCGTGACCCTGCGCTTCCTGCAGGGCCTCTCGGTCGCCGAGACGGCCCGGGTCATGGGCAAGAACGAGGGTGCGATCAAGACCCTCCAGTACCGGGCCGTGCGCACACTCGCGCGCCTGCTCCCGGACGACGCCCGCTGACCGCTTCGCGCCCCCCACACGCGCCCCTTCACCCCCCACCGCGCCCTCGCGCCACCCCTCCCCCCACATCCCCACGACCCCCGTCCAACTCACAGTCGGTGACGCCTCGATGACGCACTGGTCCGATCATCTTTCGCGCGTAACCCAAGTGCCGCGCCGCTCGTTGTGCGGAATGCAGGCTCCCTGTGGTCACGCCATGCCCGCAGCCACTCACTCTTTCGTGTGGATGTGTTCAAGGTGTGCAACCTTCCGGACACCCCGGGGAGTCGACCGTCATGACGAGAGGAGGTGCCGCCAGTGATCGCGAACGTATCGGCGCACCGGCGGGCGAACGCCTTCGCCCAGGCCTGGGAAGACCGGACGTCCGAGGACGCGGCGGCCGAACAGCCCGAACCCTCGGCCGAACCGGCCGATCAGGGGAGGCTGCTGGCCTTGGCGAACGGTCTCGGCGAACTGCCGCGACCCCAGATGGACCCCGAGGTCAAGGTGGTGCAACGGGCCCAGCTCGTCGCCGCCATGGAGGCGATGCTCGCGGAGGGCACCGCGGCCGCGGGCCCTACGGTGCCGGAGCAGCGGACGTCGAGCGGACGGGGGACCCACCGGGCCTCCCCGCTCCGCAAACTGCGCCCCCGCTCCCGTTGGTCGAAGGGCATCGCCGCGGGCGGGCTCACGGTCGGTGTGGCCGCGGGCGCTTTCAGCGGTGTGGCCGCTGCCAGCTCCGACGCCCTCCCCGGTGACTCGCTCTACGGGCTGAAGCGCGGCATGGAGGACATCAAGCTCGGGATGGCGGACGACGACGCCGACCGGGGCGGGATCTACCTGGACCAGGCTTCGACCCGGCTCAGCGAGGCCCGCAGACTGATGGAACGCGGACGCTCGGGCGATCTCGACCACGAGTCGCTCGCCGAGATCCGACGCGTCCTGGGCGGCATGAAGCACGACGCCTCCGAGGGCCGCCGGCTGCTCCGCCAGGCGTACCAGAAGGACGGCGCCATCGCCCCGATGGCCCGGCTGAACTCCTTCGCCCAGGCCCACCGCGACACCTGGAACGGCCTGCGCACCCGCCTGCCCGTCCAGCTCGCGGACGTCGGCAAGGAGGTGAACGACGTCTTCGTCGCCATAGACGAGGATGTCGAGCCCCTCCAGGGGATGCTCCCGCGCACCCTGGACAAGGGCGTCGCCGGCACCAACGACCCCGGCACCGCCGAGGACTCCCCGGGCTCGCGGACCCAGCACCCGCCGTCCTCTCCCGCGGCACCCTCCTCGGGTGCCGGCAGTACCCGCCCCCAGCCTTCGGGTTCGGACTCGGGTTCCGGCTCCCCCGAGGGCGACGGCCTGCTGGGCGGCAGCACGGGTGGCCTGCTCAACCCCTCGCCGACGGGCACGCCCACCAGCCCCTCGGGCAACCAGTCGCCACCGCCGGTACCGGACGTGACGATCCCGCCGCTGCTGCCCGGCCTGCTCCCGGGCCTGGGCATCGACAGCGACGACGCCCACTGACGCGGACACACGACGGGGGCGCCTCCCACCCGGAGGCGCCCCCGCTCCGCGGCACGCACGTCAGAAGAAGACCGACCGCCGCTGCACGAGCAGCTTGTAGAGCGTGTGCTGGATCTGCTCCCGCACCTGGTCGGTCAGGTTGAACATCAGCATGGGGTCCTCGACCGACTCCGGCGGATAGCCGTCCGTCTCGATCGGCTCGCCGAACTGGATCGTCCACTTCGTCGGCAGCGGCACCGCGCCGAGCGGTCCCAGCCACGGGAAGGTCGGCGTGATCGGGAAGTAGGGGATGCCGAGCACCCGCGCCAGCGTCTTGGCGTTCCCGATCATCGGGTAGATCTCCTCGGCACCCACGATCGAGCAGGGCACGATCGGCACCCCGGCGCGCAGCGCCGTCGAGACGAACCCGCCCCGGCCGAACCGCTGCAGCTTGTAGCGCTCGCCGAACGGCTTGCCGATGCCCTTGAAACCCTCCGGCATCACGCCCACGATCTCGCCGGCCCGCAGCAGCCGCTCCGCGTCCTCCGCACACGCCAGGGTGTGTCCGGCCTTGCGGGCGAGCTCGTTGACCACCGGCAGCATGAAGACGAGATCGGCCGCCAGCAGCCGCAGGTGACGCCCGGCAGGGTGGTTGTCGTGGACGGCGACCTGCATCATCAGCCCGTCCAGCGGCAGCACCCCGGAGTGGTTGGCGACGACCAGGGCCCCGCCCTTCGCCGGGATGTTCTCGATGCCCTTCACTTCCACCCGGAAGTACTTCTCGTACAGCGGCCGGACCAGCGACATCAGGACCTGGTCGGTGAGCTCCTCGTCGTAGCCGAACTCGTCGACTTCGTACTCACCCGTCACCCGCCGCCGCAGGAACGCCAGACCGCCGGCGAGCCGCCGCTCCCAGCCGTCCCCGCGCCCGGCACGCCCCGAGGGGGCCTCCACGGGCTCCTGGGGCGGTGCGGCGTCCTCAGGCGGCGCCGAGGGCGCCCGCGGAGCCTCCTCGGGCCCCTGCTGCCCCGGGAGGGCACGCACGGCCGCCTCCCGGCCGGCCCGGGTGGGCCGCCGCCGCGCCCGCGAGCGGTCGTCGTCGAACGGAATGACCTTGGCGTCCGCCATGGTTACGTGGGCTCCTTAGTCGCCGCTCTCAACACTTTCGACAGGGGAATGCGCCAGCCGGGCCGCGACCCGGTCCACCGCACCCGCCAGCCGCTCCGGCGGCAGCAGCCCCGGCCCGCGGCCGGCCACGAAGTCCGCGAACGTCTCGGCGGTGGTGAACCGGGGTGTGAACCCGAGTGTCTCGCGCATCTGGACGGTGGACACGACCCTGCCGTGCGTGAGGAGCCGGATCTGCTCGGGCGCGAAGTCGGTGACGCCGACCGTGCGCAACGCCGAGCCGACCCAGGTCACCGCCGGCAGCAGCACCGGCACCGTCGGCCTCCCCAGGCGCCGGGCGCACTGCGAGAGCAGCAGCACTCCGTCACCGGCGATGTTGAAGGTGCCGCTGTTCAGCGTCGCCCGCCGGGGTTCCTTCGCGCCCAGCTGGAGCACCTCGATGACGTCGTCCTCGTGGACGAACTGCAGCCGGGGGTCGTAACCGAGGACGGTCGGCATCACGGGCAGCGACAGGTACTCGCCCAGCGGGGAGTCCACCCGCGGCCCGAGGATGTTCGCGAACCTGAGCACGCACACCGCCACGTCCGGACGGCGCCGCGCGAACCCGCGCACATACCCCTCGACCTCGACGGCGTCCTTGGCGAAGCCGCCGCTCGGCAGCGACTTGGCCGGGGTCGTCTCGGTGAAGACGGCCGGATCGCGCGGGGCGGAGCCGTAGACGCTCGTACTGGACTTGATCACCAGCCGCTTGATCCGCGGCGACTTCTGGCAGGCCCCGAGCAGCTGCATCGTGCCGATGACGTTGGTCTCCTTGACCGACGTACGGCCCCCGGTGCCCAGCGCCGTGCCGGTGACGTCCATGTGGACGACCGTGTCCACGTCGTGCTCGGCGAGCACCCTGGCGATGGCGGGCTGCCGGATGTCCGCCCGGACGAAGTCCGCGCCACCGAGGTCGTGGGCCGGGGCGACCGCGTCCACGGCGACCACCCGGTCCACCTCCGGGTCCCGCTGCACACGCCGGACGAAACGGCCTCCGAGATGCCGCGCCGCACCGGTGACGAGCACGACCTTGCCCAAGATCAGCGCCTTCCGTCGGTCTCTCCCCCGACACTCCCGGGGGGCCTGTGCGCCACCGTAGCGCCTTGTTGTTGCCCTGTGATGACCGCCGTGGGCAACCGGGTGGAACGCGACCGGAAAAGGCGACCGGCGGGCCGGGCGGGAAGGCGTCCGGCGGGCCTGTCCGAAAAAGCGGCGTGGCCCCCCACCGAGAACGGTGAGGGGCCACGCCCGACGCACAATGCCGTCGTTCCGCCGTCGCTTACTTCTTGTTGCGACGCTGAACGCGGGTGCGCTTGAGCAGCTTGCGGTGCTTCTTCTTGGCCATCCGCTTGCGCCGCTTCTTGATAACAGAGCCCACGACTACCCTCGCTCACTTCTTCTTCACTGGTGCGGGGCGTCTGGGCCCACACGACCTACGTCGGCCTAGCCTACCGGCCCGAGCGCCGAGCTTGTAATCCGAGGGGACGAGACTCCCGGCCGCGCGCTCGCTACGCGGTCTCCACCCCCACGAATGACTCCCTCAGGTACTCGTGAACCGCCTGTTCCGGGACCCGGAAGGACCTTCCCACCCGGATCGCCGGCAGATGACCACTGTGCACCAGTCGGTACACCGTCATCTTCGACACTCGCATCACCGCGGCGACTTCCGCCACGGTCAGAAACTTGACCTCGTTGAGAGGCCGATCGCCAGCAGCCATGACCCACCTGTACCTTCCGCACACGACGCCCACCGGCTTCCCCTCCGGTGACCCTGCGTCGCTGTGCGCTCACGCTCCAGACTAGGGGCGGGTGGTACGAGTGGGGAAGAGGAGCAGCCATCGGCCGTTTACCGTGACAGACTCGCTCGATTGAGTACATAGCGAGTCAGCGGGCGGTAGTAGTCGGCCCGGACCGCGTCATCAAGCGGAACGGCGACGGACACCTGCCCCTCCGCCTCCCCGACGAACAGCGCCGGATCGTCGGTGTCGGCCAGACCCATCGCCTCGAAACCCAGCTGACCTGCCCCGCAGACCCAGCCGTGGTCCCCGATCACCAGCGCCGGCAGCGGCCTGCCCTCCCGCACGGCCCCCTCCAGGGCGGCCCGAACCGGCAGCGGCGAGTGCGAGTGCGCCCCCGGTTCACGCCCGGCGCCCGGCAGCCGGGGTTCTCGCACCAACGCGACGCCCCGTACGTAGTCGAGGATGTACGTGCGTAGACCGAACCGGGTCGTTATGTCGACACATCGCCCCTGCGCCGGGGTGAGGACAGGACATCCCGCCGCCGACAAAGCGTCTGCGAGCGCTGCGTAGAAGCCGAGCAACCGGTGCGGATGACCCGTCCCGAGCAGCACCGGAGCCCGGATCGCCGCCGCCTCCCCCAGCCGCGCGGCGAACGCGTCCAACGCGCTCAACGTCCGCTCCGGATCGATGACATCGGGCCCCGAACGGTGCGCGGGGTCCCCCGAGACACCGCACCTGTCGGCCATCAGCCGTAACAACTCCGCCTCACCCCAACCCCAGTCGGGGTCGAGCCCCAGCATCACCCGCGGATCCCGCGCGGCGAAGAGCCGGTAACTCCGCAGGCTCGCCTCCCGAGACGTCGCCACCGTCCCCGCCAACCCCGCCGCCAACAGATGCGCCCGCAACGCCCCGGTACTCAGCACCCTCTCGATGCTGCCCGAGCACGGCCGCCGCCGGGCCAAAAGGGCTCCGGGAACGCACAGTTGGCGTAATCACGCGGGTGGCGCGCACCGGCTCCGGGCACCCCGCAGCACGGCCGGCCGCCGGCCCGGGGCGGGCGCCCTACGCCAGCAGGCCGCGCAGCGGGAACACCGACCGCCGGGTCGCGAGCACCGCCTGGTCCAGCCGGTCCGCCGGGTCGTACCCCTCGTCCCAGCCACGCCGGGCCACCGGCCACCGGCCGTCGGTCATCCGCGCCGGCCCCCGCTGCCCCGTCCGCGCGTACGCCTCGTCCCGCCACGACGACGGGATCACCGACTCGGGATCGACCGGGGCGTGCGCCGCGATCCCCACCAGGTGCGTCCACGACCGCGGGACGACGTCCACGACCGCGTACCCGCCGCCGCCCAGCGCCAGCCACCTCCCGCCGTCCACATGGGCGTGCGCCAGCTCGTGACACGCCTCCTGCACCTCCCGCTGGGCGTCCAGCGACACCGCCAGGTGCGCCAGCGGATCCTCGACGTGCGTGTCGGCACCGTGCTGTGTCACCAGCACCTGCGGCCGGAAGTCCGCCAGCAGCTCCGGCACCACGGCGTGGAAGGCCCGCAGCCAGCCCGCGTCGCCCGTGCCCGCCGGCAGCGCCACGTTCACCGCGGAACCCTCACCGGCGCCCGACGCCCCCGTCTCCTCGGGCCAGCCCGTCTGCGGGAACAGCGTCCGCGGGTGCTCGTGCAGCGAGATGGTCAGGACCCGCGGGTCCTCCCAGAACGCCGCCTGGACCCCGTCCCCGTGGTGGACGTCCACGTCCACGTACGCCACCCGCTCCGCGCCGAGCTCCAGCAGCCGGGCGATCGCCAGCGACGCGTCGTTGTAGATGCAGAACCCGGAGGCGCTTCCCGGCATCGCGTGGTGCAGCCCGCCCGCGAAGTTCACCGCGTGGGCCGCGTCGCCGCGCCACAGGGCCTCCGCGGCACCCACCGACTGACCGGCGATCAGCGCCGACACCTCGTGCATCCCGGCGAAGGCAGGGTCGTCCACGGTCCCCAGGCCGTACGAGAGGTCGGCCGTCCTCGGATCGGCCGAGGCGGCCCGCACCGCGGCCACGTAGTCCTCGCGGTGCACCAGCCGCAGCGTCGAGGCGCCGGCCGGCTTGGCCGCCACCACGTCCACGGCGCGGTCCAGCCCGTACGCCCGCACCAACCCCATGGTCAGCGCGAGCCGGACCGGATCCATCGGATGCTCGGACCCGAAGTCGTACCCCGTGACAGCTTCATCCCACATCAACAGTGCGCGGCCGCTCATGCCCGCCACCGTATCGGGCCGGTTGAGAACCGAACGACGTGGCGTACGCCACCGTGACCAGCACCAGGACCATCGGCACGATCATCGCCCCCCGGTAGCTCCACGCGTCGCCGAGCGCACCGACCAACGGCGATCCGATCAGGAAGCCCACGTAGTTGAAGACGTTGAGCCGGGCGACGGCCGCGTCGCTCGCCCCCGGGAAGAGCCGGCCCGCCGCCGCGAACGTCTGCGGCACGATCACGCTCAGCCCGAGCCCGAGGACGGTGAACCCGGCCATCCCGGCCCACGGCCCCGGCGCCGCCGCGACGGCGGCGAAGCCGAGTGCCGCCAGAACGGCCCCACAGCGCACCACGGTCACCGCACCGAGCCGCCGCACCCCGAAGTCCCCCACGGCCCGCCCGAGGAGCGTGGTGACCATGTAGGCGTTGTACGGCACCGTCGCGAGCTCCTCCGAGCCGCCCAGCACGTCCTGGAGGTACTTGGCGCTCCAGTTGGAGACGGTCGAGTCGCCGATGTAGGCGAAGGTCATGACCAGACACAGCGGCAGCAGGAGCTTGAAGGCGACACCGCCGGCCGCCCCGGTGCCCTCGGCGGGGGACTCCGCCGCGGCCTTCCCCGCGTGCCCCGCCACGTACCAGCGGCTGCCGATCAGCGCGGCCGGCAGCACCACGGCCACCACCGGGAGGTACGAGACGAACAGCGCCAGGTCGTAGTGCGCCCCCACCCAGGCGAGCGAGGCACCGGCGATCCCGCCCAGGCTGTACGCGGCGTGGAAGCCGAGCATGATGCTCCGCCCGTACGCCCGCTGGAGGCTCACCCCGAGCATGTTCATCGACGCGTCCAGCGCGCCGACCGCCAGCCCGAACGCTCCCAGCGCGACGGCCGCCTGCCACAACTCGGAGCCGGCGCCGACGGCCAGCAGGGCCAGGAGGACGACCGGCTGAGCCCACCGCAGGACCACCCCGGGCCCGACCCGGGCCACGACCTTCTCGGTGAGCACGCTGGCCACTCCGGCCAGGATCGGCACGGCGGCCAGGAAC
The DNA here is from genome assembly GCF_050917515.1 of Streptomyces sp. JL2001. Lineage (NCBI taxonomy): Bacteria > Bacillati > Actinomycetota > Actinomycetes > Kitasatosporales > Streptomycetaceae > Streptomyces > Streptomyces sp. JL2001. The sequence continues at coordinate 4,355,677 of NZ_CP169421.1, read as the reverse complement.
GCCGGCAGCAGTGCGTCCGATATCCCGTACCGGTCCTGGATCGCCGGTATCCGGGTCACCAGCAGCGCAAAGGTCACCCCCTGCACGAAGAAGCTGACCGCCAGAGCTCCCCGCCCACGCCTCAACCGCGCATCCGTCATGGCGGCACAGCGTAGGTCCCGGGCTTACCCATGGGTAGATGGATCACGTACCCAAATTCGCCACGGCGCTCGGCCGGATCCTGGCGGGCGGGGAGTTCAGCGGAGGAGTCCGAGGAGTGCGGTCATGTCGTCGAAGCACCCGGTGGCGTCGGCGAGCTTCTCCCGCGAGGTCATGGCCGTGAAGCCGTACACGTCCATCCCGGCGGCCCGGGCGGCCTGGACGCCGAGGGGGCTGTCCTCGACGACGACGCAGCGTTCGGGTGCGACGCCCATCCGCGCGGCGGCGTGCAGGAACAGGTCGGGGGCCGGCTTCCCGCGGCCCACGTCCTCGGCGCTGAACACGTTCTCGTCCCGGAACCACGTGTCGAGCCCGGTCTTCCGGTGCCCGACCCGGATCCGCTCGTGGCTTCCCGAGGACGCGACGCAGTACGGAACGCCGTCCGCGACAAGCTGCTTGACCACGTCCGCGGCGCCGGCCACGGCCTCCAGCTCCCGCTCGAAGGCGGCGAACACCCGCGCGTGGAAGGTCTCGTCGAAGTCCTCCGGCAGCGACCGCCCGGTCCGTTCCCGGACGATGTCGTGGATGCGGTGCATCGCGGATCCCATGTAGTCGCGCAGCGAGTCCTCGTACGAGGTGGGGTGTCCCGCCTCGGTGAGGTGGGCGGCCAGGAGGGTGTTGGAGATCGGTTCGCTGTCGACGAGGACGCCGTCGTTGTCGAAGATGACCAGTTCATAGCGCATGGCCTCAGCGTAGAAGAGCCCTGAACGCAAAAATGCCTCAACCCCCGGACATGGTCCGGGGGTTGAGGCTAAAAATTGTTCGGCGGCGTCCTACTCTCCCACAGGGTCCCCCCTGCAGTACCATCGGCGCTGAAAGGCTTAGCTTCCGGGTTCGGAATGTAACCGGGCGTTTCCCTAACGCTATGACCACCGAAACTCTATGAAATAAACAAACTCCAGCCGACAAGGGGCGAGTTCGTTACTTCAGAACTAACACAGTGGACGCGAGCAACTGAGGACAAGCCCTCGGCCTATTAGTACCGGTCAGCTCCACCCATTACTGGGCTTCCACATCCGGCCTATCAACCCAGTCGTCTACTGGGAGCCTTACCCTCTCAAGGAGGTGGGAATACTCATCTCGAAGCAGGCTTCCCGCTTAGATGCTTTCAGCGGTTATCCCTCCCGAACGTAGCCAACCAGCCATGCCCTTGGCAGGACAACTGGCACACCAGAGGTTCGTCCGTCCCGGTCCTCTCGTACTAGGGACAGCCCTTCTCAATATTCCTACGCGCACAGCGGATAGGGACCGAACTGTCTCACGACGTTCTAAACCCAGCTCGCGTACCGCTTTAATGGGCGAACAGCCCAACCCTTGGGACCGACTCCAGCCCCAGGATGCGACGAGCCGACATCGAGGTGCCAAACCATCCCGTCGATATGGACTCTTGGGGAAGATCAGCCTGTTATCCCCGGGGTACCTTTTATCCGTTGAGCGACGGCGCTTCCACAAGCCACCGCCGGATCACTAGTCCCGACTTTCGTCCCTGCTCGACCCGTCGGTCTCACAGTCAAGCTCCCTTGTGCACTTACACTCAACACCTGATTGCCAACCAGGCTGAGGGAACCTTTGGGCGCCTCCGTTACCCTTTGGGAGGCAACCGCCCCAGTTAAACTACCCATCAGACACTGTCCCTGATCCGGATCACGGACCGAGGTTAGACATCCAGCACGACCAGAGTGGTATTTCAACGGCGACTCCACCATGACTGGCGTCACGGCTTCAAAGTCTCCCACCTATCCTACACAAGCCGAACCGAACACCAATATCAAACTGTAGTAAAGGTCCCGGGGTCTTTCCGTCCTGCTGCGCGAAACGAGCATCTTTACTCGTAGTGCAATTTCACCGGGCCTATGGTTGAGACAGTCGAGAAGTCGTTACGCCATTCGTGCAGGTCGGAACTTACCCGACAAGGAATTTCGCTACCTTAGGATGGTTATAGTTACCACCGCCGTTTACTGGCGCTTAAGTTCTCAGCTTCGCAACCCCGAAAGGTCACTAACCGGTCCCCTTAACGTTCCAGCACCGGGCAGGCGTCAGTCCGTATACATCGCCTTACGGCTTCGCACGGACCTGTGTTTTTAGTAAACAGTCGCTTCTCGCTGGTCTCTGCGGCCACCCCCAGCTCACGGAGTAAATCCGATCACCAGTGATGGCCCCCCTTCTCCCGAAGTTACGGGGGCATTTTGCCGAGTTCCTTAACCATAGTTCACCCGAACGCCTCGGTATTCTCTACCTGACCACCTGAGTCGGTTTAGGGTACGGGCCGCCATGAAACTCGCTAGAGGCTTTTCTCGACAGCATAGGATCATCCACTTCACCACAATCGGCTCGGCATCAGGTCTCAGCCTTAATGTGTGACGGATTTGCCTATCACACGGCCTACACCCTTACCCCGGGACAACCACCGCCCGGGCTGGACTACCTTCCTGCGTCACCCCATCGCTTACCTACTACCACCTTGGGTCAGCGGCTCCACCACTCCCCTTTGCCCGAAGGCTCCAGGGCGGCTTCACGGCCTTAGCATTAATGGGCTCGATATTGGGCGTTTCAAAGCGGGTACCGGAATATCAACCGGTTGTCCATCGACTACGCCTGTCGGCCTCGCCTTAGGTCCCGACTTACCCTGGGCAGATCAGCTTGACCCAGGAACCCTTAGTCAATCGGCGCACACGTTTCTCACGTGTGTATCGCTACTCATGCCTGCATTCTCACTCGTGAACCGTCCACAACTCGCTTCCGCGGCTGCTTCACCCGGCACACGACGCTCCCCTACCCATCACAGCACCCGTTGGGGCTTAATTGCTGCAATGACACGACTTCGGCGGTACGCTTGAGCCCCGCTACATTGTCGGCGCGGAATCACTTGACCAGTGAGCTATTACGCACTCTTTCAAGGGTGGCTGCTTCTAAGCCAACCTCCTGGTTGTCTCTGCGACTCCACATCCTTTCCCACTTAGCGTACGCTTAGGGGCCTTAGTCGATGCTCTGGGCTGTTTCCCTCTCGACCATGGAGCTTATCCCCCACAGTCTCACTGCCGTGCTCTCACTTACCGGCATTCGGAGTTTGGCTAAGGTCAGTAACCCGGTAGGGCCCATCGCCTATCCAGTGCTCTACCTCCGGCAAGAAACACACGACGCTGCACCTAAATGCATTTCGGGGAGAACCAGCTATCACGGAGTTTGATTGGCCTTTCACCCCTAACCACAGGTCATCCCCCAGGTTTTCAACCCTGGTGGGTTCGGTCCTCCACGAAGTCTTACCTCCGCTTCAACCTGCCCATGGCTAGATCACTCCGCTTCGGGTCTAGAGCGTGCAACTCAATCGCCCTATTCGGACTCGCTTTCGCTACGGCTTCCCCACACGGGTTAACCTCGCTACACACCGCTAACTCGCAGGCTCATTCTTCAAAAGGCACGCAGTCACGACCCATTGGGTAAACCCAATGAGCGACGCTCCCACGGCTTGTAGGCACACGGTTTCAGGTACTATTTCACTCCGCTCCCGCGGTACTTTTCACCATTCCCTCACGGTACTATCCGCTATCGGTCACCAGGGAATATTTAGGCTTAGCGGGTGGTCCCGCCAGATTCACACGGGATTTCTCGGGCCCCGTGCTACTTGGGTGTCTCTCAAGCAAGCCGTATGAATTTCAGCTACGGGGGTCTTACCCTCTACGCCGGACCTTTCGCATGTCCTTCGCCTATCCATACGGTTTCTGACTCGCCTCACAGCCGGCAGACTGTGAAAGAGAGATCCCACAACCCCGTATGCGCAACCCCTGCCGGGTATCACACGCATACGGTTTGGCCTCATCCGGTTTCGCTCGCCACTACTCCCGGAATCACGGTTGTTTTCTCTTCCTGAGGGTACTGAGATGTTTCACTTCCCCTCGTTCCCTCCACATGCCCTATGTGTTCAGGCATGGGTGACAGCCCATGACGACTGCCGGGTTTCCCCATTCGGAAACCCCCGGATCAAAGCCTGGTTGACGGCTCCCCGGGGACTATCGTGGCCTCCCACGTCCTTCATCGGTTCCTGGTGCCAAGGCATCCACCGTGCGCCCTTAAAAACTTGGCCACAGATGCTCGCGTCCACTGTGTAGTTCTCAAGCAACGACCAGCCACCCATCACCCCACCACAACGTGGCGAGTTCACTGGGGCCGGCATCGCGAAGATACAAACCTTACGGCCGTACCCTCAGACACCCAACAACGTGCCAAGCGTGAGCCACCGTCCGTCCCTTCCGTTCCACGCCGAAGCAGTACTAGGAAGACCTTCAGGTCACTCACGCCAACTAATCAACGTTCCACCCATGAGCTGACCGTGCAGAACGTTTGCCTGCAATCGGTACTGTGCTCCTTAGAAAGGAGGTGATCCAGCCGCACCTTCCGGTACGGCTACCTTGTTACGACTTCGTCCCAATCGCCAGTCCCACCTTCGACAGCTCCCTCCCACAAGGGGTTGGGCCACCGGCTTCGGGTGTTACCGACTTTCGTGACGTGACGGGCGGTGTGTACAAGGCCCGGGAACGTATTCACCGCAGCAATGCTGATCTGCGATTACTAGCAACTCCGACTTCATGGGGTCGAGTTGCAGACCCCAATCCGAACTGAGACCGGCTTTTTGAGATTCGCTCCGCCTCACGGCATCGCAGCTCTTTGTACCGGCCATTGTAGCACGTGTGCAGCCCAAGACATAAGGGGCATGATGACTTGACGTCGTCCCCACCTTCCTCCGAGTTGACCCCGGCGGTCTCCTGTGAGTCCCCATCACCCCGAAGGGCATGCTGGCAACACAGGACAAGGGTTGCGCTCGTTGCGGGACTTAACCCAACATCTCACGACACGAGCTGACGACAGCCATGCACCACCTGTATACCGACCACAAGGGGGGCACTATCTCTAATGCTTTCCGGTATATGTCAAGCCTTGGTAAGGTTCTTCGCGTTGCGTCGAATTAAGCCACATGCTCCGCTGCTTGTGCGGGCCCCCGTCAATTCCTTTGAGTTTTAGCCTTGCGGCCGTACTCCCCAGGCGGGGAACTTAATGCGTTAGCTGCGGCACCGACGACGTGGAATGTCGCCAACACCTAGTTCCCAACGTTTACGGCGTGGACTACCAGGGTATCTAATCCTGTTCGCTCCCCACGCTTTCGCTCCTCAGCGTCAGTAATGGCCCAGAGATCCGCCTTCGCCACCGGTGTTCCTCCTGATATCTGCGCATTTCACCGCTACACCAGGAATTCCGATCTCCCCTACCACACTCTAGCCTGCCCGTATCGGATGCAGACCCGGGGTTAAGCCCCGGGCTTTCACACCCGACGTGACAAGCCGCCTACGAGCTCTTTACGCCCAATAATTCCGGACAACGCTTGCGCCCTACGTATTACCGCGGCTGCTGGCACGTAGTTAGCCGGCGCTTCTTCTGCAGGTACCGTCACTTTCGCTTCTTCCCTGCTGAAAGAGGTTTACAACCCGAAGGCCGTCATCCCTCACGCGGCGTCGCTGCATCAGGCTTTCGCCCATTGTGCAATATTCCCCACTGCTGCCTCCCGTAGGAGTCTGGGCCGTGTCTCAGTCCCAGTGTGGCCGGTCGCCCTCTCAGGCCGGCTACCCGTCGTCGCCTTGGTGGGCCATTACCCCACCAACAAGCTGATAGGCCGCGGGCTCATCCTTCACCGCCGGAGCTTTCAACCAGCTTCCATGCGGAAGCCGGTGTTATCCGGTATTAGACCCCGTTTCCAGGGCTTGTCCCAGAGTGAAGGGCAGATTGCCCACGTGTTACTCACCCGTTCGCCACTAATCCACCCCGAAGGGCTTCATCGTTCGACTTGCATGTGTTAAGCACGCCGCCAGCGTTCGTCCTGAGCCAGGATCAAACTCTCCGTGAATGTTTACCCGTAATCGGGTGCACACATCACGAGAGCGGAACGACCAGTCGGAATAGGACCGGTCGTTCACAGCGTCCTCGCTGTGTTTTTCGCCTACCTGCCACAAGGGCCAGTAGGACTTCAAAGGAACCTCGACCATCCGAAGATGGACGGGGTATCAACTAATCTGGCGTTGATTTTTGGCACGCTGTTGAGTTCTCAAGGAACGGACGCTTCCTTCGTACTCACCCTCTCGGGCTTTCCTCCGGGCTTTTCCCTTCGGTCTTGCGTTTCCGACTCTATCAGATCTTTCCGATCCGATTTCCTCGGTGCTTTCCGGTCCCATTCGCTTTCGCTCCGGGCCCTTCCGGCGGTTCCGACTCTATCAGATCCTTTCGGGCCTGATTCCCAGTCAGCGGGTTTTGTCTTTGCGGCTGTTGGGCCGTTCCGACGAGTGAGACTTTAGCGGATTCCCTGCCTCCGACGCTAATCGGCGGCTCGCGTCCCGACTTTCGAACGCGGATTCCTCATTTCGCAAAAGCGCACGGAAAGAAGAACGACGCGACGAAGCGCCGTCTGCTTGAAGTGGTTCTTGCGAGATGGCCGTCCGGGGCCGACCGGAGTCGGTACTCACGTCGGACAGCTCGGAGAACATTACGGATCGGGCAATCCCGTGTCAACCCCGGGCCTCGGGCGTAGTCTCTCCGTATGACTACGCATGCGCGCACCCTTCAGTGGTGGGCCGCCTGACGGCGGCCCCTTCGTAGCGCATGCGCACACGGCCGCCGCCTCGGCGGCCGTTCGCGTATCCCCCTCCGGATGCCGGCCGTCGGGTCGGCATACAGGAGACAGGGAGTACGGACGCGATGACGCGGATCTTCAGCGGGGTCAAGCCGACCGGGCATCTGACGCTGGGCAACTACCTCGGGGCCGTGCGCCGGTGGGTCGAGGTCGACCAGCTCCGGTCGGACGCGCTCTTCAGCGTCGTGGACCTGCACGCCCTGACGGTGGAGCACGACCCGGCGCGGGTGCTGCGGCTCAGCCGGCAGGCGGCGACGCTGCTGCTGGCCGCCGGACTGGACCCGAAGCGGTGCACCGTCTTCGTGCAGAGCCACGTGGACGAGCACGCGCGGCTCTCCTATCTGCTGGAATGCACGGCCACGGACGGCGAGCTGCGGCGGATGATCCAGTACAAGGAGAAGAGCGTCAGGGCGCGCGAGGCGGGGCAGAGCGTGCGGCTCTCGTTGCTCACGTATCCCGTCCTGATGGCGGCGGACATCCTGGCGTACGGCACCGACGAGGTGCCCGTGGGCGACGACCAGACGCAGCACGTGGAGCTGACGCGGGATCTGGCCGTGCGGTTCAACCAGCGGTACGGGCACACCTTCACCGTGCCCCGGGCGACGCACCCCGAGGTGGCCGCGCGGGTGATGGATCTGCAGGACCCGCGGTCGAAGATGGGGAAGTCCCACGAGAACGGGACCGGCATCGTCTATCTGCTCGACGAGGCGGACACCGTCCGGCGCAAGATCATGCGGGCGGTGACGGACAGCGGCCAGGAGGTCGCCTACGACCGGGAGGCCCGGCCGGGCGTCGCCAACCTGCTCGACCTGCTGGCCGCGGCCACGGGTGGGGACCCGGAGACCCTGGCCGGCGCATACGCGTCGTACGGCGCACTGAAGAAGGACACGGCGGAGGCGGTGATCGAACTGCTGAGGCCGGTGCGGGAGCGGCACGCGGAGCTGGCGGCCGATCCCGGCGAGGTCGACCGGGTGCTGCGCGAGGGGGCCGCGCGGGCCCGGGAGCTGGCGCGGCCGCTGGTCGACCGGGCCTATCGGGCGGTCGGGTTGCTGCCTGCCGGATGACGGAACGCGTGGCGGTAGTCGCGCGGGCTGGTGCCGAGGTGCGAGGCGAAGTGCTGGCGCATCGTGACCTCGCTGCCGAAGCCCGCGCGGCGGGCGACCTCGGGGAGCGGGTGGTCGGTGCGTTCGAGGAGCTTCTGGGCGGCGGCCACCCGTCGGCCGATGAGCCAGTGGAGCGGGGTCGTTCCGGTGGTCGCCTGGAAGTGGCGGGCGAAGCTGCGCGGGGACATGCCGGCCCGGGCCGCGAGGCTCGCGACGGTGTGCGGCTCGTCGAGGTGCGCGAGGGCGTAGGCGCGGATCCCGGCGAGGGCGTCGGCGTCGCGGTCGGCGCGGGGCGTCGGGTGCTCGATGAACTGGGCCTGGGTGCCCGTGCGGAACGGCGCGGTGACCATGGCACGGGCGATGGCGGCCGCGGCCTCGGCGCCGTGGGCGGTGCGGACCAGATGGAGGCAGAGGTCGATGCCGGCGGCGGTGCCGGCCGAGGTCCAGATGCCGGAGTCCTCGACGAAGAGGGCGTCGGGTTCGACGGCGATCTTCGGGTGACGGGCGGCGAGGGTCGGGGCCAGGTGCCAGTGGGTGACCGCGCGGCGGCCGTCGAGGAGACCGGCCCGGGCGAGGACGAAGGCGCCGGCGCACAGGGAGGCGACCGGGGTGCCGGCGGCGTGGGCGCGACGGAGGGCTTCGAGCACGGGGGCGGGGACGTCCGCGTCCGGGTCCTCGATGCCGGGGACGAGGACGAGGTCGGCGCCGGTGAGCCAGGCGAGCGGGCGGTCGGGGGTGAGGGTGAGGCCGCCGCGCAGCGGGATGGCCGCGTTCGGGTCGGCCGCGACGCGGCGGAGCTCGAAGGAAGGGACGGTCGGCAGGCGGCGGTCGCTGCCCCACACCTCGATGATGACGGAGACGTCGAAGGCCCGGACGCCGGGGAAGGCCACGAGGGCGATGCGCTGGGGTTCCGCGGGGTCCGTCGGCATGCTGGCAGTAAACCATCGATCGCTGACTTTTCCTCCTCTGGGAGGGGACGCGCGCGGGCGGCAGCATCGTGGTCATGGAGATTTCGGAGAACGCAGCGCTGGTCGTCGTCGATGTGCAGAAGGGCTTCGAGGAGGAGTACTGGGGGAAGCGCGACAACGTCGACGCCGAGGGGAACATCGCGACGCTGATCGACCTGTGGCAGGAGACGGGCAGGCCGGTCGTTTTCGTACGGCACGACTCGCCGGCCGGGTCGCGCTCGCCGCTGCGGCGCGGGCACGTGGGCAACGACTTCAAGGACTTCGTGCAGGAGCGGCGGGGGACGGGCCGGGGGCCGGAGCTGCTGGTGACGAAGTCGGTGAACTCGGCGTTCTACGGGGAGCCGGACCTGGACGCCTGGCTGAAGGGCGCGGGGATCGGCCAGATCGTGATCGTGGGGATCCAGACCAACATGTGCAACGAGACGACGGCCCGGATGGGCGGGAACCTCGGGTACGACGTGCTGTTCCCGCTCGACGCGATGCACACCTTCGACCTGGCGGGCCCGTTCGGATGGACGGCCGGCGCCGAGGAGCTGACGCGGGCGACGGCGGTCTCGCTGCACGGGGGACGGTTCGCCCGGGTGGTGTCGACGCGGGACGTCGTGGAGGCGGCGTCCGCCGGGGCGCGGTGACCCCGGCGGAGGACGGTCTCGGTCAGCCGTTGCCGGAGGCGAGCTCGCGGCTGCGGTCGCGGGCGGCCTCCAGGGCGGCGATCAGGGCGGCCCGTACGCCGTGGTTCTCCAGCTCGCGGATGGCGCTGATGGTGGTGCCGGCCGGGGAGGTGACGGCCTCGCGGAGCTTGACCGGGTGCTCGCCGCTGTCGCGGAGCATCACCGCGGCGCCGATGGCGGCCTGGACGATCAGGTCGTGGGCCTGGGAGCGGGGCAGGCCGAGGAGGATGCCGGCGTCGGTCATGGCCTCGACCAGGAAGTAGAAGTAGGCGGGGCCGGATCCGGAGAGGGCGGTGGCGGCGTCCTGCTGGGACTCCGGGACCCGCAGGGTCTTGCCGACGCCGCCGAAGATCTCCTCGGTGTGCAGGAGGTGGTCGGGCGTGGCGTGGCTGCCACCGGAGATGACCGACATGCCCTCGTCGACGAGGACGGGGGTGTTGGGCATGACGCGGACGACCGGGGTGCCGGCGGCCAGGCGCTCCTCGATGAAGGCGGTGGGGATGCCGGCGGCGGCGCTGATGACGAGCCGGTCGGTGGCGACGTGGGGGCCGAGTTCGTCGAGGAGGCGGCCCATGTCCTGGGGCTTCACGGCGAGGATGAGGGTGTCGGCGCGCTTGGCGGCCTCGGCGTTGGTGACGGTCTCGACGCCGTAGCGGGCGCGCAGCTCCTCGGCGCGCTCGGTGCGGCGCGCGGTGACCAGCAGGCTGGCCGGGCTCCAGCCGCCTCGGATCATGCCGCTGAGGAGCGCTTCACCGATCTTGCCGGTGCCGAGGACTGCGACGGTCTGGGTCATGGCTCTGTTCACCTCGCCGGAGGGGGTACGTGTCGCCATCCTCGCACCGTGCCGGTTCCCGCGGTCCGGTTGTCCGAGGGGCGGTCACGCGGTCCGGCGGCGCAGGGTGGCCGCGCCGAGACCGAGGACGAGGACGGCGCAGCCGGCGACGACGAGGACGTCCCGGACGAAGTCCCCGGTGACGTCGGTGTTCCGCAGCACCTCGTTCATGCCGTCGACGGCGTAGGACATGGGCAGCGCGTCGGAGATCCCCTCCAGCACGGGCTGCATGCGGTCGCGCGGGATGAAGAGCCCGCACAGCAGCAGCTGGGGGAAGATCACGGCCGGCATGAACTGGACGGCCTGGAACTCGGAGGCGGCGAAGGCCGAGACGAAGAGGCCGAGGGCGGTGCCGAGCAGGGCGTCGAGCAGGGCCACCAGGAGGAGGAGCCAGGGCGAGCCGACGACGTCGAGGCCCAGGAACCACACGGCGAGGCCGGTGGCGAGGGCGGACTGCACGACGGCGAGGAGCCCGAAGGCGAGCGCGTAGCCGGCGATCAGGTCGCCCTTGCCGAGCGGCATGGCGAGCAGGCGCTCCAGGGTGCCGGAGGTGCGTTCGCGCAGGGTGGCGATCGAGGTCACGAGGAACATGGTGATCAGCGGGAAGATGCCGAGCAGCGAGGCCCCGATGTCGTCGAAGGTCCGCGGGCTGCCGTCGAAGACGTAGCGGAGCAGGAAGAGCATCACGCACGGCACGAGGAGCATCAGGGCGATCGAGCGCGGGTCGTGGCGCAGCTGGCGCAGGACGCGGGCGGCGGTGGCGAGGGTGCGGGCACCGTTCATCGCTGGATCTCCTCGGCGGGCTGGGTGGTGCGGTCCGGGTGCCGGTCTTCCTGGTGAGCCAGGGCGCGGGCGTCGGCCGCGTCGACCAGGCGGAGGAAGGCGTCCTCGACGGTGGCGGTGTCGTTGCGGCGGCGCAGTGCCTCGGGGGTGTCGTCGGCGAGGATGTCGCCCTCGCGCATGAGCAGCAGCCGGTGGCAGCGTTCGGCCTCGTCCATCACGTGGGAGGAGACGAGGATCGCGGTGCCGCGGTCGGCGGCGATGCGGTGGAAGAGGTTCCAGAGGTCGCGCCGCAGGACCGGGTCGAGGCCCACGGTCGGTTCGTCGAGGACGAGCAGTTCCGGTGTGCCGAGCAGGGCGACGGCGAGGGAGACGCGGCTGCGCTGGCCGCCGGAGAGCCGGCCGGCGAGGGAGCCCGCGTGCGAGCCCAGGTCGACGTCGTGGACGGCGCGGTCGACGGCGGTCCGCCGGTCCTCGCGGTGGGCGCGGCCCGGGAGGAGGACGGCGGCGAAGTAGTCGAGGTTCTGGCGCACGGTCAGGTCGTCGTAGACGGACGGCGCCTGGGTGACGTAGCCGATGCGGGAGCGCAGGGCGGCGTCCCCGGCCGGGCGCCCGAGGACGTCGAGGGTGCCGCCGACCTTGGCCTGGGTGCCGACGACGGCGCGCATCAGGGTGGACTTGCCGCAGCCGGAGGGGCCCAGGAGGCCGGTGATCTGGCCGGGCGGCACGGTGAAGTCGATGCCGCGCAGGACCGTGCGGTCACCTCGTACGACGGTGAGGCCGCGGGCGGCGATCGCGGGCGGCGGAGCCCCCTCGGAGTAATTCATCATGTGATGAATAATGCGCGCGGGGGTCCCGGCCGTCAAGCATCCGGAACGGACCCGGAACAGCGGGCGGCGGGCGGGCGCGGAGGTCGCGCCGGCGGCAGCGGTCGGCGGGAACACCGGGGCATGCCGCGGAGGGCCGCGGTCGGCCGAAGCCGGGGACCAGCGGCATCGGGGCGGGACGGCGGGAGGCCGTACGGAGCGGACCGCCGGTCGAGCGGACCACCCGCTCCTCGGTGAGGGCGGCGGTCCTGGACGCGCTGGTCGAGCGGGGCGGGGCGAGGGCGGGGCGCCCGGGCGGTGACGTGCTCGACGCCGGTGCCGCGCGGGAAGGTCGTCAGCGCGTACGCGACGACGGGGGGCCCGGCGGCGCGCGTGGAGGCGGACGCGCTCGCGTGGACCGGTCGGTCCGGTCGACGAGCGCGACGCGCGCGTGCGGGGCCCGGGCGTCTCGTCTCAGGCCGGATCAGCGAGCCTCGTCCCGGGGGCGGCGGCATCCCGGCGCCGTCCGCTTCGGGCACGGGCCGCCCCGCGGGTCAGCGGCGCTTGGGCTTCCGGCGCGCGGACGGGTTGCCCGTGCGGGCGTCGCGGCGCTTCTCGTACCGCGCGCGGGCGGTCTCGTACTCGGCGCGGCGCAGCCGCTCGCCGGGCGCCTCGACCAGGCTGCGGAAGAAGTAGGCGAGGAGCGAGCCGATGAAGCCGATGGCCTTCAGGCCGCGCAGGGCCTCCTCGCGGGCCGGGTCGGCGGGCCGCGAGCCGAAGCCCTCCCAGGTCTTGCGGAAGGCGATGGCGCTGCAGATCGCGAACATGACGACGACCAGCAGGTTGACGAAACCGCCGATGTCGGCGATCTCCAGGCCCTCGTACGCGAAGCGCAGCACGAAGCAGCCGGCCGCCGCGGCGGCGAGGGAGCCGACGGCGACGCCGGCACGGCGCAGCCCGTAGCCACCGTCGTGGTCGACCCAGGTCGTGCCGAAGAAACGGATCTCCTCGGGCTGCGGTCCGGCGGGCGTGGCCGCGGTCCCGCCCTGGGGAGTGCCGGGGTTCTCGATCTGGTCGTCGTCGCTCACGGGATCGATTATCCCCGGGCGGTGGGGGGAACGGGGCGGCCGCCGCGGCACGTGACCCGCCGGTCGCTCCCCGTTCCCCTTCCCGGCCGGGTCCGGCCGGGTCCTACGGTTCCGTCAGCCGCAACGCGGGGCGACGTAGCCGTCGCTCCCGGTCCTCACGTACGCGTCCGAGACGAACTCGCCGGGGGCGATGTTGTCCCAGAGGTTCGTGGTGCCGTAGGGGCCGGTGATCCACTCGCCCGCCTTCTGGCAGTAGATCGGCACGCTCACGCCGAGCGCCAGCGTCCGCACGATCGAGTACTTCGTCCCCGGGCCGGAGCGCACGTTGACCCGGTAGCCGGGGGCGATCGGGTAGCGCGCCACCTCCGTCGCCGCCATCTGCTCGGCTCTCGCGGCGGTGTTCGTCTCCTCGACAGTCATGGTTTCCTCCCCCGTTGGGAGCGCGAGCGCTCCGCTGAAATTCACTCTCTGCGACGCGCAGGCTAGCAAGCCCCACCGTCATCGCCCCCACCATCGACTAGGCTCCGTGCGTCGCGCACGCGCGCGAACTCAACGCGGAACCACACGGGGGTGGGCGATGCCGCCGTTGCGCAGTACCGGCGCCGACCGGGACGCGGAAGGACCTGAGTACGCGGGCGAGTACCGCCTCCAGGCCTGTCTCGGCGCGGGGGGCATGGGCGTCGTCCATCTGGCCACCTCCGCCTCCGGCCTGCGGCTCGCGGTCAAGGTCGTGCACGGGCAGTACGCCGAGGACCCGGAGTTCAGGGCCAGGTTCCGGCAGGAGGTCGCCGCCGCGCGCAAGGTGAGCGGCGCCTTCACCGCGCCCGTCGTGGACGCCGACCCCGACGCCGTGCGCCCCTGGATGGCGACCCTGTACGTCCCCGGCCCCACCCTGGCCGACCAGGTGCGGCGCAACGGCCCGCTCTCCCCCGCCGAGCTGCGCCGGCTGACGGCGGGGCTCGCCGAGGCGCTGCGCGACATCCACCGGGCGGGCGTGGTCCACCGCGACCTCAAGCCGAGCAACGTGCTGCTCACCGACACCGGGCCGAAGGTGATCGACTTCGGCATCTCCCGGCCGGTGGACAGCGATCTGCGCACCGAGACGGGCAAGCTGATCGGTTCGCCGCCCTTCATGGCGCCCGAGCAGTTCCAGCGCCCGCGCGAGGTGGGGCCGGCGGCGGACGTGTTCGCGCTCGGCTCCGTGCTCGTGCACGCGGCGACCGGCCACGGCCCCTTCGACTCGGACAGCCCGTACATCGTCGCGTACCAGGTCGTGCACGACGAGCCCGATCTGACCGGGGTGCCGGCCGACCTCGCACCGCTCGTCGCCCGCTGTCTCGCCAAGGAGCCCGCGGACCGGCCCGGCCCCGCCGAGATCATGGCGGCACTGCTCCCGCCCTCGTACGAGGCGGCGGCCTTCATACCGGCCCAGCGGCGACCGCTGACCCTGCCGGAGCCCGGGCCCGCGGCCGAGGGCTCCTGGGTCGCGGACACGCCCGTCCGCGTCACGGCCACCGGACGCCGCCGGCGCCGGATCCCGCGCTGGGCGCTCACGTCCGCCGCACTGCTCGTCCTGGCCGGCGTCGTCACCGCCGCCGCGCTCACGCTCGTCCCCGGCGGCACGGCCACACCCGCCCGCGAGCCGCACCCGGCCGAGGCGGCCACGGCCTTCGCCGGCTGGCAGACCCCGCTGGACAAGGACGCCGACACCACCGCGCCCGCCTGCGGACACGCCGCCGGGGCGCTCTACTGCTCCGGCCGGGGCATCGGCCTCGCCCGGGTCGATCCCACCACCGGCCGGGTGCTGTGGTCACGGCCGGCCGCCGCCGGCGACGGGGACCTCTCGGCACCCGAGGCGCTCTCCGCCGGACTCCTCGGCGTCGTCGCGGACGGCCGCGACCTGCGCACCTACACGGCAGACGGCGCCCCCGGCCGCACGACGGCCGCGGCCCCTGGCGGCGCCGGACTGCGGCCGGCGGGCGACACGGTCCTCCTGCTCGGCGGAGGCGGCACGGTGAAGGGCGTCGATCCCACCACCGGAAAGCAGCGCTGGAGCCACCGGCTGCGCGGCCACTCGACTCCGCGCTTCGGCCCGTACTCCCCGGAGACCGGTCTGCTGCCCGTCTTCGAGAACTCGGCCGGCGGCAAGCGGACGCTGGTCAGCATGGTGCGCCCGCGCAGCGGCGAGATCGTCTGGCAGCAACGGTTCGACGGGGACCTCGTGCCGCTGGGCACGGGACCGGACGGTGTGGTCCACCTGCGGTCCGCCGACCGCCAGTCGCGCACCGACGCCGTGGTCCGCTACGACCCGGCCGGGCGCTCCGTGCGTCGCGTCCCGCTGCCCTACCCGATGGACGCGCCCAGCGCCGCGCTGCGCGGCGACACGGTCTACCTCGTGGACGCCTCCGGCCGGCTGCTGGCCCTCGACACCGGGAACCCCGGGGGCGGCGGGGCCGCGGACGGCGCCGACCGGACGGTGTGGGAGCTGGAGACCTCGGCCAAGAACGTCTCCGCCCCCGTCGTGGGCCCGGACGACCGCCTCTACCTCTCCGCCTCGGACGGCCGGCTGCTCGCCGTCGACACCGCGCGCGGCGCGTTGCTCGGGCAGACCGGCACCCGGCTGCGGGACGGCCGGCTCGGCTACGCGACGAGCGTGCCGGCCCCGGTCGTGGCCGGCACGCGGGTGTTCGGGACCGCGCCCGACGGTTCGGTGTTCGCCGTGGACGGGGGGGACCCGGCCGCCTGGTGACGGGCACGGCGGACGGGCGCCGGTGACGTCGCGCCCGGCCCCGGAGAGACCTCGACCCCGCCGGACCACCGCGAAGGCGGTCCGGCGGGGTCGCGACGAAACGCGCGGGACGGCCCCGGTCCGCCCGGGGCCCTTCCCGTCTCAGCCGAGCCGGGTCACGTCCCGGACCGCGCCCTTGTCGGCGCTGGTCGCCATCGCGGCGTACGCCCGCAGCGCGGCCGAGACCTTGCGCTCGCGGTTCTTCGGCGCGTAGACCCCGCCGAGCGCCTCGCGGCGGGCGGCCAGGACGTCGTCGGTCACCAGGAGTTCGATCGAACGGCTCGGGATGTCGATGCGGATCCGGTCGCCGTCCTCGACGAGCGCGATCGTGCCGCCCGAGGCCGCCTCCGGGGAGGCGTGGCCGATGGACAGGCCCGAGGTGCCGCCCGAGAAGCGTCCGTCCGTGACCAGCGCGCAGGTCTTGCCCAGGCCCCGGCCCTTGAGGAAGGAGGTCGGGTAGAGCATCTCCTGCATGCCGGGGCCGCCGCGCGGGCCCTCGTAGCGGATGACGACCACGTCGCCGTCCTTCACCTGCTTGTTGAGGATCTTCTCGACGGCCTCGTCCTGCGACTCGCAGACGACCGCGGGGCCCTCGAAGGTCCAGATCGACTCGTCGACGCCGGCGGTCTTCACCACGCAGCCGTCGACGGCGAGGTTGCCCCGCAGGACCGCCAGGCCGCCGTCCTTCGAGTACGCGTGGGCCGCGTCGCGGATGCAGCCGCCGGCCGCGTCCGTGTCGAGGGTGTCCCAGCGCTCGGACTGCGAGAAGGCGGTGGCGGAGCGGACGCAGCCGGGCGCCGCGTGCCACAGCTCGACGGCCTCCTCCGACGGGGAGCCGCCCCGCACGTCCCAGGTCTCCAGCCACTCCTTGATGGAGCGGGAGTGGACGGTGTGGACGTCCTCGTTCAGCAGGCCGGCGCGGTACAGCTCGCCGAGGATGGCGGGGATGCCGCCGGCGCGGTGCACGTCCTCCATGTAGTACGTGCCGCCGGGCGCCACGTTCGGCGCGACCTTGGCCAGGCACGGCACGCGCCGCGAGACCTCGTCCATGTCGGACAGGCCGTAGTCCAGCTCGGCCTCCTGGGCGGCGGCGAGGAGGTGCAGGATCGTGTTGGTCGAACCGCCCATGGCGATGTCGAGCGCCATGGCGTTCTCGAAGGCCGCGCGGGTGGCGATGTTGCGCGGCAGGACCGACGCGTCGTCCTCGTCGTAGTAACGACGGGTGATGTCGACGACCGTGCGGGCCGCGTTCTCGTAGAGCGCCCTGCGGGCGGTGTGGGTGGCGAGGACCGAGCCGTTGCCGGGCAGGGAGAGGCCGATGGCCTCGGTCAGGCAGTTCATCGAGTTCGCGGTGAACATGCCGGAACAGGACCCGCAGGTCGGGCAGGCGTTCTCCTCGATGCGGAGGATGTCCTCGTCCGAGACCTTGTCGTTCACCGCGTCGGAGATCGCGTCGACCAGGTCGAGCGTCCGGACCGTGCCGTCGACGAGCGTGGCCTTGCCGGACTCCATCGGGCCGCCGGAGACGAAGACCGTCGGGATGTTCAGGCGCAGGGCGGCCATCAGCATGCCCGGGGTGATCTTGTCGCAGTTGGAGATGCAGATCAGGGCGTCGGCGCAGTGCGCCTCGACCATGTACTCCACGCTGTCCGCGATCAGGTCGCGGGACGGCAGGCTGTAGAGCATGCCGCCGTGGCCCATGGCGATGCCGTCGTCGACGGCGATCGTGTTGAACTCGCGCGGGATGGCACCCGCCGCGACGATCGCCTCGGAGACGATCCGGCCGACCGGCTGGAGGTGCGTGTGGCCGGGCACGAACTCCGTGAAGGAGTTGGCCACGGCGATGATCGGCTTCCGCCCGATGTCCGCACCCGGTACACCGGAGGCGCGCATAAGGGCGCGTGCGCCCGCCATGTTGCGGCCGTGGGTGACAGTGCGGGACCTCAGCTCGGGCATCGTCGCTCGCTCCTCGTGATGGATGTGCTTGCATTCGAGCGTACGCCGCCCCTCCAAGATCTGGACAGCGTGTCCGTATGCCGGACCGGCTGTTCAGCTTTCGGTCAGTCGGCCGGGGGCCGCGGAGGGGCGCCGGCCGGCGCGCTCACGCCTCGGTCAGGTACCGCTGGAGCGTCGGGGCGACCAGTTCCACGATCTCCTCCGGGTCCGCCGAGGCGAGCGGCTCGACCTGGAGCACGTACCGCATCATCGCGATGCCGATCATGTGCGAGGCGGCCAGCTCGGCCCGGAACTTCGGGTTCGGCACGTCGAGATCGGCGGCCACCCGCTCCAGGACCCGGCGCAGGACGAAGCCGCGCAGCACCTTGGCCGCCGCCTCGTGCGTCAGCGCGGAGCGGATGATCGCCAGGAGCGGGGCCCGGGTCGCGGGGTTCTCCCAGACGCCGAGGAAGTAGCGCGCGAGACGCTCCCCGATGCCCTCGGTCCCCTCGCCCAGGACGGCCGGGACCACCGTCGCGGGCTCCATGGAGACCTCGATCGCGGCGGCGAAGACCTCGTCCTTCGTACCGAAGTAGTGGTGCACGAGCGCCGCGTCCACCCCGGCCGCCTTCGCGATGCCCCGGACCGAGGTCTTGTCGTAGCCGCGCTCGGCGAACTGCGCGCGGGCCGCCTCCAGGATCCGCTCCCGGGCACCCGGGCCGCTCTCCTCGGCCGCGCGGGAGGGCCGGCCGCGGCGGCGCGGGGCCTCTCCGGTCATGAGCGGGGGATCCGGGGCGGGCGGGCGGACGCCGAGGCCAGGTGCAGCCGGGTGAAGGCCAGGGCCTCCGCGAGGTCGGCCTCGCGTTCGGCGGACGACATGGCCCGGCGGGTGTTGACCTCGATGACGACGTGGCCGTCGAAGCCGCCGAGGGCGAGCCGCTCCAGCAGTTCGGCGCACGGCTGCGTGCCGCGGCCGGGGACCAGGTGCTCGTCCTTCGCGGAACCCCGGCCGTCGGCGAGGTGGACGTGGCCCAGGCGGTCGCCCATGCGGTCGATCATGGCGAGGGCGTCGGTGCGGGCGGTCGCGGTGTGCGAGAGGTCCACGGTGAAGTGCCGGTAGTCGTCCTTGGTGACGTCCCACTCGGGCGCGTAGGCGAGCATCTCGCGGTCCTTGTACCGCCAGGGGTACATGTTCTCGACGGCGAACCGGACGTCGGTCTCGTGCGCCATCCGCCAGATTCCGGAGACGAAGTCCCGGGCGTACTGGCGCTGCCAGCGGAACGGCGGGTGCACGACGACCGTGGAGGCACCGAGCTTCTCGGCCGCCGCCTGGGCACGCCG
Source organism: Streptomyces sp. JL2001 (assembly GCF_050917515.1). Lineage (NCBI taxonomy): Bacteria > Bacillati > Actinomycetota > Actinomycetes > Kitasatosporales > Streptomycetaceae > Streptomyces > Streptomyces sp. JL2001. The sequence goes on along the minus strand of NZ_CP169421.1, from coordinate 4,336,494 downwards.
CAGCTTCGTCCACGGATCGGTGGACCAGACGCGCTGGGTGATGAGCAGGCAGGGGGCGTGGACGGCGAGGATCGGTACCTGGTGGTAGTCCGAGAGCCGGCGCAGGGCCTCGATGTCCTGACTGACGGGGTCGGTCCACACCATGACCTCGACGCCGTCGTAGCCGAGGCGCGCGGCGGTCTCGAAGGCCGTCGCCGTCGACTCCGGATAGACCGAGGCCGTCGACAGGGCGACCTTCGCATCCGGGATGCGCACCACTGGTTCTGCCACGAAGGACAGCGTACGGGGCGGGCAGGGGGCCGGGGGGAGTGGTTCCCGTCACGCCGCGCGCACTCCGGGCGCGCGCGGAGCAGCGTGCGCCGCCGGCCACCGGGTGCGGGCCGGACGACATGCGGGCCGTGCCCGGCCCGCGGCCCGGCGGTCCGGGCTATTCCGCCGGCAGGTGGTCCAGGCGGCGCAGGATGACGCCCTCGCGCAGCGCCCAGGGGCAGATCTCCAGCTCGTCGATGCCGAACAGGTCCATCGCGCCCTCGGCGACCATCGCGCCCGCCAGGAGCTGCGGGGCGCGCCCCTCCGACACCCCGGGGAGACCGGTGCGCTGGTCGGCCGTCATCACCGCGAGTTTGGGGACCCACTCCTCCAGGGACTTCCGGGTGAGGTTGCGCTGGACGTAGAGCCCGTCGCCCGAGCCGGGCGCCCCGGCGATCCGGGCGAGCTGCTTGAAGGTCTTGGACGTGGCGACGACGTGGTCCGGCTTCCCGAAGCGGCTGAACTCGCCGACGGTACGGGCGATCTGGGCGCGCACGTGGCGGCGCAGCGCCCGTACGTCCGCCGCGTCGGCCGGATCGCCCGGCAGCCAGCCGGACGTGAGCCGGCCCGCGCCCAGCGGCAGCGAGACAGCCGCGTCCGGCTCCTCGTCGATGCCGTACGCGATCTCCAGCGAGCCGCCGCCGATGTCGAGGAGGAACAGCTTGCCGGCGGACCAGCCGAACCAGCGACGGGCCGCGAGGAAGGTGAGCCGTGCCTCCTCCCCGCCGGTGAGGACCTGGAGGTCGATCCCGGTGCGCTCCTTGATCCGGGCCAGGACGGCGTCCGCGTTGGTCGCCTCCCGAATGGCCGAGGTCGCGAACGGCAGGACCTCCTCGCAGCCCTTGTCCTCGGCGGCATGGAGCGCGTCCCCGACGGTCGCGATGAGCCGCTCGATCCCGGCGGGGGCGATGGCGCCCCGCTCGTCCAGGAGCTCGGCCAGACGCAGCTCCGCCTTGTGGGAATGGGCGGGCAGCGGGCGGGCGCCGGGGTGCGCGTCCACCACCAGCAGGTGCACCGTGTTCGAACCGACGTCCAGGACTCCGAGTCTCATGGACGGAACGCTACTGCTCCGGCGCGCATACGCTTGTCGTGTGCCAAAGACGAAAAAGGGTAAGCCGGGCAAAGACAGTGGCGGCCCCGGCGCCACGAAGGCTCCCAAGGCTCCCAGGACCTCCGGGAAGCAGGGCAAGGCGGCCGAGCCCGACGAGAAGGGGCTCGATTTCCCGCGCGCCTGGGTCGAGTTCCCGGACCCTTCCGACGACGAACAGGTCTACCGCTGCGACCTGACCTGGCTCACCTCTCGCTGGACCTGCATCTTCGGCAGCGGCTGCCAGGGCATCCAGGCGGGCCGTGCGGACGACGGCTGCTGCACGCTGGGCGCGCACTTCTCCGACGAGGACGACGAGAAGCGGGTCGCCTCGCACGTGGCCCGGCTGACGCCCGAACTGTGGCAGTTCCACGACGTCGGTACGCAGACGGGCTGGACCCAGCTCGACGAGGACGGCGACCGCCAGACCCGCCGCTGGGAGGGGTCCTGCATCTTCCAGAACCGTCCCGGTTTCGCGGGCGGCGCCGGCTGCTCGCTGCACATCCTGGCCCTCCGTGAGGGCAAGGAGCCGCTGGAGACCAAGCCGGACGTGTGCTGGCAGCTGCCGGTGCGCCGGACGTACGAGTGGATCGACCGGCCGGACGACACCCGGGTCCTCCAGGTGTCGATCGGCGAGTACGACCGCCGCGGCTGGGGCCCGGGCGGGCACGACCTGCACTGGTGGTGCACCTCGGCGACCTCGGCGCACGGGGCCGGGGAGCCGGTGTACGTCACGTACCGGCCCGAGCTCACCGAGATGATGGGCAAGGAGGCCTACGACGTCCTCGCGGAGCTGTGCGAGGCGCGGCTCGCGGCGCAGCTGCCGCTGGTGGCCCCGCACCCGGCGGACCCTCCGCGCGAGAAGTCCTGACGCACCGCCGTCGTGCGGGGCGTGCGGTCCGGCGCCCCGCACCGGACGGCTCACGGCGGGCCCCGGTCCAGGGCACCGGTCCGGCGCCCCTGCGGCCACGCCCCGCCGGGTCCGGCACGCGCTCTCGGCGGGCTGGGGGAGCGCCGCGGCCGGCGTCGGGCGCCCGCCGGGGACACGGGACAGCCCTCACGAGGACGAAGGGGACCCCGGCTCGCCCGGGGTGCCCGGGTCCGTCGACGACGGCGGGGTCGCCGGGTCCGTGGACGGCGGCTCCTCCGTCGCCGGAGGCGGCGTGGTCGGGTCCGTGGAGGGCGGCGGGGTCGTCGGGTCGGTCGACGGCGGCGGCTCCTCCGTCGTGGGAGGCGGGGTCGTCGGGTCCGTGGACGGCGGCTCCTCCGTCGCCGGAGGCGGCGCCCCGTGACCGGTGATCCGCAGCATGGCGCCGGAGGGCTTCACCCCCACCCGCGCCGCCCAGGCGCCGGCGGGCTCGCGCCCGTGGTCGACGGTGATCCGGACCGTCACGGACTCGCCCGGCGCCAGAGTGCCGGAGGCACGGCTCACGTACAGCCAGGGCGCGTCGGTCCACAGCGACCAGCCGGCGGGCGCTCCGCCGGAGTTGGTGAGGGTCAGCAGCGTCGTGGTCCCGTCGCCCTGCGCGGCGACGGTGATCCGGCCGGCCCCGGGCTGCCCGGGCGACGCCCCTTCCACCGGCCCGCCGGGGCTGATCACCTCGACCGAGACGTCCGGTGACCGGCTGCCCCGGGTGAAGCGCGGGTCGGGGGTGATCCGGGCGTTGCCGGCGTTCTCGTAGCGATCGTTCGGGGTGCCGTCCGGGCCCGTGCGCTCGTCCGACTCGCGCGCGGTGACCGGGGCGCCCCCCGCGGTCTCGCCCTCCGCTGGCCCGCCGCGGTACGACGCCCACAGGGCGAGGACCGGGGCGGCGACGACGGCGGCCACGACGGTGGTGGTCACCGCCCGGGCGCGCATCCGGTCGCGGCGTGCCGCGTGGTCCTTGGGGTCCATCGGGAATCCGGTCGCGCCGAAGCGCGGGGCGCCGGACCGGGCACGGGGGACGTGCATCATCGCGACGTACGCCGCCGCCCGGGGCGCCTCGACCAGCGGGAGCCGGGCCGGGGAGGCCACCGGTGCGCCCGGCCAGGGCCCGCCGGCGCCCGCCCGCTCGGCGGCCCGCCGGCACAGCGGGCAGTCGTCGACGTGGCGGACGAGTTCGGCGCGCAGGGTCGCGGAGAGCAGCACCTGGTGGTCGCCGGTGAGCCGGGCCACCATGGGGCAGGTGCCGGTCTCGACGACCGCGAGGGCCGCGCGGGTCCGTTCGACCTCGCAGGCGGCGGAGGAGAGCAGCTCGCGGGCGGCGAGCGGGTCCAGGGTCAGGACGGCCGCCACCTCGCGGGGGCCGAGGCCGTGGCGCACGGCGAGCTCCAGGGCCTCGCGCTGCTCGGGGGTGGTGCCGGCGGCCTCGGGCCAGGCGAGCCGGGCGAGTTCGGCCCGGCGGCGCTCGGCGGTCTCCTCGGAGACGCGGGACGGCGCCGGCGCGGCGCCGGGGCGGCCGGTGTGGGCGCCGGGACGCTTGCGTCGCTGCTCGCCGAGGGTGCGCAGACAGGCCCAGCGGGCCAGGGCGTAGAGCCAGGCGAGGCGGCCGGCCTCGTCGGCCGGGCAGCGGCCCCGCTGGCGTTCGGCGATGGCGAGGACGTCGCCGAGGGCGGCGGTCGCGTCGTCGTGGTCGCAGAGCACGGACAGGCAGTAGGTGAACAGGCCGTCCAGATACGCCTCGTAGCGTGCGGGCGGGTGGTGGCCGAGGGTGCGCGGCCCGGAGCGGGTGCCGGAGCCCGCGGCGGTGGAGGACGGCGCGCGGCGGTGCGCCCGGTGTGCGCCGGTGGTGTGGGTGGGGGGATCCAGCCTGCTGCTCGTCACGGGCCGACCGTAGGCAGGCCGGGCAGGTCTCTTCGTACCACTTGAACACTTTTAATTCTTACGGGTGAACGTATCCCTCAAAAGGGGACAGGAATATGTCATGACGACCGGTGCGGGAGGCCGCCGGGCCCGGGCCGGACGGCGTTGTCGGTGGGGCCCGCTACGGTTCGGTGCATGGCTGCCCGTACGAAATCCGCCAAGGACAGGCCGTCCTACCGCTGCACCGAGTGCGGTTGGACGACCGCCAAATGGCTCGGCCGTTGCCCCGAGTGCCAGGCCTGGGGGACGGTCGAGGAGTACGGCGCGCCCGCCGTCCGCACGACCGCCGCGGGCCGGGTCTCCACCGCCGCGCTGCCCATCGGCCAGGTCGACGGCCGGCAGGCCACCGCGCGCTCCACGGGCGTCGACGAACTCGACCGGGTCCTCGGCGGCGGGCTGGTCCCCGGCGCGGTGGTCCTGCTGGCCGGCGAGCCGGGCGTCGGCAAGTCGACGCTGCTGCTCGACGTGGCCGCGAAGGCCGCGAGCGACGAGCACCGCACGCTGTACGTCACGGGCGAGGAGTCCGCGAGCCAGGTCCGGCTGCGCGCCGACCGCATCAACGCACTGAGCGACCACCTCTACCTGGCCGCCGAGACCGACCTTTCCGCGGTGCTCGGCCACCTCGACGCCGTCAAGCCCTCACTGCTGATCATGGACTCGGTGCAGACCGTGGCCTCTCCCGAGATCGACGGCGCCCCGGGCGGCATGGCCCAGGTCCGCGAGGTCGCCGGGGCCCTCATCCGCGCCTCGAAGGAGCGGGGGATGTCCACGCTCCTCGTGGGCCACGTCACCAAGGACGGAGCCATCGCCGGCCCCCGCCTCCTGGAGCACCTGGTCGACGTGGTGCTGAGCTTCGAGGGCGACCGGCACGCGCGGCTGCGCCTGGTCCGCGGTGTGAAGAACCGCTACGGGGCGACGGACGAGGTCGGCTGCTTCGAACTGCACGACGAGGGCATCACGGGCCTGGCGGACCCGTCGGGGCTGTTCCTGACCCGACGCGACGTGGCCGTGCCCGGCACCTGCCTGACGGTGACCCTGGAGGGCCGCCGGCCGCTCGTGGCCGAGGTGCAGGCCCTGACGGTCGACTCGCAGATCCCCTCGCCCCGGCGGACGACCTCGGGCCTGGAGACCTCCCGGGTGTCGATGATGCTGGCCGTGCTGGAGCAGCGCGGCCGGATCAGCGCGCTGGGGAAGCGCGACATCTACAGCGCGACCGTCGGCGGCGTGAAGCTCTCCGAGCCGGCCGCCGACCTGGCGGTCGCCCTGGCGCTGGCCTCCGCGGCCAGCGACACCCCGCTGCCCAAGAACCTGGTCGCGATCGGCGAGGTCGGGCTCGCGGGCGAGGTCCGCCGGGTCACGGGCGTCCAGCGCCGGCTCGCCGAGGCCCACCGCCTGGGCTTCACCCACGCCCTGGTCCCGACCGATCCCGGCAAGATCCCCGCGGGCATGAAGGTGACGGAAGTGGCGAACATCGGCGAGGCCCTCCAGGTCCTGCCGCGCAGCCGCCGGCCGGCGGCCCCGAAGAACGCCGAGGAATAGGCCGCCGGGCGGGCGAGCCGCCCCGGCGGCTGTACGACGGGCCGGACTCGGGCCGGGCTGGGCGGGCGGCGCGGGGCGCGGCGGACACGGGCACGGGCCTGCGCGAGGGCGGCCGGACCGGCTTCGCGGCCCGGCCCCGGAGCCCTTGCGCCAGGCCGGGAGAGGGCTCCGGCGGGCGGCCCGCGCGGCCTCCCGGCACCCACCGCCGGGCCGCGCCACCCGGCAGGCGCGGTCGTCGGGAGGAGTTGCCCACCACCGGTATGCAAACTCGGCGCGCAACGGTGTCGCTAGACTTTGCCCTGGTCTCGCCCAACCGTACGAGCCGGAGGAGTGCAGTGGCAGCCAAGGACGGGGCAGCAGCTCCCGGAAAGTCCGGCGCGGGCTCCGGCAACGAGGCGCTCATGCGCGCCTCGCTCAGCGCCGTCGCCCCCGGCACCGCCCTGCGGGACGGCCTGGAGCGGATCCTTCGGGGCAACACCGGAGGACTCCTCGTCCTCGGTATGGACAAAACGGTCGAATCCATGTGCACCGGCGGCTTCGTGCTGGACGTGGAGTTCACCGCGACCCGGCTGCGCGAGCTGTGCAAGCTCGACGGCGCACTGATCCTCGACAAGGACATCACCAAGATCCTGCGGGCCGGCGTGCAGCTGGTCCCGGACGCGTCCATCCCCACCGAGGAGACCGGCACCCGCCACCGCACCGCGGACCGCGTCTCCAAGCAGTGCAACTTCCCGGTCGTCTCCGTCTCGCAGTCCATGCGCCTGATCGCGCTGTACGTGAACGGCGAGCGCCGGGTCCTGGAGGAGTCGGCCGCGATCCTCTCCCGCGCCAACCAGGCCCTCGCGACCCTGGAGCGGTACAAGCTCCGTCTCGACGAGGTCGCCGGCACGCTGTCCGCGCTGGAGATCGAGGACCTGGTCACGGTCCGGGACGTCACCGCCGTCGCCCAGCGCCTGGAGATGGTCCGCCGGATCGCCACCGAGATCGCCGAGTACGTCGTCGAGCTCGGCACCGACGGCCGCCTCCTCTCGCTCCAGCTGGACGAGTTGATCGCGGGTGTCGAGCCCGAGCGCGAGCTCGTCATCCGCGACTACGTGCCGGAGCCGACGGCCAAGCGGTCCCGCACGGTCGCCGAGGCGCTCACCGAGCTCGACGCGCTCAGCCACGCCGAGCTGCTCGAACTGCCCATCGTGGCGCGCGCCCTCGGTTACAGCGGCTCGCCCGAGACGCTCGACTCCGCCGTCTCCCCACGCGGGTACCGGCTCCTGGCCAAGGTCCCGCGCCTGCCGGGGGCGATCATCGAGCGGCTCGTCGAGCACTTCGGCGGCCTGCAGAAGCTGCTCGCGGCGAGCGTCGACGACCTCCAGACCGTGGACGGCGTCGGCGAGGCCCGGGCCCGCAGCGTCCGTGAGGGCCTCTCCCGGCTCGCGGAGTCCTCGATCCTCGAGCGGTACGTGTGAGGGCTGTCCCGTAGTCCCCGGCGGGCGCAGGACGCGCTACGGCCCACCGCGGACGACGGGACGGCCCGTGACCACGGCACGCGGAAGGGGCGGTACGGGATTCCCGTACCGCCCCTTCCGCGTGCCGTGCCGCCGTGCGGTCAGTCCTTCGCCAACGTGAACGAGGCCGGCGAGACCTTCGTGCCGGGCAGCGCCGCCTCCACCAGGTACGTGCCCGGGCCGACCGGGCCCGCCGGCGCGGTGGCGCACTGCGGGGCGCTCTGCCCGCGGTCCCAGTCCACGGTGTGCGTGATCGCGGTGCGGGCGGGGACGCGCAGCAGGATCGGGGTGCCGGGGCGGGGGCAGTCCTGCGAGGACCAGATCTGGTCGCCCTTGTCGTTGCTGATCTTCAGGACCGCGCTCTTCGGGCCGAAGTCGGCCTTGCAGTCGGTGCCCGAGGCGTTCCGGGCGATGAGCCGGAACCGCGGCTTGTCCCCCGGCGCGTAGGAGAGCTTGTCGCTCTTCAGCGTCAACTGGAGTGACCCCGGGGCGCAGTTCGGGAGCGGGGAGCCGGCCGGCACCTGCTGCCCGGCGGTCGAGCCCGCACCGCCGTCGCCGCCCCCGCCGTCCGTATCGCCGTTCTTGCCGCCGCCCTCGGTGCCGGTGGAGGCGTCTTCGCCGGTGCCGCCCTCGCCTCCCGTGGTCTCTCCGGAGTCGCCCGACTCGTCGCGTCCGCCGGGCTGTTCACTGATCGCCGGACCGGAGCCAGAGGGTCCGGGAGTGATCGAGGGCGCGGGGGAAGCCCCGTTGGCACCGTCGTTCGGCTTCTTCCCGCCGCCGCCACCGGAGGTGACGGCCCAGAGCGTGAGCAGCGCGAGAAGCGCGATCAGGCACAGCGCGACCGCCCTCCGTCGCCAGTAGATGGAGGAGGGAAGCGGCCCGACCGGATTGCGCAGTGATCCCACGCCACGAACCTTACGAGAGATCGAGGCCAACTCCCGCCCCACCCGCCGCCCCAGACATCAAGTTTTGCCGATGATCACACCCCGAGCGCCGGACTCATCCGTTCCGCCCCTACTTCGGCCGGGCGGGGTGCGGACCTTCGGCCCGGGCGCCGGGTGCCGGACTCCGGTTAGCGTCTCCCCTCATGGACAACCTTTCCGATCTCTCGGGCGACCTCTACCGCGACGTCACCGACGTCGCCCACTCCACCCCGCACTGGTTCCAGCAACTCGCCGAGGTGTGGACCGAGGCCGGACTGCTGCTGTTCGGCGTGCTGTTCCTGGCCGGCTGGTGGCGGACCAGGACGGCGCCGAGCGGCGCCATGGCGCTCGCGCTGCTGGCCCCGCTCGCGACCGGTTTCGGATACGTGGTGAGCGAGGCGCTCAAGTCGCTGGTGGACGAGGAGCGTCCGTGCCGGGCGGTGGCCGGGGCCGCCGCCTCGCTCGTCCCCTGCCCGCCCTACGGAGACTGGTCGTTCCCGAGCAACCACTCGGCGATCGCGGGAGCCGCGGCCGTCGCCCTCGCGCTGTCCTGGCGCGGCATGGCCTGGCTGACCGTGCCGATGGCGCTCCTCATGGCCTTCTCCCGGGTCTTCGTCGGCGTGCACTACCCGCACGACGTGACGGTCGGCCTGCTGCTGGGAGGGGCGGTCGCGTTCCTCGTCGTCAAGGCGGCGACGCGGCCCGTCCGGACCCTGGTGGACACGGCCCGCACCAGCGGCAACGGCGCGGTGGTGTGGTGCGTGGGGCGCGGCCCGCGCCAGCACGCCTCCACGCGCCGTGAGGGCGTGCGGCACGGCGCGTACTGAACGTGCCAGGATCGGAGGTGCCATGACTTCCATCGATGCCTCCACCACGTCCCCCGTCCCCTCCGACGGCCCCGCGGCCGGGCCCGCCCCGGCGCCCGCACCCGACCGGCTGCACGGGCCCGTCCTCGCCTGGTTCGACCGGCACGCCCGCGATCTGCCCTGGCGCCGCCCCGAGGCGGGCGCGTGGGGCGTGATGGTGAGCGAGTTCATGCTCCAGCAGACCCCGGTCGTCCGGGTCCTGCCGGTGTACGAGCAGTGGCTCGCGCGCTGGCCGCGGCCGGCCGACCTGGCCGCCGAGGCACCGGGCGAGGCGGTCCGCGCCTGGGGCCGGCTCGGCTATCCGCGGCGCGCCCTGCGGCTGCACGGCGCGGCCGTGGCCATAACGGAGCGGCACGGCGGCGACGTCCCCAGCGAGCACGGGCAGTTGCTCGCCCTGCCGGGCATCGGGGAGTACACCGCGGCGGCGGTGGCCTCCTTCGCGTACGGGCAGCGGCACGCGGTGCTCGACACCAACGTGCGCCGGGTCTTCGCCCGGGCGGCCACCGGTGTCCAGTACCCGCCGAACGCCACGACGGCGGCCGAGCGCAGGCTGGCGCGCGAACTGCTGCCGGAGGACGACGCCACGGCCGCCCGCTGGGCGGCGGCCTCCATGGAGCTGGGCGCGCTGGTGTGCACCGCGAAGAACGAGGACTGCGGGCGGTGCCCGATCTCCGCCGAGTGCGTGTGGCGGCAGTCGGGGAAGCCGGCCCACGACGGCCCGCCGCGGCGCGGCCAGACCTACGCCGGCACGGACCGCCAGGTCCGCGGCAAGCTGCTGGCCGTCCTGCGGGAGGCCACGGACGCGGTGCCGCAGCCGTCCCTGGACGCCGTCTGGCACGACCCGGTCCAGCGCGACCGGGCCCTGGACGGCCTGGTCGCCGACGGCCTGGTCGAACCCCTGGAGGGCGGGCTCTACCGCCTGCCGCAGTCCTGACGGCCGCTGTTCCCCGACCGCGGGGCGGTGCCCCCGGCGGCGCCCGGGCCGGTGCCGCCGGGCGGCCGCCGGCCGGTTCGCGGCGGCCGGGTCCCGGTCACGCCGGGTGGCCGGGACCACCCGGCGACCCGGCGCCGCCGCTCAGTGGCCGTCGGGCACGGCGAGGCCGAGCGCGCGGAGCCGCTCCGGCTCCGCGACGACGTCGATCTCGGTGATCAGGCCCTCGACGATCGTGAAGGCGAGCGCCACGGCCAGCCGCCCGTGCCGGGCCATCGCCAGCCCGATCGCCCCGTCGATCCGTACGGGCCCGGTGAACCGGGCCCGGCCCACCGCCGCCATCGCGCCCCTGGCGACGGTGTGGGCCCCGAGGACGACGACCGGCTCGGGCGTGGGCACGACCGCCGCGTCGGCCCGCAGCACCACGTCGGGGTGCAGCAGCCCGACCAGCGCCTCGAAGTCCCCGCGGCGCGTGGCGGACAGGAAGGCGTCGACGACCCGGCGGCGCCGGACCGGATCCGGTCCGGGCGGCGTCCCGGCCCCCTTGACCCGACGGCGGGCCCGGCTCGCGAGCTGCCGCGCGGACACGGGGGTCCGCTCCAGCATCGGCCCGATGTCCTCGAAGGGCACGGCGAACATGTCGTGCAGGACGAAGGCGAGCCGCTCCGCGGGCGACAGCCGGTCCAGCACCACCAGCAGGGCGACGCTGACCGAGTCGGCCAGCAGCGCCTCCTCCTCGGGATCGCGTGCCTCGTCGCCGCCCGCCGCCCGCCCGGGCGCGAACGACCCGGGCGGCTCGTCGAAGAGGTCCTCGCGCCGCGTCCGGCGGGTGCGCAGCGTGTTCAGGCAGACCCGGGACACCACGGTGGTCAGCCAGCCGCTCAGGTTCGCGACCCCGTCGGTGCCGGCGGCGCTCGCACGCAGCCATGCCTCCTGGAGCGCGTCGTCGGCCTCGGCGACCGAGCCGAGCATCCGGTAGGCCACCGCCCGCAGCCGGCCGCGCTCCTCCTCGAAGCGGGCCGCCAGCCCCACGTCGTCCAGCCCCGCGTCGCCCTGCCCCACGCCGCTCGGCCCCGCGTCGTCGTCCATGGTTCCCCCCGTCCTCCCCGCCGCTGCCCGCGCGCGGACACCGCGAACCTACCGACCGTCCGACAGGGGCCGGACGCCCGGCCCGTCCCCGGCCGTTACACAACCGATGGGCAGCCGTGCGTCCGCCGACGGCTGCCGCGCACAGCCTCGTGACAACCGCTCCGTAGCGTCGTCGACGTACACGGAAACAGTGCTGGTCACGGGGATCGGAGGCGGTTGGGAATGGCGCACGGCGAGGTGCTCGACTTCGAGGAGTACGTCCGTACACGGCAGGACGCCCTGCTGCGCAGTGCCCGCCGTCTCGTGCCCGACCCGGTCGACGCGCAGGACCTGCTGCAGACCGCGCTGGCCCGCACGTACGGCCGCTGGGACGGCATCGCCGACAAGTCCCTGGCCGACGCCTACCTGCGCCGCGTGATGATCAACACCCGCACCGAGTGGTGGCGTGCCCGCAAGCTCGACGAGGTGCCCACCGAGCAGCTGCCCGACGCGTCCGTCGACGACGCCACCGAGCAGCACGCCGACCGGGCCCTGCTCATGGACATCCTCAAGGTCCTCGCGCCCAAGCAGCGCAGCGTCGTCGTCCTGCGGCACTGGGAGCAGATGAGCACCGAGGAGACCGCGGCGGCGCTCGGCATGTCGACCGGTACGGTGAAGAGCACGCTCCACCGTGCACTGGCCCGACTGCGCCAGGAACTGGAGAGCCGGGGCATCGACGACGCCCGAGCTCTGGAGCGGTCGACCGAACGACGTGAGGAACGGGGGCGGGACCGGTGCGCGGCCTAGGGGGTGTCTTGTCGATCAACCCGGCAAGATCGGCTGGACGCTCCCCGGGGAGCGGACACGACGGCGGGGAGGACGGCCCGTGCGGCACCCACGCGGCGGCGAGGACCACGGCACTGGCCGGGCTCGTCGCCGTCGGCATGCTCATGGCCGGCTGCTCGACCGGCGGCACGGGTTCCCGTGACGAGGGCGCGGCCCGCGCAGACGACGTGACCTCGGCGGCCCCGGCCGCCTCCCCGTCCTCCTCCACGGGCAAGCAGTCGGCCAAGCGGGTCGACCCGATCGCGCTGCTGAAGTCCGACCCGAAGATCGGCGAGCGCCTGAAGGGCGACCTGAAGCCCTGCGTCGCGGACGCGTACCCGGTGGACACCTCCTACGGGAACCTCACCGGCGGGGCGTCGCCGGACGTCGTCGTCAACGTGATGACCTGCGGCGACGCCGTCGGCATCGGGACGTACGTGTACCGCGAGGAGAACAAGGAGTACAAGAACGTCTTCATGACCGAGGACGCCGCCGTCTACGCGACGATCGACCGCGGTGATCTGATCGTGACCCGGCAGGTGTACGCCAAGGGCGACCCGGTGGCGTACCCCTCGGGCGAGGACGTGATCACGTACCGGTGGTCGGGCAACAGGTTCACCCAGCACGACTGGGTGCACAACGACTACAGCCGCGCGGTCGGTGACGGCGGCATCGACGGCTCCGCGCCGGCACCCGGCGACGGCTGACCGCGGCGCGATGCCGGCTCCGGTGACGGGGCCGGCGCGAACACCGACGCCGGCGTGCGACGCCGGCGGGAGAGAAACGGAAAGGGCGCCCGATGGCCGAGACCCATGTGCTGTTCGTCGAGGACGACGACGTGATCCGCGAAGCCACCCAGCTCGCTCTGGAGCGGGACGGCTTCGCGGTGACCGCGATGCCCGACGGGCTCTCCGGTCTGGAGGCGTTCCGGGCCGACCGCCCGGACATCGCGCTGCTCGACGTGATGCTGCCGGGCATGGACGGCGTCAGCCTGTGCCGCCGGATCCGCGACGAGTCGACCGTGCCGGTGATCATGCTGTCGGCGCGCGCCGACTCCATCGACGTCGTGCTGGGCCTGGAGGCCGGGGCCGACGACTACGTCACCAAGCCCTTCGACGGATCCGTCCTGGTCGCCCGGATCCGGGCGGTGCTGCGCCGCTTCGGGCACGCGGGCGGCGCGGCCGGCGGGGACGCCGGGCGGGACGAAGGCCCCGACGGCGGGGTGCTGGTCTTCGGCGAGCTGGAGGTCGACACCGACGGCATGGAGGTCCGCAGGGGCGGGGCGCCGGTGGCGCTGACACCGACGGAGATGCGTCTGCTGCTGGAGTTCTCCTCCGCACCCGGCACGGTCCTGTCGCGCGACAAGCTGCTGGAACGGGTCTGGGACTACGGCTGGGGCGGCGACACCCGGGTCGTGGACGTCCACGTGCAGCGCCTGCGCACCAAGATCGGACAGGACCGGATCGAGACGGTCCGCGGCTTCGGCTACAAGCTCAAGGGATGACCCGGGGGATGAACGGATGAAGCGGCTCCCCCTGCGCACGGGCGTCCGCTGGAAGATCTCCGTCGCGATCGCCGCGGTCGGCGCGCTCATCGCGGTCACGCTCAGCCTGGTCGTCCACAACTCCGCGCGCGTCTCGATGCTGGACAACGCGCGCGAGGTCCAGATGGAGCGGCTGCTCTTCGCCCAGCGGATGTACGAGGGCTCCAAGCCCAAGGAGCCCCGCTTCGGCACCAAGATCAACGACCCGATGCTGCCGCGCCAGCTCGACCAGCTGATGCGGGACAACCGGCGGGGCACGTACGTCCAGGAGCACAGCCACGGCGGTCCGCCGGACGTCTGGGCGGCCGTGCCGCTGGCCAACGGCGACGTGCTGTCGCTGCACATCCCCTTCGCCGACCGCAGCGCGGCCATCATGAAGGACCTCGACCGGGCGCTGATCATCGGCTCCGTCTCGGTGGTCTTCGGCGGCTGCGCGCTCGGCGTGCTCATCGGCGGCCAGCTCTCCCGGCGACTGCGGAAGGCCGCCGCGGCCGCCGGGAAGGTGGCCCAGGGCAACACGGACGTCCGGGTCAGGGACGCGATCGGCGGGGTCGTCCGCGACGAGACCGACGAGCTGGCCCGCGCGGTCGACGGCCTGACCGACGCCCTCAACGAACGGATCGAGGCCGAGCGCCGGGTCACCGCGGACATCGCGCACGAGCTGCGCACGCCGGTGACGGGCCTGCTGACGGCGGCCGAGCTGCTGCCGCCCGGGCGGCCCACCGAGCTCGTACGGGACCGGGCGCAGGCCATGCGGACGCTGGTCGAGGACGTGCTGGAGGTGGCCCGGCTGGACAGCGCCTCGGAGCGGGCCGAGCTGCAGGAGATCGCGCTCGGCGAGTTCGTCGAGCGGCGGGTGCGGACGCTCGACCCGGACGTGGTCGTCCGGGTGGTCCACGAGTCGTGGGTGAACACCGATCCGCGCCGGCTGGAGCGGATCCTGGGCAACCTCCTGGCGAACGCGGCCAAGCACGGCAGCAAGCCGGTGGAGGTCACGGTCGAGGGCCGGGTGCTCCGCGTACGGGACCACGGCCCCGGCTTCCCCGAGGCCCTGCTGCGCGAGGGCCCGAGCCGCTTCCGTACCGGGGCGAGCGACCGGGCCGGTCAGGGCCACGGGCTCGGCCTGACGATCGCGGCAGGGCAGGCGCGGGTCCTGGGCGCCCGGCTGACGTTCCGCAACGCGGCTCCCTCGGGGGCGCCCGCCGGGACGCAGGGCGGCGCAATCGCGGTGCTCTGGCTCCCCGACCACGCGCCCACGAACACGGGCAGCTTCCCGATGATCAGGTTCCCGGACAGGACCTAAGGGCTCTCCGCAGACGGCCGAAGGCCCCCGGCGCGAGCTGTCGCGCCGGGGGCCTTCGGCCGTGGGTGCCCGGGGGCGGCGGGGTCAGACCGTCTCGGCGACCTTCACGGTCTCTCCGTCGGCCGGCTTCGGGGCCGGTCCGGTCCCGCGCAGGGCCACCTCCTTGACGAAGAACGCCAGGACGAAGCCGATCACCGCGACCGCGGAGCCCACCAGGAAGGCGGAGTGGGTGCCGGACGCCACGGCGTACTGGTACGCCTCGCGCAGCGCGGCGGGCAGCTTGGCCAGGCTGGCGGCGTCGAGCTGGGCCGACTGCTGGGTCAGCCCGGAGCCGCCGCGGGTCGCCATCTCGTCCTGGACGCGGCTGGTGAAGAGCGCGCCCATGATCGCGACGCCGAAGGACGAACCGAGGGTCCGGAAGAGGGTGGTCGACGAGGAGGCGACGCCCATGTCCTTGAGCTCGACGCTGTTCTGGGCCACGAGCATCGTGATCTGCATCAGGAAGCCCATACCGGCGCCGAGGACCGCCATGTAGATCCCGGAGGTGAGCCGGGAGGTGCCGGTGTCCATCTGGGCCAGCAGGAACAGGCCGACGACCATCAGCGCGGTGCCGATGATGGGGAAGATCTTGTACTTGCCGCTGTTCGTGGTCACCCGGCCCGAGATCAGCGAGACGACCATCATCGACAGCAGCATCGGCAGGAGGAGCAGGCCGGAGTTGGTGGCCGAGGCGCCCTGCACGGACTGCTGGAAGAGCGGCAGGAAGAGCACCGCGCCGAACATCACGAAGCCGGTGAGGAAGCCGATCACCGACATGAGGGTGAAGTTGCGGCTGCGGAAGATGTGCAGCGGCATGATCGGGTCGCTCGCGCGGGTCTCGACCAGCAGGAACGCGGCGAGCGCGACGACGCCGGTGACCGCGAGGCCCACGATGGTCGCCGAACCCCAGGCGTACTCGGTGCCGCCCCAGGTGGTGACGAGCACGATCGTGGTGATGCCGACGGTCAGCAGCGCGGCGCCGAGGAAGTCGATCCGGGTGCCGGCGGTCCGCTCCTTGCGGGGCAGGTGCAGCACGGCGGTGACCATCGCCAGCGCGACCACGCCGAGCGGCAGGTTGATGTAGAAGGACCAGCGCCAGCCCCAGTGGTCGGTGATGGAGCCGCCGACGAGGGGTCCGCCGATCATGGCGAGCGCCATGACGCCGGCCATCATGCCCTGGTACTTGCCGCGCTCCCGGGGCGGGATCAGGTCGCCGATGATCGCCATGACGCCGACCATCAGACCGCCGGCGCCCAGGCCCTGGACGGCGCGGAAGCCGATGAGCTGGCCCATGTCCTGCGCCATGCCGCTGAGCACCGAACCGATCAGGAAGACCACGATCGAGGTGAGGAAGACGCCCTTGCGGCCGTACATGTCGCCGAGCTTGCCCCAGATGGGAGTGGAGGCGGCGGTGGCCAGCGTGTAGGCGGTGACGACCCAGGAGAGGTGCTCCAGGCCGCCCAGCTCGCCGACGATGGTCGGCATGGCCGTGCCGATGATCATGTTGTCCAGCATCGCGAGCAACATCGCGATCATCAGGGCGAGCAGCACCACGCGCACGCTGCGCTGCCGCACCTCCGCTCCGCCCTCCTCGGCTGCCTTCACTGACTCGGTCGTCGCCATGTCCCCTGCTCCCCACACCTTCGGACGCTTACTTGCCGCCCGGCTAGTTACTAGACTAGGAAGGTAGAAGGCAAACTAGCCGGGCGTCAAGTAAGTAAAAGGGTGTGGGGAGAAGAGCATGGCCAGAGGCAACACCCGCCAACGCATCCAGGACGTGGCCCTGGAACTCTTCGCCGAGCAGGGCTACGAGAAGACCTCACTGCGCGAGATCGCCGAACGGCTGGACGTCACCAAGGCCGCCCTCTACTACCACTTCAAGACCAAGGAAGACATCCTCATCGGGATCTTCCAGGACCTGACCCGGCCGATCGACGAGCTGATCGCCTGGGCCCAGGAGCAGCCGCGCACCCTGGAGACCAAGCAGGAGACGCTGCGCCGCTACCAGGCGGCACTGGCCGACGCGGCCCCGCTGTTCCGCTTCATGCAGGAGAACCAGGCCACCGTGCGCGAACTGAGCATCGGCCTGACCTTCAAGGAGCGCATGGTCACGCTGAGCGGGCTCATCCAGGAGCCGGAGTTCGCGATGGCCGACCGGGTCCGCTGCATCAGCGCGCTGTTCACCATGCACGCCGGCATGTTCTTCATGCAGACGATCGAGGGCGACCCCGAGGAGAAGCACGAAGCCGTCCTCGAGGTCGCCCTCGATCTGATCACCCAGGCGCACCACGCCTGAGACCACTCCCGGCGGGGCCGGGTCCGGTCGCGTCGGGTCAGATGGTGACGCCGACGGAGCGCAGGAACGCGGCCGGGTTGAGCGCGGAGCCGTAGTTCGGGGTCGTACGGATCTCGAAGTGCAGGTGGGGGCCGGAGGAGTTGCCGGTGTTGCCCGACAGCGCGATCTTCTGGCCGGCGCCGACCTTCTGGCCGATGTGCACGTTGATCTTCGACAGGTGCGCGTACTGCGAGTACTTGCCGTTGGCGTGCTTGACGACGATGGCGTTGCCGTACGCCGGGCCGTCGCCGCCGCCGTACGGGCCGGCCTTCACGACGGTGCCCGCGCCGGCGGCCTTGACGGGGGTGCCGACCGGGACGGCGAAGTCCTGGCCGGAGTGCTTGTGGGCCCACATGGCGCCGCCCTGGTTGAAGCTGGCGCTCAGCGAGTAGCCGGCGACCGGCTTGACCCAGGACGGAGCCTTCTTGGCGGCGACCGGGGCCTTCTTCGCCGCTGCCTTCACGGCGGCGGTCTTCGCCGCGGCGGCCTTGACCTGAGCGGCCTTGACCTGGGCGGCGACCTTCGCCTGGGCGTCGGCCTGGGCGGCGACGGCGGCGGAAACACCGACAGGGGCGGACGCGATGGCCTTGCCCTCGGCGGCGAAGGCGGAGCCCGCTCCGGCCACCAACGACGCTCCCAGGCCGGCGGCGGCGAGAGCGACGACGGTGGTACGGGTGGGGTTCATGACGCGCTTCGACATACGGGGGAAAACCTCCGGGAAGTACGGGACCGACGCTGTGCTGCGCCGGGCTGGCCATCCCTTGGTAACCCGCCACCCCATCTCGGCTCAAACCCCCCATCTACGACATTGCGTCGTAGCGATCTCCTGGAAAGTTCAGCTCTTGACGACCCCCGGACCCCGTCCTTGAAATCGGACAAACCGGCACAAGCGAATCGGTTTATCCGCATGTCGCCTCTGTCCTGATGGGCCCGAGAGGCGGCCTCTCGCCCGGTTCGGGACCCCCCGGGACCAAGGTCCCGACGCGAGGGACCGGAACGTCCCGAATCGACCCCGAACGCCACCACTATTCCGGCTAGTACCCCTCGAAACGCCTGTGCGCCTTGTCACGGCGCACCCCCCACCATTGCGACCTGGGTCACGCAACCGGAGGCCCCCGGAAGCCGTCCCCGACTATGTCGGCGGCACGGCCGGACAGGACACGGATGCTTCGGGGGACGTACGTGGATCCAGCGCTCATCGGCACCCGCCTGGTCTCCGGCGCGATCGGCCCGCTGCTCAGGAAACTGCTGGTCACCGACGGTCCCGGGGCCGGTCTCCCCGGCGAGGGCCGCCGCGTCCGGCTCTCCCGGCTCGTCTCCTTCCGCGGCGAGCGGCGCACTCTGACCGACCGGGACGTCCGCGCCCTGGCCGCCACCCTCGTCGGACGCGCCCTGGCCGGGCCCGGAGAACCGCCCTTCCCGGCCGACGAGACCGAGGCCGTCACCGACACCCTGGCCGCCACGCTGCTCGCCCTCGGCGACCTGGACATGGACGACGTCCAGGCGGTGGCCCTGGGCCACACCGCCCTGGCCCGCCGCCTGCGCGCGGCCGCCCCGGCCCCGGACGGGCTCACCACGGACTCCGTCCTCTTCCTGGGGACCCTGACCGAATGGGCCTGCCTGCACATCCTGGAGTTCTTCACCCAGCGCTCCACCTTCGTCGCGCGGACGCTGGTCGAGCAGACCCGCGGCCAGAGCGAGCTGACCGCGAAGGTCGACGCGCTGCTCACCCGCACCCCGCGGCCCGACGGCCGCGACACCGAGTTCGAGCGGCGCTACCGGGCCCACCTGGCGAAGAAGCACGGCCGCCTCACGATCTACGGGGTCGACCTCCACCACTCCCCGGACACCTGGTCCCTGGACCGGGCGTACCTGCCGCTGGAGGCGACGGGCCCGGGCCCGGCCCACGGCAGCCGGCTCACGACGCCCGCCGCACCCGGGGAAGACGACGGCACCACGGCCGCGGCCCCGTACGCCGCCGCCCCGGACACGCGCGTCCCGGACACCCCGCTCGTCTACGACAGGGACGCCGTGGTCCCCCTGCGCCCCGCCGACTCCCTGCCCGCGGAGCTCGCCCTCGCCCGCCATGACAAGGTCCTCCTGCGCGGCCTGGCCGGCTCCGGCAAGACGACGCTCGTCCAGTGGCTGACCGTCTGCGCCGCGAACGAAGGCCGCGACGAGGGGATGGAGTACCTGCGCGACCGGATCCCCTTCGTCCTCCCCCTGCGCACCCTGACCCGCCACGGCGAACGGCTCCCCTCGCCCGACCGCTTCCTGGCCGCCGCCGGCTGCCCCCTGACTCCTCCCGACGGCTGGGCCGAGCGCGTCCTCGCCGCCGGCCGCGGCCTCATCCTCGTCGACGGCATCGACGAGGTCCCCGAGGCCGAACGCGGGCGCGCCCGCGGCTGGCTCCGCGACCTCCTCGACGCCTACGAGGGCAACCGCTGGCTGGTCACCTCCCGCCCCACCGCCGTACGCGAGGACTGGCTCACCCCGGACGGGTTCACCGAGCTGACCCTCTCCCCCATGTCCCGGGCCGAGGTCACCGCCTTCGTCCGGCGCTGGCACGACGCCGCCGGACCCGAGGCCGCCCCGTACGAGCAGCCGCTCCTCGACGCCCTGCGCACCACCGCGCACGTCGCCCAGCTCGCCACCAACCCCCTGATGTGCGGGCTCATCTGCGCCCTGCACCGCGACCGCCGGGGCTTCCTGCCGCGCGGCCGGAAGGCGCTCTACGAGGCGGCCCTGTCGATGCTCCTGACCCGCCGCGACCGTGAGCGGGACATGGGGGCGCCCTACGGGATCGCGCTCGGCGAGGCCCCGCAGATCCAGCTCATCCAGCGGCTCGCCCACTGGCTCACGCTCAACGGCCGCACCCAGATGGACCGTTCGCGGGCCGAGGCACTGGTGCGGGCGGTCGTCCCGGCCGTGCCGGAGGCGGCCGCCCACGAGGACGCCGACGCCGTCTTCACCCACCTGCTGCACCGCAGCGGCCTGCTGCGCGAACCCACCCCGGACACCGTCGACTTCGTCCACCGCACCTTCCAGGACCACCTGGCCGCCAAGGCCCTCGTCGACGAGTGGCACATCGGCGTCCTCGTCGGCCACGCGGCCGACGACCAGTGGCAGGACGTCGTCCGCATGGCGGTCGGCCACGCCCGCCCGCGCGAGTGCGCGGAGATCCTCGGCGAACTCCTGGCGGCCGCGGACGCCGCGCCGGACCGCCGCACCCGGCTCCGCGTGCTGGTGACGGCCGCGACGGCCCTGGAGGAGGCGACGGAGGTCGCGCCGGACATCCGGGAGCGGATCCTGCGGCGGACGGCGGAGGTGATCCCCCCGCGCGACCCGGAGGAGGCGCGGGAACTGGCGTCCGCGGGACGGGCGGTCCTGCACCTGCTGCCGGGCCCGGAGGGTCTGGGCACCCGGGACGCGCTCATGGCGGTGACGACCGCGACCCACGTCGCCGACGACGCCGCGCTGCCCTACCTGGCCCGGTTCGCCCGCCACGAGTCGATCGAGGTCCGGTCACAGCTGATGTGGGCCTGGTCGCGCTTCGACACCCGGGACTACGCGCGGGAGGTCCTCGCCCACCTCACTCCCGGCTCCCTCTACTTCACCCTCCGCTCCGACGACCAGGTCGACGAGCTGGTCCGCCGGGGGATCCGGCCCAGTTCCCTCGACATCCGTGCCGGCCTCTCCCGCCGCGGCGTCGTCGCCCTCGCACCGCTCCTGGAGCGGACGACGTACCTGCATCTCTCGCTGACCGCGGCAGGAGCCTCCGTGGCGGCCCTGCTGTGCGCCGGCGACGCCGGGACCGGAGCGTGCCGTGTCCCGCGGCTGGCCTATCTCGACCTCTACGGGTCCGCGTCCCCGACGGCGGCGGACTGGCACGCCGTCGCCGCCGTACCCGGCCTGCGCGAGCTCGCGCTCGACCCCCGCCATCTCGACGGGTGCCCCGACGGGCTCGTCCTGCCGCAGGTCGAGCACCTGGTGCTGGCGGGAGACGGCGCCGATCCGCCGTTCGAGCGGATCGGCGCGGTCTTCCCGGGCCTGGGCGCGCTGGTCCTCTCCGGTCGCGGCGAGGGACGGACGTACGACCTGAGCCCGCTGGCCGGCCTGCCGGACCTCGCGCTCGTCGAGCTGCCCGGCGCCGAGGTCACCGGCACCGGGCAGCTCGCCCCCACCGTCCGCATCGCCACCTGACGGGCCCGCCCCGCCCCCGGGGCCGTCCCGCCGGACGACCCACGCGAAAAAGGGGCTGCCCCGGTCCGTACGTCTCCGTACGGGCCGGGGCAGCCCCGTCAGCCGCTCAGTGCGGCGTCACGCGTCCTTCGAGAGGTTGGGGCCGGCTCCGCCGGTCGCCTGCTCGATCGGAGGAACGTCGGGCAGCGCCGACTTCTCCTCGCCGCGGAAGGTGAACTTCTTCTCCTCACCCTCGCCCTCGGTGTCCACGACCACGATGTGACCGGGGCGCAGTTCGCCGAAGAGGATCTTCTCCGACAGCGAGTCCTCGATCTCGCGCTGGATGGTCCGACGGAGCGGACGGGCACCCAGCACGGGGTCGTAGCCCTTCTTGGCGAGCAGGTCCTTCGCGGACTGGGAGAGCTCGATGCCCATGTCCCGGTCCTTCAGGCGCTCGTCGACCCGGCCGATCATCAGGTCGACGATCTGCAGGATGTCGTCCTGGGTGAGCTGCGGGAAGACGATGATGTCGTCCACACGGTTCAGGAACTCCGGGCGGAAGTGCTGCTTCAGCTCGTCGCTGACCTTGGCCTTCATCCGCTCGTAGTTGGACTTCGTGTCGCCCTGGGCGGCGAAGCCCAGGTTGAAGCCCTTCGAGATGTCCCGGGTCCCGAGGTTGGTCGTCATGATGATGACCGTGTTCTTGAAGTCCACGACCCGGCCCTGGGAGTCGGTCAGGCGACCGTCCTCCAGGATCTGGAGAAGGGAATTGAAGATATCGGGGTGGGCCTTCTCGACCTCGTCGAAGAGGACGACGGAGAACGGCTTGCGGCGCACCTTCTCGGTGAGCTGGCCGCCCTCTTCGTAGCCCACGTATCCGGGGGGCGAACCGAAGAGACGGGAGACCGTGTGCTTCTCGCTGAACTCCGACATGTCGAGGGAGATCATCGCGTCCTCGTCGCCGAAGAGGAATTCGGCGAGCGCCTTGGACAGCTCGGTCTTACCGACACCGGACGGGCCGGCGAAGATGAACGAGCCACCGGGGCGCTTCGGGTCCTTCAGGCCGGCCCGCGTACGGCGGATCGCCTTCGACAGACCGCGGACGGCGTCCTTCTGGCCGATGACGCGCTTGTGGAGCTCGTCCTCCATGCGGAGCAGACGCGAGGACTCCTCCTCGGTCAGCTTGAAGACCGGGATGCCGGTGGCGGTCGCGAGGACCTCGGCGATCAGCTCGCCGTCGACCTCGGCGACGACGTCCATGTCGCCGGCCTTCCACTCCTTCTCCCGCTTGGCCTTCGCCGCCAGCAGCTGCTTCTCCTTGTCGCGGAGAGACGCCGCCTTCTCGAAGTCCTGGGAGTCGATCGCGGACTCCTTGTCCCGGCGGACGCCGGCGATCTTCTCGTCGAACTCGCGGAGGTCCGGCGGCGCGGTCATCCGGCGGATGCGCATCCGGGAGCCGGCCTCGTCGATCAGGTCGATCGCCTTGTCCGGGAGGAAGCGGTCCGAGATGTACCGGTCGGCCAGGGTCGCGGCCTGGACGAGGGCCTCGTCCGTGATGGAGACCCGGTGGTGGGCCTCGTAGCGGTCGCGCAGACCCTTGAGGATCTCGATCGTGTGCGGCAGCGACGGCTCCGCGACCTGGATGGGCTGGAAGCGGCGCTCGAGGGCCGCGTCCTTCTCCAGGTACTTGCGGTACTCGTCGAGCGTGGTGGCACCGATGGTCTGGAGCTCACCGCGGGCCAGCATCGGCTTGAGGATGCTGGCGGCGTCGATCGCGCCCTCGGCGGCACCCGCACCCACCAGGGTGTGGAGCTCGTCGATGAACAGGATGATGTCGCCGCGGGTGCGGATCTCCTTGAGGACCTTCTTCAGGCGCTCCTCGAAGTCACCGCGGTAGCGGGAGCCGGCGACCAGCGCGCCGAGGTCCAGGGTGTAGAGGTGCTTGTCCTTGAGGGTCTCGGGCACCTCGCCCTTGACGATGGCCTGCGCCAGGCCCTCGACGACGGCGGTCTTGCCGACGCCGGGCTCGCCGATCAGGACCGGGTTGTTCTTGGTACGGCGGGACAGCACCTGCATGACCCGCTCGATCTCCTTCTCGCGCCCGATGACCGGGTCGAGCTTGGACTCACGAGCCGCCTGGGTGAGGTTCCGGCCGAACTGGTCGAGGACCAGGGACGTCGAGGGGGTGCCCTCCGCAGGACCGCCGGCGGTGGCGGCTTCCTTGCCCTGGTAGCCGGAGAGCAGCTGGATGACCTGCTGCCGCACCCGGTTGAGATCGGCGCCCAGCTTCACGAGGACCTGGGCGGCGACGCCCTCGCCCTCGCGGATCAGGCCGAGCAGGATGTGCTCGGTGCCGATGTAGTTGTGGCCGAGCTGGAGGGCCTCGCGGAGCGACAGCTCCAGGACCTTCTTGGCACGAGGGGTGAAGGGGATGTGCCCGGACGGGGCCTGCTGGCCCTGACCGATGATCTCCTCCACCTGCTGTCGGACCGCCTCGAGCGAAATCCCGAGGCTCTCCAGGGCCTTAGCGGCGACACCCTCACCCTCATGGATAAGGCCCAGGAGGATGTGCTCGGTGCCGATGTAGTTGTGGTTGAGCATCCGGGCTTCTTCCTGAGCCAGGACGACAACCCGCCGCGCGCGGTCGGTGAACCTCTCGAACATCGTTAATCGCTCCTCAGAGCGGTCAGTCAGTTAGGGGTCGATCCCCTCCCTGTCCTTCCGCAGCTTAGTCCCGCAAGCGGGGACCGCTCATTCCAACTGCCGACATCCGTCCGGATCACCCCCTCTCAAGCGGGGAGACCTGCTGCCGAACAACCGACAAATGCTCCAACCCGATGGTGCGAGACGATGTTCCCGCAGGCCAAGCAGTTACCCGTGCCATCTGTACGCCGATGGCGAACGTGAGACGCCCAAGCCCGCGGGTTGCCCCTTCCCACTAGGAATGTCTTACCCGTCAGGACTGACACTCCATGCAGCACACCCCGGTTCCCTCCGCTACGGGCGAACATCCTTGCGCTCTCGAATGCACCCGTACGCCCCCATCATGGACACTCTGCGAACCGGATCAAGGACGCTGGGTCACCGCGGGCGTAACCAGGAAGCCGTCCCGACCGTTCCCCGGGTATGGCCTCCACCGTTCCGCCTCCCGGCTCGCCGCGCGACGGCGGTGTGGCGCGGTGGTACGAGCACGAGCTCGGCTGGGCCACCTCATACGGGTCGGGACAGCCCGTGCAGCTCGTGACGGGGCTGCGCTTCGACGTCCTGGAGCTGCCCGCCACGGCCGGCCGTGCCGTCCTGCGCAGGGCGGGAGCGGGCATCGGGCCGGTGGCCCTCATGGGGCGGCGGATGCGGCTCCTGGTGGCCGCGGGGAGCGCGGAGGAGCTGCCGGGGCTGCTCGACTGGCTGGAGTGGGGCGGGATCACGCTGGATCTCGCCGCGCTGGGCGCGGGCGGCCGGATGACCGCCCCCGTCCCCCCGGGATGGGGCGGTCCCGGCGCACCGGGCGCCGCGGTGTGGCTGCGGGCCCCGGAGCCCGGGCGTGAGGTGGAGTCCTCCCTGCCGGCCCTGCGGGCCGTCGCACGGGGCGGTGCGGGCGCCCCCTGCCTCGTGCGCCTCGTGGCCGCCGCGGCGGCGGAGTGCCATCGGGTGCGGCTGCTGAGCGCGGCCACCGGCGAACCGGCCGCTCAGCAGCTGGCGCCTCAGCGGTTCGCGTCCTCGTAGGCCGCCTTGATCTCGGCGGGCACGCGACCGCGGTCGTTCACGTTGTAGCCGTTCTCCTTGGCCCACGCGCGGATCTTCGCGGTGTCCGGGCTGCCGCCGGCGGCGACGCGGCCCTTTCCACGCGTACCGGCGCTGCGGCCACCGGTGCGCCGACCGCTCTTGGTGTACGGCTCGAGCAGGCCACGGAGCTTGTCCGCGTTGGCGGTGGTGAGGTCGATCTCGTAGGTCTTGCCGTCCAGCGCGAACGTCACGGTCTCGTCCGCCTCGACACCGTCGAGGTCATCGACAAGAAGGACCTGAACCTTCTGTGCCACCGGATTTCCTTTCATCGAAAATGCAGTACGCGGAAAGGAAACCGCTTTTCCCGGAAAAACACAAACCCCCGGCAGAGGTTCAGAAGCCCGGCAACGCGGGAAACATGCGCGATTCGGACATAGGGTTCCGGAGGTTCGTCACGGTCACAGGTGCAGAAGCATCCGGCTGTTACCCAAGGTGTTCGGCTTCACTCGTTCGAGACCCAGGAACTCGGCGACACCCTCGTCATAGGAACGCAGGAGCTCGCTGTAGACATCTCCGTCCACCGGAGTCTCCCCGATCTCGACGAACCCGTGCTTCGCGAAGAAGTCGACTTCGAAGGTCAGGCAGAATACCCGCCGCACCCCGAGCCATCGGGCGGTGTGCAGCAACTTGTCGAGCACGAGATGACCCACTCCGGCGCCCTTGAACTCGGGATCGACCGCGAGAGTACGCACTTCGGCAAGGTCTTCCCACATCACGTGGAGTGCGCCGCAGCCGACGACGACTCCGTCCTCGTCGCGTTCGGCGACCCAGAACTCCTGGATGTCCTCGTAAAGCGTCACGGTCGCTTTGTCGAGCAGGATGCCGCGCCCCACGTACGGGTCGACGAGCCGGCGAACGGCGGCGACGTCGCCGGTGCGGGCCCGGCGTACGGTGACGGTTTTCGGGGCGGGCGCGGAAGCGGGCACGGAGGACTGCATGAAGGGACGCTATCGCCCCTCGGACCCCGTCCCACCGGCACCCTCCGCCGGTGGCGCGGCGGCCTCGGGGGCGTTGTACCCGACCACGCGGATCGCGTCGCCGAGCGCCTCGCGCTGTTCGGGCGACATCATGCCGAAGAAGGCGACGAGGGCCGCGGCGGGGTTGTCGCTCTGCGACCAGGCTTCGTTCATCAGCGCGGCCGAGTAGGCGGCGCGAGTGGAGACCGCGGTATATCGATAGGCGCGCCCGTCGACTTCCCTGCGCACCCAGCCCTTCTGATGGAGATTGTCCATAACGGTCATGACGGTGGTGTAGGCGATGGACCGTTCCTGCTGGAGATCCTCCAGGACTTCCCGGACGGTCACCGGACGGTTCCATTGCCAGACGCGCGTCATGACGGCGTCTTCCAGCTCTCCCAATTGACGGGGCACAGGGCCACCCTAGTGCGCGATGCCGGGAATGGGTCGCCTATTGCGACCGGAAACGCAACAGACGCAACAAAAAGGACGTACGGCCTGAAATCGGCCGTACGTCCCGGGGTCGAGCGGGGTCCTACGAGGCGGTCGCGCCGCCGTCCGCCTGGCGGGCGGTCTCGGCACGGGCGAGGGCGGCGTCCACGGCCGCGTCCTCCTTGGCCTTGTTGGGGCCGCCCTGGCTCTTGACGATCGTGACGACGAGGCCGATGAAGAACGCGGCCATCACGACGGGGGGCAGGAGCGCGGATACGTAGTCCATGCCGTCCAGAGTAGCTATCCGGCGACGCGTTCCTCGGGCGGGGGCGGGGGTACGGGCCGTCGGCGCGGCGGGAACACCTCGGAGGGCTTGGGCACCGGACGCTCGCCGGGCGGCGGCGGCTTGGGGCCGCTCGGGGTCGGCTTGGGCTGGTCGGCGGCGCGCCCGCCGGGCAGCGCGAGCAGCCGGGTGCGGGGCGCGGGGGCCGTGCGCGCGCCCACCTGGGAGACGCGGGCCAGCCGGGCGCGCACCGAGCGCTCCGCGATCACCTGGCAGCGCGCCAGGAGCGCGGCGGCCCGCGGGTTGCCGCGCAGGGCGCGCAGGGCGGCGAGGTCGTCGACGCCGGGCTCGTGACCGGCCGCGAGTGCGTCCTGGAGCAGCTCCAGGTAGCCGGCGAGGGAGCCGGGCAGGGCATCGCGGTAGCGGGCCAGGTCGGCGAGGAGGAAGGCGCGCAGCCGATCCGCCTCGCGGACCGCCTCGTCCACGGATTCGGCGAGACGCAGGCAGTCCCGGACGTCCTCGTCCTGGAGGGGGGCAGGGTTGAGGGCGGTGGCGAGGGCGCGTCGGAGCACACGCAGCTCGTCCGCACTGAACACCATGCCGCCGCGGGATCCGTATGGCGTGGGCATGGGGTGACGATACGCGCTAATCGGACAATTTCTGACTTATTGATCACTTCGGGCGCGGCGCGGAGCCTGGCCGGGAGGACGCGGCGGCCGGCCCCGCGTGGCCCGCCACCGGGCGGCGGCCGGGAGGACGCGAGAGGGGCGGCGGCCGACGGCCGCCGCCCCTCCCCGCCTCCTACATGCGGGAGACGTTCCGCTCGTAGACCAGGCGCAGACCGATCAGGGTCAGCCACGGCTCGTGCTCGTCGATCTCCTTGGCGTCGGCCAGGACCATCGGGGCCAGACCGCCCGTCGCGATCACCGTGACGTCCGAGGGGTCGCCGTCGCGGCCCACCAGCTCGCGCTTCATCCGGGACACCACGCCGTCGACCTGGCCCGCGTAGCCGTAGACGATGCCCGACTGCATCGCCTCGACGGTGTTCTTCCCGATCACGCTGCGCGGCCGGGCCAGCTCGATCTTGCGGAGCATCGCGCCCCGGACGCCGAGCGCCTCGACCGAGATCTCGATGCCCGGCGCGATGGCGCCGCCCGCGTACTCGCCGCGCGCCGTGATCGCGTCGTAGGTGGTCGCCGTGCCGAAGTCGACCACGATCGCCGGGCCGCCGTAGAGCTCGACGGCGCCGACGGCGTTGATGATCCGGTCCGCGCCGACCTCCTTGGGGTTGTCCGTGAGGATCGGGACGCCGGTCTTCACGCCCGGCTCCACCAGGACGGCGGGCACGTCGCCGTAGTAGCGACGCGTCACCTCACGCAGCTCGTGCAGCACCGAGGGGACGGTCGCGCAGATCGAGATGCCCTCGATGCCGTCGCCGAGCTCCATCCCGAGCAGCGGGTGCATGCCCATCAGGCCCTGCAGCAGGACCGCCATCTCGTCGGCCGTGCGGCTCGGATCCGTCGAGATCCGCCAGTGCTCGACGATCTCCTCGCCGTCGAACAGGCCGAGGACGGTGTGCGTGTTGCCGACGTCGATGGTGAGGAGCATCAGACAGCCGCCTCGGAGGCGTCCCGCAGGTCGAGGCCGATGTCGAGGATCGGGGACGAGTGGGTGAGCCCGCCCACCGCGAGGTAGTCCACGCCGGTCGCCGCATAGGCCGCCGCGTTCTCCAGCGTGAGGCGGCCGGAGGACTCCAGGGCGGCACGACCCGCGACCAGCGCGACGGCCTCCTCGGTCTCCAGCGGGGTGAAGTTGTCCAGCAGGATCAGGTCGGCGCCGGCGTCCAGGACCTCGCGGACCTGGTGCAGGGTGTCGACCTCGACCTCGATCGGCAGCTCGGGGAACAGCTCGCGCACGGCCTTGAACGCCTCGGCGACGCCGCCGGCGGCCACCACGTGGTTGTCCTTGACCAGGGCGGCGTCGGAGAGCGACATGCGGTGGTTGACGCCGCCGCCGCAGCGCACGGCGTACTTCTCCAGGGCGCGCAGGCCCGGGGTGGTCTTGCGGGTGTCGCGGACCCGGGCCCTGGTGCCCTCCAGGACGTCCGCCCACGCGCGGGTCGCGGTGGCGATGCCGGACAGGCGGCACAGGAGGTTCAGCGCGCTGCGCTCGCCGGTGAGCAGGTCGCGGGTGCGGGTGGTGACCGAGAGCAGCTTCTGGCCCGCCTCGACCCGCTCGCCGTCCTCCACGTGCCGCTCGACCTCGAAGGTCTCCGTGCAGACGATGGACAGGATCGCCTCGGCGACCCGCAGGCCGGCCACGACGCCCGCCTCGCGCGCGGTGAAGTCGGCGGTGGCCACGGCGTCCTCGGGCACGGTCGCGACGGTGGTCACGTCCACCCCGCCGTCGAGGTCCTCCTCGATCGCCAGGTGAGCGATGTCCTCGACCTGCACGGGGTCGAGGCCGGCGTCGGCGAGCAGCTGGGCGAGGGCCGGGTCGAGGCCGCACTCGTACACCTCGTCGTCGGCGCAGCCGCAGCCGTCACCGCAGCCGCCGGCGT
Organism: Streptomyces sp. JL2001; assembly: GCF_050917515.1. Classification (NCBI taxonomy): domain Bacteria; kingdom Bacillati; phylum Actinomycetota; class Actinomycetes; order Kitasatosporales; family Streptomycetaceae; genus Streptomyces; species Streptomyces sp. JL2001. The sequence continues at coordinate 4,307,189 of NZ_CP169421.1, read as the reverse complement.
CCGCCGAGGCCGTGCCCGGGGCACCGATCTGGATCAGGGGCACGTCCACGGGCTGCGGGCGGGCTTCTTCGGGCGTGCTGGGCGTGCTCACGGTTTACAGCTCCCTGGGGGCGTCGTCGGCGGTGGGGGGAAAGTCATGGGTCTCGGTGGTGCGGAGGTCCAGCGTCCGGTCCGGTTCGAGGCGCACGACCAGGTGGCGGCGCCAGGCCGCGTCGTCCCGCTCCGGGTGGTCCTCGCGCCAGTGGCAGCCACGGGTCTCCTCGCGTCGACGGGCCGCGGCGACCAGCACCCGGGCGACGCACAGCAGGTTGGTCGTCTCCCAGGACTCGACGCCCGGCTCGGACGCCTTGTGCTCGTCGTGCTCCCCGGTGGCCGCGGCGACCGCCTCGGCGTGCAGCGCGTCCAGGCCCTCGGCCGCGGTCGCCAGGCTCTCGGCGGACCGCAGCACCCCGGCGCCGTGCGTCATGATCCGCTGGATCCTGATGCGGGCGCCCGGGTCGGGCAGCGGGAGGGTCACCGGCGAGGGGTGCGGCGCCGGGACGCCCGCGGTCCGCGCCGCCAGGGCCGTGACCTCGTCGGCGATGCGCTCGGCGAAGACCAGCCCCTCCAGGAGCGAGTTCGAGGCGAGCCGGTTGGCCCCGTGGACGCCCGTGCAGGCGACCTCGCCGCACGCGTACAGGCCCGGGACGGTGGTGCGGCCCCGCAGGTCGGTGCGCACGCCGCCGGAGGCGTAGTGGGCCGCTGGGGCGACCGGGATGGGCTCGGAGACGGGGTCGATGCCGTGGGCGCGGCAGGCGGCCAGGATCGTGGGGAAGCGGTTCTCCCACATCTCGGCGCCGAAGTGGCGGGCGTCGAGGTACATGTGCTCGGCGCCCTGCTCCTGCATCCGGCGCATGATCGCCTTGGCGACGATGTCGCGGGGGGCGAGCTCGGCCAGCTCGTGCTGCCCGAGCATGAAGCGGACGCCGTCGGCGTCGACGAGGTGCGCGCCCTCGCCGCGTACCGCCTCGGAGACCAGCGGCTGCTGGCCCTCGGAGTCGGCGCCCAGGAAGAGCACGGTGGGGTGGAACTGGACGAACTCCAGGTCGGAGACCTCGGCGCCGGCGCGCAGCGCGAGCGCGACGCCGTCGCCGGTGGAGACGGCCGGGTTGGTGGTCGCCGAGAAGACCTGGCCCATGCCGCCGGTGGCGAGGACCACGGCCGGGGCGTGGACGGCGCCGACGCCGTCGTGCTGCCCCTCGCCCATGACGTGCAGGGTGACACCGGCGGTGCGGCCCTCGGCGTCCGTCAGGAGGTCCAGGACGAGGGCGTTCTCGATGGTGCGCACGCCGTCGGCGCGCACCGCATCGACGAGGGCCCGGGAGATCTCGGCGCCGGTGGCGTCGCCGCCCGCGTGCGCGATCCGGCGCCGGTGGTGCCCGCCCTCGCGGGTCAGCGCGATCGTGCCGTCGGCGGTCTTGTCGAAGTCGGCGCCGGTGGCGATCAGCCGGCGGACGGCGTCGGGGCCTTCGGTGACCAGGAGCCTGACCGCGTCCTCGTCGCACAGGCCGGCTCCGGCGACGAGGGTGTCCTCGAGGTGCTGCTCGGGGGTGTCGCCCTCGCCGAGCGCCGCGGCGATGCCGCCCTGGGCCCAGCGGGTGGAACCGTCGTCCAGGCGGGCCTTGGTGACGACGACCGTGCGCAGTCCGGCGGCGGTGCAGCGCAGGGCGGCGGTCAGGCCCGCGACGCCGGAGCCGACCACGACGACGTCGGCGTCGATGGACCAGCCCGGGGCGGGCGCGTGCAGCCGTATTCCGGTCACTTGGGGGCTCCGAAGGTCAGCGGGATGTTGTCGATCAGCCGCGTGGCGCCCACGCGCGCGGCGACGGCGAGGATCGCCTCGCCGTCGTGGTCCGCGCCGACGTCGGTGAAGTCGGCCGGGTCGACGAGGGCGAGGTAGTCGAGGGTCAGCGGGGGATCCGTCTTGGCCGCGTCGTCGAGGACGGCGCGGGCCGCGGCCCGTACGGCGTCGGCGCCGCCGCCCTCGGTCGCCTGGGCGACGGCGTGCGCGTCGGCCGCGGCACGCGCCTCGCCGAGCTTGGACAGCGCCTCGGCACGGGTCTCCGAGGCGGGCAGCGAGGCGGCGCGGGCGCACAGCGCCTGCTGGGCGGCGAGCCGGTCGCCGGCGGCGAACAGGGCGCGGGAGAGGGACAGGGCCGTGCGGCGCTCGGCGGCCGAGAGGTAGCGGTTGCGGCTGGACAGGGCCAGGCCGTCGGCCTCGCGGACCGTCGGGACGCCGACGATGTCGACCGGGAAGTTCAGGTCGCGGGCCATCCGGCGGATCAGGGCCAGCTGCTGGGCGTCCTTCTGGCCGAAGAAGGCCACGTCGGGGCGCGTGAGGTGGAGCAGCTTGGCGACGACGGTGAGCATCCCGTCGAAGTGACCGGGCCGGGAGGCTCCTTCGAGGCGCTCGCCCATGGGGCCCGCGGTGATCCGCACCTGCGGCTCGCCACCGGGGTAGACCTCGTCGACGGCGGGGGCGAAGACGGCGTCGGCCCCGGCCGCGCGGGCGACCTCGAGATCGGCGTCGAGGGTCCGCGGATACCGGTCGAGGTCCTCGCCGGCCCCGAACTGGAGCGGGTTGACGAAGACGGTGACGACGACGAACCCGTCGGGCCCGACGTGCTCGCGGGCCGTCCGGACGAGGGTGGCGTGCCCCTCGTGGAGGGCGCCCATGGTCATGACGACGGCACGCCGGCCGGGGCCCGGCAGCGCGTGCAGGGCCTCCGTGGTACGCACGGGAGCGAACGGCGCCGGGGCCGCGGGGGCCGGCGCGACGGCGCCCGGCGCCGGGGCCGCCGTGGGCGGGGTGGTCTTCATCGGGCTTCCCCCTCGGCGAGCACGTCCAGCAGTTCCTCGGCCAGTTCGGGCTTGAGCAGGCCGTGCGCGAGCGCCCGGTCGGCGGTGGTGCGGGCCATCGCGAGATAGCCGGAGACGGTCCCGGGGGCGTGCTTGCGCAGCTCGGCCACGTGCGCGGCGACCGTGCCGGCGTCTCCGCGGGCGACCGGGCCGGTGAGCGCCGCGTCACCCGACCGCAGGGCGTTGTCCAGGGCGGCGCCGAGGAGCGGGCCGAGCATCCGGTCGGGGGCGGAGACCCCGGCCGTGCGCAGCAGCTCCATGGACTGGGCGACCAGCGTGACCAGGTGGTTCGCGCCCAGGGCGAGGGCCGCGTGGTAGAGCGGGCGGGCCTCCTCCTCGATCCATTCCGGCTCGCCGCCCATCTCGATGACCAGGGCCTCGGCGGCCAGCCGCAGCTCCACGGGCGCGGTGACGCCGAACGAGCAGCCGGCCAGCCGCTGGATGTCGACGGAGGTCCCGGTGAAGGTCATCGCCGGATGCAGGGCCAGCGGCAGCGCGCCGGCACGGCGGGCCGGGCCCAGGACCTGCACCCCGTACCGCCCGGAGGTGTGCACCAGGAGCTGTCCTGGCCGGACGGCCCCGGTCTCGGCGAGTCCCTCGACGAGACCCGGCAGGGCGTCGTCGGGAACGGTCAGCAGGACGAGGTCGGCGCGGGCGAGCACCTGGGCGGGCGGGACGACCGGGACGTCCGGCAGCAGCGAAGCGGCCCTGCGCAGGGAGGCGTCGGACACCGCGGACACGGCGACGGGACGGTGCCCGGCCAGCTTGAGGGAGGCGGCCAGTGCCGGCCCCACCCGGCCCGCTCCCACGACTCCGACGGTGAGTCGTGCGGGTCGGTCCTCGGCTCGGGGTTCTGCTGGTTGGTTCACGCGGCTACGGCCTTCCGTTCCAGTCCGCGGTGGGTACCGGACGATTTCTGGTCATGCTACGCCAGCGTTTCGCGCGTGCTCGTGGCCTGTCCACAGGGTGTGGGCGACGGTGTGATGATCGGTTCATGGATGAGGTGGGCGAGACGGACGAGATGAACGAGCCGGAGCCGGACGAGCGTCGGCGCAGAGCCGCCGCGTGGTCCGGCGCGAGCCGCAGGCTCTGGGACACACCGGTGGAGCGGACGGTCGGCGAACGCCTGGACCAGCTGGCGGAACTCGCCCGCCGGGGGCACGCCTTCACCGATCCGCACGAACTGGTCGACACCTACGGCGGCGGTCCGGTCGCCGAGGTGGAGCGCCGGGTGGCCGAGCTCCTTGGCTTCCCCTCGGCCGTCTTCTTCCCGACCGGCACCATGGCCCAGCAGGTCGCGCTGCGCTGCTGGGCCGGCCGCACGGGCAGCGACGTGGTCGCCCTGCACCCGCTCGCCCATCCCGAGGTCCACGAGGACGGGGCGCTGGTCGCGCTCACGGGACTGCGCACCGTCCACCCCACGGGCGAGCCGCGGCTGCCCACGGCGCAGGAGGTCCGCGACCACCCGGAGCCGTTCGGCACGCTGATGCTGGAGCTGCCCCTGCGGGACGCCGGCTTCGTGCTGCCGACCTGGGACGAGCTGGTCGACGTCGTGGACGCGGCCCGCGAACGTGACGCAGTGGTGCACGTCGACGGCGCGCGTCTGTGGGAGTGCGCCCCTCACTTCGGGCGCATACTGCCCGAGATCGCGGGGCTCGCGGACAGCGTGTACGTGTCCTTCTACAAGTCCCTCGGCGGGATCTCGGGAGCCGCCCTCGCCGGCCCCGAGGACCTGGTCGAGGAGGCCCGGGTGTGGCTCCACCGCTACGGCGGCCTGGTCTTCCAGCAGTTCCCCACGGCCCTGGCCGCGCTCCACGGCCTGGCCGTGGAGCTGCCGAGGCTCCCCTCGTACGTGGCGCACGCCCGGGTGGTCGCGGACGGGCTGCGGGCGGGCTTCGAGGAGGCGGGGGTGCCGTGGTTCCGGATCCACCCCGGGACCCCGCACACCCACCAGTTCCAGGTCTGGCTCCCCTACGACCCCGAGACCCTGACGGCGGCCTCGGTCGCGCTGGCCGAGACCTCCGGCACGGTCCTGTTCCGCCGCTGGTTCTCCCCCGGCGCGGGCGGGCCGCCGGGCGTGGCGGCGACCGAGGTGACGGTGGCCGGGCCGGCGCTCGACTGGACCGGGGCCGACGTCCGCCAGGCGGTCGCGGCCTTCCTCTCCCACCTCGCCTGACCGGCTCGCGGCGCCGGGCCTCGCCCACCGGGGGCCGCCACCCGCCGGGACCGCCGGCCGGCGCACACCTCAGGCCCGGCCGGTGCCGCCCGCCCGCACCAGGCCGGTCTCGTACGCCAGGACCACGACCTGAACCCGGTCGCGCAGGTCCAGCTTGGTGAGGATCCGGCCGACGTGGGTCTTCACCGTGGCCTCCGACAGCACCAGCCGGGCCGCGATCTCCCCGTTCGACAGTCCCTGCGCGACCAGGAGCATCACCTCGCGCTCCCGGTCGGTGAGCCGGTCGATCTCCTTGTGCTCGGGGTCCTTGCCCGTCGTCGGCAGCATCGGCGAGAAACGGTCGAGCAGCCGGCGGGTGGTCGAGGGCGCCACGACCGCGTCCCCGCTGTGCACGGACCGGATCGCGCCGAGCAGCTCGGCCGGCGGCACGTCCTTCAGCATGAAGCCGCTCGCGCCCGCCTTCAGCCCGGAGAAGGCGTACTCGTCCAGGTCGAAGGTGGTCAGGATCAGCACCTTGGGGGCGTCGGGCTGCGCACAGATCCGCCGCGTCGTCTCGACCCCGTCGAGCTTCGGCATCCGGACGTCCATCAGCACCACGTCCACAGCCGTGGAGCGCAGCACGGCCAGCGCCTCCACGCCGTCGCCGGCCTCGGCCACGACCTCCATGTCCGGCTGGGCGGCGAGCACCATGCGGAAGCCGGTGCGCAGCAGCACCTGGTCGTCGACGAGCATCACGCGGATGGACATGTGGGTTCCTTAGGAGCGGCGGGTCTGGAGGGTGCCTCGTCGATCGCGTCGGGGCCGGCACGATCGTCGAGGCACCCCTTAGTGGGCGGGCTTGAGGGGGAGCAGGGCGCTGATGCGGAAGCCGCCGCCGGGACGCGGCCCCGCGTCCAGGGTGCCGCCGACCATGCCGACCCGCTCGCGCATGCCGATCAGACCGTGGCCCCGGCCGTCGGCGCCCCCGTCCTCGTACATCTCGTGGGTCGCGCCCCGCCCGTCGTCCTCGACGAGCAGCCCGAGACCGTCGTCGAAGTACACCAGGCGGACACTCGCGCCGGCGTCCGGACCGCCGTGCTTCCGGGTGTTGGTCAGCGCCTCCTGGACGATCCGGTACGCGGTGAGCTCCACGCCGCTGGGCAGCGGGCGCGGGGTCCCCTCGACCCGGAAGTCGACCGTGAGGCCCGCGCCGCGGACCGTCTCGACGAGGTCCTCGATCTGCTCGACGTCGGGCTGAGGCACGTACTCCCCCGCCTCCTGGTGCTCGCCGGTGCGCAGGATGCCGAGCAGCCGGCGCATCTCGGCCAGCGCCTGGCGGCCGGTGGAGGAGATGGTCTCCAGGGCCTGCTTGGCCTGGTCGGGCGACGCGTCCAGGACGTACGCGGCGCCGTCGGCCTGCACCACCATCACCGAGACGTTGTGGGCGACGACGTCGTGCAGTTCGCGGGCGATCCGGGCACGCTCGGCCGCGACGGCCACCTTGGCCTGCGCCTCGCGTTCCTGCTCCAGGCGCGAGGCCCGCTCCTCCAGCTGTGCGAAGTAGGCGCGGCGGGTCCGCAGGGAGTCCCCGAGGACCCAGGCGAGGACGAACGGCACGGTCATGATGACCGTGAAGAAGACGTGGGCCGCGGTGGAGTCGATCTCCTCCTGTTCCGGCCAGCGCACCTGGGAGAGCGTCGCGGCGCTCAGACCGCCCGCCAGCGCCAGCCGGGAGGCCCACCGCGGCCCGTCGTGCGCGGCGACGGTGTAGATGATCACGAGCATCGCGAAGTCGGCGAAGAACGGCATCAGCCCGAAGGCGAGCTGGGCGACGCCCAGGACGACCGTGAGCACCAGCATCTTCTCGGGCGCGCGCCGCCGCAGGGCGACGACCAGGCACAGCAGCGCGGCGACCACCCCGTACGCGGCGGGATGGTCCACCGCCGGGTAGGTCGAACCCACCCACAGCAGGGAGAACCCGAACAGGACGACGGCCCAGAAGGTGTCGACGCCCGTCGGGTGTCTGCGGATGAAGTCGTAGAGGCGCTGCACGTGACCCAGCGTAGGGAAGGCGGATAGGTGCAGGGGTCAACCGTGGGGTCGATCCTTGGCGTGAGGACCGTACTCCGCAAGGTGGAGACTGGGGCCTGTGACGGATGAGACGTGTCAGCGGCGGGAGCGCGAGGGGTGGCTGCGGTGGCGCGAGGCCATCGAGCGGTCCCTGTACGGACCGGGTGGTTTCTATCTGCGGCCCGAGGGCCCGGCCGGGCACTTCCGCACCTCCGTGCACGCCTCCCCGCTCTTCGCCCGGGCCGTCGCCCGGCTGCTGACGGAGGTGGCCGGGGAGCTGGGGACGGACGAGGTCGCGCTGGTCGACCTGGGGGCCGGGCGCGGGGAGCTGCTGACGGGGGTGCTGGCCGCGGCGCCGCCCGGGCTCACGGTGCGGCCGTACGGCGTGGAGCGCGCCGCCCGGCCCGACGGCCTCGACCCGCGCGTGGTGTGGACGGACCGGGTGCCCCGCGGGGTGCGGGGGCTGCTCTTCGCCAACGAGTGGCTCGACAACGTGCCGGTGGACGTCGCGCAGGTCGACGCGTCGGGAACCGTCCGCTACGTGGAGGTGCGGGAGGACGGCACGGAACGGCCGGGCGACCCCGTGACGGGCCCGGACGCAGGGTGGCTGGAGCGGTGGTGGCCGCTGCGGGAGCCGGGCGAGCGCGCGGAGATCGGACGGCCCCGGGACGAGGCGTGGGCGGACGCGGTGGACGCGCTGGCGGCGGGGACGGCGGTGGCGGTGGACTACGGGCACCTGCGGGCGGCCCGGCCGCCCTTCGGGACGCTGACGGGCTTCCGGGCCGGGCGCGAGGTGGCCCCGGTGCCGGACGGGTCCTGCGATCTGACGGCGCACGTGGCGATGGACGCGTGCGCCGCGGCCGGCGGAGAGCTGCGCACCCAGCGGGAGGCGCTGGGACGGCTGGGGGTGGCCGGCGGCCGGCCGCCGCTGGCCCTGGCGTCGAGCGACCCCGCCGCCTACGTGCGGGCGCTCGCCGCGGCGGGCGAGGCGGCCGAGCTCACCTCCCGGGGCGGCCTCGGGGACTTCCTGTGGCTGACCCGGAGCGTCCCGGCCGGGCCGGACCGGGCCGTCTGAGGGGACCGGGGCCGGCGGACCGTCCACGGCCCGGGCCGCGGACGGTGGACGCCCCCGACGGCGGCCGTCCGGTGCAGGGATACTGTCCCCATGACGGAGACGACGGTCGGAATCGGCGGGGCGGCGGAGAGCACCGACATGGTGCTGAACATCGGGCCGCAACATCCCTCGACCCATGGTGTGCTCCGCCTCCGGCTCGTCCTGGACGGCGAGGTCATCCGGCAGGCCGAGCCCGTGATCGGCTACATGCACCGCGGCGCCGAGAAGCTCTTCGAGGCGCGCGACTACCGCCAGATCGTCATGCTCGCCAACCGCCACGACTGGCTGTCGGCCTTCTCCAACGAGCTCGGTGTCGTCATGGCCGTCGAGCGGATGCTCGGCATGGAGGTCCCCGAGCGCGCCGTGTGGACCCGCACGCTGCTCGCCGAGCTGAACCGGGTGCTGAACCACCTGATGTTCCTCGGCTCGTACCCCCTGGAGCTGGGCGGCATCACCCCGGTCTTCCACGCCTTCCGGGAACGCGAGGAGCTCCAGGCCGTGATGGAGGAGGTCTCCGGCGGCCGGATGCACTACATGTTCAACCGGGTCGGCGGCCTCAAGGAGGACCTGCCGGCCGGCTGGCTCGGCCGGGCCCGGCTGGCCGTCGCCGACGTCCGTTCGCGGATGGACGTGTACGACAAGCTCGTCCTCGGCAACGAGATCTTCCGCGGCCGCACCCGGAACGTCGGCGTGCTCCGGCGGGAGGCCGCCCACGCCTACGGCGTCTCCGGGCCCATCGCCCGCGCCTCCGGCGTCGACTTCGACCTGCGCCGCGACGAGCCCTACCTGGCCTACGGGGAGCTCCAGGACACCCTGCGGGTCGTCACCCGCGAGGAGGGCGACTGCCTCGCCCGCTTCGAGTGCCTGCTGGAGCAGACCCACAACTCCCTGGACCTCGCGGACGCCTGCCTCGACCGGATGGCGGAGCTCGCGCCGGGGCCGATCAACCAGCGGCTGCCGAAGGTCCTCAAGGCGCCCGAGGGCCACACCTACGCCTGGACGGAGAACCCGCTCGGCGTCAACGGCTACTACCTGGTGTCCAAGGGCGAGAAGACGCCGTACCGGCTCAAGCTGCGCTCGGCGTCGTTCAACAACATCCAGGCGCTGACCGAACTGCTGCCCGGCACGCTGGTCGCCGACATGGTGGCGATCCTCGGCTCGCTGTTCTTCGTGGTCGGGGACATCGACAAGTAGGTCCCGTCCGGGCGCGGGGCGCGGGGGGCGGGGGGCGGGGCGCCCCGTACGGCGCGGGCGTCAGCCGTGCCGCATGACGACGAAGGGCCGCGGGTCCTTCTCCGGCAGCCTCCGCTCGACCACGCGCCAGCCCCAGCGGACGTAGCGGTCGCGCAGTTCCGGCACGTCGAGGGTCATCAGCAGGCGCGGCGCGGGCGCCCGGTCCAGCAGGGCGTCGTGCAGCGCGCGGCCCAGACCGCGGCCCTGGTGGGCGGGTGCGACGACGAGTTCGGCGAGTTCGAAGGTGTCGTCCGCGCCGGACAGGGCGTGGTCGGACCAGCCGGCCGCGAAGCCGGCGAGCGTGCCCCCGGCGCCCTCCGCGCCGGGCGCGGCGGCGGGAGGCGTCCCGTCGGGCGCCCCCGCCCGCGCCGGGAGGGTGCCGCCGTCGAACGCCGCGACGCAGCGGAAGCCCTGCCCTCCGGTCCGGCCGAGGAGCCGTTCCACGGTCCGCAGGGCCCCCGACGGAGGCTCGTGCCACGGTGCGCCGCAGAAGGCCCGCGCGCACAGGGCGATCAGCTCGTCCCGCAGCCCGTGCGCCTCGGCGGCGCCCAGGGCGGCGGTCCGCAGGCTCACGAGTTGACCGCTCCTCGCAGCTCCACCACGTCGATCTGCTCGGTCTCGTCGTGCGCGGTCAGGTCGATGACATGACCGATGGCCCGCTTCTCGGGCGTGCGGGGGGCGGCGTCGGCGAGGACCTCCTCGCCGACCACGTCCGCGAGGTCGGTGTCCTGGACCGCCTCGATCGCGGCCGTCGCCTTCTGCATGCCGAAGAAGTCGAAGCCGCCCTCGGGGCGCGGGGCGGGCCGGCGGGCGGCGTAGGGGACGATGGCCGCCGCGGCCGGGATCGCCCGTACGGGAGGTACGGCGGCGATCGACGGACGAGCGTGCCGCTCGGTCCCGGCGACCGCCGCGTGCTTCCCCTGCGGCTCCTCCGTCTCCCGGGCGCGCTCCGCCAGATCGCGGCTGCGGGCCGCCTCCGCGGTGCGGCGGGCCTGCTGGGCGGCGGCGTTGCGCGAGAGGCTGCGCAGGGCCTCGGCGGCCTGGCGGTAGGCGGCCGGCGTCGGCGTGGACCCGGCGGCCGGCAGCTCCTTCGCGGGGGAGGACGCCTCCAGGGCGAGCTGACGGCGGCCTTCCAGGGCGCTGGCCCGCTCCGTCTCCGCGGTGGCGTACCGGCGCAGCAGCTCGGCGTGCTCGCCGCGCAGCCCGGCGAGCTCGACCCGCTTGGCGCGCAGCTTCTTGTCGAGCCGGGCGCGCAGTTCGCGCGACTCCTCGATGTCGGACTCGAGCTCGGCTATCCGCTCCTCGGTCTTCCACTCGTCCGCGGTCCGCGCCCGGATCAGCTCGGCGACCTGCCGGCCGGCGCCCCGGTCCCAGCTGCGCATCATGACGGCGCCGGTGACCGCGGCGGCCGCCGCTGCCGCGACGAGCAGCCGCAGCGCCACCGGATCCGCGAGCAGCCAGGCGCCCGCGGCACACACGGCCGCAGCCCCGGCTACCGCGGAGGGCGGCAGAAGCTTGTGCAGAGGAGGTGAATGGCGGTGGCGTCCACGTGGCATGGCCTGAAATTTACCGTGCGTAGGCGCCGTGTGGGGGGTCGGCCCGGCAATCTCTTGGCCACTTCTCGCCGTCGGCCCCGAACCCACCCGGGACCGGACCGACTCCCCCTGCCGGCACGCTACTTCCCGATCAGCCCCTTCGACTCCAGATAGGCCTTCGCGACGTCCTCCGGCTTCGCCCGCTCCGCGTCCACCTTGCGGTTGAGTTCGGCGAGATCAGCCGTCGTCAGCACCTTGGTGATCTTGTCCAGCGCGGCGGCTATCTCCGGAGATCCGGCATCCTTCGCATTCACGACCGGCAGCACGTTGTCGGCGTTCTGGAGCTTCTTGTCGTCGGCCAGGAAGACGAGCCCGAAGCTCTCGACCGTCGCGTCCGTCGTGGTGGTCAGCACCAGCTGGTCCACCCCGTCCTTGACCGCCTGCTTCGACTGCGGCGTCCCCACACCCTTGGGGTCGATCCCGGCGACGTCGATCCCGTAGACCTTCTTCAGACCCGGCGCGCAGAAAGGCCGGATCTCGCATTCGTCACCCGCCGCGATCCTGACCTTCAGCTTCGCCCGGCCGAGATCCGAAAGCGTCGTCAACTTGTTCTTCTCGGCGAATTCCTTCGACACCGCGAAGGCGTTCTGATCGACCGCCTCCCCGACCGCCAGCACCTTCAATCCACGCGGCTCGGCGAGCTTCTTCAGCTCCGCCACCGTGGCAGCCGCGTCACCCGAGGCGACCGGCTTCTCCTCGGGCGCCTTCGCACCGTTCACCTTGGCATTGAGGAATTCCGCGATCGTCGCCGCGTATTCCGGGACGACGTCGATCTCGCCCTTCTCCAACGACGGCTCGTACAGCTCACGGTTCTTCACCGTCGTGATGCTCGCCGCGTACCCGGCGTCGCCCAGCACCTGCGCGTACAGCTCCGCCAGCACCTTCGACTCGGTGAACGCCGCCGCCCCGACGACCAGCGACCCCTTCTTCCCCGAGCCGCCCGTGCTCCCGCCGGAACCGCCCGCCTTGCCCTTCTCCAGGCTGTCGCCGCCGCATGCGGCCAGCGAGACGGTCAGCGCCGCCACGCCCAGTACCGCACCCGCGATGCGCGAGGTCCTGCTCACGAGATCACCCATTCCATTCGGTTCGTCCATCGGTCCGTCGTCACGGCGTCCTGCGGCCGAGCAGTCGGTCAGCCCCCACCAGCACCGCCTCCACCAGGAGGGCAAGCACGGCCACGAGCAGCGCGCCCGCGACCACCTGAGGCGTGTCGTACGTGTTGAACCCGGCGGTGATGATCCGGCCCAGGCCGCCCTGGCCGACCATCGCCGCGATCGTCGCCGTGGCGACCACCTGCACCGCCGCCGACCGCAGCCCCGTCATCAGCAGCGGACGGGCCAGCGGCAGCTCCACCCGCAGGAACAGCTGCCCACCCGACATCCCCATCCCCCGCGCGGCCTCCACCACCGCCCGGTCCACCTCCCGGACCCCCACATAGGCGTGGGTCAGCAGGGGCGGCACCGCGAACAGCACCAGCGCGATCACCGTCGGGACATAGCCCGCGTTGCGCAACGGCGACACCATGAACAGCGCCAGCACCGCGAAGACCGGGACCGCCCGCCCCGCGTTGGAGACGTTGATCGCGACCGTGCCGCCCCGGCCCAGATGGCCGAGGAACAACCCGAGCGGCAACGCCACCGCACAGGCCAGCGCCAACGACACCCCGCTCACGTACACGTGCTCGCCGAGCCGGTGCCACACCCCGCCCTCACCGGACCAGTTGGCCCCGGTGACCAGCCACTCCCAGGCACCCGTCACGATCCCCATGTCACCCCGCCCCCCGCCCGGCACGTATCCGCGTCCACGGCGTCAGCAGCCGCTGGACCCCCAGCAACAGCAGATCCGCGACCACCGCAAGCACCACGCACAGCACCGAGGCGGCCAGCACCTGCGCCTTGAAGAACGTCGGCAGCGCGTCCTCGATCAGATTGCCGAGCCCGCCACGCCCCACGATCGACCCGACGGTCGTCAAGGCGATCGTGGACACCGTCGCCATCCGCAGACCCGCCATCAACGCCGGCAGCGCGAGCGGGAGTTCGACCTCCCACAGCATCCGGCCCGCGCCGTACCCCATACCCCGCGCGGCCTCCCGCGCCTCCGCAGGCACCGCCTCGAGACCGGCCAGGATGTTCCGCACGAGGATCGTCAGCGAATACAGCACGAGACCGGTCACCACCAGCGCCGCCGACAACCCGAAGAACGGCAGCAGCAGCGAGAACATCGCCAGCGACGGAATCGTGTAGAGCAGCGTCGTCAGACCCAGCACCGGCCCCGCCCACCGCGGACGCGCCCGGGCCAGCAGCGCCAGCGGGAAGGCGACCACCAACCCGATCACCACGGACACGACGGTGATTCCCACATGCTGGAGCGTCGCCTCGGTCAACTCCCCACTGCGGGTGCGCAGATACTCCCCGCAGATCCAGTCGTTCGTCACCAGGCAGTTCGCCGCAGCCATGAGCCCTCCCCCCGCCGCCCGCAGTCCGAACGTACGTCTGACCCGACCCTAGCCCTCGTCACCGACAATCACCGAGGACCGCCACAATGCGGCAACACGCCCTTCACACGCCCCCGGCCGGAAGGGGACAGAATGGTGAACCATGATCCGGTTCGAGCACGTCACCAAGCGCTACGCGGACGGCACCACCGCAGTCGACGACCTCTCCTTCGAGGTCGCCGAAGGCGAACTGGTCACGCTCGTCGGCCCGTCCGGCTGCGGCAAGACCACCACCATGAAGATGGTCAACCGGCTCATCGAACCCACCTCGGGCCGCATACTCCTCGACGGCCAGGACATATCCGCCGCCGACCCCGTCCGACTCCGCCGCCGCATCGGCTACGTCATCCAGCAGGTCGGCCTCTTCCCCCACAAGACGGTCCTCGACAACACCGCGACCGTCCCCCACCTCCTCGGCGCCCCCCGGGCCGAAGCCCGCGCCCGCGCCGCCGAACTCCTCGAACTCGTCGGCCTCGACCCGAGGAAGTACGGCCCCCGCTACCCCGAACAACTCTCCGGCGGCCAGCGCCAGCGCGTCGGCGTCGCCCGCGCCCTGGCCGCCGACCCGCCCGTCCTCCTCATGGACGAACCCTTCGGCGCCGTCGACCCCGTCGTCCGCGAACACCTCCAGAACGAGTTCCTGCGCCTGCAGTCCCAGGTCCGCAAGACCGTCCTCCTCGTCACCCACGACCTGGAGGAAGCCGTCCGCCTCGGCGACCGCATCGCCGTCTACGGCCACGGCACCATCGAACAGTTCGACACCCCCGCCACCGTCCTCGGCGCCCCCGCCACCCCCTACGTCGCCGACTTCGTCGGCGCCGACCGCGGCCTCAAGAGACTCTCCGTCACCACCCTCCGCCGCGACGACCTCGAAGAAGCCCCCACCCTGCGCCCGGGCCCCACCGCCGGCACCCCCGACGCCCCCTGGGGAGTCGTCCTCGACACCGACGGCCGGCCCACCGGCCGCTTCCACGCCGACGACCCCGGCCGCACCCACCCCGCGCCCCCGCCCGTCCCGCTCGGCGCCTCCCTCAAGGACGCCCTCGCCGCCCTCCTCCAGGACGACACCGGCTGGCTCCCCGTCACCGACCCCGCCGACGGCGGACGGTACGCCGGCGTCCTCACCCCCGCCGCCGTCCACCGCGCCCTGCGCCGCGCCCGCCCCGGCACGACCGACGACCGGCCCGCCCCCACCGACGGACCCGCCGCGACGGACACCACCGGAGACACCCTCAGTTCGCGCTGAGCCGCCCGCTCATCCACACCAGACCCGGCGGGATCTCCCGGTTCCACGTGTTGAAGTTGTGGCCCCCGCTCTCCAGCGTGATCGAGGAGACCCGCGCCGGACTCCGCACCTTCGCGATGAACTCCCGCGTCCCCTTCAGGTTCCCCTCACCCTGCTTCGACGTCGTCACCAGGAACGACGACCGCCCCTGCTTCACGTGATCCAGACTCCACAGCAGATCGGCCCGCCGGCGCGCCGCCGCGTCCCCATGGAACAGATCACCCGTCGTCACGTCCTCCGCCGCCCGGTAGTACGCCGAGAAACCCGCACCCGCAGCGAACCGGTCCGGATGGTGCAACGCGATCTTCAACGCGCAGTACCCACCGGTCGAGTTCCCCATGAACCCCCAGTTCCGCGGCTTCGTCCCCACCCGGTACGTCTCCGACACCGCCTTCGGCAGATCCTCCGCGAAGAACGTCTCCGTCTGCGGCCCACCCGGCACGTCCACACACTCCGTGTCCCGCGGCGGCGCCACCGTCGGACGCAGCATCACCAACACCATCGGCTGCATCCGCCCCTCCTTCACCTGCTGGAAGGCCGTCCGCGGATACCGCAACCCCTTCAACAGGTTCTCCGCCGTACCCGGATACCCCGTCAGCACCACCGCGGCCGGGAACGTGCTCCGCGCGTACCGCGGCTGGAAGTACTCCGGCGGCAGATACACGTACGCGGGAGAGTCGATCCTCGACTTCTCACCCGCTATCACCACCTTCTGTATCTGCCCGCCCACCGACGGCCGGTCCCCACCCGGAACGTCCACCGGCTGCGTCCCCAGAACCTTGACGTCCCTGGAACCGGCCGAGTGATCCACGACCACACCCAGATCCTGCTCCTGCCCGAACAGATCCGCCCACGAGCCGTAGAACAGGAACGAATTGTTCGCCGCCAGACCGACCGAGGCGAACAACGCCACCTGCGTCGCGACCAGCAGACCGACCCTCCCCAGCACCGCCCGCCCCCCGCCACCGGCCAGCCGCGGCCACAGCCACACCGTGGCGGCGAACAGCGCGACGGCCAGCACGACCGCAAGCGCCAGGACAACGTTGCTGGTGAGACCCATGAGTCCTTCGAGCTTCTTCCGTGAGAATTTCCCGTGCGTGAATGAACCCACCGCCCCACCGCGCCGTCCTAGAAGGCGCAATGCCCTCCGGCAGGCCCGCCGCACGACCGCCCGGCCCGCCGGATCCAAGAATCCTCGCGAAGCCACGGGAAGCACGGGAAGCGATGTCTGTCACGGTAGATGGGGACAAATCAGGATCGGTTCCGGTTCGCGTACGCCGGATTCTCCGCGGACCACGCCCCGAGAAGGTCCCCACCCTCGTCGGAACGGCCTGCACGCTCATCGGCCTCATCGACATCGCCGCAGGCGTCTTCCCACGCTTCCGCGCCAGCCGCATGCACGCCGTCGCCGAAGTCCTCCCCGGCACCCTCGGCCCCCTCTCCGCCGCACTCTCCCTCAGCGCCGGAGTCCTCCTCCTCCTCCTCGCCCACGGCCTCAAACGACACAAGCGCCGCGCCTGGCGAGCCGCCGTCGTCCTCCTCCCCCTCGGCGCCGCCGCCCAGTTCGTCTGGCGCCACTCCGTCCTCGGCGCCCTCCTCTCCCTCACACTCCTCGCACTCCTGCTGCGCCACCGGAGCGAATTCGCCGCCCTCCCCGACCCCCGAAGCCGCTGGCGCGCCCTCGCCAACTTCGTCCTCATGGGAGCCGGCTCCCTCGCCCTCGGCCTCGTCATCGTCAGCGCCCACCCCCGCCGCATCATCGGCAACCCCAGCCTCACCGACCGCCTCGAACACGTCCTCTACGGACTCCTCGGCATCGAAGGCCCCATCGGCTACACCGGCGACGTCGACTGGACCGTCGGCTACTCCCTCGGCGCCCTCGGCATGCTCACCGCCCTCACCACCATCTACCTGACCTTCCGCCCCGAGCACCCCGCCGCCCGCCTCACCGAACACGACGAGACCCGCCTCCGCGCCCTCCTCGACAAACACGGCGCCCGCGACTCCCTCGGCCACTTCGCCCTCCGCCGCGACAAGGGCGTCGTCTTCTCCCCCAGCGGCAAAGCCGCCGTCTGCTACCGCGTCGTCTCCGGCGTCATGCTCGCCAGCGGCGACCCCATCGGCGACGTCGAAGCCTGGCCCGGCGCCATCGAACGCTTCATGGACGAAGCCAAAGCCCACTCCTGGACCCCCGCCGTCATGGGCTGCTCCGAGACCGGCGGCGAAGTCTGGACCCGCGAGACCGGCCTCGACGCCCTCGAACTCGGCGACGAAGCCATCGTCGACGTCCCCGACTTCTCCCTCACCGGCCGCGCCATGCGCAACGTCCGCCAGATGGTCAAGCGCATCGAACGCAACGGCTACACCACCAAAGTCCGCCGCGTCCGCGACCTCACCGACAGCGAACTCGCACACATCCGGCAAGCCGCAGCCGACTGGCGCGGCACCGACACCGAACGCGGCTTCTCCATGGCCCTCGGCCGCATCGGCGACCCCGGCGACGGAGACGCCGTCATAGCCACCGCCCACAAGACCGACCCCGACCAGCCCACCGACCCCCACTCCCCCTACGGCGACCTCAAAGCCGTCATCCACTTCGTCCCCTGGGGCACCGACGGCATGTCGCTCGAACTCATGCGCCGCGACCGCAGCGCCGACCCCGGCATGAACGAGCTCCTCATCGTCGCCGCCCTCCAGGAATCCCCCCGCCTCGGCATCACCCGCGTCTCCCTCAACTTCGCCATGTTCCGCTCCGCCCTCGCCCGCGGCGAGAAGATCGGCGCCGGCCCGGTCCTCCGCCTCTGGCGCGGACTCCTCGTCTTCCTCTCCCGCTGGTTCCAGATCGAGTCCCTCTACAAGTTCAACGCCAAATTCCGCCCCCGCTGGGAACCCCGCTTCGTCGTCTACCGCAAAAGCGGCGACCTCCCCCGCATCGGCCTCGCCGCCATGCAGGCCGAAGGCTTCGTGAACCTCCGCATCCCCCGCCCCTTCACCCGCCGCACCACCCCCACCGCCCGCCCCTGCCCCCACATCGTCGGCTCCCCCACCGGCCACGAAGCCCGCGCCGCCTGAACGACAGGAAGCCGCACGACACCACGAGCCCGGCACGACCGGCAGGACACCCCCTAGGCTGGACGCATGAGTACGTTGAGCGGACGGGGCACACCCCGAGGCCTGCCGGAGTGGGACCGCTGCGCGGTCATGGGCGTCGTCAACGTGACGCCGGACTCCTTCTCCGACGGCGGACGCTGGTTCGACACCACCGCCGCCGTCAAACACGGCCTCCACCTCGCCGCCGAAGGAGCCGACCTCGTCGACGTCGGCGGCGAATCCACCCGCCCCGGCGCCACCCGCGTCGACGAGGAAGAAGAACTCCGCCGCGTCGTCCCCGTCGTCCGCGGCCTCGCCGCCGAAGGCATCACCGTCTCCGTCGACACCATGCGCGCCTCCGTCGCCCACGCCGCCGTCACCGCCGGCGCCACCCTCGTCAACGACGTCAGCGGCGGCCTCGCCGACCCCGACATGATCCCCGCCGTCGCCGCCGCCGAAGTCCCCTTCGTCGTCATGCACTGGCGCGGCTTCAGCCAGGACATGAACAACCTCGCCGTCTACGACGACGTCGTCACCGAAGTCGTCACCGAACTCCGCACCCGCATGGAAGCCGTCATCGACGGCGGCATCCACCCCGACCGGATCGTCCTCGACCCCGGCCTCGGCTTCGCCAAACAAGCTCCCCACGACCTCGCCCTCGTCGCCCACCTCCCCCGACTCCGCGCACTCGGCCACCCCCTCCTCGTCGCCGCCTCCCGCAAACGCTTCCTCGGCCACGTCCTCACCCGCGAAGGCGCCGGCCCACCCCCCGCCCGCGAACGCGACGCCGCCACCGCCGCCGTCTCCGCCATCGCCGCCCACGAAGGCGCCTGGGCCGTCCGCGTCCACGAAGTCAGAGCCACCGCCGACGCCGTCCGAGTCGCCAGAGCCGTCGAAGGAGCCGCGTGACCCACACGGCCGACACCGAAGCCGTCCAAGCCGCCAACACCGCCTTCTACGAGGCCATGGAACGCGGCGACTTCGAAGAGATCTCCACCCTCTGGCTCGACGACGGAGCCACCCCCATCAGCTGCGTCCACCCCGGCTGGCCCGTCCTCACCGGCCGCGGCGAAGTACTCCGCTCCTACGCCCTGATCATGGCGAACACCGAGTACATCCAGTTCTTCCTCACCGACGTCAAGACGTCCCTCACCACCGACGTCGCCGTCGTCACCTGCACCGAGAACATCCTCAGCGGCGGCCCCGCCGAGGACGGCGCCGAACTCGGACCCCTCGTCGGCCAGCTCGTCGTCGCCACCAACGTGTTCCGCCGCACACCCGACGGCTGGAAGATCTGGTCCCACCACGGCTCCCCCGTCCTCGCCGAATCAAGCGACGAAGACGACGAAGAACCAGGCACCTGACGCAGACCTGCGCCGTTCGAGTGGCCCAGGGGATTGGAATCCAGCCCCCTGGGTAGGGGCCGCACCCAGCCAGTGTGCCCCTCACCTCCCGCCCCCACGGGCAAGAGCTGTCGGAGCCCGCAGGTAGATTCGAAGGAGGACACCCGGCCGTCCGCACCCGGCTGCGTGGCCCCCGGAACTACGACAGCAGGAGGAACCCCCGTGGATCGTGTCGCGCTGCGCGGCCTCAAGGCCCGAGGACACCACGGCGTCTTCCCCAAGGAGCGCGAGGAGGGCCAGACCTTCATCGTCGACCTGACCCTCGGCCTCGACACCCGCCCCGCGGCCGCCGACGACGACCTGACCAAGACCGTCCACTACGGCGTCGTCGCCGAAGAGGTCGTCGACGTGGTCCAGGGCGAACCGGTGGACCTCATCGAGACCCTCGCCGAACGCATCGCCCAGCAATGCCTCAAGCACCCCGGCGTCCAGGAGGTCGAAGTCGTCGTCCACAAACCCGACGCCCCCATCACGGTCCCCTTCGACGACGTGACCGTCACCATCACCCGGAGCCGAGTATGAAAGCCACGCACAGCGATCCCACCGTGCAGCCCGTACCGGCGTCCGTCGTCGCCACCGTCGACGCCGCCGACACCACCCTCTCCAACCCCAAATGGGCCGTCATCGCCCTCGGCTCCAACCTCGGCAACCGCCTCGAAACCCTCCAGGGCGCCATCGACGCCCTCGAAGACACCCCCGGCATCCGCGTCAAGGCCGTCTCCCCCGTCTACGAGACCGAACCCTGGGGCGTCGACCCCGGCAGCCAGCCCTCCTACCTCAACGCCGTCACCCTCGTGAAGACCACCCTGCCGCCCTCCTCCCTCCTGGAGCGCGCCCACGCCGTCGAAGAGGCCTTCCACCGCGTCCGCGAAGAACGCTGGGGCGCCCGCACCATCGACGTCGACATCGTCACCTACGCCGACGTCGTCTCCGACGACCCCGTCCTCACCCTCCCCCACCCCCGCGCCCACCAGCGCGCCTTCGTCCTCGCCCCCTGGCACGACGTCGACCCCGAGGCCCGCATCCCCGGCCACGGCACCGTCGGCGAACTCCTCGCCTCCCTCGGCCACGACGGCGTCATGCCACGCACCGACCTGGAACTCCGTCTGCCCGAGTAGTCGTTAGTCTCGTCAGAGATCGACTACGCCCCCGACGACTCCGACCCCCCGAAGGACACCCGGTGAAACAACTGCGGCTCAAGGTTCTCGCCGGACTGTTCATCGTGGCCGGAGTCCTCTCCTGGGGCGGCGCCCGGCTGTGGGACGCCGTCGGCACCCTGCCGAGCGTCCCCCTGGCCGCGCCCATCGTGCTCGCCGCCATCGCCGCCGTCCTCACCGCGACCGCCCTCTCCATCCGCGCCCGCCTCAAGGCCCAGCGCGAGCGCCGCCCGGACGCCAAGGGCGTGGAACCACTGATGGCGGCCCGCGCGGTGGTCTTCGGCCAGGCCAGCGCCCTCGTCGCCGCCCTCGTCGCCGGCATGTACGGCGGCGTCGGCGTCTTCCTCCTCAGCTCCCTGGACGTCCCCGCCCGCCGGGACCAGGCCATCTACGCCGGCCTCGCCGTCCTGGCCGGCGCCGCGGTCATCGCGGCGGCCCTCTTCCTGGAGCGCGTCTGCAAGCTCCCGGAGGACGAGAACAACGGCAAGAACGGCTCCGCGCCGGTCACCTGACCGGACCCGGCCGGCCTACCGGGGCTCGCGCACGAGATGCCCGTTCACCAGGAACGTGGGATGCGGCGCGAGCCGGTAGCTGTAGAAGGTGAACGGCTTGGTCCCGGCGGCGGGGCGGGGACGCACGTCGCGCACCGTGACCCAGGAGGACTCCGGTGGATCGGTGCGGTGGTACTCGGGCACGAAGGTTCCCCGGCTCTCCCAGCGGTCCGACACGCAGAGCTGCGAGGCCGGCACCTTCCTCGACGGGGTGAACCGCGCTCCGATGATCTGCGCCAACTCGGTCAGGAACGGCACGTTGGCGCTCGTGACCACCCGGCCCGGCCAATGCCTGATGGGACAGCCGTCCCCGTCGACGTAACCGTCGAGGAATCCCCGGAACGTCTCGATGTCCCTGAGCACCACCCTCGGAAAGCCCTGCCGCATGTGGTGGGCGTCGCCGCCCACGTAGTGCCGCAGGGCGTCGGCGAGGTAGGACGAGACCACTCGTACCCGGAAGCCGGGAGCATCCCGTTCCAGATACCCGGACGGCCTGCTCACCGGCTCCAGACGGGCGGGCAGCCCCGTACAGGCGGTCAGTGCGGCCGCGTACCGGGAAGCGAACCATTCCTCGTTCACGACCAGCGACACGTAGTTCCGGCCGACGGTCCCGTCCGCGCAGGTCGCGCCGATGAAGTAGCCGAGGTCGTACCCCGCCCTGATCCGGAGCCGCTCCCTGCACAGCTTCCGCGCCGGGGTCCACGCGACCGTCGCCCCGGCCGCCTCGCGCGCCCGCGTCCAGCCGTCCGGCGTCGCCAGCAGCAGATCCGGACTGGCGACGAAGGTCATGCGGTCGGTGACCACTTCGACGGCCTCGCGGGCCTTGGCCGCGGTCACCTCGGAGACGACGGTGTGCACCGTCCGGTCGCCGTCCAGCGTCCACAGGACCTGGCCCGGAGCGACCGTCCTGGCCTGGGCGCACCCCTTCACCAGGTTCACCAGCATCTTGCTGGAAAGCCCGTATCCCATGAAAAACCTCCCCGGTCGGTGATCGACTCACTGACCGGGGAGGTTATGAACCCCTATGGGAGGTCCGCGACTAACGTGCCACTATCAGGGACATGGCCTCGGCTCGCGTAGTAGCGTCACGCAGTTGGCCACGTACCGCCGAGGTCGTCGTCTTCGCGCCCGGCTTGCGGATGCCGCGGACGGACATGCACATGTGCTCGGCCTCGATCACGACGATAGCCCCCCGCGCCTCAAGAATTCGCATGAGCGAATCTGCGATTTGCGTGGTGAGCCGCTCCTGCACCTGCGGGCGGCGAGCGAAGACGTCCACGAGTCGCGCAAGCTTGGAGAGACCTGTGATTTTCCCGGAATCCGCCGGAATGTAGCCCACGTGGGCCACACCGTGGAACGGGAGAAGATGATGTTCACAGAAGCTAACCAACTCGATGTCCTTCACCAGGACCATCTCGTCGTGACCCAGGTCGAACGTCGTCGTCAGGACATCCTCAGGGTCCTGCCGCATCCCCGCCAGGAGCTCCCTGTACGCACGTGCAACCCGCGCCGGCGTCTCCTTGAGCCCCTCGCGGTCAGGGTTCTCTCCGACCGCGATGAGGAGCTCGCGCACGGCGTTCTCGGCGCGCTTCTCGTCGAACTCGCCGATCGTGCTCTCGCCGTCCAGCGTCACCGGGTCGGTCATCTGTGCCTCGTTCCGTCTGCCCTGAGTACGCGAAATGCCGCGCACCCCCAGGCTAAAACCTGGGGGGCGCGGCATCCATTCCGGGTCAGGACTCCGGGGTGTCCTCCGGGGCGATCTCGATCGCCTTGGTGGTGTCGACCGGGGTCGCGCCGTTCGCGCTGTTCGTCAGGGCCAGCTCCTTGGGGGAGAGCACCGGCGGACGCGTGGAGGGCGTCCGGCGGGCCGATCCGGTCCAGGCGGGGCGGGCCGGGCGCTTGACGATGGGGGCGAAGATCTCGGCGATCTCCTCCTTGCCCAGCGTCTCCTTCTCGAGGAGCTGCAGGACGAGGTTGTCGAGGACGTCGCGGTTCTCGACGAGGATCTCCCACGCTTCGTTGTGCGCGGTCTCGATGAGCTTCTTGACCTCTTCGTCGACCAGCGCGGCGACCTCTTCCGAGTAGTCGCGCTGGTGGGCCATCTCGCGGCCGAGGAACGGCTCGGTGTTGTCGCCGCCGAACTTGATGGCGCCGAGTCGCTCGGTCATGCCGTACTGGGTGACCATCGCGCGGGCCGTGGTGGTGGCCTTCTCGATGTCGTTCGCGGCGCCCGTGGTCGGGTCGTGGAAGACGAGTTCCTCGGCGGCGCGTCCGCCCAGCATGTAGGCGAGCTGGTCGAGCATCTCGTTGCGCGTGGTCGAGTACTTGTCCTCGTCCGGGAGCACCATCGTGTAGCCCAGGGCGCGGCCGCGGGACAGGATGGTGATCTTGTGGACGGGGTCGGAGTTCGGGGATGCCGCGGCGACCAGGGCGTGTCCGCCCTCGTGGTACGCGGTGATCTTCTTCTCCTTGTCCGACATGATCCGGGTCCGCTTCTGCGGGCCCGCGACCACGCGGTCGATCGCCTCGTCCAGGGAGTGGTTGTCGATCAGCTTCTTGTCCGAGCGGGCGGTGAGGAGCGCCGCCTCGTTCAGGACGTTGGAGAGATCGGCACCGGTGAAGCCGGGGGTGCGGCGGGCGACGGCGCCGAGGTCGACGTCCGGGGCGACCGGCTTGCCCTTCTGGTGGACCTTGAGGATCTCCAGGCGGCCCTGCATGTCCGGGCGGTCGACGGCGATCTGCCGGTCGAATCGGCCGGGGCGCAGGAGTGCCGGGTCGAGGATGTCGGGTCGGTTGGTGGCGGCGATCAGGATGACGCCGCCCTTGACGTCGAAGCCGTCCATCTCGACGAGGAGCTGGTTGAGGGTCTGCTCGCGCTCGTCGTGACCGCCGCCGAGGCCGGCGCCGCGGTGGCGTCCGACGGCGTCGATCTCGTCGACGAAGACGATCGCGGGGGCGTTCGCCTTGGCCTGTTCGAAGAGGTCGCGGACCCGGGAGGCGCCGACGCCGACGAACATCTCGACGAAGTCGGAGCCGGAGATCGAGTAGAACGGCACGCCCGCTTCTCCCGCGACGGCGCGCGCGAGGAGGGTCTTGCCGGTGCCGGGCGGGCCGTAGAGGAGCACGCCCTTGGGGATCTTGGCGCCGACGGCCTGGAACTTGGCCGGTTCCTGGAGGAATTCCTTGATCTCGTGGAGTTCCTCGACGGCCTCGTCGGAGCCCGCCACGTCGGCGAAGGTGGTCTTCGGGGTGTCCTTGGTGATGAGCTTGGCCTTGGACTTCCCGAAGTTCATGACTCGGGAGCCGCCGCCCTGCATCTGGTTCATCAGGAAGAGGAAGACGACCACGATGAGGACGAAGGGGAGCAGCGAGAACAGGATCGAGAGGAAGGGGCTCTGCCGCTCGGGGGAGACGGTGTAGCCCTTGTCCAGTGCGCCGGAGGCGGACTGTTCCTGGAGGGTGGTGGTCAGGTTGGCGCCCTGGTCACCGATGTAGCTGGCCTGGATCTTGGTGCTGCCGCCGTACTTGTCCTTGTCGGCGTCCTTCTTGAGCTCGACCTTGATGACCTGCTCGTCGCCGGTCGTCAGCTTGACCTGGTTGGCCTGCTTGTCATTGATCGCCTGGACTACCTTGCTGGTGTCCACCGTCTTGTAGCCCTCGGACGAGCCGACGACCTGCATCAGCACGACCACGGCGAGGACGGCCAGCACGATCCACATGACCGGCCCACGGAAGTATCGCTTCACGTCCATCCATACGGAGCGGGTACGCTCCGTCCCTCCTGCCCGTAGGTAAATGCTGCTGTGAGAAAAAGCTGTTCTTCGGACGGTACCCCAGCATGAGGGCCGGAGACCGCCTTCCCTTGCTCCAACGGCGGGAAGGCGGTGCTGGTTCCCTGGTTCGCGGGTTGGGGTCCGGTGGGGTCAGCCGCCGTAGACGTGGGGTGCCAGGGTGCCGACGAAGGGGAGGTTGCGGTACTTCTCGGCGTAGTCGAGTCCGTATCCGACGACGAATTCGTTGGGGATGTCGAAGCCGATCCATTTGACGTCGATGGCGACCTTGGCGGCGTCGGGCTTGCGGAGCAGGGTGCAGACCTCGAGGGAGGCGGGCTCGCGCGAGCCGAGGTTCGACAGGAGCCAGGACAGGGTCAGGCCGGAGTCGATGATGTCCTCGACGATGAGGACGTGCTTGCCCTTGATGTCGGTGTCGAGGTCCTTGAGGATGCGGACGACTCCGGAGGACTGGGTGCCGGCTCCGTAGGAGGAGACGGCCATCCAGTCCATGGTGACGGGGGTGGACAGGGCGCGTGCCAGGTCCGCCATCACCATCACGGCGCCCTTGAGGACTCCGACGATGAGCAGGTCCTTGCCCGCGTACTCTGCGTCGATCTTCGCGGCCAGCTCGGCCAGCTTCGCGTCGATCTCTTCCTTGGTGATGAGCACCGACTTGAGGTCGGTGCCCATGTCCTTCTCGTTCACCCGGGTCACTTTCGTTGCAGCTTGCGTCAGCCTTGCCGAATGACCAGTCTGCCACCCTGCCGGCGTGCCTCGACGCGGCCGGGCAGATTGATGGCTCCTTGGCCGCGCCAGCCGGTGATGAGTCGGTCGACCTCTTCGATGTGGCGGGCGAAGAGGGAGCCGGCGGGGGCGCCCTCGGCGATGACGGCGCGGCGGAGGACGCGGCGGCGGACGGCGGGGGGCAGTCCGGAGAGTTTGGCGCATTCGAGGCGGCCGGTGTCGTCGCGTACGGAGGCTTCGGCGTCGGCGGCCCAGGAGTCGAGGGCGTCGGCGTCGTCGCGGGAGAGCTGGGCGGTGCGGGCGAGGGCTTCGACGACGCCTTTGCCGAGGGCTTTCTCGAGGGCGGGGAGGCCTTCGTGGCGGAGTCGGGAGCGGGTGTAGGCGGGGTCGGTGTTGTGGGGGTCGTCCCAGACGGCGAGTTCCTGGGCGACGCAGGCTTTGCGGACGGTCTGCCGGTCGAGTTCCAGGAAGGGGCGTCGGTAGCGGCGGGTGGTGCCGGAGACGGCGGCCATGCCGGAGAGGGAGCGGATGCCGGAGCCGCGGGCGAGGCCGAGGAGGACGGTTTCGGCCTGGTCGTCGCGGGTGTGGCCGAGGAGGACGGCGGTGGCGCCGTGGTGTTCGGCGGCGGCGTCGAGGGCGGCGTAGCGGGCGTCGCGGGCTGCGGCTTCGGGTCCGCCTTGGCGGCCGACGGTGACGGCGAGGGAGTCGACGGGGTCGAGGCCGAGTGCGGTCATGCGGTCGGCGACTTCGGCGGCGCGTTGGGCGGAGCCGTCCTGGAGTCCGTGGTCGACGGTGATGCCGCCGGCGCGGAGGGGGAGTTTGCGGGATTCGAAGGCGAGTGCGGAGGCGAGTGCCATGGAGTCGGCGCCGCCGGAGCAGGCGACGAGCACCAGGGGCTCGGTGGTGGGCTCGCCGGTGTCGGTGTGGTGTTCGGTGAGGATGTCGTGGAGTACGCGGCGGACCGCCAGGCGTATCGCCGCGACCGCAGGATGGGGACCCATGTCCGGTGCCCTTCGTGAAGGAGTGGGGTGCCTCGGTCGGAGACTTAACGGTCGGAAGAGGGGGTTCGGTCACTCAGAGTGCGTCGATGGTGACAGAACCCGGCCGTTTACCGAGCATTGCACGCCTGCTCTTCGCCTATGGTCCCTCGGATGGGTGATTGGTGGGGCTTTCTTCTGCCGTCCGCCGCTCCCGTCTCAGGAGTCTGCCTTACGGTGCACCCTCGCGATCCAGTCGGCGGGTGCGGCGATCTCGGCCTTGGTCGGAAGGGTGTTCGGGGAGGTCCAGACGCGGTTGAAGCCGTCCATGCCGACCTGGTCGACGACGGCGCGGACGAAGCGTTCGCCGTCGCGGTACTGGCGCAGTTTGGCGTCGAGGCCGAGGAGGCGGCGGAGGGCCAGGTCGAGTCGGGAGGCGCCGCGGGCGCGGCGTTGCTGGAACTTCTCGCGGATCTCGGCGACGGAGGGGACGACGTGGGGTCCGACGCCGTCCATGACGTAGTCGGCGTGTCCTTCGAGGAGGGACATGACGGCGGTGAGGCGGCCGACGATCTCGCGTTGCTCGGGGGTCTGGACGAGTTCGACGAGGGAGGGGGAGGGTTCTCCCTCCTCGCCTTCGGGGCGGCCTCCGGCGAGTGCCTGGGCGGCTTCGCGCAGGCGCTCGAGGACGGTGGACGGGTCGACCTCGGTGGCGCCGAGGAATGACTGGATCTCGCCCTGGAGGTGGTCGCGGAGCCAGGGGACGGCGGTGAACTGGGTGCGGTGGGTCTCTTCGTGGAGGCAGACCCAGAGCCGGAAGTCGTGGGGGTCGACGGCGAGTTCGCGTTCGACGTGGACGATGTTGGGGGCGACGAGGAGGAGTCGTCCGCCGCCGTTGTCGCCGGCGGGGAGTTCGCGGGTGGCGGGGGCGAAGGTCTCGTACTGGCCGAGGATGCGGGAGGCGAGGAACGACAGGAGCATGCCGAGTTCGACGCCGGTGACCTTGCCTCCGACGACGCCGAGCATGGCTCCGCCGGTGGTGGTGGAGCGGCGTTCCTGCATCTTGTCGAGGAGGGGCGCGAGCAGTTCGCGGAAGCCGGCGACGTTGGCGCGGACCCAGCCGGCGCGGTCGACGACGAGGACGGGTGTGTCCCGTGGTTCGTGGCCTTCGGGGACCATCCGGGTGAAGGCGCGGACGTGTTCCTCGGACGCCTTGGCGTGCCGGCGGAGTTCCGCGACGACCTCGCGTGCTTCGTCGCGGGTCACCTCGGGTCCCGGGCGCAGGAGTCGGGTCGCGGTCGCGACCGCGAGGTTCCAGTCGACCATCTCGGCACCACCGATGCTCGTCATGCGTCAACCGTACGTTCTCGGCGCCGGTTCGGGAGGGGGTTGGAGCGGGTTCGGTGTGGTTCGGGTGGGGGTCTTCGGCGGGTCAGCGGGGTGCGGTGAGGGCGGCGGAGAGCCGGTCGAGGGCGGGCTGCGCGGTGGCGGGGGAGGGTGTGCGGCCGGCGAGGAAGGCGAAGGCGAGGAGTCGTCCGTCGGTGGTGACGACGGTTCCGGCGAGGGTGTTGACGCCGGTGAGGGTGCCTGTCTTTGCGCGGACGAGGCCGGCGCCGGTGTGGGCGGGGGTGGTGTCGAAGCGGTCCTGGAGGGTGCCGGTGAAGCCGCTGACGGGGAGGCCGGTGAGGACGGGGCGCAGGGCCGGGTGTGCGGGGTCGGCGGCGCGGGTCAGCAGGGCGGTGAGGAGTGCGGCGGAGAGGCGGTCGCCGCGGGAGAGGCCGCTGCCGTCGGCGAAGTGGGCGCCGGTGGTGGGGAGGCCGAGGCGGGTGAGTTCGTCGCGTACGGCTTTGGCGGCGCCGGTGAAGCTGGCGGGTTGCCGGTGGGCGAGGGCGGTCTGGCGGGCGAGGGCTTCGGCGAGGTCGTTGTCGCTGTGGGTGAGGGTGCGTTCGACGAGGTCGGCGAGGGGTGCGGAGTGGGTGCGGGCGAGGAGGGTGCCCGTCCGGGGGGTTTTGGGGTCGGTCGTGGGTGTCGTGGTTCCGGTGTCCGTGGCGCTGGGGCTCGCGGGGTTCTTGTGGTCCTGGGGGGTGGTGACGGCGGGGGCGCGGCCGGGGGTCGGGGTGCCGGTGACGTGGACGCCGGCGTGCCGGAGGAGTCCGGCGAAGGTGGTGGCGGTGTCGGCGGCGGGGTCGGCGGTGCGGGGGGCGGGGCCGTGGGTGGAGTCGTCGAGGCGTCCTTCGCGGGTCATGAGGGCGCTGACGGGGGCGATGTTGTCGTTGGGGCCGATGGGGTGGCGGCTGGGTCCCTGGTAGAGGCTCGTGTCGTAGGTGAGCCGTACGGGGGTGGTGCGGCGCGGGCCGAGGGCGCGGGCGGTGCTGGCGGCGAGGGTGGTGAGCCGGGCGCGGTCGAGGGTGGGGTCTCCGCCGCCGACGAGGGTGAGGGTGCGGCCGTCGGGTGAGGCGACGACGGTGGTGGTGATGCGGTGGTCGGGGCCCAGGGCGGAGAGGGCTGCCGCGGTGGTGGCGATCTTGATGGTGGAGGCGGGGGTCATGGGGGTGGTGGCGCCCTCGCCGTAGAGCTGTCTGCCGGTGGCGACGTCGACGACCGAGGCGGTGCGCAGGGGGCCGAGGCCGGGGTCGGCGAGGAGGGGGACGAGGGTGGCGGCGAGGTCCGCGGGGCGGGTGGTGCGGGGGGTGTCGAGGGCGCGGAGGACGCCGGGGGCGCTGGGGGCCGGTGCGGGGCGCGGAGGGCCGGCGGGGGCTCCGGTTCGCGCGTGATGTGCGCCACCTGTCCCCTCGGTGGCGGCTGCGCGGGCCCGCTCGGCCTTACGCTGACCCGTGTCCCATGGGCCGGCGGCGGCCACCGCTCCGGCGGCCAGTGCCAGACCGAGTACGGCAGAGCACGCCGTGAGCTGCCACAGCCTCGGCTCCGGCATCGCTGACCAGCCCCTTTCGCGATCACACACAGGCGTGAGGGACACTTAATCACTGCGCGTTGCCGCAGGCATTCACATGTGTTGATTCAGGAGGAGCCACCCGTGGAGTTCGACGTCACCATCGAGATCCCGAAGGGGTCGCGGAACAAGTACGAGGTCGACCACGAGACGGGTCGCATCCGTCTGGACCGCCGTCTGTTCACCTCGACCAGCTACCCGGCCGACTACGGCTTCGTCGAGAACACCCTGGGCGAGGACGGCGACCCGCTGGACGCGCTGGTCATCCTCGACGAGCCGACGTTCCCGGGCTGCCTGATCAAGTGCCGCGCGATCGGCATGTTCCGGATGACGGACGAGGCCGGCGGCGACGACAAGCTGCTGTGCGTCCCCGCGTCGGACCCGCGCGTGGAGCACCTGCGTGACATCCACCACGTCTCCGAGTTCGACCGCCTGGAGATCCAGCACTTCTTCGAGGTCTACAAGGACCTGGAGCCGGGCAAGTCGGTCGAGGGTGCGGACTGGGTCGGTCGCGCCGAGGCCGAGGCCGAGATCGAGGCCTCCTACAAGCGCCTGGAGGCGCAGGGCGGCGCCCACTGATCGGGGTTCCGGTAGGCGTACAGCTGTGACGCGGCGGGCGGCACACCTCTCGGGGTGTGCCGCCCGTCGCGCGTTCATACTGGTTTCGGCCGTGTGTGCCGCGGAGTGAGGGCGAGAACAGTGGCGGAGCCGGAGGGCCCCGAGGACCGCAAGCCGCAGTCGGACGAGGCGCGCAGCGCTTTCACCCCGCCCGCCGGGGTCGAGCAGCCTGTGCCGCCGGAGGAGGAGCATCCGACCTCCGAGTTCGCCGTGCCCGAGGGCTTCCATCCGGAGCCGGCGGCGGAGCCGGAGGGGTCGGCGTTCGCCACGCCGTCGACGTATTCCGTGAAACAGGCGCCGGCGGCGTTCACGCCGGCGCACGGCATCCCGCTGGCGAAGCTGCCGGTGGACGCGCCGTGGCAGGACCGGATGCGGACGATGCTGCGGCTGCCGGTGAGCGAGCGTCCGGTGCCGGAGGCGCGCAAGGAGGACGAGTCCGGGCCGGCCGTGGGGCGTGTCCTCGACCTGACCCTGCGCATCGGGGAGCTGCTGCTGGCGGGGGGCGAGGCGGCGGAGGACGTCGAGGCGGCGATGTTCGCGATCTGCCGCTCGTACGGGCTGGACCGGTGTGAGCCGACGGTGACGTTCACGCTGCTGTCGATCACGCACCAGCCGTCGCTGGTGGACGATCCGATCACGGCGAACCGGACGGTGCGGCGGCGGGGCACGGACTACACGCGGCTGGCGGCGGTCTACCAGCTGGTCGCCGACATCAACGCGGAGGCGCACGAGGTCACGCCGGAGGAGGCGTACCGGCGGCTGGCGGACATACGGCGTAACCGGCACCCGTATCCGGGCTGGGTGCTGACGGCGGCGGCGGGCGTGCTGGCGGGTGCCGCCTCGGTGCTGCTGGGCGGTGACACGATGGTGTTCTTCGTGGCGGCGCTGGGCGCGGTGCTGGGCGACCGGCTGGCGTGGCTGTGCGCGGGGCGCGGGCTGCCGGAGTTCTACCAGTTCCTGGTGGCGGCGATGCCGCCGGCCGCGATGGGGGTGCTGCTGACGCTGCTGCACACGGATCTGAGGCCGTCGGCGGTCATCACGGGTGGCCTGTTCGCGCTGATTCCGGGGCGGGCCCTGGTGGCGGCGGTGCAGGACGGTCTGACCGGCTTCTACATCACGGCCTCGGCCCGGCTGCTGGAGGTCGGGTACTTCTTCGTGGCGATCGTGGTGGGTGTGCTGTCGGTGCTGTACCTGGCGGTGCAGTTCGACGCGCAGCTCAATCCGGAGGGCGCGCTGAGCGCGGTCGAGCGGCCGGCGATTCAGATCGTGGCGGCGATGGTGCTGTGCGCGACGTTCGCGATCCTGTTGCAGCAGTCGCGCGAGACGGTGGTGTTCGCGACGCTGAACGGTGGCGTGGCCTGGGTCGTGTACGCGTCGATCGCGGTGACGGCGGACGGGTCGGCGGTGATGGCGACGGCGGTGGCGGCGGGTCTGGTGGGTCTGTTCGGGCAGCTGATCGCCCGCTACCACCACACGTCCTCGCTGCCGTACGTGACGGCGGCGATCGGGCCGCTGCTGCCGGGTTCGGCGACCTATTTCGGGGTGCTGGCGATTGCGCAGAACAACCTGGACCAGGGTTTCGCGTCGCTGGCCAAGGCGGCGGCCCTGGCGCTGGCGATCGCCATCGGGGTGAACCTCGGAAGCGAGCTGGCCCGGCTGTTCATGCAGGCCCCGCGCGCGGCGGCGGCCCGCCGGGCGGCGAAGCGGACGAGGGGCTTCTGAGCCCTGTCGGGACCTTCTTGGCGGGATCCCGGGGAGCGCCGCCTGCGGGGCGCCCGCGCGGTCGTCCCGTACGAGGCCTCGACGCAGGCGTCCCGCGGGCTCGCAGGGTGCCTGCGGGGCCGCGGGACGCGGGAGGGTCCGGCCGGGGGGCCTAGCGCTTGGCGTGCCGGCCGCGCTCCGTGGAGGCCGGGGAGTCGCCCTGGTCGCCCTGGGCGCGGGCGGCCTTCTTGCTCTGCGAGCGGGCGCGGAGGAACTCGATCGCGATCGGGATGACCGAGATGAGGACGATCAGGATGAGGATCGCCTCGATGTGCTCGTGCACGAAGTCGATCTTGCCGAGGGAGGCGCCCAGGAGGGTGACCCCCACGCCCCAGAGCAGACCGCCGACGATGTTGAAGATGATGAACGAGCGGTAGTTCATCCGGCTCACGCCGGCGATGATCGGCGTGAACGTGCGCACGATGGGCACGAAGCGGGCCAGGATCAGCGACTTCGGGCCGTGCTTCTCGAAGAACTCGTGCGCCTTCTCGACGTTCTCCTGCTTGAAGAGCTTGGAGTCGGGGCGCTTGAAGAGGGCCGGGCCCACCTTGCGGCCGAAGAGGTAGCCGACCTGGTCGCCGATGATCGCGGCGAGCGCGACGAGGGTGCAGACCAGCCACAGCGGCGTGTCCAGCTTGCCGGTGGTGACCAGCAGGCCGGTGGTGAAGAGCAGCGAGTCACCGGGCAGGAAGAACCCGATGAGCAGGCCGGACTCGGCGAAGACGATGACCAGGACACCGATCAGACCGAAGGTCTGGATCAGGTAGTCCGGGTCCAGCCAGCTCGGTCCGAGGGCAAGCGTGTTCACGGGTTCCGGGCTCCTGCTCGGTCGGTGGGGGCGGGGGGTACGGCCGCCTCAAGGTATCAACGCATTCTTTCGGGTCCGGGTTCCACCGGCCCCCTCCAGGATGCGGCAGGGCGTGGAGCGCCCGAGGCTGGGGGCCAGGAGGTGGATGCGCATGGGCATCGAGGATTACGGCGGCGGGCAGGGTCCGCAGTCCGATGTGCTGGTCGTCACGACCAACGACGTCCCCGGCTACCAGGTCCAACAGGTGATCGGCGAGGTCTTCGGGCTCACCGTGCGGTCCCGGCATCTGGGCAGCCAGATCGGCGCGGGGCTGAAGTCGATGATCGGCGGTGAGCTGAAGGGTCTGACGAAGACCCTGGTCGAGACCCGCAACCAGGCGATGGAACGGCTGGTGGAGCAGGCGCGGGCGCGCGGCGCGAACGCGGTGTTGATGTTCCGCTTCGACGTGACCGAGGCCGCGGACGTGGGCACGGAGGTCTGTGCCTACGGCACCGCGGCCGTGATCGCCCCCCGCGGCTGATCCGGGGCGCGGTCGCGGGGCGGGCGCCGTGGGCGGGCGGAGCCGGCGGCCGTGCTCCTCCGCCCCTGCCGCCGGCCGGGCGGACGTGCCGGGCACCCCCTGCGGCCGCCGTGCCGCGTTCGCGCGGACGGCGGTGCGGAGGTGTCCGGCACGTCCGCCGTGGGTTCGAGTCGCCGACGCGCCGTGGGTGCCTGCCCGAATCTCGGGATGTTATGCGGCTTTTGCTCACATATGGTGAGCCGGTGGTCACTGATACACCGTCATCCGCGTCCGCGCCCGTGCCGCCGGCCCCTCTGCGGGTGCTGCTGCCGCAGATCCTGCCCGCCCTCGTGGTCGGCGTGGCCGCGAGTCTGCTGTTCCTGGGGATCAGCGTGGCGGCCGAGGAGTTCCAGCACGTCCTCTGGGAGACCCTGCCGGACGCTCTCGGCATCGGCGGCTACTCGTCGCTCTGGATGATCGTCATGCTCACCGCCACCGGCATCGCGGTCGGGCTGGTCGTCTGGAGGATCTCCGGGCACGCCGGGCCCGACCCCGCCTCCACCGGACTCGGCGACGCCCTCATGTCCCCGCGGGTCGTCCCCGGCCTGCTGCTCGCCACGGCGCTCGCGCTGGCGGGCGGGGTCAGCCTCGGCCCGGAGAACCCGATCATCGCGGCCAACATCGCCCTCGCCTACTGGCTCGGCACCAGGGCCCGGCCCTCCCTGCCGGGCGCCCTGTGGGTCTCGCTCGCCTCCGCGGCCACCATCGGCGCCCTCTTCGGGACCCCCGTGGCGGCCGCCCTGGTCATCTCCGAGGCCCTCACGCACGCACCCGGCCCCGGATCGCTCTGGGACCGGCTCTTCGCCCCGCTGGTCGCCGCGGGAGCCGGGGCGATGACCACGACCCTGCTCGCGCACGCCAGCTTCGACCTGTCGCTGCCCCCGCTGAGCGACCCGGGCTGGGGCGACCTGCTCGCCGCGATGGTCATCGCCACCGCCGCGGCCGTCTTCGGCCTCGTCGCCTGCTACGCCTTCCCCTACGTCCACCGCGCCTTCCACCGGCTGCGGCACCCGATGCTGATGCTGCCGCTCGGCGGCCTCGTCCTCGGCCTGCTGGCGACGCTCGGCGGGCATCTGACGCTCTTCAAGGGCCTGCACGAGGTCAAGACGCTCACCGAGGACATCGGCGACTGGACGCCGGGCGAGCTGAGCCGGATGGCCGTGGTCAAGCTCGCCGCCCTGCTGGTCGCCGCGTCCTGCGGCTTCGTCGGCGGCCGGATCTTCCCCGCCGTGTTCATCGGCGTCGCCTTCGGCCTGCTCGCCCAGGACCTCGTCCCGGAGATCGCACCGGCCGTCGCCGTCTCCTCCGCCGTGCTCGGCGTCCTCCTCGCGACCACCCGGCAGGGCTGGGTGAGCCTCTTCATCGCCGCCGTCCTCGTCGCCTCTCCCCCGGTGCTCCCCCTGCTCTGCCTGGCCTCGCTGCCGGCCTGGCTGGTCGTCACCGGGCGGCCCCAGCTCGAACTCGATCCGTCCGGTGCCTCCCTGCACTGACACCCCGTCCGAAGGAGTCTCCCCATGCCTCTGCACAAGGGCCCCGGCGAACCCGGGGCGGACCGTCGCCTCGCCCTCAACCCCTTCTACGGGCTGGCCAACCCCATCGGCGGGATGACCGACGCACCCCCGCACCACCGTCTGCCCGACGGGCCCCTGCCGCCCATGAGCGCGTACCAGCTCGTCCACGACGAGCTGATGCTCGACGGCAACTCGCGGCTCAACCTCGCCACGTTCGTCACCACCTGGATGGAGCCGCAGGCCGGGGTGCTGATGGCGGAGTGCCGCGACAAGAACATGATCGACAAGGACGAGTACCCGCGCACCGCCGAGCTGGAGCGCCGTTGCGTGGCGATGCTGGCCGACCTCTGGAACGCACCCGACCCGAACACCGCCGTCGGCTGCTCCACCACCGGCTCCAGCGAGGCGTGCATGCTCGCCGGCATGGCCCTCAAGCGCCGCTGGGCCCAGCGCAACGGCGACCGCTACCCCGGCAGCGCCCGGCCCAACCTGGTGATGGGGGTCAACGTCCAGGTCTGCTGGGAGAAGTTCTGCAACTTCTGGGAGGTCGAGGCCCGCCTCGTGCCCATGGAGGGCGACCGCTTCCACATGGACGCGCAGTCGGCGGCGGACCTCTGCGACGAGAACACCATCGGAGTCGTCGCCGTGCTCGGCTCCACCTTCGACGGCTCCTACGAACCCGTCGCCGAGATCTGCGCCGCCCTCGACGCCCTCCGGGAACGGACCGGCCTCGACATCCCCGTCCACGTGGACGGCGCCTCCGGCGCGATGATCGCCCCCTTCCTCGACGAGGACCTGGTCTGGGACTTCCGGCTGCCGCGGGTCTCCTCCATCAACACCTCCGGCCACAAGTACGGCCTGGTCTACCCGGGCGTCGGCTGGGCCCTGTGGCGCTCGCCCGCCGAACTGCCCGAGGAACTGGTCTTCCGGGTCAACTACCTGGGCGGCGACATGCCCACCTTCGCCCTCAACTTCTCCCGGCCGGGCGCCCAGGTCGTCGCGCAGTACTACACGTTCCTGAGACTCGGCCGGGAGGGCTACCGGGCCGTCCAGCAGACCAGCCGCGACATCGCCCGCGGGCTCGCCGAACGGATCGAGGCGATGGGCGACTTCCTACTGCTGACCCGCGGCGACCAGCTGCCCGTCTTCGCCTTCACCACCGCCCCCGAGATCACGAACTTCGACGTCTTCGACGTCTCGCGGCGGCTGCGCGAACACGGCTGGCTCGTCCCCGCGTACACCTTCCCCGCCGACCGGGAGGACCTGTCCGTCCTGCGCGTGGTCTGCCGCAACGGCTTCTCGGCCGACCTCGCGGACCTCTTCGTCGACGACCTGAACCGGCTGCTCCCCGAGCTGCGCGCCCAGCAGCACCCGATGAACCGCGACAAGTCGGCGGCGACCTCCTTCCACCACTGAAGGCCGCCACCGAAGGCCATCAGGGCCACCGGGGGCGGGGTGCGCCGCCCGGCGCACCCCGCCCGTCACCGCCGGGGCGGGAACCGGCCGCTCAGCCGCTCAGGCGCCGGAACCTGCCGACCGCCAGCGGGAAGAAGACCGAGAACAGCACCACCGGCCACACCACCGCCGCCATCACGTGCCCCGGCTCCCCGCCCGGGTTGCCGAAGAGGTCACGGACCGCCGTCGCCGTCGCCGACATCGGATTCCACTCCACGACGGAGGCCAGCCAGCCCGGCATGGACGCGGGAGAGGCGAAGGCGTTGGAGAGGAAGCCGATGGGCCAGACCAGGATCTGCACCGCCTGGACCATCTCCGCCCGGCCCGCGACCATCGCGAGGAAGATCCCCATCCACAGCATCGCGAACCGCAGCAGGAGCAGCAGCCCCAAGGCCCCCACGAAGGCGCCGAATCCGCCGTGCGCGCGCCAGCCGATGGCGTAGCCGACCCCGGTCATCAGCAGCAGTCCGGCCGTCGACTGGAGCATGTCCGCGGCCGAACGCCCCACGAGGACCGCGCCGTCGGCCATCGGCATCGAGCGGAAGCGGTCGATCACGCCCTTGTTCAGGTCCTGGGTGACCGCCGTCATCGTGCCTTCGAGCCCGAAGACCATGGTCAGCGTGAGCATGCCGGGCACGAGGAAGTCGACGTACTCCCCCTCGACCCCGCGCCCGCCGCCGACGAGGTAGCCGAACATCAGCAGCATCATGACCGGGAAGACCAGCCCGACCAGGACCTGTACCGGCTGCCGCGCCCAGTGGGCGAGTTCACGCCGGGTCATGGTCCAGCAGTCGCTCACCACGTAGGCCGCGCTCATGCGGCCACCTCCTTCGCGTCGGTCAGGTGGAGGAAGACCTCGTCCAGGGTGGGCCGCCGGACGGCGATGTCCTCCGCCTCGATCCCGGCCGCCTCCAGGGCCCGTACGGTCTCGGCCAGTGCGGCCATCCGGTCCCGCACCGGGGCGCTGATCCGCCGCCGGTCACGGTCGACGGCCGGTTCCGCCGAGGGGAGCAGCGCCGCCGCCTCGTCCAGCCGCCGGGCGTCGCGCAG
The DNA here is from genome assembly GCF_050917515.1 of Streptomyces sp. JL2001. Taxonomy (NCBI): domain Bacteria; kingdom Bacillati; phylum Actinomycetota; class Actinomycetes; order Kitasatosporales; family Streptomycetaceae; genus Streptomyces; species Streptomyces sp. JL2001. The sequence continues at coordinate 4,269,938 of NZ_CP169421.1, read as the reverse complement.
CACGACGTCGATCCGGTCGCCGCCGACCCGGGCCTTCAGCTCGTCGGCGGTGCCGTCGGCGACGACCCGCCCGCGGTCCACCAGCGAGATCCGGTCGGCGAGCTGGTCGGCCTCCTCCAGGTACTGCGTGGTCAGCAGGACGGTCGTGCCGCCGCCGACCAGGGAACGCACCGACTCCCACACCTCGTTGCGGCCGCGGGGGTCGAGTCCGGTGGTGGGTTCGTCGAGGAACAGCACGTCCGGCTCGGTGATCAGCGAGGCCGCCAGGTCGAGTCGGCGGCGCATGCCACCGCTGTAGCGGCCGACCGGTCTGCGTCCGGTCTCCGTCAGCCCGAAGCGTTCCAGCAGTTCGTCGGCCCGGGCGCCCGCGCGCCGTGCGCCCAGGTGGTGGAGCCGGCCGAACATCTCCAGGTTCTGCCGGCCGCCGAGTTCCTCGTCCACGGCCGCGTGCTGGCCGAGCAGTCCGATCCGCCGCCGGACCTCGCCCGCCCGGGTGCGGACGTCGAGCCCGGCGACCCGGACCGTCCCCTCGTCGTGGCGGAGCAGGGTGGCGAGGATCCGCACCGCCGTGGTCTTGCCGGCGCCGTTGGGTCCGAGCACGCCGTGCACCGTGCCGCTCCCGACGACCAGGTCCAGGCCGTCGAGAGCCTGCTTGTCCCCGTACCGTTTGCGCGCGCCCTCGACGACGATCGCGTCAGTCATCCGTGGCCCTCCAGCCGTCCCACACAGTAATCAAATTTGACTACTTCACTCACACTAACCCGCCGGACTTCATTGGTCAAACTTGAATAGTCACCCCGGGCCGGTCATCCTTCGCGTCAGGACTCCGCGTCGCCCTCACCGTCGCCGCCACTCGTCGCGTACGGGTTCTCCTGCCCCTCCGCGAGGACGCCGACGAAGGGCTCCCCGCCCTCCCCGGCGAAGGAGTACGCGCCCGCCTCGATCCGTTCGATCAGGCCGAGCGTCCACTCCTTGCCGGCGTCGGCCGAGTGGACCCACAGGTGCATGATCTCGCCGATGTGGCCCAGCTGCCCCGGGCCTCCCTCGGGGGTGTAGTACTCGGTGACGGTGGCCCGCCACGCGTCGAGCCCCTGCACCCGCCGCCGCAGCAGCTCCACCACCTCCGCCCGCGGGAGGTCGACGATGAAGCCGATCCCCGCCGACAGGACGTCCGTCTTCTGGTCGTGCGTGGCCAACGCCTCGCGCAGCAGCGCGAAGTACTCCTCCGTGCCGCGCTCGGTCACCTCGTACTCGGTCCTGGGCGGGCCGCCGGCGGTGCTCGGCGCGATCTCGTGGGCGCGGAGCAGCCCCTGCTTCTCCATCTGCTTGAGCGCGTGGTAGATCGAGCCGGGCTTGGCGTTGGACCACTCGTGCGCGCCCCAGAACTCCAGGTCGTTGCGGACCTGGTAGCCGTGGGCGCGGCCGTGCTGACGCACCGCGCCCAGGACAAGAAGCCGGATCGCCGACATCCGCCCACCTCCTAGTCAATTTTGACTAGGGTACGTGGGATTCAGTGCCCCTGCTCCAGCGCCACCAGCTCGAAGGAGGTCCGGCCGTCCAGGGACTCCCGGATGATGTCCGCGTGGCCGGCGTGCCGGGCGATCTCCTCGACCAGGTGCAGCATCAGCCAGCGCATCGAGACGGCGCCGTCCTCGGGGAACCAGGGGGCCGGCGGCAGCGGGAAGGTGTCGTCGAGGGCGGGCACGGCGAGGATGAACGCCTCGGTCTCCTTGGCCACGTCGTCCCAGAAGGCCAGCACGTCCGGGATCGACTCGCCCTCGACGAGCCGGAAGCTGTCCCCCCAGGTCTCCTGGGTGCGCTGGCGCTCGTTGGGGCGCTGCTGGGCCAGCCGAAGCCAGTTGAGCTCCATCTCCGCCACATGCTTGACCAGCCCGGACAGGCTCAGCTCGCTGGCGCTGGGGCGGCCGGCGGCCTGCTCCTCGGTGAGTCCGAGGACGGAACGGCGGACCGCCGCGCGCTGGGCCTCGACGAAGTTCAGGAGCGTGCCGCGCTCGTCGCCGGGAGCCGCCGCGGGAACGTGGGTGACCATGGGTGTCCGCCTCTCAGGGGTGTGCCGGGTGCACGGCCGGGGGCCCTGCGCCTTCCCGACAACCCCCACGCTACGGAGGCTTGCGGACAACTACGGTCCGCAACTCGGCGCGGGTGGGTGACGTCCCGGGGAACGCCCCGCGAGGGACCTCCCGGGAGCCCCGGCCGGACACTCCCGCCGGGGCCGGGGGGTCAGAACGGGAAGCGGCTGCGGCCGTGCTGGACCGAGATCCACTTCTGGGTCGTGAAGGCGTCGATCATCGAGTCGCCGTTCAGCCGCCCTATGCCCGAGTGCTTCTCGCCGCCGAACGGGACGATCGGCTCGTCGTGCACGGTGCCGTCGTTGATGTGGATCATGCCGGTGTGGATCCGCTTGGCGATCCGCACCCCGCGCTCGACGTCACCGGTGTGGACGGCGCCGCTCAGCCCGTAGGGCGTGTCGTTGGCGATGCGCACCGCCTCGTCCTCGCCGTCGAAGGGGACGATCAGCGCCACCGGGCCGAAGATCTCCTGGCTCAGCACGGGCGCGTCGGGCGCGATGCCGGTGAGGACGGAGGGCGAGACGAGATTGCCGTCCACCGAGCCGTGCAGGAGGGCCGTCGCGCCGTCCTCGACGGTCTGGTCGACGAGCGCCGAGACGGACTCGGCCTGCTGGGAGTTGATGAGGGGACCGATGTGCGTGGCCGGGTCGGCCGGGTCGCCGACGCGCAGGGTCGCGACCTTCGCCGTGAACTTCTCCGTGAACTCCTGCTCCAGGGTCCGGTCCACGAGGATGCGGTTGGCGGCCATGCACACCTGGCCCTGGTGGACGAAGCGGCTGAAGACGGCCGCGTCGACCGCGTAGTCGACGTCGGCGTCGTCCAGCACGATGAGGGCGCTGTTGCCGCCGAGTTCGAGGACGGCGTGCTTGAAGTGCTGCGCGCAGACCGTGGCGACGTGCCGCCCGACCTTGTCCGAGCCGGTGAAGGAGATGACCTTCGGGACCGGGTGGGTCAGCAGCGCGTCGCCGATCTCGGCGATGTCGGTCACGACGACGTTCAGCAGGCCGGCCGGAAGACCGGCGTCCTCCAGGACCTTCGCGACGAGCGTGCCGCCGCAGATCGGGGTGTTCTGGTGCGGCTTGAGGACGACGGCGTTGCCGAGGGCGAGCGCGGGGGCGACCGACTTCAGCGACAGCAGGAAGGGGAAGTTGAAGGGGGAGATGACACCCACGACGCCGACCGGCAGGCGGTAGACGCGGTTCTCCTTGCCGTCGACCGGCGAGGGCAGGATCCGGCCCTCGGGGCGCAGCGCCAGCTGGATCGCCTCGCGCAGGAACTCCTTGGCGAGGTGCAGTTCGAAGGCCGCCTTGAGGCGCGTGCCGCCGAGTTCGGCGACGATCGTCTCCGCGATCTCCTCCTCGCGCTCCTCGACGATGCGCAGCGCGCGCTCGAAGACGAGACGGCGGGAGTACGGGTTCGTCTCGGCCCATGCCGTCTGGGCGCGCTCGGCCGCCCGGTAGGCGCGGTCGACCTCTTCGGCGGTGGCGACGGTGATCGAGGCGAGCTTCTCCCCGGTGTACGGGTTGAAGTCGATGATGTCCCACGATCCGCTGCCGGGCTTCCACTCGCCGTCGATGTACTGGTGGGCCAGGTCGGTGAAGTAGGACATAGGACGAGACCCCTTAACCCGCGGTGGCGGACGTCGGCACGGACGTGAACTGATGTCACGTCATCGTACTTACGTATCAGGAGAGTTGAAGGAGTCCCCGGAGAAGATCACGGGTTTCCGCGGGATCGGGGCTGTCCTCCTGGAGACGCTCCATCACCCGGGTGTACTGACCGACCTCCTCGCGCTTGTCGAGGTAGAGGGCGCTGGTGAGCTGCTCCAGGTAGACGACGTCGGACAGGTCGGACTCCGGGAAGCTGAGCATGGTGAAGGCGCCGCTCTCGCCGGCGTGGCCGCCGAAGCTGAAGGGCATGACCTGCAGGGTGACCGAGGGGTGCTCCGAGACCTCGATGAGGTGCTTCAACTGGCCGCGCATGACCGAGCGGTCGCCGTAGGGCCGGCGCAGGGCGGCCTCGTCGAGGACGGCGTGGACGCGCGGGGCGCGCTCGGAGACGAGGATCTTCTGGCGTTCGAGGCGCAGGGCGACGCGGCGGTCGATCTCGGCGCGGGAGGCGTCCGGCATGCCGCGGGTGACGACCGCCTGGGCGTACGCCTCGGTCTGCAACAGGCCGTGGACGAACTGGACTTCGTAGACGCGGATGAGCGAGGCGGCGCCCTCCAGGCCGATGTAGGTCTGGAACCAGCCGGGCAGTACGTCGCCGAAGCTGTGCCACCACCCGGCCACGTTGGCCTCGCGGGCGAGCCCGAGGAGCGAGTCGCGCTCGGCCTCGTCGCTGACCCCGTAGAGCGTGAGCAGGTCCTCGACGTCCCTGGCCTTGAAGCTCACCCTTCCCAACTCCATACGGCTGATCTTGGATTCGGAAGCACGGATCGAGTAGCCGGCCGCCTCACGGGTGATGCCACGCGATTCGCGCAACCGCCTCAGCTGCGAGCCCAGCAGGATGCGCCGTACGACACTCCCACTCGTTCCGCTCGATTCGACTGCGGTCACGACTTGAGCCTCTCGTTCACGGTCTCGGGCCCCGGATTCTGCCACTAAACGCTTCAGCCCGTACACATTCGATTACGGAAAGAGGGCAACTTCAGGGCGACTTCACGATCAAGGCGAAAGGAGGTGACAGAAGATATCCACAGAATCGGCGCGTGGCCGGACAGGTCCGGCGCGTGCACGTGCATCTGCCCTTGCATCCAGTGGGCGCATTCGGAACCATGGACCCCGCGCGGCTGCGGACTCGATCGTGATGCAGCGGTGCAGCACCCTTGACAGCACCTCAAGCACGACGCCGTCGCACCACAGCCGCGATTCCCGGGAGTGCCTCGCATGGGGACGAATGGATCGACCATGCTCGAGCCGTTACGGCAGGGGCTTCCGCCGATCGATCCCGCCGCCGTCTCCAACTCCGCCTCCTGCGCGCTGCCTCCTCGCTACGAAGCGGTGCGCGGCGCACGGAAGTTCACGCAGTCGACGCTGACGAACTGGGACCTCGCCGACCGCTTCGACGATGTCGCGCTGGTCGTCTCCGAGCTCGTCACGAACGCGCTGCGCCACGCGATGCCCGCGGACGCGCCTCAGGAGGAGGGCCAGAACCCGCCCGTCCGGCTGCACCTGATGCGGTGGACCGGCCGGCTGGTGTGCGCGGTGCGCGACCCGAGCCACAAGAGCCCGGAGGCCCGCGCGGCCGAAGGCGACTGCGCGGCGGAGTCCGGGCGCGGGCTGTTCCTGGTCGACTCCTTCAGCGACAGCTGGGGATGGCACCCGCTGGCCGGGACCCTGCACGGCAAGGTGGTGTGGGCGCTGTTCCGGCTGGGGTCGGAATAGCGGCGACCGCGCCACGATCGTGGGTCACCGAGATCGACAGGGCCCCGGCGACCGCCGGGGCCCTTCGCGCGCCGTCCGGCCACAGGGCGGGCCCTGATGACTCGGCGCGTACGGGGCGGGCGCCCGTGCAGCTTCGCGTGCGGGAAGTCGCCGTCCACCTCAGACCAGGTGGTCGAACTCCCCGTCCTTGACGCCGAGCAGCAGCGCCTCTATCTCCGCGGGCGTGTAGACGAGAGCCGGCCCGTCGGGGTGGCGCGAGTTGCGCATCGCCACGTTCCCGCCCGGAAGCTTGGCGAACTCCACGCAGGACCCCTGGGAGTTGCTGTGCCTGCTCTTCTGCCAGACGACACCCTCCAGTTCGGTGGCCGCCATGCCGTTGTACGCACGATGCGCCTGGTGCATTGGAAGCTCCCCGAGTTGCTTGATGCAGGTGTCAACTTCCTCGGATCATAGCTGTGTTCATATGCCAATGCATGAGCAGATGCACGTGCACGCGGGGTGGCGTGTCGACTACGCGACTCAGCGTGCCAGCGCCCTACCGACGGGTACGGCACGGGTGCCGCACCCGTGGCGATCTTCACCGCCGCGGGCGGTACGCCGTTGCCGGCGCACACCCGCTCCGGTCACCCTACGACTTCCGATCTTGGCCGGGTCGGCGAGGAACCGCCGCGGCAGGTCCGAGCCTTGCGGTCGATGAAGAGGACGCCGTCCCGGCCCGGCTGGTTGGCTCGCGGGCTTCACGGGTTCGCGAGGGGACTCCGGCCGCGCGGGCGGCACGGGCCGGAGTCCCGGGAATGCGGCGTCAGGCGGCCTCGCGCCGTCCGTACCGCCGCTCGAAGCGCTCCACCCGGCCGGCGGCGTCGAGCACGCGGGCGGTGCCGGTGTGGAAGGGATGGCTCGCCGACGAGATCTCGACGTCGACGACGGGGTAGGTGCGGCCGTCCTCCCACTCGACGGTCCTGTCGCTGCCGAGCGTCGAGCGGGTGAGGAAGGCGAAGTCGGCGGCCTTGTCGCGGAAGACGACGGGGCCGTAGGCGGGGTGGATGGCGTGCTGCACGGGTCAGCGCTCCTCTCGGAAGTCGACGTGACGCCCGGCTACCGGGTCGTACTTGCGCAGGGACAGGCGGTCGGGGTCGTTCCGGCGGCTCTTGCGGGTCACGTAGGTGTAGCCGGTGCCGGCGGTGGACCGGAGTCTCACGATCGGGCGGATCTCGTTGCTGGCCATGCCTGTAGAGTAAATGAAAACGATTCCCATTGCCAACAACTTCGGAGAGAGGGAGGTCACCCTTGTCCGCCCACTGCCCGCCGACCGTGGCGCGGCCCGGTCTCGGCCGCCGCTTCCCGCACCCCCGGCACCGGACGTCCGGGGTCGCCATGGCCCGGATCTCACGCCGGCTGCGGGCTCTGTGGTTCCAGGGCCGCCGACAGCTCGTCCAGTGCCTCCAGGAGCATCCGCGCCCCCGTCCGTAGCAGCGGGTCCGGCGGGGCGTCCCAGGTCGCGACCGTCTCCCGAAGGTCGTCCCAGTCGGGCTCGCCGCGCTCCCGTACCACCTTCGCGCCCCGCTCCGTCGCCCGGCGCAGCGCCTCGGCCAGCGTCGCGGCGGCGGGCACGGCCGGGGCGCCCCGCTCCGGCAGGTGCGCCTCCATCAGCATGACGATCCGGCCAAACTGGGCCAGGGCGTGCTCGGCGTCCTCCGTCGCCGCGTGCGACAGGCCGCGGTGGCGCACCGGCTCGTGCGTCGCCCGCACCAGCGCCTCCTGCCAGGCGATCCGGGCGGCCCGGGTGGCCAGCAGCGCCTCCCGGACGTCGGGGCAGACGCTGCCCGCCGGGTCGGCGTAGTGGGCGACGACGGTGGCGGCGTAACGGCCGTCCGCCACCAGCCAGTCGGCGAGCCGGCCCCGCAGCCGGGGCGTCTCCCAGGCCGGATAGAGGGCGTAGCCGAGCATCGCGAGGACACCCCCGAGAAGCGTCAGGATCACCCTCTCGCGGACGGTCTGCGCCCACTCCGAGCCGCCCATGCCGAGGAGGAAGACGACGTACGCGGAGACGCAGACCTGCGTGACGACGTACCCGGTGCGCATCAGCAGGTACATCCCGAAGGCGCAGCCGACGGCGAGCGCGGCGGAGAACCACATGTCGGGGTGCGCGCCCTGGACGACGGCCGTGGCCAGGGCGACGCCGACCAGGGTGCCGCCGAAGCGGGCGACGGAGCGCGCGTACGTCTGCGTGAAGTCGGGGCGCATCACCATCACGGAGGCCATCGGCGCCCAGTAGCCGTGGCCGAGCGGCAGGGCCGAGCCCAGGACGTAGCCGACGGCGGTGACGGCGGAGACGCGGATCGCGTGGCGCAGGATCGGGGAGTCCCGGCGCAGCTCGGCGCGCATCGCGGCCAGGACGTCCGGGGTCAGCGCCAGGAGGCTGGGGCGGGCGCGGGCCGCGGCGGCCGTCTCGGTGCGGGGCTCGGCGGTCTCCACCACGTCGTCGAGCAGGGCGGCGAGCCGCACGGCGGCCCGGCGCGACGGGCCGTGCAGGATCCCGTGGGTGTCGGGGGTGCGGAGGGCGGCGACGGCGGCCGGCGGCAGCTCGACCGGCTCGCCGTGGCGGATCGCGTGCGCCGCGGCGTCCAGGATCGCGCCCGCCGCGCCGAGCAGCTCGCGGACCCGGCCGCGTTCCGTGCCCTCGGCGGGGACCCCGACGGCCGGGTCGGCGAGCGAGGCCAGCACCGGGCGGATGCGTTCGGCCAGGCCCCGCGCCCCGTGCAGCTCCGCGGGGCGGCGGCGGGCCTGGCGCGGGGTGACGGCCGCCGCGCTGCGGGCGGTCATGAGCGGGACGGGATCGAAGGGCGCGGTCGGGTCCTGCCGCAGCCGCCGGGCGTAGTCCGCCTCGGCGGCGAGCGCGTCGGCGAGCGCGTCCCGGTGGGCTCCCCAGCGGCGGACCGGCAGGAGGACGACGAGCGCGGCCTGGACGAGACCGCCGACGGCGATCATGGCGGCGTGCCCGGCCGCCTCGGCGACGGAGGTGGGGAGGGTGACCGTGACCAGCATGATCGCGACGTTGGAGGAGGCGATGATGCCGACCGTCGGGCCCGCGGTCCAGGCCAGCCCCGCCCCGAAGGTCCACAGGACCAGCAGGGCCAGGAAGAGCCCCGGGTGCGCGCCGGCGCCGGTGAGGTAGCCGAGGAAGGTGGAGACGGCGAGGCTGGCGCCGGAGGCGAGGGCCAGGGTCGGGCGGGGGCGCCAGGAGCGCTGGAAGGTGGCGATGGCCGCCTGGAACGCGCCGAAGGCCGAGGAGGCGGCGACGCCGGGACCGAAGAGCGCGAGCGAGCCGCCGACGACGAGGGCGAGACCGAGGGCGCCGCGGGCGGCGACCAGGGGTTCGAGCCGTCGGCGCTCGACGGCCATCCCGGAACGGGCGGTCTTCCGCAGCGCCCGAAGCCAACTCATGGCCGCGAGCCTATCCGCGAACCATTACGTACCGGACATTGCGGGCGCGGACCCGGAGCGGGCGGGTCCCGGTGGGCCGCGGCGGGCCGCCCGGCCCCTGCTTCGCCCGCCGGGCCTCCGCCGCCCGCCCGGCCCCTGCTTCGCCCGCCGGGCCTCCGCCGCCCGCCGGACGGCCGCTCCGCCCCGGGGTCAGTCTCCCGAGGGGACCTCGGGCCGGCCCCGGTTCAGCCCGGCCCGGTCCGCCGCCGTCGTGCCGTGGTCCCAGCCCGCCTCGTCCCAGGCCGCGCGGACCCTGGTGGTACGGGTCTGCGGGAACATCTCGTCCGTCCGGGCCGTGACCGCGACCTCGCGCGAGGCGAGGGCGGGCAGCAGCGTCGGCGCCTCGGCCGCGACCCGCCGCGAGGTGCTCGCCAGCCGCCCGCCGAGCCGGTTCGCGTACGCGAGGAGGAACGACTGCCGGAAGGACTTCGTACGCTTGCGGCCCCCCGCCCGCTGCTCGGCCTCCGCCTTGGCCATCGCCGACATCCCCTGCACCAGCAGGGAGGTGTACAGCAGCTCCACCGGCCCCAGGTCCGCCTCGAAGCCGACCACGGTCGAGAAGCCGTAGGTCTCGTTCCACACCGCCCGGCAGTGGTTCGCCGTCGCCACCGCGTCCAGCAGGATCGCCTTGGCCTGCTCGTACGGCGGCTCCACGCCGATCCGCACCGCCCCGGGCGTCTCCCCCGCCGGGCCCTGGGCCCCCGCCGCCAGCGCCGCCTCGTCCAGGCTGTGGCGGGCCATCAGTTCCTGCGCCTTGGCCGTCAGGGCCTCGGCCTCCTCCGGGTAGCCCGTCGCCTCCGCCTTCGCGAGCAGCGCCCGGATGCGGGTCAGCATCCGGGGCTCGCCCGCCGCCGGCGGCGGCAGCAGCGCGTCGCCGGGCACGGGGCCCACCGGGTCGAGGGACGGCAGCCTGACCAGCAGGCGGTACAGCTCCAGCACGGCCGTCGCGTACGAGAAGCGGTCCGCCCGCCACGCGCGCGTGTCCAGGTCCTCGATCTGCGCCGCCCACCGCGCCGGCAGCCGCTCGTATCCGGCGGTCTCCGCCGCGATCAGCGCCCCGAGCAGCCGGACGTGCTCCTCCGCCAGGTCGCGCCGGGCCAGCCGGACGACGTCCGCGGGCTGCCAGCCGCGCTCCCAGGCCCGGCGGACGAACTCCGCACCGCGCCGCGACAGTTCCACGTCCGCGGCCGGATCCGCGGCGAGCAGGGACGCGGCCGAGTCCAGCGCGGTGACCTCGTCCGTGTACAGCGCCGTACGGAAGGCGTTCTCGACCGTGCTCACGACTGCTGGGCGTCCCATTCCGCTCGGGCCCGCCCGATCACCTCGCGGTGGTCGAGCGACCAGTCGATCAGCTGCCTGATGAGGTGCGTCATGCTGTGTCCGGTCTCCGTCAGGGTGTACTCCACCTGGGGCGGGATCGTGGGATGCACCGTCCGCGTCACCAGCCCGTCCCGTTCCAGCCGGCGCAGGGTGAGGGTGAGCATCCGCTGCGAGATGCCCGTCACCAGCCGCTGCAGCTCCTTGAACCGCCGTGTGCCCGCGGCGAGTTCGACCACGACGTGCACGGTCCACTTGTCGCCGAGCCGGTCCTGCACGTCCCGGACCCCGCAGTCCTCCGCGCACGAGACGACCGGCGCGGCGGTTACCTCCGTGTGCCCCACTGACACGAATGTGCCTCCTTCCGAGATCCCCCGCCCCCCACCATGCTGGCAGGCGTCACCACCCACCGGCGAAGACAGGGGGAATCATGCTGCTCGTGACCGGGGTCTCCGGCGGGCTGGGCAGGCTCGTCGCGGAGCGTCTCGCGGGACGCGACGACGTCGTCCTCGGCACCCGCGCGGGCCTGCCGGGGACCCGCCTCGTCGACTTCGACGAGCCGGCCACGCTCGCGGACGCCTTCGCCGGAGTGGGCACGCTGCTGATGATCTCCGCGGGGTACGGGGAGGACGACACCGTCGTCGCCCGGCACGAGGCCGCGATCTCCGCCGCCGAGCGGGCCGGGGTCGGCCACCTCGTCTACACCAGCCTCTCCGGGGACGGCGACCACCTCACGTACTCCCTCGCCCACCGCTGGACCGAACGGCGGCTGCGGCGCTCGACCGCGCGGTGGACGATCCTGCGCAACGGCCTCTACGCCGAGCTGCTGGGCCTGCTCGCCGCCCCGGACGCCGACCGGCGGGTCACCGGCCCGCTCGGCGAGGGCCGGCTGGCCGCCGTGGCCCGCGAGGACCTCGCCGAGATCGCGGCCGCCGTCGCCGTCGCCCCGGCCGCGCACGCCGGCCGCACCTACGAACTGGTCGGCGAACGCCCGCTGGGCGGCCCGGAGCTGGCGCGGGCGCTGGGCGCCACGTACGCCCCCGGCACCCTGGCCGAGGCGCGCGCCGCGCTCGCGGCCTCGGGGGCGGAGCCGTTCCAGATCCCGATGCTGACGGGTACGTACTCGGCGATCGCGCACGGCTTCCTGGACGGCTCGGGGGTACGGAGCGACCTGCGGGCGGTCCTGGGCCGGGAGCCGCGCGACCCGCTCGACGCGTTCGTGAAGGCGGTGCGGCAGGGGTAGCGGTCCGGCCGCGCCGGGCGTACGGCCGGAACGGCGGGAGCCCGCGTCCCCACCCGCGGGGTATGCCTGGCCCCACCCCCAGGACGCCCCCCAGAGGTCGTGACCGGCCAGGGGCGGGAACGGTTCGCTTGAGCCATGACCCCAAGCGCCGTACGGCTCACCGCCCTGCACCGCCACCACCGCGACGTCCGCGCCCTCGACGGCGTCGACCTCGACCTGCGGGCCGGCTCCTTCACCGCCGTGATGGGGCCCTCCGGTTCGGGCAAGTCCACTCTGCTGCAGTGCGCCGCCGGGCTCGACCGGCCCACGAGCGGGACGGTCGAGGTGGCCGGGATCAGCCTGGAGGGGCTGAGCGAGCGGCGCCTGACCCTGCTGCGGCGGGACCGGATCGGCTTCGTCTTCCAGTCGTTCAACCTGCTGCCCTCGCTGACGGCCGCCCAGAACGTGGCCCTCCCGGTGCGGCTCGCCGGGCGCCGTCCGTCCCGCACCGAGGTGCGCGAGGCGCTCGCCCGGGTCGGGCTCGCCGGCCGGGAGGGGCGCCGGCCCGGCGAGTTGTCCGGCGGCCAGCAGCAACGGGTCGCGATCGCACGGGCGTTGATCACCCGCCCGGCCGTCCTCTTCGCCGACGAGCCGACCGGCGCCCTGGACTCCACGACGAGCCGGGAGGTGCTCGGCATGCTGCGGGACCTGGTGGACCGGGACGGGCAGACGATCGTCATGGTCACCCACGACCCGGCCGCCGGGGCCCGGGCGGACCGGGTGGTCCTCCTGGTCGACGGACGGGTGGCGGGCGAGCTGCCCGGACCCACCGTCGAAGGCGTCGCGGCCCGGATGGCGGGCCTGGAGAGGGCCGGCACCACCGGGGCGGCGCGGGGGACGGCGCGGACGGGGGCCGTCGCATGCTGACCGTCCTCCTCACCGGACTGCGCGCCCGCTGGGCCGCCTTCCTCGGCAGCTTCGTCGCCCTCGCCCTCGGCGTCGGGCTCCTCACCGTGACGGGCCTCGGCCTGTCCGCCACCTTCGACGCCCCCGAGCGGGAACCGGTGCGCTTCGCGTCCGCGCCGGTCGTCGTGAAGGGCCGCGACACCCTCACCGTCGAGGTGCGGCGCGGGCCGACGACGGCCCCTGCCAACCGGAAGCTCGACCATCCACAGCCTGTGGATATCGAACTGCTGCGTGAACTCCGGGCCCGCTGGACCGTGACCACCGCGGGGGGTCCCGACGCCGTCGGCGTCGACGGCCCCGCCGACCGGGTCCGCGCGCTCGTCGGCGACCGGGCCGAGGTCCTCACCGGCGGCGACCGACGCCGCGCCGACCCCGAGCCCGAACAGGACGCCGAGGCCCTCGTCGCCCTCGACTCCCTGCTCGGCACCGCGGGCGGAGTCGCCACCTTCGTCTCCGTCTTCGTCGTCGCCTCCACCTTCGCCTTCGCGGTGGCCCTGCGACGGCGCGAGTTCGGGCTGCTGCGCACGGCCGGCGCCACACCCGGTCAGGTGCGGCGCGTGCTGCTCGCCGAGGCCGCGGCGGTCGGCGTCCTCGCCTCGGCCGCCGGCTGCGCCCTCGGCGTCCTGGCCGCCCCCTGGCAGGCGCGGATCCTCGTCGACGGGGGCCTGGCCCCCGACTGGTTCACGATCCGCGCCACCGTCCACTGGCCGCTGTACACCGCCTTCGGGACCGGAGTGGGAGTCGCGCTCGCGGGCGCCGTCGCCGCCTCCCGGCGGGCCGGGCGCGTCGGCCCCACGGCCGCGTTGCGCGAGGCGGACGTCGACACCGACGTCCTGCCGCTCGGCCGCGCGGTGCTCGGCACGGGCCTGCTCCTGGCCGGACTCGGCCTGCTCGTGTGGACCTGCGCCACCGAACCGTCCGAACTGCTCAAGCGCAAGTCGTACACGAGCCGGTCGATGCTGCTGATCGGCGGCCTCGCCCTGCTCTCCCCGCTGCTGGTCCGGCCGGTGGCCCGCCTGCTGCGGCTGCCGGGAGCGACCGCGATGCTCGTCCGGGAGAACAGCGCGGCGGCCGTCCGCCGGACCGCGGCGGTCGCCGCACCCGTGCTCGTCACGGTCGCGCTCGCCGGGTCGCTGCTCGGCTCGGCGACGAGCGTGACGCACACCAGGGCGACGGAGGCACGCGAGCAGACGTCCGCGCCCTACGTGGTGACCGGCACGGACCTGAGGCCGGTCACCGCCGCCCCCGGGTCCGCGGTCTCGGCGAGCGCCGGCACCTCCGTCTTCGTCAGGGACGGGGAGGAGGCGCTGGTGAAGTACCGGGCGCGGGCGGTGTCCGACCCGGCGGCCTTCGCGGACCTGACGCGGCTGCCGGTGGTGGCCGGGAACCTCGCCGACCTCGACGACCGCTCGATCGTCGTCAACGAGGAGTGGGAGCGGCGGACGGTCGGCACGGAGGTCGCGGTCTGGCGCGCCGACGGGAGCGGTCCGGTACGGCTGCGGGTGGTGGCGGTCCTCGCCCTCGGCACCGGCGACAACGGGCCGTACGTGACCCGGGCGAACGCGCCGGGCGCGGTGGTGGACCGGATCGACGCCCGGGGAGTGACACCGCGGGCCCTGGCCGCGAGCGGCGGCACCGTCCGTACGGCCGCCGCGTGGGCGGCGGCGACCCACCCGGTCATGAGCCCGCCGATCCGGCTGGGAATGGTGCTGGTCCTGGGCATCGCCCTCGTCTACACCCTGATCGCCCTGGCGAACACGCTGCTCATGGCCACCTCGGTACGCGGCGGGGAGCTGGCCTCCCTGCGCCTGGCCGGCGCCACCCGGGCCCAGGTCCTGCGGGTGGTGGCGGGCGAGGCCGGGCTCGCCGTGGGGATCGGGACGGCCCTGGGCCTGGCGGTCACCGCGGTGAACCTGGGCGCCCTGGGCGCGGGGCTGGCCGCGCTCTCCGCGCCGGTGGCACTGGCCGTCCCCTGGGCGGCGATCGGCGCGGCGGCCGGGGCGTGCGGGGTGGTCGCGACGGCGGCCGCAGTGCTCCCCGCGTGGCGGCTGACGCGCTGAGCGGCGATCGTGGGTGGACGGGGCGGTGACCAGGGTCGGAGCCGGGTCACCGCCCCGTCCTGCCGTACGACGGCGCGCCCGGGTGCCATGCGTCCGCAGGCCGGGGCCCGGGCAGCCGGGCCCTCATGCGCGCCGTGCCCGGGTGCCCGGGCCGCCGAGCCCGTGCCCAGGTGCCCTGCGTCCGCAGGCCGGGGCCCACCCCCGTGGGGCCCCTCGCCCGCCGGGGCTCCAGGCCCCTCAGGGGCGCAGGACGAGCTTGCCGCGCACGTGGCCCGACTCGCTCAGCTCCTGGGCCCGGGCCGCCTCCTTCAGCGGGAAGGACTCGGCCACGGTGACCCGCAGGCTCCCCGCCACGGCCAGCCCGGCCTGGGCGGTCAGGCCCGCGCGGACCACGTCGGGGGCCGCGGACAGGCCCGAGAAGACGATGCCGTGCTCCGCCGCGTCCACCGCGGCGATCGTGACGATCCGTTCCTTCTCGCCGCCCATCAGCTCGATCGAGACGGGCAGCGTGTCGTGGCCGGCGGCGTCGAAGACCGCGTCGACACCCTGCGGGGCCGCCGCGCGGACCCGGTCCGCCAGACCCTCCCCGTACGTCACCGGGACCGCGCCCAGCGACCTGAGGTGGGCGTGGTTCCGCTCGGACGCGGTGCCGATCACGGTCACCCCCGACGCGACCGCGAGCTGGACGGCCATCGAGCCGACGGCGCCCGCGGCCCCGTGCAGGAGCAGGGTCTCGCCCTCCCGCACGCCCAGCAGGTCCAGCACCCGCTGCGCGGTCTCACCGGCCACCGGCAGGCTCGCGGCCTGCTCCCAGGACAGTCCGGCCGGCTTGGGCACGAAGAGATCGGCCAGGGCGTACTGCGCGTAGGCGCCGGTCTTCGTCCAGCCGAGCACCTCGTCGCCGACGGCGACCCCCGTCACCCCCTCGCCGAGCGCGTCCACCGTGCCGGCGAACTCCAGACCGGGAACGGCCGGGAAGGTGGTCGGGTAGAACTGCTCGACCCAGCCGCGACGGCGCTTGTGGTCCACCGGGTTGACCCCGGCCGCGGCGACCGCGACCCGCACCTCGCCGGGGCCCGGCTCGGGCACGGCGACCCCGGTCTCGTGGCGCAGCACGTCCGCGCCGCCGAACTCCTCGTACACGATCGCTTCCATCTCGACCCCCTTCGTCCGGCGCTTCGTCCTCTCGGCGCCGGGATCCGCTTCGGGCCGCTCCCGTGCGGCCCTCGGTCCGCCTCCGTCCCGCTCACTGCGGTCCGTCGGCGTGCCCCCAGCCTGGCCTCGCCGGCCCGGCTGTCCGGCCCGCCGAACGGCCAGTCCTCCCTGTCCGAAAGGACGGCCGCGGACAGGGCCCCGCTCAGTACGCTCGACTGCATGGAACTGACCGCCACCGGCGCCACGGCCCACGCCCTGGCCGCCGCGTACGACGTCCTGCGCCGTCCGCTGGGGCAGGTCCTGCCCCGGGTCTCGGCCGTCCTCGCGCCGCTGATCCCGCACCGTTCCGCCGCCGAACTCTCCACGCACTGCGCCCACTCGCCGTTCAAGTCGGCCGACGCGAGCATGCTCGTCACCGCCGCCGACCTGACCCCGCTGCTCGCCTCCGGGACGCCCGGGCGCCCCTGGCAGGGCACGGTGACGGCCGGCGGCACCGAGCTCCCGGTGGTCGCCGTGACCAGCGACGCCACCCCGCGGGGCTCGGTCCTGGTCCTCGTGCGCGACGAGGGCGCCGCCCCCGCGGGCGAACCCGAGTTGGCGGTCGCGCAGGCCCTGTGGGACCTCGTGACCAGCCACTTCGACCGCTTCGCAGTGGAGGCCGTGCCAGGGGCACTGGCCCGCTCCCGGGCCGCCGCGGACACCCGGGCGCGGGTGACCGCCGAGTTGACCACCTCTCACGCCGCTTCGCTGTCGGGGGTGTTGGGGGTCCTGCGGAGCCGGGCCCTGGACGATGCGACGGCCCGGGCGACCGCCACCGAACTGGCCGTCTCCGCGCTGGTCGAGATGCGGGCGGAGTCGACGCGGGACCGTTCGGTGGCCGAGGAGCCGGCCCGCGAGGCCTTCGAGCGCCTCGCGGACGGTCTGCGGCCGATGCTGCGGCACAGCCCGGTCCGGCTGGAGCTCGGCCCCCCGGACACCGCGCGTTCCCTGGCGGCGGACGTGGCGCACGGCGCGCGGGCGATCCTGCGGGCGCTGCTGCTGATCGTCCTGGAACAGGACACGGTGACGCGGGTCCACGTGGGCTGGCAGCTGACCGAGCACGAGCTGCGGGCCACGGTACGGGACGACGGCGCGGGCATGCTCGACGCCTGCCCGCTGGGGGCGGGCAGCATCACCGACCGTCTGGAAGTCCTCGGCGGGCGCCTGGAGACGGACGCGGTCGCCGGCTGGGGCACGACCCTCACGGCGGTGATCCCCCTGGCCACTCCGGACACCCCGGTCACGCCCGCGGACCATCCGCTGACCGGGCTCGGCGAGCGGGAGGTGGAGGTACTGACCCATCTGGCGCTGGGCCACCGCAACCGGCAGATCGCCCAGGAGCTGCACATCAGCGAGTCCACGGTGAAGTTCCACGTCGCCAACATCCTGACGAAGCTGGGCGTCGGCTCCCGCGGCGAGGCGGCGGCCCTCTTCCACGCGGCGGCGTAGGGCCTGGCGCTGGGGCACGTCCGGGCCGCACCGACTCGGCCGCGCCCGGCTCCCGGCCGCCCGGCTGCTCGCCCGGCCACCGAACGCCCGCCGCGGCGCGCCGGAGCCCGCGGGCCCCGCGCCCCCGTCCGCCGTGGCGCGGCAGGACGCTGTCAGTGGCGGGTGCCAGACTCGCACCCATGAGCGAGAGGTGGGCGCTGGCCACCGAGGCGGAGGGGGACGGAGCGCTGCTCGTCCCGCTCGGCCCCGACGGGCTGCCCGCCGGACCGGTCCTGCGCGCGCCCGATCTCGTGACGGCCGTCCGCTCCCGGCCCGACGTCGCCCGCTGGGTATGGCGCTCGACCGCCGAGGTCTATCCCCGGCTGCTCGCCGCCGGGGTACGCGTCGAGCGGTGCTACGACATCGAGGACGCCGAGCAGCTCCTCCTGGGTCACGAGGGGCGCCTCGGGGAGCCGCGGTCGGCCGCCGCCGCCCTCGCGCGCCTGCGCAACGCTCCGGTACCCCCCGATCCGCCCCAGCGCACCGCCGCCCCCGGATCGCAGGACTCGCTCTTCGAACCCGCGCCGGCCACCGGGATCCCCTTCGAGGGCCTCCTGGAGGTCTACGCCGAGCAGCAGCGCCGCCACGACGGCACCGAACACCCGGGCAGGATGCGGCTGCTCACCGCGGCCGAGTCCGCGGGCATGCTGGTGGCCGCCGAGATGAACCGGGCCGGTCTGCCCTGGCGGGCGGACGTGCACCGCGAGGTGCTGCGCGGGCTGCTGGGCGAGCGCTACGCGGGCGGCGGGGAGCCCCGCAGACTCGCCGAACTCGCCGACGAGGTGTCCGCCGCCTTCGGCCACCGGGTCCGCCCCGACCTGCCCGCCGACGTGGTCAAGGCCTTCGCGCGGGCCGGGATCCGCGTACGGTCCACCCGCCGCTGGGAGCTGGAGGAGATCGACCATCCCGCCGTCGCGCCGCTGATCGCCTACAAGAAGCTGTACCGGATCTGGACGGCCCACGGCTGGTCCTGGCTCCAGGACTGGGTGCACGACGGCCGCTTCCGCCCCGAGTACCTGCCCGGGGGCACGGTCAGCGGACGATGGACCACCAACGGCGGCGGCGCCCTGCAGATCCCCAAGGTGATACGGCAGGCCGTGGTCGCGGACGAGGGCTGGCGGCTCGTCGTCGCCGACGCCGACCAGATGGAACCCCGGGTACTGGCCGCGATCTCCCGCGACCCCGGGCTGATGGAGGTCGCCGGGCACCCCGACGACCTGTACACCCGGCTGTCCGACCGGGCGTTCTCCGGCGACCGCGAGCACGCCAAGCTCGCCCTGCTCGGCGCGATCTACGGTCAGACCAGCGGCGACGGCCTGAAGAACCTGGCCGCGCTGCGCCGCCGCTTCCCCCGTGCCGTGGCCTACGTCGACGACGCGGCCAAGGCGGGCGAGGACGGCCGGCTCGTCCGTACCTGGCTCGGCCGGACCAGTCCGCGCGCGGCCGGCGCGGGCGAGGCGGAGGAGGCGGGCATCCCGCAGGAGGACGCCGGCGCGGGAGCCGGACGACGGGGCGACGCCGAGGGCGAGTTCACGCCCGGGTACGCCTCCACCGACGCCCGCGCCCGCGGCCGGTTCACCCGGAACTTCGTGGTCCAGGGCAGCGCGGCGGACTGGGCCCTCCTGATGCTGGCCGCGCTCCGCCGGTCCCTCGCCGGAATGCGTGGCGAGCTGGTCTTCTTCCAGCACGACGAGGTGATCGTGCACTGCCCGGGAGACGAGGCGGAGGCGGTCACGGAGGCCATCCGCGCGGCCGGTGACGAGGCCGCGCGGATCGCCTTCGGCCCCACACCGGTCCGCTTTCCGTTCACGACGGCGACCGTGGAGCGCTACTCGGACGCGAAGTAGGGCGCTGCGGCCCCGCCTCGGCCACGGTCACACCGGGTCACCGGTGCCCACCTCCGTGCCGCGGCCGGGGCGCGTGCGGGCGTTTCCGGCAAGTTCGGAAGCCGGAACATCCATAACATCCCGAAACGGGGTAATCATGAATTATGAACGCTTTTCTCGCGGAGTCCGCAGGGGGCGCGACACTGGCCGGCGTCTGGCAGACAGGCCTGGCCCAGGTCCTCGGCGGTCTGATCATCGTCGCCGTACTGATCGGCGGGTTCTACCTGGGCATGCGTGTCCGGGACAAGGAATCCCCGACACCGAAGCCGGAGGAACAGCCTCACCGCCCGGAGACCGACGCTCTCCCCGGTGAGATGTCCGAGTACCGCCGACCAGCGGAGATGCCGCAGACCGACGGGGAACACCGGCTCATGCCGTACGAGCTCAACAAGTCGGGCAGCGAGACCTCCCCCGAACCGCCGACCGAGGAGAAGCGGAAGTGGGGCGGGATCTCCAGCGGAGGCTTCGGCAGCGGAGGAACGGGCCACGGCGACTGAACGCCGGGCGCGCCGCACCTGACGGCGTGCGGGGCGCCGGACACACCGTCCGGCACCCGCACACCGGCCCCCGACACCGACCGCACCGGGCTGCCGACCCGTGCGGTCCCCGGTACACACCCCCTCGCCGCAGCCGCCTCCCCGTCCCGTCGGCCCCTCCGCACGGGACATCCGGGCAGCCGCGGCCCCTAATCGCCCGCCGTCGGGCGGCGACGGCGGTCCACGCTCCACGGAGGTCGTTTCCGGTGGACGCTCACACACTCCCGGCCGAGCTCTTCGAGCGACACCGACCGCGGCTGCGGGCGCTCGCCTACCGGCTGCTGGGTTCGTTCGACGAGGCCGACGACGCCCTCCGGGAGACCCGGCTGCGGCTGAGCCGCTCCGAGACCGAGGCGACCGAGGCGACCGAACCGCCGGACGCCCGGCCGACCGCGGTCGTCGCCCGCGTGTGCCTGGACCTGCTGCGGGCCCGCGAGACACCTCGCGCAGGCCCGTGGGACGCGGGCGACGACGAGGCCCCGCACCCGCCCGACGCGGCGGGCGATCCCGACGAGCGGGCGCTGCTCGCCGACTCCGCCGAACGCGCGCTGCTGGTCGTCCTGGACACGGTCACACCGGCCGAACGGCTGGCGTTCGTGCTGCACGACCTGTTCTCCGTCCCCTTCGAGGAGATCGCCCCGATCGTGGAACGGACCCCGGCAGCCGCCCGGCAGCTCGCCGTCCGGGTGCGGCGGCGCGTCCAGGGGACGGAGGAGATGCCAGAACCGGACCTCCCGCGTCAGCGGGAGGTCGTCACGGCGTTCCTGGCCGCCGCGCGGAGCGGCGACGTCGACGTCCTGCGCGCGCTCCTGGACCCGGACGTGGTGCTGCGGGCGGACGCCGAGGCGGTCCGTACCGGGGCGACGGGTGCGCACGGGGCGGACGACGTGGCGAAGACCTTCTCCGGACGCGTGGCACGCGCGGCGCGGATCGCAACGGTGGACGGAGCGGCCGGCCTGGTCTGGGCACCGGGCGGGGAGACGAGGGTCGTCTTCGGCTTCACCGTGCTCGACGACCGGATCACCTCGATCGACGTCCTGGCGGACCCGGGCCGGCTCCACCGCCTGGAGCTGGAGCTCCTCGACGAGTGAAGACCCACGGCAAGGGCGGCGGGTCAGGGGTCCTGGAGCAGGCCGAGCAGGCTGCCGTCGGCGTCCCGGACGGAGGCGATGCGCCGGCCGCCCCCGACCTCCTGGATCTCCTGGACGGTCTCCCCACCCGCGGCGAGCAGCGCCCGGCACGTTCCCTCGATGTCGTCGACGTGCCAGTACGGGGTCGGTCCGGTCAGTCCCTTGGCGTGGCCGTTCGGGTCGAGGCCGATGTGCTGCCCGGCCACCACGTACCCGACGTAGTACGGCTCGTCGATCTCGGGCTCGACGCCGAGCAGGGCGGTGAACAGGGCTTTCGCCTTCTCCAGGTCCTTCACGGGGTAGAGGATCGTCTGGGCTCCGGTGGTGGTCACGGGGTCCTCCTCGGGGAGGTGGGCGGGGGATGCCGTCCCTCTCCATGATCCGCGGCGCACGGCGGGTGACAAGCGGGACGCGACCTCTCCCTCGCCGCGGTCAGCCCTCCCGTACCGCCCCGCCGGGCCGCCGCGCGCCCGCGGGGACCTCCTCGTCCGGCGCCCCCGGGCCCCGCTGCGGCGCGGACCCCTCCCTCGGTGTTTCCGTCCGCTCCTCGGGCAGCTCGCGCCGGGTCCGTACCGGTGACAGGAACACCGGCAGGAAGGCCGTGGCCAGGAGCGCGCCGCCCACCCACAGCGTGGGTCGCACGCCGACGAGTTCGCCGAGGAGACCCGAGGCCGCGGCGCCGATCGCGAGGGCGCCGGTGAGCAGGAACCGGAAGGTCGCGTTCATGCGGCCGAGCAGGGGGTCCGGGGTCATCCGCTGGCGCAGGCTGACGCCGAGCACGTTGTCCATGCCGGTCTTGAACATCGCCAACAGCCAGCCGGCGCCCGCGATCCACAGCCAGGGGCCGTGTCCGACCAGGGCCACGAGCAGCCCGGCGGGGGCCAGCAGGAGGCCGACCAGGCCGAGGGTGCGTCCATGGCCCAGGCGGGCCGCCACCGCCCGGGCGCAGCGCGCGCCGACGAGCAGCCCGACGCCGCCGGCCGCCCAGTAGATGCCCAGAACGCCTGCGGAGAGGCCGAGTTCGCGGACGAACAGCACCGGCATCATCGTGTTGAGGACCTGCGAGCCGAGATTGGTGAGGGAGGCCGAGAGCGCGAGGGCCCGTAGTTCGGCGTTCCCGAGGACGTGCCGGACGCCGGCGGCGATCCGGCTTCGCAGCGGCTCCCCTACCGGCGGGCGGGCCGGCGGCGCGTCCCCCTCGCGCAGCCACAACAGCCGTACGGCGGAGGCGAGGTGACCGACCGCCACCCACACGACCGCCACCGGAGCGGTGAACAGCTGGACGAGCCCGCCGCCGGCGCCGCGGCCGGCGACGTTTCCGGCGGCCATCATGCCGACCATGGCCGCGTTGGCCTGGACGAGCCCGTCACGGGCGACCAGCCGGGGCAGCACGCTCTGTGCGGTGACGTCGGCGAAGACCGTGGCACACCCGCCGAGCAGCACGACGGCGTACAGCTGGCCGAGCGTCAGCACCCCGCACCACCAGGCCAACGGCACGGAGGCGAAGAGGAGTCCGCGTGCGGCGTCCGCCGCGATCAGCACCCGCCGCTGCCGCATCCGGTCCACCCAGGCCCCGGCGGGTAGCCCGATGAGCAGGAAGGCCAGGGTGGACAGCGTGGCCAGTACCCCGACCTCGCCGGGGCCGGCGTCGAGCGCCTCGACGGCGATCAGGGGGACGGCGACGTATCCGACATTGGTACCGAGCTGACTGAGGACGGCCGCGGAGAAGAGCGTGCGGAAGTCGGGGACGCGCCAGGGTGAGTCGGATCGCATACCCGCGAACCTGCCCCACCCCGACACGTCACCACAAGCGAAGAGTTCTACAGCGACGCTTAAGCGCCACTACATCCTGGACGGCTGCCGGCCCGAGAGGATCGCCCGGACAGGAGCTAGTGACCTGAGTCAGAGATTCGTCGGCAGTAGGCGGCGAATCTCTGACTCAGGTCACTAGCCGAGGATCCGGCCGGCCCGCTCCGCCACATGGGCCGGCGGCGCGATGCCGGCCGGCAGGACCGGGTCGGCCAGGGGCGCCCCGATCGTGGTGACCAACGGCAGGACCCCGGCCCACAGGCCGAGTTCGGCGTCCGGGCTGTCACCGTCGTCCGGCGGGCCGTCGCTGGTCTTCACGGAGGCCTCGGTGAGGTCGAGCGCGACGAGGGCGGTCGCGGCGAGCTCCTTCCGGCTCGGCTGCCGGGCGTAGTCCCACTGCCCGGGCGCGGACTGCTCGGTGAGGGCCCGCAGACCCCGCAGCTTCTCCTCGGGGTCGGTGACCAGGCGCGGTACGCCGTAGATCATCGCGCACCGGTAGTTGACGCCGTGCTCGAAGACGGAGCGGGCGAGCACGAGGGCGTCGACGTGCGTCACGGTGACGCAGACGGCGGCGTCGGGGGCCTGGACGAGGCTCCGGCTGGCGACCGATCCGTGCAGGTAGATCCGGTCGCCGTCGGTGCCGTAGACGGTGGGCACGACCATCGGCGTGCCGTCGACGACGACCCCGAGATGACAGAGGAACCCGGCGGCCAGCACCGCGTCGAGGTCCTCCCGGCGATGGCTCCCCTTGTGCCGCATCCGGCGCAACCGCGTCCGCCCGGTCACCTCCAGCCCCCCGGCCTCCTCCTGCCCGCCCCGCGCCTGCTCCGACGCGTCACCCTGTATCTGCTCGGCGGCTGTGCCCATACTGTCCTCTCCCCCGGGTGTTTCCCGCTCCCCGTGTTCTACGACGTTCCCTCCGCCCCCCGCCACGGCCGCCCACCAGTCGGGACCGGGAGGCACCGCACGGAGACGCGGGAGCGCGGGCCACCAGAGGCGGGCCATCCCCGTCGCCTCGGGACTCAGAGGGCGGTGGAGAGCGCCACGTGCCGCCATGCGTCGAGTTCACGTCGTACCAGCTCCAGCTTCGCCTCGACGCGCTCCACCGCGTCCTCGCCCAACTGGAGGCGCAGCGGGGGCTCGGCGGTCTCGGTGACATCGACGATGGCTCCGGCCGCCTTCGCGGGATCTCCTGGGGCATGACGAGGGCCCGCAAGATCATCTCGGGTGGTGTCGGACGATGCCGCAGAATCCCGTTTCCCCAAGTCAGAGCCATTCCGACCTTGATCACCCTGACGCCGGGTCACCCCCATTGCCACCTGGTCCGCGTACGCAGCACTCACACAAACCGGCTCACCCTCAGAAGGAGGTCAGATCCCGCCGAGGTCGACCTCCATCGCGAAGGGCGCCGAAACCTTGACGACGCCGGTGAACACTTCCCCGTCCCGGTAGACCCTGGCAGCAGGGTCGAGGACGTAGGTGTACACGAGAGGGACGCCGGTGGCGGCCTGCTCGACCCTCCAGTAGAAGGCGATACCGGACTTGGCGTACTGGTCCGTCTTCACGATCCGGTCGGTGGTCTCCGATCCCGGTGAGACAACCTCCACGACCAGGAGCACGTGCTCAGGACGGGTGGGCGTGATGTCGATCGTCTCCGCGCGGTACACAACGACATCCGGGCGCCGATTCGTGAGCGGGACGTCCTGGAGACGGACATCGAAGTCGGTATCGGCGTTCCAGTCAGGCCCCGCAGCCGCCTCCAAGGCATTCGCCAGGATCCGAGCAAGCCGGTTGTGGCGCTTGGACGCACTGGGACTCACCACGACCATCCCGTCCACGATCTCGATCCCCGCACACTGCTCCTGGGACCAGGAGTCGTACTGCTCCGCGGTGATCTGCTCGTGCATCCACGCAGGGGCTGCCATCTCGGCAGTCATGACGCACCTCCCGGACACCATGCGGGCGGGCCCGATCCCGCTGAGCTCAGCGTACTGTCTCAGCTCCCCCAGCACGCTGGGCGCCAGAACAGCAGCCATGCGTGCTTCGGCCGTCCAGCACGAGACGACAGACGGCGGTCGTCCGTCTGCCGTGGAAGGGATGGAGACGGCGTCCGATCAACGCATCACCCCCGCCAGCTCCGTCGTGCATTCGGCCTGCGCCGCTACCTCCGCTTTGTCGCGACGGGCCGCTGACCGGAGACGACCGGCGGGCGAGAACCGTGGTCCACGAGCTGACAGCCCCTTCGCTCGCGCAGGCTCACGTACGAGATTTCGGACCCCGCTGCCGCAATGTCCGCTCCGATAAAGGGCATGAAAAAGCCCCAGGTCACGGCGAGTGAGTCCTGGGGCTGATCCGAGCCGCCTTCGGGATTCGAACCCGAGACCTACGCATTACGAGTGCGTTGCTCTGGCCAACTGAGCTAAGGCGGCATGCTGTGCGGTCCATACTGGGCGCAGCAGCGTCGCCAAGTCTACACAGTTTCCGAGGGTGCTCCGACCACCCCTCGCGTGGGCCTCGCCACCCTCACGAGCAGCGCTTTCCCTTCTGCGGGACCGTGCCCTCCAGGAGGTAGGTGTTGATCGCGGTGTCGATGCAGTCGCTGCCTCGGCCGTACGCGGTGTGGCCGTCGCCCTCGTAGGTCAGCAGCGCGCCGGAGGAGAGCTGGGAGGCGAGCGACTCGGCCCACTTGTACGGGGTCGCCGGGTCGCGGGTGGTGCCGACCACGACGATCGGGGCCGCGCCCTCGGCGGTGATGCGGTGCGGGCGGCCGGTCGCGGGGGTGGGCCAGTAGGTGCAGTTCAGGGCGGCCCAGGCCAGGCCCTCGCCGAAGACCGGGGACGCCTTCTCGAAGGACGGCACCGCCTTCTCCGCGTCGGCGGGCCCGGTGAAGGCCGGCGGCAGGTCCAGACAGTTGACGGCCGCGTTGGCGGCCATCAGGTTCGCGTACGTGCCGTTGGCCTCGCGCTCGTAGTAGCTGTCCGCCAGGGCGAGCAGTCCGGAGCCCTCGCCGCCCATCGCCTGGTTCAGCGCCTCGCGCAGCTGCGGCCAGGCCGCCTCGTCGTACATCGCGGCGATCACCCCGGTGGTGGCCAGCGACTCGGTCAGTTCGCGGCTCTCGCCGGTCGGCAGCGGCTGCGCGTCGACCTGGCGGAAGAAGTCCCGCAGGTTCGTGGTGGCCTCGTCGACGGACCCGGTGCCCAGCGGGCAGTCCGTCTTCTTGACGCAGTCCGCGGCGAAGGACCGGAAGGCGGTCTCGAAGCCGGCCGTCTGGTCGCGGTTGAGGTCGACCGCGGGCAGGGACGGGTCCATCGCCCCGTCGAGCACGAGCCGGCCGACCCGGTCGGGGAACAGCTCGGCGTAGGTGGCGCCGAGGAAGGTGCCGTAGGAGGCGCCGACGTAGCTCAGCTTCCGGTCGCCCAGCACCTCCCGCAGCAGGTCCATGTCCCGGGCCGTGTCCACGGTGGAGACATGGGGGAGGATCTTCGACGACCGCTTCGCGCAGCCGGCCGCGAACCCCTTGAAGGAGGCGGCGAGCGCGGCCGTCTCGGCGCTGTCGTCCGGCGTCTGGTCGACCTGGGTGTACGCGTCCATCTGCGGTCCGGTCAGGCACTCGACGGGCTCGCTGCGGGCCACGCCGCGCGGGTCGACGGCGACCATGTCGTAGCGGGCGCGGACGGGAGCGGGGTAGCCGATGCCCGCGTAGCCCTGGAGGTAGCCGACGGCCGAGCCGCCGGGCCCGCCCGGGTTGACCAGGAGCGAGCCGAGCCGCTTCCCGGGGCCGGTGGCCTTGATCCGGGACACCGCCAGCTTGATCTCCCCCGCCTCCGGCGCGGCGTAGTCGAGCGGCGCGCGGAGCGTGGCGCACTGGAAGCCGGGGACACCGCAGTCGCGCCAGGCGAGCTTCTGCGCGTAGAAGCCCTTCAGGGCGGCCGCGGACGCCGGGGAGGCGGTCGCCGACGCGGAGGTCCTCGCGGACGACGGCCCCGCGGCGGCGTCGTTTCCGCCCGTGCAACCGGAGAGGATCAGCCCGGCCGCCGCGAGGGCCGTGGCGGACGTACGGAGCAAGCGCCTGGAGTCCATTCCCGGAGCGTATCCGTACGGGTGCGGAGCGTGTCCAATCGCCGGTCCGGGGCCGCGCCCGGCCCCGCCTCGGACCCGGCGGAGCAGCGCGCGCGCCATCTCAGCCCCGCAGGGCCATGGTCATCGCCTCCACCGCCAGCAGCGGGGCGACGTTGCGGTCGAGGGCCTCGCGGCAGGCGAGCACCGCCTCGATCCGGCGCAGGGTCCGGTCCGGGCCGGTGTCCCGGGCGATCCGCTCGACGGCGTCCCGTACGTCCTCGTTGGCCAGCGGCGTCCGGGCCCCCAGCTGCAGGGCCAGCACGTCACGGTAGAAGCCGGTCAGGTCGGTGAGCGCCAGGTCCAGGCTGTCGCGCTGGGTCCGCGTCTTGCGGCGTTTCTGCCGCTCCTCCAGCTCCTTCATGGCCCCCGCCGTGCCCCGCGGCATCCGACCGCCCTGGCCGCCGCCGAGGGCGGCCCTCAGCTCATCGGTCTCCTTGACGTCGACCTCCTCGGCCACCTGCTTGGCGTCCTCGCCCGCCGCGTCCACCAGTTCCTGGGCGGCCTTGAGGCAGCCGCCGATGTCCTCGACCCGCAGCGGCAGCTTGAGGACGGTGGCCCGGCGGGCACGGGCCCGCTCGTCGGTGGCCAGCCGGCGGGCCCGGTCGATGTGCCCCTGGGTGGCGCGGGCCGCGGCCTGGGCGACGGCCGGCTCGATGCCGTCGCGGCGTACGAGCACGTCGGCGACCGCGTCCACCGGGGGTGTCCGCAGCGTCAGGTGGCGGCAGCGGGAGCGGATCGTGGGCAGCACGTCCTCCAGGGAGGGTGCGCAGAGCAGCCAGACCGTACGCGGTGCGGGCTCCTCGACCGCCTTCAGGAGGACGTTGCCGGCGCCTTCGGTGAGCCGGTCGGCGTCCTCCAGGACGATCACCTGCCAGCGGCCGTTGGCCGGCGAGAGCTGGGCCCGGCGGACCAGGTCGCGGGTCTCCTTCACACCGATGGAGAGCAGGTCCGTGCGCACGACCTCGACGTCGGCGTGGGTTCCGATCAGGGCGGTGTGGCAGCCGTCGCAGAAGCCGCAGCCCGGGGCCCCGCCGAGGGCCCGGTCGGGGCTCACGCACTGCAGGGCGGCGGCGAAGGCGCGCGCCGCCGTCGCCCGGCCCGACCCCGGGGGGCCGGTGAACAGCCAGGCATGGGTCATCTTGGACGCGTCGGGGCCGGGGTCGCCGGCGGCCTGGGCGGTCACGAGCGTGTCGGCGTCGCGCGCGGCGGCGGCGAGCTGCTCCTCGACCTTCGCCTGTCCGACCAGGTCGTCCCATACGGCCATGTGCCCCTCCTCAGGTACGCCCTCCATTGTGGGGCACCCCGCCGACAGCGGGTCTCGGATCGGCGGGCCGGAGGCGAGGAGGGGGCGCCGGCCGGAGCAGGACGGCGAACACCCGCCATCCCTCCGAGCCGCGGAACGCCGGTGACGGGGCTCGCGCCCGTCACCGGCGGACGGTCAGCGACGCCGGCGGCGGCCGTCGTCCTCGTCGTCGTGCGGGCCGAGCAGCTCGTCCGCCAGGGTCGGCAGGTCGTCGAGCGGGGTCTCCTCCGCCCAGTCGGAGCGGCGCCGCGGCCGTCCCTGCTCGTCGAGCTGGGGCAGCTCGCGCGTGCGGTCGTTGGCCCCGTCGGCCCCGGCCGCCTCGTCGCGGAAGAAGCCCGGCGGCACCCGGTGGGCGGGGTCGGTGTCCCGGACGGGCGGGAGCACCGCCGTGTCCGCCGCGTCCCGGACCGGGGGCATCACCGTGGTCTCCTCCTCGGGCCGTGCCTGGGGCTGCACGATCGGGGTGGGGACGGTGATCTCGTTCGCCGAGACGGTCGGCACGGTCTGCGTCACGTCGTCGGGCTTCACGACCGGCGTCGGGACGGTGACCTCGTTCGCGGACACCTGGGCGGTGGCGCGGGCGTCCTCCTCGGCCTTCCGCGCGCGGGCGGCCTCCGCCGCCTTCGCGGCCTTCTCCGCCTCCGCGGCCCGGGCCTTCTCGGCGGCCCTCTCGGCCTCGGCGGCCCGTACCTTCTCGGCGGCGCGGGCGGCCTCCGCCGCCCTGGCGTCCTCCGCGGACTTCGCGGCGGCAGCCGCCTCAGCAGCCGCAGCCTCGGCGGCCGCCTTCTCCGCCGCTTCCGCCGCGGCCTTGCGCGCCGCCTCCTCGGCGGCCTTCGCCGCCGCGGCCTCGGCCAGGCGCCGTGCCTCCTCGGCACGGAGCAGGGCCTCCTCGGCCTTGCGCTGCTTCTCGCGGCGGCGCTCCTCCGCCTCCGCGCGCAGCCGGGCCTCTTCCTCGGCCTGCTTGCGGCGGCGTTCCTCCTCCTCGCGGCGGGCCTTCTCCTCGGCCTCGCGCCGCTTGCGCTCCTCCTCGGCGGCCACCCGGGCCTCCTCGGCGCGCCGGCGGGCCTCCTCGGCCTGCCGCTCGGCCTCGCGCTGCCGCGCCTCTTCCTCCTCGCGGCGCTTGCGCTCCTCCTCCTCCGCGCGGAGCTTGGCGAGCTGGGCCTGGCGCTCGCGCTCCAGCCGCTCCTCCTCCGCCTTGCGGGCGGCCTCCTCCTCGGCGCGGCGGCGGGCGTCCTCCTCGGCCTTGCGCCGGGCCTCCTCCTGAGCCTTCACCTCGGCCTCGGACAGCGGCAGCATCCGGTCGAGCCGGTGGCGTACGACGGTGGTCACGGCCTCAGGATCCTGGCCGGCGTCGACGACCAGGTAGCGGCCGGGGTCGCCGGCGGCGAGGGCGAGGAATCCGGCCCGCACCCGGGCGTGGAACTCCGGCGGCTCGGACTCCAGCCGGTCGGGCGCCTCGGTGAACCGTTCCCGCGCGGTCTCCGGGGAGACGTCGAGGAGCACGGTCAGGTGCGGGACGAGCCCGCCCGTCGCCCAGCGGTTGATGCGGGCGATCTCGGTCGGCGACAGGTCGCGCCCGGCGCCCTGGTACGCCACGGACGAGTCGATGTAGCGGTCGGAGATGACGATCGCGCCCCGCTCCAGGGCGGGCTTGACCAGGGAGTCGACGTGCTCGGCGCGGTCGGCGGCGTACAGCAGCGCCTCGGCGCGGTTGGACAGGCCGGCGCTGGAGACGTCGAGCAGGATCGAGCGCAGTCGCTTGCCGATCGGGGTGGCGCCCGGCTCGCGGGTGACGACGACCTCGTGGCCCTTGGCCCGGATCCAGTCGGCGAGGGCCTGGGCCTGGGTGGACTTGCCGGCGCCGTCGCCGCCCTCCAGGGCGATGAAGAAGCCGGTCGGCGCCGGGGCCTGGACCGGGTCGGCGCCGCGGAGCGCGTCGCGCAGGTCACGGCGCAGCGGTACGCCGGACCGGTCGTCGGTCTTGGCCAGGACGACCACGGCGACCGGCAGGAGCAGCGCGCCGACCAGCATCAGGGTGAAGGCGGCGCCGCCGTGGGCGAAGACGAAGCTGCCGGAGCCGAGGCGGTGCCGGCCGATCGCGGCGGCGAGCAGCGGCGCACCGAGGGCACCGATGGCCATGCCGACCCGGACGACGGCCTGGAGGTGCTCGGTGACCCGGGGGCGCCGGGCCTCCTCGGTCTCCTGGTCGACGAGGGTGTGGCCGGTGTTGGCGGCCACCCCGCTCGCGTATCCGGCGAGGACGGCGAGGAACAGCACGGTCGCCGTGTCCGGCACCAGGCCCATCGCCAGCAGGGCGACGCCCGCGAGGGCGATCGCCAGGGCGAGGAGGCGGCGGCGGGACAGGACGGTGAGCACGGAGCCGGCCGTACGGATGCCGACGGCGGTGGATCCGCTCAGCGCGAGGATCAGCAGCGCGTAGGTGACGGGGCCGCCGCCGAGGTCGTAGGCGTGCAGGACCGATACGGCGGCCGCGGCGGTGACGGCTCCGGCGACGATCGCGCAGGCGAGGACGAGCAGCGGGACGGTTCCGGTCCGGCCGTTCTCCTTGCCCTTGTCCGTACGGGGGCGGCGCAGGCCCTCCAGCGGCGAGCGCGGCCTCGGCGTCTGACCGCCGGGCAGCTCCATGAAGTAGAGGACGGAGACGGACGCGGCGAACAGGCCGGCGGCGACGTACGAGCCGAGGGCGGCCTGGTGCAGCGAGAACCACTCGATGCCGGTGCCGAGCAGGTCGCCGAGCAGAGTGGCGACGATCAGCACGGCCGCCGCGGCCGGGACGGCGAGGAAGCCGGTGCGCTGGGACAGCCGGCGCAGCGCGTCCAGGTGGTCCGGCAGGGGCCGGACGGCGGCGCCCTCCAGCGGCGGGGCGGGCAGCAGCGCGGGCGCCGCACCCTCGCGCGCCACGGTCCACAGCCGCTCGGCCGCGCCGGTGACGAACACGGTGCCGAGCACGAACCACAGCGCCTTGTCGGGGGTCCAGTCGATCCACAGCGGTGCCACGACGAGCAGCGCGACCCGCAGGACGTCCGCCCCGATCATGGTCCAGCGCCGGTCGAGCACGCCGCCGGGACCGGTCAGCGCGGTGAGCGGACCGAGGAGTACGGCCCCGAAGAGCACGGCGGCCAGCAGCCGCGCGCCGACGACGGCGGCAACGGCGAGCGCCGCGCCCTGGTAGCCGCCCCCGAAGGAGCCTTCGGTGACCGCGGCCTGAAGGCCGAGCAGGACCAGGACCAGCAGGGCGAGGGCGTCGCCCGTCCCCCCGACGAACTGCGCACTCCACAATCGCCGGAGCGGCTGATGGCGCAGGAGCGCTCGCACGGCACGCTCCCTGGAATCTGCGACAAGTTCGGCGCCGGAGTCCGTCTGCTCTGCTCGCGTCATCCGTCCACCCTATCCGGACCCCTTTACTCCCCGTGGCCTCCACCCGAACAAACGTCGCCCCAGTCCGGGGCGGGCACCGCCCGTCCACACGAGGGACGCAGGACCCCCGCAACCGGCCGCACCGGTCCCCGGGGGCGACGCCGACGCGAAAGGGGCGGGAGCTCGCGCTCCCGCCCCTCGCTCACGTTGTCCCGAGAGCTCTTACTCCGCCTCGGCCGCCGTCGACTTCGCGGCGGCGGTCTTCTTCGCCGCCGTCTTGGTCGCCGTGGCCTTCGCCGTCGTCTTCTTCGCGGCCGTCTTCTTGGCCGTGGTCTTCTTGGCGACGGTCTTCTTCGCGGCCGTCTTCTTGGCCGGTGCCTTCTTCGCCGTCTTCTTGGCCGGCCCCTTGGCCCGCTTCTCCGCCAGCAGCTCGAAGCCGCGCTCCGGCGTGATCGTCTCCACGCTGTCGGCGGTCCGCAGGGTCGCGTTGGTCTCGCCGTCGGTCACGTACGGACCGAAGCGGCCGTCCTTGACCACGACCGGCTTCTCGCTGACCGGGTCGACGCCCAGCTCCTTCAGCGGCGGCTTGGCGGCCGCCCGGCCACGCTGCTTGGGCTGCGCGTAGATCGCGAGCGCCTCCTCCAGCGTGATCGTGAAGAGCTGCTCCTCGTCCGTCAGCGACCGCGAGTCCGTGCCCTTCTTCAGGTACGGGCCGTAGCGGCCGTTCTGCGCGGTGATCTCGACGCCCTCGGCGTCCGCGCCAACCACCCGCGGCAGCGACATCAGCTTCAGCGCCTCGTCCAGCGTCACCGTGTCGAGCGCCATGGACTTGAAGAGCGAGGCCGTCCGCGGCTTCACCGCGTTCTTGCCCGTCTTCGGCGTGCCCTCGGGCAGGATCTCGGTGACGTAGGGGCCGTAGCGGCCGTCCTTGGCCACGATCTGGTTCCCGGTCACCGGGTCGGCGCCCAGCTCGAAGTCACCGCTGGGCTTGGCCAGCAGCTCCTCCGCGTGCTCGACGGTCAGCTCGTCCGGGGCGAGGTCGTCGGGGACGTCCGCGCGCTGGTGCCCCTCGGAGTCCTTCTCCCCGCGCTCGACGTACGGGCCGTAGCGGCCGACCCGCAGCACGATGCCGTTGCCGACGGGGAAGGAGGAGATCTCGCGCGCGTCGATCGCGCCGAGGTCCGTGACCAGCTCCTTCAGGCCGCCCAGGTGGTCGCCGTCGCCGTTGCCCGCGTCGGCCGCGCCGCCGGCGCCGCCGCTCGCCTCGCCCTCACCGAAGTAGAAGCGCTTCAGCCACGGGACGGACTGGGCCTCGCCCCGCGCGATGCGGTCGAGGTCGTCCTCCATCCTGGCGGTGAAGTCGTAGTCGACGAGCCGGCCGAAGTGCTTCTCCAGCAGGTTGACCACGGCGAAGCTCAGGAAGGAGGGCACGAGAGCCGTCCCCTTCTTGAAGACGTAGCCGCGGTCCAGGATCGTGCCGATGATCGACGCGTACGTCGACGGGCGGCCGATCTCGCGCTCTTCCAGCTCCTTGACGAGCGTGGCCTCGGTGTAGCGGGCCGGCGGCTTCGTCGCGTGGCCGTCCGCCGTGATCTCCTGCGCCGACAGCGCGTCGCCCTCGGCGACCTGCGGGAGCCTGCGCTCGCGGTCGTCCAGCTCGGCGTTCGGGTCGTCGGCACCCTCCACGTACGCCTTCATGAAGCCGTGGAAGGTGATCGTCTTGCCGGAGGCCGAGAACTCGGCGTCGCGGCCGTCGGCCGAGACCCCGCCGATCTTCACGGTGACCGAGTTACCGGTCGCGTCCTTCATCTGGGAGGCGACGGTGCGCTTCCAGATCAGCTCGTACAGCCGGAACTGGTCGCCGGTCAGACCGGTCTCCGCGGGGGTGCGGAAACGATCACCCGAGGGGCGGATCGCCTCGTGCGCCTCCTGGGCGTTCTTGACCTTGCCGGCGTAGACGCGCGGCTTCTCCGGCAGGTAGTCGGCGCCGTACAGCTGCGTGACCTGCGCCCGGGCCGCCGCGACGGCGGTGTCGGACAGGGTCGTCGAGTCCGTACGCATGTAGGTGATGAAGCCGTTCTCGTACAGCTTCTGGGCCACCTGCATGGTCGACTTCGCACCGAAGCCCAGCTTGCGGCTCGCCTCCTGCTGGAGGGTCGTCGTACGGAACGGGGCGTACGGGGAACGGCGGTACGGCTTCGACTCGACCGAGCGGACGGCGAAGGAGGTCTCGGCCAGGGCGGCGGCCAGGGCCCGGGCGTTCGCCTCGTCCAGGTGCAGCACCTGGGCGGACTTCAGCTGACCGTCCGCACCGAAGTCACGACCCTGGGCGACACGCCGGCCGTCGACCGTGGCGAGCCGCGCGACCAGCGACGACGGGTCGGACGGGTCCCCGGCGCGGCCGGTGGAGAAGGTGCCGGTCAGGTCCCAGTACTCGGCGGAGCGGAAGGCGATGCGCTCGCGCTCCCGCTCGACGACGAGCCGGGTGGCGACGGACTGCACGCGGCCGGCGGACAGCCGCGGCATGACCTTCTTCCACAGGACCGGCGAGACCTCGTAGCCGTACAGCCGGTCGAGGATGCGGCGGGTCTCCTGGGCGTCGACCATGCGCTGGTTCAGCTCGCGCGGGTTGGCGACGGCCTCGCGGATCGCGTCCTTGGTGATCTCGTGGAAGACCATCCGGTGGACCGGGACCTTGGGCTTCAGGACTTCCTGGAGGTGCCACGCGATGGCCTCGCCCTCGCGGTCCTCATCGGTGGCGAGGAAGAGTTCGTCGGACTCGGCCAGCAGCTCCTTGAGCTTCCTGACCTGGGCCTTCTTGTCGGCGTTGACGACGTAGATGGGCTGGAAGTCGTGTTCGACGTCGACTCCGAGACGGCGCACCTCGCCCGTGTACTTCTCCGGCACCTCGGCGGCACCGCTGGGCAGGTCGCGGATGTGCCCGACGCTCGCCTCGACGACGTATCCGGGGCCGAGGTAGCCCTTGATCGTCTTCGCCTTGGCAGGCGACTCGACGATCACGAGTCGGCGGCCGCCCTCTGCGGTCTCGCTGGTCGGGGACAACTTCGCTCTTCTCTCCGGATCGACGCTCGGTGGCACGTACGGCGCTGGCACGCACAGCAGCGGCACGGACGGTGACGCTGCCGACGCTGCGGAGTGTGACGGTACAACCCGCCCCCGTGTCAAACGGCGAAAGCCCGCAACGGCCACTCGAACGGTAACCCGAGTGCTGGCATTCCTGCCGCCCGGACCGCTGGTCCGGCGGGGCGCGGCCGCGCGCGGCGGGTGCCGGAGTCCCGCGTCAGAGCCGTCCGAAGCACCACACGCCGAGAAGAAGGAAGGCGGCGCCGAAGATCGTCGTCAGGGTCGCCGCCGCGCGGGCGTCGACGCCGTGGGCCACGGGCCGGCCGTGTCGTACGCGTGCCGCGGTCCACAGCAGCAGCGCTCCCCCGAACAGCGCGAACGCCGTCCCGGCGAAGATCGCAGGCCCGCTCTCCATGCCCGTACCCCGTTCCCCTCGGCGGGCCCGCGCGGCCCTGGGGCCCGAGGCTGACACCCCCCGGCGTCGTGCGTGCGAACTCCGGGTGAACGACACGGGCGCTCCCCGCACGGGTTCACGAATATGGCCGGTAGTGGACCTGCCCCACGGCTTCGGCGACGCGGCCCCCGAGGCTCCGGTGGACGCCCGTGGGGCCTCCGGGGGGTTTTCGTCACATCACGTCGAGCCCGGCGGCCCGCATCCACGCCGGCAGGGTGTCGCGGGGCACGGCGGCACCGGTCAGTAGGAGCAGCACCGAACCGGTCGCGTTCGAGACGAGGAACACATCCCGCAGACGCGGACCGAGCGCGCCCGGCGCGAGACCGAACACGGCGCAGGCGGTGGCCGCGACGAGCAGCACCGGGGCGAGGCCGGGCGGTGCGTCCGCCGGCACGGGCAGACCCGGCGTCACCGCGGCGACGGTGAGCACGAACGCGCTGACCAGCGTGCCGTTCAGGGCGTACGGCACGGCGCGCCCTGCCCGCAGCGGAATCCGGGGACGCGGTGAGAGCAGCACGGCGCCGAGCGTGGCGTGGCGGCGCTCGTTGGCGACGGCCATGGTGCCGCCGTGGACACCGGAGGCGGAAGCTGCCGGCACGGCGTTGCCGATCAGCGCGAGCCGGACGTCCGCGACGCCCGGCTCGCGGCTGAGGAAGACGAGGAAGAAGACCTGGATCAACGGCCCGACCAGCAGTGTTCCGATCAACATCGGCGGCGTCGTCCAGTTGAACAGGGCCCGGTGGAAGAGGACTCCGCCGACCACCGCGAGCCGGACGCAGGAGCGGAAGCGGAAGGCGAGGGAGCGGCGGCGGAAGCGGAACATCCGTCGGTGGCCTTTCGGCCCGCCGCCGCGAAGAGGTCCCACAGCGGCCTGAGCCGGTCGTCCTCGCGCCGCACCTCCCGCGCGCGGCCCGCCCACCGCCGTTACGGCCAGGACGGGTTCCGGGCCGGGAGGACCAGGTGCATGGCGCAGAACGCGTCCCGCAGCGGGCTGATCGCGATCCGGATCGCCCCGAGCGCGGCCTCGTCCAGCTCGATCAGCTCCATCCGTATCAGGCGCCGCCCTCCGCCCGTACGGGCAGCAGGAAGCCCTCCTCCACCAGCAGCCGGATGGCCTGCGGGGTGCGGTCGCGCAGCAGCACCGGGTCCTCCTCCGTCAACTGGCCGATCGCGTCGAGGATCCGGCCGGCGCTGAGGGATCCGTCGCACACGCCGGCGAACCCGGCTCCGATGTGGTCGACCTTGGTGGCCCGGCGCATGCCGCGGTTCTGGCGCAGCACGACGTGCTCGGGGTCCTCGGCTCCGGGCAGGCCGACCTGCTCCTGCATCACCTCGGGCGCGAGCACGAAGTGGTCGGCGAGGAGGGCCGCGTCGTCGTGCGTCCGCAGGTAGTCCTGACGCTCGAAGTGGTCCTGGATGGCGGCGCCGAGCGGCTGCTCGACGGGGTGCGGCCACTCCTCGACGACGATCGACGGCTCGACGGCGCCCGAGGCCACGGCCGGGTTCTTGCGCAGCGTGATCCAGCCGAAGCCGACGGCCCGGGTCCCGCGGGCCTCGAACTCGTCGAGCCAGGCCCCGTACCGCTCGTCGTAGCGCTCCGGGTCCTCGCGGTGGTCGCCGCTGTCGCGGAGCCACAGCTCCGCGTACTGGGTGATGTCCTGGACCTCGCGCTGCACGATCCAGGCGTCGCAGCCGCGGGGCACCCAGGAGCGGAGGCGGTCCTGCCACTCCTCGCCCTCGACATGCTGCCAGTTGGCGAGGAACTGGGCGTAGCCTCCGTCGTTGAGGTGCTCCCCGGACTGCTGCACGAGCGTGCGGCACAGGTCGTCGCCGCCCATGCCGCCGTCGCGGTAGGTGAGGCGGGCACCGGGCGAGATGACGAACGGCGGGTTGGAGACGATCAGGTCGTACGTGTCGCCGTCGACGGGCTCGAAGAGCGAACCGGTGAGCAGTTCGGCCTCACGGGCACCGGACAGCGCGAGGGTGAGCCGGGTGAAGTCCAGCGCGCGCGGGTTGAGATCGGTCGCGGTGACCAGAGTGGCGTGCTGGGCGGCGTGCAGGGCCTGGATGCCGGAGCCGGTGCCGAGGTCGAGCGCGGCGGAGACGGGCTTACGGATCGTGATGCCGGCCAGCGTGGTGGACGCGCCGCCGACGCCGAGGACGACGCCCGCTCCGGCGTGGCCGCCCTTGCTGCCGATGCCGCCCGCCCCGCCGACGGCGCAGCCGAGGTCGGAGACGATGAACCAGTCCTGGCCGTCGGGGCCGCCGTACGGCCGGACGTCGACGGTCGCCCGGACCTCGCCGTCCTCCTCCTCGATCCAGCCGTCGGCCAGCGCCTCCTTCAGCGGCAGCGCGGCGGCGGCCCGCTCGGCGGGAACGGTCCCCTGGAGCAGGAAGAGGCGCACGAGCGTCTGGAGCGGGGAGTCCCCGCGGGTGGCGCGCAGCGCGGGAACGGTCTCGCTGCGGGCGAGCGCCGCGTAGGCGGGGGCGCCGAGCAGTTCGAGCAGGCCGTCCGCGGTGAAGTCCGCGGCGAGCAGCGCGTCGCGCAGTCGGGCGGCGTGCGCGGGCACCGGAAGGCTGGGGGTCTGACTGGTCGTACTCACCCCCTCATTGTGACGGCCGCGACCGCCTCGCCGGGCGCCGCCCCGCCCACCCGCGCGCACGGGCCCCTGCCGAACGGGGCTCGTGCGCACGGGTGGGCGCGAGCGCCTGGGTGTGTGTCTCCGGGCAGGGCGGAGGCCCCGGCGTCCGTCGCCCGCCGGGGGCCTCCGATGCGTGGGGATCGCCCGCGTTACTCCGCGCTCTTGCTCGGCTTGCCCGACGGCTTCTTCGACGTCGTGGCCGAGGGCGCCGCCGGGGTCTTCGAGGGGGCGGAACCGGCGTCCTGGGAGGACCCGGCGGCCGGCGGGACCGACGGCTTCGGCGACTTGCAGCCCGGCTGCTTCGCCAGTGCCTGGCCCAACTCGCCCTCGCGCACCTTGTTCAGCGCGTTCTGGTCCATGTTCTGGATCTTCGCAAGATTGTCGGCGACGCTCTTCAACCCGTCCGCGAACTTCTGCTGGTTCGACGTGTCGAGCGCGTCGACCTGCTTCTTCAGGCCCTCGTACGCCACCGCGGCGGCGTTGAGCTCCTTGATCGCGTCCTGCTGGATCGTCTCGCCGTTGTCGACGGGCGGGGCGCCGGCCGACTCGACGGCCTTGGCGAGCGCCCGGTCGGCCGCCGCGATGTCCGCGAACGCCTTCGAGTCCGCGGCCTGGATCTCGGCGGGCTTGCTGTCCGCCGCCGTCGCCTTGATGAGCTCGTTGGCGTTGGCCTGCTTCTGGAACTGCGGCTGCGCCTGGTCGCAGAACGTCTTGGCCCAGGCGTCCACCTTCTCGCCGTCGTCGCTGCAACCGGACAGCGTGAGCACCAGTACCGCGCCGCCGGACAGTACGGCCGCAAGCTTCTTGTTCACCGGATCGGTCCCTTCCAAGGCTCTCGGCCCCGGAACATACACGCCAAGCGGGCGACATCCACCTTTCGTACGACTGATTCATCCGGCATTGCAGTCTTTTGCACCAAGGGAGACACGCCTCACCCCGGATACGCCACGAGCGGACGGCGCCTCAGAAAGCGCCGTCCGCCCGCTCCTTGATCTGGTGTTACGAAACGACCGGCGCGTCCGGGGCGGCGGTCGTCCTGTCGCCGGTGTTGTCTTCGTCACCCATGGCCACCGAGCGCCGCTTGGAGACGTAGACCGCCCCGACGATGACGGCGATCGAGAAGACGGCGATCAACGTCCTCAGTCCGGCGCTCGCGTCGTCGCCGAAGCTGAACTGCACCACCGCGGGCGCGATCAGCAGGGCCACCAGGTTCATCACCTTCAGCAGCGGGTTGATCGCCGGCCCCGCCGTGTCCTTGAACGGGTCGCCAACGGTGTCCCCGATCACGGTGGCGGCGTGGGCCTCGCTTCCCTTGCCGCCGTGATGGCCGTCCTCGACCAGCTTCTTGGCGTTGTCCCAGGCACCGCCGGAGTTCGCCAGGAAGACCGCCATCAGCGCTCCCGTGCCGATGGCCCCGGCGAGATACGCGCCGAGCGCGCCCACCCCGAGCGAGAACCCGACCGCGATCGGTGCCATCACCGCGAGCAGCCCGGGCGTGGCGAGTTCGCGCAACGCGTCCTTGGTGCAGATGTCGACGACCCGCCCGTACTCGGGCTGCTCGTCGTACGTCATGATCCCGGGGTGCTCGCGGAACTGGCGCCGCACCTCGTAGACCACGGCTCCGGCCGACCGCGACACCGCGTTGATGGCGAGCCCGGAGAAGAGGAAGACGACCGCGGCCCCGAGGATGAGCCCGAAGAGGTTGTTGGGCTGGGAGATGTCCATCGAGAGGGTCGTCTCAGCGGCCTTGGCCCCCACCTCCGCCACCGAAGTGGCGATCGCGTCGCGGTACGAGCCGAACAGTGCCGCGGCGGCCAGGACCGCGGTGGCGATGGCGATGCCCTTCGTGATCGCCTTGGTGGTGTTGCCGACGGCGTCCAGGTCCGTGAGGACCTGCGCGCCGGCACCCTGGACGTCGCCGGACATCTCGGCGATGCCCTGGGCGTTGTCGGAGACCGGACCGAAGGTGTCCATGGCCACGATCACGCCGACGGTCGTCAGCAGGCCGGTGCCGGCCAGGGCGACCGCGAACAGCGCCAGCATGATGGAGGCACCGCCGAGCAGGAACGCGCCGTAGACGGCGAGCCCGATGAGCAGGGCCGTGTAGACGGCGGACTCCAGGCCGATGGAGACGCCCGCGAGGACGACGGTGGCGGGTCCGGTCAGCGAGGACTTGCCGATGTCCCTGACGGGGCGACGGCTGGTCTCCGTGAAGTAGCCGGTGAGTTGCTGGATCAGGGCGGCGAGGACGATGCCGATGGCGACGGCGACCAGGGCGAGGATCCGCGGGTCTCCGGCGTGGTTCAGGACACCGGGGTCGGTGACGCCCTTGAGGTCGGCGTAGGAGGACGGCAGGTAGGCGAACACGGCGACGGCGACCAGGGCGAGCGAGATCACCGCGGAGATGAAGAAGCCGCGGTTGATGGCCGTCATGCCGCTGCGATCGGTGCGGCGCGGGGCGACCGCGAAGATGCCGATCATCGCGGTGACGACGCCGATCGCCGGCACGATGAGGGGGAACGCGAGCCCGAGGTCGCCGAAGGCGGCCTTGCCGAGGATCAGCGCGGCGACAAGGGTCACGGCGTACGACTCGAAGAGGTCGGCGGCCATGCCGGCGCAGTCGCCGACGTTGTCGCCCACGTTGTCGGCGATGGTGGCGGCGTTGCGCGGGTCGTCCTCCGGGATGCCCTGCTCCACCTTGCCGACGAGGTCGGCGCCGACGTCGGCCGCCTTGGTGAAGATGCCGCCGCCCACACGCATGAACATGGCGATGAGGGCCGCCCCCAGACCGAAGCCCTCCAGCACCTTGGGCGCGTCGGCGGCGTAGACGAGGACGACGCAGGAGGCGCCGAGCAGACCGAGGCCGACGGTGAACATGCCGACCACGCCGCCGGTCCGGAAGGCGATCTTCATCGCCTTGTGCGAGACGAGGGTCAGATCCTTTTCCGGTTCACCCGGCGCCGGAGTGGCCTCGCGCGCGGCCGCGGCCACGCGCACATTCGCCCGCACGGCGAGCCGCATGCCGATGTATCCGGTGGCCGCGGAGAAAAGCGCGCCCACCAGGAAGAAGAGCGAACGCCCGGCGCGCTGCGACCAGTTGTCGGCCGGAAGCAGCAACAGCAGGAAGAACACGACGACCGCGAAGATCCCGAGCGTGCGCAACTGCCGTGCGAGATAGGCATTCGCGCCTTCCTGGACGGCGGCGGCGATCTTCTTCATCGAATCGGTGCCCTCACCGGCGGCGAGGACCTGGCGCACCAGCAGCTGGGCGACGAGCAGCGCCGCCAGGGCGACGGCTGCGATGACGATCACGATCACGCGGTTCTCTTGGGTGAGCACCGCGGCTGCAAGACCCGCCATTCGTCCTCCTTGACGTTGCGGGGTCAAGATGTGGACGGATTGTAGGGAGCGGATCCTGATCAAAACAGAGTGCCGCAATCAGAATTCGCTCATTCCTCACACGTACCAACGAGAACGGTAATGCGGCAAAAGCATTTACGCATGATCGGCGATCTAGGGAAATGCAAAAGAGGCCCTGCTCAGCAGGGCCTCTTTCGGTTCTCGTCGTTCCCGCGACGGCGGACGCGAATCAGGGGAGCTCGTCGACCGGGTTCGTCGGCCAGCTCATCCGGATCACACCGCCGTCCTCGCCGGCGCTCACCTCGAAGTCGTCGACGAGCCCGCGGATCACCGCGAGACCCATCTCGTCCTCGCCGTCGGCGTCGTCGAACTCCCCGGCGGGCGCGGCGTCCCGGCTTCCGGGTACGCCTGCGGCGTCGGCCGCCGCCACACCCGCACCGGGGACCTCGTCGCCCACCTCGATGGAGAAGGACTTCTCCTCCTCGGTGAGCACGACCCGGACCGGGGTGGTGACGCCGTTGCTGCGGTGCAGCCCCACCGCACGGGAGCACGCCTCGCCGACGGCGAGCCTGACCTCGTCGAGAACCGCGTCGTCGACCCCGGCCCGGCGCGCCACCGCGGCCGCCACCAGGCGGGCCGTGCGGACGTGCTCGGGCGAGGCACTGAAGCGGAGTTCGACGGTGGCCATGCGGTCCCCCTGGGAGCGTGTGGGCGGACAACTCGGAGGACCGGGCGTGTCGCCCGGCTCTCCCGTCCGTCTGCCTGCGTCAGTCGGTGGCGTTGACGGCCTCTTCGACCGTGGTGTGGATGGGGAACACCTTGGTCAGACCGGTGATCCGGAAAATCTTCAGGATGCGCTCCTGGTTGCACACCAGTCGCAGCGATCCCTCGTGCGCGCGCACGCGCTTGAGACCGCCCACCAGCACGCCGAGGCCGGTCGAGTCGAGGAAGTCCACACCCTCCATGTCGACGACGAGGTGGTAGCTGCCGTCGTTCACCAACTCGACCAACTGCTCGCGCAGCTTGGGCGCGGTATACACATCAATCTCGCCACCGACCTCGACGACCGTACGGTCGCCGCTCGGGCCGGACACATTGCGAGTCGACAGGGACAGGTCCACGGATCCTCCAGCACCTTGCTATCGGGCGTTCGCCCCTCGGGTCTCCCGGGCGGAAGTCGGGGGACGGATCGCCAGCCGCGATGGCATTCAATCACTTACCAGCAGCCATGCACGACGCCTTGGGAGCATTGTCCGTCATGCCAGTGACACACTCGGTGCCGATGGCCAAGAATCACCGCCCCAGTCGACCGGCCGGAAGTACGGGCAGCCGCCCGTCCCCCGGCCTGGTCCTCGACCGGCTCGCATCGGGCGAGAGCCGGGCCGCGCGCATCACTCATACGGAGCACTTGCCCGCCCGGGCGGGTCGGCATGCAG
This sequence comes from Streptomyces sp. JL2001, assembly GCF_050917515.1. Classification (NCBI taxonomy): domain Bacteria; kingdom Bacillati; phylum Actinomycetota; class Actinomycetes; order Kitasatosporales; family Streptomycetaceae; genus Streptomyces; species Streptomyces sp. JL2001. Next base: position 4,227,595 of record NZ_CP169421.1, on the reverse strand, counting down.
TCTGGCCGCATCGCATCCGTCCGGAAGTGATCGGCGCGATCCAGGCGGCCGGAATCGAGCACCCCTGGGCCCACCAGGCACAAGCCGCCGAGCACGCGCTGGACGGCGAATCCGTGGTGATCGCCACCGGCACCGCCTCGGGCAAGTCGCTGGCCTATCTGACCCCGGTGCTGTCCACGCTCCTCGACGGCGCGGAGGCCCCGAACGGCCGGGGCGCCACCGCCCTGTACCTGGCCCCGACCAAGGCCCTCGCCGCCGACCAGCGCCGGGCCGTGCGCGAGCTGGCAGCCCCGCTCGGCAACCGGATCCGGCCCGCCGTCTACGACGGCGACACGCCGGTCGAGGAGCGCGAGTGGGTCCGCCAGTACGCGAACTACGTGCTCACCAATCCCGACATGCTGCACCGGGGGATACTCCCCGGCCACGCCCGGTGGTCCTCCTTCCTGCGCTCCCTGCGCTACGTCGTCATCGACGAGTGCCACACCTACCGGGGCGTCTTCGGCTCCCACGTCGCCCAGGTGCTGCGCCGCCTGCGCCGTGTCTGCGCCCGTTACGGGGCCGACCCCGTCTTCCTCCTGGCCTCCGCCACCGCGGCCGAGCCGGCCCTCGCCGCCGGCCGCCTGACCGGTCTGCCGGTGGTCGAGGTCTCCGACGACGCCTCCCCGCGCGGCGAGCTGGTCTTCGCGCTGTGGGAGCCGCCGCTGACCGAGCTGCACGGCGAGCAGGGCGCCCCGGTGCGGCGCACGGCCACCGCCGAGACCGCCGACCTGCTGACGGACCTGGCGGTGCAGGGCGTCCGCTCGGTCGCCTTCGTCCGCTCCCGGCGCGGCGCGGAGCTGATCGCCGTGATCGCCCAGGAGCGCCTGGCCGAGGTCGACCGGTCCCTGGCCCGCCGGGTGGCGGCCTACCGCGGCGGCTACCTGCCCGAGGAGCGCCGTGCCCTGGAACGCGCCCTGCACTCCGGCGAGCTCCTCGGCCTGGCCGCCACGACCGCGCTGGAGCTCGGCGTGGACGTCTCCGGCCTGGACGCCGTGGTGATCGCCGGCTATCCCGGCACACGGGCCTCCCTGTGGCAGCAGGCGGGCCGCGCCGGACGCTCGGGCGAGGGCGCGCTGGCCATCCTGGTCGCCCGCGACGACCCGCTGGACACCTTCCTGGTCCACCATCCCGAGGCGCTCTTCCGGCAGCCGGTCGAGTCGACCGTCCTGGACCCCGACAACCCGTACGTCCTCGCCCCCCATCTGTGCGCCGCCGCCGCGGAGCTTCCGCTGACGGACGCCGACCTGGCTCTCTTCGGCCCGGCCGTCCCCGAGCTGCTGCCCCAGCTGGAGGCCGCCGGACTGCTGCGCCGCCGCTCCGGCGGCTGGTACTGGACCCGCCGGGAGCGGGCCGCCGACCTCACCGACATCCGGGGCGGGGGCGGCAGCCCGGTCCAGATCGTCGAGGCCGCCACCGGCCGGTTGCTCGGCACGGTCGACGAGGCCGCCTCCCACACCGCCGTCCACGACGGAGCCGTCCACCTGCACCAGGGCCGCACCTATCTGGTGAAGCACCTGGACCTGAAGGATTCGGTGGCGCTGGTCGAGGAGGCAGCCCCGCCGTACTCCACCACCGCCCGCGACACCACCTCCATCGCCGTCCTGGAGACCGACACCGAGATCCCGTGGGGAGCCGGCCGCCTCTGCTTCGGCTCCGTCGAGGTCACCAACCAGGTCGTCTCCTACCTGCGCCGCCGTCTGATCACCGGCGAGGTCCTCGGCGAGACCAAGCTCGACCTGCCGCCCCGCACCCTGCGCACCCGGGCCGTGTGGTGGACGGTCACCGAGGACCAGCTCGACGCCGCCCGGATCGACCCGGAGATCCTCGGCGGGGCCCTGCACGCCGCCGAGCACGCCTCCATCGGCATGCTCCCGCTCTTCGCGACCTGCGACCGCTGGGACATCGGCGGGGTCTCCGTCCCCCTCCACCCGGACACGCTGCTCCCGACCGTCTTCGTGTACGACGGCCATCCCGGCGGCGCGGGCTTCGCCGAACGGGCCTTCCACACCGCACGCGCCTGGCTGACGGCCACCCGGGAGGCGATCGCCTCCTGCGAGTGCGAGGCGGGCTGCCCGTCCTGCATCCAGTCCCCCAAGTGCGGCAACGGCAACGACCCGCTCCACAAGCGCGGCGCCGTGCGCCTCCTCACGGAACTGCTGCGGGAAGCCCCGGCAGAGCCTCCGCAGGCCCCGCCCGCGCCCTGACGACGGGCGCGTACGGCCCCACGCGCACGGTCGCGGTCACGTCCGCCACGTCGCCGCGCACCGAGCACCGCACCAGGGCGGCGCCCTGGGCTCCGGCCACCCGGGCCGCCGCGGCGCAGGCGTCCCGCTCGCCCCAGAGGGCGGCCCGGCCGGCGGCGGCGAGCGCCGCCAGGTCGGCGGCGCCACCCGCCCGGTGCCGGGCCGCCACCGCCTGCCCCAAGGCCAGCACCGCCCCGAAGACCACGCACAGGACGCAGGCCGCGAACGCGGTCCACACCGTCGCCATCCCCCGATCGCCGCCCCGGTCACCGCCTCGGGCACCCGGGGCGCGGATCCGTGGTGTCGCGGTGACCGGTGCTCCCGGATCGCGGATCCGCCTCGGCACGGCGCCGCCCCGGGCGCCCGGGCCACGGGGCCCCCAGAACCTCGTCACGGCGCCCGTGTCCCCGTCACCCGGGTCGCGGGCCGCCCACGGCCTCCTCACGCCGCCGCACCCGTCGCCGGGGCCTCCAGACCCTGACGGCCTCCTCATGGGGCCACCTCCCCCACCGCGTCCTCGGCGAGGGCGGCGGCCCCGGCGCGCAGGGTGATGCCCATCCCGCCGGGACCGGGGGCCTCCGCCTCCACCGTCACCTGCCACAGCTCGCCCGAACGGGTGACCGAGACATTCGCTCCGTCGGGTGCGGCCGTCCGGGCGACGGACTCGGCCGCGGCCACCGGCTCGGAGCGGGCCGCCGCCCGCGCCCCGGCCCGGGCGGCGTCCACGCACTGGATCTGCGCCGCCGCGGCGGCGAGCGACCACAGCAGCGCCAGGGTGAACACCACCAGCGCCGGCAGGGCCATCGCCGCCTCCACGGTCACGGCGCCCCGGTCCTCAGAACGGCGCATCGAGGGCCTTCCCGATCACCGACTCCAGCGCGCCCGACACGGAATCGCTGGTCACGATCTTGTACAGCACCGCCGCGAACCCGGCGGCGGCGATCGTTCCCATCGCGTACTCGGACGTGGTCATCCCCGCGTCGCTCCCGGCCACCCGCCGGGCCCGACACCACGCGCGCATCTTCCTCATGCCGCTCTTCACGTCGCTCCTCACGTCACTCTTCACGCCAACCCCCGCCTCTGCTCTGTTCGTTCGTCGAATTCGTCGTCACATCGATCGGCTCCCGGTCGCGGGCTCCGCGGCGCCGCACGTCGGCGTCCACCGCCCGCCCCGCCGGGTCATCCGTGCAGCAGGCCGCTCGCGAGTCCGATCACCACGGGGGCCACTCCCACCGCCAGGAAGGCGGGCAGGAAGCACAGCCCCACCGGTGCGGTGATCAGCACCTGCGCCCGCTGCGCCCGGGCCGCGGCCCGGCGGGCCCGCTCCGCCCGCAGCCCGGCCGCGTGCCGGGCGACGGCCTCCGCGGCGGGCGCCCCGGAGGAGCCCGACCGCTCCAGGCAGCGCGCCAGGCTCTCGGCGCCGGCCAGGGCACCGAACCTCCGCCAGACGTCGGCCGGTTCGCCGCCCAGACGGAGCTCGGCCGCCGTCCGCACGAGGCGCTCGCCCACCGGTCCGCCGAGCGATCTGCCGACCGCCTCCGCGGCTTGTCCCGGTCCGGCCCCGGCCGAGGCGCATGCCGCCAGCAGATCCGCGGCGAGCGGCAACTGCCGCACCGCTTCCGCTCCTTCCGGCGCCCGAACCGGACGGCGTGCCCGCCACGTCCGCAGTGCCCACGCCGCGGCGGCACCGACCAGGCAGCCGGCCACCCCGCCGATCAGCGCCCATCCGGCGACCGCGACGACGGACGGCACCGACCAGCTCCGCAGCCACGCCGGGGCCTTGCTTCTTCGCCGTCGGACCCGCCCCTGCCCGGGCTCCAGCAGGACGGCCATCCGTTTCCGTGTCCGGCGACCGCGGCGTCGGTCCGCCACCCTCCCGGCCGCCCAGGCGGCCACGGCCACCGACGCGGCCGGCGCCGCCGCCGGCCCGACCAGCTCACCGAACTCACCGAGCGCTCCGAACATCCCCGTCCCGCCCATCACATCCGCTCCCCGCTCCGTACGATCCGCGCGGCCCACCACAGGCCGGCCGCCTCCAGAACCCCGCCCACGGCCAGACAGACCAGTCCCGCCGGCGTGTGCAGCAGCACCCCCAGCGGATCCGCCCCGACCGCCGCGCCGAGGGCGAGCCCCACCGCCGGAAGCACGGCCAGAACGGCCACCGTCGCCCAGGCGCCGGCCAGTTGGGCCCGCAGCCGCTCCCGCTGGTCGCGGTGCTCCCTCAGCGCGGCCTCCAGCCGGTCCAGCCCGGCGGCCAGGCTCGCGCCGCCGTCCACGGCCACCTGCCAGCAGGCCGCCATCCCCCGCAGGCCGTCCGCACCGTCCGCCTCGGCGGCGCGTCGCAGTGCCTGCGGCACGTCTCCGCCGAACCGGGCCGCCGCCAGCACCGCCGCCTCGCCCCGCGGGCCCAGCGCGCCCGTCGCCTCGGCCGCGAAGAGCAGTGCCTGCGCCGGCTGCCGGCCCGCTCTCAACTCCCCTGCCACCGAACCGCACAGGGCCACCACGGCGTCGGCCCGCGCCTCACGCTCCTTGCGCAGACCGGCCGCCCGCAGGTGCCGCCCGAGCAGCGGCACGGCGACGGCTCCGGCCACCAACGGCAGCGGCGATCGGCCCACGAGACCGAGGGCGGCCGCGAGCGGCACGCACAGCCACTCCCGCCGCGCCTGCGCCGCACTCCACCAGCGCTCGCCCACCGACCGCCACGGCGGCGCACCGCGCGCGGAGGTCCCCACCGGCCCCCCGCCCGCCAGCAGCGCCCGGGCCCGGCGAAGGCCCCGCACCCGCTCTCTCACCCGCCACCCGGCGGCCGCGGCACACACGGCCACCGCCCCCTGTGCCAGAACCCAGGGCTCCGTCATGCCGGGTCACCCCCGATCAGGACGCGGAGCCGCTCCCAGCCCCGCTCCCGTTCGAACCCGGCCGCACCCCAGCGCAGCGCGGGAACCGTGACCACCAGCCCCTCCCGATTCCGTTCGAGCACGTGGATCTCGGCGATCCGCCGCCGTCCGGTCCGGTCCCGCGCCAGATGGATCACCGCCGAGAGCCCGGCGCCCAACTGGCTGTGCAGGGCCGCCCGGTCGAGCCCGGCCGCCGTCCCGAGGGCCTCCAGCCGCGCCGGTACGTCCGCCGCGGTGTTGGCGTGGACCGTTCCGCACCCTCCTTCGTGGCCCGTGTTCAGGGCGGCGAGCAGGTCCACCGCCTCGCCGCCCCTGACCTCGCCGACCACGAGGCGGTCGGGCCGCATCCGCAGGGCCTGGCGGACCAGGTCCCGCAGGGTCACCAGCCCCGCCCCCTCCTGGTTCGCCGGTCGCGCCTCCAGCCGCACGACATGCGGGTGATCGGGACGCAGTTCGGCCGAGTCCTCGGCGAGGACGATCCGCTCCCGCCCGCCCACCAGCCCCAGCAGGGTCGACAGCAGCGTGGTCTTCCCGCAACCGGTGCCGCCGCTGATCAGGTACGACACACGGGCGTCGATCAGTGCCCGCAGCACCCCCTCCCCGCCCGGCGGCACCGTGCCCGCGGCGGTCAGCTCAGCGACGGAGAAGGCCCGCGGGCGTACCACCCGCAGCGACAGGCACGTCGAGCCGACGGCCACCGGCGGCAGCACGGCATGCATCCGGGTCCCGTCCGGAAGCCGCGCGTCCACCCAGGGCCGGGCGTCGTCGAGGCGCCGCCCGGCCACCGCCGCCAGTCGCTGCGCCAGCCGGCGCACGGCGGCCGCGTCGGCGAAGGCGACGTCGGTCAGTTCCAGGCCGGCGCCCCGGTCCACCCACACCCGGTCCGGCGCCGAGACGAGCACGTCGGTGACCTCGGGGTCGGCGAGCAGCGGCTCCAGCGGTCCGGTGCCGACCAGTTCGCACCGCAACGCCTCTGCCGCGCCCAGCACTTCCGTGTCGCCGAGCAGCCTCCCCTGCGCGCGCAGGGCCGCCGCGACCCGCGCCGGCGTCGGCTCGGCCCCGCTCTCCGCGAGCCGCTGACGCACGGCCTCCAGGAGGCCCGTCCCGGCGCCCGCTCCGGCGCTGCGCCGCACGGCGCTCACCGCGCACCGCCGGGCGGGAGGACCCGCTCCCAGAACGCCGAGCAGAACCGGCCGAGCGGTGCGCGCGCCTCGGCTCCGGGCGGCAGCCCCGCGTCCTGGGCGGCCAAGAGGGCCGGATCGTGGGGCAGTTCGCCGGCGAGCGGCAGGCGCAGGGCGTCGGCGACCCATTGCTCGTCCAGCCCCGCCGCGTACGGGCCGCGCACCACAACGCGCAGGTCCGTGAGCACCAGTCCGGCCAGCGAGGCGACCCGGTGGGCCGCCGCGACGGCCCGCAGTTCGCCGGGGACGACGAGAAGGCCGAGGTCGAGCTGTGCCAGGGCCTCGGTCACCGCCTCGTCCAGCCGGCGGGGCAGGTCCACCACGACGACCCCGCCCCGGCGCCGCGCCGCGGCGAGCACCGCCCGCATGGCCTCGGGCGGCACGGCGACCGCGTCGCCCCGGTCCCAGCTGAGCACCCGCAGACCGCGCACCGAGGGCAGGGACTCCTCCAGCGCGCCGCCGGCCACGCGGCCCTTCGACGCGGCGAAGTCGGGCCAGCGTCTGCCCTCGGCCCGCTCGCCGCCGAGCAGGACGTCGAGTCCGCCGCCGAGGGGGTCGCCGTCCACCAGCAGGGTGCGCCGGCCGGTCCTGGCGGCGGCCAGGGCGAGGGCGCAGGCCAGTGTCGATGCGCCCGCCCCGCCGCGTCCGCCGATGACGCCGACGGTCAGCGCCTGGCGCCCCACGCCCTCGGTCGCGTCGGCGATCCGGCCGACGAGCCGCCCTTCGGCGTCCGGCAGCCGGAGTACGCCGTCCGCCCCGATCTCGACGGCCGTCCGCCACAGGTCCGGGTCGTCGGGCTCGCGCCCCACCAGCAGCACGTCCTGCCTCCGCGCCACCCCGCGGCAGCGGGCCGCCGCGTCGTCGCCGATCAGGACGAGCGGGGCCTCGGCCCAGACGCGGCGGTCCGGCACGGTGTGGTGCACCAGGGGCTCGGCCCCCGCGGCGGCACACAGCCGGAGCAGATCGTCGAGCAGCGCGAGGTCCTCGGTGACGATCAGCGGTCCGGCCCGCACGGCGCCCTCGCCCGCCGCGCCGGCTTCCCGGACCCGGGCCGCCCCTTCGGCCCCGGTGGGCCCGCCGCCCCCGTCACGCCGGCCCCCGCCGAAAGTCCGCGAAGCGCCGGAAGTCATGGTTCCCGCCACAGCACACGCTCCCTGTCCGTGAGATCCCGCCCGCATCAGTCACGCGGGCCGGGATCGGTGATTCCCGTCGTCCGCGAACTTCGCGGCAGGAATCACGGTGGGACCATCCGGGAAATCGTGCGGATCTTGCTCGAAAACTGTGGACAACTCACCGGTTGTGAATAACTCCGTGCCCCTTACCGGGGCTTCCCGGAGAGCAGCGCACCGGCTACGCTCGGTGACGAAATGGAGGGATCAGACTGTGGCGGCCCGATGGCCGTCGAGAGGGGGACACATGAGGATCCGGCGGACGAAAACACGTCCGGACATGCGACGACCCCCGCCGGGGGGGAGAGCGGGGGTCGTCTTTCCGGCCGACTCGGGGGGGGAGGAGCCGGACCGGGTTAGCACGGTCGCGAACGATCCGTGACTTCCATGGTGTACCCGAGAGCCTTCTCAGGCAAACCCACACGCCCCAGCGTACGCCGAATGGCGGGCACCTATGCTCTGGCTTGTGGAAAACCACTCCTTGCCGCGCACAGCCGCCTTCTTTGACCTGGACAAGACGGTCATTGCGAAGTCCTCGACGCTGACCTTCAGCAAGTCCTTCTACCAAGGAGGACTGATCAACCGCCGCGCCGTCCTGCGGACGGCCTACATCCAGTTCGTCTTCCTCGTGGGCGGCGCCGACCACGACCAGATGGAGCGGATGCGCGAATACCTCTCCGCGCTCTGCAAAGGCTGGAACGTCTCGCAGGTCAAGGAGCTCGTCGCCCAGACCCTGCACGACCTGATCGATCCGCTCATCTACGACGAGGCCGCCTCCCTCATCGAGGAGCACCACACCGCCGGCCGGGACGTCGTGATCGTCTCGACCTCCGGCGCGGAGGTGGTCGAGCCCATCGGCGAGATGCTCGGAGCCGACCGGGTCGTGGCGACCCGCATGGTCGTCGGCGACGACGGATGCTTCACCGGCGAGGTGGAGTACTACGCCTACGGCCCCACCAAGGCGGAGGCGATCCGGGAGCTCGCGGAGTCGGAGGGGTACGACCTCTCACGCTGTTACGCCTACAGCGACTCGGCGACCGACGTACCGATGCTGGAGGCCGTGGGCCACCCGTACGCGGTGAATCCCGACCGGGCCCTGCGCCGCGAGGCCACCACCCGGGACTGGCCGATCCTCGCCTTCGAGAAGCCGGTCCGGCTCAAGCAGCGGCTGCCCGGGTTCCGGATGCCGCCGCGCCCCGCGCTCGTCGCTGCGGCGGCGGTGGGAGCGGCCGCCGTGACCGCCGGACTCGTCTGGTACGCGGCCCGCCGGCGCCAGAACGCCGCCCTGACCGATCGCTTCGCCCGGATCTGAGTCACGAGCAAAGAAGTGGAACCAGGACTTTCGCTTCCCCTCCGACAGGAGTAGAAAGGAATCAGGCCCGCGAGACCTGGGACATCCGAGAGGATCACCTGTTGAGCAAGAAGGCCCCACGGACCTCGCACAGAAGCTGAGCACCCACGCGACGTCGACCCGTCGATTACGGGCCAGCCGCACCAGGCGATGGGCAAAGTTCCCCGCCTGATGGGCACATATCGAGGACGCATGGTAACTGGGCGGACGTGCCAGCGGCGGTACCGGATTCGGTACCGCCGCAACCCGTTTCAGGGTCCTGTCGCCCCGCCGCCCACCCGGGCACACGCACCCGTCACAGGCGTGGGGCGGTCAACCGGAGGAGCCGGCCGGCCGCCCGGACGGGTTCTCGGCGAGCCTGCCGATCAGGCCGCGCCCCGCTGAAGCGCCTCGCAGACCGCCGTCGACTCCCGGACCCCGAGTTCGACCGCCCGGCCGCAGTGGGCGATCCAGGCCGCCATGCCGTCCGGGGTCCCGGAGAGATACCCCTCGAACGCCGCGACGTACGCCGCCCGCCCCTGCTCCGCGTGGCCGACCTCGGCCGGGCAGATCGACTTGGGGTCGAGTCCACTGCCGATCAGCACGATCCGCTCGGCGGCCCGTGCGATCAGCCCGTTGTGCGAGGTGAAGGGACGCAGGGCCAGCAGCTCGCCGTGCACCACCGCGGCGGTCACCAGGGCCGGGGCCGTACCGCCCGCGATGATCAGCTCCGCGAGCCCGTCGAGACGTCCCGCGACCTCGGCCGGGTCGGGCAGGGGGGCCTCGATCAGCGGCTCGTCGACCTTCTCGCCGGCCTGGCGGGGCCGGCCCACCGTGTCCGCCGTCCCCTGTTCACGGCCCGCCTCCCCGACCGCGACCAGGTGGAGCCGGGCGAGCACCCGCAGTGGCGACTGCCGCCAGATGGAAAGCAGCTGACCGGCCTCGGCCCCCAGCCGGAGCGCCGCTCCGACCGTCCGCGCCTCGGCGTCCCCGCCGAAATCGGTGCGCCGGCGGACCTCTTCGAGCGCCCAGTCCGCGCCGGACAGCGCGGCGGAGCCGCGCGCCCCGCGCAGGGCGGCCTCCGAGGTGATCTCGTGGCTGCGGCGCCGCATCACACGGTGTCCGTAGACCCGGTCGACGGCCTTGCGTACGGAGTCCACCGAGTCGGCGACGCCCGGCAGGGAACCGAGGGCGGCCAGGGGGTCAGAGGCGTGCGTACTCATAGGTAGGGAGGCTACGCGTCCGGGACCGCGTCCCCACCCCGGAGTGGTCTTCTTCACGCACCTCGACCACGGGACGCGACGATGCCGCTACGCTAGGTGAACATGAAGATCGCTTTCGTAGGGAAGGGCGGCAGCGGGAAGACGACGCTGTCCTCGCTCTTCATCCGTCACCTCGCCGCCAACGAAGCCCATGTCGTGGCGGTGGACGCCGACATCAACCAGCACCTCGGGGCCGCGCTCGGCCTCGACGAGCCGGAGTGCGCGGCGCTGCCCGCGATGGGCGCGCACCTGCCGCTGATCAAGGAGTACCTGCGGGGCTCGAACCCGCGGATCGCCTCGGCCGACACGATGATCAAGACGACCCCGCCCGGGGAGGGCTCGCGGCTGCTGCGGGTCCGCGAGGACAACCCGGTGTACGACGCGTGCGCCCGCACCGTGACGCTGGACGACGGTGACATCAGGCTGATGGCGACCGGGCCGTTCACCGAGTCCGACCTGGGGGTGGCCTGCTACCACTCGAAGGTCGGCGCGGTCGAGCTGTGCCTGAACCACCTGGTCGACGGGGAGGACGAGTACGTCGTCGTCGACATGACGGCCGGTTCGGACTCGTTCGCCTCCGGCATGTTCACCCGCTTCGACATGACGTTCCTGGTCGCCGAGCCGACCCGCAAGGGCGTGTCCGTCTACCGCCAGTACAAGGAGTACGCGCGGGACTTCGGCGTCGCGCTCAAGGTCGTCGGCAACAAGGTGCAGGGCCGGGACGACCTCGACTTCCTGCGCGCGGAGGTCGGGGACGACCTGCTGGTGACGGTCGGGCACTCGGACTGGGTCCGCGCGATGGAGAAGGGCCGCCCGCCCCGCTTCGAGCTCCTGGAGGCGGACAACCGGATGGCCCTGCAGGCCCTCCAGGACGCGGCGGACGACTCCTACGCCCACCGCGACTGGGACCGCTACACCCGCCAGATGGTCCACTTCCACCTGAGGAACGCGGAGAGCTGGGGCAACGCGAAGACCGGGGCCGACCTGGCGGCGCAGGTCGACCCCGGATTCGTGCTGAGCGAGGGGCTGGGCGCGGCCCAGCCCGTCTGAGCGGCCGCCCGCCCCGACCGGGCGCCGCCGGCTCGGGTCCCGGCCCTCAGCCCTCCTCGTCGCGCTTGGCCGCCGGCAGGCCGACCCCCGACCCTCCGGTCGCCGGGGCGGCCGCCGGGGCCGCGGGCTGCGGGGCCAGGAAGGTCGTCCAGCCGCCCTGCGGCGCCTCGCCGACCTTGAGGGTGCGCATCTTGGCCAGGACCGCCGGGTCCTGGGCGTCCAGCCAGTCCGCGAGCTGGCGGAAGGACACGCACTTCACGTCCTTCTTCACGCAGACCGTGGCGATGGTCTCCTCGACGGCCCGCATGTACGTGCCGCCGTTCCAGGACTCGAAGTGGTTGCCGATGATCAGCGGCGCCCGGTTGCCGTCGTAGGACCGGTCGAACGCCTGCACCAGGCCGTCGCGCATCTGGTTGCCCCAGTACACGTGCTGGGACGGGTCTCCCTGGGTGGTCGTACCGGACTGGTTGACCAGGAAGTTGTAGTCCATGGAGAGGGTCTGGAACGCGCGGCCGGGGACCGGGACGAGCTGCATCGACAGATCCCACAGCCCCTTGTTCTTCTTGGGCCAGATCTGGTCGTTGACGCCGCTGGTGTCGTAGCGGAAGCCCATCTGGGCCGCCGCCTCGACGAAGTTCTTCTGGCCCTCCAGGCACGGGGTGCGGGCGCCGACCAGTTCCTTGTCGTAGTCGAACGGGAGCGGCTGCTCGGCGGTCAGGCCCGAGTTCGTCTTCCAGTTCTTCACGAACGACTTGGCCTGGTTGATCTCGCTCTTCCAGTCCTCGACGGTCCAGTTGCCGACGCCCGCCTCCTTGCCGCAGAAGTGGCCGTTGAAGTGCGTGCCGATCTCGTTGCCCTCCTGCCAGGCCCCCCGCAGCTCCCGCACGGTGCTGCGGATGCCCTCGACGTCGTTGAAGCCGATGTCGGAGCTGCCGACGGCGTGCTGGGGCGGGTCGTACAGGGAGCGCTTGTCCTCGGGCAGGAGGTACACGCCGCTCAGGAAGTACGTCATCGTCGCGTCGTACTTCTGGCCCACCTTGCGGAAGTGGGAGAAGAGCTTCTGGCTGTCCTCGCCGGCCCCGTCCCAGGAGAAGACCACGAACTGCGGCGGCTTCTCGCCCGCCTTCATCCGCTGCCAGGTGGGCTGGCGGGGCTGCAGGCCGGTGAAGGCGGTGGAACCGTCGCCGATCAGGCGAACCGCGCTCTGCGGGGCCGCGGCGGGCGGCTTCTTGGCCGCCGGCGCGCCCTTCTCGGGGCTCCTCGTCCCGCCCTGGCCCGAGCAGCCGGCCAGGCCGGTGGTCAGGGCGACGGCGAGGGCGCCGACGGCGAGCGTCCTCCTGGGGACAGTGGTCCTTCTCCCGGTGGCGTTCATCCGCCCACCTCTCCTCCGGTTCGGTGCGAGCGCGTGCCCTCTGCGAGCGCGTGTCCTCTGCGAGCGGCGTCAACGTCGCACCACGACCACCGGGAAGATGAAACGACAAGCGGCAATGAACGCACTTATCACCGGAATAGGTGAACTATTGCCCTGTTTGCCCCGAAAATAATGCCGCAGACTTTACTCTGCATGACGATCCATTTACCGAGCGTTGATACTCCCTTCGAAGGGCGGGCGCTCCGGCATCCGGCCGACGTCCCGCCGCTGCACGCCGTGACCCACGGCCGCGACCCCCCACGTTCGTCCCGCACGAGCCGCGACCGCGCCGCCCCGGAGGAGACGGGAAGACATGACTCTCTGCACGCCCCGAAACACCACCCCCCAGGCCACCGCCGAGGACGGCACGACCACGGACGCCGCCCGCTCGCGCTTCCAGCGGCCGCACGGCCCGCCCGGCGGGCGCCGCTTCCGCATCGCGGGCGCCGACGTCTCCGCGTCCGTCGCCGTCTTCCTGATCGCCCTGCCCCTCTCCCTCGGCATCGCCCTCGCGACCGGGGCCCCGCTCCAGGCCGGACTGGTGGCGGCGGCCGTCGGCGGCATCGTCGCCGGCCGGCTCGGCGGGGCGCCGCTCCAGGTCAGCGGCCCCGCCGCGGGTCTCACCGTCGTCACGGCCGAGCTGATCAAGACCTACGGCTGGCGCACCACCTGCGCCATCACCGTGCTGGCGGGACTGGCCCAACTGGGGCTGGCCGCACTGCGGGTGGCCCGCTCGGCTCTCGCCGTCTCCCCCGCGATCGTGCACGGCATGATCGCCGGCATCGGCGTCACCATCGCCCTCGCGCAGCTCCACATCGTGCTCGGCGGAACACCCCAGAGTTCCGCGGTGGACAACGCGATCGGACTGCCCGCCCAGGTGGCCAGTCCGCACCTGGCCGCGCTGGTGACGAGCCTGCTCACCGTCGCCGTCCTGCTGCTGTGGCCGCGCCTGCCCGGCCGCGCCGGGCGGGCCGTGCGGAAGATCCCCGCCGCGCTCGCCGCCGTGACGGCGGCCGCGCTGCTCGCGGAGCTCACCGGTCTCGGCGTCCCCCGCGTCGACCTGCCCTCCTGGAGCAGCCACGCCCTGCCCGGCCTGCCCGAGGGCCCGGTCCTGGGCATCGCGGCGGGCGTCCTGACCATCACGCTGGTCACGAGCGTGCAGTCGCTGCTCTCCGCCGTCGCCGTCGACAAGCTGGTGGCCGCCCGGCCCGACCGGGGCCACGGCGTCCCGCGCTCCCGGCTCGACCGCGAACTCGCGGGCCAGGGCGCGGCGAACGTCGTCTCCGGCGCACTCGGCGGGCTGCCGGTGGCCGGCGTCGCCGTCCGCAGCGTCGCGAACGTCTCCGCGGGCGCCGTGAGCCGCAACTCCACGATGCTGCACGGCCTGTGGGTCGTGCTCGCCGCCCTCCTGCTGGTGCCCGTGCTCGACCTGATCCCGCTGCCCGCGCTGGCCGCGCTCGTCATGGTCGTCGGCGTCCAGATGGTGAGCATCACCCACATCCGCAGTGTCACCCGGCACCGCGAAGTCGTCGTCTACGCCGTCACGTTGAGCGGCGTCGTCCTCGTCGGGATCCTGGAGGGCGTCGCCCTCGGCATCCTCGTCGCCGTCGCCGTCGCCATGCGGCGTCTGGCCAAGACGCGTATCACCCACGAGGAGCGGGAGGACGGCCACCGGGTGCATGTACGCGGCCAGCTGACCTTCCTCGCCGTGCCCCGGCTGAGCCGGGCCCTGCACCAACTGCCGCCGGGCGCCCGGGTCGTGGTCGAGCTGGACGGCTCCTTCATGGACCACGCCGCGTACGAGGCGCTGCACGACTGGCAGGCGAGCCATCTGCGGCACGGCGGGACGGTCGAGATGACCGGGCCCTCCGGGGCCAGGATCGCCGAGCCGGCCACCGAGGCGCACGCCTGCTGCCGCCCCTGGACCCCGTGGCGCAACCACCGCTGCGGGGAGGCGCCGGCCACGCCGACCCCGACGACGACCGGCCACCGGCTGGCGAGCGGCATCGGGCAGTTCCAGCGCGACACCGCCCCGCTGGTCCGCGAGGAGCTGGCGCGGCTCGCCCGGGAGGGCCAGCGGCCTTCCCAGCTCTTCCTCACCTGCGCCGACTCCCGGCTCGTCACGAGCATGATCACGTCGAGCGGCCCGGGGGACCTGTTCACCGTGCGGAACGTCGGCAACCTGGTGCCGCCGCCCGGCGAGGAGAGCGGCGACGACTCGGTTGCGGCGGCCATCGAGTACGCCGTGGAGGTGCTGCGGGTCGATTCGATCACCGTCTGCGGGCACTCCGGCTGCGGGGCGATGCAGGCCCTGCTCAACAGCAGGCCGGACACGCCGCGGACGCCGCTGCACCGCTGGCTGCGGCACGGTCTGCCCAGCCTGGACCGGATGGCGAGTCGCCGCCACGCCTGGGCCCGGATCTCCGGACGCCTGCCCGCCGACGCCATCGAGCAGCTCTGCCTCACGAACGTGGTGCAGCAGCTGGAGCACCTGCGGGCCCACGAGGCGGTGGCCCGGCGGCTCGCCGAGGGCACGCTGACCCTGCACGGCATGTACTTCCACGTGGGCGAGGCCCAGGCGTACCTGCTGGCCGATCCGGCCGGCACGCACGGATACGAGGACGTCTTCGACCGGGTCGCCCCGCACACGGCCGGGGCCGCGCGGGAACGGGCGGACGCCAGCTCGCCCTGAACCAACCCGCCCGGACGTCCGTGAGACTGTGTGGCCCCCTCTTCCCGCCGCCCGGGAGGAGGGGGCCACCGCACACCCACGACCACACAGGTCTAAACCAATTGCCTGGAGCCCCTTGTCACCCGGGCCTCGGGCTGATGAGCTATGACGCGGGACACATAGGCACATAGGACGCCCTGGGAAAGGGAGATGTCGTGAGCAACGAAAGCCTGGCCAACCTGCTCAAGGAAGAGCGGCGGTTCGCGCCGCCGACTGAGCTGGCCGCGCACGCCAACGTGACGGCGGAGGCGTACGAGCAGGCCGCGGCGGACAGGCTTGGCTTCTGGGCCGAGCAGGCGAAGCGGCTCACCTGGGCCACCGAGCCGACCGAGACCCTCGACTGGTCGAACCCGCCATTCGCCAAGTGGTTCGCCGACGGCGCGCTGAACGTCGCGTACAACTGCGTCGACCGCCACGTGGAGGCCGGGAACGGCGACCGCGTCGCCATCCACTTCGAGGGCGAGCCCGGCGACAGCCGCGCCCTCACCTACGCCGAGCTCAAGGACGAGGTCTCCAGGGCCGCCAACGCGCTGACCGAGCTGGGCGTCACCAAGGGCGACCGGGTCGCGGTCTACCTCCCGATGATCCCCGAGGCCGTCATCTCGATGCTGGCCTGCGCCCGCATCGGCGCCGCGCACTCCGTGGTCTTCGGTGGCTTCTCCGCCGACGCCATCGCGACCCGTATCGAGGACGCCGACGCCAAGCTCGTCATCACCGCCGACGGCGGCTACCGCCGCGGCAAGCCGTCCGCGCTCAAGCCGGCCGTCGACGAGGCCCTGGAGCGGGTCGAGCGGGTACGCAACGTCCTCGTCGTGCGCCGCACCGGCCAGGACGTGGCCTGGACCGAGGGCCGGGACGTCTGGTGGGACGACATCGTCGCCCGTCAGCCGGCCGAGCACACCCCCGAGGCGTTCGAGGCGGAGCACCCGCTCTTCATCCTCTACACGTCCGGCACGACGGGTAAGCCGAAGGGCATCCTGCACACCTCCGGCGGCTACCTCACGCAGGCCGCGTACACCCACCACGCCGTCTTCGACCTCAAGCCGGAGACCGACGTCTACTGGTGCACCGCGGACATCGGCTGGGTGACCGGGCACTCGTACATCACGTACGGCCCGCTGGCCAACGGCGCGACGCAGGTCATGTACGAGGGCACCCCGGACACCCCGCACCAGGGCCGGTTCTGGGAGATCATCCAGAAGTACGGCGTCACGATCCTCTACACGGCGCCCACCGCGATCCGCACGTTCATGAAGTGGGGCGACGACATCCCCGCCAAGTTCGACCTGTCCAGCCTGCGGCTGCTGGGCTCGGTCGGCGAGCCGATCAACCCCGAGGCCTGGATCTGGTACCGCGAGCACATCGGCGCCGGCAGGACCCCGATCGTGGACACCTGGTGGCAGACCGAGACCGGCGCGATGATGATCTCGCCGCTGCCCGGCGTCACCGAGACCAAGCCCGGCTCCGCCCAGCGCGCCCTGCCCGGCATCGCGGCGACCGTCGTGGACGACGAGGCGAACGAGGTCCCGAACGGAGGCGGCGGCTACCTGGTCCTGACCGAGCCGTGGCCGTCGATGCTGCGCACCATCTGGGGCGACGACCAGCGGTTCATCGACACCTACTGGTCCCGCTTCGAGGGCAGGTACTTCGCCGGTGACGGCGCGAAGAAGGACGAGGACGGCGACATCTGGCTGCTGGGCCGGGTCGACGACGTCATGCTCGTCTCCGGGCACAACATCTCCACCACGGAGGTCGAGTCGGCCCTCGTCTCCCACCCCGCCGTCGCCGAGGCGGCCGTGGTCGGCGCCGCCGACGAGACCACCGGCCAGGCCATCGTCGCCTTCGTCATCCTGCGGGGCACGGCGAGCGAGGACGACGGCCTCGTCGCGGACCTGCGCAACCACGTGGGCACGACGCTCGGGCCGATCGCCAAGCCGAAGCGGATCCTGCCGGTGGCGGAGCTGCCGAAGACCCGCTCCGGCAAGATCATGCGACGCCTGCTGCGCGACGTGGCCGAGAACCGCGAGCTCGGAGACGTCACGACGCTGACCGACTCGTCCGTGATGGACCTGATCCAGACGAAGCTGCCGAGCGCCTCCAGCGAGGACTGAGCGACCCGACGGGTCTCCCCGTGCGCCCGCCCCGGTACCGCCGGGGCGGGCGCCGCCGTCTGAACGGCCGCCGCCGACGGGCCCCGGCGGCCGTTTGTCCCTAGGGTGACGTTCACCGGACACTCTCCCCGCGTCGTTAGGTAGGGTAAAGAACGCGTCAGTGACGCGACACGAAGACCTAGGTGCGCCGGGAAGTCTGGTCGGCATGTGCTCCGCCCTGCCCACCGACCGGAGGTCGACACCGTGCCCGCGCCCGCATCCCCCACCGGCCGCAAGTTCCTCGGCCGGCTGTCGCTGCCCGAGCGGCGGTACCTCGCCGACGCGCTGCGGGCCGAGACCGTCGGCGGGATCCTCCTGCTCATCGCCGCCGTCGCCGCCCTCGTCTGGGCCAACACCTCCCCCGCGAGCTACGCCTCCGCGCAGGACGTCCACATCGGCCCCGCCGCCCTCGGCCTGGACCTCTCCCTGGAGCACTGGGCCGCCGACGGCTTCCTCGCGGTCTTCTTCTTCGTCGCCGGCATCGAGCTCAAGCGCGAACTCGTCGCGGGCGAACTGCGCGACCCCAAGGCCGCCGCCCTCCCGGTCGTCGCCGCGGTCTGCGGCATGATCGCGCCGGCCGGGGTGTACGCGCTGACCAACGTCGTCGGCGGCGGCTCGATGGACGGCTGGGCCGTGCCGACCGCCACCGACATCGCCTTCGCGCTCGCCGTCCTCGCGGTCATCGGCACCTCGCTGCCCTCCGCACTGCGCGCGTTCCTGCTGACCCTCGCCGTCGTCGACGACCTCTTCGCAATCCTGATCATCGCGATCTTCTTCACCAGCGACATCGACTTCCTGGCCCTCGGCGGCGCCTTCGCGGGACTGGCCGTCTTCTGGCTGCTGCTCCGCGTCAACGTCCGCGGCTGGTACGTCTACGTCCCGCTCGCCCTGGTCATCTGGGCACTGATGTACAACAGCGGCGTCCACGCCACCATCGCCGGCGTGGCCATGGGCCTGATGCTGCGCTGCACCCGGCGCGAGGGCGAGGACCACTCCCCCGGAGAGCACATCGAGCATCTGGTGCGCCCCGTGTCCGCGGGCCTCGCGGTGCCGCTGTTCGCCCTGTTCTCCGCCGGGGTCAGCCTCTCGGGGAAGGCCGTCGCCGAGGTCTTCACCCAGCCCGTGACCCTCGGTGTCGTCCTCGGCCTGGTCGTCGGCAAGGCCGTCGGCATCTTCGGCGGAACCTGGCTCGCCGCGCGCTTCACCCGGGCGGAACTCAACCAGGACCTGGCCTGGGCCGACGTCCTCGCCGTCGCCACCCTCGCCGGGATCGGTTTCACCGTCTCGCTCCTCATCGGCGAGCTGGCCTTCGAGGGCGACGCCGCCCTGACCGCCGAGGTCAAGGCCGCCGTGCTGATCGGCTCGCTGATCGCGGCCGTGATCGCGACGGTCCTGCTCAAACTGCGGGTGCGCAGGTACCGGGCGCTCCTGGAGGACGAGGAGCGCGACGAGGACGAGGACGGCATCCCCGACATGTACGAGCAGGACGATCCGGGGTACCACCTCCGGATGGCCGAGATCCACGAGCGGAAGGCCGCCGAGCATCGCGAGCGCGCCCGACTCGCGGGGGCGTCGCGCGACGACGCCGACCGTCCGGCATGATCTGAGGTCGGACGCACAAGAGAATTCGGACCGTAGAAGAGAAAAGGGAGCAGCGATGAGCGACCCGGTCAACGGAGCCGAGCGCAGCCTCGGTCAGCTGGTCGCCTCGGCGACCGCCGAGATGTCCGCACTGGTGCACGACGAGATCGCCCTGGCGAAGGCCGAGATCAGGCAGGACGTCAAGCGAGGCGTCATGGGCGGCGCGGCCGGCGGGGCCGCGGCCACCGTGCTGCTCTTCTCGCTCCCGATGCTGAGTTTCGCGCTCGCCTACGGCATCCAGGCGTGGAGCCACTGGCACATCTCGGTCTGCTTCCTGCTCTCGTTCGCGGCGAACGTGCTGCTCGCGGGCCTCCTCGGGCTGATCTCGTACGCCAAGTTCAAGAAGGTCAAGCCGCCGGAGAAGTCCATCGCCTCCGCCAAGCAGACCGCGGCGGTCCTGCAGAACGCCAAGCCGCACCCGCGGCCCGAGCGCCCGGCGCTGACGGCGTCGGTCCAGGACAAGTCCCTCACTGTGGGACGCTCGTCTGCATGACCGTCCCCGAGAGCAGCACCGGCAGTGGCAGTCCCGTCCGCATCGACGGGCCCTGGACCCATCGCGACGTGGCCGCGAACGGCGCGCGCTTCCACATCGCCGAGATGGGCGACGGGCCGCTCGTGCTGCTCCTGCACGGCTTCCCGCAGTTCTGGTGGACCTGGCGCCACCAGCTGCCCGCGCTCGCCGAGGCCGGCTTCCGGGCCGTGGCGATGGACCTGCGCGGCGTGGGCGGCAGCGACCGCACGCCCCGGGGTTACGACCCCGCCAACCTGGCGCTCGACATCACCGGCGTGGTCCGCTCCCTCGGGGAGCCGGACGCCGCCCTGGTCGGCCACGACCTGGGCGGGTACCTCGCCTGGACGGCCGCCGTCATGCGGCCGAAGCTGGTGCGCCGGCTCGCGGTCTCCTCGATGCCGCACCCCCGGCGCTGGCGCTCGGCGATGCTCGCCGACTTCTCGCAGTCGCGGGCCGGTTCGCACATCTGGGGCTTCCAGCGGCCCTGGCTGCCGGAGCGTCAGCTCGTCGCGGACGAGGGGGCACTCGTCGGAGAGCTGATCCGGGACTGGTCGGGCCCCGGACTCCCGGACGAGGAGGCGATCGAGGTCTACCGGCGGGCGATGTGCATCCCGTCGACGGCGCACTGCTCGATCGAGCCGTACCGGTGGATGGTGCGCTCGCTCGCCCGCCCCGACGGGATCCAGTTCAACCGGCGTATGAAGCGCCCGGTGCGGGTACCGACCCTGCACCTGCACGGCTCGACGGACCCGGTGATGCGCACGCGCAGCGCGGCGGGGTCCGGCGCGTACGTGGAGGCGCCGTACCGCTGGCGACTGTTCGACGGCCTCGGGCACTTCCCTCATGAGGAGGATCCGGTGGCCTTCTCCACGGAGCTCGTCAACTGGCTCAAGGACCCCGAACCGGACCGCTGAGCCCACGCGAACCCCTGTTCCCCGACCGGCCATGTGCCCGGCGCATACTCCAATTGGCGGCCCCCCGGGCGGTTACCGACCTTGGGGCAGGGGCAGACGTCGGGGTATGGGCTGGACGCACGACTACGGTGACACGGTACGCAACCGCCGCTCGGCCGCTGGGCCGGGCGCTCACGAGAGGAGCGGCCCGCAGGACGAGGGCCGCTCACATCCCGTACAGGGCATGGGCATTTCGCGCATCCTGCGCCGCCGGGCACGCTGGGTGTCGGCCCGGCTCAGGCACACGCGCGACTGACCGGCGTCCGCCCCTCCGCTACAACGCGCAGGCCTGGGTGTCGACCTGCTGGTCGGCCGCGCGACCCTGGACGATGTCGTCCCGGATCTCGTCGGCCGTCAGCGCGTACCCGGTGTTCTGGTCGTCGAGCGAGCGGGCGAAGATCACGCCGTAGACCCTGCCGTCCTCGGTGAGGAGCGGGCCGCCGGAGTTGCCCTGGCGGACCGTCGCGAACAGGGAGTAGACGTCCCTGCGCACCTCGCCGCGGTGGTAGATGTCCGGGCCGTTGGCGCTGATGCGGCCACGCACGCGCGCCGAGCGGACGTCGTACGCGCCGTTCTCCGGGAAGCCCGCGACGATCGCGTCGTCGCCGCTGCGGGCGTCCTCCTCGGTGAACTGGAGGGGCGTGGCGTCCAGGTCCGGCACGTCCAGGACGGCGATGTCGCGCTTCCAGTCGTAGAGGACGACCTTCGCGTCGTAGAGCTTGCCCTCTCCGCCTATCTGGACGGTCGGCTCGTCGACGCCGCCGACGACATGGGCGTTGGTCATGACCCGGCGGTCGGAGAAGACGAAGCCGGTGCCCTCCAGGACCTTGCCGCACGCCGGCGCGGTGCCGACGACCTTCACGATGGAGCGCTGCGCGCGGGCGGCGACCGGGCTGCCGGCGAGCGCCGGGTCCGGCGGCCGGACCGCGGTGATGGGCTCGTTGGCGAACGGGCTGAAGACCTGCGGCAGGCCGTTCTGGGCGAGGGTCGAGGTGAAGTTCGCGAACCAGGTGGACGCCTGATCGGGCATCACCTGTTCCACGCCCAGGAGCACCTTGGAGCTGCGCACCTCCTTGCCGAGCGTGGGCATCGAGGTGCCGGCGAGGGCGGAGCCGAGGAGCCAGGCGACCAGCAGCATGGCCACGACGTTGACGAGCGCGCCGCCGGTGGCGTCCAGGGCGCGCGCCGGCGACCAGGTGATGTGGCGGCGCAGCTTGTTCCCGAGATGGGTGGTGAACGCCTGCCCGACCGAGGCGCAGACGATGACCACGATCACGAACAGGACGGTCGCCGTCGTCGAGACCTGCGAGTCGTCCGTCAGCTGGTCCCAGATGATCGGGAGCAGGAAGACGGCCACGAGGCCGCCGCCGAGAAAGCCGACGACGGACAGGATGCCGACCACGAAACCCTGGCGGTAGCCGATGATCGCGAACCACACGGCGGCGAGCAGCAGCAGGATGTCCAGCACGTTCACCGTCAATAGCCTCGCAGATTCGTCCGGGGTCGCCCTGGGTCAGCCTGTCATGAGCGCCAGTCCAACGGGACCTGCTTGGACCGGTCCCATGGACGCTCCCAGCCCGCGAAGTGAAGCAGCCGGTCGATCACTCCGGCGGTGAAACCCCAGACCAGAGCGGATTCGACCAGGAATCCGGGGCCTTGGAAGCCGCTCGGATGGACCGTCGTGGCGCGGTTGGCGGGGTTCGTGAGATCCGACACGGGGACGGTGAAAACCCGGGCGGTCTCGGCGGGGTCGACCACTCCGACCGGGGTGGGGGTGCGCCACCAGCCGAGGACGGGGGTGACCACGAAGCGGCTGACCGGGATGTAGACCCGCGGCAGCACGCCGAAGAGCTGGACCCCCGAGGGGTCGAGGCCGGTCTCCTCCTCGGCCTCGCGCAGCGCCGCCCGCAGCGGCCCCCCGTCCTCCGGGTCGCCGTCCTCGGGGTCGAGCGCGCCGCCGGGGAAGGAGGGCTGGCCGGGGTGCGAGCGCAGCGTGCCGGAGCGCTCCATGAGGAGCAGCTCGGGTCCTTGCTCGCCCTCGCCGAAAAGGATCAGGACGGCGGACTGGCGGCCGCCGGTCTCCGGCGGCAGGAAGCGGCTGAGCTGCTCGGGCCGTACGGTGCGGGCCATCCGGTCGACCGGGGCGAGCCAGTCGGGGAGCCCGTCACCCCGGAGCATGCCCGCGGTCGCGGGTCCGTGCGTCCGGCCGTGGGCCGATTCCCTGTCTTCTTCCGTGCGCGTCATAGGCACCCCCGTGGTTCACAACGCGATCGACGTGCGGGTTCGTTCCCTCATGCGCCCGCTCCCAGAGGGGAGGCGGGAATGCCCGGATAGTCCGGGGGCGGGTTCAGCCGCTGGCCCGGATAGCCGCCCTTCTCGTACTTCAGGAGCTTGCGCGCCTTCTCGGGGTCGGTCTCGCCCTCGCCGTACGCCGGGCAGAGCGGCGCGATCGGGCAGGCGCCGCAGGCGGGCTTGCGGGCGTGGCAGATACGGCGGCCGTGGAAGATCACCCGGTGCGACAGCATCGTCCACTCGCTCTTGGGGAAGATCGTGGCGATCTCGGCCTCGATCTTGACCGGGTCCTCCTGCTCGGTCCACTTCCAGCGGCGGACGAGGCGCATGAAGTGGGTGTCGACGGTGATGCCGGGCACGCCGAAGGCGTTGCCGAGGACGACGAAGGCGGTCTTGCGGCCCACGCCGGGCAGTGTGACCAGGTCGTCGAGGCGGCCGGGGACCTCGCCGCCGAAGTCGTCCCTGAGGGCGGTGGCCAGCCCCATGATCGACTTGGTCTTGGCGCGGAAGAAGCCGGTCGGCCGGATCAGCTCCTCCACCTCCTCGGGGACGGCCGCGGCCAGGTCCTCGGGGGTCGGGTACTTCGCGAAGAGCGCGGGCGTGGTCTGGTTGACCCGCAGGTCGGTGGTCTGGGCGGAGAGCACCGTGGCGACGAGCAGTTCGAAGGGATTGCGGAAGTCCAGCTCGGGGTGGGCGTAGGGGTAGACCTCGGCGAGTTCCCGGTTGATCTTCCGGGCGCGGCGGACCATCGCGAGCCGCGACTCGGGCCTGGCGGCGGGCTTCTTCGGCTTCGCCGTAGGGACGTTGCTCTCTGCCATGCCCGAAGGCTACGCCGGACAGCGCAGCGACGTGCCGCCGAACGGCGGGCGGCCGGGGGCGCGGGCCCCGGCGGAGAGAGCAGGCCGGGGGGCGGGCGGGGAGCGGGGAGAAGGAGCCCGGGAGAAGCCCGGAGGAAGCCCGGGGGAGGGCGGACGGGACGGGCGGACGGCCGTCGCACGCTGTCGGGGAGCTGTTCGCCCACAGCGGAATTACGCCCTGTGGGCGCTCTGTGCAGCCCCTCGGGCCCGGGCTCCCACCGGCGAGTTGGGCGAAACGGCCCCCTGACGCACGACCGGACGCGCCGGTACGTCAGACTTGTGTCGGACCCTTGTGATCGATCGCACTGTTTTCCGGTGCGGCATCATGGGGATGCACCGTCCCCTGAGCAGGTCGACAAGGAGTGAATTCGTGGACGACGTTCTGCGGCGCGCCCCGCTCTTCGCGGCGCTCGATGACGAGCAGGCCGCGGAGCTGCGCGCCTCGATGAGTGAAGCGACGCTCGCCCGTGGCGACGCGCTCTTCCACGAGGGCGACCCCGGCGACCGCCTGTACGTGGTCACCGAGGGCAAGGTGAAGCTCCACCGCACCTCCCCCGACGGCCGCGAGAACATGCTGGCCGTCCTCGGCCCCGGCGAGCTCATCGGCGAGCTGTCCCTCTTCGACCCGGGTCCGCGCACCGCCACGGCGACCGCGCTGACCGAGGTCAAGCTGCTGGGCCTGGGCCACGGCGACCTCCAGCCCTGGCTGAACGCCCGGCCCGAGGTGGCCACCGCCCTGCTGCGCGCCGTCGCCCGCCGGCTGCGCAAGACCAACGACCAGATGTCCGACCTGGTCTTCTCCGACGTGCCGGGCCGGGTGGCCCGCGCGCTCCTCGACCTGTCGCGCCGCTTCGGCGTGCAGTCGGAGGAGGGCATCCACGTCGTGCACGACCTGACGCAGGAAGAGCTCGCCCAGCTGGTCGGCGCCTCCCGCGAGACGGTCAACAAGGCCCTGGCGGACTTCGCCCAGCGCGGCTGGCTCCGCCTGGAGGCCCGCGCCGTGATCCTGCTGGACGTGGAGCGGCTCGCGAAGCGCTCGCGGTAGGCACACCCGTACGTACGCGAAGGGCCGCCCCGGTCGAACCGGGGCGGCCCTTCGCGTGTCCGGCCCCGGACCCGGCCGGCCGCCGGATCCGGAGCTCGTCAGCGTCTAGCGCTTCGAACCGTCGACGATCAGCGGGTTGCCGGTGCCGCCGCCGCAGGGGACCGCGTAGACCGGGTTCTTCGCCGAAGCCTCCTTGTACGCCTCGATGCACTGGTTCATCAGGACCTTGTCCGTCAGCGAGTCGTTCAGGATCTTGTTGGCGCGGGCGATGCCCTCGGCCTCGATACGGCGCCGGTCGGCCTCGGCCTTGGCCGTGCGGGCCGCCTCGGTCGCGCGCTCGGTCGCCTGCTGCTGCTGGATCTTGCGGTCGATCTGGCCCTGCAGGGCGTCCGAGGGCTTCACGTTGCGCAGGTTGACCGTGGTGACCGCGATGCCGCGCGGCGCGAGCCGCTCCTTGATCAGGTCCCCGATCTCGGCGTTGATCTTCTCGCGGTCGGTGGCGTAGCCCTGCTCGCTCGTGTAGCGCGCGAAGACGTTGCGGACGATCTCCCGGCTGTCGGGGTAGACCAGCCGCTGCTGGATCGCGTCCTCGCTGCCCGCGAGCCGGTAGAGCTCGACGGCCTTGGCCGGGGTCACCGCCCACTTCACGGTCACCTCGGCGTACATGACACCGCCCTGGGAGGAGCGGACCTCGACGACGTCCTTGTCGGAGAGGTTGAGGTCGACCGGGCGGGTGGAGAAGGTCGTGACGTCGGTGAACGGCGACTTGAGGTGCATGCCGGAGGTCATCGGCGTGCCCACCTTGCCGAACGCGACCGGGACGCCGACCTCGTACGCGCTGACGACGTACAGGGTCGAGCCCAGCAGCGAGAAGACGCCGGCGATCAGCGCGCCGAGGGCGCCGAGCTTCAGCCCTCGCGTGTCGTTGGCGCGGGCCACGAAGTAAAGGACCACCGCCGCGATGAGCAGCAGGATCGATATGACGAACATGTGCGTTCCCCCGAGGAATACGGCCAGAAGTAAGCGGAGCGTAAAGCACGAGCCAAAAGTTCCGCTTTCCGGGGGTACCGCCACGGTCAGATCAGGCCATGCTCCTTCAGGTACTCCAGCTGCGCCCGGACCGACAACTCGGCCGCCGGCCACAGGGAGCGGTCCACGTCCGCGTAGACGTGGGACACCACCTCGGACGAGGTCAGGTGGCCGCTCTCGACCGCCGTCTCGACCTGGGCCAGGCGCGACGCGCGGTGGGCGAGGTAGAACTCCACGGCCCCCTGAGCGTCCTGCAGGACCGGCCCGTGGCCCGGCAGCACCGTGTGGACGCCGTCGTCCACCGTGAGCGAGCGCAGCCGGCGCAGCGAGTCGAGGTAGTCGCCGAGCCGGCCGTCGGGATGGGCCACCATCGTCGTGCCGCGCCCCAGGATCGTGTCGCCCGTCAGGACGGCCCGGTCGGCGGGCACATGGAAGCAGAGCGAGTCCGAGGTGTGGCCGGGCGTCGGCACGACCCGCAGCTCCAGGCCGCCCACCGCGACGACCTGTCCGGCCGCGAGGCCCTCGTCCCCCAGCCGCAAGGCGGGATCGAGGGCCCGCACCCGCGTCCCGGTCAGCTCGGCGAAGCGCCCCGCGCCCTCCGCGTGGTCCGGGTGGCCGTGGGTGAGCAGGGTGAGGGCGATCCGCTTGCCGAGCTTCCCGGCCGTGGCCACGACGTGCCGCAGGTGGCCCTCGTCAAGCGGCCCGGGGTCGACGACCACCGCGAGGGCGGAGTCCGGCTCGGACAGGATCCAGGTGTTGGTGCCGTCGAGGGTCATCGCGGACGGGTTCGGCGCGAGGACGTTCACGGCACGGTCCGTCGCGGGGCCGGACAGGGCCCCGCCCCGGGGCTGCCCGGGAAGTGCGGCGGCGTCGGTCATCCCGCACCCCCCGTGGGAATGTGCTTGGTGAACTCGTCGTGGCCCGGCCAGCTCAGGATCAGCTCGTCGCCGTCCAGACGCGCCTGGGCGAGGACCGGCGTCATGTCCTGCTCCCGCGCCGCGTCCAGCGCGTCGGCCGCGACCCCGAGGGGCAGCAGGCTCCGCAGGGTCGAGATGGTCGGGGGCATCATGGTCAGCTCGCCGCGGTCGTACCCGGCGGCGGCGTCCGCCGGGCGGATCCACACCGTGCGGTCCGCCTCGGTGGAGGCGTTGCGGGTGCGCTGGCCCTCCGGCAGCACGGCCACGAAGAACCAGGTGTCGTAGCGCCGGGGCTCGAACTCGGGCGTGATCCAGCGGGCCCACGCGCCGAGGAGGTCGGAGCGCAGCACGAGCCTGCGGCGGTCGAGGAAGTCGGCGAAGGACAGCTCGCGGGCGACCAGCGCCTCCCGGTCCTTCTCCCAGTCGTCGCCGGTCGTGTCGCCGACGACGGACAGGGCGGTCTCGCCGGCGAGCAGGACGCCCGCCTCCTCGTAGGTCTCGCGCACGGCCGCGCACACCACGGCCTGCGCCTGCGCCGGGTCGGGGACGCCGAGCCGCTCGGCCCAGGTCTCCAGGGACGGCCCGGCCCAGCGCACGGGGTGCTCGTCCCGCGGGTCGACGCCGCCGCCGGGATACGCGTATGCCCCGCCCGCGAACGCCATGGAGGCACGCCGCCGCAGCATGTGCACGCTCGGCCCGCCGTCCCCGTCCCGCAGCAGCAGGACCGTGGCGGCCCGCTTGGGCGTCGCGGGGGTGAGCTCGCCCGCGGCGAGGGCGCGGATGCGGTCGGGCCATTCCGGTGGGTACCACTGACCATTCGCCATGGGCGGATCGTATGCCGGGAGGTCCGGATGTTCGAGAGCCGGTTCCTCCCCCGGACGGGGCGGAACCGGCTCTCGGCACGGCTGACGGGACCGGGGATCAGGCCTGGTCGAGCTCCACCTGGACCTCGACCTCGACCGGGGCGTCCAGCGGCAGCACCGCGACGCCGACCGCGCTGCGCGCGTGCACGCCCTTGTCGCCGAGGACGGCGCCGAGCAGCTCGCTCGCACCGTTGACGACGCCGGGCTGCCCGGTGAAGTCGGGGGCCGAGGCGACGAAGCCCACGACCTTCACGACCCGCTTGATCCGGTCCAGGTCACCGGCGACCGACTTCACGGCCGCGAGCGCGTTCAGCGCACAGGTGGCCGCGAGCTGCTTGGCCTCCTCCGCGGTGACCTCGCCGCCGACCTTGCCGGTCAGCTGCAGCTTGCCCTCCACCATCGGGAGCTGGCCCGAGGTGTACACGTACACGCCCGACTGCACGGCCGGCTGGTACGCGGCCAGCGGCGGCACGACCTCCGGCAGCGTCAGGCCCAGCTCGGCCAGCTTGGCCTCGACGGCCCCGCTCACGACTTCTCCCGCTTCAGGTAGGCCACGAGCTGCTCGGGGTTGTTCGGCCCGGGCACGACCTGGACGAGCTCCCAGCCGTCCTCGCCCCAGGTGTCCAGAATTGCCTTGGTCGCGTGCACCAGAAGCGGCACAGTCGCGTACTCCCACTTGGTCATGGGGCCGACTGTATCCGCTGCCACAGGCAGCCTCCTGCTTAGGCGGGTGCGCCAGTGGTTAGGCTCGAAGACGTGAGCAGGCTCCAGGTCGTCAGCGGCAAGGGCGGTACCGGTAAGACGACGGTCGCCGCCGCCCTCGCGCTCGCCCTCGCGACCGAGGGCAAGCGGACACTCCTCGTGGAGGTCGAAGGCAGGCAGGGCATCGCACAGGTCTTCGAGACGGAGGCCCTTCCGTACGAGGAACGCAAAATCGCCGTCGCCCCGGGCGGCGGCGAGGTCTTCGCGCTGGCCATCGACGCCGAACGCGCGCTCCTCGACTACCTCCAGATGTTCTACAAGCTGGGCAGCGCCGGCCGCGCCCTGAAGAAGCTCGGCGCGATCGACTTCGCGACCACGATCGCGCCGGGGGTGCGGGACGTCCTGCTGACCGGCAAGGCGTGCGAGGCGGTCCGGCGGCGCGAGAAGCACGGCGGCTACACCTACGACCACGTCGTCATGGACGCGCCCCCGACCGGCCGGATCACCCGCTTCCTCAACGTCAACGACGAGGTCGCGGGACTGGCCAGGATCGGCCCGATACATCATCAGGCGCAGGCGGTCATGCGGGTCCTGAAGTCCCCCGAGACGGCCGTGCACCTGGTGACGCTCCTGGAGGAGATGCCGGTCCAGGAGACCGCCGACGGGATCGCGGAGCTGCGGGAGGCCGAACTTCCCGTGGGCCGGGTCATCGTGAACATGGTCCGCCCGCACGTCCTCGACGAGGCGGCGGTACGGGCGGCGGCCGGCGACCACCGGGACGCCATCGCGGCCAGTCTGGCCGCGGCGGGGATCTCCGGCGGCACGAAGCTGGTCGAGCCGCTCGTGGAGCAGGCGGCCGAGCACGCGCAGCGGGTCGAGCTGGAGCGGACGCAGCGGGCGGTCCTGGCCGGCCTCGGCGACCTCGGCGTCTCGACGTCGGAACTGCCCTTCCTGGGGGACGGGGCGGACATCGCGGGCCTGTACCGGCTGGCGAAGGAACTGCGGAAGCAAGGGGTGGGCGCGTGACGGACCGAGCGGAAGCCCCGACGACGGCGGCGGCGAACCCGGCACCGGACGGCGGGGACCTCACCCGGCCCGCCGCGGACACCGGCCCGGCGGACGCCTCCGACGGCGCCGTGCCGCCCTCCGGGGGGCCGGACGGCGCCCTCCCGGGCAACGGCCTCGACTCCGTGCCGACGCTGGCCCTCGATCCGCTCCTCGACGACCGCGGGACCCGGATCATCGTCTGCTGCGGCGCCGGCGGGGTCGGCAAGACGACCACGGCGGCGGCGCTCGGCGTCCGGGCGGCCGAGCGCGGCCGGAAGGTCGTCGTCCTGACGATCGACCCGGCCCGGCGGCTCGCCCAGTCGATGGGCATCGACTCGCTCGACAACATCCCCCGCAAGGTCGACGGCATCAAGGGATCCGACGGCGGGGAACTGCACGCCATGATGCTCGACATGAAGCGGACCTTCGACGAGATCGTCGAGGCGCACGCGGACGCCGACCGGGCCCGGGCCATCCTGGAGAACCCCTTCTACCAGTCCCTGTCGGCCGGCTTCGCCGGTACGCAGGAGTACATGGCCATGGAGAAGCTCGGTCAGCTGCGGGCTCGCGACGAGTGGGACCTGATCGTCGTCGACACCCCGCCGTCCCGCTCCGCGCTGGACTTCCTGGACGCGCCGAAGCGGCTGGGCTCCTTCCTGGACGGGAAGTTCATCAAGCTGCTGATGGCACCGGCGAAGATGGGCGGCCGGGCGGGGATGAAGTTCCTCAACGTCGGCATGTCGATGATGACCGGGACCCTGGGCAAGCTGCTGGGGGGTCAGTTCCTGAAGGACGTCCAGACGTTCGTGGCCGCGATGGACACGATGTTCGGCGGCTTCCGGACCCGCGCGGACGCCACGTACAAGCTGCTCCAGGCCCCGGGCACGGCGTTCCTCGTGGTGGCCACGCCGGAGCGGGACGCGCTGCGCGAGGCCGCGTACTTCGTCGAGCGGCTGGCGGCCGAGGAGATGCCGCTGGCCGGACTCGTCCTCAACCGCGTCCACGGCAGCGGAGCGGCCCGGCTGTCGGCCGAGCGGGCGCGGGCCGCCGCGGAAAATCTTGACGAGGGCGGCATGACGGATCCGGGGGCCGGGAAGACTGAGATTCGTGGCTCCCGGGCCACCATCCCCGAGCCGTCAGACATCGCCACCGCCGCCGCACGTTCCCCGCAGGACCCCCAGGCTGCCCCCACAGCCGACCCCGCGCACGACCGCGCTACCGATGTACCGGACATCACGAACGGACCGGACGCACCGGATGTCCGGCGACTGACCGCAGGTCTGCTCCGTCTCCACGCCGAACGCATGCAGGTGCTCGCACGCGAACAGCGCACGCGCGACCGCTTCACCGCGCTCCACCCCGAGGTACCGGTCGCCGAGGTGGCCGCCCTGCCCGGCGACGTGCACGATCTCGCCGGGCTCCGGGCCATCGGTGATCGCCTCACGACGGGGCGCATCCCGCAGTCCTGACTGCAGGCCCGCCCGTACCCCTGAGCCGCGCGGACCGTCTCCGGCCCGGGCGCTCCCGGGCGCGGGTGCCCGTCGGCACGGGTCCCTGCCCCGTCGGCCACCGCACGAGGGCGCGAGTCGCCGCCGGCGTCACGCGCGGTCGCGGACCACTGCGGGCGGAGGGCGTCCGGCCCACCGCCTCGTCCGTCGCGTGGTGCGGTACCGGGGCACGTCGGCCCGGCACGCTCCCCCACAGCGGGCCCCTGGGCTCGCCTTATCCCACCGCCGCGTACGCCTCGTACGTCGCGTCGTCCTCCATCGCCACGGGCAGCAGGCCCGCTCCCCGCTCGTACTCCGTACGCGCGGTCTCCAGCAGTCGCCGCCACGACGTGACGGTCGGCCGCCGCCGCAACAGGGCACGACGCTCGCGCTCCGTCATGCCACCCCACACGCCGAATTCCACCCGGTTGTCCAGAGCGTCGGCCAGGCACTCGGTCCGCACCGGGCATCCGGTGCACACCGCCTTCGCCCGGTTCTGCGCCGCTCCCTGAACGAACAGTTCATCCGGATCGGTAGTGCGGCAGGCCGCCTGCGCACTCCAGTCAGCTACCCAGCCCATACCGGCGCCGTCCTCTCCCGAATCGAGGCTCCCCCACGGCGGCAGCGGCATATTCACCGCTGCCAGTTGAGGACGTTACGGAAGGTGGGCACAGCGCAACACCCCCTTCGGGCCCAATCTTGAATGGCCCGAACGGACTATGCGTAGGCGGCAGATCACCCAGGGGAGTGATCGCAGGACATACGTCACCAAACCGGCGAACCTGGGCAGTTCGCCCGTCTCTCACGGAGTCACACAGGGCGTCGAGTGACGCATGGGGCGTATTCGGGCATGGCTTCCCACGATTCGGGTTCCTGGGAATTCACGCCGTAGTCACGCCCGGGTCTTGATGCAGGACCACACTGCTGTGACAGTTGAGAGCAGCTTAGGCCAAGGCATATACGCGTGTCCGGCGAATGAGAACGTAGGCACCTCACCGGCCCGCGCCGTCCGGGCCGCAGCAGGAGACGAGCGCCCCGGCCTCGGCTGCGGGGGCGGCCGTACGGCCCGGGTACCTGCGGATGTCACGGTCTGGTACTCGAACGCTCCGAGAGGCACCCGCTCCTACGGAACGCTCATCACTACGGATTAGGCTGCCCCCATGGCAAAGAAGCGCTCGGGCGGTGGTCTGACCGGGACCCAGCAGGCCGCCAAGTTCCTCGGTGTCAGTGTGCTCTCCGGAGCCGTGCTGGCGGGTATCGCCCTGCCCGCGGCCGGAGCACTGGGGCTGGCGGCGAAGGGCACGGTCGAGGGGTTCGACGAGATCCCCTCCAACCTGAAGACGCCACCGCTGAGTCAGCGCACCACCATCCTCGACTCGTCGGGCGGCCACCTCGCCACGGTGTACTCCCGCGACCGCAAGGTCGTGCCGCTGGAGAAGATCTCTCCGTACATGCAGAAGGCGATCGTCGCGATCGAGGACTCGCGCTTCTACGAGCACGGCGCGGTCGACCTCAAGGGCGTGCTGCGCGCGATCAACCGCAACGCCCAGTCCGGCGGTGTGGCCCAGGGCGCCTCGACGCTGACCCAGCAGTACGTGAAGAACGTCTTCGTCGAGGAGGCCGGTGACGACCCCGAGAAGGTCGCCGAGGCCACCCAGCAGACGATCGGCCGCAAGGTGCGCGAGCTGAAGTTCGCGATCCAGGTCGAGGAGGAGCTCGGGAAGAAGAAGATCCTCGAGAACTACCTCAACATCACCTTCTTCGGTCAGCAGGCCTACGGCATCGAGGCGGCGTCCCAGCGCTACTTCTCCAAGCCGGCCGCCGACCTGAAGCTGGAGGAGGCGGCCATGATGGCCGGGCTCGTCCAGTCGCCGAGCCGCTACGACCCGGTCAACGACATCCAGGAAGCCACCAAGCGCCGCAACGTGGTCCTCCAGCGCATGGCCGACGTCAAGGACATCAGCCAGGCCGAGGCCGACCGGGCCAAGGCCGCGCCGGTCACGCTGAAGGTGAAGACCCCGAAGAACGGCTGCATCACCGCCGTCGACGGGGCCGGCTTCTTCTGCGACTACGTCCGCAAGACGATCCTCAGCGACCCGGTCTTCGGCAAGACGGCCGAGGAGCGGCAGAAGCTGTGGAACCTCGGTGGCCTGACCATCCGGACCACGCTCGACCCCCGCGCGCAGGAGGCGGCCAACGAGGCCGCCGTGGCGAAGATCAACGAGGACGACAAGGTCGCCGCCTCGGTGGTCCAGGTCAAGCCCGGCACCGGCAAGATCCTGTCGATGGGCCAGTCCCGTCCGTACGGCCTGGACCAGAAGCAGCACCAGACCACGCTGAACCTGGCCGTCGGCAGCAAGATGGGCGGCACGACGTACGGCTTCCAGGTCGGCTCGACCTTCAAGCCGATCACGGCCGCCGCGGCACTGGAGAAGGGACTGAGCCCGGCCCAGTCCTTCGCCACGCCGTGGAAGATCTCGGTGCCGATGAACTCGTTCACCACCTGCGCGGGCGGCCCCGCCGGCGGCGGCAACTGGGACCTCCAGAACGAGGTGGAGTCCGAGGCCGGCAGCTGGGACATGACGAGCGCGCTCGGCAAGTCCATCAACACCTACTTCGCGCACCTGGAGCAGATGACGGGTCTGTGCGAGACGGTGCAGATGGCGAAGAAGATGGGCTACGAGGGGAGCCTGGGCAAGAGCCTCAAGGAGCTCCCGTCCATCACCCTCGGCGGCCAGGAGAGCACCCCGCTCGACATGGCCTCGGTGTACGCCACCTTCGCCAACCGCGGCACGTACTGCACCCCGGTCGCCATCGAGTCGATCACCACGGCCAACGGCGAGAAGCTGAAGGTGCCGCAGACGCAGTGCTCGCGGGCGATGAACGAGCGGACGGCGGACACCGTCAACCAGATGCTGAAGGGCGTGGTCGAGGACGGCACCGGCCAGAAGGCCGGCCTGAGCGATCGCGACAACGCCGGGAAGACCGGAACGACCAACGACCGCAAGGACGCCTGGTTCGTCGGCTACACCCCGAACCTGTCCACCGCCGTCTGGGTCGGTGACGACGTCGGCGAGAAGACCTCGATGTTCAACATCACCATCGGCGGCGTCTACTACGACAAGGTCTGCGGTGGCTGTCTCCCGGGCCCGATCTGGAAGATCGCGATGACCGGGGCGCTCAACGCCTCCGAGACGCCGGGCTTCGTGCCCGTCTCCGTGCCGCGCGGCGAGAAGCCGGAGGACAAGGAGAAGGACAAGGGCAAGAACAAGCCCGGCGACGGCAACAAGCCGGGCGACGACACCCCCTTCCCCGGGATCACCCTCCCGCCGGACCTGATCGGCGGCGGCAACAACCGCGGCCAGGGCGGCGGCGGTGGCGGCAACCGGTAGGTCGCCCGCCTCACCCGCGTGACGCCGAAGGGCGCCCCCCGAAGTCCGGGGGGCGCCCTTCGGCGTTCCGGGGAACCGATCCGACCCGGTCGGGTCGTGTCCCCGCGCGCGGAGGTCAGCCCGCGAGCAGCTTCTTGACGACGGCGGCGACGCGCCCGCCCTCGGCCCGGCCGGCCACCTTCGGGTTCACGATCTTCATGACGGCGCCCATCGCGCGCGGCCCCTCGGCGCCGGCGCCGGTGGCCTCCGCGACGGCCGCGGCCACGATCTGCTCCAGCTCGTCGTCGCCGAGCTGCTGGGGCAGGTACGCGTCGAGGATGACGCCCTCCGCCTTCTCGCGCTCGGCGGACTCGGCGCGGCCGCCCTGGGCGAACGCGTCCGCGGCCTCGCGGCGCTTCTTCGCCTCCTTGGCGATCACCTTCTGCACCTCGTCGTCGGAGAGCTCGCGCTTGGTCTTGCCCGCGACCTCCTCCTTGGTGATCGCGGAGAGGGTGAGCCGCAGCGTCGAGGAGCGGAGCTCGTCGCGCTCCTTGATGGCGGCGTTGAGGTCGTCCTGCAGCTTGGCCTTGAGCGTGGTCATGGGGACAAGTGTGTCAGGTGAGGCGCGTTGACCGCCCGCGCATTAACGCCGTGCAGCGATCCCGTCCCGAAGTGCCCCGTGCGGTCTGCGACGATGGGGGGATGCGCGCACGGTACGGAATCCCCCTGAAGATCACGGCAGGTCTCACGGCGACGGCCGCGGCGGGACTGGTCTACGCCGCGGGCTTCGAAGCCCGTTCGTTCCGCCTCCGCCGCGTCACGATCCCCGTACTGCCGCGCGGGATGCGCGATCTGCGTGTCCTTCAGGTCTCCGACATCCACATGGTGTGCGGCCAGCGCAAGAAGCGGGCCTGGCTCCAGTCGCTCGCGGGGCTGCGCCCCGACTTCGTCGTCAACACCGGTGACAACCTCTCCGACACCGAGGCCGTCCCCGAGGTGCTGGACGCGCTCGGGCCGCTGATGGAGTTCCCGGGCGTGTACGTCTTCGGGTCCAACGACTACTACGGCCCCCGGCTGCGCAACCCCGCCCTCTACCTGCTGGAGAAGGCCCAGGGCCGGCACGGCCTGAACGGCAACAAGCCGGTGCACGGCGCGGTGCACAACCCGTGGGAGGACCTGCGGGACGCCTTCGACGAGGCGGGATGGGTGAACCTGACCAACACCCGCGGCCGGCTCAAGCTCCCCGGCCTGGAGCTCGCCTTCACCGGCCTGGACGACCCGCACATCAAGCGGGACCGGTACGAGCGGGTGGCCGGCGGCCCGGACACCTCGGCCGACTTCACCGTCGGCGTGGTCCACGCGCCGTACCTGCGCTCGCTCGACGCCTTCACGGCGGACGGCTACGAGCTGATCCTGGCGGGCCACACGCACGGCGGGCAGCTGTGCATCCCCTTCTACGGGGCCCTTGTGACCAACTGCGACCTCGACACCGACCGGGTGAAGGGCCTGTCCACCCACACCGTGGCGGACCGGACGTCGTTCCTGCACGTCTCGGCGGGCTGCGGCACCAACCGTTTCACCCCGGTCCGGTTCGCCTGCCCGCCCGAGGCGACCCTCCTGACCCTGACCGCGCGCGCCTGAGCCGTACACCCCCTTGCCTCGGGGGCACGCCGACGCCGAAGTCCGCCGCCGGGCCCGCGACCGGGACCGCTTCCGACCTGCGCCGAGGGCCCGCCGAAACCGGATTTCGTCTCCGGGCGCCGGTGGGCTAAAGTAATCGATGTCGC
Source organism: Streptomyces sp. JL2001 (assembly GCF_050917515.1). Taxonomy (NCBI): domain Bacteria; kingdom Bacillati; phylum Actinomycetota; class Actinomycetes; order Kitasatosporales; family Streptomycetaceae; genus Streptomyces; species Streptomyces sp. JL2001. The sequence continues at coordinate 4,191,630 of NZ_CP169421.1, read as the reverse complement.
CGCGACGTGAAGAACAGAGCAGCGACATCGGGGTGTAGCGCAGCTTGGCAGCGCGCTTCGTTCGGGACGAAGAGGTCGTGGGTTCAAATCCCGCCACCCCGACAGCTGAAACACCAGGTGAGGCACCTACCGTCTTCGGTAGGTGCCTCACCTGTTTCGTCTGCGCAGGCATCCGCGTGACCACCCCTTCCCGCCCGGCAGGGCGGGAGATCCCTTCCGGCGGGACGCCACGGCCGGGGCGCTCGTCCTGCCGCCCCGCTCGGCGCGCCCGGCTCGCACCCGCGACCTGGTGTGCACACATGGATGCGACGCGTGCACGACGAGCCGGCCTCGGCGGTGGCGCCCGACACAGCCCGAGCCGCCGGACTCTGCACGGCCTCCGGCCATCCGCAGGGAGCTGATCGGATGATCGTCATGGGTGCGCGGTTCTCGCCTGACCGAGCGTGCGGCGGAGGGCGCGCAGCGCGGTGGCGGGCGGACGGGCCGCGCCGGGGCCGGGCGCGTCCGGGGCCTGCCGAGCAGGCGGTCGCGGACGGGTCCGCGCCGGCCCCCGGCAGCCCCGGTGGGGTATCTGACCGGGTGGCCGTCCGCGAGTGATCATCGCGCTCTACTCTGGTGGTTCCTGTCAGGTTGGCTGACCGTCGAAAGGCTGGGTCTCAGGTGCTGGTCGCGGACCGATATCGGCTCCACATGTGTATCGGGCGAGGCGGCATGGGTGAGGTGTGGCAAGCCACCGACGAGGTCCTCGGACGTTCCGTGGCCGTGAAGTTGATGCTCGGTCACGAGACCGACCCCTCGGCCGCCGACCGGTTCCGGCTGGAGGCGCAGACGGCGGCGCGGCTCAGCCATCCGCACGTCGTCGGCGTCTTCGACTTCGGCACCTGGGACGGAAAGCTGTACCTCGTCATGGAGTTGGTCGAGGGATCCAGCCTCGCCGGAGACGCGGGGACGGCCCCCGTGCTGCCGCCCGAGCGGGTCGCCGTCGTCGCCGCGCACGCCGCGGCCGGACTCGCCGCCGCGCACCGGCAGGGCGTCGTGCACCGCGACATCAAGCCGGGCAACCTGCTGCTCGACACCGACGGCACCGTGAAACTGGCCGACTTCGGCATCGCCCGCTTCGTCGACGACCCGTCGGCCGCACTCACCACCACCGGCCAGATCGTCGGCACCGGCCTCTACCTCGCCCCCGAGCGGGCGCTCGGCCAACCCGCCTCGTCCGCCTCGGACGTGTACTCGCTCGGCTGCGTGCTGTACCAACTCCTCACCGGGAGACCCCCGTTCCAGGGGGACACCGCCACCGCCCTGCTGTACCAGCACATCGACACCCCGCCGGCGCCGCCCCGGCAGCTCGGCGTCGGCCTGCCGGCCGCGTTCGAGGCGTACCTGCTCACGCTGCTGGCGAAGCAGCCGGAACAGCGGCCCGCCGCCCAGGCGATAGCCGAGTGGTTCGGATCGGGCGCCTGGCGCGAGCACCCGCTGCCGTCGCCCGTGGCCCACCCGGCGCCCCCGTCCCACCCGGCACCCCTGTCCCGGCCCGCGTCCCACCGGACGACGTCGCCGCGCACCGCCGGCCAGCCCCTCCCCCAGCCCCGGACCGCGCCCGCCTCCGGGTCACGGGCCGCGGGGCGGACGCAGACCGCGTCGCGACGGCAGCCCCGGCGCTCCGACGGCGGGCTCGCCGAGCTCTCCCGGCGCCGTCCGCGCAAGACGGCGGCGGTGGCCGGCGGGATCGCGTTCGTGGTCTTCCTGCTCATCGGCATGTCGTGGCTCGCGCCGGAGGACAGCTCGGCGGGCACGCCCGGTCCCGGCCCGACCGCGACCGCCCCCGAACCCGCCGGGGGCGGCGCCCCCGCCTCGTAGGGCCGTACTCGCGGCTGGGCCGGACGGCCGATATGCGAGGAACCTCCCCCGATGGTCAGATGGGCCGGTATACCCGGTCACGGCCACGCGGAGCGGAGCACACGCCCATGAGCGACACCCTGCCCTCCTTCGAGGACACCACCGACTTCGAGAACGCCGACCGGGGCTTCGTCGCCGCCCTGGAACCGGCCGTCGTCAAGACCGCCGACGGCCGCGTGGTCTACGACAACGACGCGTACGCCTTCCTGGCCGCCGACTGCCCCGAGACCGCCCACCCGAGCCTGTGGCGCCAGGCCCAGCTGTGCTCCCGCCAGGGCCTGTACGAGGTGACCGAGGGCATCTACCAGGTACGGGGCCTCGACCTGTCGAACATGACGGTCGTCGAGGGCGAGCGCGGCATCGTCGTCATCGACCCGCTGATCTCCACCGAGACCGCGGCCGCCGCCCTCGCGCTGTACCGCGCGCACCGCGGCGACCGCCCCGTCACCGGGCTGATCTACACCCACTCGCACGGCGACCACTTCGGCGGCGCACGCGGCGTGCTGCCCGCGGGCGCCGAGGACGGCGTCCCCGTCCTCGCCCCGGCCGGCTTCCTGGAGCACGCGGTCAGCGAGAACGTGTACGCGGGCAACGCCATGACCCGCCGTGCCTCCTACATGTACGGCGCGAACCTCCCGAAGGGACCGGACGCCCAGATCGGCGCCGGACTCGGGTCCACCACCTCCACCGGCACCATCAGCCTGATCCCGCCGACCGTGGACATCACCGCGACCGGGCAGGAGGAGACGGTCGACGGCGTGCGGATCGTCTTCCAGCTCACGCCCGGCACCGAGGCGCCGGCCGAGATGAACTTCCTCTTCCCCGACCACCGCGCCCTGTGCCTGGCCGAGAACGCCACCCACAACATGCACAACATCCTGACCCTGCGCGGGGCCGTGGTCCGCGACGCCCGGATCTGGGCGCGGTACCTGGACGAGGCCGTGGACTGCTTCCACGGCCGCTACGACGTCGCCTTCGCCTCCCACCACTGGCCGACCTGGGGTCACGACAACGTGGTGGAGTTCCTCACCGGGCAACGCGACCTCTACGCCTACCTGCACGACCAGACGCTGCGGCTGCTCAACGACGGACTGACCGGCCCGGAGATCGCCGAACGGATCGAACTGCCGCCCGCCCTGGCGAAGTCCTGGCACGCACGCGGCTACTACGGCTCGCTCCACCACAACAGCAAAGCGGTCTACCAGCGTTACCTCGGCTGGTTCGACGGCAACGTGGCCCACCTGTGGGAGCACCCGCCCGTCGAACTCGCCCGGCGCTACGTGGACGTGGCCGGCGGCCCCGACGAGGTCCTCGCCAAGGCCCGCAGGTACGACGAGGAGGGGGACCCGCGCTTCGCCGCGACCCTCCTGAACCACCTGGTCTTCGCCCAGCCGGAGAACACCGCCGCGAAGGAGGCCCTGGCCGGGGTCTACGACCGGCTCGGGCACGGCGCGGAGAACGGCCCGTGGCGCAACTTCTATCTGACCGCCGCGCAGGAGCTCCGGCACGGCGTCGGCGGCGAGATGGTCGACATGACCAACCCGGAGATGGCCATGGCACTCAGCGTCCCCATGCTGATCGACTCGGTCGCCGTCCGGATCGACGGGCCGCGCGCCTGGGACGACGACCTGACCGTCGACCTCGTCCTCACCGACGAGGGCACCCGACGGCGCCTCACCCTGCACAACGGGGCCCTGACCCATCGCGAGGTCGCCGCGCCCCGCACCCCCGCCGGACTCACCCTGACCCTCTCCAAGACGCAACTCCTCGGGCTCCTGGCCGGCGAGGGGACGGAGTCCCTGGGGATCGGCACGGAGGGCGACCCCGCGCTGCTCACCCGGCTCCTCTCGTACGTGACGAAGCCCGACCCCCTCTTCCCGATCGTCACGCCCTGACGCCGGCCCGTCCGCGCCGCGATGACCCGAACGGGGTCCCCCGGGTGGCCCTGCCCGCGCCGGTCGCGTCCCCTGGAGACATGCGCACACAGCAGATAGCCCGGGCCGCCGTCCTGCCCGCCGCCGCTGTGCTCGCCCTCGCCGGCGGCACGGCGGCCGTGGGCGAGAACCCCCGTCCCGCGCCCGCCGGGGACCGTCCCGGGGCGCGCCCCGGGGACGGCGGCCATCCCGGCCCCCACTCCGAGCTCGTGAACGAGTCCGGGCCCTCCGCCGTCGCCCTCGGGCTGGGGGCCGCCGCCCTGGCCGCGGCCGTCGCCGTCACCGTCGCCCGGAACCGGACCCCCGGGACCGCCGCCCTCAGCCGGCCAGCCCCGCCGCCACCCCCAGCAGGACCAGGATCAGACAGATCCCGAGGTTGACCTTCCGGTAGTGCAGGAAGACCGCCGCGAACTCGCGCATGGTCGCGCTCGGCCAGAAGTAGGCGGCGGTCGGGGAGCCGACGACCTGGCCGTCCACCCCGGCCCGACGGGCCATCAGGGCCGCTCGGAACGCGTGGAAGTTGTTGGTGACGATCACGCACCCGGCTCCCGGGGCGAGCTCCTCCATGAGCTCCTTGCTGAAGAGCAGGTTCTCCTCGGTGGTCCGCGAGCGGTCCTCACGCACGATCCGGTCCGCCGGGAAGCCGCGCTCCACGAGGTAGTCCGCCATGGCGTGCGACTCCGGAAGCTCCTCGTCAGGGCCCCGGCCGCCGGAGGTGATCAGCAGGGGCGCCGCGCCGCCGCGCGCGGCGAGGACCTCGTACATCCGCCGTCCGCGCTCCAGTCTGCTCGCGAGGAGCGGCGGCACGCGCCGGCCGCCGATCAGGCCGGAGCCGAGGACGACGACGAACGCCGCGTCGCGCCGCACTCCCATCCGGCCGTACAGGTAGGCGTAGCCGATGAAGCAGAGGAAGAGGAAGGAGACGTACGCGAGGACGGCGACGCCCGTCCCGACGGCGATGCCGAGGGTCTTCGAGCGGGTGACCAGGGCGGTCGCCATCAGGGCGAGCAGGCCGAGGATCAGCAGTCCGGCCAGCAGCGACAGCAGGTTGGCGGGGCGGCGACCCTCCTTGCGGACCATCTTGACGCCGTTCGCGCACAGCAGCCCGGCGAGGACGACCGGCCCGAGACCGAGCACGAGCAGCACGACGACCATCACCGTCGTGGCGACGCCCGGCGGAGCGCCGTCGAGTCCGGCGAGGAGGCCGAGGCCGAGGAAGGTGACGGCGAGGCCGAGGTGGACGGCGTTGGAGAAACGCCGGCGGTCGCGCAGCACGCCGACCCCGAAGAGCAGCAGGAAGACGGCGGCCACGGCGAAAGCGAGCATGCCGTCATCGTAGGGCCGCCCTTCGGCACCGTCCGGCCGATCCGGGGGCGGTCTCCGGCCGGTCATCGGGCACGGATCCCGCCCTGGCCGGGGCGAGTTGGCCCGGAGCGGCGGAGCGGGCCCGGCCAGGCGGCGTCCCGTGCCCCGGACCCGGCCGTGCCGGCCGGCCCTTCCCGCGCGGGGCGCTGTGGGGGACGATGGCGGCATGGGGTTCGCCGTGTTCGTGACGCTGCCGGGGCTGGTCATCCTGCTGACGGGGATCGCCTTCGCCGACCAGATCCTGCGCGCGACCGGGCGCGGCCGGCGCTCCGGTCAGATCTCCTCGACCGGCTTCGAGCAGCTGCACGCCACGTTCTCGCAGGGCAAGCAGAACGAACTCAAGGAGCGGCAGAGCGCCCTCGTCCTGCGTGACGACGAGGAGGACGGCGCGCCGCCGCACCGCTCGACGGTGGACCTGGCGGGCGGGCGCGCTGTCATCCGGCTCGGTGCGACCGCGCGGCCGTGAGCCGTACGTCGTGTGGCCCCGGGCCCACGAGGCCCCGGCCCCGGCGGAACCGCGGGGCCGGGCGGCTCAGCGGGGCCGTGACGCCTTGAAGGAGTACATCAGCGGGATGCGGGGGCGGTCGGCCGGGAAGCGGTAGTAGCCGTCCTCGTGCCGCCTGAGCGTCTCGTACCGGGAGAACAGCGAGACGTCGTGCTCGTGCAGGAACTCGATCCGCAGTCCGGCCCGCGCGATCGCCGTGACGACCTCGCCGACGGGGTGCACCCACTCGACGCTGCGGTTGTGGACGGTGGCGGCTCCGAGGTCCGCGTACGTCCCGGAGCTGGTGTCGACCCAGGGCTCGCGCACGAAGTAGTCGTGGACGATCCGGCTGCCCGTCTCGTCGTCGAGGGAGTCGGTCAGCGGATGGAACTCCGCGACGTAGAGGAACCCGCCGGGTGCGACGAGGGAGGCGGCGGTCTCGGCCCAGCGGTCGAGATCGGGCAGCCAGTTCAGGGCGCCGGTACCGGTGTAGACGATGTCGTACGACGAGTCGGGGACGGCCTCGGCGGCGTCGTAGGCGTCGGCGGCGACGAACGCGGCCCGGTCCGGGGTGTACCCCAGGTCGGCGGCGAGGGCGCGGGCGGTCTCCACGGCGGGCTCGGAGAAGTCCAGGCCGACGACCTGCGCGGCTCCGTGACGGGCCCAGGAGAGGGTGTCCAGGCCGATGTGGCACTGGAGGTGGAGCAGGGAGCGGCCGGTGACGTCGCCGACCTCCGCGAGCTCGAAGTCGCGCAGCGCCTCCTTGCCGGCACGGAAGGCGTCGAGGTCGTAGAACGCGCTGGCGGCGTGGATGGGCACACGTTCGTCCCAGCGGGCGCGGTTCGCCTCGCGCCAGTCGGCGGGGGTCGGAGAGTACATGGCCCGGAGGTTATCCACAGGTTGCGGACGATGCGAACGGATTGTCGGCGGATCGGAGCATCATGGGGCCATGACCGAGAAGAACGAGATCACCGACCTCCCCCGCTGGGAGCAGCGATTCCGGGCGCCGCGCGTGTCCCTCCCCGAGTGGGCCGAGGAGGCGCCCGACCGCTCGCTGTTCGTGTCCAACGCGACGGGCACGTACGAGCTGTACGCCTGGGACCGGGCCGACGGCGCGCAGAGGCAGGTCACGGACCGGCCGAACGGCACGACGGACGGCACGCTGTCGCCGGACGGCCGCTGGATCTGGTGGTTCTCGGACACGGACGGGGACGAGTTCGGGGTGTGGATGCGCCAGCCCTTCGAGGGCGGCGCCGACGAGCCCGCGGTGCCCGGACTCGCCGCCTCCTATCCGGCGGGGCTCGCGATCGGCCGGGACGGCACGCTCGTCGTGGGGCGTTCGACGGACGAGGAGGGGTCGACGGTCCATCTCGTGCGGAAGGGCGCCGAGCCCGTGGAGATCTACCGCCACCGGGAGTCCGCCGGGGTCGGCGACCTGTCGCACGACGCGTCGCTGATCGCCGTGGAGCACACCGAGCACGGCGACGCCATGCACTCGGCCCTGCGGGTGCTGCGGGCCGAGGACGCCTCCGTGCTGGCCGAGCTCGACGACACCCGGGGCGGCACCGAGGAGCTGGGCCTGGCGGTGCTGGGCTTCGCCCCGGTGGACGGGGACACCCGGCTGCTCGTCGGCCACCAGCGGCGGGGTCGCTGGGAGCCGCTGCTGTGGGACGTGGCGACCGGCGAGGAGACCGACCTGCGGCTCGACCTCCCGGGCGACGTGTCGGCCGAGTGGTATCCGGACGGCTCCGGCCTGCTGGTCGTGCACAGCTTCGAGGCCCGCAGCGAGCTGTGGCGGTACGACATCGCGACGGGGGCCCTGGTGCGCGTGGAGACACCGGCCGGCTCGGTGTCGGAGGCGACGGCCCGCCCGGACGGCTCCGTGGAGTACCTGTGGTCCTCGGCCGCCGAGCCGCCGGTGGTGCGCTCGACGGCCGGCGGGGTCGTGCTCGACCCGCCGGGCGCCACGGCTCCGGGCTCGGTGGCCGTGGAGGACGTCTGGGTGGAGGGGCCCGGCGGCCGGATCCACGCGCTGGTGCAGCGGCCCACGGAGGGCGAGGGGCCCTTCCCGACCGTCTTCGAGGTGCACGGCGGTCCGGCCTGGCACGACAGCGACGCGTTCGCGTCCGGTCCGGCGGCCTGGCTGGACCACGGCTACGCGGTGGTCCGGGTCAACTACCGGGGCTCCACCGGCTACGGCCGCGAGTGGACGGACGCGCTCAAGCACCGGGTCGGTCTGATCGAGCTGGAGGACGTCGCGGCCGTCCGTGAGTGGGCGGTCGCCTCCGGGCTCGCGGACCCGGCGAAGCTGGTCCTGTCGGGCGGGTCCTGGGGCGGGTATCTGACGCTGCTGGGGCTCGGCACCCAGCCGGACGCCTGGTCGGTGGGCCTGGCCGCCGTCCCCGTCGCGGACTACGTGACGGCCTACGAGGACGAGATGGAGGCCCTCAAGGCGCTGGACCGGACGCTGTTCGGCGGTTCCCCGGAGGAGGTGCCCGAGCGGTTCGAGGTCTCGTCCCCGCTGACGTACGCGGACAAGGTGACGGCCCCGGTGTACATCTCGGCGGGCGTGAACGACCCGCGCTGCCCGATCCGCCAGATCGACAACTACGTCGAGCGGCTCGCGGCCCGGGGCGCGGTCCACGAGGTGTACCGGTACGACGCGGGGCACGGCTCCCTGGTGGTGGAGGAGCGGATCAAGCAGGTCCGGCTGGAGCTGGACTTCGCGGCGCGCCACCTGGGGACCCGGCCGGCCGGGGGGTGAGGCGGCTGCGTACCGTGGAGGGGTGTACCGGTTCCTGAGAACGCCCCGCTGGTGGGGGCTCCACGTCTTCGTGCTGCTGGCGATCCCGTTCTGCGTGTTCATGGGGAGCTGGCAGCTGGGGAAGTTCGAGGAGCGCGTCGACTCCCACCAGAAGGCGGAACGGGCCCCGGATCCGGACACCCTGAAGCCGGAGCCGCTGGACTCGCTGCTGCCGGTCGACCAGGAGACCTCGGGTCGGCACGCGCGGGCGAGCGGGCGGTACGCGGAGCAGTTCCTCGTGCCGGACCGTGATCTGGACGGCCGGACCGGCAGCTACGTGCTGACGATGCTGAAGACGGACGGCGGCAAGTCGCTGCCGGTGGTCCGCGGCTGGCTGCCGGCCGGCGCGAAGGCCCCGGCCCCGCCGTCCGGCACGGTCACGGTGGAGGGCGCCCTGCAGGCGTCGGAGAACGCCGGCACCAAGGGCGTCAACGCGGCGGGCGGGCTGCCCGAGGGCCAGCTCGGCATGATCAGCGCGGGCGCGCTCGTCAACCTGGTCCCGGACGACGTCTACGACGCCTGGGTCACCGTCACCGACGCGCCGGCGGGTCTGACCCCGGTCCCGGCGACCGCCGCGGCGGGCACCTCCCTGGACCTGAAGGCCTTCCAGAACCTCGGCTATACGGCCGAGTGGTTCGTCTTCGCGGGCTTCGTGGTCTTCATGTGGTTCCGCTTCCTGCGCCGCGAGGTGGAGGCCTCGAAGGACGCGGAGCTCGGCCTCTAGGTCCTGTCCGGGCGATCTTCGAGGATCGGCCCGCGGCGTCGGATGTGGTGTATCGCAAGGCGGAGGATCGCCCTCGTACTGGGCGTACTCGGGCGACTCCGACAACGCCGCGAGGTGCCGCAGCCGTCGTCGCGGGCCCGAGAAGATCGCCCGGACAGGACCTAGCGCCCGGCCAGGACCAAGGTCCTGGCCGCCCCCGGAGCCGCCCGCGGCGGCCCCGGCGTCAGGAGGCGTCCAGGACGCCCGTCCGGTAGATCGTTCCCGCGCACGCGTTGGGGATCGTCGCCGCCACGGCCGGGCCGCCCGCCTCGGCCGTGTGGCTGACGGCGACGCTGCCGTCCGCGGGCGTGCCGTCCTCCGCGACGAGCTGGGGCTCGGTGTTGTTCGCCGACTGGCCCGCACCGGTCGACCCGGTGGCACCGGCCGAGCTGCCGCCGCTGTCCGCCGGCGTGGTCGGCGTCGGCGTGGTCCCCGTCGTCGGGCAGGTCTCCGTCGGCACCCAGGCGAACTTCACCTCGTAGGCGTTGCGCGGCTGAAGGACCAGCGTGGGCGACTCCTGCGAGGGATCGGGCAGTCCGCTCGCCGCGTCCCCGGCAGCGTGGGCCACCACCGTGATCTTCGCGGGATCCGCCGCTCCCCTGGCCTCGAAGGAGACCCGGCCGGCGCCGCCGACCACGCAGTCGCGGTCGGAGACGTTGGCGATGCGGAAGGTGCCGTACACCTTCCCCGCCGCGTCCGGGGCGCCCGCCTGCACCGCGCTGACGCCCAGCTGACCGGCCGCGCACACCGGCGCCGAGTCCGGCAGGGTGTCGGCCGGCGGCTGCGAACCGGTGCCGGCGCCCTCCGTCTTGCCCGTGCCGGGCTCCTGGGAGGTACCCGCGCCCTGCGCCTCGCCCTGGCTGGGGGTGCCGGAGCCGCCCGGGGCGTCCGTGCCCTGCTCCCCGCCCTCGACACCGGTCTCCGTGCCCGTGCCGCCCTGCGCCTGCTCGCCGTGGCCGGCGTTGACGGACCGGTCGTCGACGGTCCCGCCCGAGTTGGCGACGTGCACGAACGCCGGGACGGCCGTGCCGATCAGCACCACCGCCGCGGCGATGCCGACGACGGCCTGCCGCTTGCGTGCGCGCCGTGCGGGCACCGCCCGGCGCAGATGGTCCAGAGCCCCGTCCGCGGGCGCGATGTCGGCCACCGCGCCCTGGAGGAGCCGCCGCAGCGCGGCCTCGTCGGATCCGAAGGCACCGTCGAGGCCGCCTCCGAGCTGGTTCTCGCGCCCGAGGCCGCTGTCGGCCTGCGCCTTGCCGGGCCCGTCGTCCACACCGTGTCCCATGTCGTCGCGACCGCCCTCGGGCAGCCCATTCGTACCGCCGGAGTCCCCGCCCTCGAGCGGGTCACCGGTGAAATCGCCGGAACTCATGCCGTCGCCTCCATCGCGACGCGCAGCGCCGCGATGCCCCGCGAGCCGTACGCCTTCACCGAGCCGAGCGATATGCCCAGGGTCTCGGCGACCTGTGCCTCCGTCATGTCCGCGAAGTAGCGCAGCACCAGGACCTCGCGCTGGCGGCGCTGGAGCCCCCGCATCGCCTTGATGAGCGCGTCGCGTTCGAGCTGGTCGTACGCGCCCTCCTCCGCGCTCGCCATGTCCGGCATCGGCTTGGACAGCAGCTTGAGTCCGAGGATGCGGCGGCGCAGCGCGGAGCGCGAGAGGTTGACGACGGTCTGGCGGAGGTAGGCCAGCGTCTTCTCCGGGTCGCGCACCCGGTTGCGCGCGGAGTGGACGCGGATGAACGCCTCCTGGACCACGTCCTCGCAGGAGGCCGTGTCGTCGAGGAGCAGCGCCGCGAGGCCGAGCAGCGAGCGGTAGTGGGCGCGGTAGGTCTCGGTCAGATGGTCGACGGTGGTTCCGGCGGCCATGCCGTCTTCAGCGCTCTCGCGCGGCGCTGGGATGCCGTTCACCGCGGTCGTGCGGGGTCTGGCGGGCATGGGTGCGATCACCGGCATGCCGCCGGCCGGACGCGGCCGCCGGAGCGGGCGCACCACGGCCCCGCGGACGGGGACCACGACCGTGCCCCGGACGGGAACGATCTGCGCCCCGCGGAGCGGGACGACCGCTGCGATGTCGAGTACCTCTGCCACGCCTGTTGGACACGCTTCCCCCCGTCAGGGTTGTACGCGTACGCCACCGTTTTCGACGGTGTGCAAATTGCCCTCATGCGCACCCGTTCTTCCCCAATACCCCGTTTTCACAGCACGATTTGTGGCACACCACAGAGGCGCACGCAGAGACGCATCCCACCCGACCACCGGTTGCAGCAAGACGGAAGAGCATCGTCGAACATGGCATCGTCCCAGTTCAAGGGGCATCTGCCGCCGAATTGCTCACAAGGCGTTCACAGATCCTACAAAGCTGAGCGGTCAGCCGACGCCGATTTCCGGACGCTCGTGACGATCGGGGCCTATGATCGCCTCCGCGATCTGGACGGCGTTGAGCGCCGCACCCTTGCGGAGGTTGTCCCCGCAGACGAAGAACTCCAGGGAGCGCTCGTCGTCCAGGGAGCGCCGTACCCGCCCGACCCAGGTGGGGTCGGTGCCCGCGATGTCGGCGGGCGTGGGGAAGTCTCCGGAGGCCGGGTCGTCGTAGAGCACCACTCCGGGCGAGGTCGCCAGGATCTCGTGCGCGCGGGCGACCGTGACGGGGTGTTCGAACCGCGCGTGTACGGAGACGGAGTGCCCGGTGACGACCGGCACGCGCACGCAGGTGGCGGCGATCGGCAGGGCGGGCAGGCCGAGGATCTTCCGGGTCTCCTCGCGGATGCGCAGTTCCTCGGAGGACCAGCCGTCCGCCATCAGCTCCCCCGACCAGGGCAGCACGTTGAGGGCGAGGGGGCCGGGGAAGGGGCCCGTGTCGTCGCCGACGGTCCGCCGCACGTCACCGGGGTGGTTGCCGAGATCGGTCCCGGCCACCACCGAGAGCTGCTCGCGCAGGGCGGCGACACCGGCCTGCCCGCCCCCGCTCGCGGCCTGCTGCGCGGTCACGACCAGCTCGCTGATCCCGAACTCGGCGTGCAGGGCTCCCACGGCGACGATCAGTGCCAGCGTGGAGCAGCCGGGGCTCGCGACGATCCCGCGGGGCCGCATCCGGACCGCGTGGGGGTTGATCTCGGGCACCACCAGCGGCACGTCCGGGTCGGCCCGGAACGCCGCGGAGGTGTCCACGACCACGGCGCCCTTGGACACGGCGATCGGCGCCCATCGGGCCGCGATGTCCTCGGGCGCCAGGAAGAGGGCGAGGTCGACGCCCTCCAGTGCGTCCTCGCTCAGCGCGAGGACCTCGCTCTCCTCCCCGCGCACGGCCAGCTTGCGGCCGGCCGAGCGCGGGGAGGCGAGGAGTCGTACGTCGCCCCAGACGTCGGCGTGCTGCGACACCATCTGGAGCATCACCGCGCCGACGGCCCCGGTCGCTCCCACGACCGCGAGCGTCGGCTTGCGGCTCGGGGTCGTCACCGGCCGGTGCCGCCATAGACGACGGCCTCGTCGGAGTCGCTGTCGAGCCCGAACGCGGTGTGGACGGCCGTCACGGCCTCGTTGACGTCGTCGGCGCGGGTGACGACCGAGATGCGGATCTCCGAGGTGGAGATCAGCTCGATGTTCACGCCCGCGTCGGACAGCGCCTGGAAGAAGGAGGCGGTGACGCCCGGGTTGGTCTTCATGCCGGCGCCGACCAGGGAGATCTTGCCGATCTGGTCGTCGTAGCGCAGCGATTCGAAGCCGATCGCGCCCTTCGCCTTCTCCAGGGCGTCGATGGCCTTGCGGCCCTCGGCCTTGGGAAGGGTGAAGGAGATGTCCGTCAGGCCGGTGGAGGCCGCGGACACGTTCTGCACGATCATGTCGATGTTGATCTCGGCGTCCGCGACGGCGCGGAAGATGGCCGCGGCCTCGCCCGGCTTGTCCGGCACTCCGACGACGGTGATCTTCGCCTCGGAGGTGTCGTGGGCGACACCCGAGATGATGGCCTGCTCCACCTTGCGGGCTCCTTGCTCGGCATGCGGTTCGTTGCTGACCCAGGTCCCCTGCAGCCCAGAGAAGGACGAGCGGACGTGGATCGGGATGTTGTAGCGGCGTGCGTACTCGACGCACCGGTGCAGCAGCACCTTGGAGCCGGACGCGGCGAGCTCCAGCATGTCCTCGAAGGAGATCCAGTCGATCTTCTTCGCCTTCTTCACCACGCGCGGGTCGGCGGTGAAGACGCCGTCGACGTCGGTGTAGATCTCACAGACCTCGGCGTCCAGCGCCGCGGCGAGCGCGACGGCGGTGGTGTCCGAGCCGCCGCGGCCCAGCGTGGTGATGTCCTTCTTGTCCTGGGACACGCCCTGGAAGCCGGCGACGATGGCGATGTTGCCCTCGTCGAGGGCGGTACGGATCCGTCCCGGCGTGACGTCGATGATGCGCGCTTTGTTGTGGACCGAGTCCGTGATGACACCGGCCTGACTGCCCGTGAACGACTGGGCCTCGTGGCCCAGGTTTTTGATCGCCATCGCCAGCAGGGCCATGGAGATCCGCTCTCCGGCGGTCAGCAGCATGTCGAATTCGCGTCCGGCAGGGATCGGGGATACCTGCTCGGCGAGATCGATCAACTCGTCCGTCGTGTCGCCCATCGCGGAAACCACGACGACCACCTGGTGGCCGTTCTTCTTGGCGTCCACGATCCGCTTGGCGACGCGCTTGATGCCTTCGGCATCGGCAACGGAGGAGCCTCCGTACTTCTGCACGACAAGGCCCACGTACGCTCCTCGCTCGGTGTCTGCCGCAGTTATCGCTGCGGTCGGCTCAGTTTAACGAGAGGCCCGGATTCGCCGACCGTATATCGCATCCTGAGACGAGCTGCTCAGAGAGTGATCATCCCGGTCACCTGGCCGTTCGCGGCCGACCGCCGCGGCGGCTACTTCTTGAGCGACCCCAGGCCCAGCGGGCCGGCGATCTCCGCGGCCATGACCCGCCCCGCCTCCTCCGCCAGGTCGTCCTCGGTCAGGTCCTCGTCCGTGTCCAGGCCGTCCAGCGCGGCCAGCGGCTGGTCGAGACGGACGTGGGAGACGAGCGACTGCAGGGCGCGCAGGGTGCCCGAGGCCGTCGGGCCCCAGTTGGAGAAGTACGAGAACTGCCACCACCACAGCGCCTCGGAGGTGCGGCCCGCACGGTAGTGGGCCAGTCCGTGGCGCAGGTCCATGACGATGTCGGCGAGGTTGTCGGAGATCCGGCAGGGGACCGGGGCCTTGCGGGGCTCGTACGGGTCGAAGACCTCCGAGAAGACGTCCACCGGTTCGAGGAGGGCCGCGAACCGCTCCCGCAGCTCGTCGACGTCCAGGTCGGGACCCGTGTCCGTCTCGTACTGCTCGTCCGGGACGATGTCCTCGTGCGCGCCCAGCCGGCCGCCCGCGAGCAGCAGCTGGGAGATCTCCAGGAGGAGGAAGGGCACCGCGCTGTCCGGCTCGTCGCCCTTGGCCACTTCCGTGGTGGCCACGATGAACGACTCGATCGAGTCGGCGATCTGGACCGCGAAGTCGTCAGGATTCTGCGTGAGAGCGTGCAGCGTGGCGTCGGACATCGAGGGTGCCTCCCTTGGGCTCACGAGTGAGCGCACGAGCCGTGTCGGCCCTGTCGTCATACATCTAGCAGGCGCCGCCCCTCGAAGGCACGGCCCAGCGTCACCTCGTCGGCGTACTCCAGATCACCGCCGACCGGCAGTCCGCTGGCGAGCCGGGTGACCTTCAGTCCCATGGGCTTGATCATCCGCGCCAGGTACGTCGCGGTGGCCTCGCCCTCCAGGTTCGGGTCGGTCGCCAGGATCAGCTCGGTGACGGCACCGTCCGCGAGCCGCGCCAGCAGCTCGCGGATGCGCAGATCGTCCGGGCCGACGCCCTCGATCGGGCTGATCGCACCGCCGAGCACGTGGTAGCGCCCGCGGAACTCACGCGTCCGCTCGATCGCCACGACGTCCTTCGGCTCCTCGACCACGCAGATGACCGACAGGTCGCGGCGCGGGTCGCGGCAGATGTTGCACTGCTCCTGCTGCGCCACGTTGCCGCAGACCGCGCAGAACCTGACCTTCTCCTTGACCTCCAGGAGCGCGTGCGCCAGCCGGCGCACGTCGGTCGGCTCGGCCTGGAGGATGTGGAAGGCGATCCGCTGGGCGCTCTTGGGACCGACGCCGGGCAGCCTGCCCAGTTCGTCGATGAGGTCCTGAACCACGCCTTCGTACAACGGAACGCCCTTCTCGGGTCTGCTTGATTCTTACGGTAGTAGCTGAAGCCCCGGCTTAGAAGCCCGGCGCCCGGAAGCGGGGGCTCAGAAACCCAGGCCCGGCATGCCGCCCAGGCCCTGCGTCAGCGGGCCCAGCTTGGCCTGCTGCAGCTGCTGCGCGTTGTCGTTGGCGGCCTTGACCGCGGCCACGACCAGGTCGGCGAGCGTCTCGGTGTCCTCCGGGTCCACGGCCTTGGGGTCGATCACGAGACCGCGCAGCTCGCCGGAGCCGGTGACCGTCGCCGTCACCAGGCCGCCGCCCGCCTGGCCCTCGACCTCGGTCGCGGCGAGCTCCTCCTGCGCGCGGGCGAGGTCCTGCTGCATCTTCTGGGCCTGCTGGAGGAGCTGCTGCATGTTGGGCTGGCCACCACCGGGAATCACGATCACTCACTCCTGGCATTCACTGACGACTGTTCGGTACGCCGAGCCTACGTGGTCCGTGACGGGGCTGCCGCACAACTCTTTCGAGTGAGAAACTGCGGGCCTCTCTACCTGATCAACACCCCCTTGAGGGCTGAAATCCCGGGATTCCGGGCCCACAGCCCACCATTCGGCGGTAGGAAGGGCAGGCACCACGTGCACCGCACGTCACAGCAGGACACGAGCGCTGAGCTGAACAGAGGAGTGCCCCGGTGAGCCAGCAGCCGGAGATGCAGCCGCCGCCGGGGCAGCCCGAGGGGCCGGTCCACCGCGATCTCACCGGGACGCCCTTCCCCCTCGGCGACTGGGGTGAACCCGCGGAACGGCTGGACGAGCTGTATCGCTGGGCCGAGACCCACGCCCTGCGGACGGCCGAGTGGTACCTGTCCGACCGCGTCTGGAAGCGCCGCTGCGCCCGGGCCCTGCGGGTCGGTACGGCGCTGGGGGTCATCGTGGGGGCCGCGCTGCCGCTGCTCGACCTGACCGGTGTCGCCGACGGGGCGGTCGGCTGGGGGTACCTCTCCCTGCTGCTGGGCGCCGCCTGCCTGGCGTGCGACCGGTACTTCGGGCTGACCTCCGGGTGGATAAGGAACGTGGCGACCGCGCAGGCGGTGCAGCGCCGGCTCCAGGCACTCCAGTTCGACTGGGCGGCGGAGAGCGTGCGCGAGGTGCTCGGTCCCACGGAGGGCACGGCGAGCGAGGCCGCGGAGCGGTGCCTCGGGGTGCTGCGGCGCTTCTCGGAGGACGTGACGGAGCTGGTCCGGGCGGAGACGGCGGACTGGATGGTCGAGTTCCGCTCGGGCCCGACACCGCTGGCCCTGCAGTCGGCCGGCGTCACCACCGCCCGCCCCGAGTCCGGCCACCCGGCCGCCCGCTTCCCGCTGCCTCCCGGCACCCGCCCGAACATGCCGCGGCAGCGGCCCCCGGAGCCGCGCTGACCGGCCGGCCCCCGGAGCCGCGCCGACCGGCCGTGGTGGGCCCGCGCCCCCACCACGGCACGGCGCACCCCCGAGGGGGGTGTGGTGGGGTCGGGCCGGCACGGCTCCCGGTCAGCTGAGGATGATCATCGAGCCCTGTCCGAGGCTCCGCGTGGCCGCCGCGTGCAGGCCCAGCCACACGTGGCGCTCCCGCGCGAACGGGCTGTCGTCGTACGGAATCGATCCCGCCGGTTCCTCCAGCGAGGTCGGCCGCTCCGGCGGCAGCGGCGGGGCGGGCGGGTGGTGCGGGTCTATCCCGATCGCCGGCGCGACGAACTCCAGCTCCCGCAGCAGTCCGTGCGAGGAGCCCAGCGGGCCGCCGCCCTCCAGCAGCTCGTCGGTGGACAGCGGAGCCGGGAAGTCCACGGGCACGTAGGCGCCGGCGTGGTCGTAGTGCCAGACGAGGTGGGACTGCTGCGCGGTCGCCTCGAACATCTCCAGGAGCTGTTCGTAGTCCCCGCCCAGTTCGTCGACCGGTTCGACGGGCAGACCGCACATCTGCAGCAGGTAGGCGCGGCGCAGGAAGTGCAGGGCGTCGTAGTCGAACCCGGCGACGGGCGCCACGTCGCCGGACAGCCCCGGCATGTACGCGAAGACGGGGACGGTCGGCAGCCCGGACGCGGTCAGGGCCTTGTCGTAGGCGGCGATCTCTTCGGCGAAGGGATTGTCGGGGCTGTGGCACAGCACGTCGACAAGGGGGACCAGCCACAGGTCACAGGCCAAGGGAGGCTCGCTCTCCGTCAGTTGCAGGGACGGCCAGGGTAGTGCGCGGTGCGCGTGTCGCACACCCGGTGGGTGCCTGCCCCTCCGCGCACCCGGTCAACCCGGGCCGCGGGGCCCCGGCGGCGGGCTCGGTGACGGCCTCGGCGCACGTCACGGGCACCACGGGGTCCCCGGGCTCACCGCGCCGTGCGGCCGGGCGGTCGGGCCTCACCGCGCGGGCCGCTCCAGGCGGTCCGCCCACTCCAGCGACTGCGCGTTGTAGGCCCGGACCACGGCGACCGCCGCCTCCGCGTCCCCGAGCGTGATCGCGTCCACCAGCTCCACGTGGCCGCTCCACAGCCAGCCGATCACGTCGCGGTCGGAGCGCAGGTACGGCACCGAGAACACCCACGCCTGCACACGGAGCCGGTGCAGGAAGTCGGCGATGCAGGCGTTGGCGGACACCAGCCGCCCCAGCTCGCGCCAGTAACGGATGTCGTAGCCGATGAGGATGTCCAGGTCGCCGGCCCGGGCGGCGCGCACCGCGGCCTCGCCGCGGCGCCGGATGGAGACGAGGGCGACCCCGCGGCTCACGTCGGGTTCCGCGGTGCGGGCGGACACGCGGCCGTGACGGCGGAAGATGCCGTCCACGACGAGCATGCGGGCCTCGACCATGTCCCGGTAGTCGTCGACCGAGAACTGGTGCACCCGGAAGCCGCGGTGCTGGTCGGAGTCGAGGAGCCCCTGCGCGGAGAGGTCGACGAGGGCCTCGCGCACGGGGGTCGCCGACACCCCGTACTGCTCGGCGATCTGCTTGACGGTGAATTCCTCACCCGGTTGCAGACGCCCTGCGAGCACCTCGTCACGGAGAGCGTCCGCGATCTGCTGTCGAAGGGTGCTGCGGGTCACAGCTCCGCTCGCGGGCATCGTGATCGGCCCCTCCGTCCGGCTGTCGGACACCATAGTCGAGACGGAGGGGACCGCCACGTCCCTCGTGGAGCGCTCTCTGTGCCGGTTACGCGGTGTGCTCGTCGGCGACGCTCAGCGCCGCGTCGAGGGCGGCGAGGCCCTCCTTCGCCTCCGCCTCGGAGACGTTGCAGGCGGGCACGGCGTGGGTGCGGTTCATGTTGATGAACGGCCACAGGCCGTGCTTCTTGGCCGCCGCGCCGAAGGCCGCCATGGGGGCGTTGGCCTCGCCGGTCGCGTTGTACGGGACGAGCGGCTCGCGGGTCTCCTTGTTCCGGACGAGGTCCAGCGCCCAGAAGGCGCCCGTGCCGCGCACCTCGCCGACCGACGGGTGGCGCTCGGCCAGCTCGCGCAGCCCGGGGCCGAGGACGGTCTCGCCGATGCGGGCGGCGTGCTCGACGACCTTCTCGTCCTCCATCACCTGGATGGTGGCGACGGCGGCGGCGCAGGCCAGCGGGTGCCCGGAGTAGGTCAGGCCGCCGGGGTAGGGGCGCTTGTCGAACGTCGCGGCGATCTCGGCGCTGATGGCGACACCGCCGAGCGGCACGTAGCCGGAGTTGACGCCCTTGGCGAAGGTCATCAGGTCGGGCACGACGTCGAAGTGCTCGGCGGCGAACCACTTGCCGGTCCGGCCGAAGCCGGCCATGACCTCGTCGAGGACGAAGACGATCCCGTACCTGTCGCAGATCGCGCGCACGCCGGCGAGGTAGCCGGGCGGCGGGGTCATGATGCCGGCGGTACCCGGGACGGTCTCCAGGATGATCGCGGCGATGGTCGCGGGACCCTCGAAGGCGATCGTGTCCTCCAGGTGCGCGAGCGCGCGCTCGCACTCCTGCTCCTCTGTCGTCGCGTAGAACGGCGAGCGGTAGAGGAAGGGCGCCCAGAAGCGCACGACGCCGGCCGAGCCGGTGTCGGAGGCCCAGCGGCGCGGGTCGCCGGTGAGGTTGATCGCGGTGGAGGTGGCGCCGTGGTACGAGCGGAAGGCGGAGAGCACCTTGTGGCGGCCCGTGTGCAGGCGGGCCATCCGTACGGCGTTCTCGACGGCCTCGGCACCGCCGTTGGTGAAGAAGATCTTGTCCAGGTCGCCGGGGGTGCGCTCGGCGATGAGGCGTGCGGCCTCGGAGCGTACGTCGATGGCGAAGGCGGGCGCGAAGGTGGTGAGCTTCGCGGCCTGCTCCTGGATGGCGGCGACCACACGGGGGTGCTGGTAGCCGATGTTGGTGTAGACGAGGCCGCTGGTGAAGTCGAGGTAGCGGTTTCCGTCGTAGTCCCAGAAGTACGAACCCTCGGCGCCGGCGACGGCGAGCGGGTCGATCAGGCCCTGGGCGGACCAGGAGTGGAACACGTGCGCGCGGTCTGCGGCCTTCACGGCCGCGCCGGCCTGGGGATCGGGAACGACATGAGGGGTCATGTCTCGAGGGTAGGTAACCGCAGGTGGGGCGGGCCATGACCATCCTGTCCACCGAGACCCGGGCCGACCCGACACGTTGCCTCTCCCGGGCCGGAGAGATGCCGGGGAGACCATCATTGACAGCAAGCTGCCACAATGACAGACTGCTGTCATCAAGCACGGCACCGACGTCCCGCAGGAGGCCCGCAATGCCCCGCACCGTTCACCTCGCCGTCTACGACACCTTCGCCGACTGGGAGACCGGGCACGCCACCGCCTGGCTGGCCCGCACCGGCCACGAGATCCGCACCGTGGGCCCGGCCACCACGCCGGTCACCAGCATCGGCGGCCTGCGCGTCACGCCCGACCTCGCGCTCGACGAGCTGGGTCCGGCCGACAGCGCGCTGCTGATCCTCCCGGGCGCCGACCTCTGGGACACGGGCGAGGACCTCGCCCCCTTCGCGGTGGCGGCCCGCCGCTTCCTCGACGCCGGCACCCCGGTCGCCGCCATCTGCGGCGCCACCGCCGGCCTGGCGCGGGAGGGGCTGCTCGACGACCGCTCCCACACGAGCGCCGTCTCCTTCTACCTCGCCGCCACCGGCTACAAGGGCGCCGCGCACTACGTCGAGACGGACGCGGTCACCGACCGGGGCGCCGACGGCGCCGGCGACCTGATCACCGCGGGCCCGACCGAGCCCGTCGCCTTCGCCCGGGAGGTGCTGGGCAGGATGGGCGCCTTCGAGGGCGAGCGGCTCGACGCCTGGTACCGCCTCTTCCACGACTCGGACGCGGCGGCGTACGAGACGCTCCAGGCGGACGGGGAAGAGGCGGCGGACGGAGACGCCCGGCAGCCGGCGGGCACCGCCCCGGACGGCGGGCCGGCCGGATCGTGAGCCGCGACCAGCAGGACGCCCTGTCCCGGACGGCCCTCGGCGTCTTCCGCGTCAACGGCCGGCTCCTCGCCCTGTCGGAGAAGCTGGCCGAGCCGGCGGGTCTGACCGCCGCCTGGTGGCAGGTCCTGGGAGCCGTGCTCCCCGAGCCGCTGCCCGTCGCCGGAATCGCCCGCGTCATGGGGATCACCCGCCAGAGCGTCCAGCGGATCGCGGACCTCCTGGTGGCCCAGGGCCTCGCCGCGTACGCGCCGAACCCCGCCCACCGGCGCGCCAAGCTCCTGACCCCCACCCCGGCGGGACGCGGCGCGATCGACCGGATCGGTCCCGGCCACGCCGAGCTGGCGGCCCGGCTGACGCGCGAACTCGGCGGCCAGGAGGCCTTCGACGAGACCGTCCGCGTCCTGGAACGGCTCGCCCTGGCCCTGGACGCGATCGAGGCGAGCGGTCAGGTCCCGTCTCAGGAGCCCCCCGGCCCCTGAGACGCCGACGGCCGGCGCGGCGGCCCCGCCCCGTGCCCCCCCTCGCCCGCGGGACGCGCGACGGGCCCGGACCGTGGCGGTCCGGGCCCGCGCCGTGCACGCGTCCGCGCGGATCAGCAGTACAGGTTCGCGCCGGTCGGCACGCCCAGGATCTGGGTGAACTGCTGGTACTTGGTCACCCGGCTCTGCACCTGCGCCGGGTTGCGGCCGTCGCACTCCAGCGAGCCGTTGATGGAGCGGATCGTCTGGCCGAAGCCGGCGCCGTTGACCATGGCGTTGTGACCGGTCATCGTGCCGGGCCCGTTCTGGGTGTTCCAGTACCAGAGGCCGGTCTTCCAGGCGACGGCCGGCTCTCGCTCGACGCGGTACGGGTTGTTGAGGAGGTCGATGCCGAGGGCGTCACCCGCGGCCTTGTAGTTGAAGTTCCAGGAGAGCTGGATCGGACCCCGGCCGTAGTAGGCGGCCTGGCCGGCGGGGCAGCCGTAGGGCTGGCTCGTGTCGCAGTAGTGCGGGTAGTTGGCCGTGTTCTGCTCGACGACGTACACCAGACCGCCGGTCTCGTGGCTGACGTTGGCGAGGAAGGCGGCGGCCTCCTGCTTCTTCACGGTGTCGCTGCCGGTCTTGGCGAAGCCGGGGTAGGCGCCGAGCGCGGCGGTCAGACCGCTGTACGTGTAGAAGGAGTTCCGGCCCGGGAACATCTGGTTGAACTGGGCCTCACTGACGACGAATCCGGAGGGGTCGGGGTTCGGGTCGGTCCCGCCGCCGCCACCGCAGGCACCCTCGTCGCGCCACACGTCGGCGGTGCCGGGACGTTCGTTCTGGGTCCACCACTTCGCGTACCAGTTGCGGCCGTTGTACGAGGCGGTCATGCCGCCCGTGTAGACGCTGGAGGAGTTCCAGCCGGCCACGCACGCGGGGGCGGCGCCGGCTGACGCGGGGACGATGACGGCCAGTCCGACGGCCGTACAGAGTGCGGACAGCAGGATGAGCAGGCGTCGCAGCATGCGCGCTTCCTTCCGTGGGGGAAGTCCAGCGAAGCGTCTTTGGTCTGGACCTGTCAAGGTCTAGACCAGAACCGTGACACACGGAACTCCGCGCTCCTCTCCCCCGCAACCGCTCGCACGTGTGCTCCAACAGGCCTGTCGGCAGGGCCCGTTCGGCGGGGAGCAGGTCGAGCCGGCTCGTCCTGCGCTTCGGCGGGCACGGCGGCCCGGCCCGGCCCGAACGATGCGTGCCACCCCGCCGGCCAGGCGGTTGAACGAGTTCGAAATCCTGTACGGAGGGGGCGTGAAGCGCTGTTACGCTCCCCTCGACCTGCGGCGGGGGACGTGGCAGGGGGGAAGAAGGAAACGGGGAGGGAACTCAGTTGGTTCGCCATACCCTCGTGCGGGGCGCTTTCGCCACCGCACTGGGCATCGCACTCACGGCGGGCGGGATGGTGCCGCTCGCGGCACCGGCCGCCGCGGACACGCCGTCACCGCAGGAGGTCGTGGTCCCTCCGGGGTACAAGTCGACCCCGCGGAACGCCTTCGTGTACCAGAAGGAGCAGGCGGCGCAGGGGGACGCCGACTCGGTCGGCTCCGAGGGCGTGTTCCACCGGGAACAGGACGTCAAGGAGACCCTGTGGACCCGCTTCTCGGACGGCAGGAGCGTTCCGATCAGCGAGCCGCAGGACTGGGTCCTGCCCCGGGGCACCGGCACCGACGCCCTGGCGTACGTCCGCCCCGACCGGATCGAACTGCGGTACGCGGACGGCGCCGTGCGCACGATCACCGTCCCGCGGCACCTGACCGGCGCCAAGGTCTACGGCTCCGCGGCCGTCGCCTTCGACACCACGGCGAAGACCGCGCACGTGCTGTCGGCCCGGGCGGACGGAACGACCGGTGACGTCGAGATCGAGAAGCCGGAGACCTTCGCGTACACGACGGCCGCCGGCGGCGACACGCGCTCGATCGTGCTCCCCGGGCCCGTCACCGACGGGAAGCGCCGCCACGCGGTCGTCGACGCGGAGACGGGCCGGCTCCAGGGCCTCACCCCGCCGGTGCCCGCGTCGTACACCCGGGTGAAGCTGTCGCCGAAGCACCTCGCGTTCTACAGCACCGAGAGCACGAACGGCACCGTCCTCGTGGCCTCGCGCACCGACCTCGCGGCACCGCCGGTGAAGGCCGACCTGACCTCGTACGACCTCCCGCTGGACCACCTCGCCGTCGTCGGCGACTGGCTGGTCCTCAACGCCTCCAACGACGTCGTGGCCGTGCCCGTCGCGGGCGGCTCCGCGCCCGTCGTGCTGGTCGCCCACAGCTACGGCATCGCGTCCGGGCCCGACGGCACCGCCGTCGCCGTGGGCGGCACCGGTCCCGCCGACTGGGCCATCAGGCGCATCACGGCGGACGCCGACGGCAAGCCGGTCGTGACGACGGTGAAGCGACTGCCCGGCTTCCCGGGCCACGCGCAGGGCATCGCGCTCGCCCACGGCCGCCTCGCCGTCGTGGACGACAGCGAGTACGACGGCGCCGACCTCGCCAAGGAGTACGTCCGGGACCTCGGCGTCACCGGCGGGGCCCTCACCTACGGGGACCGCTCCGAGCTGACGGGCACCCCGCTGGAGACCTGCCCGGAGAAGGACGCCCTGTGCTCCGAGTACCGGGCGCTCGGCGACGGCCGCTTCCTGCGCCGCCTGGGCGGCTACTTCGTGATCAACGGCCCGGCCAAGGGCGACTTCCAGTCCCCCTACTACGGCACCGGGGCCCGCATCAGGGACGTCAACGGCGCCTACCTGGTCGTCGACGTGCCCGGCACGCGGGAGAAGCAACTGGTCGTCGCGCTCGACGGCGAGAAGGTGCTGGAGGAGCGCACACCGGTCGCCTCCGCCCTGTGGGGCTCCCTGCTGTGGACCGCCGGCACCGACCCCGGCTCCGTCACCGCGAAGGACCTGACCACCGGCCGGACCGTCGAGACCCCGGACACCGGGGCCACCTGCGTGCCGGAGGAACTCCAGGCCGTGGGCCGCTGGCTGTACTGGAGCTGCGGCGCCGACGGCCCCGCCGGGGTCTACGACCGCACGGCGAAGACCTCGCGGAGCGTCCCGGCCGGTGAGGCCCTGCTCGGCGACGGCTACGTCGTCACCCACGACAAGGCCGCCGGGAAGCTCGTCCTCACCGGCGCCGACGGCGCCGCGCCGGTCACCCGGACCGTCGGCACGCTGCCCGACACCGGCGTCTCCCAGCGTCACGTCCGCTGGACGGTCGACCGCTTCGGCGGTCACCTCGCCCACCTCGACGCCGACGAGCAGGTCCACGTCGTCCCGACGGGCATCGGCACCCAGCCGCTGACCGTCCTGGACCGCAAGGACACTGCGGTCGTCCGCGGCAAGGACGAGACCGCCCCGGTCACCTCGGTGACGCTCTCGAAGCCCGCCGGAGCCTGGACCCTGACCGGCCGTCACACGGCCACGGGCCGGGTCGGCGAGCTGGCCTCCGGCACGGAGGCGCGCGGCGTGCTGCGGCCGCTGTGGACCGGCCGGGACAAGGCCGGGGACCTCCTGCCGAACGGCACGTACACGTGGACGCTGACGGCGCGGCCCGCCGACGGCACGGGTGCCGAGGTGCGGCTCACCGGCAGCACCGTCCTGCGCGGCGGGAAGTCCCCCGCCTCCGACCCGTTCACGAGCGTGCCGACCACCCGCGTGATGGACACCCGCGACGGCACCGGCGTCCCGAAGGCCAAGCTCGGCCCCAAGGGGACGGTCACCCTGACCGTCGGCGACGTGGCGGGCGCGCCGTACCACACCACCACCGCCGTCGTGCTGAACGTGACGGCGACGAACGCCACCGCGGCGACGTACGTCTCGGCCTACCCGTACGACACCACCCGGTCGAGCGCGTCGAACCTCAACGTGCCGGCCGGGAAGACGGTGGCCAACCAGGTGATCGTCCCCGTCCGGAACGGCAAGGTCACCTTCTACAACCACGCCGGGAACGTGGACCTGATCGCCGACATGGCCGGCTACTACACGCTCGACGACGTCAAGGGCGCGCTGTACCGGCCCATGACCCCGTGGCGGGCGCTGGACACCCGCAGCGGCCTCGGCGCGCCGCAGAAGCCGGTCCAGGGCGGATCCCGCGTGCATCTGGGCTTCGCCGGCAGCGCGGTGGGCTCCCCCGACGTGACCGCCGTCGTGCTCAACGTGACGGCGACCGGCGTGACCAGGCCGACGTTCGTCGCGGCCCTGGCGACCGGCGCCCCCGTGGTGGGTTCGCACCTGAACCCGGGACAGGGCGAGACCGTGTCGAACCTGGTGGTCGTACCGGTCGTGAACGGGGGGATCGACCTGTACAACCACAGCGGCGCCGTCGACCTCGTCGCGGACGTGGCCGGCTACTTCACCGGGTCGGACCTCGGGTCGCTGTACGAGCCTTCGGCCCCGTCGCGGCTGATGGACACCCGTGACGGCACCGGGGTCGCCAGGGCCAAGGTGGGCGCGAAGGGCGTCGTGACGCTGAACGTCGCGGGCAAGGGCGGCGTGCCCGCCACCGGCGCCACGGCCGTCGTGCTCAACGTGACCGCCACGAACGCGACCGCGGCCACGTTCGTGACCGCGTACCCGTACGGCACCACCCGGACGAGCGCGTCGAACCTCAACGTGCCGGCCGGCCGGACCGTGTCGAACCTCGTGGTCGTACCGGTCCGGGACGGCAAGGTCACCTTCTACAACCACGCCGGGAGCGTCGACCTGATCGCCGACGTCCAGGGCTTCTACGCCGAGTAGGCCCCCGGCACCCGCCCGGTCCGGGCGGGTCGTCCTGACGGTCGCCTCAGATCATCAGGACGATCCGGCCGGGCCGGCGGCCCGCCTCCGCACGGCGGTGGGCCTCGGCGACCACCTCCAGAGGCAGGACGTCGGCCACCCGGGTGACCAGCTCGCGGGCCGCCACCTTGTCCAGGGCCTCCTTGATGCGGCGGGCGTGCGGCCGGGCACGGTCGAACTCGACGCGGATGCCCCTCTCGGACGCCGGGACACGGTCGGGGGCGATGGCGACGAAGCAGGCGTCGTCCTTCAGGGCGGCCAGCATCGGAGCACCGACCAGCGCCCCGTCGAAGACGCCGTCCACCCCGTCCGGGGCGTGCTCCCGCACCTTCCGCAGCACCTCGGCCGGCTCGCCGCGCGTGACGCAGTGCTTTGCGCCCAGGACCTTCAGCTCGCTCTCGTCCCCCTCGTAGGAGACGGCGATGACCTGCAGTCCGGCCGCCGCCGCGAGCTGGAGCAGGAGCCGGCCCACCACGCCGCTGGCGCCCGTGATCAGCAGTGTCGCCCCCGGCGGGAGCCCGAGCTGCTCCAGGCCCTGCGCGGCGGTGATCACGGCCAGGGGCAGGGAGGCGGCGGTCGTGAAGTCCACCTCGTCCGGGATCGGCGCCAGCCAGTCCGGATCGGCCCAGATGACCTCCGCGTACGTGCCGTGCCCCGTCAGCTCCTCGTACCAGGGCACGAAGCCCGCGACCCTGGTACCGACCGGCAGCGGACCGTCCGGGCCCGGCGCCGGGTCGAGCAGCCGGCCCGCGAAGTCCGTGCCGAGGACGAAGGGGGGCTGCAGGCCACCCATCTGGTCGACGTAGAGGCCGGCCCTGATCCGGAGATCCGCCATGGTCACACCGGCGGCCTTCAGCCGCACGCGCACCTTGCCCGGCTCGTCCCCGGCCTCGGGTTCGGGCCTGCGGGTCACTCTGAGGACCTCAGGGCCGCCGTAGGCGGTCACTTCGACGACACGCATGAAGATCCTTCCGACAGGCCCCCTCGTCGCCATTACACCCATGGTCAAACTGCCCCGGCAACCTCTGTCCGGCCACCTGAACGAACGGGGAAATCCAGGTGGCGGCCCCACGACACCGGCCCCTTGTTCGCAGGGGCGTCCGTAGCGTTCCGGCCATGGAGTGGATAACCGCAGAGAACGTCATCGCCGTGGTCAGCGCACTGCTCGGCGTACTCGTCTCGGCCGGTGTCGTGCTCTACGAACGCTTCGTGCAGCGCGGCCGCCGCCTCGGCTACCGCGTGCAGCTCAACACCCCGTTGCGGGACCGCGACGAGAACGCCGGGGACCTGACCGTGCGGTCCGGCGAGATCGGCAGCGCCGACGGCTCCACCCTGGTCCTGCTCCGGATCGAGAACGACGGCCTGCGCGACATCAGCCATGGCGACTACGAGCGCTCCGAGGGCTTCGAGGGCCTGCGGGTCACCTTCGACGACCGGACGGTGCAGGCCGTCGTCGCCACGATCCCGCGCGGCTTCGGACGGGTGAAGCGCAACCTGGAGGCGGACCCGGGGCTGCGCAGGGAGGGCAGCGCCGTCCTGATGCCCAAGGTGTTCCTGGCGCGCAAGCAGTACTTCAAGCTGCTCGTCCTGCTCTCCGGGGCCGTCTCCGCCGACGAGGTCGAGCTCACGGGCACGCTCCGGGAGACCGACGTCCACCGCAACCACAGCCGCAGCGTCGACGACCGGACCCCGACCTTCAGCCCCGCGGCCCGCAACATCACCCTCGTCCTGGCCGCGTGCGTGCTCGTCCTCGCCACGCTCATCGTCCGGCACGACACCCCGCCGCCCATCGGCTGTGCCCGCGGCACGCTGACCGTGACCGGATCGACCGCCTTCGCCCCCGCGGTGCGGGACCTGGCGAAGGAGTACGAGAAGGACTGCGAGGGGGCGACGATCCTGGTGGACGCGCACGGGTCGACCGCGGGGATACGGGAGCTGGCCGAGGACGGCGCGCAGGCCGGGAAGGGCTCGCCGCCGGTCGTCGCGCTGTCCGACGGACGCAAGCCGGCCGGGTATCCGCAGCTGCGGGAGAGCATGGTCGCCGTCTCCCTCTTCGCGCTGGTCCTCAACGACGAGGTCCCGCTGAAGAACCTCTCGCGGGACGCCGTCCGGCGGCTCTACCGGGGAGACGTCGCCAACTGGCAGGAGCTGGGCGGCCCCGACCTCCCGGTCCGGCTGGTCAGCCGGGACGCCAACTCCGGTACGCGCGAGGTGTTCCAGCGCCGCGTCCTGGGCCGCAACGAGCCGGCGAACTCCTCCCGCGACTGCGAGCACCTCGACGATCCCGAGGCCCGGGTGCCGCGCTGCGAGCTCGACAGCACGGAGCAGGTGCTGTCCACGGTCGCGCGGCTGCCCGGGGCCCTCGGCTACACCGAACTCCGCTCCGGCACCGGCCTGAAGGGCCTGCACCGCGTCGCCATCGACGGACGGATGCCGCACGCCGGCGAACTCGACGGACTCGACGAGACCGGCGACTCCCCCTACCCGTACCGGGAGATCGAGTACGCCTACACCTGGGGCCGGCCGCGCGCCGACTCCCTGACCTCCAGTTTCCTCAGCTATCTCGTCCGGGGGAGCGGCCAGGACGTGATCCGCGCCCACGGCCACCTGCCGTGCCAGACGCCCCGGGGCCTGAAGATCTGCGGCGAGGTGTGAGGAGAGGCGCACGCGCGGGGGTGAGCGCGCGAGGACCGGTCTGGCATCCTCTGTTCACGTGGACCCATTGAACGCCGAAGACCCGGTCAGCATCGGCCCGTTCCGCCTGCTCGGGCGGCTGGGCGTCGGCGGCATGGGCAGGGTGTTCCTGGCACGTTCGGCGGGCGGACGCGCCGTCGCCGTGAAGGTCGTGCACGCCGAGCTGGCCGGGCAGGACGAGTTCCGGCGCCGCTTCGCCCGCGAGGTCGCCGCCCTGGAGCGGGTCGGCGGCACGGGCACGGCGCCGGTGCTCGGCGCCGACACCGAGGCCGAACTCCCCTGGGTGGCCGTCGGATACGTGCCCGGCCCCTCGCTGCGCGCGGTCGTCGGCGAGGAGCACGGGCCGCTGCCGCCCGCGAGCGTCCGCACGCTCGCCGCCGGACTCGCCCGCGCCCTCACCCACATCCATGCCGCCGGCCTGGTCCACCGCGATCTGAAGCCGTCCAACGTGCTGCTCACCGTCGACGGTCCGCAGATCATCGACTTCGGCATCGCCCGCGCCCTCGACACCGTCACCGACGGCGGCCTGACCACCACCGGCGCGGTCGTCGGCTCCCCCGGATTCATGTCGCCCGAGCAGGTGAGGGGCGACCGGCTGACGCCCGCCGCCGACGTGTTCTGCCTGGGCTCGGTCCTGGCGTACGCGGCGACCGGACGCTCCCCCTTCGGCGGAACCGACAGCGGCGTCCACGCCACCATGTTCCGCATCGCGCACGACGAGCCCGACCTGACCGACGTACCTCCGGAGGTGGCCGGTCTGATCCGGGCCTGCCTCGCCAAGGACCCGGCGGCCCGGCCCGCGGCCACCGAGCTCGTCGACGCCCTCGACGTCACCGACCCGTGGCTGCCCGCCGACGTACTGGCCCGGCTCGGCCGCCATGCCGCCCGGCTCCTGGAGGCCGAGGGCGAGGCGGCCGCCGCGGCCGGCGACCCCACCCCCGCGACCCCGCTGCCGCAGGGCCGCGAACCCGGCCGCCCCCGCCGCCGGCGCACGGGCCTGATCGCCGCCGCCACCGCCCTCGTCGTGGTGGCCGCGGCGGGGCTCCTGTACACCTTCCGGCCCGACGTCCTCACGGGCCGCGACGAGCAGAGGAACAAAGCGCGGGACACCACCGGCCCGGTCTCCGCGCGCCCCGCCGGCATCGTTCCCGCCGCCTTCCTCGGCGCCTGGGAGGGCACCCTGGAGGGTTCCGCGGAGCATCCCCGCGAGACCATCCGGCTCGAACTCACCCAGGGCGCGGCCGGCACCAAGACCGCCGTCTACGTCCACGTGACCGAGGACCGGCTGTGCATGGGCCGCAGCCGGCTCGTGTCGGCGGACGAGGACAAGGTCGTCCTCGGCGAGTCCGACGTCACCACCAGCGTGCCCCCGCAGCGCTGCACCCCCGCCGCCCACCAGACCCTCGCGCTGCGGTCCCCCGAGGTCCTGGAGTGGAGCTCCGGCGCCGCCAAGGCCACCTTCCACAAGGCGCGGACCGGCTCCGAGATCGTCCCGGCGAAGCTCCTCGGCACCTGGAAGGTACGCAACGCCCCGCAGATGTACGGGCCGAACGCCGACCGCTTCACCGACGTGATCACCCTCACCCAGGGCCCCGTCGGCTCCGCCGTCTTCCGCTACGAGCAGGGCTATCCCCGGACCGACGAGGACGGCGACCTGACCTCGGAAACCGTCAGGTGCTCCTACACGGCGCTCCTCGCCGGCTCGGGCACCCCGCTGGTCGTCGGCCCGCACCAGCGCGAGGCGGGCTCGGCCCCCGAGTGCGCCGACTCGATCGCGAGCTATCTCTCCCTGGTCCGCTACAAGGGCGAGGAGAGACTTCTCCTCTACCCGATGACCGACAGCGAGCCGGGCGAGTTCTTCCGCCAGTAGATCCTGTCCCCGGCCGGCGGCGCACCCGGCGGGACATGCGCGAAGGCCCGCCCCCACGACTGTGGGGGCGGGCCTTCGCGCATGAGCCGTCCGCGCGGACGCGGACCGGCTACAGGAAGGAGTTGATCTCGATGGTCTCGGTACGGCCGGGGCCGACGCCGATCGCGGAGATCGGGGCACCCGACATCTCCTCCAGGGCCTTCACGTAGGCCTGCGCGTTCTTCGGCAGGTCGGAGAAGGTCTTGGCCTTGGTGATGTCCTCGGACCAGCCCGGCAGCATCTCGTAGACCGGCTTCGCGTGGTGGAAGTCCGTCTGCGAGTAGGGCAGCTCCTCGACGCGCTTGCCGTCGATCTCGTACGCGACGCAGACCGGGATCTGCTCCCAGCCCGTCAGCACGTCGAGCTTGGTGAGGAAGAAGTCGGTCAGGCCGTTGACGCGGGTCGCGTAGCGGGCGATGACCGCGTCGAACCAGCCGCAGCGGCGGTCACGGCCGGTGGTGACACCCCGCTCGCCGCCGATGCGGCGCAGCGCCTCGCCGTCCTCGTCGAACAGCTCCGTCGGGAACGGGCCGGCGCCGACCCGGGTCGTGTACGCCTTGAGGATGCCGATGACCCGGCTGATCTTCGTCGGGCCCACGCCGGCACCGGTGCAGGCGCCGCCCGCGGTCGGGTTCGACGAGGTGACGAAGGGGTAGGTGCCGTGGTCGACGTCGAGCAGCGTGCCCTGGCCGCCCTCGAAGAGCACGACCTTGTCGTCGTCCAGCGCCTGGTTGAGGATCAGGGTGGTGTCGGCGACGAAGGGCTTGATCTGCTCCGCGTACTGGAGCATCTCCTCGACGATCTGCGCGGCGTCGATGGCCCGGCGGTTGTAGAGCTTGGCGAGGAGCTGGTTCTTGCCCTCGAGCGCCGCCTCGACCTTCTGGGTGAGGATCGACTCGTCGTACAGGTCCTGGACCCGGATACCGACGCGGTTGATCTTGTCGGCGTAGGTCGGGCCGATGCCCCGGCCCGTGGTGCCGATCTTGCGCTTACCGAGGAACCGTTCCGTCACCTTGTCGACGGTGACGTTGTACGGCGTGATCAAATGCGCGTTGCCACTGATGAGCAGCTTGGACGTGTCCACGCCGCGCTCGTTCAGCCCGCTCAGCTCGGAGAGCAGGACCGCCGGGTCGACGACGACACCGTTTCCGATCACCGGGGTACACCCCGGCGAGAGGATTCCGGAAGGGAGAAGGTGCAGTGCGTACTTCTGGTCGCCGACGACGACCGTGTGGCCGGCATTGTTGCCGCCCTGGTAGCGCACCACATAATCAACGGATCCACCGAGGAGGTCGGTGGCCTTTCCCTTGCCCTCGTCACCCCACTGAGCACCGAGCAGCACAAGTGCGGGCACAGGCGTACACCCCTTCCGGGCGGGGCATGTCCAAGGTCAGGGGGCCGACGCCGCCTCACCGGTGTGCCCCGGAATAGACGAAGCCCCTGGCGCAATAGCGCAAGGGGCTCTTGCACAAAGATGCTACCCGAGGAAGGACCGAGGTGTCGGCTCACGACCAGCTGCTGGTGGTCATCGACCCGGTCGCCCGCCGGAATGACGGCGAGTCCGTACGGATCGCGAAGGATGTGTTGTGTGCGGGAGCAGAAGCGAAGATCTGCCTCCCGGACAGCCCGGAGGAATTCTCCCGGGCCCTGGCCAGGCGGGGTGCGCGCCGCCCGGTGGTGATCGGGGACGACCGCGCACTGCTACGCACGGTGACCCTGCTGCACCGGGAGCGTGAGCTCGCGGACGGCCCGCTCTCGCTCGTGCCGATCGGCGCCCCGGGCTCCCTGGAAGTGGCGCACGCGCTCGGCGTGCCGCAGAACGCGGTGGCCGCGGCCCGGGCGGTGCTCGACGGCACCGTCCGCCGGCTCGACCTGCTCGTCGACGACAGCGACGGGGTCGTGCTCGGCGATCTGAGCATTCCGGCCGCCCAGGGGGCCGGGGCGGCGCCCGCCCCGCCCTCGGTCTGGGGCACCTGCCGCTCGCTGGTGCGCACCCTCGTCCGTCCTGCCCCGGGGCAGGTCGCGATCCGCACCCACCGCCTGCGGGTGGAGGCGGACGGCGTGCTGCTCAGCGACGTGAACGCGCCGGTGGAGGGGGTGACCGTCCGCTCCCTGGCCGGCACGGCCGAGATCACGGTCCACCCGCCGGCCGCACCCGCCTTCCACGCGACCGCGCACACCCTCACGGTCTCCGGGCCGGACTTCCGCTACCGCGCGGACACGGTGGTGTCCGGGCCGGTGCGGCGCCGGACGTGGACGGTCCGGGCGCAGGCCTGGGGGCTGACGCTGCCGAAGGACGCGGAGGCGTACGGCTGACGGGCGCGCCCCGCGGGCGCACGCCCGGGGCGGCCCGGCCCGCGGGCGCACGCCCGGGGCGGCCCGGCCCGCGGGACCCGGGCACCGGCCGGGGCGCGGGCACGCGGGGCTCAGGAGCCGGCGCCGCCCTCCCGCCGGGCCCGCCAGCGGTCCAGCGTCCCGAGCATCTCGTCATGGAGGAACGCGAAGAACTCGGCCGTCTCGGCCGTCCGCGCGCCCGCCGCCGTGTCCGGGCCGAGGACGTCCGAGCCGTCGCGCAGCAGCTGCTCCCAGCGGGTCAGGAGCTGGTCGCGGCGGGTGAAGGTCTCGTACCAGAGCTCGGTGTGGAGGACGTAGCGGTCGCGGCGGGTGCCCGGGTCGCGTTCACGGCTGATCATGTTGACCTGGGTGAGGTACCGGACCGCGCCGGAGACGGCGGCCGGGCTGATCCTCAGCTGCTCCGCGAGCTCCGCCGAGGTCATGGAGGCCGTTTCGGAGGCGAGCAGCGCCGCGAAGACGCGGGAGGCCATCCGCTGCATGCCGGCCTCGGTCAGTTCGGCGGCGAAGCGCTCCACGAAGCGCGAGACCGCCTCGTCGTTGGTCGTCGTCATGGGCTCTACTTTATGCGCTTCCTTAACTTCACAAGTTTGTGAAAGTAGCGTACGTTCAGAAACATGACGAAGGCAATCACCGTGGCCGGACTGCACAAGTCGTTCGGCCGGACGCACGCGCTGGACGGCCTCGACCTCGCCGTCGAGGCCGGTGAGGTCCACGGCTTCCTCGGTCCGAACGGCGCCGGGAAGTCCACCGCCATCCGCGTCCTCCTCGGCCTGCTGCGCCCCGACTCCGGCGCCGCCCAGGTCCTCGGCGGGGACCCCTGGCACGACGCGGTCGCCCTGCACCGCCGCATCGCCTACGTCCCCGGTGACGTGACGCTCTGGCGGAACCTGTCCGGCGGCGAGGTCATCGACCTCTTCGGCAGGCTCCGGGGCGGGCTGGACCCGGCCCGGCGGGCCGAGCTGACCGAGCGCTTCGAGCTCGACCCGACGAAGAAGGGGCGGACCTACTCCAAGGGCAACCGCCAGAAGGTCGCCCTGGTCGCCGCGTTCGCCTCCGACGTCGACCTCCTCGTCCTCGACGAGCCCACCAGCGGCCTCGACCCGCTGATGGAGGAGGTCTTCCAGAGCTGTGTCTCCGAGGCGCGCGACCGGGGGCGGACCGTCCTGCTGTCCTCGCACCTCCTGAGCGAGGTCGAGAGCCTCTGCGACCGGGTCAGCATCATCCGCAAGGGCCGGACGGTGGAGACCGGATCGCTGGCGGAACTGCGCCATCTCACCCGCACGAGCGTCTCGGCCGAACTCGCCGGGACACCCGACGGGCTCGCGGCCCTCCCCGGCGTGCACGGCCTCGACGTCCGGGGCCACCGCGTCCGGCTCCAGGTCGACACCGACAAACTCGACGCCGTGCTGCGCGCCCTCACCGCCACCGGGGTCCGCTCGCTCACCAGCACGCCGCCGACCCTGGAGGAGCTCTTCCTCCGGCACTACGCCGCGGACGCCGCCACCGAGGGCGCCACCGCGTCCGACGCCGGGGTGAGCGCCCGATGAGCGCCCTCGCGGTCCCGCTGACCGGGACCGGCACCCTGACCCGGCTCGCGCTGCGCCGCGACCGGCTGATGACGCCGCTGTGGGTGCTGGTCGTCGGCGGCCTCGTGGCGAGCGGCTCCGGATCGCTGGAGGGGCTCTACGGCACCGCGGCCCAGCGCGCCGAACTGGCCGCCTCGATGAACGCCAACAGCTCGATGCGCTCGCTGTACGGCCCCGTCTTCGGCGACTCGCTCGGCGCCCTCGTCGCCTGGCGGTTCGGCACCTTCGCGGCCGTGCTCGCCGCCGTGATGAGCCTGGTCATCGTCGTCCGGCACACCCGCGAGGAGGAGGAGACGGGCCGTCAGGAGATGCTCTCCGCCGGGATGGTGGGGCGCCGCGCGCCGCTGACGGCCGCCCTGCTGGCCGCGCTGGCCGCCAACACCGCTCTCGCCCTCCTCGTCACCGTCTCCCTCGCCGGGCAGGGCGCGGGCGGGGCGCTCGCGCTCGGCCTCGCGATCGGCGGGACCGGGATGCTGTTCGCGACGACGGCGGCGATCGCCGCACAGCTGACCGAGAGCGCCCGGCTCGCCCGGGGGCTGACGTCCGCCGTCCTCGGGCTCGCCTTCGTGCTGCGGGCGGCGGGGGACGCCGGCCGGGCCGACGGCGGTTCCGTCCTGACGTGGCTGTCGCCGATCGGCTGGGCCGAGCACGTCCGCGCCTTCGCCGGAGTGCGCTGGTGGGTGCCGGGGCTGATCGCCGTCGCCGTGCTCGTGCAGACCGCCCTCGCCTACGGGCTGACCGAGCGGCGCGACGTCGGGATGAGCTTCCTGCCCTCCCGGCCGGGCCCGGCTCTGGGCCGGCTCGGCACGGCGGGCGCGCTCGCCCTGCGGCTCCAGCGCGGCACCGTCCTCGGCTGGTCCCTCGGCTTCCTCCTCGGCGGGATCGTCTTCGGCGGCATGGTCGAGGGCGCGGCCGACATCGTCGGCGACAACGAGCGGGCCCGGGAGATCTTCGAGCGGATGGGCGGCCAGAGCGGCCTGACGAACGCTTTCCTCGCCACGATGGTCGGCCTCTTCGGGATGCTCGCGGCGCTGTACGCGGTGGGGTCGGTGCTGCGGCTGCACGGCGAGGAGACCTCGGGGCGGGCCGAGCCGGTCCTGGCGAACGCGGTCGGGCGGCTGCGCTGGGCGGCCGGGCACCTGGTGATCGCGTTCGGCGGCGCGGCGCTGATCCTGCTGCTCGGCGGCCTCGGCCTGTACCTCTCGTACGGGCGGGACCTCGGTCCGATCCTGGGCGCGTCGCTGGTGCAGCTCCCGGCCGTATGGACCCTCGCCGGGCTGGCGGTCCTGCTGTGGGGCGCCGTCCCGAAGGCGGCGGCCGCGGCGTGGGGCGCGGCGGGCGCGGCCCTGGCCCTGGGCTGGATCGGTCCGGCACTGGACCTCCCGTCGTGGGCCCTGGACCTGTCGCCCTTCGGCCACCTGCCGAAGCTCCCCGGCCCCGAGATGACGTGGTCCCCGGTCCTGACCCTGACCGTCCTCGCCGCGGCGCTGACGACGGCGGGCCTGGCGGCACTGCGTCGCCGCGACCTCGCCGGCTGAGCGGTCGGGGGCGGGAGGACGGGGCGTCCGGACGGCCCCGCGGCGTCGCTCCCGCCGCGGGGCCGCGCACGCCCCCTCCCCCGGCCGCTCACACCGTCACGAGCAGCTCCTCCACGCCCCGGATGACGTAGCCCGGCTTCCAACGCGGCTCGGCGGCGAGCCGGAGGCCCGGTGCCTTGCGCAGCAGCGCCTCGAAGACCGCCGTGAGCTCCAGGCGGGCCAGCGGGGCGCCGAGGCAGTAGTGGATGCCGGCGCCGAAGGTGATGTGCGGGTTGTCGGCCCGCGCCAGGTCCAGGGTGTCGGCCGTCGGCCCGAAGCGGGCCGGGTCGCGGTTGGCCGAGCCGAAGAGCAGGGCGACCTCGGAGCCGCGGGGGATGAGCCGGCCGCCGACCTCGATGTCGTCGAGGACCCAGCGCTCGAACATCTGCAGCGGGGTGTCGTACCGCAGGATCTCCTCCACAGCTGTGGACAACAGCCCGTCCGGGTCCGCCCGCAGCGCGGCCAGCTGCTCGGGATGGCGCAGCAGCGTCCACCAGCCGTTGGCCGTGGTGTTGACCGTCGCCTCGTGGCCCGCGTTGAGCAGCAGCACACAGGTGGAGACCATCTCCTGCTCGGTGAGCTCCTCCACCCCCACCAGGGCCGAGATCAGGTCCTCGCCGGGTGCCTTGCGCCGCCGCGCGATCAGCTCCCGCAGGTAGTCGGAGAACTCCACCGACGCGGTCACCGCCCGGCGGGCCGTGTCCTCCGAGGGGTTCAGCTCGAACATCCCGCAGATGTCGGCCGACCACGGCCGCAGCCGCGCCCGCTCCTCGTCCTCCTCCGGGATCCCCAGCATCTCCGCGATCACCGCGACCGGCAGCGGCTCCGCCACGTCCGCGAGGAGGTCGCCGCCGCCGCGCTCCACCAGGCCGTCGACCAGACCGGCGGCGAGCGCGCGCACGGTCGGCTCCAGCCGCTCCACCGTCCGCGGGGTGAACGCCTTCGAGACCAGCCGCCGGATCCGGGTGTGGTCCGGCGCCTCCAGGTCGAGCAGACCGTGGTCGTTGAGGGTGTGGAACGGCTCGTGGGCCGCCGGGGGCGCCTGGCGGCCGAACTCCTCGTGCGTGAAGCGGTGCAGGTACGTCCGGCCGAGCCGGCGGTCCCGCAGCAGCGCCGACACGTCCTCGTGGTGCGGGATCAGCCATTGCCGGGTCGGCGCGTTCCAGTGCGCGCGACCCCCGGCCCGCAGCGCGGCGTACGCGGGATAGGGGTCGGCGATGAAACCGGGCGATTCGGGGGCGAAGAGGTCCTCGGGTGCAGCGTCCATGACCGGACGCTACCCGCCGACCTGCACCAGCCTCGCCTCGTACGCGAAGACCGCGGCCTGCGTCCGGTCCCGCAGCCCGAGCTTCACCAGGATCCGGCTCACATGCGTCTTGATCGTCGACTCGGCGACCACCAGGTGGTCGGCGATCTCCGCGTTCGACAGGCCCTGGGCGATCAGCACCAGCACCTCCGTCTCCCGCTCGGTCAGGTCCCCGACCTGGGCGAGCGCCGGCGCCCGCGGCGACTCCGCCGCCTTGGCGAACTCGGTGATCAACCGCTTCGTCACCGTCGGCGCCAGCAGGGCCTCGCCGGCCGCCACCACCCGGACCCCGTCGGCCAGTTGCCGCGCGGAGGCGTCCTTCAGCAGGAAGCCCGAGGCCCCGGCGCGCAGCGCCTGGTACACGTACTCGTCGAGGTCGAAGGTCGTCAGGACCAGCACCTTGGCATCGGCGTCCGCCGCGACGATCTCGCGCGTCGCCTCGATGCCGTTCAGCTCGGGCATCCGGATGTCCATCAGGACCACGTCCGGACGCAGCGCCGCGACCTGCGCGACGGCCTCGCGTCCGTTGACCGCCTCGCCGACGACCTCGATGTCCGGCATCGCGCCGAGCAGGACCGAGAAACCCTCGCGGACCATCATCTGGTCGTCGACGATCAGCACCTTGATCGTCATTCCGCCGCCTCCTCACGCGCCACGGGGATGAACGCCGTCACTTCGTAGCCGCCGTCGGCCGTCGCCTCGGCCGTCATCTCGCCGCTCAGCATGCCCACCCGCTCGCGCATGCCCGTGATGCCGTGCCCGGCGCCCGGCGACGGCTGGACCAGCCCGCGCGCCGGACCGTTCACGATCCGCAGGCCCAGGCCGCCGAGCACGTAGCTGACCTCGACCTTCGCCTCCGCGCCGGGCGCGTGCCGCAGCACGTTGCTCAGCGCCTCCTGGATGATCCGGTACGCCGAGAGCTCGACGCCCTGCGGCAGCTCCCGCACCGCGCCGGTCACCGTCTTCTCGACGGCGAGGCCGGCCTCCCGGACGTTGGCGACCAGCCCCTCGAGCTCGGCGAGGGTGGGCTGCGGGGCGTCGGGGGCCTCGTAGTCCTCCGCCCGTACGACACCGAGGACGCGACGGAGTTCGGTCAGGGCCGCGACCGCGTTCTCGCGGATGGTGGCGAACGCCTGCTCCAGCTCCGGCGGCGGGTTCTCGACCCGGTAGGGGGCGGCCTCCGCCTGGATCGCGACCACCGACATGTGGTGGGCGACGACGTCGTGCAGCTCGCGGGCGATCGTGGTGCGCTCTTCGAGCAGGGTGCGGCGGGAGCGTTCGACGGCGGTCACGGACTGCTGGGCGGTGACCTCGCGGGCGGCCTGCCGACGGACCTGGAGGACGGTCACCACGAGCAGCGAGAGCGCGGCGCAGAACAGCAGCGGGGGGCCGTCGGTGGTGTGGCCGACGCCGAGGAAGACCTCGGCGAGGACCGCGTACCCGGCGGTCAGCAGCCACATCCAGCCCGCGGTGCGCGGCCGGGTGCGGGCGGCGACGACCGTGAGGACGACGAGGTGCGCGGCGAAGGAGTTCGGGCTCCAGGGCCAGCCGTCCCCGTAGCTGCCGAGGAAGCCGAGGAAGGGGGTGGAGATCAGCGACGCCCAGAAGGCGAGCACCGGGCGCACGAGGGTGAGCAGCACGATCACCGCGGGCCCGAAGGAGTACAGCGCCAGCACCGGCGCGGCCGAGCCGTGCACGACGGACGCGCCGATCATGAAGACGAGGAAGGAGCAGCCGGCGACCACCACGTGCGGTGTCCACGCCATGCGGGCGCGTATCCGCCCGGGCAGGCGCCGCGTGATCGGCCCGTCGACCGCCATCGGCGGCATCGGGCGGTAGGCGAAGGCGTCGTGGAAGAGGTCCTGGCGCAGCCCGGAGAGCGCGCCCTGGGCCAGGCGGAACTCGGGGCTGCGGCTCTGCTCGGAGGTCTGGGTCACGTACGCCAAGGTACGGGGAGGGCACGGACGGGGTCGTCCCCATGAATGGGGATCCTTCCGCGTCCGTCCCAGGTACTACGTCGCTGATCAGGCCCCGGTCGCCGGGGTGCGGCCGGGGAC
The DNA here is from genome assembly GCF_050917515.1 of Streptomyces sp. JL2001. Lineage (NCBI taxonomy): Bacteria > Bacillati > Actinomycetota > Actinomycetes > Kitasatosporales > Streptomycetaceae > Streptomyces > Streptomyces sp. JL2001. The sequence goes on along the minus strand of NZ_CP169421.1, from coordinate 4,152,012 downwards.
GGGCCGGACCGGCGGGTTCGCGACGGCGCGGCCGGTCGCCGGGGTGCCGCCGGACGCCTCCGTCCGGAGGATCACCGGGCCGCGGCAGTCCTCGGCGGTTCCGTTCACCAGGCCAGCTGGGCGATCTCCTCCGCCACCACCGCGCACGCGTCCGCGGACGGGTCGATCAGCGGGAAGTGGCCCACGTCCTCCAGGAGGGTGAGGCCCACGGCCTCGCCCGCCTTGGCCGCCGCCTCCGCGTAGGCCTGCGCGACGGCCTGCGGGACGACGACGTCCTCGCGTCCCTGGACGACCGCGGTCGCGATCCCGGTCGGCAGCAGCAGCGCCGGGTCGGCGTGCCGCGCGCGGACGTCGAACTCGCCCTCGCCGCCGAGGAACTCGGTGACGGCGCCGCCGCACACCCCGAGCTCCACGGCCCGGTCGAAGTGCGCGATCGGGGCCAGCGCGACCACCCCGCGCAGCGGCGGCGGGGAGCCGAGCCGCCACGGCGAGTCCGGGGGAAGGACGTGCCGGGCCGCGGCCCACAGCGCGAGGTGGCCGCCCGCCGAGTGGCCGGTGAGCACGATGCGGCGGGGGTCGGCCTGCGGCAGGTGCTCCACGGCGAGACGCGGCACGGCGTCCAGGGCGGCGGCCACGTCGTCGAGGGTCTCGGGCCACCGCCCGGCGACCGGGCCGGTACCGCCCTGCCGCGGGATGGAGCCGCCCCGCCGGTACTCGACGCTGGCGACGGCGAAGCCGCGGCGCGCGAGGAAGTCCACGAAGGGAGTCAGGTGCTGCCGGTCGTAGGGCGCCCGCCAGGCACCGCCGTGCAGGGCGACGACCAGCGGGACCTGCTGAGCGCCGTCCCGCGGGGCGTAGAAGTCGACGACCTGGTCGGGGTGTTCGCCGTAGGCGGCGGAGGCGTCCGGGGCGACGGCCGGGTGCGAGAAGGCCGATGCCTCCTCGGCGGCGTCCCGCGCGGCGGGGTCGGGCATGCTGTTCCAACCTCTCGGGTACGGGGCCGAATCGGCCTGACCTGCGGGGACCGTACCAGGAGTGGGGGCCCCGCAGGTCAGGTGATCACCGGACCGTACGGCCTCAGGCGGAAGTGGACCCTCCGGCCGTGCTCGCGGGGATCTCCGCGAGCACCTCGGCCAGGGTCCGGGCGGCCCGCTCGGCGTCGGCGAAGCCCACGTAGAGCGGGGTGAAGCCGAACCGGAGCACGTCCGGACGACGGAGGTCGCCCACCACCCCGCGCCGGATGGACTCCGCCATGACGGCGGGCGCCTCGGCGCAGCGCAGCGCCACCTGGCTGCCGCGCTCGGCGTGCGCCTCGGGGGTCAGCGACTCCACCCGGCCGGCCGGCGCGTACGCCCGGACGCACTCCAGGAAGAAGTCCGTCAGGGCCAGGGACTTGGCCCGGACGTCCTCGACGGCGACGCCGTCCCACACGTCGAGCGCCGATTCGAGCGCCAGCATGGAGAGGATGTCGGGGGTCCCCACCCGGCCGCGCGGCGCGCCGTCGGCGGCCTCGTACCCGGTGGTCATGCCGAAGGGGTCGGCGTGCGAGTTCCAGCCGGGCAGCGGGGAGTCGAACGCGGCCTGGTGCCGCTCGGCGACGTACAGGTACGCGGGTGAACCGGGGCCGCCGTTGAGGTACTTGTACGTGCAGCCGACGGCCAGGTCGACCCCGTGCTCGTCCAGCCCGACCGGCAGGGCACCGGCACTGTGGCACAGGTCCCAGATCGCGAGCGCGCCCGCCGCGCGGACCGCCGCCGTGATGCCGGGCAGGTCGTGCAGCCGGCCGGTGCGGTAGTCGACGTGGTTGACCAGTGCGGCGGCCGTGCGCGGCCCGACGGCGTCCGGGACCTCGGCCGGCGTGACGGGCACGATCCGGCGGCCCGTCATCCGCGCCGCGGACGCGGCGATGTAGCCGTCGGTGGGGAACGTCGTCGCGTCGACGAGTATCTCGTCGCGTCCGTCGCCCGCGAGCCGGGCGGCGGCCACCACGGCCTTGAAGACGTTCACGCTGGTCGAGTCGCCGACCACGATCCGGCCCGGGGCGGCTCCGACGAGCGGGGCGATCCGGTCGCCGATCCGCTCGGGCGCGGTCCACCAGCCGCTCTCGTCCCAGGAGCGGATGCGCAGCCGCCCCCACTCACGGGTGATGACGTCGGCCATCCGGGCGGGCACGTGCGCGGGCAGGGCCCCCAGCGAGTTCCCGTCGAGGTAGACCGCGTCGTCCAGGGCGAACCGCTCGCGCAGCTTGCCCAGCGGGTCGTCGGCGTCACGCAGCAGCGCGTTCTCGCGCAAGGTCTCAGACATGGCTGCGTGCCGTCCACAGCTCGGGGAAGACGTTCTTCTGCGCCCGCTTCTCCAGCCAGGCCACGCCGGCCGAGCCGCCGGTGCCCGTCTTGGAGCCCATGGCCCGCCGGGTGGCGACGAGGTGGTCGTTGCGCCAGCGCCAGACGAGCTCGGCGACGTCGCTCAGCGCCTCGCCCAGCCGGACGAGTTCGCCGTTCTGGTCGGTGTCCGCGTAGATCCCGGCCCAGACCAGCTCGACCTCGGACGACGGCTCGTACTTCTTCGCCAGGTCACGGCCGAGGACGGCCTCGGGCACCGGCAGGCCGCGCCGGTGGAGCAGCCGGAGCACCTCGTCGTACAGGCTGGGCTCGTGCAGCGCCTTCTCCAGCTCCGCGTGGACCCGGGGGGCGCCGCGGTGCGGGACCAGCATCGACGCGGACTTCTCGCCGAGCAGGAACTCCATCCGCCGGTACATCGCCGACTGGAAGCCGGAGCCCTCGCCGAGGGCGGCGCGGTAGGCGTTGAACTGCGCCGGGGTCAGCTGGGCGAGCGGGCGCCAGGACTGGTTCAGGGCCTCCAGCTCGCGCACGGAGCGCTTCAGCGCGTCCATCGCCACCGAGATGCGGTCCTCGCGCAGCGCGCGGCTCGCGGTCTCCCACTCGTGGACGATGACGGTGAACCACAGCTCCATGACCTGGGTGGTGACCAGGAAGACCATCTCGCCCGGGTCGTCGGAGCGCAGGTGCTGGAGGTGGGTGAGAACGTCCGCCTGGACGTAGTCCTCGTACGGCGTGGTGCCCGCGAAGTCGAGGTTCGGGTCATCGACCGAACCGGCTCCGGAGGCATCGGGGAAGGTGGACATCGCTGTCTCCTCGATACGAACTACCGGGTAGCGGTCCGCTCCTTCCGATTGGCAAGTGGAGCCCCGGTCCCCTCGGGCCGTGTGCCTCGTCGCACGCGGTCCCACGCGCATCATGACACGATCGGCCCGGTGATGTAGCTCCCGTCTTCGTCATACGGATACGCGTTCGATCGACAGCCTTTCAGGCCCTTGATCTGCTGCATCATCACCGGAGCGAGCTTCCCGGCACCGGGGCAGCCCATGTGCTGCCGGATGCCGATCTCGTGGCCGACCTCGTGGTTGATGATCAGGTGGCGGTACTCCGCGGGCGTCCCGGCGAAGGTCGGCGAGCCCAGCATCCAGCGCCGGAGGTTCACCACGACACCCGTGGTCGTCTCGCAGTTCAGCTCGCCGTGGGTGTTCAGCCCGCCGGCGAGGCAGAGCCGGTCGGCGGTGGCGGGCGTGGCGATCCGGATGACGAAGTCCTCGTTCTCGTCGACCAGCTGGAAGCGGCCCCGGCCGTGGGCCGCCCAGCCGCGCGGATGGGCCAGGATCTGCTGGATCTCGGCGGCCGCGTCGCGGGCGGAGAGGTCGATGCCGTCCTCGACCTGGACGCGGTAGCGGCGCAGCGAGCCCCCGGTGCCGACGGCCTCGCCCGAGGACCGGGCGGTGCTGAAGGTACCGGCGCCCGAGGCGGGCACGCCCGTCTTCTTCTTCGGTGTGGGCTTCGGCGTCGGCTTCACGGTCGCCTTCGGCGTCGCGGCGCGCGTGGTGGCCCGGGGGCTCGGGGTCGCCGTCGTCGGGTCGGGCACGGGGGCCGGTGCCTCCGCCGCGGTGACCGGGCCCTGGCCGGTGTCCCCGCGGTAGTGCGCGAGTGCCGCGCCGCCGCCGAGCGAGACCGCCGCCAGTGCGAGGGCCGGCAGCGCGAGCCGGGCCACGGCACCCCGCCGGGAGCGTTTGCGGCCGCGCTTCGGTGTTCGTCGCCGTCCGGCGGGGACGGCGGCACGCTTACCCAAGATCGGACTCCCCCTGCGTGGGCCGGTGCGGGGAGAGGTGGGGCCTCCGGGCCGGCGCTCGTTACTGCGGTCCGGAGGATCGTAACCGCCTCTTCGAACGGCTTCGAACGACTCCCGGACTCCGGCCCGATCTGTTCCTGCGCAGGTGAACAGGGCGTGTCACCCCGGGGACGGACAGCGACCCCGGGGTGGGATGGGACGTCAGCCGAGGGTGTCGGCCGCCGTCTGGGAGGAGTCGCGCAGGAAGGTCGAGCAGCGCTCGTACTCGTCCTTCTCACCGATGTCGCCGGCCGCGCGCGCCAGCGCGTGCAGCGCCCGCAGGAAGCCCCGGTTCGGCTCGTGCTCCCACGGCACCGGGCCGTGGCCCTTCCAGCCGCTGCGGCGCAGCGCGTCCAGGCCCCGGTGGTAGCCGGTGCGGGCGTAGGCGTACGACTCGACGACCCGGCCGCCCTCGTACGCCTCGTCGGCGAGCTGGGCCCAGGCCAGCGAGGAGGTCGGGTACTTCGCGGCGACGTCCGCCGGCGCCACGCCGTTCGCGAGCAGCTCGCGCGGCTCGGGATCGTCGGGCAGGTGGGTGGGGGGCGGTCCCCCCAGCAGGTTCTCGTGGATGGCCATGGCCCCAGTCTGCCGCAGCGCCGTGCCGGCATGTCCGCCGGACGCCGCGCGGGCCCCGCCGGACCCGGGCGGGTGTCACGTCTCCCCGCCGGACCCGGGGGGATGTCACGTTTCCCCGCGTTCGCGTTCCTCCGGAGCGGAGGGCGGAGCGGTCTCCCCCCGGGCGCCCGGATCCAGCGGCGGAGAGGTCACCCCGCAGTGGACCTTGCACTCGGGGTGGCAGCGCGCCTCCTCCGCGCGCTCCGGCGAGCGGACCAGCGTCCAGGCCAGCACCGCTCCCGCCACCAGCACCGCCGCACACATCGGCATCGCCCGCCGGAACGTCTCCCCGAACTCGGCCGCCGATTTGTACGCCTCGGGGCCCATCCCCGCCAGCAGCGGCAGCGCCGCCACCGCGATGAGACCCGCCGCCCGCGCCGCCGCGTTGTTGATCCCACTCGCCAGACCCGCCCGGCCCACGTCCACCGACGCCAGCACGGTCGCGGTCAGCGGCGCCACCAGCGTGGTCATCCCCAGGCCGAGGACCAGCAGCGCGGGCAGCACGTCCAGGACGTACGAGGGGTCCTCGCCCACCCGCAGCATCAGCAGCATCCCCGCCGCGCACAGCAGCGGCCCCACAGTCAGCGGGATCCGGGGCCCGATCCGCTCCCCCAGCTCGCCCGACCGCGCGGAGAGCAGCAGCATCAGCACCGTCGTGGGCAGCAGCGCCGTCCCGGCCCCGAGCGCCGAGTAGCCGGACACCACCTGGAGCTGGAGCGCGGCCAGGAAGAAGAAGCCGCCGAACGCCGCGTACACGCAGAGCGTCACCAGGTTGACCGACGTGAACAGCCGGGACGCGAAGATCGACGGAGGCGCCATCGCCTCCTCGCCCCGCCGGCGTTCCACGAGGACGAAGAGGGCGCCCACCGCCACCCCCGCGACGGCCGGCCACCACGCCGCGCCGATCAGCGCGTAGGTGACCAGCGCCAGGCCCGAGGCGCCCAGGACGGCCCCGAGGACGTCGAAGCGGCCGTGCGCGCTCTCGTCCCGCGATTCGGGGACGTGCCGCAGCGCGACCGGTACGCACAGCGCGGCCAGGGGCACGTTCAGGAGGAACACCCAGCGCCAGCCGGGTCCGTCGACCAGCCAGCCGCCGACGAAGGGGCCGATCGCCGCGCCCACGCCGCCGAAGCCGGACCAGAGGCCGACCGCCCGGGCCCGGTCGTCGGGATGGAAGCTGGCCTGGATCAGCGCGAGCGACCCCGGTGTCAGCAGCGCTCCGCCGACGCCCTGGAGGGCCCGGGCCGCGATCAGCACGCCCGCGTTCGGGGCGAGCCCGCACAGCAGCGAGGCCAGCGCGAACCACACCACGCCGACGACGAACACCTTCCGCCGTCCGTAGCGGTCCCCCAGCGCTCCGCCGAGCAGGATCAGCCCGGCCAGGGTGAGCATGTAGGCGTTGACGGTCCACTGCAGGTCCGCCAGGTCGGCTCCCAGGTCCTCGCCGATGTGGGGCAGGGCCACGTTGACCACGGTGGAGTCGAGCAGTGCCATCCCGGACCCCAGCACGGTCGTGAAGACGATCCACCGTCCCGTTCCCGTGGCGAGCCTGATGTCCATGCTTTGCATCGTCCCGCGATCGCGCCGCCCACGCCTGCCGACCGGGGTACGGCCGCGGGACGGGCCGCCACCGCGGGAGGGGGTCCGCCCGGCGTCCCCGGCGCGGCGGGGCGCCTCGTCCCGCCGGGCCGGAGGACGCTCCGCTCAGCCGGTCCGCAGCCTCGTCGCCGCCCGCACCAGGGCGTCCACGCCCCGCTCCGCCTTCTCGCGCGGGCAGCCCACGTTCAGCCGGACGAACCCCGGCGTCCCGTACACCCCGCCCGGCATGATCGCGACCTTTTCGGTCTCCACCAGCTCCCGCTGGAGCGCGCTGTCGTCGACACCGAGGGGGCGCAGGTCGACCCAGGCCAGATAGCCCGCCTCCGGGGGCGTCCACTCCACTTCCGGAAGCCCCTCCCGCAGGCGCTCCGCGAGCATGCGCATCGTGCCGGCCACATAGGACCGCAGGTCGTCGAGCCACACTCCGCCCTGCCGGTACGCGGCGATGTGGGCGGTCAGCGAGAGCACCGCCGGGGACGCGAGCCCCTCCCCGGTCTCCATGCGCCGGATGAACGCCAGGCGCTCGTCGGGGTCGCCGATGATCCCGTACGAGCCGCTCAGCGCCGGGAAGTTGAAGGACTTCGTTCCCGAGGTGACCACCGCCCACCGCCGGCCGCGCCCCGCGGTGGCGAACCGGGTCCAGGGCAGGTGCCGGTGGCCGTCCGCGACCATGTCCGCGTGGATCTCGTCGCTCACGACGGCCACGCCGTGCCGCTCGGCGAGTCGCGCGAAGTGCGCCAGCTCGTGCTCCCGCCACACCCGCCCGGTCGGGTTGTGGGGCGAGCAGAGCAGCAGCATCCGCGTGTCCGGGCGCGCCAGCTCCCGCTCCAGGGCCTCGGTGTCCCCGATCGGCACGCCCCGCAGCTCCCGCCCGAGCCCGGTGACGGCCTTTCGGAACCCGTCGTACGTCGGGGTGTGCACGACGACCCCATCGCCCGGCTCGGTCCACATCCGGAGCAGCTGGGAGAGCTGGTTCAGTACGGAGGGCGCGTAGACCAGCGTCTCGACGTCGAGCTCGGTCGCGTACCGGCTCGCGTACCAGTGGCGGACCGCCTCCCGGAACTCCCCGAGCCGCCAGTCGGTGTAGCCGAACACGCCGTGCTCCACGCGCTCGCGCAGCGCGGCCAGGACTTCCGGCGGGGAGGCGAAGTCCATGTCGGAGATCGTGAACGGGAGCAGGTCGCCGACGCCGAAGCGGTCCGCTATGCCGTCCCACTGGACCGACCAGGTGCCACGGCGGTCGATCACCCGGTCGAAGTCGTATGCGTACGTCGTCACGCGCAGCCCTTCACATGCCGAGGGCCCGGCACGGCCGCCGAAGCGGTCGCGCCGGGCCCCCGGGACACGGTTTCGGAACGGAGCCCCGAACTACTTGATCTTCGTGCCGGTCGAGCGCAGCGCAGCGCACGCCTCGGTCACGCGCTGGGCCATGCCCGCCTCGGCCAGCTTGCCCCAGGTGCGCGGGTCGTAGGTCGACTTCTTGCCGACCTCGCCGTCGACCTTCAGGACGCCGTCGTAGTTCTTGAACATGTGGTCCGCGACCGGACGCGTGAAGGCGTACTGGGTGTCGGTGTCCAGGTTCATCTTCACGACGCCGTTCTCCAGCGCGGTGGCGATCTCCTCGGCGGTGGAGCCGGAGCCGCCGTGGAAGACGAAGTCGAACGGGGAGGCCTTGCCGTACTTCTCGGCGACGCCCGCCTGCAGGTCCTTGAGCAGCTCGGGGCGGAGCACGACGTTGCCCGGCTTGTAGACGCCGTGCACGTTGCCGAAGGAGGCGGCGAGCAGGTAGCGGCCCTTCTCGCCCAGGCCCAGGGCCTCGGCGGTGCGGATCGCGTCGTCGACCGTGGTGTACAGCTCGTCGTTGATCTCGTGCGTGACGCCGTCCTCCTCGCCACCGGTCGGGGTGATCTCGACCTCGAGGATGATCTTCGCAGCGACGGCCTTGGCGAGCAGCTCCTGGCCGATGGCCAGGTTGTCCGCGAGGGTCTCGGCGGAGCCGTCCCACATGTGGGACTGGAACAGCGGGTTGCGGCCGGCCTTGACGCGCTCGGCGGAGATGTCGAGCAGCGGACGGACGTAGCCGTCCAGCTTGTCCTTCGGGCAGTGGTCGGTGTGCAGAGCCACCGTGATGTCGTACTTCGCGGCGACGATGTGCGCGAACTCGGCCAGGGCAACGGCGCCCGTGACCATGTCCTTGTTGTGCTGGCCGCCCAGGAACTCGGCTCCACCGGTCGAGATCTGGATGATGCCGTCGCTCTCGGCCTCCGCGAAGCCGCGCAGCGCGGCGTGCAGGGTCTGGGACGAAGTCACGTTGATGGCCGGGTAGGCGAACTTGCCTGCCTTCGCCCGGTCGAGCATCTCGTTGTAGACCTCGGGGGTTGCGATGGGCATTCGTCCGCTCCTTGTGATGTGCGGTATGTGCGTTGCTTGACCCTGACCTGGGGCGACGTCATCGTCGGGGCCCATCTTTCCAGACTCTTGTACGGACACCATGACGAAGGGGCGGAGCGTTTCACGTGAAACACTCCGCCCCTCCTGAAAGCCGCAGGTCAGAACCGCTCGGCCGGTGCCGTGGCCCCTAAGTCACGACTTCGCGTCGGTCAGGCCAGATCCAGGTCCGCCAGCTGGTAGCCGGTGAGGTAGGCCAGCCCCGCGCCGGCGATCGCGTCGGCCGCACCGCGGTCCACGATCGTCGCGACGGCCACGACCTCGCCACCCGCCTCGCGCACCGCCTCGACGGCCGTCAGCGGCGAGCCACCGGTGGTCGAGGTGTCCTCGACGACGAGGCAGCGCTTGCCCTTGACGTCCGTGCCCTCGATACGGCGCTGCATGCCGTGCGCCTTCTGCGCCTTGCGGACGACGAAGGCGTCCAGCCGCTGCCCACGGGCGGCGGAGGCGTGCAGCATCGACGTCGCGACCGGGTCGGCGCCCAGAGTGAGGCCGCCCACGCAGTCGAAGTCCAGGTCGGCGGTCAGGTCCAGCATGACCTGACCGACGAGCGGCGCGGCCTCGCCGTCCAGCGTGATCCGGCGCAGGTCGATGTAGTAGTCGGCTTCCAGACCCGACGAGAGGGTCACCTTGCCGTGCACCACGGCCTTGTCCTTGATCTGCTGGAGCAGCTCAGCGCGTACGTCAGTCATGGTCAGCAGCTTAAGGGCTGTCCCGTAATCCGCGGCGGGCGCACGACGCCGGCTACGGCACCTCGCGGCGTTGTCGGATCGCCCGAATACGCCCAGTATGAGGACGACCCTCCGCCTTGCGATGCACCGCATCCGACGCCGTGCACCGACCCACCGCGGATTACGGGACAGCCCTTAGCTTGATCTTTAACGTGCGTTGTCGAACGGTGGGTCGTACTTGATCACTCGGTTCGGTAACCGCCGTACACGGAAGCGGCCTTCGTCTGAACATGTGCTCCGACCAAGGAACACACACGTCCAGCACGAAGGCCGTGAGGATGAGTCTGCAGCATCACGATGCCCGGCGAGAGCCGTTGGCGGATCTGTCACGCTTCCGGGGCGAGTTCTACTCCTGTCTCACCTCCCGTTCGGACGCTCTGTTCGAGCTGACGGATGCAGTTCTGTGCGGGGACGGGCCGGTGAGATCACTGGCCGAACTGTCGCTGGTGGGCGAACACCGACGCGGGCACGGAGGGCTCTACGCCGCCCTCGCCCAGGGCCGCATCGACGCCGACCGGATGCGACACACCCTGGCTTCGGTGCCGCTGCCACGAGCAGTCGACGGCCGAATCGTCCTGGCCGTCGACGTCACCTGCTGGCTGCGGCCGGACGCCCACACCTCACCGCAGCGGATCCTCTGCCACACCTACGGCCGCGGCAAGGACCAGCACATCCCCGTTCCCGGCTGGCCCTACTCGATCGTCTGCGCACTGGAACCCGGCCGAAGTTCATGGACCGCGCCGCTCGACGCGTTGCGTCTGGCGCCCGGGGACGACACCGCCACCGTCACCGCCCGACAGCTGCGCGACCTGGTCGAGCGGCTCATCACCGCAGGCCAGTGGCAGGCCGGGGACCCGGACGTCCTCATCATCGCGGACGCCGGATACGACGCACCCCGCCTCGCCTTCCTCCTCAAGGATCTGCCGGTGCAGGTGCTGGCCCGGATGCGCTCGGACCGTGTCCTGCGTCGCCCGGCACCGCCCCGGCAGCCTCACACCAGGGGCCGGCCGCCCCGGCACGGAGGCGAGTTCGTCTTCGGACAGCCCGACACCTGGGGCACCCCGGACACCGACACCGTCACCGACACACGCCTCTACGGCACCGCCCTCGCACGCTCCTGGAACCGGCTCCACCCCAAGCTCACCCACCGCTCGTCCTGGGCCGCGGCCGACGGCACCCTCCCGATCGTCGAAGGGACGGTGATCCGTCTGGACATCCAGCATCTGCCCAGCGGCGCCACCCCGAAGCCGGTCTGGCTGTGGTGGTCGGGAACCGACGCAGACGCAGCGGACACCGACCGTCTCTGGCAGGCATACCTGCGGCGTTTCGACATCGAGCACACCTTCCGCCTGTTCAAGCAGACCCTCGGCTGGACCTGCCCGAAGATCCGCACCCCCGAGGCGGCGGACCGCTGGACCTGGCTGATCCTCGCCGCCTACACCCAACTACGACTGGCCCGACCGCTCGCGGCCGACCGCCGCCGCCCCTGGGAAAGGCCCGTTCCCGCGGACAGACTCACCCCCGCACGGGTCCGCCGCGACTTCCGGCACATCCGCCCGCAAGCCGCCTGCCCGGCCAGAGCACCGAAACCCACCCACCCCGGACCCGGACGACCACCCGGCCGCAAAAACACCCGGCCCACCCCACGCCACGACGTCCACACACCCCGCAACACACAGCCGGCCAACCAGCGAGCGAAGAAATCGACCACCCCACGGCCCCGCCGCACAGGTTAAAGATCAAGTTAGGGCGTGTCCGGAAAGGCAGCGGCGTCCGCCCGCAGGGCGGGGCCGCGTCAGAGCCGCCGCCAAGTCCAGGTGGCCGCGATCTCCAGCGGATCGATGGGGGTCACCAGGCGCGGAAGGGTGTTGAGTCCGTTCGGCGGCCCGGACTGCGGTTCCACGCACACCGCCTCCGGCTGCTCGTCGTAGAGGACGACCCACGCGGCCCGGCTGGTGACCTTCAGTTCCAGCTGCTCCGGCCAGGTCAGCGTGACGTCGACACCGTCGGGCATGCCGAAGCAGTCGTCCCACGGGCCGGGCGTCGGGCCGATCCGGCGGCCGGTCGGGAGGTGGTCCGTGCCCCGCTCCTCCTGCCAGTCGGCGGTGAAGTCGACCCGCACGTCCTGGCCGCCGTCGCCGAGGTTCCGGCGGAACCAGGGGTGCCAGCCGGCCTGGGCCGGGAAGGAGTCGTCGGTGGCCTCGACGCCGAGGGTGAGGGTGAGCGCGTCCTCGGTCAGCTCGACGAGCTGGGTGACGCGTCCCGCGTACGGCCAGGGCTCGGTGAGGTCGTACGTGAAGGCCGCCTCGCGCTCGCCGGCCCGGGCGGTCTTCCACGCGGTGTCGCGGCCGGTGCCGTGGATGGCGTGCGGGGCCGCGTTGAGGGGCAACTGGTGGGTGGTCCCGCCGTTCCGGAAGCGTCCGCCGGCCGTGCGCCCGCACCAGGGCACCATGGGGAAGCAGCCGTACCGCTCGCCCTGACGCAGCAGCTCGTGGCCGCCGATGCGCAGGCTCTCGATCCGGCAGCCGTTGTCGGGGCTGATGGTCAACTCGGCGTCGCCCGCCGTCAGTCGCGTCTGCTCGCTCACGCCCCCGACCCTAACGGGGTGTCAGCGTCGGCGCCGCAGGGCACGGCCGACGACGACCGCGGAGGCGAGGGCGAGGGCGGCGGCGGGGGCGATCCACCGCAGGGTGGCTCCCGAGCCGCCGGAGTCCGGGGCGGGCACGGGGGCGTACCGGCCGCGCGGCGGCGCGTGGTCGACCTCCTCGGCGCTCCGTCCGATCATCGTCCGACGGGCGTGCGCGGCCTCGACGGCCGGGGTTTCGGCGGGCAGCTCCACCGGGGTCTCGCCGAACTCCTCGTCGAGCCGGGGGTCGAGCGAGGGCGGCGGGACCGGAGTGTCGAAGACGGACGGACGACCGGGTTCCTCGACACCGTCGTCGACGCCGTCGCTGTCGCTGTCCGCCTCGCCGTCGGGCGCCACCGCGGCGGCGCCGTCCTCGGGAGTGCTCTCCGGGGCCCCGTCCGGCGTCTCGTCGGCGGTCTCGTCAATGGTGCCGGCGGCGGTGGCGTCGGCGGTGGCGTCCGGCACGGAGGCGTCGTCCGCGTCCGGGGACGCGAGGGCGCCGGCTTCGGCCGTCCGGGCGGCAGCCGAAGCCAGGGACTCGGCGAAACGGTCCATCAGACGGCGGCCGGCCGAGGCCGTGACCTCCTCCGGCTGGTCCGCGAGGCGCCCCTCGGCGGCGAGCGTGCCGGTGAAGGCCAGCTTCGTGCCCTCGGCCACCGGGGTGAGCACCAGCGTCAGCACCAGCTTCGCCGCGCCCTTGCCGCGGGCCTCCGCTCCCTCGCCCTCGGCCACGAAGGCGCCGTCGCGCTCCCTCAGCCGCAGAGCGCCGCGGTAGGTGATGGTGTTGCCGCCGACCCGGACCTTCAGCCGGCCCGAGAGCGGGCCCGCGTCCGCGTCCGCGTCCTGCTGGAGGCCGGGGACGCAGCGCGCCACCCGTGCGGGGTCCGTCAGCGTCGCGCGCAGGACCTCGGCCGGAACCGGAACGAACACCTCATGCTCCATGGAAGCCGAGCCTACTCAGCACCGGCGCCGACGTCGCCTGTTTGTGCGCCCCGGCCCCCGCTCCGGTGTCCGTCGCAGGTATGCCCCGGCCCCGCTCCGGTATCCGTCAGCCGCCGTAGCGGGGGTGCACCAGCGTCGAGGGCGGCAGCGCGGCACCGTCCGGGTCCCGGGTCCGCTCCGTGCTCCGGGCGCCGGTCACCAGGTGTCCTGCCGTGAGGGACCGCAGCACCGGCGCGTCCGCGGCCAGTCCCAGCGGGGGCGGCTTCCGCCCCGGGGCCGCCAGGAGGAATCCCCAGTCCCGCGGGACCCGCTCGCCGGTGCTCGCCCGCTCGGCCCGGTCGGGCCCCGCGGCGAATCCGGCGGCCCGGCCGCTCGCTCCGTAGGGCCTCGTGGCGAAGCCGGCGGACCGCAGGGTGGCCTCCACCGTCCAGTACGTCCCCGGGCGGGCCGAGGCGGAGCCGGCGTGCACGACCACCCGTCCGCCGTCCGCGAGGGCCCGGGCGACCAGGCCGTAGAACTCCTCGGAGTACAGCTTGGTGCTGGACGTGATGCCCGGATCGGGCAGGTCCGAGATCACCACGTCGTACCGGTGGCTCGCGCCCGCCCCGCGCAGCCAGCGGAAGGCGTCGGCGTACGCCACCTGGACGCGCGGGTCCCGGAACGCCTGCCGGTTGAGCGCGGCGAGCTCGGGGTCGGTCCGGGCGAGGTCGACGACTCCGGGGTCGAGTTCGACGACGGTGACCGCCTCGACGCCCGGATAGCGCAGCACCTCCCGCGCGGCGAGGCCGTCCCCGCCGCCGACGATCAGCACGCGCGCGTGAGCTCCGTTCATCGCGGGGTGCACCAGCGCCTCGTGGTAGCGGTGCTCGTCCTGCCCGGCGACCCGCAGGCGGCCGTCGAGGAAGAGGTCCGGCGGCCTGCCCCGCTCCCCCGTCACCACGACCTCCTGCTGCCGGGTGTGCACGGCGACCCGCACGCTGTCGCCGTACACCGCGCGCCGCGCCGCCGACTCGAAGTCGTCGACGAGGACGGTCGCGGTGGCGAGGACGGCGAGCACGGTCACGTTCACCGCGATCAGCAACGTCCGGGCGCGGGCGGTCAGATCCCGCCGGAACAGCCACAGCACGAGCCCGGCGCCCGCCACCGCGTTCACCGCGCCGGTGACGAGCGCGCCGGTGAGCTGGCCGAGCCAGGGCAGCAGCAGGAACGGGAAGGCGAGGCCGCCGACCAGCGCGCCGACGTAGTCCGCGGCGAAGAGGTCGGCGACCGTCCCGGCCGCGTCGTCCTTCTCCCGTACGCCGGGCGAACGCGCCGACTCCGCACGCTGGATGAGCGACATCAGCAGCGGGATCTCGGCTCCGATGAGGACGCCGATGGCGAGGGAGAACGCCACCAGGACGTACCTCGACTCGCCGAGCCAGGCGAACGCCGCGTACAGCACCAGCGCGGAACAGCCGCCGATCAGGGCGAGTCCGGCCTCCACCAGGCCGAAGCCGACCGCCGCGTGGCAGCGCAGCCGCTTGGCCAGCAACGAGCCGACGCCCATGGCGAAGACCATCACGGACAGCACCACGGACGCCTGGGTGACCGAGTCGCCGATCAGATACGAGGCGAGCGCGACCAGTTCCAGTTCGTAGACCAGACCGCAGGCGGCGCAGACGAAGACCACGGCGAGGACCGGATACCGCACCGCGCTCGGCCTCACGGGCAGCCGCGTCACCCGCTTGGGTGGCACGGTCACGGGCGAATCGATCATGTTCGTAACGCTACGTCACACTACTTTCGCCGCCTGTCACCCACACGAGTGCACCTGGGTCGCTCGGGCGGCGCATCACAGCGAGGCGGGCATACGAACGCCGATCCGCGTCCGGGTGACCACCAGCTGCCCCTCCTGCGGGTACGCGTGCCAGGTGCGCCAGCGCACCTGCCCCTCGTGGCGCTGCGCCAGCATCGCGGTGAAGGCGTACGGGGAGCCGGGGAACGTCCCCGCGAGACCGTTGGGATGGTCGGCGACGAGCGCCAGCAGCTCCTGGGCACGGCCGGCGAACGAGCCGTCCGACAACGTCTCGACGCGAGCGGCGAATTCGTACTCCCAGCCGCCGACGCGCTTGGAGACGCCCAGCGGCAGCGGCGTGCTGCTGCCCGGCATGCAGGCGACGGTCTCGGAGCAGCTGCGGCCCTCCTCCTCCAGAAGCACCTGGTGGGAGGCGCCGAGCAGACGCAACTGGAGCTTGGCTGCGCCGAGTTCGAGGTCGAGCGCGGCGAGTGCGGGCAGCGGCTCGCGCCCCAGGGCCCAGGCCAGATCGGCCGCACGCGTGTCGGTGTAGGAGGTCTTCAGGGTCGTGAGCATGGGTCGGCTCCGCAAACACGGTTTGACGGGTGGGCCGGGGGCGCCCCGGAGAGGGATTCAACGGGAGTGGGGGATCGCCGGCTCGGGTCCACACACGGTCCGAGGGCTGGATGTTCTCAACAGCGAGGGAATCACGGACTTCGAGCGACTCACAGCGTTTTTACCCAACTTGACGTGGTTTCCATCCCCCCGGGGACCCCAACGTTCACTTGTTCAATCGGAATCCACCGCGGGCCTCCGCCACGCACTGTCCGGCCGGACCCGGGCCCGGCCGGACAGCGCGGGTTTCGCGCGGACGGCGGCCCGCGTCAGCTGCCCCCGCCGCAGCCGCCCCCGCAGCCGCTGCCCCCGCAGGACGACGAGCCGCAGGACGAACCGCCGGCACAGGAGCTGCCGCCTCCGCCCCCGCCGCCGCCCGCCCACCAGCTGCGCCTGCGCCGCCGGCTCGCACGGCTCGCCTTCGAGAACACCAGGCCGATCACCACGAACAGGATCAGAAATCCGAAGAGCAGTACTTCCATCCGTGTCACCCCCGTTGGTCTGTGTGAGGGGGATGCCCCTCACGGATCCGGCCTCAACCGCAGTTGAGGAAGTGCAGAGCTTTCAGCTGCCGCAGGACGAGCTGGAGCAGGAGCTCGACGAACACGAGGAGCTCGAACACGACGAGCTCGAACACGAGGACGACGAGCAGGAGAACGACGAAGACGAGGACGAGGGGGACGAGGACGAGCCCGACGACGGGGCGGTACCGGCGGACGCCGTCCCCGCGCCCGCCCACCAGCTGTCCCCGCCCTTCCGCCGCGTGCTCCGCAGGCCACGCCGGGCGATCCACACCACACATCCGATGACGAGCGCGAGGCCCGCGAGGAAGAGCAGAAGTTCCATGACCCGGCGATCCCCTCGCCGCGTCCCCGCCAAAGCCCACTTGAGGAACTCCAGAGCTTCGCCGCAGGATGGCGCCCATGAACCGACCGCTGCTCAATCGCCGGCTCGCCGAGTTCGGGACGACGATCTTCGCCGAGATGTCCGCACTGGCCGCCCGGACCGGGGCGATCAACCTCGGCCAGGGATTCCCCGACACCGACGGGCCCGAGGAGATCCGGGAGGCCGCGGTCCGGGCCCTCCGCGAGGGGCACGGCAACCAGTACCCGCCCGGTCCCGGCGTCCCCGAGCTGCGCGAGGCCGTCGCCGACCACCAGCTGAAGCGCTACGGCCTCGCCCACGACCCCGACGCGGAGGTGCTGGTCACCGCCGGCGCGACCGAGGCGATCGCCGCCGCGCTGCTCGCCCTGGTCGAGCCGGGCGACGAGGTGATCGCCCTGGAGCCGTACTACGACTCCTACGCCGCCTGCATCGCCATGGCGGGCGGCACGCGCGTACCGGTCACGCTCCGGCCGTCCGAGGGCCGCTACGTCCTGGACCTCGACGAGCTGCGGGCCGCCGTCACCGACCGGACGCGGCTCATCCTGCTCAACACGCCGCACAACCCGACCGGCACGGTGCTCACCCGGGACGAGCTCACCGCGGTCGCCGAGCTGGCCACCGAACGGGACCTGCTGGTGGTCACCGACGAGGTCTACGAGCACCTGGTCTTCGACGACGCCGAGCACATCCCGATCGCGACCCTGCCCGGCATGCGGGACCGCACGGTCACCATCGGCTCGGCCGGCAAGACCTTCTCCTTCACCGGCTGGAAGGTCGGCTGGGTCACCGCGAGCCCCGAACTCACCGCCGCCGTCCGGTCCGCGAAGCAGTTCCTCACGTACGTCGCCTCGGGACCGTTCCAGTACGCGATCGCCGAGGCGCTGCGGCTGCCCGACACCTACTTCGAGGGCCTGCGCGCCGACCTGCGCGCCAAGCGGGACCTGCTGAGCGACGGCCTGGCCCGCGCGGGCTTCGAGGTCCACCGCCCGGCCGGCACCTACTTCGTCACCACCGACATCCGCCCCCTGGGCGAGTCAGACGGCTTCGCCTTCTGCCGCGGCCTCCCGGAACGCGCCGGCGTCGTCGCCATCCCGAACGCGGTCTTCTACGACCACCGCGACGCGGGCGCCCCCTTCGTCCGCTTCGCCTTCTGCAAGCGGACGGACGTCCTGGAGGAGGCGGTGGCGCGGCTCAGGACGCTCGCGGCCTGAGGCCGGGCCGGGACGGGCATCGGGGACGCCGCTCCCCGGCTTCCGCTCACCGGAAGCCGGGCCGTCCGCCGAACGGCCGCTCCTCGCTGTCCTGGGGATGCCTGGTCGCGGCGTGGACGAGGCGGCAGGTCGAGGTGCGGGCAGCGGCCCACGACGTCGGCTTGCGGCGGCGCGCCCGGCCGGCGGGGATCGGGGCACGGCACCGGATGGGCTGCGGCGGGGAGTTTTCACCCGGGTGGGCCCGTGCCCCTCGCGCGCCCCCACGGCGCCGCACGGATCGTCGGGTAGACCGATTTATCGGGCCCACCCGAATCCCGTGCGCACGGAGGTGCACCCTGTTCGCCGAGACCCTCGACCGGGCGGTGTCGTCCGCCTCCGCCCGGCGGGCGACCCGCGGGTGGACCTCGCTGTACCGGGCCGCACCCGCGCTCGGGCTCTTCGCCGCCGCGCGACTGACCGGGATGCTCGTCCTCGCCCTGTGGTCCTGGCACATCGGGCGCTCACCGCGCGCGCTGCTCGCGACCTCGTGGGACTCCGACTGGTACATCCGGATCGCCGCGAACGGCTACGGCCGCACGCTGTACTGGCCGGACGGCGGCGCCCAGTCCGACCTTGCCTTCTTCCCGCTCTATCCGGCGCTGGTCCGGGCCGTGACCACCGTCCTGCCGGTCACCGGCGGCACCGCAGGACTGCTGCTCTCGTGGCTCGCGGCCGGTGCCGCGGCCTGGGGCGTCTACCTGGTCGGCGAACGGCTCCACGGGCGGCGCACCGCCGTGTTCCTGGTCCTGCTCTGGGGCCTGCTGCCGCACTCGATCGTGCTGTCCATGGCGTACACCGAGCCGGTGATGACCGCCTTCGCCGCCTGGTCGCTGCACCTGCTCCTGGCACGCCGCTGGCTGGCGGCCGGCGTCCTCGCGACGCTGGCGGGGCTCTCCCGCCCCAGCGGGATCGCGGTCGCGGCGGCCGTCCTCGCCGCCGTCGCCCACGAGCTCTGGCGCCGGCGGGGCCGGGTGGTGTGGCGGGTATGGGCCGCGGCGGCCCTCGCTCCGGCCGGCTGGCTCTCGTACCTGCTGTGGGTCGGCGGCCGCCGGGGCGATCTGCTCGGCGGGTACTTCGCCGTCCAGTCCGGCTGGACCTCCCGCTTCGACCTGGGCGCCGGTTCGCTGCGCTTCGTCCGCGACCTGCTGCGCGGGCCGACCCAGTTCGGGTTCGTGGCGGCCCTGGTCCTGACGGCGGCCGGGGTGCTCCTCTTCGCGCTGCTCGCGCTGGTCGAGCGGCCTCCGCTGCCAGTGCTGGTCTACACGGGCGTGCTGGTGCTCATCGCCGTCGGCGGCTCCGGCTTCTTCGAGTCCAAGCCGCGCTTCCTGCTGCCCGCGTTCCCGCTGCTGCTCCCACTGGCGGGGGCCATGACGAAAGCCCGGCCGAGGGCCGCGATCGTGGTGATCGCCGCCCTGGCCGGGCTGTCGTTCTGCTACGGGGTGTACGCGCTCACGATCGCGCGCATGGCCCTGTGAGCGGGCGGGGGCCGGTCGCTCAGCCCTCGTCGCCCGCGTCGCCGTCGGCCTTGTCCTCGGGGGACTCCAGGCCGAACTGCTCCACGAGCCACTTGTCGAACTCGATGGAGGCGCGGACCCAGCTGACGGTGGAGGACACGAAGTGCTCCAGCGCGACGCCGGTGCCGATCAGCATCTGGGCCTCGCCGATGAGGCGGAGGGTGGCGGAGCCGTCCTCCTCCTCGTGCAGGTGGGTGTACACCTTGGGCCACAGCGTGCGGCGGTTCCAGTCGTCGATCGCGTCGAGGACCTTGGCGCGGTCGTCGGCGGAGTGCGGCCGGTCGTAGAACGTCCGCACCGAGAAGACCCGCTGGTCCTCCTCGCCGCGGAACATGAAGTACGTACGGAATTCCTCCCACGGCGCCGCGAGGTCACCCTCGTCGTCGACGACGTACTTCAGCTCCATCTGGTCGAGGAGCTGCTTGACCAGTTCCTGGTCGGGAACGACGGGGCCCGCCGGTCCTGCGGCCTGAGGCTGGGGCTGGCCCCCGAAATTCGGAATCGAGGACGGGTCGATGCTCACCGTGAATATCCCTTCGTACGGTTGCCGCCATCCTCTCCCATACCGGCCGGTCCGTGGCAAGCCCCGCCGCCCGCGATCCGCTGCGGGCTGACAAGATCTGGTGCCCATGGGGGACCAGACGGAAGAGAACGCGATGCCGGCGAAGCCGGTGAGGCCGCGCCGGTCGACGTGGATCTGGGTGTCCGTGCTGGTGACACTGTGCTGCGGCGGCCCGCTCGCCCTGCTGGTGTGGGGCGCGCTGGCCTGGAGCTCGGCGGGTGACGCGACGGGCGTCTCATGCACCGAGGCGATGGACTTCGCCCGCGGGTCGCTGCCGGCGAGCGCCGGGCACGCCCGGTGCACCGAGGCCCATTGGCAGGAAACGCGCGTCACGGCGGACTTCCTGATGCCGCGGGGCGAGGTCGCGGACTGGCTGGCCGCGACGTATCCGGCCGGAGAACCACCGTACTCCTGCGCCGGCGACCTGTGCCTGAAGGTCTCGTACGACGAGGCGCTGTACGTGGACGTGCGGGTCACGTACGAGGACGCGGACACCGCCCACGTCCGCCTCTCCGCGTTCGACACGTGACGGGGCCGTTCCCCACGTGACGGGGGCCGTTCCCCACGTGACGGGGGCCGTTCCCCACGTGACGGGGGCCGCGGGCCGCCGTGAGCGGCCCGCGGCCCCGTCCGCTACTGCGCCGCGCCGACGATCAGGCCGTCCTCGAACCGGTCCACCCGGACCGTGTCGCCGTCGGTGACCTCGCCCGCGAGGATCTCCCTCGCGAGCCGGTCCCCGATCGCGGTCTGGATCAGACGGCGCAGCGGCCGGGCGCCGTACGCCGGGTCGTTGCCCTCCTCGGCGAGCCACTCCAGGGCCGCCGGGGTGACCTCCAGCGTGAGCCGGCGCTCGGCCAGCCGCCTGCCGAGCCGGTCGATCTGGAGCTGGGCGATCCGCCCCAGCTCGGTCCGGTCGAGGGCCGAGAAGACGACCAGGTCGTCCAGGCGGTTGAGGAACTCGGGCTTGAAGGAGGCCCGGACGACCTCCAGGACCTGCCGCTTCTTCTCCTCGTCGGACACCGGCGCGTCGAGCGGGCCCGGCCCGCTGAGGAACTGGCTGCCCAGGTTGGACGTGAGGATCAGAAGAGTGTTGCGGAAGTCCACCGTCCGGCCCTGGCCGTCGGTCAGCCGGCCGTCGTCGAGGACCTGGAGCAGGATGTCGAAGACCTCCGGGTGGGCCTTCTCCACCTCGTCCAGGAGCACCACGCTGTACGGGCGGCGGCGCACCGCCTCGGTGAGCTGGCCGCCCTCCTCGTAGCCGACGTAGCCGGGAGGCGCGCCGACGAGGCGGGCGACCGTGTGCTTCTCGCCGTACTCCGACATGTCGATGCGGACCATGGCCCGCTCGTCGTCGAAGAGGAAGTCCGCGAGCGCCTTCGCCAGCTCGGTCTTGCCGACACCGGTGGGGCCGAGGAAGAGGAAGGAGCCGGTCGGGCGGTCGGGGTCGGCGATGCCGGCCCGGGTCCTGCGGACCGCGTCGGAGACGGCGCGCACGGCCTCGGTCTGGCCGATCAGCCGCTTGCCCAGCTCGTCCTCCATGCGCAGCAGCTTCTGCGTCTCGCCCTCCAGCAGGCGACCGGCCGGGATGCCGGTCCAGGCGCCGACCACGTCCGCGATGTCGTCCGACCCGACCTCCTCCTTGACCATGGTGTCCTTGGACGCCTCCTGCTCGGCCTCGCTCGCCGCCTCCAGCTCCCGCTCCAGCGACGGGATCTCGCCGTAGAGCAGCTGGGAGGCGGTGTCGAAGTCGCCGTCGCGCTGGGCCCGCTCCGCCCGGCCGCGCAGCCCGTCGAGCCGTTCCTTCAGCTCGCCGACGCGGTTGAGGGACTGCTTCTCCTTCTCCCAGCGGGCGGTGAGCCCCCGCAGCTCCTCCTCGCGGTCGGCGAGGTCGCGGCGCAGCTTCTCCAGCCGCTGCCGGCTGGCCGCGTCGGTCTCGTTCTTCAGCGCCAGCTCCTCCATGCGGAGGCGGTCCACGGACCGCTGGAGCTCGTCGATCTCGACGGGCGAGGAGTCGATCTCCATCCGGAGCCGGGAGGCCGCCTCGTCGACGAGGTCGATGGCCTTGTCGGGCAGGAAGCGGGAGGTGATGTAGCGGTCCGAGAGGGTCGCGGCGGCGACCAGCGCGGCGTCGGCGATCTGGACCTTGTGGTGGGCCTCGTAGCGGCCCTTGAGGCCGCGGAGGATCGCGATGGTGTCCTCGACGCTCGGCTCGGCGACCAGGACCTGCTGGAAGCGGCGCTCCAGGGCGGGGTCCTTCTCGATCCGCTCGCGGTACTCGTCGAGGGTCGTCGCGCCGACCATGCGGAGCTCGCCGCGGGCCAGCATCGGCTTGAGCATGTTCCCGGCGTCCATGGCGGAGTCGCCGCCGGCGCCCGCGCCGACGACGGTGTGCAGCTCGTCGATGAAGGTGATGATCTGGCCGTCGCTCTCCTTGATCTCGGAGAGGACGGTCTTCAGCCGTTCCTCGAACTCGCCGCGGTACTTGGCGCCGGCGACCATGGCGCCGAGGTCGAGGGAGACCAGGCGCTTGTTCTTCAGCGACTCGGGGACGTCGCCCTTCACGATCCGCTGGGCCAGTCCCTCGACGACGGCGGTCTTGCCGACGCCGGGCTCGCCGATGAGGACGGGGTTGTTCTTGGTGCGGCGGGACAGCACCTGGACGACGCGCCGGATCTCGTGGTCCCGCCCGATGACGGGGTCCAGCCTCCCCTCGCGCGCGGCGGCGGTGAAGTCCGTGCCGAACTTCTCCAGTGCCTTGTACTGACCCTCCGGGTCGGGTGTGGTCACCCGGCGCCCTCCCCTTGCCTTCTCGAACGCTTCCAGCAGCTTCGCGGGCGTCGCCCCCTGCCGGGCGAGCACCTCGCCGGTCTGCCCGCCCTTCGCGGCGATCCCCATGAGCAGGTGCTCGGTGGACAGGTACTCGTCCCCGAGGTCCTTGGCCCGCTCGGCGGCATCGGCGATGACGGCGAGCAGCTCACGGTTGGGCTGCGGCGGCGCGACCGTGGAGCCGGTCACGCTGGGCAGGGCGGCCAGCAGCCGCTCCGTGGCAGACCGTACCGCCGCCTGGTCGGCCTCGACGGCGGCGAGCAGGTCGACGACGTTCTCGTTGTCCTGACCCGCGAGGAGCGCGAGGAGCAGATGCGCGGGGGTCAGGTCGGGATGCCCCTCGGACACGGCGCGGCCACTGGCGGCGTTGATCGCGTCCCGGCTCTTGTTGGTCAGTTCGGCGTCCACGTGCGGGGTCTCCTCCTTGCGGGTCGGTCGGCTATGACTCCTCCAACGTACACAAAGTTGAGTCTATTCCACTCAAGGTGTCGAGGGGGCGTCTTCCGCGGGTAGGTTCCGGGACATGGCGACTGACCCGCGGAACCCCGAAGACTCGTACCTCGCCTTCTGGCGCGAGTACCACATGAGCACCCTGACCACGCCGCGCGCGGACGGCACTCCGCACGTGGTCGCGGTGGGCGTGACCTATGACCCCGAGGGCGGCTCGAACGGCATCGCCCGGGTGATCACCAACAAGCACAGCCGGAAGGTCGCCAACGTCCTGGCGGCGGGTCCGGAGGGCGCGCGGGTCGCGGTCTGCCAGGTGGACAAGGGCCGCTGGGCGACGCTGGAGGGCGTGGCGCGCGTCCGCACGGAGGAGGACGTCGTCGCGGACGCGGTCGACCGCTACGCCGCGCGCTACGGCCGGACCCCGGCCCCGAACCCGGACCGGGTCGTCATCGAGATCGCGCTGACCCGGGCGATGGGCCGCGCCTGAGGGCTCTCCCGTGATCCGCGGCGGGTGGGCGGCGGGGCGAGCCGGGCGGGAGGCCGCACGGTTCCGGTCCCACCGATTCCGGACTCACTGATTCCGGTTTCGGGCAGCACAACGGCGCCATCGCGTTTCAGGTCCGCGATGGCGCCGCTGTGTGGGGGAAGTACCTGAGCGATCTTGAACGACGGGGGAACCGCTCAGGCACTGCGGGGGGTGGCGGTGGTGGTCTCGGGTTCGAGCAGCTGGTGGTCACGCTGGTCGAGATTGACGAAGATCATGCCGTACCTGATGGCACAGCGGACGGGTTGCGGGGCGCCGCGCGGGCGCCGCAGGCATCGGTAGGCGCGGATCTCCTCGTCCTCACCCCGCGCGATGATGATCGGCTCACCGAAGAGGGTGACCATCAACGACTCGCCACCGTGCGGCACTGCCGTGACGAGGTCGATGAAATGCCACCCGGATCGGTACGCCGTCGCCATCTCGCGACGGAAGACCCGGTCGTCCGGCGGAAAGGTCATGCGCCCGCGCCCGCCTCGACGGAGACCCGGTCGGGGTGCTCCTGGGTCGGCGCGAACTCCCACGAGGGCTCACCGGGCGCGGCGAGCACCGAGTGCGCCGGCTCGCTCTCCCACGAGGGCTCGCCCGGGTCCGCCGTCACCGCGTACTTCGGGGTGCTCTCCCACGAGGGCTCGCCCGTGCCGACGAGTACGCCGAGAGCAGCCGCCGCAACGGCTATGGCGCTGAGTGCACGAACCATCCTGGTCATGGCCGATCTCCACCTCTTTTGATCATTACCTCCTCCCCCGCGAATAAGACGATGGCTCACTCTCGACCCTTCCACCAGCGAACCCAGGCATCATGTTCCTGTAATTCAAAACCCTGAGGGGGGTGCACATGCGGACAGAAAGAGGCGATACAGGACATATCCACAGGCACGGTGAACTATGCGACGTGGGTAAGACCTTGTACGCGAACGCGTTGCGCATGGGCCGGATCACCCGTTCCGAGACTGACGCCGCGCCCTGCCTCGTCCGCCTCGCACTGCTCCACCCGGACCCCGACGACGGTCAGTGGCTGCTGCCCGTGCCGCCGTCGATCGCGCTCAACCAGCTCATACACCCGCTCGAGCAGGAGATCCAGGCGCGCCGGCAAGAGGCCATCTCGCTGGCCGACACGTTCGAGCCTTTCATGACCATCAACCGGCTGGACCCGGCGGCCTCGCACGCCATCACCGTGCTCGAAGGCCTGAGCATGATCAACGCGACGCTCGACCGGGTCACCGCCGAGTGCACCGAAGAGCTGCTCACCATCCAGCCCGGGAGCGGGCGCCGTCCCGACACCCTGGAGAAGGCGCTGAAGCGGATGGAGCCGCTGCTCGACCGCGGTGTCCGGATGCGCACCCTGTACCAGCACACCGCACGGCACCACCCCGCGACGCTGGCCTACGTGGAGCGGGTCGCCCCCTACGGCCTGGAGCTGCGGACGCTCGAGGAGATCATCGACCGGCTGATCATCGTCGACCGCAAGGTCGCCTTCGTGCCCGCGCGCAGCGACCGGCAGGTCGCCCTGGAACTGCGCCACGAGGGCCTGGTGCAGTACCTCGTCGGCGTCTTCGACCAGTTCTGGCTGCACGGCGTCCCGTGGGAGGAGGGAGTGGTGTCCTACACCACCGCCCTCGACGGCATCAGCGGCGTCCAGCGCTCCATCGCCAAGCTCCTCGTCGAGGGCCACGTCGACGAGGCCATCGCCCGCCGGCTCGGCATGAACGTCCGGACCTGCCGCGCCCACATCGCCAAGCTCGCCTCTGCCCTCGGCAGCGGCAGCCGCGCCCAACTCGGCTACCTCATCGCCCGGTCCGGGATCCTGGAGCAGGACGACTGACCATGTACGCGCAAATCGACCTCGACGGCCGCGCCGGGACCCTGCGGGTGTCCGGGCACGGGATGCCCACCGTGGACCTCGTACGGAAGCCCGGCACCGAACCCGACCGGCACACCCCCATCGGGACCCGCAGGCCCGACCTCCTCACCCTCACCGTCGACGGCGTGGGCGCCCGGATCAGGCCCGCCCGGGGCCGGCTCTGGCGGCGGTCCTACCGGGTGGACGCCACCGTCGGCGGGGTGACCTACCGGCTCGTCCCCTGCTCCCATCGGGAGAGCCGGCTGCTGCGCGACGGGCGCAGGATCGGCGCGCTGGAGTCCGCCGGTGACGGACGGGCGGACGCCGACTGGGACGAGGGCGTCCCCGTCGAGCCCCGGGACGTCGCCGTCGGCACCGCCCTCGCCGCCGCCTTCGGCACGGGCGCCGCGCCCTGGTGGGAGACCGCCGCGGACGTGATCGGCGAACTCATCCCCTGAGGGCGTCCCGTGGACCCCAGCGGCCGCCTCCCGGCCCCGGACGCGAAGGGGCCCCCTCCCGTCCGGGAGGGGGCTCCTTCGCAGGCCGTGCGGGCTACTCGCCGCGCTTGGGACGCCACACCACCAGTGCGCTCGCCTGCTGCACATCGGTGTACGGCACCAGGTCCCGGCGGTACGAGGCGTGCACCTGGGCCTCGCGCTGGCGCAGCGTCGCCGCTGCGCCCTCCACCGCCGCCGACAGCTCGGACACACGTGCCTGCAGCGCGGCGACCTGGTTCTCCAGTTCGATGATGCGCTTGATGCCCGCGAGGTTGATTCCCTCGTCCTGCGACAACTGCTGGACGGTGCGCAGCAGTTCGATGTCGCGGGCCGAGTAGCGCCGGCCGCGGCCCGCCGTGCGGTCCGGGGAGACCAGGCCGAGACGGTCGTACTGGCGCAGGGTCTGCGGGTGCAGGCCGGAGAGCTGGGCCGCCACCGAGATGACGTACACCGGCGTCTCGTCGGTCAGTTCATAGGGGTTGCGGCTGCGCCCTGGTCTGATGTCCATTGCGTCAAGCTCCCTTCGCGGCCTCGAACAGCTCTGCCCGCGGGTCCTCGCCCGCGGTCGCCTCGCGGTAGGTCTCAAGGGCCTCGCGCGCCTTGTCGTCCAGCTCCGCGGGCACCGCGACCTCCACCGTCACCAGCAGATCGCCGCGCGTGCCGTCCTTGCGGACCGCGCCCTTGCCCCGGGCGCGCATGGTCCGGCCGTTGGGCGTGCCCGCCGGCAGCTTCAGCGTCACCGCCGGGCCGCCGAGCGTGGGCACCTTGATGTCGCCGCCGAGCGCCGCCTCGTGGAACGACACGGGCACGGTGACGGTCAGGTTGTCGTCCTTGCGGCCGAAGACCGGGTGGCTGTCGACGTGGACGACGACGTAGAGGTCGCCGGACTGGCCGCCGCGCTCGCCCGGTGCGCCCTTGCCGCGCAGCCGGATCCGCTGGCCGTCGGAGACTCCGGCGGGGATGCGGACCTGCATGGTGCGGGAGGACTTGGCCCGGCCGCTGCCCTTGCAGACCTCGCAGGGGTTCTCCGCGATGAGGCCGCGGCCCTTGCAGTCCACGCACGGGTCGGTCAGCGAGAAGGACCCGCTGCCGCCGCGCGAGACCTGGCCGGTGCCGACGCAGGTCGGGCACACCCGGGGGGTGCCGTTCTTGTCGCCGGTGCCCGAACAGGCCTTGCAGGGCTGCTGGCTGGACATCCGCAGCGGCACGGTCGCGCCGTCGACGGCCTCGACGAAGCTGAGCGTCACCTCGGACTCGATGTCCTGGCCGCGGCGGGGCTGCGTGCGCGGGCCGGCGCCGGCGCCCGCTCCCCGGTTGAACAGGCCGCCGAAGACGTCTCCGAGACCGCCGCCGAAGCCGCCGGCCCCACCGGGGCCGCCGGGGGCCTGGGCGCCTCCGAAGAGGTCGCCCAGGTCGAAGTTGAACGTGCCGCCCGCCCCGCCGGGTCCGGCGCGGAATCCGCCGTTGCCGAAGAGCGCGCGCGCCTCGTCGTACTCCTTGCGCTTCTTGGGGTCGCCGAGGACGTCGTTCGCCTCGGAGATCGCCTTGAAGCGCTCCTCCGCCTTGGTGTCACCGGTGTTGGCGTCCGGGTGGTTCTCGCGGGCGAGCTTCCGGTACGCCTTCTTGATCTCGGCGTCGGTGGCGTCCTTGGGGACGCCGAGAACCTTGTAGTAGTCCTTCTCGACGAAGTCCTTCGTGCTCATCGACGTCCCTCCTCTCGGACGATCGTTGCGCTAGCCCTCTTCGGGGCCACCGCTCTCCTCGTCTGCCGACTTCTCTTCCTTCGCGGCCGGCGTCGCCCCGGGCTGGGGCTCGGCCACCGCCACGCGCGCGGGCCGGATGGTCCGCTCGCCGATGCGGTACCCCGGCTGCAGGATCGCCACGCAGGTCGTCTCGGTGACGTCCGGCGCGTACGAGTGCATCAGGGCCTCGTGGATCGTCGGGTCGAAGGGCTCGCCCTCCTTGCCGAACTGCTGCAGACCCATCTTGGCGACGACGGTCTCCAGCGATTCGGCCACCGACTTGAACCCGCCCACGAGTTCGCCGTGGTCCCGGGCCCGGCCGACGTCGTCGAGCACGGGCAGGAGCTCGGTCAGGAGGGTCGCGACGGCGATCTCCTTGACCGTGACCCGGTCCCGCTCCACGCGGCGGCGGTAGTTCTGGTACTCGGCCTGGAGCCGCTGGAGGTCTCCGGTGCGCTCGGAGAGAGCGCTGCGGATCTGGTCCAGCTGGGCGGTGAGACCGGCGGTCTCGGCCGTCTTGCTGCTTGCGTCCCCGGCCGGGGCCGCCGGGCCCTCCTCCGCAGAGGTGGGCTCGGCGGCTTCGGCGGCGTCGTCAGGGGTGCCGCCGGAGGGGACGTCGGGCTTCTCCTCGAAGCCCGGGGTCTCCTCCGACATCAGGCCGCGCCACCCTTCGGCTTGTCCTCGTCGACGATCTCGGCGTCGACGACGTCGTCGTCGGCCTTCGCCTCGGCGTGCGGGGCGTCGCCGCCCGCGGCCTGAGCGGCCTGCGCGTCGGCGTACATCGCCTGGCCGAGCTTCTGGGAGACGGCCGCGACCTTCTCGGTGGCGGTGCGGATGTCCGCGGTGTCCTCGCCCTTGAGCTTCTCCTTCAGCTCGGCGACGGCGGTCTCGACCTCGGTCTTGACCTCACCGGGGACCTTGTCCTCGTTGTCCTTGAGGAACTTCTCCGTCTGGTAGACGAGCTGCTCGCCCTGGTTGCGGGTCTCGGCGGCCTCGCGGCGACGGTGGTCCTCGTCCGCGTACTGCTCGGCCTCCTGGCGCATCCGGTCGACCTCGTCCTTCGGCAGCGAGGAGCCGCCGGTGACGGTCATCTTCTGCTCCTTGCCCGTGCCCAGGTCCTTCGCGGTCACGTGCATGATGCCGTTGGCGTCGATGTCGAACGCGACCTCGATCTGCGGGACTCCGCGCGGGGCCGGCGGCAGACCGGTCAGCTCGAACATGCCGAGCTTCTTGTTGTACGCCGCGATCTCGCGCTCGCCCTGGTAGACCTGGATCTGCACGGACGGCTGGTTGTCCTCGGCCGTCGTGAAGATCTCGGACCGCTTGGTCGGGATCGTGGTGTTGCGCTCGATGAGCTTGGTCATGATGCCGCCCTTGGTCTCGATACCGAGGGACAGCGGGGTCACGTCGAGGAGCAGGACGTCCTTGACCTCACCCTTGAGGACACCGGCCTGCAGGGCGGCGCCGATGGCGACGACCTCGTCCGGGTTCACGCCCTTGTTGGCCTCCTGGCCACCGGTCAGCTCCTTGACGAGCTCGGCGACGGCCGGCATACGGGTGGAGCCACCGACGAGAACGACGTGGTCGATCTCGGACAGGTTGATGCCCGCGTCCTTGATGACGTTGTGGAACGGCGTCTTGCAGCGCTCCAGCAGGTCGGACGTGAGCTGCTGGAACTGAGCCCGGGTGAGCTTCTCCTCCAGGTGCAGCGGACCCTCGGCGGAGGCCGTGATGTACGGCAGGTTGATCGACGTCTCCGTGGAGGACGACAGCTCGATCTTCGCCTTCTCCGCGGCCTCGCGGAGACGCTGGAGAGCCATCTTGTCCTTGGCCAGGTCGACGCCGTGACCGTTGGCGAACTGCTTCACCAGGTAGTCGACGACACGCTGGTCCCAGTCGTCACCACCGAGGTGGTTGTCGCCGTTCGTGGCCTTCACCTCGACGACGCCGTCGCCGATCTCCAGGAGGGACACGTCGAAGGTGCCGCCACCGAGGTCGAAGACGAGGATCGTCTGGTCGTCCTTGTCGAGGCCGTAGGCCAGGGCGGCCGCGGTCGGCTCGTTGACGATGCGCAGGACGTTGAGGCCCGCGATCTCACCGGCCTCCTTGGTCGCCTGACGCTCGGAGTCGTTGAAGTACGCCGGGACGGTGATGACCGCGTCGACGACCTTCTCGCCCAGGTAGGCCTCGGCGTCGCGCTTGAGCTTCTGCAGGATGAAGGCGCTCATCTGCTGCGGGTTGAAGCTCTTGCCGTCGATGTCGATCTTCCAGTCGGTGCCCATGTGGCGCTTGACCGACCGGATGGTCCTGTCGACGTTGGTGACCGCCTGACGCTTGGCGACCTCGCCGACGAGCACCTCGCCGTTCTTCGCGAAGGCGACGACGGACGGCGTGGTCCTGGCGCCTTCGGCGTTGGTGATGACGGTGGGCTCGCCGCCTTCGAGAACGCTGACGACGGAGTTAGTCGTGCCCAGGTCGATGCCGACCGCACGTGCCATTTCAATTCCTCCAGCTGACTTGAGTGGAACTGACTCAAGGATGCACGACAGCTCCCACTGAGTCAACAGACCTGAGTGGAGGGGGCTCAACTCTTCGGTCTGCATCTCACTCAAAGACAGCGGAATGAGCGCGTCGGTTCCGGGGCGGACGCCCCCGGGCGTGAGAGAGTCCGGAATGCCACAGCCGGGCAAAGCAGGTATATCCCACGAATATCCCACGAAAGGGTGTGGGGCATGACGGCCAAGCGTGTACTCGACCTCACGGGCGGACTCCTCCTGCTGACCCTCTTCACCCTCCCGATCGCCGCCGTCGCGCTCGCCGGGGCCCTCACGGCGGGCGGCCCGGGCCGCGTCCTGCGCCGCCGGACGATGGCCGGCCTGGGCGGTGACCCGTTCGTGATGCTGACCTTCCGCACGCCCGGCCCGCTCGCCGCCCTGCCCCTGCTCCTCCACGTCGTACGCGGGGAGATGTCCCTGGTGGGCCCCTGCCCCCTGGTCCCGGAACACCGGGAGTGCACGGGCGAGGCCCGCCGCCGGCTGTCCGTCCGGCCCGGCCTGACCGGTCCGTGGCAGGTCAGCGGGCGTTCCGAGCTGCCGTGGGAGGAGCGGGAGCTGCTCGACCTCCACTACGTGGACCACCACTGGCTCGGGATGGATCTGGCCGTCCTGGCGCGTACGCTTCCAGCAGTGCGCAGACGCCGCGCGGCACGGACCGCCTGAGCGCGCGGGATCCGGCGGGAGGGCAAGGCTTGCCTGAGCGACACAGATCACCGCGGGCGCCGCTACAGCGCGGAGCCGTGACGGGGTAATCTCAGCACGGACTGAATAAGTTACCGCTTAGTAGCGCCACACTCGAACGTGCCGGCGCTCCGCCTCGCAGGCCCGCCCGAGGAGCCCCTCATGCAACTCGCCGCGATCGTCGTGTCGATCGTCATCACGGTGGTAGCCGTCGCGTTGTTCGGCCGCGCCATCGCGCAGATCTACCGCTTCGTGCGGCTCGGTCAGCCGGTACCCGCGGGCACGCGCACCGGCGACCCCACACAGCGCACCGTCACGCTGGTCAAGGAATTCCTCGGCCACACCCGCATGAACCGCTGGGGCATCGTCGGCGTGGCGCACTGGTTCGTGGCCGTCGGCTTCTTCTCGCTGCTGCTCACCATCGTCAACGCCTTCGGCCAGCTCTTCCAGGCCGACTGGCTGATCCCGATCATCGGCGACTGGCTGCCGTACGAGATCTTCACCGAGTTCCTCGGTCTGATGACCGTCCTCGGCATCGTCACCCTGATCGTGATCCGGCAGCTGAACCGGCCGGGCGGAGCGGGCCGCAAGTCCCGCTTCGCGGGATCCAAGACCGGCCAGGCGTACTTCGTCGAGGCCGTCATCCTCATCGTCGGCGCCTGCATCATGACCCTGCGCGCCCTGGAAGGCGTCCAGCACCACGTGACCAGCTGGGAGCCGGGCTTCTTCGCCTCGTACCCGCTGATCGCGCTGCTCGACGGGCTGGACCTGAGCACGATCCAGCACCTCACCTACTTCTTCGCGGCGCTCAAGATCGTCACGTCCTTCACCTGGATGATCACGGTCTCGCTGAACACCAACATGGGTGTCGCGTGGCACCGCTTCCTCGGCTTCCCGAACATCTGGTTCAAGCGGAACTCCGACGGCTCCACCGCGCTGGGCCCGCTGCAGCCGATGACGACGGCCGGCAAGGAGATCGACTGGGAGGACCCGGCCGAGGACGCCGTCTTCGGTGTCTCCCAGGTCGAGCAGTTCTCCTGGAAGGGCATCCTCGACTTCTCCACCTGCACCGAGTGCGGCCGCTGCCAGTCGCAGTGCCCCGCGTGGAACACCGGCAAGCCGCTCTCCCCCAAGCTCCTGATCATGTCGCTGCGCGACCACGCGCACGCCAAGGCCCCGTACCTGCTGGCCGGTGGCGGCAAGGACATGGAGGGCAACGAGCAGGCCTCCGAAGAGCAGCTCAAGGACGTGCCGGCCGCGGCCCTGGCCGAGGCCGAGCGCCCGCTGATCGGCACCGTCGAGGAGAACGGCGTCATCGACCCGGACGTCCTGTGGTCCTGCACCACCTGCGGCGCCTGCGTCGAGCAGTGCCCGGTCGACATCGAGCACATCGACCACATCGTCGACATGCGCCGCTACCAGGTGATGATCGAGTCCGCCTTCCCGTCGGAGGCCGGCACGATGCTCAAGAACCTGGAGAAGAAGGGCAACCCCTGGGGGCTGGCCAAGAAGCAGCGCGTCGAGTGGACCAAGGAGGTCGACTTCGAGGTCCCGATCGTCGGCAAGGACGTCGAGGACCTCACCGAGGTCGACTACCTCTACTGGGTCGGCTGCGCCGGCGCCCTGGAGGACCGGGCCAAGAAGACCACCAAGGCCTTCGCCGAGCTGCTGCACATCGCGGGCGTCAAGTTCGCGATCATGGGCGGCGAGGAGAAGTGCACGGGTGACTCCCCGCGCCGCCTGGGCAACGAGCCGCTGTTCCAGCAGCTGGGCCAGGAGAACGTCGCGATGCTGAACATGGCGTTCGGCGAGGACGACGAGGACGAGTCGACGAAGAAGCCGAAGTCGGCCAAGAAGATCGTCGCCACCTGCCCGCACTGCTTCAACACGATCGCGAACGAGTACCCGCAGCTGGGCGGCGAGTTCGAGGTCATCCACCACACGCAGCTGCTCCAGCACCTCATCGACGAGGGCAAGCTGATCCCGGTGACCCCGGTCGAGGGCCTGATCACGTACCACGACCCCTGCTACCTGGGCCGCCACAACAAGGTCTACACGCCGCCGCGCGAGATCATGAGCGCCGTCCCCGGCCTGCGCCAGCAGGAGATGCACCGTCACAAGGAGCGCGGCTTCTGCTGCGGCGCCGGCGGTGCCCGGATGTGGATGGAGGAGCGGATCGGCAAGCGCATCAACAACGAGCGTGTCGACGAGGCCCTGTCCCTCAACCCGGACATCGTCTCCACCGCCTGCCCGTTCTGCCTCGTCATGCTGACCGACTCGGTCAACGGCAAGAAGAACGACGGCAAGGCCAAGGAGTCCGTCCAGGTCGTCGACGTGGCCCAGCTGCTGCTCGACTCGGTGAAGAAGCCGGTGGAGGAGCTCCCGGCCGAACCCGAGCCGGAGCCCGCGCAGTAGCACTCCGCGAGCACCGGAAGGGGCCGCCCCGCGATCACGCGGGGCGGCCCCTTCCGCATGCCCGGCCCACCGCGGCCGTGCCACACCCCCGGATGCCCGGGATGTCCCTTAGGGGATGTCACAGCTCAGTGGCAAAGGAGCGCCCCGGCAGCGGGAACGGGTACGTTCAATGACGTGGCTGGATTCAGGAACGGACGCGGCAGGGACAACCGCCCCCCGCAACGACAACCGCAGCAGGCGCCGTACGGGTACAACGCGGCCCCGCCGCCCTACCCGCAGCAGCAGTGGCCCCAACAGGGCCAGGGCGGCGGCCAGGGCGCCCCGTACGGGCACCGGCAGGCGCCCCAGGGGCACGGGGAGCCCGAGTACTTCGGCGACCCGTACGCGCAGCAGCAGCAACAGCACGCCGCGGCGAACAACCCGGGCCACACGCAGATGTTCAGCGTCCACGACGACCCGTACGGTGACGCCGCCACGTACCACTCCGGCGCGGCCCCCGTCCCCACGGGCCCCCGTCTGCCGTGGAAGGCGCTGCTGAGCGGCATCGTGCTGCGCCCCGCCCCGACCTTCCTGCAGATGCGGGACCACGCGGTGTGGGGCCCGGCGCTGGTCGTCACCTTCCTCTACGGCATGCTGGCGATCTTCGGCTTCGACCAGGCGCGCGAGGAGGCGATCAACGCCACGCTGACCACGGCGATCCCGTACGTCCTGATGACGGGCGTCGGCTTCGTCCTCGGCGGGCTGGTCCTCGGCGTCGTCACCCACACCCTGGCCCGCCAGCTCGGCGGTGACGGCTCGTGGCAGCCCACCGTGGGCCTGTCGATGCTGATCATGTCGATCACGGATGCGCCCCGACTGCTCTTCGCCCTCTTCCTGGGCGGCGAGAACGGCCTCGTGCAGGTGCTCGGCTGGGCGACCTGGCTGGCGGCCGGCGCGCTCTTCACCCTGATGGTGAGCCGCTCGCACGACCTGCCCTGGCCGAAGGCGCTGGGCGCCTCGGCGATCCAGCTGGTGGGCCTGCTCTCGCTGATCAAGCTCGGCACGCTGTAACCGCGCCCCACAGACGCGGGAAGGCCCCCACCGGACACCGGTGGGGGCCTTCCCGCGTCTGTGGTTCATCCGCTCACGCGTCGAGGACCTGGCCCTCGCGCCTCACGACGGGCGGCTCGACGGACCAGGGGAAGTTGATCCACTCGTCGGTCTTCTTCCACACGTACTCGCACTTCACGAGCGAGTGCGACTTCTCGTAGACGACGGCGGAGCGCACCTCGGCGACGTGGTCGACGCAGAAGTCGTGGACCAGCTTGAGGGTCTTGCCGGTGTCGGCGACGTCGTCGGCGATCAGGACCTTCTTGTCGGAGAAGTCGATCGCGTTGGGCACCGGCGCCAGCATCACGGGCATCTCCAGCGTCGTGCCGACGCCGGTGTAGAACTCCACGTTCACGAGGTGGATGTTCTTGCAGTCGAGCGCGTAGGCCAGACCGCCGGCGACGAACACGCCGCCGCGCGCGATGGAGAGGACGACGTCGGGCTCGTAGCCGTCGTCGGCGATGGTCTGCGCCAGCTCGCGCACGGCCCGCCCGAAGCCCTCGTAGGTCAGGTTCTCGCGTACCTCGCTCATACCGGTCACCGCCTCACACCTGGGTCCGATGGAAGTTCATGAAGGAGCGGGAGGCCGTCGGCCCGCGCTGCCCCTGGTACCGCGAGCCGTAGCGCTCGCTGCCGTAGGGGAACTCGGCGGGCGAGCTCAGCCGGAACATGCACAGCTGCCCGATCTTCATCCCCGGCCAGAGCTTGATGGGCAGGGTGGCGAGGTTCGACAGCTCCAGGGTCACGTGCCCGGAGAAGCCGGGGTCGATGAACCCGGCGGTGGAGTGCGTCACGAGGCCCAGCCGGCCCAGCGAGCTCTTGCCCTCCAGCCGCGACGCGATGTCGTCCGGCAGCGTGATGACCTCGTAGGTCGAGGCGAGCACGAACTCGCCGGGATGCAGGATGAACGCCTCGTCGCCCTCCGGCTCGACCTCACGCGTCAGGTCGAGCTGCTCGACGGCGGGGTCGATGTGGGGGTAGCGGTGGTTCTCGAACACCCGGAAGAAGCGGTCAAGCCTCACGTCGATGCTCGAGGGCTGCACCATGGATTCGTCGTACGGGTCGATGCGCACCCGTCCGGCGTCGATCTCGGCCCGGATGTCCTTGTCTGAGAGAAGCACGACCCCACGATACGCAGAGGGCGCGGACCTCCCCCAATCGGGAAGACTCCGCGCCCGGACATCATCGGCGCTGCTCAAGCTCCACGGGTACCGCGTGCCGCAATCGCGCGCACCGTGGGCACCGGACCAACCGCCCGGGCCCGATCCGCCCGGGCCCGAGCTGCTGCAACGGGAACGAAGCGGTACTGAACACGTGCCCTTCGGCACAACGGACGACGGTGCGCTCCATCGAACCCATCAAGTCCCTTCCCCGACAAGTGGTGGACGAGACAGCCACATTAGGGGATCAACAGGACACGACTCCAGGCGGCGCTCCGCCACGGACAGCCACGTCTCGAGTTCGACATGGGGTACAGTGTCGGAGTCTGCGGTACCGATCTTCGGGCCGCTGCGCGGATGTAGTTTAATGGTAGAACATGAGCTTCCCAAGCTTATAGCGCGGGTTCGATTCCCGTCATCCGCTCTTGAACGAAGGCCCAGGTCAGCGACCTGGGCCTTGCTTGTTGTCTAGACCTCTCAGAGTGCGTCCCTACGCGTGCCACGAGTGCCTGCTCCAGGTGGCTAGCGCTTCTTGGCGCACAGGGCCGTGTCCACCGCCCCTTGGAGGTGGCGAAGGCTTTCGCCTTCGGCTGCCCAGGTCGTGGTGTAGACGGTCACGGTTGCGCGGCCCGCCGTGGCGCGGCCTCCGCCCACGGAGTCGCCGGGCAGGTCGCCGCCGTGGCCCCAGTAGACGCCGCCGCAGCTGAGGGGGATCGAGGCGATGCCATAGCCGTAGCGGCTGCCCGCCGGGTAGACGTCGCGCCCGCCGACAGCGGTGGTGTCCCGGGTCATCTGGCGCACCGCCCAGTCGGGCAGGAGGCGGCCGCCCAACAGCCCGTCCCAGAAGGCGTTGAGGTCCCTGGGCGTGGAGACAAGGCCGCCGGATGCCCCGAATTCGTACCCGGGAAGCTCGGTGACGTCCACCCGGCCGGCCTCCGGCGCGGCCGGGTGGACGCCGTAGTTGCGGGCGTGCGGTCCGCGCAGGGACAGCTCGCCAGGCGTGGGCCAGTAGGTGTCGTCCAGGTGCAGCGGGCGCAGGATCGTGCGCTCGATGTACGCGCGGAAGCCGACCCCGGACGCCTTGTCGATCACCATGCCGAGCGCGAGGTAGTTGGTGTTGGAGTAACCCCAGCCGGTGCCGGGCTCAAAACCGGGCTTCTCCTTGAGGGCGAGGTCCAGATGGTCCTCGGGCGTGCCGGGCCGGGTCCAGTCGACCAGCGTGGCGTACTCCGGCAGCCCGCTGGTCTGCTTGAGCAACTGCCTGATCGTGATCCTGTACTCGGAGAGCTGCGGCACGTACCGGCCGGCGCGGTCGTCCAGCCGTATCCGCCCGTCCGCCACCAGGCGCATCACCGCTGCCGCGGTGAACGCCTTGGTGTTGCTGGCCACCCGGATCCGCCCCCGCTCATCGACCACGGGCCGGCCCGACTCCAGGTCCGCGACACCGGCGGTACGTGTCGTCCTGCCGTCGTAGGCCAGGGCGCCCGGGACCTTGTCGGCGTCGACGAGCAGATCCAACTGCCGCTGTACCGGGTCGATCGGCCGAGCCGCGGCCGCCGGGACGAACGCCCCGATGGTTGTTGCGGCGAGCAGAACTGCGGTGGCGATGCGCTTGCGGTGCATGTGTCTTCCCCCTGGTCGTGGCCCGGCCCGCATGGGCCGCTCAGCCGCTTGACGACGACTCTGCCAGGACACCGACACAAGATCATTGCGCCCAACCCCCGAACAGGCGGGCGGCCAACCCCCCTTGACACATGCGGCTTGCCGTGCGAGTTCATCCGCCGGCCTGACCGGCTGCCGCATGCGGAACGGCCTCGGCAACGCCATCACTGCACCGCGGCCAACCCCAGCCACCACGCAGGGCCGCCGGCATTGCCGAATGCGTGCGCGATGCGCAGGAAAGTGGTCGTCGCTCACACGGGCCGGTAGTGCTCGGCGAAGAGTCGTGCGACGAGTTCGCCTCGGGTGGAGACCTCCACCTTGCCGAAGACGGCCTTGAGGTGGTCGCGCACGGTGTGCGGGGAGATGAACAGCGTCGAGGCGATCTCGGTGGTGGGCAGCCCGCGCGTGATGAGCTGGGTGACTTCCAGCTCGCGCGGCGTCAGGCCGTACGCCTCGGCGATGAGGACCGCCCGGTCGCCGGCGGCCGTCTGCTCGATGACGAGTGCCACGGGGCCGGGTTGCCCGGCGGGGCCGCTGAGGCAGGAGGCATGGCAGGTCAACCAGCGGTCGTCGACGGTTCGGATGCGCACTCTCGCGGCGCCTGCTCGGTCGCGGCCCCGGGCGATCGCTCGTGCCTGTAGCACGGTGGCGACCACCCAGATCGGCAGCCTCAGGCCCAATTGCGAGGGGATGGAGGGGCCTTCAGGGAGTTGCGAGAGGTGCTGCCGCGCCTCCTCGTTGATCGACGTCGGTTCGCCGGAGGGATCGAAGAGCACCAGCCCGGGCGCGGGTGCGTCGGTTGCGCCGCCGGACGCGGACGGGCGGGCGAACCGGCGTATCCGAGAGGCCAGCGGACCGGACAGGCCGGCGAGCAGCCTGGTCTCGGCCGGGCCGAACGGGGGGCCACCGCGCAGGCGGAACAGGCTCACCACGGCCCATGGCCGGTCGCCGACCCGCAGCACGGCCCGTAGTTCGTCACCCACGCCTCGGCTCCCGAGCAGCCGACGGAAGCGCGCGCTGCGTGCCGGCAGGTCGCCGGTGGCCGCGCGCAGGCCGGCCGCCGGGACGGCGGCGCGGGCGAGGTCCCGAAACGGGAGGACGTTCTCCTCCAGAAGTTCACTTTCCCAGTATTCGGCGCAGCTCTCGCTGGAGCCGAGGTTCTCCACCAGCATCGGCGCGGTGATGAGGCCGGTCTCCGGGTCGGTGGCCGCCCATACGGCCGATTCGAACGGCATGAGCCGTCGCAGGTTGGCGGACGTCCGGCTGAAGAGTTCGCGTGTGTCGCCGGCCCCCTCTGCACCCGACAGCACCTTGGCGTGACCTGACAGCACCTCGGCGTGGCGGCCCGCATCAGGCATGGAGATCCCTCCCGGGGTGTGGATGCAGGCCAGCCTGCCCGCCCTCTTGTCCTGCGCCAACCCCCCGTTCGAGGGGGTCATTCCCAGCAGGTCACCGCTCGTGGGGGATGGGGCTCGGCATGGGCGGCGGCGAGGCTCGAAGAGGCCGCGGCTCCTTTCGGTGGCGGCCTGGAATGTGAAGGGAAATACATGGACATCGCAATCGTCGGAGCGGGTGCTGCTGCGGTCGGCCTGCTGGACGCGCTGGCGGCCAGCGCCGACAGCCCTGGGGCCATCACGGTGTTCGAGCCGTCCCCGCATCTTTGGCGAGGCCGCCCCTACGGCCCGGACCTGAACACGGTGTTGGTCAACGCACCACCGTCCATCATGTCGATCCGCCACCTGGACTTCGGGCACTACGCGGCCTGGCTGGGCACGCGTGGCACGGCTCACCTCGACGAACGGCTGGGCCAGCCGCTGGTTTCGCGCGCGCTCTACGGCGAATACCTGACGCACACCGCGGAGGCGGCGTTGGCCACCCTGCGCGAAGACGGCTGGCGGGTTCGCATCGTCCCCGCCCGCGTCACCGGGGTAGCCCAGTCCGGGGCCGACTGGTCGCTGCGCACCGAGGACGGACGTGGGCACGAGGCCGGCCACGTGGCGCTGTGCGTGGGCGGGGGGACACCGCAAGACCACTACGGTCTCGGCGGCGCCTCCGGTTTCGTGGATGATCCGTACCCGCTGGCACGCACACTCGACAGGGTGCCGCCCGGCAGCGGCATCGCGGTCATCGGGAGCGGCCTGACCGCGGTCGACGTCGTCGTGTCGCTCGCCGCGCGCGGGCACACCGGGCCGATCACGCTGCTGTCCCGCAGCGGTGCGCTGCCCCACGTCTGGCAGCGCCCGTTCGAGCACCGGCCGCAGCATGTGACCGCCGAGCGGGTGGCGGCGCTGCACCGAAAGCACGGTGTCGTCACCCTCGAGGATCTCATCGGGCTGATGCGCGCCGAGCTGGCGGAGGCGGGAGAGGACTTCGAAGCCTTCGCGGCCGAACTGCTGGCGACCACAACCGAAGAGCCGGTCCGGCGCCTGCGAGCGCAACTGGCCGCTGTCGACGACTCCAGGATCGGCCGCCGGGTCCTCCAGGAGACGGCGCACAGTGTCGGCCCGTACGCGTGGCGGCTGCTGCCCGAGCCCGACCGCGTGCGGCTGCGGCATCACTTCCGTACGGCGACGAGCGTGGCCTCGCCGATGGTCCCGGTGAACGCCGCCACCATGCTGCGGCTGTTGGACTCCGGGCAACTCACCGTCGCCGCGGGCGTCCGCAAGATCGAGGTTGCGGATGGAGCGTTCCGGGCGCACGGCGACGACGGCGTACGCGCTTATGACGTCGTCGTCAACGCCGTGAATCCGCTGCCTCGAGCGATTCCTCGGACGGCCGGCTCGCTGGTCACGGCACTGCTGGCCGACGGCTCGGCCGAGCTGCACCCGGCCGGGGGGCTGGTTCCCGCTGACCCGCGTCTGCACGTGGTGGGAGACCTCGCCGGGGGCGGCTCGTTCCTTACGTCAAGCATTGCGGGCATCGCGGCCCAAGCGGCAGGGGTCGCGCGGACGATCGTCGCGGCCAGGGACTGAATCCCCCACCCCGGCCTGGCCGCTGGCTCGAGAACGGGCTGGTCGCAGAGTTCCACGACCGGCTGCGCGGCCGGGTGCGGGAGCGTGGGGGGCGCGAAGCGGAGCCGACGGCGGGGGTCATCGACGCGCAGTCGGTGAAGGCCGCCGCCTCGGTGCCCTCAGCCTCACGCGGTCTCGACGGCGGCAAGTTGGTCAACGGAAGGAAGGGGCACATCGTGACCGACTCCCTGGGCCTTCTGCTGGTCGTGGCCGTGACCGCCGCGAACGTGGGCGATCGCGAAGCGGCCACCGGCCCGCTGACCCGGCTGCGCGAGCTGCGCCGGGACATCTGCCTGGTCTGGGCCGACGGCGGCTAACCGCCGACTGACCGGAGGCAGCCGCAGACCATCCCCGTCTGAAAACGGTCAGGACGCGGCGAGGCCGGGAGACAGGGGTGCGGGCCGGCTGAGTTCCGGCCCCGCGTCCCACGCCTCAGTGAGGGCGCCACCATGAGGGGCGTGCCCCACCCGTGCCCTTAGGGACGGTCAACAGCGGTCAGACCCGGAGCACGGAGGCCCTGGAAGGCGCTTCGAAGGGTCGACTCCCGCAGGTCAGGAGCCACACGAACAGGTTCCGTGCCATAGATTCCCAAGCTTCTGGCGCGGGTTCGATTCCCGTCATCCGCTCCTGAACGAAGGCCCTGGTCAGAGACCTGGGCCTTCGTCGTTGTCTGGATCTCCCTCAGCGTCCTGCACCGCCTCCGCACCAATCGGCGCCAGGGTCCAGCAGAGCAGCGAGGCCGCCGCGGGTCGGTGCAGGTCAGGGATTCCCTCCAAGGTGCTGCGCCCTTGTCGTCTCGTCGGACGGCCGTGGTGTTCGGGCTGTCGGCGCGGTAGGAACCCGCAGGAGGTCTCGCCAGTCGGCGGGCCAGTTGGCCAGCGCGAGGACGCCCATGATGACGAGGTGGGTCGGCGCGGCCCAGCTCTCCACCGCCGGGTCATGGTTGACGAGGTGGGTGGTGACCGCGCCGGTGAGCACGAACATCAGCGTCGTGGCGCCCAGGAAGCGTGTTCGCTTGTCGGGGATCACCAGCAGGACGGCGGCCGCACCCTCCAGGGCCCCGACCACGAAGCGCATCCAGGACGGGTATCCCCATTCAGTGAACTTCACGGAGTACGCCGAGCTGAATACCGTGTCGCCCGGCCAGTACTTGGTCACGGCGCCCAGCGCGAACTCAAAGGCCAGGAACCAGTACAGACCGGTCATGAGTCGCTTCGACATGCTTGTCCCTTCAGGGGAATTGGGCAGGGTCCGGCCTCCGCACGGCGATTGCAGTGCGGCCGGAGTCCTTGCTTTCGGGGGTCAGCCCCGCAGGGTGGCGATGGCCTTCTCGATGCGGCGTTGGCGGGTCTCGGGCTTCTTCGCACTCTCGATGGCGCGCACATGCTCGCGCTTGCGGCTGTAGGCAAGGTTTTCGTACGCGGCGCGGACGGCCGGGTCGTCATCCAGAGCCCGAGCGAAGTCCGCAGGCTCGACGACGACGCGCGGCTCGGTGTCGAGCTCCAGCTCGACCTCGACCTCCTCGCCGATCTCGACACCGGCGGCCTGCCGGTTGGCGTTGCTGAGGCCGAGCAGGTGACGGCCACGCAGGAGGGCGACCCGGCTCTTCCAGCAATGCCCGTTGACCGTGATCGTCACTGGCGGCCGCGCGCCCCCGCCGAGCGCCGCGACCACCTCGGGCGGAACTTCCAGGCCCCGCATGGGCTCAGGCGGCTCGACATGTGCCCGAAACTTCATGACGTTTCTCCTGTTCTTCTGCCGGTCGTTCTGCCGGCTCACCACGGATCCGACCCACCGGCTCCGGGGTGCCCGC
This sequence comes from Streptomyces sp. JL2001, assembly GCF_050917515.1. Lineage (NCBI taxonomy): Bacteria > Bacillati > Actinomycetota > Actinomycetes > Kitasatosporales > Streptomycetaceae > Streptomyces > Streptomyces sp. JL2001. The sequence continues at coordinate 4,109,988 of NZ_CP169421.1, read as the reverse complement.
TCCCACTCCCCACACCGGGACCATTGCCATGTCCTGGATGACTGCGGCACGCGCCACGCCGCCCTGGACGGCGGTGAGGCAAGAGATCGCGGCTACTCGGCGTAGGGCTGGTCGGTTCCTTGGGCGCTGTAGCCGAGGCTCCAGATGTAGCCGTCCGGGTCGGCGAAGGTGCCGCCGTACCCGCCCCACGGCAGGGCGCCGGCCGGCTTGAGGACCGTAGCCCCGGCCTGCCGGGCCTCCGCCATGATCTCGTCGACCCGCGTCTCACTGCGGACGACGTAGGTCAGAACCAGCCCGCTGAAGCCGCTGCCTTCCTGGTCCGTGCCCACCTGGTCGGCCAGGCCCTCGCGGCTGTAGAAACCGACCGGCGAGGCGCCGTCCGATGCGAAGAACACCGAGACGCCGAAGTCGCTCTGGATCTTCCAGCCGAGCCCCTCGGTGTAGAACCGCTTGGCCCGGTCCATGTCCCGGACACCAAGAAGGATCGAGCTGACGTGCGCTTTCATGTCTTGCTCCTTGCGCTGTAGATGTATACGTACCGGACGTCCGGGCCAGGGCCCGGCTGGCTCATCGGCGTGTGTTCGCCGGTCAACCGGTATGACGGACCGGGGGTCAGGGCGGCGTGGGGACGCGCTACGCGGCGGCCTCCCAGGCGAACCCGTCCAGGTCGGTGAAAGCGTCGGCGGTGCCGCCGAGGACGATGCGGTGCGAGCCGGTGCCGTCGACGGGAACGCCGAGGTCCTTGGCCAGGGCGCGGCGCTTGTACAGCGCCAGCTTGACGGGGCAGGCCTGACCGGCGGCGAACTCGGCGTACTTGCCGCCGAAGCTCTTGGCCACGGTCAGGCCCCGGCCGACGTAGAACTGCTTGGTGGCCTTCACGGCCTCGACGCCAATCAGCAGGACGACCTCGTCGATCTCGCGGGTGTCGGGGCCGGTGTCCTTCTTCTCCGAGGTCGCGATCTTCCAGATCGTCCCGTCCGGGGCCTGGACGACGCCGCTGTAGCCCCACAGCGACTTCGCGGCGGGCTTCAGGACGGTGGCGCCGGCGTCCACGGCGGCGCCGAAGAAGCCGTCGACGGTGGCCGGACGGGACACCGTGAGCGCCAGGGTGAAGCCGCGGAATCCGGTGGAGTGCGCCTCGGACGCCCGCAGGTTCACGTACGTGTCTACGCCGAAGGCGCTGTAGAAGCGGCGAGCGGCCTCGAGGTCGGCCACCTCAAGGGTGACGGACGCGAGGGACGTAACGGCTGTGGTGGAAGCGGTGGTTGCCATGACCATCACGCTAGGCGCTGTGCCGCGGCCGGGGCTTCTCGATTCCTGACTGGTCTTGGGACCTCGCCACGTACGCCGACATCCCCTCCACCTTGATCGCCGGCCCCGCATCGCGGGCCGCACCCGCGGCATCGGACCGGTCGGCCGCCGACCCGGCCACTCCGGCCCCGGAACTGCCGGTCGTCCTGACATGCCGGGCAAGGTCGCCGACTTCCTCTGCGCCGCAGAGCTGGACGGCCGAGCGGACCGCGCTCGACCAGGGCGTGACCGTACGGCGCGGCCAGGGCTACACCCTGCGCGTCACCACCGCACCAGCCGTCCCTCAGCGGTTCCTCGTGCACTGCCAGCCGCTCAACGCTCCTTCAGCGATCCCGGCACAGCGCAAGGCTCGCCGCGAGAACGCGAACCGCGTCCATGCTCTCGGAATTCGGCACCCTGCCCGCCAGGTCTCCGGTCGTGGTGTCCAGAAGCAGCAGCAGCGCCTTCCCTCCCGTCTGCGAAGAGTCACTATTCGAACGGCAAGGCCAAAGAGCGCAGCCTTGCCGGCCTCATCGGCACCAAGGGCACCGCGATCACCCGCGAGGCACAGGACGCCGAACCCATGCGTCAGTGGGAGGACATGCGAGCCACCACGGGTGTCCTCGACTTCCTCGCCGAACTCACCATGGATGTCGACGACATCCGGGAAGAGGCAAACAGGCTCCACGATGCGGCGGGAGGTGCGTTCCACCTCGCCCGGACGACCGAGAAGGAAGCCCGTGACCTGTGCGTGCACGGGCTGAAGCAGGCATACGAGCTACTGCCTGAATTCCGCATGGGCTTCGTTCAGAGGGTGGACATCGTGGCGGCCATCGCGTCCCTGAGGAGCGAGGCCAAGGAGGCCGGCAGCAATCCCCTCACCCACCTGCCCGGCAGCCCACCCAAGCAAGACCATGCCGGAGGAGTCGGAACCAACCCGGTCTCACCGACACTCCACGACATCCGGACGCGACTGTCCGCGCTTCCGGGTGCGGAGGACGGTTACTGGAGTCCGCCGTCGTCGAGCCAGGACCGGAAGGACTGGATCAACGCGAACAAGGAGATCATTCAAGCCGCGGCAAAGAACTCGGGATTGCCGGCGGACGTGGTCGCCGGCATCGCCTGGCAGGAGATCGGTGGACAGCCCGGCATCCTCGACGACCTCACGGACACGATCCGCGAGCAGGCGGACGCACCCTGGGGACTGAGCCCGGTCTCCCCGGAGAACCTCCCCTGGCGCCTCGGCGGAACCCCGGACGAGACGTCCTTCGGCCCCATCGCCATCCAAGTGCGCCGCGGAGCCGACGTCTCGGCTACGACCCCCAGAACATGACCGAACAGCAGCGAGCAGTCGTGGAGGAGTCCCTCCAGGACCCGGGGCAGAACATCTTCATCGCGGCGGAGTACCTGGCCCAGCTCAAGGCCGAGAGCTCGCCGACGTTCCCCCCGAGCAGATGACGCCCGAGCAGCGCCAGGAACTGGCGGCACGGTACAACGGTGGACCGTACTGGCAGGGCGATGACGCCCAAGCCTACGGACGGGCCTTCACCAAGAACCTCGACGAAGCCAAGGGAGCTCTCCAGGGATGTCCGATCGGCCCGATGCCGCCGGGACCGCCAGTGACGACGGCTGTCTGCGGTGGGTCATGTCGGTCCCGCTGGTGCTCCTCCACGCGATCGCCGCATGGTTCGTGTACATGGCCCTCACCATCCGGCCCGCGGGCAGCTGGGACGACGAAGCACAGGCCGGGATCGAACTGTCCTGCGTGCTCGCCATCGCCGCGAGCGGACTCGCCCTGCTGATCACCCTGCTTCCGTCGACCCGTCGCGCCATGGGCCCCTGGTGGCTCGCCCCACCGCTCCTCCTGGGCGCGGTCGCAGCCGCCCGGTGGGCAGTCGGGGTGTGAGGACAGGCGTCCGCACTTCGTGCCCCCCACCGTGACCTTCAGGACGGACACCAGTGGTCGACACGGGTGTCCAAGAGCTTGCTCGAGGTGGCGAATCCGCTGGAAACCAATCAGAGCGTGGAAGCCCAGATCAGGACTGCTACAGGAGTCAGCCCGCAGATGACGCCAACGGACAGGCACACATACGCCAGGGCTTTGAACACCTTTTGCCGTTGAGCACGGCAAGCGGCGAAGCAGGTGAAGCTTGCGATGGCCAGGCACGGCAGGATGATGAAGAAGAAGCCCAACGCAGCCACGGTGCCCCCACACTGATCACGTCACGGCCGAGCCGCGTACGCGGGCATCTTCGCAGACCGTATGACCCTCCGGCCCACCTCGCCGTGCACGCGAACCGCATCCTGGACACCAGCAGCGACGACCCCGATCGGCGCGTTGCGCGGAAGGCCCTCGAAGCATGGGGCCACGTCCCCGACCCTGAACCTTTCCGGGAGGAGCCCTGGGACTGGGGGCCACACAGCGATGGCCGCGGCGATCTCGAACCTCCCTTCTGATCGGTACGCGTACGGCCCACGGCGGACCACTGACCTCGCAAGGGGGTGGTGCGCGGCCGGCGCTGACAGGTTGTCTCCTGGCCATCAACGAAGCCCGACCGTCGGTTAGGTCCCGGACGAGTCTCCGGGCCGCCCCCAGACAGGCCGGGGATGCAACCATTGCCTTCAGAGCTGGAACCCCCGGAAGCCGACCGCGCGCTTGAGACCATAGAGGCCGACACCGACAACGGGCCTGCCCGTGGCTGGTCGTGAGAGGTGGGTGTCTGACTGCGCGACAACGCCGACGGACAGCGGCGGACGAGCGCGAACGTCTGCGGACCATCAGTGCTGGCCAAGGGCTGTCCCGTAATCCCCGGCGGGCGCACGACGGGTTGGATTCCCGTCCTCCGCTCGTGAGCGAAGGGCCCGGTCGACGACCGGGCCCTTCGTCGTCCCGGCCCTCCACACCCCAGCCCTGATCGACAGACCTCCACTCGCTAGGGTGAACACCCGTACGTGCAACAGGTGTACGAAAGGCGCGACGAGCGGGGGCTCAGGATGCGGAACGCCGATCTGGACGTCTCGGAGGACGGCCTCACCAGGCTGGCGAACGACCTCGACGAGATGCAGCGTTATCTGGAACAGCAGACCCGCGCCATGGACGCGGTCGTCGACAAGATCGCCGCGGGCTGGCAGGGACCCACCGCCACCTCATACCGCTCCCTGCACCGCGGTGTCGCCGAGGACGCCGTCCGCATCCGCCAGGTGGTGATCCTTCTCGAAGCGGCCATGCGTGCCTCCCGCGACGGCTTCACCGAGCAGGAGCTCGACACCCTGGCCCGCATCCGGCGGATGCAGGAGGGCGAGGACGTGTCGGCCGCCGCCCGCGCCCTCACCGTGCCCGACCCGGCGCCCGCGCCGGACGCGGGTCAGCCGAAGAGCCGCATTCTGGACGTCTGAACCACGGGGGATCAGCGCTATGCCGGACGACGACCGGATCACCGTCGACTTCGCCACCCTGCAGCGGCTTTCGGGGGACCTGGAGGACATCCTCCGCACCCTCAACGAGAAGCTGGACACGCTGTACGGGCGGGCCACCAAGGTCGTACTGACCTGGGACGGCGAGGCCCGCGAGGCATTCATCGACGAACTGGACAAGTGGAGCCGCTCCGCGGACGACCTCAAGGCCGCCCAGGCCTGGCTGCATGAGGTCGTGGTCACGGGACACCTCAACTATGCCGCGGCCAACAGGTCCGTACTGCAGGGCTGGGGAGGCGGCGCCTGATGGCCGGACCGTCCACCCCCGCCCAGTCACCGGGCGGCAACGGCACCATCGACGTCAAGCCGAGCGACCTCTGGTCGGTCTCCGGCCGCGTCGCCACGCAACAGGACTTCCTGATACGCGGCGCCAACAAGCTCCTGGAGGAGCTGCGCGAGTACCCCGACGCCGGAGGCGCCGGCACCGAGGCCCGGCAGTTCGCCCAGGCGTACAAGAAGATCGGCGACCGCTGGCTGGAGGTCTGGGGCAAGTCCGTACTCAGCGTCGGCGGCGTAGCCGTCGGATTCACCGAGACCGCCAACGCCTACACCCGGGCGGACGCGGCGGCCAACCCCAAGCCGGGGAAGACGGCCGAGCAGCGCCCGCTGCCCCCGGTCGTCGACAAGGCCCCGAAGTTCGACTCGATACCCGACATCAAGTGGGGTGACGACGACGGTGGCGACGACATCATGCGCGGCGCGATGGAGGCCATCCCCGAGATCGTCCGGGACGTGCTCCAGCCGCTGTGCAAGCACGTGTTCCGGGTCGGAAGGGTGGCGGACGTCCATCCCTTCCCCCAGCAGCACTACCTCAACTCCCTCTGCCACAGCTGGATGAACGTCTCCATCACGGCGTCGCTGGGGGCGGACCAGCTCACCCAGGCCGTCGGCACCATCACCAACCACCAGCAGGCCGACTGGGAAGCCGCCATGCGGACCTTCTGCAGCGCGCTGTGGGGCGGAACGGCCTGGGGGCGGCAGCAAAGCGGCTACCAGTGGGGGCAGACCGCGAACTCCGGCCCGGGCACGCCCCGCGTCCCCACGGGCAGCGAGCCCGTGCTGGCCGTTCTGAAGGACACGGCCGACAACATCGCCACCATCCTGCGCGAGTACGCGGAAGCCGCCGTCGACCTGAACCGCGACGTCGAGGACGAGATCCACCGCGCCATGCTGCAGGCCGCCAAGGAGATCATCGAGGACCTGGCCAAGCCCAAGAATCCCAAGGATCTCCTCGGCACCGTCACGTCCGCCATCGGCAAGGGTGCGGGCCTGATCCTCTCGTTCGACGTCAAGACCGTGCTGAACATCAACACGGCCAAGCTCAACCGGATCGTCGACACGTACACCGGCATCCTGGGCGGTCTGACCACCCGCATGGAGGCGCTGAAGGGGCCGCTGGACGAGGCACATCGGAGCGCCCCCAAGTTCGAAGCCGGCGTCGCCCGCGCACACGGTTTCGGGGCCCGGGCCCTGGACGAGTTCAAGCACGAGCAGCGGTGGACCGAATCGGGCGCCACCGGCAATCACGCCTTCGACCTGGCGAGCAACGAGTACCTGGGTGGGGGCCACACCCTGGACAAGCACGTGGGCAAGACCGACGAGCAGCTCGCTCAACGCCTGCGCGACCAGGCCCAGGACCACAACAACTGGCCGGAGCAGCGCAGGCCCACGATCGGCGGCTCGTCGTCCTTCAAGGACATGGCCAGCGCGCAGCGGCTGACGGAACACAATCTGCGGGCCAAACAGTCCGAGATAGACGCGTGGCTGGCCACCAATCCGCCGGAAGGGAAGACCGAAGCGTTCACCAGCCCGGCCCCCAACGGCGAGGACAGCGGCAAGTACGTGGGTAAGCAGCCGACTCCCGATCCGAACGATCCGAGCAAGAACATCCCGGGGACCGGGTACAAGGATCACGGGCTCGACGCGAAGGCGGTCGACGTCAAGAACGTGAAAACGATCCTGAAGTACGATTCCAGGCTCGATCCGCCCTACATCATCTACACGTCCATGCCCGCCCCATGACCGACCGACCGGAAGCCGAATGCATCCCGACGACAGCACTGCAGGCACTGCCTGGGACGCCGCGCTGGAGCGGCTCCTCGACGACGTCTACACCTTTGCGATGACCGGGCCCCGACGGCACGAGGACTGGGGACGGGATGTCCTGGCCGTCATGGACCGGACGGTCACCGACCCCCGGGGCTGGCGGACACTGGAGTGGCAGATCGACCAGGAGGGGCGCGAGAACGTCCGTCCCTCCTACCCGTTCCTGCCGCTCACGGTCGAGGAGGTACACGCGTGGACGTATCCCGTCACGGCGCCCGCCGCTGCTGAGCTGCTCGCCTCCATGACCCAGGAGTGGTTCTTCGAAGTCCGCCCCGTCCGGGCACGCGCCGACCGGGACGATGTGCTGGCCGACGCCTGGACGCTGCTCGGCCGGTTCGGTGCCGACGCCGTCTTCCGTACCTCCTCCGACCTGGCGCGGACGTCCTCCTCGCCGGACTTCCTCGCCGGCGAACTCGCCGGCGGCCGGGCCTTCACCGACCACCTGATGGACCTCGGACTGATCGCCGTGAGCGCGGACGAGGTCGGGGTCTTCTGGTCGTTCAACGCGAACTGAGCACACGCACAAGGCGCCGGTGATCAACCGTTCCCGGCATCCTGGAGGATGGTGACCATGCTGACGCGATCTGCGACGTATCCCGACCGGGAGACCGCCCACTGGGCCACCCAGCAGGTGGTGAACGCCAACGAGCAGGTCATCCATCGCTGGCTCGCCCAGGGCACCCGTGCCCGCCTCACCATCGAGGCCGCCTGGCCCTCCCACGAGAATCCCGTGGGCCGGGTCCAGCTCGAAGCCGAGCTGCTGGCCGGGCGCGGCCCCGTCGACGTCCGTGCGGCGCGCGTGGTGCTGCGGCGCGAGCCGTCGAGCCCGCACGGCTTCGTCGTGCACACGACCATCCCGTTCTACCTGTAGGGGCCGCACGCGCATGTCCATGAAGCCCCTCGAACACGATCGCCGGTACGGCGAGCTGGACCAGGTGATGCGCGCGTACCTGGGTCAGCCGGCCGACGACACCCCGGAACGGCGCAGTCGCGCGCTGGACGCCTACCTCCGTCACACCTGGCACACCCGCCCCTCGGCCATCGCAGAGGCGGAACGCCAGCTGCGCGAGTACAGCCGCAACCCTCCGGGCCGCATCCGGCAGGGCCTGGGCGAGTTCTACGCGATCCCGGACACCGGGATGCCCCAGGCCCGGATCGGCGAGTGGCTGATGGTGCTTGCCGACCACCTGAAGAAGAGCATCGAGGAGGGCGACGTACCGGAACCGTCGTCCCCGCAGACGCACTGGGAGTGGCACGCCCGCTTCCCGGAGACCGCGCAACTGCTCGGCGGCTGGTTCTCCCAGGACATCGTCGACGAGTTCCCCGACCACGACGCTGCCCTCGCCGACTACGCCGCCACCACCCACCCCCAGCTGGTCGCACGCCTCGTGGGCGAGCTCCACGAGCTGCTCGCGCTCCCCCTGGACGAGGGCGACTACGCCCTGGCCGCCGCCGAACTCGGCGTGGAGGTCGGCCCGCCCGAGCCGTTCTCCTACGGCGCCTGGCTCCAGTCGGTGGCGACGACGCTGTCCGGCGTCTGATCCGGCCCTCTTTCCCGCGCTCATGGCGCGGGTTCGAGTCCCGTCATCCGCGCATGAACGAAGCCCCAGGTCAGTGACCTGGGGCTTCGTCGTCGTCCGGACCTCTTCGTCAGCTCTGTGCGGTGTCGTCGCCCGGCTGCCCGGCGCCCTCGGCCGCGCCCGCCTTCTCGCGCATCTTGCGCACCAGCTCCGCCTTCCGGTCGGCGGCACCCTGGCGGTCGAGGTTGCGGTGCGGACCGTTGTTCTGGCGTTCGGCGCGGGACAGCCTCTTGCGCTGGCCGCCGCCCTGGCCCACGGGGTTGTTGATGTTCTTGCTCACGGTCATGGGTTCTCCCGGTAACGATGTGAAGTGCTCTACGGATTCCTCGGTGGGGGACGGGCGCGGCGACGTCGAAGGACGTCAGCAGGAGCCCGTCACGCTCTCACTCGTGAATCGGCGCCTGAATCGGCGTCTGGAAGAACATGACAAAGACGGTACCCGGTTCCGCCGGCCCCGCACACCACGCTCTCGCCGCCCCCGGTCGGCCGGTGCGACGGTTCACCGAGTCGACTCGGCGATGCCGGGAACAGGGGCGACGAGGATCTGTGCGGCCGAAGTGACGTTCTGCGCGTCGACCGCACGGGCCATCGCCACGAGCGCCGCGTCGGCCGTCGTGTGCGGCGGGACCACGAGCAGCGCGAAGTGATCGTGGTCGCCACGGGTGATGAGCACGGTGTCGTCACCGACGGGGAAGGAGTCCAGGCGCACGCCCCGGTCGTCGACGACCACCCGCGCCGGGACCTCCTGCCAGGCGGCGGCGTCCAGGCCGACCCGCGTGATGGGGCCGAGGTGCTCGGTGAGCGCCTGGATCAGGCCGGGCAGCTCGGTCATGACGTCCCGGGAGCGGGGCCACCAGGCGCCGTCGAGGACGCCTTCGCGGGATTGCGTCGTCTGCAGCCGAAGCAGGGCCGTGCCGGGCTTCACCGCTCGGTGGATCTCGTCCGGAAGGAGCTTCGGAGGGGTGGGGGTGTCTGATTCGGCCATGGTGGTCCCCTGTCTACGCGGGGACGCCGACACCTCATGGGCGGCGTGACACCGCCGTGGTCTCACGGTACTCCGCGTGGCTGTGGTCCCGCCCGCGGCCGTCGGCCGGGACCGGTTGTTCCCGGTGGGAAATCACCTGGTCAGAACGGCTCGTCCGACGACGGGGCGGAGTAGGCTGAAGGTACCGGGAGTAACTCGAACACCCGCTCCCACGCGGACGTCGTTTCCGGCGATCAAGACACTGGGCCGCCCCGCAGGGCGGCCCGGGGACGGGTCCGCGATCATGACCGCCACCCTCACGACCCCACTCTCGGCGCGCCTGTCGCTGACACCGAAGACCACGAAGGCCGGCCTCCTGGACGGCGCCTGGTGGCCTCGTTCGCGTGACCTCGCCGCCGAACTTCCGCCTCTGGTCGACGCGTTGGACAAGCGCCTGGGACGGATCACGCGTGTCCTGGTGAACCCCACCCGCTGGCCCGTCGTCCCGCACAAGGTGCCCGTCACCGGGCACATCGTGCACGTGGGCTGGTTCACCGAACAGGATCCCGACAAGATGATCCTGCTCTCCTACACCGTCAGCCGCTGCGACCTGCTGGTGATCCCCCCGGAGACCGAACCCGCCGCAGCCGCCCGGCTCATGGCCGCCGCCGCCACCCCCGGGGGTGTCCTCACCGCAAGTGTCCTGATGTCCGACGAAGCCGGGACCGGCCGCCGTATGCGGGACGCCCGGAGCCGCGAGGACGCCTGGGAGACCGATGGCGGGTCCGCCCTGCCACCCCGCCGGCACCCGGTCGTCGGCGCGCGGATGATCGCGATGCCGGGAAGCATGCGGAGGTGACGACATGGAGACCCTGATCGCGCTGGCGGCAGGCGCCCTGGTGATCGCACTCGGCATGCGCCTGATCCACCAGCTCAACGCCCAGCACGACGCACGCATCGCGGCGCACCACTTCAGCGATCCCTACCCGGCCCTCATCCGGCCGCCCGGGCACAGCCACCACCCGTCGACAGGGCAGGCCGCCCGCCGCCCGGTCACGGGCACCTGGCCCTGACCACCGCCCCAGACCACTCCTCCGACCGAAGGCCCCCGGGTGACCCACGGCGACGAAGTCCGGGCACCAGCGGGGCCTTCACCGCTTCACAGGAAGAGGACTCGATCATGGCGACACTCCGCGAGCGACAGGACTACCGCGAACGGGTCCTCACCGCCCTCTACGAAGCCACCGAAGGCAACCGTCTCCTCGGAGTCCCGGGGCGGAAGCTGCGGAACGACCTGCGCATCCCGGAGGAGGACCTGGCCGCCGCCTGCACCTACCTGGCCGGCGAGGAGCTGATCACCGTCGACTGGGACCCGGGCAACACCCCCACGATGGTCTCCCTCACCCACCAGGGAATCCGCCGCATGGAGGCCGAAGAGGAGGCACGCGGCTGAGCCGGACCGTCCGATGGCCCGCGCGCTGCCGCCCGATGACCCGCGCGCCCTCCTGGCTCGTCCGGACGTCGCACCCGGCCGACCTCCTTGCGTCCAAAACGCTGCTCTCGGAGTGGATGAATACTGTGCTCGCGGTCTGAGAATTTGACGGCCCTCGCCGGGAGAGTTTTTGCCGGAAACACGGAGTGGGAAATATTCTACGCACACAAGCCGCGGCAGCGTGCTACTGTCGAACTCAGTTGCAGTTCTGGTACCCAAAAACTTCAGCGCCTCCCATCGGCCCCGGCCGTACGGAAGCGCTTTGTATTTCCGGTCATTTTTCCGGGCAGGGCATCATCGCGGCGACACGGCGTCCGTACGGTACGGATTCCGGCGTACTGCCCCAAAGGAGATATGACATGGCTGCAGGCACCGTGAAGTGGTTCAACGCGGAAAAGGGCTTCGGCTTCATCGAGCAGGACGGTGGCGGCCCCGACGTGTTCGCCCACTTCTCGAACATCGCCGCCCAGGGTTTCCGTGAGCTCCAGGAGGGCCAGAAGGTCTCCTTCGACATCGCGCAGGGCCAGAAGGGCCCGACGGCCGAGAACATCGTCGCCGCCTGACGCTCACGCCCGACCAGCAGCTGGGGCCCGCATCCCTCGGGGTGCGGGCCCCAGCTGCTCGCATTTCCGCAGCGGTTTCACCTGCGGGCAAGAAAGCTCAGCTCAGCAATTCAGTCTCCCTGAGCCGCATTCGCCGCTGTACCGGATTCACTTCCACGCGGCGTCACCTACTTCTGCTTGCGCCGACACGGTTCTCCCGTGGGCCAAGGTCGATCTCGAATTCCATCCGGCCCGTTCCGGTGATTCCGCGCGCTGCTCATTCGCTGCCGGAACTCCTCGATACGCGCCGTATCGAGGAAGGTTCTGAATGAACCCCACACGTACGAACAGCCGCTCTTCCCGCACCCGCCGCACCGGCGGCCCCGCGTTCGGCTCCACCGCCTCCCCGGTTCGGGGCAGTCGTTTCGGTTCGTCGGCGTCGAACCGCTCGGGTGGCCCGAGCCGGTCGGGCGGCCCCGGTCGTCACCGCACCACCGTCCAGGGCGAGTTCGCCCTGCCGAAGACGACGTCTCCGGCACTGCCCGCCGTCGAGGCGTTCGCCGACCTCGACATGCCCGACCAACTCCTGGCCGCGCTCACCACACAGGGCCTCACCGTGCCCTTCCCGATCCAGGGCGCGACACTGCCGAACTCCCTGGCAGGCCGCGACGTCCTCGGACGCGGGCGCACCGGCTCCGGCAAGACCCTCGCCTTCGGACTCGCCCTCCTCGCCCGCACCGCCGGACAGCGCGCCGAACCCCGCCGGCCACTGGCCCTGGTCCTCGTCCCCACCCGAGAACTCGCCCAACAGGTCACCGACGCCCTCACCCCCTACGCCCGCGCCGTGAAACTCCGCCTGACCACCGTCGTCGGCGGCATGCCCCTCGGCCGCCAGGCCAACGCCCTGCGCGGCGGCACCGAAGTCCTCGTGGCCACCCCCGGCCGCCTCAAGGACCTCATCGACCGCGGCGACTGCCACCTGAACCAGGTCGCCATCACCGTCCTCGACGAAGCCGACCAGATGACCGACATGGGCTTCATGCCCCAGGTCACCGCACTCCTCGACCAGGTCCGCCCCGACGGCCAGCGCATGCTGTTCTCCGCCACCCTCGACCGCAACGTCGACCTCCTGGTCCGCCGCTACCTCACCGACCCGGTCGTCCACTCCGTCGACCCCTCCCAGGGCGCCGTCACCACGATGGAACACCACGTCCTGCACGTCACCGGAGCCGACAAACACCGCACGACGACCGAGATCGCCGCCCGCGACGGCCGCGTCATCATGTTCCTGGACACCAAACACGCCGTCGACCGCCTCACCCAGGACCTCCTCGACAGCGGCGTCCGAGCCGCCGCCCTCCACGGCGGCAAGACACAGCCACAACGCACCCGCACCCTTGCCCGCTTCAAAACCGGCCACGTCACCGTCCTGGTCGCCACCAACGTCGCCGCCCGCGGCATCCACGTCGACAACCTCGACCTCGTCGTCAACGTCGACCCGCCCACCGACCACAAGGACTACCTCCACCGCGGCGGCCGCACCGCCCGCGCCGGCGAGTCCGGCAGCGTCGTCACCCTCGTCACCCCCCACCAACGCCGCGGAATGACCCGCCTCATGACCGCCGCCGGCATCACCCCCACAACCACCCAGATCCACCCCGGCGACGAAGCCCTCACCCGCATCACCGGCGCCCAAACCCCCTCCGGCATCCCCATCACCATCACCACCCCAGCGCCCGAGCAACGCAAGCGCGGCGCGTCCTCCCGCGGTCGGCGCGGTCCCGCTGCGGCTGCCCGGCGCGGCAACGTGCGGCGTACCGCCGTCGGCGCGGCTGCCTGACTCCGCGTGATCCGGAAGCTGACCCATCTCTGCAGGAGGCACGTTGTGACGCTGGTCCAGATGCAGCCCCGCCCGGCGAGTACCACCTCCGTGAACGGGCCGGAGGCCGACGCCGTGGACACGGCCGGACCGCAGGTCTGCGACGACATGACCGTCGAGGTGGCCCTGTCCGTCATGGCCGGCGCCCGTACCGGACACCTGCTCGTCTGCGACAACGACGGTCTGTGCACCGGACTGGTCACCCTGGCCCGGCTCAGCACCGTCCGCGACAGCTCCGCCTACACGGACCGGCTCCAGCTTCGCGACATCCTCGGCGACGGCGGGCTGCTCACCTCGCCGGCCGAGATGATCGCCGAGCACGCCCTGCACCACCGCCGGAGCGCCACCCCGTCCCTCGTGGACGAACGGGACAACGCTCCGGGCATCCTCGATGCCCTTGCCCTTGCCCGCTGAACCGTCTCACCTCGGCGGAACACCCCCCTTCTCTCCCTGTGAGGCAATCGTGCGCTGTGTCATCGCCCGCTTCCCGTTCGAGCTCACCAAGAGCGGCGTCCTGGACTCCATGAAGGGCGTCAAGCCCGAGGAGGTCGTCGGTGAGTCCGTGATCATCGGCCGCCGCACCTACCCCATCAAGCAGGTCGGCCAGGTCATCACCCGCCAGGACCGCCGCGATTTCACCGCCGACGAAGTCCTTCGGGCCATGACCAAGCTCGGCTTCACCTGCCGCGGCCGTCACCAGACCGCCCCGCCCACCCGCGCCCTCGACCCGTTCCAGCACGCCTCGGCGCTGCTCGGCTCCCCGGTGGCCGTCTGACCGTCTGACCGATGAGAGAGCGCGAACTGACGCGCGAACAGCAGGAGGGCCCGACCGGCACACGCCGATCGGGCCCTTTCGCGTGCAGACGGCTTCCGACGGACCGGTCCGGGGCTCGTGCCCGGCCTGCGGTGCGGCCCGGCGGGACCGCCCTGCGCCCGCTCATCTCGCTGTTCGAGTTCGATTACCTCGCTGCCGAACAGGCAAAAATCTATGCTGGCGAGAGTAGACATTGGACGGTGGCGTGGTTATGGTTTCTCTCGTAGCTCAGAGAGACAGCAGGGCCTGGCAGAGACGAACTGCCGGCAGTAGCAGCAGTACAGGTGGTTGCAGTTCGCAGGACGGTGCGGCGGTGGAGTTTCGAAGCCAGGGTTGTTGCAGGACGGCGACGGGACTGACGGCCGGACCGGGTGGCCCGCAGTGATCAGGGGCCGCCGGCGCGGGTCCGCGGTCATGACAGACGCGGTACCCGTGAGCGCAGTACGCAGTACCCAGCAGTGAAGTCAGTGAGCAGTACGCAGTACCCAGCAGTGAAGTCAGTTCGATCACCGAGGGAAGAACGGAGGAACCGCGCCATCAGGATCGCCCGGGTGGAAGTCGTGAGCCCGGGTACCGCAGGACATCGATAGTGAGGTGGTCTCCGGTCAAGCAACCGCGATCCCCGCACCCCCGACAGCAGCCAGGTCGGGCCCGCGGACACAGAACGCCGGCGCAGTGTCAGGGCCGGCAGGTGGTGTAGTAGTTCCTTCGGGGCCCTGGTGCCGTACGGCACCAGGGCCCCTCAACGCGTTCCACGAGAGAGGTGCAGATGACAGCAGACGACTCGTACGACCGGCTCGACGACGACGATTACCCCGCCTACACGATGGGCCGGGCCGCCGAGATGCTCGGCACCACCCAGGGCTTCCTCCGCGCCATCGGCAAAGCCCGCCTGATCACCCCGCTGCGCTCCGAGGGCGGCCACCGCCGCTACTCCCGCTACCAGCTGCGCATCGCCGCCAGGGCTCGGGAACTGGTCGACCAGGGAACCCCCATCGAGGCCGCCTGCCGCATCGTGGTCCTGGAGGACCAACTCGAGGAAGCGCAGCGCATCAACGCCGAATACCGCCGCGCAGCCGAACAGGCGATCAGCTGACCGTCGACTGAAGCGGTACGCCGCCGGACACCGGCGGGCCCCGCGCACGGACACCGGCGTTCCCCAGGTCGGTGACCCGCGGTTCTTGTGTGGTCCGGGCACGTGATCCTCCGTCTCCGCGGACGTTCGATCAGACCGCTGCCCGCGGGGCGGTGGCGGGGGCCTCGGCCTGCTTGGCCTGGAGCAGTCGCTGTCGCGTGGCGCCGCCCGAGACGCGGTGCAGGCGGTACCCGCCGGGCTTGTCCGCCTCGTCGGCCAGGTGCTTGACGACACCCGTGCACACGGCCTCCTTGATCTTCGCGCCCAGGCGTCCGTCGATGTTGAACCACACCGCGACGTCGGACCGGTTGGCGAACTGGAAGATGCCGTCGCCCCGGCCCAGGCTGATGCACTGCGCGGCGAACGACTGGTTGAGGGTCTCGGGCCGCTCCCCCGCGATCCGGCTGAGCACCGTGTCGGCGGCCCGCGCGCCCATCGGCATCGCGGCCTGGCAGCTCATCCGCAGCGGCAGGTCCGACGGGGCCGCCGAGTCCCCCGCCGCGATGATGCGTTCGTCGTCCACGCTGGTCAGCGTCTCGTCCGTGAGCAGGCGGCCCAGGGCGTCGGTGCTCAGCCCGCTGCGCACGGCCAGGTCGGGTACGCCGAAGCCGACGGTCCAGATGGTCACCGCGCTCGGCAGCTCGCGGCCACCACTGAGCCGGACGGCGTCACGGGTCACCTCCGTCACCCTGGTGTCGGGACCGTCGAGCACGGTCACCCCGAGCCCGGCCAGGCGCCGGGCGACGGAGCGGCGGCCCCGGGGGTGCAGGTACGGGCCGAGCACACCGCCGCAGACCAGGGTCACGGTGCGGCCCGCCTCCGCCAGCTCGGCGGCGGTCTCGATGCCCGTCGGACCGGCTCCGACGACCGTCACCGCGGCCGTCGCGGACGCGGCGTCGAGGACCGGTCGCAGTCGCCCGGCCTCCTCGAAGGTGCCGATCGGGTGGGCGAACTCGGCCGCGCCGGGCACGTTCGGGTCGGCGCTGCCACTGCCGACCGCGTAGACCAGGTAGTCGTAGCCGACCGTGCCGCCGGACGCCAGCGCCACGCTGCGCCCGGCCGCGTCGATCCGGGTGACGGTGTCGACCACCAGTCGGACGTCCTGCCCCAGGACCTCCCGGTAGTCGACGACCGGGTCGCCCGTTCCGCCCACCAGCTGGTGCAGGCGGATCCGGTGGACGAAGGTCCGGCGCGGATTGATCAGCGTCACCGTCACGTCGCCGCGCTGCGTGAGGCGATTGGCCGCCATGACACCGGCGTACCCGCCGCCGATCACGACCACATCGATGTTCTCGCCCATGGTGTGTCCTCCGCTTCAAGGGGTTCGGCCTCAAGACGCCGACGAACCGGTTTCTGTGACAGGTACGGCCGTGTGACCTGCGCGACAACCAGGTTCACGTCCATGCAATCACTGCACTGCTGTGCAGCGACTGCACGAAGATATACTTATTCCCTGAGGGGGCGTCAAGACCCCGCCGACCCACCGACCCGGGAGTGCCAGTCCACGATGACCAGTGACGATCCAGTCCGCCGTGGTGGCCGTGAAGCGCAGCGCCGCCGCACCCGCAAAGCGATCGTCGACGCGGCGGTCCGGCTGAGCGGCGACGGAGCGACCCCCTCCATCGACGAGATCGCGGCCGCCGCCGACGTGTCACGGCGCACCGTCTACGCGTACTTCCCGAGCGTCGACCACCTGCTCATCGACGCGACCGCCGGCGCGCTCAACGAGCCCCCGGTCGAGCAGGTCCTGGCCGACCCCTCGATCTCCGACGACCCCGCAGCCCGGGTGGACGCCCTCATCAGGACGCTGTTGAAGTACTCGCCGCAGTCGCTTCCCCTCGGCCGCCGACTGATCCGCCTGACCGTCGATCCACCGGCGAGCGAGACCCCGGAGCCGGCCACCCCGCGCCGCGGCCCCCGCCGGATCGAGTGGCTGGAGCAGGCCTGCGCCCCTCTCCGCGACACCCTGAGCCAGGAGGCGTACCAGCGACTGATCTCGGCCCTGACCATCGTGGTCGGCTGGGAGGCGCAGATCGCCCTGCGCGACGTCCGCGGCCTCGACCCACAGGCCGAGGAGGAGGCCATCACCTGGGCGGCACGAGCCCTGGTGGAGGCGGCGATCAGAGAACACGAAGCGGGCAGCCCGCAGGACGAGGGGCGCCCGGGCACCGGCCGTCCATGACGGCACGCGAGCGAGGCGGTGGGCGTCAGCGCCGAACTCCCGCGCCGTATCAAGGTGATGGCCGACCGCGCGATAGCCGCCGGACACGGCGGCGGGCAATACCCCGTGCTGGTCGAGGAGTTCGGCAGGCCCCGCAACGGGTGACCGATCCCAACCCCTGGTCGGGCCGCGCAGACAGCCCTTAGATGCGGGCGAACGTCTCCGTCTGCTGGGCGAACTCCTGGGCCATGGCGGCGCCGACGGTGGGCCTGGTGTCGCCGATGGTGGCCAGGTAGTCGTCGGTCGTGGGGCGGGTCCGGGTTCCGGTGTCGAAGGTGCGCTCGAACTGGACCTGGGAGACGGTGCGCGCCACGTGGGCGATGTCCGCGGGGGTGAACCCCTCGCTGGCGGAGGCCAGCGCCGCGTTGTCGGCCTCCGCGCCCGCCCGGGCCAGGTAGCTCTCCCACAGCGCGGTCCTCGCGCGGTGGTCCGGGGGACCGATCGGCAGCACGTAGTCGAAACGGCCGTGCCGCAGAAACGCGGAGTCCAGCGTGGTGACGTCGTTCGTGGCGCAGACGAGCAGCCGCCCGTCCCGGCCCCGGAACCGGACGATCGCTTTCAGCAGCTCGTTGACGACACCGACCGCGGTCGCGTCCGCGCCGCTGCGCGTCCCCGCGATCTCCTCGACCTCGTCGACGAAGACCAGGACGTGGTCGAGCTGGGCGATCTCGTCGAAGCGCCGGTTCAGTCCGCTGGCCAGCCCGTACTCGGCGGCCAGCCGGGCGGGGAAGAGTTCCAGGAAGGGCCAGCCCAGACGGCTGGCGATGGCGTGCGCGAACGTGCTCTTCCCGGTCCCGGGCGGACCGAACAGCATCACCGCCCGCGGCGGCTCCACCCCGTGCTGCGCGGCCAGTTCCGGGTGGGCCAGGGGCAGGACCAGGCGCCGCTCGATGAGCCGCTTCTCCCTCTGCATGCCCGCGACCTTCTCCCAGAGCCCGCCGGGCGGCAGCTCCGCTCCGAGAGAGGAGGCCATACTGACGGCCTGAGGTGTCACCGGCCCGCGCTTCTCGAAGAAGAGCAGGCCCGAACGGGCACCGAAGCCGCAGTTGTGCAGAGCGGCGGCGCCGGTCCCGCTCGCGGGCAGGACCGCCTGCACCGTGCGGACCCCACCGGTGAACAGCCGGTGCTCCAGGGCCGTGATCAGGCTGCTGCCCAGTCCCCGGTGCCGCCAGGCCGGCGCCAGGCAGATCCGCAGGATCGACGCCCGGTCACCTTCCACCCTGCTCACCGCGGCACCGATCACCACCTCGTCGGCCGTCGCCACCACGGCGGGGTGGAGGTCCTGGAGGGCGGCCACGGCGTCCGAGAGCGGAGCCAGCGGCGGCTCCTCCGCCGTGCCGCCCTCGGCGTCGACGCGGATCACCGCTTCGAGATCGTCCTGGGCGTAGTCCCTGACCCGCCAATCCGTCATGATCAGCTCCGTGCGTCGGCCGCACTCCCTCACCACCACCGTGATTTCACCGTACTCCGCGTGGCCGAGGCGCCGCGCGGGCGGGCGCGCGCGGGCACCCGGGCCTGACTCTCCGTCGGGCGCGGGCGCCCGGCACTCCTCCATATCTGTGCCCGCGGGATGAGAATTGGACGAACCGCGCGATGAGGGTTCTTTCCGCGGCGGACGGAATGAAATTCGGTGCAGCCCGCGGGCGACTCCGGCGTGCTACTGTCGATATCAGTTGCAGTTGTGGTTCCCAAGAATTTCAAGCGCTCCAGCAGGCCATCGCGCCCTCTGGAGAGGGCTTTTACAATCGCCGGTCATTTCCGGACGGGGTAATCATTGCGGCGACACGGCGTCCGCACAGTGCGTACGCCGATGTACTGCCCCAGAGGAGATATGACATGGCTACTGGCACCGTGAAGTGGTTCAACGCGGAAAAGGGCTTCGGCTTCATCGAGCAGG
This sequence comes from Streptomyces sp. JL2001, assembly GCF_050917515.1. Classification (NCBI taxonomy): domain Bacteria; kingdom Bacillati; phylum Actinomycetota; class Actinomycetes; order Kitasatosporales; family Streptomycetaceae; genus Streptomyces; species Streptomyces sp. JL2001. The sequence continues at coordinate 4,090,594 of NZ_CP169421.1, read as the reverse complement.
ACGGTGGCGGCCCCGACGTGTTCGCCCACTACTCGAACATCGCCGCCCAGGGCTTCCGTGAGCTGCAGGAGGGCCAGAAGGTCTCCTTCGACATCGCGCAGGGCCAGAAGGGCCCGACGGCCGAGAACATCGTTCCCGCCTGACGCCGGCACGCACTTCGCAGCTGGGGCCCGCATCCTTCGGGGTGCGGGCCCCAGCTGCATGCTTTTCCCGCCGCGGTCCCGACTGCAGGTCGATTCCGAGGAATCCCCGGTCCCACCGCGCCATCACCCGCGCCTGAGCCCGCACACGTGCGCCATCGGCCAGGTTCGCATCGCATTTCATCCGGCCCGTACTTGCAATTCTCCGCGCGGTACACGCGGCGGGAATTCCTTGATATGCGCCGTATCGAGGAAGGTTCCGCATGAACCGCACACGTACAGACAACCGATTCACCCGTACGCGCCACGGCGGCGCTTCCCAGGGTGGTAGTCGTTTCGGTTCGTCGGCGTCGAACCGCTCGGGTGGCCCGAGCCGGTCGGGCGGCCCCGGTCGTCACCGCACCACCGTCCAGGGCGAGTTCGCCCTGCCGAAGACGACGTCTCCGGCACTGCCCGCCGTCGAGGCGTTCGCCGACCTCGACATGCCCGACCAACTCCTGGCCGCGCTCACCACACAGGGCCTCACCGTGCCCTTCCCGATCCAGGGCGCGACACTGCCGAACTCCCTGGCCGGCCGCGACGTCCTCGGACGCGGGCGCACCGGCTCCGGCAAGACCCTCGCCTTCGGACTCGCCCTCCTCGCCCGCACCGCCGGACAGCGCGCCGAACCCCGCCGGCCACTGGCCCTGGTCCTCGTCCCCACCCGAGAACTCGCCCAACAGGTCACCGACGCCCTCACCCCCTACGCCCGCGCCGTGAAACTCCGCCTGACCACCGTCGTCGGCGGCATGCCCCTCGGCCGCCAGGCCAACGCCCTGCGCGGCGGCACCGAAGTCCTCGTGGCCACCCCCGGCCGCCTCAAGGACCTCATCGACCGCGGCGACTGCCACCTGAACCAGGTCGCCATCACCGTCCTCGACGAAGCCGACCAGATGACCGACATGGGCTTCATGCCCCAGGTCACCGCACTCCTCGACCAGGTCCGCCCCGACGGCCAGCGCATGCTGTTCTCCGCCACCCTCGACCGCAACGTCGACCTCCTGGTCCGCCGCTACCTCACCGACCCGGTCGTCCACTCCGTCGACCCCTCCCAGGGCGCCGTCACCACGATGGAACACCACGTCCTGCACGTCACCGGAGCCGACAAACACCGCACGACGACCGAGATCGCCGCCCGCGACGGCCGCGTCATCATGTTCCTGGACACCAAACACGCCGTCGACCGCCTCACCCAGGACCTCCTCGACAGCGGCGTCCGAGCCGCCGCCCTCCACGGCGGCAAGACACAGCCACAACGCACCCGCACCCTCGCCCGCTTCAAAACCGGCCACGTCACCGTCCTGGTCGCCACCAACGTCGCCGCCCGCGGCATCCACGTCGACAACCTCGACCTCGTCGTCAACGTCGACCCGCCCACCGACCACAAGGACTACCTCCACCGCGGCGGCCGCACCGCCCGCGCCGGCGAGTCCGGCAGCGTCGTCACCCTCGTCACCCCCCACCAACGCCGCGGAATGACCCGCCTCATGACCGCCGCCGGCATCACCCCCACAACCACCCAGATCCACCCCGGCGACGAAGCCCTCACCCGCATCACCGGCGCCCAAACCCCCTCCGGCATCCCCATCACCATCACCACCCCGGCGGCCGAACGCTCCGACCGCGCCGCCGCCTCGCGCGGTGGCGCCGCCCGCGGCCGGCGCCGCGCCCCCGCCGGACGGCGGGCGCCCGCACGGCGTCCGGCCGCCTGAACGCGTCAGGCACTCCGATCCGTCCCCGCAGGAGGAACCTCTTGACCTTCCCCCCGACGCACACGACCACGGTCGAGCCCGCGCCGCAGGTTCGTGACGACATGACCGTCGAGGTCGCGATCTCGGTCCTGACCAGCGCGCGCTCCGAGCACCTGGTCGTCTGCGACGAGGACGACCAGTGCTCCGGACGGGTCACCATGGCGCACCTCGCGACGATCCGCGACAGCACCGCCTACACGGACCGGGTCCGCCTGCGCGACGTCCTCGGCAGGCCCGTGTCCGTCTGACGGACGGAACGGCCGCGAGGGCCGAGGACCATGCGGTGAGGGCCCGACCGGCACGTTCCGGTCGGGCCCTCACCGCTGTCCCGACGAGGTCGGCGGGGCAGCGGGAGCGGCGGATGGTGTTGAATTTCCCTCGGGGCCCTGGTGCCGTACGGCACCAGGGCCCTGACGCGCTCCCCGGAAGAGGTGCAGATGACAGCGGACGACTCGCTCGGCGGCCGCCTTGACGACGATGACTACCCCGCATACACGATGGGCAGGGCCGCCGAACTGCTCGGCACCACACCCGGTTTCCTCCGTGCCATCGGAGAGGCCCGCCTGATCACCCCGCTCCGTTCCGCGGGCGGGCACCGCCGCTATTCCCGCTACCAGCTGCGGATCGCCGCCCGTGCCCGGGAGCTCGTCGACCAGGGCACACCGGTCGAGGCCGCCTGCCGCATCGTCATCCTCGAGGACCAGCTCGAGGAGGCCCAGCGCATCAACGCCGAGTTCCGCCGCGCCGAGGCGGAGCGGCGGAACGACGGCACCGACAGCGACGGCTGAGCGCGTCGCGACCGGCCGCCCGGCCGCGTGAGGCGCTGACCCGCGCGGCGACGACACCGACGGCCCTCCGGCGGGCGTTCCCGTCGCCCGGTCCCCGCCGAGCGGTCCGACGTACAGTGGACGAACCGGGAGCTCCCACCCGCCCGGCCTCCGTGCTGTCGTGAACCCCGGAAACGTCCTGAAGGCCCGCCGGCCTGTCGGCCCGGACGCGACCCCTCCGAGAGGACGGTCCCGCCGTGGACCCCTACGAAACCGAGTCCCTGCCGATGGCCGGGCACGCCGAAGTCCGGATCGTCGCCGCCTCGCCGGAGACGGCCCGGGCGGTGGCCGAAGTACTGCGCCGCTGCTTCTCGGGCACCGAACAGCGCAGCTACCCCGCCCCCGGCGGCGGCACCCGGCTCCACCTCACCGTCGACACCCAGACGGCGGCCGGCCCCGCCCGCTCCTGGCTCACCACCAGCCGGCCCCGCACCGGCGAGGGCCCGCACGCCGAGGAGTCCTGACGGCCGCCACCGACGGCGTCGGCCCCTCGGGAGCGTGGTGGCCGACGGCAGCGTGGTGGCCGACGGTGTACGGATCCGTCTGCCCGCGGGGTGCGCCCGACGGGGTCCCGCGCGACACGCGGGGCCCGGGTCGCCGTGCCGGGCCCGCGCCGCCCGCCTACGGCTTGATGTTCTGGTTGAGGTGGAACAGGTTGCCCGGGTCGTAGGCGCGCTTGACGTCGACCAGGCGGTCGTAGTTGCCCTTGTAGTTGGCCTTGATGCGGCTCTGGTCGTCGTCGGCCATGAAGTTGATGTAGCCGCCCTCCTCGGAGTGCGGGGCGGTGGCCGCGTAGTAGTCGCGGACCCAGGCGATGTTCGCCTCGTTGTCGGCGGGGTCCGGCCACATGCCGGCGATGACGGTGGCGAACGAGGCGTCGCGGTAGGCGAAGGCCGTGGCGTCCGGCGCCACCCGGTGGCAGGCGCCGTTGATCGGGTAGATGTGCACCGTCGAGTTCACGGCCGGCACCCGGGGCCCGTGCCGCAGGTGCGCCTCGATGGCGTCCTCGCTGAGTTCGGTCACGAAGTTGGCCTTCCAGTAGTGCTGGAGACCGGGTGGCACGAGGGCGTCGAAGGCGCTGTTGAGCGCGGGGTACGGCATCGGTCCGACGTGCTCGGCGACGACCGGGGCGATGTCGTGGAAGGGCTTCACCGCTCGCGGCCCCTCGTCCAGGGGGCCGGACCAGCAGGCCACGATCAGGGCGAAGGGGTCGCCGTGCCGGTCCTCCGGGATGAACGGGAGCGGCGGGGCGATCTGGAACGCGGGGAAGCCGCCGAACTGCTCCGGCGCGTCGGCGATCAGCTCCTGGAACGCGCGCAGCACGGTGCCGGCGTGCTCCAGCTCGAAGAGCATCGGCCCGCCGTAGATGTCCTTCACGGGCGCGAGCCGGTACTCGAAGGACGTCACCGCGCCGAAGTTGCCGCCTCCGCCGCGCAGCGCCCAGAAGAGGTCCTCGTTCTCCTTCTCGTCGGCGACGAGCAGGCGGCCGTCCGCGGTCACGACGTCCGCCGAGATCAGGTTGTCGCAGCTCAGGCCGAGGCCGCGGGCGAGGTAGCCGATGCCGCCGCCGAGGGTGAGTCCGCCGACCCCGGTGGTGGAGATGATCCCGCCGGTCGTGGCGAGTCCGAAGGCGTGGGTCGCCGCGTTGAGGTCGCCCCAGGTCGCGCCGCCCTCCGCGCGGGCCGTCCGCGCCACGGGATCGACGCGGACCCCGCGCATCGCCGACAGGTCGGCGACCACTCCGCCGTCGCAGGTGCCGAAGCCCGGCACGCTGTGGCCGCCGCCGCGCACCGCGAGATCGAGCTCGTTCTCCCGGGCGTAGTCCACCGCCGCGATGACGTCACCCGCGTTGGCACAGGTCACCACCACGGCCGGTGTCTTGTCGATCATGGCGTTGTGGACCGTGCGCGCCGTGTCGTAGCCGTCGTCCTCCGGGGTGACGACGATCCCGCGTACCCGCTCGCGCAGTTGGTCGATCGAGAGCCTGCCCATCACTGCTCCTCGTCCGTGCCCCTCCTTCACGCTACGCCGATGAGCCACGGCCTCAACCGGGGAGACGGAGTCGCAGGACACCGCTCGCTGATCCGGCCCGATCGACAGGACACCCTTCAGCTGCCGACCTCGCGGGCGAGGTCCAGGCCGAGGACGCGATCGAGGAGGGCGAAGGTCTCGAACCGGGCGCCGGGCGGCACGTCGGCGCTCTCGGCGACGGCGGTGAGCAGGGCGAGGACGGCGGGGACGGCGAGATCGTCGGCGAGCCTTTCGCGGGCGTCCCGCAGCACCTCGGCGGGGACCGGCCGGGACGGTTCGCGCGCCCACTCCGCCACCTGCCGGCGCCAGTGGGCGAGCGTCCGCCCGGCGGCGTCGAGGGCGGCCTCGTCGAGGGTCACCGGGGCGGCGTGCGGGCGGCCGAGCAGCAGCAGCCGGACGGCGAGCGGATCACGGCCCGGCGCCGGGGCGGCGTCCAGGAGCCCCGGCGGTACGGCGCCGCCGGCACCCACCTCGGTCGGCACCCCGCCGGCCACCTCGGGCACTTCGCCCCGCGCGTGGACGTGCACGTCGGCGGCGGCACAGGGGGCGTCCGTCGTCGGCGGCGTGCCGGTCACGGCGGGCGGATGGACGCCGAGCGCGGCGAGGGCGCGGTCGAGGTCCCGGCTCCGTTCCGGGGACCACGCCGGGCCCGGTGCGGTGAGGACGGTGTGGGACTGCAGCCCGTGCAGCTCCGCGGTGCGCGCCAGCAGGTCGCCGACGAGCGGCACCCGCAGGTCCGCGGCGCCCGGGCCGTCCGGGGCGGCGGGCAGGTGCACGCAGAGGCGCAGCAGGTGGCGGCGCGCGGAGGGAACCTCGACGAGGCGGCCGGTGCGGGTGTCGGCGATACGGAGCATGCGCGGAGGCTAGCCGCGGGGCCGGGCGATCCCGGGGAGGCGCCGACGGAGCGGACGCCGTGTCCCGAGGGGTTCCGCCCGCCCCGTCCGGGCGGCGATCGGAGCGTCAACGGCTGTGCAGGACAGGCCGATCGGCCCGGCTCCGCCGGCCCCCGGTCAGTAGTAGTGGCGCATGATCTCGGTGGCCCAGTCGGGCTGCCGGACGTCGCCCTGCGGGCCGAACTCCGTCATGTACGGCTTGATGTCGAGCACCGGCGTGCCGTCGACCGCGTCCAGGCCCTGGACGTGCAGGTCGAGGCCTTCCGTGCGCAGCAGCCGGCAGCGCGAGACGCCGATGCGGTTGGGGCGGTTCTTGCCCCGCTGGGCGAAGATGCCGACCAGCGGCCAGTCGGTGTTGCCGCGCGGGTGCCGCGCCCCGGTCTCGATCCTCTCCTCCGGTACGCGGTCGAAGTGGTAGACGACCTCGACGTGCGAGAACGCGTCGAGACCGGCGAGCGCCTCCGGGCCGAAGCGCGCCGCGTCCAGCCGGATCACGGCGGAGATCGCGCCCCACTCGTCGTCGCGGACCTCCTCCCGGCCGCCGATCACCCGTCCCACCGCGCGGGTCGTCAGGCCGGTCGGTTCGGTGCCCTCGTCCATGTGCTGCCCTTCGTGAGGAGGCGTTGCCCGGCGCCGGGTCGCGGCGCGGGACGGCGGGGGTCGCCCGCGGGTCCTCACCATGATCGCCTCGGAGGGGCGGCCCCGGCGGCGCTTTCGGGGACCGGTCCCGGGAAGCCGGGCCGGCGCCGGGTGCGCGGGATCGGCCGGGCACCCCGCCGGAGCCGCCGTCACTGTCGCAGATGGCTGAAGCCGACCTCGAAGCGTTCGACCGAGAGGATCCGCTGTCCCTCACGCGTGGCGACCTCCTCGCGGATCAGGGACGCCAGTTCCTCGCTCTCGCGCAGCGCGTCCTCGCTCGCCCACAGGGTCAGCGTCCTGGCCTTCCCCGAGGGCCGGTCGACCATGTAGTAGACGCCCAGGAAGCCGGGCAGGTCCTTGACCCGTCCGACGACGGTCTCGGCGTTGGCGCTCAGATCCCCCGCCGCGGGAACCGGGGATCCCTGGTACGTGCTCAGCCTCGCGAACATCTGCGGCAGTCCTTTCGTGGCCGGGCCGCCGGTCGGCGGACCGGCGGCTCCAGCACCAGCGTGCTCCGGCGGGCGGCGCCCCGCACTCCGGCGGGACAATGGGGGTGAGGGACATGCCCGCCACGACGGAGAGCGGGGTTCGAGGTGCCGTACACAGCCGTCACCGCGCTGAGCCATGCCGGGCTGGTCCGCGAGCACAACGAGGACAGCCTCGTGATCGGCCCCTGGACGCTGTGCGGCACGGTGACCGAGAACCCCCAGACGTTCCTGTTCCCCCTCGGCACGCCGCTCGTCGTGGCCGTCGCCGACGGCCTGGGCGGGCAGCCGGCCGGAGAGGTCGCCAGCGCCCTGGTGGTCGGCCGGCTGGCCCGGGCGGGTACGTCGCTGGACGGCGCCGACTCCGTCCGGCACGCGCTGAACACCTGCAACCGCGCGGTGTACGAGGCCGCGAGCGACGACCCCGAGCAGGCCACCATGGGGACCACGGTCGCCGGCGTCGTCGTCCTGCCGGACTCGCTCCTGGTCTTCAACGTCGGCGACAGCCGGGTGTACGACGCCGGCGCGGAGCCGCTGCGCCGGCTCAGCGTGGACGACAGCCCGCCGCCGGAGCCGGGCCGGCGCACCACGTCCCTCGTCACCCAGACCCTCGGCGGCAGCCGTGTCTTCAGCGCCGTGACCCCGCACGTCGAGGAGCGCCCGCTGGCCGCGGAAAACCGCTTCCTGGTGTGCAGCGACGGCCTGACCGACCCGGTCCCGGACGAGGTCCTCGGCGGGCTGCTGCAGGCCCATGACGACGGCCGGGCGTGCTTCGAGCTCTGGAAGGCCGCCATCGAGGCGGGCGGGCCCGACAACATCACGCTCGCCCTGGTCCGGATCGGCGCGTAGCGGTCCGCCGCGCCCGCCCCGGCCACCGGCCGCGCGGGCGGGGCGCCCGCGCGGCCCGCGTTCACCTGCGGACCGTGTCGTCCGTCTTCAGGTCGCCGAGGTCGTCCTCGAACTCGTCCACCTTGTCGGGGCAGTAGACCTGGAGCACGATCCGCTCGATCTCGACCGCCGTGCTGTCGGCGATGACCGGTCGCATGCCCGGGCCCGTCGCGCCGTTGGAGAGCTGGTGGATCTTCCACAGGGCGTTGTTCAGGGTGCTGCCCGGGTCCTCGCAGACGACGCCGCCGTCGGTGCCGAGCAGGCGCTCGGTGATGTCCGTGTCGGGCGCGGGAAAGCCCGCCTCGACCAGCTTCGTGTTCAGCTCGTCGGCCTTCTTCGCCGTCTGGTTGGTCCGCCGGACGGCGCTGTACTGGATCAGGCCGACGACCACCATCCCGACGAGCACGACGATCGCGCCCACGTAGATCCACTTGTGCTCGGAGGCGAACCGGGTGGGACTCATGCGGCACCTCCGTCGTCGGCCGCGGCCGTACGCCAACTGGGCTTGCGGAAGCGGAGGAACAGCCACGGGATCAGCAGACCGAGGACGCCCAGACCGCAGCCGATGAACAGGACGTACGACCAGATGCTGCCGCCGCCGAACTGCGAGGGCGGGACGAAGCCGATGATGAGCGCCGCGAGCGAGGACAGCCAGCCGACGGTGCAGATCAGGACGAGCGCGGGGGCCCGGTAGCCGCGCGGGTGGTCCGGCTGGGTCTTCCGCAGCCGCACGGCGGCCGCGAACATCAGCAGGTAGACGATCAGGTACACCTGTGTGGTGATCGTCGAGAAGATCCAGTAGACGCTCGACACGTTCGGGATGAACGCGTACGCGAGGGCGATGAGGGAGGTCACGACGCCCTGGGTGACGAGGATGTTCTGCTGGATGCCGTACTTGTTGAGCTTCTGCAGGAACGGCGGCAGGTAGCCCTCGCTGCGCGAGATCTCCAGCAGGCCCTTCGACGGGCCGGCCAGCCAGGTGAGCATGCCGGCCAGGGAGGCCGAGATCAGCATGACGGCGGCGATCGGGGTCATCCAGCCGACGTCGAAGTACGAGAAGAAGGCCTCGAAGGCCTGCATCACTCCCGCGGTGAGGCTGAGCTGGTCGGCCGGGACGACCCAGCTGATCGCGAGCGCCGGCAGGATGAAGATCAGCAGGACCAGGACGACCGCCAGGAACATCGACTTGGGGTACTCCCGGGGCGGGTCCTTCAGCGAGGAGACGTGGACAGCGTTCATCTCCATGCCCGAGTAGGACAGGAAGTTGTTGACGATCAGGACCAGGCTCGCCAGACCCGTCCACTGCGGGAGAAGGTGGTTCGCGTTCATGGGCGCGGCCGAGGGATTCCCCTGGCCGAGAAAGACCATGCCGAGCACGACGAGCACCGTGCCGGGGATCAGGGTGCCGATGACCAGGCCCCAACTGGCCAGTCCGGCCAGGGCCTTCGTGCCGCGCGAGGAGACCCACACGCCGGTCCAGTACAGCACCATGATCACGATGGCGGTGTAGAGCCCGTTGGACGCGAGTGCCGGGTCGATGATGTACGCGATCGTGGAGGCCACGAAGGCCAGCAGGCTCGGGTAGTAGAAGATCGTCATCGCGAACTGGCACCAGACCGCGAGGAAGCCCAGCGGCTTGGACAGGCCTTCGGAGACCCAGCGGTAGACACCACCGGTCCAGCCGGAGGCGAGTTCGGCGGAGACCAGGGCGGTCGGCAGCAGGAAGACGACGGCCGGAACCAGGTAGAGGAAGACGCACGCCAGGCCGTAGACCGCCATCGTCGGGGCGGCGCGCAGGCTGGCCACGGACGCCGTGGTCATGAGGGCCAGCGTGACCCAGGTCATCGTGGGGTTGGCCGGTGTGCGGGCGGCGGCCGCGTGGGTCACCTGCCGGGGCACCTCGGCGGGGACGTCCATGGAACTCATGCGTTCTCCGCTCTCCGGAACGTTCCCTGGATCGGGACGAATCAGAGCAATTCTTCGGCCCGATGAGCGGTTTGTCCTGTCAGGCCGGGCCGCTCACCCGTGTGCCGCAGCACCACCGCGCGTGCCCGCGCCCCCTGCCGTAGGCTCCTGTGGGCGATCATGGGCGCCATGAAGCTGCGCTGTGCCGTACTCGACGACTACCAGGGCGTCGCCCTCGCCTCCGCCGACTGGAGCGCGCTCGCCGACCGCGTCGACGTCCGGGTCCTGCGCGAGCATCTGACCGACCGGGACGCGCTGGTGGCCGCCCTGGAGGACTGCGAGATCGTGGTCGTGATGCGGGAGCGGACCCCGATGGACGCGGAGCTGCTCGACCGGCTGCCCCGGCTGCGGCTGCTCGTCACGTCCGGGATGCGCAACGCCTCCCTCGACCTGGCCGCGGCCGCCCGCCACGGGATCACGGTCTGCGGCACCACCAGCAGCGCCGAACCGCCCGTCGAGCTGACCTGGGCGCTGATCCTGGGGCTGGCCCGGCACGTGCGGACCGAGGCGCAGGGGCTGCGGGAGGGCGGCCCGTGGCAGTCCACCGTCGGCACCGACCTGGCCGGGCGGACCCTCGGGCTCCTCGGCCTCGGCCGGATCGGCAGCCGGGTCGCCCGGGTAGGACTCGCCTTCGGCATGGACGTCCTCGCCTGGAGCCCGCACCTGACCGACGAGCGTGCCGCCGAGCACGGTGTCCGACGCGCCGCCGACAAAAGGGAGTTGATGGCCCGCAGTGACGTCGTCTCGCTCCATCTGGTGCTCTCGGACCGCACCCGCGGCATCGTCGGCGAGGACGAGCTGCGCGCCATGCTCCCCACGGCCCGTCTGGTCAACACCTCCCGCGCGGGCCTCGTCGACGGCGACGCACTGCTGCGGGCACTGCGCGAGGGGTGGATCGCGGGCGCGGGCCTCGACGTCTTCGCGACCGAACCCCTCCCGGCCGACGACCCGTTGCGCACGCTGCCGAACGTCCTCGCGCTGCCGCACCTGGGCTACGTCACGGAGGCCAACTACGCCCGGTTCCACGGCGGGGCGGTCGAGGACATCGAGGCATGGCTGGCCGGGGCGCCGATCCGCGAACTGGGCTGAGGGACGGGAACGGCCCCGCTCCCCCGCGGACGGGGAGGGGGGCCGTCACCGGCGCCGGTGGTCGGGGCTCAGACGGCCGAAGCCGTCCGGGCCGCCGGGGCGGGCGCCTCCTCGCGTGGTGTGAGCAGTCGTTGCGCGAACAGGCCGAAGACGACCGCGAAGGCCGCCCACAACGCCAGCTGGATCCCCAGGGTCGCCAGCCTGAAGTCCCAGAGCACGGCGGCCGGGAAGCCCTCCTGCACCGCGTCCTCGTTGCCCGGCAGGACCGCGCAGGCGATCACGACGGCGGCGACGAAGCCGGCGCCCGCGACCAGGGTCGCGTTCCAGTTGCCGAGGCGCGGCGCGAGACGGCGGCCCGCCACGACCGCGGCGATGCCGAGCAGCACGCTCAACGCGATCATCAGGAAGAAGAGCGTGGTGCGCTTCCCGATGGTGTCCGGGTTGCCCACCGCCGGTGGGGTGGCCGGGTACTTGAGGAACGGCACCAGGTAGACGGTCGTGAAGGCGGCGGCGGCGACGAGCGCCGCGGTCGCCTTCGGGGTGAAGCGGCCCACCCGTCCGAGGACGAAGCAGAACGCGAGGGAGGCGATGCCGCCGAGCGCGACCCCGTAGACGAGGACGCCGGTGGCGAGGCCGGCCGTGGACTGGACGTCCCGGCTGACGATCTCCTCCTCCTCTTCGGCGGCGTGCTCGGCGGCGTGCCCGGTCGTCGCGCCGTGGTCGGCGTGGGCCTCCTTGGCGGCCGCGGCCTCCTCGACGGCGATCGAGGCGTCGACGGACGGCTCACCGGCGACGTACGCGACAGCGAAGGCGAACAGTCCGGCGAGCAGACCCGCGAGCATGCCGCGGAGCAGCAGTCTTCCCACGGTGGAACCGGTTGCGGTGTTCATGTGCGGGGCGCCCCTCAGTGGCAGGGGAAGCCGAGCAGATGACGACCGTCGTGCACCCACTCGTGCACGTCGCTGCCCGCGAACACGGACAGGGCGCCCTGCTCGGCGCCGACGAAGTAGAGCGCGACCAGCATCAGGATTCCGGCGAACGCGGCCCAGGGCAGCACGGCGCGGACCGGCAGGGATGCCGGAAGGGCGACGGTGGGGGTGGAAGAGACGGCGGATGAGGCGACGGCCTCGGCCATGGTGGTACCTCCTCGGGAACTCGCGTCCCATACGGTGGTGCGCGACGACAGCGTTCGGGTCTGACTCACCGCGTTCCGCCCCTGGTTCGGGCGGACACGGCTCACAGTGGCGCGACCGTGCCGGAGTTGCACCGGCTTCCGTCGTGCTGTCGTCGATATGGAAATGTCGCGGAGAACGTACCGCGCGCGGCCCTCGCGGCCAAGAGCGCACGGAAGCCTGAGGGATGTGTCACCCATGACCGTACGCGTCACGCTGATCGCTCCCGCCGTGAACGCGGCGCTGCGCGAGGCCCGTTTCGACGACGGCGGACCGCTGGAGGCGGCCGGCCGGACCCGGGCGGAGGCGCTGGGCCGGGCACTGGCGCCGGACCGGAGGGCGGGTGCCGCCGCGGTCCTCGTCTCGCCCTCGGTCCGGTGCCGCGAGACGGCGGAGGCGCTCGGGTTCCCCGCGGCCGCTCCCGTGGACGCCCTCGCCGGCTGCGCGATGGGCCGCTGGCGGGGCCGGACCCTGGACGGGCTCGTGGGCGAGGAGGAGGAGTCGGTCGCCGCCTGGCTCTCCGACCCGGACGCCGCCCCGCACGGCGGCGAGTCCCTGCGGGCGCTGCGCGAGCGGGTCGGCGGCTGGCTGGACGCCCCGCACCCGGCGGGCCGGGTGCTCGTCGTGGCCGAGCCCGACGTCGTCCGGGCGGCGGTGGTCCACGCCCTCGGCGCGGACGACCGCATCTTCTGGCGGCTGGACGTGCGGCCGCTGGCCGGCGTGCACCTCAGCGGCCGCGCCGGCCGCTGGAACCTGCGCCTCGACGGGCCGTCCACCGGGGCGGCCGGCGACACCGACTGAGCGGGTCGACCGGGGCGCTGCGGGGTCTAGGGGGCGTCTTGGTCCTGTCCGGGCGGGCGGGCACTCCGCGGTTCGACATGCGCCACCCGTCTTCGGGCTGTTGACTGGTGCGCGGAGCCGCAGGGCGGTCTGCGGACGTTCCGAGCGGAGGACCCATGCGCCTGCGACGGGCGACGGGCGAGCGAGGGCCCGTGACGGCGGGGCACACCTGTGGGGCGGTGGCGGTATGGCCGTCCCCGTGATCCTCGACTGCGATCCCGGCCACGACGACGCGTTCAACATCCTGCTGGCCGCCGCGCACCCGGCCGTCGAGCTGCTGGCCATCACCACCGTGGCCGGCAACCAGTCCCTGGAGAAGACGACCCTCAACGCCCGCCGGGTGTGCGACGCCGCCGGCCTCGACGACGTGCCGGTCGCGGCGGGCCGGGACAGTCCGCTGCACGGCAGGCCGCGGCTCGCCGAGGACATCCACGGGCGCACCGGACTCGACGGCCCCGGCTGGGGTGCGGGCGAGCCTCGCGTCCCGCTGGACCCGCGCGACGCGCTCACGCTGATCCGGGACACCCTGCTCGCGCACCCGGTGCCCGTGACCCTGGTGCCGACCGGGCCGCTGACGAACATCGCGACGCTGCTGCTCGCCCATCCGGAACTGACCCCCCGGATCGAGCGGATCGTGCTGATGGGCGGCTCGACCGACCGCGGGAACACCACACCGGCCGCGGAGTTCAACATCCTGTGCGACCCGGAGGCGGCGGACATCGTCCTCACCAGCGGGCTCCCGGTGACGATGTTCGGCCTCAACGCCACCCACCAGGTCCGCGCGACCCCCGACGTCGTCGCCCGTATCGCGGCCCTGGACACGCCGCTCAGCCGGCTCTGCGTCGAGCTGCTGACCTTCTTCGCCGCCACCTACCGCGAGGTCTACGGCTTCGACGCGCCGCCGCTGCACGATCCGCTGACCGTGGCCCACCTGATCGACCCGTCGCTGATCAGCCTGGTGCGGGCCGCGGTGTCCGTGGAGCTGACGGGGACGTACACGCGAGGGGCGACGGTGGTGGACCTGGACGGGGTGACGGGTGTCGCGCCGCACGTCGACGTGGGCATGGAGGTCGACGTGCCCGGGTTCTGGGATCTGATCGTCGAGGCGGTCCGGGTGCTCGGCACCCGGACGGACGAGACGTAGCGTCCTGCGTTCCACGGAGGAGAGCCGCACGGCCGTCACCACGAGACGACTCGTCTCGCTCAGTGCCCCGCCTGACCCTCGATCCGGCCGCGAGCCCCCTCGCCGAACGGACCGGGAGCGGGCCTGAGCGCGGTCCCGCCGATCCCCGGCGGGCGGTGACGGGACCGCCCTCAGCCCGAGGTGGGCACGGGGATGACGACGACATCGTCGCCGGGCGTGTACGGACCCCACCCCTGGAACGTCCCGACCGCACATGTGTGCGGCCGGGATCGTAACCCGGGGCGGGCTCGCCCCCGTCGCGCCCGGTCGTGGGCGTCAGTCCTCGTCGCCGCCCTCCAGGTCGCCCTCCGTCTGGAGGAACACCTGGCGCAGGCGGTCCAGGACCTCCGGGTCCGGCTTCTCCCACATGCCGCGGGACTCGGCTTCCAGCAGGCGTTCCGCGATGCCGTGCAGGGCCCAGGGGTTGGCCTCCTTCAGGAAGGCCTGGTTCTCCGGGTCCAGGACGTACGTCTCCGTGAGCTTGTCGTACATCCAGTCGGCGACCACGCCCGTCGTCGCGTCGTAGCCGAACAGGTAGTCCACCGTCGCCGCGAGCTCGAAGGCGCCCTTGTAGCCGTGGCGGCGCATCGCCTCGATCCACTTCGGGTTGACCACCCGGGCGCGGAAGACGCGGGAGGTCTCCTCCACCAGCGTGCGGGTGCGGACCGTCTCCGGCCGGGTGGAGTCGCCGATGTACGCCTCGGGGGCCGTGCCCTTGAGCGCGCGGACGGTCGCCACCATGCCGCCGTGGTACTGGAAGTAGTCGTCGGAGTCCGCGATGTCGTGCTCGCGCGTGTCCGTGTTCTTCGCGGCCACGGCGATCCGCTTGTACGCGGTCTCCATCTCCGCCCGGGCCGGGCGGCCTTCGAGGCCCCGGCCGTACGCGTACCCGCCCCACACCGTGTAGACCTCGGCGAGGTCCGCGTCCGTGCGCCAGTCGCGCGAGTCGATCAGCTGCAGGATGCCCGCGCCGTAGGTGCCCGGCCGCGAGCCGAAGATCCGGGTGGTGGCGCGCCGCTCGTCCCCGTGCGCGGCCAGGTCCGCCTGCGTGTGCGCCCGTACGAAGTTCGACTCGGCCGGCTCGTCCAGCGAGGCGGCGAGCCGCACCGCGTCGTCGAGCAGCCCGATGACGTGCGGGAACGCGTCACGGAAGAAGCCGGAGATGCGCAGCGTCACGTCGATGCGCGGACGGCCGAGCTCCGCCGCGGGGATCGGCTCCAGGCCGTTCACCCGGCGGGAGGCGTCGTCCCACGTCGGGCGGACGCCGAGCAGGGCGAGTGCCTCCGCGACGTCGTCGCCGGCGGTGCGCATCGCGCTCGTGCCCCACAGCGAGAGCCCGACCGAGGTCGGCCACTCGCCGTTGTCGGCGCGGTAGCGCTCCAGGAGCGAGTCGGCGAGCGCCTGGCCGGTCTCCCACGCCAGGCGGGAGGGGACGGCCTTGGGGTCGACGGAGTAGAAGTTGCGTCCGGTCGGGAGCACGTTGACCAGGCCGCGCAGCGGCGAGCCCGAGGGGCCGGCCGGCACGAAGCCGCCGTTCAACGCGTGGACGGCGTGCGCGAGTTCGTCGGTCGTCGCGGCCAGTCGCGGAACCACCTGCTCGCAGGCGAACCGCAGCACGTCGGCGACCTCGGGCCCGTACGCCCCGGCGACCGCCGGGACCGCGTCCACGGACCAGTCCGCGGCCTCCATCGCCTCGACCAGCTCGCGGGCCTTCGCCTCCGCGTCGTCGGCGGTGGTACGGGTCGCGGCCGACTCGTCCAGACCCAGCGCCTCGCGCAGGCCCGGCAGCGCCTGCGTACCGCCCCAGATCTGCCGGGCCCGCAGGATCGACAGGACCAGGTTGACCCGCGCCTCGCCCTCCGGCGCCCCGCCGAGGACGTGCAGACCGTCCCTGATCTGGGCGTCCTTGACCTCGCAGAGCCAGCCGTCGACGTGCAGCAGGAAGTCGTCGAAGCCGTCGTCGTCGGGCCGGTCCGCCATCCCCAGGTCGTGGTCGAGCTTGGCGGCCTGGATGAGCGTCCAGATCTGGGCGCGGATCGCGGGGAGCTTGGCCGGGTCCATCGAGGAGATCTGCGCGTACTCGTCGAGCAGCTGCTCCAGGCGCGCGATGTCGCCGTACGAGTCGGCGCGCGCCATCGGCGGCACGAGGTGGTCGACGAGGGTGGCGTGCACGCGCCGCTTGGCCTGCGTGCCCTCGCCCGGGTCGTTGACCAGGAAGGGGTAGACGAGCGGCAGGTCGCCGAGGGCCGCGTCCGGGCCGCAGGCCGCGGACAGGCCCGCGTTCTTGCCCGGCAGCCATTCCAGGTTGCCGTGCTTGCCCAGGTGGACCATGGCGTCGGCCCCGAAACCGCCGTCCTCGGCGCGGGCCGCGATCCAGCGGTAGGCGGCCAGGTAGTGGTGTGAGGGGGGCAGATCGGGGTCGTGGTAGATCGCGATCGGGTTCTCGCCGAAGCCGCGCGGCGGCTGGATGACGACCAGCAGGTTCCCGCGGCGCAGCGCGGCGAGCACGATGTCGCCGTCGGGGTTGCGGGAGCGGTCGAGGAACATCTCGCCGGGCGCCGGGCCCCAGTGCTCCTCGACGGAGGCGCGGAGTTCGGCGGGCAGCGTCGCGTACCAGCGCTTGTAGTCGGCGGCCGGGATGCGGACGGGGTTGCGGGCGAGCTGCTCCTCGGTGAGCCAGTCCTGGTCGTGGCCGCCGGCCTCGATCAGGGCGTAGATCAGCTCGTCGCCGTCGCCGGAGACCAGGCCGGGGACGTCCTCGACGGGGCCGAAGTCGTAGCCCTCCGCACGGAGCCGGCGCAGCAGCGCCACGGCGGAGGCGGGGGTGTCCAGACCGACCGCGTTGCCGATGCGGGAGTGCTTGGTCGGGTAGGCGGAGAGGACGAGCGCCAGCTTCTTCTCGGCGTTCGGGATGTGCCGCAGGCGGGCGTGGCGGACGGCGATCCCGGCGACGCGGGCGGCGCGCTCGGCGTCGGCGACGTAGGACGGCAGCCCGTCCTCGTCGATCTCCTTGAAGGAGAAGGGGACGGTGATGAGCCGGCCGTCGAACTCGGGGACGGCGACCTGGCTCGCCGCGTCGAGCGGCGACAGGCCCTCGTCGTTCTCCTCCCACGCGGCGCGCGAGCCGGTGAGGCACAGCGCCTGGAGGATCGGCACGTCGAGAGCGGCGAGCGCGCCCGCGTCCCAGGCCTCCTCGTCGCCGCCGGCCTGGGCCTCGGCGGGCCTGGTGCCGCCGGCCGCGAGGACGGTGGTGACGATCGCGTCGGCGTCACGGAGACGGTCGAGCAGCTCGGGCTCGGGGGCGCGCAGGGAGGCCACGAACAACGGGCGGGCCTGGGCGCCGGCGTCCTCCAGCGCCTCGCACAACGCGGCGACGAAGCCGGTGTTGCCGCTCATGTGGTGGGCGCGGTAGTAGAGCACGGCGACGGTCGGGCCGTCGGTGGTGCGGGGGGTGCGCTCCAGCGGGCCCCAGGTCGGCGCGGCGGCCGGGGCCTCGAAGCCGTGCCCGGTGAGCAGCACGGTGTCGGAGAGGAAGCGGGCCAGCTGCTCCAGGTTGTCCGGACCGCCGTGCGCGAGGTAGGCGTGCGCCTCGGTGGCGACGCCGATGGGGACCGTGGAGGCCTCCATGAGCTGGGCGTCGGGGGCCTGTTCGCCGGAGAGCACGACCACCGGCCGCGGCTGGTCGTCGGCGAGCAGCGCGTCGAGGCCCTCCTCCCAGGCCCGCAGGCCGCCGAGGAGGCGGACCAGGACGAGGTCGGCGCCGTCCAGGAGACCGGGCAGGTCGGCAGCGGGAAGCCGGGCGGGGTTGGCGAAGCGGTACTCGACCGGTCCCCCGGCCGCGCGGGCGCTGAGCAGGTCGGTGTCGGAGTGCGACAGCAACAGAATTCGCATGCGAGCGCAGGCCTTCCTCGGGGTTTCCGCGCCCCGGGTGGTCGTGTGGACGGCGGGAGTTCCTGACTCACCGGCCCCGTCTCGGGGGCCGGCTCACAGTGGCGGGACCGCGCCGGATTCTCACCGGGCTTCCTCCCCGGGGTCCTGGGACCCCATGCCGTCTGCATAGTAGATCCTGGCCGCCCCGCGCAGGGATGGCGCCCGGAACGACGTGGGTATGCTCGCCGCCATGCCGCCCACCCCACCCACAACGCCCAACCGGGGCGAACCGTTCATACGGGACCGTGGCGACGCCTGCCCGGGGGCCCTGCGCCTGCACCCCGCCGATGACGGCCGCCTGGCCCGACTCCGCCTGCCCGCAGGCATTCTGACGGCATATCAGGCGCAAGTCCTGGCCGAAGCGGCCCGGACGCTGGGCGACGGGCGGATCAGTGTCACGTCGCGCGGGAACGTCGAGCTGCGGGGCCTCGGCGAAGGCTGCGGGACGGAGCTGGCGGAGCTGCTTTCGGACGCCGGCCTGCTGCCCTCCGCGGCGCACGAACGCATCCGGAACATCGTCGCCTCGCCCCTGGCCGGAGCGGACGGAATCGGCTGCGGAGACGTGCAGTTGTGGGCGCGCGAGCTCGACGGGCTGCTGTGCGGGGAGACGTGGACGACGGCGCTTTCCGGCCGATTCCTCTTCGCTCTCGACGACGGCCGCGGAGACGTGGCCGGCCTGGGCGCGGATGTGACCTTGTTCTCAGCGGGGCCCGCCACGGGATCCCCGGCGGACGACGGGACGGCTCCCCCGGCGGACGACGTCCTCGTGCGGGTGGGACGCCGGACCTTCCGCATCGCGCGGGCCGACGCGGCCCGTGCGGCGCTCGCCGCGGCGGACGCCTTCCTCGTCGCCGCGCGGGCGGCGGGCACGGGTGCCTGGCGCGTGAAGGAACTCCCCGAGGGGGTCGAGCCCGACCTCGCGGACGCCCTGCGCCGCGCGGGCGTCCCGGCGCGGCCCGCGGACGCCGTCCGGACACCGGGACGGGCCGCCGCCGCACCTCCGCACACCCCCACCGGACCTCTGGCCACGCAGACCGGACCCGTCGGCACCGGCCGCCCCGCCTTCGCCGGCCCGCTGCCCGGAGTCTTCGGGCATCCGGTCTCCGGCGACCACGCCGTCTCCGTCGCCCTGCACCTGGGACGTCTGACCGCCGCGCAGTTGAGGGCACTCGCTCCCGAACCGGCCCCCGCCGGAGGCGCCGTCGGCGAGTTGCGGCTCACTCCCTGGCGCGGAGCCGTGGTGACCGGGTTCGCCGACCGGGCCGCCGCCGAGGCCCGACTCGCCTCGCTCGCCGAGGCCGGTCTGCTCACGCGGGCGGACTCGCCCTGGCTCGGCGTCGGCGCGTGCACCGGCCGTCCCGGGTGCGCGAAGTCCCTCGCCGACGTCCGCGCGGACGCGACCCCGGGCCGGGGCGGCGGCGGACTCCCCGTCCAGTTCTCCGGGTGCGAGCGGCGCTGCGGGCACCCGCACGGCACGACCGGCGGCGCCCTCCCGCGCACCTGGGTGGACGTCGTCGCCACCGCCGACGGCCACTACCTGGTGGACGGGCGCCCCACCCCTCGTACAGACCTCCCCGACGCCGTCGCTGCGGCACGCGGCCCGTCCACACCCACGAGATGAGCGAGAGCAACAGGATGTTCGACTACGAGAAGGACGGGGCGGAGATCTACCGCCAGTCCTTTGCCACGATCCGTGCCGAGGCGGATCTCGCGGGTCTGCCCGCCGACGTCAGCCAGGTCGCGGTGCGGATGATCCACGCCTGCGGCATGGTCGACCTCGTCCGGGACCTCGCGTACTCGCCGCAGGTCGTCTCGCGTGCCCGCGCCGCCCTGCGCGCCGGCGCGCCGATCCTCTGCGACGCGCAGATGGTCGCGAGCGGGGTCACCCGCAAGCGCCTGCCCGCCGGCAACGACGTGGTCTGCACCCTCTCCGACCCCTCGGTGCCCGCACTCGCGGCCGAACTGGGCACGACCCGCAGCGCGGCGGCCATGGAGCTGTGGCGCGACCGCCTCGAAGGCTCGGTCGTCGCCATCGGCAACGCGCCCACCGCCCTCTTCCGGCTCCTGGAGATGGTGGAGAAGGGCGCGGGCCGGCCCGCGGCGGTGCTCGGCATACCCGTCGGCTTCATCGGCGCCGCCGAGTCGAAGGACGCGCTGGCCGCCCAGGACCTCGGCCTCGACTACCTCGTCGTACGGGGCCGGCGCGGCGGCAGCGCGATGACCGCGGCCGCCGTCAACGCGATCGCGACCGAGGAGGAGATCCAGGCATGAGCGGCAAGCTGTACGGCGTGGGCCTCGGCCCCGGCGACCCGAACCTGATGACGCTGCGCGCCGCGCAGGCCATCGCCGAGGCGGACGTGGTCGCGTACCACTCGGCCCGCCACGGCCGCTCCATCGCCCGGTCGATCGCGGCGGAGCACATCCGCGAGGACCACATCGAGGAGCGGCTGATGTACCCGCTCACGGTGGAGACCACGGACCATCCCGGCGGCTACCGGGGCGCGCTGGACGACTTCTACGAGGAGGCGTCGGCGCTGCTCGCCGCGCACCTCGACGCGGGCCGCACGGTCGCCGTCCTCGCCGAGGGCGACCCCCTCTTCTACGGCTCGTACCAGCACATGCACAAGCGCCTCGCGCACCGCTACGAGACCGAGGTGATCCCCGGCGTGACCTCGGTCAGCGCGGCGGCGGCGCGGCTCGGCGAGCCGCTGTGCGAGGCCGAGGAGGTCCTGACGATCATCCCCGGCACGCTGCCGGAGGACGAGCTGACGGCCCGCCTCGCGGCCACGGACTCGGCGGTCGTGATGAAGCTGGGCCGGACCTTCCCGACCGTACGCCGGGCCCTGGAGCGGGCCGGCCGCATCGACGACGCGCGGTACGTGGAGCGCGCGACGATGGCGGGCGAGCGGACGGGCGCCCTGGCGGACATCGACCCGGACTCCGTCCCGTACTTCTCGGTGGCCGTGCTGCCCTCGCGGATCGACGCGGTGGCACCCGAGTCCCGGGAGCGGGGCGAGGTCGTCGTGGTCGGCACCGGCCCGGCGGGCGCGCCGTGGCTGACGCCGGAGTCGCGCGGCGCGCTGGTCAACGCCGACGACCTCGTCGGCTACACGACCTACCTGGACCGGGTCCCGGTCCTGCGGGCCGACCAGCGGCGCCACGGCTCCGACAACAAGGTCGAGTCCGAGCGCGCCGAGTTCGCCCTCGACCTGGCCCGGCGCGGCCGGCGCGTCGCGGTCGTCTCGGGCGGCGACCCGGGTGTCTTCGCCATGGCGACAGCCGTCCTGGAGGTCGCCTCGGAGCCCCGGTACGCGGACGTGCCCGTGCGGGTCCTGCCCGGGGTGACCGCGGCGAACGCGGCGGCAGCGGCGGCGGGCGCCCCGCTCGGCCACGACTACGCGACGATCTCGCTCTCCGACCGCCTCAAGCCCTGGGACGTGATCGCGGAGCGGCTGCGCGCGGCGGCCTCCGCCGACCTGGTGCTGGCGCTGTACAACCCGGGCTCCCGTTCCCGCACGCACCAGGTGGCGGCGGCCCGCGAGCTGCTGCTCGACCTGCGCTCCCCCGAGACGCCGGTGGTCGTGGCGCGTGACGTGGGCGGCCCGGAGCAGTCGGTCCGGGTGGTCACGCTGAAGACGCTGGAGCCGTCGGAGGTCGACATGCGCACGCTGCTGCTGATCGGCTCGTCGCAGACGCGCGCGGTGGACCGCGGTGACGGCCGGACGATCGCCTGGACCCCGCGCCGCTACCCGGAGCCGGCGCAGGGCTGAGGCGCCCGCGCGCCGGACGGCCGAGGCGCGGCGGCCGGCCCGCCTCCCGGGGCTCCCGGGCCTACGCCGGCCCGGTCCGGCCGAGCACCCAGGCGGCGGCCTCCTCGGGGGTCGCCGCCGTCGGGACGCCGTGCGGGACCGGGGGGCGGCGGACGATCACGACGGGGATCCCCGCCTCGCGGGCCGCGGTCAGCTTCGGCGCCGTCGCGGCGCCGCCGCTGTCCTTCGTCACCAGGACGTCGACGTGGTGGCGGCGCAGCAGCTCCCGTTCCCCGTCGAGGGTGAACGGGCCCCGGTCCAGCAGCAGCTCCGCGCGGGCCGGCATCGGGGCGTCGGGGGCGTCCACCGAGCGGACCAGGAACCACTGGGGGCAGGCGGCGAAGGCCGCCAGGCCCAGGCGTCCCGTCGTCAGGAACACCCGCTCGCCGAGACCGGCCAGCCGGGAGGCCGCGTCGTCGAGCGACGCGGCCTCGTACCAGTCGTCGCCCGCCACCGGGACCCAGCCGGGCCGGCGGAGCGCCAGCAGGGGAACATGGGCGGAGGCGGCCGCACCGGCCGCGTTGAAGCTGATGTGCTCCGCGAAGGGATGGGTGGCGTCGATGACCGCGTCCACACGGTGCTCGGCCAGCCACGTCGCCAGCCCCTCCGTGCCGCCGAACCCGCCGACCCGAACCTCGCCCACCGGCATCCGGGGACGGGCGACCCGGCCGGCCAGGGAGCTGGTGACGCGGACGCCCGGGTGGAGCGCCTCGGCCAGGACCCGCCCCTCGGTGGTCCCTCCGAGTATCAGTATGTGCATGGGAGTCCATCCATGAGCTCAGGCGGCGGGCGCGACGCCCAACTCAAGCACACGGGTCTGCGCCCGGGCTGGACGACCGGCGCCTGCGCGACGGCGGCGACCACGGCCGCGTACACGGCGCTGCTGACCGGCGAATTCCCGGACCCGGTCACCATCACGCTGCCGCGCGGCGGGCGCCCGGCCTTCGCCCTGGCGGCGGAGGAGCGCACGGCGGGACGGGCCATGGCGGCGGTCGTCAAGGACGCGGGCGACGACCCGGACGTGACGCACGGCGCGCTGGTCCGCTCGACGGTACGGCTCCTGCCGCCCGGCTCCGGCGTCGTCTTCCGGGCCGGCCCGGGCGTCGGGACGGTGACCCTGCCCGGCCTGCCCCTGGAGGTCGGCGAGCCGGCGATCAACCCCGTGCCGCGCCGCATGATGACCGAGCATGTCGCCGAGGTCGCCGCCCTGCACGGCGCCCCGGGCGACGTCGAGATCACGGTCTCCGTCGACCACGGCGAGGAGATCGCCCGCTCGACCTGGAACCCGCGGATCGGCATCCTCGGCGGCCTGTCCATCCTCGGCACGACCGGCATCGTCGTCCCGTACTCCTGCTCGGCGTGGATCGACTCCATCCGCCGCGGTGTGGACGTGGCCCGCGCGGCCGGGCTGCGCCACGTGGCCGGCTGCACCGGCTCCACCTCGGAGAAGACCGTCGCCACGCTCCACGAACTGCCGGAGATCGCCCTGCTCGACATGGGCGACTTCGCGGGCGCCGTGCTCAAGTACATCCGCCGCCACCCGGTCGACCGCCTCACGATCTGCGGCGGCTTCGCCAAGCTCTCCAAGCTGGCGGCGGGCCATCTGGACCTGCACTCGGCCCGCTCGCAGGTCGACAAGCCGTTCCTCGCGGAGCTGGCCCGTTCGGGCGGCGCGTCCGAAGCCCTGGCCGCGGAGATCTCCACGGCGAACACGGGCCTCGCGGCGCTGCGCCTGTGCGAGGCGGCCGGGGTCCCGCTCGGCGACCTGGTGGCCACGACGGCCCGCGACGAGGCCCTCGCGGTGCTGCGCGGCGCCCCGGTCGCGGTGGACGTCGTCTGCATCGACCGCGCGGGCACGGTGGTGGGCCGGTCCGGCACCAGAGGGCCCGGCCGGGACTGACCCACCGGCGGACCGGCGCACGGACGACCGGCGCACGGGCGGGACCGGCCCAGGGGAGGCGTGCCCGGGCGGGGCGCTCAGCCGACCGGGTAGCCGATCTCCGCGATCTCACCGGCCAGGCCGGGCAGCGTCACGTCCGCGTTGAGCGCCGCGACCACCTCGTCCGTCAGCGGGCGCAGGGCCAGGACGTGGCGGACCGCCTCCAGGTCGACCCGGACCTCGTAGTACTCCTCCGCCCAGTCGCGGTACGCCTCCGCCGACCGGTCCACCAGCAGCTCGAACAGATCGTCCGCGCCGTCGGCCGGGTCGTCCGCCTCGGTGGGGAAGTCGACCTCGCCCGCCCGCCAGGCCGTGTCACCGGTCTCCCGCCACAGGCAGGCGGTGGCGAGCGGCAGCCCGTCCTCGTCTGCGAACGCCGGCTCCTCCAGGTGCCGCCGGAAGACCTCGGGCACCTCGTCGAGCACACCCGGCCAGGGCCGCGGCTCGGTGTGCCGGGCGTAGGGGCTCATCGGGGACTCGTGGGCGAAGCCGCGCAGGTAGGCGCCGTCGGCGGAGAAGACGAGGAACCAGTCGTCCCCCTGCCCGTCCCGCATCGACGCCATCTCCCCGTCGTCCGACCAGCCGCAGTCGAAGGAGTAGTACCGGTCGGCCCACTCGGGGCTCAGGACGGCCTCCAGCATGGCCAACCCCCGGCAGTGGTCGCGCAGGACCCCGATGCCCGGAAGCCGCCGGGCCACGTCGTGTACGGTCACGCGCCGATTCAAGCCCACGGCACTGACAGTCACCGGGCCGCCGGTGCGGACGCGGGCACCGGATGCGGCCCGCACCCGTCGAACCTAGGCTTGCCAGGGCAATGCCCCCGACGGAGAGGTACTCCCATGTCGAAGCGAGGCAACAAGCGCCGGGCCCGCAAGAAGAAGAGCGCGAACCACGGCAAGCGGCCCAACACCTGAGAGGCCCGAGCCGGTGTCCGCACGGGGCCGGCACGTCGTACGCCGACGTGCCGGCCCCGGCGCGTGCCGGAGCGCCGTCACGGGCCGCCGGCACCACCGGGGACGGCACGGGAGCCCCGGACGTCCGGGCTCCCGGGACGGCCGGCTCAGCAGACGTGCCGCTCCCGCGCCGGGTCGTAGAGGTGGCTGTCGCGGAACTGGGAGGCCGCGAGCGTGCGCCCGACCAGGATGACCGCCGTCTTCGTGATGCCGGCCTCCTTCGTCTGGGCGGCGATGTCCTCCAGGGTGCCGCGCAGCACGATCTCGTCCGGGCGGCTGGCCATGGCCACGACCGCCGCCGGGCAGTCCGCGCCGTAGTGCGGCAGCAGCTCGTCGACCACGCGGTCGACGTAGCGCGCGGCCAGGTGCAGCACGAGGAGGGCTCCGCTGCGGCCCAGCGTCGCCAGGTCCTCGCCCTCCGGCATGGGGGTGGCCTGCTGGGCGATGCGGGTGAGGACGACGGTCTGGCCGACGGTCGGGACCGTGAGCTCCCGCTTGAGCGCGGCCGCCGCGGCGGCGAAGGCCGGGACGCCGGGGACGACCTCGTAGGGGATGCCGACCGCGTCGAGCCGGCGCATCTGCTCGGCGACCGCGGAGAAGACGGACGGGTCGCCCGAGTGCAGCCGGGCCACGTCCTGGCCGGCCTCGTGGGCGGCGACGATCTCGGCGATGATCCGGTCCAGGTCCAGGTCGGCGGTGTCGACGAGACGCGCGTCCGGCGGGCACTCGGCGAGCAGCTCGCGGGGGACCAGGGACCCGGCGTAGAGGCAGACCCCGCAGGACGCGAGCGTCCGCGCACCGCGCACGGTGATCAGGTCGGCGGCCCCGGGTCCGGCGCCGATGAAGTAGACGGTCATGGTGCTGCTTCTCCCTTGGTTACGGACCCTTGGTGACGGACCACTGCGTGACCGGCATGGCCTGGCGCCAGCCCGTGAAGCCGCCCACCGGCACGGCCTGGGCGACCGCGAGCCGGACCAGCTCGCCGCCGTGCCGGCGGTAGTGGTCCGCCAGCAGCGCCTCGGACTCCAGCGTCACCGTGTTGGCGACGAGCCGGCCGCCGGGCGGCAATGCCTCCCAGCAGGCTTCGAGCAGGCCGGGCGCGGTCAGACCGCCGCCGATGAACACCGCGTCGGGGGTGGGCAGCCCGGCCAGCGCGGCGGGCGCCGGGCCGGTGACCACGCGCAGGGCCGGTACGCCGAGGGACGCCGCGTTGCGGGTGATGCGGGCGGCCCGCTCGGCGGACCTCTCCACCGCGACCGCCCGGCACGAGCGGTGTGCCCGCAGCCATTCGATGCCGATCGAGCCGGAGCCGCCGCCGACGTCCCAGAGCAGCTCGCCGGGTGCGGGGGCCAGCGCGGCCAGCGTCGCCGCCCGGACGTGCCGCTTGGTGAGCTGGCCGTCGTGCTCGAAGACCTCGTCGGGGAGGCCGGGCGTCAGCCCGAGCCGCGGCGCGTCGGCGGACCGGACGCAGTCGAGCGCGACGATGTTGAGCGGGTCGGCGGCCTCGTCCGGGGACCAGCCGTCCGCGGTGGTCTCCACGATCCGTTCGTGCGGGGAGCCGAGCCGTTCCAGGACCCGCAGCCGGCTGGCGCCGTAGCCCTTGCGCCGCAGGAGGTCCGCGACCTGTGCCGGGGTCCGGGCGCCGGCGCTGAGGACGAGCAGCCTGCGGCCGTCGTGCAGCGCGGCGGACAGGGTGTCGAGCGGCCCGGTCACCAGGGAGACCGTCTCCACGGCCTCCAGGGGCCAGCCGAGGCGGGCGCAGGCGTGGGAGACCGAGGACGGGTGGGGCAGGACGTGCAGCCGGTCGGCGCCCACGGTCTCGGTGAGGGTGCGGCCGATCCCGTGGAACATCGGGTCACCGCTGGCGAGGACCGCCACCCGCCGCCCTTCGTGGGCCGCGAGCAGCCCGGGCACGGCGGGCCGCAGCGGGGAGGGCCAGGCGACGCGCTCGCCGGGGCACTCGGCCCTGGGCAGCAGGTCGAGCTGGCGGGGGCCGCCGATCAGGACCTCGGCGGTGCGCAGGGTGCGGCGGGAGTTCTCGGGGAGTCCGTCCCAGCCGTCCGCGCCGATTCCGACGACCGATATCGCAGGTGGGGGAACGGTGCTCACGTCGCCGAACTCTACGGGAGCCCTTCCGGGCACCCCCTGCTGGGCGTGGCCCGCCCGTTCCCGCCCGGGTCCGGGAGCGGCACCGGGTCCGGAGGCGGCATGGGGTCCGGCACCAGGTCCGGAAGCGGTCCGGCGGTCCCCGGAATACGACGTGGGGGTGCGCGGTTGGACCGGATGGTTTAAGATTCAACCACAACGCAGAAGCAGGAACGCGAGAGGTGAGCACGATGCAGTTCGGGATCTTCACCGTCGGGGACGTCACCACCGACCCCACCACCGGCCGCACCCAGACCGAGCACGAGCGGATCAAGAACACCGTCGCCATCGCGCTCAAGGCGGAGGAGGTCGGGCTCGACGTCTTCGCCACGGGCGAGCACCACAACCCGCCGTTCGTCCCCTCGTCGCCCACCACCCTCCTCGGGCACATCGCGGCGCGGACCGAGAACCTGATCCTGTCCACCTCCACGACGCTGATCACCACCAACGACCCGGTGAAGATCGCCGAGGACTACGCCACCCTCCAGCACCTCGCGGACGGCCGCGTGGACCTGATGATGGGCCGCGGCAACACCGGCCCGGTCTACCCGTGGTTCGGCCAGGACATCCGCCAGGGCATCCCGCTCGCCATCGAGAACTACGCGCTCCTCCACAGGCTGTGGAGGGAGGACGTGGTCGACTGGGAGGGCAAGTTCCGCAGCGCCCTCCAGGGCTTCACCTCGACCCCGCGCCCGCTGGAGGACGTCCCGCCGTTCGTCTGGCACGGCTCGATCCGCTCCCCCGAGATCGCCGAGCAGGCCGCGTACTACGGTGACGGCTTCTTCGCCAACCACATCTTCTGGCCCAAGCAGCACACCGAGAAGATGGTCCGCCTCTACCGCCAGCGGTACGCGCACTACGGCCACGGCACCGCCGAGCAGGCGATCGTCGGCCTCGGCGGCCAGGTGTTCCTGCGGAAGAACTCCCAGGACGCGGTACGGGAGTTCCGCCCGTACTTCGACAACGCGCCCGTCTACGGCCACGGCCCGTCGCTGGAGGAGTTCACCCGCGAGACCCCGCTGACCGTCGGGTCCCCCCAGGAGGTCATCGAACGGACGCTGTCCTTCCGTGAGTACGTGGGCGACTACCAGCGCCAGCTCTTCCTGGTCGACCACGCCGGTCTGCCGTTGAAGACCGTCCTGGAGCAGCTCGACCTGCTCGGCGAGGAGGTCGTCCCGGTGCTGCGCAAGGAGTTCGCGAACCTGCGGCCGGCCGGCGTCCCGGAGACCGCCCCGCTCCACCCCGCGGTCACCCGCACCCGCACCGACGCCCGGGAGGCGTGAACCATGCAGACCCTGAAGCTGGTCGCCGTGTCCGCCGGGCTCAGCAGCCCGTCGTCCACCCGCCTGCTCGCCGACCGGCTCGCCACCGCCGCCGAACGGCGCCTCACCGAGCAGGAGTACATCGTCGAGGTCCAGGTGGTCGAACTGCGCGACCTCGCCCTGGACATCGCGAAGAACTTCGTCAGCGGCTTCCCCTCGGGCGGGCTCCAGGCGGCGATCGACGCGGTGACCGGCGCGGACGGGGTCATCGCGGTGACCCCGGTCTTCACCGCCTCCTACAGCGGGCTCTTCAAGTCCTTCTTCGACCTGATCGACCCGGCTGCGCTCACCGGGAAGCCGGTCCTGATCGGGGCCACCGGCGGCACCGCCCGCCACTCGCTGGTGCTCGACCACGCCCTGCGGCCGCTCTTCGCCTACCTGCGGGCCCTCGTCCTGCCGACCGCGGTCTACGCGGCCTCGGAGGACTGGGGCGCGGGCGGCGACGAGTACACGGACGGCCTGCCGTCCCGCATCCTCCGGGCGGGCCAGGAACTGGCGGACGCCGTGGCGGCCCGCCCTGCCGCCGCGGCGGAGGACGACGAGGTCGTCCCCTTCGAGCGGCAGCTCGCCGACCTGCGCCTGGATTAGCGCCCTTTGTTACGTTGGGGACATCGGGGGCAGGCGTACCGGACGACGAACGGAACGGAGGCCGACGATGGCCGGCAGGATCGTGGTGGGCGTGGACGGCTCGGAGCAGTCCCTGAAGGCACTCGCATGGGCGGCCGCGCAGGCGGCCCTCACCGGTGACTCGCTGCAGGCGGTCATCGGCTGGGAGTACCCGGCGTCCTGGGCCACGCTGATGCCGGGGGTGCCACCGGAGTTCGACCCCGAGCAGCTCGCGAAGCAGATCCTGGACGAGTCCCTGGAGCAGGCCCTCGCTCCGGAGGTCGCCGCCACGGTCACCCGGACGGTCGTGGGCGGCAACGCGGCCCAGGCCCTCGTCGACCAGGCCGCGGGCGCCTCGCTGCTGGTCGTCGGCGACCGGGGACACAGCGGCTTCAAGGCCGCGGTGCTCGGCTCGGTCTCCACGAACGTCGCCCAGCACGCGCCCTGCCCCGTGGTGGTCGTCCGGGGCGGGTGATCCGGCGGGATCGCAGGACACGCCCGAGGGGCGCCGCGCGTCCGTGGGACGCGGGGCGCCCCTCGGGCGCATGATGGCGGGGAGTCCGCGCGCACCCAGGAGCCCCCATGGACATCAAGCTGGAACTGATCGGCGTCCCGGTCACCGACATCGACCGGGCCAAGGCCTTCTACGAGAAGGTCGGTTTCCACGCCGACCACGACATCCCGGTGAGCGACGAGATCCGCTTCGTCCAGCTCACCCCGCCCGGATCGGCCTGCTCGATCGCCCTCGGCAAGGGCATCACCGACATGGCGCCGGGCTCGCTCGACAACATGCAGGTCGTCGTCGCCGACATCGAGGAGGCCCATCGCGACCTCAGCGCCCGGGGCATCGAGGTCAGCGACATCGACGACCAGCCCTGGGGCTCCTTCGTCTACTTCGCCGACCCCGACGGCAACCGCTGGTCGGTCCAGCAGACCACGCCCCGCCAGACCTGACCGGCCGTCGGGACGACCGGTCCACCCGGCTGCCGGTGGACCGGACCGGACCCCGGACGGGTGTCACCGACGGGTGTCACCTGCGGTTGTAGAGCCGCATCGTCAGCGGTCCGAAAACCAGCACGAGCAGGGCCGACCAGCCCAGCGACCAGGCGATCGCCGACGCCGGCCACTCGCCCGCCATCAACTCCCGCACCGCCGTCGCCAGATGCGTCACCGGGTTGTTGTTCACGAAGGCCTGGAGCCAGCCGGGCATGGTCGCCGGGTCCACGAAGACGTTGGACAGGAACGTCACGGGGAAGATCACCATCATCGAGACGCCCATGACCGACTTCTCGCTGCGCAGCAGCAGTCCGCACATGGTCCAGATCCACGAGAACGCGAAGGCGAACACCAGCAGCAGGGCCACTCCCAGCAGGACGCCGAGCACCCCGCCGTCCGGCCGGTAGCCGATGATCACGCCGACCGTGAGCATCACGACCGAGGCGATCAGATACCGGACCACGTCACCCAGGAGATAGCCGACCATCGGCGCCGGCCGCCAGATCGGCAGCGACCGGAAACGGTCGAAGACGCCCTTCTGGATGTCGGTGTTGACGGAGACCCCGGTGTACATCGTGATCATCACGACGCTCATCACCAGGATGCCGGGCAGCAGGAACTGGACGTACTCCGAAACCGACCCGGCCAGCGCGCCCCCGAAGAGGTACGCGTACATCAGCACCAGCATGATCGGGAACGCCGTCACGTCGAAGAGCTGCTCCGGCACGTGCTTGATCTTCAGCAGGGCGCGCCAGCCGAAGGTCAGGGACGCGGACAGCGCCCCGGGCCGTGGCGGGCGCTCGTGGCCGACGAGGAGCGCGGCGAGTTCGTCGGCGCGCGGGGCCTCGAAGGCGAGGGCGTCGGTCTGCCGGGTGTCCTTGGCGGTGGTGACGGTGCTCATGCCGGCGTTCCCTTCGTGCCGGTCGGGTCGGCGGGATCCGTGTCGTCGGTGGTGGTGGTGTCGGCAGCGGCGCCGGCGGGCGCCGTACCCGTCGGGCCGGACTCGGTGAGCGCGAGGAACACCTCGTCCAGGCTGGGCTGGCCGAGGCCGAAGTTGTCGACCGTGATCCCGGCCCTCGCCAGCTCGGACAGGGCACGGGCGGCCTGTTCCGCGGCACCCAGGTCCGTGCCGTGGCCGTCGACGGTGGCGGTGAGGGCGACCGGGTCCGGGTCGAGCTGGACCGAGGCCCGCAGGGCGCTCGCGAGGATCCGCTCGGCGGCCGGGCGCTGCTCGGGGTCCCGCAGCCGCACGTGCACCGATCCGGAGCCCACCGATGCCTTCAGCTCCCCCTTCGTACCCTCCGCGATCACCTTCCCGTGGTCGATCACGGCGATGCGGGAGGCCAGCTGGTCCGCCTCGTCGAGGTACTGCGTGGTGAGCAGCACGGTGGTGCCCTGCGCGACGACCGTGCGGACGATGTCCCACACCTGGTTGCGGCTGCGCGGGTCGAGGCCGGTGGTCGGCTCGTCGAGGAAGAGCAGGTCGGGGATGTTGAGGAGGGACGCGGCGATGTCGATGCGCCGGCGCATGCCGCCCGAGTAGTTCTTGACCTGCCGGCCGGCGGCCTCGGCGAGCCCGAACGCGGCGAGCAGCCGCTCCGAGGACTCCCGGGCGGCGGCGCGGGAACGGCCGAGGAGCCGGCCGAGCAGCACCAGGTTCTCGGTGCCGGTCAGGTCCTCGTCGACGGAGGCGTACTGGCCGGTGAGGCTCACCCGGCTCCGTACGGTGTCGGCGTCGCGCACCACGTCCTTGCCGAAGACCCGGGCGCGGCCGCCGTCCGGGCGCAGGAGGGTGGCGAGCATCCGCACGGTGGTCGTCTTGCCCGCGCCGTTGGGGCCGAGTACGCCGTAGACGGTGCCGGCCGGGACGCGCAGATCGATGCCGTCGACGGCACGGTTCGTACCGAAGACCTTGACCAGGCCCTCGGTCTCGATGGCGAGGTCGGTCATGCGTCTCCTCCGGAGGGGGGCGGGGCCGCTCCGACCAGTCTCCGCCGCCCTCGCGTCCGGCGCCAGACGGCGGACGGGGCCGGGTCACCGGGGCGCACCCGGCGGCGCGCGGGCCGTCACCCCCCGCGCTCACGGACGCGCCACGGCGACGCCCCACAGGGCCGCGTGGTAGGCGGCGACGGCCTGGGCGGTGTCGCCGAGGGGGAAGCGGGCGGCGAGATGACCGTCCGGGCGGACGAGGAACCCGGTCGGCCCGTCGGGGCGGTAGAGGCGGGCGAACTCCCCCGCGGCGTCGCGGTACGCGGCGACGGACGAGGCGGCCGGGGCGGTGACCGGCGGTGCGGTGGCCGGTGCCGCGTCGGCGTCGGACCGCGGGGCCTCGCGGGGGAGGAGCGTGACGGTCACCGGGGCCGTTCCGGCGGCCCCGCCCGCCGCGGCGGCCGATGCCTCGGCCGGTCCGGTCGTGTCGGGTCCGTACAGGATCAGCACGTGGCCCGTGCGGCCGCGCAGGACGTCCAGCAGGCGCAGCGGAAAGGTGGCGAGAGCCGTGGTCAGACCGCCGCAGTCGGGGGCCCGGTCGCCGGGCTGGGGGGCGTCGGGCGGTCCGTACGGCGGTCCGGCGAGCGGCCCGCCTCGATAGTTCACGAGCAGCTGGGCCTCGCGCAGCATCACCGTCCGCGGGTCGTCGGGGTCGGCCTGGACGCCCTGGTGGGCGTGCCGGACGGTCCGGCCGACGACCTCCTCGCCGATCGGGCGGCGTTCGGCGTCGTAGCCGGCGAGCAGGGCGGGCCCGGCCTCCCCGCGCAGGACGAGGGCGAGCTTCCACGCCAGGTTGCAGGCGTCCTGGATGCCGGTGTTCATGCCCTGGGCGCCGGTGGGCGGATGGATGTGCGCGGCGTCGCCCGCGACGAAGACCCGGCCGTCCCCGTAGCGGTCGACGATCCGGTGGCTGATGCGGAAGACGGACGACCACCGCATGCGGGACACGACGGCGGGGCGGGGGGCCAGCCGGTCGACGACGGCCTGGATGTGGCCCAGTTCCGGGCGCCGGGCGCCCTCCAGGCCGTGGGCCACGCCGTCGCCCCGGGCGGGCGCCCCGTCCGCGGCTCCGGCGGCGAGCTCGGGCGGGACCAGCATCGACATGCGGTAGCGGCGGACGCCCGGCAGCGGGATGCAGACCAGCAGGTCGTCCGTGGCGCCGTCGTCGCTCCGGTGCAGCGAGCGCACGCCGTATCCGGCCGGCAGGTCCCAGTCCGTCTCGACGTCGGCGAGCATGTACTCCTCCGGGAACGCCCCGCCCTCGAAGGACAGCCCCAGCCCCTTCCGGACGCTGCTGTGGGCGCCGTCGCAGCCCACCAGGTAGCGGGCCCGGACCTCCTCCTCGACACCCGCCGCGGTGCGCAGCCGCGCCGTCACGCCGTCCTCGTCCTGGGCGAACGAGAGCAGCTCGGTGCCGCGCTCGATGACCGTCCCCAGGCCCGCGACGTACTCCTCCAGGAGGCGTTCGGTCTCGTACTGCGGCAGCGCGGCGAAGGTGTAGGGCACCTCGGGCGGCAGCACGAGGTCGATCCGGCCCGCCTCCTGCCCGTTGAGGTACATCAGCTGGCCGCGCATCGGCACGGCGGCCTCCAGCACCGCCCGGACCAGTCCCATCCGGTCCCAGATCTCCAGGGTGCGCGGCTGGATGCCGACGGCCTTGGCGTACGGGAGGCGGGCCGGCAGCCGGTCGACGAGCCGGCAGCCCACCCCGCGGCGGCGGAGCTCGGCGGCCGCGCTCAGTCCGACGGGGCCGGCGCCCACGACCAGCACGTCGAGTATGTCCGTTCCTCGGGTGTGCGCCACGGGTGCCTCCCAGTGCTCTCCCCCTGGCGGTGGCCGGCCCCGGGCCGGTCCCGTAACCCATGGTCACCCCGCTGGGCGCGCCCAGCGAGCGGGCGGGAGACCGCGGGGGAGGCGGCGGCGCATGACGGAGAACGCCGGCGCCGAGCCCCGCGGATGGGCGCGCGGGGCGACGGGGAAGCCGTCCGGCCGTCCCGTTCCACCGTTCCAGGGTCGACCGTTCTCGCAGGTCACGTGCCCTGGAACGTTCCCGCGTCCCAGATCGGCGGGCTGCTCTGGCGGTGGGGTCGGCGGCCGGGCCAGTGTGTGGCCCAGGGCAGCCCGGGCCGACCGGCGCACCGCCCTCCACACCGATCGCACCACGTCACGGGGGAGTTCCCATGCGTACGTTCCGTCACCGCACCACCGTCCTCGCCGCCGCGGCCACCGCCGCTCTCGCCCTCACGCTGACCGCCTGCGGCGGAGAGGACGGATCCGGCGCCGCCAAGTCCGCCGGCACGCAGGACGGCGGCGCACCCGCCGCCTCCGCCACGCCGGGCACCGGGGCCGCCGCCTCGGGAACGTCCGGTACCGGCGGCTCCGGCACGCCGGGCACGAGCACGTCCGGCGGCTCCGGCACGTCCGGCGGCACGGGCGCCTCGAAGGCCGCCGCCAGGCCGAAGGTCGCGACCACACCGGCCTGCACCCCGAAGGACGTCACCCTGCGCGCCGACCGTCAGGACGGGCCTCCCTACACCCACATCGTGCTCACGGCGAAGAACACCTCGGGCCGCACCTGCCGGCTGGACGGCTTCCCGGAGATCCAGTTCCTGGAGAGCCACCGCGAGGACGTGCCCGCCGTCGCCAAGAGCAAGCCCCCGACCCCGGTCGTCCTCGCCGCGGGCGACCCGGCCTACGCGCTGGTACGGCTCTCGGACGGCGGCGTCCACGAGGACAACGAGCCGGTGTCGGACTTCTCCGTCACGCTCCGGGGCAGCGACGACGTGATCGCGGTCCGCGCCCCGGGCGACGGCGGCATCGCCGTCGACCCGGCGCAGTGGAAGACCGGCTACTGGACCTACGAGCTGCGCAACGGCGCCGACGAGTTCTGAGCAGCGCCGGAACGGCGTTCCGGGACAGGACCGGGGCCGTCCGGCCGCACCTCACGGGTGTGGCCGGACGGCCCCGGTCGCCGCTGCCGGACGAGGCCGTGTCCGCCGCGCGGCGGAGACGGTCCGCACGGCAGGACGACGTCCGGACCCCGCCCCCGGCGCGAGTCTGGAGCCATGCCGATGATGATGAAAGCCCTTCCGGACGTACCCCGTTGGGCCGTGCTCGCCGCCCACTCCGTGCCGCTGATCGTGCTGCCCTCCGGGCTGTGGCCGATCGCCCTCACGCTCGGCCTGCCCGTCGCGCACACCGACCCGACGGGGCTGGGGCAGGCCACCTTCCAGATCGGGCTCACGGTCGTCGGCGAGCTGCTTGCCTTCCTCACCCTCGGTCTGGTCCGGCCCTGGGGCGAGGTGTTCCCGAAGCGGCTGCCGTTCCTCGGCGGTCGCCCGGTCGGCGCGACCGGGGCGACCGCGGCTGCCCTGGCCGGGGCGCTCGGACTCCTCGCGCTGACGGGCTGGTTCACCTACGTGGCGTGCGCGGGGCTCGGGCAGGGCGCGACCGGCACACACACGGAAGGCCCGGTCCAGGAGGCCCTGTTCCTGGTCTGCTACCTGCCGCTCGTCGCCTGGGCCCCGCTGCTGGCCGCCGTGGCGGTCGCCTACCACCGCCGCCGGACCGGAGCCCGTACCGCTGCACGCACCGGCGTGGGCGCGCACCGCTGAACCAGCGGTGCGCGCCCACGACGAGGGCCGCCGCGGCTACGGTGTGCGCCGCACGGGCCGCCGGGGCACGTCCTCGTGCGTGTAGAGGAGGTAGAACGCGGCGAGCGTGACGCACGCCCCCACGACCAGGCCGAGGACGGTCGCGGACCAGATGCTCGCGTCGGAGAGGCTGTAGAGGAAGCCGATCGCGATGCCCGCGAGCGCTCCCCACGCCGCCGCGTGCGGTTCGCGCGGGATCACGTGGCCCCACCTCCGCAGCGCGTACACACTGCCGGCCAGCACGAGTCCGGAAACCACTCCGAGCAGGACCAGTCCCCAGGTGAGGACGCCGCCTTCGCGCGGGATGGCCGCCGCGTAGATGCCGTAGGCGAGGCCCAGGGTGACCGGCAGACCGAAACCGTGTGTGCTCAGGTGCCGTCGTGCGGGCACCGCTGCGTGTGCGGCCATGGCAGGGCTCCTTCCCTCTCGCCCCCTCCACCCTCAAGGGCACACCCGGGCCACCTCCCGCGCAACCCGGCCCGCGGGCCCCGCGGACCGCCTCGGGAGGCCGCCCGCACCGTGACCGCGCCGATCTCGAAGAGCGTGCCCGGACCGCCGCCGGTCTCGCTCAGGGTCCTGCGGCGGCCAGCGACGCCAAGCGGGCCAGCGCCCGGTCCAGGATCTCCGGCGGCGGAGAGGCGAGGCCGACCCGGACCGCGTCGGGTGCCGTGCCCGCACCCACCGCGAAGGCACTGCCGGGCGTCACCGCCACGCCCGCACGGGCGGCGGCCGCGACGAAGGTCTCCGCCCGCCAGGGGCGGGGAAGGTCCCACCAGCAGAAGTAGGCGTGCGGGGCGGTGCGGATCGCGTACGCGCCCAGGTGGCGCCGGACCGATTCCCCGCGGGCCGCCGCGTCGGCCCGCTTGGCCGCCGCGACCCGCGCGACCGTCCCGTCCCCGGCCCAGCGCGTGGCCGCCGCCAGCGCGAGGCCGCCGGCCGTCCACGCCCCGGAGCGCAACACCGCGGCCAGCGCCTCCCGCCGAGGGGCGGGCGCCACCAGATAGCCGACCGTGAGCCCGGGGGCGAGCCGCTTCGAGAGGCTGTCGACGAGGATCACCCGATCCGGCGCGTGCGCGGCCAACGGCGCCGGGGCGTCCGGCTCCAGGAACGCCCAGGTGGTGTCCTCGACCGCCGTGAGGCCCGACTCTCGCAGTACGTCGGCGAGTTCGGACCGGCGACGCGAACTCATCGTCGTCGCCGTCGGGTTGTGCAGGGTCGGCTGGACGTACACGGCGGCGAGCGGGGTCGCCCGGTGCGCCGCGGCCAGCGCGTCCGGGCACATCCCCTCGGTATCGGTGGCGATCGGCACCAGCCGGACACCGAGCCGCTCGGCCACCGCCTTGACCAGCGGATACGTCAGTTCCTCGACGCCCAGGCGGCCGCCGGGCGGCACGAGGCAGGAGACCGCCGCCGCGATGGCCTGGCGGCCGTTCCCGGCGAAGAGCACCCCGTCGGGTCCGGGCGCCCAGCCCGCGCGGGCGAGAACCCCCGCCGCGGCCTCCCGGGCCGGAGCCGTACCGGCGGCGGCCGCGGGGCGCCCCGTCGCCTCCCCCAGCACGTCGGCCCGCGCGAGCGACGCGAGCGCCGGACCCATCAGCTCCGACTGCCCCGGCACCACGGGGTAGTTGAGCTGGAGGTCGACGGGCGCGGCGCCGGTGGCCTCGGCGAGCGCGGGGCCCGGCAGCGGCGGAGCCGCCCGGACGAAGGTGCCGCGTCCCACCTCGCCGACGACCAGGCCCCGACGGGCCAGCTCTCCGTACACGCGGATCGCGGTCGAGCCGGCGATGCCGTGGCGCCTGGCGAACACCCGTTGCGGCGGGAGCCGGTCGCCGGGCCGCAGCCGGCCGTCCGCGATCCGCTCCGCCACCCGGTCGGCGATCCGGCGGTAGTCGTCCATCACGACCCCCTCTCCCGAGCACATTGCACCGAGAGCAAAGATTCTATTGCACCGACCTCAGCGCTCTGCCTAGCCTCTGACCATGCCTTCCGCAGAGATCGACGGACTCACGATCGGCTACGAGGACAAGGGCACGGGCCCCGCGCTCGTCCTCGTCCACGGCCATCCCTTCGACCGCACCATGTGGCGCCCGCAGACCGAGCGCTTCGCCGCCTCGCACCGGGTCGTCGTGCCCGACCTGCGCGGCTACGGGACGACCACGGTCGTCCCCGGCACCACCCCGCTGACCGCCTTCGCCGAGGACCTCGCCGCCCTCCTCGACCACCTCGGGATCGACCGGTTCGTGCTCGGCGGGCTCTCCATGGGAGGCCAGATCGTCATGGAGTGCTACCGCCTCTTCCCCGAACGCATCCGTGGGCTCGTCCTCGCCGACACCTTCCCGGGCGCCGAGACCCCGGAGGGCAAGGCCGCCCGCAACGCCCTGGCCGACCGGCTGCTCGCCGAGGGCATGCGCGGATACGCCGACGAGGTCCTGGACAGGATGGTCGCCCCGTACAACACCCACGCGGCGCCGCACGTCCACCGGATGATGTGCGCGACCGACCCGGAAGGCGCGGCGGCCGCCCTGCGCGGCCGGGCCGAACGCCCCGACTACCGCGCCCTGCTCGCCACCGTCTCCGTACCGGCCCTGGTGGTCGTCGGCCGCGACGACGCGTACACCCCGGTCGCGGACGCCGAGGCCATGCACGCGGCGCTGCCGGACTCCACGCTCGTGGTCGTCGAGCGGGCGGCGCACCTGCCGAATCTGGAGCGGCCGGAGGAGTTCGACGCGGCCCTGGCGGCGTTCCTGGCCACCCTCAGCCCCTCGGGGCGGTGACGCCCGCACGGGATCCGTTCACCCGTTCGGCTCAGTTGACAGGTGATCCCGGGCCGACGGCCGGAGCATGAGGCTCATGAGCCAGAACACCGCATCCCCCGAGCCGAGCACCAAGAGCGCGTGGGCCTCCGGCGGCACGCTGTTCGCGGGTGTCCTCATGCTGGTCATCGGCATCATGGACATCATCTGGGGCATCGCCGGGATCGCCGAGGACGACGTCTACACGCGTGTCGGCGACTACACCTTCAAATTCGACCTGACGTCCTGGGGCTGGATCCACCTGATCCTCGGGATCATCGTGGTCCTCTCCGCCTACGGAATCCTCAAGGGCACGGAATGGGGACGGGCCGCGGGCATCACGCTCGCCGCCCTGAACACGATCGCCCACTTCCTCTCCCTGCCCTACCAGCCCTGGTGGTCGCTGTTCACCATGGCCATCTCGATCTTCGTGATCTGGGCGCTGGCCACGGACACCCAGTCCTTCGGACGGACGAAGGGCTGAGCCCCAGGTGAACCGCACCCGAGCCGGGGCCCTCGCCGCCGCGTCCGCGCTCCTCGTCGTCCCCCTCACCGGATGCGACGAGGTCAAGGAGACAGCCGGGGACATCGTGGCCACCGCGACGGCCGCGGCGGCCTCGGCAGCCCAGGAGAAGATGAACGAGGTCAAGGACGGGGTGAACGCCACCGGCGACGTCAAGGCCGGGGCCACGAAGCCCGACGGCGACCGGACCGTCTCCGAGATCACCGCGACCAACCCCACGGACAAGCAGGCCGACTACACGGTCTGGGTCAACTTCCGCGACGACCAAGGGAACCTGCTCGACGCGGTCGTCCTGAACATCGGCGGCGTCGCACCGGGCGCGTCGAAGAACGGCACCGCGCGCAGCAACCGGACGCTCTCCGGCACCACGAAGGCCGAGATCGGCCAGGCCCTGCGGCACTGACGCCGCGACGGGACGGCGGGCGGCCCCGGCCGCCCGCCGTCCCGCGCGCCCCGGAGACCGCCTCCCGCTCCGTGCCGCCCGCCGGCCGTACGGGAGGAGGCGGCTGCCGGGGCGCCACCGTGCGGGGGGGACCCGCTGGTCGGAGCCGGTCCCGCCGGCACGGCACGAGCCGCCCCCAGGTCCTGTCCGGGCCCGGCCGTACGGAGGCGGGCGTGCTCGACCTGCACGCCGGGCGCCGATCGGCCACGCTTGAGTACATGGACCCCATGTACGACGACGCGCAGATCCTCGGGAACATCGGCTCCCTCGTCGAGGAGGAGCGCGCCCTGCGCGAGCGGGTGGGCGGCCTGCTCGCGGAGGAGCGGTCCCGGCTCGCCGAGCTGGAAGTGCAACTGGACCAGTGCTGGGACCTGTTGCGCCAGCGTCGCGCGAAGGCGGAGTTCGGCGAGGACCCGGACACGGCGGCCGTCCGCCCGGCGGCGGAGGTGGAGGGATACCGCAACTGACGTGGAGGACCGGCAGGGACCGGGACCCGTAAGGGGAGGAATGGCACGACCTGCGGGACTCAGCCCGCCACCCTGGCTCACCGCGGGCCTGCGCCCGCAACCCGCACCCGTCCCCTGGGCCGCCGTCGCCCGCGCCTCGGTCGCGCTCGCCGCACCGCTCGCCGTCGGCTTCGCCCTGGACCAGCCCGTGTCCGGGGCCCTGGTCTCGATGGGCGCCCTGTCCGGGGTCATCGGCGACACCGCCGACGCGTACCGGATGCGCTTCTACAACATCGCCGTCCCCCAGCTCTTCGGCGCCCTCGGCGTCACCCTCGGATCCCTGGTCCACGGCCAGGGCTGGCTCGCCGTCGCCGTCCTCACCGTGATCGCGCTGGTCTCCGGGATGATCTCCTCGATCGGCGCGGTGGCCTCCGTCTCGGGTCTGCTGCTCCTCCTGAACGCCGTCGTCGGCGCCGGCCTGCCCCTGCCCGACCCCTGGTGGAAGGCCCCCTTCCTGCTCACCCTCGGCGGCGTCGTCGTCCTCGCGCTGACCCTGCTCGGCTGGCCGCTGCGCGGCGGGGTCCCCGAACGCACGGCGGTCGCCGGCACCTACCGCGCCGTCGCCGTGCTGTTCGAGGCCGCGGGCTCGGACACGTACGACGAGAAACGCCGGGCCGTCACCACCTCGCTCGACCAGTCCTACGACCTCGTCCTGGCCCGCCGCGCCCGCCAGCACGGCCGCACCCCCGTCCTGGTGCGCCTGCTCGCGCAGCTGAACGTGGTGATCCCGCTGGTGGAGGCCGCGCCGGCCGCGCACCTGGCGGCACGCCGCTTCCACCGGCCGGTGCCCCCGGAGATCCCGGCCGCGGTCCGCGACCTGGCCGACGCCGTCGAGGAGGGCCGCACCGGCACCCCCGTCCTGGACCTGCCCGACGCCGCGCGCCCCTCCGAGAAGGCCGTCGACCAGGCCCTGCGCCACGCGGCGACCGTCGTCCACGAGGCTGAGCCCGACCCGTACGACGTCGACGACCGGCTCGGCCGCCCCGCCGCCCTGCGCATCCGGTTCCGCCGCACGACCCGCG
This sequence comes from Streptomyces sp. JL2001, assembly GCF_050917515.1. Lineage (NCBI taxonomy): Bacteria > Bacillati > Actinomycetota > Actinomycetes > Kitasatosporales > Streptomycetaceae > Streptomyces > Streptomyces sp. JL2001. Next base: position 4,050,025 of record NZ_CP169421.1, on the reverse strand, counting down.
CCGTCCTGCTGTCCGAATCCTCCTGGCGCTACGGCCTGCGGCTCGCGCTCTGCATCGGCCTCGCCCAGTCGCTGGTCTCCCTGGTGCCCGTGCCCCGCTCGTACTGGGTCGCCCTCACCGTCACGTTCGTGATGAAGCCCGACTTCGGCTCCGTGTTCTCCCGCGCCGTGCTCCGCGCTCTCGGCACCGCGGCCGGGCTCGCCGTCGCCGCGCTGCTGCTGGCCGAGCTGGAACGCGGCTGGTGGGACGTGCCGGTGATGCTGGTGCTCGGGGGACTGATCCCGGCCTTCTCCGCGAAGGGCTACGCCTTCCAGACCGCGGCGATCACCCCGGTCATCCTGCTGCTCTCCGACCTGCTCAACGAACAGGGCGTCGACCTGGTCCTGCCCCGGCTGTACGACTCCCTCATCGGCTGCGCCATCGCCCTGATCGCCGGCTACCTGCTGTGGCCGGAGTCCTGGCACACCCGGATCGGCGACCGGCTCGCCGACGCGGTCGCGGACACGGCCACATACGTGACCTGCGCCTTCGATCCGGTGCAACAGAGCCAGGCGGTCCGCGTCCGGGCCCGGCGCGCCCTGTACCGGGACCTGTCGGCCGTCCGCTCGGAGTTCCAGCGGGCCCTGACCGAGCCGCCGCCGACCGGCACCCTCGCCACCGCCTGGTGGCCCCTGGTCGTCGCCGTGGAGCGGATCGTCGACGCGACGACCGCCGCCCGGGTCCGCGTCGAGCACGGCGCCGCGCCACCGGATCCCTCCGAGGTCACCGCCGTCGAACGGCAGTTGCGCGAACTCGCGGACGGACTGCGCAGCAGCAGCGTCCTGGTGGAGGTGCGGGCCGAGCTGCTGGGCGACGAGGAAGGGGTGCTCGCACCCCTGCGCCAGGAGGTCCGGGCGGCCCGCGCGATCGCCACTCCCCGCGGCGAGAACGACCCGGACGGAACCTAAACCCGCCGCCTGGGGCGCACGGATGCCCTTACCGGCGGTCACCCACGAGAACCCTCCCCGCCGCCGTTACCGGATTCCACCGGGGCGACTACGATGCGCTCGATTCACCTTGATCCGCGCTCACCGGAGCGGTCAACCGACCCGATGACACGGTCATCTCGTCCTGCACCACCTCCCGTGCCACCCAAGGACATTGCCATGCGCACCACCACCGGCAGAGGGCTCCAGCCCAATGTCCTCGGGACGTTCGACACCACCGTCATGGCGGTCGCGGGCAGCGCACCCGCCTACTCGCTGGCCGCCACCACCGCCGTCCTGTTCGGGGCAGTCGGCCTGGCCGGACCCGCGGCGCTGCTCTACTGCGCGATACCGATGCTCGGCATCGTCCTCGCCTACGCCCGCCTGGGCCGGATCGACGTCAACGCGGGCGCCGGCTACTCCTGGGTGGGCCGCACGCTGCACCCCTTCCTCGGCTTCCTCTCCGGCTGGGCCCTGGTGGTCGCCGCGACCGTCTTCATGGTCGCCGGATCGCTGCCCGCCGGAGCACTCACCCTCTCCCTCTTCGACGCCGGCCTCGCCGAGAACACACCGCTGTCGGCCGCCGTCGGCTTCGGCTGGTTCCTGCTCATGCTGCTGGTCGTCCTCGGCGGCGCCCGGCTGACCGTCCGCGCCCAACTGCTCATGTCGGGCGTCGAGATGCTCATCCTCGTCGGCTTCGTCCTGGCCGCGTTGCTGCACCGCGGGCACGCCGTCGCCTTCGACTGGTCCTGGCTGGGCCTCGGCCACTTCGACGGCCCCGCCGGTTTCGCCTCCGGCGCGCTGATCGCCGCGTACTACTACTGGGGCTGGGACGTCACCAGCAACCTCAGCGAGGAGACCCGCGACAGCAGGCGCACCGCCGGGCTGGCCGCGCTCGTCGGCGTCGGCGTGGTCTTCCTGCTCTTCGAGGCGTTCACCATCGCCGTCAACATCCTGCTGACCGCGGAGCAGATCGAGGCCGGCGGCGCGGGCGTCCTGGCCGTGCTCGGCCAGGAGATCTGGCCGGGTGTCGGCGGCAAACTGCTGATCGTGGCCGTGCTGCTGTCCACGATCGCCACCCTGGAGACCACCCTGATCCAGGTCACCCGCTCCCTGTTCGCGATGGGCCGGGACCGGACGTTGCCGGCCGCGCTCGGCACGGTCCACCGCCGCTGGAACACGCCGTGGGTGGCGATCGTCGCGGTCGGCGGGGCGGCTCTCCTGATGTTCGGCGCGGCGGCCGCAGCCGGCTCGATGGGACAGATCCTGGAACACGCCGTCGCCGCGATCGGCCTCCAGATCGCCTTCTACTACGGGCTTGCGGGGATCGCCGCCGTCGTCGCCTACCGCGGGATGCTCCTCGGCTCGGTGCGCAACCTCCTCCTCGGCGGCGTCTGGCCGCTGCTCGGGTCCGCCTTCATGTTCTGGGCGTTCGCCGAGTCGCTCGGCGAACTGTCCACGCCCTCCCTGGTCATCGGTCTCGGCGGACTCCTCGTCGGCGTGGTCCCGATGATCGTGTACTGGCGCAAGGGCAGTTCGTACTACCGCCCCGCCCGGCTGGACGCCGCCCGGGCGCTCGCCGCGGCGGAGCCGTTCGCGCCGAGCAGCCCGCGCGCCCGCCGTCCGGACGAGACCCTCGCCACCGACTTCTGACCACCGCCCCGCCGCCGACCGCCCACTTCGCCGAACCGCCGGCCCGCCGGCGACGTACTCAGCACCACGACCGTCACCGCAGGAACGTCCCGCCCCGAGCCGCACACCGCCGCCGCACCCCGAACCTCGCCCGCCCGTCCGAAGCTCCCGAGGGAGGAAGACCGATGGCCGTACGCCGCCGACCGTCCCGCCCGTCCCGCTTCACACCCGACTTCGACCCCGACTTCGGTGACCGCGCCCTCACCGACGCCCGGCACGACATCGTCATCGGCCGCTGGCAGGGGGTACGGGACCTGCTGCGGGCCACCGGCGACGACTGGGTACGGCGCACCCACCGGCTGCGGCTGCTCTCGCACGCCGCCGCCGGCAGCTCCACGGCCGAGGCCTGGTGGGCCGCCGAGCCGCACAACCCGGACGCGGCCGTGCTCCGGGCGGCGACCGAGGTCGTCCGGGTCTTCGACACGGCCATCGCCGCGGGCCGCGGCTCCCCGGTGAACCGCGCCCAGCTCGACGCGACCGTCGAGGCCTGCCTCGTCGCGGCGGACGCCGCCCCCGCCGACCCGATGCCCTGGGTGTCGCTGCTCTCCGTGGCCCGGCTCTACGAGGGCGGGGTACCGCGCCGTGAACTGCGCGGCTGGTTCGACGAACTGCGCCGCCGGGACCCGTACAACACCGAAGGCCACACCCAGCTCCTGCGCTACTGGTCCGCCCGCTGGCACGGCACGCACGGCGCGATGTACGACTTCGCGCGCGACGCCGCGGGCGTGGCCCCGCCCGGCTCGCCCCTGCCGATCCTGGTGCAGGTCGCCCGGGTGGAGGAGTACCGCTACATCGCCGACGGAGCGCTCGGCCGGGGCCCGGTGCGCGGCTTCGACCAGCACTGGAAGCACGAACTCGCGGTCACCGAACTGCGCCGGACCCACGAACGCTGGATCGGCGGCCGGGAACCGGGCCGCCCGGTCTCCCCCGAGGAGATCGCGGACCTCAACTGTCTCGCGCACGCCGCCTGCTACGCGGGCCAGATCGAGGTGGCGCGAGAGCTCCTGGGCATGCTCGGCGCCCGGGCCTCCTGGGTGCCCTGGGCGTACACCGGCGAGCCCGAGGAGCAGTTCGTCCGGTTCCGGGAGGGCCTGGGGGTGGTGTGAGCGGCGCCCCCCGCACCTCTCCCACCACCCCCGCACCGGATCAGACGCCGATGTCCCCGCCGTCCTCGCGCCAGACCGCGACGACGGCCGGGCGGACGATCCGGCCCGGCCCGTCGGGCCAGACGGACGCCGGCTTCTCGACGGACGCCCCGTCGATCTCGCCCGGGTGCTGGACCGCGACCAGGACCCGGCGGTCCTGGATGATGGGACCGCAGGTCTCGGCACCGGACGGGACGGTCAGGAACTGCTTGAGCTCACCGCGCCGCTCGCCCTGCGTGGCGACCCCGAACAGGCCGTCGTGCGAGCCGAGCTGGTTGCCGTCGGTCGAGATCCACAGGTTGCCGTGCGGGTCGAACGCGACGTTGTCCGGGCAGGAGATGGGGGAGACCTTCTCCTTGGGGAAGCCGGCGAAGTAGGTGGCCGGGTCGTTCGGGTCGCCGGCGACGAGGAAGAGACGCCAGGCGAAGCCGTCGCCGGCGGGGTCGTCCCAGTGCTCGGCCAGTTCGAGGATCTGCCCGTGCTTGTTCAGGTTGCGCGGGTTGGCCTCGTCGGCGGCGGCCTTGCCCGCCTTGCCGCGGTCGCTGTTGTTGGTGAGCGCGACGTAGACGCGGCCGGTGCGCGGGGACGGCTCGACGTCCTCGGGCCGGTCCATCTTGGTGGCGCCGACCTTGTCACCGGCGAGGCGGGTGAAGACGTACACCTCCTCGGCGGTCATGCCCGGCACGTGCGAGACGTCGCCGGTGGCCAGCGGGATCCACACACCGGAGCCGTCGAACTCGCCGTCGTTCGGCAGCCGGCCGGTGCCGTCGACCTCGCCGGGCGAATCGCCGGTGAGCTTCGCGACGTACAGGGTGCCCTCGTCGAGCAGGGTGAGGTTGTGCTCGCGGGCCGCCCGCGAGCCGCCCTTCTTCATCCGCTTCGAGGAGACGAACTTGTAGAAGTAGTCGAAGCGCTCGTCGTCGCCCATGTAGACGACCGGACGGCCGTCCTCGGTCAGACGCGGCTGTGCGGCCTCGTGCTTGAAACGGCCGAGCGCGGTGCGCTTGCGCGGGGTGGCGTCGGGGTCGTACGGGTCGAGCTCGACGACCCAGCCGAAGCGGTGGACCTCGTTCGGCTCCTGCTTGAGGTCGAACCGCTTGTCGAACCGCTCCCACTTGCGCTCGGTGGCGCCGGTGCCGACGCCGTACCGCTTGTCGGTGGCGCTCGACCCGTTGGCGAAGTACTGGTTGAAGTTCTCCTCGCCGTGGAGGGTGGTGCCCCACGGGGTGGTGCCGCCCGCGCAGTTGTTGAGCGTGCCGAGAACCTTGCGCCCGGCGGGGTCGGCGGAGGTCCGCAGCAGCGGCGAACCGGCGGCGGGACCGGTGAGCCGGAACTCGCTGGTGGCCGTGAGGCGGCGGTTGAGCGGGTGGCGGGTGACCGGGGTGAGCCGGCCGGAGCGGTGCTCCTCCTGGACCACGACGACGGACAGACCGTGGGCGGCCCAGGCGATCTCGACCTGCTCGCGGGTCGGGTTCTCGGCGTCGTAGCCGCGGAACATCAGGATCTCGTCGGTGTACTCGTGGTTGGCGACGAGCACCTGGCGGCCGTGCTCGCCCCGGAGGGGGAGCAGCGAGAGGAAGTCGTTGTTGTAGCCGAACTGGCCCGCCTGCGCCTTGGCCGTCTGCTTGTCGGCGTCGAAGGCCGGAGCACCGCGGAGGATCGGCTCACCCCAGCGGATGACGACGTTCTGCACGTAGCCGGCGGGGACCGTGACCTGGTCGGCCTTGTTGGGCGCGACGGCCTCGAACCGCAGGCCGCGGGCACCGTCGGGGCTGTCGGGCCGGTGCGGGTGGGCCTCGGCCACCGGCGCGTTGCCGACCGCGAGACCGGTCCCGGCCGCGGTGGCCACGGTGACGACGGCGGCGGCGCGCATCATCGAACGGCGGGAGAGGACACCGGCTATGACGTCACCGACGTACTCGTTGTCGCTGGTGTTGGGCACCTCGTGGAAGCAGGCGTCGCCACAACGGAACCGGCACGTGAGGGCGGAACGACCGCCTCCGTGCGGGTTGGTACCGATCAGCGGCAGCAGTTTGCGCACTTCGTCCTCCTCCGGCGCACACCGCGCCGACATGGTGTCGGGAATCCGTTCGGCGGTGACGTTATGTGCGCACATCTGCACTGCGGCGGCGCGGGAATGAACGGCGGATGAATCCGGAGCGACCGTGGGCGACGGCGAGGGGCGGGGTGCCGTGGGCGGCGCCAGGCAGACCGCTAACCTTACGTATCCGCCCTGGCCAGGGATGAACGTCCCGAAGCACCCAGTACGGACATACACCGCACCCAATTCATGCGAAAGGGTTCGCCCATGGGCATTCGGAGCTTGCTGCGCAAGGTGTTCGGACGCGACAGTGCCGAACAGAACGAAACCCCGGCAACCTCCGTCCCGCCCCAGACGGAACGTGTGACACCGCCTGCGGCGGAGGTTGCGGAGACCGCCGAGGCGGACGTCGAGGCGGCCGGGGAGACGAAGAACGAGGCGCCGGAGCCGGCGGCCACGCAGGACCCGGAGGTCACGCTCCCGTCCCCGGCCGGCCGGGAGAGCGCGTCCGAGCGCGCCGCCGCGGACCTGGTGGCGGCGGCCTTCGACAACCCGCAGATCCCGCAGGCACGTTCGGCGGAGGCCGAGGCGGAGGCCGTCGAGGCGACGCCGGAGGCGGTCGTCGAGGCGGAGGTCGTCGTCGAGCCCGAGGTCGCCGAGGCGGAGGCCGAGGTCGTCGTCGAGCCCGAGGTCGCCGAGACGAAGGCCGAGGCTGCCGAGGCCGAGGTCGCCGAGACGAAGGCCGAGGTCGTCGTCGAGCCCGAGGTCGCCGAGACGAAGGCCGAGGTCGTCGTCGAGCCCGAGGTCGCCGAGACGAAGGCGGAGGCTGCCGAGGCCGAGGTGATCGCCGAGCCCAAGGCCGAGAAGCCGGAGGCCGTCGAGGCGACGCCGGAAGCTGTCGTCGAGGCCGAGCCCGAGGTCGTCGAGGCAGAGGCAGAGGCCACCCAGCCCGAGCCGGAGGCTGTCGTCGAGCCCGAGCCCGAGGTCGTCGTGGCCGAGGCGGAGGCCGTCGAAGCGAAGCCCGAGGTCGTCGCCGAGGCGGAAGCCGTCGCGGCCGATCCCGAGCCGGAGGCCGCCGAGCCCGTCGCCGCCGAGCCCGTCGCCGCCGAGGCGCAGCCCGCCGTCGAGGAAGCCGCGACCGAAGAGGCCGTGGTCGTCGCCACCGGTACCCCCGCGCTCTCGCTCGCCAAGGTCAAGGCCGCGGCGCCCCATCTCGTCGACGCCTACAAGGCCGCCGGGGCCGCGCTCAAGAAGCAGGGGCTCACCGGAGCGCGGGCCGCCGTGTACCTCGTCGTCGACCGGTCCGGTTCGATGCGCGGGTACTTCAAGGACGGCTCCGTCCAGCGCCTCGCCGAGCAGACCGTCGCCCTCGCGGCGCACCTCGACGCGAACGCGGCCGTCACCACGGTGTTCTTCTCCACCGACATCGACGGCACGGCGGAGCTCACCCCGGCGACCCTCGACGAGAACCGCATCGACACGATCAACGCGGGTCTCGGCCGGCTGGGCCGCACCAACTACCACCGCGCGGTCGAGGAGGTCCTCGCCCACCACGAGAAGGGCGACCCGACGCGGCCCGCGTTCGTCGTCTTCCAGACCGACGGGGCCCCGGAGTCGAAGACCGCCGCCGCCCAGGCGCTGGCCGCCGCCGCCGAGCGCCCGATCCACTGGCAGTTCGTGGCCTGGGGCGAGGAGGACGGCAAGGCCTTCGACTTCCTCCGGAAGCTCGACGCCCCGCACACCGGCCACTTCCTGGCCGGCCCGGCCCCGGTCGAGACGGCGCACCCCGCCTTCTACCGCGGTCTGCTCGCCGGCTGGCAGGCCGAGAACGCCGGCTAGGACGCCGACACCCCGACGGTGGCGGTGACCGGCAAGGTCACCGTCACCGCCAGGCCGCCCCCTTCCTCCGCCGTACGGGCCACCGCCGCCACCGTCCCGCCGTGCGCGGCGGCGATCGACCGGACGATCGACAGGCCGAGGCCCGCACCCGGCCCCATCCGGTCGCGCCCCTCCCCTCTCCGGAACGGCTCGAACAGCCCCGCCACGTCGTCCTGGGCGACCACCGGCCCCGTGTTGGTGACCCGGACCCTGCCGTCGGCGACCCGCACCGCGACCGAGCCGCCGGGCACGTTGTGCACGACCGCGTTCGCGACGAGATTGCGTACGAGCTGCCCGATCAGCACCCGGCTGCCCCGCACGACGCCCCCGCCCGGACCCGCGGCCCCGCCGTCGCCGTCGCCGTCGCCGTCGCCGTCGCCGTCCACGGTCACCCCGTACGCCTCGCACTCCTCCGCGACGACCTCCGCCAGCCGTACGTCCTCGCGCTCCTCCAGACCGCGCTCGCTCCGCGCGAGCACCAGCAGCCCGTCGATGAGCCGCTCGCTGCGCCGGTTGCTGTCGAGCAGCACCTGCTTGACCTCGGACGAGTCGTCGATCCCCACCTGGATCGCGGTGCGCTGGGTGGCCAGCGGGGTGCGCAGCTCGTGCGAGGCGTTCGCGATGAACCGCCGCTGACTGTCGAGGGCGCCCTCCAGCCGGGCGAGGAGCGCGTCGATCGTGTCGCCGAGCTCCTTCAGCTCGTCGTCGGGCCCGCTCGCCGCGATCCTGCCCCCGGCACCGTCCGGGGCCGCGACCCCCACCCGCAGGTCCCGCTCGGCCAGCCGCCGCGCCCGCGCGGTCATCTCGTGCACCGGACGCAGCACCCGCCCGGCCGTCCACCACCCGACGGCGACCGCGCACATCGCCATGACGACGAGGGCCAGGCACGACCACATCAGCATCTGCTCGCCGGCGGCCCGGCTGACGTCATCGCTGAGCTGGTACGCGGACACGCTCTGCACGGGCGCCTCGGAGAGCGGCACCGCCCGCACCACCCGGACGCGCGCCGCGATGGCTTCCGCCTCCCCCTCCGTACCGGCCCGGGAGAGCAGGTTGACCACGCCGAGCAGGCAGCCGCCGAGGACCACGAAGACGGCGCCGTAGACGAGCGCGATCCGGGTGCGGATCGTCGACCCCGAACCGATCGGTCCGCCGCTCACAGCACGTACCCCACACCCTGCACCGTGCGGATCAGGCCCGGCTCGCCCAGCTTGGCGCGCAGCTTGCTCATGCAGACCCGCACCGCGGCCGTGAAGGGGTCGGCGTGCAGGTCCCAGGCCCGTTCGAGCAGCTCCTCGGCCGACACGGGGGCGCCGTCCGCCTCCAGCAGGATCTGGAGCACCGAGAACTCCTTGGGCGACAGGTCGAGGTCCCGCCCGTCCCGCGCGGCCGTCCGGCGGACGGTGTCCATCCGCAGCCCGCCCTTCTCCAGGAGCGGCGGGACCGGTGGCCGGGCGGCCCGGCGCCGCAGGGCCCGTACCCGGGACACCAGCTCCGGGAACTCGAAGGGCTTGCCCAGGTAGTCGTCGGCGCCCAGGTCGAGGCCCTCGACCCGGTCCTCCAGGCCGGCGGCCGCCGTCAGCATCAGGATCCTGGTCCGGGACGCCCCGGCGACCAGCCGGCGGGCCACGTCGTCGCCGTGGACGCGCGGCAGGTCGCGGTCGAGGACGACCACGTCGTAGTCGTGCAGCCCCAGGTAGGCGAGGGCGACGTCGCCGCTGTAGACGGTGTCGACGGCGAACCCGGCCCGCCGCAGTCCGGTGGCGACCAGCTCCGCGAGGACCACCTCGTCCTCGGCGACCAGTACTCGCATGTCTCGCGTGTCCGTTTCCTCGATGCTCCGCATGGGGCTTTCTACGCCGGGGAACGTTTCGCGGACGTCTCCGCGCTCCCGCGGCCGCTTAACGATGTGAGTGGATCTTCGCCAGGCCGTTAGGATTTCGACCATGGCGGCCACTGGATCCGAGAAGCAGGGGGCGAACGACGTGAAGTCGTACTACGTGTCGACCCCCATCTACTACGTCAACGACGCTCCTCACCTGGGCCACGCCTACACGACCGTCGCAGGCGACGTGCTCACGCGCTGGCACCGTCAGCGCGGCGAGAAGGTGTGGTACCTCACCGGCACGGACGAGCACGGTCAGAAGATCATGCGCACCGCGGAGGCGAACGGGGTCACCCCGCAGGAGTGGTGCGACAAGCTCGTCCAGGAGGCGTGGAAGCCTCTCTGGGAGCACCTGAACATCGCGAACGACGACTTCATCCGTACGACGGAGAAGCGTCACACCGACCGCGTGCAGGAGTTCGTGCAGGACCTGTACGACAAGGGCGAGATCTACAAGGGCGGGTACGAGGGCCCGTACTGCGTGGGCTGCGAGGAGTACAAGCTCCCCGGTGATCTCATCGAGGCCGAGGACGGCACGAAGCTGTGTCCGGTCCACAAGAAGCCGGTGGAGATCCTCAAGGAGGAGAACTACTTCTTCAAGCTGAGCGAGTACGGCCCGCGCCTCGTCGAGTTCTACGAGGCGAACCCGGACTTCATCCAGCCGGAGTCGGCCCGCAACGAGGTCCTGAACTTCGTGAAGCAGGGCCTGCAGGACCTCTCGATCTCGCGCTCCACCTTCGACTGGGGCGTCCCCGTGCCGTGGGACGAGAAGCACGTGATCTACGTGTGGATCGACGCGCTGCTGAACTACGCGACGGCCGTGGGCTACGGCACGAACCAGCAGAAGTTCGACGAGACCTTCCCGGCGAACGTCCACCTCATCGGCAAGGACATCCTGCGCTTCCACGCGGTGATCTGGCCGGCGATGCTGATGGCGCAGGGCCTGCCCGTCCCGGGCAGGATCGCGGCGAACGGCTGGCTGATGGTCGGCGGCGAGAAGATGTCGAAGTCGAACCTGACCGGCATCAAGCCGCAGGACCTGACCTCGCACTTCGGCGTGGACGCGTACCGCTGGTACTTCCTGCGCGCGATCGCGTTCGGCCAGGACGGCTCGTTCTCCTGGGAGGACTTCGCCGCCCGCTACACCTCCGAGCTCGCCAACGACTACGGCAACCTCGCCTCGCGCGTGGCGGCCATGGTCGGCAAGTACTTCGAGGGCGCCCTGCCGGCCGCGACGGCCGACGGCGACGCGGAGAAGGCGATCCACGAGGGTCTGGCCGCGGCCGTCGCCACGGCCGACCGGAAGATCGGCGAGGAGCTGGACTTCCAGAGCGGCATCCTGGCGATCTTCGACTTCGTGAAGCAGGTCAACGGCTACATCACGGAGCAGGAGCCCTGGAAGGTCGCGAAGGACGACAGCGAGGCGGGCCGCGCCCGCCTGGCGACGATCCTGTACACGGCCGCCGAGTCGCTCCGCGCGGTCGCGGTCCTGCTCAACCCGATCATGCCGGAGACCTCCCAGAAGCTCTGGGAGTCCCTCGGCGCCGAGCCCGCCCTGGGCACCCTGGCCGCCCAGCGGGTCCAGGACGCCGGCACGTGGGGCACGCTCCCCGCGGGCGCGACGGTCACGAAGGGCGCGGTGCTCTTCCCGCGCCTGGAGGAGCCGAAGAAGGACCAGTGAGCCACGCGGAAGGAGGGGGCCCCACCCGGGACCCCCTCCTTCCGCGTTTTCGCGTACATCGAGCCCTCCCGAAGCCCGATATGCACCAGATATCCGGTTCCCGCTACGCGTTACCGCGAGTAGGTACGCCCTAGCGTCATCCCAGCACCAACGCCGCTGCGCCTGCCCCCGGCCATGGGCGGGTGGATTCGACCTCACCCGCCGGACATCGACCAGCGGGGCATGAATCCCGGCCGGGAGCCGAGCGGCACCCGCTCAGCCAAGCCCAGCTGCCCCCTTCAACGGCTGCGCTGGACCACCCCGAAAGCCGATGGCCGCCGACGGCGCCCGAGAGGGACCGGGCCCCGGAGCGGATGCCCCTCCCCCGGGCCGCCCTCCGAGTGTGAAAAGGCGGGTGGAGGCGACGGGTCAAGGGTGGGCGCAGCCCATCGCGCAGCGACGCGACGAAGGAGCGCCCTTGAAGCGGCGCCGCAACCCGCCACACTCGGAGAGAGGGCGGCCAACCACCAGAAGCCACCGAGGCGCCCGGCCCCCAAGACCCCCAGCCCCAGACCCGCACCCGCACCCGCACCCGCACCCCCCACCCGCACCCGCACCCCCCACCCCCACCCCCGAAAAGCACGGAAGGGCCCGGACCGCGTGCGCGGTCCGGGCCCTTCCGGTGCTCAGGGCGAGTTGCTACCGCGCCGCGTCCGGGTGGACCGCGTCCGTGACCGGGCGGTCGTCGGCCGGCTTCTCCTTCGCGACCGGCTTGCGCAGCTGGATGTTCAGCTCGCGCAGGCGCGCCTCGTCCAGCTCCGTCGGGGCGCCCATCAGGAGGTCCTGGGCGTTGCCGTTGAGCGGGAAGGCGATGGTCTCGCGGATGTTGGGCTCGTCGGCCAGCAGCATCACGATGCGGTCGACGCCCGGGGCGATGCCGCCGTGCGGCGGGGCGCCGTACTCGAAGGCGCGGAGCATGCCCGCGAACTCCTGCTCGACCGTCTCGCGGGAGTAGCCCGCGATCTCGAACGCCTTGAACATGATCTCGGGCTCGTGGTTCCGGATCGCGCCCGAGGACAGCTCGATGCCGTTGCAGACGATGTCGTACTGCCAGCCGAGGACGTCCAGCGGGTCCTGGGTCTCCAGGGCCTGCAGACCGCCCTGCGGCATCGAGAACGGGTTGTGCGAGAAGTCGATCTTGCCGGTCTCCTCGTCCCGCTCGTACATCGGGAAGTCGACGATCCAGGCGAAGCGGAAGACGTTCTCCTCGAACCGGCCGGCGCGCTTGGCGGCCTCGACCCGGACCGGGCCCATGATCTTGGAGACCTCGTCGAACTCGCCCGCGCCGAAGAAGATCGCGTGGCCCGGCTCCAGGCCGAGACGCTCGGTGAGGACCTTGACGTTCTCCTCGGTGAGGAACTTGGCGATCGGGCCGGTCAGGGCGTTGCCCTCGCCGACGCGGACCCAGGCCAGGCCCTTGGCGCCGAGGGAGACGGCGAAGTCGCCCAGGGAGTCGAAGAACTTGCGCGGCTGGTCGCCGGTGTCCGGCACGGCCAGGGCACGGACGTGCTTGCCCGCGAACGCCTTGAACTCGGAGTTCTCGAAGACGTCCGAGATGTCGACGAGCTCCAGGTCGGTGCGCAGGTCCGGCTTGTCGTTGCCGTACTTCAGCATCGACTCGCGGAACGGGATCCGCGGGAACGGCGAGGTGACGTGACGCCCGCCGCCGAACTCCTCGAAGATCTCGGTCATGAGCTTCTCGATCGGCTGGAAGACGTCCTCCTGCTCGACGAAGCTCATCTCGACGTCGAGCTGGTAGAACTCGCCCGGCGAGCGGTCGGCGCGGGCGTCCTCGTCGCGGAAGCAGGGCGCGATCTGGAAGTAGCGGTCGAAGCCGGAGATCATCAGCAGCTGCTTGAACTGCTGCGGCGCCTGCGGCAGCGCGTAGAACTTGCCCGGGTTCAGACGGGACGGGACCACGAAGTCGCGCGCGCCCTCGGGGGAGGTCGCGGCCAGGATCGGGGTCGCCATCTCGTTGAAGCCGAGGGCCACCATCTTGGAGCGGATGGAGGCGATGACGGCGGAGCGCAGCATGATGTTGCGGTGCATGCGCTCGCGGCGCAGGTCGAGGAAGCGGTACTCCAGGCGCCGCTCCTCGTTGACGCCGTCGTCGGCGTTGATGGTGAAGGGGATCTGCTTGGACGCGCCGAGGACCTCGATCTCGGCGGCCTCGATCTCGATCTCGCCGGTCGCCAGCTCCGGGTTGACGTTGTCGGCGCCGCGCGAGACGACCTTGCCGTCGACGCGGACGACGGTCTCCTTCGTCAGCTTGTCCAGGGCCTCGGCGGCCGCGGTGCCCGGCCGGGCGACGAGCTGCGTGATGCCGTAGTGGTCGCGCAGATCGATGAAGAGGATGCCGCCCAGGTCGCGCCGATTGTGCAGCCAGCCGCTCAGCCGGACGTCGGTGCCGACGTCAGAGGCGCGGAGCTCGCCGCAGGTGTGGGACCTGTACCGATGCATCGTCGTTCATCCAGTCTTCGGAATCTGTGGGAGCCCGGAAGGATCCAGGCCCGTCAAGGGTACCGGGCCACTCGGGATCGACCTCCGAATACTCTCAGTGGCGACCGGCGGGCCGCTCTCCATAAAGTGGGGCAATGCGCACCGAGGACGTCCTGGCCGCGATCGCGACCGGCCTGTGGCGCTGGGACAACGCGTCCGGGATCGTCACGCTCGACGCCGAGGCGGCCCGGCTGCTCGGGCTGCCCGCCGAGCCCGCCCGGCTCACCGAGGCGGCCGTACGCTCCCGTTTTCACCCGGTCGACTGGAACGAGGTCGACGGAGTCGTCCATCTGGCCATCGTGGAGGGCACGCTCGCCGAGGCCCGGCTACGGATCATGGACGACCGGGGGCGGGTGATCCGTACCGTACGGAGCCGGTCCAAGCCGCTCCTGCAGGGCGGCGACTACCAGCTCGTCGGCACTCTCCAGGAGGTCGCCGAGGCGCAGCCCGGCACCGCCGCCCGCACCCCCGTCACCGGCGACTGGCGCCGTTCGCGCGAGGCGTTCCTGCTGGACGCGGGCCGCGCGCTGGCCGAGGCCCGGTCGACCGCCGAGGTGCTGCGGGTCGCCGCCTCGCTGTCGATGCCGGGGTTCTCGCCCGACGGGCTCGCCGTCTTCGGGGTGGCGGGCGACCGGCTGACGATCATCGGCCACCACGGGCACAGCACCGGCGACGAGGGCCCCTTCAGCTCGATGTCGCTGGACACCGACTATCCGGCCGCCGAGGTCACCCGGACCGGCCGGGCCATCTACCTGCCGTCGCCGCAGGAGTACCTGCGGCGCTTCCCGGTCACCTGGCCGCTCGCCCGGCGCTTCGGCCGCCAGTCCTGGGCCTACCTCCCGCTGATCGTCGCCGGGCGCACCATGGGCGCCTGGATGGCCGCCTTCAAGCACCCGGTGGCCTTCACCCCCGACGAGCGCTCGGTCCTCACCACCGTCGCCCGGATGCTCGCCCAGGCGCTGGCCCGGGCCGGTGTCGCCGAGTCCGAGCGGGAGCTGTCGCTCGGCCTGCAGCGCACGATGATGCCGGTCCTCGGTCCCGGCCTCCCGGGCCTGCAGGTGGCCGCCCGGTACGTCCCCACCGGCGGCGGGCTGCAGGTCGGCGGTGACTGGTACGACATGATCCAGTTGCCCGGCGGGCGCATGGCCCTGGTCATCGGCGACGTCCAGGGGCACGACGTGCGCGCCGCCGGCCTGATGGGCCAGCTCCGGATCGCCCTGCGCGCCTACGCCTCCGAGGGCCACCGCCCGGACGCCGTGCTCTCCCGCGCCTCGCGCTTCCTGTACGGGATCACCGACGGCGAGGCGGACGGTCCGGGGTACGGCCCCGGATACGGCCCGGACGGGGACGGACCGGCGGGCAGGGGCGCCGAGGACGGTGGCCCGCGCTTCGCGACCTGTCTCTACATGGAGATCGACCCGGTCACCGGCACGCTGGACATCGCCCGGGCGGGTCATCCCGACCCGGCGGTCCGGATGACCGACGGAACGGTTCTGCTGCGCCCGACGGCCGGCGGCCTGCCGTTGGGCATCGACCCGGACACCGACTACCCGACGACCCGGCTCACGCTGGAGCCCGGCGAGACCCTCATGATGTGCACCGACGGACTCCTGGAGACCGGCGGGCACGACCTCGACTCCGGCTGGGAGCGTCTCCGCGCGCTGCTCGAGGAGCACGACGGGAAGTCCCTGGAGGAACTGGCCGACCGGCTCGTGGAGGCCGTCCACGGTCCGGGCTCGCACCACACCACCGGACCGCTCGCGGACCGTCGCGAGGACGACATCGCGGTCCTGCTCCTGTCGCGGCAGGGCCCGGCCGCCCCGCAGGCCCCGCGCCGCACCATGATGACCGTCGCGCAGGCGGAGCAGCAGCGCATCGCCGCCGCCCGCCAGCACCTGCGGCAGCTGCTGCACGACTGGAACGACGAGGAGCAGGTCGACTCGGCGGTCCTGATGGTGTCCGAGATGGTCACCAACGTCCTCATCCACACGGACGGGGACGCGCTGGTGGTCGCCGAGGTGACCTGCTCCGGCGAGGCCCGCCGGCTGCGCGTCGAGGTCTCCGACGCCAGCGACGAGCTGCCCCACAAGCGGCACCCGGGGGAAATGGCCTCGTCGGGCCGCGGCCTGATGCTGATGGAGATGCTGGCGCACGCCTGGGGCGTGGATCCGCGGGGCCAGGGCAAGTCGATCTGGTTCGAGCTGAACGAGCCCCCGGAGTCGCCGAACGGGAACGGCGCCGCGTAGGACGGTCCGGGTGCCCCGCGGCCGGTGCCCGCGGCCGGCGCGGGCCGGGCCGGTCCGGCGGGGCGCGGTGCCGGGCACGTGCGGCGTGGACCGCGCGGCCGGTCGCGTCGGCTCGCCGCCGCGCGGCGACCTGCGGACCGGAGGAGACTGGGGTCTGGTACGGCCGCCGGGGGGACCACGGAGCCCGCCATGGATATCCACAGGGTCGGAAGCGACACCACCGTCCTGGCCGACAGTCTCGACGTACCGGGGATCGGCCACATCCCGGCCAACGCCTTCGTCCTCACCGCCCGGGAGCCGGTCGTCGTCGACACCGGGCTCTCCGTCGCCGACCGCGACTTCGTCGCCGCGCTCGGCTCGGTCATGGACCCCGCCGACGTGCGCTGGATCTGGCTCACCCACCCCGACCGCGACCACACCGGGGGCCTCTTCGACCTGCTGGAGGCGGCCCCGAAGGCCCGGGTGGTGACCACCTTCATCGGCGCGGGGATCATGTCCACCGAGCGCCCGCTCCCGATGGACCGGGTGTACTTCCTCAACCCGGGCCAGTCCCTGGACGTCGGCGACCGCAGCCTGACGGGCTTCCGGCCGCCGCTCTTCGACAACCCGGCGACCGTCGGCTTCTACGACGAGAAGACGCGGATCTGCTTCAGCTCCGACTGCTTCGGCGGGCCGATGCCGTCCGCCGAGCTCGCGGAGAGCGGGCACGCGAGCGACCTCAAGCCGGAGGAGCTGCGTGCCGCACAGCTGCTGTGGGCCACGGTGGACAGCCCGTGGGTGCACATTGTGGACCCCGGGAAGTACCGGGCGACGCTCGCCCCGCTGCGGGACATGAACCCGGAGATCGTGCTCAGCACGCATCTGCCGCCGGCCGTGCGCATGACCGGCGCGATGCTCGACACGATCACGATGGCGCCGGACCAGGACCCGTTCGTCGGGCCCGACCAGGCGGCCCTCGAACAGCTCCTGGCGTCCTTCGAGCCGGGCGGCCTGCCCGCCTGACGCCCGGCTCGGGCTGCGGGCGGCGGCGGCGTACGCGCCGCGCCCTTACGTCCCGGACGGCGGAGGCCGGGTGGTCCCGTCAGCCGGGTCGCTCAGGCGCCCGCTCCTCCGCCGCGGCGTACCGTCCGCGCAGCTCGCCGATCACCCCGAACGCCGCCGCCGTCAGCGGCACGGCGAGCAGCATCCCCAGGATCCCGGCCACGGACGCGCCGGCGGTGATCGCCAGCATGACCACGGCGGGGTGCATCTGGACGGTCCGGCTCTGGACCATGGGCTGGAGCACGTACCCCTCCAGGACCTGGACGCCGAGGACGACGCCGAGGACCCACAGGGCGATGACGACGCCGCGGTCGGCGAGGGCGACGAGGACGGCGACCGCGCCGGAGAGGAAGGCGCCGAGGTACGGGATGTAGGCCGTGACGAAGACCAGCGCGGCGAGCCCGACGGCGCCGGGCACCCGCAGGAGCAGCAGGCCGACGCCGATCAGGACGGCGTCGACGAGCGCGACGAAGGTGGTGCCGCGCATGAAGCCCTCCACGGCCTCGAAGGCGCGGCGGGCCATCGCCTCGACCGCGTCGCCGGTGGAGGAGGGGGCCAGGGAGCGCAGGGCGCCCACGGCCTTGTCGGAGTCACGGAGGAAGAAGAAGATCAGCAGCAGCGCGAGCACTCCGGTGGCGATCAGCTCGGCGACGACGCTGAGGCCGGAGATCACCCCGGAGGCGGCGGTCCCGCCGAATCTCTGGAGCAGCGACTGCGCGTTCCGCGCGATGTCGTCGAGGGAGGTGCCGGCCGCGCCGAGGTGCTGGGCGATGTCGGTCGCGGCCTGCCGCAGCGAGTCGAGGATCTGGTCGCCGGTCTCGATGAGGGCGATGACGACGATGTAACCGGCGCCGCCGACGACGGCGAGGACGGCGAGGACCGTGAGCGCGGCGGCGAGCGACTTCTGCACCTTCATGCGCAGCAGGCGCCGGTAGAGGGGCCCGAGCAGGGCGGTGCCGAGCAGGGCGAGCAGCACGGGGGTGACGGCCGTCTGGAGCTCGACGCAGAGCCAGATGCCGACGGCGGCGACCGCGATGAACAGCAGCGCGACGACGCACCAGGCGGCGGCACGGCGCGCGGGCGCGGGAAGGAGGGATCTCTGCGGCTCCGGCTGCGTCTGCACCCGTTCACCGGACCACGCCCCGCGGCGTGTCGTCCTGCGCTACGGGCCGGACGGGTGACGGCCCGTCAGGATCGCGCGGCCACGTCCCTTCGGAGCCTGGTGGCCGCGTCCCTCCGGAGTCGTCCCGGCAGAGCCGCGCGCCGCGCGCCGGACGGGTCCGGTGCGCGGCGCGGGGTCTCCTACTCGCCCATCCCGTGCACCGCCGGGATGGTGCCGAGCCGGCCGGCCTGGAAGTCCTCGAAGGCCTGCCGCAGCTCCGCCTGGCTGTTCATGACGAACGGGCCGTAGTGCGCCATCGGTTCGCGGATCGGCCGGCCGCCCAGCAGGACGACCTCCAGGTCCGGGGTGTGCGCGTCCTGCTTCTCGTCCGCGCGGACCGTCAGCGAGCCGCCCTGGCCGAAGACCGCGGTCTGGCCCATGTGGACCGGACGCCGGTCGGCGCCGACCGAGCCGCGGCCGGCCAGCACGTAGGCGAGGCCGTTGAAGTCCTCGCGCCACGGCAGGGTCACCTCGGCGCCCGGCCGGACGGTCGCGTGGATCATCGTGATCGGGGTGTGCGTGATGCCCGGGCCGGCGTGGCCGTCGAGGTCGCCCGCGATGACGCGGTAGAGCGCGCCGCCGTCCGGCGAGGTCAGCAGCTGCACCTGGCCGCCGCGGATGTCCTGGTAGCGCGGGGCCATCATCTTGTCCTCGGCCGGCAGGTTCACCCACAGCTGGAGCCCATGGAAGAGCCCGCCGCTCACGACGAGCGACTCCGGCGGAGCCTCGATGTGCAGCAGTCCGGATCCGGCGGTCATCCACTGGGTGTCGCCGTTGGTGATGGTGCCGCCACCGCCGTTGGAGTCCTGGTGGTCGAAGACGCCGTCGATGATGTACGTGACGGTCTCGAAGCCCCGGTGGGGGTGCCAGGGCGTGCCCTTGGGCTCGCCGGGGGCGTACTCCACCTCTCCCATCTGGTCCATCATGATGAACGGGTCGAGGTAGCGGTAGTTGATCCCGGCGAACGCGCGGCGCACCGGGAATCCCTCGCCCTCGAATCCGGAAGGTGCCGTGGTCACGGCGAGCACGGGGCGGGGGACGGCGTCGGCCGGGGCGGCGACGCGCGGCAGGGTGAGCGGGTTCTCGACAGTCACAGCGGGCATGGCGGGACCTCCTTGTGCGACCACTTTAGTTGAACAATGAACTTCCTGCCACCCGAAACGCGGAACGCCCGGGAGGAATTCCTCCCGGGCGCTCCCACACGTTCCCCGCAAGCGTCAGCCGTACATCCGGCGCATCGCGAAGTCCACCATCTGCTCCACGGCCTTCGCGTCGAAGACCATGCGGTGGTCGCCCTCCATGTCGAGGACGAAGCCGTAGCCGGTCGGCAGCAGGTCGATCACCTCGGCGCCGGTGATCACGAAGTACTTCGACTCCTTGCCCGCGTACCGCCGCAACTCCTTGAGCGAGGTGAACATCGGGATCACCGGCTGCTGGGTGTTGTGCAGCGCCAGGAAGCCGGGGTTGTCCCCACGGGGGCAGTAGACCTTGGAGGTCGCGAAGACCTGCTGGAAGTCCTCGGCGGCCAGCGAGCCCGTCGTGAAGGCGCGTACGGCGTCGGCCAGGGACGGCGGCGACGGCTCCGGGTAGAGGGGAGGCTGCTGCCCGTACCCGCCGCCCTGCATGCCTCCCTGCATCGGCTGCTGCGGGGGCTGGGCGTACTGCTGCTGGGCGGCGCTGCCGTCGCCGTGCTGGCCGTATCCGTACATGCCCCCAGCCTATCGAGCGGGCGCCGCGCCCAGAGCGGTTCGGGTCGGCCGAGACGGAGCGCACACCCCGGCGGAACGGCGCCGGAGCACCGCCTCCACCCCCGGCGGCACGGGACGGAGCCCACGCGCCGACGCCCGGTCACCGCGCCCCTGCCGACCCGGCCCGACCCCCGGCGACCGCGCCCCTGCCGACCCGGCCCGCCCCCGGCGACCGCGCCCGGCAGGTCCTCGCCACGGACGAAGAACCTGCCCTTCGCACATGTCTTCGCACCGTTCGCCTTCTCTTGCTAGGTTCGCGTGAGCAATTTCCGGTCGCCACGGGGGTGGAACATGGCACTGAACGCCAAATGGGACGAGCTGTTCGGGGGCGCCGCGCCGTCCGGACAGCCCGCGTCGATGACCCTCGCGGGTCTGCCCGCCGAGGACCGCGGAGGCGGTGGAGGCGGAGGCGGAGGCGGCGACGCGAACCTGAAGGCCGAAGAGGGTCCCTGGCACGGCGCCGGCAAGACCTCCGGCGAGCTGCGCACCTCGACCACCACCTCGCTCACCGACCTCGGCACCGCGAACGAGGGCGTCACCGGCGGGACCGCCGGCTTCGACTCCTCCGCCGCCCTGACCGAGATCCTCGGCACCTGGAAGACCCGCCTCACCGCCGTCCGCGACGAGTGCGGACGGCTGGAGAGCGCCCTCAAGAGCGCCGGCCGCGACTTCGGCGAACGCGAGCTCGACACCCAGCGCAAGATCGCCGCCGAGGCGCCCACCCCCTCCCAGAAGAAGGAGGGCTGATCCGGATGCCCACCTGGCAGCAGCTGCGCGACGTGAAGCTGAGCGAGTACACGGACGCGGCGGACGGCTGGGGCAAGATCAGCTCCCGCGCCAACGCCGACAAGGACCGCGTCGACAACGGCATGTTCGCGCGGATCAACGACACCCAGAAGGGCGAGGCCGCCAAGACCGCCACCGGCGACGTCCAGCAGCTGAGCCGCAACTTCCAGTACCTGCACGCCGAGTGCGGGCTGATCCGCACCGCGCTCAACGGGCTGGCCTCCGAGCTCGCCGCCCCGCAGCGGAAGCTGAAGCAGGCGCTGGAGGACGCCGAGAACCTCAAGTTCACGGTAAAGCCCGACGGGTCCGTCGAGTACCCCTCCCAGTCCTACGTCCTCAAGCCGGGCTCCACCACCGCCCAGGACGGCGCGCCCATCCCCTACCTGCCCGGCAAGGCCGAGGGCATCGGCAGCACCGACCCCAACAAGGGCAAGGCCGAGGACATCGCCCAGCGCATCGGCGACGCGGTGCGCGAGGCCGCCGAGATCGACGGCCGGTACGCGGGCGTCCTGCGCAAGCTGAGGGCCGAGCCCGGCCTCACCGTCAGCGACGAGACCCTCGCCGACGCCGCCAAGGACACCAAGGCCCTCCAGGACGCCGCCGGCAAGTACGCCGACGACGGCAAGATCCCGCACGGCAAGTCGCCGAAGGAGAACGCCGAGTGGTGGAACGGGCTGACCCAGGAGCAGCGTGACGAGTACGCCACGCTCTACCCGGCGTCCATCGGCGCGCTCGACGGCATCCCCTCCACGGTCCGCGACGACGCCAACCGCATGGTCCTCGCCGAGACCCGCGCCCAGACCCAGCTCGACCTGAACGCCATACCGAAGCAGCCCCAGGAGTACATCCAGAACCCCAGCGGCCAGTACCCGGCGGTCATCAAGAACCCCGAGTACCTCCAGTGGGACAAGAAGTACGGGGACCGGTTCGAGGAGCTCACCGCCCAGAAGAAGGGCATGGACGCGATCCAGGCCCGCTTCGACCGCACGGGCCAGTCCGAGCGTCCCGGCGAGCGCCCGCTGCCCGAGGCGTACCTCCTGGGTTTCGACACCCAGGGCAACGGCCACGCCATCGTCGCCAACGGCAATCCGGACACCGCGACGCACACCGCGATGTACGTGCCCGGCACCACCTCGAACCTGGAGGGCATCGGCGGTGACATCAAGCGCATGGAGACCCTCTGGCGCGCCAGCGACAACCTGGCCAACGGTCAGAGCGTGTCCACGATCACCTGGCTCGGCTACGACGCCCCGCAGAGCATCGTCAAGGACGCGCCCTTCAGCCACTACGCCGACGACGGAGCCCCCAAGCTGAACGGCTTCGTCGACGGGTTGCGCGCCACCCACCAGGGCGACCCGACCCACATGACCGTGACCGGCCACAGCTACGGCAGCACGGTCATCGGCTCCGCCGCCCGCCAGGGCCACCTGGCGGCCGACGACATCTTCGTGGCCGGCAGCCCGGGCATGCAGGTGGGCAGCGCCACCGACCTGGACGTGCCCAAGGGCCACGTCTACGCCGCCGAGGCCGACAGCGACCCCTACCTGAAGGGCCTGCACCTGCCCGGCGGGGTCACCGACGGCAAGTACGGCGGTTTCAACATCCCCTTCGTCACCAGCGACCCGGTGCCGGACCTCGGCGGCTGGGGCCACGCGCCGAAGAAGCTGGACATCGACATCCTGCCGTCGTTCATCGACGGCGACGGCGCCAGCGTCGTGAAGCCGCTGACACCGACCAACCCCGACTTCGGCGCGCACATCGTGGCCACGGACGGGTCCCGCGGCCACAGCGGCTACTGGGACAACGGCACCGAGAGCCTCAACAACCAGGCCCGCGTCGTCACGGGCCGGTACCAGGAAGTGACCTCGCAATGAGCCGCCGCACCACCGCACGCACCGGCGGGGCCCTGACCACTGCCGCCCTTCTCCTCGCGACGGGATGCACCACCATGAGCAACGACGCCGGCCTGCCCTACGAGCCGCAGCCGATGAAGGTCGCCGCGGCCAAGGACCTGGTCCGCTCGCGGTCCAGCACGATCTTCGACACGTCCGGCCTGCGCGAGGCGAACAACGGCGCCCCCGACGCGTCGCCCTGCGACGGGGTGGACGACGGCTTCCGGGTCCGCCACTTCTGGTCGATGTACGCCCCCGACGCCGACGCCCTGAAGCAGGCGATGGACCGGCTCCACCAGGAGCTGCCGGCCAAGGGATGGAAGGTGCTCCGCTTCGAGCCCGCGAAGTCGCAGGCCAAGCAGCTCCAGCTCGACGTGGAGCACGAGAAGGACCACCACACGGCCACGATCGAGCTGCTGCTCCCCTCGACGTACAAGGACGCGTCGAAGTGGGAGAAGGCGACCCGCGACAGCCTCTCGGTCTCCCTGACGTCGCCCTGCTACACCGACCCCGAGTACACGGTCGGCGACTGAGCGTCACGCAAGACCCGGGACGTGCGTCCCGCGTCACAGATGGCGCGATAGGGGTTGCTCTTATTACCGGCGGGTAGCATCATCGTAGAGAGCGTGGGCTACTCACCGGTAGTACGAGTACGCGTACGAGGACATCTCCCTCCCCGATCCTTACGGAGCCGTCGCCATGGGGCACTACAAGTCGAATCTCCGCGACATCGAGTTCAACCTCTTCGAGGTCCTCGGACGCGACAAGGTCTACGGCACCGGTCCGTTCGAGGAGATGGACGTCGAGACCGCCAAGAGCGTGCTCGAAGAGCTCACCCGCCTCTCGGAGAACGAGCTGGCCGAGTCCTTCGCCGACGCCGACCGCAACCCGCCGGTCTTCGACCCCGAGACCAACACCGCCCCGGTCCCGGCCAGCTTCAAGAAGTCCTACAAGGCCTTCATGGACTCCGAGTACTGGCGCCTCGGCCTCCCCGAGGAGATCGGCGGCACGACCTCCCCGCGCTCCCTCATCTGGGCGTACGCGGAGCTGATCCTCGGCGCGAACCCGGCCGTCTGGATGTACTCCTCCGGCCCCGCCTTCGCCGGCATCCTCTTCAACGAGGGCAACGAGGCGCAGAAGAAGGTCGCGCAGATCGCCGTCGACCGCCAGTGGGGCTCCACCATGGTCCTCACCGAGCCGGACGCCGGCTCGGACGTCGGCGCCGGCCGCACCAAGGCCGTCCAGCAGGAGGACGGCTCCTGGCACATCGAGGGCGTGAAGCGCTTCATCACCTCCGGTGAGCACGACATGGAGGAGAACATCCTCCACTACGTCCTCGCCCGCCCCGAGGGCGCCGGCCCCGGCACCAAGGGCCTGTCCCTCTTCCTCGTGCCGAAGTACCACTTCGACTGGGAGACCGGCGAGCTGGGCGAGCGCAACGGCGTCTACGCCACCAACGTCGAGCACAAGATGGGCCTCAAGGCCTCCAACACCTGCGAGATGACCTTCGGCGACCAGCACCCCGCCAAGGGCTGGCTGATCGGCGACAAGCACGACGGCATCCGCCAGATGTTCCTCATCATCGAGTTCGCCCGCATGATGGTCGGCACGAAGGCGATCTCCACCCTCTCGACGGGCTACCTCAACGCCCTCGAGTACGCCAAGGAGCGCGTCCAGGGCACCGACCTGGCGAACTTCATGGACAAGGCCGCCCCCAAGGTCACCATCACGCACCACCCCGACGTCCGCCGCTCGCTGATGACCCAGAAGGCGTACGCCGAGGGCATGCGCTCCCTCGTCCTCTACACGGCCACCGTGCAGGACGAGATCCAGCTCAAGGAGGCGAACGGCGAGGACGCGAAGGCCCTGCACGGCCTGAACGACCTGCTGCTCCCGATCGTCAAGGGCTACGGCTCCGAGAAGGGCTACGAGCAGCTCGCGCAGTCGCTCCAGACCTTCGGCGGCTCCGGCTTCCTGCAGGAGTACCCGATCGAGCAGTACATCCGGGACGCCAAGATCGACACCCTCTACGAGGGCACCACGGCCATCCAGGGCCAGGACTTCTTCTTCCGCAAGATCGTCCGCGACCAGGGCGCGTCCCTGAACACGCTGGCCGAGGAGATCAAGAAGTTCCTCGCGGTCGGCACCGGCGGCGAGGAGCTGGCCGGCGCCCGCGACGCGCTCGCCAAGGCCGCCGTGGACCTGGAGGGCATCGTCGGCAAGATGCTCACCGACCTCACCGCCACCGGCGAGGACGTCAAGAACATCTACAAGGTCGGCCTCAACACCACCCGCCTGCTCATGGCCTCCGGTGACGTCGTCGTCGGCTACCTGCTGCTGAAGGGCGCGGCCGTCGCCGCGGAGAAGCTGGAGAGCGCCTCCGCCAAGGACAAGGTCTTCTACACCGGCAAGATCGCCGCCGCGAAGTTCTTCGCCGCCAACGTCCTGCCGGGCGTCGGCGCCGAGCGCGCGCTCGCCGAGGCCGTCGACGGCTCGCTCATGGACCTGGACGAGGCCGCGTTCTAGTACGCGCCTCCGTCCACCGCGAACGGCTCGCTCCCGGGGAGGGGAGCGGGCCGTTTCGTCTTCCCCGCCGGGCCCGGGAAGGAACCGTTCTCCAGGGCCCCGGCACCGCCTCCGGCGTGCTGCGTATGGTGAACGCATGAGTAGCGCACCCTCCCGCTTCGACCGCGGCCACACCGATGACCTCATGACCTTCCTCGCGGCCTCCCCGTCGCCGTACCACGCCGTGGCGAACGCGGCCGACCGCCTGGAGAAGGCCGGCTTCCGCAAGGTCGAGGAGACCGACGCCTGGGACGGGACGAGCGGCGGGAAGTACGTGATCCGCGGCGGCGCGATCATCGCCTGGTACGTGCCGGAGGGCGCCGACCCCCACACCCCGTACCGCGTCGTCGGCGCCCACACCGACTCCCCCAACCTGCGCGTCAAGCCCCAGCCCGACCTGGGCAACCAGGGCTGGCGCCAGGTCGCCGTCGAGATCTACGGCGGCACCCTGCTCAACACCTGGCTCGACCGCGACCTCGGCCTCGCCGGCCGGCTCACCCTGCGCGACGGCAGCCACGTCCTCGTCAACGTCGACCGGCCCGTCCTGCGCGTCCCGCAGCTCGCCATCCACCTCGACCGCCAGGCCAACGAAGGCCTCAAGCTCGAACGCCAGCGGCACATGCAGCCGATCTGGGGCCTCGGCGAGGTCCACGAGGGCGACCTCATCTCCTTCGTCGCCGCCGAGGCCGGCGTCGACGCCGAGGACGTCACCGGCTGGGACCTGATGGTGCACGCCGTCGAGGCACCCGCCTACCTCGGCCGCGACCTCGAACTCCTCGCCGGCCCCCGGATGGACAACCTCATCTCCGTGCACGCGGGCGTCGCCGCGCTCGCCGCCGTCGCCGCGCGGCCCGACCTCCCGTACATCCCGGTCCTCGCCGCCTTCGACCACGAGGAGAACGGCTCCGAGGCCGACACCGGCGCCCAGGGCCCGCTCCTCGGCAACGTCCTGGAACGCTCGGTCTACGCCCGCGGCGGAGCCTACGAGGACCGCGCCCGCGCCTTCGCCGGCTCGGTCTGCCTCTCCTCCGACGTCGGCCACGCCGTCCACCCCAACTACGCCGAGCGCCACGACCCGACGCACCACCCGCGTCCCAACGGCGGCCCGATCCTCAAGGTCAACGTCAACCAGCGCTACGCCACCGACGGCAGCGGCCGGGCCGTCTTCGCCGCGGCCTGCGAGAAGGCCGGCGTGCCGTGGCAGTCCTTCGTGTCCAACAACGACATGCCCTGCGGCACGACGATCGGCCCGATCACGGCCGCCCGCCACGGCATCAGCACCGTCGACATCGGCGTCGCCTGCCTCTCGATGCACAGCGCCCGCGAACTCTGCGGCGCGGACGACCCGTACCTCCTGGCCAACGCGCTCGTCGCCTTCCTGGAGGGATGAGGCACCCCGGAGCGACGATCCGGGCGGAGCGAACGCGCGAGCGGAGGGATAGCCCGCCCGGACCCGGGTACCCGATCCCGACTACCCCACTAGGAGGCGGGATCCATGGGCCTGGGAGGCTGCATCATCCTCATCGCCGTCGGCGCGATCCTCACGTTCGCGACGGACTGGGAGCTCGACGGCGTCAACCTCGACCTGGTGGGACTGATCATGATGGCGGTCGGTCTCATCGGCACGGCGACGTTCGCGAGCATCGCCCGGCGCCGGCGGGTCGTCGTCCCGCCGTCCGCCCCCACCGTGGTGGACGAGGGACGCCGCGACTACTGAGCGACCGGCGAAACATCGGCGAAAGGCCCCCGACGGCACCGTGAACCCATGCAGCGTCACGAGGGCCCGCCCCGAGGGAAGTTCATCGCCTGCCTGGCCACCGCCGCCCTGATCGGGACGGCGGTGGCCTGGTACGGCATCGCCCGCTACGACGGACGGCCGCCCTGGGCCACGGACATCGCCTACGAGGGCGGCTACGTCCTGGCGGCCCGCATCCGGGGCTACGACGTGACCGGCGAGCGCACCCGGTCCCTGCTGACCGGCGAGTGCGCCGAGATGCAACGCCTGGGCATGGGCGGCGACCGCGCCGCCCACGACCCGGCGGCCTGGGTGGCCGGCTGCCTGGACGGAGCGGCGGGCCGCCCGTCCAGGAACCAGGGAACCGTCCGCTAGGACCGCCGCCCCGACCGGACCCGACAGCCCTACACCTGGGCGTCCATCCCCGCGAGGATCAGCGGGAGGCGCGCCACGCCGCCCTCCGCCAGCCGCACCGGCACGCCCCAGTCCTGCTGGTGGACGTGGCAGGCCGGGTACTCGTTGGCCGGATCGTCGTCGCAGGACGCCGCCATCGCCGAGACGTGCAGCACCCCCTCGGCGAGCTCCGGGTTCAGGTCGAGCTCCCGGAACAGGTCCGTGCCCGTGCCCTCGCCGCCCAGCAGCAGCTCGGGCGGCGTCGAGGAGACCAGCAGCCGGGTCGAGGGACCGTAGCGCTCGTCCAGCTTCTGCCCCGTCGGCGCCTGGAAGACGACGTCGAGCCGCAGCCAGCCGGGCGCCACCTCGGTCGCCTCGCGCTGCGTCCGGTGGGCCACCGACTCGACCTGGACGGCCTCCTCGGGCAGCCGCAGCCGGGTCAGCCGGTGCCGGGCGGACTCGACCACGACGATGTCGTCCCCGACCAGCACCGCGTCGCTCGGCTCGCGCAGGTCCGTGGCGAGCGTGGTCACCTCGCCGGTGGCGGGGTCGAAGCGGCGCAGCGCGTGGTTGTACGTGTCCGCGATCGCCACCGAGCCGTCGGGCAGCGCGGTCACGCCCAGCGGGTGCTGGAGCAGCGCCTGGCCGGCCTCGCCGTCACGGTGACCGAAGTCGAAGAGACCGGTGCCGACAGCGGTGTGGACGACACCGTCGGTGTCGATCCAGCGCACAGCACTGGTCTCGGAGTCGGCGATCCACAGCCGGTCCCCGGCGGCGGCGAGCCCCGACGGCTGGGCGAACCACGCCTCGGCCGCCGGCCCGTCGACCAGGCCCTCGTTCGTGGTGCCGGCGGCGACCTGCACCGTCCCCGCCTCGGGGTCGTACGTCCACAGCTGGTGGACGCCGGCCATCGCGATCCACACCTTGCCCTGCCACCAGGCGACGTCCCACGGCGACGAGAGCGCGACGTCGAGCGCCGGGCCCGACGTGGGGGAGCCCTGCCACCACTGCTTGCCGGTGCCCGCGATCCGCTCGATCGCGCCGGTCTCCGGGTCGAAGGTGCGCAGCGCGTGGTTCACGGTGTCGGCCACGACGACCTTCCCGTCGGGAAGCAGCGCGAGGCCCTGCGGCTCGCGGAACTCGCCGTCGCCGATCCGCCGCACCACGCTCTCGCCGTCCGGCGCCAGCTCGACGAGCTGGTGACGGGTGGTGTCGGAGACCAGGTGGTTCCCGGAGGGCAGCAGGACGGCCTTCCCGGGGAAGCGCAGGTCGGTCGCCACGGGCTCCGGCGGCACGTACGGCCCGTCCCCGCGGCGCAGGGTGCCCTTCGCCTCGTGCTCGGCCTCCAGCTCCTCGACGAGGGTCGCGAGGGCGTTCGCGTGCCCCTCACCGGCGTGCTGGGCGACGATGTACCCCTCGGGGTCGATGACGACGAGCGTCGGCCAGGCCCGCACGGCGTACTGCTTCCAGGTCGCGAGCTCCGGGTCGTCGAGCACGGGGTGGTGCACCTCGTAGCGCTCCACGGCGTCGACGACGGCCTGGTGCTCGGCCTCGTGGACGAACTTCGGCGAGTGGACCCCGACGATCACCAGGGTGTCGCGGTGCTTCTCCTCCAGCTCACGGAGCTCGTCGAGGACGTGGAGGCAGTTGATGCAGCAGAACGTCCAGAAATCGACGACAACGCACTTACCTCGCAGATCGGCGAGAGTGAGCTCTTTGCCTCCGGTGTTCAGCCAGCCGCCCTTGCCGATCAGCTCGGGGGCACGGACACGGGCACGGCGGGGCGCGGGCGCGGGGGTGGGCGCCGGGGCGGCATCGTTCATGGTTCAAGCTTGCCATCCGAGGATGAACACCGGATCACGCGCGTACGGCAGAGCCCGGGAATCCGGGGCAGGACGTCCGGGCGGACCGTGCCGGAGCCGCTCCGACACGCCGGACCCCGCCCGTGGCCACCCCTTCGCACCCGCGTGGCGCCGGGGCCGCCGGGGAAGCTGTCGCCGTATGAAATACCTCGTACGGGACAAGATCCTCGCCCTCGGCGACGACTACTGGATCGAGGACGAGGACGGCCGCCACGCCTTCCTCGTCGACGGCAAGGCCCTGCGCCTGCGGGACACCCTGGAGCTGAAGGACCCGCTCGGGCAGGTCCTCGTCACGTTGCGCCAGAAGCTGTTCAGCCTCCGCGACGCCATGACGATCGAGCGCGACGAGCGGCCGCTCGCCACGATCCGCCGCAAGCGGCTGTCGCTGCTGCGCAACCACTACCGCGTCGCCCTCGTGGACGGCACCGAGCTGGACGTGAGCGGGCGGATCCTGGACCGGGAGTTCACCGTCGAGTACGACGGCGAACTGCTCGCGCACATCTCCCGGCGGTGGTTCCGCCTCCGGGACACGTACGCCGTCGACGTCGTCCGCGAGGACGCCGACGCGGCGCTGCTGATCGCCGTGGCGGTGTGCGTGATCCGGATGTCCGAGCGGGAACGGGAGGACTGATCCCCCTAGGCCGGCGGGGCGACGCCCAGGACCCGGTCCTTCAGGGCCGGGAACTGCTCCCGCGTCGTCTCGACCTTCGCCGGGTCGAGGACCACCCGCAGAATCTCCTCGTCCGGGCCCGCCTCGGCGAGGACCTCGCCCCAGGGGTCCACCACGATCGAGTGCCCCGCCTGTTCCACGCCCGCGTGCGTCCCGGCCGTGTCGCAGGCCAGCACGTACGCCTGGTTCTCGACGGCCCGCGCCTGCGCGAGCAGCGTCCAGTGCGCGCGGCGCCGGGCCGGCCATCCCGCGGGGACGACGAACGCCTGCGCGCCGGCGTCCACCAGGCCCCGGAAGAGTTCGGGGAAGCGCAGGTCGTAGCAGGTGGCGAGGCCAAGCGTCAGCCCCGGCAGCGCAGCGGTCACCAGGTCCTCGCCGGCCGCCAT
Source organism: Streptomyces sp. JL2001 (assembly GCF_050917515.1). Taxonomy (NCBI): domain Bacteria; kingdom Bacillati; phylum Actinomycetota; class Actinomycetes; order Kitasatosporales; family Streptomycetaceae; genus Streptomyces; species Streptomyces sp. JL2001. Next base: position 4,019,714 of record NZ_CP169421.1, on the reverse strand, counting down.
CATCACCGCCTCGCCCTTGTCGAAGCCGAAGCGGTGGATCTTCCGGTAGCTCGCCACGAGTTCGCCGGCGGGGGAGAAGACGAGCGAGGTGTTGTACAGCGCTCCCCCGGCCGCCTCCACGAACGAGCCGGCGTGCAGCCAGACCTCCGCGTCACGGGCCGCCGCCGCCATGCCGTCGTGGGTGGGGCCGTGCAGCGGTTCGGACTCGGCGGCGAAGTCCTCGTAGGCGAACGCCCCCATGGGCCACAACTCGGGGAGCACGACGAGGTCGGCGCCGCCGCGCTCCGCCCGTACGAGACCGGCCACCCGCGCCCGGCGGGATTCGATCGATTCGTCCGGGTCTACTGCAATCTGGATCAGCGAGGCGCGCACACTACCACCGTCCTGGCATTCGAGCCGTCAACACGGGCCTACGATCGTCACACGAAAGCACTGCCGGGGTGCCTTCGGGCAGCGTAACTTAGCGTCCGAGCCTCCCAAGCAGTCTTGTTTTCAGCCCGCGCACCGCAGAACCGCCGAGGGGTCCCGTGACCGTCCATCCCAGCCTCCAGACCTATGCCGACGCCTGGACCCACTCCATCGAAGCGATATCCGAACTGGTTCAGCCGCTCGTGGAGGGGGAGTGGAACCGTCCGACGCCGTGCCCGGGATGGTCGGTCCGGGACATCGTCTCCCATGTGATCGGCATGGAGTGCGAGATGCTCGGCGACCCCCGCCCCATCCACTCCCTGCCCCGCGATCTCTACCACGTGCGCAGCGAGTTCGCCCGCTACATGGAGATGCAGGTCGATGTGCGCCGGCACCACACCGGTCCGGAGATGACCGCGGAGCTGGAGTACATCCTGATCCGCAGGGCGCGTCAGCTGCGCAACGAGAACCGCGGTCCGGAGCATCTGATCCGGGCGCCGCTCGGCGCCGAGCAGACCCTCGAGGTCGCCTACCGGATGCGCGCCTTCGACGTGTGGGTCCACGAGCAGGACCTGCGGACGACGCTGGGCCGGCCGGGCAACCTCGACTCCCCCGCCGCTCTGATCACGCGGGACGTGCTGCTGGAGGCGCTGCCGAAGGTGGTGGCCAAGGACGCGGGCGCGCCGGTCAATTCGGCGATCGTGCTCGACGTGCACGGCCCGGTCGAGTTCCTGCGGACGGTGCGGGTGGACGCGGAGGGCCGCGGTTCGGTCGACGGCTCGCCGTCGCTGGGTCCGGTGGTGACGCTGGCCACGGACTGGGAGACGTACGTCCGGCTGGCGTGCGGGCGGGTGCGGGCGGCCGAGGCCGCCGACCGGGTCAAGGCGGAGGGCGACCTGGACCTGGCGCAGGCGATCCTGGACAACTTCACGGTGACGCCCCGCTAGGTCCTCGAAGTCCCGCCTGGCTCGTCGCTCGGGGGCCGCTGCCGGCCCGGGGCGGCACCGGGCGAGGGCCGCTCTCCCGGTGCCGCCCCGGGCCGGGGTTCTCACACCGGTACGTGCACGGCCTCCACCCGGCTCGCCACGAGCCGTTCCCGCTCGCGCCGCGCGGTGCGGGCCTTGAGGCGCAGGATCTGCACGATGCCCAGGGCCTCCAGGACGAAGACGGAGGAGAAGGCGATCCGGTAGTTGTCGCCGGTCGCGTCGAGGAGGACGCCGACCGCGAGCAGCGTCGTCATCGAGGCGACGAAACCGCCCATGTTGACGATTCCCGAGGCGGTGCCCTGACGCTCCGGCGGGTTGGCCGGGCGGGCGAAGTCGAAGCCGATCATCGAGGCGGGGCCGCAGGCGCCGAGAACGACGCAGAGGGTGACCAGGAGCCACATCGGGGCCCGGTCCCCCGGGTGCAGCAGGGTGGCGGCCCACAGCAGGGCGGTTCCCGCGACGGTGCCGATGGCGAGCGGGGCCCTCGCCGCGTGGTGCCGGGCGATGATCTGGCCGTACGCGAGCCCCACGGCCATGTTGGACAGGACCACGAGCGTCAGCAGTTCGCCGGCGACGCCCCGGGTCAGGCCCTGGTCCTCGACCAGGAACGGCATGCCCCACAGCAGCAGGAAGACCATCGCCGGGAACTGGGTGGTGAAGTGCACCCACATGCCGAGCCTGGTGCCGGGTTCGCGCCAGGACTGGGCGATCTGGCGCCGGACGAAGGCGGCGCCGGCGTGCGTGACGGGTGCCGGTTCGTATCCCTCGGGGTGGTCCTTGAGGAAGAGGAGCAGCAGCACGAGGACGGCGATGCCGGCGACGGAGCTGCCGACGAAGGTGGCGGTCCAGCCCCAGCCGTTGAGCGCCCGGGCGATGAAGAGGGTCGAGACGAGGTTGCCGGCCATGCCGAAGAGGGCGGCGACCTGGCCGATGAGGGGGCCGCGGCGGGCCGGGAACCAGCGGGCGCCCAGGCGCAGCACGCTGATGAAGGTCATCGCGTCGCCGCAGCCGAGGAGGGCCCGGGAGGCGAGGGCCATGCCATACGAGGGGGAGAGGGCGAAGCCGAGCTGGCCGACGGTGAAGAGCACGACGCCGAGGGTCAGCACCTTCTTCGTGCCGAGCCGGTCGACCATCAGGCCGACAGGTATCTGCATGCCCGCGTAGACCAGCAGTTGCAGGATGGAGAAGGTGGAGAGGGCGGAGGCGTTGACGTCGAAGCGGTCGGCGGCGTCGAGGCCGGCGACGCCCAGCGAGGTGCGGAAGATGACGGCGACGAAGTAGACGGCGACGCCGACGCCCCAGACCAGGGCGGCGCGGCGGCCGCCGGGCGGGTCGCCGGGCAGGGTGACGGCGGACCCGAATCCGCGTCCGCTCACCGTGCCTCACCCCGCACCAGGACCTTGACCCAGCTGAGGTGCTGCCGGACGCAGGCGGCGGCGCCCTCGACGTCGCCCTCCTTGATCCGCTCCAGGATCTCGGCGTGCTCGGTGATGTTCTTGGCGATCCGGTCGGGCTGCGACTGCATCACCGCGACGCCCATTCGCAGCTGCCGGTCGCGCAGTTGGTCGTAGAGCCTGGCGAGGATCTGGTTGCCGGCGTGCTGGACGATCTCGGCGTGGAAGCAGCGGTCGGTGACGGCGACCTCGGCGAGGTCGCCGGCCTCGGCCCGGCGCTTCTGCTCCTCCAGGAGTTCCTCGAGCCGCGCGATCAGCGCGGGGGAGGCGGGCACGGCCCGGCGTACGGCGAACTCCTCGACCAGCAGCCGGGTCTCGACGACGTCGGCGATCTCCTGGGCGGAGACGGCGAGCACCAGGGCGCCCTTCTTCGGGTAGAGCTTGAGCAGCCCTTCCATCTCCAGCTTGAGCAGGGCCTCGCGGACCGGCGTGCGGGACACCCCGACGGCATCGGCGAGCTCCCCCTCCGTGAGGAGGGTGCCGCCCTCGTAACGGCGGTCGAGCACGGCCTGCTTGACGTGCATGTAGACGCGGTCGGCGGCGGGGGGTGCGGATGCCATGAACACAGCATAGATACAAGAGGGGTGCATCAAACAGGCGCGTCCGCGATACGGACGCGCCTGAATGGTGACGACGCCCGGCCGGGGAGGCCCCGGCCGGGCGTTTCACGTGAAACACGCGAAGTCGGGCGTTCCGCCCGAAGGGCTTGTCAGGCCCAGGTGATGAGGCGCTTCGGCTGCTCCAGGATCGCGGCGATGTCCGCCAGGAACTTGGAGCCGAGCTCGCCGTCCACCAGGCGGTGGTCGAACGACAGGGCCAGCGTCGTGACCTGGCGCGGCTTCACCTTGCCCTTGTGGACCCACGGCTGGAGCTTGATGGCCCCGACCGCGAGGATCGCGGACTCGCCCGGGTTCAGGATGGGCGTACCGGTGTCGACGCCGAACACACCGACGTTGGTGATGGTGAAGGTGCCGCCCTGCATCGCCGCCGGAGTCGTCTTGCCCTCACGGGCGGTCGAGACCAGCTCGCTCAGGGACCGCGACAGCTCCGGCAGGGTCTGGGCGTGCGCGTCCTTGATGTTCGGCACGATCAGGCCCCGCGGGGTGGCCGCGGCGATGCCCAGGTTGACGTAGTGCTTGAGCACGATCTCCTGGTTCGCCTCGTCCCAGGACGCGTTGATGTCCGGGTTGCGCTTGGCGGCGACCAGGACGGCCTTGGCGATGAGGAGGAGCGGGTTGACCCGCAGGCCCGCCATGTCCTTGTCGGACTTGAGCTCCTCGACCAGCTTCATCGTGCGCGTGATGTCGAAGGTCACGAACTCGGTGACGTGCGGGGCGGTGAAGGCCGAGCCGACCATCGCCGCCGCGGTCGCCTTGCGCACACCCTTGATCGGGACGCGGGTCTCCCGCGCGTCCGTCGAGACCACGGCGGCCGGAGCGGCCGCGGGTGCGGGGACGGCCGCGGGGGCCGGAGCCGCGACGGGCGCCGGGGCCTCGGTCACGGCGGACGGCTCCGGGGTGGCGGCCGCGTGGACGTCCTCGCGGGTGATGATCCCGTCCGGGCCGGTCGGGACGACCGTCGCCAGGTCGACCCCGAGGTCCTTGGCGAGCTTGCGCACCGGCGGCTTGGCCAGCGGGCGGGCGGCGGTCGCGGCCGCGCCGTGCCCGTTGAGCTCGCCCTGGATCGCGGCGGCGGCCTGCCCGGGCACCGTGGCGCCCTTGCGCGGCCGGCGCTTGGTCGAGGTCGCGGCGACGCCGTAGCCCACCAGGACCGGCTGGCGGCCCTGCGGCTCGGCTTCCTCGGCCGCGGGCGCCACGGGCGCCACGACGGGCTCCGGGGCTTCGGCGACCGGGGCGGCCGGGACCTCCGCGGGCGCGTCCCCGCCGACGTTGACCGAGATGATCACTTCGCCGACGTCCACCGTCGCGCCCTCGGGGAAGCGCAGCTCGTGCACCACGCCGTCGAAGGGGCTGGGAAGTTCGACGGCGGCCTTGGCCGTCTCGACCTCGCAGACGACCTGCCCGTCGGTGACCGTGTCACCGGGCTGGACGTACCACTTGAGGATCTCGGCCTCGGTGAGGCCCTCGCCCACGTCGGGCATCTTGAATTCGCGGATGGTCACGTGGTTCTCCTCAGTACGCCAGCGAGCGGTCGACGGCGTCGAGCACGCGGTCCAGGCCCGGCAGGTACTCCTCCTCCAGGCGCGCCGGCGGATACGGCGCGTGGTAGCCGCCGACCCGCAGGACGGGGGCTTCCAGGTGGTAGAAGCAGCGCTCGGTGATGCGAGCGGCGATCTCGGCGCCGGAGCCGAAGAAGACCGGGGCCTCGTGGACCACGACCAGACGGCGGGTCTTCTCGACCGAGGCCTGGATGGTGTCGAAGTCCAGCGGGGAGACCGACCGCAGGTCGACGACCTCGACGGACTTGCCCTCCTCGGCGGCCGCCGCGGCGGCCTCCAGACAGGTCTTCACCATCGGGCCGTAGGCGGCGATGGTGAGGTCCGTGCCCTCACGGGCGACGCGGGCCTTGTGCAGCTCACCGGGGATGGCCTCGGTGTCGACCTCGCCCTTGTCCCAGTAGCGGCGCTTGGGCTCGAAGAAGATGACCGGGTCGTCGCTCTGGATCGCCTGCTGGAGCATCCAGTAGGCGTCGGAGGAGTTCGCCGGGGTGACGACCTTGAGGCCCGCGACGTGCGCGAAGAGCGACTCGGGGGACTCGGAGTGGTGCTCGACGGCGCCGATGCCGCCGCCGTACGGGATGCGGATGACGACCGGCATCTTCACCGTGCCGAGCGAACGGGCCCGCATCTTCGCCAGCTGGGTGACGATCTGGTCGTAGGCCGGGAAGACGAAACCGTCGAACTGGATCTCCACGACCGGCCGGTAACCGCGCAGAGCGAGGCCGATCGCGGTGCCGACGATGCCGGACTCGGCGAGCGGGGTGTCGATGACCCGGTCCTCGCCGAAGTCCTTCTGCAGACCGTCGGTGATCCGGAAGACACCGCCGAGCTTGCCGACGTCGAGGCCCATGATGACGACCTTGGGGTCGGTCTCCAGGGCCTTGCGCAGCGACTCGTTGAGCGCCTTGGCGAGGGGAAGCTTCTGAACAGCCATGATTACTCGGCCTCTCCGCCCGCGAAGGACGCCTGGTAGGCGGCGAACTGCGCGCGCTCCTCGTCGACGAGCGCGTGCCCGTCCGCGTACACGTTGTCGAAGATCGCCATGTGCTCCGGCACGGGCATGGCGCGGACGACCTCGCGGACGTGCTTGCCGAGAGCCTCGCTCTCCGCCTCGAGCTCCTCGAAGAAGGCCGCGTCGGCGTGGCCCTCGTTCTCCATGTACGCCTTGAGGCGCATGATCGGGTCCTTCGCCTCCCACGCCTCGCGCTCCGCGTCGCGGCGGTAGCGGGTCGGGTCGTCGGAGGTGGTGTGGGCGGCCATGCGGTAGGTGAACGCCTCGATGAGCGTCGGGCCCTCGCCGCGGCGGGCGCGCTCGAGTGCCGACCGGGTCACGGCCAGGCACGCGAGGACGTCGTTGCCGTCGACACGGACGCCGGGGAAGCCGAAGCCGCGGGCGCGCTGGTAGAGCGGGACGCGGGTCTGCTTCTCGATGGGCTCGGAGATGGCCCACTGGTTGTTCTGGCAGAAGAACACGACCGGGGCGTTGTAGACCGCGGAGAACACGAACGACTCGTTGACGTCGCCCTGGCTGGAGGCACCGTCGCCGAAGTAGGCGAGCACGGCGGAGTCCGCACCGTCCTTGGCGACACCCATGGCGTAGCCGGTGGCGTGCAGGGTCTGCGAGCCGAGGACGATCGTGTACAGGTGGAAGTTGTTGCTGCTGGGGTCCCAGCCGCCGTGGTTCACACCCCGGAACATGCCGAGCAGGTTGGTCGGGTCCACCCCGCGGCACCAGGCGACGCCGTGCTCCCGGTAGGTCGGGAAGACGTAGTCGTCGTCCCGCAGGGCACGGCCCGAGCCGATCTGGGCGGCCTCCTGGCCGAGCAGCGAGGCCCACAGGCCCAGCTCGCCCTGGCGCTGCAGGGAGGTCGCCTCGGAGTCGAAGCGACGGGTCAGGACCATGTCGCGGTAGAGACCGCGCAGCTCGTCGGCGCTCAGGTCGATGTCGTACTCGGGGTGCTGGACGCGCTCCCCTTCGGGCGTCAGCAGCTGAACGAGCTCGGGCTCCGGGTTATCGGGACCCTGTGCCTTCTTCGCGGTCGCGCTCGCGCTGGCGGTGCGCTTGGTGCCGCTGCTGCGTCGCGTCGTCTTGCGCGCGGCAGTGCTCTCCACGGTCACGTGCGTGCTCCTCCGTCGGTCCGGCCCCCGGGTTCGCCGGGCAAGGCCTGGGGTTCCCCCTACCGCAGGTAAGGGGAGGCTCGCCCTTCCGGCCCGCGCACGGGGTGGGTGCGGCTCGGCCGGGGTCGGGCGTGACAGGTGCCCCGGCGAGCGCCCTGTCATAGGCACGTTACCCAGTGCGCCGCATTCCTGCGAAACCCCATTTGACCTGCGATTTTGCTTGGATTTCCAAGTAAATCGAGAAAACGGGAAACGTAGCTGGTCAGCGCAGTGCAACGGCCAGGAGGCCGCCGGAACACGGGCACGGTATCCCGGCACCCCCGGGCACGGGAAGAGCCAATATGTGAGACTGGCCCCGTGCGCGAAGATGGAAAAATCCGGGTATTTCTGCTCGACGACCACGAAGTCGTCCGGCGCGGCGTCCATGAGCTGCTCACCGTCGAGGACGACATCGAAGTGGTCGGAGAGGCCGGAACAGCGGCAGACGCGCTGGTCAGGATCCCTGCGACGCGTCCCGACGTCGCCGTGCTCGACGTCCGGCTGCCCGACGGAAGCGGTGTCGAGGTCTGTCGCGAGGTGCGTTCGCAGAACGAGGACATCAAGTGCCTGATGCTCACCTCGTACGCCGACGACGAGGCGCTCTTCGACGCGATCATGGCCGGGGCCTCGGGTTACGTCCTCAAGGCCATTCGGGGGAACGAGCTCCTGTCGGCGGTTCGGGACGTCGCCTCCGGCAAGTCGCTGCTCGACCCCGTGGCGACCGCCCGGGTCCTGGAGCGGCTGCGCGACGGCAACAACCCGAAGGGGGACGACAAGCTCGCGAGCCTGACGGATCAGGAGCGCAGGATCCTCGACCTGATCGGCGAGGGCCTGACCAACCGGGTCATCGGCGAGCGGCTCCACCTCGCGGAGAAGACCATCAAGAACTACGTCTCCAGCCTGCTGTCGAAGCTGGGCATGGAACGGCGCTCGCAGGCCGCGGCCTACGTGGCGCGCCTCCAGGCCGAGCGGCGCTGAGGACCGGCGGACCGCCGGGCGGAACGGGTTCGGACGGCCCGGATTCGGGACTTACGTCCCCTCCGGCCGGGGCAGGCGCCCCTGTCGGGCGGCGTGGCCGTGACGGAGAGTGGAGAACATGTCCACCGAGGAGATCCGAGCCATCGAGCTGCTGACCGGGGTGCCGTACGGCCGGGTGGCGACGAGCATGCGGGCGATGCCGTTCGTCGCACCGGCCCGGCACATCGTGGACGAGGGCCGCGTGCTGCTGCGGCTGCACCGGGGACTCGGCTACCACCGGGCGTGCGCCGGCTGCGTCGTCGCCTATGGCGCCGACAACCTCCACTCCGGCTCCGAGAACCTGTGGTCCGTGCAGTTCACGGGCACCGCCGAGCTCGTCGAGCCGACCGAGGAGCAGCTGGCCGCTTTCGGGCCCACCCCCCGGACGGTGGACGGCGAGCCCTTCGACCCGGTCTACATGCGCATCGAGCCCCGGTTCGTGACCGTCCACGCGCTCGCCTACGCCGCCGGGAGCCTCGGGGAGCACGCGGGCACGCGCATCGACGCACCCGACGGCGCACGGGTCACCGGGAGCGCCGGCGCACGCGCGGACGCTCGCGCCGCTGAGCGACACCTCCACCACGTAGCGTGATCTAACATCTGGCGAGTGCCGCGCTCATCTGAAACGCTCGTCCCGCCGCTCGGTGCCCTCCTGCGCCGCTACCGCGAGGCCGGCGAGCCCCTGTCCTGCGAACCCGTCACCCAGGGCCTGCTCAACCGGGGCTACCGCCTCGCCACCACCCGCGGCGCCTACTTCCTCAAGCAGCACCTCGACGCCCCGACCGCGGACCGGGACACCATCAGCCGCCAGCACCGCGCCACCCAGCGCCTGCACGCCCTGGGCCTGCCCGTCGCCCCACCGCTCGCCGATTCCGCCGGCCGGACCGTCGCGGTGATCGGCGGCCGGTGCTACGCCCTGCACCCCTGGGTCGACGGCCGCCACCGCGACGGCGCCCAGCTGTCCGCGGGCGGCTCACGGCGGCTCGGCCTGCTCCTCGGCCGGGTCCACACCTGCCTCGACCAGGTGATGGAAGCGCCGCCGCCGGGCGAGGAACACGAGAGCGCCCGCCCCGAGGAGACGTTCCGGGTCATCGGCGAACTGCTGCGCCTCGCCCGCGCCCGCCGCCCCCGGGACGGCTTCGACGAACTGGCCGTGCACCGGCTGCTCCAGCGCCGCCGGCTGCTGGCCGAGCACGTCCACCGGCGCCCGCCGCCGGCCTCGGCCGCCGGCTGGGTGCACGGCGACTTCCACCCGCTGAACCTGCTCTACCGGGGCGCGGAGCCGGCCGCGATCGTCGACTGGGACCGGCTCGGCGTCCAGCCGCGGGCCGAGGAGGCGGTGCGGGCCGCCGCCATCTTCTTCGTACGGCCCGCGGGCGAACTGGCGTTGACGAAGGTGCGGGCGTACGCGCGGGACTACCGGCGCGCCGCGGGCGTGGACGCGGACGAACTGGCGGCCGCGGTGCACCGGGTGTGGTGGGAGCGGCTCAACGACTTCTGGATACTGCGCTGGCGCTACCAGCTCGACGACCGAAGGGCCGACCCGCAGTTCCCTGCGGCGTCGGCCCTGGTGGTGTGGTGGACCCGCGAATACGAGGCGGTGCGCGACGCGTTCACGGGCTGACGCGGCCGGCCCGGTCGGTGGGGACGGCCCGTCAGGGGGTGGTGCCCCCCGTGGGCTCGCCGTTGGCGCCCGTCGTCGTACCGGTGGTGGTGCCGGTGGACGTACCGCTCGACGTGCCCGTGCTGGTACCGGTGGACGTACCGCTCGACGTCCCGGTCGACGTGCCCGTGCTGGTACCGGTGGACGTGCCGGTCGAGGTCCCGGTCGACGTGCCCGTGTCGGTGCCGCCGTCGGTGGTGCCGCCGTCGGTGGTGCCGCCGTCCGCCGGGTCGGTCGAGGGCTCGCCCGTCGGCGTGCTCGGGGTCGTCGGGCGGTTCGTGGGCCTGTTCGTGGGCGTCCAGGGGTAGTCGTTGCCGCCGGTGGAGGTGTCCGGTTCCTGCGACTCCTCCGACGGCTCCTCCGACGGCGTCGGCGAATCCGTCGGGCTGGACGGCTGGTTGGTCACGGTCGGCTTGTCCGTCGTGCCGCCGCTCCGGTCCGCCGCCTTGTCCCAGGCGTAGACGACACCGGCCACGATCGCGACCATCGCGAGCGCCAGGAAGAGCAGTACCTTGCCGCGTCCGCCGCCACGGCCCCCCTGCGAGCCGTAGCCGCCGTCCTGCCCGTAGCCGCCGTCGTACCCGCCGACCCCGCCGTCCTCCGGGTTCCTCGGCGGAAGGAGGGGACGCTGCGCCGTCTCGTGGTGCATCGGGTGGCCGAGCGCGGCCGTCGCGGCAAGCCCGCCGGGCGGCGTGTGCCCGCCCTCGTGCATCTCCACCGGGCCCGTGTTCCACGTGCCGGTGTGACCGCCCTGCTGCTGCAGCATCTGCAGGCCGTACTGGATCAGGCCGCGCATCTCCTCGGCGCTCTGGAACCGGTCGTCCGGCTCCTTGGCGAGCGAGCGCATGACCAGCCCGTCCAGCTCCGGCGGCGCGGCCTGGGCGACGTCCGACGGCGGGACGGGAGCGTCCTGGACGTGCTGGTAGACCACCGACAGCGGCGTCTCGCCGGTGAACGGGGGCCGCAGCGCGAGCAGTTCGTAGAGCAGGCAGCCCGTGGCGTACAGGTCGGAACGGTGGTCGACGGCCTTGCCGAGCGCCTGCTCGGGCGAGAGGTACTGCGGCGTGCCCATGACCATGCCGGTCTGAGTCATCGTCGACTGCGCGCCGTGCAGGGCGCGCGCGATGCCGAAGTCCATGACCTTGACGGCGCCGGTGTGCGTGATGATGACGTTGGCCGGCTTGATGTCCCGGTGCACGATGCCGTGCTGGTGCGAGTAGGCGAGCGCCTCGAGCACGCCCGACACGATGATCAGGGCCTGCTCCGGACCCGGCGCCTCGGCGCTGATCAGCAGATCGCGGATGGTGCGGCCCTCGACCAGCTCCATCACGATGTACGGCACCGACTGGCCGGCCACGACGTCCTCGCCGGAGTCGTACACCGCCACGATGGCATGGTGGTTGAGCCCGGCGACCGACTGCGCCTCGCGCGTGAAGCGCGCCTTGGAGACGGGGTCCTCGGCGAGGTCGGAGCGCAGCAGCTTGACCGCGACCGTGCGGCCCAGCCGGACGTCCTCGGCGGCGAACACCTCGGCCATGCCGCCACGTCCCAGACGGTGGGTCAGCCGGTAGCGTCCGTCACCGACCACTCCGCCGATGCCCCAGGACTCCGCAGCAGCGTCCGACATACCGCCGCCTGCTTCGGATTCGGGTGCCATCAGTCCTCGCCGTCATCTGTCTTCGGTGTCTCGCCGTACCGGCACACCGATACGTCTTTCCTTGCGGTCACGCTACAGGCTCCGCCCGACATCACGGTCCGGGATGAACCGGCCACCCCCTCCCTTCCGTATACGCCTGTGCAAATTGAGCGCAGTTCGTGTAACGCTTCCGAGACGCTTGTTGTGCGGAGGGTCACGGAACGGGCACCCGGCTTGACGTGTCACTGCCCTCGGGCAGACTTGGCCGAGAAAATCCGGATCAGCGCCGCCTCGCGCGCGTATGGGGGAAGCACGAATGAGCCAGGACGGCGCACAGGGCCGCTATGCGGGCGGTTCGGTCGCGAACGGCCGGTACCAGCTTCGCGACCTGCTCGGCGAAGGTGGCATGGCGTCCGTGTACCTCGCGTACGACAGCGCCCTCGACCGCCAGGTGGCCATCAAGACGCTGCACACCGAGCTGGGCCGGGAACAGTCGTTCCGCGAACGCTTCCGCCGCGAGGCGCAAGCCGTGGCGAAGCTGTCCCACACCAACATCGTCTCCGTCTTCGACACCGGCGAGGACACCCTCGACGGCGCCGTCATGCCGTACATCGTCATGGAGTACGTCGAGGGCAACCCGCTCGGGTCGGTCCTGGCCACCGACGTGCAGCAGTACGGCGCCATGCCCGCCGACAAGGCGCTGAAGGTGACGGCGGACGTGCTCGCCGCGCTGGAGACCAGCCACGAGATGGGCCTGGTCCACCGCGACATCAAGCCGGGCAACGTCATGGTGACCAAGCGCGGCGTGGTCAAGGTCATGGACTTCGGCATCGCGCGCGCCATGCAGTCCGGTGTGACCTCGATGACGCAGACCGGCATGGTCGTCGGCACGCCCCAGTACCTCTCCCCGGAGCAGGCCCTCGGCCGCGCGGTGGACGCCCGTTCCGATCTCTATTCGGTCGGCATCATGCTCTTCCAGCTGCTGACGGGACGGCTCCCCTTCGACGCGGACTCGCCGCTGGCCATCGCGTACGCGCACGTACAGGAGGAGCCGGTCGCCCCGTCCTCGGTGAACCGGTCCGTGACGCCGGCGATGGACGCGCTCGTCGCCCGCGCGCTGAAGAAGAACCCGAACGAGCGGTTCCCGAGCGCCGCGGCGATGCAGGACGAGTGCCTGCGCGTGCTGTCGGCGGGTCAGACGAGCGCACCGGTGATCGTCGCCGGCGGTCCCGTCAGCAGCGGTGCGGGAGTGGGTTCGGCGGTCTTCCCGCCGGTCGGCCAGACGCCGCCGCCGTCGACGCACGGCGTCCAGCAGCACTACCAGCCGCCGACCGCGCAGCCGGGCCCGTACGGCGTGCCGACGCCCGCCCCCGGGCCGGCCTACGGCTACCCGCAGCAGGCGCAGACACCGCCGCCCGCGCCGATGTACCAGACGCCCACGCCCGGGCCGTACACGATGAACCCGCACGCGGCGCCGGCTCCGGCCGCCGCGGCCGGCTCCAAGCGGAACACGCCGGTCCTGGTCGGCGCGATCGCGGTGGCCCTGCTCGTCATCGGCGGTGTCGTCACGGCGCTGTCGCTGAACAAGGACGAGGACCCGAACACGACCGCGGGCGGCGAGCCCAGCCAGTCGCAGTCGGCCCACGCGGACCACAAGGGACCCGACCTCAGCAGGACCATCGACCCGAAGAAGTGCACGGAGCCGCGGGAGTCCTCCGAGGACCCGGCGAAGTTCCAGATCCCGGACTTCACCTACAAGAACATCCAGTCGGTGAAGGCCTGCATCCAGGCCGCGGGCTGGAAGATCACCAAGCAGACCCCGGTCGACGAGAACACCTACGGCGAGGGCACCGTCCTCAGCCAGTACCCGCCGAAGGACGCGGACGCGTCGAACGAGGACGCTGAGTTCACCCTGGAGATCTCGACGGGCAACCCGCCGCAGTAGCCCGCCCGGCGGGCACCGCCTCCTCCGACGGGCTCCCGGCCGCAGTGCGGTCGGGAGCCCGTCGTCTTCCCCCCGTTCCCGGCGTCACCGCCTCGGCTTCCACCCCCTGCGCGGCGCGCTCCCTCCTCGGCCGGCACCGACGTGAGCGGGCCCGGTCCTCCGTGCGCACCCGCCCGGATGCCGGAAGCGTCCCGACATGTGACGCTGAGTCGACTGGCTCGGTTGACCAGCTCGGCTGCTCGGACGGGAGGGGGTCACGCCGTGACTCCAGGACTCCACAGGGCGCGGACGAGGGCCCTCGGTCCGGTGCTCGTGTGCTGGCTCGTGGTGGGCACCCCGGTCGCGCACGGCGCGGTCGCGGCGGATCCCTCGCCCACCGCGACGACCCCCTGGCGCGGACCGGTGCCCGAGACCCGGCCCGCCCCCACCGCACCCCCCGCCACGACGGACACCTCCCCCTCCGCGACGCCCTCGCCGAGCGGTACGGCCTCGGGATCCCCCTCCGCCTCGGCGTCCACCGGGCCGGGGGCACCGGGTCCGGTCGACGCGGAGGAGCCCGAAGAGCCGGACAGGCCGAGCGGATCCGAGGACGCCGACAAGCCGAGGGAGTCCGGCCCGCCGCGGCAGCCCGCCCCCTCCCTCGCCGGACGTCCCGCCGGTGAGGGCCGGGACCGGCCCGGGCGGCCCGCCACGGCGCCCGCGCGGGTGCCGGCGACGCGACCGTCGACCCCGCCGGCCGACCCCCCACGTACCAAAACGGCAACAGCCGACGCACCCTCCGCCGACGCGGACGGCACGGACGAGGACCTCGAAGCGGTACCCCAGGCGGACCCGCCGCGCGCGGACGACGCCCCGGCGTCCGTGCCCGACGCCGCCCGCCGGATCACCACCGGGACCGGCACCACCGTCGCTGACCGGCAGATTCCCGTGCTGACGCTGGGCGCCGGGTTGGCACTGATGGGGCTCGGGATCGGTTTCCTCGGCCTCCGGATGCGCCGCCGCTGAGCCCCGCTCCCGCCGCGTGTCCCCCTTGAGACGGACGCCGCGGGTCCGTCTGAGGTCGCTTGTCCGCGCCGACATACTCGGTATACATACTGAGTATGTCGATCCGCCACGGGCTTCTCGCCCTCCTCGAACGCGGCCCTCGCTACGGTTCGCAGCTCCGCACGGAGTTCGAGTCCCGCACGGGGTCCACCTGGCCCCTCAACGTCGGCCAGGTCTACACGACCCTCAACCGTCTCGAACGCGACGGGCTCGTCTCGCAGAGCGGTGAGGACGAGGCCGGGCACGCGCTCTACGCCATCACCGACCACGGCCGCACCGAGCTCAGGACCTGGTTCGAGAAGCCCGTCGACCGCACCAGCCCCGCCCGGGACGAGCTGGCCATCAAACTCGCCATGGCCGTCGGCGCTCCGGGGGTCGACATCCGCGCCGTCATCCAGGCCCAGCGCCACCACACCGTGAAGGCGATGCAGGACTACACCCGCCTCAAGGCACAGGCGATCACCGCACTCGAGAGCGGCGGATCCCAGGAGCGGGACGACGTGGCCTGGCTGCTCGTACTGGAACAGCTCATCTTCCAGACCGAGGCCGAGGCCCGCTGGCTGGACCACTGCGAGGCCCGGCTCATCCGACTCTCGGCCGCCGCCGGCACCCCGGCCGGGTCCCAGCATCCGGGGCCCGCCACCGCCCCGGCCTCCCCCACGATCCGCCCCTCACCACGGCTCTGACACCGCGGCACCGAGGACCCGCACCACCGGGCCCCGCACACCGCACCCGGGCCCGCACCACCGCACGGCGACACCCACGTACCCGCACAGCACGTCGGGCCACCGCCACGCCCGTACCGCCGCCCCGCACCTCCCGTGCCGAGGCAGCCGTACCGCGGCATCCCGACCCCACGCATCGCACCACGTCGACGCAGGCCCGCACCTGCGCATCCGCGTTCACGGCTCCCCGTGCGCGCCCGTTCCGTTCCACCTCTCCATCCGCTCCGTACCCGAGCGGCCGCCGCCCGATCCGGCCGGCGCGTCCGTCCCGCGGCGTACGACCAAGGGGGACCCCTCCATGTCCGCACAGCAGCCCGTGCTGCAGCTCCAGAACCTGACCCGTGTCCACGGCTCGGGCGCCACCGAGGTGCACGCCCTCCGCGGCATCGACCTCGACGTCCACGCCGGCGAACTCGTCGCCGTCATGGGCCCCTCGGGCTCCGGCAAGTCCACCCTGCTGACCATCGCCGGCGGCCTGGACTTCCCGACCTCCGGCCGGGTGGTCGTCGAGGGCACCGACATCACCACCGCCGACCGCAAGGCGCTCGCCGCACTGCGCCGCCGCAGCATCGGCTACGTCTTCCAGGACTACAACCTCATCCCGGCCCTCACGGCCGCCGAGAACGTCGCCCTGCCCCGTGAACTGGACGGTGTCTCCGCGCGCAAGGCCCGTGTCGAGGCCCTCGCCGCACTCCAGGAGATGGAGCTCGGCCACCTCGCCGACCGCTTCCCCGACGAGATGTCCGGCGGCCAGCAGCAGCGCGTCGCCATCGCCCGCGCCCTCGTCGGAGACCGCCGCCTCGTGCTCGCCGACGAGCCCACCGGCGCCCTCGACTCCGAGACCGGCGAGTCCGTCCTCGCCCTGCTGCGCACCCGCTGCGACGCCGGTGCCGCCGGGGTCCTGGTCACCCACGAGCCGCGGTTCGCCGCCTGGGCCGACCGCGTCGTCTTCCTCAGGGACGGCGCCGTCGTCGACCAGACCGTGCGCACCGACGCCGACTCGCTCCTGTCCGGTCAGGCGGCCGAACGGTGAACAAGTGGCTCCATTCCTGGCGTGCCGCGATCCGCATAGCCCGCCGCGACGCCTGGCGCTTCAAGGGCCGCAGCTTCCTGGTCCTCGCCATGATCGCCCTGCCCATCCTCGGGGTCAGCGCAGCCGACCTCACCCTGCGCAGCTCCGAACTCTCCGCAGAGGAGAAACTGGACCGCACCATCGGCGCGGCCGACGCGCGCTTCTCCGACGCGCAGGTCGGCGGCGTCCCCATCCTGCAGTCGCCGGACGGTGAGATGAACGCACCGGCCAAGGAGTACGGAGACCGCGGCTGGCCGAGCGGCTCGACCGATGTCACCGCGGCCTTCCCGGCCGGTGCCAAGACCCTGACGGACACCGCCGGCAGCGCCAAGCTCACGACCGTGCACGGACTGCTCCAGACCGAGGTCCGCGAGCTCAAGGCGGCCGACCCCATCGCGACGGGCATCATGCCCCTCCAGGAGGGCCGCTTCCCGCAGAGGGCGGACGAGCTCGCCGCGACCACGCACTTCCTGGAGACCAGCGGTCTCACGGTCGGCTCCACCCTGACCGCGCGCGGCTTCGACCGCACCTACCGGATCGTGGGCGCCTACGAGCTGCCGAACGACCTCAAGGCCGACCAGGTCAACGCCCTGCCCGGCGCCTTCCTGGCCCCGTACGGAAAGGCCGCCGAGAAGGCCGGCCTGATGAAGCCCGACACCTCCACCACCCACCTGGTGAAGCTGTCCGGCGGTTTCACGTGGAACATGGTCCAGCAGATCAACACCAAGGGTGTCGCCGTCGTCTCGCGCGCCGTGCTCCTGGACCCGCCCGCCGACTCCGAGGTCCCGCTCTACCAGAAGGACGGCTGGGGCAACTACCAGACCAGCACCGCCGCCCAGGCGGCGGAGCTCGCCGCACTCGGCACCGTCGTCGGCCTCGCGATGCTGGAGATCTGCCTCCTCGCCGGTCCCGCGTTCGCCGTCGGCGCCCGCCGCTCGCGCCGCCAGCTCGGCCTCGTCGGAGCCAACGGCGGCGACCGCAGCCACATCCGGGCCATCGTGCTCAGCGGCGGCCTCGTCATCGGCATCGCCGCGGCGGTGACCGGCACGGTCCTCGCGCTGATCCTCACCTTCGCCCTGCAGCCCCTGCTCGAGGACTACCTGGGCCAGCGGTTCGGCTCCTTCGACGTCCGCCCGCTGGAACTGCTCGGCATCGCGCTCCTCGCCGTGCTGACCGGCCTGCTGGCGGCGATCGTCCCGGCGATCACCTCCTCCCGGCAGACCGTCCTGGCCTCGCTCACCGGCCGGCGCGGCGTCCGCCGCAGCAGCCGCGTGCTCCCGCTGGTCGGCCTGGGCGCCCTGCTGCTCGGCGCCGCGATCGCGCTGTACGGCTCGGTCGTCTCCGACCAGGTCGTGATCGTCGCGGGCGGCAGCGCCATCGCCGAGCTCGGCGTCGTCGCCATGACCCCCGCCCTGGTCGGCCTCTTCGGCCGGACCGGACGCTGGATGCCCCTGTCGCCGCGTCTCGCGCTCCGCGACGCCGTGCGCAACCGCGGCCGTACGGCGCCGGCCGTCGCCGCCGTGCTCGCCGCGGTCGCCGGAACCGTCGCCGTCGCCACGTACACCGCGAGCAGCGAGGCCCAGGAACGCGCCGAATACCAGGCGCGCCTGCCCTACGGGGCGGTCTCCGCGCTGGTCGTCGAGGACGGCGGCCGGGACGTCCCGGCGGTCCGGGAGGCCGTGCAGCGCCTGCTGCCGATCGACGCCCGCGCCGACGTCGACCGCATCGTGGTCGGCAAGCCGGGTTGCTCGCCCTATGGCCAGGGAACCGGCTGCGGCCGGTACGAGGTCGTCATCCCCGCGGCCAACGAGTGCCCGCTGTGGGCGGCCACCACCGACGGCAGCGACCCCTCGGAGCGGTTCACCAAGGAGCAGCGGCGCAAGCTGGCCGAGGACTGGCGCTGCAAGGAGGGCGACAGCGGCAGCGTCTACGTCGAGGGCGGCCTGCTGGTCGGCGACGCCCGGCTGCTGACGATCCTCGGCATCAAGGACGCCGGCGCCGAGCGGGCCCTCGCCGAGGGCAAGGTGGTCACCTTCGCCAAGCAGCAGGTCAACAAGGCCGGCCAGGTCGACGTCAAGCTGATCACCGACCTCGAGAAGGCCGACGCGGCCGACCGCGAGGGCAAGCCGGCTCCGGGCGAGATCAAGTCGCTCCCCGCGTACCTGATGCCCGAGAGCGGGCAGTCGTACGGCATGCAGGGCATGATCACCCCGGCCACCGCCAAGGCCGCCGGACTGACCACGGTGCCCGTCGGTTCGTACTTCACCACCGACCGCATGCCGAGCTCCGAGCAGCGGCAGAAGCTCGACGCCGAGATCGCCAAGCTCGGCAGCGACGTCGATCTCCACCTGGAGGAGGGCTTCGTCAGCAAGGGCAGCATCGTGCTCCTCTCCCTGACCGTCTTCGCGGGCCTCGTCACCATCGGTGCGGCCGGTATCGCCACCGGTCTCGCCCAGGCCGACGCCGAGGCCGACCTCAAGACGCTCGCCGCGGTCGGCGCTCCGCCGCGGGTCCGCCGGACACTCAGCGGCTTCCAGTGCGGGGTGGTCGCCGCGATGGGCGTGATCCTCGGATCGGCGGCCGGTGTGCTGCCGGCCGTGGGGCTGCGGCTCACCGAGGAGCGGGAGCAGCTGCGCTACTACCAGGAGGCGCTCGACCAGGGCTGGGGAGTCATGTCGCAACCGCCCCACGTGCCGATCGTCGTCCCGTGGGAGACGCTGGCGGCCCTGCTGGTGGCCGTCCCGCTGGGAGCCGCGCTGCTGGCCGCACTGGTGACGCGGTCCCGGGGCGCCCTGGCCCGCCGCGCCGCGACCTGACCGGTTCTTCCGCTTCGTTGCGTTCCTGTGCCCCTGTACGAGGGTGGATCACCCTCGTACAGGGGCACACCGTGTGGTGAGGCACGTGTGCGAGAGAATGGCGGCATGGATATGCCGAGGAATGAACGGTCGCAGGAGAGCCCCCAGGTCCTCATCGTGGGACAGGATGGGACGGCGCTCGGCGGCAGTCATGGCGACGACGAGTCCCGCGAGGTCCCGGTGACAGAAATGGTCGAGCAGCCTGCGAAGGTCATGCGCATCGGCAGCATGATCAAGCAGCTTCTGGAAGAAGTCAGGGCGGCACCTCTCGACGAGGCGAGCCGGGTCCGGCTGAAGGATATCCATGCCAGTTCCGTGAAGGAGCTGGAGGACGGGCTCGCGCCCGAGCTGGTGGAGGAACTGGAGCGGCTCTCCCTGCCGTTCACCGACGAGGCGATCCCCTCCGAAGCGGAACTGCGGATCGCACAGGCCCAGTTGGTGGGCTGGCTCGAAGGACTCTTCCACGGCATCCAGACGGCCCTGTTCGCCCAGCAGATGGCGGCCCGCGCCCAACTGGAGCAGATGCGCAGGGCGCTGCCTCCGGGTGGACCCCACGACGATGACGACGACCAGGGCCACGGTCACGCGATCCGCTCGGGTCCGTACCTGTAGGACCGGGCTCGATCAGGCAGGGCGTGATCGGACCGGGCTCGACCGCCCGTCCGGAGGGACCGGGCCGAGCGGCCGTCGAACGGGCGAGGGCCCGGCACACCTGGTGTGCCGGGCCCTCGTGCTTGTGCTGCTGCGGTCTCCGGGGCCGGGTGCCGGGGGCCGGGCGCCCCTGGGACCCCGGGCCCGAACTGCGGTCCGCGCCGTGCCCGGTCCGCGCCGTGCCCCGGACCCGGCCGTGCTCAGTCCTGCGGGGCCAGCAGCAGGACCTTGCCGACGTGGCTCCCGGAATCCAGGGCGCGGTGGGCCTCCGCGGCCTCCGTCATCGGCACCGTGCGGTCGATGACCGGACGGACCGTCCCGGCCTCGATCAGCGGCCAGACGTGCTCACGGACGGCGGCGACGATGGCCGTCTTCTCGTGCAGCGGCCGGGCCCGCAGCGTCGTCGCCGTGATCGCGGCCCGCTTGCGGAGCAGCGCCCCCAGGTTCAACTCGCCCTTCACACCGCCCTGGAGGCCGATGACGGCGAGCCGCCCGTTGACCGCGAGGGCCTTCACGTTGCGGTCCAGGTACTTCGCGCCGACGATGTCGAGGATGACGTCCGCGCCGTTCCCGTCCGTCGCCTTCAGCAGCTCCTCGACGAAGTCCTGCTCGCGGTAGTCGATCAGGATGTCGGCGCCCAGTTCGGCGCAGCGCGCCAGCTTCTCCGGTCCGCCTGCGGTGACGGCGACCCGCGCGCCGACCGCCTTGGCCAGTTGGATCGCCATCGTGCCGATGCCGCTCGCGCCGCCGTGGACCAGCAGCGTCTCGCCGGGCCGCAGGTGGGCGATCATGAAGACGTTCGACCAGACCGTGCTGGTCACCTCGGGCAGTGCCGCCGCCGTGACGAGATCCACCCCGTCCGGAACCGGAAGCAGCTGGCCGACGGGGACGAGGACCTTCTGCGCGTACCCGCCGCCGACCAGCAGCGCGCACACCTCGTCGCCGACCGACCAGCCGGACACTCCGGGGCCGAGTGCGGCGATCCGGCCCGAGCATTCGAGGCCGGGGTACGGCGAGGTGCCCGGCGGCGGGTCGTAGAAGCCCTGCCGCTGGAGCAGATCGGCGCGGTTGACCGCGCTCGCCACCACCTCGACGAGGACCTCGCCCTCGCCGGGCACGGGATCGGGCACCTCGGCCCAGACGAGGGCCTCGGGGCCGCCGGGTTCCGGAATCGTGATCGCATGCATGGCGGCGAGGCTACTCCGGCGCCGTGACCGACCGGGATCCGCCAGGACCGACCGGGCCACGGCGGACTGCCTGGTCCACGGGGGCGACCTGGTCCACGGGGGCGCTCGCGGCCCACCGTGGGGCGTGGCCGTTCCGCCCGGCGCGTCGGGCCGTCAGTCCTCGCGCGGGGTGCTCAAGGGAGTGACGGGCGCGGCCCGCACGATCGTGATCACACGATCCGTCAACTGCAGCGGGCTGGCGGCGGGATCGTCGTAGCCGAGCAGCCGGTGCCCGCGCAGCACGCTCACCACCAGGTCCTCGGTCTCCCGTACGTTCTTGCCGACCTCGGACTTTATGACCGGCCGCTCGACCAGATCGAGGCCCGAACCCTGCTGGATCAGGTCCTCCATCACGGTGCCCGCACTGGGGCTGAGCACCGACAGGCCCAGAAGTCGGCCGGCCGCACTGGCGCTGGTGATCACGGCGTCCGCTCCCGACTGTCGCAGGAGCGGCGCGTTCTCCTCCTCGCGGACGGCGGCGACGATCTTCGCGCCCCGGTTGAGCTGGCGCGCCGTCAGGGTGACCAGCACGGCGGTGTCGTCGCGCTGGGTGGCGATGACGATCTGACGGGCCTTCTGCACCTCGGCCCGGATCAGCACGTCGCTGCGGGTCGCGTCACCGATCACGCCCACGAAGCCGTCGGCGTTCGCCGTCTCGATGACCTTGTTGGACGGGTCCACGATGACGATCTGTTCTTTGCGCAGTCCCGTCGCGCAGAGCGTCTGGATCGCGGACCGGCCCTTGGTGCCGAATCCGACGATGACGGTGTGGTCGCGCAAGGTGGACCTCCAGCGGTTCAGTCGCCACTCCTCCCGGGTCCGTTCGGTGAGGACCTCGAGAGTGGTGCCGACCAGGATGATCAGGAACAGCACGCGCAACGGCGTGACCAGCAGGATGTTGACGAGCCTCGCCGAGTCGCTGTACGGGACGATGTCGCCGTATCCCGTGGTGGAGAGGGTCACGGTCGCGTAGTAGGCGCAGTCGAGGAAGTCGAGCGTCTCGTCGGAGTTGTCGTGATAGCCGGAGCGGTCCGCGTAGACGATGAGCGTGGTGAGGACGAGGACGCCCAAGGCCATCAACAGCCTTTTGCCCACCTGCCGGAGGGGGCGCTCGACCACCCTCCGGGGCATCCTGACCCGGGAGGGCGCCATCTTCTCGTCGGCTTGGCGGGCCATGACGTCGCGGCTGGGAAGTTTCACGTGAAACATGCTCCTTCGGGCGCGCCGTGAGCCTGGGGCCGGGCCGAGGCCGGGCCTTGAAGCGGGGCCATCGGCCAGGGGAGGTCGAGGATTTCCAGGGCGTCGCCGGGTCGCGCGCCGCCGGACGGTACGACGGCCATCCCGTCCGCCACCGCGATCCCTCGCAGCATCGCCGGTCCGTTGTAGTGCAGGGGGACGACCCGGTCGTCGTGGTGGACGACCGGGACGAGCCGGGTGTCGTGCGGGTGACCGTGAACCTCGTCGCGGACCGGCGCGCGGTACGGCGGCGGAACCGGGGCGCCGGCGAGAGCCCGGAGCAGCGGCTCGGCCAGGGTGAGGAGTGCGGACACGGCGGCCAACGGGTTTCCGGGCAGCCCGACGAGGTGGCGGCCGGGCCGGCCGCCTTCGAGGCGGGCGAGCAGCATCGGGTGGCCGGGGCGGACCCGTACGCCGTCCACGAGGAGGGTGGCGCCCGTCGCGGCGAGGACGGGGTGCACGTGGTCCAGGGGACCGGCGGCGGTCCCGCCGGTCGTGACGACCAGGTCCGCCTCGGAGCCGGTGACGGCCGCGCGCAGGGCGTCGGCGTCGTCGCGGACCCGCTGGGTGGCGAGGACCTCGGCGCCGAGCGCGTTCAGCCAGGGGCCGAGCATCGGGCCGAGGGCGTCGCGGATCAGGCCCTCGTGGGGGAGTCCGCTGGCGAGCAGTTCGTCGCCGAGGACCAGGATCTCCACGCGGGGGCGGGAGAGCACGGGAAGTTCGTCGTACCCGGCCGCGGCAGCGAGGCCGAGGACCGCCGGGGTGACGGGCGTCCCGGCGGACAGTAGGAGGTCACCGGACCGGCACTCCTGCCCGCGCGGCCGGATGTCCTGGCCGTGCTGGACCTCGCGCAGGGCGTGCAGCCGGCCGGCGGAGTCGGCACGGGAGTGCTCGCTGCGGATGACCGCCGTGGTCTCGGGTGGGATCCGGGCGCCGGTGGCGATCCGCACCGCCGTGCCGTCGTCGAGCACGGCGGCGGGGGTGTGCCCGGCGAGGACGGCACCCTCCTCATGGATCTTCCAGGGGCCGGGGCCGGCGACCGCCCAGCCGTCCATGGCGGAGGTGTCGAACGAGGGCAGATCGGTGAGTGCGCGCAGCGGCTCGGCGAGCACGCGGCCGAGCGCCTGCTCGAGCGGGACGCGGCGGAGCCCTCCCGCGGTCGCGCCGGCGGAGCGCGCCGCGGCCCCGGCCTGTGCGGCGATCTTCCGGGCGTCCGGCCAGGGGGTGGCGCGGTGCGGCTCCGCCGGGCGGGGCGGGGCGACGAGGGCCAGCGCCTCGTCCACTCCGTCGCTCTCGGGTTCGGCCCTCTCGGGTTCGGCCGCCGTGCGCTCCTGCGGGGTCATCATCCGGCCTCGGCCCGGCCCGTCGTGTCGGGGCCGGCGGCGTCGGATGGTGCCTGCTCGTGGCCGGCTCCGGCCGGGGCGGCGCCCTGGTCGGCCTCGTCGGCCCAGCGGACGGCGAGGGCTGCGGCCTTGCGGGCCGCCTCGGCCACGGCCTCGGGGCCGCCGGCACCCGCCTTCGCCGCCGCGTAGCCGACCAGGAAGGTGGTCAGCGGCGCCGCGGGGCGGGCGACTCCGTGGGCGGCGTCACGGGCCAGATCGAGCAGCACGCCGGTGTCGACGTCCAACTCGATGCCCAGTTCGTCCTTGACTGCGGTGATCCATTCGTCCAGCACGCTCCCATGCTCCCTGATGCGGGCCCGGGCTGCGGCAATGTCCTCCCAGGTGTCGCAGTCGAAGGAGGCGAGGGGGCCGCCGTCGACCCGGATCGGACGCAGTTCACCGAGGAGCAGGCGCAGCGGGAGACCGGCGAGGGTGCCGCGCGCGGTGGCGAGGCGGTCCAGCGCCCGGCGGAGCGGCTCGGAGCGGTAGGCCGCGACGAGTGGCTGGTCGCGGCCGTCGGAGTCGACCAGGAGCGCGCTGTCGGCCGTGGGGGCCCCGTCGAGGGCGTCGAGCAGGCGACGGCCGGTCCCTTCGTCGAGGAACGGCAGGTCGGCGGAGAGGACGAGCACGGTGGCGGCCGCGGTCCGGCGGACACCGGCGTCGAGCGCGGCCAGCGGTCCCCCGCCGGGCGGATCCTCCCTGGCCCACTCCACGGGGCGGACGGTCGCCCGCGGCCCGCCGACGACCACGGTCGAGGCGGCGCCCCGGCACGCGGTCAGGACCCGGTCGAGCAGCGCCCGGCCGCCGACCCGTACGCCGGGCTTGTCCACACCGCCGAGCCGCCTGGCGGCTCCTCCCGCCAGGACGACGGCGTCGTACTCGGTCGTCATCCCAGCAGTATGGTCCGCGCCCCGCCGCGATGGCCCCCAAGATCGGCGACCGTCTCACCCACGGAGACGGCCGTCGTCCGCACCCGGCGGTCGGGGAGGCCGTGGCCGTACGGGAAGCGCACCGCGGGACGCCCGGGCGCCCGGACCGTGCGGAGCGCCCGACGCCCCCGCACCGTACGACCGACGGTGCGGGGGGGGGCACGGCCCGGCCAGGAGCGGGCCGGGGCGGGAGCCGGTCCGGCCCCGTCCTGCCCGGAGCCGGCCGGACCCGCTCCCGTCAGAGCGTGCGCAGCAGGACCGAGGGATGCTCGACGCAGTCCGCGACGTAGCGGAGGAACCCGCCCGCCGTGCCGCCGTCGCAGACCCGGTGGTCGAACGTGAGCGACAGCTGGACGACCTGGCGGACGGCCAGCTCGCCCTGGTGCACCCACGGCTTCGGGATGATCCGGCCGACCCCGAGCATCGCCGCCTCCGGGTGGTTGACGATCGGCGTGGACCCGTCGACCCCGAACACCCCGTAGTTGTTCAGGGTGAACGTCCCACCGGTCAGGTCCGCCGGCGTCAGCGTCCCCTGCCGGGCGGACTCAGTCAGCCGCGCGAACTCCGCCGTCAGCGACTCCG
The DNA here is from genome assembly GCF_050917515.1 of Streptomyces sp. JL2001. NCBI lineage: Bacteria > Bacillati > Actinomycetota > Actinomycetes > Kitasatosporales > Streptomycetaceae > Streptomyces > Streptomyces sp. JL2001. Next base: position 3,994,567 of record NZ_CP169421.1, on the reverse strand, counting down.
CGGTACGCGTTCCCGCGTCACGGACCACGGGCACCACCAGGCCGCGCTCCGTCTGGGCCGCGAACCCGAGGTGCACGGACGGCAGCCGGACGATCTCCCGGGCCGCCATGTCCACGGTGGAGTTGAGCTCCGGGAAGCGGGCGAGCGCGTGGGTGCAGATCCGGGCCAGCAGGGCGAGGAGCGAGATCTTCGGCCCACCGGCGGCGTTCATCGCCGTGCGCGCCGCCATGAGCTCCGTCGCGTCGGCGTCGACCCAGCAGGTCGCGTCCGGGATCTCCGTACGGCTGCGCGAGAGCTTGTCGGCGACCGCGCCGCGCACGCCGCGCAGCGGAATCCGCTCACCGACGGCAGCGGACGAAGGCGCGGGTGCGGGTGCGGCGGCCGGAGCGGGGCGCACGGCCTCGGTCGCGGCGACGGCGGCCCGTTCGACGTCCGCCCGCAGGATCAGCCCGTCCGGACCCGACCCGCGGACCTCGCGCAGGTCCAGCCCCTTCTCCCGCGCCAGCTTCCGCACCAGCGGGGAGATCACCGGCACCGGACCGTCGACGACCGGCTCGCGGGTCGCGGGGGCGGCGGCCACCGGGGCGGCCGGGGCCACCGGCGCGGGGGAGGCCGCGGGAACGCCGTCCCTGCGTACCCGGCGGCGGCGCGCCGCCGGGCCGGCCGTCCCGTAGCCCACCAGCACGTTGCCGGAGTACTCCGAGGAGACGGCGGACTCCGCCGGGGCGGCGCCCTGCGTCGCGGGCGCGGTCGCGTCCGCCGCGCCGGGAGCAGGTGCGCCCACCGCGACGGTCAGCAGCGGCGCCCCGACGGGCAGCTCGGTCCCCTCCTCGCCGAAGCGGGCCGTCACCACGCCCCCGTAGGGGCAGGGGACCTCGACCATCGCCTTGGCCGTCTCGACCTCGACGACCGGCTGGTCGATGGCGACGACGTCGCCGACGTTCACCAGCCAGCGCACGATCTCGGCCTCGGTCAGCCCTTCGCCGAGGTCCGGCAGCTTGAATTCGAGCACCTGGGCCATCAGCTCTGCGCCTCCCACTGCAGACGCGCGACCGCGTCGAGCACCCGGTCCACGCCGGGCAGGTGGTGCCGCTCCAGCATCGGCGGCGGGTAGGGGATGTCGAAGCCGGCGACCCGGAGCACCGGTGCCTCCAGGTGGTGGAAGCAGCGCTCGGTGACCCGTGCGGCGATCTCGCCGCCCGGTCCGCCGAACCCGGTCGACTCGTGCACGACGACCGCCCGCCCGGTCCTCCGCACGGAGGCGCAGACCGTCTCGTCGTCGAACGGCACGAGCGAGCGCAGGTCGACGACCTCCAGGTCCCAGCCCTCCGCCTGAGCGGCCTCGGCCGCCTCCAGGCAGACCGGCACGGAGGGCCCGTACGTGATCAGCGTGGCGCTGCGGCCGCTGCGGCGCACCACGGCCTTGCCGATCGGCTCCACGGCCGTCGGCGCCTCGGGCGACCAGTCGGACTTCGACCAGTACAGCCGCTTCGGCTCCAGGAAGACGACCGGGTCGTCGGAGGCGATCGCCGCCCGCAGGAGCCCGTAGGCGTCCTCGACGGTGGCCGGGGTGACGACGTGGAGTCCCGGCGTCGCCATGTAGTACGCCTCGGAGGAGTCGCTGTGGTGCTCGACACCGCCGATCCCGCCGCCGTAGGGCACCCGGACCACCAGCGGCATCGGCAGCGCGCCGCGCGTGCGGTTCCGCATCCGCGAGACGTGGCTGATCAGCTGCTCGAACGCGGGGTAGGCGAAGGCGTCGAACTGCATCTCGACGACCGGCCGCAGCCCGTACATCGCCATGCCGACGGCCGTGCCGAGGATGCCCGCCTCGGCCAGCGGCGTGTCCGTACAGCGGTCCTCGCCGAACTCCTTGGCCAGGCCGTCCGTGACCCGGAAGACGCCGCCGAGCGTGCCGACGTCCTCTCCCATCACGTGGACGGTCGGGTCCTCGGCCATCGCGTCGCGCATGGCCCGCTGCAGGGCCTGCGCCATCGTCGCCGGCTTGGCCGGCTTGGCCGCCGTCCTGGTCGTCATCACGCCTCGCTCTCGGCGTCGAGCTCGGCACGCAACTGCGCCGCCTGCTCGCGCAGCTGTGCCGTCTGCTCGGCGTACACGTGCGCGAACAGGTCCATCGGGTCGAGCACGGGGTCGGCGTTCATCCGCTCGCGCAGCGTCGCCGCCATCGTCTCGGCGGCCTCGGCCGCCTGCCGCTTGCCGTCGTCGTCGAGCATGCCGCGCTCCGTCAGCTCCCGCTCCAGGATCAGGATCGGGTCGTGCGCCCGCCAGGTCTCGACCTCGCTGTCGCCGCGGTAGCGGGTGGCGTCGTCGGCGTTGGTGTGGGCGTCGATGCGGTACGTCACGGCCTCGACCAGCGTCGGTCCGCCGCCGCGCCGAGCGCGGGCGACGGCCTCGGTGAGCACCTGGTGGACGGCGACCGCGTCGTTGCCGTCGACCAGCCGGCCCGGCATGCCGTAGCCGACGGCCTTGTGCGCCAGCGACGGGGCCGCCGTCTGCTTGGCGAGCGGCACGGAGATGGCGAAGCCGTTGTTCTGCACGAGGAAGACCACGGGGGCCTGCCAGACGGCCGCGAAGTTCAGCGCCTCGTGGAAGTCGCCCTCGCTCGTGCCGCCGTCGCCGACCATGGCGAGCGCGACCACGTCGTCGCCCTTGAGCCGGGCGGCGTGGGCCAGCCCGACCGCGTGCGGGAGCTGGGTGGCGAGCGGCGTGGACAGCGGGGCGATCCGGTACTCGCGCGGGTCGTAGCCGGTGTGCCAGTCGCCGCGCAGGAGCGTCAGCGCCTGGACCGGGTCGAGGCCGCGGGCCACGGCGGCGAGGGTGTCGCGGTACGAGGGGAAGAGCCAGTCGCGCTCCTCCAGGGCCATCGCGGCGGCGACCTCGCAGGCCTCCTGGCCGGTGGTCGACGGGTACACGGCGAGGCGGCCCTGCTTGGTGAGGGCGGTGGCCTGCGTGTTGTACCGGCGGCCCCGCACCAGCTCGGCGTAGAGACGTCGCAGCAGCTCGGGGTCGGCCGAGGCCACCGCGTCGGTGCCGAGGACGCGGAACGGCTCGGCATCGGGCAGGAGCGGGCCGGGGTCGGTGCGCGGCTTCCACGCCGGGGGCGGGGTGGGCCGGTAGGCAGCGGCGGCGGCGGGCGGCTCTTGGACTGTCGAACTGCGCTGTTGCAACGAGTCCACCTCCTCGTGGGAGCGGGCATAAGACCCGAAGGCGGGTGGCGCGGGTGTGGCGCGCCTCACCTACCGATTGTTCGGTCGTGGAGGCATTTTGGCTACAGGCACCCTCAGCCTGTGGACAAACGGTTCTCCACAGCCTGGGATAGAGACATGTCGTCCATGGGAGAGAGGCGGGGGGACATGGCGGATGAACAAATGGCCGACGGCTGGGAGCGAGCCCTGCACCAGAGCCCGGCCCCGGCACAGGCCCCGGCCGGGGGCGGACCGCCCCAGGGCCCTGCCGCGCGTCCGCTCGACGCCGTGGACCGCGACATCCTGCGGATCCTGCAGACGGACGGCCGCGCGTCGATACGCTCCGTCGCCGAACGGGTGCACGTGTCCCGGGCCAACGCCTACGCGCGGATCAACCGGCTCATCGACGACGGCGTGATCCGCGGCTTCAGCGCCCGGGTGAACCACGAGCGCGCGGGCCAGGGGGCGTCGGCCTACATCACGCTCAAGATCGTCCAGAACTCCTGGCGGACCGTGCGCGAGCAGCTCCAGGCCCTGCCCGGAGCCGCGCACATCGCTCTGGTCAGCGGGGACTTCGACGTCCTGCTGCTGGTACACACACCCGACAATCGCACGTTGCGGGAGCTGGTGCTCACCAAGCTCCAGTCGATCCCCGAGGTGCTGTCGACCCGCACCCTGCTGGTCTTCGAGGAGACCGACCTGGACCCCGACCACCTGGGCTGATCCCGCCCGCCGTCGTACGGGCTCCTCGGGGCCCCTCCGCCGGCACGGGCTCGTGCGAGGGCCCCGGGCCGCGACCGGCGGACCCGCCCGGAGCCCGGACACCGAGCCCGGAGGCCTTCCACCGGTCCGTCCCGCGGACGGGCGGTGTTCTACGGCGGGGCCCCGGACACTGCATGCACCCGCCCGGCTGCCGGGCGGTGCTCCCTAGCGGGCGGTGCGCAGCCCGTCGAAGGCCAGGTGCACGACGGTGTCGGCGAGCTGCTCGCGTTCCGTCTCGGCACCCGGGTGCGGCCGGTACCACTCCACCAGCGAGTTGATCATGCCGAACAGGAGCCGGGTGGCGAGGCGTATGTCCACGTCCGCGCGCAGGTCGCCGTCGGCGGCGGCCGCCTTGAGCAGATCGGCCACCTTCTGGTCGAACTCCCGCCGGCGCTCCAGCGCCCACCGCTCGGTCGACGTGTTGCCCCGGACCCGCAGCAGCAGCGTGACGTACGGCAGCTCCGCCGTCAGCACCTCGACGGTGCGGCGGGTGACGTACTCGACCTGGTCGATGGCCCGGCCACGCCCGGCGCCCGGCTCGTCCAGGATCGCGAAGAGACCGTCCAGCGCCCGGCTGACGGCCCGCCGCAGCAGCTCCTCCTTGCCCGCGACGTGGTGGTAGATCGAGGACTTGGAGATTCCCGCCGCCTTGGACAGGTGCTCCATGGAGGTTCCGTCGTAGCCGCGTTCGTTGAAGACCCGCACGGCGACCGAGAGCAGCGTCTCGGGGGTGTAGGTGTCGCGCTTCGCCGTCGTCATGACGCGACCCCCTCGCCGGCCGCCTGCCGCTCGGCCCCGTCCCGCGCCGCCTGCTCGGCGGCGACCCGGCGCCGCAGCGCCTGGGAGGGCGCGTAGCGGCCCGTCGGGTACTCCTCGTGGAGGTTGGACAGGGTCTCCAGGACCCAGTCGACGCCCAGTTCCCCGGCCCAGGCCAGCGGCCCGAGCGGGTAGTTGACGCCGAGCCGCATCGCGGTGTCGATGTCGTCGGCGTCCGCCACGCCGCGCGCGGCGGCGTCGAAGGCGAAGTCGGCGAGCATGGCGACGGTCCGCGCGACGATCATGCCGGGCACGTCCCGGATCACGCTGACCTCCTTGCCGGCCGCCTGGAAGAGGCCGATCGCCTCCTGCAGCGACCGGTCGTCCACGGTCACGGCGGGCGCGAGCACGATCCGCTCGCAGGTGCGGTAGTCCAGTGCGAGGTCGAAGTGGACGACGGGCATCTCGGCGTCGTCCGCGGCGGTGCCGTCGGCCAGGAAGAGCCGGGTCCCGCTCGGCAGCTCGATCCAGCCCGGGTACCCCGGGACGGCGTCCTCCTCGAAGTCGACGACGACGCCCGCCTCCTGGAACAGCCCGGCCAGGGGCGCGGCCTGGTACAGCTCGCCCTGGACGACCACGGAGGCCGGCGGGGCCGCGGGCGGCGCGGTGTGCGGCGCGGGGGCCGCCGCGTCCTGCCCGTACGGGAACCACCCGTGGCCCGACTTGCGGCCCAGCCGCGCCGACTCCACCAGCCGGCGCTGGGCGAGGGACGGCGTGAACCTGGGGTCCTGGTGGAAGGAGTCCCAGACGGAGCGGGTGACGGCCTCGTTCACGTCCTGGCCGATCAGGTCGGTCAGCTCGAACGGGCCCATCCGGAAGCCGCCGCACTCGCGCAGGGCCGCGTCGATGGTCGCGGGGTCGGCGACGCCCTCCTCGTACACCCGCAGCGCCTCGGCGTAGAAGGGGCGCGCGATCCGGTTGACGATGAAGCCGGGGGTGTCGGCGCAGCGCACCGGAGTCTTCCCCCAGCCCTTCGCCGTCTCGTACGCGCGCGTGGCGGCGGAGGCGTCGGTCGCGAAGCCGCTGACCACCTCCACGAGCGGCAGCAGCGGGGCCGGGTTGAAGAAGTGCAGTCCGACGAACCGGCCGGGCAGGCGCAGCCCGCCGGCGATGGCGGTGACGGACAGCGAGGAGGTGTTGGTGGCGAGGACGGTGTCGTCGCCGACGATCTTCTCCAGTTCGGCGAACAGCTGCCGCTTGACGTCGAGCCGCTCGACGATCGCCTCGACGACGAGGGCCGCGTCCGCGAGCTCCGTGAGGTCGGCGGCGGCGTGCAGCCGCGCCACGGCGTCCTCGCGCGCCGGGCGGTCCATCCGGCCCTTCTCGACCAGCCGGTCCAGGCGGGCGGCGAGGGCGGTCACGGCCTCTTCGGCACGGCCCGGGACGCTGTCGTAGAGGCGGACGGGGTGGCCGGCGACGAGGGCCACCTGGGCGATTCCCTGGCCCATGGTGCCGGTGCCCACGACGGCGACGGTGCGGCTCCGGTCGATGGCGTCGGCCCCTGCGTCCGGCGCGGCGTCGCTCACATTGGCGGTCATACGACTGATCCTCCCCGATGGGTTGTCCACAGCTTCGACAGACCCCCTTGTCCCGACCGATCGTTCGGTTACTCTAACTCTGTCCGCCTGTCCCTGCCCAGCTCGACGAGGAGTTGGTCCCGCAATGGCCGCCGCTCAGCTGACCACCGACGCCCTGGCCGAGAAGCACCGGTCCACACTCGACCAGGCTCTCGACACCATCCGCACCCGTGCCTACTGGTCGCCGCATCCGGAGCACCCCAAGGCCTACGGCGAGAACGGCTCGCTGGACGCCGCCGCCGGACTCGCCGCGTACGAAGCGCTGCTGAACGGCCGGTTCGAGCTCGACCAGCCCGGCACCGACGGCTGGACCGGCGGCGAGGTCTCGCCGTACGGCCCCGCGCTGGGCGTGGAGTACCCGCACGCCGACATCGACGTCCTGCTGCCCGCGATGCGCGCCGGCATGGGCGCCTGGCGCGACGCAGGGGCGGAGACCCGCGCCCTCGTCTGCCTGGAGATCCTCGCCCGGATCTCGGCCCGCACCCACGAGTTCGCGCACGCGGTCATGCACACCAGCGGCCAGGCGTTCATGATGGCGCTCCAGGCCGGCGGCCCGCACGCCCAGGACCGCGGCCTGGAGGCCGTGGCCTACGCCTACGCGGAGCAGACCCGCACCCCGGGCAGCGCCGACTGGTCCAAGCCGCAGGGCAAGCGCGACCCGCTGCAGCTGTCCAAGCGTTTCACCCCGGTCGCCCGCGGCATCGCGCTGATGATCGGCTGCAACACCTTCCCCACGTGGAACGGCTACCCGGGCCTGTTCGCGTCGCTCGCCACCGGCAACCCGGTCCTCGTCAAGCCGCACCCGCGCGCCGTGCTGCCGCTGGCGCTCACGGTCCGCGTGGCCCGCGAGGTCCTCGCCGAGGCCGGCTTCGACCCGAACCTCGTCGCCCTGGCGGTCGAGCGGCCCGGTGAGGGCATCGCCAAGACCCTCGCCGTGCGCCCCGAGATCCGGATCATCGACTACACCGGCTCCACCGCCTTCGGCGACTGGCTGGAGTCGAACGCGCGCCAGGCGCAGGTCTACACCGAGAAGGCGGGCGTCAACACGGTCGTCGTCGACTCCACCGACGACTACAAGGGCATGCTCTCCAACCTGGCCTTCTCCCTCTCGCTGTACAGCGGCCAGATGTGCACCACCCCGCAGAACCTGCTGATCCCCCGCGAGGGCATCACCACGGACGCGGGCCCCAGGTCCTACGACGAGGTCGTCGCCGATCTCGCCGCGGCGGTCGGTGGTCTGCTGGGCGACGACGCCCGGGCCAACGCCCTGCTCGGCGCGCTGGTGAACCCCGACGTGAAGGCGCGCCTGGAGGCCGCCGCCGGCCTGGGCGAGGTGGCGCTGGCCTCCCGCGAGGTGGCGAACCCGGACTTCCCGGACGCCGTCGTGCGGACGCCCGTCATCGTGAAGCTGGACGGCTCCAAGCCGGACGCGGAGGCCGCGTACTTCTCCGAGTGCTTCGGCCCCGTCTCCTTCGCCGTCTCGGTCGACTCGACCGCCGACGCCCTGGAGCTGCTGCGCCGTACGGTGCGCGAGAAGGGCGCGATGACGGTCGGCGCCTACACGACCTCGGCCGACACCGAGCGCGCGATCGAGGAGGTCTGCCTGGAGGAGTCGGCGCAGCTCTCGCTGAACCTGACCGGCGGGGTCTACGTCAACCAGACCGCCGCGTTCTCCGACTTCCACGGCTCCGGCGGGAACCCGGCGGCCAACGCGGCGCTGTGTGACGGCGCTTTCGTCTCCAACCGGTTCCGGGTGGTGGAGGTCCGCCGCCAGGCCTGACCCACGCGGACGCGGGGGCCCCTCAGGGGGTCTCCGCGATCTCCGCGTAGCGCTGGACCCAGGCGTGCATGGCGATCGCCGCCGCGGCGCCGGCGTTGATGGAGCGGGTCGAACCGAACTGGGCGATCGAGCAGACCATGGCCGCGTGCCGGCGGGCCTCCTCGGTGAGGCCCGGCCCCTCCTGCCCGAACAGCAGCACACAGCGCCGCGGCAGCACGGTCCGCTCCAGGGGCACGGCGCCCGGCAGGTTGTCGATCCCGATGATCGGCAGGTCCTCGGCCGCCGCCCACGCGGTCAGCGACTCCGTGTCGGGGTGATGCCGCACGTGCTGGTAGCGGTCGGTGACCATCGCCCCGCGCCGGTTCCACCGCCGGCGGCCGACGATGTGGATCTCCTTCGCCAGGAAGGCGTTCGCGGTCCGCACCACCGACCCGATGTTGAAGTCGTGGCCCCAGTTCTCCACCGCCACGTGGAAGTCGTGGCGCCGGGTGTCCAGGTCGGCGACGATCGCCTCCCGCGTCCAGTACCGGTAGGGATCGACGACGTTCCGCCGGTCTCCGGCGGCCAGCAGCTCGGGGTCGTACCGCTCGCCCTGCGGCCAGGGCAGCGGATGCGGTCCGACGCCGACCTCGGGGGCGAACCCCTCGTCGTACTGGGCCGGCTCGTCCCCGGCCGTCTCCTGCCCGGCCGTCTTATGCCCGGCCGGCTCCTGCCCCGCCGCCTCCGGTCCGGCCGTCCTGGGGCGGACCGGCTCGTGCGGGGTGGTCCGGGTCGGGCCCGACGGCTCGTACGACACGCTCGGCTGTTCGGTGGTGCTCACCCGACGAGGGTACGGGGGGACGGCTCCTCGTCCGCGCGGCGCTGCTCGGGGACCGCCTCCTCCCGCCGACGCGAGAACAGCCGGTCCCTGCCGCGCCCGACCCGCGTGCCCAGCCAGACCAGGAACGCCGTCGGCAGGAACACCGCGTCGGCGGAGATCATCGCGAGCGAGAAGAAGGGCAGCCCGAGGAGCAGCGCGATCCCCGCGTGCTCCAGCATCATCGCGACCAGCAGGACGTTCTTGACCCTGCGGTTGAACAGGGTGAACGGGAAGGCGACCTGCACGGCCACGGTCCCGTAGGTCAGCAGCAGCACGACCAGCGCGCTGGAGCCGAGCACGTCCGACAGGGCGGGCCAAGGGGAGAAGTAGTCCAGCTTCAGCGGGTAGTACAGGGCCGTGCCGTCCTGCCACCGCGATCCCTGGATCTTGTACCAGCCGGCCGTCGCGTAGATCAGGCAGACCTCGGCCATGATCACGAGCAGGGCCGCGTTGTGGGTGAGGTTGGCGAGCACGTCGAGCAGGGTGCGCGGCTCGCCCGGTGCGTGACGGCAGGCCAGCCACCACAGCGCCTGACCCGCCCAGAGCGCCCAGAGCAGCACGATGAGCCACCACTCGCCGGTCACTCCGGATTGGTACGTGGCGACGAGCAACAGGACGCCGAGCACGGTCCACAGCACGGGGCCGACGACGTCCCGGCGGGGCGCCGTACCGAGACCGGCCTCACGCTCCTGGCGGGCGAGACGGCGGGCGTCGAGCGACCAGACCTGGGAGCAGCGGGTCAGGACGAGGTAGAGCGCGGCGAGGTGCACGACGTTGTCGCCGCCGTCGCCCATGAAGATGGAGCGATTCTGCAGCGACAGCACCCCGGCCATGAAGACCACGGACACGGCGCGGGTGCGCCAGCCCAGGAGCAGCAGGACGGCGGAGAGGACGGCGAGTCCGTAGACGATCTCGAACCACAGGCCGCTGTCCGACCACATCAGCGCCGTGAACGAGTGGTTGTCGCCGATCAGCTGCCGGCCCATCTCCCAGGACCACGGCCCGTCGGGGCCGTACAACTCGTGGCGGTGCGGCAGCTCGCGCAGCAGGAAGAGCAGCCAGGTGAGGGAGAAGCCGATCCGGACGATCGCGGTCTGGTACGGGCCGAGCGCCGAGCCCGTGACGCGCTGGACGGCGCGGGCGAGTCGGCGGTCGAGGGGTTCGGGGGCCGACACCGTCCGCCCCGGGGGCGGCGAGGACGGTGCGGGTCGCGGGGTGGACGGGTCGGGTGCGACCGCGTCGGGCGTGGATCGGTTCACCGGCCGGCCTCCGTACGGTCGTCGTTCTTCGCACCGGCCGGCAGATCGGCGGCGGTCACCGACCACCAGGGCAGGTCCCGGTGGCGGGGGTCGGTGCTGGTCCTCTCCCCGCTCCAGGACGGGGACTGCACGGCGCGGGTCTCCGAGCGGAGCTGGATCTTCTCGACCTCACCGCCGAGGGGCTCCCGGTCGAGGCGGAGCATGACGATCCGGCGCAGGTAGTTCTCCGAGAGCCTGCCGCGCAGGCCGTTGGGGCGGAAGTCGTCGGTGTGGGAGTTGAGGTAGAAGTCGAAGGCCCGGCGCAGCTCGTTCTGGTCGGTGTGGCTGGGCAGCAGGCTGCCGCGGATCGCCTCGGCGTCCTGGGCCGACAGGTCGATCCATCCGGTGGTGCGCCGCGTGCCGTCGTCGGCCGCGATCTCGGCACGGACCTGGACGGCGATGTTCTGCTGGAGCGGGTTGGGAGCGAAGAGCTTCCAGTTCTGCTCGAACTCGGGATAGACCCAGCCGTCGACGGCCTCACCGTGCTGTTTGGTCAGCGTGTTCGAGGGCGCGACGTGCAGGAACACCATCGAGAGGTGGACGCAGGCCAGGACCCCGATGACGGCCAGCGCGACGGCCGCGACGACCTGGTAGGGGAGGGACAGCGCGGCCATTCCCGCGCCGGGCCGCCCGGCGGCCCCAGGGCCGGAGGCCTGCGCGGGGTCCTGGGAGAGTTCCCGGCCGGCGGGTCCCGAGTCGCGTCCCGGCGCCGAGCCGGCGTCCTGTTCCCCGACCGGTCCGGACCCGGATATCGCGCCGGATATCGGGCCGGCACCGGGTATCGAGGGGCGGTCGGGCGGCGGGCCGGCGGCCGGGGCGGAGGCGCCCGCCGCCGTGTCCGGAGCCGCCGTGCCGGGGGCAGCCCGGCCCCCAGGCGCGCTCTCGTCGCCGTACGAGTTCATCCCCGCCCCGATCCCGATCGGTCCACCCCGGTTATCCACAGGGTTGACACCATACGGGCCCCCGTCCCACCATTGAAGTCATTCAACCGAACGATCGGTCGGTAGGGAGTCCGATGACCGCAGGGACAGCAGCGACAGCAGTGACCGCGGGCGCGCAGGCCGGGCAGGGCGCACAGGCCGGTGACGACGCGGCCACCGCGGCGACCCACGCGGCCTACGAGGCCGTGTTCGACGCCGCCGTCGCGGCCGACGAGCGCATCGAGCCGCGCGACTGGATGCCCGACGCCTACCGGGCCTCCCTCGTGCGCCAGATCGCACAGCACGCCCACTCCGAGATCATCGGCATGCAGCCGGAGGCCAACTGGATCACCCGCGCGCCCTCGCTGCGCCGCAAGGCGATCCTCATGGCCAAGGTCCAGGACGAGGCCGGCCACGGGCTCTACCTCTACAGCGCCGCCGAGACGCTCGGCACCAGCCGCGACGAGCTGCTCGACAAGCTCCACTCCGGCCGCCAGAAGTACTCCTCGATCTTCAACTACCCCACGCTGACCTGGGCCGACGTCGGTGCCATCGGCTGGCTCGTGGACGGCGCCGCCATCACGAACCAGGTCCCGCTCTGCCGCTGCTCCTACGGCCCGTACGCCCGCGCGATGGTCCGGGTCTGCAAGGAGGAGTCGTTCCACCAGCGCCAGGGATACGAAGCCCTGCTCGCCCTGTCGAACGGCACCGAGGCCCAGCACGCCATGGCCCAGGACGCGGTCGACCGCTGGTGGTGGCCCTCACTGATGATGTTCGGCCCGCCCGACGACGAGTCGGCGCACTCCGCGCAGTCGATGGCCTGGAAGATCAAGCGCCACTCCAACGACGAGCTGCGCCAGCGCTTCGTCGACATCGCCGTCCCGCAGGCCGAGGCCCTCGGCCTCACCCTCCCCGACCCCGACCTCCGGTGGAACGAGGAGCGCGGACACCACGACTTCGGCGCCATCGACTGGACCGAGTTCTGGGACGTCCTCAAGGGCAACGGCCCCTGCAACGAACAGCGACTCGACAAGCGCCGCAAGGCGCACGAGGACGGCGCCTGGGTCCGGGACGCCGCCGCGGCGTACGCCACCAAGCACACCGACCGGCCCGCGGCCGGCCGACAGGACGACCAGCACGCGGACCAGCACCACGGGGAGGCACGGGCATGACCACCAACGGATGGCCGCTGTGGGAGGTGTTCGTGCGCTCGCGCCGCGGACTGTCCCACACCCACGCCGGCAGCCTGCACGCGCCGGACGCCGAGATGGCCCTGCGCAACGCCCGCGACCTCTACACCCGCCGCAACGAAGGCATCTCGATCTGGGTGGTCCCCTCCGCCGAGATCACCGCCTCCTCGCCCGACGAGAAGGACCCCTTCTTCGAGCCGTCGGCCGACAAGCCCTACCGCCACCCGACCTTCTACGAGATCCCGGACGGGGTGAAGCACCTGTGAGCGACACCGCCGTGATCACCACAGCCGCCCTCGCCCTCGGCGACGACGCCCTCGTGCTCTCCCACCGGCTGGGGGAGTGGGCCGGCAGCGCCCCCGTCCTGGAGGAGGAGGTCGCCCTCGCCAACATCGCGCTCGACCTGCTCGGCCAGGCACGCATCCTGCTCTCCCTCGTCGGCGACGAGGACGAGCTGGCCTACCTCCGCGAGGAGCGGGCCTTCCGCAACTGCCAGCTCGTCGAACAGCCGAACGGCGACTTCGCCCACACCATCGCCCGCCAGCTCTACTTCTCCACCTACCAGCGGCTGCTGTACGGGCAGCTGGCCACCGGCGACGGACCGCTCGCCGGACTCGCCGCCAAGGCCGTCAAGGAAGTCGCCTACCACCAGGACCACGCCGAGCACTGGACCCTGCGCCTCGGCGACGGCACGGACGAGAGCCACGACCGCATGCAGCGGGCCTGCGACGCCCTGTGGCGCTTCACCGGCGAACTGTTCCAGCCCGTCGAGGGCCTCGACGTCGACCGGACCGCCATGGAGAGCGCCTGGCTGGCCTCCGTCACGGACGTCCTCACCCGGGCCACGCTCACCGTGCCGGACGGCCCGCGCACCGGCGCCTGGGCCGCCGGCGCCGGACGCCAGGGCCTGCACACCGAGTCCTTCGGCCGGATGATCGCCGAGATGCAGCACCTGCACCGAAGCCACCCGGGGGCGACATGGTGACCATGACGGCCCTGGAACAGGAACTGAGCCGGGTCGCCGGCGCCGTCCCCGACCCCGAGCTGCCCGTCCTCACCCTGGAGGACCTCGGCGTCCTGCGCGGCGCCAAGGTCCTCGGCCCCGGCCGGGTCGAGGTCGAACTGACCCCGACCTACACCGGCTGCCCGGCGATCGAGGCCATGTCGGCCGACATCGAGCAGGCCCTCCACGCACACGGCGTGCCCGAGGTCTCCGTCGTGACGGTCCTCTCCCCCGCCTGGTCGACGGACGACATCACCGAGGAAGGCCGGCGTAAGCTCGCCGAGTTCGGCATCGCCCCGCCGCGCCCGCAGGGCCCGGCAGGCGGACCGATACCGCTGACCCTCGCGATCCGCTGCCCCCACTGCGGGTCCACCGACACCGAACTGCTCAGCCGGTTCTCCTCCACCGCGTGCAAGGCATTGCGCCGCTGCACGGCCTGCCGCGAACCGTTCGACCACTTCAAGGAGTTGTAGATGTTCCATCCGCTCCGGGTGAGCGAGGTCGAGCAGCTCACGGACGACTCGGTGGCCGTCACCTTCACGGTCCCGCCCGAGCTGCGCGAGACCTACCGCCACACCCCCGGCCAGCACCTCGCCCTGCGCCGCACCACGCGGGACGGCGAGGAGATCCGCCGCACCTACTCCATCTGCGCCCCGGCCACCCCGGCCGGCGAGGACCCCGTCCTGCGGGTGGGCATCCGGCTGGTCGACGGCGGCGAGTTCTCCACGTACGCCCTCAAGGAGCTGACCGTCGGCGACGTCGTCGAGGTCATGGAGCCGATGGGCCGCTTCGTCCTCGACCCTAGGCCCGGGCACTTCGCGGCCGTCGTCGGCGGCAGCGGCATCACCCCGGTCCTGTCGATGGCGGCCACCCTGCTCGCCCGCGAGCCCGAGGCCCGGTTCTGCCTGGTCCGCAGCGACCGCACCGCGTCCTCGACGATGTTCCTCGACGATGTCGCCGACCTCAAGGACCGCTACCCCGACCGCTTCCAGCTCGTCACCGTCCTCTCCCGCGAGGAGCAGCAGTCCGGGCTGCCGTCCGGGCGCCTCGACCAGGACCGGCTCACCGCACTCCTGCCCGCGCTGCTGCCGGTCGAGGACATCGACGGCTGGTTCCTGTGCGGCCCCTTCGGCCTCGTCCAGGGCGCCGAGCAGGCCCTGCGCGGACTCGGAGTCGCCCGCGGCCGGATCCACCAGGAGATCTTCCACGTCGACGACGGCTCCGCGCCCGCCCCGGCGGCCACCACCGGCGCGCCGGTCCACGCCACACTGACCGCCACCCTGCACGGCCGCTCCGGCAACTGGCCGGTCCAGGAGGGCGAGACGCTCCTCGACACCGTGCTGCGGGCCCGCGCGGACGCCCCGTACGCCTGCAAGGGCGGCGTCTGCGGCACCTGCCGCGCCTTCCTCGTCGGCGGAGAGGTGCGGATGGACCGCAACTTCGCCCTCGAACCGGAGGAGACCGAAGCGGGTTACGTGCTGGCGTGCCAGTCCCACCCGGCCACGGCGGACGTGGAGCTGGACTTCGACCGCTGACGTCCACCGGCCGTCGTACCCGGCCCATTCCCTTCCGGTAGAACCTGTTCTATCTTGACGGTCCGTCAGAAGACGGACCGTCAGGGCAGGAACGGGAGGGCAAGGCCGTGGACTTCACCTTCACCGAGGAACAGCAGGCAGCTGTCGAAGCGGCCAAGGCCGTCTTCTCGGGCACCGCACCCGACGCCGTACCCAGCCCCGCCCTCACCCCCGGCGCGGTCGCCGACGACCTCGACCGGCCCCTCTGGAAGCGCCTCGCCGACGCCGGACTCCTCGGCCTCGTCCTCACCCCCGAACACGACGGCGCCGGCCTCGACACCACCGCCCTCTGCCTCGTCCTACGCGAATCGGCCCGTGTCCTCGCCCGCGTCCCCCTGCTGGAGACCTGCGCCGTCGCGATGACCGTCGAGCGCTACGCCCCTGACGCCACAACGGCGGACCTCCTGCCCCGCGTCGCCCGCGGCGAACTCGTCCTCACCGCCGCCCCCAACGGCCGCAGCGGCCACGACCCCGCCGAACTGGCCGTCACCGCCCGCCTCGACGACACCGACTGGATCCTCGACGGCACGCAGAGCGCCGTCCCCTGGGCCCACGCCGCCGACCGCATCGCCGTCCCCGCCCACACCACCGACGGCCGGACCGTCCTCGCCCTGATCCCCCGCACCCACCCCGGCCTCACCCTGGCCGAGCAGTACTCCACCAGCGGCGAACTCCTCGCCGAACTCACCCTCGACGCCGTGCGCCTCACCGGCACCGACGTCATCGACACCGACGGCGCCTGGGACTGGCTGCGCGGCGTCCTCGCCACCGGAACCTGCGCCCTCGCCCTCGGGCTCGGCGAAAGCGTCCTCGCCATGACGAGCCAGTACACCGGGAAACGCGAGCAGTTCGGCCACCCCGTGGCCACCTTCCAGGCCGTCGCGGTCCAGACCGCCGACCGCTACATCGACCTGCGCGCCATGGAGGTCACCCTCTGGCAGGCCGCCTGGCGCATCAGCACCGGCGCCGGCGGCCCACTGCCGCCCGCCGCGGACATCGCCGTCGCCAAGATCTGGGCCTCCGAGGGCGTACGCCGCGTGGTGCAGACCGCACAGCACCTGCACGGCGGCTTCGGCGCCGACACCGACTACCCGCTGCACCGCTACCACGCCTGGGCCAAACAGCTCGAACTCGCCCTCGGCCCGGCCGCCGCCCACGAAGAGGCCCTGGGCGACCTCCTGGCCGCCCACCCCCTCGGCTGACGCGACGCCCGCTCGGACCGCGCCCCCGGCGCTCCGCGAGTACCGGACCGCCGGGCGCCGCCACCACGATCAGAGCACGAAGGCCTGACTGCCGCCGTCCGTCACCATCGGACGCCCCGCGCCGTCCCAGGCCAGCATGCCGCCGTCGACGTTCACGGCGTCGATCCCCTGCTGCACCAGGTACTGGGTGACCTGCGCCGACCGACCGCCGACGCGGCACATCACATAGGCACGCCGACCGTCGGCGACCGCCTCGGTCACCTCACCGAAACGCGCCACGAAGTCACTCATCGGCACGTGCAGCGCGTCCTCGACATGACCGGCCGCCCACTCGTCGTCCTCCCGGACGTCCAGCACCAGGGCGTCTGCGGGCACGGAGGCCACGTCCACCGAGGGCAGCGGGGCGAAATTCATGGGACTGGCCTTCTCTCGTCTGTACCGCCCGACCGAACGCGAGCTCCTTCGAAACTACTGCACCAGGGAGGCGAGCTCCGCCTCCCGCTCGGAGACCTGCGCGAGCAGCTGCTCGGCGATCTCCTCCAACAGCCGGTCCGGGTCGTCCGGCGCCATCCGCAGCATCGCGCCGATGGCGCTCTCCTCCAGCTCCCGCGCGACGACCGTCAGCAGCTCCTTGCGCTGCGACAGCCACTCCAGCCGCGCGTACAGCTCCTCGCTCTCGCTCAGCCGCTCCGGCTCCGGAGCCGGTCCGGCCGCCCACTCGGCGGACAGCTCGCCGAGAAGGGCGACGTCACCGCGCGCGTACGCGGCGTTCACCCGGGTGATGAACTCGTCGCGACGCTTGCGCTCGTCCTCGTCGCGCGCCAGGTCGGGGTGGGCTCGGCGGGCCAGCTCGCGGTACAGCTTGCGTGCCTCCTCGCTCGGCCGGACCCGCTTCGGCGGCTGCACCGACTGCTCGGTCAGCATCGCGGCGGCTTCGGGGGACAGCCCGTCGGAGTCGATCCAGTCGTGGAAGAGCTCCTCGACCCCGGGCATCGGCATGACGTTGGCGCGCGCTTCCTGCGCCCGCCGCAGATCCTCCGGATCCCCGGTCCTGGCCGCCCTGGCCTCGGCGATCTGCGCGTCCAGCTCGTCGAGCCGCGTGTACATCGGCCCGAGTTTCTGGTGATGCAGCCGGGAGAAGTTCTCCACCTCGACCCGGAACGTCTCGACCGCGATCTCGAACTCGATCAGCGCCTGCTCCGCCACGCCCACGGCCTTCTCCAGCCGCGCCTCGGGCCGCTCCGTACCGGGCTCACCACCCGCGCCCGCGCCCTGCTCCACGTCCACGTCCTCGCTCCGGTCGGTCACGCCTCCAGCCTACGGTCACTCCGGGGGGCCTCCCCCCTCCCTCCCCCTCCCTCCCCACCCCTGCCCCCTGTCTTTCCGGACGACGGCGTCGCCCGTCGGCCTCACGGCCGCCCCGCCCCGTCCGTCGCCTCACGGCCACCCCCGCCACGGCGTCGCAGCCGCCGCCTCACGGTCAGCTCGCGACAGGGCCCCGCGGTCGCCGGCCGCCGATTCTCGGATGCCCGGTCGTCAGACGCCGAGCTCGGCCGCCATCCGGCCGTTGTTCACGGCGGTCACCAGGTCCGCGTGGTCCGCTGTGGTGCGGTCCGCGTAGGCCACGGCGAAGCCGGCGATCGCCTCGTCCAGTTCCTCGTTCTTTCCGCAGTAGCCGGCTATGAGGCGCGGGTCGGCGCTGTGCGCGTGGGCCCGCGCCAGCAGCGCGCCGGTCATCCGTCCGTAGTCGTCGACCTCGTCCGGGGTGAGTGCCGCGGGGTCGACGCTGCCCTTCCGGTTGCGGAACTGCCGCACCTGGAACGGCCGCCCCTCCACCGTTGTCCAGCCGAGCAGGATGTCGCTGACGACCTGCATGCGCTTCTGTCCGAGGACGACGCGCTGTCCCTCGTGGCCCGGTTCCGGTGCGGCGAACCCGGCGGACGCGAGGTGCGGCAGCAGCGCGGACGGCCGTGCCTCCTTGACCTGGAGCACCAGCGGCTCCCCCCGGTGGTCGAGCAGCAGCACCACGTACGAGCGGGTGCCGACGCTGCCGGTGCCGACCACCCGGAACGCGACGTCGTGCACCGCGTACCGGGCCAGCAGCGGCAGCCGGTCCTCGGACACGGTCCGCAGGTAGGCGCCGAGGGAGGCGGTGACCGCGGCGGCCTCCGCGTCCGGGACCCGGCGCAGCACCGGCGGCGCGTCGACGAACCGGCGGCCTCCGCCGTCCGCGTCGGCGACGGCCTCGGTCGACTTGGCGGCGAAGCGGGCACTGGTGTTGTTGCGGGCCTTCTCGGAGACCCGTTCGAGGGTGCCGAGCAGGTCGCGGGCGTCGGTGTGGGAGACGAGCTCCTCGTCCGCGATGGCGTTCCAGGAGTCGAGGACGGGAAGCTTGGCGAGCAGCCGCATGGTGCGCCGGTAGGCGCCGACGGTGTCGAAGGCGGCGGCCCGGCAGGTGTCCTCGTCCGCACCGACCTCGCGTCCGGCGAGGACCAGCGAGGTGGCGAGCCGCTTGAGGTCCCATTCCCAGGGGCCGACGACGGTCTCGTCGAAGTCGTTGAGGTCGATGACGAGGCGGCCGCGGGCGTCGCCGTAGAGGCCGAAGTTCGCCGCGTGGGCGTCGCCGCATATCTGGGCGGCGACGCCGGTGACGGGCGAGCCGGCGAGGTCGTGGGCCATCAGGCCGGCGGAGCCCCGGAGGAACGCGAAGGGGCTGGCGGCCATGCGGCCGACGCGTATCGGTGTCAGTTCCGGGACGCGGTCGCGGCTGGACTCCTCCACGGCGCGCACGGCGTCCGGGCGGTCGGGGGAGAGGGTCAGCGCGCTGTGCGCGGAGCGCGGCAGCCGCGCGCGGAGGGCCTTGCCGTGTTCCTTGGGGGAGTCGGTCGTCCCCGTGGCGGCCCGCGGCGCGAACCCGGGTACGTGCGGCACCCGCGCGCTTTCCGTACCCCGCTGTCCCGGCACCGCTGCTTGGTAGTCGCCCATGGGACGCCCTCCCCCGACCTCGAACGACTCGCGCGTTCTGTCCAACATCAACTGGCCATGAAGGTACAGCCGGGGTGCGGGGGCCGTCTCCCCCTGTGGACGAGCGACGACTTGGGGAGAACCGGGCCACCCGGACGCGCCGGGGGGGGGAGGCGTTTCAGCTGGGTCGGGAGCGGCAGGAGGCGCTGCCCGCCCGGGGCCGAGTCGGAGAGGGCCGGAGAGGGCCGGAGAGGGCCAGAGAGGGCCAGAGAGCACGGCAAGACCGGCAAGACCGCCAGGATCAGCAGGATCGGCAGGACGCCCGTCAGACGCCGACCGCCTCCTGCAGCTCCTCCTCGACCTCCGCGTCCTTCTCCGTCCGGTCCCCGGTGGCGGCCCCGTTCACGGTCCGAGCGCCGTGAGAAGGCGTCGGCGCGGGACGGCGGCGCGCCTCGGTGAACCCGGCCAGGGCGGTCAGGGCGACGCCGGCGAGGAACCACAGGGCCAGGACCAGGACGTGTCCGCCGAGAGCCCGGCCGTCGAAGTACACGTGGGCGCGGACGCCCTCGACGAAGCCGGCGCCGTTCCAGAAGGCGTGGAGGGCGGCGAAGAAGCCGGGCTGGAGTTCGGGGCGGTAGATGCCGCCGGAGCTGGTGAAGTTGAGCATCACGAACAGCACCATCACGCCGAGGGTGGTCCAGCGGCGCAGGAAGGTGTGGAGTCCGACGCCGATCAGCAGGATGCCGGCGGTGTAGAGCCAGGACAGGGCCCAGACGCCGCCGAGTCCGTGGTCGACGAGGTGGAACAGCGGTCCCGCGAAGACGGTGCCGATCAGGCTGACGGCGAGGGACGTCCCGGCGGCGAGCAGCGCGCGGATCCGCAGGGGCAGGACGGCCCCGGCGCCGCCGATGACGGCGACGGAGGCGTACGAGCCGATGCTGAGGGCGACGAGCAGGAAGAAGACGCCCTGGCCGGTGGGGTCGCCGTCCGACACGGGGGCGACGTCGGTCACCTTCAGGGGTGCGTCCTGTGCGGCCGCGACCTTGGTGAAGACCTTCTCGACGGCGAGGGCGCTGGTGTCGGAGGCGGCGGAGGCGATCAGGAGCTCGGGGCGGGCGCCGGGGACGTAGGCGCCGGAGGAGGACAGCCCGCGCAGGGCGGCGACGGCGGTGTCGCGGTCGGCGACGGTGCGGACGTCGAGGGCGCCGGCGCCCTTGTCGTGGAGGGTCTGGGCGAGGACCTGGGCGCTGGGGCCGGAGCCGACGACGTCGACGCGCAGGTCGTGGGGTTCGGGGGCGTGGAAGGCGCCGAGGTAGGCGAGTCCCATGCCGATGCACATGAGCAAGGGGGTGAGCAGGTGCCCGAGCACGTGCCGCACCGCGCCCGTGGTGCTCGGTCCTGCCGGGTGGGGTCCTGCGGACATCGGGCGAACCTCCATGGTTGGCTTTTACAACTAAACGACCGTTGTACTATACAACTGAGGCGGGACGCTCCACGAACCCCCGCACCCCCACCGTGCGGACCCCCGCCACCGACGACGAGGAGCGCACCATGACCGGCGGCGCCCGCGAGGCCTCCATCGACACCATCCAGCGGGAGCTGACGGCCTTCGCCCGCCGGGCACGCGCCGCGGCGGCCCGGCTCCACCCCGAGCTGCCCCTGGTCTCGTACACGCTGCTCGCGCACATCGTCGACCAGCAGGGCTGCCGGGCGACCGATCTCGCCACCCACTACCTGCTCGACAAGTCGACGGTCAGCCGGCAGGTGGCCGGTCTGGAGAAGCTCGGCCTGGTGGAACGCCGGCCGGACCCGGACGACCACCGCGTCCAGGTCCTGCACCCGACCGCGGCGGGCGCCGACGTCCTGGCCTCCACCCAGGCCAGCCGTCTCGCCGCCTACGAGGCACGCCTCAGGGACTGGTCGGCCGACGACCTCGCCCAATTCGCCGCCTACCTGCTGCGCTACAACTCAGCCGGCACCTCGGGCCTCCCCCAGGCACCGCGCACCTCCACGGGCACCTCGGGCCTCCCCCAGGCCCCGCGCACCTCCACGGGCACCTCGGGCCTCCCCCAGGCACCGCGCACCTCCACGGGCACCTCGGGCCTCCCCCAGGCCCCGCGCACCTCCACGGGCACCTCGGGCCTCCCCCAGGCCCCGCGCTCCTCCACCGAGACGCCGAGCGGCCCCGGGACCCCCCGCTGACCGTCCCCCGCGCGACGACCGCGGATCCCCCACCACCCCCACCCACAAATCCCGCGCGGCCGCCCGAGGCCCCGCCCCCCCGGTCCGGCCCCCGGACCGCGTTCCTCGCCCCGTTCCCCCCAGCCCCCGACCCCGTTCCCGCCCCGCCTACAGGCCGGCGTCCCGGGCCAGCAGCGCCGCCTGCACCCGGTTCTCGCAGCCGAGCTTCGCCAGGATCCGGCTCACGTACGTCTTCACGGTGGCCTCGCTCATGTGCAGGCGGCGCCCCGCGTCCGCGTTGGACAGGCCCTCCCCGAGCAGCGCCAGCACCTCGCGCTCCCGCTCGCTCAGCGCCGCGACCCGGGCCCGCGCCCGCTCCGCCCTCGCCCCCTCCCGCCCCGAGGCCAGCTGATCGACCACGTGCCGGGTGGCCGCCGGCGAGAGGTAGGCGTCCCCCGCCGCCGCGGCCCGCACCGCCCGGATCAGTTCAGCCGGCGCCGTGTCCTTCAGCAGGAACCCGGCACCGCCGTGCTCCAGCGCCCGCAGGACGTTCTCCCGTTCCCCGAACGTGGTCAGCACGATCACCCGGGTCGAGGGCGCCGCCCTGCGCAGTTCCGGCAGCGCCGAGAGCCCGTCGAGGACCGGCATCTGGATGTCGAGCAGGACCACCTCGGCGGCGTGCGCCCTCACCCGCTCGATCGCCTCGCGGCCGTTCGCGGCCTCCGCGACCACCTCGATCTCCGGGTCCGAGGTGAGGATCATCCGGATCCCGGCCCTGATCAGCGGTTCGTCATCGGCGATCACGACCCTGATGCGCTGCCCTGCCACAGCTACTCCCCACCGGCTGCCGACCACGGGTGCGGCAGGCGCTAGCGCTTGACGTCGTACGACTTCTTCTCGATCAGCTTGCCGTCCTTGAAGCAGAACCGGAAAACCGGCTCCGTGTCGAGGTCCTCGCCCATCTCGGAGGACATCAGCACCAGGCACGAGGACCCGGCCGGCTCCTGCGGCCCCTTGCCGTGCAGACCCGTCGTGACGATCGTGTCCCCGGAGGGAAGCCGGTCTCGGACCTCCTGCTCGGCCGTGCCCACCCGCACCGCCTCGTACTGGGCGGGCTCGATCATGCCCTCCTTCATCGAGCCGACCATGAAGTAGAGGCCGAACCCGGCCGCGATCAGCAGCAGCACCACCCCCGCGAACGCGATCCCGCACCCCAGCGCGACCCCGCCGCTCCTGCTCCTGCCCCCGCGCATCGCCATGGCCAACTCCCGCTCCGTCAGGGTCCAGTCGGTCGGTCCGACCGGAACCCGTCCACCGTCGCGTGCCAGGGGGGCCGTCGACTGCTGCCGGAAGTCGTCGGCCACGTCGACCAAAGGCGCGGCTTCCACCACCCCGTACGGCAGCACCCCGGCGACCCGGAAGCCGCCGCCGTCCACAGGGCCGACGTGGACGATGCCGCCCACCAGCCGAGCCCGCTCGTGCAGCCCGGTGAGCCCCTGACCGCCGCTCACGACGTCCCTGGGCGCCTCCGCGGCGGCCTCGTTGACGATCTCGACGACGAAGGCGTCCGGCTCGTAGCGCAGTTCGACGCCGATCAGCGCCCCCGGAGCGTGCTTGTAGGCGTTGGTCAGCGACTCCTGGACGACGCGGTACGCGGCGTGGTCGACGGCCGGCGGCAGCGGCTGGTGCTCGCCGAGGCGCCGCAGCTCCACCCGGTTCCCCGCGGCCCGCGCCGCCTCCACGAGCCCCTCGATGCCGGCGGTCCCCCGTGCCGCCCGCCCCGACTCGTCGCCCGCCCGCACCGGCACCAGGTCCGGCTCGGCGGGCGCCTCGACGCCGTCCCGCAGGATGCCCACGACCTCGCGCAGCTCGTGCATGGCCGTCACCGAGGCGTTCCGCAGCACGCCGACCGCCTGCCGCTGCCGGTCGGTCAGCTCCCGGTCCACCTCCAGGGCCCCGGTGTGCACCGAGATCAGCGCCAGCTGGTGGCCGAGGCTGTCGTGCATGTCCTGGGCGATCCGCTGACGCTCCCGCAGCCGAGCCTGACCCGCCACCATCAACCGCTCCCGCATCAGCTGGGCGTTGCGCTCCTGCAGGGCGTGCAGCAGGGTGCGGCGCTGGGTCCAATACCGGTTGGCCAGTCCGGGCGCCAGCGTCGTCGCCAGGAAGTACAGCGTCGACAGGAGGGCGACGCTCAGCACGCGGTGCAGGTCCCAGGACTCGACCAGGGTCGCCCCGAGGTTCACCGCGTAGGCGACCGTGAACACCGCCAGCACCCGCCCCGCGCCCGGGACATAGCGCCCCGCGGACCAGCCGACGAGGATCAGCAGCACGCCGAAGCCCGGTACGAGGGGTGCGAGCGCCGCCGTCGCGATCAGGACCGTCGTCGGAAACCGGCGCCGCAGCAACGACAGCAGGGCGGCGGCCACGGCGACCACGACGAGCTGTCCGCCCTCCCCGCCCAGCAGTTCCTCGGTGCCGGCCGCCAGCAGCGCCATGACCACCGCGAGCACCACCTCGCCGGCGGTCCTGCGGCGCGACCACATCCCGGGCACCGCGAACCATCGCCGGCCGGCGGCCACCTGGGCCCTGATCCTCGAAGACGCGTCCACGCCCGCACCCTAGGCAGGCGCCCACGAAGGACGCCGCTCTCTTTCGTCTCGCCCCGGTGCGACGAAGGTCGCAGGTGACGCCGACAACGCGAAAGCCCCGTAGGTCGATGACCTACGGGGCTTCCGTCTGGTGCGCGAGGGGGGAGTTGAACCCCCACGCCCTTTCGGGCACTGGAACCTGAATCCAGCGCGTCTGCCTATTCCGCCACCCGCGCATTGGGTGTGTCTCCCGGCTCCTCACCTCTTCGGTGCGACCGCCTGGCGACATCTGAAGATTAGCACGTCGCAGACCGTGGAATCACATCCGTTTGTTTCGGGCCCTCTTCCGGCGAACAGATGGAGAGACGTGAAGCGGCACACGGAGACGGGACGGAACACCACGGCGGGCGGACGCCGGTGCGACAGCGGCGGCACGCCCGTGGCGGGGCGCGGATCCCCACCGCGTCGCGGCGGCCACCGCGGCCTGCGCCGCACCCTCTCCAGGGTGTCCCGCGTCACATCCGCGCCACCGGCCGACCGTCACGACCCCGGCGGCCGGACGGCGCCGCCGGAGTCCGCCGCGGGCCGGAACGGCACGGCAGGAACCACAGAAACCACAAGAAAGAAGAGAGACGGACAGAAGCGGACGAGTACCGGGAGGAAGCGGACGGACCGCCCACGGACCCCCCGCCGCTTCCCCCCGCTCCCCCTGTCGGCTCCCCAGGTGCGGGACACTGTCCAGGGGCCGCCCCTACGATCCATGGGGAAGGTCTGTGAGAGGTGACACTCGTCCACAGGGCAGAGAAGGGGAACCAGCCGATTTCCCGACGCGTGGATACGATCAGTAAGCAGTACCAGGACGGCAACGACGGAGGAGGTGCCCCATGGGAGTCCTGAAGCGTTTCGAGCAGCGTCTCGAAGGTCTGGTCAACGGCACCTTCGCCAAGGTCTTCAAGTCCGAGGTCCAGCCCGTCGAGATCGCCGGCGCGCTCCAGCGCGAGTGCGACAACAACGCGACGATCTGGAACCGCGAGCGGACCGTCGTCCCCAACGACTTCATCGTGGAGCTGAGCACGCCCGACTTCGAGCGTCTCAGCCCGTACTCCGGCCAGCTCGGCGACGAGCTCTCGGGCCTCGTCCGGGACTACGCCAAGCAGCAGCGCTACACCTTCATGGGCCCGATCAAGGTCCACCTGGAGAAGGCCGACGACCTCGACACCGGTCTGTACCGGGTCCGCAGCCGCACGCTCGCGTCGAGTACGTCACAGCCGCACGCTCCGGCCGGAGGCGCCCCGCAGGGCCGCCCCGCCGGTGGTTACGGCTACCCTCCGGCCGGCGCACCGCCGATGCCCGCGGCCCCGCCGCCGGGTGTCCCGGGCGGCGCGCAGCGCCCCGGCCAGGCGCCCCACTCCGGCCGTCCCGCGGCCGGCGGACCCGTCCCCCAGACCGCATCCGGCGCCCAGGTGCGACGCTGGATCGAGATCAACGGCACCCGCCATCAGATCTCCCGCCCGACTCTGGTCCTTGGCCGCAGCACCGACGCGGACGTGAGGATCGACGATCCCGGCGTCTCCCGCCGGCACTGCGAGATCCGGACCGGAACGCCCTCGACGATCCAGGATCTCGGGTCCACCAACGGCATCGTGGTGGACGGGCAGCACACCACCCGCGCTACGCTCCGCGACGGCTCGCGGATCGTCGTGGGCAGCACCACCATCGTTTACCGGCAAGCCGAAGGGTGAAGCGGGGGCAATGTCAGAGCTGACCCTGACGGTCATGCGGCTGGGTTTCCTGGCCGTTCTGTGGCTGTTCGTGATCGTGGCCGTCCAGGTCATTCGCAGCGACCTGTTCGGCACACGTGTCACGCAGCGCGGTTCGCGCCGCCAGGACACCCGGCCGCAGCAGAACGCACGCCAGGCCGCCGCGGCACCGCCGCAGCAGCGTGGCCAGCAGAACGCCGGCGGAGGACGGCAGCGCCGAGGCGCCCCGACCAAGCTGGTCGTCTCCGAGGGCACCCTCACCGGCACGACGGTCGCCCTGCAGGGGCAGACCATCACGCTGGGCCGTGCCCACGATTCGACGATCGTGCTGGACGACGACTACGCCTCCAGCCGGCATGCCAGGATCTACCCGGACCGGGACGGCCAGTGGATCGTCGAGGATCTCGGGTCCACCAACGGCACGTATCTCGACCGGACCCGTCTCACCACCCCGACGCCGATTCCGCTGGGCGCGCCGATCCGCATCGGCAAGACCGTCATCGAGCTGCGGAAGTAGTACGACAATGAGCGAGCGGAGCGAGCGGGCCGAGGTGGTCCCCACGAAGGGCCGCGCGGCGGACCGGCAGGTCCGGACCGCGGACCGGCACGGGCTCCCGACCGGAGGGTGGGCAGTGTGGCTCGAGACCGGCTGTACCCCGACGCAGCGTCGACAGGGCAGGTGCGCATGAGTCTGTCACTGCGCTTCGCCGCCGGGTCGCACAAGGGCATGATCCGCGAGGGCAACGAGGACTCCGGCTACGCCGGGCCCCGGCTCCTCGCGATCGCCGACGGCATGGGCGGCCAGGCCGCCGGTGAGGTCGCCTCCTCCGAGGTGATCTCCACCATCGTCACGCTCGACGACGACGTCCCCAGCTCCGACATCCTCACCTCGCTCGGTGCCGCCGTTCAGCGCGCCAACGAGCAGCTGCGGATGATGGTCGAGGAGGACCCGCAGCTGGAGGGCATGGGCACCACGCTCACCGCCCTGCTGTGGACCGGCCAGCGCCTGGGCCTCGTCCACGTCGGCGACTCCCGCGCGTACCTGCTGCGGGACGGGGTGCTGACGCAGATCACCCAGGACCACACCTGGGTCCAGCGGCTCGTCGACGAGGGCCGGATCACCGAGGAAGAGGCCACCACGCACCCCCAGCGCTCGCTGCTGATGCGCGCGCTGGGCAGCGGCGACCACGTCGAACCCGACCTGTCGATCCGTGAGGTCCGGGCCGGAGACCGCTACCTGATCTGCTCCGACGGGCTGTCCGGAGTCGTCTCGCACCAGACGATGGAGGACACCCTCGCCAGCTACCACGGCCCGCAGGAGACCGTGCAGGAGCTGATCCAGCTCGCGCTGCGCGGCGGCGGCCCCGACAACATCACGGTGATCGTCGCCGACGTCCTCGACGTCGACGGCGGCGACACCCTCGCCGGACACCTCAGCGACACCCCGGTCATCGTCGGCGCGGTCGCCGAGAACCAGGCGGCCCAGCTGAACGACGGCGGCGCCATGCAGACCCCCGCCGGCCGCGCCTCCGGCCTCGGCCGCACCGCGCCCCACCAGCAGCCCCCGGCGGGCGGGTTCGGCCCGCCCGGCAGCGGCGGCGGTGACCACGGCTACGGCGGGATGCCGCCGCAGGGCTCCTTCGGCGCCTACACCGACGAGGACTTCGACAAGCCGCGCACCGGCCGCAGGTGGCTGAAGCGGAGCTTCTTCCTGCTGCTCGCCGTCGCCGTGATCGGCGGCGGCCTGTACGGCGGCTACCGCTGGACGCAGACGCAGTACTACGTCGGCTCCAAGGACCAGCACGTCGCGCTGTACCGGGGCATCAGCCAGGACCTGGCCTGGGTCTCGCTGTCGGAGGTGGAGAAGGACCACCCCGAGATCGAACTCAAGTACCTCCCGGCCTACCAGCGGAAGCAGGTCGAGGAGACGATCGCGGGCGGCAACCTCCCCAAGGCGCAGACCAAGATCCAGGAACTGTCGCTGCAGGCCTCGGCCTGCAAGAAGTCCGAGCAGCGCCGCAAGGCCGCCGCCGACGCCGCGGACAAGGCGAGCACGCCGCCGCCCACCACCGGCACCACGGCGCCCTCGACCGCACCGTCCACCAAGCCCACCGCAGCCGCTCCCTCCCCGGGCCCCACCCTCTCGGAGGACGAGCAGAAGCTGGCCTCGAACTGCGGCAAGCAGTAAGCACCCGTAGGGGGCCTTTCACCACCATGAGCGTTGTCACCAACACGACCACCATCGGCGCCATCGAGGCGCCGAGCCGCCGCAACACCGAGCTTGCGCTGCTCGCGTTCGCCGTCGTCATCCCGGTGTTCGCGTACCTCAACGTCGGCCTGGCGCTGGACGGCACGGTGCCCCCGGGCATGGCCGGTTACGGGCTCGGCCTCGGCCTGCTCGCGGGCGTCGCCCATCTCGTGGTGCGCAAGTTCGCGCCCTACGCGGACCCGCTGCTGCTCCCCCTCGGGACCCTGCTCAACGGCCTCGGCCTGGTGCTGATCTGGCGACTGGACCAGTCGCCGCGGCTGATCGCCCAGTCGATGCGGCTGTACAAGAGCTTCAGCCCGGACGCCCCCAAGCAGATGCTGTACTCGGCGATCGGCATCGCCATGTTCGTCGGCGTGCTGCTGCTCCTGAAGGACCACCGGGTCCTGCAGCGCTACACGTACATCTCGATGGTGGCCGCCCTCGTCCTGCTGCTGCTGCCGCTCGTCCCCGGCCTCGGCTCGGACGTCTTCGGCGCCAAGATCTGGATCAACGTCGGCGGCTTCTCCATCCAGCCCGGCGAGTTCGCCAAGATCGTCCTCGCGGTGTTCTTCTCCGGCTACCTGATGGTGAAGCGGGACGCGCTCGCCCTGGCCAGCCGCCGCTTCATGGGGCTCTACCTGCCGCGCGGCCGCGACCTCGGCCCGATCCTCACGATCTGGGCCGTCAGCCTCCTGATCCTGGTCTTCGAGAACGACCTCGGCACCTCGCTGCTGTTCTTCGGCATGTTCGTGATCATGCTGTACGTCGCCACCGAGCGGACCAGCTGGATCGTCATGGGTCTGCTGATGTCGGTCGTCGGCGCGGTCGGCGTCGCCTCCTTCGCCGGCCACGTCCAGGCCCGTGTCGACGCCTGGAAGGACCCCTTCGCCTGCGCGACCGAAGGCTCCGCCGCCTGCCAGCAGATGAGCCAGGTCCTGATGTCGTTCGGTTCCGGCGGCATCCTCGGCACCGGCCTCGGCCAGGGCAACTCCGACCTCATCGGCTTCGCCGCCAACTCCGACTTCATCTTCGCCACCGTCGGCGAGGAGCTCGGACTGGCCGGCGTGATGGCCTTCCTGCTCCTCTACGGCCTGATCATCGAGCGCGGTGTCCGCACCGCCCTCGCCGCCCGCGACCCGTTCGGCAAGCTGCTCGCCATGGGCCTGTCCGGCGCCTTCGCGCTCCAGGTCTTCGTCGTCGCCGGCGGTGTGATGGGCCTCATCCCGCTGACCGGTATGACGATGCCGTTCCTCGCGTACGGCGGATCCTCCGTGATCGCCAACTGGGCCCTGATCGGCATCCTGATCCGGATCAGCGACACCGCGCGCCGCCCGGCGCCCGCCCCCGCCCCGTCCCCCGACGCCGAGATGACCCAGGTGGTCCGTCCGTGAACAAGCCCCTGCGCCGGGTCGCGATCTTCTGCGGCCTGCTGGTCCTCGCGCTGCTGCTGCGGGACAACTGGATCCAGTACGTCCGCGCCGACGAACTGAACGCCCATCCGACGAACAAGCGCGTGATGATCGAGCGGTACGCCAACAAGCGCGGCAACATCATCGTGGACGGCAAGCCGATCACCGGATCCGTCGACTCCGGCGACACGTTCTACCGGTTCAAGCGGACCTACACCGACGGCCCGATGTGGTCGCCCGTCACCGGCTACGCCTCCCAGGCCTACGACGCCAACCAGATCGAGAAGATCGAGGACGGCATCCTCACCGGCAACGACGACCGGCTCTTCTTCGACCGCACCATGGCGATGTTCACGGGCGAGAAGAAGAAGGGCGGCGACGTCGTCACCACCCTGAGCGGCGCCGCCCAGAAGGCCGCGTTCAAGGGCCTCGGCGACAAGACGGGCGCGGTCGTCGCCCTCGAACCGTCCACCGGCAAGATCCTCGCGATGGCGTCCACCCCCTCGTACGACCCCTCCTCGTTCGCCGGCTACTCCGGCGACGATGAGAAGGCCTGGGTGGCCCTCGAGAAGGACAAGAACAAGCCGAAGCTGAACCGGGCGATCCGCGAGATCTACCCGCCCGGCTCCGTCTTCAAGGTCGTCACGGCCGCGGCCGCGCTGGAGAACGGCAAGGTCACCGACATCAACGCGGCGACCGACACCCCCGAGGGCTGGAAGATCCCGCTCTCCACCAAGCCGATGGTCAACCACGCCCAGGGCTGCGCCAACGCCAGCCTCAACCGGGCCCTGGAGATCTCCTGCAACTCCGTCTTCGCCAAGCTCGGCGACGACGTGGGCCGCGACAAGATGGTCGAGATGGCCGAGAAGTTCGGCTTCAACGCCGAGCAGTTCACCCCGGTCCGCTCCGCCGCCTCCGTGTACGACAAGCAGGCCGACCGCGGCGGCAACGCGCTCTCCTCCATCGGCCAGTTCAACACCGCGACGACCCCGCTGCAGATGGCGATGGTCGCCTCCGCGATCGCGAACGACGGCAAGCTCATGAAGCCGTACATGATCCAGGAGCTCCGCGCCCCCAACCTCGACGTGCTCAAGAAGACCGAGCCCGAGGAGATGAGCCGCCCGGTCTCGCAGCAGAACGCCCAGCTCATCCAGACCATGATGGAGAACGTCGTCACCAACGGCACCGGCGGCAACGCCGACGTCGAGATGGACGGCGTGAAGGTCGGCGGCAAGACCGGAACGGCCCAGCACGGCGCGAAGAACGCCAAGCGTCCCTACGCCTGGTTCATCTCCTACGCCAAGACCTCGCAGGGCTCCCCGGTCGCCGTCGCCGTCATCGTCGAGGACTCCGAGGGCACCGACCGCGAGGACATCAGCGGTGGCGGCCTGGCCGCCCCGATCGCCAAGGCCGTGATGAAGGCGGTCCTGAAGAGCAGGAGCTGACCCCACGGCCGGGCACCGGCCAGGTACCGGTCAGGTATCAGGTGCCGGTCACGGGCGGAACCCCTTCCCGTGGCCGGTAGCGTATGCGCGAACAGCACACCGCCGGACCACACACGGGTGCGGTCGGGACAGACGGAGAGGGCTGGATCAGTTATGGAAGAGCCGCGTCGCCTCGGCGGCCGGTACGAGCTGGGCTCGGTGCTCGGCCGTGGTGGCATGGCGGAGGTCTACCTCGCCCACGACACCCGGCTCGGCCGCACCGTCGCCGTGAAGACGCTGCGGGCCGACCTCGCCCGCGACCCGTCCTTCCAGGCCCGGTTCCGCCGTGAGGCCCAGTCGGCCGCCTCGCTCAACCACCCGGCGATCGTCGCCGTCTACGACACGGGCGAGGACTACGTCGACGGCGTGTCCATCCCGTACATCGTGATGGAGTACGTCGACGGCTCGACCCTGCGCGAGCTGCTGCACTCCGGGCGCAAGCTGCTGCCCGAGCGCACGCTCGAGATGACGGTCGGCATCCTCCAGGCACTGGAGTACTCGCACCGCGCCGGCATCGTGCACCGCGACATCAAGCCGGCGAACGTCATGCTGACGCGCACCGGCCAGGTCAAGGTCATGGACTTCGGCATCGCGCGCGCCATGGGCGACTCCGGCATGACCATGACGCAGACCTCGGCGGTCATCGGCACGGCGCAGTACCTCTCCCCGGAGCAGGCCAAGGGCGAGCAGGTCGACGCCCGCTCCGACCTGTACTCCACCGGCTGCCTGCTCTACGAGCTGCTCACCGTCCGGCCGCCGTTCGTCGGCGACTCCCCGGTCGCCGTCGCGTACCAGCACGTCCGCGAGGAACCGCAGCCCCCGAGCAACTTCGACCCCGAGATCACGCCCCCGATGGACGCCATCGTCCTGAAGGCACTGGTCAAGGACCCCGACTACCGCTACCAGTCCGCGGACGAGATGCGCGCCGACATCGAGGCCTGCCTCGACGGTCAGCCGGTCGCGGCCGCCGCGGGCATGGGAGCCGTGGCGTACGGCGGCGGCTACGGCGGCTACGCGCCGGACGACCAGCCGACGACGGCGCTGCGCCAGGCCGACCCGGCCGGCCAGACCTCCATGCTGCCGCCCATGAACCCGGACGACGGCGGCTACGGCTACGACGACCGCCCCGACCGCCGCCGGCAGAAGAAGTCGAACACCTCGACGATCCTGCTGGTGCTGGCGGGCATCCTGGTGCTGGTCGGCGCGATCCTGATCGGCCGTTCCCTCGTCAGCGGCAAGGACGGCGCGGACCAGGTGATCGTGCCGCAGTTCGTCGGCAAGACGCTCAAGGAGGCCGAGGGCCTGGCGGTCAACAGCCAGGTCAAGGTGGCCTCCAGCGGCACCGAGCGCTGCGACCAGCCCAAGGGCACCATCTGCAAGCAGACGCCCGTCGCGGACGGCACGGCCAAGATGAACGTCAACGAGACGATCACGGTCACCCTCTCCGAGGGCGCGCCGCTCATCGAGGTCCCGGACGTCACCGAGAAGTCCCGCGACTCCGCCGAGCAGCAGCTCAAGGACAAGGGATTCACGGTCGAGGTCAAGCAGGAGGAGTCCGACGAGGACCCGGGCACCGTCCTGAAGCAGAAGCCCCAGGGCGGCTCCCAGGCGGAGAAGAACTCCACGGTCGTCATCACGGTGGCCAAGCAGGAGAAGTCCCAGCTGCCGGACGTCACCGGACGCCCCTTCGACCAGGCGGTCCAGGACCTGAAGCTGCTCGGCTTCACGAACGTCGCCCGCCAGGAGGTCGACAGCGACCAGCCCGCCAACACGGTCGTGGGACAGACCCCGAACGGGAACACCAACCAGGCCAAGGACGTCCAGATCACGCTGAAGGTCTCCCGGGGCCCGCAGCAGCCGACCGGACAGCCGGTGCCCAACCTGTTCGGCCAGACCCTGGACCAGGCACGCCAGACGCTCGCCGCCGCCGGCTACCAGCTCGGCAACGTCGACGGGTCGAACGACGGCAACGCCCGCATCCGGGAACAGGACGTCCCGGCCGGCACCACGGGCCAGCCGAACCAGGCGATCAACGTGAAGACGTTCGGCGGGAACAACAACGGCGGCATCTTCGACTAGCCGCCCGACCGCACCACGCGAAGAGCCCCGGCATCCAGGATGCCGGGGCTCTTCGCGTGGCCCGTGGTTCCCGCCCGGGCTATCCCTCAGCTGTTCGCATCCACTGTCGATAACCGGTCGTGTCTTCATATGTCCTGACTCGTTGGCTGGGTGGGGTGGGGACCACGCCCTGCCCCGGCATCCCCGGAGGAAGGCCCGAAACGTGATCAGCGAAGTGGTGTTGCTGGAGTCGAGGGCGATGCGTGACGGCGTCGCCGAACGGACCGAGGTGCTCGACAGAGTCAAGGGATTGTCGCTACTGCCGGATGGAATGCATGTGACGACAGCGATGGTCGCGGCCTACTTCGAGGTCGGCCTCAAGGCAATCGAGTCCGTCGTGGTGGATCACCGGGCAGAGCTGGAAGGAAATGGCTACAGGGTTCTGTCGGGTGCAGAACTGGCCTCCTTCAAGGAGGCCAGTGGGATTCAGTCGCGTTCGCGAGCCCTGGCTCTGTACTCCCGACGCACCATCCTGAACGTGGCCATGCTGCTCCGAGACAGCGAAGTCGCGCGTCAGACGCGTATGTACCTGCTCGACATGGAGTACACGGCACGCGCCCAGCGGCCTGCGGACAACTCGGTCGAAAACGGCGGCATGTCACTCTCCGACCACATCGATCAGCGCATCACCCACGTCCTCGGCACGACGGTCGTCCCCATGTTCAACGCGCTCATCGAGTCGTCGGGTGAGCACCGCCGGGAGCTGATCTCTCTCCGAGAGGACGTGGAGAAGGTCACGCAGAGGCTGTGCGCGCACCATGTCAGACTCAGAAACCTCGAACGCACGCAAGGTCCCCGCCCCTTCACCGGCATCATGGCGTCCATCGACGGCATGAACTGGCGGGAGTTCGAGCACCACGTCGCCGTCCTGCTCCGCCGCGACGGCTGCACCGACATCATCGTCCACGGCGGGCCCGGAGACCGGGGCGTGGACATCACCGGACAAACCGCAAACGGGCGCCGGCTCGTCGTGCAGTGCAAGAGCTTCGCGCCGTACCGACCCGTGTGGAGTGGTGAGCTGCAGAAGTTCCTCGGGGCCTCGTTCGTCCAGCACCGGGCCGATCTGGCTCTCTTCGTCGCCACGACCGCCTTCACGCCGGATGCCCGCGCCATCGCCGAGGAGCACGGCGTGACCGTCGTGGATCGGGCCGCCCTGGAGAAGTGGAGCGCCGGCGTGCCGCTCCCGGTCCTCGACTGACCGAGCCCACGGGACGGAAAGGCCCGAAGCCGCAAGGAGAAGTTGCGGCTTCGGGCTCCGGCCAGTCTAGGACTTCGGTCGTGACCGACTCGCGACGAGCGAGTCGGTCACCGCTGGCGCAGCTCCGCCGGAGGTGTGCGGTCGTGGTCGACCTTCTCCGTGCGCTCCAGCTCGCCCCACACGATGTAGCGGAAGTCTGAGGTGTACATCGGCGTACACGTCGTCAGCGTGACGTAGCGGCCCGGCTTGGTGCGGCCCGACCCCTTGGGGACCGGCTGGAGGACGTCCACGTTGTACTTCGTCGTCGACGGCATCGTCCGGTAGACCTTGTACACGTACCAGGTGTCCTTGGTCTCGAAGACGATCGCGTCGCCGTTCTTCAGCTTGTGGATGTTGTGGAACTTCGCGCCGTGCCCGTCGCGGTGCGCCGCGAGCGTGAAGTTGCCCTGCTTGTCCTGCGGCAGGGCCGACTTGATCGGCTCGGTGTAGTAGCCGGCGACACCGTTGTTGAGGATGGCGGTGTCGGTGCCCTTCTTGACGAGTATCTCGTCGTCGTCCATGGCCGGGACGTGCAGGAAGCCGATGCCGTCCTTGGTGTCCAGGGCTCCCGGGCCGGCCGCCCAGTGGTCGCGGACCTGGTCGCCCTCCTCGTCGGCGGCACGGTCGGCGAGGACGTTGGTCCACCACAGCGAGTAGACGACGAACAGGCCGAGCACGAGCCCGGCCGTGATGAGGAGCTCGCCGAGGACGCTGATGAAGCCTGCGATCCGGTTGCGCGCACGTGCCACTACGTCGTCCCGTCTGGAGGGGTGGTGATCTCAGCGCCTCAGCCTACGAGTGCATCGGGTTTTCCCTTGCTGCGCGGGCGCTCCTCGACCATCTTCCCCCAGACGATCATGCGGTACGTGCTCGTGAACTCGGGGGTGCAGGTCGTCAGCGTGATGTAGCGGCCGGGCCCCTTGAAGCCGGAGCCCTCGGGCACCGGACGGATCACCGAGACGTTGGACGGGGAGGTCTGCGGAAGGATGCTCGCCATCTCGTACGTGTAGTAGGCGTCCCGGGTCTCGACGACGATCGGGTCGCCCGGCTGCAACTGGTTGATGTAGCGGAACGGTTCGCCATGCGTGTTGCGGTGGCCGGCCACCGCGAAGTTGCCCTCCTTGTCGGCGGGCATCGCCGTCTTGAGGGTGCCCTCCGCGTAGTGGCCGACCATGCCCCGGTCCAGGACCTTGGGCTTGCTGATGCCCTCGGCGATGGGGACGACCACGTCCAGCTTGGGGATGTACATGATCGCGAAGCCCTGGCCCGGCTCGAAGGCGGCCGGGACGTCGCTCTTGTCCTCCTGCGACCAGTCGTTCTCGATCTGCTGCTTGGCCCGGTCGGTCTGCTGCCCGGCGCGGACGTTCGTCCACCACAACTGGTACGTGACGAACAGCAGCATGACGACGCCGAAGGTGATGAACAGCTCGCCCACGACGCGGCTGGCGACGACGCCGACGCTCTCCTTGCGGGCGCGGGCCGCCCGCCGGGCCTCGACGCGCGAGAGCGGGGCTGTGGGCGCCGTCGCGGCGGCCGCGGCGGCCGCGGCGGCCGCGGGCGCGGCACGCCTCCCGCGGCCCTTGGCGGCCCGCCGGCGCTCGGCCCGTCCCGGGCCCGGCTCGGGCGCTGGGGGCCGCTCCACGGACCGCAGAGCCATCGTCTCGTCGTGGGGCTCGTAGGGCTCCTCGGCGGCCGGTATCGGCTCGTACACGGCCTCGGGGGCCGTCGTGCCGTACGCGGCGGACTCGGGGGCGGGCGGCTCGTACGCCTGCTCGGGGGCCTGCGGCTCGTACCCGGCAGGGGCGGCCGTCGGCTCGTACGCCTGCTCGGGCGCCGTCGGCTCGTACCCGGAGGAGTATCCGGGCGCGGCGTCCCCCGTCCCGTACTCGGTCTG
The DNA here is from genome assembly GCF_050917515.1 of Streptomyces sp. JL2001. Classification (NCBI taxonomy): domain Bacteria; kingdom Bacillati; phylum Actinomycetota; class Actinomycetes; order Kitasatosporales; family Streptomycetaceae; genus Streptomyces; species Streptomyces sp. JL2001. The sequence continues at coordinate 3,958,494 of NZ_CP169421.1, read as the reverse complement.
TCGCGGCAGGGGCTCCGCGGCGGCGGCCGGGTACGCGCCCTGGTAGGACGTGTCGGTGTACGCCGTGGCGTCGTAGGACGGTGACGGCGTCTCGTACCCGCCGGCCGCGTAACCGCCCGCGTATCCGGCCCCGTAGGCCGTCTCGGGGGACGCCTCGTACGCCGGCACGGGCGCCGGCTCGGGCACGGACGCGGCCGGGGGCGCGACGCCGGGTTCCGGCTCCCCCTCCGGGGGGTCCGTCGCCCGGAACCAAGGCGACCCCGCGGTCACGCGACGGCCTTGCCCACCACCGGCGCGAGGCCCGCCGACCGTCCGACCGCCCCCTGGTCGCCGCACTGCTCCAGCCAGTTGGCGAGCATCAGGTGGCCGTGCTCGGTCAGCACCGACTCGGGGTGGAACTGCACGCCCTCGACGGCCAGGTCACGGTGGCGCAGTCCCATGATGATGCCGTCGTCGGTCCGGGCGGTGACCTCCAGCTCGTCCGGCAGCGCGGCGGGCTCGGCGGCCAGCGAGTGGTAGCGGGTCGCGGTGAACGGCGAGGGCAGCCCGGCGAAGACGCCCTGGCCGCCGTGGGTGACGAGCGAGGTCTTCCCGTGGAGCAGCTCGGGGGCGCGGTCGACGACTCCGCCGTAGGCGACGGCCATGGATTGCATGCCGAGGCAGACGCCGAAGACGGGCACGCCGGTTGCGGCGCAGTGGCGCACCATGTCGATGCAGACACCGGCCTGTTCGGGCGCTCCGGGGCCGGGCGACAGCAGGACGCCGTCGAAACCGTCCTGGGCGTGGCTCAGTTCGACCTCGTCGTTGCGCCGCACCTCGCACTCGGCGCCGAGCTGGTAGAGGTACTGAACGAGGTTGAAGACGAAGCTGTCGTAGTTGTCGACGACGAGAATTCGCGCGCTCACTGGCCGTCCACCGTCACATCGTTGAACGGAAGCAGCGGCTCCGCCCAGGGGAACACGTACTGGAAGAGCGCGTAGACGACCGCGAGGACCAGTACGAGCGACAGGAGTCCCCGCACCCACGCGTTGCCCGGCAGATGCCGCCAGATCCAGCCGTACATGACGTCCGCTGCCCCTTCCGTTCGTTACGGCACCCAGAGTACGGGTCGACGCCCCCGCGAGGTGTCAGCTGCCCAAAGACGGCGGCTTGCCCTGCGTCACAGGCCGGGTGGCGTCCAGATGGGCCCAGACGACCAGCCGGTGGCTGCTGCCCCACTCCGGGTCGCAGGTGGTGAGGGTCAGGTAGCGGCCCGGCCCGTCGAAGGCGGCCGCGCCCTTCCGCAGGGGCGCGGGCACCGGCGCGATCACGCCGGTGTCGGTGGGCACCGTCCGGTACGGGGCCCGGGCGACGCGGTAGGTGTACCAGGTCGTCCCGTCGGTCAGGACGACCGCGTCACCGGCGCGCAGCCGGGGGAAGTCCTTGAACGGATCTCCGTAGGTGCGGCGGTGGCCGGCCACCGCGAAGTTGCCGGTCGCGCCGAGCCGGGCGCCGGTGGCGTAGTGGCCGAGGCCCTTCTTCAGGACGCCGGTCCCGGTGCCCTCCAGGACGGGCCACTCCCAGTCGCGGCCCAGGCGCGGGACGTACATGACGGCGATGCCGCGGCCGGGCTCGTAGCGCCGGGCGGGTGCCGGGTCGGGGGCGGCGTCGGGGGCGGCCGCGGGGGTCGCGGCGGGCCGGTCCCGCCATTCCCTGTGGAGCGTGTCGATCTGCCCGGCCGCGGCGCCGTCGGCCTTCACCCCGGTCCACAGGAGCACGTAGACGACGAAGAGGACGATCAGGGATCCGGCGGTGATGCACAGCTCGCTGAACGTCCTGACGATCAGTCGCACCGACACCGGCCGGACCTCCCCGCGGCTGAGGCCCGTCCGGACCCGGGACCTGTCCGGGGAGCCCCGCCCGGACGGCGGCGCCACGTCCCGGAGCGTCCCTAGCCCACAGGCTTCGCGTAGTGGAGATCCACTGTGCCCGAGTAGCCGGGAAGAGTCACCGCCCTGTGCTCGTCGACTTTCCAGCCGAGCCCGTAGGCCTTCACGTACAGCTGGTAGTTCTGGATCGCCGGGGAGTCCGTGAGCGCCTTGTTGAGCCTGTCCCGGTCACCCACCGCGGTGATCTTGTACGGCGGGGAGTAGACCCGGCCCTGGAGGATCAGGGTGTTGCCCACGCAGCGCACGGCGCTGGTCGAGATGAGCCGCTGGTCCATGACCTTGATCCCCTTGGCGCCGCCCTTCCACAGGGCGTTCACCACGGCTTGGAGGTCCTGCTGGTGGATGACGAGGTCGTTGGCCTGGGGTTCCGGGTAGCCGGGGGCCGCCTGGGCGTCGGCCGGGGCGTCGTCGAGGGTGACGGTCAGCCCCGGGCCGGAGGTCTCGGTCGTCCCCGCGGCCTCCTCCAGGGCGTGCAGCCGGGCGTCCTCGGCCCTGGTGGAGCCGTCGTCGCGGGCCGCCAGGGAGTCGACCTGGTCGCGCACCGCCGCGGTGGACTCGTCCAGGCCGGCGTTCTTGTGGCTGCGCTCCTCGATCAGGTCGGAGAGCCGCAGGAGCGAGGCGTCGGTGCGGAGATTGGTGCCTTTGGCGGTGATGAAGCTGGTGACGAAGATCAGCCCGGCGAGGGCGAAAACGGCAGCGGTCAGCAGCCGGACCGGCCGCCATCGTCCAGGTCGGCCCGGTCCGGAGGGAGAGTCGGCGGAATTGCTCAACGTACCCTGATCCCCTTCGGTGCCGCGGAAGCACTACGCTAACGGACGCCCGGGGGACGCAGTGGTCCTCCTGCGTCACATCCCGGCGCCAGCCACAGTTATCTGCGCGGTCACGCAGCGCATCGACAGGAGAGTCCCTCGTGCCGAAGTCACGGATCCGCAAGAAGGCCGACTTCACGCCTCCGCCCGCCAAGCAGGCCACCAACATCAAGCTGACCAACCGCAGCTGGGTGGCTCCGGTGATGCTGGCACTGTTCCTCATCGGACTGGTGTGGATCGTGGTCTTCTACGTCACCGACGGCACGCTGCCGGTGAAGTCGATCAACAACTGGAACATCGTGGTGGGCTTCGGCTTCATCGCGGCGGGGTTCGGCGTCTCGACGCAGTGGAAGTAGCCCTTCCCGCCCTGCCGGTCAAGCCTTGCCCTGAGGTTATCCACAGCGTTGTGCACAGCACTGGATAACTTACGAAGATCTGTGGATAACTCACACGAGGTTGACGCCGGTGTGACTGCCGCAACCCCGTCCAGGGAGTGCCGCGCCCCTCGCCCCCACTGGAAAATCCCAGTTCAGGGGCGAGGGGCGCAGTCGTTCCCCACCGGACGCACAAGATCCGCCACGCGCTGTGGATAACTCTGGGGAAAGCTTGGTACGAGCTCGTCCACAGCGCCCCTCGCTCAGGTGAGCGCGGCCGAGCGGGTGAGGATCATCCCCAGATCGATCAGCAGCACCAGTCCACAGGCCGCGTACTGGACGAGGTCCCGCTTGGCCCGCGGCGCGTGCAGCAGCCCGTAGGCCACCAGGGCTCCCCCGACGAGGCCGCCGATGTGCGCCTCCCAGGAGATGCCGGGGCGGGTGAACGTCAGCAGCAGCGACAGGCCCACGAAGAGGGCCACCGGCCGCATGTCGTAGCGGCGGCGGCGGGCGAGCACCGCCCAGGCGCCGATCAGGCCGAACACGATGCCCGAGGCGCCCAGCGAGGGCTGGTTCGGCGCGGCGAGCAGATAGGCGAGCGCGGTGCCGGAGAGACCGGAGAGCAGGCAGAGCACGGCGTAGCGCAGCCGTCCGAGCTCGGGCTCCACGATCCCGCCGATGATCCACAGGCCCAGCATGTTGAAGACGAAGTGCGGGATCTCCTGGTGCAGGAACGTCGCCGTCAGCAGCCGGTACCACTCGCCGTCCGCGACGCCGACGACCTCGCCGAGCCCCGGATCGTACGCGTAGCCGATCAGCGCCAGCTGGTCCACGAGCCGGTCGCCGGCCACCTGGACGGCGATGAAGAGGGCCAGGTTGATCGCGATGAGGACCTTGGTGACGAGGCGGCCGTCGCCGGCCACGCGTCCACCGGCGAGGGTGCGCGGCTGGTTGGCCGTGGCCGCGTGGCCGGTGCCGGAACCGTTCCGTACGCAGTCGGGGCACTGGAAGCCGACCGAGGCGGAGACCATGCACTGCGGGCAGATCGGCTTCTCGCACCGCGTGCAGCGGATGCCGGTGTCGACGTCCGGGTGGCGGTAACAGCGCGGCAGGCCGGACTCCGGCTCCATGGACGTCCTCCCGGGGAGATGGGCAGCTGGGGGCGCGCACGACACCGCCCCGCCCTCCATACGGACGGGCGGGGCGAAAAGGTTCCCCGCCGGTCCGGCGCGCCCCGGGGCGGGTGGGGACGGGCGCGCGGGCCCGCCGGTGCGGGCGGTCAGCGGCTCTCGATGACGACGGTCTCGATGACCACGTCCCGGACCGGCCGCTCGGTGCGCGGCGTGGTCTCGGTGGTGGCGATCGCGTCGACGACCTTCTTGCTCTGCGCCCCGACGACCTCGCCGAAGATGGTGTGCTTGCGGTTCAGCCACATCGTGGCGCCCACCGTGATGAAGAACTGCGACCCGTTGGTGCCCGGACCCGCGTTGGCCATGGCCAGCAGGTAGGGACGATCGAAGTACAGCTCGGGGTGGAACTCGTCGGCGAACTCGTAGCCGGGGCCGCCGGTGCCGTTGCCCAGCGGATCGCCGCCCTGGATCATGAAGTCCTTGATGACCCGGTGGAAGACCGTGCCGTCGTAGAGGGGGTCCGTGGAGACCTTGCCGGTGGTGGGGTCGGTCCACTCGCGCTCGCCCTTGGCGAGTTCGACGAAGTTCTTGACCGTCTTCGGCGCGTGGAACGGCATCAGCCGGATCTCGATGTCGCCGTGGCTGGTCTTCAGAGTGGCGTAGAGCTGCTCGGCCACGATCCGCCTTCCCTCAGGTGTGCTGGCGGATCCGATCCTCGCATGCCCCGGATGCCCGCCCCGCATGCCGGACCGCGAAAGGGCAGGCATGATTTCGAAAAGGGTGGACAGGCGAAAAACAGACAGCGCCATCGAGGAGGAGGTTCTCGTGACCCGGATGGACAGCGTGCGCGCCGCGACCGATTCGGCCAGGGAAAGCGTGCTGCACGCGGCGGATGTGGTGGCGCCCTACGCCGTCACGGCCAGGGAGCACGCCGTGCAGTACGCAGGCACGGCAAAGGACCACGCCGCGCTCTATGCGCAGGAGGCACGCGTCCGACTCGCGCCGAAGGTCTCGAAGGCCGCTCAACAGGCCCGCGCCCAGGCGCGTGTGCAGTACGACGTCTACGTCGCACCGCATGTACCGCCGCAGGTCGGGGACGCGGCGCAGCGCGCAGCGCTCGAGACCCGCAAGGCCGCCCGTCAGGCAGCCGACTACACCGTTCCGCGCGTGGAACAAGCGGTCGCCGCGACCGGTCCCGTTCTCGATGAGGCCGGGTCACGCTCCCTCGCAGCCTGGGCCGCTCTCCGCGGTCAGGTGACGCCGAAGGAGATTCAGAAGATCGTGAGGAAGCACGAGCGCCGGGCCACGGCCGGACGCGTCACCAAGCGGCTCGTCGTCGTCGGCCTGCTGGCCGGCTGCGCGTTCGCCGCATGGAAGTGGTGGGACAAGCAGGCCAACCCCGACTGGCTGGTCGAGCCGCCCGAGCCCACCGAGGTGAACGAGAAGACGACCCTGTCGTCCGTCGACGGCAGTGGGTCCCTCGAAGCCGATGTGGAGGCCAAGCAGGCCGAGGCCGACGCCTCCGAGGACGAGTCGAAGGGCGACGAGCTCCGCTGACCGCGGGATCTCTCTGCATGGGCCGCCTGGAGTGCGTGCGCCGTACGGCGTGCGCGTTCCGGGTGGTTCGCGTCGGGGGGAGTCGCTGCGTGTGGGGGACGGGCCGGGTCGTTCCGGCGGGCGGAGTGGTTCCAGCGGGCTGAGTGGGCCGCAGGTCCCGGGCGGGCTGGGGGTTCCGGGTGGGCTGCGGGTTCCGGGTGGACCGCGTCTGCCGCGGGTACGGCGGGTTCTGCGGGACGCACGGGGACCCGGGTGACCCGTACGGACTGCCTGACGGACTCGGTCGGCACGGCCTGTCCGAGCCGCACCGTCTGCCTGGGCCGCAACGGCTGCCCGGGCTGCGTGTGCCTCGAAGACCGCGTGCACCGCGTGCACCGCGTGCACCGCGTGGACCGTGTGGACCGCGTGGACCGGAAGGACGGTTCCCCGCGTCCCGGTGGACGGCCGGGCGGTCGGGCCGGACGGGCGGACGCCGGTGACGACGTGCACGGGGCCGGCGGAAGCGGCGGCGGCGTCACGCCGCGGAGGCGAGGGCCACGCCCGACAGCTCGGACTGCTCGGCGGCGTCGGTGTCGATCGAGGAGTCGGTGCGCAGGTGGCGTACGGAGGGCGAGGATCCGTGCGCCTCGGCGCCGATGCGCTGCTTGATCGTCGGCGGCAGGGAGCGGTCGCGGACCGGGTTCCACTGGTTCGCTCGCTGTTCCGGCACGGCGGCGGCGAGGGCGCGCGTCTCGGCGGTGTGGACGGTGGCGCCCGTGGCCGGCTCCTCCGGCTGCTGGACGGCGGGTGCCTGCGCGGCGGTGGCGGTGCTCGCCAGGCCGACGGAGGCGAGCAGGGCGAAGAGTACGGAGATGAAGGCGGTCCAGAACTGCTTGACCTTGGCGGTGGCCATGGCCCCTCACTTTCGTGACGTTCTCGGATGGTTCATTTCGGGTTGCGCGCTTTACATACCTTTCTCATGATGTGTACGCGGTCCCGGAATGCCCGGAGCGACGCCGCCGCCGCGCAGTTCTTCCGATGAACACCACCCGTCCGGCTCAGCGGCTGCCGGCGAGCTCGCCGCCGGAGGCCGAGGCGGGCGGCGCGGTCACGGGCCCGGCGGGCCGCCCGGCCGGTGGCCGGGAGCGCTCCGCCCAGCGCACGGCGGGCGCCGTCGCCGCCGCGGCCAGGAGGAAGATCCCTCCGAAGACGAACCATCCGGGGACGCCCCAGGTCACCAGGAACGTGGTCACCAGCAGCGGTCCGAGCGTGCGGGCGAGCGGGACCCCGGTGCCGTAGAAGCCCTGGTACTGGCCGATCCGGTCGGCCGGGGCGAGCGCCAGTCCGATCTGCCAGGCTCCGGCGGAGTGCCGCATCTCGGCGGCGACCTGGAGCGCGGCGCCGAGGACGAGGACGGCGACCGTCGTCCACGTGCCGAGGCCGGCCGCGGTCACGGCGAAGACCGCGCACGACGCGAGCATGACGAGACCGGCGACGCGCACCGCCCGGGTGGCCTCCGGCAGGCCGGTCACCGCGCGGGCCGTGCGGACCTGGAAGAGCATCACGGCCCCGGTGTTGAGGACGAACAGCGCCGACACGGTCCAGCCCGGCGCCGAGGTGCGCTGCACGATCCACAGGGGCAGGGCGAGGCTGAGCAGCGGCAGGCGCAGGAGCAGCAGGGCGTTGAGGAGCGTGAGCAGGGCGTACGGGCGGTCGCGGAGCACCGCCAGTCGCGGCTCGCCGGCGGCCGTGGCGGGGGTGCCGGGCACGGCCGGCAGGCGCAGGAGCACCAGGGCGCAGACCAGGAAGCCGACCGTGTCCAGGACGAAGACGGCGAGATGGGCGCCGCGCGTGCCGGCGTGCAGGGCGAGTCCGCCGAGCCCGGCGCCGACGGCGAGTCCCGCGTTGAGGGTGGACTGCAGGCGTGCCAGCACCTCGGTGCGGGCCGCCGGCTCGACCAGTCCGGCGAGCAGGGCCTGCCGGGCGGCGGCGAGGCCGCTCTGGGCGGTGGCGTAGACCGTGGCCGCGATCAGGAAGGGCACGAAGGCCCGGATGGCGAGGAACGAACCGACGGCGGTGGCCGTGGTCAGGGCGAGCAGCACCGCGGTCGTACGTGGTCCGCGCCGGTCGGCGAGGTGTCCGAGGGGTACGCCGACGAGCGAGCCGACGGCCCAGGCCAGGGTGAGGCCGATACCGATCTGGCCGGAGGAGAGGCCGACGATCCGGGTGAAGTAGAGCGCCGAGGAGACGTAGAAGGCGCCGTCGCCGATCGCGTTGCTCAGCTGGGCGACGAGGAGGGCGCGGGGAGCCCGGGAGGCGGGGAGTGAGGGTTTCGCCATGGACACGACGCTAGGCGCGGGTGGCCCGGCCGGGGTGGTCCATTGGGGGGCCCGGAAAGCGGGCCACTTGCCGCGTCCGAGGCGGCCCCGGACCCCGTACGTCTTCGGGACGGTACCGGACGAGTGACCCATCTCCACCGAAAGAGGCCCTCCGAACTGCGAGAACGCAGGTCGGAGGGCCTCTTTTCCGGTGGAGCCTAGGGGAGTCGAACCCCTGACATCTGCCATGCAAAGACAGCGCTCTACCAACTGAGCTAAGGCCCCGGAACGAGAACAGAGTACCGGGTCACCCCCCGTATCCCGCAAAAACATTGGGACTCCCGGTGGGCGACCACGCTCCGTAAGATGCTGATCGAGGTTCGCAGTGGCGAACCGCAGGGATGGGGAGAAGTAATGGATGCAGCGCAGCAGGAAGCCACGGCAAGAGCCCGGGAGCTTCAGCGCAGTTGGTACGGAGAGCCGCTGGGGGCGCTCTTCCGCCGGCTGATCGACGATCTCGGGCTGAACCAGGCCAGGCTTGCGGCCGTGCTCGGACTGTCCGCACCCATGCTCTCCCAGCTGATGAGCGGCCAGCGGGCCAAGATCGGCAACCCGGCCGTCGTGCAGCGCGTCCAGGCCCTGCAGGAACTCGCGAGCCAGGTCGCCGACGGCAGCGTGAGCGCCGCCGAGGCCACCGACCGGATGGACGAGATCAAGAAGTCCCAGGGAGGTTCCGTCCTGACCGGCACGAGCCAGACGACGACCAGCTCGGGCGCGCCGACCGTGCGCCGGGTGGTGCGCGAGATCCAGTCGCTGCTGCGGTCGGTGTCGGCCGCGGGCGACATCATCGATGCGGCCGACTCCCTCGCCCCGGCCCACCCGGAGCTGGCAGAGTTCCTCCGGGTGTACGGCGCCGGGCGCACCGCCGACGCGGTCGCCCATTACGAGTCGCACCAGAACTGACGCAGAGCCGCCGGCGGGGCCCTCGGCCCGGCCGGCACGGCACGACGGGGAGCGGGCGCAGCGCGATGGGTGAGGTTTTCGCTGGTCGGTACGAACTGGTCGACCCGATCGGGCGGGGTGGTGTCGGAGCGGTCTGGCGTGCCTGGGACCAGAGACGCCGGCGGTACGTGGCGGCGAAGGTCCTCCAGCAGAGCGACGCCCACACCCTGCTGCGCTTCGTGCGCGAGCAGGCGCTCAGGATCGACCACCCGCACGTCCTCGCCCCGGCCAGCTGGGCCGCGGACGACGACAAGGTGCTGTTCACCATGGATCTGGTGGCCGGCGGTTCCCTGGCGCACGTCATCGGGGACTACGGCCCGCTGCCGCCCCGCTTCGTCTGCACCCTGCTGGACCAGCTGCTGTCCGGTCTGGCGGCGGTGCACGCCGAGGGGGTCGTGCACCGTGACATCAAGCCGGCGAACATCCTGCTCGACGTCACCGGGACCGGACGGCCGCATCTGCGGCTGTCCGACTTCGGGATCTCGATGCGCAAGGGCGAGCCCCGGCTGACCGAGACCAACTACGTGGTGGGGACGCCCGGTTACTTCGCGCCCGAGCAGATGATGGGCGCCGAGCCGGACTTCCCGGCAGACCTGTTCGCGGTCGGCCTGGTCGCGCTCTACCTGCTCCAGGGCCAGAAGCCCGACTCGCGGGCCCTGATCGAGTACTTCATGGCGCACGGCACCCCGGGCGCCCCCGAGGGCATTCCGGAGCCGCTGTGGCAGGTGCTCGCCGGGCTGCTGCAGCCCGACCCGCAGGCCCGCTTCCGGACGGCCACGGGCGCGCGCAAGGCGCTCGGCTCCGCCGTCGAGCTGCTGGCCGATCCGGGCGCCGACGACGAGCCCGTCGAGGTCTTCGACCAGATCGGCCCGCTGCCGCCCGGCTTCGGCCCGAACGGCCCCGAGGCGGCGGCCCCCGCGGCACGTCAGACGGCACAGGAGACCCCCGCCGAGCCGCGGACGCCGTCCGCACCGCCGCAGCCCGAGGAACCGTCGCGGCAGCCGCTGCCCGGCCCCTCGGAGACGGGCAGCTTCCATCTGCCGCCGCCGCCCCGCCAGGCCGTCCCCCCGCAGCCGGCGGCCCCGGCGCCGTACCCGGTCCCCGCGCACACGGCCTCCCCCCATCCCGCGGCCGCGCCGGACTTCGCCCAGGCCCCCACGGCCGCGGTCGCGTACCCGCAGGCCGCCACCCACCAGTACACGGCTCAGGCCGCCCAGGTCCCCGGCCCGTTCGCGCCCCCGGTCCCGGTGCCGGCCGCGGCGCCGGCACGGCGACCGGGACCGCCCCCGAAGGTGGCGGTCCCGGTGCTGTTCCTCGCGCTGGTCTGCTTCGCCGTCGGCATCTGGGCGCTCACCCAGTCCTGACGGTTCGCCGCCGACCGGTCCCGCGCGGACCGGTCGGCCGTCGTCAGGCCGCCCGCCGCCGGGCCACGACCGTCCACACCCCGAGCGCGAGCACGAGCACGGTGCCGGCGCCGAGCCCGGCCACCGCGATCAGCCGCATCGATCCGCTCCTGGCCGCCTGCGGCCCGCTCTGGCCGCTGGCGGCCGCGTCCCGGTCCTCGTCGGTGATCCGGAAGGGTCCGGCGTCCCCGTCGTAGGCGGGTCCGGCCTTCGCCGTCCCGGTCACGCTCACCCGGAGGGACAGCGGCACGGGCTTGTCGCCGTACGCCTTGGCGACCTCGGGGCTGAGCGTCGCCGACAGGTAGTACCAGCCGGCGAACCGCAGGGCGCTCGTCCCGTCGTCGGAGGAGTAGCGGTTCTCGAAGGACACCGGCCGCTGCGGGTCCAGCGCCAGCGTCGCCGGATCGCCGTCGTAGCTGACGGTGCCCTGGTCGACGTGGCCGCGGGCCGGGTTGTCGAGCGAGAGCACGAGCGCGTTGCCGATGTAGTCGTCGCCGCTCACGCTGGTGCCCAGCTCGGCCGTGGCGAAGATCTGCTGCCCCCAGTCGACCGGCACCCGGTAGAACAGCGTCTGGCCGGGCTTGATGTCGGCGCGCCACTCCCCGTGCCGCAGCGAGGTGGCGTCCTGGAACCCGGCGCCGCCCTGCCGCTTCTGCGGGCCGCCCGCAGGCGGCGGGGGAGTCGAGGAGGGCCAGTTCTCCGGCAGCGCCGTGGGACCGGTCCGCTTCACGCCCGGCTCGGACAGATGGCGGATCTCCAGGTCCCAGTCCTCCGTCGTGGACACGGACTTGGAGGTCCGCTCGACCAGCACGTAGTAGGCGCCGGCCCGCTGGCAGGTGGAACCGCCGGCCTCGATCGTGCGGTGGGCGTACGCGGTGAGGGGGCGCGTGAACCCGGCGGAGCCGAACGACACGTCCTGGTAGCCGCACTGGGAGTTCGAGCCGTCCTGGAGGCTGACCTTGATGCCGTCGCCGTACTCCGCCTTCCTGCCCGGCCTGGGCACGGCCACGACGGAGACGTAGGCGTTCTCCGTCGCGCCGAGGTCGACGCGGTAGTAGAGCTTGCCGTCCTTCTTGATGGTGTCGCGGTAGGTCGACCCCGCCTTCAATGGCTGGGCGTCCAGGCTCGTGGTGGCGCCCCGGACCCGCTGCGCGCCGCCGTCGAAGGCGTACGGGTCGTCGCCGGCCGCCCACGCCGTTCCGGGCAGCGCCGCGCCCGTCGTGATCACGGCCGCGATCAGGGCCCCGGCCGTCCGCCTCCGCCCCCGTTGCGTCTTCACGCGCCTCTCCTCGTGTCCGTAGCCGTTCCGCCCGCCTCCGGGCCCCGTGCGGCCCGCGCGACCGCCGGGTCGCCCGCCCCGTACGGCCCGGGCGCCGGTCCATCCTGCCCCGGCCGTCCCCGCGCTGTCTGCGCGCGGTGACGTTTCGCCCCGCCCGGGCGGCGGCCGGCCCCCGGCATCTTTGCCGCTGCAAGCACGGCATTCCCGCACGTGAATCCGGAAGGGGCCGGTCACGGCCCGGAAAAAGCGTGAGGCCCCGGCCGCTTCACGCGGCCGGGGCCTCACCCACAATCAGTCTGCGACTCACACACCCGAACCTGCGGGCACGGAGTCGGTCGCCTCCGTCCACAGATCCTGCTCGGCGCGATCCGCCTGGATCTGGCGGTACACGAGGAGCCCGCCGATGGCGGCCAGTGCGACCAGGAGAAGCTTCTTCACCGCGCGACCTCGTCCTTCATTGACGTAGGGGACTTCTGACGCCCACTCTACACACCGACCGATACCGATCGGTGACCTGCCCGGACGTCGTTCCCCCTACCGGCCACGCACAAGAGATCGGCCCGGACGGATAATCCGTCCGGGCCGATCTTCACTGTGGGGCTAACAGGATTTGAACCTGTGGCCTCATCCTTATCAGGGATGCGCTCTAACCAACTGAGCTATAGCCCCGCCGCGCTTTGCGGTGTGTGTCCCGCGCGCTGACTTCTGAAGATTAGCGCACGTGGGGGCCAGTCCCAAAATCGGTTCCTCCGGCCCCCCGCCGCGTCGCTACTCGTCCTCCGCCAGCGTGAGCTCCACGCCGCCCACGAAGCCGGCCGACAGGTTGTAGATGAACGCGCCCAGCGTCGCCAGCGCGGTCATCAGCACCACGTCGATCACGGCGATCACCGAGGTGAACATGAGCACCCGCGGCAGCGACAGGAACGACTGCAGGTCGAATCCGTTCGACTCGTTCGAACCGGTCGCCTCGCTGATGGTGCCGCCGACGGTCGAGAAGACGCCCATGGCGTCCATGACCATCCACAGCACCGACGCGGCCACGACCGTGCAGACGCCCAGTGCGATGGAGAGCAGGAAGCTCACCTTCATCACCGACCACGGGTCGGCCTTGGCCACCCGCAGCCGCGCCTTGCGCGTCCGGGGCGTGGTGCGCGCCCCGGTCCGCGGCCGGCGCACCGCCCCGGTGTTCTGCCCCCCGCCGGTCGCGCCCGGCGCCTGAGCACCGTACGCCTGCGGCGGGTGGTACGGCCCTGCCGCCGGCTGCTGCGCTCCCGCGCGGTCGCCGGGCAGCGGCCCGTTGTAGGTCTCGTACGAGGGATTGGACCCTCGAGTGTCCGTCACCGCAACCCCCTGGGAGTCCGTGGCAGACCCACGGGCACCGTTCGCTCCAGCAGAAGCTCCGGCAGCGGCCGATCCGGCGCCCGTGGCTCCACTCACGCTCTACTCCTCGTGCTCCCCGGCCGAGGGCTGGGTGCCCTCGGCTGCCTCGACACCCTCGGCGTCGTCGGCACCGTCGACCTCGTCGGCCTCGCTGCCCGCCTCGGCGTTCCGCGCGATGCCGACGACGGCATCCCGCTTGCCCAGGTTGATCAGCTGGACGCCCATGGTGTCACGGCCGGTCTCCCTGACTTCGTTGACTCGCGTGCGGATCACACCACCGGACAGCGTGATGGCGAGGATCTCGTCCGTCTCCTCGACCACCAGCGCGCCCACGAGCGAACCGCGGTCCTCCACGATCTTGGCGGCCTTGATACCGAGGCCACCGCGACCCTGGACGCGGTACTCGTCGACGGGGGTGCGCTTCGCGTACCCGCCGTCGGTGGCGGTGAAGACGAACGTACCCGGCCGGACGACATTCATCGAGAGCAGCTCGTCGCCCTCGCGGAAACTCATCCCCTTCACCCCGGATGTCGCGCGTCCCATCGGGCGCAGCGCGTCGTCCGTGGCGGTGAAGCGGATGGACTGCGCCTTCTTGCTGATGAGCAGCAGATCGTCCTCGGCGGAGACCAGCTCCGCGCCGATCAGCTCGTCGTCGGCGCCCTCGTCCGTCTCGCGGAGGTTGATCGCGATGACACCGCCCGAGCGCGGCGAGTCGTAGTCCTTCAGCGCGGTCTTCTTCACCAGACCGGCCTTGGTGGCGAGCACCAGGTAGGGCGCGGCCTCGTAGTCGCGGATCGCCAGGATCTCGGCGATCTGCTCGTCCGGCTGGAAGGCCAGCAGGTTGGCCACGTGCTGGCCGCGGGCGTCCCGGCCGGCGTCCGGCAGCTCGTAGGCCTTGGCCCGGTAGACGCGGCCCTTGTTCGTGAAGAACAGCAGCCAGTGATGGGTCGTGGAGACGAAGAAGTGGTCGACGATGTCGTCCTGCTTCAGCTTCGTGCCCCGCACGCCCTTGCCGCCGCGCTTCTGCGAGCGGTAGTCCTCGGTCTTCGTCCGCTTCACGTAGCCGCCACGCGTGATGGTGACGACGATGTCCTCCTCGGCGATCAGGTCCTCGATGGACATGTCACCGTCGAAGGGCACCAGCTTGGAGCGGCGGTCGTCGCCGAACTTGTCGACGATCAGCGCCAGCTCCTCGCTGACGATGGTGCGCTGACGCTCCTCCGAGGCGAGGATCGCGTTGTACTCGTTGATCTTCGCCTGGAGCTCGTCGTGCTCGGCGACGATCTTCTGGCGCTCCAGGGCGGCCAGGCGGCGCAGCTGCATCTCGAGGATGGCGTTGGCCTGGATCTCGTCGATCTCCAGGAGGCCCATCAGGCCCTCGCGCGCGACCTCGACGGTGTCGCTGCGCCGGATGAGGGCGATGACCTCGTCGATCGCGTCCAGCGCCTTGAGCAGGCCCCGCAGGATGTGGGCGCGCTCCTCGGCCTTGCGCAGCCGGAAGCGGGTCCGCCGGACGATGACCTCGATCTGGTGCGTCACCCAGTGACGGATGAACGCGTCCAGCGAGAGCGTGCGCGGCACGCCGTCGACGAGCGCCAGCATGTTCGCGCCGAAGTTCGTCTGCAGGTCGGTGTGCTTGTACAGGTTGTTCAGGACGACCTTGGCCACGGCGTCGCGCTTGAGCACGATCACCAGGCGCTGGCCGGTGCGGGACGAGGTCTCGTCGCGGACGTCCGCGATGCCCCCGACCTTGCCGTCCTTCACCAGGTCCGCGATCTTCTGCGCGAGGTTGTCCGGGTTGACCTGGTACGGAAGCTCCGTGACCACCAGGCACTGGCGGTTCTGGATCTCCTCGACCTCGACCACCGCGCGCATCGTGATCGAGCCGCGGCCCGTGCGGTAGGCCTCCTCGATGCCCTTGCGGCCCACGACCAGCGCGCCGGTCGGGAAGTCGGGGCCCTTGATGCGCTCGATGAGCGCGTCGAGGAGCTCCTCGTGGGTGGCCTCGGGGTGCTCCAGCGCCCACTGGGCACCTGCCGCGACCTCGCGGAGGTTGTGCGGCGGGATGTTGGTCGCCATGCCGACCGCGATACCGGCCGAACCGTTGACCAGCAGGTTCGGGAAGCGCGCCGGCAGGACCGTCGGCTCCTGGTTCCGGCCGTCGTAGTTGTCCGTGAAGTCGACGGTCTCCTCGTCGATGTCCCGGAGCATCTCCATGGACAGCGGCGCCATCTTGCACTCGGTGTAGCGCATGGCGGCGGCCGGGTCGTTGCCCGGGGAGCCGAAGTTTCCGTTGGAGTCGACCAGCGGCATCCGCATCGACCACGGCTGCGCCAGGCGGACCAGCGCGTCGTAGATCGAGGAGTCGCCGTGCGGGTGGTACGTGCCCATGACGTCACCGACGACGCGGGCGCACTTGTAGAAGCCCTTCTCGGGCCGGTAGCCGCCGTCGTACATCGCGTACAGCACGCGACGGTGGACCGGCTTCAGGCCGTCCCGTACGTCGGGCAGGGCGCGGGACACGATGACGGACATCGCGTAGTCGAGGTAGGAGCGCTGCATCTCCGTCTCGAGCCCCACGGGCTCGATCCGCATCTGCTGGCCTTCCGCCTCGGTCTCTTCGGTGGTCGGGGTGTTCTCGTCGGCCATTGCTGGTCGTCAGTCCTTTCGTACGGTCAGCTGAGACCGACTCAGATGTCGAGGAAGCGAACGTCCTTGGCGTTGCGCTGGATGAAGGAGCGCCGGGCCTCGACGTCCTCACCCATCAGCACCGAGAACAGGTCGTCCGCCTGCGCGGCGTCGTCCAGGGTCACCTGGCCGAGGACACGGTGGTCCACGTCCATCGTGGTGACGCGCAGCTCCTCGGCGTTCATCTCGCCCAGACCCTTGAAGCGCTGGATCGAGTCTTCCCTGATCCGCTTGCCGTTCTGCTTGCCCAGCTCGACCAGGGCGTCGCGCTCGCGGTCCGAGTACGCGTACTCGAAGTCGTCCCGGCCCCACTTGATCTTGTAGAGCGGCGGGCGGGAGAGGTAGACGTGCCCGGCCTCGACCAGCGGCCGCATGAAGCGGAACAGGAAGGTCAGGAGCAGCGTGTTGATGTGCTGACCGTCGACGTCGGCGTCCGCCATCAGGATGATCTTGTGATAGCGGAGCTTCTCGATGTCGAAGTCCTCGTGCACACCGGTGCCGAAGGCGGAGATCAGCGCCTGGACCTCGGTGTTCTGCAGGATCTTGTCGATCCGGGCCTTCTCGACGTTCAGGATCTTGCCGCGGATCGGCAGGATGGCCTGGTACATCGGGTTGCGGCCGGACTTGGCCGAGCCACCGGCGGAGTCACCCTCGACGATGAAGATCTCGCACTTGGTGGGGTCGTTCGACTGGCAGTCGGACAGCTTGCCCGGCAGGGACGCCGACTCCAGGAGACCCTTGCGCCGCGTCAGGTCACGGGCCTTGCGGGCGGCCACGCGCGCGGTGGCGGCGGTGATGCCCTTGCGGATGATGTCCGCGGCCTCGTTGGGGTTGCGGTCGAACCAGTCCGTGAGGTGCTCGTGGACCACCTTCTGGACGAAGGTCTTCGCCTCGGTGTTGCCGAGCTTGGTCTTCGTCTGGCCCTCGAACTGCGGCTCACCCAGCTTGATCGAGATGATCGCGGTGAGACCCTCGCGGATGTCGTCGCCGGTGAGGTTGTCGTCCTTCTCGCGGAGCAGCTTCTTGTCGCGCGCGTACTTGTTGACGAGCGTCGTCAGAGCGGCGCGGAAGCCCTCCTCGTGCGTACCGCCCTCGTGGGTGTGGATCGTGTTCGCGAACGAGTACACACCCTCGGAGTACGAGGAGTTCCACTGCATCGCGATCTCGACCGAGAGCTGGCGCTCCTTGTCCTCGGCCTCGATGTCGATGACGGTGGGGTTGATCAGCTCGCCCTTGCGCGAGTTGAGGTACTTCACGAAGTCGACGATGCCGCCCTCGTAGTGGTACTTCACCGTGCGCGCGGCGGGCTCGGCGGCAGCCTCGGCGTCCGGGTCGTCGGCGCCGACCGTGGCCTTGGCGGACTCCCGCTCGTCGGTGAGCGTGATCGTCAGGCCCTTGTTGAGGAAGGCCATCTCCTGGAAGCGGCGCGAGAGCGTCTCGAAGGAGTACTCGGTCGTCTCGAAGATGTCCGGGTCGGACCAGAACGTGACCGAGGTGCCGGTCTCCTCGGTCGCCTCGTGCTTCGCGAGGGCCGCCGTCGGGGCGCCCATCTTGTAGTCCTGCGTCCAGCGGTGTCCGTCGGTCCTCACCTCGACGGCGACCTTCGTGGACAGGGCGTTCACGACGGAGACGCCGACGCCGTGCAGGCCGCCGGAGACCGCGTAGCCGCCGCCGCCGAACTTGCCGCCCGCGTGCAGCACGGTCAGCACGACCTCGACGGCCGGCTTGCCCTCGGACGGGACGATGCCCACCGGGATGCCACGGCCGTTGTCGACGACACGCACACCCCCGTCGGCCAGGATCGTCACGTCGATGGTGTCCGCGTGCCCGGCCAGGGCCTCGTCGACGGAGTTGTCGACGACCTCCTGCACCATGTGGTGAAGACCGCGCTCACCGGTCGAGCCGATGTACATGCCGGGGCGCTTGCGCACCGCATCCAGACCCTCGAGTACCTGGATGTTGCTGGCGGTGTACTGGTTGTTCTCGTTGGGGTTGCCGGAATCGGCCACGAAGCGCCCTTTCTGGCACAGCACAGGCCGTTCTCCGGGCATACGGGAGCGGCTGCGTCGTTCGACATGTTCCGCAGGGTGGCGGGATTATCTACCAGTCTACCGGTAGCGCTGACACTGATGGGGGTTTGCCGGTACCTGAGTCCGCATGTGCCGCCCTGAGCGGGAGCGCCCCGACTCCCCATATTCGGGACGGGCCTCCAAACGCCTCTGACGGCCACCCAGCGCTTCGGGTCGTAGCGCCCCGTGGGCGACCGGTCCCCCGGGCCGGAAGCACCCTCCGGACCACGGCCGTCGGACGCTTCGCACAGCCGTGTGGACGACCGGACGCGGGGGGCGGCACCGCGCACAGGCACCCTCCACAGGTGGGCGCCGGCTGTGGAGAAAGGGCGCGCCGGCATCGGGCGACGGTGGGGACCCGGCCCCGGCGAAGGTCCCCGCTACCCGTAGGTGTCGCCGGGCCCGACCGAACCGGGCGCGCGCAGCGGCCCGTAGTCACGCCGCGGAGCCCCCGGACCCAGCACCTTGATCACCCGGACCGTGCCGTGCCCGAGGTCCTCGTTCAGCCGTGCCACCAGCCTCGGAGCGAGCAACCGCAGCTGCGTCGCCCATGCCGTCGAGTCGCACTGCACCGTGAGCACCCGGGCGTCCGGGTCCTCGTCGTACTTCAGCGGCACGCAGTGCTTCGCCAGGTCGTCGCCCACGATCTGGGGCCAGCGGCCCATGACACCGCCCACCGCCGCCGGGGTCTCCCAGCCGCGCTCGGTGATGAGCCGGTTGATCGCCGAGCCCAGCGCCATCGGGTCACGCCCGTCGGCACCCGAGCCGGAGCGCAGCCCGCCGCCCCGCCGGGCCTGCTTCTTCTGCTGGGCGGCCGCGCCCCTCGCCTTCGCCTGTTCCTTGGCGGCCCGCAGCGCGACCCGGGCGAGGTCGACCCCGGTGGGCTCGGGGGCCTTCGGGGCTCCGCTCGGGCCCTCGGTCTCGCTCACGACCTCACAGCCTCTCCACCGAACCTCCCGCGACCCCGTACCGGATCCCCGCGAGAACTCCCGGAACGTCGTCGTCCACCGCCGCCGTCACCAGCACCTGCTCGCCCGGAGCCACCAGTTCCGCGAGCCGCTCGCGCCGCCGGGCGTCCAGCTCCGCGAAGACGTCGTCGAGGACGAGCACCGGCTCGTTCCCCTCCGCTCGCAGCAGGTCGTACGAGGCCAGCCGCAGCGCCAGCGCGTACGACCAGGACTCCCCGTGGCTCGCGTACCCCTTGGCCGGCAGGTCGCCGAGCTTGAGCAGCAGTTCGTCCCGGTGCGGACCGACCAGCGTCACGCCCCGCTCGATCTCCTGCTTGCGCACCTCCGCGAGCGCGGCGAGCACCTGCTCGTAGAGCTCCTCCCGGGTGTGCCCGGCACCCGGCGCGGACGGCCGGTACTCCAGCAGAATCGGTCCGCCGCCCGGGGCGAGCTGGTCGTACGCCTTGTCGGCGAGCGGCTGCAGCACGGCGATCAGGTCCAGCCGCTGGGCGAGCAGCTCCGCCCCCGCCCGGGCCAGGTGCTGGTCCCAGACGTCGAGGGTGGACAGGTCCATGCCGCGGCCGCCGTGCCGGCGGGCCATCGCGGCGGACTTCAGCAGCGTGTTGCGCTGCTTGAGCACCCGCTCGTAGTCGGCGCGCACACCGGCCATGCGCGGCGCGCGTGCCGTGATCAGCTCGTCCAGGAAGCGCCGGCGCTCGCCCGGATCGCCCTTGACCAGCGCGAGGTCCTCCGGCGCGAACAGCACGGTCCGCACGATGCCCAGCACGTCACGGGGCCTGACCTGGGAGGACCGGTTGATCCGGGCGCGGTTGGCGCGCCCCGGGTTGAGCTCGAGCTCGACCAGCTGGGAGCGCTCGCCCTGGGTGACCGCCGCACGGATGATCGCCCGGTCCGCCCCCATGCGGACCAGCGGGGCGTCCGAGGCGACCCGGTGGCTGCCGAGGGTGGCGAGGTAGCCCACGGCCTCGACCAGATTGGTCTTGCCCTGCCCGTTGGCACCCACGAAAGCGGTGACGCCCGGATCGAGCGGGACCTCGATCCGGGCGTAGGAACGGAAGTCGGCCAGCGACAGATGCGTGACGTGCATGGTGTGCGCCGGCCTTCCCCCGACTGCTGTGCACCGGTGGGTGCACAGCCTGTGGACTACTTCTTGGACTCGACCGCGTGGCCGCCGAACTGGTTGCGCAGCGCGGCGATCATCTTCATCTGCGGGGAGTCGTCCTGCCGGGACGCGAAGCGCGCGAACAGCGAAGCGGTGATCGCGGGCAGCGGCACGGCGTTGTCGATGGCGGCCTCGACGGTCCACCGGCCCTCGCCGGAGTCCTGCGCGAAGCCGCGGAGCTGGTCCAGGTGCTCGTCCTCGTCCAGGGCGTTGACCGCCAGGTCGAGCAGCCACGAGCGGATGACGGTGCCCTCCTGCCAGGAGCGGAAGACCTCGCGCACGTCGGTGACGGAGTCGACCTTCTCCAGCAGCTCCCAGCCCTCGGCGTACGCCTGCATCATGGCGTACTCGATGCCGTTGTGGACCATCTTGGCGAAGTGGCCGGCGCCGACCTTGCCGGCGTGGACGGAACCGAACTCGCCCTCCGGCTTGAGCGCGTCGAAGATCGGCTGGACCTTCGCCACGTTCTCGGCGTCGCCGCCGTACATCAGCGCGTAGCCGTTCTCCAGGCCCCACACGCCGCCGGAGACGCCGCAGTCGACGAAGCCGATGCCCTTGGCGGCGAGTTCCTCGGCGTGCTTCTCGTCGTCGGTCCAGCGGGAGTTCCCGCCGTCCACCACGATGTCGCCGGGGGAGAGCAGCTCGGAAAGCTCGTCGACCGTGGACTGGGTCGCGGCACCGGCCGGGACCATCACCCACACGACGCGCGGTCCCTTGAGCTTGCCCACAAGCTCTTCCAGGCTGTGGACATCCGCGAGGTCCGGGTTGCGGTCGTATCCGATGACGGTGTGGCCTGCGCGGCGGATGCGCTCACGCATGTTGCCGCCCATCTTGCCGAGACCGACGAGACCGAGCTCCATCAGAGATTCCTTAAGCGTCGTGTGCGGTTCGTACCCGTGCCCGAGCCTACGCCCGGACACGGGTGCACACCTGTGGGGTCGGCCGCTCAGTCGACGGGTGTCAGCCCGACAGACGCACCGGCATGATCAGGTACTTGTACGCCTCGTCCGCCTCGGCATCCAGGGCCGGCTTGCCGCTCAGCAGCGCGGGCTTCGTGGACGTCGTGAAGGAGAGCTGGGCGACCGGGGAGTCGATCGCGCTGAGACCGTCCAGCAGGAACGTCGGGTTGAAGGCGATCGAGATGTCGTCGCCCTCCAGCACCGCGTCCACACGCTCCACAGCCTGTGCGTCGTCGCTGGAGCCGGCCTCCAGGATCAGCACGCCCTGCTCGAAGCTCAGGCGGACCGGGGTGTTGCGCTCGGCCACCAGGGCCACACGCTTGACGGCCTCGACGAACGGGGCGGTCTCGATCACCGCGACCGAGTTGAACTCGGTGGGGAAGAGCGTGCGGTACTTCGGCAGGTCGCCCTCGAGCAGGCGGGTGGTGGTGCGGCGGCCCGCGCCCTCGAAGCCGATCAGGCCCTCGCCCTTGCCGGAGCCGGAGAGCGCCAGGGTGACGGTGTCGCCGCTGGTGAGCGCCTTGGCGGTGTCCAGCAGGGTCTTCGCGGGCACCAAGGCGACCGCGGAGGCGTCCGGGGACTCCGGCTTCCACAGGAACTCACGGACCGCGAAGCGGTAGCGGTCGGTGGAGGCCAGGGTGACCGTGTCGCCCTCGATCTCGATGCGCACACCGGTCAGGACGGGCAGCGTGTCGTCGCGGCCGGCCGCGATGGCGACCTGCGCGGCGGCGGAGGCGAAGACCTCACCGGGGACGGTGCCGGTCGCGGTGGGCATCTCGGGCAGCGCCGGGTACTCCTCCACAGGCAGGGTGTGGAGGGTGAAGCGGGAGGAGCCGCAGACCACGGTCGCCCGTACACCGTCTGTGGAGATCTCCACCGGACGGTTGGGGAGGGCGCGGCAGATGTCGGCGAGCAGGCGGCCGGAGACGAGGACGGTGCCGTCCTCCTCGACCTCCGCCTCGACGGAGACGCGGGCCGAGACCTCGTAGTCGAAGCTCGAGAAGCTCAGGGCGCCGTCCTCGGCCTTCAGCAGAAGGCCCGCGAGCACCGGCGCCGGCGGACGGGCCGGAAGGCTGCGGGCCACCCAGGCCACCGCCTCCGCGAGTACATCGCGCTCCACCCGGATCTTCACCGGAACCGCCTCCTGCTGTTGCTGGCTCTTCGTCGACTGCGGGAACCAGTCTGACGTACGCCGCCGACACTCGGTGCGGCTCGGGGTCAAGTCGCGACAAGAGGTCGCCGAAGCCCCGGCGTCGAGTTGTGCACAGGTCCCACTTCGAAGCGGATTCCTAGCTAACTCTAAGTGGGAGTAGTAGTAGGGGCTGTGGAAACCGTGGATAACCCCGTTTTCGCAGGTCAGCACCCGTTTTTTGTCCACCGCGCCTGTGGGTGGAGCCCGTGGACAACCAGGCGGTTCTGTGGACACCCGAAAGTTCTGCACACCCGGTACACAGGGCGGCCTGACTTCTCCCCAGCGCTGTCCCCAGCTTTACCCGCGTTCCCCACAGCCCAACCGCCCCCCTTGGTGTGACCGCTTTCACTCGACGCAGTGAGAGGGGTGGTTTCGTTGCCGAACAGTGGACAGCGGTGTGGAGAAGCTGTGGGCAACCGAGAGCCGCCTGTGGGTTGCCAGTGGACAACCGAAAGCCGCCCCTGTGGACGAAAGATTCATCCACAGGGTGTGGATCAAGGTTGCCAACAAATCCACACCCTCCTGACCTGGGCTGATGGGATGCCCTCTGCCCAGCCTGTGGACATGATCCGGATAACTCGGCAGTCCCCACCCTGTGGACGGAAGATCATCCCTCAATCTGTGGAGAACACGCCACCCGTCCCGTTGATTCGAACAGCGTGGTCCGCTCACAGGGCTGTGCACAGTCGTCTCGCGCGTCCGGAGAGGACGTCCGGGGGCTCCGCGGAGGCGTCGGGAAGGTCCGCGGGGGCGCCCGGAGAACTCCGCGTGGGCACGCGACGGGCGTTCCCCAGGGCACCCGACATACGCAGGGGAAGGCTCCGGCAGGGACACGCGGAGAGGCTCCGGGAACGCGTGAAGGGCGCCCGGGAACGTGTCCCGGGCGCCCTTCACCGCTCTGTCCGCCGGCCGGCTCAGCCGTTCTTGATGCGGTTGGTGAGCTCGGTGACCTGGTTGTAGATGGAGCGCCGCTCGGCCATCAGCGCGCGGATCTTGCGGTCCGCGTGCATCACCGTGGTGTGGTCCCGGCCGCCGAACTGCGCGCCGATCTTCGGCAGCGACAGGTCGGTGAGCTCCCGGCACAGGTACATCGCGATCTGGCGTGCCGTCACCAGCACCCGGCTGCGCGAGGACCCGCAGAGGTCCTCCACCGTCAGGCCGAAGTAGTCGGCGGTCGCCGCCATGATCGCGCCGGCCGTGATCTCCGGCGCCGAGTCCTCGCCGCCCGGGATCAGGTCCTTGAGGACGATCTCGGTCAGCCCCAGGTCCACCGGCTGCCGGTTGAGGCTCGCGAAGGCCGTCACCCGGATCAGCGCGCCCTCCAGCTCACGGATGTTCCGCGAGATCCGGGAGGCGATGAACTCCAGTACCTCCGGCGGGGCGTTGAGCTGCTCCTGCACCGCCTTCTTGCGGAGGATCGCGATCCGCGTCTCCAGCTCCGGCGGCTGCACGTCGGTGGTCAGGCCCCACTCGAAGCGGTTGCGGAGCCGGTCCTCCAGCGTCACCAGCTGCTTGGGCGGCCGGTCCGAGGAGAGCACGATCTGCTTGTTCGCGTTGTGGAGCGTGTTGAAGGTGTGGAAGAACTCCTCCTGCGTCGACTCCTTGCTCGCGAGGAACTGGATGTCGTCGACGAGCAGGATGTCCACGTCGCGGTAGCGCTTGCGGAAGGTGTCGCCCTTGCCGTCGCGGATCGAGTTGATGAACTCGTTGGTGAACTCCTCCGAGCTCACGTACCGCACGCGGGTCCCCGGGTAGAGGCTGCGCGCGTAGTGACCGATCGCGTGCAGCAGGTGCGTCTTGCCGAGGCCCGACTCCCCGTAGATGAAGAGGGGGTTGTAGGCCTTCGCCGGCGCCTCGGCCACCGCGACGGCGGCGGCGTGCGCGAAGCGGTTCGACGAGCCGATGACGAAGGTGTCGAAGAGGTACTTGGGGTTCAGGCGGGCGTGCTGCTCACCCGGGGCACCCGGCGCGGAGCCCTGCCCCGAGGAGTGGCCGGGGCCGCCCACGGGACCCGACGCCGGACCGCCCGGGCGCGAGCCCGGACCGATCCCCTGGCCGGCACCCGGGCCCTGCGGCTCGGGGCGCTCCGGCCGCTGCGGCTGCTGCTGGTAGGCCGACGGACGCTCGTCGTAGCGCGGCGGCTGGGGCTGCTGCGGGCGCGGGCCGGTGTACGGGTCGCGCTCCTGGAACCCGCCGAGCCGCGGCTGCTGCCAGGAGAGGTCCTCCTGGGTGCGCGGCCAGGAGCCGGGGTCGGGACGCGGCTGCTGGTAGTCCGGGTAGGCCGGGCGTGCGGTCGGCAGCCCGTCGTCCTGCATCGGGCGGTGACCGTAGCCGTCGTACTTCTCGTACGTGTCGGCGGGCGGCCGCTCGTCGTAGCGGGGCTGCTGCTGGACCGGCGGCGCGGGCGGGGTCGGCTCGCCGACCGAGTCGTCGACGGTGATCGCGATCCGGATGGGGCGGCCGCACTCGCGGCTCAGCGTCTCGCTGATCAGCGGGGCCAGCCGGCCTTCGAGGACGCGCTTGCCCCACTCGTTCGGGACGGCGAGGAGCGCGGTGTCGGCCACCAGTGCGAGAGGCTGGCAGCGCTCGATCCACTGCTTGTCCTTGGACTCGATGCCTTGTTGGCCTTCTCCGAGGAGATGCTCGAGCACGCGTGGCCACACTGCGGCAAGATCGGCAGGTACGTCAGCCACGGGGCACGCTTCCTCGCAGGTCCCACGAATGTGTGGTTCTCGGGACGGCAGGTCGAAGTCCGTTAGGACAGGAAAGGACAGAACGGAAAAAGATTCAGGAGTCCAGCCACGGTAGTCGGGGCGGCTGACGTGGTTCAAGTTGTTGTCCACAGCCTGTGCACAATGGACCCCGGTGACCGGTCGGTTTGACCGGATGGCGTAGCCGCGCGTACCGTAACCAGGTCGAGTTGTCGATGGCTGCTGCCGCCTGCCTCCGATGGGCAAAGATCACGGTCTGTGATCGTGAAGCGGTGCACTCGGGCGTATTGCGAGCTTCTCGTGGGCGCACGGTGACAGCCAGGCGATGTCCCGCCACCACACGAATCATTTCTGGAGCCCCCGAGTGAGCAAGCGCACCTTCCAGCCGAACAACCGTCGTCGCGCCAAGACCCACGGCTTCCGCCTGCGGATGCGCACGCGTGCCGGTCGCGCCATCCTGGCGAACCGTCGCGCCAAGGGTCGCGCGAGCCTGTCCGCCTGATCTTCTTAAACAGGTCATGACGTGCTGCCTACCGAGAATCGGCTGAGGCGGCGCGAGGACTTCGCAACCGCGGTACGTCGAGGACGCCGGGCCGGTCGCCCACTCCTCGTCGTCCACCTACGCAGCGGTGCAACGGACCCGCACGCGCCTGGGGAGAGCGCTTCCCCGACGCGTGCGGGTTTCGTCGTGAGCAAGGCCGTGGGCGGCGCCGTCGTACGCAATCAGGTGAAGCGACGTCTGCGCCATCTCGTCCGCGATCGGCTCTCCGAGCTGCCCCCCGGTAGCCTGGTGGTCGTACGGGCGTTGCCCGGAGCCGGCGACGCCGATCACGCACAGCTGGCCCGAGACCTGGACGCCGCTCTCGAGCGGCTCCTGGGAGGGGGCGCGCGATGAAGTACCCGCTGCTGGCTCTCATCAAGCTGTACCAGTGGACGATCAGCCCGCTCCTCGGGCCCGTCTGCCGGTACTACCCGTCGTGTTCCCACTACGGATTCACGGCCATCGACCGGCATGGCGCGATCAAGGGCACAGCCCTGACCGCCTGGCGCATCCTGCGGTGCAACCCGTGGTCGCCCGGCGGCGTGGACCATGTCCCCGCACGCAAGCGTCCTCGCTGGCACGAAATGCTGCGGAACGCACTGCGCGGCGACACGGGCGGGTCCACCGCCGAGACGAGCCCGGCCGCAGAGACCTCGCCCAATGCTCAAGGAGCCTGATTAGTGGACACGATTGCCAATTTTTTCAGCTTCATCACCACACCTGTCTCATGGGTGATCGTCCAGTTCCACAAGCTGTACGGGGCGATCTTCGGCCCTGACACGGGCTGGGCCTGGGGCCTGTCGATCGTGTCCCTCGTGGTGCTGATCCGTATCTGCCTGATCCCGCTGTTCGTCAAGCAGATCAAGTCGACCCGGAACATGCAGGCGCTCCAGCCGAAGATGAAGGCGATCCAGGAGCGCTACAAGAGCGACAAGCAGCGTCAGTCCGAAGAGATGATGAAGCTGTACAAGGAGACGGGCACCAACCCGCTCTCCTCGTGCCTGCCCATCCTGGCGCAGTCCCCCTTCTTCTTCGCGCTGTACGCGGTGCTCTCCCACATCGCCGAGGGCAAGACGATCGGTGTCATCGACCAGCCTCTGCTGGAGAGCGCCCGCCAGGCGCACATCTTCGGTGCCCCGCTGGCCGCCACCTTCACCGACAGCGCTGCCGAGGTCGCCGCGCTCGACGCCTCGCTGACCTCGGTCCGCATCGTCACCGCGGTCATGATCATCATGATGTCGGCCTCGCAGTTCTTCACGCAGCGCCAGCTGATGATGAAGAACGTCGACCTCTCGGTGAAGACGCCGTACATGCAGCAGCAGAAGATGCTGATGTACATCTTCCCGCTGATCTTCGCCGTCATGGGCATCAACTTCCCCGTCGGTGTTCTCGTCTACTGGCTGACCACGAACGTGTGGACCATGGGCCAGCAGATGTACGTGATCAACCAGAACCCGACCCCGGGCAGCAAGGCGCAGGACGCCTACCTCCAGCGCCTGCTGAAGAGCATCACCACGCACGACGAGGTCCGCGGCCGTCGCCGCAAGAACATCGTCAAGGTCGTGGTCGCCAAGGGCGCCGAGCGCAACGACAACGAGCGCCGCTTCTTCGCGGGCCTGGCCAAGGCCGGCTACGCCGCCCAGGCCGACGGCACCGTGATCAAGAGCGACACGATCGCGGCCGAGGCCGAGGGTGCCGGCGCGGTCAAGCGTCAGCAGCCGAAGCGCCAGACCAAGGCGAAGCGCCAGGCCGGCGGTGCCCACCCGGCCCCGGCGAAGGGCGGCGAGGAGAAGGACGAGTCCCCCTCCGCGGAGCCCACCACCTCGCTGGAGAAGAAGCCCCACGACGAGGCCAAGGACGCCAAGGACACGGCGAAGAACGCCTCGGGCGATCAGTCCGTGCGTCCCAGCCGCGCCAACTCCGGGGCTTCCCGCCAGGCCAAGTCCGGTCAGCGCAAGGGCCAGCAGCGGCCCAAGCACCCGTCCTCCAAGAAGTAGAAGGAGTCCATCCGTGACGGAAGGCACCACCACCGCCGCCGCCGCAGAGGGTGGCGACACCCTGACCCGCCTGGAGCAGGAGGGTGAGATCGCGGCCGACTACCTCGAGGGTCTGCTCGACATCGCCGATCTCGACGGCGACATCGACATGGACGTCGAGGCGGACCGGGCCGCGGTCTCCATCGTCAGCGACTCGAGCAGCCGCGACCTGCAGAAGCTTGTGGGTCGCGACGGCGAGGTGCTGGAGGCGCTTCAGGAGCTGACCCGGCTGGCCGTGCTCCGGGAGACCGGTGACCGCAGCCGCCTCATGCTCGACATCAGCGGGTTCCGCGCCAAGAAGCGGGCCGAGCTCGCAGAGATCGGTGCCAAGGCCGCGTCCGAGGTGAAGTCCACCGGTGCCCCGGTGAAGCTGGACCCGATGACGCCGTTCGAGCGCAAGGTCGTGCACGACGCGGTCGCCGCCGCCGGTCTGCGCAGCGAGTCCGAGGGCGAGGAGCCGCAGCGCTTCGTCGTCGTTCTCCCTGCCTGACCTCCTTCGCAGTGTCGGCCCCGTCTGCTCGCAGGCGGGGCCGATCTTTGTAAGCCTGATAGTTCAGCCACCACAGTGCGCGCGCAGGATGTGCGCTACGGAAGGACGGTTCCCGTGACGGAGGCAGCGGAGCTTCCCCCTGCGCCTGAGCAGGCGCGGACGGTATTCGGTGAGCACTTCCCGGAGGCCGTTCGCTACGCGGAGCTCCTCGCGGACGCGGGAGTCAAGCGGGGGCTGATCGGCCCACGCGAGGTCCCCCGGCTGTGGGAGCGGCACCTGCTGAACTGTGCGGTGCTGTCCGAAGTGGTCCCCGAGGGCGTCTCCGTGTGTGACGTGGGCTCGGGCGCCGGACTTCCCGGCATCCCGCTGGCACTCGTCCGGCCCGACCTGAAGATCACGCTCCTGGAGCCGCTGCTGCGCCGGACGAACTTCCTCCAGGAAGTCGTGGAGCTGCTGGGGCTGAGCCATGTGACCGTCGTCCGCGGCCGTGCCGAGGAGATGCTGGGCAAGGTCTCGCCGGTGCACGTGGTGACCGCCCGCGCCGTGGCGCCGCTCGACCGGCTCGCCGGCTGGGGCGTTCCCCTGCTGCGTCCGTACGGCGAGATGCTGGCCCTCAAGGGGGACACCGCCGAGGAGGAGATCAGCGGTGCACGCGCCGCCCTCGCCAAGCTGGGCGTGGTCGGGACCTCGGTCCTGCAGGTCGGCGAGGGCATCGTCGACCCCATGACGACGGTGGTCCGGGTGGAGGTCGGTGAGAGCCCCGGCGGTGTGAGGTTCGCCGCAAAGCGGGCGAAGGCCGCCCGACCCAGCAGGACGCGTCGCCGTCGCTGAGCCGTCGACGCGGCGTGTCTGATCCTTACAAGCTGCCATACGTGAGCATTTCGGAGTGTCGAACGGCCCGGGATCAGCGGCGAGTGCATCGTGTTTCACGTGAAACGTCGCTCACTGCTGCAGGGGATCATCGGCCGCGGTCGCGCGGCTGCCACGCCCCGGGACCGGAAACCCCTCTCGAAACCCCCCGTGAGGGTTACGGGATTGTCCACAGAGGTGGATTCACCCACAGAACCACGGGCCTCGCTGGTTCACGACCCCGAAAGCATGGCAGGCTCTGTCCATCGCGAGCCTGAAGCCGAGGAGAGTGAATCCTTGCGGTCCGACGCCAACATCGCGGGACCGATGACCGACCCGGTCCCC
Organism: Streptomyces sp. JL2001; assembly: GCF_050917515.1. Classification (NCBI taxonomy): domain Bacteria; kingdom Bacillati; phylum Actinomycetota; class Actinomycetes; order Kitasatosporales; family Streptomycetaceae; genus Streptomyces; species Streptomyces sp. JL2001. The sequence goes on along the minus strand of NZ_CP169421.1, from coordinate 3,929,325 downwards.
GGTCCCCGAACCGAATCGGTCGGGGAGGATGTTTCACGTGAAACACCGCCCCCGATGGACGACACCCCTATTGGTCGTGCAGCCCAACTTGCCGTAGAGGCGTTGGGGCGCGCTGGTGAGGGGCTCCCCCGGCCTGCCCAGACACGCGTGATGGTGGTCGCCAACCAGAAGGGCGGCGTCGGCAAGACGACCACGACGGTCAACGTTGCCGCCTCGCTGGCCCTGCACGGAGCCCGGGTCCTGGTCATCGACCTCGACCCGCAGGGCAACGCCTCGACCGCCCTGGGCATCGATCACCACGCCGACGTGCCCTCGATCTACGACGTCCTGGTGGAGAGCAAGCCGCTCTCCGACGTGGTCCAGCCCGTCCAGGACGTCGAAGGTCTCTTCTGCGCCCCCGCCACCATCGATCTCGCCGGTGCGGAGATCGAGCTGGTGTCGCTGGTGGCGCGTGAGAGCCGCCTGCAGCGAGCCATCCAGGCCTACGAGCAGCCCCTGGACTACATCCTCATCGACTGCCCGCCGTCCCTGGGACTGCTCACGGTCAACGCCCTCGTGGCGGGTGCCGAGGTGCTGATCCCCATCCAGTGCGAGTACTACGCGCTGGAGGGCCTGGGACAGCTGCTGCGGAACGTCGACCTGGTGCGGGGGCACCTGAACCCCACGCTGCACGTGTCGACGATCCTCCTGACCATGTACGACGGCCGGACGAGGCTCGCCTCCCAGGTCGCCGACGAGGTGCGCAGCCACTTCGGTGAGGAGGTGCTGAGGACCAGCATCCCCCGGTCCGTGCGTATCTCGGAGGCCCCGAGTTACGGCCAGACCGTCCTCACGTACGATCCGGGCTCCAGCGGCTCGCTCTCGTACCTCGAGGCGGCCCGTGAGATCGCGCTGCGCGGGGTCGGTATCCGCTACGACGCCGAGCACGCCCACGTCGGGCAGCAGAACAACCAGAGCAACATGTCGGAGGGGATCCAGTGAGCGAGCGACGTAGGGGATTGGGGCGTGGGCTCGGTGCGCTGATTCCTGCCGCTCCCCAGGAGCGGCAGGTGCCGGCGGTGGGTGTGGCGGGACCTTCCTCGTCCGTCTCCACCCCGGTGCTGCCTTCCGAGCGGGGGGTGGCCGCCGCGAAGATGGCGACCCTCCCGCAGAGCCCGCAGTCCCCGGACTCCGTGGTGCCCGTGGTCGAGCCTGCCGTGGTGGAGGAGCCGGAAGCGCCCGCGGGTGCTCACTTCGCCGAACTGCCGTTGGACTTCATCACGCCCAACCCCAAGCAGCCGCGTGAGGTCTTCGACGAGGACGCGCTCGCGGAACTGGTCACCTCCATCAAGGAGGTCGGTCTGCTCCAGCCTGTCGTCGTCCGGCAGCTGGGCACCGAGCGCTACGAGCTCATCATGGGTGAGCGGCGCTGGAGGGCCTGCCGTGAAGCCGGTCTGGAGCGCATCCCCGCGATCGTCCGGGCCACGGAGGACGAGAAGCTCCTTCTGGACGCCCTCCTGGAGAACCTGCACCGGGCACAGCTGAATCCGCTGGAAGAGGCCGCCGCCTACGACCAGCTGCTGAAGGACTTCAACTGCACGCACGACCAGCTGGCCGACCGGATCGGGCGCTCGCGTCCCCAGGTCTCCAACACGCTGCGTCTGCTGCGCCTCTCCCCGCCGGTCCAGCGCCGGGTGGCCGCCGGGGTCCTGTCGGCGGGCCACGCCCGTGCCCTGCTGTCCGTGGACGACCCCGAGACGCAGGACAAGCTCGCGTACCGGATCGTCGCTGAGGGCCTCTCGGTGCGTGCGGTCGAGGAGATCGTCACGCTCATGGGCTCGGAGCCCACGTCGACGGTCAAGCCCAAGGGCCCCCGGGCGGGCGCACGTGTCTCGCCGGCTCTCACCGAACTGGCTTCCCGTCTCTCGGATCGCTTCGAGACGCGGGTGAAGGTGGACCTGGGCCAGAAGAAGGGCAAGATCGTCGTCGAGTTCGCCTCGCTGGACGATCTGGAGCGGATCCTGTCGACGCTGGCTCCGGGCGAAGGACGCGTCATGGACCACGGGAACGCCGAGACGGACGAGGAGGACGCCGAGGGCTGAGCCCTCTGCGACTCATGGCGGGCCGTGTACCGGTGAAGACCGGGACACGGCCCGTCCCTTTGCCTGCGCGCGGTATCGCCCCGAACGCCCCATCGATACGATTCTGGGAGGCGAAACCGGTGCTGCGCCGGCAGCGGGAAGAGAGGAACAGCCGTGGGGCGTCGGCTCGTACCACTCACGCTGGACAACCTTCCGGATCTCCCGAAGAGGTGCCGCTCCTGTGTCTTCTGGGAGCTCGACCCGGTGAGCGGGGAGGCCGCCGTGAAGGCGGGGCGGCCCGAGCTGGAGAAGGAAGCCTGGATCTCCGCCGTCCTGCTGGAGTGGGGATCCTGCGGTCGGGTGGTCTACGTCGACGACGTGCCGGTCGGCTTCGTTCTCTACGCGCCTCCGGCCTATGTGCCGCGCTCCATGGCCTTCCCCACGAGTCCGGTCTCCGCGGACGCGGTCCAGTTGATAACGGCGTGGATCATGCCCGGGTACCAAGGGCAGGGGATCGGCCGCACGATGGTGCAGACCGTCGCCAAGGACCTTCTCCGGCGCGGCTTCAAGGCGATCGAGGCCTTCGGCGACGGTCGCTGGAAGGAGCCGGCCTGTGTTCTGCCGGCCGATCATCTGCTGGCCGTGGGCTTCAAGACGGTGCGGCCCCATCCGGCGTACCCGCGGCTGAGGCTGGAGCTCCGTACGACGCTCTCCTGGAAGGAGGACGTCGAGATGGCGCTGGACCGTCTCCTCGGCGCGGTGCAGAAGGAGCCCGCGCTGCGGCCGCTGTAGGGCCCGTGGGGGACGCGCCGCCCGCCGCTGCCCCAGGGCACACGAACGGCCCGCCCCGATCCGGGGCGGGCCGTTCGTGTTTCACGTGAAACAGACGTGGCGTCAGGCCTTCGTGGCCTCGTCGGAGACGAAGCCCTCAAGGTCGCGGAGGATCGCGGCCTTCGGCTTGGCGCCGACGATCGTCTTCACGACCTCGCCGTTCTGGTAGACGTTCAGGGTCGGGATCGACATGACGCCGTACTTGGCGGCCGTGGCCGGGTTCTCGTCGATGTTGAGCTTCACGATCTCGATCTCACCGTGCTCCGCGGCGATGGCCTCCAGCGACGGGGCGATCTGACGGCACGGTCCGCACCAAGCGGCCCAGAAGTCCACCAGGACGGGCTTGTCGCTCTTGAGGACGTCGTCCTCGAAGGATGCGTCGGTCACGTTCTTCAGGGCGCCGGCCACGGCGACCTCCTTAACTTCGCGGGGTGTGGGGTGGGAAAGCCTGAGGGGGATCAGACCGCGGGGGTCTCGGCGAGCTTCTCGTTGTCGGCGAGGGCGGCCAGGAAGCGCTCGGCGTCGAGTGCGGAGGAGCAGCCGGTGCCGGCGGCGGTGATCGCCTGGCGGTAGGTGTGGTCGACGACGTCACCGGCACCGAAGACGCCCGGCAGGTTCGTCCGCGTCGACGGCGCGTCGACCTTGAGGTAGCCCTCCTCGTCCAGCTCCAGCTGGCCCTTGAAGAGCTCGGTGCGCGGGTCGTGGCCGACGGCGATGAAGAGACCGGTGACGGGCAGCTCGCTGGTCTCGCCCGTCTTGGTGTTGCGCAGGGTCAGACCGGAGAGCTTCTGCTCGCCGTGGATCTCGGCGACCTCACTGTCCCAGGCGAACTTGATCTTCGGGTCGGCGAAGGCGCGCTCCTGCATCGCCTTGGAGGCGCGCAGGCTGTCACGGCGGTGGACGATCGTGACGGACTTGGCGAAGCGCGAGAGGAAGGTGGCCTCCTCCATCGCGGTGTCGCCGCCGCCGATGACGGCGATGTCCTGGTCCTTGAAGAAGAACCCGTCACAGGTGGCGCACCAGGAGACGCCACGGCCGGAGAGGGCGTCCTCGTTCGGCAGGCCGAGCTTGCGGTGCTGGGAGCCCGTCGTGACGATGACGGCCTTCGCGCGGTGCACGGTGCCGGCGGTGTCCGTGACGGTCTTGATCTCGCCCGTCAGGTCCACGGCGACGACGTCGTCCGGAACCAGCTCGGCGCCGAAGCGCTCTGCCTGGGCGCGCATGTTGTCCATCAGGTCCGGGCCCATGATGCCGTCGCGGAAGCCGGGGAAGTTCTCCACGTCGGTCGTGTTCATCAGGGCGCCACCAGCGGTGACGGCACCCTCGAAGACCAGGGGCTTCAGCGACGCACGCGCCGTGTAGAGCGCGGCGGTGTAACCCGCGGGCCCGGAGCCGATGATGATCACGTTACGGACGTCGCTCACGGGTTTCTTCCTCGTCTCTGCAGACTGCCTACTGCCTACGGGGCGGTCGTTTCGGTGACTCTCACCCCACCCAACGGATCCTACGGGGCGGGCATTCCCGAGACCGACACGCGGCACGGCCTGAACGTCAGGAGTGGGGGTACCGGCATGGCGTGGACGTCAGGAGCGGGGGTAGGTGTGCGTCGTGAGGACCTCGGCCGGGTTCTTTCCCCCGCCCGCGGTGCAGGTCGCGTCAAGCACGTACGCCTGTACCTGAGAGCCGTTCGTCGGATGAGGGAGGACGACGAGGTAGGCAGGCTTCCCCTCGTAGTCACCCTTCTGGAAGGCGAGCACCGTGTCGGGGCGGCCGGTGCCGGCCTTGACGCAGTTCGGCAGCGGCTCCACCAGGCCGCGCCGGGGGGTGTCACCGCCCGTCGCGGACATCGACTCGGGGCTGCTGTCCTGGGGAACCTTGAAGGTGTGGTCCTGCTGGAGGAGCGCCTGCACGCGGGCTTCGATGTCCTGACCGTCGAAACGCGAGTCGACGGCGCTGCTGGCAGCGGTGTCGCTCTTCGTGTCGCCGGACTCCCCGCTGAGGCTCTGGAGTCCTCCCTGTGTGAGGAACAGGCTGATCCCCAGGGCCGCGGCCCCGAAGGCGGCGCCCAGGGCGGCGACGCGCCTCCGGCGGGGCTTGCGGGGGCGTCCGGGACCGGTGCCGGCACCGGAGCGGCCGGTGGGACGTTCCGCACCCCCGGAAGGTGCCGTGGCCGGGCGCGGCGCGGCCCGCGTGCTTGTTTCACGTGAAACATCGGTGTCGGGGACGGGTGCGGTGGCATCGAGAAGTGCTTCGGCTGCCAGCGCGGCATCGATACGGCCGGCGATGTCGGCAGGCATCCGGGGAGGACCGGGGAGGGTTCCCAGCAGCCCACGGATCTCTTCCAGGGAGGTGCGTACGTCGGCGCAGAGCGAGCAGTCGTCCAGATGGCGGCGGACCGCCGCGGCGCGCGCCGGAGCGAGGAGTCCCTCGGTGAGGTCGGAGATCTCCGAGACGTCCGGGTGCTGTGTCGTGTCGGCCTTGCCGGTCGTGGATGTCACGCGCGCCCACCTCCGCCCTTCACAGCAGTCGGACCGTTCGATCCGCTATCCCTTGTCCCGGACACCGGTGGGACGGATGTCCCCGGCGTCCGGTTCCTTCCCCGGTCGGAGCCCTCGTTACCCACCGTGTCCGCGCGCAGATGAGTGAGCATGGGGAGCAGTTTCGCTCGGCCCCGTGCGCAGCGGCTCTTCACGGTTCCGGTGGGCACGTCCAGGATGCGCGCGGCCTCGGCCACGGGGTACCCCTGCATGTCGACCAGCACGAGAGCCGACCGCTGCTCTGCGGGGAGCTTGGCCAGAGCGGCCAGGAGCTCGCGATGGAGGTCCTGGCGCTCGGCGGGGGCCTCGGCGGACTCCACGGGCTCCAGGAGCTGCTCGAAGCGGGCCGTGTCGTCCACGGGAGACGTCTTGCGGGAGACGGCCTTGCGGGCCCGGTCGAGACAGGCGTTCACCGTGATGCGGTGCAGCCAGGTGGTGACCGCCGACTGGCCGCGGAAGGTATGGGCGGCCCGGAAGGCGGAGACGAGGGCGTCCTGGACCGCGTCGGCGGCCTCCTCGCGGTCCCCCAGGGTGCGCAGGGCTACCGCCCAGAGTCGGTCGCGGTGCCTTCGCACCAGCTCACCGAAGGCGTCGGGATCGCCCGCGACATGGCGCTCCAGAAGTTCCTGGTCGCTGATGTCCGCGTATATCGCGTCGTCCAACGGTGAGCCCCCTCCCCTCCCTGCCGTCAGCTGGTGATCTTGATATCCGTGATCTTGCCGCGGAATGTGCCGTCGCTGGCGGGCAGCTTGGTCAGCCAGACCAGAACGTAGCGCGTCGTCACGGGCTTGGCGGGCTTCAGCGTCACCTTGCCGCCGGATCCCTTGGCCTGGGTGGCGAAGGCACCTGGTGAGTTCGGTTCGGCCGTGGCGTCGGCCGGGGCGGTGCGCAGCTCCACGGAGGTGTCTCCCACGAAGGAGACGTCCACCGATCCGATCTGCTGGGCCTTGCCCAGGTCGAGGACGAGACCCACGCCCTCCTTGAGCCGGCCGAAGTCGGCGCTGTAGTAGCCGTCGGTGTTCCAGAAGCTGCTCGGGTCGCCGTCGTAGGCGTTCTTTATCCCCTGAGGCTTCTCCGAACCGTCGCCGAGCGGGTCGAAGTCGTGGGCCCCGACGATGGCGACGGGCTTTCCGATCTCGGCCTCCTTCTCGTCCTCGGTGTCCTGCGGCTGGTTGTTCTGCGGCGTCTCCGACTTGTTGTTCTGGTCGAGGAGCCGGTCCGCCACCTGCCAGCTGGCGAGCCCCAGGGCGGCGATCAGCAGCGCCGAGACGGCCCACTTCAGGGCCTTGCCCGTGCGGCTCTGCAGCGGCGGTGGCGGAGGCGCCATCACCTGGGTCACCACGGGACCGGCCTGCTGCGGACGCCCGTAGCTGCCCTGCTGGTACGTGGTGCGCTGGTACTCCGGCGGGGCCGGGAACTCGGGCTCCGGCGGGCGGATGCGGGGCATCGCCGCCACGGCCTTGGCGAGCTCGTCCGGCGTGGTGCACGGCGGTTCCTGGCGTGAGGCGGTGGCACCGTCGTTGGCCAGGGCGCGCATGGCGATCTCGGCCAGGCCGCGATGGACACCTGCCCGCACCTGGTCGGGGGGAAGCAGCCCCACGCCCTTGGGAAGGCCGGAGAGGCCGTGGGCGTCGCTGTCGTACGGCCAGCGCTGGGTCAGCGCCGCGTACAGCAGGGCGCCGATCGCCTCGGTGTCCGTGCGCTGAGGCCGTTCGGCGCTGATGCCGCGCAGGGCGGCGTTCACGGCGAGGCCGCGGATGCGGTACTGACCGGAGGAGCTGCGCAGCACCGCGCTCGGGGTGAGCCGGAGGTGGGCGAGCCCTTCACGGTGGGCCGCCGCCATCGCCTGGGAGACCTGGCTGACGAGCTGGTACGCGTCGTGCGGCTCCAGTGGGCCGGCGGCGAGCAGGGTCGTCAGTTCGGTGGAGTCGGGCAGCCATTCGTGCACGACGTACACGAGGTCGTTCTCCTCGACGGCGTCGAGGACCTGGACGAAGCGGGGGTCGCCGAGCAGCGCCGCGGAGCGGGCCGCGGCGAGTACCGAACGCGCTCGTGGATGGTCGGCAGGCAGGAGATGGACCCCGACCGCACGCCGCAGCTTCTCGTCCACGGCACGCCAACTGCTGAATCCGTCCAGACGAGTGACGCATTCCTCGAGCCGGTAGCGTCTGGCCAGTTTGTGACCGCTGTGCAGCTCGGGGGTCTCGATGGAGGACTGTTCGCCGTTCTGCCGGTCGCCGGCCTTGTTCTCTGCGTCGTCGGCGGTCGTGTCCGCCGTGTCCTGCTCTTCCGCCACCCCGTCGGTCGCGGCCTTCTCCGCCTTCGCGGTCAGCGGGTCGTCACCGCTGTTGTCGGCCACGTCGACGGCAGCCGTGCTACGTTCCGCCACCGTCGTTCCTGCCTCCCCATCCGTTGCGCCACATCCAACAGCCATGCCAATTGTGCCCACAGTCGGCCGCTATGCACGACACGCGGCGGCCGACGATGGTTGTGCGGGACTGCCTTCCTAGCGTCCCAGCCGTCCGCGGACCATACCGACCATGGAGTTCAGCTCCTCGATCCGCATGCGCTTCGCCGCCACGAAGAAGACACCCAGCAGGACCGCTCCGCCCACCAGAAGGGCGACGAGCGAACCCAGAGCACCCTCCCCGAGAAGCTTCAGAAGTCCGAAGCCCACCGCACCGGCCACGACCGCCGCAGGCACCGAGGCAAGGCAGAGACGTGCATAGGTTCGCATGACATGGGCACCGTCCAGATCGCCCCCCAGGCGATTACGCAGCCGGCGCCAGGCGACGCCCACGCCGACCATGTACGCGAGACCGTAGGAGGCGGCCATGCCGACCACGGCCCACTGGGCGGGAAGGACGAAGTAACAGGCCGCCGATGCCGCCGCGTTGACCGCGGCGACGATGACCGTGTTGTAGAAGGGCGTCCGGGTGTCCTCGTAGGCGTAGAAGCCGCGCAGGACGACGTACTGGACCGAGTAGGGGATCAGACCGAGGCCGAAGGCCATCAGGATGAAGCCCATGCCCTGGGCCGCCTCGACGCCGCTGGACGCGTAGAGCAGGGTGCACATCGGGACGCCGAGGGCCAGGAAGGCGAAGGAGACCGGCACGATCGCGACGGCCGAGTTCCGCAGGCCCTGCGAGATGTCGTCCCGGACGGCACCCGGATCGCCGTCGTGTGCGGCGCGCGAGATGCGCGGCAGCAGGGCGGCCATGACGGAGACGGTGATGATGGCCTGCGGCATGCCCCAGATCAACTGGGCGTTGGAGTAGGCCAGGAAGCCGGCACCGTTCCTGCCGGACTCCTCACCGGCCGCGGTGGCGAGCTGGGTCACGACCAGGACGCCGGCCTGGTTGGCCAGCACGAACAGCACGGTCCACTTGGCCAGTCTGACCGTCTTGCCGAGCCCGTGGCCCTTCCAGTCGAAGCGAGGACGGAAGCGGAAGCCGGTCTCGCGGAGGTACGGGATCATCGCCAGGGCCTGGACGACGAGGCCGAGCAGGGTACCGATGCCGAGCAGCCGGACACCCTCCTCCGGGATCGTCTGCACGCCCATGTGGGATTCGGCGGAGGTCCCGTAGACCCAGATGAAGAGGCCGAAGGTGACGATCATGACGATGTTGTTGAGGACCGGGGTCCACATCATCGCGCCGAACTTGCCTCGTGCGTTGAGGATCTGACCCATCACCACATGCACACCCATGAAGAAGATGGTGGGCAGGCAGTAGCGGGCGAAGGTGACCGCGACGCTGTTGGCCGCGGCGTCGTCGGCGATGGTGTTCGACATCAGCCGGATCAGCAGAGGGGCCGCGAAGACGGCGATGGCCACGATCGCGCCGAGCGCCACCATGACGAGCGTGAGCAGCCGGTTGGCGTACGCCTCGCCGCCGTCCTCGTCGTTCTTCATCGAGCGGACCAGCTGCGGCACGAAGACCGAGTTGAGGCCGCCGCCGACAGTGAGGATGTAGATCATCGTGGGCAGCGTGTACGCGACGGTGAAGGTGTCACCGAGCAGGGCGGCGCCGAGCGCGCCCGTGATCACGAGGCTGCGGACGAAGCCGGTGAGCCGGGAGACCAGCGTGCCGGCCGCCATGACCGCGCTCGACTTCAGCAGGCCGGAGGCGCGGCCGGACTTCTTCGGTGCGGGCGCGGGCATCGGGTTCGGCTCCGGAGCGGGCGGGGGCACCTGCCCCGGGGTCTGCTGGTCCCGGTAGAGGTGCGCGAAGGCATCCGGCTCGGGTTCCTCGTCCCCGGCCCGGGTGACCAGGTCGTCGACGCCGGTGAACTGGACCGTGCGGGCGTCGTCGCCGTAGGGCAGGTGGCGCGAGGGGCCGTCCGGCTCGGGTGCCGGGGTCTGGGCCCACACCCGCGGGTCCGGGGCGTGCGGAGGCGACGCCGGCTGCTGGTAGAGCGGCTGCGGTTCCTGGTAGGTGCCCGGCGGGGGCGGCGGGTGGGCGGCGCGGTCGTAGAGCGCCTCTCCCACCGGGTCCTGTGAGGACAGGTCCTGGGCCCGATAGGGATCGTGGGCGTAGGCGTCCTGGACGTAGGGGTCCTGGGCGTACGGATTCTCTCCGTGCGGGTCGGGGGCGGGCTGCGGCGGGGGCATCGGCCCTCGGCCGGGTCCCTGGGGGCCCGCAGGCGTGCCGCCGGACGGCTCGGTGCCGCCCGCGCCCTGGCCGCGGTCACCGTCGTACGGCGCGTTCATGGTTACCCCACCTCATCGTCCCCGGCCGACCGGCCACGACATCGCTCAACGGTCCACTTTCTCACCCGCGCCGGACGGGTCGCCGCTTTCGGGACCGGTGTCCGGCACAGGGTCACTCGGCTGCTCCGGTTCGTCGCTCTCCGTGGTCTCTGCCTCGGAGTTTCGGGCCGCCGCGCGCTTCCGCTGGGTGTACATCCGTACCCCGGCGAGCACGAGCAGCAGCACGCCACCGGCGATGACGAGCATCACGGTCGAGGTGATCTCGGAGACCCGCACGGTGAAGGTGATGGGGTCACCGTACGGCTCGCCCTCCTCCGTGTAGAGCTGGGCCGTCATCGGGACCGGGCCGTTGGCGTTGGCCGAAGCGGGGAACTTCACGGACTGGCTGTGCCCGGCGCCGATCTTGACCGGCAGCTCGGCGAAGGGCTCGTCGCCGTTGAGCTGCAGACGGGTCTTGTTGCTGGAGGTCAGTCGCAGCACCAGGTGGTCGACGCCCTGCAGGAGCTTGTTCTGCACCGTGACCGGGATGGTCGCGCTGCGGCCCGACAGGGTGAGGTCGGACTTCTCGATCAGCCTGACCTCGTCGGTGATGCCCTCGAGGTAGAGGGACACCTGGGTCCGGTACGCGCCGGCGGCCTCGGGCCGGCCACGCCACGAGGTCGACATCTCCCGGCTGATCGCGGTGCCGAACGGTGTCACGACACGGTCCGGCTGGGTCAGGATGACCTTGAAGTCGTCCAGGCCCTCCCGCGTCTCCCGCATCCGGCGGAACGCCTCCAGACCCAGCTCCTGCTTCCGCAGCTCCCGCGGATACCTGGAGGAGCCGGGCACCCTGGTCGAGGCCTCCGGGGACGTCGTCTCGGCGGCGGCCAGCAGGTCCAGCGGCTCGGTCCACCGCTTGGCCGACAGCCCGCGCAGCGCGCTCGCCATGGTCTGCACCTGCGAGGTCGTCGGGATGCGCTGCGGAGCGACGACGATGCTGCGCTGCCGGTCCGGCTGCTCCAGGGTCACGGCGAGCGACTGAGCCAGGAATTCCTGGACCGCCGTCGTCGAGTTCCCGGTGTGGAGCATGTCGCCCTCGAAGGCGGTGGAGAGGGAGGCGTCGCTCACGACGGCGGTGGTGCCCCCGCCGATGGGGCGCGCGGCCGTGGGCGTGTACGGGAGGTCGTCCCGGAAGCTGTCGCTGCGCGCGATCACCTTGCGAGCGCCGGCCGAGGTGGCCACCGCCATGATCGAGGGGTCGACGGCGCCGTCCACCGGCCAGGAGAAGTCCGTGGACGGCTTCACGTGGAGGACGGTCTCGACGGTCGACCCGGCCAGCTCCGTCGCGGTCTGGAGGTTGCTGAGCGAGCCCGGGACGCTCTTCCCCGAGTGGGCCAGGGAGGCGATGTCGGGGTCGGCGAACGGCAGGGCGACGATCTTGTCCCCCGCGACGGCCTTCTCCAGGGAGTCCAGCCACTGCTTGGCCACGGCCTGGTTCCGGCCGGGCACGTCGCCCGCACCGCTCTTGACGCGGTAGTTCTTCGTCATGGCGTCGACGGTGGCCAGCAGGTCCGGATCGATCACCCAGGTGATGGGGAGGTCCTTGCCCAGCGTGACCATCTGCTCCAGCCGCCCGCCGGGGGCCAGCTCGCCGGCCAGCTCGTCGGTCTCGAAGACGGGCGTCTGCTGGTCGTCCGATCCGGTCTGCGCGGCCACGTGGGACGTGGAGATCAGCGGCCAGAGGTAGGTGAGCCGGGTCTTCTTCTCGGCTGGATCGGGCTGGTACGGGAGGAAGGTCCGCTTGATCCCGAGGACCCGGTCACCGGGCTGCGCCACGGTGTGGCCGGTCAGGGAGACGCCCAGCTGGTAGACCCCCTCCTCGTCGAGGCCGAGCTTGGACACGGGGACCGCGAGCGTGAACTCCTGGGCCAGCCCGGCCGCAAGCCGCGGAATCTTCAGGGTGTAGGCGCCACCCAGCGCCGCGGGGTCGCTGTCCGGGCGGAATCCGGTCCGCCCGGCCACCTGCTCGATCTCGCTTCGACTGGTCATCCGGGGACCGACCCGGACGTCCACCGTGGCATCCGTGATCGTCTGCTTGCCCTGGTTCGTCAGCGTGCCGGAGATCGTCAGGGTGTCGCCCTCGACCGGCGCGCTCGGTGTGAGCGTGTCGAGAGACACAGCGACGGTGCGGGATCCGGTGGGGGCGGCCTGAGGTGCGGCCTGGGGTGCGACCGTCCCGGCGGCGACCGCCGTGGGAGCGGCCGGCAGCTGGAGGAGTCCGGCCAGCAACGGCGCCGCCGCGGCGAACGCCGCCGCCCGCCGCAGCCATCGACGGGCAGGAGAGGGTGAGGTCCCCTGGATGTCTGCCGCCTCGGCCACGCGTTCGCCCATCCTCGTCGTATCAGTGGTGTCGGTGGTTTCCGGTTGCTGTGTCCAGGCATGGTAACGAGGCACGCTGTGGCCAAGTGCCGGGGACTGCTCCAGCCGATGGGTCGACGCGGTGCCGAGCGGCCGGTTCCGCGGGAAATCGAGGACGTCACCAGGGGCCGGGGCACGTACCCTTTTCTGTTGTGCCGAACGCCAACGAAGACACCCCGACTGAACTGAGCCAGGTGCAGCGCCGCGCGGTCAGCGAACTGCTGCGCGTCTCCCCTGTCGCCGACGACCTCGCCGTCCGTTTCCAGGAGGCGGGGTTCCGCCTCGCGCTGGTCGGCGGCTCGGTCCGGGATGCCTTGCTCGGCAGGCTCGGCAACGACCTGGACTTCACCACGGACGCGCGCCCGGAGGACGTCCTCAAGATCGTCCGCCCCTGGGCCGACGCGGTCTGGGAGGTCGGGATCGCCTTCGGCACGGTCGGCTGCCAGAAGAGCGGCTACCAGATCGAGGTGACCACGTACCGCTCCGAGGCCTACGACCGGACGTCGCGCAAGCCTGAGGTCTCCTACGGCGACTCCATCGAGGAGGACCTCGTCCGACGGGACTTCACGGTCAACGCCATGGCCGTCGCCCTCCCCGAGAAGGAGTTCATCGACCCGCACGGTGGCCGCGACGATCTTTCCGCGCGGGTGCTGCGTACCCCCGGAACCCCGGAGGAGTCCTTCTCCGACGACCCGCTGCGCATGATGCGTGCCGCACGGTTCGCCGCCCAGCTGGACTTCGAGGTGGCTCCCGAGGTCGTCACGGCCATGACGGAGATGGCCGACCGGATCGAGATCGTCTCCGCGGAGCGGGTCCGGGACGAGTTCAACAAGCTCCTGCTCTCCACCCACCCTCGCAAGGGCCTCGGCCTGCTGGTCACCACCGGCCTCGCCGAGCGGGTGCTGCCGGAACTGCCCGCGCTGCGACTGGAGAGTGACGAGCACCACCGGCACAAGGACGTCTACGAGCACTCCCTGACCGTCCTGGACCAGGCGATCGACCTGGAGGAGGACGGGCCGGACCTGGTGCTGCGGCTGGCGGCCCTGCTCCACGACATCGGCAAGCCGCGCACGCGCCGCTTCGAGAAGGACGGCCGGGTCTCCTTCCACCACCACGAGGTGGTCGGGGCGAAGATGACCAAGAAGCGCATGACGGCGCTCAAATACTCGAACGAGATGATCAAGGACGTCTCGCGCCTGGTGGAGCTGCACCTGCGCTTCCACGGCTACGGAACCGGCGAGTGGACCGACTCCGCGGTGCGCCGCTACGTGCGGGACGCCGGCCCCCTGCTCTCGCGGCTGCACAAGCTGACCCGTTCGGACTGCACGACGCGCAACAAGCGCAAGGCAGGTGCCCTCTCCCGCGCCTACGACGGCCTGGAGGAGCGGATCGCCCAGCTGCAGGAGCAGGAGGAGCTGGACTCGATCAGGCCCGACCTGGACGGCAACCAGATCCAGGAAGTGCTGGGGATCCGCCCGGGCCCGGCCGTCGGCCAGGCGTACAAGTTCCTGCTGGAGCTGCGCCTGGAGAACGGGCCGATGGAGCACGAGGCTGCCGTCGCGGCACTCAAGGACTGGTGGACGACTCAGGGCTGAGTCGGCTCCGTCGATGTTTCACGTGAAACATCGACGGATTGGACGCGATGAGGGGTGATGTTTCACGTGAAACATCACCCCTCATCGCGTCGGCGCATCAGGAGGAGGGTGGTCGCCGCGTACAGGGACGCGACCATGGCGATCAGGAGGGTGGAGCGACCGTCCGGCGGCAGCATCAGGGCCGCGACCGCCGCCGCGCTGACGAAGGCGACGTTGAAGAGCACGTCGTAGAGCGAGAAGATCCGTCCCCGGTAGGCGTCGTCCACCGTCGTCTGCACCACGGTGTCCGTCGCGATCTTGGTGCCCTGGGTGATCAGGCCGAGGACGAAGGCGGAAATCAGGAACGGCGCCGGAGCGAAGGTCAGCCCCAGGGCGGGTACCAGGACCGCCGCGGTTCCCGTGCAGACGGCCATCCAGCCGAACGGTCCGAAGCGTCCCACCGCCCAGGGGGAAGCCACCGCGGCGGCGAAGAAGCCGGCACCCGAGAAGGCGAGGGCGAGGCCCAGCAGGGCAAGCCCCTGGGACTCGGTGCTGCTCCAGGCGTACCGGCACAGCATGAACACGGTCACGGTCACCGCGCCGTAGCAGAAGCGCACCAGGGTCATCGCGGCCAGTGCCTGCACCGCGGGGCGTCGTTCGGCGAGGTGGCGCACTCCCGCCATCAGCCCCCGTACCGTCGATCCCAGGGCGGCGGTGAGTGAGGTCTGCACCTGCTCGGGATCCGGGCCGAGGAGTTCGCGGGACATGCGCAGCGAAGCGAGAGCGGCACAGAGATAGAGGACGGCGCCCAGGGCGACCACCGCGGCATCGGACTCCGAGGAGATCAGACGCACGCCGAACGCGAGCCCCCCGCCCAGCGTCGCGGCGAGAGTGCCGGCGGTCGGGGAGAGGGAGTTGGCCACGACCAGCCGCTCCTCGTCGACCACGCGCGGCAGCGAGGCCGAGAGGCCGGCCAGGACGAAGCGGTTGACGGCGGTGACGGACAGCGCGGAGGCGTAGAAGAGCCAGTCCGGCGCGGAGGCGAGCATCAGGGCTGCCGTGCCGCAGGCCAGGACGGTGCGGAGTAGGTTGCCGTAGAGGAAGACCTGACGGCGCTGCCATCGGTCGAGCAGGACGCCGGCGAAGGGGCCGATGAGCGAGTAGGGGAGCAGGAGGACGGCCATGGCCGAGGCGATGGCGGCCGGCGAGGTCTGTTTCTCCGGGGAGAAGACGACGTACGTGGCCAGCGCCACCTGGTAGACGCCGTCGGCGGCTTGCGAGAGCAGGCGGACGGCGAGCAGGCGGCGGAAGTCGGTCAGGCGCAGGAGTACGCGCAGATCACGTACGACGGACATGGCAGCAAGACTCACATACGCGGAGTGCCCCCGGACGACAGGCCGGGGGCACTCGTGCGACGCGTGGGTGTGGCGCTTAGCGCTCGACCTCACCCTTGATGAACTTCTCGACGTTGACCAGGGCCTCGTCGTCGAAGTACTGCACCGGCGGGGACTTCATGAAGTACGAGGACGCGGAGAGGATGGGGCCGCCGATGCCCCGGTCCTTGGCGATCTTCGCGGCGCGCAGGGCGTCGATGATGACACCGGCCGAGTTCGGGGAGTCCCACACCTCGAGCTTGTACTCCAGGTTCAGCGGGACGTCGCCGAAGGCGCGACCCTCGAGGCGGACGTACGCCCACTTGCGGTCGTCCAGCCAGGCCACGTAGTCCGACGGACCGATGTGGACGTTCTTCTCGCCCAGCTCGCGGTCGGGGATCTGCGAGGTGACGGCCTGGGTCTTCGAGATCTTCTTCGACTCGAGGCGGTCGCGCTCGAGCATGTTCTTGAAGTCCATGTTGCCGCCGACGTTGAGCTGCATGGTGCGCTCAAGACGGACACCGCGGTCCTCGAACAGCTTCGCCATCACGCGGTGCGTGATGGTGGCGCCGACCTGGGACTTGATGTCGTCGCCGACGATCGGGACACCGGCCTCGGTGAACTTGTCGGCCCACTCCTTGGTGCCGGCGATGAAGACCGGGAGGGCGTTGACGAAGGCGACCTTGGCGTCGATGGCGCACTGCGCGTAGAACTTCGCCGCGTCCTCGGAGCCCACGGGCAGGTAGCAGACCAGCACGTCGACCTGGCGGTCCTTGAGGATCTGGACGACGTCCACCGGCTCCTCGGCGGACTCTTCGATGGTCATGCGGTAGTACTTGCCGAGACCGTCGAGGGTGTGGCCGCGCTGCACCGTGACGCTCTTGTTCGGGACGTCGCAGATCTTGATGGTGTTGTTCTCGCTGGCGCCGATGGCGTCGGAGAGGTCGAGGCCGACCTTCTTGGCGTCGACGTCGAAGGCGGCGACGAAGTCGACGTCACCGACGTGGTACTCGCCGAACTGGACGTGCATCAGGCCGGGCACCTTGGTCGCCGGGTCGGCGTCCTTGTAGTACTCGACGCCCTGCACCAGCGAGGCGGCGCAGTTGCCCACGCCGACGATGGCTACGCGAACCGAACCCATTTCCGGTTGCTCCCTGTGTGATCGTGGAAGCCCTGCAGGTCGCAGGGTTTCACTTGGCGGTGTCGTCGGACGGATCCGGCCGGGTACTGCCCCCGTGCCGGGGCAGGCCGCCCGTTTCTCCAGAATCGTTGTCCTGCTGAGCGGCGCCCTCGGGGGCGTCGGGGCCGGATCGCTGATCCCGCCCCGCCCGCTCGCTCTCGATGAGCTCGTTCAGCCAGCGCACTTCGCGCTCCACGGACTCCATTCCGTGGCGCTGCAGCTCAAGCGTGTAGTCGTCGAGGCGCTCGCGGGTCCGGGCCAGAGAGGCGCGCATCTTCTCCAGACGCTCCTCCAGCCGGCTGCGGCGGCCTTCCAGTACGCGCATCCGCACCTCGCGCTCGGTCTGACCGAAGAAGGCGAAGCGGGCGGCGAAGTGTTCGTCCTCCCAGGCGTCCGGACCGGCGTGGGAGAGGAGCTCCTCGAAGTGCTCCTTACCTTCCGCCGTCAACCGGTAGACGATCTTGGCGCGGCGCCCTGCGAGTGATGCCGCGAGCGCGTCCTCCGGGGCGCTGCCGGGCTCCTCGATCAACCAGCCGTTGCCGACCAGCGTCTTGAGGCAGGGGTAGAGGGTCCCGTAGCTGAAGGCCCGGAAGATTCCCAGTGACGTGTTGAGCCGCTTCCGCAGCTCGTACCCGTGCATCGGGGCTTCCCTGAGCAGGCCGAGGACGGCGAACTCAAGGATTCCGGAGCGTCTGCTCATCCGTCGCCTCCTCCGCCATCGGGACTCTTATGCCGTACTGATGTATCGACTCGATACATCCTGACGATAGAACGGCGATTCTGCTGCGACAAGTGAGGTCGCCGTGACCGGCGTCACATCATCAATTCACAGCAATCGACTTGCCTGATTTGGGGTGAACTTAGCCCCTAGGCAGGTTTTGACCGTGCGTAGTCTGTGCGGCATGCAGACCACCGGGAACCAGGCGACGCCGCGAGACGTCAGTGATCCAGGTGACCGGCTGCAGCACGGAACTGCCTCCCACGAGGTGCGTTCCTGCGCATTTCGGGGGGACCGGAACTCAACTGCCGCTTCCAGGCGTACGCGCCTGCCCGAGGAGTAGTCGTTCGATGAGCGAGCACCGTCGCAGAATGCCGCAGCAACAGCCGCCCGGTGGCGGACGTGCGGCGGCCCGGCGCGCCGCCCAGCAGCCCACGGGCCGCAGGTCGGCCCAGGCGCGGGACGTCAGTACCGGATCTCCTTCGTCCGGGTACGAGGAGGAGCGGCCCTACGGTGGCCGGGCCGAGGCCCGCCGTGCCGCGCAGCGCGGTGGCGGCGGCAGGCGCCGCGGCCCCGACAACGCCGGTCCCGGGGGTAACGGTGGCGGCCGCCGCGGTGGCGGCGGCGGACAGGGCGGCCCCGGCCGGGGCGGCCGTGGCGGTCCTCCGCCGGGCCGCAAGCGGCTGATCGACTACCCGCGGTACGGCAAGTACGGCTGGCGTCGCTGGATGCCGTCCTGGAAGCTGACGACCGGCCTCTTCCTGGCCTTCTTCGGCAGCCTGATGGGCGCGGCGACCGTCGCGTACGCCCTGGTGGGCGTGCCCAACGAGGACCTGGCCGCCAAGGCGCAGAACAACGTCTACTACTGGTCCGACGGCAGCCAGATGGCCGCGACCGGTGGTGAGGTCAACCGGCAGATCATCGGGATCGAGAACATCCCGCTGGACATGCAGAACGCGGTGATCTCGGCCGAGAACAAGACGTTCCGCGAGGACTCCGGCATCGACCCGATGGGCATCGGCCGGGCCGTGTGGAACATGGCCAAGGGCGGCGACACCCAGGGTGGCTCGACCATCACCCAGCAGTACGTGAAGAACAACCGGCTCGCCGACCAGTCGCAGACCCTGAGCCGGAAGGTGAAGGAGCTCTTCATCTCCATCAAGGTCGGCACCGACCTGGACAAGAAAGAAATCATGGCGGGGTACCTCAACACCGCCTACTACGGCCGTGGCGCCTACGGCATCCAGGCGGCGGCCCGCACGTACTACGGCAAGGACGCCAAGGAGCTGAACGCCAGCGAGTGCGCCTTCCTCGCCGCGCTGCTCAAGGGAGCCACGTACTACGACCCGGCCGGCTACCCCGAGATCGACCCGAAGGCCAGCGCCGCCGCCAACACCGAGCGCGCCAAGGAGCGCTGGGGCTGGATCCTCTCCGAGATGGTCAAGGACGGCCACCTCTCGGAGGCGAAGGCCCAGCCGTTCCTCGGCGAGGACAAGTTCCCCGACCCGCTGCCGCCGAAGAAGAGCGCGGCGCTGAGCGGCCAGACCGGTTACCTGGTGAGCCTCGCCAAGGCGTACTTCATCAACAACAACGACCAGGGCAAGACGGAGACGGACCTCGCCCGCGGCGGGTTCGAGATCTACACGACCTTCGACAAGAAGAAGGTCGCCGCCCTGGAGAAGTCCGTCAAGAAGATCTACACCGAGCACATCGACCCGAAGAAGCGCCCTAAGGAGGACACCCACGTCCAGTTCGGCGGCGCTTCGGTGGATCCGCGGACCGGTGCGATCGTCGCCATCTACGGCGGGACCAACGCCACCACGCACTTCACCAACAACGCCGACCAGACCGGTGCCCAGGTCGGATCGACCTTCAAGCCCTTCGTGCTGGCCGCCGCGATGAAGGACGGCGTCAGGGACAAGGACGGGGGCGACGTGCAGGACGCGTCCACCCGGAAGCTCGTCGACCCGGACACGGCCCGCTACAACGGCCAGAACAAGCTCCGCATCAAGCGCTACGACGGCTCGGTCTGGCACGACGAGAACGGCAACGAGTGGCTCCAGGTCAACGACGACAACGCGAGCTACAAGGACATGACCCTGCGTGAGGCCATGATCCGTTCCGCCAACTCCCCGTACGTCCAGCTCGGCATGGACGTCGGCATCGACAAGGTCCGCCAGGCCGCCGTCGACGCCGGGCTGCTCGAGAGCTCGCTGGTGAAGGCGAACGTGCCGTCGTTCTCCCTCGGTATCTCCGACCCCAGCGCGATCCGGATGGCCGGCTCCTACGCGACCTTCGCCAACAACGGCGAGCGCAACGACCCGTTCTCCGTGAAGAAGGTCATGGAGAAGGGCCAGGTCATCTACGAGCACAAGACCGTGGGCAAGCGGGTCTTCTCCACCGCGGTCGCCAGCAACATCACCGACGTGCTCAAGGACGTCGTCGAGAAGGGCACCGGCAAGAAGGCCAGGCTCGACGACCGCGACGCGGCCGGCAAGACGGGTACGACCGACGGCAACAACTCCGCCTGGTTCGTGGGCTACACCCCGCAGCTCTCCACGGCGATCGACATGTACCGCTTCGACGACAACGCCAAGAACACGAAGCGCAAGTTCGAGTCCATGTACGGCACCGGCGCCCAGCCCAAGATCCACGGTTCGTCGTTCCCGTCGCAGATCTGGAACGACTACATGAGCACGGTGCTCAAGGGCGAGAAGGTCATGTCCTTCCCCGAGCCGGAGGACCTCGACACCGAGCCCGTGTACGGCGGCGGCGCCGTCAGCCCGACCCCGACGCCGACCGACACGCCGTCGGCGACCCCGTCCGACACCCCGTCGACGACTCCCCCGACGACGCCCAGCCAGACCCCGGGCAAGCCGGGCAAGACCTGTGACGTCTGGGACTGGCAGTGCAGCACCAGCAGTGGTCAGGACGGCGGGGCCACCTCGGGCAACGACAACGGCGGGACGAACACCGGGACGACGAGCGGCTCCACGGGGACGCCCACGCCGACACCGACCGACACCAGCGGGGGCGGCAGACCCAATGGCGGCACCGGCTTCCTGGGCGGCGGCTGACCGCTCCCGGCAGCGCCCTGAGGGCCGCCGCACCCGATCCGTACCTCGTGTACGCGTCGGGTGCGGCGGCCCTCGCCGTGTTCCCGGGGGCGTACGGCAGGATGTCCCCCATGCCGAGCCTCCAGAAGACGAGTCCGCCACAGGACCGGCCGCAGGACCGGGCGGTGGTGTGCCCCACGCACCGGGACGAGGTGGCCGCCGCGGGCAGTGAACTCATCGGCGGACCGATGGGCCGCCGCGCCCTGCTCGGCACCGGCGCCTTCACCCCCGTACGCGTGATCGCCCTGGTCGCCCTCGGGATGTTCGCGCTGGGCATGGTGCAGAAGATCCCCTGCTACGACTGGGCGTGGTTCCGGGGCACGACCTCGCAGTACACCCACGCCTGCTACTCGGACATCCCGCACCTCTTCGTGGCGCGGGGCTTCGCCGAAGGGCTCGTGCCCTACTTCGACCGGCTGAGCGGCGACATAGAGTTCCTGGAGTACCCCGTCCTGACGGGCCTGTTCATGGAGGTCGCGGCCTGGCTGACGCCCGGCGGCGCCGACATGACGCACCGCGAGCAGACCTACTGGATGATCAACGCGGCCATGCTGATGGTGTGCGCCGCGGTCCTGGTCGTCTGCGTCGCCCGGACGCACCGCCGCCGGCCCTGGGACGCCCTGCTCGTCGCCCTCGCCCCCGCGTTCGCCCTGACGGCCACCATCAACTGGGACCTGCTGGCGGTCGCCCTGACCGCCGCCGCCGTCCTCATGTGGTCACGAGGCCGGGTCCTCGCCTTCGGCGTCCTCATCGGACTCGCCACCGCGGCCAAGTTCTATCCGGTCCTGCTGCTCGGACCGCTGTTCCTGCTCTGCTGGCGGGCCGGCAAGTGGCGGGAGTTCGGCACGGCCCTGCTCGGGGCGGGCGGCGCGTGGCTGCTGGTCAACCTGCCGGTGATGCTGCCGGCCCCCGAGGGGTGGAAGCAGTTCTACACGTTCAGCACCGAACGGAACGTCGACTTCGGTTCGGTGTGGCTCCTGATCAGCCAGCGGACGGGCGAGCAGATCGCGCCGGGCACCGCGAACATCCTCGCGATCCTGCTCATGCTTCTCGCCTGCGCGGGCCTGGGCGTGCTCGCGCTGACCGCACCCCGCCGGCCCCGGTTCGTCCAGCTCGCCTTCCTGGTCGTGGCCGCGTTCGTCCTGACCAACAAGGTGTACTCCCCGCAGTACGTCCTCTGGCTGATCCCGCTGGCCGCGCTGGCACGGCCGCGCTGGCGCGACTTCCTGATCTGGCAGGCGTGCGAGGTCCTGTACTTCCTGGGCATCTGGCTGTACCTGGCCTTCACCACCAGCGGCAGCAAGCAGGGCCTGCCGACGGACGGCTACCACTTCGTCCTCGTCCTGCACGTGGTCGGCACGCTGTACCTGTGCGCCGTGGTCGTACGCGACGTTCTGGCGCCCGAACGGGACGTGGTCCGGCAGGACGGCTCGGACGATCCCTCCGGGGGCGTCCTGGACGGCGCCGAGGACGTCTTCGTCCGGGGCAGGGCCGCCCATCCGGCCCGGCACGCGGCGCAGGCCGTGGAAGGACCGCGCGTGCAGTGGGGCGCGGTCGGCGAATAACGCCCGAGAACCGCGTCCGGGCACCGGGATCACCCCGGGTCGGACGCGGTTCTCGTGTGCCCTGACGGGCTCGTGGTGCGGGGTGCGCGGCCCGGCTCGGCCACGGGAGCCGGAGCGGCGGCTCAGCGCTCGACGAGCCGGTCGAACTGGGTCGTCGTGTGGCGGAGGTGGGCCACCAGCTCGTCGCCGACCTTCGGCTCCTGGGCGTCGGACGGCACGAACAGGATCGAGACCTGCATGTGCGGCGGCTCGGCGAACCAGCGCTGCTTGCCGGCCCAGACGAAGGGCGACAGGTTCCGGTTGACGGTCGCCAGACCTGCCCGGGCCACGCCCTTCGCGCGGGGCATCACCCCGTGCATCGCCTTGGGGGCCTCCAGCCCCACGCCGTGCGAGGTGCCGCCGGCGACGACCACCAGCCAGCCGTCGGAGGCGGCCTTCTGCTGCCGGTAGCCGAAGCGGTCCCCCTTGGCCACGCGGGTGACGTCCAGGACGGAGCCGCGGTACTCGGTGGCCTCGTGGTCCCCGAGCCACAGCCGGGTGCCGATCCGGGCGCGGAACCGGGTCTGCGGGAACTGCTGGCGCAGCCTGGCCTGCTCCTCGGCCCGCAGGTGGCTCACGAACATCGTGTGCAGCGGCAGCCGGGCGGCCCGCAGGCGGTCCATCCAGCCGATGACCTCCTCGACCGCGTCGGTGCCGTCCGTGCGGTCCAGCGGGAGGTGCAGGGCGAAGCCCTCCAGCCGTACGTCCTCGATGGCGGCGTGCAGCCGGCCGAGGTCCTCCTCGAGGACGCCGTGGCGCTTCATCGAGCTCATGCACTCGATGACGACCCGCGCGCCCACCAGGGCGTGCACACCGTCCACGGAGGACACCGAGCGGATCACCCGGTCCGGCAGCGGAACCGGTTCCTCACCCCGTCGGAAGGGGGTGAGGACCAGCAGGTCACCGCCGAACCAGTCCTTGATCTTCGCGGCTTCGTAGGTGGTGCCGACGGCCAGCATGTCCGAGCCGAACCGGGCCGCCTCGTCCGCCAGCCGCTCGTGGCCGAAGCCGTAGCCGTTGCCCTTGCAGACCGGGATCAGACCGGGGAACTGGTCGATCACGGTCTTCTGGTGCGCCCGCCAGCGAGCGGTGTCGACGTAGAGGGAGAGCGCCATGGCCGGCCCGGGACCTTTCTGGTGGCTGCGGTGTATTCAGAGGTATGTACGAGACCTACAGATTACGTACGAGACTACGCAACCGTCAGCGGCGCGACATGTAGATGTCCAGCGCCTTGTGCAGGAGCTTGTTGAGCGGGAAGTCCCACTCGCCGACGTACTCCACGGCCTCGCCGCCCGTGCCCACCTTGAACTGGATGAGGCCGAAGAGGTGGTCGGTCTCGTCCAGGGAGTCCGAGATGCCGCGCAGGTCGTAGACGGTGGCGCCCATCGCGTACGCGTCGCGCAGCATCCGCCACTGCATGGCGTTCGAGGGCCTGACCTCGCGGCCGATGTTGTCGGAGGCGCCGTAGGAGTACCAGACGTGACCGCCGACGACGAGCATCGTGGCGGCGGACAGGTTCACTCCCTCGTGCCGCGCGAAGTAGAGCCGCATGCGGTTGGGGTCCTCGCTGTTGAGGACGGTCCACATCCGCTGGAAGTAGGACAGGGGGCGCGGCCGGAAGTGGTCCCGGACGGCGGTGATCTCGTACAGCCGCTGCCACTCGGCGAGGTCCTCGTAGCCGCCCTGGACGACCTCGACACCGGCCTTGTCGGCCTTCTTGATGTTGCGGCGCCACAGCTGGTTGAAGCCCTTGAGGACGTCGTCCAGCGAGCGGTTGGCGAGCGGGACCTGGAAGACGTAGCGGGGCTGGACGTCGCCGAAGCCGGCGCCGCCGTCCTCGCCCTGCTGCCAGCCCATCTTCCGCAGCCGGTCGGCCACTTCGAAGGCGCGCGGCTCGATGTGGGTGGCCTCGACGTCCTTCAGGCGCTTGACGTCCGGGTCCTGGATGCCGGACTTGATCGCGGCCGAGTCCCAGCGGCGGATGACCACCGGCGGGCCCATCTTCACCGAGAAGGCGCCCTGCTGCTTGAGGTGCGCCAGCATCGGCTGGAGCCACTCGTCGAGGTTCGGGGCGTACCAGTTGATGACCGGGCCCTCGGGCAGGTAGGCCAAGTACCGCTTGATCTTCGGCAGCTGACGGTAGAGAACCAGACCGGCGCCGACGAGTTCGCCGGACTTGTCGAACCAACCCAGGTTCTCCGAGCGCCATTCGGTCTTCACATCAGCCCACGCCGGGACCTGGCAGTGGCTCGCCGAGGGCTGGCTCTGGATGAATGCCAGATGCTGCTCACGACTGATGGTCCTCAGGGTCAGGCTCATGGGGGCGCTCCTCGGCAGGTGTGTCCCCATCGGTACAGGGGCTCCGGCTCTCGCGCCGAAGCCTACTGTGACCGGGGAGCGCCCCGATGGGCCGTGTGGGGCCTCACCGCTCCCTCAGGCGAGGCCTCCGTAGAACATGCCGAGGTAGAAGCCCACCGCGGAGGCGCCGAGCCCGATGATCAAGGCGAAGCGTTCTCTGGTGGTCACGGAGATGAACTGTCCGTACGCGCCGGTCAGGATGCCGACCAGCCCGGTCCAGGAAGCCAGCACGTGCAGACCGTGGAACTGCGCGGTGATGAAGGAGAGGACTCCGAGGAAGAGCGTCACCCCGACCAGGGTGTCCTGGAGCGGGTGGGGCCTCCCGTCGCTGGCGAGGAGGGAATGTCCGGGGTCGGGTCGCATTGCCTGTGCCATGGGGCACCTCCTGGCGTGCCTGCCGGACGGCGGCGCGTCATCGCGCCGCCGACATCCGATGTGTACAGATTGCGTCCCCCGGCCACCGGATTTCAACCGCAGGGCGGTGTGCGGGTACTCTGTACGGTCTGCACCGGTGTCTGCCCAGGTCCGTCCTGGACCCGTACCGGCGATTCCCTCTCACCGAGGGGATTGTCAGTGGTGGCCGATACCGTTGCTTACGCATCACGACCCTCCTGCCACGGAACGACCGTGGCCGCTGAGTCCAAAGGAGGTGGGTTCCACATGCGTCACTACGAGGTGATGGTCATCCTCGACCCCGATCTCGAGGAGCGCGCTGTCTCCCCGCTGATCGAGAACTTCCTCTCCGTCGTCCGTGAGGGCAACGGAAAGGTCGAGAAGGTCGACACCTGGGGCCGTCGTCGTCTCGCCTACGAGATCAAGAAGAAGCCCGAGGGCATCTACTCGGTCATC
Source organism: Streptomyces sp. JL2001 (assembly GCF_050917515.1). NCBI lineage: Bacteria > Bacillati > Actinomycetota > Actinomycetes > Kitasatosporales > Streptomycetaceae > Streptomyces > Streptomyces sp. JL2001. Next base: position 3,904,014 of record NZ_CP169421.1, on the reverse strand, counting down.
GACCTGCAGGCCGAGCCTGCGGTCGTCAAGGAGCTCGACCGACAGATGAACCTGAACGAGTCGGTCCTCCGGACCAAGGTCCTCCGTCCCGAGACCCACTGAGCTTTCACCGCTCAGAGGTCATCGGGTTCGAGTAGCAGCAAGCAGCCAGCAGCAATCCCGCCGAGAGGTTCACCATGGCAGGCGAGACCGTCATCACGGTCGTCGGCAATCTTGTCGAAGACCCCGAGCTGCGCTTCACCCCGTCCGGTGCGGCGGTCGCGAAGTTCCGTATCGCGTCCACTCCCCGCACCTTCGACCGTCAGACCAATGAGTGGAAGGACGGCGAGAGCCTCTTCCTCACCTGCTCGGTCTGGCGTCAGGCGGCGGAGAACGTCGCCGAGTCGCTCCAGCGAGGCATGCGCGTCGTCGTGCAGGGCCGGCTGAAGCAGCGGTCCTACGAGGACCGCGAGGGCGTCAAGCGCACGGTCTACGAGCTGGACGTCGACGAAGTCGGCCCCAGCCTCAAGAACGCCACGGCCAAGGTCACCAAGACCACCGGTCGCGGTGGTCAGGGCGGCCAGGGTGGCTACGGCGGCGGTGGCGGCGGTCAGCAGGGCGGCGGCAGCTGGGGTGGAAACTCCGGCGGCGGCGCCCAGCAGGGTGGTGGCGGTGCTCCCGCCGACGACCCGTGGGCGACCAGCGCGCCGGCCGGCGGCGGCCAGCAGCAGGGCGGCGGAAGCGGCTGGGGTGGGAACTCCAGCGGCGGCGGCTACTCGGACGAGCCCCCCTTCTAGGGCACAGCCCCCGAAGGAAGCTCGTACCCACACTTCTTGATCACACAGGAGAAACACCATGGCGAAGCCGCCTGTGCGCAAGCCTAAGAAGAAGGTCTGCGCTTTCTGCAAGGACAAGACCGCGTACGTGGACTACAAGGACACGAACATGCTGCGGAAGTTCATTTCCGACCGCGGCAAGATCCGTGCCCGTCGCGTGACCGGCAACTGCACGCAGCACCAGCGTGACGTCGCCACGGCCGTCAAGAACAGCCGTGAGATGGCGCTGCTGCCCTACACGTCCACCGCGCGATAAGGGAAGGGTGACCGGAAAATGAAGATCATCCTCACCCACGAGGTCTCTGGCCTCGGTGCCGCTGGCGACGTCGTCGACGTCAAGGACGGCTACGCTCGCAACTACCTGGTCCCGCGTGGTTTCGCGATCCGCTGGACCAAGGGTGGCGAGAAGGACGTGGCGCAGATCCGCCGCGCTCGCAAGATCCACGAGATCGCGACCATCGAGCAGGCCAACGAGATCAAGGCCAAGCTCGAGGGCGTGAAGGTGCGTCTGGCCGTTCGCTCCGGCGACGCCGGCCGCCTCTTCGGCTCCGTGACCCCGGCCGACATCGCCACGGCGATCAAGTCCGCGGGTGGCCCCGACGTCGACAAGCGTCGCGTCGAGCTCGGCTCGCCGATCAAGACCCTGGGCTCGCACCAGGTGTCCGTGCGTCTGCACCCCGAGGTTGCCGCGAAGCTCGGCGTCGAGGTCGTCGCCGCGTAACGCTGCTCTCAGCAGTCAGGAAGGGCCGCACCCCTCGGGGTGCGGCCCTTCCGCGTTGCCTGGCGCGCAGAGGCGTCCTCGCGGCCGTTTCACGTGAAACCGTCAGCGCGAGGCGCCCGTGACGATCCAGCGGCCGGAGCGCGAGCGGAGCCAGAGCGTCAGCATCCGTACGGTCATCATCAGCGTCATTGCCCACCACAGGGCCGTCAGACCGCCGCCGAGCACCGGGACCAGGAGTGCGACCGGCGCGAAGACGGCGAGCGTCAGGAGCATGGCCCGGGCCAGGTACGGGCCGTCTCCCGCGCCCATCAGGACACCGTCGAGGACGAAGACGACGCCGGCGATGGGCTGAGAGAGTGCGACGACGAGCAGGGCCGGGAGCAGGGTGTCCTGGACGGCGCTATCGCTGGTGAACAGCGGGATGAACAACGGCCGCGCCACGATGACCAGCGCGCCGAGGACCACGCCGGACACCACGCCCCACTGGACCATGCGGCGGCAGACCTGACGTGCCCCCTCGGCGTCGTCGGCGCCGAGATAGCGGCCGATGATGGCCTGCCCGGCGATCGCGATCGCGTCCAGGGCGAAGGCCATCAGGCTCCACAGGGAGAGGATGATCTGGTGGGCGGCGACCTGCGCGTCGCCCAGGCCGGCCGCGACCGCCGTGGCGATCAGCAGGACGGCGCGGAGCGAGAGCGTGCGGACGAGAAGGGGAGCGCCGGCCTGCGCGCTGGCGCGTATGCCGGCCGCGTCCGGGCGCAGCGAGGCTCCGTGGCGCCGGGCGCCGCGGACGACCACGACGAGGTAGGCGACGGCCATGCCGCACTGGGCGATCACGGTGCCCCAGGCCGAGCCGGCGATGCCGAGTCCGGCGCCGTAGACGAGACCCACGTTGAGTAGGGCGTTGGTGGCGAATCCGCCGATGGCCACGTAGAGGGGCGTACGGGTGTCCTGGAGGCCGCGCAGGATGCCGGTGGCGGCCAGGACGACGAGCATGGCGGGGATACCGAGGCTGGAGACGCGGAGGTAGGTGACGGCGTAGGGTCCGGCGGTGCCGGAGGCGCCGAAGATGTCGACCAGCCAGGGAGCGGTGGGAATCGTGAGGACGACGACGGCGACACCGAGAAGGAGTGCGAGCCAGATGCCGTCCATGCCCTGACGGATCGCGGCCTGGAGATCGCCGGCTCCGACACGGCGGGCGACGGCGGCTGTGGTGGCGTAGGCCAGGAAGACGAAGACACTCACCGCGGTGGACAGCAGCGCCGCCGCGATGGCGAGCCCGGCCAGTTGCGGGGTGCCGAGGTGGCCGACGATGGCGCTGTCGACCATGAGGAAGAGGGGCTCGGCGACGAGCGCACCGAAGGCCGGCAGGGCGAGCGAGACGATCTCTCGGTCGTGCCGTCGACGTGCGGCCCTGGGGGGCGCGGGTGCCTGGGTCATGAGCCTCAATCTAATCTTCCACAGGTAAGAGATGCAATGTGTCGCAGGGCCTTACCGTGGGCCGGTGTGGAGCTTCGGGTGTGGGCCGTTTGTTCTGATCTTGGTCCGCAGGGGAAAGTTTTTCTCCCCCACAGCCCGTGGACGGAAAACTCCCAGGTCAGCGGGGTGTGATGGGGGTCCTTATGAGTTTGTCCACATGGCTGTCCCCTGGTCCGTGCACAGGTTCTGCGGAGTTCTCCACAGCATCTGGTCCTTCACCCACAGGCCCTGTGGATAACCAGATTGGCTGACGGTGCCCGCGGGCCTACCGTGGTCCGGCGCCCAACGCGCCAGAAGCGGAGTCAAAGCCTCTTGTTTGTCCGAGCCGTGGCGTAAGAAAGAGTGGCACGGCAACGTCCGCGGAGCGGACGGGAGGAGGTGGCTCGTGAGCATTCCCGAGCCTTTGGACGACCCCTGGGCGGACAGCGGACCGAGCGACCGGCTGCCCGTGACCCGCCCCCGTGGTGAGGCCCGTGGACGCGGTCGAGGCCGTGAGGACCAGCACGACCGGGGCAGCGATTCCGGCCCCTGGGACGGCGGCCTCTCCGGCTTCGAGCGGGTGCCCCCGCAGGACCTGGACGCCGAGCAGTCCGTCCTCGGCGGCATGCTGCTGTCCAAGGACGCCATCGCGGACGTCGTGGAGATCATCAAGGGCCACGACTTCTACAAGCCGGCCCACGAGACGGTCTACGCGGCGATCCTCGACCTCTACGCCAAGGGCGAGCCGGCGGACCCGATCACGGTCGGCGCCGAGCTCACCAAGCGCGGCGAGATCACCCGCGTCGGCGGTGCGTCGTACCTGCACACCCTCGTCCAGTCGGTGCCGACCGCGGCCAACGCCTCCTACTACGCGGAGATCGTCCACGAGCGGGCCGTGCTGCGCCGCCTCGTGGAGGCCGGCACCAAGATCACGCAGATGGGCTACGCGGCGGACGGCGACGTCGACGAGATCGTGAACTCCGCCCAGGCGGAGATCTACGCGGTCACCGAGCAGCGGACCACCGAGGACTACCTGCCGCTCGGCGACATCATGGAGGGCGCGCTCGACGAGATCGAGGCGATCGGGTCCCGCAGCGGCGAGATGACCGGTGTGCCCACCGGCTTCACCGACCTCGACCAGCTCACCAACGGTCTGCACCCCGGCCAGATGATCATCATCGCGGCCCGGCCCGCCATGGGTAAGTCCACGCTCGCGCTGGACTTCGCCCGGGCCTGCTCCATCAAGCACAACCTGCCCAGCGTCATCTTCTCCCTCGAAATGGGCCGCAACGAGATCGCCATGCGCCTGCTCTCGGCGGAGGCCCGCGTCGCGCTGCACCACATGCGCTCGGGCACGATGACCGACGAGGACTGGACCCGGCTGGCCCGCCGGATGCCCGACGTCTCCCAGGCTCCGCTGTACATCGACGACTCGCCGAACCTGTCGATGATGGAGATCCGCGCCAAGTGCCGTCGCCTCAAGCAGCGCAACGGCCTCAAGCTCGTGGTCATCGACTACCTCCAGCTGATGCAGTCGGGCGGCTCCAAGCGGCAGGAGAGCCGTCAGCAGGAAGTCTCCGACATGTCGCGAAACCTCAAGCTCCTGGCCAAGGAGCTGGAGCTGCCGGTGATCGCGCTCTCGCAGCTGAACCGTGGCCCCGAGCAGCGCACCGACAAGAAGCCGATGGTCTCCGACCTCCGTGAGTCCGGCTCCATCGAGCAGGACGCGGACATGGTCATCCTGCTGCACCGCGAGGACGCCTACGAGAAGGAGTCACCGCGCGCGGGCGAGGCGGACATCATCGTCGGCAAGCACCGTAACGGCCCGACCGCGACGATCACGGTGGCCTTCCAGGGCCACTACTCCCGTTTCGTGGACATGGCCCAGACCTGATCGGCCCCTGTGCGGAGTCTCAGGCTCCGTCAGGCTGGAAGAACGCGAGCATCCTCCGGGCGGCGTCCGGTGACATCAGCAGTTCGTGCAGGTCCGCGGGCATCCGGGCGGCGACCGGTGTGGAGGGCGTGCTGCGCCGCGAGTGAAATGTGGTCGACGCCGGCCTGGACGGAGCGTTGGATCGACCCATGACTTCATTCCTGGAAGCCCTGCTCCCGAGCACGGAACGGGCGCTCCTCCACCGTGTCGCCGTCGCCCAGTCCGAAGGGCGGTCGCCGTCCTTCGTCGGCGCGATCGCCCGTGACGGGAAGCTGGTGTGGAGCGGGGCGCGCACCTGTGTCGACGGCCATGCACCGGACGCCGACACCCAGTACCGGATCGGCTCGCTCACCAAGGTCTTCACCGCCGTTCTGGTGATGCGGCTCCGGGACGAGGGACTCCTCGATCTGAACGACGTGCTGGGGAAGCACCTCGAGGCGGCGGAACTCGGCCCGGGAGTGGGCGAGGTGACCATCGCACAGCTTCTCGGCCACAGCACGGGGCTCGGGGCGGAGACGCCCGGTCCGTGGTGGGAGCGTACGCCCGGCACGGTGCGGCCGGAGCTGGCCGACGTCCTCGGCAAGGAGCCCTTCCGGCATCCGGCGGGGCGCGTGCACCACTACTCCAACCCCGGCTACACGCTGCTGGGTTCGCTGGTCGAGTCGATCCGAGGGGTGTCCTGGGAAGAGGCGCTGCGCGCGGAGATCCTGGAGCCGCTCGGCATGCAGCGGACGACCGCGCAGCCGGTCGCCCCGCACGCAGGCGGCTGGGCCGTGCATCCGTGGGCCGATGTGATGCTGCCCGAACCGTCCGAGGACCTGGGGCTGATGGCACCGGCCGGTCAGCTCTGGTCGACCGCCGAGGACCTGTGCCGGTTCGGTGGATTCCTCGCACAGGGCGACGACCGTGTCCTGAGCGCCGCCTCCGTGGAGGAGATGCGGGCACCCGCTGCGGCCCCCGGCGTGGGCGAGTGGACGGGTGGCTACGGTCTCGGCCTGCAGCTGGTGCGTCGGCACGGCCGGACGCTGATCGGGCACACCGGTTCGTTGCCGGGCTTCGTCGCCTGCCTCTGGGTGGATGTGGAGGAAGGAGTGGCGGCCGTGGCGCTGGCGAACGCCACCTCGGGTCCGCTGACCGGCACGGTGGCCGCCGATCTCGTACGGATCGTGGCCGACGCCGAGCCCCGGTTCCCGGAGCCGTGGCGGCCCTTGCCGCAGGCGGAGGTGGACCAGGATCTGCTCGCTCTGACCGGTCCCTGGTACTGGGGCACGTACGCGTACGGCCTGCGGCTGGGGGCGGGGCGGAGCGTCAGCCTGGAGCCGCTCGCCGGCGCCGGGCGCAGTGCCCGGTTCCGCGCGCTGCCCGAGGGCGGCTGGATCGGCCTGGACGGCTATTACGCGGGGGAGACGCTGCGCGTCGTCCGACGGCCGGACGGCTCGGTGAGCCACCTCGATCTTGCTTCCTTCGTCTTCACGCGCGAGCCGTACGAGCAGGGTGAGGCGGTTCCCGGAGGGGTGGACGAAGCGGGCTGGCGCGGTCTCTGACCGGGCTGTTTCACGTGAAACGGGCCCCGGGACGTCCCCGGGGCCCGTTGTCGTCCTGGGGCGCGCCTCAGAGGCTGAGCTTGAACCCCAGATGGGACGCCTCGAAGCCGAGCCGCTCGTAGAAGCGGTGCGCCTCGGTACGGGTGGCATCGGAGGTCAGCTGGACCAGCCTGCAGTCCTGGCGACGGGATTCCTCGACGGCCCACTCGATCAGCTGGGTGCCGAGCCCGCTGCCGCGCTCCTCGGAATGGATGCGGACGCCTTCGATGATCGACCGGGTCGATCCGCGGCGGGAGAGCCCCGGGACGATCGTGAGCTGAAGCGTTCCCACGACCTTGTCCGCGCGCACGGCCACGACCAGGTGCTGGTTCGGGTCGTGGGCGAGCCGTTCGAAAGCCGCCGTGTACGGGGTGAGGTCGTCGGGGGACTCCCGCTGGGCACCGAGGGGATCGTCCGCGAGCATGGCGACGATCGCCGCGAGGTCGCCCGCGGTGGCGGGCCGTATCTGAAGATCGTTCATGGAGCGCAGGCTACGCCTGGCAGGCCCTAAGCCGGGACGCTCAAGCCTTCGACGACGCGGACCAGGGGAGCGAGCTCCGGGTTCTCCGACGCCTGGTCGAGGGCTTCGCGCAGGGCGCCGTCGTTCGTCGGCCGGGCCTCTTCGAGCAGCTTCAGGCCGGCCTCGGTGACGTCGGTGTAGATGCCGCGGCGGTCGGTGGCGCAGAGGTACCGGGTGAGCAGCCCACGGTCCTCCAGGCGGGTCACGAGCCGGGTGGTGGCGCTCTGGCTGAGCACGACGGCGTCGGCGACCTGCTTCATCTGCAGATGGCCCCCGGGGCCGCTGTGCTGGCGGCTGAGGACGTCGAGAAGGGAGTACTCGCGCATGCTCAGCCCGTGCCGGGATTCCAGGGCGCGTTCGATGTGGGATTCGATCCGGCCGTGCAGCAGCGAGAGGGCGCACCAGCCCTGGGAGAGGGCGGTGAGTGCGGGGTCGGTCGCGGTCATGGTCTCTCCTCTGTCCGGAGCTGCTGCTCCCAGAGTAGACGATGACCGCAATAGTCCGCGTCTGCAATCAAATGGTCGCTATCCCGCTGCCACCGTCAGGGGGGCGAACCGGCGGGTCCAGTCGCCCGGAAGTCCGGGGACGGAGCGTGTCATCACCGCGTTGAAGGCGATCGAGGCGAGGCCGTTCGCCTTCAGCCAGTCCAGCAGCGAGGTGTGGCGCACGTCGATGTCCGTACGCAGCGGCCGGTCCGTGACGGTGGCCAGCGAGGCGATCAGGGCCTGCGCGGTGGCCGGCTCGCGGGCGATCAGCGGGCCGATGACATGGGTGTCCATGTTCGGCCATGCCGCCGCGAAGCCGGTGATCTCGCCGTTCTCCTCCGCGACCCGCAGCTGATCGGCGAAGGCGGGGAGGCGAGTGATCATGTGGGTGCGGTCGAGGCCGAACACCTCGCGGTCCAGGCGCAGGATCGCCGGGAGGTCCTCGGCGGTGGCCGGCCGGGTCGGCACGTCGGGCACGGGCTCCGTCGGGGTGAAGCGGCCAAGGATCATCTCCGCCCGGCCGGTCTGGGCGAAGCCCAGTTCTTCGTAGAGCGGCTGCCCGTTCGGCGTGGCGTGCAGGGTGAGCGGCGTGTCCCCGGACAGCTCCAGCACATGGCGCATCAGGCGGCGCCCGACGCCCTGACGGGCGCAGCGCTCGGCGACCAGGACCATGCCGATGGCGGCCAGGTCAGGGCCGTACGAGGTGACCACGCAGGCGGCGATCAGGCCCTTGCCGGTGGGGTCGTCGATGCCGTAGCCCGTTCCCGCGCTGAGCAGGAGGCCCCACTTGTGTTCCTCGCGCGGCCACCCCCGATCCTCGGAGAGATCGGAGCAGGCGAGCAGGTCGCCGGTGTCGAGAAGCCGGATGGGGAGCTGGTCGAGCGCGGTGAGCGAGGTCGGCATGACGGTCAGGCTGTCTGACGTGCGGGTCGACCGTCCACTGGTTTTCGTGAGCCCCCCGCCTGCCGCAGCCGGCGGCCGCGTCGGGTCAGCCCCCAGGGCTTGAGGACCGAGATCGCCGTCATGAAGAGATAGGCGGTCGTGGACACCACGGGGGCGGCCACGAGGCCGGCGTCCGGCACACCGGCCGCTGCCGCCTGTCCGATCTCCGGGCGAAGGGCGAACACCGTCGCGGCTGCCGTGGCCATGGTGACCCAGAACTTGATCCAGACCCACCGATGCCGGGCCAGCCCCCAGGGAGTGCCCAGCGAGAGCACGAGGCCGCTCACGAGCGTCACCACCGCGATCGGCGCCAGCAGCCAGTCCGCGAACACCGTCATCGCGCGGTAGGCGGCTTCCGTCAGTGAGGCGTCGCTTGTCGTGAAGGCCGCGACGCCGAGCGCCAGCAGTCCCACGCTGAGCCCGAGCCAGGCCACGGAGACGGAGACATGGACGACGAGGAGTGCCCGCCGAGCGGGACGTCGGAGATGTTTCACGTGAAACACCGTGCCGTCCGTTCGCGTTCTCCGCGTCTGACCGCGGGAGTAACCGCACGTACTAGCCTCGGCGTATATGACGACTCTCACCGGCAGACTCCACCTTTTCGACCTCGACGGCACCCTGATCCGGGGATCGGCCGCCGCCGTGGAGATCTCCCGTCAACTCGGGGTGAGCGAGGAGATCGCCGCACTGGAGAGGGACTTCCTGCTGCGTGGTCTGTCGCCGGACGAGTTCGCCGTCCAAGCCCATGCCCTCTGGTCCGCTCTCACCGCCGAGCAGGTCACGGCCGCCTTCGAGGGCGCTCCCTGGCTGAGCGGCATTCGGGAGGTCTGGGCGGACATCCGGTCCCAGGGAGGCCGCTGTGCGGTGATCTCCCTCTCGCCGGACTTCTTCGTGGAGCGACTGCTGGACTGGGGGGTCGATTCCGTCCACGGATCCCGCTGGCCCGCCGTGCCCTTCACCCAGCCCATTCACCGTCCCGGCATTCTCAATGCCGCGGCCAAGGTGACGATCGCGCGCCGGCTCTGCGTCCAATACGGAGTGACCTTCGAGTCCTGCGTCGCCTATGGGGACTCCATGTCCGACGCGGAGCTTTTCGCGGCGGTGCCGTTGACGGTGGCGGTGAATGCCGATCACCATCTCGCCGGACTCTCCCGCCACAGCTATGCGGGATCCGATCTCCGCGAGGCGTACGCGCTGGTGCGGGAAAGCGCCGACGGAGACCTCTCGTCCCCATGAGGTCGAAACCAAAGTAAAGACAGTAGCCGCTGCCAGGGGGTGAATGCCCGGGAATTCCACTTTCTGTCCGAAGCGGCGTCGGGAACTGTCATGCTGCGTCGACAACAGCCCGTTGCGCGAGGCGAGGCACACGATGGATGCTCCGACCACCACGTCAGCCGCTGAGGACCACGACGTGGACGACAACACGGACGACGACGCCGACGCACTTCCCCGGATACTTTCGGGTCCCTCTCCCGACGCGATCCAGATCCGCCGCACCCTGGCCGAGATCGGCCCCGTCGCCGACCGGGTGACGTCGTACTTCTACGCTCTGCTCTTCGTCCGGCACCCCGAGCTGCGTTCGATGTTCCCCGCCGCGATGGACGCCCAGCGGGACCGCCTGCTCAAGGCTCTGCTGACCGCGGCCGAGCACCTGGACAACGCCCCGGTCCTCACCGAGTACCTCCAGAACCTGGGGCGCGGACACCGCAAGTACGGCACCCTGCCGACGCACTATCCGGCCGTCGGGGAGGCCCTGATCGGGGCACTGATCAGGTACGCCACGACGACCTGGAACGACGAGGCCCAGGCCGCGTGGATCCGGACGTACACCACGATCTCGCAGATCATGATCGACGCGGCGGCCGACGACGAGCGGAAGGCCCCGCCCTGGTGGCACGCCGAGGTCGTCTCGCACGATCTGCGGACGCCCGACATCGCGGTGATCACACTGCGCCCCGCGCAGCCGTACCCCTTCGTCGCCGGCCAGTACACGACGCTGGAGACTCCGTGGTGGCCACGTGTGTGGCGGCACTACTCCTTCGCCACCGCCCCGCGGCCCGACGGGCTGCTCTCCCTGCACGTCAAGGCGGTCCCCGCAGGCTGGGTCTCGAACGCGCTGGTGCACCATGCGCGCCCCGGCGACGTGCTCCGGCTCGGCCCGCCCGCGGGTTCCATGACGGTCGACCACTCCACCGACAACGGCCTGCTCTGTCTCGGCGGGGGCACGGGAATCGCCCCCATCAAGGCGCTCGTCGAGGACGTCGCCGAGCACGGGGACCGGCGACCCGTCGAGGTCTTCTACGGGGCACGCAGCGGCCATGACCTCTACGACATCGACACGATGATGCGGCTCCAGAACACCTTTCCGTGGCTCTCGGTGCGCCCGGTCACCGAGGACCAGGGGCGGCTGCCGGAGGCCGTGTGCCGGTACGGCCCGTGGAACGAGTACGACGCCTATCTCTCCGGGCCGCCCGGCATGATCCGCAGCGGGATCGACGCGCTCCGGCGCATCGGCATGCCCTCCGAGCGGATCCGTCACGACTCCCTGGAGGACCTGGTGGCCGTCGGCGGCCCTTAGGAGCTGTCCGGGGCTCAGCCCAGGTCGGGGGCGTGCATCGCGCGGACGCCCTCGATATTGCCGTCGAGGTAGTGCCGCAGGGAGAGCGGTACGAGGTGGACGGCCGCGATGCCGACCCGGCTGAACGGCACCCGGACGATCTCGTACTCACCGCACGGTTCGTCGATCTCGGGGCCGTGCCGCAGAGAGGGATCCATCGAGTCGAGCCGGCAGACGAAGAAGTGCTGGACCTTCACGCCCGAGACACCGCCGTCGACGATGTGCTCGACGGTGTCCACGAAGCAGGGGACCACATCGGTGATCTTGGCCCCGAGCTCCTCGTGCACCTCGCGGTGGAGGGCCTCGACGACCGTGGTGTCCGAGGGCTCGACCCCGCCACCGGGCGTCACCCAGTAGGGATCCACCCCCGGCTTGGTCCGCTTGATGAGGATGAGGTCGTTTCCATCGAGCAGGATGGCGCGTGCGGTGCGCTTGACCACAGGACGTTCGGTCATGGGAAGAAAATGGCCCGCATCCGGCGTCCTGAAACTCACCAGCCCCCGGCAGCCCGCAGGAGCCACTCGTGCGCCCGCGCGAGCGGTGCCAGAGCGAGGGTTCCGGTGCGGACGGCCAGGAAGTAGGTCCGCAACGGCGGAACCGGCGGATCGATCAGCGTCACGAGGCGGCCCCGCTCCAGAGACTCCTCGCACAGATACCGCGGCAGCACCGCGAGCCCGGCGCCGGCGGCGGCCGACTCCAGGACCGCCCGCAGGTCGGGGACGATGACGGTGGCCGCGGCGGCCGGCTTGGTCTCGAAGACCTCGGCCCAGTAGCGGGAGACGAACGGCAGTGACTCGTGCACCTCCACCACCGGAAGCTGCTCCAGGACCACCGCTCCCTTCCGCAGCAGTACCTCCGGTGCGAGCCGAGCCGCCCAGCGCGGAGCGGCGACCAGGACGTGCTCCTCGTCGCAGAGCGGAGTCGACGTGAGCAGTCCGCCGCGAGGGCGGGCCGTGGCGATGGCCAGATCGTGATGCCCGGCGGCGAGCCCGCCGAGGACCTCGTCGGCGTTCCCGAGGAAGGAGACCCGCACGGAGAGCCCCTGGGAGACCAGCGGGGTGAGGGCCGGCAGGGCGCGGAGCGAGGTGAACTCCGGTGGCCCGGCGAGATGGAGCGTCCGGGTCCCGCTCGCCTCCTCCTGACCGGTCCCGGCGATCTCGACCAGCGCGTCCAGATGCGGGGCGGCCCGGTGGGCGAGCTCGTCGCCGATGGTGGTGGGCGTGACCCCGCGGGCCTGTCTGAGGAAGAGCGGGCGGCCGAGCTGCCGCTCCAGGGTGCGGATCTGGCTGGTCACGGCGGGCTGTGAGAGGCCGAGCAGGGCCGCGGCGCGGGTGAAGGAGCCGGCCCGGTGCACCGCGACGAACGTGCGCAGCAGGGCGAGATCCATGTCCGCCCCCTCCCGGCCGTGCGGCCGTTCGACTCAGGCGGTCGACTGACGGCGCCTCAGGACCGTCCAACTATAAATAAGTCGATAGGCCTCTGTCGCTACCGTGATTGGACACTGACGCACAGTCAACTAGCCTTGTACAGGCGGTTCTCCGCGCGTGGAACCGGGGCGTTCCGAGCCATGAGGGGGGAGGCTCGGAGCGTCCCGTTCCGTCCTGCGCGGACTCGGTCCGCGCAGGCCTGAATCAGCCGGCGGCCCTGTCGAGAGCCCGCATCACGTCCGCGATCAGGTCCTCCGGGTCCTCCGCGCCGACCGAGAAGCGGACGAAGCCCTCCGGGACGGAGTCGCCGCCCCAGCGTCCGCGTCGCTCGGCCGTGGAGCGCACGCCGCCGAAGCTGGTGGCGTCGTCCACCAGACGCAGTCCGCCCAGGAAGCTCTCCGCCACGGCCTTGTCCGGCAGCACGAAGGACACCACGGGCCCGAAGCGCCGCATCTGGGACGCCGCCACCGTGTGCGAGGGGTCGCCGGGAAGCCCGGGGTAGCGCAGTCCGGTCACGTCCTCGCGCTTGGAGAGGGCCTCCGCGAGCGCCAGGGCGGTGGTGCACTGCCGGTCGATGCGGAGCTGGAGCGTGGCCAGGGAACGGTGCGCGAGCCAGGCCTCCATCGGGCCGGGGATGGCGCCGACGATCTTGCGCCAGCGCCGCACCTCCGCCGCGCGCAGCGGGTCGCGGCAGCTGACGTGGCCGAGGAGGATGTCCCCGTGGCCGGTCATCCCCTTGGTGTCGCTGGCGACGGAGAAATCCGCGCCCAGCAGGAGGGGGCGCTGGCCGAGCGGCGTGGCCAGGGTGTTGTCGACCGCGACGAGGGCTCCCGCCTCGTGCGCCGCGTCGACGAGCCGGCGGATGTCACAGACGTCCAGGCCGGGGTTCGAGGGTGTCTCGATCCACAGCAGCCGCGCCCCCTGAAGCTCGGACAGCTGTGCGTCGCCCGCGGTCGGCGCGGTGCGGACCTCGATCCCGTACGCCCGCAGCTGTTCGTGGACCAGCGGCAGCGCCTGGTAGCCGTCGGAGGGCACGACGACCGTGTCGCCGGCCTTGAGCTGGGAGAAGAGGACGGCGGAGATCGCGGCCATCCCCGAGGCGAACACGAGCGTCTCGACCTCCGGCTCCCCCGGTGCCTCCAGTTCGCCGATGGCGCGTTCCAGATGGGTCCAGGTCGGGTTCTCGTCCCGCCCGTACGTGTAGGGGCCGGTGGGGTCGCCCGGCAGATGGAAGTGGGCGGCGAAGACCGGCCCCGGGAGCGTCGGCTCGTACTTCACCGGCTCGGGCAGCCCCGCCCGTACGGCCCGGGTCCCGTCGCCGAGCGTGCGCCCGCCGTCCGTCGCGTCCGTGTTCATACCGCGCGTTCCTCCATGCTCTCGCGTACCGCGGCGAGGAGTCCCTCGCTCGCCGCCTCCACCATCTCCAGGCATTCCTCGAAGTCTGCCGTGCCGCCGTAGTAGGGGTCGGGGACGTCGATCCCGTCGGCCCCCGGGTCGTAGGAGCGCAGCAGCCTCACCTTGGCCGCGTCCTGTGGGGTCGGGGCGAGCCGTCGCAGGTCCCGCAGGTGTTCCTCGTCCAGGGCGATGACGAGATCGAGTGCCGGGAACCAGCTGGAGCGGAACCTGCGGGCGGTGTGCGCGGTGGGGTAGCCGTGCTCCTCGAGGACGGCGACGGTGCGCGGATCGGCCCCGCTCCCCTCGTGCCAGCCGCCGGTGCCCGCACTGTCGATCTCCACCGCGTCGGCCAGGCCGGCCTCCTCCACGCGGGCGCGGAAGACGGACTCGGCCATGGGCGAGCGGCAGATGTTGCCGGTGCAGACGAAACAGACGCGGTAGGTCATCGTCGCTCAGTCCCCGTCGGGAAGAACGACGTTGAGGGCCCAGGACACGACGGAGATGATCAGGCCGCCGAGGACGGCGGTCCAGAAGCCCTCGACGTGGAAGCTGAGGTCGAACTGCTCGGCCAGCCAGGATGTGAGCAGCAGCATCAGGGCGTTGACCACCAGGGTGATCAGGCCGAGCGTGACTATGAACACGGGGAGCGTCAGCAGCTTCACGACCGGCTTGACCACGATGTTGACGAGGCCGAAGACCAGGGCGACGAGGATCAGCGTCCACGCCTTCCTGGCGGTGCTGTCACCGGTCAGGGTGATGTCCTGGAGGAGCCAGATGGCCACGGCCAGGGCGCCCGCGTTGGCGAGCGTCTTGACTACGAAATTCATCATGTGTCTGATCGTGGCAGACATGATCGAGCCAAGGCAGGGGCGAACGGACATGAAGGCATTCCGGCTGGACGAACTGGAGGCGGAGCGCGCCGCCAACGACGGCGCCTACCTCCAGTTCCTGCGCGAGCGGAACATGTCGGTCGGTCTGTACGCGCTGGACGCCGGCTCGCTCGACCCGCAGCAGCCGCACGCTCAGGACGAGGTGTACTTCGTGGTCAGCGGCCGGGCCGCGATCACGGTCGGGACCGAGACCACGCAGGTGGCGCGGGGCAGTGTGGTCTACGTCCCGGCGGGGGTGGCCCACAAGTTCCACCACATCACGGAGGACCTCCGGGTCATGGTGGTGTTCTCGCCGCCGGAAGGCTGACCGGCGGCTCCTCCGGCGGAAGCGCCGCCCGTTCCCGCCGGCGGAGCGCGGTGGCCCTCATGTTCCCCAGGGTTCCGTTCCCGGATTCCCTAGGGGGCGGATCAGGGGAGTTCAAGGGCTGCGGGGCCCCCGTGCACGGTGGTGCCGCCCCTAGCATCGGAGGTGTTCGGTGCAGAGCGCGCGGGACGGACTCTTCGGAGATGAGGTAGGGACAATGGCCGTCAAAGAGCTGCTCGCGGGAATGCCCTGGTGGGTGAAGTGGGTCGCCATACCCCTGATCGCCCTGCTCGTCTTCGGCGGACTGATCACCAGCATCGCCGTGTTCGTGATCGGCCTGCTCTTCAAGGTGCTGGTCTTCGTCGCCCTGGTCGGCGGACTGATCTACGTCGTACGGAAGTTCACCTCGTCCTCGACGTCGCGCGAGGACTGGTAGCGGCCGCGACCCACCGGTTCGGACCTGCCGTCGGGCGTTAGCCCGGCCGAGGGAACGCGCAGGTCGAAACCGGGTGGAGGTCCCGGGGCTGCCATTAGAGTGGAATTCCTCTGCCGCCCCGGGGAAATCAGGTGTAGACCTCCACGCCGACCAGCGATTTCCATCCGTTCCGGGCAGGTCCGTTGACGGGACCCCATCGGTTTTCCAGGCCGCGGCGGGCGCGCGGGGGCGGCCCCCGCGGGCGGGTGCAGGGCACCCGTCGACTCGCCTGGGGGTGACCTTTGGCCACGGCTTCGCATTCCGCAGTTCCCACCCTGATCGGCTCGGTGCAGCGGGCACTGAGACTCCTGGAGGCCGTCGGCTCCCACGAGGACGGAGCTCCGGCCAAACAGCTCGCGCGCGAGGCGGGTCTCCCGCTTCCCACCGCGTACCACCTGCTCCGCACCCTGACGCACGAGGGCTATCTGCGCCGCGAGAAGGGTGTGTTCGTCTTCGGCGACGCGGCCGGTCGGCTGGCCGGCGGGGGAGTTCTGCAGAATCGTCGCACCAAGATCGAGGACTCTCTCGCCCACTGGCGCGACGAGATCGGCGTCCCCGTCTACTTCGCCATCTACCGCGAGGGCGAGATCGAACTCGTCGCCGTCGCCGACACTCCCGCCGCCCCCGCGGTCGCCGAATGGGCGGATTTTCGCGAGACCGGTCACGCTCATGCGATCGGCCAGTGCCTGCTGAGCCAACTCGATCTGAGAAGTCGTCAAGACCACCTCGATCGCCACCCCGTCGAAGCCATCACTCCGTATACGGTGCGTAACCGTCCGGCCCTTTTGGAGCGTTTGGGCGGTATGGGGCGAATGGAACCCCTGGTGGAGCGTCAGGAATATGCACTCGGCACGGTCTGTGCCGCCATCCCCATCACCGCGGGGTCCACAGCCGCCGCGATGGCCATTTCCCTGCCCCTCCACCAGGAAGAACGGTTGCTGCCCGCAGTTGACCGACTACGCAACGAGATCGGAAAGCTCTTCAGCTCCTTCGCGTTCTCTATCAGTATCTGAAAAATCACTCCTTGTGATCTGCTAGCGCTTACAGCACGATTGCGTCAAGAGGGCCATGAGGGATCATTCCTGGCCGTTTTGATCACAGCTTTCAGCAGCCGTGTTTACACAACTGCTCCATCTACTGCGGGGTACATGATGCGAGAGTCGGTTCAGGCCGAGGTCCTGATGAGCTTCCTCGTCTCCGAGGAGCTCTCCTTCAGAATCCCGGTGGAACTGCGATACGAGACCCGGGATCCCTACGCGGTGCGGATGACCTTCCACCTTCCCGGAGACGCCCCGGTGACCTGGGCGTTCGGCCGGGAGCTGCTGCTCGACGGGATCAACGGACCGAGCGGGGACGGCGATGTCCACATCGCCCCGATCGACCCCGAGGGCCTGTCGGACGTCACCATCCGGCTCCAGGTCGGCAGTGACCGGGCGCTGTTCCGCGCCAGCGCTCCGCCGCTGGTGGCCTTCCTCGACCGTACGGACAAGCTCGTTCCGCTCGGTCAGGAGAGGACACTGGGCGACTTCGAGGACAACCTGGAAGCGGCGCTCGGCCGGATTCTGGCGGAGGAGAACGCGGGCTGATCCGCCCGAGCCCCGGGCCGGGAGCGGCCCCGCAGGCCCGTCGGCGGCGTACGGACGGGTGAGACCGGGAACGACGGCCCCCAGGCCCCGTGCTTCCCCGAGCCTCCCGAAGTCACTTCGCCCGCCGGCGGCGTCCGCCCCGGCCGGCCGGCCGCGCCTCGGACGATCCCTCCCGGTCGGCGGAGACGACCAACGCCGCGAGGACCGTGGTGACGGGCACCGAGGCGACCAGACCGATCGATCCGACCAGCGTCCGGACGATCTCCTCGGCGACCAGCTCGCTGTTGGCCACCGTCCCCACGCTGCTCTGCGCGATGGAGAAGAGCAGCAACAACGGCAGGGCCGCACCGGCGTAGGCGAGCACCAGCGTGTTCACCACCGACGCGATGTGGTCCCGTCCGATCCGGATCGCCGCCCGGTACAGCGCCCGCGGCCCCATCCGCGGATCGGCCTGATGCAGCTCCCACACGGCCGACGTCTGGGTCACGGTCACGTCGTCGAGCACGCCCAGCGAACCGATGATGATGCCGGCCAGCAGCAGACCCGACAGGTCGATCTCCGGGTACAGACCGTGGATCAGACCGGTGTTGTCGTCGGTGTTGCCGGACAGCGACGCCCAGTCGATGAACAGCGAGCCCAACAGTCCGATCAGCAACAGGGAGATCAGCGTCCCCAGCACCGCGACCGAGGTGCGGGCCGACAGACCGTGGCAGAGATAGAGGGCGATCAACATGATCGCGCTGGCCCCCACCACCGCCACGACCAGCGGATTCGAGCCCTCCAGAATCGCCGGCAGGATGAAGAAGGTCAGGACCACGAAGCTGGCGGCGAGGGCGATCAGCGCCATGACGCCGCGCATCCTGCCGACCAGCACGACCGCGATCGCGAAGATCGCGGCGAGCACCGTCAGCGGCACCTTGCGGTTGACGTCGATCACCGAGTACTGCAGATCGCGCGGGGCGTCGGGCGCGTACGCCACGACCACGCCCTGCCCCTCCTCCAACTGCCGCGGCGCGTCCGGCTGCACGATCTCGACGAACCGACGGCCCGCGTTCGCACCGGTGGTGACCTCGATCGTCGCCTTGCCGCACTCGCCCCGCTGGGATTCGACCGCCTCTCGCCCCTCGGGCGTGGACGTGTCGCCGGTCGGCGGGACCTGGGCGGCGTTCACGTCCTTGCAGTCGACCTTCTCGACGGAGACGACCCGCCCCTGCTCGGTCTGCCGGTCGAAGCCGACTCCGGTGCGCTCGTGCGCGGGCGTCCCGCCCGGCCACAGGACCACGAGCCCGACGACGACCGCGGTGGCGAAGGGGATCACCACCGCGGCGATCACCTTCCGCAGGTGACGCGAGACCGGAGCGGCCGGACCGTGGGAGTGGGAGTGGGAGTGGCCGTGCGCGTGCCCGTCGTGGCCACCGCCCGGACCGTCGCCGTGGCCTTCGGGTTCGGGGGTCTGCTGCGAGGAAGTCACCGACAGATCATCGCAAGAACGGCGGGGGCCCACTGTTCAGCACGCCAGGGATGACGCTAGCGTGGTGGCACCTTTGCACACGCGGGAGCTCGGAGCACCGGGCTGAGAGGGCGCTGATCACCGTACGCGCGTACTGACGTACGTACGGGAGGAGGCTGCGCCGACCGCCGAACCTGTTACCGGGTAATGCCGGCGTAGGGAGTAGGTCTCATGACCATTCAGGATGCACGCACGCCTGCCGTCGATCAGGGCGACCAGGATCAGGCCGGCCGCACGCCGGGCTGGCACAAGGGGTACATCGAGGGCTCGCGTCCCGACCTCAGGGTGCCGGTCCGTCAGGTGCACCTCACCAACGGCAAGGACGTGACGCTCTACGACACGTCCGGTCCGTACACCGACCCCACCATCGACACCGACGTGCGGCGCGGACTGCCGCCGCTGCGCGAGAACTGGATCATCGGCCGCGGCGACACGGAGGAGTACGCGGGCCGTCCCGTCCGTCCCGAGGACGACGGCATCAAGCACACCTCGCCGCGCGGCGGACTGAAGAACCTCGACGCCGTCTTCCCCGGGCGCCCGCGCCAGCCCCGCCGCGGTCGCGACGGGCAGGCCGTGACGCAGCTCGCCTACGCCCGCCGGGGCGAGATCACCCCGGAGATGGAGTACGTCGCGATCCGCGAGAACGTCTCCCCCGAGGTCGTCCGGGAGGAGATCGCCGCAGGTCGCGCGGTGCTCCCGGCCAACGTCAACCACCCGGAGATCGAGCCGATGATCATCGGCAAGCGGTTCCTGGTGAAGGTCAACGCCAACATCGGCAACTCCGCCGTCACCTCCTCCATCGAGGAGGAGGTGGAGAAGATGACCTGGGCCACCAAGTGGGGCGCGGACACGGTCATGGACCTGTCCACCGGCCGCAACATCCACACCACCCGCGAGTGGGTGCTGCGCAACTCCCCCGTCCCGATCGGCACCGTGCCGCTCTACCAGGCGCTGGAGAAGGTCGACGGCCGGGCCGAGGACCTGACCTGGGAGATCTACAAGGACACCGTCATCGAGCAGGCGGAGCAGGGCGTCGACTACATGACGGTGCACGCCGGCGTGCTGCTGCCGTACGTCCCTCTCACCGCCCGCCGCAAGACCGGCATCGTCTCCCGCGGCGGCTCGATCATGGCCGCGTGGTGCCTGGCGCACCACAAGGAGAACTTCCTCTACACGAACTTCGAGGAGCTCTGCGAGATCCTGGCGACGTACGACGTCACCTACTCGCTGGGCGACGGCCTGCGCCCCGGCTCGATCGCGGACGCCAACGACGAGGCGCAGTTCGCGGAGCTGCGCACCCTCGGCGAGCTGAACACGATCGCCAAGCGCCACAACGTCCAGACGATGATCGAGGGCCCGGGACACGTCCCGATGCACAAGATCAAGGAGAACATCGACCTCCAGCAGGAGATCTGCGAGGAGGCGCCGTTCTACACGCTCGGCCCGCTCACCACGGACGTGGCCCCGGCCTACGACCACATCACCTCGGGCATCGGCGCCGCGATGATCGCCTGGTGGGGCACGGCGATGCTCTGCTACGTCACGCCCAAGGAGCACCTCGGCCTGCCCAACCGCGACGACGTGAAGACCGGTGTCATCACGTACAAGATCGCGGCGCACGCGGCCGACCTGGCCAAGGGGCACCCGGGCGCGCAGGAGTGGGACGACGCGCTGTCGGACGCGCGCTTCGAGTTCCGGTGGGAGGACCAGTTCAACCTGGCCCTCGACCCCGACACGGCACGTGAGTTCCACGACGAGACGCTGCCGGCGGAGCCCGCGAAGACCGCGCACTTCTGTTCCATGTGCGGACCCAAGTTCTGCTCGATGAAGATCTCGCAGGACATCCGGCGCGAGCACGGCGGCGACCTCCGGTCGGACGAGATCGAGGCCGGGATGGCGGAGAAGTCCGCGGAGTTCGCGGCCTCGGGCAACCGGGTCTACCTGCCGCTGGCGGACTGACACCGAGCAGACCGACGAGCGTGCTGCTCTGGGAGGGGAAGGGGCTTCCCGGAGCAGCGCGTCGTCACTGGTCCACATCCTGTCGCCCGCCGCCCGCTGGTCGCTCTGCCTGGTGCCGTACCCGGAGGTGATCGCTAGGCTCCGCGTCATGAAGGTTCGGAAAGCGATCGTGTCGGGGCTGCTGGGCCTCACCTTCCTGGCGGGTTGCGGCGTGACTGGTGTCTGGGCCGTCTCCGGGGGGCTCTACGGCTGCACCTTCAGGGACGAGGAGTTGACAGACGAGCTGGCGACGTTCGCCGTCCTCGATGTCCGCCCGCCGGATGCACGGAAGTCGGGCAAGCGCTACTCGTCTTGTGACGAGGACGACGGCTTCGCCGACGCCGGCCAGCACTATGAGCACACCGGCACCCGCGAGGAGTTGCTCGCCTTCTACCGTGCCATGGCGGCGAAGGACGGATGGCAGCCGGGCCGTGACAGGCGCGATGACGGCCTGTGCTTCTCCAAGCCGTACGGCGCTGTCACCGCCTATCTGTCCGTGTGGTTCCCAAGCTCCTACGACATGGAGGGGGAGCCTCGGGCCAACGCCAAGGAGTACGGCCTGGATGTGACCGCGAGCCACGATGGCTCGGCGTGGTGCTGACGGCCCGGCCGTGAAGAACGGCTGATCGGGCGGTTGACACCGGACCCGCGACCCACCGGGGGAGTCGCGGGTCCGCGTGCGTCGTGGCGCGCCGGCGGTGCGCAGCCGGTCGCTTCGGCAGGACGTCCCTGCCGGGCGCCGGGCAGTTCGGGGTCCGGCCCTCCGCCCCGCTCACTCCGGCTGGTGCTCCGGCGGACCGAAGTCGGGACTGCTGAAGTCCGGGCTGCTGTACGTCGGTCGGATCCCCGAGGAACCCTCGCTCGGGCTGGAGAAGTCCGGTCCGCTGTAGCCGACCTTCGGTATGCGCGGGGTGCGCTGCTGCGGCGGGGAGAGGGTGGGTGCGGCGTCGGGGTCGGCCAGCGCGTCGCGCAGGAAGGGCAGGATGCCGCGTTCGAGCAGCGCTCTGCGCCACGCCGCCCTGGCCAGGGACAGTTCGTCGTCCGCTTCCCCGCCGCCCGGATCGTCCGCCGCGGTGTCCGTGGCGCCGTTGCGCAGTGCCGTGACGAGGATCCCGGCGGCCGCGCAGAGCAGTCCGGCGGCCGCGACGGCGCCGAAGAACCAGCTCGCCGTCAGGAGGGTGTCGGCGAAGACGAGCGCCGGGTCGATGACCTTCAGTACGGCCCCGACCAGCAGGAAGATCACCGCCGCCGCGCCCGCGAGCACGGGGGCGAGGACCGTGACGATCGCGACGATGCCCGCGCCCGGGCCGCTGGTCCCCGGGTCGCCGTCCCCCGCGAGGACGGCGCCCATGACCCGCGCGCCGGCCGGGGAGCGGCCCTCTTGGCGGACCTTCACGAAGTGGTCGTACTCGACCGCCGCGGCGGTCGTGATCAGCGCTGTCGCGCTCAGGGCCATCGCGCGCAGCTGTGCGATCGTGAGCCGTTTCCCGATCTCGGCCAGATCCGGACGGTCGTGTGCGGTGCGCAGTGCGTCGTCGAGGAGGCGCTCGTACTCGGCGCGGTCCTCGGTCAGCAGGTGCGGAGCCACGTTCATGTGCATCCCCCGATGCTCCGTAAGGCCGGGTTGACCGCGGAAAACGGGCAGTTGGGCGGAAACGGAGGAGAGCCTGCTACTGGTGGTCCGATGGTATTGCCGTTACGCCACAGGGTGACAGGGGGTTTCCGGAAATCGCCTTCCCCGGATGCGCAGGGTTATGCCTCAGTCCTGCAGCGGGAGTTGGACGACCAGCAGCTTTCCGGCCATGGTCACTCCGCCGTCCATGGCGATCGCCAGACCGTCGGCGTAGACGTGCGGACCGTCGACGACCGGGTCCGAGCCGCTCTCGCCGTCCTCGGTGCCCACCTGGCCGAGCAGGTACGGGATGGGGCTGTGACCATGCACGACGCGGCGGCCGCCGTAGGTGCCGAGCAGCTCCTGCACGGCCTGGGGGCCGGCGTCGTCCCGGAAGGCGAAGCGCTTGGTGAACTTCCGGAACAGGTCCCAGACCTCGTCCGCGTCGTTCCGGGTCAGGATCTCGTGGACGGTCTCGTTGACGTCCTCGATGGTGTCGCCGTAGTCGAGGTACGCGGTGGTGTCGGAGTGCATCAGGAGATGCCCGTCCTCCTCGACCACGGCGTCGAGCCGGGACATCCACTGCAGGTGGACGTCCTGGAGGCGGTCCATGTCGTACTTCTGGCCGCCGTTCAGCAGCCAGGCGGCCTGGAAGGTGGCGGTGCCCGCGCCGGAGTTGACGGGCGTGTCGGCGAAACGCTTGGCGCCGATCAGCAGGAGCTCGTGATTGCCCATCAGGGCCTTGCAGTAGCCGCCCGCGGCGGCGGCCTCGGCGGACAGGCGCATGACGAGGTCGATGACGCCGATGCCGTCGGGGCCGCGGTCGGTGAAGTCGCCGAGGAACCAGAGGCGGGCGTTGCCCGCGGCCCAGCGGCCGTCCGCGTCGATGAGACCCTGCTCGCGCAGCGCGGCGAGGAGTTCGTCGAGGTAGCCGTGCACGTCCCCGACCACGTAGAGCGGTCCGGGGCCGTCACCGGCCGCCGGGGCCGCTGCGGGGGACGCCTCGGGCTCGACCTGGACCTGCACGGTGTCCCCGCGGTTGATCACCGGGAGGTCGCGTTCCGTGGGGGTGTACCCCTCGGGCATCTCGCTCTCGGGGAAGGCGTTGCCGGGGTGGCCCGTGGCGACGGCGACGATGGACGAACCGGACCCGGCGACATGGCCGAGATGCAGGGTCGGCGCCGAAGGGCTGTGCACGGGCCGGTCGGCCTCGGGAACGGCGCCGTCGGCGCCGGTACCCTCGGCCGGCTCGACCACGGAGCCGCCCGTGGGCGGCTCGGCGGCCTGGCCCTGCACGGGTACCCGGGCGTACGGCGGTACGCGGAAGTCACGCAATGTCGCCGTGCGCACCACGGGTTCCTGCCCGGCCCCCTGAGTCATCGACCCCTCCACCACCGTCGCGATGCCCTGCACATCACGGACTCACCTGGTCGGGGTGGTCCACGATGTCGTGCGCCCATCATAGGAATGAGGGTCCTCCTGTGTGACGCACCAGGGGTGATGAATCCGGGTCCACTCCGGGTTCACCGGTTGTTTCGCCCGAATTGGGAAGGTCCAGGCCAGGGAAGGTTCCTGGTCGGGCTCGTGTTTCGGGTCGGATCGTGGCGGCACGGAAGGGCGCCTGCCGTGGGAAACGTGCCGGTCCCGCGCGCCCCGGAGCTCCGCGCGCCCGCCTGTCCGGCCGTTTCCGGAGCAGCGTCACCGGTTCGTGGTGCGTGATCCGGTGACGCTGTGCTTCCGGATCCCGCCGGGGGATTCGGACGACGGCGGTTCCGCCGGGGTCCTGTCCTCGAGGAGATCAGTCCTTCGAGGGCGACCGGGGCGGGCTGACCGTGGTGCGCGGCGAACGCCTCTGGGAGGACGTCCGCACGATGAGCTCCGTCGGTATGACCCGCTCGATCGGTCCGTCGGCGTCGATTCCCTCGATGGCGTCGATGAGGAGCTGGACGACGGCCGTGCCGATCCGGCGCGGCTTGAGCGAGAGGGTCGTGATGGGCGGTTCGGTGGTGGCGTAGACGGTCGATTCGCTGCAGCAGACCAGCAGCAGATCGTCCGGTACCCGCAGTCCGTAGCGGCGGGCCGCGGCGAGCAGGTCCGTCCCGTTGGGGTCGAAGAGTCCGTAGACGGCGTCGGGCCGGTCCGGGCGGGCGAGCAGCCGGTCGGCCGCGACGGCGCCCGCGCACGGGTCGTGCGCCGGATAGGCCTCGTAGACGGGGTCCTGTCCGACCCGCTCGCACCAGTCGAGGTACGCGGTGGTGGACAGCCGGGTGTACGTGTCGGTGGTGGTGCCGGTGAGGAGGCCGATCCGGCGGGCGCCGGCGGCGGCGAGGTGGTCGAGGAGGTCGAGGACGGCGGCTTCGTGGTCGTTGTCGACCCAGGCGGTCACCGGGAGGGTGCCGGCGGGGCGCCCGTCGGAGACGACCGGCAGGCCCTGGCGGACCAGTTCGGTGACGACCGGATCGTGGTCGGAGGGGTCGATGACGACGGTGCCGTCGAGGGCGACGTTCGACCAGACGTCATGGCGGGAGGTGGCGGGCAGGATGACCAGGGCGTAGCCGCGCGCGAGCGCGGCCGAGGTGGCGGCTCTGGCCATCTCCGCGAAGTACGCGAATTCGGTGAAGGTGAAAGGTTCATCCCCGTAGGTCGTCACGGTCAGGCCGATGAGGCCCGACTTGCCGGTACGGAGCGTGCGGGCCGCCGCGGATGGGCGGTAGCCCAGCCGGTCTGCGACCTCGCGGACGTGACGGCGGGTGGCGTCCGGGAGCCGGCCCTTGCCGTTGAGCGCGTCGGAGACGGTCGTGATGGAGACTCCGGCGGCGGCGGCCACGTCCCGGATGCCCGCTCGTCCCTGCCGGCTCCCCCGGGTCTGTGCCCGGCTCACCTGGTGCTTCCCTGCTGCTGTCATGGCGAGCCGATAGTAGGGCGAGGGCGGGTGGTTGGGACGGTCGCATATGCACGCGTTGACAGGCACGTTTCTGCATGATCATTAAGCGTCAATCGCCTTGGAAATCAAAGGCGTTGGGGGTTCCGGCGTGGGACCTGTGCTTGTCGACGCGGATGAGCCTGCCAAGGGGGGCAGGTCTCGAAGAGGTCTCAACTCACCTCTACGGGGGATGCGCGCCACGGCGCCCGCCACCGGCGCGCGCCACCCGGGCCCGCGCTCCCTCGGTTTTCCACAGCGTGTCCCGTCCGTTGTCCACAGCCCATTCGCAGCGGAGGCGAATCCTCATAAGGTGAGGAGTATTGGTGGTACGGACGGTCGAGGAGGACCACAGTGAGTGCAGTGAGCGAGACCGGCGGGACGAGCGCGGGCGGCCCGAGGCTGCGCGCCGTGCTGGACGGCATCCCCACCTACAAGCCGGGCAAGCCGGCCGCCGCGGGCGGACCGGTCGCCTTCAAGCTGTCCTCCAACGAGAACCCGTACCCGCCGCTGCCGGGTGTCATGGAGAGCGCGCTGGCCGCCGCCGCCCAGTTCAACCGGTACCCCGACATGGCCTGCTCCGGCCTCATGGAGGAGCTCGCCGAGCGCTTCGGCGTCCCCGTCTCGCACCTGGCCACCGGCACCGGCTCGGTCGGCGTCGCCCAGTCGCTGATCCAGGCGACGGCCGGCCCGGGCGACGAGGTCATGTACGCCTGGCGGTCCTTCGAGGCGTACCCGATCATCACGCAGATCAGCGGGGCGACCCCCGTGCAGGTGCCGCTGACCGACGGCGATGTGCACGACCTCGACGCGATGGCCGAGGCGATCACCGAGCGGACGCGGCTGATCTTCGTCTGCAACCCGAACAACCCCACGGGCACGGCGGTCCGCCGTGCCGAGCTGGAGCGCTTCCTGGACCGGGTGCCCTCCGACATCCTGGTAGTCATCGACGAGGCGTACCGCGAGTTCGTCCGTGACGCGGACATCCCCGACGGGATCGAGCTCTACCGTGACCGGCCGAACGTCGCCGTGCTGCGCACCTTCTCCAAGGCGTACGGCCTGGCCGGACTGCGGGTCGGCTTCGCGATCGCCCACGAGCCGGTGGCCGCGGCGCTGCGCAAGACGGCGGTGCCGTTCGGGGTGAGCCAGCTGGCTCAGGACGCGGCCGTGGCGTCGCTGCAGGCCGAGGACGAGCTGCTCGGGCGGGTCGGTTCGCTGGTGGCCGAGCGCGAGCGGGTCCACGCCGGGCTCGTGGCCCAGGGCTGGACCGTGCCGGACACCCAGGCCAACTTCGTCTGGCTGCGGCTCGGTGAGCGGACGATGGACTTCGCCGCGGAGTGCGAGCGGCACGGTGTGGTGGTGCGGCCGTTCGCGGGTGAGGGCGTGCGCGTCACGATCGGTGAGTGCGAGGCGAACGACCTGTTCCTGAAGACGGCGGAGGGCTTCCGCCGGGAGGCCTGAGGGCTGTCCCGTCACGCGCGGTGGGTCGGCGCAGCGGCGTCGGCCCTCGGCCGGGTGCGGAGCGACGAGGAGCCGCCCGGGTTCCGTCCGGGCGGACGGGGCACCGCTACTCGTGGACGGCCTCGACACGGATCGGGTCGCCGTCCCTGACGGTGGCCAGGACGCCAGGGTCGCCGTCCAGCGCGCCCAGCAGGTTGCAGGGACTGGCGAGCCGGCACTCGCCCGCGAACTCCGCCCGCGGTGATCCCCAGCCCTGGGAGATGGGCGTCGGTCCGAAGGGGAGGGCGAGCGCGTCCCCCTCGGTCCAGAAGGCCACGGTGCCCGGCGCCACCACCTGCCGGGCGCCGGCTTCGACGACGGCGGAGACGGGTGTGTCGAAGTAGACCTCCTCGCCCCAGGTCCGGGCGGCGGAGGAGATCGGGAGAACCCCTGCGAGCGCCTTGCTCGTGGGGGTTTCCTCAAGGGTGGCCGTGGTCTGTCCGGCCGGCCAGGAGATGCGTATCCGAAGGCTCATAGCCCGGATTCAACAATATGTTGAAGTTCTTGGGAAGAGGTGGCCTTCGTTAGGGGGGACCCCCTTGCCGATACGGATTTCGTATGAGACATAATGCTTGTGAATGTGAACGCGTTCACAAGCGTGTCCCGGTTTGGGTCGGGATAGGTGGCATTCAAGGGGCAGACTGCCCCTCGTGACCACGGCGTGTAAGGAGAAGTTGACGTGGACCTAGCTCTGGCGCCAGAGACCTTGGCGCGCTGGCAGTTCGGCATCACGACCGTCTACCACTTCCTCTTCGTTCCCCTGACGATCTCGCTCGCCGCGCTCACCGCCGGACTGCAGACCGCCTGGGTGCGCACGGAGAACGAGAAGTACCTCAGGGCGACGAAGTTCTGGGGCAAGCTCTTCCTGATCAACATCGCGATGGGTGTCGTCACCGGCATCGTGCAGGAGTTCCAGTTCGGTATGAACTGGTCCGACTACTCCCGCTTCGTCGGTGACATCTTCGGGGCGCCGCTCGCCTTCGAGGCGCTGATCGCGTTCTTCTTCGAGTCCACGTTCATCGGTCTGTGGATCTTCGGCTGGGACAAGCTGCCCAAGCGGATCCACCTCGCCTGCATGTGGATGGTGTCGATCGGCACGATCCTCTCCGCGTACTTCATCCTGGCGGCCAACTCCTGGATGCAGCACCCGGTCGGCTACCGCATCAACGAGGAGCGGGGCCGGGCCGAGCTCACCGACTTCTGGCAGGTGCTCACCCAGAACACCGCCCTCACGCAGTTCTTCCACACCATGACGGCCGCCTTCCTGGTGGGCGGCGCGTTCATGGTCGGCATCTCGGCCTTCCACCTGGCGCGCAAGCGGCACATCCCGGTGATGCGGACCTCCCTGCGCCTCGGCCTGATCACCCTGATCATCGCCGGCCTGGGCACCGCGATCAGCGGCGACCTGCTCGGCAAGGTGATGTTCAAGCAGCAGCCGATGAAGATGGCCGCCGCCGAGGCGCTCTGGGACGGCGAGGCGCCCGCACCCTTCTCCGTCTTCGCCTACGGAGACGTGGAGAAGGGCCACAACTCGGTCGCCATAGAGATCCCGGGACTGCTGTCCTTCCTCGCGAACGACGACTTCAGCTCGTTCGTCCCGGGCATCAACGACGTCAACAAGGCCGAGCAGGAGAAGTACGGGCCCGGCGACTACCGGCCCAACATCCCCGTCGCCTACTGGGGCTTCCGCTGGATGATCGGCTTCGGCATGGCCTCGCTGGGCATCGGCATGCTCGGTCTGTGGCTCACCCGGAAGAAGTTCCTGCTGCCGCCGGGGATGCGGACCGGTGAGGACGAGGTGCCGAACCTGGTCCTGTTCAAGCGGAAGGCGCTCAGCCCCCGCCTGACCAAGTGGTACTGGATCATCGCGCTCTGGACCATGCTCTTCCCGCTGATCGCCAACTCCTGGGGCTGGATCTTCACCGAGATGGGCCGCCAGCCCTGGGTCGTGTACGGCGTGCTGCGCACCAGGGACGCCGTCTCCCCCGGTGTCTCCCAGGGCGAGGTCCTCACCTCGATGATCGTCTTCACCCTCCTCTACGCCGTACTCGCCGTGATCGAGGTCCGCCTCCTGGTGAAGTACGTCAAGGCCGGACCGCCCGAGCTCACCGAGTCCGACCTCAACCCGCCCACCAAGATCGGCGGGGACGACCGTGACCCCGACCGGCCCATGGCCTTCTCGTACTGAGACTCAGGAGATCGAGGCATGGAACTCCACAACGTCTGGTTCGTACTGATCGCCGTCCTCTGGATCGGCTACTTCTTCCTCGAGGGCTTCGACTTCGGGGTCGGCGTCCTGACCAAGCTGCTCGCCCGCGACCGCGCCGAGAAGCGGGTTCTGATCAACACGATCGGACCCGTCTGGGACGGCAACGAGGTGTGGCTGCTGACCGCCGGAGGCGCGACCTTCGCCGCGTTCCCCGAGTGGTACGCGACGCTCTTCTCCGGCTTCTACCTGCCCCTGTTGATCATCCTCGTGTGCCTGATCGTGCGCGGTGTCGCCTTCGAGTACCGGGTGAAGCGCGCCGAGGAGAGCTGGCAGCGGAACTGGGAGCAGGCCATCTTCTGGACCTCGCTGATCCCCGCCCTGCTGTGGGGTGTCGCCTTCGGCAACATCGTGCGCGGCGTGAAGATCGACGCGCAGAAGGAGTACGTCGGCACCCTCTGGGACCTGCTCAACCCGTACGCGATCCTCGGCGGCCTGGTCACGCTCACCCTCTTCACCTTTCACGGGGCGGTCTTCGCCGCCCTCAAGACCGTGGGGGACATCCGGGTCCGGGCACGTTCGCTGGCCCTGAGGCTGGGACTGGTCACGGCCGCGCTCGCCCTCGGCTTCCTGGTCTGGACCCAGGCCGACAAGGGCGACGGCTGGAGTCTCGTCGCCATGCTGGTCGCCGTGGTCGCACTCGTCGGAGCGATCGGAGCGATCAAGGTGGGACGCGAGGGCTGGTCGTTCGCCCTCTCGGGCATCACGATCGCCGCCGCGGTGGCGATGCTCTTCCTGACGCTCTTCCCGAACGTCATGCCGTCCTCGCTCGACCCGGCGTGGAGCCTCACGGTCACCAACGCCTCGTCGAGCCCGTACACCCTGAAGATCATGACGTGGTGTGCGGCGATCGCGACCCCGCTGGTGCTGCTCTACCAGGGCTGGACCTACTGGGTCTTCCGGAAGCGGATCGGCACGCAGCACCTGGCCGACGCCGCACACTGATGTCCGCGGTACCTGCCTCTCCAGAGGGATGTTTCACGTGAAACCGATCGACCCGCGTCTGCTCCGGTACGCCCGGGCCACCCGCTTCTTCCTGGCGGCCGTGGTGGTCCTCGGTCTGGCCGGGGCGGCGCTGGTCGTCGCCCAGGCGATGCTCATCGCCGAGGTGGTGGTGGGGGCCTTTCAGGAGGACCTCGCGCTGTCCGGCCTGACCACGCCGCTCCTGCTCCTGGCGGGAGTCGCGGCGGGGCGCGGACTCGTCTCCTGGCTGACCGAGCTGGCCGCCCACCGGGCCAGCGCTGCGGTCAAGTCGGATCTGCGGGGACGGCTGCTCGCACGGTCGGCCGACCTGGGGCCGGGGTGGCTCAGCGGGCAGAAGGCAGGGTCGCTGGTCGCGCTCGCGACCCGGGGCGTGGACGCGCTCGACGACTACTTCTCCCGCTATCTGCCGCAGCTGGGTCTCGCCGTCGTGGTTCCGGTGGCGGTGCTGGCGCGGATCGTCACCGAGGACTGGGTCTCGGCCGCGGTCATCGTCGTCACCCTCCCGCTCATCCCCCTCTTCATGGTCCTGATCGGGTGGTACACCCAAGCGCGGATGGACCGGCAGTGGACGTTGCTGTCCCGGCTCTCCGGGCACTTCCTGGACGTGGTGGCGGGACTGCCGACGCTCAAGGTCTTCGGCCGGGCGAAGGCGCAGGCTGAGTCGATCCGCGCCATCACGTCCGAATACCGGCAGGCGACGATGAGGACGCTGCGGATCGCGTTCCTGTCGTCGTTCGCCCTGGAACTTCTCTCGACGCTGTCGGTGGCGCTGGTCGCGGTCGGCATCGGCATGCGGCTGGTCCACGGCGACCTCGACCTGTACACCGGCCTGGTCATCCTGATCCTGGCGCCCGAGGCCTACCTGCCGATCCGGCAGGTGGGGGCGCAGTACCACGCGGCGGCGGAAGGACTGGCCGCTGCGGAGGAGATCTTCGAGGTCCTGGAGAGTCCCGCGCCGCAGGGCGGCACGGCCGCCGTCCCGGCCTCCGTGGGTCTGGAACTCGAGAACGTGACCGTACGTCACCCGGGGCGGGCCGAGCCCTCGCTGGACTCGGTCTCCCTGACGGTGGCCCCGGGGGAGACGGTGGCCCTGGTGGGGCCGAGCGGGGCGGGCAAGTCCACCCTGCTCGATGTCGTACTGGGCTTCGCCACCCCGGAAGCGGGCGGCACGGTCAAGGTCGGCGGCGTGGACCTCGGCACGCTGAGCCTGGAGGAATGGCGCTCGACGATCGCCTGGGTGCCTCAACGGCCGTACCTCTTCGCGGGAACCATCGCGGAGAACGTGCGCCTCGCCCGGCCGGACGCCTCCGACGACGCGGTGCGGCGGGCGCTGCGGGACGCCGGCGCGGACGACTTCGTGGCCGAGCTCCCGGAGGGGGCCGGAACCCTGCTGGGTGAGGACGGTGCCGGACTCTCGGCGGGCCAGCGCCAGCGCCTCGCTCTGGCCCGGGCCTTCCTGGCCGACCGGCCGTTGCTCCTGCTGGACGAGCCCACGGCCGCGCTGGACGGGGAGACGGAAGCGGCCGTGGTCGACGCCGTCCGCCGTCTCGCACAGGGCCGCACGGTCGTGCTGGTCGTCCACCGTCCGGCGCTGCTCGCGATCGCGGACCGCATGGTGCCCATCGGCTTTGCCGGGGCCGCCGCGGCGGAGGCCGAGCCGGGGACCGCCCCCGGGACGCCGCGGCCGGTTTCCGAGCCGGCCGTCGAGACCTCCGTACGGGCCGGTTCGGCCGAGCCGGGCGCGGAACCCGAAGCGGCGACCGAGCCGACGGGCTACGCGGGCCGCGGCGCCCTCGCGCGGGTCCGAGCCATGGCCGGCGGACTGAAGGGGCGGATGGCCCTCGCCCTGCTGCTCGGCAGTCTGGCGCTCGGCTCCGCCGTGGGGCTCATGGCGGTGTCCGGCTGGCTCATCTCGCGAGCCTCCGAACAGCCGCCCGTCCTCTATCTGATGGTGGCCGTCACCGCCACACGGGCCTTCGGCATCGGGCGGGCCGTGTTCCGTTACGCCGAGCGCCTCGTGTCCCACGACGCCGTGCTGCGGATGCTCGCGGAGCTGCGCGTCGCCGTCTACCGGCGTCTGGAGCGCATCGCTCCCGCGGGGCTGCGCCGGACCCGGCGGGGCGACCTGCTGTCCCGCCTCGTCCAGGACGTCGACGCCCTCCAGGACTACTGGCTGCGCTGGTTGCTTCCCGCCGGCGCCGCCCTCGTCGTCGGGGCCGGCTCCGTCGGCTTCACCGCCTGGCTGCTGCCCGAGGCGGGAGCCGTGCTCGCCGCGGGCCTGCTGGCCGCGGGCGTGGCCGTCCCCGCCGCCGGCGGAGTGCTGGCCCGCCGGGCCGAGAGCCGGCTCGCGCCGGCCCGCGGAACGCTGGCCACGACGGTCGTCGACCTGCTCCGCGGCTGCGCCGAACTGACGGTCGCCGGCGCCCTGAACGACCGGATCGGCCGGGCCCGGGCCGCCGACCGCACCCTCACCGCCATCGCCTCCCGGCAGGCCGCCGCGACCGCACTCGGCGCCGGCCTCTCCGCGCTCGCCTGCGGTCTGACGGTCGCCGCCGCGGCCGTCGTGGGCGTCCAGGCCGTCCACGACGGCCGGCTGGCCGGAGTCACCCTGGCCGTCGTCGTCCTGACACCGCTCGCCGCCTTCGAGGCCGTCACCGGGCTCCCGCTCGCCGTGCAGTACCGCCAGCGCGTGCGGCGCAGCGCCGAGCGGGTCCACGAGGTGCTCGACGCGCCTGTGCCCGTACACGAGCCGGAGCACCCCGCCTCGCCTCCGAAGAGCCCCTTCCCGGTGGAGGTCGCCGGCCTCTCCGCCCGTCACGCGGGCCAGGAGCGGGACGCGCTCAGCGACTTCACGCTCACCCTGGAGGCCGGCCGCCGGGTCGCCGTCGTCGGCTCGTCCGGATCGGGCAAGACGACCCTCGCCCAGGTACTGCTGCGCTTCCTGGACGCCGGATCGGGCACCTACCGCCTCGGCGGGACGGAGACGTCCGCGCTCGACTCCGACGACGTCCGGCGCTTCGTCGGACTCTGCGCGCAGGACGCGCACACCTTCGACAGCTCGCTCCGGGAGAACCTGCGCCTCGCGCGTCCCGGCGCTCACGACGACGAGCTGCGGACCGCCCTGCGCCGGGCCCGGCTCCTCGACTGGGTGGACGGGCTGCCGCACGGCCTCGACACCCTGGTCGGAGAGCACGGCTCGCGGCTGTCCGGCGGCCAGCGGCAGCGCCTCGCCCTCGCCCGGGCGCTCCTCGCGGACTTCCCCGTCCTGGTGCTCGACGAGCCGGCCGAGCACCTCGACCTGGCCACGGCCGACGCGCTCACCGACGATCTGCTGCGGGCCACCGAGGGACGCACCACCGTACTGATCACCCACCGCCTGCGCGGACTCGACGCCGTCGACGAGGTGGTCGTCCTCGACGAGGGGCGCACCGTGCAGCGCGGAACGTACGCGGACCTCGCCGGGGCCGAGGGGCCGCTGCGCCGGATGCTGGAACGGGAGCGGGAGAGCGACCGGCTGCTCACCGCGCCGCGTTAGGTCCTGGCCGGGCGGTCTTCGAGGACCGGCCCGCGGCGTCGGATGTGGTGCGTCGCAAGGCGGAGGACCGCCCTCGTACCGGGTGTACTCGGGCGACTCCGACAACGCCGCGAGGGGGCGTCTCGGCGGACGGTCCTCGGGTGACGAGATCGAGCGGCCGACTTTTCTCGCCAAATCGGACTTACTAGGCTCAAGGCCATGACCGCCGCCGTGCCCGACCTGCCGGACCCCCTCGAAGCCGCGACCCAGGCCACCCGCAGCCTGCAGGGTCTGTCCACGGAGCTCACCGCACGGGTGCCGCAGCTCCTGGAGGCCATGCGCTCGGTGGGCACCGGGCTCGAACTGCACTCCACCCTCGACCGGATCTGCGAGACCGCGGCCGAACTCGCCGACGCCCGCTACGCCGCCATCGGCGTCGTCGACGAGGAGGGCGACGGCCTCTCCGACTTCGTCACCCACGGCGTGGACGAGGACACCGCCCGCCGGATCGGGCGGCGCCCCGACGGCCATGCGGGGCTCCTCGGCGCACTCATCCGCGAACCGCAGACCATCAGGCTGGCCGATCTGTCGAGCGATCCGCGGGCTGCCGGATTCCCGCCCGGGCACCCCCCGATGCGGACCTTCCTCGGGGTGCCGATCCGGGTGCAGGGCGAGATCTTCGGCAACCTCTACCTCTCCGAGAAGCACGACGGAGGGGAGTTCAACGACTACGACCTCCACATGGTCCGGGTCCTCGCCACCGAGGCGGGGATCGCCATCGGCAACGCCCGCCTCTACGAGGCCGCGCGCCAGCGCGAGCGGTGGATCGACGGCTCGGTCGCCGTCACCACCGCCCTGCTCTCCGGCGGCGACGCCGACGACGCCCTGGCGGTGGTCGCCGAACAGGCCCGCCGCCTCGCCGACTCCGCCGCCGGAATCGTGCTCCTGCCCGCCGGAGAGGAGGGCGGTCTGGAGATCGTCGCCGTCTCCTCCGACCGGCCCGCCAAGTCGCTCGGCGTCGTGATCCCGCCGGAGAGCCCGGTGGTGGAGCGGCTGCTCGCGGGCGAGGCGGTGTTCGTGGACGACGCCTCCACCGACCCCCGCATGCTCAGCCGGCTGGCGGACCAGTACGGGCCCAGCATGCTGCTCCCCCTGCACAGCGGGGGCAAGGTCCTCGGCGCGCTCGCGACCCCCCGTGCGCGGGGCGCCCGTCCGTTCACCGAGGCCGAGCGCACCCTCGCCACGCAGTTCGCCTCCCAGGCGGCTCTCGCCCTGATGATGGCCGACGCCCAGCGCGACCGGGAGCGGCTCGCCGTCTACGAGGACCGCGACCGGATCGCCCGCGACCTGCACGACCTCGTCATCCAACGGCTGTTCGCCACCGGGATGATGCTGGAGAGCGCCCAGCGCAAGTCGATCGTGCCCGCCGTGCGGGACGGCGTCGGCAAGGCCGTGGACGAACTGGACGTGACCATCCAGGAGATCCGTACCGCGATCTTCGCCCTCCAGCAGGGACCGGCCGAGGCCCCCTCCGGGCTGCGGACCCGGGTCCTGCGCGAGATCAACATGGCGGCCGTGCCCCTCGGCTTCAAGCCCGCACACCGCTTCCTCGGCCCGGTCGACGCGACGGTCGGCGAGCTCACGGGGAAGAACCTGGTGGCGGCGCTCCGCGAGGCCCTCTCCAACGCCTTCCGGCACGCCTCGGCCACCCGGATCGAGGTCGTCGTCGACGCCGGCGCGGAGCTTCCCGACGGATCCTCCGCGGTCCGGCTCTCGGTCGCCGACGACGGCGTCGGCATCCCCCAGGGCGGCCGGCGCAGCGGGCTGCGCAACCTCACGCGGCGCGCCGAGTCGCTGGGCGGATCGAGCTGGTGCGGCCCGGGCATCGGTGACGACGGAGGCGGCACGACGGTGTTCTGGCAGGCCCCGCTCTAGGGTCCTGCCGGGCTTGCGCCAGGACACCTCGCCAGGACACCCCTAGGGAGTGACCTGCCGATCCTGCCGGCGGGCACCGGCTGGACGCCGCCGGGGCCCGCCATGCCGACCCGCGGCGCCGCCGGCCTACGCCCCGGCCTGCGACGCCGCGCGGACCTCTTCGAGGATCTCCTCGACCACGACGGCCACGCCGTCCTCGTTGTTGCCCGCCGTACGGCCGGAGGCGGCGGCGAGGACGTCCGGGTGGGCGTTGCCCATCGCGTACGAGCGCCCCGCCCAGCGGAGCATCTCGATGTCGTTGGGCATGTCCCCGAACGCGACGACCTCGTCCGCGGAGATGCCGCGCTCGGCACAGCAGAGGGCCAGCGTGGACGCCTTCGAGACCCCGAGGCCGCTGACCTCCAGCAGGGCGGTCGGACTGGACCGGGTGAAGGAGGCCAGTTCGCCCGCGGCCGTGCGGGCCACGGTCAGGAAGGCGTCGGGGTCGAGCTCCGGGTGCTGGGCGAGCAGTTTGAGCACGGGGGCCGCGGCGCCGGGCGCCTCCTCGTACAGCAGCTTCTCCGCGGTGGCGACCGTCGCGCCGGGGTCGAGGAAGAACGGGGGGTAGTCCGGCTCGTAGTGGATGCCGGTGGTGAGCTCGACCGCGAAGGAGGTGCCGGGGGCGGCGGCGCGCAGGGTCCGCACGACGGCGAGCGCGACCTCCCGCTCCAGCGGGCGCACCTCAAGAAATGTTCCGCCTGCGTGCAGGTCGACGACCGCGGCCCCGTTGGCGCAGATGGCGAGCCCGTGGCCGTGCACGTGGTCGGCCACCACGTCCATCCAGCGTGCCGGCCGTCCGGTGACGAAGAAGACCTCGACGCCGGCCTCCTCGGCGGCGGCGAGCGCCGCGACCGTGCGCTCCGAGACGGACTTGTCGTCGCGCAGCAGAGTGCCGTCGAGGTCGGTGGCGATCAGCCGGGGGGTCCGGGCGGCGGGGCGCTGAGTTCGGGGTGTGGTCACCGATTCATTCTTCCGCACCCCGTGCACGGGCGTGCGCGGGGGCGCACATCTGAGAGGGACATTTCCGGCCAGGGTGGCCGGTCCGGCCATGCCGGGTGTCCGTACGGCGGCGTAGGGTCGTGCGTATGCGTCTGAGCACCGTCATCCTTCCCTCCCGTCGCTGGCACGAGGGCGGCCGCGATCAGTGGCTGCGCGCCGAGCAGCTCGGCTTCCACACCGCGTACACCTACGACCACCTGTCCTGGCGGACCTTCCGGGACGGCCCGTGGTTCGGTGCCATACCGACGCTGACCGCCGCCGCGGCCGCCACCGAGCGACTGCGCGTCGGCACGCTCGTCACCTCAGTCAAGCCTCGTTCACCCATCGCGGACTGACCTGGTCGTTGATGTGCGAGAGGAACGACCATGGCCACGCCCTTCGGTCTCCTTCGCTCAGGTCGCCAGATGCTCCACGAAGATCCCGATGAGGATCCGGTCGCCGTGCTCGGCGATCGGCAATGAGAAGTGGACCCTGTCGCGATCCCAGAGCCGCTTGCCGTGCCACTCGCATCGATAGGTGCCATCGCCGTATCTGACGTTGCGCTGCTCCCACGCCTTCGCGTTCTTCTTCGTGTTCGGGCTCTCAGGCGAGATATCCAGGCCCAAAGCACTGAACCTCCGGACAACCTGTGTCTGGTCGCCGCCGCATTCAGCCAGCATCCGGGCGAAGTGGTCGTCGATCGCCCCCAGCAACTTCACAAGCCATGGCAGGACTTCGGTGTAGGCGCCCTTGAAGTGGTGCAGACGCAGAGAGTCCGCGAACAACAGCCGGGGGAACGCGTCCTCTGTGATGGTGAAGAAGTGCTCGGCTGGCACGTTCTCGTGGGTGAGGACACCACGCCAGAAGATCGGTACGTCGTCAGGGTGTCGTAGAACGTGCAACTTCACCTCGTCCTGGCCAGCCTCCGTCGTCCGCGTGACGGTGACCCATCCGGACGGCCAGTCGGGTTCTGTGGCGTAAGGCACCAGGAGACAGGACATAGCGCGGCCCATCGCGGCCCGTGCCAGGGCGTGGGCCGTACCCCAGGATGGTTCCTGCCAGGAGCCCTCGGCTACCCGGGCCGGCTGGGGCAGATCCGCCTCGTCCGGTATTACGCACCGACACTTACTCACCAGTTGCTGCAGCAGAGCCCGCTTGTCACGTGGTAGCCCTCCGTCCGGGGAGTACAGGGCGTCGATCAGCGTGACCGAGGGGCGGCACTCGACGTCATACGCGGGCTCCATGAACGCGGCTTTGCGGCCGTCAGCAAACGGTTGGAGGACTTCCACAAGGACGTCGAGGGCGTCTCGCAGACCGGAGTCCGTCAGCTCCCGCCAGTTGAAGCACTCCTCCGCGACTACGACGCGATAGTCGTCGGCATCGAGGGCAGCGGAGGCACCCAATAAGTCCTGCTCGGTTCCCTTTCCGTTCCTACCTGCCGCGTTGGGCACGAGCCAGCCTCCCGAGGTCGGTCTCGATCTGGTCGAAGAAACCGCTGGGCCAATAGCTGAGTTCGCCCTTGTCATTGACGTCGATGGACAGGGTCTGGTCGTGATCGAAGTAGTGGGTGATCATGTCTGCCGCTGGGAGCGAGCGATCCTGCGCGACGGCGAGTCGGGCTCCGTTGAGGACGTGATCGCTGTGCGTCTCCACCACGACCTGTACCCCGCTGCCCGCCACCCGCGCGAGGAACCGGCCCAACCGGGACTGTCCCGCCGGATGCAGATGCGCCTCGGGGTTCTCCACGATCAACAGATCGCCTGGCTCTGTGAGTAGCCCCGCGACGATGACCGGCAGGGCGTAGGAGATGCCGAACCCGGTATTGACTGGGCGGATCTCCTCGCCGCTCAGCCCCGTCTCTCCGAACCGGATCGTCGTGGCCATGATTCCCACGGCGACCCGTGCAGTGATCTGGAGAGGACGGATGATCTCGGAGGCCCACGATTCGGCCTGGACCCTCAACTGCGGTCCTGCAGAATCTGGGTGGTGCAATGCACCTCGGACCGCCCTCCGAGTACTTACCGCGCGGGACTCGCGCAGTGCCAGCACCTGCGCGGTGAACTCACCCCGCACTCCGACTCCGATCCGGTCGGGCTCCTCGGCGGACACCGACAGCGTGTCACGGGGGCCCAGACGCTCGGCGCACAGGTAGGTGAAAGCGGGGTCTGTGACAGCGGACCCGATGCCCGGCACGTGCGCCACTGGGAGCCGCCGCACATCAAGGTGCAGTGCCTGCTCGGCGTCAGGCAGCCCGAAGCCATACACCCATGACTCGCCGTCCGGGCCGCCCAGTCGAATGCTGATCTCACGCGCGTCGGTCGTCCAGTTCAGCACGTCCCGGGCCTCGCCGAGAGCCAGCCCGAGCGGGCCATTTAGCCGGATCGTGGCACCTGCCGCTGCACCTGACGTACCTGCCAACCTCGCCAGCAGCAGGGACTGGATCAAGGTGCTCTTGCCACCGCCGTTAACTCCGGTCAGGACCGTGAAAGGACGCAGGCCAAACGACGCCGATTCAAACCGCTTGAAGCCCCGAATCTCCAAGGAAGTGATCACAGGCCGGCTCCCGCGTCCGCCACGGCGGCCTTGAAGCGGTAGTCCACCCTAAACCGGTCGGCGGTGGAGGAGGTGATGGCGTTGAGGTACGTGACGTCGGTGGTCATCCGCCCACGGGCCGCCTTCACAATGGCTGTTCGACGTGTACGCAGGTCGGCAGTCGTGCAGTCGGGGTCGGCCAAGGCCATGGACCAGCTCTCGAACATGGCACGGTTGATCGGGCGACGGTAGTCGTCACCCTCCGGCCACTTGCGGAAAGCGTGCTCGCCGAAGACGAGATACGCATGAGTCATCGCCCGCTCGAAGGCGGCCTCCAGCTCAGTCACCTGCTCATCTGGGACCTGCTTCGGATCATCCAGCATCTCGGTGGCGTCCATCAGGAACTGCTCCATGAAGGGCCGCTCCTGGTAGGCCAAGACCCCCTTCAGCCAGAACGCGGCGAACCGCAGGGCCATCTCCCGATCATTCATCCGGATGTGATCGGTGAGGCGGCCCCCAGTGGCCTTCGCAAAAGCATCCGTATGAGTCATCCGGTGCAAGATGCCCCTGCTACGCGGGCTGCTCATGCAGTGGCGGATCTCTTGGGCGTTGAGCGGGGTTCCGCCTGTGTTGATGCGCTTGAAGATCTCGTACGTGACCCCGCGCGGCGTCGTCGGGTCGATCACGTTGACGATCAGCTGGGTGTTGTTGATTCGCCGCTGGGACGGTACAGGGAGATCACTGAAGCGCATGTCCTTCAGATCGTTCAGGTGTTCCAGCTTTCCAAGAGCGAAGCCGCTGTCTCCACCCCGGACGAACGCGTGTAGCGTCGACAGCCGCTGAAGGCCGTCGACAACGCGGAAAGAACCGTCCGCGTCCTCCGCGAAGTAGAACGCGGGCAGCGGGATCTGGAGCAGCAGCGACTCGACCAGCAGGGACTTTTGGTCCGTCCGCCAGACCTGCAACCGCTGGAAGTCCGGAGCGAGCTCGATGGAACCCTCGTCGATCTGGTCGAGGATGTTGCGCAAGGAGAACTGGCTGGTGTTCACCCGGATCTGGTCAGGGTTCCACGGCCGCTGAATCTGGGTGGTGTCCTCGCCCGAGTCCTCGACCTCGATACCCGTGGCGTGTCCATCAAACACGTCCTCCACCACGTCCGGAGTCGTCTGCGTGCCGTCCATAGCCATGCAGGCCATTCTATGGGCCAACAGCCCAGGCCGAAGGAGTTTGCTGACCTCCTCCGCTTTACCCGACAGGACGTGACACTTGCCGCTGGCGAGGGCGAAGAACCTATTCACGGACAGGACCGGGCGGCGAACGGTGCGATGGATTCTTCGCCCGTGAGGCGCCCACCGTCGCCTGGAGTCGCTCGGGTGCGACACAGGGTGACCGTCCCGGTCTCCAGCGGCTGCTGTCGGATCGGGCGGCCAGGTCGGGTGGTGCCTCATCGAGGCGGCAGGCTCAGAATCAGCCCAGTATCTCTGCTGCCGGGTAGTAGCAATTGCCGGTGGTGCTTGCGTGGAGGAGCTTACGGCTGAGCAGCTCGTCCAGGCGGATGCGCCCCTCCAACACGCAGTAGAGGTCTCCGCCTTCGATGGTGATGAACGACGTTCCCCGCTTGAAGATGTCGCGGCCACCTGCGGAGAATCCGTTCACGCTCACGAACAAGCCCAGGGCGTTCTTGCTCTTTAGACGCACCTTGCTGTCGAACTTCATCAGGTCCTCGGCCTCGACGGTGCCGGCCAACCACTTGGCCTCGACGATGAAGTGGTCCGTGTTGTAGTAGATCGCCCCGTCTATCTGCTCGCCCTTCAGGTTGTACGCGAGCGTGGGCTCAAGATCGAACAGGGTGAACAGCCGATGCAGGAAGGTTTCGAACTCGCGACCCGCCTGCTGGCGGTTCTCCATTGAATGGAGCCGTAGGAAGTCCTGCGTCAGCTCCTGTAGCACCTGGGCGAAACTGCGACTCCGATTGGCTTCGTCCTGGTGAGCCGCGAGGTCCGCAGCTAGTCTCTCCCGCTCTTCGACTAGACCGGCATGCCGTTCGACCCACCTGGCCAGGTTCGCCACGGCAGCCTGAGCCTCGGCCAGAAGCTCCTTGGCGTCCACCTGCTTCATCAGGTTCGGGAAGGTGTCCAGCCTGGACACATCGATCATCAGCTCGATGGTGAAGTCCCGGTACTCCGACTCCCGGTCCATCAGCATGTGCACCAGTTGTGCTGCTGTCTGGCGCTTCGTCGTGGCGAAGTCGAGGTGCATGAGCAACTCGGGGTGCTCTCGGAGCCTACGTCGAATGTCCTGCTCGAACGGGGCCTTGTTCCAGTTGATCGTGGTCAGCGCCTCGATGAGCGCCCCGTAAGCGTCGGAGTGGATCTTCTTTGCAACGCCCGACTGTGCCCCCACCATGGCCCACCCCAGATCTATGCTCGCTTACCTGCTGCTCAACTGCGGGATGATCTGATTGATTCTACTGTCCTGCGGGGCAGTTGAGCCGCTCTACGGCGCTCGCCACCACGCTCCCGGTCGGGTGGTCGGAGCAGCCCCGTAGCTCCGTCCACTGGTGATTGCTCCACGTGGTTCGGCGGCAGGAGCCACGTGGAACGCAGCGGCGTGGCCATCAGCACGGCCCTTGATCAATTCAGCTGGGTGAGGGCCTCGGAGGCGAGTTGCTCGAAGACCTGCTGGTCGGCAGCGAAGTCCGAGTCGGGGATCGGCCAGTGGATCACGATCTCGGTGAAGCCGAGCTCCTGGTGGCGGCCGGCGAAGTCGACGAAGGCGTCCACAGACTCCAGCGGCCGACCGCGGTCCGGGGTGAAGCCGGTCAGCAGGATCTTGTCCAGCTCCGCGACATCCCGCCCGGACTCGGCACACGCCTTGCCGAGCTTCTCGACCTGCCCACGCAGGGCCGCTACCGACTGCTCCGGGGTCCCCTCCTCGTACAGCTTCGGGTCGCCGGTCGTCACCCACGCCTGCCCGTGGCGCGCTGCGAGCTTCAGCCCGCGCGGCCCGGTCGCCGCGACCGCGAACGGCAGCCGCGGGCGCTGGACACAGCCTGGGATGTTCCGCGCCTCCTCCGCCGTGTAGAAGTCGCCCTTCTGCGAGACCGCGCCCTCGGTGAGCAGGCGGTCGAGCAGCGGCACGAACTCGCCGAAGCGGTCGGCCCGCTCCTTCGGCGTCCACGGCTCCTGGCCGAGCGCGGTGGCGTCGAAGCCGTTGCCGCCGGCCCCGATGCCGAGGGTGACCCGCCCGCCGGAGATGTCGTCGAGCGAGATCAGCTCCTTGGCGAGCGTCACTGGATGCCTGAAATTAGGCGACGTGACGAGGGTCCCCAGGCGCAGGCGGTCCGTGGCCGTGGCGGCGGCGGTAAGGGTGGGCAGGGCGCCGAACCAGGGGCCGTCGCGGAAGGTCCGCCAGGAGAGGTGGTCGTACGTGTACGCGGCGTGGAAGCCGAGTTCCTCGGCGCGCTGCCACTTCGCGCGGCCTCCCTCGTGCCAGCGGTCGACGGGAAGAATCACGGTGCTCAGGCGCAGGCTCATGCCACCGAGCCTACGTCGGACCCAGGGGTGTTCCCATGCGACTCCGGAGCGTGACGCCCTCACGCTGCGGCGATCCGGCCTGGTGCGAGGTGGGCGGCGCCCGCCGGAGCCGTCTCAGTGTGGCGGCCGGGCCCGCCGATCACCCTGGTGCCGGCTCATTGCGCAGCGGTGACCGACCATCCATAGCGGGAGAAAGATGGGCCTTCGTCCTGGTACGCCGCCAGGGCCTGTGTGGAGGTCGGGAACGCGGGGGTGGGCAGGCGGCTCGCGGCGACCCACTCGGCCGTCAGGTGCTTGTCCGGCTCGGTGTTGGTCAGCTCACCGGCCCACGTGTCGGTGGAGAAGACGAACAGGACGAACTGCCCGGCCTGGTCCCAGCCCTGTTCGACGTGGATGACGTGGACGAGGGCGAGATCCGCCGGGTCGACGAGCAGACCGGTCTCCTCCTTGAGTTCGCGGGCGGCGGCCTCGTCGAGGGCTTCGCCGGGTTCGGCCTTGCCACCGGGGAGGGTCCAGGCCGGCTGCGGGGACCAGTTGCGGGCTCCGTAGAGCACGGCGGCGATCGTGTCGGCGTCCTTGTCGTGGACGATCACGCAGACTGCGTTGCGGCTGTTCATCACGCTGGTGTTGATCACGTGCCCACTCCTCGTCGAGGTGCCGGAAGGTGTCGGTGGTCCTGGCGCGCGGCTCGGACTGGCCGAGCCGCTTGGAACGTGGAGGTGCTGCTCAGCGCCCGAGCGTGAGGCCGTCGGCGTTGGTGCGGGAGAAGACCAGGTCGGTCATGTCCTTCGGGGTTTCGTTGCACCGGGCGGGCGGCTGCGGTCGGCGCATGGCTCGGGGGTAGGTGGCCGGGTCGTAGTCGTTGGCGAGCGTGTACGCGTAGAAGCCGTGTTCGCGCAGGGTGTCGATGATGTCGGCGGCGCTCTCGCCCTGCTTGGCCAGGAGTCTGGGTGTGACTTCCACGACGAGTTCCGCATCGTCGCGCAGGTGCGCGAGCGCGGGCAGCAGCCCTCGGATGGCTGCTGCCTCGGCGCCTTCGACGTCGATCTTGATGACGCGGGTGGTGGCGAGCTCAGGCCGGCTGATCAGGTCGGCCAGGGGTGCGGTCGGCACGTCGAAGGCCGTGTGTACGTGGCGGGGCCGGACGGCGGTGGTGTGGCCGAGGTTGGCGGGGTCCTCCAGGTAGAGGGTCAGGGTGCCGTGGGTGTCGGAGGCGGCGGAGCGGACGGCCCGGATGTTGGTGCGGTGGTTGGCGGTGGCCGCGGCGGTCAGGTCGTTGTGGAACTGCGGGGAGGGCTCAATGGTGACGACGCGGCCGTGGGGGCCGACGGCGTGGGAGGCCAAGAGGCTGAAGGCGCCGCGGTGGGCTCCGACGTCGATGAAGGTGTCCCCAGGGCGGAGCCGGTCGCGCAGGAAGGCGCTCAGGTTCGGCTCCCACTCGCCGAACAGGTACTGGTAGCGCTGGATGACGTCGCTGGTGGTGACGCCGACCTTGTCGCCGGACCGCAGCCGGACGGTGGTGCGGACGGGGTGGGTGCGCAGGTGCTCGTCGAGGAAGCTGCCGACGAGCCGGGCCTTGCCCACCGTTCCGGGGGCGTGGCGGACGTAGGCCCGTAGCGCGCGGGCGAGTGCGGAGGCGGACACGGGCGGCTCCTTCGGGTGGTGGTGAGGAGGAACGGGGTCCTGGGCTTGCCGGCGGTGGCAGACTGGCCAAGGAACGCTGGTGGTGTTGAGGGGAGTTGGCGGTGGCCGAGCGCACTCCGGTGGTATTCCTGCTGGTGGGGCTCACCGGCTCGGGGAAGACCACCTATGCCCAGCGGAAGCTGGAGCCCGAGGGTGCTGTGCGGCTGTCCGTGGACGAGGTCGTCTATGAGCGGCACGGCCGGTACGGCGTCGACTACCCGGAGAACACCTACTTCGAGAAGGAGGCCCCGGTCGTCGCCGAGCTGC
Source organism: Streptomyces sp. JL2001 (assembly GCF_050917515.1). Lineage (NCBI taxonomy): Bacteria > Bacillati > Actinomycetota > Actinomycetes > Kitasatosporales > Streptomycetaceae > Streptomyces > Streptomyces sp. JL2001. Next base: position 3,859,589 of record NZ_CP169421.1, on the reverse strand, counting down.
ACGAGCGGCTTGCCGAGCTGGTTGCCGAGGGCCGGGATGTGGTGTGGGACCACGGGCTGTGGCCGCGTAAGGACCGCGACGCGATGAAGGAGCTGGTGGAGTCGGCCGGTGGGCGGTGGCGGCTGCTGTACTTCCCGGTGGAGCGTGACGAGTTGCTGCGCAGGCTGGCGGAGCGCAACGAGCGCGGGGACGCGAACGCACTGGTTGTGACGCCGGAGGCCCTGGACGACTTCTTCGCCCGCTTCGAAGTGCCTCAGGGCGAGGGCGAGGAGATCGTGGAGCGGCTCTGAGGAGTGTGGGGGCGCCAGGTGGTGGCGATCTTGGCGGCTTCGGCTGCCCAGCCGTCCGGCAGGCGGTCGAGGGTGACGCGGCGGAAGGCCAGACGGGGATCGGCGACATCGATGCGGCCGTTGTGGCGGTCGATGTGCTGCAGTAGGCGGGACGCCTCGCTGCGGACGGCCGGGGTGTGCTCGGCCCACTCGCCGGAGGTGAACCGGTCGACCCGCCGGCGCAGGTCGTCCAGGACGCCCGAGCGCCACTTGAAGTGGTGCACGCACGCGAGCGTGTCCGGGTCGGGCCGGTGGCCTGGTGCCCAGTGGTTGCCGGACGCCACGGTCACCGAGGAGTGGGCGAGGACGATCTTGCGGGGGTCGCCCTTGAGGAGCCGGTGGGTGAGGTGTCCGCCGAGCGGGAAGGCCCGGTCCAGTCCGGTTTCCGGGCGCCAGATGGCCAGGCGGCCGTCGTTCGTGGCGCGGTCGAGCATCAGCCCGCCGATCACCTTGTGCCTGGCGGCCTCGGCCTGGGCGATCATCTCGGCGAGCGGGGCGGGGTGGGTCTGGAACTCGTCGGAGTCGGCGATCAGGTGCCAGCCGGCGCCGGCCTGCTCGCGCAAGGAGTCGCGGAGCTGGGTGTTGGTGTGCTCGTGCCACGGTCCGGTGCTGATCCGGGCGGGGACGATGCCGAGGTCGTGGCTGGCTGCGAGGAGCTGGTGTCGCCAGGCGTCGTGGACGTGATCGGGGAAGTGGAAGGCGAGGTGGAACCGCTCGATGCCGAGTCGGCGGTAGTGGGCGGTCCAGGCGGCCAGCAGGGCCGGTTCGACCGGGCCGACCACCGCGACCAGGGCGGGAGAGACGGGCGGCTTCATCGGCACTCCTTGGTCAGACGGGTGTAGGTGTCGGTGAGGAAGGCGGCCTGCTCGGCTGCCGAGTTCATGCCCAGGACCCCGCGCGCCGATGGTCCCGGGCGGGCGGGCGCGTCGGCCGTGAGGTGGTCCAGCGTCTTGGCGAGGGTGTCCGGATCACCTGCCGGGAAGAGTCGGGCCCACGGTTCCCCGGTGAGGCGGGCGGTCAGCTCAGGGTCGTGTGCCGAGACGATCAGCGGGACGGCGAGGCGGGCGGCGTCCATGACCAGTCCTGATTCCTTGCCCACGCCGGGCATCCGGGCGACGAGGGCCGCGTCGGCGGCGGCGTAGACGAGCCGCAGGACCTGGTCGCCGACCGGACCGGGCACGGTGTGAAGGTGGACGTTGGGGAGCTGGTGCCAGCGCGTGAGGACGGCGTCGTCCAGTGGGGCGCCGCACACCAGGACGTGCAGCGGGATGGTGAGGCGGGCGAGGGCGGCGTCGACGGTGGCGATGTCCTTGTACGGCCACCAGCCGCCGACCACGCACACCGCCTTCGCGTCGGCGGGGATCGTGAAGGCAGTGCGAGCACCGTCGCGCTCGGCGTCCGTCAGCGGCCGGCCGTCGTCGACCGCGAACGCCCGCACCTCACCACGAAGGTGAGGGAAGGCTGGCGCGACCTGGCCGCGGACGGCGGTGGTCGGGTACAGCGCGATCACCCGCTTCTCGCCTGCGCGGGCGAGTCGGCCCAGCCACCGGACGGGACGGTCTTCGGTGGTGACCGCCTCGTGGATGAACCGCAGGTGCGGGGTGCCGCCGAGCAGGGCGGTGGCACCGTGCAGGGCCTCGCTCGCGCTGAGGATCACCACCGCCGAGGCCCTCGGGGCGAGGCGGCGTGCGGTGCGAAGGCAGGCGGCCTCGGTCAGGCACCGGGCGAGAAGGATGACTTGGTGCGGGGACCTGCGGACCGCCTGCGGCCAGCGCCGGGAGGCGAAGACCTGCTGGCCGGCGGCGGAGACCCGTGCTGCCGCCCGCGCGGCAGCCAGAAGGATCTTCGCCGCGGGCCCGGCCGCACCGACAGCGACCCGGGTACCGGCCCGCACCAGCGGGCCCAGGTCCTCGCTCAGGCCGCCCGGGGCGATGACGAGGCTGTCCGGCCGCGCGCTGGCGAGCGCCGCCAACGTGCGCTGGTGGTGTCCGCCGCCCCGGTGCGCGTACGGCTCGATCAGCACCAGCGGCCCGGGGGCGGCGCTCATCCGGTCACCGCCTGCTCGCCGTACAGCGTGGTGAAGTGCTGGTGCAGCCAGGGCGGGTCGTTGAGCGCCTCGAAGCGCTGCGGGTCGCGGGCGGCGGCCTGGGCGAAGGCGATTCCGTCGCGGGCTCCGGCCGCCGCGTAGGGGGCGAATTCGCCGTCGCGGCTGGCCGTCCAGGCGGCGATGCGTTCCTGGGCGGAGGCGTCGGTCATGCCGTACTCGCTGCCGCGCGCGAGCATCGCGCACTCGCGGAAGCCCGCCTTCCACGCGTGAAACGGGCTCTGATTGAACCGCGTGACCCCGGCGGTCTGGCGGCAGAACTCGACCCGGCCGGGCAGTGCGGCCAGCACGTCGACGGCCTGGCCCATCTCCCTCAGCGCCGTACGGCGGATCAGCTTGAGCCCGCCGTAGCCGTAGGTCAGGCCGTTGACCGGGTTGACGGCCTGCCAGACCCGCATCGCCACCCCGTCGGCCAGCGGCTGGACTGCGGCGGTGGGGAACTCGGGGTCGATGGCGAAGTCACCGTCGGCGAGGAAGAACTGCTCGGTGTCGACCAGCTCGGCGGTGAGCCGGTAGGCACGTCGCATCCCGCGGACTCCGTGCAGGCGCTTGACGGTGCCGCCCAGCACCCGGGTGAGGCGGGTGTGCAGGGAGCCGGCAAGCGGCTCATCGTAGGAGAGCTGGACCGCGTCGAAGCCGGTCACTTGATCGCCTCCAGGTAGCGGGCGGCCACCACGGCGGGCGTGAGGTCGGCGGTGGAGGCGTACGCGCGCTTGGCGTGCACCAGGTAGAACTCGGCGTCCGTGGCGAGGCGCTCGGCGATCTGGACGGCCTGCTCGTCGGTGTCGAACAGCAGCTCGTGGTCGATGTGCTCGGCAAGCCAGCCGGTACGCGGGCCGATCACGGGCAGGCCCATCGCCTGGCAGTCGATCACCGACATCGACCAGGGGCAGCCAGGTCGGAAGGGGGCGATGCCGAAGTGGGCGCCGGCCAGCAGGTTGCGGTAGCGGATGCGGTCGCCGCGGTCGGAGGCGATGGTGACGCCATCCGTGGTCGCAAGCTCCTCCAGGTGCCGTTCGGGGCTGGGGTCGAGGCGGATGCGCTCGGGGCTGCGGGTGCCGAACAGGTCCATCACCGTGAGCCGCACCGGGGCGTCGGCGACGAGGCGGCGGGCGAGCTGGGTGAATCGGGCGGTGCCGTAGTGCCGGTACAGGCGGTGGTTGTAGATGCCGGTGGCCCGGCCTTCGGGCGGGGTGATGTCGGCCGGGTCGCGCACGAGCCGTACGTCCCTGGGGGCGGGGACGATGTGCAGCTTGTCGCCGAGGTCGACGCCGGTGCGGGCGGCAGCCGCAGTGGTCCAGGAGGCGGCGGTGGAGGAGTGGACCAGGATGCGGTCGCAGGCCGCGAGGCCGGCGGCGAAGGCCAGCAGCACGCTGCGACCGAGGCTGCCGTCGTTCATTGCGGGATCCAGCTCCAGGACGCCGGTGTCGGTGAAGGAGAACGGCAGGTAGTGGCAGTAGCCGGCGATCAGCGCGTCCAGCCCGGCTTCCAGGAGTGCGGCCCGGATCGCGGGGGCGGCCTCGATCTGGTTGGCCACCACTACCTCGGGCCGCCAGTCGCGGATCAGGGTGACCAGGGCGTTCATGCCGGGGTCGAAGCGGGCCCGGTACTTGGTGGACGGCGAGGTGGCGGGCGCGAAGTGCACGCGGGTGTCGCCGACCGGGACCGGCGAGGCCACGGTCACCTCTGCCCCGGCGTCGGTCAGGGCCGGGGCAAGCATGTCGGCGAAGGTGAAGCCGGAGTCGGCGGACAGCTGACTGGAGTTGGAGACGTTGAGCAGATACAGCACGCGCATCGCTGGGGACCCTCCTTCTTGGGGCCCGGGGGTCGACCTGGGCCGGTGAAGGAAGGAAACTGGCAGCCGGGACCGTGACAGAATGGTGAATCGAGATCACTCACGGTTCATTCATCTCATCCGACGGCCAGGGCGGGGGCTTTGATGGACGCGCGGGACGACGCCTTGACGGTCGAGCAGGCCGCCGAGGCGTTCGCGGCGGAAGTCGCCTACTGGCGCGAGGTGCGGGGTCTGGCCAAGCGGGAGTTAGCCCGGAGGATGGGCTTCGACCCGTCCTACGTGAGCCATGTCGAATCGGGCCGTCACAAGCCGACGGAGGACTTCGCCCGCCGTGCGGAGGAAGCCCTCAACGCGGGCAAGGCCATCTGGAAGCGCTGGCTGGACTACGAGGCGGCCAAGGCTCCTGCGGTGCCAGTGGCGGCCGTGCCGACCCCTCGCAGGGCCGAGCAGCCGTACGCGACCGGCTCGGCGATTGTCGTCGAGCACGACGCGGCCCGCCTCGACTACGACGGGCACCTCTACCGGCTCACGATGCGCCGGCTGCTGCGGAACACCGGCAGTGAGCCGATCACCCGCTACCTGATCCGCATCAGCGTCGACCGCTACCCGGGCGAGCCGGAACGCTCCAACGCCCACTACCGCGAGCACCCGCTGACCTGGGACGAGCTCTCCCTGACCGCGACCTGCCGCGGTGAGGAGATGCGCTGGCAGGCCAAGCACGACCGCGACGCCTTCAAGGAGGTGTGGCTGCTGTTCGAGAACGAACAGGGCCGCTTCCCTCTCTACCCGGGCGAGTCGGTGTGGATCGAGTACGCCTACTCCGTGGGCGAGGAGAAGTGGGGCCGCTGGTTCCAACGCGCCGTCCGCCTGCCCACGGAGCACCTGGCGGTCGAACTCGCCTTCCCCGCCGAACTCGACCCCGCGGTGTGGGGCACCGAGACCTCCATGACCGCTGAGGCAGCACCGCTGCGAACGGCCCCGGTCCAGCGCGAGGAGAACGGGATGCGGGTCTTCTCCTGGAGCACGTCCACACCCGCACTCCATGCCCGGTACCGTCTGGAATGGCGGTTCCGGGCGCGACCCGAACGTGAAGCGAACCAAGGGGAGTTCAGGTGATCCAGGTGCGGCCCAGCGAGCAGATGCGTGGCCTCGGCGTCGTGCAGAACGGAGCCCCCGTCCTCGCCGAGCCTGCCCGCGCCTTCGACCTGCCGGCCGAGCGCGAGGCAGCCGAGCACGTCATCGAGCAGCTCTTCTCCGCGATGGAGCGAATCGGGCAGGTCCACCCCTTCGCCAAGGGCATGGGCATCGCGGCCCCGCAGATCGCGATCGGCCGGGCCGCCGCCGTGGTCCAGCCCCCCGACCCCGGCGCCCCGGCGATCGTCCTGCTGAACCCCCGAATCACCGACCGCTCCAACGACGAGGACGAGCAGTACGAGGGCTGCCTGTCGTTCTTTGACGTCCGCGGCCTGGTCCCCCGGCCGCTACGGATCACCGTGGAGACCACCACGCTGGAGGGCCAGCTGGTGACCACCACCTACGAACGCGGGCTCGCTCGACTGATCCACCACGAGATCGACCACCTGGACGGCCTGCTTTACACCGCCCGGATGCGGACGGGCGTCGCTCCGATTCCTGTCGAGCAGTACCGCCAGACCGGCCGCTCGTGGGCCTACGAGCAGTAGCGCCTGCCGGGCCGACAGGGGCGGTGAGCCGTCGGCGTCGGCGTACCCAGCGGGAATGGGAATGCGGAGCGGCATCGGGAGGGTTCCTGCGCAGGTTCGGTGACTGTGGCTGGTGACGGTCGTTGGGCGGACCATGAAGAAGATCATCACCGCCTCCGCACTCGCCCTCGCGGCCCTCGCCCTGGCTGCTCCTGCTCACGCCGACGACGACAGCAACTTCGGCCCCGGCGTCAACGCCGCCAACAACTGGAACTTCAGCGCCGCCTCCGTCTGCTTCCAGGAACTGGCGGTCGTACCTGTGGGTGGCGCGTGGACGGGCGACACCTTCAACCACTGCACCAACGGCAACGTCCTCAACCACGGCGACTGACCACTCCATCCAGGAAAGCCAGCGACGGCGGGGCCAACACGTTTCGGTGTTGGCCCCGCCGGGGTGCTCGGAGTGTCAGCTGCTCGTGATCAGTTGGGTGACGAGGGCCCGGGCAGCCGGGCTGAGGCCGTTGGTGATCTCCTGGGCGTAGGCGGTGTTCGGGCGGGCGGAGAGGTCCTGGACGACGCCCCAGTTCTCGGCGATGAGATGGAGAGCCTGCCTGGACCGCTGGATGGTGTCCCGTCGGTGGACGGCGAACTCCTCGGCGCGCTGGTGGGCCTCGGGCCAGGTGATGTCTCCCCGTTCGACGAGCTCGGCCAGAGGCGGGGTGGTGTCGCCATCGGCGATGCGGATGGTGTCGGCATTGATCACGTACCGCCGGAGCCGTTCCGTCTCCAGCCGCCCGTTCAGCGCCGTTGTGGCGTCGGCGAGGGTGATCTCGCTTTCGGTGACCTGCTCGGCGAGGTCGGGGGCGTGCTCGCGGAGGTGGTCGTACTGCTTCTGCAGGGCGGCGGCCCGAGCCTTGCGCTCGGCGACTGTGTTGTAGGCGTTGTCGAGGCTGAGGGTGCCGGTGCGGACCTGTTCGGCGAGGTCGGGGGAGTGCTTGAGGACGACGTTGGCGGCGGACAGGCGGCTGCGGCTGAGGCCGTGGATCTTGGCCTCGCGACGCAGGGAGTGTCCCGAAAATGAACGGGCCATCACGGTGATCATGGCCTGCTGGCCCTTGCTGAGGTGTCGGCGGAATATGTTCTTGGTGAAGATCAGTGCCGTGGGGTTGTCGCCGGTGTAGGTGGTGAAGCGGGGTTCGACGCAGGCGATCTTGCAGGCGGCGAGTCGGTTGCGGCCGTCGAGGAGGACGCCGTCGGCGTCGATGACGATGTCCTCGTGCTGACCCTCGGTCCTGATCGACTCGGCGAGGTCGAGCAGCTCGCCCTCGCTGAGCATCGGGAACAGGCTGGTGACGGGGTGGATCTTCAGGGTGTGCTCCTTGTGGTTGTCAGCGCTGTCGGTGGCGCTGGGCGGTGGGTATCGCCGGTGCTGTGGTGGGCTGGGGGTTTCGGGCCTGATGTGCGCTGGGCGCGGGCGCCATGGTGGAGCGGCGGCGGGCGGCTTCGGCGCGGGGGTTGGGTGCGGGGTTGCGGCTGGTGTGCTGGATGCGGGTGATCAGGACGCGGGCGGGTTGGCGGGCGGTGGTGAGTTCGCGTTGGGCGGCGGCCTCCTTGAGGAGTTGGTGGGGTTTGTGGCCGCCGGCTTCGGCCTCGGCGAGGACGGTGGCGAGGGCTGGCCAGGCGGGGTCGGTGAGGATGCGGTCGGCGTGGTCGGGGACGGCAGCCCGGACGTCGTGGGCCAGGGTCCGGCGAGCCTGATCGTTCGGCTGTTGGGTGGCGAGGCTGTCGACGACGGGTGTGAGGGCTCGGTCGGCGGCGGCCTGGAGGTGGTGGAGGGTCTGGCGGGCTGCTTCGCTCTGGTGGGCGTGGTTCTTCGCCTCGTGCCAGCGGGCGGCGACGATCGTGGCCCAGACGAGGGCAGCGAGCAGGGTCGCCAGGGCGCTGCCGTCGGGGCCGGTGGCGGTGTGGGCGAGGTCGCGGGCCGCTCGGCGCAGGGTCGTGGCGGCCTGGTTCTCCGCGCGGATCTGGGAGCGCTGAGCGCGGGCGAATGCCCGTGAGGCTGCTCGGAGTTCGGCGTGGAGGTGGTTGGGGGCCTTCTGGGCCGTGGCTTCGATGAGGTCGCCGAGCGCGGTGATGTGGGCTTGGGCGTGCGTGTCGTCGGCCATCCCCTGGTGGAGGGTGTCGAGGGCGTCGGTGGCCTGGTGCCAGGGGGTGGCAGGCCGGTCTCGGCGGGCGGTGGGGTGCTCCTCCGGCGCGGTGGTCTCCAGGCGGGCCTTGAGCTTGGGGAGGGTGAGGTCGGGGGCGATCTTCCCACCGGGGTGGAAGATCTGTTCGCCGTCCTTGTTGAGGTCGCCGGGGCGGCCGACGGCGTAGCCGAGGAGGTCTCCGGACGGTCCGCGGCGGGGTTTGACCGCGATGCCCATGGCTTCGAGGTAGGCGAGGAGTTCCTCCGTGTCGCTGGCGTGGGGGATGGCGGCGCGGATGCGGTCCTGGAGCCAGTCGCGGCTGGTCTGCTCCCAGCCGAGGCGCTGTGCCTTGTGCATCTCGGCCTGCGTGGGAGCGCGGGTGCCGGTGCGGTCTCCCTTCTTCAGGCAGCGCAGGCCGTAGTCGGTCTCGATCTGGCGGCAGGCGTCGCCGACGCGGATGCCGCTGTCGTGGAGTTTGGGGCGGCGGCCGTCCTCGCGGACGGTGGTGGCGAGGATGTGGATGTGGTCGTCCGCGTGGCGTACGGCGATCCACCGGCAGGCCAGGTCGTCTCCGGGCGGGGCGATGCCGGCGGCTTCGACGATGCGCTGGGCGATGTCGGCCCACTCGATGTCGGAGAGGTGACGGTCTTCGGGGGCGGTGCGGACGGGGCAGTGCCAAACGTGGTCGGTGACCTTCCTTCCGAACTCGCTGTTCCGAAGATGGACGGGCTCGTCGAGATGGCGGGCGAGCTGGGTGAGGGTGGCGTCCGGGTCGCGTCCGGGGTCGGGCATGCCGAGCATGGCGAAGCCGGCGACGATGTGCGGGTCGGTGTGCTCGTCGTGGCGACCGGGGCCGTAGAGGTAGGCCAGCAGTCCACGGGTGTTGGACCCGGCCGGTTTGATGGCGGCGATCACGCGGCCAGGTCCTTCCTGGAGTCTGCCGGTTCGCGCAGGGCCTCGGCGATCAGCTCCAGCAGGCGATGGAGCTCGTCGAGACGGTGGCGGATGTCGGGTGGGGTGAGGTCGCTGTTGAGGGCGCGGGCGATCTGGTTGACGTTGACGCCGATGCGGTTGAGCTCGCGCAGCACCTGGGCGCGGAACATGTGGGTGCGGCGGCGGTCCTCGGACAACGGCAGGTTCGCCGTGAAGCTGCCGGCGATGAAGGCGAGGACGATGTCCGCGGCGAAGCCGGATTCCCCCTTGTAGCCGTTCTCGGCAGCGGCCTCCTGGAGCGCGTTGTGCTCGTCGCCGGTGAACCGCAGCGGGCCGACGCGGACGGTCCGCTTGGTGCCGGTGAAACGGCGGATCGCCGGCTGGACGCTCTGCACCGCTCGCTCGCCGGCCGTCGGCTCGGTGACGTGTGTGGGGCGGAGGATCTGCTGCTGGACGGCGTGGAGCGCGTCCGGGTCAGGGCCGCCCTCGGTCCCGACCGCCCGGTCCGGCGCCCCCTGGCGCTGGGCCGTCTCCGCCACCCCCGGGGCGGAGATCCCCGAAGACCGGCCTTGAGTCGGACTCGGGGTACTACTGGCTCCGCCATGAGCCGTCCGTCCGAACGCCAGCCGCAAACGCTCCGTCAGCGTAGGCGACTTCGTCAGCGACGGCAGTACGCCGGGGTTGCCGGCGTGGTTGGGGTCGTGCGTCACGATCGGGATCTCCGGGAGGGTCGGGAGGATGGGCGAGGTGGTCGTCAGCCGTCTTGGGAGGCGCTCAGCTCGGCCTTGACCGCGCGGACGATGACGCCGGCGTCGTCGCTGGCGACCGTGTATCCGTCGCCGCGTACTGCCTGCTCCAGGAGGTCGCGGGACAGGCGGCCGTGCTCGTCAAGGAGCCGGTGGGCGTAGTCGCGAAGGACGTCGGCGGTGGCGCGCGGTTTGCCGCCAGCCCGTTTTCGCTTCGACGTGGGGCGTTTGGCAGGTGGGATGTGCGGGCCGTTGCCCGTGGGCGGCGGAGTCGCCTCTTGCGGCAGGGCCGACCGATTCGGGCGGGCCGTCGATTCCGGGCCGGAACGGGCTGTCGATTCCGGGCCGGAACGGGCGGTGGGATTCGGGCGGGCGCCTGGGTGGGGTTCCTCGTCGCCCGGATCTGACGGATGCGGACGGGCGATGTCTTCTGCCCGCCCCTTGCCGTCCGCCCGCCCGTCGCCGTCCGCCCGGGAGTGGTCGGGGTGTGCTGCGGGCGGCCTGGCGGGCTGCCCGGCGGGCGGGGTCCAGCGCCCGGGCAGGTCGATGGTGGCCAGGGCGGCTGCTTGGCGGCGGGTGGCTAGCTGGCGCAGCAGCTGCTCGTTGCGGCGCGGGTCGACGTCGATGCCAGAGCGGGCCAGGGCCCTGGACAGGCGGCGCACGGTACGCCGGCCCACCCGTCCGGTCCGCTGCCCGGGCGTCATCTCGGCGAGGCGGGCCGCCAGAGCGACGGCCCGCTGCGTGGCCCGGTCGCGGATGATCTCGGCGGCGCCCTGGCCCTGCTGGACGATCCCCAGGCGGGCGAGCAGCCGCTCGCGGGCCTGCCGTGTGAGGACGGCGGCGAGTCCGCGGGAGGCGGCGTCGGGGGTCCGCTGGCGCAGCTCGATGCCCATGGCCAGGTGCCACAGCACGGCGGCCATCACGGGGCCGGTGAAGGCACGCACGGTGCCGCCGACGGGGCCGGCCTCGGCGTAGGCGGGGATGGTCTGCATGGCGGTGATCACCCAGACCAGAACTCCGGGCAGACCCGCCGTCTGCCGTGGCCCGTGCAGGTTCTGGCGGGCCATCAGCGCCATCGAGAACAGGGCGAGCTCGGCGGCGGCGAACATCGCGGTGCGCTCGGCGGTGTTGCGCATGTCGAGGTAGTGGGCGGCGAACCGCCAGCTCGTGTCCGCGCTGTAGGCGGTGCACACGAGCGCCGCCACGGCCGCTGCGACGACGGCGGCCGAGAGACGCCGCTTCCGATCGCGGGTGTGGCCTTGGCTGGATAGGGCCCTCATGCCCGCACTCCCGTCGCCGTGACGACGAGCTCTCGGGCGGTGCCGGCCTGGGGTGCGGTAACGAGCAAGGGTGGTTCTCCACGAGCTGTGAGGGCGGGGCGCTTACGCTGCCCCCTCTCCAAGGAGGGGGCAGCGCGTACGCGCCAAGGGTGTGAATGCGCCGTTCGATGGCGCGTAGGCGTCTGATCTGCGGTTTCCCGAGATTCGTACGCGGCGGAGGCGGTGCGTACGCGCCCTCGGCGGGTCGGGGCGCGTACGGCACCGCGTACGGGTCCGCCGGTCAGGAAACGGCGGTCATGTGGCGGGTGACGGCCGTCCAGCGGGTCGCCTGGCCGCCCCCGGTGCCGCCGCCGGCACCGGTCTCCTGGGCGGCGTGTCCGCTCTTGGTGAGGTTCTCCAGGCGACGCCTCGCCCTGGCGATGTCCGCCGCGACGGGCTTCTCCTCGCCGGTGATCTGCGTGGCGAGCTGGCGGGCGGTGAGCCCGTTCGCGCCCGCCTGCCGCAGGAGGGTCAGCGGGTCGAGGCTCGTGTCGACGCGCGAGGTGCCACGGGGGTGGTCGTGGACGACCGGCAGCGGGCCGATCTCGTCGTCGATCGTCTTGAGGTGGTGGAGGTGGACCACCGGGTCCCCGGCCGCGCCGTTGAGGAACAGGACGCTTCCCGCGCCTGCGGTGAACCAGGCCGAGCCGTAGACCTGGTCGAGGACAGGGCGCTGGGTGCGCGAGGCGTCGGGGCCCTGCTTGCGCTGGTGGTGCAGTTCGAGAAGCTCGACGCCGTCGCGCAGGAGCTGCTGGCGGGCGTTGTTGTACGCGAGGCCGGCCTCGTCGTCGGTGAGCTTGCCGACCACGTCCTTGAGGCTGTCGATCACCACGGTGTCCGCCCCGTGCTCGGCGGCCAGCTCGGCGAGAAGCTGCGGCTCGGTGTTGAGCGAGGCGGGCAGCGGTCCCGACCAGAACACCAGGCGCCGGCCCAGGATGTCCCGGTCGGCCTGGTGCACGACACGGGTGAAGGCGCGGGCGAGCTGGCTGGGCCGGTCCGCGGCGATGTAGAGGACCTTCTCGCCCTCGCGCACGGGCATGTCCAGGACCTGGGCGAGCAGGCCGAGGCGGGCGAGGACGATCTGCTGCGCGATCGTCGACTTTCCGACGCCTGGTGGCCCGACAAGCATCAGGCTCTCACCCGAGGCCCATGCCGCTTTTCCCGGCGTCCCCCATACGGGCTCGGTGGTGGCCGGGGTGTCGGTGACGAACGACCAGCCGTCCACGGCGTACCGCTGGAGTCGCCCGCCCGAGCTGCGGCGGGCTCGGTCGGCGGCCTCGCTCAGCGATGCCGCCAGCAGGCTTCGCACCTCGGTCGGATCGGCTCCCGGCGCGATGGCGCCCTGGAGCACGCGGACCGCCGTGGCCTGCAGGACCCGCAGGTCGGCATGGCTGCGGATGATGTCCGCGTAGTACGAGGCACCCGACCCTACGGCCGCCGAGGTCGCCAGGGAATGCAGGTACTGGGGGCCGCCGACGCGCGTGAGGTCGCCTGTGGACTTCAGCTGGTGGGACAGGGCGATCGCGGCGGTCGGCGCTTTCTGCCTGCGCAGCTCCAGCAGGGCGTGCCAGATCGTGGTGTGCGCGGGCCGGAAGAAGTCCCCCGGCTCCAGCACCTGCCGGACCTCGTCGATGACCGCGCCCTGGAACATGCAGGCCCCGAGGACGGCTGCCTCGGCCTCCGCGTCGTGAGGCGGGGTGGCCGTGACGCCGATCGCGTCCTGCGGGCTGGGGTGGGAGGGAGTGAATGGTGCTTGCCACTGCGGGGTCGTACCCTGGGGCACAGAGCTTCCTTGTCTCGGGCCGATACGGACTGGCAGGTCCCGGCACCGTGTAGATCGTTTTGGGCGGTCGTCTTGGGAGTCGCTGCGGCCTTGGTGCTCCAACACCGGGGCCGCTTCTCTGTACGGGTCTCAGGCGGCCTTCTCGTACCGCGATGCGGTCATCAGGTCGGCCAGCCGTGCCGCGCTGTGCGGGCTGATCGTCGTGGTGAATCCGGCGCAGACGCGTCGTAGGGCCTGGGCCCGGGCTTCCTCCTGTCGTGCGGCTCGGGTCGTCGTGGGGGTGGTCGGTGCTGTGCTCGCCTCGGGCAGCAGGCGCACGGGCAGCTCCTTGTGGGCGGTGCGGGGATGGCAGTCCCCGCACCGCGCGGGTCGTCGGGCGGTCGGTACATCGCGCCGCCCCCGAGTGCTCCAACACCCGGGGACGTGCATGCCGCCGGCGGAGGACTGGCAGGTCGACCGCCGCAGCAGTGCCCCCAAGGATCCAGAGAATTCCCGGTTTACCTAACCGGCGATTTGCTGCTATGTTTCCGCCCGCCGTGAGCGGCCCTGCCCCATCGAGCAGCTCTCAGAGCTGGTTCTGCTCGATGTCGATGCGGTCCCAGTCGAAGACTCCGCTCGGCTTGCTCGACGCGTCGATGACCACGCCGGAGAAGAGGAAGCGGAGCACGGCGTTGCGCCGCTCGTCCGTCATTTCGTCGGCCTCCCAGGCAGCTCTGGCCCCCGGCCCCGTGAGTCCATCGAGCAGCTTCACCGGCCGCACGACCATCCGCCGCTGGGCCTTGGCGATCCGGTCGGTGATCTCCTTGCGCATCGTCCGGTACTCCGCCGTGGAGATCTCCTTGGCGGTCCACATCTGGTTGAGCTCGGCGAGCTGCCGCTGGTCAGCCTCCACCGCCTCGGTCAGGGCGTTCGTCGGTGTGGCGGAGGCGAGTTGGCCGGAGACGGTGAGGCGGCCGAGCAGGTCGATCGCGGCCTCGGCGACGAACTCCTCCAGCTTCACGGCGGCGATGCGGCGGACGCACTTCTTCTCGTCGTTGCGGCTCTTGCGTGTGCACAGGTACGAGGGCACGGCCCCGACCTTGGTACCGGACATCAGGGTGCCGCAGCGCTTGCACATGACCAGGCCGCGCAGCAGGTAGAAGCGGCGCAGTTCCAGGTTGGTCTGGTGGATCGCGGATCGGTACTCGCGGCGGGCGCGGACCTCGGCCCAGGTGCCGGCGTCGATGATGGCGGGCCACTTCCCGGCGCCGACCTCCTCGCCCCGATGCATGCGGATGCCGGCGGCATGGCGGGAGTCGAGCAGGGCCCGGACGGTGCCCTGGGTCCACTCCTTGCCGTACACGGTCTTGATGCCGCGCTTGTGGAGGACGAGCGCGATGGCGACCGGGCTCTGGCCCTTGAGGTAGCGGTCGAAGACCTCGCGGACGATCTCGGCCTCGTCCTCCCTGACGGTCATGCCGTCGGGCTCGTACCCGAACCGCCGCTTGCCCGAGTGCGGCATTCCGGTCTCGGCCCGCTCCGCCAGCGCGGACTTCAGGCGGCGGGAGGTGTCGTCGGAGGAGCGGCAGGCGTGGGCGACCTCGATACGGAGGATGAACCGGTCGTCGGGGTCGGAGAGGTTCCGGCGGTTCGCCTCGCCGTGCAGCACGATCTCCTGCTCGTCGGAGACCTGGAGCAGCTCCTCCAGGTCGCGCGGCTGCCGCATGAGCCGGTCGGGGTGGTACGCGATGATGTGCCGGAACTCGCGACGCCGGGCGCGTTCGAGAAGCTGGTCCCAGCCGGGGCGCTTGCGGTTGCGCCGCCAGGCGGAGCGGCTGTTGTCGACGAAGACGTGAGCGGGGTCGATGGCCAGGCCGCGCCGTTCGGCGATCTCCCGGCAGATGCGTTCCTGCCGGTCGACGCCGGTCTGGTCGTCATCGTCGGCCTGGGATATTCGGCAGTACAGGGCGGCCGGTTCACCTGGGGTGATGGTCGGCTCTCGGTGCTTGGGGCGGGGCATGGCACCGATGGTATGAGCAAGGCTTGGGCTCCCCGAACTTCCGGCACCCGGTCACGCTGGCCAAGGAGCTGATCTCGCTCGACGACATCTCCGGCGGCCGGGTCACCCTGGGCATCGGTGCGGGCGGCAACGGCTTCGACGCGACGGCCCTCGGGCAGGAGCCGTGGACGCCGCGCGAGCGCGCGGACCGCTTCGCCGAGTTCGTCCCGCTGCTGGACCGGCTGCTCACCGAGGACACCGTCACCGCGCAGGGCACGTTCTACTCGGCGGACGAGGCGCGCAACATCCCGGGATGCGTGCAGCGCCCGAGGCTGCCGTTCGCGGTGGCGGCGACCGGACCGCGCGGCCTGAAGCTGGCGGCGAAGCACGGACAGGCGTGGGTGACCACGGGCGACCCGAAGCTGTTCGAGACGGGCACGCCCGCCCAGTCGGTCGAGGCGATCCGCGGGCAGATCACGAAGCTCGGCGCCGCGTGCGCGGAGATCGGCCGGGACGTCGAGCCGATGGAGAAGATCCTGCTCACCGGCTTCACGCCGGACCGCCCGCTGGACTCCTTCGACGCGTTCGTGGACTTCGCCGGCACGCACTTCGGCCTTGGTTTCACCGAGATCGTGATCCACATGCCGATCGCCGACTCGGTGTTCGCGGCGGACGAGGCGGTCTTCGAGAAGATCGCCACGGAAGGCCTCGCCCAGCTGCGCTGAGCGCTCGGCCGGGTCAGCGCACCTTCCCGCTCATCCAGGGGCTGAGCGTGCCGCGCAGGACGAGTTCCTTGTAGGTCTCGTCGCCGGGCAGCGGCACGATCAGCCACCAGCCGGGCGGGAGGAAGCGGCCCTTCACATAGGCGAGCCCGCCGTGGACCGCGCGCAGGAACGCGGGGACGGAGTCGCGCGGCACGTCCTCGAAGTCCACGCCGTCGACGGTGATCTTCGCGTCGTCCTCGGGGAAGACCTGGACGGTGACGGCCGGGGTGCCGCCCAGCTCGACGAAGGCCTCGTGCGGGAGGGAGCCGTCCGGGTCGAGGACGGCGAAGGCGCCGGCGGAGGTGCGGCGGGAGGTCTGGTCCGCGCCGATGTCGTCGGTGACGACCATCTCCAGGGCGAACTCCCGGGCGACCTCACGGATCGCGGCGACGGCCGATTCGGTGGTGGGCAGATGCGGACGGTCCATGGCGACGATCATGCCTCACGGCCGCGCCGGGCGGGCTCAGGAGGGGAAGCGGATGAACTCCGGCGGTACGGCGTCCGTGAGCCAGACCCCGTTCGCGCTCACGTGGAAGACATGGCCGGCCCGGTGCATCGCGCCGGCGTCCACGCTCAGCACCACCGGTCGTCCCCGTCGGGCGCCCACCCGGGTCGCGGTCTCCCGGTCGGGGGAGAGGTGCACGTGGTGGCGGGCCATCGGGCGCAGCCCCTCGGCTCGGATGGCGGCCAGACCGGACCCGACCGTACCGTGATAGAGGTACGCGGGCGGTTCGGCCGGCGGCAAGTCCAGGTCGACCTCGACGGTGTGGCCCTGGCTGGCCCGGATCCGCGTCCCCTCGACGGCGAAGCGACGCTTGTCGTTCGTGGCGACGACGTGGTCCAGCTCGGCGCGGGTGATCGGGAAGCCGTGTGCGGCGGCCGCCCGCAGCAGGGCGTCGACCTCGGTCCAGCCGTTCGCGTCGAGGACCAGGCCGATCCGTTCGGGCTGGTGCCGGAGATGCTTCGAGAGGTACTTGGACACCTTCACGGTGCGTCTCTCGTCCATCGGTGGGTTCATGGCGTCAGGATGCCGCAGGCCGGATCGCCGGACCATTCAATTCCGGGATGGATGTTTGATCCACAGCGAACTCGACTTATCCACAAGCTAATTGACGATTCTGTGGACAACTCATCAGTGATTTCTCATGACTTGTCCAAGTGTATTGTCTTTGTTGCCTTTTGAGGCGAGTGAGTCCAATGTCCTTGACTGTACTTCCCGTTCGGCCGCCGCCGCGATGAACGCGGCCACGCTCTCCGGGCCAACCAGGTTCTGCACGGCCCGAATCGTGGCGGACGGCAGGGCCACCTGGCGGGGCTCGTCCTCCAGCACCGGTGGCGGATGGGGCGAGAGGTGCTGCTGGAGGTGACGGGTGGCGAACATCCGCATCGCACGCGCCAGTTCGGCGTCGACCGTCTGCTGCGCGAGCGGGCGCAGCCGCCGCACCATCGTCGCCGCTGCGGCCGCGTCCGCGTCGGTGGGCGGGCGGTGCTCCAGATAACGGGCGAAGACGTGCTCGGTCGTGAACTCCAGGAAACGAGACGCTATGTGCTCCACCTGGACGCGAAGTTCCCGCAGATGCCCGGCGATTGCCGAGAGCGGCACGCCCGCCTCGTGCAACTCGGCAGCCACCGCCAGCTCTTGGGGGCTCGGCACCAGGAACTCGTCCTCACGTCCCGGAATCCGCTCCAGGACGCCGAGCTCGATCGCCTCGCGGACGGCGTCCTCGTCGGGCCGCCCTCCGAACGTGGCGTCGAGATCCTCGCGGGAGATCCGGTCGGCCTCCTCGTCCGTCCACGGACCGTCCACCTCCGCGACCAGGCCCAGTACCCCGCCGAGCCCGCGGCCCGCGTCCCAGGCCTCCAGGAGCTCCTTGATGGAGGCCAGGGTGTAGCCGCGGTCCAGCAGGTCCGCGATCTGGCGCAGCCGGGCCAGGTGCGTGTCCCGGTAGACGTTGGACCTGCCCCGCCGCTCCGGCCGGGGCAGCAGGCCGCGGTCCTGGTAGGCGCGGATCGTCCGGACCGTGGCACCGCTGTGGTGCGCCAGGTCCTCGATCCGGTACTCCGCGGGGGCCGGCTGCCCCGCCCCCGCCGACTGTGCTGACTGTTCCGACACGACCGCTCCCACCCGCGTGCTCCGCCTACCCCGTCGTGGCGCGGCCCGCCGGGCCCTCCGCGGTCCCGGGCGCGGCGGACGAGGCGAGATGTTCCACGGCCTGGCGCGGGGACCTCCTGCGAGGGATGGTACGGCCGACGGGCGAAGCCGGGTACGTCCGTACCGTGCCCGCTTCGTCCCGCTGGCCGCGGCGCCGCGGCCACCCGTACGGCCCGCGCCGCGGCGGTCACGCGGGCGGCTCCAGCCGGGCTATCGCCCGGAGGATCCGCGGACTGAAGCGGGACAGCAGACGGGAACCACGCGCCTCGGGAGTGACCGGCACCACCGCCTGGTTCCGCACCACCGCGCGCAGGATCGCGTCCGCGACCTTCTCCGGCGGGTAGTTGCGCAGGCCGTAGAGGCGGGACGCCTGCTTCTGCCGCCGCTTCTGCTCCTCCTCGCCGGCGCCGGCGAACCGCGCCGTCGCGGTGATGTTGGTGTTGACGATGCCGGGACATATCGCCGAGACGCCGATGCCGCTGCCCGCCAGTTCGGCGCGCAGGCACTCGCTCAGCATCAGCACGGCCGCCTTGGACGTGCTGTACGCGGGCAGGGCCCGGGAGGGCTGGAAGGCCGCGGCGGACGCCATGTTGACGATGTGGCCGCCCTGGCCGCGCTCGGCCATCTGACCGCCGAAGATCCGGCAGCCGTGGATCACGCCCCACAGATTGACGTCGAGGACCCGCTTCCACTCCTCGCTGGTCGTCCGGAAGAACGAGCCCGTCAGGCCGATACCCGCGTTGTTGACGAGGACGTCGACCACTCCGTACTCGCCGAGCACCTTCGCGGCGAGCTTCTCCATCGCCTGCTCGTCGCTGACGTCGACGGTCTCGGCCCAGGCCTCGGGGGCGCCGATCAGCCGCGCCATCTCCGCCGTGCGGACGGCCCCCTCGGCGTCCCGGTCGACGGCGACGACCCGTGCCCCGGCCTCGGCGAACGCGAAGGCGGTGGCCCGCCCGATGCCGCTCGCCGCGCCGGTCACCAGGACGAGCTGGCCGCCGAACCGCTCGGCGTACACCGGATCCACCGTGCTCCTGGGCGCCGTCGCCGGCGCCCTGGTGGCCGGATCCTCGTTGCGGTGCACGAACTCGGTGATCCATGAGGACAGTTGGTCGGGGCGGGTGCGCGGCACCCAGTGCTTGGCCGGCAGGGAGCGCCGGGTCAGGTCGGGCGCCCAGCCGGCGAGGTCGTCGTAGAGCCGCTCGGACAGGAAGGAGTCTCCGGTCGGGGTGATCAGCTGCACCGGGGCGTGCGCGTAGGCGTCGGCACGCGGGCGGTTCAGCCGGGCACGGACGTTGTCCCGGTAGAGCCAGGCGCCGTGCGCCGCGTCACTGGGCAGCGAGGGCGTCGGATAGTCCCCGGCAGAGACCTTCTCGATCCGCTGGAGGATCTTGGGCCACCGCCTGCCGAGCGGCCCGCGCCAGGCGAGTTCGGGCAGCACCGGCGTGTGCAGCAGGTACACGTACCAGGACTTGGCGCCCTGGCCGAGGAGCTGGCCGATCCTGCGTGGGGTGGGCCGGGCGATCCGCTGCTTGATCCAGTGTCCGAAGTGGTCCAGGGACGGGCCGGACAGCGAGGTGAAGGAGGCGATCCGGCCCTCGGTGCGCGGGACGGTCACGAACTCCCAGGACTGCACGGACCCCCAGTCGTGCCCGACCAGGTGGACGGGCCGGTCGGGGCTCACCGCGTCGGCGACCGCCAGGAAGTCGTCCGTCAGCTTCTCCAGGGTGAAACCGCCCCGCAGCGGCGCCGGCGCCGTGGACCGGCCGTGGCCGCGGACGTCGTAGAGCACCACGTGGAACCGCTCGGCGAGCCGCCCGGCGACCTCGGACCACACCTCCTTGGAGTCCGGGTATCCGTGCACGAGCAGCACGGTCGGCCGGCTCGCGTCGCCCAGTTCGGCGACGCACAGCTCGATCCCGCCCGTACGGACCCAGCGCTCCCGCGCCCCCTTCAGCCCCGCCATCACACGGCCACCCTTTCGTCGTTCCAGCGCCGCACGTGCGGCAGGTCGTCGTCCAGCCAGAAGGCGCTCTGCTCGGGGTCCCGGGAGTCGGTGACGACCAGGATCTCCTCGAACTTCGCCCCCGTGCCCCGGAATCCGAGGTGCGGCTCGACCGCCCACAGGCCCGGCCGGGGCGGATGGTCGGAGAAGGTGTACGGCGACCAGAGCGGCGACCAGCCGTCCCGGTGACCGTGCAGCGCGTCGCTCGCCAGGCCCTTCAGCGACTGTGTGCCGAAGCCGAACAGCGTCGGGGACCACCGGCGCTGCCGGACCCGGTCGATCTTGTGGGCGATGACGCCGAAGGGGTACGCGCGATGCCGGTTGGCGTAGCCCTGGCGGACCATGAGCCGGTCCACGTCCTCGTATATCTCCCGCAGGGAGCGGCGCTCGCGCACCTCGGCGAGGATCAGCTCGCGGTGCGCCCGCAGATCGTTCAGCAGCTTGTCGTGCAGGGGGTCGAGCCCCAGGCAGCCGGAGTACCCGATGTCCGCGGTGAAGCCGCGGTGGACGGGCGCCATGTCGAGGATGAAGGGCATGCCGGCCTCGAGCCGCCGGTTCGTCGGGAAGAACTGGAGCGGGACCTTGAAGCCGACGAAGGCGGTGCGGTCGCCGAACCAGGCGAAGGGCCGGTGGAACCAGTCCCGCACACCCCGCTCGTACAGCCAGTCCCGCTGCATCCTCGCGGCCTCGCGCTCGGTCACCCCGGGCTTCAGCTGGGCCGCGACGGCCTCCGCGCACTCGTACGCCAGCCGCTGCACGTCCCTGAACCCGCGCAGCTCCGCGGTCAGTTCGCTCGTCCCTGCTGAGGCCATGCCACCCGCCCGTCCCGTATGCAGCCGTGTGCGCTACGTGCCCGTAACTTGACACTGATGAATGTGACAATGAGCGGCGGCTGCGTCAAGAGGCGTGCAGCAGCCTGTGGAGAACTCGCGTGCGCGGTGGCCGGGGAGCGACTTTGGTCTCTCCTCCCCTACGGGTTCGTACGTCTGGAGTCGGACACGGACCGAGCCGTTGGGCTGACGACGGATGTGCGCTGCGCCACTAACGTCGAAGCGTGACTGTGATCGCCACCGAAAGCCTCAGCAAGCGGTTCCCCCGGGTGACCGCTCTCGACCGGCTCTCCCTGGACATCGGGCCCGGTGTGACCGGACTGGTGGGTGCCAACGGAGCCGGCAAGTCCACGATGATCAAAATCCTGCTCGGGTTGTCCCCCGCCACGGAGGGCACCGCAGCCGTACTCGGCATGGACGTCGCCACCTCGGGCGGCCTCATCCGCGAGCGCGTCGGCTACATGCCCGAGCACGACTGCCTCCCCCCGGACGTCTCGGCCACCGAGTTCGTCGTCCACATGGCGCGGATGTCGGGCCTGCCCGCCACCGCCGCCCGCGAGCGGACCGCCGACACCCTGCGCCACGTCGGCCTGTACGAGGAGCGCTACCGCCCCATCGGCGGCTACTCGACGGGCATGAAGCAGCGGGTGAAGCTGGCCCAGGCCCTGGTCCACGACCCGCAACTGGTGCTGCTCGACGAGCCCACGAACGGCCTGGACCCGGTCGGACGGGACGAGATGCTCGGCCTGATCCGCCGGATCTGGACCGACTTCGGCATCTCCGTCCTCGTCACCTCGCACCTCCTCGGCGAGCTGGAGCGGACCTGCGACCACGTCGTCGTGATCGACGGCGGGCGGCTGCTGCGCTCCAGCTCCACCAGCGACTTCACGCAGACCACCACGACCCTCGCGGTCGAGGTCACCGACTCCGACACCCACCCCGACGGCGCCGAGTCCCTGCGCACGGCGCTGACGGCCGCGGGCGTCACCCTCCACGAGGGCGTCGAGGACGGGCTGCCGGGCGCCGGCCACATCCTCCTGGTGGAGGCCGCCGGCGAGGAGACGTACGACCTGGTCCGCGACACCGTCGCCGACCTCGGCCTCGGTCTCGTCCGCATGGAGCAGCGCCGGCACCACATCGCCGAGGTGTTCCGGCCCGAGGGCTCCCAGCAGAAGCAGCAGGAGGTGCCGGCGCGATGAGCACCCAGGCCCAGACCCCCGAGACCACTCGGATCCACAACATCGGCTACCGCAACTACGACGGACCGCGCCTCGGCCGTGCGTACGCGCGCCGGGCCCTGTTCTCGCAGTCGCTGCGCGGCGCCTACGGACTCGGCCGCAGCGCCAAGTCGAAGGTCCTGCCGATGATCCTGTTCGCGGTGATGTGCGTTCCCGCGCTGATCATCGTGGCCGTGGCCGTCGCCACGAAGATGAAGGACCTGCCGCTGGACTACACGCGGTACGCGATCTTCACGCAGGCCGTCATCGGGCTCTACCTCGCCGCCCAGGCGCCCCAGTCCGTCTCGCGCGACCTGCGCTTCAAGACCGTCCCGCTCTACTTCTCGCGCCCGATCGAACGCCTCGACTACGTGCTCGCCAAGTACGGTGCGATGGCCTCCGCGCTCTTCCTTCTCACGGCCTCCCCGCTGGTGATCCTCTACATCGGTTCGCTGCTGGCCAAGATGGACTTCGCCGACCAGAGCAAGGGCTTCGGCCAGGGCCTGGTGTCGGTGGCGCTGCTGTCGCTGCTGTTCGGCGGCATCGGGCTGGTCATGGCCGCGCTCACCCCCCGCCGGGGCTTCGGCGTCGCCGCCGTCATCGCCACGCTGGTGATCTCGTACGGCGCCGTCTCCACGCTCCAGGGCATCGCCTACGGCACCGACAACCCCGACGCCATCAAGTGGCTGGGGCTCTTCTCCCCGGTCACGCTGATCGACGGGGTGCAGACCGCCTTCCTCGGCGCCACGACCTCCTTCCCGGGCGGAGCCGAGGCGGGACCGGGCGCCGGTGTCGGCGCGGTCTACCTGCTCGTCGTCATCGCGCTCATCCTCGGCTCGTACGCCGTCCTGATGCGCCGCTACCGAAAGGTCGGGCTGTGACCGCCCTCCCGTCGACCACCCCCACGCCTTCCAGGAAGGGGCCGCGCCCATGAGCACTCTTTCCATCGACCACGCCTCGCGGTGGTTCGGCAACGTCGTGGCCGTCAACGACGTCACGATGACGGTCGGTCCAGGTGTCACCGGACTCCTCGGCCCCAACGGTGCCGGCAAGTCCACCCTCATCAACATGATGGGCGGGTTCCTCGCCCCCTCCACCGGCACCGTCACCCTCGACGGTGAGGCGATCTGGCGAAACGAGTCGGTCTACCGGCAGATCGGCGTCGTCCCCGAACGGGAGGCGATGTACGACTTCCTCACCGGGCGCGAGTTCGTCCTCGCCAACGCCGAGCTGCACGGTCTGGGCGCGACCGAGGCCCAGCACGCGCTCGCCACGGTCGAGATGGAGTACGCGCAGGACCGGAAGATCGCCACCTACAGCAAGGGCATGCGGCAGCGCGTGAAGATGGCCTCGGCCCTCGTGCACGAGCCGTCGGTGCTGCTGCTCGACGAGCCGTTCAACGGCATGGACCCGCGCCAGCGCATGCAGTTGATGGACCTGCTGCGCCGGATGGGCTCCGCCGGCCGCACGGTGCTCTTCTCCTCGCACATCCTGGAGGAGGTCGAGCAGCTCGCCTCGCACATCGAGGTGATCGTGGCCGGACGCCACGCCGCCTCGGGCGACTTCCGCAAGATCCGCCGGCTGATGACGGACCGGCCGCACCGCTATCTCGTACGGTCCAGCGACGACCGGGCGCTGGCCGCCGCGCTCATCGCCGACCCGTCCACGGCCGGCATCGAGGTCGACCTGGCGGAGGGCGCGCTGCGCGTCCAGGCGGTGGACTTCGGGCGCTTCACGGAGCTGCTGCCCCGGGTGGCCCGTGCGCAGGGCATCCGCCTGCTGACGGTCTCGCCCTCGGACGAGTCCCTCGAATCGGTCTTCTCGTACCTCGTCGCGGCCTGAAAGGAGCCTGACCGATGTACAACCCCACAGTCGCACGGCTCACCTACCGGGCCCTTCTCGGCCGCCGGCGGGCACTGATCCTGTTCGCGCTGCCCGCCCTGCTGCTGGTCATCTCGGCGGCGGTACGGGCCTTCAACGGCGCGGACGACCAGATCGCCGCCGACGTCCTCGGCGGCTTCGCGCTCGCCACGATGGTGCCGCTGATCGGCGTGATCGCCGGCACCGGCGCGATCGGCCCGGAGATCGACGACGGCTCGATCGTCTACCTGCTGTCCAAGCCGGTGAAGCGGCCCGCGATCATCTTCACCAAGCTGATCGTGGCCATCGCCGTGACGATGGTCTTCTCGGCCGTCCCCACCTTCGTCGCGGGCATGATCCTCAACGGGAACGGCCAGCAGGTGGCGGTGGCGTACACCGTCGCGGCGCTGGTCGCCTCCATCGCCTACAGCGCGCTGTTCCTGCTGCTCGGCACGGTCAGCCGGCACGCGGTGGTGATCGGCCTCGTCTACGCGCTGGTCTGGGAGGCGCTGTTCGGCTCCCTGATCGCCGGGGCGAAGACGCTCAGCGTGCAGCAGTGGGCGCTCGCGGTCGCCCAGAAGGTGAGCGGGGAGGGCCTGGTCACCTCGGACGTCGGCCTGCCGGCGGCGGTGGCCCTGCTGGGCGGCGTGACCGTCCTGGCGACCTGGTACGCGGGGCAGAAGCTGCGGACGCTGAAGCTCGCGGGCGAGGAGTAGGACGCGGAGCACAAGGCCGGAGCCCCCCGATCGGGGAGGCTCCGGCCCTTGCCGCGTCGGCCCGGAGGCGCCCGGGCTCAGACCTTCCGGTCGCGCGCCGCGAGCAGCCCCACGCCCAGCGCCGTCGCGCAGACGCCCAGCACCAGGGCGATCGGCACGGTCCACGACCCCGTCGCCTGGTGGACCGCGCCGGCCGTCAACGGCCCCGCCGCGGCCAGCAGATAACCGACGGTCTGGGCCATCCCGGAGAGCCGGGAGGCGGTGACCGCGTCGCCGCTGCGCAGCACGATCAGGGTCAGGGCGAGACCGACCGCACCGCCCTGCCCGACGCCCAGCACCGCGGACCACAGCCAGGCGCCCTCGACCGGGGCGACCATCAGCCCGGTGTAGCCCGCCGCCACCAGGGTCGTGACCAGCGCGACCAGCGGACGCTGGCTGCGCATCCGTCCCGCGAGCAGCGGCACGACGAACGCGCCCGCCACCTGGATCAGGTTGTTGAAGGCGAAGACCACGCCCGCCGTGGACCGGCTCATGCCGTGGTCCGTGAAGATCGTCGGCATCCAGGCGATGAGGACGTACGACCACAGCGACTGCAGGCCCATGAAGAGCGTCACCTGCCAGGCCAGCGCCGAGCGCCAGACGCTGCGGGCGGGCGTCGCCGGGGCCGCCGCCCGTACCGCGTGCCCCGTACGGCCCCGGGCGATCAGCACCTGCGGCAGCCAGGCGACCGCCGCCACGGCCGCGAGCAGCGACCAGAAGGCGAGCGACGCCTGCCAGCTGTCGCCGAAGGCCTGCTCCAGCGGGACGGACGCCGCCGCCACCACCGTCGCGCCCGCGATCATCGCGCCGGTGTAGACCGAGGTCATCGACGCGGCCCGGTCCGGGAAGTCCCGCTTGATCAGGCCCGGCATCAGCACGTTGAGCAGGGCGATCGCCGTGCCGACCAACACGCCGCCGCCGTACAGCGCGTACACCGACGGCAGGACGCGCAGCAGGATGCCCGCCCCGAGCAGCAGCAGCGCCGCGAGCAGCACCGGTTCGGCGCCGAAGCGCCGCCCCAGCCACGGCGCCACGAGGGCGCCGACCCCGAGGAAGAGCACGGGCACGGACGTGACCAGCGAACTGGCCGCCGAGGACAGCCCGAACGCGGCCGCGATATCGCTCACCAGCGGCGAGACGCTGGCCAGCGCCGCCCGCATGTTGAGCGACGCCAGCACGATCCCGACCATCAGCCAGGCCGGATGAGCGAGCAGCGCCCGCCGCCCGGCGGCCCTGCGGGGCGAGGGCCGGACGTCGGCCTCCGCGTCGACGAGGGGGAGGGACAGGGGAGCTTCCGGGCGGGACACGACGGACGGCCTTTCCTTGCTGGGGTTGCTGGGATCGCTCCGGTGGTTCCGGGCGCAGGGGGAGCCCGCGGGCGGGTGGCGGTACGAGCGGCGGATTCCGTGGTGCCCGGGGGCCCGGATGCCGCCACGCCACGAGGTCCCGGGGGCCCGGGCTCAGTCGGCGGTCAGCGCGGCGACCGTCTCGATCGGAACCCGCAGCAGCTCGCGCGCGCCCGCCTCCGCGGCGGCCGGGTCCCCCGCCTCGATCGCGGCGGCCAGCGCCTCGTGCGCGTCGATGTCGACCGGCGGCATCTCCCGGTCGCCGAGCGCCTCCACCAGCACCTCGTGCACCTGGGTGGAGAAGAAGCGGTACACCTCGGTGAAGGCGGCGTTGTGCGTGGCCTCGACGACGGCCAGGTGGAAGGCCATGTCCGCGTCCGCGTCGCGGTCGCCCTCCTCGCGCAGGGTCGTCAGCGCCGCCCGCAGCCGCAGCAGGTCATGGGTGTCGCGCCGGACGGCCGCCAGCCGGGCGGCCTCGGCCTCCAGCGCCACCCGCAGTTCGAGGACGTCCCGCGCGCCCGCGTGACGCATCCCGCGCAGCACGGCGGCCGGGTCGGCGGTCGACCTGACGAAGGTGCCGTTGCCCTGGCGCGACTCCAGCAGCCCCGCGTGGACCAGGACCCGTACGGCCTCGCGGACCGTGTTGCGGCCGACCCCCAGCTGCTCGGCGAGCTCGTGCTCGGTCGGGATGCGGTCGCCGACGGACCATTCCCCCTCCGCCAGCTGGCCCCGCAGCTGCTCGACCACGGAGTCCACCAGCGAGGTCCGCCCCGCGGCCTTCAGCGCCATCCCGACCACCCTTCCTATTCGCCCGGTTGCCCAGTCATCCTACAACTGCTCTCGTCCGTGCCACGGGATTACTGTGGCCTCGTACGCGGACACGAACACCCTCACCACCCTCGGGAGTCAGTCATGTCAGACCGCTTCGACGTCGTCGTACTCGGAGCTGGCCCCGGCGGCTACGTCGCCGCCATCCGCGCCGCCCAGCTGGGCAAGCGGGTCGCGGTCGTCGAAGAGAAGTACTGGGGCGGTGTCTGCCTGAACGTCGGCTGCATCCCCACCAAGGCACTGCTGCGCAACGCCGAGCTCGCCCACATCTTCAACCACGAGGCCAAGACCTTCGGCATCAAGGTCGACGGCACCGTCTCCTTCGACTACGGCGAGGCGTTCCGCCGCAGCCGCACGGTCGCGGACGGCCGCGTCAAGGGCGTCCACTTCCTCATGAAGAAGAACGGGATCACCGAGTTCGACGGACGCGGCACCTTCCTCGACGCGAACACCCTCCAGGTCGCCCTGTCCGACGGCACCTCGCAGACGATCACCTTCGACAACTGCATCATCGCCACCGGCGCCACGCCCCGCCTGCTGCCCGGCACGGCCCGCAGCGAGCGCGTCGTGACCTACGAGGAGCAGATCCTCGCCGAGGACATCCCGCAGTCGATCGTCATCGCCGGCGCCGGCGCGATCGGCATCGAGTTCGCCTACGTCCTGAACAACTACGGCGTGAAGGTCACGATCGTCGAGTTCCTCGACCGGATCGCCCCGCTGGAGGACGCGGACGTCTCCAAGGAGCTGGCGAAGCAGTACCGGAAGCTCGGCATCGACGTGCTGACCTCCACCCGCGTCGAGTCCATCGACGAGACCGGCCCGCAGGTCCGCGTCACGGTCACCGGCAAGGACGGCGCGCAGAAGGTCCTGGAGGCCGACAAGGTCCTGCAGGCCATCGGCTTCGCGCCCAACGTCACCGGCTTCGGCCTGGAGGCGACCGGCGTCGCCCTCACCGAGCGCGGCGCGATCGATGTCGACGGCCGCTGCCGCACCAACGTGCCGCACATCTACGCCATCGGCGACGTCACCGCCAAGCTGATGCTCGCCCACACCGCCGAGTCCATGGGTGTCATCGCCTCCGAGACCATCGCGGACGCCGAGACCATGGAACTCGACTACCCGATGATCCCGCGCGCCACCTACTGCCAGCCGCAGATCGCCAGCTTCGGCTGGACCGAGGCGCAGGCGCGGGAGAAGGGCTTCGACGTCAAGGTCGCCAAGTTCCCCTTCACCGCGAACGGCAAGGCGCACGGCCTCGGCGACTCCACCGGTTTCGTGAAGATCATCGCCGACGCGCAGTACGGCGAGATCATCGGCGCCCACCTGATCGGCCCCGACGTCACCGAGCTGCTGCCCGAGCTGACGCTGGCCCAGCAGTGGGACCTCACCGTCCACGAGGTCGCCCGCAACGTCCACGCCCACCCGACGCTGGGCGAGGCCGTGAAGGAAGCCGTCCACGGTCTTGCCGGACACATGATCAATTTCTGAGGTCCCGCCGCGTGCGGAGTGATAGGCACTGAAAGGTGCCGAGCGAAGCCTTCCCGGGTGGCGAACCGTCCCGACCGATCAGGTCGTGGGTGCGTTCGTCACCCGGTACGCACATCTGGCTGCTGATCATCGCCCTGACCAGCGTCATCGTCGCGCTGTCCTCGGACGGTTTCGAGAGCGCCCTGCTCCAGCGCAACAGCAGCAACCTGCACCAGCTCGCCCACCACCCGGTCCGCGCCCTGCTCGGCAGCGCGTTCTGGATCGAGGACCCCGCCGACCTCGTCCTGTACGCGCTGCTCTTCGAGGTCTTCCACGCCCCGGTCGAGCGCTGGATCGGCACACTCCGCTGGCTGCTGACGGTCGCCGGCGCGCACATCGCCGCCACGCTGATCAGCCAGCAGGTGGTCCTGGAGGCGATCCGGGACCACGACGTGCCCCGCAGCATGGCCCATGTCGTGGACATCGGGGTGAGCTACGGGATCGCCGCGTCCATGGGGATCCTGACCTACCGGCTGGCCTGGCCCTGGCGCGGCCTCTATCTGGCCGGCGTCGTGGCGCTCTTCGCCGTACCGCTCTGCACGAACCACACGTACACCGACCTCGGGCACGCCGTCTCGCTCGTCATCGGGCTCGCCTGCCGGCCCCTCACGCGCGGTAATTCGGTGGCCGTGCCGCACGGCGTTCCGCCAGACTAGAGACGCGGGAAACGCCTTCCTGCCACGTGAGACCGGGGAGGAGCGCGACGTTGACCGGCACGATTTCGAGTCGGAGTTCGAGTCCGTCGAGCTCCCTGCGACGCGGCGCTCTCTGAGCGCCGCAGGGGCGGTCGCTTCGAGCGCGCGGTTCCACCGCGCGGACCGCCCCTCCCGGAGGATTGGCCGAGTGGCAAGGCACCGGCTTGCTAAGCCGTGGTCGGGGTCTCCCCCGCGCGCGTTCGATCCGCGCATCCTCCGCACAGCGCCCGCACCGTCACGGACGGGACACCCCGTCACGGACGGGCGCCATCCCGTCACGGCGACGGGGCGGGGTCCCCGGACGGGCTCAGAGGCCCAGCAGACGCTCCAGGACGACGGCGATGCCGTCCTCCTCGTTCGAGGACGTGACCTCGTCCGCGACCGCCTTCAGCTCCTCGTGGGCGTTGGCCATCGCCACACCGTGCCCGGCCCAGCCGAACATGGGGATGTCGTTGGGCATGTCGCCGAAGGCGATCGTCTCCGCCGCCTTCGCGCCCAGCCGGCGGGCCGCCAGGGACAGGCCCGTCGCCTTGCTCAGCCCGAGCGGCAGGATCTCCACGATCCCGGGACCGGCCACGACGATGTCCACCAGACTGCCGACCGTCTCGCGGGCGACCCGGGTCAGCTCGTCGTCCGACAGGGTCGGGTGCTGGATGTAGACCTTGTTCAGGGGCGCGGACCACAGGTCCGTCGGGTCCTCGAACGCGTGGACCGGCAGCGGACCCTCCTGGACCCGGTATCCGGGCCCCACCAGGACCTCGCCGTCCAGCCCGTCGCGGCTCGCGGCCAGCGCGAGCGGGCCCACCTCGGCCTCGACCTTCGACAGCGCCAGGCCGGCCAGCTGCCGGTCGAGCGTCACCGACGTCAGCAGCCGGCGCTCACCGGCGTGGTAGACCTGCGCGCCCTGGCCGCACACCGCGAGCCCCTCGTAGCCGAGGTCGTCGAGGATGTGCCGCGTCCAGGGCACCGCCCGGCCGGTCACGACGATGTGCGCGGCCCCCGCCGCCGTCACGGCGGCGAGGGCGGCACGCGTACGGTCCGAGACGGACTCGTCGGAACGCAGCAGCGTGCCGTCGAGGTCCGTCGCGACGAGCCGGTAGGGGAAGGCGCTCACTTGGAGATCGGCTCCAGGACCTCACGACCGCCGAGGTACGGACGGAGCACCTCCGGCACCCGCACCGACCCGTCGGCCAGCTGGTGGTTCTCCAGGATCGCCACGATGGTGCGCGGCACCGCGCAGAGCGTGCCGTTGAGGGTCGCGAGCGGCTGCACGACCTTCTTGCCGTCGCGGTCGTCGCGCATGCGCACGGAGAGCCGGCGGGCCTGGAAGCCGTCGCAGTTGGACGCCGAGGTCAGCTCGCGGTACTTGCCCTGGGTCGGGATCCACGCCTCGCAGTCGAACTTGCGCGAGGCGGAGGAGCCCAGGTCGCCGGTGGCCACGTCGATGACCTGGAAGGGCAGTTCAAGGCTGGTCAGCCACTGCTTCTCCCACTCCAGGAGCCGCCTGTGCTCGTTCTCGGCGTCGTCCGGCGCGACGTACGAGAACATCTCGACCTTGTCGAACTGGTGCACCCGGAAGATGCCCCGGGTGTCCTTGCCGTACGTGCCCGCCTCGCGGCGGAAGCACGGCGAGAAGCCCGCGTAGCGCAGCGGCAGCTTGTCCGCGTCGATGATCTCGTCCATGTGGTACGCCGCGAGGGGCACCTCGGACGTCCCGACGAGGTAGTAGTCGTCCTTCTCCAGGTGGTACACGTTCGCCGCGGCCTGGCCGAGGAAGCCGGTGCCCTCCATGGCGCGCGGGCGGACCAGCGCCGGCGTCAGCATCGGGATGAACCCGGCCTCGGTGGCCTGCGCGATCGCCGCGTTGACGAGGGCCAGCTCGAGGAGGGCGCCCACGCCGGTGAGGTAGTAGAAGCGCGAGCCGGAGACCTTGGCGCCCCGCTCGACGTCGATGGCGCCGAGCGCCTCGCCCAGCTCCAGGTGGTCCTTGGGCTCGAATCCCTCGGCCGCGAAGTCGCGGACGGTGCCGTGCGTCTCCAGGACGACGAAGTCCTCCTCGCCGCCGACCGGGACGTCCGTGTGGACGATGTTCCCGAGCTGGAGCAGGAGGTTACGGGCCGTCTCGTCGGCCTCGTTCTGCTCGGCCTCGGCGGCCTTGACGTCGGTCTTGAGCTGCTCGGCCTTCTGCAGGAGCTCGGCGCGCTCCTCAGGGGTGGCCTTGGGGATCAGCTTGCCGAGCGCCTTCTGCTCGGAACGGAGCTCGTCGAAGCGGACGCCGGACGACCTGCGCCGCTCGTCGGCTGAGAGCAGGGCGTCGACGAGCGCGACGTCCTCTCCACGGGCACGCTGGGAGGCGCGAACACGGTCGGGGTCCTCACGGAGCAGGCGAAGGTCAATCACCCCACCAGGCTACCGGTGCGGGCTCGTGGCACCCCACTCGATATAGCCTTGCGTGTCGCTTTGACCGAATTGCCGGGATTGGGAAACGCTCTCCCTATTCGTCAATAAACGGTCCATGGCCCCCCGAAAAGGGGCGGAACGCCGCGTGCGGCTTGACCGAACCCGCCGGTGGATCAAGCGACTTCTCCACAGGGGCAAGGGGTCCGGGACTGTTATCCACAGGCTGTGCGGAACTTCTGTGGATTGTGGAGGTGATCGTTCCGAATCGGGCAAGTGCGGGCAAGAATTCCTTGGTCAACCCTGCTCTGCACACTCATTCGGGTGGGAATTCCTCGCCCTAAAGAGTTGATCAACGGAATTGGGGTGACACGGGCCGAGGTGGCGGCCTGTGGACGGATGTGGAGTGGCTAGGGCGATTTGTCGACCATGTCGCCGGGTCGTGTCGACTTGTCCCCAGGTCGAGAAGCAAGCCTGTGGATAACTTCTGTGGGTAACCGAAAAGTATGCAGGTAGGACTGGTGGTCCCTACCTGTGGACGACCGCCCCCGTGCCGGGGGGCGGTCGGGGCACTCTGAGGTCAGGCCCGCCCGTCCTGGGCTCGCGCCAGCCAATCGGAGGCAGCCATGAATTCCGTGTCCGACGTCCCGTTCCGCAGCGGCCGTACGTCCTCCACCGCGACCCCTGCCCGGGGGTACGAGCCGAGGAAGCGCACCTTCGGGCAGATCCGCTTCAGGCCCATGAGGGCCTCGCCGACCCGGCGGTCGGAGATATGGCCCTCGGCGTCGACGGCGAAGCAGTAGTTGCCGATGCCCGCGCCGGTCGGGCGGGACTGGATGAGCATCAGGTTGACGCCGCGGACGGCGAACTCCTGCAGCAGCTCGAGGAGCGCGCCGGGCTGGTCCTCGCCCAGCCAGAGCACGACCGAGGTCTTGTCCGCCCCGGTGGGCGCCGCCGGTCGGGCGGGCCGGCCGACGAGGACGAAACGGGTCTCGGCGTTCTCCGCGTCGTGGATCTCCGTGACCAGGGCCTCCAGGCCGTAGGTCGCGGCGGCGAACTCGCCGGCGAAGGCGGCGTCGAAGCGGCCTTCCTGCACCAGACGGGCGCCGTCCGCGTTGGACGCGGCCGACTCCCAGACGGCGTCGGGCAGATGGGCGCGCAGCCAGTTCCGCACCTGGGGCTGTGCCACGGGGTGACCGGTCACCGTCTTGATCTCGGACAGCGCGGTGCCGGGGCGTACGAGCAGGGCGAAAGCGATCGGGAGGACCACTTCGCGGTAGATCATCAGGGGCTCGCCGGAGGCCAGCTCGTCCAGGGTCGCGGTGACGCCGCCCTCGACGGAGTTCTCGATCGGCACGAGCGCGGCGGCGGCCTCGCCGTTGCGCACGGCGTCCAGCGCGGCCGGGACGGAGACCATCGGGACGAGCTCCCGGGTCGCGGCCTCGGGCAGCGTACGCAACGCGGCCTCCGTGAATGTGCCTTCGGGACCGAGATACGTATACCGGGTGGCTGACATACCGGTCACCCTAATGGGCCTCGGCCGCCGGGAGCCGCCCCGTCGGGTGGGCGAGACGCCCACCCGGCCGCCCGAGGCGGGCGGCCGTGGTTCCGTACGGGTCCGGCCGCCGGGTCACGCCTCCAGGAGGCGCTGGCCCACGTACTCGCCCTCGGCCGGTCCGCCCGGGACGGCGAAGAGGCCGCTGGCCTCGTGCCGGATGAAGGCGGACAGGGCGTCGCCCCGGTCGAGCTTCCGTTGCACCGGGACGAAGCCCCGGAGGGGGTCGGCCTGCCAGCAGACGAAGAGCAGCCCCGCGTCGGGAGTCCCGTCCGGCCCGATGCCGTCGTGGAAGGAGAACGGACGCCGCAGCATCGCCGCCCCGCCGTTCTGTTCGGGGGCGGAGATCCGGGAGTGGGCGTTGTCGGGGATGACCGGCCTTCCGTCGGGGCCGGTCCTGTCGAGATCGAGTTCGCTGGTCTCGGTGCCGCCCGTCAGCGGCGCGCCGTCCGACTTCCGGCGGCCGATGACCTTCTCCTGCTCGTCGAGGGGCAGCTTGTCCCAGTCGTCGAGCAGCATCCGGATGCGGCGGACGACCGCGTAGGAGCCGCCGGCCATCCAGTCCTGCCCGCCGGGGGCACCGGCGGGGACGAAGATCCGCCGGTCGAAGTCGGCGTCGGTGGGCTTGGGGTTGCCGGTGCCGTCCACCTGCCCCATCAGGTTGCGGGCGGTCATCGGCTCGGCCGTCGCACCGGCCGAGCGGTTGAAGCCGTTCATCTGCCAGCGCACGGCGGCGGCCGCTCCGGCGTCCTTCTGCAGGGCGCGCAGCGCGTGGAAGGCGACGAGGGCGTCGTCGGCTCCGATCTGCACCCAGAGGTCGCCTTCCGAGCGCTTGGGGTCCAGGGCGTCGGCGGAGAAGGCGGGCAGCGGGTCGAGTTGTACGGGGCGCCGGGCGGCCAGGCCGGTGCGGTCGAAGAAGGTGCGGCCGAAGCCGAAGGTGACGGTGAGGGAGGAGGGGCCGGCGTCCAGGGCGATGCCGGTGTCGTCGGTCGAGGGCTTGCCCGCCATCAGCGCCTTCGCTGTGGCGGACCAGCGGCGCAGCAGCGCGGCGGCTTCCCTGCGGCCGGCTCCGGGGGCGAGGTCGAAGGCGGCGAGGTGGCCTCGGGACTGGAGCGGAGTGGTGATCCCCGCTTGATGTTTCCCGTGAAACATCGCCTGGGTCGCACCGACCGTCGTCAGCGCCTTGGCGTCGGAGGAGACGGTGCCGGAGTCGGCGACGGCTCCGTAGACGCCGGCGCCGCCGGCCGCGCCGAGTGCGAGACCGGCCGCGCCCGCCGCGCCCACGGTGCCGAGGAGCCGGCGCCGGGACAGCTCGACCTGGTTCTCGGCGCGGTGGTCAGTCTGGTCAGTCACGAGCGTCAGCCGATCTTCACGTTCTTGTCGATGGTGGTCTGGTCGATGTCGGAGGTGCGGACCGTCACCTGGATCTGCCATGCGCCGGCCATGGGGATCTGGACGCCGGTGGCACTCCAGTGTCCGGTCTGGATCCGGTCGGGCAGGACGGGCAGCGGGCCGACGTTCTTCTCCTTCAGGGTGAAGGCGACCTTGATCTCGGGAACGTCCAGGAGCCGGCCGTTGGGCCGTTCCACGAAGATGTGGAGGTCGTTGGCACCGGTGCGGCCGGGGTCGAGGGTCAGGCGCACGGTCCCGTTGCCGTCCACGCCGCCGGTGTCGAACGGCAGCCGGATGTCGACGGGGCGGTCGGGTACGGCGGCGGCGCCGGAGGTGGGCTGCGTCCGCCCGGCCTCCTCCTCGGTGCGGCCGGGTTCGGTGGAGGTCAGCACGGTCGTCACGGCGAGGAGGACGACGGCGATGGCCGCCTCGGTGAGCACGGAGCGGCGGAGTCCGGCGCGTTCGGGGTCGGCGTCCCGGTCGCGCTTGCGGGTGGCCGTGGCGACGGCGGTGCGCTGGCGGGCGAGCTGGGCGGCCCGCTCGGGATCCACGGCCGTCGGGGGCTCGTCCGCGTCGTCCCTCGGTCCGGCGCCCTGTGCGGCTTCGGCGGTTCCGGCTTCGGCGTCGCCGTGAGCGCCGTGGGTGCCGTCAGCGTCGCTGGTGCTGGTGCTGGTGCTGGTGCTGGTGCCGGTGTCGCGGGCGGGCTTCGCCGTCGCCGGGGCGGGCGCCTCCTGCTCGGCCTCGCCCTGCCCGGCCCGGGCCTCGTTCCCCTCGCCCGGCTCCGTGGTGGCGGCCGAGGTCTCCCGGTCGGACCCGTCCGACCCGTCCGACCCGTCCTCCGACCGGTCCGACCCGTCCGCCTCGGCGGTGGCGTCCCCCGTGTCGTGTGGGGCCGGGTCGCCGAGGCGCTGGGTCCAGCGCCGCGAGATCCAGGCGATGCCCACGAGCACGGCGACCAGGCCGATCTTGACCAGCAGCAGCTGCCCGTAGGCGGTGCCGGTCAGCGCCGACCACGAGCCGACCTGGCGCCAGGACTGGTAGATCCCGGTGGCCGTCAGGACGAGCACGGACCCGAAGGCGAGCCTGGAGAAGCGCTCGACCGCGGCGCGCTCGATGCGGGGCGCCCGGTACAGGGCGACGAGCAGGGTCGTGAGGCCGCCGAGCCAGGCGGCGACGGCCAGCAGGTGGAGGATGTCCACGGGCATCGCGACGGCGGGCTGGAGGCCGGTCGAGGCGTGCTCGGCGAGTGCCCACGTGCCCGCGATGCCGGCCGCGACGACGGAGCCGCCGATGGCGAGTCCGAAGGTGAGGTCCTTCTTCTCCTTCTCGTCCGTCCGCTTGGTGTAGGCGCCGAACAGCACGGCCACGAAGAGCGCCGCCGCGCCGAGCAGCATCAGCCGGGAGATCAGCGCGGCGCCGGTCTTGGTCTCCAGGACGGCCTTGAGGCCGGCCAGGTCGAAGACGTCGGCGAGCTCGCCGGAGCCGGTGTAGGGGCTGCGCAGGAGCAGCATGGCGAGGGTGGCCGCGGTGAGGGTCAGCCAGCCGCGGACGACGAGTCGCTGCACGGGCCGGACGGCCGCGCCGCGCGGCCAGCAGGCGAGGACGAAGGCGCCGCCGCCGACGAGGAGGGTGAAGCCGGCGTAGGAGAGGTAGCGCGCGATGCCGTAGAGGACCCCGACGGGTCCGCCGCCCGCGGTCTGGTCCGGCAGGGCGACGGTGGTGGTGGAGGGGGCGCCGATGGAGAAGGTGAAGGCGCCGGCGATGGGGTGGCTGTCGGCGGAGACGGCGTGCCAGGCGACGGTGTAGGTGCCTTCGGGGAGTCCGGAGCGGAGGCCGACGCCGTACTTGACGACGGATCCGCTGCACAGGTCGCGGATCTCGCCGGTGTCTATCCGCTTGCTCGAGGGGTCGAGCACCCGGATCGAGTCGGCGCTCATGGCGACCTGCTCGGAGAAGGTGAGGGTGACGTCCTTGGGGGCGGTGGCGACCACCGCCCCGTCCTGCGGGTCGCTGCCGGTGAGCGCCGCGTGCGCGGACGCGGGGGCGGCGCCGGCGAGCAGGGTGCCCAGGAGCGCCGCTGTCACGAGCAGCAGGCGGACCAGGGCGGTTCCCAGGCGCGGGGCGGTGGCTGTCATCTGTGTGTCAGTCCCTCAAGGAGCTCAGTGCTGCTTCGGGTTGTGGTTCGGTGCCTCGACGGGCACGTCGACCTTGATCGGGGCGGACTTCTCGAAGTGGAGCTCGATGCTCACCTTCTCGCCCTGCTTCGGCTGCTGCTTGAGCTTCATGAACATGATGTGGTTGCCGCCGCGTTCGAGGTTCAGCACGCCCTTGGCGGGGATGTCGAAGGACTTCACCTCCTGCATCTTCTGGTTCCTGGTCTCGTGGATCGTCACGTCGTCCGAGATCGGGCTGGTGACGGAGACGAGCTTGTCGGCGGTCTCGCTGTCGTTGGTGATCGTCAGGAAGCCGCCGGCCATGTCCATCACGGGCTGGGGGATGAACGCCCCGCTGACCTCGAGTTCGGGCTTGCCCGGGCCGCCGGAGTCGTCGGATCCGCCGTTCGAGCACGCCGTCAGTGCCAGAGCCGCGGTGAGTGCCACGGCGGAGGACAGGACGGTGGTGCGGGTGGTGCGGCGGATCACGGGTTCTCCCCCTTGATGAGCTTGGGCAGGTCCTTGGCGTAGTCGTCGACGGTGGTGTCCTCGCCGTACAGGACGTAGCCCTGGTCGGTGGTGGGCGAGAAGGCGATCACCTGGGCGCCGTGCATGGAGACGACGGAGCCGCCCTTGCCCTTCTTCGGCGGGTCGATGCCGATGCCGATCTGGCGGGCGCCGGCCTGGATGGCACCGAAGTCGCCGGTGAGCCCGGTGAAGGAGGGGTCGCCGGCGGCCGGCAGCCACTTGGCCAGTTCGGCCGCGGTGTCGCGCTCGGGGTCCGTGGTGACGAAGACGACCTGCAGTTTGTCCTGGTCGGCCTTGGGGAGCTGCTTCCTGGCGATGGCGATGTTGCTCATCGTCATGGGGCAGACGTCGGGGCAGTGGGTGTAGCCGAAGTAGATCAGGGTCGGCTTGCCCTTGGTCTGCTCGCGCAGGTCGTACTTCCGGCCCTTGGTGTCGGTGAGGACGAGGTCGGGCTTGGTGAACGGGCGGTCGAGGACGGTGGCGGCCTTGGTGGAGTCGCTGCCGCCGGAGATCTCGGTGACGGGCGCGTTGTCACGCGAGCCGGTCGTCCGGTCGTCGTTCGCGTTCATGCCGACCGCGATCGTCACGGTGAGGGCCGCGACGATCGCGACCGCGGCGGCGACGAGGGGGGCGCGCCTGCTCGGCCGGGTCTGCTCGTCGTTCTTCTGGACGGACATGTGTTCTCTTTCGGGTGTGGTTCCGGCCGTCAGGCGCTGCGGCGGCGTCCGGCCAGCACGCCGAACGCGACGCCGGCGACGCCGACGAGGATGCCGACGACGCCCAGCACGCGGGCGGGGGTGTCGGTGGAGTCGGCGGCCTCGGCGTGTGCGGCCTTGTCGTCGTGCCCGGCCTTGTCGTCGGCCTTGTCGTCCGCAGCGGCGGCGCCGCCGTGGTGGTCACCGGTCGCGGCGGACAGCTTCAGGACGGGGGCGGGGTTCTGCGGCTCGGCCGCGCCCTCCTTGGGCTCCTCGATCCAGCGGACGACCTCGTTGTTGTCGTAGGTCTGGACGGCCTTGAGGACGAGCTGGTCGGTGTCCTCGGGGAGCTGCCCGAGGGAGAGCGGGAACTGCTGGAACTGGCCGGCGCCGATCTTCGCGCCGTCGGAGGTCCAGGTGACCTTGGTGACGGCCTGGGTGATCTTCTTGCCGTGCAGCTCCAGCGGCTTGGCGAGCGCCGACTTGGTGACCACGGCCTTCCAGCCGGGGACGGGCTGCGGCATGACGGAGGCCAGCGGGTGGTCGGCCGGGAAGTTGACCTCGACCTTCACGGTGGAGGCGTTGTCCCGCTCGTTGGGGACCTTCACGTTGACGGTGGCGTAGCCGCCCTTCGCGGCCTCGCCCTGCGGCTGCACGCTGACGTGCGCGAAGGCGGGTCCGGAGAGCAGCGCGACGGAGGAGAGGGCGAGGCCACCGGCGACGGCGATACGGGAAACGTTCATGGCAGAGGACACTCCGGCTCTGGAGAGGGATGGGTGGGTCCGGCACGCCGACCGACGGGGCACGGACGCGGCGTTGCGGCCCGGTGCGGGCGGCCACGGTGCGGCGTCGGGTGCGGGCCCCGGTGGGGCCGTGGAGGCCCGTGGCGTCGTGCCCGCGGCCGTGGTGGTGGCCGGGGGACGGGCGTCGCGGGGTTCCGTAGCGGGTCGGTGGGTGCGGACGTCCGCGGACGCGCTCCCTGGGAGCGGTCCGCGTCAGGCTGCGAGGACGCAGGCGGCCGGGGGGCCGCGCCGGATCACCGTGTGCTGGAGTGCCCGCGCCGCGGTGGGCGGCGGGGTGTCGAGGAGCGGGTGGCCGGGCCGGTGGGGCCCGGCGGCCGGTGTCGCCGGGAGGCCGGCGAGCAGGGCCCGTACGAAGGCGAGCGCGGCGCGCAGGGACCGGATGAGGGCGCCTTCGGCGAGACCGGTGGCGCCGTCGGCCGAGAGCCGGACGAGCCGGCTCAGAGCGAGGTCGCCGCGGCGCAGCAGCCAGCCGGTGGCGAGTGCCGCCAGCAGGTGGCCGAGGAACATGGGCAGGCTCGGCAGCAGTTCCGGGCCGTGCGCGGTGGTGGCCGCCAGGTGGGTGCCGTGGGCGCCGTGCCCCTGGCTCTGGCCGGCGGCGTGGACCGGGTCGAGGCCGGCGTCGGTGATGATGCGGGTCGCGTCGGCGGGGCTGAGCGACGTGGCGCCGGCGCCGCAGACGAGCTTGGCGGCCATCCGGATCAGCGCGTCGTTCGCCTCGGGTCCCAGGCCGCCGCGTCCTCCGGCCGACGTGAGGGTGGTCCGGCCGAGTCCGAAGAGGGCGTGCAGCAGGAGCTGTCCGCCCGTCAGGGCCCCGGCGATGGCGGGCAGCGAGCGCTGCCGTCCCGCGAAGAGGAAGGTGAGGGCGAAGACGCCCAGGAAACCGGCCAGGAATGTCCACGGCGCGATGCCCGCGCAGGCGGCGAGGGCGTGTCCCAGTGCGGACAGCACGACGCAGACCGCGGTGAACACCGCGGCCCTCAGCAGCCGTGGAGCGAGCGCGGGGGCAGACATGGCGCGCCCATCATCGCACCAGGGCCGACGCGCCCGTACGGCAGGTCCGGAAGATC
Source organism: Streptomyces sp. JL2001 (assembly GCF_050917515.1). Taxonomy (NCBI): domain Bacteria; kingdom Bacillati; phylum Actinomycetota; class Actinomycetes; order Kitasatosporales; family Streptomycetaceae; genus Streptomyces; species Streptomyces sp. JL2001. The sequence goes on along the minus strand of NZ_CP169421.1, from coordinate 3,820,186 downwards.
ACCAATGGGTGCCTTCGGGCGGGACATACACCGCTCGTGGCGTGCGTGCATCCGCCGAACGAGGGCTCTTGACCTTTCGCGGCGCTTACGGAGCGTCTCCGGCGGCAATACGTATCGGTATGTCGAGCCGCAGCCAGGAGGCTGGAGCATGAGCATCTGGTGGTCACTCCACTTGCGGCGCGAGGCTGCGAGCGTTCCGCTCGCCAGGCGGCTGCTTCTCGGCACGATGGAGACCGCGGGGGTGGATCCCGACGTCTCCTTCGAGCTGTCGGTGGCCCTCACGGAGGCGTGTGCCAACGCCGTCGAGCACGGCGGCGACCTCGGTACCGGGGAGGCTTCGGAGGCGTACCGCGTCACCGCGTTCCTGGACGGGGAGACCTGCCGGATCGAGGTGGCCGACTCCGGTCCCGGGTTCCCGGCGGACCGTCCGGCCGCGATCCGGCGGGCGGCGGCGCCGTCGGACGCCGAGAACGGCCGCGGGCTGAGGCTGATCGAGGAGCTCGCCGATCACGTGCACTTCGGCAACCGGTCGAGCCGCGGCGGAGCCGTCGTCAGTTTCGACAAGATCGTCAAGTGGCGGTCGGACGCGCCCCTCGCCCTGACCTGACGTTCCGGATGCTCCGGGCGGAGGGCGTCGTGGGCGGGGCTCCTGCCCGGGCCCGGTCCCCGAGGTCCGTCGTGCGGGCAGGGCCCCCGCCGGCGGTGTCGGCGGGGGCCCTGGGGTGTTGCGGGTGGGTCAGCCCTTCAGGCGGGCCATCCATGCCTCGACCTCGTCGGCCTGGCGGGGCAGGGAGTCGGAGAGGTTCCGGTTGCCGTCCTCGGTGACGAGGATGTCGTCCTCGATCCGGACGCCGATGCCGCGGTACTCCTGGGGCACGGTCAGGTCGTCGGCCTGGAAGTACAGGCCGGGCTCGACGGTCAGGCACATGCCCGGCTCGAGGGTGGTGTCGACGTAGGCCTCGGTGCGCGCGGCGGCGCAGTCGTGGACGTCCATGCCGAGCATGTGGCCGGTGCCGTGGAGGGTCCAGCGGCGCTGGAGGCCGAGCTCCAGGACGCGTTCGACGGAGCCTTCGAGCAGGCCCCACTCGACGAGCTTCTCGGCGAGTACGCGCTGGGCGGCGTCGTGGAAGTCGCGGTAGGCGGCGCCGGGCTTCACGGCGGCGATGCCGGCCTCCTGCGCCTCGTAGACGGCGTCGTAGATCTTGCGCTGGAGTTCGGTGTACCGGCCGTTGATCGGGAGGGTCCGGGTCACGTCGGCGGTGTAGAGCTCGGTGGTCTCCACGCCGGCGTCGAGCAGCAGCAGTTCGCCGGAGCGGACGGCGCCGTCGTTGCGTACCCAGTGCAGGGTGGTGGCGTGGGGGCCGGCGGCGCAGATGGAGCCGTAGCCGATGTCGTTGCCCTCGACGCGGGCGCGCAGGAAGAACGTGCCCTCGATGTAGCGCTCGCTGGTGGCCTCGGCCTTGTCCAGGACGCGGACGACGTCCTCGAAGCCGCGGGCGGTGGAGTCGCACGCCTTCTGCAGTTCGGCGATCTCGAAGGCGTCCTTGACGAGGCGGGCCTCGGAGAGGAAGACGCGCAGTTCCTCGTCGCGTTCGGCGGTGACCTTGTCGGTGAGGGCGGCCTCGATGCCGGCGTCGTGGCCGCGGACGGCGCGGACGGGGCCGGTGGCCTGGGTGAGGGCGGCGGGCAGCTCGCGGACGTCCTTGGCCGGGATGCCCAGCAGCTGTTCGGCCTCGGTCAGGGAGTGGCGGCGGCCGACCCACAGCTCGCCCTGGCCGTCGAGCCAGAACTCGCCGTTCTCGCGGTCGGACCGCGGCAGCAGGTAGAGGGTGGCCTCGTGGCCGCTGGGGCCGGTCGGCTCCAGGACGAGGACGCCGTCGTGGGTCTGGTCGCCGGTGAGGTACGCGTACTCGGTGGACGCGCGGAAGCTGTACTCGGTGTCGTTCGAGCGGGTCTTGAGGTTGCCCGCGGGGATCACCAGGCGCTCGCCGGGGAAGCGGGCGGAGAGCGCGGCGCGGCGCTCGGCGGTGTGGCCGGCCTGCGCGATCGGCTCCAGACCGTGGAGCTCGGTGTCCGCCCAGCCGCTCTTCATGCTCTCGGCGAGCTCGTCGGACACGCTCCCGTACAGCCCGTTCTTGCGCTGCTTGATCGGCTCTTCGGTCTCTTCCGGGGTCTCCGGGTTGAGCTCTTCCGCCACGGGTCTCTCCTCTTGGTACGACACTGAACCCCTCCCATCGTACGGTCGTACGGAAGGGGGCCCAGGGGCGGAAGACCTCTTACCGGTCAGTCACCTGCGCGGGGTGTGACGGGATCCTTGATCGTCTGTACGGGCAGTGTGTGGTCCCTACACGCAAAGTGGGGCGACCGGTGGGGACGGAGGGCCCCCGGGGGTCACTCGAAGCGGGCCGCCAGCAGCACGACGTCCTCGGCGTCCGTCGCGCCGCCGGCGTCCAGGCCCTCGGGCAGCAGGGCGCGCAGGACGTGGTCGGCGACGGCTCCGGGGCTCCTGCGGGCGGCTTTCGGGACGCTCGCGGCGGCCGCGTGGAGCCGCGCGAAGGCGCGGTCCATCGGGTCGCCGGTGCGGCGCAGCAGGCCCTCCGTGTAGAGCAGCACCGTTTCTCCGGGTGCGGGCGAGAGCTCGACGCTCGGCGCCTCCCAGCAGGAGAGCATGCCGAGCGGCGCCGACAGCGAGGTCTCGACGAACTCGGTGCGGTGGTCGCCGACGATCAGCGGCGGGGTGTGTCCGGCGCCGGCCAGCACGAGCCGGCGCTCCTGCGGCTCGGCGTACGCGAAGAGGGCCGTCGCCGAACGCGCGGGCTCGGTCAGCCGGAGCAGGAGCTCCAGGTCGGACAGGACGGCGACGGGGTCCTCGCCCTCCATCACCGCGTAGGCGCGCAGGGAGGCGCGCAGCCGTCCCATCGCGGCGAGGGCACTGGGGCCGCTGCCGGAGACGGAGCCGACGGCGAGCCCGAGGGCACCTTCGGGCAGCGGCAGCGCGTCGTACCAGTCACCGCCGCCCCGCGGGCCGGTGCGGTGGCGGGCGGCCAGCTGGACGCCGGGGATCCGGGGGAGGCGGCTGGGGAGCAGCTCCTCGGCGACGGTCGCGACCCGGACCCGGGCGCGCTCCAGCTCGACGAGGCGGGCGAGGTGCTCGGTGGCGTACCGGCTGTAGAGGCCGATCAGATGGCGCTGGCGTTCGACCGGCTCGGCGGGCTCGTCGTACAGCCAGACGACGGCGCCGAGCCTGCCGGCGGCCTCGGTGGCCAGGGGCAGGGCGTAACTGGCGGCGTAGCCGAGGCGGGCGGCGACCTCGCGGTGCCGCGGGTCGAGGTCCTCCTCGCCGAGCAGGTCGGGGACGGCCACCGGGCCGGGGATCGCCACCGGATCGGGCAGGCCGTCGAGGATGCGGCCGTAGGAGGTGGCGCTGCGGGGGACGGTCTCGATGGTGCCCAGTTCGGCGTGGGCGAGCCCGAGGCCGACGGTGCTGGTGGGGCCGAGTCCGTCGGCGGGTTCGAGGACGACCATGCCCCGGCGGGCCCCGACCAGGGTGGCCCCGGCGCGCAGCAGTTCCTGCAGGGCGTCGTCGAGGGAACCGGTCCTGATCAGGCGTTCGGTGAGTTCGTGCAGTGTGGTGAGGTCGGAGACCCAGCCGGCCAGCCGGTCCTGGATCAGGGTGCCGGGTGGGGGCGCGGCAGCCGGTACGCCCGGAAGGGGTGCCGCAGTGTGCGCGGGAGAAGGAACCGTGGAGTCGATTCCGGCCACTTTCGGCAGGTGTGGGGCGCTCATTGCAGTCGGCTTTCCGACGGGTGCGTTTCGCGCAATAGCATCGCAAACCCCCATGTCAATCTGCACCGCCATCAACGCATCCACATGTACACGCACAAGAGGAGTGATGTCCAGCATTGTCCGCGCGGGACTTGTGGTGTCCGCAGGGTTCTGCAGGAGGGTTGATCTGCGGGCCAAGTTGGCCGAAAATTGCCCCCGCGGTGCACCTTTTGCGGTCGACTGGCGTCGTTTGAAAGCGCGTTGATTTGAACGTGATGGGTACGTAGACGGTGATGGCCAGGGGCAGTTGAAGCAGCCCCGGAACCTGGCAGGGTGCCTGGGCGTCCTCACCGCCGCAGGCCGCGCCCTTCGAGTGGACGACGAGCCTCAGTCCGGCCCCTCCCGCCCCACCGCACGGGGCGGTGAACCGCCGACCTTGTACGCGCTGATACGCACAGTCAAGAGATCTGCACCTGGTGTGATGTGGATTCGGCGTTCAACGGAAAGGAACGAGCGCTCATGCGCGAGATCCTCGGAAGGCGACGCAGGCTCCGGTTCCGGCGCAAGGAGAGGACCGTCCAGCTCGATGCCGCGCTCACCTGCGCCGTCGAGTGGGACTGGCCCGTACTGCCCGGAGTGGGGCTGAAAGCGACGACCCGTACGTCCTCAGGGGCCGGCTGTGCCTGCCCCGACCCCGAATGCGTGGTGCCGGGAGCGCATCCCTTCGACCCGGGACTCCTGGCGGCGACCACCGACGAACGGATGATCCGCTGGTGGTGGGCCCGGCGGCCGGACGCCCCGGTCGTCCTGGCCACCGGCGGCCGGGCGCCGTGCGCGGTGAGCCTGCCCGCCGCCGCGGGCGCACGCGCCCTGGCCGCCCTCGACGCGATGGACATCAGACTCGGCCCCGTGGTGGCGACACCGACCCGGTGGTCCCTGCTCGTCGCCCCGTACGGCCTCGAACGGCTCGGCGAGCTCCTCTACAGCAAGGACAGCGTGCCCGGCTCGCTGCGCTTCCACGGGGAGGGCGGCTATCTGCTGCTGCCCTCCACGACCGCGGACACGGCGCGGGCGCGCTGGGAGCGGGCGCCGCTCAAGGGCTCGGCGCGGCCGTGGCTGCCGGACGTCGAGGCCGTGGTGGACGCGCTGGTCGAGGCGAGCACGAGCACCCCCGGCGGCGGCAGCAGACTCGCCTACTGAGCGACGGCTGCCGAGCGACGGTGCCCCGGACGGAGCCGGGGCGGGCCCGTGCGCCGTCCGGCGGGGTGGCGGGCCCGGGCATCTGGGCCGCTCCTGTCACTCGTACGGGTGCGAGACGGCCCGACTTGTCCCGGAAACGGGCGCGCGCCGCGCCGTGCGCCGCCGGGCCGCGGATATCTTCGGCCCACCGTTCACGAGTCGCAGCCGGCCGGGCAGGTGGGTGCCATGAATCTCCGCACGATCGGGCTCACGGCCGTCGTGGTGGGCGCGACACTGCTGCCGCTCGTCGCCTCGGCGGGACCCGCCGGCGGACCGACGCCGGGGCACGGCGCCGGCCCGGGCCCGCAGGATGACGCGAAGTCGAGGGGTGGACGCGGTCTGGTGCCGGGGCTCGGCCTGACGGACGGGACGTCCGCCGCCGCGCCCGCCACCCCGCCCGCGTCCCGGGAGGCGGCCGCACGACCGGCCGGGACCCCGGCGAGGGCGGCGCACTGCGGTCCCGAGCTCACCTCCCCCGACGGCGTCGAGGCCCAGACCTGCGTCCTGGACGAGGGACCCGACACCTGGGCGCGTACGTACTACCGCAACATCACCGGCCACCGGCTGGACGCCGTCGTCACCCTGATGGGCCCCGCCGGGCGGACCGTGCAGGTGCACTGCTCCGTCAGCGCGCAGGACGAGCCGGGAGTGTGCGAGACACCGCGCGAACGCACCAGGGGAACGGCGACGGCCTATTCGGCGATCGCGGAATTCGCGGGAGCGGGTGAGGGCGGCGATACGCCTCTGCTGCTGCGCGCCGGAAGCAACACGGCGGGCGGGAACGGCGGTTGAGCCGGGGCCCGGACCGCCCCGGGCGGACCGGGGGCGCGGGCGTGAAAAGGCCCGATCGCTGGCGACGGGGGATGCACCAGCGACCGGGCTTCTAGAACCGTAACAAGAGATCTGCTGTTCGCAAATTCGATCTCGGTTATTCGGACAGTGATTTACCCGGGCGTACGAGGAGTTGTGGCGGAAGTCACCGACTGGTTGGTCTGTCAGTGACCGCCGCCACTCCCGAGGTCAGCTGAGGGTGACCTGACGGTTGGTGAGACCGCCGCGCGCCCGACGCTCCTCCGGCGTCAGCGGAGCGTCGGCGGCAAGGGCCGCGGCCAGCCGCTCGGCGAACTCGGCGGCCGGCTTCTCGCAGTCGTCGGCGTTCATCGAGGTCGGCAGGTCCCAGACGGGGACGACCAGGCCGTGGGCCCGGAAGGAGCCGACCAGCCGGGTGTCGTCGCCCAGGGACGAGGTGCCGGCCGCGTGGAGCCGGGCGAGCGCGTCGAGGAGCTTCTCCTCGGCGTGCGGCATGACCCAGCGCAGGTGGTTCTTGTCCGGCGTCTCGCACCAGTAGGCGGCGTCCACACCGGTCAGCTTCACCGTGGGGATCGCGGCGGCGTTGGCGCGCTCCAGCGAGGCGGCGACCTCGGGGTTGGAGTTCTCCGCCGACTCCGGAATCCAGAATTCGAAGCCCTCGTGCACGACCGGCGCGAAAACGCCCTCGGGGTCGAGCAGATCCTGCAGTCGCGGACCCTCGGCCGGAACGCGGCGCGGGGCGACCGGGGTGCCGGGCTCCGCCTCCAGGGCGCGCTGGAGGGTGTCCGCGAGGTCGCGGGCCAGATCGCCGGAGGAGGTGTCGTTCTGCAGGGCGAGCAGGACGGAGCCGTCGTCGCGGCGCAGCGCCGGCCACGCCATCGGGAGCACGGTCGCGAGCGTCACCGACGGCACGCCCTCGGGCAGCCCGCCCTTCAGGGTGAGCGGGACGGTGGCGGCGGGCACCAGCTCGCGCAGCGCGACCCAGTCGCACTCGCCGGGCAGACCCTCGAAGGGGCGCTGGACCAGCTCGGTCACGGCGTGCGCGGCGGCCCGGCCGTGACACGCCTTGTAGCGGCGGCCCGAACCACAGGGGCACGGCTCGCGCGCACCGACGACCGGGATCTCCCCGTTCGTGACCTGTGCCTGGGCGGCCTTCGACTGGGGGCGCTTCTTGGCCATGGTGTGGCTTTCTCCCGGTAGCGGCGGTGCTGTTGCGCAGTGCTCGGTGCACGGCTCTGTGTCGGGCGAGCCTAGCCGTACAGAGCCGCCGGAGGGCTCAGGCCGGGGCGTTCGCCACCGGTCCGTGGCGGGGGACCCGTACGGAAGACGTCCGGGTCCTCCGCCCTCCGGCCCTCAGTCCAGGTCGTCGTACGCGTCCAGGAACTCGAAGCCCGACCCGCCGCCGACCCGGGCCGCGAAGTCCTCGCGCCGATGGCCCTCGGTGACGACCACCCAGACGGTGACCTCGCCGGACGCGCTGTCCCGTACGCCCCAGTCCTGGGCCAGCGCGCTGATGATGTTCAGCCCACGACCGCCGCGTGCGGTGACCGAGGGCGTCGACGGAACAGGTCGCGTGGGACCACCGCCGTCCGTCACCTCGACGGTCAGGCCGCCCGCTCCGTCCACCCGCCACGCCGCCCGCACGTCGCCGTCGCCCATGTCCGCCCGGCCCAGCGGCCTGCCGTGCCGGCAGGCGTTGCTGAGGAGTTCGGAAAGGATCAGCACCGCGTCGTCGACGACCGATGCGGACACCCCGCTGCGGTGCAACTGCTCCCGCATCCGGTGTCGCGCCTCACCCACGCCCGCCGGGCCATGGGGTACGGCCATGCTCGACGACGTGGGCACCTCCTGTGCCACCACCAACGCCACCCCCGAGACCTCCTTTGCCCCACGCCACGGTGTGAATGCCCCAATGGCCTGGACCGGAAACCGGCCAATCCGCGTCCGCTGACGCACTCGTAACGATCGAGTACGGAACGAACGCGCCGGAGCACTCCCCGTAAGGGACAGGAAGACCCGAGAAGGGTGGTGAAGGTGGGTGAAGAGAGGCGAATCCTTTAAAGGCGCCCCAATTGGGACAGGACCTGCTTGGGGCGGTTGGTGATGATCGCGTCCACGCCGAGCCGCTCGCAGAGTTCGACGTCCTCCGGATCGTCCACCGTCCAGACGTGCACCTGGTGACCGGCCTTCTGGAGCCGCATGATCACGGTGGGGTGGTGGCGGACGATCCGGATCGACGGTCCCGCGATCCGCGCGCCGGCCGGCAGGCGTCCGTCGCGCAGTCGCGGCGTGACGAACTGCGTCAGCGACACGGTGGGCAGGGTCGGCGCAGCGGCGGCGATCCGGTGCAGGGACCGGGCCGAGAAGCTCATGACGCGCACCGTGGACTCCTCCGGGGAGGACGGCTCGGCGAGGCCGAAGCGCCGGAGCAGTTCGAGCAGCCGGTCCTCGACCTGGCCCGCCCAGCGGGTGGGGTGCTTGGTCTCGATGGCCAGCTCGACGCGCCGCCCGGCGTCGGACACCAGCTCCAGGAGGCGTTCCAGGGTCAGGACGGACGTGAGGCCGGGGTCCTTCCAGTCCGGGCTCTCCCCGGCCTCCTCGCGGCCCTTCCAGGTGCCGAAGTCGAGGGCGGCGAGATCGGCGAGCTCCAGGGCGGAGACGGCGCCGCGGCCGTTGGAGGTGCGATTGACGCGCCGGTCGTGGACGCAGACCAGGTGGCCGTCCGCGGTGAGCCGGACATCGCACTCGAGGGCGTCGGCGCCGTCCTCGATGGCCTTCACATAGGCGGCGAGGGTGTGCTCCGGGGCATCCTCGGAGGCTCCGCGGTGGGCGACCACCTGGACGGGTACGCGATGGGTGTGCTGCCGTGCGTGGGTCACCGCGACATGGTGCCATTGGCAGAGCGGCCGTACAGGATCGAGTCCGTTCTGTCCAGAAATAAAGATTTGCGTGCGGACGCACAGCTCCGGCTTACAGTGGCCTGACGTCCGGTGGGAAAAGCTGTTCGCACACAGAAGCCGCATCCACCCCGCGCAGTGAACGAGGAGAGAGCTGTGAGTACCGAGAACGAGGGCACGGCGGTTCCGGCGGACCAGAGTGCCCCGTCCGTCCCTCCCGCCCCTCCCGTACCGCCCGTGTCCTCGGCGGGCGCACCCGAGCCGGCGGCGGTGCCGCAGCCGGAGCCCGGACACTCCCCCCGGTCCGAGCAGGCGACGGCACCGCTGCCCGTGACACCCCCGGCGGAGGCCACGGTCGGCGCCGCGGCGCCCGGTGGGGCGGATGCAGCGGGTGGCTGGCCGCCGCCTCCGCCGTCCGTTCCGGCGTGGGGCGTGCCCGTCCCGCCGCCGGCGCCGGCCCCGCGCAAGCGGACCGGCGGCATCGTGGCCGCGGTCCTGGCCGCCGCCCTGGTGGCCGGCGGCGTCGGTGGCGGCATCGGCTACTGGGCCGCCGAGCGCGGCGACGACGGCAACAGCTCGACCACCGTCTCCTCGGGCGAGGCCCCGGCCGCGTTCAAGCGCGACCCCGGCACGGTCGCGGCCGTGGCGCACAACGCGCTGCCGAGCGTCGTCACCATCCAGGCGAAGTCCGGCGGCAGCGAGGCCGAGGGCGGCACGGGCACCGGCTTCGTGTACGACAAGGAAGGCCACATCCTCACCAACAACCACGTGGTGGCCTCCGCCGCGGACGGTGGCACGCTCTCGGCGACCTTCTCCAACGGCAAGACGTACGACGCCGAGGTCGTGGGCCGGGCCGAGGGCTACGACGTGGCCGTCCTGAAGCTGAAGAAGGCCCCCGACGGGCTGACCCCGCTGGCGCTCGGCAACTCCGACCGGGTGGCGGTCGGCGACTCGACGATCGCGATCGGCGCGCCCTTCGGCCTGTCGAACACGGTCACCACCGGCATCATCAGCGCCAAGAACCGCCCGGTCGCGTCCGGCGACGGCTCCGGCGGCAAGAACTCCTACATGAGCGCGCTGCAGACCGACGCCTCGATCAACCCGGGCAACTCCGGCGGCCCGCTGCTCGACGCGAGCGGCGCGGTCATCGGCATCAACTCGGCGATCCAGTCGGCCGGGAGCGGCATGGGGCAGACGCAGGCCGGTTCGATCGGCCTCGGTTTCGCGATCCCCGTCAACCAGGCCAAGAACGTGGCCGAGCAGCTGATCAAGACGGGCAAGCCGGTCTACCCGGTGATCGGCGCGACGGTGACGATGACCGAGAAGGGCGAGGGCGCGACGATCGCGGAGGAGGGCGCCGGCGGCACCCCGTCCGTCACCCCGAACGGCCCGGCGGCGAAGGCCGGTCTGAAGGCGGGCGACGTGATCACCGCCTTCGGCGACCACCCGATCGACAGCGGTCCGAGCCTGATCAGCGAGATCTGGACCCACAAGCCGGGCGACGCGGTCCAGCTCACCTACGAGCGCGACGGCAAGACGGCGACGGCCACGGTCACTCTCGGGGAACGCACGGGCGACAACTGACCGGCTAGGCTGTCCCCCGCGCCGCCCCGACGGGATCCGGCGCGGGGTGGGTTGCCCGAGCGGCCTAAGGGAACGGTCTTGAAAACCGTCGTGGCGCGAGTCACCGTGGGTTCAAATCCCACACCCACCGCGTAGTGAACGGCCCCCGACCGGGGAATCGGTCGGGGGCCGTTCGCGTGTCGCGGCCCATCTTCAAGCCTGTGAGCGCGGCGGACAGGGCTCTCTACCGGGGTTTGCGCCGTGCTCGGCGCTGCCCTGCCTTGCCGCCGGCGGCGCGCAACTTCTGGGCCTCGAACGGTCTGCCCAGGGAGATGAGTACCTGGGCGAGGTTCTCGGTGATGTCTTGGGTGTCGGGGTGGTCCTCGCCCAGGACGCGGCGGCTCCGGGCACGCGTGTCCTTGAGCAGCCGCTCTGCCGCCGCGAACTGCCGAAGATGGTGCAGGGCGCTGGCGAGGTTGTTGGCGGACGAAAGGGTGTCGGGGTGGTCCTCGCCCAGGATGCGGCGGCGGCGTTCGAGGGTGTCCTCGTCCATGCGGTGTGCCTCTTCGTACTCCCCGAGACGGTCCAGGATGTTGGAGAGGTTGTTGGCGGAGGTGAGGGTGTCGGGGTGGTCCTCGCCCAGGACGCGGCGGCGGCGTTCGAGGGTGTCCTCTTGCATCCGGCGCGCCTCCTCGTACTCCCCGAGACGGCTCAAGTGGCTGGCGAAGTTGCCGGCGGAGATGAGGGTTTCGGGGTGGTCCTCGCCCAGGATGCGGCGGCGGCGTTCGAGCGTTTCCTCGTCCATCCGGCGCGCCTCCTCGTACTCCCCGAGACGGCTCAAGGTGCTGGCGAGGTTGTTGGCGGAGGTGAGGGTGTCGGGGTGGTCCTCGCCCAGGACGCGGCGGCGGCGTTCGAGCGTGTCCTCGTCCATACGGCGCGCATCCTCGTACTCCGCGAGACGGTCCAAGGTGGCGGAGAGGTCGTTGGCGGACTGGAGGGTGTCGGGGTGGTCCTGGCCCAGGGTGCGGCGACGGCGTTCGAGCGTGTCCTCGATGATGAGGCGCGCCTCGGCATGTCTCCCGAGATCAGCAGTGGCATGGCCGAGGTACTGCGCGACGCCGAGCGAGTCGGGGTGGTCCTCGCCCAGGGTGGTGACCCAGATGGGGTGGAGAGTGGCGGCCATGTCCCGGCCGGCGCGTGCCTGCCCGCTCACGCAGAGGTAGCGGACGGCCCGAATGAGTGTCTGGTGCAGTGAGGAGTGTCGGGTGCTGGCGTGCAGGCGGGCGTTGAGGTGGGAGGTCAGAGCGGCCCACGTCGGCCAGAAGACCGGGTCCAGCGCGTCGCTCGGCGCAACGGCGGCCAGAAGGGTGGTGACGTCGTCCTCTGCCGCGGTGGCGTCGGCTTCGGCGGTGTGGTCGCGGACGATGGCCTGGGTGAGGCGGTGGATCTGGAAGGTTTCATGGTCGACGCGGGCAAGACCGGAGCGGGCCAGGTGCTGGAGCGCGGTCTGGGGCCACATGAAGTCGTCGGGGTCGAGGGTGAGCGTGGCGAGCCGGTCGCGGCCGGTCTCCAGCCAGGCGGTGGGGATGGGATCGGGGCCCAGGAACGCGGCCAGCCGCAGCAGTTCGGCGGCCTGCGGGTGCGCCTCGGCCAGGCCGGCGGTCGCGATGACCACCGCGGCCGCCAGGGAGGCGGGGTAGCCGGGCGGGCCACCGTTGGCCATCAGCGCGGCGGTCTTGCTGATGAGTAGCTGGCGGTAGCGGTCCGGGGTCATGCCGGAGGTGATGACGCCGACGGCCTGGGCCAGGGCAAGGGGCAGGTCGCCGAGATCGTCCGCGAGTGCGTCGGCCTGCTGTGCGGCGATGCCGGGGATGCGGTTGCCCAGATAGACCACGGAATCTTCTCGGGGGAACACGTCCAGGCCGTGGCTCGGGACGACGTCCTTCCAGCCGGGGTTGCGTGAGGTGATCAGAACGTGGCCGGGGCCGGTGGGCAGCACGGCCTCGAAGGCACCCGGGTCGTCGGCGTTGTCGAGGACGATGAGCCAGCGGTCCCTGGTCCGTAAGTGCTGGAGCAGGGAGCGGGTGACGTGGTCGGTGCCGGCTTCGGGCTTGGCGATTCCCAGCCGCGTGGCCAGCTCGGTGTAGTGGACGGGAATCTGGTCGGCCTGCTCCGCGTCGATCCACCACACGATGTCGTACTGGCTGGCGAAACGGTGGGCGTACTCCAGGGCGAACTGGGTCTTGCCGATCCCGCCCAGACCGTGCAGGGCGTGCACCACCGCCTGCCGGCCCCCCACCAAGCCCTCCCGCACCTGCGTCATCGTCGTCTCGCGGCCGGTGAAATGCGGATTGCGGCCCGGCACGTTCCACACCCCCGGCACGCCCGCGCTGCTCGGCAGCCGCGGACGCCCGTCGGGAGCAATATCGCCGGAGGAAGGCGCTGCCGCAGCGCCTGGGAACTGCGGAGGGTCGAGCGGGCCGGTGGGACCGTCGACGGCGTCCCGCAGCGCGGCGATCGCGGCCGGCTCGTCCAGACCGTGCAGGTCCTTGCGGATCGCCGCGGTCAGGATGTCGGGGATGTCGCCGCCGCTGAGGGGCTCGATCGTCAGCGGGATGAACCGGCGCCGGCCCGCGACGACGGAGGTCCACTCCTCATGGGTCCAGCGCTCAGGATCGAAATAGCTGTCGGAGAACAGCGCCACCACGGCGGTCGCGCGCCGCAGCGCCTGGTCCATCCGCTGCACGAAGTTGTCGCCGGTGCGCCAGTCCCACACGTCCAGCTCCACACGGTGACCGGCCTCCCGCAGATGCCACGCCACCCACTCCGCCCAGGCCCGGTCAGCCCCGGCGTAGCTGACGAACACCGACTCCACTGCCCCCGACATCGCCCGTCCCCCTCCAGCGCGCTCATGCCCCGCGCCCGCCACGGATACCCCACCCATGATCCTGGCCATGGATGGGCTCAGGGCGTGAATCCGGAAATCCGGGCACGGGCGGCGAGCAGGCGCGGGCACCGAAAGGCATCGGCGTCATGAACCTCCGCTGCGGCCCCCGCCCGGCCGTCAGCCCGCCCCCGCCGTCAGGCGGGCCGCCGACTGGATCGTGGCGCGGGCCTCGTGTTCCGGGAGGCCCGTGCGGATCGCGGCCGAGGCGAGGGCCTCGGTCAGGGTGTCGCCGAGGCCGTTCTCGTACGCGCGGCAGGCCGCCCAGAACAGGCGGGTGTTGCGCTGGCCCTCCCGGGCCGACAGGACGAAGTGGATCAGGCCCTGGCCCTGGTGGTGCGGGCGGGTCGTGGCGTGGTGCGGGCGGGGCGGGGGCGCGATCAGGCTGAGGAGGGCGCTCGGGCAGGGCGCGGGAGTGAGGTCCGCGGTGTCGGGCGCGAGCCGGTAGGCGCCCCGGGCGCTGACGGAGCCCGGGCCGACCAGGTAGCCGCCCGCGCCGCGGATGTCGATCCCGGGGGCGAGGCGGCTCGCGGAGTTGGGGACGACGACGTCGGGCGGGCCGGTGAGCCACAGGTGCCGGCCGCCGCTGGGGGTGAGGACGGTGACGGTCGGCGGGAGGCCGAAGAGGTGCCCCAGGGCCATGTGGCGGAGTTCCACGGCGTCGTCGGACGGCGACCGTACGTCCAGGTCGACGCCGATCAGGTGATGGGGCGGGCGGCCGCACGCGATGCCGTACCCGGTGGCCCAGGGTGCGGCGGCGAAGAGCGCCCGTACGCCCGCCGGGTCGGTGGTCGCGTCGTGGACGCCGTGGCCGGGCCGGCCGCATTCCCCGTGGCAGGGGACCGGTGGGCTCTCGTCCCGGTGGGGTGAGCGCAGCGCGGGGAGCTTCGTGGCGGACAGGGGGATGACGGGGAGCCCACGCTCCGCTGCGGAGAGGGCGTGGGCGAGGGCCAGGGTGGCGGTGCGCCGGTCGGTGATGGCCATGGATCTAGTTTCGTACAGGCGTTCGAAGAAGGGAAGGGGGAGGGATTCGGCCTGGAGTCCGCCGGAACGCTTCCCCTCGTGCGGCGCCCGGGTCGTGGGTCGGCCGCGCGCCTGTCACCGGGCCTGAGCTGCGACGTTCGCGGGCTCGTGGGGGTTTATCGACTTGTCCTCACGCTTGAGGGGGAATCGTCCGCTGCGGGGTGGTTCGCCGGGGATTCGGTGGGCAACTCTGGAGTCGCGACGTCGAGCACGAACGACCGAGGCGGCCGGCCAACTGCCTTGGTGAGAGCCGTACTTACGCGCTTCCGGCGCGGTTTCCCTTCCTGGAGGAAGAACACATGGCAAGCATCCGCACCGCCCACGTCCTCGCCGCTGCCGCCGCGCTGCCTCTGGCCGCCGCACTCTTCACCGGAGTGGCGCAGGCCGACAACGGCGGGTTCGCGGACAACGGATCGAACACCGGCGTCGCCTCGATCGCCGGCAGCGGCGTGGGGGGTGACAACCACGGGAACTCGACCACCACACAACAGGTGGCGACAGGCGCCGGCGCCTCCAATCAGAACAACACCGCGAGCGTGAACGGTTCCGGCTTCACGAACATCGGCCAGTCGAACGCGGTGGTGAACTTCGCCCCATGGTGGCTCTGACGGGTCGCGGGGGATCCGGCCCGAGGGGGAATGGTTGGTCGCGGGGGATCCGGCCCGAGGGGGAATGGTTGGTCGCGGGGGTCCGGCCCGAGGGGGAATGACGGGCCGGGGGGCGGCCCGAGGGGCATGACGGAGGGGTGAACGGCGGCCTGCGCGGCGGTACTTCGGTGCCGCCGCGCAGGCCGTCCGTCGTGCGGGCCGGTGCGCGTCGCTGAGGTTCGCCGGGCCGGCGGGGCCGGTGCGCGTCGCCGAGATCGCCGGGGGCCGGCGCGCGGGAGGAGTCGTCCGTGACCTTGACACCGCTCCAGTTTCTGACGGACAGTCAGAAACCTTAGTGTCCCCGTCCGGGAGGCCCTCGTCGTGCATCTCGCCCCGACCGAGCGGCAGCTGCGGCTGCGCGCCGAACTGCGCTCGTACTTCCGCGACGTGATGCCCGGCGGCCCGCCAGCACCCGGCGACACCGCCGCCCAGCGGCGGCTGCTGCGGCGGATCGGCGACGACGGCATGCTCGGGCTCGGCTGGCCCGAGGAGTACGGCGGACAGGGTCGCGGACCCGACGAGCAGTTCGTCTTCTTCGACGAGGCGTACCGCGCGGGCGCGCCGGTCTCGATGGTCACCCTGAACACCGTCGGCCCGACGCTGATGAAGTACGGCACCGAGGAGCAGAAGACCTTCTTCCTCCCCCGGATCCTGCGCGGCGAGACGGTCTTCGCGATCGGCTACAGCGAGCCGGAGGCCGGGACCGACCTCGCCTCGCTGCGCACGAAGGCGGTACGGGACGGGGACTCCTGGCTGATCGACGGGCAGAAGGTCTTCACCTCGAACGCCCAGAACGCGGACTGGATCTGGCTCGCCTGCCGCACCGCCCCCGAGGCGCCCAAGCACCGGGGCATCTCGATCATCCTCGTCCCGACGGACGCGCCCGGGTTCTCGTGGACGCCGATCGAGACGGTCGGCGGCCTGACGACGACCGCGACGTACTACGACGGCATCCGCGTGCCCGCCGGGAACCTGGTCGGACCGGAGAACGGCGGCTGGGGGCTGATCACCAACCAGCTCAACCACGAACGGGTCGCGCTCGCCGCCATCGGGATGCAGGCCGAGGACCACTACGCGGCGGCGCTCGCCGCGGCCCGTACCCCCGATCCGGTGACGGGCCGGCGGCGGGTCGACGAGCCGTGGATCCGGATCCGGGCGGCCGAGGCGCATGCCCGGCTGGCCGCGACACGCCTGCTCAACTGGCGTCTGGTGGCGGACGTGGGGGCGGGCCGGCTGGCCCCCGGGGACGCGAGCGGCGTGAAGTTCGCGGGCACCGAGTCGGCGGTGGAGGTGTACCGCATCTGCCAGGAGATCGCGGGCGAGGCGGGGACGGTACGGGCGGGGTCGCCGGGGGAGCTCGGCGGCGGCGAGCTGGAGCGGATGAACCGTGCCGCGCAGATCAACACCTTCGGGGGCGGGGTGAGCGAGGTGCAGCGGGAGATCGTCGCGACGATGCGGCTCGGCATGACCGGTACGAAGCGGGACGGGGGGCGGCGATGACCGGAGGAGGAGACGCGACCGGCACGCCCGCCGGGTCGGGCGCCGGGTCGGTCGGGTCGGGTGGCGACGGTGGCCGCGAGGGCGCCGACGTGGCCGGTACGGCCGACGGCGCGTTCGCGGAGCGGCTGAAGTCGTACGAGGGACGGGTCGCGGTCGCGGGCGGGGTGGGCAAGGACCCGGTCGACGCGGCCATGATCAGGCACTGGTGCGAGGCCATGGGCGACACCGATCCGGCGTACACGGGCCCGGACGCCGTCGCACCGCCCACGATGCTCCAGGCGTGGACGATGGGCGGCCTGTCCGGGCACACGGACCGCTCCGGGCCCTACGACGAACTGTCCGCGCTGCTCGACGACGCCGGATTCACCTCCGTGGTCGCCACCGACTGCGAGCAGGAGTACCTGCGGCCCCTGCGGCCCGGGGACACCATCACCTTCGACGCGGTCATCGAGTCCGTCTCGGACCGCAAGACCACCAGGCTGGGCACGGGCCACTTCGTCACCACGCGGATGGACGTCCACGCCGACGGCGTGCTCGCGGGCACCCACCGCTTCCGCATCCTCAAGTACGCGCCGGCCGCGGCGAGGCCCCGGCCGGCCACGGGTTCCGGAGAGGAGGCGCGGGCCGTGACCCCGGCGGGAGCGTCCGGCACCCGGCCCCTGCGGCCCCGGCCCGTCGTCAACCGGGACAACGCCGGATTCTGGGAGGGCGTGGCGGCGCACCGGCTGCTCGTCCAGCGCTGCGGCGACTGCGCGACCCTGCGCTTCCCCTGGCTCCCCGGCTGCAACGCCTGCGGCTCGCAGCGCTGGGACACCGTCGAGGCGAGCGGGGCCGGAACGGTCTACTCGTACGTGGTGATGCACCACCCGTCCTTCCCGGCCTTCGATCCTCCCTACGCGGTCGGGCTGATCGAACTGGCCGAAGGCGTACGGATGGTCAGCAACGTGGTCGGCGTCCCGTACGACAAGGTCCGCATCGGGATGCCGGTACGGCTGGAGTTCCTGCGCGTGGACGCGGAGCTGGAGCTTCCGGTCTTCCGGGGGCTGCCCGGAGGGGAGGACTGACATGGACTTCACGCCCACACAGGAGCAGGCCGCGGCCCAGGGGCTGGCGGCGCGGATCTTCGGCGATCTCGCCACGCACGAACGGCTCGCGGCCGCGGGCGGGGACAGCGACCCCGAGCTGTGGAAGGCCCTGTGCGCGGCCGGACTGCTGGAGGCGGTCGAGGAGACCGGGCTCCTCGGTCTCGTCCTGCTCGCCGAGGAGCAGGGCCGGACGACGGCCCAGGTGCCCTTCACTGCGAGCGCTGTGTACGGGCTCCTCGCCGTCGCCCGGCACGGCACGGACGAGCAGCGTGCCCGGCTGCTGCCCGGGCTCCGGGACGGTACGACCGTCGTGACCGGGGCGTTCCCGGACACCGGACGGATCAGGGCCGAGGCGGGCGGGCCGGGCGGCGGGGGCCTGCTCACCGGAACGGTCGACTGGGTGCCGTGGCTCAGGGACGCCACGCACGTCCTCCTCCCGGACCAGGACGCCGCGCTCTGGCTCGTCCCGCTGTCCCCGGCGGCCGGGCGCGCTCCGTCCGGAGCCGTGCCCGGCGCGAGCCCGTCGCCGGAGACCGGCGCAGCCTCCGAACCCGCCCCGCCCGCCGTGACCGTCACGCCCGTCGAGCTCACCGCGCCCTGGGCCGCGGGGCGGCTCGTGCTCGACGGCGCCCCGGGCGAGCGGCTCGGCGACGGTGCAGGCGGCGCAGGCGGGGCAGCCGGTGCCGCCGGCGCGGCGGTCCGCGCCTGCGTGCTGGCCGCGGCCAGGATCGCCTTCGCCGGGCTCCAGGCCGGGGTCTGCGCCGGCTCGCTGGCCCGCGCCGTCGCCCACACCACCGTGCGCGAGCAGTTCGGACGCCCCCTCGCCACCCGCCAGGCGGTGCAACTCCGAGCCGCCGACGCGTACATGGACACCGAGGCCATCCGCGTCACCGCCTACGAGGCGGCCTGGCGGCACGACCGGTCGCTGCCGGCCCAGGAGCACGCGCTGACCGCCGCCTGGTGGGCGTCGGAGGCGGGCAAGCGGGTCGTCCACGCCGGACAGCATCTGCACGGCGGCATGGGAGCGGACCTCGACCACCCCGTCCACCGGCACTTCCTGTGGGGCAGACAGCTCGACGCGTACCTCGGCCGCGGTACCGAACTCCTCGCCGAACTCGGCGACCTGCTCGCGAAGGGAGAGCCGTCATGAACGCCGGAGACGTCCTGCCGTCCCTGGAGATCCCGATCACCCGCACCCTGATCGTCGCCGGGGCGGTCGCCTCGCGGGATTACCAGGACGTGCACCACGACGCCGAACTCGCCCGGGAGAAGGGCTCCCCGGACATCTTCATGAACATCCTCACCACCAACGGGCTGGTCGGCCGCTACATCACCGACCACCTCGGTCCCGGGGCCGTGCTCCGGAAGGTGGCGATCCGGCTCGGCGCGCCCAACTACCCCGGGGACACGATGACGCTGACCGGGACGGTGGCCGAGGTCGACGGGGACACGGTCCGGGTCCGGGTGGTCGGGGCCAACGGGATCGGCCACCACGTCACGGGCACGGTGACGGTCACCCTGCCCCCGGCCGCCACTACCGGCACCGCGCCCGCCCCACCCGCCACCACGGCCACCGCGCCCGCCGCCACCTCCGGCTCGGCCAGGGAGCCCGCCGCACCCGCCACCACGGCCACCGCGCCCGCCGCCACCTCCGGCTCGGCCAGGGAGCCCGCCCCACCCGCAACCACGGCCACCGCGCCCGCCGCGGCACCCCGGAACGCACGGGAGGAGCGGGCATGAGCGTCCGCAGGGCCGACAGCCTCGGCGGCCGGGCCGCCATCGCCGGCATCGGCGCGACCGAGTTCTCCAAGGACTCCGGCCGCAGCGAGCTGAAGCTCGCCGTCGAGGCGGTCCACGCGGCGCTCGACGACGCCGGGCTCGACGTCGCCGACGTCGACGGCATGGTCACCTTCACGATGGACACGAGCCCCGAGATCACGGTCGCCCAGGCCGCCGGCATCGGGGAGCTCTCGTTCTTCTCCCGCATCCACTTCGGCGGCGGGGCCGCCTGCGCCACCGTCCAGCAGGCCGCCCTCGCCGTCGCCACCGGCGTCGCCGAGGTCGTCGTCTGCTACCGGGCGTTCAACGAGCGTTCGGGCCGCCGCTTCGGCTCCGGCGTCCAGCAGCGCGAACCCTCCGCCGAGGGTGCCGCGCTCGGCTGGCAGCTCCCCTTCGGGCTCCTCACCCCCGCCTCCTGGGTGGCCATGATCGCCCAGCGCTATCTGCACACGTACGGCCTGACCCCCGAGGCGTTCGGCCACGTGGCCGTCACCGACCGGCGCCACGCCGCCCGCAACCCCGCCGCCTACTTCCACGGGAAGCCGATCACCCTCGCCGACCACGCCGCCTCGCGCTGGATCGCCGAGCCGCTGCGCCTCCTCGACTGCTGCCAGGAGACCGACGGCGGACAGGCCCTCGTCGTCACCACGCCCGAGCGGGCCCGTGACCTGCGCCATCCGCCCGCCCTGGTCGTGGCCGCCGCGCAGGGCGCCGGACGCAACCAGGAGGCGATGACCAGCTTCTACCGGGACGACCTGACCGGTCTGCCCGAGATGGGCGTGGTGGCCCGGCAGCTGTGGCGGACGTCCGGACTGGCCCCCGGCGACATCGACGTCGGCATCCTCTACGACCACTTCACGCCGTTCGTCCTCATGCAGCTGGAGGAGCTCGGGTTCTGCGCGCCCGGCGAGGCGGCCGGTTTCGTGGCGGCGGACCGGCTGCCGCTGAACACCCACGGCGGCCAGCTCGGGGAGGCGTACCTCCACGGGATGAACGGCATCGCGGAGGCGGTGCGCCAGATGCGGGGCACGTCCGTGAACCAGGTGCCGGGCGCGTCGCGGGCGCTGGTCACGGCGGGTACCGGGGTTCCTACGTCCGGGTTGATCCTGGGCACGGACGGCTGAGGAGCCGGCCCGAGCGGTGGCCGGGCGGGGCGGACCGTTCTTCACTCGCCCCATGAACAGCTCCCCGGCCGCCGCGCCGTACCGCGACCGGTCCGTACGGGCGCGGCTCCTGCAGGCCGCTCTCGCCGTCGCGCTGCTCGTCGCCCCCGCGACGGCCGCCCCCACCCCTCCGACCGGCTCCGCGCGCGGAGCCGGTCCCCCTCGGACGGCCGGATCCGAGGCCCGGGGCGCCCCGGCGGCCCCGGGCGGCGGCTCCGTCACGTACCGGTACTTCACCGGGAAGGGCTTCGACACCTGTGAGGCCCCGTCGCTCGCGGTGATGGAGGCCTGGCTCGCGTCGCCGTATCGGGCCGTCGGCGTCTACTTCGGCGGTCGCGGCCGGGGCTGCCCGGCGCAGCCCAACCTGACCTCGCACTGGGTCGCCTCGGTGCACGCCCAGGGCTGGCGACTGCTCCCGGTCTTCGTCGGCTCGCAGGCGCCCTGCGTCTTCGCCCAGAACAAGAAGCACGTCCCGATCGGCGCCGACCCCTGGACCCAGGGCACCGAGGAGGGGGCCGACGCCGTCCGGGCGGCCGCCGCGCTCGGGATCACGCCGGGCAGCGCGCTCTAC
The DNA here is from genome assembly GCF_050917515.1 of Streptomyces sp. JL2001. Classification (NCBI taxonomy): domain Bacteria; kingdom Bacillati; phylum Actinomycetota; class Actinomycetes; order Kitasatosporales; family Streptomycetaceae; genus Streptomyces; species Streptomyces sp. JL2001. The sequence goes on along the minus strand of NZ_CP169421.1, from coordinate 3,799,200 downwards.
CTCGACATGGAGGCCTATCCGCTCACCGACTCCGTCTGCACCGAGACCACGCTGCTCTTCGTCCGGGCCTGGAACCGGGAGGTCCGCGGGCAGGGCTATCTGCCGGGCTTCTACAGCAGTGCCGACAGCGGTGTGCAGCACATGGAGGAGGCGCGGAAGGCCGGCTACGAGGACCTTCCCGCGGTGATCTGGTTCGCGCGCTGGCTGGGCGAGCCCGCGCTCTACTCGGAGAGCGCCCTGCCCATGCCCGCCTGGCTGGAGCACGGCCGGATCCACCAGTACGCGGGCAACGTCCGCGAGTCGTACGGGGGCCGCACCCTGACCATCGACCGGAACGCCGTCGACGGGCCGGTCGCCTCCATCGCCTCCGGCGACCCGTCCGTCCCCGTCTCCCACTGACCGGCGCCCGCCCTCACCCCACCGGCCCGACCCGGTGGGGGCCTCCTCCCCGCCGACCCCTCGGGGATGCCCGCGAGGTCCGGTCCTGCCCGCGGCACGGGGCCACGCACCCGCTCGCACCCCGTCCCGACCCTGAGTGGCTCTCCACCTTGAGGAGGTCCAGCTGTCCCCACCCCTACAACCTGAGGCGGAGTGCGGGTCGGGACCTGGGGCCGATCCCCCGGCACGCGCCCGCTCCTAGCGTGGAACCATGACTCCGCCACCCTCTGGCCCCGTCTGCACGGGCGCGTCCAAGGCCGCCACCGGTGTCGCCGCCGCGCCCGCCGGCCGCGCCGCCCTGGCCGCCGGCTACCCGTCGTTCGCCACCTACGTCCGGGCCCGCGGGCCCGTGCTGCTGCGCACCGCGCGCTCGCTGACCGCGAACCCGTTCGATGCCGAGGACCTGCTCCAGACCGCGCTGACCAAGACCTTCGTGGCCTGGGAACGGATCGAGGACCACCGTGCCCTGGACGGGTACGTCCGCCGCGCGCTGCTGAACACCCGGACGTCCCAGTGGCGCAAGCGCAAGGTCGACGAGTTCGCCTGCGACGAGCTGCCCGAGCCGGCCGGACTGCCCCAGGCGGACCCGGCCGAGCAGCAGGTGCTGCACGACGCCATGTGGCGGGCCGTGATGAAGCTCCCCGACCGCCAGCGGGCGATGGTCGTCCTCAGGTATTACGAGGACCTGAGCGAGGCGCAGACGGCGGAGGTGCTCGGTGTGTCGATCGGCACGGTCAAGAGCGCGGTGTCGCGGGCGCTCGGCAAGCTCCGCGAGGATCCCGAGCTGACTCCGGTGCGGTGAGGGCCGTCCCGGCCCGTGATTCCGTCGCCGCAGGGCGGATTCCGTGCCGGACGGAACGCCCGGACGGGCCCGGCGCCCCGCCCCCGCCAGCGATCACTGGCAATTTCCGTACTCCCGGGTAGTGACATACCGCGTGGTATGTGCGCAGAATCTGCACACCCTTACTGCCACGTAGCGCCCACCGGGAGGACGCCGTGCTGAGCACCATGCAGGACGTACAGCTGACCGTGACCCGCATCCTGAAGCACGGGATGACGATCCACGGGAAGTCACTGATCACCACCTGGACGGGCGAGCCCGAGCCGCAGCGCCGCACCTTCGCGGAGACGGGCGCACGTGCCACCCAGCTGGCCAACGCCCTGCGCGACGAACTCGGGGTCACCGGCGACCAGCGGGTCGCCACGCTCATGTGGAACAACGCCGAGCACGTCGAGGCGTACTTCGCGATCCCGTCCATGGGCGCGGTCCTGCACACCCTCAACCTGCGGCTTCCCCCCGAGCAGCTGGTGTGGATCGTCAACCACGCCGCCGACCGGGTCGTCCTCGTCAACGGCTCCCTCCTCCCGCTCCTCGCGCCGCTGCTGCCGCACCTGCCGACCCTCGAGCACATCGTGGTCGCGGGCCCCGGCGACCGGTCCGTCCTCGAGGGCGTCGCGCCGCGCGTGCACGACTACGAGGAGCTGATCGCGGGCCGGCCCACCACCTTCGACTGGCCGGAGCTGGACGAGCGCACGGCCGCGGCCATGTGCTACACCTCCGGCACCACCGGCGACCCCAAGGGCGTCGTCTACTCGCACCGCTCGATCTACCTGCACTCCATGCAGGTGAACATGGCCGAGTCGATGGGCCTGACCGAGAAGGACACGACCCTCGTCGTCGTCCCGCAGTTCCACGTCAACGCCTGGGGTCTGCCGCACGCCACCTTCATGACCGGCATCAACATGCTCATGCCGGACCGGTTCCTCCAGCCCGCCCCGCTCGCCGAGATGATCGAGCGCGAGAAGCCGAGCCACGCCGCCGCCGTCCCCACCATCTGGCAGGGCCTCCTCGCCGAGGTCACCGCCCACCCCCGCGACCTGTCCTCCATGCGCCAGGTCACCATCGGCGGCGCGGCCTGTCCCCCCTCGCTCATGGAGGCGTACGACAAGCTCGGCGTCCGGCTCTGCCACGCCTGGGGCATGACGGAGACGTCCCCCCTCGGCACCATGGCCCACCCGCCCGCCGGACTGACCGACGAGGAGGCGTGGCCCTACCGCGTCACCCAGGGCCGCTTCCCGGCCGGCGTCGAGGCGCGGCTGGTCGGCCCCGGCGGCGAACACCTCCCGTGGGACGGCGAGTCGGCGGGCGAGCTGGAGGTCCGCGGCACCTGGATCGCCGGCTCGTACTTCGGCGGCGTGGACGGCGAGGCGATCCGCCCGGCCGACAAGTTCAGCGAGGACGGCTGGCTGAAGACCGGTGACGTCGGCGTCATCAGCCCGGACGGCTACCTCACGCTCACCGACCGCGCCAAGGACGTCATCAAGTCCGGCGGCGAGTGGATCTCGAGCGTCGACCTCGAGAACGCGATCATGGCGCACCCCGAGGTCGCCGAGGCCGCGGTCGTCGCCGTACCGGACGAGAAGTGGGGCGAGCGCCCGCTGGCGACCGTCGTCCTCAAGGAGGGCGCCACGGTGGACTACGCGGCGCTGAAGGAGTTCCTCGGGCAGTCGGTCGCCAAGTGGCAGCTGCCGGAGCGCTGGTCGATCGTGCAGGCGGTGCCGAAGACGAGCGTGGGCAAGTTCGACAAGAAGGTGATCCGCCGGCAGTACGCGGACGGCGAGCTGGACGTGACGCAGCTGTAGCCCACCGAGGGCCGTGACAGCGGCGCGAGCACGAAGGGGAGGGGCGCGACGCCCCTCCCCTTCGACGTGGAGTCGCCCTTCCGGGCTTCCCGGGACAGGACCTGGGTCCTGTCCCGGGGACCTAGTTGGTGCCGATCTTCGCGAGCAGGTCCACGATCCGGGCCTGGACCTCGGTGGTGGTGGAACGCTCCGCGAGGAAGAGGACCGTCTCGCCCGCCGCGAGCTTCGGGAGGTCCGCCTCGTCGAGACCGGTCGAGGTGTAGACGACGAGCGGCGTGTGGTTCAACTGCCCGTTCGCCCGCAGCCAGTCGATGATCCCGGCCCGCCGGCGACGCACCTGCATCAGGTCCATCACCACCAGGTTCGGCCGCATCTGCGTGGCCAGCGTGACCGCCTCCGAGTCCGCCGCGGCGCGCGCCACCTGCATGCCGCGCCGCTCCAGGGTCGCCGCGAGCGCCTCCGCGATCTCGTCGTGCTCCTCGATCAGCAGCACGCGGGACGGGTGCTGCTCGCTGTCCCGCGGGGCGAGCGCCTTGAGCAGGACGGCGGGATCGGCGCCGTACGCCGCCTCCCGGGACGCCTGCCCGAGCCCGGCCGCGAGCAGCACCGGCACCTCGGCGGCGACGGCCGCCTGGCGCAGCGACTGGAGCGCGGTCCGGGTGATGGGGCCGGTCAGCGGGTCGACGAAGAGCGCGGCGGGGAACGCGGCGATCTGCGCGTCGACCTCCTCGCGGGAGTTCACGATCACCGGGCGGTAGCCGCGGTCGCTCAGCGCCTGCTGCGTCTGGACGTCCGGGGCGGGCCAGACCAGCAGCCGGCGCGGGTTGTCCAGCGGCTCCGGCGGCAGCTCGTCGTCGACCGGCTGGGGCAGCGGCCTGTTGGCGACCTCGACCGCGCCGCCCGGACCGTCCAGCGGCTCGGGCCCCTCGGCGGAGCCCTCGGCGGGCGCTCCTATGGCGTACGAACGGCCTTCGGGGACCGAGGGCACCCGCTTGGGCGCGGTGCCCGGCTGCGGATGGGGCTTGGCGGCGGTCTCCGTCGCCGTCCCGGCCGACGTCGCCGCGGCCGGCTGGGCGGTGCGGTCGCCGTCGGGCGGGGTGGCGAGCCTGCGCCGCCGCCCGGAGCCGTTCGAGGCACCGTTCTGACCGCCCTGGGTGCCCTGGCCGTTCGGGGTGCCCTGGCCGTTCTGCTGCGCGGCGATCTGCTGGGCGAAGGGGACGCCCTGCCCGAGCGTGCGCACGCTGAACGCCCGGCCGCTCTGCGTGGTCGTCACGTCGGTCGGAGCCTCGGCGGGCAAGGGCTGTGCCGGGGTCGGATGCGCGGACGTCGGCCGGGCGGGAGTCGGCAGCGCGGGCGGCAGCGGTACGGAGCCGGTGCCGCCGGCCGGGGCTCCGGCCCCCTGGGCGGCGGCCGGCGCGTCGGCGGGCGCCTCCTGCGCGGCCCCGTCCCGGACGGCGGCACGACGCCGGCCGGTCGCTCCGGGCAGCGGGTGCGCCTGCGGAGGCGTGTGATCGGTGTCCGGGCCGGACCGGGCGGCGTCGTGCCGCCCCTCGTCGCTCACCACCATTGGCGCGGGCATCGGCATCGGCATCGGCGCGGGCATCGGCGCCGGGCCCGCGGCGGGCACGAGTCCGGACGGCTGCGGGGACCCCGCGGCCGACACGGGGGCCGGGCCCGCGGCGTCGCCCTGGCCCGGGTCACCCCGGTCGGCGTCCGCCGGCGGCAGCGCGAACGGCGTGCGCGGACCGGACTCGGCCGCCGCCGCCCGCTCCTGAGCGGCGGCGAGCGCGCGCCGCCTGCGACCGGTGGGCCGGCCGTCCCCGGTGGACTCCCCGGCGCCCGCGATGGCGGGCAGCGCGCGGGCCAGGGCGGGTGCCTCGGCGGGCACACCCTGCGGCGGCACGGTGTTCCCGAGCGCGGCGCGCCCCTGGGCACCCTCGGCCGCGGTCACCACGGCGCCCTCCGCGGGACGGCCGCGACGCCGTCCGGTGGGCTCGGCCGCGACCGGCACGGCGCCCGTGCCGTCGCCGGGCAATGCCTCAGGGCCGGCACCGGGCGTGCCCGTGCCGGCGTTCTGGGCCGGGATCAGCTCCGCCGGGCCCTGAGCCGCCTCCGTACGCCCACGACGGCGCCCGGTGGGCTCCGCACCGCCCTCGACCGCCACAGGGCTCTCCAGGAACGCGTCGGTGGACGCCCGCCGGGCGCGCCGCCGCCCGCCGCCCTGGGTCTCCGAAGCCTGCGCGGGCAGTGCGAGCTGCCCGCCGCCCACGGAGCCGTCCTGCGGTACGGGCTGAGGCTCGGGTTCGGGGGCGGGCGGCGGCGCCACCGTGCCCCGGCCGGCGCCGAGCGGCACCTCCAGGACGTACGCGCTGCCGCTCATCCCGGGCACCTCGTGCGTCTGCACCACACCGCCGTGCGCCGCCACGATCCCGCGCACGATGGGCTGGTGGACCGGGTCGCCGCCGGCGTACGGCCCGCGCACCTCGATCCGTACGACGTCTCCGCGCTGCGCCGCCGCCACCACGATCGTGGAGTCGACGTAACCCGTACCCGCCACGACCTTGGCCTTGCCGGTCGAGTCGACCCCGGCCACGTCCGCGACCAGGTGCGCCAGCGCCGTCGCCAGCCGTCCCGCGTCGACCTCGGCCTCGATGGGCGGCGCGTGCACGGCGAACTGCGCCCGGCCCGGCCCGATGAGCTCCACGGCCCCGTCGACGCCGGCGGCCACGATGCCGTCGAGCAGCCCCACGCTCTTGGCGAGCTCCTCCGCACCGGCGTCCAGGCGCTGGTACCCGAGGACGTTGTCGACCAGCGTCGTCATCCGCGCGTATCCGGCGGCCAGGTGGTGCAGCAGCTGGTTCGCCTCCGGCCACAGCTGGCCGGCGTCGTCCGCGGCGAGCGTGGACAGCTCCGCGCGCAGCTCCTCCAGCGGCCCGCGAAGCGACTCGCCGAGGACGGCCGTCAGCTGCTCGTGCCGGGCGGTCAGCGCCTCGAACCGCTCGTTCTGCCGCTCCCGCTCCGCCGCGTGCTTCTCCGTGAGGTCGGCGACCTCCGTGGCGTGCTTCTCGGAGAGCTTCTCGTAGGGGCGCCGGTCGGTGAAGGTCATCACCGCGCCGACGAGCTGGTCGCCGTCCCGTACCGGCGCGGTCGTCAGGTCGACCGGTACCCGGTCGCCGTTCTTCGCCCACAGCACCTGCCCGCGGACCCGGTGCTTGCGCCCGGACTTGAGCGTGTCGGCGAGCGGCGACTCCTCGTACGGGAACGGCTCGCCGTCCGGACGGGAGTGCAGGATGAGCGGGTGCAGCTCCTTGCCGCCGAGATCGCTGGCGCGGAAGCCGAGGATCTGCGCGGCGGCCGGGTTGACGAGGACGACCTGCCCGTCGGTGTCCGTGCCGACGACGCCCTCGGCCGCGGCACGCAGGATCATCTCGGTCTGGCGCTGCGAGCGGGCGAGTTCGGCCTCGGTGTCGAGCGTGCCGGTGAGGTCCCGGACGACGAGCATGAGCAGCTCGTCGCCGGTGTAGCCGGTGTACGAGTCGTAGGCCTCGCGCCCGTCCTCCAGATTGGCGCTGGTGACCTCGACGGCGAACTCGCTGCCGTCGGTGCGGCGCGCGATCATCCGGGTCGGCTTGGTGCGGCCCCGCTCGTCGGCGTCCTCGGGCAGCCGCATCGACCCGGGGATCAGCCGGGAGTCGAAGGTGGGCAGCAGGTCGAGCAGCCCGCGGCCGACCAGAGCGGTGCCGGGGGTCTCGAACATGCCGAGGGCGATGGTGTTGGCGTTGACGACCGTGCCGTTGCAGTTGACGAGCACGAGGCCGTCGGGGAGGGCGTCGAGTATCGCTGCGAGGCGAGCAGCGCCTCGGGATGGCCTGCTGCTCACGACGACGCTTCCTCCCTGACCCACTGCACCTTGCCTGGCGGCTGGCCGCCCATCTTGCCCCGCGGGCCGCAGCCTGTCACTGAGAGGGAGTCTAAGGGCAGGCTCGGCGGGCGTGGGGCACGGTCGCATGCCTCCGGCAAGATCCGACCGTCATCCTCACGTCACCCCCGCACGATCGGAAGCACCGGCTCCAGGTTCTCCCAGCGGTCGATCTCGCAGCCGTCGGCCCGGGAGAAACGGGCGTCCACGCTGCGGCCCTGCCATTTTCCGGTGATGTGGGCGAGGGCCGGGCCGCCGTACTGCTGGGTGCAGAGCCGGTCCTTGTCGACCGGCCGGAAGGGGTCCGTGCCCTGCCGCGCGATCTGGTCGAGCCGCCGGCAGGCGTCCTTGGCGGCCGGGTGGTTCCCGCCGGCCCGCCCCTCGCACTCGAGCCGGAAGGTGCCGTCGGCCTTGGGGTGCCCGCTCTTGGAGACGGTCACGGTGAGGCCGTCCGCCTCCGCAAGCAGCGACAGCGGCGGAATCGGCCCCAGCACCGGGGCCTCGACGGCGCCGGCGGTGGGGGCGGCCGAGGCGGTGGCGAGGGTCGCGAAGGTCGCGAAGGTCGCGAGGACAGAGCGGCGCAGCATACGAACTCCAGGGACGCGGGTGGCAGGCGGTTGATGCCCCACTCCCTCTAACGCTCCGTACTGCCGTTCGTTGCGCAACCGGAGTGCGCCGCGGGGCTTTGCCCTGGGCCCCGGAGGACTAGTACGGTGAGAAGCGATTGGTGACGCACGGCTCGCCTGTGTCATCATCTGCACGCACCATCCGCGCCCGCGCGGGGTGCATGGAGGCGTCGCCTAGTCCGGTCTATGGCGCCGCACTGCTAATGCGGTTTGGGCCTTAAAGCCCATCGAGGGTTCAAATCCCTCCGCCTCCGCCCCTACCGAAGCCCCGGCCCCACGGCCGGGGCTTCGGCCGTTTCCGGGCGCGCACGGGTCTTGCCTTCCCGGGCCCCACCCGGTCCGGGCTCGGACCCCGTTCGGGCCGGTCCCCGCCCCTTCCGGCCGTGGGGAACCCGTGTCCCCTTCACCCGTCCGGCGGACACGCCACCACTCTCAGAGGGTGTTTTCGCAGGTCAGAGGGGGTCTGGCTAATGGATTTCGCGTCACGGCGCAGGTCATGTAATGTTGTCCACGCAACGCCGACCGGCAAGAAAAAAGCCGGGAAGCACAAGCACTCGTAGCTTAACGGATAGAGCATCTGACTACGGATCAGAAGGTTGCAGGTTCGAATCCTGCCGAGTGCACAGCCCGAGAGGCCCCGGACGAAAGTCCGGGGCCTCTCGCGTTTCCGGGGTGTCCCGGCGCGGTGACGGGGTGGCAATCCGGCGCGGGTGCGGGGTCCGTGGGCGGTGGTTCCCGCTCACCCCCGGGGGAGAGTCGGCGGGCGGTCCCGGTGGACGGCCGCGACCACGGCGGTCACGCCGGCGGTCACGGCGAGGCTTCCGATCATGACCATGCCGACGCCGATCACGAAGAGGCCGCTGGAGTCGTCCGACCAGTCGTAGAAGGCGGCGACGGTCAGGCCGGCCGAGGTGCCCAGGACCGCGTCCGCGAAGTAGCCCTTGAACGCCGCCCAGTACACCGGCACCAGCAGCGTCAGCACCAGCCCGATCACCTGCCAGGCCTCGTACGGGCCGGTCGTCGACCCGTCGGGGTGCACGTCGCGGTGCTGGTCCCAGCCCAGCCACGCGGCCCACAGCGCGAGCGCCGCCAGGGCCGTCGTGAGTGTCGCCGGCAGCCGGGGGGTGAGGTTCCGAGGTCCTTGTCGCATGGTCCCAGCGTCGCCCCTCGTGCCCGTGCCCGGGCAGAGCGCACCTACTCAGCTTCACCCGGGTGTTGTGACTCAGGAGGGCCGCCCACGTGATCGGCCGGCGGGCGCCGTCCGGTTCGCGGACCCGGCGCCGCGCGGCGGACCGCGTCACCGGGCTCGTCCCCGTCGGTTTCCGGCTCAAGGCGGCCACCGCACCGTCCTGACCGCGCCAACGCGGCCGGATCGCGACCTGTCAGGACCGTGTGTCGGCGCTCACACTCGGGCGTATGGGGGCGACAGGGGACTTTCCGGGATCGGTCTGCCAGGGGTGTGGGACGGAGGGCACCGGCGTGCGGGCGCGGGGCCGGATCAGTCTCATGGCCGTGCTCTGCGACGCCTGCTGGAACCGCGCCGCCAACGACCTGGCCGCGGACGAGGGCGCCACGGCCGCGCCCCGGCCCGATCCGGATCCCGAGGACACGGCGTGGATCGAGCCGGCGCCCTGCCGGGAGTGCGGCGCCGAGGTGCGGGTGTTCCCGACGAACTACGACCGCTGGATCATGCTGGCCACCGTCGAGCTGCCCGCCAAGGACGTCCCCCCGCGGTTCCGTTGGCGGCTGGTGCACGGGCAGGACGGGTTGGTGGCCGTGCGCGTCCGGGGGATCGAGCCGGCGCTCGGTGATCCGGTGGTTCCGGACCACCGCATGCTGTGCCCCGCGGAGGAGGCGTCGGCCCGTCCGTGAGACGCCCGGCTTCCGGCAGGGGGATACGGGTCCCTGGGCGGGTGCACGGTGTGCGGGGGCGCGTGCGGCTTCCGGGACCCGAACGCGCCCGGGCGCCCCGGCGCGAAGGCCGCCGCGGCCGTGGTCCCGTGGCGCAGACTGGTCGCTCCGGAGGCGTGGGACGGGAGTGAGCACGTGGTGTGGCGGTGTGCCGGGTTGCGGTGGAACGGCGGCGTGCCGGGACTGCGGTGGGAGGGCGGGCGGGTGTCCGCGCTCGGTTACGGGCAGCAGCTCGGTTTCCGGGCCGTGGGGCCGCGCCGGTGCCCCGGGGCCCGCGGCAACCCCTGCCCGCTCGACGCGACCGTGCCCGCCCGCAGCACCGGCGGCCAGTGCCCCGAGTGCGCCCGCCTCGACCGGCTGCACTCGGTGGCGGCGGACACGACCGCCGACGACCCGCGGCCGTACCGCGTGTACCTCGCCTGGTTCGGGCCCGGGATGGTCAAGGTCGGGATCACGGCGGAGGCCCGGGGTGACGCCCGGCTGCTGGAACAGGGGGCCGTCGCCTTCGGCTGGCTCGGGCGGGGCCCGCTCATGGCCGCCCGGCGGACCGAGGAACTGCTGCGGCACGCGCTGAAGGTGCCCGACCGGATCCCGTACGCGCAGAAGCGCGCCGTACGCCACGACCTGCCGCCCGTCGCCGAGCGCGCCCGCGAGATCGAGGAGCTGCACCGGCGGGCAGTCGGGCTCGCCGGATGGGCGGAGACGCTGGAGCCGCTTCCCCCGCGGGTGCACGACCACGGCGAGGCTTTCCGGCTCGACGCGCTGCCGCCGCTCGACGGCTCCGTCGCCGAGCTCGTCGACGGCGGCGCGGTCTCCGGCCGGCTGCTCGCCGCCGCCGGCCCCGACCTGCACCTGCTGGACCCGGCGGGGCGGGCGCTCGCCCTCGACACCCGGCTGATGAGCGGCTGGGGACTCGTCTCCGCCTCCCCCGGCGAAGCCGTCTCCGTACCGGTCCTCGGCCACACGCCGCAGCGCCAGGACGGCCTCTTCTGACCCGCACGGGACCTGCCGAGGACCCGCCGCGGACCTGCCACCGCGGAGCCTGAACGGACCCGCCGCGGACCCGGTGCCGCCGGCCGCCCCGCCCGGACCCGGTGCCGCCCCCCGACCTGCCCGCCCCGACCGGTGACCGTAAAGACTTGGATCCCTTTCGGCGGCGCCCGTGGACAGGCCCGCCTCCCCCGGCCCAAGGTGATCCACATGACCCCGAAACCGGTGGCGGGCCTCGAACCGCCCTACTACACGGCTGTCTTCACCTCGGTCCGGCCGGACCACCCCGAGGGCTACGCGGAGACCTCCGCCCGGATGCAGGAGCTCGTCCAGGAGATCCCCGGCTACCTCGGCTACGAGTCCGCCCGCACCCCCGGCGGCCTCGGCATCACCGTCGCGTACTTCCGCGACCTCGACGCCCTCACCGCCTGGCAGCACAACGCCGAGCACCAGGCGGCCAAGCGGCACGGGCGGGAGCACTGGTACGAGAGCTACAGCGTCCACATCGGCAAGGTCGAGCGGAGCTACGGCTTTGAACGGGACTGACCCCCGGGCCCTCGCCGAGCGGCTCGGGCTCCCCGGACTCGTCGACGTCCACACCCACTTCATGCCCAAGAACGTCCTCGACAAGGTGTGGGCGTACTTCGACGCCGTCGGGCCCCTCACCGGCCTGGAGTGGCCCATCACCTACCGCGAGGAGGAGGAGCGCCGCGTCGCCCTCCTGAGGGAGTTCGGGGTCCTCGCGTTCACCTCGATGCTCTACCCGCACAAGGCCGGGATGGCCCGGTGGCTCAACGGCTGGGCCGCCGACTTCGCGGCCCGCACCCCGGACTGCCTGCACACGGCGACCCTCTATCCGGAGCAGGAGGTCGCCGGCTACGTCCGGCAGGCGCTGGACGGCGGGGCGCGCGTCTTCAAGGTGCACCTCCAGGTCGGTGGCTTCGATCCCAACGACGAGCTGCTCGACGGCTGCTGGGGCGAGCTCGCCGAGGCCGGCGTGCCGGTGGTCGTGCACTGCGGCTCGGGACCCGCGGCCGGCAAGTTCACCGGGCCCGGTCCCGTCGGGCGGCTGCTGGCCCGCCACCCCGGGCTGCGGCTGATCGTCGCGCACATGGGGATGCCCGAGTACTCCGACTTCCTCGACCTGGCCGAGCGGTACGAGGGCGTCCACCTGGACACCACGATGGCCTTCACGGACTTCAGCGAACGTCTCGCGCCGTTCCCCGTGGACGAGCGCCCGCGGCTGCTGGCCCTCGGCGACCGGATCCTCCTCGGCTCGGACTTCCCGAACATCCCGTACCCGTACGCGCACCAGCTGGACGCGCTCGAACGGCTCGGGCTCGGCGACGACTGGTTCCGCGCGGTCCTCCACGACAACGCCGCCGAGCTGTTCTCGCTGCCCCGGGGGCGGCGCCGGGACGGGGCGCGCGCCGGCCGGTCCGGGGAGCCGGACGGTTCTCAGGGAATTCACAGGTAAGGGCAAGGAAGATCTCAGTACCGGCGGACAGCGTGGCAGCATGACCGCCATCACGCCGCATCGGCGCACCGACATGCTCCGGCCCGACGGCTCCGCCGTCCGTGTCCTCGTCGTGGACGACGAGGCGTCGCTGGCGGAGCTCCTCTCCATGGCCCTGCGCTACGAGGGCTGGCAGGTCCACAGTGCCGGCGACGGCGCCGGGGCACTGCGCGTGGCGCGGGAGTTCCGGCCCGACGCGGTGATCCTCGACATGATGCTGCCCGACATGGACGGCCTGTCCGTGCTCGCCGGGCTGCGGCGCGAGCTGCCCGAGGTGCCGGTGCTGTTCCTGACGGCGAAGGACGCCGTCGAGGACCGGATCGCCGGGCTCACGGCGGGCGGCGACGACTACGTCACCAAGCCGTTCAGCCTGGAGGAGGTCGTGGCGCGGCTGCGCGGGCTGATCCGGCGTTCCGGCGCCGCGCAGGCGCGCAGCGAGTCGCTGCTGGCCGTCGGCGACCTCACCCTCGACGAGGACAGCCACGAGGTGACCCGCGGCGGCGAGTCGATCCACCTCACGGCCACCGAGTTCGAGCTGCTGCGGTACCTCATGCGCAATCCCCGCCGGGTGCTCAGCAAGGCGCAGATCCTCGACCGGGTGTGGTCGTACGACTTCGGCGGTCAGGCCAACGTCGTCGAGCTGTACATCTCCTACCTGCGCCGGAAGATCGACGCGGGGCGCTCCCCCATGATCCACACCCGGCGCGGCGCCGGGTACCTCATCAAGCCGGGGGAGTAGCCCCCGCATGTCCGCCCCGCCCCCGCAGGGCCCCGCCCCGTCCGTGCCGGTCTCGTCCCGTCCGGCCGCCCCGCGCGCCGCGCGGCGGTCCCCGCGGACCCGGCCCTGGTCGCTGCGGACCCGGCTCGTGGTCTCGGCCGTCACCCTGATCGCGGTCGTCGCGGCTGTCATCGGGACGGTGACGACGCTCGCCTTCCGCTCCTACCTGTACGACCAGGCCGACCGGCAGCTGCGCGGCGTCTCGAACCGGGCCGCCGGCCCGCCCGGCGCCCCCGACGTTCCGCAGAGCCCGCGGAGCCCCCTCGGCTTCGTCCTCGGGCCCGGCACTCCGCTGGGCACGGTCGGCGCGGAGGTCGTGGACGGCGAGCTGAAGGAGGCCAAGGTCTTCGACGGCAACGGGGAGCCCTACGACGGCCCCCGGTCGACCTCCCTCGACTCGGCCCAGCGGACCGCCCTCGCCGCCGTCCCGCGCGACGGCGAGCCGCACACGGTCGAACTCCCCGGGGGTCTCGGCGACTACCGGGTGGAGTACGCCTCCGGCGCCCGCGGGGACTACCTCACCGGCATACCGCTGGCCGAGGTCCAGGACTCGCTCTCCACCCTGGTCCTGGTCGAGTTGAGCGTCACCGGCGCCGGGCTGGTCGCCGCGTCGCTCGCCGGCGGCGCCTTGGTGGGGATCGCCCTCCGGCCGCTCCGCCGGGTCGCCGCGACCGCCACCCAGGTCTCCGGACTCCCCCTGCACAGCGGCGAGGTGGCGCTCGACCAGCGGGTGCCCGAGGCCGATCCGCGGACCGAGGTCGGGCAGGTCGGCGCGGCCATCAACCGGATGCTCGACCACGTCCACTCCGCGCTCCACGCCCGCCAGCAGAGCGAGACGCGGGTCCGGCAGTTCGTCGCGGACGCCAGCCACGAGCTGCGCACCCCCCTGGCCTCGATCCGCGGCTACGCCGAACTGACCCGGCGCGGCCGGGAGGAGTGCGGTCCCGACACCCGGCACGCCCTCGGGCGGATCGAGTCCGAGGCCACCCGGATGACCGGCCTGGTGGAGGACCTGCTGCTGCTCGCCCGGCTGGACGCCGGCCGGCCGCTGTCCCGCGGGCGCACCGAGCTCGCGCCGCTGGTCGTGGACGCCCTCTCCGACGCCCGCGCGGCCGGCCCGGACCACCACTGGCGCCTCGAACTCCCCGGGCACGCCGTGACGGTGGAGGCGGACGACGCCCGCCTGCACCAGGTCCTCGTCAACCTCCTGGGCAACGCCCGTACGCACACCCCGCCCGGCACGACGGTCACCGCCCGCGTGCGGGGGGACGGCGGCCGGGCCGTGCTGGAGGTCGAGGACGACGGCCCCGGCATTCCCGCGGACCTCCTCCCGTCCGTCTTCGAGCGCTTCGCGCGCGGCGACGCCTCCCGGGCACGCCGTGCGGGCGGCGGGAGCACGGGCCTGGGCCTGGCGATCGTCCGCGCGGTCGCCGTGGCGCACGGCGGCGAGGTGACCGTGCGCAGCAGGCCCGGCGCGACCGTGTTCGCCGTGTCGCTGCCCCTCGGCAGCCTCGCGGAGGACACCGTCCCGGCGGCCGGCGCCTCCGACTCACAGGCAGGGCACAGGCTCATCACACAGCCGTGACAGCGGCCCCGGCGAGGGTCGTGGCCATGCGAACCCAATCGACAACGGGACCCACGCCCGGCACCCTTCCCGCCCGGGAACACCTGCCCGTGGGCGCGGCCGGGCGGCCCGTCCTCGACGTGGTGATTCCCGTCCACAACGAGGAGAAGGACCTGGAGCCCTGCATCCTGCGGCTCCACGAGCACCTCTCCCGCACCTTCCCCTACGGCTTCCGGATCACGGTCGCCGACAACGCCTCCACCGACGGCACCCCGGTGGTCGCGGCGGGCCTGGCCGACGAACTGCCCGAGGTGCGCGCCGTGCGACTGGAGCAGAAGGGGCGCGGCCGTGCGCTGCGGACGGTGTGGTCGCACTCGGACGCGCCCGTCCTCGCCTACATGGACGTGGACCTGTCCACGGACCTCAACGCGCTGCTGCCGCTCGTCGCGCCCCTCATCTCCGGTCACTCGGACCTGGCGATCGGCTCCCGGCTGGCGCGTTCCTCGCGGGTGGTGCGCGGGCCGAAGCGGGAGTTCATCTCCCGGGCCTACAACCTGATCCTGCGCGGCTCGCTCGCCGCCCGGTTCTCCGACGCCCAGTGCGGGTTCAAGGCGATCCGGCGGGAGGTGGCCGAGCGGCTGCTGCCGATGGTCGAGGACACCGGCTGGTTCTTCGACACGGAGATGCTGGTGCTCGCCGAACGGGCGGGGCTGCGGATCCACGAGGTCCCCGTCGACTGGGTCGACGACCCCGACTCCAGCGTCCACATCGTGCGGACGGCGAGCGAGGACCTGAAGGGCGTCTGGCGGGTGGGGCGGGCGCTCGCGACGGGTTCGCTGCCGCTGGACCGGCTGGCCCGCCCCTTCGGCGACGACCCGCGGGACCGCCGGCTCGCCGGGGTGCCGCGCGGACTGGCCCGCCAGCTGGTCGGCTTCTGTGTGGTCGGCGCCCTGTCCACCCTCTTCTACCTGGCGCTCTACTCGCTCTTCCGCACGGGCGCCGGCCCCCAGCCCGCCAACGCCGCCGCCCTCCTCGTCTCGGCCGTCGCCAACACCGCGGCCAACCGGCGCCTGACCTTCGGGGTGCGGGGACGGGACCGCGCAGTCCGCCACCAGGCGCAGGGTCTCGTGGTGTTCGGCATCGGTCTCGCCCTGACCAGCGGTTCGCTGGCCGCGCTCGGCGCGGTCGGCGGCGACCCGGCCCACTCCACCGAGCTGGCGGTGCTGATCACCGCCAACCTCGCGGCGACCGTGCTGCGTTTCCTCCTCTTCCGGCTCTGGGTCTTCCCGGACTCCGACTCCACCGCAAGGACCTCCCGATGACCTCGACGACTCACGTCCGGCCCGCCCGCCCGTGGCCCGTACGGCTCTGGCGCGGACGTCCCGACGACGCCCCCTGGGTCCGGCCGGCCTTCCTGGGGCTCCTGCTGGCGACCGCCGCGCTCTACCTCTGGAACCTGAGCGCCTCCGGCTACGCCAACTCCTTCTACTCCGCGGCCGTGCAGGCCGGCGGCGAGAGCTGGAAGGCGTTCTTCTTCGGCTCGCTCGACGCGGCCAACGCCATCACCGTCGACAAGCCGCCCGCCGCGCTGTGGCCGATGGCCCTGTCCGTCCGCCTCTTCGGGCTCGGCTCCTGGCAGATCCTGGTGCCCGAGGTGCTGATGGGCGTGGCGACCGTGGCGGTCCTGTACGCGGCGGTCCGGCGCCGGTTCGGCGCGGGCGCCGGGCTGATCGCGGGCGCCGTCCTCGCGCTCACGCCGGTCGCCGCCCTGATGTTCCGCTTCAACAACCCGGACGCGCTGCTGGCGTTGCTCATGACGGTCGCCGTCTACTGCGTCCTGCGGGCACTGGAGCATGGCGGGACGAAGTGGCTGGTGGGGGCCGGGGTGGCCTTCGGATTCGCGTTCCTCGCCAAGACGCTGCAGGCGTTCCTCATCCTGCCGCCGCTGGCCCTGGTGTACGTGGTGTGCGCGCCGGGCGGTCTCGGCCGCAGGATCGGCCGGCTCGCGCTCGCCGGCCTCGCGGTGGTGGCGTCCGCCGGCTGGTGGGTGGCCCTGGTCGAGCTGTGGCCGGCGTCCTCCCGGCCGTACGTCGGAGGCTCGCAGAACAACAGCTTCCTGGAGCTCACCTTCGGCTACAACGGGCTCGGCCGGCTCAACGGCGACGAGACCGGGAGCGTGGGCGGCGGGGCCCGCGGCGGGGGCGCCCCCGGCGGCGCCGAGTTCGCGGGTGCCGAGCTGCCGACCGGGGCGGGCATGCCCGGTGGCGGCGGCCGTGGCGGTGGCTGGGGCGAGACCGGCATCGGGCGGATGTTCGACGACGCCGTCGGCGGCCAGATCTCCTGGCTGCTGCCGGCCGCGCTGATCCTGCTGGTCGCCGGCCTGCTGGTCACGCGCCGCGCGGTGCGCACGGACACGGCCCGCGCCGCGTTCCTGGTCTGGGGAGGTTCGCTGCTGATGACGCTGGCCGTCTTCAGCTTCATGGCCGGCATCTTCCACGAGTACTACACGGTGGCCCTGGCGCCGTACATCGCGGCGCTGGTCGGCATGGGCGCGAGCGTGCTGTGGGAGGAGCGGACCCGTTTCGCCGCCTCGGCGGCGCTGGCGGTGTCGGTCGCGGCCACGGCGGTGTGGGGCTGGGTGCTGCTCGGCCGGACGCCGGACTGGCTTCCCTGGCTGCGCTGGGCGGTGCTGGTCGCGGGTGTGGTCGCGGCCCTCGGGCTGCTGCTCGCCGGCCGGGTCGACCGACGGATCGGGCTCGGGGTCGCCGGGCTCGGTCTGGCGGCGGGGCTCGCGGGACCGTTCGCGTACACGCTGGCGACGGTCGACGCGGGGCACCAGGGCTCGATCGTGACGGCCGGTCCGGCGGGTGGCGCCATGGGCGGCCGGGGTCCGGGTGGTGGCGGGCGGATGGCTGCCGCCGACGGGCAGGGTGGCCGGAACGGCCAGTTCCCCGGCGGCGCCATGCCGGGCGGCCAGGGCGGCCCGGCGGGTCAGGGCCCCGGCGGCGGCACGGGCCTGATGCCCGGCGGCCAGGGTCAGGGCATGCCCGGCGGTACCCCGCCGCAGGGCGCGCGGGACGGCCAGGGTGCGCAGGACGGCCAGGGGCGGCGCGACGGTGGTCTCGAAGGCTTCGGCCCGGGCGGTGGCGGTGCCGGCGGGCTGCTGAACGGCGCGAGCGTCGGCTCCCGGGCCAGGGCCGCGCTGCTCGACGGCGCGGACGACTACACCTGGGCCGCCGCCGCGATCGGTGCCCAGAACGCCGCCAGTTATCAGCTCGCCACCGAGAAGCCCGTCATGGCGATCGGCGGATTCAACGGCAGCGACCCGTCCCCGACCCTCGCGCAGTTCAAGCAGTACGTGGCCCAGGGGAAGATCCACTACTTCATCGGCGGGGGCGGCGGAGGGGGCATGGGCCCCGGCGGCGGCACGAGCTCGGAGATCTCCGCATGGGTCACCGCCACCTTCGAGCAGGTCACGCTCGACGGCTCGACCTTCTACGACCTGACCCGGAAGAAGTAGCTCCGGCCGCGGGATCTCCGGCGCCGGGATCCCCGGAGGGAGTGGCCCGGAAGTAAATCGCTATACAGCGTAAGAGCCCCCTTGTACGGTGTACGAGCTCGACTCACGTACACCGTACAAGGGGGCCTTGTGACGGCGACGACCGCCGGTACCGAACCCACCGCCGGACAGACCACCGGCGGCCACCCGCAGCGCTGGCTGATCCTGGGCGTCATCTGCCTCGCCCAGCTCACCGTGCTGCTCGACAACACCGTCCTCAGCGTCGCCATCCCGTCGCTGACCTCCGAACTCCACGCGTCCACCACCGACATCCAGTGGATGATCAACGCGTACTCGCTCGTCCAGTCCGGCCTGCTGCTCACCGCCGGCAACGCCGCCGACCGCTACGGCCGCAAGAAGCTGCTCGCCGCCGGCCTCGCGCTCTTCGGCCTCGGCTCGCTCGCCGCCGGCCTCGCCGGCACCACCGCCCAGCTCATCGCCGCCCGCGCCGGCATGGGCGTCGGCGGCGCACTGCTCATGACCACCACGCTCGCCGTCGTCATGCAGATCTTCGACGACTCCGAGCGGGTCAAGGCCATCGCGCTGTGGTCCACCGTGGCCTCCCTCGGCTTCGCCGGCGGACCGCTCATCGGCGGCGTGATCCTCGACCACTTCTGGTGGGGAATGATCTTCCTCGTCAACCTCCCGGTCGCGGCGGTCGCACTCGTCGCCGTGCTGAAACTGGTCCCCGAGTCGAAGAACCCGCAGGGCGAACGCCCCGACCTGCTCGGCGCCCTGCTCTCCACCCTCGGCATGACCGCCGCGGTCTACGCGATCATCACCGGCCCCGAACACGGCTGGACCTCCGCCGAGGTGCTGCTGCCGGCCGCCGTCGGGGTCCTCGTCCTCGGCGCCTTCGCCCTGTGGGAGCTGCGCACCCCGCACCCCATGCTCGACATGCACTTCTTCCGCAACCAGAAGTTCGTGGGCGCCGTCGCCGGCTCGATCCTCGTCGTCTTCGGCATGGGCGGCTCGCTCTTCCTGCTCACCCAGCACCTGCAGTTCGTCCTCGGGTACGAGCCGCTGGAGGCCGGCCTGCGGATGGCCCCGCTCGCGCTGACGATCGTCGCCCTCAACCTGACCGGGATCGGCCCGAGGATCGTCACCAGGCTCGGCACCCCGCCCACCGTCGTCCTCGGCATGACCCTGGTCGCCGGCGGTCTCACCTCCATCGCGCTGCTCGGCGGCGGCACCGACGGCAGCTACGGGGGGATGCTCCTCGGCCTGCTCCTGATGGGCGGCGGCATCGCCGTCTCGTCCCCCGCCATGGCCAACGCCATCATGAGCGCGATCCCGCCGGAGAAGGCGGGAGTCGGCGCCGGCGTCAACGGCACGCTCGCCGAGTTCGGCAACGGCCTCGGCGTCGCGGTACTCGGAGCCGTACTCAACGCCCGCTTCGCGACCCTGGTCGCCGTCACCGCCACCTCGCTCCCCGCGGCACTCGCCGCGGCCGGCACCGACGCCGAACGGGCCGGGATCTCCGACGCCTTCGCCTCCGGACTCCAGACCAGTCAACTCGTCGGCGCCATCGCCGTCTTCGCGGGCGGCCTGCTCGCGGCGGCGCTGCTCCACCGCGCCGAACGCTCGGAGAAGCGGTCCGCGGCGGTGGCGGCCGAACCGGACACGGCCGCTGCATAGCATGGGAGGGGACCGCTGACAGACGGAGGAACGCGATGGTCAAGGCAGCAGACCGGGCCGCCAACCCGGCGCGTTCCAGCGTCTGGCTGGAGAAGAGGGCCGCCCGCGCCGGGGGCGGCCCCGCCGGCCTCGACCGCGACCGGATCGTCGCCGCCTCGATCGCGATGCTGGACGAGGAAGGCCTCGCCAAGCTGTCGATGCGCAAGCTCGCCACCGAACTGGGCGTCACCGCGATGTCGCTCTACTGGTACGTGGACACCAAGGACGACATCATCGAGTTCGCCCTCGACGCCGTCTACGGCGAGATCGACCTCGACGAGATCGACACCGCCGGCGGCTGGCGGGAGCGGATGCGGGCCCTCGCCCTCGCCTACCGCCGGATGCTCGTCCGCCACCCCTGGGTGTCCCCCAGCGCCGGCGCCTACATGAACATCGGCCCGCACGCCCTCGCCGTCGCCCGCAGGATCCAGGACGCGGTCCGGGACACCGGACTGCCCCTGAACGGCCAGCCGGGCGCGATGTCGGCGGTCTTCCAGTTCGTGTACGGCTACGGGACGATCGAGTCCCAGTTCGGGCGCCGCGCGGCCGAAGCCGGCATGTCCCAGGACGAGTTCTACGCGCAGTCCGTCGCGGCCTTCCGCGGCGACCCCGAGTTCTCGGTCCAGCTCGAAGGCATGACGGAGATCCTCGACGAGCGCGCCACGCACGGCGACGTCAGCGACATCTGGGAGCGGGACTTCGCCTGCGCCCTGGACATCCTGGTCGCCGGCATCGAGGTCATGGTCGCCCGGCACGCCGGGGAGACCCGGGCATGACATGACGGAGCGGCGGGCCGTCCCCTGCCCGCCGCTCCGTACCCGACCCGGCCGCGCCTCCGCTCGAAGCGCGGCCGGGAGTCTTCTCAGTCCTCCTGCGCGGCGGTCACCGTGCTGCTGCTCTTCAGGGCGACCTCCTTGATGAACAGCGTCACCAGGAAGGCGAGCAGCGCGAAGGGCGCCGAGTAGAGGAAGACGTCCGCGACACCGTGTCCGTACGCGCTCTCCATGACCGTACGGATCGGGGCCGGCAGCTTGTCCATGTCCGGGATGCCGCCGCCGGAACCGCCCTGGCCCAGGGCCGCGGCGGCCTTGGGGCCAAGCGCCGTCAGGCCGTCCTGGACGTAGTGCGTGACCCGGTGGGCCATGACCGCGCCGAGCGCCGAGACACCGATCGCACCGCCCAGCGAGCGGAAGAAGGTGACGACGGACGAGGCGGAGCCGAGGTCGGACGGGGAGACCTGGTTCTGCGTGCACAGCACCAGGTTCTGCATCATCATGCCGAGGCCCAGACCCAACACGGCCATGAAGACGGCGATGTGCCAGTACTCCGTGTCGTAGCGGATCGTGCCGAGCAGACCGAGGCCGCCGGTCACCAGCACGCCGCCGCTGACCAGCCACGCCTTCCACCTGCCGGTCTTGGTGATGATCTGGCCGGAGACGGTGGAGGAGACGAAGAGGCCGGCGATCATCGGGATCGTCAGGACGCCGGACATCGTCGGGGACTCGTTGCGGGCCAGCTGGAAGTACTGGCTGAAGAAGACCGTGCCGGCGAACATCGCGACACCCACGAAGAGCGAGGCGAGCGAGGCCAGGGTGATGGTGCGGTTGCGGAAGAGACGCAGCGGGATGATCGGCTCGTCGGCCTTCGACTCGACGAGGACGAAGAGCGCGCCGAGCAGGACCGCGCCGCCGACCATGACGGCCGTCTGCCAGGACATCCAGTCGTACTTGTCGCCCGCGAACGTCACCCAGATCAGCAGCAGCGACACCGCGGCGCTGATGACGGCCGCACCGGCCCAGTCGACCTTGACCTGGCGCTTCACGACGGGGAGCTTCAGGGTCTTCTGGAGCACCAGCAGCGCGATCAGCGCGAAGGGCACACCGACGTAGAAGCACCAGCGCCAGCCGAGCCAGTCGGTGTCGGTGATGACACCGCCGAGCAGCGGGCCGCCGACGGTCGCCACGGCGAAGGTGGCGCCGAGGTAGCCGCTGTACCGACCGCGCTCACGCGGGGCGATCATGGCGGCCAGGATGATCTGCGACAGCGCGGTCAGACCGCCGACGCCGATGCCCTGGACGACCCGGCAGGCGATGAGCATGCCGGTGTTCTGCGAGAGACCGGCGACGACCGAGCCGCCGACGTAGATGAGCAGGGCTATCTGGACGAGCAGCTTCTTGGAGAAGAGGTCCGCGAGCTTGCCCCACAGCGGGGTGGTCGCGGTCATCGAGAGCAGCGCCGCGGTGACGACCCAGGTGTAGGCGGACTGGCCGCCGCCGAGGTCGGTGATGATCTGCGGGAGGGCGTTGGAGACGATCGTCGAGGACAGGATGGCGACGAACATGCCGAGCAGCAGCCCGGACAGCGCCTCCATGATCTGCCGGTGCGTCATGGGAGCGCCGTCCCCGTGACCGGTGACGCCGTCCCGCACGCCGACGTCGGGCGTGGTCGTAGCCATGAAGTTCCTTTGTTTCCGAAGTCTCAAGCCTGGAGGGCCCGGCAGTCCCCGAAGGAGTCCCGGAGGCGGGCCAGCAGTGTGGCGAGCAGTTCGACGTCGTCGTCGGACCACTCCGCGAGGTTGCGGGCGAACGCCTGGGTCACCCGGTGGTTCAGTTCGTCGAGCATGTACCGGCCCGCGGCCGTCAGGCGCAGGATGCGGGAGCGCCGGTCGCCCGGGTCGGGCAGCCGCTCGACCCAGCCGTGGTCCACGGTGTTGGCGACGTGACGGCTGCACACCGACATGTCGACGGCCATGAGTTCGGCGAGCCGGCTCATGCGCATGTCCCCGTGGTGCTGCAGGAAGGCCAGTACGGCGGCCGACCCGCCCTGGCACTCGGCGGGGAGGACGCGCGCCATGCCGCGTTTCACGGCGCCGATGGCGCTCACCTGGCGGGCGAGGTTCTCGTAGCGGCTGCTCTGCGTCTCCAACGGGCACCCCATGCATGTTGTTGCTTAGGGCAACCATAGATATCGATGGTTGCTTCAGGCAAACTAAATCGGTCAAACGGCGCTAAAGAATCGGCAAAGGTGGGTGAAGCGCGGGGGAGCGGTGCCGGAGCCGTGCCGGAAGGGGCGGGAGGGGCGGGCGGGGGTTGGGGCCGGAACCCCCGGTTCGCTAGGGTCCTGCTCCATGGCACACAATCCCCATGCACCGCAGGGTCAGGGTCCCGAGGGTGGCTACGACCCCTCCGGCAACACGCAGATGTTCCGCGCCTTCGTCGACGAGGGTGCCCCGCAGCGCCAGCAGCAGGCGGCCCCTGCGGCCGGCCCGCGCGTCGGCCTCATCGTGGGAGTGGTCGCCGTGATCGCGGTCCTCGCGGGAGTCGCCTGGCTGGCCCTGGGCTGAGGTAGGGGGCGCCTCGGGGGGCTCGGGGTGGGGGCCTGGCTCTTGGGGTGCGGGTCCTGGCTCTTGGGGTGCGGGTCCTGGCTCTTGGGGCTGGGGCTCTTGTTGGCTTCGGGTGGTTGGCCGCCCTCTCTCCGAGTGTGGCAGTCGGGTCCGTGCCCTCAAGGGCGCTCCTCGTTCCTCGTCGCGTCGCTGCGCGATGGGCTGCGCCCACCCTTGACCGCCCGGTCCCGGCTGCCTTTTCACACTCGGAGGGCGGCCCGGGGGAGGGGCATCCGCTCCGGGGACCGGTCCCTCTCGGGCGCCGTCGGCGTCCGACAGCTTTTGGGGTGGCTTCCCGCACCCATTGAATGGGGTGACGCGGCGGCGCTTAGCGGCAATCCGTCGTGTCTTGGCGGAGATTCATGCCCCGCTGGTCATTCCCGGTGGGGGTGAAGCCGAATCCGGAGCCGTCATCGCTGGCTCGGGTCAGGGGCACGGGTCGCGCGGGGCGGCGGGCCGTACGGATCCCATCCGCCCCAGCAGCCTCATCGGCAATCCGGGATCGGCTGTTCAATGACGCTACGGCGTACATTAAGCCCCCCAAGAGTCCGATATGCCCGTGAAGTCCCTTATCCCGTCCGAGTTACCGCAGGTAATGTACGCGCTAGCGTCATTCGGGAGTCCCGCTGCCGGCGAAGGATCGACACCGGACTCGATGGCGGCCGGCTTGAGGCGTCGACTTCTCCAAGGGCTCTCGGATTCGGCTTCACCCCCACCGGAGAGTGACCAGCGGGGCATGAATCTCCGCCAATGGGCGAGGGATTGCCGCTAAGCGCCGCCGCGTCACCCCATTCAATGGGTGCGGGAAGCCACCCCAAGGCAGATGGCCGCCGACGGCGCCCGGGGCCCACCGGGCCCCGGAGCGGATGCCCCTTCCCCGGGCCGCCCTCCGAGTGTGAAAAGGCGGGTGGAGGCGACGGGTCAAGGGTGGGCGCAGCCCATCGCGCAGCGACGCGACGAAGGAGCGCCCTTGATGCGGCGCCGTAACCCGCCACACTCGGAGAGAGGGCGGCCAACCACCAGAAACAAACGGAGACCGGCCCACCCCAAGTCCCCGAAACCCGCACCCCCCAAGCGCCCGCACCCCCCAAGCGCCCGCACCCCCCAAGCGCCCGCACCCCCCAAGCGCCCGCACCCCCCAAGCGCCCGCACCCCCCAAGCGCCCGCACCCCCCAAGCGCCCGCACCCCCCAAGCGCCCGCACCCCCCAAGCGCCCGCACCCCCCAAGCGCCCGCACCCCCCAAGCGCCCGCACCCCCCAAGCGCCCGCTCCCCGCACCGCCCCCCCCCGCCCCTCACCCCCAGCTCGCCGTGACCTTCTTCGTGTCGATGTGCATGCCCAGGGGCACCCGCCAGGAGTCGACGCACACCGTGTACGTCTGCGTCCGTGTCGTGCCCGCCGCGATCGGGGCCGGGAGCGGCTGGGTGGAGGTGAGGGTCGCCCAGTCGACGCCGAGCGCGCCGATGACGTGCGTGGCGAACGTGACCGTGCCCGAGGTCGCCGGGGATCCGCCGGTGTTGTGGAAGGCGACCGTGACCCGCTCGCACCACCGCTCGTCCCCGTCCGCCAGCGTGGGCGCGGAGAGCGTCAGGGCGGCCGGCGCCGGCGGGGGTGCCGGGGATGTCGTGCCGGGGGCCGGAGGGGTGGTCGTGGCGGGCGTGGTGGTGCCCGGGCGCCCCGGGGCGGGCCCGGACGTTCCGGTGCCCGGGCTCGTACCCGTACTCCCGCCCCCGGGGGGCGTGGCCCCGTCGGGCCGGGATCCGGGGCCCGCGTCCGCCGCCGGGGTCGTGCCCGGAGGAGACGTGCCGGGGCGCGGGGGCGGCGTGCCGGAGGCCGTCCTCTGGTCCGACGGGCCGTCCAGCGGGATCAGCGTGACCGTGCCGGACGGTGCCACCGGGCCGTTCGGCGAGGAGCCCGCGCCCACGGCCGCGTACCCCTCGCCGTCCCCTCCGCCGCACGCGGTCAGCGCTCCGCCGAGGCAGAGCGCGACCACCGTCAGGAGTGACCTCTGTCGCCGCATGGCGCCAGTTTGGCTGACGATCCGTCAGCAAGAAACCCGCGTGCGGGGTTTCAGTCCGCGATGAGGCCCTGCCGGAGCTGTGCCAGTGTCCGCGTCAGCAGGCGGGAGACGTGCATCTGGGAGATGCCGACCTCCTCGCCGATCTGGGACTGGGTCATGTTGGCGAAGAACCGCAGCATGATGATCTGCCGTTCCCTGGGCGGCAGTTTGGCGAGCAGCGGCTTCAGCGACTCGCGGTACTCGACGCCCTCCAGTGCCGTGTCCTCGTACCCGAGACGGTCCGCGAGCGATCCCTCGCCGCCGTCGTCCTCGGGCGAGGGCGAGTCCAGCGAGGAGGCGGTGTAGGCGTTGCCGACGGCGAGGCCGTCGACGACGTCCTCCTCCGACACCCCCAGTACGGCGGCGAGTTCGGGGACGGTCGGCGACCGGTCCAGCTTCTGCGCGAGCTCGTCGCTCGCCTTGGTGAGCGCGAGCCGCAGCTCCTGGAGCCGGCGCGGCACCCGCACCGACCACGAGGTGTCGCGGAAGAAGCGCTTGATCTCGCCGACGACCGTGGGCATCGCGAACGTCGGGAACTCCACGCCGCGTTCGCAGTCGAAGCGGTCGATCGCCTTGATCAGGCCGATGGTGCCGACCTGGACGATGTCCTCCATCGGCTCGTTGCGGGAGCGGAAGCGGGCCGCCGCGTACCGCACGAGCGGCAGGTTGAGCTGGATCAGGGTGTCGCGGACGTAGGTCCGCTCGGGGCTGTCCGCGGCGGCGCCTTCGGTGTCCAGGGCGCGGAGCCGGAGGAACAGGGAGCGGGAGAGGGTGCGGGTGTCGATGGCTTCCGGCGAGACGACAAGCGGCGCGGCGGGCTCGGTGTCCGGTGCGGGCGCGGGGGCCGGCACCTGCTGCTGCGCCGGCACGTGGGCCTGTACCGGCGTGTGCGCGAGCACGGGCGTGAGCGTGAGCACCTTCGAGCTGCCCTGTTCTGCGGACATGCCACCCCCTTGAGGTCGCGGACGGTCGCGGCGGCCACGACCATCGGAGGAACGCAGCCTCCACCTGAATACCGGAGGCGGGGCTGCGGCAAACGCGGTTCCAGCAGAATGTCACATGTCGGCAACACGCTGTAGTGACTTGTCGACAAGGCAAGGGGGGAAATCTGCAGGAAACAAGGGGTGTACGGCATTTGGGGCGCCTCGGAACTGCTCCGAACCGGTCTACCCGTTCCGGCTACGCTTCGATCCTGTTTGCGGATCTCAGACGTGCGAAGCTGCGGGCGAGGAGCCTTGACACGTGCATCTGTGAGACTCCGAGTTCCTGACTGATCTGTGACTGGGTCAGGTTGCTGTAGTACCGGAGCATCAGGATCCGTTGCTCGCGCTCGGGCAGCTGGACGAGCAGGTGCCGTACGAGGTCGCGGTGTTCGACACCGGCGAGGGCCGGGTCCTCGTAGCCGAGCCGGTCGAGCAGTCCGGGCAGGCCGTCGCCCTCCTGGGCCGCCTCCAGGGAGGTCGCGTGGTACGACCGGCCGGCCTCGATGCAGGCCAGGACCTCGTCCTCGCCGATGCGCAGCCGCTCGGCGATCTCGGCGGTGGTGGGGGAACGGCCGTGAGCGGTCGTCAGGTCCTCCGTGGCGCCGTTGACCTGGACCCAGAGCTCGTGGAGCCGGCGCGGTACGTGCACGGTCCGCACGTTGTCGCGGAAGTAGCGCTTGATCTCGCCGACGACCGTGGGCATCGCGAAGGTCGGGAACTGGACGCCGCGGTCCGGGTCGAAGCGGTCGATGGCGTTGATGAGCCCGATGGTGCCGACCTGGACGACGTCCTCCATGGGCTCGTTGCGGGAGCGGAAGCGGGCGGCCGCGTACCGCACGAGCGGCAGGTTGGCCTCGATCAGCGCCCCGCGCACCCGGTCGTGCTCCGGGGTGCCCGGTTCGAGGTTCTTGAGCTGTCCGAAGAGCACCTGGGTCAGCGCGCGGGTGTCCGCGCCGCGGCTGCTCTGCGGTCGGGGGCGCGGGGTGTCCGGGCCGCCGGCCTCGTTCTGGGGCGGGACCTGAGGCGCTGCACTGGCCGGCACGTTCACGCCCACCCCTCTGGCTGGTCTAGCTGGTCAACTACGGTCAACTCATCCGTCAAAAGCGGTCATAGCATCACAAGACATGTCCACTGTGTGCAAGCACCGCATAAGCACGTGTTGGGGGCATAGAGGGATGAAAAGGGGAGGTCAGAAACCCGCAGGCCCCCCGCCGAGAACGGCGAGGGGCCCGGAAGAAGAGGCTCGGACGGGTCAGAACTCGTAGTCCGCGATCACCCACGTGGCGAACTCGCGCCACTGGGCGACGCCCGCCTGGTGCGCGGGGTGGTCCAGGTACCGCTGCAGCGCGTCGGTGTCCGCGACCGCCGAGTTGATGGCGAAGTCGTACGCGATCGGCCGGTCCGTGATGTTCCAGTCGCACTCCCAGAACGTCAGCTCCGGGATGGTCCCGCCCAGTGCCCGGAAGGCCTCGACCCCGGCGACCACGCGCGGCTCGTCGCGCTGGACGCCCTCGTTGAGCTTGAAGAGGACCAGATGGCGGATCACGGGGGACTCCTAGTTGATGAGCTCGGTCATGAACTCGCCGACACCCTGCGCGGCGCTGGATATGCCCTCGAACCCTACCTGGACGAGATCGGCCGCCCGGCTGGGGGAATTGATGATCGTGTACAGCACAAAGACCACGACCGCATAGAGCGCGATCTTCTTCGCCTGCGCCATGTGTCGCGCCCTCCCCTGTCCGTCTCCCCTGAGCGCGCGTGAGTCTAGCCGAGGCTCCTCACCGGGTCTTTATGGACCAAGGGCCCGGCCACTGAGGCCCTTTGCCGCACCTCGGGCGGGTGCCGGCGCAGCAGGATGGACGGCGAGCCCGGCGGATCCGGCAGGAGTCCGCGGGGCGAGGAACCGGCCCTCACTGCGGGGTCCGCGCGGCGAGCTTCCCCCTGAACGCGGCGAGGACTTGCAGGACCGGTTCTCACCGGGGGAGCGGCGTGTCCCCCCGATGCCGCTCCCCCGTCCGGCGGGAAGGGCCCCGGTCGCGCGACACGTGCGCGGCCGGGGCCCTTTCGGCTGCCCGTACGCCCCCTGGCCCGTCGCCGGTCCCCGGATGTCCTGAGGGCCCCGTGCACGCCGAAGGGCCCGGCGCGATGCGCCGGGCCCTTCGATCGAAGCGGTAGCGGAGGGATTTGAACCCTCGGTGACTTGCGCCACACTCGCTTTCGAGGCGAGCTCCTTCGGCCGCTCGGACACGCTACCGAGAGAGAGCTTAGCCCAAAGGTGCCCCTGCGATGAAATCCGTATCGCCGCGCAGGTCGCGGCGGGGTTCAGCGGTCCCGGAAGAAGGTCGTGAGCTGGGCCGAGCAGGCCTCTTCGAGCACGCCCTGGATCACCTCGGGACGGTGGTTGAGGCGACGGTCCCGCACGAGGTCCCAGAGGGAACCGGCCGCGCCCGCCTTCTCGTCCGGTGCGCCGAAGACCACCCGTTCGACCCGGGACTGTACGAGTGCCCCGGCGCACATCACACAGGGCTCCAGGGTCACGACGAGCGTGCAGCCGGTCAGCCGCCACTCCCCGGTCTCCGCGGCGGCCCGGCGCAGCGCCAGGACCTCGGCGTGGGCGGTCGGATCGCCGGTCGCCTCGCGTTCGTTGTGGCCGGTGGCGAGGACGGTGCCGTCCGGGGCCAGCACGACGGCGCCGACCGGTACGTCGCCGGCCAGCGCGGCCAGGTCCGCCTCGGCGAGCGCTCGCCGCATGGTGTCCCGCCAGGGGTCGCGTACGGGGTCGGGCGCGGTGCCCGGCGACGTGGCCGCGCCCGCGCCGACCGTTCCGTCCGGATCCCGCGCCGCACGGTGACCGGCACCCGAACCCGGTGCGGGGTCGGGTGCCGTCTGTCCTGCCTCTGTCACTAGCGAACGGTCTCCAGCACCTCCGCGGCGCCCAGCGCGTCCGCGATCTCGGCCAGCACGTCGGAGTCGAGCGCCAGCAGGTCCGCCTCGGACAGGCCGAGGTCGGCCAGGATCAGCCGGTCGCCGACCGGGGCGGCCGGCACGGCGTCGGCGGCCACGCCCGTCTCCTCCTCGTCGTCGTCCTCGTGGTGCGCGGGCTCCCCGTCCTCGGTGCCGTCGAGGTCCAGCGCGAGCAGTTCGTCGGCGTCGTCGTCCCCGTCGTCGCCGAGCAGTTCCCGGGTGAGGATCTCCCCGTACGAGGAGCGGGCGGCGGCCGCCCCGTCCGACACGTAGATGCGAGGGTCCTCCTCGCCCTCGATCCGGAGGATGCCGAACCAGGCGTCCTCCTGTTCGATGAAGACGATCACCGTGTCGTCGTCGGCCCCGGCCTCGCGGGCGAGGTCGGTCAGATCCGACAGGGTCTCCACGTCGTCGAGCTCTGTGTCGCTCGCTTCCCACCCGTCTTCGGTGCGCGCGAGCAGTGCGGCGAAGTACACCGTGACTCTCCCACTGATCAGAGGTGTGACGATCCGGCGGCGCGCTCCTGGTGCCCCGCCCAATCGGCATCGTGGCAGAAACAGCGGCCAGAGGAGAGGTCTTCGGCTGTTGCGTCGTGCATCAGTCTGATCGGGACGCGAGCCGGACGGTGGGCCGGCCGACCCGTCCGACCGGCGCACGGCCGGGGCGTGAAGGGGGCGCAAACGGTGGGCGGACCGTACGGGCGCGGGCGCCGGGCGGATGGCCCCGCGCCGTCGTCACCAGCGGAAGGTTCTCATCCGCATGGCCTGGCGCATCCGGGCCGCTCGCGCGCGGCGCGGCTGGACGCGATCGCGCAGGGCCTTCGCCTCGTGGAGCTCGCGGAGGAACTGGGCGCGCCGCCGCCGGCGCTCAGCGTCCGTCTCCGGCCGCTCGCCGCCGCCGTCCGCGGCGGTCTCGGCGGGCTCCTTCGCCCTGGGCATCGGCATCACCACCCCACACCATGGGTCCCTGTAGCCCCCACCTTCCCTCCAGCACGTGGGTTGATGCCAGTGCGGGCTAGTGTGGGGGCATGCGTCTCCACGTCGTCGATCACCCGCTGGTCGCCCACAAGCTCACGACTCTGCGCGACAAGCGCACCGACTCCCCGACCTTCCGCCGGCTCGCCGACGAACTGGTCACCCTGCTCGCCTACGAGGCCACCAGGGACGTGCGGACCGAGCAGGTCGACATCGAGACCCCCGTCACGCCCACGACCGGCGTGAAGCTGTCGTACCCGCGTCCGCTGGTGGTCCCGATCCTGCGTGCCGGCCTGGGCATGCTCGACGGCATGGTGCGGCTGCTCCCGACCGCCGAGGTCGGCTTCCTGGGCATGATCCGCAACGAGGAGACGCTGGAGGCGTCGACCTACGCGACGCGGATGCCGGAGGACCTCTCGGGCCGCCAGGTGTACGTCCTGGACCCGATGCTGGCGACCGGCGGCACGCTCGTCGCGGCCATCCAGGAGCTGATCAAGCGCGGCGCGGACGACGTCACCGCGGTCGTGCTGCTCGCCGCCCCGGAGGGCGTCGAGCTCATGGAGCGCGAGCTGGCGGGCACCCCGGTGACCGTCGTGACCGCCTCGGTCGACGAGCGTCTCAACGAGCACGGCTACATCGTCCCGGGCCTGGGCGACGCGGGCGACCGCATGTACGGCACCGTCGACTGAGCCCTGCGGACGGACAGTCGGAACAGGCCGCCCGGTCGTCGACCGGGCGGCCTGTTCCGTGCGCGGGAGCGCGTGTACGGCGCTCCCGCGACGGGTGGTCGTCGTCAGCAGGACGGCGCGGGCGCGGGCTTCGGGTTGCTCAGGGCGACCAGGGCCGCGTCCGCCGTCGTCTTCGGGTCCAGCGTCTTGAAGGCGGTGCCCAGGATCAGGTCGACGTCCGCCGTGGCCCGGGTGTCGGTCTTGGTCGTGGCGCCCTTCAGCTGGGTGCCCAGGACCGAGAACGCGCCCTTGGTGGCCCCGGGGGCGGCCAGCAGGATGCCGGCGCCGGGGACCTTCTTGTCGTAGGCGACGGGGGCGTTGCCGACCTTGCCGATGACGAAGCCGCGTTTCTTGAGCTCGTCGGCCGTCGACTTCGCGAGGCCGCCGCGCGGCGTCGCGTTGTAGACGTTCACCGTGATCTGCGCGGGCTTGGGCAGGGCGGCGGGCGCGGGGGCCGTGGAGGCCCTGACGACGGGCTTGCAGTCGGGGCCCTTGCCCGCCGTCGTCTTCCTGCCGTCGCCGCCGGAGAAGACGTCGACGAGCTGCAGCGTGCCCCAGCCGGCCGCGCCGAGCGCGACCGCGGCGGCCGCCGCCGCGAGGACGATCCTGCGCCGACGCCGGGGGCGGCGCATGCGCGGGTACTTGTCACCCGTGATGCGGTACTTTCCGCCCATGCCGGGGGGAGTGAGCATGCTCATGAACGCAGGGTAATGCCGCTGGTCGACGTTGGATACTTGACGATCATGTGATCGCGTCCGGATGGACCGGGAGAGCCCCCGAAAGGGTCAGAACGGCAGGTCGGCGCGCGGTGTCACGGCCGTCGTCGCGGGCCCGGGGAGACCGCCCGGAAGGGGCTGGTCCCGGGGGAGACCGCCCGGAAGGGGCTAGTCCATCTCCAGCACGCGGGCGTGCAGGACCTGCCGCTGCTGGAGGGCCGCGCGGACGGCGCGGTGCAGTCCGTCCTCGAGGTAGAGGTCGCCGCGCCACTTCACGACGTGCGCGAAGAGGTCGCCGTAGAAGGTCGAGTCCTCGGCGAGCAGCGTCTCCAGGTCCAGCTGGCCCTTGGTGGTCACCAGCTGATCGAGGCGGACCGGGCGCGGCGCGACGTCCGCCCACTGCCGGGTGCTTTCCCGGCCGTGGTCGGGATACGGCCGGCCGTTTCCGATGCGCTTGAAGATCACACGGAGAGCCTACCGGTCAAGCGGCTCCCGGCGCAGCCAGGCAGGCGCAGTGGGATGCTGGGGCAAATCATCCCAAAACCGAAATCGGGGTCCCGTCATGAGCGTGAGCGACCAGCCGCCGGCCACCGTGGGCGGTCCCCTGGAGGGGCCCGCCGCCGAGATCGCCGCCGGGTACGCGTTCACCGGTGCGGCACTCGATCTGGGGGCGCTGCTGTGGGACGGGACGTGTCACCCGCAGGCGCAGATCCGCATCCCGCTGGGAATGCTCAACCGCCACGGTCTCGTCGCCGGGGCCACCGGCACCGGGAAGACGAAGACGCTGCAGCTCGTCGCCGAGCAGCTGTCGGCGCACGGCGTGCCGGTCTTCCTCGCCGACATCAAGGGCGACCTCTCGGGTGTCTCGGCGCCGGGTGCCGACGGCGGGAAGGTCCGCGAACGGGCGGGGCAGGTGGGGCAGGAGTGGGCCGCCAGGGGCTTCCCGTGCGAGTTCTACGGGCTCGGCGGCGAAGGCCCCGGCATCCCCGTACGGGCCACGGTCACCAGTTTCGGGCCCGTCCTGCTGTCGAAGGTGCTCCGGCTCAACCCGACGCAGGAGCAGTCGCTCGGCCTTATCTTCCACTACGCCGACGCCAAGGGCCTGGAGCTCGTCGATCTGAAGGACCTGCGGGCGGTGGTGGCCTTCCTGGTGTCGGACACCGGGAAGGCGGAACTCAAGGGGATCGGCGGGCTGTCGACGGCGACCGCCGGGGTGATCCTGCGGGCGATCACGGCCTTCGAGCAGCAGGGCGCGGGCGGCTTCTTCGGCGAGCCGGAGTTCGACACGTCGGAATTCCTGCGGACGGCCGCGGACGGGCGCGGGACGGTGTCGATCCTGGAACTGGCGGCCGTCCAGGACAAGCCGCAGCTCTTCCCGACCTTCCTCATGTGGATGCTGGCGGACCTCTTCGAGGAGCTGCCGGAGGTCGGCGACCTGGAGAAGCCGAAGCTGGTCTTCTTCTTCGACGAGGCGCACCTGCTCTTCGACGGGGCGTCGAAGTCGTTCCTGGAGTCGATCACGCGGACGGTGCGGCTGATCCGGTCCAAGGGCGTCGGGGTGTTCTTCGTGACCCAGACGCCCAAGGACGTGCCGGCGGACGTGCTGGGGCAGCTGGGCAACCGGGTGCAGCACGCGCTGCGCGCGTTCACGCCGGACGACGCGAAGGCGCTGAAGGCGACGGTGCGGACGTTCCCGAACTCGGCGTACGACCTGGAGGAGGTCCTGACGGGTCTGGGGACGGGTGAGGCGGTGATCACCGTGCTGAGCGAGACGGGCGCGCCGACACCGGTCGCGGCGACCCGGCTGCGGGCCCCGGAGTCCCTGATGGGTCCCGTCGACGCGGCCGCGTTGGACGCGGCGGTGAAGGGGTCGTCGTTGCACGGGCGGTACGCGCAGGCGGTGGACCGGGAGTCGGCGTACGAGCGGCTGACGGCCGAGCAGGCGGCGGCGGAGGCCGCGGCACTGAAGACGGCCGAGGAGGCGCAGGCGGCCAAGGAGGCGACCAAGGAGGCGGCCAGGGCTGCGAAGCCGGCTCCGCCGAAGCGGGACGAGTCGCTCGCGGAGCAGATGGCGGGCAGCGGACTGTTCTCGTCGCTGGCGCGGTCGATCGGCACCCAGCTGGGCCGGGAGATCAGCCGGTCGATCTTCGGCACGGCACGCCGGCGGCGCTGAGGGGCGTCTTGCCGATCCTGCCGATCTTGCCGGGCCCCGGCGGAACCGGAGCCCGGCAAGGGTGCGGGCCCCGGGGTGTTCCCCGGGGCCCGCGGTGCGTCGGGGAGCCCGCCGCCTACTCGGTGACCTCGTGGTGGTCGTCGTGCAGGCCGCCGCCGCTGCCCGCGTCGCCGTCGGTCGGGGTGGAGACGACCGGCTTGCGCAGGGAGCTGATGTCGTGGGCGTAGGTGCCCACGGCGTTGGCGATGACGTCGATGTTGACGTCGAAGGCCGTCATGTTGATGTTCGACAGGTTGTCGCCGGCGGCGTGGTAGTTCACGTCGTAGGCGATGCCCGCCGTGCCGCCGAACTTCGCGGCCTGGGCCGGGGTCTTGATGCCCTCGGCGCCGGTGAAGGTGCCGCCCGACGGGATGCCGACCTCGATGAACGGACCGTAGTCCGAGCGGCCCGTGAAGTCGGTCCCCTCGTGCGGACGGCCCTGCTTGTCCATGAAGTCGGTGATGTCGCGCTCGAGTTGGGCGGAGCCCGCCGGGCCCGCGCCGGCGCCGGTCGCGTCCGAGTCGTCGCCGTCGTAGACGAAGAGGCCGTAGTTCGGCGAGGCGATCATGTCGAAGTTGAGGTAGAGCTTGACTTCCTTCTTGTCGAGCTCGCTCATGTTCGCCACGTAGTGCTCGGAACCGAGGAGACCGTTCTCCTCGGCCGACCACCAGGCGAAGCGGACCTTGTTGCGGACCTTCGCCTTCGACTCGGCGAGCTCCAGCGCGGTCTGGAGCAGACCGGCCGAGCCCGAGCCGTTGTCGTTGATGCCGGGGCCGGCCGTCACGGAGTCGAGGTGCGAGCCGAGCATCACGGTGTTGGCCGCGTTGCCGCCCTTGGTCTCGGCGATGACGTTGTTGGTGGAACGCTTCTCCTGGAGCTGACGGATCTCGAAGGAGACGTTCACCGGGCCCTTGGCCAGGTCGGCGGCGAGCTTCTCGCCCTCGGCCTGGGTGAGACCACCGGTCGGGAGCTTCCCGGCCGCGGGGTCGCCGAGCGTGCCGGAGAGCACGCCGTCGGTGTTGTTGTAGATGATCGCGCCCGCGGCGCCCGCCGCGGCGGCGTTCTCCTGCTTGGCGGCGAAGGTGCAGCCGCCGCGCTTGATGAGCGCGATCTTGCCGGTGAAGGCACCCGCGGCGAAGTCGCCGGGCTCACAGCCGGTCGTGCCGTCCGCGTCCACCGGCACGGCCGCGAGGTCGGCCTTGATGCCGCCGACCGGGGTCGACTTGGTGTACGTCATCGCCTTGATCTCGATGGCGCGCGGCGTGGGCGAGACGACCGAGAGCTTCTCGGCCTGCGTCTCGGTGTAGATGAAGTCGAACTTCTGGTACTCGACGTTGTAGCCGGCCTTCTTGAGCAGCTGGTACACGTACGCGGCGGAGGCGTCGTGGCCGAGCGATCCGGCCGCGCGGTGGCCGCCGGCCGAGTCGGCTATCGCCTGGAACTTCTGGAGGTGCTTGTAGGCGTCCTTTGCGGACGTCTCGCGGACCAGCTTCTTGGCCAGCTGAGCGGCGTCCTTGGCCGGGGCGGCAGCGGGGTCCGCCTTGGCCGTGGCAGGGGAAGCGGCGGCCAGCATGAGCGGGGTCGCGAGTGCGGCTGCGGCCAGAATGGCCGCGGCTCTGCGATGGGATGCGTTCACAGAGGTCCTTCCCAGGCGGAACGAGGTTGAAGGGAAGTTAGCGATCTCCGGGGTTCCTGTGAACAGATCCGCCACAATTCATGTCACATTTAGCAGGATTGACATGCGGAAGGATCAATTCCCGGAAGATTTGGCGGCTTTTGCGGCACGCTTGGCCTCCTGCTTGAACGCGCGGACCTTCGCCAGGGACTCGGGCCCGGTGATGTCGGCGGCCGACCGGTACGCGCCGGAGTCGCCGTAGGCGCCGGCCGCCTCGCGCCATCCGCGCGGCCGCACGCCGTACTGCTTGCCGAGCAGGGCCAGGAAGATCTGCGCCTTCTGCTTCCCGAAGCCGGGCAGGGCGAGCAGCCGGCCGAGCAGCTCCGCCCCGTCGGCGGCGTCCGCCCAGACGGCCTCGGCCCGGCCGTCGTACTCCTCCACCAGGAACGCGCACAGCTGCTGGATCCGCTTCGCCATCGAGCCCGGGTAGCGGTGCACCGCGGGTTTGTCGGACAGCAGCGCGGCGAAGGCGTCCGGATCGTACGCGGCGATCCGGTGCGCGTCGAGATCGTCTTCTCCGAGCCGCTGCGCGATCGTGTACGGCCCGGAGAACGCCCATTCCATGGGAACCTGCTGGTCGAGCAGCATGCCGACCAGGGCGGCCAGCGGACTGCGTCCGAGGAGCTCGTCGGCCTCGGCCTGCTGCGCGAGATGGATCTCGGTCATCTCTCGATGATCCCGCGCCCGGCCGCCCCGCGCGCGTGCTGCGGGGCCGCCGTCACCCGTCCGCGAAGCGCTCCAGGGCCGCCAGGACGCGGGCGCGGGTTTCTCCGCCGCCCAGATGGCCCGCGTCCTCGACCATCGACAGCTCGGCGTCCGGCCAGGCCCGGGCGAGCTCCCAGGCGGTGTCCGGCGGGCCCGCCATGTCCGTCCGGCCGTGGATCAGGACGCCCGGGATCCCGGCGAGCCGGTGCGCGTCCCGGAGCAGGGCGCCCTCCTCCAGCCAGGCACCGTGCGCGAAGTAGTGCGAGCAGATCCGGACGAAGCCGAGGCGCGTGTCGTCGATCCGGTCGGTGTACGGGGTGCCCTGGCCCTCCGCCGACACGACCGCGTCCTCCCAGGCGCACCAGTCGGCCGCCGCCTTCGCCCGTACGGACGCGTCCGGGTCGGTCATCAGGCGGGCGTAGGCGGCCACCAGCTCCGCGGCACCGGCCCGGTCCGCCCCGCCCGTGAGGTCCGGGCCCGCGCCCGCGCGGAAGCGCTCGTGCGCCTCGGGGAAGAAGCGGGCGGCGCCCTCGTACAGCCACGCGATCTCGGAGCGGCGCGTGGTCGTCACGCTCGCGAGGACGATCTGGGAGACCCGGGACGGATGCGCCTGCGCGTACGCGAGGATCAGCGTCGCGCCCCAGGAGCCGCCGTACAGCAGCCACCGGTCCACGCCGACGTGCTCGCGCAGCCGCTCCATGTCCGCGACCAGGTGCGCGGTGGTGTTCACGGACAGGTCGGCGGCCGGGTCGCTCGCGTGCGGCAGCGACCGGCCGCAGCCGCGCTGGTCGAACTGCACGATCCGGTACTTCTCCGGGTCGAACAGGCGGCGGGCGGACGGCGACGAGCCGGAACCGGGGCCACCGTGGACGACGAGGGCGGGCTTCCCCGTCGGACTGCCGGCGGCCTGCCAGTGGACGAGGTTGCCGTCGCCCACGTCGAGATGGCCCTGCGCGTACGGTTCGAGATCCGGGAACATTCCGTCGACCCTAAGGGCTGTCCCGTCACCCACGGCGGGCGCACGACGCCGGCTACCGGGCGCTCAGCCGCACCGCGGGGTCCTCGCACCACTCCAGGACCGCGGGCCAGGGGCCGTACCCCGCGGGCATGTCCAGGTGACCGCCGGGCAGGACGAGGTCCCGGTCGAGCGCGAGCGGGTCGCCGTAGTGCACCGCCGCGCCCTCGGGGCAGTACGGGTCGTCGGCGCCGTACACGAGCCGGGTCGGGGCCTTCAGCCGTACGGCGCCGAGGTCCGGCCCCTCCGCGAAGCCGGCGATCTCGGGGATGGACGCGGTGACCGCGGGCGACGGCGGCGCGACCAGCAGGACCCGGTCGACGTCGAGCGCGTCGGGGGTGCGGGCGGCGGCGTGCAGCCAGAGCAGCACGGAGAGGCTGTGGGCGAGGACGACGAACTCGCCCCCGCCGGCCGGGCGGTGGAGCCGTTCGGCCAGCGCGGTCAGCCAGTCGTCGAGGACCGGCGCGTCCGGCTCGGGGAGCTGGGGGTAGCGGACCTCGTGGCCGCGCTCGGCGAGCCGGCCGGCGAGCCAGTGCTGCCAATGGCCCTCGGGCCGGTGGTTCTGGAAGCCGTGCAGGATGAGGAAGGTCGTCATGGGGAGATCGTCCGACCGTGCGGGCGCCAGGTCCAGTCGATGTCTCTGCATGATCCGGTGAGCGGGACCTTCACGATCGATCTGCGCAGGCCGGGCGGGCTGCGGGAACTCGAACGCCGCGGCAGCGTCGCCCGCACGGCCGCCGCCCTCCGTCTGACCCCGTCCGCCGTCTCGCAGCAGCTCGCCGCGCTCGCCCGCGAGTTGGGCGTTCCGCTCGTCGAGCGGCAGGGGCGGGGCGTACGGCTCACCGGGCAGGCGCGGCTGGTCCTGCGGCACGCCGACCTGATCGCGGCGCAGCTGGCAGGCGCTCGCGGCCCTGGGCGGCGCGCGGGGCTCGGAGTGGCGCTGGCGCCCAGGCCGGTGCAGCCCCCGGGACGGCCGGAGGTCTTCGTCCGGCCGGTGGCGGGGCAGCCGCCGACCCGGACGGTCTTCGCGGCGGTCCGTACGGGCGCGGAGGCCGGTCCGGCGCTGTCCGCGGTGGTCGCCGTGCTCGGCGGGCACGCGGCGCGGGTGGCGGAGCGCCCGGCGCCGTGAGGCCGCGCCCGCCCCGGGTTCCGGTGGGGCCGGCGCGGCCGCGGGGGCTCAGCTCACGTACTCCCGCAGGTGGCGCGCCGTCAGGGTGTCGCCCCGCTCGACCAGCTCCGTCGGCGTGCCCTCGAAGACGATCCGCCCGCCGTCGTGGCCGGCGCCCGGGCCCAGGTCGATCAGCCAGTCGGCGTGGGCCATGACCGCCTGGTGGTGCTCGATCACGACGACCGTGTTGCCGTCGTCCACGAGGCGGTCGAGCAGGGCGAGCAGCTGGTCGACGTCGGCGAGGTGCAGGCCCGTCGTGGGTTCGTCGAGGACGTAGGTCGCGCCCTTCTCCGCCATGTGGATGGCGAGCTTCAGACGCTGGCGCTCGCCGCCCGAGAGGGTGTTGAGCGGCTGCCCGAGCCGCAGGTAGCCGAGGCCGACGTCCTTGAGGCGGCCCAGGATCGTGCGGGCCTGTCCCTTCGCCGTGAAGAAGTCGTACGCCTCCTCGACCGACATCGACAGGACCTCGTGGATGTTCCTGCCGTCCAGGGTGTAGGCGAGGACCTCGGCGGTGAAGCGCCTGCCCTCGCACTTCTCGCACACCGACGCGACACCGGCCATCATCGCCAGGTCGGTGTAGACGAGCCCCAGGCCGTTGCAGTGCGGGCAGGCCCCCTCGGAGTTGGCGCTGAAGAGCGCGGCCTTGACCCCGTTGGCCTTGGCGAAGGCGGTGCGGATCGGGTTCAGCAGCCCCGTGTACGTCGCCGGGTTGGAGCGCCGCGAGCCGCGGATCGGCGACTGGTCGGCGACGACGACGCCCTCACGGCCCGGCAGACTCCCGTGGATCAGCGAGGACTTGCCGGAGCCGGCCACGCCGGTGACGACGGTCAGGACGCCGGTCGGGATCTCGACGCTGACGTTGTGGAGGTTGTGCGTGTCCGCGTCCTTGACGGAGAGCGAGCCGGTGGGGGTGCGGACCTCGGGGCGGAGCTTCGCCCGGTGTGCCAGGTGGTCGCCGGTGAGGGTCCCGGAGGTCCGCAGGCCCGGCACGTCGCCGCTGTAGCAGATCTCGCCGCCGGCGGAGCCGGCTCGCGGGCCGAGGTCCACCACGTGGTCGGCGATCTCCACGACCTCCGGCTTGTGCTCGACGACGAGGACGGTGTTGCCCTTGTCGCGGAGTCTCAGCAGCAGGTCGTTCATCCGCTGGATGTCGTGCGGGTGCAGACCGGTGGTCGGCTCGTCGAAGACGTACGTGACGTCGGTGAGCGAGGATCCGAGGTGGCGGACCATCTTGACCCGCTGGGCCTCCCCGCCCGACAGCGTCCCGGAGGGGCGGTCCAGGCTCAGGTAGCCCAGCCCGATCTCGACGAGCGAGTCGAGCAGTTCGCGCAGGCCGGCGAGGAGCGGGGCCACGGACGGGTCCTCGACCCGGCGCAGGAACGCCGCCAGGTCGCTGATCTGCATCGCCGAGCACTCCGCGATGTTCACCCCGTCGATCCGGCAGGAGAGCGCGGCCCGGGTGAGGCGGGTGCCCTCACACTCGGGGCAGCTGCGGAAGACGACGGCCCGGTCGACGAAGGCGCGGATGTGCGCCTGCATGGCGTCCCGGTCCTTGGCGAGGATCGTCCGCTGGACCTTCACCACCAGGCCCTCGTAGGTGAGGTTGGTGGTGCCGACCTTCACCTTGCAGGACGGCCGGTGGAGGAAGTCCTCCCATTCCTGCTCGGTGAAGTCCGCCAGCTTCTTGGCCGGGTCGTAGAAGCCGGACTGGGCCATGACCTGCCACATCCAGGAGTCGACGGCGTACCCCGGCACGGTGATCGCGCCCTCGTCGAGGGACTTCGTCCGGTCGACGAGCTCGTCGACGTCGATCTCGGAGACCTCGCCGACGCCCTCGCAACGCGGGCACATGCCCTCGGGGAGGTTGAAGCTGAAGGCGCCGGAGGTGCCGATGTGCGGGGTGCCGAGGCGGCTGAAGACGATCCGCAGCATCGTGTACGCGTCGGTCGCGGTGCCCACCGTGGAGCGGGAGTTGGCGCCCATCCGTTCCTGGTCGACGACGATCGCGGCGCTGAGGTTGTGGAGCCCGTCCACGTCCGGCCGGCCCTGCGCCGGCATGAAGGACTGCAGGAAGGCGCTGTACGTCTCGTTGATCAGGCGCTGCGACTCGGCGGCGATGGTGCCGAAGACGAGCGAGGACTTCCCGGATCCCGAGACGCCGGTGAAGACGGTGAGACGGCGCTTGGGGAGGTCGACGGAGACGTTCTTGAGGTTGTTCTCCCGGGCTCCGCGGACCTGGATGACGTGGTGGCTGTCCGCTGCGGGGGTGTTCATTCGTGCGCCCTCCGATGGTGGTCCCGATTCTCCGTACACGGTACTCTATACAGCGTAGAAAGTGCATGGACGTTTTCAGTGCAGGGCCCTGAACTGCGAGGATGGGTGCCATGGGCCGGGAGAAGAACAGCAGCGGCGCCGGTGATCCGGCGCGTACCCTCGAACTGCTCTGGCGCGAGGGCGGCACGCCCCCGACGAGCCGGCGCGGCCCGCGCCAGGGGCTCACCGTGGACGCCGTCGTCGACGCGGCGATCGCGCTCGCCGACGAGGG
This sequence comes from Streptomyces sp. JL2001, assembly GCF_050917515.1. NCBI lineage: Bacteria > Bacillati > Actinomycetota > Actinomycetes > Kitasatosporales > Streptomycetaceae > Streptomyces > Streptomyces sp. JL2001. The sequence goes on along the minus strand of NZ_CP169421.1, from coordinate 3,758,453 downwards.
CGGTCTCGACGCGCTCACCATGCGCGCGGTGGCCCAGCGCCTCGGCGTCACCCCGATGACCCTCTACACCTACGTCCCCGGCAAGGCCGAGATGCTCGACCTGATGCTGGACACCGTCTTCCTGCGGATGCCGCGCGCCGGCTTCGCGGACGGCGGGCCGTGGCGGGCGCGGGTGACGGCGGTCGCCGACGAGAACCGGGCGCTGTACCTGCGCCACCCCTGGGTGGTGGAACTGCGCGTCCACCGGCCGCCGCTCGGGCCGGGGGTGATGAGCAAGTACGAGCACGAGCTGGCCGCACTGGAGGGCCTCGGGCTCGACGACGTGACGATCGACTCCGCGCTCACGCACGTGCTCGGCTTCGTCCTGGTCGCCGCCCGGACGGAGCTGGACGCGCGGGCCGTGGACCGGGAGAGCGCCCTGTCCGACGGGGAGTGGTGGGCGGCCCACGAGCCGCTGCTGAACCGGGTGTTCGATGAGAGCCGCTTCCCGCTCGCGGCACGGGTGGGCGAGGCGTCGGCGGTGGCCTACGGCGGGCTCTACAGCCCCGACCACGCCTACGCCTTCGGCCTCGCGCGGGTCCTGGACGGGCTGGCCGCGCTCCTGCCGCGGGGCTGAACGCGGCGGACGGGGCCGGGCGTCTCGGGGGCGGGCACCTCTGGGGCGGGGGCCGCGGCGGTCCGGCGGTCAGTCGCGCAGGCCGAGCAGCTCCCGCATGCCCGCCTTGAGCGCGTCGGCGGACAGGTTCCGCTGCGTCGACAGGTGGTGCATGAGGCTCGGTGAGAACGGGGCGAGCAGCAGGTGCGCGAGGAGCGCGCTGTCGGCCTCCGGGCGGAGCCGGGCGATCAGCATTGCGACGTGGGTGTGCATCGCGAGGTACGCGCCGCTGGTGTAGCGGGCGCTGGGGGCGGCGGTCTGCGCCGCGAGCAGCAGTTCCCGCTGCTCGATGACCCGGTCGACGAGCGCGTCGACGAAGGCGGGCAGCCGTTCGGCCGCGGGGGCGCCCGGGCCGAGCGGCGGCGGGCCGCTCATGTACGCCTCCTGGAACTGGCGCTCCCGGTCGTCGAGGAGCGCCCACAGGAGCTGGGCCACGTCCCCGAATCGGCGGTAGACCGTGCCCACGCCCATGCCGGCGGCGTGGGCGACCTGGTTCATCGTGACCGCGTCGGGGCCGACCTCGGTGACGATCCTGGCGGCGGCGTCGAGGATCCTGCGCCGGTTGCGGGCGGCGTCGGCGCGCTCGGGGGGCGGACTGCCCACGGTGGGGAGCAGTTCGACGGCCGGGACGCCGGGACGTGAGGCCGCCGCCGGCGCCGGGGCTCCGGCCGGGGATCCGTCCGGCCGCGGCTCGTGCGCCGCGCCGGTCTCCCCGGGTTTCCTCGCGTTCATCCGCGTCCGCCTGCCCTTCTCTCCCTGGCCCCCCTCGGTCCGTCCCGTGACACGAGCATAACGGAGCGCTATCCGGTTCTCCGAGAGAACCCTTGCGAAGTGGATGGCTATCCGCTTAATCTCGACGTTGAAACGGAAACGAATCCGGTTTGAGGAGTCCGCCATGTCCGTCAAGGTCGCCGTCATCTACTACTCGGCCACGGGGAACGTCCACGAACTGGCCCAGGCGGTCGCCGAAGGCGCCGAGAAGGCCGGGGCCGAGGTCCGGCTGCGCCGGGTGCCCGAACTCGCCCCCGACACGGCCATCGACGCGAACCCGGCCTGGCGCGCCCACGTGGACGCCACCGGTGAGATCGGGATCGCCACGCTGGAGGACCTGGAGTGGGCCAACGCGTACGCGCTCGGCTCACCGACCCGGTTCGGCAACGTCGCCGCGCAGCTGAAGCAGTTCATCGACACCACGGGCGGCCTGTGGCAGCAGGGCGTCATGGCGGACAAGCCGGCCACCGCCTTCACCAGCGCCCACAACCTGCACGGCGGCAACGAGTCGACGCTGCTCGCCCTCTACAACTCGTTCCACCACTGGGGCTCGGTCATCGTCTCGCCCGGCTTCACCGACGCGTCCGTCTACGCGGCGGGCGGCAACCCCTACGGCACCGCGCACCCCGGCACGAACGGCGCCCCGCAGGAGAACGTCCTCCAGGCCGCCCGCTACCAGGGCGCGCGCCTGACGAGGATCGCCAAGCGGCTGAAGGGCCTGGCGACGGACTGAGGCATCGAGCGCTGTCGAGCCGGGGCGGCGCAGGGGCCGCCCCGGGCGTCGCCCTTGATGGGCCCCGGCCGGCCGGGGCCCATCAAGGGCGGGTCAGTCGGCCTGGACCGCTTCCGCGGTCGAACGGCTGCGTGCGGGCCGCCGGTCGAACTGTCCCAGATGCGTGACCACGGTCGCGTAGAACCGGTCGACGGCGTCGTCGACGCTGCGGATGAATCCGGATTCGGTACTTCCGCGACTGCCGCCCATGCCCTTGAAGAGCGAGAGGCGGAAGCCCGTGAGGGGCGCGCCGTCCTTGGGCAGCAGATCCCCGGGCTCCGGCCGGAGCCGCTCCAGCGTGCCGCGCGGGCCGTTCCGGCCCTCGACGAGGGTCTCCACATGCAGGTCGGCGGGGGCCTCCGCGAGGACCCGGACGAGGCGCTTGGCGATCGTGAGGGGATAGCCGCTCTCGGGCGCCGGTACCTCGATCGACGTGCGCAGCTTGCCCGTTCGCAGGTCGGCGGTGACCGCGAGGATGCCGTTCGCCCCGTCGATGCGGATCTCGGCGGACAGCCGCCCTTCCTCGCAGAGGCGGTCGGCGAGCTCCGCGCGCCGGGACTGGGGATCCGTGCCACGCTTCACCCGTTGCACGGGCAGCGCCTTCTGGCCGAGCTCGCCGCCGAGGCGCAGGCAGACCTGGCGGATCAGCCGCTCCCAGCTCTCGACGACCTCGACCGCACGGGGGTCGCCCTGGCAGAGCGTTTCGGTGTCGATGCCGTTGCGGACGGGGACCCAGGAAGCCCCCATGTTCTGGAAGCCGTGACAGCCGGAGTTCTCGTGCTGGAGGTAGTGCAGGAGCTCCTGCAGCAGCCAGGCGTGCGCCCCGTTGCCCACCCCCTCGTGCCGGATCAGCATCTGGGCCTGGTGCGCGACCTCGGCCCAGGACAGGTGCCACAGCGCGACCTTGTGCTTGCGACGGCCGTCGATCTTGACGTCGACGAGCGGACTGCCTTCCAGAGCGACGTCGTTGGAGAGCGTGATGACGGCTTCGTAGCCGCGCCGCGCCGCGATGTCCATGTAGTCCTGCACCTGCTCGGACTTCAGGGGATTGCCGTTGGTCTTGGTCTCGAGGAGGGCCGTCCAGAGCTTGCCCGCCCGCTCCACCCGGATCACACCGTCGGGGCGCTTGGGGGTTTCGCCGTGCGGCAGGGACACCTCGGTGAAGGTCTGCATACGGCCCGCGGGGGCACCGAACGCCGCGGTGAGCCTGCGGCCGAACTCCGGCACCTCTGCCATGACCGAGAGCAGGACCGAGGTCGCCCGCACCTCCCGTTCGCGGTCGCTCTTGTACGACGGCACCGGGAACAGCCGGGCGGGCTTCCACGCGTCGTTCTCCGCGAGGGACTTCTTCGCCGCCTTGGGGAGCGTGACCTTCTTCTTGGCCGTACGTGGGCCACGTCGTCGTTCGGGGGCGGAGGAGTCGGGCGAAGCGCCCGCCGGGCCGGGCGTGCCGACGGCTTCCGCCGCGGGGGCGGGGGGCTGAGCGGGGATCGCCGCGAGCGCGGGCCCCGGCTCGCCATCGGCCGGCGACTCGATGCCTGACGCGGTGGCCGTCTCGGGTCCCTCGGCGTCGTCGTCCTCGACGACGGCGATGCCGAAGTCGGTGGCGAGTCCGGCCAGCCCCGTCTCGTACCCCTGACCGACCGCGCGGAACTTCCACTCCTCATGGCGCCGGTAGAACTCGCCGAAGATGAACGCGGTCTCGACCGTGGCGTCCTCGATGGCGAAGACGAGCAGTGCCTCTCCGGAGCCATCGGACAAGGTGAGTCGCAGGTCGTCCAGATCGCCGAAGCACGCCGTCCCGTACTGGCTCGCGGCGACGACGATGCTGGTCACCTCCGGAGGGACCGCGGTGAGGTCGAGACTGATCCGGTCCTCACTGCCGTTCTCCGTCGGTGTCTTGCCGAGGAGTTGCACGCTGCCGTCTTCGGCCGTGAGGTGGTTGTAGAAGTAGAAGTCCGCATCGCCGCGCACCTTGCCGTCGCTGTTCAGCAGGAGGACGGACACGTCCGCGTCGCCGTCGCCCGCCGCGCTGCTCCAGCTCAGGCTCACGAAGACGGAGCCGATGTCCTCGCTCAGCGAAGCGAGTCCGACGTTCGATCCCTTGGGCATCTCGTGCATGCGTGTCCCCCCGGACGGTCCCGATGTGTAAGCCCCCTGGGAACCGTAGCGTCCGCTCACGGGGAGTGAGGAGGATACGTGAAAGTCGGACTAATGTTCAGGGCGCCAGTCGCGCCGCCCGGGTCAGGAGGTAGTGGCGTTCCGGGAGGCTCAGGGTGTGGCGGGCCGCCGACTCGTAGGAACGGCGGGCCGCTTCCGTGGCGCCCGTGCGTTCCAGGAGGTGGGCGCGGACCGCTTCGAGGCGGTGGTGGTTCTTCAGGCGGGGTTCCAGCGCGGTGAGTTCGGTCAGACCGGCCTCCGGGCCGTCGACCATGGCCAGCGCGACCACGCGGCCGAGTTCCGCCATCGGGTCCGCGGCCGGCCCCGCGACCAGGAGGTCGTAGAGGGCCAGGATCTGCGGCCAGTCGGTGTCCCCGGCGACCGCGGCCTCGTCGTGGAGCGCCGCGATCGCCGCCTGGAGCTGGTACGGGCCCACCGGGGCCTGCCCGAGCGCCTCCTCGACCAGGGCCGTGCCCTCGGCGATCGCGGCGGAGTCCCAGAGCGCGCGGTCCTGTGCGTCGAGCGGGACCAGTTCGCCGAGCGGTCCGGTGCGGGCGGCGCTGCGTGCCTCGGTCAGCAGCATCAGCGCCAGCAGGCCCGTGACGGCGCCCTCTTGGGGGAGCAGACGGCGCACGGAGCGGGTCAGCCGGATCGCCTCGCGGGACAGGTCGGCGCGGTGGAGGGCCGGGCCGGACGTGGCGGTGTACCCCTCGTTGAAGATCAGGTAGAGGACCTGGAGCACGGCCGCCAGCCGGGCGTCCCGGTCGCCCGGGCCGGGCGGCCGGAAGGAGTGGTCCTTCAGCTTCTGCTTGGCCCGGCTGATCCGCTGGGCGATCGTTGCCTCCGGCACGAGATGGGCCCGGGCGATCTCCGCGGTGGTCAGACCGCCGACCGCGCGCAGCGTCAGCGCGATCCGCGCGGCCGGCGCGAGCGCCGGGTCGCAGCAGAGGAACAGCAGGGTGAGCGTGTCGTCGTCGGACGGGGCCGCCCGGGTCTCCCGCGGTTCGAGCCGGACCGCCGTCCGCTCGCGCCGCTCCCGTGCCTCGTCCGCGCGCAGCCGGTCGGTCAGCCGCCGTGAGGCCACCCGGATCAGCCAGCCGCGCGGGTTCGCGGGTGTCCCCGACTCGGGCCACTGCCGGGCGGCGGCGAGCAGCGCCTCCTGCACGGCGTCCTCGGCGGCGTCGAAGTGACCGTAGCGGCGCACGACCGCGCCGAGGACCTGCGGCGCGTGGTGGCGCAGCAGGTCCTCGGTCCCGGGCTCCGGCGGCCCGGCCCCGGTCTCGTCGATGTCCGATCCCTCGATGTCCGGCTCCCCGGGTCCGCTTCCCGCGGTCACACCTCGCGACCGCCGCCGTCGATCGGCCGGATCACCACCGGGTAGTCCTTGGCGCCGGCCGGCTGCGGGCACTGCGCCACGCGCGCCGCGATCTCGGTGACCCTCTCCAGGCTCTCGCAGTCGAGGACCCAGTACCCGGCGAGCACTTCCTTCGTCTCCCCGTACGGCCCGTCCGTGACCACCGGACGGCCGTCCTTGTCGGCGGTCACGAACCGGGTGCGAGCCGGTTCGAGGAGCCCCTGCGCGTCGACCAGCTCGCCGGACTCGGCGAGGTCGTCGTTGACGGACTGCATGAAGGCGAACATCGCCCGCAGCTCCTGCTCGCTCCACGCCGGGCTCTGCTCGGAACCCTTGCCGCTCATGGCCTCGTAGTCGGCCTGGGCGCCCTGCACCATCACGAGGTACTTCATGACCCGCTCCTTCGGTCGTCCTTCCGGGGCTTTCCCTTCACAGGGGACGTCGGAGCCCGGCCGGGATTCTCGACACCTCGCGGAACGCCTCCGGATTCGCCCGGGAATCCACCCGCAGGAACCACGCGTGCCGGCCCCGCGGCTCACTCCCCGGCCGCCAGCTCCCTCTCAAGCGGTGTGCGGAAGCGGGGTGTCACCCGGACCGCGCCGACCCAGGAGGACAGCCGCGTCGCCTCCGCCGCGACGGCGGCGCCGGCCTCGGCGCCCACGTCGGCGAGCAGTCGCCAGGCGATCTCGCCGTCGGCGCGCTGGGCCCAGCCGCCGACGATGCGGCCGTTCCACCAGACGGTCGGGCCGATGTTCCCGCTGCGGTCGAAGAGGGCGGCCCTGTGGGCGGGATCGAGGTACCAGTCGCGCCGGACCCAGCCCATGGCCGTCGGGTCGAGGCAGGGCAGCAGCGCGGCCCACGGCTCCGGCGCGGCCACGGGGCCGGTGTCGCCCGGCAGGACGTGCCCGGTGCCCTCGTCGAGGTCGACCTGCTCCGCGCCGACGGCCGCCAGCGCCTTGCGGACGTCGGTGACCTTCCAGCCGGTCCACCACTTCAGGTCGGCCTCGGTCGCCGGTCCGCAGGCGGCCAGCCAGCGGCGTACGAGTTCGGCGTGGGCGTCCGCGTCGGCCGGGTCGGGCAGGCCGGGCGCGAGGGTCCAGCGGAACCGGCTGGAGTTCCAGGAACCCTGGGGACGGCCGCGCGCGATCCGCCCCTCCATGCCGAGGATGCGGAGCAGCCGGCTGGAGAGGGACTGGTAGCCCTCCTGGCGGGTCCCGATGCCGTAGAGGTACTGGGCGCGCAGCCGCGGCACGGCCTCGCCGAGTTCGGCGCCGGTCGCCTCGCCGCGGGCCGCCAGTTCGGCGAGCAGCAGCTCCTCGGTCTCCTTCAGCCAGGCGGCGTCGTAGGCGCTGCCGGCGGTGAGGTGCCGTACGAGCGAGGCGCGTTCGCGGGCGGCGACGTCGCGGGTGGTCGAGGCGTGGACGGCGGGGGTGAGCCCGGTGGGGAAGACGAAGATCGTGTGCCGCATGCCGTGCATCCGGGTCAGCGTCCGGTCCTCGTACAGGGCCCGCTCCAGGCCGGTCACGGGGTCCGCGGCCCCCTCGACCTCGCGCAGCCGCGCCCCCACGCTCAGGAAGACGCTCGCCGGGTCGGTGGCGTGCAGCGCGACCAGCGCGTCGGTCACCTCCTCGGCGTCCGCCGCCCGGGCCGACGCGGCCAGGCGGTGCCGTACGCCCAGCCGGGCCCTGCGCTCGTCCCCCGTGATCACACGTCGCGTGTCAGCCATACGGCCAAGCATCGCGCCTCGTACCGACAGCGGGGCGCCCCACGGGTCAGCCCGCGGCCCGCTCGCCCACCGGCCGCCGCCGCAGGGACGCGTCCGTCACGGCCGCCGGGCGCCACACGCCGTCCGGCCGGTACAGGTCGGTGCCCGGCGGGACGATCTCGTCGATCCGGTCGAGGACGTCGTCGTCGAGGACCAGGGGCGCGCCCTTCAGCAGGCCCTCCAGCTGTTCCATGGTCCGCGGTCCGATGATCACCGAGGTCACGGCCGGGTGCGCCGCCGCGAAGGCGACCGCCAGCTCGGGCAGTGAGCAGCCGATCTCCTCGGCCAGGGCGACGAGTCGCTCGACGGCGTCGAGCTTGGCCGCGTTGACCGGCAGCGAGGGGTCGAAGCGGTGCGGGGTCAGCGCGGCCCGCCCGCTGGTCAGGTCGATCGGCTGCCCCTTGCGGTACCTGCCGGTGAGGAATCCGGACGCCAGCGGACTCCAGGTCAGCACGCCCATGCCGTAGCGCTGCGCCACCGGGAGGACCGACGCCTCGATCCCGCGCGCGAGGAGCGAGTACGGGGGCTGCTCCGACCGGAAGCGGCGCAGTCCGCGCCGGTCCGCGACGGCGTGCGCCTCGACGATCTCCTCGGCGGGGAAGGTGGAGCAGCCGAACGCGCGGATCTTGCCCTGGGTCATGAGGTCGCCGAGGACGGAGAGCGTCTCCTCGACGTCCGTGCGGTGGTCGGGGCGGTGGACCTGGTAGAGGTCGATCCACTCCGTGCCGAGCCGGCGCAGGCTCTCCTCCACGGCGCGGGTGATCCAGCGGCGGGAGTTGCCGCTGCGGCCGCGTCCCTCGCCCATCTGGAAGTGGACCTTGGTGGCGAGGACGACGTCGTCCCGCCGGGCGCCGCGGAGCGCCTTGCCGACGATCTCCTCCGACTCGCCGGCGGAGTACATGTCGGCCGTGTCCACGAAGTTGACGCCCTGGTCCAGTGCGGCGTGGATGACGCGGACGGAGTCGTCGTGGTCCGGATTGCCGACGGAGCCGAACATCATGGTGCCGAGGCAGTAGGCACTCACTTCGATGCCGGTCCCGCCGAGTACGCGATAGCGCATGGTGACCTCCCTGGGCGCGCACTCTAGGAGTTGGAGCGGACTCCAAGGCAAGCGAGGAAGTCCGTCAGGAGGCGGTGGAGGACCCGGGGCTGCTCCAGGTGCACGTCGTGGCCGGCGCCGGGGACGCTCGCGGCCCGGACCTCGGGGCGACGGCGGAGCATCCCGTCGATCTCGGCGGCCCCGACGATCCCGTGCTGGGCCACGACCGCGAGGGTCGGGCAGTCGACCGCCTCCCACTCGGCCCACCAGGAGCGGTCCGTGCTCCCGGCCAGCGACCGCAGCATCACGCCGGGGTCGAACCGCGGCCACAGGCCGCCGTCCCGCTCCTCCAGTCCGGCCGCCCAGCCCTCGCCGACGGCTCCGCCGCCGAGGAACGCCACCGCCGCCTCCCGGGAGGCGAACGGCACCGGCCACGTGTCGAACCAGCCGCCGATCTCGCGTACGACGTCCGGGTTCGAGCCGGCGGGACCGGCCTCGACCACGACGAGGCCGCCCAGCAGGCCGGGGTGCGCGGCCGCGGTGAGCAGGGCGGTGTGACCGCCGAGCGACTGACCGGCAAGGACGGGGCGTTCGAGGCCGAGCCGGTCGAGCACGGCGACGACGTCGGCGACGTGGGCGGCCCGGGAGGTGTCCTCGGGGAGGCGTTCGGAGTGCCCGTGGCCGCGCTGGTCGACGGCGACGACGCGGTGGCCGGCGGCGTGCAGGAGGCGCGCGGTCGTGTCCCACTCGCCGGCGTGCCCCGCGAGGCCGTGCAGCAGGACGACGGGGCGCCCGGGGCCGCCCCAGTCCCGGCAGGAGAGCCGGACGCCGTCGCGCGTGACCGTGCGCGCGGTCCACGGGGCGGTGGCCTCCGGGGAGGCGGGGGAGCCGGCGGCCGGTGAAGTGCGGTCCGCCGGAACGGGGTTCGGTGCGGGGGCCGCGGCGGGCGTCGGGGTCCCGTCGGTCCTGGGAGGCGGGGTCACGTGGCTTCTCCGGTGGGGGTGAGCAGGGCGTCGGCGACGGACGTGCGGGCGTAGAGGACGGACCGGCCGCTGCGGTGGGCCGTGACGAGGCCGGCGTTGCGCAGGGCGATGAGGTGCTGGGAGACGCCGGGGGCGGACAGACCGCACCGCTCGGCGAGCCGGGTCGTCGAGGCGGGGGTGTCGAGTTCGGCGAGGAGCAGGGCGCGGGAGCGGCCGAGGACGGCGGCGACCGCGTCGGTGGCGGTGGTGGGCCGCGGCTCCCAGAGGCTGCCGATACCGCGCGCTGGGTAGGCGAGTTGGGGTGGCTCGGGCGGCACGGAGCGGGTCATCACCCGGGGCCACGCGAAGACCGAGGGGACGAGCAGCAGCCCCGAGCCGGCCTCGTCGCGGGTCAGGGCGCAGTGCCGGCGGACGAGGTGGAGGGTGCCGTCGTCCCACCGCACGGTCTCGTGGAGTTCGCTCAGGACGCGTGCCGAGCCGTGCTCGGCGACCTGCCGGGCCCGGTGGAAGACGTCGGCTTCGAGGAGTCCTCTGATGCGTGCCCAGTAGGGGGCGAGGGCGAGTTCCCAGTAGTACTCGATCTCGGCGGCGACCTTCTCCAGGGCCGCTTCGGGCGCCTCGGCGAGCAGTCGGAGCCGGGCCGGGCGCGGGGTGGTGCGTTCGGCGCCGAGCATCGCCAGGTCGGTCCGGACGCGGTCGGCGGGGGTGGCGCGGATCGCGTCGAGTTCGGCGGCGAGGGTGGGGAAGGGAGTGGCGGGGGTGGGGTTGAGGAAGTCCGCGAGGTAGCCGCGGTCCGGGACCAGGTCGGCGAGCCAGCCGCGGTCGAGTCCGGCGCCGGCGATCCGCGGCCGGACCTGGGCGGTCCAACGCCGGTGGAGGACACCGGCGTCGTCGCCGCGCAACAGGCGGAAGCTGGTCACGACCTCCCACATGGGGGAGACCGCGAAGCGGGTCTGCGCCAGGTCGGCGGCGGAGAAGCTGAGTCCGGACTCCATACGTCGCCGCCCCCGTCGTGTCGTCGATGGATTCGGTCTGAGCTTAATCAATGGAGCCCCGTGGCGGACGGGGAGCACGCTCCTCGCATGCTCTCCACCTTCCGCGGACTCCCGCGCACCGTCTGGACCGTGTTCGCCGGAACCGTCGTCAACCGGCTGGGCTTCATGGTCACGCCCTTCCTGGTGTTCTTCCTGGCCGCGCGAGGGGTCACGGGCGCCGAGACCACGTACGTCCTCGGCGCGCTGGGCGCCGGAAACCTGATCGGACCGGCGCTCGGCGGGGTGCTCGCCGACCGTGTCGGCCGCCGTCCCACGATGCTGATCGGCCTGCTCGGCTCGGCCGGGGCCCAGGGCGCGCTGTTCGCCGCGCCGGGGGTGTGGACGATGGCCGCAGCGGCGCTGCTCATCAGCGCGACCGGAATGATGGTCTCGCCCGCCGCGTACGCGCTGATGGCCGACACCGTGGGGGCGGAGCACCGGCAGCGTGCGTACGCCCTGCTCGGCTGGGGCATCAACATCGGCACCGCGGTGGCGGGCGTCCTCGGCGGCTTCCTCGCCGCGCGAGGGTACTGGCTGCTCTTCGCGGTCGACGCGGGCACGATGGTCGCGTACGCCGCCGTGGTCGCGACCCGGCTCGGCGAGCCGCCCCGCGCGAAGGAGACGGATGCGGGCGGCGGCCTCGGCTACGGCGTCGTGCTCCGGGACCGGCTGGCGCTCGTGCTGCTGCCGCTCTTCGGCGTCCAGCTCTTCGTCTACTCGCTGACGGAGGTCGCCCTGCCGCTCGCCATCCACGACAGCGGGCTGTCCCCCGCGGTGTACGGCGCGATGGCGGCGGTCAACGCCCTCCTGGTGGTCCTCCTGCAGCCGTTCGCGACGGCCCGGCTGGCCGGACTGCCGCGCCTGCCGGTGCAGTCCGCGGGCAGTGTCCTGATCGCGGTGGGCGTGGCGCTGACCGGGGTCGCGGACGGTGTCGTCGGCTACACGGTCTCCGTGGTCGTCTGGTCGCTGGGCGAGGTCTGCGTGGCGGGCATCGCCGCCGCGGTCGTCGCCGATCTGGCGCCCGCCCACGCCCGTGGCCGCTACCAGGGCGCCTTCAGCTGGACCTGGGGAGTGGCCCGCTTCTGCGCGCTCACCCTCGGCGTGGCGCTCTACACGACGGTCGGGCCGGCGCCGCTGTGGTGGACGGCGCTGGCCGGCGGGGTGCTGGCCGCGGGCGGGACGCTCGCCCTCGGGGCACGGGTCGCCCGCCGCGCGGAGCACGCGCTGGCGGCCTGAGGATCCGCGGCCCGCCGGCCGCGGTACGGGGGAGGAGGGGGAGCGGGCCGCGTGCCCGCTCCTCCTCCGCGTCGTGGAGCGTTCAGTCCCCGCTCTTCTCGGCGAGGGTGTGGGCGACGAGCGCGTTGGCGTGCCCGTGGCCCAGGCCGTGCTCGGTCTTCAGCCAGGCGACGAGCTCCATGTGCCTGGTCAGCGGGGAGTGGCGGATGAGGTCCTGCCACTCCGAGACCGGACGGCCGTACTTCTTCTCGATGGAGGGGAAGTAGCTGGCGGGACCCTTGACGACCTCGGACATGTGCGGCACCTCTCGTTCGGCTGGGCTGGGCTGGGCTGGGCTGGGCTGGGCCGGGCCGGGCTCGTGGGCCTGGTCCGGTGGGCGGGCCGTACCGTGCCGGCCCGCTGTGAAGGAGACCGGACCCGGCCGCCCGACTCATCGGTCCCGTCGCACGTTTTTCCGGTTCGGTGGTCTCGAACACCCCGTCCGACCCTGGCACGCGCGGCCGAGAGTCACACGGGCGAGTGAGTCGGACTTCCCCGCCGATCGGCGCGTGGAGGCGGCGCCGCCGGGGCGGGGGCCGGGCGGGCACCCGGTAATGGCGTCCGATCGGCGTAGCCCCGAATTGCGATCCACGGAAAATCCCACCTATTTCCATATGCTTGCCATGCGTTTTCCCGTGAGCCTTCCCGCTTCCGTCCGCCGCGTTCACCGGCCGCACCGGAATAGGCGCGAGGCTTTTCCGTTCCCGATTCCTGGAGAATCGCATGCGTGTTGCGGTCACCGGTGGCAGTGGCTTTCTCGGGTCCCACCTGTGCGAAGCCCTGCTGAGACGTGGGGATTCCGTGGTCTGTCTGGACAACTTCTCGACGGGCGACCCCAGAAACATCGAACACCTGCTCACCCACCCGGCATTCGAATTCATTCGCGCCGACGTCACTGTCGCCGTGGAGGTTCCCGGCGCCGTCGACGCCGTCGCCCACCTGGCCAGTCCCGCGTCGCCGCCCGACTACCTGCGACAGCCGCTGGAGACGCTCGCCGTCGGCAGCAGAGGTACGGAGAACGCCCTCCGTCTCGCGCTGCGGAACGGCGCCCGGTTCATTCTCGCGTCGACCAGCGAGATCTACGGCGACCCCCTGGTCCACCCGCAGGACGAGGACTACTGGGGCAACGTCAATTCGGTCGGTCCGCGCAGTGTCTATGACGAGGCGAAACGGTTCGCCGAGGCGATCTCCGTCGCCTACCGCCGCACCCACGGCGTCGACGTCGGCATCGCCCGCATCTTCAACACCTACGGCCCGCGCATGCGGCCGCACGACGGACGGGTGGTGTCCAGCTTCATCACCCAGGCCCTCACCGGAGAGCCCCTGACCATTTACGGCGACGGAAAGCAGACCCGCAGTTTCTGCTACGTCGACGACCTGATCCGGGGCCTCGTCGCGCTCATCGACTCGGCCGAGCCCGGTCCGTTCAACCTGGGCAACCCGGTGGAACGGACGGTCACCGAGCTGGCCGAGCGGGTCCTGGAGCTCACCGGCTCGCCGTCGCAGATCCAGTACCACCCGCTGCCGGTCGACGACCCGTGCCGCCGGCGCCCGGTGATCACCCGCGCACGGGACACGCTCGGCTGGGCGCCCGAGGTCGACATCGACGAGGGCCTGCGCAGGACGGCCGACTGGTTCGCCTCCCGGCCCGCCGAACTCTCCACCGCGGCCGCGGCGATCCGCGGCGGCCAGGAGGAGGGGACCCCGCTGCCGAGCGGGTACCTCGCCGCCGTGCCCGACACTCGGGCCGACGCCCCGGCCACCGGTGACGGGCGTGCCTCCGCCGACGAGGCACGCACCGGCATCCCCGCCGCCGCGCTCCCCGGGACCTGGGCGGCGACCCGGCCGGAGACCCGTGCCGACGCTCCGGAACCCGCCGCCGCACCGGCCTGAGACCGCCCCGGGCGCCGTCCCGCTCCGGCCCCTTCCCCACCCTTCCCTTCTCCCCCGGCGGGGGACCGGGCGTCCCCGGCGCCCCTTCCCCGCCGGCCCGTCCCCGCCGGGGCGGTCGTGAGGCCCTCGCGACCGCCACACCGAGAACACCCCGGAGCACGCTCACATGACCCCGATCGAGCCAGGGCTCGTAGGCGAGGCCGTCGCGCCCGACCGGCTCATCCCGAGCCCGGCGGGAGCCCAGGTCCCGCTCAAGGACCAGATCCGTGAACTCTCCCGCGGCAGCGTCGCCGAGATTCCCTCCGACGGGCCCGTGTTCGCCCACCCGCGCCGCCTGCTGAAGACCCGCCCCGAGAGCTTCGTCCGCCAGTTCGGCAAGGCCGACCGGATGAAGGTCGCGTTCCTCACGCTCGCGTGGGTGGCAAGCCTGATCTGGTTCTGGATCTGGTGGCTCCAGCCCGACCACCGGATCGGCTGGGTGGGCCTGGCCGTGAACAGCGCACTGCTCCTCTACCTCGCGCTGCTCCCCCTCTACTTCTTCCTCGCGGTCGTCCGCCTGCGCCGCTTCAACCCGCGCATCCCGGTACCCGCCCTGCGGACGGCCTTCGTGGTCACCCGCGCCCCCTCGGAACCCTGGGACGTCGCCCGCACCACCCTGGAGGCGATGCTCCGGCAGGACTTCCCGCACGCCTACGACGTCTGGCTGTGCGACGAGGATCCGACCGACGTGATCCTCGACTGGTGCGCCGCCCACGGCGTCAGCGTCTCCTGCCGGCGGGACCGGCCCGACTACCACCGCAGGACGTGGCCGCGCCGCACCCGCTGCAAGGAGGGCAACCTCGCCTTCTTCTACGACCACTGGGGCTACGAGCGCTACGACGTCGTCGCACAGCTGGACTGCGACCACGTGCCCGCCCCGACGTATCTGACCGAGATGGTGCGACCGTTCGCCGATCCGGCCATCGGCTACGTCGCCGCCCCCAGCGTGTGCGACGCCAACGCCGACGTCTCCTGGTCCGTGCGCGGCCGGCTGCACCGCGAGGCCGTCTTCCACGGGGCGGTGCAGCTGGGCCACACCGCCGGGCTCGCCCCCATGTGCATCGGCTCCCACTACGCGGTGCGCACCGAGGCGGTCCGGGACATCGGCGGCATCGGCCCCGAGCTCGCCGAGGACTTCTCGACCACCTTCCTCATGAACTCGGCCGGCTGGCACGGATCGTTCGCGATCGACGCCGAGGCGCACGGCGACGGCCCGATCACCTTCGCCGCCATGGCCACCCAGGAGTTCCAGTGGTCCCGCAGCCTCGCCGTGATGCTGCTCGGCCTGCTCCCACGCCACCTCGGCCGGATGAACGGGGCGCTGCGGCTGCGGTTCGCGTTCGCCCTGTCCTACTACCCCCTGCTCGCCGTGACCACGACCGCCGGACTCGCGCTGCCGCCGATCGCGGCCGTCACCGGCCTGCCCTGGATCAACGTCAACTACGCCTCGTTCCTCGGCCACTACTGGGCACTGTCCGTGTGGATGATCCTGCTCATCGCGCTGGTGCGCCGGCACGGTCTGCTCCGCCCGGCGAAGGCGCCCATCCTGAGCTGGGAGAGCTGGCTGTTCGCCCTGGCGCGCTGGCCCTTCGTCGCCTGGGGGGTGGGCGCGGCGCTGTGGCAGAAGCTGCGGCCCCGTCCGGTGGTCTTCAAGGTGACGCCCAAGTCGACGGACGGGCTGGAGCCGCTTCCGCTGCGACTGGTCGCGCCCTACCTGCTCATCACCACCACGCTGTCCTCCTGCGCGGTGATCGGCGAGCTCACCGGCCCCGCGGCCGGCTACGTCTTCCTCTGCATCCTCGGCGCGTGCTCGTACGCGCTGGTCACCCTGGCCGTCGCCGGACTGCACGTCGGCGGGATGGCGCGGGCCGCGGGGGTGTCGCGGTTCAGGGCCCTGGTGACCGCGCGCCTGCCGCTCCTCCTCGGCACGCTCGCCCTGCTGCCGCTCTCCCTGGCGGTCGGCCTCTTCCCCGTCTACGCCAGGGGCCTCTTCGGCTGGTGACCCGGCCGGCCCGTCAGACCCCCACCCCCACAGCCACCCACGGAAGGGACTCCCCTCATGCCCCCCACGACGGTCCTGGTCACCGGTGGTGCCGGCTTCATCGGCAGCCACACCTGCGTCGAACTCCTGGAGAACGGCTACGAGGTCGTCGTCGTCGACGACCACTCGAACAGCTCACCGGAGGCCCTGGAGCGGGTCGCCAAGATCGCCGGGCGGCCGCTCACGGCCGTGCACCGCGCGGACCTGCGGGACCGCCGCGCGCTGGACGCCGTCTTCGAGGCGCATCCGGTGGACGCGGTGATCCACTTCGCCGCGAAGAAGGCGGTGGGCGAGTCCGTCGAGATCCCGATCGCCTACTACGACATCAACGTCGGCGGGACGACCGCCCTGCTGTCGGCCATGCACGCGCACGGCGTGCACCGGCTGGTGTTCTCCTCGTCGTGCTCGATCTACGGCGACGCGACCAAGGTGCCGCTGACGGAAGGGGATCCGGCCGCCCCGACCAACCCGTACGCCACGACGAAGTGGATCTGCGAGCAGGTGCTGGCCGACACGTGCCGCCGGCTGCCGGAGCTGAGCGTGCTGGCGCTCCGCTACTTCAACCCGGTCGGCGCGCACCCCTCCGGGCTGCTGGGCGAGGACCCGCGGGGCGTCCCGAACAACATCATGCCGTACCTGGCGCAGGTCGCCGTGGGCCGTCGCGAGGGTCTGACGGTCTTCGGCGACGACTACCCGACGCCCGACGGCACCGGCGTCCGCGACTACATCCACGTGGTGGACGTGGCCGAGGGGCACCGGCGAGCGCTGGAGCACCTCGGGGACGCGAGCGGGATGCGCGTCTTCAACCTGGGCACGGGCGTGGGCTCCTCGGTCCTCGACCTCGTCCGCGCCTTCGAGCGCGCTTCCGGCCGGCCGATCCCCTACGAGGTGACCGGACGCCGGCCCGGCGACGTCGCCGAGCTGGTCGCCGATGCCGGGGCGGTGGCCGCGGCCTGGGGCTGGACGGCGACGCGCGACCTGGCGGCGATGTGCGAGGACGCCTGGCGCTTCCAGGAGCTCAATCCCGCGGGCTACGAGGCCGGCTGACCCCACCCTCGCCGTACCGACCCCGGCGGCGGCCCGCCGGGTCCGGTCCGGCTTCCCGTCCCCCCGGGCCCGTCGGCCCCCCGGACGTTCCCTTCGACCCCTTCGCAGCTTCGCAGGACAGGAGACCCCCCATGCGCATGACCGTCATCGGGACGGGATACCTCGGAGCCGTGCACGCCGCGTGCATGGCCGACATCGGTCACGAGGTACTGGGCGTCGACGTCGACGCCGAGAAGATCAGGGCTCTCGCCGAAGGGCGACCACCGTTCTTCGAGCCCGGACTCGACGAGGTGCTGACCCGGGCCATGGCCTCGGGGCGGCTCCGCTTCACCACCTCGCTCAGCGAGGCGGCGGCCTTCGGCGAGGTGCACTTCGTGTGCGTGGGCACCCCGCAGCAGGTCGGTTCGGACGCCGCCGACCTGCGGTACGTCGACGCCGTCGTCGACGGTCTCGCCGCCCATCTGACGAGCCCCTGCCTGATCGTGGGCAAGTCCACCGTCCCGGTGGGCACGACCCCGCGCCTGGCCGCCCGCCTGCGCGCGCTCGCCCGTCCCGGCGCCGAGGCCGAGATCGCCTGGAACCCGGAGTTCCTGCGCGAGGGCTTCGCCGTCGAGGACACCCTGCGGCCGGACCGGATCGTCGTGGGAGTGACCTCGCCGCGCGCCGACCGCACGCTGCGCGACGTGTACGCGCCGATGCTGGCGGCCGGGGTCCCGTACCTCAGCACCGACCCGGCCACCGCCGAGCTGGTCAAGGTCTCGGCCAACTCCTTCCTCGCCACCAAGATCTCTTTCATCAACGCGATGGCGGAGGTCTGCGACGCGGCCGGTGCCGACGTCGTCACCCTCGCCGACGCGCTGGGCCACGACACCCGCATCGGGCGCCGCTTCCTGCACGCGGGCCTCGGCTTCGGCGGCGGGTGCCTGCCCAAGGACATCCGGGCGTTCACCGCGCGGGCCCGCGAACTGGGCGTCGAGGAGGCGGTCGGCTTCCTGGGCCGGGTGGACGAGATCAACCTGCGTCAGCGGCGCCGTACCGTCGACATCGCCCGCGATCTCGTCGGCGGCGACTTCACGGGGCGGCGGATCGCGGTGCTCGGCGCCACCTTCAAGCCGAACAGCGACGACGTCCGCGACTCGCCGGCCCTCGCCGTGGCCGCCGCGATCCACCGCGAGGGGGCCGAGGTACGGGTCCACGACCCCGAGGGCCTGCACAACGCCCGCCGGGCCCACCCCGAACTGCGCTACGAGGCCGAGCCGGCGACCGCCTGCACCGGCGCGGACGTGGTGCTGCACCTGACCGAGTGGAGCGACTACCGCGAGCTCGACCCGGTGAAGCTGGCCCGGGTGGTCCGCTGCCCGCGGCTCGTCGACGCCCGCAACCATCTCGACGCGGGCCTGTGGCGCGCGTCGGGCTGGACGGTCCGGGCGCTGGGCCGGCCGTCGCCCGCCCTGGTGCCCGGACCCCAGCGGGGCGGTCTGGGTCAGGGTGCCGACCGCGGCGGGGCGGCGGCGCCCACCGAGGGCGCGGTGCTCAGCCGCTCACCGAAGTAGTCGACCGGACCCGGGTCGACGCCGACGGAGCGCAGCGGGAGGGCGCCCGCCATGTCGGCGCAGGTCGAGACGAGATTGGCGGCTCCGGCCCGGTCGGTGACCGGGGCCGCCAGGTCGACGAGGCAGGGGTCGGCGCTGGTGCCGGTGGGAGCGGAGGCGTGCTGCTCCTGCCCGGCCCTGCGCCGCCAGTCGGCCAGGCTGGTGTACGACGCGTCGCCCCAGACGAGCTTCCAGTCGCCGGTGGTGAAGTAGTCGTTCCCCTGGAGCCGGACCTTGGTCTGGGTGAACGGGGTGTCGGAGTCCACCACCGCGGCGCCGTCGGTGACGAAGATGTTGTTGCGGACGCCGATGTTGCTGATGCCGGCCCGCAGGCGCAGCGCCGGAGGCCGCTCGCCGCCCTCGGGGGACCGCTGCACCACGGTGTTGTTGTGGATGTCCAGGTTCCGCAGGCGGGTGCCGTAGGCCACGATGCCGCCGTAGAAGGGCAGCTTGCGGGCGTCGTCCCAGCTGTAGTTGAACCGGACGACGTTGTCCTTGTGCGCGTTGGTCGGCTCGCCCGAGTACACCAGGAAGCCCGGGCCGTCGTTGCCGTAGGCCAGGTTGTACTGGAGCACGGAGTCGGACACGTTGTTGTCCAGGCCGAAGCCTCCGCCGTCGACACGGGAGCCGGTGCGGTTGCGGTACGACTTGTTGTTCTGGATGACCACGCGGGTCGAGTCGTACGTCCAGATCCCCTCGGGGCCCTCCTCCGCGCGGGCGGATGAGTTCGCGCCGTTGTCGTAGGCGGCGGAGCGCTGGATCGTCGCGTTCCTGAGGCTGCCGAGGACGATCCCGCTGCCGGTGTTGCGGTCGTGCGCCTTGGGGTCGCCGGAGTTCGCGTACGCCCGGACGCTCGTGACCGTGAGCTTCTCGTGCGCGTAGGAGGGTTCGTCGGCCTGGAAGCGCGGTCCGACGGTGACCAGTCCGGCGTTCTGGTTGTGGTGGGTCGCGGAGTCGGCGATCGTGATGTCGCGGAATCCGAGGGACTTCGAAGCGGCTCCGATGCTGATCCCGTTGCGGAAGCGCGACACGTCGACGCCGGAGATCCGGACGTGCGCCAGGCGCTTCTCGTCCGGCAGGTCGTTGAAGAACTTGATGCCGTCCTCGGCCCGGCGCGACGCGGAGTCGCCCCTGATCGCCAGGTTCCGGATCTCCACGCCGCCGGTGTTGTGCACCGTGATGCCCGCCGTGCCGCGGGCCGCGATGGTGGCCTTCCCGGTGCCGTACGACTCGATCACGACGGGTTTCCGGACGCTGCCGGCCTCCTCGGGGCCGAGGGTCAGCTCGCCGGTGAACCGGGCGCCGCCCTTGAGGCGCAGCCGGTCGCCGGGCTTGAACGGCACCTCGTCGGCCCGGTCGAGGGTGCGCAAGGCGGTCTTCTCGGTCAGTCCGTCGTTCTCGTCGTCGCCGTCCGGGCTCACGTAGAAGGTGAGGGAGTCCTTCGTGGCCGGCCGGGGAGGGGTGTAGGGCTTGAGCACGTCGCAGCCCGTCAGGAGGGTGATCGCGCCGGCGGTCAACCCGGCGACGAGGGTGACGCCTCTACGGCGACGAGGGAGACGATCCCATCCGGCGATTCGACGTTCCTGCATCATCCCGGCGTCCCCATTCCGTTCGGATCCCGCACTTCGCGTATCAAGGTGCCAGAAACCGGACGGACGTTACGTCCGTGACATGACGGCGAATACCGTGTTTTTCACATCCTCTTGTGCGACATCATCATGGTCGGACGATGTGTCCGGCCACTGACCGGATGCTGCGCGGGCCGGTGGCCGGCCTGTCGCACGGGGCTGTTCAGCCGGCCAACAGCCTGCGCTTCTGCTCCTCGAACTCGGCCTCGGTGAGGACGCCCTGGGCCTTGAGTTCACCGAGCTGCTTGAGCTGGTCGAGCTTGTCGCCCATGTCGTCGGCGGCCGGGGCGGCCGGCGGCGGCGCGGCCGGCTGCTGCGGGGCCTCCTGGTAGCCCGACTGGGCGGCCCAGCGTCCCTGCTGGCGGCGCGACACGCGATTGGACACGGCGGTGGCCGTTCCCGCGACGACGGCGGTGCGGGCCACTCCGCGAAGAAGACCTGGCATGGTGACGTCCTTTCTCGCGCGGCGCGGCTGCGGGAGGCAGCCGAGGCGTTCCGCGAACCGGCGCCGGACGGCCCGGCACTCCGGGACGGCCTCATTCTTCCACCGCTCCTTCGGCGCCGCAGCGCGGCGATCGGCCGCCCGCGCACCGCCGCGGATGCGCCGAACTGCCGCCCCGGGCCACCCGTGGCACGCTGGATCCGTGGGGGCAGCCGTCGGCCGATTCGCCGGCGGTCGGTCTCGTCCAGAGGAGTACGCCATGGCGACGCATACAGGAACGCAGCGTGCCGGCTCCGGCGGCGGAACGGCGGTGTCGGGCTGGACGGTGTTCGCCGCGGTCATGATGATCTTCGGCGGCATCATGTCGATCTTCCAGGGGATCGCGGCCATCGCCGAGGACGACGTCTTCGTCACCACCCGGAACTACACCTTCAGCTGGGACCTCACGGGCTGGGGCTGGGTGCATCTGATCATCGGCATCGTCGTGGCCCTCGCGGGCCTGGCCCTGTTCAGCGGCAAGCTGTGGGCCCGCATCATCGGCATCGCCGTGGCGGCGATCGCGATGCTCGCCAACTTCACCTGGCTGCCGTACTACCCCTTCTGGGCCATCGTCCTGATCGTGATCGACGGGTTCGTCATCTGGGCCCTGTGCGTCGGCACGTCCAGGGACGCCGCAGTCTGATCCGGGGTCACCGGGAGTCCGGTGCGGGGGATCGCCAGCAGGGGGACCGAACGCACGAGAGGTGACGCCGTGACCGAGCGCATCGACGAGATGGGGCCCATCGACTACGTGGTCGTAGAGTTCCCCGGCAACCGGATGACCGGTGAGGGACTGGGGCACCTGATCGACCTCGTGGACCGCGGCCTCATCCGCATCCTCGACCTGATGTTCATCACCAAGGACACGGACGGCACGGTGGCCGCCCTGGAGCTCACCGACCTCGACGGTGACGGCGAGCTCGACCTCACCGTCTTCGAGGGCGCGCAGTCCGGACTGCTCGGCCAGGACGACCTGGAGGAGGCCGCGGCCGCGGTGGAGCCGGGCAACTCCGCCGGCCTGCTCATCTACGAGAACGTCTGGGCGGCCCCCTTCGCCGCCGCCCTGCGGCGCGGCGGCGCCCAGCTGGTCGCCTCCGGCCGGATCCCCGTCCAGGCCCTGCTCGCCTCGCTCGAAGCGGCGGAGGCGGCGGACGCGGCCGACACTCCCTGAGGCCCCGGCCCCCATGAACGCCAAGAGCTCCAAGGGCAGGAGCGCCGAGAAGCAGGGCCGGCAACGGGCCGGACGGTACGGCACCGAGAAGGAACGGGCGGCGCGCGGCAAGGCCGCCCGGTCCGCCGCGCCCCGCTCCTCGCACGCCGCGTTCACCCCGTCGGCGCAGCGGACGGACCCGGTCGACCTCATCGAGGCCCAGTCGGCGAGGCGGGTCCGGGAACTCGTCCCGATCCGCTACGGAAGGATGAGCGAGTCCCCCTTCCGCTTCTACCGCGGGGCGGCCGCCATCATGGCCGCCGACCTCGCCGGCACCCCGCGCAGCGGGTTCACGGCGCAGCTGTGCGGCGACGCGCACATGCTCAACTTCCGGCTGCTCGCCTCTCCCGAACGCCGCCTGATGTTCGACATCAACGACTTCGACGAGACGCTGCCCGGCCCCTGGGAGTGGGACGTCAAACGGCTCGCCGCCAGCCTGGTCATCGCCGGGCGGGCCAACGGCTTCAGCGCCAGGCAGCGGGCCTCCGTGGTGCGGGCCGCGGTGCGGTCCTATCGGGAGCGGATGCGCGCCTTCGCCGGGCTGGGCAATCTCGACGTCTGGTACACCCGGTTCGAGGCCGACGACCTGCAGCGGCAGTTCGCGCCGGTGCTCGGCTCCGCGGACCGGGACCGCTGGGCGCGCGCCCGGGAACGGGCCCGCGCGCACGACACCCTGCAGGCGTTCGACAAGCTCACCCGGGTCGTCGGCGGCCGGCGGGTGATCGCGTCCGAGCCGCCGCTGCTCGTGCGCCTGGCGGAACTGCTGCCCGACGCCGAGCAGCACGCCCTGGAGAAGCGGATCGGCCGCCTGATCGAGTCCTACGGCCGGAGCCTCTCCTCCGACCGGCGGTTCCTGCTGGAGTCCTACCGGGTGGCGGACGTGGCCCGGAAGGTCGTCGGGGTCGGCAGCGTCGGCACCCGCTGCTGGATCGTGCTGCTCCTCGGCAAGGACGACCGGGACCCGCTCTTCCTCCAGGCCAAGGAGGCCGACGAGTCCGTGCTCGCGCCCTACGCCGGGCCCGGGCCGTTCCGTACCCAGGGCGAACGGGTCGTCGCCGGGCAGCGGCTGATGCAGGCCACCAGCGACATCTTCCTGGGCTGGGAACGCGCCCAGGGCATCGACGGCCGGCGCCGCGACTTCTACGTGCGCCAGCTGCGGGACTGGAAGGGCATCGTCGTCGCCGAGAACCTGTCACCGAAGCGGATGAAGCTGTTCGGCACCCTGTGCGGCGCCACCCTCGCCCGCGCCCACGCCCGGTCGGGGGACCGGATCGCGATCGCCTCCTACCTGGGCGGAGGGGACGTCTTCGACCGCGCGCTGGCGACGTTCGCCGAGTTGTACGCGGACCAGAACGAGAAGGACCACCAGGCGCTGCTCGACGCCGTCCGGGCCGGCCGGGTGCGCGCCGAGTCGGCCTGACTCAGCCCTTCCGGGGCCGGCGGGTCCACGCGGGCTGATCGGGGAACGGCGGGATCTCCGGCCCCTGCGGCAGCAGCTCCACCACGACGAAGGAGATGACCGCGGCCAGCACCACGACCGGGACCGTTTCCACGTTGCCCAGCAGCAGCACGACCAGCACGACGCTGCAGACGGGCACCCGCAGGCCGGCCGTGACGGCCGCCGCCATGCCGACCGCCATGGCCGGGACGAGCCCGAAACCGGGCAGCGGCGCCAGCAGCACGCCGGCCGCCCCGCCCAGGAACAGGGAGGGGAAGACGGGGCCGCCGCGCAGGCTGCCCAGGCAGAGCAGGTAGGCGAGCGACTTGAAGCCGATGACGGCGACGAGCGCGCCCACCGACCAGGCGTGCGGGTCCGCCGCCAGTTCGCCCAGGGCGGCCTGCCCCGACAGGGCGGCGTCCGCCGGCGAACGGCCGGTGGCGACCGCGTACAGGGCGATGCAGCCGGCCGCCCCGAGCGCGCACAGCGTGGTGTTCCGCACGACCCGCCTCGTCACGAAGCCGGCCGCGTAGCGGCCGCCGACGAAGGCCGCGTGGATGAGCAGGGCGACGGCCGGCGCCATCAGCAGCGTCCACAGGACGTCGCCGGTGTCGAGCAGCGGCGCCGGGGGCAGCCCGATGTCGAGGCTCGCGGGCTTGAGGCCGGTCCAGTGGCCGAAGCCGGTGAACACCAGCGCCCCGATCCCGCTGGCCAGCAGCGCGGGCAGCATCAGCGCGAAGAGCTGCGGGCCGCCGACGCCGGCCACCTCCATCAGGAGCACCGCGCCCACGAGGGGGTTGCCGAAGAGCGCCGAGACGGCGGAGGCGGAGCCGGCGGCGCCGAGCAGCATCGTGCCGGCCTTCGTCTCGGGCGCCTTCACGAGGCGCCCGAGGAGCAGGGCGAGTCCGGTGCCCAGGGCGAGCAGCGGAGCCTCGGGCCCCAGGACGGCGCCGAGCGGCAGGCTGAAGAAGGCGGCGAGGACCACCCCGGGAAGCGAGCTCGCGGTGATGCCGCCCGCTTGCAGACCGCGCGCCGGGAGGTGCCCGCCGCGTCCCGGCAGGCGGGAGACGATCAGCCCGACGACCAGGCCCGAGACCAGCAGCAGGGGGAACCCCCACCACCAGGGCGCCTGGTCCCAGCCCAGGTCCCGCGGCCAGTCCGTCCAGATCAGCTGCTCCAGCTCGGTGATCGCGACGAGGAACCAGAACGCGATCAGGGAGACCGGGATGCCGATCAGCCCGCAGAACACCAGGGCCTTGCGGTACTCGGGCCGCCGCAGCATGGCCTGCAGCTCGTCGGCCTCGCGCGGCTGACCCGCCGGTGCGGACGGGTTCGCCGGCGGTTTCGTGGCGGAGATGGGGCCCTCCCGGGATGGGCGACTCGACAGGCGTTCCCCCCATGACTGGCCCGAGGCTATCGGCCCGCCCGCCCATCTCCGGCCGCCACGCCGCCGCGTCGTCCGTGCCGGGCCGGGAAACGAAGAAGGGCCCCGCAGCAAGCTGCGGGGCCCTTCGACATCGTGCCCGGTGAGGCACTGGCGGAGGATACGAGATTCGAACTCGTGAGGGGTTGCCCCCAACACGCTTTCCAAGCGTGCGCCCTAGGCCACTAGGCGAATCCTCCGCGGCAAACAATACAAGACGCTGAGGGGTGCTCGCGAACGTGATCCCGACCGGCTTCCCGAGGTGGGGATCGGGGGATCGAACCGCCCTCGGGATCGGGTACCCTGGGCGCAGCCCCTCACGTGGCGCTATCTGACTGAACTCCCCCAGGGCCGGAAGGCAGCAAGGGTAGGTCGGCTCTGGCGGGTGCGTGGGGGGCGCTTGCGTTCCCGGGTTGTCGGTGGGCGCCTATAACCTCGTAGGCGTGTCGTCTCTCGCGCTGTACCGCCGCTATCGCCCCGAGTCGTTCGCCGAGGTCATCGGGCAGGAGCATGTCACCGACCCGCTGCAGCAGGCCCTGCGGAACAACCGGGTCAATCACGCGTACCTGTTCAGCGGGCCGCGCGGATGCGGAAAGACGACCAGCGCGCGCATCCTCGCCCGCTGTCTGAACTGTGAGCAGGGGCCCACGCCCACGCCCTGCGGGGAGTGCCAGTCCTGCCGGGACCTCGCGCGCAACGGGCCGGGGTCGATCGACGTCATCGAGATCGACGCCGCCTCCCACGGTGGTGTGGACGATGCCCGTGACCTGCGGGAGAAGGCGTTCTTCGGGCCGGCGTCCAGCCGCTACAAGATCTACATCATCGACGAGGCGCACATGGTCACCTCGGCGGGCTTCAACGCCCTGCTGAAGGTGGTCGAGGAGCCGCCGGAGCACCTCAAGTTCATCTTCGCGACCACGGAGCCCGAGAAGGTCATCGGCACGATCCGGTCGCGGACGCACCACTACCCCTTCCGGCTCGTGCCGCCCGGCACCCTGCGGGACTACCTGGGCGAGGTCTGCGGCCACGAGGGCATCCCGGTCGCGGACGGGGTGCTCCCCCTCGTCGTGCGCGCCGGCGCCGGTTCCGTGCGTGACTCGATGTCCGTCATGGACCAGCTGCTGGCCGGCGCCGCCGAGGACGGTGTGACATACGCCATGGCGACGTCCCTCCTCGGCTATACGGACGGGTCGCTGCTCGACTCCGTCGTGGACGCGTTCGCCTCCGGCGACGGCGCGGCGGCCTTCGAGGTCGTGGACCGGGTGATCGAGGGCGGCAACGACCCCCGGCGCTTCGTCGCCGACCTGCTGGAGCGGCTGCGCGACCTGGTCATCCTCGCCGCCGTTCCCGACGCCGCGCAGAAGGGGCTCATCGACGCCCCCGTGGACGTCATCGAACGCATGCAGGCCCAGGCCTCCGTCTTCGGGGCCGCCGAGCTCAGCAGGGCGGCCGACCTGGTCAACAGAGGACTGACCGAGATGCGCGGCGCCACCTCGCCGCGGCTCCAGCTGGAGCTGATCTGCGCGCGCGTGCTGCTGCCCGCCGCCTTCGACGACGAGCGCTCGCTGCTGGCCCGGATCGACCGCCTGGAGCGCGGCGCCGCCGCCGCGCCCGCCCCCGTCTTCGAGTCCGGCGCGCCCGCGCCCGCCCTGGGGTACGTCCCCGGTCCCGAGGCGCACACCCCGATGGCCCCGCCGCCGGTCCCGCAGGCCGCCCCCGTGCCGCCGCCCGCACCGGAGGCACCCGCGCCCGCGCGCCGGACGCAGCCGCCCACCGACGCCCCGCGACCCGGTGCCTGGCCGGGCGCGGCCGCCCCCGGTGCCTGGCCCGGCGCCGCCACGCCCGCGCCGCCCGCCGCGCCCGCACCGGCACCCGCCGCCGCGCAGCCGGCCGCCCCGGCCGCCCCCGCGGGCTCGGCCGGGCAGGGCGCCGCCCAGGTCCGGAACATGTGGCCGTCGATCCTCGAGGCGGTGAAGAACCGCCGCCGGTTCACCTGGATCCTGCTCAGCCAGAACGCCCAGGTCGCCGGTTTCGACGGCACCACCCTCCAGCTCGGCTTCCTGAACGCCGGCGCCCGCGACAACTTCGCGAGCAGCGGCAGCGAGGACGTGCTGCGGCAGGCCCTGGCGGAGCAGTTCAACGTCCAGTGGAAGATCGAGGCGATCATCGATCCCTCGGGTGGCTCCGCGCCGCCGCCCGCCGCGGCCAACTTCGGCGGCCGGCCGCCGGCCCCGCCGGCCCCCGCGCCGTCCTTCCAGCAGGCTCCGCCCCCGGCCGCACCGCCCGCGCACCAGGCTCCCGCCCCGCCCGCCGGGCCCCCGGCCCATCAGCAGTCCCAGCAGTCCGCGTCGGCTCCGTCGGGCCCGCCCGCACGGCAGGCGCCGACGCCCGTCGCGCCCGAGGACGACGTGCCGGAGGAGGACGATCCCGACCTCGTCGACTCCGCGCTGTCCGGTCACGAGCTGATCGTGCGCGAGCTCGGCGCCACGGTTGTGGAGGAATACACGAACGAGTAGGGGCGTCTCGCTCGGTGGCCCGCACAAGGGGCATCCCGGCCCGCGGGCTACCCTGGCTGGCGTGAAGGTCCTCGTCATCGGCGGCGGCGCCCGCGAACACGCCCTGTGCCGCTCTCTCTCCCTCGATCCCGACGTCACCGCTCTGCACTGCGCGCCCGGCAACGCCGGAATCGCGGAGGTCGCCGAGCTGCACCCCGTCGACCCACTGGACGGCGGCGCGGTCGCGCGCCTCGCCACCGACCTGCAGGCGGACCTGGTCGTCGTCGGCCCGGAGGCACCGCTCGTCGCGGGTGTCGCCGACGCCGTCCGCGCGGCCGGCGTCCCCTGCTTCGGCCCGTCCGCGGAAGCCGCGCAGCTGGAGGGCTCCAAGGCGTTCGCCAAGGACGTCATGGCGGGCGCCAACGTGCCCACCGCCCGTTCCTACGTGTGCACCACCGCCGCCGAGATCGACGAGGCGCTCGACGCCTTCGGCGCCCCGTACGTCGTCAAGGACGACGGCCTCGCCGCCGGCAAGGGCGTCGTGGTGACCTCCGACCTGGCCGAGGCCCGCGCCCACGCGCTGGCCTGCGACCGCGTGGTCATCGAGGAGTACCTGGACGGCCCGGAGGTCTCCCTCTTCGCGATCACCGACGGCGTCACCGTCCTCCCGCTGAGCCCCGCGCAGGACTTCAAGCGCGCGCTGGACGGCGACGAGGGACCGAACACCGGTGGCATGGGCGCCTACTCGCCGCTGCCCTGGGCCGACCCCAAGCTGGTCGACGAGGTGATGGGCAGCGTCCTGCAGCCGACGGTCGACGAGCTGCGCCGCCGCGGCACGCCGTTCCAGGGCCTGCTGTACGCGGGGCTGGCGATCACCGGCCGTGGCGTGCGGGTCATCGAGTTCAACGCCCGGTTCGGCGACCCCGAGACGCAGGTTGTGCTGGCCCGTCTGAAGACCCCGCTGGCCGGCGTCCTGCTGAACGCGGCGAACGGCACCCTCGACAACGAGGCGCCGCTCAACTGGCGGGACGAGGCGGCCGTGACCGTGGTCGTGGCCTCGCACAACTACCCCGGCACCCCGCGGACCGGCGACCCGATCGAGGGCCTCGACGAGGTCGCGGCGCAGGACGCCCCGCACGCGTACGTCCTGCACGCCGGCACCCGGCTGGACGGCGACGCGGTCGTCAGCGCCGGCGGACGCGTCCTGTCGGTCACGGCGACCGGCGAGGACCTGACGCAGGCCCGCGAGCGGGCGTACGCGGCGGTCGGCCGGATCCGTCTGGACGGCTCGCAGCACCGGACGGACATCGCGCGCAAGGCCGCGGGAGAGTGAACCCCTTCCCGGCCTGACCGCATCACCTTTGCCCAAAGCCATTCCATCGAGTGACGGCTGAGCCATCCGGATGACGCCCGCCGAAGCCCCAACTAGGGTGCGGCGCAGGCGTTCCGGCACTTGGCCCACCGGCATTGCGATGTCCGTGGCGGGTGCCACAGTGGGGGAGTGAGCAACACCGCCACAGGCAGTCCCGACCAGGGCAGGAGGGGGTGATGTACGGCGTGTCCGGTACCGGTTCGGTTCCCGGCGACGAGATGGGTGCGCGCGCCGCGCGCACCCGGGCCGTCGCCGTGCTCCGCGTCCGCGGCAGGGCGCTGGGCGCCGCGCTGCTCCCCGCCGCCGCGGCCGTGATCCTGTACGCGGGGGGTGTCACCGGCCGGTTCACGGGGGCCGGCTGGGACGCCGCCCGCTGGGTGACGACGGTGCTCGCACTGGTCGTCCTGCTCGCCGCGGCGGCCGTCGCGCTGGTGGTCGCCCGTGCCCGGCCCGCCGTCACGCCGACGGTGGAACTCGCCGAGACCTCGGCCCCCGACCTCTACCGGATGGTCCGGGACCTGGCCGACCGGCTCGGGGTCCCCGCCCCCTCCGCGATAGCCCTGACCCCGGACTGCGACAGCTGGCTGGAGGACCGGACGCATCCGGCGCACCGGGGCGGCCCGCAGGACGCACACCGGTCCGCCGAGGCTCCCGTCCTGGTCATCGGCTCGCCCTTCCTGTGGTGGATGCGGGTCGGCGAGCTGCGGGCGGTCCTTGCCCCCGTCGTCGCCGGGACGGGCCCCGCCGCACAGCCCGACATAGCCGCGGCCCGCCGCTTCGTGCAGGGCCTGGACGCCGCCGTCGCCGCACCCCGCCGGGCCGGGCTCGACCCGGTGAGCCGGCTCGGCGCGCACGGCATCGGCCGGGTCGCCCGGGTGCTGCTGCGCAGCTGCCGCGGCCACGCCCTGGAGATGGAGCGCGGGGTCGCCGCGGCCGGTTCCGAGCGCGCACAGGCTGTGGACTACGGCATCCGGATCGTCGCGCAGGAGCAGGTCGGCCTCGCCTACGCGGGCTGGGACCGGCTGCTCACCCGGGTCGCGCTGCCCGCCTGGCGGATGGGCCGCTGGCCGTCCCGCCTCGACGTCGGGGTGGTCAGCGCCCTCACCGAACTCTCGCGACGCGACCGCCTCGCCGACAACTTCACCACCCGCCTCGGCGAACGGCCGGCCTGCGACCTCCTGGAGGAGCCCGGGGCCGTGGACGAGGCCACCTCGCTGCTGGCCGCCCGGCTCTTCCACGGCGGTCCGGCGGAGAGCGGCCCGGACTGGTCGCCGGTGGACTGGGACCAGTACCCGGAAGAGGTCGTCGACCGCACCTGGCGCGCCGACGCCGCCCGCCTCCACCGGGTCCTCGACCAGCTGGGCGTGCGTGCCGCGGGTCCCGGCCACCCCGCTTCCTCCGACGGGCCGACCCTGACGCGCGTGATGGCCCACCTGGCCCTCCCCTCGGGAGCGGCCGCCCCGCAGGCCGCCGCCACCGAGCTTCGATCCGCCACCGAGCTCACGTCCGCCGCCGAGCCGGACGAGCCCGACGGCCTCCAGGACCCCGCCGGACTCGACGAGCCGGACGAGCCCGCGGCCGCGCACCCCGCCTCCGACGCCCTCGCGGCCGCGCTGACCGCCCAGGTCGCCCGCGAGGACGCCGCCAAGCCCCCGGCGGAGGCGCCGGGCGCGCACGGCGCCGCCTGGGGTGACGACGGGACCGACCCGCTCCCGCTCTTCCCGCTGCAGCCGCCCCGTACCGGGCGCGACCTGCTCGCCGACCACGTGACGGCCATGGTCTGCTGCGCCGCCGTCGACACCGCGGGCGCCGCTCCCGGGCTGGACTGGCTCGACGGCCCGGCGCTCCTCGTCGGCGGCCGGCGGAACACGGACCTGACCGCCCGGGTCCTCGCACTCGTGGAGGACGGCGACCCGGAGCCGCTGCGCGCCTGGCTCACCGAGACCGGCGTCCGCCCCGAGAAGCCCGTCCGCCTCGTCTGAACCACCCGCCCCGGCGGAAGACCGTCTTCCGTTCACGTCAATTCGCGACGAACGGTGACGGAGTGCGTGCGTTATGTGATGTGCTGGGGACCGGCACTGACAAGGGGCCGAAAGAGCCATACACACGACGGCCGAAAACGGTCGCCGACCGACCGGGGGAGTCGAGGGAGGGCGCGGCATGGGGGCGGAGCACATCAGGCGGTGGGAATCGGGCGCGCTCGCCCACGCCGTCTCGGACCCCTTCGGCCAGGGCCCGCTGCCCTGGCTGCGCGGGTCGGAGAACTACTTCGACGACACGGGCCAGGTCGTCCCCTGGTACGCCGACGCCGCCCTGGCCCGCGGGGCCGGGGGCGGGCCCCGTACCGCCGACGACGTCCGCAGCCAGATCAAGGGCTTCGCCTCCGTCGGAGCGGCGGCCCCCGGCGAGGCGATCGACTTCCACATCACGGTGGACCCGCCGCAGCAGTTCTCGGTCGACGTCTACCGGATCGGCCACTACGCGGGCGACGGCGCCGCCAAGATCACCACCAGTCCGCGGCTGTCCGGGATCGTCCAGCCGGCCCCCCTCGCCGCGGACCGGACCGTCTCCTGCCACCACTGGTGGCAGTCCTGGCGCCTCCAGATCCCGTCCTACTGGTCGATCGGCGCCTACGTCGCCGTCCTCACCACCGCCGACGGCTACCGCTCCCACATCCCGTTCACGGTCCGCGACGACCACCCGGCCGATCTGCTCCTGGTGCTGCCGGACGTGACCTGGCAGGCGTACAACCTGTACCCGGAGGACGGCCGCACCGGTGCCAGCCTCTACCACGCGTGGGACGAGCAGGGCCGGCTCCTCGGCGAGGAGGACGCGGCCACGACGGTCTCCTTCGACCGCCCCTACGCGGGCGCGGGACTGCCCCTGCACGTCGGCCACGCCTACGACTTCATCCGCTGGGCCGAGCGCTACGGATACGACCTCGCCTACGCCGAGACCCGTGACCTGCACGCCGGCCGGGTCGACCCCACCCGCTACCGCGGCCTGGTCTTCCCCGGCCACGACGAGTACTGGTCCGTCCCCATGCGCCGGACGGTCGAGCTGGCCCGCGAGCAGGGCACGTCCCTCGTGTTCCTCTCCGCCAACACCATGTACTGGCAGGTGGAGCTCGGCCCCTCGCCGTCCGGGGTCCCGGACCGGCTGCTGACCTGCCGCAAGCGCCGCGGCCCCGGCCGCCCGGCGCTGTGGCGCGAGATCGACCGCCCCGAGCAGCAGCTGCTCGGCATCCAGTACGCGGGCAGGGTGCCCGAACCGCACCCGCTCGTGGTGCGGAACGCCGAGCACTGGCTCTGGGAGGCCACCGGCGCCGGGGACGGCGACGAGATCCCGGGCCTGGTCGCCGGCGAGGCCGACCGCTACTTCCCGCGGACGGCGCTCCCCGAGCACGAGGGCCGGATCCTGCTCGCCCACTCGCCGTACACGGACGGCGAGGGAGCGCTGCGGCACCAGGAGACCTCCCTCTACCGGTCCCCGTCGGGTGCCTGGGTCTTCGCCTCCGGCACCTTCGCCTGGTCGCCCGCCCTGGACCGCCCGGGCCACGTCGACGCGCGGATCCAGCGCGCCACGGCGAACCTGCTCGACCGCATCTGCAAGAGGGACTGAGCGGGCCCGGGCACCGACCCCGCGTCCGGGTGCGAGAGAATCGAAGCGCTCCTGGATCAACCTACGCGGAGGAACCGTGTCCGGATTCGTAGAAAAGCCCGAGCCTGTTCAGGTCCCGGGCCTGACCCACCTCCACACGGGCAAGGTGCGTGACCTCTACCGGAACGAGGCCGGCGACCTCGTCATGGTGGCAAGCGACCGCATGTCCGCATACGACTGGGTGCTGCCGACCGAGATCCCCGACAAGGGCCGCGTCCTGACCCGGCTCTCGCTGTGGTGGTTCGACCTGCTGAAGGACCTGGTCCCGAACCACGTCCTGTCCACCGAACTGCCGGCCGGCGCCCCGGCCGACTGGGCGGGCCGCACCCTGGTCTGCAAGTCGCTGGAGATGGTCCCGGTCGAGTGTGTCGCCCGTGGCTACCTGGCCGGCTCCGGCCTCGTCGAGTACCGCGCGTCCCGCACGGTCTGCGGCCTCGCCCTGCCCGAGGGCCTGACCGACGGTTCCGAACTGCCCGCGCCGATCTTCACGCCGGCCACGAAGGCCGCCGTCGGCGACCACGACGAGAACGTGCCGTACGAGGAGGTCGCCCACCAGGCCGGTGCGGAGACCGCCGCACTGCTGCGTCAGACGACCCTCGCCGTGTACGGCCGGGCCCGGGACGTGGCCCGCGAGCGCGGGATCATCCTCGCCGACACCAAGTTCGAGTTCGGCTTCGAGGCCACCCCGGAGGGCCGGACGCTCGTCCTCGCCGACGAGGTCCTCACCCCGGACTCCTCCCGCTTCTGGCCCGCCGCGAGCTGGGAGCCGGGACACGCCCAGCCGTCGTACGACAAGCAGTTCGTCCGCGACTGGCTGACGTCGCCTGCCTCCGGCTGGGACCGGGCGAGCGAGCAGCCCCCGCCGGAGCTCCCGCAGGAGATCGTCGACGCGACCCGCGCCAAGTACATCGAGGCGTACGAACTCCTGACCGGCACCACCTGGTCCTAGCCCGGAAGTGCGTCTCGTCGATCCTGCCGTGCCCGGCGCGATCGGCGAGGCGCGCCGCGCCCCGGGCACGAAGAAGCCCCCCGGTCCGAGGACCGGGGGGCTTCTTCCATGGAGCGGACGACGAGATTCGAACTCGCGACCCTCACCTTGGCAAGGTGATGCTCTACCAACTGAGCCACGTCCGCATGCGCCGTAGCGCGGGGCCAACTATACCCAACCTTTCTCCCGTGCGAGACGCACCGCCGTGTGACGGTTCTCGGCGCCGAGCTTCGCGGCCGCCGACGAGAGGTAGTTGCGGACCGTCCCGGGGGACAGGGCGGCCCGCGCGGCGATCTCCGCGACGGGTGCCCCGTCGGCCGCGAACTCCAGCACCTCGGCCTCCCGCGCGGTGAGCGGGGAGTCCCCGGCGGAGATCGCGTCGGCCGCCAACTCCGGGTCCACGTAGCGGTTTCCGGCGTGCACGGTGCGGATGATCTCGGCCAGCCGCTGGGCGCTGACGGTCTTGGGCACGAAGCCCCGCACCCCGGCCGCGAGGGCCCGCTTCAGATGGCCCGGACGGCCGTGACCGGTCACGATCATGGTTCGGCAGTCGGGGAGTTCCTCGCGCAGGGATGTGGCGACCCTCACACCGTCCGCCCCCGGCATCTGCAGGTCCAGCACCGCGACATCGGGCCGGTGGGCCCGCGCCATGGCGAGCGCCTCGGGGCCGGTGGCGGCCTCGGCGACGACCACGAGATCGTCCTCGAGCCCGAGCAACGCGGCGAGCGCGCCCCGGATCAGGTGCTCGTCGTCGGCGAGCAGCACGCGCACGGTCATGCCGCCGCCCCCTTCCGCGGTACGGGCACGGTGGCCGTCACCCGGAACGTGCCGCCGTCCTCCGGGCCCGCCCGGAGGGTCCCGTCCACCGCCGCCAGCCGCTCCCGCAGCCCCGCGAGACCCGAACCGTGCCCCATCACGAAGCCCTCTCCCACGCCGTCGTTCTCCACGGTCAGCAGCACCGAACCGTCCTTTCCCGCAAGCGAGATCGTGCAGCGCGAGGCGTCCCCGTGCCGCAGTACGTTCGTCGTGGTCTCCCGAACCACCCAGCCCAGCGCCGCCTGGACGCGTTCGGGCAGCCCGTCGGTCACCGGGCCGATCGCGCACGCGATCCCGGCCGCGCCCAACACGCCCCGCGCGCCCTCCAGTTCCACCCGCAGGTCGGCCTCCCGGTAGCCGCGCACCACGTCCCGGACCTCGCGCTGCGACTGCCGGGCGATCCGCTGCACCTCGGTCATCTGGTCCACCGCCTCGGGGCGTCCGCGCCGGGCGAGCTGCACGGCGAGTTCGCTCTTGAGAGCGATGACCGAGAGGTTGCGGCCCATGACGTCGTGCAGGTCGCGGCCGAAGCGCAGGCGCTCCTCGGCGACGGCGAGCCGCGCCTGCAGGTCCCGGGAGCGCTCCAGTTCGCCGACGATCCCGAGCAGCCAGGAGGAGAAGCCGCTCGCCGTACCGAACCCGCCCCCGCCGATCAGTACGCCGACACCGCAGCCGACGGCCGTGGGCGCTCCGTGGCCGAAGGCGGCGACGGCGACGCCGGTGGCGCAGGCGGCGATCAGGACGGCGTACAGCATGTGCCGCACCCGGCGCAGGCCCAGCAGCAGCGTGCCGGCGCCGAAGGCGGACAGGGCGGTCACCAGGCCCATGCCGACCGACGGATCGGTGGTGGCACCGGCCGTGTGCAGGGTGAGGACGGTCAGGTCCGCGACCGCCGTGCCCGCGGCCAGGGCGACGGCGAGCCGGACCGGACGGTCACGCTTCCCGACGGTCCAGTCCAGGGCGCGGGACGCGAACACCGCGCACAGCACGGCGTGTGCGCAGCAGATCAGGAGCATCGCGACGGCGATGCCGGGGCGCAGCGCGGCCGAGGAGGCGGCGGAGAGCGGGATCCCGGCGAGGGCGACGATCTCGAGGGGAGCGAAGAGGTGGAACGTCCACCGGGTGTACAGCTCCACCTTGGCCGCGCTGCTGCGGCCCACCCACCATCCGGTCAACCTGGACACCCGTCCGGCCCTCCCCTGGATCCCCTCGGTCGTCGAAGTCCCGCCCCGGCGCCCCGAATCATGGGAGGCCTGATCGACAGGACGCCCCCCAAGAGCTGTCCCATCATCCCCGGCGGGCGCACGACGCCGGCTACGGCCCTCCCCCAGCCTTCGGCCGGGGGTGCCCCCACGCTGCGTTGTCGGATCGCCCGAATACACCCAGCATGAGAGCGACCCTCCGCCTTGCGATGCCCCGCATCCGACGCCGTGCGCCAACCCACCGCGGATCACGGGACAGCCCTTAGCGACGCGGTTCCCAGCGGAACCACCGTCGGACAGCAAACACGGTGATCCCGCCCCAGGCCAGTGTGGTGAGCGCGGCGGTGACCAGCGCGCCGGTGTCGTCGGCCCCGAACCAGCCGGCCCGGACGAACTCCATGACCCCGCTCATCGGCAGCAGCGCGCAGACCGTCTCGAGGACGTCCGGCAGGGCCTCGCGGGGCACGAACATCCCCGAGCCCATGGAGGAGACCAGGAAGAGCGGCAGGGTGGTCAGTCCCGCGCTCTCGACATTGCGGGTGATGACGGTGGTCAGCGCGGCCAGGCCGCCGAGCAGGGCCACCGCGGCCACCAGGCCGAGCAGCAGCAGGTCGGGCCGTCGCGGGGCGTGGACGTCCAGGGCGAGCACGCCGCCGACGGCCAGCACGACGCACTGGGCGAGGGCGATGGCGGCGGACGGCAGCGCGGCGCCGCCGAGGATCTCCAGGTCGCTCGCCTCGCCCGTACGCAGCCGCTTGAGCACCAGCTCCTCGCGGCGGGCCACGTACGCCGAGACCAGGCCCATGTAGACGACGAGAAGGAGCACCATGCCCGTGCCGCCGACGAGGGTGGCACCGGCGACGCCTCCGGACACGCCTTCGGCCGTCTGCGTGACCGATGACCGCAGTACCAGGATCATCAGCAAGGGCATCAGCAGGGCGATGAAGAGGTTGTTCCTGTTCCGCCCGAGCAGGGTGAGTTCGGCGCGCCCGAGGGCGGTGAGCCGGGTGAGGGTGGCGTTCATCGGGCACCTTCGAGGTCGGTGGGGGCGGGGGTGTCCACGGTGGAGGCGATCTCCAGGAAGGCCTCCTCGAGGGAGGCCGAGCGGGCGTCGAGCCGGTCGAGCCGTACGCCGGCGTCGCCCGCCCAGGCCAGGAGCGCGGCGAGGTCGTCCTGGAGGGCGTGGGTCCGGATCTCCACGCGACGGCCGTCGGCCGCGGCCTTCAGGCCGAGGGGCAGATGCCCGGGCTCGATCCCGCCGGGCAGGACGAAGCGGATCCGGGCGGGGCGGGCCGCGGTGACCTCGGACGGTGTGCCGGAGAGGACGATCCGGCCGCTGTGCATGATCGCGAGCCGGTCGGCCAGGGACTCGGCCTCCTCCAGGTAGTGCGTGGTCAGCAGGACGGTCGTGCCGCCGTCCCGCAGGGACCGCACCAGGTCCCAGGTGTCGCGCCGGCCCTCGGCGTCGAGGCCGGTGGTGGGCTCGTCGAGGAAGAGGACCTCGGGCCGGCCGAGCAGCGCGAGCGCCAGGTCGAGGCGCCGCCGCTCGCCGCCGGAGAGCTGCTTGATCCGTACCTTGCCGCGGGCGCCGAGGCCGACCGCCTCCAGGGCCTCCGCGGTGGGTCGGGGGGCGGTGGTGCAGCCCGCCCACATGCGGACGGTCTCGGTCACGGTCAGGTCGGAGGGGAAGCCGCCCTCCTGGAGCATGATCCCGATGCGGGGGCGGACGGCGGCCCGTTCGCGGTACGGGTCGTGGCCGAGGACGCGGACGGCGCCGCCGCTGGGGGCGGCGAGCCCCTCCAGGAGCTCGACCGTGGAAGTCTTGCCCGCCCCGTTCGTCCCCAGCAGAGCGAAGATCTCGCCGCGGGGGACGGCGAAGGAGATCCCGTCGACGGCGGAGAAGCCGCCGGCGTAGGTGCGGCGCAGTGCGTCGGCCTCGATCACGTTGGTCATGTCCTCAGCCTTCCGGCGGAGGGGGCGGCTCGGCAGTGCGCGCTGTCATCACCGGGCATGACAAATGTCAGGAGGCCGGACGGCGCGGGCGGACATGACGAAGGCCCCGGTTCCTGAGAACCGGGGCCTTCGCTCCTGAGCGGACGACGAGATTCGAACTCGCGACCCTCACCTTGGCAAGGTGATGCTCTACCAACTGAGCCACGTCCGCATGCCTCCGACCGGCTTCACCGGGCGGTGCGAGCACCACTCTACCTGATCCACCGGAGTGGTCGGTAATGCGATGCAGAGCGGGTGACAGGAATTGCACACTGCGCCTTCCCCCTGGAAGGGGGATGTTCTACTACTGAACTACACCCGCACGCTGCGTGAGGTTCGGCCCTGCGGCCTCGCCCCTCGGCGTGATCCAGACTCTAGCCGATCGGCGGGGGTGCAATGCAAATCCGTTCCCGGCGCCAGGTCGGCGCCGCGCGCGGGGGCGGGGTCGCCACCCGCCCTCCGGGCCCGCCCGCCGGGCCGCCCGGCCCCGCTCAGCCGGCCTGGCGGAACGCCTCGTAGACCCGCTTCGGGATCCGGCCGCGGGCCGGTACCTCCATCTTGTGGGACTGGGCCCAGGCGCGGACCGCCGCCGGGTCC
This sequence comes from Streptomyces sp. JL2001, assembly GCF_050917515.1. Taxonomy (NCBI): domain Bacteria; kingdom Bacillati; phylum Actinomycetota; class Actinomycetes; order Kitasatosporales; family Streptomycetaceae; genus Streptomyces; species Streptomyces sp. JL2001. The sequence continues at coordinate 3,720,731 of NZ_CP169421.1, read as the reverse complement.
GGGGCGAGCGCGGTGTGCTTGTACGCGTCGACGGGAGTGCCCGCACCGCCGGACCGCCCGGCCGCCGCCCGGCCCGTCTGCTTCCGGCCGGCCGCGAGGTAGGGGGCCAACGCGGTGCGCAGTTTCTCTGCATTGGCGGGATTCAGGTCGATCTCGTACGTCTTCCCGTCGAGGCCGAACGCAACCGTTTCCGCCGCTTCTCCACCGTCGATGTCGTCGAAGAGAGTGACCACCACACGCTGAGCCACGGATATCGGTCCTTTCCTGCGGTCCGCCGTGTCGTGGCGGCGGATCGAACGCCTCTGACGTGCGGCGGAACCGGCTTTACGGCTGCCCGGGGGCAATGCTGCTTTCCCCTGTATTCCTTTGTACAGCGGAAGGCCTCGCATTGTGAAGCCCAGCCAATTGCATCAGCGTGTCCCGCCGCAATGGGCCGCGCAATATTTCACTTGAATTTTTCGTGTGGGTCTTTCGTGTCTTTTGTAGGGTCCTCCAGACTTCTACCCGCGTAGAATTTGGAGGCAGGTACGCTGAGGGAACCGCCCACGCAACACACCACCGGGAGTGCCAGTGGCACGCGTCGTAGTCGACGTCATGCTCAAGCCGGAGATCCTCGACCCGCAGGGACAGGCGGTGCAGCGTGCACTGCCCCGCCTCGGGTTCGCCGGAATCGCCGACGTCCGCCAGGGGAAGCGCTTCGAACTGGAGGTGGAGGGGCCGGTCGACGAGGCCGCCCTCGCCCGCATCCACGAGATGGCCGAAACCTTCCTTGCCAACACCGTGATCGAAGACTTCGTCGTGAAGGTGGAGTCGTGACCGCACGCATCGGCGTCGTCACGTTCCCCGGAACGCTCGACGACCAGGACGCGCTGCGTGCCGCCCGCCTGGCGGGTGCCGAGCCCGTTTCCCTCTGGCACCGCGACAAGGACCTGAAGCAGGTCGACGCCGTGGTCCTGGCCGGCGGCTTCTCCTACGGCGACTACCTGCGGGCCGGAGCCATCTCCCGCTTCTCGCCGGTGATGGAGACGATCATCGAGCAGGCGAAGGCGGGCATGCCCGTCCTCGGGATCTGCAACGGCTTCCAGATCCTCACCGAGGCCCACCTGCTGCCGGGCGCGATGCTGCGCAACAACCACCTCCACTTCATCTGCCGCGACCAGAGGCTGCGCGTGGAGAACGCGGAGACCGCCTGGACCGTGGACTACGAGCAGGGCCAGGAGATCGCGGTCCCGCTCAAGAACATGGACGGCCGCTACGTCGCCGACGAGCACACGCTCGACGAGCTGGAGGCCGAGGGGCGGGTGGCCTTCCGCTACCTGGACTTCAACCCGAACGGCTCCCTCCGCGACATCGCGGGCATCACGAACGCCGCGGGCAATGTGGTCGGCCTCATGCCGCACCCCGAGCACGCCGTCGAGCCGCTGATCGGTACGGGCCGTACCGACGGCCTCGGATTCTTCACCTCGATCCTGAAGAAGCTGGTCAACGCATGACTCTCGACACCGTCAAGCACGCGGGCGAGACGCCCGACAGCGAGCAGCCGTGGAAGGAGCTCGGCCTCAAGGAGGACGAGTACGCCCGCATCCGGGAGATCCTCGGCCGCCGTCCCACCGGCGCCGAGCTCGCCATGTACTCCGTCATGTGGTCCGAGCACTGCTCCTACAAGAGCAGCAAGGTCCACCTGAAGCAGTTCGGCGAGAAGACCCCCGAGAACGACGCCATGCTCGTCGGCATCGGTGAGAACGCGGGCGTCGTCGACGTCGGCCAGGGGTACGCGGTCACCTTCAAGGTCGAGTCGCACAACCACCCCTCGTACATCGAGCCCTACCAGGGCGCGGCCACCGGCGTCGGCGGCATCGTCCGCGACATCCTCGCCATGGGCGCCCGCCCGGTCGCGGTCGTCGACCCGCTGCGCTTCGGCGCGGCCGACCACCCCGACACCAAGCGCGTGCTGCCGGGTGTCGTCGCCGGCATCGGCGGCTACGGCAACTGCCTGGGCCTGCCCAACATCGGCGGTGAGGTCGTCTTCGACTCCTGCTACCAGGGCAACCCGCTCGTCAACGCCGGCTGCATCGGCGTCATGAAGCACGAGGACATCCACCTCGCCAAGGCCTCCGGCCCCGGCAACAAGGTGATCCTCTACGGTGCCCGCACCGGTGGCGACGGCATCGGCGGTGTCTCCGTCCTCGCGTCGGAGACCTTCGACGACACCAAGCCCACCAAGCGCCCCGCGGTGCAGGTCGGCGACCCGTTCCAGGAGAAGCTCCTCATCGAGTGCACCCTGGAGATCTTCCAGGAGAAGCTGGTCGCGGGCATCCAGGACCTCGGCGGCGCCGGCCTCTCCTGCGCCACCTCCGAGCTGGCCTCGGCCGGCTCCGGCGGCATGCGCGTCGAGCTCGACCGCGTCCACCTGCGCGACGCCACGCTCTCGCCCGAGGAGATCCTCATGAGCGAGTCGCAGGAGCGCATGTGCGCGATCGTCGAGCCGCAGCACGTCGACCGCTTCCTGGAGATCTGCGAGAAGTGGGACGTCATCGCCACCGTCATCGGTGAGGTGACCGAGGGCGAGCGCCTGGAGATCTTCTGGCACGGCGAGCAGATCGTCGACGTGCCGCCGCGTTCGGTCGCCCACGAGGGCCCGACCTACCACCGGCCGTTCGCCCGCCCGCAGTGGCAGGACGCGCTCCAGGCCGACGACGCGGGCAAGCTGCCCCGGCCGCAGAACGGCGAGGAGCTGAAGGACCAGGTCCTGAAGCTGGTCTCCTCCCCGAACCAGGCGTCGAAGTCCTGGATCACCGACCAGTACGACCGGTTCGTCCAGGGCAACACCGTCCTGGCGCAGCCCGAGGACGCGGGCATGGTCCGGATCGACGAGGAGACCAACCTCGGCGTGGCCATGGCGACCGACGGCAACGGCCGGTACGCCAAGCTCGACCCGTACACGGGCGCGCAGCTCGCGCTGGCGGAGGCGTACCGCAACGTCGCCGCCTCCGGCGCCAAGCCGCTCGCCATCTCGGACTGCCTGAACTTCGGTTCGCCCGAGGACCCGGACGTGATGTGGCAGTTCGCCGAGGCCACCCGCGGTCTCGCGGACGGCTGCCTGCAGCTGGGCACCCCGGTCACCGGCGGCAACGTCTCGCTGTACAACCAGACCGGCGAGGTCGCCATCCACCCGACGCCGGTCGTGGCCGTGCTCGGTGTGATCGACGACGTCAACCGCCGCACGCCGATCGCCTTCGCGGAAGAGGGCCAGCTCCTCTACCTGCTGGGCGACACGCGTGAGGAGTTCGGCGGCTCGGCCTGGTCCGAGGTGATCCACCAGCACCTCGGCGGTCTGCCGCCGGCCGTGGACCTCGACCGGGAGAAGCTGCTCGGCGAGATCCTGATCTCCGCCTCCCGCGACGGCATGATCGACGCGGCGCACGACCTGTCCGACGGCGGTCTGGTCCAGGCGGTCGTCGAGTCCTGCCTCCGCGGCGGCACCGGTGCGCGCCTGGTCGTCCCGGACGGTCTGGACGCCTTCACCTTCCTCTTCAGCGAGTCGGCCGGCCGTGCGGTCGTGTCCGTCCCGCGCAGCGAGGAGCTCCGCTTCACCGACATGTGCGGCGCCCGGGGTCTGCCGGCGGCGCGCATCGGTGTGGTGGACGGCGACGAGGTCGACGTGCAGGGCGAGTTCAGCATCTCCCTGGAGGAGCTGCGCACCGTCCACGAGGCGACGATCCCGGGTCTGCTGGCCTGACCCGACGCGCTGCGCGAAGCCCCCGTCCGGACCTGTGGGTCCGGACGGGGGCTCTCGTGTGCCCCTGCCCGGACGCGCCTATGCCGGCTGCCCCCAGAAGGCGTCGGACTGCTCGATGTCCTCGACGCACTCGTCGATGTCGGTGATCTTCCCGCCCATGATGGTGAAGATCAGCGCGCCCTTCATCTCGATGCCGCGGTCGCCGCGCTCGGCGAAGAACTTGTTCGCCGCCACGGCGTGGCCGCGGCCGTCGACGGAGACGCTGTCCAGTTCGACCCGCATCTTCCCGCCGGTGAGTTCGAACATCTTGGCGTACATGGCGAGGATGTTGTCCCGGCCTTTGAAGTGGCCGGACAGCTGGCTCTCGCCCGGCACGTGGTGGGTACAGTCCGCCGTCATCAGGGAGCCGACGGTCTCCATGTCTCCTCGGGTCCACGCCTCGAAACCGCGGCGGACCAGGGCCACGTCAGGGTGCTCGGCCATGACCGATCGACCCCTCTCCTACGGGTAGGTGTGCTGCGAGCCCCTCCCCCTCCAGTCTCCGACTACCCTCGCCCCCATGCCACCGGCCAAGAAGCGCTCCCGCAGCTACGACTCCGCCAAGACCCGGGCGGCCGTGCTCGCCCAGTTCCGGAACGTGAGCGACGCGGTGTCCTCGCTCACTGCGGAGCAGCTCGACGGCCCGACGCGGCTGGGCGAGTGGACCGTACGGGAGCTGGTCGCGCACCTGGCCCTGGTGGTCGGTGCCGTCCCCCGCTTCCTCGACGAGCCCGAGCCGGCGGCGCAGGAACTGGGTCTGCTCGACTGGCCGTCGGCGACGGCGTCGGCCGCGGAGCGGATCGACGAGGACGTCCGGGCCGTCGACGCCGGCGATCTGCCGGGACTGTACGAGCGGACGACGGCACGGTACGAGGAGCGGATCGCCGGCACGTCCGACGAGCGGCTCGTGCCCACCCGGTTCGGCGCGATGCGACTGGCGGACTTCCTGGTCACCCGGACCGTCGAACTGGTCGTCCACACCGACGACCTGAACGCGGCGACCGGCCTCGGGATCCCGGTCGACCGGCAGGCCCTGGCCGCCTGCACCCGGGTGCTCGCCGACGCGCTGGCGGTGAAGGCTCCGGGCGGCGCGGTGGAGTTCCGGGTCCCGCCGTTCGCGGTGGTGCAGTGCGTGGAGGGGCCCCGGCACACCCGCGGCACCCCGCCCAACGTCGTCGAGACGGACCCGCTCACCTGGATCCGGCTCGCCACCGGCCGTACCGACTGGGCCGAGGCGCTGGACGCGGCCAAGGTCGCGGCGAGCGGTGAACGCGCCGACCTCGCCGCGCTGCTGCCGCTGATGGGCTGATCCGGGGCGCCGGCCCCGGCCCGGTCGGAGGCCCCGGCGGAGGCGGGCGGAACCGTCCGTACCGCTCGCCCGTCCCATCCCCATGCTGAAGACACGTACCACCGCAGCCACCGCAGTCCTGGCCTCGCTCGTCGTGCTCTCGGCGTGCGGCACCGAGCGGTCCGGTTCCGACCCGGGCGCCGGCTCCGTCGCCCCGGACGTCCCCGTCGCCGGAGCCCACTGGGCATTCGACACCGTGACGGTCGCCGGCAAGGAGACCCGGGCGCCCGACGGCGCCCACGTCGAGATCGGGAAGGACGGCCGGGCCTCGGGCAACAGCGGGTGCAACGGTTTCGGTGCCGAGGTGTCGGTCGAGGGCGACACGGTCACCGTGAAGCAGCAGCAGGGCACCGAGATGGCCTGTCCCGGTGAGCGGGGGGCCTTCGAGACGGTGCTCCGGAAGGCGTTCACCGGTGCGCTGAAGGCCCGGGTCGACGGCGACCGGCTCACCCTGACCTCGTCCGACGGCGAGAACGTCGTCGCGCTGACGTCCGAGCCGCCGGCCCCGCTGAACGGCACCGAATGGACCGTCGAGTCCCTCCTCGCCGGCCAGACCGCCTCCTCGGTCCCCAAGGGCTCCGAGGGCAAGGCCCATTTCGTGATCGACAAGGACGGCAAGGTCCGGGGCAGCCTCGGCTGCAACCGCTTCTCCACCACAGCGAAGATCTCGGGCCGGACGGTCACGTTCGGGGAGATCACCACCACCCGCATGCGGTGCACGGGTCCCGAGATGGCCCTGGAGACGAAGTTGTACGACGTCTTCGGCGACTCGGCGACGTACGAACTCAGCCATCGCGGGCTGACCCTCACCGCCCCGGACGGCTCGGGCTTCGCGGCGGTCGCGAAGCCCGCGCCGAAGGCGGCCTCCTGACGGACGCCCGGCCGGGCCGGGCTCAGCCCCCGTAGGGCAGGAGCCCGGCGTCCGTCCGCTCCCAGGACGCCCGCAGCGCGGCGAGCCGCTCCTGCTCGTAGGGGGCGCGGTCGGCCTGTTCGCGGGCGTCCTCGGTGAGGTGGAAGAGCTGGTCGCGGCCGGTCTTGCCGCGGTAGTACTTCCACTCGCCGCGGCGCAGCGCGCGCTCGCCCCGCACCCGCCAGAAGAGGTCGCGCTCGGCCGGCTCCTCGCCGCGCAGCAGGTAGCCGGCGAGGCTGGTGCCGTCGAGCGGGTAGGCGGGATCGGGGCGGGCGCCGCCCAGTTCGAGGAGGGTCGCCGTCCAGTCCGGTGTGTACACCGGCAGATCGCTGACCTGGCCTCCGTCGATCCGGGCGGGCCAGCGCAGGAGGGACGGCACCCGGATGCCGCCCTCCTGGAGCGATCCCTTGTTGCCGGCCAGCGGCCAGTTGTACGAGAAGCGCTCGCCGCCGTTGTCGCTGGCGAAGAAGACGAGGGTGTCGTGCTCCCGGCCGGAGCGCTTCAGCGCCCCCAGCACCTCGCCGACCGACCGGTCGAGGTCCTCGACCATCTCCTTGTACTTCTCGATCGAGCCGCCGTCCTGGTGCCAGAGGGCCGAGCGGTCGCCCGCCTCGATGCGCCGGACGATCTCGGCGCTCGCCTCCTCGTCGCCGTCGGCGATCCAGGGCCAGTGGGGGGTCGTGAAGTTGAGGTTGAGCAGCCAGGGCCGGTCGTGCTCGCGGGACACGTACTCGCTCGCCCGCTCGGTGAGGACGCGGGTGTAGTAGCGCAGGTCCTTGTACGGCGCGTCGCCCTCGTAGAGGTCGTACTCGCCGGCGAGACCGAGCTTGGAGTAGTACTCGAGCGCGCCGCCGAAGTTCCCGAAGAACTCGTCCCAGCCGGACCGGGTGGGGGAGTAGTCGGGGAGGTAGCCGCAGTGCCACTTGCCGATGAGGGCGGTGGCGTAGCCGGCGTCGCGGAGCCGTGAGGCGAGCGTGGGGTGGGTGGGCTCCAGGCCGACCGACCTGTCGGCGATGGGCTCGGCGAGCCCGCCCTTGGTGCGGCCGGGGAAGCGGCCGGTGTAGAGGCTGAACCGGGTCGGGGAGCAGGTGGCGGAGCCGGAGTAGGCGTCGGTGAACCGGACGCCCTGGCGGGCGAGCCGGTCGAGGTGCGGGGTCCGGATGTGGGGCGATCCGTACGAGGAGAGGTCGGCCCAGCCGAGGTCGTCGCCGAGGATGAAGAGGATGTTGGGCCGCCGCGAGTGCCGGCGTCCGGTCGCGGCCCGGAAGGGGCGCTCCCCTTCCTCCCGCGCGGCCGCGACGGGAGCGCCCGCGCCGAGCGCGGTCACGGCGGCCGCTCCGACGGCGGCACCGCCGAGGGCGCGTCGGGACAGGGGGGTCTTGGGCGTGGGCACGGGGCTCTCCTCGGGCTGGGCGGAGTGAAGGGGACGGACCGCGCGGAGACGGTGCGCGGGCAGGGCGTCGCGGCATCGGCAGGGATGCGCCGGTGCCGATGCCGCCGGAAAGCGGCGGACCCGGTCCGGACCGGGGGACCGGTCGGACCAGGTGTCCGAAGCGGCGGAGGCGGCCGCGTCAGGGCAGACGGGGAAGCCGGCGGGGATGCGGACACGGGGAGGGGGCACGGCCGTGTCCCGGCCGGCCCGCGTTCAGGTGTGCGCGGACCGCCGGACGGAGTCGTGCGGTGGGTCGGGGGGACCGGGCGGGACGAGGCCCGGGGGTGCTTCCCCGCCGTGTCTCAGGCGCAGCGACAGATCGCGCTGGCGACACGGACCAGGTCCACGTGTCGGCGCGCGACGAGAGTGACCGAGCGGTCACGTACGGGCTGCATGGCGCAGGAGCCTCGCGCAGAGCGCGTGCACCTGTCAACGGCGTCCCGCTCCCCGGGACGCCCGCGGCGCCGGCGCATTGCGAACTCCGTCACATCCAGCGGGTCCCGTACTTTTGGTTACTCGCCAGTAGAGCCTCTTCGAGGCCCGTACGCCAAGGGCTCCGAGCCCTTCTGCCCCTTGGTTCCCGACCCCTTCGAGGCCCTTTCGGCACAGGCCGGTGGATCAGTTCGTGCGATCACACCAGAAAGCCACCCCGCCGATATCCCCAATTCGGACCAGTGGTCGACCTCGCCTACACTCGGAGGCGTGCCACGTGGTGACGGTCGACTCAATCACGATCTGCTTCCCGGCGAGAAGGGCCCTCAGGACGCTTGCGGCGTCTTCGGGGTCTGGGCTCCGGGTGAAGAGGTCGCAAAGCTCACGTACTTCGGGCTCTACGCCCTCCAGCATCGGGGTCAGGAATCCGCGGGAATCGCGGTAAGCAATGGCTCCCAGATCCTCGTCTTCAAGGACATGGGCCTCGTGTCCCAGGTCTTCGACGAGACCTCTCTCGGTTCCCTCCAGGGTCATATCGCGGTCGGTCACGCCCGCTACTCGACCACCGGGGCCTCCGTGTGGGAGAACGCGCAGCCGACGTTCCGGGCGACCGCCCACGGCTCCATCGCGCTCGGCCACAACGGCAACCTGGTGAACACGGCGCAGCTGGCCGAGATGGTCGCCGACCTTCCCAAGAAGGAAGGCCGCACCACTCGCGTCGCCGCCACCAACGACACCGATCTCGTCACCGCGCTCCTCGCGGGTCAGGTCGACGAGGACGGCAAGCCGCTCACCATCGAGCAGGCCGCCGCGAAGGTCCTCCCCGACGTCCGGGGCGCCTTCTCCCTCGTCTTCATGGACGAGCACACGCTCTACGCCGCCCGCGACCCGCAGGGCATCCGCCCGCTGGTCCTCGGCCGGCTCGAGCGTGGATGGGTCGTCGCCTCCGAGTCCGCCGCCCTCGACATCTGCGGCGCCAGCTTCGTCCGCGAGGTCGAGCCGGGCGAGATGATCGCGATCGACGAGAACGGCATCAGGACCTCTCGATTCGCAGAAGCGAAGCCCAAGGGCTGTGTCTTCGAGTACGTCTACCTGGCCCGCCCGGACACCGACATCGCCGGCCGGAACGTCTACCTCTCCCGCGTGGAGATGGGCCGGCGCCTGGCCAAGGAAGCCCCGGTCGAGGCCGACCTGGTGATAGCGACGCCCGAGTCCGGCACCCCCGCCGCGATCGGCTACGCCGAGGCCAGCGGCATCCCCTTCGGCGCCGGACTGGTGAAGAACGCCTATGTGGGCCGCACCTTCATCCAGCCCTCCCAGACCATCCGCCAGCTCGGCATCCGGCTGAAGCTGAACCCCCTCCGGGACGTCATCAAGGGCAAGCGCCTGGTGGTCGTGGACGACTCGATCGTCCGCGGCAACACCCAGCGCGCCCTGGTCAAGATGCTCCGTGAGGCCGGCGCGGCCGAGATCCACATCCGGATCTCCTCGCCGCCGGTGAAGTGGCCGTGCTTCTTCGGCATCGACTTCGCCACCCGCGCGGAGCTGATCGCCAACGGCATGTCGATCGACGAGATCGGCAAGTCGCTCGGCGCGGACTCGCTCTCGTACATCTCCCTCGACGGGATGATCGAGGCGACCACGATCCAGAAGCCCAACCTCTGCCGTGCCTGCTTCGACGGCGAGTACCCGATGGAGCTCCCGGACCCCGAGCTGCTCGGCAAGCAGCTGCTGGAGACCGAGCTGGCCGCCGGCCCCGCCGCCACCGCGGCCGCCGACGCGCTCCGTCGCCCGTAAGACCCCCGCAGTACCGCAGTAACGACACGAAAGCTCTCACCTATGTCTGAGACCACCGGTGCCTCCTACGCGTCCGCGGGCGTCGACATCGAAGCGGGTGACCGCGCCGTCGAGCTCATGAAGGAATGGGTGAAGAAGACGCAGCGCCCCGAGGTCCTCGGCGGCCTCGGCGGGTTCGCCGGCCTCTTCGACGCCTCCGCCCTGAAGCGCTACGAGCGTCCCCTGCTCGCCTCCGCCACCGACGGCGTCGGCACGAAGGTCGACATCGCGCGCCAGATGGGCGTGTACGACACGATCGGCCACGACCTGGTCGCGATGGTCATGGACGACATCGTCGTGTGCGGCGCCGAGCCGCTCTTCATGACCGACTACATCTGCGTCGGCAAGGTCCACCCCGAGCGGGTCGCCGCCATCGTCAAGGGCATCGCCGAGGGCTGCGTCCTGGCCGGCTGCGCCCTGGTCGGCGGCGAGACCGCCGAGCACCCCGGCCTGCTCGGCCCCGACGACTTCGACGTCGCCGGCGCCGGCACGGGCGTGGTCGAGTACGACCGGCTGCTCGGCGCGGATCGCATCCGTACGGGTGACGCCGTGATCGCCATGGCGTCCTCCGGCCTTCACTCCAACGGGTACTCGCTCGTCCGTCACGTGGTCTTCGACCGCGCCGGCATGGCCCTCGACCAGCAGGTCGAGGAGCTCGGCCGGACCCTGGGCGAGGAGCTGCTGGAGCCGACGAAGATCTACTCGCTGGACTGCCTGGCGCTCACCCGGACCACCGAGGTGCACGCCTTCAGCCACATCACGGGCGGCGGTCTGGCCGCCAACCTGGCCCGGGTGATCCCGGACGGCCTGCACGCCACGGTGGACCGTTCGACCTGGGCGCCGGGCGCGATCTTCGACCTCGTCGGCAAGGCCGGCCAGGTGGAGCGGCTGGAGCTGGAGAAGACCCTGAACATGGGCGTCGGCATGATGGCCGTCGTCCCCGCCGGATCGGTGGACGCGGCCCTGACCACGCTGGCCGACCGCGGCGTCGACTCGTGGGTCGCCGGCGAGATCACCGAGCGCGGCGACCACGCCACGGGCGCGGAGCTGGTGGGCGACTACGCCCGGTAGGACACGCTGCGGGCGTTCCGGAGTCCTCTCCGGGGCGCCCGCAGACGCATTCCCGGAGACGGGCAGCACAGAAACCCGGTCCGGGTAGCCCCCGGACCGGGTTTCCGTGTGAAGCAGCGCTTTTTAAGAGGTCAAGCGTGACGGTGGGACGACGCGCCGGGACCGGACTCGTCGTCCTCGTCCTCGTCGTCCGTGTTGTAGAGATCCGCGTACTGCGCGTACGGGTCGTCTTCCTCGTCGTCGTCCTCGAACGGCTCGCCATTCGGCGGCTGGCTCGAAGTCGAAGCGCCCAGCTCATTGGCCAGACGCGACAGGTCAGTCCCGCCGCTGCTGTACTTCAGCTGGCGGGCGACCTTCGTCTGCTTGGCCTTTGCCCGGCCGCGCCCCATGGCTCGACCCCCTCGGTGACGGGGCTCGACGGCCCCAGAGTCTTGACACGCGTTCATGATTCGGAACGGGCTCTCGACAGAGAGACCGGTCCGTAGGGGTTCAACGGTACCTGCTTCCGTGGCCATACGGTACGCCGTCCGCATCACATGCCTCGGTACAGAACCATCGAGGCGCCCCGTCCTCGCTGGTCAATCGCGATTTTAACCTCTTCTGGCGGGCCGACCCGCCGACCGGGGTGAGTCTTGTCTCGGTCTGGGTGAACATCCAAACGGGTGCTCGCCGGGCCGGCCCTGTCAAGATCAGCCGCGGCGTGCCTCGGCCATGCGCTGCTCGGCGATCCGGTCGGCGGCGGCGGCCGGCGGGATACCGTCCGCCTTCGCACGTGCGAATATGGCCAGCGTGGTGTCGAAGATCTTCGTGGCCTTCTTCTTGCACCGGTCGAAGTCGAAGCCGTGCAGCTCGTCGGCGACCTGGATCACGCCGCCGGCGTTGACCACGTAGTCCGGCGCGTAGAGGATCCCGCGGTCCGAGAGGTCCTTCTCGATACCGGGGTGGGCGAGCTGGTTGTTGGCCGCTCCGCAGACGATCTTCGCGGTGAGCGCGGGCACGGTGTCGTCGTTCAGGGCGCCGCCGAGCGCGCACGGCGCGTAGACGTCCAGCCCCTCCACGCGGATCAGCGCGTCGGTGTCGGCGACCACGGAGACCTGCGGGAACCTGTCGGTGATCCGGCGCACCGACTCCTCGCGCACGTCGGTCACGACGACCTCGGCACCGTCCTCCAGGAGGTGCTCGACCAGGTAGTGACCGACCTTGCCGACACCCGCGACGCCGACCTTGCGGCCGCGCAGGGTCGGGTCGCCCCACAGGGTCTGCGCTGAGGCGCGCATGCCCTGGAAGACGCCGAAGGCGGTGAGCACCGAGGAGTCGCCGGCGCCGCCGTTCTCGGGGGAGCGGCCGGTGGTCCACTGGTTGGTGCGGGCCACGACGTCCATGTCGGCGACGTAGGTGCCGACGTCGCAGGCCGTCACGTAGCGGCCGCCCAGGGAGGCGACACAGCGGCCGTAGGCGAGGAGGAGCTCCTCGGTCTTGATCGTGTCCGGGTCGCCGATGATCACGGCCTTGCCGCCGCCGTGGTCGAGACCGGCCATGGCGTTCTTGTACGACATCCCGCGCGAGAGGTTCAGCGCGTCGGCGACGGCCTCCGCCTCGGACGCGTACGGGTAGAACCGGGTGCCGCCGAGGGCGGGGCCCAGGGCGGTGGAGTGGAGGGCGATGACGGCCTTGAGGCCGGAGGCGCGGTCCTGGCACAGCACGACTTGCTCGTGGCCTCCCTGCTCCGAGTGGAACAGGGTGTGCAGGACGCCGTCGGTCACATCGGTCACGGTGGTGACTCCCAAGTACGAAGCGGCGGTTGTACGCCCCTCCCTGCGGGTGGGGAAGGGGCCCTGCGGCCCGTTTCGGGGCCGCTTCGGCAAGAGAGTAAGTCCTACGCGGGCGTAGATCCGGCGCAGTGCTCAGGATCACCTCTCCCGGAGTACCCCCATGGAAGGATTCGTGACATGTCGCCGGCGTCGACCCTCCTCGTCCCGTACACCTCCTATCTGCGCGTGTACGAGCCGCTGGCGGCTTTTCCCGAGCCCGAGCGGGGCCACTGGACGCAGTACGCGCGCCGGGCGGACACCCCGACCGCGCAGGACGAGCTGCGGCGCTCCCTCGCGGATCTGCTGCCGACCCCGCCGGTCCCGGTGCCGGTCCACGAGAGCGGGGACGCGTTCGTCGCGTCGCTCGACGGGGTGGTCGTGATCTGCCCCTGGCGCACCCGCCTGCGCGGCTGGCTGGCCCTGGCCGAGCTGGACGGGTCCCTGCCCCCCTCGGTGCTCGACGCGATGCTCCCGCCGGTGGTGCGGGAGCAGGTGTGCGCCGACCACGAGCGCTGGCGGGTGCGCAACCCCGACGCGCAGCCCTGGATCAGGACGGCCCTGTGGCAGGTTCCGGTGCGGTGGTTCACCCTCTTCGCGGACGAGGAGCGGGAGTACGTCCCGGGGACCGACGGGCCGGGCGGCCGTGCTCCGGTGATGCGCTACCGGACGCCGATGGTGCAGGCGCGGCGCCGGCTGGCGCGGGCGCTGCGGACGCTGCGCGAGTCGCTCGACGAGGGGCCGCTGACCGAGGGTCTGGTCGAGGTGGGGCGCTGGCTGGAGGAGTTCCATCCGCGCGCGCTGGTGGAGCTGGACTACGGCGGCCTGGTGCACGCCGTGCCGGCGGGGTGTCTCGCGGAGGACCGGTCGGTGGCGGACGTGGCCGAGGGGATCGCGGCGCTGCGGGACGGCGACGGCGAGGGGGCGAGCGAGGCGTACGGCCGGCTCGCGGAGCGCTGGCGGGCGATCCGGAACCTGCAGTTCGCGAATTGATCATCGACAAGACGCGTCCGCCTGATGTAAATGATCTTTAAGCGTCGCGAGGGCACCGTGTGCCCTCGCGGGGACGTGGACGTGGGGGCGGTAGGACGTAGGTCCCGATCCGGGCCTTTGGCTCAAGCGTGACGGATCGCACTTACGGCGCCCTTGCGCCCATCGCCCACCCTCGTGCCAAAATAGGACAAGGAGTCCGGGGAGGGTTCCTTCCGTCCAAGTATGGGCGGAACGCTCAGCATTGCACTCTATGGGGGGTCTGAGGACTCCTGATCGCTCTGTGACTGATCGTCACAGTGGCGTGACTGTCCGTTATGGCATGGTCCATCGACTTCCGCCGCTGATGAACACCTGCGAGGGCAATTCCATCGGTTTGGCCGACGTGGCTGGACGGATGGTGTAGTTGTAGTGCCGAGGACAAGCCGTTCGTCCTATAACCGACTCGGCCCGCTTCTGCCATTTCGGGCAACGCGGGTCAAGGTGCAGAATTTAGAGGAAAGAACCGAGAAGGTTCGGTTCTCCCGAGGAGGCCGCTCATGACCGCTCGCACCCCTGATGCCGAGCCGCTACTGACCCCCGCCGAGGTCGCCACGATGTTCCGCGTGGACCCGAAGACGGTGACTCGCTGGGCGAAGGCCGGCAAGCTCACGTCCATCCGCACGCTGGGTGGACACCGCCGGTACCGCGAGGCTGAGGTCCGCGCCCTGCTGGCGGGCATCCCGCAGCAGCGCAGCGAGGCCTGACGTAGTCGAAGTACCCGCAACACCCCGTTTTGCCGGGCATTTCCGGGTCCCCCAACCTGGACCGCCCACCCCTTGTTCTACCGGCCTACGCCTGCCCCAACAGGCCCCTGGTCATCGATCGCGTTGGACTCCGCCGGGTCCAGCGCGATCTTTTTTGTGCCCGCTCGTGCCGTCGTCCGCGTCCGCCGGGCTCATGGGAATGGTGGTGCAATTGCACATATTAAATCGGGTGGGTGTAGGGAGGGTGTAAGTGAAGCGGTTTCTGAATCTCTTTCAGTGACACCCGTCACATGAGTGAGGTCTTGCCAAGGAACAGCCTGCCACTTCCGGGAGGGCGTCCAACCCGCCGTTGGTCATGGGGTGGTGGGACTTTCGTCCTCGGCCGTGTCGGCGTCGTCGGGGTCGGGAAGCTCCATGGCGAGCCGCAGGAGGCGATGACAGACCGAGCACTGCTGTGTGATGTGGCCGTAGCGGGACGCGGCCGCCAGATGGGCGCGCAGCAGCGCGTGCGTCTCGTGCCTGGACTGCCGTGCTTCGGACGCCGCGGCCATGCGCGACCACCTCCGGTGTGGGCCCCCGATTCCCTGAGTTCTGGGGTACCCGTCCGCGCACGACGCCGTCAATACACGGGAGCACAACGAAAGGCCCGCACCGAGCGGTGCGGGCCTTTCGTGACGGCGATCCTGACGGGACTTGAACCCGCGACCTCCACCTTGACAGGGTGGCGAGCTAACCAACTGCTCCACAGGACCTTGGTGCTGCTGCTTCGCTGGGAAGCGGCTGCGAGGAAGACTGTACAGCAGGTCAGACGCCGGGTCGAACTCACCGTCGGCGAGGTCCTCGACACGGCTGTCCGGGGGCCTCCGCCCGGACATCCTCTAGGGCGCCGCCGCGTCGATGGCCTTGACGATCCGCTTGTCCGAGACCGGGTACGCCGTGCCCAGCGCGTGGGCGAAGTAGCTGACCCGGAGCTCCTCGATCATCCAGCGGATGTCGGTGACCTCCTTCGGCACCGGACGGCCCGGCGGGAGCTGTTCGAGCAGCCAGGCGTACTCGTCCTGCATCTCGTGGACCTTCTCCATGCGCGTGGTGTCCCGCTGGACCCCGGTCGGCATCTGCTGCAGCCGCCGGTCCACCGCCACCAGATAGCGCATCAGGTCGGCCAGCCGCCGCAGGCCCGTCAGGGTGACGAAGCCGGCCGGCATCAGCCGGGCCAGCTGCTCGCGCACGTCGCCGAGGTTCGCGACGAGCGCCAGGCTGTTCGTGCCCTTCAGGCGCCGCTCGCAGGCCTGCCAGGCGGCCAGGATCTGCTGGACCTGCCCCACCGTCCGGACCGTCGTGTCGACGAGGTCCGCGCGGACCTTGTCGTACAGCTTGCGGAAGGACTCCTCGTCCCAGACCGGCCCGCCGTGGTCCGCGATCAGCTTGTCGGCCGCGGCGGTCGCGCAGTCGTCGAAGAGCGCCTGGATCGAACCGTGCGGGTTGCGGGAGAGCGCCAGCTTCTGCTGGTTGGTGAGCTTGTCCGAGGCGAACTTCGCCGGGTTCACCGGGATGTTCAGCAGGATCAGCTTCCGGGTGCCCCGCCACATCGCCGCCGCCTGCTCGGCCTCCGTGTCGAAGAGGCGTACGGAGACGGTGTCGCCGGCGTCCACCAGCGCCGGGTAGGCCTTGACCGGCTGGCCGGCCCGCCGGGTCTCGAAGACCTTGGTGAGCGTGCCGATCGTCCAGTCCGTGAGTCCCGTGCGCTCCAGGGACTGCCCGGAGCCGCCGGGACCCGCCGTGGCGGCCGCGGCGGCCTGCGAGAGGGCCTGCCGGGCCTTGGGACGCAGCTGGAGCTTGAGCGCCTCCAGGTCCTTGCCCTCGGCGAGCCTGCGGCGCCGCTCGTCGACGATCCGGAAGGTGATCTTGAGGTGGTCGGGGACCCGCGCGAGGTCGAAGTCCTCCGCCGTCACCGGGACGCCCACCATCCGCTGGAGCTCACGCGCCAGCGTGAAGGGCAGCGGCTCCTGTCGCGGCACGGTGGAGTCCAGGAAACGGGACGCGTAGTTCGGCGCCGGGACGTAGTGCCGGCGGATCGGCTTCGGCAGGGAGCGGATCAGCTCGGTGACCACGTCCTCCCGCAGACCGGGGATCTGCCAGTCGAAGCCCTCGTCGGTGACCTGGTTGAGCACGTGGACCGGGATGTGGACGGTCACGCCGTCCGCGTCCGTGCCCGGCTCGAACTGGTACGTCACCCGGAACTTCAGCGGCCCCTGCCGCCACGAGTCCGGATAGTCGTCCTTGGTGACCGCGCCGGCCTTCTCGTTGATGAGCATCTCGCGCTCGAAGTCGAGGAACTCCGGTTCCTCACGGCGCTTGTGCTTCCACCAGGAGTCGAAGTGGGCTCCCGACACGACGTGTTCGGGGACCCGCTTGTCGTAGAAGTCGAAGAGCGTCTCGTCGTCGACCAGGATGTCCCGGCGCCGGGCACGGTGCTCCAGCTCCTCGACCTCGGTGAGGAGCTTGCGGTTGTCCGCGAAGAACTTGTGGTGCGTGCGCCAGTCGCCCTCGACCAGGGCGTTGCGGATGAACAGGTCGCGGGAGACCTCGGGATCGATCCGGCCGTAGTTGACCTTGCGGTCGGTCACGATCGGCACGCCGTACAGCGTGACCTTCTCGATCGCCATGACGGCCGCCTGGTCCTTCTCCCAGTGCGGCTCGCTGTACGTCTTCTTGACCAGGTGCTGGGCCAGCGGCTCGATCCACTCCGGCTCGATCCTGGCGTTGACCCGGGCCCACAGCCGCGAGGTCTCCACCAGCTCGGCCGACATGATGAACCGCGGCGGCTTGCGGAACAGCGCCGATCCCGGGAAGACCGCGAACTTGGCGTTGCGGGCGCCGAGGTACTCGCTCTTCGCCGGATACCGGCCGCCTTCGCCCCCGGAGGGCTTGCCGCCGTCGCTCCCGGACGTCTTCACGTCCTTCATGCCGATGTGCGAGAGCAGGCCGGCGAGCAGCGAGACGTGCACGGACTGCTCCGGGGCGGAGAAGTCCGCCGAGGCGTCCTCCAGGTGGAGGCCCATCTGCTTGGCGACCGTCCGCAGCTGCGCGTAGATGTCCTGCCACTCGCGGATCCGCAGGAAGTTGAGGTACTCCTGCTTGCACATCCGGCGGAACGACGAGGAGCCGCGCTCCTTCTGCTGTTCGCGGACGTAGCGCCAGAGGTTGAGGAGCGCGAGGAAGTCGCTCGTCTCGTCCTTGAAGCGGGCGTGCTGCTGGTCGGCCTGCGCCTGCTTGTCGGAGGGCCGCTCGCGCGGGTCCTGGATGGACAGGGCGGCCGCGATCACCATGACCTCGCGGACGCAGCCGTTGCGGTCGGCCTCCAGGACCATCCGGGCGAGCCGCGGGTCGACGGGCAGCTGGGACAGCTTGCGGCCCTGCTGGGTCAGCCGCTTCCGCGGGTCCTTCTCGGTCGGGTCGAGCGCGCCGAGCTCCTGCAGGAGCTGTACGCCGTCCCGGATGTTGCGGTGGTCCGGCGGATCGATGAACGGGAACTTCTCGATCTCGCCGAGGCCGGCCGCGGTCATCTGGAGGATGACGGAGGCGAGGTTCGTCCGGAGGATCTCGGCGTCCGTGAACTCCGGACGGGTGAGGAAGTCGTCCTCGGAGTAGAGCCGGATGCAGATGCCGTCCGACGTCCGGCCGCAGCGGCCCTTGCGCTGGTTGGCGCTCGCCTGGGAGATCGGCTCGATCGGCAGCCGCTGCACCTTGGTGCGGTGGGAGTACCGGGAGATGCGGGCCATGCCGGGATCGATCACGTACTTGATGCCGGGCACGGTCAGCGAGGTCTCGGCCACGTTGGTGGCGAGGACGATCCGGCGGCCGGTGTGGGCCTGGAAGACCCGGTGCTGCTCGGCGTGGCTCAGCCGGGCGTAGAGAGGGAGCACCTCGGTGTTGCGGAGCTGCTTCTTCAGCAGGGCGTCCGCGGTGTCGCGGATCTCGCGCTCGCCGGAGAGGAAGACCAGGACGTCGCCGGGGCCCTCGGACTGGAGCTCGTCCACGGCGTCGCAGATCGCGGTGATCTGGTCGCGGTCCGCCTCGTCGCCCTCCTCCTCCAGGAGGGGGCGGTAGCGCACCTCGACCGGGTAGGTACGGCCGGAGACCTCCACGATCGGCGCGTCGCCGAAGTGGCGGGAGAAGCGCTCGGGGTCGATGGTCGCGGAGGTGATGACGACCTTGAGGTCGGGGCGCTTGGGCAGCAGCTGGGCGAGGTAGCCGAGCAGGAAGTCGATGTTGAGGGACCGCTCGTGGGCCTCGTCGATGATGATCGTGTCGTAGGCGCGCAGCTCGCGGTCCGTCTGGATCTCGGCGAGCAGGATGCCGTCCGTCATCAGCTTCACGAAGGTCGCGTCGGGGTTCACCTGGTCGGTGAAGCGGACCTTCCAGCCGACCGCCTCGCCCAGCGGCGTCCTCAGTTCCTCCGCGACGCGCTCCGCGACGGTGCGGGCGGCGATCCGGCGCGGCTGGGTGTGGCCGATCATGCCCCGCACGCCGCGGCCCAGTTCCAGACAGATCTTGGGGATCTGCGTCGTCTTGCCGGAGCCGGTCTCACCGGCGACGATCACGACCTGGTGGTCGCGTATCGCCTCCAGGATCGTGTCCTTCTTCTGGGAGACGGGCAGCTGCTCGGGGTACGTGACCGCGGGTACGCGGGCGGCACGCCCGTCGGCGCGCTCCTTGGCCAGGCCGGCCTCGGTGGCGATCTCGTCCAGAACGGCCGCGCGGGCCTCGGGCTTGCGGATGCGGCGGGCGCCCTCGAGGCGGCGGCCGAGCCGGTGTGCGTCCCGCAGCGAGACCTCGGCCAGGACGGACTGGAGGGCGGCGAAGGAAGTAGACATACGGAACCCAGGATCGCACCCCGTGCCGAGAACCGGCGAACCGATTTACCCGGGGCGCGCTGCGGGCGGCCCGTAATATCTCGGGCACGTCCACCCGAGAGGTTCTCCCCATGTCCCGCACCGCCCGCGCGCTCGCGGCGCTCGCCGCGCTCGTGGGCCTGGTGCTGGGGGCCCTGGCGTGCGGCGCCGGGCCGGCGGCGGCGGTCACCGCCCCGGCGGCCGCCGCGCCCGCGGAGGCCGCGGGGCCGGCCGCGTCGACGCCCGGGGCGCCTTCCGCCGCGGTCACGGACGCTCCGGTCGCGACGGCCGGGGGCGGCGCGTCCCCCGGCTGCGGCGAGCGGCACGCCGTCGACGGCGCCGCCCGGCCGGCCGCACCCCCGCGTCCGGCCGGCCTCGGAGAGCTGCTGTCCCTGCTCGCCGGGGCGCGCGCGGCCGGCGGCTGGGGCGCGGACCAGGTCGTGCGCGACCTGCCGCCCGGCCCGGAGCCGCCGGAACTCGTCCCGCCGTCCCCCGTGGAGCTGTCGATCCTGCGCGTGTAGAGGCGGGCCGCCCACCGTCGCCCTCCCCTTCCTCCACGTCCAGGAGTGTTTCCGCATGTCCCCGTCCCCTTCCTCCACGGCCACGCCCGCCTCGAAGTCCAGGCCGATCGCGATCGTCGCGGGGGTGGCGGTCGCCGCCGCCCTGCTCGGAGTCGTCTCCTACACCGCGACCAAGCCCTCCGGGGGCCGGTCCGCCGACTCCGCGGCGTCCGCCGCCGAGGTCTCGGCCGACCCGGCGAACGGTGTCTATCCCGAGCTGGAGGCCTACGCCCGCCGCGACGCCGCCGACGGGCTCGCACTCGGCCGGCCGGACGCGCCCGTCGTCCTGATCGAGTACGCCGACTTCAAGTGCGGCTACTGCGCGCAGTTCGCCCGGGAGACCGAGCCCGCCCTGGTGCGGAAGTACGTGGAGAAGGGCACCCTGCGCATCGAGTGGCGCAACTTCCCGATCTTCGGCGAGGAGTCCGAGGCGGCCGCCCGGGCCGCGTGGGCGGCCGGGCAGCAGGGCCGGTTCTGGGAGTTCCACCGGGCGGCCTACGCCGAGGGCGCCAAGGAGAAGGGCTTCGGCAAGGACCGGCTGGCCGCCCTGGCGCGAGAGGCCGGGATCGCCGACCCGGCGCGCTTCGCCCGGGACTCGGACGGTGCCGCGGCCCGCGAGGCGGTGAGCAAGGACCAGGAGCAGGGCTACTCGCTGGGGGCGACCTCGACGCCGTCGTTCCTGGTCAACGGCCGGCCCATCGCGGGCGCGCAGCCCGCGGAGGCCTTCACGGAGGCCATCGACGCGGCCGCGAAGGCAGCCGCGGCGAAGCCCTCGGCGACGGCGACGCCCGGCCGATGAACTCCGACATCGGCTATCTGGCCGCTCTCCTCGGCGGCCTCCTCGCCCTGCTCAGCCCGTGCAGCGCGCTGCTGCTCCCGGCCTTCTTCGCGTACTCGATCGACTCGACGAGCCGGCTCCTGGCCCGCACCGGCATCTTCTACGCGGGCCTGGCCACCACCCTCGTGCCCCTCGGCGCGGCCGGTTCGTTCGCCGGGCGGCTGTTCTACGGCCACCGGGATCTGCTCGTGGCCCTCGGCGGCTGGCTGATCATCCTGCTCGGGGTGCTCCAGGTCCTCGGTCTGGGCTTCGCCTCCCGCCGGATCGCCGAGGCCGGCGGCCGGATCCGTCCCACGACCGCGGTCTCCGTCTACGCGCTCGGGCTGGTCTACGGCCTCGCCGGATTCTGCGCGGGTCCGATCCTCGGGAGCGTCCTGACGGTGGCCGCGCTGAGCGGCAGCCCCGCGTACGGAGGGCTGCTCCTGGCGGTCTACGCGCTCGGGATGGCCGTCCCGCTCTTCCTGCTGGCGCTGTTCTGGGAGCGCTACGAGCTGGGCCGGCGGCGCTGGCTGCGGGGCCGCCCCCTCCGGGTGGGCCGCTTCGAGCTGCACAGCACCTCGCTGCTCTCGGGACTCTTCTTCGTCGTCCTGGGGACGGTCTTCCTGGTCTTCGACGGCACGACGGCACTGCCGGGCCTGCTGACGGTGGACGAGTCGTTCGCCGTGGAGACCCGGGTGGCGTCGGTGAGCGGCCTGGTCCCGGACTGGGCGCTGCTCATCGGGGCGGTGGCGCTGGTGGCGGTCGTCCTCGCGGTGCGGGGCTGGCGCGCCACCGGGAGCCGGGAGCGCCGCGAGGAGGTCTGACGGGACGGCGGTGGGGCGTTCGGGTGAGGCGCCCCCACCGCCGTGCGCCCGGGCGCACGCGGACACGAAGAAGGCCCCCGTCCATCGGACGGGGGCCTTCTGCACTGTGGCTGGGGCCGGGGTCGAACCGGCGACCTATCGCTTTTCAGGCGATCGCTCGTACCAACTGAGCTACCCAGCCACGAGACTCCGAAGAGGCTCAGCGATCCTGACGGGACTTGAACCCGCGACCTCCACCTTGACAGGGTGGCGAGCTAACCAACTGCTCCACAGGACCATGCAATGTGCGAGCACTAGTCTCGCACACGTTGTTGCGTGCCCCCAACGGGATTCGAACCCGTGCTACCGCCTTGAAAGGGCGGCGTCCTGGGCCACTAGACGATGAGGGCTAAGGGCCCACCTGGGCGCTTCGCAGCGCCTCGGGGACGTGAGAAGCATATGGGATCCCGCCCGCTATCGCCAAAACGGTTTGCTCCGGGGGGACAATGGGCGGGTGCTGGAGATGACGCGCGAGGAGTTCGAGGAGCTTGTGGCCGAGGCGCTGGACCGGATTCCGCCGGAGCTGACGCGGTTGATGGACAACGTCGCGGTGTTCGTGGAGGACGAGCCCTCCGCGGACGACCCCGAGTTGCTCGGGCTGTACGAGGGGACTCCGCTGACGGACCGCGGCGAGTGGTACGCGGGGGTGCTGCCGGACCGGATCACGATCTACCGGGGGCCGACGCTGCGCATGTGCGAGTCGCGGGACGACGCGGTCGCGGAGACCGAGATCACGGTGGTCCACGAGATCGCCCACCACTTCGGCATCGACGACGCGCGCCTGCACGCGCTGGGTTACGGCTGACGGATCCGGGGCGCGGCCGGCGGATCCCGGTACGTGCCGGAGCCGCCGTCAGGGACGTCCCGGAGCGGTGCCGGCGCGGTAACGGCGGCGTACCGGCCGAGCGGTGGGCGTGTCCCTCGCGGTACTGAGGGAGTTGGGCAGCGAAACACGCCTTGCGTCCTGCCCTTTGTGTCCTGGAGGTGCCCCCGTGCGCCCTTTGCCCACCCCTGCTGTGAGATGGGCCGCCGCCGCGCTGGCGGTCGCCGCCTGCGCCGGCCTGAGCGGTTGTATGAGTGTCGGGGACGAGGGTGCCAAGCCGGCGCCCGGCACGTCCGCGGGCAAGCAGGAGGTGGCGGCCGAGTCGGACGGCGGCATCGGGGTGTCGGGCCGGAGCGGCGGGAACGGACGCGACACGTCCGGGCGCGGCGGGCCGGACGCGGACGGCGAGGGCGGCCGCTCGCCGGTGGCGAGCGCGTCTCCCTCGGCCTCGGGCAAGCCGCCGGCCGCGGCGACGGCCGGCGCCGGTGGCGGGGTCAAGCCCCTGCCCGAACCCGGTGTGCCGGGTGGGGCGGGTGCGGCTGGTGGTGCCGGTGGGCCGAGTGCGCCGGGCGGGGGGCCGGCGACGCCCACGGG
The DNA here is from genome assembly GCF_050917515.1 of Streptomyces sp. JL2001. Classification (NCBI taxonomy): domain Bacteria; kingdom Bacillati; phylum Actinomycetota; class Actinomycetes; order Kitasatosporales; family Streptomycetaceae; genus Streptomyces; species Streptomyces sp. JL2001. Next base: position 3,697,828 of record NZ_CP169421.1, on the reverse strand, counting down.
ATCGCCGGAGCCGACGCCCGAACCGACGGTCGAGCCGACGCCGAGTCCGGAGCCCACCGTCGAGCCGACCGTTCCGCCCTCCGTGACCCCCGGCGCCGACACGCACATGGGTGCCATGAAGGCCGCCGACGGGCCCGGTGTAGCGGTGGAGCCGGAGGCATCACCGCAGGTCGGACCCGTGTGACCCAGTCGGATTTGCATTGTGGTGGGGAGGGTGCGTATGGTTATAGATCGTTTGATCCCATTGCCCGGCGCCGAAACAGAAGAGCGCCGTGTGGCGCGTACTCTCCCTAGCCGTGGCTGGACCGCATTGAGGCGGTCGATTTGCGTAATTCACGGAGTTGACGGGCGCGTGCCGAGACTCCGGAAGGTTTCGCATTTCGCATGTCCATTTTCAGTTCTGACCACGCCGTCATGCCCGAGAACGACGAGATCGTCGAGGCCGTCGAGGCTTCCGTGACCGTCGACACCGAGCTTGCCGACCAGGCCGCCGAGGCCGACGAGACCTCGGAGCCCACGATCACCTTCGCCGACCTCGGCCTGCCCGAGGGCGTCGTGCGCAAGCTCGCGCAGAACGGCGTCACCACCCCCTTCCCGATCCAGGCGGCGACCATCCCGGACGCCCTGGCCGGCAAGGACATCCTCGGCCGCGGCCGCACCGGCTCCGGCAAGACCCTCTCCTTCGGTCTGCCGACGCTGGCCCGCCTGGCCGGCGGCCACACCGAGAAGAAGAAGCCCCGCGCGGTCATCCTCACCCCGACCCGCGAGCTCGCGATGCAGGTCGCGGACGCCCTCCAGCCGTACGGCGACGTGCTCGGCCTGAAGATCAAGGTCGTCTGCGGCGGTACGTCCATGGGCAACCAGATCTACGCCCTGGAGCGCGGCGTCGACATCCTCGTCGCCACCCCGGGCCGCCTCCGCGACATCATCAACCGCGGCGCCTGCTCCCTGGAGAACATCGAGGCCGCCGTCCTCGACGAGGCCGACCAGATGTCCGACCTGGGCTTCCTGCCCGAGGTCACCGAGCTGCTCGACCAGGTCCCGGCCGGAGGCCAGCGGATGCTGTTCTCGGCCACGATGGAGAACGAGATCTCCACGCTGGTCAAGCGCTACCTGGTCGACCCGGTCAGCCACGAGGTCGACAGCGCCCAGGGCAACGTCTCGACCATGAGCCACCACGTCCTCGTCGTGAAGCCGAAGGACAAGGCGCCGGTCACCGCCGCCATCGCCGCCCGCAAGGGCCGCACCATCATCTTCGTCCGCACCCAGCTGGGTGCCGACCGCATCGCCGAGCAGCTCGTCGAGTCCGGCGTGAAGGCGGACGCGCTGCACGGCGGCATGACGCAGGGCGCCCGTACCCGCGTGCTGGCCGACTTCAAGGACGGCTACGTCAACGCGCTGGTCGCCACCGACGTCGCCGCCCGCGGCATCCACGTCGACGGCATCGACCTGGTCCTCAACGTGGACCCGGCCGGTGACCACAAGGACTACCTGCACCGCTCGGGCCGTACCGCCCGCGCCGGCAAGTCCGGTGTCGTGGTCTCCCTCGCGCTGCCGCACCAGCGCCGCCAGATCTTCCGCCTGATGGAGGACGCGGGCGTCGACGCCTCGCGCCACATCGTCCAGGGCGCCGGCGCGTTCGAGCCGGAGGTCGCCGAGATCACCGGTGCGCGTTCGCTGACCGAGGTCCAGGCCGACTCCGCGAACAACGCCGCCAAGCAGGCCGAGCGTGAGGTCGCCGACCTCACCAAGCAGCTGGAGCGTCTGCAGCGCCGCGCCGTCGAGCTCCGCGAGGAGGCCGACCGTCTGGTCGCCCGTTCCGCGCGCGAGCGGGGCGAGGACCCGGAGGCCGCCGTCGCCGAGGTGACCGAGGCCGCCGAGGCCGAGATCGCCGAGGCCGCGCAGGCCGCCGCCCAGGCGGAGCGCCGCGAGGAGCAGCAGCGCCGTGAGGAGCGTCCGTCGTTCCGCGACGAGCGCGGCAACTTCGAGCGCCGCAACGACCGTCGTGACGACCGCGGTGGCCGTCCCTTCGAGCGTCGTGACGACCGTCCCTCGGGCGGCTTCCGTCGGGACAACGACCGTCCGTCCGGCGGTTTCCGTCGTGACGACCGTCCCTCCGGTGGCTTCCGCCGGGACAACGACCGTCCGTCCGGTGGCTTCCGTCGGGACGACCGTCCCTCGGGCGGTTTCAACCGTGACGACCGCGGTGACCGCGGCGGCTTCCGCCGCGACGACCGTCGTGACGACCGCGGTGGCCGTTCCTTCGAGCGTCGTGACGACCGTCCCTCGGGCGGCTTCCGCCGGGACAACGACCGTCCGTCCGGTGGCTTCCGCCGGGACAACGACCGTCCCTCCGGCGGTTTCAACCGTGACGACCGTCCCTCGGGCGGCTTCAACCGTGACGACCGCGGCGACCGCGGCGGCTTCCGCCGCGACGACCGTCCGGCCGGCGGCCACCGCGGCAGCGACCGTCCGTTCAACCGCGACCGTCGTGACGACCGCCCCTCCGGCGGCTTCCGCTCGGGCGGCGACCGCCCGTACGGCCGTCGTGACGACCACCGTGGCGGCGACCACCGCGGCACCGGCTCGAACACCGGCGGCTCCTTCGGCCGCCGCGACGAGAAGCCCCGCTGGAAGCGCAACGGCTGACTGAGCCGCGGCCGTTCGGCCGCGAGCCTCTGAACGGCCCCGAAGGCCCGTCCCCCACCCGACCGGTGGGGGACGGGCCTTCGGGCGTTCCTGAGCCGGAGGGGCGCCGACCGCGACACCCCCAGGGGGCGTGCGGGGCGCTGCGTGTCCCCGGTCCGCCGGGGCGCCGGCGGCGAGGTGACGTTCTCTCGCCGCGCCGGGTCCTTTCGCCGACCGCCCCTCCCGGCCGCCCGACGGGGCCCCGACCGGGCCCCACGCCCCCGGCGGGGCGGGCGAGACCCGCCCGGGATCCGCCATGACGGATACCCGATCGGCTGCGGGGCATGATCCGGCTATGCTGCGGGGGTGCCCTTGCGCCGAGGGCCGTTAGCTCAATTGGCAGAGCAGCGGACTTTTAATCCGTTGGTTGTGGGTTCGAGTCCCACACGGCCTACCTGAAGGGGAGCGAGGTCACGGCCTCGTCTCCACCACGAAGCGCCCCGCCCGGTTCCGACCGGGCGGGGCGCTTCGTCGTCCCGGCCGCCACCCCGGTGAGCCGTCCCGCCGTCAGGGGGCACGGCCGCGCGGCCGGTTGGGGCGGAATCAGGCGGAGGGCGCTCCCGCCGCGGTGCCGGGGGTCGGACACCCGAGGGAGAACGCCGCCGGCCGGGCCGGATCCGCCAGGATGTGGATCTCCACGATCCGGTCGCCGTCGACCGTGCGGGCCATGAGCGGCCCCGGCCGGCCGTCCGCGAGCGATCTCCTCGGATGAGGCCCGCCGTGTGTGACAGCCGACCGGTCCCCCGTCCGTCCGCTCCGTGAGATCCCCGCCCTCGTGCGCCGAACGCCCGGGAATCCCCGGCCGATCGCCAACGGCTCCGGGATTCGCCACTTCAGCGGGGTGATCTCGGGTCGTAGATTTTCCCGCATGACGACAACAGCGCAGGTCAACGCCGTACTTCGCACCCCGCCGGCCGCTCCCGCCGCGGCGGCCGCCTACTTCTCCGCCAGCCTCGCCTTCCACGCCGACGTCTCGGACGTCGCCTCCGTCCTCGCGGCCGGCGGCGACCCCGGCTTCGTGGTGCTCGACTCGCGCTCCACCGCCTCCTGGGACCAGGGGCACGTCCCCGGTGCGATCCACCTGCCGACCGCGCTCATCGCCGAGCAGGCCGAGCAGCTCCTCGACAAGGCGGTGCCGGTCGTCACCTACTGCTGGGGCCCGGGCTGCAACGGCGCCACCCGCGCCGCGCTGGCCCTCGCCGAACTCGGCTACCAGGTGAAGGAGATGCTCGGCGGATTCGAGTACTGGGTGCGCGAGGGCTTTGCGTACGAGACGTGGGAAGGCCCCGCGACGAAGGACGCGGACCCGCTGACCGCACCGGTCGACGCCGAGGACTGCGGCTGCTGAGGAAACGGATTTCCGTATCCGACGCCCATGCCGTAAGGTCATATTCACCGACGCGGGGTGGAGCAGCTCGGTAGCTCGCTGGGCTCATAACCCAGAGGTCGCAGGTTCAAATCCTGTCCCCGCTACTCAGTAGCAAACGAAGGCCCGGATCCTCACGGATCCGGGCCTTCGTCGTGCTGCCCTCCCACGCCCCCGTCTTCCGGTCCCGCCCGGATCCCCCTTCCGCGCGCTTGACCTTTACGCAACGTCAAGATTTAGCGTTTCGGGCATGGAGTGGTCGATCCAAGAGATCGCCAGGAAGGCCGGGACCACCAGCCGCACCCTCCGGCACTACGGAGAACGCGGACTGCTGGAGCCCAGCCGGATCGGCGCCAACGGTTACCGGTACTACGACCAGGCGGCGCTCGTGCGGTTGCAGCGCATCCTGCTGCTGCGCGAGCTGGGGCTGTCCCTGCCCGCCATCGCCGAGGTCCTGCGGGGGCAGCGGGATTCGTCCGCCGCCCTGCGCACCCATCTCGTCCTGCTCGAACAGGAGCGGGAGCGCATCGGACGGCAGATCGAAGCCGTCCGGACCACTCTCCACAAGACCGAGAACGGAGAAGAGCTCATGGCTGAAGAAGTGTTCGACGGATTCGACCACACGCGGTACGAGGCGGAGGTCACCGAGCGCTGGGGACGCGAGGCGTACGAGAAGGGCGACCGCTGGTGGCGCTCGCTCAGCGCCGAGCAGAAGCAGGCGTTCACGGACGAGCAGGCCGGCATCGCGCGCGACTTCGGGCAGGCGGCGCGGGACGGACTCGCGGCCGGCAGCGACGAGGTGCAGGCGATCGCCCACCGGCAGGTCCGGTGGCTGTCGGCCACCACGACGCCGTCGAAGGACTACGTGATCGGCCTCGGCCGGATGTACGTCGACGACCCGCGCTTCACCGCCAACTACGACAAGCACGGTGAGGGCACGGCGCTCCTGGTCCGGGACGCGATGGAGATCTACGCGGAGCGGAACCTCTAAGGGCTGTCCCGTGATCCGCGGTGGGCCGGCGCACGGCGTCGGATGCGGTGCACCGCAAGGCGGAGGGTCGCTCTCAGGCCGGCGCTCCTCCGATCGGAGCATCGGGGGTCGCCGCACCGTGCGGCGGCCTCCAGGCTGGGGAGGGCGCGGTACGGTCCGTCGCCGTGCAGGGACCGGGCAGGAGAGCACAGGTGGGGCAGCGATCGGCGGGTGACGGCACGAGGAGGCCCCCACGCCCGCGCGGTGAGCGGACCCGCCGCTTCGTCCGGGCCCTTCCCCCGCTCGTCATCCTCGGCGGCATCGTCTTCGACCTGGCGACCCCGTCGGCGTACACCGCGGCGCCGATGTTCTCGGCCGCGCCGCTCATCGCGGCACCCTTCTTCTCGAAGCTGACGACCCTGCTGACCGGCATCGCGGCCGTGCTGGCGTGCGTCGGGCTGCACATCTACAACGGCACCACCACGGAGCCGCCCTCGGCCACCGAGACCCTCACGGTCATCACCGTCTCCGCGCTGGCCATGGTGATCAACCGCGTGGTCCAGCGCAGCGGCCGGCAGCTGGCCTCCGCCCGGGTGATCGCCGAGACCGCCCAGAAGGCGGTGCTGCCCACGCCGGTCGAGCGGATCGGCGGGCTGCAGATCGCCGCCCGCTACGAGGCCGCGCAGGCGGACGCGTTCATCGGCGGCGACCTCTTCGCGGTCCAGGACACCCCCTACGGGGTGCGGCTCGTCGTCGGCGACGTGCGGGGCAAGGGGCTGGAGGCGGTCGAGGCCGTCGCCGTCGTGATCGGCGCGTTCCGCGAGGCGGCCGAGCAGGAGGCGACCCTGGAGGGCGTGGCGCAGAGACTCGAGCGGGCGCTGACCCGGGAGGGGACCCGCCGGGACGACCTGGACGCCTTCGAGGGCTTCACCACCGCCGTGCTGGCCGAGATCCCCCGCGGTGACGGTCTCGTTCGAGTCGTGAACCGTGGCCACCCCGAGCCGCTGCTGCTGCTCCAGGACGGGGCGGTGGAGCATCTGGAGCCGAGCCAGGCCGCGCTGCCGCTCGGCATGGGCGAGCTGGCCGCCTGGCCGGACCGGGCCGACGAGACCCCCTACCCTCCGGGCTCGACGCTGCTCTTCTACACCGACGGCCTGTCCGAGGCGCGCGACGCGGCGGGCGCCTTCTACGAGCCGGGCGGCCGTCTGGCCGGGCGGATCTTCCCCGGTCCGGAGGAACTGCTGGACGCGCTGGTCGACGACGTCCGCCGGTACACGGGCGGCGGATCGACGGACGACATGGCGCTGCTGGCCGTGGGCCGCCCGGTGCAGGGCCAGCCGGAGCGCCGCCGGACGATGCGGGTGGTGCCCTGAGGCGTCCATCCCGGTCCTGAGAGCCGGCGGGGTGACCATGCGTAGTCGCGAGGTACCGCTGCGATAACAATTGATGCAACGTCAGATAAGGAGTCTCGAACGGATGACTCCTGAGCGGCGGTCAAATCGCCCTGTAGTGCATCAATCTCTTGAACGATCAAGGGGAACAGCTTGGAATCGGACCCCCGTGTCTATTAACGTTCGATAACGCAGCGCGGTCGTCCCAGTCGTCGCAAGAGACGGCACCGTGCGCACGCGCCGAATCCCGAAAGGGAACCGGGGAACCACCACTTGGGGTGAATCGGACACTCTCGCACCTGTGCGAGGGCGCCCGTAGGAGACCTTCCTGCTCCGAACCCGTCAGCTAACCCGGTAGGCGGCAAGGAAGGAAAGGAGTACGCCTCCGTGGCGTCCAACACCCCTGCCCCCGAAGCCCCCTTCCATGCGTTCGGTGCCTCGGGTGCCGCCGGGACCGACCCCGACGGCGCGGCGGGCGAGTGGAACCCCACCGAGGAGACCCTCCGCCAGCAGAGCCGGGCCGGTGGCCGCCACCGGGTCGTCAAGCAGCGCTCGGGCTTCGCCCGTTCCTCCACCGTCCTCGGCGTCGGTGTCATCGCGGCCGTCGGCGCGGGTGGCCTGGCCACCGCGCAGGAGAAGCCGCCGGTCTCCATAGCCCTGCCCGACCTCGACCTGCCGGACGCCGAGGACCTGCCCGGCGTCGGCGCGCTGATCTCCGGCGACGAGGACCGGAACACGACCGCGGGCTCCGGCAACGACCTGCACGCGCTCACGGCCTCCGTCGGCGCGCCCGTCGACGGCGCCGACCGCAAGACGGAGGGCGGCGACGCCGGCGAGGCGCTGCGCGCCCGCATCCTCCAGCAGGCCGAGCAGCAGCAGGCCTCCGCCGACGCCGCCGAGAAGGCCGCGACGGAGAAGGCGGCGACCGAGAAGGCCGCCGCGGAGGCCGCGGCCCAGGCGGACGCGGCCGAGAAGGCGGCGGCCGAGGCGAAGAAGAAGGCCGAGGCGGAGGCCGCGGCGAAGGCCGAGGCCGAGCGCCTGGCCAAGCTCGCCGCCAGCTACGCGCTGCCCACGTCCTCGTACACGCTCACCTCGACCTACGGCGAGTCCGGCTCGATGTGGTCCTCCGGCTACCACACCGGCCTGGACTTCGCGGCCCCCACGGGCACCCCGGTCAAGGCGGTGCACGGCGCCACGGTCAAGTCGGCCGGTTGGTCGGGCTCGTACGGCTACCGCATCGTCCTGGAGCTGTCGGACGGCACCGAGGTCTGGTACTGCCACCTGTCCTCGATGACCGTCAGCGTGGGCCAGTCGGTCGGCACCGGCGACACCATCGGCCGCGTGGGCGCCACCGGCAACGTCACCGGCCCGCACCTGCACCTGGAGGTCCACACCCCGGGCGGCGACGGCGTCGACCCGGCGGCCTGGCTGGCGAGCAAGGGCCTGTCGGTCTGATCCTCCCGGGAACCTCCCCGGCCGCGGCGGCCCTGGCGACGAACCCCGCGCCAGGACCGCCGGAATAGCGGCCCCGCCGCAGGTCGTTCACCGACCCATGACCTCTCTTCGCCCGCTGGGCTCCTCCGACCTGCACGTCTTCCCGCTCGCGCTCGGCGGCAACGTCTTCGGATGGACCGCCGACGAGGCGCAGTCCTTCGCCGTCCTGGACACCTACGCCGCCGCCGGCGGCAACTTCGTCGACACCGCCGACTCCTACTCCGCCTGGGCCGAGGGCAACCAGGGCGGCGAGTCCGAGACGATCGTCGGCAGGTGGCTGGCGTCGCGCGGCAACCGCGACGAGATAGTCGTCGCCACCAAGGTCGGCGCCCACCCCTCGTACAAGGGACTCGCGCCCGTCACGATCAAGGCGGCGGCCGAGGAGTCCCTGCGCCGGCTCGGCACCGACCACATCGACCTGTACTACACGCACTTCGACGACGAGTCCGTGCCCGTCGAGGAGATCGTCACCGCGCTCGACCAGCTGGTGAAGGACGGCAAGGTCCGTGCCGTCGCCGCGTCGAACATCTCCCCGGCGCGGCTGCGGGCCTCCCTCGACTTCGCCGAGGCGGAGGGACTCACCCGCTACGTCGCGCTCCAGCCGCACTACAACCTGGTCTCCCGCGACACCTACGAGGGCGAGCTCCTGGACACCGTCGAGCGGGCCGGACTCGCGGCCGTGCCGTACTTCGCGCTGGCGTCGGGCTTCCTGACCGGCAAGTACCGGCACGGGACCGCGGTCGACAGCGCCCGGGCCGCGGGGGCGGGCCGGCATCTGGAGACCGAGCGGGGCCGCACGGTGCTCGACACGCTCGACGCCGTGGCCCGCGCGCACGGGGCCGAGCCCGCCACGGTGGCGCTGGCCTGGCTCGCGGCCCGGCCGACCGTCGCGGCGCCGATCGCCTCGGCGCGTACGGTCGAGCAGCTGCCGGCCCTGGTAGCGGTCGCGGACCTGGTGCTCGACGAGGCGGAGCTGGCGGCGCTGGACGCGGCCTCCGCCTGAGCGTTCGCCCCGCGGGTCGGGGCATCGGGGGCGTCGGCCGGGTCGGGGGCCGGCGCCTCAGGTCCTGCCCGGGAGACCGGGATGGATCCGACGGGACGGTTTCCTCAGCTGCGGTACGGGTTGTAGCCGCCGTAGTCCAGGTACTGGGGCGGCGACCAGACCCGGCCGGTCGCCCGCGCCGCGTAGGTCAGCGCGGGCGAGGCGACGGCCCTGCGCTGCCAGAGGTGGTGGAGCAGTTCCTGCTCGCGCGCCGTGAAGTCGGGGTCCGCGTCACCGCGCTGGGCGCGGTGGCGCAGGAACGCGAGCGTGGTCGCGAAGGCCTCGTACTCCCCGACCGCCTGCGCGGCCGGCCGGCCGTACGTCCGGGCGGCGAAGGAGCGGGCCATCGAGCGGGCCCGCATCGAGGAGAGGGCGAGCGGCTCGGACGGGGAGAGCCAGCCGGCCGCCGCGTACGCCGGGAGCTGGCCGGATATCGTGCGCAGCTCCCGCTGCCGGCTCCATATCGCCAGCCAGGTCAGCAGCCCGAAGGCGGGCACCATGAACATGCCGTAGACCACGAGGAACCCCCAGGCCGCGTAGACGGCCGAGCCGTTCCACAGCGCGTGCATCCCCATGGCGAGGACGAGGCCGGCCACCGGCAGCAGGATCCGCCGGACGCGCTTGCGCCGTGCGACGAGCGCGGCGAACCCGAAGCCCAGGCCGGTGAGCACCGTGAACAGCGGATGCGCGAACGGCGACATCACGACCCGCACGAAGAAGGTCCCGGCGGTCATCGAGCCGAGGCCGGACGTGCCGATCTCCTGGTCCTCGCCGAAGGCGCGGCCGAGGTAGAGGATGTTCTCGGTGAAGGCGAAGCCGGTGGCGGTGAACCCGGCGACGACCACCCCGTCGACCAGGCCGGTGAAGTCCCGGCGGCGCAGCAGGAAGATCAGCAGGATCGCGGCGGCCTTGGCGCTCTCCTCGACGACCGGGGCGACGACGGTGGCACCGAGGGCGTCCGCGGAGGCCCGGTCGGCGGTGGAGGTCGCGATCCAGCGGACCGCGAACGTGTTGGCCGTGAGTGCGATGAGCGCCGCGGCGAACGCGCCCCAGGCGAAGGCGAAGATCAGGTTCTTCCACGGGCCGGGTTCGGCGCGGTCGAGCCAGCGGAACGCGGCCAGCAGCAGCGGGACGGGCAGGACGGCCAGGCCCAGCCCCACCAGGAACCCCTCGGTTCCCGTCTCCTCCCGCACCATCGCGAGGATCACCAGGGCGCAGAGCGCGAGCAGGGTGATCACCGTGACGGCCCTGACCACCTTGCTGCGCCAGAAGGCCCGGCGGGGCCGGTAACGCCAGTGGGCGCGGTCCGGGACGGCGGGGAACGCGGGCTCCTCGGTGTCCCGGGCGGGCACGGGTACGGCTACGGGGTTCGACACCGTACGACCCTAACCAGCGGGAGTGACAGCCCGCGAGGGAGTTCCAGGGGGTCTTGTCGACGAGGCCGGGATCATGAGGCCGGGATCAGAGACGCCGGGAGCCCGGCACGATCGACGGGACGTTCCCTAGACCCTCTGGAAGAGGAGGTCGTGCACGACGTGTCCCTTGTCGAGGCCCTGGCCCTCGAAGCGGGTGAGCGGGCGGAACGCGGGGCGGGGGGAGTAGCCGCCGTCGCCGGCGGTGTTCGCGAAGTCCGGGTGCACCGAGAGGACCTCCAGCATCTGCTCGGCGTACGGCTCCCAGTCCGTGGCGCAGTGCAGTACGGCGCCGGGCTTCATCCGGGTCGCGAGCAGCGTGAGGAACTCCGGCTGGATCAGCCGGCGCTTGTGGTGGCGCTTCTTGGGCCAGGGGTCCGGGAAGTAGACGCGGCAGCCGTCGAGGGCGTCGGCGGTCAGCATCTCGCGGAGCAGGATGATCGCGTCGCCGTTGGCGACCCGGACGTTCTCCAGCCCGCCCCGGTCGGCGAGGCCGAGGAGGTTGCCCTGCCCGGGGGTGTGGACGTCCACGGCGAGGATGCCGGTGCCGGGGTCGGCGGCGGCCATCCGCGCGGTGGCCTCGCCCATGCCGAAACCGATCTCCAGGACCACGGGCAGCCCGCCGAACATCTCGCGCAGGTCGAGGATCCGCCGGCCGTCGATGTCGAGGCCCCAGTCGGGCCAGCGCTTGAGCATCGCCTCCGCCTGGCCCGCGGTGACGCGGCTGCGGCGTGGCTGGAAGCTGCGGATGCGCCGCTCGTGGTGCGATCCGGCGGGGTCGGGCAGGGGGCCTTCCCCGGCGGCGAACATCCGGCTGCCCCGCCGGGCGACGACGGGCTCGACGGGCGAGGCGGCTTCGACGGTGGGGTGCGCGGTGGCTTCACGAGACTCAGACACAATGCCTCGATTCTACGGCGTGTCCGGCAGGTGGCCCGGGGCTCGTCCGGGGAGCGTGCCCCACGCGGGACGGGGCGCCGTGGGGTGGCCGTGGGGCTGCAGGCTCGTGCGGTGGCCGTGACCGGGGGTCCCGGGCTCGTGCGGCGGCCCCGGGGCTCCGGCCGCACCGGATCCCGGTCAGTCCAGCTGGGCCAGCGCCCGGCGGGCCACCTCGCGTCCGATCGGCAGGCTCGCCGTCGCGGCCGGAGACGGCGCGTTCAGGACGTGCACCGTGCGGGGCGCCTCGCGGATCAGGAAGTCGTCGACCAGGGTGCCGTCCCGCAGCACCGCCTGGGCGCGCACGCCCGCCGCCGTGCGGCGCAGCCCGGACTCCTCCACGACCGGCAGCAGCCGCCGCACCGCCTCCGTGAAGGCCCGCTTCGACAGCGACCGGCGCAGCTCGCCCGCCCCGTACCGCCAGTGCTCCCGGGCGATCTGCCAGGACCCGGGCCAGGCCAGCGTCTCCGCCAGCTCGCCGGGCCGGACGACCGACCAGTCGTATCCCTCCCGCGCGAGCGCCGGCACCGCGTTCGGGCCCACGTGCACGCCGCCGTCGATGCCCCGCGTCAGATGCACCCCGAGGAAGGGGAACGCCGGGTCCGGGACGGGGTACACCAGCCCGCGGACCAGCGAGGCGTCCGTCAGCTCGAAGTACTCCCCGCGGAACGGGACGATCCGCATCTCCGGGTCGTCGCCCGCCAGCCGTGCCACCCGGTCGCAGTGCAGACCGGCGCAGTTCACCATGACCCGTCCGCGCACCACCCGGCCCGCCGCCGTGCGGACCGCGACCCCCCACGGCCGCCGGTCGACCGCCGTCACCTCGGAGCCGTACAGGATCCGCGCCCCGGAGGACTCGGCGAGCTGCGCCGCCACCGCGCCGTAGTCGCAGATCCCGGTGGAGCCGACATGGATCGCGGCCAGGCCGCGCACCCGCGGCTCGTACTCGCTGATCTGCGAGGGCCCCAGCTCCCGCACCGGAATGCCGTTCTCCCGGCCGCGCTGCACGAGCGCGTGCAGCCGGGGCAGCTCGTCCCGCCCGGTGGCCACGATGAGCTTGCCCGTCACCTCGTGGGGCAGGCCGTACTCCGCGCAGAACTTGACCATCTCGGCGGCGCCCGCCACCGCGAACCGCGCCTTCAGCGAGCCGGGACGGTAGTAGATCCCGCTGTGGATCACTCCGCTGTTCCGGCCGGTCTGATGGCGTGCGGGGCCGTGCTCCTTCTCCAGGACCGTGACGCGCGTGCCGGGGGCGGCGCGGGTCAGGGCGTACGCCGTCGACAGCCCGACGATCCCACCGCCGATCACGAGCACATCGCAGTCGACATCACGAACGGACACCTGCACCACCTCCCACCCCGATAGTGCACTGACCCACTGACAATCCGGTTAAACCCGTTGGGACACGCGTCACGTCATGCTTTCGGCTCACGCCGGTGCCATCAGCAGCGGGCGCGCCCGCTCCCGCAGCTCCATGACCCGCGGCTCGTCCCCGTACGGCTCCAGCCGGTGCAGCAGGTCCCGGACGTACTCGGTGGTCCGCGCCGACGAGATCCGGCCCGCCACCTCCACCGCGCGCGTGCCCGCCGCGCAGGCCGCGTCCAAATTGCCCGACTCCAGCTCGGCGACCGCCGACACCACCAGCCGCAGCCCGTGCGAGCGGACGTACTCCTCCGTCGGCCGGGACAGCGCCTGCTCCGTGAAGCGCCGCACCTGGCGCGGCAGCTTCAGGTCCCGGTAGCACTCGGCGGCGTCGGCGCAGAACCGGTCGTACGAGTAGAAGCCCAGCCAGGACGGGTCGGCGTCGCCGTCCCGCGCGCGCTCCAGCCAGCCCTCGGCCGCCTTCAGGGCGGCCCCCGAGGCGGCCGCGTCGCCCGCCTTCGCGTGCGCCCGCGCCTCGACGAGCCGGAAGAAGGACATGGTGCGCGCGGTGGCGAGACCGCGGTTGCGTTCCAGGGCCGCCTGCGCCAGGTCCACGCCCTCGTCGGCGAAGCCCCGGTAGGTGGCCTGCAGCGACATCGACGCGAGCACGTACCCGCCCAGCGGCACGTCGGCGGCGGCGCGGGCCAGCCGCAGCGCCTGGATGTAATAGCGCTGTGCGGCCTCCTGCTGACCGGTGTCGAAGGCCATCCAGCCGGCCAGCCGGGTCAGCTCCGAGGTCGCCCCGAACAGCGCCCTGCCGACCTCGTCCGAGTACGAGCCGAGCAGCAGCGGCGCGGCGTCGACGCGTAAGCACTCCGGGACCATGGAGGAACGCCAGTCGCCGCCGCCGTACTTGGAGTCCCAGCGGCGCGCGTCCTCGGCGGCCTCGCGGAGCTTGGCGACGTCGCTGTGGCCGACGCGCGCGTGCAGCGCGGCCTCCGGCCCGTCGAGGGGCTCCTCGCCCGGCCCGGTCACCAGGCGCTCCACCGAGGAGTCGGCGGGCGTGATCAGCCAGCGGGAGGCGGGGGTGGCGTACGCGCTGACCGCGAAGGAACCCGCCAGCGACTGCCAGATCCCGCCACCACCGGCCCGCCGGCCGGCGAGATCCAGCCGGTACAGCTCGGTGGCCGAACGGACCGCCTCGCCCACGTCACGCGGGAAGGCGAGGCCGACCTCGGGCGCCGGGTCGGCGTCCGCCAGCCCGATCTCGTGCAGCGGGACCGGCCGGCCCAGCTTCTGGCCGATGGCGGCCGCGATCAGGTGCGGGGCGGCGCCCTGCGGCACCATGCCCTTCGACACCCACCGCGCCACCGACGTCTTGTCGTAACGGAGCGTCAGGCCCCGTTGCGCTCCGAGGTCGTTGACGCGCCGGGCGAGGCCGGCGTTGCTGATTCCCGCGAGGGCGAGAACCGTGCCGAGCTTTTCGTTCGGCCCGCGTTGCTCCCTGGACATGACGCCACCCCTCGACCACCCAGACGGCCGCCGCGACGCCGGGCATAGGCGTGCGGCATTCGTAAACACAGCGTAGTTCGCCGCATCCCTACCGTTAAGGGGCGGAGTTCCGTATGGCGAGATTGTTGTGGGAACAGACGCATGACGGGCGGATGGCGTAGAGGCGTCGGCGGCGAAAGGACGCCAGGGGCGGCTCCGGGCGCGTGCTCCGGGCGTGTGGCCGTGCGCCTGGCCGTGCGCTCTCGCCGGGGCGGAGGGGGAGCGCTTCCATGAGTGCTGCGTGGGTCGGCCCGCCTGGCAGTGGACCAGGGGGCTGGGGGACACCGCCGCCCCATTCCCCGCGGGCGGCGGACGGCTCCGGGAGGCGATGAGCGCCTCCCGGACAGCCGGCGGTCCGCGGCCCCGCCGAGAATGGCCGAATGCCGACGGTGAGCAACTGGCCAATGCCAGGGGCGCATTCGCCTTTCGCACACGCGACCCCGGAGCCCCTCCCCTGCCCTCTTGTCGTGGCAGCATGTTCCTCCACCGACCGAAGTGGAGGCGCCGATGCGATGGCTGGTGGGCTGGAGCAGTGTCGCCGCGAGCTTCGCCACGCCAGGCACGGCCGGCGCCGTGGGCGGGGCGGCGGCCGAGGGGCGCACGGTGCACCCGGTGGGCGCACAGCTGCTGTGGGGTGACCCCGACCCGCTGTGGGCGGTCGGCGACTGGCGCCCCGACGAGGTGCGCGTGGTCACCGTCGACGCCCACACCCGCCTTGCCGTCCTGGGGTGTTGCGCGGCGAGCGACGAGGAACTGCGCGTCGGCCTGTTCGCCGCGCGCGGCGGCGCGCTGCGCCATCTCACCGCCTGGGCCGGCAGCTACACCGCCGTCGTCCAGGTCGGCCGACGGATCACCGTCACGGGCGATCTCGCCGGTGCGCGGCCCGTGTTCCACACCCCGTGGGCCAACGGCACCGCGTACGCCACCGCCGCCCTGCCGCTCGCCGACCTCATCGAGGCCCAGCTCGACATCGGCCATCTCGCCGCCCTGCTCGCCTGCCCCGAGACCCCCGAGGCGCTCCGCGACTCCACGCCCTACGAGGGGGTGAAGCGGGTCCCGCCGGGCCACGCGCTGATCCTGCGCGAGGGCTCCCGCGAGATCACCGGGTACGACCCGGTCGCCTCGCTCGCGGTCGCCGCGCCCCAGGTCGATCCACGGCAGGCCGTGGAGGGCGTGCGGGACGCGCTCGTCGACGCCGTACGGGCCCGGCTCACCGCGCCCCGGCACGCGCCGGAGACCCCGCTGCCGGACCCGGGACCCGTCCCCGGCATGGGGCCCGCCGAGCGGCGGGCGGCACGCGGCGGCGGACCCGCCCCGGGGATCGGCGCCGACCTGTCCGGAGGCAGCGCGTCCGGCACGCTCGCCCTGCTCGCCGCCGGGCTGCCGGGCGTGCCCGGCACCATCCTGGGACACGGCACGGGCGCGGGGGAGCGGCTGCTCGCCGTCACCTTCAACGACCTGACGGGCGGCGGCGCGGCCCGCGAGGAGGAGCTGGAACGGGCCCGGGCGATCGCGTCCAACCCGCGACTGCACCACGTCGTCGTCGCGGCGGGCGAGGAGGCCCTGCCGTACGCCGAGCTGGACGGGCCGCTGACCGACGAGCCCGGCCCGTCGCTCGTGGTCGCCGACCGGCACCGCAGGCGGCTCGCGGGCGGCAGCGCGGACCACTTCACCGGCCTGGGCGCCCGCCAGGTCCTGGACGCGCATCCGGCCCGGCTCGCCGACCTGCTGATGGACCGCCGGCGCAGATCACTGGTGCGGCCGGTGACGGCGCTGGCCAAGGCCACCGGTACGTCCGCGGGCGCGCTGCTCGTGCCGCTCACGGTCTACCGGGCGGCCCGCCGCCTCGCCCGTACCCCCTACCGGACCGGTCTGGAGGCGGCGGCGACCCGGGTCCTGGAGGCGAACCGCACGACGCCCGGCGCGTTCGGCCCCCTGGAGGCCTCCCTCTCCGCCCTGGCCTGGACACGGCCCGGTCCGGCGGCGCGCTGGCTGACGGGGGAGGCCCTGGCTGAAGTATCGGTTCGCCTCAACCGGGCCGCGACGCTGCCGACTTCGGTGCAGCGCCCGGGCGAGGCCCGCGCCCGGGCCGCGCTCGCCCGGGCGGCGCACGACCACCGGATCCTGGAACAGGCGGCGGAGATCCGCAGCCAGCGCCTGCACGCGCCGTTCCTCGACAACCAGGTCGTACGGGCCTGCCGCGCCCTGCCCGAATCGCTGCGGGTCCAGCCCGGCGCCCGGGCGACCGTCCTGCGCACGGTCCTGGCCGGCGCGGGCATCCACGACCTTCCCCCGGGCTGGGGCACCCCCAACCCGGCGGCCGGCGCCGCCGCCCGCGCGGGCCTGCGCGCGGCCCTCCCGGACCTGCTCGCCCTCTTCGAGGCCCCGCTGCTGGCCGACGCCGGCCTGATCGAGGCCCGGGTGGTCCGCAAGGCGCTGCGGGCGGCCTCCGAGGGCGAGCCGGTCCCGCTGGACGGTCTCGCCGACCTGGTCTCCACCGAACTGTGGCTCCACCGTCTGCTGGCCCGCCGCGGCACCTGCTGGACGGGCACGGCGGCACCCAAGCAGCGCGCCGTGCCCGGCCCGCTGATCCCCTCGGCACGACGCTCGCTCCTGGCCTGAGCGGGGCGCGGTGCGGGGGCCGGGAAGGCCGGGCGGCGCCTGAGCGCTGGGCCCGGGTGCGGCCCGCGCGCCCGGGGCCGCCGGAGGGGATGCCCCGGCCGTCTTCCGGACGGGCAGGCCCCGGGGCGCTCCGGCCCGCACCCCAGCCTCCCGGGCCGTCCGGAAGCGCCCCCGCCCACCTCGTGTTCCGGCCGGCGACGCTCCGGGTAAACCCCGAGGCGCCGCGCACCTCCCCCGGGGACAATGGCCGGCGTGCGGTATCTCATCCTCGGCACCACCCAGGCCCTCGACTCCCATGGCACCCCCTTCCCGCTCGGCGGCGCCCGCCTGCGCGCGCTGCTCGCCGCACTCGCCGTGCGGCCCGGCCGGGCGGTCACCGTCGACGAGCTCGTCGACGAGGTGTACGGCGACGAGCCTCCGCACGACGCCCCCGCCGCCCTCCAGGCCCTCGTCGGACGGCTCCGCCGCGTCCTCGGCAAGGACGCCGTCGAGTCCACCCCCGGCCCCGGCTACCGCCTCCTCGCCCGGCCCGAGGACGTCGACCTGTACGTCTTCGAGCGCCACGCCGCCCGGGCCGCCGGCCTGCTCGACGCCGGCGACCCCGAGGCGGCCGCCGGCCTGCTGCGCACCGCGCTCGCCCTCTTCCGCGGCCCGGCGCTCGCCGACCTCCCCGAGCACGCCCGCGTCCGCCCGGAGGCCCAGCGGCTCGCGGCCGTACGCCGGCGCGTCGAGGCCGACCTGAGCCGCGGCGCCGTCGACGGACTCGTACCGGAGCTGTCCGAGCTCACCTCCGCGTACCCGTACGACGAGGGCTTCCGCGCCCAGCTCGTCCGCGCCCTGCGTGCCGAGGGCCGCCAGGCCGACGCCCTCGCCGCCTGGGAGGACGCCCGACGCGCCCTCGCCGACGGCCTCGGCGCCGACCCGGGGGCCGAGCTCGCCGCCCTGCACCGCGAACTGCTCGCCCCGCCACCGCCCCCTCCGGCCCCACCTGAGCAGGCCGGGAACATCCGGCCCCGGCTCACCTCCTTCGTGGGCCGCGAACCGGAACTCGCCGCGCTGCGCTCCGACCTCGTCGGCTCCCGACTCGTCACCCTCACCGGACCCGGCGGCTCCGGGAAGACCCGTCTCGCCGAGGAGGCCGCCGGGGCCGTCCCCGGACCCGCCTGGCTCGTCGAACTCGCCCCGCTCGACGACCCCGACGCCGCCCCCGGCGCCGTCCTCTCCGCCCTCCGCCTGCGCGAGACCAACCTGATCACCCGCGAGGGCCAGCCCCTCCAGGACGATCCCACCGCCGTCCTCGTCGACCACCTCGCCGACCGCTCCCTGCTCCTGGTCCTCGACAACTGCGAACACGTCATCGAGGCGGCGGCCGCCCTCGCCGAGACCCTCCTGACCCACTGCCCCCGGCTGCGCGTCCTCGCCACCAGCCGCGAGCCGCTCGGCGTTCCCGGCGAGACCGTCCGCCCCGTCGAGCCGCTGCCACCCCACCCGGCCCACCGCCTCTTCGCCGAGCGCGCCCGCGCCGTCCGGCCCGGCTTCGACCCCACCGAGGACCCCGACGCCGTCGACGAGATCTGCCGCCGGCTCGACGGGCTCCCCCTCGCCATCGAACTCGCCGCCGCCCGGCTGCGCCTGCTCAGCCCGCGCCAGATCGCCGACCGGCTCGACGACCGCTTCCTTCTCCTCACCTCCGGCAGCCGGACCGTCCTGCCCCGGCAGCAGACCCTCCGCGCGGTGGTCGACTGGTCCTGGGACCTCCTCGAACCCGAGGAGCGCACCCTGCTGCGCCAGGTCTCCGTCTTCGCCGGCGGCTGGGACCTCACCGCCGCCGAGGCGCTGGCGCCCGGCGCCGCCGACTCCCTGGGCGCCCTCGTCGACAAGTCCCTGGTCGTCGCCGCCCCCACCGAGGCCGGCGCGATGCGCTACCGCCTCCTGGAGACCATCCACGAGTACGCCGTCGAGCGGGCCGCCGAGACCCCCGACGTGCTGGCCGCCGCCGAGGCCGCCCACACCGCGCATTTCACCGCCCTCGCCGAGGAGGCCGAGCCCCGGCTCCGCTCCGGCGAGCAGCTCCCCTGGATCGGGCGCGTCGAAGCCGACCTCGACAACATCCGGGCCGCGCTCCACCGCGCGATCCTCGCCTCCGACGAGGCGGCCGCCCTCCGGCTGGTCTTCGCGATGGGCTGGTTCTGGTGGCTGCGCAACTACCGCTCCGAGGCGGTGGTCTGGGTCGCCCGCACGGTCCGGCTGGGCGAGGACCCCGACGATCCGGCCGACTCCCGCTACTGGCCTCGCAAGGAACTGCGGATGCTGCAGTTCTTCCTCGCGGCGGAGAACCACGTCGTCGGCGACTTCTTCGCGGACCCCGAACTCCTCGCACTGGTGCGGCGGGTGCGCGAGGCGTTCGGCGAGCGGCCCGGTCCGCAGGCGGCCCGCTTCCCCGGGATGCTGTGGCCGTTCACGGCGTACTTCACCGAGTCGTCGGCCGACGTGCTCGCCATGCTGGACGCGTCGGTCGACAACTGCCGCCGGTTCGGCGGCGAGTGGGAGGTCGGCGTCAGCCTGATGTTCCGCACGCACATGGCGATCGACATGCCCGGCGGGACGCCGGACCTGGACGAGGACCTGGCCGAGCTGCGGGTGCTGTCCCGCCGGGTGGGCGACCGCTGGATGCGGGCACAGGTGGCGAGCGCGGCGGCCGAGGCGAACATGATGCGGGGCCGCCACGCGGAGGCGGGCGAGGACTACGCGGACGCGCTCGCCCTCGCCCGCGAGGTCGGGGCGCACGCCGAGGCCCCCTTCCTCATCGCCCGGCTCGCCGAACTCCGCTACCTCGTCGGCGACATGGACGGCGCGGAGAAGGGGCTCGACGAGGCCGCCGCGGAGGCCGAACGCCACCGCGTCAACGACACGGAGACCTACCTCCGGTTCATGCGTTCGGCGATCGCCCTGTACCGAGGCGACGTGACGGCCGCCCGCGCGCACCTCGACGTCGCCATGGAGCACCTCGCCGCCAGCACGCCGCCCCGGCACTTCCAGACGCTGCTGGCCGGACTCGGTGCCCGGATCCGGGCGTACGAGGGCGGGGGTGACGCGGCGGTCGCGGAGGCCGTCGCCGCGCTGCGGGATGCGCGGGAGGCCCGCTGCGCCGACTTCGTCACCACCCACCTCGCGGAGGGCGTGGCGCTCGCGCTCGCCCTGGCCGGACGGCACGCCCCGGCGGTCGCGATCCTGGCCGCCGCCGACACCTGGCGCGGTGACACGCCCCGGGCGGTGCCGGAACTGCGGAAGGCGGACGAGCTCGCCTCCCGGGGGCGCGCGGCGCTCGGCGAGGACGGGTACGCCGCCGCGTACGCCTCCGGGGCCCCTCTCGATCTCGACGGGGTCGCCGCGCTGGTGGGGGCGTAGGCCCCGCCGGGAGCGGAGCCGGGGCGTCCTGGCCCCTGCTAAGGGCTGTCCCGTAATCCGCGGTGGGTCGGTGCACGGCGTCGGATGCGGTGCATCGCAAGGCGGAGGGTCGTCCTCATACTGGGCGTATTCGGGCGATCCGACAACGCCGCGAGGTGCCGTAGCCGGCGCCGTGCGCCCGCCGCGGATTACGGGACAGCCCTTACGCGCAGGTGATCTGCGACCGGGCCCAGTCCGCGATCGCGACCCGGCCGAACGGCGTGTGCGGTTCCACCACCAGGCGGACCGTGCTGCGGCCGGCGAGGTTCACGTGGACCGGGACCGGCGGGTCGCCGGCGTCCACCACCTCGGAGCGCCAGAGCCGTTCACCGTCGCCGTAGACGGAGAAGCGGACGCCGCCGACCCCGAGCGGGGCGCTGAGGTCGTCGACGCCGACGAGGGCCTCGTAGTCGACGCACCGCCGGTTGAGGTCGATCGTGAGGGAGGACGGCGCGTGCACGCTCACGCCGTGCGCGTACCGCGTGCCGCCCATGGACAGCCCGTCGCGCTGCCACATCCAGCTGCTGTCGCCGAGCCGCACTTCGGGCTTGGTGCCGTCGCCGAAGACGCCGTAGTCCAGCCGGCTGACCGGGTACACGGTCGGCGGGGCCGGAGGCGGGGGCGCGGGCGCCGTCTTCGAGGGACTGGGCTTCGGGCGCGGGCTCGGGGGCGCGGGCGTCGGAGTGGGGCGGGGGGCCGGCTTCGCCGCAGGCGGCTCGGCAGCCGGCGGGGTCGGCCGGGGAGTCGGTGACGGTGCCGTCCGCGGTACCGCCGGGGGCGGCGGGGTGGACCGGGGCGGCGGCGAGGGCAGCGGCTTCGGCGGTACGACGGGGGCGACCGCCGGCGGCGTCGGTCCGGGCTGCGCGACCGGCTGCGGGTCGCCGGACAACGCCCACACCAGTCCGGCCGTCGCGGCCACCGCCACGGCGGCGGCGATGCCGGCCTTCACGGGCGCCCCGAGCCCCTCGGCCGCGGCGGCGGAGGTCCCCGCGGCGCCGGACGAGCCGGCGCCGGACGCCGCGGCGGCCGCACCGGCTCCGGCGGCGCCCGCCACTCCGCCGGCGACCACGCCGGCCGCCTTGAGGGAGAAGCCGGCGGCGAACCAGCCGATGACGGCGACCGGCAGCAGCGCCGGGATGCCCGCGTTGACGTGCGCCAGCTCCCCGGCGGCGAGCCGGCACCTGGCGCACTCCTCCAGGTGCTTGCGCAGGCCCCGCTCGGCCCGCATCCGCAGCCCGCCGCGCGCGTAGGCGCCGAGCCGGTCGGCGTAGCGGGCGCAGTCGCCGCCCGCGGTGAGCGTCTGGCTGACGTGGGCCTGGAGGTAGGCCTGCTTGAGGCCCTCGCGGGCCCGGCTGGCCAGGACGGCGGTGGCGTTGGGGGTCAGGCCGAAAAGCGGCGCGACCTCGCTGGGCGACTCCTCCTCGACGGTGGTGTGCCACAGCACGGCCTGCCAGCGCTCGGGCAGCGAGCGGAACGCCTGCATGGCCAGCGACTGTTCGGCCTCGTGCATGGCCCGTACCTCGGCGCCCAGGTCGAGGGTGTCCTGGTCGGAGACCTCGGACGTCCGGGCGGCCTGCGCCGCGAACACCGCGAAGTCCTCGACCAGGTGCTCCCGCTTCTGCGTCCGCGTCCAGTGCGCCGCCACCCGCCGGACGGTGGTCAGCAGATAGGCGCGGACGGCGTGGGCGGGCCCCGCACCGCCCCGTACCGCCTGGAGGGTGCGCGCGAAGACCTCCGCCGTCAGGTCGTCGGCGGTGTGCGCGTCCCGGCAGCAGGTCCGGGCGTACCGGCGCACGGCCTCGGAGTGGCGGCGGAACAGCTCCTCGTACGCGCTGTCGTCGCCTTCCCGCATCCACTGCACCAGGTCGGCGTCGGAGGGCGGCAGTTCGACCGCCGGAGGCAGGACGCCCTCGGACTCGGGACTCGCCGCGGCGCCCCCGGTACCGGCGTCGGCCGCCGGTACGGAGGCCGTACCCGGCCCGCGCTCCCGCTGCGGCGGCACGCTGGCCTCCGCCGCTCCCGTGGACCCGGCGGGGCCCCCGGACGGGTGCCCCGGCACGCCGACGGGCGCCGCACCGGCGGGCGTTCGCGCGGGGCCGGCGGGCCGGCCCTGGCTCGGCACCTGCCGGGAAGTCAGCTCGCCGGTCTCCGTGGCACCGCCGTCGAACCGCGGCTCGTCCCGACCGTCACCGCTCATCGCGGAAGCCCCCGTACGCACGCTCAGACCCGGACACCGCGCAAGCGTCCCACAGAGCACGGGCATGCCGAGGCCGCGCGGCCACCTACCACTCGTCCGGGGTGAGTTCCCGCGTCCGGGCGTAACCGTTCACCCGTTCGTGCGACGATCAACGGTCCGAACGGACCCGCCGGGAGCACGGACGAACGGGCCGCGTGACGTCTGCGCCCCCGCCGCCTACCGCGAGCGGAGACCCTCCAGCAGGATGTCCAGCAGCCGGGCCGAAGCCGCCGCCTGCTGCGCCGCGTCCGGCAGCGCCGGAGCCGCCGTCGCGATCACGAGCAGCACGTCCGCGACGGTCACGTCCGTACGCAGCTCACCCGCCGCACGCGCCCGGTCGACCAGCTGCCCCACGACCTCCAGGAGTTCCGCCGCGCCGGCGTCGTCCTGCTCGGCCGCCGGCGCCTGCCGGGGAGCACCCACCCGGGACCCGGCCGACTCGGCGAAGCCCCGCTGGTGCGGCACCCGCGCCCCGTCCGCCGCGACCGGAACCGGCAGCACCGCGTCGGCGACGCTCTCGTCCACCTGAACCCGCAGCACCTGCGGCGGCAACAGCCGTCCCGCGCCCGAAGCGACCGACGTCCGCAGGAAACGGGACAGCGCCGACCACGGCTCGTCCTCCTGGCCGAGGGCGGTCCGGGCCTGCTCGGTGAGCCGCGCGGTCTCCTCCTCGGCTATCCGGCGGACCAGCACGTCCTTGCTCGGGAAGCGGCGGTAGACCGTACCGACCCCGACCCGGGCGCGCCGCGCCACGTCCTCCATCGGTGCCCCGTAACCGAGTTCACCGAAGACCTCGCGCGCCGCGCGCAGCACGTGCTCCAGATTCCGCTGCGCGTCCACGCGCAGCGGAGCGGAGCGGCCGACGGTCGCCGTCGCCCCGGTACGTCCCTCGACCGCGCCGTCGACCGGTGCGACGACAGCCTGCCAATGCGAATCCTGAATGTGCATAAGCGTTCCCCCGCTCATGATGTCTCCCCCCGGAGACTCCCCGCCCTGACACGGGATCCCGGACCGGCTGTCTGTGCTCTGGTCCATGCACAGCGCTCCGATACCCCGACGAGGTACGAACATAGTTGAGTCGAGGTCAATTCAGAAGGGGCAGTTCCGTACGGTGCGCCCCCCGATCGGAGCAAGGACCGGAAGCCTCCCGATTCTGCCCGCTCCGCTGCCCCCACATCCTCAACCTGACCTGCGCATTCTTCCGTGTACCGACCCCGTGCGCCACCCCACGCCTCCGCACTCCTCCGGTCACACAATTTGCCGGGCCTGTGGACAAACCCCGGACGGCGTTGCGTCATGGGACAGTGACCGAACCTGCGCGCATTCTCGTTGTCGGCGGTGGCTACGTCGGGATGTACACCGCGCTGCGTCTGCAGCGACAGCTCAAGGCCGAGCTGCGCAGCGGCGCCGCCGAGATCGTGGTGGTCACACCCGACCCGTACATGACGTACCAGCCGTTCCTGCCGGAGGCCGCGGCCGGATCCATCTCCCCGCGCCACGTCGTCGTCCCGCTGCGCCGTCTCCTCGACGGCTGCCGCATCGTCATCGGCGAGGTCCACTCCGTCGACCACGCGGAGCGCACGGTCACCCTCTCCACCCTCGCCACCGAGGAGGAGGGCACGGGCACCACCCGGCTCACCTACGACGAACTGGTCATCGCCGCCGGCTCCGTCTCCCGCACCCTCCCCGTCCCCGGACTCGCCGACTACGCCATCGGCTTCAAGACCGTCGAGGAGGCCATCGGACTGCGCAACCACGTCATCGAGCAGATGGACATCGCCTCCTCCACCCGCGACCCGGCCCTGCGCGACGCCGCCCTCACCTTCGTCTTCGTCGGCGGCGGCTACGCCGGCGTCGAGGCGCTCGCCGAGCTGGAGGACATGGCGCGCTACACCGCGCGGTACTACCACAACGTCAAACCCGAGGACCTGCGTTGGATCCTCGTCGAGGCGTCCGACCGGATCCTGCCCGAGGTCGGCGAGGAGATGGGCCGCTACGCCATCCGGGAGCTGCGCGGCCGCAACATCGACGTGCGCCTCGGCACCCGGCTCGAGTCCTGCGAGGACCGCGTGGCCGTCCTCAGCGACGGCACCCGCTTCCCCACCCGCACCGTCGTCTGGACGGCCGGCGTCAAACCCGCGCCCGTCCTGGCCTCCACCGACCTGCCCCTCGACGAGCGCGGCAGGCTCAGGTGCACCGCGGAGCTGACCGTCGAAGGCGTCGAACACGCCTGGGCCGCCGGAGACGCGGCCGCCGTCCCCGACGTCACGGTGGACGAACCGGGCCGCACCTGCGCCCCCAACGCCCAGCACGCCGTCCGCCAGACCAAGGTGCTCGCCGAGAACATCGCCGCCTCCCTGCGCGGGCAGCCGCTCAAGGAGTACGCCCACAAGTACGTGGGCTCGGTCGCCTCCCTCGGACTGCACCAGGGCGTGGCGCACATCTACGGCCGCAAACTCAAGGGATACCCGGCATGGTTCATGCACCGGGCCTACCATCTGAGCCGCGTCCCGACCTTCAACCGCAAGGCCCGGGTCCTGGCCGAATGGACCCTGTCCGGCCTGTTCAAACGTGAGATCGTCTCGCTCGGCTCCCTGGAGCACCCACGAGCCGAGTTCGAACTCGCCGCCGCGCCCCCGCCCCCCAAGAACGGCCCCCGGCCGCTCTGACACCGATGTCAGTACGGTCGGTCACACTGGACGTGTGACCATAGGTGGGCCCACACCTGCACAGAGTGACTCAGCACGGCCAACGACACCACGAGGCATACAGATCCGTGAACTTCACCCGTTGGAGCGCCCGGCTCCCCGGCACGCAGCGCCGCACGGCGGCGCGGGGGACCGAGGGCTCCGTGCCCGCGGCCCGCGGTGAGTACGGGCCGCAGCCGGAGCCCCTCGCCGACGACGTCCCCGTACTCGAGGACTTCTCCGCACGGGAGATCATCGGCAGGCTCCCCGGCCTCGTCGCACTCGCGTACGGCCCCGAGCACCGCATCGCCTACGTCAACGACGCCTACGCCGCCGCCTTCGGACCCCGCCTCGCCGGGTCCACCGTCGCCGACGCCTGCCCCGAGGCCCACGAACTCGGCCTGCTGCCCCTCATGGACCAGGTCCTGCGCAGCGGCAAGCCCCGCACCGTCAAGTCCCGCAAGACCCGCGACGGCGGCTCGTACACCGTCACCTGCCTGCCCGTGGAGTCCCCGCGCCTTCCCGACGGCGGGGTCCTCGTCCACGCCGCCGACGTCACCGACCACGCAGAGGCCGCCGAACGGCTGCGCGCCAGCGAACGACGCCACCGCGAGACCGCCGTCACCCTCCAGCGCTCCCTCCTCCCGCAGGAACTGGAGCAGCCCGACGACCTGCGCATCGCCGCCACCTACCAGCCCGGCGTCACCGACGCGGCCGTCGGCGGCGACTGGTACGACGTCATCACCCTCGGAGCCGGCCGCACCGCGCTCGTCATCGGCGACGTGATGGGCCGCGGCGTCCGCGCCGCCGCCGTCATGGGCCAGCTCCGCACCGCCGTCCGCGCCTACGCCAGGCTCGACCTGCCCCCGCACGAGGTCCTCCAGCTGCTCGACGGCCTCGCCGCCGAGATCGACGCCAGCCAGATCGCCACCTGCGTCTACGCGGTCCACGACCCCAACGAGGGCCGGCTCGTCTACGCCTCCGCCGGCCACCTCCCCATCCTCGTCCGGGACGAGGACGGCACGGTCCGGCGCGCGGAGGACCCCACCGGACCCCCGCTCGGCACCGGCGGCTGGCTCCACACCTCGGGCACGATCGCCCTGCCCCCGGGCTCCACCGCCGTCCTCTACACCGACGGACTCGTCGAACGCCGCCGCGAGGACATCGACGAAGGCGTGGCCGCCCTCGAACGCGCACTCTCCGGTGCCCTCGGCACCCCCCAGGTCGTCTGCGACCGGCTGCTCCGCTCGCTGGGCGTCACCGCCGAGCACGACGACGACGTCGCGGTCCTGGTGGTCCAGCACCCCGCCCGCAAGGGAGCGGACGCCGAGCTCTTCCACAACGCGGCCCTGGAACTCCTCGGCGGCGTGGAAGCCGCACCGCGCGCCCGGGCCTTCGCCTCGGGAGTCCTGTCCAGCTGGCGCTTCCCGGTCGAACTGCGCGACCTGGGCGTCCTCGCCACCAGCGAACTGGTGGCCAACTCCCTCCAGCACGGCACCCCGCCCATGCGGCTGCGCCTGCGGCGCACCGACCGACGGCTGATCATCGAGGTCACGGACGGCGACGACCACCTGCCCCGGCGCCGCCGGGCGGAGATGGAGGACGAGGCGGGCCGCGGCATCTCGATCATCGCCACGATCGCCTCGTCCTGGGGAAGCCGGCGCACCCCCGGCGGCGGCAAGGCCGTCTGGTGCGAGTTCGCCCTTCCGGACTGACCGGCCCGGGCCCCGGGCCGGTCCTTCCCGCGAGCGCGCCCGGACAGCCCTCAGGCGGCGGCCGTCTCCTTCTCCGGCTGGTGCCGGGCCACCACCCGCGACACCGCGACGAGCGACGGCTGGTCCTGCGCCGGGGCGAGCTGCCTGCCCAGCCGGAGCGCCAGGAACGTGATCCCGAGCGAGAACAGCACGAAGGTCACGATGTACGGCCCGTGCAGCGCCGCACCCATCGGCCCGCCCACGGCCGGACCGACCGCCAGCGCCAGCTGCTTGACCAGCGCGAACGCCGAGTTGTACTGCCCGACCATCGCCTCCGGAGCCAGGTCCGCGACCAGCGGCGCCACGGTCGGCGACAGCATCGCCTCGCCGAGCCCGAACAGCGCGTACGTGGAGATGAACGCGGCGGTCGCCATCGTTTGGCTGCCGTGCCCGAGACCCGCGTACCCCGCGATGACCCACGCCACGGCCCAGATCAGACCGACGGCCGCGATCACCCGCGTGCGCCGCCGACGCTCGACGAACCGCAGCACCACGAACTGCGCGACGACGATGACGGCCGTGTTGGCGGCCAGCGCGACACCGAGCGTGGACGGCTCGATGCCGGCGGCCTCGGTGCCGTACGCCGCGAGACCCGACTCGAACTGCCCGTAGCAGGCGAAGAACAACACGAACCCCAGGACACACAGCTGCACCATGGCCCGGTGCCCGAGCAGCGCGCGGACCCCGCCGCCCTTCGACGCGGCCGGCCGGGCGCCCTGCAGAGCGGGGGAGCCCGGCATCCGCACGGTCAGCACGATGCCCGCCAGCACCAGGAACATCACGGCCTCGATCGAGAAGAGCAGCAGGAAGCTGCCCGGCCGGCTCGCGTCGACGAGCTGGCCGCCGATCAGGCCACCGACACCGAGACCCAGGTTCTGCAGGAAGAACTGCATGGCGAACGAACGGGTCCGGCCCGCCGGCTCCGAGCACCACACGATCATCGTCGCGAGGGCCGGCTGCATCACGGCCGTACCGGCACCCAGCAGCGCCGCCGAGCCGACCACCGCGGCCACGCTCCCGGCGAGCCCCATCCCCAGCGCGCCCAGGGACGCCAGCACCGCGGCGACCGTCAGCACGGGCAGCGGCCCGCGCCGGTCGATGGCGCGCCCGCTGAAGGGGAGGACGACGAGCGCGGCCATGGCGAAGACGGCAAGGACGATGCCCGCGGCACTCGCGCCCAGATCCCGCACCTGAGCGACGTACACATAGAGGTACGGCACGGTGAAGCCGAGTCCGAACGCGCTCAGCGCGCTGCCTGCCTGGATCCGGCGCATCGCTGCGCCCATCGCCTTGGTCACACTCACCCACTTCGATCGGAGGGCTTCAGCCCTGTAGGACTGAACCCTGAAGACTTCAACTCTAAAGTTCGAAGGTGAACAATACACATTGAAGGACTTCAAGGCCAACGGAAGCCGTGGGATACTCCCCGCATGTCCGACACCCCCGAGCAGTCCGGCCCGCAGGCCCTGCAGGAGCCGACCCTCGACGAGCAGATCGCGGCCTACCAGCGCGAGTACCGGGAGCTCGACCCCCAGGTCGAGAAGGTGGTCTCCGCCCTCGGCCGGCTGAACCGCCGGATGAACGTGGCGTACGGTCGCCAGCTCGCCGACCTCGGCATCAGCAACGCGGAGTGGGAGGTCCTCAAGACCCTCGTCCTCGCCGGCGACCCCTACCGCCTGGGTCCGGGCGAACTGGCGAAGCGCCTGGGCCTCACCCCGGCCGCGATGACCCACCGCATCGACCGGATGGCGGGCGAGGGCCTGGTCACCCGCGACCGCGACGAGACCAACCGCGTCCGGGTGATCGTCGAGCTGACCGACGAGGGGCGCTCGAAGTGGCTCGAGGCGATGCGCATGGCGACGGGCTTCGAGGAGGACCTCCTCCAGGACCTGACGAGCGACGAGCGCGGTGTCCTCGGCGAGATGCTGATCCGCCTGCTCAGGAGGGTGGAGCACACCCAGCCGGACGCCGGCGGCCGCCTGCAGGACCTCGACTGAGCGGAGCGGGCCGCAGGCCCCGGACCCCCTCTGGTCGACCATCGGAGGGGGGTTGACACGCCCCCTCCGCATCCGTACTGTTCTCCGAGTTGTCACGGGACCGGAACGGTTCTGCGGCAGCCACTCCCGCCGCGATAGCGGCAACTCAACTCAGCACGACCTCCCTACCGGGACGAATTTCGGCATGCCGAAATTCATTTCGAAAGACTCGATTATGAGTCGCCGGGGAAACCCGCTAGAGTTTGAGCGTCGGAACGGCCCAACAGCCGCAAAGACAAAACCCGCTGACTGGGAATCAGGCCCGAAAGGATCTGATAGAGTCGGAACCGCCGGAAGGGCCCGGAGCGAAAGCGAATGGGACCGGAAAGCACCGAGGAAATCGGATCGAAAAAATCTGATAGAGTCGGAAACGCAAGACCGAAGGGAAAAGCCCGGAGGAAAGCCCGAGAGGGTGAGTACGAAGGAAGCGTCCGTTCCTTGAGAACTCAACAGCGTGCCAAAAATCAACGCCAGATTAGTTGATACCCCGTCCATCTTCGGATGGTCGAGGTTCCTTTGAAGTCCTACTGGCCCTTGTGGCAGGTAGGCAAAAAACACAGCGAGGACGCTGTGAACGACCGGTCCTATTCCGACTGGTCGTTCCGCTCTCGTGATGTGTGCACCCGATTACGGGTAAACATTCACGGAGAGTTTGATCCTGGCTCAGGACGAACGCTGGCGGCGTGCTTAACACATGCAAGTCGAACGATGAAGCCCTTCGGGGTGGATTAGTGGCGAACGGGTGAGTAACACGTGGGCAATCTGCCCTTCACTCTGGGACAAGCCCTGGAAACGGGGTCTAATACCGGATAACACCGGCTTCCGCATGGAAGCTGGTTGAAAGCTCCGGCGGTGAAGGATGAGCCCGCGGCCTATCAGCTTGTTGGTGGGGTAATGGCCCACCAAGGCGACGACGGGTAGCCGGCCTGAGAGGGCGACCGGCCACACTGGGACTGAGACACGGCCCAGACTCCTACGGGAGGCAGCAGTGGGGAATATTGCACAATGGGCGAAAGCCTGATGCAGCGACGCCGCGTGAGGGATGACGGCCTTCGGGTTGTAAACCTCTTTCAGCAGGGAAGAAGCGAAAGTGACGGTACCTGCAGAAGAAGCGCCGGCTAACTACGTGCCAGCAGCCGCGGTAATACGTAGGGCGCAAGCGTTGTCCGGAATTATTGGGCGTAAAGAGCTCGTAGGCGGCTTGTCACGTCGGGTGTGAAAGCCCGGGGCTTAACCCCGGGTCTGCATCCGATACGGGCAGGCTAGAGTGTGGTAGGGGAGATCGGAATTCCTGGTGTAGCGGTGAAATGCGCAGATATCAGGAGGAACACCGGTGGCGAAGGCGGATCTCTGGGCCATTACTGACGCTGAGGAGCGAAAGCGTGGGGAGCGAACAGGATTAGATACCCTGGTAGTCCACGCCGTAAACGTTGGGAACTAGGTGTTGGCGACATTCCACGTCGTCGGTGCCGCAGCTAACGCATTAAGTTCCCCGCCTGGGGAGTACGGCCGCAAGGCTAAAACTCAAAGGAATTGACGGGGGCCCGCACAAGCAGCGGAGCATGTGGCTTAATTCGACGCAACGCGAAGAACCTTACCAAGGCTTGACATATACCGGAAAGCATTAGAGATAGTGCCCCCCTTGTGGTCGGTATACAGGTGGTGCATGGCTGTCGTCAGCTCGTGTCGTGAGATGTTGGGTTAAGTCCCGCAACGAGCGCAACCCTTGTCCTGTGTTGCCAGCATGCCCTTCGGGGTGATGGGGACTCACAGGAGACCGCCGGGGTCAACTCGGAGGAAGGTGGGGACGACGTCAAGTCATCATGCCCCTTATGTCTTGGGCTGCACACGTGCTACAATGGCCGGTACAAAGAGCTGCGATGCCGTGAGGCGGAGCGAATCTCAAAAAGCCGGTCTCAGTTCGGATTGGGGTCTGCAACTCGACCCCATGAAGTCGGAGTTGCTAGTAATCGCAGATCAGCATTGCTGCGGTGAATACGTTCCCGGGCCTTGTACACACCGCCCGTCACGTCACGAAAGTCGGTAACACCCGAAGCCGGTGGCCCAACCCCTTGTGGGAGGGAGCTGTCGAAGGTGGGACTGGCGATTGGGACGAAGTCGTAACAAGGTAGCCGTACCGGAAGGTGCGGCTGGATCACCTCCTTTCTAAGGAGCACAGTACCGATTGCAGACAAACGTTCTGCACGGTCAGCTCATGGGTGGAACGTTGATTAGTTGGCGTGAGTGACCTGAAGGTCTTCCTAGTACTGCTTCGGCGTGGAACGGAAGGGACGGACGGTGGCTCACGCTTGGCACGTTGTTGGGTGTCTGAGGGTACGGCCGTAAGGTTTGTATCTTCGCGATGCCGGCCCCAGTGAACTTGATTCGTTTGAATCAGGGTGATGGGTGGCTGGTCGTTGCTTGAGAACTACACAGTGGACGCGAGCATCTGTGGCCAAGTTTTTAAGGGCGCACGGTGGATGCCTTGGCACCAGGAACCGATGAAGGACGTGGGAGGCCACGATAGTCCCCGGGGAGCCGTCAACCAGGCTTTGATCCGGGGGTTTCCGAATGGGGAAACCCGGCAGTCGTCATGGGCTGTCACCCATGCCTGAACACATAGGGCATGTGGAGGGAACGAGGGGAAGTGAAACATCTCAGTACCCTCAGGAAGAGAAAACAACCGTGATTCCGGGAGTAGTGGCGAGCGAAACCGGATGAGGCCAAACCGTATGCGTGTGATACCCGGCAGGGGTTGCGCATACGGGGTTGTGGGATCTCTCTTTCACAGTCTGCCGGCTGTGAGGCGAGTCAGAAACCGTATGAATAGGCGAAGGACATGCGAAAGGTCCGGCGTAGAGGGTAAGACCCCCGTAGCTGAAATTCATACGGCTTGCTTGAGAGACACCCAAGTAGCACGGGGCCCGAGAAATCCCGTGTGAATCTGGCGGGACCACCCGCTAAGCCTAAATATTCCCTGGTGACCGATAGCGGATAGTACCGTGAGGGAATGGTGAAAAGTACCGCGGGAGCGGAGTGAAATAGTACCTGAAACCGTGTGCCTACAAGCCGTGGGAGCGTCGCTCATTGGGTTTACCCAATGGGTCGTGACTGCGTGCCTTTTGAAGAATGAGCCTGCGAGTTAGCGGTGTGTAGCGAGGTTAACCCGTGTGGGGAAGCCGTAGCGAAAGCGAGTCCGAATAGGGCGATTGAGTTGCACGCTCTAGACCCGAAGCGGAGTGATCTAGCCATGGGCAGGTTGAAGCGGAGGTAAGACTTCGTGGAGGACCGAACCCACCAGGGTTGAAAACCTGGGGGATGACCTGTGGTTAGGGGTGAAAGGCCAATCAAACTCCGTGATAGCTGGTTCTCCCCGAAATGCATTTAGGTGCAGCGTCGTGTGTTTCTTGCCGGAGGTAGAGCACTGGATAGGCGATGGGCCCTACCGGGTTACTGACCTTAGCCAAACTCCGAATGCCGGTAAGTGAGAGCACGGCAGTGAGACTGTGGGGGATAAGCTCCATGGTCGAGAGGGAAACAGCCCAGAGCATCGACTAAGGCCCCTAAGCGTACGCTAAGTGGGAAAGGATGTGGAGTCGCAGAGACAACCAGGAGGTTGGCTTAGAAGCAGCCACCCTTGAAAGAGTGCGTAATAGCTCACTGGTCAAGTGATTCCGCGCCGACAATGTAGCGGGGCTCAAGCGTACCGCCGAAGTCGTGTCATTGCAGCAATTAAGCCCCAACGGGTGCTGTGATGGGTAGGGGAGCGTCGTGTGCCGGGTGAAGCAGCCGCGGAAGCGAGTTGTGGACGGTTCACGAGTGAGAATGCAGGCATGAGTAGCGATACACACGTGAGAAACGTGTGCGCCGATTGACTAAGGGTTCCTGGGTCAAGCTGATCTGCCCAGGGTAAGTCGGGACCTAAGGCGAGGCCGACAGGCGTAGTCGATGGACAACCGGTTGATATTCCGGTACCCGCTTTGAAACGCCCAATATCGAGCCCATTAATGCTAAGGCCGTGAAGCCGCCCTGGAGCCTTCGGGCAAAGGGGAGTGGTGGAGCCGCTGACCCAAGGTGGTAGTAGGTAAGCGATGGGGTGACGCAGGAAGGTAGTCCAGCCCGGGCGGTGGTTGTCCCGGGGTAAGGGTGTAGGCCGTGTGATAGGCAAATCCGTCACACATTAAGGCTGAGACCTGATGCCGAGCCGATTGTGGTGAAGTGGATGATCCTATGCTGTCGAGAAAAGCCTCTAGCGAGTTTCATGGCGGCCCGTACCCTAAACCGACTCAGGTGGTCAGGTAGAGAATACCGAGGCGTTCGGGTGAACTATGGTTAAGGAACTCGGCAAAATGCCCCCGTAACTTCGGGAGAAGGGGGGCCATCACTGGTGATCGGATTTACTCCGTGAGCTGGGGGTGGCCGCAGAGACCAGCGAGAAGCGACTGTTTACTAAAAACACAGGTCCGTGCGAAGCCGTAAGGCGATGTATACGGACTGACGCCTGCCCGGTGCTGGAACGTTAAGGGGACCGGTTAGTGACCTTTCGGGGTTGCGAAGCTGAGAACTTAAGCGCCAGTAAACGGCGGTGGTAACTATAACCATCCTAAGGTAGCGAAATTCCTTGTCGGGTAAGTTCCGACCTGCACGAATGGCGTAACGACTTCTCGACTGTCTCAACCATAGGCCCGGTGAAATTGCACTACGAGTAAAGATGCTCGTTTCGCGCAGCAGGACGGAAAGACCCCGGGACCTTTACTACAGTTTGATATTGGTGTTCGGTTCGGCTTGTGTAGGATAGGTGGGAGACTTTGAAGCCGTGACGCCAGTCATGGTGGAGTCGCCGTTGAAATACCACTCTGGTCGTGCTGGATGTCTAACCTCGGTCCGTGATCCGGATCAGGGACAGTGTCTGATGGGTAGTTTAACTGGGGCGGTTGCCTCCCAAAGGGTAACGGAGGCGCCCAAAGGTTCCCTCAGCCTGGTTGGCAATCAGGTGTTGAGTGTAAGTGCACAAGGGAGCTTGACTGTGAGACCGACGGGTCGAGCAGGGACGAAAGTCGGGACTAGTGATCCGGCGGTGGCTTGTGGAAGCGCCGTCGCTCAACGGATAAAAGGTACCCCGGGGATAACAGGCTGATCTTCCCCAAGAGTCCATATCGACGGGATGGTTTGGCACCTCGATGTCGGCTCGTCGCATCCTGGGGCTGGAGTCGGTCCCAAGGGTTGGGCTGTTCGCCCATTAAAGCGGTACGCGAGCTGGGTTTAGAACGTCGTGAGACAGTTCGGTCCCTATCCGCTGTGCGCGTAGGAATATTGAGAAGGGCTGTCCCTAGTACGAGAGGACCGGGACGGACGAACCTCTGGTGTGCCAGTTGTCCTGCCAAGGGCATGGCTGGTTGGCTACGTTCGGGAGGGATAACCGCTGAAAGCATCTAAGCGGGAAGCCTGCTTCGAGATGAGTATTCCCACCTCCTTGAGAGGGTAAGGCTCCCAGTAGACGACTGGGTTGATAGGCCGGATGTGGAAGCCCAGTAATGGGTGGAGCTGACCGGTACTAATAGGCCGAGGGCTTGTCCTCAGTTGCTCGCGTCCACTGTGTTAGTTCTGAAGTAACGAACTCGCCCCTTGTCGGCTGGAGTTTGTTTATTTCATAGAGTTTCGGTGGTCATAGCGTTAGGGAAACGCCCGGTTACATTCCGAACCCGGAAGCTAAGCCTTTCAGCGCCGATGGTACTGCAGGGGGGACCCTGTGGGAGAGTAGGACGCCGCCGAACAATCATTGTGGGAAAGCCCCGCACCTTATGGTGCGGGGCTTTTCTGCGTTCCGGAGCAGATTCGGCCGGCACGACGGACCGTGGCGGGTCCGGGCACCCGCAGGACCCGGCATTCCTACGCGGGTGACACCAGCTGGGTGTCGTACGCGAGGATCACCGCCTGCACGCGGTCGCGGGCACCGGTCTTCGCCAGGATGCGGCTCACATGGGTCTTCACCGTGGACTCCGCGAGATGGAGACGGCCGGCGATCTCCGTGTTCGTCCAGCCCTGCCCGATGACGGTGAGGATCTCCCGTTCCCGTTCCGTCAGGGAGGCCAGCCGCGGATCCGGCGGCGGAGGCGTCGACCGGGAGCCCGGTGGGGCGGGCAGGTGCTGGACGTAGGCGTCCAGCAGCCGCCGGGTGAGGCTCGGGGCCACCACCGCGTCGCCGCTCGCGACCGCCCGGACGCCCGCCAGGAGCTCTTCCGGCTGGGCGTCCTTGACGAGGAACCCGCTGGCGCCGGCGCGCAGGCCGTCGTAGGCGTACTCGTCCAGGTCGAAGGTGGTGACGATCAGGACCCGGGTGCGGGCTCCCGAGGCGATGATGCGGCGGGTCGCCTCGATGCCGTCGAGGCCCGGCATCCGGATGTCCATCAGCACCACGTCCGGGTGGAAGCGGTCCACCAGCCGGACCGCCTCGGTGCCGTTCGCCGCCTCCCCCACGACCGTCATGTCGTCCTGGCTCTCCAACAGCATGCGGAAGCCGAAGCGTTGCATCGCCTGGTCGTCCGCGATGAGCACGGTGGTCACGAGGGGGAGCCCTCCAGGGGGAGTCGGAGCAGGATGCGCCAGCCGCCGGCCGGCAGCGGGCCGGCTTCGAGTGTGCCGTCGTAGAGGGCCGCCCGCTCGCGCATTCCCGTCAGGCCCTGCCCGGTGCCCGGGACTGCGGGTCCGCCCGTCCCCGAATCCGTCACCTCCACCGCCAGTTCCCCTTCCCCGTACGTCAGGAGCACCGATGCCGTCGCCCCCGCGCCCGCGTGGCGGAGGGTGTTGGTCAACGCCTCCTGGACACAGCGGTAGACGGTCAGTTGGGCGCCCGCGGACAGAGGCAGGGTCCCCCGGCCGGGGGCGCCGGCGGTGACGACCCGTACCGGAAGCCCCGCGTCCCTCACTCCGGCGAGCAGGGTGTCGAGGTCGGCCAGCGAGGGCTGCGGATCGCGGACGGCGTCCGGTCCGGTCGCCGGGTCCTCGCGCAGTACCCCCAGCAGGCGACGGAGTTCGGCGAGGGCCTCCCGGCTCGTCGTCCCGATCGCGTCCAGGGCCTGGGCGGCTCGCTCGGGGCTCTTCGCCGCCGCGTACCGGCCGCCGTCCGCGAGGCCGGTGATGACGGACAGGTTGTGGCCGATGATGTCGTGCATCTCCCGCGCGATCCGGGTGCGTTCGGCCGCCGCGGCGAGCCGGGCCTGCTGGTCGCGTTCCACCTCCAGCCGACGGGCCCGTTCGACCAGCCCCTCCGTGTAGTCCTTCCGCGAACGGACCGCGATGCCGAGCAGCGCGACCATCGCGTACGTCGTCAGGGTCGGGAGGACGTGCTGGTCCCAGCTGCCCTGCGGGTGGCGGATCGCGAGGAGCACCAGTGGGGGGACGACCACGGCGGGGGTCAGGGCCAGCGAGCGCAGCGGCAGCCGCAGCGCGACGTGGAAGACCACGATCAGCTGGAGGTACGCGGCCTGGAGGGCGGCGCCGGACCAGGAGTTGACCAGCGCCACACACGCCATCAGCAGCAATACGGGCATCGGACGGCTCCGCCGCCACAGCAGCGGTACGGCGAAGCCCAGGCTCATCGCCACCACCAGCCGGACCGGGACGGACGGGTCGCGGGCGATGGTCCGCCAGCCGCCCGCCGCGTCCGTGAGGGCGGCGACCGTCCAGAAGCCCGTGAGGGCGAGGTCCCAGACCCGGGGGCGGCGCGCGTCGAAGACCCGTACCCGGGCCGCCTGGTTCTGGAGGTAGCGGCTGAGCGGCGGGGCGTCCGTGCCGTCCCCCGGGTCCGTGCCGTCCTGCATGCCCGAGCTGCCTCCTGGGATGCCTTCCGGCTCGATGGTCACTCGGTCATCCTCATACGTCCGCCTCCTCGGCGACACCCTCGAACGTCGCCCGTGCCCTCAGACGTCCCGGCGGCGCAGCAGCACCGCGGGGACGGCGAGCGCCGCCGCGGCCCACAGGCACAGGGCCGGCAGCGCGGCGCCGGGAGCCGCCGCGCCGGGCATCGGGGTGGCCGAGCCGAGGGCTCCGGCGGCCTGGGTGGGGAAGTACTTCACCGCCGTCTCCACGGCCTCGTACGGCAGGATGCCGAGGATCTCGGGCAGCACCATCACCCCGCCGATGAAGGCACCCAGGGCGCCGGGCACCGAGCGCAGGGCGGCCCCGAGGCCGAGGGCGATCAGCGCGAGCAGCGTGACCCCCGCGGCGTTGCCCGCGACGGCGGCCAGGACACCGTCGTCCGTCAGGGAGGCGGCCTGGTCGGTGTCGGACAGGAAGACCTGGGCGACCTCGAACGTGACCAGGGCCGTCACCAGGGACACGGTGAAGGCGACCCCCGTGAACACCGCGGCCTTCGCCCACAGCACCGGCAGCCGGCGGGGCACGGCGGTCAGCGAGGCGCGGATCAGGCCCGTCGCGTACTCGCCGGCCGTGACCAGGATCCCGAGGACCGCGAGGCAGATCCCGCTGAGCTGGGAGCCGTAGAGCGAGAGGACCACGGTGTCCACGTCGGAGTCGCCGCCGCCGGAGGTGTAGGTGGCGCCCATGAGGACGCCGACGCCGAGCAGCAGCACGACGGCCAGGGCGAGCGTGGTCCACGTGGAGCGCAGGGTCCGGAGCTTGTGCCATTCCGCGCGCAGGACGCGGGCCGGGGTGATGCCGTACACGGAGGCGGTCATGCCGTGGCTCCCTGGTATTCGACGGAGTCGTGGGTGAGGTCCATGAACGCCTGCTCGAGGGAGGCGGTCTGCGGTGTCAGCTCGTACAGCGGCACCCCGTGGGCGGCGGCGGTGCGGCCGATGCGGGAGGCGTCGACGTCGCTGACGCGGAGGGTGTCGGGCGCCTCCGTGACGATCCGCGCGCCGGGCAGGAGCCCGCGCAGCCGCTCCGCCTCCGGGGTGACGACCCGGACCGAGGCGCCGCCCGATTCCCGCACGAGCGCGGCGACGCTCGTGTCGGCGAGGAGGCGGCCCTTGCCGATGACGATCAGGTGGTCGGCGGTCAGCGCCATCTCGCTCATCAGGTGGGAGGAGACGAGCACCGTACGGCCCTCGGCGGCCAGCGACCTGAGGAGCGTACGGATCCACCGCACGCCCTCCGGGTCCAGGCCGTTGACCGGCTCGTCCAGGATGATCGTGCCGGGGTCCCCGAGCAGGGCCGCGGCGATGCCGAGCCGCTGGCCCATGCCGAGCGAGAAGCCCTTGACGCGGGTGCCGGCGACCTCGTTCAGTCCGGTGAGGCCGAGGACGTGCTCCACGCGGGAGCGGGGGATCCCGTGGGTGAGGGCGAGCGCCGTCAGATGGTGGAAGGCGGAGCGCCCCGGATGGAGGGAGCGGGCTTCCAGCAGGGCCCCGACCTCGGTGAGCGGCGCGGGATGGTCGGCGTAGGCCCGGCCGCCGACGGTGACCCGTCCGCGGGTCGGGGCGTCGAGGCCGAGGAGCATCCGCAGGGTCGTGGACTTGCCGGCGCCGTTGGGGCCGAGGAAGCCGGTGACGGTGCCCGGGTGGACGGTGAAGCCGAGGTCACGGACGACGGTCCGGTCGCCGTACCGCTTGGTGAGTTCTTCAGCTCGGATCATGTCCACGACGCTAGGCACCGCGCCCCGCCGGAACGTCCGCCCGCGGTCGGGCAGCCGCCCGGCCGCGTAGTACCGCGGTACGAGGGAGGGCCCGACGGGGCGTATATGCGCTTGTCAGCGCGATGCGGCCGTCGCGAGGATGGGCGCATGGACTATTCGATACGCACGATCCGCGCCGACGAGTGGGAGAAGACCCGCGAGATCCGGCTGGCCGCCCTGCGGGACCCGGTGGCGCACATCGCCTTCCTCGACACCCACGAGGCCGCGTCCGAGCGCCCCGACTCCTTCTGGCAGGAGCGGGCCGAGGGGGCTTCCGAGAGCGGGACGAGCGTGCGCCAGTTCGTGGCCGAGGCGCCGGACGGCACCTGGGCGGGCACGATCTCGGTCCTGGTCGAGCGGCCCTCGGACGAGGTCCGCTTCGGTGAGGCGGCCACCGTCGACCAGACGCACATCGTGGGGGTCTACGTACGGCCGGAGGCGCGCGGGACGGGACTGACCGAGGAACTCTTCCGGGCGGGCGTCGAGTGGTCCTGGTCGCTGCCGGAACCGAGGATCGAGCGGGTCCGGCTGTACGTCCACGAGGACAACGCCCGGGCAGCGGCCTTCTACCGGCGGTTCGGCTTCGTCGCGACCGGCGCGCGGGTGGCCGTCCCGGGGGACGAGTCCGCGCAGGAGCTGGAGTACGAGCTGCGCCGGCCCTGACGCGTGTCCGGCGCCCCGGCCCGGGCAGGTCCCTCCTGCGGTCGTGGTGGCGAAAACCCGGCTGGAAAGGCCGCGACCTGCCAGGCTTGGGTGCGAGCGACACCGTGCGAACTCGGGGGAAGCGTGCAGGATTTGACGCCGGAGGATCCGGCCGCGATCGGACCGTACCGGCTGACCGCCCGGCTCGGTGAGGGCGGGATGGGGCAGGTGTTCCTGGGGGAGTCGGTCAGCGGCCGGCGGGTCGCGGTGAAGGTGGTGCGGCCCCACCTGGCCACCGACCCCGGCTTCCGGCACCGATTCCGGCGGGAGATCGAGGCCGCCCGCACGGTCGGCGGCTTCTGGACGGCGCCGGTCGTGGACGCGGACCCGGAGGCGGCGATGCCCTGGGTCGCGAGCGCCTACATCGAGGCGCCGGACCTCGGACAGCTGGTCGTGGACGAGGGACCGCTGCCCGAGGGGGAGTTACGGCGCCTGGCCGCAGGCCTGGCCGAGGCGCTGGAGGCGGTCCATCGCGCCGGTCTCGTCCACCGCGACCTCAAGCCGTCGAACGTGCTGGTCACCGGGGACGGGCCACGGGTCATCGACTTCGGCATCTCCAAGGCACTGGAGGGCGCCACGGCGCTGACCGGGACGGGGCTGGTGGTCGGCACGCCCGGGTTCATGTCGCCGGAGCAGGCGACGGGGGCGAAGGTCGGGGCCGCGAGCGACCTCTTCTCGCTGGGCGCGGTACTGGCGTTCGCGGCGACGGGCGCGGGCCCGTTCGGCGCGGGGAGCGTGCCTGCGCTGCTGTACCGGGTGGTCCACGACGCGCCGCAGCTCGACGGGGTGCCGGAGACGCTCCGGGGGCTGGTCACGCTCTGCCTGGCGAAGGAGCCGGAACGCCGGCCCACGGCGGCGGAGCTGCTCGAACTGCTCAGCGCGGGCGGGGCCATGGCTCGCCCGGCGGGTGGCACGCGGCGGGTGGCGGCGCGGACCGGGCCGGAGGCCGTGGGCGGGGGGCCGGAGCCCGCGGACAAGGTGCCCGAGGACGCGGCCCCGCCCGTACGGCCCTCGTCGGGAACGCCCGACCCGAGGGCGGTGCACCTGCCCGCCGCGAAGAACGTGCCGGAACCCGCCTCCGCGCCCGTTGCCGGGCGGGCTTCCGCGCCGCCGGCCGCCGAGCCCGCCGCGAAGCCCGCCACGGAGCCCCGGTCGGCGCCGCCCGCCCGGGCCGTGGCGGAGGGCAGGCCCGTGACCCCGGCCTCCGCCGGGCGCGCGGCGGGCCGCCGACGCCCCGCCGCTCCTGCGGTCGGGCGCGCCGCCGACCGTCCGCCCGCGGCCGGGCCCGCCGCCGGGGTGGCCGTGCACTGCGGGAAGCCCGTCCGGAGCCCGGGCAACCGGGCGCTGCTGTACGGGGCGCCCGCGGTCTTCGTCGCCGGACTGCTGCTCGGGCTCTTCCAGGGCTCGTTCGTGCTGGTGGTCACGGCCTTCCTCGTGGCCCTCGCGATGGCCGGCTTCGGGTCCCGGCTCGGGACGGACGAGACCGTCGTGCGCGTGGACGCGAGCGGACTCTCGGTCACCCGGGGCTCTTTCCGGTGGCGTGCGGGCTGGTCCGTCGTGGACGCCGTGTCCGTGGTGCCACGTGGAACCGCCCGCGACGAATGGCTCCTGCTGGGTGTCGTGCGGGGCAGGGCGGCGACCTCGCTGCCCCAGGCCTTCCGGGGGCGGTCGGGCAGCGGCGCGGTACGCGTCCCGCTCGGCTTCGCCGACGCGGCGGCCGCGCGGTCGGCGCTCCGTCCGCTGCACACCGCACTCGGCAGGCAGGCCGGGACCGTCTACACGCCCGACCGGGAGTTCAGGAGCTGAGGGTCTCCTCCGGCCAGCGCGCCCGCGCCTGCTCCTGGGAGCGGAGCAGGACCAGGGCGGGCAGGCCCTGGGCCTGGCCGTGCGCCAGCAGTTCCGGAAGCCGGGGAAGGGGGGCCACCGCGGCGACGTCGTCGAGGACGAGCGTCATTGGTGGGTCGAGCCGACCGTCGGATGACCGTGCGGCCATGCGGCGGCCGTGCTCGACCACGCTCGCGGTGAAAGCGGTCAGCAGGGGCATCGCGCCGGGTCGGGTGCGCGGGTCCTCGATCGGTTCGCCCACCACATAGAGGGTGCCCCCTTCGTCGACGAAAGATTCCAAGGTCAGGGAATCCGTTCGATGGGGGGTGCAGGCGTCCCGGATGTGGATCGACGACAGCGAGGACAGCGCACGGGCCGTCAGCTGCTGTGCCATCTCGCGGCGTTCGGGGTGGGCGGTGAGCGCGGACTCCAGGAGTCCGGCGTGACCGGAGCCGGCCTTGGCGTGCGTCCTGAGGATCCGTACGGGTTCATGCGCGCCCGCGCCCTGGGCCCAGCGGTGGACCTGCTTGAACGGGCGGCCGTCGATCGCGGCGGCGTGCAGCCAGCAGCGCAGGAGCGTTTCCGCGGTGTCGGCGACCGCGGCGTCGAGCCGGGACGGCGGGCGGACGGGGGCGAGCAGCGCGACCGCGCGTTCCCGGGCCATCTCCGGGTCCTCGCAGCGGTCGGTGGGAGACCAGTGGAGCCGGGCCGGGGTGTCGCACAGGTGGCCGGGGTCGTAGACGAGAACGGGGCCGAGCTTGCCGCGGGCGTCCTTGGTGTCGGCCCACACGGTGGGGTCGGAGGTGACGACGAGCGCGGGCCCCTCGGCGTCCTGGACGGCCTGGAGGACCGTGGGGCGGCGGGTCGCGGGGGGTCCGTAGAGCAGGCGCGGGGCGCGGGGCGAGGGAAGCCCGGGCAGGACGGGCCCGGCCTGCGCCGCCGCCCCGAGCGGGTCGTGCCCGGTCACCGGGGCTCCGGGCACCCGGGCCGGAGCGGGGGTGACGGTCCCGAGGGCCCCGCCACCCGGAACGGCGGCCTCGACCGGCCCGGTGACGAGCGGCGGCGGGGGCCCGGCGGGGGATTCCCCGACGGTGTCCGGCCGCTCGAAGGCGAGCGGCGCCTCATCGCCGGCCCGCGTCACCGCGCCGCCCTGCGTCGGCTCGGCGTCGGCCTCCACACCGGGCGCGGCCTCGGGCGAGACCCGGCGGCGTGCCGTGGCCGAGGCGGGGTGCCTGGCGCCGTACGGGCTCCGCCTGTCCTCCCGTACCGCCCGCCAGCGCGCCAGCGTCCCCACGACGAACACCGTGAGAACCGCGAGCACCATCAGCTCACTGATGAGGACGCCCCAGAACAGGCCGTACCCCGACAGCGCGCCCGGCGGGGTCTCCGGCCACGCGGCCGCCAGGTCCTGCGGCCGGCCGACCAGCGAGCGGACGGCCAGCGGGGTCCTGGTGAAGGTGACCCCGGCCGGCCAGGCGCCCTGCGAGAACAGGGCGGACAGACCGGTCGCCGTCCACACCAGCAGGATCAGACTGAGCAGGAACCCCAGAAGCCCCACCAACAGCCCGTCGGGCACGCCGCCTTCCCGTCGCTCCCCGGTCATCTCACGCCACCGTGGACTCGGAGGGGCTGTTCAGCTGCCGTTCCATCAGGGCGGCCCGTTGCTCCGCCTCCCATTCGGCGGCCTGGATGTCCTCCGGCAGGTCGTGGAGCGGCGCCGACTCCGTCATGGCGCGGTCGGTGTAGACGAGCGGCCGTTCCTTCTCCGTGATGAGGTGCTTGACCACCTGCACGTTGCCGTTGACGTCCCACACGGCGATGCCGGGCGTCAGGGTCGGGATGATCTCGACCGCCCAGCGCGGCAGACCGAGGACCCGGCCCGTCGATCTGGCCTCGTCGGCCTTCTGGGCGTAGATCGTCCTGGTCGAGGCCATCTTCAGGATCGCCGCCGCCTCCCGGGCCGCCGCTCCGTCGACGACGTCCGAGAGATGGTGCACCACCGCCACGAAGGACAGGCCGAGGCGTCGCCCGAACTTCAGCAGCCGCTGGAACAGCTGCGCCACGAACGGGCTGTTGATGATGTGCCAGGCTTCCTCGACCAGGAAGATGCGCTTCTTCCGGTCGGGGCGGATCCAGGTGTGCTCCAGCCAGACGCCGACGATCGCCATGAGGATCGGCATGGCGATCGAGTTGCGGTCGATGTGGGACAGGTCGAAGACGATCAGCGGCGCGTCGAGGTCGATGCCGACGGTCGTGGGACCGTCGAACATGCCGCGCAGGTCGCCGTCGACCAGCCGGTCGAGGACGAGCGCCACGTCCAGGCCCCAGGCCCGCACGTCGTCTATGTCGACGTTCATCGCCTCCGCCGACTCCGCCTTCGGATGCCGCAGTTGCTCGACGATGTCGGTGAGGATCGGCTGGCGGTCGGTGATGTGCTCGTTGACGAAGGCGTGCGCGACCTTGAGCGCGAACCCGGAACGCTCGTCCAGGCCGTGCCCCATCGCGACCTCGATGATCGTACGGAGCAGGGCGAGCTGCCCCGTCGTGGTGATCGACGGGTCGAGCGGGTTGAGCCGGATGCCGGCGTCGTTGGCGACCATCGGGTCGAGGCGGATGGGGGTTATCCCCAGCTCCTGCGCGATGAGGTTCCACTCGCCGACACCGTC
Source organism: Streptomyces sp. JL2001 (assembly GCF_050917515.1). NCBI lineage: Bacteria > Bacillati > Actinomycetota > Actinomycetes > Kitasatosporales > Streptomycetaceae > Streptomyces > Streptomyces sp. JL2001. The sequence goes on along the minus strand of NZ_CP169421.1, from coordinate 3,654,011 downwards.
CTCGCCCTGGGCGTCGAGGACGACCACCTGACGGTCACGGAAGCGCAGCTGGCGCAGGACGTACGTCTTCTCCAGCGCCGACTTGCCGTTGCCGGACTCGCCGAGCACCAGCCAGTGGGGGGCCGGGAGCTGCTGCCCGTACAGCTGGAAGGGGTCGTAGATGTACCCCTTGCCGCTGTACACCTCACGGCCGATGATGACGCCGGAGTCGCCGAGGCCGGGGGCGGCGGTGGGCAGGTAGACGGCCTGGGCCTGTCCGGTCGAGGTGCGCACGGGCAGCCGCGTGGTCTCCACCTTCCCGAAGAGGAAGGAGGTGAACGCTTCGGTCAGGGCGGTCAACGGATCTCGCATGTGCACGGGCCCCTTAGCGGCTAGCGGCGGATGCCGGTCGCGAACGGCAACGTGTTCACAAAGGCCCGGTGGTGCTCGCGGTCGCACCACTCCAGCTTCAGATACGACTTGCCGGCGGAGGCCCTGATCGTGCGCTTGTCCCTGGCCAGGGCCTCGGGCGAACGCGCCGACACAGTGATGTACCCGACGAGGTTGACGCCCGCCGCGCCACTGGCGAGATCTTCACCCCGCTGGTCGAGCCGGCCGTGCGCGGCGATGTCGCGCGGGTCGACGGTGCGGTTCATCTTGGCCTGGCGCGAGGCCTCCGCCTCGTCGTTGGTCTTCTCCGTGAGCATGCGCTCGATGGCGACCTCGGTGGGCTCCAGGTCCATCGTCACCGCGACCGTGCGGATCACGTCGGGCGTGTGGACCAGCAGCGGGGCGAGGAAGTTGACGCCGACCGGGGTCATCGGCCACTCCTTCACCCAGGCCGTGGCATGGCACCAGGGCGCGCGGGTGGAGGACTCACGGGTCTTCGCCTGGAGGTACGTCGGCTCCATCGCGTCCAGCTCGGCCGGCCAGGCGTTGCGCTTGGTCATCGCCTGGATGTGGTCGATGGGGTGGTCCGGGTCGTACATGGAGTGCACGAGCGAGGCCAGCCGGGACTGCCCGAGGGGCTGGCGTACGCGGATGTCCGCCTCGGCGAGCCGCGCGCAGATGTCGGTGAGCTCGCGGGCCATGACGACGGCGAGACCGGCGTCGCGGTCCAGCTTGCGGGCGCCGGACGCGTGCCGGGCGGCCCGCGCCATGGCGTTGGCCTCGGCGGCCAGGTCCCGGGTGAAGTGCATGCACGCGACGAGATAGGCGCGGTGCTGCTCGCTGGAGGTGGAGACCATCGACTGCAGCTGGTCGTACGACTCCCGGAGCCACTCGGGCGCGTGCGCGTCACCGCGCTGGCCGACGTCCTTGGCGTGCGCGTCGGGGTCGGCGGGCAGGGTGCGGGCGAGCATCTGGAGACGGGTGACGAAGCCGTCCCCGTTGGCGACGTGCTTCAGCAGCGTGCCGAAACGGTCCACCAGTGCTTCCTGGTCCTCGCTGTCGCGCAGTCCGACGCCGGGGCCCTCGATCTCGATGGCGGCGGTGACGGTCCGGCGGTCGGCGTGGAGGAGAACGGCGATCTCGTCGGGCCCGAAGGGCGCGGCCAGCCAGTTGATCCGGCCGATGCCGGGCGGCGGCCCGACCTCGACCTCCCGCCCGTCGAGCCGGGTGCCGGCCTCGACGGCGGCGGACCGGTAGGCCGTACCGCGCTTGAGCGACCGCTTGTAACTGCGGTTGATCTCGAACCACTTGTAGAAGGTCCGGTGCTTGTACGGCACGTACACGGCGGCGAGGGCCAGCATCGGGAAGCCGGTGAGCAGCACGATCCGCAGGGTGAGGGCGGGGACGAGGAGTCCGCTCATCATGCCGAGGAACGCCCCGGCGATGATCAGGGCGATCTCGCCGGTCTCGCGGTTCTTGCCGACGATCGCGTTCGGCCGGGCACGGCCGATGAGATACGTGCGGCGGGGCGTGACCGGCTGGGACTGGGTCGTCAACGCCCTCCACCTCCAGAGTTCTTGCGGTTGCTGTGCGGTGTGCCTGCGGTGGGACTGGTGCTGCTACGCGGCGGGGGTGCGGCGGAGGGGACAGATCCGCCGCCGCCCCCGCGGCTGCTGTGGGCGGCGACGCCGCCTGCCAGGGGGTTGGCGGGACGGGCGGCACCCGCGTTCCCGCCACCGCCGCCCTGACCGCCGTCGCTGCGTGTGCTGTGGGTCTTGATGCCCTGCGACACGAGCGAGGCGGGGGAGGAGATGACGGCGGCGGCCGCGTTCTCACCGGCGCGGTGGAGCCGGTTGTTGCGCGAGGCGACGATCTCGTCACCGAAGCCGGGCACGAAGCGGTAGATCATCGCCGAGGCGAAGATCGCCAGCAGGATGATCGCGAGCCCGGACACGACCGCCGAGAACGAGTCGGGTCCGGTCCCGGAGGACAGCGCGCCGGCGAGCCCGAGGACGATCACGATGACCGGCTTCACCAGGATGACCGCGATCATGATCCCGGCCCAGCGGCGGACGTGCCCCCACATGTTCTTGTCGACGAGCCCCGCGTACACGACGACGCCGAGGAGGGCGCCGACGTAGAGCAGGACGGCCCGCAGGAACAGCTCCAGGTACAGCACGCCGGCGGCCAGCACCGTCACCAGGGACACGATGATCAGCATGATCGGCCCGCCGCCGATGCTGTCGCCCTTCTGCAGGGCCTGCTTGAAGCTCCCGAAGAAGACGTCGGTCTGCTGCCCGGTACCGGACGCGATCACCTCGGTGACGGCGTCGGTGGCGTTGACGACCGTGTACAGGATGAGCGGCGTGAACGCGGACGCCAGGACGGTCAGCCACAGGAACCCGATGGCCTCGGAGATCGCCGTGGTGAGCGGCACCCCGCGGATGGCGCGCTTGGCCACGGCGAGGAGCCAGAGGAGCAGCGTGAGGACGGTGGCGGCGGCGAAGACGATGGCGTAGCGGGCGAGGAACTCGGTGTTGGTGAAGTCGACGTCGGCGGTCTCCTTCACCGCCTTGGAGAGCGTGTCGACGATGGACACGGCGGCATCGGCACACCCCCGCGCGAGCGAGGCGAGGGGGTCGAGGGCGGTGGTGGGGTCGTCGAGGCGGGCGTTGGGGGAACGGGAGCCGGATTCACCGTTCTGGCAGTAGTCGCGGGCGGGGCCGCGAATCAGGTCACAGGGGTTGTTGCTCGCGCTGGGACTCGGCGTGGGTGTCGGCGCGGCGAACGCCCGGGCAGACACGAGGATGGCAAACGCCTGCGCTCCAACGGTCAGTGCTGAAAGCGCAAGGACTCGTCGAGATCGGTTAGCGGGCATAGGTGAACCCTCCGAACTGGTCAACGGCGTCTGCCATTTCAGTCGCACTGGATGCGGCCTGGTCGCGGGCCACCGGTACGGGGCCGTCCTTCTGCTGGAAGTCGGCCACCTTCCAGTCGCCGTTGACCCATCTGAGCTGATACGTCGTCGTGTACCAGGACTCGGACACGGGGTTCTGCGACCCCTCGCCCGCCAAACCGAACAACGACGAGAACCAGACGGAGACGGACGCCTGGTCGCCGTTGTAGTCCTCGACCTTCGAGCCGACGGGAATGACGCGTGAAATGAACGTCAGTCCGCTTGGGGCCCTGCCGTCCGCTTCGAGCCCGATGCGAGTCAGGAAGCCCTTGTCGGAGTGGACCTTGTCGAGATCGCTCCGCCTCGCCGCGGCGATGTCCGGGGCGTACACGGCATCCACGATCGCGTGGCGACGCGATGTGTCGAACATGTCGGCTGAACCGAGCGGAACGGAGTAGTTCACCGCCGCGCTCTGCGCCCCCTGCTGGTCGTGGGCGAAGCCCGCGGGGATCTGGCCGTTCTTGCCCGTCACCGGTCGTACGCCCGTCGCCGACGTCGGCGCGCCGGAGCCCGGGCCCTTACCGGTGGACGTGTCAGGGGAATCCGCGCCCTCGTTGCTGCCGCGGTTGGCGAAGGCGATCGCCGCGACCAGCAGGACCACCACACCCACCACGGTGATGAGCGACCGCGAGCTGCGCGCCGCCGGGCGCCGGGCGCCCTCGTACACGTCGCCGCTGCCGCCCTCGGGCAGGCGGGTACGGGTCTGGCCCGAACCGCCGCCGAAGCCGTCGTTCTCGTCGCCGAGACTCATGACGGGTACGCCCCCTCAACCGTTCGCGGGTACGACACAAGCCGTGCTGGTCTCCGCGCAGGCGCGGTGTGGTGACTGGACATCAGGGAGTGCGTCCTCGGTGGTTAGACGGCCATCCCGTACACGATGGTGAAGAGCGTCCCCAGTGACCCGATGATGAAGACCCCGGTGAGGCCGGCCACGATGAGGCCCTTGCCCTGCTCGGCACTGAACGTGTCCCGGAGGGCGGTCGCGCCGATGCGCTGCTTGGCCGCACCCCAGATGGCGATGCCGAGGCAGAGCAGGATGGCCACGGCCATCACGACCTCGATCATCACCTTGGCCTCATTGCCCAGGCTCCCGAAAGGCCCCCAGTTAGGGGCGATTCCACCGATGATGGTGGTGATGTCGCCCTTCTCGGCCGCCAGGTACATGTAACTCACCGCCCCTGTTGGGTAGTTCGTTGCCCCTGCCTGATCGCATGGGGCATCGCCCTATCTTCGCTGATGAAACCGCCCGCGTGTGACGGCTTGGCGGCTCTCTTTACCCGATCCCCGCACATTTGACCGAACCGACCGCGTTGACCTGCGACGGCGCGACCGGTTGTATGCGAAGAAGCGTATGGTCACTCTGTGTATCACGGAGGGTGACTCCGGGCAATGATTGTCGTTGTTGCACTCTTGGGGTGGTTGCGACGCGCGTAGGCGCTGGTGGAGGGGGTCTTGGGGGGTGCGGGTCCTGGCGCCTGGGGCTGGCCGGTCTTGGGTGGCTTCTGGTGGTTGGCCGCCCTCTCTCCGAGTGTGGCAGCCGGGTCCGTGCCCTCAAGGGCGCTCCTTCGTCGCGTCGCTGCGCGATGGGCTGCGCCCACCCTTGACCGCCCGGCCCCGGCTGCCTTTTCACACTCGGAGGGCGGCCCGGGGAGGGGCATCCGCTCCGGGGACCGGTCCCTCTCGGGCGCCGTCGGCGTCCGACAGCTTTTGGGGTGGCTTCCCGCACCCATTGAATGGGGTGACGCGGCGGCGCTTAGCGGCAATCCGTCGTGTCTTGGCGGAGATTCATGCCCCGCTGGTCATTCTCCGGTGGGGGTGAAGCCGAATCCGGAGCCGTCATCGCCAGTTCGGGCCATGGGCCGGGGGTCGCGCGGGGCGGCGGGTCGCGCGGATCCCATCTGCCCCAGCAGTCCCATCGGCAATCCGGGATCGGCTGCTCAATGACGCTACGGCGTACATTAAGCCCGCCGAGAGTCCGATATGAGCGTGAAGTCCCTTATTCCGTCCGGGTTACCGCAAGTAATGTACGCGCTAGCGTCATCCGGGGAGGGGGATGGAACCCCCCGCCGCCGAAGACGGGCCCGGACTGGATGGCGGCCGGCTCGAGACGTCACCCCTTCCAAGTCCTCCTCGGATCCGGCTTCACCCACCACCGGAGAATGACCAGCGGGGCATGAATCCCAGCCGGGAATCGAGTGGCATTCGCTAAGCCGTGCCCGACCGCCCCATTCAATGACTGCGGGAAGCCACCCCAAAAGCCGACGGCCGCCGACGGCGCCCGGGGCACCCCGGCCCCCCCGCCTGGGCCCATCCCCCCGGGCCGCCCTCCGAGTGTGAAAAGGCGGGTGGAGGCGACGGGTCAAGGGTGGGCGCAGCCCATCGCGCAGCGACGCGACGAGGAACGAGGAGCGCCCTTGAAGCGGCGCCGTAACCCGCCACACTCGGAGAGAGGGCGGCCAACCACCAGAAGCCACCGAGGCACCCGGGCCCCAAGACCCCGAAGGACCCCCACCCCCCAAGCGCCCCCCCACCTGAGTACCCCACCCTCCCCAGGTGAGTAGCCGTCCCGAGGCCCCCGCCCCCGCCGCCGCTGTCTCATGGGGACATGACCACCCCTCAGCCCGCGACCGCGACCGCCACCCGGACCCCCACGCCCACCCCCACCCCCGCTCCGCCCCGGGCGTGGCGGGTGCCGGCGCCGCAGCCCGGGGATCGGGACGGGAACGCCTGTGTGCCGGCCGCGGCCGCCGCCGCCGTCGCCTTCGTGACGCACGTCTTCTGGGTCCTGGTGGTCGGCTTCTCCGTCATGGCCACGGACGGTTGCGGACCCGACGACTGCGCGGCCGGTGTCGTGGGCCCGCTGACCGTCATGTACGTCGCCTACTACGCCATCTACGTCGTCACGCCGCTCGCCCTCGTCGCCTCGCTCGTCCTGCCCTGGCGTCGGCGCTGGCGCCGTACCCGCGTGCGGCTCGCCCTCCTGGCGCTCCTCCCGCAGGCGGTCGTCGTCGTGAGCCTCGCGGCCCTGCTGGTCTTCGGTGACTAAGGAGCAGGTCCGCGTCACCCCTGGCGGCGCGGCGCGTGGAAACCCGTGCAGCCGAAGACCTTCCAGCTCGACCGGTCCTCGTTCTCGGCGAGGTAGGCGACCACCGTCCAGTCGCCGGGTGCCGAGGTGACCTCGGGGGCCTTCGCGAAGTCCTTCGGGTACGGGAGGCCGCGCGCCGTGGAGGCGAGGCGGTGGCGGGTGGATCTCCGGAGGGGCGTTCCGCGGATCCGGGACACTTGCGTTCCGTCCTCTTCGTCCTGCTCCCCGGCGGCGGCCCGCCGCCTAGACTTGTCCGTGGTGGACTGCCGAAATCCTAGGGGTGGTTGACGGTGCGTAAGGCGCGCAGGGCGTGGCTGGTGGCCGGTGGGGCCGTCGGGGTGTGCCTCAGTTTCGTCGCCCTGCTCGTCGTCGGGACGTACTCCGCCGCCGCCGGTCTCCTCGGCGGGGCGGGCAGCGGGGTCAACGGGACCGTCGCGCTCGCCAAGGGGGCGGTGCCGGCCGCGTACCAGGGGCTGGTGCAGAAGTGGGGGAACCTCTGCCCGGCCATCAATCCGGCGCTGCTCGCCGCGCAGCTCTACCAGGAGAGCGGCTGGAACCCGCGGATCGTCTCGCCCGCCAACGCCATGGGCATCGCGCAGTTCATCCCCGGCACGTGGGCCGGGCACGGCATCGACGGGGACGGGGACGGGGACCGGGACGTCTGGGACCCGAAGGACGCGATCCCGTCGGCGGCCTCGTACGACTGCGAGCTCGCGGGGTACGTGCGGAAGGTGCCCGGTGACGCGACGAACAACATGCTGGCCGCCTACAACGCGGGCGCGTACCGCGTCATAAAGTCCGGTGGTGTTCCGCGGATCAGCGAGACGCAGAACTACGTCCGGATCATCCGGTCCCTGGAGAAGAGCTTCGCGCGGCCGGTCGGCCGGGTCGAGCCCTCGCGTCAGGCCGCGAGTGCCATCTACTACGCCCAGCAGAAGCTGGGCACGCCCTATCTCTGGGGTGGTACGGGAACGGCCGCGCAGAATGGCCGATTCGACTGCTCCGGGCTGACCCAGGCCGCGTACCTCTCGGTCGGGATCCAGCTGCCGCGGGTGGCCAACGACCAGTACAACGCCGGGCCGCATCCGTCCCGCGACGAGCTGCTGCCGGGCGATCTCGTGTTCTTCTCCGACGATCTCACCAACTCCCGTGCCATCAGGCACGTCGGCATCTACGTCGGTGGCGGCTATATGATCGACGCTCCGCGTACGGGGGCCGTGATCCGGTTCGACAAGATCGACACGCCGGACTACTTCGGGGCGACCCGGGTCACCAAGGACGGTGCGGCCGCACTGCCGACACACCTCCCCCAGGTGTGACGCGAAGTCGGCCCACCTGGCTGGAACTCTTCGGAAGACACAGGCCCTGAGCTGCGGCGACGTGTCACTCTTCGGTAACGTCGGAGTGATCGTCAGGGAAGAGCGGAACGCATGCCTCAGGCGGTTCGTTCCCGATCCGACCGCCCATGGTCGAACGGTCGACTCACGTGACAAGGCAAGGGGCCGCTGCAGATGGCTGGACTCGCATCGGACGGTTCGAACCCCGATGTCGGCCTGCTCTACGACATCAACGGGCTGGCTAAGGACGCGCCGCCGTGGTTCGACCGCGTCATGGAGTTCGTCGGCGAGTACGGGATCATGCTCGGGCTCGTCCTCGTCGCGCTCTGGTGCTGGTGGAGCATCCGCCGGCGTGCGGCCCTGACCGACGCCGTCGCCGGTGTCGCCGCGCTGGTCTGGGCGCCGCTCGCGGCCGGTGTGGCCCTGCTGGTCAACATCCCGATCCGCGGGTTCGTCGAACGGCCCCGGCCCTTCAACGACCACCAGGGTCTCGAGGTCCTCGTCCACGGGAAGACCGACTTCTCCTTCGTGAGCGACCACGCCACGATGGCGATGGCCATCGGCGTGGGACTCTTCGTCGCCCACCGCAGGCTCGGTCTGGTCGCCATCGCGCTGGCCTTCACCGAGGCCTTCTGCCGGGTCTACATGGGCGTGCACTACCCGACCGACGTGATCGGCGGTCTCGCTCTCGGTACGGCGGTGACGCTGCTCCTCGCCCCGCTCGCGCACGCCCTGCTGACGCCGGTCGTGTCCGCGATCGCCCGCTCCGGGGCCGGCGCCCGGCTGGTCAGGTCGCGCCGCGTCGCCGCGCGCGGTCCGGTGCCCGAGGCGCTGGACATCCCCGAGCCCCGGCTCGGCTCCGGCGAGAACGACCTGGCGGCGTAGGTCCCGCCCGCCCGGTCCGGTGTGATCGACGAGACATCCCTTGGAGCCCCTCCCCGCCCGGCGGGTGTGGGGCTCCGTCGTCAGGGGGTGCCGTCCGCCGGTACGCCGTCCGGCGCGGTGGCGTGGGCCGCCGCGTCCGTGCGGGCCCGCTCGCGCGAGCGGCGTGCCGGGCCCCTCCATCCGCAGCTGCACCGGGCTGTCGCGAACGAGCCGCGTTCCGTGGTGGTCGTCTCGTGGGGGGCCTGCTCATGCACGTGTCCACCGTACTGCGCGTGACGGGGGGCCGGGGCCGTCGTTATCCGGATGGGTTCTCACCAGGCCTTCGGGGCCAGAGGAGGGCGCGTCCCGGGCAATCGGCGTCACGGCGTTGGGGGTTGGCAGGCGATGGCGGAGCGGTACGGGCGGCTGTACGGACGCGGAGGCGGCGCGTGGGCCGTCGCGGCGACTCTGGTCGCGGGCGCGGCCACCGGAGGCTGTTCCGCTTCCGAGGACGCGAAGCCGGCCGGGGACCCGATGGCGACGGTGCGGGCGGCGGCAGAGGTGCTGGCGCGGGAGGGGACCTCCCGGGCGAGCACGTCGATGGAGATGGCGACCGGTGGGACCCGGGTGACGATCCGGGGCGAGGGCGGCTACGACTTCCGGCAGCGGACCGGCCGGCTCCAGGTCGTCCTGCCGAAGGACGCCGCGGGCACCAGCGAGCACCGGCCGATCACCGAACTGCTGGCCCCGGGCGCGCTCTACATGAAGAACCGCGGTGCGGGGGTCCCCGCGGACAAGTGGGTCCGGGTGGACACCACCGCGCTCGACGACGGCAACCTCGTCACGGGCGGGGCCACCGATCCGGCCGCCGCCGCCGAGCTGCTGCGCGGCGCGCAGCGGGTGACGTACGTCGGCGAGGTGGAGCTGGCGGGGGTGAAGGTCGGCCACTACCGCGGGGTCGCGGACATCGCGGCGGCCGCCCGGGTCGCCTCGCCGCAGATGAAGGGTGCGCTGACCGCGGCGGCGAAAGGGTTCGCCACGGACACCGTGCCCTTCGACGCGTACCTGGACTCCGAGGGCCGGCTCCGGAAGGTGCGGCACCAGTTCAGCTTCACCAACCAGGAGCGTACGGTCGCCGTCGCCTCGACGACGCTGCTGTACGGCTTCGGTACGCCGGTCGTCGTGAAGCTCCCGGAGCGGAAGGACATCTACGCAGGGAAGATCCAGGCGTAGGTCCGGTCGGTAAGGGGCCGCCGTTCTGCCGGGGCCGGGCCCGGGCGGGGCCCCGGCGGCGGGGTCCGGCGCGGTGTCGGGCGGCCGGGAGGGGGCCCCGGGCCACGGGCAAATGGTCCGGACGTGTCATGCGCGGTACGTGGCGCGCTCCCTACGCTGGGAGACCGACGCCGGCAGGAAGAGGTGAAGCGCGTGGCCCCGCCCAGTACCGCGATCGTGCCCCTTGACCAGGAGTGCGTCGCCCTCGCCGAGATCGAGCTGTGCGGCGAGCTGATCATCGCGGCGTCGGCCGCCGAGGGCGAGCGCCTGAGTCCGGACCGGATCGACGAGGTGCTGAGGGTCGCGGGCGGCCCGGCCGGCGGGGTCGACGGGGAGTGCTGACCGGACCGGGCCGGGTCGGTCCGGCGTCTGGTTCCGGCCAGGCGCGCGATCCTCCGGTCCCGGTCCTTCGGGTCTCCCGCCGGGGTCCGCGGGTCAGGTGCGGAGCATCCGGGCGATGGCCTTGGTGGCCTCCTCGACCTTCGCCTCGATCTCGTCGCCGCCCTTGAGGGCCGCGTCGGCCACGCAGTGGCGCAGGTGTTCCTCCAGGAGCTGGAGGGCGAAGGACTGCAGGGCCTTGGTGGACGCGGAGACCTGGGTGAGTATGTCGATGCAGTAGACGTCCTCGTCGACCATCCGCTGCAGGCCGCGGATCTGGCCCTCGATCCGGCGCAGCCGCTTGAGGTGCTCGTCCTTCTGCTTGTGGTAGCCGTGCACGCCGTGGTCGTGGTCCGTCGGCTCGGCGGTCTCGGGGGTGACCTCGGCCGCCTCGGTGGTCGTCATCGCGTCCTCCCGTTGTCCAGAAAGGGTAGTTATACCCCTCGTGGGTATATGGTACCGATCCCCGCCGGTCCGGGCGGGGGCCCGTGCAGATCACTGTGCCTGATGGGCGACACTGAAGGGACGCCGGTTAGCCGTGGCCGGATGATGCGCCTAGCATCAGCCTGACCGAAACCCAGCACCCCGAGGACCCCACGTGCGATTTCGTCTGACCCCCAGGGAGACGAGCTTCTACGACATGTTCGCCGCGTCCGCGGACAACATCGTCACGGGCTCGAAGCTCCTGATGGAACTGCTCGGAGCGGACACCTCCGCCCGGGCCGAGATCGCGGAGCGGATGCGGGCAGCGGAACACGCCGGTGACGACGCGACCCACGCCATCTTCCACCAGCTGAACTCCTCCTTCATCACGCCGTTCGACCGCGAGGACATCTACAACCTCGCGTCGTCCCTCGACGACATCATGGACTTCATGGAGGAGGCCGTCGACCTGGTCGTCCTCTACAACGTGGAGGAGCTTCCGAAGGGCGTCGAGCAGCAGATCGAGGTGCTGGCCCGCGCCGCGGAGCTGACCGCCGAGGCCATGCCGAACCTGCGGACGATGGCCAACCTCACGGAGTACTGGATCGAGGTCAACCGGCTCGAGAACCAGGCCGACCAGATCCACCGCAAGCTGCTCGCCCACCTCTTCAACGGCAAGTACGACGCCATCGAGGTGCTGAAGCTCAAGCAGATCGTGGATGTGCTGGAGGAGGCGGCCGACGCCTTCGAGCACGTGGCGAACACCGTGGAGACCATCGCGGTCAAGGAGTCCTGAGGCTTCGTGGACACCTTTGCGCTGATCGTGACCATCGGTGTCGCGCTCGGCTTCACGTATACGAACGGCTTCCACGACTCGGCCAACGCCATCGCGACCTCGGTCTCCACGCGGGCGCTGACCCCGCGGGCGGCGCTGGCGATGGCGGCGGTGATGAACCTCGCCGGTGCCTTCATGGGCAGCGGGGTCGCCAAGACCGTCAGTGAGGGTCTGATCGAGACGCCCACCGGCGACAAGGGGATGGGCATCCTCTTCGCCGCTCTCGTGGGCGCGATCATCTGGAACCTGGTCACCTGGTACTTCGGTCTGCCGTCCTCGTCCTCCCACGCCCTGTTCGGCGGCATGGTGGGCGCGGCGCTGGCGGGTGGCACGGAGGTGATCTGGTCGGGTGTGCTCGACAAGGTCGTCATCCCGATGTTCGTCTCGCCGGTGGTCGGCCTCGTGGTCGGCTACCTGGTCATGTGCGCGATCATGTGGATGTTCCGCAAGGCGAACCCGCACAAGGCGAAGCGCGGCTTCCGTATCGCCCAGACGGTGTCGGCGGCCGGCATGGCGCTCGGTCACGGTCTGCAGGACGCGCAGAAGACGATGGGCATCGTGGTGATGGCCCTGGTCATCGCCGACGTGCAGCAGTCGGGCGACGACATCCCGGTGTGGGTCAAGATCGCGTGTGCCGTGATGCTCTCGCTGGGAACGTACGCGGGTGGCTGGCGGATCATGCGGACGCTCGGCCGGAAGATCATCGAGCTGGACCCGCCGCAGGGTTTCGCGGCGGAGACGACGGGCGCGTCGATCATGTTCGGCTCGGCGTTCCTCTTCCACGCGCCGATCTCGACGACGCACGTCATCACCTCGGCGATCATGGGTGTCGGTGCGACGAAGCGCGTGAACGCGGTGCGCTGGGGTGTCGCGAAGAACATCGTCCTCGGCTGGTTCATCACGATGCCGGCCGCCGCGCTGGTGGCGGCGGCGAGCTACTACGTGGTGGCGCTGATCTTCGGCTAGGTCCCGCCCGGACAGGACCTGGGTCCTGCCCGGACAGGACCTGGACGCCGCTCTTCGGCAGGGCACCGCGGTCGCGGTACGACGCAAACGGGCCCGGCTCCCCTGTGGGGGAGCCGGGCCCTTCGTCGTGCGGTGGCACCGCCATGCAGCACCGCAGGACGGTCCTGGGGGAGCGGCCTATCCGAAGCGGCCCGAGATGTAGTCCTCGGTGGCCTGGACGCTCGGGTTGGAGAAGATGCGCTCGGTGTCGTCCAGCTCGATGAGCTTGCCCGGCTGGCCCACGGCCGCCAGGTTGAAGAAGGCCGTACGGTCGGAGACGCGTGCCGCCTGCTGCATGTTGTGCGTCACGATGACGATCGTGAAGCGCTCCTTGAGCTCGCCGATCAGGTCCTCGATGGCGAGGGTGGAGATCGGGTCGAGGGCGGAGCAGGGCTCGTCCATCAGCAGGACGTCGGGCTCGACCGCGATGGCGCGGGCGATGCACAGACGCTGCTGCTGGCCGCCGGAGAGGCCCGAGCCGGGCTTGTTCAGCCGGTCCTTGACCTCGTTCCAGAGGTTGGCGCCCTTGAGGGAGCGCTCGACGATGTCGCTGAGCTGGGACTTCCGGTACTTGCCGTTGAGCCGCAGGCCCGCCGCCACGTTGTCGAAGATCGACATGGTGGGGAAGGGGTTGGGGCGCTGGAAGACCATGCCGACGGTGCGGCGCACGGCGACGGGGTCGACGTGGGAGCCGTACAGGTTCTCGTCGTCCAGCATCACCTTGCCCTCGACGCGGCCGCCGGGGGTGACCTCGTGCATGCGGTTCAGGGTGCGCAGGAAGGTGGACTTGCCGCAGCCGGAGGGGCCGATGAAGGCCGTCACCGAGCGGGGCTCGACGGTCATGGAGATGTCGTCGATCGCCTTGTGGGCGCCGTAGTAGGCGGAGAGGCCGCTGACGTCGATTCGCTTGGCCATATCAATTCACTTCCAGAGGTGACCGCGGTCAGCGGCCGGTCTTCGGGGCCTTCCAGCGGGCGATGCCGCGGGCCACCAGGTTGAGGATCATGACGAAGGCGATCAGGACGAGCGCGGCGGCCCAGGCGCGGGCCACGGCGGCGTCGGTGCCGACCGCGTACTGCTCGTACACGTAGAGCGGCAGGGAGGACTGGGCGCCTTCGAAGGGGTTCGGGTTGATGAGCTTCGTACCGAACACGAGGAGCAGCACGGGGGCCGTCTCACCGGTGATGCGGGCGACCGCGAGCATGACGCCCGTGGTGATGCCGCCGATCGCGGTGGGCAGGACCACCTTCAGGATCGTGCGCCACTTCGGGATGCCGAGGGCGAGGGAGGCCTCGCGGAGCTCGTTGGGGACGAGCTTGAGCATCTCCTCGGTGGAGCGGACCACGACCGGCATCATCAGGATGGCGAGGGCCATCGCGCCGGCGAATCCGGAGGGCCCGAAGCCCAGCATCAGATTCCAGGTGGCGAGGATGAACAGGCCCGCGACGATCGAGGGGATGCCGGTCATCACGTCGACGAAGAAGGTGACGGCCTGGGCGAGCTTCCCGCCGCCGTACTCGACGAGGTAGACCGCGGTGAGCAGGCCGATCGGCGCGGCGATCAGGGTGGCGATGCCGACCTGCTCGATGGTGCCGAGGAGCGCGTGGTAGACGCCTCCGCCGGCCTCGGCGTCGAGGACGCCGTTCATCGAGTGGGAGAGGAAGTAGCCGTCGAGGACTTCCAGGCCCTTGCTGATGGTGACCCAGGCCAGGGAGAGCAGCGGGATGACGGCGAGGACGAAGCAGACCCAGACGAGGCTGGTCGCGACGCGGTCCTTGGCCTGGCGGCTGCCCTCGACCCGTGCGGTGATCGCGTAGGTGGCGAGGACGAAGAGCAGGGCGGCGACGAGGCCCCACTGGACGCGGCTGTGCCAGCCGGCGGCGAGTCCGATGCCGACGGCGGCGGCGATCGAGCCGACGGCGGTCGCGGCGGGCGTCCAGCGCGGGACGCGGGCGTGCTTGAGCGGGTCGTGCCGCACGGGGGTGGTGGTCACCGGCGGACGGTCCTGTATGGCGTGCTGGCTCATGCGGCTGCCCCCGAGTACTCCTTGCGGCGCGCGATGATCCACCGGGCGGCGCCGTTGACCAGCAGGGTGATGGCGAAGAGGACCAGGCCGGAGGCGATCAGGGCGTCCCGGCCGAACTCGTCGGCCTCGTTGAACTTCGCCGCGATGTTCTGGGCGAAGGTGCCGCCACCCGGGTCGAGCAGGTGGCCGGAGATGACGAAGCTGGGGGAGAGCACGACGGCGACGGCCATGGTCTCGCCGAGCGCGCGGCCCAGGCCCAGCATCGAGGCGGAGATGATGCCCGAGCGGCCGAAGGGGAGGACCGACATGCGGATGACCTCCCAGCGGGTGGCGCCGAGGGCGAGGGCGGCCTCTTCGTGCATCTTCGGGACCTGGAGGAAGACCTCACGGGTCACGTTGGTGATGATCGGCAGGATCATGATCGCCAGCAGGATGCCCACGGTGAAGAGGTTGCGGGCGACGCCGTCGCTGGACTTGTCGAAGATGTACGTCCAGCCCAGGTAGTCGTCGAGCCACTGGTTCAGGCCGCCGAGGTAGGGGACGAGGAAGATCGCGCCCCACAGGCCGTAGATGATGCTGGGCACGGCGGCGAGCAGGTCGACCACGTACGCGAGCGGCTTGGCCAGCCTGCGCGGCGCGTAGTGCGAGATGAACAGCGCGATGCCGATCGCGACCGGTACGGCGATGAGCATCGCGATGACCGACGAGACGACCGTGCCGAAGGCGAGGACGGCGATGCCGAAGACGGGCGGCCGGCCGGCCGGGTTCCACTCGGAGGTGGTGAGGAAGTTCGTGGAGTCCTCGGAGATCGCGAGGACGGCGCGGTAGGTGAGGAAGACCGCGATCGCGGCCATGATCACCAGCAGGGTGATGCCGGATCCGCGGGAGAGACCGAGGAAGATCCGGTCTCCGGGGCGGGTCGCGCTCCTGGCGCGCCGGCTCTTTCGTATGGGTGGTGTGGTCGTCGTAACCATCGGTCTCTCCGGTCTGCGGGGCCGGTACGGACGTACCGGCACCTGGCGGCGGTGCACCGGATGCCGGGGCCGGCCCGTCGGTGGCGCGTGACGGGCCGGACCCGGCCGGGGATCAGGACAGGGTGGGGACGATCGTGCGGACCTTGGCCGCGATCTCGGCCGGGAGCGGGGCGTAGCCGGCGTCGGAGAGGACCTTCTGGCCCTCCTCGCTGGCGGTGTAGTTGAGGAAGGCCTTCAGGGTCGCCAGGGTCTCGGCCTTGTTGCCCTTGTCGCAGGCGATCTCGTAGGTGACGAGGATCAGCGGGTAGGCGCCGTCGGCCTTGGTGGCGTAGTCCAGGGACAGGGCCAGGTCGCTGCCGGTGCCCTTGACCTTGGCGGCGGCGATGGCCTTGGAGGCGTTCTCCGTGGTGGCCTCGACCGGGGCGGCGGCACCGGTGTTGACCTTGACCGTGGAGATCTTGTTGGCGGCGGCGTAGGAGAGCTCGAAGTAGCCGATGGAGCCCTCGGCGTCCTTGACCGCGGTGGCGACACCTGAGGAGCCGTTGGCGGCCTGGCCACCGGGGGCCGGCCACGACTTCGACTTCGGGTCGTACTTCCAGTCGGCGGCGGCGGCGGTCGAGAGGTACTTGCCCAGGTTCTGGGTGGTGCCCGACTCGTCGGAGCGGTGGAAGGCCTGGATGGTGGTGTCGGGCAGCTTGACGCCCGGGTTGAGCTTGGCGATCGCCTCGTCGTTCCACTTCGTGATCTTCGTGTCGAAGATCTTGGCGATCGTGGAGGCGTCGAGGACGAGGTTGTCCACGCCGTTCAGCTTGTAGCCGATGGCGATGGGGCCGCCGACCATGGGCAGGTTGACGCCCTTGCCGCCCTTGCAGATCTTCTGCGACTCGGCGACCTCTTCGTCCTTAAGGGCGGAGTCGGAGCCGGCGAGGGCGACCTGGCCCTGGTTGAACTTGGTGATGCCGCCGCCGGAGCCGATGGCCTGGTAGTTGACCTCGACGCCGGAGCAGGCCGCCTGGAAGTTCTTGACCCACAGGTCCATGGCGTTCTTCTGCGCGCTGGAACCGGCGGCGAGCAGCTGACCCTTGGCACCTTCGCACTTGATGTTCGAGGCGGCGGCGGAGGTCTTGTCGCCGTTCGGGGTGGTGCCGCTGTTGTTGTCCGAACCACACGCCGTGAGGACCAGGGCGCCGGAGACGGCGAGGGCACCGATCGCGGTGGCGCGAAGCCCGTTCTTGCGCGAAAGCTTCACTTTCGGGTGTTCCTTCCAGAAGCCGCCTGCCGCGGACCTTGATGTCCTGAACGTTGTACGGCGGCGCGTGTCGGGGTTGTGGTGCGTTGCCGTGCCTGTGCACCTTGTACGGCCGAAATTAGGCAGATCAGGTGAAGCGGCCGACGGGGGAGAGTGAACGGAAAGTGAACCGTGCCGGAAGGCCGGGTGCGACACGGCGGGGCGTGCGGCGGGGGCGCGGTCAGGGGCGGTGCGGAGGCCGCGCATGCCCGGGGCGCGGGGGACGCGCGGGCCGGGCGCGCGTGCTGCCGACGGGAGGGGCGCGGGAGGCAGGGGGCCCCGGCGGGAGGGCGCGCGGTGGGCGTGGGGTGTCCCGGCGGGAGGTGGGGGAGGGCGCGGGTGCCCCGCGCCGGGGCCGTCAGGGCAGGGCCGTGGTGTCCAGGAGGGCGTCGAGCAGTTCGCGGTCCCGCGGCTGGGTGAGGCGGCCGCGGGCCTGTGCGGGGGCGAGCCACAGCAGCCGGTCGACCTCGTCGCTGGGGACGAAGGTGCCGCCGACGGCCTCGGCCGACCAGTAGGAGACCTCCTTCGGCCGGCCGTTCGCGAGGTAGCGGCTCGTCGGGAGGCGGGCACCCAGGACGCACTCCTGGCCCGTCTCCTCCCGGACCTCGCGCACCGCGCACGCGCGCAGGGTCTCGTCGTGCTTCAGCTTGCCCTTGGGCAGCGACCAGTCGTCGTACTTCGGCCGGTGGACCAGGGCGATCTCGATGCCCGGGCCCCGGTCCTCCGGGGCCCGGCGCCACAGGACGCAGCCGGCCGCGAGGATCACGGGACCGCCGCCGTCGCCCTCTGCCAGGCGCGCTGGAAGGCGAAGCGGGCCGCCTCGACCTCGTGGCGCTGGTCGGCGTGCAGGACACCCAGGGCGTACGCGGTCGCCGGGGCGATCCGCGGGGTGCGGGCCGCGGTGGCCGCCGCGGACGCCGCCTCGGAGGCGTCGCGGTGCCGGTCCAGGGCGCGTCCGGCCTCGTAGAGCGAGGGGTCGGGCGCGGTGCCGCGGTGGAGGACCTCGGAGGCGTAGCGGTGGAGCCGGAGCAGCACCCGGGTCTGGTGCCAGGGGGCGTCCTGGGCCTCGCCGGCCGCCAGGGCGAGCGCGTCGGCGTTGTACGGGTGGGCCGCCCGGGCCAGCGGTAGGCCGGCCACGGAGTCCAGGAGCCGGCGCTCGACGGTCTCGGCGGGCGGGTCGAGGACCTCGACGGCGGGGGCGGAACCGGCGGGGCCCAGCGGCACCTCGGAAGCGAGCAGGGCGACCGTGTCCGCGAGGGCGTGGAAGCGGGAGGAGCCGAGGGACTGGAGCGCGGCCGAGTGGGCGCGGGTGCGGGCCAGGGTCAGCTGGCGCTCCAGGAGGGCGCCCGCCCGGGCCGCGCCCACGGTGAGGCCGGCCCGGTCGGTGCCCCGGGCGGCGGGCACCGGCCCGCCGCCGTTCGACAGGCGGGACAGTGCGTCCACCAGCCGGACCAGCCGGGAGGTGCAGGCGTGCTCCAGGGCGAGCGTCCCGGAGAGCCAGGTCAGCTCGGTGCGGAGCTGGTCCGCCCAGGCGGTGTCGAGCAGCGGCCGGAAGGTGTGCAGGGTCCCGCCGATGCGGCGCGCGGCGCCTCTCAGGGCCCGGGCCGCCTCCTCGGAGCCGGCCGTGTCGGCGCCGCTCTCCGCGTGCAGGCGCAGGCCGCGGAGGAAGTCGCCGGCCCGGGCCCGCAGGTAGGGGGTGAGGACGTCGCCCGCCGTCGTTCCGGCGGGGACGTCGTGGTCAGGGTTGTGCACGCCGGCGCCTCCGCGCGTCGATGAGCATCTCCTGGACGTGCCGCAGCGGCTGGCCCTCCGGGTCGGTCGCGTGACGCGTCCAGTTCCCGTCCGGGCCCAGGTGCCAGGAGGAGGTGGTGTCGGACATCCCGGTCTCCAGGAGCCGGGTCAGGGCCGCCCGGTGGGCCGGGTCGGAGACCCGGACGAGGGCCTCGATCCGCCGGTCCAGGTTGCGGTGCATCATGTCGGCGCTGCCGAGCCAGACCTCGGGCTCGCCGCCGTTGCCGAAGGCGAAGACCCGGGAGTGCTCCAGGAAGCGGCCGAGGACGGAGCGGACCCGGATGTTCTCGGAGAGGCCGGCGACCCCGGGCCGTACCGCGCAGATGCCGCGGACCCAGATGTCGACCGGGACGCCGGCCTGCGCGGCGCGGTAGCAGGCGTCGATGACGGCTTCGTCGACCATCGAGTTGACCTTGATCCGGACGTAGGCGGGGCGCCCGGCGCGGTGGTGGGCGACCTCCTTGTTGATCCGGGCGACCAGGCCGTCCCGCAGGGACTTGGGGGCGGTGAGGAGGCGGCGGTAGGTCTCGCGCCGGGAGTAGCCGGAGAGCCGGTTGAACAGGTCGGAGAGGTCGGCGCCGACCTGCGGGTCGGCGGTGAGCAGGCCGAGGTCCTCGTAGAGCCGGGCGGTCTTGGGGTGGTAGTTGCCGGTGCCGACGTGGGAGTAGCGGCGCAGCAGCTCGCCCTCCTGGCGGACGACGAGGGAGAGCTTGCAGTGCGTCTTGAGTCCGACGAGGCCGTAGACGACGTGGCAGCCGGCCTCCTCCAGCTTGCGGGCCCACTTGATGTTGGCCTGCTCGTCGAAGCGGGCCTTGATCTCGACCAGGACGAGGACCTGCTTGCCCGCCTCGGCGGCGTCGATGAGCGCGTCGACGATCGGGGACTTGCCGGAGGTCCGGTAGAGCGTCTGCTTGATGGCGAGGACGTCCGGGTCGGCGGCGGCCTGCTCCAGGAACGCCTGGACGGAGGTGGAGAAGGAGTCGTAAGGGTGGTGCAGCAGCACGTCCCGCTCGCGCAGCGCCATGAAGATGTCGGGCGCGGACGCCGACTCGACCTCGGCGAGGTCCCGGTGGGTGCCGGCGATGAACTTCGGGTACTTCAGCTCGGGCCGGTCCAGGCCCGCGATCCCGAAGAGTCCGGTGAGGTCGAGCGGGCCGGGCAGCGGATAGACCTCGGCGTCGGAGATCTTCAGCTCGCGGACGAGGAGGTCGAGCACGTACGGGTCGATGGACTCCTCGACCTCCAGGCGGACCGGCGGGCCGAAGCGGCGGCGCAGGAGTTCCTTCTCCAGGGCTTGGAGCAGGTTCTCGGCGTCGTCCTCCTCGACCTCCAGGTCCTCGTTCCGGGTGACCCGGAACATGTGGTGGGCCAGCACCTCCATGCCGGGGAAGAGCTCCTCCAGGTGGGCGGCGATGACGTCCTCCAGCGGGACGTAGCGCTCCGGGGAGGCCTCCAGGAAGCGGGTGAGGAGCGGCGGCACCTTGACGCGGGCGAAGTGGCGGTGGCCGCTGACCGGGTTGCGGACGACGACGGCGAGGTTGAGCGAGAGCCCGGAGATGTACGGGAACGGGTGCGCGGGGTCGACGGCCAGCGGGGTGAGGACCGGGAAGATCTGCTGGCGGAACAGGGTGAAGAGGCGCGCCTGTTCCTTCTCGGTGAGCTCGGGCCAGCGGATGAGGTGGATGCCCTCGTCGGCGAGGGCCGGGGCGACGTCCTGCTGGTAGCAGGCGGCGTGCCGGGCCATGAGCTCGCGCGAGCGGGTCCAGATCAGGTCGAGCACCTCGCGGGGCTGCAGGCCGGAGGCGGAGCGGGTGGCGACGCCGGTGGCGATGCGGCGCTTGAGGCCGGCGACGCGGACCATGAAGAACTCGTCGAGGTTCGACGCGAAGATCGCCAGGAAGTTCGCTCGTTCGAGCAGCGGCGTGGTGGGGTCCTCGGCGAGTTCGAGAACGCGTTCGTTGAACGCGAGCCAACTGCGTTCGCGGTCGAGGAACCGTCCCTGGGGAAGCTCGCCGGCGGAGTCGTCGTCCTCGTACGCGTCGAGGTCGGAGTCCAGGTCGGGTTCGAGGTCCGACACGGGGCCCGCGTTGACCGTGTGGGGGCGGTGCGCGGCTATGGAACCGATGGACGGCTGCGGGGACGTTCGGCCGTTCTGCGCGGAGGGCGAGGCGGGCGACGTGGCGGAGGACTGGACCGGTACCTCGGCGGGCTGCTGGCTCATGGCCCTATTCTTCCGCGCGAAAGGGCGGTCGGGCGCGTCGGAGCGGGCCGTGGTGGAGGGAAGCCTCCCTTTGGGGAGGGCCTTGCGGGGCGCGGGCACGGCGGGCTTCATTGCGTGAGCGTCGCAAGCGCGTCTGAATGCCCGGTAACGAGGACGTGTCGTGCGGGAATCGGGGGCCGATCGGGGGCGGGGCCGCTGAGGGCCCCGCCCCCCGGTCGCAGGGGCCCCGCACCCCCGTGTCGGGGCCCCTCGTTCCGGTGGCGCGGCCCGGGGGTCGTCCTCCAGGACGCCCCCTGACGCCCCCTACGGAAGCCGGGCGCGCAGGAGGCGGAAGGCGGCGAGGAGGGCGAGGGCGGCCAGGGCGAGGAGGATGCCGGTCTCGATCAGCTGGGTGGGCCAGAAGTGGGACTCGGGGTGGTAGTCCACGTACTGGCCGACGACGTCCGTCGGTGCTCCGCACGTCTCCGGGGACGCCCCGTCGACGCAGCTCCATCCCTCGACGCGTTCCCCGTCGCGGTTGAGCATGCCCAGGTCCGTCATGATCCCGTTGTCGGGGACGTCGATCGGGGCCCCGCCCCGCCTGACCGGCCCCGTCACCGTCTCGACGGCGACGAAGCTCCAGCGGAGGCTGCCGAGGACGAACATGACCAGGCCCATGACGAGGCCGGTGGCGGCCATCGCGAGGACGGTGCGGCGGATCAGCTGGCCGACGAGGGTGCCGACGGCGACGGCGGCGAGGACGTAGGCGACGAGCACGATGCCGGTGGCCTCGTACGGTCCGCGGTCGCCCCAGGAGAGCTGGTAGCTGCCGGCGACCCGGGTCCAGCCGATCCGGTAGACGCCCAGGAGGACGACGGTGATCGCGAGGGCGGCGCCGCCGGCGGTGAGGAGCTTGGCGCGCAGCCAGGCCGTCGGGGTGACCGACTGGGTGAGGCCGAGGCGGTACGTGCCGGACTCGAACTCGCGGGCGACGAGGGGGCCGGCCACGAAGGCGCCAGCGAGGAGCGGCAGGAGGATCAGGCCGGTGCCCGCGTACTCCATGGCCAGGCGCAGCATCTCGTAGCCGCGGCTCTCGTCGGCCGGGGCCCAGGTGCCGTCCTGGAGCCGCCGGTCGGGGATCTGCCCGGACCAGATCCGCAGCCCGCCGATCACGGCGAGGGAGAGGGCGGCGAGGGCGCCGGCGGTCCACAGGGTGCGCCGGTACTGGCGGACCGTCACCCAGTAGGTGCCCTTGAGGGCGAGCGTGCTCACGCGAGGATGCCTTCCTGCTGCGGGGCCTGGGGCCCGGTGGCGCGGAGATGGGCGAGGAGCAGGTCCTCCAGGGAGGGCCGTGTGACCTCCCAGGGGCCTTCGACGGGGCCCTCGTGGCGGATCAGGGCGGTGAGCTGGCGGCCCGTCGTGCGGGTGTCGATCACCGTGTGCGGTGCGAGGTCGCCGACGGGGCCGGTGAGCAGGGTGTGCGCCGCGAGCAGGTCGTCGACGTCGCCGTCGAGGCGGATCCGGCCGTCGGCGAGCAGCAGGAGGTGGTCGCAGGAGCCCTCGAGCTCGGTGAGGATGTGCGAGGACATGACGACGGTGGTGCCGTGCTCGGCCGCGTCGGCCATGAGGAGGCCCATCAGCTGGTGCCGGGCGAGCGGGTCGAGGTCGGCCATCGGCTCGTCGAGCAGGAGCAGTTCGGGGCGCTTGCCGAGGGCGAGCGCGAGGGCGACGCGGGTGCGCTGACCGCCCGAGAGGTCGTTCACGACGGTGCGGGGATCGAGTTCGTCCGCGACGACCCGCCGGGCCGCGGCGTCGTTCCAGCGGCCGGGGTTGAGCTCGCGGCCCATCCGCAGGGTGTCGGCGACGGTGAGGCGGGGGTGGAGCGGCTTGTCCTGGGCGACGTACGCCAGCCGTTCGCGGGCCGGTCCGTGGAGCTTGCCCTCGGTGGGGCGGAGGAGGCCGGCGGCGAGGGTGAGGAGGGTGGACTTGCCGGCGCCGTTGGGGCCGACCAGGGCGCAGATCCGGCCCGTGGGGAGGGCGAAGTCGCACTTCCGCAGGGCCCAGCGGCGGGCCCGCCCTCCGTACCGTATGCCGAGGCCCTCCGCCCTCAGCGCGGTGTCCTCTGTCATGCGTCCCCCTCGAAGAATTCGTTCAGTACGGATGTGAACAGCGCGGCCACGTCGTCCCGGTCGACGCCTTCGGCGCGGGCCCGGCGCGCCCAGTCGGCGAGCTCGGCGCGCAGGGGCGAGTCCGCCGGGGTGGCCCCGAGCGTGGTGCGGACGAAGGTGCCCAGTCCGCGGCGGGCTTCGACGAGGCCTTCGCGTTCGAGTTCGCGGTAGGCCTTGAGGACCGTGTTCGGGTTGATGGCCGTCGCCTCGACGACCTCGCGTGCGGTGGGCAGCCGGTCGCCGGGTTCCAGCAGGCCCATGCGCAGGGCCTGTTTCGTCTGCTGGACGATCTGGAGGTAGGTGGCGACTCCGCTGCGCCGGTCGATCCGGTACTCGAGCACGTTCCTTCCACCACCCTTTCACTAATCAAGTAGTGAAAGGGTGGTGGAAGAGAGGGGGCGGTGTCAACCGCCCCCTGCTCGGAAGGACTTCGCGCGCCGGTCTGCGGCCCGGCTGTCAGGACTCCGTGCGGTACATCAGGTCCACCTCGTGCGTGGTGAACCCCAGCCGCTCGTACACCGTCACGGCGGCGGTGTTGTCCGCGTCCACGTACAGCATCGCCGTCGGCAGCGTCTGCGCCGCCAGGTGCCGCAGCCCGATCGCGGTGAGCGCCTTGCCGAGGCCGCCGCCCTGGGCGTCCGGCAGGATGCCGACCACGTAGACCTCGCCGAGCTGCTCCTCGGCGTGCACCTTCGTCCAGTGGAAGCCGATCAGGCGCCCCTCCTTCTCCGCGAGGAAGAAGCCCTTCGGGTCGAACCAGGGCTCGGCCATGCGGTCGTCCAGATCGCGCTGGGTCAGCGAGCCCTGCTCGGGGTGGTGGGCGAAGGCCGCCGCGTTGACGGCGAGCCAGGCGGCGTCGTCCTGCCCGGGGACGAAGGTGCGGACGGTGACGCCCTCGGGCAGCACCGGCTCCGGGATGTCGAGCGGGGCCAAGGGCCGCCGCAGCTGACGCAGTTCCCGGAACAGGGTGAGGCCGAGGACCTGCGCGAGATGCCGGGCCGCCGACTTCCCGCCGTGCGCCCACACCCGCAGCCGCTTGCCCGAGGCGGCGAGCAGGGCCGAGCCGAGCGCCCGCCCGTGCCCGCGGCCGCGGTGCGAGGGGTGCACGACCAGCTCGGCGGCCGGCGCCTCCACCGGGTCGGTGTCCTCCAGTTGGGCGTAGCCGTAGAGCTGGTGGCCGACGGTGAGGAGGAAGTGGCGGATGCCCTCGCGCCGTCCGTGGCGCAGGTACAGCCGGCCCTGCTCGGACACGGCGTGCATGCCGTCGGCGCGGTCGGCGGACGCCAGCAGGTCGAGGACGTCCTGGACCTGCTCGGGGGAGAGCTCGTCGAGGGTGTGGATCTGGCGTCCGGGTTCGAGGGCCGGGGCCGCGTCAGAAGTCATGGGTACGAGCCTACGGCGGCGGTGCGCCAAGCCGCGGGAAAGGCGACGGCAACCCTCTTGTAACCCGTTACCCCCTGTTGCGCTACGCGCGTTGACTCTAGGCTGCGCGGGCAGAGCAGGTAGTCGTATGGGGACAAGGGGAAAGATGTCAGCGACACCGAGGAAGAACAGGGCGGGGCGGCGGATCCTCGTCGCCGGTGCGGGACTTGCCACCGTCGGCGCGCTCGTCGCCGCGATGCCGGCCGGTGCGGCGCAGTCGGCGCAGGGCCACGGCGGGCACGGCTGGGGCCGGACGGTCGACGTCCAGCTCCTCTCCTTCAACGACCTGCACGGCAACCTGGAGGCGCCGGCCGGTTCCTCCGGCCAGGTCACGCGGGTCAAGGAGGACGGCACCACCGAGAAGATCGACGCTGGCGGCGTCGAGTACCTGGCCACCCACCTGCGCCAGGCGCGCGAGGGGAACCGTTACTCCGTCACGGCCGCGGCCGGTGACCTGATCGGCGCCTCCCCGCTGCTCTCCGGGCTCTTCCACGACGAGCCGACGATCAACGCGCTGAACAAGCTGGACCTCGACGTCACCTCGGTCGGCAACCACGAGTTCGACGAGGGCGCCCAGGAGCTCGCCCGCATGCAGAACGGCGGCTGTCACCCGACGGCCGGCTGTTTCGTGCCGGGCGAGAAGTTCGAGGGCGCCGACTTCCCGTACCTCGCCGCGAACGTGACGAAGGAGAAGACGGGCAAGCCGCTGCTCGACCCGTACTTCATCTGGGAGAAGGACGGCGTCCGGATCGGCTTCATCGGCGTGACCCTGGAGGGCACCCCGAACATCGTCACCGCCGAGGGCGTCAAGGGCCTGAAGTTCGGCGACGAGGTCGAGACGATCAACAAGTACACGAAGGTCCTGGAGCGGCGGGGCGTCAAGTCCATCGTCGCCCTGGTCCACGAGGGCGGGGCCCCGGCGTCCTCCTCGTACAACTACGACTGCGACAGCCCCGGCCCGGGCGACGGCATCTCCGGCCCGATCACCGAGATCGCCAAGAACGTGAACCCGCAGGTCGACGCGCTGGTCACGGGCCACACGCACCAGGCGTACGTGTGCACCATCCCGGACCCGGCCGGCAAGCCGCGCCTGGTCACCTCGGCGTCCTCGTACGGCAAGCTGTACACGGACACCACGCTCACCTACGACCGCCGCACCCGGGACATCGTCCGCGCGTCGGTCGACTCGGCCAACCACGTCGTGACGCGTGACGTCCCGAAGGCCGCCGACATGACGAAGCTGATCGAGGACTGGCGCACGCTGGCCGCCCCGATCGCGAACCGGCCGCAGGGCTACATCGCCGCCGACATCAACGGCCGCGGCTCGGCGGCCTACGAGAAGCCGCTCGGCGACGTGATCGCCGACGCGCAGCTGGAGGGCCTGGCCCCGGCGGACAAGGGCGGCGCGCAGCTGGCCCTGATGAACCCGGGCGGCATCCGCTCGGACCTGGTCTACAAGGCGTCCGGCGCCGAGGGCGACGGCGTCGTGACCTACGGCGAGTCGTTCACCGTGCAGCCGTTCACCAACATGATGAACGTCGTCGACCTGTCCGGCGCGAACCTGCTGGCCGCGCTGAAGCAGCAGGTCAGCGGTTCCAACGCGGCCTCGATCAAGATCCTCCAGGTCTCGAAGGGGCTCACCTACACGCTGGACCTGACCAAGACGGGCGCGGACCGCGTCGTCGACGGCTCGGTCAAGCTGAACGGTGAGGCGATCGACCCGGCGAAGACCTACCGCGTCGCGATGAACGAGTTCCTGGCGGGCGGCGGCGACGGCTTCCCGGCCCTCGCGGCGGGCACGAACAAGCTGGTCGGCGCGTCCGACCTGGACCTGTTCAACGCCTACCTGGCGGCCCACTCCTCGCCGACGTCCCCGCTTGCGGTGCCGGCGTCGGACCGGATCACGGTCGTGCAGTAAGCCTTCGGGCCCTCCGGGAGGGGGCGGTGTCCGCTGCGGCGGGCACCGCCCCCTTCCGCGTGTCCGGGCCCGGCGGCGGCCGGCCCACCCCGGGCGTCCCACACTCTGGGATTCTTGACGCGTCCCCGACATAATCCCGTGCCATGGACCGACGAAGCTTTCTCGCGGGAGCCGCGGCGACCACCGCCACCGTTCTCATCGGGGCCCCGCCCGCGCACGCGCGGACCCGGGTGCTCACGACGCAGGACTGGATGGCCGGCCACGGCGACCCCACCCCGCTCCAGAAGCTCACCATCCCCGGCACCCACGACTCCGGTGCCCGATACGGCGGGCCGTGGGTCGCCTGCCAGAACACCTCCATCGCCGATCAGTTGAACAGCGGCATCCGCTTCCTGGACGTCCGCTGCCGGGTCACCGGCGGCTCGTTCGCCATCCACCACGCCGCGTACTACCAGAACCTGATGTTCGGCGACGTCCTGGTCGCCTGCCGCGACTTCCTCGCCGCCCACCCCTCCGAGACCGTCCTCATGCGGGTCAAGCAGGAGTACTCCGAGGACTCCGACGCCACCTTCCGCGCCGTCTTCGACGACTACCTGGACAACCGCGGCTGGCGCTCCCTGTTCCGGATCGGGGCCGGCCTGCCCACCCTGGGCGAGTCCCGCGGCCGGGTCGTCCTGCTCGCCGACAACGGCGGGCTGCCCGGCGTCCGGTACGGCGACGGCGCGCTCTTCGACATCCAGGACGACTACATGGCCGAGCCGTTCGCCAAGTACCCCAAGATCCAGGCCCACTTCCGCAAGGCGGCCACACAGCCCGGCAAGCTGTACGTCAACTACGTCTCCACGGCCGCCCTGCTCCCGCCCCGCTGGAACTCCGACCGTCTCAACCCGCAGGTCCACGGCTTCGTCGACAGCGCGGAGGGCGCCGGCTGGAAGGGGCTCGGCATCGTCCCGATGGACTTCCCGAACACCCGCCCGGGGCTGGTGGAGTCCCTCATCAGGCACAACTGACCCCGCACCACCGCCCCGGCACGTCTCGGCCGGTACGGCCGCAGGGCCGTACCGGCCGTACCGGCTCAGTCCTCCGTGAAGGACCGGCCCTCCGGCGGCGGCGTCGGTGCGCCGGGCAGCCGGAGCACCGCGACCGTGCCGCCGCCCTCGGCCGCCCTGAGTTCCGCCGAACCGCCCGCCTGCTGGACCGTGCGGGCCACGATCGACAGGCCCAGCCCCGAACCCGGCAGGCTGCGGGCCGAGGGGGAGCGCCAGAAGCGGTCGAAGACGTGCGGCAGCTCCTCCGGCGGGACTCCCGGCCCGTGGTCGCGGACCGTCAGTTCGCCGCGCATCAGGGTCACCTCGACCGTGCCCCGCGGCGGCGAGAACTTCACCGCGTTGTCCAGGACGTTCACCAGGGCCCGCTCCAGCGCGGCCGGCTCGGCCCGGACGTACCAGGGCGCGAGGTCGACGACGAACGTCAGCTCCGGCCCCCGCAGCCGCGCCCGGGTCAGGGCCGAGCGCAGGATGCCGTGCAGCGGCACCACCTCCAGCGGCCCGGGCGCCGCCGCGTCCGGGCGGGCCAGCTCCTGGAGGTCGCCGATGAGCGCGGCCAGCTCCGTCATCTGCGCCTTCACCGAGGCCATCAGGGCACGGCGGTCGTCGGGCGGCAGCGCGCGGCCCGTCTGCTCGCTGCGCGCCAGGAGCTCGATGTTGGTGCGCAGCGAGGTCAGCGGGGTGCGCAGCTCGTGGCCCGCGTCCGCGATCAGCTGCGCCTGGCGGTCCCGCGAGGACGCCAGCGCCGCCGTCATCGCGTTGAAGGAGCGGGACAGCCGGGCGATCTCGTCCTCGCCCTCGACCGGGATGCGCACGGTCAGGTCCTCGGTGGCCGCCACGTGCTCGACGGCCCCGGTCAGCCGGTCCACCGGCTTCAGCCCGGCCCGCGCGACCCACAGGCCGGCCGCGCCCGCTCCGACGACGCCGATGCCGGAGACCAGCAGCAGGACCCAGCCGAGCGTGGACATCGAGTTGTCGATCTCGGAGAGCGGACGGGCGACCGAGACGGCCACCGTCCGGTCGCTCACGGGGTAGGTGTACACCCGCATCTGCGAGCCGTCCTCGGCCGTCGTCGTGTGCAGCGCGTAGGGCTCCTGCCGCTCCACCACCGCGATGTCCTCGGGGGTCGCCGGGATCCTGGAGGTGCCGAGCGAGCACACCACGCCGTCCGCGGACACGATCTGCCGCGTGTCCGAGCCGTACGGCGGGTACCCCGGCGGCTTCCCCGCCTTCGGGCCGCAGGAGTTGAGCAGTTCACGGGCCTGCTGGTCGGTGAACTGCGTGCGGCGCAGCGCCGCGTCCAGCTCGCCCTCCAGCTGCGCCCGCGTCACGAGCCAGCACGCCAGGGAGACCGCCGCCACGGCCACGGCCACCGCCGTCGCCGTCAGCAGCGCCAGCCTCGACCGCAGGGGTCTCGACCGGAACCAGGCGAGCGGACTCCTCATTCCGGGCCTCCGCCGCGCAGCACGTACCCCAC
This sequence comes from Streptomyces sp. JL2001, assembly GCF_050917515.1. Classification (NCBI taxonomy): domain Bacteria; kingdom Bacillati; phylum Actinomycetota; class Actinomycetes; order Kitasatosporales; family Streptomycetaceae; genus Streptomyces; species Streptomyces sp. JL2001. The sequence goes on along the minus strand of NZ_CP169421.1, from coordinate 3,625,177 downwards.
GCCCCGCACCGTGTGCACCAGGCGCGGCTCGCCGCCCGCCTCGGTCTTGCGGCGCAGGTACATCACGTAGACGTCCAGCGAGTTCGAGCTGGGTTCGAAGTCGAAGCCCCAGACCGCCTTCAGGATCTGCTCCCGCGTCAGGACCTGCCGGGGGTGGGCCAGGAACATCTCCAGGAGGGTGAACTCCGTCCGCGTCAGCTCGACGGGACGTCCGGCCCGGGTCACCTCGCGGGTCGCCAGGTCCATCCGCAGGTCGCCGAAGGCCAGCACGTCGCCCGCGGGCGCCTCGCCGGTCGTTGCCGCGTACGAGCTGCGGCGCAGCAGGGCCCTGATCCGGGCGAACAGCTCGTCCAGCTCGAAGGGCTTCACCAGGTAGTCGTCCGCGCCCGCGTCGAGGCCGGTCACCCGGTCGCCGACGGTGTCGCGGGCGGTCAGCATCAGGATCGGCACGGTCGAGCCGGACGACCGGATGCGGCGGGCCGCGGTCAGGCCGTCCATCCGGGGCATCTGCACATCGAGGACGACGAGGTCGGGGGCGTACGACTGCAGCGCGGCGAGGGCGTCCAGGCCGTCGACGGCGACCTCGGTCCCGTAGCCCTCGAACGCCAGGCTGCGTCGCAGCGCCTCCCGGACCGCGGGCTCGTCGTCGACGATGAGGATGCGCTCGCCTTCAGTCATGGCCCCAGCGTCCCACGGGTCGCTCGGGCCGTACGGATCGCTCCGCACGGCGGGGTCGTGCGGGTCGCCGTTCAGTTGGCGCCGCCCGAGCGGAGCTGTTCCAGATCGGCCTTGACGGTGTCGACGGGGATGGCGAATCCGAGGCCGATGCTGCCGGCCGAAGAACCGTTCGAGGAGCTCGGCGAATACATCGCCGAATTGATTCCGATGATCTCCCCGTTCAAATTGATCAGCGCGCCGCCGGAATTCCCCGGGTTGAGCGAGGCGTCGGTCTGGAGCGCCTTGTAGGTGGTCTTCGACGAGCCGGTGTCGCCGTTGAACTCCTGGCCGCCGAACTCGAAGGGCCAGCCCTGCCGGGGGTCGTACTGCGGCTGCTGCCGGTCCTGGCCGTCGTCCTTGGCGACGGTGACGTCGCGGTCGAGGGCAGAGACGATGCCGCTGGTGACGGTGCCGGTCAGGCCCTCGGGGGAGCCGATCGCGACGACCTCGTCGCCGACCTTCACCCTGCTCGAGTCGCCGAGGGTGGCCGCCTTCAGTCCGGACGCGCCCCGGAGCTTGATCAGTGCCAGGTCCTTGTCGGGGTCGGTGCCGACGACCGCGGCGTCGTAGGAGGTGCCGTCCGACAGCTGGACCTTGATCGAGTCGGCGCCGGAGATGACGTGGTTGTTGGTGACGATCTCGCCGTCGCCGGTGATGATCACGCCGGATCCGGTGGACTTGCCGGACGTCGAGCTCGCGGAGATCTCCACGATGGAGGGCGAGACGGCCGCGGCGACCCCGGCGACGGTGCCCCGGCTGCTCGCGGAGACGTTCGTGCCGTTGACGCCGCCGGACGCGTTCGCGGTGCCGTCGGCGGTGAGCTGCTGGACGAGGGTGGCGGTGCCGCCACCGACCGCGGCCGCGGCGATCGCCACGGCCACGAGCAGTCCGACACCCCGCTTGGCGCGGCGGCGCGGCTCGGGGGCGGCGTGCGCGGGGCCGGCGGCGGTGGGGGCGACCGGCGGCGGGACGTACCCGCCGACGGGCCAGATCGTCGTGCCCGGCTCGGTGTCGAGGGGCTCCGCCGGGTCGTACGGGTGCCTCGGGGGCTGCGGCGGGTAGTACGGCTGCTGCTGCGGCTGGTGAGGGTAGTCCGTCATGGCAACGACTCTGCGGGCGGTTCATGAGAGCTTCCTGAGGAGGTCCTGAGAAGCCCGGCAGAACCCTGTATGCCCGAAATAAAGACCGGTGGTGGGACGGGCCCGCCGTGATCGCCCGTCCGCGGCCGCGGACGGGGCGTCGCCGGACGGGACCTACGCGCAGCCGCAGCTGCGGCGGAGGATCAGGGCCGAGGGGAACTGCTTGACCCGCTCGCGCCGCGATCCCGTCACCCGCAGCGAGTCGTCCAGGACCAGATCGACCGCCGCCCGGGCCATCGCCGGGCGGTCGGACGAGATGGTCGTCAGCGGCGGGTCCGTCAGCGCCGCTTCCTTCACGTCGTCGAAGCCGGCCACGGCCAGTTCGCCCGGCACGTCGATCCGCAGCTCGCGGGCGGCCCGCAGCACGCCGAAGGCCTGGTCGTCGGTGGAGCAGAAGATGGCCGGCGGCCGGTTCGGGCCGGAGAGGATGTCCAGCGCGATCCGGTAGGCGTCGTAGCGGTTGTACGGGGCCTCGAAGAGCCGGCCCTCGACCGAGCGCCCGGACTCCACCATCGCGCGCCGCCAGCCCTCGACGTGGTCGGCGACCGGGTCGCCGACGGCCGGGGTGTTGGGGACGCCGCCGAGACAGGCCACGTACGGGTGGCCGTGCTCCAGGAGGTGCCGGGTGGCGAGCTGCGCGCCGCCGATGTCGTCCGTGACGACGGCGACGTCGTCGAGCGCCTCGGGCCGCTCGTGCAGCAGCACCACGCGGGCGTCCCAGGCCTCGATCTCGCTCGCGGCGCGCTCGCTCATGCCCTGGCTGACGAGGATCAGTCCGGAGACCCGCATCCCGAGGAAGGCGCGGAGGTAGTGGATCTCGCGCTCGTCGCGGTAGTCCGAGTTCCCGACGAGGACCATCTTCCCGCGCTCGGCGGCGGCCTGTTCGACCGCGTGCGCCATCTCGGCGAAGAACGGCTGCCGAGCGTCCGGGACGATCATGCCTATGAGGTCGGTGCGCCGCGAGGCCATCGCCTGGGCCACCCGGTCCGGACGGTAGCCCAGCTCCTTGATGGCGGCGAGGACACGCTCGCGCGTGGCCGGGGCGACCGGCCGGGGTCCGTTGTTGATGACGTAACTCACGACGGCGGTCGAAGTACCCGCAAGTCTCGCTACGTCATCCCGCGTCACCTTGGCCACGCGCGGCAGTCTACGCGGGGTGACCTACCTACCGGCAGGTCGCACTGTGGCTTCCACCACGTCGACCCTGTCCTCCGTCGGAGTGACGTCCCGCGCGGGCTCCTTGACGCGGGCCTCTTCCTTGGCCCTGGCCTCCTCCGCGGCGCGCTCCACCTTCTCCGGGGTGACGAAGCGGTAGCCGACGTTGCGGACGGTGCCGATCAGGGACTCGTGCTCGGGTCCGAGCTTGGCCCGCAGCCTCCGTACGTGGACGTCGACCGTTCGGGTGCCGCCGAAGTAGTCGTAGCCCCAGACCTCCTGGAGGAGCTGCGCGCGGGTGAAGACCCGGCCGGGGTGCTGGGCGAGGTACTTCAGGAGCTCGAACTCCTTGAAGGTCAGGTCCAGGACCCGGCCCTTGAGCTTGGCGCTGTAGGTCGCCTCGTCCACCGAGAGGTCCCCGTTGCGGATCTCCATCGGGGAGTCGTCGGAGACGATCTGCTGGCGGCCCATCGCCAGCCGCAGCCGGGCCTCGACCTCGGCCGGGCCCGCGGTGTCGAGCAGCACGTCGTCGATGCCCCAGTCGGCGGTGACGGCCGCGAGGCCGCCCTCCGTGACGACGAGGATCAGGGGACAGCCGGGGCCGGTGGAGCGGAGCAGCTGACAGAGGCTGCGGACCTGCGGGAGGTCGCGGCGGCCGTCGATGAGGATGACGTCGGCACCGGGGGTGTCCACCAGTGCGGGCCCCTCGGCCGGGGCCACGCGCACGTTGTGCAGCAGGAGGCCGAGTGCGGGGAGCACCTCGGTCGAGGGCTGCAGCGCGTTCGTCAGGAGCAGAAGTGAACTCATCGCGCCCCACCTGCCTGGATCGTCGTCGGTCGGTCGTGCTTGGTTCGCTCGCCCATAACGTCGGGTCCTCCTCGTCCCTGCGAGAGGGGATCCCCCCACGCCGGGCGTGAGGGGCGTCTGCGGCACTTGATCACGGCTGGTACTGCTTCGGCTCTCGCGCCCTGAGAGCCTTTGTTCATCTGGCCGTAACAACGGTCGGGAAACACAAAAGGACCCGGGGGCTGCGTTGCCCGGATCCTCTGGCAAGCAGAATAGCTCACATGAGTTCCGAGGCAGAGGGTCGATTTCACATGGTGGATGTTTCCTCGATCACTTCCGGTCCTCGACGCGCAATGTTGCTCACTGATGACGGTGTCCGTATCGAGGCGGTTTACGAACCGTGTACGACGAGTGTCACCGATACGGCCGTCGTCGTCGCGCACGGGTTCACGGGCTCGGCCGACCGGCCCTCCGTGCGCCGGGCCGCGCGGGCCCTCGCCGGGCGGGCGGCGGTCGTGACCTTCTCCTTCCGTGGCCACGGAAGGTCGGCCGGGGTCTCCACGGTCGGCGACCGCGAGGTCCTCGATCTCTCGGCGGCGGTCCGCTGGGCCCGGGAGCTGGGGCACGCGCGCGTCGTGACGCTGGGCTTCTCGATGGGCGGTTCGGTGGTGTTGAGGCACGCGGCGCTCGAACGGGGGCTCACGGGAGCGCACACCGACGCGGTGGCCGCCGTGAGCGCCCCCGCCCGTTGGTACTACCGGGGGACGCCGTCGATGCGACGGGTCCACTGGGTGATCACCCGGCCGGTGGGCCGGCTCGTCGGCCGCTACGGGCTCGGCACCCGGATCGACCGCCGCCCGTGGGACCCGGTGCCGCTGTCGCCCGTCGAGGCCGTCCCGCTGATCGCCCCCACCCCGCTGCTGATCGTGCACGGCGACCGGGACCCGTACTTCCCGGTCGACCATCCGCGCATGCTGGCGGCGGCGGGTGAGGCCGAGCTCTGGCTGGAACGGGGGATGGGCCACGCGGAGAACGCGGCGGACGACGAGCTGCTGGGCCGCCTCGGCGGCTGGCTCGTGGACGGATAGCCCATCATGGGGAGCGGCGCGCACACGAACGAAGGGAGCGCCGCTATGGCAGCGGGGACCATCCGCTACTGGGCCGCGGCCAAGGCCGCCGCCGGTGTCGCCGAGGAGCCGTACACCGCCGAGAACCTGGCGCAGGCGCTGGAGGCGGCCCGCGAGAGGCACCCGGGCGAGCTCGTCCGGGTACTCCAGCGGTGTTCGTTCCTCGTCGACGGTGACCCCGTCGGGACCCGCGGCCATGAGACCGTACGCCTTGCCGAGGGCGGCACGGTCGAGGTGCTCCCGCCGTTCGCAGGAGGGTGAACCGCACAGCATGAGCAGCGATCAGCAGCATCCGTACGATCCGTACGCCACGGGACAGCAGCACCAGGAGCCGCGGTACGGGTACCAGGACCCCGACGTCACGCAGACGTGGGAGGGCCAGACCTGGGACACGCAGTACCAGCCCGTGGTCCGGCCGTACCCGGCGCCGCAGCCTCCGGCGCACCACGCCGGGCAGCCTGCCCACCCGGCGCCGCACGAGGCCGGGCGGCAGCCGGCCCACCCGGCGGCGTACCAGGCCCAGGCCCAGCAGCCGGTCCACCCGGCGCACCCGTCGGACCGGACGGCCCACTTCGCGCCGCAGCACGGGGCGCCCCAGCCGCCCGCCGACCCGTACGGGCCCGTCGCGAACGCCTACGGCACCCAGGCCGTGCCGCTCCCCGCCGAGACGCCGGCGGCGCCCGGCGCCCCGCTCGCGGCGGCCGGCGGGCCCGCCTACTCCGCGCCCACCACCACCGGCAACGCCCGGGTCACCGACGCCCAGCGCGCCCGCGCCGAGGGGCGTTCCCCGATCATCGCGCCGGGGATGCAGCCGGCCGCCCTCACCGCGGTCCTGGGCGGTCTGCTCGCCGCCGGCGCGGCCGTCGGGTCCTACGCGCTCCTCGTGCCGGTGGTGCTGCTCCAGGCGGTCACCGCCGCCGGCTGGTTCCGGCTCAACGGCATGTGGCCGGCCCGGCAGGGCATCGCCCTCGCCTTCGCGGGCGGCCTGGTCGCCGACGTCGTCCTGCTGGCCGCCGGCCGGGAGCACGCGCCCGCCGCGATCCTCGGCACCCTCGGCGTCTGGGTGCTGCTCACCCTCGTCCTCCAGCTGCGCAGCCACGCCGACCCGGACGAGCGGATGTACGGCCTGATGGCCACCGTCACCTCGGCGGCCCTGACGATCGTGGCCACCGGGCACCTCGGCTCCGCCCCGGACGCCGTGGTCGTCGGCGGGCTCGCGGTCGCCGCCGCCGTCCTCGCCCGTGCGCTGCCGCTGCCGGGCCCGGCCTCCCTCGTGGCGGCGCTCCTCGCGGCGGCGGGCGCCGGGATCGCCGCCGGCGGGGCCGTCGGCCCGGACGCCGTCTCCGGCGCCCTGCTGGGCATCGGCGCCGGCGTGTGCGCGCTGGCCGGCCTGCGGGTCGCCAGCTACGACTACCCGTCCCGCTTCGTGCACATGACGGCGGGCGTCGCGCTGCCGCTGGCGCTGGCCGCACCGGCCGTCCACCTGCTCGGCCGCGTCCTGTTCTGAGCCCCGAGGGAACCATCCGGCCCCCCGACACGTCGATCTTCGTGTCGGGGGGCCGGATCCGTTTGCGAAGCTTCGAGGGGGACGTACAGGCCATGCGAGCACTGCGCGTATTGCTGATCATGGCCGTCGTGCTGGGCGGGATCCTCGTCGGTGTGGACCGCCTCGCCGTGTCCTACGCCGAGTCGGAGGCCGCCGACCGCGTCCGGCTCGGCCCCGCCCGGGCCGGCTCGACGGACGTCGACATCAAGGGCTTCCCCTTCCTGACGCAGATCATGGACAAGCGCTTCGACGAGGTCGACGTCACACTCACCGGCGTCGAGGCCACGGCCGGCGGCAAGAAGATCCGGATCGGCCGGATGACCGCCGCGCTCCGCGACGTGACGCTGAACGGCGACTACACCAGCGCCCGGGCGGGCTCCGCCACCGGCACCGCGCTGATCTCCTACGCGGACCTGGCCGCCGCGGCCGACCGCGACGTCGTCGTGGCCTACGGCGGCAACGGCAAGCTGAAGGTCACCGGCGGCGTCCGGATCCTGGGCCGCACGGTCACCCGCAGCGTCGTGTCGACGGTGACGCTGGTCGACGGGGACACGATCCGGGTGCGGGCCGACAAGGTGCCGCTCGAAGGCATCCCCGGCATCGAGGACGCGATCCGGCAGCGCACCGACTTCGACCGGGAGATCGGCGGCCTGCCCGCGGGCATGAAGCTGGAGAGCGTCGAGGCGCGCGAGGACGGCGTGGCCATCGCCGTGACCGGCAAGGACGTGGTCCTCGCCGGCTGAGACGGCCCGCAGACGGCGGCGTGCCACATGGTGAGACGCCCCCGTCCGAACCGTAGAAACACTGGACGGACGCCCCGCTCGCGGGGCGTCCGTCGGTGCTTTCCGGGGACACGCGTCCCACTCCTCGGACGATCGCGTCTCAAAATACGACACAGCGGTGACACGGCCGCCTGTCCGTCCCTACGATCGAGGGCATGAAGCGACAGGCGGATCTCACGAAGCGGCGGGCAGTAGACCTGTGCCGCGTCGCCGCCATGCTCTGTCGCTCCGTCTGAGCGGGACGTCCGAATCCCGTATTCCTCAGACCCTTTGACGCACCGTCGGGGTCACCGTGTAGCCCGTACGCACGCGATGACGCGTACCCGCACCATCCTGCGCCACACCGCACCACACCGCCGAAGACTGCCCCGGAGGAGAACAACATGAGCCGCAGCGACGTCCTGGTAGACGCCGACTGGGTCGAGGCCAACCTCGACGACCCGAAGGTCGCCATCGTCGAGGTCGACGAGGACACCTCGGCGTACGAGAAGAACCACATCAAGAACGCCATCCGGATCGACTGGACCAAGGACCTCCAGGACCCGGTCCGCCGCGACTTCGTCGACCAGGAGGGCTTCGAGAAGCTCCTGTCGGCCAAGGGCATCGCGAACGACACCCTCGTGGTCCTCTACGGCGGCAACAACAACTGGTTCGCCTCCTACGCGTACTGGTACTTCAAGCTCTACGGCCACGAGAACGTGAAGCTCCTCGACGGCGGCCGCAAGAAGTGGGAGCTCGACTCCCGCGACCTGGTCGCCGAGGTCCCGGTCCGCCCGGCCACCGAGTACAAGGCCAAGGCCCAGAACACCGCGATCCGCGCGTTCCGCGACGACGTCGTGGCCGCGATCGGCAGCCAGAACCTCGTCGACGTCCGCTCGCCCGACGAGTTCTCCGGCAAGCTGCTCGCCCCGGCGCACCTCCCGCAGGAGCAGTCGCAGCGTCCCGGCCACGTGCCGAGCGCCCGCAACATCCCGTGGTCGAAGAACGCCAACGACGACGGCACCTTCAAGTCGGACGACGAGCTCAAGGCCCTCTACGAGGACGAGCAGGTCGACCTGGCGAAGGACACCATCGCCTACTGCCGCATCGGTGAGCGCTCCGCGCTGACGTGGTTCGTGCTGCACGAGCTCCTGGGCGTCGAGAACGTCAAGAACTACGACGGCTCGTGGACCGAGTACGGCTCCCTCGTCGGCGTGCCGATCGAGCTCGGCGCCAACAAGTAAGACCCCGGACCCCCTTCTCCGGACCCCTCGACCGTAAGGACAGAACATCATGTGTGGAGCGCAGCCCGGCGGCCCCGACGCCTCGACGATCAAGCCCGGTGAGACCACCATCCAGGGCTTCGTGACCAAGGACGGCGAGCCCGTCACCGGTTACGTCCGCCTCCTGGACTCGACCGGCGAGTTCACGGCCGAGGTCCCGACCTCCGCCACCGGCCAGTTCCGTTTCTACGCGGCCGAGGGCACCTGGACCGTCCGTGCCCTGGTCCCCGGCGGCACCGCCGACCGTCAGGTCGTGGCGCAGCAGGGTGGCCTCGCGGAGGTCGCCATCGCGGTCTGATCCGCGTTGCCCGAACGGCCTGAGGGCCGTGCCTCCTGGGGGGTTGGACGCCTGTACCAGGACGAGAGGCACGGCCCTCAGGCGTGCCCGCGGTCGTACCCTGAAGGTGTGTACGCACGCCGTCGGCACGTCTACTTCTGGATGATGGGTGCCTGCCTGGTGCTGTTCGTGGGCGCCTGGGCCGTCGTGCGCCTGTTCTCCATGCCGATCGCCATCGGGATGTGCGTGGTCGCCATGGTGATCCCGCCGCTCGCCGCGATGATCGCGAACCGGCGGGGTCCCGACGACCGCTGGTGGGACGACCCCTCCGGCGACCCGAAGTCGGACGAGTGGTGGGACGAGCTCGACGGCAAGAAGCGCCGCGAGACCTGACGCGCCAGGCCGCGGCCCGGCCTGGCCGGGCCCCGACCCGGGCCGATCGGGTGGGGGAGGCGGACGACCCCGGGATCAGTAGACGAGCGCCTGCGTACCGTCGGCCATGGCCTCCTGGACGAAGACCTGCGCGCCGGCGATGCGGACGCCCTCCAGGACGTCCCCCTCCGTGATCTCGCGCCGCGCCGCGCACTGCGTGCAGAGCGTCAGGCGCCCGGCCGCCAGGATCGAGTCGATGAGGTCCGGCAGCGGCGCCGCGTGCGGCAGCTCGAACTCGGCCGCGCGACCGGGGAGCGCGAACCACGACGCCTCGCCCGTCAGCCACAGGGAGACCTCGACCCCGCTGGCGACGGCCACCGCGGCCACCGTGAAGGCCTGCGAGCAGCGTTCGGGGGCGTCGGCCCCTGCGGTCACCTTGATCACGAGCTTCTTCGCCATGTACCGAACTGTAATGCGGCTCCCTGCAACCTCATGCGTCACTCGCGAGTCAGGGGGATGCGCAGGTTACGGAATCTGCGATTCAGGTCTCGTGGGGGGACCCCTTTGGAAGCCACAGAAACACCGGAACACGCCGAGAGCGCTGCCGCGCCGGAGCGTTCCGCAACAGGGCAGGCCGCGCCGCAGGCGCCGGAGGCCGCCGCGCCGGTCACGCCGGACGCCGCCGTCCCGGAGGCCGAGACCGCCGTCGTGCCGTCGCGTGGCCGCCGGGCCGGGCGCACCGTCGCGCTGATCGCCGTCGCCGCCGTCCTCGGCATCGTCGGCGGCACGGCGGTGGGCTACGGCGTCCAGGCCGAGCGGGAGCCGACCCCGCTGCCCGCGCTGAACCAGGCGGACCTCGCCTACCCGAAGCCGCTGCCGAAGGGCGGCACGATCGAGCCGCTGCCGGTCTCCGAGGACCGCGGGGCGAAGACGGAAGGCGATCTGCGCAAGCTGCTGCTGCCCAAGCCGGCGGGAGCGAAGACGCCGGACTTCGCGGACGACGACGGCTGGCTGACGGTGCCCGAGTACGCCTCGGAGTTCGACCGGCCCGGTCCGGCGCTCCGTCACGAGCTGGGGAACGGGATCCGCCGTGTCGCGACCACGTCGTGGCGGACGGGCGAGTTCCGGGTGACCGAGATCCGGCTGGTGCAGTTCAGGCCCAGCGACTTCCTCGGTGCGAAGGACCACTCCGAGGACCAGATGTCGTACATGGGCGACGACGAATTCGCCGGCAACGAGGGCGACGCGCTCAAGAGCTCCGCGAACGGCCGCTACTACGTCTTCCCCGTGCACAAGGAGGCGGGCTACCTGGACCTCTACGAGGCCAGGGCCTACCTGCACCGCGGGGACGTCGCCGTGGAGATCTTCATGATCGACACCAAGAAGATCTCCAAGAAGGACATCGCCTCGGTGGCCGAACGACAGCTGGGGCGCCTGTGAACGAGGACCGGAACGACGTGACCGATGTGACCGACGTGGCCGACGCGGCGGACCGCGAGGCGCCCGACACCGCCGGCGTGCCCGACACGGCCGAGGACTCGGCGCCGGCCGAGGACGTGGCCGGGACGACCGCCGCGGACGCGCCGGGGAAGAAGGGGCGGGCTCGCACGCTGCTGACCGTGGTGCTGCCCGCCGTCCTCGTCCTCGGCGCCGTCGGCGGAGGCCTCGCCTACACGGGTGTGACCGTCTCCGGCGCGGACCGCGCGGCGGAGACGGTGGTGTGGGAGAAGACGCAGGCCTCGGCCGCGGACAAGGACCCGGCCGTGGGGTTCGAGCGGGGCAGGGCGTCGACGCCGCTGAGCAAGCTCCTGCTGCCGGTGCCGTCCGGCTACGAACTCGGCCCCGACGTCGAGATGTACGGGAACGACGGCGAGCTGGGCGCGAGGGAGGCCGCCGCCCTCATGAAGCAGGAGGGCAAGGGCCTCTCGGGCAAGAAGCGCCGCGACTACGAGAAGCGGATCGACCGCCTCGGCGTCCAGGGCGTCGCGGTGCGCACCTATGTCTCGTCCGACGAGGACCTCGTGGTGTACGTGCACATCACGCGGATGAAGGACAAGAGCCGTATCCGGGACATGTTCGAGCTCCGCAAGGAGATCGCCGGGCTGCTCAAGTTCCCGAAGGGCCCGAAGATCGACGCGCAGGCGACGTCCATGTGCCACCTCGTTCCGCAGGAGAAGGGGCTGAGCAAGAAGGAGCAGGCCGACCAGCTGGACGGGATGGTCTGCGCCGCCTACGACTCCGATGTCTACGTCACCGTCACCGCCGCGGGCGCCAAGCCGTTCGACAGGTCCGCGGTGGCCGCGTTGGTGAAGAAGCAGCTGGACCACATCGAGTCCCCGGGGGAGTACGTATGACCGAGCAGACGGACACGAAGATCCCGGCCCAGACCGAGAAGCCGGTGGTGCCGGAGACCGCTGAGGCTCCCGAGACCGCTGCGGCCCCCGAGGTCCCGAAGGCTGCGGAGACCGCTGAGGCCCCCGAGGCCGCTGAGACCCCCGAGGTCCCGGAGGCCGTCGCGGTGCCCGTAGCCGTCGCGGCGGCGGAGACCCCCGAAGCCTCCGCCGCCCCCGAGACCGAGGCCGAGGCCGCGGACGCCCGCGTGGCACCCGCCCGCCGGCCCTCGAAGCGGGTGCTGTGGGCCGTGGCCCGCTGGACGGCCGCCGTCGTCGTGTGCGGCGGGCTCGGGACGGGCACGGCACTCGGGATCACCTCGATGGAGCGCACCGACGTGCCCGGTCTGGCGACCGAGAACGACGGCCGGTGGGAGTACCCGAAGCTCAGCCTCCCGGCTCTGCCGCAGGACGTCCCCCGCCCGTACACCGACGGCAACGAGGGCGAGGTCCACTACGCGGACCTGCGCAAGCTCCTCCTCCCGGCGCCGGCGGGCGCCACGGTCGACCCGAAGCTGAACGGCGGCTGGGTGAGCGTGGACGAGTACCTGTCGCAGTACGACAAGGACGCCGGCGTCGCCCTGAAGCAGGCCCTCGACGAATCCGCCCTGCGGCACATCGCCGCCCGGGGCTGGACCACGCCCGACGGCACGACGACCCGCATCCACCTGCTGCGGTTCAAGTCGGTGGCCTTCGCGGAGGACTTCAAGGACAACGCCCTGAACGCGGGTTCGTCGGACGGCCACTTCCCGAACGGCGTCGGGTCCGCGGTGATCGACGACTCGACCCTCGACATCCGCGTGCCGTTCAACGTGCTGTACGGCTTCGAGGAGACGAAGCCGTACGGCCCCGAGCAGACCCGGTGGGTGCACATCCAGGCCGGCGACACCCTCGCCCTGATCACCCAGTCCCGCAAGGACGAGGCGCTCACCGTGCCGTTCCAGCAGACGGTCGCCCTCCAGAACCAGCTGCTGGGCTGACGGGCGGCGTCACCGCAACCGGACCCACCTCACACGCGGCGCCGGACACCAGCCCACTAAGCTGGTGTCCGGCCCGTCCTGCCTTCACGCTCATTCGAGGAGCACCTGTGATCATCTTCTTCGAAACCCTTCTGGTCCTGGTCTGCGTCGGTGTGCTCGCCTTCACCGGTCTGGCCGTGAAGAAGCTGTACCAGGGCCAGCGCTAACCCCCTCAAGAGATCGCCTGAGCTGCTCATGATCGAGATTCCGTCCGACCTCAACCCGGACCTCCTCCCCCTCGCGTTCCTCCTCGGCACGTGGGAAGGAGCGGGCGTCTCCGACTTCCCCGGTGCCGAGAAGTGCAACTTCGGCCAGTCCGTGACCTTCAGCCACGACGGCCGTGACTTCATCGAGTACGTCTCGCACTCCTGGGTCCTCGACAACGACGGCAAGCAGGTCCGTCCGCTGGAGAGCGAGAGCGGCTACTGGCGGATCGACAAGGACCGCAAGGTCGAGGTCGTCATGGTCCGTGACCAGGGCATCGTGGAGATCTGGTACGGCGAGCTCGCCGACCAGAAGCCGCAGATCGACCTCGTGACGGACGCCGTGGCCCGTACGGCCGCGTCCGGCCCGTACAGCGGTGGCAAGCGGCTCTACGGCTACGTCAAGGGCGACCTGATGTGGGTGGGCGAGAAGGCCACCCCCGAGGTCCCGCTGCGGCCGTACATGTCCGCCCACCTGAAGAAGGTCGTCAGCCCCGAGGAGGTCGCCGAGATGGCCCGCGGCCTCGGTGACCTGCCCGACGACGGCATCGCCTTCTTCAAGTAGGCCCCGGAGCCCCCGGTACCGCGCCGCGCCCTCCTACACTGGGGGGCGTGGTGAGCACCGACTGGAAGAGCGACCTGCGGCAGCGCGGCTACCGGCTGACGCCCCAGCGCCAGCTTGTCCTGGAGGCGGTGGACGCGCTGGAGCACGCGACGCCGGACGACATCCTCGGGGAGGTCCGCAAGACCGCCTCCGGTGTGAACATCTCCACCGTCTACCGGACGCTGGAGCTCCTGGAGGAGCTGGGCCTGGTGAGCCACGCCCATCTGGGTCACGGCGCGCCGACGTACCACCTCGCCGACCGCCACCACCATCTGCACCTGGTCTGCCGGGACTGCACCGAGGTGATCGAGGCCGACGTGGAGATCGCGGCCGACTTCACCGGCAAGCTCCGCGAGACCTTCGGCTTCGAGACCGACATGAAGCACTTCGCGATCTTCGGCCGCTGCGAGGGCTGCTCCCGCAAGGCGGCCGCGGCCGAGTCGTAGGCTGGACGCCATGCAGCGACCTACTCCGCCCAGCCCCCTGCTGTCCCTGCCCGGCGCCGTCCCTGCCGAGGGCCGGGACGAAGGCGTCGCGGCGCACTACGGCGACCTGTTCCGCGAGCAGCGCGCGCTCGCCGACGGCAAGGGCCTCGTCGACCTCTCCCACCACGGCGTGATCACCGTCTCCGGCGACGACCGGCTGAGCTGGCTGCACCTGCTGCTCACCCAGCACGTGAGCTCCCTTCCGGCCGGCCAGGCCACCGAGGCGCTGATCCTCTCCGCCAACGGCCACATCGAGCACGCGCTCTACCTCGTCGACGACGGCGAGACGGTCTGGGCGCACGTCGAGCCGGGCACGAAGGAGGACCTCCTCGCCTACCTGGAGTCGATGAAGTTCTTCTACCGGGTCGAGGTCGCCGACCGCACGGACGACTTCGCCGTCGTCCACCTGCCGGCCGGCTCGATCGCCGAGGTCCCGCAGGGCGTGGTCGTACGGGAGACCGCGCACGGCCGCGAGGTGTTCCTGCCCCGCGCCGACCTGGAGTCCTTCGCCGCCGCGCACGGGCCGGCCGCCGGCATCCTCGCGTACGAGGCGCTGCGGATCGAGGAGCACCGGCCGCGGCTCGGCTTCGAGACCGACCACCGGACCATCCCGCACGAGCTGGGCTGGATCGGCAGCGCCGTGCACCTCCAGAAGGGCTGCTACCGCGGCCAGGAGACCGTGGCCCGGGTCCAGAACCTGGGGAAGCCGCCGCGCCGGCTCGTCTTCCTGCACCTGGACGGCAGCGAGGTCCACCTGCCCGGTCACGGCACGCCGCTCCGGCTCGCCTCCGACGGGGCCGACGGCCGTCAGCTGGGCTTCATCACGACCTCGGCCCGCCACCACGAGCTGGGGCCGATCGCGCTGGCGATCGTGAAGCGCAACGTCCCCGTGGACGCGAAGCTGCTCGCCGGGGACACGGCGGCGGCGCAGGAGACGGTCGTCGAGCCGTAGGGCGCGCCCCGTACGGCAGGACGGCGCACGGGGGCGGCCAGGCCCCCCGGCGTCAGACCTCCACGATCACCGTGAACGGGCCGTGGTTCGTGAGCGAGACCCGCATGTCCGCTCCGAACCGGCCCGTCTCCACGCGGGCGCCGAGGCCGCGCAGCTGCGCCACGACCTCGTCGACGAGGGGTTCGGCGACGGGGCCGGGCGCGGCCGCGTTCCAGGTGGGACGGCGGCCCTTGCGGGCGTCCCCGTAGAGGGTGAACTGAGAAATCACCAACAAGGGGGCATTCACGTCCGAACAGGATTTCTCCGCCTCGAGGATCCGGACGGACCACAGCTTCCGGGCCAGCTGGGCGGCCTTCTCCGGGGTGTCGTCGTGGGTGACCCCCACCAGCACACACAGACCCTCGCCGACGATCTCGCCGACCGTTTCCCCTGCGACGACGACCTTCGCGCCGTCGACCCTCTGTACCACTGCACGCATACGGACCAACCTACCGACCGACTCGTCTGGGGCCGAACGGGTGCAGAGCGCCTGCACGTGCACGTGCAGAGTGGCACGATGCCTTTCAGGCGGTGCGATGCGCACCGGTCGAGGGGAATCACATGAGTGCATCTGGCGCCGGGCAGACGCCGTCCGGTCCCGTACGGCTGACCCGGATCGGCGCGGCCGGACGACCACCTGTGCAGCGGACGGCCGAGACCGCCCTGCCGGAACGGCCCACACCCGACATCACCGCCCTGCGGCTGACCGAGTTGCGCGCGCTGCGCCGCGACGCGCAGGGCGACGAGGCCGACCTCAGCTACGTCCGCAGGATGCTGCAGGGCCGGATCGACATCCTGCGGGCCGAACTGGCCCGGCGTGCGGATCCCGAGACGCCGGTCCTCGACCGGCTCTCGGAGATCCTCGCGGACGCGCCCTCGCGGCTGCGGACCTCGGCCCGGCACGTGACGCTGTCGACGCCGCGCAGCGAGGAGTACCGGCGGCTGGCGGCCGAGATGCTCTCGGAGGTCGAGCTGTCGGACCTGGCGGCCCGCACGGACGAGGAGCTGCACACGGCCATGGGGCGGCTCGCGGGCTACGAGCAGCAGGTCTCCCGGCGGCGTCAGCAACTGCAGCGGACCGCGGACGACTGCAGCGCGGAGATCGCCCGCAGGTACCGTGAAGGGGAAGCGCAAGTAGACGACCTGCTGATCTGAGGCGATCCCTCCGGGGCGGGTCGCCCGCCCCGGAAGGCCGACCGTCATGTCCATCGCCCTGTCCACGGCTCCGTCCGGGGATCTGTCCTCGGGCCGGTCGCCGGTCCTCGCCGAGGTCGTCCGCTCGGGATTCGTCGAGGGGGTCCACCGGGGTTCGCTGGTGGTGCTGGCGGCCGACGGCTCGGTGGAGCGGGCCTGGGGAGACCCGGCCGCACCCGTCTTCCCACGGTCCTCGAACAAGCCGATGCAGGCCTCCGCGCTGCTGCGCGCCGGCCTGGACCTCGCGGGCGAACGACTGGCGCTGGCGGCGGCGAGCCACTCTGGCGAAACGTTCCACCTCGATCTGGTGCGCATCATGCTCGGCGAGCACGGCCTCACCGAGGACGACCTCCAGACCCCGCCCGACCTGCCGCTGGACCCCGTCGAGGCGGAGAGCTACCTGGCCGGTGGCCACGGGCGCGCACGGGTCACCATGAACTGCTCGGGCAAGCACGCGGCGATGCTGGCGGCGTGCGCGCGGAACGGCTGGGACCTCGCCTCGTACCTCGACCCGGACCACCCGCTCCAGGTGCTGGTGCGCGAGGAGGTCGAGTCCGCGGCGGGCGAGCCGGTGGCCGCGCTCGGTACGGACGGCTGCGGGGCTCCCCTGATGGCACTCAGCCTGACGGGCCTGGCGCGGGCCTTCCGCGCCTTCGTCCTCGCCCGGCCGGGAACGCCGCGGCGGCGGGTGGCGGACGCGATGCGGGCGCACCCGGAGTACGTGGCGGGCACCCGGCGGCCGGACACCTGGCTGATGCGGGAGATACCGGGAGCGCTGTCGAAGATGGGCGCCGAGGCCGTGCAGGCGGTCGCCCTGCCGGACGGCCGCGCCCTCGCCTTCAAGATCGACGACGGTGCCACCCGCGCGCTGGGCCCGGTACTGGCCAGGACCCTCGCCCTGATGGGTGTGGTGAACCCGGTCCTCGACCGGATCGGCGCCGTGCCCCTGCTGGGCGGCCCGACGGTGGTCGGAGGGATCCGCGCGGCGTTCTGACCGGGGGGTGTCCGCCGCCGCGGTACTCGCGTGCGGGGCGGACCCCACCGGCGGTAACTCGCGTGCGGGCGGTCGGTGAGCCCGCATAACCTCGGAGAATGAGTTCCGAGGTGCGGCCCGTCTCCGAGTCCGAGTACCCCGACTGGCTGCGGGCGCTCCACGCCGGCTTCCTGCGGCCCCCGGTCGTCACCGACGCGGAGGTCGCCGACCGGCTGCCGCACACCGACCTCTCCCGCGTGTACGGCGTCTTCGACCAGGGGAAGGTCGTCGCCACCTTCCGCTCGTTCACCCAGGAACTGAGCACGGTCGGCGGCGGCACGCTCGTCGCCGACGCCGTCAGCGGCGTCACCGTCTCCGCGACCCACCGCCGCCGCGGGCTGCTCAGCCGCATGATGGGGGACGACCTGGCCGCGGCGGCCGAGCGGGGTGACGCGGTCGCGACGCTGATCGCCGCCGAGTACCCGATCTACGGACGCTTCGGCTTCGGCCCCGCCACCTGGACCACCGAGTGGACCGTCGACGTCCGGCGTGCCGGTCTCGACCCGCGCCGTTCCGGCCGCCCCGAGGACGGCGGGCGGATCGACTTCGCCGACGGCGAGGAGATCCGCCGGATCGGCCCGCCGCTGCACCGCCGGCTGGCCGGGGTCCGCGCCGGCGTCGTCGGGCGGGACACCCGGGGCTGGGACGTCGTCACCGGACGCTGCTTCCACCAGGATCCGTGGACCGAACCCTTCTACGGCATCTACCGCTCCGAGTCCGGCGAGGTCGAGGGCTATGTCGCCTACACCTGCGACGACCGGTGGGAGGACGGCAAGCAGCCGCTGAACACGGCCACCGTGAAGGAGCTGATCGCCGTCACCCCGGCCGCCGAGCGTGCCCTGTGGCGGTTCCTCTGCTCCATCGACTGGGTGACCGGCGTCAAGTCCGGATACCGCGCCCCCGACGACCTCCTCCCGCTCCTGCTGCCCGACCCGCGGGCGGCCAGGGCGACGACGCACGCCGACATGCTCTGGGTCCGGGTCCTCGACGTCGCCAAGGTCCTGGAGACCCGGACGTACGCCGCCGCCGGCAGCCTCGTCCTCGACGTGCGGGACACCGGTGGTCCGGCCGGCGGGCGCTACCGGCTGGACGCCTCGCCCCAGGGCGCCTCCTGCACGCGGACCACCGAGTCCGCCGATCTGGCGCTCGACGTCGCCGAGTTGGGCACGCTGTCGCTGGGCGACGAGTCGGTGGTCCGGCTCGCCGACCTGGGCCGGGTCGAGGAGCTCGCCACGGGCGCCGCCGCCCTCGCGGACACCCTGCTGCGGGCGTCCCGCCGGCCCTGGTGCTTCGACGTCTTCTGAGCCGGGACGGGCGAGGCCGGCCGGTGGTCGTCGGCGGACGGGCCGGGGACGGCCGACGGCCGCCCCGCGCGATCGCGGGTGGCACGGTTCCGGGCGCGGTGCGCGCCGGACCTTCAGGCCGACCGGCGCTCCGGCCGGGCCTCCTGAAGTGCCGTCAGCAGGTCGCGCACGGCGGGCAGGCTCAGCGAGGACTCCCGTACCGCCGCGTGGATCGAGCGGACCGGCTCCGGGCCCCGGATCTTGCGGACGACCACGTTCGGGTGGCGGCTGCCCAGCCCCATCAGAGGGATCAGGCTGATGCCGAGCCCGGCCGCGACGAAGCCCTGCGCCGCCCCGTACTCCTCGCACTCGACCGCGATGTCCGGGGTGAACCCGGCCGCCGCGCACGCGTCCAGGACCGCGTCGAGACAGGGTCCGGGCCGCTCGCTGCCGACCCAGGGCTCGGTCGCGAGATCGGCCAGCTCGACGGCGCCGCGGCGGCCGGCCAGCGGGTGGCCCTTGGGCAGGACGACCCGGTACGGGTCGTCGACCAGCGGGACCAGCCGCAGACCGTCGCCGGACGTGCCCGCTCCGCCGTCCCGCGGCCGGACCAGGAGCGTGAGGTCCGCCTCCGGGTCGGTCGCGCCGTCGGCGATCCTCAGGTCGACCCGGATCCCCGGGTGTTCGGCGCGGAAGCGGGCCAGGGCCGGGGCCACGAGGTCGGCCCCCGCCGTGGCGAAGTAGCGGACCGCGATCCGGCCGGTGCGGCCCGCCCGCAGGTCGGCCAGCGCGGTCTCGGCCTCGGCGACCTGGCGGCCGATGACGGCGGCGTACTCGGTGAGCAGCCGCCCGGCGGCGGTCGGCCGCACGCCCCGGCCGAAGCGTTCTAGCAGTTCGATGCCCGCCTCCCGCTCCAGCACGGTGATCTGCTGGCTCACCGCCGAGGGGGTGTAGCCGAGGTGCGCGGCGGCGGCGGTGACCGAGCCGCTCGTGACGACGGACCGGAGCACCTGCAGACGTCTCACATCGAGCATGTAGGAGAGCTTAACGCTGGATGCATGATTCTTCGCTTGTCCTGTCGGGTGAGGCGGAGGACGGTGGAGCCATGACATCGGCGACACGCATGGGCGTGCTGGCCCTGCTCTGGGGCTCGGGCTTTCTCTGGATCAAGATCTCCCTCCAACAGGGCCTGACGCCGGGGTGGATCACCTTCGTCCGGTGTCTCCTCGGGGCGGCGGTGCTCCTCGCGCTCGCGTACGGGACGGGGCAGCGGCTGCCGCGGGATGGCACGACCTGGCGGCGGCTGGCCGTCGCGGCCTTCTTCTGCAACGCGCTGCCCTTCCTGCTCTTCTCGGTCGGCGAGCAGACCGTCGACAGCGGGGTGGCGGGCGTGCTCAACGCCACCACCCCCCTCTGGGCCCTCCTCATCGGACTGGGCACGGGCACGGACCGGCCGCTCCACCCCGCCCGGCTCGGCGGGCTGGTGCTCGGCTTCGCCGGTGTCCTGCTGATCTTCGCGCCCTGGAGCGCGGGCTCCGGCCTGATGAGCCTCGGCGCGCTCGCCCTGCTGGGTGCCTCCGCGAGCTACGCGGTGGCCTTCGCGTACATGGCCCGCCGGCTCACCGGGCGGGGCACCGCGCCGCTGGCGCTCTCCGCGGCCCAGCTGCTCACGGCGACCGGGCTGAGCGTGCCGGCCCTGGCGGCCGGCGGTTCGGCGGGGGTCACCTGGGCGGGAGTGCTCGCGGTCGTCGTGCTCGGGGTCTTCGCGACCGGCCTCACCTTCCATCTGAACTACCGGATGATCGCGGAGGAGGGGCCGACGAGCGCGGCCACGGTCGGCTATCTCCTGCCGGTGGTGTCCGTGGCGCTGGGCGCCCTCGTCCTCGACGAACCCCTGAGCGCGCGGGTCGTGACGGGCATGGCGGTCGTACTGGTCGGGGTGGCGCTGACCCGGTGGACGACGGGCGTCGCTGCGGCCGGGGGCGGGGCGGCCGGGCAGGGGGCGGCGCCGGTCCCGGAGGCGGCGGACGCGGTTCCGCAGGGGCGCGGTACGGAGGCGCGCGGTACGGAGACGCGCGGTACGGAGCGCCCCGCCCGGGAGGTGCCGGCGCCGGCCGCCGCGGAGGAGACCGGCGCGCCCCGCTGAACGGGAGGCCGCGCCGGCCGCCTTCGGGCCCCGCGCGCGGCGGGATTGCCGGGAGGGTCCTCCGGACGTCGCCGAGGGCCCGTCGCTCAGGCCGGGCCCGACCGGGCGGCGCCCGGGGGCGCGGACGGTGTGGAGCCGGCGTACACCCGGGCCAGTTCGGCACCGAGGCGGGCCAGGTGGGCGCGGGCCTCGGGGGGTTCGAGGACCTCGACACGGGCGCCCAGACCGGCGAGCTGGGCGGCCACCACCTCCGGGGTGGGGCCGTCCACCTCGATGGCCGACCAGCCGTCCTCGTCCCGCCCGGTGTACCGCAGCCGCCCGCCCAGGAGCCGGTCCAGGACCGCCGCCGTGCCGGGCGCGGCGCGGCCCCGCACGGTCGCGGCGACCATCCGGTCCTCCATGCGGGCGGCGAGCGTGCGCCAGGTGGCGGCGAGGTCGAACCCCGCGGGCCGTACGGCCGGTTCGCCCGTCTCCACGACGGAGACGATCCGGCTGACGCGGAAGGTGCGCAGGCCCGCGTCCGTGTCCGCCACCAGGTAGCGGACCCCGGCCTTGGCCGCGACGCCCAGGGGGTGCACGGTCCGCTCACGGGGCTCCTCGCCGGGGCGGGCGTAGCCGATCCGGAGCCTGTGCCCCTCGACCACGGCCCGCTGGAGCGCGGGGAGCCGGGGTTCGCCCGCCTCGGTCCCGGACCAGTCCGTGCCGTCGTCGACCCCGGCGCGGGAGGCCGCCTCGGCGCCCTCCCGCAGGGGTGCCGGCAGCGCCCGGACGAGCTTGCGCAGGACGACCCGCAGTTCGGGACTGGTGGCGCTCGGTCCGGCGAGCAGGAACAGTGCGCGGATCTCGCTCTCGGTCAGCCCGCTCAGGTCGGTGCGCGCGCCGCCGACCAGAGCCCACCCGCCGCCGCGCCCGGCCTGCGCGTACACCGGGATGCCCGCGGTGGCCAGGGCTTCGAGGTCCCGGCGGGCGGTCCGCTCGGACACCTCCAGTTCGGCGGCCACCTCGGCGGCCGTGACGCGGCCCCGGGTCTGGAGGAAGAGCAGGGCGGCGACGAGTCGGTCGGCTCTCATGTGCGGGATTCTCGCGGAGAAACCGGTCAGAGGATGACCGGTTATGCGAGCAGAGTGCCGTGCATGACCCAGTCGACGACGCGCCACCAGACCGCTTCCCCGTCCACCCCCGCTCCCCCGTCCACCCCCGCTTCCCCGTCCGTCCCGTCCGCTCCCGCCGCCGGCTCCGCCTCGCCGTCCGCCGCCGATCCGTTGAGCGCCTTCCTCGGCGCGGTCGCCCTCGCCGCGGCCACGCTGGACGCCGTACGCCCCGACCAGTACGACCTGCCGACGCCGTGCGAGGAGTACGACGTGCGGGAGCTGGCCCGGCACATCGTCGCCGTCCTGCGGCGGTTCGCCCTGGTCGGGCGCGGCGGCGACCCGATGGCCCTGCCGCACGTCGCGGACGGCTCGTGGCACGAGGCGGCCGACGAGGCGAGGGCGGTCTGGACCGCTGATCCCGGGCTGCTCGACAGGCCGGTGACCCTGCCGTTCGGCACGCTGCCGGGTGCCGCCGCGCTGGTGGCGTACGCGGGCGAGTTCACCGTGCACACCTGGGACGTGGCGGTCGCGACCGGTCAGTCGCCCGCCTGGGATCCGGCCGTCCTGGCGGCGTCGCTGCAGGCGATGGAGCGCGCGCTGCCGGCGGAACGCCGGGGCGAGGGGGTCCCGTTCGGCCCGGTCGTCGAGACCGCCCCCGACGCGCCGGCCGTCGACCGCCTGGTGGCCTGGTACGGACGTCGCCCCTGAGCCGCCGGGTCCCGGACCGCCGGACGACGAGGCCGAGGCCGCTTCGACCACCGCGGGGTGGGTCCGAAGCGGCCTCGGCCGCGCGCCGCGTTTCCGGTCCGCGTCGTGGTGCGGGGCGCGGCAGGCCGCTCAGACGGCGGCCGGGTGGGCCTCCCGCTCGGCGGGAGCGGCCTGCCCCGTCTCCTCCGGGCGGCGCAGGACGGCGAAGGCGACCACCAGCGCGGCGGTGAGGAGGCCGGCGCCGACCCCGAACGCCAGGTGGAATCCGCCGGTCAGGGCCTCGGCGGCCGGACGGCCGGCCGCGGTCAGCGACTCGGTGCGGGAGGCGGCCAGCGTGGAGAGGACCGCGACGCCGAGGGCCATGCCGATCTGCTGGGTGGTGTTGAAGAGACCGGAGGCCAGGCCCGCGTCCTCCGCCTTCGCGCCGGACATGCCCAGCGAGGTCAGGGCGGGGAGCGCGAGGCCGAAGCCGGCCGCGAGGAGCATCACCGGCAGCAGGTCGGTGAGGTAGTTCGCCTGCTCGGCGCTGCCGGGCACCCGGGTCAGCAGGCCGAGGACGCCGATGAGCAGCACCAGGCCGGCCAGCAGCACGTTGCGTTCGCCGAAGCGGGCGTTGAGCCGGGCCGAGACGCCCAGCGACACGGCGCCGATGACGGCCGCGGCCGGCAGCATCGCGAGGCCGGTCCGGGCCGCGCCGTAGCCGAGCACGTTCTGCAGGTAGAGCGCGACGAGGACCTGGAAGGAGAACAGGGCGGCGACCATCAGCATCTGGACCAGGTTGGCGCCGGCGACGCTGCGCGAGCGGAGGATCCGCAGGGGCATCAGCGGGTTCCTCGCCGTGGCCTGGCGGACCAGGAAGCCGGCGATCAGGAGCAGGGCGAGGGTGCCGAGGCCGAGGGTGTGGGCCGAAGTGGCGCCGTACGTCTCGACCTTGACGACCGCGTAGATCCCGGTCATGAGGCCGGCGGTGACGAGCAGCGCGCCGAGGGCGTCCGCGCCCGCCTTCAGGCCGAGCCCGCTGTCGGCCGGGAGGGCGGGGACGGCGACGAGCACGGTGGCGATGCCGATCGGCAGGTTGATGAAGAAGATCCAGTTCCAGGCGAGCGCGTCGGTGAGGACGCCGCCCAGGACCTGTCCGATCGAGGCGCCGGCGGCGCCCGTGAAGCTGAACACGGCGATGGCCCTGGCCCGTTCGCGCGGCTCGGTGAACAGCGTGACGAGGATGCCGAGGCCCACCGCGGACGCCATCGCGCTGCCGACGCCCTGCAGGAAGCGGGCGGCGATCAGGACCCCGGGGGAGGCGGCGACGCCGGCCAGCAGGGACGCGGCGGTGAAGACCCCCGTCCCCGCGAGGAACATCCGTTTGCGGCCGATCAGGTCGCCGAGGCGGCCGGCGAGCAGGAGCAGCGAGCCGAAGGCGATGAGGTAGGCGTTGACGACCCAGGTCAGACCGGCCGGGGTGAAACCGAGGTCGCTCTGGATGGCCGGCATGGCGACGGTGACGATGCTGCCGTCGAGGATCGTCATCAGCATCCCGGTGGCCAGGACGCCGAGGGCGAGCCGGCGGGAGCGGGTCCGGGGGGAGGGTGCGGCGGTGGCGGACATCGGGGTCTCTCCTGTCGTCGGGAGCAACAAGAAAGACCGTAGCAGATAGTTTTGTTGCAGACTATCTTTTACGGAACCTGGCTGTGCGGCCGCGTCGCGCGGCTCCGGCGGCTATCCCTTCTGGCGCGCCCTCCGGGCCGGCCGCGGCCCCTCGACCGGGGTCTCCAGGTGGCCCTTGACCAGCCGGTTCAGTGCGCGGAGCAGGGCCTCGCGCTCGTCGGCGGGCAGCGAGCCGAGGGCCTGCTGATGGACGTCGTCGACGATCTTCTGGCTCTCCACGGCGACCTTCGCCCCCTCCTCGGTCACCGCGATGATCCGCGCACGCCGGTCGGTGCTGGAGGGCCTGCGCTCCGCGAGGCCGGCCTTCTCCAGGGCGTCGACGGTCACCACCATCGTGGTCTTGTCCATGTCGCCGATCTCGGCGAGCTGGGCCTGCGTGCGCTCCTCCTCCAGGGCGTGGACGAGGACGCAGTGCATCCGCGGGGTCAGTCCGATCTCGCCGAGCCGGGCGCTCATCCGGGTCCGCAGGACGTGGCTCGTGTGGTCGAGGAGGAAGGACAGGTCCGGTTCGGTGCGCGTGGGCGCCATGGCGGTCATGCTCGCCAGGGTAACGAAAGCCGGTCCGTCGCGGATTATCCGCAACTGGAAGACCGGGGCGACCGGCGGGCGGGGGCGCGGGCGGGTGCCCCCGCCCGCCGGTCCGGACCGGGCGCCCCCGGGTCAGGGCGCGTCCGCGAGGCGCAGGGCGAGGCCGTCGAGGACGACCTCCAGGCCGTACGCGAACTTGTTGTCGCGGATCTCCACCGGGTCGACGATCGCGTGGACCCCCGCGTCCGCGTAGGCGTCGGTGAGGTGGTCGTGCCCGGCCGCGGCCTGCTGGGCGGCCGGCATCAGCCGGGCGATGAAGTCGGCCTCGGTCTCGCCGGAGCGGGCGACCGTGGTGAGCCACGCGGCCTCGGTGGTGCTCATGCCGATGACGTACGAGAGCACGGTGTCGATCGCCCGGCTCGGCTCGGGGAAGCCCGCCGAGGTGAACAGGGCGGCCAGCCGCTCGGAGTACGCCATGAGGTTGGGGCCCAGGTAGGCGAGCCCGGCCTGGCCGAGGACCGAGGAGAGCCAGGGGTGGCGGAGGGCCGTCGCGCGGAAGGACGCGGCGGCCTCGGTGGCGGCGGCGCGCCAGTCGGGGCCGCCGGCCGGCGGGACCGTGATCTCCGCCGCGACCTCGTCCACCGCGAGCTCCATCAGCTCGTCCTTGGTGGCCACGTGCCGGTAGAGGGAGGTCGCGCCGGCGTTCAGCCGCGCGCCGAGCTTGCGCATGCTCAGCGCCTCGATGCCGTCGGCGTCCAGCATCACGATCGCCTCACGGACGATCGACGCCCTGCTGAGCGCGGGTTGGTCGGGCTCGCGCTGCTGCCTCGCCCACACGGACGGGATCGGGTTGCTCTTGGCGGCCATGGAGCCTCCTGAGGTTGCGTACGACGTTCGCATCCAGCGTACGGGAAACGAGTCTTGCGTACGGTGCTCGCAGCTGCGTACAGTGTTCGCAACGAAGGAACGACGTACGCAGGTCGAGAGGAAACCCCATGGAAACCCGCAATCCACGCCGCTGGTGGATCCTCGTCGTGCTGTGCCTCAGCACGCTGGTCCTGGTGGTCGACAGCATGGCGCTGACGGTCGCGGTGCCCTCGATGACCGAGGACATCGGCGCGAGCGCCCAGGACATCCAGTGGATCCTCGACTCCTACATCCTGGTGTTCGCCGGCCTGCTGCTGACCTCCGGAAGCCTCGGAGACCGGTTCGGGCGCCGGAAGGTGATGGTCCTCGGCCTGCTCCTGTTCGGGCTGGCCTCGCTGGCGGCGACGGTCTGTACCAGTCCCGCCGAGGTGATCGCGGCACGGATCACGATGGGGGTCGGCGGCGCTCTGATCATGCCCTCGACCCTGTCCATCCTCATCACCGTCTTCGACGAGGACGAGCGGCCCAAGGCGATGGCGGCGTGGGGCTCGGTGTCCATGCTCGGCCTGGTCGGCAGCCCGGTGCTCGGCGGCGTGCTGATCGACCACTTCTCCTGGCACTCGATCTTCTTCATCAACGTCCCGGTCGTGGCCCTGGCCGTGCTCGCCGCGCTCACCCTCATGCCGGAGTCCAAGGGCCCGTGGCAGAAGCCGGACCCGCTCGGCGCGGTGCTCTCCGTGGCCGGCATGACCGCGCTGATCTGGTGGATCATCGAGATCCCGCAGCACGGCGTCTTCGGCGGCCGGTCGGCGATCACCCTCGTCGTCGCCGCGGTCTCCCTGGCCGGCTTCGTGATCTGGGAGAACGTCACCGACTCGCCGATGGTCCCGCTGGTCCTCTTCAAGCACCGCAACTTCAGCGGCGGTTCGCTCTCCCTGACCCTGGTGCAGATCGGCAACGGCGGCCTGCTGCTCGTCCTCACCCAGTACCTGCAGTTCGTCCTCGGCTACTCGCCGATCAAGGCCGGGCTCGCCTTCGTCCCGCTGGCCGTCGCCGCCCTCATCGGCAACGGTGCCGGTGCCGGCCTGGCCGCGAAGATCGGCCACCGCCTCCTGATCCTGGCCGGCATGCTCGTCATGGCCTCGTCCTTCGCCCTGCTGACCACGGTCACCGCCGACTCGGGCTTCACCCTCCCGGCGATCGCGCTCGGTCTGCTCGGCCTCGGTGCCGGCCTCGCGATGCCGGCCGCGGTCGGCGCCCTGATGGGCACGATCCCGGAGGAGAAGGCGGGCGTCGGCTCGGCCCTGAACGACACCATCCAGCAGGCCGGCACCGCGCTCGGCATCGCGATCCTCGGCTCGCTGCTGACCGCCAACTACACCGCCGAGATGCCCGCCGACGCCCCCGAGGCGGCCCGGCAGTCGATCGGCGGGGCGGTCGCCGGCGGCGACCCCGGCCTGGTGGCCGCTGCCCGGGAGGCCTTCGCCTCCTCGATGTCGACCACCTTCACCGTCAGCGCCGTCGGCGTCCTGGCCGCCGCGGTCCTCGCCGCACTGGTCATGCGCGACAAGAAGCCGGCCCCGGCCGCCGAGGAGCCCTCGGCCCACGAGGACACCGAGCTCGTCGCCTGACCCGCCACCTCCGTCCCGACGCGGAAGGCCGGCACCCCACCCGGGGGCGCCGGCCTTCCGCGTACCGCTTCGCGGCTCATCTCCACCGTCACCCCGCCGCGAGCTGCGGAAAGCGTGACCAGGATCCCCGCTAGAGTGATCATCTTCGACCAACTCTGCTCTCTCACCGGGGGATTCATGCGCTTCAAGTACACCGTGGCCACCTGTGCCACAGCCCTGGCCGCCGTGCTCGGCCCGCTGGCCGCCACGCCCGCCGCGGCCGCCCCGCTCACGACCTCCGACAGCGTGACCGCGACGGACTTCTCGTACTACGGCCGGATGGACATCGGCTGGCGGGGCCGCCCGTACCGGCTCGACCCCGTCAACATCACCCTGAAGGACACGGCGACCGACGGCTACGCCATCGGCATCCGCCTCATCACGAACGGCGAGAACGGCCGGATCGAGTGGCGGATGCGGACGATCCCGACGGGCCGTGACACGGCGACCTGGACGACGTACGCGGCGCCCGGCGGCTACATCAGCCTCGCCTACTTCGAGGTCTGCAAGATCAAGGTGAGCACGGGTGTCGTGACGACCTGCCACGCCTCCTCGGTGATGCATGCGCCGTTCGACGACTCCTCGATCTGACCGCACCACCCGCTCCACGCGCGAAGGGGACGCCCGCTCATCGGGCGTCCCCTTCGCGCGTGCCGGCCGTTCCGCTCTCCCGCCCGCTTCCTCGCTCCCGCCGCCCCGGCCCCGCACGCGGAACGGGGCGGCGGGCGCCGACGCGATGTCGGTGCACGCCGCCCCGGGGGGTCGGACGGGTCGCGGGACGAGGCCCGCACGGTCATGGCGGTCAGCTCGGGTCGCTGTTGAACTTCGAGGTCGACCAGAAGTAGCCGAGCACCGTGAGGCCGACGCACCAGGCGACGGCGATCCAGCCGTTGTTGCCGATCTCGGTGCCGAGCAGCAGGCCGCGCAGGGTCTCGATGGCGGGGGTGAAGGGCTGGTACTCGGCGATCGGCTGGAACCAGCCCGGCATCGAGTCGAGCGGGACGAAGGCGCTGGAGATGAGGGGCAGGAGGATCAGCGGCATCGCGTTGTTGCTGGCGGCCTCGGCGTTGGGGGCGCCCATGCCCATCCCGACCGCGATCCAGGTGAAGGCCAGCGAGACCAGGGCGAGCAGTCCGAACGCCGCGACCCACTCCAGGACGCTCGCATCGGTGGAGCGGAAGCCCATGGCCACCCCGACGGCGCCGACCAGGACGACGCTGATGATCGCCTGCAGCACGCTGCCGACGACGTGCCCGAAGAGCACGGACCCGCGGTGGATGGCCATGGTGCGGAAGCGGGCGATGATGCCCTCGTTCATGTCGGTGGAGACGGAGACGGCGGTGCCGATCGTGGTGGAGCCGATGGTCATGAGCAGGATGCCGGGCACGAGGTAGGCGATGTAGGCGGAGCGGTCTCCGCCGCCGATCCCCGCGCTCATGGTGTCGCCGAAGATGTAGACGAAGAGCAGCAGCAGCATCACCGGGGTGAGCAGCAGGTTCAGCGTGAGGGACGGGTAGCGCCGGGCGTGCAGGAGGTTGCGGCGCAGCATCGTGGCGCTGTCGCGCACGGCGAGGGAGAGCCGGGACGGGCGGGCGGGAGCCAGGGCGGTGCTCATCGGACGGTCTCCTTGGACTGGTGGGGGACGGCGGATCCGCCGGTCAGGGCGAAGAACACGTCGTCGAGGTCGGGGGTGTGGACGGTCAGTTCGTCCGCCTCGATGCCGGCGGTGTCGAGCCGGTCGAGGACCGTGCGCAGTTCGCGCTGGCTGCCGTCGCTGGGGATCTGCAGGGACAGCGCGTCGTCGTCGCGGGCCGCCGCCTCGCCCAGCGAGGAGGAGGCGTTCCGGTACGCGGCCGGGTCGGTGAAGCGGAGGCGGATGTGCCCGCCGGGGACGAGCCGCTTCAGTTCCTTGGCGGTGCCTTCGGCGGCGATCCTGCCGTCGTTCAGCACCGCGATGCGGTCGGCGAGTTCGTCGGCCTCCTCCAGGTACTGGGTGGTGAGGAAGACGGTGACGCCGCCGGTGACGAGTTCGCGGATGATCTGCCACATGTTGTGCCGGGAGCGCGGGTCGAGGCCAGTGGTCGGCTCGTCGAGGAAGATGATCCGCGGGTCGCCGACCAGGGTCATGGCGATGTCGAGACGGCGCTTCATGCCGCCGGAGTAGGTGGACGCGGGCTTCCTGGCGGCCTCGGTGAGGTCGAAGCGCTCCAGGAGTTCGGCGGTGACCCGCCGCCCCTCCCGCTTGGACAGGTGCTGCAGGTCCGCCATGAGGAGCATGTTCTCCTCGCCGGTGATCAGGCCGTCGACGGCGGAGAACTGTCCGGTGACGCCGATCGAGGCACGCACGGACTGCGGGTCGGTGGCGAGGTCGTGGCCGCCGACGCGGATCGAGCCGCTCGCGGGGTCGGGCGAGATGAGGGTGGAGAGGATCTTGACGGCGGTGGTCTTGCCGGCGCCGTTCGGGCCGAGCAGGGAGAAGATCGTTCCTTCGGCGACGGCGAGGTCGATGCCGTCGAGGACGGTCTTGTCGCCGTAGGACTTGCGCAGCCCGTTCGCCGCGATGGCCAGGTCGGTCATGAGAAGGCTCCTTCGAAGATCAGAGGCTGCGGGCGGTGATGTCGCCGTAGGACGTGGTCGCGTGGATGTTCAGGCCGGCGTCGGCGCCGTCGGTGTTCCGGAGCGCGTTGTCGATCCGGCCGTGGCCGGTGCCCGCGTCCAGGGAGGCGGAGACGCCGCGGGCGGCGCCGACCGAGATGTCGCCCTGCTCGGTGCGGAGCGTCACCGCGCCGCGCAGCGCCTCGGTGATCCGGATGGCGCCCCGCTGGGTGCTGATCTCCGCGGGGCCGCCGAGCCGGCCGACCGAGACGTCGCCGTCGTGGGCGGTGAGGCGGGCACTCGCGGCCTCGTCGAGCTTGACGGAGCGGTAGCCGCCCGCGAAGGCGACGTCGCCGAGCCGTCCGACACCGCGGAACTCCGCGGCGGCCGCCTTCGCCTCGACACGGGAGCCGGTGGGCAGCTGGACGGTCACCTCGATGGCCCCGGAGTGCCCGAGGAACCTGTTCTTCGCCGGCGGGACCTCGATGCGCAGGACGCCGTCGCCGTAGACGACCTCGGTCTGCTCCGCGACCTTCACGTCCCGGCCCTTCGAGGCGTCGGCGGGCAGGATCTCGACCGTGGTGTCGGCCCGGTCGGCGGCGATGAACCGGATGCGGCCCCCGGGGATGTCGAGGACGGCGGTCACCGGGCTGGGGGTGTCGAACTTCTGCATCGTGATCTCCTGCTTCCGCGTCGTGCGCTGTGTGGTCCCGCGCTCTTTCTGATGACGGAAACGCTACGTTGCATTCAAGGAAGTGGCAACAAGTTCGTTGCGATGCAATGGCATCGCTGCAGCTCAGAGTGGCAAATTCGTTGCAACGGTTCTGATTTCAATGCAACGACCTCGCCGTGGCTCATTGCAATGAATGGGGAGTGAACGCTACGCGGGGATGCCGGGGGGCGTCAGGGCGGGATCCCTGGCGGTGGGGGGAGGGGTGCGGCGGCGGAAGCGTGGGCCTGCCCGCGCTCGACCGCTCCCGCCCACCCCCGTGACGCGGCGCACTATTGCAAGCAGGTGCTTGCAATAGTTAGCGGAGGGTGGCATCGTCGGAGCATGGCATCACTGAACGTCGGCAATCTCGGCGAGTACCTCCGCGAGCAGCGGCGCTCCGCGCAGCTGTCCCTGCGGCAGCTCGCCGATGCCGCCGGGGTGTCGAATCCGTACCTGAGTCAGATCGAACGCGGTCTGCGCAAGCCCAGCGCCGAGGTGCTGCAGCAGGTCGCCAAGGCCCTGCGGATCTCCGCCGAGACGCTGTACGTGCGGGCCGGGATCCTCGACGAGAAGGAGCGGGAGGAGCTGGAGACGCGGGCCGTCATACTCGCCGATCCCTCGATCAACGAGCGGCAGAAGCAGGTGCTGCTCCAGATCTACGACTCCTTCCGCAAGGAGAACGCCGCCGATGCCGCGGCGACGACGGTCACGGATTCCGCCGACGGAGCGACCGGGGCCCACCGGGCCGCCGGCACCTCCGACGCCGTCGACGCCCCCGAACCGCCCGAGGCCGAACGACCCTCGACCTCGACCCAGCCGTAGCTCCAGCAGTCGTCGTCGCAGTACGTACCCATCCGGGAGGACCACACCCATGGCCATCATCGAAGAACTGCGTACCCCCCTCTACTTCGCCGCCGGCACCGCCGACCTCGCCGTCCAGCAGGCCAAGAAGGTGCCCGGGCTGATCGAGCAGATCGCCGCCGAGGCCCCGGCCCGCATCGAGGCCGTGCGCAAGACCGACCCGAAGGCCGTGCAGGAGAAGGTGTCCGCCGGCGCCAAGGAGGCGCAGGCCACCGTCACGTCGAAGCTCGCGGAGGTCGTCGGCACCCTCGACACCGACCTGAAGAAGCTGGGCGAGACCGCCCAGGACCTGGCGCTGCGCGGGGTCGGCGTCGCCGCGGAGTACGCGGTGAAGGCCCGTGAGAAGTACGAGGAGGTCGCCGCGCACGGCGAGGAGGCCGTCCGTGCCTGGCGCGGCGAGGCCGCCGAGGAGCTCACCGAGATCGCCGTCGTCGTCGAGCCGGACGCGGTGAAGGAGCCGGAGACGAAGGCCGCCGCCGAGGAGCCCGCCGCCAAGAAGACGCCCGCCGCGCGCAAGGCGCCCGCCCGCAAGTCGACGGCCAAGAAGACCGCCGACGCCACGGAGCAGTAAGGCGGGGCACCAATCGAGGTGCCCGGTGCGTTGTACCGGGTACCTTGACCGCGAGGCGCTCCAACCATTCACGAGGCGGTGCTCAGTATGTTGCGCGACGGGTTCGATTCCATCCTCTCGCTGGTGATCTGGCTGGTCTTCATCGGCTTCGCCGTGGCCTCGTTCGCGATCGCGGCGACCGTGCGCGAGGACGCCTACCGCGCCGCGGAGAAGCAGACCAAGAAGTTCTGGCTGATCCTGCTGGGCATCAACCTCGCCCTGAACCTGCTGCTGCCGGGGATGCTGTTCCTGCAGATCGCGGGTCTCATCGCGGCCATCGTCTTCATGGTGGACGTGCGGCCCGCGGTCCGGCAGATCTCCGGCGGCGGGGGCGGTCGGCGCGGCGGCTCCAGCAGCGACGGACCGTACGGCCCCTACAACGGCGGACGGTAGCCCTCCGCGGTCACGGAGCGCGGGACAGCGGCGGGTGCCGTCCCCGCCGGCCGCGACACAGGTGGGAAGCAGGGCCCGGGGGTCAGCCCCGGGCCCTTTCCAGTGCCAGGACCGCCACGTCGTCGGTCAGTTCCCCGCCGTTCAGCGCGCGCACCTCGGTGACCGCCGCGTCCAGGAGCTCCTCGCCCCGCAGGCCCCCGGCCAGCTGCCGGTTGATCATCTCGACCATCCCGTCCTGGCCGAGCCGCGGCGAGCCGGGGCCCGCCGAGCGGCCCTCGATCAGGCCGTCGGTGTACATCAGCAGGCTCCAGGACGCGCCCAGTTCCACCTGCCGCCGCGGCCAGCGGGCGCGCGGCAGCAGCCCGAGGGCCGGGCCGCCGTCCTCGTACGGCAGCAGGCGGGCCGGCCGGTCCTTGCGGGCGATCAGCGGCGCGGGGTGTCCGGCCAGGCAGAGGCCCGCACGGCGGCCGTCCGGGGCGATGTCGACCGTGCACAGCGTCGCGAAGATCTCGTCGCTCTCCCGCTCGTGCTCCAGGACCTGCTGCATCGTCGAGAGCAGCTCGTCCCCGCAGAGGCCGGCGAAGGTCAGCGCCCGCCACGCGATCCGCAGCTCGACGCCGAGCGCCGCCTCGTCCGGGCCGTGCCCGCAGACGTCGCCGATCATCGCGTGGACCGTGCCGTCCGGGGTGCGGACGGTGTCGTAGAAGTCGCCGCCGAGCAGGGCGCGGGAGCGTCCGGGCCGGTAGCGGGCCGCGAACCGCAGGTCGGAGCCCTCAAGCAGCGGGGTGGGCAGCAGTCCGCGCTCCAGCCGGGCGTTCTCCTGGGCCCGCAGCCGTGACTCGGCCAGCTTGACCTGCACCGCGTCCGCCCGCTTGCGCTCGACCGCGTAGCGGATGGCCCGGCTCAGCAGCCGTCCGTCCAGCTCCTCGCGGAAGAGGTGGTCCTGGGCACCCACGCGGACCGCCTCCGCCGCCAACTCTGCGTCGGCCGACGCGGCGAGCGCCAGGACGGCGTGCCGGGGCGCGAGCCGCAGGAGGTGCCGCAGTGGCGCCAGCGGGTCGTCACCGGCGGCACGCGGCCCGGGCAGCGCGAGGTCGACCAGGACGCAGTGCACGTCGTCGGTGAGCAGCCGCTCGGCCTCGGTGAGGTTGCGGGCGGTGCGGATGCGGACGCGAGTGCCGTCCGCGTCCAGCAGTTCGGGTACGGCAAGGGCACCCGCCGGGTCGTCCTCGACGACCAGGAGGGTGAGGTCGGTGCCTGCCGCGGCGGTGGCAGCGCCGGTCGCCGCAGCAGAGTCGGTTCTCTGTCGCGGTACGGGTACGGACATCGGTCCTGGTTCCTTCCCTCCCCCCGAGGGCGCGGCGGGTGCCGAACGACGACCCGCCAGACCGGGACCATAGCGGTACCCCGGCGGGCAGCGGAATGGTGATCACGGTACGGGCATCGGGGAGCGGATGGCATATGCCGCGCATGGGGAGGTTGTTGCCCGCGAAGCCATGACGAACATCACGTGGCGGGCCGGCCGCCGGCGAGCGTGACCGGGGCCACGGACGCCTCGCCGGAGGCGTTCGGGGAGGTGCGGGGGCGTGACGCGCATGCCGAACCGGGAGATCCCGGTCAGCACGGACCGGCTGCCGGTGACCGGCGGCACATGGCCCTCCGGGCTTCCCGCGGCGTGTCGCCCGCCGGGTCTCCCGCGGCGGGGTGCCGCGCCCGCCGCCCGCGGTGCCGGGACCCCGTGACTCCGGTCCCGCCCCCGCCGGTCGGGGCGGACCGCTCCCGTCAGCCGGGGCGGACCACTCCCAGGATCTCCATCGAGCCCGCGCCCGCGATCGTCACGTCCCGGCCCGGGCGCGGCGCGTGCACGATCGCGCCGTCGCCGACGTACATCCCGATGTGGCTGGCGTCCTTGAAGTAGACGATCAGGTCGCCGGGCCGCATGTCCTTGATGTCCACGTGCGGCAGCAGGCGCCACTGCTCCTGCGAGGTGCGCGGGATGGGGCGGCCCGCCGCGATCCAGGCGCTCTGGGTCAGCCCGGAGCAGTCGTACGAGCCCGGTCCTTCGGCGCCCCACACGTACGGCTTGCCGATCTGCGCGGTGGCGAACCTGACCGCCTTCTTGCCCTGCTCGGTCGCCTTGCCGTCCAGGCCCTTGAGGATGCCGGAGTTCAGCCACGCGGTCTGCGCCCGGTACTGCGCCTGCTCCTCGAGCCGGCGCAGGCGGGCGCGCTCCTCGGCGGCCAGCTCGGACTCGAGCTTCTTGGCCGCCTCGATCTTGGCGTCGATGTCCTTCTTTGCCTTGGCCTGCTTGAGGCGGTTGGCCTCCAGCTTGGTCCAGTTGGTGCTGGCGTCGTTGGCGTAGGTGGTGAGTTCGACCTGGGTCTGCGCCATCTCCGCCAGCAGGTCCCTGGTGGCCTTGGCGCCCTGCTGTAGCCGTCCCGCGTGGTCGAGGAAGAGCTGGGGGTCGTCGGTGAGGACGAACTGGGCGCCGTCGGGCAGCCCGCCGTTGCGGTACTGGGCGCGGGCGGCCGCGCCCGCCTGGGCCTTGAGGCGGTCGATCTTCTCGCGGCCGGCGACGATCATCTGCGCCAGTTTCACGATCTCGGCCGACTGCTCGTCGGCCTGCTCCTCGGCGAGGTTGTAGGCGTCGGTGGCGGCGGCGGCCTGGCGGTACAGGCCGTCGATCTCGGCGCGGACCTCCTCGAGGGTCTTCTCGGGGAGCCGGGGCGCGGTCTGTGTGGACCCCGGGCGGGGGGTCGGCGGCAGCGGTGCCGCGCTCGCCTGGAGCGTCAGCGCCGGTGAGGCAAGCACCGTCAGGGCGCAGACCACGGTGAGCGTGGCGGTGGTCCAGCGGCGTCGGTTCAAAGCTCCCCCTCGGACGGCCCCATCTGATTTACCGTCAGTAACTTCCTCGTGACCTTGGCGATAGTGCCATGCGAAACGTGAAAGCAACAGGGGAAACCGGGACGTGCGGGCCGACTTCCCCCCACGGGGACGTGTGATCGGCGCGTCACGTTCCCGACGGGGGCCGAATGCACCGGGATGTGACGGGAAGTCCGCTCATCCCGCCGGTGCCAGCGCCTCCCAGCGCACGGTCACCTCGCCCTGGCGCCAGCGCCGGTGGCCGTCCGTCAGCGGCCAGTCCGCCGCCAGATCGTGTACGGCCCGGATCCAGCGCTGCCGTGCGCCGAGCGAGGCGTACGGCGCCGCCGCCGCCCACGCCCGGTCGAAGTCGCGCAGGAACGCGTGCACCGGCTCTCCGGGCACGTTGCGGTGGATGAGGGCCTTCGGCAGCCGTTCCGCGAGGTCGGAGGGGCGCTCCAGCGAGCCGAGCCGGGTCGCGAAGGTCACCGTCCGCGGCCCGGACCGGTCGAGCGCCACCCACACGTGGCGGCGCCCGATCTCGTCGCAGGTCCCCTCGACGAGCAGCCCGCCGGGTGCCAGGCGACCGCACAGACGCGCCCAGACCGCGGCGACCTCGCCCTCGTCGTACTGCCGCAGCACGTTCGCGGCGCGGATCAGGGCGGCCTCGCCGGGCACCGGGACCTCGAAGCCGCCGTGCAGGAAGCGGAGGCCCTCCCGCTCGTAGGGGCGGGCGGCGGCGACCCGGCCGGGCTCGATCTCGATGCCCACGACCTCGGCGCGCGGGTCGGCGGTGCGCAGCCGGGCGAGGAGTTCGACGGCGGTCCACGGGGCGGCGCCGTAGCCCAGGTCGACGGCGACCGGTGGCGTGGCGGACCGGCGCAGCGCCGGGCCGTGCACGGCGGCGATCCAGCGGTCCATGCGCCGCAGCCGGTTGGGGTTGGTGGTCCCGCGGGTCGTCGTGCCGACGGGGCGGGTGGTGCGCGGGGCCATGGAACGAGCGTAAGCCGTGCGCCACGCCGCATCCGCACGGCAATGAATTGGCAAAACGGAAATGGATGGCGCCGTTCCGGTGTTGTGCCGCTTGGAGGGCGCTCTGCGACCTCCTTTTTGCCGTGCCCGCTATGCCCTCGCTCCGAGCGGAAGGACCGTCGACGTGAGCCAGTACGTGTCCCGGCTCGCCGGCTCCCTGGCGACACCGCCCAGGCTCCGGCTTCCCGGCCGCCACCGGCATCCCCGCCGGGTGGCCATGCTCAGCGTCCACACGTCGCCCCTCCACCAGCCCGGCACGGGCGACGCAGGCGGGATGAACGTCTACATCGTCGAACTGGCCAAGCGGCTCGCGGCGATCAACATCGAGGTCGAGATCTTCACCCGGGCCACCACCGGCGGCCTGGCACCCGTCGTCGAACTCGCCCCCGGCGTCCTCGTCCGGCACGTGGACGCGGGGCCCTACGAGGGCCTGGCGAAGGAGGAGCTGCCCGCCCAGCTCTGCGCCTTCACGCACGGCGTGATGCAGGCGTGGGCGGGCCACCGCCCCGGCCACTACGACCTCGTGCACTCCCACTACTGGCTCTCCGGCCACGTCGGCTGGCTCGCGGCCGAACGCTGGGGCGTGCCGCTCGTCCACGCCATGCACACCATGGCGAAGGTCAAGAACGCGGCGCTCGCCGACGGCGACACCCCCGAGCCCGCGGCCCGGGTGATCGGCGAGACGCAGATCGTCCGCGCCGCCGACCGGCTGATCGCCAACACCGCGGAGGAGGCCGACGAACTCGTCCGCTTCTACGAGGCCGAGCCCGGCAAGGTCGCCGTCGTCCACCCCGGCGTGAACCTCGACCACTTCCGCCCCGCGGACGGCCGCGCCGCGGCCCGGGCCCGCCTCGGCCTGCCGCCGGACGCCTTCATCCCCGTCTTCGCCGGCCGCATCCAGCCGCTCAAGGCCCCGGACATCCTGCTGCGCGCCGCGGCCCGGCTCCTCGACCGGGACCCCTCGCTGCGCTCGCGCATGGTCGTGCCGGTCGTCGGCGGGCCGAGCGGCAGCGGCCTGGCCAAGCCCGAGGGGCTGCAGAAGCTGGCCGCCCGGCTCGGCATCGCCGACCTCGTCCAGTTCCACCCGCCGGTCGGGCAGGACCGGCTCGCCGACTGGTTCCGGGCGGCGTCGGTCCTGGTCATGCCCTCCTACAGCGAGTCCTTCGGGCTCGTCGCCATCGAGGCGCAGGCCGCCGGCACGCCCGTCGTCGCGGCGGCGGTGGGCGGCCTCCCGGTCGCGGTACGGGACGACACCACCGGCTTCCTGGTCCAGGGGCACGACCCGGCCGACTACGCCCGCGCGCTCGGGCGCTTCGTCGACGATCCGTCCCTGTCCGCCCGGATGGGCGCCGCGGCGGCCCGGCACGCGGAGTCCTTCGGCTGGGACACGGCGGCCTCCGGCACGGCGGACGTCTACACGGCCGCGATGCACGATCATCGCCGTCGCGTACGCTCGCACCATGGCTGAGGACGTGCGGCAGGTCATCGAGGACACCTTCAAGGACGCCGAGCTGGAGTGGGAGTCGCCCGAGCCGGGCTCGTACGTCGTCAAACTCCCCGGCACGCGCAAGCTGTTCACCACGCTCTCGCTGCGTGTGGGCCGCCACTCGCTGTCCCTCAACGCCTTCGTCATCCGTCACCCGGACGAGAACGAGGCGGGCGTCCACCGCTGGCTGCTCGAGCGCAACCTCAAGCTCTACGGAGTGAGTTACGCGGTCGACGGCCTCGGCGACATCTACCTCGCCGGCAAGCTCCCGCTCGCCGCCGTCACCCCGGAGGAGCTGGACCGGCTGCTCGGGTCGGTGCTCGAAGCAGCGGACGGCTCCTTCAACACGCTCCTGGAGCTCGGGTTCGCCGGTGCGATCCGCCGGGAGTACGAGTGGCGGGTGTCGCGCGGCGAGTCGACCCGCAACCTCGACGCGTTCACGCATCTGACCCGTCGCCCGGCCCCCGAGAACCCGGCCCCCTGAGGCACCTCGCCTCGGCGCGGTCGGGGCCCGTCGCGCCCCGACCGCGCGTCCGCACGCGTACGCGCCCCTGATCGTGGCGCGGGACCCTGCCGCGCCCTGCGACCCCGGGTCCGATCGCCGCCACGGTCCCGCGACTTCTGCCCTGCGCGCACCCTTCCGCACCCGCTCGGGCCGTGCCATGCTCACCGCCGTCGCACACGTGAATGTTGTTCACATACATGAAAGGCGGCTCATGGGAATCAGCAGACGAGGCTTCCTCGGAGGCGCGGTCGCGGTGGCCGGGGCGGCGGCCACGACGGGGTTCGCCCCCGCCACACAACTCCCCCTCTCCGCGCCCGTCCCGCCCTCCGCCCTGTGGCAGGAGTTCGCCGAGGCGCCGTACACCCACCCCCAGATCCCCTACGTCGGCCGCGCCGGTGCGCGGCTCGGCGCCACCCGGCTCGCCCGCCCCCGCGTCGTGGCGAACGTCCTCGACCACGGAGCGACCCCGGACGGCTCGACCGACTCGGCCCCGGCCATCGGCCGCGCCCTCGCCGCGACAGGGGAGCGGGGCGGCGGCACGGTCCTCGTCCCGCCCGGCACGTACCGGATCGACGGCCTGATCCACATCGGCCACAGCGGGGTCGTGCTGCGCGGCGCCGGCTCCGGCCGCACCACACTGCGCGCCACCAGGAGCCTCACCGAGCTCGTCGGCCCGTACGGCTCCCGCTACGGCGGCGACAAGTCCTCCTGGTCCTGGGCCGGCGGACTCATCTGGCTCAGCCCGCACGCCCGCCACGCCTCCCTCCTCGCCGCCATACGGGAACGGTCCTGGCCCTTCGAGGGCTGGACCGGCAACCGGCGCGACGAGTGGACCTCCCTCACGACCGTCCGCCCGGCCCGCCGCGGCGACTGGTCCGTGACCGTCGAGGACGCCTCCGCACTGCACCGCGGGCAACTGGTGCTGCTCCGCCTCGCGGACGACGCGGACCACACGCTCCTGGAGCACATGGCGGGCGACGGCCCGGGCGCCCGGGCGTACGTCTGGGACGACAAGACCAAGCTCACCAGCTACGTCCCCCACGAGTGGCCGGTGCGGATCACCCGGGTCCAGGGGCGCCGGGTCACCTTCGAACGCCCGCTGCCCCTCGACGTCCGCCCGGAGTGGGATCCGCGCCTGACCACGCACGTGGCGGCGCTGACCGGTTCGGGCGTGGAGGGGATCACGCTGGAGGCCGTCGAGACGCCGCAGTCCCCGCACCTGCTGGACAAGGGCTTCAACGGCGTCACCTTCCAGTGCGCGTACGACTGCTGGGCGGACGACGTCGTCGTCCGGAACGTCGACAACGGCTTCGGCCTCGTCGCCGCCTCCGCCTGCACGCTGCGCCGCACCCGGGTGGAGGGCCGCGGCTCGCACCACCCGTACTTCTGCCGCGAGGGTTCGCACGACAACCTCGTCGAGGACTTCCGCATCGCGGCCCGCACGGTCCCGGCGCCGCCCGGCACCCAGCTCCACGGCATCAACGTCGAGGGCCTGTCCAGCCACAACGTCTGGTCGCGCGGGGTGATGGAGGCCGGCACCTTCGACACGCACCGGGGCATGCCGTTCGGCAACGTGCGGACGGAGATCACCGTCGA
Source organism: Streptomyces sp. JL2001 (assembly GCF_050917515.1). Lineage (NCBI taxonomy): Bacteria > Bacillati > Actinomycetota > Actinomycetes > Kitasatosporales > Streptomycetaceae > Streptomyces > Streptomyces sp. JL2001. Next base: position 3,585,485 of record NZ_CP169421.1, on the reverse strand, counting down.
GAACGACGGGCGGCACGGCGGGGACGCCTCGGCGGGACCGCTCTACGGCGCCCGCTTCACCCACTGGAACGTGACCGTCACCAACGGGCGGGCCGGTCTCGTCCGGATCGACACGATCGCGCCGTACAGCGCGACGGTCGGCATCAGCGAGGTGCGGGAGTTCGACCAGATCGACGTCCCCGACTTCGCGGGCGACCTCCACACGCGCCTGGAGGCGTACGGGGCTCCGGGGGCGGTGCGCCCCCGGAACCTGTACGAGGCCCAGCGGAAGGTCCGGCGCCGACCGGAGGTCAGGCGCTGACGGCGGGTCCGGGCGGGTCGGCGGGCGCGCCCTGCCCGGCCGTCCGCCCGGCCTCGGCGGGGCGGACCGGTTCGGCGCCGGCGAGGGCGGGCTCGGGGAGGGTGGTGCCGGCGGCGGGCTCGGGGACGGGCAGGCCGGACACGGCCGGCTCGACCGGCTGCGCGGGTTCGGCCGAAGGCGCGGGACCGGCGGCCCCGGTGGCGGGGGCGGCCTTCGCCCCGGCCGGAGCGTCGTCCGCGAGGGCCCGGCGCAGCCGGGTCAGATAGCCGACCGCCGAGACGGCACCGATCACGGCGCAGGCCGCCCAGAGGACATCGGGGCCGGGCCCGTCGACGACCCAGCCGGCGAGGATCGGGGCGACGAACCCCGCCACGGCCCAGGACATGCCCATCACGCCCTGGTAGCGGCCCCGGGCGTGCTCCGGGGCGAGCTTGGCGGTGGCGGCGGCGTTCGTCGGGACGTGGACCATCTCGCCGACGGTCCAGACGACCACGGTCACGGCGAAGGCCACCGGGCTGCCGGCCAGCGCCGTGGCGCCGGTGCCGACGGCGAACAGCAGCGAGGAGACCGCGAGCAGCGCGGCCGGCGACCGCTTGTCGGTGACCTTGTTGACCAGCAGCTGGAAGCCGACGATCACGACGCCGTTGACCGCGATGACCGCGCCGTACGAGGCGGTGGACAGGCCCTGCCCGGCCATGGTCAGCGGCAGACCGATCCACGGGGCGGTGAAGACCAGGCAGACCAGGAGGTTGAGCAGGACCAGCGTGCGGAAGGGCGCGTCGCGCAGGACGTCGAGGACGCTGACGCGGTCCTCCGTGACGACCTCGCCGGCGGTGTCGCGGCGCGCTTCGGGCCGGGTCTCCGGGAGGCGGAGGAAGACGATCAGGGCGCACAGGGCGGTGGCCGCGGCGTCGACGACGAACAGCGTGCGGTAGCCGAGGAAGACCGCGGCGCCGCCGCCGAACGCGGCGATGGCGAAGCCGAGGTTCAGGGCCCAGTAGTTGAGCGCGTAGGCCCGGCGCAGGTCGGACTCGGGGACCATGTCCGCGATGGTGGCGTTGATGGACGGCCGGACGCCCTGCATGGCGACGCCCATCAGCAGCACGACGGCGGCGATGGCCCAGGCGTCGCGCACGACGGCGAGCGCGGCGGCGCAGGTCGCGGCGGCCAGGTGCATCGTGACCATGGTGGGGCGCCGGCCCCAGCGGTCGGTGAGCATGCCGCCGAGGGGGGAGCCCGCGACGCCGCCGAGGCCGTGGAGGGCCACGACGAGTCCGGCGAACCAGGCCGAGTGGCCGAGCTCCTGGGTGAGGTAGAGGGACAGGAAGGTGAGGACGAAGGCGCCCGTCCGGTTGACCAGGGTGGACAACCAGAGCCACCAGAAGCCACCTGGAAGGCCGGAGACGGTCGCGCGAGCTGATCGTCTGAGCGAGTCGATGGACATGTGTGGCCGGCCCCTAGCGTGTGTAAGTCCCTCTGGCGGTTCTCGTAACTTACGCATCTCAGGTGTCGGACGCCAGCGAATTGACGGTGAGCGTCAAGCGTCAGGCGTCGATTAGGCTCGGACGCATGGCCGACGCACCGTACAAGCTGATCCTCCTCCGCCACGGCGAGAGCGAGTGGAACGCCAAGAACCTGTTCACCGGCTGGGTGGACGTCAACCTCACCGAGAAGGGCGAGAAGGAGGCGGTCCGCGGCGGTGAGCTGCTCAAGGACGCCGGCCTGCTGCCCGACGTACTGCACACCTCGCTCCAGAAGCGCGCCATCCGCACCGCGCAGCTCGCGCTGGAGTCCGCGGACCGCCACTGGATCCCGGTCCACCGCAGCTGGCGCCTGAACGAGCGCCACTACGGCGCTCTCCAGGGCAAGGACAAGGCGCAGACGCTCGCCGAGTTCGGCGAGGAGCAGTTCATGCTCTGGCGCCGCTCGTACGACACCCCGCCGCCGCCGCTCGAGGACGGCACGGAGTTCTCGCAGTCCGACGACCCCCGCTACGCCACCATCCCGCCGGAGCTGCGCCCGCGGACGGAGTGCCTGAAGGACGTCGTCGACCGCATGCTGCCGTACTGGTACGACGGCATCGTCCCGGACCTGCTGGCCGGCCGCACGGTCCTGATCGCGGCCCACGGCAACAGCCTGCGCGCCCTGGTCAAGCACCTGGACGGCATCTCGGACGAGGCGATCGCGGGCCTGAACATCCCGACGGGCATCCCGCTGGCCTACGAGCTGGACGAGAACTTCAAGCCCCTCAAGCCGGGCGGCACCTACCTGGACCCCGAGGCGGCGGCGGCGGCGATCGAGGCCGTGAAGAACCAGGGCAAGAAGTAACCCTGACGCACGAGAAGCCCCCGACCTGCGAGGAACTCGCGGGGAGGGGGCTTCTTCGTGCCCGATGGGCCCCTGCCCGCCGCCCGCCTTGGCCGGGCGGTGGGCAGGGGCCCCGGATCCCGCCGCGTCGCCGAGGGATGTCGGGAGACCCTGGCTCCCGGGGTTGAAGCTGCCGTTGCGGCAGCTCGTACCGTCCTGGACAGGGCCGGAGACGCCGGCCCTGTGACGCTTTCGTGAGGGAGACGGCGATGGAGTGGCCGATCGCGGAGGTGGCGCGGATGTCGGGCGTGACAGCCCGGACACTGCGCCACTACGACGAGACCGGTCTCCTGCCGCCGGCCCGGGTCGCCGGCAACGGCCGCCGTTTCTACGAGGAGCGCCAGCTCCTGCTGCTGCAGCAGATCCTCGTACTGCGGGCGCTGGGACTCGGGCTTCCGGAGATCGGCCGGATCCTGGCCGATCAGGTCGACGAGGTGGAGGCCCTGCGCGGCCACCGCCGTCGGCTCCTGGCGGAGCGGGACCGGCTCGACACCCTCGCCGGCACCGTCTCCCGCACGATCGCCGACCTGGAGCAGTCGAGGAAGGACGGGACGGGAATGACCGCAGTCAACCGACCGGAGAACCTGTTCGAGGGCGTCCAGCCCGCCCAGTACGAGGAGAGCCTGCGCGACTTCCCCGAGCACGCCGAGGAAGTCGCCCGCCGGGTCGCCGGGATGAGCCCGCAGGACGTCGAGGCCGGGCAGCGCGAGCGCACCGCGCAGATGATCCGGCTCGCCGAGCTCATGACCGCGGGCACCCCGGCCGACGCCGGCCCGGTGCAGGCCGAGGTCGACGCCCAGTACCGGGCCCTGGCCGAGCTGCGGCCGGTGTCCGCCGAGGAGTACCGCGCCCTCGGCCGCTCCTGCGTCGACAACGCGGCCTGGCGCGCCGCGTACGAGGCGATCGCCCCGGGCCTGGCGGCCTACCAGCGGGACGCCGTCGAGGCGTACGCCGCCTCCCGGCTGAGCTGACCCCGGGGCGGACCCGCCGGGCGGGGGCCGGCCGCGGCGCTCGGTCCCGGAAGAAGCCCCTCCCCGGAAGCCCCCTCCCCTTTCTGCCGATTCCGGCGAGGGAGGGGGCTTCCGAGCGCCCCGGCGGGGTACCCGCCCCGGGTCGAGGGCGTGCGGCGGCACGTTTCGTCGCCGGTCGGGCGGGGTGTGCGCGGTCCGGGGGTGGACTCGGCGACCCGTCAGGTCGTCTTCGTGTGCGAGGGCTTCGCAGATGTGCGAAGAAACGTGCAGAACAGTCGTTACCCGGATGTATCCGGCGTTTGGCTCAATGCGCCGGGTGGCGCGACCGGTGGCGCGCCGGAGCCGGTAAGGGCTTGCTGGTGACCATGGAACGGGTCGGTGTAGCTGTCAGTGAATGTCAGGGCCACGCCCGTCGCCCATACGTGTCCGATGCAGGCGACAGTTACGGAAATGTCCGTACTGCGTAACGGGCCCCGGCCGGCCCGACGGACGGCCCGGGGAGGCCGCAGAGTTTGGGTCCTCGGCCCGCACCGGACCGAGACCCGCACCGCTCTCACCAGCCTGTATCGGCTTGTGGGGCACTGTTCTTGAGGGGACATCACCCATGTCTGCTTCTTCGACCGCCCGCCGCGTCGCGGCGACCGCCCTCGCCGCCGGCGCCATCGTCTCCGCCGTCGCCCTGCCGGCCGCCGCCCACGACGGCGACCGTCACCGCCACCAGCCGCGGGTCGAGATCAGCCGCGTCCAGGCCGACAGCCCCGGACGTGACAACCGGTCCAACCGGTCGCTGAACGGCGAATGGGTCGAGATCACCAACAACACCCGCCACGGGGTGAACCTCCGTGGCTGGACCCTGCGGGACAGGGACGGCAACCGCTACCGCTTCGACGACTTCCGTCTCGCCGGCCGCGCCACCGTCCGGGTCCACACCGGTGTCGGCCGCGACACCCGCACCGACGTCTTCCAGGACCGCCACGACTACGTGTGGGACGACCGTGCCGACAAGGCGACCCTGCGCGACGAGCACGGCCGCACCGTGGACACCAAGTCCTGGAACAACCGCCACCACCACCGTCGCTGACCCCTTCTCCTCGATGACCTCGTCCCTCCCTTGACCGGGAAGCGCTGATCCGGACGGCGCCCGACGAAAGCCCCCCATCCGCCGAAACGGCGGGTGGGGGGCTTCTCGTCGTGCATCCGCCCGCGGAGCCGTCGGCACGTACGAAGCCCCTCCTCGCGCTCGAGGGCGGGAGAAGGGGCCGAAGGGGGGTGGTGGCTAGTTGTGTCCGCGAGGCGCGTGGCCGGCGGGGTTCTGGTTCTCGGTCTCCTGGGTCAGGGAACTGCCCTTGCAGCTCGGCTGCTGGCCGCCGGGCTGGTGGCCGCCGTTGTTGGTGCAGGAGATGTCCACCGGCGCGATCTTGGCGTCCGCGATCGAGGCGCCGCCGATACCGAGTGCGAAGGCCGCCGCCGTCGCGGCGAGCGCGGCACCTATCCTCTTCGTCGTCGTGGTCCTGGTCATGTCGTCCTCGGCTCCTCGGGTGCGGTACCCGCTGCCCACGCTTCTCGCGCCGCGCTCCACCTGTCAAGCCATTCCGGTCAAGTCTGGCGAACCGGACGAACCAGTCGGTATCGCCGTTCGCGGATCGTCGCTGCCGAGGGGCGAACAATTGCCTGGGCGGTCGACACGAACGGTCGATATCGTCCGCGCATGACTTCCACACTCCGCCTGGAGAAGATCACGCCCGCCAACGTGGGCGCCGCCCTGGAGCTGCGGGTCCGGCCCGATCAGGAGAAGAACGTCGCTCCGGTGGTGAAGTCGCTCGCCGAGGCGTACGCGTACGGCCCCACCGCCTGGCCGCGGCTGATCCTCGACGGTGACGAGCTCGTCGGCTTCGTCATGGCCTTCGTCGGCATCACGTGGGACGCCGAGAAGGACCCCGACGACCGGCGCAGCGGCCTGTGGCGGCTCAACATCGCGGCCGGCCGGCAGGGCCGCGGTTACGGGCGCTTCGCCGTGGACGCGGTCGGGGAGGAGATCGTCCGCACCGGCGGCGACAGGATGTACGTCACCTGGGAGCCGGGGGAGCAGGGGCCCGGGGACTTCTACCTGAAGCTCGGATTCCGCACGACGGGCGAATCCGCCGGGGGCCAGACGGTCGGCGTCCTCGACCTGACCTGACCTGACCGATCTGTCCTGCACTGAACCAACCGACCCGACCGGACCCCGACCCGACCGGACCCCGACCCGACCCGAGCAGGAGAAGGGCCCCGCCCGGTTCGTCAGATACCCGGTCGGGGCCCTTCCGTCCTTGTGCCGCTCCGGGATCTAGCCGGAGCAGCCCCCGCACTGGCACGGCGCGCCGGACTGGCAGCCGCAGCCGCAGCCCGAGCCGCACCCGCAGGCGCCGAGAACGGGCAGGCGCACCGGGTCGCGCGGCTCCTGCCGGGGGTCTGTGGTCGGGGATTCGGCCATGGGTCCCTCCTCGAAGGCGTAGGTCGCCTCTTCCCATTGCATGCCCATCGAACCGGGCGCATCAACGGCGCACTGAGGTGCGACCCCGTCCCCGCATCGCCTCCGGGCGCCCTGCGGCGGCCGGGATACGGTCCGGGAAACAGGCCGGGAAACGGGCCGGTGACCGGTCCGGTGATCGGCCCGGGCCGGCATCCCCGGACCCCGGGGAGCCCGCCCAGCTCCCCGTGCCGTTACGCGCCCTCGACCGGGGCGTCCGACTGCTGCAGCTCGTCCGCGTGCTCGCCCGTCACCAGGTACACCACGCGCTTCGCGACCGACACCGCGTGGTCCGCGAACCGCTCGTAGTAGCGGCCCAGCAGCGTCACGTCCACGGCCGTCTCGATGCCGTGCTTCCAGCGGTCGTCCATCAGGTGCTGGAAGAGCGTCCGGTGCAGCAGGTCCATCTCGTCGTCGTCCTGCTCCAGCTGGAGCGCCAGGTCGACGTCCTTCGTGATGATGACCTCCGCCGCCTTCGCCATCAGGCGCTGCGCCAGCTGCCCCATCTCCAGGATCGTGGCGTGCAGGTCCCGCGGCACGGCCGTGTCCGGGAAGCGCAGCCGCGCGAGCTTCGCGACGTGCTGGGCCAGGTCGCCCGACCGCTCCAGGTCGGCGCTCATCCGCAGCGAGGTGACCACGATCCGCAGGTCCGTCGCCACCGGCTGCTGCCGCGCGAGCAGGGCTATCGCCCGGGCCTCCAGGTCGTGCTGGAGGTCGTCGACCTTCTGGTCGGCCGCGATGACGCTCTCGGCGAGCTTCAGGTCCGCGTCGAGCATCGCCGTCGTGGCGCGTCCGATCGCCGACCCGACGAGGCGGGCCATCTCGACCAGGCTCTCTCCGATCGAGTCGAGTTCCTCGTGGTACGCGTCCCGCATGGGTGTCCCTCTTTCTCCGCGGCAGTCCTGGGTCCGGGTGGGGCTCAGACCCCACGCTCCCACGTTCCGACCCGTACGCGTCCGGCTCCTCCCGCTCATGTGAACCGGCCCTTTACCCCCGGTGAACTCTGGGCGACGCGCGCCGCCCCTTCCCCCAGGTCACATGAACCGGCACCGTCCCCACGGTGAACTCTGGGCGACGACTGTTCGAGCAGCCACTCGGACGGCTGGGAGAGTGTCCCTCAGCCCGCATAACCTGGATGGCATGGACGTGAACGCGGCGGTCGCCGCATTGGCTGCGATCGCCGGGGTGTGCACCGGCGTGATCGCCATGCTGGCGTTCCGCTGGAGCGAACGCGACCAGGCGCGACCCACCCGGACCTCCCTGCACACCGACGCCGTGCTGCCGCCCGGAGTGGACACGGTGCTGTCCGTGCTGCGCTCCTCCGCGGTGGTGCTCGACGAGAGCGACTCGGTGGTCAAGGCCAGCTCGGCGGCGTACGCCCTCGGCCTGGTCCGCGGCGGGAAGCTGGCCGTCGAGCCGATGCTCAACATGGCCCGGGACACCCGCCGTGACGGGGAGATACGCCAGGTCGAGCTGGATCTGCCACGGCGCGGCACCAGCCGTGTCGAGGCCCTCGCGGTCTCCGCCCGGGTGGCGCCCCTCGGCTCCCGCCTGGTGCTGCTGCTGGTGGAGGACCTGACCGAGGCCCGCCGCATCGAGGCGGTGCGGCGCGACTTCGTCGCCAACGTCAGCCACGAGCTCAAGACCCCGACCGGCGCGCTGTCCCTGCTCTCCGAGGCCGTCATGGACGCCTCGGACGACCCCGAGGCGGTCACCCGCTTCGCCGGCCGGATGCAGATCGAGGCGACCCGCCTGACCAACCTCGTACAGGAGCTCATCGACCTCTCGCGGGTGCAGAACGACGACCCGCTGGAGGACTCGGAGCCGGTACGGGTCGACGAGCTGGTCGCCGAGGCCATCGACCGCTCCCGCCACACGGCCTCCACCAAGCAGATCACCATGGCCTCCGGCGGCACCGCCGACCTGCGCGTCTGGGGCAGCCGCGGCCAGCTGGCCGCCGCCCTCGGCAACCTCGTCGAGAACGCCGTCAACTACTCGCCGGCCCACACCCGCGTGGGTGTCGCGGCCCGCAAGATCGCCGCGCCCGGCGGCGACCTGATCGAGATAGCCGTCACCGACCAGGGCATCGGCATCCCCGACAAGGACAAGGAGCGCATCTTCGAGCGCTTCTACCGCGTCGACCCGGCCCGCTCCCGTGCCACCGGCGGTACGGGCCTCGGCCTGGCCATCGTCAAGCACGTGGCCGCCTCGCACGGCGGTGAGGTCACCGTCTGGAGCACCGAAGGCCAGGGCTCCACCTTCACCCTGCGGCTGCCCGAGGCGGGCTCCCCACGGGACCGCCGCGCGCCCGACTCACCCACCCCCGATCTCATGACCGAACCGCTCCCTGCCCCGGAGGTCCTTCCGTGACCCGAGTGCTCGTCGTCGAGGATGAGGAATCCTTCAGCGACGCCCTGTCGTACATGCTCCGCAAGGAAGGCTTCGAGGTCGCGGTCGCCGCGACCGGGCCCGACGGACTCGACGAGTTCGAGCGCAACGGAGCGGACCTCGTCCTCCTCGACCTGATGCTGCCGGGTCTGCCCGGTACCGAGGTGTGCCGCCAGCTGCGCGGCCGCTCGAACGTCCCGGTGATCATGGTGACCGCCAAGGACAGCGAGATCGACAAGGTCGTCGGCCTGGAGATAGGAGCCGACGACTACGTGACCAAGCCGTTCTCCTCGCGGGAGCTGGTCGCGCGCATCCGCGCCGTCCTGCGCCGCCGCGGCGAGCCGGAGGAGGTCACCCCGGCGGCCCTGGAGGCCGGCCCGGTCCGGATGGACGTGGACCGGCACGTCGTCACGGTCTCCGGCGGCAAGGTCGACCTCCCGCTGAAGGAGTTCGACCTGCTGGAGATGCTGCTGCGGAACGCGGGCCGCGTGCTGACCCGCATGCAGCTGATCGACCGGGTCTGGGGCGCGGACTACGTCGGCGACACCAAGACCCTCGACGTCCACGTCAAGCGCCTGCGGGCGAAGATCGAGCCCGACCCCGGCGCGCCGCGCTACCTGGTCACGGTCCGCGGACTCGGCTACAAGTTCGAGCCGTAGACCCGGCGCCGCCACGGACGCACGAAGAAGGGGCGCCCCACCGGATTCCTCCGGCGGGGCGCCCCTTCTGTGCGTGTCTCAGTGACCGGCCGCGTGGCTGGCCTCGCCCGACGGCTCGCCGGACGGGGAGCCCGAAGGCGTGCCCGACGGCGTGCCCGAGGGGGTGCCCGACGGCGTGGTGGTCGGCGCGGTGACCGGCGGCTTCGGGAGCTCGCTCGGGCCGTACTCCTTGAAGTAGCTGGTCGCGGGCACGACGAAGGCGCTCAGGGCCACCTCGCCGGTCTGGCTCAGCTTGAAGACGACCGGCTGCGAGTCGCCGTCCTTCACGGCCTCGTGGCCGTTCTCGATCACGGCGGAGGCGTTGCCCGCGCCGCCGAGGAGGACGGAACCGCCCGCGGGGATCGTGATCGGGCCGGCGCCTTCGGCGGCCTTGAGCTTCACCGTCGCCGAGGAGCCCGGCAGGGTGATCGCGTCGAGGGTCTGCTGGGTGCTGCCGTTGTTGAAGACCATGGCCGAGACGACGGCCGGACCCGCGGTGGTGAGCCCGGGCTGCGTGATGACCACGGCGTTCTGGACCTTGATGTCCTCGACGGTGACGGCGGCGTTGTCGGGCCGCACCTCGAGGGTCTGCGCGTCATTGCCCGCGCCACACGCGGACAGTGCGGCGATCGAGAACACGATGGCGGTAGCGGCGAGGGCGCCGCGTCGAAGGCTGCGGCTCACGGCGGCGGCATCTCCTAGGACGTACGGACAGACAGTGGACTGCCTGCTGCGCGGGCCCGGGGACCGGCAGCGGACGGAGGTCGAGCTAAGGGTGTGTCAGCGCGCTTAGGTTACCGAGCCGCACTCTCCGTCCCGCACCCGACCCGCCCCTTCGAGCCTCGTCCTGCTCGCTCGGGGCCCTCCGGATGGCCGGATACGACCCATTGACCTGTCGTTCACAAAACCGCCTTGATCAATTCGGCGGCCGTCCGCGCATTCCGCCACCGGTACCCCGGGAAATCCCGCTCGGCTCACCCGTTGATCAATTCGGGATTCGATCCGGGTTGCATCCGTACGAGTGACCGATCCTCGAACGGAGTACCTGGAGATGCCCGCCGCGAAACCGGCAAAACGGGACATCCTCCCTCTCGTCAGGGTGCCCGGACGGGTGTAACGTGCGCGTTTCTCTGCGTCCACGCAGCCGCTCCGACCTGCGAATACCGCCTTCCGGAAGCTCTTCGCAGCACGATCGTGTCGCTGTTGTCAAGCCCCGAGATATGCCCTGACCTGCGAAAACGCCATTCAGAAGAAGCCGTATCCGTGTTACCCTGGATAGCCACGGAAGGGGTACCTGTCACATGACGTTCAAGGTTGGCGACACCGTGGTCTATCCCCATCACGGGGCCGCGCTGATCGAGGCCATCGAAACTCGCCAGATCAAAGGCGTGGACAAGACCTACTTGGTGCTCAAGGTCGCCCAGGGCGACCTGACGGTTCGTGTGCCGGCGGACAATGCGGAGTTCGTCGGTGTTCGCGATGTTGTCGGTCAGGATGGGCTGGACCGGGTCTTCGAGGTGCTGCGTGCACCGTACGCCGAAGAGCCCACCAACTGGTCCCGTCGCTACAAGGCGAACCTCGAGAAGCTCGCCTCCGGCGATGTCATCAAGGTCGCCGAAGTAGTGCGTGACCTGTGGCGCCGGGAGCGGGAGCGCGGTCTCTCCGCAGGCGAGAAGCGCATGCTCGCCAAGGCGCGGCAGATCCTGGTGAGCGAGCTCGCGCTCGCGGAGAACACCAACGAGGACAAGGCCGAGGCTCTCCTCGACGAGGTCCTCGCGTCCTGATCAAGAAGCGATGCCGCGGTGCCCGCTGACGTGCTGTGAAGATCACAGTGCCGTCGCCGGGCGCTGCGGCATGTCCGCGTCTCTTCGTCGCACGGCGTGCCGGTGACCCATGTCGCCACCGCCGAAGCCGGTCGATCCAGGCACCCGACCTCACCGTCGGTGCCGACGTAACCCCAGTCCCCTGATCCCCGTCCCCTCGCGCCGTCGTCCCCTGTGTCCGCGCGGTACGCCTCCGACCGTCGTCACGGAAAGGGCCCGGTCGAGGCGTCGCGTCGGTACTCCCCGGCCCATGGCCGGGGTTGCCCTGAGGGCCATACCCATGTCGGCCGCGGAAACAAACCTGCCGGAGTGGAACCGATGACAGACCAGACGCGTCCCGCGCGAACCGCCGCGGTGATCCCCGCGGCGGGCCGGGGCGTACGGCTCGGCCCGGGCGCCCCCAAGGCGCTCCGCACGCTGAACGGCACCCCCATGCTCATCCACGCCGTCCGGGCGATGGCCGCCTCCCGCGCCGTCTCCCTGGTCGTCGTGGTGGCGCCCTCCGACGGAGCCGCGGAGGTCAAGAACCTCCTCGACGCCCACGCCCTGCCGGAACGGACCGACTACCTCGTCGTCCCCGGCGGCGAGACCCGCCAGGAGTCCGTGCGCCTCGGCCTCGAAGCACTCCCCGAGGGCATCGGCACCGTCCTCGTCCACGACGCGGCCCGCCCGCTCGTCCCCGTCGACACGGTCGACGCCGTCGTCGAGGCCGTCCGCGACGGAGCCGTCGCCGTCGTCCCCGCCCTGCCGGTCGCCGACACCGTCAAGGAGGTCGAACCCGCCGAGGAGAAGGGCCGGCCCGAACACGTCGTCGCCACCCCCGAGCGCTCCCGGCTGCGCGCCGTGCAGACCCCGCAGGGCTTCGACCGCGACACGCTCGTCAACGCCCACGCCACCGTCGCCCTCACCGGCGACGGCGCCACCGACGACGCCGGCATGGTCGAACGCCTCGGCGCCCCCGTCGTGGTCGTCCCCGGCCACGAAGAGGCGTTCAAGGTGACCCGCCCCCTCGACCTCGTCCTCGCCGAGGCCGTACTCGCCCGCAGGAGGGCCAACGATGGCTTCTGAGCCGACGCCGACGCCGATGCTCAACGTGCCGCTGCCGCGCACCGGCATCGGCACCGACGTCCACGCCTTCGAGCAGGGCCGCCCCCTGTGGTGCGCCGGTCTCCTCTGGGAGGACTCCGACAGCCACGGGTACGGCCTCGCCGGCCATTCGGACGGCGACGTCGCCGCCCACGCCGCCTGCGACGCCCTCTTCTCCGCGGCCGGCATCGGTGACCTCGGCGCCCACTTCGGCACCTCCCGCCCCGAGTGGTCCGGCGCATCCGGCGTCACCCTGCTCACCGAGGCCGCCCGCATCGTCCGCGCCGAGGGCTACGAGATCGGCAACGTCGCCGTGCAGGTGATCGGCGTCCGCCCCAAGGTCGGCAAGCGCCGCGACGAGGCCCAGAAGGTCCTGAGCGAGGCGATCGGCGCCCCGGTCTCCGTCTCCGGCACCACCACCGACGGCCTCGGCCTCACCGGTCGCGCCGAAGGACTCGCCGCCCTCGCCACCGCCCTCGTGGTCCGCGTCCGCTAGGACCTGTCTGAGGACACCCCCCGCCGAAGCGCCGCCCGGCGCCGCGACGGACCGTGGCGCGGACCCCCGAAGGGGAACCGCGCCACGGAGCCGTACGGGCACGCCCGCGCCGCATCCCGGCCCGCCCGCCGCGAAAAAGACCCCCCGGGGCCGGGAATCGGTCGCGGGGCACTACCACACGCCCACTACCCTGGTGTGGTGACCATTCGCCTGTACGACACCAACGCCCGGCAGATCCGTGACTTCAACCCCCTCACACCGGGCTGTGTCTCGATCTACCTCTGTGGTGCCACCGTCCAGGCGGCCCCGCACATCGGCCACATCCGCTCGGGGCTGAACTTCGACATCATGCGCCGCTGGTTCGAGTGCCGCGGCTACGACGTCACGTTCATCCGCAACGTCACCGACATCGACGACAAGATCATCGCCAAGGCCGCCGACCAGGGCCGCCCCTGGTGGTCCATCGGCTACGAGAACGAGCGCGCCTTCAACGACGGCTACGACGCCCTCGGTTGCCTGCCGCCCACCTACGAGCCGCGCGCCACCGGGCACGTCCCCGAGATGATCGAGATGATGCGCGGCCTCATCGAGCGCGGCCACGCCTACGAGGCCGACGGCAGCGTCTACTTCGACGTGCGCTCCTTCCCGGGCTACCTCGAACTCTCCAACCAGGACATCGACGACCTGCGCCAGCCCGACGAGGGCGTCGCCGGCAAGCGCGACCCGCGCGACTTCGCCATGTGGAAGGCCACCAAGCCGGGCGAGCCCGACTGGGAGACCCCCTGGGGCCGCGGCCGCCCCGGCTGGCACCTGGAGTGCTCGGCCATGGCCCACAAGTACCTGGGCTCCGCCTTCGACATCCACGGCGGCGGCCTCGACCTGATCTTCCCCCACCACGAGAACGAGATCGCCCAGGCCAAGGCCTTCGGCGACGCCTTCGCCTCGTACTGGGTGCACAACGCCTGGGTCACCATGAGCGGCGAGAAGATGTCGAAGTCGCTCGGCAACTCGGTCCTCGTGTCCGAGATGGTCAAGAACTGGCGCCCCATCGTCCTGCGCTACTACCTCGGCACCCCGCACTACCGCTCGATGATCGAGTACAGCGAGGACTCACTGCGCGAGGCCGAGTCCGCGTTCGCGCGCATCGAGGGCTTCGTCCAGCGCGTCACCGAGAAGGCCGGCAAGACCGTGCCGCCCGCCGCCGACGTGCCCCCCGCCTTCGCCGAGGCCATGGACGACGACCTCGGCGTGCCGCACGCGCTCGCGATCATCCACACCACCGTCCGGCAGGGCAACAGCGCCCTCGCCGCCGACGACAAGGACGAGGCCATCGCCCGCCTCGCCGAGGTCCGCGCCATGCTCGGCGTCCTGGGCCTGGACCCCCTCGACCCCCACTGGGCCGAGGAGACCGACCGCGGCGAGGAACTCCACGGCGTCGTCGACACCCTCGTGCGCCTCGTGCTCCAGCAGCGCGAGTCGGCCCGGGAACGCAAGGACTGGACGACCGCCGACGCCATCCGCGACCAGCTCACGCAGTCCGGCCTCGCCATCGAGGACAGCCCGGACGGCCCCCGCTGGACGCTGGGCAACCGCTGATGATGTGCCGCTCGGGGAGCCGGGCGGCACACTTCACTTACAGACCTATGTACGCAACACCGAGGATTAGGTAGTCATGGCCGGGAACAGCCAGCGCAGGAACCGCCGTACGTCCAACAAGAAGGGCGCGACGGTCGGCAGCGGTGGCCAGCGGCGCAAGGGCCTCGAGGGCAAGGGTCCCACGCCGCCCGCCTCCGCCCGCAAGGGTCACAAGAAGAACCGCGTCGCCAACGCCCAGGCCAGGCACGCCGCCGCCCGCCGCCCCGCACCCCGCCGCGGCGGTCCCAAGGGCACCTCCGAGATGGTCGTCGGCCGCAACCCGGTCTTCGAGGCGCTCCGCGACGGCGTCCCCGCCACCACGCTCTTCGTCCAGCAGTACATCGACAACGACGAGCGCGTCCGCGACGTCCTCAAGCTCGCCGGCGACCGCGGCAACATCAACCTGATGGAAGCCCCCCGCGCCGAGCTCGACCGGATGACCAACGGGCTCAACCACCAGGGCGTCGTCCTCCAGGTCCCGCCGTACGAGTACGCGCACCCCGAGGACCTCACCGCCGCCGCGTACGACAACCACGAGGACCCGCTGATCGTCGCCCTCGACGGCGTCACCGACCCGCGCAACCTCGGCGCCATCGTCCGTTCCGTCTCCGCCTTCGGCGGCCACGGCGTCGTCGTCCCCGAGCGCCGCGCCGCCGGCATGACCGCCGGCGCCTGGAAGTCCTCCGCCGGCACCGCCGCCCGCACCCCCGTCTCCCGCGTCACCAACCTGACCCGGGCCCTCGAGGGCTACCAGAAGGAAGGCCTGACCGTCGTCGGCCTCGCCGCCGACGGCGAACACACCGTCGAGGACCTCGAAGCGCTCGACGGCCCCGTCGTCATCGTCATCGGCAGCGAGGGCAAGGGCCTCGGCCGCCTCGTCGGCGAGACCTGCGACTACCGCGTCCGGATCTCCATGCCCGGCGGCGCCGAGTCGCTGAACGCCGGTGTCGCCGCGGGCATCGTCCTCTACGAGGTCGCCCGCCGCCGCGCCCACTGACGCACCCCCGCGCGCCCCGCGCACACGCCGTACCGGAACGGGCCCAGCTCCCTGAGCTGGGCCCTTTCCCACAGCGGGCGATCTTGACGGGTCTCGGACATTCCGAGCCCGTCAAGGCAGTGTCCTAACCCCGCGTCACTCGGTTAGATGAGTGTGGACACCAGAACGCCCCGGCCGGGGTTCGACGATCAGCCCGCGCTGAGCATGCTCAAAGTGGATTCCGATCCCGCGCAGGTCATCGTGAACCACGCCAGCTTCCGTGTGCGGCTCGCACCGGCCCACCAGCCGAAGTTCGCCGCCGCCCCCCGGATCTCCAGCCTCGGCGGAGCCCCCGCGGGCGCAGCCGCGGGCCGCCGCCGCCCCGTCGTGTGGACCGGAAAGTCCGCGCCCGGCGACCCCGGCGCGACCGGACTGCTCCAGGCCATGCGCGAGTCCTCCGTCTCCACCCTGGAGCCCCCCGCCCGCCTCGACGCCGGCGCCACCCAGGCCATCCCGCGCATCGACGACACCATGCCCACCCCCGTCGTCCCCGCCGACGCCCCACCGCTGCTGCCCCCCATGCGGCGCGCCGAAGGTGCCTACGACCACGCCTACGAGCCCCCGTACGACACCTCCCGCGACCGCGACCGGGCCCACGACGACGACGTCACCGGCCGGCACGGCGACGGCCGACGCGGCAGGCCGCCCCGCCACGGCGCCGGCTGGGCCGAGAACGCCGCCACCGCGGGCGTCCGCCACGCCTACTACCCCGGGCGCCGGATGAACCTCGGGGTGGTGCTCCTCCCGCTCCGCCTCCTCCTCGGCTTCATCTGCATCTACGCCGGCATGGGCAAGCTCTGCGACCCCGTCTACTTCGACGGCGGCGAGCGCGGCTCCATGGTCAGGTGGCTGAACTCGCTCCACCCCTGGGCCCTCGCCGAACCCCTGCGCGACTTCGCCCTCCATCACCCCGTCGGCGCCGGCCTGACCGTCGCCTTCCTCCAGGTCGTCGTCGGCGTCCTCACCGTCCTCGGCCTCTGGCAGCGCGTCGCCGCCGTCGTCGGCGCCCTGCTCTCCGCCGCGATGATCCTCACCGTCAGCTGGAAGACCGTCCCCGTCTACGACGCGCCCGACATCATCTTCCTCGCCGCCTGGTCCCCGCTGGTCATCGCCGGCGCCCCCGTCTACTCCATCGACGGACGCCTCGCCGGCGAAGCCTGGCGCACCCTCGGCCCCCGCTCCGAGATCTGGGACCTGCGCCGCCGGGTCCTGCGCCGCGGCACCGTCGTCGCCGCGGTCGTCGTCGGCCTCACGCTCCTCGTCGGCTCCATGCTCGGCGGAGCCGTACGGTCCACCGAGATGGTCACCGTCCCCGGCCCCAACGACGACCCGATGAACCACCTGCCCGGCCGGGGCCTCCCCCAGGAGCCCGGTACGAGCACCCCGTCCCGCTCCGCCACCACCAAGCCCAAGCCCTCCGAGTCCGCCGGCGCCGACGGCAAGCGCGACGAGGAGAAGAAGACGGCCGAACCCAGCGAGACCGTCCGCGAGACCGGCCGGATCCGGGAGAGCCGCCCCACGGCCACCCGCGGCTCCGACAGCAGCCCGACCCAGTCCCGGCCGGCGCCCCCGCCGTCCACGGGCTCCGGCTCGGGCGGTACGAGCGGCGGATCGAGCAGCGGCGGCAGCTCCGGCGGCAGCGACGGCGGCTCCACCGACGGCGGGTCCACCGACGGAGGCAACCGCAACCCCATCGGCGGCCTGCTGGGCTGAGCCTCCCCGGCAGACGCCGAAGGGCGGCACCGCGCGGAAGCGGTGCCGCCCTTCGGCGTCTGTCGTGTGGGCGGGGGAACGGCCGCTGCGGCGGCCTGCGGGGTCGCCCCGGGCCGGCGGTGCTTCCGGCGGCCCTCCGGGAGCACTGGGACCCGGCGAGGCGCTCCCCGGGCCGCCGGGATGCACCGGGGCTGTCAGGTGCCCTGGGAGGCCAGCTCCTTCGCCGCCTCGGTCAGGTCCTTCGCGGTGTCGATCGCCCGCCAGTAGGCCCCCTGGGGCAGCGGGAAGCCGGCCAGACGGCGCTCCCGGGCCAGGCGGGGGAACGTGGTCCGCTCGTGGTCGCCCCGGTCGGGCAGGAGGTCCGTGAAGGCGGGGGAGAAGACGTACACGCCGGCGTTGATGAGATACGGCGACGGCGGCGACTCGATGAAGTCGGTGATGTGCCCGAAGGTGTCGGTCTCGACGGCGCCCCACGGGATGCGGGGGCGGGCCAGGGCGAGGGTCGCCGTGGCGTCCCGCTCGTCGTGGAACGAGGCCATCTCACGCAGGGAGAACCGGGTCCAGATGTCGCCGTTCGTGGCGTACCAGGGCCGTCCGGGCTCGGGCAGGTGCGCGGCGGCGTACTTCAGCCCGCCGCCGCGGCCGAGCGGCTCCGGCTCGACGACGGTCGTCACCCGGAGGGGCAGGGCGGCCTGCTTCAGCCAGTCCTGGAGCACCTCGGCCAGATGACCGCAGGAGACCACGGCGTCCGTCACGCCCTCGGAGGCGAGCCAGGACAGCTGATGGCCGATGATCGGGGTCCCGGTGCCCGGGATCTCGACCATCGGCTTGGGGCGGTCGTCGGTGTACGGGCGCAGGCGCGAACCCTGGCCACCCGCCAGGATCACGGCCTGCGTCGGGGAGGTCTGCATACCGCGAACGATAGGCGCCCTCCCTGGGGCCGGTCGGGTCGACCGGCGTGGCGGCGCTCAGCTCGCGTACATCACACCGGTCGCGAACGAGGTGTCGCAGACCGGGCGGGAGAAGGACTGGGCGCGGGCGGGGCCGTAGTGCTGCACGGCGGCGCGGCCGAGGGCCTTGGCGATGGACATGCAGTGCTTGGCGAGCGACGGGCGGTTCTCGACCTCGCGCTGGAGGTGGGTGAGAGCCGTCCCGGGGTCCTTCTCCTGAAGCTCTGCGAGGAGCCGGTCGCGCAGAATATCCTGCGGGGCACGGGACTTGGCGGGGACGGAGACGTCCTCGGAGGATGCGGTGAGCATCTGGGTCCCGGAGCTCTGGCCGGCCCACGGAACGGCGGACACCGCGAGCGTTCCGGAGAGCACCAGGACGACGGGCAGGACGAGTGCGAGAGAGCGGCCGATACGGCGGGCAGTGTGCGTCACGCAGGCGAGCGTAGCGGGCGGTGATGATTTGGCGACATTTAGTCACTCTCGCGAGGGATGGTTCGAAGCGGCTTTTCGAATCCCGTGTTGACGCCGGGGCGGAAGTGGCGCCCGAATTGCCCGTAGTGTCAGGGTATTTGTCGACATAGGTGCGAGCGCCGCTGGTGTACGCGAACGGCCCCGCATCGGCAACCGATGCGAGGCCGTACGGCGGTGGCTTCCGGGTCAGCCGGAGAGGCGCTCGCCCGTCGAGGTGGAGAAGACGTGCAGCTCGTCGGCGCGCGGCACCACGTGCAGCACGGAGCCCTTCTGCGGCACGGCGCGGCCGCCGACGCGGACGACCAGGTCCTTGTCCTCGCCGCCGACGCGCGCGGAGCCGTAGACGTAACCGTCGGCGCCGAGCTCCTCGACGACGTTCACGGAGACGGCCAGACCGAAGCCGCTGTCGGCGCCCGAGACGTCGAAGTGCTCGGGGCGGATGCCGACGGTCACCGTCGTGTCGCCCTTGGCGGACGCGGCGGACAGCGCCTCGCGGGAGACCGGCACGACGCTGTTGCCGAACCGCACGCCACCGTCGGTGATCGGGACCTCGACCAGGTTCATGGCCGGGGAGCCGATGAAGCCGGCGACGAAGAGGTTGGCGGGACGGTCGTACATGTTGCGCGGCGAGTCGACCTGCTGGAGCAGACCGTCCTTGAGCACGGCGACACGGTCGCCCATGGTCAGGGCCTCGACCTGGTCGTGCGTCACGTACACCGTCGTGATGCCGAGCCGGCGCTGCAGGCTCGCGATCTGCGTACGGGTGGAGACGCGGAGCTTGGCGTCGAGGTTCGACAGCGGCTCGTCCATGAGGAACACCTGCGGCTCACGCACGATGGCGCGACCCATGGCGACACGCTGGCGCTGACCGCCGGAGAGCGCCTTGGGCTTGCGGTCCAGGTACGGCGTGAGGTCGAGGATCTTCGCGGCCTCTTCGACCTTGGCGCGGATCTCGCTCTTGTTGACGCCGGCGATCTTGAGCGCGAAGCCCATGTTGTCGGCGACCGTCATGTGCGGGTACAGCGCGTAGTTCTGGAACACCATCGCGATGTCCCGGTCCTTGGGCGGCAGGTGGGTGACGTCACGGTCACCGATGCGGATGGAGCCGCCGTTGACGTCCTCCAGGCCGGCGAGCATGCGCAGGGAGGTGGACTTGCCACAACCCGAGGGACCGACGAGGACGAGGAACTCGCCGTCCGCGATCTCGATCTCGAGCTGGTCGACGGCGGGCTTGTCGGAACCCGGGTAGAGCCGGGTCGCCTTGTCGAAAGTGACGGAAGCCATGGTGATGTGTCCCTTCACCGGCAGGAACGTGCCGGACGATCCGAGTGGAAGGAAGGATGGGTCTAGTCCACCGGAGTGAACCTCGGGTGACGCTACCTGGCGAGGGCTGATCTGTCAGTACTCGAAGGCCAGTGATATTTCCGACCGGCGCGCGACGGGCGTTGGATACACTGCACTCGCTGCCTCCTTAGCTCAGCTGGCCAGAGCACCGCTCTTGTAAAGCGGGGGTCGTCGGTTCGAACCCGACAGGGGGCTCAAGACAGAGGGCCGGCGCAGGGGCATGATTCCCCGGCGCCGGCCCTTTCGCATGATCACGGCCGTGCCACCTGCGTGCCAGAAGGTCCGCCCTTACGGGCTTGGCGGATCATCCCGAGCTTCCCCGCGATGTGCTGATCACGGTCACTCGTCATGTGCTGACGGATCAGGCCTCTTGCGCACGGCCGATCGACTGCCGGGCCTGAGTAGGGCGGGGCGCCGTACCCCCGCCGTCACGGATGACGGGAGTGTGAGGCGAACGCACCACCGGGAATGGGCGGCCGGGGAGCAGCTGCTGCCGCGATGTGGTGCCTGCTGGTGGGGTCGCTCCGCGTCGGTACCGGTCTCGTCGTGGCTTGGGAGCGTGTCGTTCAGCCGAGCTTGCCGAAAGACGCGAGGATCAGGAGTCCAACCACCGGCGCGGCGATAAATACGAAAATGCCCAGCTTCTGGACCCGGCGCCTCTCGGCTGCTCTCTGATCCGCCTCGTACTGGTGCATGCCCCGAGCAACTGCACGCGCTATCTGATCTTCATCCATCCCGTCCCCCTCGATCTTGTTCCTGTCGTGCCCCTACCGTGCCCGATCAGTCGGGAAGCCGCGGGGAAACACGGTATTCAGCAGTCACGTGAACAGGACGGGCCCCCGACCAGACTGGCTGGTCAGGGGCCGTTCACCCGCGGTGGGCGTGGGATTTGAACCCACGGTGAATCGGAATGTGCCCCGGACTCTCCTGGTCCGGGGCACTCGTGGGTCACGCGGCGGTCAGCGGCCCGAAAGGCGGTCGGCCAGGGTGGCGATGCGGTCCGTCGTCGCCGTGTGGGTCGCCGCCTCGCGGCGGTCGGCCGTGCGGTAGGCCGCGTACATCGTCTGGACGCCGAGCCAGCGCAGCGGTTCCGGCTCCCACTTGCGGACCTTGTGGTCGACCCAGGGGAGCGTCGTCAGTTCGGTGGGGCCCGACTGGCCCGAGTCCTGCTGGATCAGGTCGCGGAGGGTGCGGGCCGCGAGGTTCGTCGTGGCGACGCCTGAGCCGACGTAGCCGCCGGCCCAGCCGAGGCCCGTGGAGCGGTCCAGCGTGACGGTGGCGCACCAGTCGCGGGGGACGCCGAGGACGCCGGACCAGGCGTGGGCGATGCCGAGGCCGGCGAGGGACGGGAAGAAGCGGATGAGGATCTCGCGGAGGGCTTCGACGGTCTGCGGCTGGGTGCGGCCGTCGTTGTCGGTCCGGGAGCCGTAGCGGTAGGGGACGCCCCGGCCGCCGAGGGCGATGCGGCCGTCCGCGGTGCGCTGGGCGTACATGTAGGCGTGGGCCATGTCGCCGAGCGTTTCGAGACCGTTCCAGCCGATGGTGTCCCACTGGGCGTCGCTGAGGGGCTCGGTGGCGATCATGGAGGAGTTCATGGGGAGCCAGGTGCGGCGCTGGCCGGCGAGGGAGGCCGTGAACCCTTCGGTGCAGCGCAGGACGTAGGGCGCGCGGACGGTGCCGTACGGGGTGATCGCGTGCTTGGGCTTGATCTCCGTGACGGGGGTGGACTCGTGGACGGTGACGCCGAGGGCTTCGACGGCAGCGGCGAGGCCCTGGACGAGCTTGACGGGGTGGAGGCGGGCGCCGTGCGGGGTCCAGGTGGAGCCGACGGCGCCGGCGACGCGGATGCGGCCGGCGGTCTCGCGGGCTCCGTAGAGTTCGCGGTCCTTCTCGCCGAAGGCGAGTTCGACGGCGTGGAAGTCCTTGAGGCGGGAGAGCTGGGCGGGGGTGTGGGCGACTTCGAGGACGCCGCCGCGGTGGATGTCGGCGTCGATGTTCTCGGTCCGGCAGACGTCGATCACCTCGTCGACGGTGGCGTTCATGGCCTGCTGGAGTCGGACGGCGGCCTCGTGGCCGTGGAGTGCGGCGTAGCGGTCGCGGCCGGCGATGCCGTTGTAGAGCCAGCCGCCGTTGCGTCCCGAGGCGCCGTAGCCGCAGAACTTGGCTTCGAGGACGGTGATGTTGAGGAAGGGGACGGCCTTCTTGAGGTAGTAGGCGGTCCAGAGGCCGGTGTAGCCGCCGCCGACGATGCAGACGTCGGCGGTGGTGTCTCCGGGCAGCGGTTCGCGGGGGGCGGGGGCGCCTTCCTGCGCGTACCAGAACGAGATACCGCCGTTGACCGTGCTGCTCATGGTGTCCTCTGTCCCTGTGGGGCCTCTGGGGTGCGTGGGCCGGAGGTTACTGGATGGGCGCGGGGCGTGGGCCTGCGGATTTCGTCGCATCTCGGCGCCGGGTGGTGCCGGTACTCGGCCTGTGATCCGTATTCCGGAGGAACTGTCCGCTTCTCGCATCCGGTTCGACGGGGTGGGGCCGGACGGGGAGGAGGCGCCGGCCGCGGACCAGGTGTCCATCGCCCGGACGCCGTTTTCCCGTGCGCGGTGATCCGGTGCAGGCTGGTCGCATGATTCGTGCCGCCACTCCCGCCGATGTCCCCGTGCTCCACGCGATGGTCCGTGAGCTGGCCGACTACGAGAAGGCGTTGCACGAGGTGCGTGCGACCCGGGAGCAGTTGCGTGAGGCGTTGTTCGGGGAGTGCCCGGCGGTGTTCGCGCACATCGCGGAGACCGACGAGGGCGAGGTCGTGGGCTTCAGTCTGTGGTTCCTGAGTTTCTCGACGTGGCGTGGGGTGCACGGGATCCACCTGGAGGATCTGTACGTGCGGCCGGGGGTGCGGGGCGGTGGGTACGGCAAGGCGCTGCTGCGGGAGTTGGCGCGGACGTGCGTGGAGCGGGGTTACGAGCGCCTGGAGTGGTCGGTGCTGCGGTGGAACGCTCCGTCGATCGCGTTCTACGAGTCGTTGGGCGCGCGGCCCCAGGAGGAGTGGGAGGTCTACCGGCTGACCGACGGGGCGTTGGCGGCGTTGGGCGCGGAGGGGTAGGGGGAGGGGTCGGCGCGGGTGGCGGGTGGGCGGCCGGGCGCGCCGCGGCCCGCCGGGTTCGGGGGCGCGCGGGCACCGGCGCCGCCGGGTTCGTGCCGGTGGGTCGGTGCCGGTGCCGGTGCCGGTGCGGGTGCGGGTGCGGGCGGGACGACTACGGGACGAGGACGACCTTGCCGATGGTGCCCCGGTTCTCCAGGGCGCGGTGGGCGGCGGCGGCCTCGGCCAGGGGGAAGCGGTGGACGGCGGGGCGGAGGCGGCCGGCGGCCGCTTCGGCGAGGGAGGCGAGTTCGAGGGCACGGACGTCGCCGCCGGCCTTCCGGATCATGACGGGGCCGAGGACGCCTTCCGAGGTGATGCCGCGGGCGGCGAGTTCCTCCTCGGTGAAGCTGAGGGGTTCGCCGTCGTGGATGCCTTGGCCCGACCAGCCGAAGACGAGGTGCTGTCCGCCCTTGCCGAGGAGGTCGACGGCGGCGCGGCCGGTGTCGCCTCCGACGGAGTCGAAGACGACGGTGGCGTCCTTGCCGAGGGCGTCGAGGTGGGCGCGGACCTGTGCGGCCCAGTCGGGGCGGGTGTAGTCGACGGCGAGGTCGGCGCCGTTCTCCCGGACGCGGGCGACCTTCTCGGGGCCGCCGGCGAGGCCGATGACGGTGGCGCCGGCGTTCTTCGCGTACTGGACGAGGAGGGTGCCGATGCCGCCCGCGGCGGCGGGGACGACGGCGACGGATTCGGGGCCGAGGGTGGTGAACTGGAGGATGCCGAGGGTCGTGCGGCCGGTGCCGACCATGGCGACGGCCTCCGCCTCGCCGAGGGTGTCGGGCAGGGCGTGGAGCCGGGTGGCGTCGACGACGGCGAGTTCGGCGTAGCCGCCGGGGGCGAGGCCGAGGTGGGCGACGACGCGCCGGCCGAGCCAGCTCGGGTCGGTGCCTTCGCCGAGGGCGTCGACGGTGCCGGCGACCTCGCGGCCCGGGATGGTGGGGAGTTCGGCGGGGGCGGGGAAGGGGCCGGTCATGCCCTCGCGCAGGGCGGTGTCGAGGAGGTGGACACCGGCCGCGGCGACCGCGATCCGGACCTGGCCCGGGCCGGGTACGGGATCGGCGGTCTCCTCGTGGACGAGGTTCTCGGCGGGGCCGAAGGCGTGGAGGCGCATGGCGTGCATGGCGGGCTCCCCTGTTCCGGTGGTGCTGTGGTCCGTCGGTGAGCCCAGCTTTCAATCTCAAGCGCGCTTGAGGTCAAGGCGGTGGGCGCGCAGGGCCAGGGACACCGCTTCGACGGCGCTGGTGAAGGAGACCTCGGACAGCACGCCGGGTGCGGCGACCTGGTCGCCGACGAGGTAGACCCCGTCGCCGCGGTCGATCGCGGGGCGGTCGCGCCAGGTGGTGCCGGGGCGGTCGACGGCTCCGGTACGGCCGGTGCTGACGGCCTCGCGGCGCCAGACGGTGCGCTCGCGCCAGTGGGGGAAGGCGAGGTCGAGGAGGCGTTCGGCGTGGGCGACGCCGTCGGCCTTGGACTGGCCGGGGGCGATCGGGAGTTGGGCTTGGAGGAGCTGTTGGCCGGCCGGGGCGAGGGAGGGGTCCTGGGCGGTGAAGCGCTCGATCCAGCCGGGGGCGTCCAGGTCGGAGACGACGAAGGGATCGCCGGCGCGGGTGCGCAGGGCGAGGTCGAACAAGACGGTGCGGCCGCTGTCCCAGGTCAGGTCGGGGTCGCCGAGGAGGCGGGCGGCGGCGGGCAGGGAGGTGGCGACGACGACGGGGCCGTCGCCGAGCGGCAGCTCGTCGAGGCGGGAGGAGGTCTCGATGCGTACGCCGAGATCCCAGGCACGGGCGGCCATCCGGTCCACGAGCTGTCCCCAGCCGCCGCGGAGGTAGTGGGCCTCGGGCGGCACGGCGGCGGCCCGGTGCAGGCGCTCCTGGACGAAGCGGGCGGAGAGGGAGCCGGGGTCGTGGTGGAAGAGGGCGACGGCGCTGAAGGCGGCGGCGGTGCGGGCGGCGGTGGGGCCGGCGACACGGGTGGCCCAGGTGAGGAAGTCGGTGTCGACGGGAGCCCGGTCGGCCGTGCGGAGGGTGTGACGCAGGAAGCCGAGCGGCGGGGTGCGGCGCAGGGCCCCGGCGCGGTGGAAGCGGAAGCGGGCCGCTTCGCGGAGGGGCAGTGGCGCGAGCGGGCCGAGGAGGTCGCGCTGCTTCAGCCAGGTCCAGTGCGGTCCGCCGCGGTAGAGGGCGTGCGGCCCCTCGTTGGTGAGGTACGGGCCCTCGGCGGTGCGGGCCCGGCCTCCGAGGGTGTGGTGAGCCTCGTGGAGGGTGACCCTGGCCCCCGCCTCGGCCGCGGTGACAGCCGCAGTGAGCCCGGCGAACCCGCCTCCGACGACGGTGATGTGCTTCATGTGCCGCTCCCTGGTGTCGGTCTCACAGGGGGGACGGTGGCGGTGGCGCGGTTCGTGACATCGGGGCGCTGTCGGTGGCGCACCTCACAATGAGGGCATGGTGGCGAGGAAGAAGAAGGTGGCGGTCGTGCGGCGCCCGGAGGTGCGGCTGCCGCCGCTGACGGCGTACGAGGGCGCGTTGGAGCCGGACGGGGACTACGACGGGCTGGAGTTCGCCGGGCTCGACCTGTCGGAGCAGGACGGGCCGGGGGCGCGGTTCCTGGACTGCGCGGTGCGCGAGTGCGCCGTGGACGGGACGCGGCTCACCGGCGCGCGGGTGCTGGATTCGGTGCTGACCGGGATCCGCGGGGTGGGGACGGACCTGGTGGGGGCGTCGCTGCGTGACGTCGAGGTCGTCGACGCGCGGCTCGGTGGGGCGCAGCTGCACGGGGCGGTGCTGGAGCGGGTGCTGGTGCGGGGCGGGAAGATCGACTACCTGAACCTGCGGGCGGCGAAGCTGAAGGACGTCGTCTTCGAAGGGTGCGTGCTGAGCGAGCCGGACTTCGGCGGCGCGTCGCTGGAGCGGGTGGAGTTCCGCGACTGCGTCCTGACGGGGGTGGACTTCGGCGCGGCCCGGCTGAAGGACGTGGACCTGCGGACGGTGCAGCGGCTGGAGATCGCGCGCGGGGTGGACTCCCTCGCGGGCGCGGTGATCAGTACGGCCCAGCTGCTGGACCTGGCGCCGGTGTTCGCGGCGCAGCTGGGGGTGCGGGTGGAGGACTGACCGGGTGACCGGTGCGGGGGTCCGTGTCGCCGCCCGGCGCCGGCAGGGCCTCGGCGATCCGCTTCGAGGCTTCGGCTGAGGTCCGGGCGGGCGGCGCGCCACGACGTCCACGACGTCCACGACCGCGTGGCGCGGGTACGCCGAAGGCCCGGCCGGCCTCCGTGGGGTGCGGTACCGGCTGCCGTGCTCGGGGGCCGCCCGGACAGCACCTACGCGATCCGGGGGAAGCGGGCCTGGAGGTCCCAGACCGCGGGGTTGTCGCCGAGGCCCTCGTGCATGTCGGTGAGGTCGGCGATCAGGTCGTGCAGGAAGTCGCGCGCCTCGCGGCGCAGTTCGGCGTGGCCGAAGGTGAGCGGGGGCTCGTCGCCCGGCATCCAGTCGGCCTCGACGTCCACCCAGCCGAACCGGCGCTCGAAGAGCATGAGGTCGGAGGACTCGGTGAAGTCGAGCTCGGCGTACTGCGGCTTCGCGGCCCGGCTACCGCGCGGGTCGCGGTCGAGCCGCTCGACGATGTCGCACAGCGCCCACGCGAAGTCGAGGACCGGCACCCATCCCCAGGCTGTGGACACCTCGCGGTCGGCCTTGGGGTCGGCGAGGTAGACGTCCCCGCAGAAGAGGTCGTGGCGCAGGGCGTGGACGTCCGCGCGGCGGTAGTCGGTCTGCGGGGGGTCGGGGAAGCGTCGGGAGAGGGAGTAGCCGATGTCGAGCACGGATCGATGGTCCCACGGCGGGCGGAGGGCGACCTCCGCCCGCCCGGGGATCCCGGCCCGGGCGGCACGGCGCGGAGACCGGCCCCCGGCCGAGGCTCCCGCCCTCCGTCCGGATCCGGCCCGGCCGCCGCCTCCGTGCCCGCTCCCGGTTCAGCCGCGCGTGCGGGCGTGCAGGGTCCGGGCCACCCGCGGGCCCAGCCAGCGCTTGAGACGGCGCAGCGGCTCCAGCTGGTCGGCCGCCTTGTCGATCCGGTAGTAGAGCTGCGGCGGGATGTGCGGGAGCAGCGGGGAGTGCCGCTGGCCGAGGAGCGCGAACATCTGGACCGGGGCCAGCCGCATGTAGCGCGGCAGGTTCTCGTACCAGCGGGCGCTGTAGCGGGCCGCGCTCTGCGCGGAGAGGAGTTCGGCGCGGCGGCGGCGCCCGTAGCGGCTCAGGGCCGCGTCGAGGTCCGCGGTGTCCTCGCGCAGCGCCTCGGCGAGGGCGAGGGCGTCCTCCAGGGCCAGCGTGGTGCCCGCGCCGATCGAGTAGTGCGTGGTGTGGGCGGCGTCGCCGAGCAGCACCAGGTTGCCGTGGTGCCAGGAGCGGTTCGTCAGCGTGCGGAAGTTCAGCCACTGCGCGCTGCCGCCGGCCTGCGCGCGGCCGATCAGCTCGTGGCCCTCCAGGAGGCCGACGAAGAGCTTCTCGAGCAGCGCCAGGCTGTCCGCCTCGTCGAGCCGGTCGAGTCCGAGCCCGGTCCAGGTCTCCGGCGAGCACTCCACGACGCAGGTCGACTGCTCCCCGCTGAAGCCGTAGGCGTAGCACCAGATCCAGCCGTGGTCCGTCTCCACGAAGGAGAAGGTGAAGGAGTCGAAGACCTTGGTGGTGCCGAGCCAGATGTACTGGTTGCGGCCGAGGACGGTCTCCGAGCCGAAGTGGGCGGCGTGGCGCTCGCGCAGCACGCTGTTCACCCCGTCGCCCGCGACGACCAGGTCGGCGTCGGCGAGCTCGTCGGCCGGATCGGTGATCTCGTGCTCGAACTCGACCCGTACGCCCAGGGATTCGGCCCGCTCGGTGAGCAGGGCCAGCATGGTGCGGCGGCCGATGCCGAAGCCCGCGTCGCCGCGGTGCACCGTGCGTTCCTCGCGGACGATGGCGACGCCGTCGGTCCAGGTGACCGACGCCGCGCTGATCGCCTCGGCGGATTCCGGGTCGCCGTCCCGCAGCTTGTCGAGCAGGCCGGCCCAGTAGGTGACGCCCCAGCCGTAGGTGGAGCCGGCCGGGTTTTTCTCGTAGACGGTGATCTCGTGGGACGGGTCCTGCCGCTTCATCAGGATCGCGAAGTACAGGCCCGCGGGCCCGCCTCCGACGCAGGCGATCTTCACGCGCGCTCCACGGGGGTGTTACACCTTGCGATGGACAGGCAACGCAGGGTAGCAGCGTGAGAGGGGTCAGGGGAGCAGTCGCTGTTCCTTGGCCACCGCGACGGCGCCGGCGCGGGTGTCGACGCCGAGCTTGGCGTAGATCCGGCCGAGGTGGGTCTTCACGGTCGCCTCGCTGATGAACAGCGCGCGGGCGATCTCGCGGTTTCCGAGGCCGTGCGCGAGCTGGCCGAGGATGTCCCGTTCGCGGTCGGTGAGGGCCGGCCGGGCCGCGCCGCGCATCCGGTCCATGACCCGGCTGGCGACCGGCGGGGACAGGGTGGTGCGGCCCTGGGCGGCGGAGTGGATCGCGGCGAACAGCTCCTCGGGGCGTTCCGCCTTCAGCAGGTAACCGGTGGCGCCCGCCTCGATGGCGCGGGTGATGTCCGCGTCCGTGTCGTAGGTGGTGAGGACGAGGACGTGCACGTCGGGGGAGGTGATGCGGCGGGTGGCCTCCACTCCGTCGATGCCCGCGCCCAGCTGGAGGTCCATCAGTACGACGTCGGGGCGCAGCTTGGCGGCCATCGCGACCGCCTCCTCGCCGCTGCCCGCCTCGCCGACGACCTCGATGTCCGGTTCGCTGCCGAGCAGCGCGAGCAGCCCGGCGCGGACGACGGCGTGGTCGTCGCAGAGCAGGATCCGTACCGTCACGGCGCGGCCTCCAGGGGGATCGCGGCCGAGAGCACGGTGCCCTCGCCGGGGGTGGACTCGATGGTGAGGGTGCCGCCGAGCTGCCGGGCCCGTACCCGCATCGCGGGCAGGCCGTGACCGCGCACGCCCCGGGCACCGCCCGCCTCGCCCGGCGTGTCGGGGCCGCGGGCGGCCCCGGGGTCGAATCCGCGGCCGTCGTCGGCGATGTCGAGGACGACCTGGTCGTCGAGGTAGGTCAGGGTCAGCGCGGCGGACGCGGCGCCGGCGTGCTCGCGGACGTTGGCGAGGGCGCCCTGGGCGATCCGCAGCAGCGCGGACTGCACCCGGTCGGGCAGCGGCACCGGAGCGCCGTCGACTCGGAACGCGGCGAACTCCCGGTCCGCGAGCGCGCGCAGCGCCTGCTCCAGACCGCCGCCCTCGGCGAGGTCGGCGGGCGCGAGGTCGTGGACGAAGCGCCGGGCCTCGGCCAGGTTGCGCTCGGCGATCGACTCGGCGGTACGCACGTGGCGGCGGGCGGTCGCCGGGTCGCCGTCCCACGTGCGGTCGGCTGCCTGGAGCAGCATCTGCTGGCTGGACAGGCCCTGGGCGAGGGTGTCGTGGATCTCCATCGACAGGCGCTGGCGTTCGGCGAGCGTGCCCTCGCGGCGTTCGGTGGCGGCCAGTTCGCGCCGGGTGCGGATCAGGTCGTCGATCAGCGCCCGCTGGCGGTCGGCCTGGCGCTGCGCGTGGACGAAGACCGCGGTGGCGATCGCGGCGACGGCCGGCGGGGCGACGATCAGGTTCGGGTCCCAGCCGCCGTGCGAGAGCTGGACCTGCGCGGCCACGACGAAGACGGTGAGCAGCGTGACCAGGACCAGGGCGGCGCGCGGCGGCAGGGTGCGCAGACCGGTGTAGAAG
Organism: Streptomyces sp. JL2001; assembly: GCF_050917515.1. Taxonomy (NCBI): domain Bacteria; kingdom Bacillati; phylum Actinomycetota; class Actinomycetes; order Kitasatosporales; family Streptomycetaceae; genus Streptomyces; species Streptomyces sp. JL2001. Next base: position 3,555,804 of record NZ_CP169421.1, on the reverse strand, counting down.
AGCGGCACGGCGCACCAGGCGAAGCTGGGCGCGAGGACGACCAGGACCATCCAGACGGCGACGACGGTGAAGAGCCAGGCGATCCGGCGCGGGGTGGCACGGGTGCCGAGGACCGGTCCCAGGAGGTAGAGGGCGGCGAGCGCGCCGGACAGCGCGACGATCCAGGGGCTGCGGTCCTCCCACGGGTGACGCAGCAGGAACCGCGCGAGGGACGCGCCCAGCAGGAGGAAGAAGGCGACGTGCATGACCCGCGCCAGCCAGCGGGCGTCCGGGTCCTGCTCCATCACGTGCCCTTCGAGAACGGTCCTGACCTGGGTGTACGTATCCATGGTGGCCCTGGTGGACCACCGCGGCATCAACCGATCGGCTGACAGGCGTGTCGCCCGTACCGCGCGGCGGAGGCATCCGCTCCGTCGACCGTGGGGGTCCGGATCCGGCCGGAGGATCGATGGCAGAGCGAAGGACCCCCGAAGCCCAGCCTGGAGGAACACCCCATGAAGAAGATCCTGATCGGTGCCGCCACCGCCGCCGTCGTCGCCGCCGGTACCTTCGGCGCCGTCTCCGCCAACGCCTCCGCCCCGGCCGCCGCGCCCGCCGCCGCCGTCAAGGCCGACGCCGCGAACAAGAACCTGCAGCAGTCCACGCACCTGACGATCGAGGCCGCGACGAAGGCCGCGCAGGCCACCCTCGACGCCGCCGAGGACGCCGGCCAGCGGGTGTCCGTCGCCGTCGTCGACCGCAACGGCAACACCGTCGTCACCCTCCGCGGCGACGGCGCCGGCCCGCAGTCCTACGAGTCGGCCGAGCGCAAGGCGTTCACCGCGGTCTCCTGGAACGCGCCGACCTCGGTGCTGGCCGGCCGCCTCGCCCAGGCGCCCCAGCTGAAGGACATCCCCGGCACCCTCTTCCTCGCCGGTGGCGCCCCCGTCACCGCCAAGGGCGCCCCGATCGCCGGCATCGGCGTCGCGGGTGCGCCGAGCGGCGACCTGGACGAGAAGTTCGCACAGGCGGGCGTCGCGGCCCTGGACCAGTAGGCGCCAGGGGTGCTCGTCACCCCTGCCCGCCGGTGGCGCCCCGGATCCCCGCCGGGCGCCACCGGGCACGTGGGCCGCACGGCACCGGGCGGCCGCTCCCCGCCGGCCGCCCGCCGGGCGCGGCGCCCCGGCCCGTACCGCCCGCCGGGCGCGGCGCCCCGGCCCGTACCGCCGTCACCACCCCGGCCCGCAGCGCCGTCACACCGCCCCGCGCGCGGAGCCGGTGCCTCCGTTCGTACACGGACGTCGGCGCCGCGCCGGCGCCCAGGTCGCTGCATAGGATCGGTGGGTGAGACACCGAAGCCGAGCCCGCATCGCCCCGTTCGCCGCGGCGGCGGCCCTGCTGATCCCGCTCACCGGCTGCACCGGCGCGGAGGACGGGCACGGCAGCGGGCACGGCACCCCGGGCGCCGCGGGACTGCGCGACCCGTACTTCCCGCGCATCGGCAACGGCGGCTACGACGTCCGGCACTACGCCCTGACCCTCGACTACGACCCCGCGCGTAACCATCTCGACGCCACCGCCGAGATCACCGCCCAGGCCACGCAGGACCTCAGCGCCTTCAACCTCGACCTGACCGGTCTCACCGTGCGCCGCGCCACCGTCGACGGCGCCGAGGCCGCCGCCGACCGGGCCGGCGACGAGCTGACCCTCCGGCCCCGCGACGGCATCGACCGGGGCGAGGTCTTCCGGACCGTCGTCACGTACTCCGGCACCCCGCGGAAGATGACCGACGCGGACGGCTCCGCCGAGGGCTGGCTGAAGACGAAGGACGGGGCGCTCGCGCTCGGCGAACCGATCGGCTCCATGGCCTGGTTCCCCGGCAACCACCACCCCTCCGACAAGGCGACCTACGACATCACCCTCACCGTCCCCGAGGGGCTGCGGGCCTTCTCCAACGGCGTGCGGACCTCGGAGCGGACCGTGGACGGCCGCACCACCGCCGTCTGGCACTCGGCGCAGCCGATGGCGAGCTACCTCGCGACGGTGGCCGTCGGCCGCTGGACGACGACGACCTCGACGACCCCCTCCGGCATCCCCGTGCTGACCGCCGCCGACCCCGCGGTCGCCGCCGGGAGCGCCGGGCTCATGGGCCGCATCCCCGAACTCCTCGCCTGGGAGCAGGAGAACTTCGGCCCGTACCCGTTCTCGTCGACCGGCGCGATCGTCGAGCAGGACGGTGACGCCGGCTACGCCCTGGAGACCCAGACCCGGCCGGTCTTCCCGCAGGGCTCCTTCGACGTCGGGACGCTGGTCCACGAGATGGCGCACCAGTGGTACGGCAACTCCGTCTCGCCCGCCACCTGGAAGGACATGTGGCTGAACGAGAGCTTCGCGACGTACGCGGAGTGGCTGTACGGGGAGGACTTCGAGGACACCCCGGCGCAGCGCAGCTTCGAGAAGGCCTTCGCCGAGGACGCGAACTGGGCGTTCCCGCCCGCCGAACCGCCGACGGCAGGCGACCTGTTCGCGCCGCCCGTGTACCAGCGGGGCGCGATGGTCCTGCACAAGATCCGGCAGACGGTCGGGGACGACACGTTCTACGAGATCCTCGCGGGCTGGCCTGCGAAGCACCGGCACGGCAACGCCTCCACCGAGGACTTCACGACCTACGTGGAGGACGTGGCGGGGGAGGACCTGAGCGATCTGTGGGACGTGTGGCTGTACGGGGACGACAAGCCGGACAAGCCCTGAGGGCGGCGCGGACCCCGGCCCGTCAGAGCGCCTTGCGCAGCACGACGCAAGGACGGCCGTGCGCGAGGTCCCGGCGCCGGTCGGTCTCCCGATAGCCGAGGGAGGTCCAGAAGGCGAGGGCCCGGGAGTTGTTCTCCAGGACGGCGAGGCACAGGCCCGTGCGGCCGGCGGCGCGGAAACGGTCCTCGACGAAGGCGGCGAGCCGGCTGCCGTGACCGCTGCGGTGGGCGCGGGCGTCGACCATCAGGAGCCCGATCCACGGATCCGGCCGGGCGGGGTCGGGGTGCGTGGCGAGGGTGACGGCGATCCCGACGAGGCGGCCCTCGGAACGGGCGAGCAGGACCTCGGTGCCGGGCTGCGCCAGCTCGTCGGCCAGGGAGGCGGCGACCTGCTCGGGGCGGATGTCGTCGGGGTCCGGGAAGTCCCCGCTGAGCTCCTGGAACGCGCGGTTCGACACGTAGAGCGCGGTGAGTTCGGTGAGCAGCGGGCCGGGGAGGGCGTGGGCCTCGCCGGGGGTGAGCGCTTCGACGATCATCCGGGACAGGGTAGGGCCCCGGCGTTCCTGCCGGGGCTCTCCTCATGCCGCTGGTGCGTCGCGGCGGGCGGCGGCGAGCCGACGCCCGCCGCCCGACGCCCGACGCCCGACGCCCGACGCCCGACGCCCGACGTCAGGAGTCGGGCGCCGGCGGTGCGCCCGCGGCGACGCGCACGCCGCGCGACCCGTGGGTCGCGGGACGCGTGCGTCAGATGCTGACGCCGAAGTCGCGGGCGATGCCCTCGAGGCCGGAGGCGTAGCCCTGGCCGACCGCGCGGAACTTCCACTCCGCGCCGTTGCGGTAGAGCTCGCCGAAGACCATGGCGGTCTCGACGGCGGCGTCCTCGGAGAGGTCGTAGCGCGCGATCTCGGCGCCGCCGGCCTGGTTGACGATGCGGATGTAGGCGTTGCGGACCTGGCCGAAGTTCTGCGAGCGGTTGACCGCGTCGTAGATGGAGACCGGGAAGACGATCTTGTCGACGTTCGCGGGGAGGCCGGCCAGGTTGACGTTGATCTGCTCGTCGTCGCCGCCGCCCTCGCCGGTGCGGTTGTCACCGGTGTGGACGATCGTCTGGTCCGGCGTCGACTTGTTGTTGAAGAAGACGAAGTGGGCGTCGGAGGCGACCTTGCCCGCCGGGTCCACGCCGATCGCGGAGGCGTCGAGGTCGAAGTCCGTGCCGGTGGTCGTGCGGACGTCCCAGCCGAGGCCCACGGTGACGGCGGTCAGGCCCGGAGCCTCCTTGGTCAGCGAGACATTGCCGCCCTTGGACAGGCTTACAGCCATGGGAAGTCCCTTTCTTCGTGTTCTTCATGCTTCGTGACGGGTGGTGTCGTCACACGGGATAACGCGGACGGTGCCGTGCCGGTTCCATCCGGGGGGCACGGCATGAAAAGAGGATGACGTGAGGGACCCGCCGCGGGGAACATGGATGACATGTCCGGTACCGAAGTACGGGGGCCCGGGGCGCGCCCCCCGGGGAAGCACCTCATCCGCGGCTCCGTCTCGCTGCCCGAGGCCGAGCTCATGTGGCGTTTCTCGCGGTCGTCGGGGCCGGGCGGGCAGCACGTGAACACGAGCGACTCGCAGGTGGAGCTCCGCTTCGACCTGGCGCGTACGGAGGCGCTGCCGGAGGTCTGGAAGGCGCGGGCGCTGGAGCGGCTGGCGTCACGGCTGGTCGGCGGGGTGCTGACGGTCCGGGCGTCGGACCACCGTTCGCAGTGGCGCAACCGCGAGACGGCGGCGGTCCGGCTCGCCGCGCTCCTGGCCGAGGCCACGGCCCCGCCCCCCAAGCCCCGGCGTGCGACGAAGATCCCGCGCGGGATCAACGAACGCCGGCTGCGCGTGAAGAAGCAGCGTGCGGAGACGAAGCGGGGCCGCCAGGGCCGCGACTGGTCCTGACCCGGTCCGCCGCGGCGCCGCCGAGGCCCGCACCCGGGCCTCCTCCGTCCCGGCCTCAGTCCAGCCGGCGGTACTTGCCGCGGAAGTACGTGAGCGGGCCCGCCTCCGAGGAGGGAAGCGCGGCCGTCAGGACGCGGGCGACCACCAGGGTGTGGTCGCCGGCGACCACGCGGGACTCCGTACGGCACTCCAGGGTGGCCAGCGCGCCGCCGATCAGGGGCGCGCCGCTCTCCTCGCCCCGGGTGTACGCGACGTCCTCGAAGAGGAGGCGGTCGCTGATCCGGCCCTTCATCGCGAAGCGGCCCGCGATGTGCCGCTGGCCGTCCGTGAGGACCGACACCGCCCAGACCGGGACCTCGGCCAGCAGGTCGTCCATGCGGGAGTCGTTGCGGAGGCTGACCAGGACCAGCGGCGGGTCCAGGGAGACCGACAGGAAGGCGGTCGCCGTCATGCCGACGTCCTCGCCGCGCGGGCCGTCGTCCGGGTCGTGGGCCGTCACCAGCACCACGCCCGCCGCGAGGCGGGACATCGCCGCCCGGAACTCGTCGTTGCTCACCCCCTCAGCATGAGGGATGGCCAGATCCGAGACGGGGGGCGAGGTGGGGATGGTCTTCTGCAGCACATTCGCACGCTAGTCCGCCGACCGCGCGTGCCACATCGGGCCGTGGGACCAGCCCGGGCCCCTCGCGGGTCCTAGGACCCGCCCCGGTCCCCGCCCCGGGGCCTGTCAGACCGCCCCGTTCCGGGCGCCCCCGACACCTCCCCGGGCGCCCGTTCCGCGCCCCCGCAACCCCACACCACCCTTTGTGACTTGAGTCACAGAGCCCAGTATTTGTTGACCCTGTGTACCGGGTGCACAGCTCGCTGTGATTCAGTGGCGGAGACAATGCAGCACGAGTGCCGATGAGAACCCTGGAGTTGCTGTCGAGGTCTCGGGGAGAGCGAGCGATGGAGACCGAGTCGGAGCCCTACGTCCGTCTTGCGACTCTGCGGCAGTTGCATCAGGTCGTCGCCGACCTCAATACAGCCCGCAGCCTGGCGGACACCCTGCAGACCGTCGCCGACGGCATCGTGGCCGGCCTCAACTATGAGCTGGCCTGCGTCAACCTCGTGCGCCCCGACGGAGACCTCGTCGTCGCCGCCTTCGCCGGCAGCCCCGCCGCCGAAGCCCTGATCACCGGACGCGTCGGCTCCCGCGCCTCCTGGGAACGCCGCCTGTCGATGGGCGTCGCCTGGGGCGACCTGCGCTTCATACCCCACACCGAGGGCTGGGTCCTCATCGAGGACGACGTCCCGCAGTGGCACACCGAGGGCCCCGCCCCGCGCTTCGAGGACGAGTGGCACCCGCACGACCGCCTCTACGCCCCCATGTACGCCTCCGGCTCCGGCCGCGAGCTCCTCGGCGTGATCTCCGTCGACCGGCCCCGCAACGGCAGGCACCCCGGCCCCTGGGGCCAGGAAGCCCTCCAGATGTACGCCTCCCAGTCGGCGATCGCGATCAGCAACGCCCGACTGCGGGCCAACATGCAGCGCGCCCTCGTCCGCCTGGAGCGCGAACAGCAGGCCCTGCGCGCCAGCGAGGAATCCTTCCGGCAGGCCTTCGAGTACGCCCCCTCCGGCATGGCCATCGCCGAGATGGGCGGCGACCAGCACGGCCGCCTGCTCCGCACCAACGACGCCCTCTGCCGGCTCCTCGGCCGCCCGGCGTCGATCATGCGCCGCTACTCCTTCGCCGACCTGGTCCACCCCGAGGACATCGGGACCCTGCTGCGGACCTCCGCCGAAGGCGGGCGCGCCGAGCTGCGCCTCGGCCGCCGCGACGGCACCTTCGTCTGGGTCTCCCTGCGCAACTCCGTCGTCGCCGACACCGCCGACGGCCCCCGCTTCCTGCTCACCCACGTCGAGGACATCGAGGAGCGCAAGCGCCACGAGCTCCAGCTCGCCCACCGCGCCTCGCACGACGCCCTCACCGGACTGCCCAACAGCGCCGAACTGCGCTCCCGACTCAGCGCCCGGATCTGCGAGCGCCCGAACGCCGCCCGGGCCACCGAGGCGGAGTATCTCGACGCCGGCTACGACGCGCCCTACGGCCACGAGCACGGGTTCGGATTCGGCGCGGCGGCCGGGGCCGGCGGCCCGTACGACCACCACGTCCACATCGTCGCCCCCTCCGGCGGCGAGGTCGACGACGGCACCAAGGGGCTCGCCGTCCTCTTCTGCGACCTCGACGGCTTCAAGTCGATCAACGACCGCTTCGGCCACCACACCGGTGACGCCGTCCTCATCGAGGTCGCCCGCCGCCTCACCACCGGCGTGCGCGACGGCGACACCGTCGCCCGGCTCGGCGGAGACGAGTTCGTCGTCCTCGCCGACGGCCTCGGCGCGGCGGACGCCGCCGACCTGGCCGTACGCCTGCGGAACGCGATCATCCCGCCGATCCGGGTCGACGGGCGGGCCGTCCGGGTGGGAGCGAGTTTCGGCATCGGCTGGGCCGAGTGCGGAATGACCGTCGAAGAGGTCCTGAACTCCGCCGACCAGCGGATGTACATCGAGAAGCGCTCCCGCTCCAAGATCCACCGCCGCGCCGGATAGCGCGCCGATCCAGGCCCGGATGTCAAGGACCGGATCGTCCGCTTCCCCGTTCGGGGTAGGCTCGGCCGGTCGGCGACGGCTGGCGAGCATGGATAGGAGTGACCCGGATGGCTGCCGGTAACGACGGCGCGAACACGCCCGAGAACGACGATCCGTTCGGCTACCTGTACGCGGACGGCCAGGCGGCGGGCGCCCAGCACCCCGGCCAGGCCGGCGGCTACGGCTACCCCGGACCGGCCGCGCAGCCGGGTGTCCCCAGAACGTCGTACAACCAGGTCAGGACGGTCGGCGAGCGCCAGTACGGCGGCGGACAGCCGGGCGCCCATGTGCCGCAGCAGGCGAACTACGGCGGCCAGCAGCAGTACGGCCAGTCGAACGCCCCCTACGCGGCGCCCGAGACCTACCCCGGCAGCGAGCGGACCCGCCAGGCCCCGCTGCCGCCCCAGCGCGGCCGCGGCCCCAACACCAAGGGGCTGCTGATCGGCGCGATCGCGGTCGTCGCGGTCGTCGTGATCGGCATCACCGCCGCCGTCATCAACAACAGCGGGGGCGACGAGGACAACGGCGGCGTCGCGGGCGGCAAGCCGAGCGACGGTGCGTCGCAGGTCACGGAGACCCCGAGCACCCAGCCCAGCGCGAAGCCCAGCCAGGCGGAGCTGCCCCAGCAGGACGCGGCCACCCTCAAGCTGGGCGGCACGGCGCTCCTCGCCAAGGACATCAAGGGCGCGGAGGGCGCGGACGGCGCCTACGTGACGGGCTTCAACGCCGTCGGTTCCTCAGTGACCTGGCAGGCCGACGTCGCCGAGGCGGGGAAGTACCGCCTGTACGTCCGCTACGCGATCCCGGCCGTGGACGCCAACGCGACCCTGGTCGTCAACGACAAGGCGAACAGCTCCCCGATCGGCCTCAAGAACTTCATCCACTCCACGGACCCGAACCTGGAGAAGAACTGGCAGACCACCTGGGCGCCGGTGACCCTCAAGGAGGGCACGAACACGATCAAGCTGGCGTGTGAGCAGGGCAACCAGTGCGACGCGGTCTTCGACTGGCTGAAGATCACACCGGAGTCGGGCGCCTGACAGGCGCCCCCGCCGGCTTCCGTCCGACGAACGGCCCCCCGGAACACGGTTCCGCGGGGGCCTTCGTCATGTGGTCCTCCGCATGCGGGCGCCCGTCGCGGGTCGTCCCGCCCGCCGTGTGCGGGCCACCCGTAAGGACCCGGCCGTCACCCCACCGGGGCCACGACCTCCGGCCACGATCACGGGGTCATGCCGCCGCGGCCTGCTCCGTCACCGTGACCCGGGGGAGTATCTCCTCGTACGCGCCCCGGTCGAACTCGCCCGCGACCGGCGACAGGACCGTCGCCGCCGACAGCGCCACCGCGCGCGCCAGCCGTTCCGGCCAGTCGAGGCCGTCGACCAGACCGGAGAGCAGACCCGCGACGGCCGAGTCGCCCGCGCCGGTGGGATTGCCCTTCACCGTGGCCGGGGGCGCCGCCCGCCACAGGCCGTCCCCGGTGGCCGCGAGCATGCCGTCGGGGCCGAGCGAGGACACCACCGCGTGCGCTCCGCGGCGGCGGGCGTCGCGGGTGGCCCGGTGCGGTTCGCGTGAGCCGGTGAGCGCCGCGAGCTCGTCGGCGTTCGGCTTGACCAGGTCCGGGCGGGCGGCGATGCCACGCCGCAGCGGTTCGCCGCTGGTGTCGAGGAGGACCGGGACGCCGGCGCCGCGGGCGAGGCGGACGAGTTCCGCGTACGCGCCGACGTGGATGCCGGGCGGCAGGCTGCCGCACAGGGCGACCGCCGAGGCGCCGGTGAGCAGCTGCGCGTAGCGGCCGGTGAAGACCGACCACTCGGTGGCGGTGATGGTGGGCCCCGGCTCGTTGAGCTGGGTGGTGTCGCCGGACGCGGTGTCGACGATGGCGACGGTGCGGCGGGTGGGTCCGGCGATCGGGACGAGTTCGTCGCGGACCCGGCCGCCGGCGAGGTGGGCCCGGAGCATGTCGCCGGTGGCGCCGCCCGCGAAGCCGGTGACGACCGTCTCGTGCCCGAGGGCGGCGAGGACGCGGGCGACGTTGAGGCCCTTGCCGCCGGGCCGTTCGATGACCTGGGTGACGCGGTGCGAGGCGTGCGGGGTCAGGGCGGGCACCCGGTACGTGAGATCCAGTGCCGTGTTGAGGGTGACCGTGAGAATCACCTGTTCACCCCCCGTACGCCGTGTCAAACGCCTGCCGTTCGCGCCCCGATCATGCCAAACGGAAGGCGGTAGGCCCAGTCCTCGGGCCTACCGCCTTTCGTTCGGCTTGAAACAATTCGTGGCAAAATCAGCCCACTTGGGGTTCAACCACCCAGGCGCCCTTGCGCATGACGCCCTTGAGGTCGAAGTTCCCGTCGAGGACCACCAGGTCGGCGTCCTTGCCGGGCTCCAGTGAGCCGACCCTGTCGTCGACTCCGAGCAGGCGCGCGGGGTTCGCGGAGATGGCCTCCACGACGGCTTCGACCGGCAGGCCGTCGATGGTGACCGCCCGCTTGAAGGCCCGGTCCAGGGTGAGGGTCGAGCCCGCGATGGAGCCGCCCTCGACGAGCCGCGCGACCCCGTCCTTCACCTCGACGGCCATCGGGCCGAGGGAGTAGCGCCCGTCGCCGAAGCCCGCCGCGTCCATCGCGTCGGTGATGAACGCGACGCGACCCGCGCCCGCGTGATGGAACGCCAGTTCCAGCGCCGCGGGGTGCAGGTGCGTGCCGTCGTTGATGAGCTCGACCGTGATCCGCTCGTCCTCCAGCAGCGCGGCGATCGGGCCGGGCGCGCGGTGGCCGAGGGCGGGCATCGCGTTGAAGAGGTGGGTCGCCACGGTCGCGCCCGCGTCGATGGCCGCACGCGTCTGCTCGTACGTCGCGTCGGTGTGGCCGATGGCGGCGATCACGCCGTGCTCGGCGAGCAGCCGTACGGAGTCGATGCCGCCGGGCAGCTCGGTCGCGAGCGTCACCATCCGGGCCTGGCCGCGGGCCGCGTCGATCAGCTTGCGCACCTCGGCCGGGTCGGGGTCGCGCAGCAGCGTCTCGTCGTGGGCGCCCTTGCGGCACGGCGAGATGAACGGGCCCTCGAAGTGCAGGCCGGCGATCTCGCCCTGCTCCGCCAGTTCGGAGAGCAGGCCGGCCCGGCGGCCGAGGAAGTCCATGTCGCCCGTGACGAAGGAGGCGACGACGGTGGTGGTGCCGTGCAGGCGGTGGGTGTGGACGCCGTGGAGGACCTCGTCGACCGTGCCCGAGGTGAAGGAGGTGCCGCCGCCGCCGTGGTTGTGCATGTCGACGAAGCCGGGGACGACCCAGTGGCCGCTCAGGTCGACGGAGGGCGTCTCGGCGGGGGTGCTGCCCGCGATGCGGCCGTTCTCGACGATCACGCGTCCGTTCTCGACGATCCCGGTCGGCAGCACCACGCGGGCGCCGGCGAGAACCTTGCGATCGGCCATCAGGCGGATACCTCCGAGTCGGACTCGTTGTGGGTGGAGCGCTGGTGGGCGGGCCCCTCGGCGAGGGGGCCCCGGTCGGCGAGCAGGTCCCAGGCGAGCAGGCCCGCGCCGAGGCAGCCGGCGGTGTCTCCGAGGGCCGCCGGCACGATGGCGGGCAGCTTCTGGAAGGTGACGCGTTCCTCCACCGCGGCCCGCAGGGGTGTGAACAAGGTTTCCCCGGCCTCGGCGAGACCGCCACCGATGATGAGCGTGCGGGGGTCCAGCAGGGTGAGGGCGGTGACCAGTCCGTCGGCGAGCGCGTCGACGGCGTCCTGCCACACCCGTACGGCGGTCGCGTCGCCGGACTCGACCGCCTTGGCGCAGTCGGCGGCGTCCGCCTCGGGGTCGCCGGATGCCTCGGCCCAGGCGAGGGAGACGGCGGAGGCGGAGGCGTAGCGCTCCAGGCAGCCGCGCTGGCCGCAGCCGCAGTCGGTGCCGCCGGGGCGCACGACGATGTGGCCGATCTCGCCGGCGTAGCCGTGGGCGCCGGCCTCGATGGCGCCGCCGATGCCGATGGCGCCGGCGATGCCCGTGCCGAGGGGCACGAAGAGGAAGCGGTCGGCGCCGTTGCCCGCGCCGATCCGGCCCTCGGCGAGGCCGCCGGTGCGGACGTCGTGACCGAGGGCCACGGGGGCTCCGTCGAGGCGGTCGCTGAGCAGGGCACGCATCGGGACGTCCCGCCAGCCGAGGTTGGCGGCGTAGACGGCGATGCCGTTCTCGGCGTCGACGATGCCGGGGACGGCGACGCCCGCGGCGGCGGCGGGCTGTCCGTACCGCTCCAGGCCGTGGGCCCGCAGCTCCGCCGCGAAGCCGAGGATCGTCTCCACCACGGCCTCGGGGCCGCGCTCGCGCCCGGTGGCGCGGCGTGCCTCGTGGAGCAGTGTGCCGTCCGCCCCGACGAGGGCGGCCTTCATGCCGGTGCCGCCCACATCGAGGGCGATGACGTGTCTCACGCGGGACAGTCTCGCGCGTGAACCGCATAAAGGTCTAGTCCACTGGGTGAAGATTGTTGCGCGAGCATACAAATTCATGCGGAGCGGGGCGCCCCGACGGCCGGCCGGCGGCGTCCACCCGCCGGTCGGGCGCCTGCTTCCGTAGGTGCGCGCGTTGCGAAAGCGATACCCGAGTGGTGTAGACCTCATGCCTTTTTCCGGGAGAAGATCGCACCTCGATGACGAGCAGAGGGTGGGGCAGAGCTGTGCAGCGGCGATACCTTGGACTGACCGCGACCGTCGCCGCACTCGGCCTGAGCGCCGTGCTGTCCGGCTGCGGTCTCATCGACGGCGGCGAGGCCGCCGGCGACGTGACCCTCAAGCTCGTCGCCGCCGACTACGACCTCAACGGCGGCGACACCACCAAGCAGTACTGGGCCGGACTCGCCAAGGCGTACGAGGCCGCGCACCCGGGCGTGAAGATCGACGTCCGGGTCGAGTCCTGGGACGACATCGACCGCAAGGTCGCCGAGATGGTCGCCGCGGACGACGCCCCCGACATCGCCCAGATCGGCGGCTACGCCGACTACGCGGACGCCGGTGAGCTCTACTCGGCGGACGAGCTGCTCTCCATCCCCGTCCAGGCGAACTTCCTCGCCCCGCTCGTCGACGCCGGCGAGATGAAGCGCATCCAGTACGGCATGCCGTTCGTCGCCTCCACCCGCCTGCTCTTCTACAACCGGACCCTCTTCGAGAAGGCCGGCATCACCAGGCCGCCGGCGAGCTGGGCCGAACTCGCCGCCGACGCCGAGAAGCTGAAGGACGACGACGTCCCGTACCCCTTCGCGCTGCCGCTCGGCCCGGAGGAGGCGCAGGCCGAGTCGATGATGTGGATGCTCAGCGGTGGCGCGGGCTACACCGACCTCACCGACCACTACAAGATCGACTCCGAGCAGAACGTCCACACCTTCGAGTGGCTCAAGGAGAACCTGGTCGAGAAGGACCTGACCGGCCCGATCGCCCCCGCCAAGCTGAACCGCAAGCAGGCGTTCGCCGCCTTCACCCGCGGCGAGGTCGGCATGCTCAACGGCCACCCCTCGCTGATGCAGGAGGCCGAGAAGAAGGGCGTCAAGGTCGGCAAGGTCGCGCTGCCCGGCATCGAGGGGAAGTCCAAGGCGTCCATGGGCGTCGCCGACTGGATCATGGGCTTCAAGCAGAACGGTCACCGCAAGGAGATCGGCAACTTCCTGAACTTCGTCTTCAGCGACGCGAACGTCCTGAAGTTCGCGGGTGACAACGATCTGCTGCCCGTCACCGTCAGCGCGTCCGCGGCGATGCAGGAGTCCCCCGAGCACGAGAGCCTGCGGGAGTTCCTGAAGGAGCTGCCGGACTCGCAGCTCCCGCCGGTCGGCAAGACCTCCTGGGCGAAGGTCAGCGACAGCGTCAAGAAGAACATCGGCAAGGCCGTCGCGCCGGGGCACACCCCCTCGGAGGTCCTCGGGAAGATCGCGCAGGACGCGTCGACGGCGGAGAGCGCGGAGTAGCGGCGGCCCTGCCCCCGGGCCGGGCGGTCCCGTCCCGGGGGCCCTGGCCCCTGCGGGTCCCGGTCCCACGACCGGGGGAGCCGGGCCGGGCGGCGACCGCATAAGTTGGGTCGTATGACCATCGATGACGGAGCCGAGCCCGGCGGCCTCGGAGAGCGCGAGCGCGCCGTCCTCGCCGTGGAACGCCGCTCCTGGCCCGGCCCCGGCGCCAAGGAAAGGGCCGTGCGCGAACAGCTCGGCCTGTCGCCCACGCGCTACTACCAGCTCCTCAACGCCCTCCTGGACGACCCGCGCGCCCTGGCCCACGACCCGGTGACGGTCAACCGCCTGCGCCGGGTCCGCGCGGAGAAGGAGCAGCGCCGCTGAGCCGGCGGGCCCGACCCGGCCGGAAGCCCGCGGCTCTTGCCGACACCGTCGCCCCGGGCGCGCTCCCTCGGTAGGGTCGTCCTATGGTCAGCCTTCCGCACCCGACCACACCCGCCGGCCGCGACGGCCTCGCCGCGCTCCTCGCGCGGCCCGAGAAAGCCGTCGTCGCCCTCGACTTCGACGGGACGCTCGCCGAGATCGTCCCCGACCCCGAACAGGCCCGCGCCCACCCCGGCGCCGTGCCCGCCCTCTCCGCCCTGGCCCCCCGCGTCGCCTCCGTCGCGGTGGTCACCGGCCGCCCCGCGGGCGTGGCGGTGCGCTACGGCGGTTTCGCCGGGGTCCCCGGACTGGAACACCTCGTGGTCCTCGGCCACTACGGCGCCGAACGCTGGGACGCCGTCACCGGCACCGTCCACGCCTCCGCCCCGCACCCCGGAGTGGCCGCCGTCCGCGCCGAACTCCCCGGCTTCCTGGACGGCATCGGCGCCTGGCCCGGCACCTGGATCGAGGAGAAGGGGCGCGCCGTCGCCGTCCACACCCGCCGCTCCACCGACCCGCAGGCCGCGTTCGAGGCGCTCAAGGCCCCGCTCGGCGACCTCGCCGCCCAGCACGGCCTGGTCCTCGAACCGGGCCGCATGGTGCTGGAACTGCGCCCCCCGGGCATGGACAAGGGCGTCGCCCTCGCGGAGTACGTCCGGGAGGTGGGCGCCGAGTCCGTCCTGTACGCGGGCGACGACCTCGGTGACCTGCCGGCCTACGCGGCCGTGGAGAAGCTCCGCTCGAACGGCACGCCCGGCCTGCTGGTCTGCAGCGGCTCGGCGGAGGTCCCGGAACTGTCCGAGCGCGCCGACCTCTCGGTCCCCGGCCCGGCGGCCGTCGTCGGCTTCCTGACGGACCTCGCGCAGGCGGTCCGGGACGCCCGCTGAGCACCCGGCTCACGGCCGCCCGGGATCCCACCGGGCGGCCGGCGCCTAGGTCCTGTCAGGGCGATCTTCTCGGGCCCGCGACGACGGCTGCGGCGTCTCGCGGCGTTGTCGGAGTCGCCCGAGTACGCCCAGTACGAGGGCGATCCTCCGCCTTGCGATACACCACATCCGACGCCGCGGCCGGTCCTCGAAGATCGCCCGGACAGGACCTAGGTGTATTGACTCGCAGGGTTGTTCACACGGGTGATGGGCGGTTTGCCGCCGAGTGCGGTGTGGCAGCGGTGGTGGTTGTAGGTGTGGAGGAAGTCTGCCAGGGCTTCGGTGCGCTCGTTGTTTGAGGTGTAGGGCTTCAGGTAGGCCCATTCGTCGAGCAGGGTGCGGTTGAAGCGTTCGACCTTGCCGTTGGTCTGCGGCCGGTAGGCACGGGTCAGCTTTCCGGTCGCACCGAGCTCGGCGAGGGCGTTTTTCCAGGCCAGGCCCTTGCGGTAGGCCCAGGCGTTGTCGGTCAGGACCCGCTCGATGTGGTCGATGCCGTGGCTGTGGAAGAAGGCGGCCGCGCGGGTCAGGAAGCCTGCGCAGGTCGCGACCTTCTCGTCGCTGTGGATCTCGCTGTAGGCGAGGCGGGAGTGGTCGTCGACGGCGGAGTGCACGTAGTCGAAGCCCATGCCGCGGATCGGCCGGCCGGCCTCGCGGCCGTTGGTCTTGTGGCCGCCGCCGTCGGGGATCCGGCCGAGTTTCTTCACGTCCACGTGGATCAGTTCGCCGGGCCGGTCGCGTTCGTATCGGCGGATCACCGTGCCGGTCGGCCGGTCCAGCCATGTGAGCCGGTGCAGGTGGTAGCGGGTGAGGATGCGGTGGACGGTGGAGGCGGGCAGGCCCAGGATCGGGCCGATCCGGGCGGGTCCGAGTTTGCGGTCCCGGCGCAGGTCGCAGACCCGGGCCTCGATCGCCGGCGGGGTCCGGTGCGGTGTCGAGTGCGGGCGGCTGGAACGGTCGTGCAGCCCGGCCTGTCCCTCGGCTCGCCAACGGCGGATCCATTTGTGGGCGGTGGCCCGGGAGATGCCCATCTCGGCCGCGACATGAGCGACCGGACGGCCCGATTCGACACGTTCGACCAGCAGTCGTCTCCCGAAGACGGTCAGTCGGGCATTACGGTGGGACACGAAGGCCTCCGTGCGGTGAAGATTCGACACCTCCACCACACACGGGGGCCTTCGCCATGTTCAAGACCCAACCGTGTCAACAACGTCCGTGATCAATACACCTAGGTCCTGTCGGCCCGCAGCGCTTCCAGCTGCGTCAGGAACCACTGCTGCGGCGGCAGGGCCGTCGCCGCGGCGGCCAGGCGCTTGGTGCGCTCCGCCCGCTCCGGACCGCCCATCGTCAGGGCCTCGTGCAGGGCGTGCGCCGTGCCCGTCACGTCGTACGGGTTGACCGTGATCGCGTCCTCGCCCAGCTCCTCGTGGGCACCCGCCTCCCGGGACAGGACCAGCGCGCAGCCCTCGTCGGAGACGACCGGGACCTCCTTCGCGACCAGGTTCATGCCGTCCCGGATGGGGTTGACCAGGGCCACGTCCGCCAAGCGGTACGCGGCGAGCGAGCGGGCGAAGTCGTCCTTCACGTGCAGGACGACCGGGGTCCAGTCGTCCGTCCCGTAACGGGCGTTGACCACGGCGGCGACCCGGCCGACCTCCTCGGTGTAGGCGCGGTAGACCGCCAGGTCCTGCCGGGAGGGGTAGGCGAAGGCCACGTGCACCACCCGGCCGTGCCACTCGGGATGCTCCTCCAGGAGCGTCCGGTAGGCGTGCATACCCCGCACGATGTTCTTCGACAGCTCCGTCCGGTCCACCCGGAGGATCACCCGGCGACCGGGTCCGACCTGCTCCCGCAGCGCCGCGAGGCGTTCCTCCACGTCCGGCCGCCGGGACCGCTCCCGCAGGAAGTCCGCGTCCGCGCCGAGCCCGTACACCCCGAGCCGCGTGTCACCCGTGCCGCCCACCTCCGCCGCGCAGCAGGCCGCGAAGGCGTCCGCCCAGCGCCGGGTCAGGAAGCCCAGCCGGTCGGCGCCCAGCATCCCCCGCAGGAGCTGCCGCGCGATGTCGTCCGGCAGCATCCGGAAGTACTCCGGCGGCGCCCAGGGCGTGTGCGAGAAGTGCGCGATGCGCAGGTCGGGGCGGAGTTCGCGGAGCATCCCCGGCACCAGCGCCAGGTGGTAGTCCTGCACCAGGACGCAGGCGCCGTCGTCCGCCTCGTCCGCCAGCGCCCGGGCGAAGGCGCGGTTGTACGTCTCGTACGACGCCCACCGGCGCCGGAACTCCGCGTCGAAGACCGGCTCCAGCGGGGTCTGGTAGAGCATGTGGTGGACGAACCAGAGCACCGAGTTCGCGATGCCGTTGTACGCGTCGGCGTGGACGTCGGGGTCGATGCCGAGCATCCGTACGCCCGGCTCGCCGATCCCGCGCCGGACCGCCTCCCGGTCGCCGTCGCCGAGTGCCGCGCACACCCACACGCTGTCCTCGGACGACACGGCGCTCAGCCCGGAGACCAGACCGCCACCGCCCCGCCGGGCGTCGAGCGCGCCGTCCTCGCCCACGGCGTACGAGACGGGTCCTCGGTTGGAAGCCACCAGCACAGAAGCCATGTGGCGAACCTAGCCCGTCCCGGAAACGCTCAAACGTACGTATACAAGACAGCCGTGTTCGGCCACGGTCAGTGATCGACGCGCTCGCGCAGGGCCGCACGTGCCACCGCGCCCGTCGCCGCCAGGGCCAGGACGAGACCGCCGAGCAGCCACAGCCGCGCGTCGCCGGCCCCGGTGCCCGGCATCCGGCCGCCGGACCCGTGCGCGGCGGCCGGTGCCCGCCCGGGGGTCCGCGCCGCGGGACGGGCCTCCGTCCGCCGGTCCCCGGCGGGCCCGGCAGCCGACCGGGGCTCGTCCGCGGAGACCACGGACGGCCCGGCGGCGGGCACCGCCGTGTCCGCGGCGGCGGGACCGGCCGCCGCGAGGAGGAGTGCGGCCGCCGTCAGCACGCCGGCCACCGCCGTTCTGCCCAGGTGAGAGGTGTGTCGCATAACAGCGAAATGTAGGCAAAACCGATCATCGGGTGGTGTTACGCCACGCGGCGCCGCGCGTACTCCGCGATCTCGACCATCGGCGGACGCTCCTCCGTGTCCACCGGGTACGTCCGCGGCACGAAGCCCCCCTGCGCGCCCGGCCCGTCGCCCCCGTCGGCCCGCTCGAACTGCGTCAGCCAGGGCCGCACCAGATGCCCGCGGGACAGCCGCAGCTGCGCCGTCCGGTAGATCGCCGCCGCCATCCGGCCGAGAGCCTGCTCGTCCTGGTGGCGGTGCTTGCGCACTCCCACGTCGACCTGGGCGAGCGCGTCCAGGCCCGCCGCGTGCAGCGCGTCGACCAGCAGCCCCAGCTCCACGCCGTAGCCGACCGGGAAGGGCAGCCGCTCCAGCAGCGAGCGCCGCACCGCGTACTCGCCGCCAAGCGGCTGCACGAAGCCGGCCAGCCGCGGCCAGTGCAGGTTCAGCAGCGGGCGGGCCACCAGCTCGGTCACCCGGCCCCCCTGGCCGGGCGCGTCCCCGAGCGGCCGGTCGTACATCGCCTTGACGAAGTCGACGCCCGGATCGGTCAGGAGCGGGCCGACGATCCCCGACACGAAGTCCGCCGAGAAGTCCCGCAGATCGGCGTCCACGAAGCAGACGACGTCCCCGTCCGTCGCCAGCAGGGACCGCCACAGCACCTCGCCCTTGCCGGGCAGGGCGGGTATCCGCGGCAGGATCGCGTCCCGCGCCACGACCCGGGCACCGGCCGCCGCCGCCACCTCGGCCGTGCGGTCGGTGGACCCCGAGTCGACCACCACCAGCTCGTCCACGAGCGGGACCGCCCGCGACATCAGCTCCCGCCGGATCACCGCGACGATGTCCCCGACCGTCGCCTCCTCGTTCAGCGCGGGCAGCACGACGCTGACCCGCGTGCCACGCTTCGCGGCCAGGAGCTGCTCCAGCGGACGGTCTGTCACGGACCAGGACCGCCGGGCCAGCCAGCGCTCCACTTCATCCAGCACGTCCGTTACTCCCCAGTTGCCGTTTGTGTGATCCATCTCGCGGTTCGGACGACTATCTCAACAGTCCGCGCCTTCGGTTACAGTCTTGAACAACGCCGAGGTCCGACGCACGTCGGGGTGCCGCCGGCGTCCACACAACCGCACCACCCAATCGAATACCGCTCATCCAGAGGGGCAGAGGGAAACGGCCCGTTGAAGCCCCGGCAACCCTCCAGTCGGTCTCGTCCGCAGTCGTCGCACTGCGCCCGCGAGGCTCCCGGCTAGGGAAGGTGCCAAATCCGTCTCATGGCGACGTCCGCCATGGGAAAGATGAGGAGAAAGGGCCTCGCCTCCATGGCTGTACAGACTGTTTCCACCGCTTCCACGGTCGACCTCGGTCCCGCTTCCGGGCTTTCCTGTCGGGAATGTGGCGAAGTTTTCCCCCTCGGCCCGATTTTCGCCTGTGAGCTGTGTTTCGGCCCCCTCGAAGTCGCGTACGACCTCCCCCTCGGCGACCCCGAATCGCTGCGCAAGCGGATCGAGGCCGGCCCCGCCAACATCTGGCGCTACGCCCCGCTGCTGCCCGTCCCGGCCGACGTCGCCGAGAAGCCGAACCTGAACCCCGGCTGGACCAAGCTCGTCCAGGCCGACAACCTCGCCCGCGAGCTCGGCGTCGAGCCCGGCAAGCTCTTCGTCAAGGACGACTCCGGCAACCCGACGCACTCCTTCAAGGACCGCGTCGTCGCCCAGGCCCTCGAGGCCGCCCGCGCCTTCGGCTTCACCACCCTGTCCTGCTCCTCCACCGGCAACCTGGCCGGCGCCGTCGGCGCCGCCGCCGCGCGCGCCGGCTTCCGCTCCTGCGTGTTCATCCCGCACGACCTGGAGCAGGGCAAGGTCGTCATGGCCGCGGTGTACGGCGGCGACCTCGTCGGCATCGAGGGCAACTACGACGACGTCAACCGCTTCTGCTCCGAGCTCATCGGCGACCCGCTCGGCGAGGGCTGGGGCTTCGTCAACGTCAACCTGCGCCCGTACTACGGCGAGGGCTCCAAGACGCTCGCCTACGAGATCTGCGAGCAGCTCGGCTGGCGGCTGCCCGACCAGCTCGTCATCCCGATCGCCTCCGGCTCCCAGCTCACGAAGATCGACAAGGGTCTGCAGGAGCTCGTGAAGCTCGGCCTCGTCGAGGACCGGCCCTACAAGATCTTCGGCGCCCAGGCGGAGGGCTGCTCCCCGGTGTCGGCGGCCTTCAAGGCCGGCCACGACGTCGTGCGCCCGCAGAAGCCGAACACGATCGCCAAGTCCCTGGCGATCGGCAACCCGGCCGACGGCCCCTACGTCCTGGACATCGCGCGCCGCACGGGCGGCGCGGTGGAGGACGTGAACGACGAGCAGGTCGTCGACGCGATCAAGCTGCTCGCGCAGACCGAGGGCATCTTCGCCGAGACGGCGGGCGGCGTGACCGTCGGCGTCACGAAGAAGCTGATCGAGGCGGGCCTCATCGACCCGAGCCTGACCACCGTCGTCCTGAACACCGGTGACGGACTCAAGACCCTGGACGCGGTGGCCGATACCTCCCAGGCGACCGCCACCATCCGCCCGAGCCTGGACGCGTTCCGCGACGCCGGCCTGGCCCACTGACCACCCCCGTCACGGAAGGCAGCACCCCCATGAGCGTCAAGGTCCGCATCCCCACCATCCTCCGCACCTACACGGGCGGTCAGGCCGAGGTTCCGGCGGAGGGCACCACCCTCTCCGAGGTCATCGCCGACCTGGAGAAGAACCACACGGGCATCGCCGCCCGCGTCCTGGACGACCAGGGCAAGCTGCGCCGCTTCGTGAACGTGTACGTCAACGACGACGACGTGCGCTTCGAGCAGGGCCTTGAGACGGCGACGCCGGACGGCGCCGGCGTGTCCATCATCCCGGCCGTCGCCGGGGGCTGCTGAGCCCAGGGGTTACCCGCAGTCACCTGAATTGCCCCTTCCGTCGAGAAACGGAGGGGGCAATTCTGCATGGTTGAACGCGATAGAGTTGGGGAAGTCCCCTCCGCTGCTCATGCCAGGCGCATATGAGAATGCGCCCGGACCTGACAAGAAGCAGCCAAAGTGTTCGAGTCTTGTGTACCTTCTGCCCACTTTGCCGGGCCCGACTTGCCCCGTAATTCAGCGAATTCTCCGCAATTCTCCTTTCCTGCATGCCCAGAATTCTCGTCCGATTGACCTGTTGCAGAGGGCAGTTGGGCAGATACATTCAGCCGCGGTCGACGCGTTCCGGCGCAGGGTCTGACCCGGGGTCGCGAAGTGCGGTCCCGCGCAAGGGCCAGTAATAGGGGAGTTAGGCATGGCTCAGGGCACCGTCAAGTGGTTCAACGCGGAGAAGGGCTACGGCTTCATCGCGGTCGACGGTGGTGCGGATGTTTTCGTCCACTACAGCGCGATCCAGATGGACGGCTACCGCACCCTTGAAGAGGGTCAGCGAGTCGAGTTCGAGATCTCGCAGGGCCAGAAGGGTCCGCAGGCGGACATGGTCAAGCTCGCCGTCTGAACGCGGCGCGATCGGCCACCACATACGCACTCACGCCGAGGGGTCCGCATCCTGACCGGATGCGGACCCCTCGTGCGTCTCCGCCCACGCCCCGCCCGGCGTCCCCGCCTCCCCCGCCACGCCGGAGCCGCGCCGGCGCCCGGCCCGCGCGCCCGTCGCGCCCCGCCCGGCCCAGGGAGGCGCCCGCACGCCCGTCGCGCCCCGCCGAGCCGCCCGATCCCCGAGTGGCGCTTGCCCCCGCCCGTCACCCGACCGCCGCCCCGCATCGACGTACCGATGGGACGGCCTTGCACTCTCCTGGGTCGAGTGCTAATCATTGGCGTTAGCACTCTGAAGGTGAGAGTGCTTACGAGGATCGGGCAGACGAGGCCCGCTGGCCAGGTGGGGCAAGGAACCGCCGGGCACGCAGGCCGTCCGTCGCGGGCGTCGGCGCGGTCCTGGAGCGTTATCCACCCCATGTCCGGGAGGACCACTTCACATGGCCAAGATCATCGCGTTCGACGAGGAGGCCCGGCGCGGTCTCGAGCGCGGCATGAACCAGCTCGCTGACGCCGTCAAGGTCACCCTCGGCCCGAAGGGTCGCAACGTCGTCCTCGAGAAGAAGTGGGGCGCCCCCACGATCACCAACGATGGTGTCTCCATCGCCAAGGAGATCGAGCTCGAGGACCCGTACGAGAAGATCGGCGCCGAGCTGGTCAAGGAAGTCGCCAAGAAGACGGACGACGTCGCCGGTGACGGTACGACCACCGCGACCGTCCTCGCGCAGGCGCTCGTCCGCGAAGGCCTGCGCAACGTCGCCGCCGGCGCCAACCCGATGGCCCTCAAGCGCGGCATCGAGAAGGCCGTCGAGGCCGTCTCCGCCGCCCTGCTCGAGCAGGCCAAGGATGTCGAGACCAAGGAGCAGATCGCTTCCACGGCCTCCATCTCCGCCGCCGACACCCAGATCGGCGAGCTCATCGCCGAGGCCATGGACAAGGTCGGCAAGGAAGGCGTCATCACCGTCGAGGAGTCCCAGACCTTCGGTCTGGAGCTGGAGCTCACCGAGGGTATGCGCTTCGACAAGGGCTACATCTCGGCGTACTTCGCCACCGACATGGAGCGTATGGAGGCGTCCCTGGACGACCCGTACATCCTGATCGTCAACTCCAAGATCTCCTCCGTGAAGGACCTGCTCCCGCTCCTGGAG
Source organism: Streptomyces sp. JL2001 (assembly GCF_050917515.1). Classification (NCBI taxonomy): domain Bacteria; kingdom Bacillati; phylum Actinomycetota; class Actinomycetes; order Kitasatosporales; family Streptomycetaceae; genus Streptomyces; species Streptomyces sp. JL2001. The sequence goes on along the minus strand of NZ_CP169421.1, from coordinate 3,533,487 downwards.
AAGGTCATGCAGTCGGGCAAGCCCCTGCTGATCATCGCCGAGGACGTCGAGGGCGAGGCCCTGTCGACCCTGGTCGTCAACAAGATCCGCGGCACCTTCAAGTCCGTCGCCGTCAAGGCCCCGGGCTTCGGCGACCGCCGCAAGGCCATGCTGAACGACATCGCCATCCTCACGGGCGGCACGGTCATCTCCGAGGAGGTCGGCCTCAAGCTCGAGAACGCCGGCCTGGACCTGCTGGGCCGCGCCCGCAAGGTCGTCATCACCAAGGACGAGACCACGATCGTCGACGGCTCCGGCGAGAGCGACCAGGTTGCCGGTCGCGTCAACCAGATCCGTGCCGAGATCGAGAACTCCGACTCGGACTACGACCGCGAGAAGCTCCAGGAGCGCCTCGCGAAGCTGGCCGGCGGCGTGGCCGTCATCAAGGCCGGCGCCGCGACCGAGGTCGAGCTCAAGGAGCGCAAGCACCGCATCGAGGACGCCGTGCGCAACGCCAAGGCGGCCGTCGAGGAGGGCATCGTCGCCGGTGGTGGCGTGGCCCTGCTGCAGGCCTCCTCGGTCTTCGAGAAGCTCGAGGGCGACCTCACGGGCGACGAGGCCACGGGTGCCGCGATCGTGAAGCTGGCCCTCGAGGCCCCGCTGAAGCAGATCGCCGTCAACGCCGGCCTCGAGGGCGGCGTCGTGGCGGAGAAGGTCCGCAACCTGCCCGTCGGCCACGGCCTCAACGCCGCGACCAACGAGTACGTCGACCTCATCGCCGAGGGCATCATCGACCCGGCGAAGGTCACGCGCTCCGCGCTGCAGAACGCCGCGTCGATCGCCGCGCTGTTCCTCACCACCGAGGCCGTCATCGCCGACAAGCCGGAGAAGGCCGCTGCCGGCGCTCCGGGCGGCATGCCGGGCGGTGACATGGACTTCTGAGCCCCGGCTCGGTAGTTCCTCGCTGAACGCGAAAGAGGGCTGCACCCCCGTCACGGGGGTGCAGCCCTCTCGCGTTGCCGCGTACGGTCAGCGCACGTCGACCCAGTCCTCGCCGCCGAACGCCTGGAAGTGCGTCCCGTCACCGTAGTAGCGGACCGTGTACCAGCCGTCGACGGACGCCGTGGTCTTCAGGGAGACCGCGCCGTTCGAAGCCGACGTGCCGGACGCCACCTTCTTCCAGGTGCTCTGCCCCCACGGCCGGAACCACACGCTCACCGGCTGGGCCCCGAGAGCCCGCCAGCCGCTGCTGTCGTGCTGGAGCGAAGCCGTCACCGTGATCGTCGCGCCCTTGCGGACCGGCTCCGGAGCCGCGTTCACGCTCTGCACCCGGGTCGGCGTGCGGACGATGTAGAACGGCTTGCTCACGGACTCCGCGTACTGGTCCGAGATCAGGTGCCTGACCCGGAACCAGCCGCCCGTGTTCCACGCGCCGATGCCGAACGGCACCCGGACCGAGGAGTAGAAGTCGGTCGAACCGATCTTCTTCCAGCCGGTCCGCCCGTCGGGCGACTGCTCCAGGACCACCGTCTGGTTCGACGAGGTGCCCGACCACCGCTCGTACGTCGAACGGAACGTTCCCCACACCGTCAGGCGCGCGTCGGTCGCCAGCGAGTAGTTCAGGACGTCCGTACGCGAGTCCAGCGGCATCACCAGACGGCCCTGCACCGGCGAGAACGCCTGGAACAGGTCGGCCGAAGAGACCGTCCAGCCCTCCGCGTTCGGGCCTGGAGCGGCGACCAGCTTCGCCGTGAAGCCGCCCTCCGCGTCGGTCCGCACCGTCTGCGGGAACGGCGTGGCCTCGTGGTAGTAGTCGTGCGGCGCGCCCAGGGCCACCCGCACCGGCTGGTCGGCCAGCGGCGCCCCACCGTTCTCCGGGTCGGTGACCCGGCCGGTGATCGTGACGACCTCACCGCTGACCGCACGGGTCTTGTCGGCGGAGGCGGTCACCGTCATCCTGCGGGCCTGCCACTCCGAGAACCACCGCCAGTCGTAGGTGCTGCCGTGCACCTCGGAACTGTCCTCGCTGAACGTGGCCTTGTAGGACTCGTACTGCCGCGTCGCCGGGATCGGGTCGCCGGAGAACTCGCCGCCGTCCGTCGTGACCGCGGACAGCACCGGGCCCTCGTCCGGCGTCGAGCGCTGGTACGAGACCGAGCGGCCCGGCAGCGGAACCACGTCACCCGAACCGGGCTGGACACCCGTCAGCTTGCCCTGCGGGCGGATGTTCGGGTCGTTCCACCCGGGCACGCCGACGGCGAAGGTGAGCAGCGGCCGCAGCGTGAAGTCCAGCGTGCCCGCGTTCGTACGGGTCACCGTGTTGCCCAGCGAGTCCGTGGCCGTCACGTCGATCGCGTACTTGCCGAGCGCCGGGATCGACCCGCCGTCCTCGGCCAGCTTGAGCGTGGCCTCCGAGGGAAGGGCGAACGTGCCCTTCGTCTGCTCGACGAGCGCCGGCACGTCGGCGAGGACGGTGTCGCCCTGCCGGACCTTCGCGGACACCGAGGTGACGGCCGCCTGCGGCGCGTCCGTCCACGCGGTCACCCGGAAGACACCGCGCTGGTCGGCGTCGGTGACGGCCCGCCCGATGCCCACGGGGGCCGGCGCACCGGGCGTCTCGTCGGCGAGGGCCGGAGCGGCCCCCGCGCCGATGGCGAGCGCGGTGACGAGGGAGACGGCGGAGAACCGGAGGTCAGAGCGCATCGACATAGATGGTCCTCGACTCGCTGTAGAAGTAACCGGACTTGGACTGCAGGAACAGGGCCCACGTGCCGTCGCCGTAATTGGTGGTGCCGAAGCTGAAGTTGCCGTAGCTGTTCGTCGCCACGTCCTTCTTGGCCCAGTACCAGTTCGGGTCGCCCTTGGGCTTGAAGACCAGCGTCAGCTTGGCGCCCGGCATGGCCTTCCAGACCCCGTTCACCTTCTGCTGCACGAGACCCTTGACCGTCATCTGCGTGTTCGTCCGCGGCCGCGACGGGCTGATCGTGACGTTGACGATCCGGGTCGGGTTGCGGGCGAGACGCACCGGGGTGCTCGTCTTCGAGACGAAGCGGTCGGTCTCCGGGTGGTAGATCCGGTAGAGGCCGTCCGTGTAGCCCCAGACGTCGAACGAGTAGGTGCAGTAGTCGCCGACCGGAGCGGACTTCAGCTGGCCCCAGGTGCGCCCGTTGTCCAGCGACACCTGGAGCGCGACCCAGTCGCGCTTGGTGGCGCAGTAGGTGGTGCCGTCACCCAGCTGCCCGTAGGCGGTGACCTTGCCGAACTCGTCCAGGCTCATCCGGTACTGGGTGTACGCGAACTGCTGCGGGACCGCGATGGCGGCCACGTCGTACGGACGGTCGTTGCCCTTGCCGTAGTAGACGGAAGGACGCAGCCCGGTGTAGACGGCGCCGGTCGTGTACTGGACCCGCGCCTGGTAGGTGAAGGAACCGTCGGGCAGCGAGGTGCCGGAGCCGATCTCGTTGCGCAGCGCGGTGTCGTACGACAGCGGCTCGCTGCCGGTGGAGACCACCGGGGCGCCCGCGAACGACTGCCAGCCGTCCCCGGTCAGCCGCTCGACCCGTCCGGTCACCCGGACGTCGGTGCCCGCGAGGACACGGAACCTGTCGGTGTCCGAGGTGATCCGGTACGTCAGCTTCTCCACGCCCACGGCGGGGAGTTGACGTGCGGCGTCGGGGTCGACACCGGCGGCCGGGTCGACCACCGCGGTACCGCCGGTGACCTCGGCGTCCGGCGTGAACGGCAGCGAGAACGCGCCGTCGGTGCCGGTGGTGGCGAGGGCCGTGGCGGTCCTCGTCGCGGAGTAGGCGTCGCGCAGGTTCAGCGTGACCCTCACCGAGGTGCCCTCGGCGGCGGGCGTACGCTCCCCGGTCGCCGGGTTCCAGGTGGTGGCCGTGCCGGACAGGACGACGTCCCGCCGGTCGTAGCTGGTGGTCTTGCGGTCGAAGGAGACGGTGCCGACACCGGTGTGCAGCTTGTAGCCGAACGTGCCGCCGGTCCAGTGCTCGACGACACCGCCGGGCAGACGGAAGTCCACCGCCAGCGGGTAGTCGCCGAACGCGGTGCCCTCCGGGAGCCGGATCGGCGCGTCGGTGGTCCAGGCGTTGGAGCCCGTCGAGGTCAGCTCGTCGGTCGAGGCGAGGACCGCGGCATCGGGGGCGGTGGAGGCGAGCACGCTCACCTTCACCCAGAGCGCGTAGCTTGGGAGCCCCAGGGTGAGCCGGCCGTCGTCCTGGGTCACGGTCTGGCTGACGGTCGCCGCGTACGCGGACGGGGCCGCGACGACGGCGGGCAGGGTGACACCTGCCGAAAGTGCGAAGACTGCCGCCGCGCGCACGAAGGCGCGCGGAAGCGTGCGCGTGGAGCGCATCAAAGGGACCCCCCACAGGTCAGAAGGCGGCGCATGGTGAACCGCAGCCGCGTGCCTGCACGATAGCGCCTTCTGGTTGAACGTGTTCACTGGGTTTCGCCGAGGTGATTCCGGCGCCGCGAGGGGTGATCCTGGGAGGGGGCGACCGGGTGGGGGACGGGCAGGACGGGAGCGTTCCATGATCACTCTGCTGACGACACCGGCGGACCGGGAAGTCGTCGTCACCCGCACCTTCGATGCCCCGGTCGGACGCGTCTGGGAGGCGTGGACGCGGCCCGAACACGTACGCCGGTGGTACGGGGCCGCCGGGCTGACCACCACGGTCTGCGACATCGACCTGCGGGCGGGCGGGGCCTGGCGCTGGGGCCAGACCGCGCCGGACGGGCAGCAGATCGTCTTCTCCGGCACGTACGAGGAGATCGTCCCGGCCGAACGCCTCGTCTACACGGAGATCTTCGAGCAGATGCCGGACGCGGACCCGGTCCTGGTCACCCTGGCCTTCGACGCGACACCCGACGGGGGCACGGCACTGACGAGCACCTCGTACTGGCCGACGACCGAGATCCGGGACCAAGCGCTTGCGGCGGGCATGGAGGCGGGGGTGAGGGAGGAGTACGACCGCCTGGAGGGGTACTTGGCGCGGATGTGAGGGGGGGCGCTTGGGGGGTGGGGGTTCGGGGGCTTGGGGTGGGGGGCCTGGCTCTTGGGGTGGGCCGGTCTTGGGTGGCTTCTGGTGGTTGGCCGCCCTCTCTCCGAGTGTGGCAGCCGGGGCCGTGCCCTCAAGGGCGCTCCTTCGTCGCGTCGCTGCGCGATGGGCTGCGCCCACCCTTGACCGCCCGGCCCCGGCTGCCTTTTCACACTCGGAGGGCGGCCCGGGGAGGGGCATCCGCTCGGGGGCCCGGTGCCTCTCGGGCGCCGTCGGCGTCCGTCGGCTCCGGGGGTGGCTTCCCGCACCCATTGAATGGGGTGACCCGGCGGCGCTTAGCGTCGATCCGTCGTGTCTTGGCGGAGCTTCATGCCCCGCTGGTCATTCCCGGTGGGGGGTGCAGCCGAATCCGGAGCCAGCATCGCCGGCTCGGGTCAGGGGGCGCGGGTCGCGCGGGGCGGCGGGTCGCGCGGATCCCATCCGCCCCAGCAGTCCCATCGGCAATCCGGGATCGGCTGGTCAATGACGCTACGGCGTACATTAAGCCCCCCGAGAGTCCGATATGCCCGTGAAGACCATTATGCCGTCCGGGTTACCGCAAGTAATGTACGCCGTAGCGTCATTCGGGAGTCCCACTGCCGGCGAAGGATCGAGACCGGACCAGAGGGCAGCCGGCCTGGTGCGTCGACTTTTCCAAGGGCTCTCGGATACGGCTTCACCCACCACCGGGAATGACCAGCGGGGCATGAATCCCAGCCGCGAGACGAGCGGCATCCGCTAAGCCGTGCCTAGCCGCCCCATTCAATGGGTGCGGGAAGCCACCCCGAAAGCCGATGGCCGCCGACGGCGCCCGGGGCCCACCGGGCCCCGGAGCGGATGCCCCTTCCCCGGGCCGCCCTCCGAGTGTGAAAAGGCGGGTGGAGGCGACGGGTCAAGGGTGGCCGAAGGTCATCGCGCAGCGACGCGACGAGGAACGAGGAGCGCCCTTGAAGCGGCGCCGTAACCCGCCACACTCGGAGAGAGGGCGGCCAACCACCAGAAGCCACCCAAGACCGGCCCACCCCAAGCGCCAAGACCGGCCCACCCCAAGCGCCAAGACCGGCCCACCCCAAGCGCCAAGACCGGCCCACCCCAAGCGCCAAGACCGGCCCACCCCAAGCGCCAAGACCGGCCCACCCCAAGCGCCAGGACCCGCCCCCCAAGCGCCAGGACCCGCCCCCCAAGCGCCAGGACCCGCCCCCCAAGCGCCAGGACCCGCCCCCCAAGCGCCAGGACCCGCCCCCCAAGCGCCAGGACCCGCCCCCCAAGCGCCAGGACCCGCCCCCCAAGCGCCAGGACCCGCCCCCCAAGCGCCAGGACCCGCCCCCCAAGCTCCCCAGTCGAGGCCCCCCGGGGGATACCCCCACCCGGGGCCGTACCGGCTGCCGGATGGGAACGTGAGTGTTCGTCAACAAGGCTTGGCCCATGACGACTTACGCTCGTACCAGCCTGGTTCTCGCCCTCTCCGCAGCCGCCGTTGCCGCCTCCCTCACCGTGGCCCGGGCCGCCGCCCCCGTCGGCGGGCTCGACTGGGTGTCCTGCGGGCCCGAGGGTCTCGGCCAGGAGTGCGCCACCCTCTCCGTCCCCCAGGACCACGCCGATCCCGGCGGCCCGACGCTCTCCCTCGCCGTGTCCCGGATCCGCAGCCAGGAGCCGGCGGCACGCCGCGGCACCCTGATGGTGATCCCCGGCGGCCCCGGCAGCTCCGGGGTCAAGCGGCTGTCGCAGAAGGGCGCGGCGCTGCGGGAGCAGCTCGGCGGCACGTACGACCTGGTGGCCTTCGATCCGCGGGGGGTCGGTGGCAGTTCGACGGCGAGCTGTGGGCTCGACGAGGGCGACCGGTGGCTGGTGACCCTGCGCGGCTGGCCGGCGGCGGACGGCGGGATCGAGGAGAACGTGGCCCGTGCCCGCCGGACCGCGGAGGCGTGCGCGCGCAACGGCGGCGCCCGGCTGCGCAGCTTCACCACGGAGAACCAGGCGCGGGACCTGGACCGGCTGCGGCAGGCACTGGGTGAGGAGCGGATCTCGGCGTGGGGCGTCTCGTACGGGACGTACGTCGCTGCCGTGTACGCGCAGAAGTACCCGCAGCGCACCGACCGTCTGGTTCTCGACAGCAGCAGCGACCCCGACCCGAAGCGGGTCGCGCGGGGCTGGCTGGAGTACATGGCGGAGGGGGCCGAGGACCGGTTCCCGGAATTCGCCGCCTGGGCGGTGCACCCGGACCGGGACCGGCCGGACCAGCGGCTCCGTCTGGCCGAGCGTGCCGAGGAGGTCAGGCCGCTGGTCCTGGATCTCGCGGCGCGGCTCGACCGGGAGCCGCGGGAGTCCACGACCCCGGGCGTGCCGCTGACCGGCAACGTGTTCCGGCAGGCGCTGCAGAACGCCCTCTACGGTGACGCCGCGTTCCCGGCGTTCGCCCGGCTGGTCCTGGACGCGTCGGCGCGGGACCCGAAGGTGAAGCCGGTGATCCCGCCGGGTCTGGACTCGGCGCTGACCGACCGGGACGCGGCCCTCACGATCGGCGTCATCTGCAACGACGTGAAGTGGCCCGGGTCCGTCCCGGCCCATCGCCGGGCCGTCGCCGCGGACCGGGTCCGGCATCCGCTCACGGCGGGGATGCCGGCCAACATCACCCCGTGTTCCTTCTGGAAGGCGCCCGCGGAGAAGCCGGTCCGGATCACCGACCGCGGCCCGTCGAACATCCTGATGGTCCAGGGCCTGCGGGACCCGGCGACCCCCCACGCCGCCGGCCTGAGGATGCGGGCGGCGCTGGGCGACCGGGCCCGTCTCGTCTCGGTGGACCACGGCGGCCACGGCATGTACCTGGGCAACGGCAACGCCTGCGGGGACCGTGCGGTGACGGACTTCCTCCGCACCGGGGAGCGCCCGGCCGCCGACGTCACCTGCCGGTGATGTGCGCGGGGGCGTCTTCTGCCGGTGACGTGCGCCGTGTTCGCCCCCGGGGAACGTGATGCCGTGCCCGGTGACGTGGCCGAGGGCCGCCCCCGGTGGCGTACCGGGGGCGGCCCTCGTGTGTCCGTGTCAGACCTTCGCGGGTTCGGGTGTGTCCGCGGCCGGGGCGTTGGAGGCGACGGGGACGGTCTCCGGGTCCGTGTCCACGTTGAACTCCTCCAGGAGGGCCTTGCCGAAGCCGAAGAAGTACGTCGCGAGGAAGCCCGCCACGTAGCCGACCAGCAGGCCGCCGGCGTAGATCGCGATCGTCGCGCCGAGGCCCTTGTTGCCGTCGAGGAGCGGGAAGAGCGCCCAGCCCGAGGGGCCGATGGCCGTGGAGCCGACCTTCTCGCCGAGCATGTTGAACAGGCCGACGAAGCCGCCGCCGAAGGCGCCGCCGACGCAGGCCGTCACGAACGGGCGGCCCAGCGGGAGGGAGACGCCGTAGATCAGCGGCTCGCCCACGCCCAGGAAGCCCGCGGGGAGCGCCGACTTGATGGTGCGGCGGATCGAGCCGTTGCGCGGCAGCCGGAGGTAGACGGCCATGGCCGCGCCGACCTGGCCGGCGCCGGCCATCGCCAGGATCGGCAGCAGGACGGTGTACCCCTGCTGTTCGATCAGCGTGGTGTGGATGGGGATGAGGGCCTGGTGCAGGCCCAGCATCACGAGCGGCAGGAACAGGCCGCCGAGGACGAAGCCGGCGCCCGCGCCGGCGTTCGCCAGCAGCCAGTCCGCGAAGTCGCCGATGGCGGTCGAGATCTCGCCGGCGACGAACATCAGGCCGAAGATCGTGACCAGGCCCGAGAGGAGCACGGTGAGGGTCGGGGTCACCAGGACGTCGAGGGACTCCGGCACCCAGCGGCGGCACCATTTCTCGACGTGCACCGCGAGCACCGCGGCGCCGAGCGCGCCCAGCACACCGCCCTGGCCGGGCGAGAGCGTCTGGCCGAAGGCGTCGATCTTCGCGACGCCGGGGAAGACGATGATCGCCGCGACCGCGCCGCCCAGGATCGGCGTGCCGCCGAACTCCTTGGCGGTGTTGTAGCCGACGAAGACCGCGATCAGTGCCATGAATCCGCTCGCCATCGCGGCGAGGGCGGGGGTCACGGAGGGCAGCCAGGCGAGGTTGACCAGCAGGCCGTTGAGGCCGGCGATGATGCCGCAGCCGATGAGGGCGGGGATCAGCGGGACGAAGATGTTCGCGATCCGGCGGAGGAAGAGCTTGAAGGGGGTGGCGTTCCGCTGCTTCCGGGCCGCCTTCAGGGCCGCGCCCTGTGCGGCGAGGCCGTCCGCTCCGTGTGCCGCGGCGCCGACGGTCGCCTGCGCGGGGGACGGGGCCGGGGCGGCGGCGACCAGGGCCTCGAACTCCGGGGTCACGCGGGCGACGGTCCCGGGGCCGAGGACGATCTGGTACGTGTCGTCCTCCACCACACCCATCACGGACGGCAGGGCCCTGAGGGCCTCGTCCTGGACGAGCGAGCGGTCGCGCAGCCCCAGCCGGAGCCGGGTCATGCAGTGGGCCACGGAGTCGATGTTCTGCGCGCCGCCGACGAGCGGGAGGATCGCGGCGGCGATGGCGCGGTTCTTGTCGTCTGTGCTCATGGTGCGGTGGTGCCTCGCTGTGCGGGGGTGGGGGACGTTCAGCGCGCGCCGTCGGCGTGCAGGGCGGCGCGCAGGTGGCCCTGCGAGTCGGTGAGGCGCTGGTCGGCGGCCTTGGCATCGATGTCGGCGAGGAGCATCAGGATCGCCGTCTTCACCTCGCCGTCCGCGGCGGCCAGGGCGGTCTCGATCTGCTCGTCGGGGGCGCCGGTGGCGAGGGAGACGATCCGCCGCGAGCGGGCCCGGAGCTTCTCGTTGGAGGCGCGGACGTCGACCATGAGGTTCCCGTACGTCTTCCCGAGCCGGATCATCGTGATCGTCGAGATCATGTTGAGGACCAGCTTCTGCGCCGTACCGGCCTTCAGCCGGGTCGACCCGGTGAGCAGCTCGGGGCCGGTGACGACCTCGATCCCGTGCTCGGCAGCGGCGGCCAGCGCGCTGTCCGCGTTGCACGACAGGCCGATCGTGAGCGCCCCGGCGGCGCGGGCGTGCTCCACGGCGCCGATGGCGTACGGGGTGCGGCCGGAGGCGGAGATGCCGACCACGGTGTCGTGCTCGGTCAGGCCGAGCGCGGTGAGGTCCTCGGCGGCGAGCTCCTTGGAGTCCTCCGCGCCCTCGACCGCCTTCACCATCGCCGACGGGCCGCCCGCGATCAGGCCGACGACCTCGGAGGGGTCGGTGTTGAACGTCGGCGGGCACTCGCTCGCGTCGAGGACGCCGAGCCGGCCGGCGGTGCCGGCGCCGGCGTAGACGAGCCGTCCGCCGTGGGCCATGCGGGCGGCGGTGGCGTCGATCGCGGCGGCGATCTCCGGCAGCCGGGCGGCGACCGCGGCGGGGACGGCGGCGTCCTCGGCGTTCATCAGGGCGGCGATCTCGGCGGTGGGCAGCCGGTCGATGTCGGCCAGCTCGGGGCGGAATGCCTCGGTGGCGAGCGTGGCCAGCTGCGCCTGGAGGTGGCTGTACGTGGAAGTCATCGGGGTGCGGCTCTTTCGGTGCTTCGGCGTCGTCGTTGACGCCGTCGGCGGGTTCAGCGGGTGTGTCTCGTGCGGGGTGCGGGATCCGGCGGGAGGGGCGTCAGCGGGTGCGCGGTGAGTGCCGGTGGGCCAGGGCTTCGTACGAGGCCGCGAGGGCAGGGGCCGCCGTCTCGTACGTGCGTTGGGTGACGCAGGTGAACAGGCAGTCCACGACGAGCAGCTGGCTGGTCCGGGACGACATGGCCGCCGGGCGCAGCTCGCTCTCGCGGGCCGTGGAGGTGGTGAGGATGTGGTCGGCGTACTGCGTGACCGGCCCGTCCGGGCGGCCGGTGATCGCGACCGTGGTGGCGCCGTGGTCGAAGGCGACCCGCAGCGGTTCTATGACGTCGCCGGTCGAGCCGGAGTGGGTGATGGCGATGGCGACGTCGCCGGAGCGGAGCTGTACGGCGTTGGTGACGGCGAGGTGCGGGTCGCTGTGGGCGTGCGCGAGCAGGCCGATGCGCAGCAGCTTCTGGCCGAGGTCCTGGGCGACGAGGCCGGAGGCCCCGACGCCGTAGATGTCGATGCGGCGGGCGGTCGCCAGCGCGGCGACGGCGGCACCGAGCTGGACGGTGTCGAGTCCGGCGGCCGTGTCGGCGAGGGTCTGCTGCTCGTCGTAGGCGAGCTTGGCGACCACGTCGGCGACCGGGTCGTCGACGGCGATGTCGGCGGTGACGGAGGGAGCGCGGCCGGACTGCTGCTGGGCGGCGAGGCCGGCCAGGGCGAGCCGCAGGTCGCGGTAGCCGGGGTACCCGAGGAGGCGGGCCGTACGGACGACGGTCGCCTCGCTGGTGCCGGTGAGTTCGGCGAGACCGGTGACCGTGAGGGCGGCGCAGCCGGCCGGGTCGCCGGCGACGGCTTCCGCGACCCGCTGCATCGAGCGGGTCATGGACGGGGCGAGGGTGCGCACCTTGGCCGCGAGGGCGGCCGGCGCGGGCGGGGCGCTGCCGGCCCCGGCGGCGGTACCGGGTCTGCCGTCCACCCCGGTGAAAATTTCCTTCACGTCATTGGTCACTCTTGAAAGATATTTTCGGGAGCCGGGAGCGTCAAGACCTCTTCGGGCCCGGATGCGGCCGGGCCTTCGTCCTCGGACCCGGAGACGGCCTTCGTCCCCGGGGCGAGTGGGGAGACAATGACTGCATGGACGACATCGACCCCCTGGAGCAGGCTCTCCATACCGCCCGCGCCCTGGTCCTCGCCGATCTGGCGGCTCGCGACGTGGCCGCGGCCGAGGTCGTCTCGATGGTGGAGGACTCGGTCACGCACCGCCGTTGGTGGGCCGAGCAGTGGCCCGAGGGCGTCACGTACGTCGCCGGTCTCGTCGCCCAGGACGTCCAGGACGCCCTGCTGGAGCGCTACGGCCGCTGGCCGCTGTGCCCGGTCTGCTCCGCCGGCGACCCGCACGCCCTGGACGTCGAACCGGAGCTCGGCCCGGACCCGCACTGGGTCTGCGGCAAGGCGGGCGTGGTCGTCGCCCCGGTCGGCGGACTGACGTGACGCTCTTCATCGACCCGCCGACCTGGCCCGGGCACGGGCGCATGTGGTCGCACCTGGTCAGCGACGTCTCCCACGAGGAACTGCACGCCTTCGCCGCCTCGATCGGCGCCCCGCCCCGCGCCTTCGAACGCGACCACTACGACATCCCGTCGGAGCGGTACGCGGACGCCGTCGCGGCCGGCGCGGTCGAGATCGGCTCGAAGGAGCTGGTCCGCCGGATCACCGAGGCGGGGCTGCGGCGCCCGAAGGGCCGTCCGGCGCCCGGCGAGACGCTGCCGCGTCAGGACGTGTAGGCCCGGGCGGCCCGGCGGCCGGTGCCTGTCGACCCGGGCTGCGGCGCCCGGCGGTGTACGCGCGGGCGCGGTCCGGCTCAGTGGGAGGCGGAAGCGGACGGGGTGCGGTCCTCCGGCCGGGACGCCGAGGCGGCCACGATGTGGCTGGTCGAGGTCCGGCGGTGCAGGCGCAGGGCCACGACGGCCGTGCCGAGCGCCGCGACCGTCATCGCCGCTCCCGCCCACGCCGTCGCCGCGAAGCCGAGGTCCGCGTCGATCACCGTGCCGCCGAGCCAGGGGCCGCCGGTGTTGCCGAGGTTGAACGCCGCCGTGGTCGTGGCGCCCGCGAGGGTCGGCGCGGCGCCCGCCACGTTGAACATGCGGGCGTTGAGCGCCGGGGCCGTGTAGAAGCACGAGACGCCGAGCAGGAACGTCAGCGTGATCGTGGCCACCGGACTGGAGGCCAGGAGGGCCAGGCCGGCCAGGAAGACCGTCGAGGCCGTGATGCCGCTGAGCAGGACCCCGAAGAGGTGCGCGTCGGCGACCCGGCCGCCGATGTACGTACCGACCAGCGCGCCGACGCCGAACAGCGCGAGGACACCGGAGACCCAGCCAGCGTCGAGCCCCGAGACCTCGGTGAGCAGCGGGGCGAGGTACGAGAAGGCGCAGAAGACGCCACCGGCGGCGAGCGCGGTGACGAGGATCGAGAGCAGCACCTGACGGTCGCGGTAGATGACGAGCTCGCGGCGGAGCACGGGCTTCGTCTCGGGCAGCGGGATGTGCGGGATCCGGGTGACCACGCCGACCAGCGCGATCGCGGAGGCGAGCGCCACCGCCCAGAACGCGGAGCGCCAGCCGAGGTGCTCGCCGAGGAAGGCGCCCGCCGGGACGCCCAGGACGTTGGCGATCGACAGACCGCCGATCATGACCGCCATCGCCTTGGCCCGGGCGCCGACCGGGACCATCGCGATGGCGACGGCGGCGCCGAGCGCCCAGAACCCGGCGCAGGCGAGGGCGCTCACCACCCGGGACGCGAAGAGGACGGCGTAGTTCGGGGCGAGCGCGCCGGCGACCTGGCCGAGCCCGAAGACGCTGATCAGGGCGATGAGCGTCGTCTTGCGGGGGAGACGGAGGGTCGCGCCGGCGAGGAGCGGGGCGCCGACGACCATGCCGATGGCGAAGGCGGAGATGAGCAGGCCGGCGCGGGGGATCGAGACGTTCATGTCGTCGGCGATGGGCTGCAGCAGGCCGGACAGCATGAACTCGCTCGTGCCGAGCGCGAAGACGGAGAGGCCGAGGATGTAGACGGCCAAGGGCATGCGGGTGGCGGCAGCCGGGGCGGCGGCGGGCTCGGCAGGCAAAGACGGCATGACATGGGTCAACCGGGTGTTTGTGCCTGTCATTCCCCCGGGCCGAAGGTGTCTTGGCATGCGGACAGCCGTGGCGTCCCCCTGCCCCGCCCGGCACCGGGCGGGGCAGGGGGACGGGATCAGGGAGTCGTCAGCGCCTTGAGCTCGCGCTCCATGTTGCCGCGCGCCGCCGACTCCCAGGCGGCCGCACCGTAGGGCGTACGGAAGAGCCGGGGCAGCGACAGCAGGTGGCGAAGGACCGCGGCGCGGCCCTCGCGGAAGGCGTCCTCCGGGACGAACGCGTACTCTTCGCGGACCGCGGCGGTGTACCTCGCGTAGGTGTCCGGGGCGCTCGCCAGGATCGCCAGGTCCGCGTCGCACAGGGCCTCGCCGTTGATGTCCCCGTCGGCCGGGTCGTGGCTGACGGTCAGCCGCACAAGGCGGGCCACCTCCGCGACCTCGTGCACCGTGAGACCCGCCTCGGTCAGGGCCTTCTCGGCCAGCACCGCCGAGCGTTCCTCGTTCTCGGAGCGGTCCGGGCGGTAGACCGCGTCGTGGAACCAGGCGGCCAGCCTGATGAGCTCCAACTCCCCGCCCTCGCCCCCGAGATCGGCCAGCTCGTCGATGCGGTCCAGGACCGCCCGCAGGTGGTCCACCGTGTGGTACCTCCGCTGCGGCTCGGCCCAGCGGGCCAGCAGGTTCCGGCCGTACGGGAGAGGGTCCGGCCCCTCGCGGCCGGCCCGCGCGGCGCGCAGCGTCGAGGTCCAGCGCTGGAGCAGCTCGGGGTCGTGTGCGTGCTCTTCATCGGCGGTCATGGGGAGCATTCTGCCGCTCCCGCGCGCGTGAGCGCGGCTTCCGAGGCCCTTCCCCGAGCCTGCCCCCTCCCTACCCCGCACCGGTATGAAAGCCCTTCCCGTGCGGGGCAGGACGACCTCCCGGCCCGGGGACGACGGTGCGCCGCCGCCGGCGTCCGGATCCGCCCGCACTGCCGCCGCGCAGGTCGTCCGGGGCCGCGGGACCGCGAGCCGTGGCGGACCGACCGAAAACCCGTTGCCGGAACCGGGCGCCGGACGCCAGTCTTCCGCCCATGGACACCCCACCCGCACCGCGCCTCGTCGCCGACCTCTTCGCCGCCGACGGACGCCTGAAGGCCATCCCCCGCAAGCCCGCCCGACGCGAGCAGCTCCTCGACCATCTCGCCGAGTCGCTCTTCGAGCCGGCCCGCTCCTACACCGAGCGCGAGGTCAACGAGGCCCTCCTCACCGTCCACGGCGACTTCCCGGCCCTGCGCCGCTACCTCGTGATCGGCGGCCAACTGGCCCGTACGAAGGACGGCTCGGCCTACCGCCGACAGCAGCAGACCGGCTCCCCCGAAGGCGCGATCCGCTCCGTCGCGTGACCGGCGCGCTCGTGGCCGGCCTGGTGGCCGGCTACGGCATCGCGATCCCGGTCGGCGCGGTCGGCGCCTACCTCGTGGCCGTCACCGCCCGCACCGGCTGGCGTACGGGTGCGGGGGCGGCACTCGGCGTCGCCACGGCCGACGGGCTGTACGCACTCGTCGCGGTCCTCGGCGGCTCGGCCCTCGTGCCGCTGCTCACGCCCGTCATGACCCCGCTGCGCTGGGTGTCGGCCGTGGTCCTCGTGACCCTGGCGGCCCGTGCCGCGTGGACGGCGCTGCGCGCCTACCGGATCCGTGACGGCGCGACCAGGGACGACGGCAAGGATCCGCTCACCCCGCTGCGCGCCTATCTGACCTTCCTCGGCATCACGGTCCTGAACCCGATGACGGTGATCTACTTCGTGGCCCTGATCCTGGCCACCGGCCCCGGCGCCCCGACCACCGCGGTGGACCAGACGGCCTTCGTGCTGGCCGCGGTCACCGCCTCGGCGAGCTGGCAGCTCTTCCTGGCCGGCGGTGGCGCGCTCCTGGGGCGAGGCCTCACGGGACCACGGGGCCGACTGGTGACGGCCCTGCTGTCGAGCGCACTGATCGCGGGACTGGCGGTCGCGCTGGTGGTGTAGGCGGGGTGGCAGCGGCGAGGGCTGAAGGAACCCCCAGGGGGCGTCTTGTCGATCAGGCCGGCGCGGAGTCGCAGGACCCCGCGAGCCCGGCAAGATCGGCAGGACGCCCCCTAGCGCGCTCCGCGTTCGCGGGTGGTGAGCAGTACGACGCCGGCGACGGCCGCCATCGCGCCCGCGGCCATGAGGCCCTGCCGGGATCGATAGGACAGGACGGACCAGCGCGACTGCGCGGACAGGACGGAACCGACGCTCAGCCAGGAACCGGCCGAGGCGAACGAGAGAGCGGAGCCGATCGAGCCCACGGACAGGGCGCTGCCGACGGACCCGATGGACAGGACCGACCCGACGGACCCGACGGAGAGCACGGAGCCCACGGACCCGACGGAGAGCACGGAGTCCCTCGACCAGAGGGAGAGGGACGAGGGGGAGAGGGACGAGAGGGGCGAGTCGGTCTGCTGGCTCGGGCGCATGGGGGGATCGTAAGCAGGAAGGGGGGGGGCTGGGGGCGGGGGTCTGGGGGTTGGGTCTTGGTGTTGTCGGGGCTTGGGGGGTGGGGGCCTGGCGCTTGGTGTCGTCCGGTCTTGGGTGGCTTCTGGTGGTTGGCCGCCCTCTCTCCGAGTGTGGCAGCCGGGTCCGTGCCCTCAAGGGCGCTCCTTCGTCGCGTCGCTGCGCGATGGGCTGCGCCCACCCTTGACCGCCCGGTCCCGGCTGCCTTTTCACACTCGGAGGGCGGCCTGGGGGAGGGGCCAGGCGGGGGGTTCGGGGTGCCTCGGGCGCCGTAGGCGGCCGACAGCTTTCGGGGTGGCTTCCCGCAGTCATTGAATGGGGTGACGCGGCGGCGCTTAGCGGATGCCGCTCGTTTCTCGGCTGGGATTCATGCCCCGCTGGTCATTCCCGGTGGTGGGTGAAGCCGAATCCGGAGCCAGCATCGCCGGCTCGGGCCAGGGGGCATGGGGCGCGCCGGCCCCCCTCCAGTCCGGTCTCGACCCCTCGCCGGCGAGTGGGACTCCCGAATGACGCTACGGCGTACATTACTTGCGGTAACCGGGACGGGATAAGGGACTTCACGGGCATATCGGACTCTCGGGGGGCTTAATGTACGCCGTAGCGTCAGTGAGCAGCCGATCCCGGACTGGCGATGGGATGGGTGGGGCGGATGGGATCCTTACGGCCCGCCGCCCCACGCGACCCGTGCCCCCTGACCCGAACTGGCGGCGCTGGCTCCGGATTCGGCTTCACCCACCCCCGGAGAGTGACCAGCGGGGCATGAATCCCAGCCAATGGGCGAGGGATTGCCGCTAAGCCGTGCCGGGTCACCCCATTCAATGGGTGCGGGAACCACCCCCGGGCCCGATGGCCGCCGACGGCGCCCGAGAGGGACCGGGCCCCGGAGCGGATGCCCCTTCCCCGGGCCGCCCTCCGAGTGTGAAAAGGCGGGTGGAGGTGACGGGTCAAGGGTGGGCGCAGCCCATCGCGCAGCGACGCGACGAAGGAGCGCCCTTGATGCGGCGCCGTAACCCGCCACACTCGGAGAGAGGGCGGCCAACCACCAGAAACAAACGGAGACCGGACGACACCAAGCGCCCCCGCCAAGTCCCCGCCCCCTCTCAGGCCCCCGGCGCGAAGACCCCCATCCTGTCCGCCCGCCCCAGGTGACGCTCGACGCCCAAGCACCCCCACCCCGGGCCCCCCGCCGAAGACCCCCACCCCGAGACACCCCGAGGCCCCCCTCACCTCCCCCCACCCCCCCGCTCACCTGTCCGTGGGCTGGAAGCCGCGCAGGCGCAGGCTGTTGCCGACCACGAAGACCGAGGAGAAGGCCATGGCGGCGCCCGCGATCATCGGGTTGAGCAGGCCGGCCGCGGCGAGTGGCAGGGCGGCGATGTTGTAGGCGAAGGCCCAGAAGAGGTTGGAGCGGATCGTCCCGAGGGTCCGGCGGGAGAGGCGGATGGCGTCGGCCGCGGCCCGCAGGTCGCCCCGTACGAGCGTCAGGTCGCCGGCCTCGATGGCGGCGTCCGTGCCCGTGCCCATCGCCAGGCCCAGGTCGGCCTGGGCGAGTGCGGCCGCGTCGTTGACGCCGTCGCCGACCATGGCCACGCTGCGGCCCTCGGACTGGAGCCTCTTGACGACGTCGACCTTGTCCTGGGGCATGACCTCGGCGATCACCTCGCCGATGCCGACCTCGGCGGCGACGGCCCGGGCGACGGCCTCGTTGTCGCCGGTGAGGAGGATCGGCTTCAGGCCCAGCGCGCGCAGTCGGCGGATCGCCTCGGCGCTCGTCTCCTTGACGGCGTCGGCGACCTCCAGGACCGCGCGGGCCCGACCGTCCCAGGCGACCGCGATGGCGGTCCGGCCCGCCTGCTCGGCCTCGTCCTTGGCGGACTTGAGGGCCGGGGGCAGTTCCATCGCCCAGTCGGCGAGCAGCTTCTCGCGGCCGACCAGCACGGCGTGGCCCTCGACGACGCCCTGGACGCCGAGTCCGGGGACGTTGGCGAAGTCCTCGGGGGTGGGCAGAACGCCGACGCGGGCGGCGGCGCCGGTGGCGACGGCCTGGGCGATGGGGTGTTCGGAGGAGTGCTCCAGAGCGCCGGCGAGGCGCAGGACGTCGGTCTCCGCGATCCCGTCGGCGGTGTGGACGGCGAGGAGTGTCATCCGGCCGGTGGTGACGGTGCCGGTCTTGTCCAGGACGATCGTGTCGACGCGGCGGGTCGTCTCCAGGACCTCGGGGCCCTTGATGAGGATGCCGAGCTGGGCGCCGCGGCCGGTGCCGACCATGAGGGCGGTCGGTGTGGCGAGCCCGAGGGCGCAGGGGCAGGCGATGATCAGGACGGCGACGGCGGCGGTGAAGGCGGCGGTCAGTCCGGCGCCGGTGCCGAGCCAGAAGCCGAGGGTGCCGAGCGCGAGGGCGATGACGACGGGGACGAAGACGGCCGAGATCCGGTCGGCGAGGCGCTGGGCGGCGGCCTTGCCGTTCTGGGCGTCCTCGACGAGCTTGGCCATCCGGGCCAGTTGGGTGTCGGAGCCGACGCGGGTGGCCTCGACGACGAGCCGGCCGCCGGCGTTCAGGGTGGCGCCCGTGACGGTGTCGCCGACGGAGACCTCGACGGGCACGGACTCGCCGGTGAGCATGGAGGCGTCCACCGCGGAGGAGCCCTCGACGACGGTGCCGTCCGTGGCGATCTTCTCGCCGGGGCGGACCAGGAAGCGGGCGCCGGCCTGGAGTTCGGTCGTCGGTACGGTGACCTCGCGGCCGTCGCGCAGGACGGTGACCTCCTTGGCGCCGAGTCGCATCAGTGCCTTGAGCGCGGCGCCGGCCTTGCGCTTGGAGCGGGCCTCGAAGTAGCGGCCGGCCAGGATGAAGGCGGTGACGCCGGCCGCGGCCTCCAGGTAGATGTTCCCGGCGCCGTCGGTGCGGGCGATCGTGAACTCGAAGGGGTGCGTCATCCCCGGCGTCCCCGCTGTGCCGAGGAACAGGGCCCACAGCGACCAGAGGAACGCGGCGGTCGTGCCGACGGAGATCAGGGTGTCCATCGTGGCGGCGCCGTGCCGGGCGTTGGTCCAGGCGGCCCGGTGGAAGGGCCAGGCGGCGTAGACGACGACGGGCGCGGCGAGGGTGAGGCTGAGCCACTGCCAGTACTCGATCTGGAGGGCGGGGACCATGGCCATGGCGATGACGGGGACGGCGAGTGTGACGGCGGTGACGAGCCGCTGCCGCAGCGGGCGCAGTTCCTCGTCCGCCCGCTTCTCGTCGTCGGTGTCGTCCCCGTCGGCGGTGTCGTCGGCGCGGGCTGTTCCGGTGCGTGGTTCGGTCGCGGTGTAGCCGGTGGCCTCGACGGTGGCGATGAGGTCGGCGACGGAGACGTCCGTGTCGAAGGTGACCTTGGCCTTCTCGGTGGCGTAGTTGACGGTGGCCTCGACCCCGTCCATGCGGTTGAGCTTCTTCTCGATGCGGGCCGCGCAGGAGGCGCAGGTCATGCCGCCGATGGCGAGCTCGACCTGGGTGGCGCCGGGAGCGGTGGTGGTCATGGGGGCCTCTCTGTGTCGGGGCGGTGCGTCTCCGGGGCGCCGGGCGCCGGCCGGTCAGGCGCGGCCGGTCAGCGTGTAGCCGGCGTCGTCGATCGCGGCGGCGATCGCCGTGTCGTCGGGTGCGCCGCCGGTGGTGACGGTCACCTGGCCGCCCGGCACGTCGACGTCGACGGAGGTGACGTCGTCGAGTGCGCCGACGGCCTCGGTGACGGCGGTCCTGCAGTGGCCGCAGCTCATGCCGGAGACGGCGTACGTGGTGGTGGCGGCGGTGGCGGCGTACGTGGTGGTGGTGGCGGCGGTCGGGCGGCCGGCGTCGGGAGTGCGGCGGGACATGGGTTCCTCCTCCGTTCTGGATACCCCTGGGGGGTATGGTGTGCTGAGTTCATGTATACCCCCGGTCGGTATTCCGCGCAAGCGTCTCCCCCACCTTGACTTGATACCCCCCAGGGGTATTGTGAAGACATCGCACGGATCGGTCGCCCAGGTACGGGAGAGCTGTCATGAACACCGGGATGAAGATCACCGCCTTCGCCGCGGCAATCGCCGCGACCTTCGGGACCGCGTACGGCGTCGGCCAGGGCATCGGACCCGTGGCCGAGCCGGCGGCGGCCGCGCACGGGGAACACGCGGCGTCGGCGGAACCGGACGAGGACGCGGCGCACGCGGAACACGGCGCGGGTGCCGCGAACGCGCCGGCGGCCGGGGGTCTGCAGGTGTCCGAGGGCGGCTACACGCTGGTGCTGGAGACGCCCCGGCCGGCCGTGGGCCGTAGCGTGCTGAGGTTCGCGGTCGAGGACGGCGGCGGCCGGAAGGTCACCGCCTACGCGACCGAGCACGGCAAGGAGCTCCACTTCATCGTCGCCTCCCGCGACCTGACGGTCTATCGCCACCTGCACCCCGTGCGGGGGGCCGACGGGACCTGGTCGACGCCGGTCGACCTGCCCGCGGCGGGCGGATACAAGGTGTTCGCCGACTTCAGGCCCGCGGCGAAGGGCGCCGAGGGCGTCACGCTCGGCGCCGACCTGTCCGTACCGGGCGCGTACGCGCCGCGACCGCTGCCGGCCGCCGAGCGGACGGCCGTCGTGGACGGGTACCGCGTCACCCTGGGCGGGACGCTCGACCCGGGGAAGCCGGGGGAGCTGCGGCTCACCGTCGCCAAGGGCGGCCGCCCCGTCACGGACCTGGAGCCCTACCTCGGGGCGTACGGCCATCTCGTCGCCCTCCGGGACGGTGACCTCGCCTACCTCCACGTCCACCCCAACGCGGGCGGCCCGGGGCCGGTCGTCTCGTTCACGGCGACGGCGCCGAGCGCGGGCACGTACCGCCTCTTCCTCGACTTCCGGCACGACGGGAAGGTGCGCACGGCGGCCTTCACGGTGCGGGCCGGCGCGGGGGCCGACGCGGACGCCCCGGCCGCGCCGGTGCCGTCGGCGAGTGCCACGCACGATGCGGGAGGGCACGCGCACGGCTAGGCTGGTCATTGGACTAGACCTGTATAGCCGTCATCCATGGAGGAATGGGCTCAATGAGCAACCGTGCAGTGCTGGAGGTGATCGCCCTCGACGAGGAGGACGCGGTCGCGGCCCAGGCCGGTGGGGCGGACCGCCTCGAGCTGGTCACCGACATGGCGGCGGACGGGCTGACCCCGTCCCGGGCCGGCTTCACGGCGATCCGCGCCGCGGTGGACATCCCGCTGCGCGTGATGCTCAGACTGACCGACGGTTTCGCCGCCGGCGACGTGGACGCCCTGGTGGGCCGGGCGCGCGAGCTGCGGGAGGCGGGCGCGGACGAGTTCGTCCTCGGTTTCCTGACGGCCGACGGCTCGCCCGACCTGGTCGCCGTGGAGCGGCTCCTGGCCGTCCTGGACGGCTGCCGCTGGACCTTCCACCGTGCGATCGACCGTGCCGACGACCGCGACGGGCTGCGCAAGCTGCTCGCGGACCTGCCGGGCCTGGACACCTACCTCACGGCCGGTGCGGCGACCGGTGTCGACGACGGTCTCCCCGTCCTGCGCGCCGAGGCGGCCCGCGCCGGTGAGCCGGGCTACGAGCCCCGGATCCTCGTCGGCGGCGGCCTGCGCCTCGACCATCTCCCGACCCTGCGGGCCGCCGGCCTGAACGCCTTCCACATCGGCGGCGCGGCCCGCCCGCTGGGCTGGGCAGCACCGGTCTCCACGGACGCGGTCCGCGCCTGGCGCGTGGCGATCGACGCGTAGGTCCTCTCCCGGGATGACCGGGCCCGGG
This sequence comes from Streptomyces sp. JL2001, assembly GCF_050917515.1. Taxonomy (NCBI): domain Bacteria; kingdom Bacillati; phylum Actinomycetota; class Actinomycetes; order Kitasatosporales; family Streptomycetaceae; genus Streptomyces; species Streptomyces sp. JL2001. The sequence continues at coordinate 3,511,481 of NZ_CP169421.1, read as the reverse complement.
TCGCGGGCGCGGGAAGCCCGCCGGACAGGACCTGGACGCCCGTCTCGGCGAGGCCGCCGGAAGCGGTCCCGCCGTCGGCGGTTCAGCGGCCTCCGGCGACCCGCAGGATCGTGCCCGTCGTGTAGGACGCGTCCTCGGACAGCAGCCAGGCGACCGCGGACGCGATCTCCGACGGGCGGCCCGGGCGGCGCAGCGGGATCGTCGGGGCGGCCCGGGCCGGACGGTCGGGGGCGCCCATCGCCGCGTGCATGTCCGTGTCGATCAGGCCGGGCGCGACCGCGTTGACCCGGACGCCGTCCGGGCCGAGTTCCTTGGACAGGCCGACGGTCAGCGCGTCGGCCGCCGCCTTCGTCGCCGCGTAGTGCACGTAGTCGCCGGGGCTGCCCAGCGTGGCCGCGGCCGAGGAGACGTTCACGATCGCCCCGCCGCCCCGGGCGGCCATGTCCCGGGCCGCGCGCCGGCAACACAGCAGGTAGCCGAGGAGGTTGACCTCCACCACCCGCCGCAGGTCCGCCGTCCGCGCGTCCGCCAGCCGCCCCAGCGGCCCGGTCACGCCCGCGTTGTTCACCAGGCCCGTCACCGGGCGACCGAACGCGGCCGCCGCCGTGTCGAAGAGCCGCTCCACGTCCGCCTCGACGGACGTGTCCACGCGGACGACGGCGCACCGCGCGCCGGCCTCGCGGACCGCGTGGGCCGTCGATTCGGCCGCCGCGGAGTCGCGTACGTAGCCGAGCACCAGGTCGTGCCCGTCGGCCGCCAGCCGTACGCAGGTCGCCGCGCCGATCCCGCGACTGCCCCCGGTGACGACCGTGACCGGCCGTGCGGCCGGGGGGAGTTCCGTACCGGACATCAGGTCCACCTCTCTCGTGGTCGCGCCGCCCCACGGTAATTCGATGGCCGCCGCGCGTCCCGGCTGGCTAGCCTCGCCGACCATGGCCACCCCTGAGCTGCCCGCTGACGAACTCGACATCGACGAGAAGCTCGTCCGACGGCTCGTGGACGCGCAGTTCCCGCGCTGGTCGGGGCTTCCGGTCCGCGCGGTGCCCTCGGCCGGCACGGACAACGCGATGTACCGGCTCGGCGACGACCTCGTCGTCCGGCTGCCGCGTCTGCCCTCCGCGGCCCGCCAGATCGGCAAGGAGCAGCGCTGGCTGCCGCACCTCGCCCCGCACCTTCCGCTGCCCGTGCCGGTGCCCCTGGGCAAGGGGGTGCCCGGCGAGGGCTTTCCGCTGCCCTGGTCGGTGTACGCGTGGCTCGACGGAGCCGACGCCTACGACGAGCCGCTCGTCGATCTCGCCGGCGCTGCCGTCGCGTTGGGCCGCTTCGGGGTGGCCCTGCGCGGGGTGGACGCCTCCGGCGGGCCCGCGTCCTTCCGCGGCGGTCATGTCACCGAGTGGGCGGGCGACTACCCGGCCCGCGTGCTGCGGGACCTCGACGCCGACGGCACCGCGGACCGGGCCCTGGTCACCGCGGCCTGGGAGTCGGTGCTCCGCCTCCCGCAGTGGGAGGGCGACCCGGTCTGGGTCCACGGCGACCTGCTGCCGGGCAACCTGCTCACCCGCGACGGGCGCCTCAGCGCCGTCATCGACTTCGGCGGTGTCGGCACCGGGGACCCGGCCTGCGACATGATGGCCGCCTGGACCCTGCTGACCCCCGGGACCCGGCCGCTGTTCCGTGAGGCCGCCCGGGTCGACGACGCGACCTGGGCCCGCGGTCGCGGCTGGGCGCTGTGCTGGGGCCTGGTCACCGAGCACTACTACCGCGTCACGAACCCGGTCCTCGCCGACGTCGCCCGCCGCGCGCTCGGCCAGGCGCTGGCCGAGTACGAGACCGCGGTGTGACGCGCCCGTGCGCGGTCGGGGCGCGAGCCTCCCGGGGCGTGCGCGCCTCCTCCGCACCTGACACGGGCTCCGGGCCCGATGCGGGGGCCCGGAGTCGGAGGGTCAGCCCAACTGGGACGGCAGGGGCGAGGAGTGAAGGATCGTCAGGCCCGACACGGCGCGGGTGAGCGCGACGTAGAGCCGTCGCAGTCCGGTGCGCTCGTCCGGTTCGCCGTCGACGACGGCCGCCGGGTCGTCCAGGACCACGTAGTCGTACTCCAGGCCCTTCGCCAGCGACGCCGGGACCAGCGTCAGCCGTGACTCGGCCGTGGTCTCCTCGCCCGGCGACAGGTACGCGAGCCCGGCGGCGGTCAGCGCCTCCGCCAGCGGTGCGATCCGCGCGTCGGCGGCGATCAGGCCGATCGAGCCCTCGTGGGCGAGGGACGCGACACAGGCCGCGACCACCTCCGTGTCCAGCTCCGCCGGCCCGCAGGCGCGGACCGACAGCGAGCCCGGGTTCTCACGGACCGACTCGACCGCCGCGAGCCCGGGGGACATGTGCGGCAGCAGCCGGGAGGCGTACGCGATGACCTCGCGCGGCACGCGGAAGCCGGCCGTCAGCTCCTCCACGACCGCCGCGGGCTTGCCCAGGTGCGCCAGCGCCTGCGCCCAGCTCCCGGTCGCCCACGGGGTCGTGCCCTGCGCCAGGTCCCCGAGGATCGTCGCCGAACCGGTCGTGCAGCGGCGCCCCACCGCCCGGTACTGCATGGGTGACAGGTCCTGCGCCTCGTCGAGCACGACGTGGCCGAGCGAGTGGGTCCGCTCCACCACGTCCCTCGCCTCGTCGATCAGCACGGCGTCGGCCGGCGACCACCGTGCCGACTTCACCGACCGGGCGGGCTTCGTCCAGAGCAGCAGCTTCTGCTCGTCCTCGTCGAGGATCCCCTCCGCGTGCTCCGCGAGGAACGCGGCGTCGCCCAGCAGGCGCAGCACCAGCTTCGCCGGGTCGACCGGCGGCCAGACCGCCTTCACGAACGCCTTCACCGCGGGGTTGCGGGCCACCGCGTCCTGCACCCGGTCGTCCGGGGCCTCGCCGGCCTGCTCCATCCGGACCAGGACCGCGTGGGCGACGCGCTGGGGGAGCGCGTCGCGGGCGGCGCCGTAACGGATGTCGCGCTCCAGCAACTCCCGGACAATCTCCTCCAGTTCGTACGAGGGGACCCGCCAGCGCCGCGATCCGCGGACCACCGTCAGGGACTCCGTCGGCGGCGTGACGTGCGCGCGCACGGCCCGGCGCAGCACCTCCGCCATTCTCGCGTCACCCTTGATCACCGCCGTCGGCGCCTCGTCCGTGCCGCGGACCTCGACGTGCGCCACGAGGTCGTCGACCGTCGCCTGCTGCACCTCCAGCTCGCCCAGGGCGGGCAGCACCTGCTCGATGTAGTGGAGGAAGGAGCGGTTCGGCCCGATGACGAGCGTGCCCGTGCGGGCCAGCCGCTCCCGGTGCGCGTACAGCAGGTAGGCGACACGGTGCAGGCCGACGGCCGTCTTCCCGGTGCCGGGCCCTCCCTGCACGCAGACCGTGCCGGACAGGTCGGAGCGGACGATCTCGTCCTGCTCGGGCTGGATGGTGGCGACGATGTCCCGCATCGGGCCCACGCGGGGGCGTTCGATCTCCGCCTGGAGCAGCCGGCTCGTGCGCTCCAGTTCCGCGGGGTCGGAGAGGTGTTCGTCCTCGTACGCGGTGAGGTCGCCGCCCGTGTAGCCGAAGCGGCGCCTCAGCCCCACGTCCTGCGGGTCCTTCCGCGACGCCCGGTAGAAGGGCTGCGAGACCGGCGCGCGCCAGTCGATCACCATCGGGTCGCCGCCGGAGTCGTGGACGTGCCGGCGGCCGATGTAGAAGCGCTGCCCCTCCTGCGTGGTGTGCAGGTAGTCGAGGCGGCCGAAGAACAGCGGCGTGTGGGAGAGGTCCGCCAGCGCCTTGATCCGCTCCTCGATCTGGCGGCCGAGCACCACCGAGTTGACCCAGTTCGCGGTGACGTCCTTGATGTCGAGGGCTTCGACGTCCTCCCGCATCGCGCGGAGCGCGGCACGGGACTCGGCGAGATGGGCGCGTTCGCGCGCGAGCGGATCGGTTGCGGGCGCGGACATGGCGGTGCCTCCAGGCTGGTGCGTGGGCATGTCGGGGCGACCGCCGGTTTCCGACCGGGCGGTGGCTCTCCACGGGGGAGGCGGGGAAGTCGGAGAGTGTAGCTTCCGGCCGGGGCGGCGGGCGAATGGAATTGCACCCGGACGGGCGGTCGCACGGCCCGCGCCGGTCGTCCCGTACATCCCGTAGGGGACGGCACCCGACTCAGGTCGTACCCGTGCCGCCGCCCGCTTCCACCCCCAGGGCGATGTGTTCGGAATGTCCGAAATCCATCATGGAGGCATGACCACGGCGACCTTCACCCCGGCCCGTTCCCTCCCCGGCTCCCGCACCCGGCCGCTCACCACCGCGCTGCGCGCGATACGCGCGTACGGCGGCGCGGCCGTGGGCGTCGTCCTGCTCGGCGACCACCCGCGCGAGGCGGGGGTGCGGAACCCCCGCCCCGTGTACCGGGGAGGCGCGGACTGACCTCCGGGGCCTGTCCTGCCACCCCCTACGGGGTGTCGCCCGCCAGCAGTTCGTCCGCGTCGACGATCCGGTACGCGTACCCCTGCTCCGCCAGGAACCGCTGCCGGTGCGCCGCGAAGTCCTGGTCGATCGTGTCCCGGGCGACCACCGAGTAGAAGTGCGCCTGGTGGCCGTCGGCCTTCGGCCGCAGCACCCGGCCGAGGCGCTGGGCCTCCTCCTGGCGCGAACCGAAGGTGCCCGACACCTGGATCGCGACCGTCGCCTCCGGCAGGTCGATCGAGAAGTTCGCGACCTTCGAGACCACGAGCACGCTGATCTCGCCGTTGCGGAAGGCGTCGAAGAGCTTCTCGCGCTGCGCGTTGGACGTCTCGCCCTTGATGACCGGCGCGTCGAGGTGCTCGCCGAGCTCGTCCAGCTGGTCGATGTACTGGCCGATGACGAGGATCTGCTGCCCGGCGAACTTCCTGACCAGCGCTTCCGTCACCTTCCGCTTCGTCGCGGTCGTCGCACAGAAGCGGTACTTCTCCTCCGCCTCCGCGGTCGCGTACGCGAGCCGCTCGGCGTCGGTCAGGTTGACCCGGACCTCGACGCAGTCGGCGGGCGCGATGTAGCCCTGCGCCTCGATCTCCTTCCACGGGGCGTCGAAGCGCTTCGGGCCGATCAGCGAGAAGACGTCCGACTCGCGCCCGTCCTCGCGGACCAGCGTCGCCGTCAGGCCGAGCCGCCGCCGGGCCTGGAGGTCGGCGGTGAACTTGAACACCGGCGCGGGCAGCAGGTGCACCTCGTCGTAGACGATCAGACCCCAGTCGCGGGAGTCGAAGAGCTCCAGATGCGGGTAGATGCCCTTCCGCTTCGTCGTCAGGACCTGGTAGGTCGCGATGGTGACCGGCCGGATCTCCTTCCGCGTCCCGCTGTACTCGCCGATCTCGTCCTCGGTCAGCGAGGTCCGCTTCACCAGCTCGTGCTTCCACTGCCGGGCCGAGACGGTGTTGGTGACGAGGATCAGTGTGGTCGCCTTCGCCTGGGCCATCGCCCCGGCGCCGACCAGCGTCTTTCCGGCCCCGCAGGGCAGCACCACGACGCCGGAACCGCCGTGCCAGAAGCCCTCGACGGCCTGCCTCTGGTACGGGCGCAGGGCCCAGCCGTCCTCGGCGAGGTCGATGCGGTGCGCCTCGCCGTCCACATAGCCGGCGAGGTCCTCGGCCGGCCAGCCCAGCTTCAGCAGCGTCTGCTTGATCTGGCCGCGCTCGGAGGGGTGCACGACGACCGTGTCCGCGTCGATCCGGGCGCCGACCAGCGGCTGCACCTTCTTCGAGCGCAGGATCTCCTCCAGCACCGGCCGGTCGGTGCTGGTCAGCACCAGGCCGTGGGTGGGGTGCTTGCTCAGGGTCAGCCGGCCGTAGCGGGCCATCGTCTCGGCGACGTCCACGAGCAGCGCGTGCGGCACGGGGTAGCGGGAGAACTCCACCAGCGCGTCGACGACCTGCTCGGCGTCGTGCCCGGCCGCGCGGGCGTTCCACAAGCCGAGGGGGGTCACGCGGTAGGTGTGGATGTGCTCGGGCGCCCGCTCCAGCTCCGCGAAGGGCGCGATGGCACGGCGGCAGGCGTCCGCCTGCTCGTGGTCCACCTCCAGCAGGAGCGTCTTGTCGCTCTGGACGATGAGAGGTCCATTCACGCTTGATCAGGTCCTTCCCGTGCCGTTCCCGTAACGGCCAAACATCCAGTGTCCCGCATCGGCGGCGGATACGGCGCGGGCGAGGCGGGAAGCGGGTCGGTCCGGACGAACCCCCTGGACCGCGTCAGACCGCGTCGTCCGCGAGTTCCGCGACGCCCGTGATCCGGTGCAGCGGGTACGTCCGGACCTCGTCCGCCGTGTGGTCGTAGCCCGTCACGAAGCCGCCCTCCACCCGGACCGGGGCGATGACCCGCTGGCTGGCCGCGCCCTCCGCGTTGACGTAGCCGATCCAGACGGCCGAGCCGGTCATCGCGGCGGCCTGGACGGTCGCCAGGGTCTCGGCGGGGGAGGTGCGGGGGAGTTCGCCCCCGGTCAGCGGGGCCGCCTCGGGGCGTTCCTTGCGGACCGCCGTCGACGCCAGGTCCCCGGCCCGGATGGCGCGGACGGCCGCCCCGAGCAGGGTCCCGTCGGGCACCGGCGGGCCGTCGGGGACCGGGACGGGGGCGGTGCGGTGACCGGTGCGGTAGGCGTCGGCGCGGGTGATCAGGACCGCGCCCTCCGCGGACTCGGCGGCCGGGGCGTACCCCATCGACCGCAGCCCTTCGAGCAGTGCCGCCGGGTCGGTCTGGGCGGCCAGGACCGTCGGGGCGAGGCGGCGCAGCCGCAGCGGGGCGGACCGCCGGTCCGCCAGGATCTCCCCGAGCAGCGCGTCGTCGTCGCAGCGCACGTAGGCGGACGCGGCGCCCACGCGCAGGTGGCCGTGCTTCCTGGCGACGTCGTCGATGAGGTACGCGAGGGGCTGCGGGACCGGCGTCCGGGAGTGGGCGGTCAGGAAGTCGTGCAGGTCGGAGGCGGAGCGGCCGGCGTCGAGGGCCCGGCGCACCGAGCCGGGCGTGAACCGGTAGACCGTGGCGCCACCCTTCGATTCCACGTCCGCCAGGACGGCCAGGGTGTCCGCGAGGGGGCGCCGGAGCGGGCCGGGGGCCACGGCGGTGAGGTCGGCCTGGAGGAGGACGTGGTCGACGGCCTCGGGGAGCAGGGGGGCGAGGAGCGTGGCGGCCCGCGAGGCGGCCAGGGACGGTTCGACGCCGCCGTCGGTCACCGGTTCGGTCGCCGCCTCGGCGAGGGGCAGGTTGAGCAGGGCACGGGCGGGCGAGGACAGGGCGCCGCGGCCGGTGATGCCGAGCATCTCGGCCTCGGTGAGCGTCCACAGGGCGATGCGGGAGCGGAGGTCGGTGGAGGTGGTGGTGGAACTGCCGCCGACGGTGCCGGCCGGGTTCGGGACGGTGCCGCCGGTGACCGTCGCGCCGCCGCGCAGGGGCCGTTCCCAGCGCAGCCGGGCGAGCAGGGACTCCGGGTCGGCCGCCGAGCCGGGCGGCAGCGTGGCCTGGAGCGTCAGGACCCGGTGGCGGACCTCGGGGGCCGGGCCCCGGTCGAGGTCGGGGCCGAGGGCGGACAGCGTGCGGCCCTTCGCGTCCTGGCCGCCGACCAGTCCGGACGTGCGGGTCGCGGTGAGCCAGACGGAGGCGAGCCGTGCCCAACGCTCGGCCGGCGGCAGGTCGAGCCAGTCGTCGTAGGCGGGGGTGGGCGCGTACCGTTCGTCGGCCTCGCCGTCCGAGGCCAGCAGACCGGCCCCGTAGCAGAGCTCCAGCCAGAAGGCCGCGACCTGTTCCGTGACCTCCAGCGTGGTCGCCGTCCGCTTCAGGTCGCGGACGGACAGGCCGCCCGCGCGCAGCACCGGCGGGCCGCCCTGGTTCCACGCCTTGAGGAGTTCCTCGACAGTCGCGAGGGCGGTGTACGCCTGGCCGGCGGCCGCGCTGTCCACCGCCTGGGGAGAGTAGGAGCGGAGTTCGGACAGCGCCGGGGGATGCGGTGCGGGTGTCCGGTGGGCCCGGCCGCCCCGCAGGTGCAGGGCCGCCTCCCGGGGCAGGACGACCGTGCGCGGCGAGGCGGGCAGCAGCAGGCCGCGGTCGCGCAGCCAGCGCACGGGCGGGGCCGGGTTCGCGGTCACCTCGCCGTACGGCGGTCCCCACACCAGGCGGTCCAGGACCGTGAGCGCGTCCGAGGGCGCCGTGTCGAGGAGGGCGTCCATGCGGGCCCGGTCGGTGAACAGCGCCGTGAGCGAGGCCACCGCGGAGACGGCGTCGTGGGTCGGGGGCAGTCCGGCGGTCCCGATGATCTCCTGGATCCGGCCGGGCGACATGCCGGACGTGGCCTCGGCGACGGTCGGCCCGAGCCCGGTAGGGGACGGGTGCTGCGGTGAGGGGGCGAGCAGTTCGCGCGCGGTCCGCACGAGGCGCAGCCGGTCGTCCTCACCCCACACCAGTGCCTGTTCGCGCAGCATCTCCACCGCGTGCGGCAGCGCCGCCTCGATGTCCGGGTCGCTCTCGTCGCCGGCGAGCAGCGAGAGGAGTGCGGGGTAGGGCGCCGGGTCCGGGGCGATGGCGAGCGCCTCGGCGGTCTGCAGCGCGAAGCGGTCGAGCCGTTCCAGGGCACGGACGACGGAGGCGCGGGTGCCGGCCCGGGTGGCGAGCTGCGTCAGGTCGTTCGGCACCGGGTTGAGCAGATCCGGGCGGGCGCGGAGCAGCGCGGCGAGCCCTTCGTCGCCCCGCGCGCGCAGCGCCTCCGCGAGCGTGCGCGGTGCGGCGGCGGCACCAGTTCCTGCGGGCACGTGTGCCTCCCGGTCGAGCTCACCGATCCCCATCCGCCCCACGTTAGCCCCTGCGCGGGCGCTAACGTCGGGGCGTACCGGCCGTGGAGGGCACTGTGGGGATCGAGAGCGACCAGTTGGTCTTCGACTATCTGAGCCGGGTCGGCGATCTGGCGCAGCAACGGCAGCTGTCGTCGGGCTCCCGGATGCGGCTCGTGTCGGCTCTCCGCGGCGAGATCGACCGTCGGCGCGCCACGTACGGCGAGGAGGGCCCGGAGGCGGTGCGGGGCATCCTCCGGCAGCTCGGCACGCCGGACGAGGTGGTGGACCGGGCGGCGGGTGTCGCGCCTGTTCCGGACCCTCCGGAGGCGGAACTCCCGGCGCAGCGGGGGCGGCGGTGGAGGAGGGGCGCGGTGCCGAAGCCCCGGACGACGGCGCGGTCGTCCGGCACGGTGCCGGGGTCGCGTACGGGCGCGCCGCCGCCGCATCTGGCGGGGATGGACGACGTCGGGGCCGCCGACACCGAGCCCGACTGGTGGCGCACGGACGCCACTCCGCGGCGCGGGGACGACCTGGTGCCGGGGTTCGTGGGCGGGGTGGAGATCCCGGAGCTGCTGAAGCCGCCGCCCACCGACGACGACGATGAAGACGCCGCCGCCGCCGACGGCGCCGTGGAGGCCGGGGACGGGCCGGAGCCGGCGGGGGAGACGGTCCCGGACGAGGACGCCGCGGGGCGCCGGGGATGGCTGCGCCCGGTCAAGGTCCGGCGGGACGCCGTCGTGGCGGGGGCGGACGGGGCGGACGCGGGGGCCGACGCGACGGAGCGGCGGTTCCGCCTGGCCAACCCGTCGCTGCTGCTCGCCGCGCTCCTGCTGCTGGGGGGCGCGCTGTTCGGTTCGCTGCTCGCCCTCGCGTTCGGCTGGCTGCTGGCCTACGCCTCGCGGCGGCTGTCCCGGGGCGAGATCCAGGGGGCCGTCATCGTCCTCCCCGGGCTCGCGGCCACGGCCGGCGCCGTGTGGATCTGGGGCCGGCTGGCGGGGCGCTGGGGAGCGCCGATCGCGGAGGGCGGGGAGGCGATGGGCGCGGCGATCGGCCAGACCTGGCCGTGGGTGGTGCGGGGCGCGGCGGTCGCGTCGGCGCTGTTCCTGCTGTGGAGGTCGCAGCGCCGGGTCTGACGCCGGGCGGCGACCAGGGCGGCAGGGGCCGCCGAGGCCGCGGGAGACACGGCGGGAACGGAGGGCGGCCGGCACCGGAGCCCGTCGGACGCGCGTACGAACCGAGGCGGGGGTGGAGCCCGGTCCGGGCCGCCGACGTTTTCGAACACCCGGGCACAATGACCCGCATGACTCGTCTCACCGTCGGCTTCGACCTCGACATGACCCTGATCGACTCCGGCCCCGGCATCAAGGCGGCGTTCGAGGCGTTCTCCGCCCGGACCGGCGTCCCGATCGACGCCGACCTCGTCGTCTCCCGGCTCGGACCGCCGCTGGAGCACGAGCTCGCGCACTGGTTCCCCGAGGAGGAGGTCGTGGCGCGGGCCGCGGAGTACCGCGCCGCCTACCCGACGTACGCGATCGAGCCGTCGCTCCCGATGCCGGGTGCCAGGGATGCGATTCAAGCCGTTCGCGAGGCCGGCGGCCGGACGATCGTGGTGACCGCCAAGAACGAGCCGCACGCGGCGCTGCACCTCACCCACCTCGACATGGAGCCGGACGCCGTCATCGGGGGGCTGTGGGCCGAGGGCAAGGCGGAGGCGCTGCGCGCGTACGGGGCGCGCGTCTACGTCGGCGACCACACCGGTGACGTGCGCGGCGCCGCGACCGCGGGTGCCCTGTCCGTGGGTGTGACGACCGGCCCGTGCGACGCCGGCGAGCTGCGCGCGGCCGGCGCCGACGTCGTGCTGGCCGACCTGACGGAGTTCCGTGCCTGGTGGGAGGGCTTTCTCGCGGCCTAGTGGCCCGGTGCGGCCGCCCGGCGGGCCTGGCGGCGCTGCGCAGCGATCGAGCGCAGCACGCCGGCGCCCGCGACGAGGAAGCCGACGCCCATCAGCATGCAGACGGCGTACGCGACGGGCGGGAACGGATCGGTGCCCAGGAACAGCGGGGCCACCGTGACCAGGGTGGCCACCGCGCCGATGATGAAGACGATCGCACCGGCGCGGACCAGACCGTCACCCGGAGCGGTGTCGTCCGGCGAGGCCGAAGGGGTTTCACTACGCATTCGGCCAGGGTAGTTCCCAGGCCGAAGGAACAGACCGGCGACGTCTTGTCACCAGCTACCTGACCATTAGCCTGGTGCCCGGCGGGTCGGGCGACCCGCTGTACCGCTTTCCGGACTGCCAGCAGGCAGCCATCCGGTGCCGGAATCCCGGCGCCCCCATCGAGTACGAGGACGAGGACAGACGTGCCTACCGGCAAGGTCAAATGGTTCAACAGCGAGAAGGGCTTCGGCTTCCTCTCCCGCGACGACGGCGGCGACGTCTTCGTGCACTCGTCGGTCCTCCCTGCCGGAGTCGACGCCCTGAAGCCGGGGCAGCGTGTGGAGTTCGGAGTGGTCGCGGGACAGCGCGGCGACCAGGCCCTCTCCGTGACGGTGCTCGACCCGACCCCGTCCGTCGCCGCAGCCCAGCGCCGCAAGCCCGACGAACTGGCCTCCATCGTCCAGGACCTGACGACGCTCCTGGAGAACATCACGCCGATGCTGGAGCGCGGCCGCTACCCCGACAAGGCGCAGGGCTCGAAGATCGCCGGTCTGCTGCGGGCGGTCGCCGACCAGCTCGACGTCTGATCCACCGACCCGCTCCCGGGGCCCCCGATCCGCGGGGGCGACGGGAAACCTCCGGGGCCGGACCCCCTCAGGGGAACGCCAGCGCGTCCGGTCCGAGGGGCGGTACGAGCCCCTCGGCCGCGGCGCGCGTGAGCAGGCCGCGGACCGCCGCGTAGCCGTGCTCGCCCAGGTCCGCGGTGAACTCGTTGACGTAGAGACCGATGTGCTGATCGGCCACCTTCGGGTCCATCTCCTGCGCGTGTTCCAGTACGTACGGGCGGGAGACGGCCGGGTCGTCCCAGGCCATCCGGACCGATGCGCGGGCGGCGTCCGCGAGCCGCCGCAGCGTGTCCTCGCCCAGCGACCGGCGGGCGATGATCGCGCCCAGCGGGATCGGCAGCCCGGTCGTGTCCTCCCAGTGCGCCCCCATGTCGGCCAGCGCGTGCAGCCCGTAGTTCTGGTAGGTGAAGCGGGCCTCGTGGATGACCAGACCCGCGTCGACCTTCCCGTCGCGCACCGCCGGCATGATCTCGTGGAAGGGCATGACGACGATCTCTCCGACGCCCTCCGGGACCACGTCGGCCGCCCACAGCCGGAACAGCAGGTAGGCCGTCGACCGCTCGCTCGGCACCGCCACCGTCCTGCCCGCCAGCTCCGCCGGCGCTCCCGGCTCGCGGGTGAGGACCAGCGGCCCGCAGCCCCGGCCGAGCGCCCCGCCGCAGGGCAGCAGCGCGTACTCGTCGAGGACCCAGGGCAGCACGGCGTACGAGACCTTCAGCACGTCGTGGACGGACGTGCCGCGCTCGGCCCACCCGTTGGTCAGGTCGATGTCGGCGAAGGTCACGTCGAGCCGGGGCGCGCCCGGGACCCGGCCGTGGGCCCAGGCGTCGAAGACGAACGTGTCGTTCGGGCAGGGCGAGTAGGCGATCTTGAGCGCTGGCGTCATGGGGCAGGCTCCACGAAGACGGAGTGGCTGAGCAGCTGGAACGTGTTCCGCAGCGAGTCCAGGGCCTCGCCGATCCGCCAGGCGGCGCGGTCGCGCGGGCCGACGGCGTTGGAGACCGCGCGGATCTCGACGACGGGCACGCCGTAGGCGGCGGCGGCCTCGGCGACGCCGAAGCCCTCCATCGCCTCGGCGGCGGCGTCCGGGTGGCGTCCGGCGAGCTCGGAGGCGCGCGCGGCGGTGCCGGTGACGGTGGAGACGGTCAGCACGGGGGCGACGGTGTGGCGCTGTCCGCCCGCGGCGAGCGCCGCGGAGATGCGGCGGGTCAGCGGTTCGGGCGAGCGGTGTGCGGAGCGGCCGAAGCCGAGCTCCTCGACGTCGAGGTAGCCGTCGGGGGTCTGGGCCCCGAGGTCGGCCGCGACAAGGGTGTCGGCCACGACGACCGATCCGAGGGGGGCCGCCGGCGCGAAGCCGCCGGCGATTCCGGCGGAGACGACCAGGTCGTAGGGTGCGGCGGCCGAGGCGAGCGCGGTCGCGGTGGCGGCGGCGACGGCCGCGGGGCCGACCCCGCCGACGAGCACGTCGGCGACGACGGCCGGATGGGCCGGGGCGGCCTGCGGGGTCCCGGCGGGATCCGGGGCCGGGCCCGTGTGACGGCGCAGGGCGAACCCGCCCGGGAGCGGGACCTCGCCCGAGCCCGGACCGTGGAAGGGGAGGCCGAGGCCGACGGAGTCGGCCTCCGCCGCCACGGCCGTCACGATCAGGATCCGGAAGGTCACCGGAGGATCAGGAGTCCTTCTTCTTCAGGTCGAAGTGCCAGACACCGGTCAGCTTCTTGCCGTCGGTCTCGACGATGGTGACCTGGGCCTGGTTCGTCGCCTCGCCGGTCTGGCTGGCGAAGAAGGCGCTGGCCGGGATGGTCCGGTACGTCTTGTGGTACGGCTCCGGCTCGGCGGCCTGGCCACCGAGGAAGATCGTCCAGCCGTTCTCGGCGATCTCGGGGTCCACACCGAAGCGGATCTTGTCGTCCGCGGAGACCGAGATGGACTTCTCGGCCTTCTCGTTGAGGCACTTCTGGAACTGCGACTCCTTGATCGGGTCGCCGTCGTTGTAGCAGGCGGCCTCGGAGTGCACCGACTCAGTCCCGACCGTCAGGGTCGCGAGCGGGGTCGGCTTGTCGCAGGCGGAGAGGACGAGGAGCCCGGCGGAGACGGCCCCGAGGGCGACGGCGGCCCGGCGGCGCGAGCCGGTGAAGAACGCAACGGTCATGGCCCGAAGGCTATCGGGCGTGTCGAGCTGCGCCACGCGGGGGTGCGGCGCGCCGCGTTTTCCGCCCCCGATGCCGGGCCACCGGTGCCGTCCGGCCCTACTCCGGACGCGCGGGCGGCCCGGGACGGCGGGCCGCCGCCAGCAGGCCGCGGACCGACAGCAGGGCGCCGAGCCCCAGGATCCCGGCCGCGACCCACATGCCCACCGTCCCGTTCAGCGGCAGCGAGATGCCGATCCCGCCGCCCACGACCCAGGCCATCTGCAGCGCCGTCTCCGAGCGGGCGAACGCGGACGTGCGCACCACTTCCGGCACGTCCCGCTGGATCAGCGCGTCCAGCGACAGCTTCGACAGCGCCTGCGTCAGACCGGCCACCGCCCCGAGGACCGCCACCATCAGCCCGCCGAAGAACAGCGCCGCGCAGATCGCCGCGCCCAGCACGATCGTGATCATGGTCGCGATGATCACCTCCGGGCCGTGGCCGCGTTCGCGCAGCAGCGAGCCGACCGCCGTGCCGCAGGCGTTCCCCACCCCGGCCGCCACGGCGACCATGGCCAGCGACACCGCGGCGCTCTGTCCCGGCAGCGGATGCACCCGGAGCAGGAAGGCCAGGAAGAAGATCAGGAACCCGGACAGCATCCGTTGCGCCGCGTTGGCCTGCAGGCCGTGCAGGACCGACGGTCCGACCGTCCGCAGGCTCGGTTTCTTCTCGCCGTGCGTCAGCAGGTGCGCCCGCCGCTCGCCCTTCGCCGAGTCCACCTTGTGCGGCATCCGGAACGCCCAGTACGTGCCCAGCAGGAACAGCACGCACGCTCCGTACAGCGGCCAGCCGGGCCCGATCTGCTGGAGTCCCGCGCCGATCGGTGCGGCGATCCCGGTGGCGAGCAGACCCGCGAGGGTGACGCGGGAGTTCGCTTTGACGAGTGAGAAGTTCGGCGGCAGCAGCCGGGGCACGACGGCGCTGCGGACCACGCCGTACGCCTTCGAGGCCACCAGCACCCCGAGCGCCGCCGGATACAGCTGGAGCCCGCCCGTGGCCACCGCCGCGGACATCGTGAGCGCGAGGACGGCCCGGGTGAGCATCGCCCCCGCCATCGCCGCGCGCCGGCCGTGCGGGATGCGGTCCAGAAGCGGACCGATCACGGGGGCCAGCAGGGTGAACGGCAGCATGGTGATGCCGAGGTAGAGCGCGACCCGGCCGCGTGCCTCGTCGGTCGGGACGGAGAAGAACACGGTGGAGGCGAGCGCGACGGTGATCATGACGTCACCCGCGCCGTTCACCGCGTGCAGTTCGATGAGCCGGCCCAGACCCGACTCGCCCGCGCCATGGGCGTGGGTCGCCTTTCTGATGCCTTTCGCGGTGCCGGTGAAGGGCAGGTGCAGGGCGCGCCCCAGCGACCGGCCCGCTCGGCTGAGCGGCCCGGCATGATCGTGGGATCGTGCGGAAGACCGTGCGGCTGCCACTCCGTCATAGTGCCCCACGCCCCCGCCGTACGAACCGTGGCGCGGCCCAAGGCGCTCCACGGGCCACTCAGGCGCCGTGCCGGATGCCCGGGTCCGGCCCTGGTGGCGCGGCCGATCCGGGCCTCGGCCGGCATCCCGGGCCGACTTCGGACCGTCCGCGATCCGGGCCCGAGGCGTCCGCGATCCGGGCCACTTGGGACGGGCAGGTGGGCGCAACGCGGCGGAGGGGGTAGCGTGCGTAGCGCGCCACCGGCGGAAGTTCTCGGCCGCGCGCCACTTCGGCATCCCGCAGAATGGATGGCGATAGGTGTGCCCGAGACACGCGAGACGTGTCGGGTGCGGACGTCGATGCGGCCCTCTGGTCCGCTCCGCCCGCCGCCCGGTGCTTCGCTCCGCTCCTCGGCCGGCGCACCCGTGAGACGGCGTAGGAGAGAAGCGAGACCTGTGAGTGCTGCGACGACGCGAAGCCGTACCCCGCGTACCCCGCGTACCCCCGACCGTCTGTGCGCCGAGGCGGTAGACCTCGCCAGGGAGGCCGCCGAGGAGGCCGCCGCCCCGGGTGTCATCGGGGACCACGAGGGGGTCGTCGCCGAGGGCGACCGGGTCGTCACCCACTTTTTCGCGTGCGAGGAGCCCGGCTACCGCGGCTGGCGCTGGGCCGTGACGGTCACCCGGGCCTCGCGCGCCAAGAACGTCACGCTTGACGAAACCGTCCTGCTGCCCGGCGCCGACGCCCTCCTGGCCCCCGAGTGGGTGCCGTGGAGCGAGCGGCTGCGGCCGGGCGACATGGGACCGGGCGACCTGCTGCCCACGGAGCAGGACGACCTGCGGCTGGAGCCGGGCTACACGGGCGAGGACGCCCCGCCGCCGAACTCCGCGGTCTCCGAGGACATGGCGGACCACCTCGACGCCGAGGACGCCGAGATCGTCTCCCGTACGCCGTCCCGCGGCGCGATCGCCTCGGTCGCCGAGGAACTCGGCGTGCGACGGGCCCGGGTGCTGTCCCGGTACGGCCTGCACGTGGCGGCGGACCGCTGGGACGAGGCCTTCGGCGCCAAGACCCCGATGGCGCAGGCCGCGCCGGCCTCGTGCGAGTCGTGCGGCTTCCTGGTGCCGCTGGCCGGCTCGCTCAAGCAGGCGTTCGGCGTCTGCGCGAACGAGTTCTCCCCGGCGGACGGCCGGGTCGTCTCGCTGTCGTACGGATGCGGTGGCCACTCCGAGGCCGCGGTCATGCCGAAGCCCCCGCGCCCGGCGCCGCCGGTGCTCGACTCGATGGCGACGGACGCGTTCCCGCTCCGCCCGGCCAAGGACTCCGGCTCCACGACGGAGCCGGACGGCACCTCGGAAGACCTGGGCCACTCGTAGGTCCCTCGGCGGGGTCCGCAACTCCGGGACTCTCGCCGACCCGGGATCCGTCCCGGGATCCCGCGGCCCCGACCGGGCCGCGGGCGCCGGCGGAGGTCCCGTACCGACGACCCCGCACGGACGTCCACCGATCTCCCCACGGACGTCCCGGTCCCGGACGCACCCCCGCACCTCCCCTGCGCCCACAGGGCAGCCGGACCGGAGGCTTCCGGCACCCTGGAGGGGGATGTGCGGAACCCGGCGCGTCCTCCGTCCTGCCGACCCCGCCCCCCGCCCCGCCTGAAGCGGCCCCGTCCCTCCCGGACGGTGCCGCCCCCTCGGGGAGGCGGCCCGTACGCCCTCCCGCGGGCGTCCTCGGCCCGGTGCCCGCGGCCCCCGGGGCGCATGCGCAGCGTCCGGCCGGGCAGGCGCCCGGAACGGGCGACGCGGGACACCCACAGGTCGCGGTACCTTCGGGCACCCGCCCCATCCCGTCCCGCAGAGTGGAGTCAGACGTGAGCGTCAGCGTCAGGACGACGACCGACGGAGCCGACCCCTTCGGCACCGCCCGGCTGCGGCGGGGCGTGCTCGACGCCTGGGGAGCCGGGCCCGCCCGGTTCCGGGAGGACGCCAACGCCGAGGAGGACCTCGCCCTCGGCGGGTACCGCGACCGGCTCGTCGTCGAACTGGCCCAGAACGCCGCCGACGCCGCCCGCCGCGCCGGCGTGACCGGCCGTCTCCGGCTGACCCTGCACCCCGCCGACGCCGACGCGCCCGCCGTCCTGGCCGCCGCCAACACCGGCGCCCCGCTGGACGCCACCGGCGTCGAGTCGCTCTCCACCCTGCGCGCCTCCGCCAAGCGCGAGAACGACCGCGAGGCCGTCGGCCGCTTCGGCGTCGGCTTCGCCGCCGTCCTCGCCGTCACCGACGAGCCCGCCGTCCTCGGCCGCCACGGCGGCGTCCGCTGGTCCCTCGCCGAGGCCCGCGAGCTGGCCGCCGACGCCGCCCGCCACAGCCCCGGGCTCGGCGACGAACTCCGCCGCCGCGACGGCCACGTGCCGGTGCTCCGCCTCCCGCTGCCCGCCGAGGGCACCGCCCCCGACGGCTACGACACGGTCGTCGTCCTCCCGCTGCGCGACTCCGCCGCCGTCGACCTCGCCGAGCGGCTCCTCGACTCCATCGACGACGCCCTGCTGCTGACCCTGCCCGGTCTCGCCGAGATCGTCGTGGACACGGCGGCCGGCACCCGCACCCTCCGGCGGTCCGAACAGGACGGCTACGTCCACATCGAGGACACCGCCTCCACCGCCGGCACGCACCGCTGGCGGACCGTCAGCCAAGGCGGCGCCCTCGACCCCGCCCTCCTCAAGGGCCGGCCGGTCGAGGAGCGCCTGCGCCCGTACTGGTCGGTGACCTGGGCCGTACCCGTCGACGCCACCGGCGCACCGCGTTTCCCCGGTACCGCCCCCGTCGTCCACGCGCCCACCCCCACCGACGAACCGCTCGGCCTGCCCGCCCTGCTGATCGCCTCGCTGCCGCTGGACACCGCCCGCCGGCACCCCGCGCCCGGGCCGCTCACCGACTTCCTGCTGGAACGCGCCGCCGACGCCTACACCGAACTCCTCGCCGCCTGGCAGCCGGTGACGGTCGCCACCCTCGACCTGGTGCCCGGACCGCTCGGCAAGGGCCCCCTGGACGGCGCCCTGCGCGCGGCGATCCTGCAGCGGCTGCCGCGCGTGGCCTTCCTGGCGCCCGAGGCCCCCTCCGAGGAGATGCCCGCGCTGCGGCCCGTGGAGGCCGAGGTCGTGGAGGGCGCGGGCGCCGAGACCGTCGGCGTCCTCGCCGAGGTCTTCCCGACGCTGCTGCCCGCCGGCCTGGAGCGGCGCGTGGAGCTCCGCACGCTCGGCATCGGCCGGGTGCCGCTGACCGAGGCGATCGACCGGCTCGCGGGCGTCGACCGCCCGCCGACGTGGTGGTGGCGGCTCTACGACTCCCTCGCGGGCGTCGACCCCGACCGGCTCACCGGCCTGCCCGTCCCGCTGGCCGCCGCGGAGCCCGTCGACCCGGAGACGCCCGCCCGCACCCGTACCACCATCGGCCCCCGCCAGGTCCTGCTGCCGCAGGACCGCACGCCCGCCGAACTCACCCGGCTCGGGCTCAAGGTCGCCCACCCGGACGCCGTCCACCCGCTCCTGGAGAAACTGGGCGCCCTGCCCGCCACGCCCCGCGCGGTGCTGACGACCCCCCAGGTCAGGGCGGCCGTCGCCGGCTCCCTCGACGCCGGGGAGATCTGGGACGAGGACGCGGACGCGCTGGACGCCGAGGAGCTCGCGGAGACCGTGCTCGCGCTCGTACGGGACGCCGAACTGGAACCGGGCGACGAGCCGTGGCTCGGCGCGCTGGCCCTCCCCGACGAGGACGGCGAACCGGCCCCGGCCGGTGAACTGGTCCTGCCGGGCAGCGCCTTCGCCGCCGTGATGCGCGAGGACGAACTCGCCTACTGCGACGCCGAGCTGGCCGAGCGGTGGGGCGAACAGCCGCTCGCCGCTTGCGGCGTGCTCGCGGACTTCGTCCTGGTCCGGGCCACCGACCTCGTCCTCGACCCGGACGAACTGGAGCCCCGCGACGGCGACTTCGCCGAACCCGACGACGCCGGGCTGCTCGACGCGGTCGACGTCTGGTGCGAGGACGTGCTGGACCGGCTGCCCGAGGCGCCGGTGCCGCCGGTGGCGACCGAGATCGTCGCCGTACGCGACCTGGACCTGGTCGACGACGACGCCTGGCCCCAGGCGCTCGCGATGCTGGCGCGGCCCCCGCTGCGGGACGCGCTCACCCAGCCGGTCCGGGTGCTGCTCCCGGACGGCACGACCGAGACCGTGCGGCCGTACACCGCGTGGTGGCTGCGCGACCACCCCGTCCTGGACGGCCGGCGCCCGGCCGGACTGCGCGCGGCGGGCACGGACCCGCTGCTCGCCGGGCTCTACGACTCCGCCGACGCGACCGGCTTCGAGGACGAGCAGGTCCTGCGGGCGCTCGGCGTCCGCACCTCGGTGGCGGCCCTCCTCGACGAGCCGGGCGGCGCCGCCGAACTGCTGACCCGCCTCGCCGACCCGGAGCGCGAGGTGACCGGCGCCCAGCTGCACGCGCTGTACACCGCGCTCGCCGACCTGGACCCCGAGCAGGTCACCCTCCCCGACGAGCTGCGCGCGGTCGTCGACGGCGCGCTCGTGGTGGTCGACGCCGCCGAGGCGCTGGTCGCCGACGCCCCCGACCTCCTGCCGCTCGCCGGCGACCTGCCGCTGCTGCCGGTCGCCCCGTCCCGCGCGGCCGACCTGGCGGAGCTGTTCCAGGTGCGCCGGCTGAGCGAGACCGTGGAGGCCGAGGTCACCACGGTCGGCGAGGAGCACGACGTGCCGTCCTCGGTGCACGCCCTGCTCGGTCCGGCGACCCCGGAGACGTACATCGAGCATGAGGAGCTCCGCGCGGCCGGCGTCGAACTGGACTGGCGCCGGACCCCGGACGGCGTCATCCACGCCGCGACACTGGAGGGCGTCGCGGCCGGGCTGGCCTGGGCGGCCGGCCAGTGGCCCCGCCGGTTCGAGGTGGCCGCCCTGCTCGAGGACCCGTCCAGGACGGCGGAACTGGCCCGGGACCGCTGGTTCGACTAGGTCCTGTCCGGGTCCCTCCGCCCGTGGACCCGGGCCCGTCCGCGCGGCTGTTCCGGCCCGCGGTCGCGGGCGGTCCGGTGGCGGGCCCCGCGTTGATCCACCTGGGTCCATGCGTGCCCGCTCTCGGGGGACCTGGCGCCGCCGCGCGGTCCGCCGACCGGGATCGGCGGATTCGTCCGCCTACATTCCCGATCCATGACGCAGCAGAAGGCCGGCCTGCTGGGCGGCGCTCCCACCGGGCCGGACCAGGATCCGCCCGCACCCCGTCCGGCGGACGGTCCGGCCGAAGGGCGAGGCGCGGCGGCGCGTGCCCTGGTCCGGGCGGCGCACCACGCCGACGCCTGGACCTCCTCCTGGTCCCGGCGGAGGTCCCTCGCGGCGCTCTGGGCGGTCTGGGTCCTCACCCGGATCGTCATGGTGTACCTGCTCGTCCAGGACGACATCGGCGTCAGCAACGTGGCGAGCGAGGTGAACTTCCTCTATCCGCGCTGGTCCGAGCAGCTGGCCGGGGGCTCCTACCCGGTCGGCGACGTCACCTGGCAGTACCCGCCGGGCGCCGGTCTGCTCTTCCTGTTCCCCTCGGCGCTGCCCTTCCTGGACTACTTCGCCGCGTTCCTCCTGCTGACCCTCGCCGCCGACGCCGTGATCACGCTCGCCCTGGCCAGGCCGGGACGGCTGCTCGCCGGGGCCTGGCTGTGGGCGGCCGCGCTGCCCCTGCTGCTGAACCTGCCGCACGGCCGCTTCGACATCCAGGTGACGGCCCTCGCCGTCCTGGCGCTGCTGAGCGGCACGCGCCGCCCGCGGCTCGGCGGCGCCTTCGCCGCGCTGGGCGCCCTGATCAAGGTGTGGCCGCTGCTCACCCTGCTGGGTGCGGAACGCGGGCGCTCCAGCCGCGACGCCTGGCTGTCCGCCGTCGCGTCGGCCGCCGCGTTGCTGACCGTGCTGGCCCTCTGTTTCACCGACAGCCTCGGCTTCCTCCGGCAGCAGGGGGCCAGGGGCGTGCAGATCGAGTCCCTCGGCGGCACGGTCCTGGCGCTGCTGCGGGCGGCGGGGGAGCCGATCCGGATCGAGTCCCGCTACGGCGCCCTGGAGTTCAGCGGCGCGCAGGTCGATCTCGTGGCCCAGCTGTCGCTGATGCTGACGGCCGCCGCCTTCGGCTGGCTGATGCTCTGGCGCGGGCGGGCCTCCCGGTGGACCGCGGCGACCCCGTTCGACGCCGCGCTCGCCGCCGTCCTGCTCTTCACCGTGACCAGCCGGGTGATCAGTCCGCAGTACATGGTGTGGCTGCTCGGCCTGGCGGCGGTCTGCCTCACCTCCCGGCACACCACCCAGCGTCCGGTGGCCGCGGTGCTGCTCGCCGCGACCGCGGTGACCGCGCTCGCGTTCCCCACGTACTACCTGGACGTCATTCAGGGCACGGCGCTGGGCAACACCCTCATGGTCGTCCGCAACGGGCTGCTGGTGGCGGCGGTGCTGCTGTCCTGCCACCGGCTGTGGAGGGCGACGGCCTCAACGCCCCCGGCGATCCCCGGGCACTCCTGACCGGCCGCCCGGCCGGATCCGGGCCCGCGGCTCAGGCGGGGAACCTCCGGTCCACCCACCGCCACGCGAACTCCAGGACGACCGCGCCGGCGGCGGCGATCACCACCGCCGTCCACGGCATCGTCTTGCCCACGAGCTTCAGCGCGAAGAAGTCCTGGAGCCAGGGCACGACGAGCACCAGCAGGAACGCGCCGCCCATCGAGGCGACCAGGAGGATCCGCCACCACGTGTAGGGGCGGGCGATGATCGCCAGGACCCACATGGAGACGAGGAAGAGCGTCAGCGTCGCCGCGCTCGTCTCGGCGTCCAGGGCGCCCGGGCCGCTGTAGTGGTGGCGGGCGAGCAGGTACGTGGCGAAGGTGGCCGCCGCGGCGACGATGCCGGCCGGGATCGCGTACCGCATCACCCGCTTCACGAAGTGCGGCTTGGCGCGTTCCTTGTTGGGGGCGAGCGCGAGGAAGAAGGCCGGGACGCCGATCGTCAGCGTGGACAGCAGGGTCAGGTGCCGCGGCAGGAAGGGGTACTCGACCTGCGAGCAGACCACCAGGACCGCCAGCAGGACGGAGTAGACCGTCTTGGTGAGGAAGAGGGTCGCCACCCGCGTGATGTTGCCGATGACCCGGCGGCCCTCGGCGACCACCGACGGCAGCGTCGCGAACGAGTTGTTCAGCAGCACGATCTGGGCGACGGCCCGGGTCGCCTCGGAGCCGGAGCCCATGGAGACGCCGATGTCGGCGTCCTTGAGGGCGAGGACGTCGTTGACGCCGTCGCCGGTCATCGCGACGGTGTGGCCGCGGGACTGGAGCGCGCCGACCATGTCGCGCTTCTGCCGCGGGGCGACCCGGCCGAAGACCGTGTGCGCGTCGAGGGCCGTGGCCATCTCGTCGCGTTCGGTGGGCAGCCGGCGGGCGTCGACGGTGTTCTCGGCGCCCGCCAGGCCGAGCTTTCCGGCCACCGCGCCGACCGCGACGGCGTTGTCGCCGGAGATGACCTTGGCGGCGACGTTCTGGTCGGCGAAGTAGGCCAGGGTGTCGGCCGCGTCGGGCCGCAGCCGTTGTTCGAGGACGACGAGGGCGGTGGCGCGGGCGCCGTGCGCCACGTCGGCGGAGTCGAGTTCGCGGGTGGTGCGGGCCAGGAGCAGGACGCGCAGGCCCTGTTCGTTGAGCCGGTCGATCTCGGCGAGGGCCGGGTCGCCGGCCGGCAGCAGGACGTCGGGGGCGCCGAGGAGCCAGGACGAGTTCTCGCCGTTGCCCTCGCTGAAGGCGGCGCCGCTGTACTTGCGGGCGGACGAGAAGGGCAGCGCCTGCGTGCAGCGCCAGCCCTCGCCGGCGGGGTAGGCGTCGATGACGGCCTGGAGCGAGCCGTTCGGCCGGGGGTCGGACTCGCCGAGGGAGCCCAGGACCTTGCGTACGTACGCCTCGTCCGCGCCGCCCAGCGGCCGCAGCTCCGTGACGTCCATGCCGCCCTCGGTCAGCGTGCCCGTCTTGTCGAGGCAGACGACGTCGACCCGGGCGAGGCCCTCGATGGCCGGCAGCTCCTGCACCAGGCACTGCTTGCGGCCGAGCCGGATGACGCCGATCGCGAAGGCGACGGAGGTGAGCAGGACCAGGCCCTCGGGGATCATCGGGACGATGCCGCCGACGGTGCGGGCGACGGCGTCCTTGAAGTCGTCGTCCTTGACGACGAGCTGGCTGATGACGAGGCCGAGCGCGGTGGGGATCATCATCCACGTCACGTACTTGAGGATCGTGGAGATGCCGCTGCGCAGCTCGGAGTGGACCAGGGTGAAGCGGGAGGCCTCCTCGGCCAGCTGGGCGGCGTACGCCTCGCGGCCGACCTTGGTGGCGGTGAAGGCGCCGCCGCCCGCGACGACGAAGGAGCCCGACATCATCCGGTCGCCGGGTTTCTTCACGACCGGGTCCGCCTCGCCGGTCAGCAGCGACTCGTCGATCTCCAGGCTGTCGGCCTCGGCCACCTCGCCGTCGACCACGACCTTGTCGCCGGGGCCGAGTTCGATGAGGTCTCCGAGGACGATCCCGGAGGTGGAGACCTCGACGGCCGCCCCGTCGCGGCGGACGGTCGGTCTGGCCTCGCCGATGACCGCGAGTCCGTCGAGGGTCTTCTTGGCCCGCAGCTCCTGGACGATGCCGATGCCCGTGTTGGCGATGATCACGAAGCCGAAGAGGCTGTCCTGGATCGGCGCCACGCAGAGCATGACCACCCAGAGGACGCCGATGATCGCGTTGAAGCGGGTGAAGACGTTGCCGCGGACGATGTCGGCGGTGGAGCGGCTGGACCGGACGGGTACGTCGTTGACCTCACCGCGGGCGACCCGCTCGGCAACCTCGGCGGAGGTGAGCCCGTCGACACGGTGCACGACGGGGGGTTCGGGCGCCGCGGTCGTGTCGTCGCCCGTGCCGATCTTCGCCCGCTGAGTCATGTTTTCGACGGTACGGCCGGAGCGGACTGTTCACCCGCCGAGGTATCCGAAGATCAGACCGAGGGAGGAGCGGAATGGTCCCCCGGTACTACAGGGACGTGCTGTCGGCCCCGGGCGCGTTCCCGGCCTCGGGTGCGTTCCCGGCCTCGGCGGCCCGCCGGGCCTCGTCCCGCTTGATCGCCGCGTCGCGCTTGCGGACGTACCAGATGCCGATCAGGCCGAGCCCGGCCCCGGCCAGGCAGGTCCAGACCCACCAGGTCAGGTCGCGGTCGTCGAACCAGCCGTAGAAGGGGACCTGCACCAGGAAGAGCACGAACCAGAGGACCGTGCCGCCGGTGATGGTGGCGACGACGGGCCCCTCCAGGGGCTCGGGTGCCTCGTGTCGGGGGGTCCACTTCGCCATGCGGCCAGTCTAGGGGGTGTCCGGGCGGCCCCCCACGGGCCGGTCCGCGGCATCGGACGGGCTGATTCGCGGGGGGTCTACGCGCGGAGATGGACGCTGCTTCGTTCATGTGTTCATACTGAAACGGTTTGCCTCTGGCGGGTTTCCTTCGTATGAACCGCCAAGAACATACCCAAGAGGACACCCCATGAGCACCACGGCCACCGCCAAGGCCACCGCCCCGGAGCCCGCGTCCCCGCAGGGGCCGGCCTCGGGTCTCGACCGCTACTTCAAGATCTCCGAGCGCGGCTCCACCGTGGCCCGCGAGGTCCGTGGCGGCTTCGCCACGTTCTTCGCGATGGCCTACATCATCGTGCTGAACCCGATCATCCTCGGCAGCGCCAAGGACATGTACGGGCACCAGCTCGACGGTGGCCAGCTGGTCACCGCGACCGTGCTCACCGCCGCCTTCTCGACCCTGCTGATGGGCGTCATCGGCAACGTCCCGATCGCGCTCGCGGCCGGCCTCGGCGTCAACACGGTCGTCGCCCTCCAGCTCGCGCCGCGGATGTCCTGGCCGGACGCCATGGGCATGGTCGTCCTCGCCGGCATCGTCGTGATGCTGCTCGTCGCGACCGGGCTGCGCGAACGCGTCATGAACGCCGTCCCGGTCGGCCTGCGCAAGGGCATCGCGATCGGCATCGGCCTCTTCATCATGCTGATCGGCCTCGTCGACTCGGGCTTCGTCTCCCGCATCCCCGACGCCGCGCACACCACCGTCCCGCTCCAGCTCGGCGCCGACGGGCACCTCACCGGCTGGCCGGTCCTCGTCTTCGTCCTGGGCACCCTGCTCACCCTCGCGCTGATCATCCGCAAGGTGCCGGGTGCGATCCTCATCTCCATCGTCGTCATGACGATCGTCGCGATGGTGATCAACGCGGTCGCCACCGTGCCGTCCTGGGGTCTGACGACCCCGACGTGGCCGGGCAACCCGGTGGCCTCGCCCGACTTCGGGCTCGTCGGCGAGGTGAGCCTGTTCGGCGGCTTCGGCAAGGTCGGCATGCTGACCGGCGTCCTCTTCGTCTTCACCGTGCTGCTGTCCTGCTTCTTCGACGCGATGGGCACGATCCTCGGCGTCGGCGACGAGGCCAAGCTGATGGACAAGGACGGCAACTTCCCGGGCATCAACAAGGTCCTGCTGGTGGACGGCCTGGCCGTCGCCTCCGGCGGCGCCACCTCCTCCTCGGCCACCACCTGCTTCGTGGAGTCCACGGCGGGCGTCGGCGAGGGGGCCCGCACGGGTCTGGCGTCGGTGGTGACCGGCGCGCTGTTCTCGGTGGCGCTGTTCCTCACGCCGCTCGCGACGATGGTCCCGTCCCAGGCGGCGACGCCCGCCCTGCTGGCGGTCGGCTTCCTGATCCTGGCCGGGTCCGTCAAGGACATCGACTGGAGCGACTTCACCATCGCCGTGCCGGCGTTCCTGGCGATGGTCATGATGCCGTTCACGTACTCGATCACGAACGGCATCGGCATCGGCTTCATCGCCTTCAGCGTGCTGCGGCTCGCGGCCGGCCGGGGCCGCGAGGTCCCGGTGGCCATGTACGTCGTCTCGGCGGTCTTCGTCTTCTACTACGCGATGCCGGCGCTCGGCCTCACGTGATCGCGGGGCGCGTCGGGCGCCCCGTAGAACTTCTCCGTCTCGTCGACGGCGGTCTTGAACCGCTCGTCGAAATCCTCGCGAATGAGCGTCCGGGCCACGTAGTCCTGGACGCTCATTCCGCGTTTGGCGGCGTGACTTCTGAGCCGGTCGAGCAGCTCACCGTCGATGCGCAGACTGAGCACTGTCGATCCCATGCCGTCAGAGTCGGGGCAGACAGGCCCGCCGACGTCACTTTCCGGATCTGACTCACTCATTTGGGTGATACATCGAGAGCGAACCGTGACCAGGTGGACGGTACGGCGGTTCGCATTGGTCTTTAGGAAGAGTAATGAGTTACTCTAAGGACTATGCCTGACCTGTCCCACGGCACAGCCGACGACGCCGCGGCCGTGAACGCGCTCCGCTCCTCCGTCATGCGACTGGGCCGACGCCTCAAGCACCAGCGTGTCGACGAGTCGCTGAGCCCCACCGAGATGTCGGTGCTCGGCACGCTGTCGCTCTGCGGTTCCGCCACCCCCGGTGAGCTGGCCCGCAAGGAGCACGTCCAGCCGCCGTCGATGACCCGCATCGTGGCACTGCTCGAAGCCAAGGGACTGGTCCGGCTCGAGCCGCACCCCGACGACCGCCGGCAGAAGGTCGTCAGCCAGACCGAGCAGGCCGAGGCCATGCTCGAGGAGTCCCGCCGCAAGCGGAACGCCTGGCTGGCCACCCTGGCCGAAGGTCTGGACGAGGACGAGTGGGCCAAGCTGCGCGCGGCCGCCCCCGTACTGGAGAAGCTCGCCCACCTGTAACCCGACGCCGAGGAGGCGACGCACCTTGAGTACGGGATCCGGAGCAGACTCCGCCCCCGTCCATGAATCCGACACCTACACCCGCGAGGGACCCGGAGACGACCGCGAGAGCGACCGCCGCGGCGGCATCTCCGGCGGCCGTGCGCACACCCGCGAGAACGGTGGAACGTTCTCCTCCCTCAAGATCCGGAACTACCGGCTGTTCTTCACCGGCGCCATCGTCTCGAACACCGGCACCTGGATGGCCCGCATCACCCAGGACTGGCTGGTCCTCAGCCTCACCGGCTCCGCCGCCGCCGTCGGCATCACCACGGCACTGCAGTTCCTGCCGATGCTCCTCTTCGGCCTCTACGGCGGAGTCATCGCCGACCGCTACCCGAAGCGGCTCATCCTCCTCTTCAGCCAGGCCGCCCTCGGCCTGTGCGGACTCGCGCTCGCCGTCCTCACGCTCTCCGGCCACGTCCAGGTCTGGCACGTCTACCTGATCGCCTTCCTGCTCGGCATGGTCACCGTCGTCGACAACCCGAGCCGCCAGTCCTTCGTCTCCGAGATGGTCGGCCCGGACCAGCTGCGCAACGCCGTCTCGCTGAACTCCGCGAACTTCCAGTCCGCCCGCCTCGTCGGCCCCGCCGTCGCCGGCCTGCTGATCGCCACCGTCGGCAGCGGCTGGGCGTTCCTGCTCAACGGCCTGTTCTTCCTCGCGCCGCTCGCCGGCCTGCTGCTGATGCGCCCGAGCGAGTTCCACAAGACGGAACGCGCGCCCCGCGGCAAGGGGCAGCTGCAGGAGGGCCTGCGGTACGTGGCGGGCCGTCCGGACCTGATCTGGCCGATCGTCCTCGTCGGCTTCGTCGGCACGTTCGGGTTCAACTTCCCGATCTGGCTGACCGCCTTCTCGGACGACATCTTCCACGTCGGCGCCGGCACCTACGGCTTCCTCAACACCCTGATGGCGGCCGGATCGCTCGTCGGCGCCCTGCTGGCCGCCCGGCGCGGCAGCTCCCGGCTGCGGATGCTCGTCGGGGCCGCGGTCGTCTTCGGCGTGCTGGAGATCGCCGCGGCGCTGTCGCCGTCGTTCTGGCTGTTCGCCCTGCTGCTCGTCCCGATCGGCATGTTCGGGCTGACGGTCAACATCACCGCCAACTCCGCCGTCCAGCTGGCGACCGACCCCGTCATGCGGGGCCGGGTCATGAGCCTCTACATGATGGTCTTCGCCGGCGGCACGCCGATCGGGGCGCCGCTGCTCGGCTGGATCACGGACACCTACGGCCCGCGGGTCGGCTTCGCCACCGGCGGCCTGGTGTCGCTCACGGCGGCGGGTGTGATCGGCCTGATCCTGGCGCGCGTCGGCGGGCTGAGGGTGTCCTTCACCTGGCAGGGCAACCACCCGCAGGTCCGCTTCGTGCCCCGCGAACGACTCGCCACGGCGGCCTGACGCCCGTACGGGCGGGGGCGGGACGCCTCGACGGCGGGGGCGTCCCGGCCCCCGCTCCGTCCCGGCCCCCGCCCCGTCCGCCGGCCGCGCGCAGCCCCGCCCGTCCGCGGCCGCTTCCCGGCGGTCAGACGACGCGCTGTTCCAGGACCTGGCCGGGCCACTCGCCGACCGTGAACGGCTCCGTCCTGCGGAACCCCTGGCGCTCGTAGTACGCCACCAGCCGCCCCTCGCTCCCCGCGAAGCAGTCCACCCGCAGCAGGGACAGGCCCTGCCGGCGGGTCTCCTCCACCGCGTGCGCGAGCAGCGCCGCGCCCACGCCCCGGCCGTGGAACCGCCCGTCCGTCGCCAGCAGGTGCACGTACAGCTCCGGTTCGTCCGCCGGCGCCACGTACGAGCCGGGGTGCGGCGTCAGGGTCATCGTCCCGGCCGGCTCCCCGTCGATCTCCGCCATCCACGGCGTCCCCGACGCGACGACCTCCTCGACCGTCCGCACCGCCGCGGGCCGGGACGTCCACGGTGTGGTGCCCCACTGTGCGGTGATCCCCCGGCCGTTCAGCCAGACGACCGCGCTGTCGAGCATCGCGAGTATCGCGGGAACGTCGTCGGACCCGCCCTTCCTGATCGTGATCTCCATCCCGCCGACGGTAGTCGCTGCCAGACTCGTCACATGAGGCTTTTCGCCGCGGTGTCGCCACCCGCGGAGCAGCAGGACGAGCTCGGCCGGGCCGTGGACCGGCTGAGCCGGCTGCCCGGCGCCGACGACCTGCGCTGGACCGCCCGGCCGGGCTGGCACTTCACGCTCGCCTTCATGGGCGAGGTCGACGAGGACCTGCTCCCCGACCTCCAAGCGCGTCTCGCCCGTGCCGCCCACCGCACCGCGCCGTTCCCGCTCCGTCTCCACCGGGGCGGCCACTTCGGCCGCCGCGCGCTGTGGGTGGGGGCGGCCGGCGACCTGGACGAGATGCGGCTGCTCGCCGAGCGCGCCGACGCGGCCGCCCGCCGGGCGGGCGTGCCGATGGACGAGCACCGCCGCTACCAGGCCCACCTCACCGTCGCCCGGGCCCGTGCGGACCGGGATCTGAGGCCCTTCGCCGCCGCGCTCGACACCTTCGAGGGCACCCGCTGGGAGGTCTCCGAGCTGGCTCTCGTGCGCAGCCGGCTGCCGGTCGCCGGGGTGTCGGGCGAACGGCCGCGCTACGAGACGGTCGGCTCCTGGCCCCTGGGCGGGGCGGAGCACGGTCCGGGCCCGGGTTAACCTCGACGGGTGGACCCGAAGACCCGTAACCGGATCATGGCCGGCGTGCTCGTACTGATGTTCGCGATCATCGCGGTGGCGTCGGTCGTGGGCTGACCCGTACCCCCGCCGCCGCGCCCTGCCGCCGCGCCCGCCGCGGGGCGCCCGCGCGAGCTCCGGGATCCCGCTCCGCGGGCACGCCCTTGCTTCGAGTGGACTCGAAGCAGTTGGCTTGGGGCCCATGAAGTACACGCAGCTCGGACGCACGGGACTCAAGGTCAGCCGACTCGTCCTCGGCACGATGAACTTCGGTCCCCAGACAGACGAACCGACCAGTCACGCCATCCTGGACAGCGCGATCGACGCGGGCCTGAACTTCGTCGACACCGCCAACGTCTACGGGTGGGGCGAGAACAAGGGCCGCACCGAGGAGATCCTCGGCAGCTGGTTCGCCCAGGGCGGCGGCCGGCGCGAGAAGACCGTCCTCGCCACGAAGGTGTACGGCAACATGGCCGCCGAGGGCGACCCGTGGCCCAACCACGACCGGCTCTCGGCGCTGAACATCCGCCGTGCCGTCGAGGCGAGCCTGAAGCGGCTCAACACGGACCACATCGACCTCTACCAGTTCCACCACGTCGACCGGCGGACTCCCTTCGAGGAGATCTGGCAGGCGGTCGACGTCCTGATCCAGCAGGGCAAGGTGCTCTACGCGGGCTCCTCGAACTTCCCGGGCTACAAGATCGCCCAGGCGAACGAGACGGCCGCCCGCCGCGGCGCCGTCGGGCTGGTCAGCGAGCAGTGCCTGTACAACCTCGCGGAGCGGCGCGCCGAGATGGAGGTCATCCCGGCGGCCCAGGAGTACGGGCTCGGCGTCATCCCCTGGTCGCCGCTGCACGGCGGGCTCCTCGGCGGTGTCCTGAAGAAGCAGGCCAAGAGCGGTCGGCGCGCCTCCGGCCGGTCCGCGGACTCGCTCGCGAACACCACGGTCCGCGCCCAGGTGCAGGCGTACGAGGACCTGCTGGACAAGCACGGCCTCGAACCCGGCGAGACGGCCCTGGCCTGGCTCCTGACCCGTCCGGGCGTCACCGGCCCGATCGTCGGCCCGCGCACGGCCGAGCAGCTGGAGAGCGCCCTGCGCGCCCTGGAGCTGGAGCTGAGCGAGGAGCTGCTGGCCGGTCTGGACGAGATCTTCCCCGGCCCGGGGCCCTCCCCGGAGGCCTTCGCCTGGTGAGTGCGTAGCCGTCCCGTCCCCTCGCCCGACGGCCGCCGTCGCCTCGTCCGCGACGGCGGCCGTCGGCGTCCCACGGGGGTGGGAGGGCGGGTTCGCGGCTCCTTGCCGTGCGGGCGCGGCGGGTGCGCGGACGTGCGGCTCCTCGTCGCGCGGGCGGGCGGCCGCGGGCGTACGGCTCCTCGCCGTGTGGGGGTGGACTCCCGCGCGGTTCCGGGGCATTTCCGGCGCGGCCCCGGGGTCAGGTGCCGCCGAGCCAGCTCGTGGCGTCCAGCCGGTACGTCGTCTCCGCCGGTACGACGGTGCGCAGCGCCGCCTCCAGGTCCCGGACCCGCTCCGGGCCCAGTGTGGCCGCCCACTCCGCGCGCAGCTCGTCGAAGACGGCGGCCGAGCGGGCGAGTGCGTCGAGGCCGCGCGGGGTGAGGCGGACGAGCTTGCGGCGGGCGTCGGCGGGGTCGTCGGCACGCTCGGCGTAGCCGGCGGCGAGGAGCCGGTCGACGGTCTTCCCCGCGGCCTGCTTCGAGACGCCGAGCCGCCGTCCGATGTCGCTCGCGGTCGCGCCGTGGGCGCCGACGGCCTGCATGGCGAAGCCGTGCGCGGGGCGGAGCTCGGGGTGGCCCTGGCGGGCGAGCTCGGCGTGGAGGCGGTCGATCAGGGTGCGGAAGCCGCCGAAGAGGAGGAGCGGCAGCTCGAACCCCTTGCCGTTATCGACAACCTGGTTTACGTTTCTCTCGTCGACAGGGTCAACCATGTTGTCGATTCTCTCATGTGTGCCCCCGCCTACCCAGGAGCCGCCCCTTGTTCACCGACCACACCGTCGAGACCGCCCCCGCCGCCGCCCGGCCCGCCATGGAGTCCGTGACCGCCGCCTGGGGCCATCTGTCGCAGGCCGTCGGCCGCATGGCCGCCTCACCGCACGCGCTCGACGGCTTCCTGAAGATGAGCGCGCTCTTCGAGTCCACGACCCTCGATCCGCACTCCCGCGAGACCGTCGTCCTGACGGTCGCCACCCGCAACCAGTGCCACCTCTGCGTCCGCATCCACGAGGCGAAGCTCGCCAGGCTGGGCCCCGCGGAGGACCCGGCCCGGCTGGAGGCCGTCCGGGAGTTCACCCATCAGGTCATCGCCTCGTCGGGCGCGGTGGGCGACGAGGACCTGGAGCGCTTCTTCCGGCACGGCTACACCCGGCAGAACGCGCTGGAGGTCGTCCTCGGCATCGGCGCGTACACCCTGTCGACCCTGGCGAACCGCCTCACGCGCGCGGCGTGAGGCGGTTCCGGCCGGAACCGGGGGCGTGTTCGCACGCGCCCGCCGGCTCAGTAGGTGGTGGGGATGTAGGTGTGGCAGTAGCCGTCGCCCGCGCCGCCGCCGGTGTAGTACGGGTCGCCGTCCATCATCAGCTGGTCGCCCGTCTGCGGCCCGACGATCCCGTCGGCCGGGAACCCGTTGCTCCGCTGGGCGAAGATCACGGCCCCCTTGGTCTTCGGACCCCACTTGCCGTCCTCGGCGACCTTGGCGAGACCGTAGTAGTAGCCCCGGTCGATCGCGTAGTTGATCAGACGCTGCACGCACCACACGGCGTGCGTGTTGTTGGAGTAGCCGTCGCCGATGTAGGGCGACGTGGTGGCCGCGGACGCGGTGCCGCCGGTCAGCGTCGCGCCGAGCAGAGCGGCCGACGTGGCGACCAGGGCGGCCTTCGCGGTGAGCCTCTTGAGCATGGGACAGGTACTCCTGTGTGTCGTGTCCGGCAGGAGAAGTGGCGATCACTTCGGACGCCACTCTGCTGCAGCGCCGGCCCCCGGCGGCACACGAGAAGGGGCCTCCGGCCACGTCCCAGCCGTCCCAGGGCGCTGAGCTGTGCCTTGGGACGTGTCCCGACCTCGGACGGGGACGGCGGCGCCGGCCTCCGCCGTCCCGCGAGGGACCGGCGGGCCCGTCAGCCGCGGTGCGCGGCCAGGGCCGTGAGCAGTTCGCGCTCCCGCGCGGCGCTCAGCCCGGCACGCCGGTCGCGGTCCAGGCCCTCCTCCCGCTCCCAGCGGACCGTGTCGGCCAGCAGCTCCGCCCGCGGCCGGTGCCGGAGGCCCGCCGCGGACGCCGCGGCGCCGCTCCGGCTCGACCACCCCTCCCAGCCGGGCTGGACCACCCACATCGGCAACGACCCGGGCCCCATGTACTCGGCCACACCCTGCGCGAGCAGCCAGGCGGAGTCGGCGGTGACCACCGGACCGGTGTGCCCGCCGGCGGTGCGGGACAGCTCGATCCACTCGGTGAACGGTACGACCGGGCCGACGGCGTCGAAAGTGCCGGCCGTGCCCTTCTCCGCGCAGTCCAGCAGCCAGCCGGCGAGGTCCCGTACGTCGACGGCCTGCGTCGCGATCGCCGGTTCGTCGGGCACCAGCATCGGTCCCAGCGGATCGCGGGCGGCACGGGCCGCCCAGTAGCCGGAGCGCCCGCTGGCGTCGCCGGGGCCGCCGATGAGACCCGCGCGGGCGATCAGGAGGCGGTCGCCCACGGCGGCCGTCGACGCCTGCTCACAGGCCGACTTCGCCTCTCCGTAGCCCTCGCGGTCCGCCTCGTCCCGGTCGGTCGGGGGCAGCAGGGCCGCGGACTCGTCCGCGCCGAGCTCGGCGTGGGAGGCGTAGGCGCTCACCGAGGAGACGTAGGTCCAGTGCCGGGCGCGGTCGCCCAGCGCGGCCAGGGCCTCCCGGACGAACCCCGGCTGCCAGGACACCTCGACGACCGCGTCCCAGCGGCGGTCGAGGAGCTGCGCGTAGGCACGCGGGCCGGCGGCCCGGTCGGCGGCCACCAGCCGGGCGCCGTCGGCGACCTCGCCGCTCTCGCCGCGGGCCAGGCAGGTCACCCGGTGCCCGCGCCCGACCGCCTGCCGGGCCAGCTCCCGGCCGAGCCATGCCGTTCCACCCAGAATCAGGATCTCCATGCCGACAGTCGAACACCCCGGCCCCGGCGGGCGCGGGCGGATTCGCCGTCGGCGGACGCCGTGCCGGGCCCGTACCGGGCTCAGGCGCCTGCCGTCACCCCGGCACGGTGCGCGCTGCCGTAGGCGGCACCGATGCCCCACGCCTGGTGCATCGCGTCCGCGAAGGCCGCCGCCAGCTTGTGCTCGCCGGTCGGACCGGGGTGGGTGCCGTCGTAGGTGTCCGCGTGGATGTCGTACGACTCCGGGACCGTCGCGAGGAGCAGCGGGGAGGCGGCCGTGTCCAGGTCCGCGACCGCCTTGGCGAGCAGGACGTTGAAGCGGTGGCAGTCGGCGGCGAAGGGGCCGTCGGACTCCGCCCGGACGTTCGGGATGACCGGCAGCAGCACGGCCTTGACGTGCGGGTTCGCCGAGCGCGCGGCGGCCACGAAGGCGTGCACGTTCTCCGCCGTCTGGTCGCTGTCGGTGTAGAAGCCGAGGTCGATCAGGCCCAGCGAGACGAGGAGGACGTCCGTCCGGGTGGTGGCGACCGCCTCGCCGACGACCGGCGCCATGTGCAGCCAGCCCTCGCCCCAGCCGGCGAGATGGCGGCGGGCGGGCGCGGGGAAGGCCGGGTCGGCGTAGGCGTGCGAGCGGGGGGCGTCCGCGGCGGTGTCGTACAGCTCCGTGCGCGGGCCGACGATCTCGTACCGTCCCGGCAGGACCGACTCCAGGTGCTGCCACATGCGGTAGCGCCAGGTGTAGTCGCCGGCGCGTCCGATGGTCATGCTGTCGCCGACGAACATAAAACGCATGGCTCCCATCATCGCGGACGGCGGCCGCGGGCTGCGACGTGATCCGGGCCACCTCCCGGCCGCCGTGGCAGGCTTGAGGGCATGCGATCGTTTCTGTGCGCCACCGGTACGGCGGCCCTCGTCCTGCTCACGGCGGTGCCGGCCGGTGCCTCCCAGGAGGCGGGAGCGGTCGTCGCCGGCGCCGCGGCCCCCGCCGAGGACGGGGCCGCCGACCAGGACTTCACGATCAAGGACCCGCGGATCACCGAGTCCAGCGGACTCGCCGCGAGCCGGGCCCACCCCGGCGTCTACTGGACGCACAACGACCAGGACGCGCCGCTGATCTACGGCATCGACTCCCGCACGGGCGAGACGGTCGCGACCCTCACCCTGAAGGGCGTCGGCACGCCCCGCGACATGGAGGCGATCTCCGTCGGCCCGGACGGCCACCTCTACGTCGGCGACATCGGCGACAACCTCGACGGCTCCTGGGACCACGTCTGGATCTACCGCTTCCCCGAGCCGAAGCGGCTGGGGGACCAGACGGTCCGGGCGACGCAGTTCGACGTGACGTACGCGGACGGAGCCCGCAACGCCGAGGCCCTGATGGTCCATCCGAAGACCGGCCGGGTCTACATCGCCAGCAAGCGCGAGGGCGGCGGCGCCCTGTACGAGGGCCCGGCCAAACTCTCCACCGGCGGGAAGAACGTCTTCCGGCGGGTCGGCGAGGTGCCCTGGGTGACGGACGGCGCGTTCTCGCCCGACGGCGAACGGCTGGTCCTGCGCGGCTACTTCAGCGCCCGGGTGTACGACTGGAAGAACGGGCGCATCGTGGGCGACGGGGTGTCACCCGGGGCGCCCTTCCAGGGGCAGGCCGAGTCCGTCACCTATACGGCGGACGGCTCGGCGCTGATGTTCGGCTCGGAAGGCAAGGAGAGCCGGGTCGTCCGGGTCGACGTCGAGAAGAAGGACGGGGCGAAGCCGTCCGGGGACGGCGACGCGGGGCCGTCGAAGCCCGGAGACGGCGGCAAGG
The DNA here is from genome assembly GCF_050917515.1 of Streptomyces sp. JL2001. Classification (NCBI taxonomy): domain Bacteria; kingdom Bacillati; phylum Actinomycetota; class Actinomycetes; order Kitasatosporales; family Streptomycetaceae; genus Streptomyces; species Streptomyces sp. JL2001. The sequence continues at coordinate 3,475,817 of NZ_CP169421.1, read as the reverse complement.
ACGCCGGTGCCGGTCAGGGGGAGCAGGGCAACTTCACGCTCGGCGTGCTCGTCCTCGGCGCGGCCACCGCCCTCGTCATCGGCGGCAAGCGCCTCCTGCGCCGCCGCTGACCCGGGCGGCCGGCCCGGAAGGGCACCGGGACCCACGGCATCCCGCGGCCCGCACGCACGAGGGCCCGGCATCGGCCATGTCCGATGCCGGGCCCCCGCAGGACCGGATCCGCCGTTACAGCTTCTCGATCACGTAGTCGATGCAGGCGGTCAGCGCCTGCACGTCCGCCGGGTCGATCGCCGGGAACATCGCGATCCGCAGCTGGTTGCGGCCCAGCTTCCGGTACGGCTCGGTGTCCACGATGCCGTTGGCGCGCAGCACCTTGGCGACCGCCGCCGCGTCGACCTCGTCCGAGAAGTCGATCGTGCCGATGACCTGCGAACGCTTGGCCGGGTCCGTCACGAACGGCGTGGCGTGCTTGGACTCCTCGGCCCAGCCGTACAGCGCCTGCGAGGAGGCACCCGTACGGGCCACGGCCCAGTCCAGACCACCCTGGCCGTTGATCCACTTGAGCTGCTCGTTCAGCAGGAAGAGGGTCGACAGCGCCGGGGTGTTGTACGTCTGGTTCTTCAGCGAGTTGTCGATCGCCGTCGGCAGCGAGAAGAACTCCGGGATGTGCCGGCCCGACGCGTGGACGCGCGCCGCGCGCTCCAGCGCCGCCGGGGAGAACGCCGCCAGCCACAGGCCGCCCTCGGCGGCGAAGGACTTCTGCGGGGCGAAGTAGTAGACGTCCGACTCGGTGATGTCGACCGGCAGACCGCCGGCACCCGAGGTCGCGTCCACCAGGACCAGCGCGCCCTCGTCGGCACCCGCGACGCGCTTGACGGGCGCGGCGACACCGGTGGAGGTCTCGTTGTGCGTGTACGCGTAGACGTCGACGCCGGCCTCGGCCTTCGGCTCCGGGTGGGTGCCCGGGTCGGAGGAGATCACGGTCGGCTCGGCCAGCCACGGGGCCAGCTTCGCGGCCTTCGCGAACTTGGAGGAGAACTCGCCGAAGGTGAGGTGCTGGGACTTGTTCTCGATGAGCCCGTGGGTCGCGACGTCCCAGAACGCGGTCGAGCCGCCGTTGCCCAGGATCACCTCGTATCCCTCGGGCAGCGAGAAGAGGTCACGCACACCGGCACGTACCTCGCCGACCAGGTTCTTGACCGGGGCCTGGCGGTGGGACGTGCCGAGCAGAGAGGCGCCGGTGGCGGCCAGGGCGTCCAGCGCCTCCGTACGCACCTTGGAGGGGCCCGCGCCGAAACGGCCGTCGGCGGGCTTGATGTCAGCGGGAATCTGGATCTCAGCCACGAGGCGGAGCGTATCGGGTCGCGGGGGTGGCGGCGGACGATGTCCGCCGGATGAGACACCCGGTGGGACATTCTGTCCCCATGGTGGAACCCGGGGATCTTGCACAGGAACTGCGACGGGCCGTCGGCGGAGACGTCGACTTCAGCGCGGGTGCGCGGGCCCTCGTGACGATGGACGCGTCCAACTACCGCCGTGTACCACTGGGCGTCGTCGCCCCGCGGGACGCGGCGGACGTGGCCGCCGCCCTCGCCGTGTGCCGCACCCACGAGGTCCCCGTCGTCGCCAGAGGCGGCGGCACGTCGATCGCGGGACAGGCCACCGGCGCCGGCGTCGTGCTCGACTTCACACGCCACATGCGCGCCATCGTGTCCCTCGACCCCGACACCAGGACCGCCGTCGTGCAGCCCGGCGTGGTCCTCGACCGGCTGCGCGAGGCGGCCCGCCCGCACGGACTGACCTTCGGGCCCGACCCGTCCACGCACAGCCGCTGCACCCTCGGCGGCATGATCGGCAACAACGCGTGCGGCGCGCACTCGGTCGCCTGGGGCACGACCGCCGACAACGTCCGGGAACTCGACGTCCTCACCTATGAGGGAACACGGCTGCGCCCCGGCCGCGACGGCCAGGGCGCGCCGGACGGCCTGCGGGAACTCGTCGAGGCGAACCTGGCGCTGCTGAGGACCGGCTACCCCGAGGGCCTGCCCCGGCGCATCTCCGGCTACGCGCTCGACGCGCTGCTCCCGGAACGCGGCGCGGACGTGGCGCGCTCCTTCTGCGGCAGCGAGGGCACGCTCGGGATCCTGACGGAGGCCACGGTCCGCCTGGTGGTCGCCCCGGCCGCGCCCGTCCTCGCCGTCCTCGGATACCCGGACGAGAGCGCGGCCGCCGACGCGGCGGCCGGCCTCGCGGCCCGCGGTGCGCTCACGGTCGAGGGCATGGCGGCCGACCTCGTACAGGGCGCGAGCGGACTCCCGCACGGCGGCGCCTGGCTGTTCGTCGAGGCGGACGGCGAACCGGCCGCGCGGGCGCTGGTCCGGGCCGCCGACGCGCTGGACGCCGCGGTGGTGACGGACCCCGCCGCGCAACGGGCCCTGTGGCGGATCCGCGAGGACGCCGCCGGGACGGCCACACGGATGCCGGACGGGACCGCCGCCTGGCCGGGATGGGAGGACTGCGCGGTGCCGCCCGCCCGGCTCGGGGCCTACCTGCGGGACTTCCGGCGGCTGTTGAAGGAGTACGGGCTGCGGGGGACGCCCTACGGCCACTTCGGAGACGGATGCGTCCACGTCCGCATCGACTTCGACCTGTGGACCCCGGCGGGGGTGAAGCACTTCCGGCGCTTCTCCGAGGCCGCGGCCGACCTCGTGGTGGCACACGGCGGCTCGCTGTCGGGGGAGCACGGCGACGGACAGGCCCGGGCGGAACTCCTGCCGAAGATGTACGGACCCGAGCTCGTCGGGCTCTTCGGTCAGGTCAAGGACGTGTGGGACCCCCAGGGCGGCCTGAACCCCGGGATGCTGGTCCGCCCGGGGAAACTCGACCGGAACCTGCGCTTCAAGGGGTTGACCCTCGTCCCGGACGCGGCCCGCTGCGTCGGCGTCGCCAAGTGCCGGGTGGACGGCCCGAGTCCGGCCGCCGACGTCATGTGCCCCAGCTACCGCGCCACCGGCGAGGAGCGGCACTCCACCCGGGGGCGGGCGCGGCTGCTGCACGAGATGGCGCTCGGCGAGGTGATCACCGACGGCTGGCGGTCGGAGGAGGTCCACGAGGCGCTGGACCTGTGCCTGTCCTGCAAGGGCTGCCGCAGCGACTGCCCCGTGGGCGTGGACATGGCCGCCTACAAGGCGGAGTTCCTGCACCACTACTACCAGGACCGGCGGCGGCCCTGGTCGCACGTCACCATGGGCCGGCTGCCGCAGTGGCTGCGCTGGGCGGGCCCGCTGCTGAACGCGGCCCGCGTCCTGCCGTTCTCGGCCCGCCTGGCCGGGGCGACCCCGGAACGGCCGCTGCCGCGGGTCGCGCCGCGGACGTTCGTCTCCTGGTTCGGGGCACGGCTCGGAGCACCCTCGGACGTCCTCGTGTGGCCGGACACCTTCACCAACCACCTGTCCCCCGAGGTCGGCCGGGCGGCGGTCCGCGTCCTCGGCGCGGCCGGCGTACGAGTCGGCCTGCCCCCGGGCCGGGTCTGCTGCGGGCTCACCTACGTCTCGACGGGCCAGCTCGACCGCGCCCGCAAGGTGATGCGCCGGACGCTCGACGCGCTGGGCGACGGCCCCGAGCACCCCGTGGTCGTCCTCGAACCCTCCTGCGCGGCCACCCTCCGGACCGACCTGCCGGAACTGCTGCCGGACGACCCCCGGGCCGCCCGACTGGCCTCCTCCGTAAGGACCTTCGCCCAGGCGCTGGAGGAGTTCGCCCCCGACTGGGAACCGCCTCGCCTGGACCGCGAGGTCGTCGGCCAGACCCACTGCCACCAGCACGCCGTCCTCGGCGACGGGGCCGAGCGCCGGCTACGGGAACGCGCCGGCCTCACCGGCGAACTGAGCGGCGGCTGCTGCGGCCTGGCCGGCAACTTCGGCTTCGAACCCGGCCACTACGAGGTCTCGGTGGCCTGCGCGGAGGACCAGCTGCTGCCGTCGGTACGGGCGGCCGGCGAGGACGTCGTGGTCCTCGCGGACGGCTACTCGTGCCGCACTCAACTGGCCCACCTGTCGGACCGCAGGGGACGCCACCTGGCCGAGGTCCTGGCACGGAAACTGGAGGAGGAGTGGGAGACGGCGGGCGGCGAGAAGGGGGGTGAACCGGGTGGTGAGGTGGACGACCCGCCTGATCGCCCGGAGCGGACCGGTCCGGCCCCGGCCCCGTAGGACCCGCGCGGCCTACGAGAGCGAGACGCGGCCGAACGTACGGCGATAGGTACGGGGCGGTACGCCCCGGCGGCGGACGAACTGCTCGCGCAGGACGGCGGCGGAGCCGTAGCCGACCAGCCGGGCGATCTCCTCGACCGGCAACTCGGTGGTCTCCAGAAGCTCCTCCGCCCGGCTCAGCCGCAGGCCGAGGACCCAGGCGTGCGGCGTCGTCCCGGTCGCCGCGGCGAACCGGCGGGCGAAGGAGCGCCGGCTCATCAGGGCGCGCCGCGCCAGCTCCGCGACGGGCAACGGCTCGTGCAGATGCGCCCGGGCCCAGGCGAGCACCTCCGCGAGCCGCTCGTCCTCGCCGTCCTCCGGGACGGGGGCGACGAGGTACTGGGCCTGCCCGCCGTCCCGGTGGGGCGGCAGCACCAGGTCGCGGGCCACGGTGTTGGCGGCGGCGGCGCCGTACTCGCGGCGCACCAGATGCAGGCACAGGTCGAATCCGGCGGCCGCGCCCGCGCCCGTCAGGACCCGGCCCTCGTCGACGTAGAGGGCGTCCGCCTCGACGGTGACGGCCGGGTGGCGACGGGCCAGCAGCTCGGCGAACCGCCAGTGGGTCGTGGCCCGCAGACCGTCGAGCAGCCCGGCGGCGGCGAGGGCGAACGCGCCCACGCAATGGGCCCCCACCAGCGCGCCCCGCGCGTGCGCGGCACGGAGCGCGTCGAGCACCGGATCGGGCGGCGGCACCCGGAAGTCGGCCCAGGGAAGGACGAGGACGAGATCGGCGACGGCGAGCCGGTCGAGGCCGTGCTCGACCGCCAGCGGCACCCCGAGATCGGTGGAGACCTGCCCCGGCCGGTCGGAGCAGAGCGCGAAGTCGAAGCGCGGAAGACCCGCCGGGGGAGCGCCGAAGACCTCCGCGACGACACCGACGGCGAGCATGCCGACGCGGGGCGGCGCGTACGCGGCGACGGAGAGGAACGGCATGGCGCGGAGTGTGGCACAAAACCCGCGATGGGTGGCAGCAAGGCCACTCACGGAACTCCGCTGCGGGGTACGAAGCTTGAGGCATGACAGAGCGAGTGATCGACCGAGAGACCGCCCGGGACACCGACCGGCCGCGCGGCAACAGCGCCGTCCACAAGATCCTGACCACCGGCTACACCCTCTCCACGGGGCCCGGGGTCGCCGCCACCGTCTCGTACGTCTCCGACGGCGACCGGCACGTGATCATCGACCCCGGCATGGTGGCGAGCCGCGACCGCATCCTCGGGCCGCTCGCGGAACTGGGCCTCGGCCCCGACGACATCACCGACGTGGTGCTCAGCCACCACCACCCCGACAACACCATGAACGTGGGCCTGTTCGGGCAGGCACGGGTCCACGACCACAAGGCGGAGTACCTGCACGACCAGTGGACCGACCGGGACGCCGAGGGGTACGAGCTGACGCCGTCGCTGCGCCTGATCCGGACGCCCGGGCACAGCCCCGAGGACATCACCCTGCTCGCGGGCACGGCGGACGGGGTGGTCGCCTTCGTGGGCGACCTCTGGTGGCGCCCGGACGGGCCGGCCGAGGACCCGGTGGCCCCGCACCGCGACACCCACCGCACCTCGCGCCTCCGCGTCCTGGCGGCCGCGGACACCATCGTCCCGGGCCACGGCGGCCCCTTCCCGGCGGGGGAGGACGTGCCGCTGTAGGGGGTGGGGGCCTCGACTGGGGGGCTTGGGGGGTGGGGGTCCTGGCGCTTGGGGCTCGGGTGCCTCGGTGGCTTCTGGTGGTTGGCCGCCCTCTCTCCGAGTGTGGCGGGTTACGGCGCCGCTTCAAGGGCGCTCCTTCGTCGCGTCGGCTTCGCCGATTTCGCTTCGCTCCACCCTTGACCCGTCACCTCCACCCGCCTTTTCACACTCGGAGGGCGGCCCGGGGAGGGGCCAGGCGGGGGCCGGCGGGGCGCGCAGCGCCGTCGGCGGCCGACAGCTTTTGGGGTGGCTTCCCGCACCCATTGAATGGGGCGGCCGGGCTCGGCTTAGCGGATGCCGCTCGCTTCTCGGCTGGGATTCATGCCCCGCTGGTCAATGTCCGGTGGGGGTGAAGCCGAATCCGGAGCCAGCATCGCCGGCTCAGGTCAGGGGCACGGGGCGCGCGGGGCGGCGGTCGCGCGGATCCCATCCGCCCCAGCAGCCCCATCGGCAATCCGGGATCGGCTGCTCAATGACGCTACGGCGTACATTAAGCCTCCCGAGAGTCCGATATGCCCGTGAAGTCCCTTATCTCGTCCTGGTTACCGCAAGTAATGTACGCGCTAGCGTCATCCGGGGAGAGGGATGGAACCCCCCGCCGCCGAAGACGGGCCGGACTCGATGGCGGCCGGCTTGAGACGTCACCCCTTCCAAGTCCTCCTCGGATAAGGGATCACCCACCACCGGGAATGACCAGCGGGGCATGAATCCCAGCCGAGAAGCGAGCGGCACCCGCTAAGCCATGCCCAGCCGCCCCATTCAATGGGTGCGGGAAGCCACGCCGAAAGCCGATGGCCGCCGACGGCGCCCGAGAGGGACCGGGCCCCGGAGCGGATGCCCCTCCCCGGGCCGCCCTCCGAGTGTGAAAAGGCGGGTGGAGGTGACGGGTCAAGGGTGGGCGCAGCCCATCGCGCAGCGACGCGACGAGGAACGAGGAGCGCCCTTGAAGCGGCGCCGTAACCCGCCACACTCGGAGAGAGGGCGGCCAATCACCAGAAGCAACGGAGGCCGGCCCGCCCCAAGCGCCCCCGCCAAGCCCCCGCCCCCCTCTCAGGCCCCCGGCGCGAAGACCCCCATCCTGTCCGCCCGCCCCAGGTGACGCTCGACGCCCAAGCACCCCCACCCCAACGCCCCCCAGGCCCCCGGCCCACCTCCACCACAAGTGCCTCCCCTCACCCCTCCCTCGCGAGTTCGTGGGCCAGCGCCACCAGCAACGGGGTCGCCGGGTGTGGGGAGGTGTCCCGCCAGGCCAGGACCACGTGGATGGGGGGTGCGTCCGTCAGGGGGCGGTAGGTCACCCCGGGGTGCGGGTGCATGTCCGCCGTCGAGACGGATGAGACGCCGATGCCCCGGCCCGCCGCGATCGCGGTCAGCCAGTCGTCGGTGTTGCCGACGGTGAGGCTGCCGGCGGGTCGATCCTCGGGCGGCCACAGGTCGAGGCCCGTCGTGCCCGACACCGTGTTGAGGACCACGGTCTCGGTCGCCAGGTCACCCAGGGTCAGCCCCGGACGCTCCGCCAGGGGGCTGTCCGCCGGCAGTGCGGCCACCCGGGGTTCCGTGGTCAGCTCCTCCGTCGCGAGCCCCGGCGCGTCCACCGGCCCGCGCAGCAGCGCCGCGTCCACGTCGCCGCGTACGAGTCCGGCGGTTCGGTCGTCGATCCGCAGGAGTTCGAGCGGCGTCTCGGGGTGTTCGCGCTGCCATCGGCGCAGTAGAGGTGTGGTGTACGGGCCGAAGGCCGACCATGCGTGGCCGAGGCGCAGGGGCCGGTGCCGGAGGCGGGCGGGGTCGACCGCCGCGTCGAACGCGGCGATCGCGGAGGCGGCCCGGTCGCGGAAGGCGCGGCCCTCGGGGGTGAGGGAGAGGTGATGCGTGGACCGGTCGACGAGCCGGGCGCCGAGGTGGGTCTCCAGGGCGGCGAGGGTGCGGGAGACGGCGGGCTGGGTGAGGTGGAGGCGGGCGGCGGCCCGGGTCACGTTGCCTTCTTCGGCGATGGCGAGGAAGGCGCGCAGGTGGCGCAGCTCTAGGACCATGCGTCCGGAGCATAACCGCAGACCAATCGGCATTTCACGCGGCGCGCACGGGCTCGTAGCGTGAGAGTCGGACTCCACTTGACGGGTCTACTATTCTGGACTGGTAGTCCAGTGAAATGAACTATCCGAGGAGTGAGCCGGTGGACAGCCCGGTCAAGGACATCGCCGCCGTCTCCGTGCCCGAGGCCGTCTCCGTACCCGCGTCCGGTTCGGTACCCGGTTCCGTGCCCGAGTCCGGTTCCGCGTCCGACGCCGCCGGGGCCGCTTCCGCCGCCTCCCGTGCCACCCGCCTCGGGCCCGTCGCGCTCGTCGTGGCCGGTGGGCTCTCCGTGCAGTTCGGATCGGCTGTCGCCGTCCTGCTCATGCCGCGTGCCGGCGCCCTCGGTGTCGTCACCCTGCGCCTCGTTCTCGCCGCCACCGTGCTGCTGATCGTCTGCCGGCCCAAGGTCCGCGGCTACCGCCGCGCCGACTGGGGCACCATCGTCGCCTTCGGCGCCGCGATGGCGGGCATGAACATCCTCTTCTACCAGTCCGCCGACCGGATCCCGCTCGGCGCCGCGGTCACCCTGGAGGTCCTGGGCCCGCTGCTCCTGTCGGTGATCGCCTCGCGCCGGCTGATGAACGTGCTGTGGGCGGGTCTCGCACTCGGCGGCGTCGTCCTGCTCGGCGGCGGCGGCTTCGACCGCCTCGATCCCCTGGGCGCGGCGTTCGCGCTGGCCGCCGGCGCGATGTGGGCGACGTACATCGTCTTCAGCGCCCGCACCGGGCGCCGCTTCCCGAAGGCGGACGGGCTGGCGCTGGCGATGGCGTTCGGCGCCGTCCTGTCGCTGCCGTTCGGCATCGTGGAGGCGGGCGACAAGCTGCTCGTGCCGTCGACGATCGGGTTGGGTCTGGCCGTCGCGCTGATGTCCTCGGTGCTGCCGTACACGCTGGAGCTCCTCGCGCTGCGCCGGCTGCCCGCTCCCACCTTCGCGATCCTGATGAGCCTGGAGCCGGCCATCGCCGCTACCGCCGGGTTCCTCGTCCTGAGCCAGGCGCTGTCGGTCACCGACGCGCTGGCGATCGCGCTGGTCATCGCCGCGAGCATGGGCGCCGTCCGCACCCAGACGAAGCGCGGTGTACTGCCCCCGAAGGCGGAGGCGAAGGGTGCGACGGAGGCGACGGGTTCGACGGAGGCGAAGGGCGAGGAGGGCTCGAAGGAATCGACAGCCCCGACGACCCCCACCGCCCCCACGACCCCCACCGCCCCGAGGGCCTCGAAGAAGTAGTGACCGGGCCGGGGGTGCCTTCCAGCCACCCCAACCCGCCCCAACCCCCCCACCTCTCGCCTCGCCCCTCTCCCCCTCCTCCCCTCCCTCGAAATTCTCAAGCAAGCACGCTTGATTGTTTCCTTCGTCGCTGCCATGCTCCTCGGCACACGCCCGTGGTTCGCCCGTGCCCCGAGGGGAGCGCACCGTGTCCGACCCCGTCGTCGTCCTCGACGATCTGCGCAGTGAGAGCGAAGAAGTCGACCGGCTCGTCAGAGGGCTGAGCGACGCGGAATGGGCGGCCCCGACCCCGGCCGCCGGCTGGAGCGTCGCGCATCAGATCGCGCATCTCGCCTGGACCGACCGGGCGGCCCTGCTCGCCGCCACCGATCCCGCCGGCTTCGCGGCCGAGACCGAGAAGGCCCTCGCGGCCCCCGACACCTTCGTCGACGAGGGTGCCGAGGAGGGTGCCGCGCTGCCGCCCGCCGTGCTGCTGGAGCGGTGGCGCACCGGGCGGGAGCGGCTTCAGGAAGCGCTGCGGGCCGCCCCTCCGGGGGCCAGGTTCCCCTGGTACGGCCCGCCGATGAGCGCCGTGTCCATGGGGACCGCGCGGCTCATGGAGACCTGGGCGCACGGGCAGGACGTGGCCGACGCCCTCGGGGTGGTGCGCGAGCCGACCGCCCGGCTGCGGCACGTCGCCTGGATCGGCATCAGGGCCCGTGACTACGCCTATCTCGTCCGTGGTCGGAAGGCGCCCGACGAGCCGTTCCGGATCGAGCTCGTCGCCCCCGACGGCGAGGAGTGGACGTACGGGCCGGCGGACGCCGTCCAGCGGATCACCGGTCCGGCCCTCGACTTCTGTCTCCTCGTCACCCAGCGGGTGCACCGGGCCGACACCGGTCTCACGGCGGAGGGCGGCGACGCCGAGGAGTGGCTGTCCATCGCGCAGGCCTTCGCCGGGCCCGCCGGTCCGGGCCGGCCTCGCGGGGAGCGGCCGTGATCCTCCGTATCGGCAATGCCTCCGGCTTCTACGGCGACCGCTTCGACGCCGTGCGCGAGATGCTCACCGGCGGCGAGCTCGACGTCCTGACCGGTGACTACCTCGCCGAGCTGACGATGCTCATCCTCGGCCGCGACCTTCTGAAGGACCCGGACGCCGGGTATGCCAGGACGTTCCTGCGTCAGATGGAGGAGGGGCTGGGGCTCGCGCACGAGCGGGGCGTCAGGATCGTCGCCAACGCGGGCGGTCTCAATCCGGCCGGGCTCGCCGAGGCGCTGCGGGCCCTGGCGAAGCGGCTCGGTCTCCCCAGCCGGATCGCGCACGTCGAGGGTGACCGGCTGCCCGCCGCCGACGGCGTGCTGACGGCGAACGCCTACCTCGGCGGCGCCGGGATCGCCGCCTGTCTGGGCGCCGGCGCGGACGTCGTCGTCACCGGCCGGGTCACCGACGCCGCCCTGGTCACCGGGCCCGCGCAGTGGCGTTTCGGCTGGACCCCCGAGGACCCCGACTGGCACGACAAGCTGGCGGGCGCGGTCGTGGCCGGGCACGTCCTGGAGTGCGGTACCCAGGCCACCGGTGGCAACTACGCCTTCTTCCGCCCGGCCGACGTGCGCCGGCCCGGTTTCCCGGTCGCCGAGATCCATGCCGACGGCACGTCCGTCATCACCAAGCACCCCGGTACGGGCGGTTTCGTCGACGTCGGCACGGTCACCGCCCAGCTGCTGTACGAGACGGGAGGCGCCCGTTACGCCGGCCCCGACGCGACGGCCCGCCTCGACACCGTCCGGCTCGGCCAGGAGGGTCCCGACCGGGTCGCGGTCGGCGGCGTGCGGGGCGAGGCCCCGCCGCCCACGCTGAAGGTCGGGGTGAACCGGCTCGGCGGCTTCCGCAACGAGGTGGTCTTCGTCCTGACCGGCCTCGACATCGAGGAGAAGGCGGGGCTCGTCCGGGACCAGGTCGAGGACGCGTTCGAGCGGGCCGGGGCCCGGCCCGCCGAGGTGCGGTGGGAACTGGCCCGCACCGACCGGCCCGACGCGGCCACTGAGGAGACCGCGAGCGCGCTGCTCCGGCTCGTCGTGCGCGACCCGGACCCGCAGGCCGTCGGCCGGGCGCTGACCGGTGCGGCCGTGGAGCTGGCGCTGGGGAGTTATCCCGGTTTCCATGTGACGGCCCCGCCCGGGAAGGGCACGCCGTACGGGGTGTTCGAGGCGCGGTACGTGCCGGCCGCCGAGGTCCCGCACGTCGCCGTCCTGCCCGACGGGACCCGGTGGGACGTTCCCGTACCGGCGCGGACCCGGGTCCTGGAGCCGGTGCCGGAGCCCGCGCTGCCCGCGCCGCTGCCGGCCGGGCCGGTGCGCCGGGCGCCGCTGGGGCGGGTGGCCGGTGCCCGCAGCGGCGACAAGGGCGGTGACGCGAACGTGGGCGTGTGGGTCCGGTCCGAGGCGGCCTGGCGTTGGCTCGTCCACACCCTGACCGTGGAGCGGTTCCGCGAGCTGCTGCCGGAGACCGCGGGCCTGACCGTCGTGCGTCATGTCCTGCCCGGGCTGCGGGCGGTGAACTTCGTCGTCACCGGCCTCCTCGGCGAGGGCGTCGCCTCCCAGGCCCGTTTCGACCCCCAGGCCAAGGCGCTGGGCGAGTGGCTCCGCTCGCGGCACCTGGACATTCCGGTGGACCTTCTGGAGGAACTGCTGTGACCGTGCTCGCCTCCGCCCTCGACACCGGCGGACCCGATTACGCGGCCCACCGCGCCGCCATGCTCGACAAGCTGGCCGCCCTCGACACCGAGCACGCCAAGGCGCTCGCGGGCGGCGGCGAGAAGTACGTCGCCCGGCACCGGGGGCGCGGCAAGCTGCTCGCCCGGGAGCGGATCGAGTTGCTGGTCGACCCCGACTCGCCGTTCCTGGAGCTGTCGCCGCTCGCGGCCTGGGGCAGCGACTATCCGGTGGGCGCGTCGCTGGTGACCGGCATCGGGGTGGTGGAGGGCGTCGAATGCCTGATCACCGCCAACGACCCGACGGTGCGCGGCGGGGCCTCCAATCCGTGGACGCTGCGGAAGGCGCTGCGGGCCAACGAGATCGCCTTCGCCAACCGGCTGCCGGTCATCTCGCTGGTGGAGTCGGGGGGTGCGGATCTGCCGTCCCAGAAGGAGATCTTCATTCCGGGCGGGGCGCTGTTCCGGGACCTCACGCGGCTTTCGGCGGCGGGCATTCCGACGATCGCGGTCGTCTTCGGCAATTCGACGGCGGGTGGCGCGTACGTCCCCGGCATGTCCGACCACACCGTGATGATCCGGGAGCGGTCGAAGGTCTTCCTCGGTGGTCCGCCGCTGGTGAAGATGGCGACGGGGGAGGAGAGCGACGACGAGTCGCTGGGCGGCGCCGAGATGCACGCCCGGACCTCGGGGCTCGCCGACCACTACGCCGCGGACGAGCCCGACGCCCTGCGCCAGGCGCGCCGGATCGTCGCGCGGCTCAACCACCGCAAGGCGCGGCCGGATCCGGCGGGGTTCGGGGCGGGTGCGGGAGGAGTGCTGCCGCCGAAGTACGACGAGGACGAGCTGCTCGGGATCGTGCCGGGGGACCTGAAGACGCCGTTCGACCCGCGCGAGGTGATCGCCCGGGTGGTGGACGGCTCGGACTTCGACGAGTTCAAGCCGCTGTACGGGCCGAGTCTGGTGACCGGCTGGGCGTCGCTGCACGGCTATCCGGTGGGTGTCCTCGCCAACGCGCAGGGGGTGTTGTTCTCCGCGGAGTCGCAGAAGGCGGCGCAGTTCATCCAGCTCGCCAACCAGCGCGACATCCCGCTGGTCTTCCTGCACAACACGACCGGCTACATGGTCGGCAAGGAGTACGAGCAGGGCGGCATCATCAAGCACGGCGCGATGATGATCAACGCGGTGTCGAACAGCCGGGTGCCGCATCTGAGCGTGCTCATGGGGGCGTCGTACGGGGCCGGGCACTACGGCATGTGCGGCCGGGCCTACGACCCGCGGTTCCTCTTCGCCTGGCCGAGCGCGAAGTCGGCCGTCATGGGCCCGCAGCAGCTGGCGGGCGTGCTGTCGATCGTGGCGCGGGCCGCCGCCGCGGCGAAGGGGCAGCCCTACGACGACGAGGCGGACGCGGGCCTGCGCGCGATGGTCGAGGCGCAGATCGAGTCGGAGTCGCTGCCGATGTTCCTGTCCGGGCGGCTCTACGACGACGGCGTCATCGACCCCCGTGACACCCGCACGGTCCTCGGGCTGTGCCTGTCCGCGATCCACACGGCACCGGTCGAGGGCGCGCGCGGCGGCTTCGGCGTCTTCCGAATGTGAGGCAGCTTCGATGATTCAGTCGGTACTCGTCGCCAACCGCGGGGAGATCGCCTGCCGGGTGTTCCGTACGTGCCGTGAGCTGGGCATCGGGACGGTGGCCGTGTACTCGGACGCCGACGCCTCGGCGCTGCACGTCCGGGAGGCCGACGCGGCGGTGCGGCTGCCGGGTTCGGCGCCCGCGGAGACGTATCTGCGCGGCGATCTGGTGGTGAAGGCGGCGCTGGCGGCCGGGGCGGACGCGGTGCACCCGGGGTACGGGTTCCTGTCGGAGAACGCGGACTTCGCCCGGGCGGTGACCGACGCCGGTCTGGTCTGGATCGGTCCGCCGCCGGCCGCGATCGAGGCGATGGCGTCGAAGACACGGGCGAAGGAGCTGCTGGGCGTCGCCCCGCTGGCCGAGGTGACCGAGGCGGACCTGCCGGTGCTGGTGAAGGCGGCGGCGGGCGGTGGTGGCCGCGGTATGCGGATCGTGCGCGAGCTGGCCGAGCTGGAGGCGGAGCTGGCCGCCGCGTCGGCGGAGGCGGCGAGTGCCTTCGGGGACGGCGAGGTGTTCGTCGAGCCGTACGTCGAGAACGGCCGGCACGTCGAGGTGCAGGTCCTGGCCGACGGGCACGGCGCGGTGTGGGCGCTCGGCACGCGTGACTGCTCGCTCCAGCGCCGGCACCAGAAGGTCGTCGAGGAGGCTCCGGCGCCGGGTCTGGAGCCCGGGCTCGTCGAGGAGTTGCGTGAGCGGTCGGTGGCGGCGGCCCGGGCGGTCGGCTACGTCGGGGCGGGCACGGTGGAGTTCCTGGTCGCGGACGGCCGGGCGCACTTCCTGGAGATGAACACCCGTCTCCAGGTCGAGCACCCGGTGACCGAGGCGGTCTTCGGTGTCGACCTGGTCGCGCTCCAGCTCGCGGTCGCCGAGGGCGCCGCGCTGCCGGACGGGCCGCCGCGGGCCGCGGGGCACGCGATCGAGGCACGGCTCTACGCGGAGGACCCGTCGCGGGGCTGGGCCCCGCAGACGGGTGTGCTGCACACCCTGGAGTTCCCCGACGGGCCGGCCGGCACCGGATTCCCGGGCGTCGCGACCGGGTCCCGCCTGCGGGTCGACAGCGGCTACGCCTCGGGGGACGCCGTCGGGGTGCACTACGACCCGATGCTCGCCAAGGTCGTCGTCCACGCGCCGACCCGGGCCGAGGCGGCGCGCCGGCTGGCGCACGTCCTGTCCCGGGCCCGGATCCACGGGCCGGTGACCAACCGGGACCTGCTGGTCGCCTCGTTGCGGCATCCCGCGTTCCTGGACGCGGACCGGCTCGACACCGGGTTCTACGAGCGGCACCTGGACGAGCTGGCGGCCCCGCTGCCGGGGGAGGCGCAGGCGGCGGTGGCCGCCGCGCTCGCGGAGGCGGCGGCCGGCGGCGGCCGGTTCGGCGGCGCCTGGCGGAACGTGGCCTCGCAGGACCAGAGCCGGACGTACGGCGACCACGAGGTGCGCTACCGGCCGACCCGGGGCGGCGGGTACGAGGTCCTGGCGCCCGAGGGCGTCCGTGCCGTGACGGTCGCACCCGGCCGGGTCCGGCTCGAAGTGGACGGGGTCGTACGCGACTTCGAGGTGTCCCGATACGGCGACACCGTCCATGTCGGCCCGCACCGGCTCACCGTCCGTCCCCGTTTCCCCGATCCGACCGCGCAGCGGGAGCCCGGCTCCCTGCTCGCGCCCATGCCCGGCACCGTCGTCCGGGTCGCCGAGGGCCTGGCCGTCGGCGGCACCGTCACCGCCGGGCAGCCGCTGCTCTGGCTGGAGGCCATGAAGATGGAGCACCGCATCATCGCGCCCGCCTCCGGCACGCTCACCGCGCTCCACGCCGTCCCCGGCCGCCAGGTCGAGGTCGGTGCCCTGCTCGCCGTCGTTCAGCACGAAGCACAGGAGGAAGAGCAATGACCGGATCCGTCGTCGAGTCCGCCGAGCACACCGCCCTGCGCGCCGCCGTCTCCGCCCTCGGGCAGCGCCACGGCCGCGATTTCGACCGGGCCACGCTCTGGGCCGAGGCCGGCAAGCTCGGCTACCTCGGCGTGAACCTGCCCGAGGAGTACGGCGGCGGGGGCGGCGGCATCGCCGAGCTCTCCATCGTCCTGGAGGAGGCGGGCGCGGCCGGCGCGCCGCTGCTGATGATGATCGTCTCGCCCGCGATCTGCGGCACGGTGATCGCCCGGTTCGGCACCGAGGAGCAGAAGCGGGAGTGGCTGCCCGGTCTCGCCGACGGCAGCCGCACCATGGCGTTCGGCATCACCGAGCCGGACGCGGGGTCCAACTCGCACCGGATCACGACGACCGCCACGCGGACCGAGCAGGGCTGGGTCCTCAACGGGCGGAAGGTGTTCGTCTCCGGGGTCGACATCGCCGACGCCACCCTGATCGTGAGCCGGACCTCGGACGCCCGGACCGGCACCCTCAAGCCGTGTCTCTTCGTCGTCCCGCGTGACGCCCCGGGCTTCGGGCGACGGCAGATCGACATGGAACTGGACGCCCAGGAGAAGCAGTTCGAGCTGACGCTGGACGACGTCCACCTGCCGCCCGAGGCGCTGGTGGGCGACGAGGACGCGGGCCTCCTCCAGCTCTTCGCCGGGCTCAACCCCGAGCGGGTCATGACGGCGGCCTTCGCCATCGGAATGGGCCGCTACGCCCTGGACCAGGCCGTCCGGTACGCCAAGGAGCGGCAGGTCTGGAAGTCGCCGATCGGCGCCCACCAGGCCATCGCCCATCCGCTGGCGCAGGCGCACATCGAGCTGGAGCTGGCCCGGCTGATGATGCAGAAGGCCGCCCTCCTGTACGACGCCGGGGACGACGTCGGCGCCGGCGAGGCCGCCAACATGGCCAAGTACGCGGCCGGCGAGGCGTGTGTGAAGGCGGTCGACCAGGCCGTGCACACCCTCGGCGGGAACGGTCTCACCCGGGAGTTCGGCCTGGCCCGGCTCATCGCCGCCTCCCGGGTCGCCCGGATCGCGCCGGTCAGCCGGGAGATGATCCTCAACTACGTGTCCCATCAGTCCCTGGGTCTCCCCAAGTCGTACTGACACACGCGATTCTGGCGACCACTGTCGGCAACCCGAGGGGTGCAGCATGGTGTTTCTCAGCGAGTACGCGGATGTCCAAGCCGTCTCCCAGCCGATCCACGAGGCCGTCCTCGGCCGCGCCGCCGAGCGGGGCGACACTCCCGCGCTGATCGACGGGACCGGCGACATCACCCTGACCTACGCGCAGGTCGACCTGTTCCACCGGCGGATCGCGGCGGGCCTGGCGGAGGCGGGGCTGCGGCCGGGCGACGTCCTCGCCCTGCACAGCCCCAACACCGTCCTCTTCCCGATCGCGTTCTACGCCGCCTCCCGGGCCGGCGCCGCCGTGACCACCGTCCATCCGCTGTCCACGCCGGAGGAGTTCGCCAAGCAGCTGCGCGACTCGGCGGCCCGCTGGATCGTCACCGTGTCCCCGCTCCTCGACACGGCCCGGCTGGCCGCCGAACTCGCGGGCGGCGTCGAGGAGATCCTGATCTGCGACCAGGCCGCGGGCCCGGACGGGTACCGCTCGCTGCAGGCGATGCTCGGCACGAGCGCGCCCGAGCCCGAGGTCGCCATCGACCCCGACGAGGACATCGCCGCCCTGCCGTACTCCTCGGGCACGACCGGGATACCGAAGGGCGTGATGCTCACCCACCGGTCGATCGCCACCAATCTGGCCCAGCTCGAACCGTTCATCCCGATGGGGCCGGGCGACCGGATCCTCGCGGTGCTGCCGTTCTTCCACATCTACGGCCTGACCGCGCTGATGAACGCCCCGCTGCGCAAGGGCGCCACGGTCGTCGTGCTGCCGCGCTTCGACCTCGACCAGTTCCTGGCGGCGATCGAGAAGCACCGGATCAACGCCCTGTACGTGGCGCCGCCGATCGTGCTCGCCCTGGCGAAGCACCCGGCGGTCGCGCAGTACGACCTGTCGTCGCTGGAGTACATCGTCTGCTCGGCCGCCCCGCTGGACGGCGCGCTCGCCCGGGCCTGTTCGGAGCGGCTGAACCTGCCGCCGATCCGGCAGGCGTACGGCATGACGGAACTGTCGCCGGGGACGCACGTCGTGCCGCTGGAGGCAACGGACCCGCCGTCCGGGACCGTCGGGAAGCTGCTGCCGTCCACCGAGATGCGGCTGGTCTCGCTGACGGACCCGGACCGGGACGCGGCCGTCGGCGAGGAGGGCGAGATCGCGATCCGCGGCCCGCAGGTGATGAAGGGATACCTGGGCCGGCCCGACGCCACCGCCGCCATGATCGACGCCGACGGATGGGTGCACACCGGGGACGTCGGCCGGGTCGACGAGGGCGGCTGGCTGTTCGTCGTCGACCGGGTCAAGGAGCTCATCAAGTACAAGGGCTTCCAGGTCGCACCGGCCGAACTGGAGGCGCTGCTCCTCACCCATGAGCGGGTCGCGGACGCGGCGGTGATCGGGGTGTACGACGAGGACGGCACGGAGATACCGAAGGCGTACGTCGTCCGGCAGGCGGGCGCCGGCGACCTGACCGCGACGGACGTGATCGACTTCGTGGCCGGGAAGGTGGCCCCGTACAAGAAGATCCGGCGGGTGGAGTTCGTCGACACGGTCCCCCGGGCCGCGTCGGGGAAGATCCTGCGCCGCGAACTGAGGGAGCGAGAAGGCGCATGACCCTGGTTACCACCGCCGAAGAGCGCGGCATCACGACCCTGACCCTGGACTCGCCCGCCAACCGCAACGCGCTCTCGGCGACCCTCGTCGCCGAGCTCGCGGCGGCCCTGGCGGCGTGCGGGAAGGACCCCGCGGTGCGGGCGGTGGTGCTGGCGCACTCCGGTTCCACGTTCAGCGCGGGCGCCGACCTGAAGGCCCCGCCGAACCCGTACACCTTCGTGGCACTGCTCCGGCAGATCGTGGAACTGCCGAAGCCCGTCGTGGGGGTCGTCCGGGGGCACGCCCGGGCCGGCGGCCTCGGCGTGCTGGGCGCCTGCGACCTGGTCGTGGCCTCCGCGGAGGCGGACTTCGCCCTCACCGAGGCGCGGATCGGGGTGGCCCCGGCGGTGATCTCGCTGACGCTGCTGCCGAAGCTGGAGCAGCGGGCGGCGGCGCGGTACTACCTGACGGGCGAGCGTTTCGGGGTGGCGGAGGCGGTCCGGATGGGCCTGGTCACGGCCCTCGACGAGGACCTGGACGGCATTCTGGACGGTCTGCGCAAGGGTTCCCCGCAGGGCCTGGCCGAGTCGAAGCGGCTGGTCACGGCTAAAGTCCTGGAGACCTTCGAGCGCGACGCGGAGGAGCTGGTCCAGCGGTCCGCGTCGCTGTTCGCGTCCGCCGAGGCGCGCGAGGGGATGACGGCCTTCCTCGAACGACGGGACCCCGAATGGGTGTGGTGACCTCTCCCAAGCAGGACCGCAGCCGGGCCACCCGGCAGCGGCTCCTGGAGGCGGCGGTGTCCTGCCTGGCCGAGCACGGCTGGGCGGGTTCCACCGTCTCGGTGGTGGCCGAGCGGGCCGGCGTCTCGCGCGGGGCGGCCCAGCACCACTTCCCGACCCGGGAGGACCTGTTCACCGCGGCCGTCGAGTACGTGGCCGAGGAGCGCTCCCAGGCGCTGCGCACCCTGCCGGTGCAGAGTCGCCCGGAGGTCGTCGCCGCCGTCGTCGACCTCTTCACCGGCCCGCTCTTCCGGGCCGCCCTCCACCTGTGGGTCGCGGCCTCCGACGAGGAGCAGCTGCGGGCCCGGGTGACCGAGCTGGAGGCGCGGGTCGGCCGCGAGTCGCACCGCATCGCGGTCGAGCTGCTGGGGGCGGACGAATCCGTGCCGGGGGTCCGCGAGACGGTCCAGGGGCTGCTGGACATGGCCCGCGGTCTGGGCCTGGCGACGCTGCTGACCGACGACCGGGCGCGGCGGGAGCGCGTGGTCGCGCAGTGGGCCGTGCTGGTGGACGAGGCGCTGGGCTGACGGGGCCGGCCGGGGCGGCCGCCCGGGGGCGCGGGCGGGTGCCGTGACCGGAGCCACACCCGTTCGGCGCGCGCCGCAGTACGCTGTTCGCATGCTTTCGCTCGTACGCCGCCGCCACGTGGACTTCGTCCGCGTCACGAGCATGGGCTGTCGACGCTCCGCCTGATCCCGACGCCCCCAGGGGCGAGCCCTTCTTCTCTCAGGCAGCACCCGTGGCCCCCGCCCCACCCCCGGCGGTGGCGCCCGGGCTCCCGTACACCCCGCGGATGCACACCATGACGTACACCTCCCAGCTCCCCATCGTCGACCTCGCCGCCGCCGACCGCGGCCCCCAGGCCCGGCGTCTGCTGCACGCCCAGCTCCACAGCGCCGCCCACGACGTGGGCTTCTTCCAGCTGGTGGGGCACGGCGTCACCGAGGCGGAGACCACCGCGCTCACCTCCGCGATGCGGGCCTTCTTCGCCCTGCCGGAGGCCGACCGGCTCGCCATCGACAACATCAACTCGCCGCACTTCCGGGGCTACACCCGGGTCGGGGACGAGCGCACCGGCGGCTCGCGAGACTGGCGCGACCAGCTCGACATCGGCGCCGAGCGGCCCGCCCACGTCCCCGGCCCGGGGGAGGCCCCGTACTGGTGGCTCCAGGGTCCCAACCAGTGGCCCGCCGCCCTGCCCGAACTGCGGATCGCCGCCCTGAACTGGGTCGAGCGGCTCAGCGGGGTCGCCGAGCGGCTGCTGCACGAGCTGCTCGTCTCGATCGGGGCGCCCGAGGGCTTCTACGACGACAACTTCGGCCCCCACGCCCATCCGCACCTCAAGCTGGTGCGTTACCCGGGAAGTGCCGGCGACGGCGCCGACCAGGGCGTCGGCGCCCACAAGGACTACGGCTTCCTGACCCTGCTCCTGCAGGACCACGTCGGCGGCCTCCAGGTCGAGCGTGAGGACGGCGTCTTCCACGACGTGCCGCCGCTGCGCGGGGCCTTCGTGGTCAACCTCGGCGAGCTCCTGGAGGTCGCGACGAACGGCTATCTGGTCGCGACCAAGCACCGGGTGGTCTCCCCGCCCGGGGCGACGGAACGCTTCTCGGTCCCGTTCTTCTACAACCCGCGGCTCGACGCCCGGATCACGCCGCTGGCCTTCCCGTACGCCTCGGCGGCGCCCGGGGTGACGACCGACCCGGCGAATCCGCTGTTCGCCGAGTACGGCCGCAACGAGCTCAAGGGCAAGCTGCGCGCCCACCCGCTGGTCGCGGCCCGCCACCACGCGGACCTGCTGGCCGCGGAGGGCCGCCAGCTGACCACGGCGGGGTGACGGCGGGGGCGGTGAGGGGTGCGGACGTGCCGGGGCCCGGCGGGCGATCGCCCGCCGGGCCCCGGCACGTGGTTCTAGCCCGCGAAGGAGGCCAGGTCGGCGTACCCGTCGATGTCGCGGGGGTCGCGCCGGCTCGGGCCGGTGTAGCGGGCGGAGGGGCGCACCAGGCGGCCCGTGCGCTTCTGCTCCAGGATGTGGGCCGACCAGCCGGCCGTGCGGGCGCAGGTGAACATCGAGGTGAACATGTGCGCCGGGACCTCGGCGAAGTCCAGCATGATCGCCGCCCAGAACTCCACGTTCGTCGCCAGGACCCGGTCCGGGCGGCGGGCGTGCAGCTCCTCCAGCGCGGCCTTCTCCAGTGCCGCCGCCACCTCGTAGCGCGGCGCGTCCAGCTCCTTGGCGGTACGGCGCAGCACGCGGGCGCGCGGGTCCTCCGCGCGGTACACGCGGTGGCCGAAGCCCATGAGGCGCTCGCCCTTGTCGAGGGCCTTCTTCACGTACGCCACGGCGTCGCCGGTCCGCTCGATCTCCTCGATCATGCCGAGGACGCGGGACGGGGCGCCGCCGTGCAGCGGCCCGGACATGGCGCCCACCGCGCCCGAGAGGGCCGCGGCCACGTCGGCGCCGGTGGAGGCGATGACGCGGGCCGTGAAGGTGGAGGCGTTCATGCCGTGCTCGGCGGCGGAGGTCCAGTACGCGTCGACGGCCTTGACGTGCCGGGGGTCGGGCTCGCCGCGCCAGCGGATCATGAACCGCTCGACGACCGACTCGGCCTTGTCGATCTCGCTCTGCGGGACCATGGGCAGGCCCTGGCCGCGCGCGGACTGGGCGACGTACGACAGGGCCATGACGGCGGCCCGGGCGAGGTCCTCACGGGCCTGCTCGGCGTCGATGTCGAGAAGCGGCTTGAGGCCCCAGACCGGGGCGAGCATGGCGAGCGCGGACTGGACGTCCACGCGGATGTCACCGGAGTGCACCGGGATGGGGAAGGGTTCGGCGGCCGGCAGACCGGGGTCGAAGGCACCGTCGACGAGCAGGCCCCAGACGTTGCCGAAGGAGACGTGGCCGACCAGGTCCTCGATGTCGACGCCGCGGTACCGGAGCGCGCCGCCCTCCTTGTCCGGTTCGGCGATCTCCGTTTCGAACGCGATGACTCCTTCGAGTCCGGGTACGAAGTCGGACATCAGGCGGCTCCTCTATCGATGATCAATCATCCGGGTGTTGGTCGGGATCTAACAGTCGTCCAGCGAAAGAGTCTGTACGGTTCCGATGATGCGGGGAAGCGTGACATCCGGCACACTGCGCCGATCCGGCGACGGAGGATTGCCGTCGGGCGGTGCCGGGCAGACTGCGTCACTGCGGCAGGATGATGTCCGTGACCGACGCTCTCGATCCCGCCGACATGCGCGAGCAGTACCGCACCCCGCAGCTGACGGTGGGCGACCTCGCCCCCGCCCCCGTCGAACAGTTCGCGCGCTGGTTCAAGGAGACGGCCGACAGTCCGGCGATCCACGAGCCGAACGCGATGGTCGTCTCGACGGCGACCCCCGACGGCCGCCCGTCCTCCCGCACGGTGCTGCTCAAGCACTACGACGAGGCCGGGTTCGTCTTCTACACCAACTACCTCTCCCGCAAGGGCGCCGAGCTGACGGCCAACCCGTACGTCTCGCTGCTCTTCCCCTGGCATCCGCTGGCCCGCCAGGTCATCGTCACCGGCCGGGCCGTCCGCACCGGCCGCGACGAGACGGCCGCGTACTTCCGTACCCGCCCGCACGGCTCCCAGCTCGGCGCCTGGGCCAGTCACCAGTCCTCGGTCATCGCGTCGCGTGAGGAGCTGCTGGCCCGCTACGAGGAACTCGCCGCGCGCTACCCGGACCGCGAGCAGGTGCCGGTGCCGCCGGAATGGGGCGGTTTCCGGGTCGTGCCGGAGACGGTGGAGTTCTGGCAGGGCCACGAGAACCGGCTGCACGACCGGCTGCGGTACACGCGGGTCGGCGACGGCGGAGACGGCGCGGGCACGGCCGAGTGGCGGGTGGAGCGCCTGTCGCCCTGATGCCGGTGGCGGGCGGGTGCCGCCCGTCCTGGCGGCGGTTCGTGCGCGGGGCGGCGCGCCGTGGACGCAGACGACCCGTGGGCCTGGTCCCGTCCGCTCGAGTTCGGACGGAAGCCGGCCGGACTTACCGGCGGCCCACGGGTCGGGTGACTGCGTTGTTGTCGGCAGAAAGGCCTGCCGAGGTGCACAGAGTGCGACGGCAGGCCTTAGCCCGCAGTCACCTCACGAGTCCGAAAAGAAACCATGTTTTCGGATCACCTCCTTTCAGCGTGTGAGACCAGACTAGGAAGCCCGGTGCGCGGGCTCAAGCGATTTACGGGACCTTCCTCGGACGGCCCGCGGCGGGCGGGTCCGGATGCCGCCCTGGTGCCGACCGGACCGGTTCGTTTCCGCGGTGCAACGATTTCCTCGAACCGGGTGTGTCCTGGGTCACGTTCCAGTTGAATTGCCGGGGGCGTGCGGATGCACGCGCGTACACCGTCCTGCCAGGGGGTTCGGGATGAGTGCTTCCACGAGCGAGACCGCGCGACGGGCGGCCGACGGGCCCGGGCCGGGGGCGGATCTGCTGGCCGCCCTGCTGGACGGGATGGACGCGGCGCTCTGCGCGCTCGACGCCGGCGGGCACGTCACCCACTGGAACCGTGAGGCCGAGCGGATCCTCGGCTGGTCGGCCGGGGAGGCCGTGGGGCGGCACGGGTTCGACGGCTGGGCGGCGCGTACGGCCGACGCGGAACAGGCGCTCGCGCGGCTCATGGGGGCGATGGGGGCACCGGGGCGCCAGGTGCACGAGTTCGCGCTGCTGCGCAAGGACGGCGGCCGGGTTCTCGTGCGGACGCAGTCGGCCGGCGTGCGGGGGCCCGACGGCTCTCCGGCCGGGGTGTACTGCGCGTTCAGCGAGGTCCACGCGCAGATCGACCTGGAGCGGTCGATCGCGCTGAGCGAGGCGCTGTTCGAGGACGCCTCCTGGGGAGTCGTCCTCGTCGACGTCGATCTGCGGCCGGCCGTCGTCAACGCCCACGCGGCCCGGGTGATGGGCGTCGGGCGCACGGCGCTGCTGGGCCGGCCGCTCGGCGAGCTGATCGTCCAGGGCGTGGAGGACCTGGAGGGCGCGCTCCAGCACGTCCTCGCGGAGGGCGCGCCGCGGGCGCTGTCCGAAGTGTGGGTGACCCTGCGGACCGCACAGGGCGAGCGCCGGCGGTGCTGGCGGAGCGGCTTCCTGCGACTCGCCTCGCCCCTGGCGGAGGAACCGGTGCCGCTGGGTGTGGGCTGGCTCTTCCAGGACGTGACGGAGGAGCGGCTCGCCGAGCAGGAGGCGGACCGGCTGCGCTTCCGCTACAGCCAGCTGCACCGCGCGGGCGCGGCGGCGGCCGAGTGCGAGGACCCGATGGAGGCGGCCACGGTGCTGCTGGACTTCGCCCTGGCCGGCTTCGCCGATCACGCGCTCGTGGACGTGACGGCGGGCTCGGACAGCCTGTTCCGGGTGGCGGCCACGCCGGCGGGGGCGCCGGGCCCGGTCGCACCGGTCGCGGGCGGCGGGATCCCGCTGCGCTACGCCGTGGGTCATCCCGCCCTGCAGGCCGTGAACCGCCTGGGTCCGGTCCGTTGCTCCGCTTCGGCGGGGAACGCGAAGGCCGCCGAGGACTGGGCCGGAGAGCGCCGGTGGCCGCGCGACGCCGTCCACGCCCTCTGCATGCCGTTGCGCAGCCGGGGCCGTACGGTCGGGGTGCTGACGCTGCTCCGCGCGGCCTCCCGCCCCGCCTTCGAGCGCCCGGACGCGGTCTACGCGGAGACCGTGGCGGTCCGGGTCGCGGCCTCCCTGGACCTGGCGGGGAAGGGCCCGGCAGGCGCCCCCGGCCCCGGAGACTGAGGGCGCCCGCCGGGCCGTCACACCTCCTGGTGGTGGTACTGCACGTAAGCCGGCGGTCGCGGGGCGCGGGGGCCGGCGGGGCGTCCGTGCCGACGGGTCCGCTCAGTGCCGGTAGAAGATCCGGTCGCGGTACTCCGTCATCACGCGCCCGTTCCACTCGTGCCCGCCGTCCACGTTCCCCGAGCGCAGCAGCGGCGGCTCGACGCCCAGGCGGACGAGCTCCTCGGCGGCGGCGGCCATCATGGCCTGCATCAGGGCGCTGGTGACGACCGTCGAGGCGGGCGCGAAGGGGGCCTCGATGCCCTCGTGGGTGAGTTCGGCGTCGCCGACGGCGATCCGGGAGTCGAGGACGATGTCGCAGTGGTCCTTCAGGTACGTCCCCGAGACGTGCCGGGACTTCGTCTCCGTCGCGTACGCCACCGACGTCACGCCGATCACCTTGAGGCCGAGCGCCCGGGCGTTCATGGCCATCTCGACCGGCAGGGCGTTGCGGCCCGAGAGGGAGATGATGACGAGCACGTCGCCCGCCGCCGCGGGGGAGGAGTCCAGGACCGCGCTCGCGAGGCCGTCCACCCGCTCCAGCGCCGAGCCGAGGGTCGCGGGCATCACGTCGACGCCGACGACGCCCGGCACGACCAGCAGGTTCATCAGGGCCAGTCCGCCCGCCCGGTAGACGACGTCCTGGGCGGCGAGGGAGGAGTGGCCCGCGCCGAAGGCGAAGAGCCGGCCGCCCGCGGCGACGGTCTCGGCGATCGCGGCGCCGGCGGCGGCGATCTCCCCGGAGTCCTCGTCCCGCACCTGCTGGAGCAGGCCGATCGCGGCGTCGAAGAACTGTCCGGCCAGCTTGCTCTCGCGCGCGCCGTCGCCCATTCCAGAAGCTCCTTGTCGTCGTGTCGCGGATCACGGTGCGGTCTGGACCATTGCTCTGTCAATACCGCCTCACCCCGGTGCGGCACGGTTGTCGGCGCGATGCGTCAGAATTGGTGCAGGGCCAGCGCACAACTCATCGAGGGGCACGTATGTCCGGACTGATCGACACAACGGAGATGTATCTCCGCACCATCCTCGAGCTCGAAGAAGAAGGTGTGGTCCCGATGCGTGCCCGGATCGCGGAGCGGCTGGACCAGAGCGGTCCCACCGTGAGCCAGACGGTCGCCCGCATGGAGCGGGACGGTCTGGTGACCGTCGCGGGCGACCGGCACCTGGAATTGACGGACGAGGGCAGGCGGCTGGCCACGCGCGTGATGCGCAAGCACCGGCTCGCCGAGTGCCTGCTCGTCGACGTCATCGGCCTGGAGTGGGAGCAGGTCCACGCCGAGGCGTGCCGCTGGGAGCACGTGATGAGCGAGGCCGTCGAGCGCCGCGTGCTGGAGCTGCTGCGGCACCCGACGGAGTCGCCTTACGGCAACCCGATCCCGGGTCTGGAGGAGCTGGGCGAGAAGGCCGAGGCGGAGTCCTTCCTGGACGACTCCATGGTGTCGCTGGCGGACCTGGACGCGGGCAACGAGGGCAAGACGGTGATCGTCCGCCGCATCGGCGAGCCGATCCAGACCGACGCCCAGCTGATGTACACGCTGCGCCGGGCGGGCGTGCAGCCCGGCTCCGTCGTCAGCGTGACCGAGTCTCCGGGCGGTGTCCTGGTCGGCAGCAGCGGCGAGGCCGCCGAGCTGGAGGCCGAGGTCGCCGCGCACGTCTTCGTCGCCAAGCAGTAGGTCCTGTCCTGGCCCGGCGCGGCCAGGATCACTTCCCGGTCCTTCGGGCTCGTCGCACGGCGGCGAGCCGACGCGTGTCCGGGGCCGTGCACGTGCCCACGCCCGTCCGGCGGACCCCTTTCGGGGGGTTCGCCGGACGGGCGTTCGGCGTATCGGACAGCGCCGCCGCGCGGGGTCAACCGCCCGGCCCGTTTTACGTCGGAATCACCACGGCCGAAGGCGCGGCGTGCCACGCTGGTGGCACGGGAGCGAGCCGGACGTGCCGGGGAGGGTGCGATGAGGGCGGTGCGCCGAACGACAGAGGGCCCCGGCGCCCATGGGCGCCGGGGCCTGTCCTCCCCTGTGCTGACCCGGAGCCCCGAGCTCCCAGGGTCATCCCCTTCGGACCGTCTTCCCCGAGCGGCCCGCCTCCCGCTGAACATCTCCCCTCGGCGACGCGCGCCAATCCTTGAGCACCGTCACTCGAACGAGGGGTGTTGCGTGGCAGATCCCCATTTTCGAATACAGGTTCGATAGTCTGGCGGAGCTCGACACGCTCGATGGAAAGAAGGGGGTGCCAGGGAACATGGTGCGACGTATCGACGTCACCGGAGCCGACGGCGTACGCCTGGCTGCCTGGGAGTTCAGGGAAGAGCGTGTGCAGGGGGGCGCCTCGGGCGTCTTACTCCTCCACGGTCTGATGGGGCGCGCCTCCCACTGGGCGCCCACCGCTCGCTGGCTCGCCGAACGCCATCGGACCGTCGCACTCGACCAGCGCGGTCACGGCCGCAGCGACAAGCCCGCCGCCGGCCCGTTCACGCGCGAGGCGTACGTCGCCGACGCGGTGGCAGCCGTCGAGCAGCTCGACCTCGGACCGGTCACCCTCGTCGGCCACTCCATGGGCGCCCTCACCGCCTGGCAGCTCGCCGCCGAGCGCCCCGACCTCGTCCGTGCCCTGGTCATCTGCGACATGCGGGCCTCCGCCCTCGGGGCCGCCTCCCAGCGGGAGTGGCAGGACTGGTTCCGCCGCTGGCCCCTCCCCTTCGCCTCCCCCGACGCGGTGCGGAAGTGGTTCGGCGAGGACGACCCCTGGGTCGAGCGGCCCCACCCCGCCCGCGGCGAGTTCTTCGCCGAGGTGATGACCGAGCACGCCGACGGCTGGCGGCCGGTCTTCGACCCCGCCCAGATGCTGACCTCCCGTGAGACCTGGGTCCACGACGCCCACTGGGACTCGCTCGCCCAGGTCCGCTGCCCCACCCTCGTCGTGCGTGGTCTGGACGGCGAACTGGGCCGCGCCGAGGCCCAGGAGATGGTCCGGGTGCTGCCCCGCGGGGCCTATGCCGAGGTGCCGGACGCCGGTCACCTCCTCCACTACGAGGCCGAGCACGCCACCGCGTGGCGCGAGGCCGTCGAACCCTTCCTCAACGGCGTCCTCACGTCCTGACCGAGCCCCGCCGGACGCGGGGGAGGCCGGGCCCCTCGGGGCCCGGCCTCCCTGGTCGCGGTCGCGGATCAGAACGCGAACACGCTGTTCCGGGCCATCCCGGCGTGCATCTCGCACGTGTTGGCGTACGTGGCGGACCAGCTGACCCGCCGGCCCTGCCACACACCGTCGCCGGTGACCGTCACCGGGTCCCACTGGCGCGTACAGGGGCTGTCGCCCCACATCACGCTCAGCTGCGCGAGGTCGCCGCCGACCCCGGCCAGCTCCTTGCAGGCGGCGGCGGGCGCGGGGTGGGTGCCGCTGGGGCGCGGGCTGCAGTTCAGGGTCACCGCCCTCTCGACCGTGGCCGTCGCGGCGTCCTCGCCCTTGCCGACCGTGAGCACGAGTGCCGACGGCGGGTACAGGCTCGCGGGAGCGGCCGGGGCGGCCTGGGCGAGGCCGGCGCCGGCCGTCCCCAGAAGGGCGAGGCCGGTCGCGGTGGCGAGGGCGGTGGCGACGGATGAGCCGCGGAGGTAACGCACGGGTATGTCTCCTTCGGATGTTTGTGCGGGTGACATGCGATTGCGGACGGGAGTCTTGCTGATGCGGAGGGTGATCGCACATCGCTCGCCGCTTTCCGGCCGCGGGCCCCGGACAGCACCCGACCGATTGGTCGTTCGGGCAGCTGGGAGAGGGTGCGCCGAGACGCGATTGCGGGCCCGCGACGCCGAAATCGGGCATTGGTACAAGCCCGAACGACACGCTGAGCTGCGAAGACTTCGAATTGGTTCGGTCTTGGAGCATTACGGCGGCGGCCGGGTCGGCCGGAAGACCCCAGTCCGAAGGGTCCGCGCGCCCATGAATCCGTCGGGTCGGGACACGCGAAGAGGGCGGGACCGGACGCATCCCGTCCGGCCCCGCCCTCTCGTCCCGCGCGCGGGACAGCCCTCAGGGCCCTGTCGGCCTCAGCCCTTGCTCACCGCCGCGAGGATCTCCGGCAGCCGCCGCGCCGTCCGGGGCGCCGCCATCCGCAGGCCCGCCCAGGCGATCAGTGCCCCGTACGCCGTGCCGCCCGGGAGGAGGATCCAGAGGAGCGGCTCCCGGTCCGTGAGGTGGAGGAAGACCGTCGCGCCGATCACCGGCGCGCACAGCACCGCCGCCGCGAGCATCCCGCCGAAGATCGAGATCCAGGCCAGCCCGGCCTGCCCCGGCGCGACGTTCTTGTAGGCGCTGTCCTGCGGGATCGAGTACGGGAAGTTCGCCGACGCCACCGCGCCCGTCGCCAGCATCGCACCGAGCAGCGCGAAGGCCAGGCCGAGTGCCTGCGGGAGCGCCGGCCAGTCGCCGAGGACCGCCGCCGTCGCCGCCGTCACCAGCACCGTGTACGGCAGGGTGATCGTCAGCAGGGCCAGCGCCCGCGCCCGCAGTTCGGCGTACGCGTCCGCCGTCGTCGAGATGGTCTGCGCGACCATCCAGAACGCCGAGGTGTCCTGCCCGAACTGGTTGTACATCTGGATGCCGAGCATGCCGGAGGCGAAGCAGGCGAAGTAGATCGAGCCGGTGCCCTGGAGGGCGTTGACCATCGGGACGATCAGGCCGATCGCCAGGGAGGTGATCCACGCGGCCTTCGTCTTCGGGTCGCGCCAGATGTAGCGCAGGCTGCGCTCCATCACCGTGCCGGTCCGCCCGCCGGGCAGGAGCCGGTTCAGCAGTCCGCGGCCGGCCGTGTCCTTCGCCGTCGCCTCGCCGGCCGCGCCGATCGTCGAGCCGTCCGGCGCCGTCATCAGCTTCACCAGGCTCCGCTGCCACCAGTACAGCAGCGCCCCCAGCGCGGCCGCCGTCAGCAGCAGCCGGGCCGCGGCCGACGTGTGGTCGCCCGCGCTCGCCGCGTCCACCGCGGCGACGGCGGAGGCGGGCGGTAGCCAGCCCGTCAGCTCGGCGGCCGGTTTGAGCACGGACAGCCCGCCGGCCCGGCTGAGCCGCTGGACTCCGAAGTTCACCAACTGGATGCCGACCGCGATGACCAGGCCGCTCAGCACCGCCAGGTCCCGGCCCTTGCGCGAGGTCAGCAACCGGACGTTGGCCGCCGCGACCGCTCGCGACAGCGCCACGCACACCAGCGTCACCAGGGGCACGGCCAACACCGAGACCACGATCCCGGCGGCGCCCCGGGCCAGCGCGAAGGCCGCGCCCAGCGCCACACAGACGGTGAACAGCGGGCCGATCCCCACCAGTGAGGCGACCAGCAGCGCCCGCACCAGCGACCGCGGCCGCAGCGGCAGCATCACCAGCCGCGAGGGGTCGAGCGTCTCGTCGCCGCTCGGCACGAACAGCGGCATCACGGTCCACGCGAGCGCGAGCAACGCCGTCATCGGCACCGCGACCGAGACCGCGTCCGCGTTCCCGCGGAGCAGCACGAAGGCGAGCACCGTCCCCGCCGCGAAGACGGCCGTCACGACGATCGAGGTGACGTAGGCGGCGGTCCGGCCCGCGGACTGGCGCAGTCCGTTGCGCAGCAACGCCAGCTTGAGACGTACGAACACCGAGGTCAGCGACGGAGCTGCGGCCGTCGGGGCGGGGGAGGCGGGAGTGGCGGTCGTCATCGGGCGGAACCGCCCAGCCAGTCCAGGGACTCCCCGGTCTCCCGTCCCTGCGCGCCGACCAGTTCGAGGAACGCGGTCTGCAGCGACGGCGCCTCGCCCCGTACGTCCGCCAGCGTGCCCTGCGCCCGGATCCGGCCGGCGGCCATCACCGCGACCCAGTCGCACAGCGACTCCACCAGCTCCATCACGTGGCTGGAGAAGACGACGGTCGCGCCCGAGCCGGTGTACCGCTCGAGGACGCCCCGGATGGTCTGCGCGGACACCGGGTCGACGCCCTCGAACGGCTCGTCGAGGAAGAGGACTTCGGGGTTGTGCAGCAGCGCCGCCGCCAGCCCGATCTTCTTGCGCATGCCGGTCGAGTAGTCCACGACCAGCTTGTTCTGCGAGCCGGCCAGGTCCAGTACGTCGAGCAGCTGGGCGGCCCGCTTGTCGACCTCGGCACCGGGCAGCCCCCGCAGCCGCCCGGTGTACGCCAGCAGTTCGCGGCCCGAGAGACGCTCGAAGAGCCGCAGGCCCTCGGGCAGGATGCCGATCCGGGCCTTGACCTCGGCCACCGACTCGGGGTCGCGCCAGACGTCGTGTCCGGCCACGAGGATGCGTCCGTGGTCCGGGCGCAGCAGTCCGGTGATCATGGACAGGGTCGTCGTCTTGCCGGCGCCGTTGGGGCCGACGAGCCCGATGAACTTCCCCGCGGGCAGGACGAGATCGATCCCGTTCACCGCGATCTGCGGGCCGAAGCGCTTCCACAGCCCCTCGACCCAGACCGCGGGCACCGCGCCGTCCTCCGGCGCGTGGCCCGTCTGTTCGAACACTCCGTCAAATGCCTGGTCAGGCATGATCCGTCACCTCTTCGGTCGTCCCCGTACGCGACGGGCCAACCTTACGGCGGCGGCTTCAGGAGGAAGAGGTCATGACTGACGTGCCCGTTCGGCCGCCGCCTCCCGCCCGCAGGCGTAGGCGAGCGGGCTGATCAGCTCCTCCGCGTCCGGCAGCCAGCGGTTCGCCGGGGTGGGCCGGCGGGCCCACTGCACCGCGCCGATCCCGCCGACCCGGGTGGGCGGCGCCGCCACGTAGTGGCCCTCTCCCCGGGTGACCAGGTCGATCGAGGCCGGGGCCCAGCCGAGCTTGCGGACCAGGTCGGGGACCTTGGTGGCGGCGCCCGGCAGCACGAAGAAGAGCATCCGGCGGTCGGGGGTGCAGGTCACCGGGCCGAGGGTCAGCTCCATCCGCTCCATGCGCGCCAGCGCCAGGAAGCCCGCCGACTCGGGTACGTCGATCGCGTCGAAGGTGCGGCCGGTGGGCAGCAGGATCGACGCCTTGGGGTGCTTCGACCACATGCGCCGCGCCCCGACCGCGCTGCCGGTGGCCTGGGTCGACCAGTCGGGCCTGGCCGGGTGGGCGCCGGGTGCCACGCAGGCGTCGGCACCGCAGGAGCAGCGCTCCCCGCCCTCGATCGCCTCCAGCCAGGTGCCGGGGAACACGTCCCAGTGCCGCTCTTCCGCGTACCGCACGGCGCTGTCCAGCAGCAGCTCCCCCCGCTGCTGGGGGATCTGCGCGGCCTCCGTGACTCCGATCGTCTCTTCCACGGTGAACTCAACTCCCGCCGCCACCTGGGGTTACGGGCGGGACGGAGAGCGGTGTGGAGCATCGATCCTGCATGCGGGGCGCATCGGTGCACGGGCGGGGGCGCGCGTGCGGCAGGGAAGCGGCGAACGGGTAGCCAGTGAAGGGGGGTGCCGGCCACAGGGCAGTGGTCGATGCGTCCGGTTTCGCGTGTTCACATCTGCATTGACCGGATATCCGCCGGGCAGTGATCAGTCCTATCGCTCGCACACCGGCCTCAGGGGGTAGTCATGGCAGCCAGGCCACTCGTTGCCCGTCAGCCGAACGAACGGCTGCAGGTGCTCATTCAGGAGGCCGCGTGTTCCAACGCCGGTCTCGCGCGCAGGGTGAACATGGTCGGAGCGGAACGGGGCCTCGACCTGCGCTACGACAAGACGTCGGTGGCGCGATGGCTGCGCGGTCAGCAGCCGCGCGGCCGGGCGCCGGGGATCATCGCGGAGGCGCTGGGCCGCAAGCTGGGCCGCACGGTCACGATCGACGAGATCGGCATGGCGAACGGCCGGAACCTGGCCTCCGGTGTCGGGCTGCAGTTCGCGCCGACGGTGCTCGGCGCGATCGAGCAGGTCTGCGAGCTGTGGCGCAGCGACGTGGGGCGCCGGGACTTCCTGTCGGGGTCGACCGTGGCCGCCTCCGCGCTGGTGGAGCCGAGCCGGGACTGGCTGATCACCGGCGCGGACGCGCAGGTGGCGCGGTCGGCCGGGGCGCGCGTGGGGATGGCGGACGTGGAGGCGATCCGGGCGATGACGGCCGCGCTGGTGGACCTGGACCGCCGGTTCGGCTCCGGTCACGTCCGCCCGGTGGTCGTGCACTACCTGAACAGCGTCGTGTCGGGGATGCTGTCGGGCTCGTACCGGGAGTCGGTGGGCCGCCGGCTCTTCGGGGCCGTCGCGCGGCTGACGGAGCTGGCCGGCTACATGGCGGTGGACACCGGGCAGCCGGGGCTCGCCCAGCGCTACTACATCCAGGCGCTGCGGATGGCGCAGGCGGCCGGGGACCGCGGCTACGGCGGGTACGTGCTGGCGGCCTCGATGAGTCATCTGGCGGCGCAGCTCGGCAACCCGAGGGAGATCGCGCAGCTGGCGCGGGCGGCGCAGGAGGGCGCGCGGGGCCGGGTGACGCCGCGGGCGGAGGCGATGTTCTGCGCGGCGGAGGCCCGCGGGCACGCGCTGCTGGGGGACGCGCGGGCCTTCGAGGTGGTGGCGGGGCGCGCGGTGCGGGCGCTGGAGCGGGCGGATCCGGACTCGGGGGACGACCCGGCGTGGATCGCGCACTTCGACCACGCCTACCTGGCCGACGAACTGGCCCACTGCCACCGGGACCTGGGCCAGGCGGAGGCGGCGGCGCGGGCCGCGGAGGACTCCCTGACCGGGCACCCCGAGACGCGGGCCCGGCGCCGTGCGATCGGCCTGGTCCTGCTGGCCTCGGCCCAGGTCCAGCGGCGCGAGGTGGAACAGGCCTGTCACACGGGCACGCAGGCGCTCGAACTCCTGGGCACCCTGCGGTCGTCCCGGGGCGCGGAGTACCTGGACGACCTGAAGGAACGCCTTGAACCCTTCTCCCGGGAGCCGGTGGTCCGCGAGTTCGGCACCCGGCTCGCGCTCCACGCGGCCTGAGGTGCGGCCCGGCCCGGCCCGCGACCGTGGGGAGGGGAGGCGGCGCACGGGGCGGACGGGAGGGCAGGGAGGAAGAGGAGGGCAGGGAGGGCGGGGAGTGGCGTGCCGCTCGGTCCGATCGGGGGTTTCGGCCCCCCTCGGCCGGGACGTGAGTGTCGTCACGCCCGCTCACCAGGAGCGTGTGTGGCGGGAGTTGTCCCAGGTGTGTAATCGGAATCACACGCGTGTGCGCGCCGCCGGACGCACCCGGTAGCGTGAGCCGACGATTCCGTAGGTCCATCAGTAGGAGTCCCGGTGACGCAAAGCGGACAGGGTCCGGAGCCGCAGTACCCGGCGGGGCGGCCCACGCACGAAGGTGTCGTGCTGCCCGCCGACGGCGGTGCGGCGGGCGGCCAGGCCGCCGGGCCGGCCGGCGGGCAGCCGTGGAGCGGCGGCTGGGGCCCTGGTGGGCAGCAGGGGCAGCCGCTGCCCCCGGAGGCCGTGCCGGGCGGCGCCGCGGACATGCAGGCGACCCAGTACATGCCGCCGGTCCCGCAGGGCGGGCCGCCGGGGCCGATGCCGGGCGCCGTACCCGGGGCGCAGCCGCCGCAGGGGGGCTACGGTTATCCGTCGGCCGCCCCGGCCCCCGACACGCAGGCGCAGCCGCCGCAGGCGGGCTACGGCTATCCGCCGGCCGCCCCGGCCTCCGACATGCAGGCCACCCAGTACATTCCGCCGGTCGCCGGGCAGGGCGGCGGCCCGGACACCCGGTTCCTCGGGGCGGGCCCGCTGCAGCAGCCGGCTCCGCCGGCGGGCGCGTCCGACGCGACCCAGTACATCGCTCCCGTACCGGCGCAGATGCACGGCGAGCGGCAGCCTCCCGCGGAGTTCGACAACCTCTTCCGCAGCGACACGACGTCGCAGATGCCGCAGGCGCAGCAGCAGGCACCGAGGCAGCCGTACCAGCAGCCGTACCAGCAGGCCCCGTACGCGCAGCAGCCGCCGCCGCAGCAGTTCCACCAGCACCAGCAGCAGCCGTCGCCGTACCAGGACGCCTACCAGGACGGGTACGACGACGAGCCCGAGCCGCGCCGCAGGTCGCCCGTCGCGCTGATCGCCGCCGTCGTCATCGGCTGCGCGGTCGTCGGTCTCGGTGCCGGCGCGCTGCTCAGCGGTGGCGACGGCGACAAGGACAAGAAGTCCGGCCAGCCGGTGGCCGCCACCACCGGCACGCCGTCCACCGCCCCCACGGAGAAGGCGGCCGACCCGGCCGAGCCGCAGGCGAAGGCGCTCGACAAGCTCCTCGCCGACAGCAACAACAGCCGTGACGCGGTGATCCGTTCGGTCGAGTCCATCAAGCAGTGCAAGAACCTCGACCAGGCCGGTTCCGACCTGCGGGGCGCCGCCGAGCAGCGCCGCGGTCTGGTGACCCGCCTGCAGGCGCTGTCGGTCGACCAGCTGCCGAACAACTCGGAGCTGACGGCGTCCCTGACGAAGGCGTGGCAGGCGTCCGCCTCGGCGGACGACCACTACGCGGCCTGGGCCGACCAGATGAAGAACAAGAAGATGTGCAAGGGCGGCAAGGCGCGCAGCACCGGCGAGACGGTCGCGGCGGGCAAGGCGAGCAGCGAAGCCACCGTCGCCAAGCGCGAGGCGGCCGGGCTGTGGAACCCGACCGCCGAGAAGTACGGGCTGTCGAAGCGGACGCCCACCCAGCTCTGACCGCCGCCGACCAGCCGGGCGCCGACCAGCCGGGCGCTGCCCCGCCCGGCGGTCGGCCGGTCCGGCACGGCCCCTGGGACAGCCCTCAGGGGGCGGTGAGGACGGTCTGGCCGACGTCGACGAAGCCGGGCTTCTGGGCCACCAGGCGTCCCTGGCGCACCACTTGGAACGTCACCTGGTGGTTGACGATCCGGGGGAAGCCGGTGGCGCCGAGCAGGTCCTCGTGCCGCCAGCGCAGCGGCGGCGTGAGGCCGCCGGTGTCGATCTCGACCCCGCGGTCGAGGGCCATCGAGAGGGCGTGCGCGTCGACGGTGTCGGTGTCCAGCGACTCGACGACCTGCTTCAGGACGGTGTAGGCGATCCAGGTCGTCTGCACGCCCGCGTCGGCCGGGTCGACCCGGTTGTCGACGAAGGCCTGCTCCTTGATCACCTTGCGCATCGGGGCCCAGCTCGGGTCGTTCTCCTCCGGGTACCAGCCGGTCACGTACGCGCCCTCGAAGGGGCTGTGGGGGCCGCCCGTGCGGTCGATGACCGGCTGGGCGACGCTGCCGAGCACCGAGGAGATACGGACGCCCTCGTCGCCGACACCGTCCTTCGCGTTCTCGGGCAGCCGGCGGAACGAGTCGAAGAACGTCTGGGTGCGCTCGCCGAGCACGGCGGTGACGCAGCCCTTGTCGTTGCCGGCCCTGGAGCGGGCCCGGCCGGCCTGCCGGGTGTACTCGGTGGAGTCCTCCGCGGCCGGGATGTCGATGGCGCTGCCGTGACGGGACTTGCGCAGGCCGGAGTTGAGGAGGTCGGGCAGCTTGTCGCCGGCCGCGTTGTCCGGCCGGACGAGGGAGACCTTGCGGCAGGACTCGGCGAGCTGGATCCCGTTGCCGGCGAGCAGGGACGCCTGGCCGCCGTTGACGGGGTAGGAGAGCGGGCTGGTGAACTCGTCCTCGGTGACGCCGTAGCCGCCGATGTACGGGATCCCCGCGGCCTCCAGCGGGGCGAGGAAGGCATGTGCGTGCCTGCTGTAGGAGCCGACGACGGCCACGGCGCCCTCCTTCACGGCCCGGCGTGCGCAGGCCGCCGCGCCGGCGGAGGTGTTCTCCTCGTTGCAGGTGAGGACGCGGAGCTCGTGGCCGTCGATCCCGCCGGACTCGTTGATCCAGCGGCCGTACGCCTTGGCCATGGCGGGCATGCCCGGCATGTTGGTGGCCCGGGTGCCGTCGGGTGCCCAGGTCATCACCGTGACGGGCTCCCTGGCGCCCCCCGTGGCACCAGGGAGCACGCCACATCCGGTGAGCAGCGACGCTCCGGCCGCCGCGGTCGTGACGTGCGCGAGGAATGAGGTCAGTCGCCTACCGGTCATGGGCATGCACAATTCCGCCTCATGGGTAACGCGGGAGTGAGCATGGTTCAACGCTGGGTGACGCGAAGGTGAATTGCGGGGGCCGGTCGGGACCGGTCGGCGGGGAACGTACGATCGAAACGTGTCCAGTCCAGTCTCCGGTTCGATGAACTCTTCCCGTCGCGGCCGTCGCTCCTCCACCATGGGCGGCATGCCGCTCAACGACTTGCCCTGGTGGCGCTGGCGCAGCAACGTGCGCTCGGCGCTGCACATGCTTTCCGACCCCGGGTTCCACGAGACCACCTGGCTGGCCGGCCACGAGGGGTACGGCGACGTCACCGACGCCGTCTACCGCCTGGTCGAGGACACCTGGCTCGACAACTGGTCCGCCGAGAAGTACGTGGGCACGGTCTTCCGCGACTCGGGGGAGGCCGCGCTCGTCGACGTGGCCGTGCTCCGGGTGCTGAGGATCATGCACCAGGTGGGTCCGGACGCCCCCGTCTCGGCCTACATGGACCATCACGGGTGGCCGGAGGCCGTCCGTGCCGCCCGTGAGGCACACGTACGGCTGGCGTCGGCCGACGGCGAGGACCCGGACGCGCCCCCGCGTTCGCTGGACGTGCTCCGGATCATGACCCGGTCCGCCTGACGGACGGCGGCCGGGGCGTCCTCCCCGCGTGTGGCACGCTACGGGGATGACCGACCAGTACGTCCTCACGCTCTCCTGCCCGGACAAACAGGGCATCGTGCACGCCGTGTCGAGCTACCTCTTCATCACGGGCTGCAACATCGAGGACAGCCAGCAGTTCGGGGACCGGGACACCGGCCTCTTCTTCATGCGGGTCCACTTCTCGGCCGAGGCGCCGGTGTCGGTGGACAAGCTGCGGGCCAGTTTCGCCGCGGTGGGCGACGCCTTCGAGATGGACTGGCAGCTCGACCGGGCCGACGAACGCATGCGCATCGTGCTGATGGTGTCGAAGTTCGGGCACTGCCTGAACGACCTGCTCTTCCGCTCCCGCATCGGGGCGCTGCCGGTCGAGATCGTCGCCGTGGTGTCCAACCACACCGACTTCGAGGAGCTCGTGGGCTCGTACGGCATCCCGTTCCGGCACATTCCGGTCACCAAGGACACCAAGGCGGAGGCAGAGGCGGAGCTCCTGGAGCTCGTCCGCGCCGAGGAGGTGGAGCTCGTCGTCCTCGCCCGCTACATGCAGGTGCTCTCCGACGACCTGTGCAAGCAGCTGTCGGGCCGGATCATCAACATCCACCACTCCTTCCTGCCGAGCTTCAAGGGCGCGAAGCCCTACCACCAGGCGCACATGCGCGGGGTGAAGCTGATCGGCGCGACCGCCCACTACGTGACGGCCGACCTCGACGAGGGGCCGATCATCGAGCAGGAGGTCGAGCGGGTGGGCCACGAGGTCACCCCGGACCAGCTGGTGGCGATCGGCCGCGACGTCGAGTGCCAGGCCCTGGCGCGGGCCGTGAAGTGGCACGCGGAGCGCCGCATCCTGCTCAACGGCCGCCGCACGGTCGTCTTCGCCTGACGGGCCGCGCCGGAGCGGGCAGGGACGCGCACGCCCCTGCCCCCTAGGGGTGTCGGGTTGTCTTGTCGATCGGGCCGATCGACAAGACACCCCCTACAGCCTGCTCAGCGACGCCGCCGCGAACAGCACGTCCCGGATCGCCTCGCGGTCGCCGTCCTGGCCCGCCGCGGCCTCCTCGGGCGGCACGTGTCCCGCCACCAGCTGGCAGAACTCGACACCGTCCATCGCCACCTGGGCCACCGCGTGGTCCGGGGAACCCATGGCCGCCGGCGAGTCGAGGGCGATGTACCAGTGGCCGCCGCCCGCGCCCTCGACCTCCAGATGGAGCGAGCGGCCCGGGGCACCCGCCTCGACCAGCTGGCGGGCCGGAGCGGCCAGACCCGCGCGGCGGCGCCCGGCCAGGGCGGCCGGCAGCAGCCGGGCGGCCAGGTCGATCATGCCGTGCAGGTGCGCCCCGCTCGGCGGCTCGTACGGGTACGCCACGGCGTTGGCGATGTCGTCCGCGTGCACCCAGCACTCGAAGGCCCGCTCCAGCAGCGAGTCGCGCATCGGCAGGGCGAAGTCCCCGTACGTCACGGTGAGGTCCGCGACGCCGCGCCCGGCGAACGAGACCGTGCGGATCAGGGTGTGACTCTGGTCGCGCCACGGTTCGCGCACGCCGCGCGTCACCGGATGGTCCGAGCTCTGCCAGTACGCCTCCGTCCGCGCGGTCGGCGAGGCCGGGGACACGGCCCGGGTGCCGCCGAGCGGGTCGTCCAGGCCCAGGGCCGTCGCCACCAGGCCGTCGACCGTGAGCAGGTGCCCGATCACGCCGGCCACCGTGGTCCGGCGGCTGGCCGGGCGCTCCTCCTCGAACCACTTCAGCCGGACCGGGGCGTGCCACTCCGACTCGCCGATGTCCTGGAGCAGCGCGTCGAGCCGGGCCGTCTCCGCGTCGTACGGGGCGGCCCAGGCCGGCACCGGGATCCGGGCCGGGCGGCGGCCGAGGCAGTTCTCCAGGACCCGGGAGCGCAGCAGCGGGTCGAGGTCCAGGTCACGTTCCGCGTGCAGCAGGCCGACCGCGTCCCGCAGGCGCAGGGCCTCGTCGGCGCACGGGGCGCATTCGGTGAGGTGGTTCTCGACCGCTTCGGTCTCCTCCACCGAGCACGCCGACAGTGCCCAGGCCCCGAGCAGGGACTTCAGCACGGTGTGCGAGGGCGGCGGCGGGGGAGGCGGGAGCACCTGCGGGAGGTCCGGCGCCGGGACGGGTGCGTCCGCGGGCGGCACCGCGCGCGACAGGTCGGCGTGGTCGTCCGCGGCCCAGCGCGGTCCCGGTATCCGAGGCGCGCGTGCGACCTCGTCGGGCGTGTCGTCGGAGCCGTTCGACCCGGTCACCGGGCGCGCCCGTAACCGGGGGGCGAAGACCCCTCCAGCGGGCGGGTGTTCGCGGACGACAGCAGCTGGAGCCCGAGCCGCAGCCGGCGCCGTGCCTCGTCCTCCGTCACACCGAGGTCGGCCGCGGTCTGCCGGTAGTCGCGCCGCTGGAAATAGGCCAGTTCCAGTGCGGCTCGCAGCGGCGCCGGCATCGACGTCACGATGTAGTCCGCACGGGCCGCCACCGAGGCCCGGAGCACCTTCTGCTCCAGCTCCTCCGCGGACCCCTCGCCGCTCTCCGCGTAGGCCACCGCCTCGGTCTGGCGCAGCCGGTGCACGGCCTGCCGCTGGGTCAGCCGCGCGACCCAGGAGCGCATGTTGCCCTCCTTGGGGTCGTAGGCGTCGGGGTTCTCCCAGATGTAGCCGAAGACCTCGCGGGTGACCTGGTCGGCCGCGTCGTCGTCGTCGAGCACCCGGTGGGCGAGGCTGTGCACCAGCGAGGCGAAGCGGTCGTACAGCTCCCCGAGCGCGGCTGCCTCGCCCCGCGCCAGCCGCTGCTGCATCCTGCGGTCCCAGCGCGGTGGTGTGTCCTTCGCCATACGAAGCCCTCCGGAGCTCTGCGGCGGCCCTCCCGACCCGAGTTCATACTCCAAAGTAATGGGCCGCGGCACCGGCGCACTCCTCTTTGCCGCAAGTGCGCTCTTGACGGAATTCCCGATGGTAAGGAAAGCGTCAATCACGATACGGGGGGTTTCGCGCGGTTCCCCCGGGGCAGCGGGAGAGTCACGGGAAGGACTCCCTCCGTTTGAAGGGCGCGATCGGTGACGCTCCACGTCGAGGAAGACGAAGACGAACAGGGCCCGTGGACGGTGCTGCGCATCCGCGGGGAGCTGGACCTGGTGACCTCTCCTCTGGTCCGCAGACGGG
Source organism: Streptomyces sp. JL2001 (assembly GCF_050917515.1). Taxonomy (NCBI): domain Bacteria; kingdom Bacillati; phylum Actinomycetota; class Actinomycetes; order Kitasatosporales; family Streptomycetaceae; genus Streptomyces; species Streptomyces sp. JL2001. Next base: position 3,435,279 of record NZ_CP169421.1, on the reverse strand, counting down.
TCCACGACGCCGTCGCCGACGGGCGCCACGATCTGGTCCTGGACCTCTCGGGCGTGGTGTTCTGCGACTCCAGCGGGGTGGGCGTGCTGATCGCCGCCCGCCGGCTGATGTACTCCTGCCGCGGCCGGCTGCACGTCGTGCTGCCCGCGCCGGACGCCATGGAGGGCGCGCACGTCAACCGGGTGCTGGCCGCGCTCGGGGTGCGGCGCCTCTTCGAGGTGTACGGGGACGTGGACGCCGCCGTGAGCGAGGACGCCCGGCCCCTCTCGGCATAGCGGGCCCGGTCGTCGTAGTCTCCGGGGATGGAGCACACGCACCCGGAGCACCCGGACCGCGAGCGGCTTTTGCAGCGCCGGCTCGCCTCCCGCTTCGCCGCCTTCGACCAGGACGGCGACGGGACCATCTCCCGCGAGGACTTCTCCACCGCGGCGAAACGGCTTCTCACCGAGTTCGGCGTCACGTTCCGCTCCGATCGCGGGCAGGCCCTGTGCGACGGCGCCGAGGCGTTCTGGCAGGGCATGGCCGGGATGGCGGACGTCGACGGCGACCAGAAGGTGAGCCACGAGGAGTTCCTCGGCGGCGCGGTCAAGCGACTGCACGACCACCCCGAGCGCTTCGCGGAGATCGCCCGGCCGTTCCTGCACGCCGCCCTCGCCATCGCCGGGACACCCGCGGAGGTCGAGCGCGCCCTGCTGGCGCTCGGTGTCTCCCCGGAGGCGGCCGCGCTGAGCGCCCGTACGCTGCCGACCGCGGACTCGGGCGCCGTCGACGAGCAGGCCGCGGTGGGCGCCTTCGCCCGGTACTTCATGACGGAGGACCGCGACTCCTGAACGGCCTTCAGGGGCGGGTCCGCACGGGGAAGCCGGTCGGGTGGCCCTGCTCCTTGAGCCAGGGCAGGACCTGCTCCAGCGCGGCCACGGTCTGACTGCGGTCGCCGCCGCCGTCGTGGAAGAGGATCGTCGGCCCGTTGGGCAGCTCGTTGCGCACGGTGTCGACGATCGCCTGCGTGCCGGGCCGGTGGAAGTCCTTCGTGTCGACGTTCCAGCCGAGCGGCCGCATGCCGGCCGCCGCGGCGATCCGCCGGCTGTCGGGGGTGAAGGCACCGCCCGGGGCGCGGTAGTACTCGACCTTCGCACCGCCCGCCGCGTCCTCGATCATCTTCTTCGCCGCGAGGATCTGCTGCTTCTGGTACTCGGGCGACTTCCGGTCCATCGTGGTGTCGTGGTCCGTGGTGTGGTCGCAGAGCCGGTGTCCGTCCGCGACGACCTGCTTCACCAGTTCGGGGTGCTGCCGGGCCTGCGGGCCGATCATGCAGAAGACGGCCTTGACGTCGTTCTTCTTCAGGATCCGCAGCACGTCGGGGGTCCACCGCGGGTCGGGGCCGTCGTCGATGGTGATGTTGACGGCCTGTCCGCCCGACTCGGAGGCGTGCGCGATGCTCTCCGGGACCCTGGCGGGCGGGCGCGCCGGGTTCTGCGCCGCGGGGCCCTTGCCCTCCGCGGCCGGCCCGCGCGCCGTGCCGGCCGCCTCCGAGCGGGTCAGGACCGACGCGCCCCACACCGCTCCGGTGAGTGCGACCGCCGACGCGACGACGGCTATGTGCGCGGTGTACTTCCTCAGTGCCATGAACGTCCACTCCCCCGCTGGCCCGTGACCGGCTTCCGAGAGGAGGACGTCGGAAAGCCCGGGAAGGTTTCACTCAAAAGGGACGTACTGCGGAACGGGCCGCCCGGTGTTCAGGCCGGGTCCACCGCGGTGAACCGTTCGCGCAGTTTGTACTTGAGGACCTTCCGCAGGGTGTCGTTGCGCGGCAGTTCCTCGACCACCTCCAGCTGCTCCGGCAGCTTGTGGACGGAGAGCCCCTCGCCGCGCAGGAAGTCGGTGACCGCCGCCAGGGTCAGGGGGGCCGCGCCCGGCGGCCGTTCGGCGGGTTCGACCACCGCGCAGACCCGCTCGCCGCGTTCCGGGTCCGGCAGGCCGATGACGGCCGCGTCGCCGACCGCCGGGTGCCGGTGGAGGAGGTCCTCGATCTCCTTGGCCGAGATGTTCTCCCCCTTGCGGATGATGATGTCCTTGATTCGGCCGGTGAGGACCAGGTGCCCGGACGGGGTGAGGTGTCCCACGTCGCCGGTGATCAGGAAGCCGTCCTCGTCGAAGGCGGTGGCCGTCTGCGCGGGGTCCAGGTAGCCCCGGCACACCGCCTCGCCGCGCAGGCGCACCTCGCCGTTGCCGGAGGCGTCCCGCGCGATGCGTATCTCCATGCCGGCCGGCGGCCTGCCCTCCGTGGTGGCGAGGTTCTCGGCGGTGTCGTCCGGCGACCCCATGGTGATCATCGGGACCTCGGTCATGCCGTAGCCGTGGGTGAGCTGGCATCCCATCTCGCGCACCACCGCGTGGTAGACCTCCGGAGGCTTGGGCGCCCCGCCGCCGGCGAGCAGCCGCAGGCTCGGGATGAGCTTCTCGCCCGGCGGCAGCTTGCGCTGCTCGGCCAGGAACATCGCGTAGAAGGCGGTGGACCCCCCCGCCACCGTCACCCCGTGCTTGCGGTACTCCTCCAGGGCGCCGGGCAGCGCGAACTGCTCGAACATCACCGCGGGGAAGCCGTAGAGCAGCAGCATCACCGTGTAGTCGGGCCCGGCGATGTGGGCGTACGGGAACGCCATCGAGCCGACGTCGTCCGAGGTCAGGTGCAGGGCGTGGGCGAGGCAGGAGCCGCCCGCGATCAGCGAGCGGTCGGTGTGCAGGACGCCCTTGGGGTCGGAGGTGGTGCCGGAGGTCCAGTAGATCCAGCGCACGTCCTGCCCGGAGTCGGGTGACGGCGGGGGCGGCAGGACCGCCGGGTCGCCGTCGGGAAGGGAGTCGTAGGCCTCGAAGACGCCCCGGGCGCCGAGCCGGCGGGCCAGCTCCGTGTGGTCGAAGCCGCGCCACACCCCGGGTACGGCGAAGAACTCGGCCCGCGACGCGCGCAGCGCGAAGCCGACCTCGCGGTCCCGGTAGAAGGGGATGACCGGGGACTGGACGGCTCCGACGCGGGTCAGCGCGAAGGACAGGACCGCCGTCTCGATCCGGGTCGGCAGCTGCCAGGCGACGACCGTGCCCGGGCGCACCCCCATCTCCCAGAGGCCGGCGGCGCACCGTTCGGCGCGGTCGCGCAGTTCGCCGAAGGTCAGCGTCCGGTCGCCCTGGAGCAGGACGGGGTGGTCGGGGGTGAGGGCGGCGCGGCGGGCGACGAGCTCCCAGAGCGTGCGGGAGGCGCCCAGGGCGTGTGCGGTGTCGGTCATTCTCGACTCCGAGCGGCTCAATTGAACTGACGGACTGTCAGATCGTGCGGAGAGCGTAAAGCCATGCTCCTTGTCGGTCCAGGGGTGCGGAGCTAGCCTGCTATCTGACGACCCGTCAGAAGAGGAGTGCGCCCATGGACCAGGAACTGCCTCGGATCATCAGCGTCGACGACCATGTGATCGAGCCCGCGCACCTCTTCGACACCTGGCTGCCGGCGAGGTACCGCGACCGCGGACCGCGGCCCGTGACCGCGGGCATCGGGGAGCTGGAGTACGTCGGCGGGAAGTACCGGATCACCATGGACCCCGACGGCCCGCCCACCGACTGGTGGATCTACGAGGACCTGAGGTTCCCGTACAAGCGCAACATCGCCGCCGTCGGCTTCGACCGTGACGACATGACCTTGGAGGGCATCACCCGCGCGGAGATGCGCCGCGGCTGCTGGGACCCCGTCGAACGGCTGAAGGACATGGACCTCAACCACGTCGAGGCGTCCCTGTGCTTCCCCACCTTCCCGCGCTTCTGCGGCCAGACGTTCGCCGAGGCCCACGACAAGGAGGTCGCCCTCGCCTGTGTCCGCGCCTACAACGACTGGATGGTCGAGGAATGGTGCGGCGGCAGCGGCGGGCGGCTGATCCCCCTCTGCATCATCCCCCTCTGGGACATCGACCTCGCCGTCGCCGAGATCCGGCGCAACGCCGCCCGCGGGGTGCGCGCCGTGACGTTCTCCGAGATCCCCACCCACCTGGGACTGCCGTCGATCCACTCCGGCTACTGGGACCCCTTCTTCGCCGTGTGCCAGGAGACGGGGACCGTCGTCAACATGCACATCGGCTCCTCCTCCCAGATGCCCGCCGCGTCCCCCGACGCGCCGCCCGCCGTGCAGGCGTCGCTCAGCTTCAACAACGCCATGGCCTCGATGATGGACTTCCTCTTCAGCGGGGTCCTGGTCCGCTTCCCGACGCTCAAGCTGGCCTACAGCGAGGGCCAGATGGGCTGGATCCCGTACGCCCTCGAACGGGCCGACGACGTGTGGCAGGAGCACCGCGCCTGGGGCGGCGTCCGCGACCTGATCCCCGAACCGCCCTCCACGTACTACTACCGGCAGATCTTCTGCTGCTTCTTCCGCGACAAGCACGGCATCGCCTCGCTCGACGTGGTGGGGCGGGACAACGCCACCTTCGAGACGGACTACCCGCACGTCGACTCGACGTTCCCGCACACCCGCGAGGTCGCCCTCGACCACGTCAAGGACCTCGACGACGAGACCGTCTACAAACTGATGCGCGGCAACGCCATCCGGATGCTCGGCCTGGACATCGTCTGATGGACCTCGCGTACACCGCCGAGGAGGAGGACTTCCGGGCGCGGCTGCGCACCTGGCTCGCGACGGTCCTGCCCACCCTGCCGCCCCGGCCCGACCCGCGGGACTGGCCGGGCCGCCGCGCCTACGACTGCGGCTGGCAGCGCCGGCTGTACGAGGCGGGTTACGCGGACGTCCACTGGGACGCCTCCCCGACCCAACGGCTGATCTTCCTGGAGGAGACCGAGCGGGCCGGCGCCCCCTACGTCGGCGCCAACTTCGTCGGACTGCTGCACGCGGGACCGACGATCGCGGCCGAGGGGACCGCCGAGCAGCGGGAGCGCTGGCTGCCGCCCGTCCTGCGCGGCGACGAGGTCTGGTGCCAGGGCTTCAGTGAGCCGGACGCCGGCTCCGACCTCGCCTCCCTGCGCACCAGGGCGGTCCGGGACGGCGACGACTACGTGGTCACCGGCTCCAAGATCTGGACCTCGCACGCCGAGGTCGCCGACTGGTGCGAACTGCTCGTCCGCACCGACCCGGAGGCCCCCCGGCACCGCGGCATCAGCTGGCTCGCGATGCCGATGGACGCCCCCGGGATCACCGTCCGGCCGCTGCGCACGCTCGCCGGGTCCGCCGAGTTCGCCGAGATGTTCCTCGACGAGGTCCGGGTGCCGGCCGCCCACCGGGTCGGCGCGGAGAACGACGGCTGGCGGGTGACCATGGTGACGCTGTCCTTCGAACGCGGCACGGCCTTCGTCGGCGAGGTCGTCGCCTGCCGCCGCACCCTCGGCGAACTCGCCGCCGCGGCACGACGCAACGGCACCTGGGACGACGACGTGGTGCGCCGCAGGCTGGGCGCGCTGAGCGCCGAGTTCCGCGCCCTGTGGCGCCTCACCCAGTGGAACGTCAGCGAGGCGCAGGCCAGCGGCGGCGTTCCCGGCACCGGCGGCTCCGTCTTCAAGCTCCGCTACTCCCACGCCCGCCAGGAGCTCTACGACGCGGCCGCCGCCGTCCTCGGCCCGGACGCGCTCGACCTCGGCCGGGAGTGGAACCAGGACCGGCTGTCCTCGCTCTCGTACACGATCGCGGCGGGCACCTCGCAGATCCAGCGGAACATCGTCGCCGAGCGGATCCTCGGCCTTCCGAAGGGAGGGTGATCCGAGTGGACTTCCGGCTCACCGAGGACCAGAGGGCGCTGCGGGCGGGCGTGCGGGAGCTGCTCGCCGGACGCTTCGGCGCGCAGGAGCTCCGGGCGGCCGTCGCCGCGGGGACGCTCGACCGGGCGCTGTGGCGGGAACTGGGCGAGGCGGGCCTCTTCGCGCTCCGGCTGCCCGAGGAGGCCGGCGGTGTGGGCCTCGGCCTCCCCGAGGCGGTGCTCGTCTTCGAGGAGGCGGGACGGGCCCTGCTGCCCGGGCCGCTGATCGCGACGCACCTGGCGGCCGGGGAGGTGCCCGGGGCGGCCGAGGGCAAGACCGTGGTCACCGGGCCCGACGGAGGGCTCGTGGAGTGGCTGGACGAGGCGGACGTCGTCCGCGGGGACGTCTCCGGCGCCGTCCCGGTGCGCTCGGTCGACCCGCTGACGCCCCTGCACCGCCTGCCGGGCCCCGCCGGCGGCGCCCGCCGGGAACGGCCGGACGCCACCGACCCGGTGCCGGACGCGCTCGTCGCGACCGGCGCACTGCTGACCGCCGCCGAACAGCTCGGCAGCGCCGGGCGCACGACCGAGGCGGCCGTGCGCCACGCCCGCGAGCGGGAGCAGTTCGGCCGGCCGATCGGGGCCTTCCAGGCCGTCAAGCATCTGTGCGCGCAGATGCTCGTACGAACGGAAGTAGCCCGCGCCGCCGTCTACGCGGCGGCCGTGACCGGTGACCCGGTCGAGATCGCGGGGGCCAAACTGCTCGCCGACGAGGCCGCGACCCGCTGCGCCCGCGACTGCCTCCAGATCCACGGCGGCATGGGCTTCACCTGGGAGGCGGAGGTCCATCTGCATCTGAAACGGGCCTGGGTCCGGGCCGAACGGTGGATCCCGAAGGCCCTCGCGGAGGAGGTGGAGGCGGCACGGCTGTAGCCGGCGTGGCCGGCGACGCTCACGGAGCGTCGATATCGGGTTGTGTCCCTCGGCCGGGCCGTCACGGCCCGGAGTCGGGGCCCCGCTCCGGTACGCTCCGTGGGATGCGAGTGGTTGTGGGTCCGGTCCGTACCGGTGCCGCCGGTGCGGCGGCTCCGGGCCCCGGAATGCCCGCCGTTCGCGCCCCCTGGAGGCGCCTCGCGCGCCCCTGTTCGACTCCCCGCAGCGTGCGTCGCACAGTATGGACCATGCGTACTCCTTCGCGCTGGAATATGCCTGAAGCGCTTGTTGCGGTGACTGTACGTCAACCATGCTGTCTCGCAAGGAAATCACGTTCCGTGAGGGCGTCGATGGCTGTGAGGCGCGAGGCGATGTGTCCGCCGGTTCGGATGGTGTGAACGGTGCAGGTGCTTCAGGTTCAGTTGGAGGTCGGGGCCGACCCGGCAGAGGTGGGACGAGCCCGGCGATGGGCCCGTTCGAGGCTCGCCGGATCGGGCATAGGGGTGGACGAGCCGCTGGCCGAGACGCTGGTGCTGCTCATCTCCGAGCTGGTGACCAACGCCGTGGTGCACACGGGCTGTCCGGCCGTCCTGAGGATGCTGTTCGGCGCCGGCTGTCCGGACGCCGGGACGGTCCGGGTCGAGGTGGCCGACCGGAGCGACCGGCCCCCGCTCCAGCGGCACGCCCAGGGCGAGGACACCAACGGCCGCGGCCTGGAGCTGGTGGACGGACTGGCCGACCGCTGGGGCTGGCAGCGCGAAGGTGCCGGCAAGAGCATCTGGTGCGAGGTGGACCGGAGCGTTCCGGCCCCGGCGCCGGTGGTACGGGAGCCGATCGCCTTCGACCGGGCCTCCTGCTGACGCTCCGCCGGAGGCACTGTTGACGGTTCGTGCCGTTTTGTTCACCCTGGGGTGAGCGATGCGTCGCGAGGGGACGCCGAGGGTGCCGCACCCTCGGCGAGTGCGGGTCGCGACCGGGGTGGCGGCCCGCCGTGCCGTGCTCGGGGCGGGCGCGATGCTCGCCGCCACCCGTGAGTCCCTCTTCCTCCCCGGCCGTGGCCCCGCGCGCCGGCCGGCCCTACAGGATCGCGACCGGTGCCACCGGTGTGCCCGTGCCGCCGACGAAGGGTTCGGGCATCGCCGAGAGCAGGAAGGCGTACCGCCCGCTCTGTGCACAGGCTGTGGACAAACTTTCCAGATTCCAGTTCTGACCCTGGAGCATGCCCATCTCGACGAGGTCGAGCGCGTGCACGGGCAGCCACAGGTCCTCGATCTCGGGCGGGAAGATCTCGAAGGTGAGCGTGTCGTTCGCGACGGCGGCGACGTCCCGCGCGTGGAACCACTCGGGCGTCCGCACGGAGAGCCCGGGGGACGGGAAGGCGTACCCGTGCTTGTCCCCGGCCAGGTACTGCCGCACCTGCCCGGTCCGTACGAGCACGATGTCGCCGGCCTTGACCGTCACCCGGCCGAACTCCGCCGCCTCGTCCAGGTCCTCGGGGGTCACGGCGTGGTCGCCCGGCAGCCGGTCGAGTCCCTTGGCCGCGGCCACGTCCAGCAGGACACCGCGACCGACGAGGTGGCGCGCGGTGTGGATGCCGCTGAACTCGGAGCGCCCGTGCGGCGTGATGGAGGCGGCGGGCCGCCCGTTGTAGATCTTTCCCGAGTGCGAGACGTGCGTGAGCGCGTCCCAGTGCGTCGCCGCCTGGAGGCCGAAGGTCACGGCGTCGTCGCTGGTGGCGACCGTTCCCGGGCCGAAGAGCTCCTGGTTGACCTGGACCATGACGTGCAGCGGGTTGACCCGGCCGGGGATCATGCCGGTCTGTACGCCGTCCTGCTTGAGGTCGAGGGCGAGGGGGACGCGCTGTCCCGAGCGGACGGTCGCGACCGCCTCGCGCACCACCTCGTCGGTGATCAGGTTCAGCGTCCCGATCTCGTCGTCCCGGCCCCAACGGCCCCAGTTGTTGACGCGCTTGGCGATGTCGTGGAACGCGGCTGGGAGAGCCGGGGGAGCTGACATCGGGGCCTCCAGGGGGCTTGTTCTCCGGTATCTGACGGGTCGTAGAATCCTGTTGACGAATCTAACGGACCGTCAGAAACCGCGGGAAGGGGCCGGGCGTGGGGAACTTCTTGGCTGGCAAGGTCATCGCCGTGACGGGCGCGGGGAGGGGGATCGGCCGTGCGGTCGCCCTGGCGTGCGCGGCGGAGGGCGCGAAAGTCGTGGTCAACGACTACGGCGTCTCCGTCGAGGGCGGGGAGCCGACCTCCGAGGTCGCACTCGCCGTCGTGAAGGAGATCGAGGCGGCGGGCGGATCCGCGGTCGCGGTCGCCGACGACATCTCGACGATGGAGGGCGGCGCGCGGATCGTGGACGTGGCGCTCGCGGAGTACGGGCGTGTGGACGGAGTGGTGTGCGTGGCCGGCATCCTGCGCGAGCGGATGCTGTTCAACATGTCCGAGGAGGAGTGGGATCCGGTCGTCGCGACCCATCTGAAGGGCACCTTCACCGTCTTCCGGGCCGCCTCGGCGGTGATGCGGAAGCAGGGCGGCGGGACGCTGATCGGCTTCACCAGTGGCAACCACCAGGGCTCGGTGGCGCAGGCCAACTACGCCGCCGCCAAGGGCGGGATCATCTCGCTGGTGCGCAGCGCGGCGCTGGGGCTCCACAAGTACGGGGTGACGGCGAACGCGGTCGCGCCCGTGGCCCGCACCCGGATGTCGGCCAACGTGCCCATGGAGCTGAAGGAGATCGGCGAGCCGGAGGACGTGGCGGCGCTCGTGGTCTACCTCCTGTCCGAGCGGGCCCGGGCGGAGGGGATCACCGGCCAGGTCTACACGATCGCCGGACCCAAGATCGCGGTCTGGGCGCAGCCCCGCGAGCTGCGGGCCGGGTACGCCGAGGGCGGCGCGTGGACGCCGGAGCGGATCGCGGACTTCCTGCCCGGCACGGTCGGCACCGACCCGATGCCGCTGCTGACCCGGCTGGAGGAGATGGCCCGCGCCGCGGCGGCCGGCTCCCGCCCCAACGTCGCGGACGAGGAGCGGTCATGAGAGGCGTCGTCTTCGACGGGAAGCAGGTCCAGGTCGTCGACGACCTGGAGGTGCGGGACCCGGGACCCGGGGAGGTCCTCGTCGCGGTCGCCGCCGCCGGGCTGTGCCACAGCGACCTGTCGGTCGTGGACGGGACGATCCCGTTCCCCGCGCCCGTCGTCCTCGGACACGAGGGCGCCGGTGTCGTCGAGGCCGTCGGGCCGGGCGTCACCCATATCGGGCCCGGTGACCACGTGGCCCTGTCCACGCTCGCCAACTGCGGCACCTGCGCCGACTGCGACCGGGGCCGACCCACGATGTGCCGGAAGGCCATCGGCAGGCCCGGGCAGCCCTTCTCCCGCGGCGGGCAGCCGCTCTTCCAGTTCGCCTCGAACTCCTCCTTCGCCGAGCGGACCGTCGTCAAGGCCGTCCAGGCCGTGCGGATCCCCTCCGACATCCCCCTCACCTCCGCCGCCCTCATGGGCTGCGGCGTCCTCACCGGCGTGGGGGCGGTGCTCAACCGCGCCCGCGTGGCACGGGGCGAGAGCGTGGTCGTCATCGGCACCGGCGGCATCGGCCTCAACGTGCTCCAGGGCGCCCGGATCTCCGGCGCCCACCCGATCGTCGCCGTCGACACCAACCCGGCGAAGGAGGAGACCGCCCGCCGGTTCGGCGCCACGCACTTCCTGGGCTCGGCGGACGGCGTGCGGGAGGTCCTGCCCACCGGCGCCGACCACGTCTTCGAGTGCGTGGGCCACGTCGGACTGGTGCGCGCCGCGGTCGACCTGCTCGACCGGCACGGCCAGGCGGTGCTCCTCGGGATGACGGCCCCGACCGCCGAGGCGAGCTTCCTGCCCGCCGCGATGTTCCTGGACAAGTCGATCCTCGGCTGCCGCTACGGCTCCTCCCGCCCGCAGAAGGACCTCGCGCTCTACGCCGAGCTCTACCGCCGGGGCAGCCTCCTCCTCGACGAGCTCGTCACCGAGACCTATCCCGTGGAGGACTTCGAGAGAGCGGCCGAGGACGCGGCGCGGGGGAAGGTGGCCCGCGGGGTGCTCACCTTCTGAGCGACCGCCCTCGGCGGGGAAAATCCCGACGGCGGCGGGCGGCGGGTCGCTACGTTCGGTGCCATGTCCTACCGAGCGCTCGCCACCCGGCCCGTCCTCGCCTGGTCCGCCGTCACCGTGGCCGGACGGATGCCGGTGGCGATGGCGCCGCTCGCGCTGGTCCTCCTGGTCCGCGAGCGGCCCGGCGGGTACACACTCGGCGCCGTCCTCGCCGCCGTGTACGTCCTCGGCGAGATCCTCGCCGCGCCCGTCCTCGGCATCCGGATGAACGCCGAACGGGCCCGGCCGCAGCTGGCGTCCGGACTCGCGGTCGGCGCGCTCGGCTTCGCGGGGCTCGGACTTCTCGACGGCGCGCACCCCGCGGTCCTCTGCGGGCTCGCGTTCGCCGCGGGCGCCGGACCGGCGGCCGTGCCGGGCGGGCTGCGCGCGCTGCTCACCTCGCTGGTCCCCGAGCACGCCGTCACCCAGGCGATGAGCATGGAGTCGGTGCTCACCTTCGGGATCTGGGCCGGTGCGCCCGCCCTCACGACGGGCTTCGCGCTGGGTGTCGACCCGGCCGTGCCGCTGCTGCTCCAGGGCGGTCTGATGGCGGTCGCGGTGACCGGGCTCCGGCTGCTGCCCGGCGGCTGGAAGGCCGAGGGCGGCCCCGGCGCCGGCGGAGAGCCGGTGCGGCGGCTCCTGGCGCGCGCCTGGCCCGTGTACGTGACCGGCGCGGCGAGCCTGACGCTGCTGGCCCTGGCCGAACTCGTCCTGCCCGCCCTGCTGGAGCAGCGCGGGATCGGCATCGGCTGGGCCGGGCCGCTGCTCGCCGGCTTCGCGGCCGGCTCGGCGCTGGGGGCGTTCCTCTACGGGCTCCGCGGCGACTGGCCCGGCCGGCTCACGGCGCAGAGCCTCGTCCTCATCCTCGGCGTCTCGGGAGGTGTCGTCCTGGTGGCCCTGCTGCCCTGGACGGCCGCCATCGCCGTCGCCCTGGTCCTGGCCGGTCTGCTGCAGGCACCGGCCATGCTGACCCGGAACCTGGCCCTGCGCCGGATCCTCCCCCCGAGCGTCCTCGCGGCCGGCTACTCGGTCATGTACGCCGCCGTGGGAGCCGGCTACGCGGCGAGCGGCTCCCTGGCGGGCGGCCTGCTGCAGGTGGTGGCACCCTCGACCGCGATCCTGTGGGGTGTCGGCCTGACCCTGCTGCTGACCGCGGTCGGGGCCGTGGGGGAGCGGCGGTTGGCGGAGGCCGCGCCCGCGGCTCAGCCCGTGGCGCCCGCGCGGAAGGTGCGGCGGTAGGCCGTCGGTGTCACGCCGATCGCCGTCTGCAGGTGCGTCCGCAGGGACTGGGGCGTGCCGAAGCCGGCGTCGCGGGCGATCCTGTCGACCGGGAGGTCCGTCGACTCCAGGAGGTGGCGGGCGCGTTCGATCCGCTGCCGGGTCAGCCACTGGCCCGGGCTGACCCCGACCTCCTCGCGGAAGCGGCGGGTGAACGTCCGTACGCTCATCGACTCCCGCACGGCGAGGTCGCGCAGCTGCAGCGGCTCGTGCAGATGGGCCAGCGCCCAGGCGCGGGCGGCCGTCGTGGTCGCCGTGCCCGGGTCCGGGAGCGGGCGCTCGATGTACTGGGCCTGGCCGCCGTCCCGGTGCGGCGGCACGACCGTCCGGCGCGCCACCTCGTTGGCGACGGCCGTGCCGTGGTCCCGCCGCACGATGTGCAGGCAGAGGTCGATGCCGGCCGCCACGCCGGCGGAGGTGAGCACGTCCCCGTCGTCGACGAAGAGCACGTCCGCGTCCACCCGGACGCTCGGGAAGAGCCGCTGGAAGTGCTCGGCCGAGGACCAGTGGGTGGTGGCCGGACGCCCGTCGAGCCAGCCGGCGGCGGCCAGCACGTAGCCGCCGGTGCAGATGGACACGAGCCGCGTCCCGGGCCTGATGTGCGCGAGGGCGGCCGCGAGCTCCGGCGTCAGGCGGCCCTCCTCGTAGACCGGGCCGAGTTCGTACGAGGCCGGGACGACGACCGTGTCCGCCGTCGCCAGCGCCTCCGGCCCGTGCTCGACGTGCACGGCGAAGTCCGCGTCCGTCCGGACCGGTCCGGCGGCCGGCGCGCAGGTGACGATCTCGTACAGCGGGCGGCCCCCGGAGTCCTTCGCCCGTCCGAAGATCCGGTGCGGAATGCCCAGTTCGAAGGGGAGCAGGCCGGGCAGGGCCAGGACGGCGATGCGGTGCGGCACGGTGGTTCCTCCGAAAACCCCTTGGTGGTCCAGACCATTTGTTGATACATCTCGGGTCCGTGACGGACAAGTACACGTACAAGTCTGAGGCCGACGCGGTCATTCCCGACGCGGTGCCCGCCGAGGTGCTCCCCGGCCCGGACGTCGTCCCCGCCGCGGCCCCGACGCTCTGGAGCCGCAACTTCCGGCTGTTCTTCGTCGCCCGGTCCGCCGCCGTCTTCGGTGAGGGCATGGTCCCGGTCGCCCTCGCCGCCGGTCTGCTCGGCGCCGGTCACTCCGGCTCCTCCGTCGGCTACGCGCTGGGTGCCTGGATCGGCCCCTTCGCGCTCTTCGTGGTCTTCGGGGGCGTCCTCGCCGACCGCTTCACCGCCCGCCGCATGATGATCACGGCGGACGTGCTGCGACTGCCCGGAGCCTCCGTCCTCGCGGTCTCCTTCGCACTGGGCGGCCCGCCGCTGTGGTCCGTGTACGCGCTCAGCGCCGTCAGCGGGGTGGGCGCCGCCCTCTTCCAGCCCGGGGTCGCGTCCACGATCCCGCGCATCGCCCCGGACGTGCAGCGCGCCAACGCCGTCCTGCGGGTCGTCGAGTCCCTGATGACGATGGCGGGGCCGGCCGTCGCCGGTCTGCTCGTCGCGCTCCTGGGCGCCGGGGCCGCCTTCGGCGCCAACGGCGCGACCTTCGCGGTCAGCGCGCTCTGCCTCACCCTCATGCGTCTCCCCGCCGCCCCCGGCGACACGGCCGCTCGCGGCTCGCTGCGGGCCGAGCTGGCGGTCGGCTGGCGGGAGTTCCGGGCGCGGAGCTGGCTGTGGGGAGTCATCGCGATCTGGACGGTGTACGGCCTGACGGTCGCCGGCCCGTTGGTCCCGCTGACCGCGACCCTGGTCACCGGCGACCACGGTTCGGCCGCGTACGGCGTCCTGATGGCGGTCAACGGCGCGGGCAGCGCGGCCGGCGGTCTGCTCGCCCTGCGGCTGCGCCCGCGCCGGCCGCTGGCGTCGGGCGCCGTGGCGCTGCTCGGCCTGCCGGTCAACCTCGTCCTGCTCGGCTCCGGGGCGTCCGTGGTGCTGCTCGGCGCCGGCCAGTTCGTCGGCGGCGCGGCCTTCGCCTTCTGGCTGGTGATGTGGTCGACCTCGGTCCAGACGCACGTGCCGCAGGACGCGCTGAACCGGATGCACGCCTACGACGTGGCCGGATCCCTGCTGATGATGGCGGCGGGCCGGACGCTCGCCGGCCCGGTGGCGGAGGCGGTGGGCACCGAGACGGTGTTGCTGACCGGGGCGGGGATCGCGGTGCTGGTGGTGGTGGCGCTGCTGGTGGTGCGGCCGATCAGGACCCTGCCGCGGGTGCAGTGAGGCGCCGCCCGCGGGGGCCGGAGGGGCGGGGCCGGGCGGGGGCCGGGCGGGGGCCGGGAGCGAGGCCCGAGGGGAGTGGCCCGATTCTTGCTAAAGCTGTCGGTCGGGCCAGTGGCCCGGGTGTCGGGGCCCCACGATGCTGTGTGACGTGACCCAGACAACCGAGACTTCCGCCGAGGCTCCCGCGCCCTCCTCGCCCCCCGGGCCCCGCATCCACCGCGCCTGGTTCGTCGCGGCCGTCGCCTTCGTCACGATCATCGGCGCGGCCGCGTTCCGCTCCCTCCCGGGCCTGCTCATCGACCCGCTCAACGGCGAGTTCGGCTGGTCCCGGGGCACGATCGGTCTCGCGGTCTCGGTCAACCTCGCGCTGTACGGGCTGACGGCGCCCTTCGCCGCGGCCCTGATGGACCGCTTCGGCATCCGCAAGGTCGTCGCGACGGCCCTCACGGTCATCGCCGCCGGTTCGGGACTCACCGTCTTCATGACGTCGAGCTGGCAGCTCATCCTGTACTGGGGGCTGCTCGTCGGCCTCGGCAGCGGCTCGATGGCGCTGGCGTTCGCGGCGACGGTCACCAACCGCTGGTTCACCGAGCGCCGGGGCCTGGTCACCGGCATCCTCACGGCCGCCAGCGCCTCGGGCCAGCTGATCTTCCTGCCGCTGCTCTCCTGGCTGGTCGAGGAACACGGCTGGCGTCCGGCCTCCGTGACCGTCTCGCTCGCCGCCCTCGCGGTCGTCCCCTTCGTCTGGCTCCTGCTGCGCGACCACCCCGCGGACGTGGGCCAGGCCCCCTACGGCGGGGTGTACGCCGAGAAGCCCGCGCCGGTGACGGGGGCGGCGCGCCGGGCCGTCACCGTCCTCGTCAAGGCGGCCCGCACCGGCCCGTTCTGGCTGCTCGCCGGCACCTTCGCGATCTGCGGCGCCTCGACCAACGGCCTCGTCCAGACCCACTTCGTGCCCGCCGCCCACGACCACGGCATGCCCATCACCGCGGCGGCCTCGCTCCTCGCCGTGATCGGTGTCTTCGACGTGGTGGGCACGATCGCCTCGGGCTGGTTCACGGACCGCTTCGAGGCGCGGCGGCTGCTCGCGGTCTACTACGCGCTGCGGGGCGTGTCCCTGCTCTTCCTGCCGATGCTGCTGGCCCCCTCGATCCACCCGCCGATGATCTTCTTCATCGTCTTCTACGGTCTGGACTGGGTGGCCACGGTCCCGCCGACGATCGCCCTGTGCCGCGAGCACTACGGCGACGACAGCGCGATCGTCTTCGGCTGGGTGCTCGCCTCCCACCAGGTGGGCGCGGCGGTGGTCGCCTTCGCGGGCGGCGTGGCCCGGGACGTCTTCGGCTCGTACGACGTCGTCTGGTACGCCTCGGGCGCCCTGTGCGCGGCCGCCGCCCTGATGGCCCTGGTGATCCGCCGCCGGCCGCAGCCGGTGACGGTGCCGGCGGTCCGGGTGTAGTGCCCCGGGCGGGGCTCAGGTCGCGAGGCGGCCGAAGCGGCCGCGGTGGAAGACGAGGGGGTCGCCCTCGGCGGCGCCGTCGAGGGCCTCGACCCGGCCCACCACGATCAGGTGGTCGCCACCGGTGTGGACCGTGGCGATCGTGCAGTCGATCCAGGCCGGGGCACCGGCCAGGCGGGGCGAGCCGGTCACCGGGGCCGGGGTGTGGGTCACCCCCGCGAACTTGTCCGCGCCGCTCCTGGCGAAGCCCAGGCACAACGGACCCTGGTCCGCGCCCAGGACGTTGACGCAGAAGGCGCCGACCCGGGCGATGCGGGGCCAGGTGGTCGAGGTGCGGGCGACCATGAAGGCGATCAGCGGCGGGTCGAGGGACAGCGAGGCGAAGGACTGGCAGGCGAAGCCGGCCGGTCCTTCGTCGTCCCGCGCGGTCACCACGGTGACGCCGCTCGCGAAGTGGCCCAGCACGCGGCGGAACTCGGCCGGGTCGACGGGCAGCCGCTCGTCGTCCCGTACCGCCCGCAGCAGCGGCCGGGGGCGGCTGCCGGAGCGGGCCTCCGCGGCCGTGGGCGCCCCGGCGGACCTGAGGTATCGGACGGCGGTGGCCGCCATCCCAGCGTGTCCCATCACACCGTCCATTGAAACTGACGAATCGTCAGATAGGAACCCTCGTGCGCCGGTTCCTCCGCCGTGCCGTGCCCTCAGCGGCCCTCGTAGCGCGGGGTGCGCCGCTCGACGAAGCTCGCGACGCCCTCGTTCGCGTCCCGGGTCGTCATGTTGATCTCCTGCGCCGCCGCCTCCGCCGCGAACGCGCTCGCGCGGTCGGCCTCCAGCGAGCCGTTCACCAGCTGCTTGGTCAGGGCGATCGCCCGGGTCGGGCCCTGCGCCAGGCGTTCGGCCCAGGCGCGGGCGGTCTTCTCCAGCTCGCCGTCGGGGACGACCCGGTTCACCAGGCCCATGGTCCGCGCGTCGGCCGCGTCCAGCGCGTCGCCGAAGAACATCAGCTCCTTGGCGCGCTGCGGGCCGATCAGCCGTGGGAGCAGGTACGCCCCGCCCCCGTCCGGCACCAGGCCGCGCCGGACGAACACCTCGATGAAGCGCGCCGACTCGGCCGCGAGCACCAGGTCGCAGGCGAAGGCCAGATGCGCCCCGATCCCCGCCGCCGTGCCGTTCACGGCCGCGACGACCGGCTTCTCGCAGTCCAGTACGGCTCCGATGAAGCGCTGCGCCCCACGCCGGATGGTCCGTGCCACGTCGCCGGGGACGCGTCCCCCGGACGCCCCCGCGCCGCCCGCCGGGGGAGACCCGCGCAGGTCCGCGCCCGCGCAGAAGCCCCGGCCGGTCGCGGTCAGCACCACCGCCCGCACGTCCGGGTCGGCGGAGGCGTCGGCGAGCAGCCCGATGATCCGCTCGCGCTGGTCCCAGGTGACGGCGTTCATGGCCTCGGGACGGTTCAGGGTGATCCACGCGACGCCGTTCCCGACGGCGTGCAGTACGTCGTCCACGGGGCTCCTATCGGCAGACCGCGAGCGCGTCCAGGGCGACCGCGCCCTGTCCGCGCGGCAGCACCATCAACGGGTTGATGTCCAGTTCGGCCAGGTCGCCGTCGAGTTCGAGGGCCATCCGCTGCACCCGCAGCACGACCTCCACCAGGGCGTCGACGTCCGCCGGCGGCGCCCCGCGCACGCCCTCCAGCAGGGCCCGGCCGCGCAGTTCCCCGAGCATGGCCCGCGCCTCGTGCTCGCCGAACGGCGGCACGCGCACGGCCGCGTCGTTCAGCACCTCGACCAGGACGCCGCCCAGGCCCACGGTGACCGTCGGCCCGAAGAGCGGGTCGCGGGTCACGCCGACCACCATCTCGACGCCGCGGCCGACCATCTGGCAGACCAGGACCCCGTCGAGCTCGACGCCTTCGTAGCGGGCGATGTCGGTGAGCTCCCGGTAGGCGTCGCGCACCTGGCTCGCCGAGGTCAGCCCCACCTTGACCAGGCCCAGTTCGGTCTTGTGGGCGAGCTGGGTGCCCGACGCCTTCATCACCACCGGATAGCCGACCAGGCCGGCCGCCCGCACGGCCGCGGCGGCGCTGGTCACCAGCTGCTCGCGCGGCACCCTGATCCCGTACGCCCGCAGGAGCTGCTTCGCGGAGTGCTCGCTGAGCTGCCGGCCGGGCAGCATCAGGGCCCGGGCCTTGCGGAAGGACGGCGAGGGGGTGCGCGGCGCCTCGTCGAACGGCGAGCGGTAGCCGGCGGAGAAGCGGTGGTGGTCGAGGTAGGACTTCACGGCCCCGATGCAGTTGGAGAAGGTCCGGAAGGTCGCGACCCGCGAGGAGCCGAGGAGGGTCTCGCGGTAGGCGGCCTCGGTCCCCACCGGCGACCCCCACACGACGCACACCAGCTTGTCGGTGGCCTCGGCCGCGTCCACCAGGTCCTGCGCCAGCCGGTCGCTCATCGGCGGGAAGGGGCCGGTGATGGGACAGATGAGGACCCCGACGGAGGGGTCGGCGAGGATCGCGTCGATGATCTTCCGTCCGCGCCAGTCGCCGACCGGGTGCCCGCCGTTGTCCACCGGGTTCGCCACGCCGAGGTAGGACGGGATCCACGTGTGCAGCTCGGCCTGCTTGGCCTCGGAGAGCGTCGGCAGGGTCAGGCCCGCGGCGGTCGCCAGGTCGGAGAAGTGGGCGCCCGTGCCGCCGGAGATCGAGTAGACGACGACGCCTTCGGCCACCGGCTTGCGGGCGCGTGCCAGCAGCGCCGCGGTGTCCTGGAGTTCGTCGAGCCCGTCGACCCGGATCACGCCGAACTGGCGCATGGCGGCGTCGACGACCTGGTCCGCGCCGGTCAGCTTGCCGGTGTGGGAGGCGGCCATCCGCGCCCCGGTCTCGGTGCGTCCGACCTTCACCGTGACGACCGGCACCCCCTCGCGGGCGGCGCGGTCCGCGGCCAGCAGGAAGGAGCGGCCGTCCTTGAGGCCCTCCACGTAGCAGGCGATGGCGCCGACCTCCGGCCGCCCGGCGAAGTACGAGATGAAGTCGGCGGTCTCCAGGTCGGCCTCGTTGCCGGTCGGGGCCCAGTGGGAGAGCCGTACGCCCAGCTCCTGCAGGGTGTGGACGGGGCGGCCCTGGTGGCCCGACTGCGTGATGAGCGCGATCGCGGGGCCGTCCAGGTCGTCCCGGAAGCGCTCGAAGGCGTTGAGGTTCGTGTTGGGCCCCAGGAGCCGGATGCCGGAGCGCCGGACGGCGTCGGCGAGGCGCTCCTGTGCGGCGGCGCCCTCCCGGCCGGTCTCGGCGAAGCCGGAGGCGAAGGCGACCGCGAACCGCACCTTGGCGTCGGCGAGTTCCTCGACCACCGGCAGCGGGTCGGCGACGAGCAGCACGGCGAGGTCGACGGGCTCGGCGCGGACCGCGGACAGCGCTCCGACGGACGGCACGCAGGGGATCCCGAAGACCTCCGTACGGGTCGGGTGGACGGGCACCAGTTCCGCGCCGACGCGCTCGGCCCAGGCTACGAGCTGCCGGGTGATGCCGGTGTTGGGCCGCCCCTCGCCGTCGGAGGCGCCGACGACGGCGACCGAACGCGGCCGGAAGAAGCGGTCGAGGTCGGGGACGGGGGCGTGCAGCGGCCGGCCGCTGACGTCGTGATCGCCCTCGGCGGCGGTTCTCCCGTGGACGGTGGTCCCGGCCTGTCCGGGGTGCTCTCCGCAGGCCACCACGCGGGCGCGGAGATCGGTGGTGAAGGTGCCGTGAGTCGATCCAAGCATCGGTCCGCCCGTCCCAGTCCCGAGTCCCTCGTCCATAACTGACGTGTAGTCAGATTACAGAACTGACGCTCAGTCAGGAACACCCGTGCAGGAACGGTCCCTTCGGGTACCCTCCCCGGGTTCCCGGGGCCCGGTCGGGCCCGCCGTGCCGGGCGCGCCGCGACCCCCGGCCGCTCGCCCCGCGCCCCCGAAACCCCGCCCCGTCTTCCCTCGCCCCCGGCCCCCCCGCCCCCGGCCCCTCGCCCTCGGTCCGTTGGCCCCGGACGGACGTTCCCTAGCGGGTCGCCTTCGCGATCCGGCGCGCGATCCTCTCCGCGTCGAGCGCGAGCTCGCGGAACATCCCGCTGATCGGGTTGGTGAATCCGGTGAAGTAGAGCCCGGGCGCCCCCTCCGGCGTCCGCGCTCCCCGGGTCGCCGGCCGGCCGCGCTCGTCGAGCACGCCGAGGTGGCCCACGAGCGGTTCCAGCGCCCGCCGGTAGCCGGTCGCGGCGATCACCGCGTCGGGCGTGATCCGCGTTCCGTCGGCGAGGACGACCTTGTCGCCGTCGAAGGACTCGACCGCGCCGACCACCTCCACCGTGCCGGCCCGCACCGCGTCGATCAGGCCCACGTCCTGCACCGGGACCGCCCCCTCGCGCACGCGCGAGTACAGCCCGGTGTCCGGCCGCGGGAGCCCGTGCTCGGACAGGTCAGGCACGGCGACCCTGGCCATCAGCGCGCCCATCCGGTCCACCAGGCGCACCGGCAGTCTGCGGACCAGGATGCCCGTGCGCTGGGCGGGCCAGCCGGCCGTGGACCGCCGCACGATGTGCGGGACCGTGCGCACCGCGAGCCGCACGCGGGCGGCCCCGCCCTCGGCGAGGTCGGCGGCGATCTCGGCCCCGGTGTTGCCGGCGCCGACGACGAGCACGTCGCGGCCGGCGTACGGGGCGGGGTTGCGGTAGGCGCTCGCGTGCACCAGTTCGCGGTCGTACGTGTCGAGTCCCGGCCACTCGGGCAGCCGCGGGGTGTGGTTGTGGCCGGTGGCCACGACCACCGCCCGCCCGGTCAGCCGGCGTCCGCCGGTCGCGTGCAGTGTCCAGTCGTCCCCGGCGCGCTCGACCCGGGAGACCTCGACGCCGGTCACGATCTCCAGTTCGTGGACCTCGGCGTACTTCTCCAGGTAGCGCACCACGTCCGCGCGGGCGACCCAGCGCCCGAAGGAGCGGGGCATCGGCAGTCCGGGCAGTCCGGAGAGCCGGCGGGTGGTGTGTAGGCGCAGCCGGTCGTAGTGCGCGCGCCACGAGGCGCCGACGGCGTCGGACTTCTCCAGGACGACCGCCCGGACGCCCTGCTCGCGCAGGGCGGCGGCGACGGCGAGTCCGCCGGGTCCGCCGCCGATGACGTAAACGGGATGGTCGGGGCGGTCTTGGGGGGTATGGGCCATGAATGCTGAGCGTAATGACATGCTCACTTGTTGGGTCTCGGTCAAGAGGGGAATTGGTTGCGAATCGGTCACGCCTGCCGACCTCTTGCGGGATCGGGGCGCCATCCGCTGAACTGACGTATCGTCAGATTCGTTCGGGAGGGGCAGGTACCGACAGATGCAGACCGTCTGGCTCACCGGCGCCGAATGGCTCGCCGTCCTCCGCATCGGCCTCGGCCTGTGGTGGCTGGAGAGCTGGCGCCACAAGGACAGGAAGGGCTGGTTCGAGCGCGGCACCGGCATCGCCTGGGCCGCCGGCGTGGCGGCCGAGCACCGCTGGGGCGCGGTGCGGACCGGCTTCGAGAAGGTCGTCGCCCCCCGGCCCCGGCTCATGGCGTACGTCGTCGTGTACGCCGAACTCGCCCTCGGACTCGGCCTGGTGACCGGCTTCCTCACCCCGGTCGCCCTCGTCGGCGGCCTGCTGCTCAATCTCCTCTATCTCGTCCTGATGATCCACGACTGGGCCGAGCAGGGTCAGAACGCGATGATGGCGCTCATCTCGCTGGTCGCCCTCTTCGCGCTGTCCTGGCAGACCTGGTCCCTCGACCACGCGATCGGACTCTTCGGATGAGCCCCCGCTTCGACCTTCCCGACGTCGACGCCTTCACCCGGCCCTACTGGGACGCGGCGGCCGGGGGCCGGCTGCTCCTGCGGCGCTGCGCCGGGTGCGGACGCGCCCACCACTACCCGCGCGAGTTCTGCCCGCACTGCTGGAGCGAGGACGTCACCTGGGAGCCGGCCGGCGGCCGGGCCACGCTCTACACCTGGTCCGTCGTCCACCGCAACGACCTCCCGCCCTTCGGCGAACGGGTGCCCTACGTCGCCGCGGTGGTCGACCTCGCCGAGGGCCCCCGGATGATGACCGAGGTCGTCGGGGTGGCGGAGACCGCCCTGCGGATCGGCATGGACCTGGAGGTGGCCTTCCACGTCCGGGAGGACACCACGATCCCCGTCTTCACCGCTCCGGGCGGCCGGCCCGGCCGAACGGACCCGGCCCGGCCAGGACGGGCCCGGCCGAACGGACCCGGACCCGGCCCCGGCTGACCCGGCCCGGCCCGGAGCCCGTGCCGGGCCGGCCGGACCGGGGGCGGCCCCGGAAGGCCCCGCCCGTGCCTACACGCCCAGGTACGGCGCCAGGGTCGCCGCCGTCGTCGCCGACCGCAGGTAGTTGACCGCGTGGTGCAGGTCGAAGTGGAAGCCGACGACCGAGGTGTGGTCCACGGCGATCCCCTCGAAGTACCCGCTCAGACCCGGCGGCACGGCCACCGGGTCGCCCGGGTCCGCGATGTTGACCCAGCGGGTGACGCCCGGCGGGCGGGTGCCCCGGTACTCCGGGCGCGGGACGAGCCGGTCGAAGACCGCCCGCGGCAGCGCGAGAGGCGACCCCAGGGTGAGGAGGAGCTCGGGCCGCAGTTCCGGATGGGCGTGCAGCGCCTCGTAGGCGACGACCGAGCCCAGCGAGTGGGCGATCACCACCCGCGGCCGGTGCGCCGCGATCCGCGCGGCCACCTCCTCACGGGCCGCCAGCCGCTCCGGCGCGTCGTCGGCCCGCAGGTAGGTCGCCACCTCGCGGAACAACAGCCGGATGAAGATCCGCAGCGGGCCCTCGGCCAGGTCGAACTTCCGCGCCACCCACGACGACAGCGCCCGCACCGGGATCCCCGCGTGCCCCTGGGACACCTCGTCGGCGACGCCCAGCTCCCGGGCCCACTCCTCCAGCATCCGGCGCGCCAGCGGGTCGTCCAGCAGCTCGTCGTCGTCGCCCTGCGCCACGGGCCGGCCGGCCGCCAGCCGGTCGGCGTAGTACGCGAAGTCCAGGTCGAGCCGGTCCGGGCCAACGCCCAGGCCCTTGGCGATCTCCTTGGCCCATACGGCGGCCCGCCGGCCCCGCAGGTCTTCGAGCAGCTCGCCGTCCACGTCGGCGCCGAAGCTGTTGCCGACCCCGTGGACGGCGACGACGGAAAGAGGTGCGGAACCGGTCAACGAAGCCTCCGTGCGAGGGGTTCGAGACTGAGGACGACGACCTCGTGGCCGACGCCGAGGAGCACGGTCGAGTCGGAGCCCACGGTCGCGGCCCGCGCCTCGTCCGGAAGGTGGAACGCGGAGACGCACGTCCGCGTTCCCAGGTCCCACAGCCGCACCGTCCGGTCGAGTCCGGCCGTCACGGCGCAGGGGCGGCCGTCGACCGTGCACATCGCCACCGCGTGGACGGTCAGGTCCCCGTCGATCAGCGTCCCGGTCTGCCGGCCGGTCGTGAGGTCCCAGAGGTGGACCCGCCCCGCACGATGGCTGGTGAGCGCGTGCGGGCGGCCGTCCACCTCGCCGGCCACGATCGCGATCACCGCGCTGTGGCCGCCGACCAGCGACCGTGTCCGCTCACCGGTCGTCAGGTCCCAGACCCGCAGAGCACCCTGGCTCGTCCCCGTGACGACGCACGGGACACCCTCCACCCGCGCCACCGCGAGGGCGGTGACCGAGCCCCCGTGGCCCGTCATCCGGCCCACCTCCGACGCCGTGGTCAGGTCCCAGACCCGGACCGTGCGGTCGTGGCTGCCGGTCACGGCGTGCGGCCGGCCGTCCAGCTCCGTCACGGCCAGCGCGACCACCGCGCTCTCGTGGCCCCGCAGCGACGGCGTCCGCCGCCCGGTCGTCAGATCCCACATCCGGACCGAGCGATGGGTGCCGATGGCCAGCGCGTGGGGACGCCCGCGCACGGTCGCGGTCCCGATCGTCTGGATCGCGCTGCCGTGCCCGCTCAGCTCGCGCACCTGCCGGCCGCCGGCCACGTCCCAGACGCGGACCGCCCCGGCCCGCTCGCCGGTGATCGCGTACGGGGAGCCGTCGACGTCCGCGACCGCGACGGTGTCGACCCGGTCGGTCCGGCCCTTCAGCGCACTGGTCTCGTGCCGGGCGGTCAGGTCCCACACCCGCACCGTGTGGTCGTGGCTGCCCGTGACGGCGTGCGGCCGGCCGTCCAGCACGGCCACCGTGACCCACGTGACCGCCTTGGTGTGGCCGATGAGCACCCGCCGCTGCCGCCGGGTGGCCAGGTCCCACACCCGCACCGCGCCCGAGCGGTCCCCGGTGAGCGCGTGCGGGCGGCCGGCCAGCGACGCCCCGGTCACCACGTCGACCGCCTTGGTGTGCCCGCTCAGTTCCCCCACCCGCGCCCCGGTGGCCAGGTCGTACGCGCGGACCGTACCCGTCGTGTCCGTGGTCAGCGCCTGGGGCCGGTCCGCCACCACCGCCGTCGCCACGGACACCACCCAGTCGCGGTGGCCGGTCAGCTCCCGTACCCGCCGGGCGGTCGTCAGGTCCCACACCGAGACCGTCCCGGACCGGTCGCTCACGACGATGTGCGGGCGCCCGAAGACCTCGGCGACGGCCAGCGAGATGACCATCTTGGAGTGCCGGCCCACCAGTCTCCTGAGCTGCCAGGTCGTCAGGTCCCACACCCGCACCTCACGGTCCTTGCCCCCGGTCACGGCGTGCGGGCGACCGTCCAGCTCCGTCACCAGCACGGTGGTCACCGCGCTGGTGTGGCCGAGCAGTTCCGTCACCCTGCGTCCGGTCGTCAGGTCCCACACCCGTACCGTGCTGCCCTGGTCGACCGTGAGCGCGTGCGGGCGCCCGTCGACCCGGGCCACCGCGAGCGCGCCCACCGCCCCGTCGTGACCGTCGAGGGTGCCGACCTGGCGTCCGGTGGTCAGGTCCCACACCCGGGCCGTCCGGTCCGCGCTCCCGGTGACCGCGTGCATCCGACCGTCCACCGAGGTCACCGCCACGGCCGTGACGGCCCCGTCGTGTCCGACGAGCGTGCGGACGAGTTCCCTGGTCACCTGGTGTCCCGTCGCCCACCGCACGCGCCAGTCCGCGTCGCCCGGCAGGTCCGCCTGCATGCGCGCGTCCCGGAACCGGGCCGCGTCCAGGGCCAGGAGCTGACGGCGCTCGGCGGGCGGCATGCCGTGGTGCAGGCCCCAGGACGCGCGGTAGACGGCCGCCGTGTGCCGGGCCTGCTCGGACTCCACGTTCCGCAGGGCGTCGGCCAGGGCGTGCGGGTCGGCGTGCAGCAGGAACTCGCTGTCCCGCACGAGGTCGTCGAGCCGGCCGGCGGCGAGCGCGTGCTGGGCGGTGTGCCGCCAGAGGTAGGGGGCCGCCAGGTGCCAGAGCCTGCGGCCCGCCCCGTCACGGGGGACGGACTCCAGGAGCCGGGTATAGAGGGCGGCGGTCACGGGGTGCCTTCCTGTGCGTCGGCGGTGTCGGTGAGCGGTGCGGGTGCGGAGCCGGCCCCGCCGGCCGGTGAGGCGTCGGCCGGACCCGGGGCGTTGGCCTGGAGCCACTGGGCGAGACCCTCGTGGAAGAGGCGGTAGAGGGTCGTGCCGTCGTCGTCCACCTCGCGCCGCAGGTAGAAGCGCGCCTTGCGGTCCAGCACCTCGTACAGCTGGGGCAGCGGCAGCGGCTCCCCGCCGGGATCCCCGGTGAAGGCCGAGGCGGCGTGCGCCAGGACACGCTCGGGCATGCCACGGCCCTGGGCGAACGCCAGAGCGGTCAGCACCGGACGCAGATGCGGCTCGTCGGAGTGGCGCATCAGGTCGAGTTCGAGGAGCTCGGGCAGCCCGAGCGGCACGCGCCCGCCCAGCGCCGCCGCCTCCTCCGGGGTGTCGCACGGCTCCTCGGCCGCGAGCAGGTAGTGCACGTACAGTCCGGCGGCCAGGAACTCTCCCCACTGCAGCTCGTCCCCGCGGCCCACCAGCCGCTCGGCGACGGCGTCCGCCAGGGCGGCGCGGGCGGCGCTGCGGCTGCCCCGGGCGTACGGGCCGTCGTCCCGCAGCAGCCGCTCCACGTAGGCGGCGACGCCCTGGCGGACGGTGTCGGGGGAGGCGGCGCTGAGGTCGGTGCACCCGCCGCCGTCGCGGGCCAGGGCGAGCAGCGAACGGAAACGGCCGTCCTCGCGGGTGGAGACCAGCAGCCGCAGCCTGCTGCCCGGTTCCAGGGCCCGCTGGGCCAGCGGCAGCAGCAGGGCGGCGACGATGTCCTCGGGCCGGTCGGCCTCGTCGAGGGCGTCGAGGACGACGGTGACCGGGGGGCCCTCGTCGGGCAGCAGCCCGTACAGGTGGTCGGCGGGGTTCGCGGCGCCGCCGGACGCGGCGGCGGGGGAGTCCGGGCGGAGCTGCCGTGCGAGAGCGGCGGTGATCTGGTCGAGCCCGAGACGCCGCGCGTGCACGACGGCCAGCCGTTCGTTCTCGCCCGGCACCGGGCCGTCGAGCCGGTGCCACAGCCGCCGGGTGTGCCGGCGCAGCAGGGGGTGGGCGGCGCACACCAGGACGCCGAGCAGGGCCGACTTGCCCGAGCCCGGCTTGCCCGTGACCGTCCGCACCCGCGGCCCGGCCTCGGCGTCGTCGAGCCAGGCCGACAGCTCGCCCAGCTCCTTCTCGCGCCCGGAGAAGTACCCCTCGCTCCAGTCGCGGCCCACCGGCTCGCCCCCGCCGCCGCGCCGCATGAAGTGCTCGGGGTCCCAGGCCCAGTCGGTGAGCCGGGCGATCTCCGGGGGCAGGTCGCCGGGCAGACCGTCGGCGGGGGTCTCGCCGTAGGCGGGGTTCGGGAAGAACGGGAGCTGCGACAGGTCCACATGGGCGGGAACCAGGCTGGTGATGATTGACTGCGGCAGGCTCCCCGGCACCTCCGCGATCAGGTCGTTCACCGTGCGGTCGATCTCCTGGTAGACCGTGCTCGGCGGGATGTACCGCACCGAGGGGTCGAACCGCACCTCGCGGTTCCGGTACTTCTCCAGGACCCGGACCACGGCCCGGCTCAGGCGGTAGCCGAACGCGGTGTCCTTCGGTCCGGTCGCGGCCAGCACCCAGGCCCGGCGCCTGGCCACGTTCATCCGGCCGTGCCAGGCCCGTACGGCCGGTTCGCCCGCGTAGCAGACGTCGAGGATGAACAGCGTCATCGGCCGGTGGTCGTCCGGATGGTCCTCGATCAGCTCGATCCAGGAGGCCACCGGCCGGGCGAGGCGCCTGCCCGCTCCGTCGAGGACGTAGAGCTTCTCGCTGCGCTCCTCGGCGAGTTCGCCGTGCCCGACGATGTGCACGATCAGCACGTCGACGTCCGGGCTGACCACCGCGGAGTCCACCCGGCCCAGGTGGTCGGCGGGATCCCCGTCCGCCCCCGGCAGCAGGGCGTAGCGGAAGTCCCGCAGCACCGTCGTGACGCTCTCGGAGTGCCTGGGGGCCTGCTCGAGCAGATCGAGCCCCAGGCGCGGGGAGGATCCGTCCTCGGTCCGCACCAGGGGAATGCCCAACGACAGCACGGCGTGCCGCCGTTCCTCGGTCATGTGCCGTCCCCGTTCCCCCGCCCCGCGCGGGCCTCCTTCGACGATAGTCAAGGAGGCGGCCGCGGTCGGGGTGATCGGGGAGGTCCGCGGACCGGCTCAGGCGAGACCGGCGAACGCCAGGATGTCGTCGGCCGCGGCCGCCAGGGAGGCGAAGTGCCGATGGGAACCCTCGGCCGGTGCGGGGGTGTTGACCGTCCACACGGTCATCCCGGCGTCGAGCCCCGAACGGACCCCGGACGGCGCGTCCTCGACGACGAGGCAGTCCGACGGCTCGGCGCCCAGCCTCCCCGCCGCCATCAGGTACGGGGCGGGCGACGGCTTTCCCTCGCTCACCGACGCGGCGTCGACGATCAGCGACGGCAGCGGCAGCCCGGTCCGCTCGAAGCGCCCCCGGACCCGGTGCTCGTAGTTGGACGTGACGAGCGCCCAGCGGTCGGCGGGCAGGGCGCGCAGGAGGGCGGCGGCGCCGTCGAAGGCCGCGTACGTGCCCGAGCGCACGTCCTCGTCCTCCAGCGAGTGCAGGAGGGCGAGGCAGGCGTCCGGGTCCTGGCCCGGCGCGACGGCCGCGAAGGTCTCGACCGGCCGCGTCCGGAGCGCCACGGCGTACACCTCGTCCCCGTCGAGCCCGTGGTGAGCCGCCCAGGCGTGCCAGACGCGGCGCTGGTTGGCGACGGCGTCCATGAGGGTGCCGTCGACGTCGAAGAGAACGAACTTTCTACTGGTCACGCCCGGATGCTACGGGCGGCGTACGCGGCGAAGGCCGCCCAGGAGGAGGGCGCGACGGAGACCAGGGGGCCGTCGGGCACCTTGGAGTCCCGGACGTGGACGGCGGCGGGGTGGGCGGCGACCTCGACGCAGTTGCCGCCTTCGCCCCCGCTGTAGCTGGACTTGCGCCAGGTGTAGGCGACTTCGACGCACTCGCCGCCTTCGCCCCCGCTGTAGCTGCTCTTGAACCAGGTCGGTTCCTCGGTGCTCATAGCTCTCCCAGCATCTTCTCGATGGCAGTCAGGGACTCGTGAGGCGTGAGTGCCTGCGCCCGGATGATCCCATAGCGCTCGGTGTACTGACGGACCTCCTCCGGGTCGGTGATGAGCCGGGAGTGGCCATAGATCTCGGTGTACGCGACCTCGCGCCGGCCCTTCGGGGTGAGCAGCGTGAACGAGCCCTCCAGCCCCGGGTGTTCGGTGCGGTCCTGCGGCATCAACTAGAGGTGGACGGTGCGGAGGCCGGCGATCTCGCGGAGGTGCCTCAGCTGCTCCCGGAAGGCTTCGCGGCCACCCATCGGGCGGTTCAGGACGGCCATCTCCACGACGAAACTGAAGGTGATCGCGGGCCACTTGTCGAACACGGTCTGGCGAGCCAACCGATCCGCCACCCGCTTCTCGACCGTCTCCTCGTCGTACAGGGGGCGACGTTCCCGGAACACCGCCCGCGCGTATGAGGGGGTCTGGAGCAGGCCCGGCACTGCCTGCGCGGCGTAGTAGTGCAGAGCCACCGCCTCCGCCTCCGCCTTCGCGAAGTCGCGGAACCAGTCCGGGTGCCGTGTCCGCGCCCGTGCCAGGGCCTCCCGGACGTCCTCCACTGCCGCCGCCAGCACCCCGCCGGCCGCCAGTGCACGGTCCGCGCGCAGCAGGAAGTCGGGTTGCGGGGTCCGCACCCCGCGCTCCACCGACGAGACCAGGTCCTCGCTGCAGTGCGTGGCCTCCGCCAGTTCCGCCTGGCTCAGGCCGGCGTTCCTCCGCAGCACCTTGATGATCTTTCCGAGCGCACTGAACAGGTGCGCCGTACCGTCGACCTCGGACGGCCGCTCCGGCCGTTCACCCTGGTTCCCCGACATCCGTACCGCCCTCTTGGCGTACCCGTACAGTTACTCAGCGTCGTGGCGTCGCTGCTGGTCAGCGTAGAGCGGGCGCACCAGGCTCAGGGGCATGAAGTCCGAAATCGTCACCCCGAACGGTGAGTTCGGCGGCGTGTCCGCCGACGTGTTCGTGCAGCGCCTGTCGGCCACCCGCCGGGGAGCCCGGCTCGCCCGGCTGCTCGCCGCGCAGCAGCTCCGCGACTGGGGCGTGGCCGCCGCCGCCACCGACACGGTCGAGCTGGTCGTCGCCGAGCTCGCCTCGAACGCGGTCCGGCACGGCCGGGTCCCCGGCCGTGACTTCGAGCTGCGGCTCGTGCCGGCCCCCGACCACGTCCGGATCGAGGTCAGCGACGCCCGCGCGGAACGCGAACCTCGGGCGGCGGGGTGTCCCGACGAGGGCGGCTACGGCCTGCTGCTCGTCGCGGCCCTGGCCACCGCGTGGGGCGTCAGGAGCCGTTGCGTGGGCAAGACCGTCTGGGCGACGGTCCCGCTGCCGTGAGACCGCGCCCGGCAAGACACCTCCTAGCGGCGTTCCAGCACGCCGCGGACGTAGGCCGCCTGGCCCGCGTGCTGGTTGTCCTCCGCGATCACGCTCACGAGGCGGACACCGAGCGTCACCGGCGGATCCCACGCCTCGTCCACCACCCGGTCGAGGTCGGTGTTCGTGAGGGCGCCCAGCTGCTCCAGGGAGCGGGCGTGCACCGCGTCGTAGTAGCCGAGGAGCAGGTCCGCCGGGGCCCGGACGGCGGCGACCTGGGCGCTGGAGTGCCCGTAGCCGGTGGCGCCCTTCGGGAAGCCGAGGCCGAAGCGGGAGATCCAGTCTTCCTCGGTCCACACCTGCTCCGTGCCGAACGCGCCCGCGACGTGGTCGTCCTGGATCCGGGTGAGGTGCCAGACCAGCCAGGCGATCGAGTTCGCCTCGTCGTCGATCCGCGCGGTCAGCTCGTCCTCGGACAGGCCCTGGACGGCCCCGTGCACGGCGTCCCGGACGCGGTCGAACGCGTCGAGCAGCAGGTCGGCGCTCTTCATGGGGCGGGGCTCCTCGCGGGTCGGGTCGGGCTCCGTTCGGTCCCGTCAGGCTCCCCGAGGCGTCGCGGCCCGCACGGTCGGCGGGGCAGCCGGACGGGCGAGATTCACCCGTCCGGCCGCCGGGCCGCGGTCAGCTCCGCTCGTAGTGGTAGCCGTCGCCGTGGGAGGGGCCGACGTCGTGACGCAGGCCGGTCGGCACGGCGAGGGCGAAGTACGACGGGTCGCTGTTTCCGCAGAAGCTGGTGGAGCGCGCCTTGTCCAGGGCGCCGGAGGACAGGTTGATGCGCTTGCCGCCGTCGGCGACCGAGAGCAGCGTCGCGTGGTGCTCGCAGTGGAAGCCCTGGGAGTCGATGACCAGCTTGGCGGCGATCCGGCCGGGGGCGACCCGGTAGATGGTGACGGTCTGCGGCTGGCCGATGGCGTACGAGCCGCTGAGGGTCCAGGTACCGACGAACGACGACGGGACGCGGTTGTCGGGCGCGGAGGTGGTGCCGCCGGAGCCCGTGCCCCGGGTGCTGGAGGAGCCGCCCGAGGTGGTCGTTCCTCCGGACGTGGAGGAGCCGCCGGACGAGCCGCCCGAGGAGGACGAGCCGCCGATCGAGGCGGCGCCCCCGGACGGCGACCCGCCGCCCCCGGTCGGGCCCGTGGAGCCGCCGCCGACGGCTCCGCCGGTGCTCGCCGCCCCGCCCGCGCCGGCCGCGCCGCTCGGCGGGCCCGGCGTGCCCGACGGGCCCCGGGAGGGCGGCGCCGTGGAGGGGGGCGTCGCGGTCGCGCCGGTGGTGGGCGAGGCCGGTGGGGTGGAGCCTCGGCCGCCGGGTGCTCCCTGGATGTCGCGGTGCCGGGCCTCGTCCTGGATGTAGTAGGTGACGCTGCCGCCGACGCTCACCACCGCGAGGGCGGCCGCCGCGACGAGCCAGGTCCCGCGGCCGCGGCGGCGCTCGGGGCGTTCGCCCGCGCCCTCGGGGGCGGAGCCCGCCGCCGCTCCGGGATCCCGCGCGCCGTCGCGCCCGTCCGCGTCGGCCACCCTGGCCCGCAGGCCGAGGGTGCCGGTACCGGAGGAGACCGCCGGGGCCGGGCCGGACCCGTCCTCGCTCCCGGCGCCCCCCTTCCCGCCCGCCGTCTCTCCGCCCGTCGCCGCGACCGGCTCCGGTCCGTCCGCCTCCGGCGCCCGGTCGGTCGTGGCCAGCGCCTCCACGTCGAGCAGCCGCGCCGCCTGCCGGGCGAGGCGAGCCACCAGCCCGGGGGCAGCCAGGAACCGTCGGCCGTGGTCGCGCCGGACAGCGCCGGGTCCTCCAGCAGGGCGTCGACGCCCGGGCGTTCGTCCGGACTCTTCGTCAGGCAGCGGGCGATGACGCCGCGCAGGGCCTCGTCCTTCACCCGGTCGAGGTCGGGCTCCGCCTCGACGATCTGGAACATGATCGCGTGCTGGTTGCTGGCGCCGTGCCCGAACGGCAGCCGGCCCGTGGCCGCGTACATGAGCACGCAGCCCAGCGCGAAGACGTCGGCGGCGGGACCCAGGGACTCGCCGCGGACCTGTTCCGGGGCCATGAACCCGGGGGAGCCGACGACCAGGCCGGTGCTGGTGAGGAGCGAGTCGACCGAGGGTTCCAGGGCGCGCGCGATGCCGAAGTCGATCACCCGGGGGCCCTCGACCGTGAGCATCACGTTGGAGGGCTTCAGATCGCGGTGCAGGATGCCGGCCCCGTGGATGCCGCGGAGCGCCTTGAGCAGCCCGTCGGCGAGCGCCAGGATCGACTCCGCGGGCAGGGGACCGTGCCCGCGGACGACCTGTTCGAGGGACGGCCCCGGGACGAAGCCGGTCGCCACCCACGGCCGGTCGGCCTCCGGGTCGGCGTCGAGCACGGGCGCGGTGAAGTGCTCGCCGACCTTCCGCACTGCCTCGACCTCGCGGCGGAAGCGGGCCCGGAACCGCTGGTCCGAGGCGTGCTCCTCGTGCACCACCTTGACGGCCACGGTGCGCCCGCCCTCGGAGCGGGCCAGGTAGACGCGTCCCATGCCGCCGGAGCCGAGCCGGCCGAGGAGGCGGTAGGGGCCTATCCGGCGCGGATCCCCGGGCACGAGCGGTTCGATGCCCCCGTCAGCCCCGCCCCGTGCCCTCTCCTTGCCGCTGTCGCTGCGCATGCCGGCCTGGCTCCCCCCGGTCGAACCTGATGCGTGGTCAGTCGAACGCGCGTCAGGGTGGAGGAGGCCGGTGTCAGCCGGAGGAAGCGCCCGTGCCCTGCCCGGACTCCCGATGCTTCCGCCACCTCTCCACCATCGACTCGACGTCGAACGGCGTGAGGTTCAGCGGCGGGCCCGCGGGCGGCCGGCGCAGCGCCTCGGCGATCTTGGTGTTGATCTCGCCGAGGATCCGCCGCACCTGGCTCTCGGAGACCGCCCGGCCGACCGCCTCGACGGCGTCCTCGGCCTCCTTGCGCAGGGTCAGTGACGGCGGCAGGACGGACGCGCCCTCGCGGTGCATCTTTCCCTTGATCCACCACAGCTCGTCATAAGGGGCCCGGTCGTCGTCGAGCGGCTTGCCGAAGCCGGACAGTCGCGAGAACTCACCGCGTTCGGCGGCCTCGCGGATCTGCTTGTCCACGAATGACTCGAAGCTGACGCCGGGCGGTTTGCGTTCGGTCATGACTCCAGCCTACGAGTCCGGCCCCGGAACAGGGGAGACGGCAGGGGCCCCTGCGAAAGGGGGAGACGAGGGTCTACTGCGAAACGTGATCTTCCGGCACGCTGTCGTCCGCGCACCCGCACGACCCCGCACGCACCCCACGACCGCACACGCACGGCCCCACCCACGGGCCCCCGCGGAGGCCCCCCACACCCGGAGGACGGATGCGTTCCCCTCGCACCTTACGGATCACCCTGGCCGGCACCCTGCTCACCCTGCTGGCCGGACTGCTGACCGCCCTCACCGCCGGGACCGCCCACGCGGCCCCCGTCTTCAAGGCGCCCTTCCCCTGCGGCCAGAAGTGGACCTACAGCCACCACTCCGCCGAGGTGCGTCAGGCGCTCGACTTCGTCAGGTCCGACGGCGGGACGCCCGCGGGCACCCCGGTCCTCGCCTCGGCGTCCGGCACGGCCACCCGCCACTCGCAGCCCAGCGGCGCGGGCAACTACATCGTGATCGACCACGGTGGCGGCTGGAAGACGTACTACTTCCACCTCAGCGCCTACTCCGTCGCGAACGGGGCCTGGGTGAACCAGGGCGGGCAGGTCGGCACCACCGGCTCCACCGGCAACAGCTCCGGCGCCCACATCCACTACGAGCAGCTCTACAACGGCGTGGGCCAGTCGATCGCGATCAACGGGGTCTCCCTCGCGCCCTATCCGGGCTCGTACGGATCCAAGCACCTGACCAGCGACAACGGCTGCTCGGGCGGCGGCGGCACGTACTGGGTCGACACGTTCGCCAACGCCACCGGCTACGCCCAGGCGAACACGGCCGACGCCCAGGGCGTGCTGAACGCGGGCACGAACTACGTCTACTGCAAGGTCTGGGGCCAGGAGATCAGGGACGCCTCCGGCAACTACAACCACTGGTGGCTGCGGACCGACCTGGACACCGTCTACGCCGGCAAGAACGGCCGGGGCGCGTACGTCTCCGCGTACTACCTCTCCCGCTGGGGCAACGACGAGGCCCGCGACAACAGCGGCACCGTGATCCCGAACTGCTGACACCGGGATCCGTCCGCCGCGAAGGCAGGAGCCCCGCTCGTGCCCGAGGACACGGAGCGGGGCTCCTTGGGTACTTCTCTAGCCGTGCGCGATCGCCGACCCGGGCAACTTAGGCCGGGGTGACGTTCTCCGCCTGCGGGCCCTTCGGACCCTGCGTGACGTCGAAGTTCACGACCTGGTTCTCCTCGAGGGAGCGGAACCCGGACGCGTTGATCGCGGAGTAGTGGACGAAGACATCCGGGCCGCCGCCGTCCTGGGCGATGAAGCCGAAGCCCTTTTCAGCGTTGAACCACTTGACGGTTCCGGTAGCCATAAGCCCTCCTTGGGCCAAAGGGTTGCCCTGCTCCAGAACCTGCAAAGAAGTCTGAAAACTACAAAAGCCTGCGGGTCACATGCTCCGCAGGCTCTGTACTGCAAGGGAAACCAAACTGCAACTTGCGATGAGCGTAGCACGCAGGGTGTGCGGCGCACTAGAGGGAAAGATCACGTCACCCGCACGTTTGACGTGCGACGGCGTGCTGACGCGCGCCCCGGCGATGTCCACCGTACGAGACGGGTCTAGCCTCGCGATGTGGACAATGCAACCGATGACCACCAGCGCAGCCGACCCCGCGTCGGGCACATCCAGTTCCTGAACTGTCTGCCCCTCTACTGGGGCCTGGCCCGTACCGGAACGCTCCTCGATCTGGAGCTGACCAAGGACACCCCGGAGAAGCTCAGCGAGCGGCTGGTCCGGGGCGACCTCGATATCGGCCCCATCACCCTCGTCGAATATCTCCGGAACGCGGACGACCTGGTCGCCCTGCCGGACATCGCGGTGGGCTGCGACGGCCCCGTGATGTCCTGCGTGATCGTCTCCCAGCGCCCGCTGGACCGGCTGGACGGGGCGCGGGTGGCCCTCGGCTCGACCTCCCGCACCTCCGTACGGCTGGCCCAGCTGCTGCTGGCCGAGCAGTACGGCGTCCGCCCGGACTACTACACCTGCCCGCCCGACCTGGGGCTGATGATGCAGGAGGCGGACGCCGCCGTCCTGATCGGCGACGCGGCCCTGCGGGCCTCGCTGCACGACGCCCCGCGGCTCGGCCTCCAGGTCCACGACCTGGGGCTGATGTGGAAGGACTGGACGGGGCTCCCCTTCGTCTTCGCGGTGTGGGCGGCGCGCAAGGACTACCTGGCGGAGCAGCCGGAGACCGTCCGCGAGGTCCACGAGGCGTTCCTGGCCTCGCGCGACCTGTCGCTCGTGGAGGTCGCCAAGGTCGCCGAGCAGGCCGCACGCTGGGAGTCCTTCGACGCGGAGCTCCTGGAGCGGTACTTCCGGACGCTCGATTTCCGCTTCGGGCCCGAGCAGCTCGCGGGCGTGCGGGAGTTCGCCCGCCGGACCGGTCCGACGACCGGCTTCCCGGCGAACGTGCAGGTCGAGCTGCTGGGCCACCGGTAGCCCGGCGGCGGCCGGCCGCCGCTCCGAGGGCGTCCGCGGACGGCCTACGGGGCGGCGACCGGGCCCTGCATGTGGCGGCTGATCCACTCCATCGAGCCCTCGTCCATGCCCCGCATGTAGCTCCTGGCGTCGTGCCCGCCGTCCTGGATGACCTGGAGGCGGGACTTCACCGGGCCCTTGGTGTACTTCCTCATGAACGCCTTCAGCCGGGCCATCCCCGACTCCTTGGTCCCGATCTGGAACGCGAGGTAGGTCTCGTTCGCCCGGGTGTCCGGCTTCGCGCCGAGGGCCTGGGCGAGCTTCTCCGGGTTGTTCGCCTGGCGTTCGGCCTCGTGCCCCGCCCACAGCGGTGAATCGGGGACCGTGTCGGGCCCCGAGGCGATGACGGCCTTGAACTTGTCCGGGTGCTGGAGCACCGACTTGAGTCCGACGAAGGCACCCGAGGACGACCCCATGAACCCCCAGCCGTCACGGGACTTGAAGGTGCGGAAATTCGCCCGCACGAAATCCGGCACGTCCTCGGTGAGCCAGGTGCCCATTCGCGGCTGCCCCGGAATATCGCTGCCGTCGTAGTAGAACTTGGCGTCCGGGTTGAGAACCGGCATCACGACGATGAACGGCAGGCTCTTTCCCTCCCGCGACCACGCGCTGATGCGCTGCTGGAGTTTGAGGTCCCCGCCCATCCAGTAATTCACCGGATAGCCCTTTCCTCCCGGCAGCGCGACGAGGACCGGGAAGCCGCTCTCCGCGTACTTCGGGTCGAAATACTGCTGGGGCGCCCACACCCACACCTTGCCCGTGAAACCGGACTTCTCGCCCCGGAGCGTGGTGACGCCCACCTTGGTGCCGTCGTCCAGGGTGTTGGCCGTGGTGAAGCTCGCCCGGGGGCCCGTCGGGAAGACGGTCTCGGGCCCGCGGGCGTGCACGGGCCGTCGCCCCCCGGTCTCCCCGGCCCGCCCGGCGCTGCCGGACGAGGCCCTCGGGGTGTCGAACGTCAGCGGGGCCTCCTCCTCGGAGCAGCCGGTGACCAGCGCGGCGACGGAGCCGAGCGCGAGAGCGGCGGCGAGGATCCTGGGCAGGCGTTTCATGGAGCGACTCCGGGTGCTTTCGGACACGACGGGTATCAAGGGGGTTGACGAGAAGGAGGAGGGGCCTGACGCCCCTTCGGTTGGCTCGGCGGGGCCGCGAATCCTCACGAATCCGCCCACGGGGAGCTCCACGCTGCTAGAAGGAGAACCATGCAGCCGCTCGAAGCAGGGGAACCGACGACCATCGGGGCCTACCGTCTCCTCGGCAGACTCGGCGCCGGCGGCATGGGGCGCGTCTACCTCGCCCGCAACGCGGGCGGCCGGACCGTCGCCGTGAAGGTCGTGCACCCGCACTTCGCGCTGGACGAGCAGTTCAGGGAGCGGTTCCGGCGGGAGGTCGAGGCCGCGCGCCGGGTCGGCGGAGCCTGGACCGCGCCGGTCCTGGACGCCGACACCGAGGCCGCCGTGCCCTGGGTGGCCAGCGGTTACGTCGCCGGGCCGACCCTGGCCCGGGCCGTCGAGACGCTCGGCCCGCTGCCCGAGCACACCGTGAGGACCCTCGGCGCGGGCCTCGCCGAGGCGTTGTCCGGTGTCCACGCGCTCGGCCTGGTGCACCGCGACGTGAAGCCGTCCAACCTGATCCTCACCCTCGACGGGCCCCGGCTCATCGACTTCGGCATCGCCCGCGCCACCGACGGCACGGCCTCGCTCACCGCGACCGGCGTCTCCGTCGGCTCGCCCGGCTACATGGCGCCCGAACAGATCCTCGGCGCGGGCACCACCGGCGCCGGCGACGTGTTCTCGCTCGGCGCGGTCCTCGTCTACGCGGCCACCGGCGCCCCGCCCTTCCCCGGCGACACCTCGGCCGCCCTGCTCTACAAGGTCGTCCACGAGGAGCCCGAACTGGGCGCGCTGGCCGGCGAGCTGCGCGCACTGGTCGGCGCCTGCCTGGCCAAGGACCCGGCCGCCCGCCCGTCCCCGGCACGGGCCGCGGCCGTCCTCGCGCCGGGCGGCGCCGCGTCGCTGGTGGCGGGCGGCTGGCTGCCGGGCCCCCTGGTCGAGGAGGTCAGCAGGACCGCCGTACGGCTCCTGGAACTGGAACCGGCCGCGCGGGACGCGGGCCTGTCCGGCCCGGTGCCCTTCAGCTCCCCGTCCGTCGGGACCTTCGGGCCGCCCTTCGAACCGGTCGGCATGGGCGAGGTCCCCCCGCCCCGGGACGGCGGGCCGACCGCCCCCGGAACCGGCGGGGCCCCGGGCGCCGCCGGGCGGCCCGAGGGCGGCACGGGCCGGAGCCTCACCCTGTCCGTCGCCACGGGACGGCGGGTCAGCTGCTCGGTCGCCCTCGCCGTCGCCGGGGCGCTGGCCGCCGTCACCCTGGGCGCCGGATTCCTCTTCGACCTGATGCCCGGCGGCGGTGACGACACGAACGCCGGCGACTCCGGCGGGAGGACGTCGAGCCCGCCGGCCGCGACCGCGCCGACCACGGCCGCGCCCTCCGCCTCGGCGGAGAGCGGCGGCGTGCCCGCCGCCTTCGTCGGCACGTGGACCGGCCCGACCACCGAACGCAACGGCTCGCCGCACGGGGACTTCACCGCCGTCGTCGCCGCGGGCCGGACCGGCGAGGACGTGGTGCGCACCACGCACGAGATCACTTTTCTCGGCACCACCGTGCGCTGCCACGGCATCGGGAAGCTGGCCTCCGCCTCCGCGACCGAGCTGCGGATCACCGAACGGACCGACCCCGACCGCCCCGGCACGGCCGGCCTGTGCACCACCGGGACCTCGTCCCTCACCCTCACGCTCGGCGAGGACGGCACCGTCGCCTACCGTTCCGAGGAGGAGGCCGCCGGGAAGCCGACGGGCACCCTGCGAAAGTCCTGAGAACCGCTGGCGTAGGCTGGTTCGGTCCGACCAGAACCCCTCCGAAAGGGACTCACCCGGTGACCGAGAAGGCCGACCTTCAGTCCGTCCTCGACCGCGCCGCAGAGGGTGGCCGGATCACCCCCGAGGAGGCGCTCGACCTCTACCGCTCGGCGCCGCTGCACGCGCTGGGCGCGGCCGCCGACGCCGTGCGCCGCCGCCGCTACGCGGGTACCGAGCACATCGCCACGTACATCGTCGAGCGGAACATCAACTACACGAACGTGTGCGTCACGGCGTGCAAGTTCTGCGCCTTCTACGCGCCGCCCAAGGACACCGCCAAGGGCTGGACCCGCGACCTCGACGACATCCTGCGGCGCTGCGCGGAGACGGTGGAGCTCGGCGGCACCCAGATCATGTTCCAGGGCGGTCACCACCCGGACTACGGCGTCGAGTACTACGAGAAGCACTTCTCCGCCATCAAGAAGGACTTCCCGGAGCTCGTCATCCACTCCCTCGGCGCGTCCGAGGTCGAGCACATGGCCCGGATCAGCGGGGTCTCCGTCGAGGAGGCGATCACCCGGATCCACGCGGCCGGTCTCGACTCCTTCGCCGGTGCCGGCGCCGAACTCCTGCCCGCCCGCCCCCGCAAGGCGATCGCCCCGCTCAAGGAGAGCGGCGAGCGGTGGCTGGAGATCATGGAGATCGCGCACGGCCTGGGCGTGGAGTCCACCTCCACGATGCTGATGGGCACCGGCGAGACGAACGCCGAGCGCATCGAGCACCTGCGGATGATCCGCGACGTGCAGGACCGGACGGGCGGCTTCCGGGCCTTCATCCCGTACACGTACCAGCCCGAGAACAACCACCTCAAGGGCCGGACCCAGGCGACGATCTTCGAGTACCTGCGGATGATCGCCATCGCGCGGCTCTTCATGGACAACATCGCGCACATCCAGGGCTCCTGGCTGACCGTCGGCAAGGAGGTCGGCCAGCTGTCGCTGCACTACGGCGCGGACGACCTCGGCTCGATCATGCTGGAGGAGAACGTGGTCTCCTCGGCGGGTGCCAAGCACCGCTCGAACCGCCTGGAGATCATCGACCTGATCCGCAAGGCCGGCCGGGTCCCCGCGCAGCGGGCGACGACGTACGAGCACCTGGTCGTGCACGACGACCCGGCGAACGACCCGGTCGACGAGCGGGTCGCCTCGCACATCTCGTCGACGGCGCTGGAGGGCGGCACGGCCCACCCGGAGCTCCAGATCATCGCCGCCACCTGACGCGGCCGTGCTGACGATCCACGCGGCGGACCTGGTCCTGCCCGGCGGGCGCCACGCGCCCGTGCCGGGCGGGGCCGTCGTCGTCCGGGGCTCGCTGGTCGCCGCGACCGGCCCGTACGAGGACCTCGCCGCCGCCCACCCCGGCGCGCGGGTGCGGCGCTGGCCGGGCGTGCTGACCCCGGGGCTGGTGAACCTCCACGGCCCCGAGCTCCTGGAGCGGTCCTACCACCCGGACCCGCGCGAGGCCGCGGAACTCGGCACCGAGCCGATCACGGGCGCGAGCGCCCTCGCCGCCCTGGGCATGACCGACGCCCGCTGGGGCGCGAGCGCCCGCCGGGGCGTCCAGCGGATGCTCGCGCACGGGACGGTCGCGGTGGCCGGCGACCTGTGGCGACCCGCGGTCGTGGACGCGGTGACGCGCGCGGGCCTGAGCAGGGAGCAGCGCCTCCACGAACCCGCGGGTCCTCCGTCGCTGGATCCGCTGGCGGACGGCCGCCCGCTCGCGGACGCGGTCCTGAGGCCGCTGGGCCCCGTGGGCGTCGAAGCCGACTTCGCCGTCTTCGACGTGCGGGACGAGGCCGAACTCGCCGCCCGCGGCGCGGGGACCTGCGTCGCGACCGTGCTCTCCGGCCGGCTGGTCTTCCGGCGCCGCTGAACCCTCCGGCCGCCTCCCGACCCGTGCCGTGCCCGAAAGGCCGAAGCGGTTCGAGAACGGATTCACAGGGCTGCGACAATGGCCGCGTGACGCGAGCAACCCTGGACAAGCAGCCGCACGAAGTCGCCTCGATGTTCGACGACGTGGCGGCGAACTACGACCTGACCAACGACGTGCTCTCGCTCGGCCAGGACCGGCGCTGGCGCAAGGAGGTCGCCAAGGCGGTCGACGCCCGCCCGGCGCAGCGGATCCTGGACCTGGCCGCCGGCACCGGCACCTCGTCGCTGCCCTTCGCGGCGACCGGCGCGTACGTCGTGCCCTGCGACTTCTCGCTCGGCATGCTGCGCGAGGGCAAGAAGCGGCACGGCTGGCTGCCGCTGACCGCCGGCGACGGCACCCGCCTGCCCTTCCGCGACGACGTCTTCGACGCGGTCACGATCTCCTTCGGCCTGCGCAACATCCAGGACACGGACGCGGCGCTGCGCGAGCTGTACCGCGTGACGAAGCCGGGCGGCCGGGTCGTGATCTGCGAGTTCTCCCACCCGACGTGGGCGCCGTTCCGCACGGTGTACGAGGAGTACCTGATGCGGGCGCTGCCGCCGGTGGCCCGCGCGGTCTCGTCCAACCCGGACGCCTACGTGTACCTCGCCGAGTCCATCCAGTCCTGGCCGGACCAGCCGACCCTCGCGGGCCTGCTGCAGAAGGCCGGCTGGTCGAAGGTCGCCTGGCGCAACCTGAGCGGCGGCATCGTGGCGATGCACCGGGGCTTCAAGACCGTCTGACGCCCCCGGCGACGGGCCCGCGCGTCCCGCGGCCGCCGGCCGCCCCGTCCGCGGGGTGGCCCTCGGCCCGGGCCGCGGGACGCCCCCATAGACTGGCCGGTATCAACGCCGTCCAGTCTTCGGGAGACCCCGCCGTGACCGAGCCCCTCTCCGAGCACAGCGCAGACGTGATCGTCGTCGGGGCAGGCCCGGCCGGCTCCACGACCGCTTACTACCTCGCCAAGGCCGGACTCGACGTCCTGCTGCTGGAGAAGACCGCGTTCCCCCGCGAGAAGGTCTGCGGCGACGGCCTCACCCCGCGCGCCACCAAGCAGCTGGTCGCCATGGGCATCGACATCTCCGAAGAGGCCGGCTGGCTGCGCAACAAGGGCCTGCGGATCATCGGCGGCGGCGTGCGCCTCCAGCTCGACTGGCCCGACCTCGCCTCGTACCCGGACTACGGACTCGTCCGCAAGCGCGACGACTTCGACGAGCAGCTCGCCCGGCAGGCGCAGAAGGCCGGCGCCCGGCTGTACGAGCGCTGCAACGTCGGGGCGCCCGTCGTCGAC
The DNA here is from genome assembly GCF_050917515.1 of Streptomyces sp. JL2001. Lineage (NCBI taxonomy): Bacteria > Bacillati > Actinomycetota > Actinomycetes > Kitasatosporales > Streptomycetaceae > Streptomyces > Streptomyces sp. JL2001. The sequence goes on along the minus strand of NZ_CP169421.1, from coordinate 3,393,786 downwards.
GAGCGCACCGGCCGGATCACCGGCGTCCACGCCAAGCTCGGCGAGGACAAGCGCGAAGTCACCTTCCACGCGCCGCTCGTCGTGGCGGCCGACGGCAACTCCACCCGGCTGTCCCTCGCCATGGGCCTGCACCGGCGCGAGGACCGGCCGATGGGTGTCGCGGTCCGCACCTACTTCACCTCGCCCCGCCACGAAGACGACTACCTGGAGTCCTGGCTGGAGCTCTGGGACCGGCGCGGCCCGCAGGACCGGCTCCTGCCCGGCTACGGCTGGATCTTCGGCATGGGCGACGGCACGTCCAACGTCGGCCTCGGCATCCTCAACTCCTCCTCGGCCTTCAAGGAGCTGGACTGGCGCGAGGTCCTCAAGGCCTGGTGCGCCTCCATGCCCGAGGACTGGGGCTTCACCCCGGACAACATGACGACGCCGATCCGCGGCGCCGCGCTCCCGATGGCCTTCAACCGCCAGCCGCACTACACCAAGGGCCTGCTGCTCGTCGGCGACGCGGGCGGCCTGGTCAACCCGTTCAACGGAGAGGGCATCGCCTACGCGATGGAGTCGGGCCAGATCGCGGCCGACGTCATCGTCCAGGCACACGCCCGGGCGACCCCCGCGCAGCGCGAACTGGCGCTGCACAACTACCCGAAGATCCTGAAGGACACCTACGGCGGCTACTACACGCTGGGCCGCGCCTTCGTGAAGATCATCGGCAATCCGAAGATCATGAAGATCGCGACGCAGCGGGGCCTGACCCACCCGGTCCTGATGAAGTTCACGCTGAAGATGCTGGCGAACCTCACGGACCCGACGGGCGGCGACGCGATGGACCGCATCATCAACGGGCTCTCGAAGGTGGCTCCCCGCGCTTGATCGGTCAAGGCCGGGCCGCTCGTCGGACAGTCGAGCGGCCCGGCTCGCGGCCGTCGGCCGTCACACGTTGACGATCTTCACTTTCGGTGAGCCCGGTAGCTCCTCGGCAGCCTTGCACAGCGCTGGGATGGGCGACTTGTCAGAAGTGACGAGGAGCACCGGGGGAGTGCAGAGTGCGGCCGTGGCGACCACGAGTGCGTCCACGAGGCATTCGTGCCCGTCGAGGCCCGAGGCATCCAGCAGCTTCGCTGCGGCTTCTGTCACCGCGTCGTTGACCGGTTTCACATCAAAACGGGAAAGCAGGAACTGGAGTCGCTTGCCGGCCTCGCCGGTTCGGCGCACCTCCAGGGGAGTCAGGGCGGACAGCGCGACGCGCCGGCCGCTCTGCTGAGCGACCTCGATGCGCGCGCGCATCCCCTCGTCGCCGTCGACATGCAGTGAGAGACCTTGGGCATCAAGGACGAGCGTGCCCTCGCTCTTTGCCTTGATCTTGAGGCGCTTGCTCACCACTCCTGTTCCGCCTGCCGCCGTGCTTCAGCGGAGACGGGGTCGAAAGCCTTGCGGTCGGCGGTCACGACCTCGCGGAGCTTCTGTGCGGCGAGCCATTCCTCCAGGGCTTCGGCCACGACGGAGGAGAACCCGCTCTTGCCCGCGCGTTCCTCGACTTCCTTGATCAGCGACTGGGCGAGCGACACGGATCTCTTGCCGGCCCGCTCGACGGCCTGGGGTGCCACGTGGCTGCTCATGCCTAAAACGTACCACCGGTGGTAGGAAATTTCCCGTCCGATGGTCACCTCGGTGGAACCAAGGTGGCCCCGAAAGCCTGAGCCGCACCTCCCGCCCTTCGGAGGGTCGGGGGAGGGGTCCGGGGAGCCTCGCGCGGCTCCCGGGCCCCCGCCCGCCCCGAGGGCCCTCCGCCCCGGTCGGGGCCCGAACCGCGAAAAGCCGTCACTCCCCCGAGGAGTGACGGCTTTTCACTGTTATGGCAAGGGAAGCGACGGAGAATCCCGAAGCGCCCGAAATCAGAGGATACGCACGGCTCCGGACGGCATGTCCCAGTCCAGGGAGCGCTCGACCACGCCGGTGGACGGGTTCTGCGCGCCGACGTACTTGCCGCCGCCCACGTAGACGGCCACGTGGTACGAGCCGCTGCGGCTGCCCCAGTAGAGGATGTCGCCCGGCTGGAGGCTGCTCAGCGAGACGGACGTGCCCATGCTGGACTGCGAGCTGGAGACGCGGGGCAGGTCGATGCCGGCCTGACGGTACGCGGCCTGCACGAGGCCCGAGCAGTCCCAGGAGTTCGGGCCGGTGCCGCCGGACACGTAGGCGTCGCCGAGCTGCGCCTTGGCGAAGGCGACGATCGCCGCGGCGGAGCCGGTGGCGACCTGCGAGGTGCTGTCGGAGGAGTCGCTCGCGGAGTACGCGGAGAGCGAGGTGCGGCTCGCGGTGCGCGAGGCGCGGTCACGGGCCTCGGCGCGGGCCTTCTCCGCCTTCTCGGCCTCGGCCTTGCGGTCGGCCTCCGCCTTGGCCTTCTTGGCCGCCTTGGCGGCCTTCTGGAGGGCGGCGTCCTCCTGAGCGCGCAGGCTCTGGTCGAGGGCCTCCTGCTGGGACGCCTCCGCCGACGCGGAGACGACGCTCGCCAGGTCGGTGTCGAGCGAGCCCAGCGTGGGCATCTCGATGGTCTCGGTCAGCGGCTCGGCGTTGGCCGGCCCGGCGGCACCGGCCACCGCGATGGTGCTGAGTACGCCACCGGCAACTCCGGCCCGGAACGCGAGCTTCGAAGCGTTGCGGCGGGGCTTCCGGTGGCTGGGTATATGAGCGGTCTGGGACATAGGAACAACCGCTATCAGGCGATCGCGGTTCCCATCAAGAAACGTGTGTTGCGCCACAGTTACGACCGGAACCGCTCAATCCGCTTTCCTGGGGCCCTTATTGACGCCGTAACGGGCAAATCGGGCATCGGCGATCAAGCCCTTGATCATGGGTTTTCCGCGAAACGTCCGAATTGACCGCCACTTACCACCTCTTCACGCCGATGGCCAAGCCCCGCTTTCCCGGGGTGGGTGCTGGTGTGGCGCAGGTCACATAGGGGCGCCCTCCGGGCGCCGGCGGCCCTCGTGAACGGACGCACGCGTCCACTTCGGTACGCGGAGGCCCCCGACCGGGCGACGGTGGGATCCCTTATCACTCGGCCGGCTGCTGTCGCCAATTTGCCTGTACCGCCCAACTCTTGATAGTGCGCACCCCCCTCGACCAGCGGTTTCGGGTCCGGATGTCACAACTGGTGATCACCTGGGCGCTTCGCGTGCCAAGATCACCGCTCATCCGACTTGATGATCGTTCGTCAGGTGGTGGAGATCACAAAGTCCTTGGTGCACCCCGTGTCGCAGATCACAGAGGGGCGGGCATAGGATGCGGGACAGTCGGGCTTGTGAACTGCCTCACATGTACGCGATCTTCGCGTGGCTGTGGGCTGCTGAGCGAGGAAGACCCCGACGGTGCGGTCCAACGGTCAAGGACGACTGGAAGGAGCGAGGAGCGTGAATGCGTACGCGCCCATCCTCGTGCTCGGCGCCCTGGGTGCGGGGTTTGCGATCTTCTCCGTGGTCATGGCCACGCTAATCGGCCCAAAACGGTACAACAGGGCGAAGCTTGAGGCGTACGAGTGCGGTATCGAGCCGACGCCCAAGCCGGTCACGGGCGGTCGCTTCCCCATCAAGTACTACCTGACGGCGATGCTCTTCATCGTCTTCGACATCGAGATCGTCTTCCTCTACCCCTGGGCGGTCACCTTCGACGCCCTGGGGCTTTTCGGGCTCGTGGAGATGCTGCTCTTCGTGCTCACCGTCTTCGTCGCCTACGCCTACGTGTGGCGGCGCGGCGGCCTGGAATGGGACTGAGGGGCTGAGGGGCACCTATGGGACTCGAAGAGAAACTGCCGAGCGGTTTCGTGCTGACGACGGTCGAACAGGCCGCGGGCTGGGTGCGCAAGGCGTCCGTCTTCCCCGCGACCTTCGGCCTCGCCTGCTGCGCCATCGAGATGATGACGACCGGCGCCGGGCGGTACGACCTGGCGCGCTTCGGCATGGAGGTCTTCCGCGGCTCGCCGCGCCAGGCCGACCTGATGATCGTGGCCGGCCGGGTCAGCCAGAAGATGGCGCCCGTCCTGCGGCAGGTCTACGACCAGATGCCGAACCCCAAGTGGGTCATCTCCATGGGCGTCTGCGCCTCGTCGGGCGGGATGTTCAACAACTACGCGATCGTGCAGGGGGTCGACCACATCGTCCCGGTCGACATCTACCTGCCGGGCTGCCCCCCGCGCCCCGAGATGCTGATGGACGCGATTCTCAAGCTCCACCAGAAGATCCAGGGCTCCAAGCTCGGCGTGAACGCGGAGGAAGCGGCCCGCGAGGCGGAGGAGGCGGCGCTGAAGGCGCTGCCGACGATCGAGATGAAGGGCCTGCTCCGGTGAGTGACGAGACACCCAATCCCGAGAAGGACCTCTCCTCGCAGAACCTGCCGGGGCAGCGTGGGGAGCACGGTGAGGAGGTCCGCGTCCAGCGCGGGATGTTCGGCGCGAACGACGGCGGCGACACCTCCGGCTACGGCGGCCTCGTCCGCTCGGTGCGCCTGCCCGGCGAGGCCACCCGCCCGTACGGCGGCTGGTTCGACGAGGTGGCCGACGAGCTCGAGGGCGCCCTCGACGAGCAGGGACTGCTCCCGGAGAACGCGATCGAGAAGACGGTCGTCGACCGCGACGAGCTCACGTTCCACATCGCGCGCGAGCACCTCGTCCGGGTGGCGAGCACCCTGCGCGACGACCCGGCGCTGCGGTTCGAGCTGTGTACGGGCGTCTCCGGTGTCCACTACCCCGGGGACACGGGCCGCGAGCTGCACGCCGTCTACCACCTGCGGTCGCTGACCCACGGCCGGCTGATCCGTCTGGAGGTGTCCGCCCCGGACACCGACCGGCGCATCCCGTCGCTCACCGCGGTCTATCCGACGAACGACTGGCACGAGCGCGAGGCGTACGACTTCTTCGGCATCGTCTTCGACGGCCATCCCGCCCTCACCCGGATCATGATGCCGGACGACTGGCAGGGCTTCCCGCAGCGCAAGGACTACCCCCTCGGCGGCATCGCCGTCGAGTACAAGGGTGCCCAGATCCCGGCTCCCGACCAGCGGAGGTCGTACTCGTGACTACCCCATCGGCAAGCGCGCGCGAGACCACCGAGGGCACCGTCTACACGGTCACGGGTGGGGACTGGGACGAGGTCGTCCAGTCCGCGGCCAAGGCGGACGACGAGCGGATCGTCGTCAACATGGGTCCCCAGCACCCGTCCACGCACGGCGTGCTCCGGCTGATCCTGGAGATCGACGGCGAGACCGTCACCGAGGCCCGCTGCGGCATCGGCTACCTCCACACCGGCATCGAGAAGAACCTCGAGTACCGGACGTGGACGCAGGGCACCACCTTCGTCACGCGCATGGACTACCTCACCTCGTTCTACAACGAGACGGCGTACTGCCTGGGCGTGGAGAAGCTGCTCGGCATCACCGAGCAGATCCCGGACCGCGCCAGCGTCATCCGCGTCCTGCTCATGGAGCTCAACCGGCTCTCCTCCCACCTGGTGTGCATCGCCACCGGCGGCATGGAGCTGGGCGCCACCACGATCATGATCTACGGCTTCCGGGACCGCGAGATGATCCTGGACCTGTACGAGCTGATCACCGGCCTGCGCATGAACCACGCGTACATCCGCCCCGGCGGCCTCGCCCAGGACCTCCCGCCCGGCGCCGTCGACGCCGTGCGCGAGTTCGTGAAGACCATGAAGAAGAACCTGCCGGAGTACGACAAGCTCGCCACCGGCAACCCGATCTTCAAGGCCCGCATGCAGGACGTGGGCTACCTCGACCTCACCGGCTGCATGGCGCTCGGCGCCACCGGCCCGATCCTGCGCTCCGCGGGCCTCCCGCACGACCTGCGCAAGACGGACCCGTACTGCGGCTACGAGAACTACGAGTTCGAGGTCCCCACCGCCGACACCTGCGACTCCTACGGCCGCTTCCTCGTGCGGCTGGAGGAGATGCGGCAGTCGCTGCGGATCGTCGAGCAGTGCCTGGACCGCCTGGAGCCCGGCGACGTCATGGTCGGCGACAAGAAGATCGCCTGGCCGGCGCAGCTCGCGCTCGGCACGGACGGACTCGGCAACTCCCTCGACCACATCAAGAAGATCATGGGCACCTCCATGGAGGCCCTGATCCACCACTTCAAGCTGGTGACCGAGGGCTTCCGCGTGCCGGCCGGACAGGCCTACGCGGCCGTCGAGTCGCCCAAGGGCGAGCTCGGCGTGCACGTCGTCAGCGACGGCGGCACCCGCCCCTACCGGGTCCACTTCCGCGACCCGTCCTTCACCAACCTGCAGGCCATGGCGGCGATGTGCGAGGGCGGCCAGGTCGCCGACGTCATCGTCGCCGTCGCCTCCATCGACCCCGTGATGGGAGGCGTCGACCGATGACGGACAACGCTTCGTCGACGAACCTGGGCATGCCCCAGCTTCCCGCCCCCGCCTACCCGGCCGACGTCCGGGCCCGGCTGGAGGCGGACGCCAAGGAGATCGTCGCCCGCTACCCGGGGTCCCGCTCCGCGCTCCTGCCGCTGCTGCACCTGGTGCAGTCGGAGGAGGGTCACGTCACCCGCACGGGCATGCAGTTCTGCGCGGACGTCCTCGGCCTGACCACGGCCGAGGTCACCGCGGTGGCGACCTTCTACACCATGTACCGCCGCAAGCCGTCGGGCGACTACCAGGTCGGCGTCTGCACCAACACGCTGTGCGCGGTCATGGGCGGCGACGCCATCTTCGAGGAGCTCAAGGAGCACCTCGGCGTCGGCAACGACGAGACCACCGCCGACGGCAAGGTCACGCTGGAGCACATCGAGTGCAACGCGGCCTGCGACTTCGCGCCGGTGGTGATGGTCAACTGGGAGTTCTTCGACAACCAGACGCCCGAGACCGCCAAGCGGCTCGTCGACGACCTGCGGGCCGGACGTCCCGTGTCACCCACCCGCGGCGCGCCCCTGTGCACGTACAAGGAGACCGCCCGCATCCTGGCCGGCTTCCCCGACGAGCGCGAGGGGGCCGTCGAGGCCACCGGCGGGGCCGGCCCGGCCTCGCTCGTCGGGCTGCGCCTGGCCAAGGGCGAGACCCCGCACCACAAGATCGTCCACCCGCGCGGCGAGTCAGCCAGTGGGGAGGGGGAGTGATGACCTTGGCAGCCGAGATCAACAACAGCAGCCCCGAGAAGCTTCTCGCGCCCGTCCTGTCGGCGTTCTGGGACCAGCCGGACTCCTGGACCCTGGACACCTACAAGAGGCACGAGGGCTACCAGGGCCTGAAGAAGGCGCTCGCGATGTCGCCCGACGACCTCATCGCGTACGTCAAGGACTCCGGACTCCGCGGACGCGGCGGCGCCGGCTTCCCCACCGGGATGAAGTGGCAGTTCATCCCGCAGGGCGACGGCAAACCGCACTACCTCGTGGTCAACGCGGACGAGTCGGAGCCGGGGACCTGCAAGGACATCCCGCTCCTCTTCGCCAACCCGCACTCCCTCATCGAGGGCATCGTGATCGCCTGCTACGCGATCCGCTCCAGCCACGCCTTCATCTACCTGCGCGGCGAGGTCGTCCCCGTACTGCGCCGGCTGCACGAGGCCGTGCGCGAGGCGTACGAGGCCGGCTATCTGGGCGAGAACATCCTCGGCAGCGGACTCGACGTCGAACTCACCGTGCACGCGGGCGCCGGCGCGTACATCTGCGGCGAGGAGACCGCCTTGCTCGACTCGCTCGAAGGGCGGCGCGGCCAGCCCCGGCTGCGTCCCCCGTTCCCCGCGGTCGCCGGTCTGTACGCCTGCCCCACCGTGGTGAACAACGTCGAGTCCATCGCGTCGGTTCCCGCGATCCTGAACCGCGGCAAGGACTGGTTCAAGTCGATGGGCACCGAGAAGTCCCCCGGCTTCACGCTCTACTCGCTCAGCGGCCACGTCGCCTCGCCCGGCCAGTTCGAGGCCCCGCTCGGGATCACCCTGCGCCAGCTGCTCGACATGAGCGGCGGGATGCGGCCCGGCCACCGGCTCAAGTTCTGGACCCCCGGCGGATCCTCCACGCCGATGTTCACCGACGAGCACCTGGACGTCCCGCTGGACTACGAGGGCGTCGGCGCGGCCGGCTCGATGCTGGGCACCAAGGCGCTGCAGTGCTTCGACGAGACCACCTGTGTGGTGCGGGCCGTCACCCGCTGGACGGAGTTCTACGCCCACGAGTCCTGCGGCAAGTGCACGCCCTGCCGTGAAGGCACCTACTGGCTGGTCCAGTTGCTGCGCGACATCGAGGCGGGCAAGGGACGGATGTCCGACCTCGACAAGCTGAACGACATCGCCGACAACATCAACGGCAAGTCGTTCTGCGCGCTCGGCGACGGCGCCGCCTCCCCGATCTTCTCCTCGCTGAAGTACTTCCGCGAGGAGTACGAGCAGCACATCACCGGCCGCGGCTGCCCCTTCGACCCGGCCAAGTCGACCGCCTGGGCGGACAACCACAAGGAGGTGACCGCATGACCGTCATCGCGTCCACCCCCGGCGGCGGCAACGCGGCGGGGCCGTCCGGGGCGGCCGGCCAGGACCTGGTCACGCTGACCATCGACGGCGTCGAGATCTCCGTCCCCAAGGGGACGCTGGTCATCCGCGCCGCCGAGCAGCTCGGCATCGAGATCCCGCGGTTCTGCGACCACCCCCTCCTCGACCCGGCCGGCGCCTGCCGCCAGTGCATCGTCGAGGTGGAGGGACAGCGCAAGCCGATGGCCTCCTGCACCATCACCTGCACCGACGGCATGGTGGTCCGCTCGCAGCTGACCAGCCCGGTCGCCGAGAAGGCCCAGCACGGTGTGATGGAGCTGCTGCTCATCAACCACCCGCTGGACTGCCCGGTCTGCGACAAGGGCGGCGAGTGCCCGCTGCAGAACCAGGCGATGTCGCACGGCCAGGCCGAGTCCCGCTTCGAGGGGCGGAAGCGGACCTACGAGAAGCCGGTCCCGATCTCCACCCAGGTGCTGCTCGACCGTGAGCGCTGCGTGCTGTGCGCACGGTGCACCCGCTTCTCCAACCAGATCGCCGGCGACCCGATGATCGAGCTGATCGAGCGCGGCGCGCTCCAGCAGGTCGGCACCGGCGAGGGCGACCCCTTCGAGTCGTACTTCTCCGGCAACACCATCCAGATCTGCCCGGTCGGCGCGCTGACCTCGGCGGCGTACCGCTTCCGCTCCCGGCCCTTCGACCTGGTGTCGACGCCCGGGGTCTGCGAGCACTGCGCCGGCGGCTGCGCGACCCGGACCGACCACCGGCGCGGCAAGGTCGTGCGACGTCTGGCGGCCGAGGACCCGGAGGTCAACGAGGAGTGGGTGTGCGACAAGGGGCGGTTCGGCTTCCGGTACGCGCAGCAGCGCGACCGGCTGACGACCCCCCTCGTCCGCAACGCCGAGGGCGTCCTCGAACCCGCCTCCTGGCCCGAGGCCCTGGAGGCGGCGGCCCGCGGCCTGGTCCGCGGCCGCACCGGTGTCCTGGCCGGCGGCCGGCTGACCGTCGAGGACTCCTACGCGTACGCCAAGTTCGCGCGGGTCGCCCTCGACACCAACGACGTCGACTTCCGGGCCCGGGTCCACTCCAGCGAGGAGGCCGACTTCCTGGCCTCCCAGGTCGCCGGACGCGGACGGGACCTGGACGGCGCGGGCGTCACCTACACCTCCCTGGAGGCCGCCCCGGCGGTGCTCCTGGTCGGTCTCGAAGCGGAGGAGGAGGCCCCGGGCGTCTTCCTGCGGCTGCGCAAGGCCTGGCGCAAGCACGGCCAGCGGACCTACGCGATCGCCTCGCACGCCACCCGCGGTCTGACGAAGGCGGGCGGCACGCTGCTGTCCGCCGCGCCCGGCACCGAGACGGAGTGGCTCGACGCGCTCACCTCCCGGGTCGGTCTCGACGAGGCCGGCGCGGACGCGGCCGAGGCCCTGCGCCTCGACGGCGCCGTCATCGTGGTCGGCGAGCGGCTCGCCGCCGTGCCGGGCGCGCTGACCGCGGCCGTCCGCGGCGCGGCGGCCACCGGGGCGAAGCTGGTGTGGATCCCCCGCCGGGCCGGCGAGCGCGGCGCGCTCGAGGCCGGCGCCATCCCGACACTGCTGCCCGGCGGCCGTCCGGCCACCGACCCGCGGGCGCGGGAGGAGGTCGCCGCGGCCTGGGGCGTACGCGAACTCCCGCACGGCTACGGCCGTGACACGGGTCAGATCGTCGAGGCCGCCGCCGTCGGCGAACTGGGCGCGCTGCTCGTCGGAGGCGTCGAGGTCCGCGACCTGCCGGACCCGGCACGGGCCCGCGAGGCGCTCGACGCGGCCTTCGTGGTCTCGCTGGAGCTGCGGCCGAGCGAGGTCACCGACCGGGCCGACGTGGTCCTGCCGGTCGCGGCGGTCGCCGAGAAGCCCGGCACCTTCCTCAACTGGGAGGGCAGGGCACGGCTCTTCGAGGCCGCGCTCAAGCCCGAGCAGATGACCCGGCGCCTCGCCCCGTCGGACGCCCGGGTGCTCCACATGCTCGCGGACGCCCTCGACGCGCACCTGGCGCTGCCCGACCTGCGGTCCGTCCGGCGGGAGCTGGACCGGCTGGGCGGCTGGGCGGGGGAGCGGGCCTCCGAGCCCGCCGAGCCCGCGCAGCCCGCGCCCCGGCCGGGCGACGGCGAGGCCGTCCTCGGCGGCCACCGGCTGCTGCTCGACCTGGGCCGCCTCCAGGAGGGCGACACCGCCCTGGCCGGCACCCGGCACGCGGCACCGGCCCGGCTGTCGGCCGCCACCGCCGCCGAGACCGGCGTCAAGGACGGCGACCTCCTCGCGGTGACCGGCCCGGCGGGCTCGGTCCACCTCCCGCTCCAGGTCACCGAGATGCCCGACCGGGTGGTGTGGCTGCCGCTGAACTCGACCGGCGGCGGCGTCCTCTCCGACACCGGCGCCCACCCGGGCGACCTGGTCCGCATCGGTCCCGCGGGTGCCGCCGACGCGGCGGAGGTCCGGTCATGACCGCGCCCCTCGCCCGCCCGGCCGCGGGCCGCGGGCCCGCGGGGCGGCGCCCCCGCTTCCCCCTCGTCCGGCCGGGCACAGCCCGGGCCGTAGCCGCTCCGGAGGTGCGCGCATGACCGCCCTCGCTCCACTCGCGGAGGCACAGCGCAGCGTGCTCGCCGCCGAGGACCTGTCCATGTTCGGCACGGACCCCTGGTGGCTCGTCGCGATCAAGGCGGTCTTCTGCTTCGCCTTCCTGATGATCACCGTGCTCTTCTCCATCGTGTGGGAGCGCAAGGTCGTCGCCTGGATGCAGCTGCGCATCGGCCCGAACCGGCACGGCCCCTGGGGCCTCCTCCAGTCCCTCGCGGACGGCATCAAGCTGATGCTGAAGGAGGACGTGATCGTCAAGCGGGCCGACAAGGTCGTCTACATCCTCGCGCCGATCATCGCCGCGGCCCCGGCGTTCATGGCGATCGCCGTGATCCCCTTCGGCCCGGCCGGCAACGAGGTCTCGATCTTCGGCCACCGCACCTCGATGCAGCTCACCGACCTGCCGATCGCCATGCTCTACGTGCTGGCCATCGCCTCCGTCGGCATCTACGGCATCGTGCTCGCCGGCTGGTCCTCCGGCTCGACCTATCCGCTGCTGGGCGGTCTGCGCTCCTGCGCGCAGATGATCTCCTACGAGATCGCGATGGGCGCCGCGTTCGCCTCCGTCTTCCTCTACTCGGGGTCGATGTCGACCTCGGCGATCGTGGAGGCGCAGGCCGACCGCTGGTTCATCGTCCTGCTGCCGGTCTCCTTCATCATCTACGTGGTCACGATGGTCGGTGAGACCAACCGTGCCCCGTTCGACATGCCGGAGTCCGAGGGCGACCTGGTCGGCGGCTTCAACACCGAGTACTCGTCGATCAAGTTCGCGATGTTCATGCTCGCCGAGTACGTGAACATGGTGACGGTCTCGGCCGTGTCGGTGACCCTCTTCCTGGGCGGCTGGCGGGCCCCGTACCCGATCTCGACCTTCTGGGAGGGCGCGAACCACGGCTGGTGGCCGCTCCTCTGGTTCGTCGTCAAGGTCCAGCTGCTGCTCTTCTTCTTCATCTGGCTGCGCGGCACGCTGCCCCGCGTCCGCTACGACCAGCTGATGAAGCTCGGCTGGAAGGTCCTCATCCCGGTCTCGGTGCTCTGGCTGATGCTGGTCGCCACCGTCCGCGCGCTGCGGAACGAGAACTACGGGTTCCAGACGATCGTGCTGTACGTCGCCGGAGCGGTCATCGCCGTGCTGTTGCTCTCCTTCATCGCGGACATGTTCCGCGACCGGAAGGCCAGGAGCGAGGCCGCCGGCGCCGCACCCGAGGACACCCGCCCCTTCGACCCGATGGCCGGCGGATTCCCCGTACCGCCCAAGCCGGGACAAGCCCTGCCGCCGGTCCCGCGGCGCCGGTCCCGCCGCGACCGCGACCTGGTCGTCAGCGGTGGCCCCGATTCTGCTACTGCGAGCGATGGAAAGGAGACGGACGGTGTCTGATTTCCAGAATCCGGTGGCCGGCTTCGGCGTGACCTTCAAGGCCATGTTCAAGAAGCGGCTGACCGAGCAGTACCCGGAGCAGCAGAAGACGACGGCGCCGCGCTTCCACGGCCGGCACCAGCTCAACCGTCATCCGGACGGACTTGAGAAGTGCGTGGGCTGCGAACTGTGCGCCTGGGCCTGCCCCGCGGACGCCATCTACGTGGAGGGCGCCGACAACACCGACGAGGAGCGCTACTCCCCGGGTGAGCGGTACGGCGCGGTCTACCAGATCAACTACGCCCGCTGCATCCTGTGCGGACTGTGCATCGAGGCGTGCCCCACGCGGGCGCTCACGATGACCAACGAGTTCGAACTGGCCGACTCCTCCCGCGAGAACCTGATCTACACCAAGGAGCAGCTCCTCGCGGGCCTGGAGGAGGGCATGGTCGACTCCCCGCACGCCATCCACCCCGGGACGGACGAGCAGGACTACTACCGGGGGCTGGTCACCGAGGCCGCGCCCGGCACGGTCCGGCAGGTCGCCGCCTCCAAGGGGGAGAACGGCGAGCCGGAGGAGGTGGACGCATGACCGCCGACCTCGCGGCGTACACCACCTCGGGTGGTGAGGCCTTCCAGTTCTGGGTCCTCGGCACCGTCGCCGTCATCGGGGCCCTGTGCACGATCCTCATGAAGAAGGCCATGCACAGCGCGCTGTGCCTGGCCGGCACCATGATCATCCTTGCCGTCTTCTACCTCGCCAACGGGGCGTACTTCCTCGGCATCGTCCAGATCGTCGTCTACACCGGCGCGATCATGATGCTCTTCCTCTTCATCGTCATGCTGGTCGGTGTCACGGCCGCGGACTCGCTGAAGGAGACCATCAAGGGGCAGCGCTGGTGGGCCGCGGCCTGCGGGCTCGGCTTCGGCGTGCTGCTCATCGCGGGCATCGGCCAGGCGTCGCTCACGGAGTTCAACGGACTCGGCGCGGCCAACGGCGCGTACGGCGGCAACGTCGAGGGCCTCGCCGCCCTCATCTTCACCAAGTACGTCTTCGCCTTCGAGATCACCGGCGCGCTGCTGATCACGGCGGCGGTCGGCGCGATGGTGCTCACGCACCGCGAGCGCACCGAGAAGGCCAGGACCCAGCGCGAGCTGTCCGAGCAGCGCGTGCGCGAGGGCAAGCACGTGCCGCCGCTGCCCGCCCCCGGTGTCTACGCCCGGCACAACGCCGTGGACGTCCCCGGACTGCTGCCCGACGGCACGCCCGCCGAGCTGACGGTCATGCAGACCCTGCGCAAGCGCGGTCAGATCCGGGACGTGTCCACCGAGGCCCTGGCCGACCTCAAGGCGCTGGAGCAGCGCTCCGAGGAGCGGCTCGGCCGGGACCGGGACGAAGAGGAGGCCACCCGGTGAACCCCGTCAACTACCTGTATCTCGCGGCCCTGCTGTTCACCATCGGCGCGGCCGGGGTGCTGATCCGGCGCAACGCGATCGTGGTGTTCATGTGCGTGGAGCTGATGCTCAACGCCTGCAACCTGGCGTTCGTCGCCTTCTCCCGGATGCACGGCAACCTCGACGGCCAGATCATCGCGTTCTTCACGATGGTCGTCGCCGCCGCGGAGGTCGTGGTCGGGCTCGCGATCATCGTGTCGGTCTTCCGGGCGCGCCATTCGGCCTCGGTCGACGACGCCAGCCTGATGAAGCTGTGAGGGGCTGAACCGTGGAGAACCTGATTGCGCTGCTCATCGCGGCGCCCCTGCTGGGAGCGGCCGTCCTGCTGTGCGGCGGCCGTCGCCTGGACAAGACCGGGCACTGGCTCGGCACCGTGCTCGCGGCCGTCTCCTTCGTCATCGGCGTCGTCCTGTTCGCCGACATGCTCGGCCGGAGCGCCGACGACCGGGCCCTGCACCAGACGCTGTACACCTGGATCCCGGTCGAGAGCTTCCAGGCGGACATGGCCTTCCAGCTCGACCAGCTGTCGATGACCTTCGTCCTGCTGATCACCGGTGTCGGCACGCTCATCCACGTGTACTCGATCGGGTACATGGAGCACGACGAGCGCCGCCGCCGCTTCTTCGGCTACCTCAACCTGTTCGTCGCGGCGATGCTGCTGCTCGTCCTCGCCGACAACTACCTGCTCCTGTACTTCGGCTGGGAGGGCGTCGGCCTCGCCTCGTACCTCCTGATCGGCTTCTGGCAGCACAAGCCCAGCGCGGCGACCGCCGCCAAGAAGGCCTTCCTGGTCAACCGGGTCGGCGACATGGGCCTCTCGATCGCCATCATGATCATGTTCACCACCTTCGGGACCTTCGCCTTCGGGCCGGTCCTCGGGTCGGTGGACGGGGCGAGCGAGGGCACGCTGACGGCGATCGCCCTGATGCTGCTCCTCGCGGCCTGCGGCAAGTCGGCCCAGGTGCCGCTGCAGTCCTGGCTCGGTGACGCGATGGAGGGCCCGACCCCGGTCTCGGCCCTGATCCACGCCGCCACCATGGTCACCGCCGGCGTCTACCTGATCGTCCGCTCGGCCGACATCTTCAACGCCTCCCCGGACGCCCAGCTCGTGGTCACCGTGGTCGGCGCCGTCACGCTCCTCTTCGGTGCGATCGTCGGTTGTGCCAAGGACGACATCAAGAAGGCGCTGGCCGGCTCCACGATGTCGCAGATCGGCTACATGATCCTGGCGGCGGGTCTCGGCCCCATCGGCTACGTCTTCGCGATCATGCACCTGGTGACCCACGGCTTCTTCAAGGCCGGGCTCTTCCTCGGTGCCGGTTCGGTCATGCACGGCATGAACGACGAGGTGGACATGCGCCGTTACGGCGGCCTGCGGAAGTACATGCCGGTCACCTTCGTCACCTTCGGCCTCGGGTACCTCGCCATCATCGGCTTCCCGGGACTGTCCGGCTTCTTCTCCAAGGACAAGATCATCGAGGCCGCCTTCGCCAAGGGCGGCACCGAGGGCTGGATCCTCGGCGCGGTCACCCTGCTGGGCGCCGCCATCACCGCGTACTACATGACCCGCGTGATGCTGATGACCTTCTTCGGCGAGAAGCGCTGGCAGGCGGACGAGAAGGGCGACCTGCCGCACCCGCACGAGTCGCCGAAGTCGATGACCGTCCCGATGGTCCTGCTGGCCGTCGGCTCCGTGTGCGCCGGCGCCTTCTTCAGCATCGGCGACCGCTTCGTGACCTGGCTGGAGCCGGTGACGAGCTTCGAGCACGGGCACCCCCCGATCAGCGCCGGGGCCATCACCTCCGCCACCGTCGCGGTCATGGTGATCGGCGTCGCCGTCGCCTACGTCCAGTACGGCCGCAGGCCGGTCCCGGTCGTCGCGCCGCGCGGGTCGCTGCTCACCCGGGCGGCCCGCCGCGACCTCCTCCAGGACGACTTCAACAACGTCGTCTTCGTCCGGGGCGGCACCCACCTCACCCGCTCCCTCGTCTACGTCGACCACAGCCTGGTCGACGGCGTGGTCAACGGGACCGCCGCCTCGGTCGGCGGCCTGTCCGGCCGGCTGCGCAAGCTCCAGAACGGCTACGCCCGCACGTACGCGGTCTCCATGTTCGGAGGTACGGCGGTGCTGATCGCCGCGACCCTGCTGATGAGGGCGGTGTAACCGATGTCCTTTCCCCTCCTGACGGTGACGGCAGCGGTGCCGGCGGCCGGTGCGATCCTCACCGCCGCCGTCCCCGCCGCCCGCCGCACCGCGGCCAAGTGGCTGGCGCTGCTGGTCTCCCTGGTCACGCTCGTGCTCGCCGCGATCGTGTTCGTCCGCTTCGAGCCCGGTGGCGCCCGCTACCAGCTCGTCGAGTCCCACTCCTGGATCAGGGACTTCGGGGTCCGCTACGAACTGGGCGTGGACGGCATCGGGGTGGCGCTGATCGCGCTCACCGCGCTGCTCATCCCCTTCGTCGTCCTGGCGGGCTGGCACGACGCCGACCCTCTGGAGACCAAGAGCAGCCGCTGGCGCCCGACCCAGGGCTTCTTCGCCCTGATCCTCATGGTCGAGGCGATGGTGATCCTCTCCTTCGCGGCCACCGACGTCTTCCTCTTCTACATCCTGTTCGAAGCCATGCTGATCCCGATGTACTTCCTCATCGGCGGCTTCGGCGACCGGGCGCACGCGGGCTCCGACGAGAACGCGGCGGCCCAGCGCTCCTACGCGGCGGTCAAGTTCCTGCTGTACAACCTGGTCGGCGGGCTCATCATGCTGGCCGCCGTCATCGGGCTGTACGTCGTCGCCGGCAACTTCTCCCTCACGGAGATCGCCGAGGCGCGGGCGAGCGGCCAGCTGGAGATGGCCACCAACACCGAACGGCTGCTGTTCCTCGGCTTCTTCTTCGCCTTCGCGGTGAAGGCGCCGCTGTGGCCGCTGCACACCTGGCTGCCGAACGCGATGGGGGAGGCGACCGCACCGGTCGCCGTGCTCATCACCGCGGTCGTCGACAAGGTCGGCACGTTCGCGATGCTCCGCTTCTGCCTCCAGCTCTTCCCGGAGGCCTCGAAGTGGGCCACCCCGGTCATCGTGGCGCTCGCCCTGATCAGCATCGTCTACGGCGCGCTGCTCGCGGTGGGGCAGCGGGACATCAAGCGGCTGGTCGCGTACGCCTCGATCTCGCACTTCGGCTTCATCATCATGGGCATCTTCGCGATGACCACCCAGGGCCAGAGCGGCGCCACCCTCTACATGGTCAACCACGGGATCTCGACGGCCGCGCTGATGCTGGTCGCCGGCTTCCTGATCACCCGGCGCGGTTCCCGGCTCATCGCCGACTACGGCGGCGTGCAGAAGGTCGCCCCGGTCCTCGCCGGCACCTTCCTGATCGGCGGCCTGGCCACCCTCTCGCTGCCGGGCCTCGCGCCCTTCGTCAGCGAGTTCCTGGTCCTCGTCGGCACGTACGCCCGCTACCCGGTGGCCGGCGTCATCGCCACCACCGGCATCGTCCTCGCCGCGCTCTACACCCTCGTCCTCTACCAGCGGACGATGACGGGGCCGGTGAAGGAGGAGGTGCGGACGATGCCCGACCTGCGAGCGCGTGAACTCGCGGTCGTCGTCCCGCTCATCGCCCTGCTGATCTTCCTCGGCGTGTTCCCGAAGCCGCTGACGGAGATCGTCGACCCGGCCGTCAACCACACCCTGTCCGACGTCCGGCAGCAGGACCCCCAGCCCACGGTGCCCATTCAGAACGCGGAGGCGGCCAAGTGAGTGCAACGGCTGTCCACAGCCTGTGGACGACGGCCGCCGAGCCGATCACCAAGATCCCCGCACCCCACATCGAGTACGTCCAGCTCTCACCCGTGCTGATCGTGGTCGGTGCCGCGATCGTCAGCGTCCTCGTCGAGGCGTTCGTGCCCCGCAAGGGCCGCTACCACAGCCAGGTGTTCCTCAGCGTCCTGGCACTCGCCGCCGCCTTCGCCGCGGTCGTCGGCCTCGCGGCCGGCGGCTACGGCTCCACCAAGGCGCACATCGCGGCCATGGGCGCCATCGCCGTCGACGGCCCGGCGCTCTTCCTCCAGGGCACCATCCTGCTGGCCGCCGTCGTCGCCGTCTTCACCTTCGCCGAGCGCAGGCTCGACCCGGCCGACCACGGCCACCAGGTCGACTCCTTCGCCGCCGAGGCCGCCGCCGTCCCCGGCAGCGACCAGGAGAAGGCGGCCGTCAAGGCCGGGTTCACCACCACCGAGGTCTTCCCGCTGGTGCTGTTCGCCGTCGCCGGCATGCTGGTCTTCCCGGCCGCCAACGACCTGCTGACGCTGTTCGTGGCGCTGGAGGTCTTCTCCCTCCCGCTCTACCTGCTGTGCGCCGTCGCCCGCCGCAAGCGGATGATGTCGCAGGAGGCCGCGGTCAAGTACTTCCTCCTCGGCGCCTTCTCCTCCGCCTTCCTCCTCTTCGGCATCGCCCTGCTCTACGGCTACGCGGGCTCCGTCTCGTACGCCACCATCGCGAACGTCGTCGACGGCGCGGTCGGATCGGTCGACCCGGCCCTCGCCCAGACTATGGGCAACGACGTCCTGCTGCTCATCGGCTTCGCGCTGGTCCTCATGGGCCTGCTCTTCAAGGTCGGCGCGGTGCCGTTCCACATGTGGACCCCGGACGTCTACCAGGGCGCGCCGACCCCCGTCACCGGCTTCATGGCCGCCGCGACGAAGGTCGCCGCGTTCGGCGCGCTGCTGCGCCTGCTGTACGTGGTGCTGCCGGGCCTCACCTGGGACTGGCGGCCGGTCATGTGGGGCGTCGCCATCGTCACCATGCTGGGCGGCGCGATCGTCGCGATCACCCAGACCGACATCAAGCGGCTCCTCGCCTACTCCTCGATCGCCCACGCCGGGTTCATCCTGGCCGGTGTCATCGCGGCCACGCCCAGCGGCGTCTCCTCCGTCCTCTTCTACCTGGCCGCCTACTCCTTCGTGACCATCGGCGCCTTCGCCGTCGTCACGCTGGTGCGCGACGCGGGCGGCGAGGCGACGCACCTGTCCAAGTGGGCCGGTCTGGGGCGCCGTTCGCCGCTCGTCGCGGCGGTCTTCGCGGTGTTCCTGCTCGCCTTCGCCGGCATCCCGCTGACCGCGGGCTTCACCGGCAAGTTCGCCGTCTTCACGGCGGCGGCGGAGGGCGGGGCCGGCACGCTGGTCGTGATCGGCGTCATCTCGTCCGCGATCGCCGCGTTCTTCTACATCCGGGTGATCGTGCTGATGTTCTTCAGCGAGCCCAGGCCCGACGGCCCCACGGTCGCCGTGCCCTCGGGCTTCACCGCCGCCACCATCACGGTCGGCGTCGCCGTCACGCTGGTGCTCGGCTTCGCGCCGCAGTACTTCCTGGACCTGGCGAGCCAGGCGGGCGTGTTCGTGCGCTGACACCCGCACACCACGCACCAGGGCCCGGCCCCCGCGCGAGCGGGGGCCGGGCCCTGGTGCGTGCGGCGCGCGACCCGCCTCCCCCTCGCTCAGCCCGCCGCCGGCGCCGCCGCGCGCGAGGCGTAGGCGCGGACGTCGGCGTCCGCGTCGTCCAGGGCCGTAGCCAGCACGGCCGCGGTCCCCGGATGGCGCAGCAGGGCCAGGACCGCCGCCTTGCGGACGTCCGCGTTCGGGTCGCCGAGAATCCGTGCCAGCGCCGGTA
Organism: Streptomyces sp. JL2001; assembly: GCF_050917515.1. Taxonomy (NCBI): domain Bacteria; kingdom Bacillati; phylum Actinomycetota; class Actinomycetes; order Kitasatosporales; family Streptomycetaceae; genus Streptomyces; species Streptomyces sp. JL2001. Next base: position 3,374,201 of record NZ_CP169421.1, on the reverse strand, counting down.
CCGCGGTCTCCCGGTCCGCCGCCGCCAGCCCGGCGGCCGCCCCCGCCCGCACCTGCCAGGCCGGATCGTCCAGGGCCCGGACCGCGTCCGCCGCGTATCCGGCCGGGCAGCCGAGCGTCCCGAGCGCCCCGAGGGCAGCCGCCCGGACCAGCGCGTCCCCGTCGGCCAGGAGCGGGTCGAGCGTGCCCGGCGCCGCGCCGGGCACCGCCGCGAGCCCCTTCGCCACCGCCACCCGGACCTCCCGCGACGGGTCCTGCGCCGCCCGGGCGAGCGCCCCGACCGCGTCCACCGACACCAGGCCGCCGACCGCCGCCACCCGCACCTCCCGGTCGCCGTCGCCCAGCGCGCCCGCGAACAGCGCCTCCGAACCCAGCCGGAGCACCCGCAGGACGGTCAGGGCCGCCGACCGCGCCACCGGGTCGGCGGCCGACAGCGCGGCGACCAGCGGCGTCCGCAGCTCCGGCGCCGCGGGCAGCGTCTCGACCAGCTCGCGCAGCGCCGCCGCCGCCTCCGCCCGAACGGCCGGGTCCGCGTCGACCAGCGCGCCGGCCAGCGCCGGACCCGTACCCGCCGGGACGGTCTCGGTGAGGGCCGCCACCGCCGCCCGGCGTACGGCGGGGTCCGGATCCCCCAGGTAGGGCAGCAGGGCCCCGAGTTCGGGTTCCGTCTCGGCCAGGGCGTGCAGCTCCAGGATGCGCGGCGCGTCGGCGACCGTGCTCCGTTCCCCCGCCGCGGACGAGGGCGTACGGACACCGGAGCCGACCGGTGCCAGCTCGCGCGGACCCGCCGTCGCGACCTGCTCCGGCCGGACCTCGCCCAGCTCCCGCGAGGCGCCGCCCACCGGCGCGTAGCCCTCCACCGGCACCAGGTAGGGAGCCACCGGCCGGGCCGTGAACTCCATCGCCCCCGAGGGGGACTTGCGCAGATCGAGATGGTGCAGCCAGTCCGTGTCGTCGCGCTCCGGATGGTCCGTCCGCGCGTGGTACAGGCCCCAGCGGGACTCGGTCCGCGCCAGCGAGGAGCGGGCCGCCATCTCGGCGCAGTCCCGGATGAATCCCACCTCGGCGCAGCGCATCAGCTCGTGCGGGGTCGTCGCGCCCATCGCGTCGATCTCCGTCCGCATCCGCTCGAAGTGCTCGACGGCCAGCGAGAGCCGGGCACCGGACTTGGGCGGGGCGACGTAGTCGTTCACGAAACGGCGCAGCTTGTACTCGACCTGCGGCTGCGGCGGCCCCTCCGGATGGCGCAGCGGCCGGTAGACCAGGGCGTGGGCGGCGGCCAGCTGGTCGGCCGGCAGCGGCCCCTCGGGGGCCCGGTAGCGGGCGGCGTCCGCGCCCGCCAGGTCGCCGAAGACGAAGGCGCCGATCATGTAGTTGTGGGGGACGCACGCCAGGTCCCCGGCCGCGTAGAGCCGGGGCACGGTGGTGCGGGCGTGGTCGTCGACCCGGACGCCCGAGGCGGAGTGCCCGCCGCACAGGCCGATCTCGGAGATGTGCATCTCGATGTCGTGGGTGCGGTAGTCGTGGCCGCGGTTGGCGTGGAAGGTGCCCCGGGTGGGGCGCTCCGTGGTGTGCAGGATCGACTCGAGCGCGCCCACGGACTCCTCGGGCAGATGACTCAGCTTGAGGTAGACCGGACCCCGGTCCGAGGCCAGTTCCTCGGCGAACTCCGCCATCATCTGGCCCGACCAGTAGTCGGAGTCGACGAAGCGCTCGCCGTGCCGGTTGACCTGGTAGCCGCCGAAGGGGTTGGCGACGTAGGCGCACGCGGGCCCGTTGTAGTCCTTGATGAGCGGGTTGATCTGGAAGCACTCGATCCCGGTGAGCTCGGCGCCCGCGTGGTACGCCATGGAGTAGCCGTCCCCCGCGTTGGTGGGGTTCTCGTAGGTCCCGTACAGATAGCCCGACGCGGGCAGCCCGAGGCGCCCGGCCGCGCCGGTCGCCAGGATCACGGCGCCGGCCCGCACGGTGACGAAGCGCCCGGTCCGGGTGTGGAAACCGGCGGCGCCGACGGCCCGGCCGTCCTCGCCGGTCAGGATCCGCACCGGCATCACGCGGTTCTCGATGCGGATCCGCTCCCGCATCTCGCGGCGGCGCAGCTGCCGGTAGAGGACCTTCTTGACGTCCTTGCCCTCCGGCATGGGCAGCACGTACGAGCCGGAGCGGTGGACCTGGCGGACCGCGTACTCGCCGTGCTCGTCCTTCTCGAACTTCACGCCGTACGACTCCAGGCGCCGGACCATCGCGAAACCGCGCGTGGCGGTCTGGCGGACCGTGGACTGGTCCACGATCCCGTCGTTGGCGCGGGTGATCTCCGCGACGTAGTCGTCCGGTTCGGCGCGGCCGGGGATCACGGCGTTGTTGACGCCGTCCATGCCCATGGCGAGCGCGCCCGAGTGCCGGACGTGCGCCTTCTCCAGGAGCAGGACGTCGGCGCCGTGTTCGGCCGCGGTCAGCGCGGCCATCGTGCCGGCGGTGCCGCCGCCGACGACGAGGACGTCGCAGGAGAGCTCCTCCGCGTCCGTGAGGGAGGGGATGTCCAATTGGGGGGGGCCTTTCGGGGGATCAGGAGGCGAGGGCCTTGAGCGCCTGGCGGCGCAGGCCGGAGAGGTCCGCCCCGCGCTCGCGCGGCCGGGGGTTCTCCAGGACGACGCCCGTCCCGAGGACGGCGACCCGGTCCCCGAGGAACAGCGCCTCGTCCACGTCGTGCGTGACGAACACGACGGTCGCGCCGGTGCCGCGCAGGACCTCGACGAGCAGGTCCTGCATGTCGGCCCGGGTACGCACGTCCAGCGCGCCGAACGGCTCGTCCATGAAGACGGCGCGGGGCCCCGGCGCCAGGGCCCGGGCGAGCTGCACGCGCTGGCGCTGCCCGCCGGAGAGCTGGTGGGGCAGCCGACGGGCCTCGTCGGCGAGCCCGACGCGGCCGAGCCACTCCGTCGCCAACGCGCGCCGCTCCGCCCGGGGCGTGCGGGCGATCGCCAGCGGCAGTTCGACGTTGGCGCGCGCGGTGCGCCAGGGCAGCAGCGCGTCCTCCTGGAACACCAGGGCCCGGTGGTCACGCGGTGCGGTGACCGTCCCGGACAGCGGTGGGAGCAGCCCGGCGAGGGTGCGCAGGAGCGTGGACTTGCCGCAGCCGGACGGACCGACGACGGTGAGGAGCTCGCCGGGGTCGACGCGCAGGTCGACGCGGTGGGGGAGCGGGTGGCGCGGCCGGCCGAGGGTGACGGCGTCGAGCACGAGGGCGGTCATGACGCCGCCTCGGCTCCGGCGGGGGCGGGCGCCGTCGCGGCCCGGGACGGCCGGACCCGGCCGACCGGAGCCGGCGCCCGGACCCCGGCCGGGGCCGACCGCTGGCCCACCACGCGGCGGCCCAGCCACTCGACCGCCGTGGACGTCAGCCAGCCCAGCGCGCCGATGGTCACCATGCCGACGAAGACCGCCGGATAGTCCACGACCGTGTAGTCCTGCCAGGTGCGGTAGCCCACCCCGTACTCGCCGGAGATCATCTCCGCCGAGATCACGCAGATCCACGAGACGCCGATCCCGACCGACAGACCGCTGAAGATGCCGGGCAGGGCCCCGGGCAGCACCACCGACAACAGCACGCGCGCCCGGCCGCCGCCCATGGTGACGACGGCCTCCTCCCACAGCGGGGGCAGCGCGCGGACCGCGTGCCGGGTGGAGACCAGGACGGGGAAGAACGCCGCCGCGCCGGTGATGAACACGATGCCCTGCTCGTTGCTCGGGAAGAGCAGGATCGCCACCGGCACCAGCGCGATCGCCGGGATCGGCCGCAGCACCTCGAGGATCGGGCCCAGCAGGTCCTCCACGAGGCGCGAGCGGGCGATCGCGGTGCCCAGGCCGATGCCCGCGAGGGCCGCCAGCGTGAAGCCGGTGACGATCCGGGTCAGGCTGTCGCCGAGGTCCTGCCAGTACGCGGCCGTCACCAGGCGGTCGGCGAAGGCGTCCGCGACCTCCGTCACGGTCGGGAACTGCTCGAACCGCAGCCACAGCGTGACGTCGTAGGACGTCAGCGCCTGCCACACGGCCAGCGCCGTCACCAGGGACACCACCCGCAGCGCGTACCTCATGACGCCAGCGCCTCGGCGTAGGTGACCTGCCGCGCCCCGGGGTGCGCGGCCCGGTAGGCCCGCGCCCCGGCCGGGGTCACGAAGGGCTTGAGCTCCGCCCCGTCCGCCACCCACACCGCCCGGTCCGCGAACCAGAGGGTGCCGGTCACCGCGTCCGGGACGTACGCCGCGCGGACCTCCGCCCGGTGCGCCGCCACGTGACGCAGCGCCTGCGCCGGCGTGTCGAAGGAGACGGTCCGCTCGGCCTCCTTCAGCCACACCTCGCTGCGCGCCGCCGGAGGCGGCGTGGCGACCTGGCGCGCGTAGCCGGAGCCGTACGCGCCGCGGACGAAGCGGTCGTCGACGAAGGCGTCCACGTCCACCTCGTCCACCAGCCCGGCCGACTTCAGCACCGGCACGTCCTCCTTGAGCGCGTCGATCAGCCGCGGCTTGAGCGACGGGTCGAAGGTCGCGATGCCGTTCGGGCCGTTGTAGAGGTGGACGACCTCCGCCGGGAGGCCGGTGGCCCTGCCGACCTTCTCGCTGGCCGCCACCGGGTGCTCGCGCAGATACGCGGTCGCCGAGATCTGGGCCCGCACGAACGCCTCGACGATCTCCGGGTGTTCGCGTGTGAACGCCTCGCGGACCGTCACCCCGTGGAAGGTCGGCAGGTCCAGCTCGCCCCCGTCGTAGAGCGCCTGCGCCCTCCCCTGGAAGGCGAGGAGTCCCGGCCACGCGACGAACTGCGAGAGGGCGTCCACACTGCCGGCCGTCAGCGCCGAAGCGCCCACCGCTGGCTGCTGGTTGAGCTTGCGGACGTCCCGGCCGGGATCGATACCGGCACGCTGCAGGGCGCGGACGAGGGTGCCGTCCGCGGCGGAGCCGACGCTGGTCGACACCTTCTTCCCGCGCAGGTCCGCCAGCGAGCCGAGCCGCGAACCGGGCGCGGTCACGACGGTGTTGAGGGCGCCGCGCAGGTTGTACCCGGTCACCGAGACCAGCCGGGTCGGGCGCTTCGCGGTGACCCCGCGGGCCGCGTTCAGGAGCAGCGGGAAGTCACCCATCGAGCCGATGTCGATCTTCCCGGCGGTCATCTGGGCGGTGATCGGCGCGCCGGTGGCGTAGTCCTGCCAGACGACCTTGTACGTCCGGCCGTCCTTGGCGCCCTGGGCGCGCAGTTCGCGTTCGAAGTGGCCGAGGGAACGCAGCAGCGTGCCGGCCGTGACGGTGTTGATGGTCTTGGACTGGTAGCCGACGGTCACGGTGACCGTCCCCTCCTCCCCGGCGCCCGCCCGTCCGCCGCACGCGGCGAGCGGGACGAGCAGGGCCAGGGCGAGGAGCGGCGCGACGCGGGCGACGCGGTTCGAGGGCATGGGATGCGGGACCTCTCAGCGGAGCAGATAGGGCATGTCGACCGTGACGGCACCGGTGGGACACCGGGCCGCGCACGGGCCGCAGTACCAGCACTCGTCCACGTGCATGTACGCCTTGCCGCTGTCGGGGTGGATCGCGAGGGAGTCCAGCGGGCACATCTCGACGCACAGCGTGCAGCCGTCGATGCACTTCGACTCGTCGATGGTCACGGGCACGTCGGCCCGCTGGGGCGCCAAGGGCATGGCTGTCTCCGGGAAGTGGCGGGAAAAGGAGGGGAAGGGGCGGAGCAGGGGAAAGCCGGGGGAAGAGGTCAGGCCGTGCGGTGCATCAGGCCGCTCATGGTGATCCGGTCGCCCCGGAACCGGATGAACTCCAGGTCCACGGGACGGCCGTCGGAGAGGTGGGTGAGCCGGTCCAGCATCATCAGGGCGGCGCCGCGCGGCGCCTGCAGGACGGCGGCGGAGTGCGCGTCGGCGTTGACGGCCTCCAGGGTGATGTCGGCGTGACCGAGCGGCTGCCCGGTGAGGGTCTCGAGGAGCCGGAAGACGTCGGTGTTCTCCAGGTCGCAGTCCAGCAGCCCCGCGCCGACGTCCATCGGGACGTAGGTGAGGTCGAGGGAGAGCGGCAGGCCGCCGAGGCGGCGCAGCCGTTCGATGTAGAGGACGTCGGAGTGTTCGGGGACCCCCAGCCGGCCCGCGACCGGCGCGGGGGCCGGGACCGGGCCCGCGGTACGGACCTCGTTGGTCACCGGGCCGTGCTCGCGCAGGGTCTCCGCGAGCCCCTGGAGCCGGTCCAGGCCGTGCGGGTACTTCTCGCACACCACGACCGTCCCCACTCCCGGCTGCCGCTCCACCAGGCCCTCGGCACGCAGCAGGTCGAGCGCCTGACGGACGGTGTTGCGGGAGACGCGGTAGTCGGAGCCGATGCGGTCCTCCAGGGGGAGGACCCCGCGGGGGAAACGGGCGGCGAGGATCTGGTGGCGCAGGAGGTCGGCGAGCTGTCGCGCCTGGTCCGCGCGCAGCCGCCGACGGCGCGCCGCGGCGACCGGGACGGTGTGCTCACGAAGGCGTTCGGCTGGCATGCGACGGACCATACCGACGACGTGCGCGGGATGGTGTTGCCACAGTGTTGCGCCACTTCGACACTCCACCGGAACGGCTCTGACCTGGGGAGACGCCGTACGGGCGGGAAGATCTGCCAGGCCGCCGTCCACTGCGTGGACGGCCCGACCGGGGCAGCCGCGCACCGCACGCACGGTGGCCCGCTGCGGCCCGTCCGTGCCAGGCTGAACCCCCGAGACTGGTCTGGACCTGTAGCCCACGGAGTCGAGGGAGACGGACGATGCGCGGCACCACCGTGTTACCCGGAGCGCCCTGCCACATCCCGCGTGCGGGAGAGCCCCCGCTCCACCGCCTCGAACTGCTCCTGCCCGGCGCCGCGCCCTTCGCCGCCGGCACCTTCGACACGATCGGCCCGATGTCCCGGGCGGCCTTCCCCCACCGGCACACCTTCTACGAGATCGTGCACGTCACCGAGGGCGCCGGCGCCCACGTCGTCGACCTCGCCCGCAGACGGCTGCGCCCGCCGCAGCTGGAGGTGATCCTCCCCGGCCGGATCCACCACTGGGAGGACGCCGCCGGCCTGGACGGCTCCGTCGCGCTCTTCACCGAGGACTTCCTGCTGGACCACCCCGGCGACCGGGACGTGCTGCGCCGCCTGGCCGAACTCCCCCCGGCGACCCTCGACGCCGCCGCGGACGCCGGGATCGCCCGCCTGATGACCGACCTCGCCGAGGAGTACCGGCACGGGGCCCCCGGCTTCGAGTCCGTGCTGCGTTCCCTGCTGCACGTCCTGCTCGTGCGCGCGGGACGGCTGGCCGGCCCCGGCGCACCGGCGCCCGCCCCCGGCCGGCCCGCGGCGCTCGCCGCACGCTTCGCGCGGCTGATCGCCCCCACCGGGGCGGGCCCGTGGTCCGTACGGGAGTGCGCCGAGCGCCTCGGCGTCACCACCGGTTACCTCACCGAGTCCGTCCGGGCCGCCACCGGCCGCACCCCCGGCCCGCTGCTGCGCGAGGCCCGCGTCGCGGAGGCCCAACGCCTGCTGGTGCGCACTGATCTGTCGGTCCATCAGGTCGCGGTCCGGACCGGTTTCGCCGACCCCGCCTACTTCTGCCGCTTCTTCCGCCGGGAGACCGGGAGCACCCCGGGGGACTTCCGAAAACACCATGACGCCCGCGCCCGGTCCATCGAAGTGCCCGACGGCCCTGCGTAGGTTCGTGGCCGACCCCGCAGCCCCCCACAAGGAGCAGGCATGGACGGCGAGAACACCCCGGCACACCCCAGCCGCAAGACGGTTCTGCGCGCCGCGCTCGCGGCCGGCATGGCGGCGCCGATCGCCCTCATGGGCGTACCGGCCCTCGCGCGCACCCTCACCGACGGGAGCGCCGCGCCCGAGCTCACCCCCACGTGCGACGACGGCGACGACCCGACGCCCGCCCAGACGGAGGGGCCGTACTTCAAGCCGGCCTCGCCCCTGCGCACCTCGCTGCTGGAGCCGGGCACGCCCGGCACGCGGCTGACCGTCAGCGGCTACGTCTTCGGGCTGGCCTGCAAGCCGATCGGGGGCGTGCTGATGGACTTCTGGCAGGCCGACGTCAACGGCGCGTACGACAACACCGGCTACCGGTTCCGCGGCCACCAGTTCACCGACTCCACCGGGGCGTTCGCCCTGACGACCGTCGTCCCCGGGCTCTACCCGGGGCGCACCCGCCACATCCACGTCAAGGTGCAGGCGCCCGGCCGGCCGGTCCTGACGACCCAGCTCTACTTCCCGGGCGAGCCCCGCAACAACACCGACACGATCTTCGACCCGCGGCTGCTGATGACCGTACGCGACGCGGGCGGCGCGAAGGAGGCGGCCTACGACTTCGTGCTGAACGTGCCGCAGGACCCCGGCCCCACGCCCACGGCCACCGCGACCACCCCGCCGCCCGGAGGTGCCTGGGCGGCCGGTACGGCCTACCAGGCGGGGGCGCGGGTCGGCTACGCGGGACGGGGCTACGTCTGCCTCCAGGGCCACGTCGCCCAGCCGGGCTGGGAGCCCCCGTCCGTCCCCGCCCTGTGGCGGGCGGTCTAGGGCCCGGCGGTCCGGGCCCTCGGTGCCCCGGGCTCTCGGTGCCCGGGGCTCCCCGTTCCGGCGGGTGTCAGGAGGTGGCGGGCGCCGGAACGATCCGGCCCGTGACCTCGCCCAGGCCGACCTGGGTGCCGTCCGGACCCGGCGCCCAGGCGGTCAGGGTGACCTCGTCGCCGTCCTCCAGGAACGTCCGCTTGCCGGTGGACAGTTCGAGCGCGTCGCGCCCGTTCCAGGTCAGCTCCAGCAGGGAGCCCCGCTGGTGCACCTCCGGTCCCGAGACCGTGCCGGAGCCGTAGAGGTCGCCGGTCCGCAGCGAGGCGCCGTTCACCGTCATGTGGGCCAGCTGCTGCGCGGCCGTCCAGTACATCGTCGAGAACGGCGGCTCGGACACCACCTCGCCGTTGATCCGCACCGTGATCCGCAGGTCGAAGCCGCCCGGCTCCTCGTCGGCCGCGTCCTCCAGGTAGGGCAGCAGGTCGAAGTCGCGCGCCGGCGGGGCGACCCGGGCCGCGTCCAGGGCTTCCAGGGGCGTCACCCACGCCGAGACCGACGTGGTGAACGACTTGCCGAGGAACGGGCCGAGCGGCACGTACTCCCACGCCTGGATGTCGCGCGCCGACCAGTCGTTGAGCAGGGTCAGGCCGAAGACGTGCTCGCGGAAGTCCGCGAGCGCCACCGGCGTGCCCAGCGTGGACGGGGTGCCGACGACGAAGCCGACCTCCGCCTCGATGTCCAGCTTCACCGACGGGCCGAAGACCGGTGCCGGGTCGGTCGGCGCCTTGCGCTGCCCCGAGGGCCGCACCACGTCGGTGCCGGAGACCACGACCGTGCCCGCGCGCCCGTGGTAACCGATGGGCAGGTGCTTCCAGTTGGGCGTGAGCGGCTCGCCGTCCGGGCGGAAGATGTGCCCCACGTTCGTGGCGTGGTGCTCGCTCGCGTAGAAGTCGACGTAGTCCGCGACCTCGTACGGCAGGTGCATGGTGACCGCGCCCAGTGGGTGCAGCAGCGGCTCTATGTCCGGCCGGTGCGCGGGTACGGTCACCCAGGCGGTCAGCGCCCTGCGCACGTCGCGCCAGGCGGTCCGCCCGGCGGCGAGCAGCGGGTTCAGGCTGGGCTGCGCGAGGAGTGCGGCATAGGGGGAGCCGAGCGCGTGTGCCGCGGCTCCCGCGTCGAGGACATGCCCGCCGATGCGGACGCCGACCCTCCGCCGGCTGGGCTCGTCGGCGGTGGAGAAGACGCCGTACGGAAGGTTGTGCGGGCCGAAGGGATCGCCCTCGGCCAGGTCGAGCGGGGACTGCTCGGGCATCGGTGCTTGCCTCGCTTTCCACGGGTGTGGGGGACACGTTACGGGTCGGGCGGCGCGACGCAGATGACATGGGTCACACAAAAAGTGGGGCCTCCGTGCACAACTGTCCATGTTCAGGTGCTTTATGCGTCCTGTGCGGCGACTGTGCCTCCGGCGGCACGCAATTCCCCCTATTCCGCGGCCATATTCGGGTCATACGATCACTGCTACGTCGTGCCGCGTGTCATCTCCGCGGGCGCGACCCCCCATTTCTTTCTTCTTCACCCAGAACCAGAAAAAGGGTCCGACTTGAAGATCCGTCGCATACTCGCCACCGCCGTGGCCGCCGCCGTGACCACGCCGGTCGTGCTCCTCTCCGCCGCGCCCGCGTTCGCCGACACGAAGCCGGCCGCGCAGACCCAGAACCAGAAGCCGACCATCGAGCAGCTCAAGCTCGCGGTCGCCGCGGCGCAGAAGACGTACGACGCCTCCGTCATCGCCGAGTCCGAGGCCCAGAAGACCTTCGAGGCGCTGCTGAAGACGCTGGAGCCCGGCGGCACGCACCCCACCGCGATCGCGTACGACGCGGCCGTGAAGGCCGCCGAGAAGGCCGCCGAGGACAAGACGAAGGCCGACCAGGCCGTCGTGGACGCCCAGGCCAAGCTCGACGCCGCCGCCACCGACGAGGAGAAGGCCGCCGCCCAGCTCGTCCTCGACGAGGCCAAGGCGACCGCCCAGACCGCCGCCACCGCCAAGGTGACCGCCGACGCGACCGTCGTGCGGACCCGCGGCGCGGTCAGCGACGCGCGCGTGGCCGGCTCGCAGGAGCTCGCCAAGGTCCAGAAGGCCAAGGAGGACGCCCGCAAGGCCCTCGACGAGGCCAGGAAGGCGCTCGCCGACGCCGAGGAGGGCGCCGACGAGTGCCTTGAGGACCGCGCCTTCACGGCCGTGCTCACCGGCCCGAAGAAGGTCGTCGCCGGCACCTCCGCCGACTACACCCTCAAGGTCACCAACGGGACGAAGAAGGTCGCGGACGAGGCGATCGTGGACGCCTTCGTCACCGGCTTCGACAACAAGACCTTCGGCCCGCTGGACAAGTACCTGGACCTGAAGTGGTCCACGGCCGCCAGCCCGAAGTGGCAGTCCGTCGACGAGTCCGAGGGCATCGACCTCGGCACCCTGAAGCCCGGGACCCGCACCGACCTCAAGTTCAGGCTGACGGTCGACGCCAAGGCCCCGGCCGGCCAGGGCCTCCTGTTCGCGATCAGCGCCTACTACAACGCGGACGACTCCTGCGGCGTGTCGGCTCCCGCCGTCTTCGAGTTCGACGTCGCCGCCAAGCCGAAGAAGCCCGCCCCGGGCACCTCCGGCGGCGGCAACACGAACACCACCGGCCAGGGCGGCACCTCCACCACCCCGGTCAACGGCACGGGCACCACCGGCACCACCGGTTCGCTCGCCAGGACCGGCTCGAACGACGCCGTCCCGCAGATCGCCCTCACGGGCGCCGCGGCCGTCGCGCTCGGCGCCGGCGCGATGTTCGTCGTCCGCCGCCGCAAGGCCGGTTCGCAGGCCTGACCCGACGGACACTGATGGACGAGGCCCGCATTTCCGCGAGGAATGCGGGCCTCCCCTTTTTCCGTACCGAGGGAATTCATCCAGCCGTTCGCGGAATGCGCTTCTCCCACGTCCGGTGGAAGACCACTTCGTCACCGTCCTTGCACACCACCTCGTTCGACGTCAGGAATGCGTCCGCGTCGCAGCCGATCTCCGAACGCGTCTCGATCGTGACGTTCCAGGCGGACTCCGGCCGGTGCAGCCGGATCGACCAGTCCGAGCGGCTGTGCGCCGACAACGGGTCGTCCTCGACGATCGTGTACGTCTCCCGCGCGTCCTCCGTGAATTCGAGACCGTCCGGATAGACCCGCGTACCGCCGTACCGGGGGTCGACCTCCAGCCGCCACTCGCCCTTCGCCACGTCCCGCACCACCAGCCGCTCCGGCCGGGGCTCCTCCAGCGTCGCCGGGAAGCCGACCCACAGCGGCGGGGACTGCTCCGGCTCCTCCCACTCGACCGCGTCCTCGGTGGGGCGCCGGACCGGCAGCGTCAGGTGCGAGGCGGCGGGGTCGAGGGTGAAGCCCGCCGCGTCGGGCTGCGGCCAGATCCACGGCCAGTACGCGGAGGAGACCGCGAGGCGCACCCGGTGCCCCGGCGGGAAGGCGTGGCCGATCCCGTTCAGCTCGAAGACGACGTCCTCGCTCTCGTCGACCCGCGACTCCACCGCACGGTCGCGGCCGTAGCGGGCGGACAGGTTCAGCACCCCGCGGGTCACCAGCGTCGAGGAGCCGTCCGGGGCGACGTCGCACAGCCGGGCGATCACCTGCCCGGTCGGCGCGGTGGTGCGCAGCGACAGACTCACCCGCGGCCGGCCCAGGACCTCGATCGGGCCGCCGTCCGGCGGGACGGTGAAGTCGAAGCACGCCGAGCGGGCGTCCTCGTCGCGCTGGTCGGGCGGCAGGTCGGCGTCGTTGCCGAACGGGAAGAAGCGGCCGGCGTCCAGCCCCGTCTGCTGCGGGGAGTCGACCACGACCGGCGCGCCCTGGAAGGCGTAGTCGACCGGGGTGACGTTCGGCGACGGCCAGGCGGGGTCGGCGACCCAGCGGCCGGGCAGCTCCCCGTACACGGTCGCCGGCGGGTGGGACCCGCTGATCCACGAGCGCAGCATCGGCTCGGCCATCACGTCGTTCTCGACGCCCTTCAGATGGTGGTCCCACCAGCGCAGGGTCTCCTGCAGGAAGCCGATCGCGGGTCCGGGCGGCAGGCCGCGGTCGGGGTACTGGTGCGACCAGGGCCCGATGATCCCGCGGACGCGGTCCTGGGGCAGGTGCTCGGTCAGCCGCAGCACGGTGTCCCGGTACGGGTCGTGCCAGCCGCCCACGGCGAGGACGGCCGCGCGGATCGCCCCGTAGTCCTCGCAGACGCTGCCGCGCCTCCAGTAGTCGTCGCGGGTCTGGTGGGACAGCCAGGTGTGCACGAGCGGCTCCACGGCCGCCAGTCGCCGGAGCCACAGCGCGCGCCACTCCTCGCCGACGTGGCGCGGGTCCGGCGGCCGGCAGACGAAGGCGAGCATCGTCGCGGCCCAGGCGTGCATGTCCACGGCGAGGACCGAGCCGCCCATGTAGTGGACGTCGTTGTCGTAGCGGTCGTCGGTCGAGCAGACGGTGACGATCGCCTTCAGCGGCTCGGGGGCGAGCGCGGCGATCTGGAGCGAGTTGAAGCCGCCCCAGGAGATCCCGAACATGCCGACCCGGCCCGTGCACCACTCCTGAGCGGCCAGCCAGTGCACCACGGCCACGCCGTCGGCCAGCTCCACCGGGTCGTACTCGTCGCCCGGCAGCCCCTCGCTGTTGCCGTGGCCGCGCACGTCGACCCGCACCGAGGCGTAGCCGTGCCCGGCGTACCAGGGGTGCCGCTGCCAGTCCCGGGGCGCGGTCCAGTCCGTCAGGCGGTACGGCAGGTACTCCAGGAGGGCCGGGACCGGCTCGTCGGTCACCGGCCGCCAGATCCGCGCATAGAGGCGGGTGCCGTCCGGCAGCGGGATGCGGACGTCCTCGTGGACGGTCTCGTAGGGGAACTCGGTGCGGATCTTCGTCACGGGTACCTCACGGCTGCCTCGGTGGACGGGGTGCGTGGCGGCGCAGCCGGGGCGCCGGGGCGGACTCGGCGAGAGCGACGGTGCCCGTTCGCGCGGAAGCCCGTGGCCGCCCGGCGCGTCGCTCCGGGGCCGGGGCGGACTCGGCGGCGCGCTTGCGCCCGGCCAGGTGACGGCGCCCGGCGACGTACCGGATCAGGCCGGAACCCAGGCCGGCGGCGGCGGCCGGGAAGCCCCGCCGCCGGCCCCGGTGCGCGCCGGGCCGGGTAGTGATCGGCGGTCCGGCGAAGGCGCGCGGAGAACCCCTCCCGGACCTCGGGGCCCGAAAGCGCGGGCAGCCCCCTCGCCCGGCCGAAGAAGGCATGATCGTCTTCTACGGGCGGCTGCTCGCCGCTCGTCCCACTGCCGATCGTTGTTCGAGACAAATCGCCCACTCCCGGTCGTATCGACTGATCACGAACATACCGGGGGTGGCGGGAAGGCGCCCATGGTGATCGAAACGCGACCGGATACGCTGACTTGAGTGATTCCAGCGACACATCGACAATCCGTGTGATCGGCAGCAGGCTTCAGCAGACAGGAGACCCCCTCGTGACCGTCGTCGGGCCGTTCGGGCTGAGCGTGCGGGACCAGGCTCTCGAAGCCGATGTCCAGACCGGACTCGCGGCTGTGGAGGCGGGTCTCCTCGACGCCACCAAGAGCGAGATCCCCTTCATCACGGAGGCCGCGCAGCACCTCGTCCTGGCCGGGGGCAAGCGCTTCAGGCCGCTGCTCGTGATGCTCGCCGCCCAGTTCGGCGACCCCTACGCGCCGGGTGTCGTGCCCTCGGCCGTCGTCGTCGAGCTCACCCACCTCGCCACGCTGTACCACGACGACGTGATGGACGAGGCGGACGTGCGCCGCGGCGTCGACAGCGCGAACAGCCGCTGGGGCAACTCGATCGCCGTCCTCACGGGTGACTTCCTCTTCGCCCGCGCCTCGCACACCCTGGCGGACCTCGGACCCGAGGCCGTACGCATCCAGGCCGAGGCGTTCGAACGGCTCGTCACCGGCCAGATCCTGGAGACGGCCGGACCGCAGGGCGACCGCGACCCCGTCGACCACTACCTCGACGTCCTCGGCGGCAAGACCGGCTCCCTGGTCGCCGTCTCCTGCCGCTTCGGCGCGATGATGTCCGGCGCCGACGAGGGCATCGTCGACATCCTCACCCAGTACGGCGAGCGGCTCGGCGTCGCCTTCCAGCTCGCCGACGACGTCCTCGACATCGCGTCGGACTCCCACGAGTCCGGCAAGACCCCCGGCACCGACCTCAGGGAAGGCGTCCCGACCCTCCCCGTGCTCCACGTACGGGCCGCCGCCGCCGCGCACGGGCGCCCGGACGACGTGGAACTCGTCGAGCTCCTCGACAGCGACCTCACCGACGACGTACGGCACGCCGAGGCCCTGCGCCGGCTGCGGGTCCACCCCGCCCTGGAGCAGGCCCGCCGCGACACCGTGCGGTTCGCTGAGGAGGCACGGGCCATGCTGGCGCCGCTGCCCGAGGGGTACGCGAAGGCCGCCCTGGAGGAGCTGTGCGACGCGGTGGTCCACCGCGCGGGCTAGGGACTCTCAGGGTCCCGTCATCCCGTAGCAGTACGTGAGGTTGAGCCCGGAGTCTGACGATTCCCCACCCCCGATTTGGTCAGATGGATGTCATCGACCACGGAGGTAGGACAGACCATGGCACCGAACGAAAACCGCAGGGCGAGCCGCTACATCGTCCCGGTCGCGGTGGCCGCAGTGGCCGCGGCGACCATCGGCCTCGTCCCGGCGCTGGCCGCGTCGGGTGACCCCGACCTGCCGGAGATCACGGCGCAGGAACTCGTCGAGAAGATCGCCGCGTCGGACACCCAGGCGCTGTCCGGCACGTTCAAGATCAGCACGGACCTCGGCCTGCCGTCCTTCGCCGGCCTGGCCGGCGGCGCCGGGGGCTCCTCCTCGGCCGACCCGCAGGAACGGCTCACCGAGCTGTTCTCCGGTACGCACACGCTGCGCCTCGCGGCGGACGGCCCGGACCGGCAGAAGGTGACGCTGCTCGACGGCTCGGACGAGTACAGCCTGATCCACGACGGCGACGACGTCTGGGCGTACGACAGCAAGTCGAACGAGGCGTACCACGAGAAGGGCGACGGCCCGGGGAAGGGCGGCCCCAAGGCGGGGGAGAAGCCGGAGACCCTGCCCAGCACGCCCAAGGAGCTCGCGGACGAGATCCTGAAGGCCGCCGAGGGCACCACGTCGATCACGGTCGGCGGGACGGCCAAGGTGGCCGGCCGCGACGCCTACCAGCTCGTCGTCAAGCCGAAGCAGAGCGGCTCGACGGTCGAGTCGGTGAAGGTGGCCGTCGACGCCGCCACGGGCACCCCCCTCAAGTTCACGCTCTCCTCGACCGAGGGCGGCAAGCCCGTCGTCGACGCCGGCTTCACGAAGATCGACTTCGGCAGGCCGGCCGCCTCCGCCTTCGCCGCGCCCAAGGGCGCCAAGGTGACGGAAGGCTTCCCGGAGGGCGAGGACAAGGGTCCGCAGGGCCTCGGGGACCTCACGGGCCTGGGGGACTTCGACGGCGCGAACGTCATCGGCGAGGGCTGGACGACCATCGCGAAGCTCGACACGGGCGCCCCGGCGCCCAAGGACTCCGAGGTCCCGGCGGAGGCCAAGGGCTTCCTCGACGCCCTCGGCGACAAGGTCACCGGGAAGTTCGGTTCGGGCACGGTCTTCAAGACCAAGCTCGTCAACGCCCTGATGACGGACGACGGCAAGGTCTACGTCGGCGCGGTCACCCAGGACGCCCTGGTGGACGCGGCGAACGCGGGCCGGTAGGACACCGCGGGACTGGTTGCCCGGGTGGGTCGGGGGCAGTCCTTCACCGACCCACCCGGGAGAGTGTGCGTGCCGTCCGGCCAGGGGCCGGACGGCACGGACGTGTGCGGCGACGAACGGCTCAGAAGGTGAGCTTGAAGTTGTTGATGTAGCCGGTGTCGACCGACGCCTTGTCCTGGACGCGGAGCTTCCAGGCGCCGTTGGCGACCTCGCTGGAGGCGTTCACGGTGAAGGTCTGGTTGATGTTGTCGGCGCTGCCGCCGGAGCGGTTGCTCAGGCTGTAGACCGATCCGTCCGGCGCGACCAGGTCGACGATGAGGTCACCGCGGTAGGTGTGGACGATGTCCACGCCGACCGCGAGGTTGCTCGGGGCGTTGCCGGTGACACCGGTGACGTTGACCGTCGAGGTCACCGCGGCGCCGTTGTCCGGGATGGACACGTCGGCGGTGTTCTCGAAGACCGTGCCGGGCGGCTGGGTCGTGCCGGCCGACAGCGTCCAGATCGCGTGGGCGATCGCGTCGCTGTTGCGGTCGAGGGCGGTGTCGTTGATGTTCGACGTCGTGTCGCACGACGAGTGGTAGCAGCGGTCGAAGGCCGTGGCCGTGCCGCCCCACTTCTGGACCTGCGCGCTGCTCTTCACGCGGCTGGCACCGGTGAACAGGCCACCGACGGGGACGCCGACGTTCTTGAACGACGCGTGGTCGGAGCGGCCGTCACCCTCGGTCTCGATCTCGGTGGGGACGCCGAGACCCGCGAAGTAGCTCTTGAAGGTCTGCTCGATGGTGGGGTCGTCGTCGTAGACGAAGTAGCCCGGGTTCGGCGACCCGATCATGTCGAAGTTCAGGTACCCGGAGAGCTTCGAGCGCTCGGTGGTGGGCAGCTGGCTGACGTAGTACTTCGACCCGACGAGACCGAGTTCCTCGGCGCCCCACCAACCGAAGCGCAGGTGCTTGGTGGGCTGGAGGCCGGCCCGGGAGACGGCGAGCGCGGTCTCCAGGACGGCGGCCGAACCGGAGCCGTTGTCGTTGATGCCGGGACCGGAGGTGACCGAGTCCAGGTGGGAGCCGGCCATCAGGACCTGGTTGGGGTCGCCCCCCGGCCAGTCGGCTATCAGGTTGTAGCCGGTGGCGCCGCTGGAGGTGAACTGCTGGACGGTGGTGGTGTATCCGGCCGCGTCCAGCTTGGCCTTCACGAAGTCGATCGACGCCTTGTAGCCGGTACGGCCGTGGGCGCGGTTGCCGCCGTTGGCGGTGGCGATCGACTGGAGGTCCGCGAGGTGCTGCTTGACGTTGGCCACCGAGATGTCGGGTGCGGCGAGCACGGCGTCCGGCTGCGCGGTGGCGGAGGGGGCCGAGGTGCCGAGCAACCCGGCGAGTGCGAGCGCGGCGACGGCGCCGACGCGTCTGGGCACGGAGAACTTCATGTGGGGGCTCCGGATTCCGAACGGGGATGGGACGGAACGTGCGAGACGCCCCGCGGCATGGGTGCCACGAGGCGCTGGAGCTGTGCATGGTGCGTTTGTGCGGCGTACGGCTGTGCGTGCTGAATGTTCAGCGAGGGTTTGACTTCCCGTCAAGAGCGGAAACCGGTCACGCGGGTTCGCTCACCGGACGCCCACATCCGCCACGGCCTTCTCCGCCTGGGAGCCCGGATGGGGTGCAACTGCCGGAGGGGCGGGGAAGGGAGGGGGCTTGGGGTGGGCGGGGGAGGGGTCTTTGCGCTGGGGGCCTGAGAGGGGGGCGGGGACTTGGCGAGGGCGCTTGGTGTCGTCCGGTCTCCCTTTGTTTCTGGTGGTTGGCCGCCCTCTCTCCGAGTGTGGCAGCCGGGTCCGTGCCCTCAAGGGCGCTCCTTCGTCGCGTCGCTGCGCGATGGGCTGCGCCCACCCTTGACCGCCCGGCCCCGGCTGCCTTTTCACACTCGGAGGGCGGCCCGGGGGAGGGGCATCCGCTCCGGGGACCGGTGCCTCTCGGGCGCCGTCGGCGGCCATCGGCTTTCGGGGTGGCTTCCCGCACCCATTGAATGGGGCGGCTGGGCTTGGCTTAGCGGGTGCTGCTCGTTTCTCGGCTGGGATTCATGCCCCGCTGGTCAATGTCCGGTGGTGGGTGAAGCCAAATCCGCAGCCGCCATCGCCAGTTCGGGTCGGGGGCCAGGGGCCAGGGGGCCAGGGGTCAGGGGGCGCGGGGCGCGTGGGGCGGCGGTCGCACGGATCCCATCCATCCCACCCATCCCATCGCCAGTCCGGGATCGGCTGCTCAATGACGCTACGGCGTACATTAAGCCGCCCGAGAGTCCGATATGCCCGTGAAGTCCCTTATCCCGTCCGGGTTACCGCAAGTAATGTACGCGGTAGCGTCATTCGGGAGTCCCACTGCTGGCGAAGGATCGAGACCGGACCGGAGAGCGGCCGGCTTGAGACGTCACCCCTTCCAAGGCCTCCTCGGATTCGGCTTCACCTCCACCGGAGAGTGACCAGCGGGGCATGAATCCCAGCCAGGAATCGAGCAGCACTCGCTAAGCCATGCCCGACCGCCCCATTCAATGGCCGCGCTGAACCACCCCCGGGCCCGACGGACGCCGACGGCGCCCGGAGCCCACCGGGCCCCGGAGCGGATGCCCCCTCCCCGGGCCGCCCTCCGAGTGTGAAAAGGCGGGTGAAGGCGACGGGTCAAGGGTGGAGCGAAGCGAAATCGGCGAAGCCGACGCGACGAAGGAGCGCCCTTGATGCGGCGCCGTAACCCGCCACACTCGGAGAGAGGGCGGCCAACCGCCAGAAACAAACGGAGACCGGCCCACCCGAAGACCCCAAAGGGCTCGCCCCCAAGCGCCCCCACCCCCCTCAGTGCACGCAGAACTCGTTGCCCTCCGGGTCCGTCATCACCACCCATGAGCCGCCCTGTTCGTTCACCCGGCGCAGGGTCGACGCGCCCAGGTTCTCCAGGCGCCCCACCTCCGCGTCGCGGGTGTCCGGGGCCGGGTGGAGGTCGAGGTGGAGGCGGTTCTTCACCGACTTCTCCTCCGGGACCCGCTGGAAGAGGATCCGGCGCCCCAGGCCCGTGTCCGAGGCCGGGTCGTGCGGGTCGTCCGGATGGCGGACGGCGGCCAGATCTCGCCATGCGAGGCGGTCGTGGACAGTGAGCGTCGCCTCGGCCGGCGCGGCGCCCGTGTCGAGCAGGCGGGTGATGAGCGCGCTGTGGTCCTCCTCCCGGTAGCCGAGGGCGGCCGCCCAGAAGGCCGACTGGGCGTGCGGGTCGGCGGCGTCGATCACAAGCTTCCAGTGGAGTGGAGTCATGTAACCACTTATACTGGTTACATGACCGAACCCGCCACCGGAATGACGCTCCGGCACCGCGACGGACAGCGCTTCCGCTTCGACGCCGGGGCGCTCTGCCTGGAGCTGCTGCTCACCGGTGGACCCGGCCCGGTCGCCGCCCACTACGAGGTGCTGGATCGCGTCGAGGGGCTGCTGGACTGGATACGGGAGTGCCGCCTCGCCCCCGGGCTCGACGTCACGGTCACCGCACCCGAGCTGGCGGCGGTCCGGGACGTGCGTGACGCGCTGTGGCGCCTGGCCGGGGCCCGCGCGTCCGGCGCCGCCTGGGACCGCTGTGACCCCCGGGACCTCGGGATCGTCAACGCGGCCGCGGCTCACCCGCCGCTCGTCGCCCGGATCGCCGCCGACGGCACCCGCGCCTGGGCTCCGGGGGCCACCGGCACCGGCCTCCTGGCGACGCTCGCCCGGGACGCGGTGGACCTGCTCACCGGCCCCCATGCCGACCGGATCCGCGTCTGCGGTTCCGACAACTGCGCCCTGCTCTTCGTCGACACCTCGCGGCCGGGCCGCCGCCGCTGGTGCTCCATGGACCGCTGCGGCAACCGCCACAAGGTCCGGGCCCACCGGGCACGGACCCATCCGGAGGGAGAAGCGTGATGCCCGTGGGACTCACCCGTGACGCCGGCTGGGAGGTCGGCGTCTCCAGGACCCTGCCCCTGCCCGTCGGGACCGTCTGGGACTTCCTCGTGAGCCCCGAAGGTGTCGCCTTCTGGCTCGGCCCCGGGGCCGAGCTCCCCGTGAAGGGCGACGGGGTGCTGCGCAGCCTCCGTCCCGGCGACCGGATCCGGCTCGGCTACGGCGAGACCGTCCTCCAGGTCGCCGTCTCCGCGACCGGGGACGGCCGGACCGTGCTCCGCTTCCACCAGGAGCACATGGCGAGCGCCGAGCAGCGTGAGCGTCAACGGGCCCACTGGAAGGGCGTGATGACACGGGTCGAGAGCGCCCTCGTGCCCTGAGCTCTCGCGCCCGTCCTCGCCCTCGTGCCCTGATCCCTCGCGCCCGTCCTCGCCCTCGTGCGCCCCGGACGCCTCGCGTGCCGCGTGCCGAACCCGCCCAGCCCGCCCAGCCTGTCTCGCCCCCCTCCGGGCATCTCGCCGTGGGCCCGCGGGTTCACGCCCCGCGCGCCGCCTCCGCCGCCTCCGCCGCCTCCTTCGCGTCGTACGCCTCGCGGGCCGCCGCGATCTCGTTCTGGTGGAGTTCCGTCCACCGCACCAGGGAACGGATCGTCGTGTGCAACGTGCCGCCCAGCGGCGTCAGTTCGTAGTCCACCCGGGGTGGCACGACCGGGTGCACCGTGCGCTTCACCAGGCCGTCCCGTTCCAGCTGGCGCAGGGTGACCGTCAGCATGCGCTGGCTGATCCCGTCGATCTCGCGCCGCAGTTCGGTGAAGCGCAGCCTGCGGCGGTCGAGCAGGGCGATCACCAGCAGCGACCACTTGTCGGCGACCCGGTCGAGGATCTGCCGCACCTCGCAGTCCTCCCGCGTGTCCCACTGGAAGGGGTCGGTGTCGCCGTATTCCGCGTCCCGGGCGGTGACTTCGCAGTGACTCGGTGACTTCGAAGTGCCTTCTTCCATGGCACGCGATGCTGCCGCAGGATGCAGGTGGTTACAAGAGGGAACCGACCCTCTGGCCGGTAACCGCCCCCCTTCCCCTGCCTGGAGTCAGCCATGCCCGCATCCCGGTCCGCCACCCTGCCCGTACGCGCCTGGGCCCTGCTCCTCGTCCTCTGCGGCACGATCTTCCTCGAAGGCATCGACGTCGCCATGCTCGCCGTCGCGGTGCCCTCCATCAGATCCGATCTGGAGTTGTCCACGGCCACCGCCGCCTGGGTGATGTCGGCGTACGTGCTCGGCTACGCCGGATTCACCCTGCTCGGCGGCCGGGCCGCCGACCTGCTCGGCCGCCGCCGGATGTTCCTCGGCTGGCTCACCGTCTTCCTGCTCTTCTCCGGCCTCGGCGGCTTCGCCCAGGAGGGCTGGACGCTGATCGTGGCCCGCTTCGTGACCGGTGTCGCCGCCGCCTTCATGACCCCGGCCGCGCTGTCGATCATCACCACCTCCTACGCGGAGGGGCCGCGGCGGAACCAGGCCCTGCTGGTCTTCGCGGGCACCGCGGCCGGCGGCTTCTCCCTCGGTCTCGTCATCGGTGGGCTGCTGACCCAGCTCGGCTGGCGCTGGGTGTTCTTCGCGCCGGTCCTGCTCGCGGCGGTCGTGCTGGTGGCCGCGCTGCGCCTGATCCCCGCCGAGGCGCGCCCCGCCAGGGGTGCGGGCGGCTTCGACCTGGCCGGGGCCCTGACCGCCGCCGGGGCGATGCTGCTGTCGGCGTTCGGGATCGTGCGGCTGGAGCACGGCTTCGACGGCTGGGCGGTCACGGCGGCCGCCTTCGCCGCCGGGCTCGTCCTCGCCGGCGTCTTCGTCGCGGTGGAGCGGCGGGCCGCCACCCCGCTCGTCCGCCTGGCCCTGCTCCGCAAGGCGTCCATGGTCCGCGCCGACCTGGGAGCGCTGCTGTTCGTCGGGTCCTTCTTCGGCTTCCAGTTCGTCGCCACGCTCTACCTGCAGGAGCTCCGCGGCTGGTCGTCGCTGCAGACCGCGCTCGCGCTGCTGGTCATGGGCGTGGACGCGGTCCTGGCGCCGACGCTGACACCGCGGCTGGTCGCGCGGTTCGGCAACGCGCGGGTGATCCTCGGCGGGTTCGTGCTGGCGGTCGTCTCGTACGTGCTGTTCCTGCCGGTCGGCCCGGGCTGGTCGTACGCGGCGATGTTCCCGACGCTGCTGCTGACGGGGCTCGCCTTCGCCCTCGCGTACGGGCCGCTGACCATCGCCGCGACCGACGGCGTCGCGGAGGAGGAGCAGGGGCTCGCGAGCGGGCTGCTCACGACGGCGACGCAGTTCGGTTCGGCGGTGGGCATCTCTTCGGTGACGGCGGTCCACGGGATCGCCGGCGGGGGCCTCGACGGGTTCCGGGCGGCGTTGCTGGTGCCGGTGGTCATGGTGCTGCTGGGTGCGCTGGTCTCGGCGTTCGGGGTCCGGGCGCGGGTCGGCCGGGTGGACCCCCGGGCCGCGGTCCAGGGCCGGCCTCAGGTCGCCGCGGCGGAGGCGCCGGAGGCGGGGGCCGGGCTCCCGGTCTGAGCGGGCGGACCCGCCGTCCTGCCGCCGCTCCGTCCTCCCGTACGGCCGGTCCCTGACGTACCGGACCCCCGGCGCCGATCGCGCCGGGGGTCCGGTAGGTCCGTCACGCGGGTTCGCCCGCCCGAGCCGCCGCCGTCACCGGCCGTCGGTGTCGGCGGCCATCGCGGCCTCGGTTCCGTGCACCACGGCCTCGTGCGCCACCGCCTCCGCGCCGGCCGCCGCGGCCACCACGGCCTGTGCCGCCGC
This sequence comes from Streptomyces sp. JL2001, assembly GCF_050917515.1. Lineage (NCBI taxonomy): Bacteria > Bacillati > Actinomycetota > Actinomycetes > Kitasatosporales > Streptomycetaceae > Streptomyces > Streptomyces sp. JL2001. The sequence goes on along the minus strand of NZ_CP169421.1, from coordinate 3,351,124 downwards.
GGCCTTGCTCGCCACCTCGACGGCGGCCCTGCTGCGCCGCGCCGTGCGGATGGCGTCCCAGGTGAGGATCGACAGCGCGAGCCACACCAGGGAGAAGCCCGCCCACCGCTCCGGCGGCATCGCCTCGTGGAAGTAGAGGACGCCCAGCCCGAACTGGAAGACCGGCGCCAGGTACTGGAGCAGGCCCAGCGTGGACAGCGGCACCCGGATCGCCGCGGCTCCGAAGCAGACCAGCGGTACGGCGGTCACGACGCCGGTCGCCGCGAGCAGCGCGGCGTGCCCGGCGCCCTGCCCGGTGAAGGTGGAGGTGCCGGTCCCGCTCAGCCACATCAGGTAGGCGAGGGCGGGCAGGAACTGGATCGCCGTCTCGGCGGCCAGCGACTCCAGGCCGCCGATGTTGACCTTCTTCTTCACCAGGCCGTAGGTGGCGAAGGAGAACGCCAGGGTCAGCGAGATCCAGGGCGGCCGTCCGTATCCGACGGCCAGGACGAGCACGGCGGCGAAGCCGACCCCGACGGCCGCCCACTGGGCGGGCCGCAGGCGCTCCTTCAGGAGCAGGACGCCCATGGCGATGGTGACGAGCGGGTTGATGAAGTAGCCGAGCGAGGCCTCGACGACCTGGCCGGAGTTCACGGCCCAGATGTAGAGGCCCCAGTTCACGGTGATCACGGCCGCGGCCAGGGTGATCATGCCGAGCTTGCGGGGGCTGCGCACCAGCTCGCCGATCCAGCTCCAGCGGCGCAGGGCCAGCAGGGCGATGCCGACGACGGCCAGTGACCAGACCATCCGGTGGGCGAGGATCTCGATCGCCCCGGACGGCTTCAGGAGCGGCCAGAAGAGCGGGACCAGTCCCCACATGCCGTAGGCGCCGATCCCGTACAGGAGCCCTGCTCGCCCCTCGTTGTCCGTCTTCACCGAACCTCCTGCCCTGTGCCGCGCGCCGTCCTGATGACGGTAGCGCCGCACAGGGCACGCTGTCATGTCCGTACCGCGATACGGTCATGACCTTCAGGCGCGGGCGAGCGCGTCCCCGATGGTCTCGGCGATCGGGGTGGTCGGGCGGCCGATCAGCCGGGACAGGTCCCCGGTCCGCCGGGCCAGGGCGCCGAGCGCGACGGCCCGGTCCACGTCGACGAGGATCTCGGCGAAGGGCTGCGGGACGCCCGCCCCGGTCAGGATGGCCAGGTGCGTCCCGGCGGGGACGTCGTTGTACGCGATCTCCTGGCCGGTCTGGCGGGCGACCTCCGCCGCGTACTCGGCGAGGGACCAGGCCACGTCGCCGCTCAGCTCGTACGCCTTGTTCAGGTGCTCCTCGGCCGGGCCGGTCAGGACGGCCGCCGCGGCGGCGGCGTAGTCGGCGCGGGAGGCGGAGGCGATCCGGCCGTCGCCGGCGCTGCCGACGACCGCGCCGTGCGCCAGGACGGGCGCGAGGTTGCCGGTGTAGTTCTCGGTGTACCAGCCGTTGCGCAGGAAGGTGTGGGGGAGCCCGGCGTCGAGGATCAGCTGTTCGGTCGCCTTGTGCTCGGCGGCAAGGTCGAAGTCGGCCTCCGGGCCGCCGAGGACGCCGGTGTAGGCGAGCTGGGCGACGCCCGCGGCCTTGGCCGCGTCGATCACGGCGGCGTGCTGCGCGACGCGCTGCCCGACCTCGCTGCCGGAGATCAGGAGCACCCGGTCGCCGGATCCGAAGGCGCCGGCCAGGGTCCGGGGCGCGTCGTAGTCGGCGATCCGCAGCTCGACGCCGCGCTCGGCGAGGTCGGCGGCCTTCTCCTTGTCGCGGACGACGGCGGCGACGGACTCGGCGGGGACCCGGGTCAGCAGCGCGTCGATGACGAGGCGGCCGAGCTGTCCGGTGGCTCCGGTGACGACGATGCCCATGGCGTTCTCTCCTGTGGGGTCGGTGAGGTGTGCGTTTCGGGGTGTGCACTCACCGTACGACAGGCGCTAACTAGTGGAAAGTACCCACTTTGAAGTAAGGTACTGGCATGGGAGTAAGTGAGGGAGTCGGCAAGAAGGCGGACGTCAACGACACGATGTGCCCCTCGCGGCTCGTCCTGGAGCACGTCACCAGCCGCTGGGGTGTGCTGATCCTGGCGGCGCTCCTGGAGCGCTCGTACCGCTTCAGCGAGCTGCGCCGGGAGATCGGCGGGGTGAGCGAGAAGATGCTCGCGCAGACCCTCCAGACGCTGGAGCGCGACGGGTTCGTCCACCGTGACGCCAAGCCGGTCATCCCGCCCCGCGTCGACTACAGCCTCACCGCTCTCGGGGAGGAGGCGGCCCGTCAGGTCTGGGAGCTGGCCCGCTGGACGGAGCGGCGCGTGCGGGCCGTGGAGGAGGCGCGCGAGAGGTACGACGAGACGCGTCGCGAGAGCGTCATCATTTCGCCCCAATGATGTTGTAAACAGCCGCAGTTGACCATCCACGTCGTACGATCTGCTCACCATTCGGGGAGTATGCGAAGGACCGTGGGGGAGCTGTGGCGTACGGGGACGGAAGAGTGCTGCGCGCCTGCTGTGCCTTACTGGCAGGCGGACTGATCCTGACCGGCTGTTCGAGCGACGGGACGAAGACCGACGGCAAACGGCCCGGTGGGACGCCGACGAGCTCGGGCGCGACGAGCTCGGCGACCCCGTCCGCCGCCCCGACCAGCCTCGACTTCACCCCCGACCCCCGGCGCGTGCCCAAGAACCGTGCCGACGCCCAGCGGTTGGCCCTCTTCGTCGTCGCGGGCCCGGACACCTGGGGTCCCGGCTACGTGAAGCGCGCGCAGTACCTCAGCGATCCGGACCGGTGGCCCGTCCTCGGGGACGAATGCACCTGGGAGGGGGGCAGCCTGCCCGCCTCCGTGCTGTACAGCGTGACCGCCTCCAGCGAGATCCCCGCCGCCGGCGGCAAGGGCCTGCTGCGCGTGTCCGCCACCGTCACCGTCCACCGCACCGAGGCGGACGGCGACTGGGAGATGGCCGAGACCCTGGAAGAGGCGCTCCGGTGCCCGAACCAGACGCTCCGCGAGGGCGAGACGCTCTCCGAACTCAACTCGATCGGCAACCCGTTCGGAGTCGGCGGGAACTACACCGCCGCCGACTCGCTCGGTGAGCGCGGCACGTACGAGCTGTCCACGGTCAAGGGCAAGCAGTTCTACAGCTGGTACCAGTCCCGGATCGGCCAGGTCACCGTCGCCACCGTGGTGAAGGGCGCGCCCGGCTACGTCGAGAACGACACCAACAGCGCCCAGGTCCAGGCACTCGTCACCATGATCGAGCGCGTCAAGGCGCAGCTGGGAGTGCAGTCGTGAACCAGCCCACCCCGCCCGCCCCCGGCGCGATCCAGCCGCTGCTGCCCTCCGACCCGTCCTCGATCGCCGGCTACCGGCTCCTCGGCCGGCTCGGCGCCGGCGGCATGGGCGTCGTCTACCTCGGCCGGACGGACAACGGCGAGCTCGCCGCCGTGAAGGTCACCCTCGCCGACCATGCCGACCAGCCCGACTTCCGGGCCCGGTTCCGTCGCGAGGTCGAGGCCGCCCGCCGGGTCTCCAGCCCCTGGGCCGTCCCCGTCACCGGCGCCGACCCGGACGCCCCCGAGCCCTGGATGGCCACCGCCTTCGTGCCGGGGCCCTCGCTCGGCGAGGCGGTCGTCGCGCACGGCGCCCTGCCCGAGCGGAGCGTACGGATCCTCGGCGGCGCCGTCTCCCGCGCCCTCGCCGCCGTCCATGCGGCCGGGCTCGTCCACCGGGACGTGAAGCCGGGCAACGTGCTGCTCGCCGTCGACGGACCGCGGCTGATCGACTTCGGCATCGCCCGGGCGACCGGCGAGACCGCCCTCACCTCCACCGACATGGTCGTCGGCACTCCCGGATTCCTCGCCCCCGAGCAGGCCGAGGCCCGCACCGACGAACTCGGGCCTCCCGCCGACGTCTTCGCGCTCGGCTGCCTCCTCGTCTACGCGGCCACCGGCAGACCGCCGTTCGGCAGCGGGACCGTCGACGCCCTGCTCTACCGGACCGTCCACGACGAACCCGATCTCGACGGCGTGCCGCCGGGCCTCCTGGACCTGCTGCGCCGCTGCCTCGCCAAGGCCCCCGCCGAGCGGCCGACCGCCGAGGAGATCACCGGCGAGCTGACCGAGGACACCCCGGGCGAGGCCGCCGACTGGCTGCCGGCCCCCGTCGTCCGGACCATCGCCGAGCGGTCGTCGCGGATGCTCGCGCTGCCCGACATCGACCGCACCCAGGCCGGTGAGCCCGTCGCCCCGCCACAGCCGCCCGGCAGGCGCGGATTCCTCCTCGCCGCGGGCGGCGCGGTCCTCGTCGCGGCCGGCGGCTTCGGCGCGTGGGCGGCCCTGCGTGCCGGGGACGAGGACGGCGACGACGGGAAGTCGCCCACGGCCGCGGCCGGGAACCTGGCGATCGGGGTCCTCGCCGACCTGTCCGGGCCCGCGCAGGAGATCGGCCGCGCCCAGGAGCGCGGCGCCCGGCTCGCCGTCGAGGAGTTCAACGCCCGGATCGCCGCGGCGAAGAGCGGCGACCCGCTGAAGAAGCTCTCCAGGATCGGGCTCAAGGTCGCCGACGACCAGGGGGACAAGGCGAAGGCGCCCGCCGTCGCCCGGACGCTCACCTCCGACCCGACGGTGCTCGCCGTCCTCGGCCCCACCTCCGACTACACCGGGCAGGCCGTCCTGCCCTCGTTCGAGGAGGCGGGTCTGCCGCTCGTCACCGTCTCGGCGGGCCACAACCTGCTCACCATGCGGGACCGGACGACCCCGCCGAACGTCACCGTCCTGCGCGCGATCCCGCACCATCTCTTCGCCGGCATGCACCTCGCCTACGCGGCCCTGCTCCTCGACGGGGTGAAGCGGCCCGGAGTCCTCCAGGAGCGCACCGACGACCACTACAGCTGGCAGTACGTCCGGGGCGTCGACTACGGCCTGGGCGTCTCCGGCGTCGAGCGCCGCTACCGCGTGGTCCCCGGTCGCGCGACGGACTACCGCTCGATCCTGCGCGGCATGATCGACTCCGGCATCGACTGCTACATCCACTGCGGGGTGGCCGAGACGGCCGTCCTCGCGGCCCGCGCCCTGCGCGACCTTGGTTTCACCGGCCCGCGGTTCGGCGGGCAGCACGTCTTCGGTACGAAGTTCCTCAAGGGGGCCGGGGAGGCGGCCGAGGGCTGGTTCGTCACCGCCCCCGTCAGTGATGCCGTCGCTCCCGCCCCCGACACCCCCGCCAAGACGAAGGAGCGGGGCGCCGTGTTCGTCGCCGCGTACAAGAAGCGCTACGGGACGAACCCGCCCCCCTACGCGGGCGAGGCGTACGACGTCGTCGCCATGACGCTCGGACGGCTGGCCGCCGCGGCCGAGGCGGGCCGAACCCCCGCCCGCAAGGGGCTCTGGGCCGACCTGAGCAAGCAGAAGTACCAGGGCGCCATGGGCGGGTACACGTTCGGCGAGAGCGGCGACCTGACGAACGGCGGCACCTTCCTGTACGCGGTGCAGAACGGCGCCTACAAGCTGATCGGTTCCGCACCGGCCACGCCGACCAGAAAGAAGAAGGGCTGACCACGTGGAGCCGCTGCGTCCGGCCGACCCGTCGTCGATCGCCGGCTACCGGCTCCTCGGCCGGCTCGGGGCGGGCGGCATGGGCGTCGTCTACCTCGCCCGCTCCGGCGGCGGGGCGCTCGCCGCGCTCAAGCTGATCCGCGCCGAACACGCCGCCGACCCGGGCTTCCGGGAACGGTTCCGGCGCGAGGCGCGGATCGCCGAGAGCATCACCGGCCAGTGGGTCGTGCGGGTCCTCGGCGCCGACCCGGAGACCCGCGAACCCTGGCTGGCCACCGAGTTCGTCCCGGGGCCGTCGCTCGCCGAGGCCGTCGGCGCGCACGGCCCGCTGCCCGAGCCGTCCGTCCGGGCCCTCGGCGCCCGGCTCGCGGACGCGCTCTCCGACATGCACGCGGCCGGGCTCGTCCACCGGGACGTGAAGCCGGGCAACGTGCTGCTCGCGCTCGACGGGCCGCGCCTGATCGACTTCGGGATCGCCCGGTCCGCCGGAGCCACGGCCCTCACCGCCACCGACGCGATGATCGGCACCCCCGGATTCCTCGCCCCCGAGCAGGCCCGGGCCGCCGGCGCGGGCGCCGTCGGCCCGGCGAGCGACGTCTTCTCGCTGGGCTGCGTCCTCGCCTACGCCCTCACCGGACAGCGGCCCTTCGGTACGGGAACGGTGGCCGCGGTCGTCTACCGCACCGTGCACGAGGAGCCCGACCTCGACGACGTTCCCGACACCCTGCTGCCGCTGGTCGCCTCGTGTCTCGCCAAGGACCCCGCGGACCGGCCCACCGCCCGGGAGGCGCGGGCGGTGCTGGGCGCGGCGGACGGTCCCGCCGGCGACTGGCTGCCGCCCGGTCTGCCCAAGCTCATCGCGTCCCGCTCCGCGCGGGTGCTCGACCTGCCGGTGGCCGAACCGACCCTGCTGGTGAGCCCGGAGGAGCCGAAGGGCATCTCCCGGCGCGGTTTCCTGGTGGCCGGCTCGGTGGTGGGTGTCGCGGGCGCGGGCGGCCTGGCCGCCTGGCTGGCCGGCCTCGGCCCGTTCGACGCGGGCGCCGGGACCGGGACGGGCGCCGGCGGATCCCGGCCGACGTACGCGCTGGGCCTGGTCTCCGACCTGAGCGGCCCCCACAAGGCGGACGGTCTCGCCCAGGAGCACGGCGCGCGGGTGGCGGTGGAACGCCACAACGCCCGCCCGGACCGGTTGCTCACCCTGACGCTCCGGGTGCACGACGACGGCGGGGACCCCGCCCGGGCGGCGAAGGCGGCCCGTACCCTCGGCGGCGACCCCGCGGTCTTCGCGGTGATGGGGCCGACCACGACCGAGACCGCCGTCGCCGCCGCGGACGAACTCGTCACCCGCATCGTGCCGATGGTGAGCCTGGTGGCGTCCGTTCCCAGCGGCACGGTCAAGGGACAGACCGCCGGCGCGACCTACTTCGAGATGCGGGCCAGTCCCGACACCCTGATCGTGCCCTTCGCCCGCTACCTCTCCGAGCACGGCGTCCGCCGGACCGCCGTCATCGAGGACCAGGAAGCCGGCCGGTTCAGCTGGCTCGCCGTCAAGTCGCTGAAGGACAACCCGCCGGGGGCCGGCACGGTGTCCTCCCATCCCGTCGCCGCGGCGGGTGAGGACTTCGCGGGCGCCGTCCGCGAGGCGCTCGCCACCGGCCCGCAGGGCGTGATGTACGCGGGGACCTCACCGCGCCGGGCCGCGCTGTGCGCCAAGGAGCTGGCGCGCCAGGGGTACCGGGGCCTGTGCGGCAGCGTCGAGCAGCCGTTGCAGCCGGAGTTCCTCACCCTGGCCGGGCCGGCCGCCGAGGGCTGGTTCTTCGGCACGAGCTTCGTCGACCCCGACGGCCTGCCGGCCGCCGCCGACTTCACCGCCGCCTACCGCAAGCGGTGGGGGCTGGCCCGTACGGCTCCCGTGCACCGGTACGCCACGGAGGCGTTCGACGTCGCCAACTGCGTGGTGCGGGCCCTGGAGCAGGTCGAGAAGGAACAGACGGAGATCAAGCGGACCGGGGTGCGGACGAAGCTGGTGGGCTCCCACGCCGCCCCGTACCAGGGCCTCGCCAAGCCCTACTCCGTCAGCCGCAACGACAACTCCTTCGTCCACCTCGCGGGGCTCTTCCTGTGGCGGGTGCAGAAGGGCGTGCCCCGGTTCCTCGGCCACTTCGAGAAGGCCGCGCTGGCGAAGTGACGCGGTGCGGACGTCCGAGGGGCCCGGTCCGGCACCGGACCGGGCCCCTCGGGCAGTGCACGAGGCCGGGTCAGCCCACGACCGTCCAGGTGTCGCTGCCGGCCAGCAGCTGGCCCATGTCTCCCTTGCCGTGCTGCTCGATCGCCGCCTCCAGCTGGTCCGCCATCAGCGTGTCGTACACCGGCCGGTCCACCGACCGGAAGACGCCGATCGGCGTCTGGTGCAAGGTGTCCGGGTCCGCGAGGCGGGAGAGGGCGAACGCGGTCGTCGGGGACGCCGAGTGCGCGTCGTGGACGAGGACGGTGTGCTCGTTCTCCGGTGTCACCGCGACCACCTTCAGATCGCCGGTCACCGCGTCCCGGACCACGCCCTTGGCGAGGTCGGTGCCGAAGCGGATCGGCTTGCCGTGCTCCAGCCGGATCACGGCCTCCTGCGCCTGCTCGTTGTCCTTGAGGACCTCGAAGGCGCCGTCGTTGAAGATGTTGCAGTTCTGGTAGATCTCCACCAGCGCGGTGCCGGGGTGGTCGGCCGCCTGGCGCAGCACCTCGGTGAGGTGCTTGCGGTCCGAGTCGACGGTCCGGGCCACGAACGAGGCCTCCGCGCCGATCGCCAGGGACACCGGGTTGAAGGGCGCGTCGAGCGAGCCCATCGGCGTGGACTTGGTGATCTTGCCGACCTCGCTGGTCGGGCTGTACTGCCCCTTGGTCAGGCCGTAGATCCGGTTGTTGAAGAGCAGGATCTTCAGGTTGACGTTGCGGCGCAGGGCGTGGATCAGGTGGTTGCCGCCGATGGAGAGCGCGTCGCCGTCGCCCGTGACGACCCAGACGGACAGGTCGCGGCGGGAGGTGGCCAGGCCGGTGGCGATGGCCGGGGCGCGGCCGTGGATGGAGTGCATCCCGTAGGTGTTCATGTAGTACGGGAAGCGGGAGGAGCAGCCGATGCCCGAGACGAAGACGATGTTCTCCTTCGCCAGGCCCAGTTCGGGCATGAAGCCCTGGACGGCGGCCAGGACGGCGTAGTCGCCGCACCCGGGGCACCAGCGCACCTCCTGGTCGGACTTGAAGTCCTTCATGGACTGGGCGGCTTCGGCCTTGGGCACGAGGTTCAGGAGCGAGTCACTCATCGATGGCCTCCTCGAGTACCGCGGCGAGCTGCTCCGCCTTGAACGGCATGCCGTTGACCTGGGTGTGGCTGCGGGCGTCGACCAGGTACGTCGCCCGGACGAGCGTGGCGAGCTGGCCCAGATTCATCTCCGGGATCACCACCTTCTCGTACTGCTTGAGGACCTCCCCGAGGTTCTTCGGGAAGGGGTTGAGGTGGCGCAGGTGCGCCTGGGCGATCGGCTTGCCGGCGTTCCGCAGCCGGCGCACGGCGGCGGTGACGGGGCCGTAGGTGGAACCCCAGCCGAGGACCAGGGTCCGGGCACCGTCCGGGTCGTCGACGGCGAGGTCGGGCACCTCGATGCCGTCGATCTTGGCCTGGCGGGTGCGGACCATGAAGTCGTGGTTCGCCGGGTCGTAGGAGATGTTGCCGGTGCCGTCCTGCTTCTCGATTCCGCCGATGCGGTGTTCGAGTCCGGGCGTGCCGGGCACGGCCCACGGACGGGCGAGGGTGTGCGGGTCGCGCTTGTAGGGCCAGAAGACCTCGGTGCCGTCCGCCAGCTCGTGGTTCGGCCCGGTGGTGAACTGGACCCGCAGGTCGGGGAGTTCGTCGATGTCCGGGACCCGCCAGGGCTCGGAGCCGTTGGCCAGGTAGCCGTCGGAGAGCAGGAAGACCGGGGTGCGGTAGGCGAGGGCGATCCGGGCCGCGTCGAGCGCGGCGTCGAAGCAGTCGGCCGGGGTCCTGGGGGCCACGACCGGCACCGGCGCCTCGCCGTTGCGGCCGTACATGGCCTGGAGGAGGTCGGCCTGCTCGGTCTTGGTGGGCAGGCCGGTGGAGGGGCCGCCGCGCTGGATGTCGACGATCAGCAGCGGCAGTTCCAGCGAGACCGCCAGGCCGATCGTCTCGGACTTCAGGGCGACACCCGGGCCGGACGTGGTGGTGACGGCGAGCGAGCCGCCGAAGGCGGCGCCGAGCGCGGCTCCGATGCCCGCGATCTCGTCCTCCGCCTGGAAGGTGCGGACGCCGAAGTTCTTGTGCCGGGACAGCTCGTGCAGGATGTCCGAGGCCGGGGTGATCGGGTACGAGCCCAGGTAGAGGGGAAGGTCGGCCTGCCGGGCGGCGGCGATCAGGCCGTACGACAGGGCCAGGTTCCCGGAGATGTTCCGGTAGGTCCCCGGCGGGAACGCCTTGGTCGCCGGGGCGACCTCGTAGGAGACGGCGAAGTCCTCGGTCGTCTCGCCGAAGTTCCAGCCGGCCCGGAACGCGGCCACGTTCGCCTCGGCGATCTGCGGCTTCTTGGCGAACTTGGCGCGCAGGAACTTCTCGGTGCCCTCGGTCGGCCGGTGGTACATCCAGGAGAGCAGTCCGAGCGCGAACATGTTCTTGCTGCGTTCGGCCTCCTTCCGGGACAGGCCGAACTCCTTGAGCGCCTCGATCGTCAGCGTCGTCAGCGGGACCGGGTGGACCCGGTAGCCGGCCAGCGAGCCGTCCTCCAGCGGGGAGGTGGTGTAACCGACCTTGGCCATCGCGCGCTTGGCGAACTCGTCCGTGTTGACGATGATCTCGCCGCCGCGCGGCACGTCGCCGATGTTCGCCTTGAGGGCGGCGGGGTTCATCGCGACCAGCACGTTCGGGGCGTCGCCCGGGGTCAGGATGTCGTGGTCGGCGAAGTGCAGCTGGAACGAGGAGACACCGGGGAGGGTGCCGGCGGGGGCGCGGATCTCGGCGGGGAAGTTCGGCAGCGTCGAGAGGTCGTTCCCGAAGGACGCCGTCTCGGACGTGAAGCGGTCACCCGTCAACTGCATGCCGTCACCGGAGTCACCGGCGAACCGGATGATCACTCGGTCCAGGCGGCGGACTTCCTTCTCGGGGCCTTCCGACGGCGCCGAAGAGCTGCGCTGTTCCCCGACGACTGCCTCGTTGGCCTCGTCGGCCTGCTCGGCCGGGCTGCTGACCTGGCTGGTCACTGAACTGGACCTCCCTCGCGGCAAGGGTCTTCTCCGCCCGAGGCGGGAGAAGGCTCGGGAGACGACCGGGCGACCGGCCGTCCCGTGGCCCACCCTACGACGGCAAGGGGGCCCTTCCCGGGACTTCTCGCATCGTGGACCTCATTTTGAGACGCCTTTTCGATCGACAATGTCACGTTCTGTCGCCCCCCGGTAAGTCCGGAATATGGTGCCTTGTCAGTCCTTCGGTTGGCGGACCCGTCATGGATCCTTATCTGACAGAGTGTCAGGTAATCAGGAGTTCAGGTAGGTCAACACCGCGAGTACCCGTCGGTGATCCCCGTCACTCGGAGACAGCCCCAGCTTCAGGAAGATGTTGCTGACGTGCTTCTCCACGGCGCCGTCGCTCACGACCAGCTGCCTGGCGACCGCGGAGTTCGTGCGGCCCTCGGCCATGAGCCCCAGCACCTCCCGCTCGCGCGGGGTGAGGTTCGCCAGCACGTCCTGCTTGCGGCTGCGACCGAGCAGCTGCTGCACGACCTCCGGGTCCAGGGCCGTACCGCCCCGGGCGACCCGCACCACGGCGTCCACGAACTCCCGGACCTCCGCCACCCGGTCCTTGAGCAGGTACCCCACACCCCGGCTGGAGCCGGCCAGGAGTTCGGTGGCGTACTGCTCCTCCACGTACTGGGAGAGGACCAGGACGCCGACCCCGGGGTACTCCTTGCGCAGCCGCACCGCGGCCCGTACGCCCTCGTCCGTGTGGGTGGGCGGCATCCGCACGTCCGCGACCACCACGTCCGGCAGCGCACCCTCTCCGGCGAGCTCGGCGACGGTCTTGACCAGGGCCTCCCCGTCACCGACCCCGGCGACGACCTCGTGCCCCCGGTCGGTCAGCAGCCGTGTCAGGCCCTCACGGAGCAGCACCGAATCCTCGGCGATGACCACCCGCACCCTGTCCACCACGTCTCTTACGCCCACGTCCCCGCAGCCCCCGTCCGATACCGGTCCCGCCTGGTCCGGCGAGCGGTCCCAAGCATCGCAGCAAGAAGGACGCGGCGGGGCCGGATGAGGTTCAGGCGTGCCGGGGGCCGGCCGTACGGAGCCCGCCCAGCGCGGGGCGCGAGCCCGCGGGAGGGCGCGGCGGACCGCCCCGTGCCGTGGGACGGCCGGGGCGGTGGCGCGGGCGGGAGCCGAGACGGGCGCGGGCCGGTCGGGGTCAGACGCGCCAGGGGAGCTCGGCCGTGACGGTCGTCGGGCCGCCCGCCGGGGAATCCACCGCCAGGACGCCGTCGACCGCGTCCAGCCGCTCCGTGAGTCCGGCGAGGCCGCTGCCGACGGCCGCGTCCGCGCCGCCCCGGCCGTCGTCCCGCACCTGGAGCATCAGCCGGCTGCCGGACCGCCACACGTCGACCCACGCGCGCCGCGCACCGGAGTGCTTGGACACGTTCTGCAGCAGCTCGGACACGGTGAAGTAGGCGATGCCCTCGATCGCCGGCACCGGGCGGGCCGGTAGGTCCACCTCGACGGAGACCGGCACCGTGCAACGCGACGCGACCGCCGACAGCGCCGCGTCCAGTCCGCGGTCCGTGAGGACCGCCGGGTGGATGCCGCGGGCCAGGTCCCGCAGCTCCTGGAGCGCCGTCTTCACCTCGCCGTGCGCCTCCTCGACCATCCGGGCCGCCGCCCGCGGGTCCTCGTTCAGCTTCTCCTTGGCGAGGCCGAGATCCATGGCGAGGGCGACGAGCCGGGCCTGGGCGCCGTCGTGCAGGTCGCGCTCGATGCGGCGGAGGTCGGAAGCGGCCGTGTCCACGACGACCCCGCGGTCCTTCTCCAGCTCGGTCACCCGGTTCGCCATCCGCGAGGGGCCCAGCAGCCCGGCGACCAGGAGCCGGTCCACCACCGTCAGGGAGCGGACGACCCACGGCGTGCACAGGACGAAGAGCAGGCCGACGAGGCTGGTCACCGCGATCTCGAAGGGCGAGTCCAGGTAGAAGTCGTGGGACCCGTCGCCGTACAGCTGGAGCCCGTCCTGCCCCGCGTACATCGGGAAGACCCACTGCCACAGCGGATAGGTGAAGAGGGACCAGCCCCAGGCCATGAAGGGCACGGCCACCGAGAAGGCGAAGATCGCCCACGGCATGTGGATCAACGCGTACAGCAGGTGCCGCCAGGACGCTCCGCTCTTCAGCATCGCCCCCATCCACGAGAGCGCCCCGCCCGTGCGGCCCCGGACCGGCGCGGGAGCGGCCACGTCCAGGCCGAGCAGGCCACGCGCCCGCGCGCGCTCCACGGCGCCCAAGCCCCGGCACATCGCGAGGCAGCCGGCCAGCACCGGGATGCCGAGGAAGGTGATCAGCAGGCCCGCACCCGCCGAGACCAGGGAGACGGCGAGCCCGAAGGTGAGGACGCCGATCGGCAGCCCGAGCACCAGGTAGCCGAACTCGCGCCAGGTGCGGGCCTCGAACGGCGCGCGGATCGCGGCGGGGAGGCGGTGGTCGGCCATCGCTGGTGTCCGTTTCTCTGCGAAGGGGTGATGTCCTCAAGACTTCCGCCCCCGGGCGGCCCGGACCATGAGGGAGGTGGGCGTCTGCGGCGGGGGGTTTTCCCCACCATGAGGCGGGCGGGGAGGGCAGGGGCGGCCGGGCGCGGCGGTCGGGGGCGTACGCGGCGCCGTGCCGGGTGTGCGTCGTCCGGTCGGCCGGGTTCGGGTGCTTCGTGGCACCGGGGTCCCGGCGCGGAGGTCAGGACGCCGGGCGGGACCGCCACGGCAGCTCGGCCGTGACCGTCGTCGGGCCGCCCTCCGGCGAGTCGAGGACGAAGAGCCCGTCCACCGCGCCCAGCCGCTCCGCCAGCCCCGCCATCCCGGTCCCGCCGTCCAGGCGCGCCCCGCCGCGCCCGTCGTCCCGCACCTGCAGCAGCAGCCGGTCGTCCCGGCGCCACGCCTCCACCGAGGCGGTGCGCGCCCGGGAGTGCTTCGACACGTTCTGGAGCAGCTCGGACACGGTGAAGTAGGCGATGCCCTCGATCGCCTCCGCCGGCCGCTCCGAAAGATCGACGGTCACCTTCACCGGCACGGTGCAGCGCGCGGCGATCGAGGAGAGCGCGGCGTCCAGTCCGCGGTCGGTGAGGACCGCCGGGTGGATGCCGCGGGCCAGGTCGCGCAGTTCCTGGAGGGCAAGCTTCACCTCGCCGTGGGCCTCGTCGACCATCGCCGCCGCGGCCTCCGGGTCTTCGAGCAGCTTCTCCTTGGCGAGGCCGAGGCCCATGGCGAGGGCGACGAGCCGGGCCTGGGCGCCGTCGTGCAGGTCGCGCTCGATGCGGCGGAGGTCGGCGGCGGCCGTGTCCACGACGACCCCGCGGTCGCTCTCCAGCTCGGCGATCCGCCGCTCCAGTTCGTCCGAGGGCGACAGCAGCCCGCGCACCATGGCGCGGTCGGCGTGGGACAGACCGCGGGCGATCCACGGCAGGACCGGCCACAGCACGATCAGCGAGACCAGGGTGACGACGAAGGTGACGATCCCCCACGGCAGCCGGATGAAGCCGTACAGCAGCGTCCGCCACGCCACCGGGTCCTTCAGGGAGGTCCACAGCCAGGGGAAGAAGCCGTGCCGGCGGGGCAGCGGACTCGGCTCGTCCACCCGCACGCCGAGGAGCGAGCGGGCCCGGGCGCGCTCGGCCCGGCCCAGCCCGCGCGCCCCGGCCAGCCCGAGGGCGAGCAGCGGCAGGCCGATCACGGTGACGGACAGGCCCACGCCGACGGCGACCGAGACCACCGTGTACACGAACCCGACCAGGGCGGTCGGCAGGTTGGCGAGGAGGAAGGAGACCTCCTTCCAGGTCTGCCCTCCGTAGGTCACCCGTGCGGGCGGCAGCCTGTCGTGGTCAGCGGTATCGGTGTCGACGCTCATGGGCCCAAGCCTGCCGGTCGGCGGGCTCGTCACGCCATGGGGTTCGTGGGGGAGCGGGAGTGGGGATATCCCCACCGTGGGGGTCGGTCCCGGCGTCGCCGTGCGCGGGGCGTGACGGCCTCGCCCGCCGGGCGGCCCGGCAGGTGGTTCATTGGGTGACACGACCTCTTACGCTCTCTTTAGCAGGGCCTAGACTCCCGTCCGTACAGATCGTCGATACGGAGCGAGGGGCGGACGTGCCGGAACCGACCGTACGGACGGGACTTGCGGCGGATTACTTCCAGACGTACTCCGTCGTCGGACTGCTCGCCGTCCTGGGCGTGCTCTTCGTCGCCGTGGCCTTCGGCGCGGGGCGCCTGCTGCGGCCCGTCGTGCCGACCCCGGAGAAGCTGCTGACGTACGAGTGCGGCGTCGACCCGGTGGGAGAGGGCTGGGCCCACACCCAGGTCCGCTACTACGTCTACGCCTTCCTCTACGTGATCTTCGCCGTCGACTCGATCTTCCTCTTCCCCTGGGCGACGATCTTCGCTGCGCCCGGCTACGGCGCGACGACGCTCGTCGAGATGTTCATCTTCCTCGGCTTCCTCGCCGTGGGTCTGCTCTACGCGTACAGGAAGGGCGTCCTGACATGGACGTGACCCCGCTGCCCACCCCGCTGCCGGCTCCCACGCTGGGCCCGCTCGCGCGCCTCGCCCCCGAGCCGATGAAGGTCGTCCTGAACTGGGGCCGCCGCTACAGCCTGTGGGTCTTCAACTTCGGCCTCGCCTGCTGCGCGATCGAGTTCATCGCCGCGTCGATGGCCCGCCACGACTTCATCCGGCTCGGCGTGATCCCCTTCGCGCCCGGACCGCGCCAGGCCGACCTCATGATCGTCTCCGGCACGGTGACGGACAAGATGGCGCCGGCGGTGAAGCGGCTCTACGAGCAGATGCCCGAGCCCAAGTACGTCATCTCGTTCGGCGCCTGCTCGAACTGCGGCGGCCCGTACTGGGACTCGTACTCGGTCACCAAGGGCGTGGACCAGATCATCCCGGTCGACGTGTACGTGCCGGGATGCCCGCCGCGGCCGGAGGCGCTGCTGCAGGGGATCCTCAAGCTCCAGGAGAAGATCGCCCGGGAGTCGCTGGCCGAGCGCTACGGGTCCGCCGCGCAGACGCCGTCGGTCGGCCAGCTGACCAGCGGCCTCGTCGCCCCGCCGGCGCCGTCCGGGGGTGCCGGGTGAACGCGGACGAGACCGTGGACGACGGCACGAACGGCGACGCGCACGACGGCGCGGACCGGACCGCGGACGTGACCGGCGGGGGGCATCCGTACGACACGCTCCCGGACGGGGTGACCGAGGTCTTCGGCGCGGAGGCCACGGCCGAGCGGGCGTACGACCTGCTGACGGTCGACGTGCCCGCCGACGGCTGGATCACCGCCCTGCGGACCGCCCGCGACGAGCTGGGCTGCACCTTCTTCGACTGGCTGAGCGCGGTCGACGAGCCGGGTACGGGCTTCCGGGTCTGCGCGCACGTGGTGGCGCTGGGCCCGGGCACGGTCCGGCGCCTGCTGCTGCGCACGACCGTCCCGCACGCGGCGGCCGCCCTGCCGACGGCGGTGGAGGTGTACGCGGGCGCGGCCTGGCACGAGCGCGAGACGCACGAGATGTTCGGCGTGGAGTTCACCGGCCACCCGCACCTGGTCCCGCTGCTCCTCCCGGAGAACTTCGAGGGCCACCCGCTCCGCAAGGACTTCGTGCTCGCGGCACGCGTCGCGAAGGCGTGGCCGGGGGCCAAGGAACCGGGCGAGTCCGAGCACGGCGGCCCGAAGCGCCGCCAGATGCTGCCGCCCGGCGTGCCCGACCCGAACGACTGGGGCCCGATGAAGGGCCAGCTCCCGCCGGCCCCGGCGCGCACTCCGCGGGCCGCGGGCGACCGTCCGGTGCGGCGTACCGGTACGACGGCCGAGGGCTCGGCCGGCACGCCCGAGACGCCCGGGACCACGCCGGCGGCGCCCGCCGCGGGCGAGGCGCCCGCGGCGAGGCCGCCGCGCCGTACCCGCAGCGTGAGCGAGGGCTCGGCGAGTCAGACGACCGAGGCGGCCGAGGCGGCCGGTTCGGAAGGGGCAGCCGGTTCGGAAGGGGCGGCCGAGGCTCCGCAGCCGGCGGCCGGTCCGCGCAGGTCGCGGTCCGCGGCCGACGGTTCCGCGAGCCAGGCGGCTCCCGCCCCGGCCGGCGAGGACACGGCGCCGCGTCCGGCCCGGCGGTCCCGTTCCGCCGGCGAGGGTTCGGCGACGCAGCGTGCCGAGGAGCAGACCGGGGCCGAGGCGCCGCCGCGGACACCGTCGGGCCCGCGCCGGTCGCGGTCCGCCGCGGACGGTTCGGCGAGCCAGTCCGAGGCGCCCGCCTCCTCTCCCACCCCGCCGCGCACCCGCAGCACGGACGCCCCCTGGCACCACGCCCGCCCGGCCTTCGAGGAGAAGACCTCCGGAGAGTCCCCGCCCGACGCGGACGCCGGGCCGGCCCGCGAGCCGGACGCGGCACCGGAGCCGGGAGCGGACGCCGAGCCGGGCCCGGGCACCGCACCGGCACCCGGAGCGGCCCCCGCTCCGGAGCCGGGCACCGCACCAGCACCCGAGCCGGGCCCGGACACCGCACCCGAGCCGGACGCCGCGCCCGAGGCCGACGCCTCCTCCCCGCCGGACGGCGCACCCCGTACCCCGCCCACCACCGAAGACCCCGCCGGAGGCGATTCCGCGTGAACGACGCACTCGACGTCGCCCTCCGGCTGCTCGTCATCCTCGCGGTGTTCCTCGTGCTGCCGCTCGTGGTCGGGCAGACCGAGCACAAGGTCATGGCCCACATGCAGGGCCGCCTCGGCCCCATGTACGCCGGCGGCTTCCACGGCTGGGCGCAGCTCGTCGCCGACGGCGTGAAGTTCGCGCAGAAGGAGGACGTGGTGCCGGCGGCCGCCGACCGCCGCGTCTTCCAGCTCGCGCCCGCCGTCGCCCTGATCCCGTACCTGCTCGTCCTCGTCGCGATCCCCTTCGGGCCGAGCGAGGGCGCCGTCGGGCAGGTCGTCGACGCCGGCATCTTCTTCGTGCTGGCCGTGATGGGCGTCGGAGTCCTCGGCAGCCTCATGGCCGGCTGGGCGTCCGCCAACAAGTTCTCCCTGCTGGGAGGGTTGCGTACCGCCGCCCAGCTGCTGGCCTACGAGCTCCCGATGCTGCTCGCCGCCGCGTCCGTCGCGATGGCCGCCGGCACCGTCTCCCTCCCCGGCATCCTGAACGCCTTCGAGTGGTGGTGGCTGCCGTGGCAGATCGTCGGCGCCCTCGTCTTCTTCGTCGCCGGCCTCGCCGAGCTCCAGCGCCCGCCGTTCGACATGCCCGTCGCCGACTCGGAGATCATCTTCGGCGCGTACACCGAGTACACCGGCCTGCGCTTCGCGCTCTTCCTGCTGGCCGAGTACGCCGGCATCGTCGTCCTGTGCGGCCTCACCACCGTCCTCTTCCTCGGCGGCTGGCACGGCCCCTTCGGTGCCGACGGCCTCGGCTGGGTCTGGACCCTGCTCAAGGTCGCGGTCCTCGCCTTCGTCGTCATCTGGCTCCGCGTGAGCTACCCGCGCCTGCGCGAGGACCAGCTGCAGAAGCTCGCCTGGACCACCCTCGTCCCGCTCGCCCTCGCGCAGATCGCGCTCACCGGCATCGTGAAGGTGGCGATCCAGTAATGCCCATCCCCGGCTCCGGCCTCGCCAAGGGCCTCGCCGTCACGCTCCGCACGATGACGAAGAGGACCGTCACCGCGCAGTACCCGGACGCCCAGCCCGAGCTGCCGCCGCGGACGCGCGGCGTCATCGGGCTGTTCGAGGAGAACTGCACGGTCTGCATGCTGTGCGCCCGCGAGTGCCCCGACTGGTGCATCTACATCGACTCCCACAAGGAGACGGTCCCGGCCGCCGCCCCCGGTGGCCGCGAGCGCAGCCGGAACGTCCTCGACCGCTTCGCCATCGACTTCTCGCTCTGCATGTACTGCGGCATCTGCATCGAGGTCTGCCCGTTCGACGCATTGTTCTGGTCGCCCGAGTTCGAGTACGCGGAGACCGACATCCACGAGCTGACCCACGAACGCGACAGGCTCCGCGAATGGATGTGGACGGTCCCCGAGCCCCCCGCGCTCGACCCGGGGGCCGAGGAGCCGAAGGAGATCGCCGCGGCCCGCAAGGCGGCCGAGAAGGCCGCCGCCCAGGCGGAAGCGGCAGCGGAGGCGGCGCGCACCGCCGCCGTGGACGAGGACCGGAAGGGGGAGCAGCAGTGATGCTCGCGGCCCAGAACCCCGGCTTCCTCTCGCCCTCCGGCGTCGAGATCGCGTTCGTCCTCGTCGGCCTCGTCACCCTGGGGGCGGCCCTCGTCAGCGTCACCACCCGGCAGCTCGTGCACGCCGCCCTGTGGCTGGTCGTGGCGCTCGGCGGCATCGCCGTCGAGTACCTGCTGCTGACCGCCGAGTTCATCGCCTGGGTGCAGGTGCTGATCTACGTCGGTTCCGTCGTCGTGCTGCTGTTGTTCGGCCTCATGCTCACCAAGGCGCCCATCGGCCGCTCCCCGGACGCCGACTCCGGCAACCGCCCGGTCGCGCTCGCCGTCGCCCTGGCCGCCGCGGCCGCGCTCGTCTGGGTCGTCGTCGACGCGTTCCGCACGACCTGGATCGAGCTGGACGGGCCGGCCCAGGGCTCCACCGCGGTGTCCGGCGAGATCCTCTTCCGGCACTGGGTGCTGCCCTTCGAGGCGCTCTCCGTCCTCCTGCTCGCGGCCCTGGTCGGCGCGATCGTGCTGTCCCGCAAGGACCCGCAGACCCCGGAGGGGCCGCACTGATGCATCTCGCCTACCCCGCCGTCCTCGCCGTCCTGCTCTTCTGCGTCGGCGTCTACGGCGTCCTCGCCCGCCGCAACGCGATCCTGGTCCTGATGTCCGTCGAGCTGATGCTCAACGCCGTCAACCTCAACCTGGTCGCCTTCGACGTCTGGCTCCGCGACACCCTGCACGCCGGCCAGGCGCTCACCCTGTTCACCATCGCCATCGCCGCCGCGGAGATCGGCATCGGCCTCGCGATCGTCCTGATGGTCTACCGCAACCGCGGCACCTCGGACGTCGACCGGCTCCGCGACACCGCGGAGAACGGCACCGCCGACCGGCCCGCCGACCCGACCCGAGCGGTGTCCGACGAGAAGACCGAGGCCACCGCGTGACCACGACCACCCTCGCCGTCCTCGTCCCCCTGCTCCCCTTCCTCGGCTCCGTCGCCGGCCTCCTCCTCGGCCGCACCGCCCCCGGGTTCGTGCGCCCGCTCGCGGTGCTGCCGACGCTGGCCGCGGCCGTGCTCGCCGCGCTCGTCGCCGTCCGGCAGGGCGGCGGGAAGACGATCGAGGCCGCCACCGAGCTCACGCCCACCGGATCCGTCCCCATCGACCTGGCCCTGCGCATCGACGGCTTCGCCGCCCTCGTCGCCGTCCTCGTCGGCGTGGTCGCGACCTGCGTGCAGGTCTACTCGACGGGCTACCTGCGCGACGACCCGCGCTACCCGTCGTACGCCGCGCTCGTCTCCCTCTTCACCTCCGCGATGCTGCTCGTCGTCTACTCCGGCGACCTGATGGTGCTGCTGGTCGGCTGGGAGGTCATGGGCATCTGCTCGTACTTCCTCGTCGGCCACTACTGGGAGACCCCGGAGGCACGCGCCGCGTCCCTGAAGGCGTTCCTGGTCACCAAGCTCGGCGACGTGCCCTTCCTGTTCGGCCTGTTCGCGCTCGCCGTGGACGCGGGCACCTTCCAGATCGGCGGGATCCTCGGCGCCGTCGCCGTCGGCGGCATCGACCACCCCACGCTGATCGCCCTGCTCCTGCTCGCCGGCGTGGCGGGCAAGTCGGCGCAGTTCCCGCTGCACACCTGGCTCCCCGACGCGATGGCCGGCCCCACCCCGGTGTCGGCGCTCATCCACGCCGCGACGATGGTCGCCGCCGGCATCTACTTCGTGGCCCGGCTGCTCCCCGTCTTCGCCGAGTCCGCCGCGGCCATGACCGTCCTCGCCGTGATGGCCGCGGTCACGATGGTCGGCTCGGCGCTCGCCGCGCTCGCCCAGGACGACATCAAGCGGGTCCTCGCCTACTCGACGATCGGCCAGCTCGGTTACATGGCGGGCGCCCTGGCCGTCGGCGACCGCGGCGCCGCCGTCTTCCACCTGATGGCGCACGGCGCCTTCAAGGCGCTGCTCTTCCTGGCCGCCGGCGCGGTCATCCACGCCGCCGGCACCAACTCGCTCTCCGCGATGTCCCGGATGAGCGGACTGACCAAGCGGATCCCGGACGCGTACTGGACGATGACCGTCGCCCTGCTCGCGCTGGCCGCCCTCCCGCCCTTCGCCGGCTTCTTCTCCAAGGAAGCCGTCCTCGTGGCCGCCGAGCACACCGCACTCGGCGAGCGGACCGTCGCCCCCGCCGGGGCCGGCTGGACCGTTCTCCTCGCGGGCCTGCTCACCGCGCTGCTCACCGCCGCCTACGCGGCCCGCCTCTGGCTGCTCGCCTTCCGCGGCCGGGGCGCCGAGGCCCCGGACCACGGCCGCCAGCCGCTCGCCATGACCACCGTCCTGTGGGTGCTCACGATCCCGTCCGTCGGCTTCGGCCTCACCGTCACGTACCTGGACGACTGGTTCGACGGCAACGCCCTGACCCCGACGATCACCACCGCGGTCCTGGGCACGGGCCTCGCCCTCGTCGGCGGTCTGATGACCTACGCGACCTGGCGGGCGCTCTCGGTGCGGACCGCCGCCCCGGCGCCCGGCACCGTCCCCGCCCACGTCGCGCACCCGGACGCCGAGGCGGGCCAGGTGGAGGCCGAGGCGCTCCGGCTGCCGCACCCGGCCGACGACCCGGCCGACCCCGGCCGCCTCCTGCTCGGCCCGCTGCACCGTCACGCGGCCACCGGGTTCCACCTGGACGCCGTGTACCGGCGGCTGTTCGTGCGGCCCGTGGTGGCCGCGGCCTCCCTGGTCCGCTTCCTGGACCGCGAGGTCGTCGACACGTACGTCCGCGGCGCGGCCACCGGCACCAACGGGCTGGGGTGGCTCGTGCGCCGCGCCCAGACCGGCAACGTGCAGACCTATCTCAGCGCCCTGCTCGCCGGCTCCGTCGTCCTGACGATCGCCGCCGTCGTCCTTGTCAACGTCAACGCCGGATCGTGAGCCGTGATCGATATCAGCGAATCCGTGATGCAGGCCCTTCTCGCGTTGATCGTCGTCGGGCCGCTCGTCGGCGGCGCCGCCGCCCTGCTCCCGGCGCCGCCCGGGCTGCGGGGGAAGTCGCCCGACCAGGCCGTGCTCCGCCACGGTGTGGTCGTCACCGGCGTCGTGCTGGCAGCCGCCCTGGTCCTCGCGCTCGGCTTCGACCACGACCAGCCGTCGCGGATGCAGGCGACGACCGACGTCCCGTGGATCCCCGCCCTCGACGTGCGCATCCATCTCGGTGTCGACGGCATCTCGCTCCCGCTGCTGGTGCTGACCGCCCTGCTGACCTTCCTCTGCGCGCTGTACAGCTACTTCCGGATGCCCGCGGGCCCGTCCCCGAAGGCGTTCGTCGCGCTGATCCTGGTCCTCGAGTCCGGCACGCTGGCGACCTTCGCCGTGCTCGACCTGGTCCTGTTCTTCCTGGCCTTCGAGATGGTCCTCATCCCGATGTACTTCCTGATCGCCCGCTGGGGCGGTGCGGGACGGCAGGCCGCCGCCTGGAAGTTCATCCTCTTCACGCTGCTCGGCTCGGTCGTCATGCTGCTCGGCCTGCTGCTCGTCGGCCTGCAGGCGGGCACGTTCGACATGGTGGCGCTCGCCGCCGCCAACGGCCGCGGCCTGACCACGTCCGTGCAGGTCATCGCCGTCCTCGCGATCGGGATCGGGCTCGCGGTCAAGACGCCGATGTGGCCGCTGCACAGCTGGCTGCCGGACGCCCACACCGCCGCCCCCACGGTCGGCTCCGTCCTCCTCGCGGGCGTCCTGCTGAAGATGGGCACGTACGGCTTCGTACGGATCGTCCTGCCGATCACCCCCGACGGCATGCGGGTCTTCGCGCCCTACCTGGCCGCCTTCGCCGTCGCCGGGATCGTCTACGGGTCCCTCGCCTGCCTGGCGCTCGCCAGGCCCGGCAACAAGGGGGACCTCAAGCGGCTGATCGCGTACTCGTCCGTCGGCCACATGGGCTTCGTCCTGCTCGGCATCGCGACCATGACCCCCACCGGCGTCAACGGCGCGCTCTTCGCCAACATCGCCCACGGCCTCATCACCGGCCTTCTCTTCTTCCTGGTCGGCGCGCTCAAGGACCGGTACGGCACCGCCGACCTCGACACCCTCGCGGGCGCCACCGGCGCGGCCCTGTACGGCCGTGCCCCGCGCCTCGGGGGGCTGCTGGCGTTCGCGGCCGTCGCCTCCCTCGGCCTGCCCGGCCTGGCCGGGTTCTGGGGCGAGATGCTGGCCCTGTTCGGCGCCTTCGACCCGGCCGAGGGCCTGAGCCGCCCCGCCTTCCTCGTCTTCATGGCGATCGGCGGCTTCGGCACCCTGCTGACCGCCGCCTACCTGCTCGTCGTCGTCCGGCGCGTCTGCATGGGCGGTCCCCGCCCCGCCGGCGAGCTCGCGATCGCCGACGTCCAGGGCTACGAGTACGCCGCCTGGACGCCGCTCGTCGCCCTCACCGTCCTCGCCGGCCTCTGGCCCGCGGTCCTCCTCGGCCTCACCGACCCGGCCGTCCAGAAGCTCCTCGCGGGAGGAAAGCAGTGACCGAGACAGCCGCGAGCCTCGTCCAGTCCGTCGACTGGCTCACGATCGCGCCGCCCACCGTGACCGCGGTGGTCGCCCTGGTCGTCCTCGTCGCCGACCTCTTCGTCCCCGTGGCGCACAAGCGGCTTCTGGGCTGGACGGCGATCGCCGGACTCGTCGCCGGGCTCGCGCTGCTGGTCCCCCTGCGTGCGGGCGACCGTTCGACGTTCTGCCTCACCCCGGCGGCGGCCGAGGCGGCCGGCGCCGCCCGCGACGCCACCGGCACCGCGGCCTGCAGTTACACCGCCGACCACTTCACCCTGGTCATCCAGTTCCTGGTGCTCGGCGGGGCGCTGCTCACCGCGCTGCTCTCGCTCTCCGACACCGAGGAGAAGCTGCCCGCGGGGGAGTACTGGTTCCTGCTGCTGTCCTCGGCCGCCGGCGCCGCGCTGCTGCCCGCCTCCCGTGACCTGGCCACGCTCGTCGTCGCCCTCGAAGTGGCCTCGCTGCCCGCGTTCGCGCTCGTCGGCCTGCGCCGCGGGGACCGGATGTCCAGCGAGGCCGCGCTGAAGTTCTTCCTGTCCTCGGTGACCGCGACGGCCGTCACCCTGCTCGGCGTCAGCTTCGTCTACGGGGCGACCGGCACCCTGCACCTCACCGAGATCGCCCAGCGCCTCGACGACGTCCCCGGCCCGTTGCACGTCCTCGCCCAGACCGGAGTGGCGCTCACCCTGGTCGGCTTCGCCTTCAAGACCGCCGCCGCCCCCTTCCACTTCTGGGTCCCCGACACCTACGTCGGCGCCCCGCTGCCCGTCGCCGGCTACCTCTCCGTCGTCGGCAAGGCGGTCGGCTTCACCGGCCTCATCCTGGTGACCGTCGTCGCGTTCCCCTCGTACGCGGACGTCTGGGGCCCCGCGCTCGCCGTCCTCGCCGCGCTCACCATGACCATCGGCAACGTGGCCGCCCTGCGCCAGGCCGCCACCCGGAAGTGGAGCGCGGTCCGGCTGCTCGCCTGGTCCTCCGTCGCCCAGGCCGGTTACCTCCTGGTGCCGATCGCCGCCGCCGCGTACTCCAGCGACGACCAGATCGGCTCCACCGTCGCGTACGCCCTGATGTACGCCGTCGTGAACCTCGGCGCCTTCGCGGTCGCGGTGCTGGTGTCCCGCACGCACCCGGAGAACCGGATCTCGGACTACCGGGGCCTGTACGCGAGCCGCCCGGTCGTGGCGCTCGTCATGGGCTTCTTCCTGCTCAACCTGGCCGGCCTGCCCCCCGGTATCATCGGTCTCTTCGCGAAGGTCACCGTCTTCTCGGCGGCGGTCGACGCGGGCCTCGGCTGGCTGGCCGTGATCATGGGCGTCAACGTCGTGATCGCCCTCTACTACTACCTGCGGTGGACGGCGCTCCTGTTCCGCGGGCCCCAGGACGCTCCCGAGGGCGAGACGGCGGTCCGGCACCGCGTCCCCGCCCCGGTGACCCTCGCGGTGGCGCTGACGGCCGTCGCGGGCGTCGTCCTGTCGGGCTATCCGCAGTTCGCCCTCCGCTTCGCGGCCACCAGCCTGTTCTGACCCCCCACAGAGAAAGCATCGAGGAGCTTCACCCGTGCTCAACGGCTTCAAGGACTTCATTCTTCGCGGGAACGTGATCTCGCTGGCCATCGGCCTGGCCGTCGGATCGTCTTTCACGGCCGTCGTCACGGGTTTCAGCAAGGCGTTCATCACCCCGCTCATCGGCCTGGCCACCGGCACGGTCGGCGACTTCAGCGAAGCCAGCTTCCACCTGCGCGGCACCGTCTTCCCGTACGGCCTGCTGATCGCCGCGTCGATAGCGTTCGTGATCACCGCAGCGGTGCTCTACTTCCTGGTCGTCGTCCCCATGGCGAAGATCCAGGCGAGGTTCGCGAAGGAGGAGCTCGACATCAAGTCCGAGAAGCGCGACTGCCCCCGCTGCTACGCCGAGATCCCCGCCATCGCCTCCCGCTGCGCCCACTGCACCAGTGAGGTCGAGCCGGTCGCCGCGGCCCTGGAGAAGGCCGGCTTCCCCGCCCAGCGCTGACCCCCGGCTCCTCCGCGGCGCCGTCTGCTCACCCGTACGGCCCACACCGCCGTCGCGTCGCCCCCCGCGCGGCCAGGGAACCCGCGCCTCCCGCCTGGCGTTGACCAGTACGGGAGGGTCCACTGGAACAACGGAACCAGTGACCAGCAAGCAAAGGGTTCCCCTGCCGCACCACTTGGAGGGCGTACCGTGCACCGCCGGCACAACGGGCTGAGGACCGCCGTGCTCCTCGGAGGGCTCTCGGCCCTCATCATCGTCATCGGCAGCTTCTTCGGCCGTACGGGTCTGATCGTCGCGCTCCTCGTGGCGCTCGGCACCAACGCGTGCGCGTACTGGAACAGCGACAAGCTGGCTCTGCGGGCCATGCGCGCCCGCCCGGTCAGCGAGTTCGAGGCACCCGCGCTGTACCGGATGGTCCGCGAGCTCTCCACCCAGGCCCGCCAGCCCATGCCCCGGCTCTACATCTCGCCCACGCAGGCCCCGAACGCCTTCGCCACCGGCCGCAACCCGCGCAACGCCGCCGTGTGCTGCACGGAGGGCATCCTGCAGATCCTCGACGAGCGCGAGCTGCGCGGGGTCATCGGCCACGAGCTGAGCCACGTCTACAACCGGGACATCCTGATCTCCTCGGTCGCCGGTGCGCTCGCCTCCGTGATCATGTTCCTGGTCAACTTCGCCTGGCTGATCCCGGTCGGCCGGTCCAACGACGACGACGGCCCCGGCCTGCTCGGCATGCTGCTGGTCATGATCCTCGGCCCGATCGCCGCCTCCGTCATCCAGCTGGCCATCAGCCGTTCGAGGGAGTACGAGGCGGACGCCTCGGGCGCCCAGCTCACGGGCGACCCGCTCGCTCTGGCCAGCGCCCTGCGCAAGCTCGAAGCGGGCACGAAGCAGCTGCCGCTGCCTCCCGAGCCCCGGATCGAGACCGCCAGTCACATGATGATCGCGAACCCCTTCCGTCCAGGTCAGGGGCTGTCCAAGATGTTCTCGACGCACCCGCCGATGGCGGAGCGCATCTCCCGACTCGAACAGATGGCAGGTCGTCGACCGTGAAGACAATCCTCAACGTCATTTGGCTCATCCTGTGCGGCTTCTGGATGTTCCTCGGCTACATGCTGGCCGGCGTCCTGCTGTGCATCACGATCATCGGCATCCCCTTCGGACTCGCCGCCTTCCGTATCGGCATCTACGCCCTCTGGCCCTTCGGCTACACCGTCGTGGACCGCCACGACGCGGGCGCCCCCTCCTGCGTCGGCAACGTGCTGTGGCTGATCCTCGCGGGCTGGTGGCTGGCGCTCGGCCACATCACCACCGGCATCGTCCTGTGCATCACGATCATCGGCATCCCGCTGGGCATCGCGAACTTCAAGCTGATCCCGGTCTCGCTGCTCCCCCTCGGCAAGGAGATCGTCCGGACGGACCAGCAGTTCGCGGGCTACTGACGGACCCGGCCGCCGACGGCCCCCGGCGCCGTGTCACTCCCGCGGGTGCCCGGGCCGTCCCCGGGTGACCGCGTACGCGACGACGCCGGCCGCCAGCACCCCGAGCCCCGCGAGGACCGAGGCGAGCGGCAGCGCGAAAGCCAGCACGCCGCAGCCCGCGAGCCCGCACGCGGCGAGCGGGCGCTCGCGCGGCCCCAGGGTCCAGGCCGCGGCGTTGGCGATCCCGTAGTAGGCCAGCACCCCGAAGGACGAGAAGCCGATCGCGCCCCGGAGGTCCGCCGTCGCCGCCACCAGCGCCACCACCGCGCCGACCGCCGCCTCGGCGTGGTGCGGCACCTGGAACCGGGGGTGCACGGCGGCGAGCGGGGCGGGCAGATGACCGTCCCGGGCCATCGCCAGGGTCGTCCGGGACACCCCGAGGATCAGCGAGAGCAGCGACCCCAGCGCCGCCACCGCCGCGCCCACGGTCACCACCGGCACCAGCCACGCGGCGCCCGCCGCCCGGGCCGCGTCCGCCAACGGGGCGGGTGAGGCCGCCAGCGCCCCGGGCCCCAGGACGGCCAGCACGGACCCGGCCACCGCGGTGTAGACGAGCAGGGTGATGCCCAGCGCCAGCGGGACCGCCCGCGGGATGGTCCGGGCGGGATCCCGCACCTCCTCGCCGAGCGTGGCGATCCGCGCGTACCCGGCGAAGGCGAAGAACAGCAGCCCGGCCGCCTGCAGCACTCCGCCGGCCGTGACGTCCGCGCCCGGTGCGAGCCGCCCGGGGTCCCCGCTGCCGGAGGACACCAGAACGGTCACCACGGCCGCCAGGACCGCGAGGACCAGCGCCACGATCACCCGGGTCAGGAGGGCCGACTTCTGGATCCCGCGGTAGTTCACCGCCGTCAGCGCGACCACGGCCGCGACCGCGACGGCGTGCGCCTGCTCCGGCCAGAGGTACGCGCCGGCCGTCAGCGCCATCGCCGCGCAGGAGGCCGTCTTGCCGACGACGAACGACCACCCCGCCAGGTACCCCCAGAAGACGCCCAGGCGTTCGCGCCCGTACACGTAGGTGCCGCCCGAGGCCGGGTACCGGGCCGCGAGCCGGGCGGACGCGGTCGCGTTGCAGTAGGCGACGGCCGCGGCCACGCCGAGCGCCGGCAGCAACCCCGATCCGGCCGCGCCCGCCGCCGGGCCGAGGGCGGCGAAGATCCCCGCGCCCACCATCGAGCCGAGCCCGATGACGACGGCGTCGAAGACCCCGAGGGTGCGGCGCAGTTGTGTCATGGGCCGCACCCTAAGGGCTGTCCGGGACGTCCCGCGTGGCCGGTCCGGCAACCGCCCGGCGGCGTGCGGCGTCCTTCCTGGCATGAGCATCATCAGCTGGATCGTTCTCGGCCTCCTCGCGGGCGTCATCGCCAAGGTCCTGCTGCCCGGCAGGGACCCGGGCGGCCTCGTCGGCACGACGCTGATCGGCGTCGCGGGCGCCTTCGTCGGGGGCTGGATCTCGGCACGCTTCCTGGACCGCCCGATCAGCACGGAGTTCTACGACGGCGCGACCTGGCTCTCGGCCATCGGCGGCGCGCTGGTCCTCCTGATCGGCTACCGGATCCTCTTCGGCCACTCGCGTTCACGCTGAGGCCACCGGCCGCGGCCCGTCCGCCGGTTCACAGACCGGTCTGACGGAGGGTGATGTTGAGGCGCCCGGTCAGTCCGAGCGCGGGGTCGGCCGTGCCCGCCCACACCTTCGGCACCCCGTGGTACGCGAGGCGCGACGGCCCGCCGAAGACGAACAGGTCCCCGGACTCCAACTCGACGTCGCGGTAGGGCCGGCCGCGGGTCTCGGTGTTCCCGAACCGGAACACGCAGCGGTCGCCGAGGCTCAGCGAGACCACCGGCGCACCGGACCGCTCCTCCTTGTCCTGGTGCATGCCCATGTGCGCGCCGGCCTCGTAGAAGTTCACCAGCGCGGTGTCGGGGGCGAAGCCGTCGTGGTGCCCGTACGCCTCGACGAGGGCCTCGCGGCCCAGCTCGGCGAGCCAGTCCGGGAGTTCGGCGCCGACCGCGTCGAGGTAGCGGTACGGCTCCCAGCGCCGCCCGAGGCACAGCGACCGCACCGACATCACGCCCCCGCCCGGCAGCACGGTGTGCCGGTACGGGAACGGCCCCCGCCCCCATGCCCGGCAGGCCGCGACCAACTCCCGCTGCCGGCCGGACGGAAGCCACCCGGGCACGTGCACCGCGCCCGGGGCGACGACCGCCCGCTCGCGGGGGAACAGCCCGTCCGTCACCGTGGCCTCACACCACCAGGGCGCCTTCGAGGCCGAGGAGCCGCTCCTTGCGCTCCAGACCGGCCGCGTAGCCGCGCAGACCGCCGTCCGCCCCGATCACCCGGTGACAGGGCCGCACCACGAGCAGCGGATTGCGGCCGATGGCGGTCCCCACGGCCCGCACGCCGGCCCCGGAGGACCCCACCCGGCGGGCGACGTCCCCGTACGAGACGGTCGCGCCGTAGGGGATCTCCTCCAGGGCCTGCCAGACCCTGCGCTGGAAGTCCGTGCCGCTCGCCGCGTACGGGATGTCGAAGACGTCCCGGCGGCCGGCGAAGTACTCGTCCAGCTGCCGGGCGACGTCCCCGAAGGCCTCGGGCGCGAGCCGCCAGTCGTCCCGCACGGTCGCGGCGCCCTTCTGCCCGGGCAGCGAGAGCGAGGCGAGCTCCGTGGCACCGGCCTCGGTGACCCGTCCGACCAGCAGCATCTCGCCCAGCGGTCCGTCGACGTACGCGTACACGCTCTGCACGGTCATGGCTGGTTCCTCTCCTCGCACCCTCGATCTCCGTCCAGTGTGCGAGGCCCCCGCCCCGGGGGCCGGCGGTTTTCGGACGCGACGCTCCGGGCCGGTGGGCCGGTGGACTACCGGTAGTTCACGAACTGGATGGCGAAGTCGAAGTCCTTGCCCTTGAGCAGCGCCTGCACGGCCTGCAGGTCGTCCCGGCTCTTGGAGCTGACGCGCAGCTCGTCGCCCTGGACCTGCGCCTTGACGCCCTTGGGGCCCTCGTCACGGATGGCCTTCGCGACCTTCTTGGCGTTCTCCTGGGAGATGCCCTCCTCGATCGTGGCGAAGATCTTGTACTCCTTGCCGGACAGCTGCGGCTCGCCCGCGTCCAGCGACTTCAGGGAGATCCCGCGCTTGATCAGCTTGGTCTCGAAGATGTCGAGGATCGCCTTCACGCGCTCCTCGCCGTTGGCCTGCATCAGGATCTTCTCGCCGGACCAGGAGATCGAGGCGTCTGTGCCCTTGAAGTCGTAGCGCTGCGAGATCTCCTTCGCGGCCTGGTTGAGGGCGTTGTCGACCTCCTGCCGCTCGACCTTGGAGACGATGTCGAAACTGGAGTCGGCCATGACGTGTGGCTCCTTGCGTCGAATGCCTGCGGTTGCTGTGGCGTACGACGCAAGCCTAGTCAACCGGGACCTCCCGAACCGCTGATCAATCCGGTGGCGAAGCACCCCCTCGGATCAGGTATCGTTTACGTCGTTGCCACGGAGCACCGCCGAAAAGCGGCTCCGAGCAGCGCATCCCATGGCGGTGTGCCCGAGTGGCCAATGGGAACGGACTGTAAATCCGTCGGCTCTGCCTACCCAGGTTCGAATCCTGGCGCCGCCACATGGAAGAACGGCCCCTGATCTGCGGAAACGCGATCAGGGGCCGTTCTGCGTGTGCGGACCGGGGTTCGGGGGGAGTGACGAGATTCATAGGGTGCGCGAGGCACCCCGTGGACGACCCCGCCGCCACTCTCCGCCAGGCCGTCCGGCCACCGGACGGACCTCAGTTGCCCGCGACGGCCTTCACCGCGACCGACACCGGCGTCGAGCCAGCGACCAGTTCGAGCGTGAGGCCCGCCGTGGCCGGGGTCTCGATCAGCTCGGCCAGGGTCGCCGCCACGTCGTCGCGGGGGATCGGGCCGCGCCCGGTGGACGCCTCCAGCCGGATCAGCCCGGTCCCGGCGTCGTCGGTGAGCATCCCGGGGCGCAGGATCGTCCAGTCCAGGCCGGCCCGGGCGCGTACGGCGTCGTCCGCCGCCCCCTTGGCCCGCAGGTAGGCGTCGAACACCTCGTCACCCGGGTGCTCCGCGTCCGCGCCCATGGACGAGACGACGAGGAAGCGGCGTACGCCCTCCCGTTCCGCCGCCTCCGCGAACAGGACCGCCGCCGCGCGGTCCACGGTCTCCTTGCGGTCCACGCCGCTGCCCGGCCCGGCGCCCGCGGCGAAGACCGCCGCGTCGGCGCCGCGCAGGACGTCCGCGACCTGCTCCGGGGACGCCGACTCCAGGTCCAGCACGGCGGGTTCGGCGCCGGCGCCGCGCAGGTCCTCGGCCTGCTCCGGCTTGCGGATGATGCCCACCGGTTGGTGTCCGCGCGCGGCGAGCAGCCGCTCCAGACGCAGGGCGATCCGGCCGTGTCCTCCAGCGATGACGATGCGCATACTCACGACCGTACGTCGGGTCCGGCGGGAGGGCTTCCCGGCTCGGGCCGCTCGGGGCGGGACTGACGCGGCAGGTCGAGCGCCGCCGCCGAGTCGCAGTACTCCCGCACCGCGCTCGTCCGGGCGACCACCCGGCCGCGGTGCACCACGATCCGGCTGTACGCGAGGGACAGCACGCCCGTCAGCCGCTCGCCGCGCACCGCGAGCAGTTCCGCGGGGAACCCCGCCTCGACCCGCACCTCCGGAAGCCCCATCGCCGCCCGGGCCTCCGCGCTCACCGCCCCGTACGCCTCCGTGGCCGGCAGACCGCCCAGGGAGGCCAGCAGGTACGCGGCCTCCAACGGGTCGCCGCGGCCCACCGGATTGGCGGTGTCGCGCAGCGCGCCGCTGCCCGCGGCGAGCCGGACGCCCGCCGCCCGCAGCAGCCGGACCGGTGCCGTGCCGCGGGTCCCGGTCGCCCCGCAGCCGCCCTGCGGCAGGCACACCACGGTCACGCCGGCCGCGGCCAGCCGGTCCGCGGTCCGCCGGGCCTGGTCCGCGGGCAGCCGGGCGAGACCCGCGCAGGGCCCGATCGTCACCCCCGGCCGCAGCCCGCCGGCCATCGCCGCCAGCCGGGCGAGGCGCGCCGGATCGTCGGCGTCGGTGTGCAGGTCCACCGGGCAGCCGTGCTCCGCGGCCAGGCCGAGGACCGCTTCGACGTAGCCGGCCGGGTCGGGGTCGAGATCCGGACAGCCGCCGACCACACCGGCGCCCATCTTCACCGCGTCCCGCAGCATGGCGAGGCCGTCCGCGCCCGCCACCCCGGTCAGCAGCCGGGGCATCGCGACCGCCGTCAGGTCGGCCAGGCCGCGCAGCGAACGCCGGGCCTGCAGGACGGCTTCGAGCGGGCCGAGGCCCTGCAGGTCCCCGACCCGGACGTGCGTGCGCAGCGCGGTCGCGCCGTGGCCCAGCTGGAGCAGGGCGGCCTCGGTGGCCCGCCGCTGCACCTCGTCGCCGGCACAGGAGACGGGGCCGGGGGAGTCGGCGCCGAGCGCGGTGTCGCCGTGGGCGTGCGGCTCGGCGGGCGCCGGGAGCAGCAGGTATCCGGCGAGGTCGACGCGGGGGCCGGTGGCGGTGAGGCTGCCGGCCGTGCCGACGGCCTCGATCCGGCCGGCGCCGAGCCGCACGTCGACGGTCCGGCCGTCCGTCAGGCGGGCGTTGGAGAGCAGGAGCGTGGCGGTGGAGTCCGCGGTGGCGGCGGCCCGGTCGTCGGGCGGCTGGGGCTGCTTGCTGTCGGCTGACATCGGGCTCCTCAAGGCTCCTCAGGCTCAAGATCACGCAGCGTGTGCCGAGCCTAGGGGCGGTCCGGCCGGCCTTCGCGGAGGAGCGCAATAGTCGTACTGATGAGGCCACGAGTGGCGTACGGGACGGCCGGAGCGAGACCGTGCGCAGGGGGTGGGAAACGGATTTGGGCGATCGGCGGAGGACCGTGTAATGTCTTCATCGCTCGCCCCAATAGCTCAGTC
Source organism: Streptomyces sp. JL2001 (assembly GCF_050917515.1). Classification (NCBI taxonomy): domain Bacteria; kingdom Bacillati; phylum Actinomycetota; class Actinomycetes; order Kitasatosporales; family Streptomycetaceae; genus Streptomyces; species Streptomyces sp. JL2001. The sequence continues at coordinate 3,318,195 of NZ_CP169421.1, read as the reverse complement.
GGCAGAGCGTCTCCATGGTAAGGAGAAGGTCTACGGTTCGATTCCGTATTGGGGCTCTGGTGTGAAGGACCCGCCTTCGGGCGGGATCCGGAACATCAAAGCGGTGTAGCTCAGTCGGTAGAGCAAGCGGCTCATAATCGCTGTGTCACCGGTTCAAGTCCGGTCACCGCTACACACGGTAGCCGATTGTGGGGTCGGTCCTTCGATCGGCTACTCTTTTATGCGTTCATCCGTCCATCCGTCCGTCCAAGGAGCACTCACGTGGCTGCCACCGACGTCCGCCCGAAGATCACGCTGGCCTGCGTGGAGTGCAAGGAGCGGAACTACATCACCAAGAAGAACCGGCGTAACAACCCGGACCGTCTTGAGATGAAGAAGCACTGCCCTCGCTGCAACTCTCACACTGCGCACCGCGAGACGCGCTAATCAGGCTCGTACACGAGGCCGTCCCCACCAGGGGGCGGCCTCGCGTCGTTTGTCGGCAACAAATCCAGGAGGTAGCGAGCCCATGGCGCTCGACCAGTCCTTCGTGGGCCGGACCTATCCGCCCACCGCGCCGTACGAGGTCGGCCGCGAGAAGATCCGCGAGTTCGCCACGGCGGTCGGGGACGAGAATCCCGCGTACACCGATCAGGAAGCCGCGAAGGCGCTCGGTCACCCCGATGTGATCGCTCCGCCGACTTTCGTGTTCGCGATCACATTCGCCGCCGCGGGCCAGGTCATCGAGGACCCGCAGCTGGGCCTGGACTACAGCCGGGTGGTGCACGGCGACCAGAAGTTCGCGTACACCCGCCCCGTGCGGGCGGGCGACCGGCTCTCGGTCACCTCGACCATCGAGGCGATCAAGTCGCTGGCGGGCAACGACATCCTGGACATCCGCGGCGAGGTGCACGACGCGTCCGGCGAGCACGTCGTGACCGCGTGGACCAAGCTCGTCTCGCGCGCCCCCGAGGAGGTCTGACCGTGGCTGCGAAGATCGCTTACGACGAGGTCGAGGTCGGCACGGAGCTGCCGGCGCAGTCCTTCCCGGTGACGCGCGCCACGCTGGTGCGGTACGCCGGCGCCTCCGGGGACTTCAACCCGATCCACTGGAACGAGAAGTTCGCCGTCGGGGTCGGCCTGCCGGACGTCATCGCCCACGGCATGTTCACCATGGCCGAGGCGATCCGCGTCGTCACCGACTGGGCCGGCGACCCGGCGGCCGTCGTCGAGTACGGCGTCCGCTTCACGAAGCCGGTGGTCGTGCCGAACGACGACGAGGGCGCCCTGATCGAGGTGAGCGCCAAGGTCGGCGCGAAGCTGGACGACGGCCGGGTCCGCGTGGACCTGACCGCGGTCGCGGCGGGCCAGAAGGTCCTGGGCATGTCCCGCGCCGTGGTGCAGCTGGTCTGACCCCGTATCGCGGGTGGGGGCGGCCGTCCCGACGAGGCCGCCCCTTTTCCCGGGTTGACGAAGTTAGTGATTGAGTACTAACTTCAGATGCATGGTCAGGATGAGCGCAGAGGAACGGCGCGAGAGCGTGATCCGCGCGGCGATGCGGGAGTTCGCCCGCGGTGGCTACTACGGCACCTCCACGGAGGCGATCGCCCGTCGTGTCGGCGTCTCGCAGCCGTATCTCTTCCGTCTCTTCCCCGGCAAGAAGGCGATCTTCCTGGCGGCGTCCGAGCGCTGCCTGGAGGACACCCGGCGGGTGTTCCGGGAGGCCGCCGAGGGGCTGACGGGGGAGGAGGCCCTGCATGCCATGGCCAATGCCTACACCCGGCTCATCGCCGAGCAGCCCGACCGGCTCCTGATGCAGATGCAGGTGTACGTCGCGGTGGCCGCCGCGGAGGAGGCCGGCGACCACGAGTTCGGCGAGGCCGTCCGGGCCGGCTGGATGGAGCTCTGGGAGACCGTCCACCTGCCGCTCGGCGCGGACGTCAACGAGACCACGACCTTCCTGGCGTACGGCATGCTCGTCAACACCCTCGTCGCCATGGGATTTCCGCCGGAGCACCGGGTCTGGGAGGGCTTCTATCCCTCGGCCCGGCGGCTCGGCCGACTGGAGAAGTAGCGCACGCCCGGGCCCCGGCCCGGGGGGTCGGTCGCCACGCGTCCTGGCCGACCTCTGCTCGTAGAAGTTAGTCATCAATAACTAACCCGAAGGGTGAGCAGCAATGAACCAGCCCGCAGCCCGCCGCGGCTCCGCCGCCTGGGCCCTCGTGATCACCAGCGTCGCCGGATTCATGGCGGCCCTCGACAACCTCGTCGTCACCACCGCGCTGCCCTCCATCCGCGAGGACCTCGGCGGCGCCCTGCACGACCTGGAGTGGACGGTGAGCGCCTACACCCTCACCTTCGCCGTCCTGCTGATGTTCGGCGCGGCCCTCGGCGACCGGTTCGGCAGGCGACGGCTCTTCCTCGCCGGACTCGCCGTCTTCACCGGCGCGTCCGCCGCCGCCGCGCTCGCCCCCGGCATCGACGCCCTCATCGCCGCCCGTGCCGTCCAGGGCGTCGGCGCCGCGATCATGATGCCGCTCACCCTCACCCTGCTCACCGCCGCGGTGCCGGCCGCGCGGCGCGGGATGGCGTACGGCATCTGGGGCGCCGTGAACGGCCTCGCCGTGGCCTCCGGGCCCCTCATCGGCGGCAGTCTCACCGAGCACGTCTCCTGGCAGTGGATCTTCTGGCTCAACGTGCCGCTCGGCCTCGCCCTGCTCCCGCTCGCCCGGCTCCGCCTCGCCGAGTCGTTCGGCACCGGCGCCCGGCTCGACGCCGTCGGCACCCTGCTCGCCAGCGGCGGCCTGTTCGGCATCGTCTACGGACTCATCCGCGGCCCGATCGACGGCTGGACCGGCGCCACCGTCCTCACCGGCCTGATCGCGGGCGGTGCGCTGCTGGCCGGCTTCGTCCACCACGGCATCCGCGCCAAGGCCCCGATGCTCCCGATGCGGCTCTTCCGCAGCCGGGCCTTCAGCGGGATCAACGCGGCGAGCCTGCTGATGTTCCTCGGCATGTTCGGCTCGATCTTCCTGCTCAGCCAGTACATGCAGGGCGTCCTCGGCTACTCGCCGACCGAGGCGGGGCTGCGGATGCTGCCCTGGACCGGCATGCCGATGATCGTCGCCCCGATCGCGGGCTACCTGTCCGACCGGATCGGCGGCCGTCCCGTCGTCGCCGCCGGACTCGCCCTCCAGGCCCTCGGCCTCGCCTGGTTCGCGCTCGTCGTGACCCCCGACGTCTCGTACGCGGCCCAGCTCCCGGCCCTGATCGTCAGCGGCATCGGCATGGCCCTCTACTTCGCCCCCGCCGCCAACCTGGTCATGTCCAGCGTCCGGCCCTCCGAGCAGGGCATCGCCTCCGGTGCCAACAACGCCCTGCGTGAGGTCGGCGGCGCCCTCGGCGTCGCGGTGATGGCCTCGATCTTCGCCGCCCAGGGCGGCTACGGCTCCGCCCGGCAGTTCGTGGACGGCCTGGAGCCCGCGCTGTGGGTCGGCGCCGGGATGGTCGCGCTCGGCGCGGTGGCGTCCCTCTTCATCCCCGGGCGCAAGGCGGGGGAGCGGCCGGACGGCGGCTCCGCCGAGGCCGCGGAGAGCGAGGAGCACCGGCTGATCCCCGCGTGAGCGGCGCACCCGGGCCGCGTGAGCGGCCCCTCCGGCCACGCCGGGAACGGCCCCGCCCCAGCCGGCGGGGCCGTCCCCGTACTCTTGAGCCCGTGCAGGAACTCCACGACGCCCCCCTCGCCCCCCTGACCACCTTCCGGCTCGGCGGCCCCGCGAACCGCCTCGTCACGGCCACCACCGACGACGAGGTGGTCGCCACCGTCCGCGCGGCGGACGCCGCCGGCACCCCGCTGCTGATCATCGGCGGCGGATCCAACCTGGTCATCGGGGACAAGGGTTTCGACGGCACCGCCCTGCGCATCGCCACCCGTGGCTTCGTCCTCGACGGGACCGAGCTGGAGCTGGCCGCGGGGGAGGTCTGGACGGACGCCGTGGCGCGCGCCGTCGAGGCCGGGCTCGCCGGGATCGAGTGCCTGGCCGGCATCCCCGGCTCGGCCGGCGCGACCCCGATCCAGAACGTCGGCGCCTACGGCCAGGACGTCTCCGCCACCCTCACCGAGGTCGTGGCGTACGACCGCCGCGCCGACGAGACGGTCACCCTCGACAACGCCGCGTGCTCCTTCTCCTACCGGCACAGCCGCTTCAAGGACGACCCGGACCGCTACGTCGTGCTGCGCGTCCGCTTCCGCCTGGAGGACGCCGGCGGGCAGTCGGCCCCGGTCCGGTACCCGGAGACGGCCCGCGCCCTCGGCGTCCGGGTCGGCGACCGCGTGCCGCTCGCGCACGCCCGCGAGACCGTCCTGAGGCTCCGGGCCGGCAAGGGCATGGTGCTGGACCCGGAGGACCACGACACGTGGTCCGCGGGCTCCTTCTTCACCAACCCGATCCTGACCGCCGCCGCGTTCGAGACCTTCCTCGCCCGCGTGGCCGAGCGGCTCGGCCCCGACGTGGCGCCGCCCGCCTTCCCCGCCGGCGACGACGGCCGGATCAAGACCTCGGCGGCCTGGCTGATCGACAAGGCCGGCTTCACCAAGGGGTACGGCTCCGGCCCGGCCCGCATCTCCGGCAAGCACACCCTCGCCCTCACCAACCGCGGCGAGGCCACCACCGAGGACCTCCTCGCGCTCGCCCGCGAGGTCGTGGCCGGGGTGCGGGACGCCTTCGGGGTCACGCTGGTGAACGAACCGGTGACGGTCGGCGTCAGCCTCTGAGACCGCCCCCCGGCCCGCGACGGCCGGACCACCGGACCCGGGCCGGGAATCCGGTGGAACCCTGCGCGCTCCCCAGGTCGTCGAGTGGGTGACAGGCTCCCGGGACGCGGGGACCGCACGCCCGGCGAGGGGGATCGGTGGAGGGGACCGGCCCGCCCGACTTCGCGCAGTTCGCGGAGTCGGCGTACGCCTCGCTGCTGCGCACCGCGCGGCTGCTGACCGGCGACCCGCACGCCGCCGAGGACCTCGTCCAGGCCGCGCTGGTCAAGGTCTACCTGCGCTGGGGCGGCTCGGCCGCCTGGGACTCGCCCCAGGCGTACACCCGCAGGGTCGTCGTCAACCTCTACGCGACCTGGCGCCGCCGCCGCTGGCACACCGAGGTCGTCCGCCCCGCGAGCGACACCGCCCCCGACGGTCACGACATGGCCGGGGGCGCCGACGCGCGCCTCGAGCTGGCCCGCGCGCTGACCGTCCTGCCCCGTGCCCAGCGCGCGGTGGTGGTGTTGCGTTTCTACGAGGACCTGTCCGTGGAGCAGACGGCCGAGCTGCTCGGCTGCTCGCCCGGCACGGTCAAGAGCCGTACGAACCGGGCCCTGGAGCGGCTGCGCGCCACGGGCGCGCTGGCCGGTTACGCCGGAACGGGAAGGGGCGCGTGATGGCCGGGACAGAGGAGGAACCGCTCAGGCGCGGACTGCGCGACCTGGCGGGCGCCGGGCCGCTCGACGCGGGTCCGGCGCCGGTCGCCGCCGTCGTGGCCCGCGGGCGCCGGATCCGCCGGCTGCGGCGCTCGCTGGCGGTGGGGACGGCGACCCTGCTGGTCGCCGGAGGCGTCACCCTCGGGGCGCGCTGGAGCGGCGGCCCGGAGGCGGACACGCCGCCGGCCGGTCGCACCACCGCGACGCCCCCGCCGGCGTACCTCTTCGTCGGGAAGTACCCGCCCCAACCGCCGTCCCGGCCCGGCGACCCGCTGGACGGCGGGCCCACCCGGCCGCGGGAGAACGTGCGCTACCGCTACGACCTGTCCGCCGTGTGCGCCCTGCGGTACGCCGTCTTCGGCGGCCGGGTGTGGGAGCGCGCCGACGGCGGCGGACCGTTCGCCGGGCACGGGGCGACGGACCGGGTGCGCGGCTACATGAGCTGGACCGACGGCCGCTTCGACCGGGCCGAGCGGGACACGGCCGTCTTCGAGACGGACGAGGCCGCCCGGCCGCCCCTCACCTTCCGCACGCTGACCGGGAGGCCGCCGGCGTGCCTGGCGCGGGAGCCCCGGCGGCGCCACGGGGACGCGCCCGCCGCGACGCGCGGCCCGGACCGCCCGAGCCCGGGGCGGCGGTACGTCTACGACATGCCCAAGGAGTGCGCGCTGCGCTACGCGGTCTTCGGCGGCCGGCTCTGGCGGGCCGAGGGCGACGAGGCGGCGCACACGGCGATCGACTGGGTGGACGACCTGCCCCTGGCCGCCCACATGACCCTGACCTCGCCGTCGACCGCGGTCCTGGAGTGGCCGAGCCCGCCGGGGCAGGAGCCCAGGACGACCACGTACCGGCCGGCGGCGGGACCCGGCACCGACTGCGCCCGATGACGCCGCTCGTGGGCCCGCGCCCGCCCCGGGCTCAGTGAGCGACCCCCACGCCCTGCCGCACCGTCGCCGGGTCGCCGATCATCGCCAGCATCGCGTGGGCCACGTCCGCCCGCGCGAGGGTGCGGCCCCGGCCGGGGGTGCCGCCGACGACCGAGCGGTACCTGCCGGAGACCGGCTTGTCCGTCAGCCTGGGCGGGCGCACGGAGGTCCAGTCCGTGGCGCTGGCCGCCAGCTCGTCCTCCATCGCGCGCAGATCGGCGTACACGTCCTTGAGGGCCGCGTTGACGAGCGCGAGCACGGCCCGGTCGAGGACGCCCTGGTCCGCGGGGACCGGGCCGAGCGGCGCGGCGCTGACCACCAGGAGGCGCCGGACCCCCTCCGCGTGCATCGCCGCCAGCACCGAGCGGGTCAGCCGGGCGGCGACCCCGGCGTCCGCGCGGCGGCGGGCGCCGAGCCCGGAGAGCACCGCGTCCCGGCCGGCGACGGCGGCGCGCAGCGACTCGGGGTCCGCCAGATCGGACCGGAACACCTCCAGGCCGGGGCCGTCGACCGTGAACCGCGCCGGGTCCCGGACGACCGCGGTCACCTCGTGCCCGGCGGTCAGTGCCTGCCGGACGATCTCCCGGCCGATGCCGCCGGTCGCGCCGAAGACGGTGAGCCTCATGTCGCACCCTCCTGGGGTGGGTAAGTATTCACTCACCCCTAGAGTGAGTGTGCGCTCACCCCCTCGTCAAGTGTTCCGGAGGACGCATGGACCAGCAGCCGACCCGTGTACGGATCATCGACGCGGCACGCCGGCTCATGCGGACGGCCGGCCTGGCCCGCACCACCACCAAGGAGATCGCCAAGGCCGCCGGCTGCTCGGAGGCCGCGCTCTACAAGTACTTCACGAGCAAGGAGGAGCTGTTCGTGACCGTGCTGAACGAGCGGCTGCCCGGACTCGGCAGCCTCCTCGGCACCCTCGCCGCCGACCCCGGCGGACGCTCCGTCGAGGAGAACCTCACCGAGGTGGCCCGCCAGGCCGCGCTCTTCTACGAGCAGACCTTCCCGATGGCCGCCTCGCTCTACGCCGAACCCCAGCTCAGGCGCCGCCACGAAGAGGCCATGCGCGAACTGGGCGTCGGCCCCCACAAGCCGATCGAGGGACTCGCGGACTACCTCCGCGCCGAGCAGCGGCTCGGACGGGTCGCCCCGGACGCCGACCCCCACGCCGCCGCGTCCCTGCTGCTCGGGGCCTGCGTGCAGCGGGCCTTCGCCTACGAGATGACCGAGGACCGCAGGCCACCGACCCCGCTGGACGCGTTCGCCGCGAGCCTCGCCCGCACGCTCACGGCCGGGATCGCCGCCGCGTAGGGCCGGCCGCGCCCCGGGGTCACACCGCCGGGGTCGCCAGCCAGTCGTCGATACCGGACAGCAGCTTGCTCCGGACGTCCTCCGGAGCCGCCGAACCGCGCACCGACTGGCGGGCCAGCTCGGCCAGTTCGACGTCCGTGAAGGCATGGTGCCGGCGCGCGATCTCGTACTGGGCCGCGAGCCGCGAGCCGAAGAGCAGCGGGTCGTCCGCACCCAGGGCCATCGGCACCCCGGCCTCGAAGAGCGTCCGCAGGGGGACGTCCTCGGGCTTCTCGTACACGCCGAGGGCGACGTTGGAGGCCGGGCAGACCTCGCAGGTCACGCCCCGCTCGGCCAGCTTGCGCAGCACCCGGGGGTCCTCCGCCGCCCGCACCCCGTGCCCCACCCGCGACGCCCGCAGGTCGTCCAGGCAGTCCCGGACCGACGCCGGACCGGTCAGCTCGCCGCCGTGCGGCGCGGCCAGCAGCCCGCCCTCCCGGGCGATCGCGAAGGCACGGTCGAAATCGCGGGCCATGCCCCGGCGCTCGTCGTTGGACAGCCCGAAGCCGACCACGCCCCGGTCCGCGTACCGCACCGCGAGCCGCGCCAGGGTCCTGGCCTCCAGGGGGTGCTTCATCCGGTTCGCCGCGACCAGGACCCGCATGCCGAGACCGGTCTCGCGCGCCGCCTCGTCGACGGCGTCCAGGATGATCTCCATGGCTGGGATCAGCCCGCCGAGCAGGGGTGCGTACGAAGTCGGATCGACCTGGATCTCCAGCCACCCCGAGCCGTCCCGCACGTCCTCCTGGGCCGCCTCGCGGACCAGCCGCCGGATGTCCTCGGGCTCCCGCAGGCAGGACCGGGCGAGATCGTAGAGCCGCTGGAAGCGGAACCAGCCGCGCTCGTCGGTCGCCCGCAGCCTGGGCGGGGTGCCGCTGCTCAGCGCCTCGGGCAGGTGCACGCCGTACTTGTCGGCGAGCTCGATGAGCGTCGTGGGGCGCATCGAGCCGGTGAAGTGCAGGTGCAGATGGGCCTTGGGCAGCAGGTTGATGTCACGGGAAGGGTGCTCGGAAACGTGCTCCATTGAAGGATCTTGCCGCACTCGAATGGACGAATACAGCCCCTTTCCCCGATCGGGACCTTGCTCGAACGTGAAAACGGGCCCCCGGTTCCCAGGAACCGGGGGCCCGTTCGCACGGGGCGGGAGGCGCGTCAGTCGCGGGCCTCGGCGAGGAGCTTCTGCATCCGGGACACGCCCTCGACCAGGTCCTCGTCACCCAGCGCGTAGGAGAGGCGCAGGTAGCCGGGCGTCCCGAAGGCCTCGCCCGGGACGACCGCGACCTCGGCCTCGTCCAGGATCAGGGCGGCCAGCTCGACCGAGGTCTGCGGGCGCTTGCCGCGGATCTCCCTGCCGAGCAGGGACTTCACCGAGGGGTACACGTAGAACGCGCCCTCCGGGGTCGGGCACAGGACGCCCTCGATCTCGTTGAGCATCCGCACGATCGTCTGGCGGCGCCGGTCGAAGGCGCGGCCCATCTCCGCGACGGCCTCCAGGTCACCCGAGACGGCGGCGAGCGCGGCCACCTGCGCCACGTTGCTGACGTTGGAGGTGGCGTGCGACTGCAGGTTGGTCGCGGCCTTCACGACGTCCTTCGGGCCGATGATCCACCCCACGCGCCAGCCGGTCATCGCGTACGTCTTGGCGACGCCGTTGACGACGATGCACTTGTCGCGCAGCGCGGGCATGACGGCCGGCAGGGAGACGGCGCTCGCCCCGCCGTAGACCAGGTGCTCGTAGATCTCGTCCGTCAGCACCCACAGGCCGTGCTCGACGGCCCAGCGGCCGATCGCCTCGGTCTCGGCCTCGCTGTAGACGGCGCCGGTCGGGTTGGACGGGGAGACGAAGAGGACGACCTTGGTCTTCTCCGTGCGCGCGGCCTCCAGCTGCTCCACCGAGACGCGGTAGCCGGTGGTCTCGTCGGCGACGACCTCGACCGGGACACCGCCCGCGAGCCGGATCGACTCGGGGTAGGTGGTCCAGTACGGGGCCGGGACGATGACCTCGTCGCCCGGGTCGAGGATCGCGGCGAACGCCTCGTAGATCGCCTGCTTGCCGCCGTTGGTCACCAGGATCTGGGAGGGGTCGACCTCGTAGCCGGAGTCGCGCAGCGTCTTGGCGGCGATCGCGGCCTTCAGCTCCGGCAGACCGCCGGCCGGCGTGTAGCGGTGGTACTTCGGGTTCTTGCACGCCTCCACGGCGGCTTCGACGATGTAGTCCGGCGTCGGGAAGTCGGGCTCACCCGCGCCGAAGCCGATCACCGGACGCCCGGCGGCCTTGAGGGCCTTGGCCTTGGCGTCGACGGCGAGGGTGGCGGACTCGGAGATCGCACCGATGCGGGCGGAGACCCGGCGCTCGGTCGGAGGGGTAGCAGCGCTCATGCGGCCATGGTCCCAGACGGCCTCGGGACCCGGTACACAGGTTTCGAGGAGCGGACAGGAACGGTCATTCCCGGTCGTACGCGCGTCCGGTGGCAGGTCGGGGCGCTTTCTGTTCGACGTGGGGCCCCATCACCACGTACACTCACTGCTCGTTGGCCCGCACCGACCACATCTCACGATGCGGTAGGTTGGGGGAGCCACAAAGGGTCGTAGCTCAATTGGTAGAGCACCGGTCTCCAAAACCGGCGGTTGGGGGTTCAAGTCCCTCCGGCCCTGCTACACACACCGCCAGGATGTGTGCGCATGTACGTACTTCAATGCACCGCCGTGCGGCTCATTCGGGCACGGCACTGCCATGACCCGGGATCAGGTGAGAAGCGTGACGGACGCCGTGGGCTCCATCGACATGCCTGATGCCGAGGACGAGGCGCCGGACTCGAAGAAGAGGCCGCGCAAGGGCGGCAAGCGCGGGAAGAAGGGCCCTCTGGGCCGCCTCGCGCTCTTCTACCGCCAGATCATCGCGGAACTCCGCAAGGTCGTCTGGCCCACTCGCAGCCAGCTGACGACGTACACCACGGTAGTGATTGTCTTCGTTGTCATCATGATCGGCCTTGTGACCGTGATTGACTATGGCTTCCAGGAAGCAGTCAAGTACGTCTTCGGCTGATTTCTTGTTCCACCCATCTGTATCCAGGAAGAAGCAGCCACCGTGTCTGACCCGAACCTGAACGACGCCGTCGATTCTGTCGAGTCCGTTGAGGACGAGCTCGACATCGTCGAGGCGGCCGACGAGGACCAGGCCGAGGCTGCTGACGCCGCTGCGGGCGAGGCGGCCGAAGCCGCTGCCCTGCACGTCGAGGACACCGAAGAGGCTGAGGACGCCGACGCCGAGGAGTCCGACGAGGACGCCGAGGCCGAGGACGAGGACGGCGTCGAGGACGACGAGTCCGAGACCGAGTCCGCCGAGGGCGACGAGGAAGAGGACGAGGCCGCCGAGCCCGCCGCTCCGGTCGACCCGATCCAGGCCCTCCGCGACGAGCTGCGTGTGCTGCCCGGCGAGTGGTACGTGATCCACACCTACGCGGGCTACGAGAAGCGCGTGAAGGCCAACCTCGAACAGCGTGCCGTCTCGCTGAACGTCGAGGAGTTCATCTACCAGGCCGAGGTGCCCGAGGAAGAGATCGTCCAGATCAAGAACGGCGAGCGCAAGAACGTCCGGCAGAACAAGCTGCCCGGTTACGTTCTCGTCCGCATGGATCTGACGAACGAGTCCTGGGGCGTCGTCCGCAACACCCCCGGCGTCACCGGCTTCGTGGGCAACGCCTACGACCCGTACCCGCTGACCCTGGACGAGATCGTCAAGATGCTCGCCCCGGAGGCCGAGGAGAAGGCCGCCCGCGAGGCCGCCGAGGCCGAGGGCAAGCCGGCGCCGGCCCGCAAGGTCACCGTCGAGGTCCTGGACTTCGAGGTCGGCGACTCGGTCACCGTCACCGACGGCCCCTTCGCCACCCTTCAGGCCACGATCAACGAGATCAACGCCGACTCGAAGAAGGTCAAGGGCCTCGTCGAGATCTTCGGTCGCGAGACCCCGGTCGAGCTCAGCTTCGACCAGATCCAGAAGAACTAGTCCCACAGGTTTCCGACCAGGTCAGAGTGGCTCTCGTAGCCGCTCTGACCTGCTCGGTTTTTAGCCGCGCGTGTATACCCGTTATCGTTGTGCGGTATGCCTGCATCCGGATGACCGGATGGCGGGCTGAACACTCTCACTAGGACCCGGAGAGAGCAATGCCTCCCAAGAAGAAGAAGGTCACGGGGCTTATCAAGCTCCAGATCAACGCTGGTGCGGCCAACCCGGCCCCGCCGGTCGGTCCCGCGCTGGGCCAGCACGGCGTCAACATCATGGAGTTCTGCAAGGCCTACAACGCCGCGACCGAGTCGCAGCGTGGCATGGTCGTGCCGGTGGAGATCACGGTCTACGAGGACCGCTCCTTCACCTTCATCACCAAGACTCCGCCGGCCGCCAAGCTGATCCTCAAGGCCGCGGGTGTGGACAAGGGCTCCGGCGAGCCGCACAAGACCAAGGTCGCCAAGCTCACGGCCGCCCAGGTCCGCGAGATCGCCACGGTCAAGCTCCCCGACCTGAACGCCAACGACCTCGACGCCGCGTCGAAGATCATCGCCGGCACCGCCCGTTCCATGGGCATCACGGTCGAAGGCTGATCAGCCCCTTCGTGACCTCAGTGGTAGGGCCGGCGCGGCCCGCACCACGACTCCATACCTGAACCAACAGGAGCAGAAGTGAAGCGCAGCAAGGCTCTCCGCAGCGCGGACGCCAAGATCGACCGGGAGCGGAACTACGCCCCCCTCGAGGCCGTCCGTCTCGCCAAGGACACCGCCGCCACCAAGTTCGACGGCACCGTCGAGGTCGCCTTCCGCCTGGGCGTCGACCCGCGCAAGGCCGACCAGATGGTCCGTGGCACCGTGAACCTCCCGCACGGCACCGGTAAGACCGCCCGGGTCCTGGTCTTCGCGACCGGTGACCGTGCCGAGGCCGCGATCGCCGCGGGCGCCGACATCGTCGGCTCCGACGAGCTCATCGACGAGATCTCCAAGGGCAACCGCCTGAACGAGTTCGACGCCGTGGTGGCCACCCCGGACCTCATGGGCAAGGTCGGCCGCCTCGGCCGCGTCCTCGGCCCGCGTGGTCTCATGCCGAACCCGAAGACCGGAACCGTCACCCCCGACGTCGTGAAGGCTGTCAACGACATCAAGGGCGGCAAGATCGAGTTCCGCGTCGACAAGCACTCGAACCTGCACTTCATCATCGGCAAGGTCTCCTTCGACGAGACGAAGCTGGTCGAGAACTACGCCGCGGCTCTGGAGGAGATCCTCCGTCTGAAGCCGTCCGCCGCCAAGGGCCGCTACATCAAGAAGGCGACCCTGACGACGACGATGGGCCCCGGCATCCCGCTGGACTCCAACCGCACCCGCAACCTCCTCGTCGAGGAGGACCCGGCAGCTGTCTGACCGGGCTGAGCCTTGCGGCTCGTGCAGTGCGACCAGAACCGGCCCCCCGCCCCTCTTCGGAGGAGCGGGGGGCCGGTTCCGTGCGTGCGGCGCCGTCACGGGCCTTCGAGGACCTGCTCGACGCCGACGAGGCCCATGAACGGCCTCAGCTCCGCGGAAGACCGCGAGACCGTCGTCGCGGGCGTGAACAAGGCCGCTCGGCATCACCGCGCACTCCTCGGACCACGGCACCGGGGCCGCCGTCCAGGCCCCGCCGGCCGAGGACGCCGTGGACCTCCTCGCCGTGCCGAAGGGCCTCGGCGGCGACCCCTCCGGCACCGGCCGGAGCTGAGCCGTACGGGCGGATTTGCTCGTTGCCGACACCTTCACGTACTCTTCCGAGGAAGCCAAAGACCGCTGGTCGTTGCTGTGCACTCGCAAGAGGGCGCAGTGGCCGAAGGTTCGCTGAGATGCGGACGGCCCGCGTAGGTGATCGTGGAAGAGTTCCCGGATTCTCGAATCCGGTCGAGCTGTGCCCCGTGCGCCTGCGCCGGGGCGTTTTGTTTTGTATCAGCCCCTTCTGAGCGGTCCTCATCACCCGGAAGGAGGCCGACGCTCATGGCAAGGCCCGACAAGGCTGCCGCGGTAGCCGAGCTCAAGGACAAGTTCCAGAGCTCGAACGCCGTCGTGCTGACCGAGTACCGGGGTCTCACCGTGGCGCAGCTGAAGACGCTGCGTCGTTCGCTCGGTGAGAACGCCCAGTACGCCGTGGTGAAGAACACGCTGACCAAGATTGCGGCCAACGAGGCCGGGATCACCTCGCTCGACGACCAGTTCACCGGTCCGACGGGCGCTGCCTTCATCACCGGTGACCCGGTGGAGTCGGCCAAGGGTCTGCGTGACTTCGCCAAGGACAACCCGAACCTCGTCATCAAGGGCGGTGTCCTTGACGGCAAGGCGCTGTCCGCCGACGAGATCAAGAAGCTTGCGGACCTCGAGTCCCGCGAGGTTCTGCTCAGCAAGCTGGCCGGCGCGTTCAAGGGCAAGCAGTCCCAGACTGCCTCGCTCCTCCAGGCGCTGCCGTCGAAGTTCGTCCGCACCGCGGAGGCGCTTCGCGTCAAGCTCGCCGAGCAGGGCGGTGCCGAGTAACTCGGCTCGCGCAATGACCGCCACCCCACCAGGGGGGACGGTCGCAGCGGGCCGACAGTACGCCCGCCTACATGTACATCGGCACCAGCCGAATTAGTGGAAGGATCGCCCATCATGGCGAAGCTCTCTCAGGACGACCTCCTCGCCCAGTTCGAGGAGATGACCCTCATCGAGCTCTCCGAGTTCGTGAAGGCCTTCGAGGAGAAGTTCGACGTCACCGCCGCCGCGGCCGTCGCCGTCGCCGGTCCGGCCGGCCCGGGCGCCCCGGCCGAGCAGGCCGAGGAGCAGGACGAGTTCGACGTCATCCTCACGGGTGCCGGCGAGAAGAAGATCCAGGTCATCAAGGTCGTGCGTGAGCTGACCTCCCTCGGCCTGAAGGAGGCCAAGGACCTCGTCGACGGCACCCCGAAGCCGGTCCTCGAGAAGGTCGCCAAGGAGGCCGCGGAGAAGGCTGCCGAGTCCCTCAAGGCCGCCGGCGCCTCCGTCGAGGTCAAGTAACACCTCGCGAGTCTCCTGACTCGCTCAGGCGCCCTCCAGGCGCCTTGCGAAGGGCGATCACCCATCCGGGTGGTCGCCCTTCGGCGTACCCGGAACAGGGCGTGGCGGGGGTCGTGGGACCCCCGGAGGGCGGAGTATGGTGATCTTCGCCGTGCGCCCCGCCGACCGGGGGGCCTTGACGAACCGCACGCAGCGCGCAATTCTCAGGACGCGTCGTCACAACGATCCGTATCCGAGGCATGGATCGACGGCGGAACGGGCAGTATCGAGGTGCGCCACACGGCGCGAGGTACCGCGGAGTTGAGAACAACGAGGGTCGCGAATTACTCGCCCTGGACATCAGTGGGCCAAGTGGCTACACTGTCCCTTTGCGCTGCCTGTTAGCTGCCCCCTGCCCGTCACCTGGGGCATACTCTCGCGAGAGCACCGTCGACAGACCCGCCTGACCTGGCTTTTCAGCCCGTTTCGGGAGTGTTCGTCCCAGTGTTTCGCAAGGGACCGGTACGCGCGTAGTGAGTCCGAGCCCTCGGAAGGACCCCCTCTTGGCCGCCTCGCGCAACGCCTCGACCAATACGAACAACGGCGCCAGCACCGCCCCGCTGCGCATCTCCTTTGCAAAGATCAAGGAGCCCCTCGAGGTTCCGAACCTCCTCGCGCTGCAGACCGAGAGCTTTGACTGGCTTCTCGGCAACGCGGCCTGGAAGGCTCGCGTCGAGGCAGCCCTTGAGTCGGGACAGGACGTCCCCAGGAAGTCCGGTCTGGAGGAGATCTTCGAGGAGATCTCCCCGATCGAGGACTTCTCCGGGTCGATGTCGCTGACCTTCCGCGACCACCGTTTCGAGCCGCCGAAGAACTCGATCGACGAGTGCAAGGACCGTGACTTCACGTACGGCGCCCCGCTCTTCGTCACCGCCGAGTTCACCAACAACGAGACCGGCGAGATCAAGTCCCAGACGGTCTTCATGGGCGACTTCCCGCTCATGACCAACAAGGGCACCTTCGTCATCAACGGCACCGAGCGTGTCGTCGTGTCGCAGCTCGTCCGCTCGCCGGGTGTCTACTTCGACTCCTCCATCGACAAGACGTCCGACAAGGACATCTTCTCCGCCAAGATCATCCCGTCCCGGGGTGCCTGGCTGGAGATGGAGATCGACAAGCGCGACATGGTCGGTGTCCGCATCGACCGCAAGCGCAAGCAGTCCGTCACCGTCCTGCTCAAGGCTCTCGGCTGGACCACCGAGCAGATCCTGCAGGAGTTCGGCGAGTACGAGTCCATGCGCGCCACCCTGGAGAAGGACCACACCCAGGGCCAGGACGACGCGCTGCTCGACATCTACCGCAAGCTCCGCCCGGGCGAGCCGCCGACGCGCGAGGCCGCTCAGACGCTGCTCGAGAACCTCTACTTCAACCCGAAGCGCTACGACCTCGCGAAGGTCGGCCGCTACAAGGTGAACAAGAAGCTCGGCGCGGACGAGCCGCTGGACGCCGGCGTGCTCACCACGGACGACGTCATCGCGACGATCAAGTACCTGGTGAAGCTCCACGCGGGCGAGACCGAGACGATCGGCGAGTCGGGCCGGGAGATCGTCGTCGAGACCGACGACATCGACCACTTCGGCAACCGTCGTCTGCGCAACGTCGGCGAGCTCATCCAGAACCAGGTCCGCACGGGTCTGGCTCGTATGGAGCGCGTCGTGCGCGAGCGCATGACCACCCAGGACGTCGAGGCGATCACGCCGCAGACCCTGATCAACATCCGGCCGGTCGTCGCCTCCATCAAGGAGTTCTTCGGCACCAGCCAGCTGTCGCAGTTCATGGACCAGAACAACCCGCTGTCGGGTCTCACCCACAAGCGCCGTCTCTCGGCGCTCGGCCCGGGTGGTCTGTCCCGTGAGCGGGCCGGCTTCGAGGTCCGAGACGTGCACCCGTCCCACTACGGACGCATGTGCCCGATCGAGACCCCCGAAGGCCCGAACATCGGTCTGATCGGTTCGCTCGCCTCGTACGGCCGCGTCAACGCGTTCGGCTTCATCGAGACGCCGTACCGCAAGGTCGTCGACGGTCAGGTCACCGACGAGGTCGACTACATCACCGCCGACGAGGAGGACCGCTTCGTCATCGCCCAGGCGAACGCGACCCTGAACGACGAGCTGCAGTTCACCGAGGCTCGCGTCCTGGTCCGCCGCCGTGGTGGCGAGGTCGACTACGTCCCGCCGACCGAGGTCGACTACATGGACGTCTCGCCGCGCCAGATGGTGTCGGTCGCGACGGCGATGATCCCCTTCCTCGAGCACGACGACGCCAACCGTGCCCTCATGGGCGCGAACATGATGCGTCAGGCGGTGCCGCTGATTAAGTCCGAGGCCCCGCTCGTCGGCACCGGCATGGAGTACCGCTGTGCCACCGACGCCGGCGACGTCATCAAGGCGGAGAAGGACGGTGTGATCCAGGAGGTCTCGGCCGACTACATCACCGTCACGAACGACGACGGCACGTACACCACGTACCGCATCGCCAAGTTCTCCCGCTCGAACCAGGGCACCTCGGTCAACCAGAAGGTCGTCGTCTCCGAGGGCGACCGGGTCATCGAGGGCCAGGTCCTCGCCGACGGCCCGGCCACCGAGAACGGTGAGATGGCGCTCGGCAAGAACCTGCTCGTGGCGTTCATGCCGTGGGAGGGCCACAACTACGAGGACGCGATCATCCTGTCGCAGCGCCTCGTGCAGGACGACGTCCTCTCCTCGATCCACATCGAGGAGCACGAGGTCGACGCCCGTGACACCAAGCTGGGCCCCGAGGAGATCACCCGGGACATCCCGAACGTCTCCGAGGAGGTCCTCGCGGACCTCGACGAGCGCGGCATCATCCGGATCGGTGCCGAGGTCGTCGCCGGCGACATCCTCGTCGGCAAGGTCACGCCCAAGGGCGAGACCGAGCTGACCCCGGAGGAGCGCCTGCTCCGCGCGATCTTCGGTGAGAAGGCCCGTGAGGTCCGTGACACCTCGCTGAAGGTGCCGCACGGCGAGACCGGCAAGGTCATCGGCGTCCGCGTCTTCGACCGCGAGGAGGGCGACGAGCTTCCCCCGGGCGTGAACCAGCTGGTCCGCGTCTACGTCGCCCAGAAGCGCAAGATCACCGATGGTGACAAGCTCGCCGGCCGTCACGGCAACAAGGGCGTCATCTCCAAGATCCTGCCGATCGAGGACATGCCGTTCCTGGAGGACGGCACCCCGGTCGACATCATCCTGAACCCGCTGGGTGTCCCGTCCCGAATGAACCCGGGACAGGTCCTGGAGATCCACCTCGGCTGGCTCGCCAGCCGCGGCTGGGACGTCTCCGGCCTCGCGGACGAGTGGGCGCAGCGCCTCCAGGTGATCGGCGCCGACGAGGTCAAGCCCGGCACGAACGTCGCCACCCCGGTGTTCGACGGTGCCCGCGAGGACGAGATCTCCGGTCTCTTCGAGCACACCATCCCGAACCGCGACGGCGACCGTCTGGTCCTGCCGTCCGGCAAGGCGCGTCTGTTCGACGGCCGCTCCGGCGAGCCGTTCCCGGACCCGATCTCGGTCGGGTACATGTACATCCTCAAGCTGCACCACCTGGTCGACGACAAGCTGCACGCCCGGTCGACCGGTCCGTACTCGATGATCACCCAGCAGCCGCTGGGTGGTAAGGCCCAGTTCGGTGGCCAGCGCTTCGGTGAGATGGAGGTGTGGGCGCTGGAGGCGTACGGCGCCGCTTACGCCCTCCAGGAGCTGCTGACGATCAAGTCCGACGACGTGACCGGCCGCGTGAAGGTCTACGAGGCCATCGTCAAGGGCGAGAACATCCCTGAGCCCGGCATCCCCGAGTCCTTCAAGGTGCTCATCAAGGAGATGCAGTCCCTGTGCCTCAACGTGGAGGTGCTGTCCTCGGACGGCATGTCCATCGAGATGCGCGACACCGACGAGGACGTCTTCCGCGCGGCGGAGGAGCTCGGTATCGACCTGTCCCGGCGCGAGCCGAGCAGCGTCGAAGAGGTCTGACGGGAGTCCGGTGAGGGGCTCGTACCCACGAGCCCCCCACCGACCCCGGGACCCCCATCAGACCAAATTGAGACTCAACCCTGAGAGGGATTGACGCATAGTGCTCGACGTCAACTTCTTCGACGAGCTGCGGATTGGCCTTGCCACCGCGGACGACATCCGTCAGTGGTCCCACGGCGAGGTCAAGAAGCCGGAGACCATCAACTACCGCACCCTGAAGCCCGAGAAGGACGGACTCTTCTGCGAGAAGATCTTCGGTCCGACCCGGGACTGGGAGTGCTACTGCGGCAAGTACAAGCGTGTCCGCTTCAAGGGCATCATCTGTGAGCGGTGTGGCGTCGAGGTCACCCGCGCCAAGGTGCGCCGTGAGCGGATGGGCCACATCGAACTGGCCGCTCCCGTCACCCACATCTGGTACTTCAAGGGTGTCCCGTCGCGCCTGGGCTACCTGCTCGACCTCGCCCCGAAGGACCTCGAGAAGGTCATCTACTTCGCGGCGTACATGATCACGTTCGTCGACGACGAGCGCCGTACGCGTGACCTGCCGTCGCTGGAGGCCCACGTCTCCGTCGAGCGTCAGCAGATCGAGAACCGTCGCGACTCCGACCTGGAGGCCCGCGCCAAGAAGCTCGAGACCGACCTGGCCGAGCTCGAGGCCGAGGGTGCCAAGGCCGACGTGCGCCGCAAGGTGCGCGAGGGTGCCGAGCGTGAGATGAAGCAGCTGCGCGACCGTGCGCAGCGCGAGATCGACCGTCTCGACGAGGTCTGGAACCGCTTCAAGAACCTCAAGGTCCAGGACCTGGAGGGCGACGAGCTCCTCTACCGCGAGCTGCGTGACCGCTTCGGCACGTACTTCGACGGCTCGATGGGTGCCGCGGCGCTGCAGAAGCGCCTGGAGTCCTTCGACCTGGACGAGGAGGCCGAGCGCCTCCGCGAGATCATCCGTACCGGCAAGGGCCAGAAGAAGACCCGTGCGCTCAAGCGCCTCAAGGTCGTCTCCGCGTTCCTGCAGACCGCGAACAGCCCCAAGGGCATGGTTCTCGACTGCGTGCCGGTGATCCCGCCGGACCTGCGTCCGATGGTGCAGCTGGACGGTGGCCGCTTCGCGACCTCCGACCTGAACGACCTGTACCGCCGCGTGATCAACCGCAACAACCGTCTGAAGCGTCTGCTCGACCTCGGTGCCCCCGAGATCATCGTGAACAACGAGAAGCGGATGCTCCAGGAGGCGGTCGACGCCCTCTTCGACAACGGCCGTCGCGGTCGCCCGGTCACGGGCCCCGGCAACCGTCCGCTGAAGTCCCTCAGCGACATGCTGAAGGGCAAGCAGGGTCGATTCCGTCAGAACCTGCTCGGCAAGCGTGTGGACTACTCCGCGCGTTCCGTCATCGTCGTCGGTCCGCAGCTGAAGCTGCACCAGTGCGGTCTGCCCAAGGCCATGGCGCTGGAGCTCTTCAAGCCGTTCGTGATGAAGCGCCTGGTCGACCTGAACCACGCGCAGAACATCAAGAGCGCCAAGCGGATGGTCGAGCGCGGCCGCACGGTCGTGTACGACGTCCTCGAAGAGGTCATCGCCGAGCACCCGGTCCTGCTGAACCGTGCGCCCACGCTGCACCGCCTCGGCATCCAGGCCTTCGAGCCCCAGCTGGTCGAGGGCAAGGCCATCCAGATCCACCCGCTCGTCTGCACCGCGTTCAACGCGGACTTCGACGGTGACCAGATGGCCGTGCACCTGCCGCTCTCCGCGGAGGCGCAGGCCGAGGCCCGCATCCTGATGCTGTCCTCGAACAACATCCTGAAGCCGGCCGACGGTCGTCCCGTCACCATGCCGACCCAGGACATGGTGCTGGGTCTGTTCTTCCTCACCACGGACGAGGACGAGCGCGAGGTCGTCGGCGCCGGTCGTTCCTTCGGCTCCACCGCCGAGGCGATCATGGCCTTCGACGCCCGCGAGCTCTCGCTCCAGGCGCAGGTCGACATCCGCTTCCCCATCGGCAGCGTTCCGCCGCGCGGCTGGGTTCCCCCGGTCGCCGAGGAGGGCGAGCCGGAGTGGCAGACGGGCGACTCCTTCCGCCTGCGCACCTCGCTGGGTCGCGCGCTCTTCAACGAGCTGCTGCCCGAGGACTACCCGTTCGTCGACTACTCGGTGGGCAAGAAGCAGCTCTCCGAGATCGTCAACGACCTGGCCGAGCGCTACCCCAAGGTCATCGTGGCGGCGACGCTCGACAACCTGAAGGCGTCGGGCTTCTACTGGGCGACCCGTTCCGGTGTCACCGTGGCCATCTCCGACGTCGTCGTGCCCGAGGCCAAGAAGGCCATCGTCGCGGGCTACGAGGCGCAGGACGAGAAGGTCCAGAAGCAGTACGAGCGCGGTCTGATCACCAAGGAAGAGCGCACTCAGGAGCTCATCGCGATCTGGACCAAGGCGACCAACGAGGTCGCCGAGGCGATGAACGCGAACTTCCCGAAGACGAACCCCATCTTCATGATGGTCGACTCGGGTGCCCGAGGAAACATGATGCAGATGCGTCAGATCGCGGGTATGCGTGGTCTGGTGTCGAACGCCAAGAACGAGACGATCCCGCGTCCCATCAAGGCGTCCTTCCGCGAGGGCCTCACCGTCCTCGAGTACTTCATCTCCACGCACGGTGCCCGTAAGGGTCTCGCCGACACCGCCCTGCGTACCGCCGACTCGGGTTACCTGACCCGTCGTCTGGTGGACGTCTCGCAGGACGTGATCATCCGCGAGGAGGACTGCGGCACCGAGCGCGGTCTGAAGCTGAAGATCGCCGAGCGGGGTGCCGACGGCGTCCTGCGCAAGACGGACGACGTCGAGACCTCCGTGTACGCGCGGATGCTCGCCGAGGACGTCGTCGTGGACGGCAAGGTCATCGCGCCGGCCAACGTCGACCTGGGTGACGTGCTCATCGACGCGCTCGTCGGCGCGGGCGTGGAGGAGGTCAAGACCCGCTCGGTCCTGACCTGTGAGTCGGCGGTCGGCACCTGTGCCTTCTGCTACGGCCGCTCCCTGGCCACCGGCAAGCTGGTCGACATCGGTGAGGCGGTCGGCATCATCGCCGCCCAGTCCATCGGTGAGCCCGGTACCCAGCTGACGATGCGTACCTTCCACACCGGTGGTGTGGCCGGTGACGACATCACCCAGGGTCTGCCGCGTGTCGTCGAGCTCTTCGAGGCGCGTCAGCCCAAGGGTGTCGCCCCGATCTCGGAGGCGGCCGGCCGCGTCCGTATCGAGGAGACCGAGAAGACCAAGAAGATCGTCGTCACCCCGGACGACGGCAGCGACGAGACGGCGTTCCCGATCTCGAAGCGTGCCCGTCTGCTCGTGGGCGAGGGCGACCACGTCGAGGTGGGCCAGAAGCTCACCGTGGGTGCCACCAACCCGCACGACGTGCTGCGGATCCTCGGTCAGCGCGCGGTCCAGGTCCACCTGGTCGGCGAAGTCCAGAAGGTCTACAACTCGCAGGGCGTGTCGATCCACGACAAGCACATCGAGATCATCATCCGGCAGATGCTGCGCCGCGTGACGATCATCGAGTCCGGCGACGCGGAGCTGCTGCCGGGCGAGCTCGTCGAGCGCTCGAAGTTCGAGACCGAGAACCGTCGTGTGGTCACCGAGGGCGGTCACCCCGCCTCCGGCCGTCCGCAGCTGATGGGTATCACCAAGGCCTCGCTCGCCACCGAGTCGTGGCTGTCGGCGGCGTCCTTCCAGGAGACGACCCGGGTTCTGACCGACGCGGCGATCAACGCCAAGTCGGACTCCCTGATCGGCCTCAAGGAGAACGTCATCATCGGTAAGCTCATCCCGGCCGGTACGGGTCTGTCCCGCTACCGCAACATCCGGGTCGAGCCGACCGAGGAGGCCAAGGCCGCGATGTACTCGGCCGTCGGCTACGACGACATCGACTACTCGCCGTTCGGCACCGGCTCCGGCCAGGCCGTTCCGCTGGAGGACTACGACTACGGTCCGTACAACCAGTAAGCGAGTACGACGTGCGAAGGGCGGTCACCCCGTGGGGTGGCCGCCCTTCGGCGTTCCCGGGCCGCGGGCCCAGGAGGGTCAGCGGCCGGCGAGTTCCCAGATCGCGATCATCAGGCCCGCGCTCGCCGTGAGCGCGGCGATGCTGGTCAGAGGCCAGCGGGCGCGTTCCAGGGCGTCGAGACGGGTCTCCATGTCGGCGAGCTGCTTGTCGGTCTGGTCGCTGCGCTGGACGAGCAGCGCCAGCGCGCCGTCGACCCGGGCGAAGCCTGCCTCCAGCGTGCCGCGGAGCCGTTCCAGCTCCACGGCCACGGCGACGGGGTCGTTCGGCTCAGACTCGGTCATCGGCGCCTCCCGCAGCGCTGCGGAGCCAGGACGGCAGCAGGGTCTGGACCGTCGGCAGGGCCATGACGCGGGTCAGGGCACCGGCGACGGCCAGGGCCCCGGCGACCCAGGGGAGGGTCTCGGGGATGCCGGAGGCGTCGACGATCGCGGGCAGGACGACGGCGATGCCGACGGCGGACTGGAGGACGGTGCGGGCCGTGCGCTTGGCGGCATCGGACATCGGTGGAACTCCTCGGGTAGGGCGGGACTCACCCGCAGTAGGGGACCTTCAACGCGTTCCAGGAGGCGGGGCCCGGCCAGCCGTCGGCGTCGGAGCCGTGGAAGCCGAGCTTGCGCTGCCACTTGGCGTAGCTGCGCCGGTCGGCCTCGCCCCAGCGGGGGGAGGGACCGACGGTGTAGGCGGAGCAGCCCTCGGCCATCAGCCGGCGGCCCATCGCGGTGACGATCGGCGAGCTCGGGTTCTTCCTGAAGAACGAGGTGCCGGGGAAGGGCTGGTAGCGCGGGGTGCTCGGGCGGGCCGGGGAGGTGGCGCCGGAGGGGGTCCTGGACGGTGCGGACCCCAGCCGCTTCTGGACGCGGTCCCGCATGCCCGGCATGCCGAAGCCGCGCGGGTCGCTCTTCCAGTCGGACCACTCCAGGTGCCCGATGACCGACTTGGCGCCCCAGCCGTGGGCCCGGCAGAGGGCCGCGGAGACCCGTTCGACGGCGTCGAGCTGGGCCGCCGGCCACGGGTCGTTGCCGTCGCCGAGGTTGACGCACTCGAAGCCGTAGAAGCGGGTGTTGCCGTCGACGGCGCCGGCGCTGCCCTGGTGCGCGCGCGGGGTGGGCGGCCGGTCGCCGTAGGTCTCGGTGACCACGGCCTGCAGGACGGAGGGGTCGCCGCCGCCGGCGTGGTTGGCGCGGCCGTTGCCGACGAGGTGGACGGAGCCGTCCTTGGCGATGACGCCGTGGCACAGCGGGCCCGGCAGGCCGTCGTAGCCGTGGTAGCAGAGCTCGACGGACGAGGCGGTGCCGCTGGAGACGGTGTGGTGGATCATCACGCCGCTC
Source organism: Streptomyces sp. JL2001 (assembly GCF_050917515.1). Taxonomy (NCBI): domain Bacteria; kingdom Bacillati; phylum Actinomycetota; class Actinomycetes; order Kitasatosporales; family Streptomycetaceae; genus Streptomyces; species Streptomyces sp. JL2001. Next base: position 3,294,022 of record NZ_CP169421.1, on the reverse strand, counting down.
ACGGGGCCCCAGGGGCCGGCCTGATTGCGGTTGTGGGTGCGCCAGCCGTCGTGCTCGACGACCTTGACGCCCTCGGCGCGCAGCGCGGCGAGGAGCCGGTCGGCGGAGAGGGGAGTGGCCATGGTGGGTTCCTCCGGCGGGAAGGGCGGGGATGCCAGGAAGCGGGCATGAAAAAGGCCCGCACTCGGGCGGGCGAACAGGTGGGGTGGTGCCCCGGTTACGGGACGGGTGTGACGGGCGGCGTCGGCGGGGCGGGCGGGGCCGGGTCCCAGGCGGCGCAGAGGGCGGCGCAGGCGGCGCGCCGGCGCTCGAAGTCGTCGAGGGCGGCCGTCACGGCCCGCTGGACGGCGGTCGGGTCGGGCACCACCGGCGCGCCGCCCTGGGCGTTGACCACGACCAGTCCGGCGCCGCGCAGCGTGGTGTCCGGGCCGTCGGACTCGGTGACCTGGGCGCTGACGTACACCGACGGGTACTCGCCGGTCATCGGGTCGCGTTCCAGGGAGCCGCCGAGGGTGTTGTCGTAGACGCGGACGTCGAGTGCGTGGCCGTTCTCGGTGACGGTGGCGCGGCCCGCGTAGTCGATGGCCACGCCCCACGGCTGGGTGGGGTCGATGTTCATGGGTGTGCTCCTCGGTGGGCGGATCAGGTCTGGGTGCCGTACATCAGGACGGGCTGGGCGTAGACCGTCCCGCCGCTGCTCGCCAGGGCGTGGACCTCGATGGTCATGACCTTGCCGAACTTGGTCGGCATGTCGACGGGCAGCAGGCCGGTGTAGTCGAAGGTGGTGCCGGCCGTGACGGTGGGTCCGAACTGCTGGCCGTCGACGAGCACCTTCACCTGGCCGGTCGCGCCGCTGGACGCCTTCGTGTAGATCGACAGGCGCATCTTCGGCTGCCAGACGGGGTTGAAGGACTGGGCGACGGCGGTGAAGGTGGTGCTGCTGGTGGACGGCCAGCGGGCCGAGTTGAGGTCCACCGGGGGGAGCAGCTGGAGCCAGGGCCGGGCGAGGCCGCCGGTCAGGATGTCGTCGGCGAAGATCTCGTGGTTGTAGCCGTCGAAGATCCGGATGACGGGCCGGGTGGCCGTCGGCGAGCTGCCGCCCATCTGCAGGACGGCGGCCGTCGAGCCGTCGGCGTTGGTCCGCTTCACCGTCAGCTGGCCGTTGGCGACCTCGTTGAGGGCGGGGCGGGTGTTGACCGCGGTGGACAGCGCCTTGATCCGGCGCTCCATCTGGTTGAGCCGGTCGATGATGTCCTCGGGCAGCTGGGGCATCAGGCCTCCTCGAGATAGAGCTCGGCGGTGTCGGGGCGGCCCCGCTCCGGGGGCCGGACCTTGACGCCGATGATGCGGAAGCGCGCGTCGAGGCCCGTGGGGTGCCATTCGTCGGTGATGCGGATGCGGGCGACCCGCCCGAGCAGGGCCGGCGGGACGATGCCGCCGAGGTGGATGCTGATCTCGGGGATGACGACGGCGCCCCGTGCCTGGGCGAGTTCGGCGGCGGCCAGCGAGTCCAGGGTGAGCTGGTCGCTGATCTCGTTGTGGTCCGAGGACAGGTCGATCAGCGGCCAGCCGTCGGCGAGCAGGGCCGAGTCGACCTGCTCGGTGGAGAACAGCGGCCGGGACTCGGCCGCCGCGTTGGAGTTGGTGGACGCGCCGCGGGCCAGGGCGGTGGTGCCGCCGCGGGTCGCGTCGCGCGGGAAGGAGTACGCGAGGATCACGCCGGGCCGGTCGAAGAGCAGGTCGGTGGCGCCGTTGCGGATCTTGGGGGCGCCGAGGCGGAGCTGCCGGATCCGTTCGCCGGTGACCGGGTCGCGGTAGACCAGGATCTGGTGCTCGAAGCCGTCCTCCATCGCGGCGAGCTGGTCGAGCGCCTCCAGGTACACGGTCTCGTCGCCGAGGCGCCAGGTGACCGTCCGCCGGACGTCGGAGGTCTCCTCCCCGACGGTGACCTTGAAGCAGCGGGCCCCGGCCTGGAGCTCCGTCCACAGCCGGCGCGCGATGGCCAGCTGGTCGGTCGGCTCGGTGTACTTGATCTCCGTACGGATGCGGCGGCGTGCCGCGTACGAGTCGAACGTCGCCGCCTGGACGGAGAGGGTCAGCACGCCGCGGTCGGTGGACTGCAGGGTGCTGGTCCAGACGATGCCGCCCCACCACAGGTCGCCGCCGCGTTCCAGGTAGACCGCGGTACGGCCCTCCTGGATCTGCCGTACCCGGTCGGCGATGGCCCGGTTCGGGATGGGGATGGTGCCGGACAGGGAGCCGGCCTTGCCTATGTAGTCGTCGAACTGGACGTCCCGCAGCGGCAGGATGTCGAGGGTCTGGTCGGTGATGAGGTCGCAGAAGATCGCCCGGTAGGGCGTGTCGATGGCCATCGCGGGCTCCCTTACAGGACGTAGGTCGCGGAGACGCGGATGTTCCGCCCGGCGGCCAGGGCGCCGTTGGAGGACCAGGTGCGCAGGTTGACCTGTCCGTTGGTGTAGATGTTGGCGCCGCCGTCGCCGTAGCCGTCGCAGGCCGACGCCTCGAAGTCCATGCCCGGCCGCCAGCCGGCGGGGAGGGTGCACAGCGGTTCGTCGGCGATGTTGCCGGCGCTGTCGGCGTTGACCTGGGCTCCGGTACGGGTGACGGTGACCGTGATGCTGCACAGCCCGCCCTTGGTCCTGCGGCCGGCGAACGAGACCATGCCCCAGTTGGCGAGCGCGGTCGCGCCGCTGGTGGTGGTCTCGACCTCGACCGGCGGCTGGTGGTTCACCCACGAGGTGCCGTTCCAGCGCTGGAGCGTGCCGGCGTTGTCGCGGTACTGGCCGGCGTAGCTGCCGGCGGACACGGTGCCCGTGGGGGCGATGCCGCCGATCTCCTTCGGGTAGGCGACCCAGGCGGTGCCGTCCCAGCGCTGCAGGAAGTGGGCGTTGTCGTTGTCCTGGTACTGGCCGGGGTAGGAGCCGGCGATGCCCGCGTTGTTGTAGACGGGCAGGATGCCGCCGGCGGAGACGATCGTGGTGCGCAGGTCGGTGACGGCGTTCGCCCAGTCGATGCCGCCCGTGCCGGCGGACGCCCCGGCCTTGACCTTGACCGAGAAGAGGACGAGCGAGCGGGCGGGGGCGTTCGGGGCCACCGGGTTGGCCGCCGCGGTGCCCTTGACGATCTCGACGACGGCCTCGTACCTGCCGAGGGCGTTGACGTCGACGTCGCTGTCGTAGACGCGGACGACGACCAGGTCGATGCGCGGGTTGAGCGGGTCGCCGTCGCCGAAGGTGAGGGTGATGTCCTCGTCGAGGGCGACCGGGTACGCGCCGTCGGTGGTGCCGCCCTGGATGACGGCCCTGCCGTGGTAGACGGTGGCCGTCATCGGGGCGGTGCCGCTCATCCACAGTCCGCCGACGCGGAACTTGCCGTCGTACGTGCCGGGCAGGACGCCGGAGCGGACGCCGAGCGGGTTGGCGGGGGTGGTGGCGCCGATCGAGGTGATGCGGGTGTTCTGACGGGTCTGGCCGGTGGGCATCAGCCAGCCGGAGCGTACGGGCATGGGGATCTCCTGTGGGACGGGGCGGTCGGGCGGCTGCCGGACGGCGCGCGGCTCAGTACTGCGGGGTGATCTGGAGGAAGGTGTTGTCGAACCAGGCCCGCACGTTGGTGTTCGTGCTCCGGTAGTACGCGGTGACGGTGTACGTGGCGCCGGCCGTCAGGCTGTGCAGGCGCTGCGTCGTCGCGACCGAGTAGGCGTCCGTGGGATCGGCCGACTTGGAGGCCACCGCGGCCAGTTCGTCGTCCGGCTCCCGTACGACCGTGGCGCCCTGGGTGACGCGCACGCCCATGTAGGCGGAGCTGGCGATGCCCGTGGTGCCGGTGGCCAGGGAGAGTTCCATCCGGGACCCGAAGGTGAGGATCGCGGCCCGCGACGGCGGCGCCGTGAAGGTCACGCTCAGCGGGTTGTCGGCCCGGTCGATCAGCGTGTTCACGTACGTCGTCGACGTGGTGTAGCCCCCGTCCAGGGAGTCGTTGAAGTACGGACCCGGGTAGGCGGCCGCCCACGCCGCGCCGTTCCAGCGCTGGAGCTGCCCGCCCGTGCCGTCCCGGTACTGGCCGGTGTAGCTGGCCGGGGTGGAGGAGGCGGAGTTCGGGACGATGCCGCCGATCGCCGAGGGGTAGGAGATCCAGGCGCCGCCGTCCCAGCGCTGGATCGCGCTGCCGGTGTCCTGGTACTGCCCCGGGTAGGCGCCCGGGGCGACGGGGCCCTCAACGGGCAGGATGCCGCCCGCGGAGACCACGGCGGTGCGCAGGTCCTTGAGCGAGGTGGCCCACGGGATGCCACCGTTGCCCGCGCTGGCGCCGGCCGGCACGGTGACCTCGTACAGCGGGAGGCTGCGCGCCGGGGCGGGCAGGGCCTTCGGGGTCTGCTCCGGTACGCCCTCGATGATCTCGACGACGGCCTCGTTGCGGGTGCTGCCCTCGTAGAGCTTGTCGTAGATCCGCAGGACGACCAGGTCGACCCGGCCGTACTGGGCGTTGCCGGGGGAGAAGGTGACGACCTCCGAGGCCGGCAGGGTCACCGGGTAGGCGCCCTGGGAGATCTCGCCCTGGACGATCGCCCGGCCCTCGGAGACGACCGCCGACATGGCGGAGGAGCCGGTCATCCAGAAGCCGGACAGCCGGTACTTGCCGTCGTAGGACCCCGGCAGGATGCCGGAGCGGACCTGGACGGGGTTGAGCGCGTTGGTCGCACCGATCTGGGTGAGACGGGTGTCCTCGCGGGTCTGGCCGGTCTCGGCGACCCAGCTGCTGCGCAGGTTCATGGGGTTCTCCAATCGGGAAGGTGCTGCGGGGGCGGGGTCAGGACCGGATCCACTGGGCGGAGAGGTTGCTGTAGTAGCCGGAGCCGCCGAGGGTGCGGACCGCCGCCGTGTGGTTCTGGAAGGCGGCCAGCTGCAGGGTGCTGCCCGCCGTGAGCTTGATCAGGCCCTGGCCGCCGACGACGACGGCGCCGCCGCCCGCGGGGGTGAGCCAGGTCATCCGGGGGATGCCGACACCACCGGAGAGGATGCGGGCGCCGCGCATGTTGCTGGCGGAGTCGCCCGACCAGCAGACGTGCCCGGAGACCCGCCACCAGCCCGTGCGCGGCACGGTGTAGGTGTTGCCGCCGCTCCAGCCCCCGGAGTCGTCGATGTCGACGCCCTGGAGGGTGACGGTCGTCCAGTCGTTGGCCGGGATGCTCTGCATGGCGGTCTGGGAGGCGCTGAAGAGGATCGTCGCCCTGCCCTCGGCGTACTGCCAGGCCGTGCCGTCCCAGCGCTGGAGGATGCCGGCGTTGTCGCGGTACTGGCCGGTGTAGGCGCCGGTCGTCATGGTGCCGTGCGGGGCGATGCCGCCGATCGGCTTCGGGTAGGAGACCCAGGTCGTGCCGTCCCAGCGCTGGAGCAGGCCGGCGACGTCGCGGTACTGGCCGACGTAGGCGCCCTTGAATCCGCTGGTCGGCATGATCCCGCCGAGCGCCGTCATCGGGTAGTGCAGGGTGGTGACGGCGGTGTTCCAGGCGATGCCGCCGGTGCCGGCCGACGTGCCGGCCGGCACGGTGACGGTGTAGAGCGGGAAGGCGCTTCCGGGGCCCGAGTTGGGGGCGACCGGGGTGGCCGAGGGCGCGCCCTTGACCAGCCGGATCACCGCTTCGGTGGCGCCGGTGCGGTCGTAGGCGTCGTCGAGGACGGCCAGTTCGACGAGGTCGATCCGGGCGTTCTGCGGGTCGCCGTCGGCGATGGTCAGCGTCTCGGGTGCGGTCACCGCGACCATGTACGCGCCCTGGGCGGTGTCGCCGCCCTGGACGACGGCCCGGCCGGTGCCGATCGAACACTGCATGGGGGAGGTCCCGGTCAGCACGAGGCCGCCGGGGACGATGCCGGGGCGGGAGCGCAGCGGAGTCTCCGACGGGCTCTGCCCGTTGGGCGTGAGCAGCACGGAAAGGGCGATCCGGGTGTCCTCGCGGGTCTGGCCCGTGGGCTGGAGCCAGGCGGCCCGTACGGTCATGGTTCACCTCTGGGGATCGGGAGGGGCTTTCGGGGGACGTGCGGGGCGGCGGACCGCGGGCCGGGGCCCCGGGTCACCACTCGGCGCTGCGCCAGCGGATCGTCATCAGGGCGTCCGGGGTGGCGCTGTCGGGCCGGAAGGCCAGCTCCGTCCGGCCCGGTTCGAGGAGGAACAGCTCCTCGGGGCTGGAGTCGGCCATCGCGGTGTGGCGGCGGGACGCGGTGTTGTTGAGGGTGACCGTGCCGGCGGCGGTGTCGACGACGAGCTCGTCGCCGGCGGCCAGGTCGATCGCGTACCGCAGCCGGCGCTTGCTGACGCGCTCGGTGACGGTGGGCATGGAGCAGGGTCCGCGGAAGACGATCACCGGGTGGGTCGGCGCGGAGCCGGTGTTCTCGGCCACGGCGTCGCCGGTGGACTTGGCCTGACCCCAGTTGAGCGGCCAGACCAGCGGCCAGGTGAGGCCGGACTCGGGCTGCGGCGCGGTCGTGACGGCGGCCTGCTCGTTCACGACGTAGCGACGCGGGTCGGCCGCGAGCCACTGGATCGACATCTTCGAGCTGCCCTGCGTGGCGAAGCCCTGGTCGGCGGGGACCACCCGCTGGGCGATCCGGGCGCGCACGGCGAGCAGTTCGCCGTGCAGCCGGACGGTGAGCCAGCGCTCCTCGTCGAGCAGGGCGAGCGACTGCCGCAGGGCGCGGATGGCCTCGGTGGCGCCGTTCCACTCCGGCATCAGCACGATGGTGCCGCCTATCTTGCGCGGCTTGGCGTAGCGGGAGCCGGGCCAGGCGCCGTGCGAGGTGGGGCGGTCGGCGTCGGAGGAGTCGTACTCGGGCAGGTCCTCCCAGCCGGTCAGTCCGGAACGGTCGACGGAGAAGGGGGTGCCGGGGCCGATGAGAAGCCCGGCCCACTGCATCTGCCCGTCCTGGGTGATGAGTGAGCCGGGCGCGAGGTCGGCGGTGTAGCTGTTTCCGGCGTAGGCGGTCGTGGTCTCGGCCATGGGGCCGTCACCTCGTTTCTGAAGGGGGCCAAGGGCGGACGGCTCAGGCGCGTGCCGCCGCGAGGAAGAGCAGGTCCTCCGCGGTCGACCGGGGGCCGGCGCCGGGCTCCTCGTGGAAGTCCCGGATGCGGTGCGGCGGTCGGGGCGGCTCGGTGAGGGCCGGGACGCGACGGTTGTCCAGCGCGGAGAGGGGATCGATGCGGTAGGCGTCCGCGCCGCCGGGGAAGACGACACCGCCGTCGGCGAGCATCGGGATCTTGTCGAGGTCGACGCCGAACTTCTTGTCGGTGAGGGGGACTTTGAAGCTCAGCTTGTCGAGCCCGTCGATGATCCAGTTGGCGAAGGCGATGAGGCCGTTGACGGGCCCCTTGACGACGCCGACGACGGCGCTGAGCGCGCCCTTGACCAGGTCGCCGATCCCGCGCAGGGCGCCGCCGACGGCGTCTTTGGCGGTACGGAAGAACCCGGGGATCTTGTCGGTGACGAAGGACAGGACCGGTGCGACGGCGTTCTTGATCCCGCCCATGGCGCCGGAGGCGATGCCGCGCAGGGCGTTGGAGGCGGAGGAGACGGAAGAGCCGACCTTGGAGATCCCGCCGATGCCGGAGCCGATGACCTTCAGGGCGGTGGTGAACAGGGTCAGGTACGCCTTGAAGTAGGTCCCGACGGCCTTGCCGAGGAGCTTCATGATCGGCTGGAGGAACTTCCAGACCGACTGGAAGCCCTTGAGGGCCTGCTGGAAGACCTGCTTGATGATCCGCTGTCCGGTCTCGGAGTTCACCGCGAGTTCGATGAGATACGCGGCGACGGGCACGACGATGCCGACGAGGAAGCCGAGCGGGTTGGCCCGCATGGCGACGTTGACGGCGGTCATCGCGATCGAGGCGACGGTCATGACGGTGCCGAAGGTGTCCATCAGCCTGGTGATGACGTCGGTGACGGGCAGCAGGGGTCCCAGGATCGCGAGCAGGGCGCCGACGCCGGCGCCGAGCCTGCCGGCGGCGGTCCGCGTCCTGCCCGCGGCGGTGCCGAACCGCCGGACGCCGGCGGGGCCCTGGGACCGGCGCAGCCGGCCGAGGGACGTCGACGCGCCGGAGGCGTTGCCGCCGATGGTGCGTACGGACGTGCCGGCGGAGCGGAGACCGGCGGCGAACCGGTCCATGCCGCCGGCGGCCCGCTGGGCGCCCTGCTTGATTCCCCGCAGTGAGTCGCCCGCCTGTCCGAGACCCCGCCGCAGGGAGGTCATCACCGGAGCGACACCCTGGAACGGGTTCGGCATGGCTGCGACGGCGCTCATCCGCGTGCCTTCGCCAGGTACATGAGGGCGTCCGCGGTGCTCTGCGGATCGCTGTTGCGGGCCGCGTGGTAGTGCTCGATGTGCAGACCGGCCCCGGCGCCGCCGCCGCTCTGCAGGCTCTGCGCCATGCGGGCGCGCCGTGCCGTGACGGCGAGCAGCCGGTCCAGCTTGGAGAGCGGGAGGACGGCCTCGGCCTCGCCGGCCTCGGCGAGGATCGCCGGGACACCGCCGTGGCGGGGCATGACGACACCGCCGGTGGCGAGCATGGGGATGGTCGGGATGTTGACGCCGAAGGTCTTGCCGCCGACGATCGGCACCCAGCCGGGGACGCTGACCTTGACCCGGTTCAGGCTCCCGATCATGCGGTTGATCAGGCCGATCACGGCGTTGATCGGGCCGGACACCCCGCTCTTGATGCCGTTGAACGCCCGGGACGCGATGTCCTTGAGGCCGTTCCAGATGCTCGACATCTTGTCCTTGACGGCCCTGAAGGCGTTCGGGATCGTCGTCTTGATCCAGTTGACCACCGGGGTGATCACGGCCTTGATGCCGTTCCAGGCGGTCCTGACGACCGTCTTGATCGCGTTCATGACCGTGGTGATGACCGTCTTCCAGATCTTCACGTAGGTCTTGATGACGGTGGCGACGGCCTTGACGACCGTGGTGATGGCCTTCTTGATGCCGTTCCAGACCGTCTTGATCAGGTCGCCGGCCTTCTTCATGATCGGGCCGATGGCCTTCATGACCGAGCTGATCACGGTCTTGATGGCGCTGAACGCCTTCTTCATGACCGTCTGCATGGTCTTCGAGCGCATCGCCATCTCGACGATCTTCTCGATGAGCGGCATGAAGAGTTCGAGCAGACGGGCGAGGAAGTTGCCCTTCATGGACTTGTTGAGCTTGTCCTGGCCCTTGGCGGCCTTGCCGGCGCCGGACTCGAACTTTCCGAGCTTGCCGCCGGCGGACTGGCCGGTCTGACCGGCCTTCGCCATGGACCTCTCGGCCTGGTCCGAGGCGGTCTTCAGGCTCTTGAGCTGGGTGCTGGAGCCCTGGGCGTTGCTCTTCAGGTTCCTGAGCTGACCGGACGCCGAGTTGCCGGCGTCCCCGACCTTCTTGACCGAGGTCGCGGCACCGGACGCCTGCGTCTTGAGATTGCGCAGGGAGTCGGACGCCTTCTTCATGGAGCTGGTGAGAGACATGGGTCACCTCCTTTCGTGGTGGGGTGGGGTCAGATCTCCGCGGCGGCTTCCCGGGCCCTGAGCTTGAGGGTGTTGAAGGCCTGGGCCACGTCCCTGCCCGCGTTGGCGAGCCGCTCGGCGGCCTGGGCGGCGGACGACAGGCTCCTGGCCTTGGGGAGCTTCCTCGGGTCGAAGTGCCGCTGGGCGCTCGCGAGCTTGCCGGTCGCCTTGGCGACGGCCGTGATCTGCGGGGCGTCGGAGGCGGCGATGGCCGTGTTGACCTTCTCGACGGCGGACGCGGTCTTGGTGAGCTCGCGCGCCTTGGGAACCTTGCGGATCTCCCGGTTGAACACATCGAGCTTCGGGTTGACCTCGGCGAGCTTCGAGCGGAGGCTCTCCAGCGCCTCCGGACTGGGGTGGTTCGCGCCTCCACCGCCGCCGTCGCCCGCACCACCGCCGGCCGGGGTGCGGCCCGCGGCCTCGATGCGAGCTTCCCGTTCTTCGCGCATGACGTCCGCGATGGGCCTGCGCTGCGGGCGGCCGTAGTCGCTCGCGGGGTCGCGCTGGTAGGTCATGCGCTCGCCGTTCTCGCCCCGAGGGGTCGCGAAGCTGAGCGCCTGGCGCGTGATGTTCCTGGCCGCGATCTTGGCGGACTCCTGCACCATCAGCACGAGCGCGCCGCCCGCGGCGACGGCGCCCGCCGTCGCCAGCGCGACCCAGCCGCCCTCGGTGAACAGGTTGTACAACTTGGGGACGATGCCGAGGTTCAGGTCCTCCATCGTCTGTTCCCACTCGGGCTTGGGTTCCTCCGGGTTGCCGCCTGCGGCCGGGGGCTGCCCGCCCGACGGGGGTGTGGCTCCTGCCATGTCTTCCTCCGCTGGTGTGGTGGGGAGGGCAAGCCGAGAAAGCCCCTGCCGGAACCGGCAGGGGCTTTCTCGTGCGGCTGGGTCAGGCGTCGCCGTCCCGGCGGGACGCGCGTCGCGCCGAGCCGAGGGCGTCGTTCCAGCCCGCCGTGTACGCGAGGGTCTCGCGGCGGGTGACCTCGGCGTACAACGTGCCGAGCAACGCTCTCTTGTCGAGGGCGACGGGTCCGTCGAGAAGCCGGCGGAGGCAGTCGTGGAGCGGTGTCTGCGGTCGCGATGCCTCGGCCTGCTGAGTCATGGACGCCTGCCTTCCGATTGCTTGCCCGTGCGTGCGTGGCGGCGCCGCGGAGTGAGGAGCGGGGGCACCACATGTTCGAACTGCTGTGCGAATAGAACTATGGAACACCTGTTCGGTGTTTGTCGAGCCGGAAACATCTGACGGGGTGTCTTGTGTCGTTTACCTGAGTCGGGTTGATGCCGGATCGGGTGCGTGTGTTCGACCGGGTACGCTGAATGGGCGTTCCTGGGCCGGACCACCACGGGGCGTGAGGTGCGCGTGGAGCGCGAGGGGACCTCAGGGGGCTTGGAAGGCAGTGCTTGCGATGAGCAGGGAGCCGGGCGGCAGTCGCCGGGAGCAGATGGTCGACTGGCTGGAAACCCATCCCGACCTGCCCCATCTCTTCGCACGGATCTCCGAGCTCGTCCACGTCGCGGGATTCGCCCCCGAGGACCTGGTGGTGCTTCCCCGGTCCGAGGTCGACCGGCGCGAGACGGCCGCCTTCACCTCCGGCTGGGCCGAGGCCGTGTCGGACGAACTGCCGCGCATCCGCAGGGAGTACGAGAAGCGCGTCGCCGACGCCTACGCGCAGGGTCAGAGTGACGCGCGTGGAATCCGGCGCCCCCTGCGACGTTCGGACGTCGGCGTCGGCGTCGGCGGCGACGGCGCCCGGGTCATCCCGCTGCCCTTCGCCCGGCTCCTCGAACCGCCGGCCGCCGTGATCCAGGCCGAGGAGCGCGTCCGCAGGGAGCGGGAGCTGTTCGAGCGGCGGCCCGAACCGCCGTCCGAACCCGCGCAGCCGACGGTGCCCGCACCGCGGTCCGGGCAGGACGACGAATCCGCGCCGGAGCCCGGACCGGGGTCCGAGGTGGCCTCCGCGCCGTACCGCGAACCCGTGCAGGGCCTCGAACAGGACGTCCTGCCGTCCGCCCAGGAGAGCCGTACGCGCCGGTCCGCACAGCCGGTGCGCAAGGTCGTCCGCGGCAAGGGCGGGCGGCCGATCGTGCCGCCGCTCGCCGGTGCGCCCGCCCCGGGCGGGGCCGCCTCCGAGCGCCGCGGCCACGAGTCCGGCGACCCGGACGGCCGCGGCAGGGGACGCCGGCTGTCCGAACGGGCCCGGGCCCTGGAGGAGGACCTGGCCGCCGAGCGAGCACAGGAAGCGCCCCCGGAGCCCGGTCCCTGACGGGAACGGGCTCCGGGGGCCGCGGGGGGGATGGGGCGTCAGCCGAAGAACCGGACGAGGGCGCCGGGCGAGATCGCCTCGGCGGCGCTCCCGGACTCCTCGTCCTGTTCCTCGGCGTCCTCGTCCTGGGCACCCGGACGCGGGACGGGCTTCGGGGGCTCCGGCTGATCGTCGTCCTCGCCGGAGTTGACGCACGAGAACATCCAGTTGGAGACGGCCAGATGGTCCACCGCCGCCGCGAGGAGATGGTCGGTGATCGACCACTCCGCGGCCTCGCCGTGCAGCTCCCGCTGCACGGCGCTGTCGTGCGGCAGGTGCCTGATCAGCGTCATCACCCGTCGGCTGGAGAGCTCCCCGCGATGCCAGTCGAGGAGGTCGGTGCCGTAGTAGCGGAGGAGGTCCGCTTCGAGGGCCTCGGCGTGTTCATCGACGAACTCGACGAGGCTCAGCCTTCCCCCAGGCCGAGCCCGGTCTCCTTGCCGTAGGCCTCCAGGATGGCGGCGATGTCCTGCATCGTGATGTCGTGCTGTTCGAAGCGGTTGAACTGCTTCTCACCCATCAGGAGCGCGAGCAGGCCGTCCACGTCGTTGTCGTCGAGCGTGCGCAGCGCCTTGGCGGTCGCGCGGCTGAGTTCGGTGGGCAGGGTGTAGCTCTGGCCGTCCAGTTCGAAGGACCAGCTGCGGCCGCTGGCCTCCAGACGCTGGGCGCGGGCGGCGTTGACGTCGAAACGGGCCATGGTGGGGCGTACTCCTTGTTCGAGTGAGTGAAGAGGAGAGGGGCGGGGCGGGACGGAGGATCCGTCCCGCCCCTGGGGGGAAGGGATCAGACGGTCGCGGAGTACTGGCTGTCCTTCATGAGGAAGGTCGCCAGCGGCTTGCCGTCGCCCTTCGACATGGCGGAGAAGGTGACACCCAGCTGCGCCGCCGCCTTGCGGGCCAGCTTGATGTCGTCGGTCGCGGTGACCTGGCCCCGCGGGATGATGAAGCGGTACCGGACGGCGGTGGTGCCACCGGCCTTGACGTCCGTGAACTCCAGGCCGAGGGCGCGCACGTCGGCGAACGGACGCTCCGCGATCTCGTAGCGGTAGGTGTCCACGGCCGGCGTCGGCTCGGCCTTGACCGCGTCGCCGCCCATGAAGAACGGCAGCGTGTCCTCGTTGAACTGGAGCAGCGAGAACTTCAGCGACAGGTCACGGCTCGAGTAGATGTAGTGGACCGGGGAGACCGACTGCCACGAGTCGATGGCCTCCAGCTTGTCCTTCTTCGAGAACGTGACGCCGTCGCCGGAGGTGAAACCGAGGTCCTTCCAGCCCGCACCGGACCAGTCGGCGGCCGAGTCGGTGCCGAAGGTGGCCGGAGCGGAGGTGCCGGCGTCGGCGACGTAGAGCTTGCCGGTGCCTGCGACGCGGATCTCGGCGGAGTTGTTTCCTGCCATGGTGGGATTTCTCCTTGATGAGAGGGGTGGGTGGCGCACCGCTCCCGGGCGTCGGGCCCGGGTACGGCAAAGGCCCCGCCGGAGAGCGGGGCCTGGTCTGTGGGTGAGCGTCCGTCAGGGAGCCGGAAGGGCTCAGAAGACGCTCAGGGAGAGGCGGATGACGCACAGGTAGCGGTTGGCGCCGCGGTAGAGGTAGTCGGGCAGCCAGCGCGGGCCGTCCTGCTCCTCGACGTCCTGGAAGACGTTGGTGCCGACCTGCTTGCCGATCGTGGCGAGCAGCGCGCGCCGGGCGGCGTTCGCGAGGGTGTGGGCGGCGTTCTTGCTCGGCCCGTACACCTCGAACTCGATCAGCGGCATGTCGACGTGCAGGTCGCCGACCCAGGCGCCGCCGCGGCGGTTCACGAGTACGGCGCTCTGCGTGCCGTCGAAGCCGGCGGGCGGGTTGACGGCGATCACGGCGCCGGCCAGGGCCGGATCGGCCTTGAGGACGTCGACGACCAGCTTCTCGACGTCCGGGAACGCACTCGGGGGAGTGGTCATGACGGTGCTCCTCGGGAGGGATGGCGGGAGGGGCCGTCCGGGGCGCTCCGGCGGGGAGGGGGCGCGCAGGGCGCGGAAGCGCGCCCGGACGGCGGACGGCGGAGACCGTGACCCGGTGTCGGGCACAGCTCCGCCGCTGCACCAACTGTGACAGAGAGCGTGCGCGCACGCAACTAGTTCGGGGATCGGGTGCGCCGGACCGTCCGCGGCGGGGACGGCGCGGCCGCTGGGGAGAGCGGCGGCGGGCCGGCCGTCAGGCCGCCGGGGCCCGCGGCGCACCCGGCCGGGGCCGCCTTTCCTCCGGCGGCGGCCCGCCCGCGTGACGCGCCTGCCCCGGCCGACGGCCGGGCCCCGCGACGACGAAGCGCCCCGCGTCCTCCAGGGACGCGGGGCGCTTCGAAGCGGGGGCTGTGGGACGGGCGCCGGGCGGGGCGCTTCTTCGTGGCGGACTACGCGGTGCGGGTGCGGCGGCTCGCCAGGCGTTCCGCGGCGAAGACGTCCTCCAGGCGGAACAGCTGGGCCCGGCCCGCCTTGCCGGCCGCGCGCAGGTGGCCCAGCTGGACCCACTTGCGGATCGTCGCCGGGGCGACCCCGGCCTCCGAGGCGGCCAGCGGGCCGGGGATCAGGGCCGGCGGGGCGGGGGACGTCAGCACGGGCTCTCCTCCGTCGGGTTCGGGATGGTGTCCACGGCGGTGGTGGTGTCCATCGCCGCCTCGATCTCGTCCGTACGGGCCCCGGACGCCTCGGCCAGCTCGTGCCACTCCGCCTCCGGCCACAGGTGCCGGTACGCGGGGTCGTCCTGGCAGCCGCACACCTCGTCCGTGCAGAGGCAGGCCGGATTCACGCAGAGCACCGCGCGGCGGTCCGTGAACGCCCGCAGCGACACCGAGTCGCACCACGGGCAGCGACCGGAGACCCGGACGACCGTCTCGGTGTCGCCCAGCGTGCGCGCGCACCGGCGGGCCATCCGGCGCAGTTCGTCCCGGACGTGGCGGGCGAGCACGGGATGGCCGGCGACGGCGTCGAGCAGTCCGGCGACGCGGCGGAGGCGTTCGACGACCCCGGCCCGGCGCGGCCGCGGCAGGCCGAGGCGGGCGCAGACGGCCTCCTCCAGTTCCACGACGCCGTCGGTGATGTCCCGGATGGCGTCGGACACGTGGAGCCGGATCGGGGCGGCGCCGTGGCCGGGGACGGAGAGTCCGTGCCGCTGCTGGAGGAGCAGCGCCTCGCGCCGCTCCTCGCGGATGAGCTCGTCGCGGCCCGGGTGCGGCGCGGCGGGCGCGGCCCCGGCGGGGGAGCGGCGGCCGGGGGCCAGCTCCGAGGCGAGCTCGGGGAACTGGCGTACGAGGGCGGCGGTCCAGAGCGCGATGTCCCGGACGACCTGGTCGGCGGCGAGGAGGCGGCTCTCAGTCACGCGTGCCGCCCGGGTGCGGGGTACTCGCGGCGGCGGGGGCGGCGGGCTCTTCGGGGCGGGTGACACCGTGGGGGCCGGCTTGGGCGTCGCGTACGCCGGCCGGGGCGACCGCGCGGGGCAGGTCGACCGTGCCGGTCCGTCGCGCGGTGTCGGCGGAGAGCCGGCCGCGGCGCGCGACGACGGGGCGGCCGTTGCGCCACAGGCGGCCCGCGCAGACGCCGTCGAAGTAGCTCTCCGCGGGCGCCACGGCCGTCTCGCACTCACGGCTGACGAGGCAGACGGCGCAGGCGCGCAGCGCCGGGGCGGCCTGCTGGGCGCGGCGGGCGAAGACGACGGACGGGGAGAGGCCGACGCACGCGGCGGCGGCCTGCCAGGGGGTCGAGTCGGGCAGGAGCAAGGTTCATCTCCACGGTCCGGGCCACCGAGTCCTGGGGCCGGAGGGGCTCCTGGGACTCGTGAGGCCGACGAGTGCGGCGGCGACTCAGAGAGTGACATGTTGCGTGCGGGCGCGCAACAACGATCGGGAGGATCCTTCACCGTTTCGACACGGTTGCGTGCCCGAAAGCACGTAATTCTGTGCGCGCAAGCACGCTAGAGTGGGAGCCCGGAGGGTGGGGAGTAAGGGAGCGGTACACATGAGCACTCAAGGGCTCGACGCATTCGCAGGCTGGGTGGAAAGCCTGATGAGAGCGCGCGGCTACGACATCGACAGTCCGCGCGGCGGAGGCAAGTCCCGGATCGCCGACGAGGCCGGCGTCCACCGTGCCGCCGTGACCCGGCTGCTCCAGCGGCAGAGCATGCCCGACCTGGAGACGATGCGCCGGATCGCCCCCCTGCTCGGGGTCTCCGTCCGCGACATGCTGATCCGGTCCGGCCGGGTCACCCCCGAGGAACTGCCCCTGGCCGAGGACCTGCTGCCGCCCGACGACTGGCAGCCCACCATGGAGGACTTCGCGCGCTGGCTCGGGGTCCCCGACGAGCGGATGGGCGTGTTCGTCAAGGTCGTCAACCAGTTCCTGGAGCCCGGCGAGGAGGACCCGGAGACCCGCGCGCCGGGCGAGCCGCGCCGCGCCGCCCGGGACTGACCCCTCCCCGCGCCGCCGGGCCCGCACCCGCCCCCGGGCCCGCCCGGAACGTCCCGCCCGGCGCGCGGTCCGCGGCGGGTCCGCGGGCCCGCCGCGCCGGCCGCGGGCCGGGGGTGCCCGGGATTCGTTCTCCCACGTCGGCCGGGTCCCGGTGCGCGTGGGCATTTGTTTTGACCGGAGTCCATGCGGTAGGTACGCTCAGACCTTGTGCCTGGGGTGTGCCTGGGCTTGCGTGCGTGTCCTCAACCGCACAGTGAGTCCGCGAACGGCCACCGCAATCTGCGCCTTTTCCGCCCTGGCGGAAGTCCGCAGCATTCGACACACCCGACCGCGTGGGTCGGCGGTGTTCCAGGTTAGTTTCACCGACGGCACACAGAAACCGGAGAAGTAGTGCCTACGATCCAGCAGCTGGTCCGGAAGGGCCGGCAGGACAAGGTCGAGAAGAACAAGACGCCCGCACTCGAGGGTTCCCCTCAGCGTCGTGGCGTCTGCACGCGTGTGTTCACGACCACCCCGAAGAAGCCGAACTCGGCCCTCCGTAAGGTCGCGCGTGTGCGTCTGACCTCGGGCATCGAGGTCACGGCCTACATCCCGGGTGAGGGTCACAACCTGCAGGAGCACTCCATCGTGCTCGTGCGTGGTGGCCGTGTGAAGGACCTGCCGGGTGTTCGTTACAAGATCATCCGCGGTTCCCTCGACACGCAGGGCGTCAAGAACCGTAAGCAGGCTCGCAGCCGCTACGGCGCCAAGAAGGAGAAGTAAGAATGCCTCGTAAGGGCCCCGCCCCGAAGCGCCCGGTCATCATCGACCCGGTCTACAGCTCTCCTCTTGTCACCTCGCTGATCAACAAGATCCTGCTGGACGGCAAGCGTTCCACCGCCGAGCGCATCGTCTACGGTGCCATGGAAGGCCTCCGCGAGAAGACCGGCAACGACCCGGTCATCACGCTGAAGCGCGCCCTCGAGAACGTGAAGCCGTCCCTCGAGGTCAAGTCCCGCCGTGTCGGTGGCGCCACCTACCAGGTGCCGATCGAGGTCAAGCCCGGTCGCGCCTCCACCCTCGCGCTCCGCTGGCTCGTCGGTTACTCCCGCGCCCGTCGCGAGAAGACCATGACCGAGCGCCTCATGAACGAGCTCCTCGACGCCTCCAACGGCCTCGGTGCTTCGGTCAAGAAGCGTGAGGACACGCACAAGATGGCCGAGTCCAACAAGGCCTTCGCGCACTACCGCTGGTAGTCGCTACCCACATCGAGACCGAGAGAAGATTGAGCCTTATGGCCACCACTTCGCTTGACCTGGCCAAGGTCCGCAACATCGGGATCATGGCCCACATCGACGCGGGCAAGACGACGACCACCGAGCGCATCCTGTTCTACACCGGTGTGTCTTACAAGATCGGTGAAGTCCACGACGGCGCTGCCACGATGGACTGGATGGAGCAGGAGCAGGAGCGCGGCATCACCATCACGTCTGCCGCGACGACCTGTCACTGGCCGCTCGAGGACGTTGATCACACCATCAACATCATCGACACCCCGGGTCACGTCGACTTCACGGTCGAGGTGGAGCGTTCGCTCCGCGTGCTCGACGGTGCCGTCACGGTGTTCGACGGTGTCGCCGGTGTCGAGCCGCAGTCCGAGACCGTCTGGCGTCAGGCGGACCGCTACGGCGTGCCGCGCATCTGCTTCGTCAACAAGCTCGACCGTACGGGCGCCGAGTTCCACCGCTGCGTGGACATGATCGTGGACCGCCTCGGCGCCGTCCCGATCGTCATGCAGCTGCCGATCGGTGCCGAGGCCGACTTCCAGGGTGTCGTGGACCTCGTCCGCATGAAGGCCCTGGTGTGGTCCGCGGAAGCGACCAAGGGCGAGATGTACGACGTCGTCGACATCCCGGCCTCGCACACCGAGACCGCCGAGGAATGGCGCGGCAAGCTCGTCGAGACCGTCGCCGAGAACGACGAAGAGATCATGGAGCTCTTCCTCGAGGGCCAGGAGCCCACCGAGGAGCAGCTGTACGCCGCGATCCGTCGTATCACCATTGCCTCCGGCAAGGGTGGCGGCGAGAAGACGATCACCCCCGTCTTCTGTGGCACCGCGTTCAAGAACAAGGGTGTCCAGCCCCTGCTCGACGCGGTCGTGCGCTACCTCCCCTCCCCCCTGGACGTCGAGGCCATCGAGGGCCACGACGTCAAGGACGCGGAGCTGGTCGTCAAGCGCAAGCCGTCCGACGACGAGCCGCTGTCGGCCCTCGCGTTCAAGATCGCGAGCGACCCGCACCTCGGCAAGCTCACCTTCGTCCGGATCTACTCCGGTCGCCTGGAGGCCGGCACCGCGGTGCTGAACTCCGTCAAGGGCAAGAAGGAGCGCATCGGCAAGATCTACCGCATGCACGCGAACAAGCGTGAGGAGATCGACTCGGTGGGCGCCGGCGACATCGTCGCCGTCATGGGCCTCAAGCAGACCACCACCGGTGAGACGCTGTGCGACGACAAGAACCCGGTCATCCTGGAGTCCATGGACTTCCCGGCGCCGGTCATCCAGGTCGCCATCGAGCCCAAGTCCAAGGGTGACCAGGAGAAGCTGGGTGTCGCCATCCAGCGTCTCGCGGAGGAGGACCCCTCCTTCCAGGTTCACTCTGACGAGGAGACCGGCCAGACCATCATCGGTGGTATGGGCGAGCTTCACCTCGACATCCTCGTCGACCGTATGCGTCGCGAGTTCAAGGTCGAGGCGAACGTCGGCAAGCCGCAGGTCGCGTACCGCGAGACGATCCGCAAGGCCGTCGAGCGCGTGGACTTCACCCACAAGAAGCAGACCGGTGGTACCGGTCAGTTCGCCAAGGTGCAGATCGCGATCGAGCCCATCGAGGGCGGCGACGCCTCGTACGAGTTCGTGAACAAGGTCACCGGTGGCCGCATCCCGAAGGAGTACATCCCTTCGGTCGACGCGGGTGCGCAGGAGGCCATGCAGTTCGGCATCCTGGCCGGCTACGAGATGACTGGCGTCCGCGTCATCCTTCTCGACGGTGCCTACCACGAGGTCGACTCCTCCGAGCTCGCGTTCAAGATCGCCGGTTCGCAGGCCTTCAAGGAGGCCGCGCGCAAGGCTTCCCCCGTCATCCTTGAGCCGATGATGGCCGTTGAGGTCGTCACGCCCGAGGACTACATGGGTGAGGTCATCGGCGACATCAACTCCCGCCGTGGTCAGATTCAGGCCATGGAGGAGCGCAGCGGCGCTCGCGTCGTGAAGGGCCTCGTGCCCCTTTCGGAGATGTTCGGCTACGTCGGAGACCTCCGCAGCAAGACCTCGGGTCGCGCAAGCTACTCGATGCAGTTCGACTCCTACGCCGAGGTTCCGCGGAACGTCGCCGAGGAGATCATCGCGAAGGCCAAGGGCGAGTAACTCTCCCGAGTGCACGCTTTAGGCTTGACACCAGTCGCCGGGGCTCAGCCCCACGAAACCCGAGGGATCGGGCCCCGGCGGATGGCATCCCAGCAAAGATCACCTGGCGCCGATGAAGCAAGGCGTTCAGAACCACTCCAGGAGGACCCCAGTGGCGAAGGCGAAGTTCGAGCGGACTAAGCCGCACGTCAACATCGGCACCATCGGTCACATTGACCACGGTAAGACGACCCTCACGGCCGCCATTACCAAGGTGCTGCACGACGCGTACCCGGACCTGAACGAGGCCTCGGCCTTCGACCAGATCGACAAGGCTCCCGAGGAGCGCCAGCGCGGTATCACGATCTCGATCGCGCACGTCGAGTACCAGACCGAGTCGCGTCACTACGCCCACGTCGACTGCCCCGGTCACGCGGACTACATCAAGAACATGATCACGGGTGCGGCGCAGATGGACGGCGCCATCCTCGTGGTCGCCGCCACCGACGGCCCGATGCCGCAGACCAAGGAGCACGTGCTCCTGGCCCGCCAGGTCGGCGTTCCGTACATCGTCGTCGCCCTGAACAAGGCCGACATGGTGGACGACGAGGAGATCCTGGAGCTCGTCGAGCTCGAGGTCCGTGAGCTCCTCTCCGAGTACGAGTTCCCGGGCGACGACCTGCCGGTCGTCAAGGTCTCGGCGCTCAAGGCGCTCGAGGGCGACAAGGAGTGGGGCCAGTCGGTCCTGAACCTGATGGCCGCCGTCGACGAGGCGATCCCGCAGCCCGAGCGTGACGTCGACAAGCCGTTCCTGATGCCGATCGAGGACGTCTTCACGATCACCGGTCGTGGCACCGTCGTCACCGGTCGTATCGAGCGTGGTGTCCTCAAGGTCAACGAGACCGTCGACATCGTCGGTATCAAGACCGAGAAGGTCACCACCACGGTCACCGGCATCGAGATGTTCCGCAAGCTGCTCGACGAGGGCCAGGCCGGTGAGAACGTCGGTCTGCTCCTCCGTGGCATCAAGCGCGAGGACGTCGAGCGCGGCCAGGTCATCATCAAGCCGGGTTCGGTCACGCCGCACACGAGCTTCGAGGCCCAGGCCTACATCCTGTCGAAGGACGAGGGTGGCCGTCACACCCCCTTCTTCAACAACTACCGCCCGCAGTTCTACTTCCGTACCACGGACGTGACCGGCGTCGTGACCCTCCCCGAGGGCACCGAGATGGTCATGCCGGGCGACAACACCTCCATGACCGTCGAGCTGATCCAGCCCGTCGCCATGGAGGAGGGCCTCAAGTTCGCCATCCGTGAGGGTGGCCGGACCGTGGGCGCCGGCCAGGTCGTCAAGATCAACAAGTAATTGTCGATCGTCTGACCTGTGCCGCTCCTGACGGAGCGTCATCAGAGGGCCCCCGGCCCGCCGTTCGCGGCGGGACGGGGGCCCTCGTCTGTTCCGGTGATCTTGTGTGACAGTTGTGACCCCAGTGGCGCCCGTGACAGTAGCTGCCAGTAGCATCCATCCGGTTGGCTGTGTCATGTCCATCAAGGGGTGGAGACAACTTGAGATCGGGACGTCGAGCACGACGTACGACGACGGCGACGCGGGTGCGTCGTACTGCGCTGGGGACCGCCGTGGGCGTCCTCGCGGTCCTGGGGTTCCAGGCCGCGGCGAACGGTGCCGTGTTCGGCACCGGGGACGACGGGGCGAAGGCCGCGACGCCGGGGGTGTACAGCAGCAAGGCCGCACACGGCGGCAAGGGCAGGAGCGAGCTGCACAAGCTCGCGCTGACCGACAAGGGCAAGGGCGAAGCCGTCCTCACGCAGCGGACCACCGAGCCGTTCGGCCTGCTCGGCGTCACCTGGACGGACCCTGACGAGAAGGTCAAGGGCACGATCGAGGCGCGCACCCGCAGCATCGAGACCGGCGAGTGGTCCGACTGGGTCGAGCTGGAGCCGCACCCGGCCGGCATGGACGGCCGGCGTGCCGGTGCCCCCGGCTCCACCGAGCCGGTGTGGGTCGGTGCCTCCGACGGTGCCGAGGTGCGCGTCAGCGACGGCGCCGCGGCCGGCGTGCTGCCCGCGGGTCTCAAGCTCAACATGATCGACCCGGGCGGCGCGGGCTCCGCGGCCAAGGACAGCGGCGAGCTGAACGCCGAGCCGGCGGCCTTCGTGGCCGTCGACCCGCCGACCACTCCGCCGAGCGTGCCCGGTCCGGCCTCGACCGCTCCGAAGCCCACCATCGTCACCCGTGCCCAGTGGGGCGGGCAGGCGATCGAGGACAAGACGCCCGAGCCGGCCCAGTACCTCATCGGCGGCAAGATCAAGGCGATCTTCGTCCACCACACGACGAGCGCCGCGTACGAGTGCTCGGCCTCGGCCAGTGTCGTCCGCAGCATCCTCGACTACCACGTGGACGTCGAGGAGTGGCGCGACATCGGCTACAACTTCCTCGTCGACAAGTGCGGCACGATCTTCGAGGGCCGCAAGGGCGGCATCGACCAGCCCGTCCTGGGCGCGCACACCTACGGCTGGAACTCCGAGTCGACGAGCGTCGCGGTCCTCGGTGACTACACGAACCAGGCCGCGTCGAGCGCCGCGCTGGTCTCCGCCTCGCGCGTGGCCGCGTACAAGCTCGGCCAGTACGGCGTGGACCCCAACGGCACCGCGCAGCTGACCGCGGGCGTCACCCAGACGAACTTCTTCGGGCAGACGTTCACCCTGAACCAGGTGTACCCCTTCGCGGCGATCTCGGGTCACCGCAACGGCTTCAACACCCAGTGCCCCGGCAACATGCTGTACCCGCAGCTGCCGACCATCCGCTCCTACGCCACCGGCTCCGTCGCCGGTCTGAAGGTCGACTCGCTCGGCGGCGGGGCGACCAGGGCCGGCACCGGCTACGAGACGCCCGGTCCGGTCACCGTGAACTGGTCCACCAGCACCACGAACTCGCTGATCAACAAGTTCGAGGTCCTCGTCGACGGCCAGGTCGTCGCGACCCCGGGCCCCGCTGCCCGCAGCGCCGCCACGACGGTGACCGGCTACGGCGCCCACACCGTGGCCGTCCGCGCCACGCACACCTCCGGCAAGGTGTCGACCTCGGCGTCGGTCGCCGTGACCGTCCCGGGCCCGAAGACCTTCAAGCCGGTCACGCCCACCCGGCTGATGGACACCCGCTCCGGCTTCGGCGTGCCGAAGGCCAAGGTCGGCGCCGGCGGTGAGGTGGTCCTCCAGGTCACCGGCGCCAACGGCGTCCCGGCGACCGGCGTCGGCGCGGTCGTCCTCAACGTGACCGCGACGAACGCGACGGCGACCAGCTACGTCTCCGCGTACCCCAACGGCACCGACCGCACGGCGGCCTCGAACCTGAACTTCACGGCCGGCAAGACGATCCCGAACCTGGTGGTCGTCCCGGTGGTGGACGGCAAGGTCCGCTTCTACAACCACGCCGGCACGGTCGACCTGCTCGCCGACATCACGGGCTACTACGTCAAGGACACCAGCGGCTCCACCCACAGCAACCTCGGTCCGCTGCGTCTGATGGACACCCGCGACGGCACCGGTGTGGCCAAGGGCAAGGTCGGCGCCTCCGGTGTGGTCGACCTCCAGGTCACGGGCGCCAACGGCGTCCCGGCCAGCGGTGTCACGGCCGTCGTCCTCAATGTGACGGCGACCGCTCCGACGGCGACCAGCTTCGTGTCGGTCTACCCGAGCGGCACGACCCGGTCGAGCGCCTCGAACCTGAACTTCACCGCGGGTCAGACGATCCCGAACCTGGTGGTCGTCCCGGTCGGCGCGAACGGCAAGGTCAGCTTCTACAACCGGGCCGGCACGGTCGACCTGCTCGCCGACGTGACGGGGTACTTCACCTCCGACACGGCGGGCGCGTCCCACATCAACCTCGGCCCGCTGCGGCTGATGGACACCCGCTCCGGGCTCGGTGTCCCGAAGGCCAAGGTCGGCGCGAGCGGCACCGTGACGCTCCAGGTGACGGGCGCCAACGGCGTCCCGGCCAGCGGTGTCACGGCCGTCGTCCTCAATGTGACGGCGACCGCCCCGACGGCGACCAGCTTCGTGTCGGTCTACCCGAGCGGCACGACCCGGTCGAGCGCCTCGAACCTGAACTTCACCGCCGGTCTGACGATCCCGAACCTGGTGGTCGTCCCCGTCGGTGCGGACGGCAAGGTGACGTTCTACAACCGGGCCGGCACGGTCGACCTGCTCGCCGACATCACCGGCTACTACGTCAAGTGACCTGATACCAGGCCACGTCGGGGCCCGTCTCCCCTCAGGGGAGGCGGGCCTCCGCCGTTCCCGCCGGTCGCCACAGCCACGGGTGCGCGTCCGCGCCCAGACCGACGGCCGTCGTGCCCCGCAGCGTCGCGTTCCCGACCGGCGCGACGCCCTGCGTACGGACGTGCAGGCGCCCGCCGTGCCGCAGTTGCATCCGCCCGCGCAGGTCGCGGCCGAGGAACGTCGGGCCCGGGGCGAGGGCGACCGCGCCGTACCCCTCGAAGTCCGGGTCGGAGCCGGCCGTCGACAGCAGCCGGCCGGCGGCGGGGCCGCGGTGGAACACCTCGATGCCGGCCGCGCCCGGGACCGGCAGCGCGGCCACCGGATCCGCCGCGAGCGGCAACGGGTCGCCCGGCACGCCGTCGACCCACTGACGGACGGCCGTACGGCCGGCCGCGAGGACCCGTACGCGCCCGGCGGCGTCCACCAGCGCGGTGAGGCCGTCCTGCACCTCCTCGTCACCGGGGAGGGTCCGCCAGGGGCCCCAGCCGCCGCCGGTGTCCCGCACCCGCGTCGACACCCCCCGGTCCGCGTCGCGCACGAACAGGTGCACCCGGCCGTCGGGCGCCGTCACGGCCACCGGGACCCCGATCCGGCGCCCGCGGTCGTCACCGCGCTCCGGCCCTCCGAGCCCGCGCCAGGCGAGGAACGGACCGTCGGGTGAGCGCTGTTCCAGGAGGACGACCTCCCGCCGGTTGGGGCCGCCGTGGCCGCCGAGGGCGGCGAACCGCAGGCCGAAGAGGAGGACCCGGCCGTCGGCGAGCGTCGTCGAGCCGAGCACGGGCGCCAGCGGGCCGCCGCCGAGGTCCTCCGGCGCACCCCACTGCCCGGTGCCCCGCCCGGTCTCCCGCCAGCGGACCGCGCGCAGCCCGAGCACCCCGTACGCGTCGAGCCGGCCGTCGGGCCGTTCGGCCACGGCCGGGCCCGGTCCGGGGTAGCGGTGGTGGGTGGACCGGACCCAGCCCTTCTTGTTGGTGAGGGGCCGGTCGCCGCCGACGCCGTAGTCGCCGCAGCCGGAGGGGTTGCCGCACTCCCAGTCGGGATCGCCGCCGTACGGGACGAGGTGCCCGGCCTTCTCCTTCAGGACCTGCGGCGGGAGGTTCTTGGGCCAGTGGCGGTTGTAGTAGCCGCGGAAGGCGGTCACGGCGAACGCCGGCACGGCCCCGCCGTCCGCGGCCGGCCGGCCGGTCCCCTCCGCGACCCAGCGGATCAGCGCGGCCCAGGAGAAGCAGGCCGTCGCGGTGTGGTCGCCGTGGTCGGAGTAGCCCGGCTGCTCGCTGTCCTGCCGGCGGGTCGCCTCGTCGCTGTGCTGGATGTCCGGGTCCGGGTCCAGGGTGTGCACGATCGTCGGCCGGTACCGCTCCAGGAGGCCGACGAGCACGTCGGTCAGCCCCTCGTGGTCGTAGACCTCCGCGCGGTCGACGGGGGAGTCCGCCGAGAGCTGGGTCCGCAGGTCCAGGGCGCGGTCGTGCCACAGGGCGGGCAGGGCCATGTACCGGCGCGGGGTGTGCATGGGCAGGTTCAGGAAGACCAGTTCCACCCGGCGGCCGCGATGGGTGAGGGTGTCGATCTCGGCGCGCCGGCCGCCCCGGAGGGTGACGACGTCCTTCCGCCAGGGCGCGAACCGGTCGAGACCCAGCAGCGTGGCGTAGGCCTGCCGCAGGCCCTGGTGGCGCGCGGAGGAGTAGGCGGCCTTGTCGTCCGGGCGGCTCGGCATCCCGGCGATCCGGTTCCGGCCGGTGTGCTCGCCCGCGGTGACGTACACGGAGACCAGCGGGACACCGGCGTCGAGCAGGCGCTGGGTGTCGGGGTTCATGAAGTACAGGTCGTCGTCCGGGTGCGCGGCGATCTGCAGCAGCTGTGCGCGCCGCGAGGCGGAGATCGGCATCCCGGGCGCGGGGTCGGCGATCGGTCCGGTCCGGCGGGGCGCGGGGAGGGAGCAGCCGGCGAGCGCCGGGGTCGCCAGGGCGGCACCCCCGAGGGCGGCGGCGACGACGCTGCGGCGGCGGGGCCCAGGGCGGGGGAAGGCGGGATCCGGCACGGGTCCGGCGTCTCTGGCGTCCACGTGTGTCGTTCCCCCGCGCTGCGTGCTGGTCCCTGGAAGCGGCGGAGGTCCTGGCCGGAGCCGTGGTCCGCGCCCTGTCAGACGGATTTTCGACCATCGGGGTTGCATTCCCGTCGGCGGGGCTCAGTCGGCTGTCCGGTGCAGCTCTCCGCTGCCCAGCCGGACGGTCGCCCGGACGCGCATCGGGCCGTCGGCGCGGCGCGAGAGGACCACGAGCTCGGCCACCCGGGCCGTCATCGGCACGAGCAGCGCCTCGGACGCGGACGCCAGCGCGTGCGGGTCGCGGGTGCGGCCGAGGGACAGGTGCGGGGTGTAGCCCCGGGAGTCGTCGCCGCACAGCGGGAAGCGGGTCTCCAGGGCGCGCCGCAGCAGCGCCCACGGCTCCTCGCCCGCCGCCGCGGGGTCGAGCCAGACCGTGGCGTCCTCCCGGTGGCCGAACCAGTGCACGCCCTCCAGCCGGGCCGTGAACGGCACCGCCTCGGCCGCCGCGGCGGACAGCAGCGGCGCGGCCCGGGCGAAGTCGGGCTCGGGGACGAAGCCGAAGACGACGTTGACGTGCGGGGGCCAGCGGTGGATCTGGCGGTCGTGCGCGCGCCGTATGTGCTGGATCGGCGGCCAGAGCCGGTGCGGCGGGATCCATGCCAGTGCGGTGCGGGGTGTCGGCGGCACGGCCAGGACGGCCGCACCGGACGCGGCCGCGGCCGCCGGACGTGACCTGTCCCCGGCGCGCGGCCCCCGGACCCTCCCGGCGACCGACTCGTCGATCCGGTCCACGCCCGAGACCCGGTCCCAGACGAGCTCGCCGTCCGCCTCGAAGAACAGCACCCGGTGCCAGGGGATCTCCCCGCCGGGCACGAAGTCGGGCAGGGCCGTCCGCTGCGGTGCGGCGCCGCGCTCGGCGATCCCCATCACGAAGCGCTCCGGGTCGAAGCGGGGATCCCACAGCACCCGGTGGTAGATCTCGTCGCTCGTGCGCATGCGCCCGGCACCTGCCGTGTCCGACGTCGGTCCCGCGGGGGAGGGGCCGGCGCCTCCCGCCGTGCGGGTTCCCTTCCATCATGACCCCGTGGCGAGGGCTCGCATCACGACCTGATCAACACCTCTGACCTGCTGCTTCGGGCCCCGGACCGCTGTGACATCCTCCGTCCGCAACGGAGTGCGAGGGGTGGGGATCGTGCAGGACGAGGGACGGTCGGTGTCCGACGAGGAATGGGCCGCGCTGGTCGAGGCGGCGCGGCGCGACGGGGTCGGGGTCACGGCTCCGCCGAAGTCCCGGGGGTGGCGGATCCGGAAGGGGCGGGCGGGCGGCGCGCCGGCCGGACAGCCGAAGGGCTGGCGCACCGGGCCGGCGTGGCAGGAGATGAACGGCCGGGCCGCCCGCAGGCGCCGGACCAAGGCGGTCCTCGGCATGGCGCTGGTGGTGCTGCTCGCGCTGGTCGCCGTACGGCCCCAGTTGCTGACCGACCGCCTGCCCGACGAGCTCACGGCCGCGCTGCCGGACGGTCTGAGGGGCGGGGACAGCACTCCGCTCGCCGCCGAGACGGAGCGTCCGACGGCGGCGCCCTCCCACGAGGTGCTCCCTGACACGCCCACGCTGAAGGAGCCCTTCAAGGGCTCCCCGGCGCTGCGCTGGGCCGACGGAGCCGCGGGCATCGAGCTGCCCCGGGCGAAGGCGACGAACGGGCTGTCCGAGGCGCGGATCGCCGCCGCGCTGAAGAAGGTGAAGGCCTTCCTCGTCGCGGCCAACATCGATCCCGCCACGGTCCGCGGTGACCGGCCGGCGGCGGCGCTGGCACTCATGGACCCCCAGGGGAAGGAGCTGCGCGACGCGATGACGCGGGCCGTGGAGCGGCCCACGGAGAAGGACGACCCGCTCGCGCTGTTCAGCCGCTTCGACCCGCAGCGGGTGCGCCCGGTCGGCGACGTCGTCAAGACCCGGGGGCGGATGACCGTCCGGAAGGGGAAGCGCGCCGGCGAGGTGGAGATCGTCGCCGACTACACCTTCGTCTACCCCGTCGTGAAGACCCGGCCGGGCTTCGACGAGGTGGCGCGGACGATCGTGCGCCGCCAGGTCACCTTCGGCGTGTTCGACCCCACCAGGTACCGGGTGACCGAGGGCCGCGTGATGGTGGTCGGCTACGACATGAGCTTCGGCAACGACTCCTGCGAGGAGAAGGAGGACGGGTTCCTCCATCCGGAGTTCACCGAGGACCTGGCCGCCTCGCCGCAGGGCTCCGGCCCGGCCGTCGACCCGTACGACCGCAGCAAGGACCTGCGCCGGGACCGGCAGCGGGGCGGGTGCGGCACGGTCACCCGTACCTGACCGGCGGGGCCCGCGCGCTGACCTGCCGCGCGGGCCGGGCCCGGGGCGAGGACGCTCCCTGGAGGTGCGGGGGAGTCGGAGAGGGGGCGGAGGTGGCCCTGCGTGTACCGCGACGTGACGTGGGGTACAGTCTTCCGCCCCGATTGGCGGCCGGATGGCCCCGTATGGCAGACTGTCGGGGTTGCTCGGTTGAGTGCCGATGCTGCGCGCCTCCCGTCGGGAGGACCGGAAGCGAGTCCCACAGTACTCGTCGACCCCTCGGGTCGGACGTACGGGAATCTTCTGGGAAGCGTCAGCGGGGTGCCGGCCAGGCACTCGGTGGGTGTTCTGCCCCCGGCTCGCGGTTCTGGTACCGCGCCCCCTTGGTTGGGAGATCTGTAGGGATCTCTGCGTAGAGGGAGTGCGACACGCCCGACCGCGTGGGTCGGAGGCGGAGGACTGGAGAACCCCCGAGTTCCAGAGCGTTACGAGAGACAGGACTACTGAGTAGCCATGGCGGGACAGAAGATCCGCATCCGGCTCAAGGCCTACGACCACGAGGTCATCGACTCCTCGGCGAAGAAGATCGTCGAGACGGTGACCCGCACTGGTGCGTCGGTCGCAGGCCCGGTGCCGCTGCCCACTGAGAAGAACGTGTACTGCGTCATCAAGTCGCCGCACAAGTACAAGGACTCGCGCGAGCACTTCGAGATGCGCACGCACAAGCGCCTCATCGACATCCTCGACCCCACGCCGAAGACGGTTGACTCGCTCATGCGTCTCGACCTGCCGGCGGGCGTCGACATCGAGATCAAGCTCTGAGGTGACGCGCGAGATGGCAAAGAACATTAAGGGCGTCCTGGGCGAGAAGCTCGGCATGACCCAGGTCTGGGACGAGAACAACCGGGTTGTCCCGGTCACCGTCGTCAAGGCTGGGCCCTGCGTCGTCACCCAGGTCCGCACCAACGACATCGACGGCTACGAGTCGGTCCAGATCGCCTTCGGCGAGATCGACCCTCGCAAGGTGAACAAGCCCCTCAAGGGTCACTTCGCCAAGGCCGACGTCACCCCGCGCCGCCACCTGGTGGAGCTGCGTACCGCTGACGCCAGCGAGTACACGCTCGGCCAGGAGATCACCGCCGCCGTGTTCGAGTCGGGCGTCAAGGTCGACGTCACCGGCAAGAGCAAGGGCAAGGGCTTCGCCGGTGTCATGAAGCGTCACAACTTCAAGGGCCTCGGCGCCGGTCACGGCACCCAGCGCAAGCACCGCTCCCCCGGTTCCATCGGTGGCTGCGCCACCCCGGGCCGTGTGTTCAAGGGCCTCCGCATGGCGGGCCGTATGGGCAACGAGCGGGTCACCACCCAGAACCTGACCGTCCACGCCGTTGACGCGGAGAAGGGTCTGCTGCTCATCAAGGGCGCGGTCCCCGGTCCGAACGGTGGCCTCGTCCTGGTCCGTACTGCGGCCAAGGGGGTTTGAGGAACCGATGAGCACCATTGACATCCTTTCGCCGGCAGGCGACAAGGCCGGGACCGTCGAGCTCCCCGCGGAGATCTTCGGCGCCAAGATCAGCATCCCGCTGATCCACCAGGTCGTCGTCGCGCAGCTGGCCGCGGCCCGTCAGGGCACGCACAAGACCAAGACCCGTGGCGAAGTCCGCGGTGGTGGCAAGAAGCCTTACCGCCAGAAGGGCACCGGCCGCGCCCGTCAGGGTTCGACCCGTGCGCCGCAGTTCGCCGGCGGTGGCGTCGTGCACGGCCCCGTGCCGCGTGACTACTCGCAGCGGACCCCGAAGAAGATGAAGGCCGCCGCCCTGCGCGGTGCCCTCTCGGACCGGGCGAACCACTCCCGTATCCACGTCGTCACCGGCGTGGTCGAGGGCGAGGTCTCCACCAAGGCCGCCAAGACGCTGTTCGGCAAGATCTCGGAGCGCAAGAACCTGCTCCTGGTCGTCGACCGCGCCGACGAGGCCGCGTGGCTGTCCGCCCGCAACCTGCCCCAGGTTCACATCCTGGAGCCGGGCCAGCTCAACACGTACGACGTGATCGTCTCCGACGACGTGGTCTTCACCAAGGCCGCCTTCGAGTCCTTCGTGTCTGGCCCCCAGACCGCTGAGACCGAAGGGAGCGACGCCTGATGACTGAGGCCGTCGTCACCAGCAAGACCTTCTCGGACCCGCGCGACGTTCTCGTCAAGCCGGTTGTCTCGGAGAAGAGCTACGCCCTGCTGGACGAGAACAAGTACACGTTCATCGTCGCGCCTGGCTCCAACAAGACCCAGATCAAGCAGGCCGTCGAGGCGGTCTTCTCGGTCAAGGTCACCGGGGTCAACACGATCAACCGCCAGGGCAAGCGCAAGCGCACCAAGGCCGGTTTCGGCAAGCGCAAGGACACCAAGCGCGCCATCGTGACCCTCGCCGAGGGCGACCGTATCGACATCTTCGGCGGTCCGACCGCCTAAGGGCGGTCTGGATCGTCCGGAATCGGACGAGGACTGAGAAATGGGTATCCGCAAGTACAAGCCGACGACCCCGGGCCGTCGTGGCTCCAGCGTCGCCGACTTTGTCGAGATCACGCGGTCCACGCCGGAGAAGTCGCTGGTCCGCCCCCTGCACAGCAAGGGCGGCCGTAACAACACCGGTCGTGTGACCGTCCGTCACCAGGGCGGTGGCCACAAGCGCGCCTACCGTCTGATCGACTTCCGTCGTCATGACAAGGACGGCGTGCCGGCGAAGGTCGCTCACATCGAGTACGACCCCAACCGCACCGCGCGCATCGCGCTGCTCCACTACGTGGACGGCGAGAAGCGCTACATCATCGCGCCGAAGGGTCTCTCGCAGGGCGACCGCGTGGAGAACGGCCCCGGCGCCGACATCAAGCCGGGCAACAACCTGGCGCTGCGCAACATCCCGGTCGGTACCACGATCCACGCGATCGAGCTCCGTCCCGGTGGCGGCGCGAAGTTCGCCCGCTCCGCCGGTGCCTCCGTGCAGCTGCTCGCGAAGGAGGGCCAGATGGCCCACCTCCGCATGCCTTCCGGTGAGATCCGCCTGGTCGACGTGCGCTGCCGCGCCACCGTCGGCGAGGTCGGCAACGCCGAGCAGAGCAACATCAACTGGGGTAAGGCCGGCCGCAAGCGCTGGCTGGGCGTTCGCCCGACCGTCCGCGGTGTGGCGATGAACCCGGTTGACCACCCGCACGGTGGTGGTGAGGGCAAGACCTCCGGTGGTCGCCACCCGGTCTCCCCGTGGGGTCAGAAGGAGGGTCGTACTCGCTCGCCGAAGAAGGCATCGAGCAAGTACATCGTCCGCCGCCGCAAGACGAACAAGAAGCGCTAGGAGCGGGTTTAGATGCCGCGCAGTCTCAAGAAGGGACCCTTCGTCGACGGACACCTCGTAAAGAAGGTGGACGCTCAGAACGAAGCCGGTACCAAGAACGTCATCAAGACCTGGTCCCGTCGCTCGATGATCATCCCGGCCATGCTCGGCCACACGATCGCGGTGCACAACGGCAAGACCCACATTCCGGTGTTCGTCACCGAGTCGATGGTCGGCCACAAGCTCGGCGAGTTCTCGCCGACGCGCACCTTCCGGGGTCACGTGAAGGACGACCGGAAGTCGAAGCGCCGCTAGTAGCGGGGTGGAATGACCATGACAGACATCGGAAGGACAACCATGGAAGCCAGGGCCCAGGCGCGGTACATCCGCGTCACGCCCATGAAGGCCCGCCGCGTGGTGGACCTTATCCGTGGCATGGACGCCACGGAGGCTCAGGCGGTCCTGCGTTTCGCCCCGCAGGCCGCGAGCGTGCCGGTTGGCAAGGTGCTGGACAGCGCCATCGCCAACGCTGCACACAACTACGACCACACGGACGCCTCTTCGCTGGTCATCAGCGAGGCGTACGTGGATGAGGGCCCGACCCTGAAGCGGTTCCGTCCGCGTGCCCAGGGCCGTGCCTACCGGATCCGTAAGCGGACCAGCCACATCACCGTGGTCGTCAGCAGCAAGGAAGGAACCCGGTAATGGGCCAGAAGGTTAACCCGCATGGGTTCCGGCTCGGCATCACCACGGACTTCAAGTCCCGCTGGTACGCCGACAAGCTGTACAAGGACTACGTCAAGGAAGACGTCGCCATCCGTCGGATGATGACGTCCGGCATGGAGCGCGCCGGCATCTCGAAGGTTGAGATCGAGCGCACCCGTGACCGCGTGCGGGTGGACATCCACACCGCGCGTCCCGGCATCGTCATCGGCCGCCGTGGCGCCGAGGCCGACCGCATCCGCGGCGACCTCGAGAAGCTCACGGGCAAGCAGGTCCAGCTGAACATCCTCGAGGTCAAGAACCCCGAGATGGACGCTCAGCTGGTCGCCCAGGCCGTTGCCGAGCAGCTCTCCTCCCGCGTCTCCTTCCGTCGCGCCATGCGTAAGAGCATGCAGGGCACGATGAAGGCCGGCGCCAAGGGCATCAAGATCCAGTGCGGCGGTCGTCTCGGCGGCGCCGAGATGTCCCGCTCGGAGTTCTACCGCGAGGGCCGCGTGCCCCTGCACACGCTCCGCGCGAACGTCGACTACGGCTTCTTCGAGGCCAAGACGACCTTCGGCCGCATCGGCGTGAAGGTCTGGATCTACAAGGGCGATGTCAAGAACATCGCCGAGGTCCGCGCCGAGAACGCTGCGGCCCGTGCGGGTAACCGCCCGGCCCGTGGTGCCGGCGCTGGCGACCGTCCCGCCGGCCGTGGTGGCCGTGGTGGCGAGCGTGGCGGCCGCGGCCGCAAGCCGCAGCAGCAGTCCGCGCCGGCTGCCGAGGCCCCCAAGGCCGACGCTCCCGCCGCCGCTGCCGCTCCGGCTGAGAGCACCGGAACGGAGGCCTGACCGAAATGCTGATCCCCCGTAGGGTCAAGCACCGTAAGCAGCACCACCCGAAGCGCAGCGGTATGTCCAAGGGTGGTACGCAGGTCGCGTTCGGCGAGTACGGCATTCAGGCCCTCACTCCGGCGTACGTGACCAACCGCCAGATCGAGGCGGCCCGTATCGCGATGACCCGCCACATCAAGCGTGGCGGCAAGGTCTGGATCAACATCTACCCGGACCGCCCCCTCACCAAGAAGCCCGCCGAGACCCGCATGGGTTCCGGTAAGGGTTCGCCCGAGTGGTGGATCGCGAACGTCAAGCCCGGTCGGGTCATGTTCGAGCTGTCCTACCCGAACGAGAAGATCGCGCGCGAGGCCCTGACCCGTGCGGCTCACAAGCTGCCGATGAAGTGCAAGATCGTTAAGCGCGAAGCAGGTGAGCTGTGATGACTGCCGGTACCAAGGCGTCCGAGCTGCGCGAGCTGGGCAACGAGGAGCTTCTCAACAAGCTCCGCGAGGCCAAGGAAGAGCTGTTCAACCTCCGCTTCCAGGCGGCGACGGGCCAGCTCGAGAACCACGGTCGGCTCAAGTCCGTCCGTAAGGACATCGCCCGGATCTACACCCTGATGCGCGAGCGCGAGCTGGGCATCGAGACGGTGGAGAACGCCTGATGAGCGAGAACAACGTGACTGAGAAGACCGAGCGCAACGCCCGCAAGGTCCGTGAGGGCCTCGTCGTCAGCGACAAGATGGACAAGACCGTCGTCGTCGCTGTCGAGGACCGCGTCAAGCACGCGCTGTACGGCAAGGTGATCCGCCGTACCAACAAGCTCAAGGCTCACGACGAGCAGAACGCTGCCGGCGTCGGCGACCGCGTCCTCCTGATGGAGACGCGCAAGCTGTCCGCCTCGAAGCACTGGCGCGTCGTCGAGATCCTCGAGAAGGCCAAGTAATTACTCGAGGGGTTTCCCTCGGGTCAGTTCCGCCAGGCTCGGCCGGGGCTTCCTCTGAAGCCCCGGCCGGGAACCGGCAGACAATCAGGAGATAGACGTGATCCAGCAGGAGTCGCGACTGCGTGTCGCCGACAACACTGGTGCCAAGGAGATCCTTTGCATCCGTGTTCTCGGTGGTTCCGGTCGCCGCTACGCGGGCATCGGTGACGTCATCGTCGCCACCGTCAAGGACGCGATCCCCGGTGGCAACGTGAAGAAGGGTGACGTCGTCAAGGCGGTCATCGTTCGCACCGTGAAGGAGCGCCGCCGCCAGGACGGCTCGTACATCCGCTTCGACGAGAACGCCGCTGTCATTCTCAAGAACGACGGCGACCCTCGTGGCACCCGTATCTTCGGCCCGGTCGGCCGTGAGCTGCGCGAGAAGAAGTTCATGAAGATCATCTCGCTCGCGCCGGAGGTGCTGTAAGCATGAAGATCAAGAAGGGCGACCTGGTCCAGGTCATCACCGGTAAGGACAAGGGCAAGCAGGGCAAGGTCATCACGGCCTTCCCCCGCGAGAACCGCGTCCTCGTCGAGGGTGTCAACCGGGTCAAGAAGCACACCAAGGCCGGCCCCTCGCAGGCCGGTGGCATCGTCACGACCGAGGCCCCTGTCCACGTGAGCAACGTTCAGCTCGTCGTGGAGAAGGACGGCAAGAAGGTCGTCACGCGCGTCGGTTACCGCTTCGACGACGAGGGCAACAAGATCCGCGTTGCCAAGCGGACGGGTGAGGACATCTGATGGCTACCACCACTCCGCGTCTCAAGACGAAGTACCGCGAGGAGATCGCGGGCAAGCTGCGTGAGGAGTTCTCCTACGAGAACGTCATGCAGGTTCCCGGCCTCGTGAAGATCGTGGTCAACATGGGTGTCGGCGACGCCGCCCGTGACTCGAAGCTCATGGACGGTGCCGTCCGTGACCTCACCACGATCACCGGTCAGAAGCCGGCCATCACCAAGGCTCGGAAGTCCATCGCGCAGTTCAAGCTGCGTGAGGGTCAGCCGATCGGTGCGCACGTCACCCTCCGTGGCGACCGCATGTGGGAGTTCCTGGACCGCACCCTGTCGCTCGCGCTTCCGCGCATCCGCGACTTCCGTGGTCTGTCCCCCAAGCAGTTCGACGGCCGTGGCAACTACACCTTCGGTCTCACGGAGCAGGTCATGTTCCACGAGATCGACCAGGACAAGATCGACCGTGTCCGGGGTATGGACATCACCGTGGTGACCACGGCGACCAACGACGACGAGGGCCGTGCCCTTCTGCGTCACCTCGGCTTCCCGTTCAAGGAGGCGTAAGCGAGATGGCGAAGAAGGCTCTCATCGCGAAGGCTGCCCGCAAGCCCAAGTTCGGCGTGCGCGGCTACACGCGCTGCCAGCGCTGTGGTCGTCCCCACTCCGTGTACCGCAAGTTCGGCCTGTGCCGCGTGTGCCTTCGTGAGATGGCTCACCGTGGCGAGCTGCCGGGCGTGACCAAGAGCTCCTGGTAACTCCCTTCCGTCCACTGGACGTTAGGGGCAACAGGAGTCTCTCGGTAAGCATTGGGTCGGCGGAAGCCCACCCCCGCATGCCTTAGGCTAGTGGGGTTGGGCGTCCGCCGCCCGTACGACTTACTACGCCGTAGGTCCCCGCGCCGCACCCGTCCCGCCCCTGTGTGGGGAGAGGGATGGCGCATACAGGAAACCCCGGCGAGAGAGGCCGAAGGCCAATTCATGACCATGACTGATCCGATCGCAGACATGCTCACGCGTCTGCGTAACGCGAACTCGGCGTACCACGACTCCGTGACGATGCCGCACAGCAAGATCAAGTCTCACATCGCGGAAATCCTCCAGCAGGAGGGCTTCATCACGGGCTGGAAGGTAGAGGACGCCGAGGTCGGCAAGAACCTCGTCCTCGAGCTCAAGTTCGGTCCGAACCGTGAGCGCTCCATCGCGGGCATCAAGCGGATCTCGAAGCCGGGCCTCCGGGTTTACGCGAAGTCCACCAACCTGCCGAAGGTCCTCGGCGGCCTGGGCGTGGCGATCATCTCCACGTCCCACGGTCTCCTGACCGGCCAGCAGGCAGGCAAGAAGGGCGTAGGTGGGGAAGTCCTCGCCTACGTCTGGTAGTCGGGAACGGAGGAATAGCTAATGTCGCGTATTGGCAAGCTGCCTATCCAGGTTCCCGCCGGCGTGGACGTCACCATCGATGGCCGCACGGTCACGGTCAAGGGTTCCAAGGGCACCCTGACCCACACCGTCGCCGCGCCGATCGAGGTCGCTAAGGGCGAGGACGGCGTTCTGTCCGTCACCCGCCCGAACGACGAGCGTCAGAACAAGGCCCTTCACGGCCTGTCCCGCACGCTGGTGGCCAACATGATCACCGGTGTGACCCAGGGGTACGTGAAGGCGCTCGAGATCAGCGGTGTCGGTTACCGCGTGGCCGCGAAGGGCTCCGGTCTGGAGTTCCAGCTCGGCTACAGCCACCCGATCCTGATCGAGGCGCCCGAGGGCATCGCGTTCAAGGTCGAGTCGCCGACGAAGTTCTCGGTCGAGGGCATCGACAAGCAGAAGGTCGGCGAGGTCGCGGCGAACATCCGCAAGCTGCGGAAGCCCGACCCGTACAAGGCCAAGGGCGTCAAGTACGCCGGCGAGGTCATCCGCCGCAAGGTCGGAAAGGCTGGTAAGTAAGCCATGGCATACGGTGTGAAGATCGCCAAGGGCGACGCTTACAAGCGTGCCGCCAAGGCGCGCCGCCACATCCGCATCCGCAAGAACGTGTCGGGTACGGCGGAGCGTCCGCGCCTCGTCGTGACGCGTTCCAACCGCGGTATCACCGCTCAGGTCATCGACGACCTCAAGGGTCACACCCTTGCGTCCGCGTCGAACCTGGACGCGTCGATCCGTGGCGGCGAGGGTGACAAGTCCGCGCAGGCCAAGCAGGTCGGCGCTCTCGTCGCCGAGCGCGCCAAGGCCGCCGGTGTCGATGCCGTCGTGTTCGACCGTGGTGGCAACAGGTACGCCGGGCGCATTGCCGCTCTGGCTGACGCCGCCCGCGAAGCCGGGCTGAAGTTCTAAGCCCCGGTTCCGGGACTAACGGACGTAACAGAGAGAGGTAATCCAATGGCTGGACCCCAGCGCCGCGGAAGCGGTGCCGGTGGCGGCGAGCGGCGGGACCGGAAGGGTCGCGACGGTGGCGCTGCCGCCGAGAAGACCGCGTACGTTGAGCGCGTTGTCGCGATCAACCGCGTCGCCAAGGTTGTCAAGGGCGGTCGCCGCTTCAGCTTCACCGCGCTGGTCGTGGTGGGCGACGGTGACGGCACCGTAGGTGTCGGTTACGGCAAGGCCAAGGAAGTTCCCGCGGCCATCGCCAAGGGTGTCGAGGAAGCCAAGAAGAACTTCTTCAAGGTTCCGCGCATCCAGGGCACCATCCCTCACCCGATCCAGGGCGAGAAGGCCGCGGGCGTCGTCCTGCTCAAGCCGGCTTCCCCCGGTACCGGCGTCATCGCCGGTGGCCCGGTGCGTGCCGTGCTCGAGTGCGCCGGCGTTCACGACATCCTGTCGAAGTCGCTCGGCTCCGACAACGCCATCAACATCGTGCACGCGACCGTGGAGGCCCTGAAGGGCCTGCAGCGTCCCGAGGAGATCGCGGCTCGCCGTGGTCTGCCCCTCGAGGACGTCGCTCCCGCGGCTCTGCTTCGTGCGCGTGCCGGGGCGGGTGCGTAATGGCTCGCCTCAAGGTCACGCAGACGAAGTCGTACATCGGCAGCAAGCAGAACCACCGCGACACCCTGCGTTCGCTCGGCCTGAAGAAGGTCAACGACGTGGTTGTCAAGGAGGACCGCCCCGAGTTCCGCGGCATGGTGCACACCGTCCGCCACCTCGTGACGGTTGAGGAGGTTGACTGACATGGCGGAGAACAGCCCGCTGAAGGCCCACAACCTCCGGCCTGCCCCGGGCGCCAAGACCGCCAAGACCCGTGTGGGTCGTGGTGAGGCGTCCAAGGGTAAGACCGCTGGTCGTGGTACCAAGGGTACGAAGGCCCGTTACCAGGTTCCGGAGCGCTTCGAGGGTGGGCAGATGCCCCTCCACATGCGTCTTCCGAAGCTCAAGGGCTTCAAGAACCCGTTCCGCACCGAGTACCAGGTCGTGAACCTGGACAAGCTCGGCGCTCTCTACCCCGAGGGTGGAGAGGTCACGGTGGCCGACCTGGTCGCCAAGGGCGCGGTGCGCAAGAACAGCCTCGTCAAGGTGCTCGGCACCGGTGAGGTCTCCGTGGCGCTGCAGGTGACGGTCGACGCCGTCTCCGGCTCCGCCAAGGAGAAGATCGCCGCCGCCGGCGGCACCGTCACCGAGCTCGTCTGAGACGACTCGATGGCCTGAACATCCGACCGGGGATGCCTCTCAAATGGGGCATCCCCGGTTGGTCGTTCCTAGGGGGGCATGGTCGCCGGTAAGGTGGCGTGCATGTCTAGGCTCCGTGCGGTATGCCCGCGCGGTTTTCGTGACTCGTATCTACTCGTCGAACCTCAAGACCGTCACCTCTGACGCATAGCGCGGGGGTCGCAGGAGGCACCGTGCTCACCGCGTTCGCCCGGGCGTTCAAGACGCCCGACCTGCGCAAGAAGCTGCTCTTCACACTC
Organism: Streptomyces sp. JL2001; assembly: GCF_050917515.1. Taxonomy (NCBI): domain Bacteria; kingdom Bacillati; phylum Actinomycetota; class Actinomycetes; order Kitasatosporales; family Streptomycetaceae; genus Streptomyces; species Streptomyces sp. JL2001. The sequence goes on along the minus strand of NZ_CP169421.1, from coordinate 3,255,232 downwards.
GGCATCATCGTGCTGTACCGCCTCGGGGCACACATCCCCGTGCCGGGCGTCAGCTACAAGGCCGTCCAGCAGTGCGTGGACCAGGCGAGTCAGGGCAACAACTCCCTGTTCGGCCTGGTGAACATGTTCAGTGGCGGCGCGCTGCTGCAGATCACCATCTTCGCGCTCGGCATCATGCCGTACATCACGGCGAGCATCATCCTGCAGCTGCTGACCGTCGTGATCCCGCGCCTGGAAGCCCTCAAGAAGGAGGGGCAGTCCGGCACGGCAAAGATCACGCAGTACACGCGCTACCTGACGATCGCCCTCGCCATCCTCCAGGGCACCGGCCTCGTCGCGACCGCGCGCACCGGCGCGCTGTTCAGCGGCTGCACGGTCGCCAACCAGGTCGTGCCCGACCAGTCCATCTTCATCACCGCCACGATGGTCATCACGATGACCGCCGGCACCGCGGTGGTCATGTGGCTCGGTGAGCTCGTCACCGACCGCGGCATCGGCAACGGCATGTCGATCCTGATGTTCATCTCGATCGCCGCCGGCTTCCCGGGCGCCCTGTGGGCCATCAAGGAGAGCGGCAAGCTCGCCAAGGGCTGGATCGAGTTCGGCACCGTCATCCTGATCGGCTTCGTGATGGTGGCGCTCGTCGTCTTCGTCGAGCAGGCGCAGCGACGCATCCCCGTGCAGTACGCGAAGCGGATGATCGGCCGCAGGTCCTACGGCGGAACGTCCACTTATATCCCTCTCAAGGTGAACCAGGCAGGTGTGATTCCTGTCATCTTCGCCTCGTCGCTGCTCTACATCCCGGCCTTGATCGCGCAGTTCTCGAACTCCACCGCGGGCTGGAAAACCTGGATCGAAGCCCACTTCGTCAAGGGTGACCACCCCTACTACATCGCGACGTACTTCCTCCTGATCGTGTTCTTCGCCTTCTTCTACGTGGCGATCTCGTTCAACCCCGAGGAAGTCGCCGACAACATGAAGAAGTATGGTGGCTTCATCCCGGGTATCCGGGCTGGTCGACCTACTGCCGAGTACCTGAGCTACGTGCTCAACCGGATCACTTGGCCGGGCTCGCTGTATCTGGGTCTGATCGCTCTTGTGCCGACGATGGCGTTGGCAGGCTTCGGTGGCGCCAATGCCAACTTCCCCTTCGGTGGGACGAGCATCCTCATCATCGTGGGTGTGGGGCTGGAGACCGTGAAGCAGATCGAGAGCCAGCTCCAGCAGCGCAATTACGAAGGGTTCCTCCGCTGATGCGAATCGTCCTCGTCGGACCGCCCGGGGCCGGCAAGGGTACGCAGGCCGCGTTCCTTGCCAAGAACCTGGACATCCCGCACATCTCCACGGGTGACCTGTTCCGCGCCAACATCAGTCAGGGCACGGAGCTGGGACTCAAGGCCAAGGCGTACATGGACGCCGGCGACCTTGTCCCGGACGAGGTAACCATCGGGATGGCCAAGGACCGCATGGAGCAGGCGGACGCCGCCAACGGCTTCCTGCTGGACGGGTTCCCGCGCAACGTGGCCCAGGCCGAGGCTCTGGATGTGGTCCTCAAGGCAGAGGACATGCAGCTGGACGCGGTCCTGGACCTGGAGGTCCCCGAGGACGAGGTCGTGAAGCGGATCGCGGGTCGCCGCATCTGCCGCAACGACAGCGCGCACGTCTTCCACGTCACCTACACCCCGCCGAAGGCGGAGGGCGTCTGTGACGTGTGCGGCGGCGAGCTCTACCAGCGTGACGACGACTCCGAGACGACGGTCCGCCGTCGCCTGGAGGTCTACCACACCCAGACCGAGCCGATCATCGACTACTACCGGGCGCAGAACCTGGTCGTGACGATCTCGGCGCTCGGCAAGGTGGACGAGGTCACGGCGCGGGCGATGGCCGCGCTGAAGAAGAGCTGACCCACACACCACGGATACGGCCGCGGTGCCCCTCGGGGCGCCGCGGCCGTATCGTTGTTATGTCTCGTGTACTCGTATGGAAAGGCCCCCGCCACGATGGTGCAGATCAAGACCCCCGAGCAGATCGCGAAGATGCGTGAGGCGGGGCTGGTCGTCGCCGCCATCCACGCGGCGACCCGCGAGGCGGCTGTGCCCGGGTCGACGACGAAGGACCTGGACGAGGTCGCGCGCAAGGTGATCGCGGACCACGGCGCGAAATCGAACTTCCTGGGGTACGGCGGCTTTCCCGCGACGATCTGCACCTCGGTGAACGAGGTCGTCGTGCACGGCATCCCGGACGAGAAGACCGTCCTCAAGGACGGCGACATCATCTCCATCGACTGCGGCGCGATCATCGACGGCTGGCACGGTGACGCGGCCTACACCGCGTTCGTCGGCTCGGGTCACGCTCCGGAGCTCATCGAGCTCTCCCGGGTGACCGAGGAGTCGATGTGGGCCGGTATCGCCGCCATGAAGAACGGCAACCGCCTGGTGGACATCTCGCGCGCCATCGAGACGTACATCCGGCGCCAGCCCAAGCCCGGCGGCGGCAAGTACGGCATCGTCGAGGACTACGGCGGCCACGGCATCGGCACCGAGATGCACATGGACCCGCACCTGCTGAACTACGTCTCGCGCAAGCGGGGCAAGGGCCCCAGGCTGGTCCCCGGCTTCTGCCTGGCGATCGAGCCCATGGTGTCCCTGGGCACGCCGCGCACCGAGGTCCTCTCGGACGACTGGACGGTCATCACCACGGACGGGACCTGGTCCTCCCACTGGGAGCACTCGGTCGCCGTGACGGAGGCCGGACCGCTGGTGCTCACGGCCCCCGACGGCGGCAAGGCGAAGCTCGCGGAGCTGGGCGTCACCGCGGCGCCCGACCCGCTGGCGTAGCCCCGCCGCACCCCTGGTTTCTACGGTGCGGCTCCTTGCGTAAGGATCTTCCGAGGTGGGCAAACTTCCCGGATTCGTCTTTTCCAAGGGGCTGACGTAGACTGATGCGTCGGCTCTCGTGTACCCGTGTGTCCGCATACGGCGGCGAGAGTCGATCAAGGTAGCCGATTCGAAAGGCGAAGCGTGGCCAAGAAGCAAGGTGCCATCGAAATCGAGGGCACCGTGATCGAGTCCCTCCCGAACGCCATGTTCAAGGTGGAGCTCCAGAACGGTCACAAGGTCCTCGCGCACATCTCCGGCAAGATGCGGATGCACTACATCCGAATCCTTCCGGACGACCGGGTCGTGGTGGAGCTCTCTCCCTATGACCTGACGCGTGGCCGGATCGTCTACCGGTACAAGTAGATCTTGCCCGCACCCCGCCTCCGGCGCGGGTGGTGGCACTGACCCGGAGAACCTCACATCCCATGAAGGTCAAGCCGAGCGTCAAGAAGATCTGCGACAAGTGCAAGGTGATCCGCCGTCACGGCCGGGTCATGGTCATCTGCGACAACCTGCGCCACAAGCAGCGCCAGGGCTGACGCACGCCGACCGACCTGCACCTCCGCAGTTCTTCGCGCGACGCAAGCAATTCGTACATAAGCAGAGCCCGCCCAGCCCGCAAGGGTCGGCGGCACCTCCGGCGGGGGCCGGGGACCCGATTCGTACCTCATACGGCGGTCGGGAGTGGCTTTGCGGAAGACCCCCGAACACACAGGAGCCATTGAATGGCACGCGTTTCCGGTGTTGACATCCCGCGCGAAAAGCGTGTGGAGATCGCACTCACCTACGTCTTCGGTATCGGGCGTACCCGGTCCAAGGAGATCCTCGCCTCCACCGGTGTGAACCCGAACACCCGCGTTCGTGACCTGGCCGAAGAGGACCTGGTCAAGATCCGCGAGTACGTGGACGCCAACCTCCAGACCGAGGGCGACCTCCGCCGCGAGATCCAGGGCGACATCCGCCGCAAGATCGAGATCCAGTGCTACCAGGGCATCCGCCACCGTCGTGGCCTGCCGGTACACGGTCAGCGCACCAGCACGAACGCCCGTACCCGTAAGGGCCCGCGTCGCGCCATCGCCGGCAAGAAGAAGCCGGGCAAGAAGTAGTCCTCAGCGGACGCTTGACCATGCGGTCTTCGCTGTAGGACCGACCACCTCCCGTAGGAGTAATAGATGCCCCCCAAGGGTCGTCAGGGCGCTGCCAAGAAGGTGCGCCGCAAGGAAAAGAAGAACGTCGCTCACGGCCACGCGCACATCAAGAGCACGTTCAACAACACGATCGTCTCGATCACGGACCCGTCCGGCAACGTGATCTCCTGGGCCTCCGCCGGCCACGTCGGCTTCAAGGGCTCGCGTAAGTCGACTCCGTTCGCCGCGCAGATGGCCGCCGAGTCGGCCGCCCGCCGCGCGCAGGAGCACGGCATGCGCAAGGTCGACGTCTTCGTGAAGGGTCCGGGCTCCGGCCGCGAGACCGCGATCCGTTCCCTCCAGGCCACGGGCCTCGAGGTCGGTTCGATCCAGGACGTCACCCCCACGCCGCACAACGGTTGCCGTCCCCCCAAGCGCCGCCGCGTCTGACGCACGGCTGCTTGACACAGGCTTCGGGCGGTACGGCTCTTCGGGGGCGTGCCGCCCGTACCCTTGCAGTACCAGCAGTACCTCAGGGCATCAAATAGTGGGTGTCCATGACTGAAGGATTCACAACATGCTGATCGCTCAGCGTCCCTCGCTGACCGAAGAGGTCGTCGACGAATACCGCTCGCGGTTCGTCATCGAGCCGCTGGAGCCGGGCTTCGGCTACACGCTCGGCAACAGCCTCCGTCGTACGCTCCTCTCCTCGATCCCGGGTGCGGCCGTCACGTCCATCCGCATCGACGGTGTCCTGCACGAGTTCACCACCGTGCCGGGCGTCAAGGAGGACGTCACCGACCTCATCCTCAACATCAAGCAGCTGGTCGTCTCCTCCGAGCACGACGAGCCGGTCGTGATGTACCTGCGCAAGCAGGGTCCCGGCCTGGTCACCGCTGCCGACATCGCCCCGCCGGCCGGTGTCGAGGTGCACAACCCGGACCTGGTCCTCGCCACGCTCAACGGCAAGGGCAAGCTGGAGATGGAGCTGACCGTCGAGCGCGGTCGCGGCTACGTCTCCGCCGTCCAGAACAAGCAGGTGGGCCAGGAGATCGGCCGTATCCCGGTCGACTCCATCTACTCGCCGGTGCTCAAGGTCACGTACAAGGTCGAGGCGACCCGTGTCGAGCAGCGCACCGACTTCGACAAGCTGATCGTCGACGTCGAGACCAAGCAGGCCATGCGCCCGCGTGACGCCATGGCGTCCGCCGGCAAGACCCTGGTCGAGCTGTTCGGTCTGGCGCGCGAGCTCAACATCGACGCCGAGGGCATCGACATGGGCCCGTCCCCGACGGACGCCGCCCTGGCCGCCGACCTGGCGCTGCCGATCGAGGAGCTCGAGCTCACCGTTCGTTCGTACAACTGCCTCAAGCGCGAGGGCATCCACTCCGTGGGTGAGCTCGTGGCGCGTTCCGAGGCCGACCTGCTCGACATCCGCAACTTCGGTGCGAAGTCGATCGACGAGGTCAAGGCGAAGCTGGCCGGCATGGGCCTGGCCCTCAAGGACAGCCCGCCCGGATTCGACCCGACCGCCGCCGCCGACGCCTTCGGCGCCGACGACGACGCGGACGCGGGCTTCGTCGAGACCGAGCAGTACTAGTCGCTCCGTCGCCGGGGACCGGGACCCTTCGGGGTTCCGGCCCCCGGTGCGACGGACGGCTCACCCGGCTCCGGCCGGGACGACAGACCTCCGGGGCCTCACGGCCCCGGGTTTCCGGGTTGCGCCCGGATCTCCGTCGGGCAGACCGCCCGCGCGGACACTGACACCGGTACCTCACACGGCCGGTGCAGATCACAAGGAGAAACACCATGCCGCGTCCCACCAAGGGTGCCCGCCTCGGCGGCAGCGCCGCTCACGAGCGTCTGCTGCTTGCCAACCTGGCGAAGTCGCTCTTCGAGCACGGCCGCATCACCACGACCGAGGCCAAGGCCCGCCGCCTGCGTCCGGTCGCCGAGCGCCTGATCACCAAGGCGAAGAAGGGCGACATCCACAACCGTCGCCTGGTGCTGCAGACGATCACCGACAAGGGCATCGTCCACACCCTCTTCACCGAGATCGCGCCGCGCTACTCCGAGCGCCCGGGTGGCTACACCCGCATCACCAAGATCGGCAACCGTCGTGGCGACAACGCCCCGATGGCCGTGATCGAGCTGGTCGAGGGCGAGATCGCCAAGAAGGCGACCGTCGCCGAGGCCGAGGCCGCCGCCAAGCGCGCGGTCAAGGAGGCCGACGAGGCCAAGGTCGAGGAGACCAAGGCCGAGGACGCTCCGGCCGAGGAGTCGAAGGACGCGTAAGCGTTCCGACGTTTCTCGTGGGCGGGCCCGTACCCCTGGGGGTACGGGCCCGCTTCCGCGTGCACAGGGTTCTGAGAGGATTTTCCGCGTGAGCGATGACGTGCAGCCCGGTTTCGTACGAGTCCGGCTCGACCTGTCCTACGACGGCAGGGACTTCTCCGGATGGGCCAAGCAGGCCCACGGGCGGCGGACCGTCCAGGGCGACATCGAGGACGCCCTGCGCACGGTGACCCGGTCCCAGGAGACGTACGAGCTGACCGTCGCCGGCCGTACCGACGCCGGTGTGCACGCCCGCGGTCAGGTCGCGCACGTCGACCTGCCGGTGGAGCTGTGGGCCGAGCACCACGACAAGCTGCTGCGCCGGCTCGCCGGGCGGTTGTCCCACGACGTGCGGATCCGGCGGGTGAGCGAGGCCCCCAGCGGCTTCAACGCCCGCTTCTCCGCAGTCTGGCGCCGCTACGCCTACCGCGTCACCGACGCCCCCGGCGGTGTCGACCCGCTGCTGCGCGGGCACGTCCTGTGGCACGACTGGGCCCTAGACATGGACGCGATGAACGCCGCCGCCGAGCGCCTCGTCGGCGAGCACGACTTCGCCGCCTACTGCAGGAAGCGCGAGGGCGCGACCACCATCCGCACCCTCCAGGAGCTGCGCTGGGAGCGGCGCGCGGACGGCGTCCTCGAAGCCACCGTGAAGGCCGACGCCTTCTGCCACAACATGGTCCGCTCGCTGGTCGGCGCGCTGCTCTTCGTGGGCGACGGGCACCGCCCGGTCGACTGGCCGGGCAAGGTGCTGGCCGCCGGTGTGCGGGACTCCGCCGTGCACGTCGTACGGCCGCACGGCCTCACGCTCGAAGAGGTCGGCTACCCCGCCGACGAGTTCCTGGCCGCCCGGAACCTGGAGGCCAGGAACAAGCGGTCACTCCCCGGGAGCGCCGGCTGCTGCTGAGGCCTGCGCCCGGCCGCGGGCGTAGATCTGGTTGAAGGCGAAGGAGTTCACGTCGTCGCTGGTCTGGAAGATCGGCTTGTCGGCCATCGTGACCTTCCTGCCGTCGGTGAAGCCCGCCTGGGTGAAGTAGGCGTACCGGCCGATCGAGTTCGCGCGGCGCAGGCAGACGGTGGCGCGGCAGAAGTCGCCGACGCCCGCGCCGGCCAGCGGGGCGATGCCTCCGCCGGCCTGGTTCTTCGCCTTCAGGGCCTCCGCCTCGGTGGAGAAGACGGCCACGCCGACGGTGATCGCGACCCCGTCCTTCACGTAGGTGGCGCGGATCACCCGGTCGCAGCCGTTGCGCTTCAGCACCCCGCCCAGCGCGCCCGTCGTGACGCTCGCGCAGTTCGTCGTGGAGGAGGTCGCGCCCTTCTTGTACTCGCGCCCGCTCATCGTCAGCTTCTTGCCCGGGAAGAGGCCCTCGGCGCTGAGCGGGGCCTTGTCCTTCGCCTCGCTGGCGATGAAGTCCCTGGGGTTGGGCGGGGGCGGCGGAGCGACCGAGGAGAAGGTCGGGCCGGGCGTGGGGGAGCCGCTCGGGGCGGCGGACCCGGTGGGGGTGGGCGAGCCGTTCTTGCCGGCCTCGTCGTCCGTGCCGCCGCTGCTGACCACGGCGGTCGCGACGATCGCGCCGACGGCGAGGGTCGCCAGCGCGCCGCCGCCGATCGTCAGCCAGCGCTTGCGGCGGCTACGGGCGGCCGAGGCGTCGGCGAGAGCGCCCCAGTCCGGTGTCTGCGGCGCCTGGGCCCCCGGGAAGGGGTCGGGCTGCTGCCAGCTCTCGCGCTGCTGTCCGTTCGGCTGCTGCGGCTGCTGCGGCCACTGCGGTCCCCCAAAGCTCATGCCGCGCATCCTAAACCGGTTGGGGGAGAGCGCGGTCGGCGGCGACAATGCCCCTCATGGGACATGTCGAGGTCGCGCATCTGGAGTACTACCTTCCGGACGGGAGGGTGCTTCTCGCCGACGCCTCCTTCCGGGTGGGGGAGGGGGCGGTGGTCGCCCTGGTCGGCGCCAACGGCGCCGGGAAGACCACGCTGCTCCGGATGATCTCCGGTGAGCTCCAGCCGCACGGCGGCACCGTCACCGTCGGCGGCGGTCTCGGCGTGATGCCGCAGTTCGTCGGCTCGGTGCGGGACGACCGCACCGTCCGCGACCTGCTGGTCTCCGTGGCGCAGCCGCGGATCCGGGAGGCGGCGAAGGCGGTCGACGAGGCCGAGCACCTGATCATGACCGTCGACGACGAGGCCGCGCAGATGAGGTACGCGCAGGCCCTCAGCGACTGGGCGGAGGTCCAGGGCTACGAGGCCGAGACCGTCTGGGACATGTGCACCATGGCGGCGCTCGGCGTCCCTTACGAGAAGGCGCAGTTCCGCGAGGTGCGCACGCTCAGCGGCGGCGAGCAGAAGCGGCTGGTCCTGGAGTCCCTGCTGAGGGGCACGGACGAGGTGCTGCTGCTCGACGAGCCGGACAACTACCTGGACGTCCCCGGCAAGCGGTGGCTGGAGGAGCGGCTGCGGGAGACCCGCAAGACCGTGCTCTTCATCTCCCACGACCGGGAGCTGCTGGCCCGGGCCGCGGAGAAGATCGTCGCGGTCGAGCCCGGCCCCGCCGGCTCGGACGTGTGGGTGCACGGCGGCGGCTTCGACACCTTCCACGAGGCGCGGCGCGAGCGGTTCGCGCGCTTCGAGGAGCTGAAGCGGCGCTGGGAGGAGAAGCACGCGCAGCTGAAGAAGCTGGTGGTCAACCTGCGCCAGGCGGCGGCGGTGAGCCACGAGATGGCGTCCCGGTACGCGGCGGCCCAGACCCGGCTGCGGAAGTTCGAGGAGGCGGGCCCGCCCCCGGAGCCGCCGCGCGAGCAGGACATCCGGATGCGGCTGCGCGGCGGACGTACCGGCGTGCGCGCCGTGACCTGCGAGAACCTTGAGCTGACGGGGCTGATGAAGCCGTTCTCGCTGGAGATCTTCTACGGTGAGCGGGTGGCGGTCCTCGGCTCGAACGGCTCCGGGAAGTCGCACTTCCTGCGGCTGCTCGCGGGCGACCCGTCGGTCGCGCACACGGGCCTGTGGAAGACGGGCGCGCGGGTCGTCCCCGGCCACTTCGCCCAGACCCACGCCCACCCGGAGCTGCAGGGCCGCTCCCTGGTGGACATCCTGTGGTCGGAGCACGCCAAGGACCGGGGCGGGGCGATGTCGGTGCTGCGGCGCTACGAGCTGGAGGCGCAGGGCGACCAGCCCTTCGAGAAGCTCTCCGGCGGCCAGCAGGCCCGCTTTCAGATCCTGCTCCTGGAGCTCTCGGGCACCACGGCGCTGCTGCTCGACGAGCCGACCGACAACCTGGACCTGGAGTCCGCGGAGGCGCTCCAGGACGGCCTGGAGTCCTACGAGGGCACGGTCCTGGCGGTCACCCACGACCGCTGGTTCGCGAAGACCTTCGACCGCTACCTGGTCTTCGGCTCGGACGGGGTCGTACGGGAGACGAGCGAGCCGGTCTGGGACGAGCGCCGGGTCGAGCGGGCGCGGTAGCGTCGGCGCGTTTTGACCCGTCCGGGGTGGCGCGGGTACTGTTGCGGTTTGTTATGCGTAGTGGCCTCGTCGTTCTCACGCGAGGGGCCCTTGCGCAGGTTCCCTGGAGCAGTTACCAGTGGCTCGCATACGGGCGGTGTCCCGGCAGTGCAGGCCCCAGCTGCATGATCGCTTCAGGTGTGTCTGGACTCCATCCACTGAAGAAGCGAAGGCTACGAAGTGCGTACGTACAGCCCCAAGCCCGGCGATGTCACTCGCCAGTGGCACATCATCGACGCGCAGGACATCGTCCTGGGCCGTCTGGCGACCACGGCAGCGAACCTCCTGCGGGGCAAGCACAAGCCGATCTACGCCCCCCACATGGACATGGGCGACTTTGTCATCATCATCAACGCTGACAAGGTGCACCTGTCCGGCAACAAGAAGACCCAGAAGCTGGCGTACCGCCACTCCGGGTTCCCGGGTGGTCTGCGCTCCGTCCGTTACGACGAGCTTCTGGCCAAGAACCCCGAGAAGGCCGTCGAGAAGGCCATCAAGGGCATGATCCCCAAGAACTCCCTGGGCCGTCAGATGCTCTCGAAGCTGAAGGTCTACGCGGGCGAGAACCACCCGCACGCTGCTCAGCAGCCGGTCCCGTTCGAGATCACCCAGGTCGCGCAGTAGTTCCGGCCACACCCCCTAAGAACGAAAGAAATCTGAGGAGAATCGTGGCCGAGACCACTGTTGAGAACCCCGTCGAGGGCACCGAGGGCGAGGAGACCTACGCCGAGGTCACCACCTTCGAGTCCGAGGTTCCCGTCGAGGGCGAGTACACCACCGAGTCCCTGGCTTCCCGCTTCGGTGACCCGCAGCCGGCCGCCGGCCTGGGCCGTCGCAAGAACGCCATCGCCCGCGTCCGGATCGTCCCGGGCACCGGCAAGTGGAAGATCAACGGTCGCACCCTCGAGGACTACTTCCCGAACAAGGTGCACCAGCAGGAAGTCAACGAGCCCTTCAAGGTGCTCGAGCTCGACAACCGCTACGACGTCATCGCCCGCATCTCGGGTGGCGGCGTCTCGGGTCAGGCCGGCGCCCTGCGTCTCGGCGTGGCCCGTGCGCTGAACGAGGCGGACGTCGAGAACAACCGCCCGGCGCTGAAGAAGGCCGGCTTCCTCTCCCGCGACGACCGTGCGGTCGAGCGCAAGAAGGCCGGTCTCAAGAAGGCCCGTAAGGCCCCGCAGTACAGCAAGCGCTAAATCGCCTGCTCGCCTGCTTGTACGTACGCCCCGGCGGCACTGCCCGTGCTGCCGGGGCGTACGTCTTTTCATAACCTTGGGCACGTTCTGAGCGACTTGCGTCGAGAATCGGGCATGAGCCGCTCAGGGGATCGCATTTTCGAAGCAGTTTCGGAGGACAGCTGTGGGACGACTCTTCGGCACGGACGGCGTGCGTGGTGTTGCCAACGCGGATCTGACAGCGGAGCTCGCGCTCGGCCTGTCGGTCGCCGCGGCGCATGTGCTCGCCGAGGCGGGGACCTTTGAAGGCCACCGGCCGACCGCGGTGGTCGGTCGTGACCCGCGCGCGTCGGGAGAGTTCCTGGAGGCCGCCGTCGTGGCCGGCCTGGCCAGCGCCGGGGTGGACGTCCTGCGGGTCGGTGTCCTGCCGACGCCGGCCGTGGCCTATCTCACCGGCGCCCTCGGCGCCGACCTCGGCGTCATGCTCTCCGCGAGCCACAACGCCATGCCCGACAACGGCATCAAGTTCTTCGCCCGGGGCGGTCACAAGCTCGCCGACGAGCTGGAGGACCGTATCGAGGCCGTCTACGACGAGCACCGCACCGGCGCGCCCTGGGAGCGGCCCACCGGCGCGGGCGTCGGCCGGGTCCGCGACTACGACGAGGGCTTCGACAAGTACGTCGCCCACCTGATCGCCGTCCTGCCGAACCGCCTCGACGGCCTGAAGGTCGTGCTCGACGAGGCGCACGGCGCCGCCGCCCGGGTCTCCCCCGAGGCGTTCTCGCGGGCCGGCGCCGAGATCGTCACCATCGGCGCGAGCCCGGACGGCCTCAACATCAACGACGGCTGCGGCTCCACCCACCTCGGCCTGCTGAAGGCGGCCGTCGTCGAGCACGGCGCCCACCTCGGCATCGCGCACGACGGCGACGCCGACCGCTGCCTCGCGGTCGACGCCGACGGGAACGAGGTCGACGGCGACCAGATCCTCGCCGTACTCGCGCTCGCCATGCGCGAGGCCGGGACGCTGCGCGGTGACACCGTTGTCGGCACCGTGATGTCCAACCTCGGCTTCAAGCTGGCGATGGAGCGCGAGGGTCTCGAACTCGTGCAGACGGCCGTGGGCGACCGGTACGTCCTGGAGGCCATGAAGGAGCACGGCTACGCGCTGGGCGGCGAGCAGTCCGGCCACGTGATCGTGCTCGACCACGCGACCACCGGCGACGGCACGCTGACGGGCCTCATGCTCGCGGCCCGCGTCGTCGCCACCGGCCGGTCGCTCGCCGAGCTCGCCGCCGTCATGGACCGGCTGCCGCAGGTGCTCGTCAACGTGCCGGACGTGGACAAGTCGCGCGTCGCCACCTCGGGCGACCTGGCCGCCGCCGTCTCCGACGCCGAGCGGGAACTCGGCGCCACCGGACGGGTCCTGCTGCGCCCCTCGGGCACCGAGCCGCTGGTCCGCGTGATGGTGGAGGCCGCCGACATCGAGCAGGCGCGCGCGGTGGCCGGACGCCTCGCCGACGTGGTGAAGTCCGCGCTGGGCTGAGCCCCCGGGCTTCGGCCGGTCAGCGACGTGGCGTACCCGGCGGGCGGCGGATCATCCGCCCCGCCTGGGTGCGCCACACCAGCTTCCAGCCGAGCAGGGTGAGGACCCCGGCGAGCACGATGCCGCCCAGGTTCAGCAGCAACTGCTCGGTGGAGCCCCACATCTGACCCAGATCGCCGTAGCTCAGCGCCACGGCGGCGTTCGCGGCGGCCGGGACGGTGGTCACGGAGATCGCCACGCCCACCAGCGCCCCCGACTTGGCGGAGGTGAGCGACAGGACGCCGGCCACCCCCGCGAGCAGCGCCACGACGAAGGAGAACGGGTCGGGCTGCCAGATGAAGCTGGTGTTGGGCCGCGGACTGTCGAGCATGGACACCTCGAACAGCCCCAGGGCGTTCATCCCCAGACTGAACGCCGTGGTGGCCACGATCGCCGCGGCGAAGCCGACGAGCAGCGCGACCAGCGAGCGGCGGGCCTGCCGCGCCGACCGCCGCACCAGGCCCGTGCAGATGCCGGCGAGCGGACCGAACTCCGGTCCGACGGCCATCGCGCCCACGATCAGGACCGCGTTGTCCAGCACCACACCGCAAGCCGCGATCATGGTCGCCACGATCATGAACGCGGCGTAGGTGATGGTGAGGGTGGAGTCCTCCTGGGTCACCTCGGACAGCTGCTCCCAGATCACCGCGTCCGCGGCCTCGCCCGGGGCCTCCTCCTCCGCCGCGTCGGCACGCCGGGACAGGGAGAGGTCGATGTCCTCGACCGCGATCGAGCCGTCCTGGTCGATGCCCAGCTTCCGCAGCCCGTGCAGGAGTTCGTCTCCGGCCTCGCGGGCCACGTCGCAGGTCACGAGATCCCCGGCGGGGTCGCGGGCGGCCCCGGGAAGGACCACCAGGTGCGTGGTGCCGACGGTCCGGCCGATCAGGGCGAGCACCGCCTCGGTGCGCTCGGCAGGCGTGATCATCCGCAGATGCAGCATGGGCGCACCCTAACCGTGGTCTCAGAGTTTGCGCAGGGACAGGCGCTGCACCTTGTGGTCCGGCCCCTTGCGGACGACGAGGGTGGCCCGTCCCCGCGTGGGCGCCACGTTCTCCAGCAGGTTCACCTTGTTGATGGTCCGCCACATCGTGCGGGCGTAGTCCAGGGCCTCCTCCTCGGAGACCTGGGTGTACTTCTGGAAGTACGAGAAGGGGTTCTGGAAGGCGGTCTCGCGCAGCCGGCGGAAGCGGTTGAGGTACCAGCTCTCGATGTCCTCGGGGCGCGCGTCCACGTACACCGAGAAGTCGAAGTAGTCGGCGAGACCGACGCGGGTGCGGCCGTCCTTGCCGGGCAGGGCCGGCTGGAGGACGTTGAGCCCCTCCACGATCAGGATGTCGGGGCGGCGCACCACGAGCCGCTCGCCGGGCACGATGTCGTAGATGAGGTGGGAGTAGACGGGCGCGGTGACCTCGTCCTTGCCCGCCTTGATGTCGGCGACGAACCGGGTCAGCGCCCGCCGGTCGTACGACTCGGGGAAGCCCTTCCGCGACATCAGCCCGCGGGCCTTGAGCTCCTCCATGGGGTACAGGAACCCGTCGGTGGTGACCAGCTCCACCCGCGGGTGCTCGGGCCAGCGGGCCAGCAGCGCCTGGAGCAGACGGGCCACGGTCGACTTGCCGACGGCCACCGAGCCGGCGACGCCTATCACGAAGGGGGTGCCGCGCTGCTCGGCCCGCTCGCCGAGGAAGGTGTTGAGCGCGCCGCGCAGCCCGCTGGTGGCCTGGACGTACAGGTTCAGCAGGCGCGAGAGCGGCAGGTAGATGTCCCGGACCTCGTCGAGGTCGATGACGTCGCCGAGGCCGCGCAGCCGCTCGACCTCGTCGGCGGACAGCGGCAGGGGCGTCTTGTCCCGCAGGGCGCTCCACTCGGCCCGGGTGAGGTCGACGTACGGCGTGGCCTCGACCCGGCGATGGCCGTTGCCGTTCCCCTTGGGGTTCGGGCTTCGTGGCGGCGAAGTGATCACACCGCCATTGTCGGGGCTGCGGGCCTCTTGTGGGTGGTGGGCTCGGTCACGTGGGAGAGCCCTTGCGCCGGCCCTGCCGTCCGTCGCGGCCGGCTTCGCGGCCGACGGGAGCCGGGCCGCCTCCGGCGCGCTCACACGGCGGCCCTGCGGGCGCCCAGGAGCGGCCTGAGCCGTCGCTCGGCGGGCTTCTCGACCCATTCGTGCAGACAGCCGGCGACCGCCACCGTCCCGACGGCGACCACGGCGATCTGGACGAGGTCCCTGCCCAGCCCGGGCCCCGGCGCCGTGCCCAGGTGCTCGAACACCTTCAGCACGATCACGTGGCAGATGTAGAAGGCGAAGGACCACTCGCCGAGCCTCACCAGCGGCCGGGAGCGCAGCAGCGACCGTTCTCCGCGCACGTCGCGCAGCGCGGCCGTCGCGATCAGCAGGGCGAACGCCGGCATGAGGACCGCGTCGAACGTGCCCGTCCGCACCTCGACGTACGGAACGGCGTCCGGATGGCGGAACCAGAGCCAGCACAGCAGCACCGTGCCCGCGGTGAGTACCAGCGCGACGCCCGACCCGAAGGGCGGACGCCATCCGCGCCGTACGAGCATCGCCGTGCACACGCCGAGAACGAACATCGGCGTCAGCGAGAGCGGCGAGGCCACGACGAGACGCTCCACGTCGGGCGCGAAGCCGTACCGGGGGCCCAGGATCCGGGTGGCGGCGGTCGCGGCCACGGACAGCCCGGCCAGGACCGCAAGCAGCCGGGAGGGGCAGCGCGAGAGCAGCCTGTGGAGCAGCGGGAAGGCCAGATAGAAGAAGGCCTCCACGGACAGCGTCCAGGTCACCACGTTCAGCGTGAAGAAGTGCTCGCTGCTCCACGACTGGGCGAAGGTCAGCGTCCACAGGACGTCCGCCGCCGACACCGGCTGGTGCCACCACCAGACGCGCAGTGCCGCGACCCCCGCGGTGGTCACCGCGAGCAGCGGCCAGATCCGGGCGAACCGGCGCCAGTAGTACCCCGTCGTGGTGTCGTCGGGGCGCGCGACCCACGCCATGACGAAGCCGGACAGGACGAAGAAGAAGGGGACGCCCTCGTATCCGATCCAGGAGAGCTGGGTGAGCGCCGCGGACTCGCTGACGTACCGCTTGGTGTGGAAGAGGAACACCCCGAGCGCCGCGAACCAGCGCAGTCCCGTCAGCGAGTCCACCCGGGTGCCGCCGAGCGTCGGTACGGGTCTCGGCTCGGCTTCGGTGCGGGCCGAGGCCCGCGTGGTGGTGGTCGTCGCGGCTGCGCCCGATGCGGGCAGGCTCCCGTACGTGGTGGACGTGGTGGTGGAAATGTCCCTGACCCCTCATGCCCTCGGCGCGGCAGGATGTGCGGCGGCGTTCGTGACTTCCCGCTCGGACGGCCGACGGCCATCCCTCCGGAAATGGCCCGCCTGCCCGGCATCGCTCCGGGTATTCCGCCGTCGGACCGCCGTCGGACCGCCGGCCCGATCGCCCCTCCGTCCGCCGTACGAGCCTGCCTGCCTGGTCAGGCGGCTGCCCGGCGGCCTCCCGGCGGAGCCGCCGCGCCGCGACATGTGACGTACCCCACGGCCCCTCGGGGGTGAGCGGGACGATTCGCGGACATACGGGGGCGCGACGGGCGGTGCGGCGGTGCCCGGCGGGCCGTCCGCCGCCCGTCCGCGGTCCGGTCCGCGGCACCGGCCGGTCGCGATCGGGTGCCGAAGCGGCACCCCGTCACCGGCGGCTCCGCCCGCTGCATAGGGTTCACACAGATTCGCGGGCCCCAGAAGAGAGTTGACCCATGAGAGCCACCGTCCTCCGCCGTACCGTCGCCGCCACCGCCGCGGCCGCCTCGCTCGCCCTGGCCCTCACGGCCTGCAGCTCGGACGGCGACGCCAAGCCGAAGGGCGAGGACCCCGCCTCCGCCTCCGCGTCCGCGGCCCCCGACGTGAAGGCGCTGCCCGCCGCGCAGCTGGAGAAGCTCGTCGTCGAGCAGGCGGACCTCAAGGGCTACCAGGTGCAGAAGGCGAAGGCCGCGGACGTCGTCACCGCCGGCGACGTCGGCGCCGACAAGCCCGCGTGCGAGCCGCTCGCCGAGATCATGTCCTCGGCCGCGGCCGGCGACCCCGGCTCCTCCGCGCAGCGCAAGGCGATCGAGGTCCGCAAGGACACCTCCGCCTCGCCGGACGACATCATGGGCGCGCTGGGCGCGCCGGTGACCTCCGTGACGCTCGGTTCGTACGGCGGTGAGGGCGCCGTGAAGACCTTCGCCGCGCTGAAGGAGGCCGGCACCGCGTGCGCGGGCGGCTTCCAGGTCACGTCGAGCGGCACGAAGACCAAGGTCTCCAAGATCGCCCCCGAGTCCGTGACCGCCGGCGAGGAGGCCCTGGCCTGGACCGTCACCAGCGACCTGGAGGGGGAGCCCTTCGTCAGCAAGCTGGTCGTCTTCCGCAAGGGCAACACGCTCGCGTCCTTCTCCACCATCAGCTTCTCCGGCACCGTCAAGGCCCTGCCGAAGGTCGTGGTCGACGCGCAGGCGGCGAAGCTGGGCTGAGTCCGGCCCGATGGGCAGGACACCCCTCAGGGGGCGTCCTGCCGGTCCTGCCGGGCTCGCGGTGTGCTGCGACTCCGTCTCCGGCGTTGTCGTCGGTCGCCGTGGCTCCGCCATGCCTCTCTCCTCCGCCTTGGATCCGAAGCCCCAGGACACCGCTCACTGATCCGGCCCGATGGGCAGGACACCCCCTAGGCTGCCGCCATGTGCGGAATCGTGGGATACGTCGGCGGGCAGTCGGCGCTTGATGTGGTGATCGCGGGCCTGAAGCGGCTCGAGTACCGGGGCTACGACTCGGCCGGTGTCGCGGTGCTCTCGGACGGGGGGCTCGCCGCCGCCAAGAAGGCGGGCAAGCTCGTCAACCTGGAGAAGGAACTGGTGGACCGGCCGCTGCCGAGCGGCTCCACCGGCATCGGACACACCCGCTGGGCCACCCACGGCGGGCCGACGGACGCCAACGCGCACCCGCATCTCGACAACGCCGGGCGTGTCGCCGTCGTCCACAACGGCATCATCGAGAACTTCGCCGCCCTGCGCGCCGAGCTGACGGAGCGCGGCCACGACCTGGCGTCCGACACGGACACCGAGGTCGTGGCCCACCTCCTCGCCGAGGAGTTCTCCTCCTGCGGCGACCTGGCCGAGTCGATGCGGCTGGTGTGCCGGCGCCTCGACGGCGCGTTCACGCTGGTGGCGGTGCACGCCGACGAGCCCGACGTGGTCGTCGGCGCCCGCCGGAACTCGCCCCTCGTCGTCGGCGTCGGCGAGGACGAGTTCTTCCTCGCCTCCGACGTGGCCGCGTTCATCGCCCACACCCGGTCGGCGATCGAGCTCGGCCAGGACCAGGTCGTACGGCTCGCCCGCGACGGCGTCGTCGTCACCGACTTCGAGGGGGCCCCCGCGGAGGTCCGGGCGTACCACGTCGACTGGGACGCCTCGGCCGCCGAGAAGGGCGGCTACGACTACTTCATGCTCAAGGAGATCGCCGAGCAGCCGAAGGCCGTCGCCGACACCCTCCTCGGCCGCATCGACGTCGAGGGGCATCTGCGCCTCGACGAGCTGCGGATCCCGGACGCGGTGCTGCGGGAGGCCGACAAGGTCGTGATCATCGCCTGCGGCACGGCCTTCCACGCCGGCATGATCGCCAAGTACGCCATCGAGCACTGGACGAGGATCCCGTGCGAGGTGGAGCTGGCCAGCGAGTTCCGCTACCGCGACCCGATCCTCGGCCAGCGCACCCTCGTCATCGCGATCTCCCAGTCCGGCGAGACGATGGACACCCTGATGGCGCTGCGCCACGCACGCGAACAGGGCGCGAAGGTGCTCGCCATCTGCAACACGAACGGTTCGACCATCCCGCGGGAGTCGGACGCCGTGCTCTACACGCACGCCGGCCCCGAGGTCGCCGTCGCCTCCACCAAGGCGTTCCTGACCCAGCTCGTGGCCTGCTACCTCGTCGCGCTCTACCTCGGCCAGGTGCGCGGGACGAAGTGGGGCGACGAGATCCACGCGCTGATCCGGGAGCTCTCGCGGATCGCCGACGAGGTCGAACGGGTCCTGGAGACCATGGAGCCGGTGCGCGAGCTGGCCCGCTCGCTCGCCCACAAGAACACCGTGCTCTTCCTCGGCCGGCACGTCGGCTACCCGGTGGCCCTGGAGGGCGCGCTGAAGCTCAAGGAGCTCGCGTACATGCACGCGGAGGGCTTCGCGGCCGGCGAGCTCAAGCACGGGCCGATCGCGCTCATCGAGGAGGACCTGCCGGTCGTCGTGGTCGTCCCGTCGCCGAAGGGGCGGTCCGTCCTCCACGACAAGATCGTCTCCAACATCCAGGAGATCCGGGCCCGCGGGGCCCGCACGATCGTGATCGCGGAGGAGGGCGACGAGGCGGTCGTCCCGTACGCGGACCACCTCATCCGGATCCCCGCGACGCCGACGCTGCTCCAGCCGCTGGTGTCGACCGTGCCCCTGCAGGTCTTCGCCTGCGAGCTGGCGACCGCGCGCGGCAACGAGGTGGACCAACCGCGTAACCTCGCGAAGTCCGTGACGGTGGAGTGAGGACCGGGCGGTGAGGGCCGTGGGCCGTCGCCCGGCCGTCGCGGACGGAAGACCGGCCGAGGACCGTGGGGTGGACGAATGATCATCGGGGTGGGGATCGACGTGGCGGAGATCGACCGCTTCGCCGCGTCGCTGGAGCGCACTCCCGGGCTGTTGCAACGCCTCTTCGTGGAGGCGGAGATGCTCCTGCCGAGCGGGGAGCGCCGCGGGCCCGCCTCGCTCGCGGCCCGCTTCGCCGCCAAGGAGGCGCTGGCGAAGGCGCTCGGCGCGCCGGCCGGCCTGCACTGGACGGACGCCGAGGTGTACGTCGAGGGCACCGGGCAGCCACGGCTCCGGGTCCGTGGGACGGTCGCGGCCCGGGCGGCGGAACTCGGTGTGAAGAACTGGCACGTCTCGCTCAGCCACGACGCGGGCGTGGCCTCGGCGGTGGTGATCGCGGAGGGGTGAGCGGCGCGGCCGGGCGCCGTCCCGCGTCGGCCCGGCGGCCGTGGCCGGTCTGGGGCAGACTCCTGTCCATGCGTACCGCTTACCGCGTGGAGACCGTACGGGCCGCCGAGGCCGAGTTGATGGCGCGGCTGCCGGAGGGCGCGCTGATGCAGCGGGCCGCGGCGGGCCTGGCCGCCGCCTGCTTCTCGCTCCTCGGCCGCGGCCGGGTGTACGGGGCCAGGGTCGTCCTGCTCGTCGGCGGCGGGGACAACGGCGGCGACGCCCTGTACGCGGGGGCGCGGCTGGCCCGGCGCGGTGCGGGCGTGACGGCCGTCCTCCTGGGCGCGCGCGCCCACGAGGGCGGACTCGCGGCGCTGCGGGCGGCCGGCGGGCGGGTGGCGGACGACCCCTTCGAACCGCTGGCCACGGCCGATCTCGTCCTGGACGGGATCACCGGGATCGGGGGCCGTGGAGGGCTGCGGCCCGACGCCGTGCCGGTGGCGCGCGCGGCGCGCGGTTCCGACGCCGTGGTGGTGGCCGTCGACCTGCCCAGCGGCGTGGACGCGGACACGGGAGAGGTCGCGGGGGAGGCGCTGCGGGCCGACGCGACGGTGACGTTCGGGACGTACAAGCCGGGCCTGCTGATCGATCCGGCGCGCGCGTACGCGGGGGCGGTGCGGCTGGTGGACATCGGGCTCGGCGACGTCCTGCCGTCGGTGCCGGAGCTCCAGGCCCTGCAGCACGAGGACGTGGCCCGGATGCTTCCGGTGCCGGGCGCGGAGAGCGACAAGTACCGCCGGGGCGTGGTCGGCGTCGTCGCCGGGTCCGCGCGCTACCCGGGCGCGGCCGTACTGGCGGTGGCGGGCGCGCTGCGCGGCGGGGCGGGCGCCGTGCGGTACGTCGGTCCGGCGGCGGAGGCCGTGATCGCCCGCTTCCCCGAGACGCTCGTGCACGCCGGCCCCCCGTCGAAGGCGGGACGGGTCCAGGCGTGGGTGGTGGGACCGGGGCTCGGCGACGGGCCCGGCGTCGAGGACGTCCTCGCCTCCGACGTGCCGGTGCTGGTCGACGCGGACGGGCTTCGCGACCTGCCGGCGCAGGCGGTGCGGGCGCGTACGGCTCCCACCCTGCTCACCCCGCACGCGGGCGAGGCCGCGGCGCTGCTGGGCGTCTCGCGGGAGTCGGTCGAGTCGGGCCGGCTCGCGGCGGTACGGGAACTGGCGGAACGCTTCGGCGCGACCGTCCTCCTGAAGGGCTCGACGACGCTGGTGGCCCCGGCGGACGGGACGAGTCCGGTCCGGGTCAATCCGACGGGCACGTCGTGGCTGGCCACGGCGGGCAGCGGCGACGTCCTGTCGGGCCTGGCCGGCTCGCTGCTGGCCGCGGGCCTCTCGGCGCCGGACGCGGGATCGGCCGCGGCCTACCTGCACGGCCTGGCGGGCCGCCGCGCCGCCCAGGGCACCCCGATCGCCGCGGCGGACGTGGCCCACGCCGTGCCGGACGCCTGGCGCGACGTCACGTCGTAGACCGGGGGCGCCCGTGAGCCGTCGGGGCGGCGCACCCGCGCCCCGCCACGCCCACGCGTGGCCGTGCCTTCGGCGGGATCCGGCGTCCCGGCGCCCCGGAAACCCGGGATCGAGAGCGGTGGGGTGACCGGGGCGACAGCCGGTGCCGACGGGCCCGGTGGCCCGTACCTGAGACACTGGGCGCGATGACTGAGACACCGCCGCCCCGCCGAGCCCGCGCCGAGATCGACCTCGGTGCGCTGCGTGCGAACGTGCGCACGCTGCGTGCCCGCGTCTCGCCCCACACCCAGGTGATGGCCGTGGTCAAGGCGGACGCGTACGGACACGGCGCGCTCCGCTGCGCCCGCGCCGCCCTGGACGCCGGGGCCACCTGGCTCGGTACGGCCACCCCGCACGAGGCGCTCGCCCTGCGCGCCGCCGGGATCACCGGACCGCGGATCATGTGCTGGCTCTGGACGCCCGGCGACCCCTGGGCCGAGGGCATCGAGGCGGACCTCGACATGTCCGTCAGCGACATGTGGGCGCTGGAGGAGGTCGTCGAGGCGGCGCGCGTCACGGGCCGCACCGCCCGTATCCAGCTCAAGGCCGACACCGGCCTCGGCCGCAACGGCTGCCAGCCCGCCGACTGGCCGCAGCTCGTCGACCGGGCGCTGAAGGCGGAGAGCGACGGGCTGGTGAAGGTCACCGGCCTCTGGTCGCACTTCGCCTGCGCCGACGAGCCGGGGCACCCGTCCATCGGCGCGCAGCTCGACCTCTTCCGCATGCTGCTGGAGCACGCCGAGAAGGCCGGCGCGGAGCCCGAGGTCCGGCACCTCGCCAACTCGCCCGCCACGCTGACCCTCCCCGAGACCCACTTCGACCTCGTCCGACCGGGCATCGCGATGTACGGCGTGTCGCCCAGCCCCGAGATCGGCTCGTCCGCCGACTTCGGGCTGCGCCCCGTGATGTCCCTCAAGGCCGGCATCGCGCTCGTGAAGCAGGTCCCCGCCGGCCACGGCGTCAGCTACGGGCACCACTACGTCACCGCGCGCGAGACCCGGCTCGGTCTCGTGCCGCTGGGCTACGCGGACGGCATCCCGCGGCACGCCTCCGGGCGCGGCCCCGTCCTCGTCGGGGACCGGGTCCGTACGGTCGCCGGGCGGGTCGCCATGGACCAGTTCGTGGTCGACCTCGACGGGGACGCGGTGCTGCCGGGCGCGGAGGCGGTCCTGTTCGGCCCGGGCGACCGCGGCGAGCCGACGGCCGAGGACTGGGCCGTCGCCGCCGACACCATCGCGTACGAGATCGTGACCCGCATCGGCGCGCGCGTCCCGCGCGTCTACCTGAACGAGCGGGACGACCCCGCGGCCGTGCCCGGGGAGTAGCGTCGACCGCCCGGCGCGAGCCGGGCGGTCCTCCCGGCCACGGCCCGGGCCGTCCCGGAGCCCGCGCAGCACCCGAACGACCCGAGCGACGCGTGAGCGAACAGCGACCGGAACGAGGAACAGGGAGCGGAAAGTGAGCGAGTCCATGCCCGACAACTGGCGACGTGCCGGGTTCGCCGGCGCCGCGATAGGCGTCCTGGCCGCCGGTGCGGCGGCCGGCGTCGCCGTCGAGCGGCTCACGGTGGGCCGGGGCATGCGGCAGAAGGCCCGCCTCGCCCTGGACGCCTCCGCCCCCTACGGGTCCCTGCGGGGCGTCTCCGGCAAGGCGCTCGCCGACGACTCCACCGCGCTCCACTACGAGATCGACGAGGTCGAGTCCGACGCCCCGGCCCCGCGCCGCCGCCGGCTCTTCGGCCGCAAGGCGCCCGCGCCCGTCACCGTCGTCTTCAGCCACGGCTACTGCCTGAGCCAGGACTCCTGGCACTTCCAGCGGGCGGCGCTGCGCGGCCTGGTCCGCACGGTCCACTGGGACCAGCGCAGTCACGGCCGTTCGGCCCGCGGGGTCGCCCAGTCCGGACCCGACGGCGTACCCGTCTCGATCGACCAGCTCGGCCGCGACCTGAAGGCCGTCCTCGACGCCGCCGCCCCCGAGGGGCCGCTCGTCCTGGTGGGGCACTCGATGGGCGGCATGACGATCATGGCGCTGGCCGAGCAGTACCCCGAGCTGATCCGTGAGCGGGTCGTCGGGGTCGCCTTCGTGGGCACCTCCACCGGGCGGCTGGGCGAGGTGAACTACGGGCTCCCGGTGGCGGGCGTCAACGCGGTCCGGCGGATCCTGCCGGGCGTGCTGAAGGCGCTCGGTTCACAGGCGGAGCTCGTCGAGCGGGGCCGCCGGGCCACCGCCGACCTCTTCGCCGGCCTGATCAAGAAGTACTCGTTCTCGTCGCGGGACGTGGATCCGGCGGTCGCCCGCTTCGCCGAGCGGATGATCGAGTCCACGCCGATCGACGTGGTCGCCGAGTTCTATCCGGCCTTCGTGGAGCACGACAAGGCGGCGGCCCTCCAGGTCTTCGGCGAGGTGCCGGTGCTCGCGCTGGCCGGCGACCGGGACCTCGTGACCCCCAGCTCGCACACCGAGACGATCGCCGACCTGCTGCCGGAGAGCGAGCTGGTCATCGTGCCCGACGCCGGCCATCTCGTGATGCTGGAGCACCCCGAGGCGGTCACCGACCGGCTGGCGGACCTGCTGGCCCGGGTCGGCGCGGTACCGGGACCCGCGAGGTCCGCGGACGGGGCGGCCGCGGGCGGCAGGACGGCGCCGAGGGCGAAGGCCCCGCGCGCGCGGGCGACGAAGGCGGGCCCGGGCAACGGATAGGTTGGCCGCTATGGAAGCAGCGCTCAATCCGTCCTCCGGGGCCACCCTCTCCGTCGACTCGCCCGAGCGGATGCAGGAGATCGGCCGCCGCCTCGCGAAACTCCTGCGCCCCGGCGACCTCGTCATGCTGACCGGTGAACTCGGCGCCGGGAAGACGACCCTGACCCGCGGTCTGGGCGAGGGCCTCGGCGTGCGCGGCGCCGTCACCTCCCCGACCTTCGTCATCGCCCGCGTGCATCCGTCGCTGGTCGGCGGCCCCGCCCTCGTGCACGTCGACGCGTACCGCCTCGGCGGCGGCCTCGACGAGATGGAGGATCTCGACCTCGACGTCTCGCTGCCCGAGTCCGTGGTGGTCGTGGAGTGGGGCGACGGCAAGGTCGAGGAGCTCACCGACGACCGGCTGCACGTGCTGATCCACCGGGTCGCCGGCGACACCGACGACGACCGGCGCACGGTCGTGCTGCGCGGGATCGGGGCCCGGTGGGCCGATCAGGACCTGCGGATGGAATGACATACAGCTGAACGTACGTATGTTCCGACAAGGTGTCGGGAAGATGTTGCGTCGGTCCCACGAGCCGTGGTCACATGGACTCACGAGCTTGGTTAGGTGTACCTAACCTACGGGAGGCATGCATGGCGACGCCAGAGCGCGCGGAGGACCGCATCTCGATGAGCGAGCTGCTCGCGTCCTGTGCCGCGGCGAGCGCGGTCTCGACCCCGCCGCGCCCCACCGAACCCGAGCAGGACGCGCGCGAGAGCGACCACGAGCGGGAACGGCCGGAAGCCGCCTGATCCCGGAGGTGCGGCAGCCGGGACCGTGCCATGCAAGGGCGCTCGACGGCACACCGGCCGGGTCCGCCGCGTGCGGGTGCCCGGGGGCCGGTGCCTCAGGGGACGACGACGACCTTGGCGCCGATCGAGGCGAAGGTCCACATCGCGTCGCCGTCCGCCCGCTTCATCCGGATGCCGCCGGTCTTGCGCGACGGGTCGGGCTTCGGCAGCGAGTTGTCGACCGCGGCGCTGAAGCCGACCGAGACGTCCTGGACGGTCGCGAACCGCACGACGTGCTCGATCTGCACCCCGTCCGACCCGCGCACGGCGCCGGAGCGGGAGGAGACGGAATACGTCCCCGGCGCCGGGTTCACGGTGCTCGGCGCGACCGAGAAGGTGTGCGTGGCCTGGCCCTTCGCGTCCACCAGCCAGACCCGCTTCTCGCGCAGCGCGTAGACCACGCGCGCGCCGCTGCCGGAGTCCGCCGGGACGGCGAGGGGGTCCTTGGCCGGCTTCCGCGGCCCGCCGGTCGCGGTGGCCGACGGGGCCGAGTCCGGTGTCCTCGGCTTCGCCGCCAGGTCGGCGGGCACGTTCGCCGACGCCTGGTAGGCGAGGAACACGACCGCCGCGACCGCCGCGGCGGTGAGCCCGGCCACGAATCCCGAGCTGCTCCTAGCCACCGTGCCCACCTCTCCGCTCCGGGGCCGTCGGCCCGGGAGGTACCCCCACGAACGTATCGGTGGTGACGGTAGCAGCAGCGGCCCGGTGACACGGGGCGCCGTGCGGTGAGGCCCGCCGCGCCGCGCCGTACGGACCTCGCTCCTGCCGTGCCGGGCCCCTCCGCCGTCGGCGCGGCGACCGTCGTCGGCCGGGACCTGTCCGGAGCCGTAGGCTGTTTGCGTGCTCTTGCTCGCCATGGATACCGCCACGCCCGCCGTCACCGTCGCCCTCCACGACGGCGAGTCCGTCCTCGCGGAGGCCCGGCAGGTCGACGCCCGCCGCCACGGGGAGCTGCTGCTGCCCGCCGTCGACCGGGTGACGAAGGAGGCCGGGCGCGCGCTCGGCGAGGTCACGGGCCTCGTCGTCGGGGTCGGACCCGGTCCCTACACAGGGCTGCGGGTCGGACTGGTGACCGCCGCCACCTTCGCCTCCGCCCTCGGCGTGCCCGTCCACGGGCTGTGCACCCTCGACGGACTCGCCTACGCCTCCGGGATCGAGGAGCCGTTCGTGGTCGCGACGGACGCCCGCCGCAAGGAGGTCTACTGGGCGCGGTACGACGACTTCCGCACCCGGACCACCGACGCGGCCGTCGACCGCCCCGCCGAGATCGCCGAGCGGCTCGCCGGCCTTCCCGTGGTCGGTGCCGGCGCGCGGCTCTACCCCGAGGCGTTCCCCGACGCCCGCGACCCCGAGCACCAGTCCGCCGCCGCCCTGGCCGCCCTGGCCGCCGAGCGGCTCGCGGCCGGCGCGGACTTCCTCGACCCGCTGCCGATGTACCTGCGCCGCCCCGACGCGCAGGTGCCGAAGAACTACAAGGTGGTCACCCCCCAGTGACCGCCGCGACCGAGGGCACCGCCACGACCGCCGCAGCCGTGCTGCGCGGGATGCGCTGGTGGGACATCGCACCCGTGCTCGTCCTGGAACACGAGCTGTTCCCCGAGGACGCCTGGTCCGAGGGCATGTTCTGGTCCGAGCTCGCCCATGCCCGGGGTCCCCGCGCCACCCGCCACTACGTGGTCGCGGAGGACCCGGCCGACGGGCGGGTCGTCGGCTACGCCGGACTGGCCGCCGCCGGCGGACTCGGCGACGTCCAGACGATCGCCGTCGCCCGTGACCAGTGGGGCAGCGGCCTCGGCGCCCGCCTGCTCACCGACCTGCTCCAGCACGCCACCGCCTTCGAGTGCGAGGAGGTGCTGCTGGAGGTACGGGTGGACAACACCCGGGCCCAGAAGCTGTACGAGCGCTTCGGCTTCGAGCCGATCGGCTTCCGGCGCGGCTACTACCAGCCCGGCAATGTGGACGCGCTCGTGATGCGACTGACCGTTCAAGGAACAGAGACGACTGACTGATGGCTGCTGACGAACCGCTCGTACTCGGCATCGAGACCTCCTGCGACGAGACCGGTGTCGGCATCGTCCGGGGCACGACCCTGCTCGCCGACGCCATCGCGTCGAGCGTCGACACCCATGCCCGCTTCGGCGGCGTGGTTCCCGAGATCGCCTCCCGGGCCCATCTGGAGGCGATGGTCCCGACGATCGAGCGCGCCCTGAAGGAGGCCGGGATCTCCGCGCGCGACCTGGACGGCATCGCCGTCACGGCCGGGCCCGGCCTGGCGGGCGCGTTGCTCGTCGGCGTGTCGGCGGCGAAGGCGTACGCCTACGCGCTGAACAAGCCGCTGTACGGCGTGAACCACCTGGCCTCCCACATCTGCGTCGACCAGCTGGAGCACGGTCCGCTGCCCGAGCCGACGATGGCGCTGCTCGTGTCCGGCGGTCACTCCTCGCTGCTGCTCGCCCCCGACATCACGGCCGACGTCCGCCCGATGGGCGCCACCATCGACGACGCGGCCGGTGAGGCCTTCGACAAGATCGCGCGCGTGCTCGACCTCGGCTTCCCCGGCGGACCGGTGATCGACCGGCTCGCGAAGGAGGGCGACCCGAAGGCGATCGCCTTCCCGCGCGGCCTGTCGGGCGCGAAGGACCCCGCCTACGACTTCTCGTTCTCCGGTCTCAAGACCGCCGTGGCCCGGTGGATCGAGGCCAAGCGCGCGGCGGGCGAGGAGGTGCCGGTGCGCGACGTGGCGGCGTCCTTCCAGGAGGCGGTCGTCGACGTACTGACCCGCAAAGCCGTCCGGGCCTGCAAGGACGAGGGCGTCGACCACCTGATGATCGGCGGCGGCGTGGCCGCCAACTCGCGGCTGCGGGCGCTGGCGCAGGAGCGGTGCGAGCGGGCCGGCATCCGGCTGCGGGTGCCGCGTCCGGGGCTGTGCACGGACAACGGCGCGATGGTCGCGGCGCTGGGCGCCGAGATGGTGGCGCGCAACCGGCCGGCCTCCGACCTGGAGCTGTCCGCGGACTCCTCGCTGCCGGTGACGGACCCGCACGTGCCGGGCGCCGGCCACGGGCACTCCCACGACCACGTGCACGAGATCAGCAAGGAGAACCTGTACTCGTGACGACGGTGACGCTCATGTGGGAGGCACGGGCGGTCCAGGACCGCGGAGCCGAACTCCTGGAGTGGGCGCGGGCGCAGCAGCTGCCGTACGAGCCGGCGCGGCGGGAGACCTTCCGCGCGCCGCAGGACCGGGTGCTGGTGCTGACCTGGTGGGAGGCCGACTCGGTCTACGCCGAGCTGCCCGAGCTGCCCGAGCCGGACGCGGGCCTGATCACGCGCCCGGTGCACCGGTGGCGTTTCGAATCCGTGGACACCGAGGCAACCTGACAGCCCGTCCCGGCATCAGACACCATGACGTAGGTCGTGTGTTCGGGTGTGGGGCGGGTGGGCCGGGGTGGACAAGAAGATCGTGGTGTGGGCGGCGCTGACCGTCGCCGCCCTGCTCATGACGGGGTGCACCCAGCCGGCGGACGCGGACACCCCGCCACGGGCGGCCTCCACCGCCCCCACGACGACGCCGCCGGCCGCCGGGGACTCCGCCCCCGACGCCCCGCGCTCGGCCGCGGAGAGGGCCGCCGCGTACCGCAAGTGGGGCCTCCGGCCGCTGCCTGCCCCGCCCGCGCCGCCCGGCACGAAGCCGATCCGGCGGGTGCCCGGCGCCCCCGTTCCGGTCGTCAGCGAGATACCGACGAACGAGAAGATCGTCTTCATCACCGTCGACGACGGCGCCGAGAAGGACCCCGAGTTCACGACGATGATCAGGGACCTCGGGATCCCGGTCACCATGTTCCTCACCGACGCGGCGATACGCGACGACTACCGGTACTTCGCCCCGCTCGCCGCCCTCGGCAACGGCGTCGCCAACCACACCCTCACGCACCCGAACCTGCGCAACCTCGGCCGCGAGGCCCAGCGCCGGGAGATCTGCGGCCAGCAGGCGAAGCTCGCGAAGGAGTACGGGACGACCCCGCGCCTCTTCCGCCCGCCGTACGGCAACTGGAACGAGGACACCCGCGCCGCCGCCGGCACCTGCGGCGTCGAGGCGATCGTGCTGTGGCGCGAGTCGATGCAGATCACGAACATGCAGTACCAGCGCGGGGACCGGAAGCTGCGTCCCGGCGACGTCATCCTCGCCCACTTCCGCGGGCCCGCCGAGCTCAAGGGCACGACGATGACGCGGATGACGGCGAACCTGCTGCGCCACATCCAGGAGCAGGGCTTCACCGTGGCCCGCCTGGAGGACTACCTCTGAGAAAACTTCTCGCGTGGTGTCGATGCGGGCCCCGGCCGTTCGACGTATGAGTGAGAGGCGGGAGAACGCACCCGCCACCGCACCACCGAGGAGAAGACGATGCCCCGCTACCTGACCATGATCCGCCTCGAAGAGGGCAGCTTCCGGCTGGAGGACGCCGACGCCGGCTTCGAGGCGCGGATGGGCGCGCTGTTCGAGGAGATCACCAAGGCCGGGGTCATGCTGGAGACCGCCGGACTCAAGCCCACCTCCGAGTCCACCCGTGTCACCTGGGCCGACGGGAAGATCAGCTACACGGACGGCCCGTACACCGAGACCAAGGAGGTCGTCGGCGGCTACTCCATCACCCAGTGCCGGGACATGGCCGAGGCGATCGAGTGGTCCAAGCGCTTCCTGGAGGTGCACCCGCCGGAGTGGAAGGTCACCTGCGAGGTGCGTGAGATCGAAGAGATGTGACGGACCGCGCCACGGGCGGTGTGCTGTCATGGTGAGCCGTGACAGCACACCACGCGGCCGAGAGCGTCGAGACGGTCTTCCGGATGGAGTCGGCACGGGTGATCGCCGCCGCGGCGAGGATCGTCCGCGACGTCGGCATCGCCGAGGAGATCGCCCAGGACGCGCTCGTCGCCGCTCTGGAGCAGTGGCCGCGGACCGGGGTCCCGGACCGGCCGGGCGCCTGGCTGACGGCCGCGGCCAAACACCGCGCCGTCGACCTCGTACGACGCCGTGAGACGTACGCGCGCAAGCTCGCCGAGGTGGGCCGCGACCTCACGGAGGAGACGAACGACCCCGAACCGTCCGGCCCGGACGACATCGACGACGATCTGCTGCGGCTGGTGTTCACCGCCTGCCATCCGGTCCTGTCCGCCGAGGCCCGCACCGCGCTGACGCTGCGGCTGGTCGGCGGACTGCGCACGGACGAGATCGCCCGCGCCTTCCTCGTGCCGGAACCGACGGTCGCGCAGCGGATCGTGCGCGCCAAGCGGACGCTGGCCAGGGCGGGCGTGGAGTTCGAGGTGCCGTACGGGCAGGACCGGGCGGCCCGGCTCGGCTCCGTCCTGGAGGTCATCTACCTGATCTTCAACGAGGGGTACGCGGCCACGGCGGGCGACGACCTGCTGCGTCCCGCGCTGTGCGAGGACGCGCTGCGGCTGGCACGCGTGCTCGCCGGGCTCATGCCGCACGAGGGGGAGGTGCACGGCCTCGCGGCCCTGCTGGAGATCCAGGCATCGCGGACGACGGCCAGGACCGGACCCGACGGGCAGCCCGTGCTCCTCGCCGACCAGAACCGGAGCCGCTGGAACCGGCTGCTGATCCGGCGCGGTTTCGCGGCCCTGCAACGCGCCGGGGAGGGCGGCTCCTTCGGCCCGTACGCGCTCCAGGCGGCGATCGCCGCCTGCCACGCCCGGGCCGCGACCTACGAGGAGACCGACTGGCGCACCATCGCCGCGCTCTACGGCCGGCTGGCCGCCGTCGCCCCGTCCCCGGTGGTCGAGTTGAACCGTGCGGTCGCCGTCTCGATGGCCGAGGGCCCCGCGGCCGGTCTGGCGATCGCCGACACCCTCGCCGGCGAACCCGCCCTGGACCGCTACCACTTGCTGCCGAGCGTGCGAGGCGACCTGCTGGCCAAGCTGGGCCGGACGGCGGAGGCGCGGAGCGAGTTCGAGCGGGCGGCCGACCTGACCCGCAACGAGCGGGAGCGCGAACTCCTGCGCGCACGGGCGCGATCGCTCCCGTCGGAGGAGTGACGGGCGACGGCCCCAACGCGCCCGGTCCGCCCACCGGCCGGCCCGGAACATAGGCTGCCGTCATGCCCCGTCGTACTCCGCTGCCCCCGCCCCCGCCGCCACCCGAGATACGGAACTGGCCCGACCGCGAGACGCTGCTCGCCGACCGGGCCCTCGCGCTGGACGAGCTCGGGCGCCGACTGCTGGGCGGGAAGCGGCTGATGCTCTTCCTGGCCGGCCTCGTGCTCGTGGAGCTGGGCTGGGGCCTCGTCGGCGTCCTGCTGACCGCCTTCGACCAGGACGCGCTCGACCCGATCACGCTCCTGCCCGCCGTGGTCGCCGCGTGCCTGGGCTTCGGGGCTCTCGTCCCGGGCGTCTGGCTGACCGTCCGCGGGGTCCGGGCCGACGGGGTGGCCCGCGTCCGGCTGGGCGAGTGGGCCGCGCTGGACCGCCACGCGGCCACCGACGCCCGGCTGCGCGCCCCGGTGTGGAGCGTCTGCTGGCTGCTGGGGTCCTTCCTGCTGTGCGCCGTCGGCCTGTGGATCTCGTTCGCCGTCCCGGCGGGCACGACCCGCGAGAACGGCGGCTACGGACTCGTCGCGTACGGGATGGGTGCCGGCCTCGTCCTGTGGGTGAACGGCCTCATCGGACTGGCCAAGGCCGCCGGCCACTACCGTTTCGCGGTCCGGCTCACCGGCCGGCCGGGTGCCCGATCAGCATCGTCGGGGCACCCGCGACCCGAGTGAGGAACAGCGTCGCGGAGTTCGGGCCCTTGGGCTTGATCCTGCGGCGCATCTCCTCGGGTTCGACCGCCGAGCCGCGCTTCTTCACCGTCAGGGTGCCGACCTCGCGTTCGCGCAGCAGGGCCTTCACCTTCTTGAGGTTGAAGGGCAGGCTGTCGGTGATCTCGTACGCGGTGGCGTACGGGGTCGCGCGCAGCTCGTCCGCCGTGACGTAGGCGATCGTCTCGTCGACCAGGCCGCCGGCCAGCTCCTCGGCGACCTCGGCGACCAGATGGGCGCGGATGACGGCGCCGTCGGGCTCGTAGAGGTACCGGCCGACCGCCCGGACCGCGGGATCGGGCAGGCCGCGGCCCACCAGGCTCGTACCGGCGGGCAGCAGCGTGGCGCGCCGGGCGCCGGGCGTCGTGCCGAACCAGAGCACGGCCTCCTTCACGTCACCGCCGTCCGAGATCCACTCGGCCTCGGCCTCGTCCGGCACCGCCTCGTGCGGGACGCCCGGGGCGATCTTCAACGCCGCGTGCCGGGCCTTGCGGGCCGCCTCCGTCGCCCAGGAGAGCGGCGGCGAGTAGGCCTCCGGATCGAAGATCCGGCCGCGCCCGCCGCGCCGCGCCGGGTCCACGAAGACCGCGTCGTACGGCGCGGTGTCGATCTCCGTCACGTCCGCGCACCGGACCTCGATCAGCCCGTCGAGCCCGAGGGCCGCCGCGTTCGCGCGGGCCGCCTCCGCGGTCAGCGGGTCGCGGTCGACGGCGAGCACCGAGATGCCCGCACGGGCGAACGCGATCGCGTCCCCGCCGATCCCGCCGCACAGGTCGGCGACGCTGCGCACGCCCAGCTCCCGGAAGCGCTCGGCGCGGTACGCGCCGACCGTCGCCCGGGTCGACTGCTCGACGCCGTTGGGCGTGAAGTACATCCGGTGGGCGTCCTCGGCGCCGAACTTCGCCACCGCCCGCTGGCGCAGGCGCGCCTGCCCGAGGGCCGCCGTGACCAGTTCGGCCGGGTGCTCGCGGCGCAGCCGGGAGGCGACCGCCAGCTCCTGCGCGGGGTCGTAGTCGCGCAGGCCGGCGAGCAGGGTCTGGCCCTCGGGCGTGAGCAGGGCGGCGAAGGAGGCGAGGTCGGTCACCCGTCCCATTGTGGGCCCTGCCGCCGAGTGGGCCGGCCGGGGGACGGTACGCGCGGCGCGCCGACGGCGTGGGCGCCGGAGGGCCTCCGCGCTGACAGGATGCGGCGCCATGCAGCTAGTACGACAAAAGGAACGAATGCTTACAAAGCGAGGTCGCCGCACGCGGCGGTCGGTGGGTGCCGTCCTGCTCGTCGCCGCCCTCGGATCCGCCTGCGCCGGGCCCTCCGCGGACGGCGGGGGCGCGGGCGGCGCACCCAAGGGGCCCGCGAGTCCCGCCGCGGGACAGCCGCGCGCGGAGGGGGCGGCCGGCGCCCTGGAGGCGTACGTGGAGAGGGTCCGCAAGCAGCGTGCCGCGCGGGTGCTGGCCGCCAAGAAGTGGGGCCTCGACAAGCCGCCGCTGGAGGCGCCCGCGCCGCCCCGGGTGAAGCCGACGATCACCACCCGCAAGGGCTTCGAGACGTCCGGCGAGGGCCTGCCGCCCGTCTTCACCACCGTGCCGACCAAGGACAAGGTCGTCTTCCTGACGATCGACGACGGGGCGGAGAAGGATCCGGAGCTGCTGCGGATGATGACCGAGCTGGGCATCCCGTACAGCGCCTTCCTGAGCGACTACCTGGTCAAGGAGGACTACGGCTACTTCGCGAAGATGCAGAAGGCCGGCGTCTCCCTGCACAACCACACCCTCAACCACCGCTATCTGCCCGGGCTCTCGTACGCCGAGCAGAAGCGGGAGATCTGCGGGATGCAGGACACGATCGAGAAGCGGTTCGGCAAGCGGCCGCCGCTCTTCCGCCCGCCGTACGGCAACTACAACCGGAACACGCTGACCGCGGCCAAGTCGTGCGGGGTCAAGGCGGTGCCGCTGTGGGCCTCGGAGGCGTTCCCGGACCGCATGGAGTGGCGTGAGTGGGACCGGGACCTGCACCCCGGCGACATCGTGCTCACGCACTTCCGGGGCAAGGCGGACTGGAAGGGCACCATGCCCGACATGATCCGCCGCGTGATGAAGACGATCACGGCCAAGGGCTACGCGGTCGCGAAGCTCGAGGACTACGTGTGACCCGGGCGCGCCGGCCGCTGGCCGGACTGCTGCTGGCCGGCGCGCTCCTGGCGGCGACGGGCTGCGCGCAGTCCGTGGACCCGATCGAGCGCCTGGGCCGGAGGGCCGCGGAAGGCGTGGGGCCGTCGGCGGCCGCGGTGCCGGCGGCGCGGGGCCCGGTGGGGGAGGCCCGGCACGCGGCGCACGCCGGACGGCCGGTCCGCGGGAGCGCCGGCGCCCCCCGTGTCGCCGCCCGGGACGGCGCCGGGGAAGCGACCCTCACCGAGACGGCCGCCCGGATGTTCCGCACGGCCGCGCGGTCGTGGCCCCACGCGCCCGCCCGGCCGCACGGGAGGCCGCACGCGGCGGCGGAGCGGCACCCGGATGCCCGGGACCACGAGGGGGCCGGCCGGCACGCGAGGGCCGGCGGATATGCGGAACCAAAGGGTCCGTCAGACCGTTTCCCGGAGCGGGACAGAATCGCCACACGGCACTGAATTGGCACTCCGCTTGACCGAGTGCTAATCGCAGTCATAGTCTCGGGTCTGGCACTCCCCACTGGAGAGTGCCAACACAGCGACGGGCAGGTCCGGCACCCGCGACGACGGATCCACCTGGTCGCCACCTCAGACAGTTAACCCCGTGAGATCTCCGAAGGGGGAGGTCGGATCGTGACGACCACCAGCTCCAAGGTTGCCATCAAGCCGCTCGAGGACCGCATCGTGGTCCAGCCGCTCGACGCCGAGCAGACCACGGCCTCTGGCCTGGTCATCCCGGACACCGCCAAGGAGAAGCCCCAGGAGGGCGTCGTCCTGGCCGTGGGCCCGGGCCGCTTCGAGAACGGCGAGCGTCTGCCGCTCGACGTCAAGACCGGCGACATCGTGCTGTACAGCAAGTACGGCGGCACCGAGGTGAAGTACAGCGGCGAGGAGTACCTCGTCCTCTCGGCTCGCGACGTGCTCGCGATCGTCGAGAAGTAATTCACCGAAGTACCCGAAGTACCTGAAGCAGATGCTTTGAGCTGCGCCCCGAGGCCCCTTCCAGGCGCCCCGGGGCGCGGTTCGTTCCACCCGATTTCCGAGAGGGCTGAACCGCTCCCATGGCGAAGATCCTGAAGTTCGACGAGGACGCCCGTCGCGCCCTTGAGCGCGGCGTCAACAAGCTTGCCGACACGGTGAAGGTGACGATCGGCCCCAAGGGCCGCAACGTCGTCATCGACAAGAAGTTCGGCGCCCCCACCATCACCAACGACGGTGTCACGATCGCCCGCGAGGTCGAGATCGACGACCCGTACGAGAACCTCGGCGCCCAGCTGGTGAAGGAGGTGGCGACCAAGACCAACGACATCGCGGGTGACGGCACCACCACCGCCACCGTGCTCGCCCAGGCCCTGGTCCGCGAGGGTCTGCGCAACGTCGCCGCCGGCGCCTCCCCGGCCGCCCTGAAGAAGGGCATCGACGCCGCCGTCAAGGCCGTCTCCGACGAGCTGCTCGCGACCGCGCGTCCGATCGAGGACAAGTCCGACATCGCCGCCGTGGCCGCGCTCTCCGCGCAGGACCAGCAGGTCGGCGAGCTCATCGCCGAGGCGATGGACAAGGTCGGCAAGGACGGTGTCATCACCGTCGAGGAGTCCAACACCTTCGGCCTGGAGCTCGACTTCACCGAGGGCATGGCCTTCGACAAGGGCTACCTGTCCCCGTACATGGTCACCGACCAGGAGCGTATGGAGGCCGTCCTCGACGACCCGTACATCCTGATCCACCAGGGCAAGATCTCCTCGATCCAGGACCTGCTGCCGCTCCTCGAGAAGGTCATCCAGGCCGGCTCCAGCAAGCCGCTGCTGATCATCGCCGAGGACGTCGAGGGCGAGGCCCTGTCGACCCTGGTCGTCAACAAGATCCGTGGCACCTTCAACGCCGTGGCCGTCAAGGCCCCGGGCTTCGGCGACCGCCGCAAGGCGATGCTCGGCGACATGGCCACCCTCACCGGTGCCACCGTCATCGCCGAGGAGGTCGGCCTCAAGCTCGACCAGGCCGGTCTGGACGTGCTGGGCACCGCCCGCCGCGTGACCATCTCCAAGGACGACACCACCATCGTCGACGGTGGCGGCAAGTCCGAGGACGTGCAGGGCCGCGTCAACCAGATCAAGGCCGAGATCGAGTCCACCGACTCCGACTGGGACCGCGAGAAGCTCCAGGAGCGCCTCGCGAAGCTGGCCGGCGGCGTGTGCGTGATCAAGGTCGGCGCCGCCACCGAGGTGGAGCTGAAGGAGAAGAAGCACCGTCTGGAGGACGCCATCTCCGCGACCCGCGCCGCGGTCGAGGAGGGCATCGTCTCCGGTGGTGGCTCCGCTCTGGTCCACGCCGTCAAGGTCCTCGAGGGCAACCTCGGCAAGACCGGCGACGAGGCCACGGGTGTCGCGGTCGTCCGCCGCGCCGCCGTCGAGCCGCTGCGCTGGATCGCCGAGAACGCCGGCCTCGAGGGCTACGTCATCACCTCCAAGGTGGCGGAGCTCGACAAGGGCCAGGGCTTCAACGCCGCGACCGGCGAGTACGGCGACCTGGTCAAGGCCGGCGTCATCGACCCGGTGAAGGTGACGCGCTCCGCGCTGGAGAACGCCGCCTCGATCGCCTCCCTCCTCCTCACCACCGAGACCCTCGTGGTGGAGAAGAAGGAAGAGGAGTCGGCGGACGCGGGCCACGGCCACGGTCACGGCCACTCGCACTGACCCACCGCTCCACGGCAGCACGCCGACGCGCCGCACGGATCCCGTGCGGCGCGTAGGGCGTGTTGCGAAAGTAGCGCCGAGGCAGGCGGGACTTTCGCAACCCGCCCGAGGCCGCGCAGCCCGGAACGCCCCGCGTGGCCGGCCCGCCCGTCACGCAGCCGAGGCCCGGCGTCCCCGTCGCGGGGACGCCGGGCCTCGCCCGTTCTCGGGTGGTCCGTCCTCCGGTCGCCCGTCCTCCGGTCAGGTCTCGACGGCTCCGAGCTGCCCCATGAGGCCCAGCAGGTCGTACTGCCACCAGCCCTCCACGGCCTTGCCGTCGTCGCGGAAGCGATGGATGACGGTGCCGGTCATGGAGACCTTCCGGCCGGTGGCCTCGAGGCCCATGAAATCGCCCGTGTGCGTGGCGCTCCAGGTCCAGCGGGTGCAGACCCTGTCGCCCTCGGCGATCTGGTCGTCGACCACGAAGTCGAAGTCGAAGCCGCCCCGCCACATCTCCACCTCGCGCCGGACCGCGTCCATGCCGAAGACGTCCTGCACGTTGGTCGGGTCGTGGTCGTGGTACCCCTCGGCGAAGACCTCGTCCAGCGGCGCGAGCTCTCCCTCGGCGCTGATCAGCTCGAAGAACCGGCGGGCGGTCGCCTTGTAGAGCTGGATGTCCTTGACGACGTCGAGGTCGGTGAACGTCGGCATCTCGTCACAGAGGGCGACCATCTCCCGGAAGATCCGGTCGGTCTCGGGGAGCTGCGAGTTCCTCATCGCCACGTCGTACGAGGGGAATTCGACGATCTCCACGAAGTGGGAGGTGTCGGAGCGGTCCTTGCCGATGAGACTGTGGGTCGCGGTGCGCTTGCCCTTGGTCTGCTCGACCCACAGGTCCATGAGCCGGTTCATGTCGTCGATCCGACTCGTCTTGCAATCGATTATCTGTACGAATGTCATGGCGCCTCCCGGACCGGGTGGGACCTCTCCAGTCTAGGTCGGTCGCCGGGATCGGGCCGGGCCTCCGGTGGGCCCGGCCGGGACCGGCCTACGCGGACCGGGTCAGGTCCGAGGCGCGTACCGGCTCGCGGAACGGCTCCCCCCGCCCGTACCGCGCCACCTCCTCCAGCGCCTGGTCCGCCATGCGGTGCAGCTCGTTGCCGAGCGAGCCGGCGACGTGCGGGGTGAGCAGGACGTTCGGCAGCCCGTACAGGGGCGAGTCCGCGGCGGGGACCTCCGGGTCCGTGACGTCGAGGACCGCGCGCAGCCGGCCGGTCCGCAGATGGGTCAGGAGCGCGTCCTCGTCGACGAGGGAACCGCGCGAGGTGTTCACGAGCGTCCCGCCGTCGGGCATCGCGGCCAGCTGTGCCGCGCCGATCATCCGGTGTGTGGCGGGGAGTTGGGGCGCGTGCACGGAGACGATCGAGCTGCGGGCGCAGAGCTCGTCGAGCCCGACGAGGCCGACCCCCAGGGCCCGGGCATCGGCTTCGTCCACGTACGGGTCGTGGAGGAGCACCTCGAAGTCGAAGGGGCGCAGCAGTTCGATCACGCGGCGGCCGATCCGGGACGCCCCCACGATGCCCACCGTCCGGCGGTAGTTGCCCCATGCCTCCGCATCGGCCTCGGCCAGCCAGGCGTGCTCGGAGCGGACCTGTCCGTAGCGCAGGGCCGAGTGGAGGACCCGCTTGCCGGCGAAGAGGATCGCGGCGAG
Source organism: Streptomyces sp. JL2001 (assembly GCF_050917515.1). Classification (NCBI taxonomy): domain Bacteria; kingdom Bacillati; phylum Actinomycetota; class Actinomycetes; order Kitasatosporales; family Streptomycetaceae; genus Streptomyces; species Streptomyces sp. JL2001. The sequence goes on along the minus strand of NZ_CP169421.1, from coordinate 3,217,193 downwards.
CGTGTACTCGGCGACGGGAAGGGCGTTGGCCGCCGCCGCCGAGGTGACGGCGAGGCCGCGGTCCCAGCAGGCGTCGGTGACATGGTGCTTGACCGAGCCGGCGGCGTGGACGACCGCCCGCAGCCGCGGTGCCCGGTCGAGGACCTCGGCCGTCAGCAGGGGCGCGCCCCAGCCCGTGAAGAGGATCTCGGCCTCGGCCAGGGCCGCCGCGACCGCCGGGGTGGGGGCGGCCAGGTCGTGGGCGACGAGGCGGGGGTCGGTACGGGAGAGGTCCGCGAGGCGGGCGCGATGGGCGTCGGTCAGCAGCCGGTCGGCGATGCCGGGGCCCATGGCGAGCAGCAGCGCCGGCCGTCCGGCCGCCGTCTCCGGGCCGCCGGCAGGCGTCGGGATGTCGGTGGTGTCGTGCATCGTGGGACGAGAGCTCCTCATTTGACGCTGCCGGCGGTCAGACCCGCCTTCCAGTGGCGCTGGAGGGAGACGAAGGCGACGACGAGGGGGACGACGGCGAGCAGGGATCCGGTGACGACGAGGGGGTAGAAGTCGGGTTCCGCGTGGGCGTTGCTGTTCCATGCGTACAGGCCGAGGCTCAGCGGGAAGAGCTTCTGGTCCGAAAGCATCACCAGGGGGAGGAAGAAGTTGTTCCAGATCGCGGTGAACTGGAAGAGGAAGACGGTCACGAAGCCCGGCATCACCATGCGCAGGCCGATCGACCAGAAGGTGCGCAGTTCGCCGGCACCGTCGATGCGGGCGGCCTCGAGCGCCTCGTCGGGTATGTAGCCGGAGCTGAACACCCGGGCCAGGTAGACCCCGAAGGGGTTGACCAGGACGGGGACGAGCACGGCCCAGTAGGTGTTGACGACGCCCACCTCGCTGGCGAGCAGGTACATCGGCAGGGCGAGGGCCGTCGTGGGGACGAGCACGCCGAGCAGGACGACGCCGAACAGCTTCTCCTTGCCGGGGAAGTCGTACTTGTCGAAGGCGTAGCCGGCGGCGACGCTGACCAGCGAGCAGGCGAGGGCGCCGACGCCCGCGTACAGCAGGCTGTTGAGGTACCAGTGGAAGTAGATGCCGTCGTTGTAGTCGGCCAGGCGCGAGAGGTTGCCGCCGAGGTCGAAGCCCTCGAAGGAGAAGGCGTTCCCGGCGAGCAGGCCGCCCGCGTCCTTGGTGGCCGCGGTCAGCAGCCAGACGAGCGGGAAGAGCATGTAGACGACGGCGAGGACGAGCGCGCCGTTGACGGCGGTCCTGGAGAGCCAGGCGTTCTGGGGGCGGGGCTTGCTCATGCGCGCTTCTCCTTGCGGTTCGCGCGGCCCGTCAGGCGGGTGACGCCGAAGGACAGCAGTGCGGCGGTGAGCGCGAGCAGGACGGAGGCGGCGGCGGCCAGTCCGTAGTCGTTGCGGTCGAAGGCCGCGGTGTACGCGTACATGTTCGGCGTCCAGGTCGAGGTGACGGCGGAGCCCGTGCCCTTGTTGAGGATCAGCGGCTCGGTGAACAGCTGCAGGGATCCGATGACGGTGAACAGGCCGACCATGGCGAGCGAGGCCCGGATCAGCGGGACCTTGATGCTGAACGCGACGCGCCACGAGTTCGCGCCGTCGACGGTGGCCGCTTCGAGCACCGACCGGTCGATGGCCTGGAGGGCGGCGTAGAAGATCACCATGTTGTAGCCGAGCCACTCCCACAGCGCGATGTTGACCACGGAGGGCAGTGCGCCCTCGGGGGAGAAGAAGTCGAAGCCGACGCCGCCGGCCTCCATGGCCTCGACGACCGGGCTGAGTTGGGGCGTGTAGAGGTAGACCCAGATCAGCGCGGCGATGATGCCCGGGACGGCGTGCGGCAGGAAGAGCGCGAGCTGGAAGAACCGGCGGGCGCGGGCGAGGGCCGAGTCGAGCAGCAGGGCGAGGCCGAGGGCCCCGGCGACCAGCAGCGGAATGTAGAACAGGCAGTATCCGAGCAGTACGCCGAAGCCCTCGCGGAAGGCCCGGTCACCCAGTGCCGCGGTGTAGTTGTCGAGGCCGGTGAAGACGGTCTCGGTGCCGCCGAAGCCCAGTCCCGACTGCTTCTCGGTGAACAGGCTGAGCCAGACCGCGTATCCGATCGGCACCACCATCACCGCGGTGAACAGGACGAAGAAGGGTGTCAGCAGAACGGCTGCGGCACGGGTGCGGGCCTTCATCCGGTCAGCCCTCGACCTTCAGGCCGCGCTTGGTCAGCTCGGCGACGGTCGCGTCGTGGCCGGTGCGGATGGCGTCGGCGATCGTCGGCCCACCCTTGGTGATCTTGCCGAACTGGTCCTTGATGGCGGTGTTGGTGGTGCCGGTGGTCGGACCCCACGCCCAGTTCGGGCTGATGGCGGCGCCGGACTGCTCGAAGAGCGCGTAGATGTCCTGGCCCCCGTAGAAGCTCGCGTCGAAGACCTGCCTGGCGACCGGGCGCAGTGCGGTGGTGGCCGGGAAGGCGCTGGAGGTGCCGGAGGCGATCCGGGCCTTGACGCCCGCCTCCGTGGTGGACATCCACTCGGCGAACTCGACGGCCGCCGCCTTCTGCCTGCTGTCCTTGGTCACCGCGAAGGAGGTGCCGCCGAGCATGCCGCTGGCGGGCTTGCCGTCCCAGCTGGGCATCGGGGCGACGGCCCACTTGCCGCTCTGCTCGGGCAGGGTGCCCTTGAGGACGCCCGCGCCCCAGGAGGCGCCGAGGTAGCCGATGGTGGTGCCGTTCTTGAGCGAGCCGGTCCACTCGGGGCTGAACGAGGCGTTCTTGTGGACCAGGTCCGCGTCGATCAGGCCCTGCCAGTAGGTCGCGACCTTGGTGGTGGCCGCGTCCGTGGTGTCGATCTTCCAGGTGTCGTTCTCGGCCTTGAACCACTGCGCGCCGGCCTGCCAGGCCATCGCCTCGAAGGTGGTCGGGTCGTCGGGGAAGAAGGTGGCGATGCGGGCCTTGGCGTCGGCCTTCTTCACCTTCTCCGCCGCGGTCCTGAACGCGTCCCAGGTCGTGGGGACCTCGACCCGGTACCGGTCGAAGAGGTCCTTGCGGTAGAAGAACGCCTGCGGGGAGGCGTCGAACGGGACGGCCCAGGTCTTGCCGCCGAGGGTGGTGAGCTCCACGGCCTGCGGCAGCAGCTTGCCGCGGTCGGCCTCGGTGAACTCGCCGCCGATGTCCTGCAGGGCTCCGGAGCTGACGAACTCCGGGAGCGAGGAGTACTCGATGGAGACCAGGTCGGGCGCGTTGCCGGCCTTCACGGCGTTGGAGATCTTGGCGTAGCCGCCGGCGGTGCCGGACGGGATCTCCTCGAACTTCACCCGGATGTTCTTGTGGGAGGCGTTGAACGCGTCCACGACGTCCTTGGAGCCCTTGGCCCAGCCCCAGAAGGTGATGGTCACGGGCTTGCCGTCGGATCCCTTGGATCCCGCGGCCGACGAGTCGTCACCGCTGCCGCCGCAGGCCGTGAGAACGGCGAGGGCGGTCGCGGTGCCGGCTATGACACGAGAGGTTCTGCTCCAACTGCGGCTCACGGCGCGGCTCCTGAAGGCGGGCGGCTTGGAAGGTGTGGCCGTGATCCTTGGACCGTTCGTGACCGAAGTCAAGAGCGAAAGATTGATTGATCGAAAAAAGCTCAGATCGATCAGAAGGCTCGACCAGGGCGCGGAGCCCCGCACGAGGCCCGCACCCGGAGCCGGGGGAGCAGGCTCAGATGGCGGCGGGGCGCCTCCTCGTCCTGCGCCTCCGTCAGCCGCTCCACCAGCAGTTCCGTGGCGTGGCGGCCCACCTGGCGCTTGGGCGGGGCGACGGCCGTCAGGGGGGTGTCGGCGAGTGCGGCGACCTCGTCGTCGTAGGCGATCAGGGCCAGGTCCTGCGGCACCCTGACGCCCAGCTCGGCCAGGCGTTGCACGATCTGGATCGCGTCCACGTCGTTGTGGACCAGGGCGGCGGTCGCCCGGCCCGAGGTCACCGCCTCGTGCAGGGTCCGTACGGCGCGCTCGAAGCCCTCCGGGTCCTGGTCGGCCGGTACGGAGTCGATCACCGGTCCGGGTGCCGCCACGTCCAGCGCGACCAGGGCCTCGGCGTACCCGGTGCGCACCGCGAGCGCCGTCGGGCTGTCGCCGCGGGCCACGAGCAACGGGGTCCCGTGGCCGAGTCCGAGCAGGTGGCGCAGGGCGAGCAGCACGCCGTGACCGTGGTCGGAGACGACCCGGTCCAGGCTGTCGAGCGAGGAGCCCGGGTCGGCGCTGCGCTCCAGGAGGACGGCGGGCACGGGGAGTTCGGCCAGCCAGTCGCCGTACGCGAGCCGGTCCTCGGGGCCCCGCCAGCCCGGAGCGACGAGCACCCCCTCCGCCCCGGCGGTCAGCAGACCCTCGGTGCGGGCGCGGTCGTCCTCCGGCCGGTAGTCGGAGATCCGCAGGACGAGCCGGGCGCCGGCCCGCGCGGCCGCCTCGTGCGCACCCCGGATGACCTCGGCGAAGTAGTACGTGGCCGAGGGGGCGAGCAGGCCGAGCACCAGGCCCTCGCCGGTCCGTCCGCCCGCCGCAGCTCCCTGGCGCTCGGGCCAGGACACCTGGCCGTGGACGCGGTCGAGCAGCCCCTGGGCCGCCAGTGCCTCGACGTCGCGGCGGGCGGTGACGGGGGAGACCCCGAGCCGGTCGGCCAGCTCGGAGACGCGGGCCGTGCCGCGCTCCCGCACCAGGGCCAGGAGTCGGTCGTGTCGTTCGGCAGCACTCTCGCGCACGGTGTGGATCCCCCTCGCGGTGTGGCGGTCCGGCGGGATGCCGTTCCCGTGGCCAGACCTTCTCATGCGGCATGATCGAACGGTAGGAGTTTCGATCATTCGCTCCGAACTCATTGACGTTCGATCGAAGCGTGTTCATGATTCCGGGCGACGCCGCAGTCCGCCTCAGGGAGCATCATGCCCACGCCGCCCGAGAACCGTGAGCTCAGCCCGTACACCGGCTGGACCCGTGCGCACTGGGAGACGACGGCCGACCGACTCCTGCTGGCCGTGCGCCCCTACGCCTCGCCCCGCGGCGGCCTGATCGACCTCCCCGGCCCCCGCCCCAGCTGGTCCGGCGTCCGCTCCGACGGCCTGGAGGGGTACGCCCGAACCTTCCTCCTCGCCGCCTTCCGCGTCGCCGGTGCCCGCGGCGGCGACCCGCACGGCCATCTGGCCCGCTACGCCGAAGGCCTCGCCGCCGGCACCGAGGCCGCCGACACGGGCCGCTCGGGCCCGGAGGCCGTCGACGGCCCCGACGCCTGGCCCCTGACGACCGACGTGCGCCAGGCGATCGTCGAATCCGCCTCCGTCGCCCTCGGGCTACGGCTCACCCGCCCCTGGCTCTGGGACACCCTCGACGACCGCACCAGGCAGCGCACGGTCGACTGGCTGCTGCCCGCCCTCGAACCGTCGCCCGTCGACAACAACTGGTGGCTCTTCGGCCTCACCGTCGCCGGCTTCCTCCAGGACGCGGGGATCGAGACCGAACGCGCCGCCGCCACCATCGAGCGCTCCCTCGCCCGCATCGACCGGTGGTACCTCGGCCAGGGCTGGTACAGCGACGGCGACAACCGCGCCTTCGACCACTACAACGCCTGGGCCCTGCACTTCTACCCCGTCCTGCACGCCCACCTCTCCGGCGACCGGGACCTCCTCGACCGCTACGGCCCCCGACTGCGCGCCCAACTCGACGACTACGTGCACCTCTTCGACGCCAACGGTGCCCCCCTTCCCCACGGCCGTTCCCTGACCTACCGCTTCGCCGCGGCCGCCGCCCCCTGGCTCGGCGCGCTGACCGGTCACACCCCGCTCCGCCCCGGCGCCACCCGCCGCCTCGCCTCCGGCGCCCTGCGCTACTTCCTCGACCGCGGAGCCACCGACGACAACGGGCTGCTCACCCTCGGCTGGCACGGCCCCCATCCGCCGATCGTCCAGGACTACTCCGGCCCCGGATCGCCCTATTGGGCGTCCAAGGGCTTCCTCGGCCTCCTCCTTCCCGACGGCCACCCCGCGTGGACCGACCCCGAGGAACCGCTCCCCGCCGAACGGACCGACACCGTCCGTGCCGTCGCCCCGGCCGGCCTGCTCATCCAGTCGACCGCGACCGACGGGCTCGTCCGCCTCCACAACCACGGCAGCAACCACGTGTCCGGCGACGCTGCCGGAAACGACGACGCCGGCTACGCCCGCTCCGCCTACTCCACCCGCACCGGCCCCACCGCCGCTCCGGCACCCGCGGACAACCACTTCGGCCTGGTCGTCGAGGGCCGGCTCACCCCGCGCGGTCCGGCCGCCCCCCGAGGCACCGGTCCCGGCTGGGCCGCCTCCCTGCACACCCCCCTCCCCGGCATCCGGATCGTCTCCGCGACCCTTGCGCACGGCCGCGCCGAGGTCCGCGCCCACCTCGTCCTGGGCGCCCCCGAGGACACCCCCGTCCGCCAGACCGGCTGGGCCACCCCTCCGGGCGGGCCGACCGCCCAACTCCACCCGGTCCACGGCTATCCGCCCGCCGCCGTCCCCACCGCCCTCGACGGCGGGGCCACCCTCCAGGGACCGGTCAGCGGCACCGAGGCCCTGCACGGCACCACCCGCGGCACCGAGACCCTCTTCGTCGCCCTGGCCTCCCTGACCGCCGAAGCCGCCCCCGCGCCCGTCAGCACCCTCGCGACCGTCCGCGTCACCGGCCGCACCGTGCACGTGACCTGGCAGAACGGAACCACCGCCCGTCTCTCCCTCGATCCGGAGGATCCCTGAGACACCGCAGTGCGCCCGCCCCCGCCCTGGGAGGTGTCCTGGCCCTCCCGCTCGCGTCCCCCGCCCCGGGCCGCCAACCGGCTCGCCGCGGGCCCGCCCACCCGGTCCGCCGGTGCCGTGATCACCGAAAACGGCGGCAGGGACCGGTTCGGGAACGACGTGTCGGCGACGTCGCCCCCACCATCGGGGCCTACGAAGGGCCGGGCATCACCCCGGAGGGTCTCGACCGACCGGGTCACCGGCTCACTTCGGTCCGTACTTGCGGCCCGCCTTGGAGGAGACCCCTCCGAGCAGGCCGCGAGGGGCCAGCTTCACCACACCCATCAGCGCCTTGTAGCGGGGATCGGGGATGGACAGCGTCTTCCCGCGCGCCAGATCCGCCAGCGCGGTGGCCACCAGCTTGTCCGCGTCGAGCCACATCCAGCCGGGGATGTTGTCCGTCCCCATCCCGGCCCGCTCGTGGAACTCCGTCCGGACGAACCCCGGGCACAGCGCCATCAGCCGCACCCCGCTGCCCGCCAGATCCCGTGCGGCGCCCTGGGTGAACTGCACCACCCACGCCTTCGAGGCGCCGTACGTGCCCCGCGGTACGAACGCGGCCACCGACGCCACGTTCACCACCCCACCCCGGCCCCTGGCGCGCATCGACTCGGCCGCCGCCGACGTCAGCCGCAGCACCGCCTCGCAGTGCACCGTGAGCATCTTCAGCTCGTCGGCCATGGACACTTCCAGGAACCGGCCCTTGTTGCCGAAGCCGGCGTTGTTCACCAGCAGGTCCACCGGCTGCCGCGGATCGGAGAGCCGGGCCTCCACCGCCGCGATCCCCTTCTCCTCCGCCAGGTCCGCCGCCAGGACCTCGGCCTCGACGCCGTGCCGGTCGTGCAGCTCGGTCGCCTGCTCCCGCAGCCTCTTCACATCGCGGGCCACGAGCACCACGTCGTGGCCCTCGGCCGCCAGCTTCCGCGCGAAGGCGGCGCCGATGCCCGCCGTCGCGCCCGTAATCAGTGCAGTCGTCATACGCGGCACGTTAGTGCCCCGCGTGGACGCCCGGCGTACGCACCTTGCCCGCCCCCCGGCCCTTCTCCACCACCACGAACTGCCCCATCATCCCGTCGTCCTCATGGGAGAGCAGATGGCAGTGGTACATGTACGGCGTATCGGGATCGGCCGGACCGTCGAAGCGCATCGCGAGCCTCACCGTCGTACCCGAGGGGACGAACACCGTGTCCTTGGCGCCGCGCAGCGCAGGAGGCGGCTGCTCGCCGTTCACCTCCAGGATCCGGAACTGCACGTCGTGCACGTGGAAGTTGTGCGGCATCCCGTCCACGTTGCGCACCGTCCAGGTCTCCGTCGTCCCCCGGGTGACGGTCTCGTCTATTCGGTCCATCGCCATCGGGCGGCCGTTGATCCCCGAGCGCCGGAGATCGAAGTGGCGCCCGCGCACCGCGTCCTCCCCGTCCGGTACCTCCGGCAGTCCCAGCCGTACCGGCACCTCGGGCGAGGGCCGCAGGGTCTTCGCCGCCCGCAGCTGCAGCACGTCGAAGGAGTCGTCGCCACCGCTGAACCGCTGGTTCCAGAAGTCCAGTCCGGCGTCGAGGGGGTAGGACCGCAGCACCGTCCGTTCGCCCGGACGCATGGTCACCACGATCTCCGCCCGCTCGCCCGGCGAGAGCCGTGTCCGGTTCAGCTCCGCGGGCTTCCCGAGGAGACCTCCGTCGGTCCCCACCAGGGCGAACCGCCGGTCGTCGTCGAAGCCGAAGGTGTAGACACGGGCCGTGGAGGCGTTGAGGAGGCGCAGCCGTACCCGCTCGTCCGCCGTCTCCTTGTAGGGCGCGAGCGTCCCGTTGACCATGGTCCGGTCTCCGAGGAAGCCGACGCTCGCCATCAGTCCGTGCCCGTGGTCGAAGGCCGCCCCGTCGAACTTCACGTCCTGGACGACGACCGGCAGGTCGTCGACGCCGTAACGGCTGGGCAGCGCCAGCGTCTTCGAACGGGCGTCGTCGAGCAGGAACATCCCGGCCAGGCCGCGCTGGACGTGCTTCTCGGTCGCCCCGTGCGGATGCGGGTGGTACCAGAGCGTGGCGGCGGGCTGGTCCACCGTCCAGTTCGGGGTCCACGTGGCGCCCGGCGCCACCATCTGGTGCGGGCCGCCGTCCATCCGCGCGGGCAGGTGCATCCCGCGCCAGTGGACGGTCGACGCCTCGTCGAGCCTGTTCGCGACCCGCACGGCGACCTTCTCCCCGCGCTCGGCACGGAGCGTCGGCCCCAGGTGGTCCCCGTCGAAGCCCCACGTGGGCGTCCGCTTCCCGGGCCGGAACTCCTTCTCGCCCGCCCGCATCGTGAGGTCGAAGACCCGGGTCCCGTCCGCCCGCACGACCGACTTCGCGAGCGGGGGTATGGCGAGCTCGTTCGTGAACTCCGTCGAGCCGGCCGTGGACGCCTTGGCGTCCGTGTACAGCCACAGGAAGAGACCGCCGACCGCCGCGGCGAAGACCGCGGCGGACGACCCGAGCACGATGAGGACCCGCTTGAGCCGAGACATGCGGACAGCGTCCCGTCCGGCGGTGGGCGCACACATCGGGGGAGATCCCTGGACCGCCCCCGAACCGACCCCGATCCGCGCCTCAGGGGTCTCCCCGAGGCGCGGACCGCGGAGCGTCAGCCTCCGGTGGTGCCGTACTTCTCCGTGTACGTGCGGGCGAGGTCCAGCAACCCCGACTCCATCCATTCCGCCGCCACCAGCGTCCCGGGCAGCAGCGACCGCTCGGTCGTCGCGGCGCGGTGCAGCAGCGAGACGGTGATGTCGTGCGCGGGCCGGTGGACGACCTTCACCGGGTCGCCGGCCGTCAGTTCACCGGGTTCGATCACCCGCAGCAGCGCGCCCGGCCCGGCCGTCGACTGCGTGAAGCGCCGCACCCAGCCCCGCTCGCCGAGGAAGCCCGCGAAGGTACGGCAGGGGATGCGGCCGCCGGTCACCTCGAGGACCACCTGCGGGCCGACCTGCCAGCGCTCGCCGATCAGCGCCCCGTTCACGTCGAGACCGACGGTGGTGAGGTTCTCGCCGAAGCACCCGTTCGCCAGGGGGCGCTCCAGATCGCGCTCCCAACGGTCCATGTCCTCACGGGCGAAGGCGTAGACGGCGCGGTCGGCACCGCCGTGGAACCGCAGGTCGCACACGGCGTCCCCGGCGACACCGCTCGCACCGGCCCCGTCCGCCCCCGGCGCCGAGATCCGCACCGGTCCCTCGACGGGGCGCTTGTCGATGCCGGTCATCCCGGTGGGGGAGTCGGTGTAGTCCGCGGCCCTGGCCCGTCCGGCGTTCACGCTCAGCAGCTTCATGAGGGCACCCTAGGCGACAGAACTCAAAGTGATGAATCAATATGCGGCACAGAGCCCAAGACTCCCTTATGCTCGACGGATGATCGAGGCTCGTCATCTCCGCGTCCTGCGCGCCGTCGCCGCGACCGGCTCCTTCTCCGCCGCCGCCCGCGAACTCGGCTGCACCCAGCCCGCGGTGAGCCAGCAGATGAAGGCGCTCGAATCCTCCTCCGGCACCCCGCTGCTGATCCGCACCGGCCGCGAGATGCGCCTCACCCAGGCCGGCGAGGCCCTCGTCCGGCACGCCTCGGGCATCCTGGCGGGCCTCACCGCGGCGGAGGAGGAGGTGGCAGCGATCGCCGGCCTGCGCGCCGGCCGCGTCCGGCTGGTCTCCTTCCCCAGCGGCAGCTCCACCCTCGTGCCCACCGCCCTCGCCGCCCTGCGCGCGGCGCACCCCGGCACCCGGGTCTCCCTGGTGGAGGCCGAGCCGCCGCGCTCGGTCGAGATGCTGCGGGAGGGCGACTGCGACGTGGCCCTCGCCTTCCGTTACGGAGCGGGCCCGGGCGAGTGGGACGACCTGGTGGTCCGTCCGCTGCTCGCCGACCGGTTGGTGGGTCTGGTGCCGGAGGGGCACCGGCTGGCCGAGGCGGAGTCGGTGGGCATCGCGGAGCTGGCCGACGAGTCCTGGATCGCGGGCTGCCCCCGCTGTCGCAGGCAGTTGGTCGACGTCTGCGAGGAGGCGGGCTTCACTCCGCGCATCGACTTCGCCACCGATGACTACCCCGCCGTGGTGGGCCTGGTCGGCGCCGGTCTGGGGGTGGCGGTCCTGCCGACGCTCGCGATCGAGTCGGTGCGCCCCCGAGGGGCGAAGGTGGTGTCGGTGGAGCCGGCCGTGCAGCGGGAGATCGTGGCCCTGACCCTGCCCGACCTGGCGCAGGTCCCGGCGGTCGCCGCGACCCTGGCCGAGCTCACCCGCGCGTCCGCCCGCCCCTGAGCGCCGAGGGCCTCGGAGAGTCGAGACCCCGAAGAGTCGAGACCTCAAGCAGGGCGATCGAACCGGACCGCACACCTGACCGCGCTCATCGGACCGCGCTCACCTGGCCGGCACGCACCGGTCCCCGGCGCGCCGCACGCCCCCGGGCCGCGTGCGGTGCGGCTCCGCGGGGCCGGGCGGGGTGCGGGCCCGGCCCCCTCGCTGGGGTCCACTCGACTGAAGAAACGTTCCTTCAGGTGGGCCCCACACCTGCCGAACGTGCTGCCGATGCCGTGCTGGACGCCGTGATCAGGCGATTGCGCGCTCGACCCATGAGTTCTTCGCGTTCATCCTCGGTGAGGCCGCCCCATACGCCGTAGGGCTCGCGTACGGCCAATGCGTGTGCCGCGCACTCGGCGCGTACCGGGCACCGCATGCAGACCTCTTTCGCCGAGTTCTCACGCGCACTCCGTGCCGCGCCGCGCTCTCCCTCGGGGTGGAAGAACAGAGAACTGTCGACTCCGCGGCAGGCCGCGAGCAGCTGCCAGTCCCACAGATCGGCGTTGGGTCCGGGAAGGCGGGAGAAATCTGCCATTGCGCTTGTCCCCTTGAAACCGTTGTCGAACGGATAGGTGGGCGGGTTGCGGCTGGTGCGCGGGGGCCCTTCTCCCCCCACGGGTCGCGCGTACCCACGACCGTGGGTTCGACCCGACCGTACAACTACTGTCTAAGTAGATGTAAATATGACTCATTGCGAATCTAGCCACAGACACCACCAAAAGGGAAGAAAACCCGCTAAATGGGGCATAGCTTCCAGTGAAGGGCGGGTTGACCTGCGAGGCTCTCCTCTGCGATCGCTCCCTCACGTAGAGTGCCGAAGGCGACCGTCCGACCCGTAACTCTTTCGAGTGACCGTCGTTGAGAGTGCGGAGGCGGTTGAAGGAACAAGCGCTCGGGCAAATGTCCGAGAGCGTCAACCGCACAGGTGACGATACGTACCAGCCCTGGAGGCTCTAGGTGACGCGCATCAGCTGCGGAGGGCGGCCATGACATCCGTCCTCGTCTGCGACGACTCCCCGCTTGCCCGAGAGGCGCTTCGCCGCGCGGTCGCGACCGTGCCCGGCGTGGAGCGCGTGACCACCGCGGCCAACGGCGAGGAAGTCCTCCGCCGCTGGGGTGCGGATCGCTCGGACCTGATTCTGATGGACGTACGCATGCCCGGTCTGGGCGGCGTGGAGACCGTCCGCCGGCTGCTCTCCGCGGACCCCGGCGCCCGCATCATCATGCTCACCGTCGCCGAGGACCTGGACGGCGTCGCGCTCGCGGTCGCCGCCGGTGCCCGTGGCTACCTGCACAAGGACGCCTCGCGCGCCGAGCTGCGGGCCACGGTCACCCAGGCCCTCGCCGACCCGACGTGGCGACTCGCCCCGCGCCGGCTGCGTTCGGCCGAGATGGGCGCGGCGCCCACCCTCACCGCGCGTGAGATCCAGGTGCTCGAAGGCATGAGCCACGGGCGGTCCAACGCGGAGATCGGGCGCGAGCTCTTCCTCTCCGAGGACACCGTCAAGACCCACGCGCGGCGCCTGTTCAAGAAGCTCGGCGCGTCGGACAGGGCGCACGCGGTGGCGCTCGGCTTCCGCTGGGGTCTCGTCCGCTAGGTCCTGTCCGGGCGATCTTCTCGGGCCCGCGACGACGGCTGCGGCGTCTCGCGGCGTTGTCGGAGTCGCCCGAGTACGCCCAGTACGAGGGCGATCCTCCGCCTTGCGATACACCCCATCCGACGCCGCGGGCCGGTCCTCGAAGATCGCCCGGACAGGACCTAGACCCCGTCGTCACGGTGGAGCCAGGCGTGACTCCGACGCCAGGGCCAAGCGGTGAACGCCGGTCGCATCCCCGTCCGCTCCGGCGGGCGGGGCGGAGTCCGAGGACCCCGCTCGCGCCGACTTTCGCCTCGGCGGCGGAGCAGCTTGTGTCACTAACGCGCGGGATGACGCATCCTTGAGATGTGGAGTTCCTCGGGGACGAGTCGATCGAGCGGGAGGGGAGGGCGCAGGAGATGAGTTCCGGCGCACCTACTCATAACGCTTCGGTGCACAACTACGGACGCGGTGCCACGGACGCCGAGGCGTCAAGGCACCATGGAGCGATGCGCGACGACGAGACCATGGGGTCCCCCATGCCCGTAGGGCCAGGGGAGATCGGTGCGCTCGTCCACCGTGCCGTCGAGGGTGACCAGCAGGCCACGCACGACCTTCTCGCGCGCGTGCACCCGCTCGCCCTGCGCTACTGCCGCACGCGGCTGAACCGGTTGCCCGGTGACGCCCGCCACTTCGTCGAGGACCTCGCGCAGGAGGTCTGTGTCGCCGTCCTCATGGCGCTTCCTCGCTACAAGGACACCGGCAGGCCGTTCGAGGCCTTCGTCTTCGCCATCGCCGGGCACAAGGTCGCCGACCTGCAGCGGGCCGCGATGCGGCACCCGGGGTCGACGGCAGTGCCCTCCGACGAGATGCCGGAACGCCCCGACGACTCGCTCGGCCCCGAGGAGCGTGCGCTCCTCAGCGACGACGCCGAGTGGGCCAAGAAGCTCCTCGCCAACCTGCCGGAGAACCAGCGCGAGCTCCTGGTGCTGCGGGTGGCGGTCGGCCTGACGGCCGAGGAGACCGGGCAGATGCTCGGGATGTCGCCCGGAGCGGTGCGGGTGGCCCAGCACCGGGCGCTCAGCAGGCTGAGGGCCCTGGCCGAGCAGTAGGCCGACCCGCCCTGCCGGGGCGTAAGGGTTGCCGAGGACGCGTGGCCCTCACGTACACGTATGAACGTACAAAGCTTCGCGGTGATCTTGATCGTGGAATGAGACACCGTCCGAGCCCGTTAGCATGGACATCCGCACCGATCAAGGCCGTTTGGGGAAGGTGTCATGACTGTCAACGTCGACGGAGTGCCCGAGAAATTCGCGACACTCGGGCTGACCTACGACGACGTGCTGCTGCTGCCCGGCGCGTCCGACATGGCGCCCGACCAGATCGACACCTCCTCGTACATCTCCCGGAACGTGCGGGTGAACATCCCGCTGCTGTCCGCGGCGATGGACAAGGTCACCGAGGCCCGCATGGCGATCGCCATGGCGCGGCAGGGTGGCGTGGGTGTCCTGCACCGCAACCTCTCCATCGCCGACCAGGCCAACCAGGTCGACCTGGTGAAGCGCTCCGAGTCCGGCATGGTCACGGACCCGATCACGGTGCACCCGGACGCGACGCTGGGCGAGGCCGACGCGATCTGCGCCAAGTTCCGCATCAGCGGTGTCCCGGTGACCGACCCGGCGGGCAAGCTGCTCGGCATCGTCACCAACCGCGACATGGCCTTCGAGTCGGACCGCAGCCGCCAGGTGCGCGAGGTCATGACCCCGATGCCGCTGGTCACGGGCAAGGTCGGCATCTCCGGCGTGGACGCCATGGAGCTGCTGCGCCGCCACAAGATCGAGAAGCTCCCGCTCGTCGACGAGGCCGGTCTGCTCAAGGGCCTCATCACGGTCAAGGACTTCGTCAAGGCCGAGAAGTACCCGAACGCCGCCAAGGACAAGGAAGGCCGCCTGCTCGTCGGCGCGGCCGTCGGTGTCGCCGGTGACGCGTACGAGCGCGCCCAGGCCCTGATCGAGGCGGGCGTCGACTTCATCGTCGTCGACACCGCGCACGGTCACTCCCGCCTGGTCGGCGACATGGTCGCCAAGATCAAGTCGAACTCCGCCGTCGACGTCATCGGCGGCAACATCGCGACCCGCGACGGCGCCCAGGCGCTGATCGACGCCGGTGTCGACGGCATCAAGGTCGGCGTCGGCCCCGGCTCCATCTGCACCACCCGTGTCGTGGCCGGCATCGGCGTCCCGCAGGTCACCGCGATCTACGAGGCCTCCCTCGCCGCCAAGGCGGCCGGCGTCCCGGTCATCGGCGACGGCGGCCTCCAGTACTCCGGCGACATCGCCAAGGCGCTCGTCGCCGGCGCGGACACGGTGATGCTCGGTTCGCTGCTGGCCGGCTGCGAGGAGTCCCCGGGCGAGCTGCTCTTCATCAACGGCAAGCAGTTCAAGTCGTACCGGGGCATGGGCTCGCTGGGCGCCATGCAGTCCCGCGGCGAGCAGCGCTCCTTCTCCAAGGACCGCTACTTCCAGGAGGGCGTCGCCTCCGACGAGAAGCTCGTGCCCGAGGGCATCGAGGGCCAGGTGCCCTACCGCGGTCCGCTGTCCGCCGTCGTCCACCAGCTGGTGGGCGGTCTGCGCCAGTCGATGTTCTACGTCGGCGGCCGCACGGTGCCGGACCTTCAGGCGAACGGCCGATTCGTCCGGATCACGTCGGCGGGTCTCAAGGAGAGCCACCCGCACGACATCCAGATGACGGTCGAGGCGCCGAACTACAGCAGGAAGTAACAGAGCGCGACGCGTGGGGGCGGTTCCGGCATGTGACCGGAACCGCCCCCCACGCTTGTGTCGGGGATACTGGTACGCGCAGACGTAGAGGGAAAGGCCACACATCGTGACTGAGATCGAGATCGGGCGCGGCAAGCGCGGCCGCAGGGCGTACGCGTTCGACGACATCGCCGTCGTACCGAGCCGACGCACCCGGGACCCGAAGGAGGTCTCGATCGCCTGGCAGATCGACGCCTACCGCTTCGAGCTCCCCTTCCTGGCCGCCCCGATGGACTCGGTCGTCTCGCCGCAGACCGCCATCCGTATCGGCGAGCTGGGCGGACTGGGCGTCCTCAACCTCGAGGGCCTGTGGACCCGGTACGAGGACCCGCAGCCGCTCCTCGACGAGATCGCGGAGATGGACGAGGAGACCGCCACCCGCCGTCTGCAGGAGATCTACGCGGCCCCGATCAAGGAAGAGCTGATCGGCCAGCGCATCAAGGAGGTGCGCGACTCCGGTGTGGTCACCGCCGCGGCACTCTCCCCGCAGCGCACCGCGCAGTTCTCCAAGGCCGTCGTCGACGCGGGCGTGGACATCTTCGTCATCCGCGGCACGACCGTCTCCGCCGAGCACGTCTCGGGCGCGGCCGAGCCGCTGAACCTCAAGCAGTTCATCTACGAACTCGACGTCCCGGTCATCGTCGGCGGCTGCGCCACGTACACCGCGGCCCTGCACCTGATGCGCACCGGCGCCGCGGGTGTCCTGGTCGGCTTCGGCGGCGGCGCGGCGCACACCACGCGCAACGTCCTCGGCATCCAGGTCCCGATGGCGACCGCGGTCGCCGACGTCGCCGCGGCCCGCCGCGACTACATGGACGAGTCCGGCGGCCGGTACGTGCACGTCATCGCCGACGGCGGCGTGGGCTGGTCCGGCGACCTGCCGAAGGCGATCGCCTGCGGTGCCGACGCCGTCATGATCGGTTCCCCGCTGGCCCGCGCGACGGACGCGCCGGGCAAGGGACACCACTGGGGCATGGAGGCCGTCCACGAGGACGTGCCGCGCGGCAAGCTGGTGGACCTGGGCATCGTCGGGACGACGGAGGAGATCCTCGCGGGTCCCTCGCACATCCCGGACGGCTCGATGAACTTCTTCGGCGCGCTCCGCCGGGCGATGGCGACGACGGGCTACAGCGAGCTCAAGGAGTTCCAGCGCGTCGAGGTCACCGTCGCGGACTCCCAGCACAAGCGCTGACCCGGTTCCGTACACAGGAGGGGCCCCGCACCGACCGGTGCGGGGCCCCTTCCGTGCGCGTGGGCTGCTACTCCGCGGACTTCTTGGCCCCCGAGAAGGCCGCGAAGGCGGCCAGAGCGAAGAACAGGAAGGTCATGAGGTCCTTGCTCTCACCCCAGACCTTGGTCACCACGTCGAAGTTCTCGAAGAGGACGTCCGTCGCGGAGACGTTGAGCTCCTTGCCGACGATGATCGCGATGGCCAGCAGCTGGCCGAGGTAGACGGCGCCGAGCGAGAGCGCCGCGCTGGCGACGGGCAGGACCGGGTTGGAGCCGCCGACCTTGCCGGACGCGTAGCCGACGAGGAAGCCGACGCCGATGGCGGCCCAGCCGATCTGCCGGTCGATGGCGCCGGCGATGCCGCCGTAGACGCCGCCCGCGACCAGGGCGGCCACGAGGGCGGCCACCAGGCCGAGCCCCAGGTTGTTGCGGGCCGGCGCCGGCGCCGGCGCGGGGGCGGCCGGGTACGGGGGCTGCGGCGCACCCTCGGCGAACGGGTTGCCGGACGGCGGAACGGACTGGCTCATCTGCTGGATCCCCCCAGGGATGGTTGCGCACGGACGTGCGACCAAAGAGGACCGGAGACTAGCAGCCCGTTCCGACAGCCGGCGGCGGGATTCTCAGAGGCGGTGTGCCGCACCCGCGGGCGTCGCTCCCCGGGTGTCCAGGAGGAGTTGAGCCTTCACCGCGAGCCCCTGGAGGTCGTACGTGCGGTGGTGCTGGAGCAGCACGGTCAGGTCGGCGTGGGCCGCCGCCTCGTAGAGGGAGTCGGCGCGCGGGACCGGCAGGTCGCGCACGCGCCAGTCCGGGACGTGCGGGTCGTGGTAGCTGACCACGGCGCCGAGGTCCATCAGCCGGCGGGCGATCTCGTCGGCCGGGGAGCCCTCGCGGTCGGCGAGGTCGGGCTTGTAGGTGGTTCCCAGGAGGAGCACCCGTGCGCCGCGCGCGGACTTCCCGTGCTCGTTGAGCAGGGTGGCGCAGCGCTGGACGACGTACTGGGGCATGCGTTCGTTGACCTGGCCGGCCAGTTCGACCATGCGCAGCGGCCGGTGGGTGCCGATGGTGTCGACGGCGACTCCGTGACCGCCGACGCCCGGGCCGGGGCGGAAGGCGTGGAAGCCGAAGGGCTTGGTCTCGGCGCAGCGGATGACGTCCCACAGGTCGACGCCGAGCTCGTGGCAGAGCACCGACATCTCGTTGACCAGGGCGATGTTGACGTGGCGGAAGTTGGTCTCCAGGAGTTTGACGGTCTCCGCCTCGCGCGGGCCGCGCGCGCGGACCACCTTGTCGGTGAGACGGCCGTAGAAGGCGGCGGCGGACTCGGTACAGGCGGGGGTGAGGCCGCCGATGACCTTGGGCGTGCCGGTGAATCCGTGGGTGCGGTTTCCGGGGTCGAGCCGGCCGGGGGAGTACGCGAGGTGGAAGTCCTGGCCGGCGCGCAGGCCGGAGCCCTCTTCGAGCAGGTCGCGGAGCAGGCCCTCGGTGGTGCCCGGGTGAACGGGGGACTCCAGCAGGACCGTGGTGTGCGGGCGCAGCCGGGCGGCGAGGGCGCGGGCGGCGTCCGTGACGGCGGTCAGGTCGAGGGTGCGGTCGGGGCCGAGCGGGGTGGGGGCGCAGATGACGGCCGTACGGACCCGGCCGAGTTCGGCGGGGTTGGTGGTGGGGCGGAAGCCCCCCGAGAGCATCCGACGGATCTCCGAGGCCGTGAGCGAACCGTCGACCGGCGGCCGGCCGGCTGCGAGTTCGGCGACGGGGCGGGGATCGGTGTCGTAGCCGATGGTGTCGACGCCGGCGGCGACGGCGGCCTGGGCGAGGGGCAGTCCGAGGTGGCCGAGGCCGATGACGGCGAGATCAGCGGGCATGAGGGTGGGCCGTCCTTCCCAGTAGCCGGAGGGGACGAGGTGCGCAAGCCCTGTGGACAGAACGGGGCGAATGCAATGTCAGACTAGGCGTAAATATGACCGATATGCGGCATTGTCGGGTCGAAGGTCGCCGAGTGTTATCCACAGGCAGTGGCTGAAGTCGGAGGGGCGGGACAGAATCGAGTCTGTGAGCCCGACCACACGGGGGGATGACGGGAGGCAGCAGTGAGGACAGCGACACTGGGACCCGCCGAGCGCACCGAAGCGCTCGTGACGATGACCGAGCGCGAACTCGACGTGCTCGTCGTGGGAGCCGGCGTGGTCGGCGCCGGCACGGCCCTCGACGCGGTCACGAGAGGACTGTCGACCGGCCTGGTCGAGGCCCGGGACTGGGCGTCGGGCACGTCCAGCCGGTCGAGCAAGCTCATCCACGGCGGGCTGCGCTATCTGGAGATGCTGGACTTCGCGCTGGTCCGGGAGGCGCTGAAGGAGCGCGGGCTGCTGCTGGAGCGGCTCGCACCCCATCTGGTGAAGCCGGTGGCCTTCCTCTATCCCCTGCAGCACAAGGGCTGGGAGCGCTTCTACGCCGGTGCCGGCGTCGCGCTCTACGACGCGATGTCGGTGTCGTCGGGCCACGGCCGCGGGCTTCCCGTGCACCGGCATCTCTCCCGTAAGGGCGCCCTGCGCGTGGCGCCCTGCCTTCGGAAGGACGCCCTGGTCGGGGCGATGCAGTACTACGACGCCCAGATGGACGACGCCCGGTTCGTCGCCACGCTGGTGCGCACCGCGGCGGCCTACGGGGCGAAGGTCGCCAGCCGGGCGCGGGTCGTCGGCTTCCTGCGCGAGGGGGAGCGGGTGGTGGGGGCCCGGGTCCGGGACGTGGAGACCGGCGGCGAGTACGAGATCCGTGCCAAGCAGATCGTGAACGCGACCGGGGTGTGGACGGACGACACCCAGGCGCTCATCGGGGAGAGGGGGCAGTTCCACGTCAGGGCGTCGAAGGGCATCCACCTGGTGGTGCCGAAGGACCGGATCCACTCCACCACCGGACTGATCCTGCGGACCGAGAAGTCCGTCCTGTTCGTGATCCCGTGGGGCAGGCACTGGATCGTGGGCACCACGGACACCGACTGGGACCTGGACAAGGCCCATCCGGCCGCGTCCAGCGCGGACATCGACTACCTGCTGGAGCATGTGAACAGCGTGCTGGCCGTCCCGCTCGGCCGGGACGACGTCCAGGGGGTCTACGCAGGACTGCGGCCGCTGCTGGCCGGCGAGTCCGACGCCACCAGCAAGCTCTCGCGGGAACACACCGTCGCCCACCCGGCACCCGGCCTGGTCGTCGTGGCCGGCGGCAAGTACACCACCTATCGCGTGATGGCCAAGGACGCCGTGGACGAGGCCGTGCACGGGCTCGACCAGCGCGTCGCGCCCTGCGTCACCGAGGACGTCCCGCTCCTCGGCGCCGAGGGGTACCGGGCTCTGTGGAACGCGCGGGCGAGGACCGCCGCGCGCACCGGACTCCACGTCGTGCGCGTCGAGCACCTGCTCAACCGGTACGGATCGATGGCCGAGGAGGTCCTCGAGCTGATCGCCGCCGATCCGGGACTCGGCGAGCCGCTGGTGGCCGCCGACGACTACCTGCGGGCCGAGATCGTCTACGCCGCCTCCCACGAAGGGGCCAGGCATCTGGACGACGTGCTGACCCGGCGGACCCGGATCTCGATCGAGACCTTCGACCGGGGCACGCGCAGCGCACGGGAGTGCGCGGAACTGATGGCACCCGTCCTGGGCTGGGACGCGCACCAGATCGAGAAGGAGGTCGAGCACTACGAGAAGCGGGTGGAGGCGGAGCGCGAGTCGCAGCGGCAGCCCGACGACCTGACGGCCGACGCGGCGCGGCTGGGTGCGCCGGACATCGTGCCGATCTGACCGTACGTCCGGGGGCGTGCCGGAGGCCGTCCTTGGCGGCCGCGGCCGCACCTCCGGCCGGCTCCGGAGGCACCTCGGCGCACTCCGGAAAACCCGGACCGGTCTCCGGCGGGGGGCTCGGCCGGCAGGCGGTGCCGCCCCGGGGCTTCCGGCCGGCAGGAGCCGGGGATTCCGTCAGGGCGATCGGTCACCGCGTCAGCGTCGATCGTTTTCGGCCACCCGACGCGGGTCGAGGGAAGGGTTGCCGGCGGTTGTACGGGTGAGGGGGCGGGGCGGCTGTCCGAAGGCTTCGGGGACGTTGCTCCGAGGATTCTTCGGGTAGAAGCAGGGGAAATCGGTCGCTGAAGTGCCCTGTGGGCGGACAGTCGTGCGATCCCGTGGAGGCAGGTGGGGAACCTGAAGGGGGTGGTCTGGCGTCGGGTGGCATGGTGGGAGTGCTTTTCCGCCGAGGCCGTCCTCTCGGAGTGCGGACCCGGGAGCAGCACGGGTCCCGGGGTGAGAGACAATGGGCTCTCTTCCAGGGCGGGTTACCGCATCGCGCGGGAAGCGGCCGACGCGGGCGAAGATCAGGGATCGCAGAGGGGACGCATGTCGGAGGCGGAGCAGTCGCGGGACACGGCGCGGGACCCTCGGCGGGACGCCGGTGTGGGTGCCGGAACCGACGGCGACCGGGGTGTGATTCCGGCCGCGCGTGACGCGCGGGAGGATGTGGGGTCCGACGCACGGGCGAGGACCGGTGCCGGTACGGACGGTGCGTCGGAAGGCGGTCGGCGGATGGACGCCCGGCAGGCCGAGGCGCCAGGACCGGCGGCGGCCGGCGACGCGTCGACGCCGAAGGACGGGACGTCGGCTGACGCCGCGTCGGGCAAGGCCGCCGGAGCGGTGGGAGCCGAGCCGGCCGGCACAATGCCCGCGGACGAGGCGCCCGCGGACAAGGCTCCGGCCGGGTCCGGTTCGGTCGGGGCGAAGGTTGCCGACGGTGCCGACGGCAAGGCGGTCTCCGGGTCCGCCGCGAGCAGGGCGGGCCAGGGCGGTTCCTCCGCGGCGCCGGAAGGCGACGCGGCGGGCGGAGCCGGGGCCCCCGGGCTCCGGAAGCCCCCGGCCGCCGGCCGTGCCACGAAGCCGGCGCGTTCCGGTGCGGCCGTCACCGCCGAGGGAAGCCTCCTCGCCGGGCGGTACCGGATCGGACCCGTGCTCGGCCGCGGCGGCATGGGCACCGTGTGGCGCGCCGTCGACGAGACGCTCGGGCGGACCGTCGCCGTCAAGGAGCTCCGCTTCCCCAACAGCATCGACGAGGACGAGAAGCGACGCCTCATCACCCGGACCCTGCGCGAGGCGAAGGCCATCGCCAGGATCCGCAACAACGGCGCGGTGACGGTCTACGACGTCGTCGACGAGGACGACCGGCCGTGGATCGTCATGGAGCTCATCGAGGGCAAGTCCCTCGCCGACGCCGTGCGCGAGGACGGCACCCTGACCCCGCACCGCGCGGCCGAGGTGGGCCTGGCGATCCTCGACGTGCTGCGCTCCGCGCACCGTGAGGGCATCCTGCACCGCGACGTGAAGCCGTCCAACGTGCTCATCGCCGAGGACGGCCGGGTGGTGCTCACCGACTTCGGCATCGCCCAGGTGGAGGGTGACCCCTCGATCACGTCCACCGGCATGCTCGTCGGCGCCCCCTCGTACATCTCGCCCGAGCGGGCCCGTGGCCACAAGCCCGGGCCGGCCGCCGACATGTGGTCGCTGGGCGGACTGCTGTACGCGAGCGTCGAGGGAAGCCCGCCGTACGACAAGGGTTCCGCGATCGCGACCCTCACCGCGGTGATGACCGAGCCGGTCGAGCCGCCGAAGAACGCCGGCCCCCTGCTGGAGCAGGTCATCTACGGCCTGCTCGCGAAGGACCCCGACCAGCGTCTCGACGACGCGGGCGCGCGGGTGCTGCTGCGGGCGGTACTCGACGCGCCCGTGACGGCCGTCGAACCGGAGCCGTCGCCCGAGGCCACCCGCGTCGTACCGCTGCCGCCGCTGCCCCCGACACCGGCGGTCCGCCCCGCGAGGTCCACGTCGAAGCCGAAGGCGAAGGAGACCGCGGACGCGGCGGCCGAGCGGATGCGCGGCGCCCTGAAGTCCGTGCGCGACGCGGCGGCCGCCGCGACGGCCAGGTCCGAACAGGGGCCCCGCACCGCGTCCGCGCAGGGCGGGAACAGGCCCACGCCCGCGAAGGCGTCGATCACCGATGTCGTACCCCGCCGCACGCTGATCATCATCGCCGCGGTCGTGGTCCTCGCTCTGCTCGGCACCATCCTGGCGGTCTCGCTGAACGGCGACGGCAAGGCGAACCAGGGCGGCGGCAAGGGCACCGGGGACAAGGTGACCTCCGCCGGCACGACGGCCGGGAACACCGACGGCGGCGACGGCAGCGGTGACGGCCAGGACAAGGGGCAGGGTGCGAACGACCCCGGCCGGCAGGGCGGCGAGCAGCCGGGCGGCAGCGCCGGGCAGAGCGGCACGCCGTCCGGCAAGCCCAGCACCGGCGGGCCCGGGGCGGGCGGCACGCAGCTGCCCGCCGGGTACACCATGGTGACGAACGACCGCTTCCACTTCACGATGGCGATGCCCGCCTCCTTCCGGATGACGGGCATAGCGGGCCAGGACTCCGGCGGGATATTCAGCGCGAGCGGCGGCTTCCCGCGCGTCCAGGTGGACTTCAACGCCAGCCCCAAGGACGACGCGGCAAGCGCCTGGCGGGCCGCCCAGCTCGGAGTCGCCGCGACCAGCAGCGGCTACCGGCACATCGGCATCAAGTCCGTCTCGTACAAGGGTTATCCGACGGTCGCCGACTGGGAGTTCGAGCGGAACCAGAGCGACATGCGCGTCCGGGTCCTGAACCGCGGTTTCAAGGTCGACGCGAAGCACGGCTACTCGATCATGATCAGCTGCAAGGCCGACCAGTGGGACGCGGCGGAGTGCAGGACGCTGCGGGAGACGGCGTTCGCCACGTTCAGCCCCAAGGACTGACCGACGCCACGTATCGTGAGAGGTCTTGGACCGTACGCAGTCGTACAGAGCCGTCAACTGCAACGGTCCGGACCGGAATTGACGGCTTTGCGCGGTCGTCGGGATCCCTGCGATCCCGGGGACGCGTGAGGTACGGGGGACAGCGCGCTCGGTGGGAGGCGTCGTGGAGGACTACGCGGGAAGGGTGCTCGCCGACCGCTACCGCCTGCCGCTGCCACCCTCGGACGCGCACGAACTCGTCCAGACGCGCGCCTTCGACACCTACAGCGGCCAGGAAGTGCTGGTCCGGCAGGTGCCGTTGCCCGAGGTCGTCGACGCGGAGTTCCTCGACGACGACGGCCGCGGCTTCACCCCGCAGCGGTCCCAGGGCCGGGCGACCCGGCGACCGGCCGACCCCGCCGTCCGGCGGGCCGTCGAGGCCGCGCAGGCCGCCGCCCAGATCCCCGACCATCCGCGCCTCGACCAGGTCTTCGACGTCTTCGCCGAAGCCGGTTCGCTGTGGATAGTCAGTGAACTCGTGGCGGCCCGGCCGCTCGCCGCACTGCTCGCCGAGCGTCCGCTGAGCCCCTACCGGGCCGCGGAGATCGGTTCCGACGTGCTCACGGCCCTGCGCGCCCTGCACGCCCACGGCTGGACCCACCGCAACATCACCACCCGCACGGTGCTCGTCTGCGACGACGGACGGGTGGTGCTCACCGGGCTCGCGGCGGGCGCGGCCGAGGAAGCGCTGTGCGGATACGCCCCGGTGCCGGTGCCCGAGGAGGAGCAGGCGTACGGCGGCGAAGCCGCCTACCTGCCCGCGGACGCCGGCGGTCCCGGATCGCGGCACGGCACCGCACCCGGAGCGGACGTCCCCGAGGTCACCGTCCCCGGCGCACGCGCGCCGGAGGGGATCGACCCGGCCCCGTCCGCCCGGCCCGCGCTGCCCGGAGCACCCTCGGAGACCTCCCAGGCCCCGGGGTCACCGGGATCGCCGGGCGTCGCCGGTGCTTCCGGAGCCGCGAGCCTCAGCCCGGCCGTGGACGTCCGGGCGGCCCGTGCGGGCGCCATCGCCGCCTACCGGGCCGGCGCCCGCGCCGCGGCCCGCATCGGGGAGACCGGTCAGCTGCCCGTGCAGCGCCACCTGCCCGGCGAACCCCCGGCCCCGCCCGCCGAACTCCCCCCGGCCCCGCCCGCGTCCTCGCCCCCGCCGGTGTCCCCGCCGCCTCCGGCGCCCGCCCAGCGGCTCGGGCCCGAGCCGCAGTGGTGGTCCCAGGCCCTGGAGGACGAGGACGACGGCGACGACGCGGACGACGACTACCCGCCCCGGCGCGGCACCGACGGTCCGCCGCGCGCGCTGCTCACCGGCAGCTGGAGCGACGGTCCGCACGCCTCGCGCGACGGCGCCGGCCCGATCTCCGCGGGCGGCGGACCGGTCCTGCCCGGTTCCGGCCGCCCCGCCCTGCCGGCGGGCTACACCGCCGCGTCCCGTCCGCCGGCCCCCCGTGAGCCGGAGCCGGTGCCCGTACCGGCCGGCGGGGGCCGGGACGGGTACGGCGAGGGCGTCGGCCCAGCGGAATACCGCGGTCCCACCACCCGGCTCGCCGCCGAGCGCGCCCGCCAGGCCCGGATCGCCGTCGTCGGCGCCGTGACCGAGCGATGGGCACCCGAACAGGCCGGGCCGGTCCACGAGAACTGGCGGCTCGCCCCGCCCATCGGCCCCGCCACCGACCTGTGGGCGCTCGGCGCGCTGCTGTACCGGGCCGTCCAGGGCCACGCCCCGTACCCCGAGGACAGCGCCGCCGAACTGGTCCAGCTGGTCTGCGCCGAGCCACCGGCCTTCGCCGAGGAGTGCGGAGCGCTGCGGCCGGTCGTCGAGTCCCTGCTGCGACAGGACCCCACGGAGCGCCCCGACTTCGAGGAGCTGCGCGGCTGGCTGCGCTCCCTCGTCCGGTCGGCCCCGGAGCCGGAGGCGGGCACCGGCATGGTGCCGCTCCCGTCCGAGGACGCCGCGCGGCTTCCCATCGTGCGCCGCCGCGGCGAACTGGTCCGTCGACGGCGCGGAACCGCGGCCGGCGGGCGCCATCGCCACCGGAAGGGCAAGGAGCCCCGCCGGGCGCACGAGAACACCGGCCGCGGGAGTGCACGTCACGAGAACGCGCGCGGCGGCGGCCGGCGCCATGACGAGCGTCATTCGTTCCGGCAGGAGGAGTTCCACGAGGAACTGCCCCAGCGCGCCTCGCGGGCCCCGCGGGCGGGCCGGGACACCCGGGCCCCGCGCTCCCTCGGCCGCAACCTCCTGCTGCTGATCCTCCTGCTGCTCGTGGGCGCCGTCGCGTACGCCGTCCTGTTCATGCCCCGGCAGGGCACGGAGGGCGACCGTCCCGCCGGTCAGGGCTCCCAGGCGCCCGGCGGCGGCTCCACCGGGCAGTCCGCGCCCCCGTCGGCCGGCACCTCGGCGAAGCCCTCCCCGGGGAAGACCGCCCCGACCAAGGCGACGCCCACGTCCGGGACGCCGGCCGCCGACCTCGCCGCCGGTTACACACTGCGCAAGGACCCCGAAGGCTTCCAGGTCGGGGTGGCCTCCGGCTGGCGGCGGAGTCCGATCAACGATGCCGGGCAAGTCCGCTATACCGGTGGTGAGTTCACACTGATCGTGGTGCCGGGCAGGGACACGGTGCAGGCCAATGGTTCCGATCCGATGGCCTACCAGCGGACCAGGGAGCGCGAGCTGCAGCCCTGGCGGGATTCGTCCTGGTCCAGCGCCTCCGGGCTGCGTCGGATCGACGTCGGCCGCCAGGCCATGGCCGTCGGGCAGTTCACCTGGCAGGACAGCACGGGACGTGAGGTGTTCGTCCGCAACCTCGCCCTGATCGAGCGCGGCCGGTACCACGTCGTCCAGGTGATCGGACCGGAGAACGAACGGGACAAGGTGTCCGAGATCTACGACCAGGCGGTGAAGGCCTACCGCGCGACCCGGTGACGCGGCGCGCACCCGTTCGCGCACCGTCCGCTCGCGCACCGTCCGTTCGCACGCCACCCGCTGGTCGCTCCGGGCCGCGGCTCGCTCCGCCGACTCTCGTTGAAAGGCGAACCGTTCAGGGCGCGAAATCCGTCGAACCGCCCCTGAGAGTGGCCGAAAAGGCGCGGCTGGAGTTGGCCCGGTCACAGTGCTGTTCCTTTGCGCGCCCTGAGGTTCCGCCGTCCGTATCTCTCTCCGTAACCTGTCATCCGAAGGAACGGGCGGGGGCAAGTGGAACATTCTCAGAGCGCAGGCGCGGAGTCCGGAACCGGAGCGGACACGGCGGCCGGACTGGTGCTCGCCGGACGCTACCGGCTGGGCGAGACCATCGGTCGCGGCGGCATGGGCAAGGTGTGGCGAGCCCATGACGAAGTCCTGCACCGGATCGTGGCGGTCAAGGAGTTGACGGCGGGTCGCTTCGTCGCCGAGGCCGACCGGCTGGTTCTGCACGCCCGCACCCAGAAGGAGGCCCGCGCCGCGGCGCGGATCACCCACCCGGGCGTGGTCACCGTGCACGACGTGCTGGAGCACGACGACCGGCCCTGGATCGTCATGCAGTACGTCGACGGCCCCTCGCTCGCCGACGCGGCCAAGGAGTCCGGCACGATCGAGCCGAGGGAGGCCGCCCGGATCGGGCTGCACGTCCTCGGCGCGCTGCGCGCCGCGCACGCGGCCGGAGTGCTGCACCGGGACGTCAAGCCCGGCAACGTGCTGCTGGCCCGCGACGGGCGGGTCCTGCTCACCGACTTCGGGATCGCCGCCATCGAGGGCGACTCGACCATCACGCGGACCGGTGAACTGGTCGGATCCATCGACTACCTGGCGCCCGAACGGGTACGGGGCGGCGACCCCGGCCCGGCCTCCGACCTCTGGTCCCTCGGCGCGACGCTGTACACCGCGGTGGAGGGGACCTCCCCGTTCCGCCGGAGCTCCCCGATCAGCACCATGCAGGCGGTGGTGACGGAGGAGCCGCCGCACCCGGAGAAGGCGGGGGCGCTCGCCCCGGTCATCGTCGCGCTGCTGCGCAAGGACCCGGAGCAGCGCCCGCGCGCGGACGAGGCGGGCCGGATGCTGCTCGACGCCATGGAGGGCCGGAGCCCGGCCTCGGCACAGGCGTACGTACCCACGCAGCGGGTGCAGCAGGAGCAGCTGACCTCCGCCACCGCCGAACTGCCCGCGCCGGAGCGGCCCTCGGCCACGTCCGCCACGGTGCCGGCCCCGACCGCCCCGCCGGCCCCGCCCGCCTCCGGGAAGGGCCGCGGCCGCTGGCGTACGGCGGTCCTGGCGGCCGTCCTCGCCGGCCTGGTCGCCGGTGGAGCCGTCTTCACGGCGATGCACTACTCCGGCGGCGACAAGGGCACGCAGGGCGGCAAGGGCACGCAGCCCACCACGACGCAGAACGAGCAGCAGGTCGTTCCGGCCGGCTGGCGCCGCGTCGAGGACCCCGAGGGGTTCAGCCTGGTGGTGCCCGAGGGGTGGAAGCGGCAGACGGACGGCGACAACATCGACTACACGCCGGACAACGGACGTCACCGGCTGCGGATCAGCATCGACCCCACGCCCGACTTCGAGAACCCGTACGTGCACGTGCTGGACCTGGAGAAGACGCTGAAGAGGCGTTCCGAGTACCGGCGTGTCTGGCTCAACCAGAACACCTACCGCGACCAGGTCCGTTCCGCCCGGTGGGAGTTCACCTGGCAGGAGAAGCAGAACTTCCCGGGCCCGAGACACGCCATCGACCAGTTGTACTTCGCGGACGACGGCACCGAGTACGCCGTGTTCATGGCGTCACCGGAGTCGAGCTGGGAGACCACCCGGGAGCAGTTCGACATCGTCCTCCGGCACTGGCGGGCGCCCGGCGAGGGGACGGACTGACGGGACCGGCCGAGGGGTCCGGTTCGGCGGACCGGCCGAGGGAACGGGCCGGAGGGGCGGGCCGCCGGAACGTGAGATCGCCCTCCCGGCCGACCGTAAGCCGCTGATCAGGGCTTATGTGCCAGCGATCGCTGGCGTGATGTGCGCACCCGGTGAAAACGCGTTACCGACGGGTACCCAAAGACCTGAATGCGGCCTACTCTCGCCCTCATGACGGACTCGCAGGCACTCACCGCCACGGCCACCGCCGCCCACGGCACGAACCCCCTCGCGCCCTCGCCCGCCGGCGCCCGGACCGCCGCCGACGTGGTCACGCCCGAGGTGGTCGCCCAGCTCACCCGCGGAGTCGTAGGCTCCGGCCGGACCGCGAACCACACCCCGTTCACCGGTGAGCGGCTGGCGGAGCTGCCCGAGTCCACCCCCGAGGACGTCGCCGAGGCCTTCGCCCGTGCGCGTACGGCCCAGACCGCGTGGGCCGCCACCCCGGTCAAGGCCCGCGCGGCCGTCCTGCTGCGCTTCCACGACCTGGTCCTCGAGCGCCAGGCCGAGGTCCTCGACCTCATCCAGCTGGAGACGGGCAAGGCGCGGCTGCACGCCCACGAGGAGGTGCAGGCGGTCGCCGTCGCCGCCCGCCACTACGGCCGCAAGGCCCCCGCGTACCTGCGCCCGAAGCACCACACCGGCGTCGTCCCGACCCTGACCAAGGTCACCGAGCTGCGCCAGCCGCGCGGGGTCGTCGGGCAGATCGCGCCCTGGAACTACCCGCTGGAGCTGTCGGTCGGCGACGCCCTGCCGGCCTTCGTCGCGGGCAACGCCGTCGTCATGAAGCCGGACACCGAGACCGCGCTGACGGCGCTGTGGGCGCGCGACCTGCTCGTCGAGGCCGGTCTGCCGGCCGGCGTCTTCCAGGTCGTCCTCGGCGACGGGCCGGTGGTGGGCCCCGAGGTCGTGAAGCACGCCGACTACGTCTCCTTCACCGGCTCCACCCGCACCGGCCGCGAGGTCGCGCAGGGCGCCGCCGCCCGCCTCGTCGGCGTCACCCTCGAACTCGGCGGCAAGAACGCGATGATCGTCCTCAAGGACGCCGACATCGAGAAGGCCGCCGCCGGCGCCGTCCGCGCCTGCTTCTCCTCCGCGGGCCAGCTCTGCATCTCCATCGAGCGGCTGTACGTGCACGAGTCCGTCGCCGGCGCCTTCCTGGAGCGCTTCGCGGCCCGGACGAAGGCGATGCGCCTCGGCAACGCGCTCGCGTATGGCGCCGACATGGGCTCCCTGGTCAGCGACCGGCAGCTGGAGACCGTCACCCGGCACGTCGAGGAGGCCGTCGAGAAGGGCGCCCGGCTCGTCGCGGGCGGCGTGGCCCGTCCCGACATCGGGCCGCTGTTCTACGAGCCCACCATCCTCGACGGCGTCGAGGCCCCGATGGCCGTGTGCTCGGAGGAGACCTTCGGCCCGGTCGTCTCGATCTACCGGTTCACCGACGAGGACGAGGTCGTCGAGCAGGCCAACGGCACCCCGTACGGCCTCAACTCCTCCGTCTGGACCAAGGACGCGAAGCGCGGCCACGCCGTCGCCGCCCGGCTGCGCACCGGCACCGTCAACATCAACGAGGGCTACGCCCCCGCGTACGGCAGTGTCCAGGCGCCGATGGGCGGCATGAAGGACTCCGGGCTCGGCCGCCGCCACGGCTCCGAGGGCATCCTGAAGTTCACCGAGGCCCAGACCGTCGCCCACCAGCGGCTGATGCCCCTCGCGCCCTCCTTCGGGATGGACGACGAGAAGTACGCCGCGTTCATGAGCACCTCCCTGAAGGTCATGAAGGCCCTGCGCCTGCGCTGACCCGTCCCCTCCCGACGTTCCTTCCCAGCCCCTTTCCGCACGAGGAGAGCCATGACCGCGGTACCCCCTGCCCGGAATCAGGACGACGACCTGGACTCGGCGTACGACTACGACGTCATCGTGGTCGGCTCCGGCTTCGGGGGTTCGGTCACGGCCCTGCGCCTGACCGAGAAGGGCTACCGGGTCGGCGTCCTGGAGGCCGGCCGCCGCTTCACCCGGGCGACCCTGCCGAAGAACTCCTGGGACGTGAAGAACTTCCTCTGGGCGCCCGCCCTCGGCCTCTACGGCATCCAGCGGATCCACCTGCTGGGCAACGTCATGGTGCTGGCCGGCGCGGGCGTGGGCGGCGGCTCCCTCAACTACGCGAACACGCTGTACGTGCCGCCGGCGCCGTTCTTCGACGACCCGCAGTGGAAGGACATCACGGACTGGCAGGAGGAGCTGGCGCCCTACTACGACCAGGCCAAGCGGATGCTGGGTGTCCGGATCAACCCGACGATGACCCCCTCCGACGTCCATCTGAAGGCGACGGCGCAGGCCATGGGCATCGGCGACACCTTCCACATGGCGCCGGTCGGCGTTTTCTTCGGGGACGGCGAGGACGCGGGCGGCGGCGAGGGGGGCGCCGCGACGCGGGCGAAGCCGGGCGGCGAGGTGGCCGACCCGTACTTCGGCGGGGCCGGGCCGTCCCGCAGGGCGTGCACCGAGTGCGGCGAGTGCATGACCGGCTGCCGGCACGGCGCCAAGAACACCCTCAACGAGAACTACCTCTACCTCGCCGAGAAGGCCGGCGCCGTCGTCCATCCCATGACCTCGGTCGTGGCCCTCACCGAGGACGCCCGGGGCGGCTTCGCCGTGAAGACCCTCCCCACCGACGACCGGAAGAAGGGGAAGGGCCGGACGTTCACGGCCCGCCACGTCGTCGTCGCGGCCGGCACGTACGGCACGCAGACCCTGCTGCACCGGATGAAGGACACCGGCCTGCTGCCCCGCATCCCGGCCCGGCTCGGGGAGCTGACCCGGACCAACTCCGAGGCCCTGGTCGGCTCGCAGACCACCGACCGGCGCTACCGGAAGCGCCACGGGAAGCCGAAGGTCGACTTCACGCGCGGCGTCGCGATCACGTCCTCGATCCACCCGGACGAGAACACCCACATCGAACCGGTGCGGTACGGCAAGGGCTCGAACGCCATGGGCGGCATGACGATCCTCCAGGTGCCCTACGGCGCGCACCGGGTGCGGAACTGGCTCCTGGAGATCGTCAAGCACCCCACGCTCGCCCTCCGCTCGCTCTCCAACCGCCGCTGGTCCGAGCGGACCATCATCGGGCTGGTCATGCAGTCCCTGGACAACTCGCTGACCACCTACCGCAAGCCCGGCGGCATCGGGAAGGGCCTGCTCACCGCCCGCCAGGGGCACGGCGCGCCCAACCCCAACCAGATCCCCGAGGCGACCCGCGCCGCCGCCCTGCTCGCCGAGGAGATCAACGGCTTCGCCGGCTCCAACATCGGCGAGCTCATGGGCACCCCGCTGACCGCCCACTTCCTGGGCGGCTGCCCGATCGGGGCCGACGCCGAGTCCGGTGTCATCGATCCGTACCACCGGCTCTACGGTCACCCGGGCATCTCCGTCGTCGACGGAGCGGCGGTCTCCGCCAATCTCGGGGTCAACCCCTCGCTGACGATCACGGCGCAGGCGGAGCGGGCGATGTCGTTCTGGCCGAACAAGGGCGAGGAGGACCTCCGGCCGCGTCAGGGCGAGGAGTACGTCCGTCTCGCGGCGGTCGCCCCGAAGTCCCCGGTGGTCCCCGCGGACGCGTTCGGGGCGCTGAAGCTGCCGTTCCTGGGGATTCCGGTCGTGCCGCCGAAGAAGGCGGCGAAGGAGTCGAAGCCGTAGGGGCCGGCCCCGGAACGTGGAAGAGGCGCTGCACCCCCCTCCGAGTGCAGCGCCTCTCCAGTTTCTGGGTGGTGCTGCATAGATGACCTGTGACCAGGGGGGTTGGTTGTATGCGGAGGACGGAATCCTCGTGTGACACGCGTCACTTATCGAAACGGCCCGGGTGCCGTGCGCGGGGAGGGGCCCGGGCCGGAATCCGCGGCAGGGCCCCGCGCCGCGATTCCGGTCGCGGGCGCGGGGCCCCGGGGTCGGCACCGGAGTCAGGGCAGTCGCGGCGCCGAG
Organism: Streptomyces sp. JL2001; assembly: GCF_050917515.1. Classification (NCBI taxonomy): domain Bacteria; kingdom Bacillati; phylum Actinomycetota; class Actinomycetes; order Kitasatosporales; family Streptomycetaceae; genus Streptomyces; species Streptomyces sp. JL2001. The sequence continues at coordinate 3,184,775 of NZ_CP169421.1, read as the reverse complement.
GGGACGCGGCGCCGGGGGGTTGCGCCGCGGTGGGTGGGAGCTGTGGGTGAGGGACCGGGGGTGTCTCGCCTCGTGCTCGACGGGTGCGGCCGGCGCATCCGTCTGGACCGATTGCGGTCGGCCCCGGGCGTCCCCGGGGCCGACCGCCTTTTCTGGGTGACCGGGCTGCTGTCCCCTGCCGTCCGGTCACACGCGCTGGAGCGAGGTCCCACGACGTACCTGAGGTACGTCACACGCTCCAGCGAAGCCACGCGTGGTTTTCTCGGGCCCGCCCCTGGGTGGCACGGACAACGGGACCAACGAAGGGGCACGCGAGCCGGTCACGCGCCGTACGGGTGAGAGCGGACCCGAACGCAGATGCGGAGGCCCACTCAGATGCGGCCCCGGCACAGCTCCAGCATCGTCATCGCGAGCGCCGTGCCCGGCTTGCCCAGCGCGTCCCGGAAGTGGCCGAGCACCTCCATCTCGCGCGCCAGGTTCACCCGCCGCCCGCCCGAGCCGATCCGGGCCTCCTGGATGACGGCCGAGACGGCCATGCGTTCCTGGATCAGGCCGATGATCCGGTCGTCGAGCGCGTCGATCCGGTCGCGGGCGTCGCCGATCAGGGCCGCGGCCTCGTCGGTGCGGGCGCCGGTCTTCTCGGTGGTGGGCATGGCGGTCATGGTGGGGCTCCTCGTGATGTCGGTGGGGAGCCCCGGGGCGGCACGGCCCGGACACGACAGACGCCCCGGGCCTTGTCGGCCCGGGGCGCCTGGGAAGTCGCTTGTCAGTTGCTCAAGCAGCACGACCATGGCAGCCGGTGGGCCGGTTGCCATAGGTAAAGACGTACGTCGTGAGCTTGCGCATGCGGACAGTATGGACCCCGGCCGGCGCCCCCGGCCAAACCGGGTTCGGATGGTGAGACGAAAAGCGACTACCGGCGCGCCGGTAGAATCGACAAATAGCCCCCCTCTCGGGGGAACCTCTCCTACCGCCGGAAGGCCGCCGTAGTGTCATCAGCGACTCCCGCTGCCGCGCCCGACGTCTCCAACCCGGACGTAGTCCTCGTTGTCGACTTCGGGGCCCAGTACGCCCAGCTCATCGCCCGCCGTGTCCGTGAGGCCCGGGTCTACAGCGAGATCGTCCCGTCCACCATGCCGGTGGCCGAGATGCTGGCCAAGAACCCCAAGGCGATCATCCTCTCCGGCGGCCCGTCGTCCGTCTACGCGGAGGGCGCCCCGCGCCTCGACCGTGCCCTCTTCGAGGCGGGTGTCCCCGTCTTCGGCATGTGCTACGGCTTCCAGCTGATGGCGACCACCCTCGGCGGCACCGTCGACAACACCGGTGCCCGCGAGTACGGCCGCACGCCGCTGCACGTGTCCAAGGCCGGTTCGACCCTCTTCGAGGGCACCCCGACCGAGCAGTCCGTGTGGATGTCGCACGGCGACGCCTGCTCCGCCGCCCCCGAGGGCTTCTCCGTCACCGCGTCCACGGACGTCGTGCCGGTCGCGGCCTTCGAGAACGACGAGAAGAAGCTGTACGGCGTCCAGTACCACCCCGAGGTGCTGCACTCCACGCACGGCCAGCAGATCCTGGAGCACTTCCTCTACCGGGGCGCCGGCATCGAGCCGACCTGGACCACCGGCAACGTCATCGAGGAGCAGGTCGCGGCCATCCGCGAGCAGGTCGGCAGCAAGCGCGCTATCTGCGGCCTGTCCGGCGGCGTCGACTCGGCCGTGGCCGCGGCGCTCGTCCAGAAGGCCATCGGCTCGCAGCTGACCTGCGTGTACGTCGATCACGGCCTGATGCGCAAGGGCGAGACCGAGCAGGTCGAGAAGGACTTCGTGGCCGCCACCGGCGTCCAGCTGAAGGTCGTCGACGCGCAGGAGCGCTTCCTCACCGCGCTCGCCGGGGTCTCCGACCCCGAGCAGAAGCGGAAGATCATCGGCCGTGAGTTCATCCGCGTCTTCGAGCAGGCGCAGATCGAGATCATCGAGGAGTCGGCGGGCGTCGGCGAGGACGTCGCGTTCCTCGTCCAGGGCACCCTCTACCCGGACATCGTCGAGTCCGGCGGCGGCACCGGCACCGCGAACATCAAGTCGCACCACAACGTGGGCGGTCTCCCCGAGGACCTGGAGTTCGAGCTCGTCGAGCCGCTGCGCCAGCTGTTCAAGGACGAGGTCCGCATGGTCGGCCAGGAGCTCGGCCTGCCCGAGGAGATCGTGCAGCGCCAGCCCTTCCCGGGCCCGGGCCTCGGCATCCGCATCGTCGGAGAGGTCACCAAGGACCGTCTCGACCTGCTGCGCGACGCGGACGCCATCGCCCGCGAGGAGCTGACGGCCGCCGGTCTCGACCGCGAGATCTGGCAGTGCCCGGTGGTCCTGCTCGCCGACGTGCGCTCCGTGGGCGTGCAGGGCGACGGCCGCACCTACGGCCACCCGATCGTGCTGCGCCCCGTCTCCTCCGAGGACGCGATGACGGCGGACTGGACCCGCATGCCCTACGACGTGCTGGCCCGGATCTCGACCCGCATCACCAACGAGGTCGCCGATGTGAACCGCGTGGTGCTCGACGTGACGAGCAAGCCGCCGGGCACCATCGAGTGGGAGTAGTCCCTCCCGTACGCCGGTGAAGCCGCCGCCCCGCAGGACGGGGCGGCGGCTTCGTCGTGTGATCTCTCTGGCCAGTTGTGAGGACCGGCGTTACCTTCCCGCGCATGAGCGAGATACCGGCCCCCGTGCCCGTCGAGCGGCTCCACTTCGCCCTGCCTCCCGTGCACGAGACCGCCGAGGAGGAGCGCGCCCATCGCAAGGGCAGACTCGCGGGCGCGCTCCGGCTCTTCGGCCGGCTCGGATACGAGGAAGGCGTGTCGGCCCATGTGACCGTGCGCGACCCCGAACTCCCCGACTGCTTCTGGGCCAACCCCTTCGGTGTGCCGTTCGCCGAACTGAGCGCGAGCGGGCTGATCCTGGTCGACGGTGACGGGCAGGTGCTGCAGGGCGGCCACCCCGTCAACCAGGCCGCGTTCGCCGTGCACGCGCAGATCCACCGGGCGAGGCCGGAGGTCGTCGCCGTCGCGCACGGCCACTCCGTCCACGGGCGCGCGCTCGCCGCCCTCGGGGAGCTGATCGAGCCGATCACCCAGGAGGCCTGCGCCTTCTACCGCGACCACGCGCTCTACGACGCGTACACCGGTGTCGCCGTGGACCCGGAGGAGGGGAAGCGGATCGCCACCGCCCTCGGTTCCTACAAGGCGATCGTCCTGCGCAACCACGGACTGCTGACCGTCGGGGGCTCGGTGGACGCCGCGGCCTGGTGGTTCATCGCCATGGAGCGCTGCGCCGAGGTGCAGCTGAAGGCGCGGGCCGCGGGGAAGACCGTGCCGATCGGCCACCGCGAGGCGATGGCCACCCGGGAACAGCTCGGCTCCGATCTGGCCGCCTGGATCAACTACCAGCCGCTGTGGCGGGGGATCAGCCGCACGGAGCCCGAACTCCTGTCCTAGAGCATGCCCATCCGTCAATGTGATGACGTTTCAATCACTCTTGCGCAGGGCGCTCGAAGCACTCCGGAGAGCTGCGGGATGCGGCACAATTCCTTTTATTCGAAGGCAAGTTGAGCATCGGGAGTGGGGCTGTCGTGGCGGTACAGGAAGCCGGACAGTGCGGAGACCACGCACGGTGCGCCGAGAGAGGCCCGGCGGGGCACCGGCGCGCGGTCGCCGCGTTCCTCGCCCGACGGGACGAGCTGGCCCAGGGTCGGGGCGTGCCCGCGGCGGTCGCCCACTCGCCCGTCGCCTCCCGGCAGTGGGTGTCCGACGCACTGGCCCAGTCGGCCCGGAACGTCGCCGCAGGCGGGACCGCCGCGGGCGACGCCTGGTTCCGGCGGGTGCGCGGCGCCACCTTCGGCGCCGTCTGGGGCGCGGTCCTCGCCCTGCTCCTCGGGCAGGCGCTCACCGCGACCGGCACGGGATGGACGGGACCTCGCACCGCCGCGCTGGTCGCGGCGCTCCTCCTGGCGGTGCCGCTGACCGTCGCGGCACAGGCGCACCGGGCGCGCGGCGGGCTCCTCGCGCCGCTGATCGGACCGGACAACCGGCTCTCCACCTCCCGCGCGGTCGCCGCCGGCTGGCTGCTCCTCGTCGCGTACACCGTGCTCTTCCTCGCCCTGCGCCTGGTCACGGGCGCCGACGGGATCGGCCTCGGACTCGCCCACGGCGCCGGGCTGCCGGCCGTGTCCGCGCTGACGGCGGCCGTCTCCGTCGCCGTGTCCGCGCTCGTCCGGGTCCGGATCACGGGTCAGCGCCTGCAGAAGATCCGGGCCGACCGGCCGCGCGCCGCCGACCTGCTCTGCGACGACGACGGCCGGGCCTCCCTCGCCGACGTCCAGTACGTCGTGGTGTCTGCCGCCGCCCTGGTGCTGTGCGGGGTCCGGCTCGGGCGGGAACCCGACCGGCTGCCCGGGCCGCCCTGGACCCTGGTGCTCCTGGTCGCGGTCTCGGCGGCCTGGTACCTCGCCGCGAAGGGCGCCGAGGGCGGCCGTCCGACGATTCTCTCCGTGGTCCGGTCCCGCGAGGCGGGCGACCTGGACGCCCCGATCCGCACCGGCGACGACATCGAGATCCGCGGCATGGGGTTCGTCCCGCCGGGGGCCTCCGGCCCGGACGCGTTGACCCGACTGGTCGTGCGGATCGGATCCGTGCACGCCCACGTGCCGCTGGTCCCGGTGGCCGGCGGATTCGCCAACCCGACGGACACCGCCCTCACCGTCCCGCTCCCGGCGGACGTGGAGCCCGGCCGGGTCGAGGTGTGGGTCGTGACGGCGGCCGGCGTGGAGACCGATCGGGTCACGATCGACGTCGTCGACTGAGCCCGGGCCGGGCGGCCTGAACCCCCGACGCGCTCCCCGCGTATCCAGATACAGGGGGTCCGGGGACAATCGGTCCTGCGGACAGTGGCGCGGAGAGGCAGGCCGACGATGGCACGAAGGCAGCGGACGAGCGGGGCGCACGGCATGTCGGGCGGCGGCGCCGCCACCGGGTGGAAGGCGACCGCGTCGCGGTACGCACTGGTGCCGCTGCGGCTCTTCCTCGGCGTCACCTTCATCTACGCGGGGATCGACAAACTCACCGACTCCGCCTTCCTGTCCGACTCCGGCACGGGCTCGATCGGCGAGATGATGCGGGGTGTCCGGGACAGCTCGGCCATCCCGGCCCTGGTCGACCTCGCACTCCACAACCCCGTCGGCTTCGCGTACGCCATCGCCCTCGGAGAGCTGGCCGTCGGCATCGGGACCCTGGTGGGGCTCTTCGGCCGGCTGGCCGCCCTCGGCGGCGCGCTGATCTCGCTGAGCCTGTGGCTGACCGTCAGCTGGCAGACCGACCCGTACTACTACGGGAACGACCTGGCCTACCTGATGTCCTGGCTGCCGCTGGTGCTGGCCGGGGCCTCGGTGTTCTCGCTCGACGCGCTCTTCGCCGAACGCCGGCGTATCCGGTAGGTCACCCAGGTGACCAGGGCGGCCGTGCCCAGGCCGCCGCAGAGCACGGGCACGACCGCGTACCAGGGGGTGACCCAGGCGTCGGCCGCGTCCCCCGCGTAGAGGACGGCGAGGGCGAGGGCGGTCCCGCCGGCGATCAGCCGCCCGGGACGGAACTCATGAAGCAGCACGGGTGACCTCCACCTGTCCGAGACCGACCTCCAGGGAGAGGTCCAGCGTGCCGGCCGGGGTGGTGCCCGCCGGCGGGGTGAGCGTCCGGGTCACGTCCCGGTCGGGGGCGATGTCGATGTCCCCGGGGTGCTGCTGGGGGAGCTGGAGATCGCCCAGGCCGACCTGGGCCCGCAGTCTCACCGTGACGTTCTTCGGGACGATCACCTCCAGCTTTCCGGCGCCGACCTCCGCCTCGGTCGTGACCGTCGTGCCCGCGGGCACGGCGAGTCCGGACAGGTCGAGGGTGCCGGCCCCCGTGCCCAGTTCGTACCGGGACTGCACGGCGGCGACCGTCGCCGGCTTCCATGTCGTCCGGGCCCAGTCGGTGGAGATCTCCTTCGGGAGGGCGACCGCCACCGCGAGCAGTCCCGCCGTGACGATCGTCAGGAAGATCGTGCCGAAGCCGGTCCGGCCGAGGAAGCTGGAGAGGACCAGGCCCAGGCCGAAGACCGCCAGGGCGGCGACCAGACCGATCTGCAGGCTCGTGCCCAGCGGATGGGTCTCCCACGACAGGCCGGTGCCGAGGCCACCCGCCAGCAACGCCAGCAGGAAGACCAGTCCGCCGATCGAGCGCGGCCCGCGCCGGACCGTGGACGCGGCCGGCCGGCCCCCCGCCTCCGGCGTGCTGCGACCCCACTGGCTGCCGGGCACCGGCACCTCGCCGCCGGGGAACTCGCCGTCCTCCATGACACCGTGCGGCCCCCAGAGGTAGCCGACGGCGATCCTGCCGGTCGACCCGTCCTTGACGATCGGGTCCTTCCACCAGGACGGGAACTCCACCAGTGGCGGGGCCTTCGTCTCCGGCGGCGCCTCGGCGACCGCGGCGGCGGTGGCCGCGTCCAGCCGGCTCTCCGGTTCGCCGCCGACGGCCTGGCGTCGCTGTCTCGACCAGGCGGCCGCGCCGCACACCGCTATCGACAGCATCATCCCGAACGCGAGCGTCCCGCCGTTCCCCAGCATCGACAGGAACACGCCGCAGCCGGCCAGCGCCATCAGCACGGCCGCCAGCGAGGCACCGTCGACCCGGCCGCCCAGCAGCCTGCGCCCTTCGTTCTCCTCCTCGCCCGCGAGCGGTATCAGCAGCCACGCGAAGCCGTAGAAGATCAGCCCGATGCCTCCGGTGACCGACAGCACGCCGACCGAGATCCGGAAGATCACCGGGTCCAGGTCGAAGTGGCGCCCGAGGCCACCGCAGACTCCGGCCACCACCTTGTGCCGCTGCGAGCGCCGCAGCGACGCGAGGGACGGGGCCTCCGCCGGTGGCGGTGCCTCGTGCGAGGAAGGCGTCGAACTCGTCATGGCTCCATGGTGACGGCCCGTGACCTCGTGCGGCACCGGGACCGACCCTGGCCCGACCCTGATCTTCGCGCGGCGCGCCACCCCGAGACCGAGTCAGGGGCGATCTCAGGGCCGACCCTGATGTTCCCGTACGGGCGTCCGTGTGACGATCGGTGCATGCCCACCACCGCCCGCGTCGCCGAGACCGACGAACCGCCCGTGCGCAAGCTCTACCGGAGCGCCGACGGACGGTGGCTCGGCGGTGTCGCGCGCGGTCTCGCGGGACATCTCGGGCTGCCAGTCGTCTGGGTCCGCGCCCTGTTCGCGGCGCTGCTCCTCGCGGACGGCCTCGGCGCCCTGCTGTACGCCGTGTTCTGGATCGTCGTCCCGCTCGGCGTCGGGGGTCGCAGCGCGCCACGCCCCGTCTTCGAGACCACCGCCGACGGCCGGCGCCGGCTGCGCAAGCCGGACCGTGGCCAGGTCTTCGCGCTCATCGCCCTGGCCATCGGCGCCGCCGTCTTCGTCGGCAACATCGACTTCGGCAACCAGGCCGACCGTTACGTCTGGCCGACCCTGCTGATCGGCGTCGGCGTGGTGCTCGTCTGGCGCCAGGCGGACAACGCCCGCCGGGCCAGCTGGACCGACGCGGGCCGCCGCCGGCGCACCCTCCAACTCGTCCGCGGGCTCGCGGGCGTCGCCCTGGTCGGTCTCGGGCTGACCGCCTTCATGGTCGTCCGCGGCTCGGCCGCCCAGCTGGGCACGGCGTTCACCGCCGCGATAGCCGTGCTCACCGGCATCGCGCTGCTCGCCGGGCCCTGGCTGGTGCGGATGTCGCAGGACCTCTCCGAGGAGCGGACCATGCGCATCCGTGCCCAGGAGCGGGCCGAGGTCGCCGCCCACGTCCACGACTCCGTGCTGCACACCCTGACCCTGATCCAGCGCAACGCCGAGGACCCGGGCGAGGTGCGACGCCTCGCCCGTGCCCAGGAGCGGGAGCTGCGGAACTGGCTGTACAAGCCGGAGGGCACCGGCAAGGACGAGGGCGAGGAGCCCGACACCCTCGCCGAGGCCGTGAAGAAGGCCGCGGCCGAGGTGGAGGACAAGCACGGCGTGCCGTTGGAGGTCGTGGTCGTCGGCGACTGTCCCCTCGACGAGAAACTGGCCGCACAGATGCAGGCCGCGCGTGAGGCGATGGTCAACGCCGCGAAGTACGGTGGCCAGGGAGGGGCGGTGCAGGTCTACGCCGAGGTGGAGGGCCGTACGGTCTTCGTCTCCGTCCGGGACCGGGGGCCGGGCTTCGATCTGGATTCGGTACCCGGCGACCGGATGGGCGTACGAGAATCGATCATCGGCCGGATGCAGCGCAACGGCGGTTCCGCCCGGCTGCGGTCCGTGCCGGGTGGAGGCACCGAAGTGGAGCTTGAGATGGAGAGGGCGGACGCATGAGCGACGAGACCGGGACCGGGACGACCGCGGAGGAGACCCCGGAGCGCCGTGTACGGGTCGTGCTCGTCGACGACCACCGGATGTTCCGCACGGGTGTGCAGGCCGAGATCGGCCGGACCGACGTCACCGGCGTGGAGGTGGTCGGCGAGGCCGCCGACGTCGAGCAGGCGGTCGCGGTCATCACCGCGACGCGGCCCGAGGTCGTCCTGCTGGACGTCCACCTGCCGGGAGGAGGCGGCGTCGAGGTGCTGCGTCGCTGCGCGAGCCTGATGGCGGCCGCCGAGCAGCCGGTCCGCTTCCTCGCGCTGTCGGTCTCGGACGCGGCCGAGGATGTCATCGGGGTGATCCGCGGCGGTGCCCGCGGATACGTGACCAAGACGATCACCGGCACCGACCTGGTCGATTCGATCTTCCGGGTCCAGGAGGGCGACGCAGTGTTCTCGCCGCGGCTGGCGGGCTTCGTCCTGGACGCCTTCGCCTCGACCGACGCCCCGCCGGTGGACGAGGACCTGGACCGCCTCACCCAGCGGGAGCGGGAGGTGCTGCGGCTCATCGCCCGCGGATACGCGTACAAGGAGATCGCCAAGCAGCTCTACATCTCGGTGAAGACGGTCGAGTCGCACGTCTCGGCGGTGCTGCGCAAGCTCCAGCTGTCCAACCGCCACGAGCTGACCCGCTGGGCGACCGCCCGCCGGCTGGTCTGACCCGTGGGCGCGGCCGCCCGGGCGCGGCGGCCGGCCCGCAGCGCCGCCGTCAGCTCGCCGGTTTCGCCTCCTCCGCCGCGAGCCTGCGCCGGGCCTCGTCCCAGTCGAGCGGGAGTTGCTCGACCGGGACCTCCCAGAAGGTGAAGGTCGAGTCCCGCATGGTGGAGCGCAGGCCGCGCATGATCGAACGGTGCGGTTCGGCGCGCGCGTACGCGTAGAGCGCGTCGCGGTCCTCCCAGGCGGAGAGGGTATAGAAGGTGCGTTTCAGCGGCTGGGCGATCAGCGAGGCGCCCAGCGCGCCGGGCGCGGACTTCACCTGGCGCCAGGCGGCGAGGGACTTGAGGAAGAAGCGGGGCACGTCCTTGAGGGAGCGCACCTCGAATCGGGACGCCATCACCTGTGCCCGCGTTCCGGGGCGGGCCTGGTTCGGGACGGTCCAGGGGAGCGTGGGCATCGCGCGGTCCTCTCCACATTCGGATAGTGGCACTACCCATAGTAGATAGCGCCACTATCCAAGCGTCAAGGGAGTTCCCGCCGTTCAGGTCACCCGGGTGGCCCCCGCGAACGGCATCTCGTCGATCGGCGCGATCCGCACCGGAGCGCCCGGCCGCGGCGCGTGGATCATCTGGCCGCCGCCGATGTACAGGCCGACGTGGGTGATGCCCGAGTAGAAGAACACCAGGTCACCCGGCGCCAGTTCGGAGCGCGACACCCGCTGCCCCGCGTTGATCTGCGTGTACGTGGTGCGCGGGAGCGAGACGCCCGCCGCCCGCCACGACGCCTGCGTCAGTCCCGAGCAGTCGTACGCCGACGGCCCGGTCGCGCCCCAGACGTACGGCTTGCCGATCTGCGCCTGGGCGAAGGCGATGGCCTGCGCGGCGCGGGAGTTGGGCGCCGACACCGGACCGCGCGGCAGCGATCCGCGGTCCGCCCGGACGGCGGCGTCCCCCGAACTCCCGCTGCCCGCCCGGCCGGGCCCCGCCGTGGCGGCCTCGTAGCGCGCCCGCTCCTCGGCGGTCAGCCTGGCCAGCAGCGTACGGGCCTCGGTGAGCTTGCCCTGGACCGCCGCCTTCTGCCGGCGCAGGTCGGCCTCGTGCCCCTGGAGCTCGGTCAGCCGCTCCGCCGACTCGCTGTGCAGCTGCCGGAGGCCGGTGAGCTCGCGGTGCACGGAGGCGACGGCCGCCGCCTGCCGCTCGCCGGCCTTCTCGGCCAGCGCGGCCCGCTCCAGGTACTGCTCCGGGTCGGAGGTCAGGGCGAGCTGCACGGCGGGGTCCAGGCCGCCCGCACGGTACTGCGCCGTGGCGATCGAGCCGAGCCCGTCGCGCGCCTCGTTGAGGCGGTCGGTGCGGCGGGCGGCCTCGTCGCGCAGCCGGTCGAGCGAGCCGCGTGCCCGATCCGCCTTCTCCTTCGCGCCGTTGTACTTCTCGGTGGCCGCCTCGGCCTCCTGGTAGAGCTGGTCGACCTTGGCCTTCACCTGAGCCGGGGTGAGCGCCGGCTCGGCGTGCCCGGAGCCCTCGAAGAGCGTCGCCGTCGCAGCGGAGGCGAGGGCGAGCGTGGCGGCGGTCCTGACCGCCTGGCCGCCGAGGGGGAACTGCCGGGGCTTTCGGTGTGCTGCCACGAGGGCGGGTCACATCCTCTCCCTGTGGGGGTCGTTGCCCGACCGGGCCCGGCGGCGGACCGCACAGGGGAGACGGCCCACCGCCGGATTCCCCGGCGGGGGTGACCGGCTGCCGCCGGAAGGACCGACGGTGGTGGGGTGCCGGCCACCTGGAGGAGGACGCTAAACCTGGACGTCACGGGGTGGTGTCGAGATGACCGTTATTGGCGTCAGTTGGCGCTCCCGGACCGTTCCCATCCGGCCCCGGCGTCCCAGGGGTGCCGCATTGCGGAGCGGGCGTGACCGAAGCGCCGGACAAGGTGGACCCGACCGGAGGGCCGGTGGTATGGCCGGGCTAGGCTCCGCCCCATGGACGTACTCATCAATGTCTTCGTCGCCCTGCACATCATCGGAATCGCCTCCCTGCTCGGCGGCTTCCTGACCCAGATGAAGGCGATGGGCGCCGGTACGGCCCGCTTCGTGCCCGCGATGCTGCACGGCGCGCTGACCATGCTGGTCACCGGCATCGCGCTGGTCGGCCTCAACCAGGCCGACGACCAGCCGGTCGACAACGTGAAGATAGGCGTCAAGCTCGCGGTGCTCGTCGTGATCCTGGCCCTCGTCTACGTGAAGCGGGACGAGGAGAAGGTCGACAAGGGCGTCTTCGCGGCGGTCGGTGGTCTGACCGTGGCGAACATCTTCATCGCGACGCTCTGGACGTGACGGGACCGCCCGGCGCGTCCGACGGGCCGGGCTGCCCCTCCGACGGACCTGGCGGCAGGGCGCGGGGCAGGCGTCCGCCGGGCCGGATCCGGCCCGGCGCGGGACGCGCGGCCCCCGCCGTGAGCGGCCCGGCACGGCAGGGACGGGCCGGGCCGGGCCGGGGCCCCGGGGCTCAGGCCGGGCGCACGCTCCCGTAGATCGGCATGTAGTAGATCGACTCCTCGCGCACGTTCGCTCCCGGCTTCGGCGCGTGGATCATCATCCCGTCGCCGATGTACAGGCCGACGTGGCTGATGTCGTCGTAGAAGAAGACCAGGTCACCGGGGAGCAGGTCCGCCGTCGCGACCCGGGTGCCCACCTCCACCTGGTCCCAGGTGGTGCGCGGCAGGTCGACGCCCGCCGCCTTCCAGGCGGCCTGGGTGAGTCCCGAGCAGTCGTACGAGCTCGGGCCCGTCGCCCCCCACACGTACGGCTTGCCGATCTGGCTCCGGGCGAACTCCAGCGCCTTCTCCGCCTTGGCCGCGTACGTCGAGCCCGAGCCGCCGGTCGCCGGTGTGGTCGGCGTGGTCGTCGCCGGGGTCTCGGCCTGCCGGCGCCGCTCGGCCTCCGCCGCCTCGGCCTTGGCCTTCTCCTCGGCCTGGCGCCGGGCCTCGGCCTCACGCTTGCGCTCCAGCTCGGCGAGCCGGGCCTTCTCCTCGGCGGTCAGCCTGGCCAGCAGGGTGCGGGCCTCGGCCAGCTTGCTCTGGACGGTCCGCTTCTTCGTCCGCAGCGCCGCCTGGGAGTCGGTGAGGCTCTCCAGGCTCTTCGTGGCCTCCGCGCGCTGCTTCGCCGCCGCGGCCCGCTTGCTCTCGTAGTCCGCGACCGCACCCCGCTCCCGCTCGGTGAGCCGGTCCATCAGGTGGGTCTGGTCGAAGTACGCCTGCGGGCTGTCCGCGAAGATCAGCGCCGCGGTGGGCCCGACGGCTCCGCCGCGGTACTGCGCCGCCGCGTACGAGCCGAGGGCGCGGCGCGACTCGTTGACCGCGTCCGTGCGACGGGCCACGTCGTCCAGGATCCCGTCGACCTTGGTGCGCTGCTGGTCGGTGGCCTCCTTGGCCCGGTTGTACTCCTGCGTCGCCGTGCCGGCCTGCCGGTAGAGATCGTCGACCTTCTTCTGGATCTCCTCCACCGTGGGCGCGGACGGTGCCGACGGCGTGACGGGCGCGGCCTCGGCACTCTGCGTGGACAGCAGGGTGACCGAGGCGAGGGCCGCGGCCGTCGTGACCCCGACGGCGGGGGAGTGCGTGCGAGTGCTGCGCGGCTTGCGATGGGACGCCAAGACCGGCATCTCCTTCCGTGACCGCCGAGAGGGACGCCCGGATACAACCGCCTTGTGGCGAAACCGGGTTCGGCGTGAGCGGCCCGCTCGGCGCGATTCGCCGTCGGAGGGGACGGGCTGCTTGGGCGAGCACGCTAGCCAACCGCCGGGGCGGCTGGGAAGCCCGATGCTCGATTTGTCCGATACATTTTCGTGACCTGATCCGGATCGCCACCCTCCGTGTTTGAGTGGTGACTTCGGAAGGTGGGGGCGGGTTGTCGGTGCGGCGGCCTAGACTCGTGAGGCGATGAGCAGCCTTTTCGACGACAGCTTCCTGGCGAACCTCCAGAACCACTCCTCGGAGGAGCACCCGCCGCCGCCCGAGGACCACGACCACGGCGCCCCGGCCGCGGAGGAGGTGCCGCACGACCTCTTCGGGGAGTGGGGACTGCCCCGGGCGGCAACGCCCGAGGGCGGCTTCGGCGAGCCCTCGTCCCGTGACGCGTACTACCGCGACGGCGCCCCGCGCCCCGTCGTGGACCCCGCCGCCCTCCTGGAGGGGCTCAACGAGCAGCAGCGCGCCGCCGTCGTCCACACCGACACCCCGCTGCTCATCGTCGCGGGCGCCGGTTCCGGCAAGACCCGGGTGCTGACCCACCGGATCGCCCATCTCCTGGGTACCCGGCACGCCCATCCCGGCCAGATACTGGCGATCACCTTCACCAACAAGGCCGCCGGCGAGATGAAGGAGCGCGTCGAGCAGCTCGTCGGCCCGCGCGCCAACGCCATGTGGGTCATGACCTTCCACAGCGCGTGCGTCCGCATCCTGCGTCGCGAGTCGAAGCGGCTCGGCTTCACCTCGTCTTTCTCGATCTACGACGCGGCCGACTCCAAGCGCCTGATGGCGCTGGTCTGCCGCGACCTGGACCTCGATCCCAAGAAGTTCCCGCCGAAGGCGTTCAGCGCCAAGATCTCGAACCTGAAGAACGAGCTGATCGACGAGGAGACCTTCGCCGACCAGGCCGCCGACGGCTTCGAGAAGACGCTCGCCGAGGCGTACCGGATGTACCAGGGACGGCTGCGCGAGGCCAACGCCCTGGACTTCGACGACATCATCATGACGACGGTCCACCTGCTCCAGGCGTTCCCCGACGTCGCCGAGCACTACCGTCGCCGCTTCCGCCACGTCCTCGTCGACGAGTACCAGGACACCAACCACGCCCAGTACACGCTGGTACGGGAGCTGGTCGGCACCGGCTACGAGGACCTCGGGCCGGCCGAGCTGTGCGTCGTCGGCGACGCGGACCAGTCGATCTACGCCTTCCGCGGCGCGACGATCCGCAACATCCTCCAGTTCGAGGAGGACTACCCGGACGCGACCACGATCCTGCTGGAGCAGAACTACCGCTCCACGCAGACGATCCTCTCGGCCGCCAACGCCGTCATCGAGCGCAACGAGAGCCGCCGTCCCAAGAACCTGTGGACGAACGCCGACGCGGGCGCCCGGATCACCGGCTACGTCGCCGACACCGAGCACGACGAGGCCCAGTTCGTCGCCGACGAGATCGACCGGCTCACGGACGCCGGGGACGCGAAGGCCGGCGACGTCGCCGTCTTCTACCGGACGAACGCGCAGTCCCGGGTGTTCGAGGAGATCTTCATCCGCGTCGGCCTGCCCTACAAGGTCGTCGGCGGTGTGCGCTTCTACGAGCGCAAGGAGGTCCGGGACGTCCTGGCCTACCTGCGCGTCCTCGCCAACCCCGAGGACAACGTCCCGCTGCGCCGCATCCTCAACGTCCCCAAGCGCGGGATCGGCGAGCGCGCCGAGGCCATGATCGACGCCCTCTCCCTGCGCGAGAAGATCACCTTCCCGCAGGCGCTGAAGCGGGTCGACGAGGCGTACGGCATGGCGGCGCGCTCGGCCAACGCCGTCAAGCGCTTCAACCAGCTGATGGAGGAGCTCCGTACCATCGCGGACTCCGGCGCCGGCCCCGCCGTCGTGCTGGAGGCCGTCCTGGAGCGGACGGGCTACCTCGCCGAACTCCAGGCCTCCACGGACCCGCAGGACGAGACCCGAATCGAGAACCTCCAGGAACTCGCCGCCGTGGCACTGGAGTTCGAGCAGGAGCGCGGCGAAGAGCCCGCGACCCTCGCGGAGTTCCTGGAGAAGGTCGCGCTCGTCGCCGACTCCGACCAGATCCCCGACGAGGACGAGGAGGGTTCCGGCGTCATCACGCTGATGACCCTGCACACCGCCAAGGGACTGGAGTTCCCGGTGGTGTTCCTGACCGGCATGGAGGACGGCGTCTTCCCGCACATGCGGGCACTCGGCCAGACCAAGGAGCTGGAGGAGGAGCGACGCCTGGCGTACGTGGGCATCACCCGTGCCCGCGAGCGGCTGTACCTGACCCGCAGCTCGATGCGCAGTGCCTGGGGCCAGCCCTCGTACAACCCCGCCTCGCGCTTCCTGGAGGAGATCCCGCCCACGTACCTGGAGTGGAAGCGGACCGGGCCCATGGTCAAGCCCGCCGGGCCGACGTCGGGGATCACCTCCTCGCTGTCCTCCTCGCGTTCGCGCTCGGGCCCCTCCGGCTTCGCCACGCGTCGTGCGGGCGACAAGCCCGTCGTCGCGCTCCAGCCGGGGGACCGGGTCACGCACGACCAGTTCGGCCTC
The DNA here is from genome assembly GCF_050917515.1 of Streptomyces sp. JL2001. Taxonomy (NCBI): domain Bacteria; kingdom Bacillati; phylum Actinomycetota; class Actinomycetes; order Kitasatosporales; family Streptomycetaceae; genus Streptomyces; species Streptomyces sp. JL2001. Next base: position 3,169,368 of record NZ_CP169421.1, on the reverse strand, counting down.
GGCACGGTGGTGCAGGTGACGGGCGTGGGCTCGGACGCGCAGGCGACGATCGACTTCGGCGACGAGAAGCCCAAGCGGCTGCTCCTGCGGTACGCGCCCGTCGAGAAGCTCTGACGGCCGGAGGCGGCGCGCCGCACCTGTTCAGGCACACGAGGAAGGGCCCCGGCTTCGGCCGGGGCCCTTCCTCGTGAACGCGTGCGGAGTCCGGCTCAGCTGGTCGGGTCCAGACCGTGGCTGCGGAGCCACGGCAGCGGGTCGATCGGCGAGCTGCCGTTCGGCCGGACCTCGAAGTGGAGGTGCGGACCGGTGGAGTTGCCGGAGTCGCCCGAGTACGCGATGACGTCGCCGGCCTTGACCTTGCCGGAGCGGATCTTGGCGCTGCTGAGGTGGCAGTACCAGGTCTCGGTGCCGTCGGGGGCGGTCACGATGACCATGTTGCCGTAGGCGCTGTTCAGCTGGGTGCGCACGGTCCCGTCGGTCGCGGCCATCACCGGGGTGCCGGTCTGGACCGGGAAGTCGATACCGGTGTGCAGGGACATCCAGTTGACGCCGGACTGCCCGTAACGGGCGCTCAGCTGGTGCAGCTTCACCGGCAGCGCGAACTTCGGACGCAGCGCCTCCTTGCGGGCCGCCTCCTCCTCGCGCTTCTTCTTCTCCGCCTCCTGGCGCAGCTTCAGGTCGATGCGCTCCTGGGTGCGGCTGGCGCGGTCGCCGAAGTCACGGGCGTCGGCGCTGAGCGCGGCGAGCTGGGTGTCCAGCTCGTTGTTGGCGGCCACCGGCTTGACCGAGGAGGGGTCGGCGGCGGCGAGCGACGTCGTGTCGCCCTTGCCGTCGGCTCCCGCGTCGGCGAGCCCGCCGACGGACGCCGCGGCGATGCCGGCGACCCCCATCACGCAGGCGGAGGGCACGGCGACGGTCAGCAGCGCGGAGCGCTTGGCGGGCGTACGGCGTCGGCCGCGGCTGCCGCCGGAGGAACGGCGCACGGGGCGGGCCGCGACCGGGGCGTCCGTACGGATCTCGACGGCCGGCTCCTCGGCGGGCGCCGACTCCTCGTACTCCGCCGCGTCCTCGTGGTCGTAGGCGTACTCGTACGGGTAGGCGTCCGCGTCGAGGGACTCGAACTGCGCGGTGTGGTCGGCGAGTACCTCGTCGACGACCTCCGCGAGCTGCTCCTCGGCGGGCGAGGAGTGCTCGACGTACTCGGTGGCCGCGGCGTATTCGGCGGTCTCGGGGGCGTACTCGTAGTCGGGGGTGTACTGCTGCGGCACCGAGTACGTCTGGGGTTCGGCGGCCTCGTGCCCCTGCTCCTGCCCGGTGTGGTTCCAGGCGGTGGCGTCGTACGCGCCGGTCTCGTACGCGGGCGTCGTCCACTGGCCGGTGGTGTCGTACGAGGCGAACTGCGCGGCCTGGTACTGGCCGGTCTGCTGCGCCTCGGTCCAGGCGGTGGCGTCCCACTGGCCGGTGGTGTCGTAGTGCCCGGTGGTGTCGTACTGACCCGAGGTGTCGTACTGGCCGGTGGCGTCGTAGTGACCCGTGGCCTCGTACTGGCCGGTGGTGTCGTAGTGCTGCGTCATCGGCTGCGGTGCGACGTAGGTGTCGTACGCGCCGGCGTCCCACTGGTGGCTGCCGTTCCACTGCGTGGTGTCGTACTGGCCGCTGTGACCTGCGTCGTAACCGCCCGGCAGGGAGCCGAACAACGGGTCCGTGGCGAAGCCGCCGGTTTCGTGGGCGTCGTTTCCGACGTACCCGGCGTGGGGGTGCTGGTCGTTCACCAACTTCTCTCTCGCCTCGGCGGCAGGACCAGTCCGGGCGGGCCCGCACAGGGGTGTCCCGGGGTGAAGCAGTGGCGCGACTGTACCCGGCGGTATGCACAGGCGACAATCTTCGGAGGGTTTCCGGTCCGCAGGAAACGGGCAATCGGCCGTGTTTCGGCGGTCCCGGGGGAGAGCTTTGGCTCTGTGTTCGAGGAACGTTCGAAGAACAGGCCCGTGACAGCGACCTCTCGGGCGGCCGTTCCGGTGGCGGCCGAGCCTCTCTCGCCCCGCCCGCGAGCGTCGCCGTGCCCGGGCCGGGCGTCAGGCGACGGACGCGGCCCCGGACGCGGCGTCCGACGCGGCGCCCCCGGGCTGCTCCGCGTCGAGGGCCTGCCGGATCCCGGCGGCCACGGTCGGGTGCACGGGCAGGGCGAGGTGGCCGATCCCGCTCACCCTGACGTTGTGCACGACCAGGTCGGGGTGGTCGAGACGGGCCGTCTCGACGGGCACCATCACCTGGTCGAGATCGCTCCAGAAGCTGACGAAGCGGGTCCGGCAGCCCGGCGCGGGTTCGGCCAGCTCCCGCAGCACCTCGGAACCGGGTCGCATCTGGCGCACCAGGGGGTGGGCGCTGGCCAGCGGCGCGACGGTGGTGCCGGCGTGCGGGGTCCCGAGCGTGACCAGCGTCCGCACCCGTGCGTCACCGCCGAGGCGCTGTACGTAATAACGGGCGATCAGGCCCCCCAGGCTGTGCCCGACGAGGTCGACCTCCTGGTGGCCGGTGCGGGCGCAGATCTCCTCCACGCGGCGGCCGAGCAGATCGGCGGCGTTGCGCAGGTCGCACATGAGCGGTGAGTAGTTGAGCGACTCGAGGCGGTGACGGCCGTGCCGGGCGAGGGAGCGGCGCAGCAGGACGAAGACGGAGCGGTTGTCCACGAAGCCGTGGAGCAGGACGACCGGACGCCCGGAGCCCGGCGCGGCCCCGGCCTCCGGCTCGGTCGCGGGTGGGCCGACACGCTCGGCCACGATGCCCGAGGGGTAGAGGAGGAGATGGCCGGTGAGGATGGCCAGCTCCAGGGCGGTGGCCCTCAGCGAGGTGGTGACCTTGGCGAGCCTCGTCAGCCCGGTGAGCTCCATCGCGGCCTCCCGTCACGGCACGCGGGCGCCGTACGGCAGGGGCGATGGCCGGATGTCCACGGCCGTGCGGCTCACGGCCGGGGCGTCCGGCGGCCCCGTGGCGGCTCCCTTGCGCACGACCCGGTCTGGCGGCTGGTGAGCCCCTGGAGGGGACCCGAGGAGGGTGCGGCGCAGAGCGAACAATGTCCCACCGTGTGATTTCCCCCTCCCCGTCCACCGCGAAACGGCCGCTTGCGGGATGCTGGCGATAACGTTCGTTCACCTCCCCGGCATCTACGCGCTGGGGGTCGCATGTGGAGGCAGTGATGGGTGTGACCGGTCCGATCCGCGTGGTGGTGGCCAAGCCGGGTCTCGACGGCCACGATCGCGGGGCCAAGGTGATCGCGCGTGCACTGCGCGACGCCGGCATGGAGGTCATCTACACCGGGCTTCACCAGACGCCCGAGCAGATCGTGGACACCGCGATCCAGGAGGACGCCGACGCGATCGGCCTGTCGATCCTCTCCGGCGCCCACAACACGCTGTTCGTCAAGGTCCTGGACCTGCTGCGGGAGCGCGACGCCGAGGACATCAAGGTGTTCGGCGGCGGGATCATCCCGGACGCCGACATCCCCCCGCTGAAGGAGAAGGGCGTCGCGGAGATCTTCACGCCCGGCGCGACGACCGCGTCGATCGTGCAGTGGGTGAACGCGAACGTCCGCGTGGCCGCCTGAGGCCCGTCCGACGAGAGCGGCGGTGAGGGAGCAGTCCGTCCCCCCGTCCGCCGTGTCCCGTCCGTCTCCGCACCGCCCGGCGGTGCGAGCGACCCGCCGTACCCCGGACGGGCTACGGGGCGAGCCCGGCCCGATCGACGGTGCACGCCCTACGGGGCGAGCCCGGCGAGCTCCGCGTGCATCCGCGCCCGCAGCCGCAGCGTCGACACCAGCCGCTGGAACGCCTCCGACCAGTAGCCGCCGGCTCCCGGGGACGCGTCCTCGGGTTCGGCGGCCTGCGTGGTCAGGGACTCCAACTGCGGCGTGGCCTCCGGCGCGAGACAGCGCTCCGCCAGCCCCATCACCCCGCTGAAGCTCCACGGATAACTGCCGGCGTCCCGCGCGATGTCCAGGGCGTCGATCACCGCCGCCCCCAGCGGCTCCGCCCACGGCACCGCGCAGACACCGAGCAGCTGGAACGCCTCGGACAGGCCGTGGGCCGCGATGAACGCGGCGACCCAGTCGGCCCGCTCCGCGTCGGTGAGCGTCGAGAGCAGCTTCGCCCGTTCCGCCAGGGAGGAGGTGCCCGGGCCCGTCGCGGGCGGGGCCGCCGGAGACCCCAGCAGGGCCCGGGACCAGGCGGCGTCCCGCTGGCGCACCGCCGCCCGGCACCAGGCCGCGTGCAGTTCGCCGCGCCAGTCGTCGGCCACCGGCAGAGCCACGATCTCCTCGGCCGGCCGGCCGCCGAGCCGCGCCGTCCAGCAGGACAGCGGCGCCGCCTCGACGAGCTGGCCCAGCCACCAGGACCGCTGCCCGCGGCCCGCGGGCGGGTTCGGGACCACGCCGTCCCGCAGCATCCCCGCGTCGCATTCGTGCGGTGCCTCCACGACCACGGCCGCGGCACCTACCGTCCGGTCGAGACTCACGCAGGACACCGCCCGCTCGGCCATCCGGCGGGCCAGGGCCGACGCCGGCAGGGCGGAGAGCAGCTCGGCGGCCGTGGAGCGGACGTTACGGCTGCGGTCGGCCAGCGCCGCCTCCAGGAACTCCTCGTCCGCGTCGGACAGCCCGGCCCGCAGCGAGTCCAGGAACATCAGCCGGTCCTCGGCCCGCTCCGCCGCCCAGGTCGAACGCAGCAGCTCCAGGCCCCTCGCGGGATCCTTCGCCCGTACGGAGGCCAGCAGCGCCACCCGCTCGGCGAAGAGGCCCTCGTCCCAGAGCGTCCGCACGCCCTCGTCGTCCCCGGCGTCCGGCAGCGCGACCCCCGCGCCGCCGGTGCCGCGCAGCGCGAACCGCCATTCCGGGTTGAGCCCGGCGAGCCAGAGGCCGCGCGGCCCGGCCAGGGCGAGTGCCTGCGGGCGCAGGTCCGTGCGGGCGCGGGCGGCGTCGAGGAGAGCGGGAAGCGCGGAGGCGGGCGCCCGGTAGCCGTGCTCGTTGGCGACGGCGAGCCACTGCGGGAGGAGTTCGGCGAGATCGGGGGTCGCCCCGCGCCGCCCCCCGGACGGCGCGGGGGCGGCACGGCCCGCGAGCAGCAGGCCGAGCCGGTGGCGGGCGGCCTCGGGCAGCGGGCGGCGGCCGTCCTCCGGTGCGGGGTCGGGCACCGGGGCGGCGGGCCCCGGCCGCAGCCCCGCCCTGCGCCGCACGGTGTGCAGCGCGGCCGCGTCCAGCAGCGCGACCGGCGGATCCCCGGCGGGCCCGGTTCCGGCCCGGGATCCGGAGTCGGCGCCGCGTGGTGCGGGCGGTCGGCGGTCGGTGCCGAGCAGCGCGGTGGTGACGAGCTCTTCCCAGGCATCCATCACAGTCCTCCAGGCTCTCGTCGGGCCGTTCTCGTCACGTGTCGGTTCATGGGGGGCGTCAGTGGAGCGGGACGGTCTCGCCCGGCGCGTCCGGGGACCAGGCGGCGAGCGGGGTGAAGCCCCGGTGCCCGCACTCGCCGAACACCGTCACGGGCCGGCCCCCGGAGAGCGCGGCGAGCCGCCACAGGCCGGGCCGCGCGAGCGCCGGGGCGCTGAGCGGCAGAGCCTCCCCCGGCCCGTCCGGGCCGTGCCCGGCTCCGGCGTCCGCCAGCTGCCAGCCGTACTCCGTCGGTATCGGCACGACCCCGGTCAGGGTCACGGGCCACGCGTCCAGCCACGGATCGTCCCGCAGGGCCCGGCCGTAGGCCGCGAGTGCCTCGCCGACCGTGCCGCCCGGAGGCGGGGTGTCGAGCGGGACCGGGGCGGAGAACTGCGTGTCCAGCTCGGCCCGCAGCGCACCCGCGCCGGCGTGCGGCGTGAGCGCGGCGTCGAGGACGACGCCCACGGGCAGCGCCAGGCGCGGCGCCCGGCCCGCCGCTCCGAAGGAGAGCAGGAGGGCCGCGCGCCCGGTCCGCCGGCCGTGCAGCCAGATCCGCCGCGTCGTCAGTCTGCCGTCGGAGGAGTCGTACTGGGCGAGGACCAGCCAGTGGTCCCGGATCGAAGGCCCGTCCACCGCCGCGGGCAGTCCGACCCGGGTGCGGACGGTCGCCGCGAGCGGGTCCGGCAGCCGGTCGACCGACAGCCAGGCCCGGTCGAGCAGATGGGTCAGCGCGCACTCCTCCAGGAGCCGTACCGGCCAGCCGGGGCCCGAGCCGGGAATCGCCCCCAGCTCCCGCACCCGGCCCGCGAGTCCCGGCGCCTGGGCGTCGACCATCCGGGCCGCGGTCTCCTCCCAGAGGGCGTACCCGGACTGCTCCGCCGCGGCCAGTCCGCCGCGCACCAGGTCGGCGAGACGCTGCTCCAACTCCTGTGTGCCCGCGGTGATCCGTGCCGCCCGGCGCTCGGCCCGGCGGCGCGCCGCCTCCGGGTCGGCCGGGGCGTCCGAACCGCCGTCGCTGCCGCGGGCGGCGGCCGCCGCGGCGCGTTCCCGTCTCCCCTCCAGCCACTCCGCCGCCCAGTCGGGGACCTCGGCCACCCCGACGGCCTCCTCGTCCGCCGACCAGAGCAGCAGCAGCCCCAGCGCGTGCTTGCACGGGAACTTCCGGCTGGGGCAACTGCACCTGTACGCCGGGCCCGTGACGTCGACCACCGTCCGGTACGGCTTGCTGCCGCTGCCGCGGCACAGGCCCCAGACGGCCCCGTCGCCGCTGCTGCCCGCGCCGGACCACGGACCGGCCGTGCCGAGCTTGCTCCCCGCCCTGCGCGAGGCGTCGTCAGGAGCCAGTGCCAGCACCTGGTCCGCCGTCCAGCGCACCCCCTGTGTGTCCATGCCCCGAAGGTAGGCGGAGCCACTGACAACGCCTCTGAAACCCTGCTGAGCAGGGGAGTCGATGGATTGTCAGTGGCGTGGTGCACGGTGGATCACACATCAGGTCGAACGATCTGGAGGGGGATCCATGACCGTGCCCGAAAGCACGACGAGTGCCGTGTCCGAGGCCGCCGGGAGCACCGTTCCCGGCGTCGGAGCCGGCTCCGCGCCCGAGGTGCTGAGGCCGCACGCCGAGCACGCCTTCGCCGACGAACTCAAGGCGCTCGCGGCCGCGGACGACCGGCCGCGGCCCGCCCGCTGGCAACTCTCGCCGTGGGCCGTCGCCACCTATCTGCTCGGCGGCACGCTCCCCGACGGGACGGTGATCACACCCAAGTACGTGGGACCGCGCCGCATCGTCGAGGTCGCCGTCACCACGCTCGCCACCGACCGGGCGCTGCTGCTGCTCGGAGTGCCCGGCACCGCCAAGACCTGGGTGTCCGAACACCTCGCCGCCGCCGTCAGCGGGGACTCGACCCTGCTCGTCCAGGGCACCGCGGGAACGCCCGAGGAGGCCATCCGCTACGGCTGGAACTACGCGCGGCTGCTCGCCCACGGCCCCAGCCGGGAAGCGCTCGTGGCGGGCCCCGTCATGCGGGCGATGTCCCAGGGCATGACGGCCCGCGTCGAGGAGCTCACCCGCATCCCCGCCGACGTGCAGGACACGCTCATCACGATCCTGTCCGAGAAGACGCTGCCGATTCCGGAGCTGGGGCAGGAGGTGCAGGCCGTACGCGGCTTCAACCTGATCGCCACCGCCAACGACCGGGACCGCGGGGTCAACGACCTCTCCAGCGCGCTGCGCCGCCGGTTCAACACCGTGGTGCTGCCGCTGCCCGCCACACCGGAGGCCGAGGTCGACATCGTCGCGCGCCGGGTCGACCAGATCGGCCGCTCCCTCGACCTGCCCGCCGTCCCGGAGGGTGTCGAGGAGATCCGCCGGGTCGTCACCGTCTTCCGCGAGCTGCGCGACGGCGTCACGGCGGACGGCCGGACCAAGCTCAAGACCCCGTCGGGGACGCTGTCGACGGCGGAGGCCATCTCCGTCGTCACCGGTGGCCTGGCCCTCGCCGCCCACTTCGGTGACGGCGTGCTGCGCCCCGCCGACGTCGCGGCGGGCGTCCTCGGCGCGGTCGTCCGCGACCCGGCCGCGGACCGTGTCATCTGGCAGGAGTACCTGGAGACGGTCGTCCGCGAGCGCGACGGCTGGAAGGACTTCTACCGCGCCTGCCGCGAGGCGAGCGCGTGACGGCGCTGCGAGCGGCCCCCGCCGCCCCGGACGAGGCCCCGGCCGCGGAGGCCCGTGCGCCGGGCCCCCGGCCGCTCGTCCTCGGTGTGCGCCACCACGGCCCCGGCTCGGCCCGCGCCGTGCGGGCGGCCCTGGAGGCTGCGCGGCCGGCGGTGGTGCTGATCGAGGGACCGCCCGAGGCGGACAAGCTCCTGTCGCTGGCCGGCGACGAGGACATGCGCCCGCCGGTCGCGCTCCTCGCGCACGCCGTGGACGATCCCGGCCGGGCCGCCTTCTGGCCCTTCGCGGCCTTCTCCCCCGAGTGGGTGGCGATCCGGTGGGCGCTGGCCGCGGGCGCCGCCGTGCGGTTCATCGACCTGCCCGCCGCCCACACCCTCGCCGCCGGCGACCCCACCTGGGACGACGGGGAGGAGGTGGACGGAGCGGACCGGGACACGCGCGTCGACCCGATCGCCGAACTCGCCCGGGCCGCCGGCCACGAGGACCCCGAGCGCTGGTGGGAGGACGCCGTCGAACTGCGCGGGGCCGCGGATCCGCACGCCCCCTTCGAGGCGCTCGCCGAGGCCATGGGCGTGCTGCGCGAGGCACACGGGCACGGCGGCCACCCGCGCGACCTCGTCCGCGAGGCGTACATGAGACTGCAACTGAGGGCGGCCCGGAGGGAGTTCGCGGACGACGTGGCCGTCGTCTGCGGTGCCTGGCACGTGCCCGCGCTGTCCCTGAAGACCACGGTCGCCGCCGACCGGGCCCTGCTCAAGGGCCTGCCCAAGGTGAAGACCGAGGCGACCTGGGTCCCCTGGACCCACCGCCGGCTCGCCCGCCGCTCGGGCTACGGCGCCGGCATCGACGCCCCGGGCTGGTACGGGCACCTCTTCGCCGCCCCCGACCGGCCCGTCGAGCGCTGGATGACGAAGGTCGCCGGTCTTCTCAGGGCGGAGGACCGGTTGGTGTCCTCCGCCCACGTCATCGAGGCCGTGCGGCTCGCGGAGACCCTCGCGGCGATGCGGGGCCGCCCGCTCGCCGGACTCGGCGAGACCACCGACGCGGTGCGTGCCGTGATGTGCGACGGCTCGGACGTCCCGATCGACCTCGTGCGCGACCGGCTGGTCGTCGGCGACGTCCTCGGCGAGGTCCCGGCCGGTGCCCCCGCCGTCCCGCTCCAGCGCGACCTGACCCGGCTCCAGCGCAGTCTGCGCCTCAAGCCGGAGGCGCTGGAGCGGGAGCTGGAGCTCGACCTGCGCAAGGAGAACGACGCGGCCCGCAGCCGGCTGCTGCACCGGCTGCGGCTGCTCTCCGTCGGCTGGGGGGAGGCGGTCGCCGGACGCGGCAGCACCGGCACCTTCCGCGAGACCTGGCGGCTGCGCTGGGAGCCCGAGCTGCACGTCCGCATTGCCGAAGCCGGAGTCTGGGGCACCACCGTGGCCTCCGCCGCCACGGCCAAGGCCGAGAGCCGGGCCCTGGAGGCGAACGCCCTCGCGGAGGTCACCGCGCTCGCCGAGCAGTGCCTGCTCGCCGGCCTCTCCGAGGCCCTGCCCGTCGTCATGACGGCACTCGCCGACCGGGCCGCCCTCGACGCCGACGTCGGCCACCTCGCCCAGGCGCTGCCCGCACTCGCCCGCTCCCTGCGCTACGGGGACGTGCGGGCCACCGACACGGCCGCCCTCGGCGAGGTCGCCGCCGGGATCGCCGAACGGATCTGCGTCGGGCTGCCACCCGCCTGCACCGGGCTGGACGCCGACGCCGCCGCGGAGATGCGCGGCCATCTCGACGGCGTCCACACCGCACTCGGCCTGCTGCCCGACACCGAAGGGCTCACCGATCGCTGGAGCGGGGTCCTGCGCCGACTCGCCGACCGCGACGGCGTCCCCGGTGTGATCCGCGGCCGGGCGGCCCGGCTCCTCCTCGACGAGGGGCGGCTCGGCGAGGACGAGGCCGCCCGGCTCATGGGCCTCGCACTCTCGCCCGGCACCCCACCCGCCGACGCGGCCGCCTGGATCGAGGGCTTCGTGGGCGGCGCCTCGGGCGGAGGCATGCTCCTCGTCCACGACGAGCGCCTCCTCGCCCTGGTCGACGACTGGCTGACGTCGGTGCCCGCGGGGGCGTTCACCGACGTCCTGCCGCTGCTGCGCCGCACGTTCTCGGCGTACGAACCCGGCGTGCGCCGCACGCTCGGCGAACTGGTCGCACGCGGCCCGTCGGGCGGGGGAGGGGCCCGGCCGGGGGCGGGCACGCCGGGCTTCGCCCCCGACCTCGACGAGGCGCGGGCGGACGGGGTGCTGCCGCTCCTGCGGCTGCTCCTGGGACACGACGAGCCGGAGAAGGCGGGCCGATGAACGACACCGGACACGACGAGCGGCTGCGCCGCTGGCGCATGGTCCTCGGCGGCGGCGAGGCGGACGGCACGGGCTGCTCCCTCGCGGGCACGGACGCGGCGATGGACGGCGCCCTGACCGCGCTCTACGGCCGCGGACCGGGCCGGCCGGCCGGCCGCGAGCGCTCCGCGGGCCTGGGCGCCTCGGCCCCCTCCGTGGCCCGCTGGCTCGGCGACATCCGCACGTACTTCCCGAGTTCCGTCGTCCAGGTCATGCAGCGCGACGCCATCGACCGGCTCGGGCTGTCCACGCTGCTCCTGGAGCCCGAGATGCTGGAGGCGGTGGAGGCGGACGTCCACCTCGTCGGGACGCTGCTCTCGCTGAACAAGGCGATGCCCGACACCACCAGGGAGACGGCCCGCGCCGTCGTGCGCAAGGTCGTGGAGGACCTGGAGAAGCGTCTGGCGACCCGTACCCGGGCCACCCTCACCGGCGCGCTCGACCGCTCGGCCCGGGTCAGCCGCCCCCGGCACCGGGACATCGACTGGGACCGCACGATCCGGGCGAACCTCAAGAACTACCTGCCGGAGCACCGCACGGTCGTGCCCGAGCGGCTCGTCGGCCACGGCCGCGCGGCGCAGTCGGTCAAGAAGGACGTCGTCCTGTGCATCGACCAGTCCGGCTCGATGGCCGCCTCGGTGGTGTACGCCTCGGTGTTCGGGGCGGTCCTCGCCTCGATGCGGTCGATCGCGACCCGGCTCGTCGTCTTCGACACGGCGGTGGTGGACCTGACCGACCAGCTCGACGATCCCGTCGACGTCCTCTTCGGCACACAACTCGGCGGCGGCACCGACATCAACCGCGCCCTGGCCTACTGCCAGTCGCAGATCAGCCGGCCCACCGAGACCGTCGTCGTCCTCATCAGCGACCTCTACGAAGGGGGCATCCGGGACGAGATGCTGAAGCGGGTCGCCGCGATGAAGGCCTCCGGTGTGCAGTTCGTCGCCCTGCTCGCACTCTCCGACGAGGGCGCCCCCGCGTACGACCGGGAGCACGCGGCGGCCCTCGCGGCGCTGGGGGCACCGGCGTTCGCCTGCACGCCCGACCTCTTCCCCGACGTGATGGCGGCCGCCATCGAGAAACGACCACTGCCCATACCGGACATGGCGACTCATCAGTAACAGGGGACTTGCGTCACGGGGGGAGGATCGTGCAAGCATCGGGGCGACGTACGCGGAAGCCATAGTTCCGCCCGCCCCCTCCGGAGGCTCCTCCCTCGTGACCACAGCCGCCCTCGTGCAGCCCGTCGCCGTCCCGCGCTCCTCGCGCGGCACGGCGGTCCGGCGCGCGCTGGGCGTGCTGGTGTTCCTCGGGGGCCTGCTGGCCCTCGGGGTGATCCTCGGCGACCGGGCACAGGCGGCGGAGAGCCTGCCACTGCCCGGGACGACGTCTCCGGCGACCCCGGGCACCGACGGGGTCGGGCAGTCCGAGCCGAAGGCCGTGCCCGAGCTGCCCGTCGTCCCCGAGGCGAACCTGGTGCCCGCGGTGCGTGACGTGCCCGAGGCGCCTGTGGCGCCCGAGCCGGGCGTGGCCGAGGGGTCGGGCGAGCGGCTGACGCGGGGCGTGACCGGATCGTCGACCGGCCCGGCCGGACGGGTGGGCGAGCGCGTGTCCGCGCCGGCCGCCGAGCGCCCGGTCGACCGGGCGGCAGCGGGAGGCGCGTCCGCCACGGCGGCCGCGCGTCAGGTCGGGCGCGTCGCCGAGCGTCCGGTCGAGCAGGTGGCCGGGACCGTGCGGGACACGGTCCGGGAAGTCGTGCGCAGGGCCGCGGAGACCCCGCTCGTGGGCGAACTCGTCCGGCCCGTCGTCGGCGCCTTCCCGCTCCCGCTGCCCCTGCCGAACCCGGATCCGGTCCCGGCGCCGCAGGAACCGGCACCGCGGCCCGCACCCCCCGCCGAGCCGGCGGCCCAGGACCCCGGCGCGCCGACGCGCGGCGCCGCCGAGGCGGCACCCGCCGACGCTCCGCTCCGCGGCTCCGGCCACGTGGCGGCGCAGCGGCACGACTCGGCCGGACCCGGACGGGCCGCCGGCCTCCCGGTACCGGCGCACGCCCCTTCGCTGCCCTGCGGGGGATCCGGCACGGGACAGGTCCAGGCGCCCCGTGGCGCCGACCAGCACGAGGCGGCGGTGCACCCGGCCGCGCCCCACGGCGGGTCCGTGCGGGGCGCGACGCTGCCCGCGACCGTCGCCGTACCGCTCGACAGAGCTCTCGAAGTCCTCGAATTCCCCGGCTAGGCCGGGCGGTCGTCCCCGCCTTTCCTCTCACGCCGAAGCATTCGAAGGAATCGATCCACCCATGAACAAGAACCTCCGCCGTTCCCTCGCCGTCGCCGCCACCGCCACCGGTGTGTGGGCCCTGGGCACCGCCGTCGCGAGCGCGGACGAGCAGCCCCTCCCCGTCCCGCTGTCCACGCCGGACCAGGTCGTCGACGCCGTGGACGACGTCCAGGGCGCGGCCACGGGCGCCGAGGACACCGTCAGGGACGCCGTCCAGGGCAAGCTCCAGGCCCCGTCGGCGCCGCAGACCCCGGACCTGGAGGCCCCGACGGTTCCGCAGGCCCTCGACCTCCAGGCCCCGGACCTGACGGCGCCCGCCGCCCCGCAGGCCCCCGACCTCCAGGCTCCCGACCTCCAGGCTCCCGACCTCCAGGCCCCCGACCTCCAGGCCCTCGACCTCCAGGCCCCGGACCTCACGGCGCCCGCCGCCCCGCAGGCTCCCGACCTCCACGCGCTCGACCTCCGGGCTCCTGCCTTCCAGGCCCCCGAGGTCCAGGCGCCGGACACGGAGGTGGACTACCTCTTCGGTCCGCTCTCGGCGTTCGCGCCCGAGCTGGAGCGGACGCCCGGGTACGTCACCGGGGCCGAGGCCCAGGTCACCCCGGTCGTGACCGGCGCTTCCCAGGACGTGCTGCCGCCCCTCGCCGCCACCGCGGTCGAGGCGGTGCTGCCGGTCGTCGGCCAGGTCGTCGGCGACGCCGGACTGCTGGGCGGCGGGGTCGTCACCGAGGTGCCGCAGTTCGCCCACGGCGTCACCGACTCCGTGGAGCCGCTCGTCGGCGCGGTCGTCGACCAGGTCCAGCCGGTCGTCCAGGGCGTCGGCGGCAGCGCCGCGGGCCTGGCCGGATCCGTCACCGACGGCGTCCGCCCGCTCGCGGGCAACGCCGTGACCGGTGTCCAGGGCGCGGCCGGCACGGTCACCCCGGACTACGTCCCGAACTACGCGGGCTGACCACACCCGACCCACCAGGCGCCCCCGGTCCGACCTCGGCCCGGGGGCGCCCCCTTTCCCCCGCCCCACGGCGCGCACCCACCCACCCGCGCCGCCCCCGCCCCGGCCACCCCTTCCCGAGCCCGATCGCTCCGCGTCTCCCCGCGCCCGTCGGCCCCTCCCCCTCGCCCGCTCAGGTGCGGATTCCGTCGCCCGGCCGCCACCCGGCCGGGTGCCCCGGGGGAGACTGAGGTCCATATCACACACCCGCCCGCGTGCCCCTCACCTCGCGGCCGGGCGCGTCGTGAGGGGCGCGGAGCCCTGCTCCCGCCTGCCTCCCGGGCCACGGGGCCGCCCGCCCCCACCCCTACGGAACGCCCCGTGTCCCCTACGATCTGTGACCCGTATCACCGCTCGGTTGTGACCTGCGATTTAGGGACCCACGCCCCTCGGGGATAACCTGCGAGACGGACATGCCGCGTCCACGGACACCGTGTACGCCTCCCTTGTGACAGCGCAGTCACGTTGCCCTTCGCGGCACGCCCACGCAGACAACGAACCGCGATCATCAGAAAAGGGACGGACGCGCGTGGACCTGTTCGAGTACCAGGCGAGGGACCTCTTCGCCAAGCACGGTGTACCGGTGCTGGCCGGTGAAGTCATCGACACGCCTGAGGCGGCGCGCGAGGCCACCGAGCGTCTTGGCGGCAAGTCGGTCGTCAAGGCGCAGGTGAAGGTCGGCGGCCGCGGCAAGGCCGGCGGCGTGAAGCTGGCCGCGACCCCGGACGAGGCCGTCGCCCGCGCGACGGACATCCTCGGGATGGACATCAAGGGCCACACGGTCCACAAGGTGATGATCGCGGAGACCGCTCCGGAGATCCTCGAGGAGTACTACGTCTCGTACCTCCTCGACCGCACCAACCGCACCTTCCTCGCCATGGCCTCCGTGGCCGGTGGCATGGACATCGAGGAGGTCGCCGCGACGACCCCCGAGAAGCTCGCGAAGGTGCCCGTCAACGCCGTCGAGGGCGTCGACATCGAGAAGGCCCGCGAGATCGTCGCCCTGGCGAAGTTCCCGGCCGAGGTGGCCGAGAAGGTCGCCGAGGTCCTCGTGACCCTGTGGGACACCTTCGTCGCCGAGGACGCGCTCCTCGTCGAGGTCAACCCGCTGGCCAAGGTCGCCTCCGGCGACATCCTGGCCTTGGACGGCAAGGTGTCTCTCGACGAGAACGCCGACTTCCGTCAGCCCGACCACGAGGCGCTCGAGGACAAGGCCGCAGCCAACCCGCTCGAGGCTGCCGCCAAGGCCAAGAACCTCAACTACGTCAAGCTCGACGGCGAGGTCGGCATCATCGGCAACGGCGCCGGCCTGGTCATGTCGACCCTGGACGTCGTCGCGTACGCCGGTGAGAACCACGGTGGCGTGAAGCCCGCCAACTTCCTCGACATCGGTGGCGGCGCCTCCGCCGAGGTCATGGCGAACGGCCTGGAGATCATCCTGGGCGACCCGGACGTCAAGTCCGTGTTCGTCAACGTCTTCGGTGGCATCACCGCCTGTGACGAGGTCGCCAACGGCATCGTCCAGGCGCTGGAGCTCCTCGCCTCGAAGGGCGAAGAGGTCACCAAGCCGCTGGTCGTGCGCCTCGACGGCAACAACGCGGAGCTGGGTCGCAAGATCCTGTCGGACGCGAACCACCCGCTCGTGCAGCGCGTGGACACCATGGACGGCGCGGCCGACAAGGCCGCCGAGCTCGCGGCTGCGAAGTAAGGGACGAGGTCAAGCACACCATGGCTATCTTCCTCACCAAGGACAGCAAGGTCATCGTCCAGGGCATGACCGGTGCCACGGGCATGAAGCACACCAAGCTCATGCTGGGTGACGGCACCAACATCGTCGGTGGCGTGAACCCCCGCAAGGCCGGCACGTCCGTCGACTTCGACGGCACCGAGGTCCCGGTCTTCGGCTCCGTCGCCGAGGCGATGAAGGAGACCGGCGCCAACGTCTCGGTCCTCTTCGTCCCGCCGGCCTTCGCCAAGGCCGCCGTGATCGAGGCGATCGACGCCGAGATCCCCCTCGCCGTCGTCATCACCGAGGGCATCGCCGTCCACGACTCCGCCGCCTTCTGGGCGTACGCGCAGTCGAAGGGCAACAAGACCCGGATCATCGGCCCGAACTGCCCGGGTCTGATCACCCCCGGCCAGTCCAACGCCGGCATCATCCCGGGCGACATCACGAAGCCGGGCCGCATCGGCCTGGTCTCGAAGTCCGGCACGCTGACGTACCAGATGATGTACGAGCTCCGTGACATCGGCTTCTCGTCCGCCGTCGGCATCGGTGGCGACCCGGTCATCGGCACGACGCACATCGACGCCCTCGCGGCGTTCGAGGCCGACCCCGACACCGACCTGATCGTCATGATCGGCGAGATCGGCGGCGACGCCGAGGAGCGTGCGGCCGACTTCATCAAGGCCAACGTCACCAAGCCGGTCGTCGGCTACGTCGCGGGCTTCACCGCGCCCGAGGGCAAGACCATGGGCCACGCCGGCGCCATCGTCTCCGGCTCCTCCGGCACCGCCCAGGCGAAGAAGGAGGCCCTCGAGGCCGCCGGCGTCAAGGTCGGCAAGACGCCGACCGAGACGGCCAAGCTGGCGCGCGCCATCCTCGCGGGCTGACCAGCGGATCTCCGCAGCTGAGAGGGCCCCGCACCCGGGAGACCGGGGGCGGGGCCCTCTCATGTGCCCGGGCCCTTCACGGGCCCGGGCCCTCGTGCGTACCGCCCGGGGCCGTCCCGGCGGGTCAGTGCGAGTCGGGGACGAGCCGCTCCGGCCCGTGGTGCGGCTGATTGCGCAGCAGCTCCTGCAGCTGCTTGTCCCCCGGGGTGAGCTGCGGCGAGCCGCCGCGGACCGGGACGCCCTCGACGGTCTGGCCGGGAGCGTTCACCGGGATGTACTCCGTCGGCGCCGTGGCGACCGTGAAGGCGGTCATGGCGATGAGCGCCGCCGTCACGCCGAAGGCCGTACGGGTCCACATCCGGCCGCGCCGCTCGCCCAGCGTGCGGACCGCCGCGGGCTCCGCGAGCGTGGCCGCCGGCGCGTCCGCGACCAGCCGGCCCAGCCGGTGGTGCAGGTCGTCGGGATGGGCGAGCTCGGGGACGTGCGTCCCGATGACCGTACGGGCGTGCAGCAGCCGGTTGGCGGCGGCGGGGGTGCTCGCCTCGGTCTCGGCGGCGGTCTCCGGCAGGTCGAGACCGAGTCCGTCGTAGAGCAGCACCGTGCGCCGGTGCGGCGGCGGCAGCTCCAGCAGGGCGCCCAGCAGGGCCCTTCGGTCGGGCTCGGCGGGCGGGCCGTCCGGATGCCGGTGGGCCCGGCGCAGCCGGTGCCAGGGGGAGAGCGCGTACTCGTACGCCGCCGCCCGGACCCAGCCCACCGGGTCGCGGTCGACCGCGACCTCGGGCCAGCGCTGCCAGGCGAGCAGGAAGGCGTGCTCCACGGACTCCCGGGAGAGCCGACGGCGTCCGGTGAGCAGGTACGCCTGGTGGACGAGGCCGGCGGCGGCGTGGGCGTACAGCGCGTCGAAGGCCTCCTCGGGGGTGAGGGCGGGCTCCGTGTCCCGGGTGCCGGGCTCGCCCGCGGGCCGGGGCGGCGCGTCGGCGAGGGCCGTCGTACGGGCCTGCCGGGCCGCGTCGACCGGTTTCAGCCGCTCCTGCGGCTGCTGGAGGCCCCTGCGGCCGACGGGGGCAGCCGCGGGACTCCGGGGCGGCTTGGCCGCGCGCTTGGCCGCCGTCCTGGGCCGGGTGCCCGCGGCGGGGGTGGTCGCGGGCGGGGGCCCGGCCGGCCGGCCACGTGCCGGGGTGTCCGGGGTGGTCGCGGTCCCGGCCGGAGCCGTACCGCCGGACGGGTGACACGGTCCTTCCGCGCCGGGCCGCTGCCCGTCGCCCGGCTCCTCGTCGGGACCCTCGTCGAGCGCACCGAGCAGCTTCACGTACGCCTCCAGCTTGCGTCCCCGCGGATCGGTGCGACCGGTCTCCCAGGACCGGACGGTGGCCCGCGTGACGCCCACGGCCTCCGCGACCTGGGCCTCGCTGAGGGCCCTGGCCTCGCGCAGTCGGCGGCGCTCCTTGGGGGAGGGCAGCGGGGCTGCGGACGCGGAATCGGCGGCACTCCGGCTCATCGGACTCATCGGCGACGACCTCCCGCAGAGCTACTCCGGGCGGAAAAGTACATAAACGTATCTTGAGCGACACAACGGCGGTTTGCCTGTTACGCGAGAAAAGCGCGTGTCGGGGGCAGCATGGGCGCGTGAGCCAAGTGACCGAGCACACCCCGCCGTTGTCGCCCGATCCGCTGGTCAGGGGCGGCCGTTCCGCCACGCTGGTCGACGCGTGCGTGCGCGGAGGTGCCGCCGCGGGCCTCGGTATCGGCGGACTGGCGGTCCTGGTGACCGCCGCGTGGATCACCTCCCCGTACCCCGACGGCGGGCCCGGCGGGGCGCTCCACCTGGCCGCCGGCCTGTGGCTGCTGGCCCACGGGGTGGACCTGGTCCGCACGGACACCCTGTCCGGCGTGGCCGCCCCGCTCGGAGTGGCCCCGATGCTGCTCATGGCCCTGCCGGGCTGGCTGGCGCACCGGGCCGCCCGGGACACCTCCGATGCGGAGGAGGGCCGGCCCAGGCTCACGGCGGCCGGTGCGGTGGGCGCGGTCTCCGGGGGATACCTGCTGGTCGCGGTGGGTGTGGTGGCCTCGGCGGCGAACGGTCCGCTGCCTGCCGACCCGCTCGCGGCGGCGCTGTGGCTGCCCGTGACGGTGGTCGCCTCGGCCGGTCTGGGGGTCTGGACGGCTGCCGGGCGGCCGCTGCCCCGGCAGGAGCACGCGGCGGTGGGGCTGCGTGCGGCCGTGCTCGCGGTGGTGGCCCTGCTCGCCGGCGGGGCCCTGCTGGTCACGGTCTCGCTGGCCTGGCACGCGGGCGCGGCGCACGCGTCCTTCGACGGGCTGGCCGACGACTGGTCCGGCCGGGTGTCGGTGCTGCTGCTGGCCCTGACGCTGGTGCCGAACGCGGCGGTGTGGGCCGCGTCGTACGGGCTCGGCCCCGGCTTCGCGCTCGGCAGCGGCGCGTGGGCGACCCCGCTGGGGCTCCCCGGGGCGGCGGCCGTGCCGCCCTTCCCGCTGCTGGCCGCGCTGCCGGCCGCGGGCCGGGGCTCCTGGCCGCACTGGACCGCGGCGGTGGTCCCGGCCGTGGCGGCGCTGCTGCTGGGGTGGTGTGCGGGCCGGTCGGCGCGGCGGTGGACGGCCAAGGAGACGGTGCTGACGGCCCTGGTGGCGTCGTGGGCGTGCGGGGCGGCGCTGGCCGTGCTCGCGGCGCTCGCGGGCGGTCCGCTCGGCTCGGGCCGACTGTCCGCGTTCGGCCCGGTGTGGTGGCAGACGGGGGCGGCGGCGGTGCTGTGGTGCGCGGTGGTGGGCGTTCCCACGGCGCTGGGGGTACGGGCCTGGGCCCGGCGTGACCGGACGCCCGCGGCGGCCGGTGCGCCGGAACCGGCCGCGGTGGCGGCGCCGGACCGCGCCGGGATGCCGGAGGAGGCGGCCCGTACGCCGGGGCCCGAGCCGGTTCGCGACGAGGACGGGGACGGGGAAGGGGACGAGCTCGGGTTCGAGGCCTACGGCCTCCTGCCGGCGGCCTGGGAGCCGGCGCCGCCGGCGGGCTCCCTCGGATCCGCACGGTCCGCCACGTCCGCGCAGCCCCCGGCGCCGAAACCGGATCCGGACCGGGATCCGGCCTGGAAAGAGCCGGACAGGACCTAGTCGCGCACCCCGAAGACGTCCCGCAGCTGCTTGGGCAGCAGGTCGTTGCATGCCATCTGGCCGGACTTGGTCAGGGAGTCGTCGACGCAGGTGTAGAAGTCGCGGTAGACCAGCTGCATGGTGAAGCTGCCCGCGACGATCAGCAGGGCCAGGGCCCCGGCGACCAGCCCGCTGACGGCCGCCGTGCGCTGCGAGCGGGCCGCTCCGGGCCGCGCGCCGGGGGGTCCCGCCGCCGCGGCGGGGGCGGGGACGGGCGCGGGCGGAGCGGTCAGGTCCGCGGTCGCGGGCTTCGGCTTGGCACGCAGGGCGCTGACGGCCCAGTACAGGGCGAGCGCGCCCAGGAGCAGGGCGAGCTCCTGGATCTCGAAGATCGCGAAGAAGAACGCCCACATGCCGGAGAGGAGCGCGTACCGCGCCCGCCGCTGGGCCGGGTCCGTCGGGTCCCACTTCAGGCCGGGGCCCTGGCCGCCGTCGGGGCCGCCCTGGCCGGAGGGGCGCTCGGGGCGGCGGCCGAAGCCGTCGGAGGAGCGGCCCGGCTGGCGGCTGCTCCAGCGCCCCTCGGAGCCGCCCGAGGATCCGGAGTCCGAGGGCGGGCCGGACGACGCGTCGTCGTCCGAGCCCTCCGGCCGCCGTGGCTGCCACGGCTGGTCCGGCTGCCCCTCGGGCGGCGGCGCGAACGGGTTGTTGTCGTCCGTGGACTGGCGTTCCGGCATCTGCTGAACGTCTTCCCTCTGTCGTCGCGACTGCGGTGTCGACCGTTGTACCGGCCGCGCTGGAGGCGGCCGTCGAACCCCGACGCTACCCCCCGGTCACGCCCCCGTCCCGTGGGGGCCGTCCGGTGTGCCGGTATCGTTGCTGACGGTCGAGCCCTTCGTAGGGTTCCCCGTATCCGGGGACACGATTCATTCGTACGACCGCACAAAGACGCAGCCCGTCGACCAAGCCGCCTCCGCCGCAACGCGAAAAGAGTCCCCACCGTGGCCGCCGCCCGCCTCGTCGTCCTGGTCTCAGGGTCCGGCACCAACCTCCAGGCCCTGCTCGACGCCATCGCCGCCGACCCCGACGGGTACGGCGCCGAGATCGTCGCCGTCGGCGCCGACCGCGGGGACATCGCCGGACTGGAGCGCGCCGAGCGCGCCGGGCTTCCCACCTTCGTATGCCGGGTGAAGGACTTCGCCACCCGCGAGGAGTGGGACCGCGCGCTGACCGAGGCCACCGCCGCGCACGAGCCGGACCTGGTCGTCTCGGCCGGCTTCATGAAGATCGTCGGCAAGGAGTTCCTCGCCCGCTTCGGTGGCCGGTTCGTCAACACCCACCCGGCGCTGCTGCCCAGCTTTCCCGGTGCCCACGGCGTGCGGGACGCACTCGCGTACGGCGCGAAGGTCACCGGATGCACCGTCCACTTCGTCGACGACGGCGTCGACACCGGCCCGATCATCGCCCAGGGCGTGGTCGCGATCCGGGACGAGGACGACGAAGCCGCTCTCCATGAGCGCATCAAGGAAGTCGAGCGTTCGCTGCTCGTCGAGGTCGTGGGGCGTCTGGCCCGGCACGGCTACCGCATTGAGGGACGAAAGGTAACAATCCCGTGACCGCCGAAGGTACGAAGCGCCCCATCCGCCGCGCACTCGTCAGCGTCTACGACAAGACCGGCCTGGAGGAGCTGGCCCGCGGCCTGCACGAGGCGGGTGTCTCCCTCGTCTCCACCGGCTCCACCGCCTCGAAGATCGCCGCGGCCGGTGTCCCGGTGACCAAGGTCGAGGAGCTCACCGGCTTCCCCGAGTGCCTGGACGGCCGGGTCAAGACCCTCCACCCGCGCGTGCACGCCGGCATCCTCGCCGACCTCCGCCTGGAGGACCACCGGCGGCAGCTCGCCGAGCTGGGCGTCGAGCCCTTCGACCTGGTGATCGTGAACCTCTACCCGTTCCGGGAGACCGTCGCCTCCGGCGCCACCCCCGACGAGTGCGTCGAGCAGATCGACATCGGCGGCCCCTCCATGGTCCGCGCCGCCGCCAAGAACCACCCCTCCGTCGCGGTCGTCACCAGCCCGGCGCGCTACGCCGACGTGCTCACCGCGGCGCGTGAGGGCGGCTTCGAGCTCGCCGCCCGCAAGCGGCTGGCCGCCGAGGCCTTCCAGCACACCGCCGCGTACGACGTCGCCGTCGCCTCCTGGTTCGCCGACGACTACGCCGCCGCCGACGACTCCGGCTTCCCCGACTTCCTGGGCCACACCTACGAGCGCTCGAACGTGCTGCGCTACGGCGAGAACCCGCACCAGGGCGCCGCGCTGTACGTCGACGGCACCGGCGGCCTGGCCGAGGCGGAGCAGCTGCACGGCAAGGAGATGTCCTACAACAACTACACGGACACCGACGCCGCCCGCCGCGCCGCCTACGACCACGCCGAGCCGTGTGTCGCGATCATCAAGCACGCCAACCCGTGCGGCATCGCCGTCGGCGCGGACGTGGCCGAGGCCCACCGCAAGGCGCACGCGTGCGACCCGCTGTCCGCGTTCGGCGGCGTGATCGCGGTCAACCGCCCGGTGTCGGTCGCGATGGCCGAGCAGGTCGCCGAGATCTTCACCGAGGTCATCGTCGCCCCCGGCTACGAGGACGGCGCCGTCGAGGTCCTCGCCAAGAAGAAGAACATCCGCGTGCTGCGCGCCGAGGGCGCCCCGGCCAACCCGGTCGAGGTCAAGCCCATCGACGGCGGCGCGCTCCTCCAGGTCACCGACCGCCTCCAGGCCGACGGCGACGAGCCGGGGAACTGGACCCTGGCGACCGGCGAGGCGCTGTCCGCCGAGGAGCTGGCCGAGCTCGGCTTCGCCTGGAAGGCCTGCCGCGCGGTCAAGTCCAACGCCATCCTGCTCGCCAAGGGCGGCGCCTCGGTCGGCGTCGGCATGGGCCAGGTCAACCGCGTCGACTCCGCGAAGCTCGCCGTCGAGCGGGCGGGCGAGGAGCGGGCGCGCGGCTCCTTCGCCGCCTCCGACGCGTTCTTCCCCTTCCCCGACGGCCTGGAGATCCTGCTGGAGGCCGGCGTCAGGGCGGTCGTGCAGCCGGGTGGCTCGGTCCGCGACGAGCTGGTCGTCGAGGCCGCGAAGAAGGCGGGCGTGACCATGTACTTCACGGGTACGCGCCACTTCTTCCACTGACGGGCACGGGGCGGAGGCCCGCCGGTCACCCGACCGGCGGGCCTTCGCCGTACTCCCTCCCGGGGGCGGGCGGCGCTCGGCCGGCACGGGAGCCCGCCCTCGCCGGCCATCCCGCCGTTCGGGTGGTCTCTGGTCTAATGGGTTGCTCTTTCGTCGGCGGCTGGTAGTGGGGGCGCGGTGTTGGATGTACAGAGCGGGGCGGCGGAGACCACCGTCGCCGCCGACGCCGTCGTCGACACGGAGAAGGGCCGCCCGGAGGCCGGACCCGGGACACCGCTGCGCCCGTACGTCGCCGTGGCGGCCGTGCTCTGCGGGCTGTACTTCCTCTACTCCTACGTCCAGTACGAGCGCTTCCGTACGCCGTCCTGGGACCTGGGGATCTTCGAGCAGTCCGTCCGCGCCTACTCCGAGCTCCGCGCGCCGATCGTCGACATCAAGGGCCCCGGATTCCTGATACTCGGGGACCACTTCAGTCCGGTCACCGCCCTGCTCGCGCCGCTGTACTGGATCTGGTCCTCCCCCCTCGCCCTCCTCTTCGCCCAGGCCGCGCTGTTCGCCGCCTCCGCCGTCGTCGTCGGCCACACCGCCCAGCAGGTCCTCGGCAGCCGTGCCGCGGGACTCGGGATCACGGTCGCCTACGGGCTGTCCTGGGGTCTGCAGGAGGCGGTCAAGTCCGACTTCCACGAGATCGCCTTCGCCGTCCCGCTGCTCGCCCTGACCTGCCGGGCCCTGCTGCTCTCGCGCTGGACCGCCGCGGCCGCCTGGGCCGCCCCCCTCGTCCTGGTCAAGGAGGACATGGGGCTCACGGTCGCCATGGTCGGCGCCGTCCTCTTCCTGCGGGGGCGCAAGCGCCTCGGCGGCGCCCTGGCCGGCTTCGGCGTCGGCGCCTTCGCCCTGACGGTCCTGGTGCTGATCCCGACCGCGAGCCGGGTCGGCCAGTACGACTACTGGGCCAAGATCGAGAAGTCGAGCGCCGGCACGCAGGTCTCGTTCACGGACGTCCTGCTGAACTCGCTCGGCTCCGACGTGAAGTGGGAGATGCTCCTCTTCCTCGTCGGCATCACCGGATTCCTCGCGCTGCGCTCCCCGCTGCTGCTGCTGGTCCTGCCGACGCTCGGCTGGCGCTTCCTGTCCCAGGACCCCAACCACTGGGGGATGCTCTGGCACTACAGCGCGATCCTGATGCCCGTCGTCTTCCTCGCCCTGGTGGACGGCGTCCGCTCCGTGCGCACCTCCCCGCAGGCCTGGCTGGTGTCGTACGGGAAGGTCGTCGTCCCCGTCGTCACGGCGGTCGCGATCGTGCTGGCCCTGGACCTGCCGCTGCGCGAACTGCTGCGCTCGGAGACGTACCGGACGGACGTCCGCACGCTCGACGCCCGGCGGGCGGTCGACGCGGTCCCGGAGGGGACGAGCGTCGAGACCAACGTGACGCTCATGGCCCACCTCACCGCCGACCACACGGTGTACTGGGTGGGTGGCGCCAAGGGCGTCAGCCCCGACTACCTCGCGCTCGACCTCGACTCGGGCTGGTCCCAGCCGATCACCGACCCGGTGCAGCTGGCGTCCCAGCTCCATCCGGAGGCGCGCTACGAGGTCTCGGCGCGGGCCGGCCAGTTCGTGGTGATGCGGCGAGCCTGACGTGTGCACACGCGAGGGGCCCGGTTCCCGTCCGGGCCCCCGTCACGCCGAAGGGGCCCGGTTCCGAGACGGAACCGGGCCCCTTCGGCGTGACCGGATCAGTACTGCTGCTTGTACCGGTTGAACCAGGCCGAGCCGTCCGCCTTCGCGCAGAAGACGATGATCAGGACGCCGAGGGCGAGGCTGATGATGCCCAGGGGCAGCGAGAACAGGGCGAACAGCACGATGAAGGCGGCGTAGACGATGGAGCAGATGCGCACGCCGTTGCCACCAGACTTGAACTTGGCGGCCAGCACCATGCCGAGGACGGCGAAGATCAGCGCGAAGACGCCGATGCCGACGAGCACGCCCTGGCCGAAGTCCTGGAACGCCTGCGCGTCGGCGCTGGAGGCGCCGGAGGTGTCGAGCTCGTCGAAGGCGACGAGGGCCATCACGATGATCGCGAGCGCGCCGATCAGGTTGAGGCCGCCGATGATCCACAGCATCACGCGGGCCGCCTTCACGCCGCCCGGCATCTCCATGGCGGCGCCCGGGTAGCCGCCGCCGTAGGGCTGCTGGACCGGCGGAGCCTGCGGGTAGCCGTACTGCGACGGGACGCCCTGCGGAGCCTGCTGCGGGTAGCCGTAGCCGGGCTGCTGGCCGCCCTGGGGCTGCTGTCCGTAGGGGTTGTTCGGTTCGCCGAAGCTCATCGCGGGATTCCTCCGTGGGGTTGTGCGGGGACGACGCGGCCCGAGCGGAGGATTTTCACAGCTTATGTGCGGTTTTGCCCCCCGGCACTGCCCGCGGTTCTGCGCGGCCATCGTCGTCGGAGCGTCGACTCCTTGTCCAGTCGGTATGCGGGGGAGTTGTGCACATGCAATGCCTTGTTCCGGCCGGTGGACGTCCCCGTGCCGACGAATTGGAACAACGCGGGGGTCATCCGGGAGGATGGAGCCATGAGCGCCCAGATTCTCGATGGCAAGGCCACCGCAGCCGCGATCAAGTCCGATCTGACCGTCCGTGTGGCGGCCCTGAAGGAGAAGGGCCTGACCCCCGGTCTCGGCACGATCCTGGTCGGCGACGACCCGGGCAGCCAGAAGTACGTGGCGGGCAAGCACCGCGACTGCGCGCAGGTCGGGCTCGCCTCGATCCAGCGCGAGCTGCCCGCCACCGCCACGCAGGAGGAGATCGAGGCGGTCGTACGGGAGCTCAACGAGGACCCCGCGTGCACGGGGTACATCGTGCAGCTGCCGCTTCCCAAGGGCATCGACGAGAACCGCATCCTGGAGCTGATGGACCCGGCCAAGGACGCGGACGGCCTGCACCCGATGAACCTCGGGCGCCTCGTCCTGAACGAGCCGGCGCCGCTGCCCTGCACCCCCTACGGCATCATCCAGCTGCTGCGCGAGCACGGCGTGGAGATCAACGGCGCGGAGGTCGTGGTCGTCGGCCGCGGCGTCACCATCGGCCGTCCGATGCCGCTGCTGCTCACCCGCCGCTCGGAGAACGCGACGGTCACGCAGTGCCACACCGGCACCCGCGACCTCTCCGCCCACCTGCGGCGTGCCGACATCATCGTGGCCGCGGCCGGTGTGCCCCACCTGATCAAGGCGGAGGACGTGAAGCCGGGCGCCGCGGTGCTGGACGTCGGTGTCTCCCGCAACGGCGAGGGCAAGATCCTGGGCGACGTCGACCCCGACGTCGCCGAGGTGGCCGGCTGGATCTCGCCGAACCCCGGCGGCGTGGGCCCGATGACCCGGGCGCAGCTCCTGGTCAACGTCGTCGAGGCCGCGGAGCGCGCGGCCGCGGCGCTCTGACCGTGACCACGGTGGGCGCCTCCGGCGCCGAGAGGCCGACGGCGGACCGGGCCCCGGGCGAGGGCGCCGGCGGGCCGGCCGACGTCCCGGGCCGTCCGGCCAACGAGCGGGAGGCGGCACCGGCGGACGCCTCCGGGCGCGGCGCGGCGTCGGACGCGGAGGCCGGAGCGGACGTGACGGCCCCGGCCGCCCCCGATGCCTCCACCGCCTCCGACGCCCCCGATGCCTCCGGCGGCTCCGGCGACCCCACCGACTCCGCCGACTCCGACGCTCCGGCGGACGGTGCCGACGGTACGGAGGACGAGGCCGGTGCCCGCGGCAGGTCGCGGCGCCCCCCGGCGATGACCACCGGCACCGTCCGTCCCGAGGGCGGCGGCCGGGCGGCCCCCGGGGACGCGCCCGCTCCGGCGCGCCAGTGGCCCCTGCTCACCGTGCTCGGCCTGGCCGGGCTGGGGCTGCTCGTGGTGGGGGCGGACCTCTTCCCGCAGTCGTTCCGGGTCGGCACGATCCTCGTCGGGGTCGCCCTGCTGACCGGTGCCGCGTTGCGGCGGGCGCTGCCGTCCGTGGGGATGCTCGCCGTGCGGTCGCGCTTCACCGACCTCGTCACGTACGGCCTGATGGGCGCGTTGATCGTGCTGCTCGCGCTGATGGTGCAGCCGGACCCCTGGCTGCGGATCCCGTTCCTGGAGGACATCCTCCATCTCACGGTGACCTAGGTCCTGTCCGGGCGCTCTTCTCGGGCCCGCGACGACGGCTGCGGCGTCTCGCGGCGTTGTCGGAGTCACCGGTGCGACGGCGCCCGTCCTCTCCCCCGTGGGAGGACGGGCGCCGCCTGCATTTCAGCGTCATGTACGTGCCAATGAGGTTCAAGGGCCGCCCGCTGCTTGTGGCACGGAAGTGACCATTCCGGCACCTCCGTACGGCTGCCTGCCGGGGTGCGCGCGGCGCGGGGCGACGGCCGCGGTCCGCCCCGGCGGCGGGTGGTCGCGGACCGGGTGCGACCGGGTGGCAGTGAGCCGCACCACAAGGGGGTGGAGATTGGAGGGGTCCCGGGTCGGATAGCCTGACCGCTGGATATCTCTTCATGTCGAGACACCGATCGATCAAGAGGGGTATCCCGCACCAGGGGCAGGGACCCCCACCGCCAGCTGTCTTACGGAGATCGCCATGACCCGCACTCCCGTGAATGTCACCGTGACCGGCGCGGCCGGCCAGATCGGCTACGCGCTGCTCTTCCGCATCGCCTCCGGCCACCTGCTCGGCGCGGACGTGCCGGTCAAACTGCGCCTCCTCGAGATCCCGCAGGGCGTGAAGGCCGCCGAGGGCACCGCCATGGAGCTCGACGACTGCGCGTTCCCGCTGCTCAAGGGCATCGACATCTTCGACGACCCGAACCAGGGCTTCGAGGGTGCGAACGTCGCGCTGCTCGTCGGCGCCCGCCCCCGCACCAAGGGCATGGAGCGCGGCGACCTGCTCGCCGCCAACGGCGGCATCTTCAAGCCGCAGGGCAAGGCCATCAACGACCACGCCGCGGACGACATCAAGGTCCTCGTCGTCGGCAACCCGGCCAACACCAACGCCCTGATCGCCCAAGCCGCCGCCCCGGACGTCCCGGCCGAGCGCTTCACCGCGATGACCCGCCTGGACCACAACCGCGCGCTCTCCCAGCTGGCCGCCAAGACCGGCGCCTCCGTCGAGGACATCAAGCGCCTCACCATCTGGGGCAACCACTCGGCGACCCAGTACCCCGACATCTTCCACGCGGAGATCGCCGGCAAGAACGCCGCCGAGGTCGTCAACGACGAGGCGTGGCTGGCCGACACCTTCATCCCGACCGTCGCCAAGCGCGGCGCCGCGATCATCGAGGCCCGTGGCGCGTCCTCCGCCGCCTCCGCCGCCAACGCCGCCATCGACCACGTCCACACGTGGGTCAACGGCACCGCCGCGGGCGACTGGACCTCCATGGGCATCCCGTCGGACGGCTCCTACGGCGTCCCGGAGGGCCTGATCTCCTCCTTCCCCGTCACCTGCAAGGACGGCGCGTACGAGATCGTCCAGGGTCTGGACGTCAACGAGTTCTCCCGCACCCGCATCGACGCCTCGGTCCAGGAGCTGGCCGAGGAGCGCGACGCGGTCCGCGAGCTGGGCCTCATCTGAGCCCACCGCGTGCCCCCGGGCCGGTGACCGGACGCATCCCGTCCGGCACCCGCCCCCGCACCGACACGACGGCGCCCCCGGCCTGCACGGCCGGGGGCGCCGTCTTCGTGGGGCCGACGGCACCGCCTCCGCTCCCTTATGCTGTCCACTCCGTCTCGACGCACAAGTCGGGCGAGAATACGGACAGTTGAGTATTTCGGGGGAGTTTTGACTCAGTCGTTCGTGCCCCGTCAGCCGGGGCCCACCGGCGGTCCGCCGGTCGTCGATCCACGCGGATTACCCTCCGCCAGTGAGGCGACCCGACTGCTCTGTGCCGGTACCTACCTCGACGACGCCTTCCGGGACGCCGTCATCGACGAGCTCTACGTTCACGAGGAGCGCGTCGCCGCGCCCTCGCTCGGTGTGGACGCCACCCGCGTCCTCGCCCACGCCCTGCGCGCCCGCCGGGTCGAGATCGGCTGGTCCGCCGCGATCCTCGGCCTCTGGATCGTCGCCGTACCGCTCACCAAGGGCCTGGCCGCCCTGCTGATCGCGCCCTTCCTGATCCTCGGCATCGCCCGCTGGGTCCGCGGACGATCCGCCCACCCGCCCGTCCACCGGCTCGTCGCCGCCTTCCTGCTCCGCTGGTACGGCCGCCTCAGCCTCCTCCAGACCGCCGTCGTCCTGCTCGTCCTCGCCTTCGGCGACGAGGAGACCCGGTGGGATCTGTTCGGAGAACTCGGCGACGTGGGCGATCTGCTGGGCTTCGCGCTCGACCTGGCGTCGTCCGAGATCTGGGGCATCGGCGCGCTGGAGGTCTGGATCACGATCGCGATCCCGCTCCTCCTCGCCTGGGCGGTGGCGGTGCAGCGCGGCCAGTTCGCCCGCGCGCTCACCGGTGAGCTGTCCAGGGGACGCTTCGCCGACACCTCGTCCGACCCGGCCGAGCGGGCCGAAGGCGTCCGCTTCCGCCGGCTGCGCGAACGCATCAGGACCGAGCAGCACTCCCGGCTCGTCCTGTACCGCTCCGACAACCCCTTCTGCGGTGCCGGCAGCCCGTACGAGCCGTGGTCGCTCTCGGTCGAACTGCGCCCGCGCAAGGACCGCACCCCCGAGCCGCTGGACAACAGCGCGATCATGCGGCACATCGTCCCGCTCGTCGAGGCGCTGCGGGTCCCCTCCGCCCACGGATCTCCGCAGCTCCAGGCGGCGGTGCGCGACCGGCTGCGCGATCTGGAACTCGACGAGACCGTCTTCCTGCCGGTCGACGGACTGCCGAGCCGAGCCCACGCGCCCTCCACCGCCGAGGAGTTCGAGCAGCACCGCTCGGGCGCCATCGAGGAGGGCGGCGAGGCCCGCCGGCACTTCCTGCGCATCCGGGTCGGAGGCTGGGGCGAGGAGATCGTCACCACCGTCTTCGTCCGGGTGCACACGCAGGGCGGCATGCTGATGCTGGAGGTCGCCCCGCACGTCCTGCGTCCGGTGAAGCCGCTCTTCCGGCACGCCGACCGGATCGCCCACCGCTACCGCCACAACCACCACTTCGGCAAGGCCGTCTGGGCACTGGCCCAGGTGCCGGGCTCCGCGGGACACGCCCTGGCCACGCTCTGGAGGGCCGCCGGCCACCTGTGGCGACTGGCCACCGGCGGACACGCCGGCGCGCTGCCGGAGGGGCCGCTGCACTCCGTACGCGAACTCGGCTCGGACGACGAGGCCTCGCTCTTCCAGGAGATGGACGTCAGCCGCTATCTGAAGAGCATCCAGGACCGGGTGGCGGGCGGCGTGACCGTCGCGCTGCGCGAAGCCGGCTACGAGACCGGCGAGTTCGAGCAGAAGATCGTCAACGTGGCCGAGGGCGGCGTCTTCATCGAGACCGCCAAGGGAGCCGTCGGCGTCGGCAACCACAACACCATCACCCAGAAGACCTTCACGTCCAAGGCCGGAGGCGACCGTGGCTGACCCGAACAACGACCGTGCCGGCGGCATCCACATCGGCAGTGTGCACGGCGCGTTCGCCATCGGCGACAACAACACCGTGACGCAGCACGAGGGCGGTGCGGGCGAGCCGGTGCGCGACCCCGCGCAGGAGGAACTGCTCCAGGCCATCCGCCGGCTCCGCGCGGATCTGGGGAACGTGGTCGCCTCGGAGCAGACGGCCGCGCTCGACGCCGAACTGTCCGACGCCGAGGACGAGATCGAGGGCACCGGCGAGGCGGGCCGGGGGCGGCTGGCGCGACTGCGCCAGGCCCTCGGCGACGCGGGCGCCGTGACCGGGATCCTGGCCTCGGGCGTCGCCGTCGGCCAGGCTGTCGCCGCGCTCCTCGGAGGGTGAGGTGGGCGGTATCGGGGACAGAGCCCGCTGGAACGACGAGACGCAGAGCTGGGAGACGGGTCCGGGCGGCACGGCGGACCCCGGCGGCGGTGCCGGTGTGCCCGGCCCCGCCGCGCCGGGGCCCGGCGGCGGAACCGGCCGGCCGGCCGGCGGCCCGCTCGTCCCGCCTCCCCCCGGGTACGCCCCCGGCCCGCCTCCGCACGAACCCGGGCCCGCTGCCTCCCGCTCGCGCAACGCGCTGGTGGCGGGTGTCGTCGTGGCCGTACTGGCGGCCGGCTCCGTCGGCGGCCTGCTGGTCTGGGGCGGCGATGACGAGGGGCGCGGGGCCCAGGGCGGCGCCCCGGGCGCCACGGTGACCGCGACGGACCCGGCGTCGGCCTCCGGCGCCCCGACGGACCCCGGCTCCCCGACGGACCCCGGCCCGTCGTCGGGCTCACCCTCGGCAGGCGGCGCCCCGATGGACGACCTGCCTCCGCCGGGCTACCACGCGGTCGAGGACGCGCGGGGCTTCACCATCGCCGTCCCGGTGAACTGGACCCGTACCGACGAGGGCGCCGGTGGGATCTTCTACCACTCGCCCGACGACACGAGCCTGGTGCAGATCTTCCTGCTCGAAGGGGCCGACGTCACGCCGTACACGGCACTGCAGCAGGCGTCCCGGGACCTGGCCGGGAAGAACCCGGGCTATCGCGAGATCAGCCTCGGCCCGGTCTCCGGCGAGGCCGGCGCTCCGGCCGACGCCGCCGAGCTGGTGTACGCCTACGACCGGGAGGGCGGACGCCGGCAGGTCGTCGACCGGGCCTTCACGGCCACGGACGGCCGCCAGTACGCGATCCTGGTCGCCGGCCCGGTGGCCGACTGGCCCCAGCAGAAGGAGACCCTGCGCATCGCGCTGGACTTCTTCCGGCCCGGGCCGCCCTGACTCCGGCGCGAGGCCGTCCGCGCGTCCGGGGCGGCCGGCCCCGGACGCGCGAGCTCCGGGCGACCCGGGGCCCGGGCCGCCCGCGGGCCGTCCTCAGGCCGTCCTCAGCTCCCGGGCCAGGTCCGCGACGCCGTGCAGGGTGCGCAGCAGGAGGCCGTGGCCGAAGGTGATCCGGGTCGCGCCGAGCCGTCCGGCGTCGGCGGCGGACGGACCGCCCGGCCGGGACAGGAAGTTGAGCGGTGCGCCGATCCCGGCGCTCAGCCGGGGCAGATCCGACGCGGGGGCGGCGATCGGATAGACGCAGTCCGCCCCGGCCGCCACGTAGAGCCGGCCGCGCTCGATCGCGTCGGCGGCCGGATCCCCGGACGCGGACGCGGCGAGGTAGGTGTCCGTGCGCGCGTTGACGAAGAGCTCCCCGCCCGCGGCCTCCCGCACCTGCGCGAGCCGGTCGGCCTGGGCCCGCGGATCCCCGAGCCCGCCGGACCGGACGGAGTCCTCCAGGTTGACGCCCACCGCGCCGGTCTCCAGGACCCGTGCCACCAGTTCACGCGGCGACAGGCCGTAGCCGTCCTCCAGGTCCGCGGTGACCGGTACGGACACGGCCCGCACGATCCTGGCCACGGCGGCGAACATCTCCTCCGCCGGGGTCTGCCCGTCCGCGTGTCCGAGGGCGGCGGCGATCCCCGCGCTCGGCGTCGCGAGCGTGGCGAAGCCTGCCTCCTCGAACACCCGCGCCGAGGCCGCGTCCCAGGGGCCGGGCACCACCAGCGGATCCTCCGCGGCCCGGTCGCGGTGCAGCGCGCGGAGCGCCCCGGCGGTCACTTCTTGTACATCCCGGGGGTGTAGTGACCGGGCGTCATACGGGTGGAGACGGCGATCCGGTTCCAGGCGTTGATGACGGTGATCGCGGCGATGACGCGGGCCAGTTCGGTCTCGTCGAAGACGGCGGCGGCCCGGGCGTACACCGCGTCGGGGACGAAGCCGTCGGTGAGGACGGTGACCGCCTCGGTCAGCGCGAGGGCGGCGAGCTCCCGCTCGGTGTAGAAGTGCCGGGACTCCTCCCAGGCGGAGAGCTGGACGATCCGCTCGACCGACTCGCCCTCCGCGAGCGCGTCCTTGGTGTGCATGTCGATGCAGAAGGCGCAGTGGTTGACCTGCGAGGCGCGGATCTTGATCAGGTGGTAGAGGGTCGGGTCGACGCCCTGGGCGGCGGCCGTCTCCAGCCGGAGCATGGCCCGGTAGAACTCGGGGAGTCGCTCCGCGAAGGGGAGCCGGGGTGCGTGCTCGTGCGCGTACCCGGTCGTCGCGTCGTCGCCGGTCGGATGCGGGGCCGCGGTCGTGGGGGCCGGGGCTTTCGTCGTCGTCATGGTTTCACCGTACGGTCCGGGTGGCTGGGGAGTATGGTCCATTTTCATGGCGAACGACTGGGCCACTTTCGGCGCCGACCTGCACCTCGAACTGCGCGGCGCGACATTGCGTACGGGCCTGATGGACGCCCTGCGCGAGGCGGTGCGCAGCGGGCGCCTGGAGGCGGGCACCCGGCTGCCGTCCTCGCGCTCGCTCGCCGTGGACCTGGGGGTGGCCCGCAACACCGTCGCCGACGCCTACGCCGAACTGGTCGCCGAGGGCTGGCTGACGGCGCGCCAGGGATCGGGCACCCGGGTCGCCCGCCGGGCCGCCCCACGCCGCGGGCCCGCGCCGAGGGGCGGCGCCCCGGCCCGCGCGGTGTCCGGCCGGCCGACGTACAGCCTGAAGGCGGGCGTGCCCGACCTCGCGTCCTTCCCGCGCGCCGAGTGGCTCAAGGCGTCCCGGCGGGCGCTGACGGCCGCGCCGCACGAGGCCTTCGGCTACGGCGACCCGCGCGGCCGGATCGAGCTGCGCACGGCGCTCGCGGAGTACCTGGCCCGGGCGCGGGGCGTGTACGCCCGTCCGGAGCGGATCGTGATCTGTTCCGGGTTCGTGCACGGGCTGATGCTGATGGGACAGGTGCTGCGGGCACGCCGGGCGCGGGAGGTGGCGGTCGAGTCGTACGGGCTCGACGTCCACTGGGACCTGCTGACGCGCGCGGGACTGCGGCTGCCGGCGCTGCCGCTGGACGCCCGGGGCACCCGGACCGAGGCCCTGGAGGACATGCGGGGCGGCGTGGGCGCCGTGCTGCTGACCGCCGCCCACCAGTTCCCGCTCGGCGGCGCGCTGCCGCCCGACCGGCGCGCTGCCGTCGTCGACTGGGCGCGGGCGTCGGGCGGTCTGGTCCTGGAGGACGACTACGACGGCGAGTTCCGCTACGACCGCCAGCCCGTCGGCGCGCTCCAGGGACTCGACCCCGAACGGGTGGTGTACCTGGGCACGTCGAGCAAGTCGCTGGCGCCCGGGCTGCGGCTGGCGTGGATGGTGCTGCCGGAGGACCTGGTGGACGAGGTCACGGCGGCCAAGGGCACGGTCGACTGGGTGTCCAGCGCGCTCGACCAGCTGACCTTCGCGGAGTTCCTGGCCTCGGGGGCGTACGACCGCCATGTCCGGGCCATGCGGCTGCGCTACCGGAGGCGGCGCGACCAGTTGGTGGAGGCCGTCGCCGCGCACTCGCCGCAGACCCGGGTGAGCGGGATCGCCGCCGGCCTCCACGCGGTGCTGGAGCTCCCGTCGGGCACGGAACCCGAGGTGCTGCGCTCGGCGGCCTGGCAGGGACTCGCCCTGCTGGGCCTGAACCGCTTCCGCCACCCCGAGGTGCCCCCGACGCTCGACGGTCTGGTCGTCGGCTACGCGACTCCGCCGGACAGCGGATGGAACGGAGCACTGCAGGCCCTGTGCCGGGTGCTGCCCTAAGGCCCGGGTCCGGGGTCCCGGGGTCCGGGGCGTCGTTCGGGCCGGGGCCGGGACCGCGCCCCGGCGTGATGCCCGGCCGGACGGAGGTCAGGCCGCGGGATCCGGTGGCGGCGCCGGCCTCGCCGCCTCCGCCCCGGCCTCCGCGGGAGCGGGTGCCTCACCGAAACGGGCCAGCGCCAGCGCGCCGGCGACGGCCACCGTGAAGCCCAGAATCGCGAGCCAGCCCAGCCCCTCACGGGTGCGGTCGCCCAGCCAGACCACCCCCACCAGGGCGGGGCCGACGGTCTCCCCGACGACCATGCCCGCGGTCGCGGTCGTCACCGAGCCGCGTTGCAGCGCCGAGGTCAGCAGCAGGAAGCCCGCCCCGCCCCCGACGAGGAGCGCGTAGAGGGCGGGGTTCGCGAAGTCCACGCCGTCGATCAGCCGGACCGACACCTCCACCACGCCGAAGCCGAACCCCGAGCCCAGTCCCAGCGCCAGCGCCCGCGGCCGGTCGGGCAGCCGGCCGACGGCCGCACCCAGCGCGAGCACCGCGCACGCGGTGCCGAGCATCGCCCAGCCGAGCGCCGGCGGGCCGCCCTCGTCCCCCTCCCGGCCCGAGGCGAGCGCCAGCGTCGCGAGTCCCCCGCAGACCACCGCCACCGCCGTCCACTCCACCCGGCTCAGCCGGACCTCGAGGAGTCGTGAGGCGACCACCGCGGTGACCGCCAGACTCGACGCGAGGGCCGCGCCCACCGTGTAGATCGGCAGCGTGCGCAGCGCGACCACCTGGAGGACGAAGCCGAGGCCGTCCAGGGCGAGTCCCGCCGCGTAGCGCCACTGCCGCAACGCCCGCCACAGCAGGGCGACGTCGACCCCGCTGCCCGAGCCGGGCTCCGTCGCCCGCGCGGCGAGCGCCTGCAGGACCGAGGCCGTGCCGTAGCAGAGGGCGGAACCGAGCGCGCAAACCATCCCGAAGAGCACGAAACGACTTTAGGGGGTGTCTCCGGAAGCTCCTGGCGGCGTACCGCGTCCGGCGCCGTGGCCCGATCCCCGGAGCTCCCCGTACAGGACCTCGTGCGGCGGCCGAAAAGGACCGGCCTACACTGTGCGGTCGCACCAGGCTAGGGAGATCGGGGAGGGCGGCGCAGATGCGCAGACTGAGGTCGAGCACGGTGATACTCGGCGGGATGGGTGTGCTCGCGGCGACGATCACGGCGTGCGGCTCCGAGCCGGACAAGCGGTGCGTGGACCCGCTGACCCGCGAGAAGCTGCCGAGCTACGAGTGCGACAGCGGCACGGGCGGCAGCAGCACCACCGCCCGCGGCTCGTACTACTACGGCGGCACGGTGCGTGACGGCCGGCTCAGCGGCGGCAGTTTCGACAAGTCCGCCGTGGACACCGGCGGCTTCGGCTGCTCGGGCTCGGGCGGCGGCTGATCACGCCATGCGACGGCACACCATCGACCCCCGGCCCGGCTGGCAGCGGACCGTCGAGGAGCAGGGGCTCGTCTACCCCCTGACCCGCTACCCCGACGGCTCACTGCGCCCGTACTGGGACGAGAGCGCCTACTACTCCTTCACGCTGCCCGAGGTCGAGGCCCTGGAGGAGGTGGTCGAGGAGCTGCACGCCATGTGTCTGGAGGCCGCCGCCCACATCGTGGCGAAGGATCGTTTCGCCGATCTCGGCCTCACCGACCCCCGGCTCGCCTCCCTCGTCGCCGAGTCCTGGCGGCGCCGGGACGAACTCCCCACCCTCTACGGCCGCTTCGACCTTCGCTACGACGGCACGGGGCCGGCGAAGATGCTGGAGTACAACGCCGACACGCCCACCTCCCTCGTCGAGGCCGCGAGTCCGCAGTGGTTCTGGATGGAGGACCGGTTCCCCGGCGCCGACCAGTGGAACTCGCTCCACGAGCGGCTGGTCGAGGCCTGGCGCCGGCAGGCGCGGCTGCTGCCGCCGGGCAGCCCGGTCCACTTCGTCCACTCGGACGGGGACGAGCTCGGCGAGGACCTGATGACGGTCGCGTACCTGCGCGAGACCGCCGAGCAGGCCGGGCTCGACACCGAGGCGCTGTCCGTCGAACGGATCGGCTGGGACCGGCTGTCGGGCCGGTTCGTGGACGACCGGCTGCGCTTCATCCGGAGCTGCTTCAAGCTCTACCCGTGGGAGTGGCTGACCACCGACCGCTTCGGCCCGCACGTGCTGGACACGCTCGACAACGGCGGTGGCACCGGCACGACCTGCTGGATCGAACCCGCCTGGAAGATGCTGCTGTCCAACAAGGCGCTGCTCGCCGTCCTGTGGGAGCTCCACCCGGGGCACCCGAACCTGCTGCCCGCCTACCTCGACGGCCCTCGCGAGCTGGCCTCGGCGGCCGGCTACGTGGCCAAGCCGCTGCTCGGCCGCGAGGGGGCCGGGGTCACCGTCCACGAGCCGGGCGCCCCCGCCGCGGTGCGGGAGGAGCCGTGCTGCTACCAGGAACTGGCCCCGCTGCCCGACTTCGACGGCAACCGGGTGGTGCTCGGCGCGTGGGTCGTCGAGGACGAGGCGGCGGGGCTCGGCATCCGCGAGTCGGCCGGCCTGATCACCGACGAGTACGCCCGCTTCCTGCCCCACGTCATCCTCTGACGGCTCCGGTGACGGCTCCGGTGACGGCGCCGGCCCGGTGGGGCCGGCGCCGACGCCGGACGGGGGGGGGTCAGGCCGAGAGCACCGCCCGCAGTTGCTCCAGGCCCCAGTCCAGGTCCTCCTTGGTGATCACCAGCGGGGGAGCGATCCGGATCGTCGACCCGTGCGTGTCCTTCACCAGGACACCGCGCTCCATGAGCTTCTCCGAGATCTCCCGGCCCGTGCCCAGGGACGGCGCGATGTCCACGCCCGCCCACAGCCCGCGCCCGCGGACCGCCTCCACGGCGCCGCCGCCCACCAGCAGCCCCAGCTCGGCGTGCAGGTGCTCGCCCAGCTCGGTCGCGCGCTGCTGGTACTCGCCGGACCGCAGCATCGCGATCACCTCCAGGGCCACCGCGCACGCGAGCGGGTTCCCGCCGAAGGTCGAACCGTGCTCACCGGGCCGGAACACCCCGAGCACGTCGCGGTCCGCCACCACCGCCGAGACGGGGACGACACCACCCCCCAGCGCCTTGCCCAGGATGTACACGTCCGGCACCACGCCCTCGTGCTCGCACGCGAAGGTCCTCCCGGTCCGGCCGAGGCCCGACTGGATCTCGTCCGCCATGAACAGCACGTTCCGCGCGCGGGTCAGCTCCCGCACCTCGCGCAGGTACCCGGCGGGCGGCACCAGCACCCCGGCCTCGCCCTGGATCGGCTCCAGGAGCACCGCCACCGTGTTCTCCGTGACCGCCGCCTCCAGCGCGGTCGCGTCGCCGTACGGGACGATCTCGAACCCCGGGGTGTACGGGCCGAAGTGGTCCCGTGCCTCGTGGTCCGTGGAGAAGCTGACGATCGTCGTCGTACGGCCGTGGAAGTTGTTCGCCGCCACCACGATCTTCGCGTGCCCGTCCGGCACGCCCTTGACCTCGTACCCCCACTTCCGGGCGGTCTTCACTGCCGTCTCGACCGCCTCCGCGCCCGTGTTCATCGGCAGCACGGCCTCCTTGCCGCACAGTTCCGCGAGGCGTGCGCAGAACTCCGCGAAGCGGTCGTGGTGGAACGCCCGCGACGTGAGCGTCACCCGCTCCAGCTGGGCCCGCGCGGCGTCGATCAGCCGCCGGTTGCCGTGCCCGAAGTTGAGGGCCGAGTACCCGGCGAGCATGTCGAGGTAGCGGTGGCCCTCGACATCCGTCATCCAGGCGCCGTCCGCCGAGGCGACGACGACGGGCAGGGGGTGGTAGTTGTGAGCGCTGTGCGCCTCCGCGGAAGCGATCGCGTCTTGCGTCCTCGACACGGGGTCTCCGTTCGTCCTGCGGCCTGGGGCGGGTGTGGCGCCCCTTTCTTATCGTCGCTCGGATGCCGGACGGGGAAACCTCGATGACGACGCGCCAGCCGGGTCATGTCCGGGTGATCTTCCCGGGCCCGCGACGACGGCCGCGGCGTCTCGCGGCGTGGTCGGAGTTGCCCGGGTACGCCCGGTACGAGGACGACCCTCCGCCGTGCGCTGCACCGCATCCGACGCCGCGGGCCGATCCTCGGAGATCGCCCGGACAGCCCGTAGTCTGAGAACACGCGCGGCGACTGGCGTACGGGGAAGCGACCCCGGGGGAGCCGCGCGCGGCTGTACACGCGATGCCGCCCGCCTGGGCATCACGGGACCGACAAGTCCCCGTGTGGATGCCGCCCGCCTCCCGCCTTCGGCGGGTGAGCCCTCGTCCGCAGCACGGGACCCGATCCGTCCCGTGTCGTGCGCCCCGCCGGGGCCGCGCCCGGGACCCGCCGAACGCCCGGAGGAACCGCCGTGACGATCCCGAACGCCGAGCAGCTTCCCGTCCGCCACCCGGCCCTGGCCGCCACCGACCCCGAACTCGCCGCGCTCGTCGGCGCCGAGGAGCGGCTGCAGGCCGAGACCCTGCGCCTGATCCCCAGTGAGAACTACGTCTCGACGGCGGTGCTCGAAGCCTCGGGCACCGTCCTGCAGAACAAGTACAGCGAGGGGTACCCCGGCCGCCGCTACTACGAGGGCCAGCAGAACATCGACCTGGTCGAGACCCTCGCCGTCGAGCGCGCCAAGGCCGTCTTCGGCGTGGAGCACGCCAACGTCCAGCCCTACTCGGGCTCCCCGGCCAACCTCGCCGTCCATCTGGCCTTCGCCGAGCCCGGCGACACCGTGATGGGCATGGCCCTGCCGATGGGCGGCCACCTCACGCACGGCTGGGGCGTCTCGGCGACCGGCCGGTGGTTCCGCGGCGTGCAGTACGGCGTCCGCCCGGACACCGGGCTCGTCGACCTCGACCAGGTCCGCGAACTCGCCCTGAAGGAACGCCCGAAGGTGATCTTCTGCGGGGGGACGGCGCTGCCCCGCACGATCGACTTCGCCGCCTTCGGCGAGATCGCCCGCGAGGCCGGGGCCGTGCTCGTCGCCGACATCGCCCACATCGCCGGCCTCGTCGCCGGCGGCGCCCACCCCTCACCTGTGCCGCACGTGGACGTGATCTCCACGACCACCCACAAGACCCTGCGCGGCCCGCGCGGCGCCATGCTGATGTCACGCGACGAGCACGCCAAGGTCCTCGACAGGGCCGTCTTCCCCGGTCTCCAGGGCGGCCCGCACAACCAGACCACCGCCGCGATCGCCGTCGCCCTGCGCGAGGCGGGCCGGCCCTCCTTCCGCGACTACGCCCACGCGGTCGTCGCCAACGCCCGGGCGCTGGCCGAGGCGCTCCTCGCCCGCGGCTTCGACCTGGTCTCCGGCGGCACCGACAACCACCTGATCCTGATCGACCTCACGCCGAAGGACGTCCCGGGCAGGATCGCCGCCAAGGCCCTGGACCGGGCCGGGATCGTCGTCAACCACAACACCGTCCCCTACGACACCCGGAAGCCCTTCGACCCCTCCGGCATCCGGATCGGTACGCCGTCGCTCACCTCGCGCGGCCTGGGCACCGCGCACATGGCCCAGGTCGCCGACTGGATCGACCGGGCCGTCAAGGCGGCGGGCGCCGGGGACGAGGACACCCTCCTCGCGGTCCGGGCCGAGGTCGCCGAACTGATGTCGGCCTTCCCCGCGCCGGGCCTGCCGGTCTGAGGGCCGGCCCTGGAGGTGTCCCGGCCGGGGGCGTCCCCGGCCGGGACCCGGCGGGGCGCACTGTGTTCCTCGTCTCATCGGCCGCGCCTCCCGGCCGTCACGGCAGGGCGGCGCTGCCCCGGCCCGGACCGGCCGGGCGGGCCGCAGACCCCCGAGAACGCCGGCCGCACCACGTCTCCGGGGTCCTCGCCCCTCTGGTACACCGGCAGTCCGGGATCGGGTCCCACACCTGAGAGAATGGTGAGCATGGCCTCTGACAGTCCCCGTGTGCTCTCCGGAATCCAGCCCACCGCAGGCTCGTTCCACCTCGGCAACTACCTCGGCGCCGTCCGCCAGTGGGTCGCCCTGCAGGAGACCCACGACGCCTTCTACATGGTCGTCGACCTGCACGCGATCACGGTTCCGCAGGACCCCGCCGAGCTGCGGGCGAACACCCGGCTCGCCGCCGCCCAGCTGCTCGCCGCCGGACTCGACCCCGAGCGCTGCACGCTGTTCGTCCAGAGCCACGTCCCCGAGCACGCGCAGCTCGGCTGGGTCATGAACTGCCTCACCGGCTTCGGCGAGGCGTCCCGCATGACCCAGTTCAAGGACAAGTCGGCCAAGCAGGGTGCCGACCGGGCCACCGTCGGCCTCTTCACGTACCCGATCCTGCAGGTCGCCGACATCCTGCTGTACCAGGCCAACGAGGTGCCGGTCGGCGAGGACCAGCGGCAGCACATCGAGCTGACCCGCGACCTCGCGGAGCGGTTCAACGGCCGCTTCGGCGAGACGTTCACGATCCCGTCGCCGTACATCCTCAAGGAGACGGCGAAGATCTACGACCTGCAGGACCCGACGATCAAGATGAGCAAGTCGGCGTCGACGCCCAAGGGCCTGATCAACCTGCTCGACGACCCGAAGACCACGGGCAAGAAGGTCAAGAGCGCGGTCACCGACACCGACACGGTCATCCGCTTCGACCCCGAGAACAAGCCGGGCGTCTCCAACCTGCTCTCCATCCTGTCCACCCTCACGGGGACCTCCGTCGCCGCGCTGGAACAGTCGTACGAGGGCAAGATGTACGGCGCGCTGAAGACGGACCTGGCCGAGGTCATGGTGGACTTCGTCACGCCCTTCCGGACCCGGACGCAGGAATACCTGGACGACCCGGAGACGCTGGACTCTCTCCTGGCCAAGGGAGCCGAGAAGGCCCGCGCGGTCGCCGCGGAGACCCTGGCGCAGACGTACGAGCGGGTGGGGTTCCTGCCCGCGAAGCACTGACCGAGGACCGGTCGAAGGCCGGGTCCGAGGACCCTGGCCACAGGGGTGGTGCAGGCCGCACACTGGCGGCTGCACCACCATCCGACACCCGCAGCTCGACGACGGAGGAGAACGACGTGGGGACCGTAACGCTCGGCGTTTCGATCGCGGTCCCGGAGCCCTACGGCAGCCTGCTCCAGGAGCGGCGCGCCGGCTTCGGGGATCCGGCCGCGCACGGCATCCCCACGCACGTGACCCTGGTCCCGCCGACCGCGGTGGACGCGGAGCGCCTCCCGCTGATCGAGGCGCACCTCGCCGCCGTCGCCGCCGACTGCACCCCCTTCGCCATGCGGCTGCGCGGTACCGGAACGTTCCGCCCGCTGTCCCCGGTGGTCTTCGTCAAGCTCACCCAGGGCGTCTCCGGCTGCAACGCGCTGCAGCAGCGGATCCGGGACGAGGCCGGGCCGCTGGTGCGCGAGCTCCAGTTCCCGTACCACCCGCACGTCACCGTCGCCCACGGCATCTCCGAGGAGGCGATGGACCGGGCGTTCCAGGAGCTGTCCGGCTACGAGGCCGCCTGGACCTGCCGCTCCTTCGCGCTCTACGAGCAGGGCGCGGACGCGGTGTGGCGCAAGCTGCACGCGTACGAGTTCGGCCGGGGCCGCCCGGTCGCCGGCGTCCCGGTCCAAGGCTCCCCGGTCGACACCCCGACGCCCGCGGCGGGCTGACCCCCCTCCGCCCGTCACACCGGCAGCCGCCGGAACACCGCCCTCGGCACGTGCCGCAGCGCGGACATCACCACCCGCAGCGTGCCCGGCACCCACACGGTCTCCGTCCTGCGCCGCAGACCGAGCTCGATCGCCGTCGCGACCGCCTCCGGGGTGGTCGCGAGCGGCGCCTCGTCGAGCCCCTCGGTCATCCTCGACCGGACGAAGCCGGGCCGTACGACCATCACGTGCACCCCGGTCCCGTGCATCGCGTCCCCGAGTCCCTGCGCGAAGGCGTCGAGCCCGGCCTTGGACGAGCCGTAGATGAAGTTCGCGCGCCGGGCCCGTTCGCCGGCCACCGACGAGAGCACCACCAGCGAGCCGTGACCCTGGGCCTGCAGGGCCTGCGCGCAGACCAGGCCGGCGGAGACCGCGCCCGTGTAGTTGGTCTGGGCGACCCGGACGGCGGCCGTCGGATCGGCCTCGTCGTGGGCCTGGTCGCCCAGGATCCCGAAGGCGAGCAGCACCAGGTCGATGTCGCCCTCCGCGAAGATCTTCCCGAGCCGTTCGGCGTGCGAGGCGGTGTCCAGCGCGTCGAAGGGCACGGTGTGCACGTCCGCGCCGAGCCGGCGCAGCGAGTCGGCCGAGGCCGTGAGCGCGGGGGAGGGGCGTCCGGCCAGCCAGACCGTACGGACCCGGCGGGTGATCAGCCGGCGGGCGGTGGCGAGACCGATCTCGGAGGTGCCGCCGAGGAGGAGCAGGGACTGCGGGATGCCGAAGGCGTCCTTCATGGAGGGTCTCCTTGGTGCGGGATCACAGCGCCAGACGGCGCGCGAGGTCCGAGGTGAAGACGGAACGCGGGTCGAGGGCCGCCCGCAGCGCCCGGAAGTCGGCGAGCCGCGGGTACATCGCCTGCAGCACGTCCGGCCGCAGCCGGGAGTCCTTCGCGAGGTAGACCCGGCCGCCGGCCTGCGCCACCTCCTCGTCCAGTTCGTCGAGGAACGCGCCGAGCCCCGAGATGCCGGCCGGGATGTCGAGCGCGAGCGTCCAGCCGGGCATGGGGAAGGACAGCCAGCCGGGGTCGCCCTCCCCGAAGCGCTTGAGGACGGCGAGGAACGAGGGGCAGCCGCGGCGCGCGATCCGCCGCACGATCCGGCGCAGGGTCTCCTCGTGGCCGTGGCCGACCACGAACTGGTACTGGACGAAGCCGCCCCGGCCGTAGACGCGGTTCCAGTGCGGGACGCCGTCCAGCGGGTGGAAGAAGGCGGGGATCCGCTGGAGCTCGCCGGTGCGCCGACTCGGGGCCCGGCGGTACCAGAGCTCGTTGAAGAGGCCGACGGTGGTGCGCCCGAGGAGCCCCTCGGGCAGGAACGCGGGCGCGGCGGGCAGCCGTCCCGGGCGGAAGGCGAGGGGCGCGCGGCGGGCCCGGCGGGGGAGCGCGTCGTACGGGGCGTGGTCCCCGCGGGTCAGCACGGAGCGGCCGGTCGCGGGGCCGCGGGCGAGCAGGTCGATCCAGGCGACGGAGTAGCGGTAGCGGTGGTCGCCGGTGGTGAGCCGGGCCAGCAGGTCGTCGAGGTCGTGGGCGCGTTCGGTGTCGACCAGGACGAGCGACGTCTCGACGGGGAGCAGGCGCAGGGTGGCGGAGAGGATCACCCCGGTCAGGCCCATGCCGCCCGCGGTGGCGTCGAAGAGGTCGGTGCCGGGCAGGACGGTGCGGATCCGTCCGTCGGCGGTGAGGAGGTCGAGCGAGGCCACGTGGCGGGCGAAGGAGCCCGAGACGTGGTGGTTCTTGCCGTGGATGTCGGCGCCGATGGCGCCGCCGACGGTGACGTACCGGGTGCCCGGCGTCACGGGCACGAACCAGCCGAGCGGCAGCAGCACCTCCATCAGGCGGTGCAGGCTCACTCCGGCGTCGCAGACGACGACTCCGGCGTCGGCGTCCACGGCGCGGATGCGGTCCAGGCCGGTCATGTCGAGGACGGAGCCGCCGGCGTTCTGCGCGGCGTCGCCGTAGGCCCGGCCGAGGCCCCGGGCGATGGAGCCGCGGGCGCCGCAGGAGCGGACCGCCTCGGTGGCCTCCTCGGGCGTGCGGGGACGGTGCACGCGCGCGAGGGTCGGCGCGGTGCGGCCCCAGCCCGTGAGGGGTTCGTCGGGCTCGTCGGGGATGGTGACGGGTGCGACGGCGGTGGGGGGTGCGACGGCGGCGATACGGGGCTCGACGTCGGTCTCGGCGGCCATGGAGGCGACCGTATCGCCCTACCTGTCTGCTTTGCCGGGATTGCCGTTCGGCTCGTCGAAATGGGTGATTAAAGGAGTGTCAGGAAAGATTGCCGTGCGGTCGGCGGCCCGCCGGGCCAGAGTCGCCCCGGGTCGACCGAGAACCGGGGAGGCGAGCCCATGCGATACGGGGACTGGACCCGCGCCGATCAGCGGCTGCTGGTCCTGCTGCGGGGCTGCGGGCGAAGGCCGTCGGTGGCCGCGCTCGCCCGCGCCATGTCCTTCGGCGGCGAACACGGCGCCGTGTGGCTCGCGGCCGGACTGGCCGGCGCGGCCGTGGACCCGGCGCGGCGAACCGGATGGCTGCGAGCCACGGCCCTCGTCGGCGCGGCCCATCTGGCCAGCATGGGCGTCAAGCGGGTGGTGCGCCGACCGCGGCCCGGTGCCGACCGGTTCGCGCCCCTGGTCCGTACGGCCGGCCGGCACTCCTTCCCCAGCTCCCACGCGAGCTCCGCCGCGGCCGCGGCCGTCGTCTTCGGCGCCCTGCACCCGGCGGCCCACCGGCTCGCCGCCCCGGCGGCCACGGCGATGTGCCTCTCCCGCCTGGTCGTCGGCGTCCACTACCCGACGGACGTCGCGGCGGGCGCCGCCCTGGGCGCGGCCACCGCCACCCTCGGCCGCCGCTGGCTGCGCGCCGAGCCCGCCCGCACCGGTGGGGGCGGCGTCCGTGGCTGAGCGCGCGGGAACCGCACTGCTGGACAAGCCCGGTGTCGCGCGGCAGCGGCAACGGCCCCCGAGACGGACCGGGTTGGCACTCGTGGGGGGACTCGTACGGACCGCACGC
Source organism: Streptomyces sp. JL2001 (assembly GCF_050917515.1). Classification (NCBI taxonomy): domain Bacteria; kingdom Bacillati; phylum Actinomycetota; class Actinomycetes; order Kitasatosporales; family Streptomycetaceae; genus Streptomyces; species Streptomyces sp. JL2001. The sequence goes on along the minus strand of NZ_CP169421.1, from coordinate 3,124,411 downwards.
CCCCGCCAGTGGGTGAAGAACGTCCTCGTCGTCGCCGCGCCCGCGGCCGCCGGACAGCTCGTGTCCTGGCACTCGGCCACCCGGCTCGCCCTGGTCTTCGCCCTGTTCACGGCCTCCGCCTCCGCCGTCTACCTCGTCAACGACGCCCGCGACGCCGCCGCGGACCGCGCCCACCCCGTGAAGCGCCGCCGGCCGGTCGCCGCCGGACTCGTGCCCGTGCCGCTCGCCTACGCGGCGGGCACGCTCCTCGGCCTGGGTGCCGCCCTCGCGAGCGCGGTCCTGTGCAACCCCATGACGGCCGTCCTCCTCATCGCCTACCTCGCCATGCAGGTCGCGTACTGCGTGCGCCTCAAGCACGTCCTGGTGGTCGACCTCGCGGTCGTCACCACCGGATTCCTGATGCGGGCCATGATCGGCGGAGTCGCGCTCGGCATCCCGCTGTCGCGCTGGTTCCTGATCACCACCGGCTTCGGCGCGCTCTTCATGGTCGCCGCCAAGCGGTACTCCGAGGCCGTCCAGCCGGAGGGCGCGGGGGGCGCGACCCGGGCCCTGCTCACCCAGTACACGACCGGCTACCTGCGCTTCGTGTGGCAGCTGGCCGCGGGCGTGGCGGTCCTCGGCTACTGCCTGTGGGCGCTGGAGAGCGGCGGCGTCGCCGACGGCGCACTGCTGCCCTGGCGCCAGCTCTCGATGGTCGCCTTCATCCTCGCCGTGCTGCGCTACGCCGTCTTCGCCGACCGCGGCGCCGCCGGCGCCCCGGAGGACGTCGTCCTGCGCGACCGGCCGCTCGCGGTCATCGGCCTGGTGTGGGCGGCGATGTACGGGATGGCGGTCACCGACCTGTGAGCCGCCTGCCCGCCCTGGGACTCCGGCCGGCCCTCGGGTTCGCCTCCGCGCGCTCCGACACCCTGTCAGGACGCGGTGCCGGCAGGGCGGTCGCCACCCGTCCGAGGTTCCGAGGAACCCGGACCCTCGCCTTCCGCTCAAACGACGGTTCAAGGGGTACGCGTACGACATGGACTGGCTGACCAAGCTCCCCGTCATCGGCCCCTGGGTCACCAGGCTCATGCGGACGCATGCCTGGCGTTCCTACGAGACCCTCGACGAGGCCCACTGGACCCGGCTCGCCGCCGCCATCACCTTCATCAGCTTCGTCGCGCTCTTCCCGCTGATCACGGTGGCCGCGGCCGTCGGCGCCGCCCTGCTCAGCACCGAGCAGCTCGACAAGATCCAGGACAAGGTCGCCGAGCAGGTCCCGGGTATCTCCGACCAGCTGAACATCGACGGTCTCGTGGCCAACGCGGGCACCATCGGTCTGGTGGCCGGCGCCCTGCTGCTGGTCACCGGCGTCGGCTGGATCGGCTCGATGCGGGAGTGCCTGCGCGCGGTGTGGGGGCTCGACGACCTGGAAGGCAACCCCGTCGCGCGCAAGGGCAAGGACGCGATCGTGCTGCTCGGGCTCGGAGCCGTCGGGCTCTGCTCGCTCGCCGCGTCCTGGCTCGGCTCCACCGCCGTCGACTGGAGCGCGGACCGGCTGGGCATCTCGCACGGCGGGGCCGGCGGGATCCTGCTCCAGGCCGCGGCCGTCGCCGTGGCCGCGCTCGCCGACTTCCTCATGCTGCTGTACCTGCTGACGCTGCTGCCGGGCGTCCATCCCCCGCGCCGCCGCCTGGTGGTGGCGGCGGTGATCGGCGCCATCGGGTTCGAGCTGCTGAAACTGCTCCTGGGCGGCTACATGCGCGGCGTCGCGGCGAAGTCGATGTACGGGGCGTTCGGCGTTCCGGTCGCCCTGCTCCTGTGGATCAACTTCACCGCGAAGCTGCTGCTGTTCTGCGCCTCCTGGACCGCTACGGGTTCACGCTCTCGTCCCGCGACTGACGACGACGCACCAGCTCCGGCAGCGGCCAGCGGCGATTGACGAGGAAGGCCGCGCCCGCGAGCAGCACCAGGACCCCGCCGGCCACGCCGAGCGCGACCCCGACCCCGCCCGACTTCTCCTGGGCGACGGTCTGGGCGGTGCCCGGGTCAGGTGCGTTCTTGCCGGGGGCGGGCGCCGTCCCGTCCGAGCCGGCGCCGGCGTCCCCGCCCGTCCCGGTGCCGGCCGACTTCGGCGGCACCAGCTCGCCGACCGGGGTCACCTTGCCGGAGGCCGCGAAGCCCCAGTCGAGGAGCCGGGCGGTCTCCTTGTAGACCGCGTGCTGCTCCTTGGACGACGGGTTCATCACCGTCACGAGCAGCACTTTGCCGTTGCGTTCCGCGACGCCTGTGAACGTGGCGCCGGCATGCGTGGTGTTGCCGTTCTTGACGCCGGCGATGCCCTGGTAGGGCGCGACGCCGAAGTCGCCGGTGAGCAGCCGGTTGGTGTTCTGGATCTCGAAGGTCTCGCGCTTCTTCCCCGGCTTCAGCTCGCCGGGGAAGGCGGCGCGGGCCGTGGAGCAGTACTCCCGGAAGTCCGCCTTCTGCATGCCGCTGCGGGCGATCAGGGTGAGGTCGTACGCGGAGGAGACCTGGCGGGGGGCGTCGTAGCCGTCCGGGGAGACGGCGTACGTGTCGAGCGCCTGGAGTTCGGCGGCGTGGTCGTTCATGTCCGCCACGGTCTTCGGGATGCCGCCGTTCATGGCGGACAGCACCCGCACGGCGTCGTTGCCCGAGCGAAGGAAGACGCCGAGCCAGAGGTCGTGCGCCGTGTAGGTCTGCTTCTCCTTGACGCCGACGAGGCTGGAGCCGGCACCGAGGTCCTTGAGGTCCTCGGGGGTGACGGTGTGGTTCGTCGTCTTCGGGAACTTCGGCAGGACCGTGTCCGCGAAGAGCATCTTGAGGGTGGAGGCGGGCGGGAGGCGCCAGTGGGAGTTGTGCGCCGCCAGGATGTCGCCGGTCTCCGCGTCCGCGACGATCCAGGACCGGCCGCTCAGCTCCTTGGGCAGGACCGGGGCGCCCGGGCCGAGCTGGACCTGGGTACCGGGCCGCCCGAGCAGGGAGCCGCCGACGGTGGACATGACGGCGGGCGGCTTGGGCTGCTGCTCCTCTTTGTCGTCCGCGTGCGCAGGGGAGGCGACGAGGACGGGGAGCAGTGCGGCAGTGGTGACCGCCCAAGCGGTCTTCTTTGAAGCAGACACGGTCGAGAACGTACAGGTACCGATCAGCGAACCGAACCCCGCCAGGCTGTTCGTCCGGGGTCGTCCACCCGGACGCGGGGTCTGCGGGGCGCCTGGTGATACTGGGGGCATGAAGCTCAGCCGGCCGGTCTCCTGGTTCCTGCTCGCGTTCGGGGTGTGGTCTTGGTTCATCTGGATCACTTTCGCTAAGAACCTCTGGAACGACGGGAGCGGTCTCGCCTTCGACGACGCGGGCGACCCGACGGCCTACTTCTGGGTTCATCTGCTGCTCGCCATCACGTCCTTTGTCCTGGGGACGGTGGTCGGCGTGATCGGGTTGCGTGGGGTGCGCGCATTGCGCCGCGCACACGGATAGGAGTCACGGCGCGTGCTGGTCTTCCTGCTGGTGCTCATCGTGGTGCTCGCCCTGCTGGGCGGCGTCCACTGGTACGTGTGGCGGCGCCTGGTGCGCGATGTGACGGTGCGCGGGAGCGTGGCGCGCCGCCTGGGTACGGCCGCGGCCTTCGTGCTGCCGCTGCTCTCGCTCGCCGCCCTGGTCTCCGCGCGGGCCGGGGCCCCCTTCGTGCTCCAGCAGGCGGTGGCCTGGCCCGGCTTCCTGTGGCTGGCTCTGCTGCTGTACCTGACGCTGGCCCTCGTCGTCGGTGAGGCCGTCCGCCCGCTGCTGCGCCGCGTGCTGGACAGTCGCGCGGCGTCCGCCGAGGCCGCGCGCACGGCCGCGGCGGGCCCCGCGGCCGAGGCGCCCGGCGCGACCGGGGCCGGCCCGGCCGCGCCCTCCGGGAGCGGCGGGAAGCCCGTCTCCCCGGCTCCCGCCGACCGGCGCGGTGCCGTGCCGGGCACGGCTGCCGTGCCGGCCGACGGCAACCTCCTCACGGACCACCCCGACGCCCCGTCGGCGGGCGGCGGGGCCTCCGCCCGTGACGTGTCCGACGGCCCGTCGTCCGCGCCTGCCGGGGCGGACGCGGACGGCCGTTCCCCCGCTGCCGCCGACGCGCCCGGCGGCCCCGGCACGCCCGACGTCCCGGCCGGCGGCACCGAGGAGTCCCCGGCCGGCGCCACGGCCGTGTCGCGGCGGCTGTTCGTGTCGCGGGTCGTCGGCGGGGCGGCGGCCGCGGCCGCCGTCGGGACCGTGGGCCTCGGGACGTACGGCGTGCTCCGCGGGCCGCGGGTGAAGCGGGTGGTCGTGCCGCTGGCCAAGCTGCCGCGCGCCGCCCACGGCTACCGGATCGCCGTCGTCTCCGACATCCACCTCGGGCCGATCCTCGGGCGCGCCCACACCCAGCGCATCGTCGACTCCATCAACGCCGCCCAGCCCGACCTCGTCGCCGTCGTCGGCGACCTCGTCGACGGCAGCGTGGAGAACCTCGGACCGGCCGCCGAGCCGCTCGCCCGGCTCACCGCCCGCCACGGCTCCTTCTTCGTCACCGGCAACCACGAGTACTTCTCGGGTGCGGACGCCTGGGTCGACCACGTCCGCGAACTCGGGCTGCACCCCCTGCGCAACCAGCGCGTCGAGATCGCTGCCGGCTTCGACCTCGCAGGCGTCGACGACGTCGCCGGCGAGAGCGAGGGCCAGGGGCCCGACTTCGGGCGCGCCCTCGGCGACCGGGACCGCGCGCGGGCGGCGGTCCTGCTCGCGCACCAGCCGATCGTGATCCACGACGCCGTCCGCCACGGCGTCGACCTCCAGCTCTCCGGTCACACCCACGGCGGGCAGCTCTGGCCCGGAAACCACATCGCCGAGCTGGCCAATCCGACCGTGGCCGGTCTGGAGCGGTACGGGGACACCCAGCTCTACGTCTCCCGGGGCGCCGGCGCCTGGGGACCCCCCGTCCGCGTGGGGGCGCCCTCCGACATCACCCTCGTCCAGCTCGCATCGACGCAGACGTAGCGGAACGTGTCACTCAACGCACAGAGGCCGATACATGCTGCTCAGTCCCCTGAAGTCCCATATCCCGGACATATACCTGCGGTGTGAAGGTTTACTCTTCCACTTGTGAATTGCGTGTGATTGGGTGACGCCATCGCGGCATGGCCAGGGTGCCGCCGCGGCAGGGGTGGGCTCTAAAAAAGGAAGCACGGCGATGCGGTCGAAGGTCCGTCTACGGATCCTCATCACTTGTGGAGTTCTCGTGGCCGCCGGGGTCGGAGGTTGGCAGCTGCTGCCGTCCGACGACGTCCGGACCGACCCGATCACCGTCGGCACGACCGACGAAGTGACCTCCCTCGACCCGGCCGGCGCGTACGACGCCGGCTCATGGGCGATGTACAGCAACGTCTACCAGTCGCTGCTGACCTTCAAGCCGGGCTTCACCACGCCGGTCCCGGACGCCGCCGACAACTGCAAGTTCGTGGGCGCGAAGCTGACCACGTACCAGTGCAAGCTGCGGGACGACCTCACGTTCTCCAACGGGCGCAAGGTCACGGCCGAGGACGTCAAGTACTCCTTCGAGCGGATGCTCGCCATCAAGGCGGACGTCGGTCCGGCCCCGCTCTTCCCGACCCTGAAGAACGTCGTGGCCGACGGCCAGACCGTCACGTTCAACCTCGGCGGCCGGGACGCGACCTTCCCGCTGAAGCTCGCCACGGGCGCCGGCTCGATCGTCGACCGCAACCAGTACCCGGCGAAGCAGCTGCGCCAGGGCAACGCGGTCGACGGCTCGGGGCCGTACGTGCTCAAGGAGTTCAAGCCCGGCGAGAGCGCCCGGCTGGAGCCCAACCCGAACTACCGCGGTGCGATCGCCAGGAAGGGCTCCGCGGTCGTCGTCAAGTACTTCACCGAGTCCGAGCAGCTCGCCTCCGCGTGGAACACCAAGCAGGTCGACGTCACGCACCGGCAGATGCCTCCGGAGTTCCTGTCCCAGCTGGGCAGCGGCAAGGAGACCGCGCGGATCACCGAGGCGCAGACCGCCGAGATCCGCAACCTCTACTTCAACGTGAAGTCCGGCTCCCCGATGGCGAAGAAGGCGGTCCGGCAGGCCGTCGCCGCCGTCATCGACCGCCCGGCGATCGTCACCGGTGCCTACCACGGCACGGTCGAGCCGCTGTACTCGCTCATCCCCCAGGGCTTCAACGGGCACAGCACGTCGTTCTACGACCTCTACCCCGAGCCGTCCCGGGCGAAGGCCGTGAGCCTCCTCGCGAAGGCCGACGTCGAGACGCCGGTGTCCTTCACGCTGGGCTACCGCAAGGACGCCACCTACGGCGCCGAGGCGGCCGAGCTGAAGCGGCAGCTGGAGAAGACCGGGCTCTTCAAGGTCAAGCTCGTGGCGGCGGAGTGGAAGGACTTCCAGAAGGCGTACGCGAAGGGCGACTACGACGCGTACCCGGTCGGCTGGCTCCCCGACTTCCCCGACTCCGACAGCTTCACCGCTCCGCTCGTCGGCACGGACAACGCCATGCACAACGGGTTCGCGAGCCGGAAGATCGACTCGCTGATCTTCGCCACGCAGCAGTACAGCGACCGTGCCGCCGCCGCCAGTGACTTCGAGGCGATCCAGTCGGAGGTCGCCACCGACGTCCCGCTGGTGCCGCTGTGGCAGAAGAAGGACTACGTGCTGGCGACGGACGACGTGGCCGGTTCGCAGTACCTCACCGACGGCACCGGCATCTGGCGCCTGTGGGAGCTCGGCTGGATCTGAGCCGCCCGCCTTCCCGGCCACCGTGCCGGGGAAGGCGCTCCGGACGCTCCGAGGGGCCCGGTCCGTGCATCGCACGGACCGGGCCCCTCGCCGTTCGCGGGGGCATTCCGCCCCGATGCCCGCCGGGGACGCCCCGCGGGCCTACTCCTCCGGCTGCCGCGCCTTCCTCGACGCCCTGGGCGCCTTCTCCGACTTGGGCTCGGGCATGCCCGAGGCCGCCATTCCCGCCGCCGTCGGCATGAAGTCGGCGAGCAGGTCGTGGGTCTCCCGCACCAGCGGGCGCAGCAGCCGGAAACGGGAGAGCTGGATCGCCCGCGCGGTGACCGGGGCCAGCCGGTCCACCAGCCGCCGGCTGTTGGCGCAGCCCTCGGAGCGGTCGTACACCCAGAACAGCACCAGGCCCATCTGCTGGAGCCAGAGCAACTGCGGCAGCGGCTCCGCGAGTTCGGGATCGATCTTCACCGAGGCGCCCGAGATCACGCGGCGGTGGACCTCGATGGCGGCCTCGCGCGGACCCTCGGACTCGGGGGAGAAGGGGCTGAGCGGGCTGTCCGGGTCGGCGGCGTTCTTGAAGAACTGGGCCGCGAACTCGTGGTACGGCTCGGCGATGTCGAGCCAGCCGAGGAGGACCCCGCGGATACGGGCCGTGAGGTCCTTCTCGTCGCTGTCGAGGATGTCCGCGACGGCCGCCTGGTGCTCCTCGGCGATCCGGTCGTAGAAGCCCTGGACGAGGTGTTCCTTGGACGAGAAGTAGTAGTACGCGTTCCCGACCGAGACCCCGGCCTCCTGGGCGATCGCCCGCATCGTCGTCTTGTCGTAGCCGCGGTCCTTGAAGAGCCGGAGGGCGGTCTCGAGGATGAGGGTGCGGGTCTGCTCGCTCTTGGGCTGCTTGGCCGGGGCCTTGGCCGGACCGGTCGCGGCGGGCTCGGCGGGCTGCTCTTCCTTCACGTCCTTCACAGTGCCCGAGCCTAGCCGGGTGTGCCCGGTGTCTCGCACCGTCCGTCCTCACAGGCCGGTCCGTGGGCCCTGACCGCCTCGCGCCAGCGGGCGGCGGCGAGGACCGTGGCGCGGGCGAGGGGCTGCCCGGCCGGGGTTGCCAGCCAGTGGGCGCGGGGCCGGTGCTCGGCCAGGGCCCAGAGGCAGACGATCCAGGCGGCGGCGCCGCGGTAGACCTGTCCCCGGTCCCCGATCACGGTGATCTCCCGCAGGGTGGAGGCGTGGTCGAGGTCCGGGAAGCGGCGCCGGGCCTCCTGGGAGGAGGCCGGCACCAGGTCGAGCGGGACGAGCTGCCGCTGGCGCGTCAGCCAGTGCCGCAGGTGGACGCAGAGCGAGCACTGGGCGTCGTACAGCACCGTGAGGCGGTGTACGGGGGTGGTCGGCCGGACGGCGGGCGTCGTCACGGCCGCCTCACGCCCCGGCGCCCGGCGCGGGCGGGGCCCAGGGACCCTTGGCCGGCGCGGTCCAGCCCTGCGGCGGCACCGGCGGGATCTGCTCGCGCTCCATGACACCCCGGCGGCGGATCTTGTTGAGGACGTAGACGTTGCCGAGGTGCATCACGCCGAGGACCAGGAGGACCACGCCGAGCTTGACCGACAGGGCCTCGAAGAGGGCCCGGGCGTCGAGGACGGCGTCGTCCTGGCTCAGGTAGAGGGCCACGAAGCCGAAGTTGACCAGGTAGAAGCCGACCACCAGGAGGTGGTTGACGGCGTCGGCGAGCTTCTCGTTCCCGTGCAGGACGTCTGCCAGGAAGATCTTTCCGTTGCGGCTGAGCGTGCGGGCGACCCAGACGGTCAGGGCCACGCTGATCAGCAGGTAGACGATGTAGGCGACGACAGTGAGGTCCATGCCCCACCCTCCCTTGAACATGTTCAAAAGCTGGCGATCCTGACTGTAGGGCTTCGACTGAACATGTTCAAGTCCTGTGTCGGGGGTCCGGAAAACCGCGGGCGGCCGCCGGGCCCGCCGCCTACAGTCGTCCGGATGACGCTCCTTCACGACGTGGCCGGCGACGGCCCCTCCGCAGTCGTCCTGCTCCACTCCGGGGTCTGTGACCGGCGCATGTGGGACGGGCAGTTCGCGCGCCTGGCGGAAGCCGGCCACCGGGTGGTGCGCTGCGACCTCCGCGGGTTCGGCGAGTCCCCGGTCGACGCGCCCCACCACCACGGCGAGGACGTCCTGGCCCTCCTCGACGCGCTCGGCATCGAGCGCGCGGCGTTCGTCGGTTCGTCCTTCGGCGGCCGGGTCGCCCTGGACCTCGCCGCCCGTCACCCCCGGCGCGTCTCCGCGCTCGCGCTCCTGTGCGCCGGCATGCCCGGGCACGAGCCGAGCGCGGACCTGCGGGCCTGGGGCGGACGGGAGGACGCGCTCCTGGAGAGCGGTGACATCGACGGCGCCGTCGCGCTCAACGTCGACACCTGGCTGGGCCCGGAGGCCGGGACCGAGACCCGCGAGCGGGTGCGGGAGATGCAGCGGCGTGCCTTCGACCTCCAGCTCGCCGCGCCCGACGCGTACTTCCCGGACGGTCCGGAGGCCGACGCCGCCGCCCTGGCCCGCGTCGACGTGCCGTGCCTGGTCGTCTCCGGCGCCCACGACGTGGCCGACTTCCGGCAGATCGCCGTCCGGCTCGCCGGCCTGCTGCCGCGCGCCCGGCACGTCGAGCTGGACTGGGCCGGCCATCTCCCCGCCCTGGAGCGCCCGGAGGAGACGGCCGCGCTGCTCGCCGCCTTCCTGGCCGCTCCGGCGGGGGCGCGGCCGCCCTACATGACGGAGGGGTTCACAGCCCCCGGCGTATCTGGTCGGTGATCGTCCGGTCGGTGATCCCCGTGTCCGCGGCGAGCAGGAACGCCTTCGACAGGATCACCGACAGCGGTCCGCCGTCCTCCTCGAACGGCAGGAACACCTTGTCGTGGCCGCCCGCCGCGCCCCGGTCGGCCACGATGCACAGATAGGCGTCCTCCGGCTCCATCAGGACGTTGCCCGAGCCCAGATGGATCCGGTACGCGCGCAGTTCGCCCCGGACCCGGAGGAAGCGGTCGGTCAGCTCCACCCGGTCCGCGATCCGGGTGCGGGGCAGCAGCCGCGCCAGGGTCTCCCGCCGGATCCGTGCCGACTCCGTGAGCTCCCCGAACGACCAGCTCTCCCAGTACCCGTCGTACGCCCGCTCCTCGCCGCGGTCCCGCCACCGCGGATCGGCGCCGATCGACGCCACCGCGGTGAACAGGTCGACGTCCCGCAGCGCCTCGGACAGCACGAGCCGGGGCACGTCGGGCAGCGCGGCCCGCTCCCAGGCGCCCCGGCCCGCCGCGGCACGGCGCTCGAAGCGGACCTGGTCGGTCGAGCACAGCCGGGCGACGCCGTCGCCCCGCGCGCCCTCGTCGACCAGCTCGACGGAGAACCGGGCCCGCCAGTGGGCGCCCTCGGCCGCCGGGAGCCCGCCGGGCCGGGGCAGTTCCCGGACCATCTCGGAGGAGTACCCCTCCCCGAAGTACCCCAGGTGGTTCCCCCGCCAGCCCCGCTCCGTCATCAGCGCCCGCGCCTGGCCGTAGCGCAGGACGTGCCCGGCGAACCGGTTGGAGTAGGCGCCCGTCGCCACCTCGGCCGGGGTGAGCGGATAGACCTCCCGGAACACCTGCTTGAACGGCTGGCGCAGTTCGCGCCCGGTCAGTTCGTCCCGCCACTCGGACACGTCCTCGCCCGCGGCGCGGACCGGATGCCACAGCCGCAGCCGCGAGCCGGGCCCCACCGGGGTGGCCGTGCCGCCCGCCCCGGCCAGCGCCCAGCCGCCGCCGGTGCGTTCCACGAGCCCCGCGCTCCAGGGCTCGCCGTCCGCGGCGACCTCCCAGAGCAGGGCGCGGGCGACGGCGCCGGTGACCGGGTGGTCGACGCAGTACCGTTCCCAGTCCTCCGCGGCCCAGGTGGTGCCGGCCGCCAGGTGCTCCTCCAGCCGGGTGCGCTCGGCGGTCAGCTCGGCCCGCAGCCCCTTCAGGGCCGCCCGGAGCGGCGCCAGCCGCTCGCCGTGCTCGTCCCGGACCGTCCTGGGCGGGGACTTCAGGACCCGGCCGCCGGGGCCGAGGAACGACAGCACGGCCGTGCCCGGCTCCCGTACCGACAGCACCGCGGTGTAGGCGCCGAGCTGCTCCTCGCGCATCCCGCGCCCGTCCAGGCCGTGCGTCGGCACGCCCCGCTCCCGCAGCATCGACGGGGTGAGGCCGGAGCGTGCCGCGACGGCCTCCAGGGCCGTGGCGATCCCCTTGAGCACCGTCCGGTTGCGGACCTGCTTCGGCAGCCGGCCGAGCCACTGCACGGCCTGCTCGCCGGCCCGCCCCTCGCAGGCGCCGAGGACGGCGACGGCGGTGGTGGCCAGCGGCTGGTTGCGGCACATGCCTCCGGAGCCTCCGATGCCCGTCCCCGCGTGCAGCGCGATCGCGCCGGCCAGCGGGACGGCCCGGTCGGCGTCCGCGTCCAGGGCCGCCCACAGCAGTCCGCGGACCAGGCAGGTGTTGGTGTCGCCCGCGATGCCCGTGAGGCTCATCCCCCAGGGGTTCAGGTCGGACACCCGGTGCTCGGGCTGGACGGCGATCCCCTCCAGCAGCCGACGCACCAGCTCCGGGCCGGACTCGGTCCGCGCCAGGAGGACGGCGGCCGTCCTCCGCCAGGCCCGGGTGGCCCGGGGCCGGTCCATGAGCACGCAGTGCCCGAGGAAGGCGGCCACACCCTCGCCGTCGAGCAGGTCCGCGTGCGCGGACCGCATCGCCGGGCCGAACGCGTCGAGGGAGTCCAGCAGATGGCGCGGCAGCCTGCCGTCGACGAGCGGCACCTCGCGGGCCAGCAGGGCGGCCAGCCGGTCGCGGACCGGCCGGTGGGCGTCACCCTGGTACGTGACGAGGTCCGTCGCGCACCGGTGCAGCGCGCGCAGCCGTGCCCGGTCGGGTTCCTCGGACTGTTCCGCCGCCGACAGGGCGATCGGCACCAGGGCGAGGAAGCCCTCGCGCAGCTCGTGGGGGGCGACGGCGGCGTCCGGGCCCACCAGCCGGGCGAGCAGCACATCCGACTCGGCCGTGGACCAGCCGAGCCGCTGCCCGGCCAGTTCCGTCAGGACCGCCGCGGCGTCCCGGTCCCCCCGCCGGCAGATCCTCGCCTGCAGCAGCAGCGCGCACTCCCGCCGCCCCGCCGCGTCCAGGGAGTCCACCAGCTCCCCGGCTCGCCCGTCGCGCACGGCCTCGTCCAGCCTGTTCGCCAGGCCCGTCGTCCCCACCATGGGTACGAAGGTAGGCGACGGCGCCGACAACGTCCGCGCGCGGGTTCAGCGTTCGGTGCCGAACCGCCGGACGCCGGGTACCAGCGCCGTGCCCAGGCAGCAGCCGCTCACGGCCACCGCGGCGACGACGAGCGGGACCTCCGGGCCCCAGGCCGAGGCGGCGAGCGGTGCCAGGACGTAGCCGAGCGGCATGGCGGCGAGCGAGAGGAGCCAGTCGTAGGACGTCACCCGGGCCAGGGCGTGGGCGGGCACGGCCTGCTGGACGGCGGTCTCCCAGACGGGGGAGAGGAATCCGAGGCCGGCCTGGGCGACCCCGTAGGAGGCGATCGTCAGCGGGGCGGGCGCGGAGGCGGCGAGCAGCACCAGCGGCAGCGCGTAGACGGCGAGGCCGAGGTTGGCGGTGAGGACGGGCCGCCGGGGGCGGGCGCGGTGGGCCAGCAGCGAGCCGGCCAGCAGCCCGATCGCGCCGGCCTGGAGGAAGGCCACCCAGGTGCCCCGGCCGCCGGGCTGGGAGAGGGCGAGGGCCGGGCCGAGGGTCATCAGGACGGCCGCGGCGCCGTTCCAGGCGCTGTGCCCGACGAGGCTGGTCCAGTACCAGTCGCGGGTGCGGACCTCCCGCCATCCCTCCTTGAGGTCGGCGCGCAGCGAGCGGCGGGGGATCGGGACGCGCCGGACGCGTACGGCCGACAGCAGGGCGGCGCTCGCGGCGAAGGTGGCCGCGTCCAGGACGAAGGCCCAGCCGGGTCCGACGGTCAGGATCAGCGCGCCGGCGAGGGCGGGGCCGCCGAGGCGGGTGGCGCTGCGGGCGATGCCCATCGCGGCGTTGGCCCGCCGGAGGGCCCCGGGCGCGACGGTCCCCGTCACCAGGGGCGCGCCGGTCGGCATGGCGAAGGCGCCGGCCGCGCCGCCGACGAACTCGACGGTGGCGATGAGCCACAGGGTGGGTTCGCCGCCGAGCAGCTGGATTCCGACGAGGAGCTGGGTGGCGCAGCGGACGAGGTCCGTGGTGAGGGCGATCGTCCGGGCGTCGAAGCGGTCGCCCACGACACCGCCCAGGGGCAGCAGGAGCAGCTTGGGGACCATCGCGCAGGCCAGCACGAGGGCGAGCGCGGAGGCCGAACCGGTCGCCTCCCAGACGGCGATGGCGAGCGCCGCCGGGATGACGGAGTCGCCGAGCAGGGAGAGTGTGCGGCCGGTGAACAGCAGCCGGAAGGGGCGGGTGCGCAGGGGGTGCGGGACGGGCGCGGGCGGGGACGCGGGAGCGGTGTCGGAAGGGGCGGCAGACATGGGAGGGAAGGTATTTCGGTTCCGAATAATTCGTCAACGAAATATTTGGAACCGAAGAATCAACGGCGGGGACGTACGATCGCCCCATGGAGCCGACCGAGCCCACCGGGCCGACGCAGCGGGACTGGACCGACGAGCACGTGGACCGCTGGCAGCCCGTCCTGCCGGACCTCGACCCGGTCGTGGAGGGCGCGGTCACGCGCATGAAGAAGCTCTCGGTCCACCTGCGCCGCGTGCGCGAGCAGTCCCTCGTCGACTTCGACCTGGAACGCCACGAGTTCGACACGCTCCACAAGCTCGCCGGGCGCGGCGGCAGCGCCGCCCCCTCGGAACTCGCCCAGGACCTCGACCTGGCGCCCGCCTCGGTCACCGGCCGCCTCGACGCGCTGGAAAAGCGCGGACTGGTGCGCCGCACGCAGTCCACGACCGACCGGCGCCGGGTGGTCGTCGAGCTCACGGACACCGGCCGCCAGACCTGGCGGGGGGCGATGGACGTCCTCGGTCACGAGGAGTACCGGCTGCTCGGCGTCCTCGACGAGGGCGAGCGGACCCTGCTCAACGACATGCTCCGCAGGATCATGCTCGTCGCGGAGGAGCCGGGCGGCCCGAAGCCCTGGCACGGCTGATCCCCGGCCGCCGCCGGCGGCGGAGGCACGGCCGGACCAGCGGATGTCGGTGGCGCCCCCTACCGTGCGGGCATGGGAAAGGTGACCTTCGTCGACGAGGCGACCTCGGGGGAGCGGCGCGAGGCCGGCGGCCTCCACGCCACCGAACAGCGGCTCACCCTGCGCGAACTGATCCGCCGTCGGGTCGCCTGCGAGGTCGCGCCGGGCGAGGCGGAGGGCGCGTACGCCCGGGCCGTCGCGGCCTTCGGGCGCAACGGCTTCCTGGTGCTGGTGGGGGACCGTCAGGTCGAGGAGCTGGACGAGACGGTGGAGCTGGGCCGGGACACGGAGGTCACCTTCCTCAGGCTCGTTCCCCTGGCCGGGGGTTGAGGAAGGCGACCGGTACGCCTGCCGCCGCCGGCGAGGGGTGGCCGTCAGACGCTCAGCGAACGGGCGAAGTTGAGCTGGCCCATCACCCAGTGGATGGTGTCCGGTCCGGTGGCCGGGATCATCGTGGCGTGGTGTCGGCCGCCGCTGGTCACCGTGACCTGGATGAAGCCGGTCGTCTTCTTCTCCTTCATCAGGAGGAAGAGCAGACCCACCAGGCACAGCAGCGCGAAGATGATGGCCAGCACGATCGCGACCGTCGGGATCTTCTCCTCGGTCCGCGACATGTCCATCGCGTTCCACACCGCGCCCTTGAGCGGCATCGACCCGGCCGGAGTGATGATCTGGTCCCCGACCACGGTGATGTCGCCGAGGCTCAGCTGCGCACCGCCGCCCTGCCCCATCGGCGCGTGCTGCGGCGGCACGGGGACACCGCCCGGCAGGGTCGGCTGGTAGCCGGCGCCCGAGACCGGCTGCGGGTACCCGTAACCGGGCGTTCCCGCCTGCGGATAGCCGTAGGGAGGCGTCCCCGACCGTCCGTCGGGCCCCCACTGGTACTCCCCGTCCGCATAAGGGTTCGGCTCGCTCATCAATCCCCGCTCTCCTGGGCCGCCAACGCTGCCTCAGATCCTGGCACATGAGCACCGCGTACGCGGAAGGCCCCGACTCCTCGGGGGAGTCGGGGCCTTCCCTGCGCGAGCGGACGCGGCGCGCGGCCGGGTCAGCGGGTCAGAAGCGACGCGTGATCAGCGCGCGCTTGACCTCCTGGATCGCCTTCGTGACCTCGATGCCACGAGGGCAGGCGTCCGTGCAGTTGAACGTCGTGCGGCAACGCCACACGCCGTCCTTGTCGTTCAGGATCTCCAGGCGCTGCTCGCCCGCCTCGTCGCGCGAGTCGAAGATGAAGCGGTGCGCGTTGACGATCGCGGCCGGACCGAAGTACTGGCCGTCGTTCCAGAAGACCGGGCAGGACGACGTGCACGCGGCGCACAGGATGCACTTGGTGGTGTCGTCGAAGCGCTCGCGGTCCTCGGCGCTCTGCAGGCGCTCGCGCGTCGGCTCGTTGCCCTTGGTGACCAGGAACGGCATGACGTCCCGGTACGCCTGGAAGAAGGGCTCCATGTCGACCACGAGGTCCTTGAGCACCGTCAGGCCCTTGATGGCCTCGACCGTGATCGGCTTCTCGGGGTTGATGTCCTTGATCAGCGTCTTGCAGGCGAGCCTGTTCTTGCCGTTGATCCGCATCGCGTCCGAGCCGCAGATGCCGTGCGCGCACGAGCGGCGGAAGGTCAGCGTGCCGTCGACGTCCCACTTGATCTTGTGAAGGGCGTCGAGCACGCGCTCCTTCGGGTCGATCTCGATCTGGAAGTCCTCCCAGACCGACGCGTCCGACACCTCGGGGTTGAAGCGGCGGATGCGCATCGTGACCGTGATGTACGGGGAGGCGGCGGACTCCGCCTCGACCTTGTCCAGTACGGGGGTAGCCATCAGTACTTACGCTCCATCGGCTGGTAGCGGGTCTGGACGACCGGCTTGTAGTCGAGACGGACGGTCTCGGAGCCGTCCTCGCCGACCTCGCGGTACGCCATGGTGTGACGCATGAAGTTGACGTCGTCGCGGTTCGGGTAGTCCTCGCGGTAGTGACCGCCGCGGGACTCCTTGCGCGCCAGGGCCGAGACGGCCATGACCTCGGCCAGTTCGAGCAGGTTGCCCAGCTCGATGGCCTCCAGGAGGTCCGTGTTGAAGCGCTTGCCCTTGTCCTGGATGGACACGTTCTCGTAGCGCTCGCGGAGCTCGGCGATCTTCTCGACGGCCGTCTTGATCGTCTGCTCGGTGCGGAACACCATCACGTTGGCGTCCATCGTCTCCTGGAGCTCGCGGCGCAGGTCGGCGACCCGCTCGCTGCCCGTGGAGTTGCGGAGCTTCTCGATCATGGAGACGACGAGGGCCTCCGGGTTCTCCGGCAGCTCGACGTAGTCGGCCTTGGCGGAGTACTCGGCGGCGGCGATGCCCGAACGGCGCCCGAAGACGTTGATGTCGAGCAGCGAGTTCGTGCCCAGGCGGTTGGCGCCGTGCACGGAGACACAGGCGACCTCGCCGGCCGCGTACAGACCCGGCACGACGGTGGTGTTGTCGCTGAGGACCTCACCCTCGACGTTGGTCGGGATGCCGCCCATGGCGTAGTGCGCGGTGGGCTGGATCGGGATCGGGTCCGTGTAGGGCTCGATGCCGAGGTACGTGCGGGCGAACTCGGTGATGTCCGGCAGCTTGGCGTCGAGCTGCTCCGGCGGGAGGTGCGTCAGGTCGAGGTAGACGTGGTCGCCCTCGGGGCCGCAGCCGCGGCCCTCGCGGATCTCCGTGTAGATGGAGCGCGAGACGACGTCACGGGACGCGAGGTCCTTCATGACCGGCGCGTACTTCTCCATGAAGCGCTCGCCGTCCTTGTTGCGGAGGATGCCGCCCTCACCACGGGCGCCCTCCGTCAGCAGGATGCCCATGCGCCAGATGCCCGTCGGGTGGAACTGGAAGAACTCCATGTCCTCCAGCGGCAGGCCGCGGCGGTAGCAGGCCGCCTGGCCGTCACCGGTCAGGGTGTGCGCGTTGGAGGTCACCTTGAAGAACTTGCCGGTGCCGCCGGACGCGTAGATCACGGCCTTGGCCTGGAAGATGTGGATCTCGCCGGTGGCCAGCTCGTAGGCCACCACACCGGCGGACTTCTTGACGCCGTCGACCTCGGTGATCAGCTGGTCCAGGACGTAGAACTCGTTGAAGAACTCCACGCCCTCCTTGACGCAGTTCTGGTACAGCGTCTGGAGGATCATGTGGCCGGTGCGGTCCGCGGCGTAGCAGGACCGGCGGACCGGGGCCTCGCCGTGGTTGCGGGAGTGACCGCCGAAGCGGCGCTGGTCGATGGTGCCGTCCGGGGTCCGGTTGAACGGCAGGCCCATCTTCTCCAGGTCGAGGACGGCGTCGATGGCCTCCTTCGCCAGGATCTCGGCGGCGTCCTGGTCGACCAGGTAGTCACCGCCCTTGACCGTGTCGAAGGTGTGCCACTCCCAGTTGTCCTCCTCCACGTTGGCCAGCGCGGCGGCCATGCCGCCCTGCGCGGCGCCCGTGTGGGAGCGGGTGGGGTAGAGCTTCGTCAGCACGGCGGTGCGGCTGCGCTTCGTCGCCTCGATGGCGGCGCGCATGCCCGCGCCACCGGCGCCGACGATGACGGTGTCGTACTTGTGGATCTTCATGACGTGGTTACCTCAGCCCCGTGCCTAGCGGATGTTCGGGTCGAAGGTGAAGATCACCAGCGTGCCCAGAAGGATGGTGAACACCGTGGCGGTGTACAGCAGGCCCTTGAGCCACAGGCGCGTGTTCGCGCGCTCCGCGTAGTCGTTGACGACCGTGCGGAGGCCGTTGGCGCCGTGCAGCATGGCCAGCCAGAGCATCAGCAGGTCCCAGACCTGCCAGAACGGGGACGCCCAACGGCCGGCCACGAAGGCGAAGCCGATCTTGGAGACGCCGCCGTCCAGGAAGAGCTGGATCAGCAGGTGGCCGAGGACCAGGACGACCAGGACGACGCCCGAGAGGCGCATGAAGAGCCATGCGATCATCTCGAAGTTGCCCCGGGTCGCCCGCGGCGTCTTGCCGGTGCGCTTGCGGGGGGCCTCGATGAACGGGGCCGGGTTGTCCACGTCGTAGTGGGGCGCGCCCTCGACGGGACCGATCGCGGACTGGGTGTCAGCGGACATGTGCGGCCTCAGCTCCCGAACAGTTCACGTGCGGCGTGGCCGAGGACGGGGTACAGCGAGCCCGCCATCAGCACGACCCAGATGCCCACGACGGTCCAGAGCATCTGCTTCTGGTAGCGCGGGCCCTTGGACCAGAAGTCCACGGCGATGACCCGGAGGCCGTTCAGCGCGTGGAAGAGGATGGCGGCGACGAGGCCGTACTCGAGGAGTGCGACGATCGGCGTCTTGTACGTGGCGACGACATCGTCGTACGCCTCGGGGGAGACGCGGACGAGAGCGGTGTCCAGCACGTGTACGAACAGGAAGAAGAAGATGAGGACGCCGGTGACTCGATGAGCCACCCAGGACCACATTCCTTCCCGGCCGCGGTACAGCGTTCCAGCCGGCACGGAAAAACCCTCCGGGAGCGGGGATCAGGGTCGGCCGGCTTCAGTGTCGGTCTGACCCGGCCGGGTACGGTCCACCGGCCCTGGTCATCGTAGCGACGACTCGTCGGTTCGCTCGCGCGGGGTCCATAGGTGTGATCAAAGAGGCACGGACGGGCTATCGCGTACGCCCGAATCACCGCATTCCGGACGCCCGTACGGGGGTCGGAGGCGCGCCGACCCGGTGCGCGAGCCGGGAGCGGGTCAACCGGCGCAGTTCGTCGGCGGCCGTCGCGCGCTCCTCGTCCGGTTCGTTGCCGAGCCGTGACCGGATGCCGGCCAGGACCCGGTCGAGCCGTTCCGCCGGCCGCACGCCGTCGAGGCTGATCACGAACGCGTGCCCGAACCTGCTCTCGTACGCGGCGTGGGCGGCCCGCAGCGCGGTGTGCGCGGCCTGCGGCGCGTCGGGGTGGGGGGCCGCGGAGGACTCGCCCGCCAGGGCCTCCTCGACGTCGGCGACGGACAGGTCGTAGCCGGCCTCGTCCGCCGCGGCGAGCAGCGCGTCGAGGGTCGGGTACGGGCGATGGGCGGCCATTCGCTCGGCCCAGCGATGGCTCCCGCAGCAGGTCAGCAGGAGTGCCACGGCCGCGCCCGGCGTCGCCGTGTTGAACCGGGCCAGCCCGGTCGGCGCGGTGAGTGGGGTGGGGCCCGTGTTCTGGGCGGGTATGGCGGGGGAGCCCGGGGAACGGGAGGGGGCAGGGGTCTCGCGGGTCAGCGTGGGCTCCGTGAAGGGTGGGGTGGCTGTGTCGCCACGCTATCGACGGGAGGAAAGAAGTGTCCGAAGGATGCGCGAATTTCACCCGGAAGGGAGAGTTTCGGAACACCTGATGGACGTCATTGACCGTGCCCGAATGGACCTGTTCGTTCGTATGAGGGAGTATTTCGGGTGATGCGGTACTCCATACGTGGGCCCCACCGGGGCCCGACCCTGCTGGCGGCAGCGGCGACCCTGGTCGTCGTGACCGCCTGTTCCTCCCCGTCCGGCTCCGCCACGAGCGGCGCACCCTCCTCGGCCGACGCGGCTCCGGCCACCTCGGCGCCGCCGAGCCCCACCCCTACGCCCACCCCCACGCCCACCCGGACCTATCCCCTCTCCACGGCCCCGCGCACGGTGCCCGCCGTCCGCGCCCACGAGCCGGCCCGCGGTCCCGGCTGGCGTCCCGTGCCCGCCGCCGGCGTCGTCGTCGCCAAGGGCAGCGAGGCCCTCGCCGACGAGGGCCGCCTGCTCGCCGGCGAGCTGAAGATCCAGTACCGCGGCGCCGTCGGCGCCCGCCCCGGCGACGTCGAGCTCGCCCTCGGCGGCGCGGGTGCCGCCGAGTCGTACCGGCTGACCACCCGCGACAACCGGGTGCGGATCACCGGCCCCGACGAGGCCGGGGTCTTCTACGGCACCCGCACCCTCAAGCAGTCCGTGCGCGGCACCGGCGCGATGCCCGAGGGCGTCGTCGACGACGCGCCCGCCAAGCCGCAGCGAGGGCTGAACGTCGACATCGCCCGCAAGTTCTTCACCGCGAGCTGGATCGAGGGCCGGCTCCGCGAGATGGCCGACCTCAAGCTCAACCAGTTCGGGCTCCACTTCTCCGACGACCAGGGCTTCCGGATCGAGTCCGACACCCACCCCGAGGTCGTCTCGGCGCAGCACCTCAGCAAGGCCGAGGTGCGCCGGATCCTCGCCCTCGCGAAGAGCCTGCACATCACGGTCGTGCCCGAGATCGACTCGCCCGGGCACCTCGGCGCCGTCCTGCGCGCCCACCCGGACCTGCGGCTGCTCAACGTGCAGGGCGTCCCGCGCCAGGGAGCCATCGACATCTCCAAGCCCGGCTCCGCGCGGCTCGTCGACGAGCTGCTGCGCGAGTACGCCGGCCTCTTCCCCGGCGGCTGGTTCCACGTCGGCGCCGACGAGTACCAGGCGCTGACGGTCCGCTCGCCGGAGACCTCCTATCCGCAGCTGGCGACCGCCGCACGGCAGAAGTACGGCCCGCAGGCCCGGGTCCAGGACCTCGCGGAGGGCTGGCTCGACGACCGGGCGGCCGTGGTCCGCGACGCGGGCAAGACCGCGAAGGCATGGAACGACGGCTTCTTCCGGGGCGGGATCGTCACCGCCGACAAGGACATCGAGGTCGAGTACTGGACCGGCAAGGAGATCGGGGCCCGGCCGCCCGCCGAGTACCTGGCCGAGGGCCGCAAGGTCGTGAACCTGAACGACGAGTACCTCTACTACGTCCTCGGCCAGCCGAACGACTTCGTGTACCCGACCGGCCGCCGCATCTACGAGCAGTGGACCCCGCGCGTCCTGCGCGGCACGACGGCGGTGCCCGCGCGCTACGACGCCCAGATCCTGGGCGGCCGGTTCGCCGTCTGGTGCGACCTGGCGGGGGCGCAGACACAGGCCCAGGTGGCGACCGGGATCCGGATGCCGCTGACGGCGACCGCGCAGAAGCTCTGGGACGCGCGGAAGCCGACGCTGACCTGGGAGCAGTTCCGGACGCTCGCCGCGCAGGTGCGCTGACCCGGCCGGCGGCCGGGCCCGGTGCTATTTCCGTGGACGTCGTGGGCGCCCTCCCCTTAGGTTCCACTCGCTGCGGCCGCCCGGCCGCGCCGGGGCCTCGGGGGAGGTGCCCCGTTCGTCCCTGGGGGGATCCGCTCACCTTGCTCCGCAATCCCAACGGCCTGTCGTACGCCGTCATGTCCCTGCTCGGCGTGACCGCCGCCGCAGACGTCTTCGCCCTGGTCGCGACCTTCGGCGTCCGGTCCGACCTCCGAGGCGGCCTCGCCGACCACCCCGACCCGGCCGGCTACGAAGGCTCCCTGGCCCTCGCGGCGGCGTGGTTCGCGCAGGGCCTGCTGCTCGTGGCCACGGCAATTGTCTTCATCGTCTGGTTCCACCGGCTGAGGCGGAACGCCGACGTGTGGACCCCGGACCTCCAGGGCAGGGGGCCGGGCTGGGCGATCGGCGCCTGGTTCGTCCCGGTCGCCAACCTGTGGATCCCGCGGGGGATCGCGGCCGACATCTGGCGTGCCAGCCGCCCGGACCCGTACGGCCCCGACCGCAGCGGCGAGTTCGTGCTGCTCAACGCCTGGTGGACCCTGTTCGCCGTCGACGCGGTCATGGGCAGGGTCGCGGCGCGGATGTTCGACATGGCCGAGACCGTGGACGGGCTCGTGGACGCCACGGGATGGCTCCTGGCGAGCGACGCGACGAACCTCGCCGCCGCCGTCCTGGCGATTCTCTTCGT
The DNA here is from genome assembly GCF_050917515.1 of Streptomyces sp. JL2001. Lineage (NCBI taxonomy): Bacteria > Bacillati > Actinomycetota > Actinomycetes > Kitasatosporales > Streptomycetaceae > Streptomyces > Streptomyces sp. JL2001. Next base: position 3,102,717 of record NZ_CP169421.1, on the reverse strand, counting down.
GCGGCGTCTGACCTCTATGCAGCACGTCAAGGCGACTGGCATGATTCCGGCCTCGCAGTGACGTAATCGCGCCAGGTGGCGCAGTAAGAGTCAGTACTGCGTCCGCAACGGGAGGCGTCCATGGCGTCGGCAACCTCGGCCACGAGCCGAAGCGTGCTGGAACTGATCGACCGGGCCGATGAACGGAGTCTGGCCGCGGCCGGACTCGCCTGCCTGGACCGGTGTCTGCCCCTGCTCGCCCCCGAGGGGGCGGAGGTGCTGCGGCCCGTCTGGGCGGCGGTGGCCCGCGGCGACGGCGGCGCCTGGTGCGAGTCGCTCGCCAAGGCCCGGGGAGAACTGGACGAGGTCCCCGCGGGCGACGAGGCGGCCCAGGGTGTCCGGGAGATGCTGGCCGAGGCTCCCGCCGAGTGGTCGGCCGAGCCGCTGCGCGAGTGGGCCTCCTCCTGCTCCCACGCGGCCCTCGCGCTGCACGGGCGGTACGACGGCGCGGGCGGCGCGACCGAACTGGTCGACCGCTGCCGGGCCGGCGACGCGGACGGGGCGGGCCCGCTGCTCGCCGGCGAACTGCGCCGCCAGCACACCGTCCTCGAATCCGTCGCCCACGGCCCGACCGGTCTGCGTCGGGCCCGCGAGCTCTCCACCGAGGGCGGCCGCGTGCTCCGCGCGGTGGTCTCCCGCCGGGCCCGCACCTCCTGACGGAGTTCCCGGGCGCACGTCTTCCGGCACGGAGCCCCGCTCGAACGGCCCGAACGGCCCGAACGCCCGAGGCGGCGGCCCTCCCCGGACATCCTCCGCGGAGGGCCGCCGCACTTCCGGGCTCCCGCACTTCCCGGCTGCTACGCCTCCGAACCCTGCGCCTCCGGGCTGCTACGCCTCCGGACCCTTCGCCTCGATCGAGGCGATCGTCTCCGCGACGTCCCGCTCCGCCTGCCCCTTGTCGAGGCCCAGTCCGGAGAGGACCCCCTTGCCGTCCTCGAACTCCAGGAGCGCCAGCAGGATGTGCTCGGTGCCGACGTAGTTGTGGCCCAGGCGCAGCGCCTCGCGGAACGTCAGCTCCAGGACCTTCTTCGCGCCCGCGTCGTACGGGATGAGCTCGGGCACCTCCTCGGCGGCCGCCGGCAGCGTGGCCTCGACGGCCTCGCGCAGCCGCTCCGGGGTGACGCCGCGTCCGTCGATCCAGCGTGCGGCGAGGCCCTGGGGCTCGGCGAGCAGGCCGAGGGCGAGGTGGCCGGTGAGGGTCTCGGTGCCTCCCGCGGCCCGGGCCTCGTTGTGCGCGGCCACGACGACGTTCCTGGCCCGCGGGGTGAACCGGCTGAACCCCGCGTCGGGGTCCATCCTGGCCGCGTCCGTGTCCTTCGGGACGAACCGCTTCTGGGCCGCCTGCCGGGTGACGCCCATGCTCCTGCCGATGTCGGTCCAGGAGGCGCCCGAGCGCCGGGCCTGGTCCACGAAGTGGCCGATCAGATGGTCGGCCACGTCTCCGAGGTGGTCCGCCGCGATGACGGCGTCCGAGAGCTGGTCCAGCGCGTCCGTGTGGACCTTCTTGATCGCCTCGATGAGGTCGTCGAGGCGGACGGGGTGGCTCATGCCGACTGGTTTCGTCATGATGCAACCCTAGGTTGACAGTAGAGGGGTGTCAACCTTCGGTTGACAGTGGATCGCCCGCCATGATGATCACCATGACGACGACCGAGAACGCCGAGTACGCAGAGGGCGCCACCGCGCCGGCCATCACCGCCGACGACCTCCAGCACGCCGTCCGTCTCTCCCTCACCACCCTCCGGGCCGCTGCCGCCGCCGGCACCACCGCCGGCTGGGACCGGCCGGCCGGACCGCTGACCTGGAGCTGCTGGGAGACGGTCGAGCACCTCGCCGACGACCTCTTCGCCTACGCGGCGCAGCTCGGCCCCGAGAGCCCGCCGCTCGACGGGGAGGTGCCCTTCCGCTGGGAGCGCCGGCGCGAGGGCGGACCCGCCAACGTCACGTTCGCCGACCCCGCCGCCGGGCTCCCGGGTCTGCTCCAGGTCCTCGAGGCGTGCGGGGCGATGCTGACCGCCCTGGTCCGCACGACGCCGGCGGACCGGCGCTCGTACCACGGGTTCGGGATCTCGGACGCGGAGGGGTTCGCGGCCATGGGCATCGTGGAGACCCTCGTGCACACCCACGACATCGCGACCGGACTCGAAATCGCCTGGACGCCGCCCGCCGGGCTGTGCGGCCGGGTCCTGACCCGGCTCTTCCCCGACGCTCCCGCGGACACCGACCGTTGGGCCACCCTGCTGTGGGCGACGGGGCGCGGCGAGCTGCCGGGCCGGGAGCGACTCACGTCCTGGCGCTGGTACGGCGAGGTCAGGGACACGCGTCCCGGGTCGTGAAGGAGGACGACCGGGGCCGCCACCCCCCACAGGAGAGGCCCCGGTCGCCGTCCGCCGGGGCCGCAGCACGGCCCCGTACTCCTATCAGCGCCGCGCATGCGTTTTCTGTCACACCGCACGGCAACCGCAGAAGGTTGCAGGTTGTACGAAGACCGGACGAACATGGACCGGACGCACATGGACGGGATGACCGGGTAGGACGTAGCGTGCTGCTGCGCGCCGGGCGGCGTGGCGGTGGTGACCAGCCGCGATGACGAACAGGTTGTGGGGAGTGCTGGGGGACGACGCGGAGCTGACGGCCGCTGTGCTCGCTGCGCAGAACGGGGACGAGGACGCGTTCCGTACTGTGTACCGCGCCGTGCATCCCCGGTTGCTCGGCTACATACGGACGCTCGTCGGTGACACCGACGTCGAGGACGTCGCCTCCGAGTCCTGGCTCCAGATCGCCCGTGACCTGGACCGCTTCAGCGGCGACGCGGACCGCTTCCGCGGCTGGGCGGCGCGCATCGCCCGCAACCGGGCGCTCGACCACCTCCGGATGAGGGGCAGGCGGCCCGCCGTGGGGGGCGACGAGACCGAACTCACCGACAAGCCGGCCCTGTCCGACACGGCGGACGAGGCCATGGAAGCGCTGGCCACCGGCCACACCATGAACCTGATCGCACAACTGCCGCAGGACCAGGCCGAGGCCGTGGTGCTGCGGGTCGTCGTCGGCCTGGACGCCAAGAGCGCCGCCGACACGCTGGGGAAGCGCCCCGGAGCCGTACGGACCGCGGCGCACCGCGGTCTGAAGAGACTCGCCGAACTCCTGGGCGCCGACGATCCGGCCGCAGGTCAGCTGGGTGGCGTACCTCCGCAGCGCGGTCGCAGGCCGGAGGCCCCGGCCCCCGGCGGTGTGACGCAATCGCGCGCGCGGACGCAGAAGGACATGTGATGGCCGACGAGCGGTACCAGTGGCTCGACCAGGAGGCCGCGGAGCGGCTGCTCCGCGGCCTGCCGGTCGACCCCCTCGACGGTGACGCCCGCGACCAGGCCGAACGACTCGCCCACGCCCTCGACGCGGCCCGGCAGCCGGCCGTCGACCCCGCGGCGCGGGAGGAGCTCCCCGGCGAGGCGGCGGCCCTGGCCGCCTTCCGCCGGGCGACGGCGGCACGCGCCGCCGCCTCCCTCCCCGCCGCGGCGGACCTCGCGGGGCCGCTGCCCGCGTCCGGCGCCGCCGAGCTGCACGGGGTGCGGATCGGGCGGCTGCCCGCCGCCCGGCGGTGGGGACGCTCGGTCCGCTACGGGCTGGCCGCCGCGGTGGCGGCCGTCGCGGTCGGCGGTGTCGCCGTCGCGTCCGGTACGGGCCTCATCCCGACGCCCTTCGACGAGGCCCCCGCGCCCGCCGGCTCGGTCACGGTCGCGGACAGCCCCGAGCCGCTGGTCTCCGGCGGCCCGGACGACGGCTTCGGCACGGTCACCCCGTCCGCGCCGCCCTCGACCGACGACCTGCGGCCCGGCCCCTCCTCCTCGCCGGCCGCGCCCGGCGTGACCGAGACCCCCGGGGTGAGCGGCACGCCGAGCCGGGACACCCCGGAGCCCGGGGCGAGCAGCAAGGGCGCGGAGTGGGACGCCGGCGTCCTGCGCACCCGGATCCTCAAGGCCTGTCAGGACCTCAAGGACGGACGCATCTCCGACAGCGACCGGCGCCGGCTCACGGACTCCGCGGAGACGGGCGAGACCGTGCGCCGCTACTGCGACCGCATCCTGGCCGGCGGTTCCCCGGGCACCGCCGAGGGAGGTTCGGGACGCGCGTCCGGCGGTACGGGCGGCGACGGCTCCACGGGGAGCGGCGACCGGGGCGACTCCCGGGAGTCGGGCGGAACCACCGGGCGCGTCGGCGGGGTGAGCCGCACCGCGGCCGGTGCCCCGGACGGCGGTTCCCTCTCGGCTGAGACCCTCCGGACGGCCCCCGCGCCGGTCCTCACGCTCGCCTCCGCGCCCGTGTGAGACGCGGGGTGTGACACTTTTCGGCCGCCCGGCGCAGTACTGAGTGAGCCGACTGGTCATCGGCCGCGCGAGTGAGCCGGGGTTCCCCCCGTACCTTCGGCTCCGCGCACGGCGCGGGTGGGACACGTTCCCCCGGTCCCACCCGCGCCCTCTCCTCCCCGCTGTCGCGGGTCGCGTCCTACCAGTGGACGACGACCTTGTCGCCGACCTTCACCTGGTCGAAGAGCGAGGAGACCTTGCCCCGGTCCCGGACGTTGACGCAGCCGTGCGAGGCGCCGTTGTAGCCCCGGGCCGCGAAGTCGGCCGAGTAGTGCACGGCCTGGCCGCCGCTGAAGAACATCGCGAACGGCATCGGCGTGTGGTAGATCGTCGAGACGTGGTTGCGGCTCTTGGAGTTCACCTGGAAGGTGCCCTCACGGGTGGGGGTGTTCTCCGAACCGAAGCGGACGTCCATCGACGAGACGACCTTGCCGTCGATCATCCAGGCGAGCGTCCTGCTCTCCTTGCTGATGCACAGCACCCGGCCGGTCATGCAGCGGGCGTCCGGCTTGTCCAGCTTGTTGGTGGTGGACGGCTTCAGCTCGTCCGCCGTCGGCTCGTGGGTCATGGCGACCAGCTTCTGCCAGGTCGTCTCGTCCACCGAGCCGGTCTCCGGCAGCTCCCGCTTCTTCTGGAAGCCCTTCACCGCGCCGCCGGTCATCGTGCCGTAGAAGCCGGTGGGGGCACGGTCGAAGTACCCGATCTGGCGCAGTCGCGCCTGGAGTTCGCGTACCTGCTTGTTCTCGTCGCCGTCCTTCATCAGCACCTTGGCGGCGGGCGCCGAGGAACTGGGGGAGGCGGTCGTGGGTGCGTCGGACGGCTTGTCGTCCGACGGGGTCGACGCCTCGCCGGACGGCGAGGCGGGGGCCGAGGCCGAGGAGGAGGGCGCCGACGGACGCGCCGTCTCCTCCGGACCGGCTGCCTGTGCCTTGCAGCCGGTGACGACGGCCACGGCGACCGCGGCCACGAGTGCTCTGCGAATGACGGACGAACGTTGCATCGGACATGCCCCCCGAGACGTGTGTGTGTACTTATTGGATGCTTACCGGGGCCGCTTGGTTGCGCACCCCCGCAAAGTACGGAGCATGCTGTGAGGAAGGTCCCAGCGAGCGGCTCTCCACCCGCCGCACGGCCACGGCTACAGTCCGTCGCGGGGGTCGGTACCCACCAGTAGGTCTATCGGGAGGCACAGCAGATGGCGCGCGAGTCGGAATCCGGGCTGCCCATTGAGCCGGTCTACGGACCGGACGCGCTCGACGGGTGGGATCCGGCCGGGAAGCTGGGCGAGCCGGGTGCGTACCCCTTCACCCGCGGTGTGTACCCCTCGATGTACACCGGCCGGCCCTGGACCATGCGGCAGTACGCCGGCTTCGGCACCGCCGTCGAGTCCAACGCCCGCTACAAGCAGCTGATCGACAACGGCACGATGGGCCTGTCGGTCGCCTTCGACCTGCCGACCCAGATGGGCCACGACTCCGACGCCCCGATCGCCCACGGCGAGGTCGGCAAGGTCGGCGTGGCCATCGACTCCCTCGACGACATGCGCGTGCTCTTCGACGGGATCCCGCTGGACAAGGTCTCGACGTCGATGACCATCAACGCCCCCGGCGCGCTGCTGCTCCTGCTGTACCAGCTCGTGGGCGAGGAGCAGGGCGTCGCGGCGGACAAGCTGACCGGCACGATCCAGAACGACGTGCTCAAGGAGTACATCGCGCGCGGGACGTACATCTTCCCGCCCAAGCCGTCGCTGCGGCTGATCGCGGACATCTTCAAGTACTGCCGGACCGAGATCCCGAAGTGGAACACGATCTCGATCTCCGGCTACCACATGGCGGAGGCCGGTGCCTCGCCCGCGCAGGAGATCGCGTTCACCCTGGCCGACGGCATCGAGTACGTCCGTACCGCCGTCGCCGCGGGCATGGACGTGGACGACTTCGCGCCCCGCCTCTCCTTCTTCTTCGTGGCCCGCACCACGATCCTCGAGGAGGTCGCCAAGTTCCGTGCCGCCCGCCGGATCTGGGCGAGGGTGATGAAGGAGGAGTTCGGCGCGAAGAACCCCAAGTCGCTGATGCTCCGCTTCCACACCCAGACCGCCGGTGTCCAGCTGACCGCCCAGCAGCCCGAGGTCAACCTGGTGCGCGTGGCCGTCCAGGGTCTGGCCGCGGTCCTCGGCGGCACGCAGTCGCTGCACACGAACTCCTTCGACGAGGCCATCGCCCTGCCGACGGACAAGAGCGCCCGCCTCGCGCTGCGGACCCAGCAGGTCCTCGCGTACGAGACGGACGTCACCGCGACCGTCGACCCCTTCGCCGGTTCCTACGTCGTCGAGAAGATGACCGACGACGTCGAGGCCGCCGCCCTGGAACTGATGGCCAAGGTCGAGGACATGGGCGGCGCGGTCAGCGCGATCGAGCGCGGCTTCCAGAAGAACGAGATCGAGCGCTCCGCCTACCGCATCGCGCAGGAGACCGACAGCGGCGAGCGGGTCGTCGTGGGCGTCAACCGCTACACGGTCGACGTCGAGGAGCCCTACGAGCCGCTGCGCGTCGACCCGGCGATCGAGGCCCAGCAGGCCGACCGGCTCGCCAAGCTGCGCGCCGAGCGCGACCAGGCGGCCGTGGACGCGGCGCTGACCGAGCTGAAGAAGGCCGCGGAGGGCACGGACAACGTGCTCTACCCGATGAAGGACGCGCTGCGGGCGCGGGCGACGGTCGGCGAGGTCTGCAACGCACTGCGGGAGGTCTGGGGCACCTACGTCCCCACCGACGCCTTCTAGGTCCTGTCCGGGCGATCTTCTCGGGCCCGCGACGACGGCTGCGGCGTCTCGCGGCGTTGTCGGAGTCGCCCGAGTACGCCCAGTACGAGGGCGATCCTCCGCCTTGCGATACACCACATCCGACGCCGCGGGCCGATCCTCGAAGATCGCCCTGACAGGACCTAGGTGTATTGACTCGCAGGGTTGTTCACACGGGTGATGGGCGGTTTGCCGCCGAGTGCGGTGTGGCAGCGGTGGTGGTTGTAGGTGTGGAGGAAGTCTGCCAGGGCTTCGGTGCGCTCGTTGTTTGAGGTGTAGGGCTTCAGGTAGGCCCATTCGTCGAGCAGGGTGCGGTTGAAGCGTTCGACCTTGCCGTTGGTCTGCGGCCGGTAGGCACGGGTCAGCTTTCCGGTCGCACCGAGCTCGGCGAGGGCGTTTTTCCAGGCCAGGCCCTTGCGGTAGGCCCAGGCGTTGTCGGTCAGGACCCGCTCGATGTGGTCGATGCCGTGGCTGTGGAAGAAGGCGGCCGCGCGGGTCAGGAAGCCTGCGCAGGTCGCGACCTTCTCGTCGGCGTGGATCTCGCTGTAGGCGAGGCGGGAGTGGTCGTCGACGGCGGAGTGCACGTAGTCGAAGCCCATGCCGCGGATCGGCCGGCCGGCCTCGCGGCCGTTGGTCTTGTGGCCGCCGCCGTCGGGGATCCGGCCGAGTTTCTTCACGTCCACGTGGATCAGTTCGCCGGGCCGGTCGCGTTCGTATCGGCGGATCACCGTGCCGGTCGGCCGGTCCAGCCATGTGAGCCGGTGCAGGTGGTGGCGGGTGAGGATGCGGTGGACGGTGGAGGCGGGCAGGCCCAGGATCGGGCCGATCCGGGCGGGTCCGAGTTTGCGGTCCCGGCGCAGGTCGCAGACCCGGGCCTCGATCGCCGGCGGGGTCCGGTGCGGTGTCGAGTGCGGGCGGCTGGAACGGTCGTGCAGCCCGGCCTGTCCCTCGGCTCGCCAACGGCGGATCCATTTGTGGGCGGTGGCCCGGGAGATGCCCATCTCGGCCGCGACATGAGCGACCGGACGGCCCGATTCGACACGTTCGACCAGCAGTCGTCTCCCGAAGACGGTCAGTCGGGCATTACGGTGGGACACGAAGGCCTCCGTGCGGTGAAGATTCGACACCTCCACCACACACGGGGGCCTTCGCCATGTTCAAGACCCAACCGTGTCAACAACGTCCGTGATCAATACACCTAGGTCCTGTCAGGGCCGTTCGGCCCGGCCGGGCCCCCCGGCGGCGCCGATGCGGAATGTCGCCGTCCGCCCCGCGAAACCCGAAAGCGGAGTGTCGCACCGGTGTGCGACACTCCGCTTCATGCTGGGTGTCATCGATCTGCCGACCTATCTCGCGGGCCTCGTCCTCATCATCCTCCTGCCGGGGCCGAACTCGCTCTACGTGCTGTCCGTCGCCGCCCGCAAGGGCACCCGGACCGGCTACCGGGCCGCGGCCGGCGTCTTCACCGGCGACGCGGTCCTGATGACCCTGGCCGCGCTCGGCGCCGCCTCGCTGCTCCAGACCACGCCGCTCCTCTTCATGATCGTGAAGTACGCGGGCGCCGGCTATCTGACCTGGATGGCGATCGGCATGCTGCGGGCGGCCTGGGCCATGTGGCGCTCCCGCGGCGAGGTGCGGGCCGACGAGCCGGACCGGGAACCGGTCGCGGGGGAGAACCCGTACCGGCGGGCGCTGATCATCAGCCTCTTCAACCCGAAGGCCATCCTCTTCCTGATCTCCTTCTTCGTGCAGTTCGTCGATCCCGGATACGCCTACCCGGCGCTGTCCTTCCTGGTGCTCGGCGGCCTGCTCCAGATCGGCAGCTTCCTGTACCTGACGACGCTGATATTCGGCGGCACGCGTCTCGCCGCCGCCTTCCGCCGGCGCCGCAGGCTGTCCGCGGGGGCGACCTCCGCGGCCGGCGCGCTGTTCCTCGGCTTCGCGGCGAAGCTCTCGCTCAGCAGCGCCTGACCGACCCGGCGCCGGGGACGGCGTCCCCTGTCCCGGCGCCCGTCACGGCTTGACCCTGACACCGTGTGAGGCCGTTCCGTAGGAGTCGTCATGTTCACCATCGGAGACTTCGCCCGGCACGGGCGGGTGTCGGTCCGCATGCTGCGCCACTACGACGCCATCGGACTGCTGCGCCCGGCCCACGTCGACCCGCACAGCGGCTACCGCCAGTACGAGGCGGACCAGCTCGCCCGGCTCAACCGCGTCATCGCGCTCAAGGAACTCGGCTTCACCCTCGAACAGGTGGGGTCGATCCTCGACGAGCAGCTCGGAGCGGACGAGCTGCGCGGGATGCTGAGGCTGCGCCAGGCCGAGCTGGAGACGGCCCTGGCGGAGGCGGCGGGACGGCTGGCCCAGGTCGGCGCGCGGCTCCGAGCCATCGAGAGCGAGGGACACATGTCCACGCAGGACGTCGTCATCAAGAAGGTTCCGCCGGTCCGCCTGGCCGAGCTGAGCGCGCCGGCCGCGGGGTTCGGCCCCGAGGACATCGGCCCGGTCATCCAGCCCCTGTACGAGAAGCTGTGCGGCCTGCTGGAGCGCGCCGGCGTCACCGGGGTCGGCCCGGGGATCGCGTACTACGAGGACGCGGGCTCGGGCGACGGCTCGATCGTCGTGCACGCCGGGATGACCGTCCCGGCCGACGCGACGGCGGACGGGGTCGACTTCGTCCTCCTGCCCGGTCTGGAGGAGGCGGCGACCGTGGTGCACCGGGGTCCGATGGACGCCCTCCTGCCGACCGTCCAGACTCTGGCCACCTGGATCGACGCCAACGGCTACCGATCGACGGGCTACGCCCGTGAGCTGTACCTGGAGTGCCCCGAGGACCGCGCCGGCTGGGTGACGGAACTCCAGGAGCCGGTCGCCCGCGCCTGATCCGCGGGCCGGTCCTCGGGGATCACCCGGACAGGAGCCGGCGGCGCAGCGCGCGCTTCAGCCGGAGCGCGCGCCGGGCCAGCCGGCGGACCCGGGGGTGCCGGGGGACCGGGAGGCCGCCCGGCAGGCCCAGGACGGTGAGGCGGCGGCGCGTGACGTAGGCCCGGGTCCGCTCGCCGAGCGGGCCCGACAGCTGACGCACCGCCGCCTCTCGCAGGTCCGGCCTGATCCTCGGCTGCATCGCGAAACCGACCGCCGCGATCAGGCCGGCCGGCGGGCCGGGGGCCGGCGGGGCGGTGACGCCGTTCCCGTCGGCCTCCTCCAGGTCCGGCACCAGCGCGTCGACGAGGACGAGCGGCACGCGGTTGCTGTTCTGGAACGGGGTCAGCCGGTCCAGCAGGGTCCGCGTGCCCACCCGGGCCACCGGGATCCCGTAGAAGGCGCGGGCGGTCATCAGGGCCGTCGAGAAGCAGCCGACGACCAGCGCCGGCCGCGGTTCCCGGTAGAGCACCTCGGCGAGCACGGGCCGGTCGTCCACGGTCAGCGCGGCGCCGAGCCGCTCGGCCTCCCGGGCCAGGGTCCGGGTCCAGGCGTCGGGCGCCGTCGGATGCGGCTTGAAGACGAGCCGCCGGTGCCCGCGGGCCACCGCGCCGCGCACCATCCGCAGATGCAGCTCCTCCTCCTCGGCGGGTGTGAGCAGGGACAGGGCCGCCAGGTACTGGCCGAGCAGCAGCGCCGGCGCCTCCTGCCCCGTGCCGTCGTCCCGCGCCGCGTCCCGCTCGCCGGGCGCGCCGCCCGCCGACTCGTCGAGCACCTTGGTGAACGCCTCCGTCGGCACCACCACCGGCTCCGCCCCGAACTCCGCGAGCAGCAGCGGCGTGAGCCCCGGCACCAGGTCGAGATGGAGCAGGCGCCGGACCCGCTCGCCCACCAGCGGATCGAGCCTGTCGCGGGTGGGGCCGTAGCTCATCAGCCCGTCCGCGTACACGTCCAGGGCCGCGTCCGGGAACAGCCGGGCGATCGTCAGGGCGGGCGTCACCTGCACCGATTCCACGGCCAGTTCGATCCGGTCGTCGCCGAGCCCCCACAGCCGCCGCAGATGCCGCTCCAGCAGGGGCAGGTCGTCCGGCCGCGGCGTCCAGCCGGAGGGATGGAGGGGGGAGACGGCCTCGTTCCAGGACAGCACGGAGTCGAAACGCCCGCGCAGCGCCTCGAAGCCCGGCATCCGGTCCAGGGACGGCGTGGTCTCCGGCACGGCCGCGTTGTTGGCCACCAGCAGCAGCCGGCGGTCGGCCGGTTCGAACAGGCCGCTGTCCAGCGCGGCGGCCAGCGTCGAGGCGCCGTACAGGGTGGACGCGTAGAAGATCTGGGTGGTCCTCACGCGGCGGCCCCCGCTCCCGCCGTGCGGACGGCGCGCGCCGGGACGAGGACCCCGGTGCCCCGGCGGCGCAGCCGGCGCAGGACGGCGGCCCGCTCCTCGTCCATCGAGGACAGCGCCCCACCGAGCACGTCCTGCGGCATCCGCCGCAGCGCCGCAGCACTCCTCGCCCGCAATTCCCTCGCCACCGCCGGTTCGAATCGCGAGATATTGCCGACGTGATGGGAAATGAGCGCGCAATAGGTGCGGACGGCTTTCGGGAGGAGTCGTTCGGCATCACGGTCGTTCGCGGTTTCGTCGATCACCCGGTCGAATGCGCGAATGAAATCCAGCTGCCGCACGTCGCCGATCTGCGTCAGTGACGTGGACACTCCGCGCCGGTAGAAGAGGCCCAGTGTGCTCACCGCCGCGAAGGACTCCGCCTCCCGGTGCAGCCGCCAGATCCACGGCCGGTCCTCGGCCGTCCTCAGCCCCGGCGTGAAGTGCAGCAGCCCGCGGTCCAGCAGCCGCCGGTGGTAGATCCCGGCCCAGGCGTACGGGTAGTCCACCGACGTGGTCCGGTCGGCCGGCAGGATCGCGTCCCGCGGGCGCAGGACCTCGCCGCGCCGCCCGATCGGCGCGCGGCGGACGGTGCGGGTCCGGCCCGTGCAGCGGACGTGGTCGGTGCGCAGGAAGTCGCAGTCCAGCGCCTCCATGGCGGCGACCAGCCGGTCGTAGAACCCGGGGGCCAGCCAGTCGTCGCCGTCCAGGAAGGCGAGATAGCGGCCGCGTGCCGCGTCCAGTCCCGTGTTGCGGGCGGTGGCCAGACCCTCGTTGCGGGCGTGTCCGATCAGGACGGCCCCCGGGATCTCGCGGGCCGCCCGTTCGAGGAGCGCCGAGGTGCCGTCCGTCGAGCAGTCGTCGACGAGCAGGAACTCGAAGTCCTCGCGGGCGTTGGCACGCAGGCTGGTGAGGGTGTCAGGGGCGTATGTCTGCACGTTGAAGAACGGCACGACGACGGAGAGCTTGACCACGCGGCCGACGCTAGGCGCCGCCCCGGCATTCGTTCTGGCCGGCAGAGGGATGTCCGGTGAACACGAGGCGGCGGAGTGCTTAAGCACCCCCGATCCCGGCCTTTTTCAGAAGTCGTCACAGCGCTGTTCACCCTTTGTTGCGGAGCAGTTGGGCCGAGAACCGGAATGCCTCTCTAGCGTCCTCGACGTGCCAGCAAGTACCGAACAGGCGGTGCGCGTCGCCGTACTCGCCGATTCCGACACCCGGTGGAAATGGGGCGCGCTCACCGCTCGCCGCATCGTGGCCGCCGAGCCCGCGGGATTCGTCCTGCGGGGCCGCGCCACCCCCACCGCACGCCAGCTCGCCGAGACCGGGGTGTCCACGACGCCCCCGCGCGAGGTGACCGGGGCGGAGTTCCTCCGCGAGGTGCGCGACGCGGCGGCCCGCGGGGAGGGATACGACGTCGTCGTCCTCGCCCTCGTCGGCGGCACCGTCCGCGCCGTCCTGCAGGGCCTGTCCGAACTCGCCCTGGAAAGAAGGCCGGTGGTCGTCACCGGTTACGTCGGCGTCGTCTACGAGAAGCTCGCCGACGGGCTGCTGCTGCGCCACGGCGCGGACGTCGTCCTCGCCAACTCCCGGCACGACGCGGAGCGGTTCCGCGCGGTGTACGAGGGGGTGGGCGCCGACGCCTCCGCCGTCGTCGAGGCCGCGCTGCCCTTCCTCGGCGGTGCCCCCTACGCCCCCGAGGAGGGCCGGGACACCCTCGTCTTCGCCGCCCAGCCCTCGGTCCCGGCGACCCGCGCCGAGCGCGTCTACCTGCTGCGCCGCCTCATCGGCCACGCCCGGCAGCACCCGGGGCGCGAGGTGCTCCTCAAGCTCCGCTCCAAGCCCGGCGAGCACACCACGCACCTGGAGGAGCTGCCGTACCAGCGGCTGGTGCGCGATCTCGCCGCCCCGCCCAACTTCCGCCTCGTGTACGGACACATGGGCGAGGTCCTGGACCGTACGGACCTGCTGGTCACCGTCTCCTCGACGGCCGCGCTCGAAGCGCTGCACCGGCGCGTCCCCACCGCCGTCCTCACCGACCTCGGGGTACGCGAGGTGCTCGGCAACCACCACTTCGTCGGCTCGGGGCTGCTGACCTCCTTCGAGCGGCTCGACGCCGACGTCCGCCCGAAGCCGGACGAGGAGTGGCTCGACCGCCAGGGCGTCGCCGCGGGGGGAGACGCGTACGCGTCCGCCTTCGACGCCGCCCGGGAGCGGGTCGCCGAACTGCTCGCCCGCCCGGTGCTGCCCCCGGTCTCGCCCTACTACACGGCGGACACGGCCCCCGGCTACCTGCCCGGGATCCTCGCCCGCCACCGCCTCGACGTCGACGCGCCGGAAACCCGCCCCGGCGGACTGCGGCGGATCGTCCGCGAGGCGGCCCGGGGCGCCTACCGCCACGGCGTGCAGCGCGTCGCCCCCGTCATCCGCCGCCTGGGAGAACTCTGATGACCGCCGCCCCCACCGTGCTCGCCGTGATCCCCGCCAGGGGAGGCTCCAAGGGCGTGCCCGCCAAGAACCTGGCCCCGGTGGCCGGGCTCCCGCTCGTCGCCCGCACCGTGCACGCCTGCCGCGGTGCCCGGCTGGTCACCGACGTCGTCGTCTCCACGGACGACGCGGAGATCGCGACGGCCGCCCGCGCGGCCGGCGCCGAGGCCGTGCGCCGGCCGGCCGCCCTCGCCGGCGACACCGCCACCAGCGAGTCGGCGGTGCTGCACGCGATGGACGCCTTCGAGGCCACCCACGGCCGCACGGTCGACGTGGTCCTCCTGGTCCAGTGCACCAGCCCCTTCCTCACCCCGGACGAGGTGAACGGCGCCGTCGGGCGCATCCTCTCGGGCGAGGCCGCCACGGCCCTCACCGTCGCCCCGAGCCACGGCTTCCTCTGGCGGGAGGCCGAGGGCGGCGCCACCGGCGTCAACCACGACAGGGCGCACCGCCCCCGCCGCCAGGACCGGGAGCCCGAGTACCTGGAGACCGGCGCCGTCTACGCGATGGACGCCGAGGGCTTCCGCACCCACCGGCACCGGTTCTTCGGGCGCACCGCGCTCGTCGTCACGGACCCCGCCCGGGTCCTGGAGGTCGACGACCCGCACGACCTCGCCCGCGCCCGGGCGCTCGCGCCCCTGCTCGACACCCCGGCCACGCCCCGCCTCGACGACGTCGACGCGATCGTCCTGGACTTCGACGGCACCCAGACCGACGACCGGGTCCACATCGACGCCGACGGACGCGAGTTCGTCTCCGTCCACCGCGGCGACGGCCTCGGCATCGCCGCCCTGCGCCGCGCCGGTGTCCCGCTCCTGATCCTGTCCACCGAGCAGAACCCGGTCGTCGCCGCCCGCGCGCGCAAGCTCCGGATCCCCGTCCTGCACGGCGTCGACCGCAAGGACCTCGCCCTCAAGCAGTGGTGCGAGGAGCAGCGGATCGACCCCCAGCGCGTTCTCTACGCCGGCAACGACGTCAACGACCTGCCCTGCTTCCACCTCGTCGGCTGGCCCGTCGCGGTGGGCAGCGCCCACGACTCCGTACGGGCCGCCGCCCGTGCGGTCACCGTCACCCCCGGCGGCTCCGGAGCCATCCGCGAGATCGCCGCCTGGCTTCTCGGCCCCGAACTCCACACCACCGACTCCTAAGGAACGGCACCCCCATGAGCACCCGCATCCGCACCCTCGGCAACAAGACCGCCGGCCCCGGCCACTCCGTCTACGTCACCGGCGAGATCGGGATCAACCACAACGGCGACCTGGACAACGCCCTCGCGCTCGTCGACGTCGCCGCCGACGCCGGCTGCGACGCGGTGAAGTTCCAGAAGCGCACGCCGGAGATCTGCACCCCGCGCGACCAGTGGGACGTCGAGCGGGACACCCCGTGGGGCCGCATGACGTACATCGACTACCGCCACCGCGTCGAGTTCGGCGAGGACGAGTACCGCGCCATCGACGAGCACTGCCGCGAGCGCGGCATCGACTGGTTCGCCTCCCCGTGGGACACCGAGGCCGTCGCCTTCCTGGAGAAGTTCGACGTGCCGGCCCACAAGGTCGCCTCGGCCTCGCTGACCGACGACGAGCTGCTCCGCGCGCTGCGCGCCACCGGCCGCACGGTGATCCTGTCGACGGGCATGTCGACCCCGAAGCAGATCCGGCACGCCGTCGAGGTGCTGGGCAGCGACAACATCCTGCTGTGCCACGCCACGTCGACCTACCCCGCCAAGGCCGAGGAGCTCAACCTCCGGGTGATCGACACGCTCAAGGAGGAGTACCCGAACGTCCCGATCGGCTACTCCGGCCACGAGACCGGCCTCCAGACCACGCTGGCCGCGGTCGCCCTGGGCGCCACCTTCGTCGAGCGGCACATCACCCTCGACCGCGCGATGTGGGGCTCCGACCAGGCCGCCTCCGTCGAGCCGCAGGGCCTGCAGCGTCTGGTCCGCGACATCCGCACGATCGAGGCCGCGCTCGGCGACGGGGTCAAGAAGGTCTACGACTCCGAGCTCGGCCCGATGAAGAAGCTCCGCCGGGTCCAGGGCCTCGTCGCCGCATGACCGGCCGGCTGGCGTTCGTCGAGAGCCCGGTCCAGCTCCTGAACGTCCTGGAATGGGCCCACGCCCAGGTCACGGGTGCCGCCGGCACCTCCGTCGCCCCGGGACCGTCCGGCGCCGCCCCGGGCGTGCTCGCCGCGGTGCCGGGGCCGCGCACCCCGTCCCGTACCGCGGCCGGCCGGCCGGGGCCGGAGCGGTCCGGCGACCCGGGCCGTACGGCCGGCGGCTCCCCGGCCGCCGGGGACCTCACCGTCGTCGTGCTCTCGCCGACCGACCCCATGTCGCGCGGCCAGCTGCGCCGGATGGCGCAGCTGGCCCGGGACGAGGGCCTCACCGTGCGCTGGCAGGAGGCGCGGGGCGGACGCGGCTCGCTGCCGCGGACCCTGCGTGACCTCGCGCCGCTGCTGCGGGCGGCCGAGCGGATCATCGTGGGGGACCCGTTCTCCCGCTACGTGCAGCTGCTGCTGACCCTGTTCGGCCCGAAGCACCTGACGGTCGTGGACGACGGCACCGCCACCATGGAGTTCGCCGCCCAGCTGGCCCGGGGCGAGCGCCTGGTGCGCTGGCACCGGCGCGGCGGCCTCGGCCCGCGCGAGCTCGTGCTCGCCCCGGTCTCCGCCCTCGCCCGGCGCAGGCTCGCCCCCGGCCGCCGCCGCACGGTCGAGATCTTCACCTCGCTGCCGGTCGACCCGCCCGAGGGCACCACCGTCACCCCGCACACCTTCGCCTGGACCCGGGCCCGCTTCGGTCCGCCCCGCCTGACGCGCGGCGCCGACCTGGTGGGGACCTCGCTGGTCGAGACGGGTGTCGTCGACCCCGACCGGTACGTCCGGGCGGTCGCCGGCCTGGCCGGTGCCCACGGCGCCACCCGCTACTTCGCCCACCGCCGGGAGAGCACCGACAAGCTGCACCGGATCGCCGTCGAGACGGGCCTGGAGATCGTGCGCCCGGACCTGCCGCTGGAGCTGATCGCCCGGCGCGGCCCGATCGGCCGTACCGTCGTGAGCTTCCCCTCCACCGTCGTGCACACCCTGCCGCTCGCCCTCGCGGACACGGGCGTGAAGGTGGCCGTGTGCGCGATCGCGCCGGAGTGGCTGCGGGAGAACGTCTCGGCGCGCGCGCAGGGCTTCCTGTCGGGCGTCGCGGGCACGGCGGCCCACGAGGTCGACCGGCTCACGGCGTGTGCCGGGCCCTCGGTCGAACGGCTCGAATTCGGGTGAGCTTACCCACAAGGGATGGTCGTCATGCCTCGTGAACCGACTTTCTTTCCCCTATCGGGCTGAACTTTTCGTGATCAACGGGCAGTTGATCTCTCTGGGGGCCTACCCTTCAAAAGGTGAACCAGTTGAAGTCCCGCGAGCCCGACTCCGTCGTCCTGCCCGGAAAGCTGTCCACGACCCTGCGTGCCGAACTGATCGCGTTCCGCAGGGACATGCACATGCACCCCGAGCTCGGCAACCAGGAGTTCCGTACCACCGCAGCGCTCAAGGCCCGCCTGGAGGCGGCCGGACTCGCGCCCGAGGTACTCGCGACGGGCACCGGACTTCTCTGTGACATCGGCACCTGGGACGGCCTGCGGCCCATGCTGGCGATCCGGGCCGACATCGACGCCCTGCCCATTCCCGACGTCAAGACCGTCGCGTACCGCTCCACCGTGCCCAACCGCGCGCACGCCTGCGGCCACGACGTCCACACCACGACCGTCCTGGGTGCCGGCCTGGTCCTCGCCGCACTCGACCGTCAGGGCCTGCTCCCCAACGCGGTGCGGCTGATCTTCCAGCCCGCCGAGGAGGTGCTGCCCGGTGGCGCCACCGACGCCATCGAGTCCGGCGTGCTGGACGGTGTCGGCCGGATCATCGCCGTGCACTGCGACCCGAAGGTGGACGCCGGGCGGATCGGGCTGCGCCCCGGTCCCATCACCTCCGCCTGCGACCGGCTGGAGGTCACCCTGGACGGGCCCGGCGGCCACACGGCCCGCCCGCACCTGACCACGGACCTGGTCACGGCCGCCGCCCGGGTGGCCGTCGACGTCCCCGCCCTCCTCGCCCGCCGGGTGGACGCCCGCTCCGGCCTCGCCGTCACCTGGGGCCGGATCGAGGCGGGCCACGCCTGCAACGTCATCCCCCAGCACGCCGAGCTGTCCGGCACGGTCCGCTGCCTCGACCTGCCCGGCTGGCGGGACGCCCCCGACCTGGTGCACGCCGCGATCGACGAGGTCGCGGCCCTGCACCACGCCAAGTCGACGGTCAACTACGTCCGCGGGGTGCCGCCGGTCGTCAACGACCCGGTGATCACCGAACTGCTCCGCGACGCGATGACGGCCCGGCGCGGACCGTATGCGATCGAGGACACCGAGCAGAGCCTGGGCGGCGAGGACTTCTCCTGGTACCTCGAGCACGTCCCGGGCGCCATGGCCCGCCTGGGCGTCCGGGTCCCGGGCGACACGACGCGCCGGGACCTGCACTGCGGGGACTTCGACGTCGACGAGCACGCCATCGAGGTCGGAGTGGAGCTCTTCACCGCCGCGGCCCTGCTGGACGCCGCGCCGACACGCTGAGCAGGACGGCCCCGGAAAGCCGAGCCCGGGTCCGCGACGGGCCCGTGTCGGGTTCCGGGGCCGCCCCGTGACCGCCGCGGGGCGGGGTCGCCCGTCCGGACCAGCGGTCCGCGTGTCCCCGCCCGTACCGCCCTCGAACGCCCGTGCGCGGGTGTATAACCGGCTCTGCGGGGCCGGACGCCGCGGATCGTCGCTCTGGCTGGTTCGCGACGATCCGATAACGACTCATGAACGGGTCTTTAACTGACATCTACGCGCGTTACGATCGCCGCGAAACCAGCGCCGGAAGAGGCGCTTTCGGTCAGTCTCGAAGGGACCCTCCTCTTGCGCCGGGTATCCAAGATCGTTTCCGCGTCCATCGCGACCGCGGCCCTCGCGCTCACCGCCACCGCTTGTGGTGAGTCGTCCACCGAGTCCGGATCCGACTCGGACAACATCAAGGTCGGCATGGCGTACGACGTCGGTGGCCGTGGCGACAACTCGTTCAACGACTCCGCCGCCCGTGGCCTCGACAAGGCCAAGGCCGACCTCGGTGTCGAGACCAAGGAGCTCACCGCCAAGACCGGTGAGACCCCGGCCGACCGTGAGCAGCGCCTCACCTCCCTCGCCGAGGGTGGCTTCAACCCGGTCATCGGTGTCGGCTTCGCCTACAAGGACGCCATCGACAAGGTCGCCGCGAAGTTCCCGAAGACCACCTTCGGCCTCGTCGACTCGGTCTCCGACGTGAAGAACGTCGACTCGATCGTCTTCACCGAGGAGCAGGGCTCGTACCTCGCCGGTGTCGCCGCCGCGCTGAAGTCCAAGGACGGCAAGATCGGCTTCATCGGCGGTGTCGACACCCCGCTGATCAAGAAGTTCGCCGCCGGCTTCCAGCAGGGCGTCAAGGACACCAAGCCGGACGCCTCGGTCACCGTCCAGTACCTGTCCACCGGCACGGACTTCTCCGGCTTCGGCGCCCCGGACAAGGGCAAGGCCGCCGCCAAGGGCATGCTCGACAAGGGCATCGACGTCATCTACGCCGCCGCGGGCGGCTCCGGTGCCGGTGCCATCGAGGCCGTCGCCGCCAAGCCGGGCACCTGGGCGATCGGCGTCGACTCGGACCAGGCCAAGGACCCGGCCCTGTCCAAGTACGCCGGCTCGATCCTGACCTCGATGGTCAAGAACGTCGACACGGGTGTCTTCGAGCTCATCAAGTCCGTCGAGGACGGCAAGCCGGCGACCGGCACGCACGTCTACTCGCTGGCTGAGAACGGTGTCTCCCTGACCACCACCGGTGGCCACCTCGACGACATCCAGGCCAAGCTGGACGAGGCCAAGAAGAAGATCATCGACGGCCAGATCAAGGTCAACACGACCCTCTGACCTCCGTCGGACAGGGGCCCGGAGAGCGGCTTCGGCCGACACTCCGGGCCCCCTTCACGCGTCTGCCCGCGGGCAGTTGAACGATTTTCGAAATGCTACGCGCGTAGCGTGCGCCGTACAGGGTATTTTTCGCCACCGACAGCGCCTGCGCACCGCCTCATCCCCTCCTCACGCTCCCTGCCTAGGAGAGTGCGTCATCAAAGCCTCCAGCCCCAGCAGTCCCAACGCCGTAGAACTCCGCGGCATCACCAAGCGTTTCCCCGGAGTCGTGGCCAATCACGACATCGACATCACCGTGCGCCGCGGCACCGTGCACGCCCTCGTGGGCGAGAACGGCGCGGGCAAGTCGACCCTGATGAAGATCCTGTACGGCATGCAGAAGCCGGACGAGGGCACCATCACGGTCGACGGCGAGCTGGTGACGTTCAACAGCCCGGGCGATGCCATCACCCGCGGTGTCGGCATGGTGCACCAGCACTTCATGCTGGCGGACAACCTCACGGTCCTCGAGAACGTCGTCCTCGGCTCCGAGAAGCTGTACGGGATCGGCGACAAGGCCCGCGCCAAGATCAAGGAGATCTCCGACGCCTACGGCCTCGGTATCCGCCCGAACGCCCTCATGGAGGACCTCGGTGTGGCCGACCGTCAGCGCGTGGAGATCCTCAAGGTCCTCTACCGCGGTGCCCGCACCCTGATCCTCGACGAGCCGACCGCCGTGCTCGTCCCGCAGGAGGTCGACGCGCTCTTCGACAACCTGCGCGAGCTCAAGGCCGAGGGCCTGACCGTCATCTTCATCTCGCACAAGCTGGGTGAGGTCCTTTCGGTCGCCGACGAGATCACCGTCATCCGGCGCGGCACCACGGTCGGCACCGCCGACCCGAAGCACACCACCACCAAGCAGCTCGCCGAGCTGATGGTGGGCGCCGAGCTGCCCTCGCCGGAGACCCGCGAGTCGACGGTCACGGACGTGCCGATGCTGACGGTCCAGGACCTGTCGCTCAGCGCCGTCGACCCCGACGGCGTGGTCCGCGCGGTCCTCGGCGGCATCACCTTCACCATCCACAAGGGCGAGGTGCTCGGCATCGCCGGTGTCGAGGGCAACGGCCAGTCCGAGCTCGTCGACACGATCATGGGCATGCGCAACGCCGACCGGGGTGTCGTGACCCTCGACGGCGCCGACATCTCGTCCGCCCCGACGCGCAAGCGGCGCGAGGGCGGCATCGGCTGCATCCCCGAGGACCGCCACCGGCACGGTCTGCTCCTGGAGGCCCCCCTCTGGGAGAACCGCATCCTCGGCCACGTCACCGAGAAGCCCAACTCCAAGGGCGCCGTCCTCGACCTCAAGGCCGCCCGCAAGGACACCGAGCGGATCGTCCGCGAGTACGACGTCCGTACCCCGGGCATCGAGGTCACCGCGGCCTCCCTCTCCGGCGGAAACCAGCAGAAGCTGATCGTCGGCCGCGAGATGAGCCACGACCCCAAGCTGCTGATCGCCGCGCACCCCACCCGTGGCGTGGACGTCGGCGCGCAGGCGCAGATCTGGGACCAGATCCGCACGGCGCGACGGGAGGGCCTGGCGGTCCTGCTGATCTCCGCCGACCTGGACGAGCTGATCGGCCTCTCCGACACCCTGCGCGTCATGTACCGCGGCCGGCTCGTCGCGGACGCCGACCCGGCGACCATCACCCCGGAGGAGCTGGGCTCGGCCATGACCGGCGCCGCCGCCGGCCACCTTGAGCACCCCGAGAGCCCTGAGGGCACCGACGGCCCGGAGGACGAGGCCCGATGAAGAAGTTCGACAAGGAGCGGCTGCTCCTCGGCATCGCGGCACCGCTGCTCGCGATCGTCGCCGCCTTCCTGATCACCGCCCTGGTGCTCGCGGCCACCGGCAAGGAGCCGTTCAGCGCCTTCGGCATCATGTTCGACTACGGCATCAAGTCGGACAGCCAGGTCTACATCATCAACAAGGCGACGACGTACTACCTGGCGGGCATCGCGGTGGCCATCGGCTTCCGCATGAACCTGTTCAACATCGGTGTCGACGGCCAGTACCGTCTCGCGGCCTTCTTCGCCGCCGCCGTCGGTGGCGCGCTGACCCTGCCGGGCATCGTCCAGATCCCGCTGATCATCATCACCGCGATGATCGTCGGCGCCATGTGGGCGGGCATCGCCGGTGTCCTGAAGACCACCCGCGGTGTCAGCGAGGTCGTCTCCACGATCATGCTGAACTTCATCGCGACCGCGATCATCGGCTACCTGCTGCAGCCCGGCCGCCTCGGCCACCTGGACGCGGCCGGCACCGAGGTCGCCACGAGCGCGCTCCCGGAGTCCTCGCACTTCTTCGAGTTCCCGACCACGCCGACCCCGATCTACGGCTTCGTCGTCGTCGCGGCCATCGCGGGCGTCGCGTACTGGTTCACGCTCTCCCGCACCCGCTTCGGCTTCGACCTGCGCACCGTCGGCCAGTCCGACACGGCCGCCGCGGCCAGCGGTGTCAACGTCAAGAAGATGGTCGTCACCTCCATGCTGATCTCCGGCGGCATGGCCGGTCTGATCGGTATGCCGACGCTGCTCAACGAATCGTACGAGTACGGCGGCGGCTTCCCCGTCGGCATCGGATTCACCGGTATCGCGATCGCCCTGCTCGGCCGCAACCACCCGATCGGCATCGCGCTCTCCGCGATCCTCTGGGCCTTCCTGGAGCGTGGCGGCCAGCAGCTGGAGTTCGAGGACTACGACCGGGAGATCGTCGGCGTCATGCAGGGCGTCATCGTCCTCTGCGTCGTCATCGCCTACGAAGTCGTCCGGCGCTACGGCCTCAAGCGTCAGCAGCGTCAGGTCGGCGAGAAGCTCGCGGCCCAGGCCCGTTCCAACAACACGACGGAGGTGTCGGCGTGAGCGCCACGGCGACTTCCACCCCGCCGCCCGCCGCGCCCGGTGCGGCCGGCGGCAAGGGCGGCCGCACCCGCCTCTCCCTGCCCTGGATCCTGCTGATCGTGGCGGGCGGGCTCCTCGCCCTCTCCGCCGTCCGCGCCATCACCGGCGCGCAGGACCTCACCTCGGCCGGCCAGATCGGCGCCGCGCTCTCGCTCGCCGTGCCGATCGGCCTCGCCGGTCTCGGCGGTCTGTGGGCCGAGCGCGCGGGCGTGGTCAACATCGGCCTCGAAGGCATGATGATCCTGGGCACCTTCTTCGGTGCCTGGGCCGGCTGGCAGACCAGCCCGTGGCTCGGCATCCTCGCCGGCGTCCTGGGCGGCATGCTCGGCGGTCTGCTGCACGCGGTCGCCACCGTCACCTTCGGTGTCGACCACATCATCTCCGGTATCGCGATCAACATCCTGGCGGTCGGCTTCACCACCTACTTCGCCAAGCTGTGGTTCAACAGCGGTGAGGCGGCGGCGAAGGGCGGCAGCCCCAAGCAGTCACCGCCGGCCGAGGAGATCACCTCGGTCACGGTCCCGGGCCTGTCCGACTGGCTGGCCGACATCGAGAAGCACCACTGGTTCCTGGTCTCGGACATCGCCGGCATCCTCGGCGGCCTGGTCACCAACGTCTCGGTGGTCACGATCATCGCCGTCCTGCTGGTGATCGGTACGTTCTTCGTGCTGTGGAAGACCGCGTTCGGTCTGCGCCTGCGCTCGTGCGGCGAGAACCCGATCGCCGCCGAGTCCCTCGGCGTCAACGTCTACAAGTACAAGTACATCGCCGTGATCGTCTCCGGCGGCCTGGCCGGTCTCGGCGGCGCCTTCCTGTCGCTGGTCACCTCGCACATCTACAACGAGGGCCAGACCGGTGGCCGCGGCTACATCGGCCTCGCGGCGATGATCTTCGGCAACTGGCGGCCGGGCGGTCTGGCGATGGGCGCGGGCCTGTTCGGCTTCGCCGACGCGCTCCAGCTGCGCAGCGGCGGTGACTCCGTGCACGCGCTGCTCCTGCTGCTGTTCGCCGCGCTCGTGGCCATCGCCGCGTGGAAGGCGTACAAGAAGCGCTGGATCACCTCCTCGATCGCCATCGTCATCGGCGTCGGCGTCTTCATCTGGTACCTCGGTACCGAGACGGTCCCGGTCGAGTTCGTCAGCGCGACCCCGTACGTGGTGACCCTGCTGGTGCTGTCGCTCTCCGCGCAGCGTCTGCGGATGCCCAAGGCGGACGGCATGCGCTACCGCAAGGGCGAGGGCAAGTGACCACGCCCGTGACCGAGGCGGACTGGGACGCCCTGCGCGAGGCGGCCCGGGACGCGATGTCCCGGGCGTACGCCCCGTACTCGGGCTACCCGGTCGGCGTGGCCGCGCGGGTGGACGACGGGCGCACCGTCACCGGCTGCAACGTCGAGAACGCCTCGTACGGCCTCGGCCTGTGCGCGGAGTGCGGGCTGGTCTCGCAGCTCCATGCGACCGGTGGCGGCCGGCTGACGCACTTCGTGTGCGTGGACGGCAAGGGCGAGACGCTGGTGCCCTGCGGGCGCTGCCGGCAGCTGCTGTACGAGTTCGGCGGCCCCGCGCTCGTCCTGGAGACCCCGGCCGGGCGGCTGACGCTGGCCGAGATGCTCCCGCAGGCGTTCGGCCCCGGACACCTCGCCAGGTAAGACCCGAGAGCGGCCCTTCCGGCACGATGGGAGGGCCGCTCCTCCTTTCCCCCCTTCTATGCGCGTAGAAAGAGGCACCACATGGACGTCATCTCCGTCATCCGTACCAAGCGGGACAAGGGTGAGCTGAGCCCGGAGCAGATCGACTGGGTCATCGACGCCTACACCCGCGGCGAGGTCGCCGACGAGCAGATGTCGGCCCTGGCCATGGCGATCCTGCTGAACGGCATGAACCGCGGCGAGATCGCCCGCTGGACCGCCGCGATGATCGCGTCGGGCGAGCGGATGGACTTCTCCTCGCTGTCCCGTCCCACCGCGGACAAGCACTCCACCGGTGGCGTCGGCGACAAGATCACCCTCCCGCTGGCCCCGCTCGTCGCCGCCTGCGGCGCGGCCGTGCCGCAGCTGTCCGGCCGGGGTCTCGGCCACACCGGCGGCACGCTGGACAAGCTGGAGTCGATCCCCGGCTGGCGGGCGCTGCTCTCCAACGAGGAGATGCTGCACGTGCTGGACACCACCGGCGCGGTGATCTGCGCGGCGGGTGACGGACTCGCCCCGGCGGACAAGAAGCTCTACGCGCTGCGCGACGTCACCGGCACGGTCGAGGCGATCCCGCTGATCGCCTCCTCGATCATGTCGAAGAAGATCGCCGAGGGCACCGGCTCGCTCGTCCTGGACGTGAAGGTCGGCACCGGCGCGTTCATGAAGACCGTCGAGGACGCGCGCGAGCTCGCCTCCACCATGGTCGGCCTCGGCACCGACAGCGGCGTGCGGACCGTGGCCCTGCTCACCGACATGTCGACCCCGCTCGGCCTCACGGCGGGCAACGCGCTCGAGGTGCGGGAGTCCGTCGAGGTGCTGGCGGGCGGCGGCCCGGCGGACGTCGTCGAGCTGACCGTCGCGCTCGCGCGCGAGATGCTCGACGCGGCCGGCATCAAGGACGCGGACCCGGCGAAGGCGCTGGCCGACGGCTCGGCGATGGACGTGTGGCGCCGCATGATCGCGGCCCAGGGCGGCGACCCGGACGCGACCCTCCCGGTCGCCCGCGAGCAGCACGTCGTGACGGCCACGTCCTCGGGCGTCCTCACCCGCCTGGACGCGTACGACATCGGCATCGCCGCCTGGCGCCTCGGCGCCGGCCGCGCCCGCAAGGAGGACCCGGTCCAGGCGGGCGCGGGCGTCGAGCTGCACGCCAAGCCCGGCGACACGGTCACCGCGGGCCAGCCGCTGCTGACCCTGCACACGGACACCCCGGAGAAGTTCGACTACGCGCTGAAGTCCCTGGAGGGCGCGTGGGACGTGTCCCCCGCGGGCACGGCGTTCACGGCGAACCCGATCGTCCTCGACCGCATCGCGTAAGGGCGGCCCCGCGGCCGTGCGGGGGCGGTGGATCCCACCGGCCCCGCACGGCCGCGGGCGCGGCGCGATGAGTTCCGGCCGCGGTGGGGGTCTTCCTGACGTGGACACCACTCGACCGATCGTTCTCACCCTCGCCGGACGCGTCACCCCAGACGACGTGCCCCGGCTCTGCGCCGAGCTGGCGGACGTCCCGCCCGGGCGGGACGTCGTCTGCGAGGTCGGCGCCCTCACGTCCGCCGACCTCGCCGCCGTCGACGCCCTGGCCCGTCTGAGACTGGCCGCCGGACGCCTCGGCCACCGGCTCCGGTACCAGGGCGCCGGACCGGAGCTGACGCGCCTCCTCGACCTGGTCGGGCTGGCGGAGGAGCTGCTCTGATCAGGCCTCCAGCCGCTCCGGCAGGCCGAACAGCGGGAACCAGCGCTTGGTGTCCAGGAAGAACGTCATCTCGCCGATCCTCCCGTCCGACAGCTCCAGGACGATCAGCGCCCACGGGGAGTACCCGCCGTCCGGGTCCGGGTGGTACTGCGCGAAGGCCGGCGAGCCGTTCGCCACGGTCGGCACCAGCTTCGAGCCCGAGCAGACCTCGCCGACGCCGAGCATCCATCCGACGATGTCGTCGTGGCCGCGCAGCCACAGGTCGTACGGCGGCATGGACATCGTCGCGTCCTCGTGGAGGAGGGCGGTCAGCGCCTTCATGTCGTAGCCCTCGAAGGCGGCGACGTAGCGCTCCAGGAGCTCCTTCTGGTCCTCGTCCAGCGGGTCCACGGTGTCCGAGGCCGTCGGTTCGTTCTCGGCGAGCGTCGCCCGCGCGCGCTGGAGCGCGCTGTTGACCGAGGCGACGGTGGAGCCGAGCAGTTCGGCCACCTCGCTCGCCTTCCAGGCCAGCACCTCGCGCAGGATCAGTACCGCCCGCTGCTTGGGCGGGAGGTGCTGCAGCGCCGCCACGAACGCCAGCCGCACGGTCTCGCGGGACACCGCCGTCTCCGCCGGGTCGGCGACGGACGGCAGGACCCGCCCGTCCGGCACCGGCTCCAGCCAGGTGATCTCCGGCCGCGCGTTCAGCTGGGCCTGGGCGACCGGGGTGGCGGCCGTCAGGTCCATCGGGCGGGCCCTGCGGTTGCCCGCGTTGAGCGAGTCCAGGCAGACGTTGGTCGCGATGCGGTAGAGCCAGGAGCGCAGGGACGAGCGTCCCTCGAAGGAGTCGATGGACCGCCAGGCCCGCACCATCGTGTCCTGGACGGCGTCCTCCGCCTCGAAGGCGGAGCCGAGCATCCGGTAGCAGTAACCGGTCAGCTCCGTGCGGTACTTCTCCAGCCGGGAGTCCAGCGCCTCGGTGTCGTTGGTCGCCACGACGTCACTCATCCGTCCACCCCACTCGCCCCTCACCGGCACCCGTCCGGTGCCGGTGAGGGGAAGCTATCGCAGGGGACCGACAGTCCGGGTCAGGTTCCCGGCTTGCGCCCGTAGATGTACACGTCGTCACCGTTGCGCAGCAGGTTCCAGTACGCCTTGGCGTCGGCCTGCCGCATGTTGACGCAGCCGCCCGAACCCGGCGGGTTCCACATGGACTTGGTCGTGGAGTGGAAGGCCTGTCCGCCGTCGAAGAACTGCGAGTACGGCATGCTCACGTGGTAGAGCGTCGACCAGTGGTTGATGCTGCGCCAGTAGATCTTCTTCGACCCCGTGCGCGTCTCGGTGCCGTTCTTGCCCGTACGCACCGGCACCGGCCCGTACTTGAGGCGGGAGCCGTCCTGGATCCAGCTCAGCTGCCGCGTCAGGTCCACACAGGCGATCCGCCCCCGGTTGGTGGGGCACTTGCCCGCCCGGTTGGGGTTCGTGCCGGCCGCCTTCTGCGCCAGCATCGTGTTCATCGTCCGCCAGGTCAGCGGCCCGGCGAACCCCTGGGTGGGGGTGATGCCGTGCTTGCGCTGGAAGGACTGGATGGCCAGACAGTCCGCCCGTGACTGCCGGCCGTCCACCGGGCGGCCGAGGAACTTCTCGACCTGCTTCTGGTACGGCCCGGTCGTCACGTTGCAGGACGCCGCCTGCGCCGGTGCGGCGCCCAGGGCGACCGTCAGCGGCACCACCATCGAGGTGATGCCGAGGACGATCCCGGCCCGCTTGCGTATGGCTCTCATGATCACCAACTCCCCGTCGATTCCTATCGCTTAGGACGAGCGGGGGAGCGGTGCGGTTGTACGGGTCCCGAAGGAAATCAGCAGGAGGCGCGGACCCGGAGCCGGACCGCCTCGGCGCGGGCCGCCGTCCGCGCGCTGTGGCTGCCGTAGAGGGTGACCGACACGACGCCGAGGACCGCCACCAGACCCAGCAGGACCGTCCCGGCCCAGCCGCCCGCGTGGAAGGCGATCGCGCCGAGCGTGCCGCCCGCGCTGCTGCCCAGGTAGTACGCGGACTGGTAGAGCGCCGAGGCCTGCGCGCGGCCGGTCTTGGCGGTGCGGCTCACCGAGGAGGAGGCGACCGCGTGTCCGGCGAAGAAGCCGGCCGTGATCAGGACCAGGCCGAGCAGGACGGCGACCAGGGCGTCGGCCAGGGAGAGGCACAGTCCGGCCGCCGTCGTCCCGACGGCCAGGTAGAGCGCCCCGCGGCGGCCGAGCCGGCCGACCAGCCGGCCCGCGGCGGCGGAGGAGACCGTGCCGACGAGGTAGACCAGGAAGACCGAGCCGATCACGCCCTGCGGGAGGGAGAACGGCGCCTCGGCGAGCCGGTAGCCGATCACGGTGTAGACCGCGCCGAAGACCGTCATGAACAGCGCGCCGATCACGTACAGGCGCAGCAGCAGCGGGTCGGCGAGATGGGTGCGGACGGCCGAGGCCAGCGCCTTGGGGTTGAGCGAACCGGGCGTGAAGTGCCGGGCCTTGGGGATCAGCATGCGGAAGACCACCGCGCTGACGGCCGCCGTCAGACCGACCGCGAGGAGCCCCGCGCGCCAGCCCCATGCCTGCGCCGCCCAGCCGGTCACGATCCGGCCGCTCATGCCGCCGATGGAGTTGCCCGCCACGAACAGCCCGATCGCGGCGATCAGCGCCTTCGGCCGGACCTCCTCGGCCAGGAACGCCATCGCCGAGGCCGGCAGACCGGCGAGCGCCGCGCCCTGCACCGCGCGCAGCGCGACCAGCCACTCCAGGTTCGGCGCGAACGGAACGAGCAGTCCGACGGCGACGGCGACCGCGAGGGAGGCGGTCATCATCGTGCGTCGGCCGAAACGCTCCGAGAACGCGCTCAGCGGCAGCACGCACAGCGCCAGCGCGCCGGTGGCGGCGGAGACCGTCCAGGAGGCGGCGGAGGCGGTGGCGCCGAACTCCGCCGAGATGGCGGGAAGCAGGGCCTGGGTGGAGTAGAGGAGGGCGAAGGCGGCCAGTCCGGCGGCGAAGAGCGCGAAGCTCATGCGGCGGTGGCCGGGTGCGCCGGGGGCGAGGCGGGTGTCGGCGGCCGGGTGCGTGTCGGCCGCCTTGGTACTGGCGGAAGGCATGCCTCGAACGTAGGCCGCCGGCTTTCATGCGTCCAATGCACGGAACTGCTGTAATCGTTCCCATGGTGCATGAGTACAGGTCACAGGCTCGCCTGTCACCGAACAGTAACGAAGAAGACATGGGACTGCTGCTCGCGCCGCGGCTCGCGTACTTCGCGGCGGTGGCCCGCCACGAACACGTGACCAGGGCCGCCGCCGAGATGGGGGTGCCGCAGTCGACGCTCTCCCGGGCGATGGTCCGGCTCGAACAGGACCTGGGCGTCTCCCTCTTCGCCCGCCGGGGGCGCACCGTCTCGCTCACCCCCGCCGGACGGACCTTCCTGCGTTCGGCGGAGCGGGCGCTCGCGGAGGTGGAGCGGGCCGCCGACTCCGTCCGGGCCGACGCGGACCCGGCGGCCGGGCGGGTCGCCTTCGGCTTCCTGCACACCATGGGCTCGGAGACCGTCCCCGGGCTCATCCGCGCCTTCCGGGTCGACCACCCGCGGGTCAGGTTCACCCTCGTGCAGAACTACGGCGAGGCGATGATCGAGCGACTGCGGGCCGGTGACCTCGACCTCTGCCTGACCTCGCCGGTCCCCGACGCCCCCGACCTGGTGGCCCGCCGCATCGACGAGCAGCGGCTGCGCCTGGTCGTCCCGGACGACCACCGGCTCGCCGGGCGCAAGCGCGTCCGGCTGGCGGAGGCGGCCGAGGAGACCTTCGTGACCCTGGAGCCCGGCTACGGTCTGCGCCGCATCACCGACGACCTGTGCGCCGAGGCCGGCTTCACCCCGCGCGTCGCCTTCGAGGGCGAGGAGGCCGAGACCCTGCGCGGCCTGGTGGCGGCCGGTCTCGGGGTCGCCCTGCTGCCCCCGCCGGCCGTCCCGCGCCCGGGCGTCGTGGAACTCGGCGTCACGGCCCCGCGCGCCGTCCGCGAGATCGGCGTCGCCTGGCTGGACGGCCACCCGGACACGGCGCCGGTGGCGGCCTTCAAGAAGTTCCTGCTGAGCAAGCGGGGCAGCCTGCTGCCGGACTGACCCGCCGGACTCCCCGTACGGGGCCCGGGGCCGCCCCGCCGGCCGCCCGGGCGTCCCGGTCCGGTCGGCCCGGCGCGGCCCCGTCAGCGGCCCGGCGCGCTGCCGAAGCCCGCCGCCAGGGGCATCCGCAGCCCGAGCGGCGGAGGGGCCGCCAGGGCGTCGGCGACGGGGCGGGCGTAGGGGCGGGCGAAGAGCGAGCCGAGGACGAAGTCGGCGGCCAGCGCGTGGACTTCGTCGCGGTACTGGCGCAGCGCGTGGCCGTCCGAGTGGACCTCGAAGCGGCAGACGTCGCGGTTGGACTTCTTGGCCCGCTCCGCCAGGCGGTACGACAGCTCCGGATCCGTCCGGGCGTCGTTGGTGCCGTGCACGATCAGCACCCGGCGCCCCAGCAGGTGCCGCACCGGCTCCGGCTCGGCCGCCACGTCCTCCTCCGGCAGCCAGGGGGCCAGGGCGAGGACGGCGTCGACCGCCGGGTCCTCCGCCGCCCGCAGGGCCGCGCGGGCGCCCATCCCGTGGCCCACCAGGCAGATCGGCACGTCGCCGTAGCGCCGTACCGCCTCCGTCACCGCCCAGGAGGCGTCCGCGGCCGGCTGGGCGTCCGCACCGTTCCAGCCCCGCCCGCGGTAGTGCACCACGTGGGCGACCAGTCCCTCCGTGTGCCCGGCCCTGGCCAGCCGCCGTCCCAGGGACAGCGCCGCCGCGTGGGCGCGGGCCGAGGGGCCTCGCCCCGACACCGCCTCGCCGTCCGGCAGCAGCAGCACCACCCCGCCCACCGCCGTGACCGAAGGAGAGATTCCGACGGGCCGTCCGAGCCGGGGTGTCCGGGATCTCCGGATGCCGGCCGTCCCCACGAGTGCGTAGTACGCCATGACGGAACAGTCTCAGAAGCCGAGGTGTACGCCATCCGTACGTGCGGTCACTGTTACGTATCGACGTCCCCTGCCGACAAGTGGAGGGAGAGGGGGCGATCTACGCGCGTAGGCGCTAGAGTGCCGAAATGACGAGCCAGATCCCGAACGCCCCCACCGCGGACCAGATCCGCCGTGCCCCGAAGGTGCTCCTGCACGACCACCTCGACGGCGGACTGCGCCCCGGCACGATCGTCGAACTCGCGGCCGCCCAGGGCTACGACCAACTCCCCGAGACCGAGCCCGACAAGCTCGGCATCTGGTTCCGCGAAGCCGCGGACTCCGGCTCGCTGGAGCGCTACCTGGAGACCTTCGCGCACACGTGCGCCGTCATGCAGACGCGCGAGGCGCTCGTCCGCGTCGCCGCCGAGTGCGCGGTCGACCTCGCCGAGGACGGTGTCGTCTACGCGGAGGTGCGCTACGCCCCCGAGCAGCACCTGGAGGGCGGACTCACCCTCGAAGAGGTCGTCGAGGCCGTCAACGAGGGCTTCCGGGAGGGCGAGCGCCGGGCCAGGGCCAACGGCCACCGCATCCGCGTCGGCGCCCTGCTGACCGCGATGCGGCACGCGGCCCGGGCGCTGGAGATCGCCGAACTCGCCAACTCCTACCGTGACTCCGGAGTCGTCGGCTTCGACATCGCGGGCGCCGAGGCCGGCTACCCGCCCACCCGCCACCTCGACGCCTTCGAGTACCTCAAGCGGGAGAACAACCACTTCACGATCCACGCCGGCGAGGCCTTCGGGCTTCCGTCGATCTGGCAGGCGCTCCAGTGGTGCGGCGCCGACCGGCTCGGCCACGGTGTCCGCATCATCGACGACATCGAGGTGGCGGACGACGGGTCGGTGCAGCTGGGCCGGCTCGCCGCGTACGTCCGGGACAAGCGCATCCCGCTGGAGATGTGCCCGACCTCCAACCTCCAGACCGGTGCCGCCGCCTCCTATGCCGAGCACCCCATCGGCCTGCTGCGCAAGCTGCACTTCCGGGCCACCGTCAACACCGACAACCGGCTGATGAGCGGGACCAGCATGAGCCGCGAATTCGAGCTGCTGGTCGAGACGTTCGACTACACGCTCGACGACATGGCGTGGTTCACCGTCAATGCGATGAAGTCGGCGTTCATTCCTTTCGATGAACGGCTGGCCATGATCAACGACGTGATCAAGCCCGGATATGCCGAGTTGAAGTCCGAATGGCTGTTCCAGCAGACCGCCACGACCAGCGATTCCTCCCGCCGGGCGGGCTGATCCGAGGGATCTTCGCGGAAAACGGGGCGGCCGGGGAGCGTAACCCCCGGCCGCTTTGCAGTGTTTGCGGAAGTGTCATTCGCCGGCCGGTCTGCAGAGCCCCTCTGCATTCCCCGCGTCCCCGCCCCGCTCGATTCCCGAGATCCCAAGGATGATTTTCTGATGAAGCAGACTGCCGCCAAGAAGCTCGGTGTCGCCGCTCTCGGTGCCGCTTTCGCCGCCGCCGCCGCCGGCACGGCCTCCGCGGCCCCGGCCCTGCCCGCCGCCCCCGACGCGCTCGGCCTGGTCACCCAGACCGTGCCGCTGGGCGACGGCCTCACCGAGCTCCCCGACGGTGCGGCCGAGTCCGTCCTCGCCGGCCAGGGCGCCGTCGGCACCAGCGTCGACCAGGGCGTCAAGACCCTCCCGGCCGCCGCCGGCCAGGCCACCCAGAGCCTCCCCCTCGACGCCGCCTCCGGCCCCCTCGCCAGCACCCCGGTCGGCGGCCTGCTCGGTGGCCTGCCGCTGAACGGCCTTCCGCTCGGCGGCTGAGCACGGCCCCCCGGCATGCCCGAGGGGGCGCCCACCCGCACCGGGTGGGCGCCCCCTCGCGTCTCGTCCGCCGTACGGTCCGGCTACCAGGCCGCGCTCACCGGCTTCTCCGCCGGCAGCAGCAGCCACAGCGCCAGGTACAGCAGGAACTGCGGCCCGGGCAGCAGGCACGAGACGAGGAAGATGACCCGCATGGTGGTGGCCGAGGTGCCGAAGCGCCGTGCCAGCGCTGCGCACACTCCGCCGATCATGCGTCCGTCACGGGGGCGGGCAAGTGCGGCCATGGTGGGCTCCTTCGGAAGGTGTCTCCGGGAGCCGCTCCGTCGGGCTCCCGATGACTCCATGCTCGCCGCGCACCGGGGGACAAAGCGTCGGTCTACGGGGCGATCCCGACCCTGGGAATCGTCGGGGTAGGTCCCTGAGAGTGCTCGTCCCGCAGCAGGGCGGAACCCCTGCCCCGCCTGGTCCCCGAGGAGGAGCGGCCGACGCCCGCGTCCCGCCGGCGGCGCAGCCGGGCCCGCCCGGCGGGCACCACGAACAGATGGGCCAGCGCCACCCCGGCGGTGTTCAGCAGCAGCGAGTCGATGTCGACGACCTGTCCCGGTACGGCGGTCTGCAGCAGTTCGACCGCCAGGGACACCAGCGCCCCCGCCGCCGCGGTCCGGGCCAGCGAGGCCCACGGCGACACGTGGAGCCGCCCGTCGGCCATCGGCAGGAGCACCCCGAGCGGGGCCAGGAGCAGCAGTCCCTCGCCGATCCGCCGGGCCGCCTCGGCCGGGCCCAGGGCCAGATCCGCCTTGATGCCGGCCAGGGGTGTCAGGTTCGGCGCCGTCACCCAGGCCACGTCGAGTGGGCGGAGCGCCACCCAGGCGACGAGCAGCAGATGCGCGAGGAGGAGGGCGAACCCCGCCACGCGTACGACCACGGCGGCGCTGCCGCCCGAACCTTGACGCTGCACGCCCCCCAAGACGCGTCATCGGAGGGAATCGGTTCCGCCGCTTCGCCGGACGTCCCCGTCAGGTGCCCGACGGGGACGCCGCGGCGGCCGACGGGGACACCGTCGGCGGCGCCGAGTCGGGGCGCTCCCGCAACTCCGCCGTGCAGTGGTAGCGCCGCGGTGGGTAGGCACCGGGACCGCCGAGGACGACCGTGTCGCCGCCCGCTCCCGCCGAGCTCCCGGCGAAGGTGCAGACGATCTGCGACAGCGCGGTCGTCGTCAGGTCCTCCGGCTGCCGGCTGAGCCGCAGGGTGCCCACCGGGTCGCCCCGGTGCCCGCCGGTGACCACCAGCGGCCCCTTCACGGCGGTGGAGAAGCCGGCCTGCTGCTCGCTCTCCGACGTCTCGCCCTGCAACTGGGCGAGCAGCGCCGACGCGGTGCGCACCGGATCCCCGCCGGTCTTCTCGTCCGGCAGCGGCGCGCTGCGCTCCACGGCCTCCAGCTGCGAACCGCAGACCAGGAAGACCCGGACCGGCACCCCCGCGGCCTGCGCGGCCACGTCCTCGCCGTCGACGCTGCACGCCACCCGCGTCGGGGCCGCCCCCGCGTCGACGGGCACCGAGGTCGTCCTGATCCCGCAGCCCGAGGCGAACGCGATCCCCACGAGGGCCGCCGCCGTCACACCCGTACGCCCGGCACGACGCGTGCGTCCCGTGCGCTCCCGGCCGCCCGCGCGGTCCGTCCGGCGAAACCGGCTCACTTCTCCGACCCCTCTCCCGGCTCGCTCTGGTGCGGCAGCCGCAGCACGAACACCGCGCCGTCACCGTCCGGCGAGTTCGCCGCCGTGATCGAACCGCCGTGGATCAGCGCGTTCTCCATGGCGATCGACAGACCCAGACCGGAGCCCTCCGACCGGGGCCGGGACGCGCTCGCCTTGTAGAAGCGGTCGAAGACGTGCGGCAGGACGTCCTCGGGGATGCCGGGACCGTGGTCCCGCACGGCGATGACCAGCTCGTCCCCCTCGTCGCGGATCGACACCCGCACCGGCGAACCGCCGTGCTTGAGCGCGTTGCCGATGAGGTTCGCCAGGATCACGTCCAGCCGGCGCGGATCGAGGCGCGCCACGGTCCCGCGCTCGGCGTCCAGCTCGACCGCGTCCAGCCAGGCCCGCGCGTCGATGCACGCGGTGACCTGGTCGGCGACGTCGACGTCGTCCAGGACCAGCCGGGCGGTGCCCGCGTCGAAGCGGGTCACCTCCATCAGGTTCTCCACCAGGTCGTTCAGGCGGCGCGTCTCGCTCACCACCAGCGCCACCGCGGGCGCGATCATCGGGTCGAGCGAGTCCTGCTCGTCCTCCAGCACCTCGGTGACGGCCGTCAGCGCGGTCAGCGGGGTCCGCAGCTCGTGCGACATGTCGGCGACGAAGCGCCGGCTGGACTCCTCCCGGGAGCTCATGTCCGCGACCTTCTTCTGCAGGGACTCGGCCGCGCTGTTGAACGTCCGTGACAGATCGGCCAGTTCGTCGGTGCCGGAGACCCGCAGCCGGGTGTCGAGCTTGCCCTCGCCCAGCTGCCGGGCCGCCTCGCCGAGCCGGTGCACCGGCCGCAGGACGGTGGTGGCGGCGGCCTGCGCGAGCAGAGCCGAGCCGATCAGCGCGAGCGCGGTGGCGATGCCCAGCGACCAGGCGAGCGAGTTCAGGTCCTGCCGCTCGGCGTCCAGCGACTTGAACATGTAGCCGGTCGGACCGCCGCCGTCGATGTTCGTCCCGCCGACCAGGAACGGCGTCTGCCCGCGCTGCGTCCGCTGCCAGAACAGGTGGTACGGGTGCGCGTTGCCGTCCGTCACCGGCCGCCTGGTCTCCACGGCCACCTGGAGCTCGCGCGGCACGTCCGCCAGCGTGAAGGTGTCCGGGTCGGAGGCCCCGACGATCGGCTTGCCCGCCTCCCGCTCGCCGAGCAGCAGCACGCTGTACCCGGCGCTGCCGCCCGCCATCTGCTCGGCGGTCCGCCGCAGGTCGTCCTGGGTGGGATGCAGCGGCAGCGTCGCCGCCCGGTTCTGCATCTCCTGCCGGAAGTCGTTCAGCGCACCGTCCTGGGTACGGGTCAGGACCGCCTCGCGGTTCAGCCAGTAGGCGATGCCGGAGGCGGACACGGCGGCGGTGAGCGCCACCAGGGCGAACACGACGACCAGACGCAACCGCAGGCTGGTGAAGCGCAGCCCCGCGAATATCCCCTTTCTCACGCAGGGACGTCCAGCCGGTAGCCGACGCCGCGCACGGTACGGATCAGGGTCGGCGAGGACGGCACGTCCTCCACCTTGGCGCGCAGCCGCTGGACGCAGGCGTCGACCAGGCGCGAGTCGCCGAGGTAGTCGTGCTCCCACACCAGGCGCAGCAACTGCTGGCGCGACAGGGCCTGTCCGGGCCGCCGGCTCAGCTCCAGGAGGAGCCGCAGCTCGGTCGGCGTGAGCTGCAGGTCCTCCCCGTTCTTCGTCACCGTCATCGCCGAACGGTCGATGACGAGCGAGCCGAAGGTCGCCGAGTCCGTCGACTCCCGCTCGCCGCGCCGCAGTACGGCCCGGATGCGGGCGTCGAGCACCCGGCCCTGCACGGGCTTCACGACGTAGTCGTCGGCCCCGGACTCCAGGCCGACGACCACGTCGATGTCGTCGCTGCGCGCGGTCAGCAGGATGATCGGCAGCTGGTCGGTGCGCCGGATGCGCCGGCACACCTCGAAACCGTCGATCCCGGGCAGCATCACGTCCAGCACGACCAGGTCGGGGCGCTGCTCGCGCAGCAGCTTCAGGCCGTCCTCGCCCGTCGCCGCGGTGGCCACACGGTGGCCCTGGCGTGACAGGGAGAGTTCGAGGGCCGTGCGGATGGCGTCGTCGTCCTCGATCAGCAACAGGAAAGGCACGGACGTCATTCTGTCGCATGCGGCCGTCGGAGTTCGACTGTGCGGTGACACCTCCCCCTGTGACACGGCTGTGACAGTCGGCGGACACCGCGATGAAGTGGGCCGGGCAAGCTTCTCGTCATACCGAACGAAGCAGACTCCAACCGACGGGGGGCGCGAGATGAACGCACTGCACAGCACCACTTCAAGCGCAGTTGTCACGCGTCTCCACGACGTCGTACGGAGCACGGAGAAGTCCGGCGCGGTGAACGGGCGGGGGTGCGTTCGCAGCGTCGGGCGTCAGCACAAGGCGCCGTACATGGTGGCCGTGGCTGACGGGGGAGCGGCGTACGGGGAGGTCTCGGGGGAGCGACGGACGACGCCGGAGACGGGGGACGCCGAAGCGGCGTTCACCGCCTACGTGCAGGAGCGTCGTGCCTCCCTGTACGCCACCGCCTACCACCTGACCGGTGACCGCTTCGAGGCGGAGGACCTGCTCCAGAGCGCGCTGTTCTCGACGTACCGCGCCTGGGACCGGATCAGCGACAAGGCGGCCGTGGGCGGCTATCTGCGTCGCACCATGACCAACCTGCACATCAGCGCGTGGCGCCGGCGGAAGCTCAACGAGTACCCGACCGAGGAACTGCCGGAGACGGCGGGCGACACGGACGCCATGCGGGGCACCGAGCTGCGCGCGGTGCTGTGGCAGGCGCTGGCCCGTCTGCCCGAGCTCCAGCGCACGATGCTGGTGCTGCGCTACTACGAGGGCCGTACGGATCCGGAGATCGCGGAGATCCTGGACATCAGTGTCGGCACGGTGAAGTCGAGCATCTGGCGCTCCCTGCGCCGGCTGCGCGAGGACGAGGTCCTGAGCTTCGGCCGTGACGAGGAGGAGTCCTTCGGCGAGCTGGTGGCCTGAAGGCAGGGGGAACACGGGGGAAGTACCACGGGGGAACGTACGGGGGTACGGGGAAAAGGCGCGGGTCGCACAAGCCGGGGGGGCTTGTCCGACCCGCGTTTCTCGTGTGCGCGACCGTCCGCCGTGGCGCGGTCAGAGGCCCGCGGGGGCGCGGTGCCGGCCGGCCGCCGCGGAGGCGAGGCGGCCGAGTGCCTCCTGCTTGGCGCACGGGTGGGCGCCGAGGGCGGTCTGGCGGGCGACGATGGCTCGCTCGGCACGCATCAGGCGCCAGCCTCGGCGCAGCAGGAAGGGGACCGACTTGCGGCCCTCCCTGAGGTCCCGCAGGAGCCTGCGGCGGAAGGTCGTCGAGGGGCGGCCCCGCAGGCACAGCGCGTCGGCCAGGACGTCCAGCTCCTGGCAGCGCGCCACGATCTCCGCCGCGAAGATCCCCTCGGCCACGAAGAGCGGGGTGCGCTCGATGTCCAGCGTCTCGCGGTCCACGCGGGAGCTGGTGGCGAGGTCGTACACCGGGACGGCGGTCCGGCCCGTGCGGCACAGTTCGACGATCGCCGCGACGGCGGCGTCCGCGTCCCAGGAGCCGGGGGAGTCCCAGTCGATGTCGGCACTGTCCGGGACGAGCGGGAGTGTCGGGTCGTCGGCCTCCTTGTAGAAGTCGTCGAGGCGCAGCACCGGGAGGCCGGTGACGGCGGCGAGGGACGACTTGCCGGAGCCGGAGGGGCCCGCGAGCAGGACGACGCGTGTCGGGATCGCTTGGGAACTCACGGGACACCAGTGTGAAGCATTCCCCCGCGCAGGGGACCCCCGAGGGAGGGCGTTGGTATCGAGCATCACACCTCCACTACTGTCGGTGCCCATCCGATCACCCGAAGTGCGAGCGACAAGGACCCTCATGGCGCGTCACGCAGATACCCGGACCCCCCGCCGCAGCGCGCTGCTGAAGGCCGGCCTGACCCTCACCGCGGCCGGCGCCGTGCTCGGCGCGGGAGCGGCGGCGGCGCAGGCCGCTGCACCGCAGCTGCCGCTGGACGGGCTCAGCCGCACGGACGCCACCGCGGCGGGGTCGGGCCTGGTCGACGCCGTCGGCCACGGCGTGGGCCCGCTGACGCGGCTGCAGCTCGACCCGCTGGCCAACACCGGAGTCGACCCCCTGGACAACGGCCTGGGCACCCAGGTCGCCGACTTCAAGCCGGTGGGCACGAACCTCGTCACGGACCACGTCACGAAGGGCGGGGCGCTGGCCGATCTTCCGGTGGCCGGCCCGCTGTCGCAGGGTCTTCTGCCGGGCTGACGGAGCCGGGCGACGACCCCAGCGGGATCTCGCGGGCCTCGTGGAACGCGGGAGGGAATGAGCGACGGCCCCCGGGGTCACCCGGGGGCCGTCGCTCGTGGGGGTTCCGTCGCCGGGCGGGGAGCACCCGCCCGACGCGCCTCAGTACGTCGAGCCGCCGGCGCCCAGCGAACCCGTCGGGTGCCAGACCGTCTTCGTCTCCAGGAAGGCCGTCATGCGGTCCGTGCCCGGGTCCCGGGTGAAGTCCACCGGACGCGGGCGCAGCACGCGCTTGAGGTTGTCCGCCGCGGCGATCTCCAGATCCCGGGCGAGACCGGCGTCCGCGCCCGTCAGGTCGATCGCGTTGACGTCCTGGTGGCTCGCCAGGTGCGGGCCCATCTCCGCGGCCCTGCCGGACAGGATGTTGACCACACCGCCCGGCAGGTCGGAGGTGGCGAGCACCTCGCCCAGGGACAGCGCCGGCAGCGGTGCCTTCTCGCTGGCGATCACGACCGCGGTGTTGCCGGTCGCGATCACCGGGGCGATCACCGAGACGAGACCGAGGAAGGACGAGTCCTGCGGGGCGATGACCGTCACCACACCGGTGGGCTCGGGCGTCGACAGGTTGAAGTACGGCCCCGCGACCGGGTTCGCCCCGCCCACGATCTGGCCGATCTTGTCCGTCCAGCCCGCGTACCAGACCCAGCGGTCGATCGCCGCGTCCACGACGGCGCCCGCCTTGGACTTCGACAGGCCCTCGGCGTCCGCCACCTCGGCGACGAACTGGTCCCGCCGGCCCTCCAGCATCTCGGCGATGCGGTAGAGGATCTGACCGCGGTTGTACGCCGTCGCGCCCGACCAGCCGCCGAACGCCTTGCGGGCCGCGACGACCGCGTCACGGGCGTCCTTGCGGGAGGAGAGCGGCGCGTTGGCCAGCCACTTGCCCTTGGAGTCGGTCACCTCGTACACCCGGCCGCTCTCGGAGCGGGGGAACTTGCCCCCGACGTACAGCTTGTAGGTCTTGAAGACGCTCAGACGGGTCGCGTCAGACATCGAGGTAGGCCTCCAGACCGTGACGGCCGCCTTCGCGGCCGAAGCCCGACTCCTTGTAGCCGCCGAAGGGCGAGGTCGGGTCGAACTTGTTGAACGTGTTGGCCCAGACGACGCCCGCCCGGAGCTTGGACGCGACCGCGAGGATGCGCGAGCCCTTCTCCGTCCAGATGCCGGCCGACAGGCCGTACTGGCTGTTGTTCGCCTTGGCGACCGCCTCGTCCGGCGTGCGGAACGTCAGCACGGAGAGGACCGGGCCGAAGATCTCGTCGCGGGCGATGGTGTGCGCCTGGGTGACGTTCGTGAAGAGCGTCGGGGCGAACCAGTAGCCGGCGGACGGGATCTCGCAGGCCGGGGACCAGCGCTCGCCGCCCTCGGCCTCGCCCCGCTCCACCAGGGCGGTGATCCGGGACAGCTGCTCGGCCGAGTTGATGGCGCCGATGTCGGTGTTCTTGTCCAGCGGGTCGCCCAGCCGCAGCGTCGACAGCCGGCGCTTGAGCGAGTCGAGCAGCTCGTCCTGGACCGACTCCTGCACCAGCAGGCGGGAGCCGGCGCAGCAGACCTGGCCCTGGTTGAAGAAGATGCCGTTGACGATGCCCTCGACGGCCTGGTCGATCGGGGCGTCGTCGAAGACGATGTTGGCGCCCTTGCCGCCCAGCTCCAGGGTCACCTTCTTGTCCGTGCCGGCGATCGAGCGCGCGATGGCCTTGCCGACGGCGGTGGAGCCGGTGAAGGCGACCTTGTTCACGTCCGGGTGCTCGACCAGCGCGGCGCCGGTCTCCCCGTAACCGGGCAGGATGTTGACGACACCCCGGGGCAGGCCGGCCTGGCGGCAGATGTCCGCGAAGAACAGCGCGGACAGCGGGGTCGTCTCGGCCGGCTTCAGGACGACCGTGTTGCCGGTCGCGAGGGCCGGGGCGATCTTCCACGCCAGCATGAGCAGGGGGAAGTTCCACGGGATGACCTGACCGGCCACGCCCAGCGGGCGCGGGTCCGCGCCGTAGCCCGCGTGGTCGAGCTTGTCGGCCCAGCCCGCGTAGTAGAAGAAGTGCGCGGCGACCAGCGGGAGGTCCGCGTCGCGGGTCTCCTTGATCGGCTTGCCGTTGTCCAGGGTCTCCAGGACGGCCAGCTCGCGGCTGCGCTCCTGGATGATCCGGGCGATGCGGAAGAGGTACTTCGCGCGCTCGGAGCCCGGCAGCGCGGACCACTTCGCGAAGGCCTTGCGGGCCGCCTTCACCGCGCGGTCGACGTCCTCGGCGCCCGCCTGGGCGACCTCGGCGAGGACCTC
This sequence comes from Streptomyces sp. JL2001, assembly GCF_050917515.1. Lineage (NCBI taxonomy): Bacteria > Bacillati > Actinomycetota > Actinomycetes > Kitasatosporales > Streptomycetaceae > Streptomyces > Streptomyces sp. JL2001. The sequence continues at coordinate 3,061,272 of NZ_CP169421.1, read as the reverse complement.
CTCGGAGGAGGGGGAGACGGTCTTGAAGACCTTGCCGTCGGCCGCGTCGACGAACTCGCCGTCGATGAACAGGCCGTAGGAGGGGGCGATGTCGACGACGGACCGGGACTCGGGAGCCGGCGCGTACTCGAATGCAGATGCCATGTTGATCAGTCCACCGTCACGTAATCGGGGCCGGAGTAGCGGCCGGTCGCCAGCTTCTGACGCTGCATGAGCAGGTCGTTCAGCAGGCTGGAGGCACCGAAGCGGAACCAGTGGTTGTCCAGCCAGTCCTCGCCTACGGTCTCGTTGACCAGGACCAGGAACTTGATGGCTTCCTTGGTGTTGCGGATGCCGCCGGCCGGCTTCACGCCGATCTGGACGCCGGTCTGCGCGCGGAAGTCGCGGACCGCCTCCAGCATGAGGAGCGTGTTGGCCGGGGTGGCGTTGACCGCGACCTTGCCGGTCGAGGTCTTGATGAAGTCGGCGGCCGCCATCATGCCGAGCCAGGAGGCGCGGCGGATGTTGTCGTACGTGGACAGCTCGCCGGTCTCGAAGATCACCTTGAGGCGGGCACGGTCGCCGCACGCCGCCTTGACCGCGGAGATCTGCTCGAAGACCTCCAGGTAGTGGCCGGCGAGGAAGGCCCCGCGGTCGATCACCATGTCGATCTCGTCGGCGCCCGCCGCGATGGCGTCGGCCGTGTCCGCGAGCTTCACGGGGAGCGCGGCGCGGCCGGCCGGGAAGGCGGTGGCGACGGAGGCGACCTTGACGCCGGAGCCCGCGAGGGCGGCCTTGGCGGTCGCCACCATGTCGGGGTAGACGCAGACCGCGGCGGTCGTCGGGGTCGTACGGTCGGTCGGATCGGGGTTGACGGCCTTGGCGGCGAGCGCCCGGACCTTGCCCGGGGTGTCCGCGCCTTCGAGCGTCGTCAGGTCGATCATCGAGATGGCCAGGTCGATGGCGTACGCCTTGGCCGTGGTCTTGATCGAGCGGGTGCCGAGGGACGCGGCGCGCGCCTCCAGGCCGACGGCGTCGACGCCGGGCAGCCCGTGGAGGAAGCGGCGCAGCGCACTCTCGGACGTGGTCACGTCGGCGAATGCGGGTGCTGCGGATGCAGTGGTGGGCATGGTCACCAGTCGAGCATATCTACGCGCGTAGCGACCTGTACAGCCCCGGTCGATTCCGACCCGCTCGTCCGAGCTGTCCCCGGAGGCCGGAGCGACCGCCGAGGCGCCCGCGCGCGCGTGAGGCAGAATCGGCCCTATGACGACCCCCCAGCCGCCCGCCGAGCCGGCCTACGCCGACCGCGTCTTCCGTTCGCCCCTCGGGATCGCGGGCGGTGTCCTGCTGATCGGCCTCGCCGCCTGGTTCTGCATCGACGCGATGGTGCGGGGCGAGGGCAGGACGCCGTGGGTGGCGCTGGCGGGGCTGCTGCTCGTGGTGCCGCTGGTCGTGGCCTTCACGATCCGGCCCGCGGTCTACGCGAACGAGGACCGGCTCCGGATCCGCAACCCCTTCCGCAACATCACGCTGCCGTGGGCGGCCGTCGCCGACGTCCGCGCCGGCTACTCCAGCGAGGTCTTCACCCAGTCCGGCGCCAAGTACCAGCTCTGGTCGATCCCGGTCTCGCTGCGCCAGCGCAAGGCGGCGGCCCGCCGCCAGGCCCGCGCCTCGCAGGACGACCCGCACCGCCGCACCTCCGTCACCGCGGACGTACGGGACTCCCAGTCGCGGGTGGCCCCGGCCGACCAGACGATCGCCGACCTCCGCGAACTCGCCGAACGCTGCGCCGGCCGCCCCGGTGCCCAGGGCGAGCCCCGGGTGCGCTGGGCCTACGAGGTCATCGCCCCGGCCGCGGCGGGCCTGGTGCTGCTGGTGATCCTGCTGGCGACGGGCTGACCCCTCCCGTACGGACGAAGGGGCCGGGCGACACCCTCGGGTGTCGCCCGGCCCCTTCGCCGTTGTTTCCGCCGTTCCTCCCGCCCCTCGGGACGCGCCGCTCGGACCCGGCCGTCGGACCCGGCCACCGGACCGCGCGCACCCGTCACGGCGGTCCCGGCCACACCAGCAGCATGTGGCCGCCCAGCCACGCCGACGACAGCGCCGCCGCGGTCAGCGTCAGGACCGCCACCGGGCGGCGGGCGCGGGAGACCGCCAGGGCGATCGGGAGCAGCAGCGGGAACGCCGGGACCAGGAACCGGGCGCGCGGGAAGTAGACGCCGCCGCTGCCGAGCACCACCAGCAGCAGGACGCCCGTGAACACCAGCAGCGCGGCCGGCTGGCGGTCGGCCAGGCACAGCAGGTACAGGCCGGCCGAGACGAGGAGCACCACCGACACGACCGCCAGGAAGAACTGCGGGTCCTTGTTGTAGACCAGGTGGTCGCGCAGCTCCCGGCGGGTCACCGCGCCGCCGTCCCACTCGTTGCCCCACACCCGCTGGACGGCGAAATAGCCGTCCGCGCGGCCCTCCCGCCACGCCACCCAGCCCACGTAGCCGAGCCAGCCCAGCGGCGCGGCGGCGGCCGCCGCCAGGGCCCCGCGGTCGCCCCGGCGCGCGGCCGGCAGGGCGGCGGCGACCACCGCCGCCGCGACCGCCACACCGGTCGGCCGGGTCAGCCCCGCCGCCACGCACAGACCCGCGGCCCACGCCCAGCGCCCGTCCAGGACCGCGTACAGCGCCCACGCCGCCAGCGCGGTGAACAGCGACTCCGTGTACCCCATCCACTGGACGACGCCCACTGGCAGCGCGCCCCACAGCACCGCCAGGACCACGCCCGCCCGGCGCCCGTGCAGCCGGTCGCCGACCGCGAACACGCCCCAGGCGGCGGCCAGCGAGCAGACCACGGCGATCACCAGGCCGACGGAGGCGCGCGAACCGGGGGTGACGGCCGCGACGGCCTTCACCAGGAACGGGTAGAGCGGGAAGAAGGCCAGGCTGCGCGGCGGAGTGCCCGCGGGGTCGCCGGACTCGTGCGTGTAGCCGTGGTCGGCGATCCCGAGGTACCAGTGGGAGTCCCAGGAGGAGGCGAGCACGGGCCAGACGCCGTGCCCCTGGAGGTGCGACCAGCGTGCCAGCACGATCAGGCCCACCAGCCGCACGGCGACGTAGCCGAGCAGCGCCGGGGCCGCGTGCCGCAGGGTGCCGCGCACCTGCGGGGGAACCCGGGGCGCGCGCGACGGGAGGGGCCGCCGCGAGGCGGGGACGGTCGGTCGGGCGGTCAGGACCGGGGGCACGGCGGCGGCTCCAGGGATGCGCGGTGGGATACCGGGGTCACCCTGGCGCGGACCCCGTGGCCGCGCGACGCGCCTTAGGTCCGTTGCCGTACCGAATTCACCCGCACGGGAACGCCACGAGGGGCCCGTACGGAGGCGTCTCCGTACGGGCCCCTCGGGCGGGTCCCGGGCTCAGAGCCCGGCCGCGGCCGCCAGGTCCTGCTTGATCGCGGCGAGGACCTCGGCGCCCTTCGCGCGGGCGGTCGTCAGCTCGCCGGCGTCGGCCACCGGGATCACGACCTCCAGGTAGCACTTGAGCTTCGGCTCCGTGCCGCTGGGCCGGACGATGACCCGGGCGCGGAACTCGCCCTCCAGGTAGTAGCGCAGACCGTCGGTCGGGGGCAGCGACTCCGTGCCCTTCGTCAGGTCCTCCGCCGTCGTCACGGTCAGGCCCGCCAGCGAGGCCGGCGGGCGCTCGCGCAGCGCGCTCATCGCGTCGGAGATGACGCTCAGGTCGTCGACCCGCACCGACAGCTGGTCGGTGGCGTGCAGTCCGTGGGCCACGGCCAGGTCGTCGAGCAGACCCGTCAGGGTCCGGCCCTGCTCCTTGAGGACCGAGGCCAGCTCGGCGACCAGCAGCGCGGCCGTGATCCCGTCCTTGTCGCGGACGCCCTCGGGGTCGACGCAGTAGCCGAGCGCCTCCTCGTAGCCGTACCGCAGACCCTCCACCCGGGCGATCCACTTGAAGCCCGTCAAGGTCTCCTCGTGGCCGACGCCCGCGGCCTCGGCGATCCGGCCGAGCAGCGAGGACGACACGATCGACTCGGCGAACACGCCCCGGGCACCCTTGTGCACGAGGTGCGCGGCGAGCAGCGCGCCCACCTCGTCACCGCGCAGCATCCGCCAGCCGCCCTCGACGGAGGCGTCCGGGACGGCCACCGCGCACCGGTCGGCGTCGGGGTCGTTGGCGATCACGATGTCGGGGTCCACGGCACGGGCCGCCTCGAAGGCGAGGTCCATGGCGCCCGGCTCCTCCGGGTTCGGGAACGCCACCGTGGGGAACGCCGGGTCCGGGTCGGCCTGCTCGGCGACGAGCGCCGGCGGCGGGAACCCGGCCCGGGCGAAGGCGGCCGCCAGGACCTCCTTGCCGACGCCGTGCATCGCCGTGTAGACGGTCCGCACGGTGCGGGGCGAGCCGGGGGTCAGCACGGCGTCCGTACGGGCCAGGTAGGCGTCCAGGACCTCGTCGCCCAAAGTCTCCCAGCCCTCCTCCGGGCGGGCCACGTCGGCGAGCGCGCGCACGGCGGCGATCTCGGCGGCGATCTCCGCGTCGGCCGGCGGCACGATCTGCGAGCCGTCGCCGAGGTAGACCTTGTAGCCGTTGTCCCGCGGCGGGTTGTGGCTGGCGGTCACCTCGACGCCGGCCACGGCGCCCAGGTGCCTTATGGCGAACGCGAGCACGGGCGTCGGCAGCGGGCGCGGCAGCACGGCCGCGCGCAGCCCGGCGCCGGTCATGACGGCGGCCGTGTCACGGGCGAAGTCGGCCGACTTGTAGCGGGCGTCGTAGCCGACGACGACGAGGCCCCCCTCCTGGCCCTTCGCCTTGAGGTACGCGGCGAGGCCGGCCGCGGCGCGGATCACCACGGAGCGGTTCATCCGCATCGGGCCCGCGCCCAGTTCGCCGCGCAGGCCGGCGGTGCCGAACTGGAGGGTGCCGGCGAACCGGTCGGCGAGCTCGGCGCGGTCACCGGACTCGATGAGCCTGGCGAGCTCGTCGCGGGTCTCGCTGTCGGGGTCCTCGGCGAGCCAGGCCTGGGCCCGGGCGATGAGGTCGTCCTGCGTCACGGTGGGTGCCTTTCGGGGTACGGGCGGGTGCGACGGGTGGGGCGGGAGTTTCTCTTCCCCGCCCCGGCCCCTCCCGTAACCGGGTGCTCCGTCCCGGCCCCCGCGTCTCGGGCGCCGTCGGGGCCGGTTCGGGAAGGGGCGGGGGAGGAGTCCCGCGCGGCGGCCTGCGCCGGTGATCAGATGCGGTCGAGCACCCGGGTGAGCAGCTCGCCCATCCGGGCCGCGGAGTCGCGGCCGGCCTGGAGGACCTCCTCGTGGTTCAGCGGCTCGCCCGACAGGCCCGCGGCCAGGTTGGTGACGAGCGAGATGCCCAGGACCTCGGCGCCGGCCTCGCGGGCCGCGATGGCCTCCAGGACGGTGGACATGCCGACCAGGTCGCCGCCCAGGACGCGGACCATGTTGATCTCGGCCGGGGTCTCGTAGTGCGGCCCGGGGAACTGCACGTAGACGCCCTCTTCGAGGGTCTCGTCGATCTCCTTGCACAGCGTGCGCAGCCGCGGCGAGTAGAGGTCGGTGAGGTCCACGAAATTGGCGCCGACGATCGGGGAGGCGGCCGTCAGGTTGATGTGGTCGCTGATCAGCACGGGCTGACCGGGGCGCATGCCCTCGCGCAGGCCGCCGCAGCCGTTGGTCAGCACGACGGTCTTGCAGCCGGCGGCGACGGCGGTGCGCACACCGTGGGCGACGGAGGCGACGCCCCGGCCCTCGTAGAAGTGCGTACGGCCCAGGAAGACCAGGACCCGCTTCTCACCGATCTTGTACGAGCGGACCTTGCCGCCGTGTCCCTCGACGGCCGGCGGCGGGAAGCCGGGGAGCTCGGTGACCGGGAACTCGGCCTCCGGGGCGCCGAGCGCGTCGACGGCGGGGGCCCAGCCGGAGCCCATCACCAGTGCGACGTCGTGGGTCTCGGTGCCGGTCAGCTCGCGAAGGCGCGTGGCAGCGGCCTCGGCGGCCTCGTACGGGGTGGCAGTTGCGTTCACTGACTCTCTCGCCTCGGGGAGGGGGGTCCGAGGGGGGAGCCCCGGACGGATTTCCTACGCGCAGAAGCGTAGCCCGAGAATTCCTACGCGCGTAGATGACGATGCTGACGGACATGCGATCGTTGTCTTGTCGTTTCCGACGAACGTCGAGGTGGTGACGGGTCGATGCCTTCCGCCACACCGATACCGCCACGAGCCGGCGCGTGACGCCCGTCACGGGCGCAATCGGGCGGGGCGCCTCGCCGGGGCCGGTCCACTCCCTAGCAGGGGCGCTTGCGCAGCTCCATCACGTAGTCGTGCGGCGCGCCCGCCGACTCCGCCGCGTCCGCGATCTCGCCGAGGTAGCGGGCCGAGGGCAGTCCGCCCTCATAGGCGTTGAGCACGTAGACCCAGGCCGGCTCCTCGCCGTCCAGGGTGTGCACCCGCACCCGCATCCGCCGGTAGATGTCGAGTCCGACGCCCTCCCAGCGGTCCATCGAGTCCTCGTCCATCGGCGCGATGTCGTAGAGGGCCACGAGGACCTGGGAGCGCGGCGCCTCCACGATCGTGGCCAGCGCCCCCTCCCAGCCCATCTGCTCGCCGCCGAAGGTCAGCCGCCAGCCGTTGAGCCAGCCGGTGCCGCGCAGCGGGGAGTGCGGGGCGCGGCGGGTCATGAGCCGCGCGTCGAGGTTGCCGGCGTACGCGGCGTAGAGCGACATGAGGTCGAGGGTACGGGAGGGGGAGGGGTGGTCGCGGAAGTCCGTGGTGGGGCCGTATGGAGGCCCCGGCGCGAGGACACCCGCGGCGTGCGGGACAATGGGGTACGCACTTGAAGCGTGCGGGACAATGGCGTACGCACTGCAGCCCAGCGGGGGACCCCCCGGCAGAACGAGAGCGCGAGGCGTAACCCACGTGACCCGGATCGTGATCATCGGCGGCGGACCCGGCGGATACGAGGCGGCCCTGGTGGGCGCCCAACTCGGCGCGGAGGTGACCGTCGTCGACTGCGACGGCCTCGGCGGCGCGTCCGTCCTGACCGACTGTGTCCCCTCCAAGACCCTCATCGCGACGGCCGAGGTGATGACCACCTTCGACTCCTCGTACGAGGAGCTGGGCATCATCGTCGCCGACGACACCCCGCACATCGACCAGGCCGCCCGCGTCGTCGGCGTCGACCTCGGGAAGGTCAACCGACGGGTGAAGCGCCTCGCGCTCGCCCAGTCGCACGACATCACCGCCTCCGTCACCCGGGCCGGCGCCCGGGTCCTGCGCGGCCGCGGCCGGCTCTCCGGCCGGCAGGCCGTGGACGGCTCGCGACAGGTGATCGTGACCGCCGCCGACGGCACCGAGGAGTCGCTGACCGCCGACGCCGTGCTGATCGCGACCGGCGGCCACCCGCGCGAGCTGCCCGACGCGCAGCCCGACGGCGAGCGGATCCTGAACTGGACGCAGGTCTACGACCTCAAGGAGCTCCCCGAGGAGCTCATCGTGGTCGGTTCCGGTGTGACGGGCGCCGAGTTCGCCGGTGCCTACCAGGCCCTCGGGTCCCGGGTCACCCTCGTCTCCTCCCGCGACCGCGTGCTGCCCGGCGAGGACCCGGACGCCGCGGCCGTCCTCGAGGACGTCTTCCGCCGCCGCGGCATGAACGTCATGGCCCGCTCGCGCGCCGAGTCCGCCAAGCGGGTCGGCGACCGGGTCGAGGTCACGCTGGCCGACGGCCGGGTCATCTCCGGCACCCACTGCCTGATGGCCGTCGGCGCGATCCCCAACTCGGCCGGAATGGGTCTGGAGGAGGCCGGCGTCCGGCTCAAGGACTCGGGTCACATCTGGACCGACAAGGTCTCGCGCACCTCCGCCCCCGGCGTCTACGCGGCCGGCGACGTCACCGGAGTCTTCGCGCTCGCCTCGGTCGCCGCCATGCAGGGCCGGATCGCGATGTACCACTTCCTCGGCGACGCGGTGGCCCCGCTGAACCTGAAGACGGTCTCCTCGAACGTCTTCACCGACCCCGAGATCGCCACCGTCGGTTACACCCAGGCCGACGTGGACGCGGGCAAGATCGACGCCCGGGTCGTCAAGCTGCCGCTGCTGCGCAACCCGCGCGCGAAGATGCAGGGCATCCGGGACGGCTTCGTCAAGATCTTCTGCCGGCCGGGTACGGGCATCGTGGTGGGCGGCTGTGTCGTCGCCCCCCGCGCGAGCGAGCTGATCCATCCCATCTCGATCGCGGTCGACAACAATCTGACGGTGGAACAGATCGCAAAGGCTTTCACCGTGTACCCCTCCCTGTCGGGCTCGATCGCGGAAGTGGCACGGCAGTTGCACACCCGAAAGGCGGGCGGCGAGGGCTAGTACGGCCCCCCGGCCTGCACCGATCCGGACAACCCCCGGCACCCCCGGGCAAGTCGCCGCGCGCGACGATCGACGACGGGGCCTCCCATACCACCTGGAGGCCCCGTCTGTGTGCATCTTCTGCAATTCGGCGCATAGTGCTGAAAAGTATCGGCCGGTCAGGTTACTGTCAGTTTCGTGTTCGCTGCAGAACGTCGTCAGTTGATCCTCGAAATGGTGCGCGCCAACGGGGCCGTGTCGCTCCGTGAGCTCGCCCGCGTCGTCCAGACCTCAGAAGTGACCGTACGGCGGGACGTGCGGGCGCTGGAGGCAGAAGGACTCCTCGACCGCCGGCACGGCGGTGCCGTATTGCCGGGCGGTTTCACCCGGGAATCCGGCTTCCCGCAGAAATCCCATCTGGCCACGGCCGAGAAGACGGCCATCGCCGACGTCGCCGCGAGCCTCGTCGAAGAGGGCGAGGCCATCGTCGTCGGCGCGGGGACGACCACTCAGGAGCTGGCCCGACGGCTCGCCCGTGTGCCGGGCCTGACCGTCGTCACCAACTCGCTGCTCGTCGCCCAGGCGCTCGCCCATGCCAACCGCGTCGAGGTCGTCATGACCGGCGGCACGCTGCGTGGCTCGAACTACGCGCTCGTGGGCAGCGGGGCCGAACAGTCCCTGCAGGGCCTGCGGGTCTCCCGTGCCTTCCTCTCCGGCAGCGGCCTGACCGCCGAGCGCGGCCTGTCCACCTCCAACATGCTCTCCGCGAGCGTGGACCGGGCGCTGGTGCAGGCGGCGGCGGAGGTCGTGGTGCTGGCCGACCACACCAAGCTCGGCACCGACACCATGTTCCAGACGGTGCCGACGGACGTGATCACGCGACTGGTGACCGACGAACCCCCGGCGCACGACGACCGGGCCGCCACCGAACTGCAGGCCCTGGCCGACCAGGGCGTCCAGATCGCGGTGGCCGGTACGGGGACGGGACCCGCGGGTGACACGGTCCCCCCGGGCGGCCGGCCCCGTCGTGACGTCCCGCTCCCGGGGCAGCGCGCCAGGCATCCGGGCGGTCAGTTCCGCGGTCCGACGGCCGCGTTGGCCGCCGAGGCGCTCGTACCGGAGCGCACGGCACGGGTCGCGGACATGCGCCGGCGCTGAGGCGGGTCCGGCCGCCGCCTCACCTGCTGAGCCCTCGCAGGGTCAGCATGAGCAGACGGTCCGCCAGGTCCGGGTCCTCCGGGGTCTGTTCGGCCGCCAGCGCGATCGCGTTGGTGAGCTGCATCAGATCGCCGATCGACACGTCGTCCTGGACCGTGCCCGCCGCCCGGGCCCGGGCGAGCAGCCGCTCGCCGGCCGCGCGCAACGGCACGCTGCACCGGGAGAGCGCCGAGCTCCCGTCGTACGAAGCCGACATCAGGGCACGCGCGAGCCCCCGGTACTCACCCGCGTGGGTGATCAGGGCCCGCAGCCACTCCACGAGCGCCCGGCACGGGTCCTCGGCCTCCGCCAGGTCGTGCGAGCGCTGCAGGAGGGCCGCCAGGGCCTCCTGGAACACCGCACTCATCAACGCGTCCCGGTTCGGGAAGTGCCGGTAGAGCGTGCCGATCCCGACGCCCGCGCGTCGGGCGACGTCCTCCAGGGAGGCGTCGGTGCCGTGCTCCGCGAAGGCGGCGCGGGCCTCGGCGAGCAGGCGCTCGTGGTTGCGGCGCGCGTCGGCACGCATGGGACTCCTCGGGTCGGCGCGTGGATCGGGCGGGACGGCCGGGCCGGGTGCCGGCCGGGGCGGATCGGCGAAGGGCCCGCAGGCGGATGCGCCTGCGGGCCCTTCGGACCGGATCCGGGTGCGGATCAGTCCTTGATCTCGCAGATCGCGGCGCCGGAGGTGATCGACGCGCCGACCTCGGCGGACAGGCCCTTCACGGTGCCCGCGCGGTGCGCGTTGAGCGGCTGCTCCATCTTCATGGCCTCCAGGACCACGATGAGGTCGCCCTCCTTGACCTCCTGGCCCTCCTCGACGGCCACCTTCACGATGGTGCCCTGCATCGGGGAGGCGAGGGTGTCACCGGAGGCCGTCGGGCCGGACCTCTTCGCGGCACGGCGCTTCGGCTTGGCGCCCGCGGCCAGACCCGTACGGGCCAGCGTCATGCCGAGCGAGGACGGCAGGGAGACCTCGAGACGCTTGCCGCCGACCTCGACGACGATGGTCTCGCGACCGGCCTCGTCCTCGTCCGCGTCGGCACCGGCCGGCGCGAACGGCTTGATCTCGTTGACGAACTCGGTCTCGATCCACCGGGTGTGGACCCGGAACGGGTCCGCGGTGAAGTCCGGGTCGACGACCACGGCGCGGTGGAACGGGATGGCCGTGGCCATGCCCTCCACCTGGAACTCCGCCAGCGCGCGGGCGGCGCGCTGCAGCGCCTGCTCGCGGGTGGCGCCGGTGACGATCAGCTTGGCCAGGAGCGAGTCCCAGGCCGGGCCGATGACCGAACCGGACTCGACGCCCGCGTCCAGACGGACACCGGGGCCGGACGGCGCGGCGAAGGTGGTGACGGTGCCCGGGGCGGGCAGGAAGTTGCGGCCCGGGTCCTCGCCGTTGATCCGGAACTCGAACGAGTGACCCCTTATGGCCGGGTCGTCGTAGCCGAGCTCCTCGCCGTCGGCGATCCGGAACATCTCGCGGACCAGGTCGATGCCGGTGACCTCTTCGGTGACCGGGTGCTCGACCTGCAGACGGGTGTTGACCTCCAGGAAGGAGATCGTGCCGTCGAGGCCGACCAGGAACTCGACCGTGCCGGCGCCGACGTAGCCGGCCTCCTTCAGGATCGCCTTCGAGGCGGCGTACAGCTCCGCGTTCTGCTCCTCGGTCAGGAACGGCGCGGGCGCCTCCTCGACGAGCTTCTGGTGGCGGCGCTGCAGCGAGCAGTCACGGGTGGAGACGACGACGACGTTGCCGTGCGAGTCGGCGAGGCACTGGGTCTCGACGTGGCGCGGCTTGTCGAGGTAGCGCTCGACGAAGCACTCGCCGCGACCGAAGGCGGCGACCGCCTCGCGGACGGCGGAGTCGTAGAGCTCGGGGACCTCTTCGAGCGTGCGGGCGACCTTGAGGCCGCGACCGCCGCCGCCGAACGCCGCCTTGATGGCGATCGGCAGGCCGTTCTCCTTGGCGAACTCGACGACCTCGTCGGCGCCGGAGACCGGGTCGGGCGTGCCCGCGACGAGCGGGGCGCCCGCGCGCTGGGCGATGTGACGGGCCGCCACCTTGTCGCCGAGGTCGCGGATGGCCTGCGGCGGCGGGCCGATCCAGGTCAGACCGGCGTCGAGAACGGCCTGGGCGAATTCGGCGTTCTCGGACAGGAAGCCGTAACCGGGGTGGATCGCGTCCGCCCCCGAGTCCTTCGCCGCCTGCAGCACCTTGGCCATGTCCAGATAGCTGGCGGCCGGGGTGTCACCGCCCAGAGCGAACGCCTCGTCGGCCGCGCGGACGTGCAGAGCGTCCCGGTCCGGGTCGGCGTAGACGGCTACGCTGGCGATCCCGGCGTCCCGGCAGGCCCGGGCTACGCGGACAGCGATTTCGCCACGGTTGGCGATGAGCACCTTGCGCACGATGGCTCCCTCCTTGAAACAAGCTGAGTTTAGGGACTGCCGACACGGCCTTTCGACCCGTCCCCAGTGGTGAGCTTGCCCACACGGAGCGTGATACGAGGCCTGCTCGGGTCGTGAAATCCCTTGTCGTACCACGGTACGCAGGGTTCCTTTACGGCACAGTAGCTCCGAGGTGTGGCGCAGGTCTCTGTTCCTGGAGCCAGTCGCCGAACGGGTTTCTTTGTGGAGTCCCTACGAATGGCCTAGTGATTCTTTGCCGTTCCGTTCCGCCGCACGAACCCTTGTCCCCGGGTTTACCAGTCAGTAGCCTTCGCGCTGTCGTCCGTACTGCAGGTAACAGCCGTCAACAGGGGGTGGCCCAGGTGGCCCGGAGACCGATAGCACTCGTGACGGCGGCGGTGCTCCTTCTGGAGGCACCCGGCATCGTCGCCCTCAACGCGGTCATGGCGCGCTTCCTGGAGGTCCAGTCCATGTCCCTGGACGGGATGGACCCGGACGCGATGGTCACCGGCACGTGGGCGCTCGGCATCGTCTCGGGCGTCCTGCTCGCCCTGTGCGCGCTCGTCGCCCTGCTCGCGGGCGTACGGGACCGGCGTCCCGGCCGGGCGGGCCGGATCCTGCTCGTCGGCTGCGCGGTCGTGCACGGTGTGCTCGGCGCCGTGACGGTGGGTCTGATCGGGTGGGGCGCGTTCGCGTTCATGGTGCTCGTGCTCGGGCTGATCGTGCTGACCCTGGTGGCCTACGGGAAGGACACCGAGGCGCCGGAGCGGGAGCCCGGGGCGTCGCCGACGCCCGCGTAGGTCCCTCCGGGCGCGGCGGAGTCCCGGCCGGGCCCGGCCTCCGGCGGGGACCGCCCGTCACTCCCAGAGGTCGGTGATGGAGACGCCCAGCTTCCCGAGCAGGGTGCGCAGCAGGGGCAGGGACAGGCCGATCACGTTGCCCGGGTCCCCGTCGATCCCCTGGATGAACGGCGCCGAGCGTCCGTCGAGGGTGAACGCGCCCGCCACGTGCAGCGGCTCGCCGCTGGCCACGTAGGCCGCGATCTCGGCGTCCGTCGGATCGCCGAAGCGGACGACGGTCGAGGCGGTCGCCGACTCGTAGCGCTTGGCGGCGGTGTCGTAGACGCAGTGCCCCGTCTGCAGGATGCCCACCCGGCCGCGCATCGCGTGCCAGCGGGCCGTCGCCTCCTCGGCGTCCGCGGGCTTGCCGAGGGCCTGCTTGTCCAGTTCGAGGACCGAGTCGCAGCCGATGACGAGGGCGCCGAAGGCCTCCGGGCGGGCGGCCACGTGGGCGGCCTTGGCCTCGGCGAGCGAGAGTGCGAGTTCGGCCGGGGTGGGGGCGTGCACCTTGTCCTCGTCGACGCCGCTCACGATGACCTCGGGGGCGAGTCCGGCCTGCCGCAGCAGTCCGAGACGGGCGGGGGAGGCGGAGGCGAGCACGACACGGCGGCGATCAGCAGTCATGGGGGCAGCGTAGCCAGTACGGGCCCCCGGTGCGGGGCGTGTCCGGCCGGGCCGGGACGCGGCGCGTGTCCGTGCGGGCGGGGGCGCGGCGCGTGTCCGGGCGGGCCGGGACGCGGCGCGCGTGTCAGTGCAGGCCGGCCGCGAGCATGGCGACCAGCATCGCCAGCGCCAGCAGGATGGAGGCGCGCCGGAGCATCGCCTGCATGTCCCGCATCTCCTTCGGCGGCTCGTTCTCCGGGTCGGACCACAGCATGAGGTCGATCCTGCGCGCGCGAGGGCGGGCGCGCCTGAGTACCCGTACTCAGGCGCGCCGGTGCCGACGGACCATTTCCGCGCCCGCGGGCCGCCGGTTCGCCGCTGCCCGGCCGGCCGCCCCGTCCCCCGCCGCCGGTCAGTGCGCGGCGAACGCCCCGGCCTCCGCCGCCGCCAGGGCGGCCGCCACCGCCCGTTCCGCGTCCGCCGGGCCCAGCGGCTCGCGCGTGATCATGAAGCGGTAGTAGAGCGGGGCCGAGACCGCGCGCAGCAGCTCCGTGCCGTCCGTGTCCGGGGAGATCTCGCCGCGCGCGGCGCCCCGGCCGGCGACCGGGGCCCATTCCTCCAGGCGGGCCCGGTAGAAGCCGTTCAGTGCCGCGGCGCACTCCTCGTCGCAGGCGGCCGCCGCGATGACGGCGCGGAAGACCGCGCCCATCCGGCTGTCGGTGAGCGTCCTGAGCACGAGCGTGGCGTTGGCCCGCAGGTCCCCGGCCAGGCTGCCGGTGTCCGAGGCGGGCAGGGAGCGGTCCGCCATGTCGCGCAGCAGGTCCGTGACGAGCCCGACGGGCGAGCCCCAGCGCCGGTAGACGGTGGTCTTGCCGACGCCGGCGCTGGCGGCGATGTGGTCCATGTTCAGCGCGTGGAAGCCCGCGGCGGCCAGGGCGTCCTCGGTGGCTTCGAGTACGGCCTGCCGCACCTTCGCGGTGCGGCCGCCGGGGCGCACGGTGCCGGGCACGGCCGGTCGGCTCTCGCTCAAACGGGTCTCCTGTTCCATTAATGCTCTCCAGTCTGCTACGGTCCTGGACATCCTAACGGAACCAGAATCCCATTAAGGGGTCCCGCCGATGGTTGCCCTCGATGTCAGCGCCGCACCCGCGTCCACCCGCATGGACGGGCGGATGCGGCTCGTCCTCCTCGTCCTGCTCGTCGCCCAGTTCATGCTGGCCGTCGACTTCTCGATCCTGAACGTCGCCTTGCCCGTCATCGGCGAAGGACTCGGCTTCTCCCTCGCCCACCTGCAGTGGATCGCCACCGCCTTCGCCCTCGCGGCCGCCGGATTCACCCTGCTGTTCGGGCGCGTCGCCGACATCGTCGGCCGCCGCCGGCTCTTCCTCGGCGGCATGAGCGTCCTCGGCCTCTCCTCCCTGGTGGGCGGCCTGGCCACCGGCCCCGAGATGCTCATGGCCGCCCGGGTCGCCCAGGGCCTGGCCACCGCCGCGGTCACCCCGGCCGGCCTGTCCCTGCTCACCTCGTCCTTCCCCGAGGGCCCGCTGCGCGACAAGGCGCTGGGGCTCAACGGCGCCCTGATGTCGGCCGGGTTCACCACCGGCGCCGTCCTCGGCGGCGTCCTGACCGATCTGCTCTCCTGGCGCTGGGCCTTCTTCATCAACGTGCCGGTCGCGCTCGCCGTCCTCCTCGTCGCCCCCGCCGTCCTCCGGGAGAGCCGTCCCCAGGTCCGGCCGCGGCTCGACGTCCCCGGCGCGATCACCGTCACCGGCGGCCTGCTCGCCCTCGTCTCCGGCCTCACCGCGGCCGGCGAGCGCGGCTGGACCGACCCCGTCGCCCTGACCGCCCTCGGTGCCGGCGCCGTGCTGCTGACCGCCTTCCGGGCCGTCGAGAAGCGCGCCGCCTCCCCGCTCGTGCCCCTGCGCATCCTGGGGCGCCGCACGGTCGTCTGGGGCAACCTCGCCGGGCTCGTCGCCTTCGTCACCGAGACCTCGCTGGTCTTCCTGATGACGCTCTACCTCCAGGACGTCCTCGGCTTCTCGCCGCTCGCCGCCGGGCTCTCCTTCGGCGTCCTGGGCGCGGGAACCATCGTCGGCGGAGTCCTCGCGCCGCGCTTCATCGGCCGCCACGGCGCCCGTACGGCCCTCGTCGCCGGCGGACTCCTCCAGGCCGCCGCGACCGTCGCCCTCTACGCCCTCGGCGACGACCGGAGCGGGCTCTGGCTGCTGCTCACCGCCACCTTCCTCGGCGGGGTCGGCAACATGCTCGCCATCGTCGGCTTCATGGTCACGGCCACCTCGGGGCTGCCGGACTCCGAGCAGGGCATGGCGACCGGCCTGGCCACCATGACCCAGCAGATCGGCATCACCATGGGCACGCCGATCATGAGCGCCGTCGTCGTCACCTCGACCACGGTTCTCGACGGCATCGGCCTCGCGGTCCTGGTCAACGCGGCGATCGTGCTCACCGGCGCGGTCCTGGCCGGGTTCTTCCTGCGCCGCGCGTGACCCGGGACGACGAGAAGGCCGGACCCCCCGCACATGGGGTCCGGCCTTCCCTCCCGCTCGTTCGTCTTCTCGTCCGCTACGCGGGCCAGTAGGACCGCGCCCAGGAGCGCGGCCCGGGCCGGTGGCGCACCCCGCGGGCGATCCGCGACGGGTCGGACCAGCCCTCGGGGACCTCCGGGCCGCTGCCGGCGGCGGACGCCGCCGCCGTCGCCGCGGCCCGGGCCTGGACCACCGCCAGGGCGGCGGCCAGCTCCTCCGGGGTCGGGTTTCCTCGTACGACCTTGATCATGGCGACCCTCCTGCAGGCCTAGAGAGGGATGTTGCCGTGCTTCTTCGGAGGCAGGCTTTCCCGCTTCGAGCGCAGCTGACGCAAGCCCTTCACGATCTGCGGGCGGGTGTCCGACGGCATGACCACGCCGTCGATGTAGCCGCGCTCGGCCGCCGTGTACGGGTTGAGCAGGGTGTCCTCGTACTCCTGGATGAGCCGGGCGCGCTCGGCGTCCTGGTCGTCCGCGGCGGCGATGGTCCTGCGGTGCAGGATGTTGACCGCGCCCTGCGCGCCCATGACCGCGATCTGCGCGGTGGGCCACGCCAGGTTGAGGTCGGCGCCCAGGTGCTTGGAGCCCATGACGTCGTAGGCGCCGCCGAAGGCCTTGCGCGTGATGACCGTGATGAGCGGGACGGTCGCCTCGGCGTAGGCGTAGATCAGCTTGGCGCCGCGGCGGATGATGCCGCCGTACTCCTGGTCGACGCCCGGCAGGAAGCCGGGCACGTCGACGAAGGTCAGCACCGGGATGTTGAAGGCGTCGCAGGTGCGGACGAAACGCGCGGCCTTCTCGCTCGCGTCGATGTCCAGGCAGCCGGCGAACTGCATCGGCTGGTTGGCGACGACGCCGACCGGGAAGCCCTCGACCCGGCCGAAGCCGGTGAGGATGTTCGGGGCGAACATCGCCTGGGTCTCCAGGAACTCGCCGTCGTCGACGACGTGCTCGATGACCGTGTGCATGTCGTACGGCTGGTTCGCTGAGTCCGGGATCAGGACGTCCAGCTCGCGGTCCTCGTCCGTCACCTCGGTGTCGGCGACCTCGGGGAACGCGGGCGGCTCGGACAGGTTGTTCGAAGGAAGGTACGACAGCAGCGACTTGACGTACTCGATCGCGTCCTTCTCGTCGCCCGCCATGTGGTGGGCGACCCCGGACGTGGTGTTGTGCGTCCGCGCGCCGCCCAGCTCCTCGAAGCCGACGTCCTCGCCGGTCACCGTCTTGATGACGTCGGGACCGGTGATGAACATGTGCGAGGTCTGGTCCACCATCACCGTGAAGTCGGTGATCGCGGGGGAGTAGACCGCGCCGCCCGCGCACGGGCCGACGACCAGCGAGATCTGCGGGATGACGCCCGAGGCGTGGGTGTTGCGGCGGAAGATCTCGCCGTACATGCCCAGCGCGTTGACACCCTCCTGGATGCGCGCGCCGCCGGAGTCGTTGATGCCGATGACCGGACAACCGGTCTTCAGCGCGAAGTCCATCACCTTGATGATCTTCTGGCCGAAGGTCTCGCCGAGGGCGCCGCCGAAGACCGTGAAGTCCTGCGAGAAGACGGCGACGGGGCGGCCGTCGACCGTGCCGTAGCCGGTGACGACACCGTCGCCGTACGGACGGTTCTTCTCCAGGCCGAAGTTGGTCGAGCGGTGCCGGGCCAGCTCGTCGAGCTCGACGAAGGAGCCCTCGTCGAGCAGCAGGGCGATCCGCTCACGCGCAGTCAGCTTGCCCTTCGCGTGCTGCTTCTCCACGGCGCGCTCGGAACCGGCATGGGTCGCCTCGTCAATACGGCGCTGCAGATCCGCGATCTTGCCCGCGGTCGTGTGAATGTCGATTTCTTGTGGCTGTACCGACTCGGACATCGGGATGCGGCTCCCTGCCTGGTCACGGGGGGTTCGTTGACTACCAATGGGCTACTGCCTGCCTACTGACCCGTAGCGTATCGACGCCGATACGGTTCGGCACTGCGGTGTTTGCCACACCTAGGCTGACTTGCATGACGTCCTCTCATGGCTCAGGAGGGCCCTGGTCCGACCTGGACAGGCCCCCGCTCAACGCCGCAGCCCTGCGCCGCGCGCTCGTGACCCCCGACGGTCTGTGGACCTCTCTCGACGTGGTCCCCACGACCGGCTCCACCAACTCCGACCTCGCGGCCCGCGCCGGTGACCTCCCCGAAGGCGCGGTGCTCGTCGCCGAGGAGCAGTCCTCCGGGCGCGGCCGGCTCGACCGCAGCTGGGTCGCCCCCGCGCGGTCCGGGATCTTCGTCTCCGTCCTGCTCAAGCCCGCGGTGCCGGTGCACCGCTGGGGCTGGCTGCCGCTGCTCACCGGCGTGGCGGCGGCGACCGGGCTCACGAAGGCGGCCGGCGTGGACATCTCCCTCAAATGGCCGAACGACCTGCTGATTTCCGTCGGAGGCGAGGAGCGCAAGGCCGGCGGGATCCTCGCCGAGCGGGCCGGCGAGGACGGGATCGTCGTCGGCCTCGGCATCAACGTCACCCTGAGTGAGGCCGAACTCCCGGTACCCGCCGCCGGCTCGCTGCTGCTGGCGGACGCCGTCTCCACGGACCGTGACCCGCTGCTGAGGGCCGTCCTCCGGTCCCTGGAGCAGTGGTACGGCCAGTGGGTGCGGGCCGGCGGCGACCCGGTCGCCTCCGGACTCCAGGCCGCGTACACCGCGGGCTGCGCGACCCTGGGCCGCCGCGTTCGCGCGGAGCTGCCCGGAGAGCGGATGCTGGAAGGGGAGGCGGTGACGCTGGACGGCGACGGCCGTCTGGTGGTGGCCACGGAGGGCGGCGGAACGGAAGCCGTCTCCGCCGGCGACATCGTGCACGTCCGCGCGGAGTCGTAGCCTCCCGGCAGGACGTCGGGGACGGGTGTCCGCTTCCGTGGAACACGTGTCCCCGACGCCAGGATGCGACGTCCGGGGACGGTTCGGGCGTGAGCCAGCACACACCTGTCGTATCGTGGAGCGCGATCCAGGCGACAGATCGGCAGGGCAGTGGGCAGGGAACGGGCAGGAGGCGGCCGGTGACCGTCGACGACGCGGGCGACGGCGGCACGGTCGAGCCACCCACGTACCCCACTCCTCACCATGTCGTCGACCACACCGCCGAGCCGAGCGACGACCCCCTGGCGATCCGCCTCGAACAGCTGATCCTCGGCGCCGACCGGCGCTACACCCCCTTCCAGGCCGCCCGCACGGCCGGCGTCTCCATGGAGCTGGCCTCCCGATTCTGGCGGGCCATGGGCTTCGCCGACATCGGACAGGCCAAGGCCCTCACCGAGGCCGACGTGCTCGCCCTGCGGCGGCTGGCCGGCCTCGTCGAGGCCGGGCTGCTGAGCGAGCCGATGGCCGTGCAAGTCGCCCGGTCCACCGGGCAGACCACCGCCCGGCTGGCCGAATGGCAGATCGACTCGTTCCTGGAGGGCCTGACCGAGCCGCCCGAGCCCGGCATGACCCGGACCGAGGTCACGTACCCCCTGGTCGAGCTGCTCCTGCCGGAGCTGGAGGAGTTCCTCATCTACGTCTGGCGCCGGCAGCTCGCCGCCGCCACCGGCCGGGTCGTGCAGGCCGCGGACGACGAGGAGATGGTCGACCGCCGGCTCGCCGTGGGCTTCGCCGACCTCGTCGGCTTCACCCGGCTGACCCGCCGCCTGGAGGAGGAGGAGCTCGGCGAGCTGGTCGAGGCCTTCGAGACCACCTGCGCCGACCTGGTCGCCGCGCACGGCGGACGCCTGATCAAGACGCTCGGTGACGAGGTGCTGTACTGCGCCGACGACGCCGGCACCGCCGCCGAGATCGCCCTGCGGCTGATCGAGACGCTCGGCCACGACGACACCATGCCCTCCCTCCGCGTCGGCATCGCCTTCGGCACCGTGACGACGCGGATGGGCGACGTCTTCGGCACGACCGTGAACCTGGCCAGCCGGCTCACGTCGATAGCGCCCAAGGACGCCGTGCTGGTCGACGGCGCGCTCGCCGAGGAGCTCACCCGGACCGGGGACGCCCCGGTCTCCGAGACCGGGGCCGCCGAGGAGGCCGCCCGGGCCGAGAAGGAGGGCGAGGAACCGCCCACCTACCGCTTCGCGCTGCAGCCGATGTGGCAGCGGCCGGTGCGTGGTCTCGGGGTCGTGGAGCCCTGGCAGCTCAGCCGCCGGCCGTCCTGAGCCGGCGCCGACGGCCGTACTCGGCCACGGCGCCGACCGCCCCGAGCCGGCGCGCCGACGCCCCTCGGCGGGGCCGCCTGCCGTCCTGAGCCCTTCCCGTCCGGGCCGCCGTGCGCGGTATCCGGCCCGGTCGGACCGGGCCCCGGCGCGATCGGCGGGACACCGCCTAGGATCCCCGGTGAACACTCGTTAACCGGGAGGGAGCGATCATGACCGAGCAGGCCGAGCAGCGCTTTGGCGAGTTCGTGGCGGTACGCAGGCAGGGGCACGTCGCGGAGTTCGTCCTCGACCGGCCCAAGGCGATGAACGCGGTCTCCCTGGAGATGGCCCGCTCCATCACCGCCGCCTGCGCGGCGCTCGCGGAGGACGCGTCGGTCCGGGTGACCGTGCTGACCTCGTCCAACGACCGGGCGTTCTGCGTCGGTGCCGACCTCAAGGAGCGCAACTCCTTCACCGACGCCGACATGCTCCGCCAGCGCCCCACCTCGCGCGCCGGCTACACCGGCGTCCTGGAGCTGCCGATGCCGACGATCGCCGCGGTGCACGGCTTCGCGCTCGGCGGCGGTTTCGAGCTGGCGCTCGCCTGCGACGTGATCGTGGCCGACGCCACGGCCGTGGTCGGTCTGCCCGAGGTCTCCGTGGGCGTGATCCCGGGCGGTGGCGGCACGCAGCTGCTGCCGCGCCGGGTGGGCGCCGCCCGCGCGGCCGAGCTGGTCTTCACGGCCCGCCGGGTCGAGGCCGCCGAGGCGCACGCCCTCGGGCTGGTCGACCTCCTGGAGGAGGACGCCCGGACGGCCGCGCTGGAGCTCGCCGGGCGCATCGCGGCGAACTCGCCCGTCGGCCTGCGCGCAGCGAAGCGGGCCATGCGTCTCGGCCAGGGCCTGGACCTGCGGGCGGGCCTGGAGGTCGAGGACGCGGCCTGGCGTGCGGTGGCCTTCTCCGGGGACCGGGCGGAGGGTGTCGCGGCCTTCAACGAGAAGCGGAAGCCCGAGTGGCCCGGTGAGTGACCGGGCCGCGCCCGGGACCCCGTAGGGGCGCCGTCCGAGGGTGCCCGGGCGCGCCACCGAGGGCGCCTTGGGAATTCGCCCATATGTCCGGTCATGTCACTTTCCGTGATGCCTCACCAGTGAAAATGGACCAAACCTCCCTAAGCTGGAGGAATGGGAGAGGATGCGCGGCTTCGGGCCGTGGTGGCGCTGGCGCAGGCGATGGCGGCGGCCCACACACCACGCGAGTTCTGGCGGGCGGCGGCGCTCGGCGCCTGCCGGGCTCTCGACGGAGCCTTCGCCGCCCTGTCGGTCTGGGAGCGTGACCGCGGACGCCTCAGGGTGCTGGTGAACGCGGGGGAGCGGGCGCCCGGGGAGGAGGAGTTCCCCGACGCCGAGACCTACCCCGTGCACCAGTTCCCCGAGATCACGGAGTTCCTGCACGAGCGCTGGGCCGGCGGCGGCGAGCCGGACGCCTGGGTGGAGACCGCGGACGACCCCGTCTCCACCGGCCGCGTCGCCGGCCTCCGCCGGCGCGGCCGCGGCTGCTGCGTGGTCGCGCCGATCGTGCTCCACGGGCGCGCCTGGGGCGAGCTCTACGTGGCCCGGCCGACCGGGGCACCTGTCTTCGGTCGCGACGACGCGGACTTCGCGGCCGTCCTCGCGGCCGTCGTGGCGGCGGGCATCGCCCAGGCGGAGCGCCTGGAGGAGGTGCGCAAGCTGGCCTTCACGGATCCCCTGACCGGCCTCGCCAACCGGCGGGCGGTCGACACCCGGCTCGACGAGGCCATCGAGCGCTACCGCGTGGACGGATCCGTGGTGAGCCTGGTGGTCTGTGACCTCAACGGCCTGAAGCGGGTGAACGACACCCACGGTCACGCCGTCGGCGACCGGCTGCTGGAACGGTTCGGCTCGGTGCTCTCGCGCTGCGGCGCGATGCTCCCCGGAGCGCTCTCGGCGCGGCTCGGCGGGGACGAGTTCTGCCTGCTCTCGGTCGGGCCGACCGCCGACGAGGTGGTGGCGGTCGCCGACGAGCTCTGCGTACGGGCCGGGGAGCTGGAGCTCGGCGAGGGCGTGGCCTGCGGGGTCGCGTCCACCGGCGACCCGATCGGGCCGCTGAAGTCGGCGCGCCGGCTCTTCCGCCTGGCGGACGCGGCGCAGTACCAGGCCAAGGCGGCGAGGTCGGCGAAACCGGTGGTGGCGGGCCGGGACGGCACGGTCATCCAGCTCGCGGACGCGCCCCCCGGCGGCCGGGACCGCCGGCGCTTCCGCGACGCGCCGCCTCGGTGAGGGGCCGGCGGACCCCCGGCGGCGGGCGCCCGCCGCCGGGGCGCTGCGTGGCCCTGCCGGCCCGTCCGGCCGCCCCCTAGTGACACGTTGGGATTCAGTCCGTAGGCTGCTGAATATGGATATGCACACCGTCGTTCTGGGGACGTCCGGCACCACCGCGCAGGACGTCGTCGACGTCGCCCGGCACGGCGCCCGCGTCGAGCTGTCGCCCGAGGCCGTGCAGGCCCTGGCCGCCGCGCGGGCCGTCGTAGACGCCCTCGCCGCCAAGCCCGAGCCCGTCTACGGCGTCTCGACCGGATTCGGCGCGCTCGCCACCCGGCACATCAGCCCCGAGCTGCGCGCCCAGCTCCAGCGCAACATCGTCCGCTCGCACGCGGCGGGCATGGGCCCCCGCGTCGAGCGCGAGGTCGTCCGCGCGCTGATGTTCCTGCGGCTCAAGACCCTCGCCTCCGGGCACACCGGCGTCCGCCCCGAGGTCGCCCAGACCATGGCCGACCTCCTCAACGCCGGCATCACCCCGGTGGTCCACGAGTACGGCTCCCTCGGCTGCTCCGGCGACCTCGCCCCGCTCTCCCACTGCGCGCTCGCGCTGATGGGCGAGGGCGACGCGGAAGGCCCGGACGGCACCGTCCGGCCCGCCGGCGAGCTGCTGGCCGCCGCCGGCATCGAGCCCGTCGAGCTGCGCGAGAAGGAGGGCCTCGCCCTCCTCAACGGCACCGACGGCATGCTCGGCATGCTGGTCATGGCCCTCGCCGACCTCGACAACCTGTACAAGTCCGCCGACATCACCGCGGCGCTCTCCCTCGAAGCCCTCCTCGGCACCGAGAAGGTCCTCGAACCCGAGCTGCACGCCATCCGCCCCCACCCGGGCCAGGGCGCCTCCGCCGCCAACATGCTCGCCGTCCTCAAGGACTCCGGGCTCACCGGCCACTTCCAGGAGGAGGAGGCCCCCCGCGTCCAGGACGCCTACTCCGTCCGCTGCGCCCCCCAGGTCGCCGGCGCCGGCCGCGACACCATGGCCCACGCCCGCCTGGTCGCCGAGCGCGAGCTGGCCGCCGCCGTCGACAACCCGGTGGTGCTCCCCGACGGCCGGGTCGCCTCCAACGGCAACTTCCACGGCGCGCCCGTCGCCTACGTCCTGGACTTCCTGGCCATCGCCGCCGCCGACCTCGGCTCCATCGCCGAGCGCCGCACCGACCGGCTCCTCGACAAGAACCGCTCCCACGGGCTGCCGCCGTTCCTCGCCGACGACGCCGGCGTGGACTCGGGCCTGATGATCGCCCAGTACACCCAGGCCGCCCTGGTCAGCGAGATGAAGCGGCTCGCCGTCCCGGCCTCCGCCGACTCGATCCCGTCCTCCGCCATGCAGGAGGACCACGTCTCGATGGGCTGGTCCGCCGCCCGCAAGCTGCGCACCGCGATCGGCAACCTCAACCGGATCATCGCCGTCGAGCTGTACGCCGCCACCCGCGGCATCGAGCTCCGCCGCGGCCTGACCCCGGCCCCCGCCTCGCAGGCCGCCATCACCGCGCTGCGCGAGGCCGGCGTCCAGGGCCCGGGCCCGGACCGCTTCCTGGCCCCCGACCTGGAGGCCGCCGACGCCTTCGTCCGCGAGGGCGCGCTCGTCGCCGCCGTCGAGCCGGTCACCGGCCCGCTCGCCTGACCGCGCGTCCCGGGCCCTCCGCGCCCGGGACGGCACGAAGGGCCGCCCCCGTCACGGGGGCGGCCCTTCGCCGCAGGGTGGGGGAGTCGTCCGGCGGGGGGTGACCGCGGGCCGCTCCCCGTCGCGTCAGGAGGCCCGGCCGCCGCGTCTCATCGCCAGCGTCACGAACCCCGCGCCGACCCCGAGGAAGCCCGTCGCACCGATCAGGTACGGCGTGGTGTCCAGGCCGGCGCCGGTGTCCGCCAGGCGGTCCCCGCCGGTCCCGGCGTCCGTCCCGCCCTCCTGGGTCAGGGACGTCCGCGGGCCGTTCGGCCGCTGTTCATCGGTGGCGTTCGCGGACGGCACGAACCACAGGGCACACAGCAGCGTTCCGGCAGCGGTGGCGGTCAGCAGCGGGCGGCGTGCGACGGACACAGATTTCGATCCCCCTTGCGGCAACCGCGAATTGGTGTGTGCGCCGATGCTAATGAACACAGCGGGTCGCAGGAAAGCCGAGACCCCCGCGGAGCCTACGCTCCGTCGTATGAGCACTTCCGAGACATCACGCTTTGTGCGGCTCCGGGTGGAAGTCGTCCTGGAGATCGACGACCCCGAGGAGCTGACCCGCGCCGCGGTCGGCCGGATCGACGCCGACGAGTTCCTGCCCGAGGACGAGCGGGTCCACGCCCGGTCCGCGGTCCACGAGGACAGCGCCGAGGCCCTGGCCTACCTCGTCGAGCCCTTCGACCTGGTCAAGGAGGTGCCGGGGATCGAACTCGTCCAGGCGTCCTGGAGCAGCGAGGAGGTCGACTTCGACCCCGATGCACAGGAGTGGGACCTCGACGAGGAAGATGAGGCGGACACCGACGACGAGGAACCGGAGTAGGAGGGGGCGGCAGGCCGCCTCCCGAGCCCCGGGGCCCGCGTCGTCACAGGTGACGCGTCCCGGGGCTCTTCCGTGCCCGGGGGCGTACGGGGGGAATGACGGCCGCAGAGCGGGGCAGGAGCGGGAACCGGACGCTCCGCGTGTGCGTGTCGATCAGTGGCGTTGCCCACATAGGGGTCGGTTCCGGAACCGCGGACCCGGCAGAGTTGTTCTTGTTGAGTTGAGAAGTTGGCAGGGGAACCGGCGACGATGGAGAAGCGTGTGATGACGGACAGCAGGCGCCGCCGCAAGAGCCTGGCGGCCGCGGCCGCGGTGCTCGGTGGCGTGTTGGTGCTCTCGGCGTGCGGTGGGGGCGACAAGGACGGCGCCGGCGCCAAGACGCCACAGTCACAGGCTCAGGTCGACGAGGCCGCGGCGCAGAAGACGTCCAAGGCCCAGATAGCCATCTCGCCCAAGAACGGCGCCACCAACGCGTCGATCAACAAGGACACCAAGGTCACCGTCACCGACGGCACCCTGACCGAGGTGACCATGACCACCCAGGACGGCAAGAGCGTCCAGGGCGAGATCTCGGCCGACAAGCTCAGCTGGGCGCCCACCGAGCGCCTCGACCGCGCCACGGTCTACAAGATCGCCGCGACCGCCAAGGACGCGGACGGCCTGGAGGCGCACGAGAACTCCTCCTTCACCACCGTCTCCGCGGCCAACAGCTTCATCGGCAACTTCACCCCCGAGGACGGTTCGACCGTCGGCGTGGGCATGCCGGTCTCGATCAGCTTCAACAAGGCGATCACCAAGAAGCAGGCCGTCCAGGGCGGCATCAAGGTGACCTCCAGCAGCGGCCAGGAGGTCGTCGGCCACTGGTTCAACTCCCAGCGCCTGGACTTCCGGCCCGAGACGTACTGGACCGAGGGCTCGACCGTCACGCTGAAGCTGGAGCTCGACGGCGTCGAGGGCGCCGACGGCGTCTTCGGCGTCCAGCAGAAGACCGTCACCTTCAAGATCGGCCGCAACCAGGTCTCCACCGTCGACGTCGCCACCAAGACCATGACGGTGAAGCAGGACGGCAAGACGATCAAGACGATCCCGATCTCCGCCGGCTCCCCGGAGAACCCGACCTACAACGGTCAGATGGTGATCTCCGAGAAGTTCAAGGAGACCCGGATGAACGGCGCCACCGTCGGCTTCACGGACGACGACGGCAAGGGCGAGTACGACATCAAGGACGTCCCGCACGCCATGCGGCTGTCCACCTCGGGCACGTTCATCCACGGCAACTACTGGGGCTCCGACTCGGTCTTCGGCAACGTCAACACCAGCCACGGCTGCGTGGGCCTGAACGACGTCAAGGGCGCCGGCGACCCGAACCAGATGGCCGCCTGGCTCTACGACCACTCCCTCGTCGGCGACGTCGTCATCGTCAAGAACTCCAAGGACAAGACGATCGCGCCCGACAACGGCCTCAACGGCTGGAACCTGAGCTGGTCGGCCTGGAAGGCCGGCTCGGCCGTCTGACCGGACCGCGGCGCCACCCCTGACGGCGCGCCACCCGCACACGACGGCGGCCCCCCTCGATGTCCGAGGGGGGCCGCCGTCGTGCGTCACCGTACGACTTCCTCCACGCCCCAGTGGGCGGGCAGCCGCAGCGCGTCCGCCGAGGCCGTGCCCGGCTCCGCCTGGTACGTCACGAGGACCAGGTCCGGATCCCCGCCGGACACCTTCATCGTCTCGTAGCCCAGCGTCATCTCGCCCACCAGCGGATGCCGCAGCCGCTTGGTCCCGTGCCCCTTGTCGGTCACCGTGTGTGCCGCCCACAACGAGCGGAACTCCTCGCTCCTGACCGACAGTTCGCCGACCAGGGCGAGCAGCTGCTGGTCGTCCGGGTAGCAGCCCGCGTACAGCCGGAGCACGCTCACCACCTCGGTCGCCTTGCACTCCCAGTCGAGGTAGAGATCGCGTGTGTTGGGGTCGAGGAAAACCATCCGCGCCATGTTCCGCTCCTGCGGATCCATCGCCGCGAGGTCCCCGAGCAGCGCCCGGGCCATCCGGTTCCACGCCAGGATGTCGCCCCGCCGCCCCAGCACGAACGCGGGCACCGTGTCCATCGCGTCGATCAGGTGCTGCAGTCCCGGCCGCACCTGCTGCGGCCGCGTGATCGACGCCCGCTGCTTCTTCTTCGTGGTCGGCTTCGCCAGGTGCGTCAGATGGGCCCGCTCCGTTTCGCTCAGCCGCAGCGCCCGCGCGATCGAGTCCAGCACCTCCAGTGACACGTTGCGGCCGTTGCCCTGTTCGAGCCGGGTGTAGTAGGCCACGGACACCCCCGCCAGCTGCGCCAGCTCCTCGCGGCGCAGCCCGGGGACCCGCCGATGACGCCCGAACGAGGGCAGGCCCACGTCCTCGGGCTTCAGCCGGGCCCGGCGCGAGCGCAGGAATTCGCTGAGTTCGGCACTGAGGTCCATGCGGACCGATTATCCCAGGTCGTACGACCGGACGGACGGATGTTCCTGTCCCTGCCAGTGGTAGGCACGGTGGACATAGGCAGGACAGGGGCCTGGGTGACCCGGCGGCCTTCGGGCAGGCTGGACGCCATGACCACGAACGTTTCCGCCTACGCCGCACCCGCCGCCCACGCACCGCTGGAGCGCACCACCGTGCCGCGCCGCGCGGTCGGCGAGCACGACGTCCTCATCGAGATCAAGTACGCCGGCATCTGCCACTCCGACATCCACCAGGCCCGTGACGGCTGGGGCGAGGGCATCTTCCCGATGGTGCCCGGTCACGAGATCGCCGGAATCGTCACCGAGGTCGGCCCGGGGGTCACCCGGCACCAGGTCGGCGACCGCGTCGGCGTCGGCTGCTTCGTCGACTCCTGCCGGGAGTGCGAGTCCTGCCTGCGCGGCCAGGAGCAGTTCTGCCTCAAGGGCGGCACCGGCACGTACAACGCCCTCGACAAGAACGGCGAGCCGACCTACGGCGGCTACTCCACCCACATCGTCGTCGACGAGCACTTCACCCTGCGGATCCCGGAGGGGCTCGCCCTCGACGAGGCCGCCCCGCTGCTCTGCGCCGGCATCACGCTGTACTCCCCGCTCAAGCACTGGAACGCGGGCCCCGGCAAGAAGGTCGCGATCGTCGGCCTCGGCGGTCTGGGACACATGGGCGTCAAGATCGCCCACGCCCTGGGCGCGGAGGTGACCGTGCTCAGCCAGTCCCTGAAGAAGCAGGAGGACGGCCTCAAGCTCGGCGCCGACCACTACCACGCCACCAGCGACCCGGAGACCTTCACCGCGCTCGCCGGCTCCTTCGACCTGATCGTCTCGACGGTCTCGGCGCCGCTCGACTTCGGGGCCTACCTGAGCCTGGTGAAGACCGACGGCGCGCTGGTCAACGTCGGCGCCCCCGAGGAGCCCGTCTCGCTCAACCTCTTCTCCCTCATCGGAGGCCGCAAGACGCTGGCCGGCTCGATGATCGGCGGTATCGCCGAGACCCAGGAGATGCTCGACTTCTGCGCCGAGCACGGGCTGGGCGCAGAGATCGAGCTGATCCGCGCGGACCAGGTGAACGAGGCGTACGAGCGGGTGCTCGCCAGCGACGTCCGCTACCGCTTCGTCATCGACGCGTCGACGATCTGACCGGACGACCGGACGACCGGACGATCCGACCGGACGGCCGAACCGGGACGCCGGACGCCGGACGCCGGGGCATGACCCGCGGGGTAATCGACCCCCGGGCCGTGCCCCGGCACGCTGGGGTCATGACCGCATACGCGATAGGCAACCTGCACCCCGGTCCCGTCCTCGACGACGAGGTCCTCACCTACATGGAGCGGATCCAGGAGACCCTGGACCCCTACGACGGGCGCTTCCTGGTCCACGGCGCGCCCGAGCGCGAGGTGCGCGAGGGGCAGTGGCCCGGAGCCGTCGTCGTCATCGGCTTCCCGTCCATGGACCGGGCGCGCGCCTGGTACGACTCCCCGGCCTACCGGGAGCTGATCCCGCTGCGCACCCGGCACATCCCGGGCGACGTGCTCCTGATCGACGGGGTCGCCCCCGGCTACGAGGCCGCCGCCACCGCGCGCGGCCTGCGCGAGGCCCGGAACCGCTGAGCGGCCGAGGGGACGGACGACGAGGACCCGCCCGGCTTCCGAGCCGGGCGGGTCCTCGTGCGATGACGTGCTGCCGGGGGTCCGGCCTCCCGGGGCGACGCGCCCCGCCCGCCCGGAGTTACGCGACCCCGGGAGCCTCGGCGACGCCGATCGGGCAGGAGACGCCCGTACCGCCGATGCCGCAGTAGCCGGCCGGGTTCTTGTCCAGATACTGCTGGTGATATCCCTCGGCGGGGAAGAAGGTGCGTCCCTCGACCGGGAGGATCTCCGTGGTGATCGTGCCGTGGCCCGACCCGGTCAGCACCTTCTGGTACGTGGCCCGGGAGGCCTCGGCCGCCTCCGCCTGGGCGGGGGAGTGGGTGTAGACCGCCGAGCGGTACTGGGTGCCCACGTCGTTGCCCTGGCGGAAGCCCTGGGTCGGGTCGTGCGACTCCCAGAACAGCTTCAGCAGCCGCTCGTACGACACCTTGGCCGGGTCGAAGACGACGCGGACGGCCTCGGTGTGGCCGGTGAGGCCCGAGCAGACCTCCTCGTAGACCGGGTTCGGCGTCAGGCCGCCCTGGTAGCCCACCAGGGTCGTCCAGACGCCCTCGGTCTGCCAGAACTTGCGCTCGGCGCCCCAGAAACAGCCCAGCCCGAAGTCCGCGACCTCGAACCCCTCGGGGTACGGGCCGAGCAGCGGGTTGCCGAGGACGGTGTGGCGTTCCGGAACGGCGAACTCGGGCGTCGGGCGGCCCTTCAGCGCCTGCTCGGGCGTGGGGAGGACGGGGGTGCGTGACAGGAACATGAAGCATCTCCTCGACGGTCGGCCCTCTCCACAACGCGCGGGGGCCGGGAGGGATTCCCCTCCCGGCCCCCGTCCCCGCGCGGTCGGCGCGCGGTCAGTGCGCGAGCGTCGCCGGGCTGCCGCCGTTCGCCTCGAAGGCCGCCACCGCGAGGTTCCGGTACACCGTGTACTCCGCCGCCGGGTCCCCGCTCATCGTCCACGGCAGCGCACCCACGTGGCCGTCCACGTGCACCAGCTGACGCATCGCCTCCGTCCACCGCTCCGCGCGGATCAGGAAGAGGACCAGCAGGTGGCGGACGTGGGCGAGCATCGGGTCGTCCGGGCGGGCCGAGTGGACCGCGTACAGGGCGCCGTCCATCGCCTTGGAGACCACCGCGGTCCGGTAGAAGTCCTGGACGAGCGCGATCTCGGGAAGGTGCTCGTACACCGCGAACAGCGGCAGCGCGGCGAGCAGCGAACCCTGCGGCGCGCGTGCGGCGGCGGTGGTGGCGAAACGGTCCGCGTCGGCGCGCGAACCGTGCCACTTCTCGCACCAGTAGTGCAGTGCCGCCAGGTGCGCGCCCATGTGCTGCGGAGCCCGGTCGATGATCTTGGCCCAGATCCGGTCGAACTGTTCGTGGCTGTCGCCCAGACCGCGCGCGACCGCGAGTTCGACGATGTACGGCACCGGGTCGCCGGGGGCGAGCAGAGCCGCCTCCTCGCAGACCTTGCGGGCCTCTTCGAGGATGATCCGGAACTCGTCGCTGCCCGTCGTGGACGAGCGCCACGCCTGCTGCACCAGGAACTCGGCGTGCACGGCCGCGCCGCCCGCGTCCTTGGGCGCCTCGGCGCGCCAGGCCCGCAGCCAGGCGCCGCCGACACCGGGCTGCTGCTGGAGTTCCAGCGAGGCCGCGCCGGCGAAGGCCTGGATCCGCTGCCAGCGGACCTCGCCCTCCTTCTCGGTGCCGGCGAGGAGCTGCGAGGCCGCCCGCCAGTCCCGGGTCGCCTGCACCACGTCGAGGACGTCGAGGAGGTCGTGGTCCGGGCCGGGCATCCGTACGTCCTGCTCCTCCTGGAGGACGAAGCCGTACGCCGCCGGGTCCGCGGCGTCCGGTGAGCCGGGGGCCACCTGCCGGATGCCGGCGCCGCGCCGGCGCCTCACGTACGGGGCGACGACCGCGAACAGCAGGCCCATCGCGAGCAGGAACCAGAGAATCTCCATACGTCCCATTGTCCCGTACGTCCCGTGGGAGCCCGTGCCCCGGGAGGCCGCCGCCGTGCGGGACGCGCCCCGCGGTACGGAGGGTGAGACACCGGGTGAGACGCGTGCGGCGCGGGGCCGTCCGCAGGACTACGCTCCTGCCTCATGAGCGACCAGCACTCCCATCAGAGCTTCGAGACCCGCGCCATCCATGCGGGCAACACCGCCGACCCGCTGACCGGCGCGGTCGTGCCGCCCATCTACCAGGTGTCCACCTACAAGCAGGACGGCGTCGGTGGGCTCCGCGGCGGCTACGAGTACAGCCGCAGCGCCAACCCGACCCGTACCGCGCTGGAGGAGAACCTGGCGGCCCTGGAGGGCGGCCGGCGCGGTCTCGCCTTCGCCTCCGGTCTCGCCGCCGAGGACTGCCTGCTGCGCACGCTGCTGGCCCCCGGCGACCACGTGGTCATCCCGAACGACGCCTACGGCGGCACCTTCCGGCTGTTCGCCAAGGTCGTGCAGCGCTGGGGCGTGGACTTCTCCGTGGCGGACACCTCCGACCTGGAGTCGGTGCGTTCGGCGGTCAACGACCGCACGAAGGTGATCTGGGTCGAGACCCCGTCCAACCCGCTGCTCGGCATCACCGACATCGCCGCGGTCGCGGACGTGGCCCGCACGGCCGGCGCGAAGCTGGTCGTCGACAACACCTTCGCGAGCCCGTACCTCCAGCAGCCGCTCTCGCTCGGCGCCGACGTGGTCGTCCACTCGCTGACCAAGTACATGGGCGGGCACTCGGACGTCGTCGGCGGCGCGCTGGTGACGGCGGACGAGGCGCTCGGCGAGGAACTGGCCTACCACCAGAACGCGATGGGCGCGGTCGCCGGTCCCTTCGACTCGTGGATCGTGCTCCGCGGCATCAAGACGCTCGCCGTCCGCATGGACCGGCACAGCGAGAACGCCGGCAAGATCGTCGAGATGCTGGTCCAGCACCCGAAGGTCACCCAGGTCCTCTACCCGGGGCTGCCCGAGCACCCGGGGCACGAGATCGCCGCCAAGCAGATGAAGGCGTTCGGCGGCATGGTGTCGTTCCGCGTCGAGGGCGGCGAGGAGGCGGCCGTCGAGGTCTGCAACCGCGCCGAGCTCTTCACCCTGGGCGAGTCCCTGGGCGGCGTCGAGTCGCTGATCGAGCACCCGGGCCGGATGACCCACGCGAGCGTGGCGGGCTCCGCCCTGGAGGTCCCGGCGGACCTGGTCCGGATCTCCGTGGGCATCGAGAACGTCGACGACCTGCTGGCCGACCTGCGCCAGGCGCTGGGCTAGCCGACCCGGCCCCGGGGCGCTGTCCGGGGCACGCGCGTCACGGTGCGCGGTGCGGGACCCCCGTCGAGGGGTTCCGGGCCGCGCACCGCGCGCTTCCGGCGCCGGCGCCCGTCCCCGGACGGCCCGTGCGCGAACGCGACGGTCCCTGTACGGGTCCGTTGGTCCGTCCCCCGTACGCGACCGCCCGCGGCCGGGGAGTGGGCGTCACCAGCCTTCGAGGGGCGGTGTCGTCCCTGCGGGCGGGACCTCCCAGGGCCGTACGACCGAGGCCCACACCACGAACACGACGACGGCCGCGGCCAGCAGCGCCCACAGGGTCCGGCGTACCGCCCGGTCCCGGCGCAGCAGCCGGGTCCCGCGCTCGACGGCCTGCGCCGCCAGGTCGCCGGGGACCTGCGGGTGCGGGGTCTCCAGCATCCGCCGGACCTCGTCCTCCTTCTGTTCGTGCCGGGTCATGACGCGATCCTCCCGGTCCCGGCGCGCAGCGCGGAGACGGAGCGGGCGCAGACGGCCCGGACCCGTTCCTCCGGCAGTCCGAGCAGCGCCGCCGTCTGTTCCTCGGCCACGCCCTCGTAGAGGCGGAGCACCACGACGAGGCGTTCCTGCGGGGTGAGCGCGGCCAGGACACCGCCCCGGCCCCGGTGATGACGCCAGGCGGCCCGGGCGAAGCGGGCGGCCAGGTCGGCGCGGGTG
Organism: Streptomyces sp. JL2001; assembly: GCF_050917515.1. NCBI lineage: Bacteria > Bacillati > Actinomycetota > Actinomycetes > Kitasatosporales > Streptomycetaceae > Streptomyces > Streptomyces sp. JL2001. The sequence goes on along the minus strand of NZ_CP169421.1, from coordinate 3,028,295 downwards.
CGGTCGTAGGGGTCCTCGCCGCGCATCCGGTCCCACTGGGCGTAGGTGTGCGCCAGGGACGCGGTCAGCAGGGCCTGGGCGTACGGGTTGCGGGTGCGGGTCTCGGCGGTGAGCAGGGTCGCGGCATGCAGCAGCCGCCCCGCGGCTCCCGCGACGAATGCCTCGAACTGCCGGGTGCGACGGTGCTGTTCGCCTCTGTGACCCTCCTGCCGATCTGCCACGTCCTCATATGAGGACAGGGCGCGCCCCAGGTCAAGAGGTGGTGGCGGACTCCGTGTCGGAGGCGGGCGGGAGACCCGACTGGCGCGCGGACAGCGCCGAGTTGAAGCGGGTGAGCAGCGTGCAGAAGGAGTCGCGCTCGTCCTCGGTCCAGCCGTCCGTGACCTCGGCCATCAGCTGGCGGCGGGAGGAGCGGACCTCTTCCAGGCGGGTCAGGCCGCGGGGGGAGAGCTGGAGCACGACCGCGCGCCCGTCCTCCGGGTGGGAGGTGCGCTTGACCAGGCCGGTGTCCACGAGCGGGGCGACCTGGCGGGTGACGGTGGACGAGTCGATGCCCATGCCCGCGGCGAGTGCCTTGACGCCCATCGGACCCTCCTGGTCCAGGCGGTTCAGCAGCAGGTAGGCGGCGCGGTCCATGGAGTTGCGGAGCTGGCCGGTGCCGCCCAGCCGGGTCTGTTCGGCCCGGCGGGCGAAGACGGCCACCTGGTGCTGGAGGGCATCGAGGAGACCGGGGTCAAGCTCAGTCGTCATGTCCTGAGATGTGGGCATGGCTGTGGGGATCTCTCGTCCGGTGGTCGGTTGGTGGGGGACAGAGTACGCGGACGGGCGCTGGTGCGTACCGGCGCTGCGCAAACCCGATGGACGGCCCGGGTTCCGGGCGGCCACGGTGCCGGTGAGCTGCGAGACTTGGTGTCATGAGCTTCCGTGTCACTCGCCCCTTGCACTCCCTGATCCTCGACGACGTGCGTGGGGCGCAGAAGATGCTCTCCGGGGTGGCCCGGGTCACCGCGATGGAGGGCAGCCGCCACCTGTCCTCCCTGGTGGGGGCGCCGGTGCACCTCAAGTGCGAGAACCTCCAGCGGACCGGATCGTTCAAGCTGCGCGGCGCGTACGTGCGGATCTCCGGGCTGCGGCCCGAGCAGCGCGCGGCCGGGGTGGTGGCGGCCTCCGCCGGCAACCACGCGCAGGGCGTCGCGCTGGCCTCCTCGCTGCTCGGGGTGCGCTCCACCGTCTTCATGCCGGTCGGCGCCCCGCTGCCGAAGGTCGCCGCGACCCGGGAGTACGGGGCGGACGTCCGGCTGCACGGTCATGTCGTGGACGAGACGCTGGCGGCGGCGGAGCGGTACGCGGCGGAGACCGGCGCGGTGTTCATCCACCCCTTCGACCACCCCGACATCATCGCCGGGCAGGGCACGGTGGGCCTGGAGATCCTGGAGCAGTGCCCGGAGGTGCGCACGATCCTGGTCGGCGTGGGTGGTGGCGGGCTCGCGGCGGGTGTGGGGCTGGCGGTGAAGTCGGTGCGCCCGGACGTGCGGGTGGTCGGTGTCCAGGCGGAGGGCGCGGCCGCGTACCCGCCGTCGCTGGCGGCCGGGCATCCGGTGGCGATCGAGGCGCCGTCGACGATGGCGGACGGGATCCGGGTGGGGCGTCCCGGCGACGTGCCGTTCGCGCTCGTCCGCGAGTTCGTCGACGAGGTGCGGACCGTCTCCGAGGACGCCCTCTCCTCGGCGCTGCTGCTCTGCCTGGAGCGGGCGAAGCTGGTGGTGGAGCCGGCCGGCGCGAGTCCGGTGGCGGCGCTGCTGAGTGATCCGAAGGCGTTCCAGGGGCCGGTGGTGGCGGTGCTGTCCGGCGGGAACGTGGACCCGCTGCTGATGCAGCGGATCCTCCGGCACGGCATGGCGGCCGGGGGCCGCTACCTGAGCCTGCGGCTGCGGGTCACGGACCGGCCGGGGGCGCTGGCGACGCTGCTCGCGGTGCTGACGGTGGTCGACGCGAACGTGCTGGACGTGGGCCACGTGCGGACCGACCCCCGGCTGGGTCTGACGGAGGCGGAGGTCGAGCTGCACCTGGAGACGAAGGGGCCGGAGCACTGCGTGGAGGTGCGGGACGCGCTGCGGGACGCGGGGTACGTGGTGCTGGGCTGACACCGGCACGTGCCGAGCGGCGGGCGACGGCCCGGTCCGAACGGCTCACGCCGGGCACGCTCCGAGCGGCGGGCGCTGAAGACCCTCCAGGTCTTCGGCGCCCGCCGTTCGCGCTTTCCCGGAGGGGTGTCTTGTGTGTCGCGATGTATCGCGTTACGGTGTGGCCCGAGTCACACATTCGCTGGGCGCGGCCGGCCCTTCAAACCTAAACTTGGGTGGAAAACGCCCGAATCCCCTGGGAGAACCCACATGCCAGGCGCGATCTACGCCGAAGGTCTGGTGAGGACCTTCGGCGACGTACGAGCTCTGGACGGCGTCGATCTCGACGTACCCGAGGGCACGGTCCTGGGCCTGCTCGGCCCGAACGGCGCGGGGAAGACGACCGCCGTGCGCGTGCTGACGACCCTCCTGAAGCCGGACAGCGGCAGGGCCCTGGTCGCGGGGATCGACGTCGTCGAGCACCCCGACCGGGTCCGGCGCGCGATCGGCCTCTCCGGTCAGTTCGCGGCCGTCGACGAGTACCTGACCGGCCGGGAGAACCTCCAGATGGTCGGCCGGCTCTACCAGATGGACGGCAAGCGGGCGAAGGTCCGCGCCGACGAGCTGCTCGAACGCTTCCACCTCGCCGACGCCGCGGACCGCACCGCCAAGACGTACTCCGGCGGCATGCGCCGCCGGCTCGACCTCGCCGCGGCCCTGGTCGTCTCGCCGCCCGTGATGTTCATGGACGAGCCCACGACCGGCCTCGACCCCCGCAACCGCCAGTCGCTCTGGGAGGTCATCCAGGAACTCGTCGCGGGCGGCACGACCCTGCTCCTGACGACCCAGTACCTGGAGGAGGCCGACCACCTGGCCCACGACATCTGCGTCGTCGACCACGGCAAGGTGATCGCCCGCGGCACCTCCGACCAGCTCAAGGCCCAGACCGGCGGCGAACGGGTCGAGGTCGTCGTGCACGAGCCGGAGATGATCCCGGACGCCCGGGAGGTCCTCGCCCACTACGGCGTGTCCGGCCGCGGTCAGGCCGAGGTCTCCGTCGAGCACCACATCCGGCGGCTGACCGTGCCGGTCAGCGGCGGCGCCAAGCTGCTCGCCGAGGTCATCCGCGAACTGGACACCCGCGGCGTCGAGATCGACGACATCGGTCTGCGCCGGCCCACCCTGGACGACGTCTTCATCTCGCTGACCGGCCACGCGGCCGAGCTCGCGGAGGAAGAGGAGAACGGCGTCGCGGCCGAGGGCCGCAAGCAGCACCGGAAGGAGACGGCCAGGTGACCACCTTGACCGACGCGGCCGCCGCCCCGAAGCAGCGCGGCGCCCTCACACAGTCCGTCAGCGACTCGCTCGTCGTCGCCAAACGCAACCTGATCCGGATGACCCGCATCCCGGAGATGGTCATCTTCGGCCTCATCCAGCCGATCATGTTCGTGGTGCTGTTCAGCTACGTCTTCGGCGGCTCGATGACCATCGGCGGCACGAACTCCCCGGCCGTCTACCGCGAGTTCCTGATGGCCGGCATCTTCGCCCAGACCGTCACCTTCGCCACGGCGGGTGCGGGCGCCGGCATCGCCGACGACATGCACAAGGGCCTGATCGACCGCTTCCGCTCGCTGCCCATGGCCCGCGGCGCGGTCCTCACCGGCAGGACCCTGGCCGACCTCGTGCAGACCGCCCTCACCGTCGTCGTCCTCGCGGTCGTCGCCCTGCTGGTCGGCTGGCGGATCCACGAGGGCATCCCGAAGGCCCTCGGCGCCTTCGCCCTCCTGTTGCTCCTCGGCTACGCCTTCTCCTGGATCGGCGCCCTCATCGGCCTGTCCGTGCGCACCCCGGAGGCCGCCACCTCGGGCGGACTGATCTGGCTCTTCCCGGTCACGTTCATCTCGATCGCCTTCGTCGACTCCAGCCAGATGGCGTCCTGGCTCCAGCCCATCGCCGAGTGGAACCCCTTCAGCGCCACCGTCCAGGCGTGCCGCGTCCTGTTCGGCAACCCGGGCGTCTCGACGTCCGACGCCTGGCCGATGCAGCACCCGGTGTGGGCCTCGATCCTCTGGTCGGTGCTGATCATCGTGGTGTTCCGGACGCTGGCGGTCAGGAAGTACCGGTCGGCGACGGCGTGACGCCACCCGCGCGGGGGAGGTAACCCGAGACGACCAGGCCGTCGGAGAGGGAGAGGAAGACCGCCCCTCCGGCGGCCACGGCCTCGGCGTCGCCGGTCAGGGAGACACCGTCCGGCACGGGGGGACTGAGGACCGGGATGTCCTGCGGCCTCGCGGGCGGCCCGGACACCGGGACGGCCAGGACCTCCTGCCTCCCTCCCGCCAGCACCTGGTCCCCGGCGAACCAGACCCGCCCGAGAGGGGCACCGGCCTGGGTCACCCATTTCTGCGCGCGCCAGCGCTCCCGCCCGCTGTCCAGGTCGTAGGTGACCACCCGGCTCCCGCCGTCGACCAGCGCCACCACGCCGTCCGCGTTGACCGCCGGCCCCGCGGTGATCGTCAGATCCGCTCCCAGGGTGCGCCGGGGGCGCAGGGTCCCCGCGTCGAGGACCGTGACGCCGTCGTCCGGTCCCGCACCGCAGAGCACGCTCTCCCCGTGCACGACGACCTCTCCGCAGACGAGGTCGGCGGCGCCGCGGGCCGTCTCCCTGCCCGTCGCGGCGTCGAGGGCCACCGGCCTGACCCCGAGCGGGACGATCACCCGGCCCCCGCCCGCGACCAGCTGCTCCGGAACGCCGTCCAGCCGCGCCCTCCACAGCTCCCTGCCCCCGTCGGCGAGCTTCACGGCCGTGACCAGACCCTTCGTCTCGTCGCCCGGGTCGAGGTAGCCGGAGTAGAGGACGCCGTCGACGAGGTCGGTGCTCTTCAGGGCCCAGCGCCCGCCCGGCGCCGCGATCCTGCCCCGCTGCCTGCCGTCCTTCAGGCCGTAGGCGACCACACCGTCCGGGCCGGTGACGTACGCCGTGTCGCCGACGACGGCCGGATAGCCGGCCGGCGACCGGATGCCCTCGGCGTCGGTCAGCTCCCGCCCGGGCACCGACCACAGCTTCTCGCCGTCCGCCGCCCTCAGCGCGACGGCCGAGCCGGCCGTGCCCGGGCAGAGGAGCACCTCGGGGGAGAGGGCGCAGCCGGTGACATCGGTGTCGACCTTGGTCGTCCAGGGAGACCAGCCCGCCGGTCGGTACGCGCGGTCGGTACCCACCGTGCCGAAGTCACCGGAGCGGCCCTCGCCGCCGTACGGCTGCACGACCTGGCTCAGGGTCCTCGGCGTGCTCGGCGCCGGGGAGCCGGCGCTCGGCGAGGATCCGCCGGCCGGCCCGGCCGTGGCGCCCGCCCCTCCGGCCGTCCCGCCCGCCGTGTTCCCCCGCCCGCCCTGCCGGTCGACCAGCACCGCACCGACCGTGGCCACGACCGCCACCGCGACGGCGGCGGCCACCCACCGGCCCCAGGGCCGCCGTCGCGGCTCCGGCACGGCGGCGGCGGCGGGCCGCTGCCCGAGAGCCGTGGGGGAGTACGGCACCACCGGCGCGAGCGTCGGCAGGTCCGCCACGCCCGCGCCCGAGGCGGCCGCCTCCCCGATGCCACGGGCCGCCTCCCCGTGCTCGGCGAGCAGGGACAGCACCCCGCCCGGCCACGGGAACACCTCCGGTGCCTCGGCGCCGAGCAGGCCGACCAGCTCCGCCGCGGTCGGCCGGTCCGCCGGATCCGGCCGCAGGCAGCGCTCCACGACCGGCCGCAGCTCCTCCGGCACACCGGACAGGTCGGCCTCCGCCCGGCTGATCCGGAAGATCACGGCGGCCATCTCGTCGTCGTGGAACGGCCCGCGCCCGCTCGCGGCGAAGGCCAGCACCGCGCCCAGGCAGAACACGTCCGACGCCGGGACGACCGCCCGGCTGCCCGTCAGGTGCTCCGGCGACATGAACCCGGGCGAGCCCACCACCAGGCCGGTCGAGGTCAGCGCGGTCGCCTCGAAGGCCTGCGCGATGCCGAAGTCGATCAGCTTCGGCCCGCCCGGTCCCAGGAGCACGTTCGCCGGCTTCAGGTCCCGGTGCAGCACCTTCGCCTCGTGGACCGCCCGCAGCGCCCGCGCGAGCGCCGCGCCGAGCGCCCGTACCGCCCCGGCCGGCAGCGCACCGGACCGCACGACGGCCTCGGCGAGCGAGGGCCCGGGCACGTACTCGGTCGCGAGCCAGGGCGCCGGCGCGTCCGCGTCGGCGTCGACCAGGCGCGCCGCGTACGGGCTGCTCACCGCCCGGGCCGCCGTGATCTCGCGGCGGAACCGGGTCCGGAAGTCCCCGTCGACCTCCAGGTCCCCGCGGACCGTCTTCACCGCGACCATCCGGTGCGGATCGGCCGTCGGCTCGTCCGCCCGGCAGGCCAGGTGGACCTCGCCCATGCCGCCCGCGCCGAGGCGGGCGAGCAGCCGGTAGGGGCCGACCAGCCGGGGCGGGCCGGGGGGCAGTGCTTCCAGCACCGAACACGTCCTTTCGGGGGGTGCCAAGGGTGGCTTGCCGATCTTGCGGTGTCCTGCCGATCAGCCCGGATCGGCGGGACACCCCCTGAGGGCTGTCCCGCAATCCCCGGCGGGACAGCCCTTAACGGGGAAGTTCCACCGCGGACACGACGCCGCGGTCGAAGACGACGTAGGCGATCCCGCCGACCGGGAGCACCTCGGGCTGCCGGATCTGCTTGTGGAAGAGGACGCCCCAGTTCAGGTCGTAGGCGTCCTCCTCGGCCCGCGGGCCGGGAGCGCCGGGCACGGGCGTCGTCCGCAGGCCCGCGGGCCTGCCGTCCGCGCCGAGGCGCACGGTGTGGAGAGCGGAGTAGTCGGCCCACACCACCTGGTCGCCGGCGAGGAGCGGACGGGACAGGCCCTGCTTCAGCCCCGCGGGGGCGGCCCCGGTCGGGTACGACCCGAGGACGCGGCCGTCGCGCGGATCGCGGATCGTGAGCCTGCCGTCCAGGACGACGACGGCGTTCGGGCCGATCACGGAGGGGGCCGGCTCCGCCACGGCGGCGGGGACGCTGCCCTTCTCGGCCAGGGTGGCGGAGTCGAGGGCGTGCAGCCGCCCCTTCGGCCGCGAGACGTCCGCGCAGTAGGCCGAAGGGCCGAGGACCATCAGCTCCCAGCACTGCTGGGCGCTCGGGTCGACCTGGCCGTGCACGGCGCCGGTCTTCGCGTCGAAGGCGGTGAGACCGCCGTCGGTGAGCGCGTACACCAGGCCCTTCGCGTAGGCCACCGGCTCGTACGGCCGCTTCTCGGAGTCGGCGAGCGTGTTGTTCGTCAACGCCTTCCTCCACAGCACCCGGCCGTCGGCCAGGGAGAAGGCGGTCATGCCCACCCGGCTCGACCCGGCGTCCTCGCCCTCGGCCGTCGTCGCGAAGACCACGCCGTCCGCGACGATCGGGCGCGTGCCGGTCCCCTGCGCGTCCCACGCGTCCTTCTTCCAGCGGACGGCGCCGGTGACGGCGTCCCGGACCTCCAGCCCGTCCGAGGAGGCGAGGACGACGGACGTGTCGTGAACCGTCGGCCGGGTCGCCCCGCCGGCGATCCACGTCTCGCCGTTCGCGGTGATGTAACTGAAGCCGTTCCGGTTGCCCTCGGTGCCGGCCGCCTCCCACAGCTTCCTGCCCGTCGCCGGATCCAGCGCCTCGAAGCGTCCGTCCGTCCTCCGGCACACGAGCACCCGCTCCCCGGCCGAGCATCCGAACGCCGGGGCGCCCAGCCTCGTCCGCCAGGGCTTCCAGCCCGCCGGCCGCTGCGCCGCGTTCTGCGGCACCACCCCCGACGCGTCCGCCAGGCCGCGGTCGTCCACGCCCGGGATCCGCAGCCCGGCGGGCGCCGGCGGCGCCGCCTTCGGCGGCGGCGTCCGCTTCGGCCCGGCGCCCTCGGGCCACAGCAGGTAGGCGCCGATCCCGCCGGCGGCCACCGCGAGCGCCACCACGGCCGCGATCAGCGCCCGGCGTCCCCGGCGCGGGGCGGCGGCAGGCGCCGGAGCCACCGGTGCCTGGGTCGGTACGGAGTGCGGTCCGGGCGGCCCGGACGTCACCACGGGCCCGCCCGGCAGCGGCAGCAGCGGCCCTCCCGAGGCCACCAGCCGCGCCAGCTCCGCCCCGTACTCCCCGATGTGCTCCCGTACGCCCTGCGGCCAGGACGGCGCCCGCTCCCCGCCGAGCAGCTCCACCAGCCGCTCGGGGGTCGGCCGGGCCGCGGGGTCGAGGGCCAGGCACGCGCCGATCACCTCGCGCAGCTCCTCCGGGACCCGCCCCAGGTCCGCCTCGGCCTGCGAGACCCGGTAGAGGACGGCGGCCAGCGGGCCGTCGCCGAAGGGGTCCTCGCCGGTCGCCGCGTAGCAGAGCAGGGAGCCGAGGCAGAAGACGTCCGAGGCGGCGGTCACCTTCCGGGCGCCCGCCACGTGCTCGGGCGACATGAAGGCCGGGGTGCCGACCATCATCCCGGTCGCGGTCATGGTGGTGGCCCCGCTGCTGCGGGCGATCCCGAAGTCGATCAGGCGCGGCCCGGTGACGTCGAGCATCACGTTGCCCGGCTTGAGGTCACGGTGCAGGACCCCGGCCGCGTGCAGGTCGGCGAGTGCGCGGGCCACTCCCGCGCCCAGCTCCCGCACCGTCGCCACGGGCAGCGGGCCCTCCCGCCGCACGGCCTGGGAGAGGCTGGGGCCGGGCACGTACGCGGTGGCGAGCCAGGGCACCTCGGCGTCGGCGTCCCCGCCGACGGGTGCGGCGGCGTACGCGCTCCGCACCACGCCCGCGACCTTGATCTCGCGCCGGAAGCGGTCCCGGAAGCCCGGGTCGCCGGCGAAGTCCCGCCGTACCGTCTTCAGGGCGACGTGGACGCCGTCCGCGGCGCCCTCCCGGGTGTCCCGGGCCAGGAAGACCTCGCCCATGCCTCCGGCGCCGAGCCGCGCCAGGACCTCGTACGGTCCGATCTGCCGTGGCGCGCCCTCGCGCAGCGGTCCCAGCACGCTGTCGTCCCCCCTGTGACACGTCGTCAGCATCGCATCATTGCATGTGCATGCAAGACGAAGGGCCGGACCCCGAGGGGTCCGGCCCGGACGTGCGGACGGCGGCTCAGCCGGTGTACGGCTTGGCGCTGAGGATCTTCACCGCGGCCTTCTTGCCGTTCGGCAGCTCGTACTCGGCGTCGTCCCCGGCCTTCTTGCCGTTGACGCCGACGCCGAGCGGGGACTGCGGCGAGTAGGTCTCGATGTCGCCGCTGGCGTACTCGCGGGAGGCCAGGAGGAAGGTCATCGTGTCGTCCTCGTCGCCGTCGAAGGCGATGGTGACGACCATGCCGGGCTCGACGACACCGTCGTCCGCCGGGGACTCGCCGACCTTGGCGTGCTCCAGGAGCTGGGTGAGCTGGCGCACGCGGAGTTCCTGCTTGCCCTGCTCCTCCTTGGCCGCGTGGTACCCGCCGTTCTCGCGCAGGTCGCCCTCCTCGCGCGCCGCGGCGATCTTGGCGGCGATCTCGGTTCGCGCGGGACCAGACAGGTACTCCAGCTCGGCCTTGAGCTGGTTGTACGCCTCCTGGGTGAGCCAGGTGACGTTGTCGCTGGTCTGGGTCACAGGTGCTCCTCGTAGGTACTGGGAATACAAAGCATCGCCCTACCCTGAAGGATCGTCCTTCCTGGGTGGGCGAAACCACGAGCCTAACAATTTGTGGCGAAAAGGGGGAGGACAAAAACCATCAGGATGTCGTCGTCCCAGGTGAGCCCGTGAATCGGAGATCGACGCGCCGCCCGGTCACTACCCGCCGCTACCGTGCGGTACACCCCAGGAGCTCGGCGCTGGTCGCCCGGGCCGTCGTGCGGACCGACCAGACGCGGTCGACCCGGTCGGCGGCGTCGTCGACGCGGACGTCCTTGCGGCCGACCTCGGCCCCGTCCTCGGAGCGGGTGCGCAGGGTGCAGACGCCGTGGGCGTCGCCGTCCTTGCGCACCTCGAGGTGCACCTGGACCTCGGTGTCGCTGACGACGTCGAACTTGATCATCTCGGCGCTGATCCTGCTGTCGACGACGTAGTGCCAGCCGAACCAGCTCATCAGGCCGAGGAACATCACGCCGAGCACGGCGCCGGCGATCCTGAGCTTCCGGTCGGCGCGCTCGTCCGCGGAGCGGCCGTAGCGCCCGTCGGGCAGCCGGCCCTGGACCGCGCTCATGATCGTTCCTCTCGACGCCGGGGGTGCCCGGAATATTCGGCCCCCCGGTTCCGTCACTATAGAGACCTCCCTCCGCGACCAATCACTGAGGATCGAGTCTTGACTGAGCAGCTGCGACTGATGGCCGTTCACGCCCACCCCGACGACGAGTCGAGCAAGGGCGCGGCCACGATGGCCAAGTACGTGTCCGAGGGGGTGGAGGTCCTTGTGGTGACCTGCACGGGCGGCGAGCGCGGCTCCGTCCTCAATCCCCAGCTCCAGGGCGACGCCTACATCGAGGCGAACATCCACGAGGTGCGCCGCAAGGAGATGGACGAGGCCCGCGAGATCCTGGGCGTCTCGCAGGAGTGGCTGGGCTTCGTCGACTCCGGCCTGCCGGAGGGCGACCCGCTGCCGCCGCTGCCCGAGGGCTGTTTCGCCCTGGAGGACGTCGACGTGGCGGCGGGCGAGCTCGTCCGCAAGATCCGGGCGTTCCGTCCGCAGGTCGTGACGACCTACGACGAGAACGGCGGCTACCCGCACCCCGACCACATCATGACCCACAAGATCACGATGGTGGCGTTCGACGCCGCGGCGGACACCGAGAAGTACCCGGAGGCGGAGTACGGCCCGGCCTTCCAGCCGCAGAAGCTCTACTACAACCAGGGCTTCAACCGTCCCCGCACCCTCGCCCTGCACGAGGCGCTGCTCGAACGCGGCATGGAGTCCCCGTACGGCGAGTGGCTGGAGCGCTGGAAGGAGTTCCAGCGCGCCGAGCGCACGCTGACCACCTTCGTGCCCTGCGCGGACTTCTTCGAGACCCGCGACAAGGCGCTGATCGCCCACCGCACCCAGATCGACCCGGACGGCGGCTGGTTCCGCGTCCCGATGGAGATCCAGAAGGAGGTCTGGCCGACGGAGGAGTACGAGCTCAGCAAGGCGCTGGTCGACACCTCCCTCCCCGAGAGCGACCTCTTCGCGGGCATCCGCGACAATGCCTGACATGAGCGCACACCTGGCACTGACCCAGCTTGTCCCCTTCGCCGCCGAAGAGCTGGACAAGAACAAGGTGACCCCCGGCGTCCTCGGGTTCGTCGTCTTCGCCGTGATGGCCGTCGCCGTCTGGCTGCTGATGAAGTCGATGAACCGCCACATGGGCAAGGTCTCCTTCGAGGAGGCCCCCGGCCCCTCGGGCGGCCCGGCGGCGTCCCCGCAGCAGGGCACGGGCACCCCGGAGAAGTGACCGCGGCCGCCCGGCGCGGGCTCCCGCCTCCTCGGAGACGGCGGAGCCCGCGCCCGGGCGTACCCGGTCAGCCCGTCTGGTCCGGCTCCGGCTCCCGCCCGGGCACCGGCACGCCCATCACCTCGCGGGCGTGACGGTTCGGGACCATCCCCAGCGTCCACGCCTGCCAGCCGGCCGACGCGTGGACCCCGCGCTCCAGCACCAGGGCGTACGCCTCCGCGCAGTCCTCCAGCTTCCCGTCACGGCTCGGATGGCGCTCCTCGACGAGCCGGGCCAGTTCCTCCCGGGCCAGCGCCGTCGCCGCCTCCACGTCCCCCGGCGACGCGTACGGGAGCAGCGTGCAGCGCAGGAACCGCGCCCAGTCGGAGCCCCGCCGGTCCCCGTACGACAGGAAGAGCCGGCTCGCCTCCTCGCACAGTTCCAGGGCCTGCACGGCCTTGCCGTTCCCGGCGTCCACGATCGCCAGCTCCAGGCACGTCCACGCCTCGCCGTGCGCGACCCCGATGCGGTGGAAGTCCGCCCGGGCGTCCACCAGGAGCTGCCGGGCGAACCCGGAGTTGCGCAGGTTCCCGGTCTGGGCCGCCCGCTGGTCCCGGGTCACCCGGCCCGAGTGGTGGCGGGCGCAGGCCAGCCCGTACACGTCCCGCATCCGGGAGAACATCGTGCGCGCCCGCTCCAGCTCCCGGACCGCCTGGTTCCGGTCACCCCGCTCCTCCAGCGCCTGCCCCAGGTAGTACAGCGTCCAGGCCTCGCCCCGGGCGTCCTCCTGCTCCCGGTGGCGGGACAGCGCCTGCCGCAGCCCGTCGACCGCGGGCGAGGCGTCCCCCTCGACGAGCCGGGCCCGGGCGAGCTGGGTGAGCGCCCACGCCTCGCCGCGCCCGTCGTGGGTGCGGCCGTACTGTTCGAGGGCCTGGCGCAGTTCGGAGTCGGCACGCTCCACGTCGCCCATGCGCAGGCAGACCTGGCCCAGCTGGAAGTGGGCCCAGGCCTCGCCGTGCAGCGACTCGTTCTCCCGGTGCAGCTCCAGCGCCCTGCCGAGCAGCACGAGCGCCTCCGCCAGGTTCGCCCGGTCCCGTTCGACGGCGGCCAGCGCGTGCAGCGTCCAGCCCCGGTCCGCCGCGAGCGAGGCCGGCTCCTGCAGCGCGAGCGCCTCGCGCAGCTTCGCCGCGGCCTCGGTCAGGTTGCCCTGGTGGTGCAGCGTGATGCCGAGCGAGCAGAGCGCGAGCGCCGCCCCCGCGTCCTGGTGCGCCTCCTGGTAGAGGGAGACCACCGAGGTCAGCGTGGTGCGGGCCTTGTCGAGCTCGCCGAGCTGGCGGGCCGCGATGCCGGTCCGCCACTGCACCGAACGGGACAGCAGGCCCTGCCCGACCGCGTCGGTCAGCTCGTTGATCTCGCCGAGACGGTAGAGGTCGCCGCGCAGCAGGCAGTAGTCGCAGAGGGCGCCCAGCAGGTTCAGCACCGTCTGCTGGTCGACGCCCTCGGCGTGCCGCAGCGCGGCCGTGATGAAGCTGGACTCGTCGTCCAGCCAGCGCAGCGCCGCGTCCAGTGAACCGAAGCCGTGGCCGCCGAACCGGTCGGCGCGGGTCGACATCTTGCCGTCGACCATCCGGATCACCGCGTCGGCCAGCTCCGCGTAGTTCTGGATCAGCCGCTCCTGGGCCGCCGCGATCTCCGCAGCGTCCTCCTCGTCGAGGAGCCGGGCCGCGGCGAAGCCGCGCACCGCGTCGTGCAGCCGGTACCGCTCGCCGCGCACGTGGTCGAGGAGCCCGGTCCGGGCCAGCTCCCGCAGCAGCCGGGCCCCGTCCGGCCCGTTCCCGCCGAGCAGCGCGGCCGCCGCGGCCGCGCCCAGCGAGGCCCGCCCGGCGAGCGCGAGCCGGCGCAGCAGCCGCCGCCCGTCGTCGTCGAGGTCGGTGAAGTACCGCACCGACAGCGACCGGTCGAGCGGATGCCCGCCCCAGCCGGGGCGCTCCAGCAGGTGTGCCAGGTCGCTCATCGAGCGGCGGCCCAGCGAGGAGCCCGCCACCCGCAGTGCCAGCGGCAGTCCCCCGCACAGGTCCCGGATCCGCTCGAAGGCCTCGGAGTCGTACGGTCCCGGGTCGGGCGTCTCGGCCGCCTCCCGCAGGAGTTCCTCCGCCCCCGCCGCGTCGAGCGCCGCCACCGGCAGCTGGTGCAGGGCGGCGGGCACCCCCTCGCCGAGGTCCAGCGGCTCCCGGCAGGTGACCAGGACCAGGCTGTCCGAGCGCTCCGGCAGCAGCGTGCGGACCTGCTCGGCGTCCACCGCGTCGTCCAGGATCACCGTCACCGGCAGACCCGTCAGATGCTGGTGGTACAACTCCGCCAGCCTGCGCACCTGTTGCTCGGCCGAGGTGCGCTCGCGGAACAGCAGCTGCTCGCGCGGGGCGCCCAGCCGGTTCAGCAGGTGCAGCAGCGCCTCCCGCGTCGACAACGGCTTCTCGCCGCGCGTCCCGCCGCCCCGCAGGTCCACCACGCACGCACCGCGGAACTGGTCCCGCAGCGCGTGCGCCGCCCGCACCGCCAGCGTGGTGCGGCCCGAACCCGGCTCGCCGTGCAGCACCACGACCGTCGGCCGGGACGTCGTGGCCACCCGGCCGGCCTGCACCCACTGGGTGATCTGCGCCAGCTCCGCCCGCCGGCCCGCGAACGGCCCGCCCGGGTCCGGCAGATGGCCGAACGACTGCTCCAGCACCGTGCGTCGGCGGGCCGCCGCGCTCCGGTCCGCGCCGCGCAGCTGCGCGACCACCTTCTGCGGCGGCTGCGCGGCGGTCGCGAGCAGCACCCGCTGCTGCTCCAGGAACGGCCGGACGCCCCGCACCTCCAGGGCGGTCAGCCACTGCAGCCGGAGCTGCTCGGGCCCGCCGGGCCGGCCGAGCGCCCCGGCGCGGCGGCGCGCGGCCGGCCACTGAGCGGCCGTCACCTTCAGGACGGTCGCCGCCGCGCCCGCCACCGCCACCACCGCCCCGGCGCCCAGCGCCGTACCTGCCGGTGTGCCCAGGGCCAGGTCCGCGCCGACGGCCGCGACCGCCGCGACGGCCGCGACCAGCGCGGGAGTTCCCGCCGCCGGCCGCCCGGCGGCCGGCGGGATCTCCGCCTCCGTCTCCTCGAGGGCCCGCAGATAGGCCCCGTACTCCTCGCCCGCACCCGCCGCCATGGTGTCCAGCGCGGCCCGGCCGCGCGCCAGCAGTGCCGCCGAGTCGGTGCGGCCCCCGGAGCGGCGCACCTCCTCCTCCACGGCGCGCGCCAGCAGCCGTTCGGCATCGGCCCGGTGGCTGTCCCGCATGTGCGTCCCCCTCCGAGAGCTTCCGCTTTCCGGGAACAAGTGTCCTGCGTGACGCGCGTCGGCGCGAGGGAGCGACGCGATCGGCCGGGCGCTGCCGGGCCCCGTACGGCACTCCGGACCGGGCCGAACGGGCGGCCGTAGACCTCCCGTCCGATGGCGTTCATCTGCCGAATACCGCGTCCGAGTGACCCCCCGGAACCAATCCTCCCGCCCGCAGTTGATCAGCGTGCTTCGGGTAACGGAGCGTTACAGGGCCCTCGAGCTCAAGAAGGAAGACTCGTGATCAAGAAGGTTCTTGCTACGGCGGCAGTCGCGGCCTCGGTCGCCGGTATGTCTGCGACGACCGCGATGGCGGCCGGCAACGACGGTGGCAGCGCCAACATCATCGGCAACACGTCGCACCAGTCGATCGGCAGCAACCACACCGGTGGCTACATGAGCCCGAACTTCGGTCTCATCAACGGTGGCGTCCTGCACTGCTTCGACATCCAGAAGGTCCAGGCCCAGGTGCCGATCGGCGTCATCGCCGTCCCGGTCGCCGTCCAGGACGTGCTCGGCAACCCGATCTCGAACCAGACCTGCACCCAGAACTCCGTGCAGCAGAAGGGCGACGACGCCCTGTCGCACATCCTGGGCGAGGTCCTCTCCCAGAACGGGAACGTCGGCGGCTGAAGCCACCCGCTCCACTGAAGCGGCCCCGTTCCTCGCAGAGCCAGTGCGAGGAACGGGGCCGCTTCCCGCATCACTGCCCCGTTCGCCGGCCGCTCACCCGTGGCGCATGGCCGGGGGTCCGCCGAGTGGGCGAGGATGGGAAGCATGCCGAACAGACTGGCCCATGAGACGTCCCCCTATCTCCTCCAGCACGCGGACAACCCGGTCGACTGGTGGCCGTGGTCGGCCGAGGCCTTCGACGAGGCGCGCCGGCGCGACGTTCCCGTGCTGCTCAGCGTCGGCTACAGCAGCTGTCACTGGTGCCACGTGATGGCCCACGAGTCCTTCGAGGACGACACCACCGCCGCCTACGTCAACGAGCACTTCGTCGCCGTGAAGGTCGACCGCGAGGAGCGCCCCGACGTCGACGCCGTCTACATGGAGGCCGTCCAGGCGGCGACCGGCCAGGGCGGCTGGCCCATGACGGTCTTCCTCACCCCGGACGCCGAGCCGTTCTACTTCGGCACGTACTTCCCGCCCGAGGCCAAGCACGGCATGCCCTCCTTCGGCGACGTCCTCGACGGCGTCGCCCGGGCCTGGACCGAGCGCCGCCACGAGGTCGGCGAGGTCGCCGGAAAGATCGTGACGGACCTGGCGGCCCGCTCCCTGGCGTACGGAGGCGACGGCGTCCCCGGCGAGGAGGAGCTGGCCCAGGCGCTCCTCGGCCTGACCCGGGAGTACGACGCGACCCGTGGCGGCTTCGGCGGCGCGCCGAAGTTCCCGCCGTCGATGGCGCTGGAGTTCCTGCTGCGGCACCACGCGCGCACCGGCGCCGAGGGCGCCCTCCAGATGGCCGCCGACACCTGCGAGGCGATGGCCCGCGGCGGCATCTACGACCAGCTCGGCGGCGGCTTCGCCCGCTACGCGGTGGACCGCGACTGGGTCGTGCCGCACTTCGAGAAGATGCTGTACGACAACGCCCTGCTGTGCCGGGTGTACGCCCGTCTGTGGCGGACCACCGGCAGCGACCTGGCCCGCCGGGTCGCGCTGGAGACCGCGGACTTCATGGTCCGCGAACTGCGCACCTCCGAGGGCGGGTTCGCCTCCGCGCTGGACGCCGACTCCGACGACGGCACCGGCCGCCACGTCGAGGGCGCGTACTACGTCTGGACCCCGGCCCGGCTCGCGGAGGTCCTCGGCGAGGAGGACGCCCGGTACGCGGCACGCCACTACGGCGTGACGGAGGAGGGCACCTTCGAGGAGGGCGCCTCCGTGCTCCAGCTGCCGCAGGACGCCGGAGTGGCGGACGCGGAGCGGATCGCCTCCATCAAGGCGCGCCTGCTCGCCGCCCGTGACCTGCGGGAGCGCCCCGGCCGCGACGACAAGGTCGTCGCCGCCTGGAACGGGCTCGCGATCGCCGCGCTGGCCGAGACCGGCGCGTTCTTCGACCGCCCCGACCTGGTCGAGCGCGCTACGGAGGCCGCCGACCTGCTCGTACGGCTGCACATGGACGCCGGTGCCCGGCTCACCCGCACCTCACGGGACGGCCGGGCCGGAGCCAACGCCGGCGTCCTGGAGGACTACGCCGACGTCGCCGAGGGCTTCCTCGCGCTCGCGGGCGTCACGGGCGAGGGCGTCTGGCTGGAGTTCGCCGGATTCCTGCTCGACATCGTCCTCGACCAGTTCGTCGCCGAGGGCGGGGCGCTGTACGACACCGCCCACGACGCCGAGGCGCTGATCCGCCGCCCGCAGGACCCCACCGACAACGCCACCCCGTCCGGCTGGTCGGCCGCCGCGGGAGCCCTGCTCTCGTACGCCGCCCACACCGGCTCCACCGCCCACCGCGAGGCCGCCGAGGGCGCGCTCGGCGTGGTCAAGGCACTCGGACCGCGCGCTCCCCGCTTCATCGGCTGGGGCCTGGCCACCGCGGAGGCGCTGCTCGACGGACCGCGCGAGGTCGCCGTCGTCGGAGAGCCGGACGACGCCGCCACGAGCGAACTGCGCCGCGCGGCGCTGCTCGGCACCGCTCCCGGCGCGGTCCTCGCCTTCGGCGCGCCGGGCGGCGAGGAGTTCCCCCTGCTGCGCGACCGGCCGCTCGTCGACGGCGGCGCGGCCGCCTACGTGTGCCGCCGGTTCACCTGCGACGCGCCGACGACGGACCCGGCGGAACTCGCCCGGAAACTCTCCCGCTGACCCGCACGAAAACCCCGCCCGTCGCACACCAGTACGGGGTGCGACGTGGGCGGAGTGAATCCCGCCGCCGCGCCGACTGTGGAATGATGCGGGAACCGCAGCGGATGGGAGGGAAGCGATGGCGCCCGATCCCGGTAAATGGGAGCGGATGGCCTTCATTCCGAAGAGCCGTTATGTGGCGGACCCGCCGCCGCCACCTGCCGACCGAGGGGCATTCCCCGTCTATTCCTCACTCGCCCAGCGCTGGGCCAGCGCCGGGCGCACGGTGCCGGGAGTCCCGGACCTGGAGTGGGAACGCCTGACCAAGACGCCGATCTGGCCGCGTTGAGCGGGCCGGCCGCCATCCGCGGCATCGAGCGCGAAAGAGGGGCCGTCCGGGCGGACGGCCCCTCTTTCGTGTCGGAATACCGGCCGTCCGGCGCAATTCGACTGGCGCAATGGAGTGATTACCGTCGGTCGGACGATCAGTCGGTTTCCTTTTCGCGGCATGGTCGTTGTGATGTGTGCAGCGGAGGCCGGGGCATGAAGTGCGCCCGCGCATCACGAAATCCGTGAATAGTCTTCCGCCGCAGAAAGGATCCAGACGAAATGAAGTGCAAGAAGGCTGCGGTCGTCTTCGCCGGACTGGTCATGGCCCTGGGCGCCGCATCTCCCGCGATGGCGGACGCCGACGCCTACGGTGCGGCCATCGGCTCCCCGGGCGTCCTGTCCGGCAACGTGGTCCAGATCCCGATCCACGCCCCGATCAACGTCTGCGGCAACAGCGTCAACGTGATCGGCGTGCTGAACCCGGCGGTCGGCAACTACTGCGCCAACTACTGACGCGGCCCGCGCGCCCCGCACGGGCGCGCCACTGACAGGGCCGGTCCCGTACGGCGTCGCCGGCGCCCGGGGACCGGCCTTCGTCACGCCTGGACCGCAGCCGGCCGCCCGCCCCCGGTACGCGGCCGGCCGATCCCGCCGCGCGCCGAAGCCCGCAGCCGCTGCCGCACGCCCCGCACCAGCCGCCCGGCCGTGTAGCCGGCGCCGAAGACGAACCGCATCGACGGGCCGTACGAGGGCGCCGTCAGCAGCCCCGCGAGGAACAGGCCCGGGTGGGACGACTCGAACAGCGCCCCCACCTCCGGCGCGCCCGAGGCACCGGTCCGGCGCAGCGACCCCCGCAGCCCGGGTGCGAGGACCTCCGTCCGGTCCAGGCTCGGCGTGAACCCGGTCGCCGCGATCACGTGGTCGGTCTCCCACGTCTCCGTCCCGTCCGCCCCCGCCACGTCGATCCGCAGCCGGTCGTCCGGGGTCGGCGCCGCCGCGACGACGCGCGAGCCGAGCCGTACGTCCGTGACGGCGGCGAACCGGTCCCGCAGCCACCAGGCGCCCGCCGGGCCGAGGGCCGAGCCGAAGAGCCGCTCACGGGTGGGCGCGGGCAGCCGCCGGAAGACACCGGGGGTGTCCGCGTACAGGCGGTTCTGCCAGCCGCAGCCCAGGCCCGTGTGCGGGGCGCGGAAGGACTGCCACGGGCCGCGGTGCAGGGCCGGCGGCAGGGTGTTCCAGTTCAGCCGGTCCGCGCGGGCGACGATCCGGGCCTTCGCTCCCTGCTCGGTCAGCAGCGCGGCCGTCTCGAGCGCCGCCTGGCCCGCGCCGACCACCGTGACGTCCCGGCCGGCGAAGCCGTCGAGCTCGCCGTGGTGGCTGCTGTGGGTGACGAACCGGCGGGGGAGACCCCGCAGCGGGGCGGGGACCTCCATGAACGGCAGGACGCCGACCGCGAGCGCCACGGTGCGGGCGCGCAGCGTCTCGCCGTCCTCCGTGACCACGGCGAACCCTCCGGCGGCCGGGGCGACCGAGGCGACCAGGCGCTCGTCGAGCGAGGGGACCGCCCGGCGGGCGAACCAGTCGCCGTACGAGGCGAAGAGACCGACCGGGAGCGGGACGCCGTGCTCGGCGCGGACCCCCAGGCCGGCGGCGTAGGCGTCCAGCCCGTACGCCCCGGCGGGATCCGAGAGATGGGAGGCCCAGGGCTCCGACTTCAGGAACATGCCCGAGGGCATCGCGTGCCAGGACGCCATGGAGCGGCCGAAGGTCCGGGCGCGCAGCCCGTGCGCCGCCGCGTGGGCGGCCACGGACAGCCCGTAGGGCCCTGCTCCCACGATCACCAGGTCGTACATCGTCACTTCCGCCTTCATCGTCGGGACATGTGCTGCGCGGAGGTCCGTGGCGCGGGCGGGGCCGCGGAGGACATCCGACGGGGGCCGGACCCGAGGATCCGACGGAGCGTCACCGACCCCTTGCGCAGGGCGTGGGAGAACCAGGCGCGTCCCATCGCGAGCGCGGGCACGGGGTCGTCGGCGGCGAACCAGGCCGTCTCGGTCCCCCGCCGCCCGGAGCGGCAGGGACCCGGGCCCCGCCGGCGCGGGGAGGCGAGAACGGAGAGCGCCGCGTAGTTCTCGACCACGAACCGGCGGCCGTACGCGGGGGCGTGGTCCGGGACCGGACGCCCGGTCAGGTCGAGGTGCAGCGCCCGGACCACGTCGAGACCGCCGGAGTCCGCGAAGAGCCGGAACTGCGCCCCGGGCCGCGGGTTGAAGTCGAGCAGGTGGTACGCCCCGGTCGACCGGTCGAGCCGGAAGTCGAGATCGCACACGCCCCGGTAGCCGAGCGCGTCGAGGAGGGCGTGCGCCGTCCGCTCGACCTCCGCGTTCCGCACCCAGCGGCCGACCGCCGTGAGCCCGGCTCCGTCCGGCCAGGACCGCTCCTTGCGTCCTGTCGCCCCGGCCCGGCAACGGCCGGCGGTGTCCACGTAGGCGTGGAAGAACCAGTCCAGATCCCGCCCCGGGGGCAGGAGTTCCTGGAGCAGCAGCCGGCTGCCGGCCTGGGGGGAGCGGGCGAAGAGGGCGCGCACCTCGGCGAGCGAGCGGACGATCGACGTGCTGCGCAGACCGGCGCCGGGCGGCAGGAGCCAGGGGCGGCTCCACTTGGCGACGACCGGCAGCCCCAGCGACCAGGCCATGGTGGCCGCCTCGTCGGCGCTGCCGGGGATCCCGGTCCGCGGATGGGGAAGCGCCAGGGCCCGGCAGGTCTCCACGAGGGCGGCCTTGTCGGCGACCCGGTCCAGCTCCCGGACGGGCTGCTCGGGCAGGAGGTAGCGGTCCGTCAGTTCGCTCCGGTGCCGGGCGAGGACGAGGGCGCTTACGTCGTCGAGGGGCACGAGCACGGCAGGCGCGGACAACGTCGCGGCGAGCTCGCCGAGCTCCCGGACCAGTGCCTCGGGGGAGGGATCCGCGGGCCGCACGCGTACGTCGCGGACGTAGCGGGAGCGGGCGACCGGACTGTCCGGCGACTCGATCAGCGCGTGGACCGGGATTCCGGCCCGTCCCAGGGAGCGGGCGGCGCCGAGTGTGCCGTGATGAAAGGGGTTTCGGTCGAGCCGCACGAGAAGCGCGGGAACGCGGGTGTCGAAGCTCGGCACGGCAGATCCTTCATTTCGAGTGCCCCAACTGGGCGATGAATTACACGAACGGACTACTGATCAGATGGCGTGGAGTTCACGGTCGGGTCATTAGGAATACTTTCGGAGTATCAGACTGACGACCCATCATGTGGCGCGAGCGGAGAAGGAGTGGTCATGACCGATCGAAAGCGAAAGGTGTCGAGGGCGTGGCTGGGGGTGTTCACCGCAGGGCTCCTTGCCTCAGGTTCCGTCGTGCTGTCCTCTCCTGCTCACGCCGCCGATTCCGTGACGACACGGGACCCGGCACCGACTCCGACCACGAAGCCCGCCGTGGCGCCGACTCCGATCACGAAGCCCGCCGTGGCGGCGCTTCCCGTGACGGAGTCCGCCGCGGCACCGACTCCGACCCCGAAGCCCGCCGCGGCCACCGCCCTGGGCGCCTTCCTCGAGTCCGGCCCCACCGGTGTGGGCCGGATCGCCCAGCTGCAGCAGTGGCTGGGCGGCCGCGAGCTCCGCGTCGGCCACACGTACCTCCCGGGGGACCGCTGGTCGAACATCGAGAGCCCTCCGGGCTTCCTGGACGCCTGGGCGGACTGGCGCAACGAGCGCGAGGACAGGCTGTTCGTCCTGAACGTACCGATGCTGGAACGCAACGAGGCCGGGGTCTCCGACGCCGAGGTCCGCCGGCAGCTCCGGCTCGGCGCCGCGGGGAACTACGACCACCACTTCCGGCGGCTGGCCGAGCGGCTGGTCGATCTGGAGGCGACCGACACCGTCATCGTCCTCGGCTGGGAGATGAACGGGACCACCTACACGCACCGGTGCGCGCCGGATCCGGCCTCGTGGAAGCTCTACTGGAAGCGGATCGTCGCCGCCATGCGGTCGGTACCCGGCCAGAACTTCCGCTTCGACTTCAACCCGAGCCGGGGCACGGACGCCATTCCGTGGACGGAATGCTATCCGGGTGACGATGTCGTCGACATCATCGGAATGGATTCCTACGACCAGCCGTCGGGGGCGTCCTTCGACCGCCACGTCAGTGAGCCGTACGGGCTGCAGAAGCAGGTGGATTTCGCGGCCGAGCACGGCAAGCAGATCTCCTATCCGGAATGGGGTCTCTTCCGGAACGGGGACAACGCCGAGTACATGCGGCGGATGCTCGCATGGATCGAACAGCACAAACCGCTGTACCACACGATCACCGACTACTGCCCGCACGGCGTCTGGCAGTGCGACGACAATCCGAACGCGGCGCAGGTGTTCCGGCAGACGCTGTACGGCACGGCACCCGAGCTGCCCGAGGTCCCGACCGAACCGGAGCTGCCGGAGGAGCCGGAGCTGCCGGAGGAGCCGGAGGTACCGGGCCTGCCCGAAGTGCCCACCGTTCCGGTGCCGAAGCCGGAGGACCCGACGGTCCCGGTACCGAAGCCGGAGGACCCGACGGTCCCGGTGCCCAAGCCGGAGGACCCGACGGTCCCGGTGCCCAAGCCGGAGGACCCGACCGTTCCGGTGCCGAAGCCTGAGCCCAAGCCGGAGGACCCGACGGTTCCGGTCCCGAAGCCGGAGGACCCGACGGTTCCGGTCCCGAAGCCGGAGGACCCGACCGTTCCGGTACCGAAGCCGGAGGACCCGACGGTCCCGGTGCCGAAGCCTGAGCCGAAGCCGGAGGTCCCGACCGTTCCGGTGCCGAAGCCGGAGGACCCGACGGTTCCGGTGCCGAAGCCTGAGCCGAAGCCCGAGGTCCCGACGGTTCCGGTGCCGAAGCCTGAGCCGAAGCCCGAGGTCCCGACGGTTCCGGTCCCGAAGCCTGAGCCGAAGCCCGAGGTCCCGACGGTTCCGGTCCCGAAGCCTGAGCCGAAGCCCGCGTGCTGGACCGTGAACCTCGGTTCGTGGGTGGAGAGCTGGATCGGCGGTCCGGTCTGCGTCCCGAAGGACATCGGGAAGGAAGACCGCGACGACGACTGGAAGGACGTCCTGGACGGCGCCTGGCCGTTCTGACCGGAGCGACGGCCCGCCACGGCGGCGGAGGAGATCAGCCTCCGCCGCCGTTCGTCCGTCCCCGCAGCCGTTCGAGCAACCGGCCCGCCCAGGCCCGCTCCCGCGCCTGGCGCGCCGCCCAGCGCCGTCCGTCCGCCGCCCCCGCCCGCAGCCACAGCAGCGGCGCCGCCGCCGGACCCGCCAGCATCAGCCGCTGGTTGGGTACGGTCTCGGGCCGCCAGTGCTGCTTGTACGGCTCGGTGCCCCGCAGCATGCTCAGCGTCGCCCGTCCGCTCGCGCTCGTCTCGCGCGCCCCGTGCCGCAGCAGCATCGTCGCCACGTCGACCTTCCGGGCCCGCAGGACGGGATCGGCGCCGTACAGGTACCCGCCCGCGAGCCGGGGCGACATCAGGGTCAGATCGGCCGCCACGACATCGCCGCCGAGCCGGAACTCCGTGACCCGCGCGTCCCCGCACTCCACCATCGGCCGCACGGCCCGGGCGAGGTGCTGGGCGAACCGCGCGCTGGTGTGCTCGACGGTCACCCCCCGCCCCTGCCACTGGAGCTGATGGAGCTTCAGCAGCCGGTCGAGGGCGGCCGGCACCTCCTCGCCCGACACGACGCGCTCGTCGATGCCGAGCGCGTCCAGCTTGCGCAGCTTGGCCCGCACCCGCTGGGCCTTCCCCGAGGGGATCCGCTCCAGGAGGGCGTCCATCGGGACTGCCGGCAGCTCCAGGCACAGGGAGTCGGCGAGCCGCCGCCGCGGACCGCGCCAGCAGGCGTGGACCCGTTCGGCCGCCGCGCCGGGGCGTACCTCGCGCAGGTCTACCACCGCGCCGCGGGCCGCCCGGGCCAGCGCCCGGGCCAGCGCGGGCGCCGCCTGCGGGCACGCGTCGTCGAGCAGGACGTCCGTGAAGTCGGTGATCGAGCCGCCCAGCGGGGTGAGCACCGGAAGCGGACCGCGGGCGCGCATCAGCGGCGCCGCCGCGACCAGTTCGCCGTCCTCCCGGCGCACCAGGACCACGCGCAGCGCGCCCGGCCTGCCGTACGACACCCACCAGGAGTGCAGCCAGGAATGGGACTGGAACGGCGTCGCCGTCGAACAGCGCGCGTACAGCGAGGCCCAGCGGGCGCCGAGACGTCCGAACTCCGCGCCGTCGCGGCAGATCTCGGTCCGCAGCACCTCGGGGCGGCCCGCCGTCACACCGACTCCGGTTCCGGCTGGTGCGCGGCCCCGGCCGACGGCCCGGGCACGGCGCCGGACGGCTGACGCGCGCCACGCGACTCCGCCGGAGCGGCGGCCCGCCGCGGTCGGACCAGCAGCCCGAGCCCACCGAGCAGACCGCCCGCGCAGCCGCCCACCAGCGCGGAGAGCGGGGCGGAGGGCGAGACGGGGGCGGAGGGCTTGGTCGCCCGGGAGAACTGGACGACCTTCACGCCCGTGCTGCCCGAGACCTGCGAGCTGTTGAGGACCAGCGCCCGGGCGACCCCGTCGGCCATGGAGACGGCCTTGGCCGGCTTCGCCGAGCGGGCGGTGATCGAGATCATCGGCGCGTCGGGGGAGGTCGCGGTCTCCACCCCGGCGCGCAGGGTGGCGGCGGAGACGCCGGCCCACACCTGGGCGTCGCCGGTCACCGCGATGTCCGTGGCGACCCTGCCGTACGCCTGGGCGAAGCCGAGCGCGGCGGCCGGGTCGGACTTCGCGGCGGGGACCACGATGACGTAGCTGGTGGCCGCGTACTGCGGGGTCTTCAGCGCCCCGTAGCCGCCGCCGAGGGCCGCGCCGAGCAGGACCGAGGCGGGCAGCACCCACCAGCGGCGGCGTGTGTGCAGCGCCGTCAGCGCGCGGGAGCGTTGCGGGGGCAGGGCGCGTGGGCTCGACTTGCTCATCTGACTCATGGGGTCTCACTTCGTGCGAAGAGGGGTGCCGTGGACGGTCTGTTCGTAGAGGGACATCAGCTGCCGCGCGCTGTGGGCGATGTCGTAGTGCCGGGCGGCTTCGGGCTGCGGCAGCCGCCCGGGCCGGGCCGCCTCGACGTCCCGTAGCGCCGCGGCCAGTTCGGACACCGACCCGCCGATCCGCCGGGCACCGGGGGCCGACTCCGGCGGCAGGTCGTCGATCGCGGGGCAGGCCACGTACAGCACCGGCAGACCGGCGGCGAGCGCCTCGACGACCGCGAGCCCGAAGGTCTCGTCGGGGGAGGTGGAGACGAAGACGTCCATGGCGGCCAGCAGCGACGGCAGATCCGGCCCCGTGTCCTCCGCGCCCGGCGGGTCGCCGCAGGCGCCGTGGAGCAGGACGCGGCCGGCGGCCCCGCACTCCTCGGCCGCCCGCAGCAACGCCGCGCGTTCCGTGCCCTCCCCGACGAGGAACAGCCGGGCCCGGGGCACGGACGCCACCGCCCGGACGAGACGGTCGAAGCGTTTCCCCGGCGTGAGCCGTCCCACCCCGCCGACGACGAACGCGTCGTCGGGCAGGCCGAGCACCTTCCGCGTCATGCGCCGCGCGTCCTCGGTGAACGTGAACCGTCCCGTCTCGATGCCGTTCGGGATCACCCGGATCCGGGACGGGGCGACGCCCCACCGCTCCAGGCGGTGCGCGACGCTGGGCGACACGGCGACGGTCGTGGTGCCCAGGCGCTCGCCCGCGAGGTAGAGGGCGCGGGTGCCGGCCGACAGCCGGCGGCCCTCGATCTGGTGCTCGCCGAGCGAGTGCTCGGTGGCGACGACCGCCCGGACCCCGGCGAGCCGTGCGGCGATCCTGCCGTACAGGCAGGCCCGGTACAGGTGGGTGTGGACGATGTCGTAGCCGCCACGGCGGACGAGGCCGGCCAGCCGCGGCAGCGCGCCCAGGTCCCGGTTGCCGGCCATGCCCAGCGGGGTGACCGGAGTGCCGTCGGACACGATGCCGCGCGCCACCGCGCCCGGGTTGGTGAGCGTGACGACCTCGCCGCGCACCGGCAGGTGGCGCAGCAGCAGCCGGAGCTGCTGCTCGGCCCCGCCGATCCCGAGCCCGGTGATGACGTGCAGGACCCTCACGAGACACCCGCCTCCGCCCGCCGCGTCCCCGGGAGATCGACGGGCCCGCGCCGGCGCAGCGGGTGCAGGGCGCGTTTCGCGGTCAGCCGCCAGGACGTGTCCTGCTCGCCGATGTGGATGCGCGGCAGCGCGTACCTGCTGGTGAGCGGGCCCGGGTCGATGGCGCAGGCGTGCTGGTAGCCCGCCTCCCGTACGGCCCGGACGGTGCGGGTGTCGATCTGGCCGTACGGGTAGCAGAAGCCCTCCACCGGCGTACCGGTGATCTCCTCGAGGACGGCGCGGCTGCGCCGGGTCTCCTCGGCGAGGGTGCGGTCGTCGGCGGTCGTCAGCGTGACGTGGTGCAGACCGTGCGAGCCGATCTCCATGCCGGCCTCGGCCGCGCGCAGGACGCCGTCCTCGGTCAGCAGCGGCTTGCGGGGGCCGTCCGCGTCCCAGGCGTTCTCGCCGCCGAGGCGACCGGGCAGCACGTAGACGGTCGCGGTGAATCCGTGCCGGCGCAGCAGCGGCACGGCCGACTCGACGAAGTCGGCGTATCCGTCGTCGAAGGTCAGCCCCACCAGGCCCTTCGCCCGGCCGGCGGCGGTGGCGGCGAGCAGTTCGCGCACCGAGACGCCGCGCAGCCCGCGGTCGTTCAGCCAGTGCAGCTGCCGGGCGAAGCGCACGGGGGAGACGGTCACCCGGTACGGATCATCCGGGGTGTCCGCGATCGAGTGGTACATCGCCACCCACGGGGGCGGCTTCGGCAGCAGACGACGGATCGCGGCGTTGCGGGGCGCCGTGGCAACGGTCATGGGCGAGCCTTCGGGAAGCGGTGCGGGTGAGGGGTGGGATGTCCGGCGCTTGGGGCGCGCAGGCCAGGAGGAGCAGGAAGACGGTGGTGGCGACGAGGCCCGTGACGGCCAGGGAGCCGACGGCCGGTCCGACGGGGAGCGCGGCGAGCCAGCCGGCCCCGGTCGCGACGGCGGCCGCGGCGGCCAGTCGCAGCAGCCCCTCGCCGAGCCGGCGGATGCGGACCGGGATGGACTGGCGGCGCGCGCCGCACAGCAGCAGGACGGCGGTCAGCGTGATGCCCAGGGCGTTGGCGACGGCGATGCCGACGGCCCCCCACAGACGGGCGCCGGGGACACCGGCGACGGCGGTGGCGAGGAGGCCGGTGGCCATCGCGGCGGCCGGGTACCAGAGCGGCCGCGCGGCGGAGAAGTAGCAGCGGACCAGCGTGCCGACCATGGTCTGGCCGAGCAGCCCGAGGGCGTAGACCCGCATGACGGCGGCGGTCGCGGCGGTGTCCGCGCGGTCGAAGGCGCCGCGCTGGAAGAGGATCTCGACGATCTGCGGGGCCGCGGCGACGACGACCGACGCGCCGACGAGGACGACGACGGCGGCGAGCAGCAGATCGCGCTCGACCCGGCGCCTGGCCTCCTCGACGTCGCCCGCGGCCATCGCCCGCGCGACGACGGGGAAGCTGACCGTGCACAGCATCAGGGAGAGGATCATCGGCATCTGCGCCACCTTCTGCGCGTAGTTCAGATGCGAGATGGCGCCGGCGGGCAGCGGCGAGGCGAGGAACCGCTCGATCAGGATCTGTGACTGGCGGGTGAGCGCGAAGGCCACCACGGGGGCGATGAGGCCGAGGACGAGCAGCCGGCCGTCGCCGCCGGCCGTCGCCGCGGGAGCCTCCTTGGGCAGCGGCCTGGTGCGCAGCTCGCGGAGCAGGGAGGGCGCCTGGACCAGCACCATCAGGACCCCGCCGACGGCGACCCCGGCGGCGGCGGAACGCACGCCGAAGGGCTCGCGCAGCACGAGGATCGTGCCGATGATCCCGACGTTGTACGCGACGTAGATGGCGGCCGGCGGCAGGAAGGAGCCGTGGGCGCGCAGCGCGGCGGAGCAGTAGCCCGCGAGCGCGAAGGTGAGCACGCAGGTCGCGGTCAGCCGGGTGCAGTCGATCGCCGGCCCGGGGTCGGGCAGACCCGGTGCCAGCGCGCCGACGAGCAGCGGCGCGGCGACGATCAGCAGGACGGAGACGGCGCTGACGGTGAGCGCGAGCCGGGGCAGGGTGGAGCGGACGAGGGCGCGGACCGGGTCCCCGGACAGCAGGCCGCCGCGCCGCGCGAGGGCCCGGCTGAACGCCGGCACCAGGATCAGCGCCATCGCGTCCTCGATGAGCAGCGTCGACGCGAACTCCGGCACGGTCCAGGCGACCAGGAACGCGTCGGTCTCCGCCCCGGCACCGAAGAAGCGGGCCAGGATCTGGTCGCGCACCAGACCGAGCAGGGCACCGGCGGCGGTCAGCGCGGCGGTGACGGCGGCGGCCCGCGCCAGGAACCGTCCCGAGGCCGTCCGCGGGCCGGTCTGCCGGGCGTGCGCGGCTCGGCCCGCCCGGTGCCGGGGTGCCCCGGAGGACACTCTGCGGTGCGGCCGCCCGCGACCGAGCCCGCACGTGCGGGTGGCGGCCCGGTGCCGACGCTCCGGCCCGGGGGCCACCGGCCCGGGACGCGGCGCGTCCGGCGCGGCGACGGTGTCGAGGGGGACCGCCCGGTGCCGGACCCCGTGGGTGGCGCACCGGTCCCCGCAGGGGCCCGCCGGTTCGGCCCCGGCCGCCCCCGTGCCCCCGCACGGCGCGTGCGGCGGCACGGCGACGGCCCGGCCGCCACCCGTCGAGGCGGCCGCCGCCCGGTGCTCGGCGACGGGCTGGTGCGCCGGCGCCCCGTACGACCGCTCGCCCTGCGCACCCGCGCCGGACGGCGCGCCGGGCGCGTAGGGCGGTCCGGGGGACGGCTGCGGCCCGGAGACGTACGGCGCCGCGCCGGGGTACGGGGGCGCGGACCGGGTGCCCGTGCCGTACGGCGCGTCGGCCCCGTACGGCGCCGCGCCCGGCTGCCGACGGCCCGTCGAGAACGACGGCGGTCCGTCCGCCCGGCGCGCCCCCGCCCCGGGCGGGGGGGTGGCCGGCGGCACCGGACCCGCCGAGGGGCGCGCACCCGCCGGGGACGGAGGGCCCCCCGACGGCCGCCAGCCCCCGTACGGTTCCGGCTCAGCCCGGCGTGTCTCCGGAGCCGGCGGCGCGTCGCCCGGCGCGGCCGACGCCGTGCCGGCCCACCGCCACGCGGCGCGGCCGGCGTCCCACGCCGGGTCCCGGACCGGACCGGGTGCCCCGCCCGACTGCTCCTGCGCCGTCCACGGGTCGCGCGCGTCGACCCGTACGAGGTCCTCCGCCGCGCCGCGCCCCGTGCCCGCCCCCGCGCCGGCGGCGTCCCGGCCCGGCCCGCCGTCCGTGGACTCCGGCTCCCCACCCCAGGGATCACGCACGCTTCACCTCCGCCAGCGACCACCAGGCCGCGAGACCGAGGACGACCGACATCAGGACCGTGGACGGGCCGCCGATGTCCGCGTAGAAGAAGTCGACGAGCTGCCAGCCCAGCAGACCGACCGCCACCAGCGCGCAGTCCGTGCCCCGCCCGCGCCGGCGCAGCGCGCCGACCAGGAGCGCCACCCAGCTGCCCGCCAGGGCCAGCAGCCCCACCAGCCCCTGCTCGCTCAGCACCAGCAGGTACATGTTGTGCGGGGAGAGCAGCGGCTGGCGCTGGAACCCGGCCCCCGCCCCCGCCGTGTCGCTGCCCGAGGACAGTGCGAGCGAGGCGTTCGCGTCGCGGTACTGCGGGAAGCCCTTCAGGCCCACGCCCGTCACCGGATCCGCCCGCCACATCCGCCCGGCCGCCGCCCACATCGTGTACCGGTCCGTCACCGACTGGTCCGGCGCGGCCGTCACCTGCGTGATGCTGGAGAGCCGCTCCTGCACCATCGCCGAGCCGATCCCGAAGCCGCCCACCAGGACCACGGCCAGGGCGCCCACCACGAGCGCCACCCGGCCGGCCCGCCGCAGCCCGGAGAGCAGCAGCTGGACCGCGCAGGTGAGGACCGTCGCGATCCACGCGCCCCGGCTGAACGACACCACGAGCGGGACGAAGAGCAGCCCGGCGCAGACCAGCGCGGCCGTCCTTACCCGTCCGCCCGCGCTGCCGAGCGCGATCCCGGTGGCGATCACGAGCCCGTACGACACGACGGTCGCCATGCCCATCACGTCGGTCGGCCCGAAGGTGCCCACCGCGCGGATGTCCTCGCCCATGTAGGAGGCG
The DNA here is from genome assembly GCF_050917515.1 of Streptomyces sp. JL2001. NCBI lineage: Bacteria > Bacillati > Actinomycetota > Actinomycetes > Kitasatosporales > Streptomycetaceae > Streptomyces > Streptomyces sp. JL2001. Next base: position 2,998,015 of record NZ_CP169421.1, on the reverse strand, counting down.
CCCGTGCCCGTCAGGAACTGCACGACCCCGACCGCGCCCTGCAGCAGCGCCAGGCCGACCAGCGACCAGGCCACCACGGCGAAGTCCCGGCGGTCGCGGATCATCAGGAGCACGGCCGCCGGGACGAGGACGAAGATCTGTACGTAGCGGGGGACGCCGGGCAGGCTGGCGGCCGGGTCGTTCGAGGTGATCGCGGCCAGGCAGATCCCGAGGACCGGCAGCCCGAGCACCACCGCGGCCGCGCGGGTCAGCGGCCGCGCGCCCTCGCGTATGACCCGGACCAGGCAGATCAGGACGAGGAGTCCCGAGGCCGCGTCCGCGAGCGTGCCCGTACCGCCCGTGCCGCCCTCCGCACCGCCCCCGCCCGGCACCAGCAGCAGGGCCAGCACCGCGAGGACCGGGGACAGCCGGCCGGTCCGGTGCGCCCAGTCGCGCACCGTCGGCGCGGGTGCCGCGTGCCGGGCCGTCGCCTGCCGCGTCACCGGGCCCGTGGGCCCGGTCGCGGTGGTCGTCACCGTCGCCATGTCAGCTCCCCGCCGGTCGGACGAGCCCGGCCGCGGTCCGCAGGAGGATGCGGACGTCCTGCCAGAGCGACCAGTGATCGATGTAGTGGTTGTCGAAGCGGCAGCGGTCCTCGATCGAGGTGTCGCCGCGCAGGCCGTGCACCTGCGCCAGACCGGTGAGCCCGACGGGCATCCGGTGCCGGGCCGCGTAGCCGGCGTGGATACGGCTGAACTGGGCGACGAAGTAGGGCCGTTCGGGCCGCGGCCCGACCAGGCTCATGTCACCCCGCAGCACGTTCCACAGCTGGGGCAGCTCGTCCAACGAGGAACGCCGCAGGAAGTTGCCCACCGCGCTCATCCGCCGGTCGTTGGCGACGCTCCACCGGGTGGCCGACTCCGTCTCGTCGGACGGGCGCAGGGTGCGGAACTTCAGCAGCGTGAACAGCCGGCCGTTCTGCCCCACCCGCTCCTGCCGGAAGAGCACCCCCGGACCGTCGGAGAGCCGCACGGCCAGCGCGCACACCAGCAGCACGGGCAGCACCAGCGTCGACGCCGGGACCGCCACGGCCAGGTCGAGCGCGCGCTTCGCGGCCCGCCCGCGCCGCTCGGACGTCGGGACCAGCCGCCGGCAGCCGTAGCCCCACAGATGGTCGCTCATCGGGCCGCCGTGCCGGTCCCCGCCCACCCGCCAGGTCGTGCACCCGTACTGCTGGAAGAGCGTGACGAGACCGGGGTCGTCGGTGAGGAAGACCGCGTCGCGGACCGCGTTCTGGATGACGGCCCGGTGGACCTCCTCCGTGGTGCTCAGGACCGGCAGCCCGGGCTCCGCGCCCGACTGGGGCGCCCCGATGTCGGGCCGGGTGCCGACGATCCCGACCGGCCGCATGCCGTACTCCGGATGCTGGCCGACCGCCGCCGCGAACCGGCGCGCGGCGGCCGCCCCGCCGATCACCAGCGCCGACCGGGGATGCGCCCGGTACGTCCGCCGCCTGCGGGCGTGCACCAGGCCGCGGAGCAGGCACACCACGGTCAGATGCGCGGCGAACGCGGTGGCGAGCGGCACCGGGCCGATCGCCGTGGCGGGGGAGTACGCGGCGACGGCGGCCGCGGCCAGGCACCAGGCGAACCCGGCGCGGGCGGCCAGCGCCGGCAGCTCGTCGAGAGCCACGGCCAGGGTGCCGGGCCGGTACATCCCCGCGTGGCCGTGGAGGACGAGAACGCAGCCGGTGACCAGCAGGAGCAGCCTGGTCCCGTTCCGCGTGTCGGGCAGCAGCCCGGCGGCGACCAGGACGGCCATCACGTCGGCCGCGACCAGCGGCAGCGCGGTGAACCGCCGCCGGGGGACCCGGCGGCGCGGGCGCGTCGCCGTGCGGCCCGGGGCGCCGCGCTGCGGCGCGAGGGAGGCGAGAGAGGGGGCGGAGCCCTGACCCGCCGAGGGCCAGGGGCCCGGCGAGGAGGGGATGCTGGTGCTTTCCGTGGTCACTGCGACATCGGCTCTCTGTGCTCGGTGCACCGCACTCCGGCCAGCTCGCGGTACACGTCCGCGACGGCCGCGCCGGTGCGCCGCACATCGAATCTGCTGAGTACGTGCTCCTGGGCCTCCCGGCCCAGGGACTCCCGCAGCCCCGGCCGGCCCAGAAGGCGGCCGACGGCGGCGGCGAGCGCGGCCGGGTCCTCGGGCGGGACCAGGCACACGGGGGCATGGCCGGGCGGCAGGCTCTCGCGTGCCCCGTCCACATCGCTGACCACGACCGGCCGCCCGCTCGCCATGGCCTCCAGCGGCGCCAGGGCCATGCCCTCCCAGCGGGAGGGCAGGACGACCAGGTCGGCGGCCCGGTACCAGGGCGCCGTGTCCTCGACGGCTCCGGTGAAGCGCACCGACGGGGGCGCGGCGGCCCGCAGCCGGGCGGCGTCCGGACCGTCACCGACCAGCACCAGCCGCGCCGTCGGCGCCTGGGCCAGCACGGCTGGCCAGGCGGCGAGCAGCGTGTCCTGTCCCTTCTGGCGGCAGAGCCGGCCGACGCAGACGACGGTCGGCCCGGGGGTCTCCCGGGGCGCGGGTACCTCGGTCCGGCCGGGATCTCCGGACGCGAACCGGGCGACGTCCACACCGTTGTGAACGATCGACCAGGGCGCCCGGACACCGGCGCGCTCCCCGGTATCCCGTTCGGCCTCGCTGACGCAGACGATCCGCGCCGTCCAGCGGGACGCCCACCGCTCCCAGCGGCGGGCCAGCGCGCCCACCGCGCCGTCGGCCGCCTCGAAGGACCAGGCGTGCGGCTGGTACACCGTCGGGACGCGCCCCCGCAGGACCAGCCGGGCGCACAGCCCGGCCTTCGCGCTGTGCGCGTGCACGAGCGCGGGGCGGGCGGCGCGGATCAGCCGGGCCAGGTCGCGGGACTCCCGGACCAGCCCCGGGCCGGGATCGCGTCCCGCCCGCCAGGCGTGCACCGGGGCGCCCTCGGCCCGGACGGCCGCGTCGAGCGGCGTCCCGGGAGGGCAGGCGACGGCGACCCGGAGTCCCGCGCCGAGCTGGGCCCGCACCAGGTCGGTGACGACCCGGGCCACGCCGCCGTCGCCGGGCTGGACCACGTGCAGCACGGTGGAGGGGGGCAGGACGGGTCCCCGTGAAGTCCGCACGTCAGCCCCGGGCGTCCGCCTGGAGGAAGAGTGCCCCGAGCCAGACGGTGTCCCGCCGGGTGCCGAAACGGACGTGGATTCGGTCGGCTCCATGGCGCAGCGGACCCCCCAGATCGAAGACGTCGGAGTCGTACCCCAGGGTGTTCTGATGAGCGGGAAGTCGTTCGATCCGACTGGTTCCGAAATCGGTGATGCTGGAGTTCATCACGTCGTCCGCGGAATTGGCGTGATCGGAGAGCGGAACACCCTTCGACGAGCCCGTTTCCACCGCCAGGTAATCGCCCGGAGTTCCCCGGTCACCGTCATAGGCGAGCACGCCGAGTTTTCCGCCCGAGCCCTTCGCGAATGACGAGTCGTCGAGAGGCACCCGGAGAGTCGTGTCGCCGGGTCCGAGCGTTTCGAAGCCGTCCCAGATCGTCAGCCGCCGCAGCGGCTCGACGGTGTTCTCGTACGCGACGACCAGCGTCCAGCCGCCCCATCCGCCCACCGGGGAACGGCCCATGGCCACATTGACCTGGGCGACCGTCCACAGTCCCGGCCCGGCCGAGCGGACCAGGTCGGTGACGTCGGCGGACGCCTGGAAGGCGTCCGCGCCGTCCGCCGTGCGATGGCCGACCGTGGTGTCCGCGAGCACGGCCTTGTACGAGCCGCCCGGCTCGGCGACCAGCACGCGGCCGTTGTCCGCGGGCGGCTTCTGCTCGCCGACCCGCAGGTTGCCGCCCCAGTAGAGGCGCGCGTAGGTGACCTGGGCCCCGGCGGGCAGGGGCACCGCGGCGCGGCTGGAGTTGTACGTGTCCGGGTTGTCGTCGACGTCCACGTACCCGATGTCGTAGCCGTCGTTGGCGTTCGCGGGGCCCTTGGCGCCCTTGCCCGCCGCGGCCGAGGAGTTCGCGGCGCGGACGATCCCGCCGTGCTGGACCGCCCGGTACCGCGCGGTGAAGGGGAGTTCGGAGGCTTCCCGCGGCCGGGGTGCCACGGCGGAGGCGGCCGGCAGCGCGGCGGACAGGGCCGCGCACGTCAGCGCGCACATCAGGCCGCGGCGTACAGCACGAACCGCTGAATTCCGCATACAGGTTCTCCGCTTTGATGAGAGAAGCAAGACACCCGTGAAGACCGGGGAAGAGTGAGGATTCGGCCTCGCGAAAATGATGTCCGCGCGGTCGTACCGGAAGCGACGTTCGGGAACGTTATAACCCCGATGCCGGGCGATACTAAGCATTAGATGCTCGCGAACGCTAACTTCCGTATCCATGAGGCAGGTTCCTCGTTGGGCGTGTTGCGCCTTTCCGCGTCCACTCGCTCCGATGGCCCAGTGCCGACCCAAAGATCGGCTGAACGTCACCCGTTCGGGAGAGCAACCAATGAATTGGGGGCGCGTTGTTGAGGGAGTCGGGTGAATCCGCCCGCACCGACCGTCCGGGTCAACCGTTCCAAGTGGTCTGAAACCAATCGAGGAGTGTTTCTCCATGTCCCGTATCACGAAGGCTGTCGTCCTGACCGTCGGTGTCGCCGCGTCCGTGGCCGGTGCGACCGGTGTCGCCTCCGCCGACTCCCTCGCCGAGGGCGCGGCCGTGAAGTCCCCGGGCGTCCTGTCCGGCAACGTCGTGCAGGTTCCGGTCCACGTGCCGGTCAACCTCTGCGGCAACACCGTCAGCGTCATCGGCGCCCTGAACCCGACCTTCGGCAACACCTGCGTCAACGCCTGACCTCGCACGCCGGATCGCGGTCCTTCCGAGGCCGGCGCGCCCCCCTTCCCGGGTGTGGCGCGCCGGCCTTCTGCTCGTTCGGACGCACCCTCGTGCGCCGTTCGGTGCAACGGCGTACGCCCCCCGGAGGAGCAGGTCGGGGAGGCGGATTCACCCGAACGGAGGGATGTCGTTCCGTAGTTCTCCCGTTGCGGAGCGCTATCGCCGCAGGCACGGTGAGGGGGAAGTTGTCCGACGCATGCGGAAAAGGAACACATATGCGTCCCCTGGCATCACGCCACATCACTGCCCTGGCGATATCCGCCGCGATCACCCTCGGTACGGCGGGACCCGCCTTCGCCGACACACACCACACGTCCCCCTCGGCCGTCGTCACCGGTCGCGCCGCGCCGGTCACCCCTGCCGCCGCGGCGCCGGCGGACGCCGTCGCCGACGCCCTGGCCACCGTCCAGAAGGCGGTCGCCGCACTGCTGGCCGCGGTCGGCTCCGGCGGCCTCGTGCCGCAGGTCACGGCGACCCTGACCTCGCTGGTCGACTCGGTCGTGGCCACGGTGCTCGGCGGGCTGCCCGCGCCGGACCTGCCCGGCCTGCCGACGCTCCCCACGCTCCCGGTGACCACCCCGGAGCTGCCGACGACGCCTCCGGTCACGGCTCCCGAGCTGCCGGCCGCGCCGCCCGTCACGGTCCCGGAGCTGCCCGCGACGCCTCCGGTCACGACTCCCGAACTGCCGGCCGCGCCCCCGGTGGCGCCTCCGCAGTTGCCCGTCACACCGCCGCCGCTGCCCGTCGGGTAGCCGTCCCGCCCGCGGTCCCGCGCCGCGCCGGTCCCAGTCCCGCTGGGCCGGCGCGGCGCGGCCGTACGTCCGATCGGGACATCACACCGACTCCCGTCATTCGGGTGCAGTGTCGAGAAAACCCTCCTCCCGGAGTTTCCGGGGAGCACACCTCTCGTTACAGAAAGCGGAACGACGTGCAGGAATCGGCCAAGAGGCCTGCACGGCACGTGACTTGTTCGCTCTGTGACGCAAGATCAGGAAGGACTCCCCATGAAGCCCACGAAGGTTGCCGCGATCGTCGCCGGTTCCGTGATGGCCCTGGGCGCCGGTGCCCCCGCCATGGCCGCCGAGACGATGGCGACCCCCACCAGCCTCGACGGCGGTCTCGGGGCGCTCACCAGCCACGGGCTGAAGACCGACTCGCTGAGCAGCACCACCGACGGCTCCGTGGTCAAGACCGTGCAGGACACCGCGAACCAGCTGAACGAGACCGGCAAGGCCGCGCCGCTCCTCGGCGGCCTCCCGCTCGGCGGCTGACACCTGCCACGGCAAGCCGTGCTGACGCAGTGTCAACCAGGGCCCCTCGCTCTCACCGTCGGGGGCCCTTGACGTTGCTGCACTCAGGCGAATCCCCGCGACGTGGCCTCCATGGGCCTCGTTGACCGATCCACAGCTCCACCGCTCCGTCTCCACCTGCTCTGAAGGGCGTACGCAGTAATGAACCTGCGATCTCATGCCGGCTTGGGAATCCTCATGACCGCTCTCGCCTCCGCCGCCATGGCCGCCCCGGCCGTGGCCGCGGACGCACCCGTGGTCGTCCCGCTCCAGGGTCTGGAGCCGGTGATCCCGATGGACGCCCCCACGGTGGCGACCGGCGTCCCGCTGCCGGTGCCGGGCGCACCCACCGGCTTCCAGCAGGGCGCCGGCCTGCCGGACGTCACCCTGCCGCGCCTGCCGGTCGGCAGCACGCTGCCGGAGACCGTCGTGGCCGCCCCGCTGCCCGAGGTCCTCGAAGGCAGCGAGCCGGGGAAGGCGCTGTTCACCACCCCGCGCTCCGAGATGGCCGCGGCCACCCCGGGTGCCACCGTGGGCAACCCCGTCGTCGCGCCCCGCGGTGACCGCCTCGGGCTGCCGGACCTCGCCGTCCCGGAGATCGGCGTCCTGGCCCCCGCGGCGACCGGCGCACTGGACTCCCGGCTGGGCCTGGCGCAGTCCTGAGAGCCGTCCGGAACGTCCTCCGGCGGTGTGGTCTTTTGTACGACCAATGACCCGGCGGGTGAAGGCACGATTCTTCCCCGCCACCCGAGGGGTCGTTGCTCGTTACACCGGAAGGCTTGTCGCATGGCCGCGGCCCGCAGAATCGCATGCTCGCTCCGCCGTATCCGACGGTGGGCGGACAACGATTCTGCGGGCTTTCACTTGCGCCTCTTCATCATCCGGCGTAACGGCCGTGACTCGGGCGCAAGTGAGGCGTTGAAGGGGAATGACGGCCGTGGTACTCGCGGTCGGCTTTCCACGTCCAAGGAGTTCTTGATGTCTCGCATCGCGAAGGCTGCCGCTGTCCTCGCCGGCACGGGTGCCGTTGCCCTCAGCGGAGCCGGCATGGCCGTCGCCGACTCGGGTGCCCAGGCCGCCGCCGCCCACTCGCCCGGTGTCGCGTCCGGCAACGTCGTGCAGGTTCCGGTCCACGTGCCGGTCAACCTCTGCGGCAACACCGTGAACGTGATCGGGCTGCTCAACCCGACGTTCGGCAACAGCTGCGCGAACATCGACCACCACGACGGTGGCTACGGCGGCTGAGCCGGCCCGCACCCTCGGAGCGTCCCCCCGGCCACCGGCCGGGGGGACGCTCTCGTCATGCGTAGCGGTACAGCGCGCTGTGGTCGAGCATCGAGGCCGGGGTGACGTTCCACGGCCCCATCGGCTCGTCGCGGGCGGCGACGCGCCGGTACTGGGGATCGCCCAGCTTCGGCGGCTCCGCCGGCAGGTAGCCGGCCCGCGGGTTGCGCGCCTGCCAGCGGGACCAGAGCAGGTCGACGAACGAGTGGTGCAGCCAGAAGACCGGGTCGTTGACCGAGGCGCCGCCCAGCATCAGGCCGCCGACCCAGCGGTGCACCCGGTTGTGGATGCGGAAGCGGTCGTTGCCGCGCCCCTGCCCCCAGCCCTCCAGGGCGTTGCGGAATCCCGAGCGGCTCGTGGAGTTCCACGGCGCCACGTCGTACACCGTCTCCCGCATGACCGCGTCCAGTTCGGCGCGGGTGGGCAGTGCGATCGGGCTCTGCGGGCGCCCGAAGTCCCGGGTCAGGAACCTGCCTTCGGTCATCGCGTGCGTCACCGTCCAGCGCCCGCCGGAGTAGGCGAACGGTCCGGTCGTCACCTGGAGGTCGCCACGGCGGCCGTTGCCGCCCAGGAAGTCCTCGCCCCAGAGCGACGCCGCCGGGGTGTTGTCCCGGGTCCAGTCCCAGTACGGCACGGTCACCGTCGGGTCGATCCGGCGCAGCGCCCGCTCGAAATCCAGCAGGAACCGGCGGTGCCAGGGCAGGAAGCTCGGGGCCATGTGGGCCAGGCGGAGCCGGTTGTCGCCGTCGGTGGAGTAGTAGTCGATGTGCGTGCGGACGAAGTCGTCGTACGTTCCCCGGCGCTTGAGTTCCAGGACGGCGGCGACGAACTTCCGCCGCTCGGCGCCGGTCAGATCGCGCTGGTTCTTACGCGTGTAGGTCACGCGGGCTCCCTCCCGGGTGGACGCCGTGGCCGGCGGCGTACCGGGACAGCGGGGCGGAACCCAGCTGGTCCACGGCCGCCCGGGTGGCCGCCAGGGGCGTCGGACATGACTCGTAGTGGTCGACGGCGCTGAGGTAGCTGCCGTCGGCGCGCCGCATCAGGTGGAGCGGCCGGCCGTCGACCAGGACCTCGACGGGGCCGATCCGGGGGATCCGGCGCGCCTGGATGCGGCGCCCCCGGTACATCTCGTCGAAGGCGAGGGCCCCGACGGCGTCGCCCCTCGCACCGGCGTCCCCGGTGGCGGCGACGGATCCCGCCGCACCGGCCGGGGCGCGCCCGCCGCGCGGTGACGAGGGCGTCCCGGCGATCCGCGCGAGCGCCCCGCCGGTGAAGGCGGCGACGGCCACGGTGAACAGGGCGCGCAGTGCGGTACGGCGAGAGAGGCGGCTGACCGGCTCGTCGGCGATCACGGGTGAACTCCCTGGTGTCTACGGAATCGACGGAATCGACGAAATCGACGGAATCGACGGAATCGACTGAATCGACGGAATCGGCGAAGGGCAGCGAATGCCCTGTGGGCTCAACGACTCCGCCGGCGATTGGTTTCCGTGCACACGTGTTCTGGAGGGGGCGCACCGAAATTCTCCTGCTCTGGTGTCGGCCGATCGAGTGAACGCCGCTGCGGAGAAGGGCTCGTGGGCCATTAGCATCCGGATTCATGACCACACCCAATGTCGTTTCCCCGGCGCGCAGTGCCTCTCCGTTCGGGACGCTCACCGTCGTTCCGTGGACCACCGGGCCCACCGACGACGCGCCCGTCACCCCTTTCCTGATGGTGTATTCGCTCGGGGACGGCAGTGACGGACCCGCGGCCGGCGAGGAGGCGCTGCGGGCGGCCCTGGCGGGCATGGGCCTGCCGCTCGGGGACCGGGTGGTCGACGCCTCGGAGGAGCGGGGGACCGGCGCGCACCTGCTCGTCGAGGCCCGGCGGGCCGTGCTCACGCTGCCCTTCATGAAGGCGCAGTGCCCCGTTCCGGCGGAGTGGGAGGCGGCCGCCCACGACCACGGGTACGTCTACCTGATCCTTCCCGTGCGCCCCTGGCCGGACGCGACGCCGGGTGAGCCCGTCTCGCCGGAGCGGCTGCGGGCCTTCGTCACGGACGACGAGGTCGTGGCCTCCGCGGCGCACATCCAGCTCCCGGTGCGACGACTGCAGGGCTGAGCGGACAGGGGGCGGCGTCATGGCGACGGCGAACGTACGGGAGGCACCGCTCCGGCGGCGGGAACGGGCCCGGGAGGGCGACGGAGGCGTCGGCGCCGGCCGGGGCATGGCCTGGCTGCTGATGGTCACCGGCGCGGCGGGCGTGCTGGCCGGGTGGGTCATCACGATCGACAAGTTCAAGCTGCTGGAGGACCCGAACTTCACGCCGGGCTGCAGCCTGAACCCGGTCGTCTCCTGCGGCAACATCATGAAGAGCGAGCAGGCGGCGGTGTTCGGCTTCCCGAACCCGATGCTCGGCCTCGCCACGTACGCGGTGGTCGTCGCCGTGGGCGCCGGGCTGCTGGCCGGCGCCCGCTACCGGGGCTGGTTCTGGCTGGGGCTGAACGCCGGGATGCTCTTCGGCGTCGGCTTCTGCACCTGGCTGATGTACCAGTCGCTGTACGAGATCAACTCGCTGTGCCTGTGGTGCTGCCTGGCCTGGACCGCCACTCTCGTCATGTTCTGGTACGTGACGTCGCACAACGTCCGCTCCGGCGTGCTGCCCGCCCCGGCCGCGCTGAAGGGGTTCTTCGAGGACTTCACCTTCGCGCTGCCCGTCCTGCACGCCGGGGTGATCGGGATGCTCATCCTGACCCGCTGGTGGGACTTCTGGACCAGCTGACGTGACCCCCTTCTCCCGGCCGCGGGCGGCACCGGCCATGGTGCTGCTCGCGGTCGTTCTCGCGCTCGTGGCGGCGCTCCTGGTGCTGGTCCACGACAGGCGGGCCTCGGACACACCGGACGGACCCGCCGTCCGGGGGCCGGTGAACGTCCCCTCCGGCTTCTTCACCGGCTCCGACGAGGCCGGCATACGTCGCCTCGACGAGCTGCAGACCTGGCTCGGCGGTGAGCCCCTGACCGTGGGGCACACCTACCTGCCGGGCGACCGCTGGTCCAACATCGAGGGCCACCCGGCCCTGTTCGAGCCGTGGGCGCGCTGGAAGGAGGAGCGGCCGGGGCGGTTGTTCGTGCTGAACGTCCCTCTGCTCGACCGCAGCGAGGAGGGCCTGCCGGACGAGGAGGTGAAGGCGGGGCTGGGCCGCGGGGCGGCCGGGGAGTACGACGGTCACTTCGGCGCCCTGGGGGAGCGGCTCGTCGCGCACCGGCTGGGCGACGCGATCCTGGTGCTCGGCTGGGAGATGAACGGCACTACGTACAGCCACCGCTGCGGACCCGACCCGGAGACCTGGCGGACGTACTGGCGGCGGGTCGTGGACGTGCTGCGGGCCGTGCCGGGGCAGCGGTTCCGTTTCGACTTCACGGTGAGCCGCGGGCGGGACGCGGTGGACTGGACGCGGTGCTACCCGGGCGACTCCCACGTCGACATCATCGGGATGGACGCCTACGACCAGCCGGAGGGGCTGAGCTTCGCCGGGCAGGTGTCGGAGGACCTCGGGCTCGCGGACCACGTGCGGTTCGCGGCGGCCCACGGCAAGCCCGTGTCGTATCCGGAGTGGGGGCTCTTCCGCAACGGCGACAACCCGGCGTACGTCCGGGGCATGCTCGACTGGTTCGCCCGGCACCGGCCCGTCTACCAGACGTTCACGGACTACTGCCCGCACGGCGTGTGGGGCTGTCCGGACAACCCGGCGTCGGCCGAGGTGGTCCGGGCCGGACTCTGAGGACGCCGTTCCCGGCGCGGGGCGGCGGGGTCCGGCGGGCGGTCAGAGGGACAGGCCGTCCCGGAGGGTGTCGACGGTGCGGTCGAGCAGCGGGACCAGGTCGTCCGCCTGGCCGCGCTCGGCCCAGAAGACGGTCGCCTCGCGCAGCGCGCCCAGGACCGCCGCCGTGAAGACCCGTACCTCCAGGTCGTCGGCGTCGCGGCCGGTGCGCTCGGCGAGGGCGCGGGCGAGCATCTGCGCGGTCTCGGCGGTGGTCTCGGTGAGCCGGGCGCGTACGGCCGGGATCTCCACCATGAGCCGGGCCCGCAGCCGGGTCTCCGCCGGTTCCTCGGTCAGTGCCGTGCGGACCGCGTCGAGGAGGATGGCGCGCAGCGACTCCAGGGGAGGCTCGGCGGCGGGGCGGGCCAGCAGCCGGGCGGCGAGGACGGCGTCCTTCTCGTCGGTGAGGACGATGTCCTCCCGGACCGGGAAGTACCGCACGACCGTCGAGGGCGAGACCTCGGCGGCCGTGGCGATCCGCTCGATCGTGACGGCGTCCCAGCCCTGCTCGGCGGCGAGCCGGTAGGTGACCTTCCGGATCTCCGCGCGGGTGCGCAGTTTCTTGCGTTCGCGCAGGTTGAGCGGTCGTGTGGGGGCGGGTTCGGCGGCCATGGCCGTCATTGTGGGCCATGATCCACCGGACGTCGCTACGCGTGCTGGTAGGCCACCAGCGAGATGCCGACGTAGTGCACGATGAAGGCCGCCAGGGTCAGCGAGTGGAAGACCTCGTGGAAGCCGAACCACCGCGGGGACGGGTTGGGCCGCTTGATCCCGTAGATCACGCCGCCCGCGCTGTAGAGCAGTCCGCCGACGACGACGAGGACCAGTACCGCGACGCCGCCGGCCCGCATGAAGTCCGGCAGGAAGAAGACGGCCGCCCAGCCCATCGCGATGTAGCAGGGCGTGTACAGCCAGCGGGGCGCGCCCACCCAGAAGACCCGGAAGGCGATGCCCGCCGTCGCCGCGGCCCAGACCGCCCACATCAGGGGCCGCCCGGTGGAGTCCGGCAGGAGCAGCAGCGTGAGCGGGGTGTAGGTGCCCGCGATGATCAGGAAGATGTTCGCGTGGTCGAGCCGGCGGAGGATCGCCTCCCCGCGCGGGCCCCAGGTGCCACGGTGGTAGATCGCGCTGATGCCGAAGAGCAGGCAGGCCGTGAGGACGTAGACGCCGCAGGCGAGCCGGGCGCGGGGGGTGTCCGACAGGGCGACCAGGATGAGCCCGGCGACGACCACGGCGGGGAACATCCCCGCGTGCAGCCAGCCCCTGAGCCGGGGCTTCAGCGGGAAGGGCGCGGTCAGCTCCGCTTGCTCTGTCCGGTTCGCTTCCGGCGTCGCTGCAGTCATGAGACCGAATGCTACCTACGGCCCCGTAGGTCCCGGATGAGAGTGGCGATGCTCACGTGTGCGGCCCTCTGGACATATGGGCACTTCCATCGGATGATCAAATGAGTGCGGTCGGCACCGGATGAGCGGACGCGTGGCAAAAGGGTCATCCCCTGAAGCATCCGGGTCGCAGCCCCCAAGGGGCATATATCTAAAAACCCCTCATCAAGGAGCAATCGTGGCGCGCGACAACGCGGCTCCCACCACCGTCCCCACCCAGCACCAGGAGCTCGTCTCCTGGGTCAACGAGATCGCGGCGATCACGCAGCCGGACGACATCGTCTGGTGCGACGGATCCGAGGCCGAGTACGAGCGTCTGTCCGAGGAACTCGTCGCCAAGGGGACCTTCAAGAAGCTCGACCCGGTCAAGCGCCCGAACTCGTACTACGCCGCCTCCGACCCCACCGACGTCGCGCGCGTCGAGGACCGGACCTTCATCTGCTCCGAGAAGGAGGAGGACGCCGGGCCGACCAACCACTGGAAGGCCCCGGCCGAGATGAAGGAGATCTTCGCCGGTGAGAAGGGCATCTTCCGCGGCTCCATGAAGGGCCGCACGATGTACGTCGTGCCCTTCTGCATGGGCCCGGTCGGCTCTCCGCTCTCCGCGATCGGCGTCGAGATCACCGACTCCGCCTACGTCGCCGTCTCCATGCGCACCATGACCCGCATGGGACAGGCCGTCCTCGACGAGCTCGGCACCGACGGCTTCTTCGTCAAGGCCGTCCACACCCTCGGCGCGCCGCTCGCCGAGGGCGAGGCCGACGTGCCGTGGCCCTGCAACAGCACCAAGTACATCTCGCACTTCCCCGAGACCCGCGAGATCTGGTCCTACGGCTCCGGCTACGGCGGCAACGCCCTGCTCGGCAAGAAGTGCTACGCCCTGCGCATCGCCTCCGTCATGGCGCGTGACGAGGGCTGGCTGGCCGAGCACATGCTGATCCTCAAGCTCACCCCGCCGCAGGGCGAGGCGAAGTACGTCGCGGCCGCCTTCCCGTCCGCCTGTGGCAAGACCAACCTCGCCATGCTGGAGCCCACGATCTCCGGCTGGACCGTCGAGACCATCGGCGACGACATCGCCTGGATGCGCTTCGGCGAGGACGGCCGCCTCTACGCGATCAACCCCGAGGCCGGCTTCTTCGGCGTCGCGCCCGGCACCGGCGAGCACACCAACGCCAACGCCATGAAGACCCTCTGGGGCAACGCCGTCTTCACGAACGTCGCGCTCACCGACGACGGCGACGTGTGGTGGGAGGGCATGACCGAAGAGGCGCCCAAGCACCTCACGGACTGGAAGGGCAACGACTGGACGCCGGAGTCCGAGACCCCGGCCGCCCACCCGAACGCCCGCTTCACCGTCCCCGCCGCGCAGTGCCCGATCGCCGCGCCGGAGTGGGAGGACCCGAAGGGCGTGCCGATCTCGGCGATCCTCTTCGGCGGCCGCCGCGCCTCCGCCGTCCCGCTCGTGACCGAGTCCTTCGACTGGAACCACGGCGTCTTCCTCGGCGCGAACGTCGCCTCCGAGAAGACCGCCGCGGCCGAGGGCAAGGTCGGCGAGCTGCGCCGCGACCCCTTCGCCATGCTGCCGTTCTGCGGCTACAACATGGGCGACTACATGGCCCACTGGGTCAAGGTCGGCGCCGGCGCCGACGCGGCCAAGCTCCCGAAGATCTACTACGTGAACTGGTTCCGCAAGAACGACGCGGGCAAGTTCGTGTGGCCGGGCTTCGGCGAGAACAGCCGCGTCCTGAAGTGGATCGTGGAGCGCCTGGAGGGCAAGGCCGAGGGCGTCGAGACCCCGATCGGCATCCTGCCGACCAAGGAGTCCCTCGACACCGAGGGCCTGGACCTGGCGGACGAGGACCTGGAGTTCCTGCTCAAGGTCGACCGCGAGGTCTGGCGCGAGGAGGCCGCCCTGGTCCCCGAGCACCTGAACACCTTCGGTGACCACACGCCGAAGGAACTGTGGGACGAGTACCGCGCGCTGGTCGAGCGCCTGGGCTAGATCCCCGCACAGACTCGTGGCGGGTCGCCCCGAACACCGCCCTGACCAGTGGGGTCACGAACGGCTCGTCACGATGCATACCGGCCCCCGAAGCCCCCTCACGGCTTCGGGGGCCGGTGACCTTTCCGGGACGGCACCGCCGGCGGGGTGGGTGGCGCCCGGTCCGCGGGCCTCCGGGGCGCGCGGACCGGGGCCGTCAGGGGGCGCCGACCAGCGGGGTGGAGGCCAGCGCCGCGGTGTGCGCGTCCATGCGCTCGGCGGCGAGGATCGCGGCGGCCGTGTCCGCCCGGGAGGCGGCGACGACCAGGGCGCGGCCCGCCAGCGCGTGCGCGCGGCGGTGCAGGGCCGCGGTGGAGGAGCCGGTCAGGCCCGCGTGGCGGGCCGGCGGCGCCCCGCGCAGCCGGGCCACCTGCGCGGCGACGAGGTCGCCGGCCTCGGCGTCCCCCAGCTCGTCCGTGACGGCGAGCAGGGCGGCCAGGTGTCCGGCGAGCTGGATGTCCAGCTCCTCCTCGCGGGAGCGGTGCGGGTACGCGTCGGGGGCGTCGTCGGCCATCCGGTGGACCGACTTGGTGCGGATCGGTTCGTACATGGGACGGCCTCCTGAGTAGCTCTGGAGCCATCCTAGCTTGGATTCAGTCTAAAGTTGAGCCGGGTCCGAATGGTGGGCGGTCACGGCTGCCCGTAACCGTCGAGGAAGCTCCCGATCCGGGTCACCGCGTCCGCCAGGTCCGGGGCGCTGGGCAGCGTGACGATCCGGAAGTGGTCCGGCTCGGGCCAGTTGAAGCCGGTCCCGTGGACCACCATGATCTTCTCGGCCCGCAGCAGGTCGAGCACCATCTGGCGGTCGTCCTTGATCTTGTAGACGCTCGGGTCCAGACGCGGGAAGAGGTACAGCGCGCCCTTCGGCTTCACGCAGGTCACGCCCGGAATCCGCGTCAGCAGCTCGTACGCCGTGTCCCGCTGCTCCAGCAGCCGCCCGCCGGGCAGGACCAGGTCCTCGATGGACTGCCGGCCCTGCAGGGCCGCCGCCACCGCGTGCTGCGCCGGCATGTTGGCGCACAGCCGCATGTTGGCGAGGATCGTCAGCCCCTCGATGTACGAGGACGCGTGGGCCTTGGGGCCGCAGACCGCGAGCCAGCCGGACCGGAAGCCGGCCACCCGGTAGTTCTTGCTCATGCCGTTGAAGGTGAGGACGAGCAGGTCCGGGGCGATGGCGGCGGTCGGGGTGTGCGTCGTGCCGTCGTAGAGGATCTTGTCGTAGATCTCGTCGGAGCAGACCACCAGGTTGTGGCGCCTGGCGATCTCGGTCAGCGACCGCAGCATCTCGTCGTCGTAGACGGCGCCCGTGGGGTTGTTCGGGTTGATGATCACGATCGCCTTGGTGCGGTCGGTGATCTTCCGCTCGATGTCGGCCAGGTCCGGCATCCAGTCCGCCTGCTCGTCGCAGCGGTAGTGCACGGCCGTGCCGCCGGCGAGCGAGACGGAGGCGGTCCACAGCGGGTAGTCCGGCGCCGGGACGAGCACCTCGTCACCGTCGTCGAGCAGCGCCTGCATCGACATCTGGATCAGCTCGGAGACGCCGTTGCCGAGGTAGATGTCCTCGACGGAGAGCGGGATGCCCTTGGTCTCGTAGTGGCTCATCACGGCGCGCCGGGCCGCGAGCAGGCCCTTCGCGTCCCCGTAGCCGTGGGCGTCGGCGAGGTTGCGCAGGACGTCCTCGAGGATCGCGGGCGGGCACTCGAAACCGAAGGCCGCGGGATTGCCCGTGTTCAGCTTGAGGATGCGATGACCGGCAGCCTCCAGCCGCATCGCCTCTTCGAGCACCGGGCCCCGGATCTCGTAACAGACGTTGGCGAGCTTCGTGGACTGGATCACCTGCATGTCGAGAGCTTACGGCCGGGTGGGGCGGGGCGCCTCGTGTTTTGGGACACGTCGGGCGGTGCGGGCGGGCGTCGGCCCTTTGTCCGGAATGTGACGCGGCTCGCACCGCGGGCTCCCCTCTCCCTAGAATCCGCCCTCATGAGTCAGGACAACGGCGTCGACGGCGCGCGAAGACCCCGGGGCCGGCACGCCTCCACGCGACGGGGGCCGGGCCTGCCGTGGGTGCTCGGCGGCGGGGCCGTCGTGGGCCTCGGCCTCCTCGGCGCCTTCGTCTCGGGCGCCTTCCGCTCCGCGCCCGCCGACGGCACGGCGATCCCGGACGGGGACCGCGGCGGAGCGCCGGCGCTGATCCAGCCGGACGTCTCGGGTGCCGGCGACGACGGCTCGGACTCCGGCTCCGCGGACGAGGCGGGCACGGGCACCCCCGGGACGCCGGGCACGCCGAGCTCCTCGGCGCCGGCTGCCACCACGCCGAGCGCGACGGCCTCCGCCCCGGCCGGGTCCGGGGCCACGGGCGGATCCACGACGGCCACGGCGACGGCCGACTCCGACGGGCGGCCCGGCAAGTCGGGCGCGGCGCCGGGCGCCACGAAGCGGCCGAGGTAGCGGCTCCCGCGCCCCGCACCCGGCCGGACCGGGACACGCGTCCCGACCTGTCGCGCCCCGCCGGCCGCGACCGGCACCACGCCGGACCGGGAGCCGTCCCGCGGCCCCTCGGCTCCGGCCCGGAGGCGGCCGCCAGGATAGGTTGACCCGTCATGTGGGCTTTCAGCGCGACCGGAACCCGATGGCTCGGAGCCGTCGGGTCGCTCGCCGTAGCCGTCGGAGGATGGACGGCCGGGACCCTGCCCGCACGCGGCGGGGCGGGACTGTGGGAACCGCGCGGATCCCTGCCCACCGTGGCCGGCGCCGTCCTCGCGTACCTCGGCCTGACGCTGCTGCTCGCCGCCTGGTGGCGGTACGGCCGCCTCCTCGCCGCGGGCGAGGTGCCCGGCACCCGGCGGACCCTGGGCACCCTGGGCGCCTGGACCGCACCGCTCCTCCTCGCACCACCGCTCCACAGCGCCGACGTGTACAGCTACATCGCCCAGGGCGCGATGGTCCTCGAAGGCCACGACGTCTACGGCGCCGGCCCCTCCGTCCTCGGACCCGGTGACCTCGGCGCGGACGCGGCGGCGAGCGTCGGCGGCCACTGGACCGACACACCGGCCCCGTACGGCCCGGTCTTCCTGGTCCTCGCCCAGGCCGTGGTGCGGCTGACGGGCGGAGCCGTCGTCCCCGCGGTCCTCGGCATGCGGCTGCTCGCGCTCGGCGCGGTGGCGCTGATCGCCTGGGCCGTGACGGCGGCCGGGCGCGCCGCCGCCGACGGCCGCCCCGCGGAACGCGCCGACGAGAGCGCCGGCGACCACGGTTCCGGGGCCCTGTGGCTGGCCGTGCTCAACCCGCTGCTCCTGATCCATGTCGTGGGCGGCCTCCACAACGACGGCCTCATGATCGGCCTGATGCTCGGCGGCGTCGTCCTCGCGACGCGGGGCCGCTGGGTGCTCGGCAGCGTGCTCGTCGGACTCGCCATGATGATCAAATCGCCGGCCGCGGTGGCCCTGCTCTTCGTCGGCGCGACGACGGCCCGCGGCCACGGCGCGCGCGGGCTGTTCAAGGGCCTCGTCCTGCCGGGCCTGACGGCGGCCGGGGTGGCCGCCGCGGCGACGCTCGCGGCCGGCACCGGGTTCGGCTGGCTGCGCACCCAGAGCGTCGCCGGGACCATCCACACCGCGCTCTCGGTGACCAGCGACCTGGGTCTCGGTCTCGGCCTGCTCGTCGCGGACGACCCGGAACCGGTCAAGGGCGCGGTGCAGAAGCTGGGTCTGGCCGCCGCCCTGGCCGTCATCGCCGTCCTGGCCCGCCGGGCCTGGCAGGGGCGGACCGACCCGGTCCGCGGGCTCGGGATCTCGCTGCTCGCCCTGGTCGCGCTCTCCCCGATGGTGCAGCCCTGGTACCTGCTGTGGGGCACGGCCGTCGTGGCCGCCGTCGCCTGGCACAGCCGCCTGGGACAGTTCCTCGCCGTGCTGTCGGCGGCCCTGACGTACGAGACCCAGCCCTCGGGGCACACGCCCGCCTACGGTTTCGTCCTCGCGGGTGCCGTGCTGACCCTCGGCCTGCTGTGGATGCGGCGCGAGCCCTGGCCCGCGGCCCCCGGGCCGGAACCGGCGACGCCCGTCCCGACCGGGGTCCCGGAGCGGCGGACCGCGTAGGTCCCGTCCGCCCGGACGGGACCCGGCCGGGGCCGCGCCGCGTCCGGCCAGGACCGCCGCCGCGGACGGGCCGGCGGAACGCCGTCTTCCGACGATCAGGCCGTCGGCGTGCGCCGTATCGCGCGCCCGGCGAGCACGTCGGTGCGCCGGCCGTCCTCGACGACGAACCTGCCGTCGACGAGCACGTGCGGAATCCCCACCGGGAGCGTCCGCGGGTCCGCGTAGGTCGAGCCCGCCGCGACCGTCGACGGGTCGAAGAGCACCAGGTCCGCGCGGTGGCCCTCGCGGACCAGACCCCGGTCCGGCAGCCGCAGCCGGGCCGCCGGGCGCGAGGTCAGATGGGCCACGCACTCCTCCAGCGACAGCACGCCCAGCTCGCGCACGTACCGGCCCAGGTACTGCGGGAAGGTGCCGTACGCCCGCGGGTGCGGCTTGGAACCCTGGAGGATGCCGTCGGAGCCGCCCGTGTGCACCCGGTGCCGCATGATCGCGCGGACGTTCTCCTCGTGGCCGACGTGCTGGAGGATCGACGTGGCCAGCCGGTCGCCGAGCAGCAGCCGGCGGGCCGTCGTCCACGGGGCCTCGCCCAGGGCGTCCGCCGACTCCCGGACCGTCCTGCCCACGAACGACGCGAAGCCGGGATCGCCCACGCCGGAGATCTCGATCGTGTCCCACTCGATCGGCACGCCGTGGCAGCCGTCGGAGCCTGTCTCCTCCAGGTGGTGGCGGATCCGCTCCGCCGTCCCGTCGTCCCGCAGCCGCGCCAGCACCGCCGCCGGGCCGCCCTCGTTCGCCCAGCTCGGCAGCATCGCGGCGAGTGTGGTGCAGCCGGGGGTGTACGGGTAGGTGTCGAGGCTGATGTCCGCTCCGCCG
Source organism: Streptomyces sp. JL2001 (assembly GCF_050917515.1). Taxonomy (NCBI): domain Bacteria; kingdom Bacillati; phylum Actinomycetota; class Actinomycetes; order Kitasatosporales; family Streptomycetaceae; genus Streptomyces; species Streptomyces sp. JL2001. The sequence goes on along the minus strand of NZ_CP169421.1, from coordinate 2,978,357 downwards.
TCCAGCGCCTCGTCGAGGAGCGCCAGCAGGTCGGGCGCCTTCCCCTTGTTCACGCCGAAGTTCATCGTGGCGTGGGCCAGGTGGAGCGCGCAGCCGGCGTCGCGGGTGAGGGCGACCATCTCCTCGTACGCCCGGAGCGCCCCGGCCCCGTACGAGCGGTGGTGCGGGCAGTAGTAGCCGTCGTACCGGGCCACCACCCGGCACAGTTCGGTCAGTTCGGAGTCCGCCGCGTACATGCCCGGGGTGTAGGTGAGGCCGGACGACATGCCGACGGCGCCCTGCTCCAGGCCCTCCGCGACGAGCCGCCGCATCCGGTCCAGTTCGGCGTCGGTGGCCGGGCGGTCCTCCCAGCCGACCACGTGCATCCGGACCGTGCCCTGCGGGACGAGGTAGGCGGCGTTCACCGCGATGCCCTGTCCGCCGTGGGAGCGGTCGAGCCGGTCCAGGTACTCGCCGACCGTGCGCCAGTCGAAGTCGACGTCGGAGCCGTCGCCGTTCCAGCCCGCGATCGTCCGGCGGACCTCGTCGAGCGTCCGGTCGTCCACCGGCGCGTACGACAGGCCGTCCTGGCCCAGCACCTCGAGCGTCACGCCCTGCGCGACCTTGGCGCTGTGGTCGGGGTCGCGCAGCAGCGCGAGGTCGCTGTGGGCGTGCATGTCGATGAACCCCGGTGACAGGGCGAGGCCCTCGGCGTCCACCACCCGCCGGGCGGTGGGGCGCTGGCAGCCGGCCGCCGCGCCCTCCTTGACGATCGCGGCGATCCGGCCGCCCTCGACGGCGACGTCGGCGCGGTAGGACGGGCCTCCGCTGCCGTCGACGACCTCCGCGTCGCGGAAGACGAGATCCATGACGGGCTCCTGGGTCCTAGAAGAAGGTGCGGATGTAGTCGACGACGGTGCCGTCCGCCTCGACCAGCGGGATCAGCTGCCACTTGTCGAACGACGTGCACGGGTGGGACAGGCCCATGCCGAGCCAGTCGCCGACCTCCAGCTCGGCCTCCGGTCCGGTCCGCAACCAGCCGTGCTGGTCCGACAGCCCGGTGACGGTGATACCGGTGGCGGGGCGCCGGGATCCGTCCCGTCCGGAGCGGACCACCTGGGCCTCGGGCAGGTCCAGGTCGTAGGCCGCGTCCCGCTTGCCCGCGTTGGTGAAGGCCTGCTCGGGCGTGGGCCGGGACACGACCTGGGCCCAGAGCCGGAAGGCGGGCTGGAGCGCCCCCTCCTCGGGGATCCGGTTGAAGGGGGTGAGGTGGCGGTAGTGGCCGTCGTCGTGCGAGACGTACGCGCCCGAGCGCAGCAGCCTGAGGACGGGGAGCGAGAGGGCGGGGATCCCGGCGAAGGCGTCGGCGACGGTGTCGAACCAGGCGCTGCCGCCCGCGCTGATCACGATCTCGCCGAGCTCGGGGGCGAAGCGGCCGGCCTTGTCGAAGGCGGCGGCGAGCGCGACGAGCCGGTCCAGCCAGGCGCGGACGCGGGCGGCGGTGGCGTCGGGGACCTCGCCCTCGTAGCCGGCGACGCCCGCCAGGCGCAGGGTGCGGGTGGCGGCGACCGCGTCGGCGACGGCGGTGCAGTCGGCCTCCGTACGGGCCCCGGTCCGGGCTCCGTCCCCGGCGCCGAGCTCGACGACGACGTCGACGGGGCGGCGGGCCCCGGCCTCGGTGAGCGCCGCGTCCATGAGCTCGACCCCGCGTACGGAGTCGACGTAGCAGAGGAAGCGGAAGTCCGGGTCGGCGTCGAGTTCGGCGGCGAGCCAGCGCAGCGCGGCGGCGTCGACGAGTTCGTTGGCGAGGAAGATCCGGGCGATGCCGTGCGCCCGGCAGACGCGGGCCTGGTGGGGGACGGCGGCGGTGATGCCCCAGGCGCCGTGGACCAGCTGGCGGGCGAAGAGCTGGGGGGCCATCGAGGTCTTGCCGTGCGGGGCGAACGCGAGTCCGTGGCGCTCGGCGTAGGTCTCCAGGAGGCGGAGGTTGTGCTCCAGGGACTCGGCCGACAGGGCGAGGACGGGCGTGGTGAAGCCGCCGCTGAAGAGGTTGCGGCGCTGCGCGGCCAGCTCACGGACGGTCAGACCCTCGGCGTCCGGCGGCAGGGCCTTGAAGCGGTGGTCGACGCGCTCGTCGGCGAGCGTCTCGGCGGCGCGGACGGCCCGGGCGACGGCCCGGGCGAGGGCCGGATCGGCGGCCGGCGCTCCGGCGACGTCTGCCGCGGCCTCCCGGCCTGCGTCGTCGGCGGCCGGGTCGGCGGTCTGGTCGGCGGGCACGGGGCCTCCTCCATCAGTGGCGTTGGGCTTGCGTGTTGCATCATGCGCAACAGTCATTGCGTATATCGCTTGATGCTGTCTAACATCCGGGCCGACGGCGGGTCAATGGACCCGCACGACCCACGAGGAGCGCGAGCGTGACCGGAACCCCGCCCGAGGACGCTCCCGTTGACGTCGTCTGCCTCGGCGAGTCCATGGTCACCTTCCTGCCCTCCCGGCCGGGCAGCCTCGCCGACGTCCCGTCCTTCACCCGCACCATCGGCGGCGCCGAGTCCAACGTGGCCTGCGCCCTCGCCGCCGCCGGACACCGCACGAAATGGGTCGGCCGGGTCGGCCGCGACGGCTTCGGCGACCACCTCGTCGACGCCATCGCCGGCTACGGCGTCGACGTCTCCGGGGTCGGCCGGGACCCCGCGCGGCCGACCGGCGTCTACTTCCGCACCGCGACGGACCGCGCCACCGACGCCCACGAGGTCGTCTACTACCGGGCGGGCTCCGCGGCCTCGGCGATGTCACCGGCGAACGTGCCCTACGACTCCGTCGCCGACGGCCGGATCCTGCACCTCTCCGGCATCACCGCCGCCCTCTCCGCGGACTGCCTCGCCCTGATGCGCACCCTCACCGCGCCCCGCGCGAACCGGCCGCTCGTGTCGTTCGACGTCAACCACCGTCCCGGACTCTGGCGCGACGGGAACGGCGCCGGAGTCCTCCTGGAACTCGCGCGCCGCGCGGACCTCGTCTTCGTCGGCGAGGACGAGGCGGAGGACGCCTGGGGCCTGAGCGGCCCGGCCGCCGTCCGGGCGGCCCTGCCGGAGCCGGCCGTGCTGGTGGTCAAGCGCGGCGGCGGTGGCGCGGTCGTCCTCGAACGAGGCGGCCCGGCGCGGACCGCCCCCGCCCCGCACGACGCCCCCGCCCCGGTCGGCCGCGACACGGTCACCGCCGCTCCCGCCCCCACCGTCGACATCGTCGCCCCCGTCGGCGCCGGCGACGCCTTCGCCGCCGGATTCCTGTCGGCGACCCTCCGCGGACTCGGCGCCCGGGAACGCGCCCGGCACGGCCACCTCATGGCCGCCGCCGCCCTCACCGCACCCGGCGACCTCGCCGCCCCGCCCCGCCGCGCACACGCCGACCGCCTCGTCGCCCTCGACGACGACGCCTGGGGGAGACTGCACCTCGGCCCCGGCTGGACGGGGGAGGACCAGGAGGTACGTACGCCATGAGCCAGACCGTCGACCGCGCGCTGAGCATCCTGCCGCTGCTCGCACAGGGCCCCGCCGACCTCGGACAGGTCGCCGACCGGCTCGGGGTCCACAAGTCCACGGCCCTGCGCCTGCTGCGCACCCTGCACGAGCACGGACTCGTCTACCGCCAGCAGGACCAGCGCTACCGCCTCGGCGCCCGCCTCTTCGCCCTCGCCCAGGAGGCCGTCGAGAACCTCGACATCCGCGAGATCGCCCACCCCCACCTCATCGCCCTCGGCGAGCAGATCGGCCACACCATCCACCTCGCGGTCCACGAGGACGGCGAGGTCCTCTACATCGACAAGGTCGAGAGCCGCTACCCGGTCCGGATGTACTCCCGCATCGGCAAGCCCGTCGCCATCACCGTCGCCGCCGTCGCCAAACTCCTCCTCGCCGACCTCCCCGAGCCCGAGCGCCGCGCCCTCGCCGCCAAGCTCGACTACCCCATGTACACGCCCCGTTCGACCCCCAACGCCGCCGCCTTCCTCAAGGAACTGGCGACCGTACGCGAACAGGGCTGGGCCACCGACCTCGGTGGCCACGAGGAGTCCATCAACTGCATCGGCGCCCCCGTCCGCGGCGCGGACGGCCGTGTCGTCGCCGCCATGTCGGTCTCGGCGCCCAACGTGGTCGTGACGGCCGAGGAACTCCTCACCCTGCTCCCCCTGGTGCGCCGCACCGCCGACGCCATCAGCCGGGAGTACTCCGGCCAGCCGCACCCCTCACAAGGAAGCACCTCATGAGCGAGAAGACCGCGATCACCCCCGCCACCCACACCGCCCCGCCCGCGAAGTTCTCGCACGGCGTCAGGAAGGGCAACATCCTCCAGGTCGCCGGCCAGGTCGGCTTCCTGCCCGCCGTCGAGGGCCAGGCCCCCACCCCGGCCGGCCCCACCCTGCGCGAGCAGACCCTCCAGACCTTCGCCAACGTCAAGGCGATCCTCGAGGAAGGCGGCGCGAGCTGGGACGACGTGATGATGATGCGCGTCTACCTCACCGACGTCGACCACTTCGCCGAGATGAACGAGATCTACAACGCCTACTTCGAGGAGCAGGGCCTCAAGGCCCCCGCCTCGGCCCGCACCACCGTCTACGTCGGCCTGCCCCAGGGCCTCCTCATCGAGATCGACGCGCTCGCGGTCCTCGACTGACCTGCCGGACTGATCACGCTGTCACCACCCCGACCGCCGCTTCACGGCACGGCGCCCACCCCCGGAGCGCCGTGCCGCGCTCCCCCCTACCCTTCGCGAGGTCCGCCTGCCATGCCCCCGACCGCTCCGCCACCCCACACCGGTGGCCTGCTGCTCCTCATACCCGGCACCGCCGGACTCCTGACCGTCGCCGCCCTCGGCATCGCCCTGCTGCTCCTGCTGATCATCAAGGTCCGGCTGCAGCCGTTCGTCGCCCTGCTCGCCGTCTCCATCACCGTCGGCCTCGCCGCCGGCCTGTCCGTCACCGAACTCTTCGGCACCGTCCAGAAGTCGGCCGCGACCTCCGTCATCGAGACCGGCATGGGCGGCATCCTCGGACACGTCGCCATCATCATCGGGCTGGGCACCATGCTCGGCGCGATCCTCGAAGTCTCCGGCGGCGCCCAGGTGCTGAGCAGCCGTCTGCTCGCCCTCTTCGGCGAGAGGCGCGCCCCGCTCGCCATGGGCCTCACCGGACTCGTCTTCGGCATCCCGGTCTTCTTCGACGTCGGCATCTTCGTCCTCGCGCCGATCGTCTACGCCGCCGCCAAGCGGTCCGGAAAATCGATCCTGCTCTACTGCATGCCGCTCCTCGCGGGTCTCTCCATGACCCACGCGTTCCTGCCGCCCCACCCCGGCCCGGTCGCCGCCGCCGGCCTGTTCCACGTCTCCCTCGGCTGGGTCATCCTCATGGGCCTCGCCGTCGGCATCCCCGCCGTCCTCGCGGCCTGGGGCTACGCCGCCTGGATCGGCAAGCGCCTCTTCGTCGAGGTCCCGCAGGACATGGTGGAGGCCGCCGAGGACGCCCGGGCGCAGGTGGAGTCCGAACGGCAGGGCGCCCCCGAGGCACCGGTCGCCCTGTCCACCGTGCTCCTCATCATCGGCACCCCGCTGATCCTCATCCTGGCCGCGACGTTCTCCTCCATCGCGCTCGACCCCTCGACGCCCCGCTCCGTCGTCGAGTTCTTCGGTAGCCCGTTCGTCGCGCTGACCCTCGCGCTGCTCCTCGCCTACTACCTCCTCGGCATCCGGCGCGGCTGGACCCGCAAGTCCCTGGAGCAGGTGTCCACCTCGTCGCTGAAGCCGGTCGGCAACATCCTGCTCGTCGTCGGCGCCGGCGGCGTGTTCGGCGCGATCCTCAAGGCCAGCGGAGTGGCCCAGGCGCTCTCCGACACCTTCAGCGACGTCGGCCTGCCGGTCATCGTCCTCGCCTACCTGATCTCCCTGGTCCTGCGGGTCGCCCAGGGCTCGGCCACGGTCGCCATCGTCACCACGGCCGGCATCGTCGTCCCGCTGGTCGAGGGCGCCGGCCACTCCCAGGCATTCCTCGCCCTGGTCATCATGGCGATCTCGGCCGGCTCGATCTTCGCCTCGCACGTCAACGACGGCGGCTTCTGGATCGTGTCGAAGTACTTCGGCATCTCGGAGCGCGACACCCTGAAGTCCTGGACGGTCCTGGAATCGGTGCTCTCGCTGGCCGGCTTCGCCGTCGCGGCGGCGCTCAGCCTCGCCGTCTGACGGCCCGCGGTCCGGCCGGGCCCGTCCCCGCGGACGGGCCCGGCCTTCCCCCGCGCCGGCGCACGCGGCGGGGCCGCGCCGGCCCGGACCCGGTGCCGGCGGTCTCAGACCGCCGCCGTGCACAGCACGTTCCGCCCGCCGTCGACCTCGTACGTCCAGTACACGTTCCGGTCCCCGCTGCCGCGCGAGCAGTAGCCCGCCGGATAGGACTTCTCGGCCCGGTAGTAGCCGGTGATCTGGAGGATCGTGTCGTAGCCGCGGGGCACCTCGTCCGCCTCGCAGCTCCAGAGGTTCATGGTCCGCGAGGACGTGATGGTCCGTCCGCTGCGCTTGGCGACGAAGCACTCGCCCTTGCGGTACTGGCGCTCCACGCAGAGCGTCGTGGCGAAGTCGTAGCGCGATCCGGAGTGGTACCAGTAGCTGCGCCCGTTGCCCGAGGGGCAGTCGGCGAAGTCGATGCCCCGGCTCGCCGAGGTCACCCGCAGGTGGGCGTTGGCGGCGGAGCAGCCGACGGTCTGCGGGGTGGTCGTCGACCAGGAGCCGTAGCCGTCGTCGTACGCGGTGAGGCAGTCGCCGCTGTCGACGGCGCGGAAGGCCTGGTCCCGCGCGTCGGGTGTGGGGGTCGGGGGAGTCGTCGGAGGGGAGTATGAGGAGCTCGCCCCGGTGCGGGAGCCGCTCGTACCGCCACTGCCCGATCCGCCGTCGTCGAGGGTGTTCTGGTAGAGCAGGAAGGCGACGACCAGGAGGACGGCCGCACCGATCCAGCCGGCCGTACCGCCGCCGCCACCGCCCGTGGACGGGGTGCGGGGCGGCGGCGCCTGCGGCGGGGGCGCGGGCCGGGGCGGCGGGGCCTGCCGGGGGGCGGGCTGCGGTGAGGCGGCCCGCGGTCTCACGGGAGGCGGCTGGGGTGCCCGGGGTCTCTCCGGCGGCGGCTCGGGCGGCCGGTTCTCCGGGATCACCCGGGTCGGGGGAGGCGGCGGCACGGGACCGGTCCGCTGGTCCGCGGTCGGGGCCTCGGCGTCCCGGACCTCCGCCTCCCGGAACAGACGGCCCTGGCTCTCGTACGCGCCGATCAGCTCGGTCCAGCGCGGCGGCAGCCACCGGGTGCCGCTCGGCGAGTGCGGCAGCCCGGCCGTCGACGCCGTGAACTGCGCCAGCACGTCGGCGGGCGCGGGCCGCCGGCCGGGATCCGCGGCCAGACACGGCCGGATCAGCGGGGTCAGCTCCTTGGGCAGGCCGCCCAGGTCCAGATCACCGCGCTGGACCCGGGAGAGCAGCCGCAGGGTGTCGCCGTCCTCCGGGTACGGGGGCCGGCCCACCGCCAGGTGGAAGAGGGTGGCACCCAGCGAGTACACGTCGGCCGCGGCCGTGGACACCTCGCCCCGGGCCTGTTCGGGGGAGGTGAACGCGATCGTGCCCAGGGTGAGCTGGGTCCGCGTCAGGTCGCTGGCGTGCGAGATGCCGAAGTCGATCAGCCGGGGCCCGTCCAGCGGCAGCAGGATGTTGTGCGGCTTCACGTCGCGGTGGACGATGCCCATGCCGTGCAGGGCGACCAGCGCCTCGGCCGTCCCCGCCGCCACCCACCGGACGGCGGACGCCTGCAGCACGCCCTTGGCGCGGACCAGTTCGGACAGCGCGGGCGCCGCGATGTACTCGATCGCCATCCACGGCCGGTCGGCGCCGGCGTCCGCGTCCAGGACCCGCGCGGTGTAGACGCTGTCGACCCGCTGGGCGAGCGCCACCTCGCGCGCGAAGCGCCGGCGGTCGGTCTCGGCGACGACGCCCTCGGCGAGCAGGGTCTTCACGGCGACCAGCCGTCCGCCGCTGGTGCGGCCGAGGTACACCCGGCCCATGCCGCCCGATCCGAGCCGGCCGAGCAGCCGGTAGCGGCCGAGCTGCCGCGGATCGTCCCCGCTCAGCGGCTGAAGGCGTGCCCCCGTCATCCCGTACCTCCCCCGTGGGTACCCGTCCCGTCACCCACAGTGGCATGCCGCGGACGCACTGGCCATGGCCCTTCCCGTCCCGGACACGACCGGGACAGGGCCTTCACGGAATCGATACCCGCCCGCGGGCATGGACGCGCCGCGGACCGTACCGGTACGGTCCGCGGCGCGTCCATGCCTCCTGGGGGTCAGGCGGTGCAGTACTGGCTCTGCTTGCCGATCGAGCGGTACATGCAGTCGGCGTTCTCCAGGAGCTGGAGCACGGCGTCCCGGTTGCGGCTCGTCTCGCGCTCGATCACCTCGTCGGGCGGGTAGAAGCCGCCGTTCCAGGACGAGGTCGGGTACATCTCGAAGGTGTACGCGAAGATCTTCTGCGCACCCCACAGGTAGTCGTCGATCGAGCCGTCCGTGATGTACAGGTCACTGGACTGCTCGGCGGTGTAGCCGTTGCTCGCGGCCATCTTCTGGCCCACCGCGGCGAAGGCGTTGCGGTCGTCCTGGGTCATGCCCGGGGCGGTGTCCGCGTTGGTCCAGCCGAACGGCCAGAGCACCAGCTCGCTGTACGTGTGGAAGTCGATGCCGGCCTTGATCTGCTGCTTGCCGCCCACGACCCGGGAGCGGACGAAGTCGGCGACGACCTTCACCTCGGGCGCGGACTCGGGTGCCGTGCCCCGGTAGGTCTCGGAGCTCTTGGAGCCCGAGGAGCCGCCGCAGCAGCCCCACTTGTAGTCCCAGTTGCGGTTCATGTCGGTGCCCACGTAGCTGGATCCGGAGTTGGGCTGCCGGTTCTTGCGCCAGCTGCGGTAGGAGCCGGTCGCGATGTCGTACTCGCCGCCGTCCGGGTTGAGGTCAGGCACGATCCAGATCTCGCGGCCGTTGACCGCGTTGGTGATCCGGGAGTCGGAGCCGTAGCCCGCGCCGAGCTCGCGCAGCAGGTAGAGCGCCATCTCCACGGTGAGGTGCTCGCGCGCGTGCTGGTGGTGGGTGAAGAGGACCTCGGGTTCGGCCTCGTCCGTGCCGACGTTGTCGCTGACCTTGACGGCGATGATGTCCCGGCCCTGGTAGGTCCGGCCGATGACCCGCTTGCTCATGATGCCCGGGTACTGGGCGATGCGCTGGTCGATCTCCGCGTTCATCTCGGCGAAGTTGTGGTAGCGGGCGTCGGCGGACGGGAAGTCGAGGGGCCCGGCGACGAGACCGTCGAGGGTGCGGGCGGGCGGGCCCGGCAGCGCCTTCGGGGTGTAGCCGAGGGCCTTGAGCCGCCGCAGCTGCTCCGCGTTGGCGCTGACCACGACCGAGCGGGCGTCGACCTCGTCCACCGAGACCCCGGTGGCCGCCAGCGCGGTGCGGGCGGCGGGGGTGGAGGGTCCGGCGATCTCGTACTGCCGGATCACCTCCTCGGCGGCGGCGGTCGGCGCCGGGTCGGCCCCGGCGGGTGTCGCGTTGACGGAGAGCGGCGCCGCCACGGCGAGCGCCAGCAAGGCCGCGAGGGTGGCGGACCTTCTTCCGCGAATGCGAAGTCGCATGCTGTCTCCTGGGTGGGGAGTGTGGGGGTGTGCGACGAAACTGGTGCGGGTGTCCGGCCACATGGTGAAGCCGTGGCATGCACCGGTCAAGAAGCGGACTTCGGCCATACTGTCCGCGTGGGGACGCTGATCGGCACGTACGAGGTCGAGCACAAGCTAGGCGAAGGCGGCATGGGCACCGTGTATTTGGCGCGCTCGCGCGGCGGACGCGCGGTCGCGGTCAAGGTCGCACGGCCGGAACTCGCCACCGATCCGGCCTTCCGGGAGCGCTTCCGCGCCGAGGTCGAGGCCGCCCGCAGGGTCGGCGGCTTCCACACCGCCCAGGTGGTGGACGCCGACCCGGACGCCGAGGCTCCCTGGCTCGCCACCGCCTACATCCCCGGCCCCACGCTCTCCGGGCTGCTCGCCGCCGAGGGGCCGCTGCCCGAGCCCCGGCTGCGCGCGCTCGGCGCCGCGCTCGCGGAGGCGCTGGAGGCCATCCACGCCTGCGGTCTCGTCCACCGGGACCTCAAGCCCGGCAACATCGTCATGGCCGCCGACGGGCCCCGCGTCCTCGACTTCGGCATCGCCCGCGCCCTGGAGTCGACGCGGCTCACGGCCACCGGTACGGCCTTCGGCACCCCCGGCTACCTCGCGCCCGAACAGGCCCTCGGCCAGGAGGTCACGGGCGCCGCCGACGTGTTCGCGCTCGGCGCCGTGCTGGTGGCGGCGGCCGGTGGGCGCGCCTTCGGCGACGGCACCCCGATGGGGCTCATGTACCGCTCCGTGCACGAGTCGGCGGACCTGGCGACGGTCCCGGCCGGGCTGCGGGAACTGGTGGGCGCCTGTCTGGCGAAGGACCCCGCCCGGCGGCCGACGCCGGGCGCGATCCTGGACGCGCTGGCCGCGCAGCCGGCCCGGCCGCACGTGCCGCGGGGAGCGCCGGCCGGACGCGAGGCGGCTTCGCCGGCCGTCCCGCCGGTCGCGGCGGACGTACCGACACCGACGGCCCCGGCCGACTCCCTGGCCCCCACGGTGACCGCCGACCCGCGGATCGCCCGTGCCCGCGCCGGCGAGGCACCCGGCGACGTGCGCGACGCGGTGCCGCCGGGTGCGGAGCCGTCCGTGCGCGACGCGGTGCCGCCGCTGCCCGCCCCCGCGCTGCCCGCCCCCGTGGCCCCCGTCTCCGCGCCGCCCGTACGGGACGTGGTCCCGCCGCCGATGCCCGCGGAGCCGCCGCTTCCGGTGCCGGCCGTGGTCGCCTCCGACGGGGAGTGCGGGATGGTCGCCGACGCCGACGGGGTCGTCTTCGAGCTGTTCGGCGAGGAGGCCGAGTTCGACTGGGCCGAGATCGGCTCGCTGGTCTACGAGACCGCCCACCGGGGTCGGCAGCTGGCCGTGCACGTCGCCCTGTACGACGGCAGTTCCTACACCTGCGAGATCAACGGCCGGGCGGCGCGGGTGACCGAGTGGATCGCCCAGCTGGAGCGCGTGCTCGACCGCTGCATGCCGGGGCCGGCGGGGTCCGGCCCGAACGGGTCCCGCTGACGCGGGGCCGGAAACGCGCGCAGCGCCGCCGGGGGAACGGCGGCGCTGCGGGGGACGCCCCCTGAGGGGGTCCGGCGACCGGGCCGGGCGTCAGGCGTCCGGCCGGCCCGGTCGCCCGGGGGTGGTCGTCCCTACGGGAGGTTGTGCACGTGCGGGCCGACCGCGTTGGACCAGGCGTTGCCGGCCGTCGCGTCCCAGTTCGTCGACCAGGTCATCGCGCCGCGCAGGTTCGGCCAGGTCTGCGCCGGCTTGAAGGTGCCGCAGCCGGTGCCGCGGGCCAGGCAGTCCAGGGCGTTCTTCACGATGGTCGGGTCGACGTAGCCGCTGCCCGCGCCGCGGGTGGAGGCGGGGACGCCGAGGCCGACCTGGGAGGCGTCGAGGCCGCCCTGGAGCTGGATGCAGGCGAGCGCGGTGAGGAAGTCCACCGAGCCCTGGCTGTAGACCTTGCCGTCGCAGCCGAGCATCGAACCGCTGTTGTAGTACTGCATGTTGACGACGGTGAGGATGTCCTTCACGGCGAGCGCCGTCTTGAAGTACTCGGTGCCGGTCGACTGCATGTCGATGGTCTGCGGGGCCATCGTCAGGACCATGGACGAGCCGGCCTTGGCCGACAGCTGGCGCAGCGCCTTCGTCAGGTAGGTGGAGTTGATGCCGTGCTCGAGGTCGATGTCGACGCCGTTGAAGCCGTACTCCTGCATGAGGGCGTAGGCGCTGTCGGCGAAGGCGGTCGCGGAGGCGTCACTGTTGATGGTGACGTTCCCCTTCTCGCCGCCGATCGAGATGATCACGGACTTGCCGGCCGCCTTCTTGGCCGCGACGTCCGCCTTGAAGTCGGCGGCCGAGGCGTAGCCGACGGCCGGGTCGAGGTTGAAGGTGATCTGGCCCGGCGTGGCGGTCGAGTCGGCGAAGGAGACGGCGATGATGTCGTACTGGGACTGCACGTCGCGCAGCTTCTGGACGGTCGCGCCGTTGTTGAAGTTCTGCCAGTAGCCGGTCAGCGCGTGCTTGGGCACGGCCGGGCCGGGGCCCGGGTCGGTGACGGTGCCGGTCTTCGCGGAGACGGTGGCCGACTTCGCGGACTCGCCCGCGGAGTTCGTCGCGGTGACCTGGAACTGGTAGGTGGTGTTGGCGGCGAGTCCGGTGACGGTCGCCGAGGCCCCGCCGACGGAGAGGACCTTGGTGCCGTTGCGGTAGACGTTGTAGCCGGTGGCACCGGAGACCGCGCCCCAGTTGAGGGCCACGGAGGAGGAGGTGACCGTGCCCGCGGCGAGGCCGGCCGGGGTGGCCGGGACGACCGGGTCGGGGTCCTGGCCGCCGCCCCCGTCCGGGCCGAAGACGCTCACGTCGTCCACGGAGTAGGCGGCGGTGCCGTACCAGCCGTGCGTGTAGACCTGCACGGACGTGGTGCTCGCGCCGGTGGTGAAGGTGGTGGTCAGCTGCTTCCATGAGCCGCTGTCGGGCGTCCAGGTGGACACGTCCGTGGTTCCGGTGCCGCTCGCGCCGAGGTAGGCGTAGCCGCCCTGCACCCAGGCGCTCAGCGTGTAGGTGGAGTTGGGCTTCACGGCCACGGTCTGGGTGCACTTGGCGTTGTCGAGGCCGGCCGGGGTGGCGCGCAGGGCGCCGGCGCCGGTCCGTACGGGCGAGGAGACCGCGGCGCCGCTGCCGGCGGAACAGGTCCAGTTGGTGAGCCCTGACTCGAAGCCCGCGTTCTTGGCCACGTTGACGTCCGCGGCCTGGGCGGTGCCCGCCCCGCCGACGAGTACGAGACCGGATCCGACGGCGAGCGCGAGGACGCCGCCGATCCCTCGGCGCCGGCGAGCGCGGGAGCGTGTGGTGGTGCGGTCCACTGGGAGCCTCCGGTGGGGGAGTCGGGGATGTGGAGGTTCGTACGTCGTCGTACGTCGTCGTCCGGGGAGGTCGTACGGGAGGTGTACGGAACGGTGGCCACCGCTGAGGGAACAAGTTGGTCCAGACCAATTGAGTTGTCAAGACCTCTGGAAGGAATGGGAGTTGACGCATGGGCCCCCGGACCCACGCGCGGACCCAGCACCGGGCCCACCGCCGGGCCCATGCGGGCCCACACCCGGACCCACCGAAGACCCAGGACGGGCCCACCGCGGACCCAAGAAACTCCCCCTCGCTTAGCGGATTGTCTGTTCACCACCCCGGGCCTCGTGGATAAAGTGCAGAGGCAACCGCGCTGCGCGATGGCGCGGTGAACGCAGAGTGACGTCGACGGGGAGCCTGACGTGCCGACAGCGATCGCGGTCACCAGCGCCGACCTGGTGCTGCCACCGACCGACCAGCAGACACCCGACGCCGTCGTCCTCCCCGCCCCGGAGACCCAGCCACTCGCCTCCGCCGTCGCCGACCTGCAACTCCTCCTCGACCGCTACGGCCATGTGATCGTGGTCTGCCCCTCCTCGGTGCCGACCGCCACCGCCCGCCGTCTGCACGCCGTCCGCTCCCTCCTGGAGAGCGACCGGATCGCCCTGGTGAAGTCCGACCTGCCACCGCTGGGAGTCGCCGTACTGGCCCGGCAACTGCGCCAGTTGTCCGCCTGCGACTTCAGCCCCGGCGTCGTCGCCACCGCGGCCCGGCTGCTCGCCCACTACATCTACGCCGGCGCCGTCCTCGGCTCGGTCGCCAAGCTCGACCGCGTCCCCGTCACCCTGAAATCCCACGTCAAAGGCTGGATGCCCGGGGCGCAGTTCGCCGTCCTCGCCGGACCCGTACCCCAGCTCATCCGGATCGGCCCCGGCGCCGAACCACCGGCCGGACCCGAGTTCGTGACCCAACTCGTCCTGGCCCGCGGCCAACTGCAGACCGACTGGCCGGCCGGCAGCCTCGTACCCCGCTGGCAGGTCCAGGGCGTCCAGGAAGCCCCCCTGCCCGCCGAATCGCCCCGCTGGTGGGGCACCGGGCGCCTCGTGGAGTTCGCCGCCTACCTGCCGGACATCGCCATCCTCCACCAACTGGTCTCCTCCGTACGGCGCGAGACCTGCCACTGGTGCCGGATGGAACTCATCGGCGACCGCTGCGGCTTCTGCTCCGCACCCGTGCCCACGGCGCCCGCCACGGCCACCGCCCCGCCGGCCGGACGCCACGGCCCCGCGAGCCGTGTCCCGTAACCGCGCGACCACCCCGCCGCCCCAGCCGTCCCCGCCCCGCGTCCCCCGTCCGCCGCGTCACACCCATCCGATCGAGGTTGTACGGCCATGAACTCCCGCCAGCGCCGCGGCGTCCTCCTGCTCCTGCTGTCCGTCCTGTGCGCCCTCGGCGCGTTCGCCGGAGTCCTCTCCGTGATCAGCGACGCCAACGCCAAGGTCGGACCCGAGGTCACGGCGTACCGGATCAGGAAGGACGTCCCGCCCTACACCGCCCTGGACGAGGGCCAGTTCGAGAAGATCTCGATGCCCCGGCGATGGCTCTCGGCCAACGCCGTCACCGACCTCTCCCAGATCCGCGGCAAGATCGCCGTCACCACCCTCCAGGGCGGCTCCCTCCTGCAGACCGACATGATCGTCAAGCGGCCCGCGCTCCGCCCCGGCCAGCAGGAGATCGCCATCATGATCGACGCCGCCACCGGCGTCGCCGGCAAGATCACCCCCGGCGCGACCGTCAACATCTACGCCACGTTCGCCGCCGAACGCGGCGGCACACCCGCCCAGTCCAAGGTCATCGTCAGCAACGCCCGCGTCCTGGACGTCGGCACGCTCACCCCGATCGACGCCAAGGGCGACGACCGCGGCAACCGCGCCACCGAAGCCGTCCCGATCACCTTCGCCCTCTCCACCCTCGACACCCAGCGCGTCGCCTACGCCGAGTCCTTCGCCGAGCACGTACGCCTCGCGCTCGTCGCACCCGGCAGCGAGGACACCCTCACCCCCGGCGACCGCACCTACACGCTCGACAAGGACAAGTGAGGCCGGTATGACCACCAGGATCCTGCCGGCCGTGGGCGACCCCGACGCCGCCCGGTCCGTCATCAGCCTGCTCAGCCAGCTCCCCGACGCCGAACCCGCCCCGCCCGTCGCCGACTCCACCCACCTCGTCGACACCCTCGCCCGGCTCGCCGCCACCTCCCTCGACGAACTCCCCGAGGTCGTCCTCGTCCACGAACGCATCGGGCCCGTACCCGCCCTCGAACTCATCCGCGAGGTCGCCCTCCGCTTCCCCGCCGTCGGCGTCGTCCTCATCACCTCCGACGCCAGCCCCGTCCTGTTCTCCGCCGCCATGGACTCCGGTGCCCGCGGACTCGTCACCCTCCCGCTCCACTACGAGGAACTCGCCAGCCGCGTCCAGGCCGCCGCCCAGTGGTCCGCCGGCGTCCGCCGCCACCTCGGCAGCGGCGCCGAGACCCTCGCCGGCCCCGGCGGCACCGTCGTCACCGTCAGCGGCGCCAAGGGCGGCGTCGGCACCACCGTCACCGCCGTCCAGCTCGCCCTCGCGGCCCGCGCCTCCGGCCGCAGCGTCGCCCTCGTCGACATGGACCTCCAGGGCGGCGACGTCGCCTCCTACCTCGACGTCCAGTTCCGCCGCTCCCTCGCCGACCTCGCCGCCGTCGACGACATCTCGCCCCGCGTCCTCCAGGACGCCGTCTACACCCACGAGACCGGCCTCGCGCTCCTCCTCGCCCCCGGCGACGGCGAACGCGGCGAGGAGGTCGCCGACCGCTCCGCCCGCCAGATCATCGGCGCCCTGCGCACCCGGTACGACGTCGTCGTCGTCGACTGCGGCACCTACCTCACCGGCGCCAACGCCGCCGCCGTCGAGACGGCCGACACCGCCCTCCTCGTCACCACCCCCGACGTCGTCGCGGTCCGCGCGGCCAAGCGGACCGTCCGCATGTGGGACCGCCTCCAGATCCGCAAGGCCGAGGAGAGCACCACGCTCGTGAACCGCTACCACCGCTCCACCGAGATCCAGCCCGCGCTCATCCAGAAGATCACCGGCACCCGGATGGCCGGCGTCGCCGTACCGGCCAACTTCAAGGAACTCCAGGGCGTCGTCGACGCGGGCCGGCTGCACGACCTCGACGCCCGCTCCTCGGTGAAGCAGGCGCTGTGGTCGCTCGCGGGGGAACTCGGCCTGGTCAAAGCCCCCGACGGCACCGGAACCCGGCCGGGCGGGCAGCTCGCCCGCGTCACCCGGGGCAACGACCGCGGCTCGCTGGGGCTCCGCCGACGCGCGGGAGGGCGGGAGCGATGACCGGACGGTACCGGGACGACGAAGGACAGGTGGCGATCGAGTTCCTCGGCATGGTGCCGCTCATCCTGCTCACCCTGGTGCTGCTGTGGCAGTGCGTCCTGGTCGGCTACACCTTCTCGCTCGCCGGGAACGCGGCGGACGAGGCGGCACGGGCGTACGCGGTCGGGGACGACTGCCACGAGGCCGGTACACGGAATCTCGACGGGGCATGGGCGAGCGGCGCGAAGGTCACGTGCGCCCCGGAAGGCGGCATGGCCCACGCGACGGTCACCCTGCGCGTCCCGGTGCTCTTCCCCGGCGCGATCAGCTTCCCCTTCGACGTCGAGGCCGACGCCGGAGCCGTACGGGAGGACAGGGAGCGGCCGTGACACACGACAGGGGCCCCGGTGCCGGGGCCGGGACCGAGACCGCCCGCGGGGGGACCCGTACGCCCGCCGCCCGCGGGGGGACCCGTACGCCCGCCGCCCGCGGGGGGACCCGTACGCCCGCCGCCCCGGGGCGTACCCACGCCCGCCGAACCCCCACGCCCGGCGGCCCGACCCGTACCGGCCGCCGCCGCGACCGCGGCCAGGTCGCGATCGAGTACCTCGGCTTCCTGCCCGTCCTGCTCCTCGTCGCCCTCGCCGGCATCCAGCTCGGACTCGCCGCCTACGCCGCCCAGCAGGCCGGCACCGGCGCCCGCGCCGCCGCCCGCGCCGCCACCCAGGACGACTCCCCCCTCGACCCGGAAACCGCCGGCCGGTCCGCCATGAGCGGCTGGATCGCCGACCGCAGCCGCGTCTCCGTCGACCCCGGGACGACCGAGGCCGTCGCCTCCGTCACCGTCCGCATCCCGTCCGTCGTCCCCTTCTGGACCTTCGGCGACGTACGCAAGTCCGCGACCATGCCACTGACCGAGGAGGACGCGTCATGAGTCTGCGGTCCCGCATCAGCGCCCCCGAGGAGACCGGCCCCGGCGGCCGCGAGGACGGCCACCTCGTCGCCACCTTCCGCGCCAAACTCCTCGAGGAGATCGACCTCACCGAGATGTCCGCGCTCGCCGCCGCCGAGCGCCGGGCCCGCCTCGAACGCGTCCTCGGCCACATCATCAGCCGCGAGGGACCCGTCCTCTCCACCGCCGAACGCGCCCAGCTCATCCGCCGCGTCGTCGACGAGGCCCTCGGCCTCGGCGTCCTCGAACCCCTCCTCGAAGACGCCTCCATCACCGAGATCATGGTCAACGGCCCCGACCAGATCTTCATCGAACGAGCCGGCCGCGTCGAACTGCTGCCGCTGCGCTTCGCCTCCCACGACCAGCTCATGCAGACCATCGAACGCATCGTCTCCACCGTCAACCGCCGCGTCGACGAGTCCAACCCCATGGTCGACGCCCGGCTCCCCTCCGGCGAGCGCGTCAACGTCGTCATCCCGCCGCTGTCCCTCACCGGCGCGACCCTCACCATCCGCCGCTTCCCCCGCGCGTACACCCTCCACGAGATGATCACGCTCGGCTCCCTCGACGACCAGATGCTGTTCCTGCTCGCCGGACTCGTCCAGGCCAAGTTCAACATCATCGTCTCCGGCGCCACCGGCACCGGGAAGACCACCCTCCTCAACGCCCTCTCCGGACTCATCCCGGAAGGCGAACGGGTCATCACCATCGAGGACTCCGCCGAACTCCAGCTCCAGCAGTCCCACGTCATCCGCCTCGAAAGCCGCCCCCCGAACATCGAAGGCCGCGGCCAGGTCACCATCCGCGACCTCGTCCGCAACTCCCTGCGCATGCGCCCCGACCGCATCATCGTCGGCGAGGTCCGCGGCGGCGAGACCCTCGACATGCTCCAGGCCATGTCCACCGGCCACGACGGCTCCCTCGCCACCGTCCACGCCAACTCCGCCGAGGACGCCCTCACCCGCCTCCAGACCCTCGCCTCGATGTCCGAGGTGAAAGTCCCCTTCGAAGCACTCCGCGACCAGATCAACAGCGCCGTCGACGTCCTCGTCCAGCTCACCCGCCACCCCGACGGCACCCGCCGGATCACCGAGATCGCCATCCTCGCCTCCCACGGACGCGAACGGTTCACCATCGCCACCGTCTGCCGCTTCCTCGCCCAGCCGCTCACCGCCGACGGCCGGGTCCACGGCGAGTTCCGCTACCACCCCCTCCCGCGCCGCGTCGCCGACCGGCTCTACATGGCGGGTCAGCCCATCCCCCAGGCATTCGGCGTCGCCGCGACCGACGACCAGCTCGCCACCCGAGAAGCGAAGTAGGAAGCGACGATGAACGATCCGGCCCTGCTCACGATCGGCGTCACGCTGCTCGCCTGCCTCCTCGGCGTGACCGGCCTGCGCCTGTACGCCGACGGCGCCGCCCAACGCGCCGCCCTGGTCGCCCGCCTCAGCGACACCGGAACCCCGCACACCACCGGACGCCGCCGCCGCTTCCGCACCCTCGACAGACGCCTCCGCCGCACCCGGTTCGGCCGCCGCCTCGAACTGCGGATCTCCGCCACCGGCCTCGACCTCACCCCCGGCGAGTTCGTCGCCGCCATGACCGCCGCCGTCGCCGCCCTGTGGGCCATCGGACAGGCAGCCCTGTCCCCCTTCTTCGGCCCCCTGTGCGGCCTCCTCGGCATCTGGGCCGCCCTCGGATTCCTCGGCTGGCAGAGACAGAAACGCATCGAGAAGTTCATCAACCAACTCCCCGAACTCTCCCGCATCCTCGCCAACGCCACCCAGGCCGGACTCGCCCTGCGCATGGCCCTCAGCATGGCCGCCGACGAGATGGAAGCCCCCGCCGGAGACGAACTCGAGAAGGTCGCCCAGCAACTCGCCGTCGGCACCTCCCTCGACGACGCCCTCGGCGAACTCGCCGAACGCCTCCCCTCCCGCGAACTCGTCGTCCTCGTCACCACCCTCGTCCTCGCCAACAAGGCCGGCGGCACCGTCGTCTCCTCCCTGCGCAACCTCACCGAGACCCTGGAGGAACGCAAGGAGACCCGGCGCGAAGTCCGCACCCAGCTGTCCCAGGTCAGCATGACCGCCTACGCCGTCCCCGTGATCGGCATCGGCTCCCTCCTGCTCATCGACAACATGCAACCCGGCGCCCTCGACCGGATGACCGGCTCCGGCCTCGGACAGTTCGCCGTCGTCATCGCCTTCGCCCTGTACGTCGTCGGCTTCGCCGTCATCCGCCGCTTCTCGAAGATCGACGTCTGAGGAGGAGGACGACGTGGACCTGCTGCTCGCCCTCACCGCCGGCCTCGCCGTCGCCGGCATCTTCCACGGCATCCGCCTCTACCGCGCGGACGCCAGACTCCCCGGCGACCTCCGACTCGCCCTCGAAGTCGGCGCCACCCGCACCGGCGCCGTCGACTCCGCCGTCGACCGCCTCGGCATGCGCTACTCCGCCACCGTGCTCCGCCTCATGGGCCCCAAACGAGTCAACGCCGTCCGACGCCGCATCGACCTCGCCGGAAACCCCGGCGGCCTGACCATCGACCGCTACGGCGCCCGCCGCGCCGTCTACGGCTTCCTCGGCGGCCTCGGCGGCCTCGTCATGCTCTCCAACGGCGACATCCTCGTCGCCCTCCTCCTCTTCGCCTTCGCCGCCTTCTGGACCGAAGTCGGCATCTGGTCCGCCATCCGCATCCGCAAGGACCAGATCGAACGCACCCTCCCCGACTTCCTCGACGTCCTCGCCGTCGTCGTCTCCGCCGGACTCGGCTTCCGCCAGGCCCTCGACCGCGTCGCCGACAAGTACGAAGGCCCCTGGGCCGACGAACTCCGCATCACCCTGCGCCAGATGGACATGGGCGTCAGCCGCCGCCAGGCCTTCGACGAACTCCGCCGCCGCAACGACAGCGAACAGGTCGCCCAGTTCGTCACCGCACTCCAGCAAGGCGAGGAACTCGGCGCCCCCATCGTCGAGACCCTCATACAGATCGCCAACGACATGCGACGCACCGACGCCCAGAACGCCCGCAGGAAGGCCGCCAAAGCCGTACCCAAGGCCACCATGGTCATCACCACCCTGATGGTCCCCGCCACGATGATCCTGCTCGGCGCCGGCCTGTTCCTCGGAACAGGCACCGACTTCGGCTCCCTCACCGGGGAATGACACCCATGGGACCGGCACCCACCCCCGACATCCAGGTCAACGCCCTCCAGGCGCTCTGCCGCCAGGTCTTCGGCTTCCGCCTCGCCATGATCGCCCTCGCCACCCCCGCCGCCCTCCTCAACGCCGCCCCCGGCCTCCCCCAGAAACTCGTCGGCACCGCCGTCCTCATCACCTTCATGGCCTCCTACGCCCTCTTCCGGGACTGGGAACGCTTCGGCCCCCTCCTCCTGCGCCACCCCACCCTGCTCGCCGCCGACACCCTCCTCGGCTCCCTGCTCCTCGTCACCGCAGGACCCCAGAGCACCCTCGGCTACGTCAGCGTCTGCACCCCCCTCCTCGCCGGCCTCGGCTACGGCTGGCGAGGAGCCGCCGTCTTCGCCAGCCTCCAGTCCCTGATCCTGCTCGCCATCCACGCCGCCGACCCCCACCACACCGACGTCGGCCTCGGCGAAGCCACCCTCCTCCCCGGCCTCTGCGTCATCACCGGCGCCCTCGGCGTCACCCTCGGCAACCTCCTCCTCCGCTTCGGCGCCGCCGGCCAGGCCCTCACCGACGTCCGCACCCGCCTCGCCGCCGCCCAGGCCGTCGAAGAGGAACGCGCCCGCCTCGCCCGCGAGATGCACGACTCCGTGGCCACCACCCTCCACGGCCTCGCCCTCGCCGCCGACGGCCTCGCCGCCACCGACGGCCCCCCCGCCCTCCGCGACCAAGCCGGCCTCGTCGCCCGCTCCGCCCGCCGCGCCGCCGCCGAAACCCGCGAACTCCTCGCCGACCTCCGCCGCCAGACCTACACCGGCCACGGCACCGGCGACGTCGACGTCACCGCGGAACTCGCCGACCGCGTACGCGACTTCACCCGCCGCTCCGGCATCACCGCCGCCTACCGCGGCAGCGGCCACGAGACCGCGCCACCCGTCCCGTACCCCGTGGCACGACAACTGCTCACCATCGCCACCGAAGCGATGGAGAACGCCGGCCGGCACGCCCACCCCACCCGCATCGACGTCACCGCCGGCGTCCACGACGGCCTGCTGCGCATCAGCGTCCGCGACGACGGCCCCGGCCTCCCACCCGGCACCACCCTCGACGAACTGCGCAGAACCGGCCACTTCGGCCTCGTCGGCATGGTGGAACGAGCCGCCGGCGTCGGAGCCCGCATCAGGATCGGACGCGGCGCCGCCGCGACGGGCACGGAGGTCCGCCTGGAGCTCCCGGTAGGGAGGACGGTCGGCGTATGACACTCAGAGTGCTGGTCGCGGACGACAACCCGGTCGTCCGCGCGGGCCTGACAGCCCTCCTCGGCGGCCGCCCCGACATCGAGGTCGTCGCCGAGGCCACCAACGGCCGCACCGCGGTCACCGAGACCGAACGCCTCCGCCCGGACGTCGTCCTCCTCGACGTCCGCATGCCCGAACTCGACGGCCTCGCCGCCCTGCCCGGACTGGTCCGCCTCGCCCCCGTGATGATGCTGACCTACACCGGCGAGAGCGCCGTGGTCCGCGAGGCACTGCGCCTGGGGGCGGGCGGCTACCTGGTCCACGGCGAGTTCACCGCCGAGGAACTGGTGACCGCCGTCCGCGACGTCCGAGCCGGCCGCGCCCACTTCACCCCGACGGCAGCCAACGCCCTGCTGGGAGTGGTCAGGGGTGCGACTGCACACGGTTTGCCCTTGCCAAGCATCGCGAATTCATTGCGTTTTGGGATTCCATCTTCGCAAGCGCAACGGAATGTGGCACAGTTTGGACTGAGTGTGAGGGAGGCGGAAGTGATGGACCTGATCGCATCGGGCATGAGCAACCGCCAGATCGCCGACACCTGCTTCATCAGCGAGAAGACGGTCAAGAACCACATCAACCGCATCTTCGCCAAACTCCACAGCCGCACCCGCAGCGAAGCCATAGCAGCCTGGCTCGGCACAAGGACGGCAACATGACCACCCCCCACCACCTTTGGGCCCCTGGACCCTGTTCGCCCCCGCGACCCCGGGCATACCGTGCCGGAGCCGACAACGGCACCGACAAGCAGGAACCCAGAGGAGGTCAGGATGAACGACACGCTACTGAGGGCCGTGACCAAGGCCAAGGTTCACCTGTCGAGCTGGGCGCGCGACACGGCGCGGCACGGGGGACGACGACGGGCACAGGGCGCCGACCGGGGACAGACGGCGGTCGAGTACCTGGGGATCATCGTGGTGGTGGTGGCGATCGTGGTGGCGATCACCGGTACGGACATCGGGCAGACGATCAAGGGCGCGATCACCAACAAGATTGCGGAGTTGACCAGCAAGTAACGATCTGCGGGGACTCAGGGCAGGCGTTCCCCATCTACATCACGGTGGTGGCGGGCCTGCTCTTCCTCGCGCTCGCCTACTTCGTCGTCGGCCAGGCCGCCTCTACCCGCAACGGCGCCCAGACAGCCGCCGACGCCGCGGCTCTCGCAGCGGCCCAGGACGCGCGTGACCAGCTCAGGGACGGCTGGCTCGACGTCATCCTCGACCCCGCACAGTGGGACGACTTCATCGACGGCAGAAGCTACGACGGAACGGCCGCCTGCCAACAGGCGGCCACCTTCGCGACCAAGAACCGGGCAACGCTCTCGGGCGAAGGCTGCGGGCCCCTTCCCGACCAAGAAGGCTTCAGCGTGGAAGTCCGCACCCTGAACACCGTCGGTGCGTCCGTCGTCCCCGGCACGGAGAAGCAACACGCCATCGCAACGGCTTCGGCGGTCATCGAACCCCGCTGTACCTTCGAGGCGCCCGAGCCCACACCGGAGCCGGAAGAACCGTCGCCGGACCCCACCGATCCGGATCCGACACCCACGCCGACCCCGACAGAGCCCAGCCCCATTCTCGGACTCACCTGTCACGGCGTCGCCTGGGAGATCGACCCGGAGGACCCGAGACTGCCGAGCGCCGCCGATCTCTTCACCGTTCGACTGGCCGACTGACAAGCGAAGGAACCCCGACTCATGAGCGCTCGGTACGCAACGCAGACCCGCAGGGGGACGATCGCCGTCGTCCTTGCGGCTCTCGTCCTCGGCGTCGCCGGCTGCGGCAGCGAGGACGAGCCCCCGAAGGACAAGGTTTCCGCGAGTAAGAGCGCCCCGAAGCCCACGGAAGAGGGCAAGGGAGCCCAGACCGAGGAGCCGGCCGAAGTGCTGGCCGTCATCAAGGGGCCGGAGGGATTCGAGCTGACCATCAACTCGGCCCAGCGTGATCCGGGTGGCTTCGTCACCGTCAAGGGATCGCTCAAGAACGCCTCGGACAAGAGCCGTGCTGTTCCTGTGGCAGTCCAGGGCAACGAGACGGAAGTCCTGAAGCACGGCAACTCCCTCGGTGGAGCGACCCTCGTGGACTCCGCCGAGAAGAAGCGCTACTACGTCCTACGTGACACAGACGGACGCCCCCTCACGACCACCGGACTGAGCATCATCGGAGCCGGGGAGTCCGCCGCCGTCTTCATGCAGTTCCCCGCGCCACCTGCCAGCACCACTCAAGTCTCCCTCCAGCTACCCACCTTCGACCCCGGCACCATCAAACTCTCCTGAGGTGCTGCCGCCATGACCACCACCACTCCCCACCGCCTCGCGGTCCTCGCCGCCGCCACCCTCGTCACGGTGTCCACCCTCACCGTCGGCCCCGCCCTCGCCGACGATCCCCCCGGGTCCACCTCCTCCGCATCGCCGCCCCCCGAGATCGACGCCAACTCGCCCGAACTCATGCTCCCCGACGGCGCCACCCTCGCCCCCGCCAAGATCCTCGACATCAAACAGGTCGTCGAGGAGGAAGGCGGAGAACAGCGACGCGAGGACACCAACGTCGACGTGACCTTCGCGCTCCAGGCCGAAGTGCTGTTCCCCAAGGACAGCGCCAAACTCAGCAGCGCCGCCACCGCCCGCATCGCCGCCATCGCCGTCGAGATCAACAAGCAGAACTCCGGCAAGGTCCGCGTCTTCGGCTTCACCGACAACCTCGGCTCGTACGAACACGGCCTCACGCTCTCCAAACAGCGCGCCGACGCCGTACAGCAGGAACTCGCCAAGAACCTCGACCCCGGCAAGACCTTCGACATCCGCGGCTACAGCGAGGACTACCCCATCGCCGACAACCGCACCGAGGAAGGCCGCAAGAAGAACCGGCGCGTCGAGGTCTCCTTCCCGCGGACGACGGGCGGCTAGATGTTCACAGGCGCCGCCGCGGCCGCCGTACCCGCCCTCGCGCTCGCCCTCGTCCCCCTGGGGTCGGCCCCCGCCGACCCCATACCCGCGTACCGGACCGCAAAGGACGCCCGACCCGTCAGCGGCGCCACCTCCGGCGGCAAGGCGTCGACGCTCCCCGGGCCCGGTACGTACACCGACACGATCGCGAAGGGAGAGCGGAAGCAGTACAGGGTGCAGCTCGACGGCACCTCGAACGCCTTCCTCTCCGCCGTCCTCGCCCCGACGCCCGGCAGCGCCGTCGGCGTCGTCGACGGCATCACCCTCTCCCTCACCTCGCCCTCGGGCCTGGCCTGCGGGCAGCTGAACGACATCCGCTTCTACGGCGGATCCGCCCGCCCGATCGCCGACTACGTCAGCCGCCGCATCGAACCCGGCCGCGACTGTCAGCAACCCGGCGAGTACGTGCTCGTCGTCGAGGGAGTCGGCCGCGACCAGGACGCGGCCACGGCACGCCGGCCGATCGAGCTGAAGTACGTCGTCGAGCCCGGCCTCCAAGCAGGCTCCACACCACCGCCCGCCCCCACCGCGTGGAGCACCGCCGCACCCCCGCCGCCCACCCAGCCCCCGCAGCAGACCAGCGGCGGAACCGGGTTCAACGACGCCGCCCCCGTCGGCGACGGAGTCTGGCGCGACACCCTCCGCCCCGGGGAGAGCCGCTTCTACCGGGTGCCCGTCGCCTGGGGGCAGCAGCTCTGCGTCAATGCGCAGTTCGCCAACTCGGCGCAAGCGGAAAGCACCGTCACTCCCGACGGACTGCGTGTCACCCTCTACAACCCGGCCCGCGGCGCGGTCGAGGAGCACACCGCCCTCTACTCCGGCCGGCCCGCCACCATTCCCCTCGTCACGGCCCCGGCCGCGTACGCCAACCGCACCCGGACCGGCCCGGACGCCGTGAACGCGATGCGCTTCCAGGGGTCGTACTACCTCCAGCTCACCCTCGACCGCCGCGTCCCGGCCCCCGTTCCCCTGGCGCTGAACGTCTCCCTCCGAGGGACGCCGCAGACCGGCCCGGCCTACGCGGGCGACACCGACACCTCCGTCTTTGGCCTGGCCGGCCACGAACGAGACCACCAGGACACGATGCGCACCGTGGGCCTCAGCGGAATCGGCCTGGGCACCGCACTTGTCCTCGCCCTCGCCACCTGGACCGCCCTGGGCCGCCGGGGGAGAGGCTCTTCGGGAACACGGCTACTTCGCTGAGGGGGCTTGAGGTGCGGGTCCTTTGGGGGCTTGGGGTGGGCCGGTCTTGGGTGGGTTCTGGTGGTTGGCCGCCCTCTCTCCGAGTGTGGCGGGTTACGGCGCCGCTTCAAGGGCGCTCCTTCGTCGCGTCGGCTTCGCCGATTTCGCTTCGCTCCACCCTTGACCCGTCGCCTCCACCCGCCTTTTCACACTCGGAGGGCGGCCCGGGAGGGGGCATCCGCTCCGGGGCCCGGTGGGCCGGGGCGCCGTCGGCGTCCGTCGGGCCCGGGGGTGGTTCACCGCGGCCATTGAATGGGGCGGCTGAGCACGGCTTAGCGGCAATCCCTCGCCCATTGGTCGGGATTCATGCCCCGCTGGTCACTCTGCGGTGGGTGTGAGCCGACGCCCGAGGGGCGTGAATCGGGCGCCGAAAAAAGAACTCGGGACGGCTGTCACGTTTTCTTCGTGAGGGGTGTCAGAGGGGTGACGGACTCAAGACACCCTTGCTGAGGAGCCCTTCCGATGTTCATCACCTACGTCATCGTCACTGTTCTGGCCGCCCTGATGGCAGGATTCTCGGCCGGCTCCGTCTTCTTTCGGGCCGCATGGGTGGTGGAACCCCTGGCCGAGTACGGCGTTCCCGAGTCGTGGTGGGTCTGGCTCGGCGTGGCCAAGGCCGCCGGGGCAATCGGCCTGTTGGTCGGACTTGCCGTGCCGATCATCGGCGTCCTCGCCGGGATCGGTCTGGTGCTGTACTTCGCCGGGGCTGCCATCACCGTGATCCGCGCCCGTGTGTACGCGCACGTCCCGTTCCCCCTGGTCTACGCGGCCCCAGTCATCGGCGCCCTCGCCCTCGGCGCCGCCGCCTGAACCCCGCAGCCCGACTGAATGACGCTAGCGCGTACATTACTTGCGGTAACCCAGACGGGATAATGGACTTCACGGTCATATCGGACTCTTGGGGGGCTTAATGTACGCCGTAGCGTCATTGAGCAGCCGATCCCAGACCGGTGATGGGGCTGGTGGGGTGGATGGGATCCGTACGGCCCGCCGCCCTGCGCGACCCGCCCCCTGGCCCGAACTGGCGATGACGGCTCCGGATTCGGCTTCACCCCCACCGGAGAGTGACCAGCGGGGCATGAATCCCAGCGGGAATCGAGCGGCACCCGCTAAGCCATGCCCAGCTGCCCCATTCAATGGGTGCGGGAAGCCACCCCCGGAGCCGACGGGGGCCGACGGCGCTGCGCGCGCCGTCGGCCCCCCGCCTGGGCCCATCCCCCGGGCCGCCCTCCGAGTGTGAAAAGGCGGGTGGAGGTGACGGGTCAAGGGTGGCCGAAGGCCATCGCGCAGCGACGCGACGAGGAACGAGGAGCGCCCTTGATGCGGCGCCGTAACCCGCCACACTCGGAGAGAGGGCGGCCAACCACCAGAAGCCACCGAGGACCCAGCACCCCAAGCGCTCCCGCCAAGTCCCTGCCCCCTCCCGGACCCCCAGCGCGAAGACCCTGCCTTGCCCTGCCCTGCCCCCCGCCTCCCCCGCTTCCTCACCTACCCGGGGGCCTCCCCCCCGCCCCCTCCCCGTCCCCCTCCCTCCCCTCAGCCGAGTTGGCCCAGGGCTCCCTTGATCGTCGACACCACGCGGTCCGGGTGGTGGAAGACGTCCAGGGCCGTGAAGCGCAGCACCCGGTCGATGTCCGGGCAGTCCGCCAGGGCGTTGAAGCGGGCGACGTCGCGTGCGTGGGCCTCACGGGTGCCGTGGAACGCGTAGCCCTCGATCTCCACCGCCAGCCCCGCGCGACGGAAGAAGAAGTCGGGACGGAGCGCGCGGCCCGACGACGTGTGGAGCAGCGGCTGGCACTCCGGGTGCAGCCCCGCGTCCCGCAGGTGCAGGCGGGCGATCGTCTCCGCCGGTGAACCCGAGGCCGCTTCGGCCAGGGCGAGCCGGCGGCGCGCCAGGGGTGCGCCCGGGCGGCGGGCGGAGAGTTCGGCCGCCAGTTCCTCGTGGTGGACGAGGGGTTCGCGCCGCACGCCCCTGACGGTCCGCCGGGACAGTGCCGAGTCCGCGACGACCACGGCCTCCTCGCGGGTGCCGCACTGCCGTATCAGGTCGCCGACCGTGCGCGCCGGTGACGTCACCCGCAGCCCGGAGCGCAGGCACACCTCCCGGGCTTCGAGTCGGACGGTTCGGTGCAGACGTATGTCGATGCCGCCTCTTCCGGTCCCGTTGGCGCCTCTTCCGGTCCCGTCGGCGCACGCCCGCTCCGTGTGGCCGTCCCCTCCTCTCGTGCCTCCGCCCGGCTGGAGGGTGGTGAACTCCAGTACTCCCGGGAAGTCCCTGTTCAGCAGTTCGATGCGATGCAGCAGTGCCGCCGTCCCGTGGCTGCACACCAGCGGAGGGCGGAGCAGTTGGACGACTCTCGCCCTGACCGCCCAGTCCACCTCCTTTCCCGGGACGGCCCACGCCCCGCGGCAGATCCACTGCCATTTCTCGCGGCGCAGCAGCCCCCGGAGCCGTCCCGGTGGCCAGCCCGCCGCATACGCCCACACCGTCAGGAGCAGTCCGCCCCGGGTGAGTCTCAGCAAGTCCCGCATGCCCCAACGATCCCTATCTGGGGCGAGGTTCGCATCCCCTGTGGATAACTGCCGGGCTGATGCCGCATCCTGGTGGAAAACGGTGCCAGGGCTGCCCCAAGCCCCGAAGTGGACTGCTGATGACGACGACAACGCCGAGCGTGCAACTGGTCAGTGACCTCGTCACCCGAATTCCCGAGTTCCGGGACGCCTACGAGTCCCATCTCTTCAACCAGGGCGATGTCCTGCCGCACGTCTTCTTCTGGGACGTGGTGCAGGACACCGTCAGGTCCTTCCTCGGTGAGGATCCGGGGGCCGCCGACTGGCGTCGCACGCTCGCGTTCCTGGAGGAGCAGAGCATGCGCGGCGTCCTCGGCATCGACGAGGTCATCGTCACCTCGTTCCTCAACGATCTGCCGTATCCCCACGAGCCGGGTCACGGCATCGTCGAGCAGCTCGGGCCGGTCATGGCGGCGAAGTTCGTCAGGATCCGTCCGGGGGGTTGACGGGGGCGGGCCGGCGGAAGCCCGTCGAGTCGGTGCGGACCGGCGGCGGCCCCGGCCCCGGTCCCGCTGAGCCGGTGCGGACCAGGGCCGCCCGCCCCGCCCCACCCCGCCCCACCCCCCTCCGCCGCCACCCCGGCCCGCGGACATAATCGAGCGCATGTCCCCAGCTCAGCCTGCCGCCGCCCGGCGGTCCGTCCTCGCGGCCGTGCCCTGGTCCGCGCTCGGCGGGTACGCCGCGACCCGCCTCCTCGGTCTGGTGGTCCTCGCCGTCGCCTCGGCCGTCACCGGCAAGGACGGGCTGCACCGGCTGAGCGGCCGCTGGGACGCCGTCTGGTACGTCAGGGTCGCCGAGCACGGGTACGGATACGAGGTCACGCTGCCCGACGGCAGCGTCCACTCCGACCTGGCCTTCTTCCCTCTCTTCCCGGCCCTCGAACGAGCCCTGTCGGCCGTCCTGCCCGTCGACGCGGCGACGGCCGGGCTGGTCGTCGCCTGGATCGCGTCGCTCGCCGCCGCCTGGGGCATCTACCGGTGCGGCGCGCATGTCGCCGGGCATCCGACCGGGGTCGCCCTCGCCGTCCTGTGGGGCGTGTATCCGACGGCGTTCGTGCAGTCGATGGCGTACACGGAGACGCTGTTCACCGCCTTCGCCGCCTGGTCGCTGTTCGCCGTGCTGCGCGGGCGCTGGGTCCTGGCCGGCGCGTTGTGCGCGGCTGCCGGGCTGACGCGGCCGACCGCCGTGGCGCTCGTCGCCGCGATCGGGATCACGGCGCTGGTGGCGGTGGTCCGGGAGCGCCGGCTGCCGCTGCGCATGGCGGTCGGGGTGCTTCTCGCGCCGCTGGGCTGGCTGGCGTACATCGTCTATGTCGGTGTGCGGCAGGGGGCTGCCACCGCCTACTTCGACGTCCAGGCGGCCTGGGGCAACTCCATCGACGGCGGGGTCGCCCTGGCCCGTTTCATCGCCGGTCTTCCGCTGCCGGCCGCGTTCGGTCTGTGTGCGGTGCTGGTGCTGCTCGGCTGGCTGGTGGTGCTGTGTGTGCGGCAGCGGCAGCCGTTGCCGCTGCTCGTGTACACGATCGGGGTCGTCGTGGTCTCGCTGGTCGGCGCCGCGTACTTCGGGTCCCGGCCGCGGCTGATGATGCCGGCGTTCGGGCTGCTGCTGCCGGCGGCGGTGGCGCTGGTGCGGCTCCGGGTGCGTCACCGGGTCCTCGTCCTGGCCGTGGCGGCGCTGGCCTCCGCCGGTTACGGCGCGTTCACGCTGCTGGGTTCGGGACCGCCGTGACCCGGACGCCCGGCCGCAGTCCCCAGTCCGCCATCGTGCCTGCCTCCGCTTCGAGGACGTGCCGGCCGCGCAGTCGGACGAGGCCGAGGCGTCCCGGTTTCATGGTGACGACGTCGAGGACGCGGAGGGTGCGGTCGAGGTAGGCGACGTCGATGGCGAACCGCATGCCGAAGGTGTGGATGCTGTTGGTCGGCGTGATGAGCAGGGCGCCTCTGATGCCGTCGCGGCCGAGGAGTCCGCGCCGCCGTGCCCGGTACGAGGCCGCGATCTCGAGTGCGACCGTCGCCTCGGGGGCGGTGAGTGTTCCGGTGCCGTCCCGCCATGTCCCCTGTCTCCGCATGGGGGAGACGGTAGTGGTGCGGATGGGTAGGGTGCCGCGCGTGGACGTGATGCTGATCGTCGTCGCCGCCTTGTGGGGCGCGGCCACCGGGCTGCTCGTGCCACGCGCCGCGTACCGGTTGTCGGTCGAGCCGGAGGAGCGCTGGCGGGACAGTTGTCCGGCGGGGCACGGCTTCACCGGTCCCGCGGGTGGGTGGCTCGGTGGTCCGGGCTGCCGTGGCTGCGTCGTGGAGGCGTCCGTTCCGGGGCCGGGGGCGGCCGGCGCGCCGGTGACCGCCGAGCCTTCCGTCGCCGCCGCTGCCGGGCGTGCTTCCGTTCGGGCCTCGGTGTCCCTGGTGCGGTACCGGGCGGTGGCTCCCGTGGTCACCGCTCTCGCCTGTGCGGCGCTCGCGGTCGCCACCGGGCCCCGTCCGGAGTTGGCGGTGTGGCTGCTGTACGCGCCGTTCGGCGTGCTGCTGGCGTGTGTCGACGTCCGTGTCCGCCGGCTGCCCGACCTGTTGACGCTCCCGCTCGCCGGCGCGGTGCCGCTGCTGCTGGGGGGTGCCGCGCTGCTGCCGTACGAGGCCGGTTCGTGGGTGCACGCGCTGCTGGGCGGGGTCGGGGCGGGTGGCGCGTACTACGTGCTGTTCCGTGTCAATCCCGGCGGCATGGGCTTCGGTGACGTGAAGCTGGCGCTCTCGCTGGGTGCCGCGCTCGGCTGGTACGGCTGGGGTGTGCTGTTCGCGGGGACGTTCGCGGGGTTCCTGTCGGGTGCGGTGTACGGGCTCGGTCTGGTCGTCGTGCGGCGGGGGAGTCGTAAGTCCGCGATTCCGTTCGGCCCGTTCATGATCGGTGGCGCTCTGCTCGGTCTGCTTCTCGGCGCGCTCTCCGCCACCCCGTGAGGTTCCCTGGATCCGAAGCCCCGGGACACCGCTCGCCGATCCGGCCTGATGGGCGGGACACCCCCTAGCATCCAGCCGTATGCGGACAATCGATGACAAAAGCCTGCGCGGCCCGCGTGTGGTGCCGGCGGCCGCCGGGTCGCCCCGGAGCAGGTCCGCCCTTCTGCCCTGGGCCTGGGCCGGCGCCCTGTGCGTCCTCTACTCGACCGTCGCCGTCCGCCGCCATCTCCTCATGCGGACCACGGGCTACGACCTGGGCATCTTCGAGCAGGCCGTCCGCGCCTACGCCGAACTCCGCGCGCCGATCGTCCCCTTGCGGGGGGAGGGGTTCCATCTGCTCGGCGACCACTTCCATCCGCTGCTCGCCGCGCTGGCCCCGCTCTACCGGATCTGGCCGTCGCCGCTCTGTCTGCTGATCGCCCAGTCCGCGCTGCTGGCCCTCGCCGTCGTGCCGCTCGCCCGTTGGGCGGCCCGCGCGCTCGGTCGCCGGGCGGCCCATGTCGTCGCCGTCGGGTACGGCCTCAGCTGGGGCATCGCCTCGGCCGCCGCCTTCGACTTCCACGAGGTGTGCCTCGGCGTGCCACTGCTCGCGTTCAGCCTGGAAGCGCTGGGCCGCCGCCGCTGGGGCCACGCCGTCGCCTGGGCCGCGCCGCTCCTGCTGGTGAAGGAGGACCTGGGGCTCACCCTCGCCGCGGTCGGCGGGTACATCGCGCTGAAGGGCGGCCCGGGGCGCGCGCGGCGGCTGGGTCTGGCGACGGCCGGCGCCGGGCTGCTCGGGTCCCTGATCGAGATCAGGCTCGTGCTGCCCGCGTTCAGCCAGGGCGGGGAGTACGCCCACGGCGCCAACCTCACCGCGGGCCACGGCTCGCTGCTCGCGACACTGGCGCACGCCCCGCTGGACGCCCTGCGCCCCGACATCAAGGCGATGACCCTGATCCTGGTCTTCGCCCCGTCGGCGCTGCTGGCCCTGCGTTCCCCGCTCGCGATCGTCGCCCTTCCCACACT
This sequence comes from Streptomyces sp. JL2001, assembly GCF_050917515.1. Lineage (NCBI taxonomy): Bacteria > Bacillati > Actinomycetota > Actinomycetes > Kitasatosporales > Streptomycetaceae > Streptomyces > Streptomyces sp. JL2001. Next base: position 2,945,866 of record NZ_CP169421.1, on the reverse strand, counting down.
CGGATGGCGGATGGTCTCGGAGAACGGCTTCCACTGGGGCACCGCCTTCCACTACAGCGCGATCCTCATGCCGGTCGTCTTCGCCGGTCTGATCGACGCCCTCGCCGGCTGGCGCCGCACCGACCACCCGCTCGCCGCCCGCCATGTCCGGGCCTCGCTCGCCACGGTGCTCGCCGTGACCGCGGTCATGCTGCCGTCCTTTCCACTGGCCCAGCTCGCCCAGCGGGCCACCTGGCGCACCCCCGGGCACGTCGAGGCGGGCCGGGCGCTGCTGGCGCGGATCCCGGACGGCGCCACCGTGGCCGCCTCCAACCGGCTGGCTCCGCAGCTGACCTCGCGGTGCGTCGTCGTCCTCTTCCCGACGTTCCCGGTGGACGGGCGGCTCTACCGGTACGAGCGCGGGCAGCTGCCGCCGCCCACCGCGGAGTGGATCGTCCATGACCGGGAGACGCCCGAGGCCTGGCCGTACGAGCCCGGCCACTGGCCCTACCCGATCGAGCAGCAGGAGGCGGAGCTGGCGGCGGCCCGGCAGCGGTACGGGTACGAGCTGGTCGCCCGCCGCGACGGGATCACGCTGCTGCACCGGGTGGCGGGCCGTGGGGGCGCGGTGGGCGGGGCGGCTCCGGCCCGCACCGCGGGACGGGTCGGCTGACGAGGCCGCCCGGCCGGTACGCCCCACCGGTCGGGTACGCCCCCGCCGGCCGTGCCGGTCGGCGCCCGGCACGGCTCGGGCGTCAACCGGAGGCCCGTCGGTGGGGGTCCCCCCTGGGAGGGACGAAACCCGCCGCCACGCCGGGGCGCAAACCCGCCATGGGGCCCCACGACCCTTGTCCTGACTGGGATCCGCGTATTCCGCATCGGACCAGTGGCCGCACGTGGCACGCGCCGGCACTAATGAAGGGTTATGGTGGAAACCCCCCCTCGGGCCGGTCCGTATCCCCCCCCACGGACCGGCCCGTTTTTTGTCTCCGCGCCCCCGCGGCGCCCCCGTGCGACAGCGCGCCGTGACCCGGCGGATCAGTTCCGTCCGGCCCAGATGTTGGTGCCCGCGGTGTCGACGGCGAAGGAGTCGATCTCCTTCAGCTCCTCCTCGGTCAGCGGCGGCGCGGCCAGCGCGGCCACGTTCTCCTCCAGCTGGGCGACGCTGGACGCGCCGATCAGCGCGGAGGTCATCCGCTCGTCGCGCAGCACCCACGACAGCGCCAGCTGCGCCAGCGACTGCCCGCGGCGCTCGGCGATGTCCGCGAGGCCGCGGAGCCGGCGCAGGACCTCGTCGGAGAGCAGGTCCGGGTCGAGGGACTTGCCCTGCGTGGCCCGGGAACCCTCCGGGATGCCCTTCAGGTACTTGTTGGTGAGCAGGCCCTGGGCGAGCGGCACGAAGGAGATGCAGCCCATGCCGGCCGCCTCCAGGGTGTCGAGGAGGCCGTCCTCCTCCGTCCAGCGGTTGATCATCGAGTACGAGGGCTGGTGGATGAGGGCGGGGACGCCCATCTCCTTGAGGATGCGGGCGGCCTCGGCGGTCTGCTCGCTGGTGTAGGAGGAGACGCCGACGTACAGCGCCTTGCCCTGCTGGACGGCGGAGGCGAGGGCGCCCATCGTCTCTTCGAGGGGGGTGTGGGGGTCGAAGCGGTGCGAGTAGAAGATGTCGACGTAGTCGAGGCCCATCCGCTTCAGGGAGGCGTCGAGCGAGGACATCAGGTACTTGCGGGAGCCCCACTCGCCGTACGGGCCGGGGTGCATGAGGTAGCCGGCCTTGGTGGAGACGATCAGCTCGTCGCGGTAGGGCGCGAAGTCCTGGGCGAAGATCTTGCCGAAGTTCAGCTCGGCCGAGCCGGGCGGCGGTCCGTAGTTGTTCGCCAGGTCGAAGTGGGTCACGCCCAGGTCGAAGGCGCGGTGCAGGATGGCGCGCTGCGAGTCGAGGCTGCGGTCGTCGCCGAAGTTGTGCCACAGGCCGAGCGAGACGGCGGGGAGCTTGAGCCCGCTGCGGCCGGTGCGGCGGTACTCCATGGTGTCGTAGCGGTCCGTGGAGGCGCGGTACAGGGGGGAATCAGTCACGTATCTCTGCTTATCACGGACTTGTGACAGTCCCGGGCTGGGAGCCGTTGACCCGTGCGCAGTAGTGTGTCGGCTTCGGGGACCGCCGCAGCATGGAGGGGTTAAGAACAGTGAACCTGCGCGACCTGGTGTACGGGCTCTACGCACGCCGGGTGGAAGGCCGCCTCGACCATGCCCAGGTGCCCAAGCACATCGGCGTCATCCTCGACGGCAACAGGCGCTGGGCCAAGGCGTCCGGCGGGACCCCCGAGCAGGGCCACAAGGCCGGTGCGGACAAGATCCAGGAGCTGCTCGGCTGGTGTGCCGAGACCGACGTCGAGGTCGTCACGCTCTGGATGCTGTCCACGGACAACCTGAGCCGGCCGGAGGAGCAGCTCGTCCCGCTGCTGGGCATCATCGAGAACGCCGTGCGCGCGCTGGCCGCCGACGGCCGTTGGCGGGTGCACCACGTGGGCACGCTGGACCTGCTGCCGGCGCGTACGCAGTCGGTGCTGAAGGAGGCCGAGCAGTCCACGCACGACAACACGGGGATACTCGTGAACGTGGCGGTGGGCTACGGCGGCCGGCAGGAGATCGCCGACGCGGTCCGTTCGCTGCTCCTGGAGCACGCGGAGAAGGGGACGAGCTTCGAGGAGCTCGCCGAGATCGTCGATGTCGAGCACATCTCCGAGCACCTGTACACGCGGGGTCAGCCCGACCCGGATCTGGTGATCCGTACGAGTGGCGAGCAGCGTCTGTCCGGTTTCATGCTGTGGCAGAGCGCCCATTCCGAGTACTACTTCTGTGAAGTGCACTGGCCTGCGTTCCGCAAGGTCGACTTCCTGCGCGCGCTGCGCGACTACGCGGCCCGGCACCGCCGCTACGGCACCTGACGGCCGCGTCACCACGGCACCCGGCGGCGGACCGGGGCGGGTCACCGGGCGTTCACGAACGCGTCGTCATATGCCCTGGCATGGCGGCGGGTGTTCGAGGGCATACCCCTTGCAGAGTGAGCGGCACGGAGACCGCCACCCGGGAGGCCCGTTGCACCAGGACGACCGTGCAGGACATGTACGGACGAAGCGGAGGGCCGGAGCTCGGCCCGCGCATCGTGGCCAGAGCCCGGTCCCATCCCGCAGCGACACCGCTTCCGTCGCGCCCCGACCTCACAAGGGTCGTCAAAGGGGGTCTGTCCTTCCGTGGTGACCAGTACGAAGCGCCGCTTGTCCGACAGGCGCACCTATGTTCTCGACACCAGCGTCCTGCTGGCCGACCCCAACGCCGTGTCCCGGTTCGAGGAGCACGAGGTCGTGCTTCCGATCGTCGTGGTCACCGAGTTGGAGGCCAAGCGACACCATCCCGAACTGGGCTATTTCGCCCGGGCGGCCCTGCGCCTCCTGGACGACTTCAGGGTCCGGTACGGGCGGCTGGACGCGCCGCTCCCGATCGGGGAGCTGGGCGGCACGCTGAGGGTCGAGCTGAACCATTCGGACCCGGGCGTCCTTCCGGCCGGCTATCGGCTGGGGGACAACGACTCACGGATTCTGGCGGTCGCGCGCAACCTGCAGGCCGAGGGGTTCGACGTCACCGTCGTCTCCAAGGACCTGCCGCTGCGGATCAAGGCGTCGTCGGTCGGGCTTCTCGCCGAGGAGTACCGTGCCGAGCTCGCCATCACGGACTCCGGCTGGACCGGTATGTCCGAGCTGGCCCTGTCGGCCGAACAGGTGGACATCCTCTACGACCAGGAGAGGCTCTACGTGCCGGAGGCCGCGGAGCTTCCGGTGCACACCGGGCTGGTCCTGCAGTCCGAGCGGGGCAAGGCGCTCGGCCGGGTGACCGCGGACGGGAACGTCCGGCTGGTGCGGGGCGACCGGGAGGTGTTCGGCATCCGCGGGCGCAGTGCCGAGCAGCGGATCGCGCTGGACCTGCTCCTCGATCCGGACGTCGGCATCATCTCGATGGGCGGGCGGGCCGGTACGGGCAAGTCCGCGCTGGCGCTCTGCGCGGGCCTGGAGGCGGTCCTGGAGCGCCGGCAGCACCAGAAGGTGATGGTGTTCCGTCCGCTGTACGCGGTCGGCGGGCAGGAGCTCGGTTACCTGCCGGGCAGCGAGGCCGAGAAGATGAGCCCGTGGGCTCAGGCGGTCTTCGACACGCTGTCGGCGGTGGCGGGGCGTGAGGTCATCGAGGAGGTGCTGAGGCGCGGGATGCTGGAGGTCCTGCCGCTGACGCACATCCGGGGTCGGTCGCTGCACGACGCGTTCGTGATCGTCGACGAGGCCCAGTCGCTGGAGCGGAACGTCCTGTTGACCGTTCTGTCCCGGATCGGTACGAATTCCCGGGTGGTGCTGACGCACGACGTCGCGCAGCGGGACAACCTCCGGGTCGGCCGGTACGACGGAGTCGTCGCCGTGGTGGAGAAGTTGAAGGGCCATCCGCTCTTCGCCCATGTCACGCTCACCCGCTCCGAGCGTTCGCAGATTGCGGCGCTTGTGACCGAAATGCTGGAGGACGGCCAGATCTGAGTGGATTGGCAGGATGAGTACGTTCCCGTACCCGTACGGGAGTTGACGCCGCCCGGCAGAGCGCAGGAGCTTAGCCGGGCGGCGTCGCGCTGTCCGCCGTATCGGCCAAATCTCCTGTGACTGGCGGGGTGTGAGCTTTCACACGCAACGTGGAATTGCCTTGCGGCGTCGCCGTCCGGCAAAGTCTTGCTTCCGTCAGGCCCCGCATACGGCACACGTGCACCCTCAGGGGTGCGGCACCACACAACTCAACACCGTTCGCCGTATGCCGCCCACAGCACCACGGGCCCGTGTCTTCTGTGACCCAGCAGTTCGGAGACCAGCGCCAGGGGCACGATTTCGCCCGCTTGGTCACCAGCGCGGGTGATGCTGGAAGGAAACCGTGTGAGCCGGATCTCGGTCCGGGGATTCGCGGTGGCTTCGGCCACTGCGGTCACCACTGTCGGCGCCGTCGTCGGTGTTGCCTCGGGCAACACCCAGCCCGCGGACGACAACTTCGAGGCCACCGCAGCCGACACCACTCTGCTCGCGGACATCCCCGCCGGTCAGCAGGCCCAGGTACAGGTCTCCTCGCTCGCGGAGCAGGCGGACGTGCAGGCCGCTGCCGCCGACACGGCCGCGAAGAAGTCCGCCGAGGAAGCCGCCCGCCTGCAGGCCGCCAAGGACGCCGAAGCGAAGAAGAAGGCCGCCGACAAGGCGGAGCAGGAGCGCAAGGAGGCCGCCGAGCGTGCCGACCGCTCCTCGCTGCGCGACGCGTCCAGCTTCTCCGCCCAGGGGTCCTACAGCATCGCCGAGGTCAAGGCGATCGCCCGGCAGATGATCCCCGCCTCGCAGTTCCAGTGCTTCAGCAACATCGTGGACCACGAGTCCGGCTGGAACTACCGCGCGACCAACCCCTCCTCGGGTGCCTACGGTCTCGTCCAGGCCCTCCCGGGTACGAAGATGGCGTCGGCCGGCGCCGACTGGCAGACGAACCCGGCCACCCAGATCAAGTGGGGCCTGAACTACATGAACAGCCGCTACGACAGCCCCTGTGGCGCGTGGTCGTTCTGGCAGGCCAACCGCTGGTACTAGACCGGCCCGCTCAACTTCGCGGAGCCCCCCACCGTCCTACGGTGGGGGGCTCCGTGCGTGTAGGTTCGGGAAGTCACGGGCACCCGGGGGGTGACAGCGGGGGAGAGGGAACAAGATGTCGAGACTGCCAGGATGGCTGAACCGGATCGGTGCCGGGCTGAGTCACATGGGCGAACGCCTGGAGGAGCGCCGGGCGGAGGCGGAGGCGCGGGACGCGCTCGGCCCGACCCCCGGTGCCCCGGGCGACGAGCCGGACGCCGGGTCCGGCACCGCGGCCGGCGTGCCCGGTGCGGGTGACCCGGCCGGAGAGCCCGCCGACGCGCGCGGCGACGACTCCGCCGGTGTGCCCGGTGACGACGCCGGCGTGGACACGTCCCCCGCCGGGACCGACGACCCCGGCCGGACCGACGCCTCCGCCGGGAACGGTGGGACCGCTGACGGGGTGGGGGTGGACCACGCGCCGGGCACCCCGGTCGCGGGCGGAGCCGCCGCCGCCGTCAGGGCGGGTGCGGCGAAGGCGGGGGCGGCCGCGACGGCACGGTGGCCGGGCCGGCGTGCCCCATCCGCCGTCGACCGCGCCGTGCCCGCACCGCCCGACTACGCCCCCGCCGTCGCCGCCAGGCCCGAACCGATCGACGCCATCCCGTGGGGCATGAGGGTCGCGGCCGAGGCGGGCTGGCGCCTGCTGGTGCTCGCCGGCACGGTCTGGGTGCTGATGAAGGTGATCAGCTCCGTGCAGCTGGTCGTCCTCGCGTTCGTCGCCGCGCTGCTCATCACGGCGCTGTTGCAGCCGACGGTGGCGCGGCTGCGGAAGGCGGGTCTGCCCCGTGGGCTGGCCACGGCCGTCACGGCCGTCTCCGGGTTCGTGGTGATGGGCCTGGTCGGCTGGTTCGTGGTCTGGCAGGTCATGGACAACATCGACAACCTCTCCGACCGGGTCCGGGACGGCATCGAAGAGCTGAAGCGGTGGCTGCTGGACAGCCCGTTCCACGTGACCGAGCAGCAGATCAACGACATCGCGAAGAACCTCAGCGACACCATCGGCGCCAACACCGAGCAGATCACGTCCGCCGGGCTCCAGGGTGTGACCGTGGTCGTGGAGGCGATGACCGGGATACTGCTCGCGATGTTCTCGACGCTCTTCCTCCTCTACGACGGGAAGAAGGTCTGGAACTGGACGCTGAAGCTGGTGCCCGCGCAGGCCAGGCCGGGAGTCGCGGGCGCGGGTCCGCGGGCTTGGCGGACGCTGACCGCGTACGTGCGCGGCACGGTGCTCGTCGCCCTGATCGACGCGGTGTTCATCGGCCTCGGCCTGTACTTCCTCGATGTGCCGATGGCCGTGCCGCTGGCCGTGTTCATCTTCCTCTTCGCGTTCATCCCGCTGGTCGGCGCCGTGATCTCCGGTGCCCTCGCGGTGGTGGTCGCGCTGGTCACCAACGGCGTGTTCACCGCGCTGATGGTGCTCGTCGTGGTGCTGGCGGTGCAGCAGATCGAGGGCCACGTCCTGCAGCCCTTCATTCTGGGCCGGGCGGTGCGGGTCCACCCGCTGGCGGTCGTGCTCGCGGTCGCGGCCGGCGGTCTGACCGCCGGCATCGGCGGCGCGGTCGTGGCGGTGCCGCTGGTCGCCGTCACCAACACGGCCGTCGGCTACCTCCGCGCGTACAGCCACGAGCAGGCGCTGCGGACCTCCCCCGAGCCCCGTGGCGCGACGGCGTTCGCGGTGGCGCCGATGCCGGCGCCCGGCTCCAAGGACCGGGACCGGCTGTGATCTCGGATCCGGAACTCGTCGACGGGGGTGGCTTCGCCGAGGCCCGGACGCCGTCGGCCTTCGTCCACCCGGTGCCGCCGAAGCCGCCGCGGCCCCGGCGCCCGTGGCGGTGGGCGGTGGGCGGCGCGGTCGTCGCGTCGGCACTGTGGGGCGGTGGCCTGTACGCCCACGAGCGGTACGAGGCGGGCCGCGGCGTCGACCTCGGCGGGTACCGCTCGGTCGGGGACGTGTGTCCGAAGGCCGAGCTGAAGGCGCTGTCCGGAGAGCTGGGCGAGGTGTCGCGGGACGGGAACGGGTCGCGGCAGGAGGATCCGGCGCTGGAGCGGGCCACCTGCTCGGCGGTCCTCGGTTCGCCGGACACCGGTTTCAGCGTCGCCGTCTTCTACGAGGTGCACAAGGTGACCGATCCCGGTCCCGAGTTCGAGGCGCGGCTCGGTGACCTCCGGCCGGATGCCGAGAGGGTCGACGGGCTCGGGGAGGTCGCGTTCTTCCGCCGTGACGAGGGTGACTCGGGCGCCTGGATGCGGGTTCTCGACGGGCAGGTGGAGATCGAGATCAGTCTGCAGCGGCTGCAGAGCTGGGACGCCGAGAAGAACGAGCCGATCCCGCAGCCGAAGGCGATCGACCTGTCGGGTGTCGACGCGCTGCTCGCGCAGGACATGAAGGCGCTGATGGCGGCGCTCCGGCAGGGCTGAGGCGGGGCGGCCGGCCCATCGGCGACAGGTATGCGGAAGGGCCCCGGAGCGAATGACTCCGGGGCCCTTCCGTGGTGCGGTGCCGTCTACTCGGCGAGGAGCGCTTCCGCGTCCAGGGTCACGCCGACCGCCTGGATCACCGAGGCGATCTTGACGGCTTCCTGGATCGTCTCGCGGTCCACACCGGCCTTGCGCAGGACCTGCTCGTGCGAGTCCAGGCACTGGCCGCAGCCGTTGATCGCGGACACGGCCAGCGACCACAGCTCGAAGTCGACCTTCTCGACGCCCGGGTTGCCGATGACGTTCATCCGCAGTCCGGCGCGCATCGTCCCGTACTCGGGGTCCGACAGCAGGTGCCGGGTCCGGTAGAAGACGTTGTTCATCGCCATGATCGCGGCGGCGGACTTGGCCGCCGTGTACGCCTCGGGCTTGAGGTTGGCCTTGGCCTCCGGCTCCAGCTCGGCGAGGACCTTCGGCGAGCGCGAGGCGATCGCGCAGGCCAGGACGGTGCCCCAGAGCTGCTGCTGCGGCAGCTCGCTGTTGCCGATCACCGAACCGAGGTTCAGCTTGAGGTCCTTGGCGAAGTCCGGGATGGCGGACTTGAGTTCGTCGAGAGCCACGTCAGATCACTCGCCCGACAGGAGGGCGGCCGCGTCGAGGGTGGTCTCGCCCTTGTTCCAGTTGCACGGGCACAGCTCGTCGGTCTGCAGGGCGTCCAGGACCCGCAGGACCTCCTTGGGGTTACGGCCGACGGAGCCGGCGGTCACCATGGTGAACTGGATCTCGTTGTTCGGGTCCACGATGAAGACGGCGCGCTGGGCGAAGCCGTCCTCGCCCTCGACGCCGCAGTCGCGCATGAGCTCGTGCTTGGAGTCGGCGAGCATCGGGAAGGGCAGGTCACGCAGGTCGGCGTGGTCCTTGCGCCAGGCGTGGTGCACGAACTCGGAGTCGCCGGAGACGCCGAGGATCTGGGCGTCGCGGTCCGCGAACTCGTCGTTCAGCTTGCCGAACGCGGCGATCTCGGTGGGGCAGACGAAGGTGAAGTCCTTCGGCCAGAAGAACACCACGCGCCACTTGCCCTCGTAGGACTTGTGGTCGATCTGCTCGAACTCCTTGCCGCTCTCCAGCGACACGCAGGCGGTCAGGTCGTAGGTGGGGAACTGGTCACCGACAGTGAGCACGCGCTCTCCTTGCAATGGCGGAAGCCCTTTTTGGGGGCTTCCGTGAGGGGTTGGACGTGTGCTCAGCATGGCACGGAGTGCATTGATCAGTGAAATAGCTAGACTGGGTCGTGTTGATCGAAGGTGGTTATCAGTGGCATCCCCGTACGGCCCGCCCCGTGGCAAGCAGCCGAGTCTTTCGCAGCTCAGAGCGTTCGCCGCGGTCGCCGAGCATCTGCACTTCCGGGACGCGGCCGCGTCGATCGGCATGAGTCAGCCGGCGCTCTCGGGCGCGGTTTCGGCTCTCGAAGAGGCACTCGGTGTCCAGCTCCTCGAGCGTACGACGCGCAAGGTCCTGCTCTCGCCCGCGGGGGAGCGGCTGGCGGCCCGCGCGCGGGCGGTGCTGGACGCGGTCGCGGAGCTGATGGAGGAGGCGGAGGCGGCGCAGGCGCCGTTCACCGGCGTGCTGCGCCTGGGGGTGATCCCGACGGTGGCCCCGTATCTGCTGCCGACGGTGCTGCGGCTGGTCCACCAGCGCTATCCGGAGCTCGATCTCCAGGTGCACGAGGAGCAGACCTCGTCACTGCTGGAGGGGCTGGCGGCCGGCCGGCTCGACCTGCTGCTGCTGGCGGTGCCGCTCGGGGTGCCCGGCGTCGTGGAACTTCCGCTCTTCGACGAGGACTTCGTGCTCGTCACCCCGGAGGGGCATCCGCTGGCAGGCCGGGACGACATTCCGCGCGATGCGCTGCGGGAGCTGAAGCTGCTGCTCCTTGACGAGGGGCACTGCCTGCGGGACCAGGCCCTGGACATCTGCCGCGAGGCGGGCCGTACGGAGGGGGCACCGGTCACGACGACCGCGGCGGGCCTGTCCACGCTGGTGCAGCTGGTGGCGGGTGGTCTCGGGGTGACCCTGCTGCCGCGTACGGCGGTCAAGGTCGAGACGGCGCGCAACACGGCCCTGTTCACGGGCTGTTTCACGGATCCGGCCCCGTCCCGGCGGGTCGCGCTCGCGATGCGGGCGGGGGCGGCGCGGCAGGGTGAGTTCGAGGAGCTGGCCGTGGCGTTGCGGGATGCGATGAGGCGTCTGCCGGTACGTGTGGTGGGCGCCGGGGCCTGACGCTCCCGGCGCCCACCGGCGCGGATCTGCTGCGCCGCGGTCCGCGACCGCGTCCAGGGGGTGTCTTGTCGACCAGACCGGGTTCGCGGTGTCCTGCGACTCCGTCTCCCGCGTTGTCGTCAGTCGGCATGGCTCCGCCATGCCTCCTTCCTCCGCCTTGGATCCGAAGCCCCAGGAGACCGCTCACTGATCCGGCCTGATCGACAAGACACCCCCTCCCCCGTGGGCGCGGTCGCGGGCCGTCATTCGGTGCGCAGGCCGTCGGCCCGCATCAGGCGCCACAGCGGCGGCAGGCTGAGCAGGGTCACCGTCGCGATGAGTCCGGCGCCCACGCCGACGATCGGCAGGAAGACCCACCAGTCCTCGACCGTCCTGTCGATCATGCGGAGCAGCACCACGCCGAGTCCGAGTCCGCCGGCCATGGCGAGGGCGAGGCCGAGGGTGATGGGGATGGCGGTCTGCCACAGGACGGACCAGCTCAGGGTGGACCGCCGGGTGCCGAAGGCGACGAGGGAGGACAGCAGCCTTCTGCGGTCCCGGAGTTGTTCCAGGGTGGTGACCAGGAGCGAGGCCGCCACCAGGAGCATGGTCAGGGTCGCGCCGACGAGGATGCCGGTGCGGACGCTGCTGTACTGCCGGTCGCCTTCGACGTCCTGGAGGGTGCGGACCCAGGCCAGCGGGTCGATCGCGGCGGCCGTGTTCCGTACCCGGTCGGCGGCGTCGGGGTCGGCGGGGTCGATCCGGATCAGCGCGCCGGCCTCTGGGGCGTCCAGCCGGCGGGCGTCGAACGCGGCGGGGGTGGCGAGGATCCCGTCCTGGTACCGGCCGGTGGGGTCGGTGCGGGAGTCGACGGTGCGTGCCGTCCTCGGGATCCGCCAGGTCGGGATCGGCCCGTCGTGGAGTTTCTCGACGTCCCGGAGGGCGACCTCGGTGCCGGGCCGGGCGACCTGCAGGACCCGTTCGTCGGGCGGTCCGCCCTGGGCCCCGTGGGCGAGGGCGACGAACACGTCGCCGTCCTTGCAGGAGGGCAGCTTCGCGAGTTCCCGCAGTGAGGGGCAGTCGGCGACGGTGAGTGAGGTGGTGGGGGCGAACTCCTCGCCGGAACGGATCGGTCCGGGGCGCCACACGTATCCGTCGATGGTGCCGATCACGCCGGTGACGCCGGGCGTCCTCGAGAACCTGTCGATCATCTCGCGGGCCTCGTCGCCGCCCTCGGCGTCGATGCTCGTCTGGAGCTGTGCCCGGGCGCTCTCCATGCCGGTTCGGCTCATGAAGTCGTTCTGCATCGCCTGGAAGAGCATCTGGAGGGCGATGGCCCCGGCGGCGGCGACGACGATCCCGCTGACGGCCCGGGCGGCCGTGCCGCTGCTCAGCTGGAGCCGGCGGACGGCCAGTTGCCAGGGCACCGGACCGCCGTGCAGCCGGTGCACGACGGCCTCCACGAGCCAGGGCAGCAGGGTGGTGAGCCCGACGAGCATGAGCAGGGAGCCGGCCGTGATCCCGAACATGTCGATGCCGGCGCCGACGATCTCGATCTGTCCGGCCATCGGGAGGAGGAGGGCGGTCCCGGCGCCGACGAGGACCAGGCGCCACCACAGGCGGCGGGGGCGCGGGGTGGAGTCGCGGACGACGCCGAGCGGTTCGATCGCCACTCCGCGCAGCGCGCCCAGGGACACGGCGACGGCCGCGACCGGCACCGTCAGGAGGACGAGGACGGCGAGCGGGGCCAGCGGGACCACGTCGGAGGGGAAGGCGTTGACGTCCCAGACGGTCACGGTGCCGGAGAGCTGCCGTCCCAGGGCGAAGAACGCGACGCCGAAGGCGAGTCCGACCAGTGCGCTCGCGAGGGATTCGCCGGCCGCGATCCGCCGGGTCATGGCGCGGTCGGCGCCGACCAGGCGCAGTGCGGCGAGCCGGCGGTCGCGTTGTTCGCCGCCGAAGCGGACGGCGGTCGCGATGAGGACGAGGACCGGCAGCAGCAGGACGACGCAGGCGATGACGACGAGCAGCAGGAGGAAGGGGTTCAGCGGCTCCTCCGGCACCGACCAGCCGTAGCGGATGCCGCGTCCGTCGTAGTTGTCGGTGGTGAGGGTGGCGCTGCCGGCGACGTACCGCAGTTCGGACGGTCCGATGAGGCCGGCCCTGCCGAGGGTTCCGGTGACCTTGTAGGGCAGTCGTTCGCGGAGCAGCGTGCCGCCGGGGGAGTCCAGCAGGGTGCGCAGCGCGGGGGAGACGAGCATCTCGCCGGGGCCGGGCGGCTTCGCCGTGCCCGGGGGAGCGGGCGCGTCCGGGCCTTCGGGGCGCAGGACGAGGCCGGTGACGGTGTCGTCGTGGAAGACGGTGGTGTGGCGGTAGAAGAGAAAGGAGTCGGCGCTCGGCTCGGTGATCTCCTGGCCGGCGTCGGGGCTGCGCTGGGCCTCCCGTACCTCGCGGGAGAACATCATGTTCGGGAAGGACGCGGCGACCAGCAGCAGGGCGACGCCGAGGCCGATGCCGGTGGCGGTCAGGACGGTGCGGATCGCGCCGCGCCGGCCGCCGCCGAACGCGAAGCGCGCGCCGAGGGCGAGGTCGCGCGCCCGGAGTCGCAGGCTCATGCGGCCCACTCCGCGTCGCGCACGGAGCCGTCGCGGACGATGATCTCGCGGTCGGAGTAGGCGGCGACGCGGGCCTCGTGGGTGACGAGGACGACGGCGGCGCCGGTGTCCCGGGCCGCGGCGGTGAGGAGTTCCATGACCCGTTCGCCGTTGAGGGAGTCGAGGGCGCCGGTGGGTTCGTCGGCGAAGATCACCCGGGGGGTGGTGGCGAGCGCGCGGGCGACCGCGACCCGCTGGCCCTGTCCGCCGGATATCTCGCCGGGCCGGTGGGCGGCGATGCCGTCGACCTCCAGGCGGGCGAGCCATGCGCGGGCCGTGGCCTCGGCGCTCCTGCGCCGCTCGCCGTTCAGCCGCAGCGGCAGGGCGACGTTCTCGACGCAGGTCAGCTCGGGGACGAGCTGGCCGAACTGGAAGACGAAGCCGAACTCGGAGCGGCGCAGGGCGCTGCGCTCACCGTCCGAAAGGGCGGCGAGCTCGCGTCCGTCGTAGGTGATGGTGCCGGCGTCGGGGCGGACGATCCCGGCGAGGCAGTGCAGCAGGGTGGACTTGCCGGAGCCGGAGGGTCCCATGACGGCGACGACCTCGCCGGCCCGGATGGCGAAGTCCGCGCCCGAGAGGGCGGGGGTCGGGCCGTACGCCTTGTCCACGGCGGCGGCCCGGAGCAGGGCGGTGGTGGTCATCGGCGGATCTCCTCGGCGAGCCGGTCCAGGCGGGCGGCGGTCAGTTCCAGCCACCGAAGATCGGCTTCGAGGTGGAAGAGGGCGTGGTCGCAGATCAGCTGGTCGGCGAGGTCGCCGTCCTTCTTGCGGCGGGTCAGCTCGCGCATCAGCCGCAGGTGTTCCGCGCGCTGGACGTCGAGCAGCTCGGCCGCCGGGCGGCCGGTGAGCAGGGCGAGGACGACCTTGGTGTAGAGCGTGGACTGGAGGTACGGCTCCGGCTTCTCGGGCCGGGCGAGCCACTGGGCGACGTCGGTGACGCCGGCCTCGGTGATCGCGTACCGCTTGCGTTCGGGGCCTCCGCCGGCCTCGACGCCGTCCACCTCGACCAGGCCGTTCTTCAGCAGGCGGGACATGGTCGAGTAGACCTGCCCGTAGTGCAGCGGCCGGTCGTGGCCGAACTTCTCGTCGAAGGCGCGCTTGAGGTCGTAGCCGTGGCGCGGTCCGGACTCCAGGAGCCCGAGAAGGGTGTGACCGATTGACATGCCGCTCACTCTACACCCTGTGTATACGCACAGTGTATAGCCGAAGAGGGACGGAATGTGACGGACGTCGCACAACCATCCCGGCTCGTGACGCGTCGGTTCCCAAGGAGGCAGGTGCTGATTGTCACGTCCGGAAAAGACCGGATCGGTTGCCCTTTGTCTGCATCGTCGGTGTTAGCTTGCTGAGCTGATTCGGCGCAGACATCCGGCCGACACCTGGCCACGACACGACGAGCGGAGCGACGGAACGATGGGTCGAGCGGACACGCGCCGGACGAAGGGCGGCGGGCGCATACGCCGCCTCTTCACCTGGAAGAAACTCCTGGGCACGTTCCTCGCCGGCTGCCTGCTCCTCATGGGCGCCTTCTACGTCGTGTACCTCATGGTCCCGGTGCCCAGCGCCAACGCCCAGGCGACCATGCAGAGCAACATCTACAAGTACTCCAACGGCCGGATCCTCGCCCGTACCGGCGAGATCAACCGTGAGATCGTCGGCCTGGAGAAGATCCCCAGGGACGTCCAGAACGCCTTCGTCGCCGCCGAGAACAAGACCTTCTACAAGGACCACGGCGTCGACATCAAGGGCACCGTCCGCGCCGCGCTGAACACGATCACCGGCAAGGGCAAGCAGGGTGGCTCGACCATCACCCAGCAGTACGTGAAGAACTACTACCTGGACCAGGACCAGACGGTCACCCGGAAGCTCAAGGAAATGGTGATCGCGCTCAAGGTCGACCAGAACAGCCCCAAGAGCGAGATCCTCGCCGGCTACATCAACACCAGCTACTACGGCCGCAGCGCCTACGGCATCCAGGCCGCCGCGCAGGCCTACTACGGTGTCGACGCCGCCAAGCTGAACGTCGCCCAGGGCGCCTACCTCGCCTCGCTGCTCCAGGCACCGAACCAGTACGACTGGACCTCGGCCACCCCGACCGGCCGCAAGCTGGTCGAGGAGCGCTGGAACTACACCCTGGACAACATGGTCGAGGAGGGCTGGCTGGACGCGGGCAAGCGCGCCGGCCTCACGTTCCCCGTCCCGCAGAAGCCCAAGGCCGCCCCCGGCATGGGAGGCCAGACCGGCTACCTGGTCGAGGCCGCCAACCAGGAGCTGATGCGCCAGGGCATAAGGGAGGAGGACATCAAGGCCGGCGGCTGGACGATCACCCTCAACATCGACGAGAAGAAGCAGAAGGCCCTCGTCAAGTCGGTCGAGGAGCAGCTGGAGGCCAAGCTCGACCGGGAGAAGGACAAGAAGGACGCCACCGTCCAGGCGGGCGCCACCTCGGTCGACCCGAAGACCGGCCGCGTCCTCGCGATGTACGGCGGCGTCGGCGCCACCGAGCACTGGCTGTCGAACGCCACGCGCCGCGACTACCAGCCCGCCTCGACCTTCAAGCCGATCGTGCTGGCCTCGGCGCTGGAGAACGGCGCGAAGACCCAGGACGGCCGGGAGATCGGCCTCGGCACGATCTACGACGGCACCAGCAAGCGGCCCGTGGTCGGCAGCGACGTCCCCTTCAGCCCGGAGAACGAGGACAACCGGAGCTACGGCCCCGTCACCGTCCAGAAGGCCACCAACAGCTCGATCAACTCGGTCTACGCCCAGATGATCGTCGACGTCGGCCCGGACAAGGTGAAGAAGACCGCCCTCGACCTCGGCATGAAGGACGGCGCGGACTTCGGCGAGCGGCCCGCGATGTCGCTCGGCACCATGGGCGCCTCCACCTGGGACATGGCAGGCGCCTACGCGACGCTGGACAACCACGGCAGGAAGGTCACCCCGACCATCGTGAAGTCCGCCGAGCACAAGGCGCGCAAGGCCGACCCGGTGAAGTCGATCGGCGAGCAGGTCATCACCCGCGAGGCCGCCGACACGGTCACCAAGGCGATGACGGGCGTCGTGCGGAGCGGCTCCGGCATCCGGGCCGCCGGCGACTACGCCGCGGCCGGCAAGACCGGCACCTCGGAGAACAACCGCTCCGCCTGGTTCGTCGGCTACACCCCCGAACTGGTCACCGCCGTCGCCCTCTTCGGCGAGGACGCCAAGGGCAACCAGGTCACCCTGACCGACACCATCAACCCCGGCCGCGCCAACGGCGGCCGCACCCCCGCCCAGATCTGGGGCGCGTACACCACCCGGGCGCTGGGCGGCGGCTCCGACAAGCAGTTCGACCTGGAGACCGACGACACGGCGATCGTCGAGCCCGACCCGACGCCGTCGCAGACCAGCGAGTCCCCGGACCCGACCGCGCCGACCCCGAGCGGAACCCCCGAGTCGACGCCGCCGCCGACCTCGACCGCGACGACGCCGCCGCAGCCGACGGACACCGCCACGTTCCCGACGCCGCCGACGCCGACCCGGACGACGGATCCGACGATCGAGCCGCCCGCCGACGGCAACGGCAGCAACAGCAACGGCAACAGCCGACCCCTGGGCTGACGGGGGCGGCGCACCGCACGCGAGGACGGCCGGACCCGGGAGGGGTCCGGCCGTCCTCGCGTATGCGGCGGGCGGGTGCTCGGCCGCCGTCGACCCGTCCGGTCCCGTACCGCCCCGCTACACCCGCGTCGACAGCTCGAACCAGACCACCTTGCCGCCCGACAGGCGCGTCGCGCCCCAGCGTCTGGCCAGCCGGTTCACCAGGAACAGGCCGCGCCCGCCCTCGTCGGTGTCCCGGGCCCGCCGCTGCCGGGGCAGCTGCGGGGAGTCGTCGCCGACCTCGCAGCGCAGTACGTCGGTCTTCAGCAGCCGCAGGGTGACCGGCCGCTCCGCGTACCGCACGGCGTTGGTCACGACCTCGCTGATCAGCAGCTCGACCGAGTCCGAGAGCTCCTCCAGGTCCCAGCGGGCCAGCGCCCGGCGGGCGAGCCGCCGGGCCCGCCCCGGGGCCGCGTCCTCCGGCTCCAGGAACCAGTAGGCGACGTCACTGGGCGCGATCCCGTCGAAGCGGGCCGCGAGCAGCGCGATGTCGTCGTCCCGGTCGCCCGGGCCGAGCATGTCGAGGACGTCGTCGCACAGCGCCTCCAGCGGAGGCGAGTGGTCGGGTCCGGTCAGCTGGGCCGTCGCGGCGAGCCGCTCGCGCAGCTGCTCGATCCCGGTCCACACGTCCCGCATCCGGGACTCGACCAGGCCGTCCGTGTACAGCAGCAGCGTGGCCCCGGCCGGCGCGTCCAGTTCGACGGCCTCGAAGTCGACTCCGCCGACGCCGATCGGGGCGCCCGGCGGGACCCGCAGGACCTCGGCCCGGCCGCCCAGGTGGAGCAGTATGGGCGGCGGGTGGCCGGCGTTGGCGATGGTGATCCGGTGCGAGACCGGGTCGTAGACGGCGTACATGCAGGTCGCCATCCGGTCCTGGCCGAGCCGCTGGGCCTGCTCGTCGAGGTGGTGCAGGACCTCCTGCGGGGGCAGGTCGAGCCCGGCAAGGGTCTGCGCGGTCGTGCGCAGCTGGCCCATGATCGCGGCGGAGGTCATGGAGTGGCCCATGACGTCGCCGACGACCAGTGCCACCCGGCTGCCGGGCAGCGGGATCGCGTCGTACCAGTCGCCGCCGACCCGGGCCGTCTCGGCGGCCGGCAGGTAGCGCGAGGCGAGCCGGACGCCGGTCGGCTGGGGCAGCGAGTCCGGCAGCATGGTGCGCTGCAGTTCGTCGGCGATGTACGCCTCGCGGCCGTAGAGCACGGCCTTGTCGATGCCGAGGGCGGTGTGGGTCGCGAGCTGGGCGGCGACGAGGAGGTCGTCGGGTTCGAAGCCGGACCGCTCGGGGCGGCGGAGGAAGACCGCGGCCCCGATGACCCGCCGGCGGCCGCGCAGCGGGGCGAGTATCGCCCGGTGGCCGCCGGGCACCGGATGGTCGGGGCCGAGCAGCTCGGGCAGCGCGGCGCGGGCGGCGGCGGAGTCGCCGAAGACCGGCCGCACCCCGCGCAGCACCTCGGCGAGCGCCCCGCCGGAGCGGACCTCGCACAGCTCGGCGGCGGGGGTCGGGTCGGGGTCGGGTACGAGGACCAGCTCCTCGCCCTCCTGGTCCGTTAAGCGGAGCCGGTCCGTGCGGCGCAGGCGCAGGACGAACGGGGAGACCGGCCGTTCGTCGCCGACCGGCAGCGGATCGCGCAGGTAGACCAGGATGGCGTCGGAGAAGGTCGGCACGGTGGCCCGGCACAGGCCGAGCACGATCTCGTCGAGGTCGATGCCGCGCGCGATGCGCCGGGTCGCGGCCCCGACGAAGCGCAGCCGGTCGCCTTCGCGGCGCGCCTCGGCGACGTCCTGGGCCGCGCCGCCGGACGGGGTCACGGCGACCGCGGCCGCGGGCGGGGTTGCCTGGGCGGGCACGGGAAGGCCGGCGGGCACGGCGGCGGTGTGCTCTCCGTCGGGTGCCGGCCTGCGGCGGGCGTCGCCCGCGGCGGCGGCCGGGCCGCTCTGCTGCGGGGGCAGGCCGCCGTCCGGCGTCGGGCCCGGGACGGCCGCGGCGGACGGGCTCGCCGGGGCCGCTTCGGGGCGGGGGCGGGCGCGTTCCTGCGGCCGGGCAGCCAGCGGCTGCCGGCCTTCGTGGGAGGTGGGATGCTCCGTCACGCGTGGGGTTCCGTCCGTCCGGGCCGGTGGTGCGATGCACTCGCTCTTCTCGCCGATGCCGCGCCTTCGCCGGGGATAAACCCCTGGCGGGCGCTGGATCTGGACGCCCCGCGAGCAGCGGCTGTGACGGGGGTCGGTACACCCGGGCGCACGTCCGGCACTGCTCTCCCCCTCATGGATGACTTGTGGTCAGGTCCTGCGCGGTTCTGAGTGGTTGATGCATCGTTCGTTGGTCACGGGCTTGCGGAGGACGATCCTACGTTTGCACCCCGGGGGCGCATCAAGGGTCTCACGGTGCCGTGTGCGCCGGAGTGCGATCCCAGTCTCTCGGCAGCTGGGGCACGGTCCACGCCGGATCGGGGCGCCAGTCCTCCCAGCCGTCGCGGAACGGCGCGCCCCAGGAACGGATCACCTCGACCGCGGCGCGGCCCGCGCCGCGGACCCGCGCGGCCTGGGCCGGGTCCATCAGGCCGGAGCGCTGGGCCTGGTCGAACTCGTCCTCGTCCCGCCACAGCCAGCTGTGGTCCGGGTAGACGGAGATGTCGAGGAAGTGGTCCTCCGAGTCGACGCCGCCCGACCAGCGGGTGCGGGGCTCCTCGAGGTTGACGTACCAGCTGCGGAACTGCCAGCCGCGCTCCCAGAACAGCCAGACCGACCAGGGGTCCCCGGGCCGGGCCAGCTTGAGGACGCCGGTGCCGAACCAGTGCCCGCGGGCGGTGGTGCGCGGAGCGGTGTAGCGGGTGGCGAGGGGCTCCTCGTGCACGGCCGTGCCGTCGGTGAGCACCGGCCGGATGCACTCGGTGCCGGGGGCCAGCCAGACGGCGAGCAGGTCGGGGGTGTCGCGGACGACGGTCACCGGCCGGCAGATGTGCACGGCGTCGGAGCCGTTGCCGCGGTAGCGCCAGAGGATGTGCTCCCCAGGCGCCCAGTGCTGGGGGCCGCCCGATCCTGTCATGCGCAGATCTTAGGACCGTGGCCCCGTCACCGCTGCGGCACAGGTCACGGATGAGTCAGCCGCCGTCGGCCGGGCCGGGCCGGGCCCGGGAGGGCCCGGGTCCCGGTCTCAGGGACGTGTCATCCGCAGGACGTCCAGGGCCTCGTCGAGTTGTTCGACGGTGAGCGCGCCGCGTTCGACGTAGCCGCCCTCCAGGACCACCTCGCGGATCGTCTTCCGTTCGGCCAGGGACTTCTTGGCGACCTTCGCGGCCTCCTCGTATCCGATGTACTTGTTCAGCGGGGTGACGACGGAGGGGGAGGACTCGGCGTACTCGCGGGCGCGTTCGGCGTTGGCGGTGATCCCGTCGACGGTGCGGTCGGCGAGCAGCCGGGAGGCGTTGGCGAGCAGCCGGATCGATTCGAGGAGGTTCCTGGCGATCACCGGGAGCATCACGTTGAGTTCGAAGTTGCCGGCCGCGCCGGCGACGGCCACGGTGGTGTCGTTTCCGGTCACCTGGGCGGCGACCATGAGGACGGCTTCGGGGATGACCGGATTCACCTTGCCGGGCATGATCGACGAGCCGGGCTGGAGGTCGGGCAGGTTGATCTCGGCGAGACCGGTGCGGGGGCCGGAGGCCATCCAGCGCAGGTCGTTGGAGATCTTCGTGAGGGAGACGGCGATGGTCCTGAGCTGGCCGGACGTCTCCACCAGCGCGTCCCGGGCGCCCTGGGCCTCGAAGTGGTCGCGGGCCTCGGTGAGCGGCAGGCCGGTGGCCCGGGCGACCTCGGCGATGACGGCGGCGGAGAAGCCGGGTGGCGTGTTGATGCCGGTGCCCACGGCCGTGCCGCCGAGGGGGAGTTCGGCGAGCCGGGGGAGGGCGGAGCGCAGGCGTTCGACGCCGTAGCGGACCTGGGCCGCGTAGCCGCCGAACTCCTGTCCGAGGGTGACCGGGGTGGCGTCCATGAGGTGCGTGCGCCCGGACTTCACGACGTCCGCGAATTCGGCTGATTTCCGCCCCAGGGAGTCGGCCAGGTGTTCGAGTGCGGGGATCAGGTCGCGGGTGACGGCGGCGGTGGCGGCGATGTGGATGGAGGACGGGAACACGTCGTTGGACGACTGGGACGCGTTGACGTGGTCGTTGGGGTGGACGTCGCGGCCCTCGGAGAGCCGCTCGCCGGCCAGGGTGGCGACGACCTCGTTGGTGTTCATGTTGGACGAGGTGCCCGATCCGGTCTGGAAGACGTCGACGGGGAAGTGCTCGTCCCAGCGGCCCTCGGCGACCTCTCCGGCGGCCTCCTCGATGGCCCGCGCCAGGTCCTCGTCGATCACGCCCAGCTCGGCGTTGACCTTGGCCGCGGCGGCCTTGATCCGGGCGAGGGCCTCGATGTGGGTCCGTTCCAGGCGCTGGCCCGAGACGGGGAAGTTCTCCACCGCGCGTTGCGTCTGAGCCCGCCACTTGGCGTGCGCGGGGACCCGCACCTCGCCCATGGAGTCGTGCTCGATCCGGTGGTCTTCGTACTCGGTCATGTTCCTCAACCTCCTGTAAAAGTTGAGCAGTTGTCTTGTTCTGCCTATTCCCCCGGCGCGTACCGGCCAGTAGAACCGTGGGTAACCCCACCTCCAGGAGGCGCAATGACGCGCACCAGGCGCAGATTCCGCTGGACGATCGCCGCCACGGCCGCCGCGGCGGCGGCCTTCGGCACCATGGCAGCCGCGAGCCCCGCCGGAGCGGCCGACACGAGCGGTGGCGCCGTCCGCGTCGCCTCCGTCCCCCTCCCGCCCGAACTGGAGGCGGTCCGCGCGGCCGAGGCCACCCGGATCTACGGCGACCCCGCCGAACGCCCGCTCGCCGCACGCAGGACCGGACTGATCTCGCTCGGCGACAGCGAGATCTCCGGCGAGGGCGTGGGCACCTACGAGCCGCCCACCAACGGTCCCGACAACTGGTGTCACCGCTCGCCCGACGCCGCGATCCACCGCACCGGAATCCCCGCGGACCTCACCTTCAACGTGTCCTGCTCCGGTGCCTACAGCGGAAACATCAGGATCGGCGGCTCGAAGCAGTACGCCGACGAACTCGTCCAGAGCGACAACCTCGCCGTCAAGGCCCGCAACACCCGCATCAAGATGGTGCTGCTCGTCGCCGGCGCCAACGACGACCTGCAGTTCGGCCCGGTCATGACCGACTGCGTCACCCGCTACCTCACCCTGCAGGGGGCCTGCGAGCCCAAGTACGCCCCCGGCTGGCAGGCCCGCGTCGACGGTCTCGTCCCGAAGGTCGAGCAGACCGTGCGGGACCTGCGGACCGTGATGCGCGACGCCGGCTACGCCGACGGCGACTACAAGCTCGTCGTCATGGGCTACCCGAGCCCCATCGGCCCCGACTTCCGCGACAACCCGAACTTCCCCGGCAAGCTCAGCTGCGGCGGCCTCGGCTACGACTCCGACACCGTCTGGGGCCGCAACACCGCCGTCCCCGCCTTCGAGCGCGGCATGCGCCGGGCCGCGGCGAACACCGGGGCCACCTACCTCGACAACTCGCGCCTCTTCCACGGACACGAGGTCTGCATGGAGGACCCCTGGGCCAGGGGCCTGTACATCGACCTCTCCAAGCCCGGCACCCCGGACGAGAACTCGGTCCGCCAGTCCTTCCACCCCAACGCCCGCGGCCACGCCGCCTTCGCCTCCTGCCTCACCCAGCTCTACGCCTCGGGCCTGCGCGAGGCCGGCTGCGCCGACGTCGACTCCGCCGGCACCCCGACGCTCTTCCCGCTCGCCTGGGACGACGCCTACCGCCCGTGGCGGAACGAGGCGACCGGCAACTGCGTCGACGTCAGCGGCGCCGGCAGCGCCAACGGGACCGCCGTCCTCGGCTGGGACTGTCACGGCGGCCGCAACCAGGGCTGGTGGTACGACTCCGCCCGCCGGACCCTCCACACCCAGCTCACCCAGGACCGGTGCGTCGACGTGCCCGGTGCCCGCTACCAGGCCGGTACGGCGCTGATCCTGTGGAACTGCTCCGGCGCGGGCAACCAGAAGTTCGTCCGCGACGGCGCCACCGTCCGCCCGGCCGCGGCCACCGGACTGTGCCTCACCCAGGCCACGGCGAAGGAGCCGCTGCGGCTCCAGACCTGCAACGGCTCGGCGAACCAGCGGTTCGCCTGACAGGGCAGCGCTCCGCGGGCACACGGCGTGGCCCCCGCCCCGGGCGGGGCGGGGGCCACGTCACCGTGCACGACGGCCGGAGGCGCTCAGAGCGCCTTGAGGCTGGAGCGGGCGAGCTCGTACGCCGGGAGCATCTCGCGGTGCTCCTCGGTGTCCAGGCCGCCGAGGTGGACGATCACGGTCCCCTTCGGCGTGGAGACCGCGAAGGCGCGCTCCTCCTTGGACTCGTCCATCAGCTCGTTGTGGACCGTGTAGGTCACCTCGACGGCGGACAGCGCCCCCGCCCGGGTCTCCTTGTAGACCACCTCGGAGGCGTTCTTCTCGGCCTTCACGAAACCTTCGAGCGTGGGCCGGGCCGCGGAGCCGTCCGCGGTCCAGACCCGCAGGTAGCCGATGTTCCCGGCCGGCTTCGCGTCGATCTCGCAGACCATGGTCGCCGGGCCCTGCCTGCCGAGCGCGGCGGAGAGCTCGTCGTCGCCGACCCGCACGGCCTTCGGCTTCCAGTCCGCGGCGAGGCCGAACGACACCGGGAGCGGGCAGGCGGTGCCGGGTCCGCCGAGCGAACCCCGGGCCGGCTCGGCGGACCCGGTCGGCCGCGGGGCGTTCGGCTCGCTGACCCGCAGCGGCTCCTGCTCCGTGCCGCAGCCGGTCAGCAACAGCCCGGCCGCCAGCAGGGCGGCCGGGACGACGGCGTGTCTCGGGCGTCCCACCGGGATCAGCCGAGACCCGGACCGCGGACCGGGATGTGCGTGAACGTCGGCTCGGGGGCCGGGTTCTGGAAGAAGTCGTTGCCCTTGTCGTCCACCACGACGAACGCCGGGAAGTCCTCCACCTCGATCTTCCAGACCGCCTCCATGCCGAGCTCCTCGTACTCGACGACCTCGACCTTCTTGATGCAGTCCTGCGCGAGGCGCGCCGCCGGGCCGCCGATCGAGCCCAGGTAGAAGCCGCCGTGGCTGCCGCACGCGTCGGTGACCTGCTTGCTGCGGTTGCCCTTGGCCAGCATGACCTTGGAGCCGCCCGCCGCCTGGAACTGCTCGACGTAGGAGTCCATCCGGCCGGCCGTCGTCGGGCCGAAGGAACCGGAGGCGTAGCCCTCGGGGGTCTTGGCCGGACCGGCGTAGTACACCGGGTGGTCCTTCAGGTACTGCGGCATCTCCTCGCCCGCGTCCAGCCGCTCCTTGATCTTGGCGTGCGCGATGTCGCGGGCCACCACCAGCGGACCGGTCAGCGAGAGCCGGGTCTTCACCGGGTGCTTCGTCAGCTCGGCGAGGATCGCGTCCATCGGCTGGTTCAGGTCGATCTTCACGACGTCGCCGTCGGCGGCGAGGTGCTCGTCGGTGGTGTCCGGCAGGAAGCGGGCCGGGTCGGTCTCCAGCTGCTCCAGGAAGACGCCCTCGGCGGTGATCTTCGCGACGGCCTGGCGGTCTGCCGAGCAGGAGACGGCGATCGCGACGGGCAGGGAGGCGCCGTGGCGGGGCAGCCGGACCACGCGGACGTCGTGGCAGAAGTACTTGCCGCCGAACTGGGCGCCGATGCCGATCTTCTGCGTGAGCTCGAAGACCTTCTCCTCCAGCTCCTTGTCGCGGAAGCCGTGGCCGAGCTCCGAGCCCTCGGCGGGCAGCTCGTCCAGGTAGTGCGCGGAGGCGTACTTCGCGGTCTTGAGCGCGAACTCGGCGGAGGTGCCGCCGACGACGATCGCCAGGTGGTACGGCGGGCAGGCGGCCGTGCCGAGCGAGCGGATCTTCTCCTCCAGGAACTTCATCATGCTGCCCTCGTTGAGGACGGCCTTCGTCTCCTGGTAGAGGAAGGACTTGTTGGCCGAGCCGCCGCCCTTGGCCATGAAGAGGAACTTGTACGCGCCGCCGTCGGTCGCGTACAGCTCGATCTGCGCGGGCAGGTTCGAGCCGGTGTTCTTCTCCTCCCACATGGTCAGCGGGGCCATCTGCGAGTAGCGCAGGTTGAGCTTGGTATAGGCGTCGTAGATGCCGCGGCTCAGCGCCTCCTCGTCACCGCCCCGGGTGAGCACGTTCTGTCCGCGCTTGCCCATGACGATCGCGGTGCCGGTGTCCTGGCACATGGGCAGGACGCCGGCGGCGGCGATGTTCGCGTTCTTCAGCAGGTCGAGCGCGACGAACTTGTCGTTGCCCGACGCCTCCGGGTCGTCGATGATGCGGCGCAGCTGGGCCAGGTGGGCCGGGCGCAGGTAGTGCTGGATGTCGTGGACGGCCTCGGCGGCGAGCTGCCGCAGCGCCTCCGGCTCGACCTTGAGGAACGTACGGCCGTCGGCCTCGAAGGTGGAGACACCTTCGGAGGTCACCAGGCGGTACGGCGTGGTGTCCTCTCCCAGGGGGAGCAGATCGGAGTACGCAAACTCTGGCATGGGGGCCATTCCTCACTCGGCAAGACGGCGCACCGCCTCCGTTGGCGGTGCGCCCTCCAGCGTAGAACGCGGCGGGGGCCCCGATCCTGTGAGGTAAGGCTCACTTGCGGGGTGCGGGCCGCCAGGGCCGCGGGGGTCAGGGCAGCGGGGTGCGGTGCAGGGCGATGAGGAGGCGCCAGGTCCGGCCCGCGATCCGGTCGGGGGAGGCGTCGATCAGGCCGTGCAGCCAGTCGGCGAGCAGACCCGCGAAGGCCGCCGAGACCGCCGACGCGACCAGGTCCGGCTCCGGGGCGCCGGCCAGTTCCCGCTCGCGCCGGCTGTAGGCGCGCAGTTCGCGGTGGAGCAGGTCGCCGAGGGGGCCGCCGCCGCCCGGGCGCAACAGGCCCCGGTAGAGCGGCGCGTGCGGGGCGAGTCCGGTGAAGAAGGCGGGCAGGGCGGGCGGCGGGACGGCCGGGTCGGGTGTGCCGCGCCAGGCGTGCAGGGCGTCGACCGCCTCGCGCACGACGTCGGCGCAGGCGTCGACGGCGAGCGCCTGGAGGTCGGGGTAGTGCAGGTAGAAGGTGGCGCGGCCGACCCCGGCCCGGCGCACCAGCGCGGCGACGCCGACCTCGTCGAGGGGGCGCGTGGCGCACTCCTCCAGGAGGGCGGCGCGCAGCTTGGCGCGGGTGCGGGCGGTGCGGGGATCCTCGGTCGGGCTGGTCACCCGGCCCACAGTACGGCGGCCAGGGCGAGGGCCCCGGGCAGGGCCTGGGCGAGCAGGATGCGGCGGTTGGCGGTCAGGCCGCCGTAGATCCCGGCGATCACCACGCAGGACAGGAAGAAGACCTGCACCTGGTGGCCGGTGGGGTCGGCGGCGATCAGGCCCCAGACCAGGCCGGCGGCGAGGAAGCCGTTGTAGAGGCCCTGGTTGGCGGCGAGGGGGGCCGTCCTGCGGGCGGTCTCCGCGTCGAAGCCGGAGAGTTCGCGCCCGGGCCGGCGCTCCCAGAGGAACATCTCCAGAACGAGGATGTAGGCGTGCAGGGCGGCGACGAGGCCGACGAGGACATGCGCGGTAATGGACACATGTCCAGAATACATGGACAGGTGTCCGGGAACCTCCGGGTGAAGGGTGACGGGCGGACGTCGCGGGCTCGAGGAGATCGCCCGGACAGGGCCTAGTCGCGATCTATCGCGTTTCGCTAACCTGGGTTCGTGGACCTCGAAAAGCAGCCCCAGAAGCCGGTCGCCCCCGCCGAACCCGCCCCCGTCCCGCCCGGCGACGCCCTGAGGGCCTCGGACGCGGACCGGGACCGGATCGCGGACATCCTCCGGGACGCCCTCGCCGAGGGGCGGCTCGACGCCGAGGAGCACTCGGACCGGATCGACGCCGTCTACCGCGCCAAGACCCTGGGGGAGCTGGAGCCGATCGTCCGGGACCTCCCGGCCGGGGCCCGGCCGCGCCGGGAGCCCGAGTCGGCGTACGCGTACGGTTCCGACGAGGACCCGGGCCCCTCCGACAACCTCGTCGCGATCTTCTCCAGCACCACCCGCAAGGGCCGTTGGCGGGTCGGCCGCCGGACCAACGCGTTCGCGCTCTTCGGCAACATCGAGATCGACCTGACCGAGGCGCTCTTCGCGCAGCGCCTGACCACGATCAACGCCACCTCGATCTTCGGGAACGTGGAGGTGCGGGTGCCGGAGAACATCAGCCTGCGCGGCAGCGGCACCGGGATCTTCGGCAACTTCGACGTCGTGACCCTGGAGGGCGCGGACCCGCAGGCCCCCGTCGTCGTGATCAACGGCTACTCGGTGTTCGGCAACGTCGAGGCCAAGCCCAAGCGCGGCAAGTGGATCACGGACCTCCAGAACCACGTCCAGAAGCAGCTGCGCAAGCACCTCGGCCACTGACGGCCGGGGGAGGCGTCGGGTCGGCGGGCGCGGTGCCGGTCACCGGCCGTACGGCGTGGGCGTCCCGTCCGTCCCGCTGCGGGTGTCACCGTCACCGGCCGGACGCGAGGGGCGGGAGTGACCGGAATCCGTCGCCAGGGTTCCGCACTCCGGAACTCGGCGGCACGCAGTGCATAGGCGCGCGCACAGCGGGTAGGGCTTGCTGCATCGTCTCTCGCTCGCGAAGCCGTCGTCAGGAGTAGACCCGTGCTGCATCCGCCGCATCAGCCCCTCCAGGTCGCCGCCGTTCCTCCTCAGCGTGCCCCCGCGCGGGAGGACGAGGCGGGCCCCTGGCACACGGAGGCGGTGTGCCGCCGGGACGAGGCCGGACTGTTCTTCGCCCCGTCCAAGGAGCCGACCGCCTCCCGCCTGGCGCGTGAGGAGGCCGCCAAGCGCGTCTGTGCCCGCTGTCCCGTGATGGTCGAATGCCGGGAGCACGCCCTGCTCCAGCCGGAGCCGTACGGCGTGTGGGGCGGACTGACCGCGGCCGAGCGCCGTGTGGTGCTCGCCCGGCGCCGGCGGCGCGACGTGGAGCTCAAGAAGGCGACGACGGAGCGGATCGCCGCGGCCGGCTGAGCCGCCGGGTCTCCCGCCCCGTACGGAAAGGGGCGCCCCCACCGCACATGGGGGCGCCCCTTTCCGTCGGGCCGTCGGCGCGTCCGCGCCGCAGGACCGCCGCGTGGTTACTTCGCGCGGTCGAAGTCGATCTTGCTGTACGCGCGCAGCTTCGACAGCCGGTGCGTGGAGTCGATCTGGCGGATCGTGCCGGACTTCGAGCGCATCACCAGCGAGGACGTGGTCGCGGTCTCGGAGCGGTAGCGGACGCCGCGCAGCAGCTCGCCGTCCGTGATGCCGGTCGCGACGAAGAACACGTTGTCGCCGCTGACCAGGTCGTTCGTGGAGAGGACGCGGTCCAGGTCGTGGCCCGCGTCGATCGCCTTCTGGCGCTCGGCCTCGTCCTTCGGCCACAGCTTGCCCTGGATGACACCGCCCAGGCACTTGATCGCGCAGGCCGAGATGATGCCCTCCGGCGTGCCGCCGATGCCGAGCAGCATGTCGACGCCGGTGCCCTCGCGGACGGCCATGATCGAGCCGGCGACGTCGCCGTCGGAGATGAACTTGATCCGGGCGCCGGTCTCGCGGATCTCCTTGACGATGCCCTCGTGGCGGGGGCGGTCCAGGATGACGACCGTGACGTCCTCGGGGGCCATGCCCTTGGCCTTGGCGACCCGGCGGATGTTGACCGACACCGGGGCGTTGATGTCGACGAAGTCGGCGGCCTCGGGGCCCGTGACCAGCTTGTCCATGTAGAAGACCGCGGACGGGTCGAACATCGTGCCCCGGTCCGCGGCGGCCAGGACGGCGATGGCGTTCGGCATGCCCTTGGCGTTGAGCGTGGTGCCGTCGATCGGGTCGACCGCGATGTCCACCTCGGCGCCGGTGCCGTCGCCGATGCGCTCCCCGTTGTACAGCATGGGGGCTTCGTCCTTCTCGCCCTCGCCGATGACGACGACGCCGTTCATCGAGACGGTGGAGACGAGGGTCCGCATGGCGTTGACCGCCGCGCCGTCGGCACCGATCTTGTCGCCTCGGCCGACCCAGCGGCCGGCGGCCATGGCGGCCGCCTCGGTCACCCGGACCAGCTCCAGGGCGAGGTTGCGGTCGGGGGCCTCGGGGGAGACCTCGAGCTCGGACGGCAGATGATGCTCGGTCATCGGAGCGCACCTTTCTGTACGGCGACGGCCGGAAGTAAAGAGGGTGCTGCGACTCTATCGGTACGTCGACAATTTGAGCAGAGGGGCCCACGTATGAGCACAACACCATGATGCGACCATGGGGGGCGTGGCAGGTATGCGAGGCAGGCAGACGGTACGCGGGATGTTCCAGTCCCTGGCGGTGATCATGATCGCCGCGGGCGTGATGTATCTCTTCATCCCGCACGACGAGACGGCGGCTCCGGTCAAGGCCAAGGACTACCGGGTCGAGCTCCTGACGGCCCAGCGGGCGGCGCCGTATCCGGTGCTCGCCCCGGAGGGCCTGGGCGAGGACTGGAAGGCCACGGTCGTCTCGTACAAGCGCGACCAGGACAACGCCTGGCAGCTGGGCTTCCTGGACCCGGACACCCAGTACGTCTCGCTGCACCAGTCGACGGCGGCGCCCAAGGAGTTCGTCCCCGAGGTGACGCAGCAGGCCGAGAACTCCGGCCGGACGCAGACGGTGGCCGGCCAGGTCTGGCAGCGCTGGGAGGGCCCGAAGTACGACGCCCTCGTGCGCACGGACGGCAAGGCGACGACCGTCGTCACGGGCACGGCCTCGTTCGACCGTCTGGCGGAGATGGCCGCCGCGCTCCAGTCGAAGAAGGCGTGAGCCCGCCGCCGCACGGGACGGCGTGACCGCACGCCGGTCGCGTGGGCGGTGCGGGTGGACGAACGGCACGGTGGGTGAGACACGACGGAGCCCCCGGGCGCGATGCGCTCGGGGGCTCCGTCGTGTCGTGGCGCGCGAGGCGTCGGGCCGCGACGGCTCAGACGGTGGTGACGACGTCGTCGTAGTCCAGGCGCGGGGAGCGCGGGAACCAGGCGTCCTCGCCGGGCTTGCCGATGTTGACGACCATCAGCGGGGTGTGGTCGGCGTCCAGGAACTCCTTCTGGAGGCCGGCGAAGTCGAGACCGGTCATCGGGCCGGCGGCCAGGCCGGCGGCGCGGACGCCGATGATGAAGTACGCGGCCTGGAGGGCGGCGTTCAGCAGGGCCGAGCCCTCGCGGACCGGGCGCTCGGCGAAGAACATGTCCTTGGCCTGCGGGAAGTGCGGGAGCAGGGCCGGGAGCTCCTCGTGGAACTCGTTGTCGGCGGACAGGATCGCGACCAGCGGGGCGGCGGCGGTCTTGGGCTGGTTGCCCTCGGCCATGTGCTTGACCAGGCGCTCACGGGCCTCGGGGGAGCGGACCAGGGTGATGCGCAGCGGCGTCTGGTTGAAGGCGGTCGGGCCGAACTTCACGAGGTCGTAGATCGCCTGGACCTGCTCGTCGGTCACCGGCTCGTCGGAGAACGTGTTGGCGGTGCGGGCCTCGCGGAAGAGGAGGTCCTGGGCGGCGGGGTCAAGAACGAGAGACATGCTGCGTACCTTCCGGACAAGCAGGGGGTGTTCGAGCGACGTCCCCGACGGTACGCCCCGGATAGGTTAATTTTCAACTAACCAATACGGATAGTGATCCGGTTCACAGGCTCCAGCGTACCCCGGCCGTCCGGAGCCGGGCGTCCCGGCCACCTCCGCCGCCGCGACCTACGCCTCCCCGTCCGTCCCGGCCTCCTCCTCCGCCGCGAGCGAGGCGTCCAGGCGGGCCCTGGCCCCCTCCAGCCAGCGCCGGCACACCTTCGCCAGCTCCTCCCCGCGCTCCCAGAGCGCCAGGGACTCCTCCAGGGAGGTCCCACCCGCCTCGAGGCGCCGTACGACCTCGATCAGCTCGTCCCGCGCCTGCTCGTACCCGAGCGCGGCCTGTTCCGTCGTGCCTGCCATGCCTGTCACCCTCCGTGTGGGATCCGATGTCCGGGATCGGACTGTGTGGGTCGGACTGTGTGGGTCGGACTGTCTGGGTCGGACTGTGTGTGGCCCGGACTGTGCCGGGCCGGACCGGGTCCGGGCCGGACTCTGCGCGGGCGGACTCTGTGCGGGACCGGACCGTCGATCACGCAGCGGGGCTGTCCGCGAACCGGCGCCGGTCACGAAGCGCGCGGATCACGAACCGTCGACGCGGCGCACCGGGAACTCGCCCGCCGCGACGCGGGCCCTCAGCTCCTCGCCCGCCGCGACCTCCTCCGGGTCCCGGACGACCGTGCCGTCGGCGCGCTGGAGCACGGCGTACCCGCGTTCCATGGTCGCCGCCGGTGAGAGCGCCCGGACCCGCGCCCGCGTGTGGGACAGTTCCGAGTCGGCCCGGTCGAGCAGGTGCCGCAGGGTCCGGCGGCTCCGCGCGAGCACCGCGTCGAGCTCCTCCTCGCGCACCTCGACCATCCGCTGGGGATGCTCCATGACCGGGCGGGCCAGCGCGTGCGCGAGACCGCGCTCCTCGCGCTCCAGCAGCCCCCGCACGCTCCGCAGCGCCCGGTCGCGCAGCCCCTG
This sequence comes from Streptomyces sp. JL2001, assembly GCF_050917515.1. Lineage (NCBI taxonomy): Bacteria > Bacillati > Actinomycetota > Actinomycetes > Kitasatosporales > Streptomycetaceae > Streptomyces > Streptomyces sp. JL2001. The sequence goes on along the minus strand of NZ_CP169421.1, from coordinate 2,914,603 downwards.
CACCCGGTCCAGCTCCTCGCCGACGTCCGGGACCACCTTCTTGGCCGCGTCGGTCGGGGTGGAGGCCCGCAGGTCGGCGACCAGGTCGAGGAGGGGCGAGTCGGGTTCGTGGCCGATCGCGGAGACGAGCGGAGTGCGGCACTCGGCGACGGCCCGGACGAGCTGCTCGTCCGAGAACGGCAGCAGATCCTCCACGCTGCCGCCACCCCGGGCCACGATGATCACGTCGACCTCGTCGTGGGCGTCCAGCTCCTGCACGGCCTGCACGACCTGAGGGACGGCCTTCACCCCCTGCACGGCCACGTTGCGCACCTCGAAGCGCACGGCGGGCCAACGGCGCCGGGCGTTCTCCAGGACGTCCCGCTCGGCGGCGGACGCGCGTCCGCAGACGAGGCCGACGAGCTGGGGGAGGAAGGGCAGCGGCTTCTTGCGGTCGAGGGCGAACAGGCCCTCCGCGCCCAGGCTCCGCTTCAGCTGTTCGAGCCGGGCGAGGAGCTCGCCGATGCCGACCGGCTTGATCTCCACGGCCCGCAGGGAGAGCTGCCCGCGCGGCGCGTACCACTCGGGCTTCGCGTGCACGACGACCCTCGCGCCCTCGGAGACGACGTCGGCCACGGCGTCGAAGACCTGGCGGTAGCAGGTGACGCCGATGGAGATGTCGTACGAGGGGTCGCGCAGGGTCAGGAACACCACTCCGGCCCCCGGCCGCCGGGAGAGCTGCGTGATCTGCCCCTCGACCCACACGGCCCCGAGCCGGTCGATCCACCCCCCGATGAGCCGGGAGACCTCACCTACGGGCAGCGGCGCTTCTGCGGACGTGTTGAGACCCATGCGCCGAGACTAGCGGCGACCACGGACATGTCACGGCGCCCGCGGACGCGCGGCCCGTCCGCCGTTCACCCCCGGTGCGTGGCGCGGCCCGCCTCGTGACGCCCGTGGCCCGCCCGCTGTTTCCCCGGCGCCTCACGCGGCCCGTCAGCCGTTCACCCCCGGTGCGCCGCGCCCTGCACCGCGAGGACCACCATCCCCACGCCCAGCCAGATCACGCCCACCAGCTGCGCCGACACCGACGCCTCCACGATGACCGCCACCAGGATCCCCGCCCCCACCACCGGCGCCACCACGTGCCGCCACCACCGCGGCGGCCCCTCCATCCGCCGCACCGCGAACCAGCCCACCACGCTCGCGTGCAGCAGCACGAAGGCCGTCAGCGCCCCGACGTCGACCACCGACACCAGGTGGTCGAGTCCGTCGTCCCGCCGCGCCGCCCACACCGCCGCCACCATCGTCACCGCGGCCGCCAGGAGCAGCGCCACCCGCGGCACCCCGGAGTCGGTCCGGGCCAGCACATGCGGCAGCCGCCGGTCCCGTGCCATCGCGAAGAGCAGCCGGCCGGCCGCCGCCTGCCCCGCCAGCGCCGCGAAGGCCGCGCCGATCGCCTTGCTCGCCGCCACCAGGTCGTGCAGCCAGGTCCCGACGGACGCGTCCACCGCGTCGTAGAACGCCGAGCCCTGCTTCGCCGGCGCGGCCGCCAGCTCGGCCGACGACACCGGTCCGATGAGCGCCACCAGGTAGGTCTGGATCACGAACAGCACGCCCGCGAGCGCCAGGCAGAACAGCACGGCGCGGGCCACCTTCTCCGAGCCCCCCGTCACCTCCTCCGCGAAGGAGGCGATCGCGTCGAAGCCCAGGTACGACAGGACCGCCACCGACACCGCGGCCAGCACCGACGAGAAGGAGAACATCGCGTCGCCGGTCAGCGGCGACCACCAGTCGCGCCGGGCCCCGTCCTCGACCAGCGCCGTCACCGCCGACGCCACGAAGACCAGCAGCACCACGATCTCCAGGGCGAGCACCACGAAGCCCACCCGGGCCGCCGCCCGCACGCCCCACAGGTTCAGCAGGGTCGTGACCACCACGGCGATCCCGGTCCACACCCACCGGTCCACCTCCGGGACCAGCGCCTCCATCGCGATGCCCGCGAAGAGGTAGGCCACGGCCGGGATCAGCAGGTAGTCGAGCATCACCATCCAGCCGGCGATGAACCCCGGGCCCTCGCCCAGCCCCTTGCGGGCGTACGTGAACACGGAACCGGCCTGCGGGGCGACGCGCACCATCTGCGCGTAGCTGAAGGCGGTGAAGCCCATGGCGACCGTCGCCACCAGGTACACCAGCGCCACCGCGCCGTGCGACTTCGCGTCCAGGGTGCCGAAGACGCCGACCGGGGCCATGGGCGCGATGAAGAGCAGCCCGTAGACGACAAGGTCGCGGAACCCCAGGTTCCGACGCAGTCCGGTGTGCTCTGACACCCGTGCTTCCTCGGCCATGCGCCCAGTCTCGGCCACGGTGTCGATCACGCCCCGGCGACGCGGCCGGGGGCGGGGCGGACGATGCGGCCGGGGGCGGGGCGGACGATGCGGCCGGGGGCGGGGCGGACGATGCGGCCGCCTTTCCGCGCGGCCTTACGATGGGACGCATGACTGCTACGCCCGCGCCCAACCGCCCCAAGCGTGTCCTGCTCGCCGCTCCCCGTGGTTACTGCGCGGGCGTCGACCGTGCCGTGATCGCCGTCGAGAAGGCCCTGGAGCAGTACGGCTCGCCGATCTACGTCCGTCACGAGATCGTGCACAACAAGTACGTCGTGCAGACCCTGGAGCGGAAGGGCGCCATCTTCGTCGACCAGGCGACCGAGGTGCCGCCGGGCAACATCGTGATGTTCTCCGCGCACGGCGTGGCACCGACCGTCCACGAGGAGGCCCGCCAGGGCCGGCTCGCCACGATCGACGCCACCTGCCCGCTGGTCACCAAGGTGCACAAGGAGGCCGTCCGGTACGCCGACGCGGACTTCGACATCCTGCTGATCGGCCACGAGGGCCACGAGGAGGTCATCGGCACCTCCGGCGAGGCCCCCGACCACATCCAGCTCGTCGACGGCCCCGAGGACGTGGCCAAGGTCGAGGTCCGCGACCCGTCCAAGGTCGTCTGGCTCTCCCAGACCACGCTCTCGGTCGACGAGACCATGGAGACGGTGGACGCGCTGCAGGCGAAGTTCCCGCAGCTCATCTCCCCGCCGTCGAGCGACATCTGCTACGCCACCCAGAACCGGCAGACCGCCATCAAGGAGCTCGCCGGCCAGGCCGACCTGGTGATCGTCGTCGGCTCGAAGAACTCCTCGAACTCCATCCGGATGGTCGAGGTCGCCAAGCAGGCCGGCGTGCCGGCCGCGTACCTGGTCGACTTCGCCAGCGAGATCGACGAGACCTGGCTGGAGGGCGTCTCCACCGTCGGCCTGTCCTCGGGCGCCTCCGTGCCGGACGTCCTCGTCGAGGAGGTCCTGGCCTGGCTCTCCGAGCGCGGCTACGCCGACGTGGAGATCGTCAAGACGGCCGACGAGTCGCTGACCTTCTCGCTGCCCAAGGAGCTCCGCAACAAGGACCTGCGGGCCGAGGCCGAGGCGCTCCTGCGGGACCGCGCCGGCCAGGAGTAGTCCCGCGCCGCCGGCCAGGAGTAGTCCCGCGCCGCCGGGCGGGAGCGGCCCCGTACCGGCGGACCGCCCCGCGGCCGCCGGCCGTTCCGCAGCCGCCGGCGGCGGGCCGACCGGATCCGCCGGGCCCGTGAACGGGGCACACCCGCAAGTGGGACGTCGGTGCGGTAACTCCCGCCGTCTGCCCCTAACGTGGGGTCCATGAACGTCTTCGGAGTGGACATCGGCGGCTCGGGCATCAAGGGCGCTCCCGTGGATCTGGAGCGCGGAGATCTGGCCGAGCCCCGCCACAAGGTACTGACCCCGCACCCCGCCACACCCGACGACGTGGCGGGGTGCGTCGCGGAGGTGGTGGCGAACTTCGGCTGGTCGGGTCCCGTCGGGGTGACCTTCCCCGGCGTCGTCACCGGCTCCACGATCCGCACGGCCGCCAACGTCGACAAGTCCTGGGTCGGCGTCGACGCGGGCAAGCTGCTCTCCGACCGTCTCGGGGGCCTGCCCGTGACCGTCCTGAACGACGCGGACGCGGCCGGCGTCGCCGAGATGACCTTCGGCGCGGGCCGGGGCCGCAAGGGCACCGTCATCCTGCTGACCCTGGGCACGGGCATCGGCTCGGCGCTCTTCGTCGACGGCCGGCTCGTCCCGAACACGGAGCTGGGCCACCTGGAGCTGAAGGGGCACGACGCGGAGAAGCGCGCCTCGACGAAGGCCAAGGAGGACGAGGACCTCAGCTGGGAGCACTGGGCGACGAAGCGCCTGCAGAAGTACCTCGACCACGTGGAGATGCTGTTCTCGCCGGAGCTGTTCATCATCGGCGGCGGCGTGAGCAGGAAGGCGGACAAGTTCCTTCCGCTGCTCGACATCACGGCGGAGATCGTCCCGGCGGAGCTGGAGAACAACGCGGGAATCGTCGGCGCGGCGATGGCGGCCGCGGAGCGCTGAGCCGGGGAGGCCGCGCCCGCCGGCCCCGGGCGGCCTGCGTGCGGCCCCCGGGCCGGCCCCGTACGCCCGCGACTACGGGGCGGGGCGCCGGGGTCCGGCACCCGCGCCGGACTTCGCGCCGGACTTCGCGCCGGACTTGGCTCCGGACTTGGCTCCGGACCCGGGTTTCGGCCTCGCCCCGGCGGGCGCGCCCGCGCGTGCGACCCCGGCGGCCCGCTGCCGGCGGCCCATGTCCCGTACCTTCCGGACGCAGGTGATCAGTCCGGCGACGAGGGTGCCGCCGTACAGCCACCCGGCGTGCACCGCGAGCGCGGTGACCAGGGCCATGGCCTGTCCGCCGATGCCGCCGGATCCCCCGGAGATGGGGACCACGCCGACCGCGAAGGCGATGGGCACGCTGATCGGGGCGGTGACCAGGTCGGCGGTGCGGACCCACAGCGCGGTCAGCGCGCTGACCGGCAGGAACAGCAGGCCGAAGACGACCGGCGACCCGTCGAACAGGAGCCAGTCGAGGAAGCCGATCACCAGCATGGTGGCCGACGCGAACAGCCCGGCGCCGAGGCCGGTCAGCCGGGGGTTGGGCAGCCGTCTCAGGGCCACGACGACCGGCGGCGCGGGCCGGCGCACCGGCGCCCCCACCGGCTCGACCCGGACCCGGCCCGGACGCTGCCCGGCGCCGGGGTCGACACGGTAGACGGCGGCACCCTCGACGAGCGCGCCCGGCGGCGTGAGGGGCGTTTGCGGCCGTCGGCGGCCTTGCGGCTGACTTGTCCTGTGCTGCTCCACTCCACCAACGTAGGTCGGGAGGGGCCGGGTCACCGTCACGGGACACGCCCTTTGGGTGACGTTGCCGCCGAGTTCGACCGAAGGTCGCCGTCGCAGGCCGGTTCCGCACGCCCGTAAACTGGGGGATCGGCCCATCATCCGTACGCCCCACCCCGCCTCCACACCGCTAGGGAAGTCGCCAACGTGTCGCTCACGATCGGAATCGTCGGTCTGCCGAATGTCGGCAAGTCGACCCTGTTCAACGCCCTGACCAAGAACGACGTGCTGGCGGCCAACTACCCGTTCGCCACGATCGAGCCCAACGTCGGCGTGGTCGGCGTGCCCGACCCCCGCCTCGGCAAGCTCGCCGAGGTCTTCGCCTCCCAGCGGCAGCTGCCCGCCACGGTCGACTTCGTCGACATCGCGGGCATCGTCCGCGGCGCGAGCGAGGGCGAGGGCCTGGGCAACAAGTTCCTCGCGAACATCCGTGAGTCCGACGCGATCTGCCAGGTCATCCGTGCCTTCAAGGACGAGAACGTCGTGCACGTCGACGGCAAGGTCTCGCCCAAGGACGACATCGAGACGATCAACACCGAGCTGATCCTCGCCGACCTCCAGACGATCGAGAAGGTCCTGCCGCGCCTGGCGAAGGAAGCGCGGATCAAGAAGGACGTGGCCCCGAAGGTCGCGGCGGTCGAGGCGGCGAAGGAGATCCTGGAGCGCGGCGACACCCTCTTCTCGCAGGGCATCCTCCAGGGCTCGGACAAGGCCGAGCTGCTGCACGACCTGCACCTGCTGACCACGAAGCCGTTCCTCTACGTCTTCAACGTGGACGAGGACGAGCTGACGGACGACACCTTCAAGGACGAGCAGCGCGCGCTGGTCGCCCCGGCCGAGGCGATCTTCCTCAACGCCAAGCTGGAGCAGGACCTCGCCGAGCTCGACGAGGAGGACGCCATGGAGCTCCTCCAGTCCGTCGGCGCCGAGGAGCCGGGCCTCGCGACCCTGGCCCGCGTCGGCTTCGACACCCTGGGCCTCCAGACCTACCTCACGGCAGGCCCGAAGGAGGCCCGCGCCTGGACGATCAAGAAGGGCGCGACGGCCCCCGAGGCGGCCGGTGTGATCCACACCGACTTCCAGAAGGGCTTCATCAAGGCCGAGGTCATCTCCTACGCCGACCTGATCGAGACGGGCTCGGTCGCCGAGGCCCGCGCGGCCGGCAAGGCCCGCATGGAGGGCAAGGAGTACGTGATGCAGGACGGCGACGTGGTGGAGTTCCGCTTCAACGTCTGACGCTATGTCAATATCTGTGCCCGACCCGCCTGTTGCTGGGTCGGGCACAGTTGTGTGTCCACAGTGAGTCCTCGATCCCGCGATGCGGTGACAGTGTTTGGCCGGGCGGCATGGCGGCGACGCGGTCTCAGACCTTGACGACCTCCACGGAAGGGCCGCACAGGAGTGTCAGATCCTCGGGGTCGGAGGTGAGGACGGTGACCGGTTGGGGCGCGTTGCGGGCGATGGCGGCGAGAACGGCATCGATGGCGTACTTGTGGCCGTGAAGGTGATGGGTGCGAAGGAGTTCGGCGGCCCGGTCGGTGATCTCCTTGGTGACGTCGTGGACGTCGACGCGGGAGAGGACCCACTTGATGCGGGCCGGGTGAATGCGCTCGTAGTCGGCCTCAAGCGTGGTCATGGCGCTGGTGGCGACTCGGACGCCCTCCTCCGACGCCGCCTGGACCAGGGCCACGACGGTGCGGTCCTTGCGATAGAGCTTCGAGAGTCCTTCGCTGTCGAGCAGGAGGGTGCCGGGCATCAGGCGGCGGCCCCGCCGGCCTGCCGGTGGTCGTGGCGCAGCAGCGCCCGGGCGGCCTCGACCTCCTCGCGGGTGAGGGCCTCGTTGTCGGTCTCGAAGTCGGCGACGATCTCCCGCAGCTTGTCCATGGCGACCCTCTGTTCGAGAGCCTCGGCGACGTAGGCGGAGAAACCGCCGGGCCCGACATGGGCGCGTACGGCCTCTGCGAGATCCTCGGGCAGGCTGATCGAATACTTCCTACTACCGCTCATGGTGCTGATCCTACCGGCGGTCGTAAGCCTGGGGGTGCGAATGACTGACCCGAGGTTCGGTCGGTCCGCAGGGAGCTGCGAACGCTCATCGAGGCCGGGTGTGGGCGGTGGGAAGATGCGGGGAGGGCCAGAGAGGGGCGGGAAGCGTGGGGCGTGGCGAGCGGGACACAGTCGCGAGGGGAGCGCGACTGTATGAGGCGGCGCAGGCAGTGGTCGGTGACCACGGAAGGGCAGTGGAGGGGGTAAGGGCGGCACTGAAGCCGATCCACGATGCGGCGGTGAAGCAGGAGCTCGACGCCATTCCCGTCGCCCGGCTGCAGGACGTCACCGAAGGGCGGCTGCGGCTGGGCAGCGTCGAGAAGAGCGGACTGCGTACCCTGGGCAGTGTTCTCGAAGCGGGCCCCTACCGGCTGCGGCAGATTCCCGGTGTCGGGCAGCGCACCGTCGACCAGATGCTCGCCGCCGCCCGCAGGCTCTCCGAGGCTGTGCACGAGACCGTGGCCGTCCACATCGACGTGGACCGGCCGGAACCGCGCACCACCGCGCTCGTCATGGCCCTGCACGTCCTGGTGGAGGCCGGCCCGGACGCCCGGCGTGCGGTCGACAAGGCCACCGTCCTGGCGGAACGGCTCGGTCCGCTGCTGGCCGACGCTAGGCCCGCCGCCGGAAGGGTCCGGATGCTGCTGGCCGGCCGGGAGAAGAAGGCTCGCGCGTGGGCGGCGGTCGCCGAGACCCGGTCGCTGGTGGACGAGGCGGAGCGGGCCGGCCTGCCCGAGCTGCTCGCCCAGGCGTCGGTGGACCTGCTCCGGGGGCTCTCGTCCGACATCGCGGCCTGGGTGGACTTCGAACTCCGCTCCGCGGAGTACTACAGCCTGCTCGCCGAGATCTCCGGGCGGCTGCCGGACGCGGATGCCGCCGAGGGCTTTCTGCCGGACGAGATCGCGGAGCGGGTACGGACCCAGCACCTCGACGACACGCACCGACGGGTCTCCCTGCGCGGTTACCAGGCATTCGGCGCGCGTTTCGCGCTTGCGCAGCGCAAGGTGATACTCGGCGACGAGATGGGCCTCGGGAAGACCATCCAGGCGATCGCCGTCCTCGCCCACCTGGCAGCCGAGGGGCAGAGTCACTTCATGGTCGTCTGCCCGGCGAGCGTTCTCGTGAACTGGACTCGGGAGATCGAGGCCCGAAGCGCCCTTCGCGTCATGGTGCTCCACGGCCCCGACCGGCACTACGCGTTCGCCGACTGGAAGGGGCGCGGCGGGGTGGGGGTGACCACGTTCGACGCACTGCGCGGATTTCCGGCGCCGGGCGGCGGGGAGATCGGACTCCTCGTCGTCGACGAAGCGCACTCCGTGAAGAACCCGAAGACCAAGCGGTCTCAGTCGGTCGCCCTGTGGACGGAGCGTTGTGAGCGCAGCCTCTTCATGACCGGGACCCCGATGGAGAACCGGGTCGTGGAGTTCCGCAACTTGGTCCAGATGCTCGATGGCGACGTCGCGGACTCCCTCGGTGAACGGGACGCGTTGGCCGGATCGGTCGCTTTCCGCAAGGCTGTGGCCCCTGTTTACCTGCGGCGCAACCAGGAGGACGTGCTGACGGAACTCCCGAGCCTTCAGCAGACCGACGAGTGGGAGGAGCTGAGCGCTTCGGACGAGGAGGCGTACCGCGAAGCCGTGCGCGCGGGCAACTTCATGGCCATGCGCAGGGCCGCGTACATGTGCCCTGAGAAGTCGGCCAAGCTGGATCGGCTCCGGGAGATCGTTCAGGAGGCCGGCGAGAACGGGCAGAAGACGGTGGTCTTCTCCAACTTCAAGGACGTACTGGGCGTGGTGAAGGAGGCCCTCGCGGCCGGAACCGCCAGGGCCACGCCGGTGTTCGGTCCGCTGACCGGCGGCGTCCCGGCCCAGCGTCGCCAGGAGATCGTCGACGACTTCGCCGGTGTCCAGGGCCCGGCGGTGCTCCTAGGGCAGATCCAGGCAGCGGGCGTCGGCCTCAACATGCAGGCCGCCTCCGTCGTCGTCATCTGCGAACCCCAGATCAAGCCGACCATCGAACATCAGGCGGTGGCCCGGGCCCACCGTATCGGCCAGGTCAGGCCGGTTCGCGTGCACCGTCTCCTCGCCACCGGAGGCGTGGACGAACGCATGGTGAAGATGCTGGAAGCCAAGACGCGCCTGTTCGATGCCTACGCCCGCCGCAGCGCCGTGGCCGAAGCCACCCCGGACGCGGTCGACGTGTCGGACACCGAGCTGGCACGTCGCATCGTCGAGGAGGAACAGGCACGTCTGGGTATGGCGGACGAGAGGCCCACGTCATCCGAGTGAGGGTGCCCTCCGGTCCGCAGCCAGTCCGCAGGGCACCCGTAATCGACCGTCGGGAGTCAACGCGTGCCAACGAGGAAATCCCAGATCAGGGTCCTGTGCGAGGCTCCGCCGCAGGTCAGGATCAGCCCGCAGGCATTCCGCTTCAACGTCTGAGCGAGGGCATGACACCACGTCGCTGACGTGGTGAACACGCAGGTCAGAAGGGGCCGGACTCGGTCGAGTCCGACCCCTTCGTCGTCACCGTGCTGGATGGGTGCTGGACATCGCCCTGGTGTGGGTCGAGACCGCCGGCGCCCTCTCGCCCGGGGATCGCGCTCCGGTACGCCTCCTGCCCCTGGCCCCGGAGCGGTGGAGGCACCTTGCTCCGGGGGACCTGATCACGATGTACGAGACCTCGGTAGCCGGCGGGAAGGTCCTGGAGGTGCAGACCCCGTCCGGGGCGGACCATTCCGGCTGACGTCAGGTGTCCTGGAGGTCAGGTGTCCCGGGCCGGCGCGGGGGCCCGGTCGGTGACGCGCCCGGCCCTCGCACACTGACCAGCCGTTCCCTGCCGACGTGGCGCCGACCCCTCAGCCGCTTCGGGGCGGTGTGAGCTTGTCGAGGTCCAGGCTGATCTCGAAGGGGACCGGGCGCTTGAGGGTGCCCCGGAAGATGCCGGCGGGCGCGTAGGCGCCGGTGGGTTCGTCGAGCTCGTAGACGTGGACGACGGGCGCGCCGTCCTCGTCCTCGATGCACCAGTAGTGCGGGATGCCGGCCTCGGCGTACTTCCGGAGCTTGACCGTGCGGTCCCGGTGGGCGGACTCGGGGGAGACGACCTCGATGACGAGGCGCACGTCCTCGGGTGCGTACCAGGTGCGGTCGGGCGCGTAGGAGAGGCCCGTCAGCAGAAGGTCCGGCTCGGGGCGGTTGCGAGCGTCGAGGCGAATCGTCATCTCGCGCTCGACCTCGAGGCCCGTCGGCGCCTGCGCCATGAGAGTGGTGGTCAGCGCGGTGACAAGGCGGCCGTGCCACGACCGCTGCGGGGACACCATGAAGACGAGGGCCCCGTCGATGAGCTCGGTGTGGCGGGGTGCCTCGGGGAGGCGGTCGAGGTCCTCCGCGAACCAGCCCTCCGCGCGCGGCGGGCGCATCCAGTCGGGCAGTGCGGTCATGGGGCAACTCTAGCGATTCCGCGGGTTCGCAGGGGGCCGGTGGACGGCGCCGTACCGGCTCGGATCCGGTGTTCTCGTGGGTGGGAGCGGGCGTGGTGCGGGAAGCCCTGGACACCGGCTCCGCGGACGACGGCCCGGTGTTCGGGCCGCTCACCGGAAGCGTCCCGCCCGGGCGGCGGCGGAAGCTCGTCGACGAGTTCACGCAGGTCACGGGGCCGGCGGTGCTGGTCGCGCAGATCCAGGCGGCGGGCGTGAGCCGGAACATGCGGGCCGCGTCGGTCGTCGTCCTCTGCGAACCCCGGATCAGGCCGACCCTGGAGCACCAGGCGGTGCCCGGGTGCACCGCCTGCTCGCCACCGGCGGGGTGGACGAGCGGATGGTGCGGATGCCGGAGGGCAAGGACCGGCCGTTCGACGCGTACGCCCGCCGCAGCGCGGTCGCGGAGGCGACCCCGGACGGGCTCGCGCGCGGGCGCCGGCCGGCAGGAGCCGCTCCGCGCTCTACGTACCAGCCCGCGTCACGCCGACACCGCGTGCCCGCGACCCACGTAATCAGTCCGCGTCACGCCGGGGCCCCGCGTACCGCCTGCGTACCGCCGTCGTCGCCGGTTCCTAGGCCAGTTCCTCCGGGAGCAGCCCCACCTGCCCCAGGAACTCCATCTGGTCGAAGTAGAGCCGGTAGCTGACGATCCGACCGTCCTTGACCTGGGCGAGGTCGACCCCGCGCAGGTGCAGCTCCTTGCCGGTGGCCGGGAGCGTCTCGCCGGTCGGGAGCTGGATCGGGCCCGTGTTCCGGCCGTCGTAGAAGCCCTCGTCGATGGCCGTGTCGCCGAACTCGAAGGACGCCGAGGGCGTGAACGTCGCGTCCGGGACGGACTCCGTCATCGTGCGCCAGTACGCGACGATCGCCTCCCGGCCGTGGAGCTCGCCGCCGTCCGGCGTGACGGCGACCGCGTCGACGGCGAAGAGGTCGGCGACGACCTTGAGGTCCTGGTTCGAGGTGAGCGACTCGGTGAGGCGGTCCATGACCGCGCGTGCCTCTCCCATGATCCACCTCCTGGTAGGGATCCGGGTGGTTGGCATCCGCTCGTCCTTCCATCTTCCCACCGGGAAGCCCGGGGCGGGAGTCGGCGTTGGCGCTCTCGGGGGTTTCGCCCCCCGCCTGATCCACGGATGCGAACGGAGTTCCCATGTCGTACCCCGAGCCCAGGTATCACGGTGAGAAGGGCGAGGTCAGCGCGTCGTACCGGCCCGCGGGAGCGCCCGCCGAACTCACCGCCGCCAACGGGTCGCAGACGCACTACCTCGCCACGACGGCCTCCACGCAGGGGGAGTTCGGGCTGTACCGCGTCGACATGGCGCCCAAGGCCGGCGGCCCGAGCACGCACTTCCACAGGACGATCTCCGAGAGCTTCTTCATCCTCGACGGGACGGTCCGGCTCTACGACGGCGCGCAGTGGGTGGACGCGCGGAAGGGTGACTTCCTCTACGTGCCGACCGGCGGACTGCACGCCTTCCGCAACGACTCCGACGACCCCGCCTCGATGCTGCTGCTCTTCGCGCCGGGCGCGCCCCGGGAGGAGTACTTCGAGAAGGTGTCGACCGTCGCGGCGATGTCGGAGGAGGAGCGGGCGGAGTTCTTCCTCGAGCACGACACCTACTGGACCGACTGAGTCCGCCGCCGGCCACGGGACCGACCGAGCCCGCCCGGCGCCGGCTACGGGGCGGTCGCCCCCGCCGCCAGGCCCGTCTTGGCGCCCGCGCCGCACAGGGGGACGACGGACAGGCCCGGCCGGGGCGCGGCGCGTACGGCCGCCCAGCAGGCGACGCCCGTCGACTCGACGAAGAGGCCCCGGCGGGCCAGGTCCAGCTGGGCGGCGCGGATCTGGTCCTCCGTCACGGTCAGGAACGTCCCGCCCGTCTCGCGCACCGCCCGCAGGATCTGGTGGGCGCGGGGCGGGTTCGGGATGGCGATGCCCTCGGCCAGGGTGGGGCGCGGCGCGGCGGGGGCCGAAAGGTCCTCCGCGCCCGCGTGGAAGGCCGTGGCCAGCGGGGACACGGCCTCGGCCTGGACGGCGACCAGTGCCGGGCGGGTGTCGACGAGGCCGTGCCGGTGGAGTTCCGCCACCGCCAGTGCGGCGCCCAGCAGCAGGGTGCCGTTGCCGACGGGCACCACGAGGGAGTCGGGGAGCCGGCCGCCGAGCTCCTCCCACAGTTCGTAGACGTACGTCTTCGTGCCGTGCAGGAAGTGCGGGTTGTACACGTGCGAGGCGTAGAAGGTGCCGGGCTCGTCGGCCGCCGCGCGCGCCGCGCGGGCGGTGTCCTCGCGGTCGCCGGGGACGACCGTCAGGCGTGCTCCGTGGGCCCTGATCTGCTCCAGTTTCTTGGGGGAGGTGCCGTCGGGGACGTAGACGACGCAGTCGAGACCGGCGCGCGCGCAGTAGGCGGCGACGGCCGTCCCGGCGTTGCCGCTGCTGTCGGCGAGGACGCGCCGTACGCCGCCGCCGCGGGTGAGGCGGCGGGCGAGTTCGACGAGCATCACCGCGCCGCGGTCCTTGAAGGACAACGTCGGCATGAGGAAGTCGAGTTTGGCCATCACGGCGCCCGCACCGGCCCCCGCCCCCGCGGCGGTCTCCGCGGAGGCGAGGGCCGCGGTGCCCGGCGCGGTCAGGGGGACGAGAGGGGTCCGGCCCTCCCCGAGGGTCACGTGGGGGATCTCGGTCGCCAGGGGCAGCGCCTCCTCGTAACGCCACAATGAATTCACGCGTGACGTAAGGGACTTGAGTGACAGGGGTGCGCTGTTGAATTCCAGGTCCCACGGTCCCCGGCACTTCGGACAACACCAGGTGAGAGCGTCAGCGGGGGCGTGGACCTGGCAGCGGGGACACACGTAGGCCGTCATGGTGATCAGCATGGCAGCCGTGTGACGCCGTCGTTTCGTGGCGCTCGGAACCCTTGTGAGATTCCTATGGATCCGTCAATCTTTCGCTCGGCAGCCGGATGTGCGCGGCCGGCGGGGCATCTCGCGGTGTTCCCCGGTTGAAACTTTGACATGTCCCTGTCGTACCCCCACAGCAACGCACCACCTATGAGGAGGACCCCTCACATGTCAGTGATGCGTGATACGCGGCGCAGACTCGCCGCCGCCGGTGCCATGGCCGTCGCCGCCCTGACCCTCGGTGCCGTCTCGGCCCTGCCGGCCGTCGCCGCCCCCACCGCGCCCGAAGGCGTGATCCAGAACGCCGGCGCCCCCGGCACGGTCGCGGGCAGCTACATCGTCACCCTCGACGAGTCCGCCCAGGCCGAGACGGCACGGGGCCGGGCCGTCGCGGCCGAGTACGGCGCGAAGATCAGGAAGACGTACACCTCGGCCCTCAACGGCTACTCCGTCGAGCTCTCCGAGGCGCAGGCGAAGAAGCTCGCCGCCGACCCGGCGGTCGCCTCCGTCGTGCAGAACCGCGTCTTCCGGATCAGTGGCACGCAGCCCTCCCCGCCGTCGTGGGGCCTGGACCGGATCGACCAGAAGGCCCTGCCGCTGAACCAGAGCTACACCTACCCGGACAGCGCCGGCCAGGGCGTGACGGCGTACATCATCGACACCGGTGTCCGCATCACCCACAGCGACTTCGGCGGGCGGGCCACCTACGGCTACGACGCGATCGACAACGACAACACGGCCCAGGACGGCCACGGTCACGGCACGCACGTCGCCGGCACGGTCGCGGGGTCCTCGTACGGCGTCGCCAAGAAGGCCAAGATCGTCGGCGTCCGGGTCCTCGACAACTCCGGCTCCGGCACGACCGAGCAGGTCGTCGCCGGCATCGACTGGGTGACGCGGAACGCCGTGAAGCCGGCCGTCGCCAACATGAGCCTCGGCGGCGGCATCGACACGGCCCTGGACACGGCCGTGCGCAACTCGATCGCCTCGGGCGTCACCTACGCGGTGGCCGCGGGCAACGACAGCTCCAACGCCTCCAACTACTCGCCGGCGCGCGTCTCCGAGGCGATCACGGTCGGCTCCACGACCAGCTCCGACGCCCGCTCCAGCTTCTCCAACTACGGCAGCGTGCTGGACATCTTCGCCCCCGGCTCGTCCATCACCTCGTCCTGGAACTCCAGCGACAGCGCCACGAACACCATCTCCGGCACGTCGATGGCGACCCCGCACGTGGCCGGCGCCGCCGCCGTCTACCTCGGCGACAACCCGACGGCGACCCCGGCCCAGGTCTCGACGGCGCTGACGACGGCCGCGACGCCGAACGTCGTCGGCAGCCCCGGCACCGGCTCCCCGAACAAGCTGCTCTTCGTCGGCGGTGGCGGCACCACCCCGCCGCCCGGTCCGAAGTTCGAGAACACGACGGACTACGCGATCAACGACAACGCGAGCGTCGACTCCCCGGTGACCGTGAGCGGCGTCGCCGGCAACGCCCCGGCCGCGCTCCAGGTGCCCGTGAACATCGTCCACACCTACATCGGTGACCTCCGTGTCCAGCTGGTCGCGCCCGACGGCACGGTGTACACGCTGAAGGCCTACGGCACCGGCGGCAGCGCCGACAACATCAACACCACGTACACCGTGAACGCCTCCTCGGAGGTCGCGAACGGGACGTGGAAGCTGCGGGTCAGCGACAACGCGAACTACGACACCGGGAAGATCGACTCCTGGGGTCTGCAGTTCTGACCGGTAGCGGTCGAATCGAGGGGCGGTCGCCGATGGGCGGCCGCCCCTTCGTCGTGCACCGCCCCGGCGTACCGGCTCCGTGCCCCCACCACGTACGATGCGCGCCCGATCGCCTGTTCGTACCCTCGCCCTCACAGGAGCACCGTCGTCGTGGAGCCCTCCCAGCCGCCGCAGGATTCCCAGCCGCCCCAGCAGGGCTGGCCTGCCCCGGAGCCGTCGAACCCGATGGGGGCCGCACCCGGCGCTGGGACACCGCACACCGCCCCCGGCCCGTACGGCCCCGGCCCCTACGCCCCCGGCCCGTACGCCCCCTTCGGCCCGTACGGCCCCGGGGGGCCGGGCGGTCCAGGACCCTACGGCGCTCCGGCGCGCTCCACGAACGGCATGGCCGTCGCCTCGCTCGTCGCGGGCATCGTGTGCTGCCTCCCGCCCCTCGGCCTGATCCTCGGTCTGGTCGCGCTGCCCCAGATCAGGAGGAAGGACCAGGCGGGCAAGGGCCTCGCCGTCACCGGCATCGTCCTCTCCGCGGTCAGCTGCCTGCTGATCGTCTCCGGCCTCGTCAGCGGCGGCTTCCGCGAGGCGTGGGACGGCTTCCGCAAGGGCATGGACGAGGCCGCCCGCTCCCAGTCCACCTTCGAGCTGCGCAAGGGCCAGTGCTACGACGTCGACGGCGAGGTGGAGGCACTCACGTCGGACGTCCGGATCGTCGACTGCGCGCGCGAGCACGAGGGCGAGGTCACCGGCAGCTTCGAGCTCACCGGCACCACCTGGCCGGGCGAGGCGAAGATCGACGGGATCGCCGAGGACCGCTGCGAGGACATCAGCTACTCCTACGCGCTGGACTACCAGGCGATCCCGGACGACGTGTGGACCTTCTACTACTACCCGAGCAAGGCGAGTTGGCGTACCGGCGACCGCGTGGTGACCTGCTCGTTCATCGTCGACGGGGGCGAGCCGATGAAGGGGTCGGTGCGCCGGGACGAGACCACGCTCGGCGCCGACCAGGTGCTCTTCCTGAAGAGCACGAACGCGATCGGCGACGCCCTGGAGGGCGAGCCGGAGGAGGACGCCGACGAGGACCTCGACGGCAACAAGGCGTGGGCGGGCAAGGTGCGCGGCGCCCTCGAGGCCGCGAGCCGGGGCCTGAAGGGTCACTCCTGGCCGGGTGCCTCCACGGCCCCCGTCGCGGAGCTGACCAAGGAACTGGACGCGGCGGCCGCGAAGTGGGACAGGCTGGCGAAGGCGGCCGACGAGGACGTCTTCTGGGAGCACTACGACGCGGCCTACGAGATGACCGTGTGGAAGGCGGAGCCGCGTGTGCGGGCGGCTCTGGGCCTGGCCACCACGGGGCCGGAGGCGGGCGCGAACGCCTGAGCCGGTGGCCGCCGGCGTCCGTGCGGACGGGGCCGGGCCTCCGCACGGGAGACCCGGCCCGTCGTCCGCGGGCCGGGACGGTGGGCCCGGTACGGCGGCCCGTGACCGACCGCCGTCGCGGACCACACCGCCGGTGGCGGGTCGGCCCGCGGTCCGTGGCGGCGCGACGGGGGAGCGTCGCGCCGCGGAGGGACGGTGTCCTCAGCGCGGGACCGTCACCGGCGGCCGAGACCCCGGTCGACGGCGGTGATCAGCTGGCCGTCCGGGGTGTCCCCGTCCAGCGACCAGAACATCGCTCCGCCGAGTCCCCTGGCCCGCACGTACGCCGACTTGGCGCGCAGCACCTGCGGGTCGTCGTACGTCCACAGGGTCGTGCCGTCGAACAGCCAGGCGTGGCCGTTCTTCCGGTCGCGGTGCACCGTGAACCGGCCGGAGTCCGCGAGCCGCTCGAGGGCCTTGTAGTCCTCGGAGCCGGCCGCCCAGGTGCCCGGTGCCGGGCCCGTCGCCGGCTGTCCGAGGCCGTCGCCGCCGCCGGTGACGCCGGTCCAGCCCTGCCCGTAGAAGGGCATGCCGACCACGAGCTTGTGGGCCGGCGCGCCGCGCCGCAGCCAGTCGCCGACGGTCTGGTCGACGCTGAAGTCGTTCTTCGCGAACAGCGCGGACTGCTGGGCGGTGGTGGTCTCCCAGGAGCCGTGGAAGTCGTAGCCCTGGAGGTTGACGAAGTCGAAGTCGCGCATGATCTTGCGGACTTCGAAGCCCGCGTCGATCTTGGCGGGCGCGGTGGGGACGAAGGCCGACAGCTCGTAGTGCTTGCGCGGGCCCTTCCGGGTCTTCGCGTAGGCGTCGAGCTGGGTGCGGAACTCCCGTACCAGCGCGGTGAAGTTCTGCTTGTCCTCGGGACGGAAGACCGTGTCGACGTCGCCGGCCGAGCCGGGCCACTCCCAGTCGATGTCGATGCCGTCGAAGAGTCCTGCCGCGGCCCCGGCGCCGCCGCGGGCGCCGTCGACGGGCAGGTCGCCCTTGATGTAGAGGTCGATGCAGGAGGAGACGAACGCCTTGCGGGAGGCCGGGGTGCGGGCCGCGTCCGAGAAGTGGGTGGACCAGCTCCAACCGCCCAGCGAGATCATGACCTTGAGGCCGGGGTGCTTGGCCTTGAGCTCGCGCAGCTGGTTGAAGTTGCCGGCCAGCGGCTGGTCGGCCGTGTCGGCCACGCCGTCCACGGATCCCGCGGCGTCCAGCGGGCGGACGTAGTCGGCCCAGGCGTCGGCCTCGCCGGGCACGTTGCCGGTGAAGCACTTGCCGTCCGGACCCACGTTGCCGAAGGCGTAGTTGATGTGGCTGAGCTTGGCGGCGGTACCGCTGGTGTCGAGGTCCTTGACCTGGAAGTTCCGTCCGTAGACGCCCCATTGGGTGAAGTAGCCGACACGCTTGTACCCGGACTTGTCCGGTACGGGGTGGTGGGCGGGGGCGTTCGCGCCGGCCGCGGGGGAGAGCGCGGCGAGCAGGCCGAGCGAGGCGGCGGCGATCGTCAGCCGGGAGAGGGTTCTGCGACGCATGAGGCTCGTTTCCTGTGCGTGTGCCGGAAGGGAGCGGTGCTCACAGGAAAGTATTGGTCTGGACCATTGAGGTCAAGGGTTCTGCGGCCATACCTGCGGTAAGCGCAGGCGTAAAGGCAAATCATCACTTCGAGTGAAACTCTGGCCCATGCTTGCGGGCGGACACCGAGGGTTGTCACTCTGTAGCTGTCCGTCAACCTGAGGGGAGTGTCCTGTGACGTTCGGTGAGCAGCCCGCTTATCTGCGGGTGGCGAGCGATCTCCGGGAGAAGATCGCCAACGGCTCGCTTCCACCGCATACCCGGCTTCCCTCGCAGGCACGCATCCGCGAGGAGTACGGGGTCTCGGACACCGTCGCACTGGAGGCCCGCAAGGTGCTGATGGCCGAGGGCCTGGTCGAGGGCCGCTCGGGCTCGGGGACGTACGTGCGGGAGCGGCCGGTGCCGCGCCGGATCGCCCGCTCCGGTAACCGGCCGCCGTCCGGGGCCAATCCCTTCCGGCAGGAGCAGGCGCTCGACGGGGCGCGCGGCACCTGGGAGTCGCGCAGCGAGCAGGAGCCGGCGAGCGCCGCGGTGGCCGAGCGGCTCGGCATCGAGCCCGGGGAGCGGGTGATGCGCACGCGGTACGTGTACCGGGACGGGGGCGAGCCGATGATGCTCTCCACGTCCTGGGAACCCCTCTCGGTCACCGGCCGGACGCCCGTGATGCTGCCCGAGGAGGGGCCGCTCGGCGGATGCGGGGTCGTCGAGCGGATGGCCGCGATCGACGTCGTCGTCGACAACGTGGCGGAGCAGGTCGGCGCGCGTCCGGGGCTGGCGGAGGAGCTCCTGGCGCTGGGCGGAGTGCCCGGCCATGTGGTGATGGTGGTCGAGCGGACGTACTACGCCTCGGGGCGGGCGGTGGAGACCGCCGACGTCGTCGTCCCGGCCGACCGCTACCGGATCGCGTACCACCTGCCCGTGCGGTGACGGGCGTGGCGCCGGCGGTCCGCCGGTGGTGGAGGTCCGGCGGTCGCGGGCGCCGTTGCGGCTCCCGCCGGGGTGCACGGCTCCCGGCCGGGCTTCCGCGAGCGGCCGCCCGCCCCCGGCGACCGCTGGGCGGACGGTCCTGTCCGAGGTCCGTGACGCCGAGTTAACGGGGTTCCGGCGGCTGTAACCGCGAGGCAACCGCCCGCTGTGACGAACCGTCACGCCCGGCTCCTACCTTCCTCGTCCGTACCCGCAACCCGGTCGGACGACAGGAGCCCCCATGACGGACACGGTCGCGCGCGACACCACCCCCGTGCCCACTCCACCGCCCCGCCGCAGCTACGCCAGGCTGGCCGCCGACGAGAGCCGCGAGGACTACTCGCTGCGGTACGCCCCGCACTCCTTCCGGCGCTGGTCCCCCTCGACGGTGGCGGGCACCGCCCTCGGCGGCATCGCCTATCTCGCCGACTTCGCCATCGGCGCCTCGATCGTCTTCACCTACGGCTTCACCAGCGGCCTCGCCTCGATCCTCACCGCCGCGGTGATCATCTTCCTCACCGGCATCCCCATCGCCCGGGCCTGTGCGACCTACGGCCTCGACATGGACCTGATCACCCGAGGGGCCGGCTTCGGCTACTTCGGCTCGACCCTCACCTCACTCATCTACGCCTCCTTCACCTTCATCTTCTTCGCGCTCGAAGGCTCGATCATGGCCCAGGCCATGCACCAGGCCGTGGGGCTGCCCGTCGAGATCGGCTACCTGGTCACCACCCTGATCGTGATCCCGATCGTCTTCCGGGGCATGGGCGCCCTCGCCAAGGTGCAGGCGTGGACCCAGCCGGTCTGGATCGTCGGCATGGTGCTGCCCTTCGTGGTCCTCGCCTTCGAGGCGCCGGACGCCTGGGGCGCCTTCGGTTCCTTCGGCGGCACGGAGGGGGCCGGGTCGGGGTTCTCGTGGATCGGGTTCGGCCTGGGTACGGGCGTCGCCCTCTCGCTCATCGCCCAGATCGGCGAGCAGGCCGACTACCTGCGCTTCATGCCGGCGAAGACCGAGGCCAACAGGCGGCGGTGGAACCTCGCCGTGCTCGCCGCCGGACCCGGCTGGGTCGTCATCGGCGCGGCCAAGCAGCTCGGCGGCGCCTTCCTCGCCTTCGTCGCCCTGGAGGCCGTCGGCAAGACGCATGCCCTGGAGCCGATCGCCCCGCAGATCGAGGCGCTGCGGCCCTGGCTGGGCTCGCTGGCACTGCCCGCCGCGGCCGTCTTCGTGATCGTCTCGCAGATCAAGATCAACGTGACCAACGCCTACAGCGGTTCGCTGTCCTGGTCGAACTTCTTCTCCCGCGTGACCCACCGTCATCCCGGCCGGGTCTGGTACATCTTCCTCAACCTCGCCATCGCCCTGACGCTGATGGAGATGAACATGTTCGCGGCCCTGGGCAAGCTGCTCGGGTTCTACTCCAACGTCGGCATCGCCTGGATCGCCGCCGTCGCCGCCGACCTCGTCATCAACAAGCGGGCCGGCTGGAGCCCGCCGTACATCGAGTTCAAGCGCGCCTACCTGTACGCCGTGAACCCGGCCGGCTTCGGCGCCATGACGATCGCCTCGACCGTCTCGATCCTCGCCTTCTTCGGACTCTTCGGCACCTACGCGGAGGCGTTCTCGACCTTCATCGCGGCCGGTCTCGCGCTGGTCCTGTGCCCGCTGATCGCCTGGGCGACGAAGGGCCGGTACTACCTGGCCCGCCCGAACCCCGTGTGGGGGCCCGAGCGGGCGGCCGGGGGCACCGGGGACGGGGCGGACGCCGGCGCCCCGGACGTGACGGCCACTCATGTCTGCGCGGTCTGCGAGACGGCGTACGAGCTCCCGGACATCGCCGACTGCCCGGTGCGGTCCGGGCCGATCTGCTCCCTCTGCTGCTCCCTGGACGCCGAGTGCGGCGACGTCTGCCGCAAGGACCCCGCGGCGGCCGGTCCGGTCCTGATGCCGGTGCCGACCGTGCCCAAGGCGCCGCCCGGGGCGTGACGTTCGGCCTCCCTCCGTCGGTTCCCGGCCGGATCCGTACCTCTTTGTGAAAACCCGTAACCGCTGTGTAAAGGTCAGGCGTAAGGTCGGGCATATGCAGACTGCGGTTTCCTGGAGATCGTTAGAGACGGCCTGCCCGGCGGAGGGGGATGCCCGATGACCGACAGTGGCCCTGTCCTTCCCTGGCTGGTCATACGGCAGGACGACAACGGCAACCGCTATCGCGTCGGGCGGTACGCGACCAGGGACGAAGCCCAGAAGGTCGCCGACAGCCTCGACGACCGCGGGCACAAGCAGCTCTACTGGGTGGAGCGCATCGGCCAGCCCGCCGTCTGACGCCCGCGGGCCGCGCTTCGCCGCCCCGGGCGGGGTCCGGGCCCTGTCCGGACGGGACCTAAGCTCGTGCCCATGACCGATCGCAGCGCCGGCCACGTCGTCGTGGTCGCGGGAGCCGTGTACGACCGGGGACGCCTGCTGGCCGCGCGCCGCAGCGCCCCCGCCGACCTGGCGGGCCGCTGGGAGCTGCCCGGCGGCAAGCTGGAGCCGGGCGAGAGCGCCCGGGAGGCCCTCGTCCGCGAGCTGCGCGAGGAGCTGGGCGTTGAGACGGAGCCCGGTGAGCGCATCCCCGGCGAGTGGCCGCTGAAGCCCGGCTACGTCCTGCAGGTGTGGACCGCCCGGCTGCTCTCCGGCGAGCCGCGCCCGCTGGAGGACCACGACGAGCTGCGCTGGCTGGCCCGCCACGAGCTGGACACCGTGGACTGGCTGGACCAGGACCGGCCCGCCGTCGCCGAGGCCGCCCGGTGGCTGCCCGCCCTCCCGGGGGACGGCGTCCACGGCTGAGCCCGGCCGGACCTGAGGGGCGCCCCGCCGACCGAGCCGGGCCCGGCTCGGACCTGAGGGGCGCCCCTACGCCGTTCGTGCCACCGTGCACCCGCTCCCGCACAGGGCGCGATATCAGGCCTCGAATATCGGGTATGTCCTGATTGACCCCCGAAACGGACGTGGGCCTTCCTTCTGGTGACGGCTGGGGAAGTGATCGGGTGTGATCGACACCGAAGACGACTGCGTCGAATGGAGTTTCCCGGCGGAGGCAGATGCCGTACGCACCGCACGCCACGCCGTACGGGACGCCCTGCGGACCTGGAAGATCGACCCGGCCGTCGGTGACGTCACGGTCCTGCTGGTGAGCGAGCTGGTCACCAACTCGCTGCGCCACGCCTCGGGCCCCATCGGCGTCCGTCTGGTCCGCCTCCACCCCGACGGCGACGACCCCGCCCGCCACCGCGGTCTCCTGGTGGAAGTCTCCGATCCTCTTCCGGATCCGCCCACCGAGCGTCCCGCCGGACCCGAGGACGAAGGGGGACGCGGACTCCAGCTGGTGGCCTGTTCTGCGCGCCGCTGGGGTACCCGCAGAGGAAGGACGGGCAAGACAGTGTGGTTCGAGCTGGCCTTGCCTGGTGAGTAACTAGGGGAAGGGACGATCATTGGGGACCCGGCTCAAAACGAACGAGACCACCCTGTGATCGTGAACGTCGTGCCGTCCGGGGCCGTAGTGCTGAATACTGCGGTCATGGCCGGTCCGGTGTGGTGAGCTGGAGGGGACGGTCGCGTGAGCGAGATACCTGAGACGGCGAGCGGCGTCATGTGGCAGAGCAGCCCGCCCGGCTCGATCTATGACTACATCCGGGTCGCCTCCTTCTCGATAGGGCCCGACGGGCTCGTCGACCAATGGAGCCGACGGGCGGCCGACCTCTTCGGCGTGCCCGCCGAGGAGGCGATGGGCAAGGATCCCGTCGAGGCATTCATGCCCTCCGACCTGCGCGATCGTGGCCGCCGCCGGGTCTCGGAGATCCTCGACGGCAAGGAGTGGACGGGCCTCGTCCCCTTCCGTATCCCCGGGCAGAGCCGCCCGCAGGGGATCGCCGAGATGTACGTCATGCCGAGCGAGACGCCCTCCGGGGAGCGGGCCGCGCTGTGCATCGTGGTCGACGTCCGGGCCCTGCGGCACATCGAGACCGACCTGGCCGCCTCGCAGGCGATTTTCGGCCAATCCCCCTTCGGCTTCCTGCTCTTCGGCACCGACCTCACGGTGACGCGCGCCAACCAGCGCTTCGCCACCGTCTTCGGCGGCTCGGCCGACGACCACCGCGGCCGTACCGTGCACGACTACCTCTCCCGGCCCGAGGCCGACCGGATGACGGACGCGCTCCGGCGCGTCCTGGAGACCGGCGATTCCGTCACCGAACTGCAGATCATCGGTGCGGCGCCCGGCTCCACCGACCGCCGCCACTGGTCGATCAACCTCTACCGCGTCCACAGCGGCTCCGGCCGCCCCATCGGCGTCGCCGGCCTCGGCATCGACGTGACCCGCCGCCACAACGCGGCCCGCGAGGCGGCCAGCGCCCGGCGCAACCTGGCCCTCCTCAACGAGGCCGGCGCCCGCATCGGCAACTCCCTCGACCTGGAGGCCACCGCCCGCGAGCTCCTCGACGTCGCGGTCCCCGGCTTCTGCGACCTCGCCTCCGTCGACCTGTACCAGGGGCTCCTGACCGGTGACGAGGCCCCGCCCGGCCGCTGGGGCGGCTCCCACGACGTGGGCTACGGGGGCAGTGCCGAACTGCGCCGGGTCGCCTTCGCCAGCGCGGTGTCCGACACACCGCTGCGCACCGACCAGAACGCCGACGGCGGCTGTTGCGGCACCGGCCCCGTCGACGTCGGTTCCGTCCACCGCTACCCCTTCAACTCGCCCTGCGCCGGGGCCCTGCGCACCGGCAGGGTGCGGACCGTGCCGGGCGGCGACGGCAGTCTCGTCCAGTCCACCCTCGTCGTCCCGATGGTCGCCCACGACGTCGTCGTCGGACTCGTCCAGTTCTCCCGCACCAAGGGCAGCGAGCCCTTCGGGGAGCGGGACCGGGCCCTCGCCGTCGAACTGGCCGCCCGGGCCGCGGTCTGCATCGACAACGCCCGCCTCTACCGGCGGGAGCACGAGCGCGCCCTCATCCTCCAGCGCAGCCTGCTGCCGCCCGGCGACCCCGAGGCCGCCGGCCTGGACATCGCCTGCCGCTACCTTCCGGGCACCACGGCCACCGAGGTCGGCGGCGACTGGTTCGACGTCATCGAGCTCCCCGGCCACCGCACCGCCCTCGTCATCGGCGACGTCATGGGCCGCGGCCTGCGCGCCGCGGTGGCCATGGGCGAACTCCGCACCGCGGTACGGACCCTGGCGCAGCTCGACCTGGAGCCCGCCGAGGTCCTCTCCCACCTCGACGAGATCGCCCGCGGTCTCGGCGCCCCCGCGGGCGCCCAGCAGAGCGCCCGCGCGCACAAGGCGCGCGGTCCCGAACTCTCCGAGGTCTACCTCGCCACCTGCGTCTACGCGGTCTACGACCCGGTCACCCGGCGCTGCACCTTCGCCAACGCCGGCCACCTGCCGCCGGTCCTGGTCGTCCCCGGCGAGGAGGCCGAGCTGCTCGACGTGCCCCCGGGGATGCCGCTCGGGGTCGGCGGCGAACCCTTCGAGGAGGTCGAGGTCGAACTGCCCGAGGGCGCGCTCCTCGCCCTCTACACCGACGGGCTCGTCGAATCACGCGACCATCCGCTCGACGAGGGCCTGAGCGCCTTCCGCAGCGCCCTCACCGACCCCGCCGAGCTGGGGCCCGCCTACGGCGGCGAGCCCTCCGCGCACTCGCTCGAGGACGTCTGCGACCACGTCCTGGCCACCCTCGACACCCGGCACGGCGAGGACGACATCGCCCTGCTGATGGCGCGGATCCAGGGTCTGCCGAGCGAGGCGGTGGGGGACTGGCGGCTGCCGAGGGAACCCCGCTCGGTCGGCCGGGCCCGTGAGCTGGCCCGCGCCCAGCTCACCGCCTGGGACCTCGAACCGCTGGTGGACACCGTCGAGCTGCTGGTCAGCGAGCTGGTCACCAACGCCCTGCGCTACGGCGAGGGCGAGATCCGGCTGCGGTTGCTGCGCGACCGGACGCTGGTGTGCGAGGTCTGGGACGCGGGCCTGGTCCAGCCCCGGCGCCGCCGGGCCCGGGACACCGACGAGGGCGGGCGCGGACTGCAGCTCGTGGGCCTGCTCAGCGAGGCCTGGGGGTCGCGCCGCACCCCGCGCGGCAAGACCGTCTGGTTCGAACTGCCGCTGCCGGACGGCGAGGGCGTCGCGGAACCGACCGTGGAGCAGCTGCTGAGCATGTTCTGACCGGCCGGCCGGCCGGTCACCGGGACCGTAGCCGTCCCGCCGGGCAGCTCTCCGCGCCCGGCGGGACCGGCGGGAAATCTCCGGGCACGGGCTACCCCTTGAGCGCGGCGAGCCGGGCCTCGATCTCCGCGCTGTCGCCGAGCGCGTCCAGCTGCTCGAACTGGGCGTCCAGCGAGGACGCGGCCAGCTCCTGCTTGCCCATCGCCTTCGCCTCCTCGCGCCGCACCTTGTCCTCGAAGCGGTTCAGCTCGCTCGTCGGATCGAGCACGTCGATGCTCTTCACGGCGTCCATCATGCGGTTCTGCGCCTCGGCGGACTTCGACCGGGCGACCAGCTCGTCGCGCTTCGCCCGCAGCTCGCCGAGCTTGACCTTCATCCGGTCGAGGCCGCTGCGCAGCTTGTCCACGACCTCGGTCTGGGCGGCGATCGTCGGCTCGGCCGTCCTCGCCTCCTTCTCGGACTGGAGCTGCCGGCCCAGCGCCACCTTCGCCAGGTTGTCGAACCGGTCCGCCTCGGCGGTCCGCCCGCCCGTCCGCAGCTCGTCCGCCTTCCTGCTGGCGGCCAGGGCCTTCTCGCCCCATTCCCGGGCCGCGTCCACGTCCTCCCGGTGGTCCTGCTCCATCAGCCGCAGGTTGCCGATGGTCGTCGCCACCGCCTCCTCGGCCTCCGCGATGTTGTCGGTGTAGTCGCGGATCAGCTGGTCCAGCATCTTCTGCGGATCCTCGGCCTGGTCCAGCAGGGCGTTGATGTTGGCCTTGGCGAGCTGGGTGACACGGCCGAGGATCGTCTGCTTGGTCATCGTCCTTCTCCTTGAACGCACGGGATGACGGTTCGGGTGGGGGCGCCGGCGGTGGCGCCGGGGACTTCGGGGGCGCGTCCA
The DNA here is from genome assembly GCF_050917515.1 of Streptomyces sp. JL2001. Taxonomy (NCBI): domain Bacteria; kingdom Bacillati; phylum Actinomycetota; class Actinomycetes; order Kitasatosporales; family Streptomycetaceae; genus Streptomyces; species Streptomyces sp. JL2001. The sequence continues at coordinate 2,888,183 of NZ_CP169421.1, read as the reverse complement.
CGGACGTGCGGCGGCGGGTGCGCGGACGGCCGGGCGGCTTCAGAAGCGGCCCCCGCCGCCCAGCCGGCCGCGGGTGCCCCCGCCGCCGAAACTCCCGGGCCCGCCCCCGCCCCCGAACCCACCGCCACCCCCGCCGAAACCCCCGCCGAATCCCCCGCCGTGGCCGCCTCCCCGTCCGCCGCCGAACAGCCCGCCGAGGATGATGCCGCCGAGCACCGCGCCGCCGAGCCCGCCGCCCCCGCCGCCGCCCACACCCGTCACACCGCCCAGGCCGTCCGGGTTCCCGTACCCGCGGACGTCCTGCTCGGCGAGGTCCTGTGCCCGCCGGGCCAGCGCGTCCGCCTGCTGCGCCTCGGCCAGCGCGCTCCGCGGGTCCTCGTCGGCGAGCAGCCGCGCCTTCTCCAGCCGGCGCTGGGCCTCGGCCAGCCGGGTCCGGGCCTCGCTGCCGACCGCGCCGCGGTGCGTGGCGACGTAGTCGCCGGCCGCACCGATCGCCGAACGGGCCGTCAGCATCGCCTGGTCGAGCAGCGCGCGGGCCCGGCGGGTGCCCGAGGCGCTTTCGCGCGCCCCCTCCAGCGCCTCGTCGAGAGCGGTGTCGACCTCCTCGACCCGGCGCAGGGCGTCGAGCGGGTCGTGACGGCCCGCGTCCACGGTGCGGCGGACGTCGGCGGTGACGGACTCCGCCCGGGCGATCCGGCCCTGGAGGTCGGCGGTCGGTACGTCCTCGGCCGTGCCCTCCAGCAGGCCGCGGGCCTCGGCGAGGTCGGCCTCGGTCTCGGCGAGCGCGTGCGGCAGCCGGCCCACGGCCTCGGCGAGCTCCTGCGCCCGCCGGTCCACGGCCTCGGTGAGCCGGGCCGCCTGGTCGACGGCGCCCTCGGCGGCGCGGACGTGCACGGCCGCGACGCCGTTCTCACCCGCCTCGACGGCCTGCCGGGCCCGCTCCAGGTTGGCCGTGGCGAACACGAGCCGGTCCCTGGCCTGCTCGACGTCGCTCGCGACCGGGGAGGCCGCCGACTCGGCGTACCGCTCGCGCATCGCCGCCAGGGCCGCCTGCGCCGTGTCGACGCGCCCGGTCTGTTCGAGGGCCGCGCTCTCGGCCGCGGCGAGGGCCGCGGGGGCGTTGCGCTCCAGCGCCCGCAGGCGGTCGAAGTCCTCCGACTCCGCGTCGAGCCGGGCGTTCGCCCGTCCGCAGCGCGCGACGATCTCGTCGAGCATGGACCGGCGGGTCGCGTCGTCCTCCGGGACGGCGTCGTCGAGCTGCTGCCGGAGCCGGAAGGAGGCGGTCAGCTCGCCCCTGGCGAAGGCCACGGCCTCGGTGAACGGCCGCACCGCCTCCTCGCCGAACTGGGCGGTCGCGAAGCCGAGTTCCTCGTCGCTCGTACGGACGGCGTCGTCGGTGGCGACCAGCGCCGTGCGGGCCAGCCGGTCCAGCTCGCGCAGGCCCATCGGCGCCGGCTCCTTCGGCGGGCCCCAGGTCTGCCCGCCCGGCGGGGGCGTGGGGGGCGCGGCGCGCCGTCGGCGGCGCAGGTAGGCGTAGGCGGCCACGGCCCCCGCTCCGCCGACCAGGACGACCGGGAGCACCAGGTCCGTCGCCGAGGTGCCGTCGTCCGCCGCGCCGCCCGGGTCGGCGGGGCCGGGCGTGACGGCGGGTGTGGGGATCGGCCGGCCGCCGAGTACGGCGTCGAAGCCGTCCGCCGCGCCGATCGCCGCCCCGGCCCAGTCGTTCTGCCGCAGTGCCGGCTCGATCGCGGTCCGCGCCACGTCGTCGAGCTGGGTCTGGGTGACCGGGGAGCCGGGGTCGGCGGAGTAGCCGTACCGGCGGTCATGGGTGGCCACCGCCAGGAGGACGTCGTCCGTGCCGAGGCCGTTGCGGTCGGCGGTGGCGTCGGACCAGCCCTGGGGGGAGCGTCCGGAGAAGTCCCGCACGTAGACGACGAAGAGCTGGAGCCGCCGGTTGTCGTAGAGCCGGTCCAGGGCCCGGGCGACCTCGTCGCGCCGGTCGCCCAGCGCGTCGACCGTGTCGGTGATCTGCCCGTCGCGGGACAGCACGACGGGGTCGTCGGCGCGGGCGCCGTGCGCGGCGGGTACGGCCAGCCACCACGCCGCCACCAGCACCGCGAGGAGGGCTCGGGCGGCTGTTCGCGTCACATTGGGGAGATTATGTCCCGGTATCGGGTGGCGCACCCGGACCGGAACCGTCCGGTCCCGTTCGGCGTCCCTTCCCGATGGCCGCCCCGAGGGCGGTGATCGGCATCGGACGGGGGCGGACATGGGGGCACGGATGGGCACGCGGGACCGGTTGCGCGGATGGTGGCGGCGGGGGCGCTGGGTCGTGCTCGGCCTCGTCCTCCTGCTGGTCCTGCCGCCGGCGACCGGCGCGCTCGCGCTGCGGCTGAACTACACCGGCGACCTGCGGGAGGGCACGCAGTCGCGGGGCAAGGACGCCGTCTGGCTGGGACACGCCTGGGTCGACGGCCGCAAGAAGGACGCCGACCTCGCGGCCTTCGCGGCCCGGATCAAGGGCACCGGGATACGGGACCTCTACGTCCACGCGGGTCCGCTGGAGCACGACGGGACGCTGCCCGCCGACCGCTACCCGCGGGCGAAGTGGCTGATCGAGAACGTGCACCGGACGATGCCCGGCATCCGGGTGCAGGCCTGGCTCGGCGACGTGCTGGCCACCGAGGGCCCGGACGGGCTGAGGCTGGAGGACGCGGACTCGCGCCGCGCCGTGGTGGGCTCCGCCCGGCAGATCCTGGACACCGGCTTCGACGGGGTGCACTTCGACCTGGAGCCGCTGCACTCCGACGACGCGCACTACCTCTCGCTCCTGGACGACCTCGGCGCGCTGACCGGTCCCCGCGGGGCGCAGCTCTCGGTGGCCGCGCACCAGATCGATCCGCTGCCGTCCGCGCACTCGGTGCTGGGCGCGCTGAGCGGCAGCGAGAAGTGGTGGTCGCAGGAGTTCTTCGGGCAGGTCGCCCGGCGGGTCGACCAGATCGCCGTGATGTCGTACGACACCTGGATGCCGCTGGAGGGGATGTACGGCGGATACGTCGCCCAGCAGACCAGCCTGGCCCTGGAGGTCACCCCCGAGGACACCGACCTGCTGATGGGCCTGCCCTTCTTCCACGAGGACGACCTCGGGCACCACGAGTCCGCGGAGACGGTCGAGGCCGCCGTGCGCGGCACCCGGCTGGGCCTCGGGCGCACGGACGCCGACCGCGCCCGCTTCGGCGTGGCGCTCTACGTCGACTTCGCGGCCGAGGAGGGCGACTGGGCGGCCTACCGCGCGGGCTGGCACTGACGCCGCCGTCGCCCGCGCCGGGGCGGCCCGTGCGCCTCGCCGCCGCGCGGCGGTCCGTGGCCGGGGCCGTGCCGGGCCCCGGCCACGGGACAGCCCTCAGGTCTTCCGCCGGCCGATCCTGTTCCCCAGCCACACCAGCGGGTCGTACTTCCGGTCCACGGCCCGCTCCTTCAGGGGGATCAGCGCGTTGTCGGTGATTTTGATGCCCTCCGGGCACACCTCCGTGCAGCACTTGGTGATGTTGCAGTAGCCCAGCCCGTGTTCGTCCTGCGCGGTCCGCCGGCGGTCCAGGCCCGCCTCCCGCGCCGCGTCCAGCGGGTGCATGTCCAGCTCCGCGACCCGCATCAGGAAGCGGGGGCCGGCGAACGCCGTCTTGTTCTCCTCGTGATCGCGCACCACGTGGCAGGTGTCCTGGCACAGGAAGCACTCGATGCACTTGCGGAACTCCTGCGAGCGCTCGACGTCCCTCTGCTGCATCCGGTACTCGCCCGGTGCCACGCCCTCGGGCGGGACGAAGGCCGGGACCTCCCGCGCCTTCGCGTAGTTGAAGGACACGTCCGTCACCAGGTCCCGGACGACGGGGAAGGCCCGCAGCGGAGTCACGGTGAGGGTCTCCGACGGATCGAAGACGGACATCCGGGTCATGCACATCAGCCGCGGCCGGCCGTTGATCTCGGCCGAGCACGAACCGCACTTGCCCGCCTTGCAGTTCCAGCGCACGGCGAGATCCGGCGCCTGGGTGGCCTGCAGCCGGTGGATGATGTCGAGCACGACCTCGCCCTCGTTCACCTCCACCGTGTAGTCGGTCAGCTCCCCGCCGCCGACGTCGCCCCGCCACACCCGGAACCTGGCGTCATAGCTGCTCATGCGTCGAGCTCCTCCTCGGCGAGGTACTTGACCAGCTCCTCCTTCTCGAAGAGGGCGAGCAGGTCCGGACGGACGGGCTCCGTGCGGGTCCGTTCCAGCGCGACCGCCGCCGCGCCGGAACCGTCGTCGTCCACCGCGCGGCACAGCAGGTTCACCGGGCGCCATTCCCGCTCCATCGACGGGCAGTCCTCCCGGGTGTGCCCGCCCCGGCTCTCCGTGCGCTCCAGCGCCGCCCGGGCCACGCACTCGCTGACCAGCAGCATGTTCCGCAGGTCCAGGGCCAGGTGCCAGCCCGGGTTGAACTGCCGGTGTCCCTCGACCCCGGCCCGCCGGGCCCGGGACCGCAGCGCGGCGATGCGTTCCAGGGCCTCGGCCATCTCGCCCTGCCGCCGGATGATGCCGACCAGGTCGTTCATCGTCTGCTGGAGTTCCTGATGGAGGGCGTACGGGTTCTCGGCGGGCCCCTGCCCCCCGTCGCCGGCCGCCGCCCCGAACGGTGCCAGCGCCGCGGCGGCCGCCGCGGCGACCTCTGCCTCCGAGACGGCCGCGCGTCCGGTCTCCGCCGCGTGCGCGGCGGCGTGCAGCCCGGCCCGCCGGCCGAAGACCAGCAGGTCCGACAGCGAGTTGCCGCCCAGCCGGTTGGAGCCGTGCATCCCGCCGGCCACCTCACCGGCCGCGAAGAGCCCCGGCACGCCGACCGCGGCCGCCGAGTCGGAGTCGACCGCGACACCGCCCATCACGTAGTGGCAGGTCGGCCCGACCTCCATCGCCTCCGCGGTGATGTCCACGTCCGCCAGTTCCTTGAACTGGTGGTACATCGACGGGAGCCGGCGCCTGATCACCTCCGCCGGCATCCGGGTGGACACGTCGAGGTACACGCCGCCGTGCGGGGAGCCGCGCCCCGCCTTCACCTCGGAGTTGATGGCCCGGGCCACTTCGTCGCGCGGCAGCAGTTCGGGCGGGCGCCGGTTGCCGTCCGGGTCCTCGTACCAGCGGTCGCCCTCCTCCTCCGACTGCGCGTACTTCTCCTTGAAGACGTCGGGGACGTAGTCGAACATGAAGCGCCGGCCCTCGGAGTTGCGCAGCACGCCCCCGTCGCCGCGCACCGACTCGGTGACGAGGATGCCCTTCACCGACGGCGGCCAGACCATCCCGGTCGGATGGAACTGGACGAACTCCATGTTCACCAGCGGAGCGCCCGCCAGCAGCGCCAGGGCGTGCCCGTCGCCGGTGTACTCCCACGAGTTCGAGGTGACCTTGAAGGACTTGCCGATCCCGCCGGTGGCCAGGACCACCGACGGCGCCTCCAGGACGAAGAAGCGTCCGGTCTCGCGCTCGTAGCAGAAGGTCCCGGCGACCCGGCCCGAGTCGTCCTTGAGGACCCGGGTGACCGTGCACTCCTGGAGGATCCGCAGCCGGGACTCGTGGTCCCCGGTCTCCTCGAAGTCCCGCTGCTGCAGGGCGACCACCTTCTGCTGGAGCGTGCGGATCAGCTCCAGCCCCGTCCGGTCGCCGACGTGCGCGAGCCGGGGGTACTCGTGGCCGCCGAAGTTGCGCTGGGAGATCCGGCCGTCCGGGGTGCGGTCGAAGAGCGCCCCCCAGGTCTCCAGCTCCCACACCCGCTCGGGGGCCTCGCGGGCGTGGAGCTCGGCCATCCGCCACTGGTTGAGGAACTTGCCGCCCCGCATGGTGTCGCGGAAGTGGACCTGCCAGTTGTCGTGGGGGTTGGCGTTGGCCATGGAGGCGGCGATACCGCCCTCCGCCATGACCGTGTGCGCCTTGCCGAAGAGGGACTTGCAGACGACGGCGGTACGGGCGCCCCGCTCGCGCGCCTCGATCGCGGCGCGCAGTCCGGCGCCACCGGCGCCGACCACGACCACGTCCCACTCCTGCCGTGCGACCTGTGCCATGTCAGAAGATCCTCGGGTCGTCGAAGGTGCCGGTGGCGAGCAGGTAGACGTACAGGTCGCAGAGGGCGACGCTGATCAGCGAGGCCCAGGCGAGCTGCATGTGCCGCGCGTTCAGCCGTCCCGTCCAGGTCCACAGGCGGTAGCGCACCGGGTGCCGGGAGAAGTGCCGCAGCCGCCCGCCGACGATGTGCCGGCAGGAGTGGCAGGACAGTGTGTAGGCCCAGATCAGCACGGTGTTGGCGAGGAACACGAGCGTTCCCAGGCCCGCGTGGCCCCAGGCGTACGAGGCGTCGCGGAAGGTCAGCACCGTGTCGTACGTGAGGATCGCGGCGACCGGCAGGGCCGCGTAGAAGAAGTACCGGTGGGCGTTCTGCAGGATCAGCGGGAAGCGGGTCTCGCCGGTGTACGCGCGGTGCGGCTCGGCCACCGCGCAGGCCGGCGGGGAGGCCCAGAAGCTGCGGTAGTACGCCTTCCGGTAGTAGTAGCAGGTGAGACGGAAGCCGAGCGGGAAGACCAGGATGATCAGGGCGGGGGACAGGGTCCACCAGCTGCCGAGGATCTCCCAGTTCGGCCCGCCCTTCATCGGCACGCAGTTCTCCGCCAGACAGGGCGAGTAGAACGGCGAGACGTAGGGGGCGGCGTAGTAGTCGGCGGCGGCGAACGCCCGCCAGGTCGAGTAGACGACGAAGGCGACCAGCCCGGCGGCGGTGACGGCCGGCGCCAGCCACCAGCGGTCGGTGCGCAGATGGCGGGCGCCCACCGCCGCGCGGGTGGGGGAGTGCACGCCGGTGGCGGGCTGCCGGCCCGCGTCCAGGGCGGGCGGTTCGGTTCCGGTGGCCACGGTGTCCCCTCTCTACGGTGCGTGCCGGTCGCGCGCTCCGAGGCCCTCGTCGTCGACGTCCGTCCACAGCTCGCTGCGGTAGGGGGTGTCGGGGATGGAGACGAGCTCCTCGGCGCATCCGGGGCGGGCCGCGGCGCGCCCCGCCGTGCTTCCGGGGGGTCCGTCCCGCTCCGTGTCGATGCGCCGTTCCAGTTGTCCGACCGTGCGGACCAGGTCGTCGAGGCAGCGCTTCACGGCCGCCAGATCGTCGTGCAGGGACATGGATGGCCCTCACTTCCGCGATAGCGGGTGGCACACACGCGCCTGAGAGTGTCGCGCGTCACATCACGCGTTGGGAAGGCGTGTGCACGGATCGGCTCGGCGGGTGGTTGGGCCGCACGAGTGGGGTTTGCCGGTCATGCCGCCGTGTCGGCGCGGGCGCGTCCGGTCCGTCCCTTTCAGTGGATGAGTCATAGGTGTGATCATCTCCAAATGGAATAAAACTGGACGAAGGGGTACAAGTCATGTCCCAGGTCGCCGCCCCTCGCGGGAGGACATGCTCCAGGAGCCCCCGCTCCCGCACGCTCCGCTCCGTCGCCACCCTCACCAGTGCGGTGCTCGCCGTGTCCGTCCTGGCCGGCTGCAGCTCCGACGACGAGGGCGAGCAGGCCGCGGCCGCCGCGCAGGACAACGCTCCCGCCGCCCGAGACAAGGTCGCCGACGGCGGCACCATGCGCTGGGCGGTCGACGCGCTGCCGACGACGCTCAACGCCTTCCAGGCCGACGCCGACGGCGCCACCAACCGGATCGCGGGGGCGGTGCTGCCCTCCCTCTACACGCTGGACGCGCGGGGCCGCCCGCAGCGCAACGCGGACTACCTGGAGTCCGCGAAGGTCGTGGAGACCGAGCCCAAGCAGGTCGTCCTCTACAAGCTCAACCAGCAGGCGGTGTGGAGCGACGGGCGCGAGATCGGCGCCCCCGACTTCGTCGCGCAGTGGCGCGCCCTGAGCGGCCGGGACACCGCCTACTGGACGGCCCGCAACTCCGGCTACGAGCGGATCGAGCGGATCGAGCGCGGCAAGGACGACCTGGAGGTGCGGGTCACCTTCGGCAAGCCGTACGCCGACTGGCAGTCCCTCTTCACCCCGCTGTACCCGAAGGAGGTGATGGGCTCCCCGAGCAGCTTCAACGACGGGGCGCGCACCGCGCTGAAGGCGACCGCGGGGCCCTTCGAACTCAAGGGGATCGACCGCAAGAGCGGCGAGGTCACGCTCGTCCGCAGCGCCCGCTGGTGGGGGCAGCCCGCCAAGCTCGACACGCTCCGGCTGAAGGCCGTGCCCCGGACCGAGCGGGTCGCGGCGCTGTCCGCCGGCAGTCTCGACCTGGCCGAGATCGACCGGGCCGCCGCCGACCGTATCGCCCTGGCGGCCCGCGACGCCCGCTCCGGCGCGAACGGCGGGCAGGCGCTCACCCATGGTCCGGGCGCCGGGATCACCCCCGCCGCGGCGCTCAGGTCCTGGGCGCTGGCCCACGGCACCGACGAGGCGCAGGCGCAGGTCGTCCGGGCCGCCCGCGAGAAGAACCAGCAGGCCATCGCGCAGTACGCGAGCGAGCAGAGCGCGCTGGGCAAGTTCGTGGTGCGCAAGTCCCTGGAGCCGGCGTACACCCAGCTCTCGCTGAACGGCGAGTCCGGGCCGCTCGCCGACGAGCGGGTGCGGCGTGCGGTGGCCCGCGCCCTGAACCGGCAGGAGCTGGCCGAGGCCGTCCTCAAGCCGCTCGGCCTGCCCGCCAGGCCGCCGGGCAGCCACCTGGCCCTCGCCGGGCAGGCGGCGTACGCGGACAGCAGTGACGCGCTCGGCGACCAGGACACCAAGGAGGCCCGGGCGCTGCTCTCGGACGCCGGCTGGGTGCCGGGCGGCGCCAACAAGAAGCCCGCCGGGACGAAGGCCGGCAGCGAGTCGGTGGAGAAGACCCCCGAGAAGAAGCCCGCCGAGAAGAAGGCCGCCGAGGGCGGCGCGGGGAAGCCCGAGGCCGCGAAGCCCGGCTCCTCGCAGTGGCAGGCCGACGTGGCCTCCAACGAGGGCCTCTACATCGTGGGCGACGACAAGCCCGGCGGCTCCGCCACCGTGCCCGCCGACGGCAAGGCCGGCGAGTCCGCGCGCGGCGTGGGCGGCCCGGAGAGCGGCACCAGCGTCCTCGCCCCGGCGCCCGCCGCGGCGCTCCAGAGCGTCGCCGTGCTCCGCCAGGCCGAGGCCCTCGACACGGGCACGGCCCCCGGCACGGAGGCCAAGGGCCAGACCGCGGGCCGCCCGGACAACGGGGTCGCCGGCGCCTACGCCCCGCTCGGCACCGCCGCCCCGGCCGTGCCCGCGGCGGCCTCCCAGTCGCTCGGCAAGGACGGCAAGGCGCTCGACCTCCGCTTCGTCCTGCCGTCGGGTCCGGGTTCGGAGTCCCTGCGGGCGGTCGGCGACAAGATCGTCCGGATGCTCGACGCGGTGGGCATCCGCACCACGGTCACCAAGGTCGCCGACGAGAGCTTCTTCAAGGACCACGTGGCCTCCGGCGACTACGACCTGGCGCTCTACTCCTGGCCTGCCTCGGCCTTCCCGGCGACCGACGCCCGGCCGATCTTCGCCAAGCCCGAGCCCGCCTCGGACGGCTCCCTGCTGGTCGAACAGAACTACGCGCGGGTCGGCACCGACCGGATCGATCAGTTGTTCGATCAGGCGGTCGCCACGCTGGACGAGGAGGAGGCCCGCGAGCTGGTTCGCCAGGCCGACGCCCGGATCTGGGCCGCCGCAGGATCGATTCCCCTCTATCAGCGCCCCCAGCTGGTCGCCGCCCGGCCCGAGCTCCTGAACGCCGGCGCCTGGGGCTTCGCGGCCCCGCGCTACCAGGACATCGGGTGGAAGAAGCCCGCGTCCGCCAACGGCGCGGAACGCAACACCAACAAATGACCGAAAGCCCCGAAAGGGCTGGTCACAACCTCAGATCACGCTCAAGTTCCTTGCCCGCCGGTGATCCCGGCGGGCAGGATCACGTCCGGCCCCCTTGACCCGGCCCATGTTCGGCACCCCAGTGCAATCCCGCACCACCTGAGTACCCCGTGCCACCCTCGCAGAGGCGACCCCGAAACCTCTGAGTAGACCCTCTCGAATCCGGGCGGGGAAGCCCCTTGCGCGGCAGCCCCGTACCATGGGAGGCAGCCGTGGCGCGTCCGCCCGGCGGGCGTAAGAGGAACTGACGCCGCATCCCACGATCCGAGAGAAGCGCAAGCACCCATGCCCACGCGCCACGACATCCGTAACGTCGCCATCGTCGCCCACGTCGACCATGGCAAGACGACCATCGTCGACGCCATGCTCAAGCAGGCCGGTGCCTTCGCCGCCCACCAGCACCTCGACGACCGCATGATGGACTCGAACGACCTGGAGCGTGAGAAGGGCATCACGATCCTCGCCAAGAACACGGCGGTGAAGTACCACCCCAAGGACGGCGGGGCCCCGATCACGATCAACATCATCGACACCCCCGGCCACGCCGACTTCGGTGGCGAGGTCGAGCGCGGTCTGTCGATGGTGGACGCGGTCGTCCTGCTGGTCGACGCCTCCGAGGGTCCGCTGCCGCAGACCCGGTTCGTGCTGCGCAAGGCGCTTCAGGCCCGGATGCCCGTCATCCTCTGCATCAACAAGACGGACCGTCCGGACTCCCGGATCGACGAGGTCGTCAACGAGACCTACGACCTCTTCCTCGACCTGGACGCCGACGAGGACCAGATCGAGTTCCCGATCGTCTACGCCTGCGGCCGTGACGGCATCGCCTCGCTGACCAAGCCGGAGGACGGCACCGTCCCGGCCGACAGCGAGAACCTGGAGCCGTTCTTCTCCACGATCCTGGAGCACGTCCCGGCCCCGACGTACGAGGAGGAGGCGCCGCTCCAGGCCCACGTCACCAACCTCGACGCCGACAACTTCCTCGGCCGTATCGCGCTCCTCCGCGTCGAGCAGGGCGAGCTCCGCAAGGGCCAGACGGTCGCGTGGATCAAGCGGGACGGCACGATCTCCAACGTCCGCATCACCGAGCTGATGATGACCGAGGCGCTCACCCGCAAGCCGGCCGAGGTCGCCGGCCCCGGTGACATCTGCGCCGTCGCCGGTATCCCCGACATCATGATCGGCGAGACGCTGGCCGACCCGGAGAACCCGATCGCGCTGCCGCTGATCACGGTCGACCAGCCCGCGATCTCCATGACCATCGGCACCAACACCTCGCCGCTCGTCGGCCGCGGTGGCACGGGCAAGGGCGCGGACGCCAAGGCCGCGGTCAAGCAGCGCAAGGTCACCGCCCGCCAGGTCAAGGACCGTCTGGACCGCGAGCTCATCGGCAACGTCTCGCTCCGCGTCCTCGACACCGAGCGTCCCGACGCCTGGGAGGTCCAGGGCCGCGGTGAGCTCGCGCTCGCCATCCTGGTCGAGCAGATGCGCCGCGAGGGCTTCGAGCTGACCATCGGCAAGCCGCAGGTCGTCACCAAGGAGGTCGACGGCAAGGTCCACGAGCCGGTCGAGCGCCTCACGGTCGACGTGCCCGAGGAGCACATGGGCGCGGTCACGCAGCTCATGGGTGTCCGCAAGGGCCGCATGGACAACATGTCGAACCACGGCTCCGGCTGGGTCCGCATGGAGTTCGTCGTTCCGTCCCGTGGCCTGATCGGCTTCCGTACGGAGTTCCTGACCAACACCCGCGGCACGGGCATCGCCCACTCGATCCACGAGGGCCACGAGCCCTGGTTCGGCACCCTGCAGACCCGCAACAACGGCTCCCTGGTCGCCGACCGCGCCGGCGCGGTCACCGCGTTCGCCATGACCAACCTCCAGGAGCGCGGCGTCCTGTTCACCGACCCCGGCACCGAGGTGTACGAGGGCATGATCGTCGGCGAGAACTCCCGCTCCGACGACATGGACGTGAACATCACCAAGGAGAAGAAGCTCACCAACATGCGCTCCTCCTCGGCCGACTCCTTCGAGGCGATCGTGCCGCCGCGGAAGCTCTCCCTGGAGCAGTCCCTGGAGTTCTGCCGCGACGACGAGTGCGTCGAGGTCACCCCGGAGGCCGTGCGTATCCGCAAGGTCGTCCTGGACCAGAACGCGCGTGGCCGCACCGCCTCGCGCGCCAAGAACGGCTGAGGCACGTTCCCGGCCGGCCTGTGACCTTCACCGCGCCCGGCTGACACAGCATCAGACGAAGGCCCGGACCCCCGCAGACACTGTGGGGGTCCGGGCCTTTCGTCAACTCCATTAGGTGGGCACCCTGTCCGGATATCGGTCGTCGCTCTCCGGAACGTGTGTTAACGGTCCGTTTCGGGGGTGTCTGTCTGTGATCGCTTTGTCCGGATTTCGGTCTTCAGGGCCCTGGTGATGTTGTCAAAACGAGACCACTTAAGTGTGGTTTACAGCCCGGACGTACTTAATAGTTGGCTCCATTGAGCTCGGGTCAATGGGTCACGCACTGTGGGGAGTGCCGACTCACGAGCACACTCGGGGCACTTGAGTCCAACGCCGTCAGGGGTGTCGGCAGAACTCGAAGTGCCCCTCTTGTAGTGACAAGTGGACTCATGAGGAGGAACCCATGCGCGGTGCCAAGAGCGCCAAGTGGGTAGTGGGCGCGATCGTCGTCGCCCTGGCAGCGACCGCCTGTGGCGGGGGTAAGAGCGACGGCGGCAGCGACGCCAAGGGCGCTGTTGACCCGAACGGGATCTTCTCGATCGAGCTCGGTGAGCCTGAGAAGCCCCTGTACACCGGTGACACGATGGAGTCCAACGGCTCCGCGGTCATGGCCGGTCTGTTCTCGACCCTGGTCGACTACAAGGCCGACGGCTCGCTTGAGATGATCAACGCCGAGTCGGTCACCACCACTGACTCGAAGACGTGGACCGTCAAGCTCAAGAAGGGCTGGAAGTTCCACGACGGCACCCCGGTGACCTCGAAGTCCTACGTGGACGCGTGGAACTGGAACGCCAACATCAACAACGCCCAGGGTCTGTCTTCCTGGTTCGCGGACATCAAGGGCTTCGACGCCGTGCACCCGGAGGCGGAGGGCGCCAAGCCCACCGCCGACAAGCTCGAGGGTCTGAAGATCGTCGACGACAGCACCTTCACCATCGAGCTGAAGAACGTCGTCCCGTACTTCGGTCACAAGCTCGCGTACATCGTCTTCGCGCCGCTCCCGGACTCCTTCTACAAGGACACCAAGGGCGCCGGTCAGAAGCCGGTCGGCAACGGTCCCTACAAGTTCGAGTCGTGGGACCACAAGAAGCAGATCAAGATCGTCCGTTACGACGACTACCAGGGCCCGAACAAGGCGAAGAACGGCGGTGTGGTCTTCAAGAACTACACCACCCTCGAGGCCGCGTACGAGGACCTGAAGTCCGGCAACGTCGACGTCCTGCGTCAGATCGGCCCGAAGGACCTCCCGGTCTACCGCGCCGACCTCGGCGACCGTGCCGTGGACCAGCCGTACTCGGCGATCCAGACGCTGGCCATCGCCTTCTACGCCGACAAGTGGTCGAAGCCGAAGAAGGTCGACCCGAAGGTCATCCAGGGTCTGTCGATGGCGATCGACCGTGCCACCATCACCAAGACGGTGCTGCAGGGTACGCGTGAGCCGGCGACCGGCTGGGTCGCCAAGGGCGTCCTGGGCTTCCAGGAGAACGCCGCGGGCGACGTCACCAAGTTCGACCCCGCGAAGGCCAAGGAGCTCATCCAGGCCGGCGGCGGTGTCCCGAACAACGAGATCTCCATCCAGTTCAACGCGGATGGCGGTCACAAGGAGTGGGTCGACGCGGTCTGCAACAGCATCACGCAGGCGACCGGCGTCAAGTGCGTCGGCGACAGCAAGCCGGACTTCCAGGCCGACCTGACCGCTCGTAAGAGCAAGCAGGTCAAGGCCATCTACCGGTCCGGCTGGGTGCTCGACTACCCCGTCAACGCCAACTTCATCAGCGACCTGTTCCGCACCACGGCTGCGGGCAACCAGGGTGGCTTCGGCAACAAGGAGCTGGACGCGAAGATCGCGGCCGCCGACTCCGCGCCGACGCTCGACGAGTCGGTCAAGCAGTTCCAGGTCATCGAGAAGGACCTGGTCAACTACATGCCGTCCATCCCGCTCTGGTACTACAAGGTCAACGCGGGCTACTCGGAGAAGGTCTCCGGCGTTCAGTACGGCCAGGACGGCGACCCGATCCTGACCGGCGTCGAGGTCAAGAAGTAACCACCCAAGCGTAGTCCGCACGCCGACGCGGGGCTGACGGAGCGTCAGCCCCGCCCGGTGCCTTACGCAGTGGCCGGGGGGCCCTTCCATGACATTCGCGCACCCACTGGGGCGCGGTTGCCGAGGAAGGGCCCGTCCGGCTGCGGCTGTCACATCTCAACGGAGGCATGATGGGGCGCTATGTCGCACGACGACTGCTCCAGATGATCCCGGTCTTCATCGGGACAACCCTGCTGATCTTCCTCATGGTCTACAGCCTGCCCGGCGACCCCGTGGCGGGTCTCTTCGGCGACAAGGGCGTGGACCCGGCGACCCTCGCGAAGATCAAGCACGAGCTCGGACTCGACCAGCCGCTGCTCAAGCAGTACTGGGACTACATGACCAACATCATCCTGCACTTCGACTTCGGCAACCAGATCCGCAACGGTCGCCCGGTCACCGAAGTGCTGGGTGACGCGTTCCCCATCACCCTGCAGCTCGCTGCACTGGCCTTCGCCTTCGAGCTCACCTTCGGCATCGGCCTGGGCGTCATCGCCGGCCTGAAGGCCGGCCGTCTGGCCGACAACGTGATCCTGATCTTCACGCTGCTGATCATCTCGATCCCCGTCTTCGTGCTCGGCTTCCTCATCAAGATGGTCTTCGCCTTCCAGCTCGACTGGATCAAGCCGAACGTCGGCGTGGAACCGCAGTGGGGCGAGCTGATCGCACCGGCCATCGTGCTCGGCGGTCTCTCCCTGGCGTACGTCGCCCGGCTCACCCGTACGTCCATGGCGGAGAACCTGCGCGCCGACTACATGCGCACGGCCATCGCCAAGGGTCTGCCGAAGCGCCGCGTCATCGGCGTCCACCTGATGCGCAACTCGATGATCCCGGTCATCACCTTCCTCGGCACCGACATCGGTGCCCTGATGGGCGGCGCGGTCGTCACCGAGGGCATCTTCAACATCAAGGGCATCGGCGGCGTCATCTACGAGTCGATCTCGCGCCGCGAGGGCACCACGATCGTCGGCCTCGTCACCATCCTGGTGCTCGTCTACCTCGTCACCAGCCTGCTCATCGACCTGCTGTACGCGGTCCTGGACCCGAGGATCCGTTATGCCTGACGTGACCAAGACCGCAGAGACCGCTGCTGCCGTGGACGCCGTCACCACCCCCCCGGTGACGGCGCCGGCCCCGGCGGACAAGCAGGAGAAGGCGCGCAGCCTCTGGGGTGACGCGTGGCGCGACCTGCGTCGCAACCCGTACTTCATCGTCTCGTCGGTGATGATCTTCTTCCTGCTGGTCCTCACCGCCTTCCCGGGCTGGTTCACCAGTGCCTCGCCGACCGCCGGTGACCTCGTGCACCACTACGTCGGCAAGCCGGAGCTGAGCAAGATCGGCTCCGAGGGCTGGCTCGGCTACGACATCCAGGGCCGCTCCGTGTACGCCCGCCTGATCTACGGCACCCGTGCCTCGGTCATCGTCGGTATCGCCGTCACCCTGATCGTCACGATCGTCGGCGGCATCATGGGCATGGTCGCCGGCTACTTCGGCGGCATCACGGACGCGATCCTGTCGCGGCTCACCGACATCTTCTTCGGCATCCCGTTCCTGCTCGGCGCGATGGTCGTCCTGCAGT
The DNA here is from genome assembly GCF_050917515.1 of Streptomyces sp. JL2001. NCBI lineage: Bacteria > Bacillati > Actinomycetota > Actinomycetes > Kitasatosporales > Streptomycetaceae > Streptomyces > Streptomyces sp. JL2001. The sequence goes on along the minus strand of NZ_CP169421.1, from coordinate 2,872,395 downwards.
CCTTCACCGACCGCACGATCTGGGTCGTCGTCTTCGCCCTGGCGTTCCTCGGCTGGACGCAGATCACCCGCGTCATGCGCGGTGCCGTGATCACGGTCAAGCAGGCGGACTACGTCCACGCGGCCAAGGCGCTGGGCGCCGGCACGACCCGCATCCTGTTCCGGCACATCCTGCCGAACGCCATGGCCCCGGTGATCGTCGTCGCGACCATCGCGCTCGGTGGCTACATCTCGGCCGAGGCGACCCTGTCGTACCTGGGTCTCGGTCTCTCCTCGGGCATCGTGTCCTGGGGTGGCGACGTCTCCGCCGGTGTTCAGTCGATCCGTACGTCGCAGCACATCCTGCTGTACCCGTCGATCATGCTGAGCATCACCGTTCTGGCGTTCATCATGCTCGGCGAAGCCGTCCGCAACGCCCTCGACCCCAAGCTGCGCTGAGGAGGGCGTAATGACGACCATCGACAACACCGGCAAGACCGCGGCCGTCCCCGCGCCGCGCGACGGCGACGACTTCACGGGCCCCCTGCTCGAAGTACGTGACCTGCACGTCGAGTTCCACACCCGCGACGGTGTGGCCAAGGCGGTCAACGGCGTCAACTACTCGGTGAACGCGGGCGAGACCCTCGCCGTGCTCGGCGAGTCCGGCTCCGGCAAGTCCGTCACCGCGCAGGCCATCATGGGCATCCTCGACATGCCGCCCGGCAAGATCCCGCAGGGCGAGATCCTGTTCCGCGGCGAGGACATGCTCAAGATGTCCTACGAGGAGCGCCGGAAGATCCGCGGCCGGAAGATCGCGATGATCTTCCAGGACGCGCTGTCCTCCCTGAACCCGGTCCTCACCGTCGGCTACCAGCTCGGCGAGATGTTCCGCGTGCACCACGGCCTCTCCAAGAAGGAGGCCACGGCCAAGGCCGTCGAGCTGATGGACAAGGTCAAGATCCCCGCCGCCAAGGCGCGGGTCTCCGACTACCCCCACCAGTTCTCCGGCGGTATGCGCCAGCGCATCATGATCGCCATGGCGCTGGCCCTGGAGCCGGACCTGATCATCGCGGACGAGCCCACCACGGCGCTCGACGTGACGGTGCAGGCCCAGGTCATGGACCTCCTCGCGGAGCTCCAGCAGGAATACAACATGGGCCTGATCCTGATCACCCACGACCTCGGCGTCGTCGCCGACGTCGCGGACAAGATCGCGGTCATGTACGCGGGCCGCATCGTCGAGACCGCTCCGGTCCACGAGCTGTACAAGCGCCCCGCCCACCCGTACACCCGGGGTCTGCTCGACTCGATCCCGCGCCTGGACCAGAAGGGCCAGGAGCTGTACGCGATCAAGGGCCTGCCGCCCAACCTGCTCCGCGTCCCCACGGGCTGCGCCTTCAACCCGCGCTGCCCCAAGGCCGACGACATCTGCCGTACGGAGATCCCGGCGCTCGCGCCGGTCACCGAGCAGGACGGCACCGAGCTGCCGGGCCGCGGCAGCGCCTGCCACTTCTGGAAGGAGACGATCCATGGCTGAGCTCAGCAAGAAGGACGACGCCGCGGACGCGACTCCGAACGTCACCGACGTGCACACGGTCGACGCCGCGAGCGAGGCGGAGGCCGTAGCCGCCATCGAGGCCCCCGTCCAGCGTGGCGAGCCGATCCTGCAGGTGCGGAACCTGGTCAAGCACTTCCCGCTGACCCAGGGCATCCTCTTCAAGAAGCAGGTCGGCGCGGTCAAGGCCGTGGACGGGGTCTCCTTCGACCTCTACCAGGGCGAGACTCTCGGCATCGTCGGCGAGTCCGGCTGTGGCAAGTCCACGGTCGCCAAGCTCCTGATGAACCTGGAGCGGGCCACCGCCGGCGAGGTCTTCTACAAGGGCCAGGACATCACCCGGCTGTCCGGGCGCGCGCTGAAGGCCGTCCGCCGGAACATCCAGATGGTGTTCCAGGACCCGTACACCTCGCTGAACCCGCGGATGACCGTGGGTGACATCATCGGCGAGCCCTTCGACATCCACCCCGAGGTGGCCCCGAAGGGCGACCGGCGCCGCAAGGTGCAGGAGCTGCTCGATGTGGTCGGTCTGAACCCCGAGTACATCAACCGCTACCCGCACCAGTTCTCCGGCGGCCAGCGCCAGCGCATCGGCATCGCCCGCGGCCTCGCGCTCAACCCGGAGATCATCATCTGCGACGAGCCGGTCTCGGCCCTGGACGTGTCCGTCCAGGCGCAGGTCATCAACCTGATGGAGAAGCTGCAGGACGAGTTCAACCTCTCCTACGTCTTCATCGCCCACGACCTGTCGATCGTCCGCCACATCTCCGACCGGGTCGGCGTGATGTACCTCGGCAAGATGGCCGAGATCGGTACCGACACGCAGATCTACGACCACCCGACGCACCCCTACACCCAGGCGCTGCTGTCGGCGGTCCCGGTTCCGGACCCGGAGGCCCGCGCCAACCGCGAGCGGATCATCCTCACCGGTGACGTCCCCTCGCCGGCCAACCCGCCGTCGGGCTGCCGCTTCCGCACCCGGTGCTGGAAGGCGCAGGACAAGTGCTCCACGGAGCAGCCGCTGCTGGCGATCCCCGAGGTGTTCGTCGGTCAGGACACCCCGGCCGCGCACGAGTCGGCGTGCCACTTCGCCGAGGAGAAGGACGTCGTCCACGCGGTGTGATCCTCCCGGCTCCTGTGACGAGGGCGCTCGAACCGTTTCGGTTCGGGCGCCCTCGGCGCGTTTGTCCGTATGGGTGTCAATAAGGTGCATCGAGCCTGGTATCGGGTGATATTGGGTCTCTCAGTGGAGACCAAGGACACTCGGGAGGCACCATCATGCGCGGAGCCACGCACGCCAAGTGGACCGCACTGGCCGCGGCCGTCGCCCTGGCGACGACCGCGTGCGGAGGCGGGAGCGACAGCGGAGGCGGTGGAGCCGACGGCGTCGTGAGCGCCTCCTGGACCGATCCGCAGAATCCGCTGGAGCCGGCGAACACGAACGAGGTCCAGGGCGGCAAGGTCCTCGACATGATCTTCCGGGGACTCAAGAAGTACGACCCGAAGACCGGCGAGGCGCTGAACATGCTCGCCGAGAAGATCGAGACCACCGACTCGACGAACTTCACCATCACCGTCAAGAGCGGCTGGACCTTCTCCAACGGCGAGGCGGTCACCGCCAAGTCCTTCGTCGATGCCTGGAACTACGGCGCCCTGCTGAGGAACAACCAGAAGAACTCCTTCTTCTTCGGCCAGATCGAGGGCTACGAGAAGGTCCACCCCGAGCAGGGCGAGCCGAGCGCCACGAGCATGTCCGGCCTCAAGATCGTGAACGGTCAGACCTTCACGGTGAAGCTCAACCAGAAGTTCTCGACCTGGCCCGAGACCCTCGGCTACAACGCGTTCGCCCCGCTGCCCTCCGTGTTCTTCACCGACCACGCCGCCTGGCTCTCCAAGCCGATCGGCAACGGCCCGTACACCATCGACTCGTACACCAAGGGCTCGCAGATGAGCCTGAAGAAGTGGGACGGCTACCCGGGTGACGACAAGGCGCAGAACGGCGGCGTGACCCTCAAGGTCTACACCGACAACAACACCGCCTACACCGACCTGACCGCCGGGAACCTCGACCTCGTCGACGACGTCCCGGCCTCGCAGCTCAAGAACGTGTCGACGGACCTGGGCGACCGCTACATCAACACCCCGGCCGGCATCATCCAGACCCTGGCCTTCCCGTTCTACGACCCGGCCTGGAACAAGCCGGGCCAGGAGAAGCTCCGCCAGGGCCTGTCGATGGCGATCAACCGCCAGCAGATCACCGACACCATCTTCCAGAAGACCCGCACGCCCGCCGTCGACTGGACCTCCCCGGTCCTCGGCGCGGACGGCGGCTTCAAGGACATCTGCGGCGACTTCTGCAAGTACGACGCGGCCCAGGCGAAGCAGCTGGTCGCCGAGGGCGGCGGCATCCCCGGCGGCACGATGAAGATCTCGTACAACGCCGACACCGGCTCCCACAAGGAGTGGGTGGACGCCGTCTGCAACTCCATCAACAACGCGCTGGGCAACAACAGGGCCTGTGTCGGCAACCCGATCGGCACCTTCGCCGACTACCGCAACCAGGTCACCACGCAGAAGCTGAACGGTCCCTTCCGTGCCGGATGGCAGATGGACTACCCGCTCATCCAGAACTTCCTGCAGCCGGTGTACTACACCAACGCCTCGTCCAACGACGGCAAGTGGACCAACCCGGACTTCGACAAGCTCGTCAACCAGGCCAACGCCGAGACGGACACCGCGAAGGCCGTCGGCCTCTTCCAGCAGGCCGAGGAGGTGCTCCGCAACGACATGGGCGCCATCCCGCTGTGGTACCAGAACGGCAGCGCCGGCTACTCGGAGCGGATCTCGAACGTGGCCCTGAACCCCTTCAGCGTGCCCGTCTACAACGAGATCAAGGTCAACTGACGCAGGTCGGCTGCGCACGGCCCGGCGTTCCCTCCCGCGCCGGGCCGTACGCCTTCCCCACCCCCCGGAGCCCCTCATGGGTCGTTATGTGATCCGACGTCTGCTGCAGATGATCCCGGTCTTCTTCGGTGCCACCCTGCTGATCTTCCTGATGGTGAACGTGATGGGCGACCCCATCGCCGGCCTGTGCGGGGACCGCGCGTGCGACCCGGCGACCGCCGCCCAGCTGGAGAAGGAGTTCGGCCTCGACAAGCCCGTCTGGCAGCAATACCTCACCTACATGGGCAACGTCTTCACCGGCGACTTCGGCACGGCCTTCAACGGCCAGCCGGTCACCGAGCTGATGGCCAGCTCGTTCCCGGTGACCATCCGCCTCACCATCGTCGCGATCTTCTTCGAGATCGTCATCGGCATCACCCTCGGCGTCATCACGGGCCTGCGACGCGGCAGCCCCGTCGACACCAGCGTCCTCGTGCTGACCCTGGTCGTGATCTCCATCCCGACCTTCGTCACCGGCCTCCTGCTCCAGCTGCTCCTCGGCGTCAAATGGGGCTGGATCAAGCCGGCCGTCTCACCCGACGCGCCGTTCAGCGAGCTCATCGTGCCCGGCCTCGTCCTCGCGTCCGTCTCCCTGGCCTACGTCACCCGGCTGACCCGGACCTCCATCGCCGAGAACAAGAAGGCCGACTACGTCCGCACCGCCGTCGCCAAGGGACTGCCGCGCCGCCGGGTCACCACCCGCCACCTGCTGCGCAACTCGCTGATCCCGGTCATCACCTTCATCGGCACCGACATCGGCGCCCTGATGGGCGGCGCCATCGTCACCGAACGGATCTTCAACATCCACGGCGTCGGCTACCAGCTCTACCAGGGCATCATCCGCCAGAACACGCAGACCGTCGTCGGCTTCGTGACCGTCCTGGTGCTGGTGTTCCTGGTCGCCAACCTGCTCGTCGACCTCCTGTACGCCGTCCTTGACCCGAGGATCCGCTATGCCTGAGCAGCCTGAGCCGCACGCGCCGTTCGACGACGGACGTGCCATCGACCACACCGGTGCGGGCGGCGGCACCGATCTCGCCATGGAAGAGGGCGAGACGCTGGAGAAGACTCCGGGCGGCCCCCGAGGCACCGGGCCGGAGAACAAGCCGCGCTCCCTGTGGACCGACGCCTGGTACGACCTGCGGCGCAACCCGGTCTTCATCATCTCCTCGCTGGTGATCCTCTTCCTGGTGATCATCTCGATCTGGCCCCAGCTGATCACCTCCGGGGACCCCCTCGACTGCGACCTGGCCAAGGCGCAGGAGGGCTCCCAGCCCGGCCACCCGTTCGGCTTCAACGGCCAGGGCTGCGACGTGTACACCCGCACCGTGTACGGCGCCCGGACCTCCGTCTCGGTCGGCGTCCTCGCCACCCTCGGTGTCGCCCTGCTCGGCTCCCTCCTCGGCGGTCTGGCCGGCTTCTTCGGCGGAGGCTGGGACGGCTTCCTGTCGCGGATCACCGACGTGTTCTTCGCCATCCCCGTCGTCCTCGGCGGACTCGTCCTGCTGTCGGTCGTCACCAGCAACACCATCTGGCCCGTCATCGGCTTCATGGTCCTGCTGGGCTGGCCCCAGATCTCGCGCATCGCCCGCGGCTCGGTGATCACCGTCAAACAGAACGACTACGTGCAGGCGGCCCGGGCGCTCGGCGCGTCCAACTCCCGGATGCTGCTGCGCCACATCACCCCCAACGCGGTCGCCCCGGTGATCGTCGTGGCGACGATCGCACTGGGCACGTACATCGCGCTCGAGGCGACCCTGTCGTACCTGGGCGTCGGCCTGAAGCCGCCGACCGTCTCGTGGGGCATCGAGATCTCCGCGGCCTCGCAGTACATCCGCGTCGCCCCGCACATGCTGCTCTGGCCGGCCGGCGCGCTCGCCGTCACCGTGCTCGCGTTCATCATGCTCGGCGACGCGGTGCGCGACGCCCTCGACCCGAAGCTGAGGTAGACGCCCATGCTGCTCGAAGTGCGCGACCTGCACGTGGAGTTCCACACCCGTGAGGGGGTGGCCAAGGCGGTCAACGGCGTCGACTACTCGGTGGACGCGGGCGAGACGCTCGCCGTGCTCGGCGAATCCGGCTCCGGGAAGTCCGTCACCGCGCAGGCCGTCATGGGCATCCTCGACATGCCCCCCGGGAAGATCTCCGGCGGCGAGATCCTCTTCAAGGGCCAGGACCTCCTCAAACTCAAGGAGGACGAGCGGCGCAAGATCCGCGGCGCGAAGATGGCGATGATCTTCCAGGACGCGCTGTCCTCCCTGAACCCGGTGATCAGCGTCGGCGACCAGCTCGGCGAGATGTTCCAGGTGCACCGCGGGATGTCGCGGAAGGACTCCCGCACCAAGGCCGTCGAGCTGATGGACCGGGTCCGCATCCCGGCCGCCAAGGAACGCGTCGGCCAGTACCCGCACCAGTTCTCCGGCGGCATGCGCCAGCGCATCATGATCGCCATGGCGCTCGCCCTCGAACCCGAGCTGATCATCGCCGACGAGCCGACCACCGCCCTGGACGTCACCGTGCAGGCCCAGGTGATGGACCTGCTCGCCGAACTCCAGCGGGAGCTCCACATGGGGCTCATCCTCATCACCCACGACCTCGGCGTCGTCGCCGACGTGGCCGACAAGATCGCCGTGATGTACGCCGGGCGGATCGTCGAGGCGGCCCCCGTCCACGAGATCTACAAGGCGCCCGCCCACCCGTACACCCGCGGCCTGCTCGACTCGATCCCGCGCCTGGACCAGAAGGGCCAGGAGCTCTACGCGATCAAGGGCCTGCCGCCCAACCTCCTCGCCATCCCGCCCGGCTGCGCCTTCAACCCGCGCTGCCCGATGGCGCAGGACGTCTGCCGCACCGACGTGCCGCCGCTGTACGACGTGACCGAGTCCCCGGTGCCGCGCACCAGCGCCTGCCACTTCTGGAAGGAGTGCCTGCATGCCTGAGGCGATTCTCGAGGTCCGGGACCTGTACAAGCACTACCCGCTGACCCAGGGCATCCTGATCAAGAAGCAGGTCGGCGCGGTGAAGGCCGTCGACGGGGTCTCCTTCGACCTCGCGGCGGGGGAGACCCTCGGCATCGTCGGCGAGTCCGGCTGCGGCAAGTCGACCGTCGCGAAGATGCTGGTGAACCTGGAGCGCCCGACCTCCGGCACCATCTCGTACAAGGGCGAGGACATCACCAAGATGTCCGCCAAGGGCCTGCGCGCGGTCCGCCGGAACATCCAGATGGTGTTCCAGGACCCGTACACCTCGCTGAACCCGCGGATGACCGTCGGCGACATCATCGGCGAGCCCTACGAGATCCATCCCGAGGTCGCGCCGAAGGGCTCGCGCCGGCAGAAGGTCCAGGACCTCCTCGACGTGGTCGGCCTGAACCCCGAGTACATCAACCGCTACCCGCACCAGTTCTCCGGCGGCCAGCGCCAGCGCATCGGCATCGCCCGCGGCCTCGCGCTCCAGCCGGAGGTCATCGTCGCCGACGAACCGGTCTCGGCCCTGGACGTCTCGGTCCAGGCGCAGGTCGTGAACCTCCTCGACCGGCTCCAGGCGGAGTTCTCCCTCTCCTACGTCTTCATCGCCCACGACCTGTCGATCGTGCGGCACATCTCGGACCGGGTCGGCGTCATGTACCTCGGCCGGATCGTCGAGATCGGCACCGACGCCGCGATCTACGACCACCCGACCCACCCCTACACCCAGGCACTGCTGTCCGCCGTCCCCGTGCCGGACCCCGAGGCCCGCGCCCACCGCGAACGCATCATCCTCAGCGGTGACGTCCCCTCCCCGGCCAACGTCCCCTCCGGCTGCCGCTTCCGCACCCGCTGCTGGAAGGCCCAGGAACGCTGCACCCTGGAGGTCCCCGAACTCGCCGTCCCCGCGGTCTTCCGGCTCACGGAGAGCCCGGCGAAGCACGACTCGGCCTGCCACTTCGCGGAGGAGAAGCACGTCGTCCCGGGGGAGGCCGACGAGAAGTGACAGCGGCCGCCGCAGCCGCGGACGCAACCCGGGGAAACCGCCGGCCGCGTTAACGCGCAGGCAACTCGGGCGACTTCACTCCGATATGCGAACGCGGCAGGCTCGACAGCGTACGGCCGTGCGGGTGCCGTAGGCCGGCCGGGACGCGCCATGTCGTCCCGGCCGGCCGCCCCCGCCGCCCTCCCCGCGGACCGGCCCCCTCCGTCACGGTGCCGCCGCCGCGAGGGCCCCGCGTCCCTCGCCCGTGAGGCCCTCCCGACCCCGGCGTCCCGACTTGCCGAACTCGTGGGGAGTTGGGGCGGAATCCCTTGTTTCGCTTCTTGGTGACCGTGAGGATCGGCCTCGTGACCGTCACGGGAGCAGCTCGACTCACCGGGGCCGCCCTCGCCGGCGCGCTCGCACTCGTCACCGCCGGCTGGATCCTGCGCGACCTCGTCCTCGCCGACGGGTCGGCCGCCGACCTCCTCTGGTACTGGGCCGGCGACCACCGCCCCGCGGCCCGGGAGCGCTTCGCCACCTTCGGACTCGACCCCGTCCTGCTCCTCGTCTACGCCGTCACCACCGTCGCCGCCCTGCGCTCCCCGGCCGCCGCGTCCGCCCTCGCCGCCGCCGGCGTGGTGACTCTCGGCGTACGGCTCCCGGGACTGTGGGCGACCTCGGGCGCCACCGCCCTGGTGACCACGCTCCTCGTGCTCGGACTGGCCGCCGCGCTCCTGGCCACCGCCGCCCTCGGCCGCCGGCCGGTCCGCTCCGTGTACGAACCCGTCCCGGCCCGCCCCCGCCGCGGCCCCGCCGTCACCGCGGGCGTCCTGCTGCTGACCGGCGGCCTCCTCCAGGTGCTCTGGGAGGTCCGCCTGCTGCGCGCCTTCCCGTCCGAGGTCATCGTCGACCGGTACATCGGGGGCCGGTCCGTCGTCGCGGCGACGCTCGCACCCCCGCCGGGCTGGCTGCTCCTCGTCCTCGTCCTGCTGCTGCTGACCGCGGCGGCCGCCGCGGTCGTCCGGCCGCCCTACTCCCGGCCGTTCGGCATGGTCGCCGGGGCGCTCATGGGCGGCTGGGGCCTGACGGGCCTCGCCACGGCCTTCCGCCACGACCTGTTCGTGCGGCTCCCCGACATGGCGCCGGTCGAGCAGCTCGTCCTCGCGTCGGCCCTGTTCGACCTGCTGGCCGGCGCCACCGTGGTCATCGCGCTGGCGGGACCGGGCGAGCGCCGCGTCGCGGCCGCCCCGCAGGGCCTGCCCGCCCTGCCCCCGGCCCCGCCGTCACCGAGGCCCCCCGGCTGGTGACGCCGCGGCGAGCCCCAGCGACCGCCGCAGGAAGTCGACCTGGAGCAGGAGCAGGTTCTCCGCCACCTGCTCCTGCGGCGTCATGTGGGTCACGCCCGTCAGCGGCAGCACCTCGTGGGGCCGCCCCGCGGCGAGCAGCGCGGAGGACAGCCTCAGACTGTGCGCCACCACCACGTTGTCGTCGGCGAGGCCGTGGACGATCATCAGCGGCCGGGCCGGGCCCCGCGGAGCCGACAGACCGTCGTCGGTGACCAGGGAGTTCGCCGCGTACACCCCGGGATCGTCCTGCGGCGTCCCCAGATAGCGCTCCGTGTAGTGGGTGTCGTAGAGCCGGAAGTCCGTCACCGGAGCCCCCGCCACCGCCGTGTGGAAGACGTCCGGGCGCCGCAGGACGCCGAGCGCGGCGAGGTAGCCGCCGTACGACCAGCCGCGGATCGCCACCCGGTCCAGATCGAGCGGGAACTCCCGCGCCAGCGCGTGCAGGGCCTCGACCTGGTCGTCCAGCGTCGGCGTCAGGTCACGGAGGATCGCCTTCTCCCAGGCCGGCGACCGGCCCGGCGTCCCGCGCCCGTCGGCGACGATCACCGCGAAGCCCTGGTCGGCGAACCACTGGGACGTCAGATGCGGATTGTGTGCGGCGACCACACGCTGACCGTGAGGTCCGCCGTAGGGGTCCATCAGCACGGGCAGAAGTCCGTCACCTTCCCGGTACCCCGAGGGGAGCAGGACGGCGCACGGAATCCGCCGTGCGCCCCCCTCCACCAGACGCACCCGGGCCGACAGCGCCGGCGCCTGCGCGTACGAGGCGACCACGGCCACCTGCTCGCCCGCCCGCAGCACCCGCGTGACGCTCCCCGGCGCGTCCGGGCGGGCCGAGGACAGCACCGTCACCTCCCCGCAGCGCACGGCCGAGTGAATTCCGATTCCCTCCGACACGCGTTCCACACCCCGCTCGCCGACCCGGTACACGTGGATCTCGCCGGTCTCCGGCTCCACCGCGGCCTCGCCGGCCGACGCCGACACCAGGATGTCGCCCGCCGCCACGTCGAGGACGGCCCGGACGTGCAGCCGCGCTCCCGTCAGCGCCCGGTCACCGACCGCGAGCACCCGTGCCCCGCCCTCGTCCGCGATCCGCACGAGCCGCCCGTCGGGGGCCCACGCCGGAACCCCCGGCAGCAGCTCCAGCCACTCCGGGTCCTCGTCCACGTGCACGGTCCGGGTCGCCCCCGTCGCCGGATCGACCGCCAGATGCAACTGGACGCGCTGGTCACGAGCCTGGACGAGCAGCAGCGGCGCCCCGTCCGCCGACCAGTGCACCCGGGCCAGGTAGGGATACCGCTCCCGGTCCCACCCGACCTCCGTGCGCCCGCCGGCCAGGTCCACCACGTACAGCCGCACGTCCGCGTTCGGCGTCCCCGCGGCCGGATACGCCACCCCCTGCGGCTCCCGGTCCGGGTGCGCCGGATCCGCGATCCACCACCGCCGCACCGGCCGGTCGTCCGCCCGCGCCACCAGCAGCCGGTCCGACTCCGGCGACCACCAGAAACCCCGGCTGCGCCCCATCTCCTCGGCCGCCACGAACTCCGCAAGCCCGTACGTCGTGTCCCCGTCCTCGGGCTCCGCGAGCGCCCGGTCGCCCTCCCCGTCCACGCCCGTCACCCGCAGCGCCCCACCCGCCACATACGCGATGTGCCGCCCGTCCGGGGACGGCCGCGGGTCGATCACCGGCCCCGGCGCCCGCAGTTCGCGCGCGGTCCCGGCCCGGAGCTCCGCGGCGAACAGCCGGCCCGACAGCGCGAAGGCCGCCAACTCCACGGCCCCGTCCGTCGCGTAGCCCACGATCCCGCCCGAGCCCTCCCGGCTGCGTTCGCGCCGCGCCCGCTCCTCGGCGGACAACTCCTCCGCGGCGCCCGCCAGCAGGGTCTCCGGGTCGGCCGCGAGCCGCTCCCGCGTCTCACCGGCGGGCCCGTCCAGGTCCAGGACCCACAGGGCGTGTGAGAGGTCCGTGCCGGAAGCCGAGCGCAGGAACACCACCCGCCCACCGTCCGGAGAGACCGTGAAGGAACGGGGAACGCCCAGGGTGAAGCGCTGAGTCCGGGCGTACTGGCGAGGGAACGAGAGCGGTACCGACCGCTGTTGCCTGGAGGTCATGCCGCCGAACCTAGCGCTGTGCGCCCCCCTGTGCCCCCGTACACCATCGATGCGGAGCCACACATAGTTATGATCCGTAGCGCTAGGTGGGTAAGGGACACCTGCACATGCTCGCCGAACTGACCGTCCGAATATCCGACCGAAGAAGTGTGGAGGTGAACCGCCGTGGCACTCTCGATTTCGGCGGTGGTGCTGCTGGCGATCGTCGTCTTCCTGCTGATCCGGAAATCCGGGCTGAAGGCTGGACATGCGGCGGTCTGCGCGCTCCTGGGCTTTTACCTGGCGAGCTCGTCCATCGCCCCGTCGATCAGCACGCTCACCACGAACGTGGCGGGCATGATCGGCGGACTCAAGTTCTGACCTCGCGAACCGACCGCGGCCCCGCCTCGTAGGGTGGGGCCATGACCGATCTCCCCGCGGCGGACCGCCCAGCCCGTCGTCTCCTCCTGGTGCACGCGCACCCCGACGACGAGTCGATCAACAACGGCGCGACCATGGCCCGGTACGCGGCGGAGGGCGCCCAGGTCACCCTCGTGACCTGCACCCTCGGCGAGGAGGGCGAGGTCATTCCGGCCGAACTCGCCCATCTCGCACCCGACCGGGAGGACCGGCTCGGAGACCACCGCGTCGCCGAACTCGCCGCCGCGATGAAGGAGCTCGGCGTCACCGACCACCGCTTCCTCGGCGGCCGGGGCCGCTTCCGCGACTCCGGGATGATGGGCGCCGACCAGAACCGCCGCGAGGGCGCCTTCTGGAACACCGCCGTCGACGACGCCGCACCCCACCTCGTCGCGGTGATCCGGGAGACCCGCCCCCAGGTCCTCGTCACCTACGACCCCGACGGCGGCTACGGCCACCCCGACCACATCCAGGCCCACCGCGTCGCCACGCGGGCCGCCGAGCTGGCCGCGGACCCGGGCTACCGCCCCGAGCTCGGCCCCGCCCACCGGATCGACAAGATCTACTGGAACCGCGTCCCGCGACCGGTCGCCGAGGCCGGCTTCGCCCGGCTGCGCGCCGCGGCACCCGACTTCCCGGGCATCGCGGACATCGACGACGTCCCGGGCGTGGTCGACGACTCCCTGATCACCACCGCGATCGACGGCGGGGCGGACGCGACGGCGCGCAAGACCGCCGCGATGAGGGCGCACGCCACGCAGATCGCCGTGGACGGGCCCTACTTCGCCCTCTCCAACGACCTCGGGCAGCCGATCTTCACCACGGAGTACTACCAGTTGGTCCACGGCGAGCCCGGCGCACCCCGCGGCGAGCGCGAGGACGACCTCTTCGCCGGCGTGGTGACGCCGTGAGCCCCCGCCCCGAAAACAGCCCCGGCGCCCGGCCCGAGAGCCGCCCCGCCCCCTCGTCCGGCCCGCGGCTGAACGCCCGCGCCGCCTGGTACGTACTCCTCTTCGTCCTCGGGGCGCTGGTCGGAACGGCGGGCTCGTTCGTCCAAAGCGCCTGGTTCCCCGGTGGATTGATCCTCGCGCTGCTCGCCACCGCGGGGGTGTTCTACGGCGGCCTGCGCGCCACCGGCACGCAACTCGGCGTCGTCGCCGCGGGAGCGGGCTGGCTCGTCGCGATCGTGCTGCTCAGCTTCGGACGGGCGGAAGGGGACGGCGCATTCGGTGGTGGAGTCGCGGAAATGATCTACCTGCTCGGAGGCATGGCGATCGCTGTGATCTGCGCCACCCTGCCCCGGCTGGCGCCTCCGGCCCCGTGAGCAGGCCGACTTGAGCCGCTCACTGCCCGGACTTCGGCCGGAATGCCCGTCGCAGAGCCACCGGCGGTCGGGTACAAGTCGGCGGCGGCCAGTATGGTGGTGCGCGCCGCCGAGCCGCCCGGTACACGAGCACCAGCAAGAGCGGGCGGTGGAGCCAACCGGGAGATCCTGCTTTGAGTCGTGAAACTGGTCGAGAGACTGACACTTCGTCCTCCGGCGCCCAGGGGCGCGGTGGAGCCGCCTACCCCTCGGGTACACCGCCGTACGGATCCCGTCAGTATCCGTCGCTCCACCCGACGCAGGACGCGCCCGAGGACGCCGCCCCCGCCGCGCCCAAGCCGCCGCAGCCGGAGGAGCCCAAGACCGAGACCACGCTGACGACCCGGATCCGGATCAACATCCCGGGTTCGCGGCCCATCCCGCCGGTCGTGGTCCGCAAGCCGGTGGGTGACTCCGGCGCCTCCGCCGCGCCCGCTCCCGCCGCCGAGCCGGCGGCGGAGCCGCAGGCCGCACCGGAGCCGGAGCCGGCGCCGGAGCCTCCCAAGGCGGAGGAGAAGACGAGCGACTGGTTCGCCCCGCGCAAGCCGTCGGCCCCGGCCCCCGGCGCCGCCCCGCAGGCCCCCGCGGCCCCCGCGGGCGCCGGACCGGCGACGCCCCCCACCCGGCCGGCACCCCCGGTCCAGGGCGGGACGCCGTCCCAGGGCGGCTCCCAGGCCCACGGATCCGGCTTCGCCGGCCCCGCGACCGGTTCGATCCCCAGGGTCGCCGGACCCTCCATCTCGGCCACCCCCGCGGCGGGCACGCCGATGTTCCTCAGCACGCCGAAGGACGAGAGCGCCTACGGCCCCGACGGCGACCCCTTCTCCCCGCGCGGCCCGAAGCCGCCGGCCGGCCCGACCGGCGGCCCCGTCACCGGCGGCAGCCCCATCGGCGGCGCACCTACCGGCCCGGTCGCCGGCAACCCGCTGGCCGGCGCCCCCATGGGCGGTCCCGTGGCCGGCAACCCGCTGGCCGGCAACCCCGTCGCGGGTGACCCCTTCGCCGGGGACCCGTTCGGCGGCGCCCCCCGCATGTCCGACGACACCGCGATCCTGACGCCGCAGAGCCCCGGCCCCGTCGCACCGGGCGACGGCGCCGCCCACATCTCCGGCGACACGCTCACCAGCGGCATCCCCGTCGTCCCCGCGGGCCCGGAACGCGCACCCCGGCCCCCCGAGCGGAGCGCCCCCGACCGCGGCCCCGCCGCCCCGGCGACCCCCCGCCCCGCGCCCCGGCCCGCCGCCCCGGCGGCCCCGGCGAAGAAGGGCCGCTCCAAGCTGGTCCTCGCGGGTGCCGGCGTCTTCGGCCTCCTCGGCGTCGCGTACGGCGCCGGCCTGCTGCTGAACCACTCCGAGGTGCCCAAGGGCACCACGGTCCTCGGCGTCGACATCGGCGGCGGCACGAAGGAGGAGGCCGTCAACCGGCTGGACTCCGCCCTCGGCAAGCGGGCCCACGCCCCGCTGAGGCTCAACGTCGGCGGCAAGGAGGTCGAGCTCGCGCCGGACAAGGCGGGACTCTCCCTCGACAGCCAGGAGACCGTCCGCGGTGCGGCGGGCAGCGACTACAACCCCGTCTCCGTGATCGGCTCCCTGTTCGGCGGCGAGCGCGTCGCCGAACCGAAGCTCCCGGTCGACCAGGAGAAGCTGGCCGCCGCGCTCGCCGACGTGGCCGGGTCGTCCGGCTCGGCGACCGACGGCACGATCGTCTTCTCGCCGGGCAAGGTCACCGCCGTGGAGGGCAAGCCGGGCAAGGGCCTGGACGTGGCCCGCTCGGTGGTCTCCGTCCGGGACGCGTACCGCGCCCAGGTCGAGACGGGCAAGGCGTCCGTCGTCGAGCTGCCGGTCGTCAGCCGTGAGCCCACGATCACCAAGGCCGAGCTGGACCGGGCCATGAAGGAGTTCGCCGAGCCCGCGATGTCCGGCCTGGTCACGATCAAGGCGGGCTCGAAGGAGATCAAGTTCGGCCCGGCGAAGTCCCTGCCGAAGATCCTCTCCATGAAGGCGGTCGACGGCCGCCTGGTGGAGGTCTACGACAAGCAGGCGATCGAGGGCCTCCTCGACGGCGTCTTCGACGGGATCATGATCACCAAGGGCGACGGCAAGAAGCACCAGGTTTCCGCCGACGACGTGGCCTTCGCGATGCGCGAGGCCCTGCTCGGCAAGACCCCGGCGGAGCGCACGAAGGTCATCGACCTCAACGGCCAGGGCTGAGCCCGAGGGTGGGGGTGGGCCCGAGGCCCTGGCTTGGGGTCGGGCCGGCTTGGGTGGGGCCAAGGCCCTGACTCGGGGTCGGGCCAAGGCCCTGGCTTGGGTGGGGGTCTTGGGGTGGGGGGCCTGGTTCTTGGGGCTGGGGCTCTTGTCGGCTTCTGGTGGTTGGCCGCCCTCTCTCCGAGTGTGGCAGCCGGGTCCGTGCCCTCAAGGGCGCTCCTCGTTCCTCGTCGCGTCGCTGCGCGATGGCCTTCGGCCACCCTTGACCGCCCGGCCCCGGCTGCCTTTTCACACTCGGAGGGCGGCCCGGGGAGGGGCATCCGCTCCGGGGCCCGGTGGGGCCCGGGCGCCGTCGGCGTCCGTCGGCTTTCGGGGTGGCTTCCCGCACCCATTGAATGGGGTGACGCGGCGGCGCTTAGCGGCAATCCGTCGTGTCTCGGCTGGGATTCATGCCCCGCTGGTCAATGTCCGGTGGGGGTGCAGCCGAATCCGCAGCCGCCATCGCCAGTTCGGGCCGGGGGCCGGGGGCCGGGGGCCGGGGGCCAGGGGGCGCGGGGCGCGTGGGGCGGCGGTCGCACGGGTCCCATCCGCCCCACCCATCCCATCGCCGGTCTGGGATCGGCTGCTCAATGACGCTACGGCGTACATTAAGCCCGCCGAGAGTCCGATATGCCCGTGAAGTCCCTTATCCCGTCCGGGTTACCGCAAGTAATGTACGCCGTAGCGTCATTCGGGATGACTCCGCATGGTCGGGATGGATCGGGCCGGGTGGAGGAGGTCCGCTTGAGGCGTCGACTCTCCATGGGCTCTCGAATTCGGCTTCACCCACCACCGGGAATGACCAGCGGGGCATGAATCCCAGCCGCGAGACGAGCAGCACCCGCTAAGCCGAGCCCGACTGCCCCATTCAATGGGTGCGGGGAGCCACCCCAAAGGCCGAGGCCGCCGACGGTGCTGCGCGCCCCGCCGGCCCCCGCCTGGGCCCATCCCCCCGGGCCGCCCTCCGAGTGTGAAAAGGCGGGTGGAGGCGACGGGTCAAGGGTGGAGCGAAGCGAAATCGGCGAAGCCGACGCGACGAAGGAGCGCCCTTGAAGCGGCGCCGTAATCCGCCACACTCGGAGAGAGGGCGGCCAACCACCAGAAACAAACAAGAGCCCCGAGCCCAAGACCCCAGGCCCCGCCCGCAGGGCCGTGTTCCGCGATTGCCGCCTCGCCCCTCGTCGGCCCTTCCCGTCCGTGCCTTGCCCTGCTGTCGCCCGTCCGACCGTCGGGCCCTTGCCGTCCGTGCGTCGACCCGTTGCCGCCCGTCCGACCGTCGGCCCTGCCCGTCGCTCCCGCTGTCGCCCGGTCCCATGAGCCCCTGCTCGCACCCCGCCGCGCCCCGTCGAGCCCCATCGCACCCCGTCGCCCCTCCCGACCCGCCCCCGGGTCACGTCCCCGTGGCGGTGCGCAGGGCCGTTCTGGCCAGGGTGGCGCCGAGGGAGCGGGCGGGGGGCGCGGGGTGTTCCGTGCGGCAGGGGCCGCACAGCTCCTCGTCGGCCAGTGGGCGGAAAAGCATCGGCTGGACGTGCCGGGCCCCCGTGCACTCCCGCATCGTCGCGACGACGGGCGGCGGAGGCGTGGCCGGGCCGGATGGTGGTGGAACCTCGCGGAGGATGTACCGCAGCAGGCCCCCGGGGTGGTGCACCAGTTCGCCCCGTGCGGGCAGGGAGCGGGCGACGGCGCTGCGCAGCGACTCGGCCGAGTGACCCGCCGCCAGCCAGCGGGCGGCAAGGCCGGCCAGTTCCGGGAACATCGCGCGGGGTGCCATCCGCAGTCGGGGGTCCAGGGAGGTCAGGTCCTCGACGGCCCGCCGCGCCTCGGGAGGCGCGGGAGGGTGGGAGGTGTTTCCTCCGGAGGTCTTTCTCGGATGACGGCCGACGGACCGGACCATCGGCCCACCGGCGGCCGGGAGATCGGCCGTCGGAGGAACAACCCCCGGAGGAGCGGCCGTCGGAGGCACAGCCTCCGGAGGAACAACCCCCGGAGGAACACCCCCCGGAGGGGCGGGCGTCGGGGGAACGGTTCCCGCAGGCGCGGGTGTGGAGTTCGTCAGGGGTGGATCGGCGGGGAGCGGGAGGCCGGGGGTGGAGCCGGGGGTGTGGTCCGTCGGAGTTCCGTCGGTCGCGGAGTCCGCCGGTGTCGCTTCGCCAGGCCGGACCGTCCCGGCCTCCGGGGAGCGGACGAGTGCCGCCTCCGCCGGGCTCAGCGGCACGTTGGAGACGAGTTGCCGGGTGCGCCAGCGCCCCCGCTCGACCTGCTCGCGCCACTCGTGGACGTAACCCGCCGCCTTCAACTGCCCTTTGGCGCGCAGGAAGGCGAGCTTTCCGAGACCCGCCCGTCCGGCTGTTCGCGACAGCGGCTCGTCGACGCCGTCGGGCAGGGAGAGCTGCCAGGCCAGGAGGCGGACGGCGTCCGCGTTGAGGTGCGGATGGCGCAGGATCTCGTTCGGGATCTGACTGAAGCGCGCCGCCGGAGGGATAGCATGGCGAAGCATTCCGGGTGCCTCCTAGAGCACTCGAAGTGAAGGCCCTCGGCGCCGGCGGCAACCGGCTCGGGGGCCGCTTTGCGCTCACCGTACAGCAACTCCGGTAGCTGGACGGTCACTTCATGTGACGGACGCCTTCCGTGGGGGGGCGCGAGAAGGGCGCACGCGGGGAGCGGACGGCCCGGCGCGGACCCCGGGGCGCGGTCCGGGTCCGCGTACCCCCGCGCCGAGTCGGCGGCGCCGTCACCAGTCGCCTCCGTAGCGCTGCCTCTTCGCCCGCAGCCACTCCTGGATCTCGCGGGTCTCCCCAGGTGAGGCGGCTCGCAGGTTGCCGACGTGGACTGTCGCGACGAAGTGCACGAAGCGCACCCGCCGGTGGGTGCCGTCGGAGCCGATGACCTTGCCGGGGCCGTAGACGTCGGTGCCGGTGTGGGCGACGAAGCTGCCCGGGCCGTGAGGTGTATCCATTGCGCGCCTTTCGCTCTGTGTGGGGAACCGGTCACACAGTGGCGTGGGTCACGTTACGCTCGGTAGGGGCTGGTAGGGCGACAACGCGACCGGCACACGGGGGGAGTTGGCCGCCGCACCCGTCCCGCCCCCGCCTCGACCCCGCAGCCTCGGCCTTGCTGTCCCGGCCCCTGCCGTCTCGGCCCGGTCTCGCCCACCCACCTCACCCACCCACCCACCCCGCCCACCCCCCTCGCGCCCCGTGGCGTCAGCGCAGCAGCCACTCGCGGGTCAGCGCCATCACGTCCTCGCGGCTGTGGTCGCCGTGCTCGGCGGCGATGAGCCGGCTGCCGAGGCGCACCGAGAACGTGAGCATGCAGCGCACCTCGACATCGGCCTCGTCCGGGCAGAACGTGCGGAACTGGGTGCGCAGGTACTCCATGCGCCGGTTGTCGGCGCGCCGCAGCCGCTCCGCGACCGCCGCGTCGCGCCGCGCCCAGTCGCGGATCGCGAGGTCGATCGCGATGCCCCGCATCGGCTCGTCGCCGGACGTGGCGACGATCGTGAACAGCCGCTCCAGCTTGGCCCGGCCGTCGCCCCCGCCGCTCTCGACCTGCTCGATCACCGCCTCGGTGACGGCGCGCTCCCAGGTGTCGAGCATCTCGCCGAGCAGGGCGTCCCGGTTCGCGAAGTAGCCGTAGAAGCCGCCCTTGGTGACCCCGAGGGACTGCGCCAGCGGTTCGATCCGGACGGCCTCGGGACCGCCCGCGGCGAGGGCCCGCAGCCCCTCCTCGATCCACCTGCCGCGCGGCGTGCGGGTCGCGCCCATGATCCGTGTCTCCCCTCGGCTCGGCCGGCATCCCCGCGGCCGTCGCGGGGCCGGGCCGGCCCGCTGTCTGTACGGCATCGTATAGACGGCGTTCCTGTTCAGGAGGGTTCCCGGCCTCCCGCAATCGCCTGGACGGGTGCGGCCGACGGCCCGCACACTGGGGCGCCGCGCGCTGCACAGCCGCCGGCACGAGCGGCGCCCGTGGAGGCGGCCGGGACCCGAGGGGAACGAACAGCGTGGCGACGTACACCGCAGTGGACCAGATCGACGTGCCCGCGGTGGCCCGGGCCTACGGCATCGAGCCGCTGCGGCTCGTACCGCTCGCGGGTGGGGCGGCCAACTCCAGCTTCCGGCTCTCCACCGCCTCGGACGAGTTCGTCCTCACCGTCCTGGACGACCACGACGCCCTGAGCGCCGGTCGACTCGCCGTCCGTACCCGGGCCCTGTGGCGGCTCGGCGTGCCCACCTGCACGGTCGTGCCGACCACCGACGGGTCCCTCGTCGCCTTCCCCGGTGAGCGGCCCGTGCTCCTCAAGGAGTGGATCGAGGGCGAGGTCCACCGGCCGCTGCCGCTCGCCCTGCTGCCCGAGGCCGGCCGCGTACTGGCGCGGCTGCACACCCTGCCGGCCGGGGTGCCGGGGCTGGCGGACCTGCCGGTGGGCACGCGGCGGCTCACGCCGGAGGACGAGGCGCTGATCCCCGCTTTCGCGGACCGGGAGTTCGCCGCGTGGACGGCCGGCCGGCTGGCGCGGGTGCGCGCCGGCGTGGCGGGCCGGGAGCGGGTGCCGGTGATCGTGCACGGCGACCTCTTCGACGACAACGTCCTCGTGCGGGGCGACCGGCTCGCCTTCCTGGACTGGGAGACCGTGTCCCTCGACGATCCGCTGCTCGACCTCGGGATGGCGGCCGTCGGGCTGGCCCGGGTGGACGGCGCCCTGGACCCGGAGCGGCTGCGGGCCCTGCTCGACGGCTACCAGGAGACGGCGGCGCTCTCGGCGGAGGATCTCGCGCTGCTGCCGCTGGAGATCGTCCACGCGGCGCTGATCATCGCCTTCCACCGCTACCGGCGTCACACCGTGCACCGCCCGGACCCGGCCCTCGCCGACCACCACCGGGAGATGGTGGGCTTCGTCGCCTCGGTGGAGCGGGACCTCAGGGTTCTCTGAGCGCGCGCTCGACGGGCTCCCGCGAGGAGTGTCGGAGGCGTGGGGTTCAATGCGGCACATGATCGAAGACTCCGTGGCCGCCGGGAGCTTCACCGCGCTCGGCGAGGTGACCGCCCCCTCGGGCCTGCTCGTGCTGGGAATGGCCGGCTGGATCGACGGGTGGTCCCGGGTGGGCCGGCCCCTCGCCGAGCGCGCCGGTGAACTGCCCCCGACCGGCGGCCATCTCACGGGCCCGGACGAGGGCGAATCCGGCTCGGAGCACGGCGAGGCGATCGTCGTGCCCGCGGCGTCCGACCGGCCGCTGCCCGTCCGGGCCCTGACCTCCCCGTCGCCCTTCGACGACGAGCCGACGATCTCCGTCCTGGAGGTGGATCTCGGCCTGCCGTGGCCCGGGGAGCGCGCCCCCGCGCCGGTGGCGCTCGGGGACCTCCCCGTCGACCGGTGCGGGATGGTTATCGCGGACGCCGTGGTTCTGGACTCGTTCGTCGGCATCGGCGGCGAGTCCGTCGACGGGCTGGCCGACCTCACCTACTGGGGCCGGTACGAGGACGAGGCGCACGCCGTCCTGGGCGGTGAACGGATCCCGCAGACGTTCTGGGGCGACGGCCCGCGCGGCTGGCTCGACCTGCCCCTGGCCGAGGCGCGGGGGCGCGAGGCCCGCCTCGCGACCTGGCTGGCGGAAGGGCCCGGCAAGGGTCTCGTGTGGTCGGTCGAACCGCACAACCACTTCCATCTGCTGCAGCGCGCCGCCTGGCCCCATCCCCTCCTGCAGGGGCTCATCGACCTGGACGGCATCGCCGTTCTGGGCATCGGCTGGAACCAGGGCGACCACGCCATGCGGCACCGGGGGGAGCGGGCCCACGGGCAGGTGTACCCGGCGACGCTCGAACCTCGTGCCGGCGGGACGGTCCTGCGCTGGACGATCCCGCCCTGGCAGCCCGACGAGGACGAGGCCGAGGCCGAGGACGGCGGGGCCGACGGCGGGGCTTTCCGGGCGGACGGCGAGGACTGAGCCCGCGCCGGCCGGCCCGGCCCGCCGTGACCTCAGGGGCGGGGAGGCCGTCGGTCCAGGAGTGCGCGGGTCAGTTCAGGAGTGCCCGGGCCGCCGCCGCGCGGTGGCGGATCGTGGCCGCCGCGCTCGGCTCCACCGCGGCCACCACCGAGGCGTACGCCTCCATCTCGGTCGCGCCCGTCAGGAACTCGCCGCGCTGCACCAGCAGCTCGGCGCGCTCGTAGCGCAGGCGGGCCGGGTGGGAGGGCAGCAGCAGGGACAGCTCCACCGCCCACAGCGCCGTCGCCGAGCGTTCCGGCCGGGGCGCCGCCCACGCGCGGATGTTGTTCAGGACGCGCAGGACGATCTCCAGCGGGTTGGTGGGCCGCAGCATCGTGGGGTCGAGGTGTTCGCCCGTCGCGCCCGCCACCACCAGCTCGGCGTCGGCGCTCGTCATCGCCCGGCCGCCGGCGAACGGGTCCGCGAGGACCTGCTCCGCGGGGTCGCCGAAGCCGATCACGAAGTGACCGGGCAGACCGAGGCCGTAGACCGGCGCACCGGCCCGGCGGGCGACCTCCATCCAGACCACCGACAGCAGGATCGGCAGGCCCCGGCGCCGCCGCAGGACCTCGTGCAGCAGCGAGGACTCCAGCCGCTGGTAGTCCGCCGGGACGCCCTGGAAGCCCTCGCGGCGGCCGAGCAGCTCCCCGAGTGCCGTACGCCAGGCGTCGGCGCCGCGGACGCCGTACGGCAGGAGTCCGGCCAGCCGGTCCAGTTCGATCTCCGCCGCGTCCAGGTCGTGCCGTGTCACCGCCGGGTCCGCGACCGCGCCGACGAGCAGGCAGAGCCGGGCGAGGTCCGGCCGCCGTGCCCGGGCCTCCTCCGCGAACTCCTGCCGCCAGTCGGTCACGCCTCCGCCGATCCGTGGTGCCGGTAGTGGTGGTAGTGGTGGTGGACCGCGAAGCCCATCGCCTCGTACAGCGCCCTGGCGCCGTCGTTGTCCGTCTCCACCTGGAGCCAGGCCGCCGAGGCGCCCTCGTCGAGCGCCCGTCGCGCGAGTGCCGTCATGACCGCCGTGGCCAGGCCACGGCGCCGGTACGCGGGGTCGACCTCCACCGCCATGAAGCCGGCCCAGCGGCCGTCGACCACACAGCGCCCGATCGCCGCCGGTATGTCTTCCGTGCCCGCTATCGAGGCGAACCACACCCGCGGGCCGCTTCCCAGCACCTTCAGCACGTGCGGTCCCGGCTCGCCCGAGCGCTGGTAGCGCCGGAGCCACGGCTCGTCCACCGAGCCGGACAGGCGGACCTCGGAGACGTCCGCGTCCAGGTCGCCGACCGCCGCGAGACCTCCGGTCCGCACCTCCGCCGAGACCTCCCGGCGCCAGCCGCGCCGCTCCAGCTCCGCGCAGAGAAGCTCCTGGGTGCCCTCGGCGCCGGTCGCCGCCTGCACGAAGGCCGGCAGATCGCGGGCCGCGTACCAGGCCCGCACCCGGGTGAGCGCCTCGTCGAGCGGGAGGCCGGGATCGCCGAGCGGCAGGACCGAGTTGGCGCGCCGGGTGAAGCCGGCCGACGCCCGCAGCGTCCACCCGCCGAGCGGTTCGCTCTCCACCGGCTCCCAGGCGCGCGCGGTCACCCGGGCCAGCTCCTCGAAGGAGGCGGCGGGGCCGCGCCGGCGGGCCGGGGCGGCGGGCACGACCTTGCCCGCGACCAGGGCGGATTCCGCGATCCGGACGCTCTCACCGGTCCGTCGTGTGATCAGCAGCACACCGGTGTCCCACGATGTGAGAACGCCGACCGCGTCGGTGAACTTCGCGCCGGGTGCGGCCGAGTCCGTCACGTACCGGACTGAGACGCGTTTTCCCACGTCAGCGTGGGTGATTCGCACCTCAAGGCGCCCTCCCGCGGTGAATTCCACAGCTTCTCCGCCCCTCCTGTTCGGATCGTCCCCAAGAACGGAGATACTAGGGGCGGGCATCGACGACGCCGCGCTCCCGCGCAGACCAGCCCTATCGAGGAGGAACGACAGCGTGACCTACGTCATCGCGCAGCCTTGTGTCGACGTCAAGGACAAGGCATGCATCGAGGAGTGCCCCGTCGACTGCATCTACGAGGGCTCTCGGTCCTTGTACATCCACCCGGACGAATGCGTCGACTGTGGTGCCTGTGAGCCGGTCTGCCCGGTCGAGGCCATCTTCTACGAGGACGACACCCCGGAGGAGTGGAAGGACTACTACAAGGCGAACGTCGAGTTCTTCGACGAGCTCGGTTCGCCCGGTGGTGCCTCCAAGCTCGGCCTGATCGAGCGCGACCACCCCTTCATCGCCGCTCTGCCGCCGCAGAACGGCTGATCGAACCGCCCTCGGTCCCGTACGGCCTCGCCCGCTGTACGGGACCGACGCGTTTGCCCGGCGGGTCTCCGCGACACGCCCGCCCCGCGCGTCACCCCGTACGTACGAGGAAGTGAGCCAACCCGTGAGCGCAGTCTCTTCGCGCCTGCCCGTCTTCCCCTGGGACCGCCTGGAGCCGTACAAGAAGACGGCGGCCGCACACCCGGACGGCATCGTGGACCTGTCCGTCGGCACCCCGGTCGACCCGGTGCCGGAGCTGATCCGGCAGGCGCTGGTCGCGGCGGCCGACTCGCCGGGCTATCCCACGGTGTGGGGCACCACCGAGCTGCGCGACGCGCTCACGGGCTGGTGCGAGCGACGCCTGGGCGCGGTCGGCTTCACCCACCGCAACGTCCTGCCGGTCGTCGGCTCCAAGGAGCTGGTGGCCTGGCTGCCGACCCAGCTCGGTCTCGGTGCCGGGGACCGTGTGGCCTACCCGCGGCTGGCCTACCCGACGTACGAGGTCGGCGCACGGCTCTGCGGGGCCGAGCCGGTCGTGTACGACGACCCGACCGAACTCGACCCGGCCGGGCTCAAGCTGCTGTGGCTCAACTCCCCGTCCAACCCCACGGGCCGGGTCCTGGACAAGGACGAGCTGACCCGGATCGTGGCGTGGGCGCGTGAGCACGGCGTGCTGCTCTTCTCCGACGAGTGCTACCTGGAGCTGGGCTGGGAGGCCGAGCCGGTCTCCGTGCTGCACCCGGACGTCTGCGGCGGCTCGTACGAGGGCATCGTCGCCGTCCACTCGCTCTCCAAGCGCTCCAACCTGGCCGGCTACCGTGCCGCCTTCGTCGCGGGCGACGAGGCCGTCCTCGCGGAGCTGCTGCTCATCCGCAAGCACGGCGGCATGATGACGTCCTCCCCGGTGCAGGCCGCGACGGTCGCCGCGCTCGGCGACGACGGGCACGTGGCCGAGCAGCGCGAGCGCTACGCGGCGCGGCGGGCGGCCCTGCGGACGGCCCTGGAGGCGCACGGCTTCCGGATCGAGCACAGCGAGGCCAGCCTCTACCTGTGGGCGACCCGGGACGAGCCGTGCTGGGACACGGTGGCGTACCTGGCGCAGCTGGGCATCCTGGTCGCGCCCGGCGAGTTCTACGGGACGGCGGGGGAGCGCTTCGTGCGCGTGGCCTTCACCGCCACCGACGAGCGGGTCGAGGCGGCGGTCAAGCGCCTCGGCTGACGGCCGGCCGACACGCGGGAGGGCCCGGGAGCATCGGCTCCCGGGCCCTCCCGCGTTCCAGGTCCGGTCAGCCGCCGATCGGCAGCCCGCCGCCCAGCGGCAGGCCCTTGGTGGGCAGACCGCCGAGCGCGCCCGCGGTCGGGCCCTCGGCGCTCTCGGTGGCGGCGCCCGCGGTCCTGCCGAGCACGTCGCCCGCCTTGCCGGCGGTGTCGACGGTCTTGCCGGCGGCCGGGACCGCCTTGCCGACGACCTTGCTGCCGGTGTTGCCGGCCACGCCGGTCGCGGTCTGCGAGGCGCTGTCGACGGTGCCGCCGAGGCCGGCGCTGTCGAGGGTGGAGATGGGCAGGGCGCCGGTCGGCGCGAGGTTGTGGTCCATGGCGCTCGCGGAGCCGGCCGCACCGACCACGGGGGCTGCTCCGGCCGCGATGAGCAGGGCGGCGCGGGCGATCCGACGGGTCAGGGGGAGGGACATGGTGCTCCTTCGACGAGAGGACATTTGCGTGTCCGGCGTTCGGACGCAGTGACAACCGGCCGGGGGGAGGGAGAGGTTGCGGCGACCGAAGGTAAAGAGTTGGTCATGCGTCGTATTGTCGGGTGGGGAGGAAAACGGGCGAACGAGCCATTGCGACGGCACCTGGCGAACCGTCACTTCCCTTGCCGGGCAACAGAATTGACGCCGGATGGCAGTCCCGCCGGCGGGGCGTGCGAACCGTCGTCGAATTCCCCGTGCGGAAAGGCGGCGGGTGCCTCGGCCGAGTGAATTCCCGGACGGATGCGCGACCGATGTGCGAATCGCGTGGCGTGGCGCGAGGACAGCCGGAAAGACGCGGACCACCGCCGGCCGGCGCACGCGCCGGATTCACGACGCCCCGATGCTTCGGTGGCGCGCCGGGTCCACGACGGACGTCCCTCCACGGCGTGCCGGGGTGGGGACGGGTCGTGGGGCCGGCGCGCCGGGAGATCGGGCCGGTGCGGGGGCGTGCCTGGGTGCGGGTCGGCCGGGTGCGGGCTCGGGGCCCGGTGGGGGCGTCCGCCGTGCGGGGGCGGCCGGGTCCTACCGGGCGAGCCGGATGCGGACGGTGCCGGCGTCCCCGGCGGCCGTGTTCCGCGCCTTCGCCCACGCGCCCGCCGCGTCACCCGCGCGCCAGACCCGGTCCGCGAACGCGACCTCCTCGATGCGCAGCGCGTCGGCCCGCGCCACCGCCCAGTGCGCGACCTCCCAGCCCCGCTGCGCCTCCGTGCCGGTGGTCGCCCGGACCGGCACGGAGATCACGGCGTCGCCGCCGCCCGCGTGCGCACCGGCGCTGCCGGCGCCGCCCGTGACCGCCTTCGGGGCGATCCCGGGGCCGAAGTCGCGCAGCAGTTCCGCCCGGAGCTTGGCCGGATCGCCCGCCCGTGCCTCCTGCGTCCCGCCGGGCGTGCCCGTCGTGCAGGACAGGGTGGCGGGCGACCGGCCGGTCAGCGCGGCCGCCAGCAGCGCCGCGTCCGGCTCGTGCTTCGCGTACGCCTGCGGGAAGCCGCTGCGCTGCACCTTCTGCGCCGCCACGGTCAGCGGCAGCCGTGAGTAGCCCGGGACCTTGGCCAGCCCGTCGTAGAACTTCCCCGAGGAGTAGACCGGGTCCAGGATCTGCTCGGGTGTGCCCCAGCCCTGCGAGGGGCGCTGCTGGAACAGGCCCAGCGAATCGCGGTCGCCGTGCCGGATGTTGCGGAGCGCCGACTCCTGGAGCGCCGTCGCGAGCGCGATCGTGACCGCGCGCTCCGGCATGCCGCGGGTGGTGCCGACGGCGGAGATGGTGGCGGCGTTCGACGCCTGCTCCGGCGTGAACTCGTAGACGGTCCCGCCACTGCCCACGGTGCACTGGGGCGTGCCCATGCTGCCGGTGACCTGGTGGACGGCGACGTACGCGGCCAGCCCGAGCAGCGCGGCGAAGGCCGCGGCGAAGCGGGCGGGGCGACCGCGCCGGCTTCGGCTGCGGTCTCGACCGGGGAGGGAGGCGGACTCGGACACGGGGCCCACCGTACTGGAGGCCGGGTTAGGGTCGGCACATGGCTGACCACGCTCCCCTGGACCTCACGATGGACGGGCCCGCGCTCACCGCCGCGCTCGTCGACTTCCCCTCCGTCAGCGGGAGCGAGGAGCCCCTCGCCGACGCGATCGAGCAGGCGCTGCGTCTCCTGCCGCACCTCACGGTCGAGCGCCACGGGAACAACATCGTCGCCCGCACCCACCTCGGCCACGCCGAGCGGGTCATCCTGGCCGGCCACATCGACACCGTGCCGATCGCCGACAACGTGCCCTCGCGGCTCGACGGGAACGGCGTCCTGTGGGGCTGCGGCACCTCCGACATGAAGTCCGGCGTCGCGGTCCAGCTGCGCATCGCCGCCACCGTCCCCGAGCCCAACCGCGACCTCACCTTCGTCTTCTACGACAACGAGGAGGTCGCCGCGCACCTCAACGGCCTCGGCAAGATCGCGGAGGCCCACCCCGACTGGCTGGACGGCGACTTCGCCATCCTGCTGGAAGGGTCCAACGCCGAGGTCGAGGGCGGCTGCCAGGGCACCCTGCGGGTCCTGCTGCACACGGAGGGCGAGCGGGCCCACTCCGCGCGCTCCTGGATGGGCTCCAACGCCATCCACGCCGCCGCCCCGATCCTCGCCCGGCTCGCCTCCTACGAGCCGCGCAGGCCGGTCATCGACGGCCTGGAGTACCACGAGGGCCTCAACGCGGTGCGGATCGAGGGCGGCGTCGCCAACAACGTCATCCCGGACGCCTGCACCGTCGTCGTGAACTTCCGCTACGCCCCCGACCGCACCATGGAGGACGCGGAGGCCCACGTCCGCGAGGTGTTCGCCGACTGCGGGGTCACCGAGTTCGTGGTCGACGACCACTCCGCCGGCGCCCTGCCCGGTCTCTCCCACCCGGCCGCCGCGGCCTTCATGAAGGCGGTCGGCGGCAGCGCGCTGCCCAAGTTCGGCTGGACGGACGTGGCCCGCTTCAGCGCCCTGGGCGTGCCCGCCGTGAACTACGGCCCCGGTGACCCGCTGTACGCGCACAAGCGCGACGAGCACGTCGTGGTGGACCGGATCCACCAGTGCGAGGCACGTCTCCGCGACTGGCTGACTGACGGACAGGCGTAATTTCGCTTTTTGTCACGTCTCTGGACCTACCCTGACCGGACTGGAAGATCGATCGTCGGATCGATGGATCGTCGGTGGAGGGAGCAGGCCATGGGTATCCCCGAGGGAGCGGCCAAGCCGGAGGAGCAGCGGCTGGGGCCGGTGCTCAGGAGGCGGGACCAGGTTCAGTCGGGCACCACGGATCAGCGTCTGCTGGACACCGAGGGCGACTCGGAGTGGGTGCACACCGACCCCTGGCGGGTCATGCGCATCCAGTCCGAGTTCGTCGAGGGCTTCGGCGCCCTCGCCGAACTGCCGAGCGCGATCAGCGTCTTCGGTTCGGCCCGCACCAAGCCCGACTCGCCCGAGTACGAGGCCGGCGTGCGGCTCGGCCGCGCCCTGGTCGAGGCTGGCTTCGCGGTCATCACGGGCGGCGGCCCGGGTGCGATGGAGGCGGCCAACAAGGGCGCCCGGGAGGCCAAGGGCATCTCGGTGGGCCTCGGGATCGAGCTTCCCTTCGAGCAGGGGCTCAACCCGCACGTCGACATCGGCGTGAACTTCCGCTACTTCTTCGTCCGCAAGACGATGTTCGTGAAGTACGCGCAGGGCTTCGTGGTCCTGCCGGGGGGCCTCGGCACCCTGGACGAGCTGTTCGAGGCGCTGACCCTCGTCCAGACGCGCAAGGTGACCCGCTTCCCGATCGTGCTCTTCGGTACGGAGTACTGGCGGGGCCTGGTCGACTGGCTCCGCGACTCGGTGGTCGCGGGCGGCAAGGCCTCGGAGCGGGACCTGCTGCTGTTCCACGTGACGGACGACGTGGACGAGGCCGTGGCGCTGGTGACCAAGGAGGTCAACCGCTAGGACTTGTCCGGGATGTCACGCGGGGCGTCGGGCGGCTTTCCGCCCGGCGCCCCGTGGCGTTCCCGGCAGGACGCTCCCCGGACAGAACACCTAGGTCCTGTCCGGGCGATCTTCTCGGGCCCGCGACGACGGCTGCGGCGTCTCGCGGCGTTGTCGGAGTCGCCCGAGTACGCCCAGTACGAGGGCGATCCTCCGCCTTGCGATACACCAAATCCGACGCCGCGGGCCGATCCTCGAAGATCGCCCGGACAGGACCTAGGCCAGGCCGCGGCGCGCCACCGCGGGCGGTCGGTGGCCGGCGATGGAGGCCACCATGTCGAGGACCTGCCGGGTCTCCGCCACCTCGTGGACGCGGTACACCTGTGCGCCGAGCCAGGCCGAGACCGCGGTCGTCGCGAGCGTGCCCAGGACCCGCTCCTTCACCGGCCGGTCGAGGGTCTCCCCGACGAAGTCCTTGTTGGACAGGGACACCAGCACCGGCCACCCCGTGTCGGTCATCTCGCCGAGCCGGCGGGTCGCCTCCAGGCTGTGCCGGGTGTTCTTCCCGAAGTCGTGACCCGGATCGATCATGATCCCGTCCCGGCGTACGCCCAGCGAGACCGCCCGCTCGGCCAGCCCCACCGTCACCTCCAGGATGTCGGCCATCACGTCCTCGTACTCGACCCGGTGCGGCCGGGTCCGGGGCTCCGCGCCGCCCGCGTGGGTGCACACGAGCCCGGCGCCGTAGCGGGCGGCGACCTCCGCGAGTCCCGGGTCCACGCCGCCCCACGCGTCGTTCAGGACGTCCGCGCCGGCCTCGCAGACCGCCTCCCCGACGTCGGCGCGCCAGGTGTCCACGCTGATGACGACGTCCGGATGCCGGCGCCGTACCTCGGCGACGAATCCGACCGTGCGGCGCGCCTCCTCCTCGGCGGTCACCTCCTCGCCGGGGCCCGCCTTGACCCCGCCGATGTCGACGATCGCGGCGCCCTCGGCGACCGCCTGCTCGACGCGGGCGAGCGCGGGCTCGTCGCGGAAGGTGGCGCCCTGGTCGTAGAAGGAGTCCGGGGTCCGGTTCACGATCGCCATGATCACCGGCTCGTGCGGCCCGAATTCACGCCGTCCCAAGCGCAGCATCCCTTTTGTCCTCCCTCGCGTCCGTTCGCCTGCGACCCTAGCTGTCGGTGGCACGTGGCACGATCGGCACGGGACGTTTTCCACTCCTGGAAGAGGCGCGCTGGTGTTCTGGTTCTTGCTGATCGCGATGGTGGTGGTCGTGGCCGCGGTCACGCTGGCGGTGGTCGGCGGTGGTGACAGCGAGGTGCTGCCGGAGGCGGCGCCCGAGCAGCTGATCGACCCCCTGCCGGCGACGCGCCGGGTCGAGCAGGCGGACGTCGAGGCGCTCCGGCTGCCCGTCGCGGTCCGGGGCTACCGGATGGCCGACGTGGACGACGTCCTCGGGCGGCTGGGTGCGGAGCTCGCCGAGCGCGACGAGCAGATCGCGGAGCTCCGGGCGGAGCTCGCCGGCGCGGCGGGCCGGCGGCGTGCCGGGGACACCGGACCCACCGGGAGCGGACCCTCGCTGCGCAAGGACGAGGGCCGATGACCGGCGCCGCCGTGCCGGGACCCGACGGCGGGCTGCGCTGCCCGTGGGGCCTGTCGACCGAGGACTACGTCGCCTACCACGACGAGGAGTGGGGGCGCCCGGTCCACGGCGACGACGCCCTGTTCGAGCGGTTGTGCCTGGAGGCCTTCCAGTCGGGGCTGTCCTGGATCACGATCCTGCGGCGCCGCGAGGGCTTCCGGAAGGCGTTCGCGGACTTCGAGATCGCCCGGGTGGCCCGGTTCACGGAGGCCGACCGCGAGCGGCTGCTCGCCGACGAGGGGATCATCCGCAACCGTGCGAAGGTCGACGCCACGATGGCCAACGCCAAGGTGCTCGCGGAGTGGGAGCCGGGTGAACTGGACACGCTGATCTGGTCCTTCGCCCCCGACGCGGCGACCCGCCCGGCGCCGGTGACCACGGCCGACGTGCCGGCCGTCACAGACGAGTCCACGGCGCTCTCCAAGGCCCTGAAGAAGCGGGGTCTGCGCTTCATCGGCCCGACGACGGCCTACGCGCTGATGCAGGCGTGCGGGCTGGTCGACGACCACCTCCGGGACTGCGTGTCCCGCGGCGCCTGATCGCACCCGAGGCACGGGGAAGCCCCGTCCCGGGTGTTCGGGACGGGGCTTCCGTGCCTCCGGCGGGGTCAGCGCCCCACGTACTTCGGCTTCTCCTTCGAGAGGAACGCCTGGACCGCGATCGTGTGGTCCTCCGAGGCCCCGGCCCGGGTCTGGGCCTCGTCCTCCTTCTCCAGCGCCTCGGCCAGCGAGTGGTCCGCCCCGTAGGCCAGGGACTCCTTCAGCGCCGCGTACGCCACCGTCGGGCCCTCCGCCAGGGCGCGTGCCACCTTCGCGGCCTCCTGGGCCAGGTCGGCGGCCGGCACGAGCCGGTTCACGATGCCCAGCTCGTACGCCTCCTGCGCGGTGATCGAACGGGGGAACAGCAGCAGGTCCGACGCCCGGCTCGCGCCGATGAGGCGCGGCAGCGTCCAGGACATGCCCGAGTCGGCGGTCAGCGCGACTCCCGCGAACGAGGTGTTGAAGGCGGCCGTGTCGGCCACCACCCGGTAGTCCGCCGCCAGGGCGAAGCCGAAGCCCGCCCCCGCCGCGACACCGTTGACGCCCGCCACGACCGGCTTCGCCATGCCCGTCAGCGCCCGGACGATGGGGTTGTAGTGGTCCCGGACGGTGTTCATGGTGTGCTGCGTCCCGGACTCCTTGTCGGAGATCAGGAGCCCCACGTGCTCCTTGAGGTCCTGGCCCACACAGAAGGCGCGGTCGCCCGCCGCCGTCAGCAGCACCGCCCGTACGGCCGGGTCCGCCGCCGCAGCCTCCACCGCGTCCCGCAGCGCGACCTTCGCCTCGACGTTCATCGCGTTCATGGCCTCGGGCCGGTTGAGCGTGATCGTGGCGAGTCCGTCGCTCACTTCGTACAGCACGGTGTCGGCCATCACGGCTTCCCTTCGCGTCTTTGCGTCGTTGACCCGCTCAGCATGGCGGACATCACCCCTCGCGCACATGTGACCTGCATCAAAGGGCGGCGGCGAAGTATCGCAGGCCGATCGCCGAAATAGACGGTTTTGCGAAAGCGCGTTGCGGAAGCGATGCAGTCCGATGTTGGTCATCGGGTCCTGTGATGCGGGATAATGACCTGGAAGCAATGTGTTCGATGCCGGTGACGTGTGTCCCTCTTCAGGGGCCGTCGGCTGACGATGAGCTGGTTTCAGGAAGGGGAACGAGCATGGCGGCCATGAAGCCGCGGACGGGCGACGGCCCGCTCGAGGTGACCAAGGAGGGGCGGGGCATCGTCATGCGCGTTCCGCTCGAAGGCGGCGGTCGGCTTGTCGTCGAGCTGACGCCGGACGAGGCCGAAGCCCTCGGCGACGCCCTGAAGCAGGTAGTCGGCTGACGCGACAAACCCGGTTTTCCGCTTCTGCCCCGGCACGGTGAGCACCGCGCCGGGGCAGAGGTGTTCCCGGGGCCGGCACGGGACGCGGCGGGCCCGTACGGCCGGGCGAGGGGCGCTCAGCCCCGGCGTACCGCGCACAGCAGGCCGCCGCCCACGGGCAGCAGCGACGGCAGCAGCTCCTGGCTCTCGCGCACCGCGCGGAGCAGCTCCCGGATCTTCAGGACCTCCGCCGGCTGCGCCGCGGAGTCGACCGTGCGGCCGTCCGCGAAGACGCCCTCGAAGCAGACCAGACCCCCAGGTCGGAGCAGGCGCAACGATTCAGCGAGATAGTCCAGGGACTCCAGCGGGTCCCCGTCGCAGAAGACGAGGTCGTAGCCGCCGTCCGCGAGCCGCGGCAGCACGTCCAGGGCGCGCCCGGGGATGAACCGGGCCCGGTTCCCGGCGAAACCGGCGGCGCGGAAGGCCGTCTTCGCGAACTGCTGGCGCTCCGGCTCCAGGTCCACGGTCGTCAGGACGCCGTCCGGCCGCATCCCGTACAGGAGATAGATGCCGGACACGCCCGTGCCGGTACCGATCTCCGCCACGGCTTTCGCGTCGGCCGTGGCGGCCAGCAGGCGCAGAGCGGCGCCGGTGCCCGGTGACACCGAGGGCAGCGCTGCCTCCCGGGCCCGGTCACGGGCCCAGCGCAGCGCTTCGTCCTCGGCGACAAAGGCGTCGGCGAACGCCCAGCTCGTCTGCCGGTTGGCGGTAATGGCCCTCTCCTGTCCCCTTAGTTGGCGCAACGGTGACTGTATCCGCTGCGCACGGGAACCCGCAGATGGGACCGGGCGTTCAGAGAGGGTGTGGGACGACACGCGGCGGTGGCCGAGGCCGGCCCCAAATTCGCGTAAAGATTCTTATCCGGAGCTAACGGGCGAGGTGGCTATGGTAGGGGCTCCACTGGACACCACCAGAGCCGACAGGGGAGGTGCGGCTGCGCCTGGGGATCGGGGAGGAGTGCTTCGGCGTCTTCTCAGGTCGGCGGGTGAGCCGAAATCCGTGACCGACACCGCTGACCGAATCCACACCACCGACGCCGCACCCACCACCGCGACCTTCGCATCGGATGCGGAATCGCAGGCGTGGACTCCGCCCACCTGGGAGGAGATCGTCAGCACGCACAGCGGCCGGGTCTATCGCCTCGCCTACCGGCTGACCGGCAACCAGCACGACGCCGAGGACCTCACCCAGGAGGTCTTCGTCCGCGTCTTCCGCTCGCTGTCGACGTACACGCCGGGCACCTTCGAGGGCTGGCTGCACCGCATCACCACCAACCTCTTCCTGGACATGGTCCGCCGCAAGCAGCGGATCCGCTTCGACGCGCTCGGCGACGACGCGGCCGAGCGGCTGCCCAGCCGCGAGCCCTCGCCGCAGCAGGTGTTCAACGACACCCACTTCGACGCCGACGTCCAGCAGGCCCTCGACACCCTCGCGCCCGAGTTCCGGGCCGCGGTCGTGCTGTGCGACATCGAAGGACTCTCGTACGAGGAGATCGCCGCGACGCTCGGCGTGAAGCTCGGCACGGTCCGTAGCCGTATCCACCGCGGGCGCTCGCACCTGCGCAAGGCGCTGAAGCACCGCTCTCCCGAGGCCCGGGCGGAGCGTGGGCTCGCGGCCGTCGGCTGGGAGGGCGGAACGGCGTGACCGGAACCAGCCCTCTCGGCCCGACCCCCGCGGAGCACCACCTCGGGGACCGGCTTGCCGCCCTCGTGGACGGCGAGCTCGGCCACGACGCCCGTGATCGGGTCCTCGCCCACCTCGCGACCTGCGCCAGATGCAAGGCGGAGGCCGACGCCCAGCGCACGCTGAAGAGCGTCTTCGCCTCCACCGCGCCTCCTCCGCCCTCGGAAGGGCTCCTCGCCCGCCTCCAGGGGCTGCCCGGGGGACCGGGCGATCCGGGGGGCGACTACCGCCGGGGGGCACCTTTCGACGGCCTCTTCGAGATGAGCGGCGGGGTCGGCGCGGTGAAGTCCGACGGCTTCGCCACGGCCTCCCCCGTCTCCCCGCACTCCGGCTTCCGCATCCACCCGGTGAGCGGCCGGCCCGAGCACGACCGCACCGCCAGCCGCGGACGGCGCTTCGCCTTCGTGGCGGCCAGCGCGGTCTCCTTCGCCGCCATCGCGCTCGGCGGCGCCCTTCCGCTGGAAGCGAGCGTGAACGCGGGCGCCCGCGGCGACGGCACGGGCAACAACGTGACCCCGCTGCGCTCCGCGGCCACCGGCACCGGTACTCCCGCGGGCACGGGCACGGCGACGAACGTGGGCACGCCCACCGGGCGCGGCGCACGGTGGGGCGAGCGCGCGGGCGAGCGGTCCGGCCCGGCGACCCTGGCCACGGCGGGCGGTGTCACGTCGACGCCCGGCACGGTCGTCACGGGTCCGCTGGTCCCGGGAGCCCCGACGCCCACGGCCGCGCTGCCCGTGGTCTCCCTCCAGCGTCAGGTTCCGGCCACCCGGTCGCTGACGGAGGTCTCCCCGTTCATACGGCCCTCGGGCACGGCCCTGCACCTGACGTTCGGGCCCGGGCTCGGAGGGCCGAGCGGCTCGCCGTCCGCCCCCGTCCCGGCGTCCCCCGGCACCCCCAGCCCCTCACCGGACACGCTCACCGCCCACCGCTGACCGCGGACCTGGTTGAATCCCCCGAAGGGGCGCCCGACACAGGGGCGCGGACAGGTCAGCTGTGGCGGGGAGAGCATGAACGACGGGAAGCCCACCGACCGGAAGCCGAAGTGGTGGAGCCGGCCGGCGAGTACGCCGCTGCCGGCGCCGCACCAGCCGGTCGCGTACGAGGCGGCGGACCCGGCCGCGGGCGAGGGTGACTTCACCCTCGCCGCGCCCGCGGCCCCGCAGGCCACGGGAACGGCCCCGGAGGCCGCTCCCGTGACGGCGCAGGACCCCTCGGTGCCGGCGGGTCCCCCGC
This sequence comes from Streptomyces sp. JL2001, assembly GCF_050917515.1. Classification (NCBI taxonomy): domain Bacteria; kingdom Bacillati; phylum Actinomycetota; class Actinomycetes; order Kitasatosporales; family Streptomycetaceae; genus Streptomyces; species Streptomyces sp. JL2001. The sequence continues at coordinate 2,836,583 of NZ_CP169421.1, read as the reverse complement.
AGGCCGCCGACACCACCGACATCGGTGTCACCGGCAACGCCGCCGCCGACGCCGCGGAGACGGCGGAGCTGCCCGTCACCCCGTCCGTACCGCAGCAGGCCCGGCCGCTGCACGAGCCCGACGAGTACCGGACCCCGCCGTACGGCGGTCCCGGGCCGTGGGCGCCCGCCCCGCCCGTGCAGCATCCGGCCGCCACCCCGGCCCACGGCGTACCCGCCCCGCCGCACCAGCCGCACGCACCCGCCCCCCAGGCGGTGCCGCAGCAGCAGACGCAGCCGTTGCCGCACGGCCCCGCTCCGCACGCACCCGCGCCCCAGGCGGCGCCGCGGCAGACGCCCGCGCAGTGGGTGCAGTACGACCCCTGGACCTCGCACGGAGCCCCGCTCAGCGCCGTCGCCGAACCGCCCGCCAAGCCCCGCCGCCGCGGCCTGGCGCTCGCCGGCGTCCTGGCCTTCGCCCTCGTCACCGGCGTCCTCGGCGGTGTGATCGGCTCCTACGTCGAGCGCAACGGCGGCCTCACCACCATCGAGCTGCCGCAGGCCGGGTCCGGGGACACCGCACGTGCTCCCGAGAGCGTCGCGGGGATCGCCGCCAGCGCCCTGCCCAGCGTCGTCACCATCCACGTCAGCGGCGGCGGCTCCTCCGGCACCGGCACCGGCTTCGTCCTCGACACCCGCGGCCACATCCTGACCAACAACCACGTGGTCGACGCGGCCTCCTCCGCCGGCGACATCTCGGTCACCTTCAGCAGCGGCGAGACCGCGAGCGCGAAGCTCATCGGCAAGGACACCGGCTACGACCTGGCCGTCGTCCAGGTCACCGGCGTCTCGAACCTCAAGCCGCTGCCGCTCGGGAACTCCGACGACGTCCGGGTCGGCGATCCGGTCGTCGCCATCGGCGCGCCCTTCGACCTCCAGAACACCGTCACCTCGGGCATCATCAGCGCCAAGGAGCGCCCGATCACCGCCGGCGGCGAGAAGGGCGACGGCAGCGACGTCAGCTACGTCGACGCCCTCCAGACCGACGCACCGATAAACCCGGGCAACTCGGGCGGCCCGCTGGTCGACTCCCAGGCCCGGGTCATCGGCATCAACAGCGCCATCCGGGCCGCCGACAGCGGTACGGGCGGCGAGGGCGGCCAGGCCGGCTCGATCGGCCTCGGCTTCGCCATCCCGATCAACCAGGGCAAGCGCGTCGCCGAGGAGCTCATCAACACCGGCAAGGCGACCCACCCCGTCATCGGTGTGAGCCTCGACATGCAGTTCAGCGGCGACGGCGCCCGGGTCGGCGAGAAGGGCAAGGACGGCTCCGCCTCGATCACCCCCGGCGGCCCCGCCGCCAAGGCCGGCATCCGCCCCGGGGACGTCATCACCAAGGTCGACGGCCAGCGGGTCCACAACGGCGAGGAGCTGATCGTGAAGATCCGCGCCCACCGTCCGGGCGACAAGCTGGAGCTGACCGTGGTCCGCGCCGGCAAAGAGCAGACCAAGACGTTGACCCTCGGTTCCTCCCAGGGCACCTGAGCGCCATTCCACCGACGCCACGAGGTACCCGCCCGGCAGTTTCGGCGGGTACCGTGGAGCGGGCCCCGGACCCCGCGTGAGGAGCAGCAAGGTGTTCAACGACCTAGGCATACTCGAGCTCGTGACGCTCGTGGTCCTCGCCGTGCTCATCTTCGGTCCGGACAAGCTGCCGAAGGTCATCCAGGACGTCTCGGGCTTCATCCGCAAGATCCGGGACTTCTCCGAGAGCGCGAAGCAGGACATCCGCACCGAGCTCGGTCCGGAGTTCAAGGACTTCGAGTTCGAGGACCTCAATCCGAAGACCTTCCTGCGCAAGCAGCTGGAGGGCAACGAGGACCTCAGGGAACTCAAGGACCTGCGCAGCAGCTTCGACCTCAAGAAGGAGATGAACGACGTCGCCGACGCGGTGCACGGCCGCGAGTCCGCGACGTCCTCCGTACCCGCGGCGGTCAACGGTTCGGCCGCGCCCGACCTGCTGAAGAAGCAGGACAAGCCGGCCCGCGACGACCGCCCGCCGTACGACTCCGACGCGACCTGACACCACCGGGTGCGACCCGGTGGCTATCCTCCATCTGTTGTCCGCCGACGCGGGCATGACGGATCGAGGAGGCGGCCGAGATGGAGACGACGAGTCGGGTGGACGGGGGTCCAGCGTCCCGGCGCACGGCCGAGGGCTATCTGGCGGCGTCCTTCGCCTGGTACGGCCTTGACGACGCGTTCGCCGGAGCGCGCTGGCTGATGCAGGTCGGCACCGCGGCGGACGGTACCGTCCAGCACGGATCGATGGGGCACGGCGACGAGCCGTCGATAAAGTCCGACGCGAGCGGCGCCGAGAAGGAGCGCTTCGCGGTCGTCGTGACGGTCGCCGCGAGCCCGGTACGGCGCACGGGCGACGGCACGGGGGTGCTGGACGCCACCACGGTCTCCTCCGCGGCCTGGCTGGCCGGCTCGGGCCTGCTCGCCTACACGTGGCCCGCGCAGCTGGACCACGGCCTGCGCAACGACTGGCTGGACCAGCAGACGGAGACCGCGTTCGAGCTGGCGGACGACCTCGACGGGCCGGAGTGGTCGACCCTGTCGCTGCCGGTCGACGGCGTGCCGATGCCCTTCCACTACCGGGAGTCCGAGTTCGGCTGGGTGCTCGCGGGCGCCACGCAGGCCGGTGTCCACCTCGGCGCGTACGGCCGAGGGATGAGCGCCTACGGTCTCGGGTTCTCCGCGGTCAAGGACCTCGACGCGTACGCCTGACGGCCGCGCGACACGGCGAAGGGCGCCCCCGAAGGGGCGCCCTTCGCCGTGTGACGGGTCAGAACTTGTTGCGCGGGGTGATGCCCAGGCTCATGCCCGACAGGCCCCTCGCCCGGCCGCCGAGCTTGCCGGCGATGGCGCGGAGGGCGGAGCCCGCCGGGGACTCGGGGTCGGTCAGCACGACCGGCCTGCCCTCGTCGCCGCCTTCGCGCAGGCGGACGTCGATCGGGATCGAGCCGAGGACCGGGACCGTGGCGCCCGTGGTCTTCGTCAGGCCGTCGGCGACCTTCTGGCCACCGCCCGTGCCGAACACGTCGACCATCTCGTCGCAGTGCGGGCACGGCAGCCCGGACATGTTCTCGACCACGCCGACGATCTTCTGGTGGGTCTGGACCGCGATGGATCCGGCCCGCTCGGCCACCTCGGCCGCCGCCTGCTGCGGGGTCGTCACGACCAGGATCTCCGCGTTCGGCACCAGCTGGGCCACCGAGATCGCGATGTCGCCGGTACCCGGGGGCAGGTCGAGGAGCAGTACGTCGAGGTCGCCCCAGTACACGTCGGCGAGGAACTGCTGCAGCGCGCGGTGGAGCATCGGGCCGCGCCAGACGACCGGCGCGTTGCCCGGGGTGAACATGCCGATGGAGATGACCTTCACGCCGTTCGCGGACGGCGGCATGATCATGTTCTCGACCTGCGTCGGACGGCCGTCCGCGCCCAGCATGCGCGGCACGCTGTGGCCGTAGATGTCGGCGTCGACCACGCCGACCTTCAGCCCGTCGGCGGCCATCGCGGCCGCGAGGTTGACCGTCACGGAGGACTTGCCGACGCCGCCCTTGCCGGAGGCGACCGCGTACACGCGGGTCAGCGAGCCGGGCTTGGCGAACGGCACCTCGCGCTCGGCGGTGGTGCCGCGCAGGGCGGTGGCCAGCTCCTTGCGCTGCTCGTCGCTCATCACGTCGAGCGAGACGTCGACACCGGTGACACCTTCGACCCGGGAGACGGCGTCCGTGACGCGCTGGGTGATCGTGTCACGCATCGGGCAGCCGGAGACGGTGAGATAGACCGTGACGGCGACCCTGCCGTCGGATCCGATCTCCACCGACTTCACCATGCCGAGTTCGGTGATCGGTTTGTTGATCTCGGGGTCGTTCACCGTCGCCAGTGCTTCACGCACCGCGTCTTCCGTAGCCATACCGACGATGGTACGGCGCCGACCACCGACCCCGGAAAGACCCGTCAGCGGTCGGGTACGTCACTTCTGTGGTCGGCCCCCGGGGGGAATAGATCCCGGTGCCCGTCGCGGCGCTCCTCCATCTCCTTCAGCAGGTCCTGCAGCTCGGAGCGGATCCAGTCCCGGGTGGCCACCTCGCCGAGCCCCATCCGCAGGGCCGCGACCTCCCGGGTCAGGTACTCGGTGTCCGCGATCGACCGCTCGTTCTGCTTGCGGTCCTGTTCGAGGTTCACCCGGTCCCGGTCGTCCTGCCGGTTCTGGGCGAGCAGGATGAGCGGCGCCGCGTAGGACGCCTGGAGGGACAGCACGAGCGTCAGGAAGATGAAGGGGTACTCGTCGAACCGCAGCGGCGTCGGCGCGAAGATGTTCCAGAGCACCCAGACGATGATCGTCAGGGTCATCCAGACGAGGAAACGCCCGGTCCCCAGGAAGCGGGCGATCCGCTCCGAGAGCCGTCCGAAGGCCTCCGGGTCGTACTCGGGCAGCAGCCTCGCCCGGCGCTCACGCGGCAGGTCGAGCCGGATGCGCGGGCCGGACCGCTCCCGCTCGTGCGTGCGCTCAGCCGCCATGCGGCGCCCCCTCCACGTGGAACTCCGTCTCGCGCCAGTCCTCCGGCAGCAGGTGGTCCAGCACGTCGTCGACGGTGACCGCCCCCAGCAGCGAACCGCTCTCGTCCACGACGGGCGCCGCGACCATGTTGTACGCGGCGAGGTAGCTGGTGACCGCCGGCAGCGGCGTGTCCGGGGCGAGCGGCGGCAGGTCGCTGTCCACCAGCGACCCGACCAGGGTGAACGGCGGGTCCCGCAGCAGCCGCTGGAAGTGCACCGTGCCCAGGTACTTGCCCGTCGGCGTCTCGTCCGGAGGCCGGCACACGTACACCTGCGCCGCCAGCGCGGGGGAGAGGTCCTGCTGCCGTACCCGGGCCAGTGCGTCCGCGACCGTGGCGTCGGCCCGCAGCACGATCGGCTCGGTGGTCATCAGGCCGCCCGCGGTCCGCTCCTCGTACGCCATCAGCCGCCGCACGTCGGCGGCGTCGTCCGGCTGCATCAGGGTCAGGAGGCGCTCCTTGTCCTCCTCCGGCAGCTCCGAGAGCAGGTCGGCCGCGTCGTCGGGATCCATCGCCTCCAGCACGTCGGCGGCCCGCTCCTCCTTCAGCTTGCCGAGGATCTCGACCTGGTCGTCCTCCGGCAGCTCCTCCAGCACGTCGGCGAGCCGGTCGTCGTCGAGGGCGGCGGCCACCTCGGCGCGCCGCTTGGGGGAGAGGTGGTGCAGCACGTTCGCCAGGTCCGCGGGGCGCAGCCGCTCGAAGGTGGCGAGCAGGCTCTCGGCGCCCTGTCCGTGCTCCTCCAGGGAGAAGCCGGTCACCGCGGACCACTCCACCGTCAGCGTCTCGCCCTTCCGGCGCAGCGCCCCGGCCTTGCCCCGCCGGACGAAGACCTTGTCGATCTCCCAGTCGCGGCGGGCCGGCAGCTGCTGGATCGCGACGTCGAGGACGGTGACCTCCTCGCCCTCCCCGTCGTGCCCCACCAGCTTCACCCGGCGGTCCAGGAGTTCGCCGAGGACCAGCCGCTCCGTGGGCCGCTGCTCGAAGCGGCGCATGTTGACCACGCCCGTGGTGATGACCTGACCGGACTCGACGCCGGTGACCCGGGTCATCGGCAGGAAGATCCGGCGGCGGCTGAGATGGATCTCGACGACCATGCCGAGCAGCCGCGGCGGCCGGCGGCCCACCCGGAGCATGGCGACGAGATCGCTGACCCGGCCCACCTGGTCGCCGTTGGGGTCGAAGACGGGGACTCCGGCGAGATGCGAGACGAAGATCCGTGGGGCGCCTGCCGCCATGCCCTGCGCCTCCTCACTGCCGCCGGATCGGTGTGATTGCCGGGGGATGCCGGATTCAGGCTAGCCCGTGGCCCTCCGTGCCGCTTCGGCAGAGCGCCCGTACGGCTGCCTGCAGGGGGCGGGGACCACCCCGGGTACGCTGCGAGCTGCCGTCCCCCCACCGACGCGGCCGCCCCCACCGGCCCGAAGAACACGAGAGGCAGCGCAGGTGACCGTTCGTACTCCGGCATCGCGTATCCGCAGGGTCGTCCTGCCCGTGGCGCTCTGCGCCGGGCTGGCGGCCGGTCTCACGGCCTGCGCCTCCGACCCGGACGAGGGCACCAACGGGGTCGGGAAGCTGACCGCGACCGCGATCGAGGAGAAGGCGCAGTCCGCGGCGGACGCGGCGAAGGCGGTACGCCTGGCCGGGACGCTGGTCAGCAAGGGCGGCACGTACAAGCTGAACATGCGGCTCAAGCGGAACGGCGCGAGCGGCTCGGTCACCACGAAGAACGGCACCTTCGAGCTGCTGCGGATCGACGAGGCGCTCTACCTCAAGGCCGACGCCGGCTTCTGGGCGCACGACGACAAGGCGGCAGAGACGCCGAGCGACGCCGACACCGAGGCGGCCGACACGCTCGACGACAAGTACGTGAAGATCCCGCAGGACGACCCCTCGTACAAGCAGCTGCGCGGCTTCACGGAGATGAACGTGCTCCTCGACGGGCTGATCGGCCTGCACGGGGACGTCGTCAAGGGCGACCGGGACAAGATCGGCGGCCTGCGCACGGTCAAGGTCAAGGGCGGCGAGGACGGCGAGGGCGGCACGCTGGACGTCTCGCTGGACGGCACGCCGTTCCCGCTCCGCTTCGCGCGGGGCGGCGGCGCGGGCGTGGTGGTGCTGTCGGAGTGGGACAAGGACTTCCCGCTGGAGGCCCCCGCCAAGGAGCAGACGCTGGACTACGGCAAGCAGCTGCCCCGCACCTGAACCACGGGCGCCCGGGCGTCCCGCCCGGGCGGGGTCTCAGCGCTTGCGGCGCCGCAGGAGCAGCCGGGGCAGCGCGGCCGGAACGGGCCGCCGGGTGATCGCCTCCGAGGGCTGCGGCACGGCCGCCAGGGACCCGTCGGGCAGGTCCGTCGTCGAGTCTACCGGCTCCAGGCGCAGCACGCGGCACTCGCGCGACCAGCGCTCCGGCATGGCCTCGCCGTCCGGCGCGTTCAGGCGCTTGCCCTTCAGCTCGGCCACGGCCGCGTCCCACTCGGGCGAGCCGGCGGCCAGCTCCCGCACCGCTGCGGTCCAGGTGACGAGCCGGCCGCCCTTGTCCTTGCTGCGGACGGTCACCTCGGCGGTGGCGCCGGCGGTGAGTCCGGGCAGGGGCTGCTCGCCGGGGCCGTCACCCACGACGTGGGCGGCGCCGTCGAACCAGACGTGCCACAGGGCCCGGGCGACCGGGGCGTCGCCGCGGACCCAGATGAGGCCGGACTTCTTGGTGGCCTCCTCGACGAGCGCGGGGCCGAGCAGCGTTTCCGTCATGCCCGCAGCCTATCCAGCGGGCGCCTCGCGGACGATGCCGGACCGGCGCGACGCGGGCCAGGGGGTGTCCTGCCGATCGGGCCGCGCCCACGGCGTGACCGACAGCCCACCGCTAGGGCGTGTTGCGAAAGTACCGGCGTCCGCCCGAAGGGCGGGCCTCGCGGCGTCTGGTGCGTGCGATCGCAAGGCGGAGGGTCGCCCTCGTACTGGGCGTACTCGGACGATCCCGACAACGCAGCGAGCGTGCGTGCCAGGCGTCGCGAGGTGGGGGCACCTCCCGGGCGAAGCCCAGGGGGAGGGACTTTCGCAACACGCCCTAGCTTGATCTTTAACCTGTGCGGCGGGGCCGTGGGGTGGTCGATTTCTTCGCTCGCTGGTTGGCCGGCTGTGTGTTGCGGGGTGTGTGGACGTCGTGGCGTGGGGTGGGCCGGGTGTTTTTGCGGCCGGGTGGTCGTCCGGGTCCGGGGTGGGTGGGTTTCGGTGCTCTGGCCGGGCAGGCGGCTTGCGGGCGGATGTGCCGGAAGTCGCGGCGGACCCGTGCGGGGGTGAGTCTGTCCGCGGGAACGGGCCTTTCCCAGGGGCGGCGGCGGTCGGCCGCGAGCGGTCGGGCCAGTCGTAGTTGGGTGTAGGCGGCGAGGATCAGCCAGGTCCAGCGGTCCGCCGCCTCGGGGGTGCGGATCTTCGGGCAGGTCCAGCCGAGGGTCTGCTTGAACAGGCGGAAGGTGTGCTCGATGTCGAAACGCCGCAGGTATGCCTGCCAGAGACGGTCGGTGTCCGCTGCGTCTGCGTCGGTTCCCGACCACCACAGCCAGACCGGCTTCGGGGTGGCGCCGCTGGGCAGATGCTGGATGTCCAGACGGATCACCGTCCCTTCGACGATCGGGAGGGTGCCGTCGGCCGCGGCCCAGGACGAGCGGTGGGTGAGCTTGGGGTGGAGCCGGTTCCAGGAGCGTGCGAGGGCGGTGCCGTAGAGGCGTGTGTCGGTGACGGTGTCGGTGTCCGGGGTGCCCCAGGTGTCGGGCTGTCCGAAGACGAACTCGCCTCCGTGCCGGGGCGGCCGGCCCCTGGTGTGAGGCTGCCGGGGCGGTGCCGGGCGACGCAGGACACGGTCCGAGCGCATCCGGGCCAGCACCTGCACCGGCAGATCCTTGAGGAGGAAGGCGAGGCGGGGTGCGTCGTATCCGGCGTCCGCGATGATGAGGACGTCCGGGTCCCCGGCCTGCCACTGGCCTGCGGTGATGAGCCGCTCGACCAGGTCGCGCAGCTGTCGGGCGGTGACGGTGGCGGTGTCGTCCCCGGGCGCCAGACGCAACGCGTCGAGCGGCGCGGTCCATGAACTTCGGCCGGGTTCCAGTGCGCAGACGATCGAGTAGGGCCAGCCGGGAACGGGGATGTGCTGGTCCTTGCCGCGGCCGTAGGTGTGGCAGAGGATCCGCTGCGGTGAGGTGTGGGCGTCCGGCCGCAGCCAGCAGGTGACGTCGACGGCCAGGACGATTCGGCCGTCGACTGCTCGTGGCAGCGGCACCGAAGCCAGGGTGTGTCGCATCCGGTCGGCGTCGATGCGGCCCTGGGCGAGGGCGGCGTAGAGCCCTCCGTGCCCGCGTCGGTGTTCGCCCACCAGCGACAGTTCGGCCAGTGATCTCACCGGCCCGTCCCCGCACAGAACTGCATCCGTCAGCTCGAACAGAGCGTCCGAACGGGAGGTGAGACAGGAGTAGAACTCGCCCCGGAAGCGTGACAGATCCGCCAACGGCTCTCGCCGGGCATCGTGATGCTGCAGACTCATCCTCACGGCCTTCGTGCTGGACGTGTGTGTTCCTTGGTCGGAGCACATGTTCAGACGAAGGCCGCTTCCGTGTACGGCGGTTACCGAACCGAGTGATCAAGTACGACCCACCGTTCGACAACGCACGTTGAAGATCAAGCTAGAGCCAGCCGTTCCGCTTCAGCGTGCGGTGGATGGTGAAACAGATCGCCGTGATGCCCACCAGCACCATCGGGTAGCCGTACCTCCAGTGGAGCTCCGGCATGTGGTCGAAGTTCATGCCGTACACGCCGCAGACCGCCGTCGGGACGGCCACGATCGCCGCCCAGGAGGTGATCTTGCGCATGTCCTCGTTCTGCGCGACCGTCGCCTGCGCCAGGTTGGCCTGGAGGATGGAGTTGAGCAGTTCGTCGAAGCCGACGACCTGCTCCTGCACGCGCGCCAGGTGGTCGGCGACGTCGCGGAAGTACTTCTGGATGTCGGGGTCGACCAGCCGCATGGGCCGCTCGCTCAGCAGCTGCATCGGGCGCAGCAGCGGGGTGACGGCCCGCTTGAACTCCAGCACCTCGCGCTTGAGCTGGTAGATCCGGCCGGTGTCCGTGCCGCGCGTCGACCCCTTGGCCGGCGGGGAGAAGACGTCGATCTCGATCTGGTCGATGTCCAGCTCGACGGCGTCGGCGACCGCGATGTAGCCGTCGACGACGTGGTCGGCGATGGCGTGCAGCACGGCCGAGGGGCCCTTGCCCAGCAGTTCCGGCTCGCCCTGGAGGCGGTGGCGGAGGTTGCGCAGGGAGCCCTGGCCGCCGTGCCGGACGGTGATGACGAAGTCCGGGCCGGTGAAGCACATCACCTCGCCGGTCTCCACGACCTCGCTGGTGGCGGTGAGTTCGGCGTGCTCGACGTAGTGGATCGTCTTGAAGACGGTGAACAGGGTGTCGTCGTACCGCTCCAGCTTGGGCCGCTGGTGGGCGTGCACGGCGTCCTCGACGGCCAGCGGGTGCAGCCCGAACTCGGCCGCGATACCCGCGAATTCGGCCTCGGTCGGCTCGTGCAGGCCGATCCAGGCGAAGCCGCCGCTCTCCCGTACCTGGCGCATCGCGCCGCGCGGCGTCAGGCAGTCGCGGTCGTCCACGCGGCGGCCGTCGCGGTAGACGGCGCAGTCGACGACCGCGCTGGACGCGGACGGGTCGCGGGTGGGGTCGTAGGCGGTGTAGACGGTGGGGGTCTTGCGCAGGCTGGGCCGCAGGGAGGGACGGACCGCGGCGCGCAGGTCACGGATCATCGACATTCGGCATGCTCCTTCACGGAGAAGCCGCCGGCGATGCGTGGCACAGCCCGGAATGGGGGCGTGGACCTGATGTCCTACGTCCGCAAAGCGGGCGGCACCGCGGGATCGCGGTGACGGCGTTCGCTACAGACAGGCAAAGGCGAAATGCTCTTCCGTCGTGCGAGCAGCCGGGTGACGGGGACGGGAAAGGTCCTCAGGTCACCGGAAGGAAAGATGCACCGGGCCGGGGTGCGGGGCGGAAGAGCGGTTGGTACTGCCCGATCGACTTCGATCCACGCAGCCCCACCTCCTCCAGCCGGTCCCCCGTGGGGGATGACGAGTAGTCGGGAGTCCCGACCAGCGGCCAAGACTATCAGCCGACTGAGGGTCAATCCCTTCCTTTGCCCGTTCCATACGCGCTTTATGCTCACTGCATGGGAGAAGTTCTTGCTCTGGTCGAGGCCCGGCTGCGTACGGCGCTCGGCGAACCGGACGCGCGGGCGGCGGTGACGTTCCTCGGCACGGACCGGATCGAGGTGCTGCGCTTCGCCGACGGCGACGTGGTGCGCTACGCGACGCTCGGGATGTCCGCCCAGCCGATGGCCGACCCGACGGCCGCGCTCGCGGACCCGGTGAAGGGCCCGCGCGCGGAGCTGGTGCTGTCGGTGCGCGGCGGTCTCGCCGACACCGACAAGGTGCTGCGCCCGCTCGCGGTCCTCGCCTCGACGCCTCAGGTGGAGGGTGTGGTGGTGGCCGCCGGGGCCTCGCTCGACGTGGGTGAACCCCTGTGGCCGGGGGCCTCGTTCACCTCCGTGCTCGTCGCGGAGCCGGGCGGCCTGGTGGAGGACCTGGAGCTGGACGACCCGATGGACCCGGTCCGCTTCCTGCCGCTGCTGCCGATGACGCCGAACGAGGCGGCCTGGAAGCGGGTGCACGGAGCGAAGGCCCTGGAGGAGCGCTGGCTGGCCCGCGGCACGGACCTGCGCGATCCGCTGCGCGGGTCCGTGCCGCTGGACTGAGGACGCGTACGGCCCCGGACCGGGCGACCGTCGGTGCGCCGGTCCCCGGTCCGTGTCAGCGTGCGACGGTCCTGCGGGCGACGAGGTCGGCGATGACCACGTAGACGATCGCGGGGATGCCGTAGTCCAGCAGCACCTGAAGGGTGTGCTGGGAGACGTCGAAGAGCCCGATCGACCAGGTGGCGAGCCAGTCGGCGGCGGTGTGGAACCAGTCGACGAGGGTGTTCGCCCGGTTGGCGTCGAGCAGGTCCATGGCGATCCAGACGGCCAGGATGCCCGCGAGGACGTGCGCGATGGTTCTTATGACGGAGTCGATGCCTCTCATGGGCTCCGTTTTGCCCGTGCCCGCCATGGCAAACCGGCCCTGACGCGGCCTCAGCCGGCGAACACCCCCACGCCGTCCTCCGTGGCGTGACGGGGTGCCGCCTCCGCCGCGTCGTGGGTGAGGGCGGCGCGACGGGTCCGGAGTCCGCCGCGCGCCGCGGGTGTGTCCGCCCACGGCGTCCGGACGGATGGTTGTGCGGTGCACAGAATAAGTTAGACGATCTAATGAATGTCAAATACATCTACCACGGGGGGTGAACCGTCCCGGCCGGACGGGTGATCGTCCTTGACGCGAGCGCGACGGGGTAGGACCGTTGGGCCTTATGAGGGGCGAACCCAGTTGCCCGAAGTGCGGTGGCCGGGTCAGGGCGCCCGGACTGTTTGCCGATTCCTGGCAGTGCGACGTGCACGGCTCGGTGCACCCTTTGCAACCCGTGATCCCGCCCAGCGTCGAATCCCTCGGTGTCGTCGTGCACCGGGCCCAGGTGCCGGTGTGGATGCCGTGGCCCCTGCCCGTCGGCTGGCTCTTCACCGGGGTCGCCTATGCCGGTGACGACCGCAGCGGCGGACGCGCGACCGCCGTCGCCTGCTCGGGGCCGGGCCCGCTCGGGGGCATCGGCGAGCTGCTGCTGATCGCCGAGGAGCTCGGCGTCGGCCTCGGAGCGCGCTACGCGGGGATCGACGGCCCCGATCCCGGAGCGGGCATCTCCATCGACAAGCCGCCGCAGACCAAGGTGCTCGCCGCCGGCCGCCCCACCCCGCTCTGGCACGTCACCGGAACCCCGCACGACCGTGCGGTCTTCGCGGGCGAGGCGCGCGGCCTCTGGCTGTGGGCGATCGTCTGGCCGGAGCAGTCGAGCCTGCTGATGTACGACGAGCTGGTGCTGACCGACCTGCGCGACGCGGGCGCGGAGGTCGAGCTGCTGCCCTGCGGGGCACTGACACCCCGTCTGCTCGGCTGACGGGCGCCTTCCGGAGGGCCCCCGCGCGAGCGGGCCCGGCGCCCTTCCCGAGGGCGTGACCGGCGCGCCCGGCCGCCTTCGCCGATCCGATCCGGACGCCGGGGGCGGGTGCCCGCCCCGCACGTCGCCGGGTGATCCGTACCGGTGTCCGCGGAACGGGACCGGGTGTTCGATACGCCCGTTATGCTGGAGCGGCCCCCTTGTCCGTTCCGAGCCCCCTGGAGTACCGCGTCGTGCGCATCGATCTGCACACCCACTCCACGGCGTCGGACGGTACGGACACTCCCGCCGAGCTGGTCCGCAACGCGGCCGCCGCCGGGCTCGACGTCGTCGCCCTCACCGACCACGACACCACCCGCGGCCACGCCGAGGCGATCGCCGCGCTGCCCGAGGGGCTCACGCTCGTCACCGGGGCCGAGCTGTCCTGCCGGATCGACGGCATCGGACTGCACATGCTGGCGTACCTCTTCGACCCCGAGGAGCCCGAACTCGCCGCCGAGCGCGAGCTGGTACGGGACGACCGGGTGCCCCGCGCGCAGGCGATGGTCGGCAAGCTCCAGGAACTGGGCGTGCCCGTAACCTGGGAGCAGGTCGCCCGCATCGCCGGGGACGGCTCGGTGGGCCGCCCGCACATCGCCGAGGCCCTCGTCGAACTGGGTGTGGTCCCCGACGTCTCCGGCGCCTTCACGCAGCAGTGGCTCGCCGACGGCGGCCGGGCGTACGTGGAGAAGCACGAACTCGACCCGTTCGACGCGATCCGGCTCGTCAAGGCGGCCGGCGGTGTCACCGTCTTCGCGCACCCGCTCGCCGTCAAGCGCGGCGAGGTCGTGCCCGAGGCCGCCATCGCCCGGCTCGCCGCGGCCGGCCTCGACGGCATCGAGGTCGACCACATGGACCACGACGAGCCCACCCGCGCCCGACTGCGCGGCCTCGCCCGCGAGCTCGGGCTGCTCGGCACGGGCTCCAGCGACTACCACGGCAGCCGCAAGACCTGCCGGCTCGGCGAGTACACCACCGACCCCGAGATCTACGGCGAGATCACCCGCCGCGCGGCCGGAGCCTTCCCGGTTCCGGGTGCCGGGGGACGCGCCTGACCCCAGGGGCCGCCTTCCCGATCGTGCCGTACTGATCGACAGGCCCCCCAGTCCTCGCTGAGGGCGGTCACACCGACGGAACACGTCCTCGACGGATGGTCGCCGTCGGTCTCTCCGCGACGTTCTCGTCGCGGACGCCTGCCCACGTGGCCACGCACGTGCCGTGCCGCATCGTGCCGCTCCGTGCGACTCCCCAGTCCCACACCCCTCGTACATCCCGACTTGCAAGGCTCACCGTGTTCGACGTCGCCGTCTTCGGCTCGCTCTTTCTGACCCTTTTTGTGATCATGGATCCCCCCGGGATCACCCCGATCTTCCTCGCCCTCACCTCCGGCCGGCCGGCCAAGGTGCAGCGCCGCATGGCCTGGCAGGCGGTCGCCGTGGCCTTCGGTGTCATCACCGTCTTCGGCATCCTCGGGCAGCAGATCCTCGACTACCTGCACGTCTCCGTGCCCGCGCTGATGATCGCGGGCGGACTGCTGCTCCTGCTCATCGCGCTCGACCTGCTCACCGGCAAGACCGACGAGCCCAAGCAGACCAAGGACGTCAACGTCGCGCTGGTCCCCCTCGGCATGCCGCTGCTCGCCGGGCCGGGCGCCATCGTGTCGGTGATCCTCGCGGTGCAGCACGCCGACGGGGTCGGCGCCCAGGTCTCCGTCTGGACCGCGATCGCCGCCATGCACGTCGTGCTCTGGCTCACCATGCGCTACTCGCTGGTGATCATCCGGGTCATCAAGGACGGCGGTGTCGTGCTGGTGACCCGGCTCGCCGGCATGATGCTGTCGGCCATCGCCGTGCAGCAGATCATCAACGGCGTCACCCAGGTGATCCAGGGCTCCTAGGGGGCGTCTTGCCGATCTCGCCGGGCTCGCGGTGTCCTGCCTGATCGGCAAGACAGGGCCCCGGCCCCCGGACGCCACTGCGCCCCCGTACGGATTCCGTTGCGACGGAGTCCGTGCGGGGGCGCGGTGCGTGAGTGAGTGCCCTCAGGCCCTACGGCGTTACGAGGCCGTGGTGTCTGCCGGGCGGATCCAGATGCGCTGACCGATCGAAGCGGCCTGCTGCACGATCCGGTTGACGGAGGCGGCGTCCACGACGGTCCGGTCGACGGGCGTGCCGTCGATGTCGTCGAGTCGCAGGATTTCGAAGCGCATGGGCTTCTCCCTTCGTCTGAGTTGATCCTCCTGATGGAGAACTGCGTTACATGGGGTCCAACGGGATGCATCCTGCAAACATTCCCTACGCTAAGGAAATTTTTTGGATGCCTAACTACTAGCAGGTAGGAGACGTTGTCCGGAGGGTCGGCGGCGGCGGACAATGAGGCCCGTATGAACGACGCAGAGAACCCTCAGACACCGCCCGGCGACCCGGTCCGCGAGCTCGGCGCCCGCCTGGAGCGCACCAATGAGCTCCTCCAGCGGATGCTGGCCGAGGTGGCCAAGACCCCTTCGACCCACGCCATCTTCGTCGACGCAGGTTACGTCTATGCTGCGGCCGGGTTGCTGGTGGCGGGTACCGAGGACCGGCGCTCCTTCGACCTCGACGCCGAGGGGCTCATCGAGGCGTTCATCGACAAGGCCCGCACGATCTTCGCGGACAGCCGCCTGCTGCGCGTCTACTGGTACGACGGCGCCCGGCGCCGCATCCACACCCCCGAGCAGCAGTCGATCGCCGAACTGCCCGACGTCAAGGTGCGCCTCGGCAACCTGAACGCCAACAACCAGCAGAAGGGCGTCGACTCCCTCATCCGCTCCGACCTGGAGTCCCTCGCCCGGCACCGGGCCATCAGCGACGCGGCCCTCGTCGGCGGCGACGAGGACCTCGTCTCGGCCGTCGAGGCCGCCCAGGGCTACGGCGCCCGCGTCCACCTCTGGGGCATCGAGGCATCCGAAGGGCGCAACCAGGCCGAGCCGCTGCTCTGGGAGGTCGACAGCCAGCGCACCTTCGACCTCGACTTCTGGCGCCCCTACGTCACCCGCCGCCCCGTCACGACCTACGAGAACGAGGGCGAGCCGCCCCCGTCGCGCGACGAGGTCCGCTTCGTCGGTGCGCAGATCGCCGCCACCTGGCTCGCCGAGCGCGGCCCGGACGCGCTGGCCGAGCTGCTGCCGGGGCACCCGTACCTGCCGGGTCCGGTCGACCAGGACCTGCTCATCGAGGGGGAGAAGCTGCTGAGCCGCTCCCTGCGGGGCCACGCGGTGCTGCGCCGGGCGCTGCGGGACGGCTTCTGGCAGCACCTCCGCGCCCAGTACTGACCCTCCGCCGGGGCCGGCCGGCGTCCGGGCCCCGCCCGGGGAGCCCTCAGGAGAGGTCCCAGAACGCCGTCAGGCGGTCCGCCAGCTCCTGGGGGTGCGAGACGTTGGGGGAGTGGCCCGCGCCCGTCACCACCGTGTGGCGGGCACCCGTGCGGTGCGCGGCGGCGGCCAGCTCCTCCACCGGCCAGACGGTCTCCTCGTCCCCGTAGGCGATGTGCAACGGCATCCCGAGCCCGGCAAGTTGGAGGGTGCCGTCCGGGTCCCGGTTCAACAGCCGTCCGGTGGCGGCCAGTTGGACGATCCGGGTGCGCATCCACCGGCGGCGCAGGAAGTGCACGATCTCCGGCGGGTCGCCCGCGTCCGGCTGCTCGCCGCGGCTGTCCAGCCAGCGCGTCGTCCGCCAGACCCGCTCCTTGGACAGCAGCGCCAGCGCTGCCCGCAGCGCGCGCACCCGGACCCGCTGCGGCCGGGCGACCCGGCCGGGCCCCGAGGACAGCAGCGTCAGCGAGCGGAAGGCGTCCGGCGCCAGCGACGCGGCCGCGCGGGCCACCAGTCCGCCGAAGGAGTGCCCCAGCAGGTGCACCGGGCCGTCCCCGAGCGCCGTCGCCTGCGCGACGACGTCGAGCGCGAGCGCCCGCCGCGTGTAAGCGCCCCGGTGCCGCGGCCCCGCGCTCTCGTGCTGGCCGCGCCCGTCGACCGCCACCGCGCGGTACCCGGCGTCGCTCAGCGGCCCGAGCAGGGCCAGGAAGTCCTCCTTGCTGCCGGTGTAGCCGGGCAGCAGGAGTGCCGTCCCCCGGATCTCGCCCCGGGGCGCCGTGTCCAGGACGGCGAAGTCACCACGGGCGGTCCGCAGCCGGCGGGCGCGGGTGCGGGGCGGGAGTTCCAGGGACCGGGGCTTGCTCATAAGGGGAGCGTAGCCGCAGGCAGCGGCCGTGCCCGGACGCGGCAGCGGCCCACCCCCGGGAGGGGGTGGGCCGCTGCGCGGGTGCTGCCGGGGGGCGTCAGCTCTCCGGCTGGGCCGCCGCCTTCTTCGCCGTGCGGCGACGCGGGGCCTTGGGGGCCTCGGCCGGCTCGGCCGACGCGCCGGCCTCGACCGGGGCGGTGGCCTTCTTGACCGTACGGCGACGCGTGGTCGTCTTCGGCTCCGAGGCGTCGGGCGCCTCGGCGGCGGCGACGGCCTTCTTCGTCGTGCGGCGGCGGGGAGCCTTGGGGGCCTCCTCGACGGTCTCGGCGACGGCCGGGGTCTCGACGGCGGCCGGGGTCTCGGCCACGGTGGCCTTCTTGGCCGTGCGGCGACGCGGGGCCTTGGGGGCCTCCTCGACGGTCTCGGCGACGGCCGGGGTCTCGACGACGGCCGGGGCCTCGGCCACGGCGGCCTTCCTGGCCGTGCGGCGACGCGGAACCTTCGGCGCCTCCTCGACCGTCTCGACGACGGCCGGGGTCTCGACGACGGCCGGGGCCTCGGCGACGACGGCCTTCCTGGCCGTGCGGCGACGCGGGACCTTCGGCGCCTCCTCGACGACCACGGGGGCCTCGACCACCGTGGTGGCGGCGGCAGCGGCGGCCGCGGCCGCCACGCTCTCCGGGGTCTGGAAGGTGACGGTCTCGGCCTCGGGCCGGATGATGCGGGCGCGGCGACGGCGGGGAGCCCTCGGGGCCTCCTCGACCTGCTCCGCGGCGACCGGCGCGGTCTTGGCGACCGGAGCGGCCTGCCGGACCGGCGCCGCCTGGGCGGCCGGAGCCTGCGTGGCCGGAGCGGCGGCAGGCGCGGCGCCCGAGCCGCTGGAGCGGGTACGACGACGACGGCGCGGGGTGCGCGTCTCCGACGGCTGCTCCTGGACGACCGGGGCGGCGGCGGCCGGAGCCGACGCCTCGACGACCGTGGTCTCGGCGGTGGTCTCGTCGAGCGTGGAACCGCCGCGGGTGCGGCGCCGCTGGCGCGGCGTGCGGGTACGGACCGGGCTCTCCTCGACGGCCGGGGCCGCCTTCTTGCCGCGGCGTCCGCCGGGCTCGCCCAGGTCCTCCAGCTCCTCGGCGCCCAGACCCGCGCGGGTCCGCTCGGCGCGGGGCAGGACGCCCTTGGTGCCCGCCGGGATGTCCAGCTCCTCGTACAGGTGCGGGGAGCTGGAGTACGTCTCGACCGGCTCGTGGAAGTCCAGCCCGAGCGCCTTGTTGATGAGCTGCCAGCGCGGGATGTCGTCCCAGTCGACCAGGGTCACGGCCGTGCCCTTGTTGCCCGCGCGGCCGGTGCGGCCGACGCGGTGGAGGAACGTCTTCTCGTCCTCGGGCGACTGGTAGTTGATGACGTGCGTGACGCCCTCGACGTCGATGCCGCGGGCGGCGACGTCGGTGCAGACGAGAACGTCGACCTTGCCGTTGCGGAAGGCGCGCAGCGCCTGCTCGCGGGCGCCCTGGCCGAGGTCGCCGTGGACCGCGCCGGAGGCGAAGCCGCGACGCTGCAGCTGCTCGGCGATGTCGGCCGCCGTGCGCTTCGTACGGCAGAAGATCATCGCGAGCCCGCGGCCGTTGGCCTGCAGGATGCGGGAGACCATCTCCGGCTTGTCCATCGAGTGCGCACGGAAGACGTGCTGCTTGATGTTGGCGACGGTCACGCCCTCGCCGTCGGGCGAGGTGGCGCGGATGTGCGTCGGCTGCGACATGTAGCGGCGGGCCAGACCGATGACCGCGCCCGGCATGGTGGCCGAGAACAGCATGGTCTGACGCTTCGCCGGAAGCATGTTCATGATCTTCTCGACGTCGGGCAGGAAGCCCAGGTCGAGCATCTCGTCGGCCTCGTCCAGGACGAGGGCCTTGACGTGGGACAGGTCCAGCTTGCGCTGGCCGGCCAGGTCGAGCAGGCGGCCCGGGGTGCCGACGATGACGTCGACGCCCTTCCTGAGCGCCTCGACCTGGGGCTCGTACGCCCGGCCGCCGTAGATGGCGAGCACGCGGACGTTACGGACCTTGCCGGCGGTCAGCAGGTCGTTGGTGACCTGGGTGCACAGCTCGCGCGTGGGGACGACGACCAGGGCCTGCGGGGCGTCGGTCAGCTGCTCGGGCCTGGCCCGGCCGGCCTCGACGTCCGCGGGGACGGTGACGCGCTCCAGGAGGGGAAGGCCGAAACCGAGGGTCTTGCCGGTGCCGGTCTTGGCCTGGCCGATGACGTCGGTGCCGGAGAGGGCGACCGGAAGGGTCATCTCCTGGATGGGAAAGGGGGTCACGATGCCGACGGCTTCGAGCGCCTCGGCCGTCTCGGGAAGGATTCCGAGCTCTCGGAAAGTCGTAGTCAGGGTGCTGCCTCTTCTGTGAGACGCGGCGCGAGGCGAACGCTGGGGGTCGTACCGTGCCGGATCACTTCCGGAGGGATCGAGATCCCGGATCGTGGAGATCCCGGATCGAGACGATCACAGCCGGGTGGCGCGGGACCACTGCCGTCGCTCGAGCGTCGTGCCGCTGAGGGACCCTCCCGCGGGGGCGCGGTGAGGGCTGTCAGGTCGGAGCCGATCGGGCCACCGACCGGGCATCCTCATTCATGAGATGGCCCACCGTGTACGTCCGAACGTGCGAAAGCATGTCCGCATACTCAGCAGGCGCATTACCACTGTACCCCGGAATCGCGCATGTGTGTTGGGAGAAATCGCGATGAGGGCGCCGTCACAGTGACTGACCAGGGCCGTACGCCGACCGGAGGGCGGGCTATTGTGCGCTTCATGGAGACGCCTGACAACGCCACGGACGCCGGGAACGGCACCGAGAACGCCGCTGAGAACGCCGCCGGAGAGCCCACCGGGATCGCCGCCCAGGACTGGGCCACGGCATCCGCCGTGCCGCAGTACCGCGCCGCGGTCGTCGATCTGCTCGGCGCGCTGGCCTACGGCGAGCTGGCGGCCTTCGAGCGGCTCGCCGAGGACGCCAAGCTCGCTCCGAGCCTCGGGGACAAGGCGGAGCTGGCGAAGATGGCTTCCGCCGAGTTCCACCACTTCGAGCAGCTGCGGGACCGCCTCGCCGCCGTGGACGCCGAGCCGACGGCCGCGATGGAGCCGTTCGCCAAGGCGCTCGACGACTTCCACCGCCTGACGGCCCCATCGGACTGGCTTGAGGGCCTGGTCAAGGCGTACGTCGGCGACTCCATCGCCAGCGACTTCTACCGCGAGGTCGCGGCCCGCCTGGACACCGACACCCGTCGCCTCGTCCTGTCGGTGCTCGACGACACGGGTCACGGCAACTTCGCCGTGGAGAAGGTCCGCGCCGCGATCGAGGCCGACCCGCGCGTCGGCGGCCGGCTCGCGCTGTGGGCGCGCCGCCTGATGGGCGAGGCGCTCTCCCAGGCGCAGCGCGTGGTGGCCGAGCGGGACGCGCTCTCGACGATGCTGGTCGGCGGGGTCGACGGCATGGCCGCCGGCTTCGACCTGGCCGAGGTCGGCCGGATGTTCTCCCGGATCACCGAGGCCCACACCAAGCGGATGGCCGCGCTGGGTCTGGCCGCCTGATCCCTGCGGCCCGGCTCACGGCGAGGGAGTCCCGGGCTCAGCTGCGCCGGGCCCCGCGGGGCCCGGCGTTCTCGCGGGGACGGCGGTGGCGGCGGCGTTGTTCACGCCGCCGCTGATCGGCGCAACCGGCGCGACGCCGGACGGATCAGCAGCGACAGCAGGACCGTCGCGACGGCCGCGGCGCCGATCAGGGTGGCCAGGGCGTGGCCGGGGCCCAGTGCTCCGTGGGTGACCAGGGCGCCGAAGACGGCCCCGAGCGCTCCCGTGACGAGGACGGCCCCGCGCGCGGGGAGGCGTTCGGGCAACCGGTGCACGGCCGCCCAGGCCAGGGCGAGTCCGAGCAGAGCGGAGCCAAGGACTTCCAGGAACACGGCGAATCACCTCGCGTGCGGTGCGGGGCGGGCAAATCGGTCTGAGGCCGTCCTACCCGGGGCGACCGGAACGCAACCCTCCCGGTACGCCCGCACGTGGACCGGCCCCGAGGCCGCACGGCACGCGAACGGCCCGGCGGAACAGGTCCGCCGGGCCATTCCACGTCACGAGGACGTACGTCTCAGAGTGCGCCGAAGCCCACCCGGCGTACGGCCGGCTCACCGAGCTCGACGTACGCGATCTTCTCGGCCGGGATCAGGACCTTGCGGCCCTTCTCGTCCGTGAGGCTGAGCAGCTGCGCCTTGCCGGCCAGCGCGTCGGCCACGGCGCTCTCGACCTCCTCGGCGGACTGCCCGCTCTCCAGAACGATCTCCCGGGGTGCGTGCTGCACGCCGATCTTGACCTCCACGGCTATGTCCCTCCGAACGGTCAGCGTTGCGCGTTCACCGCGCCGTACGCTGCACACATTAGCCCGGTGAGGGGACACGTACGGCGCAGCCGCTGAACGCCAGGAGCGAACAGGCTCAGTGGCCGTCGGTGATCGGCTGTCCGTCCGTGGGGTGCAGCGGGAAGCCGGCGATGCCGCGCCAGGCCAGCGACGTCAGCAGCGACACCGCCGTGTCGCGGGGGATCGAGGACCCGCTGGAGAGCCAGTAGCGCGCCACGACCTGCGAGACGCCGCCGAGGCCGACGGCGAGCAGCATCGACTCGTCCTTGGACAGGTCGGTGTCCTCGGCGATGATCTCCGAGATGGCCTCGGCGCACTGCAGGCTGACCCGGTCCACGCGCTCGCGCACGGCCGGCTCGTTGGTCAGGTCGGACTCGAAGACGAGGCGGAAGGCGCCGCCCTCGTCCTCCACGTACGCGAAGTACGCGTCCATCGTCGCCGCGACCCGGAGCTTGTTGTCCGAGGTGGAGGCCAGCGCGGTCCGCACCGCCTGGAGCAGCGACTCGCAGTGCTGGTCGAGCAGCGCCAGGTAGAGCTCCAGCTTGCCGGGGAAGTGCTGGTAGAGGACGGGCTTGCTGACGCCCGCCCGTTCCGCGATGTCGTCCATCGCGGCGGAGTGGTACCCCTGCGCGACGAACACCTCCTGGGCCGCGCCCAGCAGCTGGTTCCGTCGGGCGCGGCGCGGCAGGCGCGTGCCCCGAGGGCGTGCTGCCTCTGTCTGCTCGATGGCTGTCACGCCGCCTCCCAAAAATCGATCCATGCGCGCTGTGGCGCCGCGCCGCCATCGTACTTTTGGGTAACCCGGCTGTGCGCGGTGCGGACGCAGAATTTCACGGACCGGACGCGCCTGGCGATAGGCGCTTCAAGATTAAACCGAACAAATCAGCGGTAGTCGTCTTCGTCCAGGTTGACCACCCGGGCCTGTTCCGAGGCGTCCGCCTCGTTCGCGGAGTCCTGCTCGACGTGGGTGCGCGCCTCGTCCTCACGCTGCTGGAGGTCGGTGTGCTGCTCCGCCGCGTCGGCTTCCGGGATTTCCTGGTCGAGCACGACGTCCTCTTCTTCCTCGGCGAATGTGTCCGGCTCGGTCGGATCGACAGTCATGCGGGTTCCTTCCGGCATGCGGGTCCTCTCCGATGGCCCTCCCTACGAGCCTAGAAGCACACCTTCCGCGGCGCACCCGAGCCTGTGACGCCACACACACGCGCCGCCGCGTGATCGTCTCGTAATATTGCGGCCATGTCCTCGACCGAGCTGCCGGAAACCCGGACCGCCGCAGCCCCCGCCACGTCGCACGCCCGCGCCGTGCGGGTCGCCGAAGGCGAGGAGCTGCGCTCCGTGGCACTGCCCGGACTCACGCTCACCGTGCGGGCCAGGCCCGGCGACACGCCCGGCCTCGCGCCCGCGCTCTACGTCCACGGGCTCGGCGGCTCGTCCCAGAACTGGTCGGCCATGATGCCGCTGCTCTCGGACCTCGTCGACGGCGAGGCCGTCGACCTGCCCGGCTTCGGCGACTCGCCGCCGCCGGACGACGGCAACTACTCGGTCACCGGACACGCCCGCGCCGTCATCCGGCTGCTGGACTCCGCCGGCCGCGGCCCGGTCCACCTGATCGGCAACTCGCTCGGCGGCGCCGTCTCCACCAGGGTCGCCGCCGTCCGGCCCGACCTGGTGAAGACCCTGACGCTGGTCTCGCCGGCGCTGCCCGAGCTGCGCGCGCAGCGCACCGCCTGGCCGACGGCGCTGCTCGCGCTGCCGGGCGTGGCCCCGCTCTTCTCCCGGCTCACCCGGGACTGGACGCCGGAGCAGCGCGTCCGCGGCGTCCTCTCCCTCTGTTACGGAGACCCCGGCCGGGTCACCGACGAGGGGCTGCTGCACGCGGTGGAGGAGATGGAGCGGCGCCTGGAGCTCCCCTACTTCTGGGACGCGATGGCCCGCTCCTCGCGCGGCATCGTCGACGCGTACACGCTCGGCGGCCAGCACGGACTGTGGCGGCAGGCCGAGCGGGTGCTCGCCCCGACGCTGCTCGTCTACGGCGGCCGCGACCAGCTCGTCTCCTACCGGATGGCGCGCAAGGCCGCGGCGGCGTTCCGCGGCTCCCGGCTCCTGACACTTCCGGACGCCGGGCACGTCGCCATGATGGAGTACCCGGAGACGGTCGCCCAGGCCGTCCGGGAGCTGATCCGGGACACCGAACACGCGGCGCGGGCCGCGGAAACCAAACGCACCACAGACGACAGTTGCGGGAGCTGATCCGGGCCGTGGGACGACACAGCCGCAAGGGACCCACTCCCGCACCCGCCCCCACGGGCGGCGCGGGACCGCGGGAGACGGCGGGGCCCGGGACGGGGACGGGGCGCCGCAGGCGGACGCCCGGGCAGGACGCGTACGGCACGGATCCGTACGGCGAGGGCTCGTACGGCGACACCTCCTACGGCGAGGGCTCGTACGGCGACGGCGTCTACCGCGAGGTCCCCGGGAACGGGGCGGGGCGGACGGACGCCCCCCGCAGGCAGGAGCCCTACCGCCCGGACCCGTACCGGCCCGCCCCGGCCGGACGGGACCAGGGGAGGCGGCCCGCGTACGGGCAGCCCGTGACGGGGCGGGGCCCCGCCGCACCGGGCGGGTACGGCCAGGGCGCGCCCGGGCGGCCCGTGTGGGACACGCCGACACACGGCACCCCGGTCCACCCCGAACCCGCCGACTCCTCCGTACGGGGCGGCCACCCCGACTTCTTCGAGCCGCGACAACGGCCCGAGCGCTACGGCGACCGGCAGGCCGGCGCTGCCCGGACCGCCACGCCGCAGTCCGCCTTCATCCCCGGCCCCCGGCGGGAGACCGTCACCGGGGATCCGCTCGCCCCGCCGGCCCAGGACGAGCCCGAGCCGCTCGACACGCCGACGCCGCCCGCCAGGACCGGGGGCAAGGGACGCGCCTTCACCGGGATCGCCGCGGCCGCCGTCACCACCGTCCTCGCCGTCGTCGTGGCCGGCCAGGTGGCCGACCGGGACACCGGCAGCCCCCTCGCCCACGCGGCCGAGGAGCCCGCCGACCGCACCGTGGACGACGGCTCCGCCTCGCGCTCCGACGAGCGGACGGCCCCCGCTCTGCCCGTGCAGGCCGCGCCGCCCACCTACGAGCAGCTGATGACCCGGCAGTTCCCCATCGACCCCAAGCTCAAGGGCTCGGGGGAGTTCGAGGCCGTGAGCGGCTTCGACAAGGCGCCGGGCAAGGGACGCAAGATCCGCTACCGCGTCGACGTGGAGAAGGGGCTCGGGCTCGACCCCGCCCTCTTCGCGCAGGCCGTGCAGAAGACGCTCAACGACCGGCGGAGCTGGGCCGGCAAGGGCGAGATGACCTTCGAGCGGATCTCCAGCGGGGAGCCCGAGTTCGTGATCACCCTCGCGAGCCCCGGTACCACCGGCGTCTGGTGCGCGAAGTCCGGTCTGGACACCACGGTCGACAACGTGTCCTGCGACTCCGCGTCCACCCCCCGGGTCATGATCAACGCCTACCGCTGGGCCCAGGGTTCGGAGACCTTCGGCGACAAGGCGATGCACGCGTACCGCCAGATGCTCATCAACCACGAGGTCGGACACCGGCTGGGACACAGCCACGTGACCTGCCGGACGCCGGGCGCGCTCGCCCCGGTCATGCAGCAGCAGACGAAGTCCCTGGACATCGACGACATCAAGTGCCGCCCCAACCCCTGGGTGCACCCCGGTAGTTGACGTCGGCGCACGGCCCCGCCCCGCGTCCTGCCGTCCCGTCGTGACCGCGACGGGGTGCCGGCGACGACGTCGGGACCTGGCCGCAGCCTGACTCTCCGTGCACGATTCGGCCCGTACCGCGACGGAACGCGATCGGGCTGGGAAAGTTACGTGCATTCACCCCTTCCGGTGGCGCGACGGACAACCGTCCATCGCGCCACCGGCATGTCCGCTTACGTTTCTTCCCGCTGCGAATAGCCGGACGAACGACGGCTGCCGTCAAGGGAGATCGGGGGTGTACTCATGCGGATCGGACTGCTGACGGAGGGTGGCTACCCGTACGCCACGGGTGAGTCCAGACTCTGGTGCGACCGGCTCGTGCGCGGGCTCGCCCCGCACGAGTTCGACCTCTACGCCCTGAGCCGCACCGCCCGCGAGGAGGCCGGCGGCCACGTCGTCCTGCCACCGCACGTGCGCCGTGTCCGGACCGCCCCGCTGTGGGCGCCCGAGGACGACGGCCGCACCCACGGGCGGCGCGACCGCCGCCGGTTCGCCGGTCACTTCCGGTCGCTCGCGCACGGCATCTGCGCCGAGCCGGACGCCCCCGGACCCGACGCGACCGGCTTCGCGGCCCCCGGCGGCGTCCTGCCCGGCGCACTCCCGCAGGCGGCGGAGGACTTCGCCGAAGGGCTGTACGGACTGGCCGAGCTCGCCCGCGAGCGCGGCGGACTGCACGCCGCCCTCCGCTCCGAACTCGCCGTCCGCACCCTCGAATCGGCCTGCCGCGCGCCCGGCGTGCGCAGGGGCGTGTCCGCCGCGACCGTCCCCGACTACCTGGCCTTCGTCGACCAGCTCGAGCGGGCCCTGCGCCCACTGTCGCTCGACTGGTACGGCGACGACGCGCTCGGCGCCGCAGACCTCTGTCACGCCGCCTCCGGCGGATCCGCGGCCCTGCCCGGCCTGCTGGCCAAACGCTTCTTCGGCACCCCGCTCCTCGTCACCGAGTACGGCGTCCAGCTGCGCGCCCACTACCTCTCGGCCGGCGACGCGCCCCTCTCCGCCCCCGTCCGCGCCCTGCTCGCCGCCTTCCAGGGCCGCCTGGCCGCCGAGGTCTACCGGCAGGCCGCGCTCCTCACCCCCGGCAACACCCACGCCCGCCGCTGGCAGGAGCGGTGCGGGGCCGACCGCGCCAGGATCCGCACGGTCTACCCGGGCATGGAGTCCGCGCGCTTCACCGAGGTCGGCGAGGACGAGGAGAGCGGCGACCCGGCCACGCTCGTCTGGGTCGGCCGCGTCGAGCCCGCCAAGGACCTCATCGCGCTGCTCCACGCCTTCGCCGAGGTCCGCAAGGCCCAGCCCGAGGTCCGGCTCCGGATCATCGCCGCCCCCGTGCGCGAGCCCGGCGCCGAGACCTACCTCGCGCACTGCCGCTCGCTCGCGGCCCAGCTCTTCCCCGACGAGGCGGCCGGCGCGCACGACGTCGGCGAGAACCCGGTCACCTTCGAGGAGATCGGGGGGCCGGAGGCGCCCACCCTGGCCGACGCCTACGCGGCCGGCGCGGTCGTCGTACTCTCCAGCGTCGTCGAGGGCTTCCCGATCAGTCTCGTCGAGGCGATGTTCTGCGCCCGCGCGACCGTCTCGACGGACGTCGGGGCCGTGGTCGAGGTCATCGGCGGCACCGGACTCGTCGTCCCCCCGCGCAATCCGCGGGCGCTCGCCGACTCCTGCCTGGCCCTGCTGCGCGACCCCGAGCGCCGCTACCGGCTCGGCGCCGCCGCCCGTGCCCGCGCGCTCGAACTCTTCACGGTCGAACAGAACATCGCGGCATTTCGCGGCATCTACCTGGAACTCCTCTCCCGCTCCCCGGTCCGCCGCCGCGCCGCCGACGGCATCCCCTTCGGACACCCGGCCGAGTCCCACGTCCCCGGCATCCTGGCGGGCCGCCCGGTGAGCGCGGCCGGCCGGGCGGGAGACCCCGATGCCTGAAGGAGGCACCCCCATGCGCGGCTCCGCCGCCCCCACGAGCCCCGGCCCCTGGAACACCCGCTCCGAGGCCCTCCTGGCGGCCCAGGCACTGACGGCCGGGCAGGCGACGGACGCGGAGCACCCCGAACCGGCGGACACCACCCCCGCCCAGGAGACCGGTCGGCCCCGCCCGTCGGCGGACACCGCCCACGACGCCCCGCGGGCCACGCCCGCCCGGCCCGTGCGCCGCGGGCCCGCCGACCCGGTCAAGGCGCTGATGCACCGTCACCGGGACCTGTGCGAAAGGGCCGTGGACGCCCTGGAGATCGCGGCCGGACTCGAGGTCCACGGGGTCACCGACCGGACCGCCGCCCGATTCCGCCACCGGGACGTCTTCTCGCTCGCCGAGGAGCTGTACGCACGCGTGCCGCGCGGCACCGGCGCGGCCGTGCGCCCCGCGCCCGAGGACGGCGCCGGCACCGGGTGGGCGGGCTGGGCGACGGCCGCCGTGGCGCCCGGGGCCGTCGCGGCCCTCGCCGGCACCGGCCTCGCCCTCACCGAAGGGCCCGTGCGCCTCGCCGTCGGCGTGGCCGGGGCCCTCGGCCTGGCCGTCGCGCTCGCCCTCGCCGTCCGGCGGGGCCCGCTGCGCACCGCCGGCCGCAGCGTCCCCGCCGCCCGCGTCTGGACCCTCTGGCTCCTCGCGTACGCGCTCGGCGGGGACGGCCTGCTCGGCGCACTGCTCACCGGCGGACCCGACGGCGGCTGGGCGCTCACCCCCGGTCCGGTCCTCGGACTCGCCCTCGCCGTCGCCCCCGCCGCCTGGTGCGCCCATCTCTTCGCCACCCGGGCCCGCCGCCGGCTCGCCGCCAGCCGGGGCCTGGAGGACTTCGCCGCCGGCACCCGCCCGCTGCTCCTCGCCACCGTCGCCCTGCACACCGCAGTCCTCGCCGGCCTGCTCGCCCTGACCGGCTTCGCCCCCGGCGCCCTCGCCCTCGGCGCCCTGCTGCTCGTCGCCCGGCTCCTCGCCGCCCACGGCTCCGCCCGGACCGCCGCCGACGCCCTCGCCGGCGTCTGCGCGGCCCAGGCGCTCGCCCTCGCCACCGTCCTGGCCGCCCGGCTCCCCGGCTGCGACCTCCTCGCGGCACCGGTCCGCACCCTGGTCGACACCTGGGGCCCCGGAGCCGTACCCGCCGTGATCTGCGGCGCCGCCGCCCTCGGCCTCCTGGCCCATGCCACCGCCGCCCTCTCACGGGCCTCCGCCCACGCGCGGGTCCCGGCCCACGACACTCCCTGACCCCCCGGCACGCCCGCGGAGCCGACGCCTCGGGCGTGCCCACACGCAGGACCCATTCCAAGGAGACGAAAGAGACATGACCTCCCCATCCACAGCACCGGCCGGTCGGCACGAAGGGGCCGCGCGATGAGGGTGCTGCTGCTCGGAGCCAACGGATTCATCGGCCGCTACGTCGCCGACCGCCTGCTGGCCGACCCGGCCGTGCACCTCACCGCCCTCGGGCGGGGTGACGACGCCGACGTGCGGTTCGACCTCGCGGGCGGCAGCCCCGGGGCGCTGACCCGGTTCCTGGACGCCGTCCACCCGGGCGTCGTGGTGAACTGCGCGGGCGCCACCCGCGGCGGCGCCCGCGAGCTGACCCGGCACAACACCGTCGCCGTCGCCACGGTCTGCGAGGCCCTGCGCCGCAGCGGCTGCGGTGCCCGCCTCGTCCAGGTCGGCTGCGCGTCCGAGTACGGACCCTCCCAGCCGGGCTCCTCCACCGCCGAGGACGCCGTGCCCCGCCCCGGCGGCCCCTACGGCGTGTCCAAGCTCGCCGCGACCGAACTCGTCCTCGGATCCGGCCTCGACGCCGTGGTGCTGCGGGTGTTCTCGCCGGTGGGCCCGGGCACCCCCGCCGGCTCCCCGCTCGGCCGCCTCGCCGAGGCCATGCGCCGCGCCATCCAGGCCGGCGACGGCGAGCTCAAGCTCGGCGGCCTCGGTGTGCAGCGCGACTTCGTCGACGTGCGCGACGTGGCCCGGGCCGTCCACGCCGCCTCGCTCTCCGCCGCCCAGGGCGTCGTGAACATCGGCACCGGACGCGCGGTCAAACTCCGCGACGCCGCCGCCGTCCTCGCCCGGGTCGCGGGATACGCCGGGACCCTGCACGAGCTCGACGGTCCGCCGCAGCGGCCGGTCATCGGCGCCCCGCGCACCGAGACCATCGCCGAGCAGCTGGCCGCGGCCCCCTTCCCGTACCCCGACGGCTGCGGCGGCTGGCAGCAGGCCGACGTCCGCACGGCCCGCGACCGGCTCGGCTGGCGGCCCCGGATCAACCTCGAGGAGTCCCTCGCCGACATCTGGATGGAGGCGGCGTGTCGCATCTGACCAGGAGCACGAGCACCAGCGGCGCCGTGCGGGAGATGGGGTTCGGCGTCCCGGGCTACGCCCACCCGCTGCTCGCCCCCGTCGAATGGGCCGAGCTGACCCGGCCCGGCACCCCGCTGCACTGGGCGGTCCTCAACGTCGCCGACGGGCCGGGCGACCGGCCGGACCCGCACTGCCTGGAGGCCGCCGGCCGGCTCCGGAACGCCGGGGTCAGGGTCCTCGGGCACCTCGACCTGCGCCACGGCTCCCGGGACTTCGGCGAGATCGTCTCGGACGCCCACCGCTTCCTGGACTGGTACAAGGTCGACGGCTACTACCTCGACCGCTGCCCCACGGACCGGGTCGACCTGCCCGAGGTGCGGCGCGTCACGGCCACCCTGGAGGCGGTCCTGGACGGCGAGGCCCACCTCGTCCTCGGCCACGGCACCCATCCGTACCCGGGCTACGCCGAGGCCGCCGACCAGCTGGTCACCTTCTCCGGACCGTGGACGGACTACCGCTGGTCACAGGTGGCGGAGTGGACCGCCGACCACCCGCCGGAGAAGTTCGTGCACCTCGTCCACGGGGTCCCGCGCAGTCACCTGGAGGAGGCGATGCGGATCGCGCGCTGGCAGGGGGCGGG
The DNA here is from genome assembly GCF_050917515.1 of Streptomyces sp. JL2001. Classification (NCBI taxonomy): domain Bacteria; kingdom Bacillati; phylum Actinomycetota; class Actinomycetes; order Kitasatosporales; family Streptomycetaceae; genus Streptomyces; species Streptomyces sp. JL2001. The sequence continues at coordinate 2,806,556 of NZ_CP169421.1, read as the reverse complement.
GACGATCTTCTTCACCGACCACGGCGACCGCTCCGGACAAACCGACCCATTCCAAACGCTGCCCGGCTACTGGGACGAAATCGTCTCGCGCATTGGACCGGGTGTCTCGGAATGAGAAGGGGCGTGGCAGTGTTACGGGGAGAACAACCGTACTGACATACCGACCAACGGAGCCCCCGTGTCGCTGCCACCCCTGGTCGAGCCGGCTGCCGAGCTCACCGTAGACGAGGTCCGCAGGTACTCCCGCCACCTGATCATCCCGGATGTCGGGATGGACGGACAGAAGCGCCTGAAGAACGCCAAGGTGCTCTGTGTGGGCGCCGGCGGTCTCGGTTCGCCGGCCCTGATGTACCTGGCCGCGGCCGGTGTGGGCACGCTCGGCATCGTGGAGTTCGACGAGGTCGACGAGTCGAACCTGCAGCGCCAGATCATCCACAGCCAGGCGGACATCGGCCGCTCGAAGGCCGAGTCCGCCAAGGACTCGGTCCTCGGCATCAACCCGTACGTGAACGTGATCCTCCACGAAGAGCGGCTCGAGGCCGAGAACGTGATGGAGATCTTCAGCCAGTACGACCTGATCGTCGACGGCACGGACAACTTCGCCACGCGCTACCTGGTCAACGACGCCTGCGTACTGCTGAACAAGCCGTACGTCTGGGGCTCCATCTACCGCTTCGACGGTCAGGCGTCCGTCTTCTGGTCCGAGTACGGCCCCTGCTACCGCTGCCTCTACCCGGAGCCCCCGCCGCCGGGCATGGTCCCGTCCTGCGCCGAGGGCGGCGTCCTGGGCGTGCTCTGCGCGTCCATCGGCTCCATCCAGGTCACCGAGGCGATCAAGGTCCTGGCCGGCGTGGGCGACCCGCTGGTCGGCCGGCTGATGATCTACGACGCCCTGGAGATGCAGTACCGCCAGGTCAAGGTCCGCAAGGACCCCGACTGCGCGGTCTGCGGCGAGAACCCCACCGTCACCGAACTCATCGACTACGAGGCCTTCTGCGGCGTCGTGTCGGAGGAGGCGCAGGAGGCGGCGCTCGGCTCCACGATCACTCCGCGGCAGCTCAAGGAGTGGATCGACACGGACGAGAAGATCGAGATCATCGACGTCCGCGAGCAGAACGAGTACGAGATCGTCTCGATCCCGGGCGCGAAGCTGATCCCCAAGAACGAGTTCCTGATGGGCAACGCCCTCCAGGACCTGCCGCAGGACCGCCGGATCGTCCTGCACTGCAAGACGGGTGTCCGCAGTGCGGAAGTCCTCGCCGTGCTCAAGTCCGCCGGCTTCGCGGACGCGGTGCACGTCGGCGGCGGCGTGATCGGCTGGGTCAACCAGATCGAGCCCGAGAAGCCGATCTACTAGACGGCCGTCCGCGGGAGTTCGCGGCACAACGGCGAGGGCCCGGACCTGGGAACAGGTCCGGGCCCTCGGCCGTACGCGGCCCGCGGCCTCAGCCGCAGGTGGTGCCGTAGGCCGGGACCTTGCCGTCCAGCAGGTAGGCGTCGACCGTCTGCGTCACACAGGCGGACTCGCCGTACGCGCCGTGGCCCTCGCCCTTGTTGGAGACCAGGATGCCGACGCCGGGCCCCAGCGCCTTCGCCATCCGCTCGGCGCCCTCGTACGGGGTGGCGGGGTCGCCGGTGGTGCCGACGACCAGGATCGGGCCGGCGCCCGGCGCGCTCGCCCCGGGGGTCGCCGACTCGCCGGCCACCGGCCAGTTCGCGCACCAGCCGGCCGTGTCCCAGGCCAGGAAGGCGCCGAAGACGGGCGACAGCGCGCGGAACTCCGGAACCAGGGCCTTCGCCTGCGCGGCCGTGGGGCGCGTCGAGGAGTCGGCGCAGGAGATCGCCCGCTGGGAATGGGACTGCGTGCTGTAGTGCCCGGTCGCGTCACGGTCGTTGTACGAGTCCGCGAGGCTCAGCAGCTCCGCGCCGTTGCCGTTCTCCGCCTCGCGCAGGGCCGAGGTGAGCAGGGGCCAGTTGCCCTGCCCGTACAGGGTCACGGCGATGCCGGTGAGCGCCAGGCCCTCGGTCAGCTTCCGCTCTCCGACCGGCAGCGGGTCGCGGTCCAGCCTGCCCAGCAGCCGCACGATGCGATCGGTGCCGGACTTCGGGTCGGCGTCGGTGCTCTTCAGGTAGTTGTCCAGGGCCCGCTGGAAGCCGATGGTCTGGTTGCGGGCGTGCCCCACGGAGTCCGCGGTCGGGTCGACGACGGCGTCGAGGACCGTGCGCCCGACCGACTTCGGGAACAGGTGGGCGTACACGCCGCCGAGTTGGGTGCCGTAGGAGATGCCGAAGTAGTGGAGCTTGTCGTCGCCGAGGACCCGGCGCACGAGGTCCATGTCGCGGGCGGTGTTCGTGGTCGTGGTGTGCGGGATGACCTTGCCGGACCGGCGGGCGCAGCCCGCGCCGAAGTCGGCGCCGTCCTTGAGGTACGCGGCCTCCTCGGCCGGGGTGTCGGGCGTCAGGTCGACCCGCGCCTCGGCGGCGGCCAGCTCCTCGTCGTCCCGGCACACGACACCGGCGCTGCGCTGCACCCCTCGGGGGTCGAAACCGACCAGGTCGTAGCGGCGGTTGAGGGAGCCGTACTCCGCGGCCGCCCGGGGCAGGATGTCGACGCCGGACGCGCCGGGCCCGCCGAAGTCGAAGAGCAGCGACCCGATCCGCTCACCCTTGTCCAGGGCCTCCTTGCGGATCAGCGCGACCGGGATCGTCTCCCCGTCGGGCTCGGCGTAGTCGAGGGGGACCCTGACACTCGCGCAGCGCCATGCCGAGCCGGGACTCTCGCCGCCCCGCGGCGCCTCGCACCGCTTCCAGTCGGGGCGCTGGGAGACGAGGGCCTGCGGCAGTCCGGAGTCGTCCGGCGCCTTGGCGTCGCCGCGTGACGGGGGCGCGGGGGCCGGGCCGGCCGGGTCGGTGCCGGCGGAGCAGCCGGCGACGAGCAGTGCGGCGGCGGCGCACGCCGCCGCCCGTATCCGTATCGACATGTGTGACGAGACCCCCCGCGTTCCGGACCGGACCGTCATCCTAGGGGGCGTCCCGGGGCGGCTCGTGGGTCACTGCGGACCCGTGGGCCTCTCCCGTCACTTGCACCGGGTTCCGGAGGCCGGCACCTTCCCCTCCAGGAAGTACGCGTCGACCGCGTTCTGCACGCACTTGCTGCCGCTGTTGTAGGCGCCGTGGCCCTCGCCCTCGTAGGTCAGCTCCACGCCCACGCCGTCGCCGAGCGCCTCCACCATCGCCTTCGTCCCCTCGTACGGGGTCGCGGGGTCGCCGGTGGTGCCGACCACCAGGATCGGGGCGGCGCCGGGCGCCGAGACGTCCGGGTGCTCCCAGGTGCCGGGCACCGGCCACTGCGAGCAGCTCGACAGGGCCCAGCCCATGTAGTCGCCGAACACCGCGGACGCCTCCCGGAACTCCGGGAGCCGCTCCTTGGCCTGACCCAGCGTGAAGCGCTCCTTGAAGTCCACGCAGTTGATGGCCGCGTTCGCCGCCTGGATGTTGCTGTAACTGCCGTTCTGGTCGCGGCCGTTCATGGAGTCGGACAGAGCGAGCAGCAGCGCGCCGTCGCCGCCGTCGGCCGCGTCCAGACCCTGCTCCAGGTACTGCCAGTACTCCTTGGAGTACAGCGCCTGCGCGATGCCGTTGGTGGCCTGCGTCTGGGTCAGTTTGCGGTCCCCGATGCCGGGGATCGGCTTCTTGTCGAGCTCGGCGAGCAGGCCGACGATGAACGCCTCGATCTCCGCGACCGTCGAGCCCGGCAGGGAGCAGGCGTCGCCGCGGTCCACGCAGTCCTTCGCGAAGTTGTCGAGCGCGAGCTGGAATCCCCGCGCCTGGCCCAGCGCTCCCTCCTCGGTGCCGGCGTCGGGGTCGACGACGGCGTCGAACAGGGCGCGGCCCACGTTCTTCGGGAACAGGTGGGCGTACACGCCGCCGAGTTCGGTGCCGTAGGAGATGCCGAAGTAGTGGAGCTTGTCGTCACCGAGGACCTGGCGCATCAGGTCCATGTCCCGGGCGGCGTTCTCGGTGCCGACGCGGGGGAGCATCGGGCCCGACTCGTTCTCGCAGCCGTTCGCGTACTTCTTCTGCGCCGTGGACAGGGTCCGCTCCTCGGCGAGGTCGTCGGGCGTGAAGTCCAGGGCGTAGTAGGCGTCCAGCTCCTTGTCGGTCGCGCACTCGACGCCCTCGCTGCGGCCCACGCCGCGGGGGTCGAAGGAGACCAGGTCGTAGCGGGAGCGGAGCTTCTCGTAGTCGCCCGCGAAGGCGGGCAGCCCGGTGACACCGGAGCCGCCGGGGCCGCCGAAGTTGTAGACGAGGGAGCCGATCCGCCGGTTCTGGTCCCGGGCCCGGGCCCGGATCAGGGCGAGCTCGATCGTCTCGCCGTCGGGCTCGCCGTAGTCGAGCGGCGCCTTCATGAACGCGCACTCCCAAGGCGTGCCGCCGGGCAGCGGCGAGGGGGCGGGGCCGCCGCCCTCGGCGGGGGAGGGCGGCGGGCACGGCGCCCATTCCAGCTTCTGCGAGGCCAGTCCGGCCAGTCCGGCGGAGCCGGAGGGCGGGGCCGGTTCGGAGGCCGAGTCGCCGCTGTCCGAACATCCGGCGGCGAGCAGCACGGTGGTCGCGGTGAGCAGAGCGGCGCGCTGCGCGGCGGAGATCGGCATAGAGCCATGGTGGGCCGTGCGCAGGGCCCCCGCGCGGGCGAGTGGGCCACGCGGGTGGCACGCCCCGCCGCGCCGTCCGGGCGCGTACGGCCCCGGACGGACACCCCCTAGAGGTCGCCCCGCTTGGTCAGCCAGTTGAAGCAGAGCCAGCCCGGCAGGACCGGGAGCCACAGCGTGAGGAGGCGGTAGAGCAGCACCGCCGGGGTGGCGACCTCCAGCGGGAGGCCGACCGCGAGGAGACCGCCGATCAGCGCGCCCTCGACCGCGCCGACGCCGCCCGGGGTCGGCGCCGCCGAGCCCAGCGCGTTGCCCGCGAGGAAGACGACGGCCACGCTCGCGTAGCTGAGGCCTTCGCTGTCGTGCCCGAACGCGCGGATCGAGGCGTCGAGGCAGAGGACGAAGACGCCGGTCAGCAGGAGCATGCCGCCGATGCCGGTGGCCAGCTTCATGGGCCGCTGGAGCACGTCCAGCATGCGCGGGACCACGCCGGCGAACAGGGAGCGCACCCGGGTGGAGACGAACTTCCGCATGAACGGGATCGCGGTCACCACGAGGACCAGCACCGCCACGGTCAGCAGACCGGCGATGACCGTCCTCGACGGGGTGAAGGACGGCGACTTCTCGGTACCCGTCAGGTAGCCGAACAGCAGCAGCAGCAGGATGTGCGAGCCGAGGCCGAACAGCTGGGAGGCGCCGACGCTCGCCACCGCCAGCCCGGGCCGTACGCCCGAGCGCTGGAGGAAGCGGGTGTTCAGCGCGACGCCGCCGACCGCCGCCGGGGCGACGATCTTCACGAACGATCCGGCCACCTGGGCGGCCACGGTCCGCCAGAAGCCGACGCGCTCCGGCACGAAGCCGAGCAGGCTCATCGCCGCCGCCACGTAGCTCAGCGCGGAGAACAGCACGGCCGCGGCGACCCACCGCCAGTCGGCCTGGCTGACCGTGGAGAGCGGGGTGCGGGCGATCTGCGAGAGCAGGAAGTAGGCGGCCACCGCGCCGGCGATCAGGCTGACGAGCGTGCGCGGTTTGATCCGCTCCAGACGGACCGGCTCCACCGGCGCCTGGGGGCGGATCAGCAGGACCTGCTGGCGGATCTGCGCCAGCAGGTCCTCCTCGCGCGCCTCGTCGCGTGCCTCGTCCAGGGCCCGCTTCTCGGCCTGCTTCTCCGCCTTCTCCATCTTCCGGTCGGACTTGCGGTCCGCCTTGGTGTCGGCCGGATGCCCGGCGGCCTCGGCCCGGGCCTGCTTCGCGGCCTCCGAGGCTTCGAGGACGGCCTCGCGCTCCCGCTGCGAGCGCTCCCGTGCCTGCTTGCGCAGCGTCGCCCTGGTCGAGCGGCTCAGCGCGATCGGCTGGAGGAGCGGGAGGCAGTCGGCGATCGGGTCAGGACCGAGGATCTCCACGGCCGCCGCGACCACCCGCTCGGCGCCCACCCGCAGGCCGAGGGTGGTCAGGAGCTGGGCGATGTCCATCCTCAGCACCAGATCGCCGGCGGCGATCTCGCCGCCGCGCAGATCGGTCAGGATCACGTTGCCGGAACGATCCACCAGGATCGCGTCGCCGGTGAGTCTGCGGTGCGCGATGCGGCGCGACTGGAGCGCCCGTACCTGGCGCCAGGCGCTGCGCACCAGGTCGTCGGTGATCTCCGTGTCGTCCAGCGAGTCCAGGGTGCGGCCGCCCAGGTGCTCGTAGACGAGCATCACGGCGTCCGGGCCGAGTTCGGAGGTGGCGATCAGCTTCGGGGCGTTGGCGCCGGCGGCGATCGCCGCGTACGCGAGCAGGGCCTCCTGTTCGAGCGCCTGGCGCAGCGAGACGATCGAGCGGCGGGTGGTGATGGCGCGCAGGGTGAGCCGGCGCCACGCGCGGTAGAAGAAGCCGTGCGCCTGCTGCTCCCGGTCGACGACGGTGACGTCGAGCGGTGGTCCGTCCTCCAGCGTGACGATGTACCGGCGTCCGCGGTCGCCGCTGTCGGCCGAGTCCGGTACGCCCTCCGCCCGCAGGGCCGAGACCGGACGGAAGCCCACTCTGCGCAGACCGGCGAGGAGGGTCTGGCCGGTGGGCCGGACGTTGGGGGAGCCGACCGCGTACAGCGTCCCGTACGCGACGGTCCAGCCGATCAGCACGGTCAGGATGATCGAGAGGGCGGTGGTGTAGCCGGCCACCAGCATCGTGAACGCGTCGAGCAGCAGCACCATCCACAGGATCACCCGCCAGCGGGGTCTGCGGGCCATGCCGACGGCCGTCATGTAGGCGATGACGGGGGCGAGGTAGTTGTGCACCGGGTCGGTGAGCCCGCCCCCGGACTGCGGCTGGGTCAGGGCGTCCTGGATGGTGCCGGGGGCGGCCTTGGCGACCCACAGGTCGACGGCGAGGGTCACGCCGTGGGCGAGGACGGCGGCGAGGACGCCGTCGGCGATCCGGAGGCCGTCCCGTTTGATCAGGCGCTCGATGGCGAAGGCGACGGGTACGAGCAGCACGGCGATGCTGGAGACCAGACCGGCGATCTTGACGAAGACGTCGGGGGCGCCGCCGGCGCCCTTGTTGATGTCCTGCTCCAGGCCGGAGGTGGTGCCGTGGGCGAAGGCGGCGATACCGATGACGACCGCGATCGCGAGGAGACCCACCAGGAGCCGCATCAGGTCGGAGGGCCGGTGGACGCGGGCGGCGAGCAGCGGCTCGTCACCGGACACCCGCTCGGGTTCGGGTGTGCCGGGCACGCCGGGGTGAGCCTCCTCCTCAGGAGGCCGAGCGTCGTGCCCCATCACCATGTCCGTCTCTGCCTGTGCCACTCGCGTCGCTTGTCTGTCTTCTCTGTTTAGTCCGTCTTGGTGTTCTTGTCGCTCTTGATCTCGTATCACCAGTCACCGCCCGGACGATGGTGGCACGAAGCGGCGCCTCGCGGAGGCATCAGGGGGTTGTCGGTGGGGTGAGGCAGGATGGGGCGGATGAGCGTCGAGGAGCTTCCGGAGTACGCGGAACGGGTCCTGGAGGTCGCCGAGCTGATCCCGCCGGGCCGGGTGATGACCTACGGTGACGTGGCCGAATGGCTGGGTGAGGGCGGTCCGCGCCAGGTCGGCCGGGTGATGGCCCTCTACGGCGGGGCGGTGCCGTGGTGGCGCGTGGTGCGCGCCGACGGGGCCCTGCTGCCGGGCCACGAGCTGAGGGCCCTCGGCCACTACCGCGAGGAGGACACCCCGCTCCGCGAGGCGGGACGGAGTGCCGAGGGGCACATGCCGAAGCTCGACATGCGCCGGGCACGGTGGGATGGCGGAGCTCACACCTGACAGCTTCGGCCATGGGGGGACCGGGCGGGCGCTGTGCCGACCGTACGGAGTGCGCGTCGGGCGCCGCCCTCTTCCCGTAACGTCGACGTCCGTCCCGCACACCGTGCCCCGGCACCGGCACCCGCACCGCACACTCCTCCAGGACCGGCGATCCACGTGAGCACCTCCTCCACCACCCGACGTACGCGACGGGGCCCCGGCGCGTACCGACTGGTGCGTACCGCGCCGGTTCCGGTGGATCCCCCTGTGCTGGACGCAGCACAACGGGAAGTGGTTGACCACGCGGGCGGACCACTGCTCGTCCTGGCCGGACCCGGCACCGGCAAGACGACGACGCTGGTCGAGGCGGTGGCCGCGCGGATCGAGAAGGGGGCGGACCCGGAACGGATCCTCGTCCTCACCTTCAGCCGCAAGGCGGCCGTGGAGCTGCGCGACCGGATGGCCGCACGCCTCGGCGGCGTACGCCCGCCGCAGGCGACGACCTTCCACTCCTACTGCTACGCCCTGATCCGCGCGCACCAGGACGCCGAGCTGTTCGCCGAGCCCCTGCGGCTGCTGTCCGGTCCCGAGCAGGACCTGGCCGTCCGGGAGCTGCTCGCCGGCCAGATCGACCTGGAGCGCTCGGGCCTCGGCCGGGTCCGGTGGCCCGACGAACTGCGGGCCTGCCTGACCACGCGCGGCTTCGCCGACGAGGTGCGCGCCGTGCTGGCCCGCTCGCGCGAGCTCGGCCTCGGGCCGCGGGCGCTGGCCGACTTCGCCCAGCGGGTGGGCCGGCCGGACTGGAAGGCGGCGGCCGGGTTCCTGGCCGAGTACCTGGACGTGCTGGACCTCCAGGGCGTGCTCGACTACACGGAACTCGTGCACCGCGCGGTGCTGCTCTCCGAGAGCGTGACGCTGCCCGCGTACGACGCGGTCTTCGTCGACGAGTACCAGGACACCGACCCGGCGCAGGTACGGCTGCTGCGCGCGCTCGCCGGCGGGGGACGCACAGTGGTCGCGTTCGGCGACCCCGACCAGTCGATCTACGCGTTCCGGGGCGCCGACGTCAACGGCATCCTCGACTTCCCCGACGCCTTCCCACACGGCGACGGCCGGCCGGCCGACGTCCGGGTCCTGACGGCCTCCCGCCGCTCGGGGGCCGGTCTGCTGCAGGCCACCCGGCTGCTCACCCAGCGCATGCCGCTGCCGCGCCTGCCCGCCGACAAGGTGCGCGCCCACCGCGAGCTCGCGCCCCTGCGGGGCGGCGGCTCGGTGGAGACGTACACCTACCCCACGGCCTCCACCGAACTCGACAACATCGCCGACCTGCTGCGTCGCGCCCACCTGGAGGACGGCGTGCCCTGGCACGCCATGGCCGTCCTGGTCCGTTCCGGCACGCCGATCCCGGTGCTGCGCCGGGCCCTCACCTCCGCGGGCGTCCCCCTGGAGACGGACGCCGCCGACACCCCGCTCCGGCACGAGCCGGCGGTGGCGCCGCTCCTGCTGGCCCTGCGGGCGGCGGCGACGGAGGCGGCGGTCGGGCCGGGCGGCGCGGAGGACACCGTGGAGCCGGGCACGTCGGCCGACGTGCCCGCCGACGACGCCGATCCGCCCACCGCCCTCGTGCCGGCCGACGGCACCGGCGTGCCGGCCGACGACGCCGGCGACGCCGATCCGCGCACCACCGGCGTGCCCGGAGACGACACCGACGGGTCCCCCGGCTGGCTCGACACCGAGACCGCACTCGCCCTGCTCGCCTCGCCCCTCGCCGGGATGGACCCCGCCGACCTGCGCCGCCTCGGGCGGGCCCTGCGGGACGAGGAGCGGGCCGGCGGGAACAAGGTGCCGCCCGCCTCCGACGTCCTGCTCACCCGGGCCCTCGCCGAGCCCGAGCGGCTCGTCGCCCACGACCAGTCCTTCGCCCGCGGCGCCCGCCGGCTCGGTGAGCTGCTCCGCCGCACCCGTGCCCGGCTCGCCGCCGGCGGCACCGCCGAGGAAGCGCTCTGGCTGCTCTGGGACGGCACCCCCTGGCCCGGCCGCCTGGAGCGCGCGGCCCTGCGCGGCGGCGCCGCCGGCCGCAACGCGGACCGTGACCTCGACGCGGTCTGCGCCCTCTTCGAGAGCGCCGCCCGCGCCGAGGACCGGGTCGGCGGCCGGGGCGTCCTCAACTTCCTCGAAGAGCTCGACGCCCAGGACATCGCCGCCGACACCCTCTCCAAGCGCCAGGCCGCCCCCGACGCCGTCCGTCTCATGACCGCCCACCGTTCCAAGGGCCTCGAATGGAGCCTGGTCGTCGTCTGCGGTGTGCAGGAGGGCCTCTGGCCCGACCTGCGCCGCCGCGGTTCGCTTCTCGAAGCCGACCGCATCGGCCGCGACGGCCTCGCCGAACCCCTCACCCCCGGCGCCCTCCTCGCCGAGGAGCGCCGCCTCTTCTACGTCGCCGCCACCCGGGCCCGCGACCGCCTCGTCGTCACCGCCGTCAAGGCACCGGCCGACGACGGCGACCAGCCCTCCCGCTTCCTGACCGAACTCGGCGCCGAGCCCAGGGACGTCACCGGCCGACCCCGCCGTCCCCTCGCCGTGGCCGCGCTCGTCGCCGAACTCAGGGCGACCACCGTCGACCCGGAGGCCTCGGACGCGCTGCGTGAGGCCGCCGCCCGGCGCCTCGCCAGGCTCGCCGCCCTCACCGACGACGAGGGCCAGCCGCTCGTCCCCGCCGCCCACCCGGACCGCTGGTGGGGTCTGTACGAGCCCACCCACAGCAAGGTGCCCCTCCGCGACCGCGACCGCCCCGTCGCCCTCTCCGGCTCGGCCCTCGACCAGCTCGCCAACACCTGTGCCCTGCAGTGGTTCCTGGGCCGCGAGGTCAAGGCCGACACCCCCGCCACCGCCGCCCAGGGTTTCGGCAACGTCGTCCACGTCCTGGCCGACGAGGTCGCCTCCGGCCGGACCCCGGCCGACCTCGACGTGCTCATGGCCCGCCTGGACTCCGTCTGGGACGCCCTCGCCTTCGACGCCCCCTGGAAGTCCTCCCAGGAGAAGGAGCACGCGCGCGTGGCGCTCGAACGCTTCCTGCGCTGGCACGTCATGGACCGCGGCGGTCGGACGCCCGCCGCCACCGAGCACGACTTCGACGTGACCCTCGAAGCCGGCGCGTACGAGGTCCGCATCCGCGGCTCCATGGACCGCGTCGAGGCCGACGAGCACGGCCGCGCCTACGTCGTCGACTTCAAGACCGGCAAGTCCGCGCCCACCAGGGACGAGGTCGCCCACCACCCCCAGCTGGCCGTCTACCAGCTGGCGGTGCGGGAGGGCGCCCTGGACGAGGCCTTCGACGGCCACCGCCCCGAGCCGGGAGGCGCCGAGCTCGTCCAGCTGCGCCAGCCCGCGCCCAGGAAGGAGGGCGGGGAGGCGCTCCCCAAGGTCCAGGCGCAGGAGCCGCTCGCGGGGGAGTGGGTCGGCGACCTGCTGGCCACCGCGGCGGGCCGGGTCCTGGACGAGCGCTTCACCCCCAGCACCGGCCAGCACTGCGCCCAGTGCACCTTCCGCGCCTCGTGCAGCGCGCAGCCAGAGGGCCGCCACATCGTGGGGTGACCGGGGCACCGCGGCCGGGGAGCCGGCTCCGGGTGCTCCGGTGGGCCGGGTGGACCCGGGCGGCCGGTCCGAGCCCCTCCCGGTGGGCCGTGCGGCCTCCGGCGGCCGGTCCGTGCGGTCGCGTGAGCAGGCGCGCGGGGTCACCCTGGTGGTCGGGGGCAGGCGCGAGGAGGCCCGCATGGCCACCCATCGAAAGCTCCGGATCGCGACGGCGCTCTGCACGGCCGTACTGGCCGGCGCGGGCCCGGCGGGCTGGGCCGCGGCGGCCTCCCCGGCGCAGCCCGCCGTCGCGCCGGCTGCCGCCGCCCACGCCGCCGTGGGGCTCGCGGATCTCGCCCCCAGCCCCTCGCCCGATCCCTTCCGGGGCCTGACCGCCGACCAGATCGCCGACCGGGCCGTCGCCGCCACCCAGTCCGCGACCTCGCTGCGGATGACCGGACGCGTCGTGACGGACGGGCAGCCGCTGGACGTCGACTTCGCCGTCAACGACCACAGTGCGTGCACGGGCAAGCTCCGGATCGGCGGTGGCGGCGCCGAGCTCCGGCAGGTCGAGGGCGTCACGTACATGAAGGGCGACGAGAAGTTCTGGCGCACCTCCATGACCTCCCAGGGCCTGCCCGAGCCCCAGATCGACGCCACCATCGAGCTCCTCGAGGGCCGCTGGCTGAAGATCACGCCCGGCCAGGCGGGCAGCGGCGACCTCGGCGGAGTCTGCGACCTCAAGGCCATGCTCGCGGACCTGGACAAGGACGAGGCCGACCGCCGCGGGATGACCCGGGGGCCGGACGCCGAGGTGGCCGGAACGCCCGTCGCCACCCTGGTGAAGAAGAAGCCCACGGGCGAGACGACCACGGTGTCCGTGTCCCAGGTGGGCAAGCCCCACATCCTCAAGATCGTCAAGACCGGCGGAGAGGAGCCCGGGACGATGGTCCTGTCCGCCTACGACAAGCCCGTGAAGGTCGTGGTGCCCCCGGAGGACGAGACGGTCGACCTCTCCAAGCTGGATCCCGGTTCGAGCGTCTGACCACCCAGGGCGCGACCGCCGGTCCCGGCGGCGGACGCGCGACGGACACCCCCGCTCCGGCGCCGGGCGGTCGGAGCTGTCGGTGGTCCCCGTTAGCCTCTTTGGGGTGACCGCACGCATCACCGACCCCGAGCAGCTCAAGGAGCTCCTCGGCATCCCGTTCACCCCGGAGCAGACGGCCTGCATCATCGCGCCGCCCGCCCCGCAGGTCATCGTGGCCGGAGCCGGCTCCGGCAAGACGACGGTGATGGCCGCCCGGGTGGTCTGGCTGGTCGGCACGGGCCAGGTCGCCCCCGAACAGGTCCTCGGCCTGACCTTCACCAACAAGGCCGCGGGCGAGCTCGCGGAACGCGTCCGTACCGCGCTCGTCCGGGCCGGGGTCACCGACCCGGACGTCATCGACCCCGACAACCCGCCGGGCGAGCCCCGCATCTCCACGTACCACGCCTTCGCCGGGCAACTGCTGACCGACCACGGCCTGCGCATCGGCCTGGAGCCCACTTCGCGCCTGCTGGCCGACGCCACCCGCTACCAGCTCGCCGCGCGCGTCCTGCGCGAGGCGCCCGGCCCGTACCCCGCGCTGACCCGGTCCTTCCCGAACCTCGTCAGCGACCTGCTGGCGCTCGACGCCGAACTCGCCGAGCACCTCGTCCGCCCCGCCGACCTGGCGGCCCACGACACCGAGCTGCTCGCCGTGCTGGCCGGCGCCAAGCTCACCAACGCCGACCTGCGCAAGGTGCCCGAGACCGCCTCCGGGCGCCGCGAGCTGCTCGACCTCGTCGTCCGCTACCGCGCGGCCAAACGCTCCCGCGACCTCCTCGACTTCGGCGACCAGATCGCCCTGTCCGCCGAGCTCGCCACCACCCGCCCCGAGGTCGGCGCGATCCTGCGGGACGAGTTCCGGGTCGTGCTCCTCGACGAGTACCAGGACACCTCGGTCGCCCAGCGGCTGCTGCTCTCCGGCCTGTTCGGCCAGGGCACCGGCCACGCCGTGACCGCCGTCGGCGACCCCTGCCAGGCGATCTACGGCTGGCGCGGCGCCTCCGTCGCCAACCTCGACGACTTCCCCGACCACTTCCCGTACCGGGACGGCAGCCCCGCCACCCGGTACGCGCTCTCCGAGAACCGGCGCAGCGGCGGCCGGCTCCTCGACCTCGCCAACGGGCTCGCCGCGCCCCTGCGGGCCATGCACGAGGGTGTGGAAGCCCTGCGCCCCGCGCCGGGCGCGGAGCGCGACGGCATGGTCCGCGTCGCCCTGCTCCCCACCCACGCCGAGGAGATCGACTGGCTCGCCGACTCCCTCGCCCACCTCGTCCGCACCGGCAAAGAGCCGGGCGAGATCGCCGTGCTGTGCCGGACGGCCACCGACTTCCCGGCGATCCAGGCCGCGCTCGTCGCCCGCGACGTGCCGGTCGAGGTCGTCGGGCTCTCCGGACTCCTGCACCTGCCCGAGGTGGCCGACCTGGTCGCCGTCTGCGAGGTCCTCCAGGACCCCGGCGCCAACGCCTCCCTGGTGCGGCTTCTGACCGGCCCCCGCTGGCGCATCGGCCCCCGTGACCTGGCCCTCCTCGGCCGCCGTGCCCGCCTCCTCGTGCACCGCGAGCGGGGCATCGACGGAGCGGACGCCGACGAGAGGCTCGCGGCGGCGGTCGAGGGCGTCGATCCGGCCGAGGTCGTCTCGCTCGCCGACGCGCTCGACACCTTCCTGGAGTCCGGCGGGGAGGACGACGGCCTGCCGTTCTCCGCCGACGCCCGGGTCCGCTTCGCCCGCCTGGCCACGGAACTGCGCGCGCTGCGTTCCTCGCTGGCCGACCCGCTGATGGACGTCCTGCACCGGGTGCTCGCGGCCACCGGACTGGAGGTCGAGCTCTCCGCCTCGCCGCACGCCCTGGCCGCCCGCCGCCGCGAGACCCTGTCCCACTTCCTCGACATCGCGGCCGGCTTCGCGTCCCTGGACGGCGAGGCGACCCTGCTGGCGTTCCTCGCCTTCCTGCGCACCGCCGCGCAGTACGAGAAGGGCCTCGACAACGCCCTCCCGGGCGGCGAGAACACGGTGAAGGTCCTGACCGCGCACAAGTCCAAGGGCCTGGAGTGGGACGTGGTCGCGGTACCGGGCCTGGTCGCCTCCCAGTTCCCCAGCACCCGGGCCCGCGAGGCGTGGACCTCGCAGCCGCAGGTACTGCCGCACGCCCTGCGCGGCGACGCCCCCACACTGCCGGCGGTCGACGGCTGGGACGCCAAGGCCCTCGCGTCGTTCAAGGACGCCATGCGGGAGCACCAGCACACCGAGGAGCTCCGCCTCGGCTACGTGACCTTCACCCGCCCCCGCTCCCTGCTGCTCGGCTCGGCCCACTGGTGGGGCCCGGCGCAGAAGAGGCCCCGCGGGCCCTCCGCGTTCCTCGGGGCGCTGTACGACCACTGCGCGGCCGGCTTCGGCGAGATCGAGGCGTGGGCGGACGAACCGGAGAAGGACGCCGAGAACCCCTCGCTCAGCGGGCGCCGTCCCGACGAGGCGTGGCCGCTCCCGCTGGACCCCGACGGCATGCTGCGCCGCCGCAGGGCCGCGGAGCAGGTCCTGGCGGCCCTGCGGGAGGACGAGCCGCTCCGGGACGACCCGGACACCGGTTCCGCGGGGTCGTTCCCCGCCGTGGCCGGCGCCGTCGACGACGACGCTCCCTGGCCCGAGGAGGAGCCCTGGCCGCAGGACGAGCCCTGGCCGGGCGAGGAGGGGTGGAACGACGAGGAGGCGTGGCCGGACGACGCGTGGTCCGACCCCGCGGACGAGTCGGGCGAGGGCACCGGGTCCGCGCCCGCCGGGTCCCGTACCGAGGCCCCGGCGGCCGTACCCGCCGACGCCTCCGCCGGACCGCCGTCCGGCGACCCCGACGGCGGTCCCGGCCGTCACGGGAGCCGGGTGCCGGCGCCCCGGGACGCGGCTCGCGACCCCCAGGGCACCCGGGCGGCGGCGGAGACCCGGGGCCTGACACCCGAGGAGGCCCGCACGCTCGCCTCCTGGGACCGCGACCTGGGCTCCCTCACCACCGAGCTCCGCCGTGCCCGCGCCACCACCCGCGACGTCGTGCTGCCCGCCTACCTCTCGGCCTCCCAGGTCCTCCGCCTCGCCGCCGACCCCGACGGCTTCGCCCAGGACCTGGCCCGGCCCATGCCCCGTCCGCCGCAGCCCGCCGCCCGGCGCGGCACCCGGTTCCACGCCTGGGTCGAGTCCCGGTTCGAGGAACTGCCCCTGCCCATGCTCGGCCCCGACGAGCTCCCCGGCGGCGAGGACTTCGCCGGCGAACCCGAGATCGCCGACGAGCGCGACCTCGACGCCCTCAAGGACGCCTTCGCGCTCACCCCGTACGCCCACCGCACCCCGTACCGCGTCGAGGTCCCCGTCCACCTGTCCCTCGCCGGCCGGGTCGTCCGCGGCCGGATCGACGCGGTCTACCGGGACCCGGAGACCGGCGCGTACGAGATCGTCGACTGGAAGACCAGCCACCAGCGCACCGCCGACCCGCTCCAGCTCGCCCTCTACCGGCTCGCCTGGGCCGAGCAGCACGGCCTGTCCGCCGACGAGGTCGCCGCCTGTTTCGTCTACGTGCGGACCGGGGACGTCGTACGCCCCGCCCGTCTCCCGGACCGCGCCGAGCTGGAGGAGATCCTGCTGGGAACGGCGTCCGAGGAGCCCCCGGACGACGCCGTCCGGTAGGAGCGACCGGCCCCGGGCGGACCCCCGCCCGGGGCCGGATAGGCTCAGGAGCATGAGCGACACCCCGGACAGCGCCGTCCAGACCGCACGCGTGCAGGCGGTCCGCACGTACATCGAGCAGCACCGCGCCGCCTTCCTCGACGACCTCGCCGAGTGGCTGCGCATCCCGTCCGTGTCGG
This sequence comes from Streptomyces sp. JL2001, assembly GCF_050917515.1. Classification (NCBI taxonomy): domain Bacteria; kingdom Bacillati; phylum Actinomycetota; class Actinomycetes; order Kitasatosporales; family Streptomycetaceae; genus Streptomyces; species Streptomyces sp. JL2001. The sequence continues at coordinate 2,790,138 of NZ_CP169421.1, read as the reverse complement.
CGCAGCCCGACCGCGCCGGGGACGTGCGGCGCAGCGCCGAGTGGCTGGCCGCCACGCTCACCGAGACCGGCTTCGAGACGGTCGAGGTCTGGGAGACCGACGGCCTGCCCGCCGTCTTCGCCGAATGGCCCTCCGGGGACCCCGACGCCCCGACCGTGCTGGTCTACGGCCACCACGACGTCCAGCCCGCCGCCCGCGAGGACGGCTGGCACACCGACCCGTTCGAGCCGCACGTGACCGACGGCCGGATGTACGCGCGGGGCGCCGCCGACGACAAGGGCCAGGTCTTCTTCCACACCCTCGGCGTCCGCGCCCACCTCGCCGCGACCGGCCGCACGGCCCCCGCCGTCAACCTCAAGCTGATCGTGGAGGGGGAGGAGGAGTCCGGCTCCCCGCACTTCCGCGCGCTCGTCGAGGCCCACGCCGACCGGCTCGCCGCCGACGCCGTGATCGTCTCCGACACCGGCATGTGGTCCGAGGACACCCCGACCGTCTGCACCGGCATGCGCGGCGTCGCGGACTGCGAGATCGAGCTGTACGGCCCCGACCAGGACATCCACTCGGGATCCTTCGGCGGAGCCGTGCCCAACCCGGCCACCGTCGCCGGCCGGATCGTCGCGGCCCTGCACGACGAGGACGAGCACGTCGCCATCCCCGGCTTCTACGACGGCGTCACCGAGCTGTCCGAGGCCGAGCGGGCCCTCGTCGCCGAGCTGCCCTTCGACGAGGCCGCCTGGCTGCGCACCGCGAAGTCCCACGGCACCCTCGGCGAGGCGGGCTACTCCACCCTGGAGCGCGTCTGGGCCCGGCCCACGGCCGAGGTCAACGGCATCGGCGGCGGCTACCAGGGCCCCGGCGGCAAGACGATCGTCCCCGCCTCCGCCCAGCTCAAGCTGTCCTTCCGGCTGGTCGCCGGACAGGATCCGGAGAAGATCGAGCTCGCGGTCCGCGACTGGCTCGCCGCCCTGGTCCCCGCGGGCATCCGGTACGAGATCGTCTTCGGAGCCCCGACCCGGCCCTGTCTGACCCCGCTCGACCACCCGGCCCTGCGGTCGGTCGCCCGGGCCATGAGCACCGCCTTCGACGGCGCCACGGTCCGGTACACCCGCGAGGGCGGGTCGGGCCCCGCCGCGGACCTCCAGGACGTCCTGGGCGCCCCCGTCCTGTTCCTCGGCATCTCGGTGCCGTCCGACGGCTGGCACGCCCCGAACGAGAAGGTCGAGCTCGACCTGCTCATGAAGGGCGTCGAGACCACCGCCCATCTGTGGGGCGACCTGCCCGCCGCCCTGTCGGCGGCCGTTCCGCAGCGCTGAACGCCGCACCCATCACCGAACCGGGGGAGTTGGAAGCACCTTGAGCACCAAGAACGACGAGACCGCGGACCGGCCGATCGGGCTCACCGCCCCGAGCGGCATCGACCGCGCGGCCCACCACCGCCTCGACGAGGCCTGGCTGGCGGCGGCCTGGAGCCACCCCACCACGCGCGTCTTCGTGGTCTCCGGCGGACAGGTGCTGATCGACGACACCCCCGACGGCCGGACCGAACTCGTCATGACCCCGGCCTTCGAGGCCCCGGTCACCGAGACCCACCGCTATTTCCTGGGCACCGACGTCGAGGGCGTCTCCTACTTCGCCCTGCAGAAGGACGCGCTGCCCGGCCGCATGGACCAGTCCGCCCGCCCGGCCGGGCTGCGCGAGGCCGGACTTCTCCTGTCGCCCCGCGACGCCGGACTCATGGTGCACGCCGTCGCGCTGGAGAACTGGCAGCGGCTCCACCGCTTCTGCTCCCGCTGCGGCGAGCGCACCGTCATCGCCGCCGCCGGCCACATCCGCCGCTGCCAGGCCTGCGGTGCCGAGCACTACCCGCGCACCGACCCCGCCGTGATCATGCTGGTCACCGACGAGCAGGACCGCGCCCTCCTCGGCCGCCAGGTGCACTGGCCCGAGGGCCGCTTCTCCACGCTCGCGGGCTTCGTCGAGCCCGGCGAGTCGATCGAGCAGTCGGTGGCACGCGAGGTCTTCGAGGAGGCGGGCGTCACGGTCGGCGAGGTCGAGTACGTGGCCAGCCAGCCCTGGCCCTTCCCGTCCAGCCTGATGCTCGGCTTCATGGCCCGGGCCACCTCCTCGGAGATCCACGTGGACGGGGAGGAGATCCACGAGGCCCGCTGGTTCTCCCGCGAGGAGCTGGCCGCCGCCTTCGAGTCGGGCGAGGTGCTGCCGCCGTACGGCATCTCGATCGCCTCCCGGCTGATCGAGCTCTGGTACGGCAGGCCGCTGCCGAAGCCGGGCGACATGGTCTGACGACCCCGCCCGCCGGCCGAAAAGAGCCCCTGTCCGGACCGTCGGACAGGGGCTCTTGCCGTGGCGCGCCGCTCAGGGCGCCACACCGGGGGGCGTGCGCTCAGACGCCGACCTTCTGCTTGACCTGGGCGAGCGAGGGGTTCGTCAGCGTCGTGCCGTCGGCGAAGAGCACGGTCGGCACGGTCTGGTTGCCCCCGTTGGCCTTCTCGACGAACGCGGCGGAGTCGGGGTCCTGCTCGATGTTGATCTCCGTGTACGCGATGCCCTCGCGGTCCATCTGGCTCTTCAGCCGACGGCAGTAGCCGCACCACGTGGTGCTGTACATCGTCACAGTGCCCTGCATGGCCTGGCGCTCCTCTGTTCGCTGGTGGGTGCCGAAGGAGTGAACGTACGCCCCGGCCCCGCCATTCCCGCATTCGTACGACCGGAGACCGGGGCCTGTGGACAAGCCGCCGCATCCACCCCCCTGAACCTGGCAGCATGGCGGGGTGACAGCAGCAACGCACTCCTCTCTCTTCCCGCAGGTCCCCGACTCGGCCGACGCGGTGCTCGACGGGCTCGACCCCGAGCAGCGTGAGGTGGCGCTCGCCCTGCACGGCCCGGTGTGCGTGCTGGCGGGAGCCGGCACGGGCAAGACGCGGGCGATCACCCACCGCATCGCCTACGGAGTGCGGGCCGGGATCCTCCAGCCCGCCAGCGTGCTGGCCGTCACCTTCACCAACCGCGCCGCCGGCGAGATGCGGGGGCGGCTGCGGGAGCTCGGCGCGGGCGGCGTCCAGGCCCGGACCTTCCACTCCGCGGCCCTGCGCCAGCTCCAGTACTTCTGGCCGAAAGCCGTCGGTGGCGATCTTCCCCGGCTCCTGGAGCGCAAGATCCAGCTCGTGGCCGAGGCCGCCGCGCGCTGCCGCATCCGGCTCGACCGCAACGAGCTGCGGGACGTCACCAGCGAGATCGAGTGGGCCAAGGTCACCCAGACCGTCCCCGCCGACTACCCCGCGAGCGTCGCCAAGTCCGTCCGCGACGCCCCCCGAGACCCGGCGGAGATCAGCCAGATCTACGCGATGTACGAGCAGCTCAAGCGGGACCGCTCGGTGATCGACTTCGAGGATGTGCTGCTTCTCACGGTCGGCATCCTGCAGGACCGCCACGACATCGCCGACCAGATCCGCCGGCAGTACCAGCACTTCGTGGTGGACGAGTACCAGGACGTCTCCCCGCTCCAGCAGCGGATGCTCGACCTCTGGCTCGGCGACCGGGACAACCTCTGCGTCGTCGGCGACGCCAGCCAGACCATCTACTCCTTCACCGGGGCCACGCCGGACCACCTGCTGAACTTCCGCACCCGGCACCCGAACGCCACGGTCGTGAAGCTGGTGCGGGACTACCGCTCCACGCCCCAGGTCGTCCACCTCGCGAACGGGCTGCTCAGCCAGGCCCGTGGCCGGGCCGCCGAGCACCGGCTGGAGCTGATCTCCCAGCGCGACCCCGGCCCCGACCCGGTCTACACCGAGTACGCCGACGAGCCCGCCGAGGCCGAGGGCACCGCCCGCCGCATCCGCGATCTGATCGCCGCCGGTGTCCCTGCCGGCGAGATCGCCGTGCTCTACCGCGTGAACGCCCAGTCCGAGGTCTACGAGCAGGCCCTCTCGGACGCTGGGGTGCCCTACCAGCTCCGCGGCGCCGAGCGCTTCTTCGAGCGCCAGGAGGTGCGCGAGGCAGGGGTCGCCCTGCGCGGCGCGGCCCGCGCCGGCGGCAACGACCCACTCCTCGACGACGCCGAGGACCTGCCCGCACAGGTCCGCGCCGTGCTCTCCACGAAGGGCTGGACCACCGAGCCGCCCGCCGGGTCCGGCGCCGTCCGCGACCGCTGGGAGTCGCTCGCCGCGCTGGTCCGCCTGGCGCAGGACTTCGCCCGCGCCAAGCCGGGGGCCACCCTCTCCGACCTCGTCGCCGAGCTGGACGAGCGGGCCGCGGCCCAGCACGCGCCCACCGTCCAGGGCGTGACGCTGGCCTCCCTGCACGCCGCGAAGGGTCTGGAGTGGGACGCCGTCTTCCTGGTCGGCCTCACCGAGGGCATGATGCCGATCACCTACGCCAAGACCGACGAGCAGGTCGAGGAGGAGCGCCGGCTGCTCTACGTCGGGGTGACCCGGGCCCGGCTCCACCTCTCGCTGTCGTGGGCGCTCTCCCGCTCCCCGGGCGGCCGTGCCTCCCGGCGCCCGACCCGCTTCCTCAAGGGGCTGCGACCGGGCTCCGGCTCCCTGGGTGCCGCGGGAGCCGGGGGAGGCGGCTCCGTCGAGCGGGGCGGCGGCGGCCGGCGCAAGCGCCGTGGCCCCGTGCTCTGCCGGGTCTGCGGCTCCACGCTCACCGAGGCCGGCGAGATGAAGCTGATGCGCTGCGAGGACTGCCCCTCGGACATGGACGAGGCGCTGTACGAGCGGCTGCGCGAGTGGCGCTCGGAGCAGGCGAAGGAGCTGGGGCAGCCGGCCTACTGCGTCTTCACCGACAAGACGCTGATGGCGATCGCCGAGTGCGTGCCGTCGACCGACGGCGAGCTCGCCGGGATCTCCGGCGTCGGCGCGCGCAAGCTGGACCGGTTCGGGGCCGATGTCCTGGCCATCTGCGCAGGCGAGGAGCCTGGAGGAGACGACGAGAGCACCTGAGGAAAACTCGTCGGAAAAATAGTTTGCGCCCGCCCCGTCAAGCCCCATAGGTTCTTAACCACGGACACGGCGGCTTCTTCGAAGCCCTGTCTTCGTGCTGTACTTATCCGAATACATGAGGGCCCGGTTCACAGCCGAGCCCTCCGAGACGCCGAGAGGAGGCGATTCCAGTGATCAGCTACACCGACAGCAACAGCAGCATCCGCTTCGTCGGCATCAACAAAATGACCGATCGCTCGGTCGTCTCCGCCTGCTCGCTCGGCGTCTCCGCCTCGGCGTTCATCGGCAGCGGTCTTGTCGGCACCGGTATGTCCGGTACCGCCATGCCCGGCTACGCGTCCCTGCGTCCGGCGGCCGTTCTGGCGGGTCTTCCCGTCATGGAGCGCGACGAGCGACCGACCAAGGCACTGGAAGCAGGAGTAGCAGCAGGCAAGGCCTCGGCCCATGCCTTTGCGGCGACCGGTGCCGGAACCGAGCAGCAGACGACGAAGCACTACACGATGTGGGCCATCCGTGGGCTCGAACCCTGGAGTGATCCAGTCTGATCTTCGATCAGGCCGGCGCCTTCAGGGCCGCGGAACCCCACCCGGGATCCGCGGCCCTTCTGTTTGTCCTCGAACGGGGATGACGGAGCGAAGGGGCCTCGGGACAAGCAACACCCGGTACCAGCCGAAACCCCGGCCAACAGGCCGGAACAACCAGACGAGGAACGACCATCGTGCAACTCGAAGCGCACGCCCCGTCCGTACCGCCTTCCGAAACGATCCCCCCGCCCGGCCTCACGGAGGACTCCACCTTGACCCCCCTCACGACGCTCACCGCGCTCGACGACGCCATCGAGAACCTCGGCGTACCCGTCCCCTGCCGCTCGTACGACCCGGAGGTCTTCTTCGCCGAGTCCCCGGCGGACGTCGAGTACGCCAAGTCCCTCTGCCGTACCTGTCCGCTGATGGCCGCGTGCCTCGCCGGTGCCCAGGAGCGGCGTGAGCCGTGGGGTGTCTGGGGCGGGGAGCTGTTCGTCCAGGGCGTCGTCGTCGCCCGCAAGCGGCCGCGTGGCCGCCCGCGCAAGAACCCGGTCGCGGCATGAACGTCACCGGAACCATCGACCGACCCCTCACGCACGATCCCCAGAAGCTGGCCCCGATGACCTCCTCCACCAGCGAGCCCTCCGGCTCCGCGACCCCAGACGTGTACATCACCGGCGCGAACGCTTCGCGTCAGAACAGGACCCGTGAAATGCAACTCATCCCAGAAGCCCTGGCTCGTGCTCATATGCACGACCGCATGCGGGAAGCCGACGCGGAACGCCAGGCCGCGCGCCTGGTCGCCGCCCGGCGGATGCAGCGGCGTGCCGAGCGCGTGTCCCTGCGCGCCCGCCGCGCGCTGGCCATGGCCGTCATGCACTGAGTGCCCCAGGGCACAGGTTCCACTCGATGAACCCTCGCGGGGGCCGGTCCGAACGGACCGGCCCCCGCGGTGCGTTGCCCTGCGGCCGGACCCGGGCCGGGCTATCGTCACAGGGGTGAACGACGCCCGCCCCGAACAGCAGCCCCTCGTCTGCGCCCGCTGCGGCAAGACCGCCGAGGAACTCCCGGTGACCTGGACCTGTTCCGTGGAGAACGGCAGCCGCCACTACATCTGCGACACCTGCGCCCGCGAGAACATCCGCTCCATCGAGGGCCGCCTCGACTCCGACTGGTGGTGACCGGCCGGGCGGCTCACTCCGCCGCGACGAAGCCGGGCAGCCACTCCTCCAGTTCGTCGCGCAGTCGCACCGTCGCGTTCAGCTGACAGAGCACCCCGATCGTGCTGAGCGTCACACGGTGGATCAGCAGGTACGAGGGCGGCAGGTTGAGCTGCTTGCCCAGCTGGTGCGCCGGGGAGCGCGGGTCGGCGATACGCGCGGCCTGGGTCCGGATCCAGCCGCGGGTGAAGCCGAACTCGTCCGCCTCGGCCGGTTCGATGATCGGCAGGAGGTACTCCAGCACCGCGTCGGGATCGAGGTCGATCGACTTCTTGACGAACCCCTCCTCGCACAGCAGCGCGTAGACCCCCTCGGCGTCGCCCTCCAGCGTCATCCTCAGACAGGTGCCGATGGTCTCGGGCAGTCCGCCCGGCAGCCGGTCCACCGTGCCGAAGTCCAGCACTCCGAGCCGCCAGTCCTCCGGGTCCGGCGACTCGCCCGTGCCGGGCAGCAGCCGGAAGTTGCCGGGGTGCGGATCCGCGTGCAGCAGCCCCGTGCGCGCCGGCCCGGAGAAGAGGAACCGCGCGAGGAGCTGACCGGCCCTGTTCCGCTGCTCCTCGGTGCCGTCCGCGATCACCTCCGAGAGCGGGATCCCGTCGATCCACTCGGTGACCAGCACCTGGTCCGACTGGTGCACCACCCCGGGCACCACGACGTCGGGGTCGTCCGCGAACTCCTCCGCGTGCTCCCGCTGGGCCCGTGCCTCCAGCGCGTAGTCCAGCTCCTCGGAGACCCGGTCGCGCATCTCGGTGATCAGCGGCTTGATGTCCATACCGGGGATCAGCGGACCGAGCAGCCGCGCGAACCGGCTCAGCTGCGCCAGGTCGGACAGCAGCGCCTCGCCCGCCCCCGGGTACTGCACCTTCACCGCGACCTCGCGGCCGTCGTGCCACACCGCCCGGTGCACCTGCCCGATCGAGGCCGCCGCCGCGGGCTTGTCCTCGAACTCCAGGAAGAGCTCCCGCCACTCCGCGCCGAGCCGCTCCTCCAGGACGCCGTGCACCGTGCGGGTCGGCATCGGCGGCGCCGCCTCCTGGAGCTTGGTGAGCGCCGCCCGGTACGGGCCGGCCACCTCCTCCGGCAGCGCGGACTCGAAGACGGACAGTGCCTGCCCGAACTTCATCGCCCCGCCCTTCAACTCGCCCAGGACCTTGAACAGCTGCTCTGCCGTGCGCTGTTGCAGCTCGCGGGCGACGATCTCGGCGGACTTCCCTCCGATCCGCTTGCCCAGGCCCCAGGTGGCCCGGCCGGCGAAGCCCAGGGGCAACGCGGCCAACTTGGCGGTCCGAGTGACCGCCTTCCGGGGAAGATCAGACATGCGCCCCTCCAGTTCCCAGACTGCCGTGCCGCGCAGGGCCGTTGCCCCGCCCGCCGTGCCGCGCAGGGCCGTTACCCCGCCATTGTGTCCTGCGGGGTGGTGACCCCCGAGGCATGCTCCCCCTCTTCGTGACGTACCGCACCGCACGGACACGCCGGGTGCGGTCTCCACCGCTCCGTCCGCCATTCCAGCAGCGGGAGCGACGTCTCCCACCGCGCCCCCGTGCTCGCGGGCAGCCCCCCGTCCAGGAAGGCCAGCGCATGGGCCGCCGCGAGCCCCGCGACCGTCGTGGCGAGGGCCAGGTCGCAGGCGGGCAGGGGAGGGGGCGGTCCCGAGCGCCACTGGGCGAGCATCCGGGGCCAGTACGGCTCCCGATCGGTCCGCTCCTCCTGCGCGCAGCCGGCGCAGGCCGTCGCGCCGGGCAGCACCAGCGGCCCGACGACGCCCGTGGCCTCCAGGACGCCCGCGTACAGATGCGGTGTGCCGGTCTCCAGCCATCCGTGGGCCGGCATCGGATCGGGCACGTACGCCCCGAGCCCGTCCCTCGGTGTCACCACGACGAGTGAGATACCGGGCTCGCCCCCGCTCTCACCCGGACCGGCCCGCGCCGCGCGCGGCAGCCGCCCGCCGGGAGCGGCCCGGCCCACCAGCCGGTGCGCGGCCACCGCCCGGCGCTCACCGACCGCTTCGGCCGGCAGTCCACCCGGTGACACCTCCCACGGCTCCACGACACCGGAGTCCAACACGTCCACCCGGCCCACGCCCGACGCCGAGAGCAGCGCCGCCACGGCCGCGCCGACCCGTCCGGCGCCCCTGACCTGGACCCGCTGGGCGCGCCGGGCCGCCAGCCGCCGTGGCGCGCCGTCCGTTTCCGGATGGACCACGGAGAGGGAGGCCAGGTCGGCACGCAGGGGGTCGAGCCGCAGGTCCGCGGGCACCGGCGCGCCGGCTTTCCCGGGCCGCTGGGCCGAGGCGTCCGCGATCAGCCCGGCGGCGGCCAGCCGGCCGAGCAGTCCTTCCAGCCGGCCGTCGGGCAGCCCCAGCGCGCGGGCCTCCGCCCGCAGCAGCTCCATGCCGCGCGTGCCGTCGAGCAACGCGATCAGGCCGCCGGTGGCCGTGTCGACCGGACCCACCACCACCGCGTGGGCCGGAGTGGCGCCGAACTGGACGAGCCGCAGATTCCGCCAGGCGCGCCGCAGCGCGGGTTTCACCATCGGATGCATTTCCGCCCCCGTAGATTCCCGATGTCGATCTTCTTCCGTCCCGGACCTTCTTCCCGAGCCATCGTCAGATTGCCCGGACGGCGTCCACGCCGCAGAAAGTTGTCCACAGCACCGGTGTTCTCATCATTCGAATGCGGCACGGTGCGGGATCGCGGCACAACCGCCCGGAGGCGGGACTTCCCGTACCGGCTACGGGTAACGTCGGGGCCGTGCCCGCCGATCCACAGCGCAGCGTGACGAGAAAGCCGCCCCGCCCCGCGGCGACGAGTGCGGTCGAGGTCCGCAGGAGCCCCCGACGGAACAGAACCGTCTCCGCCTACCGCGAGGGCGACCGGACCATCGTGCTCATCCCGGCCCGGATGTCCGAGGCCGAGGAGCAACGCTGGGTGACGGTCATGCTGGACAAGCTCGCCGCCCAGGAGAGCCGCCGCGTCCTCGGCGACGCCGAGCTGAACGCCCGCGCGCAGCGGCTGTCGGAGCAGTACCTGGGCGGCCGCGCCCGCCCGGCGTCGGTGCGCTGGGTGACGAACCAGAACACGCGCTGGGGCTCGTGCACCCCCTCGGAAGGCAGCATCCGGCTGTCCCACCGGCTCCAGGGGATGCCCGAGTACGTCGTCGACTACGTCCTCCTCCACGAGCTGGCGCACCTCCTCGTGCCGGGTCACGGGCCCCGGTTCTGGCGGCTCCTGGAGGCGTATCCGCGGACGGAAAGGGCGCGCGGTTATCTGGAGGGCGTGGTCGCGGCGGACCGTCTGCCCCACCTGCCGGCGGCCCGCGAGGCGTGACCCGCGGCCCGGCCCGTCCATCCCGCCAGTCCTGTACCGAATGTGTACCGGCTTGCCTCAATGTCGCATCCAGCCGTTAGCCTGGCGCGACGCATTCACATTCGGGATGGGGGACGGTCGTTACGCATGGCCAGGGAATTCCAACGCGGCCACAAGGCCAAGATCAGTGATCTGACACCGGGAACGGATCTGTACGTGGGTGTGCAGATCGCGGCCCCCGGGCTGACGTTCGACATCAGCTGCTTCGGCCTCGACGCGAACGAGCAGCTCTCGGACGACCGGTACTTCATCTTCTTCAACCAGCCGAAGTCGCCGGAGGAGTCCATCCAGCTCCTCGGCGCGCAGTCCGGCGACACGGAGTCCTTCCGCGTCACCCTCGACCGCGTCCCGGCGAACATCCACAAGCTGTCCTTCACCGCCACCGTCGACGGCGCCGGCCAGATGTCGCAGATCGGCCCCGGCTACATCCGGATCGTCGCCGGCGGCGAGGAGGTCGTCCGGTACGCCTTCACCGGCTCGGAGTTCTCCACCGAGCGCGCGGTGATGCTGGGCGACTTCTACCTCAAGGACGTGTGGCGCTTCGCCGCCGTCGGCCAGGGCTTCGACGGCGGCCTCGACGCGCTGCTGAAGAACTTCGGCGGAGAGGTCGCGGAGGAGCAGCCCGAGGCCCAGGCCCCGCAGGCCCAGGGAACGCCCGGCTTCGCACCGCCCCCGCAGGCCACCGCGCCGCCGGCCTTCGGCGCGCCCGCCGCGCCCCAGGCGCCTCAGCCCGCCCCGTCGTTCGGTGCCCCGCCCGCCGCACCGGCCCAGCCGATGCACACGGCGCCCACGATGGCGGCGCCCCTGGCCCCGCCGGCCGCGCCCTACGGTCAGCCGCCGCAGGCGCCTCAGCCGCCCCAGCAGCCGCAGTACGGCCAGGTCCCTGGCCAGGCCCAGCCGCCGGCCGCGCCCTACGGCCAGCCCGCCCCGGCCCCGTACGGTCAGCCCGCGCCCTACGGCCAGCCGCCGTACGGTCAGCAGCCGCCCGGCATGCCCGGCCAGCCGGGTGTCCCGCAGGGAGTGCCCCAGGGCGTCCCGGCCGCCGGCGCCGGACTCGCCGCCGCGCTCCAGCCGTACAAGGAGACCGCGACCGGCGCGCGCTGGGCACCGCAGAACCAGCAGCTCATGCGGGTCGACCTGAGCATGGGCGGCGTCCCCGTCCTCGCCCGGCAGGGCAGCATGGTGATGTACCAGGGCAAGGTCGACTTCAGCCACAAGGGTGCCGGTTTCGCCGGCCGGATCGTCGGCAACGCCACCGGCCAGGAGATGCAGCTCATGCGCTGTACCGGCCGCGGGCAGGTCTTCCTCGCCGAGGAGGGCGCCCACCTGCACCCGATCGAGCTGCAGGGCGACGGCATCTGCGTCTCCGCCGAGAACGTCCTCGCCTTCGACGAGTCCCTGCAGTACGAGGTCCGGCGGATCGAGGGGCACGGCATCCCCGGCGGCGCCCTGTTCACCATGCAGTTCCAGGGCACCGGCACCGTCGTCGTCAAGACGCACGGCGTTCCGGTCGTCCTGCCCGTGACCCCGACGACCTTCGCCGACTGCAACGCCGTCGTCGCCTGGTCGTCCGCGTCCCAGGTGATCCTCTCCAGCCAGGTCCGGCTGCGCCGCAACGCGTATCCCGGACACAGCGGGGAGACGGTGAACCTCCAGTTCCGGGGAGCCCCCGGCAACTTCATCGTCGTCCAGCCGTACGAGGTCTGAGGGAGCCCGAACCATGAACCAGCAACTCGCGGGCTACGCCCCGACTCCGATGGCCGCCCGGATGGAGAACCACGGGCGCTCCATGCTCAAGGTCGCCATGGCCTCCGGCCAGGACCTGTACGCGCGCACCGGCTCGATGGTCGCCTACGAGGGCTTCATCACCTACGAGCCCAACCCGCCCGCCGTCCGCCAGGTCGCGCAGGCCTGGGCCACCGGTGAGGGCACGCCCGTCATGAAGTGCTCCGGCGACGGCCTGCTCTACCTCGCCGACTACGGCGCGGACGTCGTCGTGATCAACCTCAACAACGACTCGCTGTCGGTGAACGGCACCAACCTCCTCGCCTTCGACGCGCACCTCCAGTGGGGCGTGGAGCGGGTCAAGGGCCTCGCCAAGTTCGCCGGCCAGGGCCTGTTCAACGTCGAGATCGCCGGCACCGGCTGGGTCGCCCTGACCTCGCGCGGCACCCCGATCGTCGTCGACTGCGGTCGCGGCGAGGACGAGACCTACGTCGACCCGGACGCGCTCGTCGCCTGGTCCCCGGCGCTCAAGGTCAAGGGCAAGCGCAGCTTCAAGGCCTCCTCCCTCATCGGACGGGGCAGCGGCGAGGCCTACCAGATGGCCTTCTCCGGCCAGGGCATCGTCGTCGTACAGCCGAGCGAGGACAGCACCGACCGCCTGCGGGTCCGGGGCTGAGGGGGAGCGAGAACACCATGCAGAGCCCGCTTTTCAACTACGCCGAGCAGCAGAGCCAGGACCGGTACGTCGTCCAGAACCCGCAGCTGCTGCGGGTGGCACTCAACGGCCAGGACGACGTCCTCGCCCGCAAGGGCGCGATGGTCGCCTACCAGGGCCTCGTCGACTTCGACGGCGAGTACCAGAACGCGAGCCAGCGCCGGGCCCGCGCCCGCACCGGTGAGGGCCTGGACCTCATGCGCTGCTCCGGCCAGGGCACGGTCTACTTCGCCAACCTCGCCCAGTACGTCCACGTCGTGGAGGTCGAGCAGGAGGGCATGACCGTGGACAGCGCCTACGTGCTGGCGCTGGACTCGACCCTGCACACCGAGGTCATCGCCGTGGACAGCCAGTACGGCGTCTCCGGCACCGGCAAGTACCAGCTCAACATCTCCGGCCGCGGCAAGGTCGCCCTGATGACCTCGGGGCAGCCGCTGATGATGCAGGTCACGCCGGAGAAGTACGTCAGCGTCGACGCGGACGCCATCGTCGCCTGGTCCACCGGGCTGCGGGTGCAGATGCAGGCCCAGACGCACAGCTCCAGCGTCCGCCGACGCCGCGGCGACACCGGCGAGGGCTGGGAACTGAGCTTCCTCGGCCAGGGCTTCGCCCTGGTCCAGCCCAGCGAGGTCATGCCGCCGCAGAACGCCGCCATCGGGCAGGGCCTCGCCGCCCAGTTCGGTGCCGGACAGCACGGCTCGCACGCGCAGAACCAGAACAACGCCTGGAACTGAGCACCGCCCGGGACCGGCCGCCGCGAAGGCGGCGGGCCGGACCGGCCGGGAGCACACGGACGAGGGGCGGTCGCCACGGCGACCGCCCCTCGTCCGTTCCGTCCGTCGTCCCCCGGTCAGCCGAGGCGCTCCCGGGTGCCCTCCACCAGCCGCACCACGGAGGCGTCGGCCACGTCGGCCACCTCGTCGTAGGCGTACCAGCGCAGGTCCAGCGACTCGTCGCTGATCGCCTCCACCGCACCGGCCGGAGCCAGCGCCGCGTACTGGACGTCCAGATGCCAGTGGCAGGGCGCCGGAATCGGGTGCCGGTCCAGTCGCACCGGGCCACCCGGCAGCAGCGTCAGCCCCGCGATCCCGGACTCCTCGGTCGCCTCCCGCAGCGCCGCCGCGGCCAGCGTCACGTCACCGGGCTCGCAGTGGCCGCCCATCTGCAGCCACAGGCCGAGCTTCCGGTGCAGCGTCAGCAGCACCCGGCCGCGCTCCGGATCGACGACCAGCGCGCTGGCCGTCAGATGCCCGGCCCCGCAGGCCTTCCACATGGCGTCCTCGTGCGCGGCGAGGTGGTCCAGATACGTCCCGCGCAGCTCGTCCTGCGCTCCGTCCGGCGCGTACGACTTCAGTACGAGGACGGCGTCGTCGTGCAGGCTCACTTGTCGCTGTCGTCCTTGTCGCTGTCGTCCTTGCCGGTCTCGTCGCCCTTGCCCTGGTTCCCGCCGGCGTCCTCGGCGCGGTTCTGCTTGCCGGCCGCCTCTCCGAGCATCTTGTCCAGCTCCGAGAAGTCGAGCTGCTCACGGTGCACGAAGCCGTCCGGGTCGTCCAGGTCGGACGCCGTCGGCAGCATGTCGGGGTGCTCCCACAGGTGGTCGCGGCCGTCGACACCCCGCGCGTCGGTGAGCGAGGCCCACAGCCGCGAGGCGTCCCGCAGCCGGCGCGGACGCAGCTCCAGACCGATCAGGGTGGCGAACGTCTGCTCGGCGGGTCCGCCGCTCGCCCGGCGCCGGCGCAGCGTCTCCCGCAGCGCGTCCGCCGAGGTCAGCCGGGACTTGGCGGCCTCGTGGACCACCGCGTCGACCCAGCCCTCGACCAGCGCGAGCGCCGTCTCCAGCCGCGCCAGGGCGGCCTTCTGCTCCGGCGTGTCCTCCGGCTGGAACATGCCCTGCTGAAGGGCCTCCTGCAGCTGCTCCGGGTGGGTCGGGTCCAGCTGGCCGACGGCGTCCTCCAGCTTGGACGTGTCGACCTTGATCCCGCGGGCGTAGCCCTCGACCGCGCCGAACAGGTGCGAGCGCAGCCACGGCACGTGGGCGAAGAGCCGCTGGTGGGCGGCCTCGCGCAGGGCCAGGTAGAGCCGCACCTCGTCCTTGGGGACGCCCAGGTCCTTGCCGAAGCCCTCGATGTTCAGCGGCAGCAGCGCCGCGCGCCCGGCCGGACCGAGCGGCAGGCCGACGTCCGTCGAACCGACGACCTCGCCCGCCAGCGCGCCGACGGCCTGGCCGATCTGCTGACCGAACATCGCGCCGCCCATGGAGCGCATCATGCCGATCAGCGGGCCCGCCATGGCCTGCATCTCCTCGGGCAGGACGTCACCCATCGCCGCCCCGACCCGCTCCGCGACCGGGTCGACCAGCTGCTGCCACGCGGGCAGGGTCGCCTCGACCCACTCGGCGCGGCTCCACGCCACGGCCGTGTGCGCGCCCGAGGGGAGCGAGGTCACGCCGTCCAGCCACAGGTCGGCCAGTCGCACGGCCTCCTCGACGGCCGTCTTCTCGGCCGGGCCCACGCTGGAGTCCTTCGTGCCGTCGGCCGTGCCCTGGGCGACGACCTGCCGGGCGATCTGCTTGGCCATGTCCCAGTTCACCGGGCCGCCCTCGTACGAGAGCATCTGGCCGAGCTGCTGGAAGGCGGCGCCCAGGTCGTTGGGGTTCAGCGAGCCGAACATCGCGGCGAACGGGTTGTCGCCGCCGCCGGCTCCGCCGGGCAGGCCGCCGAACCCGAACGGATTGGCACCGAACGGATTACCGCCGCCCTGGCCCCCGGCCCCCTGGCCACCTCCGGCGGGGTCCTTCTTCTTGCCCTCGTCGCCGTTCTCCGGCTCCTCCGGCGGAAGGCCGAATCCGAATGGGGTGTCACTCACAGGTTTCCTCGGCTCGTAGGGCCGCCGGCTTCCTGCCGACGGCGACTTGTCCCGGCTCTGCTCTCCTCCGGGGCGCCTTGTGCCGGGCTCACAGGCCCGTACGTGCTCGCCCCCTCGTCGCTCGGGGCTGCGCGCTCGGCCCTGTTCACCCGGCGCGCCCCTTCGGCTCGCCTCGGTGCCCGATACACACCACCAGCGTAGACATCCGGGCCGGATATGGGCTCGGTGCTCCGCCGGGCCGTGGCCTGCGGCAGGATGGACGCCACCTGGTACGTACGCGTCATTCGTGCACGTACTGAAGACAACCGCTGGAGACGCCCGGTGAGTTCCCCAGATCCTCAGGTTCGCGCAGCGCGAAACCCATCGACCCGGTCCGCCGGGCGCGGCCCGGTGGTCGCGGTCACCGGTGCCGCCTCCGGAGTCGGCGACCTGCTGACCAGGCGCCTTGCGGCCTCGGAGGAGATCAAGCAGGTCATCGCGATCGACGAGCGCCGCGGCGAGGTCTCCGAGGCGCAGTGGCACATCCTCGACGTCCGCGACCCCGCCATCGCCGAGAAGCTGCGGGGCGCCGACGTCGTCGTGCACCTCGCCGTCGATCTCGACCTGGAGGCGGACGCCGCCGCCCGAACGGCGTACAACGTGCGCGGCACCCAGACCGTCCTCACGGCCGCCGCCGCGGCCGGCGTGCACCGCGTGGTGCTCTGCACCTCCGCCATGGTCTACGGCGCCCTGCCCGACAACGACATCCCGCTGTCCGAGGACGCCGAGCTGCGGGCGACCGCCGAGGCCACCGGGGTCGGCGACATGCTGGAGATCGAGCGGCTCGGCCGCCGGGCGCCACGCGCCCACCCCGGCCTCCACGTCACCGTGGTGCGCCCGGCCGTCCTCGTCGGCGGAACGGACACGGCGCTGACCCGCTACTTCGAGTCCCCCCGGCTGCTGGTGGTCGCCGGATCCCGGCCGAAGTGGCAGTTCTGCCACGTCGAGGACCTGGTCGGTGCGCTGGAGTACGCGGCCCTCGGGAAGGTCGACGGGGAGTTCGCGGTCGGCTGCGACGGCTGGCTGGAGCAGGAGGAGGTCGAGGAGCTCTCCGGGATCCGGCGCATGGAGCTGCCCTCCGCCGTCGCCCTGGGCGCGGCGGCCCGCCTGCACCGCATCGGGCTGACCCCGTCACCGGCGGGCGACCTCGCCTACACGATGCATCCGTGGGTGGTCAGCGTCGGCCGGCTGCACGACGCCGGCTGGCGCCCGCGGTGGACCAACGAGGAGGTGCTCGCCGCGCTCCTGGAGGAGGTGGAGGGCCGCCACACGGTCGCGGGCCGCCGCCTCGGGCGCAAGGACGCGACGGCGGCCGGAGCGGCCGGTGCGACGGTGGCGCTGCTGGGCACGGCGGCGCTGGTCCGCCAGATGCGGAAGCGGCGCGGCCTGTAGGGGGCGGCTTGCCGGTCCGCCGGGCTCCCGGCCGCGCGGTTTCCCTGTAGGTCCCTCCGAGGAAGGCTCCGCACAGCCGGTCGAATCCGCTATTCCGGGATGTCCGGGGAGTACGGCACCATGGGCACCATGGCACGCACCCACGACCACCCCGGCGAGCAGGCCGCAGCCGACCCGATCAAGCTGCTGGCGATCCGGGACACGCCGCTCTCCGTCGACGAGGTCTTCCGGGCCGTCGGCGACGACGCCTCCGGGGGCACCACCCTCTTCGTGGGCACCGTGCGCAACCACGACGGCGGCGTGGACGTGGACGCGCTGGGCTACTCCTGCCACCCCTCGGCGGAGGCCGAGCTGCGCCGGGTCGCCGAGAAGGTCGTCGCCGACTACCCGGTCCGCGCCCTGGCCGCCGTCCATCGGGTGGGCGATCTGCGGGTCGGCGACCTCGCGGTCGTCGTCGCGGTCTCCTGCCCGCACCGCGGCGAGGCCTTCGAGGCCTGCCGCAAGCTCATCGACGACCTCAAGCACGAGGTCCCCATCTGGAAGCACCAGACCTTCTCGGACGGCACCGAGGAGTGGGTCGGGGCCTGCTGAGCCTCCGGCACAGGTGTGGGGGTCCCCCCGGACGGAGTCTGGGGGAGGGTCGGGGCCTGCTGAGCCCCTGGCACAGGTGTGGGGGTCCCCCCGGACGGAGTCTGGGGGAGGGTCGGGGCCTGCTGAGCCCCTGGCACAGGTGTGGGGGTCCCCCCGGACGGAGTCTGGGGGAGGGTGGGGGCCTGCTGAGCCCCTGGCACAGGTGTGGGGGTCGGGCAGCGCCTGCTGAGCCTCCGGCACCACGCGGGCTTCTTTCGCACGGTGTCGCCGTTCCTGTCCAGCGACGCGCCGACGTCCTGTAGTCGAACGGCCCGATTTGCGTAACCGGCACCCTGGCAGCAGCGTTGTTGCTGCAGATCGTTAATCTGCTGATCGACCGGACTCGGTCGGTTGCGGTCGCTCATTGGGGATGGGAGGTCGGGATGGCAGTGCTCGCCTGGTTGCTGATTCCGCTTTTCGCAGTCGTCGGCGCGGCGATATGGGGGAGCTGGGCATCGAGGAACAAGACCATCGGGGACGTCGCCGAACTCGCCGGCTACGCCCGGTTCCGGGACGCGATGGAGCGGTCCCATTCCGTTACCGCCGACGTCGAGATCGAGATGGCCCCCGCGGCCACGCCCTCCTCCGTACGCAGTAGCCAAGTCTCCGGCTGACCACCTCCCGCCGGCCGCCTCGTACGGACCCGCCCCGCGGGTGCACTCACAGGCCCGTCCCGTACTGTCGTTCCATGCCACGCCGCACTGTGACGATGCTCGCCTCCACCCTGGTCCTGATCACTCTGCTCTGTGTGGGCGTTCTCCTCCCGGTGCCGTACGCGCTGATGAGCCCTGGACCCACCTTCAACACCCTCGGGGAAGCCCGGGGCGAGCCGGTGCTCCAGATCGACGGCCGCAAGACGTACCCCACCTCCGGGCACCTCAACATGACGACGGTCCGCGTCACCGGCGCCGACTACCGGATGAACGCCGTCGAGGCCGTCTACGGCTGGCTGGCCCACGACAGCGTGGTGGTGCCCCGGGAGACGATCTACCCGGACGGGAAGACCGAGGAGGAGTCGACCCAGGAGAACGCCGAGGAGTTCAGCCAGTCGCAGGAGGCCGCGAAGGTCGCCGCCCTGACCGAGCTGGGCATCCCGGTCACCACCCGGGTGATCGTCGCCTCCGTGGTGAAGGACAGCCCCGCCCAGGGCGTCCTGCACGCGGGCGACGTGGTCAAGGCCGTCGACGGCGTCGCGGTGAAGGAGCCCGGCGACGTCGCCGAGCAGGTCACCAAGCGCAAGCCGGGCGACAAGGTCGCCTTCACGATCGTCCCCGCCAAGGAGGCGGCGGCGGCCGAGAAGGCCGGCAAGGAGCCCACCGCCACCCGGACGGTCGAGATCACCACGGTGAAGGCGCCGGAGGGCGACCGGGCCATCGTCGGAATCCAGGCCGGCACCGACCACGTCTTCCCGTTCGCCATCGACATCAAGCTCGACGACGTCGGCGGCCCGAGCGCCGGCCTGATGTTCGCG
The DNA here is from genome assembly GCF_050917515.1 of Streptomyces sp. JL2001. NCBI lineage: Bacteria > Bacillati > Actinomycetota > Actinomycetes > Kitasatosporales > Streptomycetaceae > Streptomyces > Streptomyces sp. JL2001. The sequence goes on along the minus strand of NZ_CP169421.1, from coordinate 2,771,228 downwards.
CTCGGCATCGTCGACAAGCTGACGCCCGAGAGCCTCACCGACGGCAAGTTCATCGCCGGTACGGGCACGATCGACGAGAAGGGCAAGGTGGGCCCGATCGGCGGTATCGAGATGAAGCTCGTCGGCGCCCGCAACGCCGGCGCCCGGTACTTCCTCACCCCCGCCGAGAACTGCGAGGCGGCGGCCGGCGACACCCCCGCCGGGCTCACGCTGATCAAGGTGGACACCGTCGACGACGCGACGAAGTCGCTGGAGAAGCTCCGCAAGGGCGACACCGCCTCCCTGCCCGCCTGCGCCAAGGGCTGACCCCACCCGTACGTGAAGGGGGCGCCCCGGTCCACCGACCGGGGCGCCCCCTTCACGTACGTACGGCTCAGGACTCGAAGGTCGCCGCCAGGGCCTCGGCGAGCCCCGGCACCAGGTCCGCGCCGGTCAGCACCTCGTTCGGCGAGTCCTTGGCGCGCAGCCGGATCGCCGCCTCGCGAGTGCCGTTCCGCAGCACCGCGACGGTCATCCGGACCTCCTGACGGTCGGGGTGCCGGGCCACCCACGCGACCAGACCGGCCTCGTCGAGGCCGTCGGGCACGGACGCCTCGGCGGACGGCGGCAGCATCAGGCGCTCCACGGTCAGCGCGCAGCCTGCCACCGCGTCGGGCCAGGCGATCCTGCCGAGGAACTCGTCGAGGGGCTTGCCGGCCGGCAGCTCCTCCTGCTCGATGGGGGTGAAGGCGGCGGCCTCGGCGTCGGCCAGGCCCAGCTGGGACGCCAGTCCCGGCTCCTGGGCACGCAGCCTGGCGGTGTCGACGAGGGCGAAGAGCCGGGCCGGACGGTCCCAGCCGAGACCGGAGGCGTACTCGTCGATCTCGAGCACCGCGCGGGTGAGGGGGCTCGCGGCCATCGGGGGACCGGAGGGGGAAACGTTGGACATGACCAACATCCTGCCTCCTCATCCCCCGAAGGCGGGAACTAGGTAAAGCCTCAGTAAGTTGCATCAGTGGGCTCTACGATCGCGGGGCCTGCATTACGACGCATCAACCTCGAGGGGCGCACGTTGGCTTTCCAGATGCCGGACCGCGGAGGCGGCGGGGGCCCGACCGGGCCAAGGATGAGGGTCGGCCGGCCGTCCCGGCGCGCCCGCACGCTGCTCATGACCCTGGGCGTGCTGGCCGTTCTGGCGATGGCGTTCGTCATGTTCGCCGGGTTCTGGACCGACTGGCTCTGGTACCGCTCGGTGCAGTACTCGTCCGTGTTCACCACCACACTGTGGACCAAGATCGGGCTGTTCCTGGTCTTCGGCCTGCTGATGGCGTTCGCCGTCGGCCTGAACATCTGGCTGGCACACCGGCTGCGGCCGCCGCTCAGCGCGATGTCGCTGGAGCAGCAGAGCCTCGACCGGTACCGGATGGGTCTGGCGCCCTACAAGAAGTGGGTGCTCCTGGCGATCACGGCCCTGGTCGGCCTGATCGCCGGTGCCTCGGCCTCCGGCCAGTGGCGCACCTGGCTGATGTGGGTCAACGGCGTGTCGTTCGGCCAGAAGGACCCCCAGTTCCAGCTGGACGTGTCGTTCTACGCCTTCGACCTGCCCTGGTACCGCTTCCTGCTGGCCTTCGGCTTCGCCGCCGCCGTGCTCTCGCTGATCGCCGCCGCGCTGACCCACTACCTGTACGGCGGACTCCGCGTCACCAGCCCCGGCGCCCGGGCCACCGCCGCCGCGACCGGTCACCTCTCGGTGCTGCTCGGTGTCTTCGTCTCCCTGAAGGCCGTGGCCTACTGGCTCGACCGGTACGGCCTGGCCGTGAAGTCCAGCGACTTCAAGGCCGCCGGCAACTGGACGGGCCTGCGCTACGTCGACGCCAACGCCTACCTCCCGGCGAAGACGATCCTCTTCTGCATCGCCGTGATCTGCGCCGTGCTGTTCTTCGCGACGCTGTGGCGCCGCACCTGGCAGCTGCCGGTGATCGGCTTCGGCCTCATGGTCCTGTCGGCGATCCTGATCGGCGGCCTGTACCCGGCGATCGTGCAGAAGTTCCAGGTCCAGCCGAACGAGCAGGCCAAGGAAGCGCCGTACATCCAGAAGAACATCGACGCGACCCGCAAGGCGTACGCGATCGACTCGACGAATCCGGAGAACTACTCGGGCAAGTCGACGGTCAAGAACAAGGAGCAGCTCCGCGCGAACTCCGACACGGCCGCCAGCTACCGCCTGATCGACCCGAACATCGTCTCGCCGACGTTCCAGCAGCTGGAGCAGAAGCGGAAGTACTACCAGTTCCCCACCACCCTCGACGTGGACCGCTACAAGGGCCAGGACACGGTCGTCGGCCTGCGTGAGCTCAACATCAAGGGCATCCCGAAGCGGAACTGGATCAACGACCACTTCACGTACACCCACGGCTACGGCGCGATCATGGCCCGGGGTACGCAGACGGACGCCAACGGCTCCCCGGTCTTCACCGAGGCCGGCCTGCCGACCACCGGGCAGCTCGGCCCTTACCAGCAGCGGGTCTACTACGGCGAGAAGACGGACCAGTACTCGATCGTCGGCGGTCCGCAGAAGGAGCTGGACTACGAGGAGAACGGCGAGAAGACCACCAGCTACCAGGGCAAGAGCGGGGTCAACCTCTCCAACACCTTCAACCGCGCCGCCTACGCGGTCGCCTTCAGCGAGCCGCAGATCCTCTACTCGGGAGCCATCGGCGACGGCTCGCGGATCCTGTACAACCGCACCCCCAAGGAGCGCGTCGAGGCGGTCGCCCCGTGGCTGACCATCGACGGCGACGCCTACCCGGCGGTCGTGGACGGCAAGATCCAGTGGATCGTCGACGCGTACACGACCACCAACGGCTACCCGTACGCCTCGCGCACCACGCTCGGCGACACCACGGCGGACTCCCTGACCGTGGGCAACCAGCAGCGCGCGGTGGTCGCCCAGCAGAACCAGGTCAACTACATCCGCAACTCGGTGAAGGCCACCGTCGACGCGTACGACGGTACGGTCACGCTGTACCAGTGGGACAAGGAGGACCCCGTCCTCAAGACCTGGATGAAGGCGTTCCCGGACACCGTGCAGCCGCGCGAGGCCATCAAGGGCAGCCTCATGCAGCACCTGCGGTACCCGCAGGACATGTTCAAGGTCCAGCGTGAGCTGCTCACCCGGTACCACGTGCAGGACCCGGCGCAGTTCTACAGCGGTTCCGACGCCTGGCAGGTGCCGGACGACCCGACGAACAAGGACGGCAACGCGGTCCCGCCGTACTACCTGAGCATGAAGATGCCCGGTGACGCCCGCCAGCAGTTCTCGCTGACGACGACGTTCACCCCGAACGGGCGGCCCAACCTGGGCGCCTTCATGGCGGTCGAGGCCGACGCCACGAGCAAGGACTACGGACGCATAAGGCTGCTGCGGGTCACCTCGGAGGTCCCCGGACCTGAGCAGGTGCAGAACAAGCTCAACAGCCTCCCGTCCGTGGCCACGTTCGTCCGGGACATGAAGGGCGCCGACTCCGACATCCAGTACGGCAACCTGCTGACGGTCCCGCTCGACGGAGGCTTCCTCTACGTCGAGCCGGTGTACGCCCAGGGCCGCAACGCGCACTACCCGCTGCTGAAGAAGGTCGCGGTGTCGTACGTGGACGCGGACCAGCCGGACGGTGACACGACCAAGGACACCACGGTGTTCGAGGACAACCTCACCCTCGCGCTGAACGCCGTCTTCGGGGTGGAGGGCGTCACGCCGCCCCAGCCCGAGCAGCCGGGCACGAAGCCGCCGACGACGCCGACCACCAACGACGCCGCGCTGAAGCAGGCCATCGCCGACGCCCAGAAGGCGTACGACGAGGGCGAGGCAGCGCTGAAGAAGGGTGACTGGACCGCGTACGGCAAGTCGCAGGAGGCCCTGCAGGACGCCCTCCAGCGGGCCGCGGACGCGGGCGCCAAGCTGAAGTCGGACCAGAAGCCGGCGGACCAGAAGCCCGCCGGGAACACGCCCAAGCCGGGGGCGACCCCGTCCACCAGCGCGAGCCCGCCGAGCGGCTGACAGGCCCCACCCCCGCGTCGTGGTACGGTTACGACACAACGACGCGGGGTGGAGCAGCTCGGTAGCTCGCTGGGCTCATAACCCAGAGGTCGCAGGTTCAAATCCTGTCCCCGCTACTGAAGATGAAGGCCCGGATCCATCTGGATCCGGGCCTTCGTCATGTCCGGGCGTGCGCCACGCGACCCGAAGAGCCGTTCGGAGGGGGTGAGTTGGGCCGGAACGTGTTTGACTTATCTCTCTGTGGGCATGTCGACAAAACGCTGAAGTGACCTCACTGGCTGCGGTATACCAGGTGTACGGGCGTTGCGGGTGGTGCGACGATGGAATTTATGGGGGACAGGGCAACTCTGTTGGAGACAGGGCGGTTTGTGCAGCGGCATGCCAAGAATGCCGTAGATGACATCATCGAGGCCGTCGTGGCCGTCGATGCGACCGTCGACACCACCGCCGAGAGCGAGACCGAGACCGAGGCGCGCCACCGGCGCGCCGCCGAGAGCGGCGACACCGCCTCGATGAGCATGCTGGGCGCGCTGCTGCTGCGCCGCGGCGACCTGGACGGCGCCGAGCCGTACCTCCGCGGTGCCACCGCGGAGGGGGACCGCGCCGCGGCCAACAACCTGGGCGTGCTGCTGCACCAGCGGGGGTACGCCGACGAGGCCGCCGGCTGGTGGCGGGTCGCCGCCGTCGCGGGCTCGGCACCGGCCGCCCACGCGCTCGGCCGGCACCACCGCGAGCGCGGGGACGAGCCCGCCGCCGAGTACTGGCTGCGCCAGTCCGCCGAGCAGGGCCACGCGCTCGGCGCGTACGCCCTCGCCGACCTGCTGGAGCACCGCAGCGACGTCGGCGCCGAGCGCTGGCTGCGTGCCGCCGCCGAGCAGGGCCACCGGGAGGCCGCCTACCGCCTCGCCCGGGCCGTGGAGAAGCGCGCCGCCGGCGCGGAGCCGGGGCACGCCTCGCTCTACGACACCGGCACCCGGCTCCGCTCCGCCCGCGAGGTCCTGACGGACGGGGCGGGGGCCCCGGGCGGCTCCGGCGTCGCGCCGGGCCCGCGGCCCGGCGGGGAGACCGGCGAGACCGGAGAGGCCGAGCAGTGGTACCGGCAGGCGGCCGCGCGCGGCCACCGGCGCGCGGCGCTGCACCTCGGCGCGATCCTGGAGCAGCGCGGCGAACTCAAGGAGGCCGGCCGCTGGTACCTCAGCTCGGCCAAGGAGGGCGAGGCGAAGGCCGCCTGCGCGCTCGGCTTCCTGCTGCGCGACGCGGGGGACGAGGAGAGCGCCGCCGTGTGGTGGCTGCGCGCCGCCCAGGACGGCGACGGCAACGCGGCCAACGCGCTCGGCGCCCTGCACGCCGCCCGCGGCGAGCAGCAGACCGCCGAGCGCTGGTACCGGGCCGCCATGGACGCCGGCGACGTCAACGGGGCGTACAACCTGGGCCTGCTCTGCGCCGCCCAGGACCGCACCCCGCAGGCCGAGCAGTGGTACCGCCGCGCCGCGTACGCCGGTCACCGCGAGGCCGCCAACGCGCTCGCCGTGCTGCTCCTGCAGGCCGGCGACGCGAACGGCGCCGAGCCCTGGTTCTCCAAGGCCGCCGAGGCCGGCAGCGTCGACGCGGCCTTCAACCTCGGGATCCTCTACGCCGGACGGGACGACGACCGCACGGCGCTGAGCTGGTACGAGCGGGCCGCGGCCGCCGGGCACACCGAGGCAGCGCTCCAGGTCGGCATCGCGGCCCTGCGCGACGGCGACGAGCAGGCCGCCGAGCGGCACCTCCGGTGCGCGGCGGGCGGCGGCAGCGCCGAGGCGGCCTTCCGGCTCGCCACGGTGCTGGACGCGCGCCGGCCCGAGCCCGGTCCGCCGGCGCTCGGTGCCTCGCGTGAGGAGAAGAGCGAGTGCGAGGAGTGGTACGAGCGGGCCGCCGAGCAGGGCCATCGCAGGGCCCAGGTCCGTGTCGGCATGCTCGCCGCCGCGCGCGGTGACATCGCGGACGCGGCCCGCTGGTACCGCGAGGCGGCCGAGGCGGGCAGCCGCAACGGCGCCTTCAACCTCGGGCTGCTGCTCGCCCGCGAGGGCAGCGAGCGGGAGGCCGCCCTCTGGTGGACCCGCGCGGCCCATGCCGGCCACGGGCGCGCCGCGCTCCGCCTCGGGCTGCTCGCGGCCCGTCGCGGGGAGCTCTCGGAGGGGCGGCGCTGGTGCGCGCGGGCCGTGGAGCTCGGGCCGGCGGAGGTGGCCGAGCGGGCGGCACGACTGAGCGAGGCACTGCACCAGGAGCTCACCGCGTAGGGGCGTTCGGGGGCAGGAACCAAGTGATTTGCGCTGGTGGAGGGGGTCCCGTAAGGTTGGGTTCACCGACGCGGGGTGGAGCAGCTCGGTAGCTCGCTGGGCTCATAACCCAGAGGTCGCAGGTTCAAATCCTGTCCCCGCTACTCAGTAGCAGCGAAGGCCCGGATCCTCTTGGATCCGGGCCTTCGTCGTTCCCTGGACCGTCGTCTCCCTGCCCGGTCGCCGGCGCCGTCGGCCCGTCCGGGCATGCGCGAGGCCCCCGACCGCAGGGGTCGGGGGCCTCGGGTCGTACTGTCCCGCCGTGTCTCAGGCGGTCGTCGCGCAGCCGGGGCAGAGGCCGCGGTAGGTGACCTCGACGTTGGAGATCGTGAAGCCGAAGCGCTCGGTGTCCGGGAGGTCCGCCAGCGGGTCGCCCACCGGGTGGACGTCACGGATGGCGCCGCAGCGGCCGCAGACCAGGTGCTGGTGCGGGCGGTGGGCGTTCGGGTCGTACCGCTTGGCGCGGCCGTCCGTCGCGACCTCCATCACCTCGCCGAGCGTGACCATCTCGCCCAGCGTGTTGTAGACGGTCGCCCGGGAGATCTCGGGGAGCCTGTCCACCGCGCGGGCGTGCACCTCGTCGGCGGTCAGGTGGACGTGGTCTCCGTCGAGGACCTCGGCCACGACGCGCCGCTGCGCGGTCATCCGCCAGCCGCGGCCGCGCAGTCGTTCCAACAGGTCGCTCATGGGGGTCAGCCTAACAGTCGGGGACCCTCGTCCCGAACAGGTGTGACTTTGGATGTTAACTTGACTTAGACAATGTCCATTGTAGGATCGGCCTCGGCGTTGGCCGAGTCTCCAGGACGTGCGGCCGAAAAAGGACAGGACTCGCAGGACATGACGCAGGAGGCGCACGTGGCGCAGGGACCGCTCACGACGGAGGCCGGCGCGCCGGTCGCCGACAACCAGAACAGCGAGACGGCGGGCGTCGGCGGTCCCGTCCTCGTCCAGGACCAGCTCCTCCTCGAGAAGCTCGCCCACTTCAACCGCGAGCGCATCCCGGAGCGCGTGGTCCACGCGCGCGGCGCCGGCGCGTACGGCACCTTCACGCTGACCCGTGACGTCTCGCAGTGGACGCGTGCCGCGTTCCTCTCCGAGGTCGGCAAGCAGACCGAGACGTTCCTGCGCTTCTCCACGGTCGCGGGCAGCCTCGGCGCGGCCGACGCGGTCCGCGACCCGCGCGGCTGGGCGCTGAAGTTCTACACCGAGGAGGGCAACTACGACCTCGTCGGCAACAACACCCCGGTGTTCTTCATCAAGGACGCCATCAAGTTCCCGGACTTCATCCACACCCAGAAGCGCGACCCCTACACGGGCTCGCAGGAGGCGGACAACGTCTGGGACTTCTGGGGGCTCTCCCCGGAGTCGACCCACCAGGTGACCTGGCTCTTCGGCGACCGCGGCATCCCGGCCTCGTACCGCCACATGAACGGCTACGGCTCGCACACCTACCAGTGGAACAACGAGGCCGGCGAGGTCTTCTGGGTCAAGTACCACTTCAAGACCGACCAGGGGATCAGGAACCTCACGCAGGACGAGGCCAACCGGCTCGCGGGCGAGGATCCGGACAGCCACCAGCGCGACCTGCGCGAGGCCATCGAGCGCGGCGACTTCCCGACCTGGACCGTGCAGGTGCAGATCATGCCCGCGGCCGACGCGTCGGCCTACCGCTTCAACCCGTTCGACCTCACCAAGGTGTGGCCGCACGAGGACTACCCGCCGATCGAGATCGGCAAGCTGGAGCTCAACCGCAACCCGGAGAACGTCTTCGCCGAGGTCGAGCAGAGCATCTTCTCGCCGGCGCACTTCGTGCCGGGCATCGGCCCCTCCCCGGACAAGATGCTCCAGGGCCGCCTCTTCGCGTACGGCGACGCGCACCGCTACCGCGTCGGGATCAACGCCGACCACCTGCCGGTCAACCGCCCGCACGCCACCGAGGCGCGCACCCACTCCCGTGACGGCTTCCTCTACGACGGCCGCCACAAGGGCGCGAAGAACTACGAGCCGAACAGCTTCGGCGGCCCCTTCCAGACGGACCGCCCGCTGTGGCAGTCCACCCCGGTCGCCGGCGGCACGGGCGACCACGCCGCCCCGGTGCACGCCGAGGACGACGACTTCGTCCAGGCCGGCGACCTCTACCGGCTGATGTCCGAGGACGAGAAGGGCCGCCTCGTCGGGAACCTGGCGGGCTTCATCGCCAAGGTCTCGCGCGACGACATCGCCGAGCGCGCGATCGACAACTTCCGTCAGGCGGACGGTGACTTCGGCAAGCGGCTGGAGGCCGCCGTCCAGGCCCTGCGCGGCTGACGACGCTTGCCGTCGAAGAGAGAGGGCCGGACCTCCCCGCGGAGGTCCGGCCCTCCTTCACGTCCTGCTGCGGGAGCAGGATCCGAACGAGGGACCCTAGCCGGTCAGGGTCGCCGCGCGCCGGTGCGCCGGGGTCCAGCAGCGGATGATGTCGCGGACGGAGACGACCCCGACGGGGCCGGCGTCGTCCAGGACGACGAGATGACGGAAGCCGCCGTGCGTCATGGCCTCCGCGGCCTCCTCCAGGGTCCAGGTGGGCGCCGCGAACACCACGTGGGTGGTGGTGTGGGCGCCCGCGGTCTCATGGTCGGGGTTCTGGTCCGCGCCGATCGAGTTGAGGATGTCGCGTTCGGTGATGATGCCGAGGCCGCTGGTGTCGGCGTCCAGGACGACGGCCGCGCCGACGCGGCGCGCCGACATCAGTCGCGCGGCCTGCCGCAGGGTGTGGGCTGGTCCGATGGTGAGGACCACCGTGCTCATGGCGTCACGGACGAGCATGGATGGAGCCACCTCCTTGGGGAATCCCGTCGCGCCTTCAACGAGAAGGGATTCACAAGTTCACAAGTGGGGGGACTCTCAGAGTGACACCGGGGCCCGGACTCAACAAGGGGGCGCGCGTGGCGTATGCGGAAGCGTCCCGGGCGCCCGCGCGCGTGCGGCCGGGACGCCGCGGGGACGTTCGCGGGGCGGTCAGCCCTGCTGGTTCAGATAGCTCAGGAGTTCGCCGTGGAGCAGGCCGTTCGAGGCCGCCGCGTTGCCGCTGTGCGGACCGTGCTGCCCGTCCAGGCCGGTGTACGTGCCACCCGCCTCCTGCACCACGATCGCCACGGCCGCCATGTCCCACAGAGACAGTTCCGGCTCGGCGCAGATGTCCACCGATCCCTCGGCGACCATCATGTACGGCCAGAAGTCGCCGTACGCCCGGGTGCGCCAGCACGCCCGGGTCAGGTCGAGGAAGCCGTCGAGGCGGCCCTGCTCCTCCCAGCCGCTGAGCGAGGAGTACGCGAACGAGGCGTCGGAGAGCTCCGACACCTTCGAGACCCCGATCCGGGTCGCCGACGTCAGGCTGCGGCCGGTGTACGCGCCCGCCCCCTTCGCCGCCCACCAGCGGCGTCCGAGCGCCGGCGCCGACACCACGCCCACCACGGGCTGGAAGCCGGTGTCGCCCGCCTCCATCAGCGCGATCAGGGTGGCCCAGACGGGCACCCCGCGCACGTAGTTCTTGGTGCCGTCGATCGGGTCGATCACCCAGCGGCGCGGGCCCGTGCCCTCCACGCCGTACTCCTCGCCGAGGATCGCGTCGCGGGGCCGTGCGCGCTGGAGCTGACCGCGGATCAGCTCCTCGGCGGCCTTGTCCGCCTCGCTCACCGGCGTCATGTCCGGCTTCGTCTCGACCTTCAGGTCGAGCGCCTTGAAGCGGTCCATGGTGGCCGCGTCCGCGGCATCCGCGAGGACATGGGCGAGACGAAGGTCATCGTGGTAGTCGGCCATGGTCGGAACTCTATCCCTCGAAGCGGCGTGCCCCTGCGGGAGTCCTTGACAGAGCGTGGCCGCCCGTCAACTCTGAGCGAAGAACCGTTCTGGCCGGGAGGCGACGATGCCGACTGCCCGTGAGGCCCTGCTCGACGCCGCGCTCGCGGCTCTGAGGAGGCTGCCCTGGTCCGCGGTCAGGATGGTCGACGTCGCCGCCGACGCGCGCGTCTCCCGGCAGACCCTCTACAACGAGTTCGGCAGCAAGGAGGGCCTGGCCCGCGCCCTTCTGCGGCGCGAGGCCGACGCCTACCTCGCGGGGGTCCAGCAGCGCCTCGCCGAGCCCGCGGGCATGCCCGACCGGCTGGCCGGGGTCGCCGAGTGGATCGTCGCCGAGGCCTGCACCCGCCCCCTGCTGCGCGCGCTCCTCACCGGCTGCTGGGGCGAACGCCTCCCCGTCCCGCGGCCCGCGCGGGCCGGCGCGCTGCGCTCCGGAGTGCCCGCCCAGCGACGGGCCGACGCCGGTCCGCCCGCGCCCGCCGAACTCGTCGCCGCCACCCTCGCCTGCGCGGACGACCGCTGGGCCCGGACGTGTGAGCTCACGGTGCGGCTCGCCCTCTCGCACCTGGTCGCCCCGGACCCCCAGGGCGTCGGACCGCTCGTCCGCAGGGTGCTGGACGGAACGCTCAGTGGGCAGAACCCGACAGCTGGAGACCGATGACCCCCGCGATCACCAGCGTGATCGAGACGATCTTCAGCGTCGACACGACGTCGCCGAGGAAGATCATCCCGTAGATGGCGGTGCCCGCCGCGCCGATGCCGGTCCACACCGCGTACGCGGGGCCGACGTCCAGCTTGCGCAGGGCGAGGGTCAGCAGGCCGAAGCTGCCCAGGGCGAAGGCCGCGAAGGCGATGGTCGGCCACAGTCGCGTGAAACCGTGCGACAGCTTCAGGCAGACCGCGAACCCCGTCTCCAGGAGACCGGCGACCACCACCAGCAGCCACGCCATCGTCAGTGCCTCCCACGCCGTCGGTGACTGCCCGTTCGACTGCTTCGTCCCACTGGGTGTGATTATGCACTTACCAATGGTGGTGGGCGGCAAACGTACGCCGCTCAGTCGCCCTCGCGTCGCTCCCGCGTGGACAGCAGCCGCCGCAGCGAGTACAGCCGCGCGGGATCGGCGTGGCCCTCGGCCGCCCAGGCGTCCAGCGCGCAGTCCGGCTCGTCGTGGCTGCACGCCCGCGGACAGTTCTCCGTCCCCGGGACGAGGTCGGGGAAGGCGAGGATGACCCGGGACGGGTCGACGTGGTGCAGGCCGAAGGACCGCACGCCGGGGGTGTCGATGACCCAGCCGCCCTCCTCGGCGTTGAGCGGGAGCGCCAGCGCCGAGGTGGTGGTGTGCCGGCCGCGGCCCGTCACCGCGTTCACGTGCCCCGTGCTCCGTCGGCGGTCCTCCGGCACCAGGGCGTTGACCAGGGTCGTCTTGCCGACACCCGAGTGTCCGACGAAGGCGGTGGTCCTCCCCTTCAGGTGCTCGTGGACCCGGTCGGCGGCCACCCCGTCCACGAACTCGTCCCGCGTGGTCACCACATAGGGGACGCCCAGGGCGCCGTACATCTCCAGGAGCTCGTCCGGCGGGGCCAGGTCGGACTTGGTCAGGACGAGCAGCGGGGTGAGGCCGCCGTCGTACGCGGCGACCAGGCAGCGGTCGATCAGCCGGGGGCGCGGCTCGGGGTCGGCCAGCGCGGTCACGATCGCCAGCTGGTCGGCGTTGGCGACGACCACCCGCTCGAACGGGTCGTCGTCGTCGGCCGTGCGCCGGAGCACCGAGCTGCGCTCGCCGATCCGGACGATCCGGGCCAGGGTGTCCTTCTCGCCGGAGAGGTCGCCGACGATCGAGACGCGGTCGCCGACGACGGCGGCCTTGCGGCCGAGCTCGCGCGCCTTCATCGCCAGGACGATCCGGTCGTCCACCAGGCAGGTGAGCCGGCCCCGGTCCACGGTGAGGACCATGCCCTCGACCGCGTCCTCGTGCTTGGGGCGGATGCTGGTCCGGGGACGGTTGCCCTTGCGGTTGGGGCGCTGGCGGATGTCGTCCTCGTCGGTGTGCTTGCCGTAACGCCGCATGCCTCAGACTCCGAGCATTTCGGTCCACATCAGCGGGAAGTCCGGCAAGGTCTTCGCCGTCGTCGCCACGTTCTCGATCCGCACGCCCTCGACGGCGAGGCCGATGATCGCCCCGGCCGTCGCCATCCGGTGGTCGTGGTAGGTGTGGAAGACACCGCCGTGCAGGGGCCGGGGCCGGATGTGCAGACCGTCCTCGGTCTCCGTCACGTCGCCGCCGAGCTCGTTGATCTCCTTGGTCAGGGCGGCCAGGCGATCCGTCTCGTGCAGGCGCAGGTGGGCGACACCGCGCAGGGTGGAGGGGGAGTCGGCGAGGGCGGCGACGGCCGCGATGCCGGGGGTCAGCTCGCCGACCTCGCCGAGGTCCACGTCGATGCCGTGGATCCGGCCGGTGCCGGTGAAGGTGAGGCCGGCGTCGGTCAGCTCGCAGGAGCCACCCATCTCGGTGAAGATCTCGCGCAGCGCGTCACCGGGCTGGGTGGTCCGGGACGGCCAGTCGGGGACGGTGACCCGGCCACCGGTGACCAGCGCCGCGGCCAGGAACGGCTGGGCGTTCGACAGGTCCGGCTCCACCACCAGGTCCCGGCCGAGCAGGGCGGAGGGGGCGACGCGCCAGACGTTCGGCTCGCCGCCGGTCTCGGGCTCGTCGACCTGCGCGCCGACCACGCGCAGCATGTCGACGGTCATCCGGATGTGCGGCATGGACGGCAGCTTCCCGCCGACGTGGCGCACCTCCACGCCCTGGTTGAAGCGGGGCGCCGAGAGCAGCAGGGCGCTCACGAACTGGGAGGACGAGGAGGCGTCGATCTCGACGGTGCCGCCCTCCAGGCCGCCGCCGCCGTGCACCGTCATCGGCAGGGCGCCGCGCCCGTCGTCGTCGATCCGCGCGCCGAGCGCCCGCAGGGCGTCGATCACGCCGTGCAGCGGGCGTTCGTGGGAACGGGGGTCGCCGTCGAAGTGGACCGGGCCGTCGGCGAGAGCGGCGACGGGCGGCAGGAACCGCATCACCGTGCCGGCGTTGCCGACGTCGACGGTCGCGGGACCGCGCAGCCCGGCGGGGATGATCCGCCACGCCTCACCGGTGCCGTCGGGGCCGACGCCCTCGTCGATCTTCACGCCCAGGGCGCGCAGCGCCTCGGCCATCAGCAGGGTGTCGCGCGAACGCAGCGGACGGCGCAGCCAGCCCGGCTCGGCGGCGAGTGCGGCGAGGACGAGACCCCGGTTGGTGACCGACTTGGATCCGGGCACGGTGACGGTCGCGTCGACGGCTCCGTCCGCGTACGGGGCGGGCCAGAGGTCGGAGGTCGGGGCGGTGTGCACGGGGCTTTCGGTCATGCCTTCACTTTAGTGGGGCACGCACGGGCCGGGTCCCGTCGGCGAGGGAGCGTCGCGCCCCGGGCCGGAAGTCGCCGGGACCTCTCAGAGGCCCAGCAGCCAGCGGCTCGCGCCGATCAGGGAGCAGATCGAGACGGCGTGGAAGAGGAAGAGCCAGAGCACCGGGTGGACGTTCGTGAGCCGGGCGAGCTGGTCGGCGTCGGAGTCCGGCGCGCCGCCGTGGCGTCGCTTGCCCTGGAGTTCGAAGACCGGGCGGACGCCGCCGAGGAGCAGGAACCAGACGACGGAGTACGCGAACGCGGCCTGGACGTCCGGGCCGGTCAGCCAGGAGACCAGGAGGAAGGCGGCGCCGGTGACGAGGACGGTGAAGATGCCGTAGGCGTTGCGGACCATCACCAGCATGACGAGCAGCAGCGCGGTCGCCAGCCAGAGCAGCAGGGTGATCCGGTGCTCGGTGAGCAGCCAGGCGCCGCCCAGGCCCAGCAGCGGGGCCGCGGTGTAGCCGGCGGCGGCGGTCAGGATCATGCCGATGCCGGTGGGGCGGCCGCGGGAGACGGTGAGGCCGCTGGTGTCCGAGTGCAGCCGGATGGACTCCAGCCGGCGGCCGGTGACGAGCGCGACGAGACCGTGGCCGCCCTCGTGGGCGATGGTGATCGCGTTGCGGGAGAGCCGCCAGACGCGGCGCGGGACGACGGCGGCGAGGGCGGCTATCGCGGTCGCGATCACCAGCCACTGCTCGGGAGCGGTCTGGGTACCGAGGACTTCGGTCATTTCCGGCTCGGGCTCCTCGGGTGGGGGGTGGACCGTGGCAGTGTGGCACGTATGTGCGGACGGTATGCAGCGAGTCGTCGACCCGAGGATCTGGTGGAGCTCTTCGAGGTCGAGAAGTGGGAGCCCGAGGAGACTCTGGCTCCGGACTGGAACGTGGCCCCGACCAAAGAGGTGTACGCGATACTCGAGCGTCCTCTGAAAGACGCGGAATCGCGCCTCCCGGTTCGCCAGATGCGGGCGTTGAGGTGGGGCCTGGTGCCGTCCTGGTCGAAGTCGCCCGAGGGCGCGGCCCGGATGATCAACGCGCGGGCGGAGACGGTGCACGAGAAGCCGTCGTTCCGCCGGGCGTTCTCCTCCCGGCGCTGCATCCTGCCGGCGGACGGCTATTACGAGTGGGTGACCGGGAGCGCCGAGCGGGACCTGGAGGTGGAGGGGAAGCGGAAGAGGCCGCGGAAGCAGCCGTACTTCGTGACCCCGGCGGACGGTTCGGTCTTCGCGATGGCGGGGCTCTACGAGTTCTGGCGCGACCGGACCCTGCCGGACGACCACCCCTCGGCGTGGTGGGTGACCTGCTCCGTGATCACGACCGAGGCCGAGACGGGGCCGCTGGGCGTGGCTCCCGCGGAGGGGCCGGGCTCGCTGGCGGACATCCATCCGCGGATGCCGTTGATGCTGACCCCGGACCACTGGGACGCCTGGCTGGATCCGGCCCGCACCGACCCGGACGAGCTGAAGGGACTGCTGGCGGCGCCGGCGGAGGGCCTGATGCGGGCCTACCCGGTGGCGACGGCGGTGAGCAACGTCCGCAACAACGGCCCGGAGCTGCTGGAGGAACTGGCGGCCCCGGAGGTCGCCACGCTGTTCTGACCCCGGCCTGTCCGTGCCTGCCGCCCCCGCGCGGCAGGATGGAGAGGTGACGAAGAGCGAGATCGTGGAGACCGGGGCCGGGGACGCGCGGATCACCTGGCACGCCGGTACCGAGCCGTGGGCGGTCCTGGCCCTGGGGCACGGGGCGGGCGGCGGGATCGAGGCGCGGGACCTGCGGGCGCTGGCCGCCGCGCTGCCCGCGCAGGGGGTGACCGTGGCGCTCGTCGAGCAGCCCTGGCGGGTGGCGGGGAAGAAGGTGGCCCCCGCGCCGAAGACCCTGGACGTCGGGTGGCGCGGGGTCTGGCCGGCCCTCGCCGCACCCGGGCTGCCCGTCGTCGCCGGAGGCCGCAGTGCCGGGGCGCGGGTCGCCTGCCGGACCGGCGCGGAGCTCGGCGCCCTCGCCGTGCTCGCGCTCGCCTTCCCCCTCCATCCGCCCGGCCGGCCCGAGAAGTCCCGGGCCGACGAGCTCCTGGGCACCGGCCTGCCCACTCTCGTCGTCCAGGGCGGCAACGACCCCTTCGGCGGACCGGAGGAGTTCCCCGAAGGGACGTACGCGCTGGCCGGGGTCCCGCACGGCGACCACGGCTTCGCCGTCGCCAAGCGCGCCCCTCTCGGGCAGGACGAGGCCCTCGCGCTCGTCGTCCGTGAAGTCTCCGGGTGGCTCACGTCACTTCGGGAATGAGGCGGACCCGGCGGCGGTTGTGACGGACATCGGTGTGAGAGCAAAGGAAGAGGGAGTCCGTCGCATGGGTTCGACCATCTGCCCCGAGCGCGCGCAGGCCGCTGACCTCGACTGGACAGTGCTGCCCGCGCCCCGGACCGCCCCTATTCGGGCGGCGGGCGGAGCGGTTCCTCGTCTATCCTCCGAAACGAGCGGGTCCGCATTCGGGTTCGCCGCAGCGCTGGAGGAGGTGGGTCCGGTCACTGGGACCGACACAGGGACCGACGACGGCCCCGAGGAGACGACCGAGGAGCGCAACGCGCGCTTCGAGCGGGACGCCCTCGGCTTCCTCGACCAGATGTACTCCGCCGCGCTGCGCATGACGCGCAATCCCGCGGACGCGGAGGACCTGGTGCAGGAGACGTACGCCAAGGCGTACGGCTCGTTCCACCAGTTCCGCGAGGGCACGAACCTGAAGGCGTGGCTGTACCGCATCCTCACCAACACGTTCATCAACTCGTACCGCAAGAAGCAGCGCGAGCCGCAGCGCAGCGCCGCCGAGGAGATCGAGGACTGGCAGCTCGCCCGTGCCGAGTCGCACATGTCGACCGGCCTGCGGTCCGCCGAGTCCCAGGCCCTCGACCACCTCCCGGACTCCGACGTGAAGGAAGCGCTTCAGGCGATCCCCGAGGAGTTCCGCATCGCCGTCTATCTCGCGGACGTAGAGGGCTTTGCGTACAAGGAGATCGCGGACATCATGGGTACACCCATCGGTACGGTGATGTCCCGACTGCACCGGGGCCGCCGCCAGTTGCGCGGCATGCTCGAGGACTACGCCCGCGACCGCGGGCTGGTACCCGCGGGCGCCGGAGAGTCGTCGAACGATCTGAAAGGCTCGGGCTCATGAGCTGCGGAGAGCCGCACGAGACGGATTGCTCAGAGGTCCTGGATCATCTTTACGAGTTCCTCGACCATGAGATGCCCGACAGTGACTGCACGAAGTTCGAGGTGCACTTCGAGGAGTGCTCCCCGTGTCTGGAGAAGTACGGCCTGGAGCAGGCGGTGAAGAAGCTCGTCAAGCGCTGCTGCGGCAGTGACGACGTGCCCACCGACCTGCGGGCCAAGGTGATGGGCCGGATCGACCTGATCCGTTCGGGCCACGCGGTGCCCGACCAGGACGTGACGGCGACCGCCCAGGAGTGATGTTCGTACGTGCGGGACGCACGTACGAAGAGGGCCCCCGCGAGTGACCGCGGGGGCCCTCCGATGTAAATCAGCTTGTACCACCCGATGGTGCTAATCATCGGGTGATGGCCCGCACGTCCCGCGCAAGTCGCTAGCGTGACGGCCGTGATGGTGATTCCGCGAGCGGCCCGCGTCCACGTGGGCTGCGCCGCGCTCGGCGCGGCCGCCTGCGTCCTGCCGGCGCTGGGCCCCGGCGCCCGGACCCCCTGGAGCGCCGTCGCGCTGCTCGCCGTGCTGTACGCCGGGTGCGAGCTGCCCGCACGCTGCCGGCTCCTCGGCCGCGCGCTCGGGGGCGCGGTCCCCACGGGCAGCGGCCCCTTCTTCCCCGTACTGCTCGCCGCCGCGCTGCTCCTGCCGCCGTCGGCCGCCGCGCTCACCGCCCTGCCCGGGGCCCTGCTCGCCCGGGTGGAGCAGCGCCCGGCCGGACCCCGCCGGGTGTGGCGCGCCTCCCGGCTCGCCCTCGCCGTCGGCGCGGCGGCACTGGTGGCGCGCCTCCTCGGAGCGGACGCCGCGCTCGGCCGGGGGACGCACGCCCCCGAGTTCCCGTACGCGCTGGTGCCCGCCGGGGCCTCGGTCCTCACCTTCTGCCTGGTCCTGACCGTCCTCGACGGAGCCATGCGGGTCGCCGCGACGGGGGCGCCCCTCGTCGCCCCGCGCGGCGGCGGGGCGACGCGCACCGCCTGGCAGGGCCTGTACGGCCGGGCGCTCGCCCCGCACGCGGTGCACGGGCTCGCCGGACTGATGATGGCCGTCCTGTGGCGCAGCACGTACGGGCCGGTCGCCGCGCTCTTCGTCCTGCTCCCGATGTACCTCTCCTGCTGGGTGTTCGCCCAGTACCACCGCGAGCGGGCCGCGCACCAGGCGACGATCCGCGCGCTCGTCCAGGCCGTCGACATCAAGGACCGCTACACGCGCGGCCACAGCGAACGGGTCGGCCGGGCCTCCGTGCTGATCGCCCGTGAGCTCGGCATGGCCGAGGAGCGGCTGGAGGTCGTGCGGTTCGCGGGCATCCTGCACGACGTGGGCAAGCTCGGCGTGCCCACCCGGGTGCTGCGCAAGGACGGCCCGCTGACACCGGAGGAGCGCCGGGTCATCGAACTGCATCCGGAGTACGGGCACGAGATGGTCCGGGGCATCGGCTTCCTGGGGGATGCACGGGCGGCGATCCTGCACCACCACGAACGTATGGACGGGAGCGGTTACCCGTACGGCCTCCGGGGCGGCCAGATCCCCGAGTTCGCCCGCGTGGTCGCCGTCGCGGACGCCTTCGACGCGATGACCTCGACCCGGTCCTACAGCCGGGCCCGGCCGGTCGAGACCGCGATGGCGGAGCTGGAGCGCTGCGCGGGCTCCCAGTTCGACCCCCGGATGGTCCACGCCCTGACCCGGGCACTGGACCGGCACGGCTGGCAGACGGCGGTCACCGCGGACGAGACGGTGCCGCCCGCGGAGAGCGTGCCCCCGCCGAAGTCCGCCGCGCCGGGCGGCACCCGGGCGGCCGGCCCGGTGCCGCGTCCCGGGTCCGGCGGCCCCGAGGCGCTCGCCCGCCGCCAGGGCCGCCGATGAGGCCCGGCGCCGGCACCGTCGGGGCGGTGTACGGGGCCGCGGCCCTGCTCACCGTCGCCGGGTTCGCCGTCACGCTCTGGCAGGGGATCGACGAACCCGCGCACGCCCTCGCCTTCGGCACCCTCATCGCCCTCGGCGAGCTCGTCCGCTGGGGCGCCCCCGCGGGCGCGGGGACCCCCGCCGCCGCCCCCGGTGAGCCGCAGAGCAGGGAGCCCGCACCGCTCGCCGCCGCCGGTGCCCTCGCCTACGCGCTGCTCGGCGCCAGCGCCGGGGCAAGCACCACGCACGGCGTCCCGCAGATCGTGACCGTCGTCGTCGCCGGCGGGCTCGCCGGGGTGGTGCCGCACGTGGCCGCCGGCCGGGGGCCCGGCCTCGACCACCTGGCCCGGCGCATCCTCACCGTCGGCTTCGCCGGCCTCTGCTTCCAGCCCCTCTACAACACGGGCGAGCTCACCCGCCGTCTCGGCGAGGGTCCCCTGCACGCCCTGTTCCTGCTGCTCGTGCTCGTCCTCACCGCGCTGTGCGACGCCGTGCTCGCGGCCCTGATGCACCGCGCGCGGACCGTCCCCCGCACCGCCACCCGCACGGGCGGCACCCCCGTCCCGTTCGGCCCCCTGCTCCGCGAGGAGGTGCGCGCCCTGCTCGGCATCGGCTCCGCCGTGTGCGCCACCGGCGCCGTGATGGCCCTCGGCGTCGCCGTCGCCGGACTGTGGGCGCTGCCCGTCTTCTGCGTGCCGCTCCTGCTGACCCAGATGTCCTTCCGGCGGTACGCGGCCGTGCGGACCACGAACCGGCAGACCATCGCCTCCCTGGCCCGCGCCACCGAGATCGCCGGGTACACCCCACCGGGGCATGCCCGCCGGGTCGCCGCCCTGAGCGGGGCGGTGGGGCGCGAGCTGGGGCTGTCCGGAGCGGATCTGACCGTCCTGGAGTACGCCGCACTGATGCACGACATCGGGCAGCTCTCCCTCGTCGACCCGGTCCCCGAGGGCGCCACCGCCCTGCTGGCGCCCGAGGAGCAGCGCCGGATCGCGCTCCTGGGCGGCGCCGTCGTCCGCCAGACCGGGGTGCCGGCCGCCGTCGCCGTGGTCGTGGAGCGCCAGGCCGACCCGTACCGGGACCAGCCCCTGCCCGCCCGGATCGTCCGCACCGTCAACGCGTACGACGATCTCACCGGAGCCGCCGCCACCGGCCCCCTCGGCGCCCTCAAGGCCCTCGAACGCCTCCGGCTGGACACCGCCCGCGACCACCACCCCGAGGTCGTGGAGTCCCTCGCCAGAGTCCTCGCGCGCGGCGGCGTCGCTCCTGCTCCTCCTGGGTAACCCATGGGTAATGAGCGCGCGTGCAACCGGGCATGGTTGGATGCGAACAAGAGGGTGAAGCGACCGGCAGGCGGGAATCGTGAGGATCTTCGGGAAGGTACGGCATCGGCCCTCCGCCTCGTGGCGGCAGGCCACCGACCGCGCGTTCACGCTGATCGGTGACGGCCGGTACGAGGACGCGGGCGCGCTGCTGACACGCGCGGCGGATCTGGAGCCCTGGCTCTCGGAGTCCTGGTTCAACCTGGCACTGCTGCACAAGTTCCGGCACGACTGGGAGCAGGCCCGGGCCGCGGGGCTGCGCGCCGTCGCGCTGCTCGACAAGGAGACCGGAGCCCCCGACTGGTGGAACGTCGGCATCGCCGCCACCGCCCTGCAGGACTGGCCGCTCGCCCGCCGCGCCTGGCAGGCGTACGGGCTGAAGGTCCCCGGGGCCTCCGCCGGGACGGGTGAGCCCGCCGGGATGGAGCTGGGCAGCGCCGCCGTACGGCTCTCGCCCGAGGGCGAGGCGGAGGTCGTGTGGGGCCGCCGGCTCGACCCGGCCCGCATCGAGGTGCTCTCCATCCCGCTGCCGTCCTCGGGCCGCCGCTGGGGCGAGGTCGTGCTCCACGACGGCGTGCCCAACGGCGAGCGGACCACCAGCGCCGGCCCCTCCTACCCCGTCTTCGACGAGATCGAGCTGTGGGCGCCGTCGCCCGTCCCCACCTGGGTGGTCCTCCTGGAGGCCGCCACCGAGGACGACCGGGACGCCCTGGAGAAGCTCGCCGCCGACGCCGGGTTCGCCGCCGAGGACTGGTCCTCGTCGGTACGGCTGCTGTGCCGCGCGTGCTCCGAGTCGACGATGCCGAGCGCCGAGGGCGAGGGCGAGCACCTCGACCCGCACGACCACAGCGAACCCGGCCACCCCGGGCCGCTCGGCCACCGCTCGCCCGGCGAACTGTGGGTCCCCGAGCGCGAGTGCGGGATCGCCGCGCCGGCCGGACTGGTCCGCGGCCTGCTCGACGGCTGGGTCGCCGACAGCCCCGACAGCCGTGAGTGGCGGGATCTCGAAGAAGTCTGCTGACCACTGCCCGTAGGCTGTACGCGACCATCGACTGGGGTTCTGAGGAAGGCGTGCGGCGGAATGGCGCAGCAGGAGACTGACGAGCAGATCAACGACGGGTTCGTCGTCGACACGGAGGACTGCGAGGCGCGCGAGCTCGCGTACCGCGAGCGGGGGACGTCGCGTCCGATCACGGTCGTGGGCAACCCCGTGCTCCACAAGGAGTGCAAGGACGTCACCGAGTTCGACGACGCGCTCGCGACGCTGATCGACGACATGTTCGCCAGCCAGCGGACCGCCGAGGGCGTGGGCCTCGCCGCCAACCAGATCGGTGTGGACCTCAAGGTCTTCGTCTACGACTGCATGGACGACGAGGGCGTGCGCCACGTCGGCGTCGTCTGCAACCCCGTCCTGGAGGAGCTGCCGGCCGAGCTCCGCGCCCTGGACGAGTCCAACGAGGGCTGCCTCTCCGTACCGACGGCCTACGCCGAACTCGCCCGCCCCGACTACGCGGTGGTCCGCGGCCAGGACGCCCAGGGCAACCCGATCAAGGTCCGTGGCACCGGCTACTTCGCGCGCTGCCTCCAGCACGAGACGGACCACCTGTACGGCTACCTGTACATCGACCGGCTCTCCAAGCGCGACCGCAAGGACGCCCTGCGCCAGATGGCCGAGGGCACCCCGCGCTACCCGGTCGTCGCCAACGACTGATCCGCGTCGGCACGCGGACGCGCGGCGCGGTGGACGGCCCAGCCGACCGCCGCGCCGATCGCGTACCAGAGCAGGTCCGGCGCGTTGAACGACGTGCCGAGCACCAGCCGG
Organism: Streptomyces sp. JL2001; assembly: GCF_050917515.1. Classification (NCBI taxonomy): domain Bacteria; kingdom Bacillati; phylum Actinomycetota; class Actinomycetes; order Kitasatosporales; family Streptomycetaceae; genus Streptomyces; species Streptomyces sp. JL2001. The sequence continues at coordinate 2,749,344 of NZ_CP169421.1, read as the reverse complement.
GCGAGCGTGGAGCGTGCCGCCAGCTCCGCCGGGACCCCCGTCAGCTGGAAGAACTCCACCGCCACGCTGAACCCCAGTGCGATCCCGGCCGCCACGGCGGGCCGGACCCGCGGCGCGAGCAGCACCACCAGGGCCAGCACCAGCACCGTGTAGAGGGCGTCCCCGGCGTACTTCGCCACGACGCCCGACGCCGCGGACCTGATTCCCAGGCCCGCGGCGACGGTGAGCAGGGCGGCGGCGCCGGCCACCACCCGCGTACGGATCACTCAGAAGTCCTCGTCGAGGTCCACCGAGCCCTCGACCGCCACCTGATAGGCGGACGGGCGGCGCTCGAAGAAGTTCGTCAGCTCCTGGACGCCCTGCAGTTCCATGAACGCGAACGGGTTCTCGGAGCCGTACACCGGGGCGAAGCCGAGGCGCGTCAGGCGCTGGTCGGCGACGCACTGGAGGTACTCGCGCATCGACTCGGTGTTCATGCCCGGCAGGCCGTCGCCGCACAGGTCGCGGCCGAACTGGAGCTCCGCCTCGACGGCCTCCCGCAGCATGGCGGTGACCTGCTCCCGGAGCTCGTCGTCGAACAGCTCCGGCTCCTCCTTGCGGACGGTGTCCACGACCTCGAAGGCGAAGTTCATGTGCATCGTCTCGTCACGGAAGACCCAGTTGGTGCCGGTGGCCAGGCCGTGCAGCAGGCCGCGCGACCGGAACCAGTACACGTAGGCGAAGGCGCCGTAGAAGAACAGGCCCTCGATGCACGCGGCGAAGCAGATCAGGTTCAGCAGGAAGCGACGCCGGTCGGCCTGCGTCTCCAGCCGGTCGATCTTCTCGACCGAGTCCATCCACCGGAAGCAGAACTGCGCCTTCTCCCGGATGGAGGGGATGTTCTCCACGGCGGCGAACGCGGCGGTGCGGTCGTCCGGGTCGGGCAGGTAGGTGTCGAGCAGCGTCAGATAGAACTGGACGTGCACGGCCTCCTCGAAGAGCTGCCGCGACAGGTACAGGCGCGCCTCGGGGGAGTTGATGTGCTTGTACAGCGTGAGCACGAGGTTGTTCGCGACGATCGAGTCACCGGTCGCGAAGAACGCCACCAGCCGGCCGATCATGTGCTGCTCGCCGGGGGTGAGCTTGGCGAGGTCGGCGACGTCGGAGTGGAGGTCGACCTCCTCCACCGTCCACGTGTTCTTGATCGCGTCCCGGTAGCGCTCGTAGAAGTCCGGGTACCGCATGGGCCGCAGGGTGAGCTCGAAGCCCGGGTCGAGGAGGTTCTTCTGTTCGTTCGCGCTCATCACTGGCAGGCCTCGCAGGACTCGGGGTTTTCCAGGGAGCAGGCGACCGCGTCGGGGTCGGCGACCTGCTGGACGGGGATGGTGGCGGCGGCCGTCGACGCCTGGGCGGCGCGGGCGATCCGGGTCGCCGGGCGGGACCGCAGGTAGTACGTCGTCTTCAGACCCTGCTTCCAGGCGTACGCGTACATCGACGACAGCTTGCCGATGGTCGGCGTCTCCATGAACAGGTTCAGCGACTGGGACTGGTCGAGGTACGGCGTCCGGGCCGCCGCCATGTCGATCAGACCGCGCTGCGGGATCTCCCAGGCCGTGCGGTACAGCTCGCGCACCTCGGCCGGGACCCAGGTGAAGCCGGCCACCGAGCCGTTGGACTCGCGCAGCGCCTCCCGGGTCTGCGCGTCCCAGACGCCGAGCTTCTTCAGCTCGTCGACGAGGTACGAGTTGACCTGGAGGAACTCGCCGGACAGCGTCTCGCGCTTGAAGAGGTTGGAGACCTGCGGCTCGATGCACTCGTACACACCGGCGATCGAGGCGATCGTCGCGGTCGGCGCGATGGCGAGGAGCAGCGAGTTGCGCATGCCGACGGCGGCGATCCGCTCGCGCAGCGCGGCCCAGCGCTCCGGCCAGGTGAACTCCACGCCGTAGTGGTCGGGGTGCAGGACACCGCGGGCGGCGCGGGTCTTCTCCCAGGCGGGCAGCGGGCCGTTGCGCTCGGCGAGGTCGGCGGAGGCCTCGTAGGCGGCGAGCATGATGCGCTCGGCGATCCGGGTGGAGAGCGCCCTCGCCTCGGGGGAGTCGAACGGCAGCTTCAGCCGGAAGAAGACGTCCTGGAGGCCCATCGCGCCCAGGCCCACCGGACGCCACCGGGCGTTGGACCGGCCGGCCTGCTCGGTGGGGTAGAAGTTGATGTCCACGACGCGGTCGAGGAAGGTGACGGCCGTGCGGACCGTCGCGTCGAGCCGCTCCCAGTCGATGTCGCCGGTCGCCAGGTCCACGAACGCGCCGAGGTTGACCGAGCCCAGGTTGCAGACCGCGGTCTCGCCGTCGTCCGTGACCTCCAGGATCTCCGTGCAGAGGTTGGAGGAGTGGACCGTGTGGCCCGGCTCCGCCGTCTGGTTGGCCGTGCGGTTCGAGGCGTCCTTGAAGGTCATCCAGCCGTTGCCGGTCTGGGCGAGCGTCCGCATCATCCGGCCGTACAGGTCACGGGCCGGCATGGTCTTGCGGGCCAGGCCCTTCGCCTCGGCGGCGCGGTAGGCGGCGTCGAACTCCTCGCCCCACAGGTCGACCAGCTCGGGCACGTCCGCCGGGGAGAACAGCGACCACGGGGCGTCGGCGTTGACCCGGCGCATGAACTCGTCCGGGATCCAGTGCGCCAGGTTCAGGTTGTGCGTACGCCGGGCGTCCTCGCCGGTGTTGTCGCGCAGTTCCAGGAACTCCTCGATGTCCGCGTGCCAGGTCTCCAGGTAGACCGCGGCGGCGCCCTTGCGCCGGCCGCCCTGGTTCACGGCCGCGACGGAGGCGTCCAGCGTCTTCAGGAACGGCACGATGCCGTTGGAGTGCCCGTTGGTGCCGCGGATCAGCGAACCGCGGGCGCGGATGCGGGAGTACGACAGGCCGATGCCGCCCGCGTGCTTCGAGAGCCGCGCGACCTGGTGGTACCGGTCGTAGATGGAGTCCAGCTCGTCCAGCGGCGAGTCGAGCAGGTAGCAGGACGACATCTGCGGGTGGCGGGTGCCGGAGTTGAAGAGCGTGGGGGAGGAGGGCAGGTAGTCGAGCCGGCTCATCAGGCCGTAGAGCGCGGTGACCTCGTCCAGCGCGCGCGTCGAGTTGTCCTCGGCGAGCCCGGCGGCCACGCGCAGCATGAAGTGCTGGGGCGTCTCGACGACCTTGCGGGTGATCGGGTGGCGCAGCAGGTAGCGCGAGTACAGGGTGCGCAGGCCGAAGTAGCCGAAGCGGTCGTCGCCGGCCGGGTCCACGGTCGCGTCGAGCGCCGCGCCGTGCAGCCGGACGAACGCGGCCGTGCGGTCGGCGATCAGACCCTCGCGGTGGCCGACGGCGACGGAGGCCGAGAAGCTCACCGCGCCCTGGCCGGCCGCCTCGTCGGCGATGGTGATCGTCAGGAGCCGGGCGGCGAGCCGGGAGTACGCGGGGTCCTCGGCGATCAGGCCGGCGGCCGCCTCGGTGGCCAGCTCGCGCAGTTCCGCCTCGTCCGAGCCGGCGCTCCGGCCGCGCAGCGCGGCGGCGGCGACCTTGCCGGGGTCGGTGTCGGGGAGATCGGCGGTGAGGTCGGTCAGGATCCGCAGCAGCACGGTCCCGGGTCCGTCGCTCTCGATCGCTGCGGCCGGATCGGCGGGCGCGATGGTCACGTGGGGGCTCTCCCTCGCTCGGCTCGGGGCCGGCGGGGGAAGCGGGCAGCCGGGCACCCGTACGCAGGGTGCGCCGCGCCACCGGCCCACTCCGCGAGGCCCGGACGTCTGTGACACCCGGAACGGACGGACCGGGCGCACTGTCGGCAGGTCTTCGGACTCACCTGGCGGATGAAAACGCCATAAGCACACCGTTGCGGGACAGTTCCGGACTTGCACCGGATTCCCCTGCGGCGACAGCGAGCATGAGCATACATGTGGGGGGCGCCCCTGGAGACACCCCCCACATGTTGTGTCGTTCCGTGCTCAGAGCTCCAACGCGTAGGTGTGCAGGGGGTCCATGTCGGCCAGCGGGCTCCAGTCCCGGTCAGGGGTACGGACGAAGCCCGCCCGCTCGTAGATCCGGTGCGCCGCGGACATGCGCGACTGGGTGGAGAGCACCAGCCGCCGGCATCCAGGTGTCCTGCGCGCCCGCTCCGTGCAGACCCGGACGAGGGCCTCGCCGACGCCCCGGCCGCGGGCTCCCTTCGCCACGGCGAGCATCCGGAACTCGGCCTCGCCCTCGCGCGCGATGTCGGCCCACTCCCCGCCGGCGACGAAGGTCACGCCGCCGAGCACCGTGCCGGCGCGGTCCACCGCCACCAGCACCTCCGCTTCCGCGGCCCGCCGGGCCACGTCCCGCAGCAGGCGCAGGTAGGCGTCGTCCTCGCCGAAGTCGAGGTGCCCGTCGTCGAGGAAGGCCCGCGCGGTGACCTCGCCGAGGGCGTCGTACTCCTCGGGCCGTACCGCCCTGATGGTGAAGTCCATCCAGGCAGTGTGCCCCGCTCAGCCGCTCGCGCCCACTCCGTTGTCGGGGGCTCCGTCGCCGACCGGTGGCAGGTCGCCGCGCTCGACCGGTCCGCTCCCGCTCGTCCGCCGCGGCAGGACCGCGTCCAGTTCGGCGTCGTCGGCGCGGTGCGCCTCGGCGGCGGCGCCCCGCAGCAGGTCCCTCCCCACGGACAGCGGGGCGGCCAGCTCGACGCGCAGGCCGTTCTCGTTGCGCAGGTACGCGTGCCGGTCGGCGGAGTGCCGGTACCAGCCGCCGCCCTCCTTCACACAGGTGTCGCCGGCCGGCGGGGCGGCGCAGTCCCGCTCGGTGAAGGGGCGCCGCTCCGCGGAGAGGGTCAGCTGCTCGCCGGCGGGCCCGACGTAGGTGAGCTGGAAGCCGTCGTCGCCGATGACACCGGCCGACTGGAGGGCCGGCCGGAACCCCTCGGCCTCGGTGACGTACACGTGCTCGACACGGGTCTGCGCGGCGTGGGCTCGCGCCTCCAGTTCCGCGCGGTCGGGTGCCGGTCCGCCCGGAACCTCGGTGCCGCAGCCGGTGACGGCGAGCACGAGGGGGAGCAGGACGAGCAGGGAGAGGCGGGGTCCGGTTCTCATCCGCACATCCTTTCGTGACCACGGCGAAGGCCGCCGCGCCTTCCCTGTGGAAGCGCGGCGGCCTTCGTCACCTTGCGGGCGGGGTCAGTGGCCCGCGCCCACCTTCGGCAGCTCGGTCTGCACGCCCGCGTCGCCGGCGTCCGCCGTGTAGTCCGACGGGGACGTCTCGTCCACGCCCTCGGGCGCCTTGACGGCCTTCAGGACGAACGTCAGGACGACGGTCACCACCAGGTTGATCACGAAGGCGGTGAGGCCGATGTAGCCGATCTCGCCGATGCCCGGGATCTCGGCGGACGAGCCGCCGAAGTGCTTCTGCGTCGGGCTGGCCACGCCGTACGCCGCCGCCGTGCCGTAGACCATGCCGACGGCCCAGCCGGCCAGCAGCGCCCAGCGGTGGAACCAACGGGTGAACAGGCCGCCGACCAGGGCCGGCAGCGTCTGCAGGATCCAGATGCCGCCGAGCAGCTGGAAGTTGATCGCGACCGTCTTGTCCATGGTGAGGACGAAGACCAGCGCGCCGACCTTGACCAGCAGCGACACCAGCTTGGACACCTTGGTCTCCTGCTCCGGCGTGGCGTCCGGCTTCAGGAAGTCCTTGTAGATGTTGCGGGTGAAGAGGTTGGCCGCGGCGATCGACATGATCGCCGCCGGGACCAGCGCGCCGATGCCGATGGCGGCGAAGGCCACGCCCGCGAACCAATCGGGGAACATGTTCTCGAAGAGCTGCGGGATGGCCAGCTGACCGTTGGTCACCTTCACGCCCGCCGCGATCGCCATGAAGCCGAGCAGCGCGAGCAGGCCCAGCATCAGCGAGTAGAGCGGCAGGATCGTCGTGTTGCGGCGGATCACGTCACGGCTGCGCGAGGACAGCGTCGCCGTGATCGAGTGCGGGTACATGAAGAGCGCCAGCGCCGAACCGAGCGCGAGCGTCGCGTAACCCCACTGGCCCATCTCGCCCGGCACCAGCGCGCCGCGCGGCTTGTCGGTGGCGGGGTTGATCGTGGCGTACGCCTCGCCGGCCTTGGCGAAGATCTCGTCGAAGCCGCCCAGCTTGATCGGGATGTAGATGATCGCCACCGCGATGACGAGGTAGATCAGCGTGTCCTTGACGAAGGCGATGAGCGCCGGCGCGCGCAGTCCGGAGGAGTACGTGTACGCCGCCAGGACACCGAAGGCGATGAGCAGCGGCAGGTCCTTGACGAACCAGTGCGTGGTCTCGCCGCCGCCCACGCCCATCACGTCCAGGACGGCCTGGATGCCGACGAGCTGGAGCGCGATGTACGGCATGGTGGCGAGGATGCCGGTGACGGCGACCGCCAGCGACAGGCTCTTGGAGCCGAACCGGCCGCGGACGAAGTCCGAGGTGGTCACGTATCCGTGCTTGTGGGACACCGACCACAACCGCGGCAGGAAGGTGAAGATCAGGGGGTAGACGAGAATCGTGTACGGGACGGCGAAGAAGCCCGCCGCGCCGGCCGCGTAGATGGCCGCCGGGACGGCGACGAAGGTGTACGCGGTGTAGAGGTCGCCGCCCAGCAGGAACCAGGTCACCCAGGTACCGAACGAACGGCCGCCGAGACCCCATTCGTCCAGGCTGTGCTCGTTCTCGGCCCTGCGCCAGCGCGAGGCCAGGAAGCCCATGACCGTGACGGCCAGGAAGAAGAAGATGAAGACGCCCAGAGCGACGCCGTTCACGCCGTCCTTCATCGCGACGCACCTCCCTTGCGGGCGCGCTGGTCACGCTGCCACAGCTTGTACGCGACCATCGTCAGCACGGTGGAGACGACGACCCAGGCCATCTGGTACCAGTAGAAGAACGGGATGCCGATGAAGGTCGGATCGACCTTCGCGTACGAGCTCACCCAGAGCATCGCCACGAAGGGCGCGACCAGACAGAGCGCCACGATCACGCGTACCGGTGTCACGACCGGTTGTTTGTCTTGCGTCACTTCTGACATATGGCGACTCCGTCCCCTCGCTGAACACCGTTGATCACGCGGGTAATGCGCGTGAAATCTAGGGGACCGGTCCGCTCCATGGAACCCCCGTCCGGATAACGGACGAATCTCGATGGACGTCGCACGGAGACACGCCAGTGCCCCGACACACCTCACGGATGTATCGGGGCACCGGTTCACGCCGAAGTGGCGGAATCTTTTCAGTCTTTCGGCCGGACGGCCGGGAGTCGTCCGCGGGGCGGTCAGCCGTTGGGGCGCTGCAGCCGGGCGACGAACTTGTACCGGTCGCCGCGGTACACCGAGCGCACCCACTCGACCGGCTCGCCCTGCGCGTCCAGCGAGTGGCGGGACAGCATCAGCATGGGCAGACCCACGTCGGTGCCGAGCAGGCCGGCCTCGCGCGGGGTGGCGAGCGAGGTCTCGATGGTCTCCTCGGCCTCGGCGAGGTGGACGTCGTAGACCTCGGCGAGCGCCGTGTAGAGCGAGGTGTACTTCACCAGCGAACGCCGCAGCGCGGGAAAGCGCTTGGCCGAGAGGTGGGTGGTCTCGATCGCCATCGGCTCCCCGCTGGCGAGGCGCAGCCGCTCGATCCGCAGCACCCGCCCGCCGGCGGCGATGTCGAGCAGGCCGGCCAGCGTGTCGTCGGCCGTCACGTACCCGATGTCGAGCAGCTGCGAGGTGGGCTCCAGGCCCTGTGCCCGCATGTCCTCGGTGTACGAGGTCAGCTGCAGGGCCTGCGAGACCTTGGGCTTGGCGACGAACGTGCCCTTGCCCTGGATCCGCTCCAGGCGGCCCTCGACGACCAGTTCCTGCAGTGCCTGCCGCACCGTCGTGCGCGAGGTGTCGAACTCCGCGGCGAGGGTGCGCTCGGGCGGGACCGGTGTGCCGGGCGGCAGGGTCTCCGTCATGTCGAGCAAGTGCCGCTTCAGTCGGTAGTACTTGGGCACGCGCGCGGTGCGGGTGGCGGCGCCGCCCTCTGTCTCGCTGTTGCCCGCGTCCGTGGCCATGGCCTGCCTTCCCGACTCCTGTGTTGCTGCCGTCACCGGCTCCTCCGTCTATAGCGGCTCACATGGTGGCACGGACCGGTCACGGGTCGTCGCCCTCCCTCAGGTGTCGGTCCGATAACGGACCCGACTGCCCTTCTTATACACCCTTGACACCCCTAAAGGTCTAGGCCAAGCTCCGGGTACTGGTCTAAACCATTAAAGACCAGCTCCCAGCCCCACGAGCACTACTCGACGTATGTCTTCGCGCGGTGGGCAGGGGTTGCAGGCATCCCTGAGGAGGGTGGCGTGAAGCGCAAGCTCATTGCGGCGATCGGTGTCGCGGGCATGATGGTCGGCATTGCCGCGTGTGGCGGAGCCGACAAGGGTGGGGACAAGGCCGGCGGCGAGGTCAAGGAGCTCACCGTCTGGCTGACGGTCGACGCCCAGAACAACTGGCCTGAGCTGGTCAAGGCGGCCGACGACGCGGTGACCAAGAAGCACCCCGGCATCAAGATCAAGCACGAGTACTACGGCTGGCCGGACAAGAACACCAAGCTCGACGCGGTGCTCGCCACGGACAAGGCCCCGGACGTTGTCGAGATGGGCAACTCCGAGATGATCAGCTACATGGCCAAGGGCGCCTTCGCCCCGGTCGAGGCCTCGAAGTTCGACAACTCGGGCCAGTGGCTGGACGCCCTCAAGGAGTCGGTCACCTACAACGGCAAGACCTACGGTGTCCCCTACTACGCCGGTGGCCGCGTGGGCACCTGGCGCAAGGACGTCGCCGCCGAGGCGGGCGTCAAGGCGGCCCCGAAGACCTGGGCCGAGCTGACCGCCGCCCTCGACGCCATCCAGGCGAAGAAGGGCGACAAGTTCAGCGCCTGGTACCAGCCGTCGCCGGACTGGTACGCGGCCATGTCCTTCGTCTACGAGCAGGGCGGCTCGATCGCCAAGCAGGACGGCGAGACCTGGAAGGCGAACCTGTCCTCGCCGGAGTCCATCAAGGGCCTCACCGAGTACAAGAACATCGTCGACAAGTACATGCACGGCGACAAGACGAAGGACGAGTCCGACCGTCCCGTCGTCTTCGGCCAGGGCAAGTCCGCGATGATCTTCTCGGCGGCCTGGGAGGGTGGCACCGCCGCCACTCCCGAGAACGACAAGGTCGGCGGTCTGAAGGACAAGCTGGAGACCTTCGTGACCCCCGGTCCGTCCGGCAAGAACCTCCCGGTCTTCCTCGGCGGCTCGGACCTGGCCATCCCGGTCAAGTCCAAGGCGCAGGGCGTCGCGGCCGAGTGGATCGCCGCCTTCACCGGCCCCGAGGGCCAGAAGGGCCTGATCGGCAAGGGCAACCTGCCGAACAACAAGACGGACCTCGCCCCGCTGAAGAGCGACCCGGCCACCGCGGTCGCGGCCACCGCGGCCGAGTCCAGCTGGTTCGTCCCGACCGCCCCGGGCTGGGGTCAGGTCGAGAAGGCGCAGACCCTCAAGACGATGCTCATCGACATCGCCAAGGGCAAGAAGACGGTGGAGCAGGCCGCGAAGGACGCGGACGCCGCCATCGACAAGGTCATCAACACCAAGTGACCTGTGGGCAGGGCCCCGTCACCGCGACGGGGCCCTGTCGCCCGTAAGCAGGAGAGGGATCGCTGAGGAGCACGGGATGAGTGCCGCAGACACAACCACCGCGAAGGTGCCGCCGGTGCGGCAATCGCCACCATCCGGCTCCGCAGCCGGTACGCCCGGGAAACCGGGGAAGAAGGGGACCTCGGCCGGCTCGGGAGTGCCGTGGCTGCTGCTCGCGCCATGCCTGCTCGTCCTGCTGCTCGTGCTGGGATACCCGCTCGTACGGCTGGTCACCCTCTCCTTCCAGAACTTCGGCCAGGCCCAGCTCTGGGGCTTCGAGGAAGCGCAGTCGGCCGGCCTCGACAACTTCACCAAGATCCTCGGTGACACCGAGTTCTGGACCGTCGTGCTCCGCACCGTGGTGTTCGCGGCCGCCGCCGTGATCCTCACCATGGTCCTCGGCATGCTGATCGCGCTGCTGCTGCAGAAGGTCTCCGGCTGGGTCAAGCTGCTCGTCAACATCGTCCTCGTGGCGAGCTGGGGCATGCCCATCATCGTCGCGACGGCCATCTTCAAGTGGCTCTTCGACGCCGACTACGGCGTCCTGAACTGGCTGATCGACAAGCTGCCCGGCGTCGACATGATCGGCCACAACTGGTTCGCCAGCGGCCCGCAGGGCCTCGCCGTGATCGTGCTCCTCGTCGTCTGGGGCGCCGTCCCGTTCGTCGTGATCACGCTCAGCGCCGGCCTCACCCAGGTGCCCAAGGAGCTCGAGGAGGCCGCCCGCCTCGACGGCGCCGGAGCCTGGGGCGTCTTCCGCTTCGTCACGCTGCCGATCCTCAAGCCGATCATCGTCATGCTGACGACGCTCTCGGTCATCTGGGACATGGGCGTCTTCCCGCAGGTGTACGTGATGCGCAACGGTCACCCCGAGGCCGAGTTCCAGATCCTCACCACGTACTCGTTCGACAGGGCGTTCGTCGTCAACGACTACGGCACCGGCTCGGCGATCGCGCTCGTCACCGTCGTCCTGCTGCTCGGCGTGGTCGCCGTCTACATGCGCCAGATGCTGAAGATCGGAGAGGTGGAGTGACCACGAACACCGCGGCCCCCGCCGTCAAGCCGTACCGCAAGTCCAGGTTCGGCTGGAACCTGCTCGGCCTGCTCGTCGTCGTCACGGCCGGCTTCCCGGTCTACTGGATGGTGAACACGGCGTTCAAGCCGTCCAAGGACGCCATCGACCCGGACCCGCACTTCTACCCGACCACCTTCACGCTGGAGAACTTCCGGCGCGCGCTGGACATCGCGGACTTCTGGGGCCCGGTCGGCCGGAGCCTCGTGGTCTCCCTCGTGGTCGTGGTCATCGGCATCGCGGTCGGCATGCTGGCCGCCCTCGCGATCTCCCGCTTCGCCTTCCGCGGCCGCAAGATCGTGATCGTCGGCATCCTCGCCGTCCAGATGGTGCCGCTCGTCGCGATGATCATCCCGGTCTTCCTGCTGCTCAACGACCTCGGCCAGTACGACAGGCTCAGCGGCCTGATCATCACGTACCTGACCTTCATCCTCCCGTTCACGGTGTGGACCCTGCGCGGCTTCATCGTCAACATCCCCAAGGAGCTGGAGGAGGCCGCCCAGGTCGACGGCTGCACCCGCACCGGCGCCTTCATCCGGGTCGTCTTCCCGCTGCTGGCGCCCGGCATGGTCGCCACCTCCGTCTATGCCTTCATCCAGGCGTGGAACGAGTACCTCTACGCGCTGATGCTGATGAGCCAGCAGAACCAGACGGCCACCGTCTGGCTCGGCAACTTCATCACCAAGAACGGCACCGAGTACGCACCGATGATGGCGGGCTCCACCATGATGGCCGTCCCCATCGTGATCCTCTTCCTCCTTGTCCAGCGCAAGATGGCCGCGGGTCTGACGGCCGGCGCAGTGAAGGGATAAAGCCGCCCATGACCACACTCGTACGCGGCACCGACACCCTGACCCGCGACGCACTCACCGTGCTCCAGCCGGGTTTCGTCGGCACCACCGCGCCCGACTGGCTGCTGCGCCGCATCGGGGAGGGCCTCTCCTCGGTCGGCCTGTTCGGCCGGAACATCGACACCCCCGAGCAGCTCGCCGCGCTCACCGCGCGGCTGCGGGCCGAGCGGGACGACGTCCTGGTCGCCATCGACGAGGAGGGCGGGGACGTCACCCGCCTCGAGGTCCGGCAGGGCTCCTCCTTCCCCGGCAACCACGCCCTCGGCTCCGTCGACGACACCGATCTGACCCGGGCCGTCGCCCGGGAGCTCGGCCGCCGGCTCGCCGCGTGCGGGGTGGACCTCAACTGGGCCCCCTCGGCCGACGTGAACTCCAACGCCGACAACCCGGTCATCGGCGTCCGGTCCTTCGGGTCCGACCCGGACCTGGTGGCGCGTCACACCGTGGCGTACGTCGAGGGCCTCCAGGCCGTCGGCGTCGCCGCCTGCACCAAGCACTTCCCCGGGCACGGCGACACCAACGTGGACTCCCACCACGCGCTGCCCCGGATCGATGTGGACCTCGCCACACTGCACGCCCGTGACCTGGTACCTTTCCGCGCCGCGATCGCAGCGGGTTCCAAAGCGGTCATGAGCGCGCATATTCTGCTCTCCGCGCTCGACCCGAACCGTCCGGCGACCCTGAGCCCGCAGATCCTGACCGGTCTGCTGCGCCAGGAGCTGGGCTTCGACGGGCTGATCGTCACCGATGGCATGGAGATGCAGGCCATCGCGTCGACGTACGGCATCGAGCGCGGATCCGTCCTTGCGATCGCCGCGGGCGCCGACGCCATCTGCGTCGGCGGCGGGCTGGCCGACGAGGACACCGTACTGCGGCTGCGCGATGCCCTCGTCGACGCGGTACGGACCGGTGAACTGCCCGAGGAACGGCTGGCCGACGCCGCGGCGCGCGTGCGCGCCCTGGCGTCCTGGACCCAGGCGCACCGGGTCAGGGGGGCTGTTTCGGGGCCGGGCGCGGCAGTGCAGGAGGGGACCGCGCCCGGCACCGACATCGGACTCGTCGCGGCCCGCCGGGCCCTGGTGGTGACCTCGGGGGAGCGGCCCTACGCGCCGATGACCAGTGCTCCCTACGTGGCCTCCTTCACCCCGGTCGCCAACTTCGCGGTCGGCGACGAGACGCCGTGGGGGGTCGCCGCGGAGCTGGAGCGGCTGCTGCCCGGCACGCGCACCGGCTCGTACGCGGAGCCCTCGGTGGACGTCGTGCTCGCCGCCGCGGGGGAGAGCGGCATCGTCGCCGTCGTCCGGGACGCCCACCGGCACCCGTGGATGGCGGAGGCCCTGGACGGCCTGCTGGCGGCCCGCCCGGACACCGTCGTGGTGGAGATGGGCCTGAACCAGGCGGCGCCCCGCGGAGCCCTGCACATCGCCACGCACGGCGCGGCGCGGGTCTGCGGCCGGGCGGCGGCGGAGGTCATCGCCGGCGTCTGAGCCGGTGAGGCTCCGAGCGACCCGAGTACGAGAGGAGGGCCGGTACCCCGCGGGGTACCGGCCCTCCTCCGCGTGCCGGGGGTCGTTCCGGCTCCGGTCAGATGCCCTGCCAGCCGGGCTTCTCGGCGAAGGTGTGGCGGAAGTAGTCGGCGAGCTTCAGCTTGGAGGCGGCGGCCTCGTCGACGACGACCGTGGCGTGCGGGTGCAGCTGCAGCGCGGAGGCCGGCACGAGCGCCGCCACCGGGCCCTCGACGGTCTGCGCCACGGCGTCCGCCTTGCCCTCGCCGGTGGCCAGCAGCACCAGGTGCCGAGCCTCCAGGATGGTGCCGATGCCCTGGGTGATGACGTGGTGCGGCACCTGCTCGATGTCGTTGTCGAAGAAGCGCGCGTTGTCGACCCGGGTCTGCTCGGTGAGCGTCTTGATCCGGGTGCGGGAGGCGAGGGAGGAGCACGGCTCGTTGAAGCCGATGTGCCCGTCGGTGCCGATGCCCAGGATCTGCAGGTCGACGCCGCCGGCGGCGGCCAGCGCGCGGTCGTAGGCCTCGCAGGCGGCCTGGACGTCCTCGGCGGCGCCGTCGGGGCCCATGAAGGCGTCCTGGGAGAGCCCGAGCGGCTCGACGACCTGGCGGAGCACGGTGGAGCGGTAGGACTCGGGGTGCCCGGTCGGCAGCCCGACGTACTCGTCCAGCTGCGCGATCCGGGCGCGCGAGGCGTCCACGGAACCGGCCGCGACCTGGGCGATCAGGGCTTCGTAGATGGGCAGCGGGGTCGAGCCGGTGGCAACGCCGAGCAACGCGTCGGGCTTGCGGCGCAGGAGGCCGGCGATGCCGTCCGCGATGAGCTCGCCGCCTGCCTTGGCGTCCGGGACGATGACAACTTCCACGCTGTGCCTGCCGATCTGGTGAGGGGCCTGTGTGGTATAGACCAATCTAAGTTTCAATCTAGCAGAATGGGAGCCCTTCGCTCAGGTCCGTCCGCGGGACGGACCCCTCTTCTCATGGTCGATCGGCACCCTCGGCCCAGCCACCGGGCCGGCCCCCGCGCGGCCCGTGCCCGCGGTGCCGACACGCCGGACCGGGAGGCGGCCTCCCGCACGGGCCGTCGTCGACGGGGCGTGGAGGGTCCGGGGCGGGCCTCCGGTGGTGCCGGGGGGTTCGGGGGCGGCCGGTACTGTCCCGGGGCCGGAGGCGGCGACGGAGGGCCGCGCGCGGTGAGTCGATCGGCCCCGGGGGCCGTATCTCCAGGGGAAGAGCCCGGAAAAACCCGCGGGCCGCGGCGCCTGACGGGACCCTCAACCCGTCCGGCACCGCAGCCCGGAGTTGCCCGGCCGGGGGTGTGCGGTCCCGCGGCCGTGTAGGAGGTCTCGACGCAGTCAGGGCAGAGAGCGCCGGGTACCTCGTTCCACCCTCCTGTGCGGGGAGAGTGGAGGTCTGCTGATGATGCTCCCTGTCATTGTGGACTAGACCATTCTGGTCTGTCCATCCATATCGGCAGGGTCCTTCCCGGCCCATCCTCCAACACGAACGCCGTGAGATCCAGGTTCATCGCCCCTGAATTCCGCGGGTACGCTCGCACCTGTGCCCTCCATGAACGACCTCGTCCGCCAGCACACCGCTCTGAGTGAGTCCGACCTCGAGTGGCTCCACCTGCTGGTCTCGGAGTGGCAGCTGCTCTCCGACCTCTCCTTCGCCGACCTCGTGCTCTGGGTTCCCACCCTGGACGGCACCCGCTACGTCTCCGTCGCCCAGATGCGGCCCAACACCGGCCCGACCTCCTACCAGGACGACATGGTCGGCCACCTCGTGCCGCGCGGCCGGCGTCCGCTGCTCGACGCCGCCCTCGACGAGGGGCGCATCGTCCGCGAGGGCGACCCCGAGTGGCGGGAGGAGGTCCCCGTACGGGTCGAGTCCATCCCCGTGCGCCGGGAGGGCCGGGTACTCGGCGTGATCGCCCGCAACACGAACCTGCTGACGGTCCGGACCCCGAGCCGGCTGGAGCTCACCTACCTCCAGTCCGCCTCCGACCTGGCCCAGATGATCGCCGCCGGCTCCTTCCCGTTCGCCGGCGAGGCCGTCGACATGGACGCCTCGCCCCGCGCCGGAGACGGCCTGATCAGGCTCGACGCCGACGGCATCGTCCAGTACGCCTCGCCGAACGCCCTCTCCGCCTACCACCGGCTCGGGCTCGCCGCCGACCTGGTCGGCCAGCACCTCGGCCAGATCACCGCCGAACTCGCGCCCTCCCGCGGCCCCGTCGACGAGGCCCTGGTCAAGCTGGCCTCCGGCTACGCGCCCCGCGAGGCCGAGGTCGAGGGCAACGGCGGCGTGATCCAGCTGCGGGCGATCCCCCTCAAGCCCAAGGGCACCCGCATCGGTTCGCTCGTCCTGCTCCGGGACGTCACCGAACTGCGCCGCCGCGAACGCGAGTTGATCACCAAGGACGCCACCATCCGGGAGATCCACCACCGGGTGAAGAACAACCTCCAGACGGTGGCGGCGCTACTGCGCCTCCAGGCCCGCCGCATGGACTCCGACCGCGGTCGCGAGGCCCTCAACGAGGCGGTGCGCAGGGTCGGTTCGATCGCCATCGTCCACGAGACGCTGTCCCAGAACCTCGACGAGCGCGTCGAGTTCGACGAGATCGCCGACCGGGTGATCGCGATGGTGGCCGAGATCTCACCCGGCAAGGTCACCTGCCGGCGCAACGGCCGCTTCGGCATCCTCGACGCCGAGGTCGCCACCCCGCTCTCCATGGTCCTGACCGAGGTGCTGCAGAACGCCCTGGAGCACGCCTTCGCGCCGGGCGAGCAGGGCACGGTCGAGGTGGCGGCCGTCCGGGGCGAGCCCCGGGCCGACGCCCGGCTGCTGATCACGGTCCGGGACGACGGCCGCGGTCTGCCCGAGGGCTTCGACCCGCAGCGCGCCGGCAACCTCGGTCTGCAGATCGTGCGGACCCTGGTGGAGGGGGAGTTGGGCGGCACGTTCGACATGCAGCCCGGCCCCGAGCGCGGCACGAAGGTCGTCCTCGACATCCCCGTGCGGCCCCAGAAGTAGCAGCCCGCCGCACCCGGCGGCGGTCCTCCGCGTGCGCACAGCAGCGAGCCCCGGACCGAGTGGATCGGTCCGGGGCTCGAATGCTGTGGGTTACTGCTGCGCGCTGCGGCTCAAGGGCGGTGATTGCGTACGCGATGTACGCGCCGCTTGCCTGAGGCTGTCGCGGGTGGCGTCAGGCGCTGGCGTTACGCGCCCGGTTGCGAGCGGCACGGCGCTTCATCGCGCGGCGCTCGTCCTCGCTGAGGCCACCCCAGACGCCGGAGTCCTGGCCGGACTCGAGCGCCCACTGCAGGCACTGCTCCATGACGGGGCAGCGGCGGCAGACGGCCTTGGCTTCCTCGATCTGCAGCAGCGCAGGACCGGTGTTGCCGATGGGGAAGAACAGCTCGGGGTCTTCCTCACGACAAACGGCGTTGTGACGCCAGTCCATGGCTGCTACCTCTCTTGGTATTACGTGCAGGTTGCTTGTGAATGTGAACGCTTTCACGAATCCCCCCGCAACGGAAGGGCCGACTGCCAGATGAACTGGTGTGGTCCTGAGACTGAGGAGGGGTTCTGGCTCTCAGTGGAGGCCGGTCTTGCGGGCCGTCCCGATCGCCATGAAGAGATTCGCAAACCTCGGCGGCGGATACAACCCCTTCCGGAAAGTTTTTTTTGATTCCTCGGTGTCGGCTAGGTCACAGCCGTACTTCTAAGGGGTGGATGGCAGCCTAAACGTTCGAGTGAAAGGACTTTGGGCCCTTCCACTCACACAATCACACGCAGTGCACGGCGTACGCCTGTGAACGCCACGCTCGTACGCAGTCCTAGGTGGTCGCCGTCCATCTGCAGGGGCAGCGGCACCTTCGAATGCAAGGTGAAGTCGGTCAGGTCGTGCAGAGTCCTCGCGTGCTTGCCGTGCGGGCCGCGTTCGGGCGTCGAGGTGAGCAGCTGAGTGGCGTAACGGGCCACCGCCGGAGTGGACAGCCGGCTCAGTCCGAGGACGTCCAGCGCGGTGTCGAAGGAAGCCTCCGGGGACGCGTACACCGGGCGATTGCCCAGGTAGGTCCAGGGGGAGGTGTTGCAGATTATGGACAGGACCAGGTCCTCGACCGGGTCCTCGCCGGGGCGCTCCAGGGTGATGGTGCCGTGCCGGCGGTGCGGCTCCTCCAGGAACTGGCGGAGCACCTGGCGGAGGTACAGGGCGTGGGTCGAACGCTTGCCCCGCTCCCGCTGCTGTTCGACTCGGCCGATGACACTCGCGTCGAATCCGAAGCCGGCGCAGAACGTGAACCAGCGCGCCGGCACCGCTTCGTCCTCGGTCCCCGGGGCGCCGGACGCGAGCCCGAGGCTCACTGTGCGTGCACGGCGTTCACGGAGTGCGTCGAGGAGCGCGCCGGTCGCCTCCACCGCGTCGTTCGGCAGTCCGAGCGCCCGGGCGAAGACGTTGGTGGACCCGCCGGGGACCACCGCGAGGCCCGGAAGCCGGTCGGGATCGGGTCCGTCGTGGAGGAGGCCGTTGACGACCTCGTTCACCGTGCCGTCGCCGCCGAGGGCGACGACCAGCTCGACGTCCTTGGACTCGGCGGCCCGTCTTCCCAGGTCACGGGCGTGCCCGCGGTACTCGGTGGTGACGGCCTCCAGCTTCATCTCGCTGGCGAGGGCGTGGATGAGCACGTCACGGGTGCGGGCACTGGTGGTGGTTGCTGCCGGGTTGACCACGAGAAGTGCGCGCATGGCCGCCAGGGTACCTACCCGGCGGTACCGGGCCCAGTCCCGGCCACCTGGCGGACAGCGCGGAGGGCCGCCCCGGCTACCCTGCCAGGTATGAGCAGTACGGAGCAGAACGCCGAGCAGCCGTCCCGTCCCGGCCGGCTGACGGCCGCCGCCGCGGTGGCCGGCATCGAGGCCCTGGCCCTGGTGGCCGGCGGCCTGTACGTCCTCGTCACCGGCCTCACGGGCAGCCCCGACGACCTGACCCAGGCGGTCATGGGCGGGGCGACGCTGATCGTGCTCGGCCTGATCCCCGGAGCGGCGGCCCGCGGACTGCTGCTGCGCCGCGGCTGGAGCCGCGGCCCGGCGATCATCACCCAGATCCTGGCGCTGCCGGTCGCCTGGCAGCTGCTCCAGGCGAACAGCGCCATGATCCCGGCCGGCATCGCCCTCGCGGTGCTCGCCGTGACGGGCCTGGTGCTCCTGGTGAGCCCGGCGACGACGCAGGCCCTCGGCATCCGGCGCCCCGGCGACGCGTAGGTCCTGTCCGGGCGATCTTCTCGGGCCCGCGACGACGGCTGCGGCGTCTCGCGGCGTTGTCGGAGTCGCCCGAGTACGCCCAGTACGAGGGCGATCCTCCGCCTTGCGATACACCACATCCGACGCCGCGGGCCGGTCCTCGAAGATCGCCCGGACAGGACCTAGCGGCGCCCGGGACGGCGGAAGGCCCCGGCCCGGCGGCCGGGGCCTTCCGCCGTCCTACTCCTCCACCAGCAGCTTCTCCCGCAGCTGGGCCAGCGTGCGGGCCAGCAGGCGCGAGACGTGCATCTGGGAGATGCCCACCTCCTGCGCGATCTGCGACTGGGTCATGTTGCCGAAGAAGCGCAGCAGCAGGATCCGCTTCTCCCGCGGCGGCAGGTCCTCCAGCAGCGGCTTGAGGGACTCGCGGTACTCCACGCCCTCCAGCGCCTCGTCCTCCGCGCCGAGGGTGTCCGCCACGGCCGGGGACTCGTCGTCCGTGTCCGGGACGTCCAGGGAGAGCGTCGAGTAGGCGTTCGCCGACTCCAGGCCCTCCAGGACCTCCTCCTCCGAGATCCCGAGCCGCTCCGCGAGCTCGTGCACGGTCGGCGAGCGGCCGTGCTGCTGGGAGAGCTCCGCCGTCGCCGTCGTCAGCGACAGCCGCAGCTCCTGCAGCCGGCGCGGCACCCGGACCGCCCAGCCCTTGTCCCGGAAGTGCCGCTTGATCTCGCCCACGACCGTCGGCGTCGCGTAGGTCGAGAACTCGACACCGCGCTCCGGGTCGAACCGGTCCACCGACTTGATCAGGCCGATCGTCGCGACCTGCGTCAGGTCGTCGAGCGGCTCGCCGCGGTTGCGGAAGCGCCGGGCCAGGTGCTCCACCAGCGGCAGGTGCATCCGCACCAGCCGGTTGCGCAGCTCCGCCTTCTCCGGCGAACCCTCCGGCAGCTTGCGCAGCTCCACGAAGAGCGCACGCGCCCCGCTCCGGTCGTGCGGATCCGGAGCCTCGCGCGGCTCGGGGTCCTCGGCGGGGGCGGCCGTCTCGTGGACCTCGGCGCCCTCGCCGACCCCGACCGCCACGGGGGCCTCGGGCCCCGGCGCGTCCTCGGGGGCCCCGGGCACGCCGGGAACCGCGTTGTGCTGCTCGTGCTCGCTCATGTGGACCGCCTGCTCCGTAGCGACCTCGACCTCGACCTCCGGATGCGGCCTCGCCTGCTGCTCAGGGATGCCGGCCGTCGCGTCCCCGCTCCTCACGCCGGGCCTGGCCCCGCGCCGCGCTGTTTGTACAGGCTGATGGAGACCGTGCGGTCCTCCGCCACGGACGACTCGACCTTCCCGGCCAGCGCGGACAGCACCGTCCACGCGAAGGTGTCCCGCTCCGGCGCCCGCCCGTCGGTGGTCGGCGCGGAGACCGTCACGTCGAGCGAGTCGTCGATCAGGCGGAACACGCAGCTGAGGACGGACCCCGGTACGGCCTGCTGGAGCAGGATCGCGCAGGCCTCGTCGACCGCGATCCGCAAGTCCTCGATCTCGTCGAGGGTGAAGTCCAAGCGTGCCGCGAGGCCGGCCGTGGCCGTACGCAGCACGGACAGGTAGGCACCCGCAGCGGGCAGCCGGACTTCCACGAAGTCCTGGGTCCCGGGCTCGCCTGCGATCTGGGACACCCTCACCTCCAAGGTGGCACAAGCTCATTCGGGGCCCGGGGGGAAGGCCCCCCGAACCGGGCGGTACGCAGTCGGTTGCGCATTCCGCCGTGACGCTACCGCGATCCACGCCGACCTGTCGCCGTGGGCCCCGGCAACGACCCCTCCCACGTCCGTCACTCATGGTAAGGCCATGAGTACGCACAGTGGGTAGAGGGCTGCGGGGCCCAATTGAGAGCGGCGGGCGGTCGATTGGCCGCGGAGGGGTGACGTACCCAGCCGTCAGACGATCGAACCGTCCACGAAGCACCAGCGCCAGCGCTCGTTCGGCTCGAAGGTCCGCATCACCGGGTGCCCCGTCGTCGAGAAGTGCCCCGTGGCGTGCCGCCCGGCCGAGGAGTCGCAGCAGCCGACGTGCCCGCAGGTCAGACAGAGCCGCAGCTGCACCGGATGCGTACCGGCGGTCAGGCACTCCGGACAGGTGTCGGTGAGCGGCGGAGGTTCGGGCCGTGGCATTTCGGCGACGTGCAGGCACTCGGTCATGATGGCCAGGCTACGTGGTGGATCGAGACGGGGACCGGGCATGGACGCACTGCAGCTGGTGGGACTGGTCGCGGCGAGCGCCGCGGTGGCGGGCGTCGCCCGCAGGACGCCGGTGCCGGCACCGCTGCTCCTGGTCGCCGCGGGCCTGGCCGCCTCGTACGTCCCGGGAGTCCCCGACTACACGCTCGACCCGCACATCGTGCTGCCGCTGATCCTGCCGCCGCTCCTCTACACCGCCGCGGTCGAGTCCTCCTACCTGGACCTGCGCGCCAACCTCCGGCCCGTCGCCCTGCTCTCCGTCGGCTACGTCCTGTTCGCCACGGTCGCGGTGGGCTGGCTCGCCTACGTCCTCGTGCCCGACCTGCCGCTCACCGCGGCACTGGTGCTCGGCGCCGTGGTCGCCCCGCCGGACGCCGTCGCGGCCACCGCCATCGCCCGCAAGCTCGGACTGCCGAACCGCATCACCACGATCCTCCAGGGCGAGTCCCTGGTGAACGACGCCACCGCGATCACCGCGTACAAGGTCGCCCTCGCCGCGGCCGTGGGGGAGGGCGTGAGCTGGGTCGGCGGCATCGAGGAGTTCGCCCTCGCCGCGATCGGCGGGATCGGCGTCGGCCTGGTGCTGATGCTCCCCATCCACTGGCTGCGCCGCCATCTGGGGGAGGCGCTGCTGCAGAACACCCTCTCCCTGCTGATCCCCTTCGTCGCCTACGCGGCGGCCGAGGAGGTCGGCGCCTCCGGCGTCCTGGCCGTGGTCGTCGTCGGCCTGTTCCTCGGACACCGCAACTGGCAGGTCGGCTTCGCGACCCGGCTCCAGGAGGAGGCGGTCTGGAAGATGGTGGCCTTCGTCCTGGAGTCCGCCGTCTTCGCGCTCATCGGGCTCCAGCTGCCCTACGTGGTCCAGGGGCTCGGGCAGTACGGGATGGGCGAGGCGGCCTGGTACGCGGCCGGCGTCTTCGTCGCCGTGGTCGTGGTGCGGTTCGTCTGGGTGTACCCCGCGACCTTCCTGCCGCGCTGGATGTCGAAGCGGATCCGGGAACGCGAACCCGGGGTCGACTGGAGGGCCCCGCTGATCGTCGGCTGGGCCGGCATGCGCGGCGTGGTCTCCCTCGCCATCGCCTTCTCGATCCCGGTGGTCGCCGACGGCGAGGAGTTCCCGGCCCGCAACCTCGTCCTCTTCCTCACCTTCACGACCGTGATCGGGACGCTGGTGGTGCAGGGCCTCACCCTCCCGCCGCTGATCCGGTTCCTGAAGATGCCGGGCCGCGACACCTACGCCGAGACCCTGGCCGAGGCCCAGGCCCAGAGCGAGGCGTCCCGGGCCGCGGAGGAACGCCTCGACGCGCTGCTCGAGGACGAGCGCAACACGCTGCCGCCGCCGCTGGCCGACCGGCTGCGCACGGTCCTGGAGCGGCGCCGCAACGCGGTGTGGGAACGGCTCGGCGCCGTCAACGAGGTCACCGGCGAGACGGTCGACGACACCTACCGGAGGCTCGCCGGGGAGATGATCGACGCCGAACGCGAGGTCTTCGTCCGGTTCCGCGACGAGCGCCGGATCGATGACGAGATGATGCGCACCCTGCTGCGCCGCCTGGACCTGGAGGAGGCGGCGGCGTACCGGGAGGAGAGCGGCTGAGACGCCCGGCCCCTGCGACGGCTCCGGCGGCCGTTCCCGGTGGGCCCGTCCGGGATCCGGCGGTCGGTCCCGGCGGTCAGTCCCGGCGGTCAGTCCAGGCGGCCGGTCCCGTCCGGGGCGCCCGTGATCACCGCCGCCAGGGTGCTGCCCCGGGCGAACGCCCCCTCCTGCGCCAGGGTGAGGAGCCCGAGGAGCATTTTGGCGACATACAGCCGCTCGATGGCGAGTCCATGCCGCGCCTCGAAATCCTGAGCGAACGCGTCCAGGGCAGGCGTCGAACGGGCGTAGCCCCCGCAGTGGAAGCGCTCGTCGAGCGTCCAGGAGCCCCGCGGACCACCGAAGGCCGCGGACTGGAGGGTCCGGACCTCGGCGCCCAGGAAGCCGCCCCTGAGGACCGGGACGCCCAGCGCCCGGGTGCCCTCCCCGAGCCCCGCCGCAAGGCCGGCGAGGGTGCCGCCCGTGCCGCAGGCGACGGCGACGACGTCCGCGGCGCCGGACAGCTCGCGGCCGAGTTCCACGCAGCCCCGGACCGCGTGCGCGTTGCTGCCGCCCTCGGGGACGACGTACGTGCCGGGCGGGCAGGAGGCGAGCAGCCCGGCCAGCACCTCGGGATCGTCCTTCGCTCGGTACGTTCCGCGGTCCACGAACACCAGCCGCATGCCGTCCGCCGCGCACCGCGCCAGGGAGGGGTTCAGCGGCCGGCCGGCGAGCTCGTCGCCGCGTACGACCCCGATCGTGTCGAAGCCGAGCAGCCGCCCGGCGGCGGCCGTGGCGCGCAGGTGGTTGGAGTACGCGCCGCCGAAGGTGAGCACGGGGCGGCCGTCCGCCGCGGCCAGGTTGGGGGCGAGCTTGCGCCACTTGTTGCCGGGCAGCTCCGGGTGGATCAGGTCGTCGCGCTTGAGCAGGAGCCGCAGGCCGTGCCCGGCGAGGCGCTCGTCCTCGACCGGTTCCAGGGGGGAGGGGAGCCGGGGCCGCAGGCGGGAGAGGTCGGACGCGTTCACGTGTCCATTGTCGGACGCGGGCGCCACCGCACCGCGCGGGGGCGCCCGCCGTGTCCCGGCCGGCCGGTCGGCGGGAGGGGCCGGGGGCCGGGTGGGCCGGGTTCTCCGGGACCGGGGGCCCGGAGCGGATCCGAGCCGGACCCGGGCGGTTGTCTCAGGGCCGCCCGTGCAGGCGCTCGGAGATCCGGTCCCGCATCGAGGCCATCGTGAAGCCGCGCGGGTCGACCTTGCCCGGCTGCCACTCCAGGTGGCCGATCACCGAGCGG
This sequence comes from Streptomyces sp. JL2001, assembly GCF_050917515.1. Lineage (NCBI taxonomy): Bacteria > Bacillati > Actinomycetota > Actinomycetes > Kitasatosporales > Streptomycetaceae > Streptomyces > Streptomyces sp. JL2001. The sequence goes on along the minus strand of NZ_CP169421.1, from coordinate 2,725,940 downwards.
TGCGTCCAGCCGTGCGCCCGGCACAGGGCCGCGGACGCCTTCGCGATGGCGTCCAGCTGCACCTTGGGCCACGGGTCCTTCCCGTCGCCGAGGTTCTCGCACTCGAAGCCGTAGAAGTGCCGGTTGCCGTCCGTGGTCGCCTCGTCGTCCGGGGGGAGGCGGTGCTCGGCGATGACCGCCCGCAGGACCTCGTCGTCGCCGAGCCCCGCGTGGTTGGCGCGGCCGTATCCGACCAGATGGACCCGGCCGTCCTTGGCGATGACGCCGTGGCAGAGCGGACCGGGGAGGGCGGCGTGGCCGTCGCGGCAGATCCGGACGGTGCTCGCGGTGCCCTTGGTGACGGTGTGATGGATCATCACGCCGTGGACGGGGCCCCAGGGGCCCTTGTGATTGCGGTTGTGCGTACGCCAGTTGCCGACTTCGACGACCGAGAGGCCCTCGTCGCGCAGTGCGGCGAGGAACCTGCTCGCGGACAGGGGTGAGGCCACGACCGACTCCTTCGGATCAGCGGAACGGGGAGAGGAGGTGTGGGATGAGCGGGGGAGGGTGCGAGGGGGGATCGATGGCGAGGAAGGGGAGGGGAGGGGAGGGGAGCGGGGGGACCCACCCGAGTACGGAGTGTCCCGCTCCGCCGTTCACCGTTCGGAGGGTGTGCGAGCCGATCAGGCCATTGCGCCAGGTGACGGGGTCGGCTGGGCTGTTCGAGTGGAAGCGCGCGACATGCCCAGCCGGACGAGATCCACTCCCACTCATTTGTGTAATGGCGCGGGCACTCTCCGTGCTGAAAGGCTTCCTCTCGCTGTTCAGTCATATCGAGAGGGAGTTCCATGTCCGTTGGTTCGGTTGGCGACGAGGTCCGTGCGGATCAGGCAGGCCCGCAGCAGAGTCTCGGTACCGCCGCCGCGCGGAACCTGGCGACCACCACCAAGTCGGCCCCGCAGATGCAGGAGATCACCTCCCGGTGGCTGCTGCGGATGATGCCGTGGGTGCAGGTGCAGGGCGGTACCTACCGGGTGAACCGGAGGCTCAGCTACAGCGTGGGGGACGGCCGCGTCACGTTCGTGCAGACCGGCGAGCGCGTCGCGGTCATCCCCGCCGAACTCGGCGAACTCCCGGCCCTGCGCGGGTACGAGGACGAGGAGGCGCTCACCGAGCTGGCCCAGCGCTGCCGGCAGCGCGAGTTCGCGCAGGGCGAGGTGATCACCACGGCGGGCGAGGGCGCCGACCGCGTGTACCTCCTGGCCCACGGCAAGGTCGAGCAGCTGGGCGAGGGCCCGTACGGCGACGAGGCGATCCTCGGAGTCCTCGCCGACGGGGCGTACTTCGGCGACGACGCGCTCACGGACCCGGACGCCACGTGGGCGTGGACCGCTCGCGCGGCCACCGCCTGCACGGTCCTCGAACTCACCCGCGACGACGTGCGCAACCTCGCCGAGCGCGCCGGATCGCTCGCCACCCACCTCGCGGGCGTGGCCGCCCTGCCCCACCAGCGCACCAACAAGTACGGCGAGGCCGAGATCGACCTCTCGGCCGGCCACGTCGGCGAGGCGGTCGTCCCGCACACCTACGTCGACTACGACGCCTCGCCCCGCGAGTACGAACTGTCGGTCGCCCAGACGGTGCTGAAGGTGCACAGCCGGGTCGCCGATCTCTACAACCAGCCGATGAACCAGACCGAGCAGCAGTTGCGGCTCACGGTCGAGGCGCTGCGCGAGCGCCAGGAGCACGAGCTGATCAACAACCGCGACTTCGGCCTGCTGGCCAACTGCGACTACGGCCAGCGGCTGCAGCCGCACGACGGCGTGCCCAGCCCGGACGACATGGACGAGCTGCTGTCCCGCCGCCGCGGCTCGAAGATGTTCCTCGCCCACCCGCGTGCCATCGCCGCCTTCGGGCGAGAGTGCAACAAGCGCGGTCTCGTCCCCGAGTCCATCGAGGTCAACGGCAACCGGATCCCCACCTGGCGCGGGGTGCCGATCTTCCCGTGCAACAAGATCCCCGTCTCCGACGCCCGGACCACCTCGATCATCTGCATGCGTACCGGTGAGTCCGACCAGGGCGTGATCGGCCTGCACCAGACCGGTATCCCGGACGAGATCGAGCCGAGCCTGTCCGTGCGCTTCATGGGCATCGACGAGCAGGCGATCATCTCCTACCTCGTCACGGCCTACTACTCGGCGGCCGTGCTCGTCCCGGACGCCCTGGGCGTACTGGAGAACGTGGAGGTCAGTCGCTGGCGCTGAACCGGCGGGCCGGCGACGGGGGCTCCGATCCGGCCCCCGTCGCGACCGGCTCCGCCGTGACAGAGCGAGCGACCCGAGGGGGCGCGCGACCGTCGAGGCACGCGACGCGCCCGCTCGGGGTGGAAGAGACCGAGGTGACCGTGACCATGACCAGCGCGGGTGTCGCGACCGACGGCCAGGGCGCCGTGGCACTCCTCGACCAGACCCGCACCGTCGTCGACCCGCACCTGCGCTCGACCGTGCAGTCCCTGCCGGGCTCCATGCGCGCGGTGGCGATGTACCACTTCGGCTGGGAGCACGCCGACGGCTCGCCCGCCGCCGGGGCCGCCGGCAAGGCCATCCGGCCGGCCCTGGTGCTCGCCGCGGCGCGGGCGCTCGGCGCCGAACCGGCCCCCGCGGCGCGGGCCGCCGCCGCGGTGGAGCTCGTGCACAACTTCACGTTGCTGCACGACGACATCCTCGACGAGGACCCGACCCGGCGGCACCGTCCCACGGCCTGGACCGTCTTCGGCGTCCCGGACGCCCTCCTCGCGGGCGACGCCATGCTCGCGCTCGCCCTGCGGCTCCTCGCCGAGGAGGGCCGGCACCCGGCGTCCGCCGCGGCCTCGGCCCGGCTCGCCGCCTGCGTGATCGAGATCTGTGCCGGGCAGCAGGCGGACTGCGCCTTCGAGCAGCGTGCCCCGAGCGAGGTCTCCCTGGAGGAGTGCCTCGCGATGGCCACCGCGAAGACGGGCGCGCTGCTGGGCTGCGCCTGCGCGATGGGCGCGCTCTACGCGGGCGCGGGGCCCGAGGAGGTCGCGGCCATGGACGCCTTCGGCCGCGAGGCCGGGCTCGCGTTCCAGCTGATCGACGACCTGATCGGGATCTGGGGCGATCCGGACCGCACCGGCAAGCCGGCCGGTGCCGATCTCGCCGCGCACAAGAAGTCGCTGCCGGTGGTGGCGGCGCTGGCGTCGGGCACGCCGGCGGGGGAGGAGCTGGCCGCGCTGTACGCCCGGCCGACGCTCGACGCGTTCGCGGTGCGTGCCGCGGCGGGGGCCGTCGAGCGGGCGGGCGGCCGTGACTGGGCGCAGGCCGAGGCGGCCGATCGGATGGCCCGGGCCGTCCACCAGCTCTCCCTCGCGGTACCGGACCTCACGGCCGCGGGCGACCTGCTGGCCCTCGCGGAGTTCGTGACCCGCCGCAGCCGCTGAGGCGTCAGGCCGCCGGCACGATGCGGTTCACCACGGTCTCGATCAGGGTGTCCAGTTCCCGTGCGTCGTGGAGGCCCGGCACGGTGAAGTGGTCCACCAGCAGGCCGGTGAGGGCGAAGTAGAGCAGCAGGACCGTGTCCTCGTCGCCGGGCATCCCGGCGGCGAGGTGCAGGCGGATGTTCTCGTCGAGGTCCCCGCGCAGCACCTCGGTGAGCCGGGCGCGCAGCTCGGGGCGCCGGGTGGCCTCCAGCCGGAGCTCGAAGAGCCCCAGGTAGCAGCTGCGCTCGGCGGCCATCCGCCGGGCGAGCCAGCGCATGAGCTCCACCACCAGCTCCCGGCTCGGCTCGGGGAGCATGGCCGTGTCCAGGGCGCCCGCCTCGGGGGTCAGGCGGACGAAGATCCGCTCCCCGACCTGGGAGAGCAGCTGGTCCCGGTCGGTGAAGTAGTTGGACGAGGTGCCCGTCGGGACGCCCGCCCGGGCGTCGACCGCCCGGAAGGTCAGACCGCGGGCGCCTTCGTCCGCCATCACCTCGATCGCCGCGTCGAGCAGTGCCGCGCGGCGCTCTGGGTTTCTCGCCACTTGGGGCTCCATCCGTGATTTCTCGTGCTCGTCGACGATAGGGCTTGCGTAACCACTACAGATGAAGCACTATATCTGTCGTGGTTGCGATCGCGGCCACGTCCGAAGAGTGAAGAGGTCCGGTTTGCGCAAGCTCACGTACTACATCGCCTGCACCATCGACGGCTTCATCGGTGACCCCGAGGGCGATGCCGCCTCCCTGTACGCGTTCACGACCCCCGCGTACCTGGAGTGGATGGGGGCCGAGTACCCGGAGACGACCCCGTCCCACCTGCGCGAGGCGCTCGGCGTCGACGCCCCCCACCGGCACTTCGACACCGTAGTCCAGGGGATGCGGTCCTACCGGATCGCCCTGGACGTCGGTGTCACCAGCCCGTTCGCCCACCTGAGGGAGTTCGTCGCGACCAGGTCCCTGGCCGAGTCGCCCGATCCGAACGTCGAGCTGATCGCCGACGACCTGGTCGGCCGGATCCGCGCCCTCAAGGCCGAGGACGGCCCCCTCGGCATCTGGCTCTGCGGCGGCTCCACCATCGCCGGCGCGCTCGTCGACGAGATCGACGAGCTGGTCATCAAGACCTACCCGCAGGTCTACGGCTCCGGCATGCCGATGTTCGGCGCCGACTTCGAGCCCCGCGACTTCGAGCTGGGCGAGGTGCGCACCTTCGACAACGGCGTCCTCGTCCGCACGTACACCAGGAAGCGGTGACAGGGGGCGCGCCCTACCCTGGAAGGTATGGGCAGCGAAGCACGTCGCACCACCCACGACCCCCGGGCCGAGCAGTCATGTCCGGCCTGCGGCCGCCCCGTCGGCACGACGGCCAGGCGGCACAAGGCGCTGGGGGTCTGGGTGCCGATCTGGGAGACGCAGCCGTGCCGGAACCGCGACTGCCGCCTCTTCGAAGGGGAGCCGGACGCCCCTGAGGAGGCCACGGCGCCCCCCTCCGTCGACAGCGCCGGCGCGGCGGTGCCGCACGGCGTCGAACCGGAGGGGGCGGAAGCCACGACCCCGCACGTGACCGGCAACAACGGCGAGACCGGGAGAAGTCCGGCCACGGGGTGACCGGCCGCGCGGCGGAGCCGGTCATACCGCTACAGTCCGCGCATGTCATCGGAGTCGACGGAAGTCTGGACCGGCTGGTACCGGGACCGCAGCGGCGCGGAAGCGATCGTCATCACGGCGGACGGCACGCGGGTGTCCACCCGCATCAGGGGAATCGAGTACGCGGGCGCGTCCTTCGACGCCCTGCGCGCCGCCGGCGATGGCGCCGAAGCCCTCACGGGATGTGTACTGGAGTGGGACCTGCCGCTCCCCGTCGTCGCGGACGGCGCGACGGAACAGGCCACCCTCGGCTGTCTGCTGACGCTCGGTGAGCGCGCCGACCTGAGCCTGACCCTCCACTACGGCGGCACCGCCTACGAATCCGGCATCGCCGGGGGCGACTTCGACGAGGCGCTCGACCGGCTCCGGCGACAACTGCCGTCCGGGGCCACCTTCACCCGCCGCCTCCTGCAGGCCGCCTGAGAAGCGGGCGCGCCGCGGCCCCGGCCACGTCGGCGTGTCCGCCCCGCCCCGGCCACGGGGCGGGACGCGCGGCGGCCCGTCAGGCCAGGCCGTCCCACCCCCAGCGCGGGGTCGGACCCGGCTCGCCCAGATCCGTACCCGGCGCCGAGGCCGACACGTCCTTGGCGATCCGGGTGCCCCAGTCGAAGTACTCCACGACCCGGCGGCGCAGCAGTGCGTCGTCCGGCAGCTCCTTCTCCACCGCCGCCGTCATCAGCTCCATCCAGCGCAGGCGCTGCTCCTCGGTGATGGCGAGCCCGAGGTGGGCGCGGAGCAGCGCCTGGTGACCGCCGAGGCGTGCCGTGAAGTCCGCGGGCCCGGAGAAGACCTCCGCGAGCCAGACGGCGACGTGCTGCACGTGCGTGGGGGTGAAGTCGGCGAAGACCGGGGCGAGGACCGGGTCGGCGAGCACCGCCTCGTAGAAGGTGTCGGAGAGCCGGCGCAGGGCGTCGGCGCCGCCCACCGCCTCGTACAGGGACTTCTCTGGCTGGGCGGTCATCGTGCGCCTCCGTGATCCTCGGGTGCGGGTGCGCGCGGCGAGGCGCGCCGGGGCCGTCCGCCCCGGTGGGACGCGCCCCGGCCGGGGCGCTCCACGACCCAGGATTCACGCAACGGGGCTCCGCTCCAAGGATGTTCGCCCTCGGCGCGTTCTCCGCCGGCCGACGGCGGCCGCCGCTCCCGCGGGAGCCGCCGGCCGCCGCGCGCCCACCGGGACGCCCGCTCCCACGGCCGAGGGCCACCGGCAGCGGCTGCCGGTGGCCCTCGACGGAACGGGTCCGGGGATCAGGAGACCTTGAAGGCCGAGGCGATCCCGTTGCGCCACAGCTGGTCCACCCGGGAGCGTTCCTGGGAGTTGGGCTGGGCGTTGGTGCAGGACGTGCCCGGACCGCCGCCGGACATCAGCTCGCTGCACGGACCGCTGTAGTGGTCGGGCAGGCCGAGGACGTGACCGGTCTCGTGCGCGGTGACGCGGGTGGAGTTGTACTGCTGGTTCTGCCGGTAGTCGAGGAAGATGTAGCCGTTCCCGTGGCCGTCGGTGCTGGCGTACGAGCCGCGGGAGTCGTTGCCCTCGTAGTAGCGGAAGTCGGGGTTGCTGCCCTCGACCAGCCGCACGTTGACGACCGAGCTGTTCCATATCTGGGCGCTCCGCGAGATCTGCGTGCGGAACGACGGGGCGTTGGAGGCGCTGTACACGACGGTGACGGCGAGCGCGCCCGGGTTGGCGGCCCGCTTCTCGGCCACGGACTTCATGACGGCCTCGTAGAACGCCTTGTTCGCCTTCGCCTCCTGCTGCGAGCCGGCGTAGGCCGTGTAGCCGGACGACGGGGCGGCGGAGACGGCGGAGGCGGTGGGGGCGGCTCCGAGGGCGATGGCGAGTCCGAGGCCGAGGGTGGCGGCCAGGGTGGTCGAGAGGACCTTGGGGTGGGTCATGGGGGGCTCCTCCTGTGGGGTTGGGGAGAGTCTGGAGGGAGCCCGGGGGTCAGCGGATGATGGCAGCAGGGGATAGTCCGAACACATCACCGCCAGAAAAACGGATGCCCAACTCCCTTCGAATGGCGGGGAATTGATGTGACATGGGTGTCTGGTGCGACTCAGGGCGCCGTCCTACGCTCGACGTATGGACCTGGAGGTCAGACATCTGCGCGTACTCTGCGCCATCGCGGACACGGGCAGCCTGCACAAGGCGGCACGCCAGCTGGGCATGACCCAGCCCTCGGTGACGACGCAGCTGCGCCGGATCGAGAACGCCCTGGGTGCCGAACTGTTCTCGCGCGGCCGCACCGGCTGCCGGCCCACCCCGCTCGGCCGTGCGGTCCTCAGCAGGGCCCGGCCCCTGGTCGACCAGATGGCCGTGCTGATCACCGAGACCAGGGCCGCGGCGGCGGGCGGCGACGGCCCGCGCCTGCGGGTCGGTTCGACCGCGAGCCGGGCACTGCCGGGCTGGCTGCGCCGGCTCCGCCACAACCGGCCCGGCACCGACATCGCGCTCCACATGGACGTCTCCGCCAACGCCCTGCTGCGATCGGTCGCCGCCGGCCAGCTGGACGTGGCCTTCGTCCACGAGGTCGAGGGCTGCCCGCTCCGCGTCCCCCACGGCCTGCAGGAGCGGGTCCTGGTCGAGCGGGAGCCGCAGTTCATCTCCCTGGCCCGGGACCATCCGGCCGCGCGCCGGTCCGTCGTGGAGCTGGCCGAGCTCGCCGAGGACCGCTGGATGGTCGATCCGACCGTGGACGGCGAGTGGGACGGACTGCGGCGGGTCCTGGGCGAGGCCGGAATCGACCCCCCGCTGCTGCACGGGGACTACCACACGGCCGCCGCCCTGGTCGTGCTCGGCGAAGCGGTGACACCCTGTCAGCCCACCTCCGGCCCCCGCGAGGACATGGCGATCCGCCCCCTGCGGGACGACCCCCTGGGCGTGCGCCTGCTGCTGTACGCCCGGGCCGGGGCCCCGCTGGATCCGCTGTTCGCGGACCTCGCGGCGGCCTACCAGGAGGCCGCGCTGCGGGCGGCACCGTACCGCGAGTGGCTGCGGCGGCACGGGATGTCGGTGGGGCCGTGCATGATGACGGCATGACGGATCCCGTGGCCGAGGCCACCCTGACGGCACGAGGCCCCGCCCGGAACGTCCCGCCCGGCGCACGGCGACCGGCGCTGCGTTCCGGACACGGCCGGGAGGGCACCGGGAAGGCCGCCACACGGCTCCGGACCCCGGCGGCGGACACGGGCGCGGGAGCGACCCGTTGAGCGCCGCACACGTCCGCCACGCCCTTCCCGCCGATCTGGACCGGGTGGCCGGACTGGCGGCGGAGCACGCCGCGTACGAGAAGTCCGCGCCTCCGGCGCCGGGGCTCGCGGACCGGCTCGCGCGGCTGCTGTTCGGGCCCGAACCCGCCCGCCTGCGCTGCCTGGTGGCCGAACTCCCCGACGGGACCCTCGCGGGCTACGCGACCTGTTCCCCGGAACTCTCCACCTGGGACGCCGCCGAGTACCTCCACATGGACTGCCTCTACCTCTCGGCCGACCACCGCGGCCTGGGCCTCGGCCCGCTCTTCGTGGCCGCCCTGCGCGAGGAGGCCCGCACGCTCGGGCTGAGCGAGATCCAGTGGCAGACCCCGGTCTGGAACGAGGGCGCGATCCGCTTCTACGACCGCCTGGGCGCCGCCTCCAAGGAGAAGCTCCGCTACTTCCTCCCCGTCGGGGAGTCGCCGTGACCGCGTCCGGGGAGTCCCTGTCCGACGCCTCCGCGGCGACCGGCGGAGTGTGGCGGGTGAGGGACCGCGAGGGCACCCCGGTGGGCGGGATAACCGTCGAGGAGGCCGACTTCCCCTGGCTCTCCGGCACGTTCGCCCCCGGCCCCGGCTTCGCGGCGGTGAAGCACCTCTTCGCCCGCGAGATCGAGCTCCTCGGCCCGGTCATGGAGGAGGCCTCCGACGAGCAGGTCGACGCCTGGGAAGCGGCCTACGACGCCGTACGGGCCGCCGTGACGCTGGAGTCCCCGTCGGGCCCGGTGGCCGAGTTCCTGCTGCACGTCGACGGCGACCAGGCCTGGTTCCGCTGGAGCGACGAACCGTTCGAGGACTGACGGGCGCGGCTCCACCTGCCCGGGCCACCCGCCTCGGCGCAGAAAGAAGACCGCACCCGGGCCGTCGAGGCCGCCGTGTGCGGCGGCCTGCGGACCGGGTGCGGACAGGTGGGCGGTTCGACCCGCGTGGGTGCGGGTCGGACGGCCCGGCCGGAGGTCAGGCCTTCTTGGTCTCCCAGAAGATGCGGTCGACCTCGGCGATGAGCTCGAGAGCCTTCTCGCCCGTCTTCGGGTCCGTCGACGCCTTGGCGGCCGAGAGGGCCTTCAGGGTGTCGTTGATGAGCTGGTGCAGCTCGGGGTACTTCTCGAAGTGCGGGGGCTTGAAGTAGTCGCTCCACAGCACGGAGATGTGGTGCTTGGCGAGCTCCGCGCGCTGCTCCTTGATGACCGTGGCGCGGGCGCGGAAGTGCGCGTCCTCGTTGGCCTGGTACTTCTCCTGGACGGCCTTGACCGACTCGGCCTCGATCCGGGCCTGGGCCGGGTCGTAGACACCGCAGGGGAGGTCGCAGTGGGCGCTGACCTTCACCTTGGGGGCAAACAGGCGGGAGAGCATGCAGCTGTCCTTCCTCGTGATCGTCTTCTCAGGTGGGACATTACTCCGTGAGAAGCCTGATTTCGCGAGCGCCCCCTGGGGCTTAGGACAAAAGTCCAGGGTCACCATGGGACTCGTGGACGATCGGACCGGGAGGTACCGGATGGCAGAGTCGGGGCGGGAAGCGGGGCGCGGATCCGGCGCCCTGTTCGGCATCGCCGAGGTGACGGGGGTGTCCATGGTGCCCACGCTGCTGCACGGTGACCGGCTGCTGGTCCACTACGGGGCACGGGTGCGGCCGGGGGACGTCGCCGTGCTGCGTCATCCCCTGCAGCAGGACCTGCTCATCGTGAAGCGGCTCGTCGAGCGACAGGGCCCCGCCTGGTGGGTGCTCGGCGACAACCGGGACACCGAGGGCGACAGCCGGGTCTTCGGGGCGGTGCCCGCCGAGCTGGTGCTCGGGCGGGTGCGCCTGCGCTACCGCCCCGTCACGCCGGGGCGTCAGCGCTCGCCGGCCGTGCTGCTGTCCTGGCTCTTCTCGTCCGTCCGTCCGGTCGGGTCCCGCCGCTCGTCCGGCGCGGCGTCCTCGGTCCGCTCGGCCTCCAGGCGCTTGCGGGCCCGGTAGGCGGCCACGTTGGCGCGGGTCGCGCAGCGGTCCGAGCAGTAGCGGCGGGAGCGGTTGGTGGAGGTGTCCAGATAGGCGTTGCGGCAGGGCGGCGCCTGGCACAGGCCGAGCCGGTCGGCGCCGAACTCCGTGAGGTGGAAGGCGAGTCCCATCGCGGCGATCGCCGCGTAGCCCGCGGTCGCGTTCGAGGGGTGGTCGGCGAGATGCATGTGCCAGCGCGGGCGCCCCTCCTCGTCCAGGTAGTCGTGGCCGGAGATCTGCGGGCTGACCGGGAACTCCAGCAGCAGGGAGTTCAGCAGGTCCACGGCCTGGGTGTGTTCGCCCTCGTCTGCCGCGGTGAAGACGGCCCTCAGCCGGGCGCGTACCGAGCGGAAGCGCGTGATGTCGGCGTCGGTGGCCCGCCGGGCCATCTGGGACGCGGCGCCGAAGAGCTCGCGGATCACCTCGACCGAGGTCAGGGAGTCCTTGTTGCGGGCGGGCTCCTCCGTGTTGACCAGACGCACGGCGTAGTCAGAGTAATGGGCCAGTTCCACTTGTAGTCCTTACGCTGGCAGTCTAGGGTCGGGTCCGGGAGGGGTAACAGCTGTTTCCCCTCTAAGGGTATTACGACGAGGGCGAGGTACGGCGATGACGGACGCGGCGACCACCGGAACCGACTGGACGGCCTGGCAGCGGAGCTGGGACCGCCAGCAGGAGTGGTACATGCCGGACCGCGAGGACCGGTTCCGCGTGATGCTCGACATGGTCGAGGCCGTGGTGGGGCCGGAGCCCCGCGTCCTGGACCTGGCGTGCGGTACAGGGAGTATCACGGATCGGCTGCTCCGGAGGTTCCCGGGGGCGACGAGCGTCGGCGTCGACCTCGACCCCGCGCTGCTCGCCATCGCCGAGGGCTACTTCGCCGGCGACGAGCGCGTGACCTTCGTGACCGCCGACCTGAAGGACCCGCGCTGGATGGACGGTCTGCCGCACGACTCGTACGACGCCGTGCTCACCGCCACCGCCCTGCACTGGCTCCACACCGAGCCCCTCACCGCCCTCTACGGGCAGCTGGCCGGGCTGGTGCGCGACGGCGGGGTCTTCATGAACGCCGACCACATGATCGACGAGACCACCCCCCGCATCAACGCGGCCGAGCGCGCCCACCGCCACGCCGCCATGGACCGGGCCCGGACGGACGGGGCGCTGGACTGGGCGGACTGGTGGGCGGTGGCCGCCGCCGACCCCGTGCTCGCCGAGCCCACCGCCCGGCGCTTCGAGATCTACGGCGAGCACGCGGACGGCGACATGCCCTCGTCGCGCCGCCACGCCGAGATCCTGCGCGCGGCGGGCTTCGCCGAGGCCCGCCCGGTGTGGGCGTCGCCGTCGGACACGCTGGTCCTGGCGGTGAAGTAGCCCGACGCGGACGGAGGGGCGGTACGGGATGCCCGTACCGCCCCTCCGTGTCATGCCGTCGCGCGTCCTACAGCACCTTGGACAGGAACGCCTTCGTCCGGTCGTGCTGCGGGTTGCCCAGGACCTCACGCGGGTGGCCGGACTCGACCACGACGCCGCCGTCCATGAACACCAGCGAGTCGCCCACCTCGCGGGCGAAGCCCATCTCGTGGGTGACGACGACCATCGTCATGCCGGACTCCGCGAGGTCGCGCATGACGTCGAGGACGTCACCCACCAGCTCCGGGTCGAGCGCCGAGGTCGGCTCGTCGAAGAGCATCAGCTTCGGTTCCATCGCCAGAGCACGGGCGATGGCGACGCGCTGCTGCTGGCCGCCGGAGAGCTGCGAGGGGTAGTTCCCCGCCTTGTCGGCCAGGCCGACCCGGTCGAGCAGCCGCTCGGCGCGCTCGCGGGCCACGGCCTTGGACTCGCCCTTCACCTGGATCGGCGCCTCCATGACATTGGCCAGGGCCGTCATGTGCGGGAACAGGTTGAAGCGCTGGAAGACCATGCCGATGTCGCGGCGCTGGGCGGCGACCTCGCTGTCCTTCAGCTCGTAGAGCTTGTCGCCCTTCTGGCGGTAGCCCACCAGCTCGCCGTCGACGTACAGCCGGCCGGCGTTGATCTTCTCCAGGTGGTTGATGCACCGGAGGAAGGTCGACTTGCCGGAACCGGACGGGCCGATCAGGCAGAACACCTCGCCGTTGTTCACCTCGAGGTCGATGCCCTTGAGGATGTGCGCGGCGCCGTAGGACTTGTGGACGCCCTCGGCCTTCACCATGGCGGTCATCGGGTCACCGCCTCACGGTTGGAGAATCGGGAGAGGTTCGCCTTGATCTTCTGCCACGGGGTGGGCGGCAGGGAGCGCAGCGACCCGCGGGCGTAGTGCCTCTCCAGGTAGAACTGGCCGACGCTGAACACCGAGGTCAGGATCAGGTACCAGATCGAGGCGACGAAGAACATCTCCATCACCGCGAACGAGGTCGAGGCGATGTCCTGAGCGGCCCGCAGCAGGTCGGGGTACTGCACCGCCACGACCAGGGACGAGGTCTTCAGCATGTTGATGAACTCGTTGCCCGTCGGCGGGATGATCACCCGCATCGACTGGGGGAGCACGATGCGCCGCATCGTCTTCGCCTGGCTCATGCCCAGCGCGTGCGACGCCTCCGTCTGCCCCTCGTCGACCGACTGGATGCCGGCCCGGACGATCTCCGCCATGTACGCGCCCTCGTTGAGGCCGAGACCCAGGAGGGCGGCCAGGAAGGGGGTCATGACATCGGTCATCTCGTCCTTGTAGAACCCGATGTTGAAGATCGGGAAGATCAGGGCGAGGTTGAACCAGATCAGCAGCTGCACGTAGACCGGGGTGCCGCGGAAGACCCAGATGTAGAGCCAGGCGACGGTGCTCGTCACCGGGTTCTTGGACAGGCGCATGACGGCGAAGACCACGCCGAGCACCAGACCCAGCGCCATCGAGGCGACGCTGATCAGGATCGTGTTCCCCAGGCCTTCGAGGATGCTGGGGTCGAACAGCTTCTCGGGAACGGTCGCCCAGCGGACATCGCCCTGGGAGAACGCGACACCGAGCAGCACCAGCAGGGCCACCACGACGACGCCGGCGACCCAGCGACCGTAGTGGCGGACCGGAATGGCCTTGATGGCCTCCGGCGGGATCTCCGCCGGGGCGGGGGACGCCCCGGCGGGAACCTTGTCGACCTCGTCTTTGTCGAACTTGTCAGTCACAACGACTGCCCTTCAGTGGTGCGGGGAAGTCAGGAGCCGCCGTTGATCTTGGCCGCGGGGATGGCGCCGTCACCGGCGTTCCACTTCTCGAGGGCGGTCTTGTAGGAGCCGTCCTTGATGGCGGCGTCCAGGGCTTCCTTCAGCGCGTCACGGAGCTGGGTGTTCTTCTTGTCGACGGCGATGCCGAAGAGGCCGGCGTCGGTCTTGTTCGCGATGGCCTCGAAGTCGTTGCCGCCACCCGCGGTCTGCGCGATGTACGCGGCGACCGGGGAGTCGTTCAGGTCGGCGACGGCGCCGCCCGCCTTGACGCGGGTCTGGGCCTCGGCGTCGGTCGGGAAGGACTCGAAGGTGAGGGCGGGCTTGCCGTCCTTCTTGCACTTCTCGGCCTGGTCCTTGGCGGCCTGCTCGTACGTCGTGCCGCGCTGGACCGCGAGCTTCTTGCCGCACAGGTCGTCGAGCGACTTGATGTTCTCGGGGTTGCCCTTCTTCACCAGGATGCCGGTGGAGGCCGTGAAGTAGTCGACGAAGTCGACGCCCGTGCCGGTCTTCTGGCCCTTGTCGTCCAGGCCCTCCTGGCGGGCCTTCGTGTCCGTCATCGAGGACATGACGATGTCGGTGCGGCCGGTCGGCAGGGCCGTCAGCAGCGTGTCGAAGGTGCCGCTCTCGAACTGGAACTTCACGCCGAGCTGCTTGGAGAGCGCCGCGGCGATGTCGGGGTCGACACCGACGATCGTCGCACCCTGCTTGAACTCCATGGGGGCGTAGGTGGCGTCCGTGCCGACCTTGATGACGCCGGCCTTCTGGATGTCCTCGGGGAGCTTCGAGAAGAGCGGGGCCGTGGAGGCCGCGCCGGTCTTCGTACCGCCTTCGGGCGTCGAGCCGCCCTCGGTCTGGTCGCCGCAGGCGGTCAGCAGCATCGAGCCGGCGACCGCGATGGCGGCGACCGCGGCAAGACGGGAGGTGCGGGTCTTGGCGGCAGTCGTACAGCGCGTGGAGCGTGCGGTCATGGTCGAGTTCCTCCGGCGTGTGAGGGAGTTGCCATAGGTCGCGCACGCACCTTCGAGTGTCGCGACCTCGTGTGATTACGGCATCTTGCCATTCGGACCCCCTCAAACAGACGGCCCTTCATGTCAAAATCGGGTAACGGGTGACCCCCGGATCCCGGCGACCCGGTCCTGCGGGGCCGGACCTTCTTCAGGGATACCTCGGTTCGGCCGGAAATTCTCCGGCAGGTCTCGCCATTCGGACGACACGAACGACCCGATCCGGTGTACGGGTGAACTTGTCCGGAAATCCGGTGACGCGCCGTGTCTGCACAGGGTGCCCCTGCGTCCATATGAGTCGCATCACCGCGCCAGAATGGACTCGTCGGCGGTGCTGTTCGTCCGGTAAGAAGGATCCTTACACCCCTCATCCGGGGCTCAGGGCGCGTTGTGCGGCGCGCCCGCGCGGCTGCCCAACACGGCGGCCGCGGGTTCCGCCCACCCCTCCTTAACCCGGAGTGGCAACCCTCAAACGATGAAGACTTAAGGGGTCAACCCAATGGCAGCGGAGATCGTCAATCCTCGCAGCGAGAACGGTACGGACGGGGCTCCCGAGGAGCCCTTCGACCCGGCGTTCGCGCTCCATCGCGGCGGCAAGATGGCCATTTCGGCCACCGTGCCCCTGCGTGACAAGGACGACCTGTCCCTCGCGTACACGCCCGGCGTCGCCAAGGTGTGCACCGCGATCGCCGAGCAGCCCGAGCTGGTCCACGACTACACCTGGAAGTCCCAGGTCGTCGCGGTCGTGACCGACGGGACGGCCGTGCTCGGACTCGGGGACATCGGACCGGAAGCCTCTCTTCCGGTCATGGAGGGGAAGGCCATCCTCTTCAAGCAGTTCGGAGGCGTGGACGCGGTGCCGATCGCGCTCGCCACCACCGACACCGACGAGATCGTCGACACCGTCGTGCGGCTCGCGCCGTCCTTCGGCGGCGTCAACCTGGAGGACATCTCGGCGCCGCGGTGCTTCGAGATCGAGCGCAAGCTCCAGGAGCGCCTCGACATCCCGGTCTTCCACGACGACCAGCACGGCACGGCCGTGGTTACCCTCGCCGCTCTGCGCAACGCGGCGAAGCTGACCGGTCGCACCCTCGGCGACCTGCGCGGAGTCATCTCCGGCGCCGGCGCGGCCGGGGTCGCCATCGCGAAGTTCCTCCTGGAGGCCGGGCTCGGCGACGTGGCCGTCGCCGACCGCAAGGGCATCGTGAGCCGGGACCGCGACGACCTCACCCCGGTCAAGCGGGAGCTGGCCGAGATCACGAACAAGGCGGGCCTCAGCGGTTCGCTGGAGGTCGCCCTGGCCGGCGCGGACGTCTTCATCGGCGTCTCCGGCGGTACGGTCCCGGAGGCCGCGGTCGCCTCGATGGCGCCGAACGCCTTCGTCTTCGCCATGGCCAACCCGAACCCCGAGGTCCACCCCGACGTCGCGCACAAGTACGCGGCCGTCGTGGCGACCGGCCGTTCGGACTACCCGAACCAGATCAACAACGTCCTCGCGTTCCCCGGCATCTTCGCGGGCGCCCTCCAGGTCCGGGCCTCCCGGATCACCGAGGGCATGAAGATCGCCGCGGCCGACGCGATCGCGGGCGTGGTCGCGGACGAGCTCTCCGCCGACTGCGTGATCCCGTCGCCGTTCGACGAGCGCGTCGCCCCGGCCGTCGCGGCCGCGGTCGCCGCCGCCGCGCGCGCGGAGGGCGTCGCCCGCCGCTGACGCGGCCGGCGCACACCGTTTCACCCGGAAGGGCCCCGCCCCGGTTCACCAGAACCGGAGCGGGGCCCTTCCGCGTGGCCGGGGGGCGGGTGGGTGGCGGCCGAGGCCGGGGCCTCGGCAGGCACCGTGATGCGGCGCCGCGGGGCGGGCGGTGGAGGGACATGCGTCACACGGGTGCGTGGTTCCGCCACGCAAGCGCCGCCCCCTAGGGTCGGGGCCATGTTCGCTGCCTATGCCGCCCGAATCGACCGCGACCAGCCCCTGAACGGCCTCGAACTCGGCGAGCGCCCCGAGCCCGAGGTGCGTCCCGGCTGGACCACCGTCACCGTCAAGGCCGCCTCGCTGAACCACCACGACCTCTGGTCGCTGCGCGGGGTCGGCCTGCCCGAGGAGAGGCTGCCGATGATCCTCGGCTGTGACGCCGCGGGCATCGACGAGCACGGCAACGAGGTGGTCCTGCACTCCGTGATCGGACAGACCGGCCACGGCGTGGGACCGGACGAGCCCCGCTCCATCCTGACCGAGCGCTACCAGGGCACCTTCGCCGAGCGCGTCACCGTGCCCACCTGGAACGTGCTCCCCAAGCCCGCCGAGCTGTCCTTCGAGGAGGCCGCCTGCCTCCCCACGGCCTGGCTCACCGCCTACCGCATGATCTTCACCAACGCCGGTGTGCGGCCCGGTGACTCGATCCTCGTCCAGGGCGCGGGCGGCGGCGTCGCCACCGCCGCGATCGCCCTCGGCAAGGCCGCCGGCCTGCGGGTCTTCGCCACCAGCCGCGACGAGGCCAAGCGCAAGCGGGCCGTCGAGCTCGGCGCGCTGGAGGCGTACGAGCCGGGCGCGCGGCTCCCGCACCGGGTGGACGCGGTCATCGAGACCGTCGGCGCCGCCACCTGGTCGCACTCGGTCAAGTCCCTGCGCCCCGGCGGCACGCTCGTCATCTCGGGCGCGACCAGCGGCGACCGCCCCGCGCACGCCGAGCTGACCCGGATCTTCTTCCTGGAGCTGAAGGTCGTCGGCTCGACCATGGGCTCCAAGGACGAGCTGGAGGACCTGCTCTCCTTCTGCGCCGCCACGGGCCTGCGGCCGGTCATCGACGAGGTGCTGCCGCTGGACCGGGCCCGCGAGGGCTTCGAGAAGCTGGCCTCCGGGGACGTCTTCGGGAAGATCGTCCTGACGTCCTCCTGAGGGCGCGTCGGATCCGCTGAGGGGATCTCCTGCCCCACGCAGCCGGCGGCCCCGGGCGCCCGCGTGGCGGTCCTCGTCACGCGGGGCCGAGCCCGCCCGTCCGTGCCGGAGTGGCAGCCCCGGCACGGACGGCGTCGGGGGCCACCGGCGGTCGAGCCGGTGGCGGTCGGTGCGGCCGGTGCGGTCGGCCGGGCGCCGCCGCCGGGTCAGCCGGCCGGGCGCAGCAGGGCGGTGATGTGCGCCGCCGCGGTGGACAGCCGGCGGCGGGTCTCCGACAGCTGGGCCGCCGTGACGCCGTGGTCGCGCGCCGCGTCCCGGATGTCGTCGCGGAACCGGTCCAGGAGGCGGTCCAGGTCGCGCGCCGGGTCCCCGGTGGAGGCCGTGTCCTTCGCCCACTCTGGTTCCGGCGCGGCGGCCGGGTCCTGCTTCGCGAACGGGGGCCGGGACGCGGCGCCCCCGCCCATCAGGCCGCCGAGCTGTGCGCTGAGTTCGGACAGGCCCTCGCGGACGCCCGTGGGCCAGTCGCCGCGCGTGAAGTGGTCCTGGACCTGCTCCTGGACCTGCTTGGCGATCCGCTGGAACTCGCGCGCCTCGCGGCGGGCCGACTGGGCCTCCGCGCGTGCCTGGCGGGTCTGCTCCCGCCATTCCTGCTTCGCGCGGCGCAGCTCCTCCTTGACGTCGGTGAAGGAGGAGTCCCGGGTCCGGCTCTCGCTCGCGGCCGCGCGCATCTCGCTGCGCAGCTTGCCCGCGGCCCCGCGCACGTCGTCGCGGATCTCCGCCGCCAGCTCGGAGACCGAATCGCGGATCTCCAGCTCCAGGTCGGCCAGTTCGCCCTCGCGCCCGGCCAGCTCCGCGCGACCCGCGTCGGTGATCGAGTAGACCTTGCGCCCGCCCTCGGTGGCGTGCGTGACCAGTCCCTCGGCCTCCAGCTTGGCCAGCCGCGGGTAGACGGTGCCCGCCGACGGCGCGTAGAGCCCCTGGAAGCGCTCCTCCAGGAGCCTGATCACCTCGTAGCCGTGGCGCGGGGCCTCGTCGAGGAGCTTGAGCAGGTAGAGGCGCAGGCGGCCGTGGGCGAAGACGGGCGGCATGTCAGAGCACCTTTCCGGATGCGGAGGGGGCGGTGTCGGCGTCGTCGGCGGGTTCGGGGCGGCGCAGCAGGGCGATCGATCCGGAGACCGTGGTCGCCTTGAGCGTGCCGCGGCCCTCGCCGAGCGTGCCGGTGATGCTCTTGGCCCCCCACTGTCCGCCGACCCGCAGGTCGTCGAAGGCGTTGGAGACGGAGCCGCTGGTCGTGTTCGCCTCGACCCGGGCGTCCGTCGGGTGCGGCAGGCGGATGGCGACCTCGCCGGAGACGCTGGTGAGCCTGATGTCGGCGGGCGGTGCCTCCGGGTCCGCGGCGTCGAGGTCGATGACCATGTCCCCGCTGACGGTGTCGGCCTTCACCGAGCCGCCGGCGCCCTCGATCACCGTCACGTCGCCGGTCACGGAGTTGACCCGCAGGGCGCCGGTGACGGACTGGGCCTCCAGGTCGCCGGCGACGCTCTCCACGCGGACCGGGCCGGAGAGCCCGACGAGCGTGGTGTCACCCGTGACGCCGCGGACGTCCGTGCGTCCCCTGATGCCGGAGATCACCGCGCCGGCGCCGACCACGCCCACCTCGACGTCCGTCCCCGCCGGGACGGCCACCGACACGACGGCCGCGCGGCGGTGACCCTTGCGGTCGAACCACTTGAGGAAGCCCTTCCAGTGCAGGTCCTCGTAGCTGACGGTCAGGGTCGACCCCTCCTGGGTCACGATCAGCGGCGGGCCCTCGATGGAGGAGATCTCCAGGCGGGCGGAACCCTCGTCGGTGCCCACGACGTTCACCGTGCCGTTGACGATGCGCACCCGGAGCCGCGCGACGGGATCGGTCAGCGTGAGTTTCCTCGGCTCGGCCACGGACCACTCTGTCATCGTGCTGACCTCCCGTTTCGACGACGCAACATATCGCGTCTCCCGGTAAAGACGATATATCGCGGTGCGGGGAAGTCAACCCCCGCCGGGAGGGCGCGCGCCGGCCGCATTCACGCACCTATGCGGACAAATTGGCCTAGCGTATGGCCCATGAACGCGACCTCCGGATCCAGCCCCGTCGGCGCGCTGCTGCTCTGCCGCGCCGAGCCGGCGGCGGTCCGCCCGCCGGCACAGCTGCTGCGCGAGGAGCTCCTCCTCGTTCCGGCGGGGGAGGACTGGAGCGTCCTCGTCCCGGAGGGGAAGCCCTGGCTGCACGGCGGCGAACCCGTCGACCGCGTCGTCACCGGCTGGGCCACCGCGCTGGCCGTCTCGGCCGCGACCTGGCCCGTCCTCGCGCTCTGGTGGGACGCGGACCGGGCGGGCTTCACCCTGGCCGCCGGGTTCCGCCGCACCGTCGGCTACACCTGGCTCGCGGACGGCACCCCGGTCGGCGAGGACGAGGCCATGCGCACCTTCGCGGCCCGTCTCGCCCTCGACCCCGTGCTGGACGTGCAGGCCCTGGAACCCCTGACCGAGACCGACCGCGACACCGACGCCCACGCCCGGCTCGTCGGCCTCGTCGCGGTCCTCGCCCGGATCGGCCTCGACCTGCCGACCGGAGTGGTTCCGGGGGACAGTGCCGACCGGCTTCGCTCGGTGGCCCTGGCCCAGGGCGCCGAACAGCTCGAATGGTCCGGCTGGCGCGACGCCGTACGGGCCGAGCTCGACGCCGTGGAGGGCAGCCGGGTCGGCCCGTTCCTGCGCGGGCCCAGGGCCCGGATGCTGTCCGCGCTCCAGCTCGGCGCGGGGGCGCCGATGCTCGCCTGGGGGATCCGCCGCCACAGCGGCGGCTGGGTGACCGCGGGCGCGATCCTGGTCGCACGCGGAGCGCTGGGGCTCGCGTACGACCGGCTGCGGCCGGGCAGACTCTGACCGGCTCCCGCCGGCGGCGAGGCGGACACCCCGCCCGTCTCCGCGGTGCTACTCGTCCTCGTCCTCGTCGTCCAGCCGGGCGAGCCAGGTGGCGAGTCGCTCCACCGGCACCTCGAAGTCGGGATTGAGGTCGACGAACGTCCGCAGCTGCTCGGCGAGCCACTCGAAGGAGACCTCCTCCTCGCCGCGCCGCTTCTCCAGTTCCTCGATGCCACGGTCCGTGAAGTACATGCGATCAGGATAGGCCGTGGCCTCCGCGTCCCCTCGCGCTCGCCCCGGGCAGGGACTAGCCTGCTTCATCATCGTTTCGGGGAGCGGGGGGCCGCTGTGACGTACGGGATCGCTCGGATACGACTGGACGACGGCACACCCGTCTGGGCCCGCGTCCGCGACGCGGAGGAGCTGGGCCGCGGCGGCGGCTTCCAGGACACCGGCATCGGGGACCGGGTCGTCTCGATGGCCGGCGGACTCACCGACGTGGTGCGCGGGGTCGTCGGCTCGCTGCGGGCCGGACTCGACCCGCAGGCACCGGTCGAGGTGTCCGTCAGCTTCGGCATCGAACTGTCCGCGCAGGCGGGCAAGGTGATCGGCGTCCTCGCGGACGGCGGCGGCAAGGCATCCGTCTCGGTCTCGCTGACCTGGACCGAGCCGGGTCCCGTCGCCCCCGCGGGCGCCGGCCCGGCCGCGGCCGGCGCGACGATCCCGGCCCAGGTCGCGCCCGGCCCGGCGCCCGACACCGTCCCGCCCCACCGTCCGGCGGCCGACGGATCGGTATGAGCGCCCTCGACGCGCTCGTGCGCCCCGCGCTCGTGCGCATCGCCGCGCCCGGAGACGGGTATGACCCGCACGGCGACCGGTACTGGGGCACGGGATTCTTCATCGCCCCGGGCTGGGTGCTGACCTGCGCCCACGTCGTGGCCAAGGGGGGGAGCGCGGTGTGGAGACACGAGCGGGCCGTGGGCCTCACCTGGCAGGGCAGGGCGGCCACCGGCGAGGTGGTGCTGGCGAAGCCGCGCCCCGAGCGGCCCGAACAGGAGCTCGGCCACTGGGACTTCCCCGACCTGGCGCTCGTCCGCGTCCCCGAGGCCACCGACGTCTCCTGCGTACGGCTCAGCGAACGGCCGCCCGTCATCACCCGGCCGGTCCCGGTCAGCCTGCACGGCTGGTCCCGGCAGACCGGCCGGGTCGGCATCCGCCAGGCCGTCGGCGAGGCGCACGCCGTCGACGGCGGGGCGCTCCTGCTGCGCTGGACCCTGCCCGTCGAGGGCCTGTCCGGCGGGCCGGTGGTCGACCTCGCGCGCGGCGCCGTCATCGGCCTCAACAAGGGCCGCGGCTCCGACGAGGGCGCCGCCGTCCCGATCACCGCGCTGCGCGAGCTGCACGACGCGCCCGGCGGCGCGATCCTCCACGAGGTCATGCGCGACCACGACCGCCACCACCTCGGCCGCTACCGCTCGCTCGCCGGGCACCCGGACTGGACCCGGGCGCAGATCCGGCTCCGGCCGCCCACCACCCAGGGCGTCGGACCGGGCCGCCGCGTCCACCTGTACGGGCGGCTCGCCGAACTGCCGCCCCCCGCCGGGCCGGGCGAGGTCATGCACCTCGTCGACGAGGTCAAACGACGGGTCCTGCACGACGACTTCCAGTCCGTCCTCGAAGCCGACCCGCGCACCTGGCGGGAAGGCGTCGGACTCCTCCACGAACTGCGCGACCCGGTGCAGGAGGCGATCCAGGACCTCGGCCTCAACGCGGTCTTCCTCTACGCCACGCTGGTCGCCCGGCACGTCACCGACCTGCACGGCGACAGCCCCGCCGTGGAGAGCCTGGTCCGCTGGATCGAGAACGAGGCCGTCGAGGCGCACCCCGCCATCCAGCAGGAGATCGCCCAGCTGCTCACCCCCGACCAGCCCGCGGCCGCCCCCGTCGCCGTACGGGAGACCGGGGCCCGCGCCGACGTCCTGGTGGAGATCGACACCCCGCACTACGGCACGCGCTTCCCGTGGCGCATCAAGCTCCTCTTCGACGGGCGCACGGTCAGCCCCCTGCACCACGACGACCACGGCGTGGAGCGCGAGAGGCTGGAGGAGACCCTGCGCGGGCCGCTCGCCGACGCGCTGAGCCACGGCGACAGCGGCGAGCACCTGGCGGCCGTCGAGGCGGTGCTGCCGCTCGACCTGTTCGACCTGGCCATCGACGGATGGCGGCTCACGCCCGACGACGGACTCCTCGGCGCGTACGCGCTCACCCTGGGCCAGCAGCGGACGGTCGTCGTCCGCCACGCCGGCCGCCGGACCGCACCCCCGTCGCACGAGTGGCTCAAGCGCTGGCGGGCCGCCGAGCACGGCCCCCTGCGGGCGATCCCGCTGCGCGCCGAGGTGCCGGCCGCCGGGGCCGAGGCGCACGCCCCGCACGTGCGCCGGGAGACCCCGCGGCAGGCGTTCGCCCGGCTCCTCGACGCCGACGAGGGGGCCGTGCCGGTCTTCTGCGGCCGGGTCGGCGTCGGCGAGGGCAAACGGGCCATGGCCGCGGCGCTCGCCGCCGGCCACCCGCTCGCCCTCTGGCGGACCGGACCGCACCCGGACGGCGACTGCGCCGACTTCCACGAACAGGCGGGCCTGCTGCTCGCCGCGGCCGGGCGCGCCGACGGGCTGCACCGGCCGGTCCGCACCCTGCGGATCAGGGCCGGCGACGAGGAGGCCGACCCCGGGGAGCGGTCCGCCGACGCCTGGGCCGAGCACCTGGCCGTCCTCGTCGACCCGCCCGACCGCCCACCGCACGCCCCACCGCTCCAGGGTCCCGACATGCTCGGCGAGGAGGCCGCCCCTTGACCGGACGGACCACGCGGCGGACCCTCCACGCACCCGCGGCACGGCCGGCACCCGGACCGGGCGCCACGCCCCCGCGCGCCACGAACCGGTGGCCGGCCGCCGTCCCTCCCGGGCCGCACGCCCCCGTCTCCGCAGCCGCACCACGCCTCGCACCGACGGCACGAAACCGCCGAACTCCCGGACGACCGGACCGATTCGAGGGCCGCGCGACCCGCCCGGGACGTACGGTCGACAGGGCGGGCCACCCCACCACAGCCAGGAGGAGTCCATCGTGAACGATTGGCGCATCTACCGTGGTGCCGGCCACCCGCACGACGAGATCAGACGGCTGCCTCCGCCACCCCCCTGGCGCGACTTCTCGACCGGCGGCGCCGATGACACCCTGGCCGGCTCCGACCGGCGGCTCGGGGTGCGCCGCCGGCTCGTCCAGAACCACCACCCCCGCCCCGCCGAGACCGACGCCGTCAACGCCGCCCTCTACCTGCGCCGCCCGCTGCTCGTCACCGGCAACCCCGGAACCGGGAAGTCCACCCTCGCCCACGCCGTCGCCCACGAACTGGGCCTGGGCCGCGTCCTGCGCTGGCCGATCGTCAGCCGCTCCACCCTCCAGGACGGGCTCTACCGCTACGACGCCATCGGCCGCCTCCAGGACGTCCAGCTGGAGCGCGCCCAGACCGGCGCCCCCGGCTCGACCGCCGCCGCCCCCGCCGGCATCGGCTCGTACATCCGCCTCGGTCCGCTCGGCACCGCGCTGCTCCCCTCCGACCAGCCGCGGGTGCTGCTCATCGACGAGCTCGACAAGAGCGACCTCGACCTGCCCAACGACCTGCTGAACGCCCTGGAGGAGGGCGAGTTCGCGATCCCGGAGCTGGAGCGCCTCGCCGACCGCGAACCGGTGGTCGAGGTGCTCACCGACGACGGCCGCAAGGTCCCGGTGCAGGGCGGCCGGATCCGGTGTTCCACCTTCCCCTTCATCGTGCTCACCTCCAATGGCGAACGCGACTTCCCCGCCGCCCTGTTGCGCCGCTGCATCCGGCTCGAACTGGAGCCGCCGGGCGAGGAGCAGCTCCGCGCCATGATCGAGGCGCACCTCGGCGCCGACGCCGCGGCCGGCGAACAGACCCTCGTCAGCCGCTTCCTGAACCGCGAGCCCGGCGAGGTCATCGCCACCGACCAGCTCCTCAACGCCATCTACCTGACCCAGCACGCCCCCCGCGCCGAGCGGGTGACCAGGGAACGCATCGCGGACATGCTCATGCAGCCGCTCGATCAGCCGAGGTGATGGCCGGATGCACCGGATGCATCTGGAAGAACTCACGCGCAGACTCCGGGTCGGCGGCCAGCACCCCACCGCCGAGGAGCTGGCCGACGCCGTCTGGCTCGCCCAGTGGCTGCCGGGCGCCGCCGCGCCGGACCCGGCCACGGGTCCGCCGGTGGACCCCGCCGTGCCCGAACCACCGGGGGAGGGACGAGAACCGGCCGTCCCCGACCTGGAGGGACCGGACCGGGACGGCGAGTCCGCCCCCCGGCTCGCCGGGCCGGGCCCCGACACCGTCGGTCTCCACATGCCCCGCGGCGGCGCACGCCCCACCGGCGGCGGAACGGGCGGACGCGCCGCCCTGCCCGTCCGCGCACCCGGCGCCAACGCCCTGCCCGGCCTCCTCGGGCTGCAGAAGGCGCTCCGCCCGCTCCGGCACTACGCGCTGTTCCCCGTGCGGCCCGGCGAGGGCGTCCTCGACGAGGAGGCGACCGCCGAGCGCAGCGCCGCCGCCGGCATCCTCACGCCCGTCCTGCGCCCCGCCGCCGGCCGCCGCCCCGACATCCAGCTCCTCATGGACACCGGCCCCGCCATGGTCGTCTGGACCCGGATGGTCGAGGAACTGCGCCAGGCCTGCCAGCAGTCCGGCGCCTTCCGGGACGTCCAGGTGCACCGGCTGTACGACACGGGCGAGGGGCCGCCGCGCGTCACCACGACCTCCGGACCCGACGGACGGCCCCGCCTGCGCCCCGGCGACCAGCTCCACGACCCCACCGGCCGCCGCCTCACCCTGATCGTCAGCGACTGCGTCGGCCCGCTCTGGCGGCGCGGCGCGGCGCAGCGGCTCATCCACCAGTGGCCCCGCAGCTCGCCGCTCGCCCTCGTCCAGCCGCTGCCTCCGCGGCTGTGGCCGCGTACCGCCCTGACCGTGGAACCCGGCACCCTGTTACGCCCTTCGGGTCCCGGCGGCCACACCCTCTTCCAGCCCGACGAGGAGCCCTGGGAGCCCGTCGCGGAGGACACCCGCGCGGTGCCCGTCCTCACGCCGACCCCCGAGGCGTTCGCCTCCTGGGCGCGGCTGTTCGGCGGCCAGGGCACCGGAGCCGTACGGGGCTGGGCCGCCCGGATCGGTCCCGACGCCGTCCGGACGGGGAACGTCGTCGCCGTGGACACCCCCGCCCGCGCCCCCCGCGAGGACGACCTGCTGCGCGTCTTCCGCGCCGGCGCCTCACCGGGCGCCCTGCGGCTCGCCGTCCATCTCGCCGCCGCCCCCCTGACCCTTCCCGTCATGCAGCTCGTCCAGCGTGCGATGCTCCCCGACACCGGCCCCATGGAACTTGCGGAGGTCCTGCTGAGCGGCCTGCTGCGGCAGCTGCCCGGGCCCACTCCGTACCCCTGCTACAGCTACCCGCCGGGTGTGCAGCAGCAGCTGCTCGGATCCCTGGACCGCAGCGCCGCCGCCCTCGTCCTCAAGCACTGCTCGGAATACGTCGAGCGCAACTTCGGCCAGGGCATGCGGAACTTCCCGGCCCTGGCCGCCGCCCGGCTGGCCGGGCAGGCCGCCGACGAGGACACGGCCGCGCCGACGGAGGAGACGGACGAGCCGACGGGGCCGGTGGGCCCCGAGCCGGAGCTCTTCGCGCGCATCCCCGCGCGGGTCCTCCGCTTCTACCATCCCGACCTGGTCACCCCCGAGCCGCTGGCGGAGGCCCGCCGGCTGCTCGACCAGTGGCGCAGCCAGTCCGACCCCTCGCTGCTGGCCGCCGCCCGCGAGCGCGCCGAGGCGGCCCTCGCGGAGGACGACGTCCCCGCCCGGATCGTGCTCGGGCGGGTGCTGTACGCGGAGGCCGGGACCGCCGCGGTACGCGGCACCGAGCGGCGTGACGCACTGCTGCGGCGGGCCGTGACCGTGCTGGAGGGAGCTGCGGGGCTGGCCGGAACCGACGAGGAGGAAGGGGCGCAGGCCCGGCTCGAACTCGCCGTCGTCCGGCACGCCCTGTGGCGCGACACCGGTGACACCGCGCACCTGGACGCCGCGCTCGCGGCGCTCGCCGGGGACCCGCGCGACTGGCCCGAGAGCCACCACCACACCCTGCATCTGCGCCGCGGCCGGCTGCAGCTGGCGCGCGGCGACGGACCCGGCGCGGTCGCCGCGCTGACCGCGGCCCTCGCGTTGCGGGAGACCGGCCCCGCGCTGCTCGACCTGGCCGACGCCATGGGCCTCGCCGGACGCGAGCCGGACGCGATCGCCCCCGTGCTGGACCGGGCCGGATCGCTGCTCGACGAAAGGGTCGCGCTGCGGCTGCGGTGGACCACGGCCCGGGCCCGGCTCCACGACACCGCCGGCGACGGGCCGGCCACCGACGCGGCGTACGAGGCGGCCGCGCTGCTGGCCCCCGCGGACAGCGCGCAGCGCGGCCGGCTCCTGATGGCCTGGGGCGAGTCGCTGCTGCGGCGGGCCGCGGCGGACGGCGGCACGCCGGCCGTCGACCGGGCCGAGGGCGTGCTGCGCGAGGCGCTCACCGGCCTGCCCGCCGACGCGCCCGAGCGGGCGCGGGCCCTGGTCCTGATCGGCAGCGTGCTGGCCCTGCGCTTCCACCGGGCGGGCTTCCTGCCCGATCTCTACGAGAGCCGCCATCTCCTGGAACAGGCCGTGCGCACGGTCCGCGACCCCGCGCTGCGCGCCGAGGTGTGGCTGCAACTGGGGCGGGTGAGAATGGAGTTGAGCGAAGTGGCGCGGGACGGCGTGCTCGGCGACGCGCTCACGGCGTACCAGCGCTCCTGGGAGGACTCCCGGTCCGCCCACGGCGACACCCCGGGCTCGGTCACCGGGGCCCGCGCGCTGCACGCCCAGGGTGCGGTCCTGCGGCTCATGGGCCGGACGGCGCGGGCGGGGGCCGTGTTGCGGGCCGCAGCCGACCAGTGGCAGCGGCTGGTGTCCGCGCTGGTGGAGGTGGACTGGAACGACGTGGAGCGGACCCGGACACAGCTCGCGGAGGTGACGGCACAGCAGGGGACTTACCAGGCACAGCTCTCCGGCGACGCCCGTCGCCGGATCACGCCGCCGTGGTGGACCTGGAGCGGGACCACCGGATAGGCGGCAGGGGAACGGCCGGATAACGGGGGCGTGAATGGGCGCAGTTGAGTCGAACGGGTTTCTGACTTCCTGGCGTCGG
Organism: Streptomyces sp. JL2001; assembly: GCF_050917515.1. Lineage (NCBI taxonomy): Bacteria > Bacillati > Actinomycetota > Actinomycetes > Kitasatosporales > Streptomycetaceae > Streptomyces > Streptomyces sp. JL2001. Next base: position 2,698,323 of record NZ_CP169421.1, on the reverse strand, counting down.
GAAGAACCGCTGCGCCGCTACGACCGTGGGGGACAAGGGTCGGTGAGGAGGAGCCGAGGGTGTTGCAGCACACGGAGTGGGCGACCGGTGTCGACCGGGACGCCGGTGGATCTCCGCACCTTCCCGATCTCACGGCCGTCGACCTGCGGACCTTGCGCCGCACGGAGGATCCGGATCTCGAAGCCGCCGTCGAGCTCGTGCTGCTCCGGTGCGGCGACCTCGTCGAGTTCTGGGCCGAGGGGGCGGGGGGCACCCACCACTGACCGGCGGCCCCGTACCGACCGGCGGTTTCCGGTCAGATCTCGGCGACGGCCGCCGGCCGCCGTGAGGAGGCGGGGATGAGCTCCGTGCCGCCGTCCGCCGCGGCGCTCACCGCTCTGGCCAGCACCCGGCCCGCGCCGGCCGGGGCAGCCCTGCTGCGCTCCGCCCTGCACACCCGGCGCCTGGTGCTCCTCAAGGCCCTGCTGGTCCGGGCCCGCAGCGAGCGCGACGCCGTCGACCCCGGCGTGTTTAGCCGCTTCGAGACCTCCTGGCGGTTGCTCGAACAGGTCGAGCGGCGCTGTCCCGGGGTCGTCCGGGACGTCCTGGACTACCCGACGACCGGGCTGTGGCTGGCCGTCGCGCTCACCGGGCGGACGGGCCCGTCCCTCGACCGCCACCTCGGCCGGCTGGAGAGCCTGGCCGTCACCGCCGCGCTGCGGGCGGGCCGCCCGCTCGACCTGGCCGTCGAGGCGCCCGACGGCCTGCTCTCGCTGCCGGGTGTGGGGCGCCTGCGGCTGCGCGGCCCGGGTCCCGTCCGGATCCGGGCCCGTTCCCGGGTCGTCCGGCTGTACGACGAGAGCGCCCCGTACGCCGCCCCCACCGTCCTGCTGCTCACCGACCGCGGCGGCGGCACCCTCGTCGGCCGGGGCCCCGACTGGGCCGGGCTGCCCGTACTGCCGGGCTCCACCGCCCGGCTCGACGACCTGGACCCCTACCGGGTGCCGCCCGGCGGTTTCGGCGACCCGGTCCGTACCGCGACCGACCACGCCGCGACGGACCGGTCCGGCTGGGCGGCGCACTGGCGGGCGGCCCAGGACCTGCTGGCGCGCGTCGACGCGGACCGGGCGGCCGAGATCAGCCGGGGCGTCCGCGCCCTCGTGCCGCTCGAACCGACCGGCCCGCGGTCCGTCGGCGCCACCATGAGCGCCGCCCCCGGCGCGGTCCTCACGTCCCCGGCGGCCGGGGCGCCGGACCTGGCCGAGACGCTCGTGCACGAGATCCACCACAGCAAGCTCGCCACCCTGCACGAACTCTTCCCGCTGTACGCGTCCGGGCGGACCGCCCTGCACCGGGTCGGCTGGCGCCCCGACCCGCGGCCGGTCGCCGGGGTGTTCCAGGGCGCCTACGCGCACCTGGCCCTGGCCGACCTGTGGCGGCGCGCCGCCGCCTCCCCGCAGGCCCCCGGGTCCTGGCGCCGGTATGCCGGGCAGCAGTTCGACGACATCCACGATCAGGTGGGCGAAGCACTGGCGATCCTGGTTCAATCCGATGAACTGACCATGGAGGGGCGGGAGTTCGCGGTCGGCATGGCCGGGCACCACGCGAGCCTCGGCGGGCGGCCCCCTCACCGGGCGTGGTCACACTGCGTATAGCCTGTATTACACTGCGTTGCGCGCGAGTGGGACGGGAGACGTGACAGATGGCGGAACAGCGGTCGGGCGGGGGAGCGGTGGAACACGGCGGCAGGGCGGCACCCGACCACGTCCTCGTGGTCTTTCCCGGCTACCACCGGCCGTGGGCGGCCTGGATCAACCAGCGGCTCGAAGCGCAGGGCGTACGCGCCACGCTCCAGCGCTGGGACCCGCCGCGCGAGGTGGCCCTGGAGGACTCGCTCGACGACCTGCTGCTCGCCCGCGGCCAGGTGCTCCTCGTCCTCAACGACTGGTTCTTCGAACTGGGACCGCGCCCGGCCGGCGAGTGGAACGACGTGCTGCGCGGCTTCGTCGCCGCCCACGCCGACCGCTTCGCGGCGGTCAACCTCACCAACCGGCCGCTGCTCCCGGCCACCGCCGTCCTCGAACCGGTCAGCCTCTGGGGCGTCGGCGAGGAGGAGGCCGAAGCACGGCTGTTCAGCCGGCTCGGCATCGAACCCCGCCGCTCGGCGGCACGCCGGCTGCCCCCCGGCGCGCTGCTCCGCTACCCCGACACCCCGCCCGACGTCTGGGGCGAGGTCCCCCGCCGCAACCCCCGCTTCACCGGCCGCGACGACCTCCTGACCGTCCTCCAGGAACGGCTCATGGACGCCGAACGCGGCAACGCTGCCTGCACCCTGCTCGGCATGTCCGGCATCGGCAAGACCCAGATCGCCGCCGAGTACGCGCACCGCTTCAGCCCCGACTACGACGTGATCTGGTGGGTCAACTCCGACGACCGCAACGTCCAGCGCGACCGGTTCGGCGAACTCGCCGCCGAACTGCGCCTGCCCAGCGGCAACGAGCCCGGCGAACGCATCCGGGCCGTCCGCGAGGCACTGCGCCGGGGCGACCCGCACTCCCGCTGGCTCGTCATCTTCGACGGCTGGGACGACACCGACGGCGCCCAGGTGATGCTGCCGCACGGCCCCGGACACGTGCTGATCACCTCCCGCAACCGCGGCTGGGGCGACTACACCGACGTCGTCGAGGTCCCCAGCTTCGACCGCGCCGAGTCCACCGGCTACCTGATGCGCCGGGCCCCGCACATCACCGCGCCCCAGGCGGACGAGGTCGCCGCGGAGTTCGGCGACGTCCCGCTGCCGCTGGTCCAGGCCGCCTCCTGGCTCGGCGAGTCCGGCATGGAGGTGCCCGAGTACCTGCGCATGGTCCGCGACGGACGCCTGTCCACCGTGGACGAGCCCTCGGCCGGTGACGGCTTCCCCAACGCCTCCCTCACCTCCTGGTCGATACTGATCAACCGGCTCCGACGCTCCCAGCCGCAGGCCATCGACGTCCTCAGCCTGTGCGCCTCCTTCGCCCCCGGCCGGATCCCGCTCGGCATCGTCCGGGCGTACCCGCAGGCCGAACTGCCCGAGGACCTGCGGTGGATGGCCGCCGACCTGCCGGCCTGGACGCGGGCCCTGGACACCCTGGTCAACTACTCGGTGCTCACCCGGGAGTCCCGCGGCCCCGCCAACAGCGTCGACATGGGACCGCACCAGGAGTCCGTGCACATGCACCGGCTCGTCCACGACATCGTGGCCCGGCTCACCGACGGCGAGCACCGCGACTCCCACCGCCAAGCCGTCCGCGCCCTGCTCGCCGAGGCCGACCCCGGCAACCCCATGGACAGCCGGCAGTGGCCCCGGTACGCCGAACTCCTGCCCCACCTGGAACCCTCCGGGGCGCTCAGCAGCCGGAACCCACGCGTCCAGACCGCCGTGCTCAACTGTCTGCACTACTGCTTCCGCAGCGCGGAGTTCCGGGCCGGCGTCCGCCTCGCCGAGAAGATCAGGGAGAGCTGGTCCACCTTCATGGACCCGCTCGACCCGCCCATGCTGGACCTCACCACGCAGGAGGGCAACATCCTGCGCTCCTTCGGACGCTTCCGGAGCGCCTACGAACTCGACCTGGCACTGCGGGAAAAGCTCGACGCGGCCACCGACCGCGACGCGCTGGGCTCTCTGCGCTCCGCCGTCAACATCGCCAGCGACCTGCGCTTCCTCGGGCAGTACCGGGAGTCGGAACGCATCCAGCGCGAGTGCCTCACCGAGTCGCAACGACTCCTCGGCGACACCGAGTTCCTCACCCTCGTCGCCCGCCACAACCTGGGCGTCGTGCTGCGGATGCTCGGCCGCTACCAGGAGGCGTACGACACCGACGTCGAGTCGCTGGCCCGCAGCGAGAGCCTGCTGCGCGCCCGCCACGCCCACAGCCTCAACTCCAGCAACGCCGTCGCCCAGGACCTCCGCCTCCTCGGCCACTACCGCGAGGCCCTGGCCCGCCAGGAGGCCAACGTCCGGGTCCACGTCCAGGTCCTCGGCACCCAGCACCTCCAGACCCTCTACGCCCGCTCGCAGCTGGCCCTGTGCCGCCGCCGCGAGGGCGGCTTCCAGCAGGACCTCGGCGCCACCATGGCGAGCCTGCTCGAACAGCTGGAGCAGGTGCACGGCCGCGGTCACTACGTGACCCTGTCCGCCATCAACAACTACGCCAACTACTCACGGGAGCACGGCGACCTCGCCCACGCGCGCGAGCTGAGCGCCGAGGCCGAGGCGGGCTACCGCGCGCTCCTCGGCCCGGCCCACCCCGTCGCCGCCGGCGTGCTCGCCAACGTCGCCCTCGTCATGCAGGCCTCCGGCGAACGCGCCGACGCCATGGCCATGCTGGAGGGCGCGCTCGCCGGACTGACCGCCTCCCTGGGACCGGACCACCCCTGGGTCCTGGGCTGCGCCCTCAACGCCACCGCCGCCCGGAACTTCAACGGGCGGGTGTCCGACGCCGCCGAACTCAGCCGGGACACCCTCCGGCGGGCCCGGCACGCCCTGGGGAACGAGCACCCCCTGACCCTCTCCTGCCAGGTCGCGCTCGCCACCGACCTCCGCGGCCTGCGCGAGGTCGAGGAGGCGGGCAAGATCGAGGAGGACGCGCTCCTCACCCTGACCCGGACCCTGGGCGCGCAGCACCCGCACACGCTCTCGGCCCGCCAGCGCAACCGTCCCTACTGGGACTTCGAGGCCAACCTCGGCTGAGGTCACCGCGGTACGCCGGAGGCCCGGCACCCCTCGCGGGGTGCCGGGCCTCCGTTCGTGCGGATGCCGCCGATCAGGCCTCGAAGACCTCGTTGACCAGCTGCTGCTGCTCGGCCTGGTGACGCTTGGCCGAACCGACCGCCGGGGACGAGGAGTGCGGACGCGAGATCCGGCGCAGGCGCTCGCCGTGCGGGATGTCGGCGCCGACCGCCAGGTCCAGGTGGTCGATCAGGTTGAGGGCGATGAACGGCCAGGCACCCTGGTTCGCCGGCTCCTCCTGCGCCCACAGGTACTTCTCGGCGTTCGGGTACTTGGCGATCTCGGCCTGGAGCTCGGCACCCGGCAGCGGGTACAGGCGCTCCAGCCGGATGATCGCCGTGTCCGTGACACCGCGCTTCTGACGCTCGGCCTCCAGGTCGTAGTAGACCTTGCCGGAGCAGAAGACGACCTTGCGGACGTCGGCCGCGTTCACCGTGTCGTCGCCGATCACCGGACGGAAGCCGCCGGTGGTGAACTCCTCCACCTTCGAGGCCGCGGCCTTCAGGCGCAGCATCGACTTCGGGGTGAAGACGATGAGCGGCTTGTGGTGCGGGTTGTGCACCTGCCAGCGCAGGAGGTGGAAGTAGTTCGACGGCAGCGTCGGCATGGCGACCGTCATGTTGTCCTGGGCGCACATCTGCAGGAAGCGCTCCGGGCGGGCGGACGAGTGGTCCGGGCCCTGGCCTTCGTAGCCGTGCGGCAGGAGCAGCGTGACGCCGGAGGTCTGGCCCCACTTCTGCTCGGCCGAGGAGATGAACTCGTCCACGACGGTCTGCGCGCCGTTGACGAAGTCACCGAACTGGGCCTCCCAGACCACGAGGGAGTCCGGGCGGGCCAGCGAGTAGCCGTACTCGAAGCCCATCGCCGCGTACTCGCTGAGCAGCGAGTCGTAGACGTTGTAGTGGGCCTGGTCCTCGGCGAGGTAGAGCAGCGGGGTGTAGTCCTCGCCGGTCTCCTGGTCCACCAGGACCGCGTGGCGCTGGCCGAAGGTGCCGCGGCGCGAGTCCTGGCCGGACAGCCGGACGGGGGTGCCCTCCATCAGCAGGGAGCCGATGGCGAGCGTCTCGCCGAAGCCCCAGTCGATGGTGCCGTCGTCGATGGAGGCCGCGCGACGCTGCATCTGCGGCATCAGGCGCGGGTGGACCGTGATCCGCTCCGGGATGTTGACCTGCGACTCGGCGATCCGCTTCACGACCTCCTGGGAGACCGCGGTGGTCACCGCGACCGGGAACTCGGGCTGCGGGTCCGGGACGTGCGCCGGGGCGGGGGCGGAGGTGGCCTCGCGGACCTCCGCGAAGACCTTCTCCAGCTGGCCCTGGAAGTCCTGGAGCGCCTGCTCCGCCTCTTCGAGGGTGATGTCGCCGCGACCGATGAGCGACTCGGTGTACAGCTTGCGCACCGAACGCTTCTTGTCGATCAGGTTGTACATCTGCGGGTTGGTGAACTGCGGGTTGTCGCCCTCGTTGTGACCGCGGCGGCGGTAGCAGATGAGGTCGATCACGACGTCCTTGTTGAACGTCTGGCGGAACTCGAAGGCGAGCCGCGCGACGCGGACCACGGCCTCCGGGTCGTCGCCGTTCACGTGGAAGATCGGCGCCTCGATCATGCGGGCCACGTCGGTCGCGTACATCGAGGAACGCGAGGACTCCGGGGCGGCGGTGAAGCCGACCTGGTTGTTGATGACGATGTGGACCGTGCCGCCGGTGCGGTAGCCGCGCAGCTGCGACATGTTCAGCGTCTCGGCGACGACACCCTGGCCGGCGAAGGCCGCGTCACCGTGCAGGGCGACGGGCAGGACGGTGAAGTCCGTGCCGCCCTTGTTGATGACGTCCTGCTTGGCGCGGACGACACCCTCCAGGACCGGGTCGACCGCCTCCAGGTGCGAGGGGTTGGCGGTGAGCGAGACCTTGATCTGCTCGCCGTCCAGGCCGGTGAAGGTGCCCGAGGCGCCCAGGTGGTACTTGACGTCGCCGGAGCCGTGCATCGACTTCGGGTCGAGGTTGCCCTCGAACTCGCGGAAGATCTGCGCGTACGACTTGCCGACGATGTTGGCGAGGACGTTCAGGCGGCCGCGGTGGGCCATGCCGATGACGACCTCGTCCAGGCGGGACTCGGCGGCGGAGTCGATGACCGCGTCGAGCAGCGGGATGACGGACTCGCCGCCCTCCAGCGAGAAGCGCTTCTGGCCGACGTACTTGGTCTGCAGGAAGGTCTCGAAGGCCTCGGCCGCGTTCAGGCGGCGCAGGATCCGCAGCTGCTCCTCGCGCTCCGGCTTGGAGTGCGAGCGCTCGACGCGGTCCTGGATCCACTTGCGCTGCTTCGGGTCCTGGATGTGCATGAACTCGACGCCGGTGGTGCGGCAGTACGAGTCGCGCAGGACGCCGAGGATGTCGCGCAGCTTCATCATCGACTTGCCGGCGAAGCCGCCGACGGCGAACTCGCGCTCCAGGTCCCACAGGGTGAGGCCGTGCTCGGTGATGTCCAGGTCGGGGTGCTTGCGCTGGCGGTACTCCAGCGGGTCGGTGTCGGCCATGACGTGGCCGCGGACCCGGTAGGAGTGGATCAGCTCGAAGACGCGGGCGGCCTTGGTGACGTCGTCGTCGTGCGAGGCGTCGATGTCCTTGAGCCAGCGGACCGGCTCGTAGGGGATGCGCAGGGCCTTGAAGATCTCGTCGTAGAAGCCGTCCTCGCCGAGGAGGAGGTTCGCGACGATGCGCAGGAACTCGCCGGAGGCGGCGCCCTGGATGACGCGGTGGTCGTACGTCGAGGTCAGGGTCATGACCTTCGAGATGCCCAGCTTGTTCAGGGTGTCCTGGGAGGTGCCCTGGAACTCGGCCGGGTAGTCCATCGAGCCGACGCCCATGATCACGGACTGTCCGGGCATCAGACGCGGCACGGAGTGGACGGTGCCGAGGCCGCCGGGGTTGGTCAGCGAGACCGTGACGCCGGTGAAGTCCTCCATCGTGAGCTTGCCCACGCGGGCGCGCTTGACGATGTCCTCGTAGGCCTGCCAGAACTCGAAGAAGTTCAGGGTCTCGGCCTTCTTGATGCCCGCCACGACGAGCTGGCGGTCGCCGTTCGGCTTCACCAGGTCGATCGCGAGGCCGAAGTTCACGTGCTCCGGCTTGACCAGGGTCGGCTTGCCGTCCTTCTCCGCGAAGGAGTGGTTCATCGAGGGCATGGCCTTGATCGCCTGCACCATCGCGTAGCCGATCAGGTGCGTGAAGGAGATCTTCCCGCCCCGGGCGCGCTTCAGGTGGTTGTTGATCACGATGCGGTTGTCGAAGAGCAGCTTCACCGGGACGGCGCGGACGGACGTGGCCGTCGGCACTTCCAGCGAGGCGTTCATGTTCTTCGCGACGGCGGCGGCGGGGCCGCGCAGCGTGATCAGCTCGGGACCGGCGGGCGCCTCGGTGGCCGGGGCGGCCTGGGCCTTGGCGGCGGGCGCGGCAGGCGCGGCGGCCTTGGCGGCGGGCGCCGGGGCCGGGGCGGCCTTCACCGGCGCCGGAGCGGCGGCGGGCTGCGCGGGGGCCGCGGCAGGCGCGGCCTGTGCGGTGCCCGCCTGCGGAGCGGCGGGCGCGCTCGGAGTGGTCGTGGGGGTCGGCGCGGCTCCGGCCGCCCCCGCGGCGGCGGGAGTGTCCGAGGAGCCGGGCTTGTAGTCGGCGAAGAAGTCCCACCAGGCACGATCGACCGAATTCGGGTCCTGGAGGTACTGCTGGTAGATCTCGTCGACGAGCCACTCATTGGCGCCGAAGGCGGTCGCGGGGTTCTGACCCCGCCCGTCTTGGTCGGTGGAGATGCTCGAGTTACTGGGGGACTGAGACGACACGGCGGTAACCGCCCTCTTCCGCTTCACAAGGTGATGGACAGCGGAAATAAAGGCTACGCCTCCCTGGCCGAGAGGTGCAGGCCGGGCACTCCAACGTCGCGCAAGTCACACTTGACGGGGTGTTTCGGGGCATGGATTGGCGGGAAACAAGCGTGGTTCTGCCCTCTCGCGGGTACGCGAGGTGGCGGCTGCGGCCCCGTTCGGCCCGCATCCCTGATCACGTCCTGGCCGTGTCCTGTACAGGTACACGCAGAACGTGTGCTTCCGGTTCGAACCCTACGTCAATCCCGCGCCGGAACGCTGCCCGGAAGAGTGATCTGGATGCGGCAGCCGCGTGACGATTCGGCCACTCCGATGGTTCCGCCGTGCAGATCCACCGCCCAGCGGGCGATCGCCAGGCCGAGCCCGGTGCCGCCGTCGCTGCCCGGGACCGGCTGGCCCCCCGCCGATCCGCGGTTGAACCGCTCGAAGACGGTGTGCCGCAGCGCCTCGGGGATGCCGGGACCCTCGTCCTCGACCTCCAGCTCCAGGGAGTCCGGCCAGGGCCCGCGCCGGGCGTGCACGGTCACCCGGCCGTGCGGCGGCGAGTGCTTCACCGCGTTGTCGATCAGGTTCGCCACCACCTGGTGCAGCCGCTCCGCGTCCGCGTGCGCGGTCAGCTCGGGCGGCGACACGTCGAGGTGCAGATGGACGTCCGTGCGGTTGTGCAGGCCGGAGCTGGAGGACAGGCCGCGCTGAGACGCCGCCAGGTTGGCCTCCCGGAGCACCCCGGACAGGTACGGCCAGACCTCCAGGCGCCGTACTTTCAGCGAGACGACACCGTTGTCGAGACGTGACAGGTCGAGCAGCGTCTCCACGAGCCTGCCGAGCCGCTCGGTCTGCTTCAGGGCCGTCCGCATGGTCTCGGGGTCGGCCTCGGAGACCCCGTCCACGACGTTCTCCAGGACCGCCCGGAGCGCGGCGATGGGGGTGCGCAGCTCGTGCGAGACGTTGGCGACCAGCTCCTTGCGGTGCCGCTCGACGGCCTCCAGGTCGTCCGCCATGCGGTTGATCGTCGAGGCGAGGTCGCCCAGCTCGTCGCGGCGGTCCGCGCCGCGCACCCGCCGGCTGAAGTCGCCGCGGGAGATCGACCCCGCCACCGTGTTCATCTCGTCCAGCGGCGCCGTCAGCGACTGGGCCACGAACTGGGTGATCAGCAGGGTCGCGATCATCGCGAAGATCGTGATGTAGCGGAACTCCGTGGAGGTCCGGATCGCCACCAGCGCGAGACCCGTGGTCAGCAGGACGGCCCCGACGACCAGGGCGCCCAGCTTCGTCATGATCGAGATCGTGATCCGCCGGCCGCCGGACCGTTCGGTCCCGTCCGCGCCCCCGCGCCCGGTGCGCGGCCCCCGCCGGCTCATGGCGCGGGGGTCTCCAGCGCGTAGCCGACGCCGTGCACGGTGCGGATGCGCTCGGCCCCGATCTTCCGGCGCAGCGCCTTGATGTGGCTGTCCACGGTCCGGGTGCCGGAGGCGTCCGCCCAGTCCCACACCTCGGCGAGCAGCTGCTCGCGGGAGAGGACCGCGCGCGGGGTGTTCGCCAGGCAGACCAGCAGGTCGAACTCTGTCGGGGTCAGGTGCACGTCCTCGCCCCGGACCCGGACCCGGCGCTGCGCGTGGTCGATCTCCAGCTCGCCCAGGCGCAGGATCCCGCTCCGCGGGGTGACGGCCGCCAGCGCGGCCCGCTCCACCCGGCGCAGCAGCACGTGCACCCGCGCCGCGAGCTCGCGCATGGAGAACGGCTTCGTCATGTAGTCGTCGGCGCCGACGCCGAGGCCGACCAGCATGTCCGTCTCGTCGTCGCGCGCCGTGAGCATCAGCACCGGCACCGGCCGCTGGGCCTGGACCCGGCGGCAGACCTCCAGGCCGTCGAAGCCCGGCAGCATCACGTCGAGCAGCATCAGGTCCGGCTGCCATGCCTCGGCCGCGTCGACCGCGGCCGGGCCGTCGGTCGCCGTCTGCACGAGGAAGCCCTCCGCCCGCAGCCGGGCGGAGATCGCTTCGACGATCGTCGTGTCGTCCTCGACGACCAGTACCCGCCGCTGAGCGCCCGGAGTGGCCGCCGCACCGTGTTGAGTGGTGTGTGTCTGCTCCATTGCCCCGCCTCGCTCGCTGATGGTCGGCCAGCAGCCTAGAGGCAGCGGGAGCGTCCCGGCTACGCAGGACGTACGGCGAGGTGCACCACGTCCGGGACGCCCCGGGCAACGGGGATCTCTTCCGTCCGTACCCCGTTGAATCCGGCATTCCGCAAGGACTCCTCGAAATCGGCCGACGGTCGGGCGGACCACACGGCGAGGATTCCACCGGGGTTCAGCCGGGCCGCGCAGGCCGCCAACCCCGAGGCGGAGTAGAGGTGTTCGTTGTCCTCGGTGACGGTCCAGTCCGGTCCGTTGTCGATGTCCAGACAGAGTGCGTCGTAGCTGTCGGGGGAGGTCCAGAGGTACTCCACGAGATCCGTGTGCAGGATCACGCTGCGCGGATCGCCCAGCGCCTCGCCGGACAGGGCGGCCAAGGGGCCCTCGCGGTGCCAGTCGATGATGGCCTGCTCCCGCTCGACCACCACGATCCGGCCCCAGCGCGGGTCGGCGGCCGCGTGCGCGAGGGAGAAGCCGACGCCCAGACCGCCGATCAGCACGGAGGCCCCCGGGCGCCCGCCGAGGGCGTCCATCGCGGCGTCGACCAGCAGTCGCTCGGAGCGGCCGTCGGAGGTGTCCATCAGGAACGTGCCGTTGGCGATGATCTCGTAGTGGTCGTCGCGGCGGCGCAGGACCACCTCCCCGTAGGGGCCTTCGCGGCGGTCGAGTGTGACGGGGGTCGGCATGGTGGCGTTCACTCCGGTCTCGGCTCGGCGGGACGACGTCCGGCCATCCTCGCCGGGCGGGGACGGCCGGGACAACCACCTTTCCGGGCGCCCGTCGCGGCGGGCGGTGGCGCGGAACGGCCCCGAGGGGCGCCGGAGCCGTACGTGGCGGGCCCGGCGCCGCGGTCGGGGGCGGGGAGGTGACGCCACGGACGCGGGGCCCCGGCGCGTCACGTACCACTCGATCCGGTGCAGTTCGCGGCGGCTCCGCCGGTTCCCGCCCGGGTCAGGGGGCGGTCGGCGGCCCGCCGCCCGGCAGTGCCGAGAACACCCGCCGCAGGGCGGGCGGCCGGTCTCCGTCGGTGGCGACGACGACCCGGTACCGGTACGTGACGACGTACTGGAAGCCGTCGTGCACCGGCGCGCCGGTCGGCCGGGCGGGCACCGCGGCGAAGGCGGGGTCCTCCAGGGCGGCGCGCAGCTCGCCGACCTCGGCCGGTTCCATCCGCCCGGTGCGCGGCGGCTTGGTGCCGGAACGGGTCGTGTACGAGCCGTCGTAGCGCACGATCAGCTGGTTCTGCACGCCGGCGAAGCCGCCGGTGACGTTCAGCTCGACCAGCACCTCCTGGGGCGCGGGCTCCTCGCTGTTCTTCGAGGTGCCGTCCGGTGAGGGCGACGGGGGCGAGGTCGGCGGCGGCGCGGTGCTCGTACCGGGCGTCGGGGCGGACGGGGCCGGCGGCGTGTCCGGCCCGCAGCCGGCGAGTGCCGTCAGTGTCACCAGTACCGCGGTCGCGGCCCACCGGCCTGCCGTGTACCGCCTGCCCCTCGTGCTCCCGGTCGCCATGCAGCCGATCATGCCCGCCCCGGTTCCGCTTGACCAGGGCGCGGCACGCCGTGGTCGGCCGGCCCGCCCCGCCGGGGCCGGGCGCGGGTCGGCTCCCGTCGCTCGCGGCCGCCGTGTCAGTCGCGGACGATCCCGGTCAGGGGCCCCTCGTACCGCCAGCCCAGCGACGTGTACAGCCCCAGCCCGTCCGTCGTCGCCGACAGGACACCCGTCACCGCGCCGGCCCGGGCGGCGGCCGCCTCCAACGTGTGCATGACCTGGGCGCCGAGGCCGCGGCGGCGGTGGCGGGGGTCGGTCTCGATCTGGTCGGCGACCGCCGTCTCCCCCGTGGGGGCGATCTGGCCGCGCGCGGCCAGGGTGCCGTCCGGGGCGAGGATCCTGACCCGGACCACACCGTCCCGGGTCTCCGTCGTCCGCGTGTACCCGTCCGGGACGGGCGGCCGGCTCTCCGGCCCGGCGGGGTGCAGCCGCTTGCACATCATGAAGCCCGGATCGTCGGGCACGGTCCATCCCGGTGTGATCCATCCGGCGACGTCCTCCGGCGCCGCCATGACCTTCAGCCAGGTGTACGGCTCGGTGATCTCCGCGCACAGCCGGCCCACCGAGGAGGCGTCGGGCGCCGGCAGCACGTGGCGCAGGACGTGCTTCGGCAGGCCCACGTCGATCCGGTAGCCCCACGGCCGCGCGACGGCGGGGGGTGTGCCGCGGGAGACGGTCCAGCCGGCCACCCATGCGGATGTAATAGCTCCCATATCCATCCAGTCATTACATCCGCTGTTCACGGCGAGCGGGGGAGTGATCGCTCAGAGCGAACGCGGCCTGGGGAACATTCGCGGGCCCCCCTGCATTGAGTCGACATAGCTCAACTTGACTGCCGAAGGGGAGATCATGGCTCCTGAGTCCACGGAGTACTCGACGCTGACACTGCCTGTGCTGCCGCTCGACGACGAAGTCGTGCTGCCCGGCATGGTGGTTCCGCTCGACCTGTCCGACAACGACGTCCGCGCCGCGGTGGAGGCCGCCCAGGCCGCCGCGCGCTCCGGCAGCGGCAAGCCCAGGGTCCTCCTGGTGCCCCGTGTCGACGGCACCTACGCGGGGACCGGCGTCCTCGGCACCGTCGAGCAGGTCGGAAGGCTGTCCGACGGCGACCCCGGCGCGCTGATCCGCGGCCGCGGCCGCGTCAGGATCGGCGCGGGGACGACCGGCCCCGGCGCGGCCCTGTGGGTCGAGGGCGCCGTCGTCGAGGAGGTCCTGCCCGACCCGCTGCCCGGCGCCGTGACCGATCTGGTCAAGGAGTACAAGGCGCTGGCCACCAGCTGGCTCAAGAAGCGCGGCGCGTGGCAGGTCGTGGACCGCGTGCAGCAGATCGACGGCGTCTCGGCGCTCGCCGACAACTCCGGCTACTCGCCCTTCCTCTCCGTCGAGCAGAAGGTGGAACTGCTGGAGACGGCCGACCCGGTCGCCCGGCTCAAGCTCGCCACCGCCCAGCTGCGCGAGCACCTGGCCGAGCAGGACGTCGCCGAGACCATCGCCAAGGACGTCCAGGAGGGCGTCGACAAGCAGCAGCGCGAGTTCCTGCTGCGCCGCCAGCTCGACGCCGTACGCAAGGAGCTGCGCGAGCTCAACGGCGAGAGCGAGGGCGACGAGTCCGACGACTACCGTGCCCGCGTGGAGGCGGCCGACCTGCCCGAGAAGGTCCGGGAGGCCGCCCTCAAGGAGGTCGAGAAGCTGGAGCGGTCCAGCGACCAGTCCCCGGAGGGCTCCTGGATCCGCACCTGGCTCGACACCGTCCTCGAACTGCCGTGGAACGAGCGGACCGAGGACCGGTACGACATCCAGGGCGCCAAGGCCGTCCTCGACGCCGAGCACGCGGGCCTGGAGGACGTGAAGGAGCGGATCACCGAGTACCTCGCGGTACGCAAGCGGCGCTCCGAGCGCGGCCTCGGTGTGGTCGGCGGCCGGCGCGGCGGCGCCGTGCTCGCCCTCGTCGGGCCGCCCGGAGTGGGAAAGACGTCGCTCGGCGAGTCCGTCGCCCACGCGATGGGCCGGTCCTTCGTCCGCGTCGCACTCGGCGGCGTACGGGACGAGGCCGAGATCCGCGGGCACCGGCGCACCTACGTGGGCGCGCAGGCGGGCCGGATCGTCCGGGCGATCAAGGAGGCCGGGTCGATGAACCCGGTGGTCCTGCTGGACGAGATCGACAAGGTCGGCTCGGACTTCCGCGGCGACCCGGCCGCGGCCCTCCTCGAAGTCCTGGACCCGGCCCAGAACCACACCTTCCGCGACCACTACCTGGAGGTCGAACTCGACCTCTCCGACGTCGTCTTCCTGGCGACGGCGAACGTTCTGGAGGCCATCCCGGAGGCGCTGCTCGACCGCATGGAACTGGTGCGGCTCGACGGGTACACGGAGGACGAGAAGGTCGTCATCGCCCGTGACCACCTGCTGCCCCGGCAGCTTGAGCGTGCGGGACTGGAGCCCGGCGAGGTCGTCCTGGAGGACGCCGCCCTGCGCAGCCTGGCCGGCGAGTACACCCGTGAGGCGGGCGTCCGCACCCTGGAGCGGGCGATCGCGCGGCTGCTGCGGAAGGTCGCGGCGCAGCACGAACTCGGCGACCGGGAACTGCCCTTCAGCATCGCGCCGGACGACCTGCGCACGCTGATCGGGCGGCCCCACCACGTGCCGGAGTCGGCGCAGGACCCGGCCGAGCGCCGCACGTCCGTGCCGGGTGTGGCCACCGGGCTGGCCGTGACGGGTGCGGGCGGCGACGTCCTGTTCGTCGAGGCGTCGCTGGCCGACCCCGAGACCGGCGCGGCGGGCCTGACCCTGACCGGCCAGCTGGGCGACGTGATGAAGGAGTCCGCGCAGATCGCGCTCTCCTTCCTCCGCTCCCACGGCGCGGAACTGGAGCTGCCCGTGACCGGCCTGAAGGACCGGGGCGTGCACATCCACTTCCCGGCGGGCGCGGTCCCGAAGGACGGACCGAGCGCGGGCATCACGATGACGACCGCGCTGGCCTCGCTGCTCTCCGGCCGGCTGGTGCGCACGGACGTGGCGATGACCGGTGAGGTGTCGCTGACCGGGCGGGTCCTGCCGATCGGCGGCCTGAAGCAGAAGCTGCTGGCGGCCCACCGGGCGGGCGTGACGACGGTCGTGATCCCCAAGCGGAACGAGGCCGACCTGGACGACGTCCCGGCGGAGATCCTGGAGAAGCTGGAGGTCCACCCGGTGACCGACGTCCGTCAGGTGCTGGAGATCGCCCTGACCCCGGCCGAGGTGCCGGTGAGCGCGGCGGCCTGACGGTCCGCCCGCGCGCGACGGCGGTGGGGCACTCCCTCGGGGGGTGCCCCACCGCCGTTCGCCGGCGGCGACCCCGACCCACGGCCGGGCCCGCGACGCATGGCCCGCGACCCACGGCCCACGACGCATGGCCCGCGACCCACGGCCCACGGCCCGCGGGACCGGCCCGGCGGGATCCCCGCCCGGGCGGGTCAGGACTCCCGGGACGGGCGGCGGCGCGACAGGAGCAGGCCGCTCACCGCGAACGCGGTCAGGGCGCCCGCGCCCGTGAGGGCCAGGGGGAGCGGGGAGCCGGCGGCACCGGCGGTGTCGGCCGACAAGGCCGGGGGCCGCTCGTCACCGCCGTGGCCCGCGTGACTCACCGTCGAGCGCTCGGCCCCGGCCGCGATCTTCGACTCGGTCGGCGCCACGGCCGCCGTCGCCCCGCCGCCGAAGGTGACGTCCGAGCAGCTGTAGAAGGCCTCCGGGCTGTCGCTGCGCTGCCAGACCTTGTACACGATGTGGCGTCCGGTCCGGGCCGGCAGCTGCCCGGTGAAGTGGTAGTAGCCGTCCGCCGACGTCCGCGTCGTGGCGTACGTGGCCACCGGCGTCGCGTCCAGGTCCGACCACTTCAGCGGCTGGGTGGGGTCGAAGCCCTGCTTGGTGATGTAGACCGTCATCGTCCCGGAGTGGGGTGCCGTCACCCGGACCCGGAAGTCGAAGGAGCCCGCCGCGACCGCCGTCGAGGGCCAGTCGGTGCGGGCCCAGTCGAGGGCGCGGTACTTCGCGCGGTTCGCCGAGCAGAGCTTGCCGTCCGGGATGAGCGCCTGGTGCTGCCCGTCGGCGTTGGCGATGTTGACCTCGTTCCAGTCGTACAGCGGCTGGGTGCCGGAGTCGGCGACGAGGTCCTTGCACACCTGCGACTTGGGGGTCTCGGGGCCCTCCGCGTAACAGGCGGCGACCCGGCTCACCGGGTTGAAGACGGCGCCGTGCGCGCTCGCCACGGACGGGGTGAGCGGGACGAGCGCGGCGGCGGACAGGGCGGCGCCGGCGGCGACGGCACGGTGGGCGGGACGGACGCGGAGGGACGGCATGCGGAGGCTCTCTCTCGTGCGTGGGGGAGGACGTGACGAGCAACGACCGAGCAGCGCACGGAAGTTGGGAACCGTACGCGCCGCCCCAGAGCCTCGCATTGGTCCATACCAATGAGCAAGGGGGTGGATCGGGGAATCGCGGAACGGCGGCCTCCCGGGTGTCGCACACCCGGGAGGCCGCCGTCGGACCGACGCCGTACCCCCGTGGCCGACCGCCGGCGCCCCTCGGTCGCCGGCGGTCGCCCGTCGCCGTCGGCACGTCGTACCGGCAGCGGGCGTCAGCCGTTGGCCAGCGCCTGGACCCGGGAGAGGTCGCCGTTGAAGTGGTTGTGGTCGCCGACCGTCGGGCCGGTCGAGGTGTACTGCCACATCGTGTAGTACGACCAGCCGGCCGGGAGTTCGCCGACGGCCGAGGCGTACCGCGCGATCCACAGCGGGTTGGTCGTGGCGAAGCCGCCGTAGTTGCCGGTGCACTGGGTCCACCAGCTGGTCGCGGTGTAGATCACCGGATCCCTGCCGGTCCGCGCCTTGTACCGGTTCACGAAGTCGCGGATCCACGCGACCATCCCGGACTGGGTCTTGCCGTAGCAGGTGGCGCCGTACGGGTTCCACTCGATGTCCAGCGCGCCCGGCAGCGTCTTGCCGTCCTTGGACCAGCCGCCGCCGTTGTTCACGAAGTAGTCCGCCTGCGCCGCGCCCGTCGTCGTGTCGGGCGTGGCGAAGTGGTACGAGCCGCGGATCATGCCGACGTTGTACGAGCCGTTGTACTGCTGCGCGAAGGAGGTGTTCTTGTAGTACGTGCCCTCCGTCGCCTTGACGTAGGCCCACCTCACCCCGCTGTTCCACAGCGTCGACCAGGCCACGTTCCCCTGGTGGCTGGAGACGTCCACGCCCTCCGTCTGGCCGGCCTGGATCGAGATCCCGCCGGGCTGCGCGCCCTGGCCGTCGTGCTGGAGGACCCCCATGCCCATGTACGCGGTCCCGCGGGCGGGGACCTGGCGGGCGCCGGGGTCCTGCGCCGCACTGGCGGAGCCCGACGCGGCGACGGGGAGGAGGAGGGCGAGCGCCGCGAGGGCGACACCGGCGAGAGTCGTTCTGGATCTGTGCGCGGGCATAGCGTGCCTCCGAACAGGTCAGTGGGGGGAGCGATGTCGACAGGTCCCTGGTGTGAACATGTCAGTGAGCCGGAGATGACGCTACGCACGTAGACCCACCCGGCGGAAGGGGGTCCGGGTGCTGCCGTTGGTCTACTCCTGCGAAATACTGGAGGAGCTGCGGCGATGACCGCCGCCGGGAAGAAACTTTCAGCGACGGGAAACCCGCGCGAGGGGGCTGACGTGCACGGAAGCGGTACGGCGAGTGAAGGCGGGTTCGCCTCCAGGAGTGGTGTGGACCAGGAGTTCCTCGCCCTGGAGCGCGAACTGGCGGTCTTTCTGCGCCGTGCCCGCGCGCAGTCGGGCGAGATGGCCCGCGAGGTCCACCCCGAACTGGAGCCCGCCGCCTACGGCCTCTTCGTCCGGCTCGACGACGCCGGCCCGCAGCGCGCCACCGACCTCGCCGGCTACTTCGGCGTCGGCAAGGCGACCATGAGCCGGCAGTTGCGCGCCCTGGAGGACCTCGGCCTCGTCGCCCGCGACCCGGACCCGGCCGACGGGCGCGCCTCCCTGGTCCGGCTCACGGAGGAGGGCCGGGACCGCTTCCGGCACGTACGCGACGCCCGGCGCGGGCGCTACGTCCGCAAGCTCGCGGACTGGGACCGCGGCGAGGTCGCCGAACTGGCCCGGCTGCTGCACCAGCTGAACTCCCGCGCGGAGGCCTGAGGCCGGACGGCCCTCAGGGGCCCTGGAGGACGGCGTAGACCGCCGTCGCGTCGTCGTGGAGCTTCCCGCGCCGGGTGACGCCGGCCGCCCCGTCCGCCGTCTCCCGCGCCCGGACCCGCCGGATCAGCCCGACCGCCCCCTCCGTGCGCAGCACCCCGGCGCAGTCCGCCCAGTCACCCTCCCCGAACGGCTCCACCCAGCGGGTGGCCCCGTCCGTGAGCGCGGCCAGGGCCCGTACCCCGGAGCGGGGCGTCGTCCCGGTCACCGCCCGGTCCGCGACCGCCGGATCCGCCGCCGCCGTGAAGAAGCCGCCTTCCCGGTTGCGCAGCCGGTCCGTCGCCGCCGACGAGCGCAGGACCTCGGGCGGCACGCGGTCCAGGCGGTCGTCGAGCACCGCCCGCGCGGCCCCGTCCGGCGCCTCCAGGAGGAGTGCCGCGTCGGACAGGACCAGGTGCTCGACCGTGTCCGCGTCCCACCGGGCCAGGGCGACCGTCGCCTGGGGAGTGCGCACGTGAGAAAGGTCACAGGTGTCGCGATGGGCACCCGCGGTGCGCCGGATTGCCAGCGCCAGGATCTCGGTCAGCGTCAAGTCCGGCCGCGAAGCGGACAGTTCGGTCAAAGCGCCACCCAGGCGGGCGGTGAACCAGGGGACACCGTGCACACAACCGTCATCACCGGCCGGGGGAGTCACCCCGTCGAGCGCCACGACCGTCCCTCCGCCGCCGGGACCCGGCAGAGCTGCAGCTGCCCAGTCCTCATTGGGGCGTTCGGGGCTGCCGGGGAGGGTGACCACTTCGGTGCGCATGATCCTCAGTCTGCCCGGCCTGCATCACTCCTTCACAGCGTCTCCAGACGGCCGAATATGGCCTGTACCAAGCCGTCGGCGTCGTCCCACCGGGCGGAGCCACCCCGTCCGAGAAGCTGCGGGCGGGCATCCTGCCAAAGCCCGCGCGGAAGATCCAACCGGCCCCCCGAGAACGGCCTCGGCCGCCTCCATGGGGAGTTGTTTGCCAACTCATGAGTGTTGTTCACTCGTTCGGGTGGCGGAGCGGCCGATGCGCGTCCCCTTCCCAGAAGCGCTGGAATGGTCGAGAGCCATACCAGGGGTGGGGGCGCTCTGAGTGGTGACCGGTCGTCACCCCTGCTTCATGGGTGGACGAGTCGAGAATGCGAGCACCGGTGCAGAAGAAGCGGCCTCGGACCAAGAACGGCACGCCGAGCCGGACCCCTGGTGACCCGCTGACCACGGGCAACGCCGCGGGCCCCGGCGCCGACGGCGCCTCCGCCGTACCCGCGGCCCCGCCCGTCGGCCGCCCCAAGCGCGTCCGGAACCGCCTGGTCGCCGGGGTCGCCCTCGTCGGCGTCACCGTGCTCGCCGCCGGCGCCCCCGCCGTCCTCACCGCCTCCGGCGAACTGACCGACTCCCAGCGTCTGGTCACCCTCGCCGAACTGGACCGCCAGGCGGTCACCCTCGCCCACTCCCTCGCCGACGAGCGCGACGAGGTCGTGGCGTACATCGCGGCGGGCCGGGACGAGCAGGACACCGACGACAAGAAGAAGCGCCAGGTCACCAGCACGCGTTCGGCGCGCGTCGACCGCCAGATCGACGAGATCCGGCCCGCCGCGACCACCGAGCTCCGCCGCGACCTGGCCGGCCTGACCTCCATCCGGCGCACCGCGCTCACCGGCAAGGGCACCGCCCTGGAGGCCCACCGGGCCTACAGCGACGTCATCGGGAAGCTCCAGGCGCTCGCCGACGAGCTCGCCGAGAAGACCCCCGCCCGCGCCGCCGAGGCCACCCGCGCGCCCGGCGACCTCGGCCGTGCCGTCGAGCAGGCCTCCGCCGTCCGCGGACTCCTCCTCGCCGCGCTCGCCGTCCCCCAGCCCGAGTCCACCGGCACCCGCTACGACCCGATCAGCGGCACCTACGTGCCCGACCGGGCCGAAGGCGCCGAGGAGGCCGAACGGCAGCGGAACGCCCTGACCGCCGCCGCCCAGCAGTCCCGCGTGCGCGAACAGGCCGCCCTCGCCGACTTCGACCAGTCCGCCACCGCGTCCGCCCGCGACTCCCTCGCGGCCACGGTCACCGGCCCGGACGTCAAGAACGCCGAGCGCTACCTCACCCGCCTCGCCGACCAGCCCGAGCTCAGCACGTCCGATCGGAAGACCGACCCCGAGAAGCTGGAGGCCGCGCTCTCCGCCCGGATCGAGCAGATGCGCGGCGTCGAGTCCGCCCTCGCCACCCAGCAGGTGGAACGGCTCGCCCAGCTCCGCGACGACGACGTCACCGCCCTCGAACTGCGCATCGCCTTCCTCGGCGGCTGCCTGCTGGTCGCCGTCGGCATCTCCACCTTCGTCGCCCGCACCCTCACCCGGCCGCTCGCCGTCCTCCGCATCGGCGCCGCCCGTCTCTCCGCCGCCCCGGAGACCGAGGAGCCGGTCCGCTTCACCGGCCGGAACGACGAGTTCGCCCAGGTCGTACGGTCCCTCAACACCCTCCAGGGCAAGCTGGCCGCGCTCGCCCTGCGCGCCGAGCAGCTCGACAGCGAGCGGGCCGACCAGGCCGGGGCCCGCGAGGCCCTCGCCGTCGACCTCGCCGCCCAGCGCGCCGAACTCCAGGGCCAGACCGCCCTGCTCAGCGCCGAACTCACCCGGCTCCGGGACAGCGTCCAGCACACCTTCGTCAACCTTTCCCTGCGCAGCCTCGGCCTCGTGGAGCGCCAGCTCGGCGTCATCGAGAAGCTGGAGGAGCGCGAGCAGGACCCGGACCGGCTCGCCACCCTCTTCAAGCTCGACCACATGGCGACCGTCATGCGCCGCCACAGCGAGAACCTGCTGGTCCTCGCCGGTCACGAGCACGTCCACGGCCACGCGGGCCCGGTGCCGCTCGTCGACGTCCTGCGCGCCGCGGTCAGCGAGATCGAACGGTACGAGCGGGTCGCCATCCAGTCCTTGCCGCCGCACGCCCAGATCGCCGGCTTCGCCGCGGACGACCTCAGCCACCTGGTCGCCGAACTCCTGGAGAACGCGACCTCCTTCTCGCCGCCCGACGCCCAGGTCCAGCTCTCCGGCTGGGTCCTGGAGTCCGGTGAGGTCATGCTCTCCGTCCAGGACGAGGGCATCGGCATGACCGCGTCGCGGCTCGCGGAGCTCAACGCCCGGCTGGCCGAGGCGGACCCGGCCGACACCGAGGGGGAGGGGCTCGGCCTGCGGGTCGCCGCCCTCCTCGCGGCCCGGCACGGCGTACGGGTCGAACTCAGGGAGCAGAAGCAGGGCGGCATCGCGGCCGTCGTCGTCCTCCCGCCGTCCCTGCTGCCGACCGCCCCGCCGACCGCCGTCCCGCCGACCGTGCAGGTCGCGGGCGCCGCGCCCGCCCTGAACCTGCCGGGTTCGGTGGCCGAGGCGAACTCCAACACCCTGCCGTCCCGGGCCCGTGACCCGTTCGTCGAGGCCGCGGAACAGGCCATCGAGGCGGCCGGTACGGCCGGTACGGCTCCGGTCACCGAGGCCGCGACGGACCCGCTCGGCGACTCCGCACCCGCGTCCGGCGTGTCCGCACCGCTCCCGCCGGCGGCCGGCACCACCGAACCGGCCGGCACCACCGAACCGGCCGGCACCACCGAACCGGCCGGCACCACCGAACCGGCCGAGCCCGCTCGAGCGACCGACGCGGCCGCGGCCGCCGAGCCCGCTCCCGCGCCCGCGACCGTGCCGGCCCAGGCGTCCGCGCCGGAGGTCGAGTCCTCCACCGTCGCCGAGGAGCCGGTCTCCGAGACGACCCTGCAGGTCCGGCTGGCCGACCTGCCGGCCGAGCCGGACAGCCACGAGCGTGCCGTGGAGGAGCAGCCGCCCGCGCGGCAGACCCAGCGGCTCACCGACAAGGGACTGCCCAAGCGGACCCCGCAGATAGTCAGGCAGGCGGACGCCCCCGTCACCCCCCGCACGGGCGGTGTCGACGCCGAGGCCCTGCGCCGCCGACTGGGCGGATTCCACCGTGGCGCCGAGAAGGGCCGCCAGGACGTGGAGGCCGAGATCGAGGCCGGGACCGAGGTGGGGCCCGCGCCCGACCGGCACGGAGCCGCACCCACAGCACGTACCGAGGAGAAGACGGGGGACACAGTCGAGGAGGCACGCAGTTGACTGCGACCGGAACATTCGGACTGAGCACGGAAGCCCGCAACCTGCACTGGCTGCTGGGCAACCTCGTCGAGGAGGTGCCAGGGGTTCGCTCCGTCGCCGTGGTCTCGTCCGACGGGCTGCTCCTGCTCTCGTCCGACCCGGCTGCGCAGAGCGCCGCCACCCCCACGGCAGGCCGCCCCGGCGGGCCCCGCGGATCGAGCGCCGACCTGGCGACCATCGTCTCCGGCATCGGCAGCCTCACCATCGGCGCGGCCCGGCTGATGGACGGCGGCGGAGTGAAGCAGACCATGGTGGCCATGGACGAGGGCAGCGTCTTCGTCATGTCGATCAGTGACGGCTCGCTGCTCGGCGTGCACGCCACGCCCGACTGCGACATGAGCGTCGTCGCGTACCACATGGCGCTCTTCGTCGGTCGCGCCGGACATGTACTCACCCCCGAACTCCGCAGCGAGCTGCGCAAATCGATGGAGAGCACCCAGTGACGTCTGTGCCGTCGGCGTTCCATGCCCACAAGCTGCCGGTCCGCGGGGAGGCGTCCCGTCGCCCCGCGCGGGTACGCCCGTACTCGCTCACCGGAGGCCGGACCCGCTTCGGGCACGTACTCCTGGTCGAGACGTTCGTGGCGGCCCTCGAAGCGGCGCCCGAGCGCAGGGTGCTCACGGACGGCGGGCCCGCCCGCGGCCTGATGCCGGAGATGCGGGCCATCGTCGAGATCTGCCGCCGGATGCGCACCGTCGCGGAGATCTCGGCGCTCCTGAAGATGCCGCTGGGAGTCGTCCGGGTGCTGCTGAGCGACCTGGCCGACCAGGGAAAGATCCGTGTGTACGGGACCGGTCACGGCACCGGCCAGCCCGACCGCGCGCTCCTCGAAAGGGTGCTGAGTGGACTCCGTCGTCTCTGACGCCTCCGCCGTCTCCGATCCGCCGGCCACCGCCGGCATACCCGCCCAGCCCCAGGCCGGCCCGCCGGCACCGGCGGCCGAGGACGGCGCCCGGGACTGGCAGCTGGACCACACCCGCGCCCCGATCGCGACCAAGGTCGTCGTCGCGGGCGGGTTCGGCGTGGGCAAGACCACCTTCGTCCGGGCGGTCTCGGAGATCACTCCGCTGCAGACCGAGGCGCTGATGACACAGGCGAGCGAGGAGACCGACGACCTCACCTCGACGCCCGACAAGCTCACCACGACCGTGGCCATGGACTTCGGCCGCATCACCCTCGACGACGACCTGGTGCTGTACGTCTTCGGCACGCCGGGGCAGCAGCGCTTCTGGTTCATGTGGGACGACCTGGTGCGCGGCGCGATCGGCGCGGTCGTGCTCGCCGACACCCGCCGGCTGACGGACTGCTTCCCGGCCCTCGACTACTTCGAGAGCTGCGGGCTGCCGTACATCGTCGCCGTGAACCACTTCGAGGGCACCGAGCTGTTCGAGGCCGAGGACGTCCGCGAGGCCCTGACGGTGCCCCCGCACGTACCGATCGTGATCATGGACGCGCGCAAGCGGTACAGCGTGGTGGAGTCCCTGCTCGCGATGGTCTCGCACGCCCTCGAAGTCACCCCTGAATAACCCGTTAGGAACCCCGCCATGCGGAAGATACTCATCGTCGGGGCCGGCCAGTCCGGCCTTCAGCTCGCCCTCGGACTGCAGTCGCAGGGGTACGAGGTCACCCTCATGTCCAACCGCACGGCGGACGAGATCCGGTCCGGCCGGGTCATGTCCACCCAGTGCATGTTCGACACGGCCCTCCAGCACGAGCGTGACCTCGGCATCAACTTCTGGGAGTCCCAGGCCCCGCAGATCAAGGGCCTCGGCGTCTCCGTCGCCGCACCTGACTCCTCCCGCGTCATCGACTGGGTCGGCAAGCTGGACGGCTACGCCCAGTCCGTCGACCAGCGCGTGAAGATGGCCGGCTGGATGGAGACCTTCGCCCAGCGCGGCGGCCAGCTCGTCATCCACGGCGCCGCCGTGTCCGACCTGGACTACTTCTCCCGCAGCTACGATCTGGTGCTGGTCTCGGCCGGCAAGGGCGAGCTGGTCTCCATGTTCGGCCGCGACGCCGCCCGCTCCCCGTACAGCGAGCCGCAGCGCGCGCTGGCCGTCGCCTACGTCCACGGCCTGGGCCCGCGCCCCGAGCACCCGGACTTCGACGCGGTGCGCTGCAACCTCGTCCCGGGCGTCGGCGAGCTCTTCGTCATGCCGACCCTGACCACCAGCGGCCGCGCGGACATCCTCTTCTGGGAGGGCGTCCCCGGCGGCCCGCTCGACGTCTTCCAGGGCGTCAAGGACCCCTCCGAGCACCTGGCGCTCACGCTGGAGCTGATGGAGAAGTTCACGCCCTGGGAGTACGCGCGGGCCACCAAGGTCGAACTGACCGACGCCAACGCCACCCTGGCGGGCCGCTACGCCCCGACCGTGCGCAACCCGATCGGCCGGCTGCCCGGCGGCGGCCTCGTCCTCGGCGTGGCCGACGTGGTCGTGGCCAACGACCCGATCACCGGCCAGGGTTCCAACTCGGCGTCCAAGTGCGCGGCCGCGTACCTCGCCTCCATCGTCGAGAACGGCGACAAGGCGTTCGACGAGACGTGGATGCAGGCCACCTTCGACCGCTACTGGGACACCGCGCAGCACGTCACGAAGTGGACGAACGCGATGCTGGGCGTCCCGCCGGAGCACGTCCTCAACCTGATCGGCGCCGCGGGCCAGCTCCAGCCGGTCGCGGACCGCTTCGCGAACGGCTTCGACAACCCGGCGGACTTCGAGAACTTCTTCTTCGACCCGGAGAAGACCTCCGCCTACCTGGCCTCGGTCACGGGGGCCTGACGGTTCTCCGACCTGCTGTCGAAGGGGCGCCGCCGCTGGTCATCGACCACCGGCGGCGCCTTGTTCATGGGCGGCGGCCCCGACGTTGCGGCCGGCTCCTGCCGACGCCGCCGGAACGTGCCGACGTGGGTGTGGGAAACGAGGTCCGGCCCCGGCCGGGACGCGTGGGTCTCGGCCGAGGCGGACGTCGGTGCGGGGTGCGGAGCCACGCCCGTTCGGGCGGGGTCAGATGCGGACCGCGGTCTGGTAGCTGCCGATCGTGCCCATCGACTCGTAGCGGACGTAGGCGCCCGGGTACGGGGCGTGCAGCACGGTGTTGTTGCCCGCGTACAGGCCCACGTGCGAGGTGTTGCTGAAGAAGACCAGGTCGCCCGGCTTCAGTTGGCTGCGCGCGATGCGGGTTCCCTGGGTGATCTGGGTGTACGTGGTGCGGGTGATCTGGACGCCGGCCTGGGCGTACGCCCACTGGGTCAGGCCCGAGCAGTCGAAGGAGTTGGGCCCCGTGGCCGTGCGGACGTACGGCTTGCCCACCCGCGTGGCGGCCTGCCGGAGCGCCTCGGCGCCGAGGGCGGACGCGGGGACCTCGTTGCCGAGGTCGACCCGGTCGCCGGCCGCCCGGCTCGCGCGCTGCTCGTCCTCGGTGATCTTTGCCCGCTCGGCGGCCGTCAGGGTGTTGAGCAGCTTCTGGGCCTCGGCGAGCTTGCCCTGGAACTTCTGCTTGTTCTTGCCGAGGGTCTCGCGGACCTCGGCGAGGTCCGCGATCTTCGTCTGCGCCTCCCGGCGCTGCTGGGCGAGCGTGCGCTGCTTCGCCTGGATCCTCTGCAGCGACTCCGCCTGCTTGACCGTCACCTGGTCGAGCGCGGACGCCTGGTCGAGGAAGCTGTCCGGGTCAGAGGAGAGCAGCAGCTGGACCGACGGGTCGAGCCCACCGGAGCGGTACTGCGCCGTCGCGAGCAGACCGAGCTCGCCGCGCAGGGTGTTGAGCTCGTCCTGGCTGCGGGCGACCCGGTCCTGGAGCGCGCCGACCTGCTTCTTGAGCTTGTCCTGCCGCTCCTTGGCCCCGTTGTACTTCTCGGTGGCTTCCTCGGCCTCGTGGTAGAGCTTGTCGACCTTCGCCTTGACCTCGCTCCTGGTCGGCTTGGGGTCGGCGTGGGCCGCTTGGGAGGACAGCGCCACCGCCGCTGTGGCGGTCGCGGTGAGCACGGTCACGCGGGTGCGGCTCGGCTGCTTGGGTCGACGGTGGGACGCCACGAAGGCGAGCTCCTTCTTCCTCGAGCCGCCTACCGGGCTGTGGGGGGAACGGAATCCCCGGCTCCGTGCACGTCACGGACGCGGCGGGTCCTTCGCCGTCACCCCGGATGGGTGATCGATCGCGCGAAGGTTCGAGCTTAGTGACCATCCTGTGATGTGTTCAATCTTCACAAGAAGAATGTCGACACGGGGGCCACTTCTTTACTCATGACCCACGCGGCGTGGTGGTGCCCTGACGGTCCGTTCCTTGATATGCCGTCAAGTACGGCAACTGCCACCAGATCCCCCCAAGTGCCTTGGGATGTGCGGGAGATGTGGCGGGCTTCGGCTCGCTCTCGCTTCGTCGTCAGCTCCCGTTCCGCTGGACGGCGCCACCGCCGGGGAGCCGTCGAGGGGGCGGCCTCTCGATTCCGAGGCCGGCGAGGCTGCCCCAGGGGTTGCAGATCTCGCACATCGTCATGCCGGGGAACTCGCGGAGCGCGGTGACGACCTCCTCCGCCCCGAGCAGACCGGCGCCCGTGTACAGGCCGCAGCCACCGCGGTGCAGCATCGGCTCGCCCTCCACCGCGCGCGCGGGCTGGATCTTCCACATCGTCTCGGCGCGGGCGACGTCCCTCCGGCGCTTCTCCTCCTTCTCCTCTGCCTCCAGCTCCCGGATCGTCCGGTCGGTCTGCGTGAGCTGCCAGCGCAGCCAGTCGCGCAGGGTGCGCTGCTTCGCCAGGCGCTCGGATATCGACAGCACGGCCCGCCCCCGCTACGCCGCGGCGTCGGCGACCGGCGCCGCCTCGGCCGCGCGGTGCTCCTTCAGTGCCATCCGCGCCCCCATGCGCTCGCCGGCGTCCAGCGTGGCCCAGTGCGGGTGGGTGGACACGGTGACGGTCAGCTCCCGTACCAGGGTCATGAGACGGGCGACCTCCGCCTTCTGCTCGTCGGTGTAGCCGGGGCTGGGCTCCCGGCCGCCGGTGATCTCGCCGGTGTGGGGGTGCTTCGTGCCGGGCCAGCCGTCGGCCGGCTCGACCGACCACGGCAGCGCGCGGCACAGCGCCGCGTACTCGGCCCGGGCCTGGTGGAGGCGGAGCTGGGCGTCGACGAGGTCCTGCGGGAAGGGGGAATCAGCCACGACTGAAATGATACGCCTGTTCGAATACTGGCGGCGGTGAGACCCACCGCACACGCGGCGCGGCTCACCCGATCGGCGGAGGCGGTGGGCTGCCGGACGGACCGCGCCGGTCGCCGTCCCCGCCCGCAGGGCGGGGCGAGGGGGCGGCTCAGGGGCGGGGAGGCGTGCTCAGCCGGGACCGGTGCCGGTGCCGGTGGCAGGGTCGGGGGCGGCGTCGAGCCCGGCGTCGAAGCCCTCGTCCGAGCCGTCCCTGGCGCCCGCCGGGAGGTCCGGTGGGGTGAACGAGGGCAGCGGGACGCCGGAGGGGTCCGGGCGGACCGCGCCGAGCAGGGGGTTCGCCGCGATGGGGGAGACCTTGACCCGGGCGCCCGGGCGCGGGGCCTGCACGACCAGGCCGCCGCCGAGATAGATCGCCACATGGGTCGCCTCGGGGAAGTAGACCACCAGATCCCCGGGGCGCAGTTCGCTCAGCTCCACCTTCGGCAGCGTCCGCCACTGTTCCTGGCTCGTCCGCGGGATCTCCCGGCCCGTGCTCGCCCAGGCCTGCGAGGTCAGCCCCGAGCAGTCGTACGCGTCCGGGCCCTCGGCGCCCCACGAGTAGGGCTTGCCGATCTGGCGGACGGCGAAGTCGAGGGCCGCCCCGCCCTCCGCGGACGGCGTCCGCGTCCCGTCCAGCACGCCCGAGTCGAGCAGGTCGCGCTGCGCGCCCGCGGCCTGCGTCCGCTCACGCTCGGCCAGGCGCGCGAGCTGGTCCGCCGACAGCGTCGCGAGCAGCCTCTCGACCTCGGCGAGCCGGGTCCGGACGTCGTCCCGCTGCTTCCTCTGCCGCGCGGCCAGCGTCTGCTGCCGGTCCAGCGCCCGGCGGGAGGCGCTCGCCAGGGCGTCCGCCTTCTTCTCCGCGTCCTCGAGCCGGGCGAGGGCGGACGCCCGGTCGCGTGCCGCGCGGGTCAGCAGATGCCTTTGGTCCAGGGCGTGCTGGGGGTCGCGGGCGAGCAGCAGCTCCAGGTACGAGGACAACTCCGAGTGCCCCTGGTACTGCTCCCTCGCCATCCGGCCCGCCGCGTCGCGGCCCTGGGTCAGCGCCCTGCGGGCGGCCGTGAGGCCGGCGGTGATCTTCCGGGTGTCGGCGGTCTGGGTCTTCAGGGCCTCGTCGGTGGCGTTGAACGACTCGGTGGCCTGCTCGGCCTGCCGGTAGAGCGTCTGCAGCCGAGTCAGGAGCGTGGTCACGGAGTCCCCGCCGGAGGGGGCGAGTTCCGCGGCGTCGCTGGTGGAGCCGGCCCCGCCCCCGGTGGCGCCGTCAGGGGCGGGGCCGGAGGAAAGGGAGGGGTCCGCCTGTCCGGTCGGGTCGGCCCGTCCCGCCGGGCCCGAGGGGTCCGAGGGGGGCGTCGGTCCGTCCGTCGCGGCCTCCACCGGGGGGTCTCCCGGGTCGGCGGCGGCCGGCCCCACTCCTGTGAGGGCGCCCGTCAGGGCCGTTGTCGCCGCGAGCATCCCCGTGCAGACCGTGCGCAGCAGCCTTCCTGACACGTCATCACCTCCATCGAGATGATGAGGGAGGGAGTCGGTCAATTCGGTAGATAACCCCACGAATGGGCGAGACGGCCCAAGGGGCTCACTCGTTCGGCTGGGGCGGCGACCCGTCCGGCCCCCGCCCACCTCCCGGCCACCGCCGGTCAGTCGCCGCCGGTTCGGCCGGTCAAGGCCCGGACGACTCCGGTCCGCCAGGACCCGCCGCCGGGCGCGGCGCGGTCCGCGGCTTGGACCACGGCCACCTCACCTCGTGGCGTGCGCGGCCCTCGGGGGCGTACTCGTACACCCAGCCCCGCTGCAGACCGAGCCGCTTGGTGTGACCGGCCGGCTCCCGGCGGTAGGCGTGGACCGTCGGGGGGCCGCCGGCGTCGTCCGGGACCGGCACCTCGTACCACTTGGGCGGATGTCCGGTCGGTCCGACGAGGACGGGCAGCGCCTGGCCGTCCAGGGGGCCGCCGCGAAAGGGGGTGTTCTCGCTTCTCACCCCACCAGTCTCATATGAGGTGTGCGGCCTTGCCCACCACGGGGGTCACCCGACGGGCCAGCGAACCGACCGGCCCCTCAGGCGTCTCCAGTGCCAGGAGCCGCCCCACCACCTCGGTCGTCTCCCCGTCCGTCGCGGCGGTCGCGGCGAGCAGGGCGACGAGGTGGTCGACCAGCCAGTTCCGCAGCTCCTCCGCCGGGGGCTGCTTCTCCTCGTCGAGCCAGATCAGGGAGGCGGTCTCCACGGCCGCGATCCACGTCCGGACCATCATCCGCAGGCGGGGGCCGGGCCGCCCCACGCTCAGGTGGACGAGGATCTGCTCGGCCGCGGACCGCCGCACCTCGTCGACGATGGCGGTGGTCCGGGAGGTCTCGGCGACGCTGCCGCCGCGCAGCAGGGCGCTGAACCCGGCGTCGTGCTGGTCGACGAAGGCCAGGTAGCGGTCCAGGACGCGGGCGAGGCGCTCGGTCGGCGGGCCGACGGGCGGCTCGGTGAAGCACCGCTCCAGCGCGTCGGCCGAGGAGCGCAGCGCCGCCTCGTACAGCTGCTGCTTGCCGCCGGGGAAGTAGCGGTAGACGAGCGGTCGGGAGACCCCCGCCGCCTCGGCGACGTCGTCGAGCGAGACGGCGTCCGGGGCGTGGTGCGCGAAGAGCGTCAGTGCCGCGTCGAGGAGCTGGATCCTGCGCTCCTCGACGCTGAGCCGGCGGTACGCGGGCGTCGAAGCCGCCGGCCCGGTCGGCGTGGCCGGGGTGGGGGACGCGGGCGGGACGGGGCTCCTGGTCATGCCCGCAGCGTAACTCTGCCGGGTGGCGCTCAGGCGAGGAGTCCGGAGGACTTCCAGAGCCGCCGCCCCGGGCCGCGCAGGACGCCGATGTCGTCGAGGAAGTCCGTCAGGCGCCGGGCGCCCGACTGCATGACCTCACGGCGGTGGCCGCTCGCCCTGACCTGGGCCACGGCCTCGCGGCGGTCCAGGCCGACGTTCTCGTACACCCGGGGGTTCACGAAGCAGACCGAGAAGACGCGGGCGGCCTCGCCGCAGCTGAGCCGGGTGAACTCCTGCTCCCAGCGGGGCGCGGTCACCATCTGGCGCCGCAGCTCCTCGCGGGCGTACCGGACGTGCCGGGCCTCCTCGACCACGTGGATGCGGGTCACGCCGCGCACCAGCGTCTGCACCCGCTCGTCCGGGAAGGTCAGCCGCTGCATCCAGTCCAGGATCTCCTCGCCGAGGAGCGTCGCGGCGAAGGAGCCGGGGGTGGTGGAGACGGTCTTCAGGACGCGGGCGAGGTTGTGGTAGATCCGCGGCACGGGGTAGGCGGGCGCGCCGCCCTTCTCGATCATCCGGGCGAACATCATCGAGTGCCGGCACTCGTCCGCGATCTCGGTGAGCGCGTAGCGCACGTGCTTGCTGGTGACCGACTTGTCGTAGATGTGCCGGACGAGCAGCTGCATCAGGATGATCTCGAACCAGATGCCGAGCGAGGCGAGCGAGGCCGCCTCGTGGCGGGCGAGGTCCATCCGCTGCTCCTCGGACATCCGCCGCCACATCGGGGTGTCGTAGAGGGACACCAGCTCCGGCGGCCAGAACCACTTGCCCTCCTCGACCGGCGCCTCCCAGTCGAGTTCGGTCTCGGGGTCGAAGGAGTGCTTGAGGGAGGACTCCAGGAGCCGCTCGGCGACCTGCTCCCGGTCGCGGAGGGGGCCGAGGGCGTCCCTGAGGAGGGTGAGGTCCTGCTCGGTCTGTGCGGTCATGGCTGGAGAGCACCTCGCTGTGGGCTCGCGGTCGCGTGACGGGAGGCCGTCACCGGCGGTCGCCTCTTATGAGACTGCTCGTCAGTAAGCCCGTCAATCCCCTGTGCGCGACTTGTTGACCGAATGTCTACCAAGGTGTCAGCCTGCCGGACAGGACCACCTCCGGTGAACGAAGGAGTCGTCAGTGTCGACGCGCGACCTCTACACGAAAGCCCCGGAAGACCCCATCTGGCCGGTCCCGGCGTCCGGTTCGGCCCGCTTCAACTGGGAGTACGACGACGGCCGCGACCGTCTCCTCGCGCTCTACCAGAAGGGCAAGGACAAGCAGTGGGACGGCGCCACCCGCATCGACTGGGACCTGGAGGTCGACCCGTACGACCCGCTGGGAACCCCGGACGACGTGCTGACCCTGCACGGCACCCGCCACTGGGACCGCATGACCGAGAAGGACAAGGGGGACCTGCGACGGCACTACGCCGCCTGGCAGTTCAGCCAGTTCCTGCACGGCGAGCAGGGCGCGATGGTCTGCGCGGCCCGGATCGTCGAGTCCGTTCCCGACCTGGACGCCAAGTTCTACTCCGCGACGCAGACGATGGACGAGGCCCGGCACGCCGAGATCTACGGCCGCTTCCTGCACGAGAAGATCGGCATGCTCTACCCGATCAACGACAACCTGCAGGGCCTCCTCGGCGACACCCTCAGGGACTCGCGCTGGGACATGCCGTACCTCGGCATGCAGGTGCTGATCGAGGGCCTCGCGCTCGCCGCGTTCGGCATGATCCGCGACACCACCGACAAGCCGCTGCCGAAGCAGATCCTGGCCTACGTCATGCAGGACGAGGCGCGGCACGTCGCCTTCGGGCGGATGGCTCTGCGCGACTACTACCGGCAGTTGTCGGACGCGGAGCTGCGGGAACGCGAGGAGTTCGTCATCGAGGGCTGCCACCTGATGCGGGACCGGCTGCGAGGGGTCGAGGTCCTGGAGAACTTCGGCATCCCCCGGCAGGAGGCCGAGCAGCTGAGCGAGGAGAGCGAGTTCCTGCACCTCTTCCGCAAGCTGCTGTTCAGCCGGATCGTGCCGTGCGTGAAGGACATCGGACTCTGGGGGCCGCGCCTGCAGAAGGCGTACCTGGACATGGGCGTCTTCGACCTCGGCGACTCCAACCTGGACCTGCTGATGACCCAGGACGAGGAGATCGCGGAGCGCCTGGACCGGGAGCGCTTCGCCGTGGAGGAACGGGAACGGGTCGAGGAGGTCGCGGAGGCGATCGCGCAGGGCGAGGCGGGCGCGTAGGAGGGCCACCCGGTCCCGTACTTCGGGGTGTCCACCGCCGGGGCACCCCGGCACTCCGCCACACGGCCACCGGCCCCGCGCACCCCGCGTTCCCGGTGCGCTCCGTCCCCCCGACCCGCCGTCCCGCGAGCCCTTCGCCGTGACGTAGCGTGCCCGGCATGACCATGCCGCCTCCGCACAACCCCCCGCCCCACAACCCGTACGCCGGCCAGGTGCCGCCTCCGCAGCAGCCCGGCCCCTACGGGCCGCCCGTCCCGCACGGCTTCCCGCAGCAGTACCCGGGAGCTCCGCAGGGGCAGGGGGCGTGGGGGCAGCCGCCGATGGGGCCGCCGCCGAAGAAGAAGATGTCGACGGGGGCGATCGTCGGCATCGTGCTCGGATCCGTGGTCGTGGTCGCCGGGCTCGGCTTCGCCGGCACCCGCGTGCTGTCCGGCGCCGGGGCCCTGGGGTCGTTCCCCGAGGCCACGCACCGCCTGGTCGTGCCCAAGACGCTGCTGGACGGCGAGTACAAGCTCACCAAGGACGCCTCGGAGACGGAGGGCAAGGAGGTCGAGGACACCTACGACCCCTCCGTGAAGGACGCCAAGGCCGCCATCGCCCAGTACACGGGCGAGAAGGACGCCGTTCTCGTCGTCTCCGGCTTCTCCGGCCGGCTGCGGGACCCCGAGGGCGCCCGGGACGCGATCCTCAAGGGCGCCGTCGACAAGCAGTCCACCCTCGCCGTGCCGCCCGAGGACTTCACCCCGGCCGGCGCGGACGTGACCGTCACCTGCCAGGTGACCCGGTCCAAGGACGTCATGGGCAGCACCACCCTGCCCATGTGCGCCTGGGGCGACGACAACACCGCCTCCTTCGTCGCCGTCGTCACCGCGGAGTCGGCCACCGCCGACCCGAAGACGGTCGACCTGGCCGCGCTCGCCGAGACCACCGCCAAGGTGCGCGCCGAGATGCGCAAGCCGATCGGCGGCTGACCGCCGGCCGGCGGCCGACTCGCGGTCCGGCCGGCCAGAGCGGGACGGAGCGGGCGGAGAGACGGGGGAGCCCCCGGCGCGTGGCGCCGGGGGCTCCCGTCGTGCGAAGCCCGCGGGGGGCTCCCGTCGTGCGGGTCGTCGTCAGCTCAGCGCCTTGATGGTGCGCCAGTCGGACGAGAGGACGTTCTTGGCCGGCGGGTTGGTGTTCGTGGTCGACGGGTAGTACACCCGCATCTGACCGTCGACGCCCGAACGGGCCCAGATGTCCGGAATGCCGTCGTTGTTGACGTCCGGGATGCCGATCGCGGTCGAGACGTTCGCCTCGGTCCAGCTCGTTCCGTACTGGACGTCCCCGTTGAGGGAGTTGTTCGCCAGCATGAGCGAGTTGAGGTCGACGCTGCCGGCGACGGAGCCCGGCTTGCCGTGGCGGACGTACATGTTGCCGTTGTCCAGGTTCCGCCAGAGCAGGTCCGGCGTGCCGTCCAGGTTGATGTCGGCGACGTTGACGATGTCCCGGCGCTCCCAGGCGTCCACGTTCATCAGCGTGGCCGCGTGGAACGTGGCGCCGGTGTAGCCGGACAGCACCCAGAACGCGGGGCCGGCCTTCAGGAACAGGTCGGGCAGCTTGTCGCCGGTGACGTCGCCGACGGCCTTGAGCTGCGTCCACGTCGACGGCGCGGGCGCGTTCGCCGGCAGGCGGACCTTGATCCGGTCGTCGACGTTGAAGCTGCCGTAGCCGTCACCCGGGTACAGCCAGAAGCCGCCGTCCGGGGTGCGGGCGAACAGGTCGGTCGTGCCGTCGCCGGGGTACACGTCGCCGTAGTGGGCGATCAGCGCGGCCTTGCCGGTGGCCGGGTCGTACCAGTGGCCCGCCGGGTGCAGCTTGCCGCCGGTGCTGTACGAGCCGGCGAGGCTGCCGTACAGGTCGCCGCCGGGTCCTCCGGAGTAGGAGAACAGGTTGCCGCTGGCGTTGATGGCCAGGATGTCCGGCTGGCTGTCGCCGCCCACGTCGTGGGGACCGTCGGCGTTGTCCTTGGGCTGGACGTACGTCAGGTAGTCCCCGCGGACGCTGGGGTTGCCCAGGGAGTCGTAGGCGTACAGCTGGAGCCAGTTCGGGCCGGCGTGCGGAGGCCGCAGGTCGGGCACGGTGGCGGAGCCGTTGACGGCATTGACGTACTTGATGTCCAGACCGTCGAAGGCGTAGCTGAACTTGGCCGCGCCCGGCGAGCTGAACGTCATGGCACCGGTGCCGCCGAACTTCACCGTCGCCCAGGTCGCGCCGTCGGACGTGGCCCGCTTGAACGGGGTGGTGTCCTCGTCGACGACGGGCGTCGGCGGACCGGAGCCGTCGATGGTGATGGCGCACGGCGTGGTGCCGGCCGGGAAGTACGTGGACACGGCGCCGACGGTGTCCTCCGCGCGCACGTCCCAGTAGTAGGTCTTCTTGTCCACCAGCATCGTGGTGGTGGGGGCGATGACCGTCGACGCGTAGCCGCTGGACAGGTTGGTGGCCAGGGTGCCGGCCGGCGCGGTGGTGCCGGCCTCCCAGATGCGGAAGCGCAGACCCTTCAGGTTGTTGTCCGCGTCGGTGGCCTTGGCCTTCAGGGTGATGTTGGTCCTGCCGACCGTCCGGCCCGGGGAGCCGACGACGCAGTCGCCACCGGGCGACGTCGTGCCTGCGGTGGGCTCGGTCGGCGTGCGGTTGTAGTCACCCTCCAGGACCGCGGACGTGGCGCGGAACTTGCGCCAGGTCTGGGTGTCGGACTCGGAGGTGGCCCGCATGCCGAAGGTGATGTTCGACCAGCCGTTGTCGGCGCCCTTCTGGGCCGCCGCCTTCACGTCGAACGCCTCGTACTCGTCCGGGCAGGAGCTGGAGGACCAGCCGTGCGCGAAGGACTGCGCGTCCAGCTTCGTCGACCAGCTCGGCTGCGCGTTCCAGGTG
Source organism: Streptomyces sp. JL2001 (assembly GCF_050917515.1). NCBI lineage: Bacteria > Bacillati > Actinomycetota > Actinomycetes > Kitasatosporales > Streptomycetaceae > Streptomyces > Streptomyces sp. JL2001. Next base: position 2,662,572 of record NZ_CP169421.1, on the reverse strand, counting down.
GTGCCGGAGGAGATCGCACCGGTCAGCCAGAAACTGAACTCACGGGTGGTGCACGACCACGAGTGGTTGTTCAGCACCTTGAAGGTCGCACGCGTGAACGTCGCGCCCTCGAAGCTGCTGGAGAAGCCCATGCGCCAGAAGGAGCGGCCGAGGCCGCCGGTGTCCGACTCGTAGCCGACGCGGGCGTCGGATGTGCCGGAGGAGAAGTTGGTGCCGTTCCAGAAGCTGCTGCTGGGGTACGGGCGGTAGGCCGTCGTCCACGCCTGGTACCCGCTGTTCAGCGGCGGGTCGATGAAGACCGGGAACTTCACCTTCTCGTCGGTGAAGAGGGTGGTCTCGGCGGTCTGCAGGCGCAGGTGGGCGTTGCCGGTGTTCTCGCCGTCGAGCCGGATCGGGAGCGGGGCGGAGTGCGCGCCGGGCTCGATGCCGGTGAGGCCGGAGAGCTTGAGCACGTCGGCGGGGGTGGCCGTCGACGTGCGGGGGGTGGACTGGCCGGGCGGGAGTTCGGGGTCGCGGCCGCTGGAGTCCCAGCCGAAGGGGGTCGGGATGGTGCCGACCTCCTTGCCCGCCTTGTCGAGGACCTGGACGCGGCTGGCCTTGGGGTCGTGGCGGAACGTGGCCGTCTTCGACGTCAGTCCGTAGGAGACCGTGGCGAGGGCCTTGTTCTGGGCGGCCTGGCGGTTCTTGACGATGAGGAGTTGGCCGAAGCCGCCTTCCTCGCGCGCGACGAGCAGCAGGTCGACGCCGGGCATGACCTCGGAGTAGAGGGCACGGGGGCCGTCGAGGACGGGCTCGGGCAGGGTGCCGGGCCAGGTGTAGGCGATGGTGTGGCCGCCGAGGTCGACCTCGGCCAGCGTCGTCTCGCCGGGCTGCGGTGCGCGCGCGAACGAGCGGTCGGCCCGGGTCGCGTCGGTGCTGCCGCTGGAGAAGCGGACCGGGACGGCCGGGTTGGCCGGCGCGATGCCGAGGCCGCGGGGGGCCTTCTTCGTCCGGGTCAGCTTGTTGTCGATCGGGGCCCACTGGCCCTTGGCGTTCTTCGCCCGCTGGGGCAGCGCGTGGATCCGGGTGCGCAACTGCCCGTTCGGCAGCGCCCAGGTGAGCTCGGTGGCGGTGGTCGCCGTGTCGACGAGCACCTGCTTGCGGGTACGTCGCGCCTCGGCCATCGCGGTGGCCTCGTCGCGGGGGCCGGTCGAGGCCGGCTTCGCTTCGGTCGCCGAACCGCCATGGGCGGTGGGCGGGGTGTCGGGTTGCCACCAGGGCAACAGGGCAGCGGTGAGCGCGGCCAGAACAAGGCCGAGCGTCAGTGACAGCCGTGTGCGCGTGCGCACGAACGGGCTGAGAAGGCGAGGCGGCGCGGACACGGCGGTCTACTCCCGTGTGGACCAGGGGATGGGGGGACAGCACAGACAGCCCCGTACGGCATGCCGCGGGGCGCGCACACGATCACACACTCGCTACAACCCGTCCACACATGAGAACTTTATGAAGTCGTTACGTATGCCCGGCAAAGCCTTGACGCGTGGCCATGTTTGCGTTTGCTTAAGGCATTTCGCGAACCCCTATCGACCCGAAGGGTCGGTATGCCGTATTCCGTCGCAAAGATCGACTGTGCCGCTCTCTGGCCCGAACTACGGCGTGAGGCAACTCACTTGAACGTGGGAGCGCTCCTTTTTACGGCATTGATTTGTGTGGTTGCCATGACGGAGAGTGCGCACGCATGCGCCTGAGACAGGTGCGTGCTTTTTGGTGTTTCCGCACCCCGGTGTTCGCACCTCATCCGTTGTCTGTTTGCCTGCGTGGGAGTCGACGCATATGCGTGCTTCAGGTTCGCTGTCATGGTTGGGGCGCAGACGCCTCGCCTTGACGGAGTCACAACGACGGCGCCGGCGGCGAAGCCGCGCGGCGATCGTCCTATTGCTGTCCTCGACGCTGACCGTGACGAGCCTGGGCGGGCAGGCGCTCGCCATCCCCGGCCCGGGCATGAGCCGCGAGCAGGAGAACGCGCAGGTCGACCTGCCGGACCTGCCCGAGGCCACGGAGGCCGACGGGGACTCGACCGCCGAGAAGGCGCTGACCCTGGCGCCCGAGGTCCCGGTCGACCCGTACGACCCGAAGAACGTCACCCCGTGGGTGGGCGACACCGGCAAGGCCACGCTGACGGCGGAGACCGAGCCGGGCGACACCGTCCCGCTCGACAAGAACCTCCCCATCGCCATCGGTGTGCCCGAGGGAACGGACCCGGCCACCCTCGCGGGTGAGTGGACCGTGGGCCTGGCCGCTCCCGAGGTCTCCCAGGACGCGGGCGTCTCCGGCCTGGTCATGAAGGTCACGCCGCCGGCGACGGTCGACCCGGCCGCGCAGGTCTCGCTGAGCGTCGACACGACGGCGTTCGCCGACCTCTACGGACCGCAGGCCGCCGACCGCTTCGGCCTGGTCCTGCTGCCCGAATGCGTCTACTCCTCGCCGACCGAGGGCGAGTGCGCGGACGACGGTGGCGTCGAGCCCATGGCCGGCAAGGCCGGCGCCGACTCCTTCGAGCGGCTGCGCAGCACGGTCACGATGGTCGCGCCCAAGGACGCCCCCACCAGGACCACCGCGGCGAAGAACGCCAAGGCCCGCAAGATCCTCACCGGCACGGTCCCCGTCGCCAAGCTGCTCGACGAGGGCACGCAGGCCACCACGACCAGCGCCTCCGCACGGACCGGCGCCCTCCAGGCCGCCGACTCCTCCGGCGGCAACTCCGTCGGCCTCCTCGACACCGGCTCCTCGGTACAGGGCGACTTCACCGCGTCCCCGCTGCTGTCGTCGGGTTCGTGGTCGGCGGGTTCCTCGTCGGGTGCCTTCACCTACTCGTACCAGGTGCAGACGCCGGAGACCGCCGGCGGTCTGATGCCGAAGGTCGCGCTCTCCTACTCCTCGCAGTCCGTGGACGGCCGCACGTCCTCCACGAACAACCAGGCGTCGTGGATCGGTGACGGCTGGGACTACAACGCGGGCTCCATCACGCGTACGTATGTCAACTGCCGTCAGGACTCCAAGAAGGCCGGCTCCAACAACGCCACGCACCGCACCGCGGACCTCTGCTACGGCTCGGAGAACGCCACCCTCTCGCTCGGCGGCATGACCACCGAGCTGGTCTGGGACGAGTCCAAGGGCAAGTGGTTCACCGGCAACGGCGACGGCTCGAAGATCGAGCGGGTCACGGGCCAGGCGACGGGCAACGGTGCCAAGGACGGCGAGTACTGGGTCGTCACCACCAAGGACGGCACGAAGTACCACTTCGGCCTGAACAAGCTCCCGGGCTGGTCGGACAACGGCACCGCCGCCGACGACCCGACGACCGACTCGGTGCTGACCGTCCCGGTCTACGGCAACCACGCGGGCGAGCCCTGCTACAAGGCGGGCGACTGGGCCCACTCCTACTGCACGCAGGGCTGGCGCTGGAGCCTCGACTACGTCGAGGACGTCCACGGCAACGCCATGTCGCTGTGGTGGAAGAAGGACCAGAACTACTACGCGCGGAACTTCAACTTCAAGGCGCCGGTCGTCTACGACCGTGACGGCTACCTGTCCCACATCTACTACGGGCAGCGCAAGGACACGATCTTCTCCGCCACCGCGCCCGCGCGGATCGGCTTCGAGGTCAAGGAACGCTGCTACGACGTCGGTACGGTGACCTGCACCGACACCAACTTCAAGTCGAAGAACCCGGGCGACTACCGGATCTGGTTCGACACCCCGGCCGACCTCCGCTGTGAGTCGGGGAAGAAGTGCTGGAACGCCGGCCCGACGTTCTGGACCCGTAAGCGCCTGGACAAGATCACCACCTCCGCGCAGCGCCGCACCGACACCACCGCCCGTCAGGTCGTCGACGAGTACCAGCTCAACCAGAGCTTCGCGGAGCTGAAGACCGGCCCGAACACGGCCCTGTGGCTGGAGTCGATCCAGCGCACCGGCTACGCCCGCAACGGCTCCACCGACGCGTCCGTCAAGCTGAACTCGGTCCGCTTCGAGTCCAACAGCGACGACATGCCCAACCGCGTCCTCGCGGTCAACCCGCAGCGCCCGGGCTTCTCCCGCCTGCGCATCGCGCGTGTGATCAACGAGTACGGCGGCGAGACGGTCGTCAAGTACAAGCCGATCACCGGCAAGTGCCTCTCCGGCGGCCTGCCCGGCAAGACCGACACCGCAGCCCTGAAGGCCAACACGGAGCTGTGCTACCCGTCGTTCTGGAACCCCGACCCCGAGGTCGAGGACATCGACTGGTTCCACAAGTACGTCGTCGCCTCGATCGAGGAACTCCCCAACATCGAGGGGTCCTTCGGCACGAAGACGGCCTACGAGTACAAGAACGCCGGCTGGAAGTTCGCCGACGGCGAGTTCACCAAGAAGTCGACCCGCACGTACTCGCAGTTCGCCGGCTTCGAGCAGACCACCGTCCTGACCGGCCCGGACAAGGCCGCCGAGGACAAAGGCAACGAGGGCGAAGGCATCGCCGGCCTCGACAGCCCGCGCACCAAGGCCGTCACCCGCTACTTCCGCGGCATGGGCGACACCGTCTCGGTCAAGGACATCACCGGCACCGAGATCGCCAAGGACAAGGAGCCCTTCGCCGGCCGCGTCGCCGAAGAGCTCACCTACACCAACGCGACCGACGCCGACTCCAACTGGCTGACGCGGTCGGTCACGGTCCCCGAGGCCACGGAGCTGGCGAAGCGCACGCGCGACGACGGCTTGGATCCGCTGCGAGCCTGGCGGGTCACGGAGCCGGAGGAGATCGCGTACACGAAGTCCTCGGGCACTGGGGATGACACCCGCACGCTGCGCGAAGTCCGTACGAAGACCACCTACGACGCTACGTACGGCCTGCCGACGCAGGTGGAGTCGCTTGGTGACACGGGCAAGACCGGCGACGAGTCCTGCACCAAGTCCGAGTACCTGCACCAGACCACGGCGAACCTCATCGGCTTGTCCAAGCAGGTCCTCACCTCGCCCACCACTTGTGCCAACGCGAACTTCGCTGACCTTTCCACGCTGACCAATGGGACGCGTACCGCCTATGAAGGCGGCGCCTACGGTGCGGTGCTCGCTGTCAACAGTCGTGGCCTGGCAACGGAGACCTGGTCCCTCAACGGGGCCGGTACCGGCTTCCAGACCAACGGTACGAAGGGCTTCGACGCTGTCGGCCGCGTGGTTCGGCAGACCGATCCGGAGCAGCTCACCCAGCCGTCCCCGAAGTCGTCGACGATCACCTACGCCTCAGACGGACCGGCCACAGGTCAGATCTTCAAGGTCATCATGACCAACGTGCTCGGCCACAGCCAGATTCAGGAGCTGGAGCCAGGCCGGGCAACCACGGTCAAGACGACTGACGCCAACGGATACGTGAGCGAGGCGAAGTACGACCCGCTGGGCCGTCTTGCGGAAGCATGGGCCCCGGGCCGCACTCCCTCCCCGTCCGCGGTGCCGGACTTCCGTGCCGTCTACACCATCCCGGCCGAGGAGACCGACCCGACCGACGCCAACCTCAAGATCCGCAAGCCTCCCTACGTCACCACGTACGCGCGGGGCTACGAGGACAGCGTCGAGACCTCCGTTTCCCTTTACGACGGCCTCGGCCGCGAGCGCCAGACCCAGGAGGAGGCCGACAACGGCTCCGGCTGGCTGATCACCGACACGCTGTACAACACCTCCGGTGAGGTCTTCCAGACCAACAACGCCTACCTGACGCAGGAGGCCAAGCCCGGCGAGCTGTTCGTCCCGCTCTCCGACACGGCCATCCCCAACATCACCCGCTACACCTACGACGGCCTGGGCCGCGTGACCGAGGAAACCCCGTACATGAAGTACGTGGACCCGGTCACCAAGGAGTCCTCCTCACGGGCGTACCCGGAGCGGGCGACCAAGTACGAGTACGGCCAGGACTGGTCGAAGGTCATCAACCCACAGGGCGACTCGTCCTACCGGGTGTACACCGACGCGACGGGTCGCACCTCGCGCACGGACACGTTCAACCCGGCGGCTCCCGGCGGCTTCACATCGACGAGCTACCAGTACGACGCTCACGGCCAGATGGTGAAGGCGACCGCGTCGGCGGACCCGACGCATCCGTGGACGTGGACCTACGACCACAACGGTCGTACGGAGACGGCGACCGACCCCGACTCGGGCACGACCCGCACGGACTATGACGCTCGCGGACGTGTTCTCACGACCACCAATGCCCGTGGCGTCAAGGTGTGGAACGGCTACGACGAGCTGTCGCGGCCGAAGCAGCAGCGCTTGAATGACTCGGCCGGCACTGTCCTGTCCGATTTCACCTACGACACCGTCGCCGGTGGCAAGGGCATGCCGGCCACGGCCACCCGTTACACCGACGGTCTGGCATACACGCAGACGGTCGGCGGCTACACGAAGGACTACCAGCCGACCTCGACCACGCTGTCCCTGCCGCAGTCGATCGTCGACACCTGGGGTCTGAAGAAGGACTACAGGTACGACTACAAGTGGTCCGACAACGGGATGCTGGATGAGCACTCACTGCCGGCGGTAGGCAAGTTCGACGCTGAGAAGCTGGTCGTCCGCTACAACAAGGACGGCAAGCCGCTTTCGATCTCGGGCAAGGACTGGTACGGCTCGGAGACCACCTATGACGCGTACGGCCAGGTCCTGCGTTCGACGCTGGGTGCGCAGCCGTACCGGGTGTGGACGCAGAACTCGTTCGACGAGGGCAGCGGTGAGCTGAAGGACCAGCTGGTCTTCCGTGAGAAGTCGGGTACCGGCGCGGACACGTCCGTGGTCGGTGGGAACCTGGTCTCGAACCGGTCCTACTCCTACGACCCGGCCGGTAACGTCACCTCGATCCGTGAGCAGTCGGTGGGTATCGAGGAGCGTCAGTGCTTCAGCTATGACCCGCTGGGTCAGCTGAAGACGGCCTGGACCTCGAAGGACCAGACCGCCTGCACCACCCCGAAGAACGCCGACGGCAGCCTCAATGTCGCCGCCGGCAAGGACAGCTCCGGCTACTGGCAGGAGTACGAGTACGACCTGCTCGGCAACCGCACCAAGCTGACCGAGAAGGACCTGACCGGCGCCACCGCCAAGGACGCCACGACGGACTACGCGTACGGCAAGAACGCGGCGAAGGACCAGCCGCACACCCTCACCAAGGTGACGAAGAAGTTCACCACCCCGGCCGGTGCGCAGGTGACCGCCGAGGCACAGCGTCTCTACGAACTCACGGGTGAGACGAAGTCGATCACGTCGATCGAAAGTGGTGACAAGCAGGATCTGACCTGGACGTATGACGGTCAGGTCGACCGGATCACCGGGCAGGGAACCGGTGGCAAGACGCCGTATGTGGGTCTGGGCCAGAAGTGTCTGGATCTGAAGTCGGGTCTGCCGGTGGCCGGTCAGCCGATTCAGCTCTACGGCTGCAACGCGACTGCGGCGCAGAACTTCCGGTTCACCCCGACCCCGGCGCAGGCGGACCCGAACCTGGGCACCCTGGCCGTGGCCGAGAACTGGTGCTTCCAGCCGGCGGCCAACACGGCCGGCTCCGCGGTCCAGGTGCAGAAGTGCAACGGTTCGGCTGCCCAGCAGCTGAAGCGGAACACCGCCGGCCAGCTCACCCACGTGGCCTCCGGGCTGTGTGTGGCGGTGCAGGGTGCGGCGAACGTCAGCGGCACCGCGATCGTCCTGGCCACCTGTGACAGTGCGTCCGCCGCCCAGCTGTGGGCGCCGCAGAACGACACCCGCCACATCTACGGCCCCGACGGAAACCGTCTGCTGACCATCAAGGGCAAGCAGGCCACCCTCCACCTGGGCGAGGCCGAGGTGACCGTCCAGCAGGGCGGAATCCTGGTCAACACCCAGCGCACCTACTCCGCCCCCGGCGGAGCGGTCATGCGCTACGCCTACGGCACCGGCGCGGAGACCCTGGTCGCCCAGACGGGTGACCACCAGGGCAGCGCGTACACGGAGGTCGCCCTCTACGGCGGCATGTCGGTCCGCATCCGCAAGCAGGACGCGTTCGGCAACGAGCGTGGCACGGCCAGCGCCAACCTGCAGAGCCACAAGGGGTTCCTCGGCAAGACGGAGGACGAGGCGTCCGGCTACACGATGCTGGGTGCCCGTCTGTACGACCCGGTGGTCGGACGCTTCCTGTCCGCCGACCCGGTGCTTGACCTGAACGATCCCCTGCAGTCCAACGGCTACGCCTACGCACACAACAACCCGGTCACCTATGCAGACCCGACCGGTCTGGCTATCAGCCTGACCGCTTCGGAGAAGGCGGCGGCCCTCGCGGGCGCGGGCCTGTCCGCGGCCCAGGTCGCACAGGCGCAGGCGATGCAGGGCAAGTCCCTCAGCTCCGTCATCCTCGCCATCGCGTGGGAGACGCTGAAGGACTTCATCGGCATCAACGACGCCATGGCCTGCTTCGGCGGCGACATGTGGTCCTGCGGCTCCATCATCCTGGACGCGATTCCGTGGACGAAGCTGGGCAAGATCCCGTCTGTCCTCAAGGCGATCAACCGCACCATCGACGCCATCCAGGCGTTCAAGGCAGCCAAGAAGGCCGCCGAGGCCGTCCTCAAGGCAGCCAAGGCCGCCGAGGCGGCCGCGCTCAGAGCCAAGAAGGCCGCGATCGAGAAGGCGAAGAAGGAGGCAGCGCAAAGGGCGAAAAAGAAGGCAGCCGAGGCGGCCAAGAGGAAGGCTGACGCTGCCGCCGCAGCCAAGCGGAAGACGGGCAACCCGTCGCACAAGCAAGCGCAGGCCAAGGCGGCGCCGAAGTCTTCTTCGCACGCCGGCCGCAGCAAGGGCGGCAGCGGTGGCAAGGCGAGCGGTGGCAACAAGGTCAACTTGAGTAAGCCCGGTGGCAGCTCCGGTGGCTCCTCTCGCGGAAGCGGTGGCAGCAGCGGAAGTGGCGGCTCTGGCAAGGCGGACGGGTCCGGAAGCGGGAGCGGCGGCTCGTGCTCGGTCGGTAACAGCTTCGTCGCCGGCACCAAGGTCCTGATGGCCGACGGCTCCACCAAGCCGATCGAGAAGGTCAGGATCGGCGACAAGGTCGTCGCTACGGACCCGAAGACCGGTGAGACCCGGATCGAGACCGTCACCGCCGAGATCAAGGGCCAGGGCCTCAAGCACCTCGTCAAGATCACGATCGACACCGACGGCAAGAAGGGCACGAAGACGGCCCAGGTCACCGCGACCGAAGGCCACCCCTTCTGGGTCCCCGAGCTCGGCGAATGGATCGACGCCAATGACCTCAAGGCCGGTGACTGGCTGGAGACCAACGCCGGCGTCGACGTTGAGATCGGCGCGCTTCAGCGCTGGACAGCACCGGGCGAGACGGTGTACAACCTCACCGTTTCCAACCTCCACACCTACTATGTGGTGGCGGAGAGCACGCCCGTACTCGTTCACAACTCATGTGGCGACGCCACTCATGCGGACGAGTGCTACTGCAACTGGGGTGAGCCCGCTATTCCGCGTACCGACGCTCCCGATCCGGGTTCTGCCTGGGACGGTGCGGACGGTGCGAGCGGAGGCTCGGGAATGTCGACCCGAGATGTGCACGGGGCAAATCGTGACGGACGAGGTGTCGACATCGACAACGTCTGGCGAAATGGAACGATGTACACTCAAAACGATGGTCAAATCGTCAGAGTTCTGGACAATGGAAACGGAACATTTGACATCGTCGTGCGCGACCTGAGTAACCCCAGTGGTGGGCACAGCACCGCTATCAAGGACGCGACGCAGAACTACGTCAACAACAAGCTCCGAAGTGGGCGGTGGTCCTGATGAGCGGGCGTTCGTCTTGGACCGGCGTGGTCAGCGAGCGACTGCGGTGCTTCATTTGTGGCGGGTCGACTGACGACGCGGCCGACTACGTGCTGGTTGAGTTGACCGCGCCCGCCGCGGAGACGAGGCAGTACTTCGGTGCGCACGCCGGACATCTGAACGGCGTACTCGCGGAAGGGTTCGAAGTCGAGGTCCATTTGATGTGACCCTCGGCGTGAGCCGGAGATGACATGCGGTGGCCCTACTCGGAATCGAGTAGGGCCACTGCTGTGTTTGTACGGCGGTCGTCGGACCGCCGAATTCCGAGCGGATCATCTCCGGCGGGCAGCACTCTTTCCGTTTCCGGGTCGGGGTGCCCGCCGACCGGATCAAGAAGGAGAGGCCATGACACACCTGAAGGTCACCTACGACGCCGAGGCGAACGCCGCGTACGTCTACTTCACCGACCCGCAGGCGCCGCTCACGAAGGTGGCGCACATGTACCCGTGCGATCCCGACCGGGTCGACGGGATGATCAACCTCGACTTCGACGGGGACATGCGGCTCCTCGGTGTCGAGGTGCTGGACGCGCGTGGGAAGTTGCCGCGGTACCTGCTCGACGCGGCGGAGCCGTTGAACCGGGGCAACGCCTGAGCGAGGGGCGAGCCGCGTGCTCCTACGGACGCCCCCGGCCCGCCGCCTCGAGCCGCAGTGCCTCCGCCATAACCGCGCGGGCGATCGGGGCCGCGCTGCCGCCGCCGCTGATGTCCGTGCGGCTCGCCTCCGCGTCCTCGATCACCACCGCCACGGCCACCGCCGGCTGTGCCGAGTCCCTCGCCTGGGCCCAGGCGATGAACCAGGCGTACGGGGTGCCCGTGTTGCCGAAGCCGTGCTGGGCCGTGCCCGTCTTGCCGCCGACGACCGCGTCCGGGATCGCCGCGTTCGTGCCCGTGCCCTCCTCCACCGCCTTGACCATCAGGCGCTGGAGCTGCGTGGCCGTCGAGGGGCGCATCGCCTGGCGGTAGCTGCTGCGACCCGTCGTGTCGACGGTGCGACCGCCCGAGGTCGTGGTGCGGTCGACCAGGTGCGGGGCCGCGATCTCGCCGTTGTTCGCGACCGCCGCCGCCACCAGCGCCATCTGGAGCGGCGTCGCCGTCGTGTCGAACTGGCCGATCGACGACAGCGCCAGCTGGTCGTCGCTCATCTCGCGGTCGAAGTTCGACTTCGCCACCCAGGACGGCACCCGCAGACCCGTGTCGTTGAAGCCGAAGCCGCCCACCGTGTCCAGCATGCCGGAGAGGCCCACCTTCACCCCGAGTCCGGCCATCACCGTGTTGCACGACCACTGGATCGCGTACGCGAGCGAGGCGTCCGCGCAGCCCTTCGCCTCGTTCGGCAGCACCTGGCGGGTGCCCGGCAGGACGAAGGGGTCCGGGGTGTCCGTCGGCGCGTCGACGTCCCGCACCACGCCCGCGTCCAGGGCCGCCGCCGCCGTCACGATCTTGAAGGTGGAGCCCGGCGGGTAGGTCTGGCGCAGCGCCCGGTTCAGCATCGGCTGGTGCGGCGAGGTGTTCAGCCGCGCCCAGGCGTCCTTGACCTCCCGGCCCGTCCCGGAGAGGACGCCGGGGTCGTACGAGGGCGAGCTGACCAGGGTGAGGATCTTCCCGGTCGACGGCTCGATCGCCGCGACCGCGCCCCGCTTGCCCTGAAGGCCCCGGTAGGCGGCCTCCTGCATCGAGGCCCGGATCGTGGTCAGTACGGTGCCGCCCGGGTTCCGGGCCCGGCTGACGTCGTTCCAGAACGGCAGCGGCGCCAGCATCGGGTCCGTGCCGGCCAGGACGGAGTCCTCGGCGTTCTCCAGCAGCGTGGTGCCGTAGGTCTGGGAGGCGTAGCCGGTCACGGGCGCGTACAACGGGCCCTGGGTGTAGGTCCGTTCGTAGCGCAGCTGCTGTCCGCTGTCCCGGGAGCCGGTCACCGGTCGGCCGTCGACCTCGATGGTGCCGCGGGGCTGGCCGTAACGGGCGATGGCGATGCGCCGGTTGGCCGGGTTCTCGTCCAGCCCGTCGGCCTCGACGACCATCACCCGCGCGGCGTTGACCAGCAGGGCCACCAGGAGGACGAGGCAGAGCCCGGCGGCGCGCCGGATGTACGGGATCACCGGGCGTCCTCCGCGACCGGCGCGACGATCCCGGTCTCCACGGTCTCGGGGTGCGGCGCGCGGGCCGAGTCGCTGACCCGGATCAGCAGGGCCACGATGACCCAGTTGGTGACGACGGACGAGCCGCCCTGCGCCAGGAACGGCATCGCCATGCCGGTCAGCGGGATCAGGCCCATCACCCCGCCCGCGATCACGAACACCTGGAGCGCCAGGATCGAGGCGAGGCCGATCGCGAGCAGCCGGCCGAAGGGGTCGCGCAGCGCGAGCCCGGCGCGGAAACCGCGGGCGACGAGCAGCGCGTACAGCAGGAACAGGGCGGTCAGGCCGACCAGACCGAGTTCCTCGCCCGCCGTGGCGAGGATGAAGTCGGACTTGGCGGCGAAGCCGATGAGGACCGAGTGCCCGAGCCCGAGGCCGGTGCCGAGCATCCCGCCGGCGGCGAAGGAGAAGAGCGACTGCGCGAGCTGGCTCGGCCCGTCGCCGGCCTCGATGGAGGCGTAGGGGTGCAGCCAGTCCTCGACCCGGATGTGCACGTGCGGTTCGAGGGAGCCGACCGCGAAAGCGCCCACGCCGGCGAGCAGCAGGCCGACCGCGATCCAGCCCGTCCGGCCCGTCGCCACGTACAGCATGATCACGAAGAGGCCGAAGAAGAGCAGGGAGGTACCCAGGTCGCGCTCCAGTACCAGGACCCCGACGCTGATCACCCAGATCGCCACGATCGGGCCGAGCACCCGGCCGGTGGGCAGTTGCAGCCGCCAGATCCTGCGGCCCGTGTACGCCAGCGCGTTGCGGTTGGCGGCGAGGTACGCGGCGAAGAACACCGCGAGCAGGATCTTGGCGAACTCGCCCGGCTGGAAGGACAGTCCGGCGACACGGATCCAGATGCGGGCGCCGTTCACCGCGGGGAAGAAGATCGGCACGAGCATCAGGGCCAGGGCGGTGGCCACCGAGAGGTACGCGTACCGTTGGAGCACCCGGTGGTCGCGCAGCAGGACGACCACGGCGATGAACAGGCCCACCCCCAGCGTCGACCAGTCGAGCTGGGTCGGGGCGGCCACGTCGCCGGGCGTCTCCAGGTCGAGGCGGTAGATCAGCACCAGACCCAGACCGTTGAGCAGCACCGCGATGGGCAGCAGCAGCGGGTCGGCGTACGGGGCGCGGAAGCGGACCGCGAGATGGGCGAGGAGCGCGAGCAGGCCGAGTCCGGCGCCGTAGCGGGCGGCGTCCGGCGGGACGGCTCCGTACCGGGCGAGGCCGACCTCGGCGTAGCCGAGGACGGAGACGAGGACGGCGCAGACGAGGAGGGAGAGTTCCACGCCGCGGCGCTTCGGGTTGCGTAGCCCGGGCGGGGGAGCGTCCGCTCGCGTTGCGGTCATGGTTCGCAACGTAGCAAGCAGTAAGCCTTATGTCCCTTTTGTGTGACGGTGTGCCGTCAGCCCTCGGGATCGTCCCGGCCGTCGGCGTCGCCGAGACGGTCGTCGGGGTGGTCGTCGGGATCGTCCCGGTCGCCCAGAGGGTCGTCGAGGCGTACGTACTCCGGCAGTGTCAGGCGCGCGTCCGCCCCGCCGCCGTCCGGGGCGTCCGGATCGTCCGTCGTGCGCGGCGCGTTCGTGAAGACCAGTTCGGCGCCGATCACCTCCGCCTGCCCGGCCGCGATCGTCAGACCGAGGCCGTGGCCCTTGCCGCCGCTCTCCGTGCGGAAGCGCTGGGGACCGTCCTGGATCAGGTACGCCGGGTACCCCGCGCCGTGGTCCCGCACCGAGACGACCGGCCCGTCCACGGTCAGCACGACCGGCGGCGCGCCGTGCCGGTGGGCGTTCGCGACGAGGTTGCCGAGCACCCGCTCCAGACGTCGGCGGTCCGTCTCCACCGTCGCGTCCCGCACGATCAGCACCTCGGTCGGCGTGCCGGAGGCGCGCACCACCCGCTCCGCCAGCGGCCCGAGCTCGTGCACGGCGAGATCCACCGTCTCGTTTCCCGCGTCGAGGCGCGAGATCTCCAGCAGGTCCTCGGTCAGCGCCCGCATCGCGCGCACCCGGTCCCGTACGAGCTCCGAGGGGCGGCCCTCCGGCAGCAGTTCGGCGGCGGCCGAGAGCCCCGTCAGCGGGGTGCGCAGCTCGTGGGCGACGTCGGCGGTGAAGCGCTGCTCGCTCTGGAGCTTGCGCTGGAGCGTGGACGCCATGGTGTCGAGCGCCCCGGAGACGGTCGCCACCTCGTCCTCGGTGCGCGAGGGATCGCGCGTGCGGGGGTCGTCGACGCGCGCGTCGAGGTCGCCGGCGCTGATCCGCCGGGCCACCTGCGCCGTGAGGTGCAGCCGCCGGGTGACCCGCGTGACCGCGAACGCGCCGACGAGCAGCGTCAACCCGATGGCCAGCACCGAGGACCCGAGGATCGAGCGGTCGAGTCCGGCGATCGTCTCCGCGCCGGTCGTGTAGTCCACCCGAACGGCCAGGGCCCGGCCGTCGGCGGGACCGGCCGCCCACATCGTCGGCCGTCCGTCGTCGTCGGCGACCACCGTCCCCCGCTCGCCGCCCACGGCGAGCGCGCGCAGCGCGGCGGGCAGGGCCGCCGGGTCGACGCCGGCGAACCGGGGGAGCGGTTCGCCCGCCTCGTACGCCCGGGTGGCCGTGGTGAGCCGTGCCAGGGCCCGCTCGCGCGCGTCGTCGACCGTCCGGCGGGTCACCGAGACGTGCACGAGGGTGCCCAGGATCGCCGCGAGGGCGCAGCACATCACGGTGATGAAGACGGCGGACTTCCAGGTGAGGGTCGCCGTCCACGCGGGCAGCCGCGGCCGGGACCTCACGGGCGGTCCCCGAACGGGGCGAGGACCTCGGGGTCGAGGATCCCGGACCCGGTGGGCGCCGGCGGGCCGGGCGAGGTGGCGGCAGGTCCGGGCGTGGGCGTGGGTTCGACGAAGTTCGGCTCGGGCGCGGGCGAGGCGGACCCGCGCGGCTTCACCCGGACGATCTCGTCGCGGGTCGCCAGCATCGCCCCCTGCTGCTCGTCCCAGGTCCAGGCGGTGCGGTACTCGTACCCCGGGATGCCCGCCGAGCTGACCCGCATGATGAGGTCCCGGCCCGCCAGATCCACGCTCACCACCTGGTCGACGGTCGACATGATCCGGGTGAGGCCGCCGTTCTCGGCGAGGTAGACCCGCAGGCCGACCTGCTGCTCGGGCATCCGGATCCCGACGATCAGCTCGTCGCGGCCGTTGCCGGTCAGGTCCCGGTAGTACGGGCGCATCACGGGGCAGGCCGTGGGCTCCGCCGCGCACCGGCCGATCTTCGCGGCGGTCTCGGCGTACAGCCCGTCCGGGCCGCTGTACGTACGGGGGTGCGCCCTCACCTCGGCCTGGACCACGGCCACGGCGTCGACGCGGTGGACGTCGTTGTCGGGGGCTTCGACGCCGGGGACGCGCTGGATCTCGGTCTCGCCGTAGTCGAAGGGCGGGGCGGTCGCGGGCGGCAGGCCGGGCCAGAGCCTGACCGGGCCGACGGCGGTCGGGGTGGGTCCCGCGCTGCTCAGGCCGCCCTCGTCGCCGCACCCGGTGAGGGCGGGCAGTGCCACGGCCAGCAGGGCCGCGGTGGCGAAGGGCGGACCGAGCGGTCTCACGGGCTCCTCCGGGTCGGGTCGTACGGCCGCCGGGCGGGTGCGTGCCGGGCGTACGAGCACCGGGCGGGCGGTGCTCCCGTAGACCTTATTCGTAAGGAAGTCCTTTTTGTCTATTTATGGCCGAGGGGGCGGCGGTGGTCCTCGTGCGGCCCCGGTGGGGCCGGGTCCACGCGCGTCACGTCAACGGCTCGGGCGCCACCGGTCCCGTTCGATGCGGGCGAGCGCCGCCCGGCAGAAGGCGAGGAGTTTCTCGTCCTCGTGGATGTCATGGCTGCCGGAGCCGGTCTCGCGGGCGTTGTGGCGGCGGACCCGGGCCAGTTCCGCACGGATCACGGTCTCCGCCTCGGCCGCCGCGGGGCCCATCTCCGCCAGGCACTCGGCGATCTCCACGCGCGCGTGGCGGTTCTCCTCCCAGGCCGCGAGCAGCACCGGAAGCGATACCTCCGCGTCCCCGGCCACCCGCCACAGGGCCGTGGCGCAGGCCACCCGCACCCACAGGTCCCGCGCCGTGAGGCCCGGGCGCAGTGCGGGCGCCCCGGCGGCCGCCGCCGGGCCGATCGTGCCCAGCGCGCCGGCGGCGGCGCACCGGTCCGGATCGGACACGTTCGGCCGCAGCCATTCCTCCAGGGCCGGCAGTACGGTCCCCGCGTCGCCCTCCACCGACCAGAGCGCGAGCGCGGCCTTCGTGGCGACGGCGGCCGAGCCGCCGGCCATCAGCGACCGCAGGTCGTGGACCAGGTCCGGGGCGGCCTCCCGCGCGGCGGGGCCGAAGGCCGCGACGGCCCTGAGCGCTGCCGCCTGCACCCAGTCCCGCCGGTTCGGCGGCGCCCCGCGCAGCACCCGCAGCACCTCGGGCAGGGCCTGGACGGCGCGGATCGCGGTCAGCGCGTGGAGCAGCGGCGCCGCGTGGTCGTGGAGCCGGTCGTCGAGCTCGACAGCGGCCAGCCGCCGCCGCAGCGCGGGGGCCAGCGGAACCGCCGCGGGCCCGAGCGCGTCGATCGCGTACAGCAGCTCGTGCCGGATCCCGGGTCCCTGGAGGGCGCGGGCGAGCAGCGGGACCGCGCGGGCGTCGCCGGAGCGGGCGAGGGCGAGCAGCGCACCGCAGCGGTCCGTGCGGGCCGCGGGCGCCCCGGCCGGCGGGCGCGGGGGAGCGGCGGCGAGCCGGGTCGCCAGCGCGTCGGTCGCCGGAGCGGTCAGTTCGAAGAGCCGCTCCAGGAAGGCGGCGGCCGCCTCGCGCAGTCGCGGGTCGGGATCGGCGAGCTGCAACCCGACGAGCCGCACGACCTCCTCGTACCGCCCGCGCCACATCCGTATCAGTCCGCCGCACTGCCAGACCGCGTCCGCCCGCCGGCCGGCATCCGGGCTGCGCAGCTGGGCCACGATCAGCGCGATCCGGTCCTCGACCCGGTCGTCGAGGGCGGTGTGCAGCGTGCGGAGCAGCTCGTCGGCCCACGGGGTCGAGCGGTCGGCCGCCTGCTCGCCGAGGAAGTCGCTGATCTGGCCTGCCAGCGAAGGGACCGGCGGCCAGGAGTCGTCGGGGCGGACGGGCGGCTCGTACGGCGCGGTCCGCACCTCTTCGAGCAGCTCCGTCACGCGCTCCACGACGTCGCCGGGAACCTCGGCCGGTGCGCACCGGGCCAGTTGCGCGAGGGCGGCCAGCCGCAGGCCGGGGGCCTGGGCGGCGCGGGCGAGCCAGCCGAGCCAGTCGACGGTCTCGGCGCGCAGCGACTCGTGCCGTCGCGCGAGCCGGCCGACCCCCTCCACCAGGGCCAGCCGCACCTCGGTGTCGCGTTCGACGGTGAGCCGCTCCCGCAGCAGGTTCAGCACGCGCCCCGGTTCGGGGTGCAGCGAGGCCAGCGCGCACGGCGCGGCCAGCCGCACCTCCGGATCCGGGTCGCCGGCCAGGCCGAGGAACACGTCGGCCCCGGCGGCGACGGCGGCCGCCGCCATCGCGTAGTTCGCCGCCGGAGGGAAGTCCTCGTCCTCCGGGTCGAGTTCGTCGACCTCGTCGTCGCTGCCGAGATCGATCCCGCCGATGCTGGTCAGCAACTCCACGATGGCGCCCCGGTCCTGGATCTCCGGGTCCGCGACGAGTTCGAGGAGGAAGGGGATGCAGGCGAGGGTCGAGTCGTACACGTCGCCCTGGTGGTGCACGGAGCCGTACATGCCGTCGAGGGCGAGCTCCCGTTCCGCCGGGTCGGCGGAGGCGAGTCCGCGCAGCAACTCCGGTACGTCGTCCGCGGGTCCGTACGCATGGCCCAACGACGCCCAGTCGACCTCCTCGATCCCCGTCAGCATGCGGCCGCCGCCTTCCCCGTGAGCGCTGTACCAGGGAGCAAGTGTGCACCACGGCAACGGGGACGAGGACCCGCTGACCGGACGCGTTCCCCGAACGGCGTCCCGGGGCGCTCTCTTTGCGCCACGTGCCGCACAGGGGCCCCGGAGCCACCCCCGCCCGCCCGGCTCCACCACGCGAACCTTTGCCCGAGCACCGCCGCCCGGCCCCGCCCGCCCCGGTGCGGACCCGGCCGGCGGAGGGCCGGGGGGCGGTGCCGTGTCCCTGCGTACGGCACGGCCAAGTCTCCGTGGCCTGTACGGAGGTGGGGGTGACGCCGGAGGTTCCGGGGCGGGGAGCCCGAGGCGGGCGAAGGGACGGCGCGCCCAGAAAAAGAACGGACACTTCGCGATCGAAAATGATTACGATGGGTCGGTTGACGCGATCGGCGTCGGACGGGGGAGACCATGGTGTTCAACCAGGAATGGGCGGCGGCGGTGTCCGCTTCCCGGGAGCGGCAGTTGGCCGGTATGCGGCTCAACACGGCTGGACCGGACGGAGGTTCCGGAGCCAGTGGCAAGGACCTGATCGTGACCCAGGACGACCTGGGTGCCGTGGGCCACGAGGCCTACCTGCTGCACGATCTGCTGCGCAGGAAGGCCGACATCGCCGGTGCCGGACAGGATGCGAAGGGCGCGGGCTCGACGGCGCGCGCCGCGCAGGAGCTGTCGTCCCGCCACCTGACGATGGGGGGTGAGCTGTTCACCACGCTGACCGTCTGGGACGCGCAGGTGAAGACGGTCCTTCAGATGTGCGCCCACATCTCGAACCACCTGGACTACTCGAAGAAGTCGTACGCCGCGAATGACAAGCGCATCGAGGACTCGCTGCGTCATCGCAACGGCACCCCGGTCTCGGTCTCCGAGATCACCAAGCACGTTCGTTGAGGGAGGGGCGGGTTCGTGGCATTCACTTACACCGATCTCCTGGACATGGATCTCGGCGGGCTCGGCACCGCCGTCGGCGACTGGCGGACCATGGCCGGCGAGCTGGCCAAGCTGGAGACCAACGCCCGGGACGGTCTGCTGAGGAAGTCCGAGAGCGCGCGGTGGAAGGGCGTCAACGCCGACGTCACGAGGGATTTCGTACGTAGCGCGGCCAAAGAGTTCTCGGACCTGCGGGCTGAGGCGACGAGCATCCACGCGGTGCTCCAGGACGCGCATGGTGAACTGGCGAGCATCCAGAAGCGGGCCAAGGCCCTTGCGGAGGACGCGGCTGCGGGCACCGACAAGGATCCGGCACTGCTCATCACGGACGCGGGCGACGGCACCGTCCGGGTCATGGAGGCGATGTGCACCCCCGAGGGCACGACGCAGCGGACCAAGGACCTGATGCGCTGGTACGCAGACACCGTCACCGGGTTGGTCGCGCACGCGGCCGAGGTCGACGCCGCGGCCACCCGTGCCCTGAAGGGCAGCCACGGGGGCGATCCGCGCAACGCAGGTCACGCCACGTACACGTCGCTCGACGAGGACCAGCTGCCGCGCGCCACCCGACTCGCCTCGCTCGGCAAGGAAGCGAGCGAGAAGCAGCGTGACGAGCTCCGCAGGCTCTGGCGCTCGCTGAGTCCGGAGGCGCGGGCAGAGTTGTGGCGGGAACAGCGGGGCGGACTGCTGGCCGCCGGACTCCTGGACCCGACAGTTCGGCAGATCGCGCCGGACAAGGGCTCCGGCCCTTATGACGTGGAAGAACCGGGCTTCGAGGAGTGGTCCACCCGGGCCAAGATGCGGGGGATAGCGGAGGGCGCCGACGCCGGCGGCCTGGTCGACGCGGCCCGCAACATGGACCACTACCTGGACGACAACGGCGAGCACATGAATCTGCCGGTCGACAAGATGATGGCTGACGACGAAGGCTTCAGGCGGCACATCGACGACCACATCAGGACACACCAGGACGCGTGGCGGGAGACGGCACTCGCCGAGTTCCGCGCGAACGGGGGCAGGCCCGTGGCCATTCCCGTGGAGACGTCGAACACGCGGGACTACTCCTTCACCAAGGAGAACGACCAGAACTGGTTCTACGCCGTCGGCTCCACCCGGGCCAACGTCACGGGTGTCGTCACCGTCGTACCCGATGCCCAGGGCCGGCCCCAGGTCGCACTCGACTACCAGGCGAACGCATGGGATCGGTACAACTGGGACGAGAACAAGGGCGTCGACATCTTCGGGGTGGGAATCCCCGACGGACAGATGGCACGGCTGCATACGACCGGTCTGGCGCAGGAATTCGACATGTCCGGCAGCAGCTCGGTGAAGCACTACGACCTCGGTGCCGGCGAGTCGAACCCCGCACCGCTGCCGGAACCCGACGATCCGGGGCGCGAGGGCGGGCGCATGGACAACGGGCGGGAAACGCGTGAGGGGCGAGGAGGTACCCACAGGTGAGCAGCGTGGAAGACAAGGCCGCCGGCACGTCGCCTGCCGGTCGCCGGGCCGCGGTCGTCGTGGCGGTGCTCCTCGCGGTCGCGGGGGCGGTCGTGGTGTCCTTCGCGCTGCTCGCGGACAGGTGGCTGTCCGGCTCAGCGGCGTCGGAGAAGGAGTGCTGCTGGGCGGCCGGGGCGACGCCCGCGTGGACGAGCGAGCGGCTGGGGCTGCCGATCCCGGCCGGGGCCGCGGACCGGCGGGCCGGCTACAAGTCCGGGGAGCGGTACGACACCGGACTGCTCAGCTTCACCCTGCCGACGCGGGAGGCGACGGCGTACCTCGCGCCCCTCACCCCCAAGGGCACCCGGCTGATCCGCAACACCGAACCCCGGGGCGCGGACTTCAGCCGCGCCGACGGCTTCGCGCACCTCGGGCTCCCCGAGCCCGAGACCCTCGTCGAGGGTCTGCTGCACGGTGACGCCTGCCCGGGGGCGGCGACCGTGCCGGACGACGCCGATCCGGCGGACATCGATCCGGGGAGGTGCGCCGAGGTGTACGCCCATGAGGTCACACCCGGCACCACGCGCCTCTACCTGAGGTCCACGTTCGAATCCGGCCGGACCCCGCCCCCGGGGGTGCCCACGACCGCGCCGTGAGGGGCGTGCGTTCTCCGGGGGACCGGGGGGATCCCGCTCCGGTACCCGCGGCCGTACGGCCGTACACGCGGCCGTACCCGCGCCGCACTCGCGAGTGCGGCAGGCCGCGGCACGCGGCGGCACCGGCCCGCCCCACCGAGCCCGCCCGCCCCGCCGCTCAGCCCTCCGCGCGGACCCGTACGAAGCGGGCCGTCTCGTGGCGGCCGGCGACCTGGCGGAGTTCCACGAGCAGTGGTTCGGTCAGCAGCCGCACCGGTCCCGCGTCCTGGTGGTCCGGGTGGACGGCCGGTTCCCCCAGGAGGTCCCCGACCAGCTCGGCGACCTGGCGCGACTGGGGCGCGGTGAGCCGCGGCGAGGTCTGCACCGTACGGCCGTCCGGCAGGGCCACGAGCAGGGCACGGGGGCGTTCGGGCGGCCCGTAGATCCCGAGCAGCGTGCCGTCCCGGGTGTCCGCGTGCCGGATCTTGCGCCAGGACCAGGTGGCGCCGGGGCGGTAGGCCGAGTCCATGGCCTTGGCCACGATCCCCTCGACGCCCACCGCCCGCAGGTCGCGGAACCAGTCGCGGGCGGTCTCCTCGTCCTGCGTCGCCAGCACGCGCTGGAGCGGTGGCACGGCGTCCGCCAGCGCGGCCCCCAGCAGGTCCCAGCGCTCCCGTAGCGGCAGGGTGCGGACGTCCCGGCCGGGCAGGGCGAGGACGTCGAAGGCGACGTACGAGACGGGGACGCCCAGCCGGGCCCGGTCGCCGGGCGAGCGCAGCAGGTCGGTGAAGCTGAGCCTGCCCTCGCGGTACGCGCACAGCTCGCCGTCGAGGACGGTGCCCTCCGGCAGCTGGTCCCGCAGCTGAGCGGCGATTCCGGGGAACTCGCGCGAGAGGTCCCGTTGCGACCGGGACTGCAGGAAGACCCGCCCTTCCTCCAGCACGAAGGCGAGGGCCCGGAAGCCGTCGAGCTTGAGGGAGTACTGCAGCCCGCCCGCCACGCTGCCCTGCGCCGGGATCTCGTCGGCCGCCCGGGGGCGCATGACGCCGACCGGAGGCCGCAGGACCACGGCGTTCACGGCAGGGCCCCGGCCCGGTCGGGGTCGAGGAGCGGCGCGAGGAGGTCCCCGTACCGCTCCAGACGTGGCGCGATGTCGTCCATGAGCAGGACCAGCTCCGCCGGGGCGCGGCAGGCCGACACCTCGTCCCAGGTCACCGGCGCGGAGACGGCCGGACGCTCCCTGGCGCGCAGGGTGTAGGGCGTCGCGGTGGTCTTGGCGGCGGCGTTCTGGCTGAAGTCGACGAAGACCTTGCCGGTCCGCAGGGCGCGGTTCATCCGGTGCAGGACGAGCGAGGGGTGGTCGGCCTCGGCCTGGACGGCGAGCTGCTTCGCGTACGCCGAGACCTGCTCGGACGGCGTCGGCTCCAGTGGCACCAGCAGGTGCAGGCCCTTGGACCCGGAGGTCTTCGCGAAGGACTCCAGCCCGTCGGCCGCGAGCCGCTCACGCAGCCAGAGCGCCACGCGGGAGCACTCCACGACGGTCGCGGGCGGTCCCGGATCGAGGTCGAGGACGAGCCGGTCGGCGACCGCGGGTGCCTCGGCCCGCCACTGGGGCGTGTGGAACTCCACGACGAGGTTCGCCGCCCACATCAGCGAGGGCAGGTCCTGGATCATCACCTGCCGGGCGCGGGGGTCCTCGGAGCGCGGCACCGGGGTGGTCTTCACCCAGGCGGGCGTGCCGGGCGGCGGGTTCTTGGTGAAGAAGAGCTGCCCGTCCGGTCCGTCGGGGTAGCGCAGGAAGGACACCGGCCGGTCGCGCAGGTGGGGGAGGATCGCGGCGGACACGGTGGCGTAGTAGTGCAGCAGCTCGCCCTTGGTGGTGCCGCTGGCCGGGTGGAGGACCTTGTGCAGGTTGCTGAGCGACAGCCGCCGCCCCTCCACCTCCGTGATCGGCGTCATACGATGAGAATCCCATGAATCGGGCACTCTCGTTCAATCACGGAGAAAGGGAAAAAACGTGCGATCCATTTGGAACGGCGCCATTTCCTTCGGCCTGGTCAGCATCCCGATCAAGCTGGTCAACGCCACCGAGAGCCGGTCCGTGTCCTTCCGCCAGATCCACGCCGAGGACGGCGGCCGGATCCGCTACCGCAAGGTGTGCGAGCTGGACGGCGAGGAGGTCTCCCAGGCGGAGATCGGCAAGGCGTACGAGGACGCCGACGGGACGATGATCCCGATCACCGACGAGGACCTGGCGTCCCTGCCGCTGCCGACGGCCCGGACCATCGAGATCGTGTCGTTCGTCCCGGCCGGGGAGATCGACCCGCTCCAGATGGACGCGGCCTACTACCTCTCGGCCAACGGCGTCCCGGCCGCCAAGCCGTACACCCTGCTGCGCGAGGCGCTCAAGCGCAGCGACAAGGTGGCGGTGGCGAAGTACGCCCTGCGCGGGCGGGAACGGCTCGGGATGCTCCGGGTGGTGGACGACGTCATCGCGATGCACGGGCTGCTCTGGCCCGACGAGATCCGCGCGCCCGAGGGGGTCGCCCCGGAGGCGCCCGTCGCGGTGCGCGAGGCCGAACTCGACCTGGCCGACGCGCTGATGGCCACGCTGGGCGAGGTCGACCTCGGCTCCCTGCACGACGACTACCGCGAGGCGGTCGAGCAGATGATCGCGGCCAAGGCGGAGGGCGGCGAGGGAGTGGCGCCCCCGGAGCCCGACAAGGAGGGCGGCGGCCAGGTCATCGACCTCATGGCGGCGCTGGAGAGCAGCGTCCGGGCGGCGAAGGAGGCCCGGGGCGAGGCGCCGGCCGATGCCTCGGTGACGGAGCTGAAGGCGCGCAAGACCGCCTCGCGGTCCTCGCGGTCGACGCCGAAGGAGACGGACGCCAAGAAGTCGACGGCGAAGACCGCGGCGAAGAAGACGGCGGCGCCCGCACGGAAGTCGACGGCGAAGACGGCCGCCAAGAAGACGGCGGCGAAGAAGACGGCGGCCACGAAGAGCACGTCGACGGCGAAGAGCACGTCGAAGGCCGCCGCGAAGAAGCAGCCGACGAAGAAGGCGACCCCGCGCAAGCGCAGCGCGTGAGCCGCCGGGCGGGGTGAGGCGGGCGGAGGGGCCGAGCCGCCGGGCCCGGTGAGGCGGGCGGAGGGGCGGCGGGGGGCCGTGGTCCGCCGGCCCGGGTCGCCGCCGCACCCTTCCGCTCCTCGCGGCCAGGTCCCGCCCGTCCGGCCCTTAGCCCACCAGCTTCCGCAGCGCGCCCTTCATCGCCGCGACGAACGCCTCCCGCTCCGCCTCCCCGACCAGGTCGAGCGAGAGGTACGGGTTGAGGTCCTCCAGCTCCACCAGCAGCAGCTCCCCGCCCGGCGCGCGGCAGGCGTCGACGCGCTGGATGCCGTACGGCAGGTCGTTCCAGTCGACGAAGCGCTGCGCGAACTCCAGGTCCTCGGCGGTCGGTTCGTACGGCTCCAGCCGCCAGCGCGCCTCGGGGTCGGGGGCGTACAGCGCGTACTGGAAGTCGCGCCCGACGAAGTAGAACGACACCTCGTACGCGAACGGGACGCGCGGCTGGACCAGCATGCCGGCCGGGTCCACGTCCGCGAGGTCCGCCCGGGCCACGAAGCGGAGACCGACGGAGTCCGCGCCGAGCACCGGCTTGACGACGTAGGTCTCCGCGTCGGGCAGCCGTCCGAACTCCTCCCGGCGACCCGCCGTGGGAATGACCGGAAATCCCTCCCTGGACAGCTGGAGGAGGTACTCCTTCCCCGCCATGTCACCCTTGCCCGAGAGGGAGTTGAACACCCGCACACCGTCGCGCAGCGCGGCGGCGCGGAAGGCGTCGTAGGCCTCCTGGTAGTGGATGACGGGCCCGCTGTTGCGCACGACGACGGCGTCGAAGCGGTCCATCAGCGCGGCGGCGTCGAGCGGATGGCACAGCGCGACGTCGAACTCCTCGCGCAGCCGCCCGCTCAGCCAGATGTCCTCGTCGCAGTAGCGGCGTCCCCGCGCCTGGTAGCCGAGGTCGGTGACGTAAAGAAGGTTTCCCATTGGCGTATCTAAGCAGGCGGATTCGATCGCATATCGGACACCCTGCTTCGCCCTCCGGACAAGGGATGGTCAAATTCTTGTTGCAGACCTGTCAATGAGGATCTTTCGCTGGCACGCTCCCAGCCGCGCCACCCCCCACTGCTTCAGCGAAGGAGCCCGCGTGACCCGCCTGCAGACCTCGCACCACCGCCCCTCCTCCCGTGCCACCGCACGCGCCGCCGCCCTGCTCGCCTCGGCCGCCATGGTCGTCGTCGGCGTGCAGAGCGGATCGGCCGGTGCCGCCACCGACCGCGAGGACGGCGCCACCGCGCTCGTCCTCTCCGCCGCGCAGCGCACCGCCGCCCTCCAGGGCGCGCAGGCCGAGGCCGCCACCACCGCCCGGGCGATCGGCCTGTCCGACCGGGAGGGGCTCGTCGTCCGCGACGTCGTCAAGGACGCGGACGGCACCGTCCACACGCGCTACGAGCGCACCTACGAGGGTCTCCCCGTCCTCGGCGGCGACCTCGTCGTGCACAAGAAGAAGGACGGCGCCCGCTCCACCACGAAGGCGACCGACGCCCGGATATCCGTGCCCGCCACGACCGCCGCCGTCCCCGCGGACACGGCCCGCCGGTCGGCCGCCGCCTCCGCCGCGGCCTCCGCCGGGACGAAGGCCCCGGCCGCGTCCGCCGCCCGCAAGGTCGTCTGGGCGGCGACCGGCAAGCCCGTGCTGGCCTGGGAGACGGTCGTCACCGGTGTCCGGGCCGACGGCACGCCCAGCGAGCGGCACGTGATCGCCGACGCCACCAGCGGCAAGGAGCTGTACGCCTACGAGGCCATCGACACCGGCACCGGCAACACCCAGTACAGCGGCCAGGTCACCCTCGGCACCGCCCCGTCGTTCACGCTGACCGACACCGCGCGCGGTGGTCACAAGACGTACGACCTGAACGGCGGCACCAACGGCACCGGCAGCCTCTTCACCAACAGCACCGACGTCTGGGGCAACGGCCAGGCGACGAACCGCGAGACCGCCGCCGCCGACGCCCACTACGGCGCCGCGGTCACCTGGGACTTCTACAAGAACGAGCTCGGCCGCAACGGCATCCGGGGCGACGGCGTCGCCGCCTACTCCCGCGTCCACTACGGCGACGCGTACGTCAACGCGTTCTGGTCGGACCAGTGCTTCTGCATGACCTACGGGGACGGCACCGCCAACCTCAAGCCGCTCACCTCCCTGGACGTGGCCGGCCACGAGATGAGCCACGGCCTGACCGCATCCACCGCCGGGCTGCGCTACAGCCGCGAGTCGGGCGGCCTGAACGAGGCCACCTCCGACATCCTGGGCACCGCGGTCGAGTTCTACGCCGCCAACTCCTCGGACGTCGGCGACTACCTCATCGGCGAGAAGATCGACATCCGCGGCAACGGCACCCCGCTGCGCTACATGGACCGGCCGAGCCGCGACGGCAACTCCGCCGACTCCTGGTCGAAGAACGTCGGCCGGCTGGACGTCCACTACTCCTCGGGCCCGGCGAACCACTTCTTCTACCTGCTCTCCGAGGGCAGTGGCGCCAAGACGGTCAACGGGGTCGCGTACGACTCCCCGACCGCGAACGGCTCCACGGTCACCGGCATCGGCCGGACCAAGGCCTACAAGATCTGGTACAAGGCGCTCTCCACCTACATGACCTCGTCCACCGACTACGCGGGCGCCCGCACGGCCACCCTCAAGGCGGCCGGTGACCTCTACGGCACGACCGGCCCCGAGTACGCGGCGGTCGGCGCCGCCTGGGCCGCGGTCAACGTGAACTAGGTCCTGTCCGGGCGATCTTCTCGGGCCCGCGACGACGGCTGCGGCACCTCGCGGCGTTGTCGGAGTCGCCCGAGTACGCCCAGTACGAGGGCGATCCTCCGCCTTGCGATGCACCACATCCGACGCCGCGGCCGGTCCTCGAAGATCGCCCGGACAGGACCTAGCCGACCCCGCCGGGTCCACGGACCCGGCCCACCCGGCGCACCCCCCAAGGGCCGCGCGGCACCCCGCCGCGCGGCCCTTCCGCGTATCCGGAATCCGGCCGTGCCCGGGTACGCACTTCGATCAGGAGGGCTAATCAAGGGGCCCTGGGGCGAAGGCTGTTACCTCCGTATCGTCTTTGAAGGTAACCGCTATGAAGGAGGAACCTTCCGATGAGCCCCAACGCCCCGCGCCACTACTTCGAGACCCAGCTCCAGCTCACCGAGGACCCGCTGCTCGTCGCGGCCCGTCTCGCGGACTCCGGACTCCACGAGTCGTACGTCGTCTACGAGAACGGCGGCAGCTGGGCCTACGCCGGCGGCGTGCGTGCCGAGCTGACGCTGGACCGCACCGGTGCCCGGCTGACCCAGGAGGACGTCCCGGACGCCTTCCGCCCGTGGAACGACCAGCCGCTGAACCTGGTCTCCGAGCTGCTCGACACCGTCACCGTCCCGTACTGGCGGGCCTACGGCTGGGCCACCTTCGAGCTGTCGTACGCCAAGGACGGCAACCTCGACGGGATCGGCGACGGACGGCTCATGCACCTCGTCGTGCCCCGCGCCGAGGTCCGCTTCGAGGACGGCCACGCCCTGCTGCGCGCCGCCGACCAGGCCACCCTGGACGCCCTGCTGACCACCGTCGCCAGCGCCTCCCCGGCCTCCGCCGGACAGCCCCGCCCGCTGGACGTGCACGCCACCGGCGGCCCGCAGTACCGCGAGGCGGTGCGCCTCGCGGTGGACGAGATCAACGCCGGCGAACTGCACAAGGTGATCCTGTCCCGCGTCGTCGAGGTCGACGACGAGGTCGACCTGACCGGCACCTACGTGGCCGGCCGCCGCGGCAACAACCCGGCCCGCTCCTTCATGCTCAACCTGGGCGGCACCGAGGCCATCGGCTTCAGCCCGGAGATCGTCGTCCAGGTCTCCGAGGACGGCCGGGTCGTCAGCCAGCCGCTGGCCGGCACCCGCGCCCTGACCGGCGACCTGCTCACCGACGAGAGCCTGCGCGCCGACCTGTTCGGATCCCCCAAGGAGGTCTACGAGCACGCCATCTCCGTCAAGGTCGGCGCCGACGAGCTGGTCGACGTGTGCGTCGAGGGCTCCGTCGAGGTCCCCGAGTTCATGGCGATCCGGGAGCGCGGCAGCGTCCAGCACCTCGCCTCCCGCGTGGCCGGACAGCTCGCCCCCGGGCGCGCGGCCTGGGACGCCTTCGGCGCGGTCTTCCCCGCCGTCACCGCGTCCGGAGTGCCGAAGTCGGCCGCGTACGACTCGATCCGCCGCCACGAGCCCGAGTCCCGCGGCCTCTACAGCGGCGCCGTCCTCACGGTCGACCACACCGGCGCGATGGACGCGGCCCTCGTGCTGCGCAGCGCCTACCGCAAGGACGGCCGCACCTGGCTGCGGGCCGGGGCCGGCATCGTCGGGCACTCCACCCCGGAGCGCGAGTTCGAGGAGACCTGCGAGAAGCTCGACAGCGTCGCCCGGTTCCTCGTGCCGGCGGGCGGTACGCGATGAGGGTGGCCACCGGGCTGCACCTCGCCGGCGTCGGGAGCTGGCTGCCCGAGGAGGTGACCACCGCCGACGCCGTGGCGAGGGGCTGGTACGGGGAGGCCGACCGCGCGGCCTCCGGGATGCTCGCCGTCCGGGTGGCCGGGGACCTGCCGGCACCCGAGATCGCGGTACGGGCCGCCCGCACCGCCCTGCGGAGGGCCGGCCGCACCGGCCTCACCCCCGACGACTACGGCGCGCTGCTGCACTGCGCCACCTACCACCAGGGCCCCGACGGCTGGTCCGCCCCGCACTACGTCCTGCACCGCACCCTGGACCGCCCGATCGGGGCGGCACAGGTGGGCCCCGGCTGCCTCGGCATGCTGACGGCTCTGGAGATGGCCGCCCACCGGCTCGCCGCCGACGACGGCAAGGACGCCGTCCTGCTCACCGCGGCCGACAACTTCTCCGCCCCCGTGGTGGACCGCTGGAACTCCTCCCGGCTGTTCCTGCTCGCGGACGGCGGCGCCGCCGCCGTGCTGTCCCGGCGGGAGGGATTCGCCCGGCTGCTGTCGGTCGGCTCGGTCTCCGCGCCGTCGATGGAGGAGCTGCACCGCGGCGGGGAGGAGCTGTTCCCGCCCGGCATCACCGTGGGCCGCTCGCTCAACTTCGAGGAACGCAGCGACCACTGGCGCCGGCAGTGGGCCGCGGGCGCGGCGCCGCCGAGGACCCACCTCGGCGACGTGGTCGCCGAGGCCGTCGACCGCGTGCTCGAGGAGGCGGACACCGGCCTGGAGAAGGTGGCCCGGATCTGTCACACCAACTACGCCGACGGCGCCCTGCACACCATCTACCTCGATCCGCTGGAGATCGAGGCCGCCGACGGCACCTGGGACTTCACCCGTCACATCGGGCACGTCGGAGCCGCCGACCCCTTCATCGGCCTCGAACGCCTCTGGACACGGGGCGAGGTCGCCCCCGGGGACCGCGTCCTGCTGCTCGCGGCCGGCCCCGGCATGGAGGTCGCCTGCGCGGTCGTGGAGATCACCGCGCCCTATCTGCCCGGCACCGCACGACAGGAGGAAGACCTGTGATGCTCGAAGGATGCACGCCCTGGCCGGCCGAGACGGCCGAGCGCTACCGGCGCGAGGGGCTGTGGAACGGCACCGACCTGGGCGCGCTGCCGCGGCTCTGGGCCGAACGGTACGGCGACGCCACCGCGATCGTCGCCGGTGACCGCCGGATCGGCTACGCCGAACTGGCCGACCGGGTGGACCGCACGGCCGCCGGCTTCGTCCGCCAGGGTGTGGAGCCCGGTGACCGGATCGTGCTCCAGCTGCCCAACGTGCCCGAGTTCGTCGAGGTGGCGTTCGCCCTGTTCCGGGCCGGCGCGAAGCCGGTGTTCTCGCTCACCTCGCACCGCTCCAACGAGATCCGCCACCTGTGCGAGCTGTCCGGCGCCTCCGGCTACGTCGTCCCGGGCGTCTTCCGCGGCTTCGACCACACCGCGCTGGCCCTGGAGATGGCCGCCGAACTGCCCGCCCTGCGCCGGATCTACGCCCAGGGCGAGACCACCTCGCCCGCGGTGGTCCCGCTGGAGTCGGTCGACGCCGACCCGGTGGAGCTGCCCGCCAACGACCCCTCGGACGTGGCCTTCTTCCTGCTGTCGGGCGGCACGACCGCGCTGCCCAAGCTGATCCCGCGCACCCACGACGACTACGCGTACCAGACCCGTACGGTGGCCTCCCTCGCCGGCCTGACGACCGAGGACGTCTATCTGGCCGCCCTGCCGGTGGAGTTCAACTTCACCTGGGGCTGCCCCGGAGTGGTCGGCACCCTCTCGGCGGGCGGCACGGTCGTCCTCGCCCCGGACCCCACCGCGGACGACTGCTTCCGGCTGATCGAGCGGGAGGGCGTCACGCTCACCTCGGTGGTGCCCACCGTCGCCCGGCTCTGGCTGGACGAGCGGGAGTGGTCGGACGCCGACCTGTCCAGCCTGAAGGTCCTCCAGATCGGCGGGGCCCGGCTGGAGCCGGAGCTGGCCGCCCGGATCACGCCCGAGCTCGGCTGCCGCCTCCAGCAGGTCTTCGGCATGGCGGAGGGGCTGCTGACGATGTCCCGCGCCGACGACGACGTGGACGCGGTCCTGCACACCCAGGGCCGGCCGGTGTCCCCGGCCGACGAGGTCCGGATCGTCGACGAACGCGGGGCGGACGTCCCGGCCGGCGTCACCGGCGAGCTGCTCACCCGGGGCCCGTACACCCTGCGGGGCTACTACCGGGCGCCCGAGCACAACGCCAGGGCGTTCACGGAGGACGGCTTCTACCGCACGGGCGACCTCGCCTCCCTCACGCCCGAGGGCCGGCTGATCGTCCGGGGACGGCTGAAGGACGTCGTCATCCGCGGCGGCGACAAGATCGCCGCGGGCGAGGTGGAGGCCCATCTCCTGACCTGCCCGGGGATCGCCGCGGCGGCCGTGGTGCCGGTGCCGGACGAGTTCCTCGGCGAACGGATCTACGCCTTCCTCGTCGGCCGCGACGGCACCAGGCCGACGCTGGCCGAGCTCAAGGCCGCGCTGCACGCGCGCGGACTCGCCGACTACAAGCTCCCGGACCGCGCCGAGTTCGTGGCGGACCTGCCGCTGACACCGCTCGGAAAGATCGACAAGAAGGTGCTCGCGGCCGCCGCCGCCGAACCCGCCGTCTCCCGCCACTGGACGCTCGCCGCAGAGGCCGAGGCCGCTCCGGAGCCCGCATCCCCCGCCGCACCGACCCTCCAGGAGGCCGCACCCGTCACGACCGCACCCGTCCCGTCCCTCCCCTCCGCCCAGAAAGGGTGAACCGCCATGGCCGGCATACGTGCCGCACGAACCGCACCCCGCACCTCACCGCTCTCCGCCGACGAGCTCCGTGGGGAAGTCGCCGCCGTGCTCGGTGTCCAGCCCGACACCGTCCCCGCTGACGCCCACCTCGTCCACCTCGGCCTCGGCTCACTGGAGATGATGCGCCTCGTCACCCGCTGGCGCCGCCAGGGCCTGCCGGCCGAGTTCGCCGAACTCGCCGCCGCACCCACCCTCGACGCCTGGCACCGCCACCTCACCGACGCCTGGCAGGCCCGAGAGGCGGAGGTGGCGTGATGAGCACCCTGCTGATCAAGGGCGGCTGCCTGTACCCGGCGGACGCCGGCGACCGGGTCGTCCCGGACGGCGCCGTCCTCGCCGAGAACGGCGTGGTGACCGCCGTCGGCACCGTCGCGGAGGTCGAGGCCGCCATCCGGCCCGAACAGCGCGCCGGACTGCGCACGCTGGACGCCCGCGGCCGGATGATCCTGCCCGGCTTCGTCAACCCGCACTGGCACGAGATGTTCGCGATGCGCTTCCCCTTCAAGGGCGCGCTGCGCGACGCCTCCGACCGGGACGACAAGCCGGTGTTCATGGCACTGGGCGGCGACGTCCCGCAGATCTCCGTCATCTTCGACTCCTTCCACGGCCAGGTGGACCGGCTCACGCCCGACGAGGCGCTGGCCATCGCCCGGTACTCGATGTGGACCCAGCTGCGCTCCGGGGTCACCGCCCTGGGCGACGTCGGCTCCCTCAACAAACCGGAGGCGCTCGCCCGCGCCGCCCGCGACCTGGGCATGCGCCTCACCGTGAGCACCTGGGCCTCGGACGCGGTGTGCGCACCCGGCGACACCCGCTTCCGCCGCACCCGCGACGCCGACGACGAGCTCCAGCGGATCGAGAAGCTCCTGATCGACTGCTCGGGCGATCCCGACGGGCTCGTGCGGGCCTGGCCCACCGCCGTCTACGGCACCAACATGACCGACGAACTCGGTGCCGGGTTCGCCGAGCTGGTGGCCCGCTTCGACGTGCCGTTCGCCGCACACGTCGGCGCGCTGCGCAACGAGGCGGAGGTGATGCTCGCGTACCACGGCTCGACCCCGGTCCGCCGCTTCGCCGACCTCGGGCTGCTCTCCGAGCGCTTCATGGCGGTGCACTGCGCGTTCGCCGACGCCGGCGAGCGGGCGCTGCTGATCGGCGCGGGCGCCCACATCAGCCACTCGCCCGCGAAGTACGGACCCGCGGGGGAGGCGTCCCTCACCGAGACCCGGCTGTTCCCCGAGTTCCGGCGGGCCGGCCTCGACGTCTCGCTCTCCACCGACGGTGCCGCGATGCCGATCGGCGGCATGGCCGAGTCGATGCGGGTGGCCTGGCAGATCTACAACGAGATGTACGCCGACCCGACCGAGGTGCTGCCCACCGACGCGCTGGCGATGGCGACCCGGCTGCCCGCCCGCGGGCTCGACCAGGGCGACCGGATCGGCAGCCTCGAACCGGGCAAGCAGGCCGACCTGCTGCTGGTGAAGGCCGACGACTGGCGCTATCTGCTCAACCCCCGCCCGCTGGAGGGCTTCCTGGCCCTCGGCGGCTCCATGGACGTCGACACCGTGGTCGTCGCCGGCCGGGTGCTGATCGAGGACGGCCGGTCCACCGGACTGGACGAGGAGGTCCTGGAGGCCGACTACCTGGAGGCGCTCAGCTCCTTCACCGTGCGCTGCCTCGGGGTCGACGCCGACGCCGTCGCGGCCCGGCTGAGGCAACGCACCGAGTTCCTCGCGACGCGACGGCTCGCCCGGGCGGGCCTCGCACCCCTCCCCACCGACCGGAAGGAAAGGCGATGAACGCGAAGACGGCCCTGGTCACCGGGGCGGCGGGCGGGATCGGCGCGGCGGTCGCCCGCGCCCTGGCCGCGGACGGTGTGCGGGTCGCGCTGCTGGACGCCGACCCGGCCGCCCTGGAGCCGCTGGAGAAGGAACTGCGGACGGAGGGCGCGGCCGTGCTCGCCCTGGGCGTGGACGTGCGCTCCAGCGGGGAGGTGGACGCCGCCGTCGACCGGGCCGAGCGCGAACTCGGCCCGCTGGACCACCTGGTGAACGCCGCCGGGGTGCTGCGCACCGGCGAGGTCGCCGGCTTCAGCGACGAGGACTGGGACACCACCTTCGCGGTCAACGCGACCGGTGTCTTCCACGTCAGCCGTGCGGTCGCCAACCGGATGGTGCCGCGTCGCTCGGGGGCGATCGTCACGGTCGCCTCGAACGCCGCGGGCATCCCGCGCTGGAACATGGCGGCCTACGCGGCCTCGAAGGCCGCCGCCACCAGCTTCACCAAGACGCTGGGCCTCGAACTGGCCCGGTACGGCATCCGCTGCAACGTGGTCGCGCCCGGCTCCACCGAGACGCCGATGCTCACCGCGATGTACGCGGACGGCGACGCGGCCGGCCCCTCCGTCGGGGGTTCGCCCGCCACGTACCGGGTGGGCATCCCGCTCGGGAAGCTGGCCCAGCCCGAGGACATCGCGCACGCGGTGCTCTTCCTGCTCTCCGACCGGGCCGCGCACATCACCCTGCACGGGCTGACGGTCGACGGCGGCGCCGCGCTCGGCGTCTGACCGCGTCCCTTTCCCCCCTGCTCCCTTGCCCTCCTTCTTCCCTTATCCCTGGAGCCACGATGGCGATCCCTCTGATCGACTCCTATCCCATGCCGGCCGAGGACGAGCTGCCGAGCAACACCGCACCCTGGACGGTCGACCCCGACCGCGCGGTGCTGCTCGTCCACGACCTGCAGAACTACTTCCTCAGCCCCTTCGGCCACGGTGGTCCGGACGAGGGCCGCCAGCCCCTGACGGACCTGATGGACCACACCGAGGCACTGCGCGGCGCGTTCGCGGAGGCCGGGGCGCCGGTCGTCTACACGGCCCAGCCCGGCGGCATGACGGACGAACAGCGCGGCCTGCTCAAGGACTTCTGGGGTGCGGGGATGACTGCCGACCCCGACCACCGGGCCATTCCCGAGCGGATCGCGCCGGCCCCCGGCGACCAGGTGTTCACCAAGTGGCGGCCCAGTGCCTTCTGCCGTACGGACCTGCTCGCCCTGCTCCGCCGCACGGGCCGCGACCAGCTGGTCATCTGCGGTGTCTACGCCCACGTCGGCATCCTGATGACGGCCCACGAGGGGTTCTCCCACGACATCCAGACCTTCGTGGTCGGCGACGCGATCGCCGACTTCTCCGCCGCCCGGCACCGCGAGACGCTGGAGTACGTCTCCTCCCGCTGCTCCGTCACCGTCTCCACCCGTGCGGTCCTCGCCGCCTTGGACGGAGGTGCGCGATGAGCGTCCACCCGCTGCTCGACCGGGTGCTCGGCGCCGAGCCGCCGCCCTTCGCCCTGCTGCACCGGCCGGGCGCCACCGGGGCCGACCGGATCGACCTGGTCGTCGGCCGGACCACCGCGCGCGAGCTGATCGCGGACATCCCGCTGCCGGCCGCGCCGGCGGCCGGCGGCGGCCCGCGCCACGAGGTCCTGGCGCTGCTGCCGTACCGGCAGATCCGCGAACGCGGCTACGCCTGCCCGGACGACGGGGCGCCGCTGCTGACGATGAGCGTCGACGACCAGGCGGTGCTGCCGTTCGACTCGGTGCTCGCGGCCCTGCCGGACGTGCCGATCGCCCTGGAGGACGCCCGGTTCGACGCCGACGACGAGGAGTACGCGGCGCGGGTGCGCCGGGTGCTCACCGAGGAGATCGGGCGGGGCGCCGGGGCGAACTTCGTCATCAAGCGGTCCTTCACCGCGCAGGTCGCCGACTGGTCGGCGGCGACCGCGCTGTCCTTCTTCCGCCGGCTGGCCGGGCGGGACCCCGGCGGCTACTGGACCTTCGTCATCCACACCGGGGACCGCACCTTCGTGGGTGCCTCCCCGGAGCGCCACATCAGCCTGGACGCGGGCCGGGTCGTGATGAACCCGATCAGCGGCACCTACCGCTATCCGGCGGACGGCCCCGACCTGGCGGGCGTGCTGGAGTTCCTCGCCGACCCGAAGGAGGCCAACGAGCTCTACATGGTGCTCGACGAGGAGCTGAAGATGATGGGCCGGGTCTGCGACCTGGGCGGCCGGGTCACCGGCCCCGCGCTGAAGCAGATGTCCCGGCTGGCCCACACCGAGTACCACATCGAGGGGCACAGCTCCCTGGACGTACGGGACATCCTCCGCGAGACCCTGTTCGCGCCCACCGTGACGGGGGGCCCGCTGGAGAGCGCCTGCGAGGTGATCAGCCGGCACGAGCCCGAGGGACGCGGCTACTACGCCGGGGTGGCCGCGCTCATCGGCCGTGACGAGCACGGCGAGCGCAGCATGGACTCGGCGATCCTCATCCGCACGGCGGAGGTCGACGCGGCCGGCCGGGTCCGTATCCCGGTCGGCGCCACCCTCGTCCGGGACTCGGACCCGGCGGGCGAGGCCGCGGAGACGCGGGCCAAGGCGGCCGGGCTCGTCGAGGCGCTGCGCTCCCCGGAGGGTGCCCCGGCGGGAGCGGGCGAGGCGGCGGGGATCGCGGCGCACCCGGAGGTGCTGCGGGCGCTGGCCGCGCGGAACGAGCCGCTGGCCGAGTTCTGGTTCCGGCCGCCGGCGGACCGCAGCCGCGCGGTGCCGGCGCTCGCCGGCCGGCGGGTGCTGGTGATCGACGCGGAGGACACCTTCACCGCGATGGCCCGTCACCTGCTGGAGGCCCAGGGGCTGCGGATCGTCGTGAAGCGTCACGACGAGGACTTCCGGCTCGACGCGCACGACCTCGTCATCGTCGGGCCCGGGCCCGGTGACCCGCGGGACGCCCACGACCCGAAGATCGCCCGGATGCGCGAGGTGACCGCCGAACTGCTCGACCGGGGCATCCCGTTCCTCTCCGTCTGCCTCGGCCACCAGGTGCTGAGCACGCTGCTCGGGCTTCCGCTCGTGCGCCACCCGATGCCGACCCAGGGACTCCAGCGCCACGTCGACTGCTTCGGCCGCACCGAACCGGTCGGCTTCTACAACACGTTCGCCGCCCACTCCGCCCGCGATCTGATCGACTGCCCGGCCCGCCCGGGGCAGGTCCGGGTCTTCCGGGAGGAGAGCGGTGAGGTGCACGCGCTGCGCGGCCCGGGCTTCGCCTCGGTCCAGTTCCACCCCGCCTCGGTGCTGACCCGGAACGGCGGTGAGCTGCTCGCCGGCCTCATCGCCGCGCTGCTCGGAGAGGTAACGGAGCTTTATCGGGACGCCGTTGTCCCCACTGCGATACCTGCATAACGTCATTACTGGTAACGGCAGTACGAGCCCGCACCGCCTCCGCCCCTCCCGCGCCCACCCAGGAAAGGACCTGCCCGATGCGCTTCGACAACATCTGGATCGCCGGCACCGGAGGCACCCTCGGTGCATCCGTGCCGGTGGACGAGGCGGTGGCCGACGGCTCCTACTCGGCCGACGCCGCCGCCAGCACCGGCATGATCAGCTACTCCCGCTCCACCGAGGCACCCCCGGAGATGGCGGTCACCGCCGGCCGCCAGGCAGTCAAGGAAGCCGGCGAGCGAGGCGCGCGGGTCGACCCCGACTCCCTCGTCCTGCACAGCCACGGCCACTTCCAGGGCATCGACATGTGGCCCGCCGCCTGCTGGATCGCCCGCGAACTGCTCGGACCCACCCTCAACAGCATGCCGATGACGGTCGCCGCCTGGTCCAACGGCTCCCTCGCCTCCCTCGACCTCGCCGCCTCCACCCTGATCGCCCGCCCGGACGTGCCCTCCGCCCTGATCACCCTCGCGGACCGCTTCGCGGAGCCCGCCAACCGCTGGTACACCTCGCCCGGCATGGTCTTCGGCGACGGCGCCGCCGCCGCGGTGGTCGCCCGCGACACCGGCCGGCTGCGCCTGCGCTCCCTGGTCAGCGAGACCGACACCGTCCTGGAGGGCCTGTCCCGCGGCGCCGAGCCCTTCCGCACCGCGCCCGGCGAGCAGCCGGACATGCGCCGCCGGACCCGCGAGTTCCTCGCCACCGGCGAGGTGTCGCTGCGCGACGTGCAGACCCGGTCGGTGGAGCGCACCCGCAGCGTCGTGGCCCGCGCCCTCGGCGAGGCGGACGTCGCCCCGGACGGCATCGACTGGCTGGTGACGCCCTTCGTCGGCCGGACCCTCCACCGCGAGAGCTTCGTACGGCACCTCGACATCGCGCCGCGGAACTCGCTGCACGAACTGGGCCTGACCATCGGTCACCTCGGCCCCTGCGACCAGCTGTACGGCCTCGACCACCTGCTGCGCAACGACCTGCTGAGCCCCGGCGACCGGATCCT
Source organism: Streptomyces sp. JL2001 (assembly GCF_050917515.1). Classification (NCBI taxonomy): domain Bacteria; kingdom Bacillati; phylum Actinomycetota; class Actinomycetes; order Kitasatosporales; family Streptomycetaceae; genus Streptomyces; species Streptomyces sp. JL2001. Next base: position 2,624,998 of record NZ_CP169421.1, on the reverse strand, counting down.
CGTGATCGGCACCGGCATGGGCTTCACCTTCTCCGCCGCGGTGCTCACCGCGGACGGGATCTGAGCCGCCCGCACCACCCGTACGCCACTCCGCCCACGAAGGGACCCATCCAGATGAGCCTCGTCCGCACCCCGGCCACCGCGCCCGCCGCGACGTTCACCGGCGCGCCCGCCGCCCGGCTGCCCACCCCCGCCGAGCTCCGCGAGGAGATCCCGCTCCCGCCGCTCGCCCGCAAGACCACCCAGAGATCACGCCGGGAGATAGCGAAGATCCTCTCCGGCCAGGACGACCGCCTGCTGGTCATCTCGGGCCCGTGCTCCGTGCACGACCCGGACGCGGCCCTCACCTACGCCGAGCGGCTGTCCGCGCTCGCCGCCGAGTTCCAGGACCGCCTGCTCGTGGTCATGCGGGTGTACGTCGAGAAGCCCCGTACCCGGATCGGCTGGAAGGGCCTGCTGAGCGACCCCCGCCTCGACGGTTCGCAGGACCTGCCCAGCGGTCTGCGCCTCGCGCGCGGCCTGATGGCCCAGATCGCCGGCACCGGACTGCCGGTCGCCTGTGAGTTCCTCGACCCGCTGGTCCCGCACTACCTGTCCGACGCGGTCTCGTGGGGCTGCGTCGGCGCCCGTACCGTCCAGAGCCAGGTGCACCGCCAGGTCACCAGCGGCCTCGGCATGCCGATCGGCTTCAAGAACGCCACCGGCGGCAGCGTCGAGGACGCGGTCGACGCGATCGTCTCCGCCTCCCACCCGCACGTCTACCCGGGCATCGGCGACGACGGCCGCGCGACGGTGGTCAGCACCGGCGGCAACCCCGACGGGCACGTGGTGCTCCGCGGCGGCAGCCAGGGCCCCAACTACGGGGCTGAGCCGGTCGCCGCGGTGCTGGCCCAGCTCGCGGGCGCCGGGCTGTCCGAGCGGCTGGTCGTCGACGCGAGCCACGGCAACAGCAACAAGGACCACGAGCGCCAGCCGCTGGTCGTCTCCGACATCGCCGCCCGGATCGCCGCCGGCGAGCAGGGTGTCGCCGGCGTCATGATCGAGAGCTTCCTCGCCGCCGGGCGGCAGGACCTCCAGATCGGCCGCACGGACCTCCTCACCTACGGGCAGAGCGTCACCGACGCCTGTGTGGACTGGGCGCAGACGGCCCGGATGCTGGAGGAACTCGCCGACGCGGTCGCCGTCCGCCGCGCCGCGCAGGACCGGGCCGCCGCCTGACGGCGACCCGTCCGCCCCGCCCCGCCCTCCCGGGGACCCCCCACCACCGGGCCCCCACCGCCGCGCGCACCCCCTCCGTGCGCGGCGCCCACCGCCCGGTGTCCCCGGCCCCCCTTCTTCGCACCACCCGCACCACCCTGGCGCCCCCGGCACGCACCGCCTCCCGAAGGCGCCCCCGCGCCCGCCATCCGACGTCGTGACCATCCCGAGAGGAACCACCACCGTGGCAGTCAACACGAGCTCGACCCTGCCCCTGGCCCGCGTGCTCGACGGTGCGCGGACCGCCGCGCCGCACCGGCACACGCTCACCCTGCCCGCGCCCGCCGCGGCCCGCCCCGAGGCGTACGCGACGGCCGCGCTGGCCGCGCTCGTGCACCGCTACACGGGGGAGACGGAACTCCTGATCGGCCGGCAACGACAGCCGGACGCCTACGAGTCCGTCGCGATACGGGTGGCCGCCGACACCACGTCCGCCGGACTCGTCGAGGCCGCGGCCTCGGCCGCGGCCGACGGCTCGCAGGCCCCCTCCGGACGCCCGGCGCACGCCGCCGTCGTCATCGCCGGGACGCCCGCCGGGCCGGCCCCCGCCGCCCTGACCCTGACCGTGGACCCGGCCGGCGAGACCGTCGAACTCCACCTGGACAGCGCCGAGTTCGACGACCGGGCCGCCCTCCAGTACGCCCGCCACCTGGAGCGGGTCCTCACCGCGCTGGCCGCCGCCCCCGAGGGCACCGTCCGCGACATCGCCCTGCTCACCGACGAGGAGACCCACCGCACCCTGGTCGAGTGGAACGACACCGCGGGCCCGGTCCCCGAGCCCTTCTTCCACGAGCGGGTCGCCGAGCACGCCCGGCGCACCCCCGACGCGCTCGCCGTGATCCTGCCCGGTGCCCGGCTGACCTACCGCGAGCTCGACGAGCAGGCCAACCAGCTCGCCCACCGGCTGACCGCCCGCGGCGTGCGGCCCGGCGACCGGGTCGGCGTCTGCTTCCCGCGCAGCGCCGAGAGCCTGATCGCCCAGCTCGCCTGCTTCAAGCTCGCCTGTGCGGCGATCCTGCTGGACAGCGACTTCCCCGCCGACCGCATCCGCTACATGATCGAGGACGCCTCGGCCGCCGCCGTGCTGACCCTGGCCGCCCACGAGTCGAAGGTCGAGGGCCTCGCCCCGGTCCTCGCGCTGGACACCGACGACTGGCGCACCGAGCCGGTCACCGAGGTCAGCGAGCCCGTCGGCGCGGACGACCTGATCCACATCTGCTACACCTCCGGCTCCACCGGCGCCCCCAAGGCCGTCATGGTCCGCTTCGGCGCCGCCCGCAACCTGATCCACAGCATGAGCGAGCTGTGCGGTATGAGCAGCGCCTCCCAGGGCACCTGGCTGGCCGCCCCCGGCTACGGCATGATCGAGGTCGAGTGCTTCCCGGTGCTCGCCGTCGGCGGCACCGTGCACATCCCCGACGTCTCCGTGGTCGCCTCCGAGTACCGCCTCCAGGAGTGGTTCCTGCGCGAGGGCATCACCACCACCCTGCTGATGAAGCCGATGGCCGAGCGGCTCTGGCGCCTGGAGTGGCCCGAGGACACCCCGCTGGAGAACATCCGCGTCTGCGGCGAGCGCATCCAGTCCTGGCCGCCGGCCGGGCTGCCGTTCCGGCTGATCAACCTCTACGGCTCCGCCGAGGCGACCGTCGTCGCCAGCTGCGACATCAGCGAGCTGGGCGAGCAGCTCGGCGAGGAGGGCCGCGCCCGCCGGCTGCCGCCGATCGGCCGCCCCACCACGAACGTCACCATCTACGTGCTCGACGAGGACCTCCGCCCGCTCCCGCCCGGCCTGGTCGGCGAGCTCTGCATCGCCGGCGTCAGCCTGTCCGCGGGCTACCTCGGCCGCCCGGAGGCCACCGCCGAGAAGTGGATCACCAACCCCATCGACCCGGCCCGGCACCCGATCATGTACCGCACCGGCGACCTCGCCCGGTACTGGCCGGACGGCAGCATCGAGATCGTCGGCCGCACCGACAACCAGGTGAAGGTGCGCGGCAACCGCGTCCACCTCGGGGAGATCGAGGTCGTCCTGACCACGCTCCCCGGCGTCCAGCAGGCCGCCGTCCTGGCCCGCCAGGACGGACAGGGCGACGTGCAGCTGACCGCCTACATCGAGCCCGACACCGGCGCGACGCCGTCGGTGCGCGACATCCGCCGCGGCCTCGGCCGGCGGCTGCCGTCCTTCATGGTCCCCGCGGCCTACGTCGTCGGCGGGCTGCCCACCAGCACCAACGGCAAGATCGACCGCGCCGCGCTGCCCGAGCCGCCGCGCTCCCGCCCGGACGTCGACACCGCCTACCAGGCCCCGGCCGGCCCGCTGGAGGAGTCGCTGCACGCGCTGTGGACCAAGGTGCTGGAGCTGGACGGGGTCGGCGTGCTCGACAACTTCTTCGACCTGGGCGGCGACTCGCTGCGGGCCGCCCGGCTGACCGAACTGGTCCGCGAGGAGCACGGGGTGGAACTGGAGCTGGTCGACCTCTTCGACGAGCCGACCGTGGAGAAGATGGCCGCCCTCGTCGGCCGGACGACCGCGGCCGCCTGAACCGCCGCCCCGGCCGGCCCGCCGCGCCCGCAGAACGGTGGCCCCCACGTCGTCCGTGGGGGCCACCGCCGTACGCGCCGCCGAGCGGCGCGTGGTGCGACGCGGGTCAGCGGAGAGGGGTCATGCGCCCAGCATCTCCAGGTAGTGCTCGTTGTACATGATGCCCAGGACGTTGCCGAAGGGGTCGGTCACGGACGCGGTCACGAAGCCGGGGCCGTACTCGGTCAGCGGCGTGTACGGGGTGGCGCCCATCGAGAGCAGGCGTTCGAGGGTGCCCTCCACGTCGTCGACATGCCAGTGGCTGATCGCGCCGCCGGGTGTCTCCGGCAGCCCCGGGGGAGCGTAACGCCGGTCGATCAGGCCGAGTTCGGTCTGGTGGTCACCGACCCTGAACTCGTAGTAGGCGGCGGGCTTCCCGTCGCCGGGGCGCTCGAAGTACGGCTCGACGCCCAGCAGTTCCGCGTACCACGTCTTGGCTGCTTCCACATCGTCCGCATAGAAGTTGACGGTGGCAAGTCCTCGCAGCATGGGGTGGTTCCTTCCTTCGTTCCGTAACCGTGACCATCCTCCGCCCTAAAGCGCTCACCAAGTGAGCACTTTACGAGAGAAGCTGGGGACATGCGCGCTGACCGACTCGTCGCCGCCCTCCTGCTGCTGCAGCGACGGGGCCGCGTGACCGCCGCCGAGCTGGCGGCGGAGCTCGAGGTGTCCGTGGCCACCGCCCGCCGCGATCTGGAGGCGATGTCGGCCGCCGGCATCCCGGTCTACCCCCAGCCCGGCCGCGGGGGAGGGTGGGCGCTCGTCGGTGGGGCGCGCACCGATCTCAGCGGCCTGTCGGCCACCGAGGCCGAGGCGTTGTTCCTGCTCGTGGGCCCTGCCGCGGCCGTCTCCGGCGACGCCAAGGCGGCCCTGCGCAAGCTGCTGCGGGCCCTGCCGCAGACCTTCCGCGCCGACGCCGAGGCCGCCGCGGACGCGACCATGGTCGACCCCACCCCGTGGGGCGAGCGCGACCGCCGGCGTCCCGAGATGGTCGACCGGCTCCAGGCCGCCGTGATCCACCGGCGCCGGGTCAGGCTGACCTACACGAACGGAGTACGCGAGACGACCGATCGGACCGTCGATCCGTGGGGTCTGGTCGACAAGGACGACACCTGGTACCTCGTCGCCGGCACCGAGCGGGGCCGGCGCACCTTCCGGGTCGACCGGATAGGCGCCGCCGAGCAGACCGGCGAACCGGCCGAGCGGCCCGACGACTTCACGCTCGCCGCGGCCTGGCAGGAGGTCGTCGGCGACGTGGAGGAGCGGCGCTCGCGCACCTGGGCGACCGTCCTGGTCGAGGAGCGGTACCTGGCCGTCCTGCGCGATCGCTTCGGCCGCCACTGCCACCCGGACGGCACGCACGCCGACGGGCGGGCCCGGGTCCGGCTCGCCGCGCCCACGCCGTTGGACGTGGCCCGGAACCTGGCCGGCTGGGGAGCACTCGTCGAGGTGCTCGAACCCGTCACCGTGCAGAACGAACTGGCGCGGATAGGAGCCGAGTTGGCCGGCAGGTACGCCGCCGTGGCCCGCTGAGGCAAAGGACCGCCGCCCCCCGGCGTTCGGGGAGCGGCGGTCGTGGGGTGCGGGGCACCCTCGGGGGGTGTCGACGGTCATACCCCCTCGGCCACCGCGAGCGCCGCCTGCGGGGCGTCGGTGAACGAGGTCGAGCCGTGCAGCCAGTCCACGGCGTCGCGCAGCCCGTCGGGGGTGAGGCCGGCGAGCAGGGCGTTGCGCGCCTCCCGTCCGGCGCCCGCGGCGTGGTAGAGCCGCTCGCCCATCAGGCGCGCGGTCAGGGTCGTCCGGGAGGTCCGGCCGCGCCGCAGGACGTTGTACTCGGTCAGCCGCGCCGGCAGCTCCCACGGCTCGCAGCGCAGCAGCCCGCCCAGTACCACCGCGTCCTCCAGGGCCATGCAGGCGCCCTGGGCCGCGTACTGGAGCATCGGGTGCGCGGCGTCGCCGAGCAGGGCCACCCGGCCGTCGGTCCAGCCGTCCACCGGGTCGCGGTCGCAGAGGACCCAGATCCGCCAGTCCCGGCCCAGCTCCAGCAGCCGGCGGGCCTCCCCGCAGAGTCCGGGGAACTCGTCCAGGACCCGGGCGCGTTCGGCCGGGGCGCCGGTGATCTCCTCGGCGGCCCCGTCGTCGCGGGTGGCGGCCAGGTTGAGGAACGCGCCGCCGCCGATCGGGTAGTGCACGAAGTGCCAGCCGGGCCCGGCCCAGAGCGTCACGGACTTCGACCGCAGCTCCTCGGGGACCTCGGCCATCGGGATCACGGACCGGTAGATGGTGTGGCCCGAGATGCGCGGCCCGCCGTCGCCGACCAGCTGCGCCCGTACCGCCGACCGCAGTCCGTCGGCGCCGAGCAGCACGTCCGCGGCGAAGCGGCGTCCGCCGGCGGTCAGCGCCGTCACCCGGTCGCGTGCCTGGCGGTAGCCGGCCACCCGGTGGCCGCTCAGCAGCCGCACACCGGCCTCGCGGCAGCCGTCGAGCAGGGCCCGGTGCAGATCGCCGCGGTGGACCACGGCGTACGGGCCGCCGAACCGGGCCTGGTAGGACCCGGTCAGCTCCATGGCGGCGACGTTCTCCCCCGACGTGCCGTCCAGGAACCGCAGTTCGTCGATGAAGTCGGCCCGCTCGGCCACCCGGTCCCGCACACCCAGCGCGCCGAGGGCGTGGAAGGCGTTGGGCGCCAGCTGGATGCCCGCGCCGATCTCGGAGAACTCCGGCCGGCCCTCCAGGACCGTCACCCGGTGGCCGGCCCGGGCCTGCGCGAGAGCGGCGGCGAGCCCGCCGATGCCCCCGCCCGCGACGAGTACGTGTGTCATCGCCTGCTCCTCTCGTGATGCTCGCATGCTCGTGAACGCTCAGGACGCCCCGATCGCGATGCGGCGGCCGGCCCCGTCGTCCGGGGCCGGCCGCCGGCATCGGCAGCGGGGACCTACTTGGCCGCGGCCGTGGCGCCGGTCGCGGCGACCGGGGCCTTCTTCTCCCCGCCGGCGGCGGGAGCGGCGTGCGCGGCCGACGCGACGGCCGTGCGCCGCAGGCCGAGGACCGAGACCACGACGATGGCCGCGGAGATGGCGGTGGTGAACCAGAAGGCGTTCTGGAACCCGCTCACCGGGATCTTGGCGACGGTGCCGTGGACGACACCCGCGACGGCCACGCCGAGGGCGAGGCAGAGGCCGACGCCCAGCTGGCGGCTGGAGTTGAAGAGGCCGGAGGCCAGACCCATCTGCGGGCCGCTGACACCGCTGGTGCCGGCGATGGCCGTGGAGATCATCATGACCGTGACGCCGAGACCGATCAGGACACCGCCGGGCAGCACGCCGAGCGCGTAGGAGCTGTCCGCCGTGACCTGGGCGAGGAGGCCCGAGCCCAGGGCCAGCAGCACACCGCCGATGATCAGCACGGTGCGGGCGCCGAGCTTGTGGGTGAGCTTGACGACCGGGAGGCTCGCCAGGAAGACCACGAACGCCTGCGGGAAGAAGCCCATGCTCGCCTTGAGCGCGGAGTAGCCCAGCACCTGCTGCATGTACATGGTGATGAAGAAGGTGGACACCGACATCACGCCACCGGACAGGAAGGCGATCCCGTTGCCCGAGGACAGCGCGCGGTTACGGAAGATCGACAGCGGCACGAGCGGCTCGGAGACCTTGGTCTGGACGACCAGGAAGGCGAGCAGCAGGACCGCGCCGCCGATCAGCGAGGAGAGCACCGTCGTGGAGCCCCAGCCGCGGTCGGAGGCCATCGTCAGGCCGTAGGTGAGGGCGCACATCGCCGAGGTGACCAGGATCGCGCCGGGCAGGTCGAGCTTCGAGGAGCGGGTGGCGCGGTGGTCGGCGGTGAGCCGGCGGGCGGCCAGGGCGACGAGCACGATGCCGACGGGGACGTTGACCAGCATGACCGCGCGCCAGGTCAGGTACTCGGTGAGCAGACCGCCGGCCACGACACCGCCGGTGAAGCCGGCCGAGGAGACCGCGCCGAAGATGCCCATCGCCTTCACGCGCTCGGGGCCCTCGGGGAAGCCGCCGGCGATCATCGCGAGGACGGCGGGGGAGACGGCCGCGGCCGACAGGCCCTGCACCGCGCGCGCCAGGACGAGCAGCCACGGCTCGGTGGCGATACCGCCGACCAGGGACGCGAGGGTGAAGATGCCGAGCCCCGCGACGAACATCCGCTTGCGGCCGAAGACGTCACCGGCGCGGCCGCCCAGGAGCAGGAAGCCGCCGTAGAAGAGCGCGTAGGCGCCGACGACCCACTGCAGACCGCTGGCCGTGAAGCCGAGGTCGCGCTGCATGGCGCCCAGCGCCACGTTCACGATGGCGAAGTCGAGGACGAGCATGAACTGTGCGGAGCACAGCAGGAGGAGCGGCGGCCGTGCGGCGGCCGTGCCGTTGGTGCTGGTCATGAGTTTCCTTTCACGGGGAGAGAAACATGAGCGGGGGATACCGGCGAAAGTGGTTGGCCGGTAGGGTCTGCGGGATGACGGAACCCAAGCGCGTGCGACAGCCCGGCGACCGTGAGGTGGCCCCCGGCCGGCTCGCCCTGGTGCAGTCCTTCGTCAACAGCGTCAACGTCGAGTTCGGACCGGACGAGTTCGCCTCCGTCGAGGGGCTGACGGGGTGGATGGAGCGGCACGGATTCCCCACGGGCGCCCGCGCCGTCACCGAGTCCGACCGCCGGGAGACGGTCGAGGTACGGGAGGCGCTGCGCGCCCTCATGCGGGAGAACAACGGCGCGGAGCCCGACCCCGCGGCGCGGGCCGCCGTCGAACGGCTCGCCGCCGACTGCCCGTTGGTCCTGGCCTTCGACGAGACCGGAACCCCCGGACTGCGTCCGGCCGGCACCGGCACGCGGGGCATGATCGGCGGCGTCCTCGCCGTCGTCGTGGAGGCGGGCGGCGACGGTTCCTGGCAACGGCTGAAGGCCTGTCACGAGCACCGGTGCGAGTGGGCCTTCTACGACCGGGCCCGCAACCGCAGCGGCCGCTGGTGCTCCATGGCCGTCTGCGGCACCCGTTCCAAGATGCAGACCTACCGCCAGGGGCTCCGCACGCCGGCCGCTGCCCGCTGACAGCAGCGCCGCCACGGACCGCACGGCGTCCGCCGACCGTAAGGCGCCCGCCGGACTCTCGGCGACCGGGGCCGTCACGGCGCGTACTCCTTGCCGAGCAGCAGCCGCGCCACGGTCAGCTTGGTGGCCGCCGCGGTGCCGTCCGCGAGCTGGAGGCCGATGACGTCCCGCAGCCGCTGGGCGACCGGGCCGTCCTCGCTCCACCCGAGGTGGCCCATGGTCAGCAGCGCCTGGTGCACGGCCTCCACGGCCGCCTTCGGCGCCCACCACTTGGCCATGTTCGACGGGATCCGGGGATCCTCGCCGCGGTCCGCGTTGCCCAGCGCCTCGAAGGAGACGAGCCGGGCGGCGTGCAGCAGCGTCGTGTGCTCGACCAGCGGGAACACCACCGACTGGAAACGGCTGATGGGCTGACCGAACGCGGTGCGCCCCGACGCGTGGGCGTACGCCTCGGCCAGGGCCGCGTCGCCGACCGCGATCGCCATCAGCGCGATGTACGCGCGGGAGACCGCGAAGCCGCGCATCACGGCGGTGAAGCCGCCGCCGGGCTCCCCGACCAGGTCCTCCGGCCCGACCCGCAGGCCGTCGAAGACCAGCCGGCCGCGTCCGCCGGAGCGGCAGCCGAGGTCGGACAGCCGCTCCTTGCGCACCCGGTCGCCGTCCAGCCGCGTGTAGAAGGCGCTGATGCCGTGCGCGCCCTCGCCGCCGGTGCGGGCGAAGACCAGCGCGTGCGTCGCGTAGGCGGTGACCATGATCGAGGTCTTCTCGCCGGTGAGCACCCATCCGTCGCCGTCGGGCTCGGCACGCATCTCGATGCCCGCCGCGTCCGTGCCGTGGCCGGCCTCGGTCAGCGCGAGCGCCACCACCGCCTCGCCGCGGGCGATCGGCGGCAGCCAGCGCTCCAGCTGCTCCGCGTCCCCGTTCGAGGCCAGCACCCCGCCGATCAGCGCGGCGTTGAGCACCGGGAAGCAGACCGACAGATCGGCCGCCGCGAGCTTCTCCAGGGCGATGCCGGCGCTGACGGCGTCCAGACCGAGCCCGCCGTACTCCCGCGGCACCCGCAGCGCGAAGAGGCCGGCCGCCGCCATGTCCTCGATCAGACCCGGGCGGTACTCTCCGCGCCGGTCGTTCTCCTGACGGTACGGAGCGATCCTCTCGGCGGCGAACTCCTCGGTCCGCTTGGCCAGTTCCTCCTGCTGGGCGGTGAAGGCGTGGTTCATGAGGCCGTGCGTCCTTCCTGGGCCCGAAGCCGGTCCCGCAGCGCGAATTTCTGGATCTTTCCGGAGGGGGTGCGCGGCAGCGCCGGCACCAGTTCCAGCCGCTCGGGCCAGTACGTACGGGCCATGCCGAGGCCGGCCAGGTGGGTGCGGACGTCCTCCAGGTCGGGGGCGGCGCCCTGGGTGACCAGGAAGGCGCAGGCACGCTCGCCGAGCCGGGCGTCCGGGTAGCCGACCACCGCGACGTCCTTGACCGAGCGGTGGCGCAGCAGGGCGCCCTCGACCTCCACCACGGGGATGTTCTCGGCGCCCCGCATGATCACGTCCTTGACCCGGCCCGTGATCCGTATCCCGCCGTGGCCGTCGTCCCGGGCCAGGTCGCCCGTGTCGAACCAGCCGTCGGCGGTCACACAGGCGTCGTAGACCTCCTGGCGCCGGAAGTAGCCCAGGCACTGGGCGGAGCCGCGCACCTGGAGGAGCCCGGCCGTGCCCGGCTCCACCGGCTCGCCGTTCCTGCCGGCGACCCGCACCTCCATGCCGGGCACGGTGGTGCCGTCGCTCTCGGCGGCGCGCAGCGCCGGCTGCTCGGGCCGGGTGACGGTGACGCAGCCGTTCTCCGTCATGCCCCACAGCGCGTACACCCGGCAGCCGAGCACCTCGCGCGCGTCCTCCACGAGCAGCGGCGCTATCGGCGCGCTGCCGGTGGCGAAGCTGTGCAGGGCCGACAGGTCGTGCGGGTCCTCGCGCTGGGCGTCGATCAGGTCGGAGAGGAACGTCGGGGCGCCCATGAAGAAGCTGACCCGCTGCTGCTGCAGGACGCGCAGCATCTGGCGCGGGTCCCACCGGTCCACCTGCACGGCGGTCGCGCCGAGCAGCAGCGGCATCACGAAGTTCCAGGTGAAGCCGGCCTGGTGGGTGGTGGGCGAGCCCATCGCGGTGACCTCGTCCGAGGTCAGCCCGAGCACGTCGGCCTGCGCGCGGTTCATCGAGTACAGGGTGTTGTGGCTGTGCACGACCCCCTTCGGCTCGCCGGTGGTGCCGGAGGTGAACATGATCTGGGCGGGGTCGTCGGGACCGGCCTCGATCGCGTCCAGCGAGGCGAGCAGCTCCGGCTCCGGCTCCGGCCCGTACAGGTCGGTCGCGAAGTCCAGTGCGCCGGCCGCCAGGTCGTCGGCGCTCGCGCCGAGCAGCACCCGGTGGCGCAGGGTCGGAACGGCGCCGGCGACCTCCGCGCTCATCTCCCCGTAGGAGAAGCCGCGCACCTCGGAGGCGCCGATGTAGACGGGGCTCTCGGTGAGCCGGGTCATGAACTCCACCTCGCGGCGACGCATGACCGGGACCACGGGGCCGGCGGTCGCGCCGACCCGTGCGGCGGCCAGACAGAGCGCCACCAGCTCCCAGGAGTTGGGCAGCTGCAGGGTCACCACGTCGCCGCGGCGCACTCCCAGGCGCAGCAGGCCGACCGCGAGACGGTCGACGCGGCGGGCCAGTTCGGCGTAGCCGACGGTCGAGTACGCGGCCCCCTGGTAGCAGACCAGGGCGGTACGGTCCGGCCGTTCACGGGCCCAGCGGCGCAGGTCGTGCAGCACCGTCTCGTCCCGCCACCAGCCTTCGGCGCGGTAGGTGTCGGCGGCGGTCAACGGGTCCCTCCCGAGCGGGATTCGAGCGAGGCGCGGGCGCGGTCGGCGATCGCCCGCGCGCTCACCCCGCCGCGTTCGAGCAGGTAGCGCTGGCTTCCGGCGACGGGGACGAACTCGTCCGGCAGCGCCATCCGGTGCACCCGCACCGGACGCACGGCGCTGAGCGCCTCGGCGACCGCCGAACCGAACCCGCCGGAGCTCCAGTGCTCCTCCACGGTGATCACCGTGTCGCGCACCCCGAGCGAGCTGAGCAGGGCCGGGGTGTCCAGCGGCTTGACGGTGTGCAGCTGCAGCACGTTCGCCGTGATGCCCTCGCACTCCAGCAGGTCGGCGGCCTCCAGGGCGGCGAGCGTCGGGTAGGGCCCACACGCGGCCAGGGTGACGTCGGTGCCGTGCCGCAGCTGCTGGGCCTTGCCGATCCGCGGCGACGGGCCGGCGGGCAGGTCGGGGGTGGCGCCCCGGCCGAGCCGGAAGTAGACGGGGCCGCCCAGGGTGAGCGCCTGGCGCAGCAGCTCCTCGGTGGAGGCGGCGTCGCCCGGGACCACCACGGTCATGTGGGGCAGCGCCCGCATCACCGCGAGGTCCTCCAGGGCGTGGTGGGTCGGGCCGAGGTGGCCGGCCGACACCCCGGAGTGGGTGGCGGCGATCAGCACGGGCAGGTTGCCCATCGCGATGTCGATCTTCACGGCCTCGATCGCGCGGGAGGAGGCGAACGCGGCCATGGTGTTGACCAGCGGGATGCGTCCTTCCCGGGCGAGGCCGGCGGCCGTGCCCATCAGGGTGTGCTCGGCGATGCCGAGGTTGAGGTAGCGGTCGGCGGCGGTGCCGAAGTCCACCCCGCCGAACAGTCCGGTGTCGCTGTCCAGGACGACCAGCCGCGGCTCGCCGGGGAGCAGTTCGGCCACGGTGTCGCGGTAGACCTCGCGGGCGGCGCGGGCCGGCGCGGGGGCGAGTGCCGTGCTCATCGGTGGTCACCGCCCGTCGAGGCGCGGACCGCGTTGAGCGCCCGCAGGTGCTGGCGGCCGCTGAGCCGCGCGTAGTGGCTGCGCGCCTGGCCCTCCACGAAGGGGACACCCTTGCCCTTGACGGTGTGGGCGATGATCACGGTGGGGGACTGCGGGTCGGCCGGCAGGGTCAGTGCCTGGGTGAGGGCCTCGGCGTCGTGGCCGTCGACCTCCAGGACCCGCCAGCCGAAGGCCTTCCAGCGGTCGGCCAGCGGCTCCAGCGAGTTGACGGTCTCGGTGCCGCCGGTGATCTGGAGCCCGTTGCGGTCGATGATCGCGGTGAGGCTGTTCAGCCGGTGCGCGGAGGCGACCGAGGCGGCCTCCCAGACGGAGCCCTCCTGGAGCTCGCCGTCGCCCATCACCACGAAGCCGCGCCGGTCGGAGCCGTCGAGCCGGTTGGCCAGCGCGTAGCCGACGCCGAGGGCGAGGCCGTGGCCGAGCGAGCCGGAGGCGATCTCGACCCCGGGGATCTCGGGGTGCGGGTGGGCCATGAGGTGGCTGCCGGGCCGGGCGTACTCGTCGAGGGCCTCGGCCGGGAAGTAGCCGGCCTCGCACAGCGTGGCGAACAGGGCGATGCCGCCGTGGCCCTTGCTGAGCAGCAGGACGTCGCGCTCGGGCAGGCCGGGGAACTGCGGGTCGTGCCGCATCACCCGGAAGTAGAGGACGGAGAGGATCTCGACGAGCGACATCGATCCGCCCAGGTGGCCGCCCTCGGGGCCGGCGCACATGGCGACGATGTGCTCCCTGATCCGGCCGGTGATCCCGGCCAGCTCCGCCGCGTCGGGGCCGTGCGCGTCGAGGCCGGTGACGTCGGAGCCGGTGATGTCGGTGCGGGCGGGTGCGCCCCGCAGCAGAGGCGGGCTGCTCATGGCTGGGTCCTTTCGGCTGGTACGTGGGCGGCTGCAGGTGCGGGGCCGTGGGACGTGCGGGCGGCCTCGTCGGGAGGCGGCCGGTGGTGCGGGCGCCACGGAGGCGGCCGGTGGTGCGGGGCGGCCTCGTCGGGAGGCGGCCGTCTCGGTTGTCCAGGAGGGTCAGTTGGGGTGCAGGCCGGTGAACTCGAGACCGCGCTCCTCGGGCTCCCCGAAGCGCACGTTCATGCACTGCACCGCGTTGCCCGCGCCGCCCTTGACGAGGTTGTCCAGCGCCGCGATCACCGTGACCGTGGAGGCGCCGCGGTCCAGGGCGAAGCCGATGTCGCAGAAGTTGGAGCCGGAGAGGATCTTGGCGTCCGGGAAGCGGTGGAGACCGCGGCGGGCGGCGACGATCCGCATGAACGGCTCGTCGGCGTAGCGCGACCGGTAGGCGGAGCGGATGGCCCGCTCGTCGACCCCGTCGGCGAGGGTCGCCCGGCTGAGCAGCTGGACGCCGCGGACGGCCTCCACACCGGTCGCGGACATCCGCACCGTGTGCCCGGTGGCCTGGGCGATCTCCGCCTCGTGCCGGTGCCGGGTGGGGGCGAACACCCGCAGGGCACCGCTGCGTTCGGCGTGCAGGTTCTCCGCGCCCGCCTTCGCCCCCGAGCCGCTGGAGCCGGTACGGGCGTCCACCGTGATGTCACCCGTGATGAGCCCGGCCTCGGCCAGCGGGACCAGCGAGAGGATGCCGGCGGCGGCCATGCAGCCGGGTACGGATATCCGGTCCGCGGTGCGCAGCGCCGCGCGGTGGTGCTCCGGCAGCCCCTGAACGAAGGAGGGGATGAGTCCCGGTGCCTCGTGCGGGGTGCCGTAGTAGTCCTCGTAGGCGTCGGTGTCCCGCAGCCGGAAGTCGCCCGACAGGTCGATGACGACCCCGGCCTTCTCCAGGAACTCCGGCATCCGGCGCATCGTCTCGCGGTGCGGGGTCGCCAGGAACAGCACGTCGCAGCGCGGGAGTTGCTCCTCCGAGGAGAATGTCAGCTTGGTGCGGTGACGCAGATTGGGGTGGACGCCGTCGATCTGGCGTCCCTGGAGAGTGCGGGAGGTGGCGGCGACCAGGTCGACCTGCGGGTGGTTGACGAGCAGCCGGAGCAGCTCCCCGCCGATGTAGCCGGCCGCTCCCAGCACTGCTGCGCGGATCATGACTCTGCCTCTGCCTTCGCTGTCAGGAGGGCGGCGACGGTCTCCGCCACATCGAGGTCCGTTCCGTACGTCGACTGCAGGCCCTTGAACTCGACCCGGTCGTTGACCTCCAGGACGGTGAGCCGGCCGCCCGGCTCCTCCAGGAGGTCCACCCCGGCGATGGAGGCGCCGACGGTGCGTGCCGCGGCCACCGCGAGGGCGCTGAGGTCGGGCTCCAGCGGGCAGCGTTCGCTGACCGCGCCGCGGGCCACGTTGGTCCGCCAGTCCTCGCTCCTGCGGTACGTCGCCCCGACCGCCCGGTCGCCCACGACGAGGACCCGGATGTCCCGGTCCGCCTTGGCGATCTCGCGCTGGACGTAGACGATGTGCGACTGCGGGGAGGGCAGGGCGGCGAGGTGTTCCAGGACGGCCTCGGCCATCGCGCGGTCGGTGACCCGGGTCACCAGCCGCCCCCACGAACCCACCAGGGGCTTGATCACCGCGGGGTAGCCCAGTTCCTCGAGCGCCTTGAGCGCCGCGTCCGGAGTCAGGGCGAGCGTGGTGTCCGGGGTCGGCAGGCCCCCGGCGACCAGGGCCGCCGAGGTCTGCCACTTGTCCCCGCAGACGGCCGTGGCCGCCGCGGAGTTGAGCACGGTCACGCCCGCCGACTCCAGCGCGGACGCCGCGTACAGGGCCCGGTAGTGGCCCACCTCGCGGTTGAGCACGATCTGCGGGCCGTCCCAGGGCGTTCCGGCCCGGACCGACAGAGTGCGGGGGTCGATCTGTTCACATGCGACGCCGCGCCTCTCCAGCGCGGTCAGGATGTTCTTCTCCTCGAACCGCACCCGGGAGGCGAGGACACCGAAGCGCGCTGCCGCAGAGCTCATCAGGGACATCTCCTTGTCGTCTACTGGTCGGGACGGCCGGCCCTTACTCGCCCCAGTCCTCCTCGACCTCGGGGGCCAGGGTCAGCCGCGGCGGCTCGACGGACTCGATTTCGAGTTCCAGCCGGCATTCCGGGCACTCGACGATTTCGCTGACACGGGCATCCGCACCCAGCGACACCTCGGCGTCGCACTCGGGGCACTCGGGAGCGACAAGAGTTTCCTGCATGGCGATTTCCTCAATTCTTCCGGCGGGTTGGTGAATCGGGAATTACTGTAGTCGCGCAATTCCGGTGTTTCGGCGGGCTCCAATGAAGGATCTGGATCGGAACCGAGGCCGATGCTTATGGGACGGAAGCGGCCAGGGGGTGGAAGCGGGGAAGGACGGGAGTGGGCCGTCAGGCGGCGGCCGTCGCCAGGGCGGGGGAGTGGTCGTCGGCCGGACCGTCGGCCCGCGGCGGGGTACGGGACCCGGCCTCGGTGCCGTGCTCGGCCCCGGCGTCCGCCGAGACCAGGGGGTAGCCCCGCAGGGCCTGCCGGAACGCCTTCTCGGCGATCCCGGTGAACTCGTCCGGCACGGCGCCGGACGCCAGCGCCATCGTCACCGGCAGCGGCTCCGGCGGCGCCGGCAGCCCGGGACGCACCGTCGGGGTCAGCCCCCACAGCTCGTCCCCGTTCGCGATCAGGCAGGTCATGCCGAGACCCGCCTTGGCGGCCGAGCGCAGTCCGATCAGCTCACTGCTCTCGTACGCGACCCGCCACTCGACGTCCGAGGCGTCGAGCGCCTCGCGGACCCGGCCGCGCAGGGTGCAGGGCTCGGGGAAGAGCGCCAGCGGCAGGGCGTCGCGTTCGCCGTGGGCCGGCCGGCCGAACCAGGCCATCCGCATCCGGCCCAGCTCCCGGTTGTCGGTGCCGGCCGTCGGCGGATCGGCCTGGAGCAGCAGCGCCGCGTCCAGCTGGCCACTGGTCAGCTGGACCGCGAGCTCCTCGCTCGACCCGGTCCGTACGCTCAGCTGGGCGTGCGGCATGCCCCGGTTCAGCAGTCGGAGGAACTCCGGCAGCACCTCGCCGAGCTGGCTCGTCACGCCGATCGACAGCATGATCTGGCCGGACTGCGGGATGAACCGGTCGACCGCCTCGTCGTTGAGCGCCACCATGCGGCGGGCGTAGCGCAGGAGTTCCTCGCCACGCGGGCTGAGCCGCAGGTTGCGCCCGGTCGAGGCGAACACCGGGCTCCGTATGAGGCCGCTCAGCTGTCGTATCTGCTGGCTGACGGCGGGCTGGGTGATGTGCAGTGACTCCGCCGCCCTCCGGAAGCCGCCGAGCTCGACGACGGCCACCAGAGTCCTCAGTCTGTTTATCTGCAAGTCGTGATGCATTCTCCCACCCACATCGTCGAAGGACGTTCCGTGAAGTCTGCGGCTCAGCCTAGGACCGCGGCTTTCAGCCGCGCCATGGATGTGGTCACGGACCCGATGTGACATCGTCATGCCGCTGGTGTGCGGCGCTCAAGAAGGGGGAATCACCCCATCTTATTCGAGCCATAAACACCCGCCATCGGTTTACTCCCCCCGATTTGCCGCGGCTGCCTAATGTGAATGGCCACCGAACATTTCACCGAAATCCTGGGGAGACATCATGCTGGCAGCCACCGCCGATTCCGCAGTGCAGCAGGGAGTCCAGATACAGCTCGCCGACCCGGCCCTGGCCACCCGCAGCCCGGGCGAGGAGTTCGCCTGGTCGGTCCGCACCGCCGGCGCGCAGCAGGACCACACGGTCCCCTTCCGCGCCCATCTCCCGGCCGTCTTCCCGCTGTTCGCGACCCGGCCGCGCTACGCCGTCCGCCACCTGCTGAAGACCGCCTCCGTCGCCGACGCGCCGGTGACCTTCGTGCACGAGCCGCCGGCCGCCCGCCTGGCCGCCGCCGGCACCTCGTACCAGTCCACCCCCGAGGGCGCGTTCGCGCCCCGGCTGGAGCAGGCCGAGCTCACCGACCTGAAGGTGCGCGTGCCGCTGCCCGCCGGACTCCTCGACGAGCCGGCCCTGCTGGCCTCCTTCGTCGACTACCGGGTGCTCGTCCGGCTCTCCGTCGTCGAGAACGAGACGCTGCTGCACGGGAGCGCCGACAAGACGATCGGCGGCCTGCTGAACCTCCCGGAGATCCGCCGGGGCACCCTCGGCGACGACGTGTACGCCGCCATCACCGAGGCCGCGGCCGAGGTCGAGGAGACCGGCGGCTCGTGCGACGGGATCGTCGTCCACCCCTTCACCTACTGGGAGCTCGTCCGGACCGGCGTGCTCGGGCAGCTGGGCGCGGCGGGCATCACCGTCTCGCGCACCCGCATGATCCCGCGCGGCCAGATCCTGCTCGGCGACTTCCGGGCCGCCGTCACCCTCCTCGTCCCGGGCGTCGCCTCG
Source organism: Streptomyces sp. JL2001 (assembly GCF_050917515.1). Classification (NCBI taxonomy): domain Bacteria; kingdom Bacillati; phylum Actinomycetota; class Actinomycetes; order Kitasatosporales; family Streptomycetaceae; genus Streptomyces; species Streptomyces sp. JL2001. The sequence continues at coordinate 2,606,891 of NZ_CP169421.1, read as the reverse complement.
CTGTCGCTGCTCCGCGGCGCCGGCCCGGACGGCACCGACGTCATCGAGGCGAGCAGCCGCATCGGCCTCGCCGTCCACCTGCCGCAGCACTTCCTGCTGCTGACCCGCGACTGACCGCGCCTGACGCGCCCTCGCGGGCGACCGCGACGGCCGCACCCAGAAGGGACCCCCACCACCATGACAGGCCCCTCCCCGCGCGTCCTCTACATCACCGGATGGATGCGCAGCGGCAGCACCCTGCTCGGCAACGTCCTCAACGAGCTTCCCGGCGTCCGGCACGTCGGCGAGCTGTACTACCTCTGGCGCAACGGCGTCCTCGGCGCCGGCACCAACTCCAGCTGCGGGTGCGGCCTGCCGGTCCGCGAGTGCCCGCTCTGGTCCGGGGTCCTCGCGGAACTCCCGGAGGGGTCGGAGGAGGCCCTCGCGCACCGGATGGCCACCCTGCAGCAGGCACTGCTCCGCACCCGGCACACCCCGGCGCGGCTGGCCGAGGCCCGTGGTGAAAGGCCCACCGCCCCCGGTGTGACCGAACTCCTCGGCCACTCGGCGTCCGTCTACCGGCAGGTGGCCGCGCTCGGCGGCGACCGGCTGATCGTGGACGGCTCCAAGTACCCCGCGGAGGCCGCCGCCCTCCTCGGCCGCAGGGACCTGGACGTCCGGGTGCTGCACATCGTGCGGGACCCGCGGGCCACCGCCCTGTCCTACCGCAGTGCCAAGGACTACATCGACCCGATGTCCCCCGCGCGGAGCAGCGGGTACTGGACCGCCTTCAACCTCGCCTCGGAGCTGGTCGGCCGCACGGCCGGCGGACGCTACCTGAGGGTCCGTCACGAGGACCTGGCCCGCGACCCGCGGGGGGTGACGACCCGCGTCCTGCGCTTCGCGGGCCTGGACGACGAGTCCCCGGTGGACGCCGCCGGCCGGATCCCGCTCGGTGCCAACCACACCGTCACGGGCAACCCGGACCGGCTGCGCCGCGGTGTCACCCAGATCCGGCCCGACGAGCGCTGGCGCACCGCACTGCCCGGCACGGACATCGCGGCGGCCACGGCCGCGGCGGCGCCCCTGCTGAGCCGCTACGGCTACCCGCTCACCCCGGTCCGCCCGCTCCGGTCCGCCCGGACCGACCGGACGGCGGGGTCCGCCCGGGACGCCGGACCGGCCGCCCGGCCGGCCGCGCACGGCACCGGATCGCCCTCGCGGGGTGAGGCCGCGTGAACCTGGGCCTGGCGGGCCGGGCGGCGCTGGTCGCCGCCTCCAGCAGCGGCATCGGCCTCGCGGTGGCCCGGGTGCTGGCCGCGGAGGGCGCCGACGTGTCCCTCTGCGGCCGCGACCCCGAGCGGCTCGCCCGCGCCCACGAGGAGGTCGACGCCTGCGGGCCCGGCCGGGTGCTGAGCACCGTCGTCGACCTGTGCGACGAGGACGCGGCGGCCGGCTGGGTACGGCGCACCGCCGAGGAGTTCGGCGCCCTGCACGTGGTGGTCACCAACTCCGGCGGGGTGCCCTTCGGCCCCGTGGAGAGCTTCGAGGTCGCCGAGTACCGCCAGGCGGTGAACGGCAACCTGCTGCCGCACGTGTCGCTCTCGCTGGCCGCCGCGCCGTACCTGCGGGCGGCGGGCTGGGGCCGGATCGTCATGATCACCTCCGAGTCCGTGCGGCAGCCCCATCCGGGCAGCGGACTGTCCTCGGTGGCCCGGCTGGGGGTCCTCGGCTTCGCCAAGGGCCTCGTGAACGCCTTCGGGCCGGCCGGCGTCACCGTGAACGTCCTGGCGCCCGGCTTCCACCGCACCCCGATCCTCGACGTGCAGTACGGCGACAAGGTCGAGGAGCGCCTCGCGGAGGTCGCCGCCGGGATCCCGCTGGGCCGGATCGGCCGGGCCGAGGACCTGGGCGCCCTGGTGGCGTTCCTCGCCAGCGAGCAGGCCGCCTTCGTCACCGGCGGCGTGCTGGTCGCGGACGGCGGCAACACCCGCGGCATCGGCTGAACCCCGTCCGCGGGCACCGGGAGCCGCCCCGGTGACCCGCGGGGCCGGCCGGCCACCGGCCGGACACCACCCGCCTCCGCCCGTACGCCTCCGCCTGTACGCCCCCGGCCTTTCGCCGGACACCACCTCCGCCCGCCCACCCCACCCGGTCCCCTCTCGCTCCCGCCCGCCCTGGGTCCCGCCCACCGTCACCAGCCGAAGGAGTCCCGTCCATGCCAGCCCTCGGGGAAGTCGCCAGCTCACGCGAGGCCGCGCTCTACGTGGTCAAGCTGGGCAGCGCCACACTGCTGCACAGCCAGGTCTTCGACGAACTGCTCGAACTCAGCCGGCGCGGCGCGCGGCTGCTCGTCATCGCCGGGGGAGCGGCCGGCATCGCCGAGCACTACCGGCGCATCGGCCGCGACATCCGCACCCTGGTCTCCCGCAACGGCGACGAGATCCGCTACTGCCCCCCGGAGGAGATGCGGCACATCGTCGCCGCGTACGAAGAGGTCACCCTGCCCCTGGTGGAGGAGGAGCTCACCCGCCGCGGCCTGTCCGTCTTCGCCGCGGTCGCCCGCACCGGCGCCCTCGTCAAGGCGACCGTCAACGGCCCGATGCGGGTCCAGGAGGACGGCCGGACCCGCCTGGTCCGGGACCACCGGGCCGGCACCGTCAGCTCCGTGGACGTCCCCCGGCTCACCGGTCTGCTGTCCACCTTCGACGTCGTCTGCCTCTCCCCGCCGGTCGCCGACGCCGAGGGCGGCACCGCGCTCAACGTGGACGCCGACGTGCTCGCCGCCGAGGCCGCCCTCGCCCTGGACGCCGACCACCTGCGGCTGGTCACCGGCACCGCCGGACTGCTCACCGACCCGGCCGACCCCGCCAGCAGCCTGCGCCACCTCACCGAGGGGGAGGGACGGCGCTACGCCAAGGGCCGCATGCGCCAGAAGGTCCGCGCGGCCGAGATCGCCCTCAAGGGGACCTCCGACACGGCGATCACCGGCCCCCACACGCTGTCCGCCGCCGGCGCCACCTGGTTCTGGCGGGCCCCGGCGCCCGCCGCCGACCTCGACCTCCTCGCCCGCACGGTGGAGCTGTCCTCCGTCTCCCGCGACGAGCGGGAGATCGCCGAGTTCCTCGCCGAGTGGTGCGCCGAGCACGGGATCAAGGCCGAGATCGACGCCGCGAACAACCTGGTCGCCACCAAGGGCGCGGGCCCCCGCCGACTGCTGATGCTCGGCCACCTGGACACCGTCCCGCACCGTTGGCCGGTCCGCTGGGACGGCGAGGTCCTCTCCGGGCGCGGCTCGGTCGACGCCAAGGGCAGCCTGGTGACCTACCTCCAGACGCTCGCCGACTTCGACCCGCCCGAGGGGGTGGAACTGCGCGTGGTCGGCGCCGTGGAGGAGGAGATCACCGGCGCCGGAGCCTTCCACGTCCGGGACGCCTACCCCGCCGACGCGGTGATCGTGGGCGAGCCCAGCGGCGCGGAGGCGCTCACCCTCGGCTACTACGGCCTGGTCAAGGTCCGCTTCAGCGTGCGGGAACCCACCGGGCACACGGCCGGCGAGGGCGTCCGTACCGCGGGCGACCGCATGGTCGAGGTGCTCGCCGGCGTCCCCGCGGCCGTCGCCGCCCTCCACCCCGACGCGCTGACCGCCGTCCTCGGCGTACGGGCCCTGAACCAGGGCGACGCGCAGGCCGGCGAGGCCGTGGTCGACGTCCGCGTCCCGCCGGGTCTGGACGTGGACGAGACGGTGGCCGCCCTGCGGGCGCTGGCCGTCGAACCCGTCCGCTTCGACGTCCTGCGGGCCACCCCCGGAGTGACCACGCGACGCACCAGCCCGCTCGTCAAGGCGTTCCAACGTGCCTTCGCCGCAGCCGAGGTGACGCCCCGTTACCTCATGAAGAAGGGCAGCAGCGACATGAACACGCTGGCCACCACCTGGCGCGGCGTCCCCATGGTCGCCTACGGCCCCGGTGACGCCAAGCTCGACCACACCCCCGACGAACACCTCCACGCGGACGAGTTCCGGCGCGCCCAGCGCCTGCTGACCGCCGCGGTCCGAGAATGGAGCTTGATGTGACCGTCCTGACGGCCGCCCCCGGGCACGACCTCGCGGCCCCCGCCGTCCACTGCACCTGCTACCCCGGATCGACGCTCTGGCTCACCGGCCTGCCCAGCGCCGGCAAGACCACGATCGCGAACGCCGCGGCCGACCTGCTGCGCGCCCGCGGCCGGCGCGTCGAGGTCCTCGACGGCGACGAGCTGCGCCAGACCTTCTCGGCCGGCCTCGGCTACACCCGCGCCGACCGGCACAGCAACGTCGAACGCATCGGCCGCGTCGCCCAGGTCCTCGCCCGCAACGGCATCACGGTCCTCGTACCGGTCATCGCCCCCTACGCCGAGTCCCGCGACCTGGTGCGCTCCTGGCACCGCGACAGCGGCACCGACTTCCTGGAGGTGCACGTCGCCACCCCGCTGTCGGTGTGCTCCCGGCGCGACGTCAAGGGCCTGTACGCCCGCCAGGCGGCCGGCGAGATCAGCGGCCTGACCGGCGTCGACGACCCGTACGAGGAGCCCACCGCACCCGACCTGAGGATCCACTCCCAGACCCAGTCCGTCACCGATTCCGCGCAGGAGCTGCTCGCCCTGCTGTCCGCCCGGGGCCTGCTGTGAGCGAGACAGCCCCGGCCACCGCAAACGAAAGGAGCGCGGCATGACCGCCACGACGGTCACCCCGTTCGCAGCCCCGTCGCTGCCCGCCGTCCACACCGGGGACGCCTACGGGCTCTCCCACCTCGACGCCGTCGAGTCCGAGGCGGTGCACATCTTCCGTGAGGTCGCGGGCGAGTTCGAGCGGCCGGTGATCCTGTTCTCCGGTGGCAAGGACTCCATCGTCATGCTCCATCTGGCGCTGAAGGCCTTCGCCCCCGCACCGCTGCCCTTCTCCCTGCTCCACGTCGACACCGGGCACAACTTCCCCGAGGTCCTGGAGTACCGCGACCGCACGGTGGCCCGCCACGGGCTGCGCCTGCACGTCGCCTCCGTGCAGGACTTCATCGACGACGGCCGGCTGCGCGAACGCCCCGACGGCACCCGCAACCCCCTCCAGACCGTCCCCCTCCTCGACGCGATCACCACCGGCCGCTACGACGCCGTCTTCGGCGGCGGCCGACGCGACGAGGAGAAGGCCCGCGCCAAGGAACGCGTCTTCTCCCTGCGCGACGAGTTCGGCGCCTGGGACCCCCGCCGCCAGCGCCCCGAGCTGTGGTCCCTCTACAACGGCCGCCACGCCCCCGGCGAACACGTCCGCGTCTTCCCCCTGTCCAACTGGACCGAACTCGACGTCTGGCAGTACATCCAGCGCGAGGACATCGCCCTGCCCGAGATCTACTACGCCCACGAACGCGAGGTCTTCTCCCGCCACGGCATGTGGCTCGCCCCCGGCGACTGGGGCGGCCCGCGCGAGGGCGAACGACTGGAGACCCGCCGGGTCCGCTACCGCACCGTCGGCGACATGTCCTGCACCGGCGCCGTCGAGTCCACCGCCGCCACCGTCGAGTCCGTGATCGACGAGATCGCCGCCTCCCGGCTCACCGAGCGGGGCGCCACCCGCGCCGACGACAAGATGTCCGAGGCGGCCATGGAAGACCGCAAACGCGAAGGGTACTTCTAGCCGTGAACATCACCGAAGCGCCGAACGGCGCAGCCCGCGCCGCCGGTCCGCGCACCGCCGTGGACACCCTCCGGTTCGCCACCGCCGGCTCCGTCGACGACGGCAAGTCCACCCTGGTGGGCCGGCTGCTGCACGACTCCAAGTCCGTCCTCGCCGACCAGCTGGAGGCCGTCGAGCACGCCTCCCGCTCCCGCGGCCAGGAAGCACCCGACCTGGCCCTCCTCACCGACGGCCTGCGCGCCGAACGCGAGCAGGGCATCACCATCGACGTCGCCTACCGCTACTTCGCCACCACCCACCGCCGGTTCATCCTCGCCGACACCCCCGGCCATGTGCAGTACACCCGCAACATGGTCACCGGCGCCTCCACCGCCGACCTCGCCCTCGTCCTGGTCGACGCCCGCAACGGCGTCGTCGAACAGACCCGCCGCCACCTGGCCGTCGCCGCCCTGCTCCGCATCCGCCACGTCACCCTCGTGGTGAACAAGATGGACCTGGTGGACTGCTCCGAGGAGGTGTTCGCCCGCACCGCGGCCGCCTTCTCCGCGTGCGCCGCGGCGCTCGGCGTCGAGCGCGTGACCGCCATCCCGATCTCGGCCCTCGCCGGCGACAACGTCGTACGCCCCTCCGAGCGCATGGACTGGTACGCCGGACCCACCGTCCTGGAGCACCTGGAGTCGGTGCCGGTCGGCGCCGATCCCCGCACCGAGACCGCCCGCCTGCCGGTCCAGTACGTGATCCGCCCCGGCACCGCGGCGCACCCCGACTACCGGGGCTACGCCGGCCAGATCACCTCCGGCGTGCTGCGGGTCGGCGACCGGATCACGGCCCTGCCGTCCGGCGGCGTCAGCACCGTCGCCGCCATCGACACCCTGGACGGCACCACCACCGACACCGCCTGGGCGCCGCAGTCCGTGACCGTACGGCTCACCGACGACCTCGACATCTCCCGCGGCGACCTGATCGCCCCGGCCGTCTCCGCGCCCCACGCCGTCCGGCGCCTCACCGCGACCGTCTGCCACCTCGGCGAACAGCCGCTGTACGCCGGCCGCCAGGTGCTGCTGCGGCACACCACCCGCACCGTGCGGGCCGTCGTCGTGGAGATCTCCTCACGGCTCGACCTGGAGGACCTGTCCGAGCGCCCCGGCACCGACACGCTCGGCGTCAACGACATCGGCCGGATCGTCCTGCGCACCGCCGAACCGATCGCCCTGGACGGCTACGCCGACTTCCGGCGCACGGGATCGTTCCTGCTCGTCGACCCCGTCGACGGCGCCACCCTGACCGCCGGAATGGCGGACGGCCCGACCGCCGCGGAAGGGGTGTGACGCCCTCGCGAGATGACCATGAGAACTTCACGTCGGCCCGGTGACACAGGCACTGTCGGCCCTTCCGGCGGACCAGCAGACTCTTCCCCGTCAGCAGGAACACACCACCGGAAGGGCCGACATGAACCTCAACATCACCACCGCCGCCACCGCCGCCCCCGTCGTCGAGGACCTGGTCATCGAGGACTTCGGCGGAGCGGTCGTCGAGCAGTACCAGCCCGGCACCTGCATCTGCTGGACGGGCGACCTGCTCGCCGAGTAGCCCGCTCCACCCCGCACGACACGGCAACCGCGACACCGACCGTCCACAGGCCGCACACCAGACAGGGGGAAACACGGTGGCACATCGCCAGGGCACCACGAACGGACTCGGGTTCAAGCCTCATCTGAAGGCCGAAGTCGTCCCCGGAGAGGGCGTGTTCCTCATCTCCGAGCGCGGAGTCACCGCGCTGCGTGGATCCTGCGTCACCACTCTCGCCCCGCTCCTGGACGGCACCCGCACCCTCGACCGACTGATCGCCGACGCCGCCGGCACCCTCCCCGCCGACCAGGTACGCCAGGTCGTCACCCGGCTCCTCGGAACCGGCCTCCTCACCCACCGGGCACCGGACACCACCACCGCCGGCTCGGGCGAGGCCTTCTGGGAACTGGCCGGAGTGGACGGCGACGAGGCCGCACGCCGTACCGGCAGCGCCACCGTCGTGGGCATCGGCACCGGCTCCGAAGCCGGCCCCGGCACCGAGGAACTCCGCGCCGCCCTCGCCGCCGCCGGCCTGCGCATCCACCGCACCGGCACCGACACCGAGACACCCGGCCTGGCCGTCGTCCTGTGCGACAGCTACCTCGACCCCGCGCTGGCCGACCTGGACACCGCGTACCGCGCATCCGGCACCCCCTGGCTCCCCGTCCGCCTCACCGGCGAACAGCCCTGGATCGGGCCCGTGTTCCAGCCCGACGAAGGTCCCTGCTGGCAGTGCCTCGCCGAGCCGCTGCGCCGCAACCGCCCCGCGGAGACCTACCTCGGCCGGGCACTCGGCCGCCCCGTCAGCGTGCCCCCCTCCGGCCTGGCCGCCGGCCGCGCCGTCGGACTGCACCTCGCCTGCCTCGAAGCCGTCAAGTGGATGGCCGGACACCGCCACTCCGGCCAGAGCTCCCTGTGGACCATGGACACCCTCACCCTCGCCGGCCGCCACCACCCCGTTCGAAGACGCCCACAGTGCCCCACCTGCGGAGACCCCGAGGTGACCGCACGCCGCATCTGGGCCCCCGTCCGCCCGGTCAGCCGCCCCAAGTCCGGCACCGGCACCGGGGAGCGCTCCCTCACCCCCGAGGAGATGCTCGAACGGTACGGACACCTCGTCGACGAACTGACCGGTGTGGTCAAGGAGGTCCGCCGCGACCGGCGCGACCCCGGCTTCCTCAACTGCTTCCACTCCGGACACAACCCGGCCACCTCGCCCACCGGCCTCGCCGCGGTGCGCGCCGGCCTGCGGAGCCACAGCTCCGGCAAGGGCACCACCCCGCTGCAGGCCCAGGTCAGCGCCCTGTGCGAGGCCGTCGAACGCCACAGCGGCTACCGCCAGGGCGACGAACCCACCCTGCGGGCGTCCTACCGCGAGGTCGCCGAGCGGGCCGTCCACCCCGACACCGTCCAGCTCTTCGACCCCCGCCAGTTCCCCGACCGGGCCACCTGGAACGCCGAACACCCCCCGGCCCACCGGGTCTGCGCCCCCTTCGACGAGGACACCCCCGTCGACTGGACCCCGGTCTGGTCCCTGACCGCGGACCGCCACCGGCTGCTGCCCACCTCGATGCTCTACTACGACACCCCCTGCCCCTCCGGCTTCTTCTCCGCGCACTCCAACGGCACCGCCGCGGGCAGCTCCCGTGAGGACGCCATCGTGCAGGGGTTCCTGGAACTCGTCGAACGCGACGCCGTCGCCCTGTGGTGGTACAACCGCACCCGGCAGCCCGGCGTCGACCTCGCCTCCTTCGGCGACTCCTGGATCGAGGCGACCCGGGCCGCGCACACCGAACTGGACCGCGAACTCTGGGTCCTCGACCTCACCAGCGACCTCGGCGTCCCGGTCTTCGCCGCGCTGTCCCGCCGCACCGACAAGCCCGCCGAGGACATCACCCTGGGGTTCGGCGCCCACTTCGACCCCCGGATCGCCCTGCGGCGCGCCGTCGCCGAGGTCAACCAGATGCTGCCGCCCGTCGTGAACGTCACGGCCGACGGCGCCGGCTACACCTGCGACGACCCGGTGCCGCTGCACTGGTGGCGCACCGCCACCACCATCAACCAGCCCTATCTGCTGCCCGCCGGCCCCGACCGCACCCCCGCCGACTTCCCGTACACCCCGCGCACCGACCTGGCCGACGACGTGGCCGCCGCCGAGGCGCTCGCCCGGGGACTCGGCAGCGAGCTCCTGGTACTCGACCAGACCAGGGCCGACATCGGTCTCCCCGTCGTCAAGGTGATCGTGCCCGGACTGCGCACCTTCTGGACCCGCTTCGCCCCCGGCCGGCTCTTCGACGTACCGGTCCGGCTGGGCCGCCTCGCCACCCCGACCCGCTACGAGGACCTCAACCCGGTCCCGCTCTTCCTGTGACACCGTCGCGCCACCCGTGAGGTCCCGGTCATGAAGTCTTCCGCTCCGCCCGCACCGCGGGACACCCGGCTCATCGAACTCTGGTCGCTCCGTGAGGACACCACGGTGGAGACGGTGGCGGACGACCCCGGGACGGGCCTGGTCAGCACCCGCTGGGACGAGATCCGGCTCCCCATGGCCGACCCGGTGGTCTCCCGGGCCCTCGAACGCATGACGTACGGCCCGGTGTCGCTCGACAACGTCCTGCCCGGCTTCAGCGACACCCGCTCGCTGCCGGGAGACCCTCGCCGTGCCGCACTGCGCTCCACCCTGGAGGCGGTGCGGCACGCCGTGATCCGTACCCTCGCGCTCGCCGACGGCACCGAGCAGATGTCCGTCGTGCCGATCGTGCGCGAGGCCCGCTTCACCCCGCGGTCGGCCGCCCCGGACGGCGTCCACCGGCTCTCCCGGTTCGCCACCCTGCGCGTCGGATCCCACGACATGGTGCTCGAATCGCCGCTCAGCTCGCACCGGGTGCTGCTGCACACCGCGCAGGCCATGTGGCTGGTCAGCTGTTACGTCCGTCCCGCCTCGGTCCGCGAGACGGCCCGGCTGCTCGACGTGCCGCTCGACGTCGTGCGTACGGCGGTCGGCTACCTGGAGGCGGCGGGCATGCTCGTGCCGGCCGTCCGCCGCGCCGGTGCGGACCCGGCCGGCGCCGCGGGCCCCGACGCCGCGCGCGCGGCGGCCCCCGGCGCGGGCCGGGACGCCGTCACGGGCCCGGCGGACGGTCCGTGGAACCCGGAGTCCCACCCCCACCCCCTCGCCTTCGCCGAGGACCGCGACCCCGCGCTGGAGCACTGGTCGCCGCGCGAGCTGATGCTGCACAACCGCAGCAGGCCCGGCCTGCACGACGAGCCGCTCGGACTGGCCGGCGGGACGGCCGAGGCGCCGAAGGACGCCCGGGAGCACCCGGACTCCGACGCGGTGCCCCTGGTCCTCCCGGTGCCCGACCTCGACCTCGTCCTCGCCCGCGACCCGCGGCTCACCACCGTCCTCGAGTCCCGCCGGTCGGTCCGCGCCGACGGCGGACTCCCGCTGTCCCTGGCCCAGTTGGGCGAGCTGCTGTACCGCACGGCCCGCGCCCGCCCCGCGGCCGGCCGCCCCTACCCGAGCGCCGGCTCCGTCTACCCGCTGGAGCTGTACGTCACCGTCGCCGGCTCCGGCGAACTCCCGCGCGGCGCCTACCACTACGATCCGGCCGCCCACACCCTCTTCCCGCTGCGCACGGATCCGGCCTTGGTCGACGCGCTGCTGGAGGAGGCCGGCGCCAACGCCGGACTGAACGAGGAACCGCCCGTCCTGATCAGCATGACCGCCCGCTTCCGGCGGATGAACGTCGCCTTCCCCGGCATCGCCTACAGCGTGCTGCTCAAGGAGGTCGGAGCGCTCCAGCAGACGCTCTACCTGGTCTCCACCGCCATGGGCATCGGCCCGTGCGCCCTGGCGTTCGGCGACACCGCGACCTCCGCCCGCGCCTTCGGACTCGACTGGCGCGCCGAGTCGGGCGTCGGCGAGTTCGTCCTGGCCGCCGTGCCGACCGGAGCGGTTTCGGCCGAGTCCGGCGGAGCCGCCACGAGACGCCCTTGACCGGAGATACCGTCCCGGTACGTCACCTACTCCGCCTATGCTGCACTTCCCGTGCGAAAACGCAGTCGAGTAGGGAGCCCCTGTGCGATGGTCACGCCCCGCCGATTCAGACGCATTTCTCACTCATCGGGTCACCGAGGGCGGTGAGTTGGCGCCGCGCGTCGCCGGGACCATCACCGTCGTCGTCATCCTCTGCTTCTTCGCCGTCGCCCTGACCTACGCGGTGCGCGGCGGTTTCGGAGCGGGTGAACTCGTTTTGTGCGGCGTCCTGATGCTGATGCTGCTCTCCGTCCAGCTCAGCCATTCGTTCCCCGACTGGATACCGCGGGCGGCCCGTTACCGGCGGGCGACCCTCGCCTTCCAGGCCGTCCTCACCTTCGCCCCGTTCGCCCTGTTCGGTGCCGCCTGGCTGGGCATGCCGGGATTCCTGGCCGCGTCCTCCCTGCTCGTGCTGAGGTCGGCCGTCGGCTGGGCGGCCTTCGCCGCGGTCATCGTCGCCACCGGCGTCGTGCAGTTCGCCGTCGGGTACGGGGTCGGCCAGCTCGCCTACAACACGGTCGCCACCATGCTCACCGGCCTGGTGGTCTACGGCCTCAGCCGGCTGTCCGGCCTGATCCGCGAAGTGCAGGCGGCGCGCGAGGAACTGGTCCGGCTGGCCGTCACGCAGGAACGTCTCCGCTTCGCACGCGACCTGCACGACCTGCTCGGTTTCAGCCTCTCCACCATCACGCTCAAGTGCGAACTCGCCCACCGGCTCGTACGGGTGGCGCCCGAGCGCGCCGAGATGGAGATCACCGAGATCGTCCAGACCGCCCGCCAGGCCCTCACCGACGTCCGCTCGGTGGCCAGCAGCTACGTCCAGATGAACCTCAACCGCGAGGTGGAGTCGGCCGGTTCGCTGCTGCGCGCGGTGGGCATCCGCACCGACATCCGCGTCACCCAGGAACCGCTGCACGCCTCCGTCGACACGGTCCTCGCGACCGTGCTGCGCGAGGGCGTGACGAACCTGCTGCGGCACAGCAAGGCGCAGCACTGCGTCATCGAGGCGCGGCACGAGGACGGGACCGTCCGGCTGTGCATCTCCAACGACGGTCTGCGCGACCGCGACGCCTCCCACTGCCCCGAGGGCGAGGGCGTCACGGGCGGCGTCGGACTGCGCAGCCTCGCCATCCGCGCCGAGGCGCTGGGCGGGCAGCTCTCCTGCCGTGTCCGCCCGGACGGCTGGTTCGAACTCGCGGTGGACCTCCCGGTCCAGGCCGCCACCGGAACGGCCCCGGCGGAGGACGCCCCGGCCACCGCCGCCGAGGACGCCGGACCGGACCTCGCGCCCGCGGAGGGCTGAGGGGGATCCGTCAGAGCCAGCCGGCGTCCCGGGCGATGCGGACCGCGTCCATGCGGTTGCGGGCGTTGAGCTTCGTCACCACCGTGGTCAGGTAGTTGCGCACGGTCCCGGCGGACAGGAAGAGCTTCCGCGCGATCTCCGGCGCGTCCAGGCCCTGGGCCGCCAGGCGCAGCACCTCGCTCTCCCGGGCGCTCAGCGGACTGCCACCGGTCTGCAGCGTGGCCAGCGCGAGCTGCGGGTCCACGACCTGCTCCCCGGCGACCACCTGGTGGATCGCGGCGGCGAGCCGGGTCGGGTCGGCGTCCTTGAGCAGGAACCCCGACACCTTGGCCTCCAGCGCCCGACGCAGGTTCCCCGGCCTGCCGAGGCTGGTCAGGATGATCGTCCTGCAGGCCGGCAGTTCCCGGCTGAGCAGCTCCGCGGCCCGGATGCCGTCGATGCCGGGCATGTCGATGTCCAGGACCGCCACATCGGGCCGGGTCTCCAACGCGACCGGGAGCACCCGGTCCCCGTTGTCCGCCTCACCGACCACCTCGATGCCGTCCTCCAGCTCCAGCAGCGATACCAGGGCCCGCCGCAGCATCAGCATGTCGTCCGCGAGCAGCACTCGGATCACAGTAAGTCCCCCCTCACGGACCCCCCGTGAGGCCCGTTCGCGAGGTGAATGCTACTGGGGGAAGGGCGAATTGGCGGATAATCGACCTTTGTTGACGGTGTCCTCCCAGGTCAGCGGGTCGGTACGGACACGGTCGCCGCCGCGGAAGCCCTCGCTCCTGACCACATCGCTCACCGCGGGGGCGGGTCCGGCCGCGCCCGACGGCGACGGGGGAGCGGGCGCCCGACGGCGACGGGGAAGCGGCCGCGGTGGCCGGCGGGCGCGCCCGGACCGTGGGCTCAGGCCCCCTTCCGGGGCCCCTGCGGCGGGTCGCCCGCCGCGAGCCGATCGACGTACCCGGCGATCCGCCGGGCCCGGGTCTACGGCCGCACGGCCTTCTCCACCTGGAGAAGGATCTGGTAGCGGTTGCTCCGGCTCAGCGCCTCGAAGGCGGCCGCCGCACCCGGCGCCGCGTCCAGTGCCGCCCGCAGGTCCGACGGGACCTCCGCGGTGCTCTGGGGCGCGTACGCGGCGGCCCACCGTCCGTCGGCCTTCGCCAGCTCGACCTGAACCAGGCCCGCCGGCCGCATCCGGCCGGCGGACTCCAGCTTCCCCACCTTGGCGCAGTTGATCCGCGACCAGGGACTGCGGCGCTTGCGGGGCGAGAAGCGCTGCGCCCACCAGCCGTCCGGCACGTTCCCCGAGAACGCCTTGCCGTCGATCCAGCCGTAGCAGAGCGCCACGTCCAGGGCTTCGGACCGGGTGACCGACGGCACCGGCGTGCCCTTCTTCGGCAGGGCGAGCCACACCTCCTCCGCCGTCGCGTGGTGCGCCTCCATCCAGGCGGTGAACTCCTCGACCGAGGCGCAGCGCAGGTTGTCGTCCGTCGTCATGCGGCCGTGTCCACCTCCACGCTCCGCTCCGCGGCCGCGGCGGTCGCCGTGGTGGACCGCTCCGCGTCCGGTACGGCGTTGAGCGGCCGGCCCTGGGCCTCCGCCTCCGCCTTGACGCGCTCCAGCGTCCTGCGCATGCCCTCGCGCAGCTCCTCGGTGTGGTTCTCGTAGCCGCCCAGCATCATCTCGGCGAAGGACGCCGTGCGCTTGCGCTGGCCCGCGTTCTGCCCGGAGACGTCCCACACCTCGGTGAGCAGCGTGCCGCCCCGCCCGTCCCGTTCCAGCCGGTAGCCCCAGCGCACCCCGTTGGTCGTGGTGTGGAACGCGAAGGACTTGCCGCGCTCCGACTGCTCGACCGTGTTGGAGGTGATCCAGAAGACCCGGCCCCGCCGGTTGATCCCGATGAAGCGCGCGCCGACCCCGCGCTTCGAGCCGCGCCAGTAGCAGCGACGGCACTCCGGGCTCCACTGCCCCATCCGCGTCACGTCGCTGATCAGGTCCCACACCACCTCGGGGGCGGCGTCGATCCGGATCGACACCTCCTCGGGGCGGTAGTCGACGAGCGACGGCTCCACGGCCGCGCCGCGCCCCTTCTTCGCCAGCCGGGCGCCGCGGCGCCGCACCCCGCGCAGCTCGGCCAGGTACGGGTAGTGGTCCACCTGCATCGTGTGGCGCTTGGAGGTGATGTAGCGCTTGGCGAGCTTCTCCTTGTACCGGGTGATCTCGCGGCGCATCTTCTCCACCGACGGCAGGGCCGCCCGGCCCTGGAGCAGGTCCGCCACCCAGTGCGACTGCGCCTCGGCGAGCACCGTGGTCGCGCCCAGCGGCTGGAAGAGGCCGACGAAGTACAGACCGGAGTGCTGCGGGTCGACCACCCGGTGGAAGAGGGAGACGTCGTTGTCCGTCGGGGCCATCACGGACTCGTCCAGGAACGGGAAGCTGACCTTGTAGCCGGTGCTGTAGATGACCGCGTCGATCACCTCGCTGCTGCCGTCGGTGAAGTGCACGGTGTCGCCGTCGAAGTGGGAGACGTTCGGCTTGACGGACAGGCCGCCGTGGCCGAGGCGGGGGAGCAGCGACTCCGAGACGGTCGGGTGCGAGTTGAACAGCTTGTGGCCCGGCTCGGGCAGGCCGAAGTCGGTGACCTTGCCGATCGTCATGCGCAGCAGCGCGGCCATCACCCAGCGCTGCGTCTCGCGAGGCATGACCCGGGTGATGAAGGGGCTGATCATGTCGTCGCCCGGCTTGCCGAACATGAACTTCGGGAAGACGTAGCCGCCGGTCCGGATGGACAGGAACGTGCGCTCCGAGACGGTGGAGGTCTCCACCGCGATGTCCGAGGCCGAGTTGCCGAAGCCGAGGACGAGCACCCGCTTCCCGGCGTACTCGTCGGGGACCTTGTAGTAGTGCGAGTGGATCTGGGTGCCGGTGAAGCCGTCCGCGCCGGGGAACGCGGGCTCGGGGTCGCGCGGGTCCCAGTGGTGGCCGTTGGCCACGATCACCGAGCCGTAGTGGCGCACGGTCTCCTCGCCGGTGTCGCGGTGGCGCGCCGTGACGGTCCAGCCGCCGCCCTCGGCGGGCTCCACGTGGGTGACCAGGGTGCGGAAGGCGATCGCCTCGCGGAAGCCGAAGTGGTCGACGTAGTCGTCCAGGTAGCGGGCGATCTGGACGTGGTCCGGGTAGTGCGGGTAGTCCTTCGGCATCGGGTAACTGCGGTACTCCGACAGCTTCTTCGACGTGTTGATGTGCAGGGAGCGGTAACCCGAGGACATCCCGTTGTCGTTGAGGTAGCGCCAGTTGCCGCCGACCTGGGAGCCGGCTTCGTACGCGTCGAAGGGGATCCCGCGTTCGTGCAGGACCTGGCAGGCGGCGAGTCCCGACCAGCCCGCTCCGATGATGCAGACGTTCTCCATGGTGTGTGCTTCTCCTTGTGGGCCGAGACCGGTCGGTGCTGCCGACCGGTGGGGTCAGGACTGCCGGAGGTGCTGGGTCCGGTCCGCCGACCGGCGTGGTCAGGACTGCCGGAGGTGCTCGGTGGGGTCGCCGAGGTGGTAGTGGCCGTCGGTGACCCGCACGGGACCGCCGGCGACGGCGGTGACGACCTGGTGCGCGCTGCGGACCAGGACGTGCCCGACGGCCGAGTCGATCGCGCCGGCGAGATGGGGCACGCTCGTGCGGTAGCTGATCTCGAAGGCGACCTCGCTGCCGCCGCCGGGGACATCGGTGCTCGTCCAGGACCCCTTGAACTCCTGGAAGTCCCCGCTGACCTGCTCGAAGGCGATCCGGTGCGAACCGTCGCCCGCCGGACCGGTGCGCCGGACGTCCTGGACCCAGCCGGCCGTACCGCCGCGGAAGGCGAGCACCCAGGCCTGCCGCCCGTCCCCGCCCCCGCTCCCGTCTCCCGCACCGGCCGCGTCCCCGTCGGCGGAGACGGACAGGATGTCCTCGGCGTACGAGGGGAAAGCCGTCTGGTCGGCGAGGCGCTCGATCACCTCGGCGGCCGTCGCCGGCACCGTGACCTTCAGTACGCGGGTGGTCATGACGCATGCTCCTTGTCGGATGCCGGGCGCAGGATGCTCACGCCCTGCAGCCGTGTGGTGCGCAGCATCGGGTGGCTCGCCTCTCCGAAGGCCCCGCCGGTGAGGCCCGGGCCGCCCTGGTTGGGCAGGAAGGGGACGAAGCCGCTGTGCGAGTCGTTGATCTTCAGGTTTCCGGCGTTGGTGACGCCGTCCAGGAAGCGCCCGACCATCTCCGGGTCGCCGGACCAGACGGAGTTGCGCAGGCCGTACGCGTTCGAGTTGACGAACTCGAGCACCTCGGCCAGCAGCTCCTCGTCCGAGGAACCGGCCTCCGGCACGATGATCGGCAGCAGCGGGAAGAAGGTCTCGTCGCGTACGACGGAGAGGGACCGGGCACCCCGCATCCCGTCGACCCGGACGACGGTCGGCTCGACGAAGAACCCCGTGTTCGACGGCGTCCCGTCCACCTCCAGCCGGCGTCCGCCGTGCACGAGCTTCGCGCCCTTGGCGAGCGCCTCGCCGAGGCAGCCGTAGAACCAGTCGACGCCGAGCACCGGGGTGAGCACCACACCGGGCTCGTCGGGGAAGCCGGGCCTGATCTCGGCCGTGGCCTCGACGACCCGGGCGATCAGCTCGTCGGCGATCGCCGGGTGGGCGACGACCTGGTTGGGCACGTTGCAGATCTGGCCGGAGTTCAGGAAGAACTGCGTGATGGACTCCACCGCCGCGTCGAGATCGGCGTCGTGCCACACCACGCAGCAGTCGTTGCCCGCGAGCTCCAGGATCGGCTTCTTGCCCGCCGCGACGGCGTCGGCCTCGAACTCCAGGCCCTTCTTGCTGCCGCCGAAGTAGAGGACGTCGTCGACGTGCTCGCTGGCCAGCCAGGTCTCCAGCATCGGCGCCCCGCAGAACGCGTTGACCGTACCGGCCGGCGCGCCCATCTCCTCCAGCACCGGGGCCACGACCTCGCGCATCGCGTACATGCAGCTGAGCGCGACGCCGCGCGGCGCCCGCACCACCACGGTGTTGCCGGCGAGCAGGGCGGTGAGGCCGTTCAGCGCGTTCACGGTCGCCGCGTTCTGCGGCGGGTTGATGCACACGACGCCGTCGGGAAGGCGCCGCAGAATCATCTCCCGCTCGCCGTCACGGCGCCGGAACTCCAATTGCTCCGCGCACCATTCGAGCGTCTCCTTGCTCCAGCTGGTGAACGGAATTCCGGTGAGCATTCCCTCGGCCGCGTCCCGGGGAGTCCCTTCCGCGACCAGGATCTCGACGAGCGGCGCACGGTGCTCCAGAAGCCGCTCACCGATGCGCCGCCCCACCTCCAGACGCCGCTCCAGCGGCACCAGACGCCACTCGGCGGCTGCGCGTGCGGCCGCCTCCAGCGCCTGCTGCGCCATGCTCTCGTCGGCCACCACACAAGCTCCGACGACCTGTTCCCCGGCCGTATCCGGACTGACGATCCCCAGATCGAGGTCGCGCTTGAGACGCAGGCTGGGGAAGGTGTCCTCGATCAGGGCACGGGCCGTCACGGTGTGCACGAACTGCGGATTGTCGCCGGTGATGTCCTGGCCACCGATGTAGGCCGGATATACCCCGAACTTCATTTCGCCTCCTTCGGTCAGTCCGAATACGGCTGACGTTTCCGTTCACGCTAGGGCGACGGGGAGGGGGCAACAATGCGCTCCGGATCAGGCCTCCTTATCGAAGCGATGGAACGACCGCCGGCGGACCACCGGGGGCAGGCACCCGGTGAACTGCCGATCTGAGCAACGTAGTTGACTAGAATCGGCAGCCGGCGCGATCGACGCGTCCGGTCGGACCTCGGGGGAGGGAACGGCATGGAGACGGCACGGGTCTTCTTCGGCCTCGCGGCGCCGCTGGTGGTCTCGTGGGAACGCGACTGGTTCAGGGACCGACCCTGGCCGGCGATCCTCCTCACGCTCGCGTACGGCGGTTACGCCATCGCCCCGTACCGGCACGAGACGAAACCCTGGATCGCCCTCGCGGCGGCCGGACTCCTGGCCCTGGGCGCGGCGATCCTCCTCCACCGCCCGGGCACCCTGTCCCCCGGCTTCTCCGTCACCACCCCGGTGACCCTCGGGCCGATGAGCGGCGCGAGGAAGAGCGGCGCGTTCGTCATCGGGCTCGCGGGGCTCACCGGACTCTGGGCGGCGGCCCCGACGACGGTGGACCTCGGCAACCGGCTGCTGCTGAGCGACCGGGTGACGGTGATGTTCTCCGCCATGCTGCTGGCGGTGTTCGGCGGAGGCTCCCTCGTGAAGGCCGCGACGGACCCGGTGGAACGGGAGATCCACGCCCTGGCCGCCGGGCCCGCGAAGACGATGGCCCTCCAGCTGATCGACAGCGGCGGCCGGAACATCGGCCTCTTCGAACGCGGGATCCTGTTCCTCTTCCTCGCGGCCGGCCAGCCGGAGGCGGCGGCACTCGTCCTCGCGGCCAAGGCACTCGCCCGCGCCCCCGTCGACCACGTCAATCACGCCTCGAAGTACTTCCTCGTCGGTACGCTGGTCAGCGTCCTCGCTGCGGCGGCCATGAGCATGGCGGCACGCACAGCGGTCGGGCTGTCCGCCCTGTAGGAGGTTCGGTGGTTCCGTTGGAGCTCAGGCGGCACCCCCTCGTCCACCGGCTGCTCTCCCTGGAACTTCCCCCCACCGACTACGTGGTGGCGGGAAGCGGGCCCCTGCTTGCCCACGGCCTCCGGGACGAGGTCAGCGACCTGGACGTCGTGGCGCGCGGCGACGCCTGGAAGATCGCCCTGACCCTCGCCCCGGCCACCCCGGCCGCCTCCGGCCACGGCCTCGTGGTGCCGCTCTTCGACGGCACCGTCGAGGTCTTCGACCACTGGCTCCCCGGAGGCCCCGACACCGACGCGCTGATCGACGGCGCCGAGATGATCCAGGGCATCCCCTTCTGCCCCCTGCCGGAGGTCCTCGCCTGGAAACTCCGCTCGGGCCGGGCGAAGGACCAGGCGGACATCAGGGCGATGCGGAAGCACCTGGGGCTCTAGTGCCGCAGTCCGGGCGGGGTTTTGCCGACAGGCCGCGTCCGGCGCCCGCGGACGGCATACTGACTCCCGCTCGGCCGATCCGGACCTGAACCGAAGCCGCAGGGACGTGAACCGGGTGGAAGGGGACGGGACATGCCGCTCGAATTCGGACTGTGGCGGGTGGACGACACACCCGTACGCGTCGCCACCCGGGCCATGCCCCAGGAATCCCGCCTGGAGCAGTTCATCGAGGCCGACCCGGGCATCCTCGGGTCCCCGCTCCTGCTGATCGGCCGGCAGGTGACCACGCAGTACGGCAAGATCGTCGACCTGCTCGGGATGGACGCCGAAGGCGGCCTGCACGTCCTCGAACTCAAGCGGGACCGCACGCCCCGCGAGGTGGTGGCGCAGGTCCTCGACTACGGCTCCTGGGTCCAGGACCTCACCAACGAGCAGATCCGCGACATCTACGCCTCGTACGCCCGCGGGCGGGGTCTGCCGGCGGAGCTGGACGAGGCGTTCGCGCTCCGGTTCGGCGGCAGCCCGCCCGAGGTCCTGAACGCGAACCACGCCCTGACCGTCGTGGCGAGCGAGATCGACCCGGCGACCGAACGCATCGTCACCTACCTGGCGTCCGGCTTCCAGGTACCGGTCAACGTGCTCTTCTTCCGCTACTTCGAGGACGAGGGCCGCTCCTACCTGGCGCGCACCTGGCTCATCGACGAGACGGAGGCCGCCGCACCACCGGCCGGCGGCAAGCGGCGCGGCAAGCAGGAGCCGTGGAACGGGACGGACTGGTACGTCTCCTTCGGCGACGATTCCGACGGGCGGGACTGGGACGACGCCCTGCGCCACGGGTTCGTCTCGGCTGGCGGCGGCGACTGGTTCTCCCGCACGCTCCGCTCCCTGCCTCTCGGGGCCCGGGTGTTCACGCACATCCCCAAGACGGGTTACGTGGGCGTCGGCACGGTCTTCGGTGAGCCGCAGCCGTTCGCCGACGCCCTCCTCGACGTCGACGGCGAGACCCGCCGGATGGCGGACCTCCCGCTGAAGGGCACCTACCGACGGGCCGGCGACGAGGCGGACGGCACGGACGAGGACCGCCGCGAATGGATCGTCCCCGTCACCTGGGAACGCGCCGTCCCCCGCGCCCGGGCGCTGTGGCGCCCGGGCTTCTTCGCCAACCAGAACTCGGCCTGCAAACTCCGGGCCCGCTTCACGATCGAGGAGGTCTCCCGCCACTTCGGCCTTACGGAGGAGGGATGACGGGGGACCTTCCGTCACCGACTCAGATGGACCAGTTCTGCTCCGGGACCTGGCCGTAAGCGCAGGTCCACAGGGTCAGGTAGACGCCGTTCGCCATCGAACCACCGTAGTTCGTGATGCACTTGGCTCCCCAGGTCGTGTAGACACGCGCCGGGTAGTTGGCGACGACGAAACGCTGCGGCGAACCGTAGCTCCAGTCACAGGTCCAGAGCGTGAGCACGGCGCCGTTGCTGCTGCTGGCGTTTCCCTGGGGGGTGAGGCACTTCCCGCTCGCCTCGTGCACGATGTACTGGCCCTGGTAAGTCCACTGCTGCAGGTCGGATCCGGTACAGCTCCAGGTGGTGATGATGGTGCCGTTCGCCGTGCTGTTCCCCTTCGGCGTCGCGCACAGGCTTCCGGCCCCGACGTAGTAGTTGTTGGCCAATTGGTTGTACGTGATGGCCTGGGCGCTGCCGGCGTTCAGGCCCAGCATCGCCAGCAGGGCGATGAGAACAGCCGAGATCCGGGTCTTCATATGCGTACGTCCTCTGTTCATGCCTGGCGTCTCAGTCGCGCAAGAGAGGCAGGACTCGCTTGCCCTCGGCCTGCGGCGCACCCGCCAGGGGTGACGGCTCGGGCGGGCGTCGCTGCTCGCCCGCGGTACTTGAACCTAGGGATGACGACGGGACGACAGTGTGCGTGGCGTGCACGGCTTCTCCACATACCGTGCTGTCCCGTTCCGTCCTGATAGGTACGTGTTCTCACGAATCTGCGGCACGAAGCCGGCGCTCACGGCGGTGTCCGCGTCTCCGGCTCGACACCATTGCCGTGCTTGCGGGGCGCCCGCGCGATGACCCGCCGGGTGGGCTCGGCGATCGGCTCTCCACGCACGGACGGTACGGGCGACGACAGTCGTGCTCTTCAGCGGAGGCAGGTCTCTCTTCTTCGGGCCCACCCCTGTGCCATGCGGCACCTTTCCGAAGAGGGTCGGCCGGAGGCTGAGTCGGCCTGACGACTTGCCCGAACTGCTGGAGGCATCGCCTCGCGAGGATGGCACCGTTCTCATCTCCGGGGTTGTCCGAGTCGACGACCTTTAGGGTGAGGGCTGTTGGGCGTAGCCCTGGTCGGATCGGAGGGCGGAGAGTCGTGGGCGGTCTTACGGAAGCGAAACTGAGGGCGCTGGCCGGGGAGCGTTCGTTCGAGCGCGGGCTCGCCTACGTCGAGGCGGTGTCCGGGGTCGAGGCCGGTGACGGCTGGATCAGGGCGTCGGTACGCGGCACGGAGCGGTACGAAGTGGAGCTGCTCCTGGGTGGGCACAGGAAGCCGAGGGGCACGTGCGACTGCCCGTACGGCCAGGAGGGCAACTTCTGCAAGCATCTGGTCGCGCTCGGCCTGACCGTGGTCGGCCGGGAAGCGGACCTCTCCCGGCAGCGTACGTCGGCCATGGGCAGGGCGCGCTCCCTCGAGGCCTGGCTGACGGGCCTCTCTCGGGACGACCTGATCGCCCTCGTGCGGGAGGAGATCGCCGAGGACCGGCAGCTGCGTCGCCGCCTGGAACTGAGAGCGGCGAGCGCTCGCGGGGACCTGGCCGAGGTCCGCTCCCGCATCCGTGAGCTGCTCGACATCGGGCCGTTCGCCCAGTACGGCTACGTCGAGTACGCCGACGCCCGTGCCTACGCCGAGCAGGCGCGGCAGGCCGTGTCCGCGATCCGGTCGCTGGCGGCCTCGGACCGGGCCACCGACGCGATGGTCCTGGCCCGGGAGGCGATGGGACTGCTGGCCGGGGTGGTCGAAAGAGTCGACGACTCCGACGGCCGGCTCGGCGAGGTCGGGGCCGACCTGGCCGACGCCCACCACGACGCCTGCCGCGAGGCCCGCCCCGACCCGGAGGAACTCGCGCACTGGCTGGTGACTCAGGCGCTCGACGACGCGTCAGACCTGTTCGACATCGACCCGCTCGACTACGAGGACCCGCTCGGGGACCAGGGCATGGGCACCTTGCGCAAGCACGCGACCGAGGCGTGGAAGGCCCACCGGTCCGGATGGGCCGAGAAGCACCTGATGCAACGCCTGGCGAAGGCGGGGCGGGACATCGACACGGTGATCGCCGTCCACGCCGCCGACCTCGCGCCGGACGGCCAGACCCACCTGCTGATCGCCCGCGAACTGGACACGGCCGGCCGCACTGCCGAAGCCCTGGAATGGGCCGAGCGCGGCATCCGCGAGACCGAGGACCTGGCCAGCGTCGACACCGCCCTCGTCGACCACCTCGCCGACCGCTACACGCGGACCGACCGGCTCACCGACGCCGTCACCCTGCGTCGCGACCACTTCGCCGCCCGACACACCCTGCTCACCTACCGCCAACTGCGCGCCGCCGCCGAGGCGGCCGACCGCTGGCCGGCCGAGCGCGAGAACGCCCTGGACCTCCTACGCGCCGATGGCGGCCGGGTTCTCGTCGATGCCCTGCTGGACGACAGGGACGTCGATGCCGCCTGGCATGCGGCCGGCGAACACGGCGCCCACGACGGCCAGTGGCTCACCCTCGCCGACCAGTCCCGCCCCAGCCGCCCGGCCGACGCCCTCACCGTCTACCTCCGCCTGGCCTGCCGCCTCACCCGCGAGACCGGCAACCACGCCTACGAACAGCTCGTCAGCCTGCTCCTGAGCATCCGCGACTGCCACAGCCGCCTCGGTACACCGGACGACTTCACCACGTACGTCACCGACCTGCGCGCCAGCCAGAAGCGCAAGCGGAACCTGATGCGGCTGATGGACGAGCACGGTCTGTGAACACGGGGTCTGTTCCGGCGCCGGACCGCGCTTCTCCCGGTGCGGCTGTGGCGCGGCCCCCGGCCGAACTGTCGTCGATTTCGCCGATCAACGAGTCCGGACGTGCGCCCCTCGTTCCCGACCTGCGCCGCCTCCGCGCCAGCCATGACGGCGGAACTCGCCCTCCCGCCTGCCGTTGCCACCTCGCCGTTTGCCCGGCGGTCCGGTACGACCTTCGGCACTCCGCACTCTTTGCAATGCTCAACGCGGGCGTGGACGCGGCCGAGGTAGTGAGCGGGCAGGCAGCGGCGTGGAGGTGCTCCTCGGTCGGTACGCGAAGTGCCTGGGCGGCCGTCAGGAAGTGGCGAGTCGGCGTATCGAGGCCCACCTCAAGGAGGACGAATGATCGTGGAGACCAGCTGGGGTCAGGTGGAGATCGATCCGATCGACGGTCCGGACACAAGCGCCGGCGCCGCGGCTTCAACACGGCCATGGAGTACGCCATCGAGTGCGGTTACCTGGAGGAGAACCCGCTCGCGGGGGTAAAGCGTGCGGGGTCCACCAAGGGTGACGTCGTAGACCCCCGGGTCCTGGTCAACGCTGTCCAGGGCGAGCAGCTCCTCACTGCCGTCTCTTACGTGGCCTCCGTCCACCGGAACCGCGGGCGTCGACTCGTCGCCTTCTTCGCCTGTCAGATGTAGGCGGCGATGCGGCCAGCTGAGCTGTGGGGCTTCGGCAGAAGGACTGCTACCTCCCCGAGAAGGGGTGGGGGACGCTCACCCTCAAGGACACCCGGCCGGTGTCCGGCAAGCGGTGGACGGACTCGGGCCAGCGCCACGACAAGCGCGGACTCAAGTCCCGGGAGCCCAAAGCAGACCGCCCCGTCCCGATTCCTCCGACGTTGGTTGCCATGCTCCGCGCGCACATAGCGGAGTTCGGCACGGCGAAGGACGGCCGGCTCTTCGCCAACGAGCGAGGCGCCGTACTCGGGACGTCCAGCTACTGGAGGGTCTGGCAGGAGGCCCGGCCAATCGCCTTCTCGCCGGACAAGGTGGATTCACCGCTCGCCCACCGGCCGTACGACCTGCGCCACACGTGCATCACGAACTGGCTGAACGCGGGTGTCCCCGTCGCCGAGGTGGCCCGACGGGCGGGCAACTCGCCCGAAGTCATCCACCGTCGCTATGAGGGTTGCATCGACGGACACGAGGTGCTCAACAACAGGAAGATCGAAGAGGCAATGGGTTGGATGGAGGGCCCGCCACCTGCCGCAAGGTTGGGTTGATCCCTCTCCCGTGCCTCCCCATCACATCGTGCGGCTCTGAAGGGAGAAGGGCAGCACGATGTGTGGCGAACGCGCTGTAGGTAGCAGTGCTTCGCCTTGTGCTCCACGGCCTCACCCGTTTAGCGCGTGATTCTGGTTTGCACCCTGGGGAACGATCTACTTTGGGAGCTTCTCGAAGGAGTTGGTCAGTGGTGATTACTCAGATCGATGGAACCCATACAGCCCCCCTTGAGCTCGTTTTTCAGGGGGAATGTGGAAAAGTCACGCAAGTGGATGTTGGAGGTCTTGTATTGCGCTTCAGATGCACCCACGACGTACAGGCCCCTACCACGGCGGGGACTGAATCGCCTCCATCTCCTCCAGTGATTCCTGAGCCGATTGACTTTGATCAAGGACCCGTGGCGGCCGCGTACCACATAGACGCCACTGATCTGGCCTTGTTCCGCCGTGGACTAGCTCAGGTGGATACGGGTCGCGAGCCACTTACATTTGGCGTTGCCGGTGATCCGGCCGAGACTGACCTTCGTGCGCTGGCCGACAGGGCGGTGAAGCAGGACCGTCCACTGAGGATGGTGTTCGGGCATGGCGGAGAGTAAAAAGGACGAGGCGGCTACGGGACTCAGTTCGGCTGCTGACAGAATTCGCGAGTCTGCGAAGTGGCTTCTCGTCAGTTTCGCTGCAGTCGGAGTTACTCTGTTTGGTGGCTTGCAGCTGGCGAACATCGGTCGATTGCAGCTAGACGATCCGATCCGCTGGGTTCCTGCCGTTGGGGGAGTGGCGCTTGGGCTCGCCGGATTGGCTATAGCAATTTATGCAGCAAGCTCAGTCGTTACAGAAAGCTACGCGAGCCTGGCATGGCTGTCCCAGGCTGAGGGTCAGGATATTCGCGGCGAGGTTGAGCAGGACTCCCTGCTTCTCGGCGGTTACGAAAACGTGCAAGCGTTGGCGAGTGAAATTAAGAAGGCGCAGCTGCGGAAGAATAAAGCCTACACGGCGAGATACGCAGAGGCTCCGGTTGGCGAAGTCGAGAGTTATCGCAAAGCCCGCCTTGAGCGACTGGATGCCGAGTTCTATAGCGCGTCCTACGCCTTGCAGTCGCTATCGCAAGTGGAGCAACGGATTCTCCATGTTGCTAGCCTGCGTCGCGTAGCCAAAGCGTACGAAGATTCCAGGAAAACAATGTTCTTGGGGGCTGGCATGACCGCCCTAGGGATCGCTCTATTCGCTTGGGGAGCCAACCCTCCGGATCCTGCTGAAAGTGTTGAGGCGGAGCAGGTGTTGCCACCTTCTCCGAGCGATGTCATCGCGATGATCGAAAACGACGACGTTAGGGCAGAGCGCCCTTTGGGCGTGACTCTCCGCGAAGCGTTGGGTGCCGATTGTGACCTGTCGAAGGTTGCTGCCATTGCTTTAAGTGCCGCCGGAGACACATACGACTTGGTGTCTATCAAGACGAACCGTTGCAACGTCGCCTACTTCAAGTTGAATCCGTCGCAGGGCAAGGTTCTTCCGCGTGTGGCTCCGGAGGAGGGCGCGAAGGCGGTGGGGTAGAAGTAGCAACCTCAGTGGCTCACGACAGCGCCGTCAAAGCTGTGCCCGATGTGCTGCTGGTGGGCTTCGCGAAGGCTGGGCTCACTCGCCACTCACTCGCGATCAGTGACACACAACGACAGAGACCCGGACTCAGTGGGACTGAGTCCGGGTCTCTGTGTCTGGCACTCTCGCTGGTCAGCGGGTTGAACACGCTGTCCGAGCTGGAGTGCCCCCGGCAGGATTCGAACCTGCGCACACGGCTCCGGAGGCGGCGTGTGTCATGGGCGTTGTTGCTGCTCAGGTACCTGCCTACACAGCGCCTCGACCCTCGTGTCCACAGGTGGTCCACAATGTCCGAGCGTCTACGTCTCGGCTGACTTGCTGAGCAGCACCTTCTTCCGCACTACACAGGTTGTAGAACAACAACACTCTCTCGGAGGAACTCAGAATCTGATGTCCTCCTTTTCAACTGCCGGGCAATCTTCAGTTCTTGAACGCGCCATCCAGTCAACTCGGCCAGCGCACCCATTACCACATCTGCAGCAATTACAAAGCTTGAAGAGTTTTGAGAACCATGCGCAGAGTTGCCGACAATGAAAACAAGACGGCCGTTCTTTGCGATTAGTTCCCGGCATTTCCTCAGCGTGGCAAACATATCGTCAGCATAGCCGCGAATAACTTCACGCCGACCCGCTGCATATCGGTCGTCAGGGATGGCATTTACAATCGGCTCTACTATCCTCTCGACCTCCGGAGCCACAGTAAGACTTCGGTATAGGAAATCAAGGTCGAACCGGATACTGGGATGGCTCCTGATGGTCGACAGACGCTGGTTTCGCATGTCCTGTGCCGAGTCGTAGCAGCCCAAGATCCAAGCCTCTGTCTTGTACACCTCGGTGTAGTCGATGTTGTTCGGATAGGGTGGAGAAAAGACGATCCAGTCGTACGAATCCTCGGCTGCCGAAGGTGGCGGGTTACGACCATCACCAAAATGAATATCACCGAATGCAGTCGATGGCTCAGTGAGTGTCAGGTCATGAGTAGCGGCACTAATGCGCTCGGTGAAGACCGGCAGAGGGGACCGGGGTTCACGCAGTGGAGCGTATCGAAGGGCCCGCCCATCTCGACGCAGCTGACCGCAGGGCTCGACGCTACTAGCGAGACATGCTCGCAGAATGGAACGCGCTACCGTGTCGTCAACATCGGCGATGGCGCACCTGAGAGCCACGAGGTCTTGCACATTCTGCCTCGGAAAGTACTTCTCGTTCTTGATGGTCGACTGTTCCGGAATTAGAACGTCATCGACATGCGTGTCTTTGAAGCGTTCGACGACAGAATTAAATGCAGACTCGACTCGATCAACTAGCAAAGAACCCGAAATTCGGCCTTGCAATTTTGCAGTGCCCAGCTCCCAAAGAAACGGGTTCCTTTCCACACCCACTGCAGAGACATTGAGTGAGGGCTTCGATGCGACGTGGTCGACAGCACTGAGCAGGGTGGTCCCACTACCGGAAAAAGGGTCGAACACACGCAGATGCTCATCAGGAGGCGTCCCGTAGTCGCTCAAGATCTGGGGGAGCAAATTGGCTGAGTAAGCTTCCTTCAGGTGAAACCATCGATGAAAGGGCCGGCTGGAGTTCCCGTTAGGGACCACAAGACGTCCGTAGACCTGCGAGCCGTCACTAACCAGCCACTTACGCTGGAGCGACCTGTAGTGCGCAGTCAGTACGTCTGCCTCGGTTGGCATCCAAACTCCCTATATCCCGGCCACGTCTGCGCTTCCCCCTGCCTGGGTGCGGAGCGTGCGTTACAAGACAGAACATGATGCCACGTGGTGAGGGTGTTGGTGAGGCGTGGCAGGCCCGGGGCAGCCCCGGATGGTCTTGCGCTACGTCCGTGCAGCCCGTACCGCATCACTGATGACCTAGCGAGCCCGTAGCGGCATCGCTACTCTATGCACACCGGCGCGCAGCGGGGGACCAGAGACTAGGAGAGGCGACGAGTGCGACTGCCACTGATCAAAAAGGTAAATCTCTCTCACTTTAGCCTCTATAGGAACAAAACGGAAAATACCGTACAGTTTGGCGACGGCGTTTTCTGCCTAGTGGGCGCAAATGGGCTTGGGAAATCCACTTTCCTGTCAGTCATCAACTACGCCCTCACTGGGATCGTCGCAGCCCCCGACCAGAAGATCCTGTCAATCGCAGAATACTACCGGAATAGCCTGCCGTATTCCGGAGAGTATTTTACAGGCCGAGTGCATCAACGGGATCGAGATAGCGCGGAAGTGACCCTCGAATTTTCCGTCGGGGAGCACCAATACAAGGTGACGCGCGGGTTTTTCGCTCCACAGGCACTACGCCGGCTAACTGTCAGTGGCCCTGACGTTAGCGTCGAGAAGCATGCTAATCCTGAAGATGCAGATGCAGGAGCTGAACTCCATGACCTCTATAGGTCACTAATCCTGCAGCATACGGGACTGGCACGATTTGAGCAGCTCGTATTTCTTCAACTGTTCCTGCTGACATTTGACGAGCGCCGGCATCTACTGTTCTGGGATACTGAGGTTGCGCGATTTGCTCTGTATCTAGTATTCGGGCTGGATCCTGCTCAAGCGGATCAAGCCGGAGAATGGCAAAGGAAAGCGGATAAGCTTGAGTCGCAAGCTCGGAACGCGCAATATGCTGCGACCACCGCCCGCGAGCGCAGGGCTGAACTACTAGCTCGGGCGGATTCCCCTTTCGAGGTTAATGAGAATCTTGAAGAGCGACTCCAATTTCTGCAGCAACGCAAGGACGACCTTGAAACGCGCGTTGACGAAAAAGGTGCACAGGAAAAGGACGCCAAGCTTGCTGTCAGCACTGCAGTAGCGAATCATCATTCGCTGAGCGTGGAGTACAGTCGCTTGTTTGGCGAACGGTTGAGTCCCCACGCTAGGCCAACGCAGCACCCCCTCATCGCACGCCTCCTACACGAGAATGAGTGCGGAGTCTGTGGCGCCAAAGAGGTTGATGTCAGTTCGGTCCGTACTCAGCTCGAGTGTGGTGATTGCCCGCTGTGTCGGACAGCGGTGAGTGAAGCGGCTAACGAAGACCAAACCTTCGTTGACCTTGAAGCACTTGACGAGCGACTTCGCAAAGCCGGCGAGCTCGTGCAAGAGCGCCAGGACACTCTTGATCGAATTACACGTGAACTTGCGGCCTTGCGTGTTGAGTATCTATCCGCGAGCGAGGAGCTTGCTCAGTTCGAGGAAGCAAACTCAAGTTACATCTCACGAAAGGATGAGATCAAGGCGCAGTCGGGAATCATTGCCCTGGCTCAGGAGCTTGAGGCACAGCAGAACGATGCGGCAAGGCGTCGCGACGATTTCCGCCATCGCAGAGACGAATATAAGGCACTTCTTGAACCGTTGCAGCGAGAGCTCGCCGAGAAGTACGCCATAGCGGAGCGGGATTTTGTCCCGAAATTCCAGTCTTTGGCGCATGCATTTCTCGGTCTGGATCTGAGCCTCGTATTGGAACAGCGGGCTCGCGGTCCTCAGCTAGTAGTGTCAATCGACGGCCATGAGCGGCGGGAGTCGAACCAACTCTCAGAGAGTCAGCGCTACTTTATTGATATTGCGCTTCGTATGGCCTTGGCGGAATTTATGGTCGGTGAGGAAGGTACAGCCTGCCTCTTCGTTG
Organism: Streptomyces sp. JL2001; assembly: GCF_050917515.1. Lineage (NCBI taxonomy): Bacteria > Bacillati > Actinomycetota > Actinomycetes > Kitasatosporales > Streptomycetaceae > Streptomyces > Streptomyces sp. JL2001. The sequence continues at coordinate 2,576,798 of NZ_CP169421.1, read as the reverse complement.
ACACGCCGGAAGGTTCTCTCGACATTGCATACGAGCGCCGAGCCGGTGAAATGTTTGGCGAGTTTGTGGATCGGGGGAACCGACTCGTCATGACTGCCAATCTGAATTCTAGCCGCCTAGTCCTCGAACTAGCTCGCACCTGCCGTAGGCGGCTGATGCATGTAGAGCGCATGACTAACTGGGCAGTTCTTTCCGAAGTTCAGGCCGATGCCGAGGATCTGTTCGACGAATCCTACCGGGCAATTCAGGACAGTTTGGACGGCGACGGTCTGTGGTGAAAGTGGTGAATCCGGATGCGTCATTCGACCACCTCTTCGTCGTCGGCGAGCTGAGCAAAGCTGACCAGTCGCTGAATCTCGGCGAAGTGCAGATCTTCATTTACTTGGCTTGCATGTTGGGGTTGTATGACGGTCGCCCTGTTGCGAAGTGGGGCTATCCGTTTGTGGCCACTCCCGACTCTTCGCCATTCAGTATCGAGCTGCTTGAAGCTTCTGATTCGCTGATTGCAAGCGGACTCATTTCGACTGCCGACGAATTCATGACGATCTCTGAGCGCGGCCAGAAGGAACTGGACCGATGGGAGCGTCTTACGAGATTCACTCCTCGCGTTCCTTACCTCCGCGGAGCCACTGGGGCCGCGGTGGCGATGCCGCTTTCTTTCGTCAAAGAGGGCGTGGAGCTGGAGCCGCAGCTTCACAACGCACGCGCACTGAAGCACTCAAGGCATCTGTTGGATGATGCAGGAATCTCGCAGATCTATCGACACTTTCAGGTGCTCGAGGCGTCGCTGGGTAAGAATGTGCCCGACTATATGATTCCGGCAGTAGTGTGGCTTAGCTTCCTATTGGAACAGGATGATCAGGGCGGGGCGGCCAGCGGGGGGCTACGTTGAGCGATCTGAGTCGGCTGGCAGAAATTGCACAGAACCACTACTTCACTCTAATGATGCGGAAGTTTGGCGCGGAGGGGGCGAGTGTTCTACGCGAATTTCTTCCGCACTTGAAGACCGTGCTTAATGTAATCGACTACGAGTCGATAAGCGAGTCGCTGACTGTTGTCTACCGGTTTGCCGATGGAGTTCTAGGCGTTACCGATCTTCCTTATGTGCTCGAAGAGCCGAGCCAGCTTGCACTGCACAATTACGGCACGTTGACCGTTGAGGTACTCGCCGATGGAAGGTTTCGAGTTTGGAAGCAGATTCATGACCTGGATGTCATTTCGCCGGGCGCCATCGTGTACCGCTATCGCCCTGAATCAGATGAGCGCATTTGGGTTGATGGGGTCGAAGGTGAAGTGCCGGCCACCATGGCATACACCAGGATTTTCGGGCTTTCCAGGTTCAAGGACCTAGCGCAGTGTCTTGATCATTATGCGGTGCGAATGGCAAGGTCCAGTGAATGTCGTATTCTGGCTGCCGTTTGGCGAGAAGAAGGTCGCGTGATGTGGCTGCCGGGGCCCGAGGATCAAATGCGGTTCTCTCTCTATCAGCATCTGAAGAGCAGCCTCAGAGAAGGCAACCCTGATATCACGCAGGAAACTCCAGTTGATCATAAGAATCCAATCGACATTACCATCAGATGGGGTAATAGCAACAAAATTGGACTAATTGAGATTAAGTGGCTCGGGAAGAGCGGCAAGCTCAATCCGCCTAAGAAGACTAAAGAGTGGTCTGAGCAGCGAGCCCGTGATGGGCTGAGTCAGTTGGCTGACTATCTCGACCGAACCAGGGACCGTGCGGGAACATTTGATCGTCGTGGCTTCCTTGTGGTATTCGACGGTAGGCGGGCGATGGTGAAAGACGACACATGTTCTGTCAGTAGGGAGGACGGGCTAAAGTTTCAGGATGCCCACATTGAGTATCCGAAAGATCTGCTAGATCGCCATGATATGGCGACTCCCGTTCGATGCTTCTGTGAGCCAAACTTTAATGCTGGAGTGAGCCCGAGTCGAAACCACTAGGTCGACGGAGCGGCTTTGGGCTGGAGCTGCTTTGGGGCGAGCGATCATGGCCCCGTAAGCTTCCGGCGCGTCGGGCAGTCTGTGGACCTGCCCGGTAAAGCACGACGTTGGGGCCATGATCTTAGAGGCTCGCCCCAAAGTGGCTGCCTAAAGCCGTGGAGCCGACCGCCCCAGCCACAGAGGGGTTCACTACCCATCAACCCGAGCTGTCAGGCGTGCGGACGGCGGCCGGGCTGGAGCGGGGCGGAGACAGGAGCGCAGGCCCGGGCGACGGGCCGCGCGCGCCGCGCCGTGCGCGGCGGGTGCCTTGATGAGGTAGAGAAACCTGTAACAGCTCCCCTGTGCTCCTGGGCTACGCCGGTGTGAGTGCGTCGGCGATGGCCTGCATGTCCTCCGTGATGACGTCCGCATGAGCATCGGCGAACAGGTCAGCCTTGTGAGGCTTGTTGGCGTAGGCGATCACCGTCGTACCGGCCGCATGAGCGGCCTCAATGTCCGTGAGCGAGTCGCCGATCAGGGTGCAGTTCGTGACGTCCATGTGCACCTGCTCGGCCGCGGTGATGAGCGGGAACGGATTGGGCTTCATCAAGTGGGGCTGCCCGGACGGTCGCCCGACGACTTTCGCTACGTACTCCTCCAGGCCGTGCAGCTCCAGGAAGCGTTCAACGCAGTCGGCGGAGTTGTTGCTCACCACCACAACGGCTCGTCCTGAGGAGCGTGCGGCCTGGAGGGCTGCCACTGATCCCCGGGTCGGCGGGCCGGCCACCGCGACGGCTTCGACCTCTGCGGCCGTCAGGGCTTCCTCCACCTGCTGGCCCACTTCGGCGTTCGCTTCGTGGGCGATACGAAGGACCTCGATCGGATCGTCGGTCGCGGCGGCCCTGGTGCCCGCGGACGCGTCCTGGACGGAGAGAAGTGCCGTCAGTTGCTTCGCGACCTCGGGGGCGGGAAGCCCAGCGAACACGTCGCACACGGGCCCGTCGAAGTCGAGGAGGATCACGCGTGCGTTCGCCAGGATGTCCGAGAGCTGGTCATCGTGCGTCAAGGTCGAAGTCCCTTCCGATGGTCTCCCAGACGCTGTCGAACCACATGCGGGCTTGCTGCACCTGCTGCGCTCCGCTGGAGGACTCGCCGTCGTTGATCGAGTGGTGGAAGAGCGTGGTGTCCTTACCGACCAGGTCATAGATCTCAAGCGTCTCGCCTTGCGCGACGACCTTGTTGGGGCGGATCGGGTAGTAGCCGAAGAATGCGTCTTCGTTGTTGATCACGTACAGCTTGAAGAACTGCGTACCGCTGTGGACGCGGACGCTGATCCTGGTTTCAGCGACCAGGCCGAGGTGTTCCAGCTCGGCGATGGCGTCCCGGATGCTTCGGGTGTAGCTGACCATGATGTCGTGCATGCGGTCGCGAAGCCGCTGGTCATCTGCCCCGTCCTCCATGCGTACTGGCGCGGCCTGCGGCACGGACATGTCAGGTACGAGTATCCGCATCGTGATGCTTGACGGCGTGAGCCGGCCAACGCGGATCTTGTCGAGTGGCTCCTGAAGCGCGCCATGCAGCGTTTCGCTGGAGAACCCCGCGAAGTCGATCGTCACATGGTCCTTGGCGAATGCCTGCTCGACGTACGGCCGCAGTCCCGCCGGCCTTTCGGTCCGGTTGCGGACGTAGACGCCACTGCCCTTGCGGGAGACCACGAGCCCCTCGTCTTCGAGGTCACGCAACGCGCGCTGAATTGTCGCCCGGGCGAACCCGTAAAGCTCCGTCAGCTTGGCGTGGGACGGGAGCTTTTCACCCGGGCCGAGCCGCCTCGTACGGATGGCGGCGCTGAGGCTGCTGGCCACCTGCTCGTAGGGGGCTCGGTCGTCGTCGGGGTCTAGCGGCTCGGGGACGAAGGTCATGGGTCGATGGTAGGCGAGACCTCCCAGGCAGGACAGTCACGCCAGTCATGTTGTTGACATGGCTAGCCATGTCTCCTACCTTCGAGATGTGACCAACCTAGCTAGCCAAGTTGGTCATCTCGATCCTTCCTGCCATCTCCAAGGAGAACAACCATGCCGTCCTTCAAGATCGACACGTCCACCGCCGTGGTGTTCGTCGCGACCGCTCCCACGCCGAAGCTCGTGAGCAAGCAGACCGGTGAGCGCGCCATGGACCGGGAGACCGGTGCCGGACTCTCCACGGTCGGACTTCTCATCTCGGACGAGGGAGAGGGCAACCTCTACCAGGTGACCATCCCGGAGACCGGCCTCCCGGAGGGCCTGGCGCCGGGTATGCCGGTGTCGGTGATCGGGCTCAAGGCCCGGGACTGGGAGAACACGTTCAACGGCCAGACCCGGCACGGCATCTCGTTCCGCGCCGTCGCCCTCACGACCGGGGTCTGACCGTGACTGACCTGTCGACGTTATGGGAGGTCGGCCTCCCGCTCGCCGGCGCTGGCGGTGGTCTCGGCTACGCGAAGGTCCGCGCGCCGCGCGTGTACTGGTCGCTGGTGGGTCTGCCTGTCGCTGGCGTGCGGTTCGCGGCGACGTACCGCTCGACCATGGATGTGTGTGGTCTGACGGTGCAGCCGTCCCGCCTGCGGGCGTTCATGGTCCGCAATATCGCCCGCCGCACTGATGTCCAGCCCGTACCGCCGAAGGTCCGCCGCGTGCGGGGTTCCTCGACCGGGATGCGGGTCACGCTCCGGCTCCCGGCCAGCCTGGAGCCCGCCGACGTGATGGCGGCATCCGAACGGCTGCGGCACGCCTGGGGTGTCCACTCGGTCAACGTGATGGAGACGAAGCCGGGATTCGTGGAACTGCGGATGACCGGCTACGACGTGCTGCGTCGGGTGACGTTGCCGCGCCGGGTTCCTGCCGGGTCGATGGCGGTTCCGGTGGCGCTGCGGGAGGACGGCACCGCGTTCGTCCGGGACTACCTGAAGGTCCCGCACGCGCTGACGCTCGGCGCGAACCAGTCGGGCAAGTCCATGTATCAACGCAACCTGATCGCGGGGCTCGCCCGGCTGCCCGTCGCCCTCGTCGGGATCGACTGCAAGCGGGGCGTCGAGCAGCGCGGTTACGCGCCCCGCCTGTCGGCCCTCGCGATCACGCCCGAGGAAGCGGATGGTCTTCTGGAAGCCTTGGTGGGGGAGATGGAGTCCCGCTTCGACCTGCTGAGCGAGCAGGGGGCGGCCGACATCTGGGCCCTGCCGGAAGTGCTCCGGCCTGTGCCGGTCGTGGTCCTGGTGGACGAGGTCGCGGAACTGTTCCTCGTCGCGACCAAGAAGGAGGAGGAACGCCGGGACCGGATGGTCACCCAGTTGATCAGGCTCGGGCAGATGGCCCGGGCGGCCGGCATCTTCCTGGAGGTCTGCGGGCAGCGGTTCGGCTCCGACCTGGGCAAGGGTGCCACCGCGCTCCGTGCCCAGCTCACCGGCCGGGTCGTCCACCGGGTCAATGACAAGCAGACCGCCGAGATGGGCGTGGGGGACATCGCCCCGGACGCCGTGGTCACCGTACTGACGATCCCGCCGGACCGGCCCGGCGTCGCAGTGGCCGGCGATACGTCCGGCGGCTGGTCCCGCATCCGTACGCCCGAGTTGAGCTCAGCCGAAGCAGCCGCGATCTGCGTGGAGTACGCGCACCTGACGCCCGCCGTTCCGCGCCTCGCCCCCTACCGGCCGGTGGTCCGCGTTCCCGTCGAGGTCCACGGGTCGATCCCGCTGGTGAAGCCGATCCCGGCGACCGACTGACGCCTCTTCCCTCTCTGGTCGGCGTGACCATCTCGCGCCAGGTCCCTACCCGACCCATGCCCGTAAGGAGGTGACCCGTGTCCCGAACCCTCCGCTTCGACGCCGTGCTCATCCAGGCCGTCATCGCCGGAGCCCTGTCGTTCTCCCATCTGCACGACCTGGCTGCAGCGGCCGGACAGGACGGCTGGAAGGCGTGGGCCTACCCGGTGAGCGTCGACCTGCTGTTGGTCGCCGCCTGGCGCCGGATGCGAGCTGATGGGGGCAACCGTGATGCCTGGCTCTGGTTCGCCATCGCCCTGATCGCGTCCCTCGGTGCCAACGTCGCCACCGCCGGAATGCTCGACATGACCGACGTACCGCCCTGGCTGCGCATCCTCGTCGCTGGATGGCCCGCGCTCGCCTTCCTCGGCGGCACGCTCCTGGCCCACTCACCTACCGATGTGCCGCAGCCAGAGGCTGAGCCTGCGGTCGATACCGACCGCGAAGCTCTGCCGGATCTGACGGTGGAGCGGGCCCCCGAACCAGCCCCGGAGCTCCCGCCGGCCGGTCCCGCTCGGAAGGACGTCCCGCCGGAGCCCGTAGCGCAGGCGCCTGCCGTCACCGTTCCGCCGGCACTGCTCGACCACGCCCGGAAGATCGCGGATGCCCATCACGCCCAGACCGGTGCCCCGATCGACGCGACCACTCTTCGCAGCCGTCTCGGCATCCCGCCTGCGCTGGCGGACTCGATCGCCCTCCAGCTCGCCTGACCCAGGAAGGAGCAAGACCTGTGCGCCCGAACCGCTTCCACAACATAGCCCGCTTCGGACCGGTGTGCGTCGGCACCCACCACGACGGCCGTGGGCGGACCAAGCACACCGCCGTGTGCACCGCCCCCGGCTGCGACTTCTCCGCCGACTACAACACCCGCGCCGCCGCCGAACTCGCCGCCCGCACCCACCGCTGCAACCCGCGCTGACCCTCAAGGAGACACGCCTCGTGGACGTCCCGCTCTGGCTCGCCCTGATCGTCGTCGGCGCCCTCGGAATCAAGCTCATCCGCCCGCCCTGGTGGCTCGTCGCCGTGATTCTCCTCGGCGGCTACCTCCTCGCCGACAGCGTCCTCGCCCCGCTCATCGACCACACGATCACCAAGTAGGGAGACCCGTCATGCTCCGACCGCACGTCCCGGTCAACCCGCTCCCGACCGGCCACACCATCCCGCTTTTGCAGCCCGCCCCGACAACTGCTGTCGAGCCCGCGGCCTGCAACCACGGCCAGGCTCCGGTGCGGGCCGCCTCGACCCGTACGACGGTCCAGCTCACCCCGGGCAGTGTTCTCGCCCTGGCGGCCGGTGGCGGGGCTGTGGTCCTGGTCGTCGGCACCGTCCTCGTCTCGCTTCTCCTGGCGGTCGCCATCACTGGCGTCTCCGTCGCCCTCATCGCCGTCGTCCTGCGGCTGCTCGTCCGCGACATGCAGCAGGGCCGGTGACCGTCATGGACACGTACACGATCGCGGCGGCGGGCTTACCGGCCCTGGGCTGGGCCTTCCACGGCAGCCTGCTTGTCCGCCGCTTGTCCACCGCCCGGCGAGACCCGCTGACCGGGCTCCACACCCGCGCCGGTTGGACTGCTCGCGCCGAACACCTCATGTCCCGGCACGCGAACGCGCTCGTGGTCCTGGTCGACCTGGACGACTTCAAGGCCGTCAACGACACCCACGGTCATGCCGCCGGTGACACGGTTCTGGCTGCCACTGCCGATCGCCTGACGGCCTGGTGCGGACGGCATGGGATCGCCGCCCGCCTCGGGGGAGACGAGTTCGCCGCAATCGTCGCCGACCCTGCCCACACTGCCGGCCTTCCGGCTCTCCAGGTCGCGCTGGACCAGCCGGTCACGCACAGCGGGCACACCTTGCGGGTCTCGGCCTCGGTCGGTCACTGCCACCGCCGGCACCTGCCGCTGCCGGTCCTCACGGACGCGCTGTCCGCCGCTGACATGTCGATGTACGCGGCCAAGGGCCACGGCAGGCGCAACACACGCTAAGCGGCCCCCGGGACGGCCTCGGTCGCCAAACTTCCGCCGCCCCGGGCGCCTGAACCCATTCCAGATCCAACAGACCCGAAAGGGAGACCTCATCATGCCCGAATCCACCCAGCCCCGGCGTATGTGCCGCGACTGCGACGGCTTCGCCACCGTCACCATCACCACCGGCCTTCCGGCCGTCGACGGCATTCGGAACACCATCCGTGCCCACTGCCCTGCTTGCCGGGGCCTCGGTCACACCGTCCGCGCCGATCTCGTCCGCACGGGGCGGTGACCGGCATGGGCTTCTTAACGCCGAGCAAGGAGAGCCCCGGCCTGCACGTCTCGGCCGAGCCGATCTACCGCTTCCACGACGACCCCGCCGCCTGGTCGACCAGGACTGCCAGCGAGCCCGCCGGTTCTTACCACTGCGGCAGCTGCGGCCAGTCCGATGGCGCCCGCGGCTCCCGCGACGTCGCCGCCCTCGTCGATGACTACACCGCCCACCACGGCCCCGCTCACAAGAAGGGGAGCAAGTGACCGACGCCGTCACTCTGGCGGGCCTGGACCCGGCCACTCTGAGCGATCTGCTCCGGGTGGCCGGGTCCCCCGGCTTCGACCGCCTCAACGACCAACTCCGCCGCACCGGGGGATGCGCCGCACCCATCCGCCTGTTCGGCGGCACCAAGCTCCTCGACCCGGCCACGCGGACCGTGCTTCATGCGTACTCGACCGACACCGAGCCCGGGGGAGTCCTGCGCGTTGCCTGCGGCAACCGCCGTGCCTCCCGCTGCCCGTCCTGCGCCTGGACCTACGCAGGCGACACCTACCACCTGATCCGCGCCGGCCTCGTCGGCAACCCGGACAAGGGCACCCCCGACACGATCCGCGACCACCCCCGGGTCTTCGCGACCCTCACCGCCCCGTCCTTCGGACCGGTCCACAACCGGCCCGGCACCCGGCCCTGCCGCTGCGGCACCCGCCACGCCGAGGACGCCCCGGAGCTGGGCACCCCGCTCTACCCCGACCGATACGACTACGCGGGTGCGGTGCTGTGGAACAACCACGCTTCCGAGCTGTGGCGCTACTTCACGATCTACCTCCGCCGCGAGATCGCCCGCCGCGCCGGCCTCACCCAGAAAGCTGCCCGCGAACAGTCCCGCGTCTCCTTCGGCAAGGTCGCCGAGTACCAGAAGCGCGGCGCGGTCCACTTCCACGCGGTCATCCGCTTCGACGGACCCGAAGGCCCCGACACCCCGCCCCCGGCCTGGGCCACCCTCGACCTGCTGACCGACGCCATCCGGGCCGCAGCTGCTCGCGTTCAGGTCGTCGTCCCGGCCGCGCCCGACTTCGGCGTGGACCAGGACGTGACGCTGGCGTGGGGCACGCAGCTCGACGTGCAGCCCATCAAGGCCTTCGGCCAGGGCGAAGACCTCACCGAACAGGCCGTCGCCGCCTACGTCGCCAAGTACGCCACCAAGGCCGCCGAGACCACCGGGTCCGTGGACCACCGCGTGGGCAACAAGGAAGCCCTCATCCTCCTCGACATCCCCGAGCACCCCCGGCGCCTGATGGAAGCCTGCATGGACCTCGACCGGGCCTACCCCGACCGGCGACTCCTGGCCTGGGCCCACATGCTCGGCTTCCGCGGCCACTTCTCCACCAAATCCCGCCGCTACTCCACCACCCTCGGCGCCCTACGCCAGGTCCGCGCCGACTACCGCGCCGCCCAACAACGCACCGCACTCGGTCTCCCCGACCCCGACGAACACCCCGAAGCCACCGTGCTCGTCGTCGCCCACTGGACCTACGCCGGCCACGGCCACACACCCGGCGAATCCTGGCTCGCCGCCAACATCCACCGCGACATCCAGCACAACCGCGAACACGCCCGCGAGATCCGCGCCGAACTGTCCGAACTGGAAGGAGAGCTGTCGTGAAGGACGAGCTGATGACCGTCCCGCAGATCCTCGCCGAGCTGGGCGGCGTCTCGCGACGGACCTTCTACCGCTGGCGTGAGCTGGGGCAGGGGCCAGCCGCCTTCAAGCTCCCCAATGGAGAGCTCCGAATCTGGAGGAGCGACTTCTCCACGTGGCTCCGACAGCTGGAGGCAGCGGCGTGAAGTCCCTCGATGTGAAGGTGTGGGGTGTCCGGAAGCGTGACACCAAGACGCCTTCATACGGTGCCCGTTGGTCTGTGGCGGGCAATGTGTTCTCGGAATCTTTCCGGACCAAAGCGCTTGCCGATCACTACCGCACGAAGCTCATGCGTGCGATGCGAGACGGCGAGGAGTTCGATTCGGAATCGGGTCTCCCGGCCTCCATGGAAGAAAAGAAGTCCGCGGTGACGTGGTACGACTTCGCTCTCAGGTATCTCGCCATGAAGTGGCCGCATGCCGCCCCCAATACGCGGGACGGCATCAATGAATCGCTGACCAGTGTGACGGTGGAACTCCTCGCTGAGCGTCCCGGCCGGCCATCCGACGATGTAGTCCGTAGAGCGCTGCGCAACTGGGCCTTCGTACTGCCGGGGCCTGATGGGCGAGAGGTGCCCGACGACGTGAGCAACGTCCTTCACTGGGTGTCCAAGGCGTCTCGGCCGCTTGCCGATCTTGCCGAGCCCGCCACCGCCCGCGCCGTGCTCGACGCTCTGAAGCTCAAGCTCGATGGGACCGCGGCGGCAGCGGAAACCGTGCGACGTAAGCGCCGGACGCTCGTGAACGCCGCGAACTACGCGGTGGACCTGGGGGAACTGCGCGAGAACCCGATCACGGCAATTCGCTGGCAGAAGCCGAAGGTGTCCAACCAGGTCGACCCGCGCATCGTCGCCAACCCGGAGCAGGCCCGCAACCTCCTGACAGCCGTCTCCTACGTGGGCGGGTACCGGCGTGCCCGCGGTCGTCGGCTCGTCGGCCTGTTCGCCGCGATGTACTTCGGTGGTCTCCGGCCGGCAGAAGCCGTCGGCCTTGGCCAGACAGACCTGGTCCTCCCCGAGCAGGGCTGGGGCTCTGCCTTGCTCCACCGCACCCGTCCGTCGGTGGGCAAGCAGTGGACCGATTCGGGAGAGACCCACGACGACCGCGGCCTGAAGAACCGGCCGACCGAGGACATCCGCAGGGTGCCCATCCCCCCGCATCTGGTCGCCGTTCTTCGTGAGCATCTGACCGTCTTCGGCACCGCGGACGACGGTCGACTGTTCTTCAGCGAGAAGGGTTCCGTGGTCCCCTCCTCGACCTACTACCGCGTCTGGCAGGAGGCCAGGCTCCTCGCGCTTCCGCCGACCGTCGCCGCGTCGCCGCTCGCGAGTCGGCCGTACGACCTTCGGCACTCGGCACTGTCGACCTGGCTCAACGCGGGCGTCGACCCGACCGAGGTGGCCGAGCGCGCCGGGAACAGCGTCGAGGTCCTGCTGACCCGCTACGCGAAGTGCCTCGACGGGCGCCAGGACGTCGCCAACCGGCGCATTGAGGATCTTCTTCGCGAGTACGAGTGAAGCACCGTGCATCACCCCATTGAGGCTCCGGGCATCTTGTCCGGGGCCTCACTCGTTTTCTGCCCTACCCACTGCGATGCTGCGAGCGGAGAGCGGACGAGGGGGGGGCTCGTGGAGCTGGAGGTCACGCGATGGAAGCGGTACGGACATGATCGCCTGTACGCGAATCTGCCCGATGGCGCAGCGGTCGGTTGGGCGGACGTGACGACGGGGGACATCACCGTCCTGGTTGCCGAGTATCGCGATGACGTGATCGCCGCGCTGACGCACCGCTTACGGGAGGTCTCCGCGTCGGACTTGCCAAAGGGGACATCTGGGGCTGAAGCCCGTCCGGTGCTGCCGCCTCTGCTGCCGGCCGACGACCTGTCCGCCAACCGTCCCGGTGAAGCCCTTCGTGACCTGCTCGACAAGTCTGGCCCGGGCCTCATGGAGCGTGTCGTCTCACGGCTCCTGCGGCGCCCCAGCAAGTGGGACTCGTGGCGGAAAGGACTGGCGGGGGAGAAGCGCGTGGGAGGCGAGCTGAACCGGTTGGAGCGGCACGGCTGGCGGGTCCTGCACTCGATTCCCCTGGGTGAACGTGTGGACGTCGACCACTTGCTGATCGGCCCTGGAGGAGTGTTCAGCATCAACACGAAGCACCACCACGGCAAGGCCGTATGGGTCGGCGACGACGCGGTGAAGGTCAATCACGGCAAGCCAGCGCCTTACGTCCGCAAGAGCCGAGCCGAGGCCAAGCGTGTGGTCCGGGTGCTGGAGCAGTACTGCGGTTTCCCTGTACCGGTTGAACCGGTCCTCGTCTTCGTCGGCGTCACCGATCTCAAGGTGGTCGCCACGCAACTCAGCGTCCGGGTGTACCAGGAGCGCCAAGTCGCTGCTCTGGCGCCGCTCTCAGGGGCACTGACGGCTGACCAGGTCGAGCAGGTGTACAGCGTTGCTCGTCATCGTCAGGCGTGGAGCCAGGCCTGAGTCCCGTGCCCTTCAGCGGGCCGGCCGTCTCTGTCTTCGCCTGGACCTCACCTGCGGCGACGCCCCCAAGATCCCGTCCACGCCTCGTCCACAGACCCTGTCATACGCCCGCCCAGCCCCGCACACGCCTGCGCATGCAAGAAGACCCCGTCCTCAGCATCTCTGCTGGTGGCGGGGTCTTTAGGCACTTCCTGCGAAGTGCCCCCGGCAGGATTCGAACCTGCGCACACGGCTCCGGAGGCCGTTGCTCTATCCCCTGAGCTACGGGGGCGTTGCCGCGTTCGGCGGCGACGGGTAGAACCCTACCAGCATCGGAGCGGTGCCCGTGAACAGGTATTTCCGTCGCGTCACGGGGGCTTCGTTACCCCGCACGGGTCGGAAGTGGGCAAAACGCGGACGCGGCCCCGCGCCGCGACCTACTCTCGTCGTGTGTCAGGCGTGTCCGGGCGGGTCCTCGTTGTCGATGACAACCGGGTGATCCGGCAGTTGATCAGGGTCAATCTCGAGCTCGAGGGCTTCGAGGTGGTGACCGCGGCCGATGGTGCCGAGTGTCTGGATGTCGTTCATCAGGTTTGTCCTGATGTCGTCACCCTGGACGTCGTCATGCCTCGTTTGGACGGCCTGCGCACCGCCGAGCGGCTGCGGTCCGATCCGCGGACCAGCCACCTGCCGGTCGCGATCGTGAGTGCCTGCACCCAGTACGAGACCGAGAGCGGCTTCGCCGTCGGTGTCGACGCCTTCCTCGCCAAGCCCTTCGAACCCGCCGAGCTCGTCCGCGTCGTGCGGCAGCTCATGCACCGGGACCGGCGTGAGCGCCGGGACGGTCAGGAGGGGCCGTCTGGTGTCGACGGCCGACACGGGGTCGGCCGCGCGGAGAGCCGGAACCTTCCCGGGTAGCACATCTAGACGCGTCGAGACCGGGCGTACGGACCCCTGTTCGGAGACCCTGGTGCGCCGGGTGCCCGCATGGCGAAACCGGTTCGCTTTTGGCCCCCCCTTCTCCCCTACGCTGGTCCCGTGACCCCCGCGGACCTCTCCCTCACCGTGCTGCACGCCGTGCGCCGTGCGGTCGACGACGGTGCGCTGCGGGTCGACGCGGGCGATCTGCCCGAGCGCGTCAAGGTCGAGCGGCCCCGGCCCGGAGGGCGCGGCGACTACGCCAGCAACATCGCCCTCACCCTGGCCCGCCCCGCCGGGCGCCGGCCCCTGGACGTCGCCGGGATCCTCAAGGAACGCCTCGAACGCAGCCCCGGGCTCGCCGCCGTCGACATCACCGGCGCCGGTTTCCTGAACTTCACGCTGCGGCAGGACGCGGAGCAGGCCCTCGTGCGCGAGATCCTGCGCGAGGGTCAGCGCTACGGGTGGCGCGAGCCCCACGGCGCCACCGCGCGGCTCGTCCACCGCGCCGACCTGCGGGCCGCCGTCGTCGCCGACGCCGCGAGCCGGATCCTCGTCTCCCAGGGGTATCGGGTCGAGGTCGGCTGCGAGGGTCCCGGCGACCCCGAATGGGCGCTCCTCGGCGCACGGCCCGGAGCCGAGGCGCCGGACGCGGGGGAGCGGCACGCTGTCGCCGACGTGGTCCCGCTGCCCGTCCCGTACACCGCCCGCGAGCTGCTGGACCGGCTCGGTCCGGACGCCGCCCGGTGGGGGCTCCTCTCCGCCGCCGCGCACGACACCGCCCGCCTCGGCGACGAACTCCTCCGGCAGCAGGAGGGGAACCCCCTCTTCCTGGTCCGGTACGCGCACGCGCGGGTCCGCGCCCTCCTGCACAACGCGCGGCAGCTCGGGTTCGCCCCCGCCGGGGACGAGGCGCCGGGATCCGCCGCTCACCGGCCCGCCCCCACCCCATCCGCCCAGGCCCCCGCCTCCGCCCAACCCCCCACCCCCCAAGCCCCCCACCCCCCCCACGCCCGTCGCCTCGTCGCCGTGCTCGGGGATCAGCCCGCCGTGCTCGCCGCCGCCGCCCGGCATCGCGCGCCCGACCGGGTCGTCCGGCAGCTGGAGGCGGTCGCCGACGTGCTGCTCGACTTCCAGCACACGGTGCTGCCCCGCGGCGACGAGAAACCCTCGGCCGCCCACCGCTCCCGGCTCGCGCTCGCCGAAGCCGCCGGGACGGTGCTCGCCGGTGGCCTGTCCCTGCTCGGCATCAGCGCACCCGATCGGATCTGAAAGAGCAGACATGAGTCGTTCCGCCCACCCCGCAGGGCCCCGCCACGCCGACGTCCTCCCCGAGGGGCACTACACCGCGCCGCCCACCGACCTGAACCGGCTCGACCCCAAGGTCTGGGCCCGGACGGTCGAGCGGAACGAGCAGGGCGTCGCCACCGTCGGCGGGCTGACGGTCGCAGAGCTCGCCGAGGAGTTCGGCACCCCCGCCTACTTCCTCGACGAGTCCGACTTCCGCGCCCGCTGCCGCGCCTGGGCGGACGCCTTCGGCAAGGACGCCGACGTCTTCTACGCGGGCAAGGCCTTCCTGTCCCGCGCGATCGTGCGGTGGCTCAAGGAAGAGGGACTGAACCTCGACGTGTGCTCCGGCGGCGAGCTGGCCACCGCCCTCGACGCCGGCATGCCGGCCGAGCGCATCGCCTTCCACGGCAACAACAAGTCCCCCGAGGAGATCGAGCGCGCCGTCGCCGCCGGCGTCGGCCGTATCGTCCTCGACTCCTTCCAGGAGATCGTCCGCGTCGCCCACGTCGCCCAGGCCCTCGGCAAGCGCCAGCGCGTCCAGATCCGGGTCACCGTCGGCGTCGAGGCGCACACCCACGAGTTCATCGCCACGGCGCACGAGGACCAGAAGTTCGGCATCGCCCTCGCCGGCGGCCAGGCCGCCGAGGCCGTGCGCCGGGCGCTGCGCCTGGACGGCCTGGAGCTCATCGGCATCCACTCGCACATCGGCTCGCAGATCTTCGACATGGCCGGCTTCGAGGTCTCCGCCCGCCGTGTCGTCCAGCTGCTCGCCGAGGTCCGCGACGAGCACGGCGTCGAGCTGCCCGAGATCGACCTCGGTGGCGGGCTCGGCATCGCCTACACCTCCGAGGACGACCCGCGCGAGCCGCACCACATCGCCAAGGCCCTCACCGAGATCGTGACCCGCGAGTGCGAGGCCGCCGGGCTGCGCACGCCCCGCATCTCGGTCGAGCCCGGTCGCGCGATCGTCGGCCCGACCGCGTTCACCCTCTACGAGGTCGGCACGATCAAGCCCCTCGACGGACTGCGGACGTACGTGAGCGTCGACGGCGGCATGTCCGACAACATCCGGACCGCGCTGTACGACGCCGAGTACAGCGTCGCGCTCGTCTCGCGGACCAGCGAGGCCGAGCCGATGCTGTCCCGCGTCGTCGGCAAGCACTGCGAGAGCGGCGACATCGTGGTCAAGGACGCTTTCCTGCCCGCCGACCTGGCGCCCGGCGACCTGATCGCCGTACCGGCGACCGGCGCGTACTGCCGGTCCATGGCCAGCAACTACAACCACGCGCTCCGCCCGCCCGTCGTCGCCGTCCGCGAGGGCGAGGCCCGGGTGATCGTCCGGCGCGAGACGGAGGAAGATCTCCTGCGTCTCGATGTCGGGTGATGAAATAGATGTCTCAGGATCCGGACGGAGGGCAGAAACCTCCGTCCGGTGAGTGAGACTGGTTCCCACCGTAGAGATACGAAGAAGTACGAGAAACGAGGTCGGATGATGCGTACGCGTCCGCTGAAGGTGGCGCTGCTGGGCTGTGGTGTGGTCGGCTCAGAGGTGGCGCGCATCATGACGACGCACGCCGACGACCTCGCCGCGCGCATCGGCGCCCCGGTCGAGCTCGCCGGCGTGGCGGTCCGCCGGCCGGACAAGGTCCGCGAGGGCATCGCGCCCGAGCTGATCACCACCGACGCCACCGCCCTGGTCAAACGGGGCGACATCGACGTGGTCGTCGAGGTCATCGGCGGTGTCGAGCCGGCCCGCTCCCTCATCACCACCGCCTTCGAGCACGGCATCTCGGTCGTCTCGGCGAACAAGGCGCTGCTCGCCCAGGACGGCGCGAGCCTGTACGCCGCCGCCGAGCGGCACGGCCAGGACCTCTACTACGAGGCCGCCGTCGCCGGCGCCATCCCGCTCATCCGGCCGCTGCGCGAGTCCCTCGCCGGCGACAAGATCAACCGTGTGATGGGCATCGTCAACGGGACGACGAACTTCATCCTCGACAAGATGGACACCTCGGGCGCCGGGTACTCCGAGGCGCTCGACGAGGCCACCGCCCTCGGCTACGCCGAGGCCGACCCGACCGCCGACGTCGAGGGCTTCGACGCCGCCGCCAAGGCCGCGATCCTGGCCGGAATCGCCTTCCACACCCGGGTCCGGCTCGACGACGTCTACCGCGAGGGCATGACCGAGGTCACCGCCGCGGACTTCGCCTCCGCCAAGCGCATGGGCTGCACCATCAAGCTGCTCGCCATCTGCGAGCGCTCCGCCGACGGCGAGTCCGTCACCGCGCGCGTGCACCCCGCGATGATCCCGCTCAGCCACCCGCTCGCCTCCGTCCGCGAGGCGTACAACGCGGTCTTCGTCGAGGCCGAGGCCGCCGGACGCCTGATGTTCTACGGCCCCGGCGCCGGCGGTTCCCCGACCGCCTCGGCCGTACTCGGCGACCTCGTCGCCGTGTGCCGCAACAAGCTCAACGAGGCCAACGGCCCCGGCGAGTCCGCGTACACCCAGCTGCCCGTGAGCCCCATGGGCGAGGTCGTGACGCGGTATCACATCAGTCTCGACGTGGCCGACAAGCCGGGCGTCCTCGCCCAGGTCGCGACGGTCTTCGCCGAGCACGGCGTGTCCATCGACACCGTCCGCCAGACGGGCAAGGACGGCGAGGCCTCCCTCGTCGTCGTCACCCACCGCGCGCCCGACGCCGCCCTCTCCGGGACCGTCGAGGCGCTGCGCAAGCTCGACACCGTGCGCGGTGTCGCCAGCATCATGCGTGTTGAAGGGGAGTAAGGACCCATGACCAGCAAGGGCACCCACCAGTGGCGCGGCATCATCGAGGAGTACCGGGACCGCCTTCCGGTCACGGCAAAGACGCCCGTCGTCACGCTCCGTGAGGGGGGCACGCCGCTCGTCCCCGCTCAGGTGCTCTCCGAGCGCACCGGATGCGAGGTGCACCTCAAGGTCGAGGGCGCCAACCCCACCGGGTCCTTCAAGGACCGCGGCATGACGATGGCCATCACCCGGGCCAAGGAGGAGGGCGCGCAGGCCGTCATCTGCGCTTCCACCGGCAACACCTCGGCGTCCGCGGCCGCTTACGCGGTGCGCGCCGGCATGGTGTCCGCCGTGCTCGTGCCGCAGGGCAAGATCGCGCTCGGCAAGATGGGCCAGGCCCTCGTGCACGGCGCGAAGATCCTCCAGGTCGACGGCAACTTCGACGACTGCCTGAGGCTGGCGCGCAGCCTCTCCGAGAACTACCCGGTGGCTCTGGTCAATTCGGTCAACCCGGTGCGTATCGAGGGCCAGAAGACCGCCGCGTTCGAGATCGTCGACGCGCTCGGCGACGCCCCCGACATCCACGTGCTGCCGGTCGGCAACGCCGGCAACATCACGGCGTACTGGAAGGGGTACACCGAGTACGCCGCCGACGCGATGTCCACGCACCGGCCGCGGATGTGGGGCTTCCAGGCCTCCGGCTCGGCGCCGCTCGTGCGCGGCGAGGTCGTCAAGGACCCGACGACCATCGCCACCGCGATCCGCATCGGCAACCCGGCCTCGTGGGGCTACGCGATCGCCGCGCGCGACGAGTCGGGCGGCTTCATCGACGAGGTGACGGATCGTGAGATCCTGCGCGCCTACCGCCTGTTGGCCTCCCAGGAGGGCGTCTTCGTCGAGCCCGCCTCGGCCGCGTCGGTGGCCGGCCTGCTGAAGGCCGCCGAGCAGGGCAAGGTCGACCCGGGCCAGCGCATCGTCTGCACGGTCACCGGCAACGGCCTGAAGGACCCCGACTGGGCGGTCGCCGGCGCGCCCCAGCCCGTCACCGTCCCGGTCGACGCCGCGGCCGCCGCCGAGCGCCTCGGTCTCGCGTAACTTCCGGGCCCGCGAGATCCGGCCAGGTCCGCCTCCGCGGCCCCCTGGTGGCTCCCACCAGGGGATTCCCCGCGGAGGCAAACCCGACCAGGAACGTACATAGGCGCACAGGAAGGCTCGCGACACGCATCGTGCGCCTCCTGTGCGCCCTATGTCGCCACAGAACCTTCCTTCGATAGGCTGTACCGAACCCGCCCCGTTGCATATGCGCGGTGTCGTTGCCGTTGTCGCCCCCGAGGCAGAAACGGCCCCCGGGTCTTGCGTACTTCTCTTGGAAATCCCGCAGTCAGAGTCAAGGAGAGTCATCGAGCGATGGCCGGTCCCGCGTTCCGCGCCGCCGCCGTAAGGGTGCGCGTTCCTGCCACCAGCGCCAACCTCGGCCCGGGCTTCGATGCCTTCGGCCTGTCGCTGGGTCTCTACGACGACGTCGTCGTCCGGGTCGCCGACTCCGGGCTGCACATCGACATCGCCGGCGAGGGCGCCGACACGCTCCCGCGCGACGAGAGCCACCTGCTCGTGCGTTCGCTGCGTACGGCCTTCGACCTGCTCGGCGGGCAGCCGCGCGGTCTCGAGGTCGTCTGCGCCAACCGCATTCCGCACGGCCGGGGCCTCGGCTCCTCCTCCGCCGCCATCTGCGCCGGCATCGTGGCCGCCCGCGCCGTGACCATAGGCGGGGACGCCCGTCTCGACGAGGCGGCCCTGCTGGAACTGGCCACCGAGATCGAGGGGCATCCCGACAACGTCGCCGCCTGTCTGCTCGGCGGATTCACCCTCGCCTGGACCGAGTCGGGTGCCGCCCGGGCGATCAGGATGGCCCCCTCCGATTCCATCGTTCCGGTGGTTTTCGTCCCCGGGAAGCCGGTGCTGACCGAGACCGCCCGCGGCCTGCTGCCCCGTACGGTCCCGCACGTCGACGCCGCGGCCAACGCCGGGCGCGCCGCGCTCCTCGTGGAGGCTCTGACCCGCCGCCCCGAGCTGCTGCTCGCGGCCACCGAGGACCGGCTGCACCAGGAGTACCGGGCACCCGCGATGCCGGAGAGCATCGCGCTCGTGAACCGACTGCGGGCGGACGGTGTCCCCGCGGTCATCTCCGGCGCGGGCCCCACGGTGCTCGCGCTGGCCGAACACGGGACGGCCGACAAGGTCGCCCGACTGGCAGGCGAGGGATGGGCCGCGAACCGGCTCGACCTCGACGCGTCCGGAGCGAGTGTTCTGCCGCTCGCCCCGTAGGGCGCGGGATTGCCGGTGATGGAGAGGGGGGAATGTTTGTTGGAGCCGGTAGTGTTAACCTCAAGTCTGCACCCGAGGTCTTTGTGGCGCGGTGCGGAGTGTCCCCATCAGGGACCACCCATTCTTCCGGAAGCCTCCTCAACTGCCTGAGCAGCCTGCCTGAGCAGTTTTGAGCACGCTCCGGAACCGGCACGACACCCCTCGCTCTCCCACGGTGAGGGCCGAGCAGGGGGCCTCGGGCCGGACCCACAGCACGTTTTTTCTCTTCCGCCGCACCCGGCGGGACCACCGCCCCGACACGGTCCACAAGCAGGATCGTCGTCGGACAGCACAACCGGTCGCCGAGCCAGATGGCCGACGTCCGCTCCAGGGAAGGACCCTTCGTGAGCGACACCACCGATCTGATGGGCGTGACTGCCGACAACAGTGTCGACGCCACCGCGCCCGCCGCAGGTGCTGCCACCGGCACCACCGCACGGCGCCGCCGCTCCGGCACCGGCCTTGAGGGCATGGTCCTGGCCGAGCTGCAGCAGGTCGCGTCCGGCCTCGGCATCAGGGGCACTGCGCGGATGCGCAAGAGCCAGCTGATCGAGGTCATCAAGGAGGCGCAGGCCGGAGGCTCCGCCCCCGCCAAGGCCGGCTCCGCCGAGACGGCCGAGACCAAGCCGAAGCGCCGCACCACCTCCAAGGCCCGCACGGGCGAGGCCGCGCCGGAGAGCGCCGCCCCCAAGGCGGAGAAGGCCGAGAAGGCCGTCGCCCAGCAGCAGATCGACATTCCCGGTCAGCCCGCCAGCGACGACCAGCCGGCCGGCGAGCGCCGCCGTCGCCGCGCCACCGCCCCGGCCGGGGCGCCGGAGGGCGAGGCCAAGGCGGAGACAGCCCAGGCCGCCAAGGGCGAGACGCGGACCGAGACCCGTACCGACGCGTCCGGTGACGGCAAGGCCGAGGCCGCCGTCGACGGCGCCGAGGGCCGTGGCCGTCGTGACCGCGGCGAGCGCCGTGACCGCGGCGAGCGCGGGGAGCGCGGCGACCGCCAGCGCGACCGCCGTGACCGCGGCCGTGGCGACGACCAGCAGGGCGGTGGCCAGGGCGGCCAGCGTCAGCAGCGCCAGGGCGGCCAGCAGGGTCAGCAGAGCGGCCCGCAGGACGACTTCGACGACGAGGGCGGCCGCCGCGGCCGTCGCGGGCGCTACCGCGACCGTCGTGGCCGTCGTGGCCGCGAGGACTTCGGCGGCCCCGAGGTCCAGGTCAACGAGGACGACGTCCTGATCCCCGTCGCGGGCATCCTGGACATCCTCGACAACTACGCGTTCATCCGGACCTCCGGCTACCTGCCCGGCCCGAACGACGTGTACGTCTCCCTCGCCCAGGTCCGCAAGAACGGCCTGCGCAAGGGTGACCACGTCACCGGCGCCGTGCGTCAGCCGAAGGAGGGCGAGCGCCGCGAGAAGTTCAACGCGCTGGTCCGCCTGGACTCGGCGAACGGCATGGCCGCCGACTCCGGCCGTGGCCGCCCGGAGTTCAACAAGCTGACCCCGCTCTACCCGCAGGACCGCCTCCGTCTGGAGACCGACCCGGGTGTGCTGACCACGCGGATCATCGACCTCGTGTCGCCGATCGGCAAGGGCCAGCGAGGCCTGATCGTGGCCCCGCCGAAGACCGGCAAGACCATGATCATGCAGGCGATCGCCAACGCGATCACCACGAACAACCCCGAGTGCCACCTGATGGTCGTCCTGGTCGACGAGCGTCCGGAAGAGGTCACCGACATGCAGCGGTCGGTCAAGGGCGAGGTCATCTCCTCGACCTTCGACCGTCCGGCCGAGGACCACACCACGGTCGCCGAGCTGGCCATCGAGCGCGCCAAGCGTCTCGTGGAGCTGGGTCACGACGTGGTCGTCCTGCTCGACTCGATCACCCGCCTGGGCCGCGCGTACAACCTCGCCGCTCCGGCCTCCGGCCGCATCCTGTCCGGTGGTGTCGACTCGACCGCGCTCTACCCGCCGAAGCGCTTCTTCGGTGCCGCGCGCAACATCGAGGACGGCGGCTCGCTGACCATCCTGGCCACCGCGCTGGTCGACACCGGCTCGCGCATGGACGAGGTGATCTTCGAGGAGTTCAAGGGCACCGGCAACATGGAGCTCAAGCTCGACCGGAAGCTCGCCGACAAGCGCATCTTCCCGGCGGTGGACGTCGACGCGTCCGGCACCCGCAAGGAGGAGATCCTGCTCGGCAGCGACGAGCTCGCCGTCACCTGGAAGCTGCGTCGCGTGCTGCACGCCCTCGACCAGCAGCAGGCGATCGAGCTGCTGCTCGACAAGATGAAGCAGACGAAGTCGAACGGCGAGTTCCTGCTGCAGATCCAGAAGACGACCCCGTCGGCCGGCAACAACGACTGACGAGATCTCCGTCACGCGGCGGTGATCCGGCCTCCGGGCCGTGATCCCCGCCGCGACCTGCGCAAAGAACCCGATGCCCACCGTGCCCCGCACGGTGGGCATCGTGCGTTGCGGACCGTCGCGCTCCTTCACTCATCGAAACCTCACAGAGGACTATGCAACCCTTTCGGGTGCTTCGCCGTCACAGAAGGTGAACCATAGACCTGAGGTAGCAGATGACCGAGCAGTCCAGGAACGCCCGCATACGTGGCACCGGCAGCCGCCGGAAGCCGCCCACCAAGGGCAGGCGCGCGGCGATCGTCGCCGCCTGGGGCGCCGCCGTGCTCGTCGTGGTCGGGGGCTCCGGGCTCGGGTACACGTACCTCAAGCTCAACGGCAACCTGAAGGGCGTCGACATCAACACCCGGCTCGGCGCCGACCGCCCCGAGAACGTCGACGACGGATCGATGGACATCCTCGTCCTCGGCTCCGACTCCCGCTCCGGCGACAACGGCGCGTACGGCAAGGACGAGGGCGGCGCCCGCTCCGACACCGCGATGGTCGTGCACGTCTACGAGGGCCACCGGAAGGCGAGCGTCGTCTCGATCCCGCGTGACACCCTCGTCGACCGCCCGAAGTGCACCGACGAGGGGGGCGGCACCGTCCCCGGCGACGACCGGGCGATGTTCAACACCGCGTACGAGGTCGGCGGCCCGGCCTGCGCCGTCAAGACCGTCGAGTCGATGTCCGGCATCCGCATGGACCACTACATCGAGGTCGACTTCAGCGGCTTCAAGAAGCTCATCGACAAGCTCGGCGGTGTCGACGTCACCACCACGGTCCCCATCAAGGACGCCAAGAGCCACCTCGACCTCGCCCCGGGCACCCACACGCTCGACGGCGAGCAGTCCCTCGGCCTGGTCCGCACCCGCAAGAGCGTCGGCGACGGCAGCGACCTCGGCCGCATACAGCTCCAGCAGGCCTTCATCAAGGCCTTCATCGCGCAGGTCAGGGACGTCGGCGTACTGAGCAACCCGCAGAAGCTCCTCGGCCTCGCCGACACCGCCACCAAGGCGATCACCCCGGACTCCGAGCTCGACTCGGTCGACGAGCTCCTCGGCTTCGCCCGCGGCCTCGGCAAGATCGGCGCGGAGGACGTGGACATGGTGACCATGCCGGTCGAGTACGACCCCGCCGACCCGAACCGGGTGGTGCCCCTGCAGGCCGAGGCCGACCAGGTCTGGAAGGCGCTCAGGGCGGACCGCCCGATCCCCGCCTCGGCGACCGAGGACGCGGCCACCGGCAAGGCCGAGGGCGTCGTCCGGTAGCCGTCGCACCCGCGCCCCGTACCGCCCCCGTACCGCCCCGCACCCCTCCCGCCCTCGCCCCGCTGCCGCCCCCGGGCCGCTCCGGGACCCGGTCGCGGGGACGCTCCGGCCGTGGCCGGAATAGTTTCGCGCAGGACCCGGTTTTGGGAGATACGGCCGGTCCTGGCAGACTGGTACGTCGGCCCCGGTTCACGCATGTGCATCCCGCACGGCGACCCGGCGCCCTCCCGAAACTAGGAGACACCTTGAAGCGCGAGATCCACCCCGAGTACGTCGAGACCCAGGTCAGCTGCACCTGTGGCGCGTCGTTCACCACCCGTAGCACCCTGACCGACGGCACCATCCGTGCCGAGGTCTGCTCCGAGTGCCACCCGTTCTACACGGGCAAGCAGAAGATCCTCGACACCGGCGGCCGCGTCGCCCGCTTCGAGGCCCGCTTCGGCAAGGGTGCGGCCAAGAAGTAGCACGTCACTGCGCCGGTCCTTGGTCGCTCCCGTACGGGGGGACCGGACCGGCGCTTTGCCGTCCCCGCAGGTTTTCCCGCAGCCCCCCTCACGAATCCACCCCAGGAGCACCCGATGTTCGAAGCGGTCGAGGACCTGGTCGGCGAGCACGCCGACCTCGAGAAGAAGCTCGCCGACCCTTCGGTCCACTCCGACCAGGCGAACGCGCGCAAGCTCAACAAGCGTTACGCGGAGCTGACCCCGATCATCGGCACCTTCAAGGCGTGGAAGCAGTCGGCCGAGGACATCGAGACGGCCAAGGAGCTGGCCGCCGACGACCCCGACTTCGCCGCCGAGGTCAAGGAGCTGGAGAAGCAGCGCGAGGAGCTGACCGACAAGCTGCGTCTGCTGCTCGTCCCGCGCGACCCCAGCGACGACAAGGACGTCATCCTCGAGATCAAGGCCGGCGCGGGCGGCGACGAGTCCGCCCTGTTCGCCGGCGACCTGCTGCGGATGTACCTGCGCTACGCCGAGCGCGTCGGCTGGAAGACCGAGATCATCGACTCGACCGAGTCCGAGCTCGGCGGCTACAAGGACGTCCAGGTCGCCGTGAAGACCAAGGGCGGCAACGGCGCGACCGAGCCCGGCCAGGGCGTCTGGGCGCGGCTGAAGTACGAGGGCGGGGTGCACCGCGTCCAGCGCGTGCCCGCCACCGAGTCCGCCGGCCGGATCCACACCTCCGCGGCCGGTGTCCTCGTGACCCCCGAGGCCGAGGAGATCGACGTCGAGATCCACCAGAACGACCTGCGGATCGACGTCTACCGCTCGTCCGGCCCCGGCGGCCAGTCCGTCAACACGACCGACTCCGCGGTGCGCATCACGCACCTGCCGACCGGCATCGTGGCCTCCTGCCAGAACGAGAAGAGCCAGCTCCAGAACAAGGAGCAGGCCATGCGTATCCTCCGCTCCAGGCTGCTCGCCGCGGCCCAGGAGGAGGCCGAGTCCAAGGCCGCGGACGCCCGCCGCAGCCAGGTCCGCACCGTCGACCGCTCCGAGAAGATCCGGACGTACAACTTCCCGGAAAACCGCATCTCGGACCACCGCGTCGGCTTCAAGGCGTACAACTTGGACCAGGTGCTCGACGGCGACCTGGACCCGATGATCCAGGCCTGCGTCGACGCCGACTCGGCCGCCAAGCTCGCCGCGGCCTGAGCGCACGAGCCCGTCAGCCCCACCCCGCACCACGGAGGACCAGCGTGAACCTGCTGCTTGCCGAGGTGGCCCAGGCCACCCAGCGGCTGGCCGACGCCGGCGTGCCCTCACCGCGTTTCGACGCGGAGGAGCTCGCCGCGTTCGTGCACGGCGTGAAGCGGGGGGAACTGCACAACGTCAAGGACGCCGACTTCGACGCCCGCTACTGGGAGACGATCGCCCGTCGCGAGGCGCGCGAGCCGCTCCAGCACATCACCGGGCGGGCGTTCTTCCGCTTCCTGGAGCTCCAGGTGGGGCCCGGTGTCTTCGTGCCCCGTCCGGAGACCGAGTCGGTCGTCGGCTGGGCCATAGACGCCGTGCGCGCCATGGACGTGGTCGAGCCGCTGATCGTCGACCTGTGCACCGGCTCGGGCGCGATCGCGCTCGCCATGGCGCAGGAGGTGCCGCGGTCCCGCGTGCACGCCGTGGAGCTGTCCGACGACGCCCTGGTCTGGACCCGTAAGAACGCCGAGGACTCCCGGGTCACCGTCCACCAGGGCGACGCGCTGAGCGCCCTGCCGGAGCTCGACGGCCAGGTCGACCTCGTCATCTCCAACCCGCCGTACATCCCGCTCACCGAGTGGGAGTACGTGGCGCCCGAGGCCCGTGACCACGATCCGCAGATGGCGTTGTTCTCCGGCGAGGACGGTCTCGACACCATCCGGGGCATCGAGCGCACCGCGCACCGGCTGCTGCGCCCGGGGGGTCTCGTGGTCATCGAGCACGCGGACACGCAGGGCGGCCAGGTGCCGTGGATCTTCAACGAGGAGGCCGGCTGGGCGGACGCCGCCGACCACCCCGACCTGAACAACCGGCCGCGTTTCGCGACCGCCCGCAAGGCGACGCCATGACGTCCCCCTGCCCGAGAGACCCCGTAGTGACCACGAACTGGGAGGCCCGCTAAATGGCTCGGCGATACGACTGCAACGAGGCGACCGACCGCGTGACGGGTCTGCGCGAGGCCGCGTCCGCCGTCCGCCGTGGCGAGCTGGTCGTGCTGCCCACCGACACCGTCTACGGGATCGGCGCGGACGCCTTCAGCTCTGAGGCCGTCGCGGACCTGCTGGCGGCCAAGGGCCGGGGCCGCAACATGCCCACGCCGGTGCTGATCGGTTCCCCGAACACGCTGCACGGGCTCGTCACGGACTTCTCCGAGCAGGCGTGGGAGCTCGTCGACGCGTTCTGGCCGGGCGCGCTGACGCTGGTCGCGCGTCACCAGCCGTCGCTCCAGTGGGACCTCGGCGACACCCGGGGGACCGTCGCGATCCGGATGCCGCTGCACCCCGTCGCGATCGAGCTGCTGACCGAGGTCGGTCCGATGGCCGTGTCCTCGGCGAACCTGACGGGACACCCCTCTCCGGAGGACTGCGACGCGGCGCAGGGCATGCTCGGCGACTCCGTGTCCGTCTACCTGGACGGCGGCCCGACGCCCGGCATCGTGCCCTCCTCCATCGTCGACGTGACCGGCAAGGTCCCGGTGCTGCTGCGTGAGGGCGCGCTGTCCCCGGAGGAGCTCCGCAAGGTGGTACCCGACCTCGAGGTGGCCAGTTGACGGCCCCTGAGGGGCGTGGCATAGCGGGGCCGGAGAGCAGTTCCTTCCGCATCCTCCACGTCAGTACCGGCAACGTGTGCCGCTCGCCGATCACCGAGCGGCTGACGCGGCATGCCCTGTGCGACCGGCTCGGTGACCCGCGCGGCGGCGGCCTGATCGTGGAGAGCGCGGGCACCTGGGGCCACGAAGGGGCCCCGATGGAGGCCAACGCCGAGCTGGTCCTCGCCGACTTCGGCGCGGACGCCACCGGCTTCACGGGCCGCGAGCTGCTGGACGAGCACGTCATCCGGGCGGACCTCGTGCTGACCGCGACCCGCGACCACCGGGCCCAGGTCATCTCGATGGGGCACTCGGCGGGTCTGCGCACCTTCACCCTGAAGGAGTTCACCCGGCTGGTCCGCGCGATAGACCCCGCGACGCTCCCGGATCCGCGGGACGAGGGCATGGTCGAACGTGCGCGCGCCCTGGTCCGTGCCGCCGCGGCTCTACGCGGGTGGCTTCTTGCCCCGAACGTGGAGGCGGACGAGGTGAACGACCCGTACGGAGCCCCGATCACCTTCTTCCGCTCGATCGGCGACGAGATCAACCAGGCGCTGGACCCGGTCGTCACGGCGCTGACCGGCGTCTCCGCACGGCGCTGACGGCCGCCCCGCGCGGGGCGGCAGCGGGCCGGACGAGGGGGTGCGGCCGGCCGGCTTGGGCCGGACGGCCCAGCCGCGGGTGAACGGCGGGCAGAGCCCGGGCGACGCGCCTACATTGGAGCTGAAGCCCAGCCCACGCCGGGAGCCACAGATGCCGGTCACCGCTCCACCCGAAGAGGAACTCGACGTCCTGCGGCGGCAGGACCCGGAGATCGCCGACGTGCTGCTCGGGGAGGTGCGCCGGCAGACCGAGGACCTCCAGCTGATCGCCGCCGAGAACTTCACCTCGCCCGCGGTCCTGGCCGCGCTCGGCTCCCCGCTCGCCAACAAGTACGCCGAGGGATATCCCGGTGCCCGCCACCACGGCGGCTGCGAGTACGCCGACGCCGCCGAGCGGATCGCCGTCGACCGGGCGAAGTCCCTCTTCGGCGCCGAGCACGCGAACGTCCAGTCCCATTCCGGCTCCTCCGCGGTCCTGGCCGCGTACGCCGCCCTGCTGCGGCCCGGCGACACCGTGCTGGCCATGGGGCTCGCCCACGGCGGCCACCTCACCCACGGCTCGCCCGCGAACTTCTCCGGGCGCTGGTTCGACTTCGTGCCCTACGGCGTCGACGCCGAGACCGGGCTCATCGACTACGAGCAGGTCGCCGCGCTGGCCCGCCACCACCGCCCCAAGGCGATCGTCTGCGGTTCGATCTCCTACCCCCGCCACATCGACTACGCGGTCTTCCGCGACATCGCCGACGAGGTCGGCGCCTACCTCATCGCCGACGCCGCCCACCCGATCGGGCTGGTCGCCGGGGGAGCGGCGCCCAGCCCCGTCCCGTACGCCGACGTCGTCTGCGCCACCACCCACAAGGTGCTGCGGGGGCCCCGCGGCGGCATGGTCCTGTGCGGGGCCGATCTGGCCGACCGGGTCGACCGGGCGGTCTTCCCGTTCACCCAGGGCGGTGCCCAGATGCACACCATCGCCGCCAAGGCGGTGGCCTTCGGCGAGGCGGCCGCCCCCGCCTTCGCCACGTACGCCCACCAGGTGGTCGCGCACGCCCGGGTGCTCGCCGCGGCGCTCGCCGCCGAGGGCTTCGCCGTCACCACCGGGGGCACCGACACCCACCTCATCACCGCCGATCCCTCGCCGCTGGGCGTCGACGGCCGCACGGCCCGGATGCGGCTGGCCGCCGCCGGCCTGGTGCTCGACACCTGCGCCCTGCCGTACGGGGACGGTCGCGGGCTGCGCCTCGGCACCGCCGCCGTCACCACGCAGGGCATGGGCGCCCCGGAGATGGCCCGGATCGCCGCGCTGTTCACGCTCGCGCTGCGCGACGACGCCACGGAGGCGGCCCGCGTGCGCGCGGAAGTCCGCTCCCTTACGGGTGGATTTCCCCCGTATGGCGGGTGACGGGCCTCACAGCGCAACCGTACGCACCGGTCGGATGTCCTCAAGCACATGGACGGCCCGGCTAGGGTGTGGGGCTGAGATGGCCAGCGATTCCTGTGGGGCAGCCCGTGCGTGATTACCTGCTGACGCTCTGTGTCACGGCCGCGGTGACCTATCTGCTCACCGGTCCGGTGCGGAAGTTCGCCATCGCGACCGGGGCGATGCCGGAGATCCGCGCCCGCGACGTACACCGAGAACCGACTCCGCGGCTCGGTGGCATCGCCATGTTCTTCGGGCTGTGCACCGGACTGCTGGTGGCGGACCACCTGCAGAACCTGAACAGCGTCTTCGAGCTCTCCAACGAGCCTCGCGCGCTGCTCTCCGGCGCGGCCCTGATCTGGCTGATCGGCGTCCTCGACGACAAGTTCGAACTGGACGCGCTGATCAAGCTGGGCGCGCAGATGATCTCGGCCGGCGTGATGGTCATGCAGGGTCTGACGATCCTGTGGCTGCCGATCCCCGGTGTCGGCACGGTCGCGCTGACCCAGTGGCAGGGCACGCTCCTGACGGTCGCCCTGGTGGTCATCACGATCAACGCGGTGAACTTCGTCGACGGCCTGGACGGCCTGGCCGCCGGCATGGTCTGCATCGCCGCGACGGCGTTCTTCCTGTACGCCTACCGGCTCTGGTACGGCTACATGATCGAGGCCGCCGCCCCCGCGACGCTGTTCGCCGCGATCCTGATGGGCATGTGCCTCGGCTTCCTGCCGCACAACATGCACCCGGCCCGGATCTTCATGGGCGACTCCGGCTCGATGCTGATCGGCCTGATCCTGGCCGCGTCGGCGATCTCGATCACCGGGCAGGTCGACCCCGACACCCTGAGGCTGTTCGAGGGCTCGACCCGCGAGGCCACCCACGCCGCCCTGCCGGTCTTCATCCCGCTGCTGCTGCCGCTCACGATCATCGCGATCCCGATGGCCGACCTGGTGCTGGCGATCGTGCGCCGCACCTGGAACGGGCAGTCCCCGTTCGCGGCCGACCGCGGCCATCTGCACCACCGGCTGCTGGAGATCGGCCACTCGCACAGCCGGGCCGTGCTGATCATGTACTTCTGGTCGGCGCTGATCGCCTTCGGCACGCTCGCGTACTCGGTGCACTCCACGTCGATGTGGATCGTGCTGACGGTCGTCTTCATGAGCGCGCTCGGTCTGGTGCTGCTCCTGCTGCCGCGCTTCGCGCCGCGGGCGCCGAGATGGGCGGAGTCCTTCGTGCCGCCCCGGTACCGCCGCTCCCGCCCCGTCCAGCCGGAGGCCGCCTCCGCGGCCGTCTCCGGGGCGGCTGGGACCCCTCAGGGCCCTCTGGAGGAGCGCCCCGAGCGCATTCCGGTGCCGGCCGGGGTCAACGGGTCGACCGCCATCGGCCACCGGTCGCGCTTCACCGACCGGCGGAAGGCCGGAACGCCGAGTTGACGAATGCCCCGCACAGGGGCATTACCAGACAACTCGACGTCGCGCCGCGCACACACGCGCGGGGTACCTCTCATGTGTGACAGTCCGCACACCCCCGGGTAAAGACCTATTCAAATAGTTTGTGATACGGTTCACGAGACCCGGCGACAGAGCCGAAAGACCGTAGTGCGACGGTCTGTTGGCCCCGAGACACACCTCGGACCGGGCCTAGGCTCGTCCTCGACGACACCCCTGCACGACTGCCCCCACCAAGCAAGCGGAGACACCGCCATGCCGTCCAACGACGCACGCATCCTTCTGTCAGCTGCCATTCCCGCTGCGGCCACCGGCGCCATCGCCGCGGTCATCAGCGGCGTGGTCGCCGGCGGCGAAGGGGTGCTCGGCGCCGTCCTCGGCTGCGTCGTGGTCATCGCCTTCATGGGCATCGGGCTCGTGGTGCTCCAGAGGACCGCGAAGTCGCTCCCGCACCTGTTCCAGGCCATGGGGCTGATGCTCTACACGGCCCAGCTGCTGCTGCTGTTCATTTTGATGGCCCTGCTGAAGAACACCACCTGGTTCGACTTCAAGGCGTTCGCCTTCACGCTGCTCGCAGTGACCATCGTGTGGATCGCGGCACAGGCCCGCGCCTACATGAAGGCCAAGATCCTTTACGTCGACCCCGACTCCTCGAACGGCGACAAGCCCAAGAACTCGGGGTCGTCGTCGTGAGGGGTAGGGCCGGGATAAAGACGCCTTCGGCTTCCTGCTATCGTCCGGTGCCAACTGCGGCATTGCGGGCGCGGGCATCCGAGCTGACGCCTGTCCCAGCGCGAGGCTCGACGCCGAACCGCCGCCCCCCTATCCGTAAGACCAGTCCAGTGCCGACCCGCGGCTGCGTGCCGCGCCGACACAACGAGGTTGCCGTACCTATGCGCCACGCTGAAGGAGCCCGCGGTGAGTGCTGACCAGACGCTTGCCTTCGACCCGGATTGCCACATCTTCAGTGGATGCGGCTTCCCGGCGCCGGGCCTGCACACGTTCATGTACGAGCCGATCGCCACGTGGGGCGGCTTCGAGTTCACGAAGCCCATGCTGCTCGCGATCCTGGGCTCGATCGTGGTCGTCGGGTTCTTCTGGGCCGCCTTCAACAAGCCCAAGCTGATCCCCGGCAAGATGCAGATGGTCGGCGAGGCCGGTTACGACTTCGTGCGCCGCGGCATCGTCTACGAGATCATCGGCAAGAAGGACGGCGAGAAGTACGTCCCGCTGATGGTGTCGCTGTTCTTCTTCGTGTGGATGCTCAACCTCTGGTCGATCATTCCCCTCGCCCAGTTCCCGGTCACCTCGCTGATCGCCTTCCCGGCCGGTCTCGCCCTGATCGTGTACGTCCTCTGGGTCTCGCTGACCTTCAAGAAGCACGGCTTCGTCGGCGGCTGGAAGAACATCGTCGGCTACGACAAGTCCCTCGGCGCGATCCTGCCCATGGTCGTCGTCCTGGAGTTCTTCTCGAACCTCCTCATCCGGCCCTTCACGCACGCGGTGCGACTGTTCGCGAACATGTTCGCCGGTCACCTGCTCATCGTGATGTTCTCGCTGGCCACCTGGTACCTCATGAACGGCCTGGGCTTCATCTACGCCGGCGCCTCGTTCGTGATGGTCCTCGTGATGACCGCCTTCGAGCTCTTCATCCAGGCCGTCCAGGCGTACGTCTTCGTCCTCCTGGCCTGCAGCTACGTCCAGGGCGCGCTCGCCGAGCACCACTGAGCCCGACCGGACCAGCCGCACCACCCCCAAGCCAACTGTCGTCCGGTGGCCAACCCCCACCGGGTCATTGAAAGAGAAGGAAGTAACGGCATGTCCGCTGCTCTCGACATGGTCAACCTCGCCGCCGGCGCCAAGGAGAACGTCGTCGGCAACGTCGCCTCGATCGGCTACGGCCTCGCCGCGATCGGCCCCGGCGTCGGCGTCGGCATCATCTTCGGTAACGGTACGCAGGCCCTCGCCCGCCAGCCCGAGGCCGCCGGTCTGATCCGCACCAACCAGATCATGGGCTTCGCGTTCTGTGAGGCGCTCGCCCTCATCGGCATCGTCATGGGCTTCGTCTACCAGTAAGCCGGACCGACAGCCCGAACCTTTTTTACGGAAGGCACTGATGTGAACGCTCTGCTTCTTGCGCAGGCGGAGGAGCCCCAGCCTCCTCTGATCCCGCATCTTGACGAGCTCGTCATCGGCCTGATCGCCTTCGTCATCGTCTTCGGCTTCCTCGCCAAGAAGCTCCTCCCGAACATCAACAAGGTTCTGGACGAGCGTCGCGAGGCCATCGAGGGTGGCATCGAGAAGGCCGAGTCGGCCCAGATCGAGGCCCAGAGTGTGCTGGAGCAGTACAAGGCCCAGCTCGCCGAGGCCCGCCATGAGGCCGCGCGTCTTCGCCAGGAGGCGACGGAGCAGGGCACCGCGATCATCCAGGAGATGAAGGCGGAAGGCCAGCGCCAGCGCGAGGAGATCATCGCGGCCGGCCACACGCAGATCGAGGCCGACCGCAAGGCCGCGGCGACGTCGCTGCGCCAGGACGTGGGCAAGCTCGCCACCGACCTGGCCGGCAAGCTGGTCGGTGAGTCCCTCGAGGACCACGCCCGCCAGAGCCGCACGATCGACCGCTTCCTCGACGAGCTCGAGGAGAAGGCCGAGGCCGTCCGATGAACGGAGCGAGCCGCGAGGCACTGGCCGGCGCGCGCGAGTCTCTCGACGCGCTGACCGACAACACCTCGGTCGACGCCGCGAAGCTCGCGGGTGAGCTGGCCGCGGTCACCGCGCTGCTCGACCGCGAGGTGTCGCTGCGTCGGGTCCTGACCGACCCGGCGCAGGCGGGCGAGGCCAAGGCCGAGCTCGCCGGGCGACTGCTCGGCGGTCAGGTGGGCGGCGTGGCCGTCGACCTGGTGTCCGGCATGGTGCGTTCCCGCTGGTCGCAGTCGCGTGACCTGGTCGACTCGGTCGAGGAGCTGGCGAACACCGCCGACCTCACCGCGGCGCAGCAGGCCGGCGCGCTCGACGACGTCGAGGACGAGCTGTT
Organism: Streptomyces sp. JL2001; assembly: GCF_050917515.1. NCBI lineage: Bacteria > Bacillati > Actinomycetota > Actinomycetes > Kitasatosporales > Streptomycetaceae > Streptomyces > Streptomyces sp. JL2001. The sequence continues at coordinate 2,543,878 of NZ_CP169421.1, read as the reverse complement.
CCGGTTCGGCCGGATCGTCTCCTCCAGCACCGAGCTCCGCTCGGCGCTGACGGACAAGGCCGCCACGGCGTCCGCCAAGAGCGAGCTGCTGCGCAGCCTGCTCGGCGGCAAGGCCAACCCGGTCACCGAGCGTCTGGTCGTCCGTCTCGTGACGCACCCGCGTGGACGTAGCCTGGAAGCGGGACTCGAGTCCCTCTCCAAGCTCGCCGCGGCGCGCCGGGACCGGATGGTCGCGGTCGTCACCACGGCGGTGCCGCTGTCCGACCAGCAGAAGCAGCGCCTCGGTGCCGTCCTGGCCAAGCTGTACGGCCGCGAGATGCACCTGAACCTCGACGTGGACCCCACGGTCCTCGGCGGGATCGCGGTGCAGGTCGGCGACGAGGTCATCAACGGGACCATCGCGGAGCGCCTCGACGAGGCGACCCGGCGACTGGCCGGCTGACGGCAGCAGCCACCAAAAGAACAAGCATGACCAGCGGCCCGGTTGGGCCGTGCAGAGATTGCAGAAGATTCCTGGGGGTCGGCCCCCAGACCCCTAAGAAACTTCGGGCCCAACAAGGAGAGCAGGGAACCCAGATGGCGGAGCTCACGATCCGGCCGGAGGAGATCCGGGACGCGCTGGAGAACTTTGTCCAGTCGTACCAGCCGGACGCGGCCTCGCGCGAGGAGGTCGGAACGGTCAGCCTGGCCGGCGACGGCATCGCGAAGGTGGAGGGCCTGCCCTCCGCCATGGCGAACGAGCTGCTGAAGTTCGAGGACGGCACCCTCGGTCTCGCCCTCAACCTCGAGGAGCGCGAGATCGGTGCGATCGTCCTCGGCGAGTTCAGCGGTATCGAGGAGGGACAGCCGGTGCAGCGCACCGGTGAGGTCCTCTCCGTAGGTGTCGGCGAGGGCTACCTCGGCCGCGTTGTCGACCCGCTCGGCAACCCGATCGACGGCCTCGGCGAGATCGCGACCGAGGGCCGCCGCGCCCTCGAGCTGCAGGCGCCCGGCGTCATGCAGCGCAAGTCGGTCCACGAGCCGATGGAGACCGGCTACAAGGCCGTCGACGCCATGACCCCGGTCGGCCGCGGTCAGCGTCAGCTGATCATCGGCGACCGTCAGACCGGCAAGACCGCGCTGGCCGTCGACACGATCATCAACCAGCGTGACAACTGGCGCTCCGGCGACGTGAACAAGCAGGTCCGCTGCATCTACGTCGCCGTCGGCCAGAAGGGCTCCACCATCGCGTCCGTGCGCGGCGCGCTGGAGGAGGCCGGTGCGCTCGAGTACACGACGATCGTCGCCGCCCCGGCGTCCGACCCGGCCGGCTTCAAGTACCTGGCGCCGTACACCGGCTCCGCCATCGGCCAGCACTGGATGTACCAGGGCAAGCACGTCCTGATCGTCTTCGACGACCTGTCGAAGCAGGCCGACGCCTACCGCGCCGTGTCGCTGCTGCTGCGCCGCCCGCCGGGCCGTGAGGCCTACCCGGGTGACGTCTTCTACCTGCACTCCCGCCTCCTCGAGCGCTGCGCGAAGCTCTCGGACGAGATGGGCGCGGGCTCGATGACCGGTCTGCCGATCGTCGAGACGAAGGCCAACGACGTCTCGGCGTTCATCCCGACCAACGTCATCTCCATCACCGACGGCCAGTGCTTCCTGGAGTCCGACCTGTTCAACGCCGGCCAGCGTCCGGCCCTGAACGTCGGTATCTCGGTCTCGCGTGTCGGTGGCTCCGCCCAGCACAAGGCGATGAAGCAGATCTCCGGTCGCCTCCGTGTCGACCTGGCCCAGTTCCGTGAGCTGGAGGCGTTCGCCGCCTTCGGTTCCGACCTGGACGCCGCGTCGAAGGCGCAGCTGGAGCGTGGCCAGCGGATGGTCGAGCTGCTCAAGCAGGCTCAGTACCAGCCGATGCCCACGGAGAACCAGGTCGTCTCGGTCTGGGCCGGCACCACCGGCAAGATGGACGACGTCCCGGTTTCCGACATCCGCCGCTTCGAGGCCGAGCTCCTGGCGTACCTGCGCCAGAGCCACTCCGGTCTCATGAGCTCCATCCGTGAGGGCGGCAAGCTGTCGGACGACACCCTGCAGTCCGTGGCCGATGCCATCGCGGAGTTCAAGAAGCAGTTCGAGACCTCTGACGGGAAGCTGCTGGGCGACGACGCTTCCGCTGCCGTCAACGTCTCGAAGTGACGACGGAAGGGACCTGACTCATGGGAGCGCAGCTCCGGGTCTACAAGCGTCGCATCAAATCCGTCACCGCGACGAAGAAGATCACCAAGGCGATGGAGATGATCGCCGCCTCGCGCGTCGTCAAGGCGCAGCGCAAGGTGCAGGCGTCGACCCCGTACGCGACCGAGCTGACCCGCGCGGTCACCGCGGTGGCCACGGGTGCGAACGACAAGCACCCGCTGACCACCGAGGCGGAGAACCCGACCCGTGCCGCGGTCCTGCTCCTCTCGAGCGACCGTGGTCTGGCCGGTGCCTTCAATTCCAACGCCATCAAGGCGGCGGAAGCGCTGACGAGGAAGCTGGAGAGCGAGGGCCGCCAGGTCGACATCTATGTCGTCGGCCGCCGTGGCATCGCGCACTACAACTTCCGCGAGCGCAAGCTGGCCGGCACGTGGACCGGTTTCACGGACCAGCCGGAATACGCGGACGCCAAGACGATCGCGGCTCCGCTGATCGAGGCGATCGAGAAGGACACGGCCGAGGGCGGCGTGGACGAGCTCCACATCGTCTACACCGAGTTCGTCTCGATGATGACGCAGACGGCGGTCGAGGCCCGGCTGCTGCCCCTCAGCCTCGACGAGGTGGCGAAGGAGGCGGGCGAGCAGGACACGCTCCGTCCGCTGTACGACTTCGAGCCGTCGGCGGAGGACGTCCTCGACGCCCTGCTGCCGCGCTACGTCGAGAGCCGGATCTACAACGCGCTGCTCCAGTCGGCTGCCTCCAAGCACGCCGCCACGCGCCGTGCGATGAAGTCGGCGACCGACAACGCGGGAGACTTGATCAACAACCTCTCCCGACTTGCCAACGCGGCCCGCCAGGCCGAAATCACCCAGGAAATCAGCGAGATCGTCGGTGGCACCGCAGCCCTGGCCGACGCGACCGCGGGGAGTGACAAGTAATGACGACCACTGTTGAGACGGCCGCCGCCACGGGCCGCGTCGCCCGGGTCATCGGCCCGGTCGTCGACGTGGAGTTCCCCGTCGACGCGATGCCGGAGATCTACAACGCGCTGAACGTCGTGGTTCCGGACCCGGCCGAGGAGGGCGCGACCAAGACGCTGACCCTCGAGGTCGCCCAGCACCTCGGCGACGGCATCGTCCGCACCATCTCGATGCAGCCCACCGACGGTCTGGTCCGCCAGGCCCCGGTGGTCGACACCGGCGCCGGCATCACCGTGCCCGTCGGCGACGTCACCAAGGGTCGGGTGTTCAACACGCTCGGCCAGGTGCTGAACGACGACGCCTCCACCGTGGCGGACGCCCCGCGCTGGACGATCCACCGCAAGGCCCCGGCCTTCGACCAGCTCGAGTCCAAGACCGAGATGTTCGAGACCGGCCTGAAGGTCGTCGACCTCCTCACCCCGTACGTCAAGGGTGGAAAGATCGGTCTGTTCGGTGGTGCCGGTGTCGGCAAGACCGTTCTGATCCAGGAGATGATCGTCCGTGTGGCCAAGCTGCACGACGGTGTCTCCGTCTTCGCGGGCGTCGGCGAGCGCACCCGTGAGGGCAACGACCTCATGGTCGAGATGGAAGAGGCCGGCGTTCTGGACAAGACCGCCCTGGTCTTCGGCCAGATGGACGAGCCCCCGGGCACCCGTCTGCGCGTGGCCCTCGCGGGTCTGACCATGGCGGAGTACTTCCGCGATGTGCAGAAGCAGGACGTGCTGTTCTTCATCGACAACATCTTCCGCTTCACGCAGGCCGGCTCCGAGGTCTCGACCCTGCTCGGCCGCATGCCCTCCGCGGTGGGTTACCAGCCGAACCTGGCCGACGAGATGGGTCTCCTCCAGGAGCGCATCACGTCGACCCGTGGTCACTCGATCACCTCGATGCAGGCGATCTACGTCCCCGCGGACGACCTGACCGACCCGGCCCCGGCCACCACCTTCGCCCACCTCGACGCGACGACGGTTCTCTCCCGTCCGATCTCCGAGAAGGGCATCTACCCGGCCGTGGACCCGCTGGACTCCACGTCCCGGATCCTGGACCCGCGCTACATCGCGCAGGACCACTACGACGCCGCCACGCGCGTCAAGGGAATCCTGCAGAAGTACAAGGACCTCCAGGACATCATCGCGATCCTCGGTATCGACGAGCTGAGCGAGGAGGACAAGCTCGTTGTCCACCGCGCCCGCCGTGTCGAGCGCTTCCTGTCCCAGAACACCCACGCGGCGAAGCAGTTCACCGGTGTGGACGGTTCGGACGTTCCGCTCGACGAGTCGATCGCCGCGTTCAACGCGATCTGCGACGGTGAGTACGACCACTTCCCCGAGCAGGCGTTCTTCATGTGCGGTGGCATCGAGGACCTCAAGGCCAACGCCAAGGAGCTCGGCGTCTCCTGAGCCCCGTGCTCTCGTGAGGGGGGCGGGTTCGTCCCGTCCCCCTCTTCACGCCCCTTAGAATTGACCCCAACACCCGGCACGACCGCCGGGTGGTGACCCGAGGAGCCACCCTTGGCTGCTGAGCTGCACGTCGAGCTGGTCGCCGCGGACCGGAGTGTCTGGTCCGGCGAGGCCACCCTGGTCATCGCGCGTACCACCTCCGGCGACATCGGCGTCATGCCCGGCCACCAGCCGCTGCTCGGTGTGCTGGAGTCGGGCCCGGTGACCATCCGTACGAGCGAGGGCAACACCGTCATCGCCGCCGTGCACGGTGGATTCATCTCGTTCGCCGACGACAAGCTTTCTCTGCTCGCGGAGATCGCCGAGCTGGCGGACGAGATCGACGCCCAGCGCGCCGAGCGCGCGCTGGAGCGCGCCAAGTCGGAGTCGGACGCCGCCGCCGAGCGACGCGCCGATGTCCGGTTGCGTGCGGTAGCGGTCCACTAGCGGACCGCACCGAGAGTTGTGCCCTCAGCCGCGGCACGGCTGGAATTCTCCAGACCGTGTCGCGGCTGAGGCGATGCAGATGCAGGTCGTATTCGGTTACGCCGGCGGAGCCGGTCACGGGACGCAGCGAGGAGGTCGGTGAAGATGTTCCTCGCTCTGCTCCTGGGCGGCCTGGTCGTCGCACTGGTGGTGATCGGGCTCTTCGTCTTCGGTTTGCGCCGCAGACTGATCCAGCGGGCCGGCGGCACCTTCGACTGTTCGCTGCGCTGGAACGTTTCCGAGGAGCCGGACCCCTCCGGCAAGGGCTGGGTCTACGGCGTCGCGCGCTACAGCGGGGACCAGGTCGCCTGGTTCCGGGTGTTCTCCTACGCGCCGCGCCCGCGCCGGATCCTGGAGCGCTCCGCGATCGAGGTCCTGGAGCGCCGGATGCCCGAGGGCGAGGAGGAGCTCGCACTCCTCTCCGACGCCGTGATCCAGGGCTGCATGCACCGCGGCACCCGGCTGGAGCTGGCCATGAGCGAGGACGCCCTCACCGGTTTCCTGGCCTGGCTGGAGGCGGCGCCGCCCGGCCAGCGGGTGAACGTCGCCTGAGGCTCCACCTCGCCCGAAGGGGCGGGGCGGCGTCCGGTACGGACACGGACATACGAGAAGCGGGGGACGGCGTGCTGCGCCGTCCCCCGCTCACGTCGACGGGCGAGTGCCCCTCGTCCGGATCCTGCCGGGCTCGCTGATCCGGCCTGATCCGAACGGAAGACCCTAGTTCAGTCCGCTGTTGATGGCGCCGACGAGTTCGCCGTTGCCGGTGTCACCGCTGAACTCCCAGAAGAACGCGCCGCCCAGGCCCTGGTTCTTCGCCCAGCTCATCTTGGACGTGACCGTGGACGGGGTGTCGTAGCTCCACCAGTTCGTGCCGCAGTGCGCGTACGCCGTGCCGGCGACCGTGCCGTTGGCCGGGCAGGAGTTCTTCAGGACCTTGTAGTCCTCGATGCCCTGCTCGTACGTGCCCGCCGCCGGGCCCGTCGCCGTGCCGCCCGGGGCGGACTGGGTGACGCCGGTCCAGCCGCGGCCGTAGAAGCCGATGCCGAGCAGCAGCTTGCTCGCGGGGACGCCCTTCGCCTTGAACTTGGCGATCGCCTCGGCGGAGTTGAAGCCCGCCTGCGGGATCCCGGCGTAGGAGGTGAGCGGGGAGTGCGGGGCCGTCGGGCCCTGCGCCGCCCAGGCGCCGAAGAAGTCGTACGTCATCACGTTGAACCAGTTCATGTACTGCGCGGCGCCGCCGTAGTCGGCGGCGTCGATCTTGCCACCGGCCGAGGCGTCGGCCGTGACGGCCGCGGTGACCAGGTTGTTCGCGCCGAACTTGGCCCGCATGGCCTGCATCATGTTCTTGAAGGACGCCGCCCCGCTGGTGTCGCAGGACAGACCGCAGGCGTTCGGGTACTCCCAGTCCAGGTCGATGCCGTCGAACACGTCGGCCCAGCGCGGGTCCTCGACGAGGTCGTAGCAGGACTGGGCGAAGGCGGTCGGGTTCTGCACGGCCTGGCCGAAGCCGCCGGACCAGGTCCAGCCGCCGAAGGACCACAGGACCTTGATGTTCGGGTACGCCTTCTTCAGCTTGCGCAGCTGGTTGAAGTTGCCGCGCAGCGGCTGGTCCCAGGTGTCGGCGACGCCGTCGACGGACTGGTCGGCGGTGTAGGCCTTGTCGTAGTCGGCGTAGGAGTCACCGATGGTGCACTTGCCGCCGGTGACGTTGCCGAACGCGTAGTTGATGTGGGTGATCTTGGCGGCCGAGCCGGAGGTCACGATGTTCTTGACGTGGTAGTTGCGGCCGTAGACACCCCAGTTGGTGAAGTAGCCCATCTTCACGACGTTCGGGGGAGGGGTGCCCCCGCCGCCGGTGGTGCGCACGGGGACCGCGCCGCTGGCCGGGCCGGTCTGGTCGATGGTGTCGCGGGCGACCACCGTGTAGCTGTAGTCGGTGCCGGCGGTCAGGCCCGTGTTGGTGTACGTGAGGCCGGTGACCGTGGCGATCGTGGTGCCGTCGCGCTTGACGTCGTAGTTCTTGACGCCCTTGTCGTCGGTGGCGGCGGTCCAGGTCAGCTTCACCGAGGTGTTGGTGATGTCGGAGGCGACCGGGGTGCCGGGGGCGGAGGGTGCGTTGTCGCCGGGCTGCGTGGAGCCGTCACAGGAGGCGCCGTTGACCTTGCAGCCGCTGGGGGCACCCGCGCCGCTGCCGTTGAAGCCGAAGGAGACGCTGGCTCCGGGGGAGAGACTGCCGTTCCAGCCGACGTTCTTGGCGGTCCAGTGGGTGCCGGAGCTGGTGACGGTGGCGTCCCAGGCGGAGGTGACGGCCGTGCCGGAGGGGTAGTCCCACTCCACCGTCCAGGAGGTGAGGGCGGTGGTGCCGGTGTTCTTCACCGTCCACTTGCCCTCGAAGCCGGAACCCCAGTCGGAGACCTTGGTGTAGGTGGCGGTGGCCGAGGTGGCTGCCTCGGCGGGTGCTGCGAGGCCGACCATGGCGGCCAGGGGCAGGATCAGGGCGGTCAGACCGGCGGCGGCCCGGCGTCTGAACCCTGTTCTGCGCGTCGGTGCTTGAGTGCTCAACGGTGCTCCTCAAGTTGCGGACGGAACGGACAAGGTGGGGGTGGTCCGTGAACTGTGCGCGCGCCCCGCGAGCGTAGAAAGGTCTGGACCAACCGTCAAGAGGTCCAGACCAACGTCGGCACGGCGGGTCCCCGGTCCCGGCCGCCCCGCCGTCCGGTCGCCCTCAGACTCCCAACTCCTGTGCCAGAACCGCCGCTTGGACCCTCGAACGGAGCTTCAGCTTCCCCAGCACCTTGCTGACGTGCGTCTTCACCGTCGCCTCCGCCATGTCCAGGCGGACCGCGATCTCCGCGTTGGACAGCCCCTCTCCGAGCGTCGCGAGCACCTCGCGCTCCCGCCGCGTCAGCACGTCCAGCACGGACGCCTCCGCCGCGCGCACCGGACGGCTCGGCGCCGCGAACTCCGCGATCAGCCGCCGGGTCACGGCCGGCGCGATCGTCCCTTCCCCGCGCGCCACCGTCCGCACCCCCTCGATCAGGTCCTTCGCCTCGGTGTTCTTCAGCAGGAACCCGGCCGCCCCGGCCCGCAGCGCGCCGAAGACGTACGCGTCGAGATCGAACGTGGTCAGCACCAGCACGTCCGCCAGGCCCTCGGAGACGACGAGCCCGGTCGCCGTCACCCCGTCCATCCGCGGCATCTGGACGTCCATCAGGACCAGGTCCGGGCGCAGTTCCCGGGCCAGCTCGACCGCCTGCTCCCCGTCCGCCGCCTCCCCGACGACCTCGATGTCCGGGGCGCTGCCCAGGATGAGGACGAGCCCCGCCCGTACCGCGCTCTGGTCCTCCGCGACCACGATCCGGATCGTCATGCGTCCGGTGTCCTCTCCTCGGCGGGCAGCTCGGCCCGTACCTGCCAGATCTTCGCCCCGTCCCCGAGCGGCACCGGCCCCGCCTCGAAGGCGCCGCCGAGCAGGGCCACCCGCTCCCGCATGCCGATCAGGCCGGACCCCGAACCCGGGGCGCGCGGTCCCGGCCGGTCGCCGAACGGGCTGTCCACCCGCACCGTCAGCGCCCGCTCGTCGCGGGCGAGGACGACGGTGACCGTACCGGCCGGGGCGTGCTTGAGGGCGTTGGTCAGCGACTCCTGCACGATCCGGTACGCGGCCAGTTCGACGGGGGTCGGCAACGGCTCCCGGCGTTCCTCCGACGGGTCCCGGGTGTCGTCGAGCACGAAGTCCAGCCCGCTCGCCCCACCGTTCGTCCGGGCCTGGGCCAGCAGCGCGTCGAGCCCGTTCAGGGTGGGCGCGGCGGCGGGCTCGGTGTCCCCGCTGCCGTCCCGCAGCAGCCCGATCAGCCGGCGCATCTCCGCCAGGCCCTCGACGCTGTTCCGCCGGATCACCGTCAGCGACTGCCGCGTCGTCGCCGGCTCGTCGATCGAGAGCGCGGCCGTGGAGTGGATGGCGATGGCGGAGAGGTGGTTGGCGACCAGGTCGTGCAGTTCGCGGGCCATCCGGGCGCGCTCGGCCATGATCGCCTGGGTGCGGTCCATCTCGGCGAGCAGCGCCGTCTGCTCCGCGCGCAGCCGGGCGGCCTCGGCGGCCTGCCGGTGGTTGCGCACGACGGCGCCGGTGACGGCGGGCAGGAACGAGACGATGCCCGTGACCAGGCCGATGAGCAGCGCGATGGCGTCCTGCAGCCAGGCGAGGAAGCCGACCGTGACCGCGATGGTGATGAGCCCCGTGGTGTACGGGATGCGCCGGGCGGAGGCGGGCGAGCCGTAGACGACGGCCGCGTAGACGACGTCCGTGAACATCAGCACCGTGAGCAGGCTGCCGTAGGTGAACTGGTCCGCCACGATCGCGACCGTGCCGACGACCAGCGCGGCCTGCGGCAGCGTGCGGCGCACGGTCTCCGCCGCGGTCATCACGGCGAGCGGGACGAGGGTCGCCCAGCGCGCCGTGACGAGCGGATCGGCCTGCGTGTGCAACGAGAAGGCGTACAGCAGCAGGCCGCAGGCGAGCCCGGCGGCGGCGATCAGGAGATCGTCGCGGTGCGGTCGGGGGAGGGTCACGCTCCCATCCAACACGGTGCGCGGCGGCGCGACCTCGCCGTCCGGGCCGATCCCCGGCTCCGTCGAAGGATGTAGACGGACGTCGTCACCGGCGACGACGAGAAACGGCGCGGCGGACGGGACGCTGGAGGGGACCGAAGGGATGAGTGCCGTGATCGTCACGTTGATCGTGATCTGCGAAGTCGGGTTCTGGGTCCTGCTGGCCGCCGGACTCGCCGCCCGCTACCTGCTGAAGATGCCCCGGACGGGCCTCGCGCTGCTGCTCTGCGAGCCGCTGCTGGAGATCGTCCTGCTCGTCGTCACGGCGATCGACCTGAAGAACGGCGCCGAACCGAGCTGGCGCCACGGCCTCGCCGCCGTCTACATCGGCTACACGGTCGGACACGGTCACCGCACGGTGACGTGGCTGGACGGCCACGCGGCCCACCGCCTCGGCGGCCGGGAGCGGCCTGCCGGACCGCCGCGCTACGGGATGGCCCGCGCCCGCCACGAAGGCCGGGTCTGGCTGGGCTCGGTGGTGGCGGCGGCCGTCGCGAGCGGGCTGCTGCTGCTCGCCACCTGGTACGTGGGCGACGACGGCGACACCGCGTCGCTGACGGCCTGGATCGTGGTGGCCTGGCGGGCCGCCGGCATCCACGGCCTGATCGCCCTCACCTATCTGATCTGGCCGAAGAAGGAGCCCCGGGGCGGGGCGGGGACCGTGGGTGACGAGAAGCGGGTACCCGACCGGACGCCCTGAGCCCCGGACGCCCCCCGGGACGGGCCGGGACCGCCGGGACGACGGAGCCCCCGGCGGTCCCAGGACGCCCAACAGGTCCTAGCGCTCGCCGCCGGGGACCCAGAGCACGTCCCCGACCTCCTTGTTCGCCGTCCTGGCCAGGATGAACAGCAGATCGGACAGGCGGTTCAGGTACGTCGCGGTCAGGGCGTTCATCGTCTCGCCGTGCACCTCGATCGCCGCCCAGGTGGAGCGCTCGGCCCGGCGCACCACCGTGCACGCCTGGTGCAGCAGCGCCGCACCGGGCGTGCCGCCCGGCAGGATGAAGGAGCGGAGCTTGTCCAGCTCCTCCAGGAAGCGGTCGCAGTCCGCCTCCAGCTTGTCGACGTACGACTGCTCGACCCGCAGCGGCGGGTACTCAGGGTCCTCCACCACCGGGGTCGCGAGGTCCGCGCCCACGTCGAACAGGTCGTTCTGGACGCGGACGAGGACCTTCACGACCTCCTCGCCGAGCTGCCCCAGCGCGACGGCCGTGCCGATGACCGCGTTCGCCTCGTTGGCGTCGGCGTACGCCGAGATCCGCAGATCGGTCTTGGCGGTCCTGCTCATGTCGCCCAGCGCGGTGGTGCCCTTGTCGCCGGTGCGGGTGTAGATGCGCGTCAGATTGACCATGACCCCAGCGTAGTTACGCTCCGGCCCCGCGGAACGTCCGTGTGCCCACCGTCACGGCGACCGCGGCGAGAGCGACGGCGACCAGGACCCCGTAGAGCATGGCCGCCGTCGCGTAGTGGCCGACGTAGGCGTCCCGCACCGCGTCCACCAGGTAGCGGAACGGCATGAAGCGCGACAGCAGGTCGAGCCAGCCGGGAGCCAGGGTCATGGGCAGGCCGACGACCCGCTGCCCCTGCTCGTCGGCGGACAGCTGGCCTGGATCGAGAACACCGTCGTCGGCTACATCACCCGCGAGATGACGTCCGGTGGCAAGGCCACCACCGTCTCCCGCGAGGCCCTGGTCCTCCTCGACGAGATCGAGGACCTGCTGAGCGACCGCGTCCTCACGTACGCCGTACGTGCCTGAGGGGCGTCCCGCCGATCCCGCCGGGCGCCCCGCGTCCGCATCGGCGAGCGGCCCCCGGGACCTGTCGCGAGTGTGACGTCCGTCAAACGGGGCGTGACGCGCATTACTTCACGGTCACACGGCGGCTCACTCCCGCTAATCTCCGCCGAAGAGCCAGAGAAGTGAACAGGCGTTAAGGGGTGGAAGATCGTGGCCAGGAAGCTCGCCGTCATCGGGGCCGGACTCATGGGGTCCGGAATCGCGCAGGTCTCGGCCCAGGCGGGCTGGGACGTCGTCCTGCGTGACGTCACCGGCGCCGCCCTCACCCGTGGCACCGACGGCATCAAGGCGTCGTACGACCGGTTCGTCGCCAAGGGCAAGCTGGACGCCGCCGACGCCGAGGCCGCGCTCGGCCGCATCACCGCGACCACCGAGCTCGAAGCGGTGGCCGACGCCGACATCGTCGTCGAGGCCGTCTTCGAGAAGCTTGAGGTCAAGCACGAGATCTTCCGCTCCCTCGACAAGGTCGCCAAGGACGGCGCGGTCCTCGCCTCCAACACCTCGGCCATCCCGATCACCAAGATCGCCGCGGTGACGGAGCGCCCGGAGGCCGTCGTCGGCACCCACTTCTTCTCGCCGGTCCCGATGATGCAGCTCTGCGAGCTCGTCCGCGGGTACAAGACCAGCGACGAAACCCTCGCCGCCGCGCGGGCGTTCGCCGAGTCGGTCGGCAAGACCTGCATCGTCGTCAACCGCGACGTGGCCGGCTTCGTCACCACGCGGCTCATCTCCGCGCTCATCGTCGAGGCCGCCAAGCTCTACGAGTCGGGCGTCGCCACCGCCGAGGACATCGACATCGCCTGCAAGCTGGGCTTCGGCCACGCCATGGGCCCGCTCGCGACCGCCGACCTGACGGGCGTCGACATCCTGGTGAACGCCACGAGCAACATCTACACCGAGTGCCAGGACGAGAAGTTCGCCCCGCCGGAGCTGATGCGCCGGATGGTGGACGCGGGTGACATCGGTCGCAAGAGCGGGCAGGGCTTCTACAAGCACTGAATCGCTGCGAGTCGGAACTGAGTTCTGTTCGGTCGCTTCACCATCACCCCACGGGGTGAATTCGGTATCAGTTCGCTTACAAGGCGCAACGCTTCTGCTCGCACGGCAGTCAGTTGTTGCAAAGACGGAGCACTCCCGGGGAGCGCATATGCACATCAGGGGCGACCATGTCGAGCTGGTCGTCGGGGGCCGCCTCGACGTCCGTAGCGCGGCGGACGCCCGTACGGTCCTGCACTCGGCCGTCGACGACGGCGTCGGCGACCTGGTGCTCGACCTGACCGGTCTCGACTCCTGGGACGCGACCGGGCTCGGGGTCATCATGGGCGCGCACCGCCGTGCCGGCCGCTGCGGCCGGCGGCTGGTGCTGCGGGGCGTGCCGCCGCAGATGCAGCGGCTGCTGGTGGCGACCCGGCTGCACCGCATCCTCGCCATCGAGGGCGGCCTGGCGGCCGAGTCGCTGCCTCGGGTGTGAAGCGCCTGTGAGAATGAGGCGTCCCGCCTCAATCCTCACAAGACCGTGACGTCTGGGGCGGGGCGGTACCCCGCCTGTTCCCGGATGGCGGAAGACGGTCTAGGGTTCGGCTCGCCTGCCCATTGACGAACCCACCCGGCGGGCACCGGACCAGAAGCGACGGCGAGCGTGCAGATCGGCCGGGAGGGGCTTCGGCGCGCACCGCTTTTGGGGGCTTGGATCATGGACCCGATGAACCGGGGGCCGGAAGAGTTCGGCCACGACAACGAGGGTGACGACACCCGCGAGACCCGCGGCGGGCTGCTGCCCGAACGCGGACCTTCCGCACCCACCCGGGCGCGTACCACCCGGCTCGTCTCCGGCGACCTGCTGCTGACCGTCAACCCGGTCGACGGCAGCGAGATCGAGGCCTGCCCACCCGGCGAGCAGCCCGGGCCGTTCCGCCGCCGCACCGGCGAGGAGCGCGTCGAGGCGACCCGTGCCGCCGGCCCGCCCGTACTGCCGGGCCCCGCCGCGGTGCCGCTCCCGATGCTCGAACGGCAGGAGCAGCGCGACCAGCTGGTCCAGCTCCTGTCCCGGGGCCGCTCCGCGCGGCTGACCGGCCCCGCCGGCTCCGGCCGCACCACCCTCCTCGACAGCGTCGCGGCCGACTGCGCCGACCTCGCGCCCGACGGCGTCGTCCGGCTCTCCGGCCTGCACCGCACCCCCACCGAGCTGCTGTACGAGCTCCTCGCCGCGGTCGAGTACGCGCCGGACCAGCGCCCCGACCGCCCCACCCTGCTCGACCGGGTCGCCGGCATCGGCGCCGTCGTCGTCGTGGACGACCTGGAGTTCGGCGGCGCCACCCTCGACGAGCTGCTCACCGCGGCCCCCGAATGCGCGTTCCTGTTCGGTGCCACCCCCGACGTCGCCAGCCCCTCGCCCGCGGCGCACGTCGAGGAGGTCCCGCTCGCCGGTCTCGGCCGGGCCGCCGCCCTCGAACTCCTGGAGAGCTCCGTCGGCCGGTCCCTCACCGAGGACGAGGCCAACTGGGCGGGTGACCTCTGGTTCGAGTCCGAAGGGCTGCCGCTGCGCTTCGTCCAGGCGGGCGCGCTGCTCCGGCAGCGCGACCAACTGCGGGTCACGCCGGTCGAGTTCGACGCCTTCGGGGCGCTCGACGACGCCTTCGGACCGGCCGCCGGCACGAGCCGGGCCACCGACGAAGACGACGACGACCTGGACGACCTCGACGCCGTCATCGACGCCGACGAGGTCGAGCTGCGCGAGATACCGCTGCCCAGCCTCGGCGAGGGCGCGGCCCCCGCCGCCCTGCTCGCCTCCCGCCTCAGCCGCTCCGCGCAGGAGACCCTGAGGTTCGCCGTCGCCCTCGGCGGCGAGGTGCCGCACCAGGCCCACCTCCCCGCCCTCGTCGGCGACACCCACGCCGACGCCGCCCTCGGCGAGCTCATGGGCTGCGGACTGCTCTCCCCGGCCGGCACCCGCTACCGCCTCGCCGCGGGGGTCCAGACCCAGCTCCTCGCCCAGGGGTACGGCGAGGACACGGCCGACCGGGCCCACACCGTGGCCCAGCACTACACCTGGTGGGCCGGGCACCCCTCCGTCACGCCCACACGGGCCGCCGCCGAGTCGGACGCCCTCCTGGCGGCCCTGGGCGCGCTCGTCCCGGGCACCGACCCCGAGCACCCCGCCACCGCCGTCCTCCTCGCCCGCAGCGCGGCCCCCGCCTTCGCCGCCGGGCTGCACTGGGGCGCGTGGGAGCGGACGCTGCGCAGCGGCCAGGAGGCCGCCCGGCTCGCCGGCGAGGTCGCCGAAGAGGCTTACTTCCACCACGAGTTGGGCGTCCTGGCGCTCTGCTCCGGAAACCTGGAGCGAGCCCGCGCCGAACTGGAGGCCTCGGTCGGCATGCGCGGCGTCCTGGCGGACAAGCGCGGCACCGTCGCCGGCCGCCGGGCGCTCGCCCTGGTCGCGGACCGCACCGCGGGACCGGGCCACGGGGAGGAGGAGACGACCGCCACCCGGCGCGAGGGACCCGTGTCCCCGCCCCGCGGCATCCCCGCGGCCCTGCCCGCCGGCCCGGCCAAGGCCGTCACGAAGCCGGTCCCGGCCTTCCCCGGCTTCGGGGACCAGGGTCCGACCGTGCTCACCCACGCCGCCGTCACCGACGGCGACGAGAAGCGCCGGTCCGGCGGTCGCTGGGGCGTGATCGCCGGCGCCCGCCGCAACGTCGTCGCCGTCAGCACCGGCGCTCTCCTCGCCGCCGTGCTCGGCACCGTGGTCATCATCGGCGCCACCTCCGGCAGCACCGACGACCCCGGCACCGGCCGGGTCACCTCCGACAGCACGGCCGACGAGGGCGACGACGGTCTGGACGTGGACGTGCCGGCGGACGACAGCCCGGCGGACGGCCCGTCGGAGTCCCCCTCGCCCGGCGCCTCCGGATCCGCCTCGCCCGGCGCGAGCGGCACGGCGGCGACCCCGTCGTCCCCGGCCGGCTCCACGAGCCCCGGCGGCCCGACCAAGGGAGCGCCCAGCACGGCGCCGACCAGCCCGCGTCCGACGACGACGCCGACGACCCGGCCCCCGACGACCCGGCCCCCGACCACCCCGCCGACGACTCCTCCGACGACCCCGCCGACCACGCAGCCGACGCCGACCGACACGGCGACTACCACCGAGAACCCGAGCAACTCGGCCTCGGCCACGCTCAGCAGCGGTCCGCCCGTCTCCACCGCCCCCGAGGGCACCCCGGCCTGACGGCCCCCGTACGACGACGGCCCCGGACGCGTGCAACGCGTCCGGGGCCGTCGTCGTGGAGCCGGGAAGATCGCCCGGCAAGGACCTAGAACAGCCGCAGCTTGTCGTCCTCGATGCCGCGCATCGCGTCGTAGTCGAGCACCACGCAGTCGATGCCGCGGTCGGTCGCGAGCACCCGGGCCTGGGGCTTGATCTCCTGCGCCGCGAAGACGCCCTTCACCGGCGCGAGGTGGGGATCGCGGTTCAGCAGCTCCAGGTACCGGGTCAGCTGCTCCACGCCGTCGATCTCGCCGCGGCGCTTGATCTCCACCGCGACCGTCCCGCCGTCGGCGTCACGGCACAGGATGTCCACCGGTCCGATCGCCGTGGGGTACTCGCGGCGGATCAGGGTGTGGCCCTCGCCGAGTGTCTCGATGCGGTCGGCGAGCAGCTCCTGGAGGTGCGCTTCCACGCCGTCCTTGATGAGGCCCGGGTCCACGCCCAGTTCGTGCGAGGAGTCGTGGAGGATCTCCTCCATCGTGATGATCAGTTTCTCGCCCGCTTTGTTCACCACGGTCCAGATGCCGGCCTCGCCGTCGACGCCCTCCTTCAGCGTGCACGGCGGGGACATCCAGTTGAGCGGTTTGTACGCCCGGTCGTCCGCGTGGATGGAGACGCTTCCGTCTGCCTTGACCAGGATCAGACGGGGAGCGGAGGGCAGGTGGGCCGTGAGCCGGCCCGCGTAGTCCACGGAGCAGCGGGCGATGACGAGACGCATGGTCGGCAACGCTACAAGACGCACGCTCTTCCGCGCGATTCGGCTGTTAACACCCGTCCCGCGCCCGTCGGTTATTGGCCGGTTGTGTTCCCAATCTCCTGGTGTGCTTCGGACCGCGCGCTTAACGTGGAAGCAGGAGGTCGCCGTCCGTGCACGCAGCGTGTCGTACGGGGGGTCCTTCATCCCTGCCCGTAAGACCCCGCCCGTCGGGGTCGCGAGAGGAGAACCCATGTCGCTCGACGTCTCACCGGCGCTGTTGGAACAGGCCGAGCGAGGCGAGGTCGACGAAGCCGACTTCGTCGACTGCGTCCGGACCTCCCTGCCCTACGCATGGGAGATGATCAGTTCTCTGGTGGCCCAGCTGAAGGTCGACGGTGGAGAGTTCGCCGACAACCAGACGCCGCCGCCGAACGAGCAGGCACGTGGTCAGCTGTTGCGTGCACTGGCGAGCGACGCGATCCGTGGTGCGCTGCAGCGGCACTTCGGGGTGCGTCTTGCCTTCCAGAACTGCCACCGTGTGGCGGTGTTCCCGCTGGACCCGGCGGTTGACGAGCGGCTGGCCCGCTTCACCTCCGTGCGGGGCCAGCTGCTCAACCAGTCGCCGGAACTCCGCGACTGCTGAGGCACGGTGCTGCCGCTCCGCATCGCGGGAGACACGAACGATGCGAGAGACACCGGAGCGGCAGCATCCCCCGGTGCCCGACACCCTCGGACTTCCATGACTCCCTTCGCCTCAGACGAGCAGGGGCAGCACCTCGGCACCCAGCCGCCGGACGTTCTCCTCGGTGGCGGCGAGGTCGCCCGAGCCCTCGGCGAGCAGCGCGAAGCGCGTGATGCCCGTACGCTCCGACGTCGCCGCGAGCCGGTCCGCGGCGCGTCGCGGCGTGCCCACGGGGTGCAGTCCGCACAGCAGTTCCGTGTAGGCCACCGGATCGCGCATCGACCGGTGCCGGCCGTCGACGGTCACATGGGCGTCGAGCCCCTGCTTCAGCCAGCCGGGCATCGCCTTCACCAGCGCCTCGGCGGCGTCCGCGCCGCGGTCCGCGAGCTGGGCGACGCCCGCCGAGACGTGCCCGGCGCCGATCCGCGCGATCTCGTCCGGGTCGCGCCCGGCCTCACGCGCGCAGCGCCGCCACGCGGCGACCATGTCGGCCTTCTCCTCGTCGCCGCAGTGCATCCCGAGCAGCATCGGCAGCCCGCGTTCGGCGGCGAGCCGGACGCTCCTCAGGGAGGTGCAGGCGACGACCACCTCGGGTGCCGCGTCCCCGCCGATCAGCTCGTCCGGACGGGGCACCACGGCCACCTCGCGGAAGGAGAACCGCTCGCCGTCCGCACCCACCCGGGGTTCGCTCAGCCAGCGCAGCAGCAGGTCGAGCGACTCGGGGAAGCCCTGGTCGTACGCCTCCAGGCCCGCACCGAAGACCTCCAGGTCGACCCACGGACCTCCGCGGCCCACCCCGAGGGTGAACCGTCCTCCGGAGGTGAGGTGCAGCAGGGCGGCCTGCTCGCCGAGCGCGACCGGATGGACGCTCGGCAGGACGCTCACCGCCGTGCCCACCCGGACCCGGCGCGTGCGGCCCAGCAGCAGCGCCGCCAGGGTCACGGCCGACGGGCAGACGCCGTACGGAACGAAATGGTGCTCGGCCAGCCAGACCGAGTCGAGTCCCGCCTCCTCGGCGACCTCGGCGGTCCGCACCGCACGGTGCAGTGCCTCCCCCTGGCCCTGCCCCGGGAACTGGGCGGCCAGAACAAACGTACCCACGCGCATCGCCTTCTGCCTCCTTGCGGCCGACGCGTTTCTCCCCCTCCACACCGGCAACAACGTCTGACACGTGCCAAAGGCAACGGCTCTTCATGAAGTTCTTGCGATTTTCCGCTAACCCGCTCCTGAGGGCGGGCGGGGCACCGCGTCGCGGCCCGTAGGCTGGACGGAACCGTCTGTGCTCCCCGCGTTCCCCGACCCCGTGAGGTGAAGAGAGTGTCGCCGCGTCGCAACCGCCCCCAGGGCGGCGAGAAGCCCGATCCCCAGGGTGATGCGGGCGACCGGTACGGGGGTTCGCAGCGCACGGAGTCCTGGCAGGGCGAGGAGTGGTGCGTCCGGCACGTGGCCGGTGCGAGCGCGCCCGGCAAGCGCTACCGCTGCCCCGGCTGCGACCAGGAGATCCCCGGGGGAGCCCCGCACGTGGTGGCCTGGCCCGAGTACGGGGGAGTGGAGGACCGGCGGCACTGGCACAAGGCCTGCTGGAACGCGAAGGACCGCCGCACCTCGCGGGTGCAGCGGTCCCGTAACGCGCCGCGCTACTGACGAGCGGACCGGGCCGGCGTCAGACGTCCCGGCTGTTCAGCAGGGCGTACGCGCCGCCCATCGCCGCGGCCGTGACGGCCGCCAGCACCAGGACCGGCTCCCAGCCGGCCGGACCCTCGCCGTTGAAGGCGGGGGTCTCGCTGTAGAGCGCGATCATCTGCGAGGGGATCGCGTACATCAGGAGCGCCTCCTGCACCGACTTCAGCGACTCCGAGAACATGAACATGGCGGCCACCAGCGGCAGCAGCAGCACGCCGATCATCACGGTGATCGCACCGGCCGAGTGCCGGATGATCGACCCGAGCGCCAGCGAGAGCAGACCGAGCAGCGCCAGGTAGAGGCCGGCGCCCACGGTCGCCCGCAGCCACTCCGCGCCCGTCGGCTCGGCGGCGCTGACCATCGCGACCTGGATCGCGCCGGTGAGCGCCGCGACGACCGTGGTCAGGGTGAAGACGAGCAGGAAGAAGACGATCGCCTTGGCGGTCAGCACCCGGGCCCGGCTCGGGCACGCGGTCAGCGTCGTACGGATCATGCCGGTGCCGTACTCGGAGGCGATGGTCAGCACGCCGAGGGTGATCACGCAGATCGAGCCCGGCAGCATGCCGAAGAAGCCGAGGCCGAGCGCGGACTCGTTCTGGGTCTCGGGGGCGTTGGCGGCCACCAGCGCGGCGACGCCGAGCCCGATGCCGAGCATCAGCAGCACCATGACGCCGAGCGTCCACATCGTCGAGCGCACCGAGCGGATCTTGGTCCACTCCGAGGCGAGCGCGTCACCGAGGTGCGCCTTGCGGACCGGGATGGGGGACACGTAGGAGTAGGGGGTCGTCATCGGGGGTCCTCGGGCTTCGGGGCGGGCTCGCTCTGCGTCGCGTACGGGTTCTGTCCGGGCGGCGGCGGGGCGTACCAGCCCTGCTGCGGCACCTCGGGCATCACGTACCCCGGCTGCTGCTGCGGGGCGTGCGGGAACTGCTGCGGCTGGGGCTGCTGGAGGTGCGCCAGCTGGTCCTCGGTGGAGCGGTAGTCCACGGCGCCCTGCGTCATCCGCATGTACGCCTCCTCCAGCGACGCCTGGTGCGGCGACAGCTCCCAGAGCCGCACGTCCGCCTCGTGCGCCACGTCGCTGATCCGCGGCAGGGCGAGCCCGGTCACCCGCAGCGCCCCGTCCGGCTCGGACATCACCTGCCCGCCGGCCTCGGTGAGGGCGGTGGTCAGCTTCTCCCGCTGCTGCGGCTCGGTCTGCGGCGTCCGGACACGCGCGAAGTCGGCCGAGTTCGCCGAGATGAAGTCCGTGACGCTCATGTCCGCGAGCAGCTGGCCCCGCCCGATCACGATCAGGTGGTCGGCGGTCAGCGCCATCTCGCTCATGAGGTGACTGGACACGAAGACCGTCCGGCCCTCGGAGGCCAGCTTCTTCATCAGGTTGCGCACCCAGAGGATGCCCTCGGGGTCGAGGCCGTTGACCGGCTCGTCGAAGAGCAGCACCTGCGGGTCGCCGAGGAGCGCCGCCGCGATGCCCAGGCGCTGCCCCATGCCGAGCGAGAAGCCCTTGGAGCGGCGCTTGGCGACCTCCTGGAGGCCCACGACCCCGAGCACCTCGTCGACCCGCTGCGCCGGGATGCCGGCGAGCTGGGCGAGCGAGAGCAGGTGACTGCGCGCGCTGCGCCCGCCGTGCACGGCCTTGGCGTCGAGCAGCGCGCCGACCTGGCGGGGCGCGTTCGGCAGCTGCCGGAAGGGGTGCCCGCCGATCGTGACGTGGCCGGAAGTCGGCCGGTCGAGGCCGAGGATCATGCGCATCGTCGTCGACTTGCCGGAGCCGTTGGGTCCGAGGAAGCCGGTGACGGTCCCCGGCCGTACTTGGAAGGAAAGGTTGTACACGGCCGTCTTGGCGCCGTAGCGCTTCGTCAGGCCGACTGCCTCGATCATTCTCCAGCCCCATCGACAGGTCAGGTCGTCGTCGGGGCCGTGGCCATCGGCCGGAGCCCCCCGTATGAGCTAGGAGCTTATCGAGCCGTTGACGGTTCCGGCCAAGGCGGAGGAATGGCCGGACGCCCCGGGGGGCGCCCGGGACGGCCGGACCGGCTCAGCCGGTCCCGGTCCCGGACGGCAGGGAGCCCGGCAGCGGCGGCAGGTCGTCGTACCGGCGCAGGGTGTCCGACTCGTCGAGGTACGGCACGAAGTCGTCCGGCGGCAGCACCCACCCCTCCTCGCCGAAGAGGGTCGTGCCACGGGCCCGCGTCCCGGTGTCCCCGCCCGCCCGCTCCACCCACGCCTCGGGGTCCGGGCCCAGCAGCTCGTGGAGGCGGGGGGAGCGGCCGAGCAGCCCGGACAGGATCGTCGCCTGGTCGCCGCCGCCCGGCAGGGGCCGCCCGCCGGCGGGGGCGAGCGTGCCGTGCGCGCTGAAGTAGATGTAGGCGCCGCCCAGACGCTCCCCGGACGGCATCGTCATCGCGAACTCCTCGCCGGGCAGGATCGCGCGCCGGTAGTCGGGGAACTCGGTGTCGTCGACCGCCTTGAGCTGGCGCCCGTCGAGCCAGGTGACCACCAGGGTGGTGGTGGTCCCCGGGGCGACGACCGGTGTGGCCGCCACGTATCCCGCGGGACTGATGTGGCCGGAACAGCCGACGCCGATCCCCTCGACGCGCACCGGGACCATCGGGACGAACACGGGCAGGCCCAGCCGGAGCAGCTTGTGCCGCACCTGGCCCGGCGAGGCGTTGGAGCCCACCGCGATGACCGGATGGCGGCGGCCGACCGGGGTCTGGCCGTGCGCCACGAGGACGTCGTCGAGAGTGCCGCCCTGCTCGGACCGCCAGGCGCCCAGCCGGGCGGGGCGTACGTCCAGGGGCAGCAGCTCGTCCTGGGCGAGCAGGGAGGGCTGGGTCGCGGGGCGTCCGGGATAGACGAGGGGACGCTCGGCGGCGACATCGTCCAGGCCGAGGGCTGCCAGGCTGCGGTTCATCGGATGGGCCCTTCGGGGTCGTGCGGTCGACGGGCTGTGCAGGGTGCGCCGGACCGTTCCGGGAGAGCGTACGGGACGGCCGACCCGGCGTATACCGGACACACCTCCGCTCGGGCAGAATGCGACCAGCGGTATCAATTCACTTGGGGGGAAGTGGAGTTGCGGTTCACGCGAAACTGGAGACGGCGTACCCGTCCGCATCCGAGACGTCGTACGTCCGTGCGGTGGTGGATCGCCGGGCGCGCGGTTCACGTCCTGATGGCCATGACCCTCGGCGCCCTGATGGCGCTCTCGACGGTCATCGCGGTCGTCTGGACCCTCACCGAGTCGTCGCCGGTCCCGCTGGCCGACCGGTTCGGCGACGTCGAGAAGGTGGTCAGCACCTCGCTGGAGGCGCTGCGCGCCTGCGTCGGGACGGACAACCTCAGCCCGCAAGACGGGAACCTGACCCACCAGGTGCTGGCCTCGGTCGCCTCGGTGACCGGCGCGCTCGCCCCGGCCGTGGTGCTCGGCGTCGTCATGATCAAGCTCTTCGCGCTGCGGCCGTTCGTCTGGCGCCGGAGGGCCAGCATCTCCCACGCGTGGGCCGCCGACTTCCCCGGCTACTCGCGGGAGCACGCGGCCAGCGACGACGCCATCATCGCCGTCCGCTTCTACAACTACCTGGACAACCTCACCGTGGTCGACCTGCGCGCCCGCGCCCATCTGCGCTACCTGGAGCGGTCGCCGCACGACGGCAGCCTGGTCATCTACAAGAAGTGGCTCAAGGTCCTCGACGAGAAGGGCGAGCCGGCCGACGAACGGTCCTGGCTCGCGGTCGAACGGGGCGCGCCGTTCACCGTGTGGATCCCGCTGGACGCGCCCGCGGACGCCCTGCCCTTCCGGCACATCCAGGGCAAGGACCTGAGCGACTCGGTCGGGGTGAAGCTCCTCGTCCGGCTGACCGCGCGGACGGTCGGCCTCGGCACGGAGGTCGTCGACGAGCGGTGGTTCGACCTGGACGGCGACGACTTCGAGCGCGGCCGCTTCACTCCGCTCCACGCGGACCCGGCCGTCGACGTGTGGGACTGGCGCGGATGGGACGGCTTCGACGAGGTCCTCGCCGACGAGGGCACGCCCCCCGACGTCCTGCCTGGGTCCGACGCGGTGCCGGTGCCGCGCGATCCGTCCGCGGCGGGATGAGGGCGGCGGGGGGAGGGGGAGGGGGTCCCGGGGGAGGGGGTTCCGGGGGAGGGGGCTTGGGGGGTGCGGGTTTTGGGGTCCTGGGGTCGATGGGCTCCGATTGTTCTGGTGGTTGGCCGCCCTCTCTCCGAGTGTGGCAGCCGGGTCCGTGCCCTCAAGGGCGCTCCTCGTTCCTCGTCGCGTCGCTGCGCGATGGCCTGGCGGCCACCCTTGACCGCCCGGTCCCGGCTGCCTTTTCACACTCGGAGGGCGGCCCGGGGAGGGGCATCCGCTCCGGGGCCCGGTGGGGCCCGGGTGCCGTCGGCGGCCGTCGGCCTTGGGGTGGCTTCCCGCATCCATTGAATGGGGCGGCTGAGCAGGGCTTAGCGGATGGCACTCGATTCCTGGCTGGGATTCATGCCCCGCTGGTCATTCCCGGTGGTGGGTGAATCCGAATCCGGAGCCGTCATCGCCAGTTCGGGCCGGGGGGTACCGGTCGCGCGGGGCGGCGGGCCGTACGGATCCCATCCGCCCCACCAGCCCCCTCGCCGACCCGGGATCGACCGTGCAATGACGCTACGGCGTACATTAAGCCGCCCGAGAGTCCGATATGCCTGTGAAGTCCCTTATCCCGTCCGGGTTACCGCAGGTAATGTACGCGCTAGCGTCATTCGGGAGTCTTACTCGCCGGCGAGGGTCGACACCGGACTCGATGGCTGCCGGCTTGAGGCGTCGACTTCTCCAAGGGCTCTCGGATCCGGCTTCACCCCCACCGGAGAGTGACCAGCGGGGCATGAATCCCAGCCAGGAATCGAGCAGCACCCGCTAAGCCATGCCCGACCGCCCCATTCAATGGGTGCGAGAAGCCACCCCGAAAGCCGATGGCCGCCGACGGCGCCCGGGGCCCACCGGGCCCCGGAGCGGATGCCCCTTCCCCGGGCCGCCCTCCGAGTGTGAAAAGGCGGGTGGAGGCGACGGGTCAAGGGTGGCCGAAGGTCATCGCGCAGCGACGCGACGAGGAACGAGGAGCGCCCTTGAAGCGGCGCCGTAACCCGCCACACTCGGAGAGAGGGCGGCCAACCACCAGAAGCCACCCAAGACCGGCCCACCCCAAGACCCGCACCCCACGAGCCCTCCGCTGCCAGGCGCCCCCGCTACCAGCCCCCCGTCCCCTCAGGCGTCCCGCTTCTTCAGGACGAGGTAGCCGCCGAGCAGCGCCGCGGCCACCCAGATCAGCATGATGCCCAGTCCGCCCCAGGGGCCGTACGGGGCCTCCTCGGAGTTCATCGCGTCCGGCACGACCTGCATGATCTTCGAGCCGGCCTGGTCCGGGAAGTAGAGCGCGACCTCCTTGGCCTTCGGGACCGCGGAGAGGATCTGCGAGACGAGGAAGAAGAACGGCACCAGGATGCCGAGCGACAGCATCGAGGAGCGCAGCATCGCCGCCACGCCCATCGAGAACAGTGCGATCAGCCCCATGTAGAGGCCGCCGCCCACCACCGCCCGCAGCACGTTGTCCGCGCCGATGGTGGTGCGGTGCTCGCCGAGCAGCGCCTGGCCCAGGAAGAAGGAGAGGAAGCTGGTGGCCATGCCGACCAGCAGGGCCAGCGCGCCGGCCACCGCGATCTTGCTGAAGAGGAAGGTCGCGCGCTGCGGGACGGCCGCCAGCGAGGTGCGGATCATCCCCGAGGAGTACTCGGTGCCGACCACCAGCACACCGAAGACGACCATCGCCAGCTGACCGAGCACCAGTCCGGAGAAGCTGACGAAGGTCGGGTCGAAGGTGGCCTGCTCGGCCTCCGAGAGGTCGTCGAAGGTGGACGCCAGCAGGGCGCACAGCGCCGCGCTCATCGCCACGGTCACCAGCAGCGCGCTGGCCAGCGTCCAGATCGTCGAAGAGACCGTACGGATCTTGGTCCACTCCGACTGGAGGACCGCGGATACCGCTGCCATCGTTCAGGCTCCCTTGGTGGTGTCGCCCCAGCGGGGACCGGCGGCGTCGGGCGCGGCCGCGCCGTGTACGTCCGTGCCGTGCGCGTGGTACTCCACGGCGCCGGCCGTCATCTGCATGAACGCCTCCTCCAGGGAGGCGCGCTGGGCACTCAGCTCGTGCAGGACGAGCCGGTTCTCCGCGGCCAGTTCACCCAGCTTCTCCGTCGTCGCGCCGTCCACCTCGAGGGCGCCGCCGCCGGCCTCCACGGCGGTGAAACCGTTGGCCCGCAGGACGTCGCGGAGCTGTTCCTGCTGCGGCGAGCGCAGGCGTACGTAGCTGCGCGAATTCTGGTGGATGAAATCGGCCATCGATGTGTCTGCCAGCAGCTTTCCCTGACCGATCACGATCAGATGATCGGCTGTCAGGGCCATTTCACTCATCAGATGGCTGGAAACGAAGATCGTCCGGCCTTCGGCGGCCAGCGCCTTCATCAGATTGCGGATCCAGTGAATTCCCTCGGGGTCCAGACCATTGACGGGTTCGTCGAACATCAGGATCTCGGGATCACCGAGAAGCGCCGAGGCGATTCCCAGCCGCTGCCCCATGCCGAGCGAGAAGCCCTTCGACTTCTTCTTCGCGACCTGCGTCAGACCGACCAGGTCGAGCACCTCGCCGACGCGGCTCGACGGAATGCGGTTGGACTGCGCGAGGCACAGCAGGTTGTTGTACGCCGACCGGCCGCCGTGCATCGCCTTCGCGTCGAGCAGCGCCCCGATGTACTTCAGCGGTTCCTGGAGCTCGCGGTAGTGCTTGCCGTCGATCCGGACCGATCCGCTGGTCGGGTTGTCCAGGTCCAGCATCATGCGCATGGTGGTCGACTTGCCGGCACCGTTGGGTCCCAGGAAGCCGGTCACCACGCCAGGCCGGACCTGGAAGGAGAGATGGTCCACCGCCGTCTTCGTTCCGAACCGTTTCGTCAGGCCCTCGAGCTCGATCATGCGTACCAACCTACGGGCGCGAAAAACCCTCCGCCACCGGAATGACGGAGGGTTTTCGCACCTTCTTGGAGGCCCGGTTCGCCTCCGGGACCCCTCAGCCCCTTCGGCTCACTCGCCGTGCCTGCTACCGGGTCTGCTGGGCCGGGACACCGCGGGTGGCCGGCTCGTCGTCGATCGGGGAACCCGCCGCGGCCACGGCCGCACCGGTCAGGGTGGCCAGCATCTCGCGGACGTTGGTCAGCTGCGCGTTGATCGAGTCGCGACGGTTCGTCAGCGCCGCCAGCTCGCGCTCCGATTCCGAACGGATCCGGTCGGCCTTGGCGTTCGCGTCGGCCACGATGTCCTCGGCCTGGCGCTGCGCGGTCTCCACCGTCTGGCGGGCCCGGCGCTCCGCGTCCGTGCGCAGCTTCTCGGCCTCCAGCCGCAGCTGCTCGGCGCGGTGCTCGATCTCCGCGAGGCGCTTCTCGGCCTTGGCCTGACGCGAGGCCAGGTCGCGCTCCGACTGCTCGCGGCGCTTGGCCAGGTTGGTCTCGAAGTCGGCGGCGGCCTGGGCGGCCTTGGCGCGGGTCTCCTCGAAGAGGGCGTCCGCCTCCTCGCGCTTGGACTGCGCGTCCTTCTGCGCCTCGGCGCGCAGCGAGTTGGCCTCACCCTGGGCCTTCTCGACGATCCGAACGCCCTCGTCCTCGGCCTTGGACTTGCGCTCCGCGGCGAAGGACTCGGCGTCGTTGCGCACCTGCTGGGCGGCCGACTCGGCCAGCTCGCGGTGCTGCTCGGCGGCGCGCCGGGCCTCCTCGCGCAGGTCCTTCGCCTCCTCCTCGGCGAGGCGGAGGATCTTCTCGACACGCGCACCGAGACCGGCGTACGACGGCTCGGCGTCGGTGACCTGGGCCTGGGCGTTCTGCGTCTCGAGGTGGAGCTCCTCGATGCGCTTTTCCAGCGAGGTGATTCGGGCCAGAGCACTGTCACGGTCGGCGACGAGCTTGGTAATGCGGTCATCCACCTGACCGCGGTCGTAACCACGCCGCACGAGCTCGAAGCCGAAGGGGGAGGAAGTGTCGCTCATGGGGTTCCTGTCGAATGAGACCGGTGAGGTGTTAGAGGGAATCCTAGGCGCCGAAGCGGCGTGTCATCGAGCGGATGCCCGTTTGATCTGGAGAATGTCCAGCCTTTTGAGTGGCTAGCCCTCGGAAGGCTTGCCACTCGAACGTGTAACCCCCGCGGACGCACCCGCCTTCACCCCGTCCTTCGCTCCGCCAGGTGCTTCGAAAGACTCCAACGCTTCGAGGACGTCCTGGACACGGGAGATCTCGGCGTTGATGTCCTCGCGGCGACGCACCAGGACGTCGAGATCGCGCTTGCCCTCGGAGATCATCTTCTCCGCCTCGCTCTCGGCGTCCGCCTTGATCTTCTCCGCCTCACCGACGAGCGTGGCCTTCTTCTGCTCCGCCTCCTTGAGCAGCGCCTCGGCCTTGCGGACCGCGGCGATGCGCACCTTGCCCGCCTCGGAACTCGCCTCGGACACGAGTTCCTTGGCCTTCGCCTCGGCCTCGGCCCGCTGTTCCGTCGCCGCCTTCACCAGCTTGTCGACCCGCTCGCCGGCCGTCTTCATCTGTTCGGCGGTCTCGCGCCGCGCCCGCTCGTGCAGCTCCTCGATCTCGCCCTCGAGCCGGGCACGCAGCTCCTCGGCCCGCTCCCTTATGGCCGTCGCGTCGCTGCGCGCTCCCACCAGGAGCTCGTCCGCGTCCGTACGCGCCTTCTCCACCAGCGAATTGCCCTCGACCGTCGCCTCGGCGACGATCCGCTCGGCCTCCTTGCGGGCCGCGCCGACCATCGTGTCCGCCTGCGACTCCGCCTCGGTGGCGGCGCGCAGCGCCTCCTCCTGGGCCTTCGCCATGAGCTGGTCGGCCTGCTCGGCCGCGTCGGCACGGCGCCTGGCCCCGGCCTCGCGCGCCTCGTCGAGCGTCCGGTCCGCCTCGGACCGGGCGTCCGCCCGCATCTGCTCCGCCGCCGCCTCGGCGTCCTCGCGGATGCGTTCGGCCTCGGCGCGGATCCGCTCGGCGGCCTGCTGTGCCTGGCCCACGTTGTCCGCGGCCTCGGCCCGCAGACGCTCGGCCTCGTCCGACGCCTCGGTACGCGTCCGGTCGGCCTGGCGCGCCGCCTCGGCGGCGATCCGCTCGGCCTCGGCGGTGGCTTCGGCGATGAGCTGGTCGGCCTGTTCGGCGGCGTCGGTGCGGCGCTTGTCGGCGGCCTTGCGGGCGTCGTCGAGGACCTGCTCGGCGTCGCTGAGGGCGGCGGTGCGCAGCGCCTCGGCGTGCGCCTCCCCGTCCCGCTTGACCTGCTCCGCCTCGGTCCGCAGCCGCAGCGCGTCCTGCTCGGTGCTCTCCAGCAGCTCGGCGGCCTCGGCGGTGAGACGCTCGGCCTCGGCGGTGGCTTCGGCGATGAGCTGGTCGGCCTGTTCGGCGGCGTCGGTGCGGCGCTTGTCGGCGGCCCTGCGGGCGTCGTCGAGGACCTGCTCCGCGTCGCTGAGGGCGGCGGTGCGCAGCGCCTCGGCGTGCGCCTCCCCGTCCTCCTTGACCTGCTCCGCCTCGGTCAGCAGGTCCGAGACCTCGGCCGTGATCCGGTCGGCCTCGGCCGTCGCCTCGGAGACCAGGAGATCGGCCTGGGCCGCGGCCTCGGACCGGATCCGGTTGGCGTCCTCGCGGGCGTCCGCACGGGTGCGGGCCGCGTCCTGCTCGGCCGCGGCCAGCGAGTCCGACGCCTCGGTCCGTACCCGCTGGGCGTACTCGGCGGTGTCCGCGCGCAGCCGGTCCGACTCGGCGATCGCGTCCGCGACCGTCCGCTCGGCCAGCGCCTTCGCGGCCGCGGTCTCCTCCTGGACCCCGGCGCGGATGCGGTTGGCGTCCTCGGTCGCCCGCTCCCGCTCCTCGTACGCGTCGGCGCGGACCCGGTCCGCCTCCTCCTGCGCCTCGGTGCGGGTGCGCTCCGCCGCGTGCTCGGCGGCGCTGCGCAGGCCGGCGACCTCCTCCTCGGTCTGCTCCTGGAGCCCGGCGACGGAGTCCCGGACCTGCTGCGCGGTCTGCTCGGCCGCCGACACCATCTCGGTCGCGCGCCTGTCGGCCTCCTCGACCAGACGCTGCGCCTCGGCCTGCGCCTCCTCCACCCGCTTGCGGGCGGAGGCGAGCAGCTCCTCGGACTGCTCGCGGGCGTTCTCGCGCTCCCGGCCGGCCTCGGAACGGGCCGAGTCCAGGGTCTCGTCGGCCTCCCGGCGGCGCCGGTTGGCCTCCTCCTGCGCGGCGGCCAGCGCCTCGGCGGCCTCCGTTCCCACCCGCTCGGCGGCGGCCGCGGCCTCGGCGCGGACCCGGTCCGCGGTCTCCTGGGCCTCCGTCTTCAGCCGCTCGGCCTCCGCGGACGCCTCGGTCCGCAGCCGGACCGCGGCGTTCTCGGCCTCGGCGCGCGAGGTGGACGCGTCCGACGCGGCCTCCGTGCGCAGCCGCTCGGCCTCCTGCTCGGCCTGCGCCTGGAGCGTACGGATCCGCTCGGCGGCCTCGGCGCGCAGCCGCTCCGTCTCCTCGGACGCCTCGCGCCGGATGCGCTCGCTCGCGGCGCGGGCGTCGGTGAGGGCCTGCTCGGCGTTCTCGACCCGCGACGCCGCCTCGGTGTGCAGCCGGGTCAGCTCGTCGGCGGCCTCCGCGTGCCGCGCCTCGACGGCCCGCTCGGCCTCCTCGCGCAGCTCGGTGGCGGCCCGCTCGGCGGCCTCCTTGACGCTCTCGGCCTGCTCCTCGGCCTCGTTCCGCATCCGCTCGGCCTCGGCGCGGGTGCGCTCCAGGGTCTCCTCGGCCTGGGTGCGCAGCGTCTGCGCGCGCTCCATGGCCTCGGCACGGACCCGGTCGCCCTCGGCGCTCGCGCCGGCACGCATCTCGTCGGCGTCCGTGCGGGCCTTGGTCAGCAGCTCCTCGGCCCGGCGGGCCGCCTCCTCGATCTGCTGGACGGCCTCGCGCCGGGCCTCGCCGCGGATCCGCTCGCCCTCGGCGATCGCCTCGGCACGCAGCTGCTCGGCCTCGCCGCGCAGCCGGCGCGCCTCCTCCTGCAGCTCGACCGTCTTGGCGCGGTACTCCTTGGTGTCGTCCTTGGCCGAACCCAGGACCTCGCCGGCCTGCTCCTCGGCCTGGCTGCGCAGCCGGTCGGCCTCGCTCTCGGCCTCGCGACGGATCCGCTCGGCCTCCTCGGACGCCTTGCGGGTGGTCTCGCGGGCGTCCTCGGACGCCTTGGTGAGGACCTCCTCGGCGGACCGCGCGGCCTTGGCCAGCGCGGCGGCGGAGTCCTCGGCGACGACCGTACGGGCCTTCTCGGCCGCCTCCGAGACGAGCTTCTCGGAGGCGGCGGTCGCCTCGCGGAGCTTCTCCTCGGCCTCGGCCTTGAGGGTCTCGGCCTCCTTCGTGGCCTCCCCGACGAGCCGGGCGATCTCCGCCTTCGCGGTGCGGGTGCGCTGCTCGTTCGTCGACTCGGCGGAGGAGAGCGTCTTGGCCGCCTGCTCCCTGGCCTCGGTGAGGGCCTTCTCGGCCTCCGCACGGGCCTCGCGGAGCTTCTCCTCGGCCTCCTGCATCCGCTGCTCGGCGGCGCGGGACAGCTCGGTGGCCCGCTGGCGGGCCTGGTCGCTCTCGGCGGTGGTGGCCGACCGGAGCTGCTCGGCGTGGCTGGTGGCCTCCTGCGCCTGCGTGGAGGCGGCGTTCAGGAGCCGTTCGGCGTCCCGGCGGGCGCGGAGCAGGATCGCCTCGGCCTCGGCACGGGCGGACTCCGCCTCGGAACCGACCCGGTGCCGGGTCTCCTCGGCGAGCCGGGTGGCCTCGGCGCGCGCGGTGGCGAGCGACTGCTCGGCCTCGGCGCGGGACTCCTCCAGGAGGCGGCGGGCCTGGGACTCGGTCCGGGCGCGCAGCTGCTCGGCCCAGGCGACGTTCTCGTTGACGTGCGCCTCGACGGTCTGGCGGCGCTCCGCCAGCTCCTGGTCGAGCCGCTGCCGGCGCTGGACGGCCTCGGCGTGCAGCTCGGCCTGCAGGCGCGCCTGGTGCTCGGCGTGCTCCTGCAGGATCCGCTGGGTCTGGGCGCGGGCGTCGCGCAGCTCGCGCTCGGCGTCCTGGCGCAGCTGCTCGGCCTGGATCTGCGCGTTCCGCAGCAGCTGCTCGGCCTGGTAGCCGATGTCCGCGCTGTCGTACGCGGGCCGGGTGGCGATCGTGCGGCGCGCTTCATGCAGCTTGGCACGCAAGACCTCGACCTGGTAACCGAGGTCCTCGGCGTGCTGGACTGCCTTCTCCCGCTCGGTCTTCAGCCGGTCCATCTCGGCTTCGAACCGCGAAAGATGGTCGTCTTCAGCTCGGTGGCTCTCCTGGCGTTCGTAGCCCCGCACTGCGCGGTCCCATCCGTCCCCTGGTCGCAACTCCTCTGAGCACCGTTCCCCGGCGAACGGGCCCCCCGGGAATGGTGGCAGATCGGATACCCCGACTTCGACGCCGCATGGCATGCGGCACCGACCGGCCCCGGCCCGGAGCCGCCCACTCTACCGGGCCGGGAATCCGGAGGTCAGTGCTCCGCCGAGGAGTGGTCGCCGGACGGCTCCGCCGAGGTGACCAGTTCGGTCAGGACACCATGGCAGTCCTTGGGGTGGAGGAAGGTGATGCGGGAGCCCATGGAGCCGATCCGGGGCTCGTCGTAGAGGACCCGGACGCCCTTGGAGCGGATGTCGGCGGCGTCGCCGTCCACGTCCGCGGTCCCGAAGGCGATGTGGTGGACACCCTCGCCGTTCTTGGCCAGCCACTTGCCCACCGCGGAGTCCTCGCGGGTGGGCTCCAGGAGCTGGAGGTACGAGGCACCGCCGTCGGAGGTCTCGTTGATCTTGAGCATGGCCTCGCGGACGCCCTGCTCCTCGTTGACCTCGGAGTGGAACACCTCGAAACCGTACGTCGCACGGTAGAACTCGACGGTCTTGTCGAGGTCGAAACAGGCGATCCCGATGTGGTCGATTCGCGTCAGCATTCCTCCAGTGCAGCGCCACGGAGGTGGTTACGCAACGTGCGCGCCGTCACACCGGTGGGCCGGTGACCTCGCGCGGCACCGCTCAGTACATTGGCGGTAAACCCTCGTTCACTCCTCATCCCAAGGGGCCGTGTCTCATGTCTGGAACGACCGGTACCACCTCAGTGATCGTCGCGGGCGCCCGCACGCCCATGGGGCGACTGCTCGGCTCGCTCAAGTCCTTCTCCGGCGCCGACCTGGGAGGCTTCGCCATCAAGGCGGCGCTCGACCGCGCCGGCATCGGCGGCGACCAGGTGCAGTACGTGATCATGGGCCAGGTGCTCCAGGCGGGCGCCGGCCAGATCCCCGCCCGCCAGGCCGCCGTCAAGGCCGGCATCCCGATGAACGTCCCGGCCCTCACCGTCAACAAGGTGTGCCTGTCCGGCCTGGACGCGATCGCGCTGGCCGACCAGCTCATCCGCGCCGGCGAGTTCGACGTCGTCGTGGCCGGTGGCCAGGAGTCGATGACCAACGCCCCGCACCTGCTGCCCAAGTCCCGCGAGGGCTTCAAGTACGGCGCGATCGAGATGCTCGACGCGATGGCGTACGACGGCCTCACCGACGCCTTCGAGAACATCGCCATGGGCGAGTCCACGGAGAAGCACAACACCCGCCTGGGCATCCAGCGCGCGGAGCAGGACGAGATCGCCGCGCTGTCGCACCAGCGCGCGGCCGCCGCGCAGAAGAACGGCATCTTCGAGGCCGAGATCACCCCGGTCGAGATCCCGCAGCGCAAGGGCGACCCGGTCGTCTTCTCCCAGGACGAGGGCATCCGCGCCGAGACCACGGCCGAGTCCCTCGGCAAGCTCCGCCCGGCGTTCGCCAAGGACGGCACCATCACCGCCGGCACCTCCTCGCAGATCTCGGACGGCGCCGCCGCCGTCGTCGTGATGAGCAAGGCCAAGGCCGAGGAGCTGGGCCTGGAGTGGATCGCCGAGATCGGCGCGCACGGCAACGTGGCGGGCCCGGACAACTCGCTGCAGTCGCAGCCGTCCAACGCGATCCTGCACGCCCTCGCGAAGGAGGGCCTGAGCGTCGACGACCTCGACCTGATCGAGATCAACGAGGCGTTCGCGGCGGTCGCCCACCAGTCGATGAAGGACCTGGGCGTCACCTCCGAGAAGGTGAACGTCAACGGTGGCGCGATCGCGCTGGGCCACCCGATCGGCATGTCCGGCGCCCGCGTCGTGCTGCACCTGGCCCTGGAGCTCAAGCGGCGCGGCGGCGGCACCGGTGCGGCCGCGCTGTGCGGCGGCGGCGGTCAGGGCGACGCGCTGATCCTCCACGTCCGCAACTAGGCGCAGTCCCGGCAAGTAAGGAGCATCGGCACATGGTGGACGTCCCCGAACTGGTCGCCCAGGCGCGGGAGGGCAGGCCGCGGGCCGTGGCCCGGCTGATCTCGCTCGTGGAGGGGGCGTCCCCGCAGCTGCGGGAGGTCATGGCGGCGCTGGCGCCGCTGACCGGCGGTGCGTACGTGGTGGGCCTGACGGGCTCGCCCGGCGTGGGCAAGTCCACGTCGACCTCCGCGCTGGTGGCCGCGTACCGGCGGGCCGGCAAGCGGGTCGGCGTCCTGGCCGTCGACCCGTCGTCGCCGTTCAGCGGCGGCGCGCTGCTCGGCGACCGCGTCCGGATGTCGGAGCACGCCTCCGACCCGGGCGTGTACATCCGCTCCATGGCCACGCGTGGCCACCTGGGCGGTCTGGCGTGGTCGGCCCCGCAGGCGATCCGCGTGCTGGACGCCGCCGGCTGCGACGTGATCCTCGTGGAGACCGTCGGTGTCGGCCAGTCCGAGGTGGAGATCGCCTCCCAGGCGGACACCTCCGTGGTGCTGCTGGCGCCCGGCATGGGCGACGGGATCCAGGCCGCCAAGGCGGGCATCCTGGAGATCGGCGACCTGTACGTCGTGAACAAGGCGGACCGGGACGGCGCCGACGCGACGGCCCGCGAGCTGAACCACATGCTGGGGCTGGGCGAGGCGCGCGGCCCGGGCGACTGGCGCCCGCCGATCGTGAAGACGGTCGCGGCGCGGGGCGAGGGCATCGACGAGGTCGTCGAGGCGCTGGAGAAGCACCGCGCGTGGATGGAGGAGCACGGAGTGCTCGCCGACCGCCGCCGGGCCCGCTCGGCGCGCGAGGTCGAGACGATCGCGGTCACCGCGCTGCGCGAGCGGATCGGCGACCTGCACGGCGACCGCCGCCTGGACGCCCTGGCGGAGCGCATCGTGGCCGGCGAGCTGGACCCGTACGCGGCCTCCGACGAGCTCATCGCGAGCCTGACGGGCAACTGACACGACCGAAGAGGGCCTCCCCGCGCGGGGAGGCCCTCTTCGGTGTACGCGGCGCCGCTCCGCGCTCTCGGGGCGCCTCAGGCCGCCCACGGGGGGTCACCCCGTTTTCGAGCCCGTCTGCGCCGCACCCGCCCGGCAGCGGCCGTGCGGGCCCCGAGGGGAATCCGGCGGTGCGCGCTACGGCTTGCCGCGTCGGCCCCGGAGCTGCTCCGCGACCGGCTTGAGGGACTCGTGCAGGTCGCCGAGCGCCTCGGGGGAGAGCTGGTCGATGAAGTGCCTGCGCACCGAGTCGACGTGGTGGGGTGCCACCTTGCGCATCGTCTCCATGCCCTGGTCGGTCAGGACGGCGTACAGACCGCGGCGGTCCGACTCGCAGTTCTCGCGGCGGACCAGGCCGGCGTTCTCCATCCGGGTGATCTGGTGAGAGAGGCGGCTCTTGGACTGCAGCGTGGCCGCGGCCAGATCGCTCATGCGCAGACGACGGTCGTCGGACTCCGAGAGGTTCACCAGGATCTCGTAGTCGTTCATGGTCAGGCCGAAGGGCTGGAGGTCCTTCTCCAGCTGGTACGTCAGCATTCTGTTGACGTCCAGGTAGGTGCGCCAGGCGCACTGCTCGGCGTCGGTGAGCCAGGGGGTGGCCGTCTCGGTCTCCATATATGGATTCTACCTAAGAAGTTGAATACTGGACGAAGTAGGGGACTGTGACGCGGGGCACCCGGAGCCCGGCAAACGGGTGCAGACGTTCGAGGGCGTCACACTCCGCAGACTACCGTTCACTCGCCGGACCGGGAGCGGCCCGGCGGCGGGCCGGGCCGGAATCAGACCCGGCCGGTTCGCACCCGCCCCGGACGGTCGCCCACCCGCCCGCGGGCCGCGCCCGACCCGCGGCCCCGCCCGGGCTCCGGGCGGGGTGAGCGGGGTTTCCCCCGCCCGGAGGCGGGGGGAGGGTCAGAGGCCGAAGCGGCGCTGGAGGTCCCCCAGCTGCCCGGGAAGGCGCGGTACGGATCCGAGCGGTCCCTGGCCGGAACCGTGCGGACCGTGGCCCGGAACACCCGCCTGGGCCGGCGTCTCGCCGATCGCCCGCTCCGCCATCAGCAGCTCGGTCGACTGGAGCAGCACCGTACCCGCTCCGACGAACTCGAACTGGTGCTCCTCGCCCGAGGTCCCGCCCAGCCCCGTCAGGGCCCGTACCCCGCCCATCACGCCCGTCATGTACCCGTGGTCGTAGTGGTGGCAGGGGGACGGGCAGTCCGCCCAGCCGACCAGCGCCTGCGGGTCCACCCGCAGCGGGGGCTCCATGAAGACCACCGGGCCGTTGGAGGCCGCCACGAACTTGCCGGTGCCGATCAGCGTCACGAAGCCCGGCACGATCGACTGCTTCAGGGCCAGCGTCGGCTGGTAGGCCAGGAGGTTGCCCGAACGGATCGTCAGGTTGCCCTCGTCGAGGTCGTACGAGTTCACGTCGAAGGCCCGGTCGGCGAGCAGCATCTTGCCGCTGCCCTCGGCGACCACCCAGTCGCTCGCGTGCAGCGGCGAGTGGAAGGACGTCCGCACCAGGCGGTCCAGCCGGCCGTGGCCGATGCCGTTGAAGTCGATCCGCCCGTAGTAGGCGATCATCTTCCCCTTCTGCAGGAACCACTGGGAGCCCTTGAGCTCCACGCAGAAGGTGTAGGCGTTGACGTTGTCGTCCGACGGCAGGGTCATCGGATCGTGGATCACGGGGGCGCTCACAGCTTCTCCTCCGAGGCCTGGACGTACACGGAGCCGTTGCCGCTGAGCTCCAGCTGGAACGCCTCGCCGGAGCCGCGTCCCACCATGTCGCGCCAGCCGAGCGCGGTGGAGAGCTTGTTGCGCACGTCGCCGTGGTGGGCGACGTACGCCTGCGGGTCCACGTGGACGGCGCGGCCGGGCGTGATGGGCAGTTCGATGACGCCGCCGTGGGCCATCACCGCGACGGCGCCGTGCCCCTTGAGCGTGGTGGTGAAGAGCCCCTGGCCCGTGACCTGGCCGCGCACCATGCCCATGACCCCGCCCTGGGAGCCCATGAACATCGTGCCCTGCTCCAGGGTGCCGTCGAAGGCGAGCAGCCGGTCGGCCTCCACGTACAGGGTGTCGCCGGTCAGCCGGATCACCTGGATGTGGTGCCCGCCGTGGCCGAACATCACCGTGCCGCTGCCCTCGACGGTCATCAGCGGCGTCGCCTCGCCGGCGACTCGGCGGCCGATCATCGACATGACGCCGCCCTGGCCGCCGGAGATGTTCGGGGTGAAGGAGACGTCGCCTCGATAGGCGAGCATCGCGCCGCGCTGGCTGAACATGCGCTGCCCCGGTACGACCGTGGCCTCGACCATCTTCGAGTTGATCTCGCGGAACGGCATCAGACGTCACCCCCGATCGTGTTCCGCTCGCTGGGCTGCACGTAGACGAGCCCGTCGCCCTCGAAGCGGATCTGGAACGCCTCGCCGCCGCCCTCGCCCAGGAAGGTGCGGAAGGTCACACCGGACTGGAAGTGCTGCTGGAGGTTGCCCTGGTGGGCGATGTACGCGCCGGGGTCGACGGAGAGCGGGTACTGCGGGGTGACGCGCAGGACCACGGCCGGGCCGTCGGACATGATCGCGGCCTGGCCGGTGCCCTCGACGGTCGTCGTGAAGAGCCCGTTGCCGGTCGCTCCCCCGCGCAGGCCGGTGAAGGTGGTGCCGGTGCGCAGGCCCGCGTCGGTGCAGAGCAGGTTGCTCGCCTCGACGAAGAGCTTGTCGCCGTGCAGGGAGACCAGGTTGATCTCGGAGGCGCGGTCGGCGAACCAGCAGGTCCCCTGGCCCTTCACCTCCATCACTTCCATCTGTTCGCCGGTGAGGCGACGGGTGACCATCCCGCGCAGGCCCTCGCCGCCGCCGGACATCTTCTTGAAGGCCATCTGGCCGTCGTACGCGACCATCGAGCCGTTCTTCGCCTTGACGGCGTCGCCGGTCATGTCGACGGCGAGCACTTTGCTGCCTTGGAGTCGGAACATTGCCACGGAGGGAGATTACGGGGCGGGGTGCGGCGGCGAACAGGGACCTGCGGAGGATCCCGACCCTGATAAAGAGCCGGCAAAGTCGGGTGCCACAATGGGCGGGCGCTTGTGCATCCCTTCACAAGATCGTCGATCCCGATCCAAAGGTGACCCCCGTGGACATCAAGACCGCCTCGTCCCTCCACCGTCTCCGACTCGTCTCCGCGCCGGAGGCCGTCTCGTTCCTCCTGCTGCTGGTCTGCTCGGTGCTCAAGCGCACCACGGAGTTCAACGCGGTCCCGGTGATGGGCGCGGTCCACGGCATCCTCTTCGTCCTCTACGTGCTCTTCTGGCTGGACGCCTGGAACCGGACCAAGTGGGGCCTCACGACGGCGGCGCTCTACTTCCTGCTCTCCGTGCTGCCCTTCGGCGGCTTCTTCGCCGAGCGCAAGCTGAAGCGCGAGGCCGAGGACGCGGTCATCGCGTCCCGCGCCCGTCACGAGGGGGCGGTGAACGCGTGATCGTCGCGTTCTCGGTCACCCCGCTGGGCGTCGGGGAGGAGGTCGGCGAGTACGTCGCCGACGCCGTCCGGGTCGTCCGCGAGTCGGGCCTGCCGAACCGCACCGACGCGATGTTCACCTCCGTCGAGGGGGAGTGGGACGAGGTCATGGCCGTCGTCAAGCGGGCCGTCGCCGCCGTCGAGGAGCGCGCCCCGCGGGTCTCCCTGGTGCTCAAGGCCGACATCCGCCCGGGCGTCACGGACGGTCTGACCGCGAAGGTCGCCACGGTGGAGCGCCACCTGGAGGCCTGACCTCCGCCCCTTCGCCCCGACGCGCCGCCGGCACGTCACCGAGCCCCCGCCCGTCCACGGGTCGGGGGCTCTCTCCGTGGCCCTTGTTTGAGCGACCGCTCAAAGTGAGCTACCTTCTTTTTGAGCGGTCGCTCAATGATTTCGGCCGTCGTCGGCACCGGTGTCTCCGCGGGGGAGCGCCACCGGGCCGACGGCGACCGGCATCCGTCCGCCCGGCCCGTTCCTCCGCGCCCCCGTCGACCGACTGGCCGTCAGGCGTACGGAGTGCGGAGGCCCGACCGGCCCGCCGGCCGGCTGCGCCCGCGGGGCGGACGTGATAGAGCCCGGCGCCGGGCTCCGTACGGGAGGAGGGACCCGCGTGACCGCAGACCCCGAGAACGCGGGCAGGGCGGGCGACGCGCGCCGGAGCGCCTCCCCGGGCACCCCCAAGGACGCGCGCGGCCGCGAGACCCGGGAGAAGCTCCTCGGAGGCGCCCTGCGCACCCTCACCGAACAGGGCATCGCCAAGACCTCGGCCCGCTCCGTCGCCGCCGCCGCCGGGGTCAACCAGGCCCTGGTCTTCTACCATTTCGGCTCCATGGACGAGCTCCTCGCCGCCGCCTGCCGGCACGGCGCGGAGCAGCGCGTGACCCGCTACCGCGAGCGGCTCGCCGCGATCGGAACCTTCGCCGAACTGCTCCAGTTCGGCCGGGAGATGCACGCCGAGGAGCGGGCCGGCGGCCATGTCGCCGTACTGGCCCAGCTGCTTGCCGGAGCGCAGACCCAGCCCCGCCTGGCGCCGGCCACCGCGGCCGGTCTCGACCTCTGGATCGAGGAGCTCGAAGCCGTTCTCACCCGGGTGCTGGCCGGCAACCCGCTGGGCGAGCTCACCGACCCCGCCGGGCTCGCCCGTACCTGCGCCGCGGCCTTCGTGGGGCTCGAACTGTACGAGGGTGTGGACCCGGACGGAGCGGAGCAGGTGCTCGCCTCCCTGGAGCAGCTGGCCTCGATCGCCGCCGCCCTGGAGGAACTCGGCCCGCTCGCCCAGCGAGCCGTCCGGCACCGGCTGCGGCGCGACGGGCGTCGCTGAATCGGCCCAACGGCACCACGCACCGCGAAAACGCTCGCTCGGACGAATTCCGGTCGCGTCGGCGACGGTCGTCCCCTTTCGTGGGGACATCGACCTGTTCGACGGCAGCTGGAGGCACCGTGCGGCCGGAAGGCTACGACTACGAGACCTACAGCCGAATCGCCGGTCCCCTCACGGAGCCGGAGACGACGGCGTACCGGGTGAGGTACCGCAGCCTGCTGGCGAAGGAGCCGCACCGGATCCGAGCCGTCCTGCTGATGGCCCTCGCGCCCCTGCTCTCCGCGACCCTGCTCGTCTACCTCGTCTGGCCCAGCCACTGGACCGTCCGCGAGGACGGCGACAGCCTGCTCGTCCACCTGGACACGGTGATGCTGGTGTCGATCGGCCTCATCTGCTTCTTCATGCTGGTGAACGTCGCCTCGATCGCCCACGCCACCATGGTCGCCCGCGACCCCATACCCGTGTACCCCGAGCAGGGCACCCGGGTCGCCTTCCTCACCACCTACGTGCCGGGCAAGGAACCGCTCGCCATGGTCCGCGCGACCCTCGCGGCCGCGAGGCGGCTGCGGCACGACGGGCCGCTGGACGTCTGGCTGCTCGACGAGGGCGACGACGAGGGTGCCAGGGCCCTCT
This sequence comes from Streptomyces sp. JL2001, assembly GCF_050917515.1. NCBI lineage: Bacteria > Bacillati > Actinomycetota > Actinomycetes > Kitasatosporales > Streptomycetaceae > Streptomyces > Streptomyces sp. JL2001. The sequence continues at coordinate 2,504,195 of NZ_CP169421.1, read as the reverse complement.
GCGCCGAACTCGGGGTCCGGCACTTCACCCGGCGCGGAGTACCCGAGTGGAACCGCGCCGAGGGCGTCCACAAGGCCCGCACCAAGCACGGCAACTACAACGCCTGGCTCGCGATGCACGGCGACGCCTACGAGTTCTTCGCCTCCGTCGACACCGACCACGTCCCCCTGCCGAACCTCCTGGAGCGGATGCTCGGCTACTTCCGCGACCCGGACGTCGCCTTCGTCGTCGGACCACAGGTCTACGGCAACTACACCGGGCCCGTCACCAAGGCGGCGGAGTCCCAGCAGTTCCTCTTCCACGCCCTGATCCAGCGGGCCGGGAACCGCTACCACGCGCCCATGTTCGTCGGCACCAACAACGTCGTCCGGGTGTCCGCCCTGAAGCAGGTCGGCGGCCTGTACGACTCGATCACCGAGGACATGGCGACCGGCTTCGAGCTGCACCGGCGCAGGAACCCCGGCACCGGTCACTTCTGGCGGTCCGTCTACACCCCCGACGTCCTCGCCGTCGGCGAGGGTCCGGCCTCCTGGACCGACTTCTTCACCCAGCAGCTGCGCTGGTCCCGGGGCACGTACGAGACGCTGATCAAGCAGTACTGGAAGACGCCCTTCAGGGTCCCGCCCGGCCGTTTCCTGAACTACACCCTGATGCTCGTCTACTACCCGATGACGGCGGTCAACTGGCTCCTCGGCATCCTCAGCTGCGTGCTGTTCCTCTGGTTCGGGGCGTCCGGCACGCAGGTGTCCTCCGCGGTCTGGCTGATGATCTACAGCGACGCGGTGGCCCTGCAGATCGGGCTGTACCTCTGGAACCGGCGGCACAACGTCTCGCCGCACGAGCCCGAGGGATCCGGAGGGCTCGCCGGCATGGCGATGTCGGCGCTCTCCGCCCCGGTCTACCTCAAGTCCCTCGGCGCCGCGGTGCTGCGCACCCGCGGCCGGTTCGTCGTCACCCCCAAGGGCGGCGAGGCCAGCCCGGACCGTGTCCTCACCTTCCGGATCCACCTCGCCTGGGCGGCCGTCCTCGTCGTCTCCCTGGCCGCCTCCGTCCACTTCCACCACACCCACGCGGCCATGCGCACCTGGTCCGTCCTCGCCCTGGCGCTCACCCTCAGCCCGCTCGCCGTCTGGGGCTGGAGCGTCCTGCGCGGCGGCCGGGTCCGCGGCGGCGCCCGGACGGGTGGTGCCCCCGCCGTCGCCGAGCCCGGGGCGCCCCCGCCCGCCGTCCTGGTGACGAAGACGACGACCGCCGCGTCCGGCCCGGCCGGACCGACCACGGCGGCGCCCACGACGACCGGAGGAAGCTGACACATGGTCCGACAGCCGTCGAAGAAGCTCAGGAAGAACCTTTTCGGCGGGGGAGCCGTCGTGGTCCTCGCGGCGCTGAACGCCCCCGCCGCCGTCTCCTTCGTCGAGGCGAAGTACCACACCTACAAGATCGCCCAGCCCGGGTACCAGCGGAAGTACGGCTCCTGGCAGCAGGTCGACGTGCCCTCCGAGTACCGCGTCAACGCGATCCACGCGGCGCTGCTGCGCACCGGCAAGGTGCTGCTCATCGCCGGCTCGGGCAACGACCAGAAGAAGTTCGACTCCGGCACCTTCGAGACCGTGCTGTGGGACCCGCGGGGCAACACCTTCAAGAAGATCCCCACCCCCGAGGACTTCTTCTGCTCCGGCCACGCCCAGCTCCCCGACGGCCGGCTCCTGGTCGCCGGCGGCACCGCCCGCTACGAGATCCTCGACGGCGAGGTCAGGAAGGCCGGCGGCGGGATGCGCGTCAAGAACGAGAGCCCGGACAAGGCCGTCACCCTCAGGAAGGGCACCGTCTTCCGCTCTCCCTCGGGTGTCGAGTACGTCAGCAGGTTCGACGTCACGGTGCCCAGGGCCAAGCGCGAGTTCGAGGTCTCGTACACCGGGAGCGGTCAGATGAAGCCCTGGAAGACCAAGGTCACCGCGGCCGAGGCACGGGTCTTCGTCGAGGCGCGCGAGGAGGGCCCCCAGGCACTCACCACCGAGGCCGCGCAGTACGAGATCGTCGGTCTCAAGGGCGCCGACGCCGACAACGTCTACGGGCTCGCCCAGCGGCTCACCACCGAGAAACAGGACTTCCAGGGCATCAAGGGCGCCTACGAGTTCGACCCCCGGGCCGAGCGCTACGTCCCCGTCGCCCCGATGAAGGACGCCCGCTGGTACCCCACCCTGGTCACCCTCGACGACGGCAAGGTCCTCGCCGTCTCCGGCCTCAACGACGTGGGCGACGTCGTCCCCGGCGACAACGAGATTTACGACCCGGCGACCCGGAAGTGGTCCCGGGGACCCTCCCGCTACTTCCCCACCTACCCCTCGCTCTTCCTCACCAAGGGCGGCAAGCTCCTCTACACCGGCTCCAACGCCGGCTACGGACCCGCCGACAAGGGCCGCGCGCCGGGCCTGTGGGACCTGGAGAAGAACACCTTCACCCGGCTCGGCGGGCTGACGGACCCCGACCAGCTGGAGACGTCCTCCTCCGTCCTCCTGCCGCCCGCCCAGCGGCAGCGGCTCATGGTCCTCGGCGGCGGCGGGGTCGGCGAGTCCCCCAAGTCCACCGCCCGCACCTCCATCGTCGACCTCTCCCTGGCCACCCCGTCGTTCCGGGACGGGCCGGCGCTGCCGCAGGGCACCCGCTACCTCAGCAGCGTCCTCATGCCCGACGACACCGTCTTCACCACCGGCGGCTCCCGCCGGTACCGCGGCCGCGGCGGCAGCGACGTGCTCAAGGCGCAGTTCTACGACCCGCGGACCAACGGCTTCACCGAGGCGGCCGAGCCGACCGTCGGCCGCAACTACCACTCCGAGGCGCTGCTGCTCCCCGACGGGCGGGTGGCCACCTTCGGTTCCGACCCGCTCTTCGACGACAAGGACAACACCAGGCTGGGCACCTTCGAGCAGCGGATCGAGGTCTTCACCCCGCCCGCCCTGCACCGGGCCGGCGCCACCCGGCCCGTCCTCGGGGAGGGACCGGAGAAGGTCGACGGCAGCGGCCGGGTCACCTACCGGACGGCGGACGCGGCCCGGATCGCCACCGCCCGGCTGATGCGCCCGAGCGCGGTCACCCACACCACGGACGTCGAACAGCGCTCCGTCGAGCTGGGCCTGACGAAGGGCGCGGGCACGGTGACGGTGGACGTGCCGAAGGACCGCACGCTGGTGCCGCCCGGCTGGTACATGCTCTTCGTGACCGACGGGGACGGCACCCCGTCCGAGGCGAAGTGGGTGCAGGTCGGCTGACGGCCCGTCGTCCGGGGGTTCAGGCCCTGGCCCTCCTGGCCAGGCCCAGGGCGTAGTCCGGCCACCAGGTGCCGGCGGCCGGCCCGCCCCGGCACGTGCCGTCCGAGTCGCCGGGCCGCTTGATCCAGAGGTACGCGTCGACCCGCTCGTCCCCGGTGTCGTCGGTCGGCGGCACGCCCAGCGCCCGGCCCGGCGGATTGCACCAGGCCTCCTCCCGGTTCCCCGGCAGCGGGCCGTGGCCGTTCCGGCTGGTGTCGATGGTGAAGTGGGCGCCGCCGAGCATCGCCGACAACCGCCCGCCGAATCCCTTCACACGCTCGTTCGTCTCGAAGTTGGAGACGTTCAGCGAGAAGCCGTCCGCGCGTGCGATGCCCGCGCGCCGCAGGGGTTCGACCAGCTTGCCGGGGTCGTCGATCCACCGCGGATTGCCGGCGTCCAGGTAGACCCGGGTGCGCGGCTGCCGCTTCAGCCGGTCGATCGCCTCGGCGAGCAGCCGGTAGCGCTCGTCGTGGTACTGCCCCGGGGTGCAGCCGTCCACCATGTGCGCGACCGCGTCCGGCTCCAGGACGACCACCGCGGGCGCGTCCCCGACCGCGCCGGCGAAGGCGTCCAGCCAAGACCGGTAGGCCCGGGCGTCGGGAGCGCCGCCCGCCGAGTACATCCCGCAGTCGCGGTGCGGGATGTTGTACGCCACGAGCACCACGGTCCGCCGGTCGGCCGCGGCGCCGCGCACCGCCTTGGCGACGTCCGGCGCGGGGTCGTCCCCGGCCGGCCACTCGGCGACCGGACGCTCGGCGATCCGCCGCAGGATCCGGGCGTCCTCGGCACGGCCCTGCGCCTCGTACTCCCGGACCTGCCGGGCCGCGTCGCTGTCGGGGTCGACCCAGAAGGGGGAGCCGCCGGTGGGGGCGGCGGACGCGCCGGGGGAGGGCGGACCGGCCGGTGTCCGGCCCCGGCCGCCGGTGTCGCAGCCGGCGACGAGGAGCGCGCAGGCCAGGGCGAGGGCCACGGGGGCCGCGACGGCGGCGGTGGTGGTGCGGCGGGACATCCGGCCCCCAGGGATACGGGTCAGACGGGCCGGATCATCGTGACACAACGGTCATATCGGGTCGGGGTGCGACACCGCCAGGGCGATCCCCAGCGGGGTCCGCTCGTACAGCACCTGGTGGCCGTGGCGGCGCGAGGTCAGCAGGCCAGCCTCCCGCAGCACCCCCAGATGGGCCGACACCGAGGAGGCGGCGAGCCCGAGCCGGTGCGCCAGCGCGGTCGTGCCGGCCGGCTCGTCGAGCGCGCACAGCACGTCGGCGCGGGCCCGTCCGAGCAGCCGGGCCAGACTGTCCGGCGTCCGCTCGCGGGCCTCGGTCCACAGGCCGCCGATCCCGCGGACCGGATAGGCGACGGTCGGTTGCCAGGGCGGGTCGAAGCCGCTCACCACGTCGGGCCAGATGAAGACCGACGGCAGCAGGACGAGCCCCTGGCCGTCCAGGGCGCGGACGTGTTCGCCGCGGTAGTCGACGGTGAGGGTCGCCCGCTCGGCGGCCCAGTCGAACGCGGGGTGCAGTTCGCCCAGGAGCCGTTCCAGACCGCCCTCCGCCAGTCGGCGCGAGTGGTAGGCGACGTCCGCCTCCAGCAGCGCGCGCAGCCGCGGCCAGTCGGGGGCCACCAGGACCTCCCAGGCGACCCGGAGCAGATCGGCGAGGCGCTGGACGGCGCCGGCCGGGTCGGCGAGCATGCGCCGGCCCTCGGCGCTGTCCGCGGCCCCGGGGGTGCCGGCGAGCGCCCGCTCGAAGTCGTCCAGGGCGAGGGCCGGATCGGTCTCCCGGACGGCCGCGATCTCGTCCTCGAAGGACGCGGTCGCCCGCAGCGGGGGCGGATAGAGGAAGTCGGGACTGTGGCCGCGCCGCGGCATCAGCAGGTGCAGCGGCCGCAGGTCGAGCCCCTCGGCAGCGCCGCGGATCCGCCGCAGCCAGGGCAGGTGGTAGCCCTGCTGCCGGGGCCGGGCGAGCACCCGCACGGCCGAGTGCGTCTCCCAGAGCGGCGAGATCGCGAACCGGATCCGGAGCGGGTCGGACTCGCCGAAATGGAGGTGGTAGGGCACGGGTCCTCCGGCTCGGGAGATTCGGCTGGGGCCGAAAGTCTAGGTCCGCCGTCCCGGGCCCGGCAGTCTGCGCCGCATGCCGAGACCCGCCGACGACACGTCCCAGCCCCCGACCCGGCCCTCGCCGCGGACGCCCGAGCCCGCCCTCGCCGACCCGGGCGCGGCCGGGCCCGCGACCGCCCCCGCGGCCGCGCCGGGCGCCGTGGCCGCCGCCCCCGCCCGCGCCGTGGCTGCCGGGCCCGCGCCCGCCCTCGCCGCCGCGCCCGCGCCCGCCCCCGCCCGGGAGCCGGCGCCCACGCCCGACCCGGAGCGGGCCACGGGCCCCGGCGGGGAGGACGGGCGGCGCGGCTACCGGGCCGTGTTCGCCGTACGGGAGTTCCGGACCGTCTTCGTGGCCCACCTGCTGTCCCTCCTCGGTGTCGTCATCAGCGAGATCGCGCTCACCGTCCTCGTCTACGACCTCACCCGCTCCCCGCTCCTGTCCTCCCTCACCTTCGCGCTCGGCTTCCTGCCCTACCTCCTCGGCGGCACCCTGCTCGCCGGCGTCGCCGACCGCCACCCGCCCCGCAGGGTCCTCGTCGTCTGCGACCTCGTGTGCGCCGGCTGCGTCGCGCTCATGGCCGCCCCCGTGACCCCCGTCGCCGGACTCCTCGTGCTGCGCTGCGCCGTCGCCGCCGTCGCGCCCGTCTTCAACGGCACCCGCATGGCGACCCTCACCGACATCCTGGGCGGGGGCGAGCTCTTCGTCCTGGGCCGGTCCGTGCTGCGGATCGTCTCGCAGAGCGCCCTGCTCGCCGGCTTCGGCGTCGGCGGTGTGCTCCTCACCCTCGTCCCGCCGCGCGGGGCCATCGCGATCACCGCCGCCACCTTCCTGGTCTCCGCGCTGCTGCTGCGCTTCGGCACCCGGAAGCGGCCCGCCCGGGCGCCCGGCGTGCGCGAGGGGCTCGGCGGCACGTTCGCGGTGCTGCGCGACCGCCGGGTCCGCGCCCTCATGCTGATGTTCTGGATCCCGCCGCTCTTCGCGGTCACCCCCGAGGCGCTCGCCGCCCCCTACGCCGACGAGATCGGCGTCTCCACCGCCGCCCTCGGCCTGCTGATGTGCGCCCTTCCGGTCGGCACCATCGCGGGCGAGCTGCTCGCCGGCTCCGTGCTGTCGCCTGGGACCCGGTCACGGATCGTCGTCCCGCTCGCCGCCGTCGGGCTCCTGCCCCTCCTCCTCTACGCGACCGGGCCGGGCGTCGCCCTGGCCGCCGCGGCCCTGCTGCTGGCCGGCGCCACCGGCGCGTACACCCTGGGGCTCGACGCCTGGTTCGTCGCCGCCGTCCCCGAGCAGCAGCGGGGCCGGGCCATGACGCTGATGACCGCGGGCATGATGACGGTCCAGGGCGTGGGGATGGCCGCGGCCGGCCTCGCCGCGGAGTTCGCCGCCGTCCACCTCGTGGTCGCCGGCGCCGGCGTGCTCGGCACGCTCGCCGTCCTCTGGGTCGTCGCCGAGGTGCGGGCGACCGAGGCCGGGACGACCGAAGTGCGAGACGGGGCTGACCAGCATGTGACCAGTGGGTAAGGTCGACGCGTGCCGAAGCCGCTCAGTCTCCCGTTCGACCCCATCGCCCGCGCCGACGAACTCTGGCAGAAGCGCTGGGGTCCGGTCCCCTCGATGGCCGCGATCACCTCGATCATGCGGGCCCACCAGATCCTCCTCGCCGAGGTCGACGCGGTCGTCAAGCCGTACGGACTGACCTTCGCGCGCTACGAGGCCCTGGTGCTCCTCACCTTCTCCAAGGCCGGCGAGCTGCCGATGTCCAAGATCGGCGAGCGGCTCATGGTCCACCCCACCTCGGTGACGAACACCGTGGACCGGCTCGTGCGGTCCGGTCTGGTCGACAAGCGGCCCAATCCCAACGACGGCCGCGGCACCCTCGCCTCCATCACGGACAAGGGTCGCGAGGTGGTCGAGGCGGCCACCCGCGACCTGATGGGGATGGACTTCGGGCTCGGGGTCTACGACGCCGAGGAGTGCGCCGAGATCTTCGCGATGCTGCGCCCCCTGCGCGTGAACGCGCACGACTTCGACGAGAGCTGACCCGCGCGAAGATCGCCCGGAACGTGCCGTTACGCTCGACGGCATGAAATCCAGCGTGCTGACCCGCTACCGCGTCATGGCGTACGTGACCGCCGTCATGCTGCTCGTGCTGTGCACCTGCATGGTCTTCAAGTACGGGTTCGAGACGGGCGAGGACGTGACCTTCGCGGTCTCCCAGGCCCACGGCGTCCTCTACATCATCTACCTGATCTTCGCCTTCGACCTGGGCTCCAAGGCGAAGTGGCCGTTCGGCCGGCTGCTCTGGGTCCTGCTGTCGGGCACGATCCCCTTCGCCGCCTTCTTCGTCGAGCGCAAGGTCGTCCGCGACACGCTTCCGCTGGTCAGCGGCGCGCAGCCGGAGCCGGTCAAGGCCTGATCGCCCACCTCCGTACCCATGTGCGGAGGTTTGCCGTCGACATTTACTAGGACGTCCTAGTAAATTCGACGGTATGGACGCTGACGCGATCGAGGAAGGCCGCCGACGCTGGCAGGCCCGTTACGACAAGGCCCACAAGCGCGACGCCGACTTCACCACGCTCTCCGGTGACCCGGTCGAGCCGGTCTACGGGCCCCGGCCGGGGGACGCCTACGAGGGGTTCGAGCGCATCGGCTGGCCGGGCGAGTACCCCTTCACCCGGGGTCTGCACCCCACCGGGTACCGCGGCCGGACCTGGACCATCCGCCAGTTCGCCGGCTTCGGCAACGCCGAGCAGACCAACGAGCGGTACAAGATGATCCTGGCCGCCGGCGGCGGCGGGCTCTCGGTCGCCTTCGACATGCCGACCCTGATGGGCCGCGACTCGGACGACCCGCGCTCGCTCGGCGAGGTCGGCCACTGCGGCGTCGCCATCGACTCCGCCGCCGACATGGAGGTCCTGTTCAAGGACATCCCGCTCGGCGACGTGACCACCTCCATGACGATCTCGGGCCCCGCCGTGCCCGTCTTCTGCATGTACCTGGTCGCCGCCGAGCGCCAGGGTGTCGACCCGGCCGTGCTGAACGGCACGCTCCAGACCGACATCTTCAAGGAGTACATCGCGCAGAAGGAGTGGCTCTTCCAGCCCGAGCCGCACCTGCGCCTGATCGGCGACCTGATGGAGCACTGCGCGCAGGGCATCCCCGCGTACAAGCCGCTCTCGGTCTCCGGCTACCACATCCGCGAGGCCGGGGCGACGGCCGCGCAGGAGCTCGCCTACACCCTCGCCGACGGCTTCGGCTACGTGGAGCTCGGTCTCTCGCGCGGCCTGGACGTCGACGTCTTCGCGCCCGGTCTCTCCTTCTTCTTCGACGCGCACCTCGACTTCTTCGAGGAGATCGCCAAGTTCCGCGCCGCCCGCCGGATCTGGGCCCGCTGGATGAAGGAGGTCTACGGGGCCAGGACCGACAAGGCCCAGTGGCTCCGCTTCCACACCCAGACCGCCGGTGTGTCCCTCACCGCCCAGCAGCCGTACAACAACGTCGTGCGCACGGCCGTGGAGGCCCTCTCCGCGGTCCTCGGCGGCACGAACTCGCTGCACACCAACGCCCTCGACGAGACCCTGGCGCTCCCCAGCGCGCAGGCCGCCGAGATCGCGCTGCGCACCCAGCAGGTGCTGATGGAGGAGACGGGTGTGGCCAACGTGGCCGACCCGCTGGGCGGCTCCTGGTACGTCGAGCAGCTCACCGACCGCATCGAGGCCGACGCCGAGAAGATCTTCGACCAGATCAAGGAGCGCGGCCGGCGCGCCCACCCGGACGGGCAGCACCCGATCGGTCCGATCACCTCGGGCATCCTGCGCGGCATCGAGGACGGCTGGTTCACCGGCGAGATCGCCGAGTCCGCCTTCCGGTACCAGCAGTCCCTGGAGAAGGGCGACAAGCGGGTCGTCGGCGTCAACGTGCACCACGGCTCGGTCACCGGCGACCTGGAGATCCTGCGGGTCAGCCACGAGGTCGAGTGGGAGCAGGTCCGGATCCTGGGCGAGCGCAAGGACCGGCGCGACGACGCCCGCGTCCGCGCCGCGCTCGACGCGATGCTGGCGGCCGCCCGGGACGGTTCGAACATGATCGGCCCCATGCTCGACGCGGTCCGCGCGGAGGCCACGCTCGGCGAGATCTGCGACGTGCTCCGCGACGAGTGGGGCATCTACACGGAGCCGCCGGGCTTCTAGGGCGTGTGGCGACGGAGGGGGCGGCGGCTGCCGCCCCCTCCGGTCGTCACGGCTGCTTCGCCGCCGTGCCCAGCACCCGCTGCGGGGTGATCCGGACGGCCACGCGCACCACCTCGGAGGGCAGTTCGAGGTACTCCTGACCCGCGCCCGGCCCCTCGTAGTGCTCGGCGAGCGCCACCGCGAGCGCCCGGCCGGCGTCCTCGGTGACCGTGGCCGTGCCCCGTATCTCGGCGTAGTGCAGCGGGTCCCGGCGGTCGTACACGGTCAGGCTCACGCGCGGATCGGCCTGGATGTTGCGGACCTTGCGGCGGCCGTCCTGGGTGGAGACGAGCAGGTCGTCGCCGTCGCGGGCCACCCAGACCACCGAGGTCTGCGGGGAGCCGTCGGGGTGGACGGTGGCCAGGACCGCCGGATGGGTGTCGTCCAGAAGCGCGCGTACGGCGCTGTTCAAAGGTGTCGTCACCGCCGCGACGATAGGCGCTGTCCGGACGATCTTCCAGGAGGCGGCCCGGGTGCCGCTCTGCCCGCGACCGGGGGATACGCGGCCCTTCCGGGGCGCGTTCAGCCCTGCGCGGCCGCCGCGCCGAGGCCGCCCACGAGCAGCGCGCACAGCCGCTGGACCCACTGTTCGTCGACCGGTTCGGCGCTCACGAGGGCCCGGTGGACCACCGCGCCGGCGATCACGTCGAAGATCAGGTCGTCCGTGGCGTCGATCGTGGCGGGGTCCCGGTCGGTGGGCAGCTCGCCCCGGGCCTGGGCCCGTTGGCGCCCCTCCAGTACCAGCCGCTTCTGCCGGTCGACGATCGAGGTGCGGATCCGCTCGCGCAGCGGTGCGTCCCGGGTGGACTCGGCCACCACCGCCATCAGGGCCGTCTTGGTCTCCGGCCGCTGGAGCAGCTCGGCGAACTGCAGCACCACGTTCTCGATGTCCGCCTGCAGGCTGCCGAGGTCGGGCAGTTCGAGCTCGTCGAAGAGCACCGCGACGGCGTCCACCACCAGCTCGTTCTTGTTGCCCCAGCGGCGGTACAGCGTGGTCTTGGCGACCCCCGCCCGCGTCGCCACGTCGCCCATCGTGAGCTTGGACCAGCCCAGGTCGACCAGGGCCGCGCGGGTCGCCTCCAGGATCGCGGCATCGGCCTCGACCGAACGGGGGCGGCCGGGGCGGCCGGTGGTGCGGGAGCGGGTACGGCTGCACATGGAGGCGACCATACCCGCCGGTAGGTATTGCGCCAGAGGTGCGTGATGTGAGGCAGTTCACCGCCGGGAACCGCCCGGCCTTTTTGCCGCGCGGTGCCCCGCACAGTTACGCTACGACCTGTAGCGAAAGGCCTGAGCGGCCCCAGCGACAACCACACGCACTGGGTGGGGACCCGGTGCAACCTGACGAGAACCGTGTTCGTCCGTACGTCTCGCACACCGGCGGGAGGCCTGCGGGCGGCACGGTTCAGCCATGGCTTACCGGTAACGCGCGCGGAAGGGGGAGGATGTACTCATGCAGCCCAGAAACATGTCCATGAGCGGCGTCGTCGACCTCGCCGCGGTGAAGGCGGCCGGAGAGGCCAAGGTCAAGGCGGAGCAGGCGCGCGCCGAGGCCGCCCGGCACGGCGGCACCCCTGCCGTCGCCCCTTCCGCCCTGGTGATCGACGTCGACGAGGCAGGCTTCGAGCGCGACGTCCTGCAGCGCTCCGCCGAGGTTCCGGTCGTCATCGACTTCTGGGCCGAGTGGTGCGAGCCGTGCAAGCAGCTCGGCCCCCTCCTGGAGCGTCTCGCCGTCGAGTACAACGGCCGCTTCCTGCTGGCCAAGGTCGACGTCGACGCCAACCAGATGCTGATGCAGCAGTTCGGCATCCAGGGAATTCCGGCCGTTTTCGCGGTCGTGGCGGGCCAGGCCCTGCCGCTCTTCCAGGGCGCGGCGCCCGAGGCCCAGATCCGGCAGACCCTCGACCAGCTGATCCAGGTCGGCGAGGAGCGCTTCGGTCTGACCGGAATCGCCGTCGACTCCTCCGCCGAGGGCCTCGCCGACGAGGCGCCGGTGCCGGCCGGCCCGTACGACGCCCTGCTCGAGGCGGCCATGTCCGCGCTCGACGCCGGCGATCTCGCGGGTGCCGTGCAGGCGTACAAGAACGTGCTCGCCGACGACCCCGCCCACCCCGAGGCCAAGCTGGGTCTGGCCCAGGCCGAGTTGCTCGCCCGGGTACAGGACCTGGACCCGCAGCTGGTGCGCAAGGAGGCGGCGGACCGGCCGGCCGACGTCGCCGCGCAGATCGCCGCCGCCGACCTGGATCTGGTGGGCGGTCATGTCGAGGACGCTTTCAGCCGTCTTGTGGACGCCGTGCGCCGTACCGCCGGTGAGGACCGGGACGCGGCGCGCCTGCGTCTGCTGGAACTCTTCGAGGTCATCGGTCCGGACGACCCGCGGGTCACGACGGCCCGTCAGGCGCTCGCGCGCGTGCTGTTCTGACCCCGTCCGTCCCACCCGGGACGGTGCCGATTTGGCGACACAGTGACACAACGCGGCCGCGCTTTACCAAAACTTGGTAATCGCGGCCGCTGTTACTTGCAGTAAATCGAACCCGGATTTCTGTCCGTATTTCACCGGCATCCTCCTTCTATGTCTCGGGCCAAGGCTCCACCCTGTGTGGCCGCCCGACATCGCCCTGTCGTGGCGTGGTTATCCAGCCGTTACTAGCGAGTAACGAACCCCCTTGTGCCCCGGCCCGTAATGGACCACGATCGGCGACGCTCGGTCCTCCACCGCACCAAGCCCGGCAACCATCCGGGTGAGCGGCGAGGGTCCCCACCGAGCGGGCCGGCGACAGTGGCGCCGGCCGTGGACAGGGGGGTTCCTGCTCTCACCGGCAGGGCCTGTCCAAGCAGGTTGCGCGCAAGGCGTGGCCAGTGGTTGTCGCTCGGGGGTGATCGCCGGTGAAGCGGACGCACAGCGGCCGTTGTTCCGGCGCTTCTTCCCGAGGACGTAGCACTTCTCCCATCCCAGGACGGGCCCTGGGCCCATCCGGAGATGTACGTCCGAGAAGGAGGAATTCTCATGAAGTCCCAGGTTCGTGGCGGGACCAGATGGAAGCGGTTCGCCGTCGTCATGGTGCCGAGTGTGGCCGCGACGGCCGCGATCGGTGTCGGCCTGGCTCAGGGCGCGCTGGCCGCGTCCTTCAGCATCTCCGGCCAGGAGTTCAAGGTTAAGGCCGACAGCCTTGTCGGCAAGGACTTCGTGCAGTACGGCAGCCTCGCGTCCGGCAAGGACCTCGAGGGCAAGCCGTTCGCGGAGCCGGTCGGCGTCTCGGGCTTCTCCGAGGCGTGGATCACCAACATGTGCCAGTCCGTCGTGACGCCGAAGGTTCCGTTCATCGGCAACGTCTCGCTGGAGCTGCGCGCCGGTACGGACAACGGCGAGCCCGTCTACGCGAAGGACATCTACCTCGATGTCTCCTCGCTGAAGGCGGACGCGGAGTTCGGCAACATCGACATCGGTGTTGCGGCGGGCTCCCTGCCGAAGTCGCAGGGCAAGCCGGGCATCCAGCCGGGCACCCAGGCGAACCCGTACGGCTTCTCGCAGCGTGCCGAGACGGCGACGCTGAAGAACGTGGAGCAGAAGGCCTGGGCGACCACCGCCGGCACCTTCAAGCTTCCCGACCTGAAGCTGTCGCTGCACAAGGGCACCAAGGAGTGCTTCTCCGAGTAATCACTCGGCGAGCACCCAGCTCGGCGGGCGTGGGCCGTCGTTCGTTCCGTACGGCCCGCGCCCGTTCCCGGCCATAGCGCCACTTTCTCGACTTTTCTCAGCAACACCGCTTCCAGGGAGCTGTTTTCCATGAGCGCCGAGTCCACTGCTTCCCGCGGAGTCCCGAACGAACACCGCTTCCGCACCTGGCGGGGTACCCGGCCGTTCTGGGCCGGTCTGTTCACCATGCTGGGCGGCGTGCCGATCGCGTACCTTCCGTACGCCGACATGCGGCTCGGCAACATGACGATCGCCATGGCGACCACGGCCGGCGCCGGCGCGCTGATCATCGGCGTACTGCTGGTGACGCTCGGCCTCACCATGTGGTTCCAGCCGATCGTCCGGGTGTTCGCGGGTGTGGCCGCGATCGTGCTGGCGCTCGTCTCCATCCCGGTGTCGAACTTCGGCGGTCTCGTCTTCGGCTTCCTCTTCTCCATGGTCGGCGGCTGCCTCTCGGTCGCCTGGGCGCCGGGCGCCCCGGTGGAGGAGACCGAGCAGACCGAGGACGAGGAAGTCCCGGGCGAGTACGGGTACGACGGTCCGCAGCAGGGTCCGGAGGGTGACGAAGGCTTCGACGCCGTCGTGCCGGTGCCGGTTCCGGAGCAGCGCGCCGGTCAGGAGCCGGGCCTCTCGGCGGGTCCCGGTGCGCAGCCGACCGAAACGACGATCGACGCCAACGGCGGGAGGAACAGTGCGGGGTGACGAAACACAGTCGTCGCAGTCGGCGACGACTGGGGACAGCGCCACTCTGGCCAGCAGGGGTCCGCGGCACGCGGCCCCGCGCAAGTCACTGCTGAACAGAATCCAGGTACCGGCGGGCAAGGCGATGGCCCTGGCGGCCATGCCGACCGCGGTGCTCGTCGGCATGGGGCTGACGCCCCGGCTCGCCCTCGCCGACGAGAAGGACATCCCGTTCGCTCCCGGTCCGTGCGTGACCCGCTCGGACGAGCCGGCGGCCGAGGAGACGACGAAGCCCGCCGAGACGCCCACGCCGACCGCCAGCGCGTCCGCGACGGAGAAGCCCGCCCCGGAGGCCACCGAGGAGAAGGAGACGCCGGCACCCGGCGCCACCCCCTCGGCCGACGAGAGCGCGAAGGCCGTCACGGAGCAGCGGCCCGCCGCACAGCAGGCGCCCGCTCCGACGCCGACCCCGACGAAGAGCGTCAACCCGCTCGACCCGCTGGGCCTCGGCGACAAGCTCAAGGACCTCTTCGACGGCCCCGACGCCACGCCGACGAGCACGCCGTCCCCGACGGCCACCACCGAGGCTCCCGAGCCGACGACGGCCCCCACGACGGCTCCGACGAAGGCTCCCGAGACGGGCACGGCACCCAAGACGCAGACCCCGGCCGACAAGGCCAAGGACGCGATCAAGGACGCCGCCGACAAGGCGGGTGCCAAGGTCGAGGAGCTGCCCGAGGACGCCAAGGGCCTCGACGCCAAGAAGGACGAGGACATACCCGAGGGCGCCAAGCCGCGCTTCCCGTGCCCCGAGCCCGACCCCGCGGCGCTCGCGGCGGCCGACCTGGAGCAGGGCATCCCGCTGCTCCCGGACGAGCCGTGGAAGCTGGAGAGCTCGCTGCTCACGCTGAAGGGCCTCAAGTACCACGGCATCGTCGAGGTCAAGACGGGCAGCGGCAAGATCAAGAAGGTGCTGAAGTTCACCGCGAGCGAGGTCGACATCAAGGACCTGCACCAGTTCACGGTGCACTCGCAGGGCCGCACCGGTCACGTCCGCTCCGACAAGGGCTCGACGTCGACCATCCGCAACGGCACGGTGACCATGTACACGGAGCAGCTGAAGGGCAACCTCTTCGGTCTCATCCCGATCACCTTCAACCCGCAGACCCCGCCGCCGCTCGACGTCCCGTTCGCCTTCTTCAGCGACGTGGAGGTCATCCAGGCGGGCCAGTTCGGCGGCACCCTCAAGGTGCCCGGCCTGCGCAACACGGTCGAACCGAGCTGACCGGCCGCTCCGGTGGCCGCACACGACGAGGGCCCCCGTCCGATCCGGACGGGGGCCCTCGTCATGCCGCGTGCGGAGCGCGTCAGTCGCGCTCTCCGCCGCCCAGGTGGTGCACCCGGACCATGTTCGTGCTGCCGGGGACGCCGGGAGGCGAGCCGGCGGTGATGACCATCGTGTCGCCCTCGTTGTAGCGCTGGAGCTTCAGCAGCTCCGCGTCGACCAGCTCGACCATCGCGTCGGTGGTCTGCACGAACGGCGCGAGGAAGGGCTCCACGCCCCAGCTCAGGGTGAGCTGGTTGCGGGTCGACTCCTCCGTCGTGAAGGCCAGGATCGGCTGCGTCGCGCGGTAGCGCGAGAGGCGGCGGGCGGTGTCGCCGGACTGCGTGAAGGCGATCAGCGCCTGGCCACCCAGGAAGTCCGCGATCTCGCAGGCCGCACGGGCGACCGAGCCGCCCTGCGTACGCGGCTTCTTGCCGGGCACGAGCGGCTGCAGGCCCTTGGAGAGCAGCTCCTCCTCGGCCGCGACGACGATCTTCGACATCGTCTTCACGGTCTCGATCGGGTACGCGCCGACGGAGGACTCCGCCGAGAGCATGACCGCGTCCGCGCCGTCCAGGATCGCGTTGGCCACGTCGGAGGCCTCGGCGCGCGTGGGGCGGGAGTTGGTGATCATCGACTCCATCATCTGGGTGGCGACGATGACCGGCTTGGCGTTGCGGCGGCACATCTCCACGAGGCGCTTCTGCACCATCGGGACCTTCTCCAGCGGGTACTCCACGGCGAGGTCGCCGCGGGCCACCATGACCGCGTCGAAGGCGGCGACGACGTCCACCATGTTCTCGACGGCCTGCGGCTTCTCCACCTTGGCGATGACGGGGACCCGGCGGCCCTCCTCGTCCATCACCTTGTGGACGTCCTTGACGTCGTTGGCGTCGCGGACGAAGGAGAGGGCGACCATGTCGCAGCCCATCCGGAGGGCGAAGCGGAGGTCCTCGACGTCCTTCTCGGACAGGGCCGGGACGTTCACCGCCGCGCCGGGCAGGTTGATGCCCTTGTGGTCGGAGATGACACCGCCCTCGACGACGATCGTCTTCACCCGCGGGCCCTCGACCTCGACGACGCGGAGCTCGACGTTGCCGTCGTTGATCAGGACCTGGTCGCCCTTGGACACGTCGCCGGGCAGGCCCTTGTAGGTGGTGCCGCAGATGGACTTGTCCCCGGGGACGTCCTCGACGGTGATGGTGAACTCGTCACCGCGCACCAGCTCGACGGGACCCTCCGCGAAGGTCTCCAGACGGATCTTGGGGCCCTGGAGGTCGGCGAGCACGCCCACGGCGCGGCCGGTGTCCGCCACCGCCCTGCGGAGACGGTCGTACCGCTCCTGGTGCTCTGCCTGGGTCCCGTGGCTCATGTTGAATCGGGCCACGTTCATACCGGCCTCGATGAGAGCCTTCAGCTGCTCATACGAGTCGACGGCGGGGCCCAGCGTGCAGACGATTTTGGAACGGCGCATGAGGCGGATCCTATCGGTTTGTTTCACTGCGGAATATTCCGTCTGGCGGAATGTACAAATGGGCGCGTGGCCGCTCAGGCGTTCACTTCCTCCACCAGTGCGAAGCTCTGCCGGGCGATCTCCAGCTCCTCGTCGGTCGGCACCACGGCGACGGCCACCCGCGCGTACTCGGGCGAGATCAGCCGGGCCTCGTCGGACCGCACCGCGTTGAGGCCGGCGTCCACCGCGAGGCCCAGTTCCGCCAGGCCCGCGACCGCCGCCTCCCGCACCGGAGCCGCGTTCTCCCCGACGCCCGCCGTGAACGCCACCGCGTCCACCTTCCCCAGAACCGCGTAGTAAGCCCCGATGTACTTCTTCAGCCGGTGGACGTACACGTCGAAGGCGAGCGCCGCACGCTCGTCGCCCTCGTCGATCCGGCGCCGGATCTCCCGCATGTCGTTGTCGCCGCAGAGCCCGACCAGCCCGCTCCGCTTGTTCAGCAGCACGTCGATCTCGTCGGTCGACATGCCCGCCACCCGCTCCAGGTGGAAGGTGACCGCCGGGTCGATGTCGCCCGAACGCGTACCCATCACCAGGCCCTCCAGCGGGGTCAGGCCCATCGAGGTGTCCACGCACCGCCCGCCCCGTACGGCCGAGGCGGAGGCCCCGTTGCCCAGGTGCAGCACGATCACGTTCACCTCCTCGGGCGCCTTGCCGAGCAGCTTCGCCGTCTCGCGCGACACGTAGGCGTGCGAGGTGCCGTGGAAGCCGTAGCGGCGGATGCGGTGGGCGTCCGCCGTCTCCACGTCGATCGCGTACCGGGCCGCGTGCTCCGGCATCGTCGTGTGGAACGCGGTGTCGAAGACGGCGACCTGCGGCAGGTCCGGGCGCAGCTCCATCGCCGTGCGGATGCCGGTCAGGTTCGCCGGGTTGTGCAGCGGGGCGACCGGCACCAGCCGCTCGATCTCGGCCAGCACCTCGTCGTCGACGACGGTCGGCTGCGTGAACCGCAGCCCGCCGTGCACCACCCGGTGCCCGATCGCGGCCAGTTCGGGGGAGTCCAGGCCGAGTCCGTCCGCGGTCAGTTCCTCGGCCACCGCCTTCAGCGCGGCCGCGTGGTCGGCGACCGGGCCGGTCCGCTCGCGCCTCTCGCCGCCCCCGCCCTGGAGCGGGGTGTGCACCAGCCGCGAGGTCTCCTCGCCGATCCGCTCCACCAGCCCGACCGCCAGCCGGGTGTGCTCGCGCATGTCCAGCAACTGGTACTTCACCGACGACGAGCCGGAGTTGAGGACGAGGACACGGGACGCGGTCATGCGGGGAGCTCCTCACCCTGGGACTGGATCGCGGTGATGGCGACCGTGTTCACGATGTCGCTGACGAGCGCGCCGCGCGAGAGGTCGTTCACCGGCTTGCGCAGACCCTGGAGCACCGGTCCCACGGCCACCGCGCCGGCCGAACGCTGCACTGCCTTGTAGGTGTTGTTGCCGGTGTTGAGGTCCGGGAAGATCAGCACGGTCGCCTGGCCGGCCACCTCCGACTCGGGCAGCTTGGTCGCGGCGACGGAGGGTTCGACCGCCGCGTCGTACTGGATCGGCCCCTCGATGCGCAGCTCCGGACGGGACTCGCGCACCAGCTTGGTCGCCTCGCGCACCTTGTCCACGTCCGCGCCGGAACCCGAGGTGCCGGTGGAGTACGAGAGCATCGCGATCCGCGGCTCGACGCCGAAGCGGGCCGCCGTCGCAGCCGACTGCACGGCGATGTCCGCGAGCTGCTCGGCGTCCGGGTCCGGGTTGACCGCGCAGTCGCCGTAGACGAGCACCCGGTCCGCGAGGCACATGAAGAAGACGGAGGACACGATCGACGCCTCCGGCTTCGTCTTGATGATCTCGAAGGCCGGCCGGATCGTCGCGGCCGTGGAGTGCACCGAACCGGAGACCATGCCGTCGGCCAGACCCTCCTCGACCATCAGCGTCCCGAAGTAGTTCACGTCCGACACCACGTCGTACGCGAGCTCGACCGTGACGCCCTTGTGGGCGCGCAGCGTTGCGTACTTCTCCGCGAAGGCGTCGCGCAGCTCGGAGGTGCGCGGGTCGATCAGCTGGGTGGCCGACAGGTCGATGCCGAGGTCGGCGGCCTTCTTGCGGATCACCTCCACGTCGCCGAGCAGCGTCAGGTCGCAGACGTTGCGGCGGAGCAGGACGTCGGCGGCGCGCAGCACCCGCTCCTCGCCGCCCTCGGGCAGCACCACCCGGCGGCGGTGCGCGCGGGCCTGCTCCAGCAGGTCGTGCTCGAACATCATCGGCGTGACCCGGCCGCTGCGGGCCACCGAGATCCGCTTGAGCAGGTCGGCGGTGTCCACGTGCCGCTCGAAGAGGCCGATCGCGGTCTCCGCCTTGCGCGGTGTCGCCGCGTTCAACTTGCCTTCGAGGGCGAACAGTTCGGTGGCGATGGGGAAGCTGGTGCCGGGGACCGAGATCACCGGGGTACCGGGCGCGAGCCGGGCCGCCAGGGTCAGCACCGCGTCGCTGGGCCGCTCGTTCAGGGTGAGCAGCAACCCGGCGATCGGCGGGGTGCCGGACGAGTGGGCGGCCAGCGCGCCCACGACCAGGTCGGCGCGGTCCCCGGGGGTGACGACCAGACAGCCGGGGGTCAGCGCGCTCAGGAAGTTCGGCAGCATCGCGCCGCCGAAGACGAAGTCGAGGGCGTCCCGGGCCATGCCGGCGTCGTCGCCGAGCACGACCGAGGCGCCGAGCGCGTGCGCGATCTGGGCGACGGTCGGGGCGGCCAGCGCCGGCTCGTCGGGCAGGACGTAGCAGGGGACGGGCAGCCGGCTCGCGAGGCGTTCCGCGATGACCTCGCGGTCCTCGGCGGCCACCCGGTTGACGACCATCGCGAGCACGTCGCAGCCGAGCCCGTCGTACGCCCGGTAGGCGTTGCGGGCCTCGGCCCGTACGGACTCGGCGGGCTGGCCCTTGCCGCCCACCACGGGTATGACCGAGGCGCCGAACTCGTTGGCGAGCCGGGCGTTGATGGCCAGCTCGTCGGGGAGCTGGGTGGCGGCGAAGTCCGTGCCGAGGACGAGGACGACCTCGTAGTCCCGGGCCACCGCGTGGAAACGGTCGACGAGCCGGGAGACCAGCTCGTCGGTGCCCTGCTCGGCCTGGAGGTCGGACGCCTCGTGGTAGTCCATGCCGTAGACGGTCGACGCGTCCTGCGAGAGCCGGTAGCGGGCCCGCAGCAGATCGAACAGGCGGTCGGGGCCGTCGTGCACGAGGGGCCGGAACACCCCCACGCGGTCCACCTGGCGGGTCAGGAGCTCCATGACTCCCAGCTCGACGACCTGCCGGCCGTCCCCGCGGTCGATCCCGGTCACGTACACGCTGCGCGTCACGCCGTGGTCTCCTGTCCCGTTTCCGTCAGCCGAGGTGTTCTCAAGGCAGCTCGATAGGGTGGCAATGCCCTCTTGACAATACCTCCGGGGATGGCTAGAACGCCCGCCGGACGGAAGGTCCTGACGAGGGTCCCGCGAGGTCGGGACGAAAGGCCCCGGGCGGCCGTCCCGGAGGGCCGCCCGAGCCCTCCGCGGCCCCTAGTCTGGGCCGCGCCGGACCCGTGCGGGAGCCGCCCTCCGGCCCCGCCCTGGCGGGGCCGGAGCCGGACGCGCCGGGCGGTCGGGAGCGCGGGCGCCGGTCGGGGCGTGTGAGAATCGACAGGGCTCACCCGTTCCGCTACCCGAGCAGGAGACACAGCACGATGCGTATCGGAGTTCTCACCGCAGGCGGCGACTGCCCTGGCCTGAACGCAGTGATCCGGTCGGTCGTCCACCGCGCGCTCACCGGTCACGGAGACGAAGTCATCGGCTTCGAGGACGGGTTCAAGGGTCTCCTCGACGGGCACTTCCGCCCGCTCGACCTCAACGCGGTGAGCGGCATCCTCGCCCGCGGCGGCACGATCCTCGGCTCCGCCCGGCTGGAGCGCAACCGGCTGGCCGAAGCCGCCGCGTCCGCCCCGGAGTTGGCCAGGGAGTACGGCATCGACGTCCTCATCCCGATCGGCGGCGAGGGCACCCTGACCGCCTCGCGGATGCTCTCCGACGCCGGCATGCCCGTCGTCGGCGTGCCGAAGACCATCGACAACGACATCTCCGCCACCGACCGCACCTTCGGCTTCGACACGGCGGTGGGTGTGGCGACCGAGGCCATAGACCGCCTCAAGACCACCGCGGAGTCCCACCAGCGGGTGATGGTCGTCGAGGTGATGGGCCGTCACGCGGGCTGGATCGCCCTGGAGTCGGGCATGGCCGGCGGCGCCCACGGCATCTGTCTGCCCGAGCGGCCCTTCCAGGTCGACGACCTGGTCAAGATGGTCGAGGAGCGCTTCTCGCGCGGCAAGAAGTTCGCCGTCATCTGTGTCGCCGAGGGCGCCCACCCGGCGGAGGGCTCCATGGAATACCGGAAGGGCGAGATCGACCAGTACGGCCACGAGCGCTTCCAGGGCATCGGCAACCGGCTCGCGGTCGAGCTGGAGCGGCGCCTCGGCAAGGAGGCCCGGCCGGTCATCCTCGGTCACGTCCAGCGCGGCGGCACGCCCACCGCGTACGACCGGGTGCTCGCGACCCGCTTCGGCTGGCACGCGGTGGAGGCGGCGCACCGCGGCGACTTCGGCCGGATGACGGCGCTGCGCGGCACGGACGTCGTGATGGTGCCGCTCGCGGAGGCCATCACGCAGCTCAAGACGGTGCCCGCGAGCCGGATGTCCGAGGCGGAGTCGGTCTTCTGACCCGGCCGCCCCCGTACCTCACGGGGCGGCCCGCACGTCGAAGGGCCCCGACCGTCCCCCCGTGGACGGTCGGGGCCCTGCGTCTTCCCCCGCGCCCTTCCGGCCCCCGACCCGGAATTGCCGGTTTCCACTCTTGAGTCGAACAGCGCGATCAACAAGGCTTGGCCCTGTCCGGGACATGTCCCAACTCCGTCCCGGGCGCGGCCGGAGGCGGGCACGGCGAGGGCGGGGAGTGCGGATGACCGAGCGGGACCGCGGCGGGCGGCGCGCACCCGACCCGCGCGGGGCCGGCGACCCCGCGGCCTTCGTCGCACGCCTGCAGGACCTGAAGGACTGGTCCGGGCTGACCTACCGCGAGCTGACGGCCCACGCGCAGGCGCTGGGGCAGGTGCTGCCCCGCTCCACCGTGGCGAACATGCTGTCGCGCGCGACCCTGCCCCGTGAGGAGCTGCTGACGTCCTTCGTCCTGGCCTGCGGGGTGGACCCGGCCTCCCTGGAGAGCTGGCTGGTGGTCCGCAAGGAGCTGGCCGCGCGCGGGGCGTACGGCTCCGGTCCCGGGGCCGCCGCCACGGTGCCCGGTCAGAGGGCGGGGCCGACCGCCGGCGAGGACGACGGAGGCACCGAGGACGCCGAGGACGCCGAGAGCCCCGAGGACGCGACGGCCGGCGCCGGCGACCACGCGGACGGCGCGCTCCGCTGGCCCGCTGCCCCGGAGCCGGACCCCGAACCCGAGCCGCCGCGCCCCGGGGCCGGCCCCCGGGTCCGGCGCGCGCTCGTCGCGCTCGTCGCCGTCACGGGACTCGTCCTCGCCGGGGTCAGCGTCGTCGTCGCGCTCGTCGGCCACGGCACCCCGGAGGCGACCCCGGGGCGGCCCCGGCTGACGGCCCCGGCCGCGGGCGACGTGCGGATCCGGGTGATCGGCTCGGACCTCTGCCTCGGCGAGCGGCGCGGCGGAAGGAGCGGCCAGGTCTTCCAGCAGGAGTGCGCCGGTGCCACGACCCCGCTCTACTCGCTGAAGGACCTCGGCGCGGAGCGCTGGCGGATCGTCTCGGACCACCCCGACTACGGTCCCGGCTGCTCCGGCATCCCCTCCGGGGGCCGCATACCGGACGCCGCGCTGGAGGACTCGGAGTGCGGTGATCCGACCCGCGTCGAGCGCTTCGCGCTGGAGCCGCTCGGCACGCCGGTCCGCGGCTACCGCATCGTGCCCGTGGGCTCGGCGACCGCCGGGGTGTGCGTGACCGTGGTGGGCGACCGCACCGCCGCGTGGGCGGGGCTGGCCCAGGCCCCGTGCCGGGCGGACGGGCAGGGCCAGCTCTTCAGCTTCGACCGCCGGGGCGCCTCCGGCTGACCCCGCGCGGGTCCTGGGACAGTCGCCGGGCCGGACAGCCCGGGGATCGCGTTCCGCCGGTCGTCCCGCACCGCCGGGACGGAAGCGGAGGACTCCCGGCGTGGAAGGAGTGACGAAGGATCGGTGACGGGACGGACCTCAGTCTCCCGTCGCGTCCCAGAAGTGGTCGATGATGCCGTCCAGGTAGGCGCGGCCCGAGTCCCCGCTGTCGCCCGAGGCGCCCCAGCTGCTCGTGGCGGCCATCCTGGCGTGGTAGTCGGTGTGCAGTTGCTGGAGCGCGGACTCCAGGACCCGCTTCGGCAGCGGCAGCATCCGCACGGCGGGCCGGACGTACGCCTGCCAGCGGGTGGTCGCCGCGTCGCGGAGCAGGGCGGCGAGGTCCTCGTCCCGGCCGGTCGCGGTCAGCAGGGCGCGCGGCCCGAGGGAGAGGGCCTCGGCGAGGGCGGCGGTCTGGCGTTCGTTGCCGCGCCAGCGCCCGCTCTCCTCCATCCTCAGATACGCGGCCGGGTCCACGCCGACCCGCCGGGCCAGGTCCTCGGGCGTGAGGGAGCGGGCCATCCGGTACTCGCGCAGGGTGGTCGCCGCGGCGAGCAGGTCACCGGGCGCGCACCACAGGACTCCGGCGAGCGCGGTCATCTCCTGCGAGTTCGGGGCGAGCCGGCCACGCTCCCACGCGACCACGGTGTCGGGGGTGACATGAAGCCCGTACTGGGCCCGCAGACCGTAGGCGACATGGCCCGGGGCCATGCCGAGGCCCTCGCGCAGACGGCGCGCGGCGACGGTGTCGAACGGGGGAGAGGGCTGGGACTGGGGTTGGTGCACGGCGCCACAGTAGAAGCGGAACGTCACGGGTGGCTACGGTGCGTTTACCCAAGGCCAAATGTCGTAGGAATGGGGGAACCGATGAGTAACCGAGGGAGATCGGTCACTCACGGTGAGTCTTCGCGCGTAGAGGAGGGATCCCGTTCGACGCTGCGTGCGACGGGCCGTCCGGAAGGGTCCGGGGCGCTCCGGGGCGGGGTCCGGCGGCCGGTCAGCGGGTGCGCCCGGCCGAGGTGATCCAGCGGTACTGCAGCTCCGGTCGCCCGATCTGCCCGTACTGCGGCGCCCGCGCGGCCCGGCCGTCCGTGACCAGGTGCTCCAGGTAGCGCCGCGCGGTGATCCGCGAGATGCCGACGACGTTCCCGGCCTCGGCCGCGGTCAGTCCCTCGGGGGAGTCCCGGAGCGTACGCGTGACCGCCTCCAGCGTGGGGGCGCTCAGTCCCTTGGGGAGGGCCGCGGGCTGCGGGGTCCGCAGGGTGGCCAGTGCCCGGTCGACCTCGTCCTGCCCGGACGCCTCGCCCGCGGCGGCGCGGAACTCCGCGTACCGGGCCAGCCGGTCCCGGAGCGTGGCGAAGGTGAACGGCTTCAGCACGTACTGCACGACCCCGAGGGACACCCCTTCGCGGACGATCGCCAGGTCGCGTGCGGAGGTGACGGCGATGACGTCGGCGGAGTGCCCGGCGGCGCGCAGCGAGCGGAGCAGGTGGAGGCCGTGGCCGTCGGGGAGGTAGAGGTCGAGCAGGATCAGGTCGACCGGCCCGCGCTCCAGGCACCGCACGGCGGCCGCCCGGGAGTGGGCGACCCCGGTGACCGTGAACCCGGGCACGCGCCCGGCGTACAGCGCGTGCGCGTCGGCGGCGACGGGGTCGTCCTCGACGACGAGGACACGGATGGGCGTGCTGTTCATGCGGTCACCTCGGTGCGGGCGGAGCCGGACGCCGCGGGCCCGGCGTCGCCGGGGACGGACGGGGCGGCGGGGTCGGTGCCGAGCGCGGTCGCGAGGGCGGCCGGATCGGTGGTCCGCTGCCCCACGAGGCCGGGCCTCCGGTCCAGCGGCAGCCGTACGGTGAACTCGGCGCCGCCGTCCGGGGACGCGGCCAGCGTCACCGTGCCGCCCGCGCGCGCCGTCGCCTGGCGGACCAGTGCGAGACCGAGCCCACGGCCGGGTCCGTGAGTGGACCACCCCCGGTCGAACACCGTCTCCCGAGCCTCCTCGGCGACCCCGGGGCCGGTGTCGGCGACACGGATCAGCAGCACGCCGTCCCCGGCCCGGGCGGTGACCGTCACCCGCGGTCCGGGGCCGGCTGGGAACCCGGGACCGCCCGTGGATCCGGGACCGGCCTCGTCCTCGGCCTCTGCGTCCTCGTCCTTCCCGGCGGTCTCCCCGGTCTCGTCGCGCTCGGCGTTCCCGTCCTCGGACCCCTCCGGGCCGAACGTCGCCTCGCCCGCCGCCTCCACCGCGTTGTCGATCAGGTTGCCCAGGATCGTCACCAGGTCGCGGGACGGGATCGCGGGCGGCAGCAGGCCGTCGTCGATGCGGCTGTCCTCGGTCAGGACGAGCTCCACGCCCCGCTCGTTCGCCTGCGCCGCCTTTCCCAGCAGCAGTGCCGCCAGGACCGGCTCGCCCACCGCGTCGACCACGCGGTCGGTGAGCGCCTGTGCCAGTTCCAGTTCGGCCGTGGCGAAGTCGACGGCCTCGTCCACCCGGCCCAGCTCGATCAGCGAGACCACGGTGTGCAGGCGGTTCGCCGCCTCGTGCGCCTGGGAGCGCAGGGCCTGGGTGAATCCCCGCTCCGAGGTCAACTCCCCTGACAGTGCCTGGAGTTCGGTGCGGTCCCGCAGGGTGACGACCGTCCCGCGCCGTTCGCCGCCCACCACCGGGCCGGTGCTGACGACCAGCACCCGGTCTGCCGTCAGATGCAGCTCGTCCACCCGCGGCTCCGAGGCCAGCAGGGCTCCGGTCAGGGAGGCGGGCAGCCCCAGGTCGGCCGCCGACCTGCCCACCACGTCCGCGTCGAGGCCGAGCAGCTCCCGCGCGCCGTCGTTGATCAGCGCGATCCGGCGCTGTCCGTCCAGCATCACGAGCCCCTCGCGCACCGCGTGCAGCGCGGCCTCGTGGTAGTCGTGCATCCGGCTCAGCTCGCCCGCGTTCATGCCGTGGGTGTGCCGGCGCAGCCGCGCGTTGATGACGTACGTGCCGACGCCGCCGAGCGCCAGCGCGGCCCCCGCCATCCCCAGCAGTGCCGTGACCTGCTCCCGGACCTGTTCGCTGATCTTCTCGATCGTGATGCCCGCGCTCACCAGCGCGACGACGCGGCCCTGGTCGAGGACCGGGGCCACCGTCCGCACGGAGGGGCCGAGGACGCCCAGGTGCGTCTCGGAGAAGGTCCGGCCCCGCAGGGCCGGCTCGATGTGCCCGAGATACGTGCGCCCGATCTGGTCCGGCTCGGGATGGGTCCAGCGGGTCCCGTCCGGTGCCATGATCACCACGAACGTGACACCCGAGTGGTGCCGCAGCGACTCCGCGTACGGCTGGAGCAGCTCCGTCGGGCGCCCCGAGCGGGCCGCCTCCAGCACCGCCGGCGACTCGGCCACCGCCGTCGCGGTGGCGTGGGACTGCCGGCGCGCGGTCTCCTCGGCCTGGCTCCGGTCGGTGACGTACGCGAAGGCGGCGCAGCCGGCCACGATCGCCGCCACCAGCACGACCTGCATCGCGAAGAGCTGGCCGGCGAGGCTCCGGGGCCGGGGGAAGGGTATGCGCATGCGGGTAAGTGTGCCCGGCCGGATTTGCGCCGGGGAATCGGATCGTCCGAATCGTTCCCGGGTCGAGGCCGGGCCGTGGGCGACGGTGTCGCGGAGGCGTGTGTGAACGAAACGCACGTAACCGTGACCCGGGTCACAGGCTGATGGATAGTCGCGGGGATCCACCGGGACGTGGACACCCATTAGCACGAGGAGGACCCCGTGGCCGCACAACGGGACCGTACCCATTACCTGTACCTGGCAGTCATCGGCGCCGTGCTGCTCGGCATCGCCGTCGGCTTCCTGGCTCCGGGCGTCGCCGTCGAGCTCAAGCCGCTGGGCACCGGCTTCGTCAACCTGATCAAGATGATGATCTCGCCGATCATCTTCTGCACGATCGTGCTCGGTGTCGGCTCGGTCCGGAAGGCGGCGAAGGTCGGCGCGGTCGGCGGGCTCGCCCTCGGGTACTTCCTCGTGATGTCGACCGTGGCCCTCGCGATCGGCCTCGTCGTCGGCAACCTCCTGGAGCCGGGATCCGGGCTGCACCTGACCAAGGAGATCGCCGAGGTCGGTTCCAAGCAGGCGGAGGGGGCGAGCGAGTCCACGGCGGACTTCCTGCTCGGGATCATCCCGAAGACCCTGGTCTCGGCCTTCACCGAGGGCGAGGTGCTGCAGACCCTGCTCGTCGCGCTGCTCGCCGGCTTCGCGCTCCAGGCGATGGGCAAGGCGGGCGAGCCGGTCCTGCGCGGGATCGGGCACATCCAGCGCCTGGTGTTCCGCATCCTCGGCATGATCATGTGGGCCGCGCCCGTCGGCGCCTTCGGCGCGATCGCCGCGGTCGTCGGCGCCACCGGCATGGACGCGCTGAAGTCGCTCGCCGTCATCATGATCGGCTTCTACGTGACCTGCGCGCTGTTCGTCTTCGTGGTCCTCGGCACGCTGCTGCGGCTGGTCGCCGGCGTCGACATCCTGAAGCTGCTGAAGTACCTGGGCCGCGAGTTCCTGCTCATCCTCTCCACGTCCTCCTCCGAGTCGGCCCTGCCGCGGCTGATCGCGAAGATGGAGCACCTGGGCGTCAGCAAGCCCGTCGTCGGCATCACCGTGCCGACCGGCTACTCCTTCAACCTGGACGGCACCGCGATCTACCTGACGATGGCCTCGCTCTTCGTCGCGGAGGCGATGGGCGACCCGCTCTCGCTCGGCGAGCAGGTCTCCCTCCTCGTCTTCATGGTGATCGCCTCGAAGGGCGCGGCGGGCGTCACCGGCGCCGGTCTGGCGACCCTCGCGGGCGGCCTGCAGTCGCACCGCCCCGAACTGGTCGACGGCGTCGGCCTGATCGTCGGCATCGACCGCTTCATGAGCGAGGCCCGCGCCCTGACCAACTTCGCGGGCAACGCGGTCGCGACCGTTCTCGTCGGCACCTGGACCAAGGAGATCGACAAGGCCCGGGTGTCCGAGGTGCTCGCCGGCCGTGCCCCGTTCGACGAGAAGACGCTCGTCGACGACCATGCCGTCGCGGAGGTCCCGGACCAGCGGGCCGAGGCGGCCGACGAGGGCGACGAGAAGGCGCGCGCCGGCGTCTGAGGATCCCGGGTCCCGGGCCTTGAGCCGGATCCGGGCCTCGGGCAGGGGCTGTCCCGTAGCCCCCCGGGGACTACGGGACAGCCCTCGAGGGAGGACCCCGGCCCGCCTGCGGCCGGGGTCCTCCCTCCGTGTCGGGGTGTCGCGGGCGGGTCAGGAGAAGGGGACGGTCACCAGGGAACGGTTCCCGATCCCCAGCGTGCTCGGCCCGTTGCCGATCGCGTTCCACACCTCGATCCGGACCCGGCCGTTGACCAGGTTCCCGTGCGTCCCGGTCGCCGACTTCAGGCCGCGCGCCTGCGTGTAGTGCTCGTCGCCGGGCACCGGATCGGTGGCGAAGTACTGGTAGGTCTCCGTACGGTCCCAGGTCCCGTCGCCCGTGCGGTCGTAACTCACCCGCACCTGCTGGCCGTTGGCCACCACCGTCCCGGCGTCCACGAACAGGTCGAACTGCGTCGAACCGCCGTTGTACGTCCGCGTGATCGGGCCCGAGGTGAAGACCTGCGGACTGGCCGGGGTCCCGTCGTGGTTGGCTCCGCCCGCCGACGCCAGGGTCACCGTCGAGGCCGTGGTCGCGTCCCCGGCCCCGCCGCCCGGCCGCAGGTACAGCTGGGAGGAGCCGGACGGCGGCGGAGTGGTCGGGGGAGTCGTCGGCGGCGTCGTCGTACCGCCCCGGGTCCAGACCGCCACGTAGTCGACCAGCATCGGCCGGCCCGGCACGGTCGCCGCGGTCGGCGTCTTCCCGGCCAGCGCGTCGGGGAAGGCCCCGCCCATCGCGACGTTGAGCAGGATGAAGTAGCCGGCGTGGCTGGTCATGTCGGCCCAGGCGGCGGCGCCCACCCGGTTCTCGTCCACGCTGTGGAAGAGTTGGTCGTCCACGTACCAGCGCAGCGCGTTGGGCGAGACCGAGCGGTCCCACTCGAAGCGGTAGGTGTGGAAGGCCGACTGGCAGGTCGCCCCGGGGCAGGCGCGGCTGGCGCCGATGCCCGTCGTCTCGCCGCACGGGCCGCCCGGGTTCACCCCGCAGTGGAGCACGCCCCAGACGGAGTTGAGCCCGTTGACGTTCTCCATGATGTCGAACTCGCCGATGGCGGGCCAGTTCCAGTAGTTGCCCCGGTACGGTGCGCCGAGCGCCCAGAAGGCCGGCCAGTAGCCGAGGGCGGCGTCGCCCGTGACGTTCGGCATCTGGATGCGGCCCTCGATGCGCAGGGTGCCGCCCTCGGGTGCCTTGAAGTCGGCCCGCTTGGTCTCGATCCGGGCGGAGGTCCAGTTGCCCGCGCCGTCCCGGAGCGGGGTGATGCGCAGGTTGCCGGTGCCGTCGAGGCGGAGGTTGTCGGGGCTGGCGGTGTAGTTCTGGATCTCTCCGGTGCCCCAGTTGCCGGGGCCGCCGGGATAGCCGTGACCGGTGTCGATCTGCCAGTCGGCGGCGTTCGGGAGGGAGCGGTCGGGGCCGTCGAAGTCGTCGCTCCAGCGGAGCGACCAGCCGGGGGCGGGCGGGACGGCGCCGCTGGCGCTGCCGGCTCCGCCGCCCAGGCCCAGCAGGGCGCCGGCGGCCAGCGCGGCGGCCAGCAGCGAGGCGAGCACCGGGGTACGGCGGGTGCGGGGGGTAGGTCTGACGCGGCTCAAGAAGAACACCTCCGGGAAGGATGGTGCGCGGGGGGTGCGAGGGGGGTGCGCGCGGGTGGTGCCCGCGTGCTGAGAGCGCTCTCAGGGAGCTTTTGTAGTTGGAGACACCGGTCCCGTCAATGGGGCCGGTGTCTTCGGCTGTTGAACGCCCAGCTCGGCCAACTCCTGCTCCGTGAGAACGAGTTCGGACGCCGCGGCCGAATCCCGCACCGTCTCCGGACGGCTCGCGCCCGGGATCGGCAGTACCGTGCCCGGCCGCGCGAGCAGCCAGGCCAGCGCGATCCGCTGCGGACTCACCCCACGGGCCCGCGCCACCCGGTGGAAGGCCGCGAGGGCGGGGTCCGCCGCCTGGCCCGAGGCGCCGTCCAGCGCGCTGCGCGAGATCCCGCCCAGCGGACTCCACGGCAGGAAGGCGAGGCCGAGTTCCGCGCAGAGCCGCAGCTCCGCCTCGCCCGAGCGCACCGCCGGCGAGTACCGGTTCTGCACGGAGACGAGCCGCTCGCCCAGGATCTCCCGCGCGAGCCGGATCCCGTGCGTGTCCACGTTGGAGACCCCGGCCAGCCGGACCGTTCCGGCGTCCAGCAACTCGCGTACCGCGCCCAGGGATTCGGCATAGGGGACGGCGGGATCCGGCTTGTGGAGCTGGTACAGCCCGATCGCCTCGCCCCCGAGGCGCCTCAGCGAGGCCTCGGCGGCCCTCCGCAGATGCCCGGGCCGGCCGTCGACCGTCCAGCCGCCGTCGCCGGTACGGCCGCGGCCGCCCTTCGTCGCCACCAGCACGTCGTCGGTCCGGCCGCCGTACGCGGCCAGGGCCCGGGCCACCAGCCGCTCGCCCTCGCCCGGCTCGCCGCCGGGTGGATGGTAGGAGTCGGCGGTGTCCAGCAGCGTGACCCCCGCGTCGAGCGCGGCGTGCACGGTGGCCACGGCCCGGGCCTCCTCGGGGCGGCCCTCGATGGAGAGCGGCATGGTGCCGAGCCCCACCGCGCCGACCCGTACGCCACCCAGCGTCAGGGCGCGCATCAGAGCGCCCTCAGGGTCTCGGAAAGGGCCTGCGAAAGCCATTCGGAGGAATGCCGGAACGTGAATCCCAGACCGGTCGCGCGGGCGTTGTCCATTCCGTACGAGCGGGCGAAGGAGAACGGCGACACCTCACCGACCTCCACCTCCTGGAAAACAGCACGTCCGCCCGTCTGCCGGACGATCTCGGCGCAGATGTCGGCGGTGCCGAGAGGCCCGTGGGAATGGGCGTTGACCGGCCCGGTGAAGCCGGCCCCGGCCGCCCAGGCGAGGAACGCGGCGATCTCCTCCACGTACACGTAGGTCGCCGGACGGTTCCGCACCGGCACCCGGATCGGCTCGCCCGCCCGGACGCGCCGCGCGTAGTGCTCGACCCGGCCGGTGAAGTCGTCCGCGCCACCCAGCACGTGGGCGACCCGCACCGAGGTCCAGGCGAAGGCGGATCCGGCCGCGAACACCGCTTCGGCCTGCCGCTTCCCCTCCCCGTAGTGCGCCTCGCGGAACTCCGGGTCGTCCCACGGCAGCTCCGTGTCGACGACCACCGTGGCCAGGTCGAGGGCGTCCTCGGCGACCGGCGCGGCCGAGTCCTCGTACCCGTACACCTCCACGGTCGACGTCATCACATAGCGCCCGGTGCGCCCCGCGAACACCCGCCGGGCGATCTCCGCCTGGCGCGGCGTGTAGCAGACCTGGTCCACGACCACGTCGAAGGAAAGGCCCTTCAAGGCCTCCTCCAGGGCGGCCTCGTCGTCGCGGTCGGCGACGATCCTGTCGACGCCCTCCGGGCCCGGGGAAGAACCCCGGTTGAGCATCGTGACCCGATGCCCCGATTCCCGCAGAAGCGTGATCAGCCGCTTTCCGAAATAGCGGTTCCCACCGATGACCAGAACGTCCACGAATTCCAACTCCCTTGTGCGGTGGGACAAGTGTTACGTTGTCCGCGCGCCGTCTGAAGGGGGAAACATGGGAGTTCCGGCCGCCGCACCGAAGGAACCACGGCATCTGCGATCCGCCGCCGACGGAACCTCGGCAGCGGCCTTCGACCCCATCGACCGGCAGATCCTCGACCTCCTGCAGAGCGACGGCCGGATCAAGCTCAGCGAGCTCGGCCGCCGGGTGCGGCTCAGCCCGGCCGCCGTCACCGAACGCGTGCGCCGGCTGGAGGCGTGCGGCGCGATCACCGGCTACGGCGCGCACGTCTCCCCGGCCCGGCTCGGCTACGGCATCCAGGCGTTCATCCGGGTCGACCCGCACGGCGGCTACACCCTGCGCAGCCCGCGGACCCTCGAACTGACCGGCCGGCCCGAGATCCTGGAGGCCCACCATGTGGTGGGCGAGGACTGCTGGTTCCTCAAGGTCGCCGTCACCGACACGCTCCACCTCGAGGAGATCCTGGAGCAGACCTCCGCGCTCGGCCGGACGACGACCTCCATCGTGCTCTCCTCCCCGGTGGAGCGGAAACCGCTGCTGCCGCCCGACGCCCACCGCCCTTGACACCGGCGCGGCCGTCCGGTTCGGATGGAGGCACTCACGTCGCGTGCCGGTCCGCGCTCGAAAGCGGAGGCATGGAGGCACGAGGGCAGTAGGGACGGGCTTTGCCTCTCCGGTCCACCGAAGAAACCACCCATCGATTCCGCACCCGCGCCGCGTGCGCCCGGCTCCGTGACGGGCCGCCGAGTGACGCCGCGTACCCGGAGGGGCCGCCGGCCGTCCCGTCGTCGCGAGCGGTCGGCTGAGGGCGCCGTGCCGTCCCTGCTTGCCTTGACGTCGGCGTCAAGGCTTACGTTCGGAGACATGCGCATCGGCGAACTGGCCGAGCGGGCGGGAACCACCACGCGGACTCTGCGGTACTACGAGTCCCGTGGCCTCCTGGCCGCCCGGCGCACGGAGAACGGCTACCGCACCTACGACGAGGACGACCTGCGCCTGATCCGGCAGATCCGGACCCTGCAGGACTTCGGGTTCGAGCTGGAGGAGACACGGCCGTTCGTCGAGTGCCTGCAGGCGGGGCACCCGGCGGGCGACGCCTGCCCGGCGTCGCTCGACGTGTACCGCAGGAAGCTCGCGGAGCTGGACGTGCTCGTCGGGCAGCTCCAGGCGGTGCGCGCACAGGTCGCCGCGCAGCTGCTGCGGGCCGAGGCGGAACTGCCCGGCGGCCCGGAACCCACGTGCGAACTCGGAGGAGGAGGCAGCGATGCGAAGTGAGGGTGTCACCGCGGTGACGGAGTCGGACTTCGACACGGAGGTCCTGGGCGCGGACAGGCCGGTGCTGGTGAAGTTCACCGCGGACTGGTGCGGGCCGTGCCGGCAACTGGGCCCGGTGCTCGGCGCGATCGCCGGCGAGGAGGCGGACCGGCTGAAGATCGTGGAGCTGGACGTGGACCGGAACCCCGGCATCGCGGTGCGCTACGGCGTCCTGGCCACGCCGACGCTGATGGTGTTCCGGGCCGGCGAACCGGTGAAGTCGATCGTCGGCGCCCGCCCGAAGCGGCGGCTCCTGCAGGAACTGGACGACGTGCTGACCTCCTGAGCCGGGCCCGGCCGGTCCCCGGGGACCGGCCGGGCCCGAGGCCCTAGGGGGTGTCTTGCCGATCAGGCCGGATTAGTGAGCGGTGTCCTGGGGCTTCGGATCCAAGGCGGAGGAGAGAGGCATGGCGGAGCCATGCCGACCGACGACAACGCCGGAGACGGAGTCGCAGGACACCGCGAGCCCGGCAAGATCGGCAAGACGCCCCCTAGCCCGCCGGCCACAGCTCCGGGCTGCGGGCCGCCACCAGGTCCCCCACCCGGGCCAGGACCTCGCCGGCCGGCCGCGGGTCGAGCCGGCGGCCGTCGCGCAACCGCAGTGCCACCAGGCCGTCGGCGGCCTCCTTCGGGCCGACGACCGCCTGGTACGGGACGAGGCGGGCCGCCCGGATCCGGGCCCCCAGGGTTCCCCGGCCGGGTTCGGCGACCTCGGCCCGCAGGCCGAGCCGGACGCAGCGCGCGGCCAGTTCCTCGGCCTCCGGCGACTGGGCGTCGGAGACCGGCAGGATCGCCAGCTGGACGGGGGCGAGCCAGGCGGGGAAGGCGCCGCCGTGCCGCTCGACGAGATGGGCGACGGCCCGCTCGATGCTCCCGACGACACTGCGGTGGATCATGACCGGCCGGTGCCGGGCACCGTCCGCGCCGACGTAGCGCAGGTCGAAGCGTTCGGGCTGGTGGAAGTCGATCTGCACGGTGGACAGGGTGGACTCACGGCCCGCCGCGTCGGCCACCTGGACATCGATCTTGGGTCCGTAGAAGGCCGCCTCGCCCTCGGCCGCCTCGTAGGGCAGCCCGGAGCGGTCGAGCACCTCGGTCAGCAGGGCGGTCGCCCGCTCCCACGCCTCGGGGGCGGCGACGTACTTCCCGCCGGGGCCCGGCAGGGAGAGCCGGTGGCGGACGGGCTCGATGCCGAGCACCTCGTACGCCCGCCGGATCAGCTCCAGCGCGGCCGCCGCCTCGTCCGCGACCTGGTCGAGGGTGCAGAAGACGTGTGCGTCGTTGAGCTGGATGGCCCGGACGCGGGTCAGCCCGCCGACCACGCCGGACGGTTCGGAGCGGAACATGCCGCCCAGTTCGGCGACGCGCAGGGGGAGTTCGCGGTGGCTGCGGGACCGCGAGCGGTAGATCACCGCGTGGTGGGGGCAGAGGCTGGGCCGCAGGACGACCTGCTCGCCGCCGAGTTCCATCGGCGGGAACATGTCGTCGCTGTAGTGCTCCCAGTGCCCCGAGATCTCGTACAGCTCGCGTTTCCCGAGCACCGGCGAGTACACGTGGCGGTACCCGGCCCGCCGCTCGACGTCGCGGACGTACTCCTCCAGGGCGTGCCGGACGACGGCGCCGTCGGGCAGCCAGTACGGCAGCCCGGCGCCGATCAGCGGGTCGGTGTCGAACAGGCCCAGCTCGCGGCCGAGCCGGCGGTGGTCGTGGGGTGCGGGCGCGTTCATGGCGGTCTCCTCGGGATACGGGAGGAGCGAGCGCCCGGCGCGTACGACGAAGCCCCGGGGCACTCGCCCCGGGGCTTCGTCGCTGGTCAGCAGTCAGCGCGCCGGGACACTCTCCGGCGTCGTCGTGAGGACGGCAGCGCGCTTCATGGAGGGGACGCTAGCAGCGTCCCGTGCGGGCCGCACGGGATTATGCGGTGCTCGCCACCCGGTCCCGGCGGCCGGTCCCGATCCGTGCGTGACCGCGCCCGGATCGTCTTCACGGGCGCACAAAAATACCCCGACGAGTAAATTGACAGTCGGGGTATTGCTTCGCGTATATTCATGGATTCCGTGTCTACGCATAAAGGGAGACGCGGAGGAGTTCAATAAACGCACTGTATCGCGCCGGGAGTCGAATTGTCAACCGAGGAATTTCGGAATGAGCAGGAATTCATCACTCAGCTCTACGCACGACTCGACGACCTGAGGGACCAGGCCGAGGCGGGCGTCGCCCGCGCCCTCGCCACCCCCGGCGAGGGCAGTGCCCAGGCGCGCCTCGAACGGGACGTCATGGTCGCCGAGCAGTCCGGGCTCCTCGCCGCCTTCGACGCGGGGGAGACCGGGCTCTGTTTCGGGCGCCTGGTCTTCCAGGACGGGCGGGACCACCACATCGGGCGCATCGGCATCCGTGAGGACGACCCGAACCGCACCCCCCTGGTCGTCGACTGGCGGGCCGACGTCGCCCGCCCGTTCTACCTCGCCACCGGCCACGAGCCGATGGGGCTCAGCCGCCGCCGCCACATCACGACCCGGGGACGCGAGGTCACCGCCCTCCACGACGAGGTCCTGGACCTCGCCGACCGCACCCGCACCGGCCACGAGAACCGGGACGCCGACGAGGTGCTGCTCGCCGCGCTCGACGCCGCCCGCACCGGACGCATGCACGACATCGTGCAGACCATCCAGGCCGAGCAGGACCGGCTCATCCGCTCCCCGCACCGCGGCATCCTCGTCGTCGAGGGCGGCCCCGGCACCGGCAAGACCGCCGTCGCCCTGCACCGCGCCGCGTACCTCCTCTACGCGCACCGCGAGCAGCTCGCCAAGCGCGCCGTGCTGATCGTCGGCCCCAACCCCGCCTTCCTCGGCTACATCGGCAACGTCCTGCCGTCCCTCGGCGAGACCGGCGTCCTGCTCGCCACACCGGGCGAGCTGTACCCGGGCGTCCGCGCCACCGGCTCGGACACCCCGCGCGCCGCCGCCGTCAAGGGCGCCGCCACGATGGCCGACGCGCTGGCCGCCGCCGTCCGGGACCGCCAGCAGGTCCCCGAGCGGGGCGAGCCGCTGATCGTGCCGCACGACGACGGCGACCTCGTCATCGACTGGGACATGGCCCTCGAAGCCCGTCACAAGGCGCGCGAGACCCGCCTGCCGCACAACCTCGCCCGGCCCTACTTCGTGTTCCGGATCCTCGACGCGCTGGCCGAGCAGCTCGCCGACCGCATCGGCGCCGACCCCTACGGCGGCCCCAACTTCCTCGGCCCCGACGACATCGCCCTGCTCGCCAAGGGCGTCGCCGCCAATCCCGAGGTGCACGCCGCCGTCGACACCCTCTGGCCGGCCCTCACCCCCGAGGCGTTCCTCGCCGACTACCTCGCCGAGCCGACCCACCTGCCCGAGGAGGACGCCGCAGCGGTCCGCCGCCCGTCCGGCCCGTGGACCCCCGCCGACGTGCCCCTGCTCGACGAGGCCGCCGAACTCCTCGGCGAGGACGACTCGGCCGCCCGCGCGGCCGAGGAGGCCGAACGCCAGAAGCAGATCCAGTACGCGCAGGGCGTCCTCGACGTCTCCTTCGCCTCCCGCACCTACGAGTTCGAGGACAAGGAGGAGCAGGACAAGGACGCCTCCGAGGTCCTGTCCGCGCACGACATCATCGACGCCGAGCGCTTCGCCGAACGCCACGAGGAGGCCGACCACCGCAGCGCCGCCGAACGCGCCGCCGCCGACCGCACCTGGGCCTTCGGCCACATCATCGTCGACGAGGCGCAGGAACTGTCCGCGATGGCCTGGCGGTTGCTGATGCGCCGCACCCCGACCCGCTCCATGACCCTGGTCGGCGACCCGGCCCAGACCGGGGACGCGGCGGGTGTCGGCTCGTGGGAGGACATCCTCGCCCCGTACGTGGGGGACCGCTGGGAACTCGTCCGGCTCGGCGTCAACTACCGCACTCCGGCCGAGATCATGGCCGTCGCCACCGCGGTCCGGCGCGAGGCCGACCCCGGGTTCGAGCCGCCCCGCTCGGTCCGTTCCACCGGCGTCGAGCCCTGGGAGCGGACCGTGGAGGACCCGGTGAAGGAGACCGCCGACGCGGTCGCGGTGGAACTGCGTGCCGAGGGGCGCCTGGCCGTCGTCGCGCCGCCCGGCCTGCACCCCGCGCTGACGGCGGCGCTGCCGGAGGCCGCGTACGGGCCGGCGCCGGACCTGACCCGCCCGGTGGTGCTGCTCGACCCCCGGCAGGCCAAGGGCCTGGAGTTCGACACGGTCCTGGTCGTCGACCCGGACACCATCCGGGCCGCCGCCCCGCACGGCGTCAACGACCTGTACGTGGCGCTCACCCGCGCCACCCAGCGGCTCGGCGTCATCCGCCGCGCGCCCTAAGGCCGAGGGGCAGGGGCCCCGCCCGCGGGCGGGGCCCCGTGCGGTCAGGCGGGCCGCAGCCAGACCGTCGCCAGCGGCGGCAGCGTCATCCGGACGCTCGCCGAACGGCCGTGGAAGGGCACCGACTCGGTCTTCACCGGGTCGGGGTTCCCCACCCCGCTGCCGCCGTACCGCGTCTCGTCCGTGTTCAGGACCTCCGCCCAGGCCGCCACGGACTCGGGCACCCCCAGCCGGTAGTCGTGGCGCACCACCGGCGAGAAGTTGCAGACCGCGAGCAGCGGCGCCCCCTCGGCGTCGTGGCGCAGGAAGGCGAAGACGTTGTCCTCGGCGGCGTCGCCCGCGACCCACGCGAACCCCTCAGGCGAGGTGTCCCGCTCCCAGAGGGCCGGGGTCCGCCCGTACACGGTGTTCAGCTCGCGCACGAGGTCCCGCACGCCGCGGTGGTCCGCCTCCGCGCTGTACGAGGGGTCCAGCAGCCACCAGTCCGGGCCGTGGTCCACCGACCACTCCGCCCCCTGGGCGAACTCCTGGCCCATGTACAGCAGTTGCTTGCCCGGGTGGGCCCACATGAAGCCGAGGTACGCGCGGTGGTTGGCGCGCTGCTGCCACCAGTCACCGGGCATCTTGGAGACCAGGGCCTGCTTCCCGTGCACCACCTCGTCGTGGGAGATCGGCAGGATGTAGTTCTCGCTGTACGCGTACACCATCGAGAACGTCATCTCGTGGTGGTGGTACTTGCGGTGCACCGGCTCCTTGGACACGTACCCGAGCGAGTCGTGCATCCAGCCCATGTTCCACTTCATGCCGAAGCCCAGGCCGCCGAAGCCGCCCGGACCGACCTGGTCGGTCGCCCGGGTCACCCCGTCCCAGGCCGTCGACTCCTCGGCGAAGGTGATGATCCCCGGGCAGCGCCGGTACACGGTGGCGTTCATCTCCTGGAGGAACGCGACCGCGTCCAGGTTCTCCCGGCCGCCGAACTCGTTCGGCAGCCACTCCCCGTGCTCGCGCGAGTAGTCGAGGTAGAGCATCGACGCGACGGCGTCCACCCGCAGCCCGTCGATGTGGAACTCCTCGCACCAGTACACCGCGTTGGCGACCAGGAAGTTCCGCACCTCCTTGCGGCCGTAGTCGAACTCCAGCGTCCCCCAGTCGGGGTGCGCCGAGCGCCGCGGGTCCTCGTGCTCGTACAGCGGGCGTCCGTCGAACTCGGCGAGCGCCCAGTCGTCGCGCGGGAAGTGCGCCGGGACCCAGTCCATCAGGACCCCGATCCCCGCCCGGTGCAGCGCGTCGACCAGGAACCTGAAGTCGTCGGGCGTGCCCATCCGGGCCGTCGGCGCGTAGAAGCCGGTCACCTGGTAGCCCCACGAGCCGCCGAACGGGTGCTCCGTGACGGGCATGAGCTCGACGTGGGTGAAGCCGAGGTCGCTGACGTACGCGGGCAGCTGCTCGGCCAGCTGCCGGTACGTCAGGCCGGGCCGCCAGGAGGCCAGGTGCACCTCGTAGACGGACAGCGGCGCCTCGTGGTGCGGTCGGGCGCCGCGCTTCGCCATCCACTCGGCGTCGTCCCAGGCGTAGGCCGAGTCGGTCACGATCGAGGCCGTGTTCGGCGGGCACTCGGTCCGGCGGGCCATCGGGTCGGCGCGGACCGTGTGGGAGCCGTCCGGACGCGTGATGTCGTACTTGTAGAGCGCGCCCACGGCGATGCCGGGCACGAACAGCTCCCACACCCCGGTGGAGCCCAGCGAGCGCATCGGCAGGCCGGTGCCGTCCCAGTGGACGAAGTCGGCGGTGACCCGCACGCCGCGGGCGTTCGGGGCCCAGACGGTGAAGCGGGTGCCGGTCACGCCCTGGTGCGTCATCGGCCGGGCGCCGAGCGCCTTCCACAGCTCCTCGTGCCGGCCCTCGCCGATCAGGTGCAGGTCGAGCTCGCCGAGGGAGGGCAGGAAGCGGTACGGGTCCTGGACCGCGAGCTCGTCCCCGTCGTAGCGCACCCGCAGCTCGTACGCGGGGACCTTGCGCAGCAGCGGCAGGACCCCGGAGAAGAAGCCGTCCCCGTCGTCGTGCAGCACGGTCCGCCGGCCCTTCGCGAGGACCGCGACCTCACGGGCGAACGGGCGCAGCACCCGGACCACGACGCCGCCGCGGACCGGGTGGGCGCCGAGCACGCCGTGCGGGTCGTGGTGCTCGCCCGCGAGCAGCCGGGCACGGTCGCCCGCGTCGAGCGGCGGCGCCGGCCGCGCGACCGTCCGGTCCGGCTCGGCCTCCGCCCGTGGCGCGGGCGTCCGGGCGGCCGCCTTCTTCGCCGGGGGCACCTCGTCGGTCGTCGTTCGGGCCGTCTTGCGTGCGGATCGGGCGGTCACGGGTATGCCTCCAGCAGCGGAATCGAAAGGATGGGGTGAGGGAGATGCGGCGGTTCCCACGCAACCGCAACGGCGGCCGCGCCGCACAGGACACTCCGCCGAACGGGCATCGCGTCCCGGTCCGGGCCCCGGTCCGCCCGGCGCCGCGCCGTGCGGTGCGCCGAACGGGGGATCCGCGGGGGCGGCGCGGGACGGCCGGGGGAAGGAACCGGCCGCGGGGTGCGGGGCCGTCCCGCCCGGTCGGGCGGCACGGTCGGGAGGTGACGCGGGTGCGCCGTCACTCCGCCCCCGCCAGACGGTGGATGGCGGCCATCGGCACCGGCAGCCAGTCCGGCCGGTTGCGGGCCTCGTAGAGGACCTCGTAGACAGCCTTGTCCGTCTCGTAGGCGCGCAGCAGCGCCGGATCCGAGCGCGGGTCGGTCCCGGAGGCGGCCGCGTAGCCCGCGCAGTACGCGTCCCGGCAGCGGGCCGCCCAGTCCGCGTTCCACGGCCGGTGGGTGCGGGCCGCGTAGTCGAAGGAGCGGAGCATGCCCGCGACGTCCCGGACCGTGGGCTGCGGGCGGCAGCGCTCGGTGAGCGGCTTCGCGGGCTCCCCCTCGAAGTCGATCACCGCCCAGCCGCCGTCCGCGGACCGCAGCGTCTGCCCCAGGTGGAGGTCGCCGTGGATCCGCTGGAGCTGCCCGGCCCCGACCGTGCCGCCGGCCGCCGCGAAGACGGCCCGGAGCCCCGGCACGTACGGCAGCAGCGCCGGCACCGCCTGTGCGGCGGAGGCGAGACGCTGGTCCATCTCCCGGGCCAGGTGCTCGGTCTCGGTCCGGCGCAGCCGCTCGGTGGGCAGCGCGGTCGCCAGGGCGAGGTGCACCTCGGCCGTGGCCCGGCCGAGCGCGTGCGCCTCCTCGGTGAACTCGCGCTCCTCGGCCAGCGCGTCCAGCGCCAGCCGCCAGCCGTCGCGGGAGTCCCGCAGGTACGGCTGGAGCACCCCGAGCGTGCTGGCGCCCGACTCGAACCAGGCGACCGGCTCGGGCACCCGCTCGCAGCCCGCCCGGGCCAGCGCGAGCGGCAGCTCCAGGTCGGGGTTGGCGCCGGGACTGACCCGGCGGAAGATCTTCAGGATGTACGAGTCGCCGTACACCAGGGAGGAGTTGGACTGCTCCGCGTCCAGCACCCGGGGGGCCGGCGAAGCGGGCAGGGCGGCGGTGCCGCAGAAGCGCAGCGGACCGATCCGGCCCGGGGTGCGCAGTCGTTCGTAGAGCAGTCCGGCGAGCCGCGGGTCGCGCAGCCCTTCGTAGACGGCCCGGCCGGCCAGGGGCCCCTGCCGGATCCGCCCGATCAGGGCGGGGGCGAGGCGTGGCGGCAGTTGGGTCCTGACACCGAGCAGCAGCTGATAGCAGTCGGCGGGTTGACCGGCCGGTCGTCCGGGCTGTTCGACCCGTACCAGCAGGTGCAGTAGACCGGGTCCCGCGCCGTCCAGCGGCAGCAGCTCGGTGGCCGCTTCCAAGGTGAATCCGGTGACCCGGCGGCCCTTGCCCGCGAACCAGCGCTGCCGTGGCAGCCATTCATGGAGCAGGGGAGCGAGTGACGGAAGGAGGGCGGCCGGGGCCCGGGTGGTGGATGCGGTCTCCGGCATGGCATCGCGTCCTTTCCCCGGGGGGCGCACGTGGGAGTTCAAATGCGCAGAGTGTCCCGGATTGCAGCATGAACTGTCCGGCTGTGCGGGACGTGTCGGGTGGGGAAGATCCGTATGGGCCCGACAAGAAGGCCCGTATGGACCTGAATCGACCGTGTGTGGGACACAGTGCCCAGGGTGGCGCGGGGGAAACCCGCCCCACCCCGGTCAGTTGACGGTCGGTGATCAGCCGATCGCGCGGCGGCTCTTCTTCAGTCGGAACCAGTAGAAGCCGTGACCTGCGAGAGTGAGCAGATACGGCCACTGGCCGATGGGCGGGAAGCGCACCTGGCCGATCAGTTCGACCGGATGCATTCCCTCGAACTGGCGGAGATCGAGCTCCGTCGGCTGCGCGAACCGCGAGAAGTTGTTCACGCACAGGACCAGATCGGCGTCCATCCCCTCCTCGGGGGCGGACTCCCGCAGGAAGGCGAGCACGGCCGGATTGGACGAGGGCAGCTCCGTGTAGGAGCCGAGCCCGAAGGCCCGGTTCTGCTTACGGATCTCGATCATCCGCTTCGTCCAGTGCAGCAGCGAGGACGGCGAGGCCATCCCCGACTCCACGTTGGTGACCTGATAGCCGTGGACCGGGTCCATGATGGCCGGCAGGGTCAGCCGGCCCGGGTCGCAGGACGAGAAGCCCGCGTTCCGGTCGGGTGTCCACTGCATCGGGGTGCGCACCCCGTCGCGGTCGCCGAGCCAGATGTTGTCGCCCATCCCGATCTCGTCGCCGTAGTACAGCACCGGCGAGCCGGGGAGCGAGAACAGCAGCGCGGTGAACAGCTCCATCTGCTTGCGGTCGTTGTCGAGCAGCGGTGCCAGGCGCCGCCGGATGCCGATGTTGGCCCGCATCCGGGGGTCCTTGGCGTACTCCGCGTACATGTAGTCGCGCTCTTCGTCCGTGACCATCTCGAGCGTCAGCTCGTCGTGGTTGCGCAGGAAGATGCCCCACTGGCAGCCGTCCGGGATCGCCGGGGTCTTGGCCAGGATCTCGGAGACCGGGGTGCGGGACTCGCGCCGCACGGCCATGAAGATGCGCGGCATCACGGGGAAGTGGAACGCCATGTGGCACTCGTCGCCGCCCGCGGTGAAGTCGCCGAAGTAGTCGACGACGTCCTCCGGCCACTGGTTCGCCTCGGCGAGCAGCACCGTGTCGGGGTAGTGGTCGTCGATCTCCTTGCGGACCCGCTTGAGGAAGCCGTGGGTCGCCGGGAGGTTCTCGCAGTTGGTGCCCTCCTGCTGGTACAGGTACGGCACCGCGTCCAGCCGGAAGCCGTCGATCCCGAGGTCCAGCCAGAACTTCAGCGCGGACAGGATCTCCTCCTGCACGGCCGGGTTCTCGTAGTTGAGGTCCGGCTGGTGCGAGAAGAAGCGGTGCCAGTAGTACTGCTTGCGCACCGGGTCGAAGGTCCAGTTCGACGTCTCGGTGTCGACGAAGATGATCCGGGCGTCCTGGTACTGCTTGTCGTCGTCGGCCCAGACGTAGTAGTCGCCGTAGGGCCCGTCCGGGTCGGAACGGGACTCCTGGAACCACGGGTGCTGGTCGCTGGTGTGGTTCATGACGAAGTCGATGATGACGCGCATGCCGCGCTGGTGCGCCGCGTCCACGAACTCCACGAAGTCGGCCAGGTCGCCGAACTCGGGCAGCACCGACGTGTAGTCGGAGACGTCGTAGCCGCCGTCCCGGAGCGGGGACTTGAAGAACGGCGGCAGCCAGAGGCAGTCCACCCCCAGCCACTGGAGGTAGTCCAGCTTGGACGTGATGCCCTTGAGATCGCCGACGCCGTCGCCGTTGCTGTCCTGGAAGGAACGGACGAGGACCTCGTAGAACACCGCCCGCTTGAACCAGTCGGGATCACGGTCCTTGGCGGGGGTGTCCTCGAAGGTGTCGGGGACGGGTTCGTTGACAGTCATGAGGTGGGTGACCCTCCGGTCTGCGGGGACGGTCGCAGGACGAGGACGTGCGCGGGCGTGACACCCGGCTCGAGGCGCACATAGCTGGCCCTGCCCCAGTGATAGGTCTCGCCGGTGAGCTCGTCGCGCACCGGTACGGTCTCGTGCCAGTCGAGGCCGAGTTCCGGCATGTTCAACGAGACCGTGGCCTCCTGGGTGTGGTGAGGGTCGAGATTTGCGACCACCAGAACCGTGTTCGAGCCCGAGCGCTTGCTGTACGCGATCACCGCGTCGTTGTCGGTGGCGTGGAAGTGCAGCCCGCGCAGCCGGCGCAGGGCCGGGTGCCGGCGCCTGACCCGGTTCAGCGTGGTGATCAGCGGGGCGATCGACGCCCCCGACCGCTCCGCCGACTCCCAGTCACGGGGCCGCAGTTGGTACTTCTCCGAATCCAGGTACTCCTCGCTGCCGTCCCGCAGCGCGGTGTTCTCGCACAGCTCGTAGCCGGCGTAGACGCCCCAGGTGGGCGAGAGGGTCGCGGCGAGCACCGCGCGCACCTCGAAGGCCGGCCGGCCGCCGTCCTGGAGGTAGGCGTGCAGGATGTCGGGGGTGTTCACGAAGAGGTTGGGCCGCATGTGCGCGGCCGCGTCCCCGGACAGCTCGGTGAGGTACTCCGTCAGCTCCTGCTTGGTGTTGCGCCAGGTGAA
Organism: Streptomyces sp. JL2001; assembly: GCF_050917515.1. Classification (NCBI taxonomy): domain Bacteria; kingdom Bacillati; phylum Actinomycetota; class Actinomycetes; order Kitasatosporales; family Streptomycetaceae; genus Streptomyces; species Streptomyces sp. JL2001. Next base: position 2,460,255 of record NZ_CP169421.1, on the reverse strand, counting down.
GTACGTGTAGGACTGCTGGAAGCCGACCGCGCCGAGCGTGCGCATCATCGCCGGCCGGGTGAACGCCTCGGCCAGGAAGATCACGTCCGGGTCCGCCCGGTTGATCTCGCCGATGACCCGCTCCCAGAACACCACGGGCTTGGTGTGCGGGTTGTCGACGCGGAAGATCCGGACGCCGTGGTCCATCCAGTGCCGCAGGACCCGCACGGTCTCGGCGACGATCCCGTCCATGCCGTCGCCGGCCGCGTCGAAGTCGATGGGGTAGATGTCCTGGTACTTCTTCGGCGGGTTCTCGGCGTACGCGATCGAGCCGTCCGCGCGGTGGCGGAACCACTCCGGGTGCTTCTCCACCCACGGGTGGTCGGGCGAGCACTGGAGCGCGAAGTCCAGCGCGATCTCCAGCCGCAGTTCGCGGGCCCGGGCCACGAAGGCGTCGAAGTCCTCGATGGTGCCCAGGTCCGGGTGGACCGCGTCGTGGCCGCCCTCCGGCGAACCGATCGCCCACGGCACGCCGACGTCCTGGGGGCTCGCGGAGAGCGAGTTGTTGGGGCCCTTGCGGTGGGTGGTGCCGATCGGGTGGATGGGCGGCAGGTAGACGACGTCGAAGCCCATCGCCGCGATCGCCGGCAGCCGTTCGGCCGCGGTGCGGAACGTTCCCGGAACGGTCCGGCCCCGGACCTTCTTCACGCCCTCCGAGCGCGGGAAGAACTCGTACCAACTGCCGAACAGCGCCCGCTCGCGCTCCACCTGGACCGGCAACGCGGGCGAGGCACTGAGCAGTTCGCGCAGCGGGTGGCGGTCGAGCGTCCCGGTCACGCGCGGGTCGAGCGCGGCGGCGAGGCGGGCCGCGGCGGGCCGGGACCCGTCGCGCAGCGCGTCCGCCGCGGCGAGCACGGCCTCCCGCCCGCCGCCCTTCTTGGGGACGCCCTTGGCGGCGCGCTCGTGGAGCTCCGCGCCCTCGGCGAGGACCAGTTCGGTGTCGATCCCGGCCGGAATCAGGATTTTCGCGTGGTGGCGCCAGGTCGCGAGCGGATCGCTCCACGCCTCGACGGTGTACGTCCACGGGCCCTCGGCGTCCGGCGTGACCTCGGCGCCCCACCGGTCGGTGCCGGGCGCGAGCTCGCGCATCGGGGTCCAGGGGCCGGGGCGGCCCGAGGGGCCGCGCAGGACGACGTTGGCGGCGACGGCGTCGTGGCCCTCGCGGAAGACGGTGGCCGACACTTCGAAGGTCTCTCCGACCACCGCCTTCGCGGGCCGGCGACCGCAGTCGACCAGCGGGCGGACGTCCAGTACGGGAATACGTCCCATGAGCGGATTCACAGCATCACCTGAGGGGTTACGGGGGTGCGGGTGGTTGTGCGCTCTTTGTAGCTCCGTGGACGGCTGGCGGGTTGCGGGCATGGCCGCTCCTGTCCGCGTTCACTCGGATGGCGGATCTACGGGCTGTACCGGAGGAGCCTTCCACTGGATTCGGGTGGGCAATCCGGCGCTTTGTTAACTACTAGGACGTAGCCGTGCGGACAAGCACACGACGCCCACAAGAAACCGGCCCCGTCCTTGTGGGGCGGGGCCGGTGGGCCGGGGGCGCGCGGAAGTGCGGGTGCGGCGCGCGGTGTCCGGCGCGCGGGGTGTCCCGGGTCGCGGCGTTCCGCCGCCCGCCCGCGTCAGCCCTGCGGGGAGGCCGACTGCTCCTCCGTGTCGCTGGACCACACCTGCCACGGCTGACGCATGACCCACTCGTCCACCGGGGCCGGCTCCACCGCGAGGACCTCCGCCGAGACCCCGTCGTCGGCCGCGAGCAGCAGCGGGTCGGCGCCCGTCGCCATGTAGTGGTAGATCCCCGCGACTCCGGCCGCCGCGGCCGGGCCCAGGAGCCGGGCCAGGCCGCGCTCGAAGACGTCGGGGGGCAGCGGCAGGTACTGCACCGACCTGCCGAGCCCCCGGCCGAACGCGGCGGCCAGCTCGGCGCCCGTCAGCGCGTGCGCGCCGCCGATGTCGAAGGTCCGCCCCTCCAGGCCGTCCGTGGTCAGCGCGGCGAGCACCGCCCCCGCCAGGTCCCGGTGCGAGAGCCAGGCCGTCGGCGCGGACGCCGGCAGCGGATAGGCGAGGACGCCCTCGTCGACCAGGGCGGGGCCGTTCCACGGCGAGAAGAGGTTGTCCAGGTACACCGGCGGCCGGACGACGACCAGCGGGATCCCGCTCTCCCGGAACACCTCCTCGGCGATCCGCCGCGTCTCGAACGCGGCCACGGACGTCGGGCCCTGCGGGATACGGGTGTTGGAGTTGTAGACCAACCGCACGATGCCCGCCTCGACGGCCGCGTGCGCGATGTTCCGGGCGTACAGGCGGACGCGCTCCGGCTCGTACACCAGCGGCAGCACGACCGAGGCGTGCGTCATGCCGTCGAAGAGCCGGCGGACGTCGGCGGGCCTCGCCAGGTCGCCCGCGACGAAGGAGGCGCCCGGCAGCGGCGGACGGTCGCCCGCCGGACGCCGGGTCAGGGTACGCACCTTGTGGTGCCGCTCGGTCAGCAGGCGAGCCACCGCGCCGCCCTGGAAACCGGTCGCTCCCACGACGGCGACCCGCATCGGAATGTGACTGGACATGTGTGTGAAGGGCCCTTCGATAGGCTGTGACGGCTGCCGTGACGGCACTCTCAGGCTGGCGGCGGCGGCTTCGGCCGTTCAATTAACAAACCGGGGCGGAAGTTGAAGGATCGTCCATGGAAAACGTGCGAACCGATCGTGACGACCGACGTGAGGACCAGCGCGACGAGTGGGGCACCGACCAGCCCCGCGAACAGGGCCGGGAACGCCGCCGCACCCCGTGCGAGGAACGGCGCGGGGACCGCTGCGACGAGGAACGGGACGACCTGCTCAGCGAACTGCTGAAACCGCTCCGGCTCACCGGGGTCTTCGACAGCCGCTGGCACGTCCGTGCCCCCTGGGCCATCGAGGGCGACGCCGAGCAGAGCTGCGCCGTCCTGCACTACATCGTGGAGGGCGGCTGCTGGATCACCGGCGACGGCCAGGCGCCGCTGGAGCTGCACGCCGGCGACCTGATCGTCTTTCCCACCGGCATCGCCCACCGGCTCTCCGACCGGCCCGACCGCCAGGGCGTGCCGCTCAAGGCCGTCCTTCCCGAGCGCCAGCCCGGCACCTCGGGCGAGATCGTCATCTCGGGCGACGGGGCGGTCAGCCGGCTGCTCTGCGCCGGACTCCACTACGACGCCAGCGCCGCCACCGGCCTCTACACCTCGCTGCCCTGGGCGCTCGTCCTCGACGGCGCGCAGGTCGACCGCGAACCGCTGCTGCGCGACACCCTGCGGCTGCTGGCCGCGCCCGACCGGCCCGTCGGCCCCGGGGACCGTCTCATCACCCTGCGCGCCTTCGAGATGGCCCTGGTGCTCGCGCTCCGCCCGCTGCTGCGCGAACTCGCCGACAACCCCGCCACCCTGCCCGTGCTGCGCCATCCCGGCATCAGCCGCGCGATGGTGATGATCGCCACCCGGTACGCCGAACCGTGGACGATCGAGTCCCTGGCACGCGAGGTCGGCATGTCCCGCTCGGCCTTCACCGCGGCCTTCCGCGAGCTGGTCGGCGAGGCCCCCGCCCGGCACCTCACCGGTCGGCGGATGCAGGAGGCGGCCCGGCTGCTCACCGAGACCTCGATCCCGCAGTCCGCCGTGCCGCCGCGCGTCGGCTACCAGAGCGCGGTCGGCTTCCACCTGGCCTTCCGCAAGTGGTTCGGCATGACTCCGGGGGAGTACCGCTCCGGCTACGACCACGCCGCCTGACGGCCGCCGCCCCGTCCGGCCACGCCCGATGCGGTACGAAAACCGCATTCGCCGCATTCGGCTGGCCGGTTCTTAAGGACCGCTGGACGGACGTTCATTGCCCGGGTGCCCCGGGCCGGACAGGCTCGGGACGGCAACAGCCGTGGCACAGGAGGAGAGGCGACAAGCGGTGACGAGGTCCGGGCACGAGTATCTGGAGGCGCTGCGTGACGGGCGCGAGATCTGGCTCGACGGCGAGCGGATCAAGGACGTCACCACGCATCCCGCCTTCCGGGCCACCGCGGCCTCCTTCGCCGGGCTCTACGACCTCGCGCACGACTCCCCGCACACCCCGCTGCTCGTCCAGGGCGGGGTGCACCGGGCGTACGCCGTGCCCCGCTCGTACGAGGACCTGGTCGCCCGCCGGCGGGCGTACAAGGTGTGGGCGGAGGCCGGTTACGGCTTCCTGGGCCGCACCCCGGACTACATGGCCTCCGGCGCGGCCGGGTTCGCCGCCCTGCCCGGGGTCTTCACCACCGACGGCTTCGACGGGGCCGCGAACGCCCTCGCGTACCACCGCAGGCTCGCCGAGGGCGACCTCCACTGCGCCTTCACCCTCACCGACCCGGCCTCCGGTCAGGGCGAGGACGACCTGACGGTGCGGGTCGTGGCCGAGCGCGACGACGGCATCGTCGTCCGCGGGGCCAAGACCATCGGCACCGGTGCGGTGTTCGCCGACGAGATCCTCGTCGGCACGATCGAACCGCTCGCCCCCGAGCACGCCGCACGCGCGCTGAGCTTCTCGATCAGGGCGGACACGCCCGGACTCCGGCTGATCTCGCGGACCTCGTACGAGGCGGGCGCGCGCTCCGTCTTCGACCAGCCGCTGTCCGCCCGCTACGACGAGAACGACGCGATGCTCGTGTGCGAGGACGTGTTCGTGCCCTGGGAGCGGGTGCTGACGTACCGGGACGTGGACGCGACCGCCGCGATGTGGTGGCGCACCCCCGCGTACCTGAACTTCGTGCACCAGTCGGCGACCCGCTTCTGGACCAAGCTGGAGTTCCTCACCGGCCTGGCCATCCTCGTCGCACGCTCGAACGGCACGGACGGGGTGCCGGCGGTCACCCAGGCGATCGGCCGGCTCCTCGGCATGGTCGCGCAGGCCAAGGCCTTCGTGCTCGCGGCGGAGGCGTCGTGGGAGCCGGTGGACGAGGGCAGGGGCGGGGTCCGGCCCGGGCAGGAGATCTCCTTCGCCCAGCGGATCATGGCGGGCGAGCTGTACCCGCGGGCCGTCCAGGACATCAAGCTGCTCGCGGGCGGGGCGATCATCCAGCAGCCCGCCTCCGGCCGCGATCTGCTCCACCCCGAACTGGGACCCCTCGTCCACCGGTACTTCCGCACCCCCGGGCATCCGGCGGAGGACCGCCTCAAGCTGCTCAAGCTCGCCTGGGACGCGCTCGGCTCGGAGTTCGCCGGCCGCCACGAGCAGTACGAGCGCTTCTACCAGGGCGCCCCGCACGTCTACCTCACGATGCAGACCTGGGCGGGCGCGGCCGACGACTGCACGTCGCTCGCCCAGGCGTGTCTGGACGGCTACGACCTCGGGACCACGCGGTGAGGCCCCGGGCGCCCCGGGCGGGGCGGCGGGCCACCCGGCGGGCCGGTCACGCCGGCGCCCGGCGCCCCGCCCCGGGGACCCCCGGGGACCGGCCGGCCCCCGGGCGGCCGCGCCGGCCCGGTGCCACCGCCGGCCCCGGCCCCCGCCCGCCGGTCCGCGGAGGCGCGCGGTGAGCGACGGGCGATCCTCGCGCGGCGCTCTCGTCCTGCTCGCCGCCACGCAGTTGCTGCTGATCCTGGACACGGCGATCGTCAACGTCGCGCTGCCCTCCGTCGGGGACGACCTCGGCGCGGGCTCGGCCGGCCTGTCCTGGGTGGCCAACGCGTACCTCATCACCTTCGGCGGGCTCCTGCTGCTCGGCGGACGGGCCGCCGACCTGCTCGGCCACCGCACGCTCTACCTCGCCGGCCTCGGGCTGCTCGCCGCGGCCTCCGCCGCCGGCGCCCTCGCCCCGCACCCGGACGCGCTGGTCGCCGCCCGGGCCGTCCAGGGAGCCGGGGCCGCCCTCGCCGCCGCGGCCGCGTTCGCCCTGCTCCTCGTCCTCTTCCCCGACGGACCCGCCCGCCACCGGGCGCTCGGCGCCTTCGCCGCCATGGGCGGGCTCGGCGGTGTGCTCGGGACCGTGCTCGGCGGGGTCCTCACCGACCTCCTCGGCTGGCGCTCCACGTTCTGGCTCAACGTGCTCGTCGCCGTCCTGCTCGGCGTGGTGGCCCCGCGCGTCCTGCCCCCGGCCGCCGCCCGCCCGCGCGTGCCCGCCGCCGGTGGCTTCGACCTCGCCGGGGCCCTGACGGCCACCGCCGGGCTCGGCCTCGTCGCGTACGCGCTCGTCGGCGCCGGCGACTCCGGATGGCTCTCCGGCCGGACCCTCGGCACGGGCGGCGCGGGCCTCGCCCTGCTCGCCGCCTTCGCGGTCACCGAGGCGCGCACCGCGGTCCCGCTCGTGCCACCGGCCGTCCTCACCCGCCCGGCCCTGCGCCTGGCCAACACCCTCGGCGCCCTCGGCCAGATGGCGATGTTCCCCATGTTCTTCCTGGTCAGCCTCTACCTGCAGAGCGTCCTCGGATACGGGCCGCTGGGCGGCGGGCTCGGCCTGCTGCCCCTGTCGGTGGTCGTCGTCGCCGTCGCCCCGCAGACCGGCCGGCTCATCTTCCGGATCGGCCTGACCCGGACCATGGTGCTCGGCTTCGTGCTGCTGTGCGCCGGCACCCTGTGGCTGGCCCTCGCGCTCGACCCCCACGGCACCTTCGCCGGCACCGTCCTGGCACCGAGCCTGCTCCTCGGCGTCGCCCTGCCGCTGGTCATGGTCACCACCAACGTGGCCGCCACCGCCGAGGCCGCCCCCGAGGAGACCGGACTCGCCTCCGGGCTGGTCAACACCAGCCAGCAGTTCGGCGCGGTGCTCGGTCTCGCCGTCCTGGTGGCGATCGCCACCGGCCGCGCCGAAACCGCCGGGGCCGCGGCCCAGACCCCCGGATTCCGGGCCGCGCTGCTCGTCGGCGCCGCCTTCGCCGCGTCGGCCGCGCTGCTCGCGGCACGGCTCCGCCTGCCCGCCCCCGCCCCGGCGCCCAGGCCCCGGGACAGGGTGTCCGACCCACGGTGACCACGTGGGTGACCGCATGTGACCTCGGCGTGTGAGCCGCGGGGCGCGCGGGGCGGAGACCGAGCGTCGCCGCACCCACCGGGCGCCCCCGCGGCGGACCGAGTCCAACAAAACACAGAGGGGCATTCCGTTGACCCTGTACGACCTCGTCGCGCCCGGTCTCGAAGAACGTGGGGACCCGCGTTACCGCATCGCCGACATATGCGCCGCCGACCCGCTGGGCGCCGACGCCGTCCTGGCCGCGCTGCCCGCGATGAACGCCGACGCCGACGTCGCCGCGCTCACGGTGGCGCTGCGCACCCTGCTGCCGGACCACGACCGGGCCGCCGAGTGGAACGTGGTGGCCGCGCTCGCCGCCATGCGTGACCTCGGCATCCTGCTCGGTTCGCTGAAACGTCACGGCGTCCAGCCCGCCGAGGCCGTCCCCGACGTCGTTCCGATCCTCGAACTGCTCGGCCGGCGGACCGACATGGTGCCCCGTGACACCGTGCACCACTACACGACCTGGAACCCGGCCGGTCCGCGCCGGCGGACCTACACCGGCCACCCCATGGAGACGGACCTCCAGGAAGCCGTCCGGACGGCGTTCCCCGGCCTCGTCGCCGCCCTCGACACCTGCGCGCGGGTCGCCTGCCTCGAACCGTACGACCCCGGCTTCGCCACCGCCCTCGACCGGACCGCCCACCACGTCCGGTCGATCGTCGACTCCATCGACTTCACCGCCTCGAACATCTCCCCGGAGTTCTTCGCGCTGACCCTGCGCCCCTACTTCGAGGAGGTCGACGTCGCCGGGCGCTCCTACCTCGGTCCCGCCGCCGCCCAGGTCCCGCTCTGGCTGGTCGACCTGACGCTGTGGCAGTGCGACCGCTCGGACGCCGCCTACGACACCTTCCTCGCCGAGTCGCTGCCGTACAGCCTGCCGTCCTGGCGCGAGTTCCACGAGCAGTACGCCGGAGGCGTCTCCGCCGTCAGCAAGCTCTCGACGGCCCTCAGCTGGGAGAACGCCGACCGGCTGCCCCGGGAGCTGGCCGCCTCCGCGCTCGCGCTCGGCCGGGTCCTGAAGATCCTCAAGACCTTCCGCGCCCGCCACATCGTCATCGCCCGCAAGGCGTACAGCGACGACCTCCGGCTGTACGAGGAGGGCAGCGGTGGTGCACCGGTCGCCCTGCTCCGCTCCATCCTGGACCTGACCCGCGACAACGAGACCCTGGTGCGCCAGGCCACGAGCGGGCGCCCAGGGCCCCGGTCCGGCGCGCCCGCTGCCCGTGCCGGCTCGTCGGCGGTCTGAAGGAGAACCCGATGAACCCCCGCACCCCCTACCCGCGTCTGCTCCCGGACCTGACAGATGTGCCGGGTCCCGCCGCGACCGACCTGACAGACCTGCCCGGCCCGGCGGACCCGATCCGCGCGGCGGACGGGCCGCACGGCGGACCGGACGACGGGCCGCACGGCGTCCTGTACGGCGGACCGCACGACGTGATCCACGACGGGCTGCACGACGTCCTGCCGGACGCCGGGCGCGACCTGCCCGGCCTCGGACTCCTGCACATCGTCGTCGCCGGCGGGGGCATAGCCGGCCTGACCGCCGCGCTCGCCCTGCACGCCGCCGGTTTCGGCCGGGTCACCGTCGTCGAGTCGGTCCGCACCAGCCTCCCGGTCGGCGCCGGCCTCAACCTCATGCCGAACGCCGTCCGCGAACTCGACGCGCTGGGCCTCCAGAGCCGCCTCGAAGCCGGCGCCCTGCGCACCCGGGAACTGCGCTACTACCACCGCTGCGGAGCCCTGATCTCCCGCGAACCGCGCGGCCTCGGCGCCGGTTACCGCTGGCCCCAGCTGTCCGTCCACCGCGGCCGGCTCCAGCAGGTCCTCGCCGACGCGGTACGCGAACGGCTCGGCCCGGCGGCCCTGGTCACCGGCGTCCGGGTGACCGGAGTCGAGATCCTGCCCGACGGCCGCCCGCGCATCCAGCTGGAGCACCGCGACGGCGCCACCCGCGGCCGGGCCTCCCTCGAACCCGACGTGCTGATCGGCGCCGACGGCATCCGCTCCACCGTCCGCGCCGCGCTCAACCCCGGTGAGGGCAGCCCGCCCTGGAACGGCACGCTGGTCTGGCGCGGCGTCTCGCGCCTGCCGGCCCGCGCCGTCGGATCCTTCATGTTCATCGCCGGCGACGACCGCCAGAAGGCCGTCGTGTACCCGATGACCAGCCCCTCCGGCCCGGACGACGAGGTCCTCGTCAACTGGGCTCTCGCCCGGCCCGCCGAGAGCGCGGAGGAGCGGTACCGCGGGGACTGGAACCGGCCGGTCGACGTCGACTCCTTCCTGCACCACTACGAGGGCTGGGAGTTCGGCGGCGTCAGCGTCCCCGAGGTCCTGCGCGCCGCCGACACCGCCCACGCGTACCCCATGGTCGACCGCGACCCCCTCGACCGGTGGAGCCACGGCCGCACCACCCTCATCGGCGACGCGGCCCACGCCATGTACCCGATCGGCTCCAACGGTGCCACGCAGTCCGTCGTCGACGCCCGCGCGCTCGCCCACGCCCTGGCCCTGCACCGGGACCCCGCGGAAGGACTCGCCGCGTACGAGGCGGCCCGCAGGCCCGCCATGACCGCCCTCCAGCAGGCCAACCGGCGCCTCGGCCCCGAGGTCGTCATCAATCTGGCGCACCAGCGGGCCCCGCACGGCTTCACCGACATCCACCAGGTGATTCCCGCCCCGGAGCTGGCCGAGATCGCCGCACGGTACGCGGCGACCGGCGCCTTCGACCCCGTCGCCGTCAACCAGGGCTCGCCCTACGACACCCGAACGGGCGATATCCCGGTCGGCGTGCCTCGCTGACGCCCCGTCCGGGCCACGGCACGACCCCCGCGCGCCGTGGCCCGGAAGGACGACGTGACCTACCGTCTGTGGGGTGCACAGCCGGATGCACAGCGTGGTGCGTCCACTCCGCTCCGTACTCCCCTGCGAAGGTGGAACACGTGAAGGCAATCCGTCGATTCACCGTGCGCCCCGTCCTCCCCGACACCCTTCGACCCCTCAGCGATCTGGCGCGGAACCTGCGCTGGTCCTGGCACGAGCCCACCCGGGAACTCTTCGCCTCCGTCGACCCCGGCCCCGCGCCGGGGCGCCGCAGCGAGGACACCGACCCCGTCCGGCTGCTCGGCTCCGTCTCCGCCGCCCGCCTCGCCGCCCTCGCCGCGGACCAGGACTTCCTGGCCCGGCTGCGGGCCGCCGCCGAGGACCTCGACCACTACCTGCACGCCCCCCGCTGGTACCAGCTCCACCAGGAGCCCGGCGGCGAGCTACCCTCCTCCATCGCCTACTTCTCACCCGAGTTCGGCGTCACCGCCGCCCTGCCCCAGTACTCCGGCGGTCTCGGCATCCTCGCCGGAGACCACCTCAAGGCCGCCAGCGACCTCGGCGTCCCGCTCATCGGCGTCGGCCTGCTCTACCGTCACGGCTACTTCCGCCAGTCCCTCTCCCGCGAGGGCTGGCAGCAGGAGCACTACCCCGTACTCGACCCCGGCGAGCTGCCCGTCGAGCTGCTGCGCGAGACCGACGGCACCCCCGCCCGCGTCACCCTCGCACTGCCCGGCGGCCGGAGTCTGCACGCCCACATCTGGATCGCGCAGGTGGGCCGCGTCCCGCTGCTGATGCTCGACTCCGACGTCGAGGAGAACGCGCCCGGCGAGCGCGAGGTCACCGACCGGCTGTACGGCGGCGGCAGCGAGCACCGGCTGCTCCAGGAGATGCTCCTCGGCATCGGCGGCGTCCGCGCCGTCCGCACCTACTGCCGGCTCACCGGCACCCCCGACCCCGAGGTCTTCCACACCAACGAGGGCCACGCAGGCTTCCTCGGCCTGGAACGCATCCGCGAACTGGCGGGCGACGGCCTCGCCTTCGACGCCGCCCTGGAGACCGTCCGCGCCGGGACCGTCTTCACCACGCACACCCCCGTGCCCGCCGGCATCGACCGCTTCGACCGCGGACAGGTCGCCCGCCACCTCGGCGAGGACGGCGAGCTCCCCGGCGTCGACGTGGGCCGGATCCTCGCCCTCGGCGACGAGACCCCGCTCGGCGGCGAACCCGGCCTGTTCAACATGGCCGCCATGGGGCTGCGCCTGGCCCAGCGGGCCAACGGCGTCTCCACCCTCCACGGGGCCGTCAGCCGAGCGATGTTCGCCGGGCTGTGGCCCGGCTTCGACGCCGACGAGGTGCCGATCACCTCGATCACCAACGGCGTCCACGCGCCGACCTGGACCGCGCCCGAGGTCGGCCGGCACGGGCCGGGCCGCGACGGGACCGAGCCCGACGACCGGGCCCTGTGGGAGCTGCGCCGCACCCTGCGCGAACAGCTCGTGGCCGAGGTGCGGGACCGGGTCCGGGCCTCGTGGCGCCAGCGGGGCGCCGTGGACGCCGAACTCGGCTGGACCGACTCGGTGCTCGACCCGGACGTGCTCACCATCGGCTTCGCCCGCCGCGTCCCCTCGTACAAGCGGCTCACGCTGATGCTCCGCGACCAGGACCGGCTGCGGTCGCTGCTGCTCCACCCGGAACGGCCCGTCCAGCTCGTGGTGGCCGGCAAGGCGCACCCCGCCGACGACGGCGGCAAGCGGCTCGTACAGGAGCTGGTGCGGTTCTCCGACGACCCGCGGGTCCGGCACCGCATCGTCTTCCTGCCCGACTACGGGATGGGCATGGCCCGGCGCCTGTACCCGGGCTGCGACGTCTGGCTCAACAACCCGCTGCGCCCCCTGGAGGCCTGCGGCACCAGCGGGATGAAGGCCGCTCTGAACGGCTGCCTCAACCTCTCCGTCCTGGACGGCTGGTGGGACGAGTGGTTCGATCCGGACTTCGGCTGGGCCATCCCCACCGCGGACGGCGCGGCCGCCGCGGACGAGGAGCGGCGCGACGACGTGGAGGCCGCGGCGCTCTACGAGCTGATCGAGCGCCGGGTCGCCCCCCGCTTCTACGACCGCGGCGCGGACGGCGTCCCGGCCCGCTGGACGGCGATGGTCCGCGGCACCCTCTCCGGCCTCGGGCCGAAGGTGCTGGCCGACCGGATGGTGCGGGAGTACGTGGAGCGGCTCTACGCGCCCGCGGCCCGGGCCCACCGGGCCCTCGCACCGGACACCGCGCGCGACCTGGCCGACTGGAAGGCGCGGGTGCGGGCCGGCTGGCCGAAGGTCGCCGTCGACCACGTCGAGGCGGGCGAGGACCTGGGTGACGCGGAGCTCGGCGCGACGCTCGCGGTCCGGGTCAGGGTGGCGCTCGGCGACCTCCGCCCGGAGGACGTCGAGGTGCAGGCGGTCGCGGGCCGCGTCGACGCGGACGACGCCATCGGCGACGCCCGCACCTGCGCCCTGAAGCCGGCCGGCGGCCCGGACCTGGAGGGCCACTGGCCCTACGAGGGCACGCTGACCCTGGACCGTACGGGCCCGTTCGGCTGCACGGTCCGCGTCCTGCCGGCCCACCGGCTGCTGGCCTCTCCCGCGGAGCTGGGCCTGGTGACGCTGCCGGCGGACACGAGGAGCCCGGACACGGGCGTGCTGCTGCGCTGACGGCAGGCCGGCGCCGATCGGTGCCGGCACGCACGGACGCCCGGAGGGACCGAGTCCCTCCGGGCGTCCGTCAGACCGCCGTCACTCCGTGGCCGGGGTTACGGGAAGGTCAGCTTGAAGCTGTTGATGTAGCCGGTGTCGATCGACGCCTTGTCCTGGACGCGGAGCTTCCAGGCGCCGTTGGCGACCTCGCTGGAGGCGTTCACGGTGAAGGTCTGGTTGATGTTGTCGGCGCTGCCGCCGGAGCGGTTGCTCAGGCTGTAGACCGATCCGTCCGGCGCGACCAGGTCGACGATGAGGTCACCGCGGTAGGTGTGGACGATGTCCACGCCGACCGCGAGGTTGCTCGGGGCGTTGCCGGTGACACCGGTGACGTTGACCGTCGAGGTCACCGCGGCGCCGTTGTCCGGGATGGACACGTCGGCGGTGTTCTCGAAGACCGTGCCGCCGGGGTTGCCACCGCCGGGGCGGGCACCGACGTTGATGGCGGCCCAGGCGTTCTCGACGGCCGTGACCTCGGGGCTGGTCGCACCGTACAGCGCCTTGGCGACGTCGACCGTGCCGGTGCGGGCACCGGCGTAGTTCGTGGTCGTACCGAACTTGGTGGTGAGCGCCTTGAACCAGATCAGCGCGGCCTTGTCCCGGCCGATGCCGGTGACGGGCAGGCCGTCGGAGGTCGGCGAGTCGTAGTTGACGCCGTTGACGGTCTTCGCGCCGCTGCCCTCGGAGAGCAGGTAGAACCAGTGGTTCGCCGGGCCCGAGGAGTAGTGGACGTCGATCGAGCCGATGCCGGAGTACCATGCGTCCTTGGACGAGCCGTCCTTGCTGGGCTTGTCCATGTAGCGCAGCGGGGTGCCGTTGCCGCGGATGTCGATCTTCTCGCCGACCAGGTAGTCGCCCTTGTCCTGGGCGTTGTTGGCGTAGAACTCGACGGCCGCCGCGAAGATGTCCGAGGTGGCCTCGTTCAGGCCGCCGGACTCGCCGCTGTACTGCAGGCCGGCGGTGTTGGAGGTGACGCCGTGCGTCATCTCGTGCGCGGCCACGTCGATGGACGTCAGCGGCTTGGTGTTGCCCGAGCCGTCGCCGTACGTCATGCAGAAGCAGCTGTCCGACCAGAACGCGTTGACGTACGCGTTGCCGTAGTGGACGCGGGAGTACGCGCCGACGCCGTCACCGCGGATGCCGCTGCGGCCGTGCACGTTCTTGTAGTAGTCCCAGGTGAGCGCGGCGCCGTAGTGCGCGTCGGCGCCCGCGGTCTCCTTGTTCGACGCGGTCCCGTTGCCCCACACGTCCGTGGTGTTGCTGAAGAGCGTGCCGGTGCCCGACGTACCGCCGTTGAGGTTGTACGTCTTGTGGTTGCCGCGGCCGGTGTCGGTCAGCGTGTACGAGGGCGCGGTGCCGAGGGTCACCTGGCCGCTGTACATCGTGTTGCCGGTGCCGGTCTCGATGGCCTGCCACTCGTACAGCTTGCTGCCGGTCTTGGCGTCGGTGACGACGTGCAGCTCGTTCGGGGTGCCGTCGTGCTGGAGGCCGCCGACGACGGTCTCGTACGCGAGGACGGGCGCGCCCTGGGCCATCCAGACGACCTTGCGCGGGGCGCGGTTGGTCTCGGCCTTGCCGGCGCCTTCGGCCTTCGCGGCGCCGAGGGCCTGCCGGGTGGCGTCGGCCGGGGCGACCGTCGCGGTCGTGTCGACGTTCTTCAGCTCCGCGCGGGAGGCCTTGGTGACGCCCTGGGTGGCGCCGGCCTTGGTCTCCTCGACGATCAGGTCGCCACCGAGGACGGGAAGACCCGCGTAGGTGCGCTCGTAGCGCGTGTGGGTCGTGCCGTCCCGGTCCTGGACCACGTCACGGACGACGAGCTTCTCCTGGGCGCCGAGGCCGAGGGCCTTGGCGGTCGCCGCCTTGTCGGCGTCGGCCGCCTTGATCAGCGCGGTGCGCTGGGCGGGGGAGAGGTCGGCCGGAAGCTCACCGGGGTTGGCCTTGCCGACGGCCTGGGCCTTCGGCGCGACGGTCCAGGGGGTGTTCGCCGCGGTGGCGGAGCCGGTCTGCACGCCGGCGGCGAGCATGGCAGCGGCGGCTATCAGAGCGCCGGTCGCGGTGGCGCGACGGCTGGGCGTGGATCTCACGCGAACTCCTTTTGCGAGGGGGGTACCGGCCGACTGGGTGGGCTCGACCGGGCAGAGCAAACAGAGCTTCGATACGCGTACTTGTGAGGCACGAACGGTGGTGCGAACAACCGGTGAGAGAGTCGCAGTAGTGACGGGCACCTGTCAGGAGCGCGTCAACAAGTTGGCCGGAAATCGTCCGGTGCCCGCATCGTCGTGTTCGTTAAGCGGACGTTTCACCGATCATGATCGCGATGCCGTCCAGCGTTCGCCCGAGCCCGAATCGGAAGAGGGTGTCGAGGCTCAACTCGAAGTCCGCGCCCGCCGTCAGTCCGTTGAGCAGAGGGTACGAACCGGCCGCCGAGATCGCCTCGAAGCGTGGCTCGTTCCGAGCCATCCACTCGCCGTCCGAGATCCCGCTGTCCTGCTGCGCCTGCTCCTCCAGGTCCGCCGCCATGGCCAGACCCTGGACGAACGAGAAGATCGTCAGGTGGACGTGCAGCTTGTCGAAGGGGCTCAGCGGCGTCGGGCGCAGCGCGGTCAGCACCCACTCCGTGTACGCCATCGCGTGCGGCGAGGCGATGGGCCTGGTGATGGCGGCCATCGCCGGAGCCATCCAGCGGTGCCGGGTGTAGACCTGCCACAGCCAGTGGGCCCCCCTCTCCAGGCCCGTACGCCAGTCGTCCGGCACCGGCCCCAACGGCACCTCGGCGCAGGCCGCGTCGCTCATCAGCCGCACCAGCTCGCCCTTGCCCGGGACATGGCGGTACAGCGCCATCGTGGACGTCGACAGGGCGGTCGCCACCCGGCGCATGCTCAGCGCCGACAGGCCCTCCACGTCGGCGAGTTCGAGGGCCGCCCGGACGATCCGTTCGCGGCTGAGCGCGGCCGGTGGCGCGGCGGGCGAGGTCACGACCGTCCCCACGCCCGGCTCCGGACGCACCAGACCCTCCTGACGCAACACGGCCAGCGCCTTCGTGGCCGTCGCCATCGCCACCCCCCACTCGCGGGTGATCGCCCGGATGGACGGGACGCGGTCACCGGGGGCGAGGGCGCCGGACCGGATCCGGCGGCGCAGTTCGGCGGCGATGGCGAGGTAGGGCGGCGGCGTCGTCACGGGCGGCGAGTGTACTAGTGCGGCTGATGCCCCGTACACCCTCCTGAACTGCGCCGATGCGAGCTGCGGCAGGGGTGCACTAGGGCGGGGATGGCGGTGTACGCGAAAGGGCTGCTTCGCTCCCCGCATGACGCTCACCCCGCCTCGGACCACCGAGCCCGCCGAGCCCGCCGACCTCGCCCCGACCGCCGGTCCCGACACGAGCGGCGCCCGCGCCGGCCGCCGCGAATGGACCGCCCTCGGCGTGCTGATGCTGCCCCTGCTCCTGGTCTCCATGGACGTCTCCGTCCTCTACTTCGCCATCCCCGCCATCAGCGCCGACCTGCGGCCCGGAGCCACCGCCCAGCTGTGGATCCTCGACATGTACGGCTTCGTGCTCGCCGGACTCCTCATCACCATGGGCGCCCTCGGGGACCGCGTCGGCCGCCGCCGGCTGCTCCTCGCGGGCGCGGCGCTCTTCGGTGTCGCCTCGCTGGCCGCCGCGTACGCCCACAGCCCGGCCACCCTCATCGCCGCCCGCGCCCTCCTCGGCGTCGCCGGCGCCTGCCTGATGCCGTCCACGCTCGCCCTGATCCGCACCCTCTTCCGCGACGCGGCGCAGCGGGCCAAGGCGGTCACCCTGTGGACGGCCGTGATGGCGAGCGGGATCTCGCTCGGTCCGGTCGTCAGCGGGGCACTCGTCGAGCACTTCTGGTGGGGCTCGGTCTTCCTGGTCAACCTGCCCGCGATGGCGCTGCTGCTGGTCCTCGGACCGCTGCTGCTGCCGAGCTCGCGGGGTACGGCGCACGGCCGCTTCGACCTGGTCGGCGCCCTGCTGTCGCTGGCCGCGCTGCTGCCGCTCATCCACGGCGTCAAGGAGCTCGCCAAGGACGTGCGGCAGCCCCTGCCGGCGGCCGGGATCGTGCTCGGACTGCTGCTCGCGCTGGTCTTCGTCCGCCGCCAGGCCCGCCTCGAACACCCCATGGTCGACCTGAAGCTGGTCCGCCGGCGCGCGTACGGCGGTTCGGTGCTGGCCAACCTGCTCGCCATGGTCGCGGTCGTCGGCTTCGCCGTCTTCCTCACCCAGTACCTCCAGTCCGTCCTCGGCCAGGACCCGTTCGAGGCGGCCCTGTGGAGTCTGGTGCCCTCGCTGGGCGTCATGGTCGCCGCGCCGACGGGCGCCGCGCTGGCCCGGAGCGTGGACCCGGCCCTCGTGATGGGCGGCGGTTTCCTCGTCGCTGCGGCGGGCTTCGGAGGGCTCGCGGTGATCGGCCGCGACACCCCCTTGTGGGTCCTGCTCGTCGCGTCCGCGGTCTACGCGGCCGGGCTCGTCACCGCCATGACGCTGGCCAACGCACTCGCCCTCGGCGCGGCACCGCCGGAGCGCGCGGGATCGGCGGCGGCGGTGCTCGAATCCGGACAGGAGCTCGGCGGCGCACTCGGGATGGCGATCCTGGGATCGATCGGCGCGGCGATCTACACGAACGCCATGCCGTCCTCCGCCCCGGCCGCCGCGCGCGAGACCCTGGGCGGCGCCGTGGCCTCGCCGGGGCCCGTCCTGGAGGCGGCGAGGTCCGCCTTCACGTCGGCGCTGAACGGGGCCGCGGTGGGCGCGGCGCTGGTCGCGGTCGCGGCGGCGGCGGTCGCCCTGACGCTGCTGCGGGGCCGGCGGGCCACGTGACAGCGCGGCCGTGTGCCGGGCGCCCGGTCCCGGACGGGGCGTCCCGGACCGGCCTCATGGAGCACGCGGACCCGGGCGCCCTCGGCCGGGCGCCCGCCCCGGTGCCGGGGACAGGTGCCCTCAGCCCACCAGGCTGTCGCGCCAGGCGCGGTGGAGGGTCGCGAAGCGGCCCTCGCCGCCCACCAGCGCGGCCGGCGTGCCGTCCTCCACCACCCGGCCCGACTCCATCACGAGCACCCGGTCCGCGATCTCGACCGTGGACAGGCGGTGGGCGATGACCACCGCCGTCCGGCCCGCGAGGACGGTGTCCATCGCCCGCTGCACGGCCCGTTCCCCCGGCACGTCCAGCGAACTGGTCGCCTCGTCGAGGATGAGCACGGCAGGGTCGGCGAGCAGCGCCCGCGCGAAGGCCACCAACTGGCGCTGGCCCGCCGAGATCCGGCCGCCCCGCTTGCGGACGTCCGTGTCGTAGCCGTCCGGCAGTCCTGCGATGAAGTCGTGCGCGCCGATCGCCTTCGCCGCCTGCTCGATCTCCTCCCGCGTCGCGTCCGGCCGCCCGATCGCGATGTTCTCGGCGACCGTCCCGGAGAACAGGAACGCCTCCTGGGTCACCATCACGACGCCCCGCCGCAGTTCGGGCGTGTCCAGCTCGGTGAGGTCGACCCCGTCGAGCAGCACCCGGCCCTCGGTCGGGTCGTAGAAGCGGGCGAGGAGCTTGGCGAGCGTGGACTTGCCCGCGCCCGTCGACCCGACCACGGCGACCGTCTGCCCCGCCGGGATCGTCAGGTCGAGGCGCGGCAGCACCTCGCCCCCCGTCCGGTAGGCGAACCGCACGCCCTCGAAGACCACTTCCCGGCCCGGGGTCCCGGAGCGGGCGGCCGGCAGCGCGCGCGGCGCCACGGCCTCGGGCACGCCGGGCTCCTGGGCCAGCAGTCCGGCGATCTTGCCGAGGGACGCGGCGGCCGACTGGTAGGAGTTCAGGAACATGCCCAGCCGGTCGATCGGGTCGTACAACCGGCGCATGTACAGCACGGCCGCCGCGAGGACGCCGAGCGCCAGGGTCCCCCCGGCGACCCGGTACGCCCCCCAGAGACACATTCCGGCCACCGCCGTGTTCGCGACGAGCCGTGAGCCGACGACGTACCGGGCCATCTCCAGGAGCGCGTCGCCGTTGCTCCGCTCGTGCCGGTGGTTGAGGACCGCGAACTCGCCGTCGTTGGCCCGCTCCCGCCGGAAGGCCCGGACCGGCCGGATGCCGTTCATCGTCTCGGCGAACTTCACGATCACCCCGGCGATGGCCGTCGACCGCTCGTCGAACACGAGGGCCGCGCGCCGCTGGTAGAGCCGTACGAGCAGGTACAGCGGCACGAAGGAGGCGACGGCCACCGCTCCGATGCCCAGATCCAGCCAGAGCAGCATCGCCGAGATGTAGACGAAGGCCAGGACGACGGCGATCAGTTCCTGCAGTCCCTCGGACAGCAGCTCGCGCAGCGACTCCACGTCCGTGGTGGAGCGGGAGATGAGCCGGCCCGAGGTGTACCGCTCGTGGAAGTCGACGCTCAGCGCCTGGGCGTGACGGAAGATCCGCCCGCGCAGGTCCAGCAGCACGTCCTGGTTGATCCGGGCGGCGGCGCGGACGAAGACGTACTGGAGCAGCCCGGCGCCGGCCGCGCAGAGCAGGTAGCCGACGGCGACGGCCACGACCGGGCCGTGGTCGCCCGCGCGGAAGGCGGGCACGCCGCGGTCGATGGCGTACGCGACGAGCAGGGGTCCGGCCTGCACGGCGGCCTGCTGGAGGAGCAGGACCAGCGCGGCGACGAACACCCGGGCCCGGTGGGCGGCGAGCAGGGAGCGCAGCAGCGCCCCGGTCGCGCCGGCGGCCGAGGGCAGGTCGTCCCGGTCGAACGGGTCGCCGTCCTCGCCCCCGTCGCCGGGTGGCGGGGTCCCGGTGGCCGGGACGGCCGGGGTGGTCCCGGGAGGCGCCGCGGTCCCGGCCGCCCGGTCCGCCGGCGGGCCGGGCTCCGGCGGCGTCGGGGCGCCGGGAGTCCCGGCACCCGGGGTGGCCGTCTCCGGCGTCGCGGTCGTCGGCTCCGTCATCGCCGCGTGCTCCCTTCCGCGTTCCGGCCGCCCGCGTTCCGGTCGCCGGCGCCGTCGTCGTGATCGTCGTGCATGCCGGGCGGGCCGAACGCGCCCGGCCCGGGCTCCGCGCCCGACATCAGCCAGGCGTACTCGGCGTGTGCGCGCAGCAGCTCCTGATGGGTGCCCACCGCCGCGATCCGGCCCTCCGACAGGAGCGCCACCCGGTCGGCGAGCATGACCGTCGACGGGCGGTGCGCCACGACCAGCGCCGTCGTGTCGCGCAGGACCTCGCGCAGCGCCGCCTCCACCAGGGCCTCGGTGTGCACGTCCAGCGCGGAGAGCGGGTCGTCCAGCACCAGGAAGCGGGGCCGGCCGACCACGGCGCGGGCCAGGGCGAGGCGCTGGCGCTGACCGCCCGACAGGCTCAGACCCTGTTCGCCGACCTGGGTCGCGGCGCCCTCGGGCAGCGCGTCGACGAAGCCCTCGGCCTGGGCCACGCCGAGCGCCCGCCGCAGCTCCGGGCCGCCGGCCGCGCTCCCCGCGCCCATCAGGACGTTCTCGCCGACGCTCGCCGAGAAGAGCGTCGGCTCCTCGAAGGCCACCGAGACCAGCTCGCGCAGCCGTTCGCGCGGCATGAGCGTGATGTCCTCGCCGTCGAGGAGGATGCGGCCCCCGGTGGCGTCGTGCAGGCGCGGCACGAGCGCGGTGAGCGTCGTCTTTCCGCAGCCGGTGCCGCCGACCAGGGCGAGGGTCTCGCCGGGCCGGATGTGCAGGTCGATCCCGTCGAGTACGGCGGGCGCGTCGGCCGGGGCGTCCGGGAAGCGGAAGGAGACGTTCTCGAACCGCAGCCCGTCACGGGGCGGGGACGCCGCCCCGGCGGCCGTCGCGGCCGGCGCCGTGGCGTCCGCCGTCGGAGAGGTCTCCTCGGGCTCGTCCATCACCTCGAAGTACCGCTCGGTCGCGGTCGCCGCCTCCTGGCTCATCGCCAGCAGGAAGCCGATCGACTCCACCGGCCAGCGGAGCGCGAGCGCGGTCGACAGGAAGGCCACCAGCGTGCCCGCCGACAGCTCGCCGTCCGCGACCTGGACGACGCCGAGGACGAGGGCGGCGCCGATGGCGAGTTCGGGGATGACGGTGATGAGCGCCCAGATCCCGGCCAGCAGCCGGGCCTTGGCCAGCTCCGTTCCGCGCAGCCGCTCGGCCAGGTTCCGGAAGGCCAGCGCCTGGCTGCGGTGGCGGCCGAAGCCCTTGACGATCCGGATGCCGAGCACGCTCTCCTCGACGACCGTGGTCAGATCGCCGACCTGGTCCTGGGACCGGCGGGCGACGACCGCGTACCGGTTCTCGAAGAGCGAGCAGAGGACCACCAACGGGACGACGGGGGTGAGCAGCACCAGGCCGAGGGTCCAGTCCTGGCCCAGCAGCAGGACGTATCCGGCCAGGATCGTCACGCCGTTGACCAGCAGGAAGGTCAGCGGGAAGGCCAGGAACATCCGGACCAGCATCAGGTCGGTGGTACCGCGGGAGAGCAGCTGCCCCGAGGCCCACCGGTCGTGGAAGGCGATCGGGAGCCGCTGGAGGTGCCGGTACAGGTCGGCGCGCATCCCCGCCTCGACCCCGGCCAGCGGCCGGGCCACCAGCCAGCGCCGGAAGCCGAAGAGCACCGCCTCCGCGATCCCGAGGAGCAGCAGGTACAGCGCGCCGAGCCACACGCCGCCCGGATCGCCCTCCGCCACGGGCCCGTCCACCATCCACTTCAGGACGAGCGGGATGACCAGCGACAGACAGGAGGCGACTATCGCGACGACGGCGGCGGCGAACCAGCGCACCCGCACCGGTCGCACATAGGGCCACAGACGCGACAGCGTCCGCACGGCCGATCGGTCGGGGGAATCCTTGGCAACTGCATCTTCTCCGGGCATCAGGTTCGAGCCTAGGGTTCACCACTGACAACACTCATCCGGTTTTTCTCGCCCGGCGCGCTGCCCGGCCCCCCGCCCCGCCGCCCGCGGCGCCCCGGAGTCGTAGTCGCGGTCAACCGATCGGTTGACCGCGATCCGAGCGGGACGGCCGATGTCCGCCGGGCACGCCCCCGGCCAGGCTGGGGGCATGCCAACGATCGAAGTTCAGGGCCTGCGCAAGGCCTACGGCGGCCGGAAGGCCGTCGACGGCGTCTCGTTCGAGGTCGCCGAGGGGGAGATCTTCGGAATCCTCGGCCCCAACGGGGCGGGCAAGACCACGACGGTCGAGTGCGTCGAGGGGCTCCGGGTCCCCGACGCCGGGACCGTGCGGGTCGGCGGGTTCGACCCCGTCGCCCAGCACGCCGACGTCACCCGGATCCTCGGGGCGCAGCTCCAGGAGAGCGAACTCCAGCCCAAACTGACCGTCCGCGAGGCCCTGGAGCTGTACGCCTCCTTCTACGAGCGGCCCGCCGACTGGCGCGGGCTCGTCGAGCGGCTGGGCCTCGAAGGACAGCTGACCGCACGGTTCGGGAAGCTCTCCGGCGGCCAGAAGCAGCGCCTCTTCATCGCGCTCGCCCTCGTCGGCAACCCCCGGGCCGTCGTCCTCGACGAACTGACCACCGGGCTCGACCCCCGGGCCCGCCGCGACACCTGGTCCCTGATCGAGGACGTCCGGGCGGGCGGGGTCACCGTCCTGCTCGTCACCCACTTCATGGAGGAGGCCCAGCGCCTCTGCGACCGGATCGCCGTCATCGACAAGGGCCGCGTCGCCGCACTCGACACCCCCGCCGGGCTGATCGGCCGGGCCGCCGTCTCGAAGGAGATCTCCTTCGCCGCCGAGACCCCGCTCGACCCCGCCGAGCTCCACGCCCTGCCGCAGGTCGCCACCGTGGAGACCCGCGACGGCCGGACCGTCGTGAGCGGCACCGAGGCCACCGTCGCCGCCTTCGTCTCGCTGCTCGCCCGCCGCGCCGTCACGGCCCACCAGCTGCGCGTCGCCGACGCCACCCTCGACGACGCCTTCCTCGACCTGACAGGAGCCGACGACCGATGAGCGCCCACGCCACCACCATGGTGCTGAAGACCGAGGCCCGGCTGTTCTCCCGCGAACCCGGCGCGCTGTTCTGGGTGATGGTCTCGCCCACCGTCCTGCTGGTCATCCTCGGCCTGATCCCCTCCTTCCGGGAGGCGTCCGCCGACCTCGGCGGCCGCCGCGTCATCGACCTCTACGTCCCCGTCTCCGTCCTCTTCGCCCTGATCATGTCGGGCCTCCAGGCCATGCCGCCGGTACTCGCCGGCTACCGCGAACGCGGCGTCCTGCGCCGGATGTCCACCACCCCGGTCCGCCCCGGGGCGCTCCTGACCGCCCAGATCGTGCTGCACGCCGTCGCCGCGCTCGTCTCCGCCCTCCTCGTCATCGCGGTCGGCCGGCTCGCCTTCGGCGTCCGGCTGCCGGAGAACCCGGCCGGCTACGCCCTCGCGCTCCTGTCGGCCGTCGCGTGCGGCCTCGCCCTCGGCACCGCCGTCTGCGCGGTCTCGCGGAACCAGAAGGTCGCCACGGCGATCGGCTCGGTCGTCTTCTTCCCGACGATGTTCACGGCCGGCGTCTGGGTCCCCGTCCAGGCCATGCCGGATACCCTGCAACGGATCGTCCAGTTCACCCCGTACGGGGCCGCCTCTCAGGCGCTCGACGCCGCGACGGCCGGCGGCGGGCCCGGCGGCGCCGCGCTCGGGGTCATGGCCCTGTGGACGGTCGCGCTGATCGCCACGGCGGTCCGCCGGTTCCGCTGGGAGTGACGGGTGGCGGGGGAGGGAGCGGTGATGCCGACGACGGTCGAGGAACGCTGGCAGCAGTTCTTCCGCTGGGGCCCGTACGGCCTGCTGGCGGTGGCCACGGCCCTCTCCGGGGCCGCGGCCGAGGCCATCATGAGCGGTACGGAGGCGGCCGCGGCCGCCGTGCTCGTCGCCGCCGCCGCGGTCCTCCAGCTCGGCTGGGACGCCCACCGGCGGCGTGCCGGCCGCGCCGTGGGCCCCGGAGCGGCCGGCCCCGCCGCCCCGGCCGAGGCGCCCGCCGCGCAGTCACCCGAAGCCGACGCCGCCGCCCCGGCGGTCGTCCCCGGTGCCGCCTCCCTCGGGTACTTCGTGCTGCGCACCGCCCTCGCGTTCGCGCTGACCTGGCTCAACCCCTTCTTCGCGGTCTACGCCTGCATCGGCTACTTCGACGCCGCCCACCTGCTGCCCCACCGGCTGCACCGGGCGGGGTTCCTCGCCACCGCCGTCATCATGGCCGGCTCCCAGTCCGGCGGCCTGCCGCCGGCCTCCCTCCTCAACTGGGTCGCTTTCGGAGGACTGTTCGCGCTCAACGCCTGCCTCGTCCTGGTCTTCGCCCACCTCGGGGCGAAGGAGGCCGAGAAGGCCGCCGAACGCGCCGCCACCATCACCGAACTCGCCCGGACCAACGCCCGTCTGGAACAGGCCCTGGCCGAGAACGCCGCCCTCCAGGCCCAGTTGCTGCTCCAGGCCCGCGAGGCGGGGGTCGCCGACGAGCGGCGCAGGCTGGCCGCCGAGATCCACGACACCATCGCCCAGGGACTCGCCGGCATCATCACCCAGCTCCAGGTCGTCACCGCCGCACCCGACCCGGACGTCGCCCGCGTCCACCTCCAGCGCGCCGCCGACCTGGCACGGCAGAGTCTCGGCGAGGCACGCCGCTCCGTGCAGAACCTCGGACCGGTCGCCCTGGAACACGACCCGCTCCCCGAGGCGCTGAGGAAGACCGTCGCCGGCTGGTCCGAACGCACCGGCATCACCACCCGATTCACCGTCACCGGCACCGAGGAACCCCTGCACGAGGAGGTCGCCGCCACCCTGCTGCGGATCGCCCAGGAGGCCCTCGCCAACGCCGAACGCCACTCCGCCGCCTCCCGGGCCGGCGTCACCCTCTCCTACATGGGCGACGAGATCACCCTCGACGTACGCGACGACGGGCGGGGCTTCGACCCGGCGGCCCTGCCCGCCCGCGGCGGGACGGGCGGCTTCGGACTGGACGGGATGCGCGCCCGCACCGAACGCCTGGCCGGATCACTGTCGTTGGAGACCCGTCCCGGCGAGGGGACCGCGCTCTCCGCCCGCGTACCGTTGGTGCGCCATGGCTGACACCATCACCCTCCTCATCGCCGACGACCACCCCGTCGTCCGCGACGGCCTGCGCGGCATGTTCACCGCCGCCCCCGGCTTCGACGTCCTCGGCGAGGCGTCCGGCGGGGTCGAGGCCGTCGAGCTCGCCCTGCGCCTCGACCCCGACGTCGTCCTGATGGACCTGCGGATGCCCGGCGGCAACGGCGTGGACGCCATCGCCGCCCTCGCCGCGCGCGGATCCCGCGCCCGGGTCCTGGTCCTCACCACGTACGACACCGACACGGACACCCTCCCCGCGATCGAGGCGGGCGCCACCGGCTACCTCCTCAAGGACGCGCCGCGCGACGAGCTGTTCGCCGCCGTCCGAGCCGCCGCGGAGGGCCGCACCGTCCTCTCGCCGGCCGTCGCCTCCCGGCTGATCTCCCGGGTCCGCACCCCCGTCGCCCCCGTCGACGAGACCCTCTCCGGACGGGAACGGGAGGTGCTCGAACTCGTCGCCAAGGGCACCTCCAACCGGGAGATCGCCGCCGAACTCTTCATCAGCGAAGCCACCGTGAAGACCCATCTGACGCACATCTATGGCAAGTTGGGGGCCAAGGACCGGGCGGCCGCGGTGGCCGTGGCGTACGACCGAGGAATCCTGGGCCGCAACTGACCGACGTGCGACGCGACTCGGGGGAGTCATGGACGTCCACCACTTCAGCACCGACGCACTGGACCGGGCCGAGCGCTTCGGCCGGTGGCACGACATGACGGCCGCGGCCCTCATCCCGACCGTCATGCACAGCGACCACGCGGCCGACTTCCACGCCGAGGCGCACCTCCTCGACCTGGGAGCCGTCCAGGTCACCGCGATGCGGTACCCGCCGATGACGATCGACCGCACCAGGCGGCTGATCAGCCGCGCCGACCCCGGCTACTTCCAGCTCTCGCTGACCCTCAGCGGCGAGATGTGGCTGTCCCAGGCGGGCCGGGACACCGCCCTGACCGCGGGGGACCTGCTGGTCTACGACTCCTCGCGGCCCTTCCACGGCGTGACGCGGATCGACGACGGCCGGCTCGGGCACATCGTCGCCCAGTTCCCCAAGGCGCTGCTGCCGCTGCCCCCGCGCGAGGCCGAACGGCTCGTCGCCCTGCGGATGGCCGCGGACTCCGGCTTCGGCGCGATGCTGGCCCAGTTCCTGGTCCGCCTCGCCACCGACGGCGCCTCCTTCGGCCCGTCCGACGCGCCCCGCCTGACGACCGTGCTCCTCGACCTGCTGGCCGGGACCGCCGCCCAGCGGCTGGACGCGTGGGCGGCGCCCGAGCCGGAGAGCCGCCGCCGGGCCCTCTTCCTGCGCGTCCAGGACTTCGTGCACCGGCACCTCGCCGACCCCGACCTCAGCCCGCGCACGATCGCCGCCGCCCACCACATCTCGGTGCGCTACCTGCACCGCCTCTGCCAGGAGCAGGGGGTCACCGTCTCCGGCTGGATCCGCGACCGGCGGCTGGACCGCGCCCGCCGCGACCTCGCCGATCCGGGCCGGCGGCGGACCCCGGTCCACGACATCGCGGCCCGCTGGGGTTTCCGCCACCCCGCCGCCTTCAGCCGCGCGTTCCGGGCCGCCTACGGCTGTTCGCCGAGCGAGTACCGGGAGTGCGCCCAGCGTCAATGAGGTGTGCGCTCCCGGCCAACGACGTCGGCGGACGCGGCCGCCCACACTGGTCGGGCACGCGGTCCGTCCACGGGGGACGGTCGAGCGGTTCGCGTGCGGGTGCCCCAGGCGTGCGGACCGGCTCCCGGCCCGCAGGGGGAAGCACCACCCCACCCCCGTACCGGCCACCGCCGTCGCGCCGCGGTGGCCGGTACGGGGGCGGCGGCCGTGTCGTGGCCCGCGCCGAGCCGAGCGTCGAAGACGGCTTCACCGAGGCGCGCGCCCGGTGCCGCTCGGTGTTCGGCAAGGCGCCGGCGCAGTGGACCGCGCGGGCGAGCCCCGGAACTCCTTCCTCGTCGACGGCGATCCCACCGTCGAGATCGGCCACACCCCCGCCGGCGACAACCGCGTCTCCGGCGACTTCACCTGCTACGTCACCACCGCCGGGTCCTGACCCGCCTCACGCCCCGACCCGCAGCAGCACCACCGACCTGCCCTCCACCCGCACCCGCTCGCCGCCCCGGTGCACCGTGCCCGGGGCGCGGGTCTGGTCGTCCAGGGAGGTGTCCAGGACCAGCTCGTACGACTCCGCCCACGGCGGACCCGGCAGGAGGTAGTCCACCGGGCGGGTCCCGGCGTGCAGGATCGCCAGGAAGCTGTCGTCGGTGACCTGGGCGCCCCGCGCGTCCCGGCCAGGGATGTCGCGGCCCGACAGGTACAGGCCGAGCGTGGCGGCCGGGGCGTACCAGTCGCCCTCGGTCATCTCCTCGCCGTCCACGGTGAACCAGGCCAGGTCCCGCAGCCCGTCCGCGGCCTGCGGGCGTCCGGAGAAGAAGGCGCGGCGGCGCAGCACCGGATGGCGGTGGCGCAGGGCGAGCAGCCGGCGGGTCAGGTCGAGGAGCCCCCGCCGCCCGGGGTCCTCCGGCAGCGACCAGTCCAGCCAGCTCGTCTCGTTGTCCTGGCAGTAGGCGTTGTTGTTGCCGCCCTGCGTACGGCCCATCTCGTCGCCCGCGACCAGCATCGGCACCCCGGTCGACAGCAGCAGGGTCGTCAGCAGGTTGCGCAGCTGACGCAGCCGCAGGGCGTTGGTCTCCGGGTCGTCCGTCTCGCCCTCGGTCCCGCAGTTCCAGGCCCGGTTGTCGTTCGTGCCGTCCCGGTTGCCCTCACCGTTCGCCTCGTTGTGCTTGTGCTCGTACGTCACCAGGTCGCGCAGCGTGAAGCCGTCGTGGGCCGTGATGAAGTTGACGGACGCGTACGGCCGGCGCCCGCCCCAGGCGTACAGGTCGCTGGATCCGGACAGCCGGTAGCCGAGGTCGCGGACGTCCGGCAGGGCGCCGCGCCAGAAGTCGCGCACGGCGTCGCGGTAGCGGTCGTTCCACTCCGTCCACAGCGGCGGGAAGGCGCCGACCTGGTAGCCGCCGTTCCCCACGTCCCAGGGTTCCGCGATGAGCTTGACCCGGCGCAGCACCGGGTCCTGGGCGATGACCGCGAGGAACGGGGACAGCATGTCGACGTCGTGCATGGAGCGGGCGAGCGCCGCCGCCAGGTCGAAGCGGAAGCCGTCGACCCCCATCTCCGTCACCCAGTACCGCAGCGAGTCGGTGATCAGCCGCAGCACCTGCGGCTGCACGACGTGCAGGGTGTTGCCGCAGCCGGTGTAGTCGGCGTAGCGGCGGGCGTCGGACTGGAGCCGGTAGTAGCCGCGGTTGTCGATGCCCTTCAGCGACAGTGTCGGGCCGAGCTCGCCGGCCTCCGCGGTGTGGTTGTAGACCACGTCGAGGATGACCTCGATGCCGGCCTCGTGCAGCGCCCGCACCATCCGTTTGAACTCGCCGACCTGCCCGCCCGCCGACCCGGAGGACGAGTAGCCCGCGTGCGGGGCGAAGTAGCCGATGGAGTTGTAGCCCCAGTAGTTCCGCAGCCCGCGTCTCAGCAGATGGTCCTCGTGCGCGAACTGGTGCACCGGCAGCAGCTCGACCGCCGTCACCCCCAGCCGGACGAGGTGCTCGATCGCGGCCGGGTGCGCCAGCCCGGCGTAGGTGCCCCGCAGCTTCTCCGGGATGCCCGGATGGAGCCGGGTGAAGCCCTTCACGTGCAGCTCGTAGATGACCGAGTCCGGCCACGGGGTCTTGGGCCTGCGGTCGTCCCGCCACTCGTCGTCGGGACCGTCGTCGTGGACGACGACCCCCTTCGGCACGTGCGGCGCAGAGTCGCGTTCGTCCCGCACGGTGTCGGCCACCTGCTGCTGGGGCCAGTCCCGTACGTGCCCGTAGACCTCGGGCGGCAGCGCGAAGTCGCCGTCCACCGCCCGCGCATACGGGTCCAGGAGCAGCTTCGCGGGGTTCCAGCGGGCACCCGTCCACGGGTCCCAGCGGCCGTGCACCCGGTAGCCGTACCGCTGGCCCGCGCCCACCCCGGGCACGAAGCCGTGCCAGATCTCGTGGGTGAGCTCGGTCAGCGGCAGCCGCCGTTCGGTGCCGTCGGCGTCGAAGAGACAGAGCTCGACGGCCTCCGCCCCGCCGGCCCACAGGGCGAAGTTCGTGCCCGCCACCCCGTCCGGGCCGACCCGGCAGCGGGCCCCCAGGGGCGTCGGTGTGCCCGGCCACACCGACGGCCCGCGCCGTTCCACGACGGCAGCGGGCCGCGCTTCGGCGCGCGCCCCGTCCCGTACCGCCTCCTGCTCGGCTGCGCTCGACACCTGTCCGGCCTCCCGCGGCTCGTCGGGCCCCGTGTCCGAGAAGGCGTGCGGCGTCCCGGCCGCCGCTTCCCGCACGTGGTCCTCCCACCTGTTCTGCCCGAAGTGCCGCACTCCCAACATGACCCGCACGCACGTTTCCCCTGGAGGGTGGCCGTCGTTGGGCCGGGTGTGAAACACGTACTGAAGCGGGCGAGGGCCGGTGCGGTGCTCGCCCTGGCGGCGGCAGGACTGGTGGCCGGGCTGGTGGGCTGCACCGAGACGGACGGCGACGGCGGTGGTGGAGGCGGCGGTGGGGGCACCGGCGTGTCCGTGCCGGGGAAGGCGCGGGCGCCCGGTGACGTCATCCGGATCAGCCCGGAGGACGGCAGCCGGGCCGTACCGGCGGACGGGCCCATCGAGGTGAGGGTGGACGGCGGCCGGCTCGAACGGGTGAGTGTCGTTCAGGTCGAGGACGCCCAGCGGGCGGAGGTGCCCGGTGAGATCAGCGCGGACGGGCAGCGCTGGCGGCCCAGCAGCGGTGCCCGGCTCGCCCTGTCCGCCAAGTACAGCGTGGACGCGGTGGCGGTCGACGGGCAGGGCCGGCGCTCGGCCCGGCACACCACCTTCACCACGGTCGTCCCCGAGCGGCGCTTCATCGGCTACTTCAAGCCGGAGAACCGGTCCACGGTCGGCACCGGGATGATCGTCTCCTTCGGCTTCAACCGGCCGGTCGAGAACCGGCAGGCGGTCGAGCGGGCCATCCGCATCACCTCCGACCCGCCGGTGGAGGTGGTCGGGCACTGGTTCGGCAAGGAGCGTCTCGACTTCCGGCCCGCCGAGTACTGGAAGCCCGGCACCGAGGTGACCGTCGACCTGCGCCTGCGCGACGTCGAGGGCGCGCCGGGGGTGTACGGGATCCAGGACAAGACGGTCGGCTTCACGATCGGGCGGTCCCAGGTCTCCGTGGTCGACGCGGCCGAGCACACCATGGTGGTGCGCCGGGACGGCGGGGTGCTGGCGACGGTGCCCATCACGGCGGGGGCGCCGAAGACCACGACCTACAACGGGAAGATGGTGGTCACGGAGCTGTACGACGTGACGCGGATGGACGGCCGGACGGTCGGCTTCGGCGGCGAGTACGACATCAAGGACGTGCCGCACGCGATCCGGCTCACCGACTCCGGCACCTTCCTGCACGGCAACTACTGGGCCGACGAGTCCACCTTCGGTTCGGCCAACGTGAGCCACGGCTGTGTGGGCCTGCGGGACGACAAGGGCGGCAGCCCCGACTCCCCGGCGGGCTGGTTCTTCGACCGGACGCTGATCGGCGACGTGGTCGAGGTGGTCAACTCCCGTGACCGGAAGGTGGCTCCCGACAACGGCCTGGGCGGATGGAACATGGACTGGGCGGAGTGGAGGGCCGGCTCCACCCTGCGCTGAGCCACGTCTCCCCTCGCCGACCTGCGTCTTCCTTACGGTCCTCCAGGTGCAACTGGGACTGAACGGTGACATTCACGAGGATCTTTCGTGTCCGACGGTGTGGTTATCTAGCGCCGTGCGCGCGGAACGATGCGCGCGGGGGTGCGGGCGTGGCGTGGCCAGGCCGTGCGAGGGGAGACGACCATTGAACGGGCAGCCGATATCGGGGGCATCGGCCGGAACCGCGGGACGGCCGCCGGCCCGGCGGCGTGGGGGACGCCTGCAGGCGCTGGCGGTGGGGGCGTTGCTGCTCGCGCTGACGGCGTGCGGCGGCGGTGACCCCGCCGGCGGCAAGGGCGGGGAGGACGCGGGCTCGCAGGGCGGTGGCAAGCAGGGGAACGCGGCCTCGCAGGCGGTCGTGACGATCGTTCCGAAGGACGGCGCCGACGCGGTCGCCACCAGCGGTGTCCTCAAGGTGACGGCGGAGTGGGGCAAGCTGACCACCGTGACGGTCGCCGACTCCAAGGGCACCGAGGTCGAGGGCAAGATCGCCGCCGACGGTGCCAGCTGGCAGCCGGTCGGCCACCTGGCCGCCTCGACCCAGTACAAGGTCCACGCCGTCGCGAAGGACTCCGAGGGCCGCGAGTCGGCGAAGGACACCTCCTTCACCACGCTGGTCCCCAAGAACACCTTCATCGGCCACTACACGCCCGAGGACGGCTCGACCGTCGGCGTCGGCATGCCGGTCTCGATCAACTTCACCCGGGGCATCACCAACCCCGAGGCCGTCGAGAAGGCCGTCAAGGTGACGGCCGAGCCGGCGGTGGAGATCGAGGGCCACTGGTTCGGGAACGACCGGCTGGACTTCCGCCCGGAGAAGTACTGGGCCGCGGGCACCAAGGTGACCGTCGAGTTCAACCTCGACGGTGTCGAGGGCCGCCCGGGCGTCTACGGCAAGCAGAAGAAGAAGATCACCTTCACCATCGGCCGCCGTCAGGTGTCCACGGTCGACGCCAGCGCCAAGACGATGAAGGTCGAGCGCGACGGCCGGATCATCAAGACCCTGCCGATCACCGCCGGCGCCCCGTCGACGACCACGTACAACGGTCAGATGGTCATCAGCGAGAAGTACAAGGTGACCCGGATGAACGGTGCCACCGTCGGTTTCGGCGGCGAGTACGACATCAAGGACGTGCCGCACGCGATGCGCCTGTCCACCTCGGGCACCTTCGTCCACGGCAACTACTGGGCCTCGGCCGGCACCTTCGGCTCGGCCAACGTCAGCCACGGCTGCGTCGGACTGCGCGACGCGCGCGGCGCGGGCGACAGCTCCACGCCGGCGGCCTGGTTCTTCGACAGCTCGATCATCGGCGACGTCGTGATCGTGAAGAACTCGAAGGACAAGCAGATCCAGCCGGAGAACGGCCTCAACGGCTGGAACCTGGCCTGGTCGGAGTGGACCGCGTAGTCCACCGACGGCGTCAGCCGACCGCGGGACCCGGTGCTGTGACCAACGGCACCGGGTCCCGCGTCGTTAACGGCCGCTAACCTTCCCTCCATGACTGTGAACCTCGAAGTCGCCGAAGGCGTCGGTGTCATCCGCCTCGACCGCCCTCCGATGAACGCCCTGGACATCGCCACCCAGGACCGGCTGCGCGAGCTCGCCCAGGAGGCGACCGACCGCGACGACGTGCGGGCCGTGGTGCTGTACGGCGGCGAGAAGGTGTTCGCGGCCGGTGCGGACATCAAGGAGATGCAGGTCATGGACCACGCGGCCATGGTCAAGCGGTCCCGTGCCCTCCAGGACTCCTTCACCGCGATCGCCCGCATCCCCAAGCCGGTCGTCGCCGCCATCACCGGCTACGCCCTGGGCGGCGGCTGCGAGCTGGCCCTGTGCGCCGACTACCGGATCGCCGCTGACAACGCCAAGCTCGGCCAGCCCGAGATCCTGCTCGGCCTGATCCCGGGCGCGGGCGGCACCCAGCGGCTGTCCCGTCTCATCGGCCCCTCGAAGGCCAAGGACCTCATCTTCACCGGCCGGATGGTCAAGGCGGACGAGGCGCTCGGACTCGGTCTGGTCGACCGCGTCGTCCCGGCCGCCGAGGTCTACGAGCAGGCGTACGCCTGGGCCGCGAAGCTCGCCCAGGGTCCGGCGATCGCGCTGCGCGCCGCCAAGGAGTCGATCGACCAGGGCCTGGAGGCGGACATCGACACCGGCCTGGCCATCGAGCGCACCTGGTTCGCCGGCCTCTTCGCGACCGAGGACCGCGAGCGCGGCATGCGCAGCTTCGTCGAAGAGGGCCCGGGCAAGGCGAAGTTCGTCTGAGTCCGGCCGGGTGGGGGCGCGCGGCACACATGCTTCGCGCGCCCCCCATGCGCCCCGGCCTGCCCCTGGCATATGCCGATCGGAATCCCCGTCATTGTCGATTCCGGACGGGCGATTACGCCGGAACGGCCCCCGCGCCGGGCCCGGTCCGGCCATGATGGGGGGCATGGCGGGCCTGGAGGGTACGGAACAACCGCGGCAGCACGGGGGTGCGACCGCCGCTCGGTGGGTCCCGGCCGTCGAGGACGAACGGGCCCTGAAGGCAATGGAGTTGTACGGCAATCCGGCCGAGGAGGATGTCCGGCTGCCGTCCCGTCCCGAGTCCGCCGCCATCGCCCGCAGGCTCACGCAGTGCGTCGTCCTGCGTCACTGGGGGCTGACCCCGCAGATCGCCGAGCACGCCGTCCTCCTCGTCTCCGAGCTCGTCGGCAACGCCGTCCGGCACACCGGCGCGCGCGTCTTCGGGCTTCGCCTGCTGCGCCGCCGCGGCTGGATCCGGATCGAGGTGCGCGACCCCTCGCGCGGGCTGCCGTGCCTCATGCCCGTGCACGAGCTGGACGTCAGCGGCCGCGGGCTCTTCCTGGTCGACAAGCTCTCCGACCGCTGGGGCGTGGACCTGCAGCCGCGCGGCAAGACCACCTGGTTCGAGATGCGCGTCTCCGACCGCTGACCCCGCTCCGGCCGCTGTCCCCGCTCCGGCCGCTGTCCCCGCTCCGGCCGGCGCCCCGTCGGCCGCCTCTGCCGCCGCGGGTGTGGCCGCCCCCCGGACGCACAAAAGCCCCCGGCCGCCGTGGTGGGGCGCGTGGGGGCTTCTGTGAGGAGCGCCGTGGATCGGAGGGGTGTGTATCCACGGCGGCTGAGGCGACCTGGCCCGGGTCAATGGGGGTCGTGTCCCCGACTATGGCAGACGGGGAGCCGTACCGCCAAAAGTCCTTACCCGGATAAAACGGGCACTATGGGGACGTTTCGACGGTGAATCGTTGGTGATGCTGAGCACTCACCTTGTAAATGATGAATAAGTATGGCGTTCATCGGTTGTTTCCATGAGCGACACGGTTCGGGCTGGTCATGATCGCGACCTGCAAACGTCCTGAATTGGCCTAATCGTAATAATTCGGACAGAACGCCACTTAAATGGTCCCGTGCATCTGACCGACCGCCGCGGCGCGCTGCGGGCGGGTGCGGCCGTCGCCCTCACGGGAGCGCTCACCACCGCCTGCGGTACGGACGCCCCCCGCCCCGAGCCCTCCGGGTCCCCCGAGCCCTCGGCCCCCGGCCGGAGCCCCGCCGCCGCGCCCGCCGCCGCCCCCGCGCCCCGCCGCTTCCCGGGACTGCCCGCCGAGATCGCCACCGGCCCCCGCGACCGTCCCCGGGTCGCCCTCACGTTCCACGGGCAGGGCGACCCCGCCGTCGCACGCTCCCTGCTCGCCGAGGCCGAGAGGGCCGGCGCCCGCGTCACCGTCCTCGCCGTCGGCGAATGGCTCGACCGGCATCCCGACATGGCCCGGCGGATCCTCGACGGCGGCCACGACCTCGGCAACCACACCCAGCGCCACCTCGACGTCAACGCGATGACCGAGCAGCAGGCATACGGCGAGATCGCCGCCTGCGCCGAGCGGCTGCGGCGGCTCACCGGCTCCGTCGGCACCTGGTTCCGCCCCTCCCGCACCCGGCACGCCGCCCCGGCCGTCCAGCGGGCCGCCCGCCGGGCCGGCTACCCGCACGTCCTGTCGTACGACGTCGACTCCCTCGACTTCACCTCGCCCGGTGCCGCCGCCGTCGTCGCGCAGGTCGCCGGGCGGATCCGCAACGGATCCGTGGTGAGCCTCCACTTCGGCTACGCGGACACCGTCGCCGCGCTGCCGGGACTCCTCGCCGACCTCGACCGCCGCGGCCTGCGTGCGGTGACGACCACGGAGCTGCTGACCTGATGCCGCCTCTCACCACACGATCGACGTGCCTCCTCGCCGCCGCCCTGCTGGCCGCGCTCGCCGGCTGCGGCACCCCCGGCAAGACGTCGGAGGAAGCCCACGGCGGGCCCCGCAAGGAGGCCGCCCCACCCCCGGCCGCACCGAAGAAGACCGCCCCGGCCGGGCTCCCGGGCATGCCGCCGGTCCTCGACGCCCAGGACGTCTACGCCGCCGACCGGCCGAACCGGCTCTCGCCGGTGGTCAAGGACTTCCCCAGCCGGGTCTACGTGCCCAACACCAACTCCAACACGGTCTCCGTCATCGACCCGGCGACCTACAAGGTCGTCGAGACGATCCCGGTCGGCGTCCAGCCGCAGCACGTCGTCCCCTCCTGGGACCTGAAGACCCTCTGGGTCAACAACAACCGCGGCCACACCCTCACCCCGATCGACCCGGCCACCGGTGTCGCCGGCAAGCCGGTCGAGGTCCACGACCCGTACAACCTCTACTTCACGCCCAACGGCCGGTACGCCGTCGTCATGGCCTCCCTCGACCGCGAACTCGTCTTCCGCGACCCGCACACGATGGAGAAGAGGAAGACCGTCCCGGTGTCCTGCTACGGCGTCAACCACGCCGACTTCTCCGCCGACGGGCGGTACTTCGTCGTCTCCTGCGAGTTCTCCGGCGAACTGCTGAAGGTCGACACGGAGAAGATGGAGGTCATCGGACAGCAGAAGCTGCCCTTCCAGGGCGCGATGCCCCAGGACGTGAAGATCTCCCCGGACGGCAGGACCTTCTACATCGCCGACATGATGGCCCACGGCATGTGGGTCCTGGACGGCGACGCCTTCACCCAGCCGACCCTCCTGCCCACCGGCAAGGGCGCCCACGGCCTCTACGTCTCCCGCGACTCCAAGGAGATGTACGTGCCCAACCGCGGCGAGGGCTCCGTCTCCGTCTTCGACTTCGGGCAGAACAGGCTGACCAAGAAGTGGTGGCTGCCGGACGGCGGATCCCCGGACATGGGCGGTGTCTCCGCGGACGGCAAGGTGCTCTGGCTGTCGGGCCGTTACGACTCCGAGGTCTACGCGATCGACACCCGCACCGGAAAGCAGCTCGCCCGCATCCCGGTCGGCGGAGGCCCCCACGGCCTGGCCGTCTACCCCCAGCCGGGCCGCTACTCCCTGGGGCACACCGGCGTCTTCCGCTGAGAGGCCGCGGCGGAGAGGGCGGCCCCGGACCTCCCGGGCCCGCCCCCGCCGCGGACCCCTCCCCGGGGAACCGGTCTTCGCGGGGCGCGGCGGCGACGCCGGGCCTCAGCCGGCGATCAGCAACGCCTCCGAGCCCACCGGACGGTAACCCGCCGCCTGGAACGCCCGGACGCTGCGGGCGTTGCCCGGCGACTGCTGGGCCCAGACGACCCCGTCCGGCGTCAGATGCCGGGCGGCCCGCGCCAGGGCTCGTCCGAGGCCGCGGTGGCGGACCTCCTCGTCGACCTCGATCGCCGCCTCCCAGCGGCCGGCCACGCCCCGGCCCAGGATCAGGACCCCGCCGTCCGCCGCCCACACCCGGACGTCGTCCCGGTACTTCCTCGCCCGCACCACCCGCGGATGGTCCGGGTCCTCGATCGCCCGCAGCGGCAGCCCCGGTGCGCCGGGGAGGGCGTCGGCGACCGTCAGCAGGTCGATGGTGTTCATGTGCCGGCCCGTGCGCGTGAGCAGCGCGGCCAGGAACCGCGGGTTCATCGACGCGGCCAGCGGATCCCCCGGAGTCGCCGCCAGCTCCGCCCGCACCCACTCCGGGTCCTCGTCCGTGAAGACCACCGAATGAGCGGTGAAGGCGAGGACCCCGGCGTCCCGCGGGTCGGGCGGGGGGACCACGGCCGTCGACCCGTCCGGCGCCGGGAACACCCCGCGCGCCGCATCGGCCAGTACGTCTGCCACGTCGCTGCTCATACCTCCATGATCCGGTATGGGGCGAGGGCGGAGGCCGCCCGGCGGCCGGTTAATCTGACCCCCGTCAGAGAAGCACCGAGAAGGGGCGGAAACAGTGGCGGACATCGAGTCGGCACGCAAGGCATTCGAGCGGTTCGACGTGGACGGGGACGGCCTCATCACCGCCACGGAGTACAAGAGCGTCATGGCGCAGCTGGGTGACTTCCACGTCACCGAGACGGTCGCCGAGGCCCTCATCAACCAGCGTGACGCCAACGGCGACGGAAAGCTGTCCTGGGACGAGTTCTGGGCCCACCTCAACAAGGCCTGAGCCGCCGGGCGAGGACGGGCGCCGCTCCACGTGCGTACGCCGTTGAGTTGCCGCCCGTCCGGCCCTCGGTGACGATCGTCCGGTGACGCCCCCCGGACCCGTGGTCACCCCGGCCCGCGTGACCGCGGCGACGCTCGCCGCGCTCGCCGGGCTCGCGCTCGCCGTTCTCGGCGCCGCCCTGGCGCAGGCGGGCACCGGCGAGCTCCGCATCCCCGCGGCGGGCACCACCACCCTGCTGAGGCTGTTCGTCCTCGCCGCGTTCGCGATCCACCTCGGCGAACTCGCCGGTGCCCGGATCGCCGGCGAAGGCCCCCTGCCACGCTGCTGGTCCCCGGCCGCCGCCCTGCTCGGCGCCGCCGCCACGGCCGGCCTCCTGCTGCTGTTCTCCGCCGTCAGCGGCCTCGGCCTCACGACCGTGTACGGCATGCGCGAAGGACGGCTGCTGCTCGTCACGGCCAACGCCTTCGTCCTCGCCGCCCTCTGCGCCACCGGCCGCCGGCCCGCCCTCGCGCTCGGCCCCCTCGGCGTCGCCGTCCTCGCCGAGGCGCTGCGCGCCCACCCCGAGGCGACCGGCCCGGCGATCGGCGCCGCCCTCACCGTGGTGCACCTGACCGCCGCCTCGCTCTGGTTCGGCGCTCTGCTGCACGTGCTGCGGACCATGCGGCTGCGCGGCGGCGGGCGCGCCGTCCTCGCGCGCTACGCCCGCACGGCGGCCTGGCTCTACGCCGCGCTCGTGGTCACCGGCACCTGCTCGGCCCTGCGCCGCCTGCCGCCGGACCTCGTCCTGGGTACGGCGTACGGCAGGGTGCTGCTGGTCAAACTGGGTCTGGTCGGGCTGGCCAGCCTGCTCGCGCTGACGGCACGGCGCCGGATGCTGCGGGGCGGGGACGCGCGGACACCGGCTCGGACGGAACTCGGCGTGCTCGCCGCCGTCGTGCTCGTCTCCGCCGTCCTCACGGTGGTGCCGGACCCGCACTGGCTCAGCCCGGCGTGACCCCCGGGCCAGGCCCGCCCGAAAACCGGTGGCCCCGGCCGCGCCCGCCCCGGTACCGTCGCGCCGTCCCGACCGCTGCCGTACCGACCTGGGCCCGTCGGCCCCGAAAGAGTGATCTATGACCCGGACCGAGCCGAGCGCTCCTCGCCGCTGACCTCGTCCCCGAGGACCCGCTCGGCCTCCTCCTGCTGTCCACGCGTCACGCCTTCAGCCAGGAGTCACCCCGAGTGTCATCCATTTCCCCGAACATCCAGCGGACCGCCACCTTCGCCTGCGTACGCTGCGGCCTGACCGTCGCCGCGCTGGGCCCGGACGGCGTCCCCCGCAACCACTGCCCGAGCTGTCTGCACTCCCAGCACGTCCAGGACCACGTCGAGGGCGGCCCCTCCGACTGCCGGTCGCGGATGTCGCCGATCTCCATCGCCGTGCTGAGGACGGGCGACTGGATGGTCATCCACCGCTGCACCCGCTGCGACGAACTGACCTCCAGCCCGGTCTGCCCGGACGACAACCAGCTCATCCTGATGCGCATGGCCGTCCGGCCGCTGGCCCAGCCGCCGTTCCCCCTCGAAGTCTTCGGGGAGCTGTGATGGCGCGCCGCACGGGCTCCGGACGCCGTCCCCAGCGGCGCAAGGACGTCCTGCACGGCCGGGGCGGCGAGGCCGGCGACGCCTTCCGCTGCGTCGGCTGCCGGCTCGACGTCCCGCTGGCCGCACCGGGCACCGCCCACCGCAACCACTGTCCGCACTGTCTCACCAGCCTCCACGTCGACCGGCGGATACCGGGCGACCGGGCGGCGGAGTGCCGGGGGCGGATGGCGGCGCTGAGCATGTCCGTCCGGACGGACGGCGAGTGGATGATCATCCACTCGTGCCTGTCCTGCGGCGAGCTGAGCGCGAACCGCATCGCGGGCGACGACAACCCCCTCGCCCTGCTCCGCCTCGCGGTCCGCCCCCTGACGGACCTCGGCCCCCCGGTCCGGGAGGCGCTGCTCACGCTGTAGGCCCGGTCCGGGCGGTCGCACCTGCCCGCGACGACCGCCCGGGCGGGGCCTGCGCGCCTCGGAGAGGACGCAGGGACGACGCGGGGCGCCTTGCCCTCCCGTCGAGTGGGGCGGGGCGCCCGGTGGGCGCCGAGATGAGCTCCCGTCAGCCACAGCGCAAGTGGCTCGGTCCGGTGGAATTCCGCCGATCAGGCGTCGCTCAACGTCGAAGTTCTTCGTTGCTCCTGGGAATGATCACGTGACAGCATGGTCCGAGTGACAGACAACGGGGACGACGTGTCCACGCCTCGACGCATCGCGCGGCTGGTCGATCCGGCGGCTGCGAGGGATCCGGCCACCCCGTCGGATCCACGGTCGGAGCCGAGTTCGAAGCCGACTCTGTCGGTGCCGGTGGCAACAGCACCGAACGCGCCGGACACGCGGCCGGCAGACGGGGCGGCCGGCGCGCGGCGGGAGTTTGCGCAGTTGCTCGGCGAACTCCGCCGTACCGCGGTGCTGGTGCCGTTCGACGAGCACGGGAGCCTGTGGACCGCGGATGTCAGCGGCGTGCGGCGGATCTGTGCCTTCTCGGGCGAGGAGGCGCCGGCGCGGTTCGCGGTCGCGCGGGAGGAGGGGAAGCGACGATGAGCTGGACCTCACTTCTCACCAACCCTGTGGGGATCGAGAAGATCTACGGTGGGCACCCGCCAGAGCTCGCATCCGTGCCCCTCCACGCAGTCGACTTCAGCAGAGAGGGCCCGCTGCTGACGCTACGTTTCGACATGCCGTCCTATCCGGAGACACCGCCGAAGAAATGGTCGGTTCAGGGTTTCGACACCGTCCAGGTGACGATGGCGCTTGCAGGCGTACGAACAGTTTCGCTGACCGGATTCACATCGGACCCGGTAGTAGACATCGTCCTGAGCAGCGGAGACGGGGTGGCAGTGGAGATCTGCTCGGATTCGGTCCAGCTTCAGGCATCCGCTGCTGTCGTGTACATCGCACAGATTTCCGGCTACAGGACGGGAGGAGCGGCCGGTTCGGCGTAAGGAGCAAAGGCGGCTCAGCGGGCTACGACGACCGGGCGACGACGAGAAAGGTCATCGGACTCATGCCGACTCGCTTCCACCTGGCGGGCGAGACCCTCAGCCGTATGGGGGTCCTCGAGTGGTTCAAGCTCAGCGCGGGGCCTCACCCGGACCACGGACGCCTTCACGTGCCCTATGCCGGCTGGCGGTTCGCCCGGCCGGGGCCCGAGAAGCTCCGGACCGTCGAGGAGGCCGTCCGGACGACGCCGACCCAGGTGGACTGGCGCGTGGACGCGTCCCGACGGAACTGGCTCCTCGCCCCGGCGCGCATCCTGGGAGACGGCCCGAACCCGGCGGCGTCGCCGGCCTTCGACGAACGCGTGGCGGAGGCGGCCCGGGATCAGGAGTTCTGCGCTCGGGCCCTGGAGGACCTCGACGGAATCATGCGCACCCTGGGCGAGCTCACCGCTGCGCGGGAGAGTTCGCACCGGGACTGAGCCGTCGTGACCGGGGCCGGGGCGGGCCGCTCGTCGGCGCGGGCGGGGGAAACGCCCGAGGGCCCGGAACCGTCTCCACGGTTCCGGGCCCTTCGGCTAGCAAGGCGAAAACACCCTGGTCACAGGGCCCACCGCCTCAGCACTCGATGATGTTCACCGCGAGGCCGCCGCGCGCCGTCTCCTTGTACTTGACCGACATGTCCGCGCCGGTCTCCTTCATCGTCTTGATGACCTTGTCCAGGGAGACCAGGTGGTTGCCGTCGCCCCGCAGCGCCATGCGGGCCGCCGTGACGGCCTTGACCGCCGCCATGCCGTTGCGCTCGATGCACGGGATCTGGACCAGGCCGCCGACCGGGTCGCAGGTCAGGCCCAGGTTGTGCTCCATGCCGATCTCGGCCGCGTTCTCCACCTGCTCGGGGGAGCCGCCCAGCACCTCCGCCAGCGCGCCGGCCGCCATCGAGCAGGCCGAGCCGACCTCGCCCTGGCAGCCGACCTCGGCGCCGGAGATCGAGGCGTTCTCCTTGAACAGCATGCCGACCGCGCCCGCCGCGAGGAGGAAGCGGACCACGTCGTCGTCCTTCTCCTCCTGCGAGGAGCCGCGGGCCGCGAAGTTGATGTAGTAGTGCAGGACCGCCGGGATGATGCCCGCCGCGCCGTTCGTCGGGGCGGTGACCACCCGGCCGCCGGCCGCGTTCTCCTCGTTCACGGCCATCGCGTACAGCGTGATCCACTCCATCGCGAGCGCCGCCGGGTCGCCCTCGGAGCGGAGCTTGCGGGCCGTGTTCGCGGCGCGGCGGCGGACCTTCAGGCCGCCGGGCAGGATGCCCTCGCGGGACATGCCGCGCGAGACGCAGGCCTGCATGACCCGCCAGATCTCCAGGAGACCCGTCCGGATCTCCTCCTCGGTGCGCCAGGCCTTCTCGTTCTCCAGCATGAGCGCGGAGATCGACAGGCCGGTCTCCCGGGCCAGCCGCAGCAGCTCGTCACCGGTGCGGAAGGGGTACTTCAGGACGGTGTCGTCCGGCACGATCGGGTTCTCGCCCTGGACCGCGTCCTCGTCCACCACGAAGCCGCCGCCGACGGAGTAGTACGTCTTCTCCAGGACCGGCGCGCCCTCGGCGTCGTAGGCGAAGATCGTCATGCCGTTGGCGTGGTACGGGAGCGCCTTGCGGCGGTGCAGGACCAGGTCCTCGTCGAAGTCGAAGGGGATCTCGTGCGCGCCGAGGAGGTTGATCCGGCCGCTCGACTTGATCCGCTCGACCTGGTCGTCCGCCGTCTCCACGTCGACCGTCCGCGGTGAGTCGCCCTCCAGGCCCAGCAGGACCGCCTTCGGGGTGCCGTGGCCGTGGCCGGTCGCTCCCAGCGAGCCGTACAGCTCGGCCCGTATCGCGGCGGTGTGGGCGAGCAGACCCTCGTTCTTCAGGCGGCGCGCGAACATCCGGGCGGCGCGCATCGGGCCCACCGTGTGGGAGCTGGACGGCCCGATGCCGATCGAGAACAGGTCGAAGACCGAGATGGCCACGGGGGACTCCTTGTGGGTGGTAGACGCCGTTGTCTGCCGGGGTGGTGCAGAACAGAGCAGGTACATCGCGCGCGGGAGGCACACGGGTCGGGGCACCGCGCTCACAGTCCAGTGTGCGCGGTGCCCCGGAGATTCGTACGAACAAAAGGGTACGAAACTACTTCAGGCCGGGGTACAGCGGGTGCTTGTCCGCGAGCGCGGTCACCCGGGCCTTCAGCGCCACGGCGTCGAAGCCGGGCTTCAGGGTCTCCGCGATGATGTCGGCCACCTCACGGAAGTCCTCGTCGCCGAAGCCGCGGGTCGCGAGCGCCGGCGTGCCGATGCGCAGACCCGAGGTGACCATCGGCGGACGCGGGTCGTTCGGGATCGCGTTCCGGTTGACCGTGATGCCGACCTCGTGGAGACGGTCCTCGGCCTGCTGGCCGTCCAGCTCGGAGTTGCGCAGGTCGACCAGGACCAGGTGCACGTCCGTGCCGCCGGAGAGGACGGAGACACCGTGCGCGGTGACGTCGTCCTGGACCAGGCGCTCGGCCAGGATCCGGGCGCCGTCCAGCGTGCGCTGCTGGCGCTCCTTGAACTCCTCCGAGGCC
This sequence comes from Streptomyces sp. JL2001, assembly GCF_050917515.1. Taxonomy (NCBI): domain Bacteria; kingdom Bacillati; phylum Actinomycetota; class Actinomycetes; order Kitasatosporales; family Streptomycetaceae; genus Streptomyces; species Streptomyces sp. JL2001. The sequence goes on along the minus strand of NZ_CP169421.1, from coordinate 2,417,791 downwards.
GCGATCTTGAAGGAGACGGCCTTGGCCGCGATCACGTGCTCCAGCGGGCCGCCCTGGAAGCCGGGGAAGACCGAGGAGTTCAGCTTCTTGGCGAACTCCTTCTTCGCCAGGATGATGCCGCCGCGCGGGCCGCCGAGCGTCTTGTGCGTGGTGGAGGTCACCACGTCCGCGTGCTCGACCGGGTTCGGGTGCAGACCCGCCGCGACGAGGCCCGCGAAGTGGGCCATGTCGACCCACAGGTACGCCTCGACCTCGTCGGCGATCCGGCGGAACTCGGCGAAGTCCAGCTGGCGCGGGTAGGCGGACCAGCCCGCGATGATCACCTTGGGGCGGTGCTCCTTGGCGAGCCGCTCGACCTCGGCCATGTCGACCAGGCCGGCCTCGTCCACGTGGTACGCGACCACGTTGAACTGCTTGCCGGAGAAGTTCAGGCGCATGCCGTGGGTGAGGTGGCCGCCGTGCGCCAGGTCAAGGCCGAGGATCGTGTCGCCCGGCTGGGCGATCGCGAAGAGGGCGGCCTGGTTGGCGGAGGCGCCGGAGTGCGGCTGCACGTTGGCGTACTCGGCGCCGAACAGGTCCTTGATCCGGTCGATCGCGATCTGCTCGGCCACGTCGACGTGCTCGCAGCCGCCGTAGTAGCGGCGGCCCGGGTAGCCCTCGGCGTACTTGTTGGTGAGGACGGAGCCCTGGGCCTCCATGACCGCGACCGGAGCGAAGTTCTCCGAGGCGATCATCTCGAGGGTGGACTGCTGGCGGTGGAGCTCGGCGTCGACAGCGGCGGCGACGTCGGGGTCCAGCTCGTGGAGAGGGGTGTTCAGAAGCGACATGAAATCGATCCCTAAGGGGTCTCAGTTCCCGGCGGAGAACTCGGCGTACTCGTCGGCGGAGAGCAGGTCCTTCGGCTCCTCGGCGACGCGTACCTTGAACAGCCAGCCACCCTCGAACGGAGCGGTGTTCACCAGGGACGGGTCGTCCACGACGTCCTGGTTGGCGGCGACGACCTCGCCGGTGACCGGGGAGTACAGGTCGCTGACGGACTTCGTCGACTCCAGCTCGCCGCAGGTCTCGCCCGCGGTGACCGTGTCGCCGACCTCGGGAAGCTGGGCGTAGACGACGTCACCGAGCGCGTTGGCCGCGAACTCCGTGATGCCCACCGTCGAGACGCCCTCCTCGGCGTCCGACAGCCACTCGTGCTCCTTGGTGTAACGCAGCTGCTGGGGGTTGCTCATGACCTGATTCTCCTGGATCGGGGGAGTGCTGATGAACGTGGGTCTTGCCAGATGAGACGCGAAGTGAGATGGACCCGGGCGCCGGCGGCCCGGGGGAACGTCACTTCTCGCGCTTGTAGAACGGCAGCGCGACGACCTCGTACGGCTCGTGGGTGCCGCGGATGTCCACACCTACACCCTGCGTGCCGGGCTCGGCGTGCGCCGCGTCCACGTACGCCATGGCGATCGGCTTTCCGAGGGTCGGGGACGGGGCACCCGAGGTGACCTCGCCGACGACCTGGCCGTCCACGACGACCTGCATGCCGGCCCGCGGGACCCGGCGGCCCTCGGCGATCAGGCCGACGAGCTTGCGGGGCGGGTTGGTGGCGGCGCGCTCGGCGGCGGCCTCCAGCGCCTTGCGGCCGACGAAGGAGCCGTCGTTCGTCGTCTTCTCGAACTTCACGACCCGGCCCAGACCGGCGTCGAACGGGGTCAGCGAGGTGGTCAGCTCGTGCCCGTACAGCGGCATGCCCGCCTCCAGGCGGAGCGTGTCGCGGCAGGACAGGCCACAGGGGATCAGGCCGACCGGGGCGCCCGCCTCGGTCAGCGCCCGCCACACGCCCTCGGCGTGCTCGGGCTTCAGGAACAGCTCGAAGCCGTCCTCGCCGGTGTAGCCGGTACGGGCGATCAGCGCGGGGACCCCGGCGACCGTGCCCGGCAGGCCGGCGTAGTACTTCAGGCCGTCCAGGTCGGCGTCGGTGAGGGACTTCAGGATGCCGGGGGACTCCGGGCCCTGCACGGCGATCAGCGCGTACGCGTCGCGGTCGTCGCGGACCTCGGCGTCGAAGCCGGCCGCGCGCTCGGTGAGGGCGTCGAGCACGATCTGCGCGTTGGAGGCGTTGGCGACGACCATGTACTCCTGCTCCTGGAGCCGGTACACGATCAGGTCGTCGAGGATGCCGCCGTCCTCCTGGCAGATCATCGTGTAGCGGGCGCGGCCGAGGCCCACGGTCGAGATGTTGCCGACGAGCGCGTGGTCGAGCAGCTCGACGGCCTGCGGACCGGTGACCGTGATCTCGCCCATGTGGGAGAGGTCGAAGAGACCGGCCTTGGTGCGGACGGCGTTGTGCTCGTCGCGCTCGCTGGCGTACCGCAGCGGCATGTCCCAGCCGGCGAAGTCGGTCATGGTCGCGCCCAGCGAACGATGCAGGGCATCGAGGGCGGTCAGGCGGGGGGCGTTGCTCATGGGGTGGCTCCCAAGTCCCAGGGGGCGTGCAGGGCACGACATGCATGACGGGTGAGGACATCCTCCCCATCTGTCATGGAACCTGAGAGGTTCACCGAGGGCATCCTCGGCTTGCACCTTGGGTGGAGCCGCGCCGGTGCTGCCGGGGCGGTTCGCTTTTCAGATCTGCCTCATCCACGCGGTACGGGGCCTGAGAGATTCAAGGGAGGGTCTTGCTCCTTCGGCGCCCGGACTGCTACAGCAGTGCTACAGCCTGTCCAGGACTCTCCCGCGCGGATTCGAGCGGCCGATATGCGGTTGTGTGCGCTTGGCGCGCACATCATTGCACGCGGGGTCTCATCGGCAAATCGCTTGTGCCGCATTACCGCTTCTTTACACTTCTTGGGCAAGGGCTCCCCAAGGGCCCGACAGGGGGAGTAGCGATGACGTTCCAGCGGACCGGCGCCTATGCGGCCGACACCGGACTGCCGGCCGGACGCGCCCGGGCCAGGACCCGCCGGCGCACCAAGGCCGCGCCCCTGCTGCGGGACCTGCGCGAGCGGGCCGGCCGCGGGCCGCGGGCGCTGACCTTCGCCGCCGGTGACCTGGTCGTGGTCTCCGGGCTGCCCGGCAGCGGGAAGTCGACCCTGATGGCCCGCGCGGCCGAGGGCCGGGGAGTCGACTCGCAGGACGCCCGGGAGCGCTGGGAGGCGCTCATGCCGCGCTTCCTGCCCTACGCCGTCTACCGCCCGCTGGTCCGCGCCGCCCACTACGCCGGACTGCGGCGGGACCTGCGTGCCGGCCGGAGCGTGATCGTGCACGACTGCGGCACCCAGTCCTGGGTGCGCGCCTGGCTCGCCCGCGAGGCCCGCCGAAGAGGGCGCGCCCTGCACCTGATCATGCTCGACGTCACCCCCGCCGCCGCCCGCGAGGGCCAGCGCGAGCGGGGCCGCGGGGTCTCCGGCTACGCCTTCGCCCGGCACCGCCGGGCCGTCGGCCGCCTGCTGCGCGCCGTGGAGTCGGGCCGCCTGCCCCCGGGGTGCGCCTCGGCGACCCTCCTCGACCGGGACGCGGCCGACGCGCTGCGCCGGATCGCCTTCCGCGACGCGGACTGAGAGCCCGGCGGATCCACCACGGATTCGCAGGGGGGGCGAGGGGGGACGGACGCCCCGGGCCCGGCGGATTCCGGCCCGGCACCGTGCGCGGCTGGCCGTAAGGAGCCGCGCGGAGGGGCCGCGGACCGGCGGCGACGCGCGCGCACGGGGATACGGACCGAGGTGCTCCGTGCGTATCTGGCCACGGCGAGGTCAGGGCGGCGTTAGGGTTCTGCCCCGAGGGCGCGTGACGACTTCGCGCGAGAAGGGGAACCGAGAACCGTGGACGTTACGTGGCCGGGCAACGAGCTCGAAGAGGTGCTGGCCGCCTCACTGGGCAACCCCGCTGCCGGGGGCCGGCTCGTCGAGGTGCTCGGACGGAGCCCGATCTGGGTGCCCCTGCCGAACGGCGGCGGCCCCGACAGCACCGACCTCGACCTGCCCACGATGGAGATCGACGGCCTCCCGTACGTCCCCGTCTTCAGCTCCGAGCAGCAGTTCCTCGCCTGTGTCGGCAGCCACATGTCCTTCACCGTCGCCCCGGCCCGGGAGTTCGCCCGCGGCCTGCCGCCGCAGCTCGGCATCGCCGTGAACCCCGGCGGCACCGTCGGCGCCCCGCTGCCCCCGCCCGCCGTGGCCGAACTCTGCCGGGTCGGCCGCACCTCGCTGGACGGCCCCGCGACCGGCGGCCGGGTCCGCCTCTTCGAGCCCGACTGGCAGGACGACCCGGTCGACTTCCTCTCCGCCGCGGCCGCCGAGTTCGACGCCACCGGGGTCGTCGTCACCGCCCGGCGCGCCCTGGCCAGCGTCGAGGGCACCGAACCCGCCCTCTTCGTCGGCGTCCAGCTCGCCACCTGGGACGGCGTCGACCGCAACGCGCCCCTGGACGCGCTCGGCCGCGCACTCGGCCGGGTCGAGGTGGCCTGGCCGGTCAATCTCATCCTGCTGGACGTTGCGCAGGACCCGGTGGGGGACTGGATGCTGGAGCGGGTGCGCCCGTTCTACCAGCGGGCCTCCGCGTGATGAAGCAGATTCGGTGGACGAAAGAGGGGCGGGACCCACGGTGAGCGCGTCAGGCACCGCTGCGGCCGGACAGGTCGAGCACATGCTGCGCCAGGTGACACCCGGACGCTACGACGCGTACGAGCAGCTGCTGCACGCCCTGGCCGACGGCAACGTCTGGATGCTGCTCTGGCAGGGCCAGGCCGGCTCCCCGGACGCCCAGTACGGGAAGATGGAGATCGACGCCCTCGGCTACGCCCCCTGCGTGACCTCCGCGCAGGAGCTCGCCGCCTCCGGCTGGAACCGGGCCCACGAGGTCGTCACCGGCCGCGACATCGCCCGCGCGCTCTACCCCGACCGCTGGGGCATCTGGCTGAACCCGCACGACCCCGGCGGCGGCGTCGGCATCCCGTGGGCCGACCTCCGGCGGATCGCCACCGGCCTGGAACGCATGCCCGCGGGACCCCTGCGACTGTCCGAGCCCGCGCTGGAGATCCCGCAGTTCTACGCCCTGCTGACCCAGAACGCGCACCGCACCCCGTCCGTGCGGTCGCTGCGCCGCGCCTGGGTCCAGCCCGCGCTGGGCTCCCCCTACCTGGCCATCGGTCTCGACCTCTACGACACCTCCGCGGCCTCGGTGGAGACGGTGCGGGCGATGATGCGCCAGTCGATCTCCGCCGTGCCCGACGGACTGCCGGTCTCGACCGTCGCCATGTCCGACGATCACGACCCGGTGACGATGTGGCTGCGGGCCAATGCCCGCCCGTTCTACGACCGCGAGGCGCACGCAGCCCCCGCCCCGCACGCCCCCGGTTACGGCTACCCTCCCGCTGCGCCCCGAGCGTACTGATACGTCCCTTCCGTCACCCCAATTGCATCCGACACCGTTGCAGTTGGGGGACATGTCCGTTCTGGTCGAATAGCGGCCGAGATGGTCCGCTCACGCGATCACTGCGTCCGGATAACGGAAGGCGTAGGACCGCATCACGTTTGAGCAAACATTCCCCGTCAGGTCTGGCGGGTGATCGCGAACCCATTGAAGACTCCCCGGAACACCGGGCGTTCGGCCTTCCTGGCCTGCGCCCGAGGAGTTTGTTCCACCAAGCCGCTACCCGCGGCGGGCAAGGGCCGGCTACCGGCGGCCGAGAGGGGTCCTCACCACGATGACGGCACCACTGCACGAGACGAGTGCGGCCGAGTCGACGGTTCCCGTCGACGCCGTGTCCGACCTCCCGGCCAAGGTGATCGAGGGCCGCTCTCCCTGGCAGATCGCCTGGACCAGGCTGAAGCGTGACAAGCTCGCCCTCACCGGCGGATTCGTCGTGCTGTTCCTGATCCTGGTGGCCATCTGCGCTCCGCTGATCGTGGGCCTCCTCGGCCACCCGCCGGACCAGTTCCACGAGGACCAGATCGACCCGCTCTTCGGTACCCCGATCGGCTCCTACGGCGGCATCAGCTCCGACTTCCTCTTCGGGGTCGAGCCGGTCAACGGCCGCGACGTCTTCAGCCGCATCGTCTACGGCGCCCGGATCTCGCTGCTCGTCGCCTTCCTCGCGGCGGTCTTCGCGGTCCTGCTCGGCACCGTCCTCGGCATCATCGCCGGCTACTTCGGCGGCTGGATCGACGCCGCCCTCAGCCGCGTCATGGACGTCATGCTCGCCTTCCCGCAGCTGCTCTTCACCATCGCCCTGGTCTCGGTGCTGCCGAACTCGCTGCTGGGCCTGGACGGTTCGGGCGTCCGCATCGCCGCACTGGTCCTCGTCATCGGCTTCTTCGGCTGGCCCTACGTCGGCCGCATCGTCCGCGGCCAGACCCTCACCCTGCGCAACCGCGAGTACGTCGAGGCGGCGCAGAGCCTCGGCGCGGGCCGCTTCTACATCCTCCGCAGGGAACTGCTGCCCAACCTGATCGCCCCGATCACGGTCTACGCGACCCTGATGATCCCCACCAACATCCTCACCGAAGCGGCCCTCAGCTTCCTCGGTGCGGGCGTGAAGCCTCCCACCGCTTCCTGGGGGCAGATGCTGTCGGCGGCCATCTCGACCTACGAGTCGGATCCCCTGTTCATGGTGATCCCCGGCCTCGCCATCTTCATCACCGTTCTGGCGTTCAACCTCTTCGGCGACGGCGTGCGCGACGCGCTCGACCCGAAGAGCTCCCGCTGACCGAACGTCGCGACACCGCAAGACCAGCCCCAGACCAGCCCCTGCCGCTGTCGACAGGAGGCATGTCCCACCGGCGGACCGCCGTAACGGCCGCCATTATTCCGGAGGTTGCGAGACCATGACTCTGAACAGCTCTCAGAGGCGCAGAATCGCCGCGGGCGCGCTGCTCGCCGCGGCCACGATGGTCGTCACCACGGCCTGTGGCGGCGGCAACGGCGACGGCGGCAGCAAGGGCAAGGCCGGCGCGCCCGGCTTCAACGCCGGCGTGAACAAGGTCGCCAACGCCTCCGACAAGAAGGGCGGGACGCTCAAGTTCATCGGCTCGCAGGAGGCCGACTCGTGGGACCCGCAGCGCGGTTACTACGGCTTCGTGTGGGACTTCGCGCGCTACTACACGCGTCAGCTCGTCACCTTCAAGGCCGAGCCGGGCGCCGCCTCCACCGAGCTGGTCCCCGACCTCGCCACCGACGCCGGCAAGGTCTCGGCCGACGGCCTGACCTACACCTTCACGCTGAAGGACGGGGTGACCTGGGAGGACGGCAAGCCGATCACCTCCAAGGACATCAAGTACGGCATCGAGCGCATCTGGGCCCAGGACGTCATCTCCGGCGGCCCGATCTACCTGCAGCAGGTCCTCGACCCCAAGGGCGAGTACAAGGGCCCGTACAAGGACACCTCCGCCGACAAGCTCGGCCTGAAGGCCATCGAGACGCCGGACGACAAGACCATCGTCTTCAAGCTGCCGGTCGCCAACGGTGACTTCCTGCAGATGCTGGCCATGCCCGCCGCCTCCCCGGTCCGCCAGGACAAGGACACCAAGGCGCAGTACGGCCTGAAGCCGTTCTCCTCCGGCCCGTACAAGTGGCAGGAGTACAAGCCCAACAAGTCCATCCTGCTCGTCCGCAACGACAAGTGGGACGCGAAGTCCGACGGCATCCGCAAGGCCCTGCCGGACAAGATCAGCGTCACGTTCACCACGAACGCCGACGACATGGACAACCGTCTGATCGAGGGCGAGTACGACCTCGACATCAACGCGACGGGTGTCGGCGCCTCGGCCCGCGCCAAGGTGCTCCAGCAGCACAAGGAGAACGCGGACAACCCGCAGACGGGCTTCATCCGCTACGCGGTCTTCCCGCAGACGGTCATCGACAACGTCGAGTGCCGCAAGGCGATCATCTACGCGGCCGACTCCAAGTCCCTCCAGACCGCCCGTGGCGGCCCGCAGGCCGGTGGCGACATCGCCACCAACATGCTGCCGCCGGCGATCAAGGGTGCCGACCCGGCCGCCGACCCGTACGGCAAGCTCGCCGGCAAGCCGGACCTCGCCAAGGCCAAGGAGGCCCTGGCCAAGTGCGGTAAGCCGAACGGCTTCAAGACCACGATCGCGGTCCGCAACAACAAGAAGATCGAGATCGCGACCGCCGAGTCCCTCCAGCAGTCGCTGAAGGCCGTCGGCATCGACGCCCAGATCGACCAGTTCGACGGCGCCCAGACGTCCGGCATCATCGGTTCGCCGAAGGTCGTCAAGGACAAGGGCTACGGCATCATCATCATGGGCTGGGGCGCCGACTTCCCGTCCGGCCAGGGCTTCCTGCAGCCGCTGGTCGACGGTCGCTTCATCCTGCAGAGCGGCAACAACAACTTCTCGGAGCTGAACGACCCGGCCATCAACGGCCTGTTCGACCAGGCGCTGAAGGAGACGGACCCGGCCAAGGCCGGCGAGCTCTACAAGCAGATCAACACGAAGGTCTCGGAGGCCGCGGTCTACCTGCCCTTCACCCACGAGAAGAACATCATCTGGCGTTCCTCGCGACTGACCAACGTCTACACGGCCGACGCCTACAACGGCCGCTACGACTACGCGTCGCTCGGCGTCGTCAAGTAAGCCCCGTCTCCATCAACTCGCTCCAACGGCGCACCCGCCGCTAGGTCCGAAGGGCAGGTGATGGCCGTGGCCGGCGGCTGGGGAACCCGATCGGGTTCCCCAGCCGCCGACCGGCCGACCGCATGCTTGCATACATAGTCCGACGGCTCTTCGCCGTCGTCGCGATGCTGCTCGTCGTCACCCTGGTGACGCTCAGCATCTTCTTCCTCATCCCCAAGATGACCGGCAGCGACCCTGCCGCGATGTTCGTCGGCAAGCAGGCGGATCCGGCCTCCATCGAAGGAATCCGCCAGAAGCTGGGCCTGGACGAGCCGATCCTGGTGCAGTTCTGGCACTTCGTCTCCGGGATCTTCGTCGGCCGCGACTACACCGGTGGCGGCGACACGATCCACTGTGCCGCGCCCTGCTTCGGCTACTCCTTCCGCACGGAGCAGGACGTCTCGACCATGCTGGTCGACGCCTTCCCCGTCACCCTCTCCATGGTCCTCGGCGCGGCCGTGCTCTGGCTGCTCATGGGTGTCACCACGGGCGTGGTCTCCGCGCTCAAGCGGGGCACCGTCATCGACCGTGTCGCGATGATCACCGCTCTCGCCGGTGTCTCGCTCCCCATCTTCTTCACCGCCATGCTGGCGATGCTCGTCTTCCGCACGCAGCTGGGCTGGGTCAACGCCTCGTACGTACCGATCAGCGAGTCCTTCGGCGGCTGGTTCGGCGGCCTGCTGCTGCCGTGGGTGACCCTCGCCTTCCTGTACGCGGCGATGTACGCGCGACTCACCCGCGCCACCATGCTGGAGGTCCTCAACGAGGACTACATCCGTACCGCCCGGGCCAAGGGTCTGCCCGAGCCGGTCGTGCTCGGCAAGCACGCGATGCGCTCCACCATGACCCCCATCCTGACCATCTTCGGCATGGACCTCGGCGCCCTCGTCGGCGGCGCGATCCTGACCGAGACCGCGTTCAGCCTCCACGGCCTCGGCGGGCTGGCGATCAAGGGTGTGAGCGAGCGCGACCTGCCGCTGATCCTGGCGGTCACGCTCATCACCGCGGCCTGCGTGGTCGTCGCCAACCTCGTCGTGGACCTGTTGTACGCGGTGATCGACCCCCGAGTGAGGCTCGCATGACGGACAATCTGACGAAGACCGGCGCCGCCCTCGGCGAGCCGGTCAGGTCCGGACAGTCCGCGCCGTCCGACGCCTTCCTGGACGTACGCGACCTCAAGATCCACTTCCCGACCGACGACGGCCTCGTCAAGTCCGTGGACGGCCTCACCTTCCAGCTGGAGAAGGGCAAGACCCTCGGCATCGTGGGCGAGTCCGGCTCCGGCAAGTCGGTCACCTCGCTCGGCATCATGGGCCTGCACACGGTCGGCCAGTACGGCCGGCAGAAGGCCCGGATCTCCGGCGAGGTCTGGCTCAACGGCCAGGAGCTCCTCTCGGCCGATCCCGAGTCCGTGCGCAAGCTGCGCGGCCGCGACATGGCGATGATCTTCCAGGATCCGCTGTCGGCCATGCACCCGTACTACACGGTCGGCCACCAGATCGTGGAGGCGTACCGCGTCCACCACCCGGTCGACAAGAAGACCGCCCGCAAGCGGGCCGTCGAACTCCTCGACCGGGTCGGCATCCCCGAGCCCGCGCGGCGGTTCGACAGCTACCCGCACGAGTTCTCCGGCGGTATGCGCCAGCGCGCGATGATCGCGATGGCGCTGGTCAACAACCCCGAGCTGCTCATCGCGGACGAGCCGACCACCGCGCTCGACGTGACCGTGCAGGCGCAGATCCTCGACCTGATCCGGGACCTGCAGAAGGAGTTCGGCTCCGCGGTCATCATCATCACCCACGACCTCGGCGTCGTCGCCGAGATCGCCGACGACATCCTGGTGATGTACGGCGGGCGGTGCGTGGAGCGCGGATCGGCCGAGGACGTCTTCTACGAGCCGCAGCACCCCTACACCTGGGGCCTGCTGGGCTCCATGCCCCGCATCGACCGGGACCAGACCGACCGGCTCATCCCGGTCAAGGGCAACCCGCCCAGCCTGATCAACGTTCCGAGCGGCTGCGCGTTCAACCCGCGATGCCCGTACGCGGATGTGCCCAAGGGCGGCATCACGCGCACGGAGCGCCCCGAGCTGCGGCTGGCGACGGTCGGTGAGGGCCACGGCCGTCACTACTCCGCCTGCCACATGCCGCAGGAGGAGCGGACCCGGATCTGGACCGAAGAGATTGCGCCGAAGCTGTGAGCGACAACAAGAGCACCGAGCCCCTGCTCAAGGTCACCGGCCTGGTGAAGCACTTCCCGATCAAGAAGGGGCTGCTGCAGCGCCAGGTCGGGGCGGTCAAGGCGGTCGACGGCATCGACTTCGAGGTGCTGCCGGGTGAGACCCTCGGCGTGGTCGGCGAGTCCGGCTGCGGCAAGTCGACGATGGGCCGGCTGATCACCCGGCTGCTCGAACCGACCGGCGGCTCGATCGAGTTCCAGGGCAAGGACATCTCGCACCTCGGTGTGGCCGGCATGCGCCCGCTGCGCCGCGACATCCAGATGATCTTCCAGGACCCGTACGGCTCGCTGAACCCGAGGCACACGGTCGGCTCGATCGTCTCGGCGCCCTTCAAGCTCCAGGGCGTGGAGCCGGAGGGCGGGGTCAAGAAGGAGGTCCAGCGCCTGCTGGGCCTGGTCGGCCTCAACCCGGAGCACTACAACCGCTACCCGCACGAGTTCTCCGGCGGTCAGCGCCAGCGCATCGGCATCGCCCGCGCGCTCGCCCTGAAGCCGAAGCTGGTCGTCGCCGACGAGCCCGTCTCGGCCCTGGACGTCTCCATCCAGGCGCAGGTGGTCAACCTCCTGGACGACCTCCAGCAGGAACTGGGCCTCACGTACGTGATCATCGCCCACGACCTGTCGGTCATCCGGCACGTCTCGGACCGCATCGCGGTGATGTACCTGGGCAAGGTCGTGGAGCTCGCCGACCGCAAGAGCCTGTACGAGTCGCCGATGCACCCGTACACCAAGGCCCTGATGTCGGCCGTCCCGGTGCCGGACCCCCGGCGCCGCGGGCAGAAGAGCGAGCGGATCCTGCTGACCGGCGACGTCCCGTCGCCGATCGCCCCGCCGCCGGGCTGCCGCTTCCACACCCGCTGCTGGAAGGCGACGAGCCTCTGCAAGACCGAGGAGCCCCCGCTCCTGGAGCTGCGCCCGGGCCAGCGCGTGGCGTGCCACCACCCGGAGAACGCCGAGGGTCTGACGATCCCGGCGGCGCGGGAGTCGGTCGAGGTGTCGAAGGACACGGTGAAGAAGGCGGAGGCGGAGGCGCCCGAGCCGGAGGCACCGGCGGAGGTCCTCGCGAAGACGGAGAAGGCGGCGTCCGCGCCGTCGAAGCCCGAGGTCGCGGAGCCCGAGGTGTCCGAGGCCGCGGTGTCCGAGGCCGAGTCCGAGGAGGCCCCCGCGAAGACGGAGGCGTCCGCGCCCGCCGAGGAGGACGCGCCCGCCGAGGCGTCCGCCGAGTCGGAGGACACCCCCGCCGAAGGCGACGCGTCGGCGAAGTGACGCGGTGCCCCGCGACGACGGGGCAGGGAGCCACGCGTTCTCGTACGAAGGGCCCCGCGCCGTCCGGCGCGGGGCCCTTCGCGGTCGTGGGGCGGCGGTGCGGCGCCCCCCGGGCCGGGCACGTCACCGGGCGGGGCGGGGGAGTCCGCCCGGCCCGCGGCCGCGCCCGCCGGTGCCGTCCGTCGGACCACGCACCCCCGACCGGCACAATTGGGCGGTGCTCCACGAACTGTTCAACCCCTCTGTTCAACACGCGCTCGACCTCGTCGGCATCTTCGTCTTCGCGATCTCCGGCGCCCTCCTCGCCGTCCGGAAGAACTTCGACGTCTTCGGCATCGCCGTCCTCGCCGAGGTCACCGCGCTCGGCGGAGGTCTGCTGCGCGACCTGATCATCGGCGCCGTGCCCGCGGCGTTCGCCGATCTCGGCTACTTCCTGATGCCGCTCGTGGCGGCCGCGCTCGTCTTCTTCCTCCACCCCGAGGTCGAGCGCACCCAGACCGCCGTCAACGTCTTCGACGCCGCCGGTCTCGGGCTCTTCTGCGTCACCGGCACCACCAAGGCGTACGACTACGGCCTCGGCCTCACCTCCTCCGCGGCGCTGGGCCTGGCCACCGCCGTCGGCGGCGGCGTGCTGCGGGACGTGCTCGCCAACGAGGTCCCCTCCCTGCTGCGCTGGGACCGCGACCTCTATGCCGTGCCCGCGATGGTCGGCGCCACGATGGTCGCCGTCTGCCTCCGCTTCGACGCCCTCAACGCCTTCACCAGCGCCGCCGCCGTGATCACGGCCTTCGTCCTGCGCCTGCTCGCCATGCGCTACCACTGGCGCGCGCCACGCGCCTGGAACCGCCGGTCGTCCGCCCGCGAGGAATCCGAAAAAGCTACCGCTCAGTAATCTTCTGTTGTACCGTCGAAGGCATGAGCACGAGCATCGAGACGACGAGCGAGTTCGACCGCGACACCGCCGTCACCCTGCGCGCCCCCGGCATCTACGACGCCGACCTGTCCGCCGGCTGGACGATCATCTCCGCCGTCAACGGCGGCTACCTGCTCTCGCTGCTCGGCCGAGCGCTCGGTGAGCACCTGCCGCACCCGGACCCGTTCACCATCTCGGCGCACTACCTCACCCCGTCCGTGCCGGGCCCCGCGGTGATCCGCACCGAGACGGTCCGCACCGGACGCACCCTCTCCACCGGACAGGCCTCGCTCTACCAGTACGACGCCGACGGCACCGAGATCGAGCGCATCCGCGTCCTCGCCTCGTACGGCGACCTCGACGCGCTCCCGGACGACGTCCGCACCGCCGCGCGCCCCCCGGCCCTGGCGCCCATCGAGCAGTGCTTCGGCGCCTCGGACGGCCCCCGGCCCGAGATCCCCGGTTCCTCCGCCATCACCGACCGCCTCGACATCCGCCTCGACCCGGCCACCGTCGGCTGGGCCGTCGGCGCGCCCTCCGGCAAGGGCGAGATGCGCGGCTGGTTCGGCCTCGCCGACGGCCGCGAGCCCGACGCGCTGTCCCTGCTGCTCACCGTCGACGCGATGCCGCCGACCTCGTTCGAGCTGGGCCTCAAGGGCTGGACCCCCACGGTCGAGCTGACCACCCACATCCGCTGCCGCCCCGCCCCGGGCCCGCTGCGGGTCGCCATCACCACCCGCAACCTCGCCGGCGGCTTCCTGGAGGAGGACGCGGAGGTCTGGGACAGCGCCGACCGCCTCGTCGCCCAGTCCCGCCAGCTGGCCCGCGCCCCGCGCGGCTAGGCCGGCGAACGAACCACGTCACCGAGAGCGCCTCGCGGCCTCCCGTACGCACCGCGTACCGGAAGGCGGGGGCGCTCCCGGCGTCGGCCGAGAGGGGACCGGCCGGACGGCCGCCCCGCGCGGCCGGAGGCGCGAACAGGCCAGGCGCCCGAGGAGCAGGAACGGCCTCGTAGAATCGACCCACCATGGCTTACCTCGACCACGCCGCCACCACGCCGATGCTCCCCGAGGCGATCGAGGCGATGACCGCCCAACTCGCCGTCACGGGCAACGCCTCCTCGTTGCACGCCGCAGGGCGACGGGCCCGCCGCACCGTCGAGGAGGCGCGGGAGACGCTCGCCGCCGCCCTCGGCGCCCGGCCCAGCGAGGTCGTCTTCACCTCCGGCGGCACCGAGGCCGACAACCTCGCCGTCAAGGGCCTGTACTGGGCCCGCCGTGACGCCGACCCCCGGCGCACCCGTGTCCTGTGCGGTCCCGTCGAGCACCACGCCGTCCTGGACGCCGTCGACTGGCTCGCCACCCACGAGGGCGCGACCGTCGAGTACCTCCCCGTCGACCGGTACGGCCGCGTCCACCCCGACGATCTGCGCGAGGCCCTCGCCCGCGACCCCGAGAGCGTCGCGCTCGCCACCGTCATGTGGGCGAACAACGAGATCGGCACGATCATGCCGGTCCGGGAACTCGCCGACGTCGCAGCCGAGTTCGGCGTACCCCTGCACTCCGACGCGGTGCAGGCGTTCGGTCAGATTCCGGTCGACTTCGCGGCCTCCGGACTCGCCGCCATGACCGTCTCCGGACACAAGATCGGTGGCCCCTACGGCATCGGCGCCCTGCTCCTCGGCCGCGAGTACAGCCCCGTCCCCGTCCTGCACGGCGGTGGCCAGGAGCGGCACGTGCGCTCCGGCACCCTCGACGTCCCCGCGATCGCCGCGTTCGCCGTCGCCGGCCGGCTCGCGGCCGAGCGGCGCGAGGAGTTCGCCCGGGAGGTCGGCGGCCTGCGCGACGACCTGGTCGACGCCGTACGCGCCGCCGTCCCCGACGCCGTCCTCGGCGGCGACCCGGTCGACCGGCTGCCCGCCAACGCCCACTTCAGCTTCCCCGGCTGCGAGGGCGACTCCCTGCTCCTGCTGCTCGACGCCCAGGGCATCGAGTGCTCCACGGGATCGGCCTGCACCGCCGGCATCGCCCAGCCTAGCCACGTCCTCCTCGCCACCGGCACCGACCCGGACCTGGCGCGCGGCACCCTGCGCTTCAGTCTCGGCCACACCTCCACCAAGGAGGACGTGGCGGCGGTCGCCGCGGCGATCGGCCCGGCCGTCGAACGGGCCCGCAGCGCCGGACTCACCTGAGTCGCTCGCGAACGGGCACGTACCGGTGGACTCATCCGAGCCCGCTCGCGAACCGGACCGTCCAGGGTCCGGCCGGCGTCCGCGGGCCGGCGATCCGAGTCCGGCCGCCGGCCCGTACCGGCGAACGGCCCCGAGTCCGCCGGCCGGCCCGTACCGCCGGGCTCAGCCCAGCTTCCCGGCCTCCGCCGCCACCAGCTTCATGTAGCGGGGCCAGTCCCAGTGGGGGCCGGGGTCGGTGTGGTCCGTGCCCTCGACCTCGACGTGCCCGATGATGTGCTCCCGGTCCACGGGGATCCCGTGGCGGGCGCATATCCCGGCGGTCAGCCGGGCGGACCCCGCGTACATGGCCGCCGTGAAGTCCCGCGGCCGGTCGACGAAGCCCTCGTGCTCGATGCCGACGCTCCGCTCGTTCATGTCCCGGTTGCCGGCGTGGAAGGCCACGTCGAGCTCGCGGATCATCTGCGCGACGTGCCCGTCCTTGCGCACCACGTAGTGCGTGGCGGCGCCGTGCGCCGGGTTCTTGAAGACCTTCAGGGCACCGGAGTAGCTGCCCTGGACGACATGGATCACCACACGGTCGATCACGTAGTCGTCCGGCCGGTCGGCCCGCCGCCAGTTCGCCCGCGCCGCCGCCGTCCACTCCGCGCCCTTGTGGTCGAGCTCTCCCTCCACCCGCTTCCGCTGCGTCCCCGGCAGCCGCCACCAGGCGCGCTGCAGTTCCTCACGGGCCAGCACGGCCGTGCCCAGCAGCGCGGCACCCCCGCCGAGCAGCACGGCGCGCCGCCCGACCCCCCTCTTGGCCTTTTCACTCCCCATGTGATCGTCAACGCATACTCAGGCGACCACGGTTCCCGGAGCCCCGTACCCTGGTGGGGCTATGACTACGACTCCTCCCCGTCCCCTCCGTGTCCTGGCCGCCATGTCGGGCGGCGTGGACTCCGCCGTCGCCGCCGCCCGGGCCGCCGAAGCCGGGCACGACGTGACCGGGGTACACCTGGCCCTCTCGGCGAACCCGCAGTCCTTCCGCACCGGCGCGCGCGGCTGCTGCACCATCGAGGACTCGCGCGACGCCCGCCGGGCGGCGGACGTCATCGGCATCCCCTTCTACGTCTGGGACCTCGCCGAGCGCTTCCGCGAGGACGTGGTCGACGACTTCGTCGCGGAGTACGAGGCGGGCCGCACCCCCAACCCCTGCCTGCGCTGCAACGAGAAGATCAAGTTCGCGGCGCTGCTCGACAAGGCGCTCGCCCTCGGCTTCGACGCGGTCTGCACCGGCCACTACGCGACGGTCGTCCTGAACGAGGACGGCACCCGCGAGCTGCACCGGGCGTCCGACATGGCCAAGGACCAGTCGTACGTCCTCGGCGTCCTCGACGAGAAGCAGCTCGCCCACGCGATGTTCCCGCTGGGCGACACCCTGACCACCAAGGACGAGATCCGGGCGGAGGCGGAGCGGCGCGGCCTCGCCGTGGCGAAGAAGCCCGACAGCCACGACATCTGCTTCATCGCCGACGGCGACACCCAGGGCTTCCTCGCCTCCCGGCTCGGGACGGCCGAGGGCGACATCGTGGACGAGGCGGGCCGGAAGCTCGGCACGCACGTGGGCGCGTACGGCTTCACGATCGGCCAGCGCAAGGGGCTGCGGATCGGCCACCCCGCGCCGGACGGCAAGCCGCGCTACGTGCTGGACATCTCGCCGGTGAACAACACCGTCACCGTCGGCCCGGTGGAGGCGCTCGACGTGACGGCCCTGACGGCGATCAAGCCGCGCTGGTGCGGCACGGCGCCGGCGGCCTCCGGCCGCTACACGGCTCAGCTGCGCGCCCACGGCGGCGAGACCGGGGTGACGGCGGAGCTGGCGGACGGCACGCTGCACGTCACCTTCGACGAGGCGGTCCGGGGCGTGGCCCCGGGACAGGCGATCGTGCTCTACGACGGCACGCGCGTGGTCGGTTCGGCGACGATCGCGACGACGGTCCGGCGCGCGGCCGACGCCACGGTCTGAGTCGGCCGGTTCGGCCGGCTCCGCCAGGACGGGCGCCGGCGCGGCACCGGGGCCGGCCCCGGCCTCACTCCTCGACGAAGAACTCCTCCAGCACCGGCGCGAGGACGTGCGGCGCCACCAGCTGGGTCTGGCCCGTCAGCGTGCGGTGCCGGCCACGGGGGAGCGCCGCCGCGACGGCCTGCGCCGCCTCGCGCGTCCAGGCCGGGCTGAACCCGCCGTCGACGACCAGCACGGGCGCGTCGACCGACCCCAGCAGGGCGTCCGGCACCACCCCGTCACCGAGGACCGCGTGGTCGTACGCGAGGGTGTGGGCCACTTCCGCCAGCAGTGGCCACCGGACCGACCCGCGCAGCCCGGCCGGCGCCTCCGGTGCCGCCGCGTCGGACAGGAACAGCTCCAGCGCCTCGTCGCGCCGCCCTTCGTCGAGCAGCGCGACCAGCCGCCGGCCGCGCGCGGCGAAGGCCGCCCGCGTCTCGGCGCCGGTCGCGTACGGCGGCTCGAAGACCGAGAGCCGGGCGATCGGCAGCCCGGCCGCCGCGGCCGCCAGTGCCAGCGCGCCACCCGACGAGGTGCCGTGCACGGTGACGTCACCGCCCACCTCGTCGACCACCGCCGCCAGGTCGTCGATCTCCCGCCCCACCGCGTACGGGCCGGTGTCGCCGCTCCCGCCGCGGCCCCGGCGGTCGTAGGCGACCACCGAGAAGCGCGACGCGAGGAGCCCGGCCAGCGGCCGCTCGGCCTCGGCGGTGCCGAGGGCCCCGCCGACCAGGATCACCGGCGGCCCGTCGCCGTACCGCTCGTACGCGATCCGTGTGCCGTCCGCCGACGTGACCCGTCCCCGGACCCTGCTCAGCGTGCTGTTCGCCTCGTCCATGCCAGTGATGACCGGGGCCGCGTGCGGAACTCATCGGTGTGCGGGGGAGATTCACCGGGAAGTTCTCCGGGCGGCCGTTCCGGGCGGTCGTTCCGGGCGGTCCCGCGGCCCCCGGACCACCCCCTACGGTGGAGCCATGAACATCTGCGTCTTCCTCTCCGCCGCCGACCTCGACGAGCGCTACACCGGCCCGGCGCGCGAGTTCGCCACGCTGCTCGGCAAGGGCGGGCACACGCTCGTGTGGGGCGGATCCGACGTCGGCCTGATGAAGGTGGTCGCCGACGGCGTGCAGGAGGCGGGTGGCCGGCTCGTCGGCGTCTCGGTCGACTTCCTCGCCGCCACCGCCCGCGCGAACGCGGACGAGATGGTCGTCGCCCGGGACCTCGGGGAGCGGAAGGCGCTGCTCCTCGCCAAGTCCGACGCCGTCGTGGTCATGGTCGGCGGCACCGGCACCCTGGACGAGGCCACCGAGGTGCTGGAGCTGCGCAAGCACGGCAAGCACACCAAGCCGGTGGTCCTGCTGAACACGGCCGGCTTCTACGACGGCCTGAAGACGCAGTTCCGTCGCATGGAGGACGAGGGCTTCCTGCCGCTGCCGCTGACCGAACTGGTCTTCTTCGCGGACGACGGCGTCGCGGCGCTCGCGTACCTGGAGGAGTCCGCCCGCATCCGCTGAGTGCGCACGCCGATGCGTCCGCGAAGCGACTGAGGGCCCCCACGTCCGCTCCGACGTCTGGTCCGCCGGTTCACCCGCCCCCGGCGCCTCGTCGTGACCGGGATGCGAGCATGGCTCCCATGGCTACTCATGTGATCACCGGAGCCGGCTCCGGCATCGGCGCGGCCGTCGCCCGGCGGCTGCACGCCCGCGGGGACGAGCTCGTGCTGCACGCGCGCGACGCGGGACGGGCCAAGGAGCTGGCCGCCGCGTTCCCCGGCGCGCGGACGCTCGTCGGGGACCTCGCCGACCCCGACCGGCTCTCCTGGGCGTTCTCCCACCAGACCCTGCCCGAACGGGTCGACACGCTCCTGCACGTCGCGGGCGTCGTCGACCTCGGCCCGGTCGGCGAGCTCACCCCGAAGACCTGGCACCACCAGCTCAACGTCAACCTCGTCGCCCCGGCCGAGCTCACCCGGCACTTCCTGCCGCAGCTGCGGGTCTCGAAGGGACACGTCGTCTTCGTCAACTCCGGTGCCGGGCTCAACGCCCACGCCGAATGGGGCGCCTACGCGGCCTCCAAGCACGGGCTGAAGGCGCTGGCCGACTCGCTGCGTCACGAGGAGCACGCCCACGGGGTGCGGGTGACCTCGGTCTACCCGGGGCGGACCGCGAGCCCCATGCAGGCCAAGGTCCACCAGCAGGAGGGCAAGGAGTACGACCCGTCGAGGTGGATCGACCCCGAGTCCGTCGCGACGGCCATTCTCACCGCCGTCGACCTGCCCCGTGACGCCGAGATCAACGACCTGACGGTCCGGCCGGGTCGGTAGCCCGGGCTGTCGCGCGTACGCTTCCCGGGTGAGCGACACGAACGACGAGAAGACCCCCTTCATCTGGGGCCCCGCCACCGGCGTCGGGTCCATGCCCGGCGGGGACGCCCGGGAGGCCGCCAAGACCGTCGCCGGATCCTTCGAGGACTTCCCCTTCCTGGCCGAGCTGCCCGCCCGCGGGCCGGGCGCCGACATGATCGGGCGGACCATCGGGCTGCTCGTCGAGATGTACGCGCACGTGGAGCCCAGCGGGTGGCGGGTCAGCGACCGGCCCGGGCGCGACACCCGGCGCGCCCGGTCCTGGCTCGGCGAGGACCTCGACGCCCTGGAGGAGTTCACCCAGGGATACGAGGGCCCGCTCAAGGTCCAGGCCGTCGGTCCCTGGACGCTCGCCGCCGCGCTGGAACTGCGCGGCGGCGAGGCCGCGCTGGGCGACCCCGGGGCCTGCCGGGACCTGGTCGGCTCCCTCGCCGAGGGCCTGCGCGGCCACCTGGCGGAGCTGCGCCGGCGGGTGCCGGGCGCCCGTCCCGTCCTTCAGCTCGACGAGCCCTCCCTGACCGCCGTCCTGCGGGGACAGGTCCGCACCGCCAGCGGCTACCGCACCTACCGGGCCGTCGACCGGCAGGTCGTCGAGAGCGCCCTGCGCGAGGTGATCGCGGTCCACGACGGCCCCGTCGTCGTCCACT
This sequence comes from Streptomyces sp. JL2001, assembly GCF_050917515.1. Lineage (NCBI taxonomy): Bacteria > Bacillati > Actinomycetota > Actinomycetes > Kitasatosporales > Streptomycetaceae > Streptomyces > Streptomyces sp. JL2001. The sequence continues at coordinate 2,397,512 of NZ_CP169421.1, read as the reverse complement.
CGTGTGCCCCGGACGTGCCGTTCGCCCTGCTGCGGCGCGCCGGCGTCTCCGGCGTCTCGTTCGACTTCTCGCTCCTCACGGAGCGTGACGAGGAGCCGATCGGTGAGGCGGTGGAGTCCGGAACCGTCCTCTTCGCTGGCGTGGTGCCGTCCACCGACGCCCCATTGTCCGACCCGGGCGGTAGCGTCATGGGTGTCAGGACGCTGTGGCGCAGACTGGGGCTGAATCCGGGGACTCTGGCCGATTCCGTCGTGGTCACCCCCACGTGCGGGCTCGCGGGTGCTTCGCCGGCGTACGCCCGGGCGGCGCTCGCCCACAGCGCCCGGGCGGCGAGATCGCTCGCGGACAACCCTGAGTGACGGGTTTTCGAGGCAAACGGGAGGACGAGTAACGGTGGCAGTCGAACAGGGGGCCCTGCCCGCCGAGGCACGGGAGAAGCACGCCGACCTGGCCGAGCAGGTCGAGGCGCACCGCTTCCGGTACTACGTGAAGGACCAGCCGGTCATCAGCGACGGCGAGTTCGACCGGCTCCTGCGCGCCCTGGAGGCCCTGGAGGAGGAGTACCCGGAGCTGCGGACGCCCGACTCGCCGACGCAGAAGGTCGCGGGAGCGTACGAGACGGAGTTCACCTCCGTCGAGCACCGCGAGCGCATGCTCTCGCTCGACAACGCCTTCGACGACCTCGAACTCGCCGCCTGGGCCGAGCGGCTCGCGCGCGAGGTCGGCACCTCCGCGTACCACTTCCTGTGCGAGCTGAAGGTCGACGGCCTCGCGGTCAACCTGACCTACGAGCACGGGCGGCTGACCCGGGCGGCGACCCGCGGCGACGGCCGCTCCGGTGAGGACATCACGCCCAACGTCCGCACCATCGCCGACATCCCGGACCGGCTGCGCGGCGACCGCATCCCCGATCTCGTCGAGATCCGCGGCGAGGTCTACTTCCCGATGGAGGCCTTCGAGGGACTCAACGCCCGCCTCGTGGAGGCCGGCGACAAGCCCTTCGCCAACCCGCGCAACGCCGCCGCCGGTTCGCTGCGCCAGAAGGACCCCAAGGTCACGGCCACCCGCCCGCTGCACATGGTGGTGCACGGCATCGGCGCCCGCGAGGGCTTCGACATCGACTGCCTCAGCCACGCCTACGAGCTGCTGCGCGAGTGGGGCCTGCCGACCGCCCGGCACAACAAGGTGGTCGACTCGCTGGACGGCGTACGGGAGTTCATCGCGTACTTCGGCGAGAACCGGCACTCCGTGGAGCACGAGATCGACGGGGTCGTCGTCAAGCTGGACGAGATCCCGCTCCAGGGGCGGCTCGGCTCCACGGCGCGCGCCCCGCGGTGGGCGATCGCCTGGAAGTACGCGCCGGAGGAGGTCAACACCAAGCTCGTCGACATCAAGGTCGGCGTCGGCCGGACCGGCCGGGTCACGCCGTACGCGCAGGTGGAGCCGGTCACGGTCGCCGGCTCCGAGGTCGAGTTCGCCACGCTCCACAACCAGGAGGTGGTGAAGGCCAAGGGCGTCCTCATCGGCGACACCGTGGTGCTGCGCAAGGCCGGCGACGTCATCCCGGAGATCCTCGGGCCGGTCGCCGACCTGCGGGACGGCACCGAGCGGGAGTTCGTGATGCCGGCCGAGTGCCCCGAGTGCGGGACGCCGCTGAAGCCGATGAAGGAGGGCGACATCGACCTCCGCTGCCCCAACGCCCGGACCTGTCCGGCCCAGCTGCGCGAGCGCGTCGCGTTCCTCGCCGGCCGCGAATGCCTGGACATCGAGAAGTTCGGCGCGGTCGCCGCCGCCGCGCTCACCCGGCCGCTGGAGCCCACCGCCGCGCCGCTGGTCGACGAGGGCGACCTCTTCGACCTGACGATCGAGCGGCTCCTGCCCATCCGGGCGTACGTCCTGGACCCGGACAGCGGACTGCCCAAGCGGGACCCGAAGACAGGTGAGGAGAAGACCGCCCTCGTCTTCGCCAACCAGAACGGCGAGCCGCGGAAGAACGCGCTGTCGATGCTGGAGAACATCGCCGCGGCCAAGGAGCGGCCCCTGGCGCGGTTCATCAACGGGCTGTCGATCCGTCACGTGGGCCCGGTCGCGGCCGCGGCCCTCGCCCGCGAGTTCCGCTCTCTGGAGCGGATCGAGCAGGCCACCGAGGAGGAGCTGGCGGCCGTCGACGGGGTCGGCGGGATCATCGCGGCAGCGGTGAAGCAGTGGTTCGCCGAGGACTGGCACCGCGAGATCGTGCGCAAGTGGCGGGCGGCCGGCGTCCGTCTGGAGGACGAGGGCGCCGACGAGGAGCAGGGGCCGCGTCCGCTGGAGGGGATGACGGTGGTCGTGACCGGCACCCTGCAGAACTTCACCAGGGATGGCGCAAAAGAGTCGCTGCAGAGCCGCGGAGCGAAGGTGACCGGTTCCGTTTCGAAGAAGACCGACTTCGTCGTCGTGGGGGACAACCCGGGTTCCAAGTACGACAAGGCGATGCAGCTGAAGGTTCCGGTTCTGGACGAGGACGGGTTCGCGGTCCTGCTGGAGCAGGGTCCCGACGCGGCCCGGGAGGCGGCGGTTCCGGCCGCCGGGTAGCCCTCCGTCCCTCCTGTCCCACCCCCGGATCGTCACCCGTTCGGCGCATACCAGATCGTTAGGGGTGGCCGGGTCGCATTCGGGCAAGACATGGAGAGCGCTGCCCGTCGGAGCCCTCCGCGGCCTACTGTTGTGACGTGCGTCTGTCGTGCACGGCCGCGTTGGGCTCCGTCGGTCGTGGTGGCAAGACAACGGCCCATCGCGTTGCAACGGCACCGCCGGCTGTGAGAGGGACGAATGAAACCGAGCGAGAGTGCCGCCCCGGTCTCACGGCCGCATGGCCGCGCGGTCTTCGCGGGCATCACCCCCGGCCTGCCCGGAGCCGTGGTGGCCCTTGCCGCCGTCGTGCTCGCGGTCGGCCTCTACGAGGCCCTGAGCACCGGTCACGGCCTGTTCCCCGGCGACACCGCGGGCTGGTGCCTCGCGATCCTCACCGGACTCATCGTCGGACACCTGGTCGCCCTCGGCCGCGACCGCTGGTGGGGCGGCACCGGCTCCGGCGCCGCCCTCACCCTCGCGGTCCTCCTGCTGTACGGCTGGGTGCCCGCCGGACTCGTCGCGATGACCGTCGTCGTGCTCGTCGGCGCCGCCCGCCGCCACCGCTGGCGGCAGGGCCTGCTGCACGGCGCCGCCGACGTCCTGGGCATCGGCGCGGCCGCCCTCGTGCTGGCCGCCTTCGGGGACACGCCGTCCGTCGAGCGGCCCTGGCAGCCACTCGACTGGACGATCGGAGACATCCCGGAGGTCGTGCTGTCCGCGGGCGCCTACCTCGTCGTGACCCGGCTCCTGCTCTGGTACGCCCACGCGCCCCAGGGCGCCTCGCTGCCCACCGCCACCCGGACGGCCCTGATCCGGCAGGGACTCGTCGCGGTCGCCCTGCTCGGCATCGCCCCGCTGATCTGCGTCGTGGCCGCCTCCCTGCCGGTGCTGCTGCCGCTCTTCGCCGTCCCCCTCATCGCCCTCGACTCCACCCTGTGGATCGCCCGCGCCCGGGCCGAGGAGCAGCTGCGCGACCCGCTGACCGGGCTGCCCAACCGGCAGTGGCTCCTGGAGCGGACCTGGACCGCGCTGGAGGCGGCCGAGGGGGAAGGGGCGCGCGCCGCCCTCGTCCTGATCGACCTCGACCGCTTCCGCTCGGTCAACGACACCCTGGGGCACCTCGCCGGAGACCGGCTGCTGCTCCAGATCGCGGAGCGGCTCAAGCTCGCCCTGCCGCGCGGGGCGGAGGCCGCGCGGCTCGGCGGCGACGAGTTCGCCGTGCTCCTGCCCATCGCCGACTCCACCACGAGCGCCCAGCGCGTCGCCCGCCACCTGGTCGCCGAGCTGTCCTCGCCGCTGGACCTGGACGGGCTCACCCTGGTCCTGGAGGCCAGCGCGGGCGTCGCGGTCTTCCCGGACCACGCCCTGGACGCCGAGGGCCTGCTGCGCCGCGCCGACGTGGCCATGTACCAGGCGAAGCGGGACCGGACCGGTGTGGAGGTGTACGAGTCCAAGCGCGACTCCAACACCCCCGACCGGCTCGGGCTCCTCGGCGACCTGCGCCGCGCGCTGGACGCCCGCGAGGTCGAACTGCACTACCAGCCCAAGGTCCGCTTCGACGGGCAGGTGGCCGGCCTGGAGGCGCTGGTCCGCTGGGTGCACCCGGAACGCGGGCGCGTCCCCCCGGACGAGTTCATCGCGATCGCCGAGTCGTCGGGCCTGATGCCGCACCTCACCGAGTACGTCCTGGAGACCGCGCTCGCGCAGGTCGCCCGGTGGCGCGCGCAGGGCCTGAACGTGCCCGTCGCGGTCAACGTCTCCCCCCGGGACGTCCACACGCCCGGCTTCGCGGGCGCGGTCGCGGCCCGGCTCGCCCGGCACGGGGTCCCGGCCGGCGCGCTCCAGCTGGAGATAACCGAGCACGTGCTCCTGGAGGACCCGCAGCGGGCCGCCGACACGCTGGCGGGGCTGACCGGACACGGCGTGAAGATGTCCCTGGACGACTTCGGCACCGGCTACTCCTCGCTGGTCCACCTGCGGCGCCTCCCGGTGAGCGAACTGAAGATCGACCGCTCCTTCGTGGCCCGGCTGGCCGTCGACACCGAGGACGCCGAGATCGTGCGCTGCACCCTGGACCTGGCGCACTCGCTGGGCCTGCTCGTCGTCGCCGAGGGCGTCGAGGACGACGAGACCTGGGAGCGGCTGCGGGACCTGGGCTGCGACGCCGTCCAGGGCTGGCTGGTCGCGGCGGCGATGCCGCCGGCCGAGACCACCGCCTGGCTGCGCGCCCGCGGCGAACACGGCTGGCGCCGGCCCTCCGAGGAGGCGGCGGCACTGGAGGTCGACCAGCCCTCGGGGCACGTGGTGCAGTAGCGCGGGGCCGGGACGCGCGCTCCCGGCCCGGCGTGCGGTGAGGGGCGCGGGGGCGGGACGGGCCGCCGTCCCGGGGTGCCGGAGGCGACCGTTTAACGGTCGGACGCCCACGCCCCATAGGATTGGGCCCAAACCACACACACTCACCCCTGAGGATCGCTGCATGCCTGGCATCACGCGCGAGGAGGTCGCACACCTCGCACGGCTGGCGCGTCTGGAGCTGAAGGGCGAAGAGCTCGATCACTTCGCCGGTCAGCTCGACGACATCATCGGCGCGGTCGCCCGCGTCTCCGAGGTCGCCGACCAAGACGTTCCGCCGACCTCCCACCCGCTGCCGCTGACCAATGTCATGCGCGCGGACGAGGTCCGTCCGTCGCTCACCCCCGAGCAGGCGCTCTCCGGCGCCCCGGCCCAGGAGCAGCAGCGTTTCAAGGTGCCGCAGATCCTGGGGGAGGACTGATCACCATGACGGACACCCACATCATCAAGCTCACGGCCGCCGGGATCGCGCAGAAGATCGCCTCCGGCGAGCTCACCGCCGTCGAGGTGACCGAAGCCCACCTGGCCCGCATCGAGGCCGTCGACGAGAAGGTCCACGCCTTCCTGCACGTCGACCGCGAGGGCGCGCTCGCGCAGGCCCGCGCCGTCGACGAGAAGCGGGCCAGGGGCGAGAAGCTCGGCCCGCTGGCCGGCGTCCCGCTGGCCCTCAAGGACATCTTCACCACCGTCGGCATCCCGACGACCGTCGGTTCGAAGATCCTCGAAGGCTGGATCCCGCCGTACGACGCGACCCTGGTGAAGAACCTCAAGGCCGCCGACGTCGTCATCCTCGGCAAGACCAACATGGACGAGTTCGCCATGGGGTCCTCCACCGAGAACAGCGCCTACGGCCCCACCGGCAACCCCTGGGACCTCACCCGGATCCCCGGCGGCTCCGGCGGCGGTTCCTCCGCGGCCCTCGCCTCGTACGAGGCCCCGCTCGCCATCGGCACGGACACCGGCGGCTCCATCCGCCAGCCCGCCGCCGTCACCGGCACCGTCGGCGTCAAGCCGACCTACGGCGCGGTCTCCCGCTACGGCATGGTGGCCTTCTCGTCCTCCCTCGACCAGGGCGGCCCCTGCGCCCGCACGGTCCTGGACGCGGCGCTCCTGCACGAGGCCATCGCCGGCCACGACCCGCTCGACTCCACCTCCATCGACGCCCCGGTCCCGCCGGTCGTCGAGGCCGCGCGCAACGGCTCCGTCGCCGGCATGCGCGTCGGTGTGGTCAAGCAGTTCCGCGGCGAGGGCTACCAGGCCGGTGTCGTGCAGCGCTTCGACGAGTCCGTCGCGCTCCTCAAGGAGCTGGGCGCCGAGATCGTCGAGCTGGACTGCCCGACCTTCGACCTGGCCCTGTCGGCGTACTACCTGATCGCGCCGTCCGAGTGCTCCTCGAACCTGGCCCGCTTCGACGCCATGCGCTACGGCCTGCGGGTCGGCGACGACGGCACGCGGTCCGCCGAGGACGTCACCGCCCTCACCCGTGAGGCCGGCTTCGGCGACGAGGTCAAGCGCCGCGTCATCCTCGGCACGTACGCCCTCAGCTCCGGCTACTACGACGCGTACTACGGCTCGGCCCAGAAGGTCCGCACCCTCATCACCCGCGAGTTCGAGAAGGCCTTCGAGGAGGTGGACGTGATCGTCTCCCCGACGACCCCCACCACCGCCTTCCCGATCGGCGAGCGCGCCGACGACCCGATGGCGATGTACCTCGCGGACCTGTGCACCATCCCGACCAACCTGGCGGGCAACGCCGCCATGTCGCTGCCCTGCGGCCTCGCGCCGGAGGACGGCCTCCCGGTCGGACTGCAGATCATCGCCCCCGCCATGAAGGACGACCGGCTGTACAAGGTCGGCGCGGCCGTCGAGGCCGCCTTCGTGGAAAAGTGGGGTCACCCGCTGCTTGAGGAGGCTCCGTCGCTGTGAGTGCCATGGCAAAGAAGGCCAAGAACTTCAAGAAGTCCAAGACCGGTCTGTACGTCTCGCTGGCCACCACCGCCTTCGGCGCGGTCAGCGTCGCCAAGCAGGCCAAGCTGGCCCGTAACGACAACGACGTCCTGCGGCTGCTCGACGCCGCGGTGTCCGCGGCCGCCATCGCGACCGGCCTGGCGATCCTGTACCGGGAGCTCAAGCGCCTGGGCGACGACGACGTCCTGCTGGGCTGAGAGGGAAAGTCTCACTGTGACCGTCACCGAACTGCTGTCGTACGACGCGGCCCTCGCTGCGTACGACCCCGTCATGGGCCTGGAGGTCCATGTCGAACTGGGCACGAAGACGAAGATGTTCTGCGGCTGCTCGACCGAGCTGGGCGCCGAGCCCAACTCGCAGACCTGCCCGACCTGTCTCGGCCTGCCCGGCTCGCTCCCGGTCGTCAACGCGATCGGCGTCGAGTCCGCCATCAAGATCGGTCTCGCGCTGAACTGCGAGATCGCCGAGTGGTGCCGCTTCGCCCGGAAGAACTACTTCTATCCGGACATGCCGAAGAACTTCCAGACCTCGCAGTATGACGAGCCGATCGCCTTCAACGGCTATCTGGACGTCCAGCTGGAGGACGGCGAGATCTTCCGCGTGGAGATCGAGCGCGCCCACATGGAGGAGGACACCGGCAAGTCGACGCACATCGGCGGCGCGACCGGCCGCATCCACGGCGCCTCGCACTCGCTGCTCGACTACAACCGGGCCGGCATCCCGCTCATCGAGATCGTCACCAAGCCGATCGAGGGCGCGGGTGAGCGCGCTCCCGAGGTCGCCAAGGCCTACGTCGCCGAGCTGCGCGAGCTGATCCGCGCGCTGGGCGTCTCCGAGGCGCGGATGGACAAGGGCCAGATGCGCTGCGACGTGAACCTGTCGCTGCGCCCCAACGGCACCAAGACCTTCGGCACCCGCTCGGAGACGAAGAACGTCAACTCGCTCCGTTCCGTGGAGCGGGCGGCGCGCTTCGAGATCCAGCGCCACGCGGCCGTGCTGACCTCCGGCGGCACGATCGTGCAGGAGACCCGGCACTTCCACGAGGACGACGGCAGCACGACGTCCGGCCGGATCAAGGACAACGCCGAGGACTACCGGTACTTCCCGGAGCCCGACCTCGTCCCCGTCGCCCCGGCCCGGGCCTGGGTCGAGGAGCTGCGTGCCGAGCTGCCCGAACTGCCGCGCGTGCGCCGCAACCGGCTGCGCGAGGAGTGGGGCGTCTCCGAGCACGACATGCAGTCGATCCTCAACGCCGGCGCGGTCGACCTGATCGTCGCGACCACGGACGCGGGTGCCCCCGCGGACCAGGCCCGCAAGTGGTGGATGGGCGAACTGGCCCGTTCCGCCAACGAGTCGGGCAAGGCCCTGGACGAGCTGGCGATCACCCCGGCGCAGGTCGCCCGGGTGACCGAACTGGTGGCCTCCGGCGACCTCACCGACAAGCTGGCCCGTCAGGTCATCGAGGGCGTCCTCGCGGGCGAGGGCGGCCCGGACGAGGTCGTCGAGAAGCGCGGCCTGAAGGTCGTCTCCGACGAGGGCGCGCTCGGCACGGCCGTCGACGAGGCCATCGCGGGCAACGCGGGCATCGCCGACAAGATCCGCGGCGGCAAGGTCGCGGCGGTCGGCGCGCTGGTCGGCGCGGTCATGAAGGCGACCCGCGGCCAGGCGGACGCGGCGCGCGTGAAGGAGCTCATCCTGGAGCGCCTGGGCGTCACCGAGGGCTGAGCCCCTCGACAGCCGGTCCCGTACGAAGGCGGCCCGCACCGGACTCTCCGGTGCGGGCCGCCTTCGTGTACCGCGCCCTCCCGCCCGCGGATCGGCATCCGACGGCGCGGCACCGGTCCTCGGCCCCTGGGCGCCGGGTGCCGGTGGCGGTCCCGGTGCCGGTCCCGGTGCGGCGGTCCCGGCGCGATCGGCGAGCCGGCGGGTCGGGGTCAGGCCGCCTGCCAGCGCTCCGTCACGCACCCCATCTCCCAGTGCCACCACCCTTTCCGGGTGCCCTGGACGAGCAGTTCCTTGATCTCGGTGAACGGCGCGTCTGCCGGGACGTTGAGGGCGACGAGGGGGAACTCCCCGCTGAACGCCTCTCCCCCCAGACCGAAGGGGGACAGGCGTTCGTGCACCGCCCGCGCACTGCGGCCGAGCGGGCCGTCGGCGACCGGAAGCAGCCGCAGGGTGCAGTTCCCGGAGGCCGTCACGCGTTCGGCCGCCCAACGGGTGCCGTCCGCGTCCGTGGTGAAGCGGACGACGTCGTCCTGGGCCACCCCGTCCTGCAGGAACGGCACGTTGTCCACACGGGCCGTGTCGGGGCCCACCGGGGTCGCCCACAGCCCTTCGGTGTCCTGGGGCAGCCATCCCTCCCGCGGCACGAAGCGGAACCAGATCTTGATGCGTCCGTCGGTCATGCCCTCAGGATCCCGTACGCCCCCGATCCGGTCGGCCGGAAATCGCCTGGACGGAGCGACTGTCCTCTTGGACGTTCACCACCTCACCGTCCTCCGTAGGCGCCTGAATGGGCCACGTCGAGAACGCCCGCCCGAGCGTCTCCGGCTGACCCCGGCGGCGGCGTGCGGAGGCCCGAGCCGAGTGGGCCGGGGTGGCCCGGGCCGGGGTGGCCGGGCCGCAGGGCGGGGGAGCCGGGGCCCGGGCACACCGAGCTCCGGGTCGCGTACACCGAGGTCCGAGGGGTCCCGGGCCGAAAGTCCGGACCTCCGCCGCGCCGCTGTGAGTAACGACACGAAAGGGGCAAACGATCACGTAAGGCTGCGACAGTGGCCTGACGTAGGTCCATGCGTTCTTTGCGGGCTGTTCCCGGTCAAAGATCCACGAACCACCCAGGGAGCACGTCCGTTGGCCGCTATCGCACGGTGGTGCATCAAGCACCGCCTCGTCGCCGTCCTGCTCTGGCTCGTCGCCCTCGGCGGCACCGTCGCCGGGGCGTCGCTCGCGGGCAGCGCGTACTCCAACGACTACGAGGTCCCCGGGACCGAGTCCGGCCGCGCCACCGCCCTCCTCGACGCGGGATTCCCGGGCGCGGGCGGCGACAGCGACACCATCGTCTGGCATACGGACAAGGGCAGCGTCCGCGCCTCCGCCGTCGAACAGCGGATGACCGGCATGCTCGACGAGGTCGCCGAGCTGCCCGGCATCGCCGCGGTCACCTCCCCCTACGGCCAGAGCCCCGGCGCCCAGGCGCAGATCAGCGAGGACGGCCGGACCGCCTACGCCACGGTCGCCTTCCGCGCCCAGGCCGACGACATCCCGGAGACACAGGCCCAGGCCCTCGTCGACACCGCCCGGCAGGCCGCCGGCGACGGCGTCCAGGTCGAGCTCGGCGGCACCGCCGTCGCCCTCACCGAGGCCCCCGGCGGCCATGTCGCCGAGGCGGTCGGCGTCGTCGTCGCGGCCGTCGTCCTCTTCCTCGCCTTCGGCTCCCTGGCCGCCTCCGTACTGCCCATCGCCACGGCCCTGGTCAGCGTCGGCACCGCGTACTCCGGCATCGTCCTGCTCGGTCACGTGATGACGGTCGCCGACTTCGCCCCCATGCTGGGCATGCTCATCGGCCTCGGCGTCGGCATCGACTACGCGCTCTTCATCGTCACCAGACACCGCAAGGGCCTCAAACGCGGCCTCCCCGTCGCGGAGGCCGCCCGGATCGCGGTCGCCACCACGGGCCGCGCGGTCGTCTTCGCCGGCGCCACCGTCTGCATCGCGCTGCTCGGCATGCTGATCCTGCGGCTCGGCTTCCTCAACGGCGTCGCCATCGCCGCCTCGCTCACCGTCGTCCTCACGGTCGCCGCCTCCGTCACCCTGCTCCCGGCGCTGCTCTCCTTCATCGGCATGCGGGCGCTCAGCAGGCGCGAACGCCGGCAGCTGGCCGAGCACGGCCCCCAGCCCGAGCTCCCCACCGGCTTCGCGGCCCGCTGGTCCGCCTTCGTCGAGCGGCACCCGAAGCTGCTCGGCGCCGTCGCCGCCGTCGTCATGCTGATCCTGGCGCTGCCGACCTTCTCGCTCCACCTCGGCACGTCCGACCAGGGCAACAACCCCGGAACGGCCACCACCCGCAAGGCGTACGACCTGCTCGCCGACGGGTTCGGCCCCGGCGTCAACGGACCCCTCACCCTCGTCGCCGGGATCGACGGCGCCGACGACCGGGTCGCCCTCGGCGACCTCCCGGCGAAGCTGGCCCACACCCGCGGCGTCGAGTCGGTCTCGCCGATCACCTACAACAGCGCCGGCGACACCGCGGTCCTGACCGTCGTACCGGACTCCTCCCCCCAGTCGAAGGCCACCAGCGACCTCGTCGACCGGCTGCGCCAGGACGTCCTGCCGGCCGCCGAGAACGGCACCTCGCTGGACGTGCACGTGGGCGGCGTCACCGCGTCGTACGACGACTTCGCCGAGATCATCGTCGGCAAGCTGCCGCTCTTCGTGGGCGTCGTGATCGCGCTCGGCTGTCTGCTCCTCCTGCTCGCCTTCCGGTCGGTCGGCATCCCGCTGAAGGCCGCGCTGATGAACGTCGCGGCCGTCGCCTCCGCGTTCGGCGTGGTCGTCGCGATCTTCCAGTGGGGCTGGGGCAGCGACCTCATCGGCCTCGGCAGCGCGGGCCCGATCGAACCGTTCCTGCCGGTGATCATGGTGTCCGTGCTCTTCGGGCTCTCCATGGACTACCAGGTCTTCCTGGTCAGCCGGATGTACGAGGAGTGGCTGGAGACCGGTGACAACCGGCGGGCGGTCCGCGTCGGCCTCGCCGAGACCAGCCGGGTGATCAACTCCGCCGCGGTCATCATGATCTCCGTCTTCCTGGCGTTCGTCCTCAGCGGGGACCGCGTCATCGCGATGTTCGGCATCGGCCTCGCGGCGGCCGTCGCCCTGGACGCCTTCGTCCTGCGCACCCTTCTCGTGCCCGCGCTCATGCACATGCTCGGCGGCGCGAACTGGTGGCTGCCGCGCTGGCTGGACCGCCGGATGCCCCGGATCAGCATCGAGCCGCCGGAGTGCCGCGCGGCCGCGGACGCGCGCGAGGCGGACGTCCGGGAGCTGGACGTGCCCGCCGGCCTCGTCGAGGGACCCCGGGACGCTGCCGGCGCGGACGGCCCGCGTGCGAAGATCCCCTCGCAACGCGTGACGGTCCCGACCGCGGAGGAGAACGAGGATGTTCGCGATATCACTGGGTGACGACGGCGCCGAGCTGCGTCCGCTGGAGCCCTGGCAGGCCCCCGAACTCCTCGCCCACATGGACCGCGGCCGGGAGTTCGTCGGCCGCTACATCGCACTGCCGGACTTCGTCGCCGACCTGGACTCGACCCGCGCCTACCTCCGGACGTACGCCGAGAAGGCCGCGAACGACACGGGCCGCCTCTACGGCATCTGGGCCGACGGCCGCCTCGTCGGCGGGGTGCTCTTCCGGACCATGGACCTGGCCGGTGGCACCGCCGAGGCGGGCTGCTGGCTGGAGCCCGCCGCCGCCGGCCGCGGCCTGGTCACCCGGGCCGCCCGCGTGATCATCGACTGGGCGGTCGAGGAGCGCGGGATCCACCGCGTCGAGTGGCTGGCGGCCTCGGAGAACGAGGCGAGCATCGCCGTCGCCCGCCGGCTGGGGATGACCCGGGACGGCGTGCTGCGGGAGAGCTACCTCTACCGCGGCAAGCGGCACGACATGGAGGTCTGGTCGGTCCTCGCACCGGAGTGGAAGGCCCGCAGGGCCTGACCGGCCGGACGTCCCCCGGTGCATCGCCCCGGCGGCCGTCCGCCGGGGCGGTGCACCGGGGGACGTCCGGCCGGCTCTTCCGGCCCCGCGCCCGGCCCGGTTAAGACTCCTCTCATCCGGGCCGCCTAGCGTGCGCCGCATGAACGCTTCGAAGACCGACGAGACCGTGGTGACCGACGAGTCCGCGCAGACGGACGAGAGCGCGGAGGCCCTCGAGGGGACCGACGAGCGGGACCGCGAGCACGCCGACGGCCCGGACCGCGAGCCGGCCGCCGACCACGACGAGACGTACGCCGATGAAGCCGATGAAGCCGACGAGGCGGACGACGACGCCGGGCTCACCCCCGCCGCCGGCGTCGGTGCGGGCGCCGCGGCCGTCGTCTCCGCCGCCCTGGGCCTCGCCGCCCTGACCGGCACCTGGATGGGCAAGGTCGCCAGCGAGCGCGAGACCCTCATCGGCCAGATCAAGGCGCAGGGCGGCACCCCGGCCCAGCAGATCTCCGAGATCTACGGCGACGCCTGGCACACCACCGCCCTCGTCAACGGCGTCTTCGCCGTGCTCGCCCTGATCACCGCCGTGGTCGTCCTCACCCGCCCCGAGCGGCCGGCGTGGGTGCGGGCCGTGGCCGTGGCCGGAGCCGTACTCGGCGGCATCGGGCTGTTCCTGTCGGCCGGCATGTACTTCGACCTGTTCCTGAGTCTGCCGACCGCCGGCTGAGGGCTGTCCCCCACCACGCGAGGGCCCCTCTAGGTATCCTCCCGGACCCGCCTAAGGCCCCCCGTGCCCCGAACATGCGGCAGTCGCCCGATGTGGCCGCACCCCCTGGGAGACGAGAGTGGAGGCATCGCAGGGAGCGATGCCGACACCCCGGGGAGAACGAGATGTTCGCGTACGAGATCCACCGCATGCACCACGCCGAGCTGCTCCGTGAGGCCGCCGCCCTTCGGCTCTCCCACGAGGCCGCCCGGGCCGCCGGGGGAGCCCGCCGCTTCGGCCGCCGCAGCGGCCGTCACGAGGACGAGGGGCGGGTGGGCGCCGAGCGGGGCCGCTTCGTCCGGGCCGCCTGACCCGTATGGGTGACACGGCCGACGCCTGTGCGATGCTCACCGGCGTGGAGACCAGGTCAGTCAGCCCGGTGTTCGTCGGCAGAGCGGACGAACTGACAACACTCACCGACGCGCTCGCCCGCGCCCACGCGGGCGAGCCGCAGGCGTTGCTGATCGGCGGCGAGGCCGGCGTCGGGAAGACGCGCCTCATCGAGGAGTTCGTGGACGCGGCCTGCGCCCGCGACGCCACCGTCGCCCTCGGAGGCTGCGTCGAGATCGGCGCGGACGGACTGCCCTTCGCCCCCTTCTCCACGGCCCTGCGCTCGCTGAGCCGGCGCCTGCCCGGCGAACTCGCGGCGGCCGCCGACGGGCAGGAGGGCGAACTCGCCCGGCTGCTGCCCGAACTCGGCGACGTCGGCAGCCACGAGCCCTACAACGAGGACTCCACCGCACGCCTCTTCGAGCTGACCGTACGGCTCCTGGAGCGGCTCGCCGCCGACCGGACGATCGTCCTCGTCCTGGAGGACCTGCACTGGGCCGACGCCTCCACCCGGCACCTGCTCGCCTACCTCTTCCGCACGCTGCGCCGCGGCCGCATCGTCGTCGTCGCCAGCTACCGGGCCGACGACATCCACCGCCGCCACCCCCTGCGCCCCCTCCTCGCCGAACTGGACCGGCTGCGGAGCATCCGCCGCATCGAACTCTCCCGGTTCACCCGCACCGAGGTGCGCCGCCAGCTCGCCGGCATCCTCGCCGCCGAACCCGACGCCGCCCTGGTCGACCAGATCTTCGACCGCTCCGACGGCAACGCCTTCTTCGTCGAGGAACTCGTCGTCTCCCGCGAGGCCGGCTGCGTCTCCCCGGCCCTCAGCGACTCGCTGCGCGACCTGCTGCTGGTCCGGGTCGAGACACTGCCCGACGACGCCCAGCGGGTCGCCCGGATCGTCGCGGAGGGCGGCTCCACCGTCGAGTACGCCCTGCTCGCCGCCGTCAGCCGACTCGCCGAGGACGACCTCATCGAGGCGCTGCGCGCGGCCGTCGGCGCCAACATCCTGCTCGCCGTCCCGGACGGCGAGGGCTACCGCTTCCGTCACTCGCTGGTCCGCGAGGCCGTCAGCGACGACCTGCTCCCCGGCGAACGCTCCCGCCTCAACCGGCGCTACGCGGAAGCCCTGGAGGCCGATCCCGCGCTCGTCCGCGCCGACGAGCGGGCGACCCGGCTCGCTTCCTACTGGTACAAGGCGCACGACGCCGCCCGGGCACTGCCCGCCGTGCTCCGCGCCTCCGTCGCGACCCGCAAGCGCTGCGCGTACGCCGAACAACTCCGGCTGCTGGAACGGGCCATGGAGCTGTGGGACGACGTCCCCGACGACGTGCGCAGCTCGCTGCGCCCGATGGACTACGCCGAGGCATACCCGCCCTGCGGCTGCGACCCCGAGACCACCCCGCTGCGCTACCTCGACCTGCTGGCCGAGGCCGCCGTGGCCGCCCGGCTCTGCGGTGAGCGCGAACGCGCCCTGAAGATCGTCAAGATGGCCATGCGGCTCCTCGGCGGCGAGGAGGGGGGCGACCGTGACCCGCTCCGCGAGGCGTGGTTCTGGACCGAGCGCTCCCGCATCATGTCCGGCCTCGGCCGCTCCGACGGCTGGGCCGAGATCGCCACCGCCCAGGAACTCGTCAAGGGACTGCCCCCGTCCGCCGTGCACGCCGCGGTCCTCACCGTGGCCGCCGGCTGGGGGCTGGTCCACCAGCCCGGGCCCGAGAGCCTCGCCTCCGCCGAGCGAGCCGTCGAGTACGCCCGGCTGGTCAAGGCCGAGCCGATCGAGCTCGGCGCCCGGCTCACCCTCGGCTCCCTCATGGTCTCCGCCGGCGACCCGGAGGGCGGGCTCGCCGCGATGTACGAGGTGCGCGACCGGACCGCGGCGCTCGGCCTGCTCCACGAGTCGGCCCGCGCCCATGTCAACCTCGCCTCCAACCTGGAGGCCCTCGGCCGCTCCCGGGAGGCCCTGGAGGTCGCCGAGGCCGGGCTGACGATGGCCCGCTCCCGCGGTCTGCTCGACAGCCAGGGCTGGATCCGCGCCAACCAGGCCGAGTCGCAGTTCTCCCTGGGGCTGTGGGACGAGACCCAGCGCGCGGCCGAGTGGCTGGAGCACGCGGGCCAGAGCGCCCGGCCGCGGGGCTCCGCCGCCCTGCGCCTGGCCCAGCTCGCCGTCGCCCGCGGGGAAGCGGCCACGGCCGAGGCCCAGCTGGCCGTCGCCCGCCAGAGCTACGGCAGCCAGGACCCGATGCCGCAGTACACCCTGCCGATGTCACAGGTCCAACTGCTGCTGGCCGCCGCCGCGGGGCGGATCGCGGACGTCCGCGCCGCGTTCGCCGATGCCGCGGAACGCGGCTTCCCGCCCGGCACCCAGCGCTACGGCTGGCCGCTCGTGCTCGCCGCCGTCACCGCCGAGGCGGACGCCCGCGGCCTGCCCGCCGCGGCCGAGGGCCGCCCCGGGGCGCTCGCCCTGATCCGCCGCTGCGTCCGGTCCCTGGCCATCGCGGCACCGGTCTGGCAGGCGTACTCCCTGCACGTCTCCGCCGAGCTGGGCCGGGCGGAGGACCGCCTGTCCGCCGAACGCTGGGCCGAGACCGTCGCCGCCTACGAGGCGGTGGAGCGCCCCTACCAGCTCGCCGTCGCCCGGCACCGCCTCGCCGACGCCCTGCTGGCCGAGGGCGGCCGCCGCGAGGAGGCCGCGGCGCTGCTGCGGGAGTCCCACGCCACCGCCGTCGCGTTGGGGGCCCGCCCGCTGCGCGAGGACGTGGAACTGCTCGCCGCCCGCGGCCGCCTCTCCCTGACCGTCCCGGACACCGGCCCGGCCGCTCCCGAGGCCGACGAGGACACCTTCGGTCTGACCCCGCGGGAGCACGGCGTCCTGCGCCTGGTGGCCGCGGGCCGCACCAACCGGCAGATCGCCGAGGAGCTCTTCATCGCGCCGAAGACGGCGAGCGTCCACGTCTCGAACATCCTCGCCAAGCTCGGCGTCTCCGGCCGCGGGGAGGCGGCGGCACTGGCCCACCGCCTCCGCCTCCTGGAGCCGTAGGACGGACCGGGGCACCCGGTCGCCTCCCGGGTCGCGGCCCGGTACGGCCCGGCAAACCCGGTCACTCGGCGCGCGGCACCTCGCCCGGTGCGGCCTCGCCCGGGCCGCCCCCGGTGTCCGGGGAGGGGTCCGCCGGCTCGTCCGCGGCCGGGGCGTCACCCGGGGCCGGGACGCGTATCGTCACCTGGCCCGAGGTCAGGTCTATCGGGCCCCGCGAGGGGTCCCCGTCGCCCAGGTCCTCCCTGGTCAGCGCCAGACGCCGGCGCTCGTCGTCGGTGTGCTTGCGGCTCGGTGCGAAGAACTCCTCGGCCATGTTGAACATCGTGTCCGCCGCCTCACTCGACCTCCAGCCGGAGGATCCTGTCGTCGCCGGCCCCGGGCGTGCCCCGGGTGTCGGTCTCGCTGGTCGTCAGCCAGAGCCCGCCGCCCTCCGCCGCCAGGACCGTGCGCAGGCGCCCGTACTCACCTCGGAGGAACGCCTCGGGGTCCCCCGACTGTTCCGCCCCCGCCGCCGGGACCGGGATCCGCCACAGGCGCTCGCCCCGCAGCCCGGCCATCCAGACCGCGCCCCGGGCGTAGGCGATCCCGCTCGGGGAGGCGTCCTCCGTCTTCCACTGGGCCACCGGGTCCACGAAGCCGGACACCCCGGCCCGGCCCTCCACCCTCGGCCAGCCGTAGTTCTTCCCCGGCTCGATCAGATTGAGCTCGTCCCAGGTGTTCTGGCCGAACTCGGACGCCCACAGCCGCTCGTCCTCGTCCCACGTCAGGCCCTGCACGTTGCGGTGCCCGTACGAGTAGACCGGCGAACCGGGGAAGGGGTTGCCCGGCGCCGGCTCGCCCTCCGGGGTCATCCGCAGGATCTTCCCGCCCAGCGACGTCCGGTCCTGCGCGAGGCCCGTCCGCCCCGTCTCGCCCGTCCCGGCGTACAGCATCCCGTCCGGGCCGAAGGCGATCCGGCCGCCGTTGTGCACGAACCCCTTCGGGATGCCGGAGAGGATCACCTCGGGCGGGCCCAGCCGGTCCCCGAGGCGCATCCGCACGATGCGGTTGTCACGCTCCGCCGTGAAGTACGCGTACACCCAGCCGTCCCGCGAGGCCAGGCCGAGCAGCCCGCCCTCACCTTCCGGCACCACCCCGGGCACCTCTCCGAGCGGAGTCCTCCGTCCGGTCGCGGCGTCGACACGGGTGATCGTCCGCTCGTCGCGCGAGGAGACCAGCAGGTCGCCGCCGGGAAGCGCGGCCAGCCCCCAGGGCGAGTCGAGATCCGTGGTGAGCGTGCTCGCCACCCTCACCCGCCCCTGTTCCGGGGTGCCCGGCTGCGCCGACGAGCCGGACGGCGCGGGCGGCCGGCGCTCCGGCCCGGGCCCCGCGGCCCCCTCCGAGGAGCATCCCGCCACGAGCACCCACGTGACGGCTGCCGCCACGGCTCCCACACCAGCTCGGCGCATGGTCCCGATCCCTTCTCACGGCGATCCCCACCTGTGGAACACCGCTCGCGGCGATCAGGTTCCCCGTGAGGGAGGCGTCCGGCCGGATCAGGGCGGATCGGGGCGCGGCGACGGTGGGCCCGGGCAGGACCCGGGGCCGTGACCGGTCGGTTCACCGGGTTGCCGTGCGCTTCCGGCCGGGGCTTTCGCCGGGCGGGCTTTCGGGGTCGGCGCGGGCGCAGGCCGGATGCGGGTCACCCCGGCCTGCGCCCGCGCGTCAGGCCACCGTGCCGGCGACTCCGGTGCGGCCGTCGGGGACGCCGACGATCGTCACGATGACCTGCTTGCGGACGGCCTCGCCGAGCACGTCGACCAGGGCGTCGGTGGTGGCGGCGACGAGGCGGGCGGGTGCGTCCGGGACCTGGGGCAGGTGATACGCGGCCTCGCGCATGCTGAGGGTGACGAGAGGCGCGTCGTCGTCGGTCGGTTCGCCGCCGATGCCCCGGCGGTGCCGGGGGATGCCGATCAGGTCCACCCCGACGAGGCGGCGGAACCCGTCGCCGTAGACGGCACCGACGGCGTCGGTCAGGGCGCTGATCAGCTTCGGTTCTACCGTCCCGTCGAGGGCTTCTTCGCGGATGTGCACGTTGAAATGCGGCATGGGTGGCCACTCCGTTCACGCCGGTACGTACGATGGAAGCTCGCTTTGAAAGCAAAATACCTTTGAAGGCAAAGGTAAACGTGGAGGGGTGTGCGATGTCAAGGCCCGAGAGGCGTGACGCCGCGGAGAGCGGCGACAGCGGAGTCGACGACACCGTGAGGGCCCTGCTGCTGCTCATGCCCCGGATGGTGGGCCGGGCCAAGAAGATCCCCGTGCCCGAGGTGATGCAGTCCCTGGCGCTGGCGCCGCGTCACCTCTCGCTGCTCGCCTACCTGCTCTTCGACGGGCCGATGACCGTGAACGAGCTGGCGGCCCGGCTGCAGGTCGCGCCGACGACAGTGAGCCTGCTGGTGGGCGACCTGAGCCGGAAGGGAATCCTGGAACGGCGCGAGGACGAGGCGGACCGGCGTCGGCGGATCATCGGCATCGCGGACGAGCAGCAACCCGCGATCACCGCCTGGCTCGCTCCGGGCGCGGCCGCGTGGCGCAAGGCGCTGGCCCCCCTGACGCCGGATCAGCGGCGACTGTTCGTCGACACCTTGCTCGCGTACGAGGCCGCGGTCGGCGGAGAGGAACGGGGCTGAGCCGAGCCCATGGCCTCCGGCCGGGGGCGGGACTCTCGCCACACGCTTCAGTCCCAGGACCCCCGCGGGGCCGGCAGGCCGGCGATCTCCGTCAGGTCCGCCGCCGCCAGGCGCAGCTCCGCCGCCCGCGCGTTCTCCACCGCCCAGGCCTCCCGCTTCGTCCCGGGGATCGGTACCACGTGCGGGCCCTGACGCAGCGTCCACGCCAGCGCCACCTGCGCCGGCGTGACCTCCTCGCCGTGTCTCGCGGCCACCCGCCGCAGCCCGGCCACCACGGGCTGGTTCGCGGCCATCATCTCCGCCGTGAAACGCGGATGCCGGGCCCGCGGGTCGTCCGGCTCGAAGCCGCCGCCCGGCGTCAGCGTGCCGGTGAGGAAGCCGTTGCCCAGCGGCATCGCGGCCAGGAACCCGACGCCGCGCGCCTCGCACCACGGCAGCAGCCGCCGCAGCGCCTCGGGCGACCAGACCGACAGCTCCGCCTCCACCGCGCTCACCGGGAACACCTGCTGGATCCGTTGGAGTTGGCGGATCGTTCCCTCGTACCGGTCGGAGCCGCCGCGCCGGGACGCCCGCGCCCCCACCGCGCACAGGCCGAGCGCGCGCACCTTGCCCGCCGAGACCAGGTCGGCCATCGCGCCCCAGGTGTCCTCGACGGGCACCTCGGGATCGGCCCGGTGCAGCTGGTAGAGGTCGATGACATCCGTCTGGAGGCGCCGCAGCGAGGCGTCGCAGGCCCGACGCACGTACGAGGGGCGGCCGTTGGCGACGACGTGCTGGTCGCCGACGAGCAGGCCGCACTTCGTCGACACGAACGCCTCCGCCCGACGCTCCTTCAGGGCCCGCCCCACCAGCAGTTCGTTGGTGAACGGCCCGTACATGTCCGCGGTGTCGAGCAGGGTCACGCCCGCGTCCAGCGCCGCGTGCACCGTCCGCAGCGAGCGGTCGCCCCGCTGCTGCGAGGTGTCGTAGGCCCAGCTCATCGGCATGCAGCCCAGGCCGACCGCACCCACGTCGAGCGCCGCCGCCCCGATAGTCCTGCGCTCCACCCGCTGCTACCCCTCCCTGTGCCGCCCCCCAAAGTAACCAATGGAACGCGGGATCCATCGCATAGCCTCCCGGACATGACACTCGACGACACCACCCCTGACGTGTGGCTTCCGTTCGCGGCGGACGAGATCGACGGGCTGCCCGAGCCGGGCGGGTCAGGAATCACCTACCGCTTCTGGGACGGCGGGCCCGACTTCCCCGCCGATCCGGCCCGTTGCGCCTTCTACGTGGTCCCCTACATGAAGGGTTCCGAGGTCGCCGTCCGGCCGCTCGCCGCGATGACCTCGGTGCGGGCCGTGCAGACGCTGTCCGCCGGGATCGACCACGTGACACCCGGAGTCGAACTGCTGCCGGCCGGTGTCGAGCTGTGCAACGCACGGGGCGTCCACGAGGCCAGCACGGCCGAGCTGACCCTCGCGCTGATCCTCGCCTCGCTGCGCGGCATCCCCGGGTTCGTGCGCGCGCAGGACGCCGAGGAGTGGCGGGGCGGCTTCTACCCGGCCCTCGCCGACAAGTCCGTCCTCATCGTGGGATACGGGTCGATCGGTGCCGCCATCGAGGACCGGCTCGCGCCGTTCGAGTGCGCGCGGGTGGTGCGCGTCGCGCGCTCCGCCCGCACCACGGAGCGCGGCCCGGTGCACCCGCTGTCCGAGCTGCCCGCGCTCCTGCCGCAGGCCGACGTGGTGGTGCTGTCCACTCCGCTCACGCCCGCGACCAGGCACCTCGCCGACGCCGGCTTCCTGGGCCGGATGAAGGACGGCGCCCTGCTGGTGAACGTGGCCCGCGGACCGGTGGTGGACACGGCCGCCCTGCTCAAGGAGGTGGAGAGTGGCCGGATCACGGCGGCCCTCGACGTCACCGATCCGGAACCGCTGCCGCCCGGCCACCCGCTGTGGCACGCTCCCGGTGTGCTGGTGAGCCCCCATGTCGGCGGTTCCACTTCGGCCTTCATGCCCCGCGCGAAGCGGCTGCTCGCCGCCCAGCTGCGCCGGTTCGCCGCGGGGGAGCCGCTGGCCAACGTGGTCCTCACCACCTGAGCGGGCGCCCCGGCGCCGCGCGCCCCCTGATACGCCCGCTGCGAACCCGCATTCCGTCACGCAGAGTAGAGCGACCCTGTCCCTGAGTGACGACTCTGGTGTATCGTCCCCAGGGCGGGGGGCTGCGTCGAGTACGGGCTGACGCCGGGGAGCAACGTGAAGGGTCATCAGGTACCGAGGGGGGTGGCGGGTGAAGTGCGGCCGATGGACCGACGATCCGACGCGGCGGGGCCGCCGTCGGCGACCCTCGCACGCCCCGCGACCCCGACGGGCGGCGGCCACGCCATTCCGGGCCAGGCCACCCGCTCCGCCGACCCCGACGGGCCCACGGGCACCGACGGGCCACCGGGAGAGCGGAGCCCCGACACCCCGCCGGGAGGCGCCATGAGCACCACGGGCATGCTCCTCGGCCGGCGGGCCCTGGCCGGTGTCGGCGGCGCCGGTGGCGTCGGCGCCCGTGACGCCGGTGCCGGCGGTCCGGCCGGCGGGGGCGCCGCCGGGACGGCGCGGACCGGCTCCGGCCACCACGGCCCGGATCCGCACGCGCCCGCCCCCCGCGCTCCGGGAGCCGAGGGCACGGGCCCCGCCCGGCCCGGCCCCGACCGCAACGGGGTCGGCGCGGTCGCGGCCCAGGTCGCCCTCGGGCTGGTCTGCGCGGGTTACGCCACCGGCGCCGCCCTCGGCTGGGGCTCCGTGGAACTGGCCATGATCATGGGCGACTTCGGACTCAGCGTCGCCGCGCTCGCCGCCTGCGTCTCCTGTTTCCTCTACGCCCGGGTGCGCGAGAACCGCTTCCGCCCCGCCTGGCTGCTCTTCGCCTTCTCCTCCGGGATGGCCGCCGTCGGCAACGCCGTCTGGGGCTGGTACGAGGTCGTGCTCCGCCAGGAGGTGCCCAGCCCGTCCTTCGCCGACCTGTTCTTCCTCCTCTTCGCGCCGCCCGCGATCGTCGGTCTGCTCGTCCTCGCCAAGAAGCCCGTCACCCGGGCCGGCTGGGTCTGCCTCGCCCTCGACGCCTGGCTCATCGGCGGCTCCCTGCTGACGCTCTCCTGGAGCCTCGCCCTCGCGCACACCACGCACTTCGAAGGGGAGAGCGTCGCCCGCGCCGCCCTCTCCCTGGCCTATCCGCTGCTCGACATCGTCCTCGTCAGCATGGTGCTGGCCCTGCACTTCCGCCGCTCCCAGGTGAACCGCTCGGCGACCAACACCGCCATCGCCGCCCTCGCCCTCACCGTCCTCTGCGACGCCCTGTTCACCTCACCGCTGCTCCGCGAGAACTACACCTCGGGCCAGCTCCTCGACGCCGGCTGGTTCGCCGGCTCCCTGCTCCTCGCCTACGCGCCCTGGGGCGCGCGCCGCGGCCGCGACACCACGGCCCCCGCCGCGCGCGGCCAGCGGCTGCCCAGCCGCCCCGTCGCCGGATCCCTCGCCGCCCTCACCCCGTACCTGGCCGCCGCCGTCTGCACGCTCGGCATCCTGTACAACGTCGTCGAGGGACGAAGAGTGGACCGCGTGGTCGTCTTCACCGGCTGCACGGTCGTGCTCGCCCTGGTCGTGCGGCAGGGCATCATGCTGCTGGACAACATCGCCCTCACCCACGAACTGGCCCAGAAGGAAAACCACTTCAGGTCCCTCGTGCAGGGGTCCAGCGACGTCATCATGATCGCCGCGCCCACCGGGGTGCTCCGCTACGTCAGCCCCGCCGCGTCCGGGGTCTACGGACGGGACGCCGAGGACCTGATCGGCGAGGAGCTGGCCTCCCTCATCCACCCCGAGGACCTCGGCGGCGTGGTCCACGAAGTGCGCCGCTTCCTGGCCGTGCCCCCCGCGGAGGAACCCACCACCCGCATCGAATGCCGCTTCCGCTCCGGCCGCGGCGACTGGCTCAACGTCGAGTCCACCGTCAACCGCCACCAGGGCGGGCTGCTCTTCAACAGCCGGGACGTCACCGAACGCGTCCGGCTCCAGGCCCAGCTCCAGCACAACGCCGAGCACGATCCGCTCACCGACCTGCCCAACCGCGCCCTGTTCACCCAGCGGGTCAGAAACGCGCTCGCCGGACGGCGCTCCTCCGACCCCGGCACCGCCGTGCTCTTCATCGACCTCGACGGCTTCAAGGCCGTCAACGACCGGCTCGGCCACCAGGCGGGCGACGAGCTCCTCGTCCAGGCCGCGCGCCGGCTCCAGGACTCCGTGCGCACCGGGGACACTGCCGCACGCCTCGGCGGCGACGAGTTCGCCGCCCTCATCCTCGGCGACGGCGGCCGGGACCGGACCGCCCGCGAGGCTCAGGTCCAGGAGATCGCCGACCGGCTGCGCCTCACGCTCTCGCAGCCGTACCGACTCGACGGTGCGCGCGAGGTGCGGGTCGCGGCCTCCATCGGAGTCGCCTTCGCCGAGCCGGGGATCAGTGCCGGGGACCTGCTGCGCAACGCCGACCTCGCCATGTACCGCGCCAAGGCCGGCGGCAAGGACCGCGTCGAGCTCTACGCCCCGCAGATGCAGGACGACGTCGTCCGCAGGACCGAACTCGCGGCCCGGCTGCGCACCGCGCTGCACGACGGCGAGTTCGCCCTGCTCCACCAGCCGGTGGTGGACCTGTCCACGGGCCGGATCACCGCCGTGGCCGCCCAGGCCCGCTGGCGCTCCGCCCAGGGCATCCTCTTCACCCCGGCCGAGTTCCTGCGGGTCGCCGACACGGCGAACGCCAGGGAGGGCGAACGCACCGCCGAGCTCGGCCGCTGGATCCTGGAGGAGGCCGTCGAGCAGGCCGCCGAGCGGGCCGGGCTCGGCCACTTCACCCCGGTCTCGATCCGGCTCTCCGCCCGACGGCTGCTGGACCGCTCCCTGCCCCTGGACTCCGTCGAGGCCCTGCTGACCCGGCACGGGCTGCCGTCCGGATCGCTGATGATCGAGCTCGCGGACAACGACCCGCGGACCTCGTTCGACGAGCTGGAACAGCGCCTGGTCGCCCTGCGCCGACTGGGCGTGCGGATCGCCCTGGACGGTTTCGGCAGCGGCTACGCGGCCATCAACGCCCTGCGCCGCCTCCCCGTGGACGTCCTGAAGCTGGACCGGAGCCTCGTCGAGGGAGTCGTCGAGTCCGCCCGGCTGCGCAAGATCACCAGCGGACTGCTCCGGATCGCCGGCGACCTCGGGCTGCAGTCCGTCGCCGACGGCGTGGACGTGCCCGAGCAGGTACTGGCCCTGCGCACCATGGGCTGCACCCACGGCCAGGGCATGGCCTTCTCGGGCCCGCTCGACGAGTACCGGCTGCGCCGCGCGCTCGTCCGGGACGCGTACCCGCTCCCCGGCGCATCCGCGTTGCCGGTGCTCAGCGGGGGTGCGGGCGGGCCGGTGGCGACCGCCGCGACGGCCGGAAACCATCCCTCGATCCGCTCAAATAATGAGACGCCTGTCCCACCCACTTGACACTGGTAGTGCGTCGGGGAGAGGGTCAGTGCCATGCGCACCCGAATTCTCGTACTTGGAAAGCGCGTCGGCTGAAGCAGGGCCATCAAGGTCCCGCTGAGAAAGCTCCCGACGCGCTCCCCTCGCTTGCCTCCCGGCACGAGGGGTTTTTTGTTGCACCGGCTCACCCCAAACCCTCGCAAAAACCCTCTGCTTCGAGAAGAGAATGCTGATGACCGAGCAGGCCACCGGGCACCATCCGCAGCCGCGGGCCCGTAACGGCGGACCGACCGCCACCACTGTCGAGCACGTCACGGGTGCGCAGTCCCTCATCCGTTCTCTCGAGGAAGTGGGGGCCGACACCGTCTTCGGTATTCCGGGCGGCGCCATCCTCCCCGCGTACGACCCGATGATGGACTCCACGCGGGTCCGCCACATCCTGGTCCGCCACGAGCAGGGCGCGGGCCACGCCGCGACCGGCTACGCGCAGGCCACCGGCAAGGTCGGCGTCTGCATGGCCACCTCGGGTCCCGGTGCGACCAACCTGGTCACCCCGATCGCCGACGCCCACATGGACTCCGTCCCGCTGGTCGCGATCACCGGCCAGGTCGCCTCGAAGGCCATCGGCACGGACGCCTTCCAGGAGGCGGACATCTGCGGCATCACGATGCCGATCACCAAGCACAACTTCCTGGTCACCAAGGCCGAGGACATCCCGCGGACCATCGCAGAGGCGTTCCACATCGCCTCCACCGGCCGCCCCGGCCCGGTCCTCGTCGACATCGCCAAGGACGCCCTGCAGGCGAAGACCACCTTCAGCTGGCCGCCGCAGACCGACCTGCCCGGCTACCGCCCGGTGACCAAGCCGCACGCCAAGCAGATCCGCGAGGCCGCGAAGCTGATCACCGCCGCCCGCCGGCCCGTCCTGTACGTCGGCGGCGGCGTCCTGAAGGCCGGCGCCACCGCCGAGCTGAAGGTCCTCGCCGAGCTCACCGGCGCCCCCGTCACCACCACCCTGATGGCGCTGGGCGCGTTCCCCGACAGCCACCCGCTGCACGTGGGAATGCCGGGCATGCACGGTGCGGTCACCGCCGTCACCGCGCTGCAGAAGGCCGACCTGATCGTCGCCCTCGGAGCCCGCTTCGACGACCGCGTCACCGGCAAGCTGGACAGCTTCGCCCCGTTCGCCAAGATCGTCCACGCCGACATCGACCCGGCGGAGATCGGCAAGAACCGCGCGGCCGACGTCCCGATCGTCGGTGACGCCCGCGAGGTCATCGCCGACCTGGTCCAGGCCGTCCAGGCCGAGTACAGCGACGGCGTCAAGGGCGACTACACCGCCTGGTGGAGCGACCTGAACCGCTGGCGCGAGACCTACCCGCTCGGCTACGACCTGCCGGAGGACGGCAGCCTCTCGCCGCAGCAGGTCATCCAGCGCATCGGCGAACTCGCCCCCGCCGACACCATCTACGCCGCCGGCGTCGGCCAGCACCAGATGTGGGCCGCGCACTTCATCAACTACGAGCGGCCGGCCACCTGGCTGAACTCGGGCGGCGCCGGGACCATGGGCTACGCCGTCCCCGCCGCCATGGGCGCCAAGGCCGGCCGGCCGGACCGCCCGGTGTGGGCGATCGACGGCGACGGCTGCTTCCAGATGACCAATCAGGAACTGGTCACCTGCGCCCTGAACAACATCCCGATCAAGGTCGCCATCATCAACAACGGCGCCCTCGGGATGGTCCGCCAGTGGCAGACCCTCTTCTACAACCAGCGCTACTCCAACACCGTGCTGCACTCCGGCCCGGACGCGAGCGGCCTGGAGCCCTCGAAGGGCACCCGCATCCCGGACTTCGTCAAGCTGTCCGAGGCCATGGGCTGTGTCGCGCTGCGCTGCGAGTCCCCGGCCGACCTGGACAAGGTCATCGCCGAGGCGAACGCCATCAACGACCGCCCGGTCGTCGTCGACTTCATCGTCCACGAGGACGCCCAGGTGTGGCCGATGGTCGCCGCCGGCACCTCCAACGACGAGGTCATGGCCGCGCGGGGCGTCCGCCCCGACTTCGGCGACAACGAAGACGACTGAGACGAAGAGCCGTAGGAAGAGGTACGACGCACATGACTAGGCACACGCTCTCCGTCCTGGTGGAGAACACCCCCGGCATCCTGGCCAGGATCGCCGCCCTGTTCTCCCGCCGCGGCTTCAACATCGACTCGCTCGCCGTCGGTG
Source organism: Streptomyces sp. JL2001 (assembly GCF_050917515.1). Lineage (NCBI taxonomy): Bacteria > Bacillati > Actinomycetota > Actinomycetes > Kitasatosporales > Streptomycetaceae > Streptomyces > Streptomyces sp. JL2001. The sequence continues at coordinate 2,370,348 of NZ_CP169421.1, read as the reverse complement.
TCACCGAGCACCCCGACATCTCCCGCATCACCATCGTGGTCAATGTCGAGGACCTGCCCCTGGAGCAGGTGACCAAGCAGCTCAACAAGCTGGTCAACGTCCTGAAGATCGTCGAACTCGAGCCCAGCGCTGCGATCCAGCGCGAGCTCGTGCTGGTGAAGGTCCGCGCCGACAACGAGACCCGGTCCCAGATCGTCGAGATCGTCCAGCTGTTCCGCGCCAAGACCGTGGACGTCTCGCCCGAGGCGGTCACCATCGAGGCCACCGGTTCGAGTGACAAGCTCGAGGCGATGCTCAAGATGCTGGAGCAGTTCGGCATCAAGGAGCTCGTGCAGTCCGGCACGATCGCCATAGGGCGTGGTTCCCGGTCCATCACGGACCGGTCCCTGCGGGCCCTCGACCGCAGCGCCTGACCGACCCCGGCCGCCGGGCGGTCCCCGCCGGCCCATCCGGCGGTCCGCCTGGCGAGACCCGAAGACTTCCCTTCCGCTCCCCGCCGTACGGTGGGACGCAACACCAGCACATCAAGGAGATTCCAGTGGCCGAGCTGTTCTACGACGACGACGCCGACCTGTCCATCATCCAGGGCCGCAAGGTCGCGGTGATCGGTTACGGCAGCCAGGGCCACGCCCACGCGCTGTCCCTCCGTGACTCCGGTGTCGACGTCCGCGTCGGTCTGCAGGAGGGCTCGAAGTCCAAGGCCAAGGCCGAGGAGCAGGGCCTGCGCGTCGTCTCCGTCGCCGAGGCCGCGGCCGAGGCCGACCTCATCATGATCCTGACCCCGGACCCGATCCAGGCCCAGGTCTACGAGGAGTCCATCAAGGACAACCTGAAGGAGGGCGACGCGCTCTTCTTCGGTCACGGCCTCAACGTCCGCTACGGCTTCATCAAGCTGCCCGAGGGCGTCGACGTCGCCCTGGTCGCCCCGAAGGGCCCGGGCCACCTGGTCCGCCGCCAGTACGAGGAGGGCCGCGGCGTCCCGTGCATCGCCGCCGTCGAGCAGGACGCGACCGGCAACGCCTTCGCGCTGGCGCTCTCGTACGCCAAGGGCATCGGCGGCACCCGCGCCGGCGTCATCAAGACGACCTTCACCGAGGAGACGGAGACCGACCTGTTCGGTGAGCAGGCCGTCCTCTGCGGTGGCACCGCGGCGCTGGTCAAGGCGGGCTTCGAGACCCTGACCGAGGCCGGCTACCAGCCGGAGATCGCCTACTTCGAGTGCCTGCACGAGCTGAAGCTCATCGTCGACCTCATGTACGAGGGCGGCCTGGAGAAGATGCGCTGGTCGGTCTCCGAGACCGCCGAGTGGGGCGACTACGTCACCGGCCCGCGGATCATCACGGACGCCACCAAGGCCGAGATGAAGAAGGTCCTCGCGGAGATCCAGGACGGCACCTTCGCCAAGGAGTGGATGGCCGAGTACCACGGCGGTCTGAAGAAGTACAACGAGTACAAGACCCAGGACGCCAACCACCTCCTGGAGACCACCGGCAAGGAGCTGCGCAAGCTCATGAGCTGGGTGAACGACGAGGAGGCGTAAGCCTCCCGGGAGTCCCCCCGCGCCCCCTGGGGGTGTGGGGGGAACGGGGCCGCGACACAGTGTCCGGCCCCGCTCCCGATCGTTGGACAGGCCGTCCAACCACGGACGAGTGATCCTGCCTACGAGGCGCATGAACAGCGCCGACTCGCCACTACACTGCTCAACAACATTCGCGTCAGGCCCACAGCGTCGTGCGCTTTCACGCGGCAAGCCCCTCCACCGCCTGCGGCCGTCGGGACGGCCGTCCGCACTGGATCTGTGAGGACTCACGTGAGCTCGAAACCTGTCGTACTCATCGCTGAAGAGCTGTCGCCCGCCACCGTCGACGCGCTGGGCCCGGATTTCGAGATCCGGCACTGCAACGGCGCGGACCGCGCCGAGCTGATCCCGGCCATCGCCGACGTGGACGCCATCCTGGTCCGTTCCGCGACCAAGGTCGACGCGGAGGCCATCGCCGCCGCCAAGAAGCTGCGTGTCGTCGCCCGCGCCGGCGTCGGTCTGGACAACGTCGACGTCTCCGCCGCCACCAAGGCCGGCGTGATGGTCGTGAACGCCCCGACCTCCAACATCGTCACCGCCGCCGAGCTGGCCTGCGGTCTCCTCGTCGCCACCGCCCGCAACATCCCGCAGGCCAACACCGCCCTGAAGAACGGCGAGTGGCAGCGGTCGAAGTACACGGGCGTCGAGCTCAGCGAGAAGACCCTCGGCGTCGTCGGCCTCGGCCGCATCGGCGTCCTGGTCGCCCAGCGGATGTCCGCCTTCGGCATGAAGATCGTGGCGTACGACCCCTACGTCCAGCCGGCCCGCGCCGCCCAGATGGGGGTGAAGCTGCTGGCCCTGGACGAGCTCCTGGAGGTCGCCGACTTCATCACCGTCCACCTGCCGAAGACCCCGGAGACCCTCGGTCTCATCGGCGACGAGGCCCTGCACAAGGTCAAGCCGAGCGTCCGGATCGTCAACGCCGCGCGCGGCGGGATCGTCGACGAGGCGGCGCTGTACACCGCGCTCAAGGAGGGCCGGGTCGCCGGCGCCGGCCTCGACGTGTACGCGAAGGAGCCCTGCACCGACTCCCCGCTCTTCGAGCTGGACCAGGTCGTCTGCACCCCGCACCTCGGCGCGTCCACCGACGAGGCCCAGGAGAAGGCCGGCATCGCGGTGGCCCGTTCGGTGCGCCTCGCGCTCGCCGGCGAGCTCGTCCCCGACGCGGTCAACGTCCAGGGCGGCGTCATCGCCGAGGACGTGAAGCCGGGTCTGCCGCTCGCCGAGAAGCTCGGCCGGATCTTCACCGCGCTCGCGGGCGAGGTCGCGGCGCGGCTCGACGTCGAGGTGTACGGCGAGATCACCCAGCACGACGTCAAGGTGCTCGAACTCTCCGCGCTCAAGGGCGTGTTCGAGGACGTGGTCGACGAGACCGTGTCGTACGTCAACGCCCCGCTGTTCGCGCAGGAGCGCGGCGTCGAGGTCCGGCTGACCACGTCGAGCGAGTCGCCCGACCACCGCAACGTGGTCACCGTGCGCGGCACCCTGGCGAGCGGCGAGGAGGTCGCGGTCTCCGGCACGCTGGCCGGCCCCAAGCACCTGCAGAAGATCGTCGCGGTCGGCGACTACGACGTGGACCTGGCGCTCGCCGACCACATGGTGGTGCTGCGCTACGAGGACCGCCCGGGTGTCGTCGGCACCGTCGGCCGGATCCTCGGCGAGGCCGGTCTGAACATCGCCGGCATGCAGGTCTCGCGTACCGAGGAGGGCGGCGAGGCGCTCGTCGTGCTCACCGTGGACGACACCGTCCCCGCGACGGTGCTGACCGAGATCTCGGCGGCCATCGGCGCGAACTCGGCCCGCTCGGTCAACCTGATCTGAGCCGCGCCGTCCCGTGACGGCACCCGTACCCGGATCATAGACGAGCGTCTTACACGGTCGTCTATGATCCGGGTACAGTGCTGTTATGGGACACCGCGAAGATCTGCTCGACGGCGCCAAGCGCTGCCTGCTGGAGAAGGGCTACGCCCGCACGACGGCCCGCGACATCGTCGCCGCCTCGGGCACCAACCTGGCCTCCATCGGCTACCACTACGGCTCCAAGGACGCCCTGCTCCAGCAGGCGTTCCTCGCGCTGACCGAGGAGTGGGGCAACCGGATCGGACCGGCGGACGGTGGCCAGGAGGTCCGCGAGGAGCCGTCGGCCGACCCGTACGAGCGCTTCCACGCGGTATGGGACCAGGTCATCGCGGCGGCCGCGGCCAGCCGCCCGGTCTGGAAGCTGCAGACCGAGATCGTCACCCGCCTGGACGACGACGAGAAGCTCCGCGAGGCGATCAAGGAGCCCCAGCGGGAAGGCCGCCTCGGGTTGGCCGAGGCGTTCCTCGGCCTGGACCCGGAGGCCGACCCGGAGAAGGCCCGGGTCGCCGGACTGCTCTGTCAGGCGCTCGCCACCGGCGTGATGATCCAGTGGGTGGTGGACCCGGAGACCGCCCCGACGGCGGACGACCTGACCGAGGGGCTCAGGATCATGATGGGCGAGCGGGGCTGACGGCCGCGGTCCCGGCCCTGGCTCAGGTCACCGGAGCCGCGCCGCCTTGAGGGACATGTGCAGGAGCAGCCGGTCCTCGCCGTCGTCCAGGTCCAGCCCGGTGAGCTGTTCCACCCGGGACAGACGGTAGTAGAGGGTCTGCCGGTGCACGCCGAGCGCCGCCGCCGTGCGGCCCGCCTGGCCCGCGTTGTCCAGGAACACCTCCGCGGTGCGCGCCAGTTCGGCGTGGGCACGGGCGAGCAGGGGTGCGACGACGGGATCGGCCTCGGGGTGGGGGAGCGCCGCGAGCAGCCGGTACGGGCCGATCCCCGCCCACCGTGCGACCGGGCCGAGCGAGGGCTGCGCCGTGACCGCGCGGGCCGCCGTGACGGCCTCGTGCCAGGCCGCCGGCAGCCCCACGAGACCCCGCAGCGGCGTCGCGATGCCGGCCGGCGCCGCGCCGCGCAGCCGGTCCGCCGCGGTCTCCGCGGGGGAGAGGTCCTCGGCCGTGCGCAGCCGGACCAGGACCGCGAGGGAGCCGCCCTCCGGCAGAGTGGCGACCGCCGCCGCCCCGGGCACCGCCCGGACCGACGGGGCCTCGCCCTGCCAGGGGGCCACGCAGACGACCGTGTGCAGGCCGTCCGCGCTGGGCCCGAGGGCCGCCCGCAGTGCCGCGACGGCCATGTCGCTCTGCCAGCCCCGCCCGGCGGTCAGGACCGCGGCGAACTCGCGCGACAGGTCGGTGCCCGCGCGCTCCTCGTCCGCGAGGAGGCCGCCGATCCGGGTAGCGACCTCCATCGCCGCCGTGAGCTGGGCGGGCGTCGGGCCGGGTTCGGCGTCGAGGAGCCAGACGTAGCCGAGGACGACGCCCCGATGGCGTACCGGGAGGCAGATCCGGTCCCGGTAGACGCCCGCGTCGGGTGCCGCCGGGATGCGCACCGGGCCCGTCGCCCGGGTGATGCCGAAGCCCTCGAACCAGGCGCGGACCGCCGGGGTCGACTTCCTCGTCAGGATCGAGCGCGTGCGGACCGGGTCCATCGCGCTGTCGTCGTCGCTGTCGTGGGCCCCGAAGGCGATCAGCCCGAAATCCCGATTCTCCAGCGTGGCCGGCGCGCCGAGCAGCCCGGAGATCTCGTCCACCAGCTCCTGGTAATCGCCCTTCACGCGGACATTCTCGCACTCCGCGCCCCCGCCTTCATACAAATGTCTGAGATGCCGTCCGCGGATGCGTGACAGCTGTCGATGGCACAGGATCGGAGCGATCCTTAGGTTTCACGGTGGTTCTCCGTGCTGTTCCCGTTTCGTTCCATGCGGTCGGGTATCAGCCTCTTTCGACACCCTGCCCTTCTGGAGGTGCCCCGTGCTGGGTCCCGTGATCCTCGCCGCGTCGCGCAGCGACAAGATGCGCCGTTTCGTGTCGGCCGCCCCCGGGACCAAGCAGGTCGTCGACCGCTTCATCGCCGGCGAGACGGTCGACCACGTCATCCCGATCGTCGAGGAGATCACGGGCCGCGGCCTGGAGGTCACCCTGGACGTCGTCGGTGAGGACATCACCACCGTCGAGCAGTCCCACGCCGCCCGCGACGCCTACCTGGAGCTCGTCGGCCGCCTCAAGGAGCTGGGCCTCGGCGAGCGCGCCGAGATGTCGGTGAAGCTCTCGATGTTCGGCCAGGCGCTGGAGGGCGGCCACGAGCTCGCCCTCGCCAACGTCCGCCCCGTCGTCGAGGCCGCCGCCGCGATCGGCACCACGGTCACCCTGGACGCCGAGGACCACACCACCCTCGACTCGATGTTCGCCATCCACCAGGAGCTGCGGAAGGACTTCCCGCAGACCGGCTGCGTCATCCAGGCGTACCTCTTCCGCACCGAGGAGGACGCCCGCCGCCTCGCCGCCGACGGCTCGCGGGTCCGCATCGTCAAGGGCGCCTACAAGGAGCCCGCCTCCGTCGCCCTCCAGGACAAGTCGGAGATCGACAAGGCCTACGTCCGGATCATGAAGATCCTGATGGAGGGCGAGGGCTACCCGATGATCGGCTCGCACGACCCGCGCCTGATCTCCATCGGTCAGGAGCTGGCCCGCCGGGCCGGGCGCAAGCTGGACGAGTACGAGTTCCAGATGCTCTACGGCATCCGCAGCGACGAGCAGAACCGTCTCGCCGCCGAGGGCCACCGGATGCGCGTCTACACGGCCTACGGCACCGACTGGTACGGCTACTTCATGCGCCGCCTCGCGGAGAAGCCGGCCAACCTGCTCTTCTTCGCCCGCTCCATCCTCACCAAGGGCTGAGCCCACCTCTCACAAGGAGTAACGAGACTCATGGACGCTGTCACCCAGGTCCCCGCTCCGGTCAACGAGCCGGTGCACAGCTACGCCCCCGGTTCCCCCGAGCGCGCCCGTCTGGAGACGAAGCTCAAGGAGCTGGCCGAGAACCCGCGCGACCTGCCGATGACCATCGGCGGCGTCAAGCGGATGGGCGGCGGCGAGCGCGTCGACGTCGTGCAGCCGCACAACCACAAGGCCGTCATCGGCACCTTCGCCGGCGCCACCGAGCAGGACGCCCAGGAGGCCATCGACGCCGCCCTGGCCGCCGCCCCGGCCTGGCGCGCGATGTCCTTCGACGACCGCGCCGCGATCATCCTGCGCGCCGCCGAGCTGCTCGCCGGCCCCTGGCGCGAGACGCTGGCCGCTTCCACGATGCTGGGCCAGTCCAAGACCGTCCAGCAGGCCGAGATCGACACCCCGTGCGAGCTCGTCGACTTCTGGCGCTTCAACGTGGCCTACGCCCGCCAGATCCTGGCCGAGCAGCCGCCGGCGAACTCCCCGGGCGTGTGGAACCGACTGGACCACCGCCCGCTGGAGGGCTTCGTCTACGCGATCACGCCGTTCAACTTCACGGCCATCGCGGGCAACCTGCCCACCGCCCCCGCCCTCATGGGCAACGTGGTGATCTGGAAGCCGTCCCCGACCCAGACCCACTCCGCGGTGCTCCTCATGGAGCTCCTGGAGGAGGCCGGTCTGCCCAAGGGCGTCATCAACCTGGTCACCGGTGACGGCATCGCCGTCTCCGAGGTCGCCCTGAACCACCCCGACCTGGCCGGCATCCACTTCACCGGCTCGACCAAGACCTTCCAGCACCTGTGGAAGACGGTCGGCAACAACATCGAGAAGTACCGCTCCTACCCGCGCATCGTCGGCGAGACGGGCGGCAAGGACTTCGTCGTCGCGCACCCCAGCGCCGACCGCGCGATCCTGAAGACCGCGCTGACCCGCGGCTCCTTCGAGTTCCAGGGCCAGAAGTGCTCGGCGTCCTCGCGCGCGTACGTCCCGGCCTCCATCTGGAACGACGGCTTCAAGGAGGAGTTCGCGGCCGAGGTCGACGGCATCAAGATGGGTGACGTCACCGACCTGTCGAACTTCATCGGCGCCGTCATCGACGAGCGTTCGTTCGCCAAGAACAAGGCCGCGATCGACCGCGCGAAGGCCGACGAGACCTGCACGATCGTGGCCGGCGGCACCTACGACGACGCGGAGGGCTACTTCGTCCGCCCGACCGTCATCGAGTGCTCCGACCCGGAGAACGAGGTCTTCACGACCGAGTACTTCGGCCCGATCCTCGCGATCCACGTGTACGACGACAGCTCCGCCGACGCGTACGACGCCATGCTGACCCAGATGGAGTCCGTCTCGGACTACGCCCTGACGGGCTCGGTCATCTCGGGCGACCGCGCCGCGACCGCGCACACGATGGAGAAGCTCCGCTTCGCCGCGGGCAACTTCTACATCAACGACAAGTCGACCGGTGCCGTCGTCGGCCAGCAGCCGTTCGGCGGAGGCCGCGCCTCCGGCACGAACGACAAGGCCGGCGCCCCGCAGAACCTGATGCGCTGGACGCTGACCCGCGCCATCAAGGAGACGCTGGTCCCGCCGACCGAGTACGGCTACCCCCACATGGGCTGACGCCCCCCGGGCCTCCGTGCGGAGGCCCGCCCCCGACACCGCCCCCCTCCTTGGTCCCCCAACCGAGGACGGGGGCGGTTCTCATGCGGCGGGCTTACGCTGCTGTGAGGGGGAGACGAGGCGAGGAGGCGCGGCATGCCCGGTTCGACCACGCTTGGCCCCGGCCACGGGATGGACGTGATCGACCATCCCGACGCGCAGCGACTGACGGCCGTGATGACCCGGCTGCACCGACTGCTGACCGTGTCCGGCCCCGGCGGCCTCACGGACGCCCAGGTCGCGGCGCTGTGCGGTGTCGGGAAAACCGACCGCGAGGAGTTCACCACCTGGCTGGGCGCCCTGAACGACCAGCTCCGCAAGGCCACGGCCTGACCCCACCGCCCCCGTCCCGGGGGCGGTCGTCTCGGCCTTGATCCGGGACCATTCGTCAGCGAACGCCATGTCCACCCCCGTGTTCGGCGTCGTGCCGTTCGACCCTATACGGCCGGTCCGACAGTCCGTTCGAGGAAATCGCCGATCAGCTCGGCGATCGCCGGGGCGTGGGTCTCCAGGGCGAAGTGGCCCGTGGGCAGCAGGTGGATCTCCGCGTCCGGGAGGTCGCGGCGGAAGGCCCGCGCCCCCGCCGGGACGAAGACCTCGTCCCCCTCGCCCCAGACCGCGAGCAGTGGCACCCGGCTCGTGCGGAAGTACTCCTGGAAGGCGGGGTACAGCGCGAAGTTGCTCCCGTAGTCGCCGATCAGGTCCAGCTGGATGTCGTCCTGGCCGTCCCGTGCCATCAGGGCCGCGTCGTGGTGCCAGGCGTCCGGGCTGAGGAGGTCGCGGTACTCGGCCGGGACGCCCGTCTCGTACTGCCACCGGATGCCGTCGAGCGAGCGGATGCCGCGGACCGGCTCCTCGGTGGCGGGGGTGCGCTCGGCGATCATCGCGAGGACCGGTGCCCAGGCGTCGGCGCCGAGGCCCTCGTCGTACGCGTTGCCGTTCTGGCTGACGATCGCGGTGACGCGTTCGGGGTGGGCCAGCGCGAGGCGCAGCCCGATGGGGGAGCCGTAGTCCTGGATGTAGAGCGCGAACCTGTCGAGGCCGATGGTCTCGGTGAACTCCGCCGTGAGCGAGGCCAGTTCGGCGAAGGTGTAGTCGAACTCCTTCGCCGACGGGGCGGCGCTGCGGCCGAAGCCCAGATGGTCGGGCGCGATGAGGTGGTAGCGGTCGGCGAGCAGCGGGATCAGGTCGCGGAACATGTGCGAGCTGGTGGGGAAGCCGTGCAGCAGCAGGAGGGCCGGCGCGTCGGCCGGGCCCGCCTCGCGGTAGTGGATCTCGTGGCCGCGGACGATGGCGGTGCGGTGGTGGACCGGGAGCGTGATGGCCATATCTAACCCCTCGAAGCGTGTTCGCCGGTGACAAGACGAGTCAAGCAGGCGTCAATCTAACCTGTCAATGAATTTTAGAAGGTTAGAAGAGAGAGGGGGGGGAGACTGAGGGCATGACCGTGAGGACCGCACCCACCCACGCCGTCGGCGCCGAACGCCTGCGCGCCGTGCGGGAGATGCTCGACGACGCCTTCGACGGCGACTTCTCCGACGACGACTGGGACCACGCCCTGGGCGGAGTCCACGCCTGGATCGAGGACGGACGGGGCGTCGCCGCCCACGGCAGCGTCGTCATGCGCCGGATCCGCCACGACGGCCGCTCGTACCGCGTCGGATACGTCGAAGGTGTCGCCGTCCGTGCCGACCGGCGCCGGGAGGGCCTCGGCGGCGCCGTCATGGCCGAGCTGGAGCGGGTGATCGACGGTGCCTACGCCTTCGGCGCGCTGTCCGCCTCCGACGAGGGCGCCGCGCTCTACCGGGCGCGCGGCTGGGAGGTGTGGAGCGGCCGGATCCAGGCCCTCGGGCCCGACGGCGTCGTCGACCTCCCGGGCGAGGAGGGCAGCACCTTCCTCCGCCCGGCCGCGGGCGGGGTGCTCCCGGCTCCCGCCGCCCCGCTCGTCTTCGACTGGCGCGACGGCGACCTGCTCTGAGGCGTGCCGCGGAAGGGGTGATCAGGCAGGGCTCTCGGCGATCCGGCCCGCCGGCCCGATCCGGCCCGATCGGCAGGACGCGCGCGGCGCCGGCGGCGGCCCGCCGTCGTCAGCGCCCGGCCGAGCCGCCACGGCGGGCGTATCCCGCCTCCGACTCCAGCTTCGCCGTGTACGTCGCCGAGATCGCCCAGCCCACACCGAACAGCGCGATGACGTATCCGGGCAGCCCCAGCCCGGACAGGGCCGCGCCGAGGACCGCCAGGACGGCGACCCCCCAGATCACCAGCGCCACCTTGCCGCGACGGCTCAGGAACAGCCACTCCCGCGGGGGCGCCGGCGGTGCCGCCAGTTCGCCCGCCGGGCCCGCACTCGCCGCCTTCGGCCGCTTGAAGTAGCCGTACACCAGCCACTCGCCGCACAACTCCCAGCCCTCGGGCTCCAGTTCGCCCAGAACCTTGTCCCGCCGCCGACCGCTGACCACCTCGCGCCGGTACTCCCAGCGCAGCGCCACCCCCGGCGCGCGGCGGCAGACGAACCGGCCGAGCGCGTCGAGCGACTCGACCTCCCAGCCCTGGTCCCCGTGGACCTCCAGCATCCGGCGGTCGTTGAAGAGGTCGGCGGTCCAGGTCCACCGCTCCGCCCGCTCGTCGGGCTCGCCGGGCGGCGGCGCCAGGCCCCCGAGCTGCGCCGCGAAGGCGGCGGCCGGACCGAACTCCGCCCGCGCGTCCGCCCCCGTCTGCGCGAGGTGCCCGCGCAGGTCCTCGACCGTCGCGGCGACCTGCGCCTCGGGCACGCCCGAGCCGCGCAGCGCCCGGGCGAGCTCCTCGAAGTAGGTGTCCGTCGTCATGGTGTCCGTCCCCCTGGTCGCAGCATGGTCTGTACGGAGCGGTGGAAGGCCAGCCAGGCCCCGCTCTCGGCCGCGAGGCTCGTGCGGCCCCGCTCGGTGAGCCGGTAGTAACGGCGGCCCGGCCCGCGCTCGGCGGCCCGGAACTCGGCCTCCACCAGGCCCGCCTCCTCCAGCCGGTTCAGGACGGGGTACAGCGTCCCGCCCTTGATCTCGCCGAGCCCCGCCTCCGCGAGGGCCTTGGCGATCTCGTACCCGTAGCTCTCGCCGTCGGTCAGGCGGGAAAGCACGAGCAGGTCGAGGACTCCCTTGAGCCAGCTGGATCTACGGTCGGCGGCCATGGGGACATCCCACCACTGACTAGGTAGGAACACAACCTAGATAGCCATGCCTGATCGGGAGACCAGCGCCTTCCCGACGTTCTCGCCGTGCAGCATGCCGAGGAACGCGTCCACGATGCGGTCGAAGCCCTCCGTCACCGTCACGTCCAGCGGCAGCCGCCCGCTCCGCAGGTGCGGCACCGCGAAGTCGTACAACTCCGCCTGCGCGTCCATGTGGTCGCGCACCAGGAACCCTTCGAGCCGGATGCTCTTCCCCACCAGGTCGAAGAGGTTGCGCGGGGCGGGCGGGGGAGCGGAGAGCGAGTGGTACTGGGCGACGGCGCCGACCCAGGCGATCCGGCCGTACTCGCGCAGCGCGTCGATCGACGCCTCCAGATGGTCGCCGCCCACCCCGTCGAGCGCGATGTCCACCCCGTCCGGCGCCGCCTTCGCCAGCAGTGCGGTGACGGGCCCGTCGTGGTAGTCGAAGGCCGCGTCGAAGCCGACCCGTTCGGTGAGGTGGGCGACCTTGCGCGCCGAGCCCGCGCTGCCGACGAGCCGCCCCGCGCCCAGCAGCCGGGCGAACCGTCCGGCCGCGGTGCCGACCCCGCCCGCCGCCGCCGAGACGAACAGGTCCTCGCCGGGCTGGAGCCGGGCGATCCGGGTCAGGCCGACGTACGCCGACAGGCCCGTGCCGCCCAGGACGCTCAGGTGCGCGGCGAGCGGCACGCCCTCGAAGTCCGGCACCGGGCGCACCTCGTCCCGTGCCAGCACGGAGTGGGTGCGCCAGCCCTTGCGGTGCAGGACCAGGTCGCCGGGGGACAGGCCGGGGGCGCGGGACTCCAGGACCCGGCCGAGGGTCCGCCCCTCCATGGGGGAGTTCAGCGTCCACAGGAAGTCACCGTCCATCGCCTCGCGGTGGTACGGGTCCACGGACCACTGGAGGTTCTCTACGAGCGCGGTGCCCGGCGCCGGTGCGGGCACGGGCGCCTCGACGAAGGCGAAGTGCGCGGGGGTCGGGAAGCCCTCGGGGCGCGCGGTCTGCTGGACGGTGATCATGGTGTCGTTCGTCATGGCGGAGACCGTAGGAGGGAATGGCCGGGTCGGGCAGGGGGTTGCGTCGATGGCGCCAGCCGATCCATGAATCCTTCTCATACGTCCAGGTGGGAGCCCCCGATGACCGACCTCGCCCCGCACGAACTGCGCGTCCTGGTGGCGGTCGGGCGCGCCGGCGGCTTCTCGGCTGCCGCCGCGGATCTCGGCATGACGCAGTCCGCCGTCTCGCACTCGGTGCGCGGCAGCGAACGCAAGCTCGGGGCGGTCCTCTTCGTACGGGGACGGGCCGGCGCCACGCCGACGGAGGCCGGAGAGCGGGCCCTCGCCCACGCCCGCCGGGTGCTGCGGCTCCTGGACGTGATGGCGGCGGAGGTGCGGGGCGCGGGCGGCGGCGACGGCGCGGGAGCCGGACCGCTGCGGCTGCGGATCGCCGCCTTCCGCAGCGCCGCCCTGCATCTGCTGCCGCCCGTACTGGCGCGGCTGGCCGCCGGGCACCCCGAGATCGTCCCCGAGGTGCGGATCGTGCGCGAGGTGGGACGCGGCACGGCCGGTGAAGTCCTGGACGGGCGGGCGGACATCGGCATCGCGACGATCGGGACCACCTCTCCCGTGCCGCCGGACCTCGTCGGGGGAGTGCTCCTGGAGGAGGGGTACGCGCTGGTGCATCCGGCGGGACACCCGGCGCCGCGCTCGCTCCCGCTGGTCGACTGGGTGGAGAACTGCACCTCGTACACCCGGGAGTGGTGGGCGGCGCAGGACTGGCTGCCGCCGGCCACGGTGCGGGCCGAGGACGACGGGGCGGTGCTCTCGATGGTGGGCAGCGGTTTCGGCATGGCCGTGATGCCCGAACTGTCCCTGACGGCCGCACCGCCCTCCGTCCAGGTCACCGATCTGGGCCCGGCGCGCCCGACCCGGTCCGTCGGCTACGTCACCACTCCTGAACTGGCGAGATCCCTGGCGGTACGGGCGCTCATCCGGGAGCTGCGGGGCGGTGCGGGCTGATCGCCGTCTCAGATAGTAGGAAGTCCGAGTAATTGTGGAGACAGATGCGGGTGCCTGTCCTAGCTTTGTAGGAGCCGAACGTCTCGCTTCATCAGCGAATGGCGGTCGAGAGCGCGATGCCCCTGTGCAGGTAACCCCTGCGGCGGCGCTCCCCGCCCCCTCCGGCGCCTTCGATCACCACTGATCTCGGATCATCACTGATCTCAAGGAGTCGATCCCTCATGGCCACTCAGACCGCCCGCCGTGTCCGCCACACCGCCACCCACCCCAGCGACGACGCCCGCAAGAACGCCGCGGCCGCCCTCCAGCGGGCCCTCGACCGCCGCGACAACGGCGGCGAGACGGGTCACTGACGAGACCGCTCACCGACGTGACGGTCCCTCGCGGGACCGGCCGCCGATAGGACCGTCCTGGCCGGTGCGCCGCACCGCCCCGACCCGGTCGCCGGCCGGGGCCCGGCCGATACCCGCCCGGCCCCGCGCCGGTGCGCGGGACCGGGACCCGTCGGCGTCGGGCCCGGGTGCTCCTGCCCCGCGGTCCGGTTCCGACCGCCCCGGCGTGCCGCCGCGCGCCCCGCGCCGTGCCGCGTCACCCGCCGGCGCGACCCTGCTCGACACGACCCGGCCGGACGCCCCGGCCGGGGTCGTCGTGCTTCCGTTTCGCCGCTCCCATGGCCGATCCGCCCCGATCCGGCGGCCACCGGGGACCGCACGAGCCCCCGCCGGCCGCCGTGCGCCCTCCGGGGTGCCGAGGCGTGCCGCCCTGCCCCCGCCCGCCTTCCGCTCCGACGGCCACGCGCCCCGTGGGACCTGCTCGCGCGCGACGCGAACCGTCCGCATCGTGGACAGAGCGTGTCAGGCACTGGGACGAGGAGTAGGGTGCCGACATGTCTCACAGCATCGATCTCGCAGTCATTCCCGGCGACGGCATCGGCCAGGAGGTCGTGGCCCAGGGCCTCAAGGTCCTCGCCGCCGTCCTTCCGCAGGACGTGAAGCTGGAGACCAAGGAGTACGACTTCGGCGCCCGGCGCTACCACGCGACCGGTGAGACCCTCACCGACGCGGACGCCGAGGCCCTCAAGCAGCACGACGCCATCCTGCTCGGCGCGATCGGCGACCCGTCGGTCCCCTCCGGCGTCCTGGAGCGCGGCTTCCTGCTGAAGCTCCGCTTCCTCTTCGACCACCACGTCAACCTGCGTCCGTCGAAGCTGCTGCCCGGCGTCTCCACCCCCCTCAAGGGCGAGCCGGAGATCGACTTCATCGTGGTCCGCGAGGGCACCGAGGGCCCGTACACCGGCAACGGCGGTTCGATCCGCACCGGGACCCCGCACGAGGTCGCCACCGAGGTCTCCGTGAACACGGCCTTCGGTGTCGAGCGCGTGGTCCGGGACGCCTTCGCCCGCGCCCAGGCCCGTCCCCGCAAGAAGCTGACGCTGGTCCACAAGAACAACGTCCTGTCCTTCGCGGGACACCTCTGGACCAACATCTTCAACAAGGTCGCCACGGAGTTCCCCGAGGTCACCACCGACTACCTGCACGTGGACGCGGCGACGATCTTCCTCGTCACCGACCCGGCCCGCTTCGACGTGATCGTCACCGACAACCTCTTCGGCGACATCATCACCGACCTCGCCGCGGCCGTCTCCGGCGGCATCGGCGTCGCCGCCTCGGGCAACATCAACCCGAGCCGCGAGTTCCCCTCGATGTTCGAGCCGGTCCACGGCTCCGCGCCGGACATCGCGGGCCAGGGCAAGGCCGACCCCACGGCCACGGTCCTGTCCGTCGCGCTCCTCCTGCGCCACCTCGGGCACGAGGCCGAGGCGGCCCGGGTCGAGGCCGCCGTGGCCGCCGACCTGACCGAGCGCGGGGACTCCGTCCGGACCACGGAAGAGATCGGCGACGCGCTCGCGGTACGCGTAGCGAGCTGACCCGCCGACTGCTCTCTCACAGCCGCCGGGTCGCATCTGCACCCGGCGGCTGTACCTGTGTGGGCGTCGGGTGTCACCATCCCCTCATGGACCACGCACACACCGTTTCCGTGCACCGTCCCCCACGAGCGATAATCGGACGTGGGGCCGCGGCATGCGGGAAAGCTCGGACGTCCTAGCAGAGCACTGATAGCGGCGTGAGCGCGGTCCGTCACACACAACCGGTGAAGGACAAGCACTCATGACGACGCCCACCATCGAGCTCAAGCCCTCCTCCAGCCCGCTGTCCGACGCGGAGCGCGAGGCGATCCTGGCCAGCCCCGGATTCGGCCGCCATTTCACCGACCACATGGTGACGATCCGGTGGACCGAGGGGCGTGGCTGGCACGACGGTCAGCTCGTGCCGTACGGCCCGCTCTCCCTCGACCCGGCCACCAACGTCCTGCACTACGCCCAGGAGATCTTCGAGGGCCTGAAGGCGTACCGCAGGCCCGACGGCTCCGTCGCCACCTTCCGCCCCGACGCCAACGCGCGCCGGTTCCAGGCGTCCGCCCAGCGGCTGGCCATGCCGGAGCTGCCCGTCGAGACCTTCATCGAGGCCTGCGACGTGCTGGTCCAGCAGGACAAGGCGTGGGTTCCGGCGCACGGTGGCGAGGACTCCCTCTACCTGCGTCCCTTCATGATCGCGACCGAGGTCGGCCTGGGTGTCCGCCCGGCCAACGAGTACCTCTTCGTCGTCATCGCCTCGCCGGCGGGCCCGTACTTCCCCGGCGGCGTGAAGCCGGTCTCCATCTGGCTCTCCGAGGACCGCGTCCGCGCCGTCCCGGGCGGCATGGGCGACGCCAAGACCGGCGGCAACTACGCCGCCTCCCTCCTCGCCCAGGCCGAGGCCGCGGCGAAGGGCTGCGACCAGGTCGCCTACCTCGACGCCGTGGAGCACAAGTGGGTCGAGGAGCTCGGCGGCATGAACCTGTACTTCGTGTACGGGAACAAGATCGTCACCCCCACGCTGACCGGCTCGCTGCTGGCCGGCATCACCCGTGACTCGCTGCTCCGCCTGGCGCAGGACCTCGGGTTCGAGTCGGAGGAGACCCGTGTCTCCATCGACCAGTGGCAGGCCGACAGCGAGAACGGCACCCTGACGGAGGTCTTCGCCTGCGGTACGGCCGCGGTGATCACGCCGGTCGGCACGGTGAAGTCGGCGCGCGGCGAGTGGCAGCAGTCCGGCGGGCAGCCGGGCGAGGTCACGATGAAGCTGCGCGACGCGCTCCTCGCCATCCAGACGGGCAAGGCCGAGGACGTCCACGGCTGGACGCACGAGCTGGGCTAGGACCTGTCCGGGACCCCGGACGGCGGAAGCCCCCGGAGCGGCCGTGGCGGCCGCCCCCGGGGCTTCCCGCGTTTCCGGGGCCCGCGATTCCCGGGCGCCCGTTCAGGACGCGACGGGTTCCTCGTCGCGTCCTCGGTCCCGTCCCTCGTCCCGTCCCCGTTCGGCAGCCCGCGCCCGCACGGCGGCCGCCCCTGGCGTCAGCGCCGCGTACAGCGCCCCGCCGACCAGTCCCGACAGCACGAAGCTGCAGTCGATCCCGCCGGTCAGGTCCAGCAGCGGACCCTCGTACAGCGGGGTCGAGACCCCGGCCAGGCCCACCGCCGCGCCGATCGCCCAGGACGCCGTGGCCCGCGGGTGCCAGCCCGCCCGGTACCAGTACGCGCCGCCCCGGGTTCCCCGGTTGTAGACCTGGAGCGCCTCCGGGTCGTACACCCCGCCGCACCGCGCGTGGCCGATCAGGGTGATCACCGCCCAGGGCGTGCCGATCGCCGTCAGCAGCAGGACGAACGACGTCATCGCCGTCTGCGCGTCGGAGGCGAAGTGGCCCAGGAAGACGAAGGCCGTCGCCACGGCGGCCACCACCAGCGTCGCCCGTGCGCGCGTCGCGCGGGGCAGGATCGCGTCGAGGTCGAGGCCCATCGAGTACAGCATCAGCCCCGCGTTGCCGACCGAGCCGGCGGTCGCCGCGAGCAGCAGCGGCACCAGGTACCAGACGGGCGAGGCCGCGACGAGGGGGCCCGCGTAGTCCAGGCCGCCGCGGGCCGCCAACGCCGTGTACGTGCCGAAGAGCTGAGGGACCAGCAGGCCGGCGAGCAGGCCCAGACAGGTGGTCCGCCAGACCGTCCGCGTGCTGTGCCGCTCGGGGGAGACGTAGCGGGTGTAGTCGCCGAGCAGGGTGATGAAGGCGACCGGGCCGCTGAGTCCGGCCGCGACCGCGGACAGCACCCAGGTCGGCCAGAACGAACCGAGCAGGTACGGGGTGTCCGGAGGGGCGGCCGTGGTGAAGTCCCCGGCGTAGGCGACGAGTCCGAGTGCGAGGAGCAGGGTCATCCCGACCGTGAGCGCCTTGCTGAGCCGTAGCAGGAGCCGGTAGCCGTGGACCGCGCCGACGGCCGTGCAGGCCGCGAGCACCGCGTACACCACGGTGTGCGCGACGCCGCCGGTCGGCAGGCCGGTCAGCCGGGCGAGCGTGCCGACCATCACGTCCCCGCCGATCCACAGCGTCAGCGCGGTGTAGCCGAGGGAGAGCAGCAGGCCGACCACCGAGCCGACCAGCCGGCCGCGGACGCCGAAGAAGGCGCCGCTGGAGGTCGACAGGTTGGTCGCGGTCCGCAGCGAGACCAGCGCGAGGGGAGCCGTGACGGCCACCCCGACGAGCGTGCCGGCGACGACGGAGGTCACCGACGCCCACAGCCCGAGACCGAAGGAGACCGGTAGCCAACCGAAGACGATCACGCCCAGGCACAGGTTCGAGCCGAGCAGGATCGAGAGGAGGTCGCGGGGACCGCTGGTGCGTTCCGCCTCGGGGATGGTGTCGACTCCGCGCTGTTCCATCGGCATGCGGGACTCCCTGTGGTGTGCGCCGTTCGCCAGAATTTGAGTGCCGCTCAATGTGACTTACGCGAGTGGGTCGCGTCAATGCTTGGAAGACTGGACTTCAGCATTTAGAGTGACGTTCAAACAGGAGGTGTTTCCAGGTGCGACTGACCCCCACCGAACGTGACCGGCTGCTGCTCTTCGGCGCCGCCGAGCTCGCCCGGGCCAGGCGGGCGCGGGGCCTGCGGCTCAACGTCCCCGAGGCGACCGCGCTGATCGCGGACACCGTCTGCGAGGCGGCCCGCGACGGCCGGCGGCTCGCCGAGGCGATCGCCGCGGCCCGGTCCGTCCTCGGTCCGGACGACGTCCTGCCGGGCGTCGCCGACGTCGTCACCGAGGTGCACGTCGAGGCCGTCTTCGACGACGGCTCGCGGCTCGCGGTCGTCTCCGACCCGATCGGCGGGGGATCGCTGGGGGAGGCCGCCCCGGGCGCCCTCCTCCCGGCGCCCACCGAGGCGGAGCGGCCGCCCGCCCTGACGCTGACGGTCCGCAACACCGCGACCGTCCCGGTCAGCGTCACCTCGCACTTCCACTTCTTCGAGGCCAATCCGCGTCTGGACTTCGACCGTGCGGCGGCCTACGGCATGCGGCTGGCGGTGCCGGCGGGTTCGTCGTTCCGGTTCGATCCGGGTGGCGTGGCCGAGGTCGGTCTCGTGCCGATCGGCGGTGCCCGCGTCGCGATCGGTTTCGCCGGTCTGGTCGACGGTCCGCTGGACGCGCCGGGCGCGAAGGAGGAGGCGCTGCGCAGGGCGGCCGCCTGCGGCTACCTGGGCACCGAGGCCCCGAAGGAGGGCGAGTGATGGACCCCTACGAGTACGCGTCGGTGCACGGCCCCCGCGCCGGCGACCGGGTCGTCCTGGGAGACTCCGGGCTCGTCGTCCGGGTCGAGTCGGACTCGCAGAAGCCCGGGGACGAGTTCCTCGCGGGCTTCGGCAAGACCGCCCGCGACGGTCTGCACCTGAAGGCGGCGGCCGTCCGCGAGACCTGCGACGTGGTGATCAGCAACGTGCTGGTGATCGACGCGGTGCAGGGCATCCGCAAGGTGTCGATCGGCATCCGCGAGGGCCGGATCCACGCCGTCGGACGGGCCGGCAACGCCGACACCCTCGACGGGGTCGACGTCGTCGTCGGCACCGGCACCTCGATCGTGTCCGGCGAGGGCCTGATCGCCACCGCCGGAGCCGTCGACACCCATGTCCACCTGCTCTCGCCGCGGATCATGGAGGCGTCGCTGGCGAGCGGCGTCACCACGGTCATCGGCCAGGAGTTCGGGCCCGTCTGGGGCGTCGGCGTCAACTCCCCGTGGGCCCTCAAGCACGCTTTCGGCGCCTTCGACGCGTGGCCGGTCAACATCGGCTTCCTGGCACGGGGTTCGTCCTCGGATCCGGCCCCGCTGGTCGAGGCGCTGGCCGAGGGCGGGGCGTCCGGTTTCAAGGTCCACGAGGACATGGGCGCGCACACCCGGGCCCTGGACACCGCGCTGCGGGTGGCCGAGGAGCACGACGTCCAGGTCGCGCTGCACAGCGACGGCCTGAACGAGTGCCTGTCGGTGGAGGACACCCTGCGGGTGCTGGAGGGCCGGACGATCCACGCCTTCCACATCGAGGGCTGCGGCGGCGGCCACGTGCCGAACGTGCTGAAGATGGCCGGCGTGCCGAACGTCATCGGCTCCTCCACCAACCCCACCCTGCCCTTCGGCCGCGACGCGGTCGCCGAGCACTACGGGATGATCGTCTCCGTCCACGACCTGAAGACCGACCTGCCCGGCGACGCCGCGATGGCGCGCGACCGGATCCGGGCCGGGACGATGGGGGCGGAGGACGTCCTGCACGACCTGGGCGCGATCGGCATCACGTCCTCGGACGCCCAGGGCATGGGAAGGGCCGGCGAGACCGTACGCCGGACCTTCGCCATGGCCGGGAAGATGAAGGCGGAACTCGGCCCCCTGGAGGGCGACGGCGCGCACGACGACAACGCGCGCGTCCTGCGCTACATCGCCAAGCTCACCATCAACCCGGCGATCGCCCACGGCCTCGCGCACGAGATCGGCTCCCTGGAGGTCGGCAAGATGGCCGACATCGTGCTCTGGCGCCCGCAGTACTTCGGCGCCAAGCCCCAGATGGTCATCAAGAACGGCTTCCCCGCGTGGGGCGTGACGGGTGATCCCAACGCCGCCACCGACACCTGCGAACCCCTCGTCCTCGGCCCCCTGTTCGGCGCCCACGGCGCCACCCCCGCGGACATCTCCGTCGCCTTCGTCGCCCAGGCCGCCGTCGACCTCGGCTCGGACGCCATGCCCACCCGCCGCCGCCGGGTCGCCGTCCGCGGCACCCGGGGCATCGGCCCCCGGAACCTGCTCCTCAACTCCCGCGTCGGCGACGTGGGCGTCGACGACCGGACCGGCCTCGTGTCCCTCGACGGTGAGCCGATCCGATCCGAACCCGCCGAGTCCGTCTCCCTCAACCGCCTCTACTTCCTCTAGGACCCGAACCATGACTTTCCGTATGCCGCCCGAGTGGGCCCCGCACGAGCGCACGTGGATGGCCTGGCCGGGCCCCAACCCCACCTTCACCGACGAGGAGGAACTCGCCGAGGCCCGCGCCGCGTGGGCGGCGGTGGCCCGTGCCGTGCGCCGCTTCGAGCCGGTGACGATGGTGGTCGGGCAGGGCGGCGCCGAGTCCGCCCGTGCGCTGCTCGGGCCGGACGTCGAACTGGTGGAACGCGAGCTCGACGACGCCTGGATGCGGGACATCGGCCCCACCTTCGTGGTGGACGGCTCCGAGCTCGCCGCCGTGGACTGGGTGTTCAACGGCTGGGGCGCGCAGGACTGGGCCCGCTGGGAGCACGACTCCAAGATCGCCCGTCAGGTGGCGGACCTGGTGGGCGTGCCGGTGCTGAGCAGCCCCCTGGTGAACGAGGGCGGCGCGATCCACGTCGACGGCGAGGGCACGGTCCTGCTGACCGACACGGTCCAGCTCGGCGCCGGGCGCAACCCGGAGTGGACCCGCGAGCAGGTCGAGGCCGAGATCCACGCCAGGCTCGGGACCACGAAGGCCATCTGGCTCCCGCACGGCCTGGCCGGCGACTACGGCCTGTACGGCACGCAGGGGCACGTCGACATCGTCGCCGCCTTCGCGGCGCCGGGCGTCGTGGTCGTCCACAGCCAGCAGGACCCGGCGCACCCCGACCACGAGCGCTCGCGGACGTACGTGGACATCCTCCGCCGCCAGACGGACGCGAAGGGCCGCGCCCTGGAGGTCGTCGAGGTCCCGGCCCCGACCGTCCTCAAGGACGAGGAGGGCGACTGGGTCGACTACTCGTACATCAACCACTACCTGTGCAACGGCGGCGTGGTGCTGTGCGGTTTCGACGACCCGAACGACGAGATCGCCGCGGGCATCTTCCGCCGGCTCTTCCCCGAGCGGACCGTGACGCTGGTGGACGCGCGCACCGTCTTCGCGGGCGGCGGCGGCATCCACTGCATCACCCAGCAGCAGCCGAAGGTCTGATCCCGGTTCCGTCCGCGGTCGCCGCCGAGCGGGCGGCGACCGGGGACGGTCTTGCGCGCGCTCCGGGGCAGGGCCAGGATCGGCCTCATGATCAAGGGCGTCATGTTCGACTTCTCCGGGACCCTCTTCCGCGTCGAGCCGACCGAGGAGTGGCTGCGCGCCGTCGTGACCGACTCCGGGATCGACCTGCCGGAGACCGAACTCCTCGCCCTGGCAGGGCGGCTGGAGGAAGCGGGCGCCCTGCCGGGCGGGGCCTCGCCACGCGCCCTGCCGGCCGCGCTGGAGCCGCTGTGGCGTGCGCGGGACCTGAGCGCGGGGCAGCACCGCGCCGCGTACACCGCCCTCGCCCGGGAGGCCGGGCTGCCCGCTCCGGGGCTCGCCGACGCGCTGTACGACCGGCACCTCGAACCCGCGGCCTGGCGGCCCTACCCGGACACCGTGGCCACTCTCGACGGGCTGCGCCGACGGGGCGTGCCCGTCGCCGTCGTCAGCAACATCGGCTGGGACCTGCGCCCGCTCTTCCGTGACCACGGGGTGGACCCGCTGATCGACGCGTACGTGCTGTCCTTCGAGCACGGGGTGCAGAAGCCCGATCCCGCGCTGTTCGCGGCGGCCTGCGAGGCGCTCGGCCGGGCGCCCGCCGACGTCCTCATGGTGGGCGACGACCGCGTCGCCGACGGCGGCGCGGCGGCGCTGGGCTGCTCGGTCCACTTCGTCGACCACCTGCCCGCGGACCGCCGGCCGGACGCCCTCGGGGCCGTGCTGGACCTGCTGTGACGGGGCGGTGGGCGGCGGCCCGCCCTCCGGGGCGGCGTCGGTCACGCGGCCGGACCCGGCCCGATCGGCACGACGCCCCCGAGCGCGCCCGCCGTCCCTGGTGAGGCCTTCGGCCGTGGGGCCGGACGGGGCATGAGGTAGAACGTACGAGTGACCCGCACCAGCCCGCCCGCAGGCTCCCGCCGCCGCAACCAGGCCGCCCCGCCTCGCGAGGACGTCCTCGCCGCCGCCATGGACACCATCGCCGCGCGCGGACTCGACGGGCTGACCATGGCCGGGCTCGGGCGCGAGGTCGGCATGAGCAGCGGGCACCTCCTCTACTACTTCCGCACCAAGGACGAGCTGCTGCTGCAGACCCTGGAGTGGAGCGAGGGGCGCCTCGGCGCCGAACGCAGCGCGCTGCTGTCCCGGCCGGGTACCGCCCGCGAACGGCTGGACGGGTACGTCGACGTGTACGTGCCCGACGGCCCGCGCGATCCGCACTGGACGCTCTGGCTGGAGGTCTGGAACCGGTACCAGGGAGCCGGCGACGACGCCCGCGCCCGGCAGGCCGCCATCGAGGGGGCCTGGCACCGCGACCTGGTGGCGCTCCTCGCCGAGGGCATCTCCCGCGGTGAGTTCCGGGCCGTGGACCCCGACCGCTTCGCCGCCCGGATGCGGGCCCTGCTCGACGGCTTCAGCGTCCACGTGGCGGTCGGCATCCCCGGCTTCGGGCGCGAGCAAGTCCTGGAACACGTACGGGAGTTCGTCGAACAGAGTCTGCTGGTGCGACCGTAAGGCACGTAAGTACTCCCGATCGTTGCGCGCTACACCCTTGTTGCCCGTCCGTGTCGTCCGGCACGGTTCCGGTCCATGGGACGAGAGCACTGGAAGAAGATCTGGGTCGGCTCGGCCGGCAACATGGTCGAGTGGTTCGACTGGTTCGTGTACGCGAGTTTCGCGACCTACTTCGCGGGGGCGTTCTTCCCCGAAGGGAACGACACCGCCAAGCTCATGAACACGGCCGGCATCTTCGCCGTCGGGTTCTTCATGCGGCCCGTCGGCGGCTGGCTGCTCGGCCGGGTCGGTGACCGCAAGGGCCGCAAGGCGGCGCTCACCCTCACCGTGACGCTGATGTCCGCGTCGGCCGTCCTGATCGCCGTCGCCCCCACCTACTCGGTCGCCGGCTACGGCGGCGCGGCCGTCCTCCTCGTGGCCCGGCTGCTCCAGGGCCTGTCGGTCGGCGGCGAGTACGCGGCCAGCGCCACGTACCTCACCGAGGCGTCCGCCCCGGAGCACCGCGGCTTCGCCTCCAGCTTCCAGTACGTGTCGATGACCGCGGGGCAGGTCGTCGGGCTCGGCCTGCAGATCGTGCTGCAGCGCACGATGTCCGCCGAGGCCCTGCACAGCTGGGGCTGGCGCATTCCCTTCGTCATCGGGGCGCTCGGCGCGGCCGTCGTCTTCTACCTGCGGCGCAACATGCTGGAGACCGACGTCTACGAGGAGTCCGCCGACGAGGGCGTCGCCGGCGACGAGAAGGGCACGATCAAGGCGCTCTGGGCCCACCGGCGCGAGGCGTTCCTCGTCGTCGCCCTCACCATGGGCGGCACCGTGGCGTACTACACGTACACCACCTACCTGACGAAGTACCTCTCCAACTCCGCCGGGCTGCCCAAGCAGACCGCGACCCTGGTCTCGTTCTGCGCGCTGATCGTCTTCGCCTGCCTCCAGCCGCTCGCGGGACGGCTGTCCGACCGGATCGGCCGCCGCCCGCTGCTGATCACCTTCGCGGTCGGCTCCACACTGCTCACCGTGCCGATCATGACGATGCTCCGGCACGCCGGCTCGTTCTGGCCCGCGCTGGGTCTCTCCCTCCTCGCGCTGGTCGTCGTCACCGGCTACACCTCGATCAACGCGTGCGTGAAGGCGGAGCTCTTCCCGACCGGCATCCGCGCCCTGGGGGTGGCCCTGCCGTACGCCGTCGCCAACGCGCTCTTCGGCGGCACCGCGGAGTACGTGGCGCTGTGGTTCAAGGACGCGGGGATCGAGTCCGGCTACTCCTGGTACGTGGCGGGCTGCGCGGCCGTCTCGCTGATCGTCTACCTGACGATGCGCGAGACCCGCGACATCGACCTGGGCCGGGTCGGCCGTACCGACGCGCCGGTTCTCCCGCGCGACCGGGCGGAGACCCCGGCCGCCACGCGCTGAGACGCCGCCGGCACGCGGTCTCCCGGGGGCCGGGGGACCGCGCCGGCACGGCCCCGCGCCTCGTCGCGCGGGCCCGGTCCGCCCGGCCGTCCAGCGACCTGACCGCATCGTGAGATCCGTGTCCACGGGACGGGGTCGATGTGGGAGACTGCGGGCGTGCTCGCTCCCACCATGATTATCGGCAGCAGCGCGCCGGTCCGCAGTGACCGCTGACCCGTGGCTCGATCCCCGCGGCAGTGGACACCGTGCCCCAGACCCGCGCGCAGACCTCTCGCACCCGCGAGGGGTTTTTTCGTTTTCCGGCCCCACCGTCGCCGGAGACGGACGGCGCGTGAAAAATGGGGGCAAGTGGATCCATACCTTCCGGAGCCACATCCGACAGGAGCCATCACAGTCATGACCACGGAGACCGACGCGAGCCCGCGTCCCGACGACAGCTTCCATGTCTTCGACACCACGCTGCGCGACGGGGCGCAGCGCGAGGGCATCAACCTCACCGTCGCGGACAAGCTGACCATCGCGCGGCACCTCGACGAGTTCGGCGTGGGCTTCATCGAGGGCGGTTGGCCCGGCGCCAACCCGCGTGACACGGAGTTCTTCGCGCGTGCCCGCCAGGAGATCGACTTCCGGCACGCACAGCTCGTCGCCTTCGGCGCGACCCGCCGGGCCGGAGGCAGCGCCGCCGACGACCCGCAGGTCAAGGCCCTCCTCGACTCCGGCGCCCCGGTGATCACGCTCGTCGCCAAGTCCCACGACCGGCACGTCGAACTCGCCCTGCGGACCACCCTGGACGAGAACCTGGAGATGGTCCGCGACACCGTCGCGCACCTGCGCTCCCAGGGGCGCCGGGTCTTCGTCGACTGCGAGCACTTCTTCGACGGCTACAAGGCCAACCCGCAGTACGCGAAGGCCGTCGTCCGCGCGGCCCACGAGTCCGGCGCCGACGTCGTCATCCTCTGCGACACCAACGGCGGCATGCTCCCGGCCCAGATCCAGGCCGTCGTCGCCACCGTCATCGCCGACACCGGCGCCCGCCTCGGCATCCACGCCCAGGACGACACCGGCTGCGCCGTCGCCAACACCCTGGCCGCCGTCGACGCCGGCGCCACGCACGTCCAGTGCACCGCCAACGGCTACGGCGAGCGGGTCGGCAACGCCAACCTCTTCCCGGTCGTCGCGGCCCTGGAGCTCAAGTACGGCAAGACGGTCCTGCCCCCGGGCGCGCTCGCCGAGATGACCCGGATCTCCCACGCCATCGCCGAGGTCGTCAACCTGACGCCCTCCACCCACCAGCCCTACGTGGGCGTCTCCGCCTTCGCCCACAAGGCCGGACTGCACGCCTCCGCCATCAAGGTCGACCCCGACCTGTACCAGCACATCGACCCCGAGCAGGTCGGCAACACCATGCGGATGCTCGTCTCCGACATGGCCGGACGCGCCTCCATCGAGCTCAAGGGCAAGGAGCTGGGCGTCGACCTCGGCGGCGACCGCGAGCTCGTCGGCCGGGTGGTCGAGCGGGTCAAGGAGCGCGAACTCCAGGGCTACACCTACGAGGCCGCGGACGCCTCCTTCGAACTGCTCCTCCGCGAGGAGGCGGAGGGCCGGGCCCGCCGCTACTTCCGCACGGAGTCCTGGCGCGCGATCGTCGAGGACCGACCCGACGGCACCCACGCCAACGAGGCCACCGTGAAGCTCTGGGCCAAGGGCGAGCGGATCGTCGCCACCGCCGAGGGCAACGGCCCCGTCAACGCCCTCGACCGGGCGATGCGGGTCGGCCTGGAGCGGATCTACCCGCAGCTCGCCAAGTTCGAGCTGGTGGACTACAAGGTCCGCATCCTGGAGGGGCGCCACGGCACCGAGTCCACGACCCGGGTCCTGATCACCACCAGCGACGGCAACGGCGAGTGGTCGACCGTCGGCGTCGGCGAGAACGTGATCGCCGCGTCCTGGCAGGCCCTGGAGGACGCCTTCACCTACGGACTGCTGCGGGTGGGCATCGACCCGGCCGAGTAGCCGCGCGTCGTACCGGTTCTCCGGGACCGGTACACCCCAGCATGTCCGGTATGACTGGTCATACCTTCTGTGCGGCGCGGACGCGCACGGCGGCGGCCGTCGCGGCCGGCGCCGTGCTCACCGGATGCCTCACCGCGACAGCGACAGCCGCCGGGCCCGCGACCGCACGGCCCCCGGACCCGGTGCGCGTCACCGCCTCCCCGGTCACCACGGTGGCCGAGGGGGGCACGGCCCGCGTCCGCCTCACCGTCGACTCGGCCCGCCCCCTGGAGCATCCGGTGACGGTCCGGTGGACGACCTCCGCGTCCGTTCGCGCCACCGGCCCCGGCCCGGCGGCGCGCGGCGGAGCGGCGGGTGCGCCGGGCGCCGTCACCCGCCCGGGAACCGCATGGCCCGGACGGGACTACCGGGCGTCCTCCGGCACGGTCACCTTCCCCGCGGGCAGCCGGCCCGGAGCCGCACGGACCGTCGAGGTCGCCACCGTCCGCGACCGCACCCCCGAGGTCGCCGAGACCGTCCCGGTCACCCTCGACGTCACCGGGGCCGCGGGTCCCGAACGCGACCCGCTGGTCGTCGTCGACGCGCACGGGCTGCCGTACCTCGACCCTGGACTCCCCGTCCGCGAGCGGGTCGCCGACCTCCTCGGGCGGATGACGCTCGCCGAGAAGGCGGGCCAGATGACCCAGGCCGGCCGCAACACCCTCGCCGCCCACGAGGACATCACCTCCTACGCCCTGGGCTCGGTGACCTACGAGGCGGAGGCGGCGGGCTCACCGGCGCAGCCGCCGGCGGCCTGGCGGAAGGTCACCGACACCTACCAGTGGTACGCGCGCGCCACCCGGCTGCAGATCCCGCTGCTCCTGGCCACCGACGCCGTGCACGGACACTCCTTCGTGCGGGGCGCCACGGTCATGCCGCACAACATCGGGCTCGGCGCCGCCCGGGACCCCGCGCTCGTCGAGCGACTCGCCGCGATCACCGCCGAGGAGGTGCGGGCCACCGGGATCGCCTGGAACTTCGCGCCCTGCGTGTGCGTCGTGCGCGACGTGCGCTGGGGCCGCACCTACGAGTCCTTCGGGGAGGACCCGGAGCTCGTCGCCTCGCTGGCGGTCGCCGTCCGGGGGCTCCAGGGCGCCGCCGACGGCCGGGACCTCGCCCGCAACGACAAGGTGCTCGCCACCGCCAAGCACTTCGTCGGCGACGGCGGCACCGCCTACGGCTCCGGCCGGCCGCCGTACCTCATCGACCAGGGCGTCACCCGGATCGACCGGGGGGAGCTGGAGGCCGTGCACGTCGCCCCGTTCCGGCAGGCGATCGGTCTCGGCGCGGGCTCGGTCATGCCCTCCTTCTCCTCGCTCGAACTGACCGGGGAGCGCGGCGGACCGGTGAAGATGCACTCGCACGGCGAGATGATCAGCGGCCTGCTGAAGAGCGAACTCGGGTTCCGGGGCATCGTCGTCAGCGACTGGGAGGCCGTCGACCAGATGCCGGGGGACGCCGTCAGCGACGTACGGGACGCGGTCAACGCCGGCATCGACATGAACATGGCCCCGCTCACGTACAAGGAGTTCGGCCGGATCGTCGCCGACGAGGTCGCCGCCGGCCGGATCCCGACCGCCCGGATCGACGACGCCGTCGGCCGGGTACTGGAGCAGAAGTTCCGGCTCGGGCTCTTCGAGAAGCCGTACGCCGACACCACGCACCTGGCCGGGATCGGCTCCGCCGAGCACCGTGCCGCGGCCCGGGAGGCCGTCGCCCGCTCGCAGGTCCTCCTGAAGAACGGCGGGAGCCTGCTGCCGCTGCGGACCGGGCAGCGGGTGTACGTCGCCGGCTCCAACGCCGACGACCTCGCCCACCAGGCGGGCGGCTGGACCGTCGGCTGGCAGGGCGCCGGCGGCCGGGCGATCCAGGGCACCACCATCCTGGACGGCATCCGCAGGGCGGATCCGCGGGCGCGGGTCACCTACTCCCAGGACGCCTCGGCGCCGACCGCCGGGCACGACGTGGGGGTGGTCGTCGTCGGCGAGACGCCGTACGCGGAGGGGGTCGGCGACGTCGGCGTCAACGGCCACGACCTGGAGCTGTCCGAGGACGACGGGAAGGCCGTCGACCGGGTCTGCGCGGCGATGCGGTGCGCGGTGCTGGTCGTCTCCGGACGTCCGCAGCTCCTCGGGGACCGGCTCGGGGAGATCGACGCGCTGGTCGCCTCCTGGCTGCCGGGCAGCGAGGGCGACGGCGTCGCCGACGTGCTCTACGGCCGGCGGGCCTTCTCCGGGCGCCTGCCGCTGACCTGGCCGCGCTCCGCCGAACAGCTGCCCCTGAACGCCGGCGACCGCGGCTACGACCCGCAGTTCCCGTACGGATGGGGTCTCACCACCAGGGCCGTCGCGCGCTGACCGCACACTGTCCGGTCAGCAGGTCTGAATATGCCTCTTTAGGGGTAATCCAGGTGATATGAGGACGAGGATTCCCATGCTGTCGGCCGTCGGCGGGCTGCTCATGCTCCTGCTCCTGGTCCTGGCCCCGACCGCGGGGGCCAGGGCCACGGGGATCCCCGACGCCGCCGACGCGCTGAAGCAGGGCCCGGTCTACGTCGACCCCGGCGCGGCGGACCAGATGTCCGCGGCGCAGGCGGACGCCCTCGCCCGGAAGATCAAGGACGCGGACAAGGCGCTGTTCGTGGCGGTCCTTCCCGCGAACAACCAGTTCCCCGCCGACAACCTGCTGCGGAACCTGCGCACCGAGACCGGCGTCACCGGCCTCTACGCGGTTCGCCTCGGCGACGGCTTCGACGCCGGCGCCGACCGCGCGGTCATGTCCCGCGCCGCCGTCGACAACCTCGTCACGTCGGTGCGCCAGCCCGGCGTGGACGCCGTCACCGAGCTGAACAACTTCGTCGACCAGGCCCTGCCGACCATGCGCGGCTCCGCCCCGGCCTCCTGGAGCGGCGTCGGCGGCACGAGTGACGGCGTCCCGGTCGGCGGGCTGATCACCCTCGGCGCGGTCGTCGTCGCGGGCGGCGCCGGCGCCTACGCGATCACCCGGCGCAACCGCCTCCGCAAGGAGGCCGAGGAGCGCGCGGCCCTCGACAAGCTCCGGGTGGTCGTCGACGAGGACATCACCGCCTTCGGCGAGGAGCTGGAGCACCTGGACTTCCACCCGGCCGAGCCCGGCGCCGACGACGCCATGCGCGGCGACTACGAACGCGCCCTCGACGCCTACGACAAGGCCAAGTCCCTGATGGGCTCCGCCACCCGCCCGCACGACGTCCGGCCGGTGACCGAGCAGCTGGAGGACGGCCGGTTCTCGCTGGCCGTCCTGGCCGCACGGCGGGAGGACCGCCCCCTGCCCGAACGCCGGTCCCCGTGCTTCTTCGACCCGCGCCACGGCCCCTCGACCGAGGACCGCGTCTGGACCCCGGCCGGCGGCGCCACCCGTGAAGTCCCGGTCTGCGCCGCCGACGCGGCCCGCCTGGACGACGGCCGGGACCCGATGACCCGCACCGTCGAAGCCGACGGCGTCCGCCGCCCGTACTGGGAGGCGGGCCCGGCCTACGGCCCCTGGGCGGGCGGCTACTTCGGCGGTATGCTCCCCGGCCTCCTCGTCGGCACGATGCTCGGCTCGATGCTCGCCACCCCGGCCTACGCCTCCGAGTACGGCGGAGGCGACTTCCAGGGCGGTGACTTCTCGGGCGGCGACTTCAGCTCCGGCGACTTCGGGTCGGGTGATTTCGGCGGCGGCGGCGACTTCGGCGGTGGCGGCGGCTTCGACGGCGGCGGCGGGTTCTGACGCCGGCACCGGGCCGCGGCCGGGGATCGTCCCGGCCGCGGCCCGTGCCGCTCAGAGCAGCGGCGCCCGGACCGACATCAGCAGGTGCCGGTGGGCGGTGCCCGACGCGTCGGTGAGCAGGGCGCGCTGTCCCGGGCCGAGGAGCCGGAAGCGGACGGAGTCCGAGGCGAAGGAGTGCAGCGCGTCCAGCAGGTACCCGGGGTTGACGGCGACCGTCAGGGACTCCGCGCCGCCCTCCAGGACGGCCGGCAGGCGCTGGGAGGCCACGTCGTCCTCGCACCCCGCCCGGAGGTGGACGGCGTCCTCGGTGAAGCGGAGCTGGACCGGGCTGTCGCCCTCGGCGACCACCGCGACCCGGCCCACCGCCTCCGTCAGCGGCGCCAGGGCCGTCTCGGCGACCGCGTGCTCCCCGAGCGCGAAGAGCATGTCGTGGCGGGGGAGGCGCCCGTCGAGCAGGCGGGTGGTGGTGCGGGTGCGCGCGCTCTCGAAACCGATCGAGCCGGCGTCCAGGGCCAGGGCCCGGCCGTCCCGTTCGGTGTCCGCCGCCAGCTCGATGCGGGCCGAGGCCTCGTAGTCCCGGCCGGAGATCCTCAGCCCACCGTCCGCCGCCTCCAGGAGCAGCCCGCCCAGCACGGGTACGGGCGAACGGGCGGGCAGGACGCGGGACGCCCAGGCCACGGCTTCGGTCAACGCACTGCTGTCGATACGGAATTCCATGGCGCGGACGCTAAGGGCTGTCCCGTAATCCCCGGCGGGCGCACGACGCCGGCTACGGCCCTCCCCCAGCCTTCGGCTGGGGGTGCCCCCACGCTGCGTTGTCGGATCGCCCGAATACGCCCAGTATGAGAGCGGCCCTCCGCCTGGCGATGCACCGCATCCGACGCCGTGCGCCAACCCACCGCGGATTACGGGACAGCCCTTAGCCAACGCCACTGACAACGCCCCGGCTCGCGCGGCGGGGGAGCCCTGCCGTGCCCGGGTGGGCCGGGTGCCGGGACGGACCGGCCGGCGGAACGCCGAGCGCCCGCCCTTCCGCTGCTGCGGAGGGCGGGCGCGCTCGGGTACTCGGCCCCCTCGCGGGGGCGCGTGGCTCAGGCGGCGTTCTTGATCGCGGAGATGTCGAAGTTCAGCTTCACCTTGTCGCTGACCATCACGCCGCCGGTCTCCAGGGCCGCGTTCCAGGTCAGGCCCCAGTCGGAGCGCAGGATCTCGGCCGAGCCCTCGAAGCCGACGCGCTCGTTGCCGTAGACGTCCGTGGCCGTGCCGTTGAACTCCAGGTCGATCGAGAGCGGGCGGGTGACGTCCTTGATGGTCAGGTCGCCGGTGACGCGGTACTTGTCGCCGCCCAGCTGCGCCGCCTCGGTGGAGCGGAAGCTCATCAGCGGGAACTGCTCGGCGTCGAAGAAGTCGCCGCTCTTCAGGTGGCCGTCGCGGTCGGCGATGCCCGTGTCGATGGAGGCGATCGTGACGTCGATCGAGGCGGCGGAGGCGCCCGGGTTCGAGCCGTCCAGCGACAGCGTGCCCTGGTGCTCGCCGAAGGAGCCGCGCACGTTGGTGACCATCGCGTGGCGGACCGTGAAGCCGATGCTGCTGTGGGCCGGGTCGATGGTGTAGTCGCCGGTCAGCGCGGCCAGGGCCGGGTCGACGGGGAGGGTGGCGACGGCGGTGGCGGTGGCGGCGGTGTCGTTCTTGCGGTTGAAGATGCCCATGACGTGCTCCTTGGGGACGGTGCGCGGGGGAGGCGGCACTTGTGTTCGGTTCGGTTGAACCTTCAACGAGATTGACTGTAGACCCATTCCGTTCAAAGTTCAACATATTCTGGATTTCTTTCCGCTTCCCCGTCCCGGACCGCCTGACCGCCTGGTCCCGGACCGGCCGTCCCCCCGGTCCCGGACCGCGGAACCACCGGCCGTCCGTCCGGTCCGGCGCCCCGCGATCCCGGGCGGCGACCCGCCTCCCGCGGCCGGACTTGGACTAAGCGACGGCGGTTCTTGGACTGCCGGGGCCGCCGTGCCGCGATCTCGTTGACGGTCCCGTGCCGCCCGGGCCAACTAGTCCCCATGTCCCTCCCCAAGTCGCGAAGAGTCCGTGCGGCCTGCGCTCTCGCCGCCGCTTCATCCGCCGTGTTCGCCCTGTCCGGGCCCGCGCTCGCCGAACCGGCGGCGGCGCCGGTGGCCGCGGAGGCCGCCGCCGGGGCCGCCCTGGTCATCGGCTCCGACCGGCTGTCCGTCGCCGTCGCCGAGGACTTCCCGCGGGTCCTGTCGTACACGGACAGGGCGACCGGTGCCCGCCTGCTCGGCAGCACGGCCCCGGTGGCACAGGTCGTCCTCAACGGCACGGCGTACCCCGTCCGCGTCCAGGGCGCCCCGGTCGTGACCGCGGCCGCCGCCGCGTACACCCTGACCTTCCCCGACCTGCCCGGGGTCGAGATCGACGCGAGTCTCGGCGTCGCCGACCGGACGACCACCTTCAAGGTCACCGCGGTCCGCGACACCGCCGCCTTCCGTGTCGGGACCCTCGACATACCCGGCCACGACCTGGTCTCCGTCGGATCGGCCGACGGCGGCGCGCAGACCGCCTTCACCCGCCTCGACCCCGACTCCACCCGGACCGCCGACGTCTTCGCGGCGGTCACCGACACCACCGCCCCCGAGGCGAACCCCGTCGGGGCCAGCTACGCCCTGGTCAACACGGGTTCCCTCGCCGCCGCCGTCGAGTCCAACTCCAGCTACGACAAGCCCGCCGGCGCCTCCGCCCGCGACGGAGCCCGCTTCTGGCACCAGGCCCGCAGGAACGGCACCGAGACCCGCGTCGGCGTCTGGTCCGGCCAGTGGACCTACCGCGGCGAGGGTGCCCCGCGGCCCGAGAGCGGTGCCGGCCTGCCCTGGGCCAAGGTCGTCGTCACCCCCGACGCCAACGCCGACGGACGGACCGACTGGCAGGACGGCGCCATCGCCTTCCGCGGCATCGGGATCAAGGCCCCCGGCAGCGACGCCACCCCCGACCGGGTGATCGCCCACATCCCGTTCAACTTCGCCAGCAACGCCACCCACCCCTTCCTGCGCACCCTCGACGACGTCAAGCGGATCTCGCTCGCCACCGACGGCCTCGGCCAGTTCGCCCTCCTCAAGGGGTACGGCTCGGAGGGCCACGACTCCGCCCACCCCGACTACGGCGGCAACTACAACAAGCGCGCCGGCGGCCTCGCCGACCTCAACAAGCTGCTGAAGGAGGGGAGGAAGTGGGGCGCGGGCTTCGGCGTCCACGTCAACGCCACCGAGGCCTACCCCGAGGCGAGGAACTTCAGCGAGACCCTCGTCGACAAGACCAAGCCGGGCTGGAACTGGCTCAACCAGAGCTACTACATCGACCAGCGCCGGGACATCAACAGCGGTGACCTCGCCCGCCGCTTCCAGCAGCTGCGCGACGAGACCGACCCGAACCTGTCGATGCTCTACATCGACGTCTACTACACCCACGGCTGGATCGCCGACAAGACCGTCCAGGCCGTCCAGGCCCAGGGCTGGAACGTCGCCACCGAGTGGTCGGAGAAGTTCGAGCGGGCCTCCCTGTGGTCCCACTGGGCCAACGACCTGGACTACGGCGGCGCCACCAACAAGGGCCTCAACTCGCAGATCGTCCGCTTCGTCCGCAACGGCGAGAAGGACGTCTGGAACGCCCACCCGGTCCTCGGCCAGACCGCCCTGGTGGACTTCGAGGGCTGGACCGGCGAGACCGACTGGAACCGCTTCACCGCGAACGTCTGGCAGAAGAACCTGCCCGCCAAGTACCTCCAGCAGCAGCGCATCACCCGCTGGAACGGCAACGACATCACCTTCACCGGCGAGGTCCGCGGCACCGTCGAGAACGGCCGCCGCACCTTCTACGACCACGGCCGCAAGGTCCTGGACGGCGAGTCCTACCTTCTGCCGTGGGACGGCGGCAAGAAGCTCTACCACTACAACAAGGCGGGTGGCAGCAGCAGTTGGGCCGTCGCCGGCACCGGCTCGTACACCGTCTACCGGCTGACCGACAACGGCCGTGTGAAGACCGGGACCGTCCGGCCCGTGGACGGGCGGATCACCCTCGACGCGGCCGCCGGACAGCCCTACGTCCTCTACCCCGACCGCGCCCCCGAGCCGCGCGACCCGCGCTGGGGCGAGGGCACCCCGGTCCAGGACCCCGGGTTCAACGACGCCCGGCTCTCGGCCTGGACCACCACCGGCACGGTCGCCCGCGACACCGACGGCCAGGGCCGCAACAGCGCCCGGCTCACCGGCGCCGCCGCCGCCTCGGTCCGCCAGCAGGTCACCGGACTCGTCCCCGGCAAGCGGTACACGGCCTCCGTCCTCGTCGAGGTCGAGCCCGGGAAGACCCGGCCGACCACGCTGTCGATCGGCGGCGGGTCCGTCACCGTCGCCCGGTCCGCCCTCGAGGACCGGGTCGCCGCCTCCGACTGGAACGGCACCCGGCTCCAGCGGGCCAAGGTCACCTTCACCGCCCCGGGCGGCGGGACGGCGGCGCTGCGGATCGAGGCGGCGGCCGGCAGCGCCGCCGCCGTCCGGATCGACGACGTCCGGATCGTCGCCGGTGCCCCCGCGGCCAGGCCCGGAGCCGTCGTCCACGAGGACTTCGAGGCCGTCGACCAGGGCTGGGGGCCGTTCCTCAAGGGCGACGCCGGCGGCACGACCGACCCGCGCACCCACATCGCCCAGCTGCACGCCCCGTACACCCGGGCGGGCTGGAACGGAAAGCTCGTCGACGACGTCGTCGACGGCGCCGAGTCGCTGAAGTCGCACGACGAGAACAGCGGCCTGGTCTACCGGACCGCGCCCTGGACCGTCCCGATGGAGGACGGGCACTCCTACCGGGTGGAGTACGACTACCAGTCGAGCCACGCCGGCGCCTACGAGTGGGTCACCGGCTACGACCGCACCCGGGGCGACGGGCCGTCCGTCGAGACCCGCCGGACCCCGATCGGGCAGCAGCGCACCACCGCCCACTTCACCCAGACGGTGACCGCCGGCTGCGGCGACACCTGGACCGGTCTGCGCAAGCGCGGCGACGCACCCGACGGCGCCGACTTCGTCCTCGACGGCTTCACGGTCACCGACCTGGGCCCCGCCCCCGAGCGGGCCGCCTGCGGCACCCTCGGCATCGCCGCGCCGGACACCCTGGAGCCGGGCCGCGCCAACGAGGTCACCGCCACCTTCGGCAACGACGAGGCGAGCGCGGTCGACGCCGTCACCGCGACCCTCGTGCTCCCCGCCGGCTGGACCGCCGAGCCGGCCGCCCCGGTCGCCGTCGGAACGGTCGCGGCGGGGGCCGAGGCCACCGCCACCTGGAAGGTCACCCCGCCCGTCGACGCCGCCTACCGCGGCTACCCGCTCGACGCCACGGTCACGTACACCGTCGGCGGCCAGGCCCGGAAGCTGACCGCGACCACCACCGTCCGCACGCTGCCCCCGCCGCCCACCACCGACAGCTGGGCGAGCGACCTGGACTGGACGTCGTCGGCCAACGGCTGGGGGCCGGTCGAGCGCGACCTGTCCAACGGCGAGACCGGCAGCGGCGACGGCGGCCCGCTGCGGATCGGGGGAGTGGCCTACGCCAAGGGGCTCGGCACCCACGCCCCGGCCACGGTGCGCTACTACCTGGGCGGTTCCTGCCGGTCCTTCACCGCCGAGGTCGGCGTGGACGACGTCCAGTCCACCCGCGGCACCGTGCAGTTCAGCGTCCTCGCCGACGGCGCGGAGAAGGTGAAGTCACCGGTCCTCAGGGCCACCGACCCGGCCTGGTCGCTCACGGCCGACGTCACCGGGGCCTCCTACGTCGACCTGGTCGTCGGCGACGGCGGCGACGGGAACGGCAACGACCACGCGGACTGGGGGAACGCGCGCTTCCACTGCTCCGGCTGAGCAGGACGCGGCGGGGCGGGAGTTGGCGGAAAGCGCTTCCCCCCGCCGTGCGGTGCTCATTGATTGCGTCGGAGTGCCGGTGTTAGACCGGCCGCAACCGGTCTACACCACTTCCCCCGGGAGGCTCCCCGTGCCCGTCCCCGCCTGGTCCCGACGTACCTTCCTCCTCACCGCCTCCGCCACCGCCGCCACCCTCGCGGTCCCCCTCCCCGCCCGCGCCGCCGAGCCGGCCTCGCTCGCCGAGGAGTCCGAGACGCTGCGGCAGCGCTGGGTCGGCATCCAGCTCGGCTCCGGCTTCGACGCCGGCGCCGAGCCGTACGCCACCCGCCTCGCCGAGACCGGCGCCCTCGCCCGCACCTTCCGCGCCTCGATGGCCCCGACGGACACCTCCCTGTGGCCGGGCTACTCCTTCGACCCGCCGTCGGGCATCACCCAGTCGTACAGCCGCCTGTGGACCATGACGCAGGCGTACGCCCAGCCCGGTACGGGTCTCACCGGCGACACGGGGCTCCTCGCGGACATCGTCCGCGGCCTGGACCACCTCTCCGCCCGGATCTACCACGCCGCCACCGTCCGCTACGGCAACTGGTGGGAGTGGCAGATCGGCAGCCCCCGGCTGCTCATGGACATCGTCGCGGTCCTCCACCCCCACCTCGGCGCCGAACGGATCGAGGCCGCCTGCGCCGCCGTCGACCACTTCATCCCCGACGCCGTGCTCACCGACTACAGCGGCACCTCGACCGGCGCCAACCGCGTCGACCTCTGCCGCTCGGTCGCGCTCCGCGGCATCCTCGGCGCCGCCCCCGCCAAGACCGCCCTGGCCCGCGACGCGCTCTCGCCCGTCTTCCCCTACGTCACCCGCGGGGACGGCCTGTACGCCGACGGCTCCTTCATCCAGCACACCTGGGTCGCCTACTCGGGCACGTACGGGCAGGTCATGCTCGACGGACTCGGCCGGCTCTTCACCCTGCTCGCCGGCTCCACGTGGGCCGTCACCGACCCGAACCGCCAGATCATCCTCGACAGCGTCGAG
Source organism: Streptomyces sp. JL2001 (assembly GCF_050917515.1). NCBI lineage: Bacteria > Bacillati > Actinomycetota > Actinomycetes > Kitasatosporales > Streptomycetaceae > Streptomyces > Streptomyces sp. JL2001. Next base: position 2,333,023 of record NZ_CP169421.1, on the reverse strand, counting down.
AAGGCCTACGCGCCCCTGATCTACAACGGCCTGATGATGGACAGCGTCAACGGCCGTGCCGTCAGCCGCGGTTACCTGAAGAGCGACGAGCGGCGGATCATGCGCTCCGACCACTTCCACGGCCAGGGCCTGATCGCCGCGATCGCCCTGCTGGCCGGCGGGGCGAGCGCCGCCGAACGGGACCGGTGGCACGCGCGCGTGAAGGGCTGGATCGAACGGGACACCGTCGCCCCCGTCCTCACGGCCCGCCAGTTCGGCGTCGCCGACCTCGCCCGGCTCCACGCGGTCGCCGCCGCACCCGTCCCGGCCGCTCCCGAACCCACCGGCCACACCCTCTTCGCCGCCATGGACCGCGCCGTGCACCGCCGGCCCGGCTGGGCCGCCAACATCTCCATGGCCTCGGAGCGCGTCTCCTCCTACGAGTGCGGCAACGGCGAGAACCCGCGCGGCTGGCACACCGGGGCCGGGATGCTCTACTGGTGGGGCCCGGGCGCCGGGTCCGACGCCCAGTACACCGACTGGTTCTGGCCCACCGTCGACCCCTACCGCCTGCCCGGCACGACCGTCTCCACCCGGCGGCTCGCCGACCGCGCGGGCGGCGAGTGGGGCGCGCACCGGCCCGCCGTGCAGTGGGTCGGCGGAGCCACCGACGGCGAGTTCGCCGCCGTCGGGCAGCACGTCAAGGGGCTCGGCTCCACCCTGGAGGCCCGCAAGTCCTGGTTCTGCGCCGCCGACACGGTCATCTGCCTCGGGGCCGGCATCACCGCCGCCGACGGTGTCCCGGTGGAGACCGTCGTCGACAACCGCCTCCTCGTCGAGGACCGCGCCCAGCCCCTCACCACCGGCGACCGGTGGGCGCACCTGGAGGGCCACGGCGGCTGGGTCCTTCCCGAGGGCACGGCCGGACTGCGCACCCTGCGCGAGGAACGGACCGGCGCCTGGAGCGACATCAACACCACCAGCTCCACCGAGCGCCGCACCCGCGGCTACCAGACGCTCTGGCTGGACCACGGCACGGACCCGGTCGACGCCTCGTACGCGTACCTGCTGATGCCCGGGGCCTCCCGCCGCACCCTGGCCGCACGGGCGGCCGACAGCCGCTGGCTGACGGTCCTGGACAACACCGCGGACCGGCAGGCGATCGCCGTCCCCTCCCTGGGGCTGACGGCCGCCAACTTCTGGCGGGCCGGTACCGTGGGGCGCCTGACGGTCACCGCCCCCGCGAGCGTGCTGGCGCGCCGGCGCCGATCGGTCCTCGACCTCCGGATCTCCGAGCCGCCCCGCACCGGGCAGCCCTTCGAGGTCGTCTGGGACGGGCCGGCCCGCCGGGTGATCGGCCACGACCCCTCGGTGTCGGTCCGGTCCACCGGGCGGTCCCTGCGGCTGACGATCACGCCGGGTGTCGCGGGAGCCACCCACCAGTGCACGCTGCTTGTATAAGGATCCTACAAACGCCAGGGGTGTCTGGCTGTCGACTCGGCCGGGTGGGGGCATGGTTCTGTCCAGCCCCACCAGGAATCGGCGCGGGAGACTGTACGGAGTCGACGGCGGGATTTCCTTGGTCGACTTCGTAGGGTCGGTACATGACCGTTGTGGACCAGATCCCGAGCGAGCCGACCGACGCCCGTGGCCGCGTTGCCGAACTGCACGCCCTCCGTGAGGAGGCGCGCCGCGGGCCGAGCGACCGGGCGACCGAGGCCCAGCACGCCAAGGGCAAGCTGACCGCTCGCGAGCGCATCGAGCTGCTGCTCGACCCTGGTTCCTTCAACGAGGTCGAGCAGCTGCGCCGGCACCGCGCCACCGGCTTCGGCCTGGAGGCCCGCAAGCCGTACACCGACGGTGTCATCACCGGCTGGGGCACGGTCGAGGGCCGCACGGTCTTCGTCTACGCGCACGACTTCCGGATCTTCGGAGGCGCGCTGGGCGAGGCCCACGCCACCAAGATCCACAAGATCATGGACATGGCCATCGCGGCCGGCGCCCCGCTCGTCTCGCTGAACGACGGCGCCGGCGCCCGTATCCAGGAGGGCGTCTCGGCGCTCGCCGGCTACGGCGGCATCTTCCAGCGCAACACCCGCGCCTCGGGCGTCATCCCGCAGATCTCGGTCATGCTCGGCCCGTGCGCCGGCGGCGCCGCCTACAGCCCCGCCCTCACGGACTTCGTGTTCATGGTCCGCGAGACCTCGCAGATGTTCATCACCGGACCGGACGTCGTCAAGGCGGTCACCGGTGAGGAGATCACCCAGAACGGCCTGGGCGGCGCGGACGTGCACGCCGAGACCAGCGGCGTCGCGCACTTCGCCTACGACGACGAGGAGACCTGCATCGCCGAGGTGCGCTACCTCCTGTCGATGCTGCCGCAGAACAACCGCGAGAACCCGCCGACCGTCGCCTCGGAGGACCCGGCGGACCGCCGCGGGGACGTCCTGCTCGACCTGGTGCCGGCCGACGGCAACCGTCCGTACGACATGCACAAGGTCATCGAGGAGCTCGTCGACGAGGGCGACTACCTGGAGATCCACGAGCGCTGGGCCCGCAACATCATCTGCGCCCTGGCCCGGCTGGACGGCCAGGTCGTCGGCATCGTCGCCAACCAGCCCCAGTCGCTGGCCGGCGTCCTGGACATCGAGGCGTCCGAGAAGGCCGCCCGCTTCGTCCAGATGTGCGATGCTTTCAACATCCCGATCATCACCCTTCTGGACGTCCCCGGCTTCCTTCCGGGCGTCGACCAGGAGCACGGTGGAATCATCCGCCACGGCGCGAAGCTGCTCTACGCGTACTGCAACGCGACCGTGCCCCGGATCTCGCTGATCCTGCGCAAGGCGTACGGCGGCGCATACATCGTGATGGACTCCCAGTCCATCGGCGCCGACCTGACGTACGCCTGGCCCACCAACGAAATCGCGGTGATGGGCGCCGAAGGTGCCGCCAACGTCATCTTCCGCAAGCAGATCGCCGAGGCCGAGGACTCCGAGGCCATGCGGGCCCGCATGGTCAAGGAGTACAAGGCCGAGCTGATGCACCCGTACTACGCCGCGGAGCGCGGTCTGGTCGACGACGTCATCGACCCCGCCGAGACGCGTGAGGTCCTGATCAGGTCTCTCGCCATGCTCCGCACCAAGCACGCCGACCTGCCGTCCCGCAAGCACGGCAACCCGCCTCAGTAAGAGGAGCCACTGACGTGACCACGCCTGCCAACCTTCTCCGCGTCGAGAAGGGCCACGCCGACCCCGAGGAGCTCGCCGCGATCACCGCGGTGCTGCTCGCCCGGGCGGCCTCCCAGCCCGCCGAGACGTCCTCCCACGCCCGCTCCACGGCCGGCTGGCGCCGCCTGGAGCGCCAGTCGGGCTTCCGCCCCTCCCACTCCTGGCAGGGCTGACAGCGCAGAGACAGCGCAGACCCGAAGGCCCCCGCCTCCCGCTCCGGGAGACGGGGGCCTTCGGCATGCCGGACATCCGCCGCGGCGCCCCGCCGCCCCGGCCCGCCCCCACCGGACGCGCCCGCCGGCGCCGACCGGCCGGGACACGCGAAGGCCCCCGCAGCCGGACGGCTGCGGGGGCCTCTCGCGGAACCCGGGGGGACGGTTACCGCAGACGTGCCATCAGGGCGTGCTCCACCAGCGTGATGAGGGCGCTCTTGGCGTCCGCGCGGTGGCGGGCGTCGGTGGTGATGATCGGGGTGTCCGGGCCGATCTGGAGGGCCTCGCGGACTTCCTCGGGCTGGTAGGGCTGGTGTCCGTCGAAGCCGTTGAGGGCGATGACGAACGGCAGGCCGGAGTTCTCGAAGTAGTCGACGGCCGGGAAGCAGTCGGCGAGGCGGCGGGTGTCGACCAGGACGACGGCGCCGATGGCGCCGCGTACCAGGTCGTCCCACATGAACCAGAAGCGGTCCTGACCGGGCGTACCGAAGAGGTACAGGATCAGGTCCTGGTCCAGGGTGATACGGCCGAAGTCCATGGCGACGGTCGTCGTCGTCTTGTCGCCGGTGTGCGTGAGGTCGTCGATGCCCGCGGACGCAGACGTCATCACGGCCTCGGTACGCAGCGGGTTGATCTCCGAGACGGCGCCGACGAACGTGGTCTTGCCCACGCCGAAGCCACCCGCCACCACGATCTTCGCGCTGGTGGTTGAACGGGCCGCGCCGCCGCTAGAGCTTGCGAAGTCCACTGAGCACCCTTTCGAGCAGTGTCACGTCTGGCTGACCGCCGGCGGCTTCGTCGCCGCCGGGCTGGTGGATGGCGACAAGTCCGGCCTCCGCCAGGTCGGCGACGAGGATCCGGGCAACGCCGAGGGGAATGGAGAGAAGTGCCGAGATCTCGGCGACCGACTTGATCTCGAAGCACAGTCGGCAGATCCGCTGGTGCTCGGGCAACTGCCCCTGCAACCGGGCCGGATCGGCCGTCGTACTGACCAGCGCCTCGATGGCGAGCTGGTAGCGCGGCCGGGTACGGCCGCCGGTCATCGCGTAGGGACGCACCAGCGGGTTGTGCGTACCCGAACCGCCCGCACCGCGGGAGGCGCCGGGCGCGCCCACGGGCGACGGCTGGGCCTGGGGCTGCTGATAGGGCTGCTGTACACCCTGTCTGCTGGGCGCGGAAGGAAAGTTGAAGTGGTTCTGTCCGGCATCACCGTGCGGCTGCTGACCACCAAAACCATTGAACGGACTTCCGCCCGGGGGTGTTCCCACGTCTCCTCCTCCGACTGCCTCGCGGTCCATGTCCCTGTGGAACCGCGCCACCGCACCTTACGGTGCGGTGGCGCGAAACGCACTGTCTGTCTGTTAGTTGAGAAGACTTCCCTGAAGCTCCGCACGGAGGTCAGGTGTCAGAACACTGCCCGCGCGGTCCACCAGCAACGCCATCTCGTAGCCCACGAGGCCGATGTCCGCCTCCGGGTGCGAGAGCACGGCCAGCGAGGAGCCGTCCGAGATCGACATGATGAAGAGGAAGCCGCGCTCCATCTCCACGACGGTCTGGTTGACCGCACCGCCCTCGAAGATCCGGGACGCGCCCGCGGTCAGCGAGGTCAGTCCGGAGGCGACGGCCGCCAGCTGGTCGGCTCGGTCCCGGGGGAAGCCCTCGGACATCGCCAGCAGGAGTCCGTCGGCGGAGACCACCACAGTGTGGGACACCCCAGGGGTGTTGTCCACGAAGTTGGTGATCAACCAGTTCAGATTCTGCGCCGCCTGGCTCATGCTCACACTAACGCTCCTGGTTGTAGGTACTGCCCGGGCCGAGGCCCGATCCGTTCGTGTCCGTTCCCGCGTTGCGTCCCTGCTGAACGCCACGGCGCAGGTTGCTCAACCTGCCCCGCACGTCCTCGGGGGCGCGGGAGACCTGTGGGCCGCCCTGCGGGGTCTGCTCCGCCGTTCCCTCGACCAGATTGGCCTTGGGGACCCGTCGAGGAAGACCGGAGGGGGTGACCCCGCCCGCCTTCGGCTCGCGGAGCTTCTCGGCCCGCTCCCAGCGCTCGTCGTTGGCCGAGCGCCAGTCGTCGGTACCGGCGGCTTCGTTCTGCTGGGCCGCCCGTGCGGGCGGCTGCTGCTGCGCGGCCTGGGGCACCTGCGCGGCGTTGCCGCCACGGCGCGGCAGACCGGCGTCGGTCAGCGCGTGCGGGGCATCCGGGGTCGGGTTCGGGGTCGAACCCGGACGGTCGAAGCCTACGCGCTCAGGAGCCTGTTCGGGAGCGCTCGGGGCAGATTCCGTTTCTGCTCCGTACTGCTGACCGTACTCACCCTGGTACGCACCCTGACCAGCCCACTCGCCCTGCTGGGCCTGCGGGTCGTAGGAGTTGCCGTACTGCGCCTGGCCCTGGTCCTGACCCTGGTACGCGGCTTCCGCATAGGTGGGCTCGGGGTAGCCGCCGGAAGGCTGGCCGTACCCGTCGTAGCCCTGCGTGGACTGGCCGTAGCCACCGTCCTGGGCCGGCCCGCCGTCGTACCCGGCGTGCTCCGGAGCGTGCCCGAAGTCGGATGCGTACTCCTGTACGTACTCCTGCTCGGGAGCGTAGCCCTGCTCGTGCTCCTGCTGTACGTAGCCCTGCTGCGACGGGTCGAGCTCGTCCCGGAACAGCGGGCGTTCGCCACCCTGTGCCTGGGCCTCCAGGGCCGCCCGGCGCTCCTCGCGCTGGAGCGAGCGGTTCACCGGGTCGAGCTGGCGCTCCTCGCCCGGCTGCTCGTAGCGGGAGTCGTCGAAGCCGAGCTCCGCCGCGGTCCGCATCGGCTGCTGCGGGCTGGGGTCGAAGGCGTTCTGGCCCTGCTGCGGGATGATCTGGGAGACCGTGAAGTCGTTCTCGGGCAGCGACTCGCCACCACCACCGTGGGTGATCGCGTCCGGGAGCATGACCAGCGAGGTCGTGCCCGCCTGCTCGCCCGAGGGGCGGAGCTGGACCCGGACGCCGTGCCGGTCGGCCAGTCGGCCGACCACGAACAGGCCCATGCGCTGCGAGACGGCGGCGTCCACGGTCGGCGGGTTGGCCAGCTTGTGGTTGATGTCCGCGAAGTCCTCGGCCGTGAGACCGATGCCCTTGTCGTGGATCTCGACCATCACGCGGCCGTCGGGCAGCCGGGTCGCGGTCACGCGGACCTTGGTCTGCGGGGAGGAGAACGTGGTGGCGTTCTCCAGGAGCTCGGCGAGCAGGTGCACGAGGTCGGTCACGGCCTGGCCGTGGATCTCGGCCTCCGGGACACCGGCCAGCTCGATGCGCTCGTACTGCTCCACCTCGGAGGAGGCGGCGCGCATGACGTCGACCAGCGGGACCGGCTGGTCCCAGCGGCGGCCGGGCTCCTCGCCGGCGAGGACCAGGAGGTTCTCGCCGTTGCGGCGCATACGGGTGGCCAGGTGGTCCAGGCGGAAGAGGTTCTCCAGCTGGTCCGGGTCGGCCTCGTTGTTCTCCAGGTCGGTGATCAGGGTCAGCTGGCCCTCGATCAGCGACTGGTTGCGCCGCGACAGGTTGGTGAAGATCGCGTTGACGTTGCCCCGGAGCATGGCCTGCTCGGCGGCGAGCCGGACGGCCTCGCGGTGGACCTGGTCGAAGGCGCGGGCGACTTCGCCGATCTCGTCCTGGGTGTCGATGGGGATCGGCTGGACCCGGGTGTCGACGCGGCCGGGCTCGGTACGCGACAGCTGGTCGACCAGCATCGGCAGACGCTGCTCGGCGATGCCGAAGGCGGCGGTGCGCAGCTGCTGCATCGAGCGGCTCATCTGGCGGGCCATGATGCCGGCCACGATGAAGGCGGCGAGGAGCGCGATGACGACGATGCCACCGTTGACGAACGCGTCCGTCTTGGCGTCGTCGGAGATTTCGGCGGCCTCGGCCACGGCCTTGTCGACGAGCTCCTTCTCGACCTCGGTGTAGCCGTCGAACTTCGCCGTGGCCGCACCCATCCAGGTCTCGGGGGTGACGTCGTCCTTGCGCAGGTCCTTGATCGCGTCGGCGTCCTTGGCCGAGCCGATCGCGTCCGTCAGGCCCGCGTAGACCGACGGCGGGTCGCCCTTCACCGGCGGGCTGAGCTGCGCCTCGGTGAGCCGCTTGGCGCCCTCGGTGGCCTTCTGCGTCATGACCTGCTTGAGGCGGTCGACGTCGGCCTGGGTGCCGCCGGACTGGTACTCGCCGAGAGCGATCTGCTCCAGGTAGTTGTACGAGTTGAACGCCACCGACTGCGCGGCGAAGATCTTGGGGTCCTCGCTGGGCCGCACCAGGAGCTGCATGCCGATCGAGCGCTGGAGCGACTCGGCCGCCTTGGCGAGCTGGATGGCGTAGACCGTCCGGCCGTAGCTGGTGATGTTGCCGGTGCCCAGACCGAGCTCGTTGGAGAACTCCATCAGGTAGTGCTGGACGTCGGTGTACCGGGTCTGGGTGAACACCGGGTCGAGCGACTTGGAGTACGCGACCTTGCGCAGGTCCTTCAGCTTGGGCTCCGCCGTGCGGAAGAGGCCCAGGCGGCGCTCCATGCCCTCGCCCTCGGGCATGTTCTTGACGGCCTCGTCGAACTTGACCTTCGCCTCGTCGGTGGCGGCGTAGGCCTGCGCGACGGCGTCGCTCTGCCGGTCCTCGGCCGTCCTGGCCGTCAGCAGGGGCGCCGCGGTCAGGTCACGCTCGTTGAGGAGGGCCTGGCCGTACTCCGAGGCGGCGCGCACGATCAGCGCCGTCTTCTCGGCGTTCTGCGCCTCCTGCCAGGTGTCGATCGACCCCTTCACCTGGAAGCCGCCCATGACGAGGCCGACCAGCACGGGTATGAGGAGGATCGCGTTCAGCTTCGTGGGCACCCGCCAGTTACGCGGGGACAACCTGCTGGAACTGCCCGTGCCGCTCGCGGCCTGGGGCGTCGCGGGTACCTCGACGGGCGGCGCCGCCGTGCGTGCCGGCGTGAAGTTGCCTCGCGCCTGCTGCTCCGCGGAGCCTTCCTTGCTTCGCCTCACTCGACCAACAACCTCTCGGCGTCGGCACCTACGTTGTGCCGGTGTTTCGTTCAGGGCCGTACTACTCGGGAGTTCATGAATTGCAGCACGTGAACGGTGTCCCTACCAAACAGCCGGAAGGGACGGTTTTCAGTGGTCCAGGCCGCAGATAAATCGGGCATAAAGAGCGAGCCCCGCCAAATGGCGGGGCTCATGTGAGCGCAGTGGCACCGCGCGGATGCGTCGGGTGTCCGGGACCGCCCAATTCTCATTCGAAACGTTATGAAGGGCGGGGGCGGACCGTGTCAAAGGACACAGGCCGCCCCCAGCAGGGGCCTACGACAACTGCCGTAGACGTCCGCCTACTTGAGTCGTGCCATCAGCGCATGCTCCACCAGCGTGATGAGGGCGCTCTTGGCGTCCGCGCGGTGGCGTGCATCGGTGACGATGATCGGGGTGTCCGGGCCGATCTGCAGGGCCTCGCGGACTTCCTCGGGCTGGTAGGGCTGGTGTCCGTCGAAGCCGTTGAGGGCGATGACGAACGGCAGGCCGGAGTTCTCGAAGTAGTCGACGGCCGGGAAGCAGTCCGCGAGCCGGCGCGTGTCGACCAGGACGACGGCGCCGATGGCGCCGCGGACCAGGTCGTCCCACATGAACCAGAAGCGGTCCTGACCGGGCGTACCGAAGAGGTACAGGATCAGGTCCTGGTCCAGGGTGATACGGCCGAAGTCCATGGCGACGGTCGTCGTCGTCTTGCCGCCGGTGTGCGTGAGGTCGTCGATCCCGGCCGACGCCGAGGTCATCACCGCCTCGGTACGCAGCGGGTTGATCTCCGAGACGGCGCCGACGAACGTGGTCTTGCCCACGCCGAAGCCACCCGCCACCACGATCTTCGCGCTGGTGGTCGACCGGCTCGGAGAGCCGGCACCCCCGCTAGAGCTTGCGAAGTCCACTGAGCACCCTTTCCAGCAGTGTCACATCCGGCGTGCCGCCGGCCTCTCCGTTGCCCGGCTGGTGAATCGCCACCATGCCCGCTTCCGCCAGGTCGGCGACGAGGATCCGGGCCACCCCCAGCGGCATCGACAGCAGTGCCGACACCTCCGCCACCGACTTCACCTCGCGGCACAGGTGGCAGATCCGCTGGTGCTCGGGAAGCAGCGTGGCGAGGTGCGCCGGGTCGGCGGTGGTGCTGACCAGCGCCTCGATGGCGAGTTGGTACCGCGGCCTGGTCCGGCCGCCGGTCATCGCATAAGGACGTACCAGCGGCTGGTCGCCTTCATGCCCGTACGACTCGTCGAGTGAGGCGCCGTACGGATCGTGAGAGGCGGGGGGCGGGGTCATGAATCCTCCGGGCGTGACAGCAAGAGGTCTGCCGTCTGATGGGGCCGGTGGGGGGCCGGATGGGGGCGGCCGGACGGGGTGTGGGACAAGGCGGTACGGAGGGGCGCACCGCCTTGCCGTTTTGTGTGTGTCTAGTGGAGCAGGCTTCCCTGGAGCTCGGCGCGGAGGTCCGGGGTGAGGACACTGCCGGCCCGGTCGACCAGCAGGGTCATCTCGTAGCCCACGAGGCCGATGTCGCACTCCGGGTGGGAGAGCACGGCCAGGGAGGAACCGTCGGAGACGGACATCAGGAAGAGGAACCCGCGTTCCATCTCCACGACCGTCTGGGCCACGGAACCGCCCTCGAAGATCCGGGACGCGCCCGCGGTCAGCGAGGTCAGTCCGGATGCGACCGCCGCCAGCTGGTCGGCGCGATCGCGGGGGAATCCTTCGGACATGGCCAGCAGCAGACCGTCGGCGGAGACCACCACCGTGTGCGACACCCCTGGGGTGTTGTCCACGAAGTTGGTGATCAACCAGTTCAGATTCTGCGCCGCCTGGCTCATCGCGCTCAACTAACGCTCCTGCTGGTGGGTGGGGCCGAGGTGGAAGCTGCCCGTGGTGGAGTTGCCCGCCTGGCGGCCCTGCTGGATGCCGCGGCGCAGGTTGGTGAGTCGGCCACGGACGTCGTCGGGTGCACGCGAGACCTGGGGGCCGGCCGTGTGGGCCTGCTCCTGGGCGGTCCCGGGTACGAGGTTGGCGCGCGGCACCCGCCGCGGGAGCCCGGAGGTGGTGACACCGCCGGCCGCGGGCTTGCGCACCCGCTCGGCCTGGCGCACCAGCTCGTCATTGGGGGAGGTCCGCCAGGCGGCGGCCTGCTGACCCGTGTCGCCGGCGCCCTGGGGGGCGGCGGGACGGCGCTGCGCCGGCTGCTGCGGCACGGCCGGGCTCTGGGTCGTCCGCTCGGCGTCCGGCACCCGGCCGTCGTCCGGCTGACCCGGGGCCTGGCCCTGCGCCTGCCCGTGGAACCAGTTGGTCTCCAGCGTGTCGTACAGCGGGGTACGACCGTCGCCGGAACCGCTCGCCGGAGGCAGGGCCTCGGGCTGACGCGGCTGCTGGAGCCGGGGCTGCGGCTGCTGGGGCTGCTGCGGCAGGTTGCCGGCGGGGCGCGGCGCACCGTAGTCGCCGCCGCCACGCTGACGCGGAGCCGGCTGCTGCGGGGCCTGCTGCTGGTAACCCTGCTGCTGGTTGAAGTCCGGCCGCGGGAACTGCCCGGTGGAGGCCGGGTCCTGCGGTGCGGGCTGGTACCCCTGCGGGGCCTGCTGCTGGTTGAAGTCCGGCCGCGGGAACTGACCCGTGGAGCCCGGGCCCTGCGGGGCCCCGGGACGGGCGTACTGACCCGTGGTGTCCGGCTCCTCGTGCCCACGCGGCGCGTCGAGCGGCGACATCTCCTGCTGCGGACGGCGGACCGGCTGAGCCTGGTCGTTGCCCCAGCTGGTGGACTGCGGTCGCTGCTGCTGGTTGCCGGGGAGCTCGGGGCGCGGGTAGCCACCCTGGTTGGGGTGGGCACCCTGCTGGCCCTGCTGCTGCGGGGCGTGCTGCGCCTGCTGCGGCTGGGGGGCCTGCGGGGCCTGCTGGTTCTGGCTCTGGTTGCCCCAGACGTCCGTACGGGACGGGATGGCGCGCTGAGCGCCGCCGGCGAACCCGCCCGCACCGCCCATGCCCGGACGCTGCGGCTCCTGGGGAACCTTCGGGAGCTGCGCGGTCTGCGGACCCTGGTTGCCCTGGCCCTGACCCGGCCCCTGGGGACCGTTCTGACCGGGGAGCGCGGCACGCGGACCGTTGCCCGCGCCGACCTGGCCGCGCGGGGCGCCCGACGCGGCACCGAGCCGGCCGGCCGCGGAGGACGGCGCACCGCCGAGCCCCGGACGACCGCCGCCGGGACCACCGGACGCACCCGGGCCGCCGGCGAGCCGGCCGCCGGGGGCGGAGTTGCCCTGCGGCATCGCGCCCTGGCCACCGGCACCCTGCTTGGGGGCCGGCTTCTTGCCGCCCTGGGCGACGTCGACGGGGAGCATGACGAGCGCGGTGGTGCCGCCGGAGTCCGACGGACGCAGCTGGATGCGGATGCCGTGTCGCAGGGACAGGCGGCCGACCACGAACAGACCCATGCGGCGCGAGACCGAGACGTCCACGGTGGGCGGCGACGCGAGCCGCTCGTTGATCGCGGCGAGGTCCTCTGGGGAGAGGCCGATGCCGGTGTCGTGGATCTCGACGAGCACCCGGCCGTCGGGCAGCGCGTGACCGGTGACCCGGACCTTCGTCTGCGGCGAGGAGAACGACGTGGCGTTCTCGAGCAGCTCGGCGAGGAGGTGCACGAGGTCGTTGACGACACGGCCGGCGACCTCGGTCGCCGGGACGGCGGCGAGTTCGATGCGCTCGTACTGCTCCACCTCGGACGCGGCGGCACGCAGGACGTCGACCAGCGGGACCGGACGGGTCCAGCGGCGGCCGGGCTCCTCACCGGCGAGGACGAGGAGGTTCTCACCGTTACGGCGCATGCGGGTGGCGAGGTGGTCGAGCTTGAACAGCGAGGACAGCTGGTCCGGGTCGGCCTCGCGGGACTCCAGCTCGGAGATGAGCGAGAGCTGACGCTGGATGAGGCCCTGCGAGCGGCGCGAGAGGTTGGTGAACATCGCGTTGACGTTGCCTCGCAGCAGCGCCTGCTCGGCGGCGAGACGGACGGCCTCGCGGTGCACGTCGTCGAAGGCCGCGGCCACCTGGCCGATCTCGTCCCGGGAGTGCACACCGACGGACTCGACGGAGGTGTCGACGTCCTGCGGGTCGGTCTCGGAGAGCTGCTTGACGAGCTCGGGCAGACGTTCCTGGGCGACCTTCGTGGCGGTGTCCTGGAGCCGGCGCAGCGACCGGATCATGGACCGGGCCACGACGAAGGCGCCGACGAGGGAGACACCGAGCACGAGGAGGATCAGCGCACCGTTGATGATCGCTTCGCGCTGCGACTCGGAGCGCAGCTCGCGGGCCTTGCTCTCCATCTCACCGAGGAGGGTGGCCTCGATGGTGTTCATCGCGGTGATCTTCGTGCCGTACTCGTCGGTGAAGTTCAGGTGACCGCGGGCGGTGATGTTGTCGAGGCCGGTGGAGCTCCGCAGGACACGGCCCGCGTACTCGTCGGCGGCCTCGATGGAGGGGTTGCCGGTGGTCAGCGGTGCGATCAGCTCGTTGGCGTCGCCGCCGGCCGACTCGTAGATCGTCGCGAAGGTCTTGAGCTCGACGTCCTCGCTCTCGCGGGCGGCCTCACCGTAGAGACGGTCGCCCGGTTCCAGCTTGCCGCGCTTGTCGTCGCCGGAGGGGAGACCGGCGGCGATGATCGCCTGCTGGATGGAGGCGTACTCCTTGGCGGAGGAGAAGGCGGCGAGCGCACGGGTGCGCTTGATCATGTCCGGGTTGCTGGTCGCCTGGGCCATGTCCTGGGACAGGCTGAGGAGGGACCGGATGAGCCGGCTGTACGCCTCGACCGTCACCGAGTGCGAGGCCTGGGTGTAGGCCTCTCCCCGGATCGCCTTGATCTTGACGATCTGCGCGGTGATCTGGCTGACGCTCTGGCGGATGCCCTGCAGGGCCTCGTCGCCCTCGGTGTCACCGATGCCCTCGGTGGCCGCCAGGAACTCCTTCTGGGCCCGGTCGGTGACCGCGCGCGGCTGGGCGACCTGGTAGTCGTTAGGCGAACGGCCGTTGGACAGGGGACCGGCGGACTTGTCGCGCTCCTCCTGGAGGGCCTTGGCGAGGTCCGTGGCCTCCTTGGTCATCTTGGTCAGCAGCTGCATGTGCTCCAGCTGCTCCATGTCCTGGAGCGACTCGCTGATGCGGATGCCGCCGAGGCTGGTGGCCGCGACCACGGGCAGGGTCAGCAGCGCCACCAGGCGCGTCGAGATGCGCCAGTTCCGCAGCGCTATTCGGGGGCCGGAGTCGACCTCGGTCTTGATCGGCGGCGGCGCGGCCGCGCTGGTGGAACCGCCCCGCTTGGAAGCGTCACCGCCCTCGCCGGCCGTGCCCTGCCCAGGGGTCTGGGTGTGCGGGGCCGAGGAACCGCGGTCGGTTCCGGCGCGCGGCTCCTGCTCGGCCGCAGCGCTGCCATCCCTCTTGAAACGTCCCTGCACTAGCGTCGCAACCTCTGGACCAGGCGTCCTTCCGGGTGAACGGAGCGGACGGTGTCGGCGTCTCGGGGTGCGGAATGCACCCCATGGTGGTCGTCGGTGACCGGCGCAGATCCCCCTTCCCGCCGCTCACCCGGCGCTGCGTTGCGCCCCCTGCGCGCCGGCTTGAAGCCCGCGACGGTGCGTGGAATTCCAGCACAGTGCCGGATCTCCAACAAGGGCTGGGTCTCGGGCCACGAGAGGTATAACAACCCGTGAACATCGTGTCACCCCATGTAGAAGATGATCACGGAGGAATCGGGCGTATCACTCCCAAAGGCCCACGCGGCCCTAGTGTCCCAGTCGCGATGATCAGGAGCGGAATGGAGCATTCAGTGGCGTAATGTCCGTTTGTTTGACACTCGGACGCCGCCTGTAATGTCCGGGTTGTCCGTCAGGCCGTGAGCAAACTCACACACGGACGGGTGCCTTCCCCATGCATTCGAAGGGAGCCGCATGCTTAGCCTGACGTTTTACAAGTGCCCCCACTCTGTAGAGGTCTCCCACCCGTGATGAAGACGACGATGGTGCTCCGCTCCACGGCCAACCCCCGCCGTACGACGCTCGCCCACCTCGAGGACGCCGCCCGCCTCGACCTGGGCGCCCAGCCGGAGCACGCGGTCGACCTTCCCACGCAGACCGCCAACCCGCGTCGCACGGTCCTCATGACCGCCCCCGCGACGCCGCAGCCCGCCCTTTAAGAGGCGGTGGCGGCGCCCCTCGCCGCGTTAGCCTGGAGCGTCAGACTCCAGCCAGTAGCAAGTGAGGGGCGACAGCACTCGTGCGCATCGCCAGATTCTCCATCGACGGCAATGTCGCCTTCGGCGCCGTCGAGGGCGAGGGAACCGTCGAGTCCGGCGGCCTGGTCCTCGACATCATCAAGGGCATCCCGTACACCGACTTCGAGCTCAGCGGCACCAAGGTCCCGCTGAGCAAGGTACGGCTCCTGCCTCCCGTGCTCCCCAACAAGGTCGTGGCCATCGGCCGCAACTACGCCGAGCACGCCGCCGAACTCGGCAACGAGGTCCCGGACGTCCCGGTCGCCTTCTTCAAGCCGACCACCTCCGTGATCGGCTCCGGCGACGCCATCGAGTACCCCTCCTTCTCGAACGAGCTGCACCACGAGGCCGAACTGGCCGTGGTCATCGGCCGCATGTGCCGCGAGGTACCGCGCGAGCGCGTCAAGGACGTCGTCTTCGGCTACACCTGCGCCAACGACGTCACCGCCCGCGACGCCCAGCGGCGCGAGAAGCAGTGGGCCCGGGCCAAGGGCTTCGACACCAGCTGCCCGCTCGGGCCCTGGGTCGAGACCGAGCTCGACCCGGGCGACCTCACCATCCAGGCCACGGTCAACGGCGAACAGCGCCAGCTCGGCCGCACGAGCGACATGATCCGCTCCGTCGAGGACCTGGTCGTCCACATCACCGAGGCCATGACGCTCCTTCCCGGCGACGTCATCCTCACCGGCACCCCGGCCGGGGTCGGCCCCCTCAACGTCGGCGACGAGGTCGCCGTCACCATCGAAGGCATCGGCACTCTCACCAACAGGGTGATCAAGCGTGGCTAACGCGAACGTCCGCGTACGTTTCTGTCCCTCCCCGACCGGCAACCCCCACGTGGGCCTGGTCCGCACCGCCCTCTTCAACTGGGCGTTCGCCCGCCACCACGGCGGCACGTTCGTCTTCCGCATCGAGGACACCGACGCGGCGCGCGACTCCGAGGAGTCGTACCAGCAGCTGCTCGACTCGCTGCGCTGGCTCGGCTTCACCTGGGACGAGGGACCGGACGAGGTCGGCGGCCCGCACGCCCCGTACCGCCAGTCGCAGCGGATGGACATCTACCGGGACGTCGCGGAGAAGCTGCTCGACGGCGGGTACGCCTACCACTGCTTCTGCACCGCCGTGGAGCTGGAAGCCCGTCGCGACGCGGCCCGCCTGGCCGGCAAGCCCTCGGGCTACGACGGCACGTGCCGCAACCTGAGCGCCGAGCGCATCGAGCGCTACCGCGCCGAGGGCCGCGAGTCCATCGTCCGCTTCAAGATGCCGGACGAGCCGATCACCTTCCACGACCTGGTCCGCGGCGAGCTCACCTTCACCCCGGACAACGTCCCGGACTACGGCATCGTGCGCGCCAACGGCGCCCCGCTGTACACCCTGGTCAACCCGGTCGACGACGCGCTCATGGAGATCACCCACGTGCTGCGTGGCGAGGACCTGCTGTCCTCCACCCCGCGCCAGATCGCGCTCTACAAGGCGCTGATCGAGCTGGGCGTCGCCAAGGAGATCCCGGCCTTCGGCCACCTCCCGTACGTGATGGGCGAGGGCAACAAGAAGCTCTCCAAGCGCGACCCGCAGGCGTCCCTCAACCTCTACCGGGAGCGCGGCTTCCTCCCCGAGGGCCTGCTGAACTACCTCTCCCTGCTCGGCTGGTCCTTCTCGGCCGACCAGGACCTCTTCACCATCGACCAGATGGTGGCGAAGTTCGACATCGCCGACGTGAACGCCAACCCGGCGCGCTTCGACCTCAAGAAGGCCGAGTCGATCAACGCCGACCACATCCGCATGCTGGACGAGAAGGCGTTCACGGCGGCCTGCGAGCCGTGGCTGCAGGCCCCGCACGCCGCGTGGGCTCCCGAGGACTTCGACCGCGCGGCGTGGGAGGCCATCGCCCCCTACGCCCAGACGCGGGTCACCGTCCTCTCGGACATCACGGCCAACGTCGACTTCCTCTTCCTGCCCGAGCCCGTCTTCGACCAGCCCTCCTGGGACAAGGCGATGAAGGGCGAGCCGGCCGCGCTGCTCACCACCGCGCGCGAGAAGCTCCAGGCCGCGGACTGGAGCGACCCGGAGTCGCTCAAGAACGCCGTCCTGGTCGCCGGCGAGGAGCACGGTCTGAAGCTCGGCAAGGCGCAGGCCCCGGTCCGCGTCGCCGTCACCGGCCGCACGGTCGGCCTGCCGCTCTTCGAGTCCCTGGAGATCCTGGGCCGGGAGAAGACCCTGGCCCGTATCGACGCGGCCCTGGCGAAGCTCGCCGCCCAGTAACGAGCACACACGCCGACGAGGCCCGGTCCCCTGCGGGGAGCCGGGCCTCGTCGGCGTCGCGGGAGCGGTGCGGCCGGGTGCGGAGCCCGCGCCCGCACACCGGCGGGGCGATCCCGACAGCCGTCGGTGTGTCGAGGCTCACGTACCGTGGGTCCATGGTCATTCGCGCCGTCCTGTGGGACATCGACGACACCCTCTTCGACTACGCCCGCGCCGACCTCGCGGGCATGCGCGACCACCTCGCGGCCGAGGGCCTCGCCGTGGGCCCCTCCGGGGACCCGTCCGGGAGTTCGGCCGGTGACCGGGCCGCGGACGCCGGCGCGGCGCCCGGGGGGCGGTCCGGAGGATTCGGCTCCGTCGCCGAGGCCCTCCGCCGGTGGCAGGAGCTCACGGTCGTCCACTGGCGGCGCTTCGAGGCCGGCGGCGTCGACTTCCAGGAGCAGCGGCGCGAGCGCGTGCGCGACTTCCTGGGGCGGGAGGATCTGGGCGCGGCCGAGGCCGACGCCTGGTTCGGGCGCTATCTCGCCCACTACGAGGCCGCGTGGGAGCTCTTCCCCGACTCCGTGCCCGTCCTGGACCTGCTGGCGGGTGACTACCGTCACGCCGTCCTGTCGAACTCGAGCATCCACAACCAGGAGCGCAAACTGCGCGTCCTCGGTGTGCGCGACCGGTTCGAGGCCGTGGTGTGCGCCGCCGAACTCGGATACGCCAAGCCGGCCGCCGAGGCCTTCCACGCCGCCTGCACCGCCCTGGGCCTGCCGCCGCACGAGGTCGCGTACGTCGGCGACCAGCCCGACATCGACGCGCGCGGAGCCGTCGAGGCCGGCCTCCTGGGCATCTGGCTGGACCGGGCGGGGACCGGCGGGCGGCCGGAGCTGACCCGCATCACCGACCTCCACCAGCTCCCTCCGCTGCTGGGCGGGGATACCCGTTTTGGAGCGCCGGACACCTTCGGGTAATGTTCTTCCTGCGCCGAGGGGAGCAAGCCGAAAGGCCGAAACCCACGGAGCACAACCCGAACAAGATCCCCGCAAGGGATTGAGTTTTGGTGGCCTATGGTGTAATTGGCAGCACGACGGTTTCTGGTTCCGTTAGTCTAGGTTCGAGTCCTGGTAGGCCAGCTCGCAGAGCTCATCTGCACCACGCGGATCCTGATCCGCAAAGCCCCCGTTGTGTAGCGGCCTAGCACGCTGCCCTCTCAAGGCAGTAGCGCCGGTTCGAATCCGGTCGGGGGTACAGATCCATCCTGCGGATCACCAGGGTCGCACCCGGTGATCATGCGGTGACATCATCCGGCACTCTGGTGCCGGATGGGATCGCTAGGGCCCCCGTTGTGTAGCGGCCTAGCACGCCGCCCTCTCAAGGCGGTAGCGCCGGTTCGAATCCGGTCGGGGGTACTGGTTCAACCCACCATGGCCTATGGTGTAATTGGCAACACTACGGTTTCTGGTACCGTCATTCTAGGTTCGAGTCCTGGTAGGCCAGCTCGCAGAGCTCATCTGCAAAACGCGGATCTGATCCGCAAGGCCCCCGTTGTGTAGCGGCCTAGCACGCCGCCCTCTCAAGGCGGTAGCGCCGGTTCGAATCCGGTCGGGGGTACCACGAGAGAAGCCCTTCCCTTCGGGGGAGGGCTTCTTCGTCGTCCGGCCACGGCACACACAACTCCGGCCCACCGCTGCGGCGTTGGAGCGGTGGGCCGGATCGGACGGAGGAGCGGGGGATCAGCCGGTGCGGCGGAGTGCCTCGGAGAGGCGGGCGGCGGCGTCGATGACCGCCTGGGCGTGCATACGGCCCGGGTGGCGGGTCAGGCGCTCGATCGGGCCGGAGACCGACACGGCGGCCACGACGCGGTTCGAGGGACCGCGCACGGGCGCGGAGACGGACGCGACGCCCGGCTCCCGCTCGCCGATCGACTGGGCCCAGCCGCGGCGCCGTACGCCCGACAGGGCCGTCGCCGTGAACCGGGCACCCTGGAGACCGCGGTGGAGGCGCTCGGGCTCCTCCCAGGCCATCAGGATCTGCGCGGAGGAGCCGGCCTTCATGGTCAGCGTGGAGCCGACCGGCACGGTGTCCCGCAGGCCCGAGAGGCGCTCGGCGGCCGCCACGCAGATGCGCATGTCGCCCTGCCGGCGGTAGAGCTGGGCGCTCTCGCCGGTGACGTCGCGCAGGTGCGTCAGCACCGGGCCCGCCGTGGCGAGCAGACGGTCCTCACCGGCCGCGGCGGCGAGCTCCGCCAGGCGCGGTCCGAGGATGAACCGGCCCTGCATGTCGCGCGCCACCATCCGGTGGTGTTCCAGTGCCACGGCGAGTCGGTGTGCCGTGGGTCGTGCGAGTCCCGTCGCCGCGACCAGACCTGCGAGGGTGGCCGGACCGGACTCCAGGGCGCTCAGGACAAGGGCTGCCTTGTCGAGAACGCCTACGCCGCTAGAGTTGTCCATGCAACGATATTCGCGTCTCACTCTGTGAAACGCAAGTTCAATTTTCCTGGGAACTTGCGAACCTGTACGTGCGGCCCGCGGACCAATCGGGTCCGCAGCCGGCGTCCGGCGCGTGGGGTACGGACGTGGGCCCACATGTCTCTAGAAGTGCCGGCACACCACGCCGGCCGGAGGGAAAGCGATGGGTAGGACACTCGCGGAGAAGGTCTGGGACGACCATGTCGTCCGGCGCGCCGAGGGCGAGCCCGACCTCCTCTTCATCGATCTGCACCTGCTGCACGAGGTGACCAGCCCCCAGGCGTTCGACGGCCTGCGCCAGAACGGCCGCCCGGTGCGGCGCCTCGACCTCACCATCGCCACCGAGGACCACAACACCCCGACCCTCGACATCGACAAGCCGATCGCCGACCCCGTCTCCCGCGCGCAGTTGGAGACCCTGCGGAAGAACTGCGCCGAGTTCGGCGTACGGCTGCACCCGCTGGGCGACGTCGAGCAGGGTGTCGTCCACGTCGTCGGCCCGCAGCTGGGTCTGACCCAGCCCGGCACGACCGTGGTCTGCGGAGACTCCCACACCTCCACCCACGGCGCCTTCGGCGCGCTGGCGTTCGGCATCGGCACCAGCCAGGTCGAGCACGTGCTGGCCACCCAGACGCTGCCGCTGGCCCGCCCCAAGACGATGGCCATCACCGTCGACGGCGAGCTGCCCGACGACGTCACGGCCAAGGACCTGATCCTGGCGATCATCGCGAAGATCGGCACCGGCGGCGGCCAGGGCTACATCCTGGAGTACCGCGGCTCCGCCATCGAGAAGCTCTCGATGGAAGCCCGGATGACCATCTGCAACATGTCGATCGAGGCCGGCGCCCGCGCGGGCATGATCGCCCCCGACGAGACCACCTTCGCCTACCTGAAGGGCCGCGCCCACGCCCCCGAGGGCGAGGACTGGGACGCCGCCGTCGCGTACTGGAAGACCCTGAAGTCCGACGAGGACGCGGTCTTCGACGCCGAGGTCGTCATCGACGCCGCCTCCCTGGCGCCGTTCGTCACCTGGGGCACCAACCCGGGCCAGGGCGCGCCGCTTTCCGCGCACGTCCCCGACCCGGCTTCGTACGAAGACGCTTCGGAGCGCCTGGCCGCCGAAAAGGCCCTGGAGTACATGGGGTTGACCGCCGGACAGCCGCTGCGCGACATCCGGGTCGACACCGTCTTCGTAGGCTCCTGCACCAACGGCCGCATCGAGGACCTGCGCAACGCCGCCGACCTGCTGCGCGGTCGCAAGGTCGCCGACGGCGTCCGCATGCTGGTCGTCCCCGGCTCGGTCCGGGTCGCCCTGCAGGCCGTCGAGGAGGGCCTGGACAAGGTCTTCAAGGAGTCCGGCGCCGAATGGCGGCACGCGGGCTGCTCGATGTGCCTGGGCATGAACCCCGACCAGCTGGCACCCGGTGAGCGCTCCGCGTCCACCTCCAACCGCAACTTCGAGGGCCGGCAGGGCAAGGGCGGCCGGACCCACCTGGTCTCGCCCCAGGTCGCCGCCGCCACCGCCGTACTGGGCCACCTGGCCTCCCCGGCCGATCTGTCCGACGTCGCTACGCCCGCGGGGGTCTGAGGAACCATGGAAGCTTTCACCACCCACACCGGCCGGGCCGTCCCGCTGCGCCGCAGCAACGTCGACACCGACCAGATCATCCCCGCGCACTGGCTGAAGAAGGTCACCCGCGACGGCTTCGAGGACGGCCTGTTCGAGGCCTGGCGCAAGGACTCCGAGTTCGTGCTCAACCGCCCCGAGCGGCAGGGCGCCTCGGTCCTGGTGGCCGGCCCCGACTTCGGCACCGGCTCCTCGCGTGAGCACGCCGTCTGGGCGCTGCAGAACTACGGCTTCAAGACCGTCGTCTCCTCCCGGTTCGCCGACATCTTCCGCGGCAACTCGCTGAAGAACGGGCTCCTGACCGTGGTCCTGGACCAGAAGGTCGTGGACGCGCTCTGGGAGCTGACCGAGGCCGACCCCACCGCGGAGATCACCGTCGACCTGGAGCAGCGGAAGGTCCTCGCGGCCGGGATCGACGCCGACTTCGAGCTCGACGAGAACGCCCGCTGGCGACTGCTGAACGGCCTGGACGACATCAGCCTCACCCTTCAGAACGAAGCGGACATCGCGGCCTACGAGGCGGCACGGCCGGCCTTCAAGCCCCGTACAATTACCGCCTGAGCAGCGCTTTTCCACGACTGCGCCCCCCACCGTCCGGTGGGGGGCGCAGTCGCTTGTTGAGACCCCGTCGGGCGACAACTCGCCCTAGATGGCACAATCGGTGCATGGAACGCGACAGCCAACTCGAGCTCTACGAGGCAGTCGCCGCCCGATTGAAGGAAGCGCACACAAGAGTGCGCTCACTGCAAGTCCCGGAGGGCGTAAGGATGGCGCTGTCCCGGAAGCTGCTGGTCGTGACGGCGGCGGCGAAGCACGATCTCGCGGACGCGGCAACGCGTCTGGACCGGTTGATGAAGGACCTCGACGAGGGCCGATTCCCTGAAGGCGACTGACACCAGGAACTCCGCAACGGCACTTCTGCGTTGCGGCACTAGGGTGATTAGCCCGTTTCGTGTTTGATTTGCGGTATATACATGCCTAACGTGCGAAAAAGCTTGAACACTTTCGTTCTGGCAATGTCTCCGAAGGGGAAGACGTGAACAAGGCGCAGCTCGTAGAAGCGATTGCCGACAAGCTCGGCGGCCGTCAGCAGGCCGCGGACGCTGTCGACGCGGTGCTGGACGCGATCGTGCGTGCCGTGGTCGGCGGGGACCGGGTCTCGGTCACCGGCTTCGGTTCGTTCGAGAAGGTCGACCGTCCGGCCCGGTACGCGCGCAACCCGCAGACGGGGGAGCGGGTGCGGGTCAAGAAGACCTCTGTTCCGCGCTTCCGTGCGGGTCAGGGCTTCAAGGACCTGGTCAGCGGCTCGAAGAAGCTGCCCAAGGGTGGCGAGGTCTCCGTCAAGAAGGCGCCCAAGGGCAGCCTCACCGGCGGCGCTTCCGCGACCGTGAAGAAGGCCGCCGCGAAGAAGGCCACCACCGCGAAGAAGGCCGCCGCCAAGAAGGCGACCCCCGCCAAGAAGACCGCCGTCAAGAAGACCACGGCCGCGAAGAAGGTCGCCGTCAAGAAGACCACGACGGCGAAGACCGCGACCACGGCCAAGAAGGCCACCCCCGCGAAGAAGACCACGACCACGGCCAAGAAGACCGTCGTCAAGAAGACCGCGCCGGCGAAGAAGGCCACGGCGAAGAAGGCGCCCGCCAAGAAGACCACGGCGCGCAAGACCGTCGCCAAGAAGACCGCCGCCAAGAAGTAACGCATCTGTAAGCGGCACCAGGGCCAAGGGCCACTCACACGCCGGGCCGGACTCCCTCGCGGGGAGCCCGGCCCGCGGCGCGTTCCGGAGACGCCCGCGGCCGTCGGGTACCTACCCCGCCGCCCGGACCGCGCCGGCCGTACCCGCCGCGCCGATCGCGCCGATGGCCGTCCGGACCGCCGGACGCTCCCCGGATGGCCGAATTCCGCCGGTCTTCCGGCGACGGTTCAGAGAGTCTGCAGCGTGATCAGCGTGATGCGCGGCCCGGAATCGCCCGCCGGCTCCGTCTCGATGCGCACCCGCTGCCCCGGACGCAGCAGCCGCAGCCCGCCCGCGTCGAAGGCGTCGGCCCCGAACTCCACGGGGGTGCCGTCGTCGAGCAGCACACTGCCGCTGCGGGTCTCGGGGTCGTACGTGAACGCGGTCGCCTGCATGGGCAGCAGCCTATCCGGCAGCGCGTTCCCAGCGGGCGGCCGTCCGCGGACCGACACCCAGCGCGAGCGCCGCCGCCAGATCCTCGCCGGTGTCCACGTCCCGGCGCACGGAATCGACCCCCGCCAGCCGGATTTCCACGGCCCCGGACGACAAATGCCGCCGACGCGAAGGGCCTCCGAAAGCAGGGGCCAATTCCACTCCGGAGCCCGCCGAGAGGAATGTCGTACCGATTTCGGCCGCATCAGCGAGAAATGCCCGGGGGAATTCCCCGGCCACCGCCAGGACCCGTCCGAGCTCCGCCGGCCGCAGCGCGGGCAGGTCCGCGTTCAGCGCCGCGACCCGGGCCCCCGGGCGCGACCGGCGCACCGCCCGCACCCCGTGCGCCAGCGCCGCGTTGAGCCCCGCGGCCGGCACGTCGGGCACGATCCGCGCCCCGAGCGCCGCCAGAGCGAGTCCGGCGGCGTGATCGTCCGTGACGACCGCCACATCCCGCACGCCGGGACTCTCCAGCGCCGCGGCCACGGTGTCCTGCGCGAACGCCAGCGCCAGCCGTGGACGCAACCGTTCCCCGGCGGCCGCCGCGAGCCTGCTCTTCGCCCGCACAAGGGGCTTCAGGGGGACGACCAGGGACCAGCCGCCATCCGGATCGGTGTTCATCGGGGCCATTGTGACCCGGCGCCCGGCGCTGCCGGCCGACGGGCGGCTGGCCCGGCGCCCGGCGGGACCGGGAACCCGAGGCGTACGGTGTCCTCGACAGACCAGGGGCATGGGGCGACACTTGACCCCCTGCAAACCCAGTCCCAGAGGAAGGTGTCCGAGTGTCCCGCCGCAGAATCGGCTTCTGGTACCGCCTGGCGGCGGTCATCGCTAAACCGCCGCTGGTGGTTCTCTTCAAGCGGGACTGGCGCGGAACGGAACACATTCCGGCGGACGGCGGATTCATCACCGCCGTCAACCACAACTCGTACCTGGACCCGCTGTCGTACGCGCATTACCAGTACAACACCGGCCGGGTCCCGCGATTCCTCGCCAAGGCCGGCCTCTTCAAAGGCTCGTTCGTCGGCACGATGCTGCGCGGCACGGGACAGATCCCGGTCTACCGCGAGACCACCAACGCCCTGGACGCCTTCCGGGCCGCCGTCGACGCCATCGAGCGCGGCGAGTGCGTCGCGTTCTACCCCGAGGGCACCCTCACCCGCGACCCCGAGATGTGGCCCATGGCGGGCAAGACCGGCGCCGCCCGCGTCGCGCTGCTCACCAGGGCCCCCGTCATCCCGGTCGCCCAGTGGGGCGCCAACCACGCGATGCCGCCGTACGCCAAGGAGAACAAGCTCCGCCTGTTCCCGCGCAAGACGCTGATCGTGCAGGCCGGCCCGCCCGTCGACCTCTCCCGCTTCTACGACCTCGAGGCGACGCCCGAGGTGCTGCGCGAGGCGACCGAGGTCATCATGGCCGCGATCACCGCGCTCCTGGAGGACGTCCGCGGGGAGAAGGCGCCCGCCGAGCCGTACGACCACCGCAAGGCCCGGATGGAACAGCGGCGCAAGGCCGCAGGGGAAGGGATGAAGTGACCAAGGCAGCAGTCTTCGGCACGGGATCGTGGGGGACCGCCTTCGGGATGGTGCTCGCCGACGCCGGCTGCGAGGTGACCCTGTGGGGCCGCCGGCCCGAACTCGCCGAGGCGGTCAACACCACCCGCACCAACCCGGACTACCTGCCCGGCGTCGTGCTCCCGGAGAACGTCCGGGCCACCACCGACCCCGCCGAGGCCGCCCGCGACGCCGACTTCACCGTCCTCGTCGTCCCCTCCCAGACCCTGCGCCGCAACCTCACCGAGTGGGCGCCCCTGCTGGCCCCCGGCACCGTCCTCGTCTCCCTGATGAAGGGCGTCGAACTCGGCACCGCCAAGCGCATGAGCGAAGTCGTCGAGGAGGTCGCGAAGGTCCCCTCCGACCGCGTCGCCGTCCTCACCGGACCCAACCTGGCCAAGGAGATCGCGGCCCGCCAGCCCGCCGCCGCCGTCGTGGCGTGCAGCGACGAGAGCGTGGCCCAGCGCCTCCAGAGCGCCTGCATGACCCCCTACTTCCGCCCCTACACCAATACCGACGTCGTCGGCTGCGAACTGGGCGGAGCGGTCAAGAACGTCATCGGGCTCGCCGTCGGCATCGCCGACGGGATGGGCCTCGGCGACAACTCCAAGGCCACCCTCATCACCCGCGGCCTCGCCGAGACCACCCGTCTCGGACTCGCCATGGGCGCGGACCCGCTCACCTTCTCCGGCCTCGCGGGCCTCGGCGACCTGGTCGCCACCTGCTCCTCGCCGCTGTCCCGGAACCACACCTTCGGCACCAACCTGGGCCGCGGCATGACGCTCCAGGAGACCATCGCCGCGACCAAGCAGACCGCCGAGGGCGTCAAGTCCTGCGAGTCCGTGCTGGATCTGGCCCGCCGCCACGGGGTCGACATGCCGATCACCGAGACGGTCGTCTCCATCGTCCACGAGGGCAAGCCGCCCATCGTCGCCCTCAAGGAACTGATGTCGCGCAGCGCCAAGTCCGAGCGCCGCTGACCAGGCCCGAACCGGCGGACCGGGACCTTCCGGGACACGACCCGCGCGCGGCGGACCAGGCCCTCGGGCCCGCCGGAGGCGCAAGGTACGCTCATCGCGATATGAGCGAGAACACCCAGAGCCCCCGCAAGCCGCGCGTGGCCGTCGTCTTCGGCGGACGCAGCTCCGAGCACGCCATCTCCGTCGTCACGGCCGGTGCGGTCCTGCGCGCCATCGACCGGACCAAGTACGACGTGCTGCCCATCGGTATCACCACCGACGGCCGCTGGGCGCTGACCGCCGACGCCCCCGAGCGGATGGCCATCGCCGACCGCTCCCTGCCGAGCGTCGCCGACCTCACCGAGTCCGAGCAGGGCGGCGTCGTCCTCTCCGTCGACCCGGCCAACCGCGAGGTCGTCTACACGGAGCCCGGCGCCGTGCCCAAGGCGCTGGGCGAGGTCGACGTGGTCTTCCCGATGCTCCACGGCCCCTACGGCGAGGACGGCACCCTCCAGGGCCTCCTGGAGCTCTCCGGAGTCCCCTATGTCGGCGCGGGCGTCCTCGCCTCCGCCGTCGGCCAGGACAAGGAGTACATGAAGCGGGTCTTCACCTCCTTCGGCCTGCCCGTCGGCCCCTACGAGGTCGTCCGGCCCCGCGAGTGGGACCAGAACCCGGCCGCCGCCCGCAAGCGGATCGTGGAGTTCGCCGCGACCCACGGCTGGCCGCTCTTCGTGAAGCCCGCACGCGGCGGCTCCTCGATGGGCATCACCAAGGTCGACGACCTCTCCGGCCTGGACGAGGCCATCGAGGAGGCCCGCCGCCACGACCCCAAGATCCTCGTCGAGTCGCTGCTGCGCGGACGCGAGATCGAGTGCGGCGTCCTGGAGTTCGAGGACGGCCCGCGCGCCAGCGTGCCCGCCGAGATCCCGCCCGTCACGGACCACGACTTCTACGACTTCGAGGCCAAGTACATCGACTCGGCCTCCGGGATCGTCCCGGCGCCGATCGGGGACGAGGCCACCGCCGAGGTCCAGCGCCTCGCGGTCGCCGCCTACGAGGCCGTGTCCTGCGAGGGCCTGGTGCGCGCGGACTTCTTCCTCACCGACGAGGGCGAGTTCGTGATCAACGAGATCAACACCATGCCCGGCTTCACCCCGATCTCGATGTACCCGCGCATGTGGCAGGAGAGCGGCGTGAGCTACCCGGAGCTGGTCGACCGCCTCATCCAGGCCGCGCTGAGCCGCTCCACCGGCCTGCGTTAGGTCCTGTCCGGGCGGACGGACCCCGACCGGCGGGGCCGTGCCCCCGGGGCGGCGGCCCGAGCCGCCGCCCCCGGCCCGCACCGCGCCTCTCGGCGCGGGCGGATCACAGGCTGGGGGGCACGGTCCCGGCGACGGGACCCGCCAGATCCGCCAGCGGGCCGACGTCGTGCGCGTACCGCTCGTCCAGCGTCACCTCGACGTACGCCTTGCGGTACGTGGTGGTGAACCGGGGGCCGTCGCCCTGCCGTTCCTCCAGCAGCCAGTTCACGCCGTCGGCCTCGACGGCGTGCGCCTGGGGATCGTTCATCTTTTCGGGCCGGGGGACGCCGCAGCGCAGTACGATCGCCGCGTCCCCCCACCCGGCGGTCAGCTCGGAGTCAGGCTCCGGATCGGTCCGTTCCAGCCCCGCCACGGTGTCGGGAAGCACCTTCGCCAGCGCCCGGCAGAAGGCGGCTTCCTCCGCCGGAGGGCTGGGAACCGGGACCGACGCCTTCGCGTCCGTGGAGGAGCAGCCCGCGGCGCCCAGCAGCAACGCGGCCGCTGCGGCGGCGAGGGGCAGGCCGAAAGGCCGGTGGGAGGACATCACCGGCCAAGGGTAGACGGGGGCTACAGATGGACGACCGGGCAGGTGAGGGTACGCGTGATGCCCTCCACTTGCTGGACCTTGGCGACCACCATGCGGCCGAGGTCGTCGACCGTGTCGGACTGGGCTCGGACGATCACGTCGTACGGGCCCGTCACGTCTTCGGCCTGGATCACCCCCGGGATCTTGGAGATGGTCTCGGCGACGGTCGACGCCTTGCCCACCTCGGTCTGAATGAGGATGTAAGCCTGTACCACGGAACCTCCAGGGCGGCCACGAGGATCATTGGGGGGAGATGAATGAACCTGCAGAAAGGTTCGCCACGGTACCGCGTCGCCGAGCACCGCGGGGAGACCTCCGCGCCCGGGGGCGCCCACGGTGTGGCGTACGCACGACAGAAGTTGACGGTCTACTTGACGGTATCCGGCGCGGTGGCGGCTCGCGACCCGCGGAGCGGGGCGCGCATGTCCGGCACGACGACACGAGGTGAGACGCGGTGAAGGGCACAGTCGGCGAGTTGGGGGAGTTCGGGCTCATCAAGGAGCTCACCTCCCGGCTCACCTCCACCCCGGCGGTACGGATCGGTCCCGGCGACGACGCCGCGGTCGTCTCCGCACCCGACCGGCGCGTGGTGGCCAGCACGGACATCCTGCTGGAAGGACGTCACTTCCGCCGTGACTGGTCGACGGCCTACGACGTCGGCCGCAAGGCGGCGGCGCAGAACCTCGCCGACATCGCGGCCATGGGTGCCGTCCCCACCGCGCTGCTCCTCGGCCTGGTCGTCCCCGCCGAGCTCCCGGTCACCTGGCCCACCGAGCTGATGGACGGACTGCGGGACGAGTGCCAGGTGGCCGGCGCGGCCGTCGTCGGCGGGGACGTCGTCCGCGGCGACACCATCACCGTCGCCATCACCGCCCTCGGCGACCTGCGCAACCACGACCCCGTGACCCGGGGCGGAGCCCAGCCCGGCGACGTCGTCGCCTACACCGGCTGGCTCGGCTGGTCGGCCGCCGGATACGCCGTCCTCTCCCGTGGTTTCCGCTCCCCGCGCGCCTTCGTCGAGGCCCACCGGCGGCCCGAGCCGCCCTACCACGCGGGTCCCGCCGCCGCCGGGCTCGGCGCCACCGCGATGTGCGACGTCAGCGACGGCCTCATCGCCGACCTCGGCCACATCGCCGAGGCCAGCAAGGTCCGCATCGACCTGCGCTCCGGCCTCATCGACATTCCCACCCAGATGAACGACATCGGCCAGGCCGTCGGCGTGGACCCGCTGCAGTGGGTGCTCACCGGGGGAGAGGACCACGCCATCGTGGCCACCTTCCCGCCCGACGTGAAGCTGCCCGCCCGCTGGAAGGTCATCGGCGAGGTGCTGAACCCCTCCGCGCTGCCCCAGGTCACCGTGGACGGTGCCCCCTGGCACAGCAAGGGCGGCTGGGACCACTTCGGGGCCGGCGAGTGACCACCGCGCCGCCCCGGGTGCTGACCGTCGCCGGATCCGACTCCGGCGGCGGCGCGGGCATCCAGGCCGACCTCAAGACCATGCTCGCCCTCGGCGTCCACGGCATGAGCGTGATCACGGCCGTCACCGCTCAGAACTCGCGGGGCGTCCAGGGCGCCTGGGAACTGCCCGAGGAGGCCGTGCGGGCCCAGTACCGGGCCGTGGTCGACGACATCGGCGTCCAGGCGGTGAAGACCGGCATGCTGGCCTCCACCGTCCTGGTGGAGACCGTCGCCGACCTGCTCGCCGGGACGGACGCCCCCGTGGTCGTCGACCCGGTCGGCGTCTCCAAGCACGGGGACGCCCTTCTCGCCGCCTCCGCGCTCGACTCCGTCCGCACCCGGCTGCTGCCCCGCGCGACGGTCGCCACGCCCAACCTGGACGAGGTGGCGCAGCTCACCGGCGTACGGGTCGAGGACGAGAGCGGCATGCGGCGGGCCGCCGAGGCGATCCTGGCCTTCGGACCGCGCTGGGCCCTCGTCAAGGGCGGCCACCTGCCCGCCGGGTCGGGCGCCGTGGACCTGCTCACGGACGGCGGCGAGGAACACTGGCTGCGCGCACCGCGTCTCGACAACCGCCACACCCACGGGACGGGCTGCACGCTCGCTTCGGCCGTGGCCGCCGGACTGGCCCAGGGCCTGACGGTGCCGGCGGCGGTGCACGAGGCCAAGGAGTACGTCACCGGTGCCATCGCCGCCGGCTTCCGCCTGGGGGCCGGCATCGGCCCCGTCGACCACGCCTGGCGCACGCGGGGCTAGCGCCCGGGACCAGCGCCCGGAGAGGACCTAGGCGTTTCCGGGCATGGCAAAAGGCCGGTTCACCGAGGTGAACCGGCCTTTCAAGGCAACCGCAGGGGCTGCGCTACGACAAAACGTCGGCGGGATCTTCCCCACTTGCGCGGGGAGCATCACTTAGCGCGAGACCTTGCCGGCCTTGATGCACGAGGTGCAGACGTTGAGCCGCTTCGGCGTCCGACCGACCACGGCACGCACACGCTGGATGTTCGGGTTCCAGCGACGAGACGTACGGCGGTGCGAGTGCGAAATGTTGTTGCCGAAGCCCGGCCCCTTGCCGCAGACGTCGCAGTTGGCAGCCACGGGTCACTCCAAAGACTTCAGATTTACAGTGAAATCCGGCGCACCGGAATCAGAGTTCTGAAGTGGCTTGCCGGGGGAATGGCCCGACTTTCATCGGGCAACCGAAGCAGCATACAACGACTGCTCCCGTGGAACGAAACTACCATGGCCACCGCGGCCCCCGCCCCCGTCCCAGGTCACGAGCGGGTCTACCCTGCGGTGAGCTCAGCCCCTGAGGCCCCTAGCAGGAGGATCACCCGTTGCCGCAGACCGCGCAGACCCTCGACGCCGCAGCGGTCCGATCCTGGTGCGTACGGGCGCTGCACGCCCTCGGCCGGGAACGCGAGGAGATCGACGCGATCAACGTCTACCCGATCGCCGACGGGGACACCGGGACCAACCTCTATCTGACCCTCGAGTCCGCCGTGCAGGCGCTCGACGAGGTCTTCGCGGCGGACGTGGCGGGCGCGGCCGGCGCCGCTGCCGACGGGGAGGCGGCGGGGCCCGACCCCGCCGCGGCCATACGGGCCATGGCGCACGGCGCCCTGATCGGCGCCCGGGGCAACTCCGGCACGATCCTCTCCCAACTGCTGCGCGGGATGACCCCCGTGCTCGCCGACGGACGTGACGGTGATCACCTGGCCCGCGCGCTCGCCGCCGCGGCCGAGGCGGCCCGGCAGGCCGTGGCCCACCCCGTCGAGGGCACCATCCTCAGCGTGGCGAGCGCCGCCGCCGGCGCCTGCGCGGCCGGCGGGGACCTGGTCACGGTGGCCCGCCGGGCCTACGACGGGGCCCGGACGGCGCTGGCGGCCACCCCCGGACAGCTCGCCGTGCTGGAGCGCGCCGGGGTCGTGGACGCCGGCGGGCGGGGACTGGTGACGGTCCTCGGAGCGCTCGTCGAGGCCGTCTCGGGCGAGGTGCAGATCCGGCCCGCCACCGCGCCGCCGCACCGGCCGCTCGCGGCCGAGGACTGCGCGACGGGCGACGGCCCGGCCTTCGAGGTCCTCTACCTCCTGGAGGCCCCCTACCCGGCCGTCGAACGGCTCCGGGCCCGCCTCGACGCGCTGGGCGAGTCCCTCGTCGTCGTGGGCGGCGACGGACTGTGGAACGTGCACGTCCACACCGACGACGCGGGAGCCGCCGTCGAGGCGGGCGTGGAGGCCGGCCGGCCGTACCGGATCCGCATCACCCACTTCCCCGGCGCCGCCGAGGCACCCGAGCGCGCGCAGCGGGCCGTGGTCGCCGTCCTGCCGGGGGAGGGGCTCGCGGGACTGTGCGAGGCCGCCGGAGCGACGACCCTGCTCGCCCAGCCGGGACGGCCGCCGGTCAGCGGCGACCTGGTCGAGGCGATCCGGCGGGCCCACGCGCGCGAGGTGGTCCTCCTGCCCAACGACACCGACCTGCGGCACACCGCGGGCGCGGCCGCCGAACAGGCCCGCGCGGAGGGCATCCGGGTCGCCCTGATCCCGACCCGCGCGGCCGTCCAGGGCATCGCGGCCCTCGCCGTCCACGAACCGGACCGGCGCTTCGACGAGGACGTCGTCGCGATGACGGCGGCGGCCGGCGCGACCCGGTACGCGGAACTCGCCGTCGCCGAACGGCAGTCCTTCACCTCGGCCGGCGTCTGCCAGGCCGGCGACGTCCTCGGCCTGATCGAGGGCGACGTGGCGGTGATCGGCCACGACCTGACGACCACCGCCCGGACCGTCCTGGACCGGATGCTCTCGGCGGGAGGCGAACTGGTCACGCTCATCGTGGCCGACGGCACGCCCCCGTCCCTGGCGGACGCCCTCGAACGCCACGTCCGCGAGACCTACCTGGCCGTCGACACGACGACCTACCAGGCGGGCGCCGGGGCCCCACCGCTCCTGATCGGCGTGGAGTAGCGGCCGACCGCACGGGGAGCGGGGACCGCCCGGCCGCCGGCCCGGTCCGCCCCGCCGCAGGGCCGCCTCGCCCTGCGGTCCGCCCCGCCCTGCCGTCCGACCCGCCTCGGGGGCGTCGCGCCGACGCCGGCGATCCCGGCGGACTCCCGGCCGATCCGGCCCGAACGACGAGACACCCCGCCCGGGATCTTCCCGGCCTGCGGGACGGTTGTCGGTCCCGTGGTGTGCAATGGAGCCCGTGCCCGCGCTCGACGAACCACTGAAGAAGCTGCTCGGCGCCGCCACCGCCAAGGTGATGGCCGAGCACCTCGACCTGCACACGGTCGGGGACCTGCTCCACCACTACCCCCGGCGCTACGCCGAGCGCGGGGAGCTGACCGCGCTCGGCGAACTGCCCCTGGACGAGCACGTCACGGTGGTCGCCCAGGTCGCCGACGCCCGCGTGCTGACCTTCAACAAGGGCGGACGGGGCACGGGTCAGCGGTTGGAGGTGACCATCACCGACGGCAGCGGCCGGATGCAGCTGGTCTTCTTCGGCCGCGCGGTCTTCTTCCACCAGAAGGAGCTGCTGCCCGGGCGCCGCGGGATGTTCGCCGGCAAGGTCGGCGTCTTCAACCGCAAGCTCCAGCTCTCCCACCCCGAGTACAAGCTCCTCGACGCCGACACCAGCGACGAGACGGTCAAGGCCTTCGCGAGCGAACTGCTGCCGATCTACCCGGCCGTCAAGCAGCTGGAGTCCTGGACGATCGAGCAGTCCGTCTCCATCGCCCTGGACTCCATGGAGGCCACCGGCTGGGCCGGACTCGTCGACCCGCTGCCGACCGCCCTGCGCGAGGGACGCGGCCTCACCGACCTCCCCGACGCCCTCCGGAAGGTCCACCGCCCGCACACCAAGGCGGACATCGCCCAGGCCCGCGACCGGCTCAAGTGGGACGAGGCCTTCGTCCTCCAGGTGGCGCTCGCCCGCCGCCGCTACGCGGACACCCAACTGCCCGCCGTCGCCCGCCGACCCGCTCCCGACGGCCTCCTCGACGCCTTCGACGCCAAGCTGCCCTTCACCCTCACCGACGGCCAGCGGCGCGTGACGAAGGAGATCTTCGACGATCTCGCCACCGAACACCCCATGCACCGCCTCCTCCAGGGCGAGGTCGGGTCCGGCAAGACGATGGTGGCCCTGCGCGCCATGCTCGCCGTCGTCGACGCCGGCGGACAGGCGGCCATGCTGGCGCCCACCGAGGTTCTCGCCCAGCAGCACCACCGCTCCGTCACCGAGATGATGGGCGAACTCGCCGAGGGCGGCATGCTCGGCGGCTCCGAGCACGCCACCAAGGTCGTGCTGCTCACCGGTTCCATGGGAGTCGCCGCCCGCCGCCAGGCCCTGCTCGACCTGGTCACCGGCGAGGCCGGGATCGTCATCGGCACCCACGCGCTGATCGAGGACAAGGTGCAGTTCCACGACCTGGGCCTGGTCGTCGTCGACGAGCAGCACCGCTTCGGCGTGGAACAGCGCGACGCCCTGCGCGGCAAGGGCCACACCCGGGGCGAGAAGCGGACCCCGCACCTCCTGGTCATGACGGCCACCCCCATCCCGCGCACCGTCGCCATGACCGTCTTCGGCGACCTGGAGACCTCGGTCCTGGACCAGCTCCCGGCCGGGCGTTCCCCCATCGCCAGCCACGTGGTGCCCGCCGCCGACAAGCCCCACTTCCTCGCGCGCGCCTGGGAACGGGTGCGCGAGGAGGTGGAGAACGGCCACCAGGCCTACGTGGTCTGCCCCCGGATCGGCGACGGCGAGGACGAGAACGGCAAGGGCGGCAAGGCGGCCAAGGGCGCGAAGAAGAAGGCCGCGCCCGAGGACGACGCCGAGAAGCGCCCGCCGCTCGCCGTCCTGGACGTGGCCGCGCAGCTCGGTGCCGGCCCGCTGGCCGGGCTGCGGGTCGAGGTCCTGCACGGCCGGATGCACCCGGACGACAAGGACGACGTGATGCGCCGCTTCGCCGCGGGCGACGTCGACGTCCTGGTCGCCACCACCGTCATCGAGGTCGGCGTCAACGTCCCCAACGCCACCGCCATGGTCATCATGGACGCCGACCGCTTCGGCGTCTCCCAGCTCCACCAGCTCCGCGGCCGGGTCGGCCGCGGCTCCGCCCCCGGGCTCTGCCTGCTCGTCTCCGAGATGCCCGAGGCCGCACCCGCCCGCCGGCGCCTCGAAGCCGTCGCCTCCACCCTCGACGGCTTCGAGCTCTCCCGGATCGACCTCGAACAGCGCCGCGAGGGCGACGTCCTCGGCCAGGCCCAGTCCGGCGTCCGGTCCTCCCTGCGGATGCTCACCGTCATCGAGGACGAGGAGGTCATCGCCGCCGCCCGCGAGGAGGCCACCGCCGTCGTCCGCACCGACCCCGAGCTGGAGTCCCATCCCGCCCTGCGGACCGCCCTGGACGCCCTCCTGGACAAGGAGCGGGAGGAGTTCCTGGAGAAGGGGTGACCTCACGGACCCGCCCCCGGCCATATCGTGGAGATACCGATCTCAGCGAAGGACGAGGACCTCAGATGACCCGCGTGATCGCCGGCACCGCCGGCGGACGCCGACTGGCCGTACCGCCGGGCAACGGCACCCGCCCCACCTCCGACCGGGCACGCGAAGGCCTCTTCTCCACCTGGGAAGCGCTCCTCGGCACCCTCGACGGGGCCCGGATCGCCGACCTCTACGCGGGCTCCGGCGCCGTCGGCCTGGAGGCGCTCTCCCGCGGCGCGGCCCACGCGCTCCTCGTCGAGGCCGACGCCCGTGCCGCGAAGACCGTCCGGGAGAACGTCCGGGCGCTCGGCCTGCCCGGCGCAGAGGTCCGCACCGGCAAGGCGGAGCAGATCGTCACGGGACCGGCCCCCGCAACCCCCTACGACCTGGTCTTCCTCGACCCGCCGTACGCCGTCTCGGACGACGATCTTCGGGAGATCCTCCTCACACTCCGCTCCGGGGGCTGGATCGGAGACGATGCCCTCGTCACCGTGGAGCGCAGCACCCGAGGCGGAGAATTCGGCTGGCCGGCCGGTTTCGAACCACTGCGGGCCCGTCGCTACGGCGAGGGAACGTTTTGGTACGGTCGCGCCGCCTCTACGTGCGAAGACGCACGATGACCGGACCGGAGAGCGAGGGACCCACGTTGCGCCGCGCCGTCTGTCCGGGGTCATTCGACCCCATCACCAACGGACATCTCGACATCATCGCCCGCGCCTCCAAGCTGTACGACGTCGTACATGTCGCGGTGATGATCAACCAGTCCAAGAAGGGACTGTTCACGGTCGACGAGCGGATCGAGCTGATCCGCGACGTCACCGCCGACTTCGGCAACGTCGAGGTCGAGGCCTTCCACGGCCTTCTCGTCGACTTCTGCAAGCAGCGCGACATCCCCGCCATCGTCAAGGGGCTGCGCGCGGTCAGCGACTTCGACTACGAGCTGCAGATGGCCCAGATGAACATCGGCCTCTCGGGCGTAGAGACCCTGTTCGTGCCGACCAACCCCACCTACAGCTTCCTGTCGTCCTCCCTGGTCAAGGAGGTCGCCGCGTGGGGCGGCGACGTCTCCCACCTGGTGCCGCCCGCCGTCCTCGGCCGGCTCACCGCGCGCCTCGCGGAGCAGCGCTCCTCTACGTGACCGCGAGCGACGGCCGTTGACGGTCCGTCACTCACGGTCACCCGGTGTCGGACGGGCGCCGACTGCCCTTACAGTCGTCCCGTCCGTCTCCATCCAGCTGTAGAGAGTGGCGAGCACCCGGTGGACGTGCAGAAGAAGCTCGACGAGATCGTTGCGACGATCACCAACGCCCGCTCCATGCCCATGTCGGCGTCCTGCGTGGTCAACCGCGCCGAGCTGCTCGCCGCGCTCGAAGAGGTGCGGGAGGCCCTGCCGGGCTCGCTGGCGCAGGCCCAGGAGCTCCTCGGCGGTCGCGAGCAGATGGTCGAGCAGGCCCGCCGCGAGGCCGAGCGGATCATCGAGGTCGCCCACGCCGAGCGCGGGTCGCTGATCTCCGACACCCAGGTCGCCCGCCAGTCCCAGGACGAGGCGGACCGGATCCTCGGCGAGGCCCGCCGCGAGGCCGAGGAGATCCGCGCCGAGGCCGACGACTACGTCGACTCCAAGCTCGCCAACTTCGAGGTCGTCCTCAACAAGACCATCGGATCCGTCGACCGGGGCCGCGAGAAGCTCCTCGGCCGCGGTCCCGGCCTCGACGAGCAGGGGTACGCGGACGAGGACGCCCCCGAGTACAGCGCCGACCCGCAGACCCTGATCCAGCGGGCCGACGAGTACGTCGACGCCAAGCTCGGCGCCTTCGAGGCCGTGCTCAGCAAGACCCTGGAGGCGGTCGGCCGCGGCCGGCAGAAGCTGCACGGGCGGATCGCCACCGACGACCTCGGGGCCCACATGGCGGCCCAGGACGCGGCGGGCGGCGCGGTCCACACCAGCGACGCGGACTACCTGGCCGGCCTCGCGGAACTGGCCGACCCCGAGCCGGCCCAGCAGCCCGCGGCCCCGCAGATCCCGGTGCAGCAGCCCGACCCGTACGGCTACCCCCAGCAGCCGCAGGACGCGTACGCGGCCGGCGTCACCTACGCGGGGGGCGAGTACGGCGTCGGCCAGGACCCCTACGCCTACCAGGCCCAGGACCCGTACGCGTACCAGCAGCCCCAGCAGCAGGACCCGTACGGATACCAGCAGCAGGTGCAGCAGCAGGCACCGCAGCAGCAGGCCGCGCTCGACGAGACCAGCTTCTTCGACACGAGCATGATCGACCTGGAGCAGCTGCGCCGGTACGAGCAGGGCCACTAGGTCCTGTCCGGGCCTGTCGTCAGGCCGGGCGATCTTCGAGGATCGCCCGGGCCCAGGTGGCGATCATGCGCTCGGGGCCCGGATTGGGTCCTGGGCGAAGCGTCCAGTATCCTGGCTCTTCGGTCGCGCGTATGCCCGCGATCCTTGCTGCCCGCTTCGCCCCACCCGGTGGACGCGGCAGCCCCCTCGACGATCCGAAAGCAGGAAGAACCCTGAGCACGCGCCTCGACCACCGCAATCCCCTCGTGTTCGACACACACGAGCTGGGGCGGCGTCCTGGTGCCCTTCAGCGGCTCTCGCGTTCGGTGGCGGCTCCCCAGCACCTCGGTGTCGAAGGAGTCGTCGGTGTGCCGGAGGGCGCGCCCGTGGAGATCGACCTCCGTCTCGAGTCGGTCATGGAAGGGGTGCTCGTCACAGGCACCGCCCGTGCATCGGCCGAGGGGGAGTGCGTAAGGTGTCTGGAGCCCGTCGAGATCGATCTCGACGTGGACTTCCAGGAGATGTTCTCGTACCCCGACTCCGACGACCGGGGCCGCTCCAAGGCGGCCGCGGACGACGAAGCCGAGGACGACGAGGACATGATCCCCCTCGAGGACGGCATGTTCGACCTCGAACCCCTGCTGCGTGATGCGGTGGTGCTCGCACTGCCGATGCAGCCGGTGTGCCGGGAGGACTGTGCGGGGCTGTGTTCCGACTGCGGAACCAACCTGAACGACCACCCGGACCACCACCATGACGCCGTCGACATTCGTTGGGCGGCACTGCAGGATCTCGCCGGTTCGCTGGGAACCGATGAGAAGGACAACATGAGCGGCACTGCATCTGACGACGTTCAGAGCGCCGCCGAGAAGCAGGAGAAGTAGCCGTGGCTGTTCCGAAGCGGAAGATGTCGCGCAGCAACACGCGCCACCGCCGGTCGCAGTGGAAGGCTGCGGTCCCCACCCTGGTTTCGTGTGAGCGTTGCCAGGAGCCGAAGCAGCAGCACATCGCGTGCCCGAGCTGCGGCACCTACAACAAGCGCCAGGTCCTCTCGGTCTGAGTGGCTGGTGAGAGGCGCAATGTCTGAGTCCAACAAGACGGACACTGCCTCGTCCCACACGCTTCTGGAAGGGCGGCTCGGGTATCAGCTCGAGTCCGCCCTTCTGGTGCGTGCGCTGACGCATCGCTCGTACGCGTACGAGAACGGCGGTCTGCCCACCAACGAGCGTCTCGAGTTCCTCGGGGACTCCGTGCTCGGCCTGGTGGTCACGGACACGCTGTACCGCACCCACCCCGACCTGCCCGAGGGCCAGCTGGCCAAACTGCGGGCCGCGGTGGTCAACTCGCGTGCGCTGGCGGAGGTCGGCCGCGGCCTCGAACTCGGCCTCTTCATCCGGCTCGGCCGGGGCGAAGAGGGCACGGGCGGCCGGGACAAGGCGTCCATCCTCGCCGACACCCTGGAAGCGGTGATCGGCGCGGTCTATCTCGACCAGGGCCTCGATGCGGCGTCCGAGCTGGTGCACCGGCTCTTCGACCCGCTCATCGAGAAGTCCTCGAACCTCGGTGCCGGCCTGGACTGGAAGACCAGTCTCCAGGAGCTCACCGCGGCCGAGGGTCTGGGCGTGCCCGAGTACCTCGTTTCCGAAGAGGGCCCGGACCACGAGAAGACCTTCACTGCTGCCGCCCGCGTCGGTGGTGTCTCGTACGGCACCGGCACCGGCCGCAGCAAGAAGGAGGCGGAGCAGCAGGCCGCCGAGTCCGCCTGGCGCGCGATCCGCGCGGCCGCGGACGAGCGCGTGGCGGCGGCCAAGGCCGCGGCCGAGGCCGGCGAGACCGGTCCGCAGGAGGAGAACGGCGGGGCGCCGACCGCCGCCGACCTCCCGTCGACCTGACTCGCACGCTCCCTTCGCACAGGCGTCCCGCCCGTCCCCCGTTCCGGGGGGCGGGCGGTCGTGTTGTCGCCCCCTGCCGCGCCCCGGCGCTCCCGGGCGGTGGCGGACCGGGCCCGCCCGGCCCCCCGCGGGCGATAGGCTTCCGGCAGCGTTCCCGTATCCCCGCGGAGGAGTCCCGTGCCCGAGTTGCCCGAGGTCGAGGTCGTACGGCGCGGGCTGGAGCGGTGGGTCGACGGGCGGACCGTGGGCGAGGTCGAGGTGCTGCACCCGCGGGCCGTGCGACGGCATCCGGCAGGCGGCGCGGACTTCGCGTCGCGGCTGAAGGGACACCGGTTCGGGGCCGCCCGCCGGCGCGGCAAGTACCTCTGGATCCCCCTCGCGGACTCGGACAGCTCCGTCCTCGGCCATCTCGGCATGAGCGGTCAGCTGCTGGTGCAGCCCGAGACCGCGCCGGACGAGAAGCACCTGCGCATCCGCGTGCGTTTCCAGGACGGACTCGGCACCGAGCTGCGCTTCGTCGACCAGCGCACCTTCGGCGGTCTCTCCCTGCACGACAACACCCCCGACGGACTGCCGGACGTCATCGCGCACATCGCGCGCGACCCGCTCGACCCGGAGTTCGACGACGCCGCGTTCCAGGCCGCGCTGCGCCTGCGCCGCACGACCGTCAAGCGGGCGCTGCTCGACCAGTCGCTGATCAGCGGGGTCGGGAACATCTACGCCGACGAGGCGTTGTGGCGCAGCCGACTGCACTACGACCGCCCCACGGCCACCCTCACCCGCCCCCGCTCCGCCGAACTGCTCGGCCACGTACGGGACGTGATGAACGCGGCCCTCGCCGCCGGCGGGACCAGTTTCGACAGCCTCTACGTCAACGTGAACGGCGAGTCCGGTTACTTCGACCGCTCGCTGGACGCCTACGGGCGCGAGGACGAGCCGTGCCACCGGTGCGGTACTCCGATACGTCGGCGCCCCTGGATGAACCGGTCCAGCTACTTCTGCCCGCGCTGCCAGCGCCCCCCGCGTCCGTCGCTCTGACGCGGGACGCCGGACCCGTCACGGCCCACCCGTGACCGTCCACGGCCGCCGGGTCGGGGTTCAGGACGGGACGGGGGCGCGTTCCTCGTCGTAGGTCCGGCGCGCCGACAGGACCTCCGGCATCCGGCCCTCGACCAGCTGGATCAGGCCGAGCAGCCGCTCGGCTATTTCCCGGCCCAGCGGGGTGAGGGTGTAGTCCACCCGCGGCGGGTTCGTCGGCTGTGCCTCGCGATGGACGAGACCGTCGCGCTCCAGCGCGTGCAGCGTCTGCGACAGCATCTTCTCGCTCACGCCGTCGACCCTGCGGCGCAGCTCGTTGAACCGGAAGCCGCCGTCGTACAGCGCCCCGAGCGTGAGGCTGCCCCAGCGCCCGGTCACGTGCTCCAGCGTGCCGCGCGACGGGCAGGCCCGCGCGAACACGTCGAACCCGAGGTCACCGGCCGGGCACTCCGTCGCGAGGTCGTCAGTCATGCACTCCACCATACTCCGGCACAGCGCTGACCCAAGGTGTGCGCTAACTGCAAGGTTGCGCTTCCGAATAGTTAGTGCTCTACTTCTGGTGCATTCCCTGCCGATGAGGAGCTTTCCTGTGACCACCCCTGTCGTCTCCATCGCGTACCACTCCGGCTACGGCCACACCGCGGTCCTCGCGGAGGCCGTCCGCGCCGGGGCCGCCGACACCGGCGCCACCGTCCACCTGGTCAAGGTCGACGAGATCACCGACGCCCAGTGGGAGCTGCTCGACTCCTCCGACGCGATCGTCTTCGGCTCCCCGACCTACATGGGCACCGCGTCCGGCGCGTTCCACGCCTTCGCGGAGGAGAGCTCCAAGCGCTGGTTCTCCGACGCCTGGCAGGACAAGCTGGCCG
Organism: Streptomyces sp. JL2001; assembly: GCF_050917515.1. Classification (NCBI taxonomy): domain Bacteria; kingdom Bacillati; phylum Actinomycetota; class Actinomycetes; order Kitasatosporales; family Streptomycetaceae; genus Streptomyces; species Streptomyces sp. JL2001. Next base: position 2,292,376 of record NZ_CP169421.1, on the reverse strand, counting down.
CGGGCTTCACCAACTCCGCGTCCAAGAGCGGCGACAAGCTGCACACCCTGCAGTTCTTCCAGATCCTGGCCGGCCAGCACGGCATGCACTGGGTCAACCTCGGCCTGAAGCCCGGCTGGAACACCAGCGAGGCCTCCGAGAACGACATCAACCGCCTCGGCTTCTTCGCCGGCGCCGCCGCCCAGTCCAACAACGACCAGGGGCCGGAGGACGTCCACAAGGCCGACCTGGCCACCGCCGAGCACCTCGGCCGCCGCGTCGCCGAGACCGCCCGCACCTTCGCGGCCGGCCGCGCCGCGCGCTGAGGCGCCCCGGAGCACGTGGAAGGGCCCCGTCACCGACCGGTGACGGGGCCCTTCGACGTCGTGCTTCGGGGGCTTCGTGCCTCAGTAGCCGAAGTCCTGCGTCCACCACGGACCACCGTCCGCGAAGTGCACGCCGACGCCGATCGTCTTGAAGTCGCAGTTCAGGATGTTCGCCCGGTGCCCGTCGCTGGCCATCCAGGACTGCATCACCGCAGCCGCGTCCACCTGACCGCGTGCGATGTTCTCGCCGCCCATGCTCGCGATGCCGGCCTTCTGGGCGCGGACCCACGGGCTGGCGCCGTCCGGGTCCGTGTGGTCGAAGAAGCCGCGGGCGGCCATGTCCTGACTGAAGGTGTCGGCCAGAGCCGCGAGCCTGGAGTCGGAGGTCACCGGGGTGCAGCCCACCAGGGCCCGCTGCTGGTTGACCAGCCGGACGACCTCGGTGGCCGCGGCGGCGTCACGGCCGACCGGGGCGGCGGCGGGGGCCGGGGCCTGCGTGCGCTCCACCGGCTTGTGGGTCGTGGGGGCCGGCTTCGGAGCCGCCGTCCGCGACGGCGCGGCCGCCGTCTTCCGGGGCGCCGTCTTCTCGGGCGCCGGGGCGGCGGTGGTCTTCGGAGCGGCCGGCTTCGGCTTCGGCTTCGGAGCCGCCGTCTTCTTCGGCGTGGGGGAGGCGGTGGTCTGGGAAGGGGTCGGCTTGGGCTTCGTCTTCGTCTTCGGCTTCGCGGAGGGCGAGGTCGCCTGGCCGGTGCCGGGGCGCTTCGACTCGATCGAAGGGGTCGCCGAGGCGGCGCCGCCGTGCTGCGTCAGCAGTTCCGGGGCCTGCCGGGACTCCGTCTTCCGGGCCTCCGCGCTGACGCTGCCGACGGTGTCACTGCTCCCGCCGGGCAGCAGACCCGCGGCGACGGCGACCGCCGCGCCCACCGCGACAGCCGCGGAGGCGCCGAGGAGCCCGGTGCGGACCGGCCTCCTGCGAGGGGTACCCGGGTGCCGGCTGTCCGAGCCATCCGCATATCCTTCTGCGGCGGGCGCGGCGCCGGAGCGACGGTGGCGTCCCATCTGCTCTGCCTTCCTGACGACCTGAGTGCTCTGTGCTGAGCTGTGCTTTGCGAGTTGCTGATCTTTGCAATCGCCAGTTCGTGTCATGTGGAGCGCACCCGATCGGGTGACTCTCGTTGCGTGGGGACTGTACGCGATGACAGGGCCGGGGCGGTGTGATCTGCAGGGAATTCGCCCGCTAACGTACGGTCATGACTGAAGACGTTCGGTGCACCGCCTGGGTGCGCGGCCGGGTACAGGGAGTGGGCTTCCGGTGGTTCACCAGGGCAAATGCTCTGGAGATCGGGGGCCTCGTCGGCTTCGCGCTCAACCTCGACGACGGCCGCGTCCAGGTCGTGGCCGAGGGCCCGAGTGAGAATTGCCACCGCCTGCTGGAGTGGCTGCGCTCGGGTGACACGCCCGGCCGCGTGGACGGAGTCACTGAGATATGGGGCACTCCGCGCGGTGGCTACGACGGCTTCGCGATCCGCTGACGATCATGTCGACACGACGCCGCCCGGTGACCCGCACGGTCGCCGGGCGTACGTTCGAAGAAGGCCCCCTGAAGGGGAAATGACCTGGTGGTTGCGGAGAGGGCCTTGCCGTGGAAGGCTGCGCGGGTAAGGATGATCTCCACGCCCCTGAGGCACCGAGTTGCGAGGCGCCGTCGCGGTATCCGCGGCCGCAGGCCCCCCGGTCGCCCCTTGATACGGGGTGTGATCGTGTTGACCGTCAAACTTTTTGGTGAGACTCTGGAATCCCCGCGCACCTTAGCTGTTTGGCAGTAGGAATCGGCACGACAACCTGTGCTGCCGAGCACCGCGGGTGCGAATCCCTCACGACCCACACCACTTCGGTCGGTCACTCAGTGTGGAGGACCATCCATCATGGCAAAGGCGCTTCTCGGTTACGTCGGCGGCTCCGACCCGCGACTCCTCGCCGAGATGCGACGGCTTCAGCAGCGCGTCCAGGACCTCGAGTCCGAGCTTGTACGGATTCAGGACGAGAACGACGCGCTCAACGCTGCCGCCGCACAGCACGGAGAGTCGCTGCTGGACAGCATCGACCTCGACGTTCCCCAGGCGGAGCCTGCACTCACCTGATCGTTCAGCCCCGTGCCGGGGCGAGGTGAGAAACACTCACGCCGGCACAGCCAGATATGCAAGGGGCGCTCCGGCGTCCCTTCCTTCTTCGCTCACTGGCGTCCCCCATGCCCCACCCCTCCTTCGAGGGAGGGTCTGCCCTGCACGTTCATGGGTGAAACGCACACTCCCGGGTAGAGTCCGGGGGCGTGCATCTCAAGGCCCTCACCCTTCGCGGTTTCAAGTCGTTCGCCTCCGCGACCACGCTGCGGTTCGAACCCGGAATCACGTGCGTCGTGGGGCCGAACGGATCCGGCAAGTCCAACGTCGTGGACGCGCTCTCCTGGGTCATGGGCGAGCAGGGCGCCAAGTCGCTGCGCGGCGGCAAGATGGAGGACGTCATCTTCGCCGGCACGACCGGGCGGCCGCCGCTCGGTCGCGCCGAGGTCTCCCTGACCATCGACAACTCCGACGGCGCGCTGCCCATCGACTACGCCGAGGTCACCATCACCCGGATCATGTTCCGGGGCGGCAGCAGCGAGTACCAGATCAACGGCGACACCTGCCGGCTGCTGGACATCCAGGACCTGCTCTCCGACTCCGGCATCGGCCGCGAGATGCACGTCATCGTCGGACAGGGCCGGCTCGACTCGGTCCTGCACGCCGACCCGATGGGCCGCCGCGCCTTCATCGAGGAGGCCGCCGGCGTACTCAAGCACCGCAAGCGCAAGGAGAAGGCGCTGCGGAAGCTCGACGCGATGCAGGCCAACCTCGCGCGCGTCCAGGACCTGACCGACGAACTGCGCCGTCAGCTCAAGCCGCTCGGCCGCCAGGCGGCGGTCGCCCGCCGGGCCGCGGTCATCCAGGCCGACCTGCGCGACGCGCGCCTGCGGCTGCTCTCCGACGATCTCGTACGCCTCCAGGAGGCGCTGAAGGCCGAGGTCGCCGACGAGGCCGCGCTGCTGGCGCGCAAGGAGAGCACCGAGTCCGAGCTGCGGGCCGCGCTCGCGAAGGAGGCGGACCTGGAGGACGAGGTCCGCCGGCTCGCCCCGCGGCTCCAGCGTGCCCAGCAGACCTGGTACGAGCTCTCCCAGCTCGCCGAACGGGTGCGCGGCACGATCTCGCTCGCCGACGCGCGGGTGAAGAGCGCCACGGCGCAGCCCGCGGAGGAACGGCGGGGCCGCGATCCGGAGGACATGGAACGCGAGGCCGCGCGGATCCGCGAACAGGAGGCCGAGTTGGAGGCCGCCCTGGAAGCGGCCGAGCGGGCACTGGAGGACACCGTCGCGCACCGCGCCGAACTGGAGCGCGAACTGACGGTGGAGGAGCGCCGCCTCAAGGACGTGGCCCGGGCCATCGCCGACCGGCGCGAGGGCCTCGCCCGGCTGCACGGCCAGGTCAACGCGGCCCGCTCCCGCGCGGCCTCGGCGCAGGCCGAGATCGACCGGCTGGCCTCCGCGCGCGACGAGGCCCAGGTACGCGCGGTCCTCGCCCAGGAGGAGTACGAGCAGCTCAAGGCGGAGGTCGACGGGCTCGACGCGGACGACAGTGCCCGCGGGGAGCGGTACGAGCAGGCCCGCCGGGACCTCGCCGCTGCGGAGTCCGCGGCGACGGAGGCCCGGGAGGCAGCCACCCTCGCCGAACGCCGCCGGGCCGCGACCCACGCCCGCCATGAGGCACTGGCCCTGGGACTGCGGCGCAAGGACGGCACCGGAGCGCTGCTGAACGCCCACGACACGCTGGACGGCCTGCTCGGACCGGCCGCGGAGCTCCTCACGGTCACCCCCGGCCACGAGATCCCCCTCGCCGCCGCCCTGGGGGCGGCCGCGGACGCGATCGCCGTCTCCGGCCCCGCCTCGGCGGCCGAGGCCCTGCGCCTGCTGCGCAAGCAGGACGCCGGCCGCGCGGCGATCCTCCTGGCCGGCGGCCCGGAGCCGCACCGGCCCGGCGGCCCGCACGACTCCGGCCCGCACGCCGACGCCGACGCGACGGAGCAGGCGGCCGGGCCGCGGCCGGCCCTCGCCTTCGTCCGCGGGCCCGAGGAACTCATGGGCGCCGTACGCCGGCTGCTCGACGGGATCGTCGTCGTCGACACGCTGGAGGAGGCCGAGGAGCTCGTCCGGGCCTCGCCGCACCTCACCGCCGTCACCGCCGAGGGAGACCTGCTCGGGGCGCACTTCGCCCAGGGGGGTTCGGCCGGTGCGCCCAGTCTCCTGGAGGTACAGGCCTCCGTCGACGAGGCCGCCGCCGAGCTGGAAGGGCTCGCCGTGCGCTGCGCCGAGCTGGCCGCCGCCCAGGAGGACGCGGGCCGTCGCCGGGCCGCGGCCGCCGCGCTGGTCGAGGAGCTCGCCGAGGTCCGCCGCGCCGCCGACCGCGAGAAGTCCGCCGTGGCCCAGCAGCTCGGCCGGCTCGCCGGTCAGGCCCGCGGAGCCGCCGGGGAGGCGGAGCGGACCGCGGCCGCGGCCGCCCGAGCCCAGGAAGCCCTGGAACGGGCCGTCGTCGAGGCCGAGGAACTGGCCGAACGCCTGCTCGTCGCGGAGGAGACCCCGGCCGAGGAGGAGCCCGACACCTCCGTCCGGGACCGGCTCGCCGCCGACGGGGCCAACGCCCGGCAGACCGAGATGGAGGCGCGCCTCCAGCTCCGTACCCACGAGGAACGGGTCAAGGGCCTGGCCGGCCGGGCCGACTCCCTCGACCGGGGCGCCCGCGCCGAACGAGAGGCGCGCGCCCGGGCCGAGCAGCGCCGGGCCCGGCTGCGCCACGAGGCCGAGGTCGCCACGGCCGTCGCCGCGGGCGCCCGCCAGCTGCTCGCCCACGTCGAGGTCTCCCTCGTCCGGGCCGAGCAGGAGCGCGCACTCGCCGACGCCGCCAAGGGCGCCCGCGAGCAGGGCCTGGCCACCGCCCGGACCCGGGGCCGCGAGCTGAAGGCCGCACTCGACAAGCTCACCGACTCCGTCCACCGCGGCGAGGTCCTCGGCGCCGAGAAGCGGATGCGGATCGAGCAGCTGGAGACGAAGGCGCTGGAGGAACTGGGCGTCGAGCCGGCCGGGCTGGTCTCCGAGTACGGCCCCCACCAGCTCGTGCCGCCGTCGCCGCCGGCCGAGGGCGAGGAGCTCCCCGAGGACCCGGGCCATCCGCGCAACCAGCCCCGCCCGTTCGTCCGAGCGGAGCAGGAGAAGCGGCTCAAGGCCGCCGAACGGGCGTACCAGCAGCTCGGCAAGGTCAACCCGCTGGCCCTGGAGGAGTTCGCCGCGCTGGAGGAGCGTCACCAGTTCCTCTCCGAGCAGCTGGAGGACCTGAAGAAGACCCGGGCGGACCTCCTTCAGGTCGTGAAGGAGGTCGACGTCCGGGTCGAGCAGGTCTTCACCGAGGCGTTCCGGGACACGGCGCGGGAGTTCGAGGGGGTCTTCTCGCGGCTCTTCCCGGGCGGCGAGGGCCGGCTGATCCTGACCGACCCGGACAACATGCTGACCACCGGCGTGGACGTGGAGGCCCGCCCGCCGGGCAAGAAGGTCAAGCGGCTGTCGCTGCTCTCCGGCGGCGAGCGCTCGCTGACCGCCGTGGCCATGCTCGTCTCCATCTTCAAGGCGCGCCCCAGCCCCTTCTACGTGATGGACGAGGTCGAGGCGGCGCTCGACGACACCAACCTCCAGCGGCTGATCCGGATCATGCAGGAGCTCCAGGAGTCCTCTCAGCTGATCGTGATCACCCACCAGAAGCGGACGATGGAGGTCGCCGACGCGCTGTACGGCGTTTCCATGCAGGGCGACGGGGTATCGAAGGTCATCAGCCAGCGGCTCCGCTAGGGACCCGACCTTGATCACATTCAAGAGTTGAACACAAGTGGGCTCGCCGCTTCCTCATCTTCCGGGAAGGGCGGGTATTGACTTCGAAACTTGAAGGCATAGTCTCTGCAACGTTACTTTTACCTTCAAGTGGTGGGCGGCGTGAAGTTGTGCGCCACTGGAAGGGCTCGCCCCCCACGCCCCGGCGACGCTGCCGGAGCCCCCAGGAGTCCATGTGACCAGCACCGCGCAGGCGCCCACGCCGCCGCCCTCCGAAGGGCGCTCCGCCCACCCGGACCACCTCGGCCACGTCATCTTCATCACGGCGTCGGCCGCCATGGGCGGTTTCCTGTTCGGCTACGACAGCGCCGTCATCAACGGCGCCGTCGAGGCCATCCGTGACCGCTACGACATCGGCTCCGGCACGCTCGCCCAGGTCATCGCCATCGCCCTGATCGGCTGTGCCATCGGCGCCGCCACCGCGGGCCGCATGGCGGACCGGATCGGCCGCATCCGCTGCATGCAGATCGCCGCCGTGCTGTTCGCGATCAGCGCCGTCGGCTCCGCGCTGCCCTTCGCCCTGTGGGACCTCGCGTTCTGGCGGATCATCGGCGGCTTCGCCATCGGCATGGCCTCGGTGATCGGCCCGGCGTACATCGCCGAGGTCGCCCCCGCCGCCTACCGCGGCCGCCTCGGCTCCTTCCAGCAGGCCGCGATCGTCATCGGCATCGCCATCTCCCAGCTCGTCAACTACGGCATCCTGCAGCTCGCCGACGGCGACCAGCGCGGCGAGATCGGCGGCCTCGAAGCCTGGCAGTGGATGCTCGGCGTCATGGTCGTCCCCGCCCTCCTCTACGGCCTGCTCTCCTTGGCCATCCCCGAGTCCCCCCGCTTCCTGATCTCGGTCGGCAAGGTCGACAAGGCCAAGGAGGTCCTGTCCGAGGTCGAGGGCCACGCCGTCGACCTCGACCACCGCGTCGCCGAGATCGAGCAGGCGATGCGCCGCGAGCACAAGTCCACCTTCAGGGACCTGCTCGTCTCCGGCAGCCGCTTCCGCCTGCTGCCCATCGTCTGGGTCGGCATCGGACTCTCGGTCTTCCAGCAGCTCGTCGGCATCAACGTCGCGTTCTACTACTCCTCGACGCTCTGGCAGTCGGTCGGCATCGACCCGTCCAGCTCCTTCTTCTACTCGTTCACCACGTCGATCATCAACATCATCGGCACCGTGATCGCGATGGTCCTGGTCGACCGGGTGGGCCGCAAGCCGCTCGCGCTCGTCGGCTCCGTCGGCATGGCCGTCGCCCTCGCCGTCGAGGCATGGGCCTTCTCCTTCGACCTCGTCGACGGCAAGCTCCCCGAGACGCAGGGCGTCGTCGCGCTCGTCGCCGCCCACGTCTTCGTGCTCTTCTTCGCCCTCTCCTGGGGCGTCGTGGTGTGGGTCTTCCTCGGCGAGATGTTCCCGAACAAGATCCGCGCCGCCGCCCTCGGCGTCGCCGCCTCCGCGCAGTGGATCGCCAACTGGGCCATCACCGCGAGCTTCCCGTCCCTCGCGGACTGGAACCTCTCCGGCACCTACATCATCTACACGGTCTTCGCCGTGCTCTCCATCCCCTTCGTGCTCCGGTACGTCAAGGAGACGAAGGGCAAGGCGCTGGAGGAGATGGGCTGATCCCCGCTGCCCCTCTCCTCGACACGAGTGCTGCCCCGGCTCAGGGTCCTATGCCCCGAGCCGGGGCAGTACGTCCTCCCCGAACAGCCGCAGGCTCCGCCACGCCTCGTCCACCGGCATTCCGCCGCACAGCGGATGCAGCACCAGGCTCTCCAGCCCCAGGTCCACGCACTCGTCGGGCGTGACGATCCGGTACACCCCCTCGGCGCGCAGCTCCCGCGTCGTCGTCGCCGTCGACCGCACCGCCGAGCGGATGTCCTTCGACTGCCAGGAGGCGTAGGTGCGGGCCTCGTGCAGGAAGTGCTCCCCGTACCGTGCCCAGCACCGGTCCGGGTCCTCCGACACGTGCAGCAGCGGCGTCTCCCGCGCCGGCATCATCGTCCAGCCCTCGGTGCCGTACTCCGCGCACCGCTCCCGGTAGTACGCCTCCAGCTCGGGCAGATGGGCGCTCGGGAAGAACGGCAGCCCCAGCCGGGCCGCCCGCCGCGCCGCCGCCTTCGAGGAGCCGCCCACCAGCAGCAGCGGATGCGGCCGGGTGAAGGGCCGCGGCGTGACCCGCACCGTCCGCCCCCGGTACGTGAAGGGCTCGCCGGACCACGCCTGCAGCAGCGTCTCCAGGAGCAGGTCCTGGAGCTTGCCGCGCCGGCCCCAGTCGACCCCGCGCTCCTCGTACTCCTCCGGCCGGTAGCCGATCCCCGCCACCGTCACCAGACGCCCGCCGCTGAGCAGGTCGAGCACGGCGATCTCCTCGGCGAGCCGCAACGGATCGTGCAGCGGGCCGATGATCGCCGAGACCGTCACCGCGATCCGCCGGGTCGCGCCGAACACCGCGCCGGCGAAGGCGAACGGCGAGGGCAGCCAGTTGTCGGCGACACCGTGGTGCTCCTCGGTCTGCACCGTGTCGACTCCGTGCTCGTCGGCGTACGCGGCCATGGCGAGCGCGGCGCGATAGCGCTCCGAGAGGGACTCCGGCGTCCCCCGCGGATCGACGAGGTTGAACCGTACGACTGTGAAGGGCATGGGAAGTCCCCCTCCGCGAGCGTGGAAGGCCGGCGAAGGGGGACGGTATCTGACGTTGCGTCAGATAGGAACAGTCCCGTGGACCTCGGCGCCCGCCGCGGCCGGGTCCGCCGGCGTCCGGGGCGGCGCCGCGGCGCGATCAGGGCCGGCGCCCGTCGTGAGAAGCGGCACACCGATGCCGGCGGTCCGCAGGGCGACCTCGGTCCTGGTGGAGGGTGTCCTGTCGATCGGGCCGGATCGACGAACGCCCCCTCGCGGCGCCCCTGACGTGAGGGTTCGGCGAGACCCGGGCGGGAGGTGCGGACCTCGGGCGCCTTCGTGTCCGATACTGGTCGGGTTATGGAACTCATCCTTGCTGTAGTCATCGCTCTGGCCGTCGCGGTCGTCGTGACCGGCGGGCTCGTGATCAGCGGCCGCAAGAAGAAGCAGCTGCCGCCGGCCGGTCCGTCCACCACGCCGACCATCACCGCTCCGCCCGCCGAACCGCATGTCGGCGACGAGGCGGAGGCACCGCGGGAAGAACCACGCCGCACCGTCGAGGAGGTCGACCTCCCGGCCGCCGGGGGCTCGGTCGCGGTCGAGGAACCGCCGGTCGTCGAAGAACCGGCCGTGCCCGCCATCGAGGTGCCCGAGCCGACCGCGGGCCGTCTCGTACGGCTCCGGGCCAAGCTCGCCCGCTCGCAGAACTCGCTCGGCAAGGGGCTGCTCACGCTCCTGTCCCGCGAGCACCTCGACGAGGACACCTGGGAGGAGATCGAGGAGACGCTGCTGACCGCGGACGTCGGTGTCGCTCCCACCCAGGAGCTCGTCGAGCGCCTGCGCGAGCGGGTCAGGGTCCTCGGCACCCGCACCCCCGAGGAACTGAAGAACCTCCTCCGCGAGGAGCTCGTCACCCTGCTCGGCGACTTCGACCGCGCGGTGAAGACCGAGAGCGGCGCGGACACCCCGGGCGTCGTCATGGTCGTCGGCGTCAACGGCACCGGCAAGACCACCACCACCGGCAAGCTCGCCCGTGTCCTGGTCGCCGACGGACGCTCGGTCGTGCTCGGCGCCGCGGACACCTTCCGGGCCGCGGCCGCGGACCAGCTCCAGACGTGGGGCGAGCGGGTCGGCGCGCGGACGGTGCGCGGTCCCGAGGGCGGCGACCCCGCCTCGATCGCGTTCGACGCGGTCAAGGAGGGCATCGCCGAGGGCGCCGACGTCGTCCTGATCGACACCGCCGGCCGGCTGCACACCAAGACCGGCCTGATGGACGAGCTCGGCAAGGTCAAGCGCGTCGTCGAGAAGCACGGCCCGCTCGACGAGATCCTCCTCGTCCTCGATGCCACCACCGGCCAGAACGGCCTCGTGCAGGCCCGTGTCTTCGCCGAGGTCGTCGACATCACCGGCATCGTGCTGACCAAGCTCGACGGCACCGCCAAGGGCGGCATCGTCGTCGCGGTCCAGCGCGAGCTGGGCGTCCCGGTCAAGCTGGTCGGCCTGGGCGAGGGCCCGGACGACCTCGCCCCGTTCGAGCCGGGCGCCTTCGTCGACGCCCTGATCGGCGACTGACGCACTCCGCACGCACGTACGACGAAGGCCCCGCCCGACGGCGGGGCCTTCGTCGTACCGGCCCCCGCGACCCCGCGGTGCCCGACCGGCGGGGGAGCGGGGGCGGCTCAGGAGTGGCTGCGGTGGCAGATGTACGCCAGGGTGCCGAGCAGCAGCCGTGCCTGCGGCGGCGCCCCCGCGGTGTCCAGCGTGGGCGGGCGCAGCCAGCGGACCGGGCCGAGGCCGCCGAGGTCCGACGGGGGCGCCGTGATGTGCGTGCCGGCACCGAGCCCCTCCAGGTCCAGATCGGCGTCGTCCCAGCCCATCCGGTACAGCAGCTGCGGCAGCTCCGCCGCCGCCCCCGGCGCCACGAAGAACTGCGCCCGCCCGGTCGGCGTCGCGCACACCGGGCCCAGCGGGAGGCCCATCCGCTCCAGCCGGACCAGCGCGCGCCGGCCGGCCGCCTCCGCGACCTCGATCACGTCGAAGGACCGCCCCACCGGCAGCAGCACGGCCGCTCCCGGGTACCCCGACCAGGCCCGCGTCGCCTCGTCCAGGCCCGCGCCCGCCGTCACGCCCTCGGTGAACGGGAGCGGATGCGCCCCCGGAGCCGGGCACGAGGGGTCCCCGCAGGAGCACTGGCCGGAGACGGCCCTCGCTCCCGGGAGGACGTCCCAGCCCCACAGTCCGGTGTACTCCGCCACTGCCGTGCACTCCGTGGTGCGGACGCGGCGTCGTGACCCGGTCCTCATCTCACGGATGCCGCCGATCGTGAAGCCCATGCCCCCTCCAACGGGTCGGACGCGCCGGTGGTTACGACCGGGTGTCGTCCCCTCACGCTCCGTGTCCATGGCTGGCGCACCGTCGCGGGAAGGGTGGTGCGGACCGTCGCGCGCGCCTCCTCGCGCAACACCCCGTCGACACCTGGTTCGTCGCATGTCAAGTGAATCGCGTCCGGCGCCAGGCGAGTTCATTCGAAGGGGTGGCGAATGGTGGCGATTCTTGAATCCCCCTCGCGAGAGGGGTGATCGTAGGATTACTTTCGGTACACGAGCCCTGGGGTCGATGCGCGCGTGGGTATGCCGGAGGCAACCCGTTTTCCAGTTCGAAGGAGTGCAAGCTCCAGACGGACGCCGCAACTCGCGGCATTCTGATAGGGGTTCGCGCAACAAGGGCATTGATGTGGATGGGGGCATTCCTGTGGGCGGCAACGGCGCAGACGGAACGACTGCCGGCAAGCGCCCGAACGAGCAGCTGAGCTCGTGGTTCGTGCGCAGCGGCTGGTCGAAGGGCGAGCTGGCGCGTCAAGTGAACCGCAGGGCACGCCAGATGGGCGCGCACCACATCAGCACCGACACCTCCCGCGTCCGGCGCTGGCTGGACGGCGAACAGCCCCGCGAGCCCATCCCGCGGATCCTCTCCGAGCTGTTCTCCGAACGCTTCGGCTCCGTCGTCGCGATCGAGGACCTCGGGCTGCGCACCGCCCACCAGTCGCCCTCCGTCTCCGGCGTCGACCTGCCGTGGGCCGGCCCCCAGACCGTCACCCTGCTCAGCGAGTTCTCCCGCAGCGACCTGATGCTCGCCCGCCGCGGCTTCCTCGGCTCCGCCCTCTCGCTCGCCGCCGGGCCCGCCCTCATCGAACCCATGCAGCGCTGGCTCGTGCCCACCCCGGCCGGCGAACCCGAGCGCCCCGAGCCCCCGCTCGACACCCGCCGCCCCCACCGCCTGTCCCCGGGCGAACTCGACCTCCTCGAATCCACCACGGCGATGTTCCGCCAGTGGGACGCCCAGTGCGGCGGCGGACTGCGCCGCAAGGCCGTCGTCGGCCAGCTCCACGAGGTCACCGACCTCCTCCAGGAACCGCAGCCGGCCGCCGTCGCCCTACGGCTCTTCGCCTGCGCCGCCGAACTGGCCGAACTCGCCGGCTGGATGAGCTACGACGTGGGCCTCCAGCCCACCGCCCAGAAGTACTTCGTCCTCGCCCTGCACGCCGCCAAGGAGGCCGGCGACAAGCCGCTCGGCTCGTACATCCTGTCCTCGATGAGCCGTCAGATGATCCACCTCGGACGCCCCGACGACGCCCTCGAACTCATCCACCTCGCCCAGTACGGCAGCCGGGACTGCGCCACCGCCCGCACCCAGGCGATGCTGTATGCGATGGAGGCCCGCGCCTACGCCAACATGGGCCAGCCCAGCAAGTGCAAGCGCGCCGTCCGGATGGCCGAGGACACCTTCGCCGACGTCGGCCTCGACGGCGAGCCCGAGCCCGACTGGATCCGCTTCTTCTCCGAGGCCGAGCTCAACGGCGAGAACTCCCACTCCTACCGCGACCTCGCCTACGTCGCCGGACGCTCCCCGACCTACGCCTCCCTCGCCGAACCCGTCATGGAGCGGGCCGTCGCCCTCTTCGAGAAGGACCCCGAGCACCAGCGTTCGTACGCACTCAACCTCATCGGCATGGCCACCGTGCACCTCCTCAAGCGCGAACCCGAGCAGTCCGCCCTCCTCGCCGAGAAGGCCCTCGGCGTCGCCCGGAGCGTCCGGTCCGAGCGGGTCAACACCCGCCTGCGCAAGACCGTCGACACCGCCGCCCGCGACTACGGCCACGTCGCCGAGGTCGTCCAGCTCACCGACCGCCTCACCGCCCTGCTCCCCGAGGCCGCCGAAGCAGTCTGACCCGACGGCCCCGCCCCCGCGGGCCACCGAACCCCGGCCGCGACAGCCCTCCCGTACTGCCCGACTCGGCTCCCCCGCCGCAAGGACACAGGGACCGCTGCCGCGGCCGGTCCGCGTCCCCGGCCGCCCGCCGCGGAAGGCCCCGCCGTTACATGTCCGTGACCCAGGGGTTCACAGCGGCGTAACACGCCCCACCCCTTCGTCACTGCGCCGAAACATCGAGCGGCATCGGCGGAAACGGCGCTGCGCCAACCTCTGGGCCATAACCGGCCACCCCTCACGGCCAAGCCGCCCTCCGGCCCCGCCCCCGCACAGGCCGTACCGACGACGAGGAGACGCCGATGGCACCAGCCATCACGACCCTGGCCGCAGACGCCCCCGAGCTGTCTGCCGCGAACACCGGGTTCATGCTCATCTGCTCCGCCCTGGTCATGCTGATGACCCCGGCGCTGGCCTTCTTCTACGGAGGAATGGTCCGCGTCAAGTCCACCCTCAACATGCTGATGATGAGCTTCATCAGCCTCGGGATCGTCACGATCCTGTGGGTGCTCTACGGCTTCAGCATCGCCTTCGGCACCGACTCCGGCTCGATCGTCGGCTGGTCCTCCGAATACGTCGGCCTCAGCGGCATCGGCATCACCGAACTCTGGGACGGCTACACCATCCCGGTGTACGTCTTCGCCGTCTTCCAGCTGATGTTCGCCATCATCACCCCCGCCCTGATCAGCGGCGCCCTCGCCGACCGGGTGAAGTTCACCGCCTGGGCCCTCTTCATCACCCTCTGGGTCACCGTGGTCTACTTCCCGGTCGCGCACTGGGTCTGGGGCGCCGGCGGCTGGCTCTTCGAGATGGGTGTCATCGACTTCGCCGGCGGCACCGCCGTCCACATCAACGCCGGCGCCGCGGCCCTCGGCGTCATCCTCGTCATCGGCAAGCGCGTCGGCTTCAAGAAGGACCCGATGCGCCCGCACAGCCTCCCGCTGGTCATGCTCGGCGCCGGCCTCCTGTGGTTCGGCTGGTTCGGCTTCAACGCCGGATCCTGGCTCGGCAACGACGACGGCGTCGGCGCCGTGATGTTCGTCAACACCCAGGTCGCCACCGCCGCCGCCATGCTCGCCTGGCTGCTCTACGAGAAGATCCGCCACGGCTCCTTCACCACCCTGGGTGCCGCGTCCGGTGCCGTCGCCGGTCTCGTCGCCATCACCCCCTCCGGCGGCTCCTGCTCCCCGCTCGGCGCGATCGCCATCGGCGCCGTCGCCGGCCTCGTCTGCGCCGTGGCCGTCGGCCTCAAGTACAAGTTCGGCTACGACGACTCCCTCGACGTCGTCGGCGTCCACCTCGTCGGCGGAGTCATCGGCTCCCTCCTCGTCGGCTTCTTCGCCACCGGCGGCGTCCAGTCCGACGCCAAGGGCCTCTTCTACGGCGGCGGCCTCGACCAGCTCGGCAAGCAGGCCATCGGAGTCTTCGCGGTCCTCGCCTACTCTCTGATCGCGTCCGCGCTCCTCGCACTGATCATCGACAAGACGATGGGCATGCGGGTCAGCGAGGACGACGAGGTCTCCGGCATCGACCAGGTCGAGCACGCCGAGACCGCGTACGACTTCAGCGGAGCCGGCGGCGGCGCCTCCTCGCGCTCCACCGCCGTCCTCGCCCCTGCCGCCCCGGAGACCAAGAAGGTGGACGCATGAAGCTCATCACCGCAGTCGTGAAGCCACACCGGCTGGACGAGATCAAGGAGGCCCTGCAGGCCTTCGGAGTCCAGGGCCTCACGGTCACCGAGGCCAGCGGATACGGCCGCCAGCGCGGCCACACCGAGGTCTACCGCGGTGCCGAGTACACCGTCGACCTCGTCCCCAAGATCCGCATCGAGGTCCTCGTCGAGGACGAGGACGCCGAACAGCTCATCGATGTCGTGGTCAAGGCGGCCCGAACCGGCAAGATCGGTGACGGCAAGGTGTGGAGCGTGCCCGTCGAGACGGCCGTAAGGGTCCGTACCGGCGAACGCGGTCCGGACGCACTGTAAGCACGCGAACCAGGGAGCTGCCGGGTGACGAGCCTCGAAGTGGACACACAAGCGGAAGACTCGGGACCCAGCGGCTACGCGGCGGCCCGGCTGCGCCTTCTCGGTGAGAAGGCGCGGTCCGGGCCGCCGCGCCGTTCCGCCCTGGCCCGGATCACCGACGACTGGCTGAACGGACTGTTCACGGCCGCCGGGCCGCCACGAGGGGTGGCGCTCGTCGCCGTCGGCGGCTACGGACGCGGCGAGCTCTCCCCACGCAGCGACCTCGACCTGCTCCTGCTGCACGACGGCACCGCCGACCCGGGCGCCGTCGCCACCCTCGCGGACCGCATCTGGTACCCGGTCTGGGACCTCGGCCTCGCCCTCGACCACTCCGTCCGCACCCCCGCCGAGGCCCGCACGACCGCCGGAGAGGACCTCAAGGTCCAGCTCGGGCTCCTCGACGCCCGGCACGTCGCCGGCGACCTCGGCCTCGTCACCGCCCTGCGCACCACCGTCCTCGCCGACTGGCGCAACCAGGCCCCCAAGCGCCTGCCCGAACTCGACGAACTCTGCCGGGAGCGGGCCGAACGCATGGGGGAGCTGCAGTACCTCCTCGAACCCGACCTCAAGGAGGCCAGGGGCGGTCTGCGCGACGCCCAGGTCCTGCGCGCCGTCGCCGCCTCCTGGCTCGCCGACGCCCCCCGCGAGGGCCTCGACGGCGCCCGCCGCCGCCTCCTCGACGCCCGCGACGCCCTCCACCTCGCCACCGGCCGCGCCACCGACCGCCTCGCCCTCCAGGAGCAGGACGCCGTCGCCCAGGAACTCGGCCTCCTCGACGCCGACACCCTGCTCCGCGAGGTGTACGAAGCCGCACGCGTCATCTCCTACGCCACCGACGTCACCTGGCGCGAGGTCACCCGCGTCCTCAAGGCGCGCTCCGGCCGACCCCGGCTCCGCTCCCTCCTCGGCGGCCGGTCCGGCGGCGCGAAACAACCCGTCGAACGCACCCCGCTGGCCGAGGGCGTCGTCGAGATGGACGGCGAGGTCGTCCTCGCCCGCACCGCCAAACCCGAACGCGACGCCGTCCTCCCGCTGCGCGCCGCGGCCGCCGCCGCCCAGTCCGGCCTGCCGATCTCCCTGCACGCCGTACGCCGCCTCGCCGCCACCGCCAAACCCCTGCCCGTGCCGTGGCCCGCGGAAGCCCGCGAGGAACTCGTCACCCTGCTCGGCGCCGGAGAACCGGCCGTCCCCGTCTGGGAGGCCCTGGAGGCCGAAGGACTCGTCACCCGCCTCCTCCCCGACTGGGAACGCGTCCGCTGCCGCCCCCAGCGCAACCCCGTCCACACCTGGACCGTCGACCGGCACCTCGTGGAGACCGCCGTACGGGCCTCGTCCCTGACCCGCCGCGTCGGTCGGCCCGACCTCCTCCTCGTCGCCGCCCTCCTCCACGACATCGGCAAGGGCTGGCCCGGCGACCACTCCGTCGCCGGCGAGACCATCGCCCGCGACGTCGCCACCCGCATCGGCTTCGACCGCGCCGACGTCGGCGTCATCGCCACGGTCGTCCGCCACCACCTGCTCCTCGTCGAGACCGCCACCCGACGCGACCTCGACGACCCGGCGACCGTCCAGGCGGTCGCCGCCGCCGTCGGCACCCCCGGCGCCCTGGAACTCCTCCACGCCCTCACCGAGGCCGACGCCCTGGCCACCGGCCCCGCCGCCTGGTCCACCTGGCGCGCCTCCCTCGTCGCCGACCTCGTCAAACGCGTCGCCGGTGTCCTCGCGGGCGGGTCCGCCCCCGAACCGGAACCCGCCGCACCCAGCGCCGAACAGGAACGACTCGCGATCGAGGCCCTGCGCACCGGGGAAGCCGTCCTCTCCCTGCACGCCGAAGCCGAGAACCCCGGCGACGAACCGGAACCCGTCGGCGTCGAACTGCACATCGCGCTGCCCGACCAGCCGGGCGTCCTGCCCGCCACCGCGGGCGTCCTCGCCCTGCACCGGCTGACCGTCCGCGCCATGGACCTGCGCGCCATCGAACTCCCCACCGAGCTCGGCGCGAGCGCCGTCCTCGTCCTCAGCTGGCGCGTCGCCGCCGAGTACGGCTCCCTGCCCCAGGCCGCCCGGCTCCGCGCCGACCTCGTCCGCGCCCTCGACGGTTCCCTGGACATCCCGGCCCGGCTCGCCGAACGCGAGGCCGCCTACCCGCGCCGCCGCGGCGTGACGGCCCCACCGCCCCGCGTGACCGTCGCGGCCGGCGACTCCCGCCTCGCCACCGTCATCGAGGTCCGCGCCCAGGACGCCCCCGGCCTCCTGCACCGCATCGGCCGCGCCCTGGACGCCGCCGCCGTCCGCGTCCGCAGCGCCCACGTCTCCACCCTCGGCGCGAACGCGGTCGACGCCTTCTACGTGACGGACGGCACCGGCGCACCCCTGACGACGACGGACGCCACGAAGGTCGCCGAGACCCTGGAGGCGGCCCTGCGCGGGTGAGCGCGGGGAGCGGGGGAGACCCGTGGGGCCGACGAGGCCGGCGGGGCCCGCCCGGGGCCCCGCTCCGCCCCCGTCCGCCGTCGCGAGGACCGGCCGCGCCCACGGGGTGAGGAATCCCCGCCCCGGATCCCGCGCGGTACCCGATACCCTGGAGGGCAATCCGTCCGCCCGCCCCCGACACCGAGGATCCGCGACCGCCGTGTTCGACACCCTCTCCGACCGCCTTGCAGCGACTTTCAAGAACCTCCGCGGCAAGGGGCGCCTGTCCGAGGCGGACATCGACGCCACCGCGCGCGAGATCCGTATCGCCCTCCTCGAGGCCGACGTCGCCCTGCCCGTCGTCCGGGCGTTCATCAAGCAGGTCAAGGAGCGGGCGACCGGCGCCGAGGTCTCCCAGGCGCTGAACCCCGCCCAGCAGGTCATCAAGATCGTCAACGAGGAGCTCGTCGGCATCCTCGGCGGCGAGACCCGGCGCCTGCGGTTCGCCAAGACCGCGCCCACCGTCATCATGCTCGCCGGTCTCCAGGGTGCCGGTAAGACCACCCTCGCCGGAAAGCTCGGCCTCTGGCTCAAGGGCCAGGGCCACTCCCCGCTGCTCGTCGCCTGCGACCTGCAGCGCCCCAACGCCGTCAACCAGCTCAGCGTGGTGGCCGACCGCGCCGGCGTGGCCGTCTACGCCCCGCAGCCCGGCAACGGCGTGGGCGACCCCGTCCAGGTCGCCAAGGACTCCGTCGAGTACGCGCGGACCAAGCAGTACGACGTCGTGATCGTCGACACCGCCGGCCGCCTCGGCATCGACCAGGAGCTGATGCAGCAGGCCGCGGACATCCGCGACGCCGTCAGCCCCGACGAGGTCCTCTTCGTCGTCGACGCCATGATCGGTCAGGACGCGGTCAACACCGCCGAGGCCTTCCGCGACGGCGTCGGCTTCGACGGCGTCGTGCTCTCCAAGCTCGACGGCGACGCCCGCGGTGGTGCCGCGCTCTCCATCGCGCACGTCACCGGCCGCCAGATCATGTTCGCCTCCAACGGCGAGAAGCTGGACGAGTTCGACGCGTTCCACCCGGACCGCATGGCGTCCCGCATCCTCGGCATGGGCGACATGCTCTCGCTCATCGAGAAGGCCGAGCAGACCTTCAGCCAGGAAGAGGCCGCCAAGATGGCCTCCAAGCTGGCGTCCAAGAAGGGCCAGGAGTTCACGCTCGACGACTTCCTCGCCCAGATGGAACAGGTCCGCAAGATGGGCTCCATCAGCAAGCTCCTCGGGATGCTCCCCGGCATGGGGCAGATGAAGGAGCAGATCAACAACATCGACGAGCGCGACGTCGACCGCACGGCCGCCATCATCAAGTCGATGACCCCGGCCGAGCGCCAGGACCCCACGATCATCAACGGCTCCCGCCGAGCCCGTATCGCGAAGGGCTCCGGCAGCGAGGTCAGCGCCGTCAAGGGCCTGGTCGAGCGCTTCTTCGAGGCCCGCAAGATGATGTCCCGCATGGCCCAGGGCGGCGGCATGCCGGGCATGCCCGGGATCCCCGGCATGGGCGGCGGCCCCGGCCGGCAGAAGAAGCAGGTCAAGCAGGCCAAGGGCAAGCGCAAGAGCGGCAACCCGATGAAGCGCAAGGCCGAGGAGCAGGCGGCCGCCGAGCGCCGCGAGCAGGCGCAGGCCGGCGGCGCGTTCGGACTGCCCGCCGCCGGCCAGGGCGCCCAGGACTTCGAGCTCCCCGACGAGTTCAAGAAGTTCATGGGCTGAGACCCGGTGACCAGGGGCCCGGAGCGGTGAGGAACCGCTCCGGGCCCTTTGCCGTCCGCCCGGATCACCCGGAATGCCCCGATGATCCGCTTCTCCCATACTGAGGCCATTGCCGCCCCGAGGAGAGCAGCGTGGCCAACCCCGTGCCCCCGCGCGACCGGACCGACCAGCCGTGGCGCTCGGAAGGGGCCCCGCCGCCCCCGCCCCCCAAACGGAGGATGCCCGGCGGCTGGCGCGGCCTCATCCTCACCGCACTCGTCGTCTACATCCTCGCCAACCTCGTCCTGTCCTTCTTCAACGAGGGCGACGGGCCGACGATCTCGTACACCGAGTTCAGCAAACAGGTGAACGCGGGCAACGTCACCCAGATCTACTCCAAGGGCGACGCCATCCAGGGGCAGCTGAAGAACAAGCAGCCCGTCCCCGACGGCGACGGCGACTACACCAAGTTCGAGACCCAGCGCCCCGCCTTCGCCGACGACGACCTCTGGGACGAGCTGACCGCCAAGGGCGTCACCGTCACCGCCAAGCCCGTCGTCGCGGAACGCAGCTTCCTCGTCAACCTGCTGATCTCCCTCGCCCCGATGCTGCTGCTCGTCGTGCTCTGGGTGTTCATCGCCCGCCGGATGAGCGCCGGCATGGGCGGCGCCGGCGGGATGCTGGGCCGCAAGGCCCCGCCCAGACCCGTCGAACTGGAGGCGGGCGACAAGCGCACCACCTTCGCGGACGTCGCCGGCATCGACGAGGTCGAGGGCGAGCTCAACGACGTCGTCGACTTCCTCAAGAACCCCGACGCCTACCGCGCGATGGGCGCGAAGATGCCCCGCGGCGTCCTCCTCGCCGGCCCGCCCGGCACCGGCAAGACCCTGCTCGCCCGGGCCGTGGCGGGCGAGGCGGGCGTGCCGTTCTTCTCCGCCTCCGCCTCGGAGTTCATCGAGATGATCGTCGGCGTGGGTGCCTCACGGGTACGCGAACTGTTCGCGGAGGCCCGTAAGGTCGCACCCGCCATCATCTTCATCGACGAGATCGACACCATCGGGCGGGCCCGCGGCGCCGGCTCCGGCATGGGCGGACACGACGAACGCGAGCAGACGCTCAACCAGATCCTCACCGAGATGGACGGCTTCACCGGCTCCGAGGGCGTCATCGTCATCGCCGCCACCAACCGCTCCGACGTCCTCGACCCCGCCCTCACCCGGCCCGGCCGCTTCGACCGCGTCGTCCACGTGAACCCGCCCGACCGCAGTGGCCGCGAAGCCATCCTCCGCATCCACACCCGCGAGATCCCCCTGGCCCAGGACGTCGACCTCGTCCAGGTCGCCCGCACCACCCCCGGCATGACCGGCGCCGAACTCGCCAACCTCGCCAACGAGGCCGCCCTGCTCGCGGTCAAACGCCGGCAGCAGGCCGTCACCCGGTCCGACCTCTCCGACGCCCTGGAGAAGGTCCAGCTGGGCGCCGAACGCCCCCTCGTCATGGCCGAGGAGGAGCGACGCCGCACCGCGTACCACGAGAGCGGCCACGCCCTCCTCGGCATGCTCCAGCCCGGCGCCGACCCCGTCCGCAAGATCACCATCGTGCCGCGGGGCCGGGCCCTCGGCGTCACCCTGTCGACCCCGGACGCCGATAGGTACGCGTACACCGAGGAGTACCTGCGCGGCCGGATCATCGGAGCCCTCGGCGGCATGGCGGCGGAGCGGGTCGTCTTCGACGCGGTCACGACCGGCGCCGAGAGCGACCTGGAACAGGTCACCAACATCGCCCGCGGCATGGCCGGCCGCTGGGGCATGAGCGAGCGGGTCGGCCGCCTCACCGCCATCCCGAGCGACGCCCAGCAGGCGTACGGGCTGTCGGCCGCCCCCGCCACCCTCGACGCCGTCGAGCACGAGATGCGCCGGATCGTCGACGAGTGCTACGCGAGCGCCCTCCGGCAGCTCCACGACCACCGCGACCAGCTCGACGCGCTGGCCACCGCCCTCCTGGAGAACGAGACCCTGGAGGAGGACGAGGCCTACCGCGCGGCCGGCATCACCCGGCTCACGAAGGACGGCTGACCCGGCGCCGCACGGACCACCGGCGCCCCGCGGAACGCCGGCTCAGGTCCGTGCGATCACGTACCGGAAGACATTGGGCATCCACACCGTGCCGTCGGGGCGCACGTAAGGCTCCAGCGCCTCCCGGATCTCCTTCTCGACCTGCGACGGGTCCGTGGCATGGATCGCCGCGTCGAAGTCGCCCGTCGACAGCAGGCCCCGCACCGCGCTGTCCGGATTCGCGTAGCCGAAGGGGCAGGACACCCGCCCCGAACCGTCCGGCCGCAGACCCGCACGGGCCACGACCTCCTCCAGGTCGTCGCGACGCGACGGGCTCCAGCCCGTCAGGCGCGCGGCCACCCGCAGGACCGACGCCGTCGCACACCGCTCCGGCGGTCCCCAGCCGGCCACCACGACCGCCGCGCCAGGTTGAGCCGAACGGGTGACGGCGACCAGATCCGGCCCGAGTTCCGCCGTGCCGTGGAAAGCCGTGATCACGTCGAACGCGCCGGCGGCCATGTCCCCCGCGTCCGGCGGACCGCCCTCGACGACCGTGTGCCCCTCACCCTCCGGCATCCGCTCCCGCGCCAGCTCCACGCGCGCGTGGTCACGGTCCACGCCGGTGACCCGGGCGCCCCGCGCGCAGGCCATCAGCAGCGCCAGGCCCGAGCCGCAGCCGAGGCCGAGGACGCGGGACCGGGGGCCCACGCCGAGACGGTCGTACACCGCCTCGTAGAGCGGCACGAGCATGCGCTCCTGGATCTCGGCCCAGTCACGCGCGGGGTGGTGCGGGACGAGCGTAGGTGTCATGGAATGCGCCCCAATCAGTGGCTGGTCGACGGCCCCCGTACATGTGCGCCCGCATCCCCCCGTATGTCAGGGAACTGCGCATCCGTCCCCGCGTCCAGTGGTGGAGCCGCACGACTTCTTCGCGGCATCGGCCCGTCACACGGACGCACGGGCGAATTCACGCCGAAGGACCCCCGGCCCGCGTGGGGGCGGTGCCGCCCGGGTACCGGACACCGGGTACTGTCCCTGCCACACCCCCCTCGGCCCCGTACGCCGGACCTACGCCCAGGGGCGTATGAGCCGCTACGCACCGGCTTGCCGCGAGCTGTGCGACTTCTCCGCAGATCGGCGCACTGGCCCTCGTCGGGACACATCAAGGGCAACTGACGGGTACGTGCAAAATATTTGGGATGCCCCGGAATGGAACCCGGGGGCGTTCCGGCTCGTTGTACCCGACGTGAGCACGACACCCCCTGTTCTCGCCGCAGAGCTGGCACAGGCGTGGGCCGACATTCAGCGGTACCACCCCGAGCTGCCCGACCTTGCCGCGCCCGAGTCCCTGATCGGTGAGTCCTCGTCCGCCTGTGGCGCCGAGCTCTCCTTCGAACGACTGCTCCACGAAGCAGTCCACGGCATCGCCGCCGCCCGAGGAGTCCGCGACACCTCGCGCGCCGGCCGCTATCACAACCGCAGATTCCTCGCGATCGCCGAGGAGATGGGCCTGGACCACTCCGAGGAACCGCACGCCAGCAGCGGCTTCTCGCTGGTCACGCTCAACCCCGAGGCGAAGCGCCGCTACCGCCCCACGATCGAACGGCTCCAGCGGGCCCTCAAGGCGCACACGGTCGCCACGGCCGCCGACACCAAGCGCTCCTTCCGCGGCCCCGCCGCCCGGCACGGATCCTCCGGCGGCGGCGTCCGGGTCAAGGCCGTCTGCGACTGCGGTCGCAACGTCCGCGTGGTCCCCTCGGTCCTCGCCCAGGCGCCGATCGTCTGCGGCGGCTGCGGGAAGCCCTTCCGCATCCCCGAATCGGTGGGCGCGGCCGGCTGATCCGGCCGCCCGGGGCCCGCGCCGGGTCCGCGACGCGGGGCGCCGTCCGCCGGGCGGTCCGCGAGGTCGGCCGCACGACGGTCCGTTCCGACGTACAGGGGCGGGTGTGGGGTGGGTATCGGGGGTTCCCCGCCTCCCCGGCCCCCTGCGCCGGAACGGCCTCGTGCCCGGCTCCGCGGATCCGCCCTGTCCGCGCACCGCTCCCCGGCCGTCCCCCGGTCCGGCGCGGCGCGCGCATGTGGCACAATGGCTAGCTGTACTCGACAGCCGCACAGGACCCCTCTCTCCTCCGGCTGACGCGTCCATCGGGCACCCGAGTACCGCAACCCCACGTGGCATCTCATGTGCCCAACCACGTCAAGACCAGGAGACACCACTCCAGTGGCAGTCAAGATCAAGCTCAAGCGCCTCGGCAAGATTCGCCAGCCGCACTACCGCATCGTCGTCGCCGACTCGCGCACCCGCCGCGATGGTCGCGCGATCGAGGAGATCGGTCTGTACCACCCGACGTACAACCCCTCCAAGATCGAGGTCGACTCGGAGCGTGCGCAGTACTGGCTGTCCGTCGGCGCCCAGCCGACCGAGCCGGTCCTCGCCATCCTGAAGCTCACCGGCGACTGGCAGAAGCACAAGGGCCTGCCGGCCCCGGCGCCGCTGCTGCAGCCGGCGACGAAGGAGGACAAGCGCGCCTCCTTCGACGCGTTCGCCAAGACCCTCGAGGGTGACGACGCCAAGGGTGAGGCCATCACCCCGAAGGCGAAGAAGGCCGACAAGAAGGCGGACGAGGCCGAGGCCGCGTCCACCGAGTCGACCGAGGCCTGAGCATGCTCGAGGAGGCTCTCGAGCACCTCGTGAAGGGCATCGTCGACAACCCCGACGATGTGCAGGTCGCCTCGCGCAACCTGCGCCGCGGCCGTGTGCTGGAGGTCCGGGTCCACCCCGACGACCTCGGCAAGGTGATCGGCCGCAACGGCCGCACCGCGCGTGCACTGCGAACCGTCGTGGGCGCCATCGGCGGCCGCGGCATCCGCGTCGACCTCGTCGACGTGGACCAGGTTCGCTGAGAGAAGTCGGCTGTATTCATCGAAATACGCCGGCACGGGCCGGGGAGGGCTTTCGAGCCCGCCCCGGCCCGTCGTCGTCCCCCGACAGGAGAGAAACCACTCGTGCAGCTCGTTGTCGCGCGGATCGGCCGCGCCCACGGCATCAAGGGCGAAGTCACCGTCGAGGTGCGTACGGACGAGCCCGAGCTCCGGCTCAGCCCCGGAGCCGTCCTGAGCACCGACCCGGCCGGCACCGGACCGCTGACCGTCGAGACCGGCCGGGTGCACAGCGGCCGTCTCCTCCTGCGCTTCGAGGGCGTACGGGACCGCACCGCGGCCGAGGCCCTGCGCAACACCCTCCTCATCGCCGACGTCGACCCCGACGAGCTGCCCGAGGAGGAGGACGAGTACTACGACCACCAGCTGATCGACCTGGACGTCGTCCTCGCCGACGGCACGGAGGTCGGCCGGATCACCGAGATCTCCCACCTGCCGTCCCAGGACCTCTTCATCGTCGAGCGGCCCGACGGCACCGAGCTGATGATCCCCTTCGTCGAGGAGATCGTCACCGAGATCGACCTGGAGCAGCAGCGGGCCGTCATCGACCCGCCGCCCGGACTGATCGACGACCGCGCCGAGATCGCGTCCGCGCGCGACGCCGAGGACGCAGGGCACGCCGAGGACGCGGAGGGCGCCGACGAGGCCCCCGACGCCGCGCCCGGCACCGACGCCGGTACCGGCCGCGCCGACGAGGACGCCTCCTGATGCGCCTCGACGTCGTCACGATCTTCCCCGAGTACCTGGAACCGCTGAACGTCTCGCTCGTCGGCAAGGCGCGCGCCCGCGGCCGGCTCGACGTCCACGTCCACGACCTGCGCGAGTGGACCTACGACCGCCACAACACCGTCGACGACACCCCGTACGGCGGCGGGCCGGGCATGGTCATGAAGACCGACCCCTGGGGCGACGCCCTCGACCAGATCGTCGCGGACGGCTTCGAGGCCGGCGCCCACGGCCCCGCCATCGTCGTCCCCACCCCCAGCGGCCGCCCCTTCACCCAGGAACTCGCCGTCGAGCTCTCCGAGCGGCCCTGGCTGATCTTCACGCCCGCCCGCTACGAGGGCATCGACCGCCGCGTCACCGACGAGTACGCCACCCGCCTCCCGGTCTACGAGGTCTCCATCGGGGACTACGTCCTCGCCGGCGGGGAAGCCGCCGTCCTCGTCGTCACCGAGGCCGTGGCCCGGCTCCTCCCGGGCGTCCTCGGCAACGCCGAGTCGCACCGCGACGACTCCTTCGCCCCCGGCGCCATGGCCAACCTCCTGGAAGGCCCCGTCTACACCAAGCCGCCCGAGTGGCGCGGGCGCACCATCCCCGAGGTCCTGCTCAGCGGGCACCACGGGAAGATCGCGCGCTGGCGGCGGGACGAGGCGTTCCGCCGTACCGCCGCCAACAGGCCGGACCTGATCGAACGGTGCGACCCCGCGGACTTCGACAAGAAGGACCGGGAGATCCTCTCCATGATGGGCTGGGCCCCGGAGCCGGGCGGCCGATTTTGGCGCAGGCCGGACGGCGTGGAACAATAGGCCGCTGCCGTTTGTCCTGCGTGCGCCCCTGCCACAGGGGGAACGACGCCCGCCCGGTACGACCGGCGCTCCATCCACTTGCGAACGTACCGCTGATGACCTGTGGCATCAGCGAGGAAAGAGACCACCATGGCCTCCCTGCTCGACTCGGTCAACGCGGCTTCGCTCCGCACCGACCTCCCCGCCTTCCGCCCCGGCGACACCGTGAACGTCCACGTGCGCGTCATCGAAGGCAACCGCTCCCGTATCCAGCAGTTCAAGGGTGTCGTCATCCGCCGCCAGGGCTCGGGCGTCAGCGAGACCTTCACGGTCCGCAAGGTCTCGTTCTCCGTCGGCGTCGAGCGCACCTTCCCGGTGAACAGCCCGATCTTCGAGAAGATCGAGCTCGTGACCCGCGGTGATGTCCGTCGTGCCAAGCTCTACTACCTGCGTGAGCTGCGCGGCAAGGCTGCGAAGATCAAGGAGAAGCGCGACCGCTGAGCCCCCGGCTCACCGACCGCGCGGTGCTTCGGACGTAGAACTTACAGGGCGGCCGGATAGGCTCTGCCCCCGATGGACACCGAAGCACAGCACACGGAGCGCGACCGCTCCTCCGGCAAGACGGAGGAGCGGTCGCGCTCCGCGCGTATGTCCGGGCCCCGTTCCGCTGCGGCGCGGTCGCCGGAGGCGGCACCCGCACCGGACACCGCCCCCGGGGGCGACGGGCCGGACGCGACCGGCGGACGCGACCCGTTCCGGCTCTCGTGGCGCCGTACCGGACTCGTCGGCGCCGCCTGCGTCGTCTTCCTCCTGCTGCTGAGCCACTTCGTGCTCCAGCCGTTCCTGATCCCCAGCGGCTCGATGGAACCGACCCTCCAGGTCGGCGACCGGATCCTGGTGAACAAGCTGGCGTACCGTTTCGGCGACGCACCCGAGCGCGGCGACGTCGTCGTCTTCGACGGCACCGGCTCCTTCGTCCAGGAGCCCCCGCGGGAGAACCCGGTGACCGGCCTGCTGCACGGCGCGGCGGCGGCCCTCGGCCTCGCCGAGCCCGACGAGACCGACTTCGTGAAGCGCGTCGTCGGCGTCGGCGGCGACCGCGTGGTCTGCTGCGGCAAGGACGGCCGGCTCACCGTCAACGGCGTACCGGTCGACGAGTGGTACGTCCACCTGGGTGACGCTCCCTCGAAAGTCCCTTTCGACATCGTCGTACCGCAGGGCACCCTGTGGGTGATGGGCGACCACCGCAGTCAGTCGAGCGACTCCCGTGACCACCTGGGGCAGCCGGGCGGCGGCATGGTGCCCGTCGACCGGGTGATCGGGCGCGCGGACTGGATCGGCTGGCCCTTCGGCCGCTGGTCCGCCGTGCCGCCGACCGCCGCCTTCGACGCCGTACCCGCGCCCGCGCCCGCGGCGGGCCGCCATGGGTAACCGCGGACGGCCGCCCGGAAGCCGCGCCGAGACCCCGCTGCCCACCGGCACCCGGTCCGCCTTCGACAGCCGCGCCATGCCCGGCCGGGCGGAGCGACGCCGCCTCGCCCGCAAGGTCAAGCGCCGCCGTCAGCGCTCCGCCGTCAAGGAGATCCCGCTCCTCATCACCGTCGCCCTGCTGATCGCGCTCGTCCTGAAGACCTTCCTGGTCCAGGCGTTCGTGATCCCCTCGGGATCCATGGAGCAGACCATCCGGATCGACGACCGGGTCCTGGTCGACAAGCTGACGCCCTGGTTCGGCTCCACGCCGCAGCGCGGCGACGTCGTGGTCTTCAAGGACCCCGGCAACTGGCTCCAGGACGAGACCACCTCCACCGAGGACGACCCGGTCGGCGTCAAGCAGGTCAAACAGGCGCTGACCTTCATCGGACTCCTGCCCTCGGCCGACGAACAGGACCTGATCAAGCGGGTCGTCGCGGTCGGCGGCGACACCGTCGCGTGCTGCGGCAAGGACGGCCGGCTCACCGTCAACGGCGTACCGTTGAACGAGCCCTACGTGCACCCGGGGAACGAACCCTCGAAGATCAGGTTCGAGGTGAAGGTGCCGCCCGGACGGATCTTCGTCATGGGCGACCACCGGTCCAACTCCGCCGATTCACGCTTCCACCTCGACGAGAAGGACCGGGGGACGATTTCCGAGGAGGAGGTCGTGGGACGAGCCGTCGTCATCGCCTGGCCCGTCGGCCACTGGCGCCGGCTGGAGGAGAGGGAGACCTTCGCCGCCGTACCGGACGCCCGTTCGGGATCTTCGACCGCGCTCGGTGTGTCGCATAGTGTGTCCTCGCGGAATCTGAACGGATTGCCCTGGCTCCCGACCCCTGCGGAACTCCCGCTCGTTATGGGAGTGGTGGGCCTGTCCCTGTTCTGGGTCAGGCGAACGCACGGACTGAGGAGTGGATGTGGGGGATTTGGCCGTCGGGGCACGATCCGGACACGACGAGCCCGAGAAGGGACCCCAGCGGCTCGCCGAGTCGCCGGTCGCCATGACGGATGAATCCGCAGGCCGGCCCGGCGCCGACCCCTCGGACGCCGACGGCGGAAGCAACGACGGCGAGACCGGCGAGCCCGGCAAGGGCGCGAAGAAGCCCCGCTCCTTCTGGAAGGAACTGCCCCTCCTGATCGGCATCGCGCTGGTGCTCGCGCTGCTGATCAAGACCTTCCTCGTGCAGGCGTTCTCGATCCCCTCGGAATCGATGATGAACACCCTGCAGCGCGGCGACCGCGTCCTGGTCGACAAGCTGACCCCGTGGTTCGGCTCCGAGCCGGAGCGCGGCGAGGTCGTCGTCTTCCACGACCCGGGCGGCTGGCTCGTCGGCGGCGAACCCGCGCCCGAGCCCAACGCCGTGCAGAAGTTCCTCAGCTTCATCGGCCTGATGCCGTCCTCGGAGGAGAAGGACCTCATCAAGCGCGTCATCGCCATCGGCGGCGACACCGTCTCCTGCAAGGAGGGCGGCAAGGTCATCGTCAACGGCAAGGCGCTCGACGAGGCCTCGTACCTCGCCCCCGGCTCCACGCCGTGCGGCGACCGCCCGTTCGGGCCGATCACCATCCCCGAGGACAGCATCTGGGTGATGGGCGACAACCGCCAGAACTCGCTGGACTCGCGCTTCCACCAGGAACTCCCCGGCCGGGGCACCGTCTCCAACGACGAGGTCGTCGGCCGCGCCGTCGTCGTCGCCTGGCCCGTCACCCGCTGGGCGACGCTCCCCATCCCCGCCACCTTCGACCAGCCCGGCCTGAACCAGGCCCTGGCCATGGCACCCGCCGCGGCCGGCCTCGCCGGCGCCCTCCCGCTGGTCCTGTGGCGCAGGAAGCGGCTCGTCTCCCGGCATACCGCCGAGTAGCGACCCGCGGGTAGGGTGCCGTCCC
Organism: Streptomyces sp. JL2001; assembly: GCF_050917515.1. Classification (NCBI taxonomy): domain Bacteria; kingdom Bacillati; phylum Actinomycetota; class Actinomycetes; order Kitasatosporales; family Streptomycetaceae; genus Streptomyces; species Streptomyces sp. JL2001. The sequence goes on along the minus strand of NZ_CP169421.1, from coordinate 2,263,185 downwards.
AGATCGACGAACCGGCCTCTGAGGTGGGGAGTACTGGGATGAGCGGAACCATACGGACGGACGGCGGCCACGGCCGCCTCGGCAGGACACTGTCGGGGCTCGCCGTGGCCGTCGGCTGTCTGCTCTTCCTCGGCGGCTTCGCCTGGGGCGCCGTGCTCTACGCGCCCTACACCATCCCCACCGACTCCATGACGCCCACCGTCGACGTCGGCGACCGGGTCCTGGCCCAGCGCATCGACGGCGACGAGGTCAGGCGCGGCGACATCGTCGTCTTCGACGACCCGGTGTGGGGCGGCGGCCCGATGGTGAAGCGGGTCGTCGGGATCGGCGGCGACAAGATCGCCTGCTGCGACGCCGACGGACGGCTCACCGTCAACGGCGAGCCCATCGACGAACCGTATCTGCGGGCCGGTGCCCCGGCCTCCGGGCAGGAGTTCTCGGCGACCGTACCCGCCGACAACCTCTTCCTCCTCGGCGACGAACGCCACAACTCCATGGACTCCCGCGTCCACCTCCAGGAGGCCGGCCAGGGCTCCGTCCCGCGTTCCAGCGTCACCGCCCGGGTCGACGCCGTCGCCTGGCCCTCCACCGGGGTCTTGGCGCGCCCCACGGGCTTCGCGGCACTCCCCGGCGGCATCTCGCAGCCCGGGCCCGTCACGCTCCTCTTCTACGCGATCCTCGGCGGGTGCGCGCTGATCCTGCTCGGCGCCGCGTACGGACCCGTGGCGAGCCGGCTCGGCGGACGGCGGAAGAAGGAGACGGAGACGGTGAACGCATGACGCACGGCACGGGGGCCACGGCGGACACCCACGGCGCGGAGCCGCGGCGCGTGGCCCGCGTCGTCCTCCTCGACCCGGACGACCGCATCCTCCTCCTGCACGGCCACGAACCCGACGACCCCGCACAGACCTGGTGGTTCACCCCCGGCGGCGGACTGGAGGGCGACGAGACCCACGAGGAGGCCGCACGCCGCGAAGTGGCCGAGGAGACCGGCATCACCGGCATCACCCTCGGCCCCGTTCTCTGGCGGCGCACCTGCTCCTTCCCCTTCGCCGGGCGGCGCTGGGACCAGGACGAGTGGTACTACCTGGCACGAACCACCCGCACCGAGACCGGCCCCCGGGCCCTGACCGAGCTGGAGGAACGCAGCGTCTCGGGCCTGAGGTGGTGGACCTCCGCCGAACTGTCGGCGACGCGTGAGACGGTGTACCCGACCAGACTCGCCGAGCTGCTGCGCACGCTGCTCGACGAGGGACCTCCGAGTGCACCGGTGGTTCTCGCCCCGGAAATCGCCTAGGGGTGCGAATGCCTGCCGCACAATGGGGGGACGCACGGCTGAAGGGGAACATGCCATGAGCGCCGAGGACCTCGAGAAGTACGAGACCGAGATGGAGCTGAAGCTCTACCGGGAGTACCGCGACGTCGTCGGGCTGTTCAAATACGTGATCGAGACCGAGCGTCGCTTCTACCTCACCAACGACTACGAGATGCAGGTGCACTCGGTCCAGGGCGAGGTCTTCTTCGAGGTCTCCATGGCAGACGCCTGGGTCTGGGACATGTACCGGCCGGCCCGCTTCGTCAAGCAGGTCCGTGTACTCACGTTCAAGGACGTGAACATCGAGGAGCTCAACAAGACCGACCTGGAGCTGCCCGGCAGCTGAGCGGGAGCCCGGCGGTTCGGGGGCGCGGCACTCCCGGGACATCCGGTGCAGCGGGGTCCGGGCCCGGGGGCCGGCGGGCCGGAACCGGGCGGCCGGCGGTCTCGGCGGCGGTCCCGGACCCGACAGGCGGCCAGGGCCGTACACGCCGGGCGGCCGGGCGCTCGCCACCCCGATGCGCCGGGAACCGGGGGACCGGACACACCCGTTCCGCCCGGCGAGCGGCGCCGAGAGAGCGTCACCCCCGCCCCTGCGGCTGAAACGCACACACCCTCCGCCACGGCCGACGGCCGCCCGAAGCCCGCTTCGCCAGGCCCGGACGCTGCCGGAAACCACCCCTACGGGTGAGGCGGTTCTCCACAGACCGCCCACCGTCCACAGCGCCGCACACGCGAGGTCGCCACCCGTCACAGTCGGTGCCGGAGGTGGTACCGATGAACGCAACCACGGCACTCGGCCGCTACGGAGAAGACCTCGCCGCCCGCCGGCTCACCGAGACCGGCATGACCGTCCTCGCCCGCAACTGGCGCTGCGGACGTACCGGAGAGATCGACATCGTCGCCCAGGACGGCGACACCGTCGTCGTCTGCGAGGTCAAGACCCGCCGCGACGGCACCTACGAACACCCCATGGCCGCCGTCACCCCCACCAAGGCCGACCGACTCAAACGCCTCGCCGCCTGCTGGCTCGACCGCCACGGCGGAGCACCACCCCCCGGCGGCATCCGCATCGACCTCATCGGCATCATCCTGCCCCGCCACGGCGCCCCCGAGATCACCCACGCCCAGGGGGTGGCCTGATGGGCTTCGCCCGCACCTGCTCCGTCGCCCTCGTCGGCGTCGAAGGCGTCGTCGTCGAAGTCCAGGCCGACCTCGAAGCCGGAGTCGCCGCCTTCACCCTCGTCGGACTCCCCGACAAGAGCCTCAGCGAAAGCCGCGACCGCGTCCGCGCCGCCATCGTCAACTCCGACGCCGAATGGCCCCAGAAGAAACTCACCGTCGGACTCAGCCCCGCCTCCGTCCCCAAGAGCGGCAGCGGATTCGACCTCGCCGTCGCCGCCGCAGTCCTCGGCGCCGCCGAACGCATCGACCCCCGCGTCATCGCCGACCTCGTCCTCATCGGAGAACTCGGACTCGACGGGCGCGTCCGCCCCGTACGCGGAGTCCTCCCCGCCGTCCTCGCCGCCGCCGAAGCCGGCTACCAGCAGGTCGTCGTCCCCGAACAGACCGCCGGCGAAGCCGCACTCGTACCCGGAGTCTCCGTCCTCGGCGTCCGAAGCCTCCGCCAGCTCATCGCCGTCCTCACCGACGAACCCGTCCCCACGGAAGAACCCCCCGAAGACGGCCGCCCCGACGCCATGCTCGCCGGACTCCTCGTCCCCGGAGCCGGCATCGGCACCGGCCTCGCCGCCGACCCCGCCGACGGACCCGACCTCGCCGACGTCGCCGGACAGCACACCGCCCGCCGCGCCCTCGAAGTCGCCGCCGCCGGCAGCCACCACCTGCTGCTCTCCGGCCCACCCGGCGCCGGCAAGACCATGCTCGCCGAACGCCTCCCCGGCATCCTGCCCCCACTCACCCGCCAGGAGTCCCTCGAAGTCACCGCCGTCCACTCCGTCGCCGGCATCCTCCCGCCCGGCGAACCCCTCGTCCGACGCGCGCCCTACTGCGCACCCCACCACTCCGCGACCATGCAGTCCCTCGTCGGCGGCGGCAACGGACTCCCACGCCCCGGCGCCGTCTCCCTCGCCCACCGCGGCGTCCTCTTCCTCGACGAAGCCCCCGAGTTCTCCGCCAAAGCCCTCGACGCCCTCCGCCAACCCCTCGAATCCGGACACGTCGTCGTCGCCCGCGCCGCCGGCGTCGTCCGACTCCCCGCCCGCTTCCTCCTCGCCCTCGCCGCCAACCCCTGCCCCTGCGGCCGCCACAGCCTCCACGGCACCGGCTGCGAATGCCCCGCCTCCCTCATCCGCCGCTACCAGGCACGACTCTCCGGCCCCCTCCTCGACCGCATCGACCTGCGCGTCGAAGCCCAACCCGTCACCCGCTCCGACCTCCTCGCCCTAGGCGGCCGCGCCGAGACCACTGCGACCGTCGGCGACCGCGTCCGAGAAGCCCGCGCCCGCGCCACCACCCGCCTCGCTGGCACCCCCTGGACCGTCAACAGCGAAATCCCCGGACACGAACTCCGCACCCGCTACCTCGTCCACCCCGGCGCCCTCGCCACCGCCGAACGGGACATCGACCGCGGACTCCTCACCGCCCGCGGACTCGACCGCGTCCTGCGCGTCGCCTGGACCGTCGCCGACCTCGCCGGACACGACCGCCCCGACACCCAGGACGTCGACCTCGCCCTCGAACTGCGCACCGGCATCGCCCGAGGCATCCCCGCCATGACAGGACCCCGGCCATGAACACCCCCGACGAACGCCTCGCCCGCGCAGCCCTGACCCGCATCGTCGAACCCGGCGACGAACACGCCGGCCGCTGGATCCGCCGATACGGAGCCACCGGCTTCCTGCAGCGCATCCACGCCCCTCACACCACAAGCACCCCGCCCCCACCCAGCGCCCCGCCCGGTGCCGCGCACTCCTCCGACCCACCCCCAGCCACCGACACGGCGCCCCTCCCCGGCACGACACCGTTCCCCGGCACCAGCGACCGACGCGTCGACGGCTGGCGACGCCGCGCCGCCGACGCCCGACCCGAGCGCGACCTCGACACCATCCACGCCCACGGCGGCCGACTCGTCATCCCCGGCGACACCGAATGGCCCCGGCAACTCGACGACCTCGGCGACACCCGACCCATCGGCCTCTGGATCCACGGCCGAGCCGACCTCCGCACCTGGGCCCTGCGCTCCGTCGCCCTCGTCGGCGCCCGCGCCTGCACGCCCTACGGAGCCCACACCGCCACCACCCTCGCCTCCGACCTCGCCGAACGCGGCTGGGTCGTCGTCTCCGGAGCCGCCTACGGCATCGACGGCGCCGCCCACCGCGGAGCACTCGCCGCCCGAGGAGCCACCGTCGCCGTCCTCGCCTGCGGCGTCGACACCCCCTACCCGCGCGGCCACGCCGGCCTCATCCGACGCATCACCGAACAAGGCCTCGTCATCGGCGAACTCCCACCCGGCAGCCACCCCACCCCCAGCCGCTTCATCCTCCGCAACCGCGTCATCGCCGCCCTCACCCGCGGCACCGTCGTCGTCGAAGCCGAACACCGCAGCGGCTCCCTCGTCACCGCCCGCGCCGCCCAACGCCTCGGCCGCCACACCATGGGCGTCCCCGGGCCCGTCAGCAGCGGCCTCTCCGCAGGCGTCCACGAACTCCTGCGCACCGACGCCACCCTCGTCACCGACGTCCACGACATCGTCGAACTCATCGGCGACATGGGCGAACTCGCCCCCGAACGACGCGGCCCCGTCCTTCCCCGGGACCTCCTCGACCCCGGCTGCACCCGCGTCCTGGAAGCCCTCCCCGCCCGCCACGCCACCCCCGCCGCGGAGATCGCCCGCCGAGCCGGCACCTCACCCGACGACACCCTCGCCCGGCTGTATGAACTCCACTCCCTCGGGTTCGTCGAACGGCACACGGACGACTGGAAGTTGACGACCCACGCCATCCAGCGGCCGAACGCCCGGCGAGGCGGTACTTGACCTGGAGCATTCGGGTGAAAAGGTGATGCCGATGAACAAACGAGTTCTCTCGGCCGCACCCGAGGGGCCGGTACGCGCCACGGCCCGGGTTCGAAGATGTGGGCGAGCGCGCCCCCCCGGACCGGTGCGATCCGCAGAGGTTCGCTCACCGCAACAGTCCAGTCACGCTACGCTCACCAGGATTCCCTACCGGACACACAGCCAGACTCACTCCACGGCAGAACGGCTCAAGGCAACGCATGCCCCAGCACACCTCCGGGTCTGACCGCGCTGCGGTGCCCCCAGCAGCCCGGGGCACCGTGCGACCGCCCGCACCGACATCGCTCGACGAGCTGTGGCGGTCGTACAAGGACACGGGCGACGAGCGACTGCGCGAACAGCTGATCCTGCACTACTCGCCCCTGGTCAAGTACGTCGCCGGCCGCGTCAGCGTCGGTCTGCCGTCCAACGTCGAACAAGCCGACTTCGTGTCCTCCGGAGTCTTCGGACTCATCGACGCCATCGAGAAGTTCGACGTCGAACGGGCGATCAAGTTCGAGACCTACGCCATCACCCGCATCCGCGGCGCGATGATCGACGAACTGCGTGCCCTCGACTGGATCCCCCGCTCCGTACGCCAGAAGGCCCGCAACGTGGAGCGCGCCTACGCCACCCTCGAAGCCCAGCTCCGCCGCACGCCCTCCGAGAGCGAGGTCGCCGCGGAGATGGACATCACCCTCGAGGAACTGCACACCGTTTTCAGCCAGTTGTCCCTGGCGAACGTCGTCGCCCTCGAAGAGCTCCTGCACGTCGGCGGCGAGGGCGGCGACCGCCTGTCCCTCATGGACACCCTCGAGGACACCGCCGCCGACAACCCGGTCGAGGTCGCCGAGGACCGCGAACTGCGAAGACTCCTCGCCCGCGCCATCAACACCCTCCCCGAGCGGGAGAAGACCGTCGTCACGCTCTACTACTACGAGGGACTCACCCTCGCCGAGATCGGCAACGTCCTCGGCGTCACCGAGAGTCGCGTCAGCCAGATCCACACCAAGTCCGTCCTGCAGCTCCGCGCCAAGCTGGCCGATGTAGGGCGCTGACTCCGGAGGGCCGGTCGTACAGTGGAGCCGTGCCCAGGATTCGAGCGGCCAGTGTGGCCGAGCACCGGACGATGCAGCGAGGCGCCCTGCTGGACGCCGCGCGATCCCTGCTGTCCGAAGGCGGTACGGAGGCGCTGACCTTCCCCGCCCTCGCCGAGCGCACGGGCCTCGCCCGCTCCTCGGTGTACGAGTACTTCCGCTCCCGCGCCGCCGTCGTCGAAGAGCTGTGCGCCGTCGACTTCCCCGTCTGGGCGGCAGAGGTCGAAGCCGCCATGGCCGGCGCAGCGACCCCCGACGGCAAGGTCGAGGCCTACGTCCGCAAGCAGCTGGAGCTCGTCGGGGACCGCCGCCACCGTGCCGTCGTCGCGATCTCCGTGAGCGAGCTGGACGACGGAGCCCGCGAGAAGATCCGCGCCGCACACGGCGGACTCGTCGCCATGATCGTCGAAGCCCTCGCCGACCTCGGTCAGGACCAGCCCCGCCTCGGCGCGATGCTCCTCCAGGGCGTCGTCGACGCGGCCGTACGCCGCATCGAGCTCGGCGCCGCCGAGGACCCGGAACGCATCACCGAGGCGGCGGTCACGATGGCGCTCCGCGGCGTCCGCGGCTGACCACACCCTTCCGGGGGCCTCCCTCCCCCCCCGCCCCCCACCCCTCCCTCCCCGTCCCCGCCCCTTTTCGGTTGTGCTCGCGCGCGGTCCTGCCTCGCCCCGCGCAGTCGTCGCCCGTCGCCCGGGCCTTTGTCGCGCTCGCTAGGGCACCCCGGTGACCGGGAGGAGGCGGGGCGCGGGTCGGTGGAGCAGGAGCAGGGGGTTCAGGTAGGTGTCACCTCTCAGCAGGCCCCAGTGCAGGCAGGACCGTGGGCAGTGCGGCGTGGTGTCCGGGGGCGGGGTCGCGACCGTGGCCACCACTTGGCCGCGGGTGACGGTGTCGCCGCGGGTGACGAGGGGAGTCACGGGTTCGTAGGTGGTGCGCAGGGGCGGGTCGCCGCTGCCGGGCAGGGTGATCGTGAGGACGCCGCGGCCGGCGACGGGGCCCGCGAAGGTGACCAGGCCGGGCGCGGTCGCGCGGACGTCGGTGCCCGGGAGTGCGGCGAGGTCGACGCCGCGGTGGCCAGGGGCGTACGGCCCGGCGGGTGGTTCCCAGCCGCGGAGCACGTCCGGGGGTGCGGGGCCGACGGGCCACGTGAGGGCGAGGGTGAGGATCCATGTCGTGAGGTGCATGGGGAAACGGTCTCGTGGCGGGGGGATTCGTGGGGATCATGGCGGATATCTGTGGACTACCGGCCGGTTGTGGACAGTGCCGTCACCCGGCGCCCCCCGGGTCCCGTACACTTCCTATGGCGACCCGGGTCACCGGGTCGACTTCGCACGCCCCGCCGCCACCTTCACCGGTCGTGGCAGCGCCTTTCGGTCCTTCGTGGCACGGCGCGCCGGGGCGTCAGGACATAACCGAGAAACCCAAGGAGATACGGCCATGGCCGTCGTCACGATGCGGGAGCTGCTGGAGAGCGGCGTCCACTTCGGTCACCAGACCCGTCGCTGGAACCCGAAGATGAAGCGCTTCATCTTCACCGAGCGCAACGGCATCTACATCATCGACCTGCTCCAGTCGCTGTCGTACATCGACCGCGCCTACGAGTTCGTCAAGGAGACCGTCGCGCACGGCGGCTCCATCATGTTCGTGGGTACGAAGAAGCAGGCCCAGGAGGCCATCGCCGAGCAGGCGACGCGCGTCGGCATGCCGTACGTCAACCAGCGTTGGCTCGGTGGCATGCTCACCAACTTCTCCACCGTCTACAAGCGTCTGCAGCGCCTCAAGGAGCTCGAGCAGATCGACTTCGAGGATGTGGCCGCGTCCGGCCTCACCAAGAAGGAGCTCCTGGTCCTCTCGCGCGAGAAGGCCAAGCTGGAGAAGACCCTCGGTGGTATCCGCGAGATGCAGAAGGTGCCGAGCGCCGTCTGGATCGTCGACACCAAGAAGGAGCACATCGCCGTCGGTGAGGCGCGCAAGCTCCACATCCCGGTCGTCGCGATCCTCGACACCAACTGCGACCCCGACGAGGTCGACTACAAGATCCCGGGCAACGACGACGCGATCCGCTCCGTCACCCTGCTCACCCGCGTGATCGCCGACGCCGTCGCCGAGGGCCTCATCGCCCGTTCCGGCGCCGCGACCGGCGACTCGAAGCCGGGCGAGAAGGCCGCCGGCGAGCCGCTCGCCGAGTGGGAGCGCGACCTGCTCGAGGGCGAGAAGAAGGCCGACTCGGACGAGTCCGCCGAGAAGCCGGCCGAGGCTCCGGCTGCCGAGGCTCCGGCCGCTGAGGCGCCCGCCGCCGACGCTCCGGCCGCTGAGGCTCCGGCCGCCGAGGGCGAGCAGGCCTGACCCACGGCCTGACCTTCACAGGTCCGGTTGTTTCGGATGTCGACGGCGGGGGCGTGTCGCCCCCGCCGTCCACCCGTAGATCTTTCAGACTTCGAGAGAGAAACTCAGACTCATGGCGAACTACACCGCCGCTGACGTCAAGAAGCTCCGTGAGCTCACCGGCGCCGGCATGATGGACTGCAAGAAGGCGCTGGACGAGGCCGAGGGCAACGTCGACAAGGCCGTCGAGGCCCTGCGCATCAAGGGCCAGAAGGGCGTCGCCAAGCGCGAGGGCCGTTCCGCCGAGAACGGCGCGGTCGTCTCCCTCATCGCCGACGACAACACCTCCGGTGTCCTCGTCGAGCTGAAGTGCGAGACGGACTTCGTCGCCAAGGGTGACAAGTTCCAGGCCGTCGCCAACGCGCTCGCCGCGCACGTCGCCGCCACCTCCCCGGCCGACCTCGAGGCGCTGCTCGCGTCCGAGATCGAGCCCGGCAAGACCGTTCAGGCGTACGTCGACGAGGCCAACGCCAACCTCGGCGAGAAGATCGTCCTGGACCGCTTCGCGCAGTACGCCGACGGCTTCGTCTCGGCCTACATGCACCGCACCATGCCCGACCTCCCGCCGCAGATCGGTGTCCTCGTCGAGTTCGACAAGGAGAACGCCGAGATCGCCAAGGGTGTCGCGCAGCACATCGCCGCCTTCGCGCCGAAGTACCTCACCCGTGAGGACGTTCCGGCCGAGGTCGTCGAGACCGAGCGTCGCGTCGCCGAGGAGACCACCCGCGCCGAGGGCAAGCCCGAGGCCGCGCTCCCGAAGATCGTCGAGGGTCGCGTCAACGGCTTCTTCAAGGACGCCACGCTGCTCGGCCAGCCGTACGCGCTGGACAACAAGAAGTCCGTCCAGCAGATCCTGGACGAGGCCGGTGTCACCCTGAAGCGCTTCACGCGTATCAAGGTCGGCATCTGAGTCCGTACGCAACGGACGCCGGACCCCGGTAGGGTCTGAAGCGGTTGTCCGCGTTCGCGTAGGACGACCGCAGATCTGACGAGGAGGCCATTGCCGTAGGGGAAACCGCAAGGACCCACCGGCAATGGCCTTCGTCGTATGTGCACGAGGAGATCTCCATGAACCAGGGCGCCGCACAGGGCGACGACATCCACGGCAAAAAGGCCGGACGCTTCATGCTGAAGCTGTCCGGTGAGGCATTCGCCGGCGGCGGCGCACTCGGCGTCGACCCCGACGTCGTGCACAAAATCGCGCGCGAGATCGCCGCGGTCGTCCGCGACGGTGCGGAGATCGCGGTCGTGATCGGCGGCGGAAACTTCTTCCGCGGCGCAGAGCTGCAGGTGCGCGGCATGGACCGGGCGCGCTCCGACTACATGGGCATGCTCGGCACCGTCATGAACTGCCTCGCCCTCCAGGACTTCCTGGAGAAGGAAGGCATCGACTCCCGCGTCCAAACGGCCATCACCATGGGCCAGGTCGCGGAGCCCTACATCCCGCTGCGTGCCGTGCGCCACCTGGAGAAGGGCCGTGTGGTCATCTTCGGTGCGGGCATGGGCATGCCGTACTTCTCCACCGACACCACGGCCGCGCAGCGTGCCCTGGAGATCGACGCCGAGGCCCTGCTGATGGGCAAGAACGGTGTCGACGGGGTCTACGACTCCGACCCGAAGACCAACCCCGACGCGGTCAAGTTCGACGCGCTGGAGTACGGCGAGGTGCTCTCCCGCGACCTCAAGGTCGCCGACGCCACCGCCATCACCCTGTGCCGTGACAACACCCTGCCGATCCTCGTCTTCGAACTGCTTGCCGAGGGCAATATCGCGCGCGCGGTGAAGGGTGAGAAGATCGGCACTCTCGTGAGCGACCAGGGCACCCGGGCCTGAGCCTGAACCGGGTACCGCCCCGCGAGGGGATGGACAGAGCCCTGCCGGTCGTACACCGTGCAGGACAAGACGCGACGACACGCAGGAGCAAGTGGTGATCGAAGAGACCCTCCTCGAGGCCGAGGAGAAGATGGAGAAGGCCGTCGTGGTCGCCAAGGAGGACTTCGCCGCGATCCGCACCGGCCGTGCGCACCCGGCGATGTTCAACAAGATCGTGGCCGACTACTACGGTGCGATCACGCCGATCAATCAGCTGGCGTCTTTCTCGGTGCCCGAGCCGCGCATGGCTGTGGTGACCCCGTTCGACAAGAGCGCGCTGCGCAACATCGAGCAGGCGATCCGTGACTCGGACCTCGGCGTCAACCCGAGCAACGACGGCAACATCATCCGTGTGGTGTTCCCGGAGCTCACCGAGGAGCGCCGCCGCGAGTACATCAAGGTCGCGAAGAGCAAGGCCGAGGACTCGAAGATCTCGATCCGTTCCGTGCGCCGCAAGGCCAAGGAGACCATCGACAAGCTGGTCAAGGACGGCGAGGTCGGCGAGGACGAGGGCCGTCGGGGCGAGAAGGAGCTCGACGACACCACCGCGAAGTACGTCGCGCAGGTGGACGAGCTGCTCAAGCACAAGGAAGCCGAGCTGCTCGAGGTCTGATGAACGACTCTTCCTGGGGGGCCCCGGCCGGCACCGGCTACTGGGGACCCGACCAGGGGCCCCATCCGGCGGGTCCCCCCTTCGACGGGCAGAACGCAGCGCAGACTCGGCGCATGCCCATCGTGCCCGACGTTCCGGCCGCCGGAGACCAGGATGACGACCGGGGGGCCGCTCGCCTGAGCGGTCCCCTGTTCCGTGACGAGAACCCGTCCCGTGACGAGAAGCCGCAGGAGCCCATGCCCAGCCCGCACCAGCCTGCTACGGCTCCGAAGCCCCCGCAGAAGAAGAGCGCGGGGCGAGACCTGGGTGCGGCCATAGGGGTCGGCGTCGGGCTCGGCGCCGTCATCATCGCGTCGCTGTTCATCTGGAAGGCCGCGTTCGTCGGCGTCATAACGGTCGCCGTCGTCGTCGGACTGTGGGAGCTCACCTCCCGTCTCCAGGAGCGCAAGGGCATCAAGGCGCCGCTCGTACCGCTCGCGGTCGGCGGCGCGGCGATGGTCGTGGCCGGGTACGTGCGGGGGCCGGAGGGTGCCTGGGTCGCCATGGCCCTGACGGCTCTCGCGGTGCTCGTGTGGCGGATGACGGAGCCCCCCGAGGGTTACCTGAAGGACGTCACGGCGGGTGTCTTCGCGGCGTTCTACGTGCCGTTCCTGGCGACGTTCGTGGCGCTGATGCTCACCGCCGACGACGGCCCGAAGCGGGTGCTGACGTTCCTGGTCCTGACGGTCGTCAGCGACACCGGGGCGTACGCGATCGGCTGGCGTTTCGGCAAGCACAAGCTGGCGCCGAGGATCAGTCCCGGAAAGACCCGTGAGGGCCTGTTCGGGGCGGTGGCGTTCGCGATGGCCGCCGGTGCGCTGTGCATGGAGTTCATGATCGACGACGGTGCCTGGTGGCAGGGCCTGCTGCTGGGTCTCGCGGTGGCGGCGAGCGCGACGCTCGGCGACCTCGGCGAGTCGATGATCAAGCGGGACCTGGGCATCAAGGACATGGGCACCCTGCTGCCGGGGCACGGCGGGATCATGGACCGGCTGGACTCGCTGCTGCCGACGGCCCCGGTCGTGTGGCTGCTGTTCGTGATCTTCGTCGGTTCGGCCTGATACACGTGTGGCCGAAGGGCCCGTCGTCCTCCGGGGCGGCGGGCCCTTCGCATGCCCCCGGCGCCTGGCGGCGGGCCCCGGGGTGCGGGCACCGGTCCGGGCCGCCCCGGGGGAGTTCGGCCACCGAGCCGAAACCGGGATGCGTGGGGACAATACGGTCATGGCATCCAAGGCAGGCGCCGGCGGCGCACCCGCAGGGGCCCGTCTCGTCCTGCTGACGCTCGCGGCGGGCCAGTTCCTGATGGCGCTCGACAGCTCCGTCATGAACGTATCGATCGCGACCGTGGCCGAGGACGTGGGCACGACGGTGACCGGGATCCAGGGCGCCATCACCGCCTACACGCTGGTGATGGCGATGTTCATGATCCCCGGCGGCAAGGTCGGCGTGCTGATCGGCCGCCGACGGGCCTTCATGATCGGCTGCTTCGTCTACGGCTGCGGTTCCCTCACCACGGCGCTCGCGCCGAACCTGACCGTGCTGCTGCTCGGCTGGGCACTTCTCGAAGGCCTCGGGGCGGCGCTCATCCTGCCCTCGATCGTGGCGCTGGTGGCCGGCAACTTCGCCACCGAACGGCGGGCCGCCGCGTACGGCATCGTCGCGGCGGCGGGAGCCGTGGCCATCGCGCTCGGCCCGCTGATCGGCGGCGTCGCCACGACGTACTTCTCCTGGCGCTGGGTCTTCGCCGGCGAGGTCCTGGTGGTGCTCGTCATCCTGGTGTTCGCCCGCCGCATCGCCGACGCCGTCGACGACGCGCACCCGCGGATCGACCTCGTCGGTGCCCTGCTGTCCGCCCTGGGACTCGGGATCTTCGTCTACGGCGTGCTGCGCTCCGACGAATGGGGCTGGGTCCAGCCCAAACCCGACGCCCCCGCCTGGCTGGGGGTCTCCATGGTCGTGTGGCTGATGATGGCGGGCCTGCTGCTGGTGTACCTGTTCCTGCGCTGGGAGACCCGGCTCGTCAGGAACGGCCGGGAGCCCCTCGTCGACCCGGCCATGCTGCGGAACAGGCAGCTCACCGGCGGCCTGACGATGTTCTTCTTCCAGTACCTGGTGCAGATGGGCGTCTTCTTCGTCGTCCCGCTCTACCTGTCCGTGGCCCTCGGCCTGTCCGCGCTCCAGACCGGTGCGCGGATCCTGCCCCTGTCGCTCACCCTGCTGGGCGCCGCCGTCCTGATCCCGCGCTACCTCCCCGACGTGTCGCCGCGGCGCGTGGTGCGGCTCGGCGTGCTGGCGCTGTTCGCCGGCGCGATCGTCCTGATGGCGGCGCTGGACGCGGACGCCGGCGCGGAGATCGTCACCATCCCGCTGCTGCTGATCGGACTCGGGATGGGCGCACTGGCGTCCCAGCTCGGTTCGGTCACGGTGTCCGCGGTGCCCGACCGGCAGAGCGCGGAGGTCGGCGGGATCCAGAACGCCGTCACCAACCTCGGCGCCTCGATCGGGACGGCCCTGGCCGGCTCACTGATGATCGCCGCGCTCACCGCCTCGTTCCTCAGCTCGGTGGAGCGGAACGAGGCGATCCCGGAGCAGGTCAAGAGCCAGGCCGTCGTCGAGCTGCAGAGCGGCGTCCCGTTCCTCTCGGACGCCCAGCTGACCACGGCCCTCGACGAGGCGGGCACCAGCCCGGAGGTGTCCGAGGCGGCCCTGGACGCGAACGAGGCCGCCCGGCTCGACGGCCTGCGGGCCGCCCTCGCGATCCTCGCCGGCGCCTCCCTCGTGGCGCTCTTCTTCACCTCCCGCATCCCCCGCACCCAGCCCCGCGCCCCCGCGACCTGAGCGGAGGCGTCGCGGGGGCGTCAAGGACCGGCCGTCCCGGTGATCAGGGCCATCGCCTCGTCGAGCCTGCCGACCTCCTCCGCGCTGAGCGTCGGATTGGCGGCCCGCCGCCTGCGGGCCTCCGCGAGATGCACCCGGTCGACGCCGCCGAGATGCCGGAGCAGCGAGGAGAGCACGGCTCGGGCCATCACGGAGACGGCGGGCATCGTGAGGGCGGCCTGAGCCAGGATCAGCGCGGCCATCGCCGCGTCCAGGCCGGGCGGCCCCTCCTCCGCGGTGGCCCAGTCGATCACCATCGGCCCCTGCGGCGTCAGTACGACGTTCTCGGGATGGAAGTCCAGGTGCAGCACCCGATGACCGGGGTCCGCGGACAGGCGCGCCGGGACGGCGTGCAGACGTCGCAGTAGCTCCGCCAGCATCTCGCCCGCCTGCTCGGCCGTGATCGCGCCGCCGGCCAGGGCCTCCACCATCGTCGGTCCGGACAGCCGCTGCATCACCAGCTCACCCGCGGCCGTCCCCGGCCATACGGCGGGGACCGGAAACCCGCTCTCCGCCAGGTAGGCCATCACGGCGGCCTCGTCCTTGGCGTCGTCACCGTTCCGATAGCGACGGAGCACCCGACCGTCGTCCAGCGCGAACACGTCCGCCGTCCGGCCCGCCCCCACCAACTCCCCGATCTTCATGTCGAGGAACCTAGCGGGAGCGGGCCGGAGGGCGCAGTCTCAGGGACCGAGGAGCGGGACGAGGCGGGCCACTCGGTGCCATCCCGCGGCGAGGATGCCGGCGACGGCGGCGACGCCCGCGACCAGCCAGGGGCGGAGGTCTTCGGGGACGAAGCCGAGTCGAGGCAGGAGCGCCGCGGTGGCGATGGCGGCGAGGACCGCGGCGGCGATTCCGCCGGCGATGTGGAGTGTCTCGCGGAACGCGGCCAGGGCCCGGGACGGTGGTGTGACGCCGGCGAGCTTCTCCTCGGGCAGGAGGCCGCTCACCCTGCCCTGGGCGTAGCGTTCCCCGATCTCGGCGACCATCGCGGCGTAGTGGCGGGCTCCTTGGCGGGGGTCGACGTCGATCTGGGCGAGTTGCTGCCTGAGGGCTGCGGCGACGTGCCGACCGTGCTGCCGGGCGGGGGCGACGCGGTGCGATCGGCGGGGGATGAGGCGGGAGTCACGGTAGGCGCTGAGCACGTTCTGCTCGATTCGGCGGGAGCGGCCGTCGAGCTCGCGCATCGCCTGGAGCCGGTCGGCGGGTTCCGAGCCGTAGAGGATCGCGCACAGACTGAGGGCGCGTGCCGTGTTGCCCAGGAGCGCGTAGGGAAAGTCGGGGCGGCGACGGCGGAACCGCGCGACGAGCGGGTAGCCGAGGGCCGCGCCGATGGCGAGCATCGTGACCAGCATGATCAGGAGGGCCGTCACGATGGGGGCGACGGGCGCGCCGCGGTGTGGCAGGAGGTCGGACATCCTCCGGTACGACAACGCGAGGAGCGCCTGGTCGGCGAACTCGTCGGAGACGACCGGGCGCAGGGCGTCGATCTCCAGAGGAAACAGCCACTGCGTGAGCAGGGCGGTTGTCAGGAAGCCGGCGAAGGCCCCCGCCGCGAGCGAGCGGACTCCGCGGTGGCCGGGGACCGAGAACCAGGCGGCGAGGCCGAAGCGGGTGTGCGGCAGGCCGTTCGTGGCGAGTCCCAGGCACGTGAGGGCGAGATCGAGGTTCGCGAGCGCCTGTTCGCCGGCCGCTCGGCAGGCGCGTCGCTCCTGGAGCCGTTCGCGCGCCAGGGCCCGGGCGATGCTCGGGTGAGTCCTGGTTAAGGCTCTGGTGATCGACACGGCTCGTCCCCCTGCTGTTGATGGTGTGTCGATTATGCGAGGTCGGGGGATCGCGCCGAACGGCTGATCGTGGAGAAGTCCGCTTCACGCGACGACGGGGTCGAGGGTCGTGGGAGTGCCCCCGGAGACGGTCTGCAACGGCCGTCGGCGACCACCACCGCCCCCTTCCGCCCGGGCAGGCGGGACTTTCGCAACACGCCCTAGGGGCGGCCCGGGTCGGCCGGACGGCGGCCCCGGCCGGCCGTCGTCAGCTCCGAACCGGCTCCGTGGGCCCGCCGGGGCCCCCGCCCCGGGCGGTGCCGGCGGCGACGAGGGCGGCTGCCAGCGCGAGGGCGGCGAGCAGGTGGAAGAGCTGGGGGATGCCGCCGATGCGCGGGGCGATGAGGGCGGCGGCGAAGGGGGCGAGGGCGGCGGCGGTCATGGCGGGCGCACCGAGGATCGCGGAGAGCCGGCCGTAGTGCTGCGTGCCCCAGCGGTCGGTGACGGCGGTGGCCTGGAGGAGGGTGAGGTTGCCGCGGACCACGCCCGCCGCGACCGACGCGGCGATGAGCAGGCCGTAGGGGCCGGGGACGGCGGCGAGGGCCGCGGTGGTCAGGGCGCCGAGCGTGATGAGGACGACGGTGCGGGTGGTCGTTCCGGTGTGGCGGGTGAGCGGGGCGTAGAGGGTGCGGCCGAGGGTCTGGCCGGCGCCGCCGAGGCCGAGGGCCCAGGCGGCCTGGGTGGTGGTGCAGCCGCGTTCGATCAGGAGCGGGACGAGGGTGACGACGACGGCGTACATCGCGAACGCCGAGAGGGTGAACGCGAGCGTGAGCAGGAGGAAGGGGCGGCTGCGGACGACTGTCCTCGGGGTGTCGTCGGTGTGGTCGGGGGCGGGCGGGGCCGGGGGCCAGGGGGCTCGCAGGGCGAGGGCGTGGGCGGGAATCGTGACGGCCGCGAGGATCGCGGCGAGCACGAGGTAGGTGGCGCGCCAGGTGAGGTGGTCGGCGAGGGTGGCGGTGAGGGGGGCGAAGACGGTGGAGGCGAGGCCGCCGGCGAGGGTGACGAGGGTGAGGGCGCGGACGTGGCCGGGGGCCCACCAGCGGGTGATGGCGGCGAAGGCGGGCTGGTAGAAGGTGGCGGACATGGCGAGTCCGGCCAGGAGCCAGCCGGCGAAGAACACCGGCAGGTTCGGGGCCAGTGCCACGACCACCAGGCTCGCCGTGCCGAGGGCGGAGCCCGCGGTCATGACCGTGCGGGGGCCGCGGTGGTCGATGATCCGGCCGACGCGGATGCCGGCGATGCCGGACACGACGAGGGCGAGCGAGAACGCGGCCATGGTGGCGGTGGTGGACCAGCCGGTGGTGCCGGTGATCTCGGGGTCGAGGACGGGGAAGGCGTAGTAGACGATGCCCCAGCTGGTGATCTGGGTGGCGCACAGCGCGGGCAGGACGGCGCGGGGCCGCGACCGGTCCCCTGTTCCGGTCGCGGCCCCGCGGGTGTGAAGGTGGGTCATCAGGTGATCAGCAGCAGCCACCGGCACCGGCGGTGGCCGGTTCGCCCGCCTGGGCGTCGGCGGTCTCCGGTCCGGCGCAACACGCGCCGGCCGGCTGCTTGGCCAGGGTGTCCGCGTCGGCCTTGACGACGTACACCTCCCAGGGTTCGCGGCCGGGGCCGTGGACCCACACCTTGTCCTGGAGGGCGTAGCAGCAGGTGGTGTCGTTCTCCTCGGTGGTGGCGAGACCTTCCTGGGCCAGCCTGGCGGTGGCGGCTTGGACGGCGTCGGTGCTGTCGACCTCCACGCCGAGGTGGTCCAGGCGGGTGTCGTCGTCGCCGGTGCCCTCGATGAGGACGAGCTTGAGCGGGGGCTCGGTGAGGGCGAAGTTGGCGTAGCCGTCGCGGAGCTTGGCCGGCTCGGTACCGAAGAGCTTGGTGTAGAAGGCGACGGACGCCGACAGGTCGGGTACGCGGAGGGCGAGCTGTACACGGGACATGACGGTCCTCCTGCTGTGAGTGGGTGATCCGTGCGGGTCAGCAGCCGCCGGAGGCGGCCGGGGCGTCGGCGCCGATCCGGATGAGAGCGGGAGCGGGGGCGCAGCAGCCGCCGCCGTCGGCCGCCTCCTCGGTCTGCGGCTGGTCGAATAGGCCGGCTCCGCCGCAGACTCCGGTCTCGGGCAGGACGAGTTCGACGCGCTCGGCGGACTCGTGGTCGCCCGCGATCGCGGCGGCGACGGAGCGGACCTGCTCGTATCCGGTGAGGGCGAGGAAGGTCGGGGCGCGGCCGTAGGACTTCATGCCGACCAGGTACACGCCGGGCTCCGGGTGGGAGAGTTCGTTCACGCCGTGCGGGTAGACCGTGCCGCAGGAGTGCTGGTTCGGGTCGATCAGGGGCGCGAGCGCGACGGGGGCCTGGAGGCGCTCGTCGAGGCCGAGGCGGAGTTCGTCGAGGAAGGTGAGGTCGGGGCGGAAGCCGGTGAGGACGATGACCTCGTCGACCGGGTCGAGGCGGTGGCCGTCCTCTGAGACCAGGACGAGCTGGTCGCCGGCGCGTTCGATCGCCTGGGTGCGGAAGCCGGTGACGGCGTCCGCGTGGCCCTCGTCGACGGCGGCCTTCGCGGCGAGGCCGAGGGCGCCGCGGGCGGGGAGCTGGTCGGCGGTGCCGCCGCCGAAGGTGGATCCGGAGATGCCCCGGCGCAGGATCCAGGTGGCGTGCGTGCCGTCGCCGTCGTCGGCCTTCGCGAGCTCGGCGAGGGAGGCCAGGGCGGTGAAGGCGGAGGCTCCGGAGCCGATGACGGCGGTGCGCTTTCCGGCGTGACGGGCCCGTGCGGCGGGGTCCTTGAGGTCGGGGACGCGGTACGAGACGCGGTCGGCGGCCGCGCGCTCGCCCAGCGCCGGCAGTCCGTCGCCGCCGGCCGGGCTCGGGATGGTCCAGGTGCCGGAGGCGTCGACGACGGCGCGGGCGAGGATCCTCTCCTCGCGGCCGTCGGCGTGGACGACGTGCACCGTGAACGGCTGGGTGTCGCGGTCGGCGTCGACGATCCGGTCGCGGCCGACGCGGGAGACGCCGGTGACCCGGGCACCGACGCGAACCCGGTCCCCGAGGGCGTCGGCGAGAGGCTGGAGGTACTTCTCGGCCCAGTCGCCGCCCGTCGGGTAGGTGCCCGCTTCCGGCTTCACCCAGCCGGTGGGGGCGAGCAGCTTCTCGGCCACCTGGTCGGTGACCTCGCCCCAGGTCGAGAACAGCCGCACGTGCGCCCACTCGCGCACCGCCGCGCCCGCCTGCGCACCGGCCTCGAGGACCAGCGGCTCCAGGCCGCGGTCGACCAGATGGGCGGCGGCGGCCAGCCCGGCCGGGCCGGCTCCGATGACCACGACGGGCAGCTGCTCGGTGGCGGTGGCGTTCATGGCGATTCCCCTTGTGTTTCGACGTCTGTCGATCTCTTGGTGCCTTCAGCATGGCACCTGTATCGATAGACGTCAACATAGACGTTCATCGATTCTGGGGGTGGGTGCGTGGGGTGCGTCGCGTTCGCGACGATGGTGAGCGGCGAGCCCGGCCGGGTCGCACGCGTCGACCCGAGATGCCGTGCGAGGGCCCGTACCCGCTGTGCCCTAGGAGCTTGGTTCGACATGTGTCAACATAGACATATGTCGAATGTGAAGGTGCTGCCCCTGCTGGAGCCCGAGGTCGAGCCCTGCTGCCCGCCGCTGAACGAGCGCCCGCTGACGGCGGAGGAGGCCGAGCGGACCGCGGCCATGTTCAAGGCCCTGGGCGATCCCGTCCGGCTGCGGCTCTTCTCCGCGGTCGCCTCGCACGAGGGCGGCGAGGCCTGCGTCTGCGACATCTCCGACGTCGGCGTCTCCCAGCCCACGGTCTCCCACCACCTGAAGAAGCTGAAGGAAGCCGGCCTGCTCTCCTCCGAGCGACGCGGGACCTGGGTCTACTACCGCGTCGAGCCCGCCGTCCTCGCCGCGATGGGACAGCTGCTCACCAAGGCCGCCGAGGCCTGAGGTCCCGAACGTCGTCCTGCCCGCTTCTCGCCCAGGGGTCGCTCTCGCGCCACCTTGCGCAAGGTGACCGGTGGCGAGCCCCGCCCGGCCGCCGCCGATCTCCCTCACCTCCGCGGCGTGCGTCAGTCGGCGTCCGCGGTGCCACGCACGAAGACGACCGCGACCAGGGCCAGGCCCACGACGGCGCCGATCAGCTGCGCGCCGATGAACGCGGGGACGGAGACGGGGGCGATGCCGGCGAAGGTGTCGGTGAAGGCCCGGCCGATCGTCACCGCGGGGTTCGCGAAGGACGTGGACGACGTGAACCAATAGGCGGCGCCGATGTACGAGGCGACCGCGACGGGTGCGAAGCGGAGCCGGTCGGTACGGGCCAGGCCGAAGATCAGCAGGATCAGGCCGGCCGTCGCCACGACCTCGCCGAGCAGCAGGTTCCCTGCCGAGCGGTCGTGCGTGGACCACTTCACGAGCGGTTCGCCGAACATCGCGTCCGCCAGTACGGCGCCCGCGATCGCGCCGGCGACCTGGGCGGGGACGTAGACGGCGAGCTCGCGCGCGTCGACCCCGGCGCCGCCGCGGCGGGCGGTCCACCACTCGGCCAGGGTGACGGCCGGATTGAAGTGGGCGCCGGAGACCGGCCCGAGCAGGGCGATCAGGACGCCGAGGCCGAAGACGGTGGCGGTGGAGTTGGCGAGCAACTGCAGCGCGACATCGTCGGTGAGCCGGGTGGCCTGGATGCCGGAACCGACGACGATCGCCACCAGGGCTGCGGTGCCGACGAGCTCGGCGGTGGCACGGGCGGCGAGGGGCGCGCGGGGCGGGGTGGCGCCCGGCGCCGGCTGCGGCGGCGCGCCGGAGGCTATGGCGTCGCTCGCGGCGGGCTCGGTGGCGGTCACGGGCGGGGTCTCCTCGGCAGGCGGGGCGAGAGGCTACGGGCAGGCTCTCTTGGTGTCGGCGTGGGTGCGCGCGGTCTCGGCGAGGGCGGCGAACCGTCCGGCCAGGGCTTCGATGACGTCCGGCCTGAGCCGGTAGTAGGTGAACCGGCCGCAGGGCTCCGTCTCGACGACCCCGGCCTCGCGCAGCACCTTCAGGTGGTTGGAGAGATTGGTCTGCTTGGCGCCGGTCTCCTCCACGAGGTGGGTGGTGCACAGTGTCTCGCGGGCGAGCAGGGTCACGATCTGGAGGCGCAGGGGGTCACCCAGCACCCGGATCAGATCAGTATCGACTGACGTCAGCATGGGCTGATACTGTCACATCACTTCGGGCTGATGCCAGCCCTGGCTGATCTCTCTGCCTACTCGACCGGCGCTTCCCGCCGCGACCGCGCCGTCCCCCGAGGATGAACCGATGACTGCTCCGCTCGCCTCCGTGCTCTTCGTCTGCGTCCACAACGCAGGCCGCTCCCAGATGGCCGCCGGATTCCTGGACCACCTCGCCGGGGACCGGATCGAGGTCCGCTCCGCCGGCTCGATCCCGGGCGACCGGGTCAACCCGGCCGCCGTCGAGGCCATGGCCGAGGTGGGCGTCGACATCTCCGACCGGAAGCCGAAGGTCCTCACCACCGAGGCGGTCCAGGCGTCCGACTACGTCATCACCATGGGCTGCGGCGACGCCTGCCCGGTCTTCCCCGGCAAGAAGTACCTCGACTGGGCCCTGGAAGACCCGGCCGGCCAGGGCGTCGACGCCGTCCGCCCCATCCGCGACGAGATCAGGACCCTCATCGAGGGCCTCATCGACGAGATCGACGCGAAGCGGAAGGCGTGACCGCCCGCTTCCGCCCCGCCACGTCCCTGCCCGGGGCGCGATCGGCTTGACCGACTTCTTCGCCTCGGACCGCCAGTCCGTCGGCGAAGGCGGCGCCGCGGCAGGAGGCCGCGTCGTCGCGTGCTGTGGTGCCCAGGCCGCTCATCGCACCCGCCGCCGGCCCCCGGGGCGGACGCGGGTCAGGCGCCCAGGCGGCGCCCGGCGAACCCGGCGACGATCTCGGGGTCGCGGTGGTCGAAGAACAGGGAGCTGCCGGTGTCGAGTTCGGAGATCCGGGCCATCTGCTCGTCGGTGAGCCGGAAGTCGAACACGTCGATGTTCTCGGCCATGCGCTCGGCCCGTACCGACTTGGGGATGGCCACGACGCCGCGCTGGGTCAGCCAGCGCAGCACGACCTGCGCGACCGACTTGCCGTACGACGTGCCGATCTCGGCCAGGAGCGGGTTGGTGAACAGGTCGTTCCTGCCCTCGGCGAAGCCGCCCCAGGACTGGATCTGCACCCCGTGCCCGCGCATCAGGTCCTGGTAGTCGGCGCGCTGGAAGAAAGGGTGCGTCTCGATCTGGTTGACCTGCGGAGTGATCTCGTTGTTGACGATCAGGTCGACCAGCCGGTCGGGGTAGAAGTTGGCGACACCGATCGCCCGGGCCGCCCCCTCGCGGAGCAGCGCCTCCATGGCGCGCCACTGGCCGTAGACGTCGCCGAAGGGCTGGTGCATCAGGTACAGGTCGAGGTGGTCCAGTCCCAGCTTGTTCAGGGACGTCTCGAACGCGCGCTTGGCGTTGTCCTCGGCGGGGCCGTCCTGGATCCACAGCTTGGTGGTGACGAACAGCTCCTCGCGGGCGATGCCGCTGGACGTGATGGCGCGGCCTACGGCCTCCTCGTTGCCGTAGGCGGCGGCGGTGTCCAGCAGGCGGTAGCCCGCGGCCAGCGCCTCGGAGACGGCGCGCTCGGTGTCCTCGGCGGGGATCTGGTAGACGCCGAAGCCGAGGAGCGGCATCTCGACGCCGTTGTTGAGAATCACGGTCTGCATGAGCGGAATGTCCTTCGCTGCGCGGATGGAGGGGGAGGTCAGGGGCGGCTGGACGATCTTCGGCTCGGGCCGGTCCTCGACGCGAACGGCGCCAGCTCCGTACATCACTGCTGCACGCATGAGGGGGCTGCTCCGAACGGGGGTCGAAGCACGGGGGTCGAACCGGGGGGTGCGGGTGATCAGCGTTCGAGCATCCGTGCCTGGGCCTCGGTGTGGGTGTCGCCGGCGGCGGGCGGCAGGCTGCTGAGCCTGTGCAACTGCTCGCCGGTCAGCGTGACCGCGTCGGCGCCGGTGTTCTCCTCGACCCGGCTGACCCGCTTGGTGCCGGGGATCGGGGCGATGTCGTCGCCCTGCGCGAGCAGCCAGGCCAGCGCCACCTGCGCGGGCGTGGCGCCGGCCTCGTCGGCCAGAGCCTCGACCTCGTCGGCGAGCACGAGGTTGCGCCGGAAGTTCTCGCCGGTGAAGCGCGGGTTGCCGCGGCGGAAATCACCCTCGTCGAACTGATCGGTGGAACGGACGGTGCCCGTCAGGAAGCCGCGCCCCAGCGGGGAGAACGGCACGAGGCCGATGTTCAGCTCCCGCAGGACGGGCAGGACACGCTCTTCGACACCACGGGTCCACAGCGAGTACTCCGACTGCACCGCGGTGACCGGCTGGACGGCATGGGCGCGGCGGATCGTGTCCGGACCCGCCTCGGAGAGGCCGAAGGCGCGCACCTTGCCCTCGTCGATCAGCTCCCTGACGGCGCCGGCGGTCTCCTCGATCGGCGTGTCCGGGTCCACGCGATGCTGGTAGTACAGGTCCAGGTGGTCGGTGCCCAGCCGCTTCAGGGAGCCCTCGACCGCCGTCCGGATGTTGGCCGGGCTGGAGTCCAGGGTCCACGCGCCCGCCCCGGCGTGGGAGACGAGGCCGAACTTGGTCGCCAGCACCACCTTCTCCCGGCGCCCTTTCAGGGCCCGGCCCAGCAGCTCCTCGTTGGTGTAGGGCCCGTAGATCTCGGCGGTGTCGACGAGGGTGACTCCCAGTTCCACCGCCCGGTGTACGGCCCTGATCGACTCCGCCTCATCGGTACCGGAGCCGGTGTAGCCGTGGGACATGCCCATCGCGCCCAGGCCGATCCGGGAAACCTCCAGGTCACGCAGCTTGATGTACCGCATCTCGCCCTCTCCGGTTCGTGGTGCCGCGGGCCCCTTTCGTCACTCTCGCCCAGTCGGTCAGGCGTTGCCTGTCGTGGCCCGGACGGTACGAGGGTGGGGACGGCGTCTTGCTCGTTCACCCTCGCCCGGATTCCTCCGGTGTGGCAGGGCGGGCTCTTCAGGAGGTAAGGGCAGGGCCCTCTCTCTCGGCGGAACGTTCCGCGTCCGCCGCCGTCCCGCCAGGAGTCACGGATCAGCAGCCGTGAGCCACCACCGCACGCGACCTCCGGACCGTCCGGCGGCGGACCGCCCCTGGGCGGGCGCCGTCACTCGACCGGTCCGGTCCGGCGCGACACGTGTCCGGTCGGCTGGACAGGCTGGGATTCCGTCCGCGGGACGTGCGTGGAGACGCGGTCCCGCCTCACCGATGGGAGCACCCATGCGCGGTCATCTCACGCGCGCCGCCACGAAAGCCAGCCTCGTTCTCGCCACGCTGGGCCTGGTCACCACGGCAGCCACGGCCACCGCCGCGGCCCGGCCCGCACCGATCACCGACCGGGAGACCGTCGTGCTGCCCCTGAGCGGCACGTTCAGAGCCTTCTCCTCGGAGCCGATCGACATCACCGGCAGCATCCGGATCCGGGTCGTGACCGAGACCGACTCGGGCGGCGGCGGCACCGCCCGTGTGACTAGCACCCTGCTGAACACCACCGGCACCGGCGAGGTCAGCGGCGACAGCTACCGCTTCGTCGGCAGCGACACCGACGAAGTCGCCTGGCCACCCGACCCGATCACCCCGCTGACCTTCAACCCCACCTTCTTCAAGATCGTCCCGCCGCACCCCATCGTCCCGCCCAACCCGATCGTCCCGCCGCACCCCATCCAACCCGTCATCGTCGACGTGACGCTCGCACCCGACGGCGCCATCGACGGCATCAGCGCCCGGGTCGACCCGGGCACGATCGACAACCCCTGAAACGAACGAGCCGAAGCGCACACGCCGGCGGCCCGGGATCCCGAGCGCAGCGGGAGCCGGGCCGTCGGCGTGCGGAAGCCGGGTGTGCGGGCGCGCCCGGTTCCTTCCCGCGGGAGTCGGGAAGGGGCGGTGCGCCCCGAAGGAGAAGGGCCACATGCCCGCGTCTGCGACACTGGTAGCACCATGCCCAAGCCCGGAGAACTCACTTTCGTCGCCCCGCGCGGAGCCAAGAAGCCGCCGCGGCACCTCGCCGACCTCACGCCCGCCGAGCGCAAGGAAGCCGTCGCCGCGATCGGTGAGAAGCCGTTTCGCGCCAAGCAGCTGTCCACGCACTACTTCGCGCGGTACGCCCACGACCCCGCCGAGTGGACCGACATCCCCGCGGCCTCCCGCGAGAAGCTGCAGGGGGAGCTGCTGCCCGACCTGATGTCCGTGGTCCGGCACATCTCGTGCGACGACGACACCACCCGCAAGACGCTGTGGCGGCTGCACGACGGCACCCTCGTCGAGTCCGTGCTCATGCGCTACCCGGACCGGGTCACCATGTGCATCTCGTCGCAGGCCGGCTGCGGGATGAACTGCCCGTTCTGCGCGACCGGACAGGCCGGCCTCGACCGGAACCTGTCGACCGCCGAGATCGTGCACCAGATCGTCGACGGCATGCGCGCGCTGCGTGACGGCGAGGTGCCCGGCGGGCCCGCGCGGCTGTCCAACATCGTCTTCATGGGCATGGGCGAGCCGCTCGCGAACTACAAGCGCGTCGTCGGCTCCATCCGCCGCCTCACCGACCCCGAGCCGGACGGCCTCGGGCTCTCGCAGCGCGGCATCACCGTCTCCACCGTCGGCCTCGTGCCCGCGATGCTGCGGTTCGCCGACGAGGGCTTCAAGTGCCGTCTCGCCGTCTCGCTGCACGCCCCTGACGACGAACTGCGCGACACCCTGGTGCCGGTCAACACCCGCTGGAAGGTCCGCGAGGTCCTTGACGCAGCCTGGGAGTACGCGGAGAAGTCCGGCCGCCGGATCTCCATCGAGTACGCCCTCATCCGGGACATCAACGACCAGGCCTGGCGGGGTGACCTGCTCGGCCGGCTCCTCAAGGGCAAGCGGGTGCACGTCAACCTCATCCCGCTGAACCCGACGCCCGGATCCAAGTGGACCGCGTCCCGCCCCGAGGACGAGAAGGCGTTCGTGGAGGCCATCGCGTCCCACGGCGTCCCCGTCACCGTCCGTGACACCCGCGGCCAGGAGATCGACGGCGCCTGTGGACAGCTTGCGGCGGCGGAGCGCTGACCTTGTAGCCTGAGCTCGAACACATATGCATATTCCGACAGGGGAGCGCCACAGCGCTGAGAGTGCGGCACCGTCAGGCCGCAGACCCTCTGAACCTCGCCCAGGTCATTCTGGGTAGGAAGTTCGGTCGTTACTCGAGCTGTTGCGCCCTGCCCGCGCGGCCATGGACCCCCATGGCCGGGCGGGTGGGGCCGCGTCTCTTCCTGGTCACACCCAGGAGGAAATCCAGTGAGCACCAAGAAGATGGCCGCCGCGGCGCTCGTCGCCGCGCTCGGCGTCACCACCCTCGCCGCCTGCGGCGGGTCCGACGGCGAGGACACCGGGAGCGCCGCGCCCAAGACGGTGAAGCTCGTCAGCCACGACTCGTTCAACGCCTCCAAGGAGGTCCTGGCGGAGTTCACCCGCCAGACCGGCCTCAAGGTCGAGGTCGTCAAGAGCGGCGACGCCGGCGAGGCCGTCAACAAGGAGATCCTCACCAAGGGCAGCCCGCAGGGCGACGTCTTCTTCGGCGTCGACAACACCCTGCTGTCCCGCGCCCTCGACAACGGCATCTTCGTCCCCTACGAGGCGAAGGGCCTGGACCGGGTCCCGGCCGCGCTCCGCCTCGACAAGGAGAACCGGGTCACCCCGATCGACTCCGGCGACATCTGCGTCAACTACGACAAGAAGTACTTCGCCGACAAGAAGCTCGCGCCCCCGCAGACCTTCGACGACCTGGCGAAGCCCGCCTACAAGGACCTGCTCGTCGTCGAGAACCCCGAGCGGTCCTCCCCGGGCCTCGGCTTCCTGCTCGGCACCGCCGCCCAGTACGGCGACCAGGGCTGGCAGGACTACTGGACCAGGCTCAAGGCCAACGGCGTCAAGACCGTCGACAGCTGGGAGCTCGCGTACAACCAGGAGTTCTCCGGCTCCGCGGGCGGCCGGAAGGCCAAGGGAGACCGGCCGCTGGTCGTCTCCTACGCCTCCAGCCCGCCCGTCGAGGTGCTCTACTCCGAGCCGCAGCCGGAGACCGCCCCCACCGGCGTCTCCACCGGCACCTGCTTCCGGCAGACCGAGTTCGCCGGCCTGCTCGACGGGGCCAGGAACCCCGAGGGCGGCAAGCTGCTGATCGACTTCCTGATCTCCAAGAAGTTCCAGGACGACATGCCGCTGCAGATGTTCGTGAACCCGGTCGCCGAGGACGCCACCCTGCCCGAGCTCTTCACGAAGCACGGCGTGGTCGTCGACAAGCCGCAGACCATGGCCCCCGAGAAGATCGCGGAGAACCGTGACGAGTGGATCAAGTCGTGGTCCTCGCTCGTTCTGAAGTAGACCGCCGAGCCCGGCGACGGGACGTCCGCGGGAGCGCGGCGCGGCTCGGCCTCATGGCCGTGCCCGTCGCGTTCTTCGGGCTGTTCTTCGCCTGGCCCGTCGCCTCCATCGTCGAGCGCGGTCTCGGCGGCGACGGCGGCCCGCGGCTCGACCGGTTCGCCCAGACCCTGGGCCGGCCGGAGATCCTCGACGTGCTGTGGTTCACGCTCTGGCAGGCACTCGCCTCCACCGCGCTGACCCTGCTGATCGCGCTGCCCGGCGCGTACGTCTTCGCGCGCTTCGAATTCCCCGGCAAGGGGGTTCTGCGCGCCGTCGTCACCGTCCCCTTCGTGCTGCCCACCGTCATGGTCGGCACGGCCTTCCTGGCGCTCGTCGGCCGCCGCGGGCTCCTCGACGAGCTGTGGGGGATCCGCCTGGACACCGGCGTCTGGGCGATCCTCCTGGCCCACGTCTTCTTCAACTACGCCGTCGTCGTCCGGACCGTCGGCGGGCTGTGGGCCCAACTCGACCCGCGCCAGGAGGAGGCCGCCCGGGTCCTCGGCGCCTCCCGCTGGACCGCCTGGCGGAAGGTGACCCTGCCGGCCCTCGTCCCGGCGGTCGGCGCCGCCGCCCTCATGGTGTTCCTCTTCACCGCCGGGTCCTTCGCCGTCGTCCAGATCCTCGGCGGACCGACGTACTCCACCCTGGAGACGGAGATCTACCGGCAGACGGTCGACCGGTTCGACCTCGGCACGGCCGCCGTGCTCACGATCGTCCAGTTCGTCGCCGTCGGCGCGATCCTCGCCGTGCACGCCCGGACGGTCCGGCGACGGGAGACCGCGCTGCGGCTCGTCGCCCCCGAGCGGACCGCGCGACGCCCTCGGGGCCTCGGCCAGTGGACGCTGTTCGGGGCCGTTCTGCTCTCGATCGCCCTGCTGCTCGTCCTCCCGCTCGCGGTCCTCGTCGAACGGTCCTTCGACACCCCGGAGGGGTACGGGTTCGGCTACTACCGGGCCCTGCAGGAGGTCGACGCCTCCGGCACCTTCCTCGTCCCGCTGACGGACACCCTGGCGAACTCCCTCCAGTACGCCGTCGTCGCCACCGCCATCGCCGTCGTCATCGGCGGACTGGCCGCGGCGGCGCTGACCCGGCGGGCCGGCCGCCTCGTCCGCGGCTTCGACGCGCTGCTCATGCTGCCGCTCGGGGTCTCCGCCGTCACCGTCGGCTTCGGCTTCCTGATCACCCTCGACGAGCCGCCGTTCGACCTGCGGGCCAGCTGGATCCTCGTCCCGCTCGCCCAGGCGCTCGTCGGCGTCCCCTTCGTCGTCCGCACGATGCTGCCCGTGCTGCGCGCGGTGGACGACCGGCTCCGCGAGGCGGCGGCCGTCCTCGGCGCCTCGCCGCTGCGCGCCTGGCGCGAGGTGGACCTGCCGCTGGTGCGCCGCGCCCTGCTCATCGCGGCCGGCTTCGCGTTCGCCGTCTCCCTCGGCGAGTTCGGCGCGACCGTCTTCATCGCCCGCCCCGACCGCCCCACGCTGCCGGTCGCGGTGGCGCGGCTTCTCGGCCGGCCCGGTGAGCTCAACTACGGCCAGGCCATGGCCCTCTCGACGATTCTGATGGTGGTGTGCGCGGTGTCCCTGCTCCTGCTCGAACGGCTGCGCACCGACCGCACCTCCGGGGAGTTCTGATGCTGACCCTC
Source organism: Streptomyces sp. JL2001 (assembly GCF_050917515.1). Classification (NCBI taxonomy): domain Bacteria; kingdom Bacillati; phylum Actinomycetota; class Actinomycetes; order Kitasatosporales; family Streptomycetaceae; genus Streptomyces; species Streptomyces sp. JL2001. The sequence continues at coordinate 2,234,018 of NZ_CP169421.1, read as the reverse complement.
ACGGACGCGACCGTACGGTTCGGCGACCGCGCGGTGCTCGACGCGGTGGAACTGGAGGTCGCCGAGCACGAGACCGTGTGCGTGCTCGGGCCGAGCGGCAGCGGGAAGTCCACCCTGCTGCGGGCCGTCGCAGGGCTGCAGGCGCTGGACGCCGGCCGGGTCCTGCTCGGCGGCACCGACCAGGCCGGGGTGCCGGTGCACCGGCGGGGCGTCGGCCTGATGTTCCAGGACCATCAGCTCTTCCCCCAGCGTGACGTCGCCGGCAACGTCGCCTTCGGCCTGCGGATGCACGGCGTCGGCCGGGCCGAACAGCAAGCCCGGGTCGCCGAGTTGCTCGACCTCGTGGGCCTTCCCGGAGCGGGGCGGCGGGCCGTCGCCTCGCTCTCCGGCGGCGAGCAGCAGCGGGTCGCGCTGGCCCGCGCCCTCGCGCCGCGGCCGCGGCTGCTGATGCTCGACGAGCCCCTCGGCCAGCTCGACCGCGGGCTGCGGGAACGGCTGGTCACCGAACTGCGCGACCTCTTCGGCCGGTTGGGTACGACGGTGCTGGCCGTCACCCACGACCAGGGCGAGGCGTTCGCCCTCGCCGACCGCGTCGTGGTGATGTGCGACGGCCGGATCGCCCAGTCCGGCACGCCGCTCGACGTCTGGCAGCGGCCGGCCTCCGAGTTCGTGGCGCGCTTCCTCGGCTTCGACAACGTCGTGGCGGCGACCGTGGACGCCGGCTCCGCCGACACGGTGTGGGGCCGGATCCCGGTCCCGGACGGGTCGCCGCGCGGTGCGGCCCGGCTCCTGGTACGTCCGGGCGGCGTGCGGCTCGGCGCCCCCGCGGACGGCCTGACCTGCAGGGTCGAGGCCCGGACCTTCCGCGGCAGCCGCGTGGCGGTACGGCTCCGCCCGGATGACGGGCCCGCGCTGGAGGCGGAGTGCGCCCTGCACGACGCGCCGGAGGCCGGAGCCCGGGTCGGCGTGACCTTCGCGCCGGCCGAGGTCGTGCTCCTGGCGGACGTCACCACCGGCTGACCGCGCGCCCGGACAACCAGCGGGCGCGGGGGCCCACGGGGGTGGGGCCGCGCTCACGGAGTCGCGGCGGGCTCCCGGGCGGCGGGCGCGGCGCCGTCGCCGCGGCGGGCGTCCCGCACGGGAGCGCCGGCCGTCGGCTCGTCCTCCGGCGCCCCGAACCAGGCCACCGCCACCGCGCCGGCCACCGCCAGGACGAACCCGGCCACGGCGAGCCAGGCGAACCCGGGGCGCGAGGCGTCGCCCAGCCACCAGACGCCGATCATGCCGGGGAGCACGGTCTCGCCGACCACCAGCGCCGCCGTCGCCCCGTTCACCGAACCGATCTGCAACGCGACCGTGTGCAGGTACATGCCGCCGGCGCCGGCCACCAGGATCGCGTACAGCGCCGGATCGGCGAGCAGTGCGGCCGGGTCGAAGGGGTCGACGCCGTTCAGCACCCGGACCCCGACACCGAGCGCGCCGAAGCCGAGGCCCGAGAGGAGACCCGCCAGGACCGCCGCGCGGGCGCCGAGCCGCCGGACGAGGACGGTGCCGCCCGCCATCAGCAGGACGGAGACCGCGAGCAGCCACCCGTGCGTGGCGAGGGACGTGTGCCCGCTGCCCTCGGGGCCCGCGGCGCTCGCCAGCAGCACCAGGGCGGAGCAGACCACCCCGATCGAGGTCCATTCCGCGCGGGTGAGGCGGATCCCGAGGAGCCGGATGCTCAGGACCGCCGTGATCACCAGATTGGCGCTGATCACGGTCTGCGAGAGGAACAGCGGCAGCATCCGGGCGGCCAGGGCCCCGAGCCCGAAGCCGACGAAGTCCAGGATCGTGCCGACGATGAACTCCCAGGTCATCGCCGCCTTCGCGGTCGAGGACAGGCTGGGGCCGCCGTGCCGGCTGAGCTGTCCGGCCGCCGCCTCGCGGCGGGCGGACCTGCGGGATCCGACCGCCTGCAGGACCGAACCCGTGCCGTAGCAGAGCGAGGCGGCGACCGCGGTGAGCAGTCCTGTGAGCACTGGGGGCTCCGTTCCCGTCGTACGGCATCCCCGCCGTGTGCTGTTCCTGTGTCGTCCCCGGGACAGACGGGATACGGGCCGCCGAAGTTGCCTCCGCCGCCGGACAGGACGGCCGGAGCCCGGTGGTCCGGCGCGTCGGCCCCCGGGCGCCGCCGTCGGGGAGCGGGCGCCGGGATCCGGGATCGCGCGGCCGGTCAGCCGCCCAGCGGGACGGCCGCGAGCTCTCCGACCAGCCAGGTCAGGGGCAGGAAGACCGCCAGCAGGGCGCCCGCCCGCAGCAGCGCGGCCGTGCGCAGCACCGTGGGCGGGGCGCCCAGGCGCAGCAGCGCCTCGGTGGTGTGGGCGCGGCACTGCTTCGATTCGAGGGTCGCCGTCAGCAGCGTCGCCGTCGTGCAGGACATCACCAGGGCCGCTCCCAGGCCGGTCAGCGGGCCGAAGTCGCCCGTCCCGGACCCGTACAGGGTGACCGCGGCCACCGCCCCGGACGCCACCGCGCACACCACGCCCAGGGGGCGTCCGATGCGGCGGGACTCGTCCATCAGGACGCGGCCGGCCAGCAGCCGGACCGCGCCGGGCCGCACCGCCTGCAGCAGGCGGCCGCACCAGTGGGTCAGACCGGGGCCGGCCATCGCGAGACCCACGGCGGTGAGGACCCAGCCGGCGAGGACGCCTCCAGGGCTGGCCTCGAAGCGGCCCGGCAGCGGGAAGTCGCCGTTCCCGCCGCCCTGGCCGGCGTACGTCTCCACGGCCAGGCCCACGGCCAGCAGCGCGACGCCCCATGGCAGCCCCGACGGGGTCGTCCGCTCCGCGCCCTCGGGCGCGGCGGGCTTCCGCGGCCGCAGGGCGAGCCCCGCGGCCGTCGAGGCGACCACCGGCAGGATCGCGAGCAGGGTGAGCGCGGCGGCCAGCGGGAGGGGCTGGTCGGCGGCGAGCAGCTCGGCCGCGGCGCCGTCGAAGGGCAGGCCGGTGATGTCGCCGCGCAGGTGCAGGTAGAACAGCAGGGCGAGCATCGAGCCCAGCGTGCAGGAGACCGCCGTCGACGCGGCGGCGAGTGCCGTCAGCCGGGCCGGGCCGAGCCCGATCGCCGAGAGCCCCGGCCGCGGCCGGGTGCTGGGATCCGTACGGGCCACGGCCACCGCGAAGTGCGTGGTCGCGGCCAGCGGGATCACGCACCACAGCAGTCGCAGCACGGACGAGGCCGACCGGTCCGGATGGCCCACGGCGTACCCCAGCGTGCACAGCAGAAGGAAGCCGACCCCTGCCGCCGCGGCGGCTACCAGGAGCCGCCGCAGCAGGACGAGGGGATGGGTGCCGCGGACTAGACGGAGAGCGAGCACGCGGCGACGCCCTCCGCCCCGTTCGTCGGCGGCAGGGAGCCGGCACTCACGCGGCGCCCGTCCAGCAGGCCGACCGCGCGGTCGGCGAGGGTGGCCACCTCGGCGTCGTGGGTGGCGAGCAGCACCGTGATGCCGTGCGAGCGGGCCGCGGCCGTCAGGGTGCGCAGCACCTGCGCGCCGTCGGCGCTGTGCAGGGAGGCGGTGGGTTCGTCGGCGAAGAGCACCGTCGGGGTGGTGACCAGGGCGCGTGCGATCGCGATCCGCTGCCGCTGCGACTGGTTGAGGGCGTGCGGGCGCCGGCGCGCGCACATGCCGATGTCGAGCCGCTCCAGCCATTCGACGGCGGCGACCTTGGCGCTCCGGTGCGACACCCCGCGCAGCAGGAGCGGCAGGGCGGCGTTCTCCCAGGTGGTCAGCTCCGGCACGAGTCCCGGCTCGGGGTCGATCCAGCCGAACCGGTCCCTGCGGAGCCGCTCGCGCTGGGGCCCGGTCATGGTGTGCACGGGGCTGCTGTTGAACCAGACCTCGCCCTGCTGGGCGACGGCCTGGCCGGACAGGCAGTGCATCAGCGCGGTCTTGCCGCTGCCGCGCGGGCCGACCAGGGCGAGGATCTCGCCTTCGCGGACCCCGAGGGAGACCCCGCTCAGCGCGGTCGATCCCCCCAGGGAGTAGTGCAGGGAACGCGCCCAGAGCACGTCGTTGTCCGGTGGGGCCATCGCGTACACCTCGAAGTCGGATCGAGTCGGATCGGAGGAGTGGCGGATCTGGTGTGTGGTCCCCCGTGCTTCCCCCGTCCGGGGGAACGAAGAGACGGTCCTGTCGGTCACTGGGCACCGTAAGGATTCGGATCCGCCGGTACGGACGGCACGCGGCCCGGGCACCCCGTCATCCACTCGGATGGCGGCATGCCCGGGCCGTTCACGCCGTGAGGGCGGCGTGGGTCGCGAGGCGCCTTACAGCTTCGTCCAGGCCTCCGTGAGGGTCTCGCGGAGGATCCGCTCGATCTCGTCGAACGTGGACTGGTCGGAGATCAGCGGCGGGGCCAGCTGGATGACCGGGTCGCCACGGTCGTCGGCGCGGCAGTACAGGCCGTTCTCGAAGAGCGCCTTCGACAGGAAGCCGTACAGGACGCGCTCGGTCTCCTCGTCGTTGAAGGACTCCTTGGTGACCTTGTCCTTGACGAGTTCGATGCCGTAGAAGAAGCCGTTGCCGCGGACGTCGCCGACGATCGGCAGGTCGTGCAGCTTCTGCAGGGTCGACAGGAAGTTGCCCTCGTTGTCGAGCACGTGCTGGTTCAGCTTCTCCTTCTCGAACAGGTCGAGGTTGGCGAGGCCGACGGCCGCGGAGACCGGGTGGCCGCCGAAGGTGTAGCCGTGCAGGAAGGTGTTGTCGCCCTTGTAGAACGGCTCCGCGAGGCGGTCGGAGACGATGCACGCGCCGATCGGGGAGTAGCCCGAGGTCAGGCCCTTCGCGCAGGTGATCATGTCCGGCACGTAGCCGAACTTGTCGCAGGCGAAGGTGGTGCCGAGGCGGCCGAAGGCGCAGATGACCTCGTCGGAGACGAGCAGCACGTCGTACCGGTCGCAGATCTCACGGACCCGCTGGAAGTACCCGGGCGGCGGCGGGAAGCAGCCGCCGGCGTTCTGCACCGGCTCCAGGAAGACGGCGGCGACGGTGTCGGGGCCCTCGAAGAGGATCTCCTGCTCGATCTGGTCGGCGGCCCACCGGCCGAAGGCCTCGGGGTCGTCGCCGAAGAGCGGGGCGCGGTAGATGTTCGTGTTCGGCACCTTGTGCGCGCCGGGAACCAGCGGCTCGAAGGGGGCCTTCAGGCCGGGCAGGCCGGTGATCGACAGGGCGCCCTGCGGGGTGCCGTGGTACGCGACCGCGCGGGAGATGACCTTGTACTTGGTGGGCTTGCCGACCAGCTTGAAGTACTGCTTGGCCAGCTTCCAGGCCGTCTCGACGGCCTCTCCGCCACCGGTGGTGAAGAAGACCTTGTTGAGGTCGCCCGGGGCCTCGTGGGCGAGGCGCTCGGCCAGTTCGACGGCCTTGGGGTGGGCGTACGACCACACCGGGAAGAAGGCGAGCTCCTTGGCCTGGCGGGCGGCGGTCTCCGCGAGCTCCGTGCGGCCGTGGCCGGCCTGGACCACGAACAGGCCGGCGAGGCCGTCGAGGTACTTCCTGCCCTTGTCGTCGTAGATGTAGGTGCCCTCACCGCGGACGATGGTGGGGACGGGGTTGTTCTCGTACGACGACATGCGGGTGAAGTGCATCCACAGGTGGTCGTAGGCGGACTTGGAGAGATCGCTGCGGGAGTTGCTCACGGCTATCGGGTTCCCCACATATAGGTCTGCTTCTTGAGCTTGAGGTAGACGAAGCTCTCGGTGGAGCGCACGCCGGGGAGGGTGCGGATGCGCTTGTTGATCACATCCAGCAGGTGGTCGTCGTCCTCGCAGACGACCTCCACCATCAGGTCGAAGGAGCCCGCGGTCATCACCACGTACTCGCACTCGGCCATGGCCGTCAGCGCGTCCGCCACCGGGTCCAGGTCGCCCTCGACGTTGACGCCCACCATCGCCTGCCGCCGGAACCCCACGGTGAGAGGGTCGGTGACGGCGACGATCTGCATGACGCCCTGGTCGAGCAGTTTCTGGACGCGCTGGCGCACGGCGGCTTCGGACAGGCCGACGGCCTTGCCTATCGCCGCGTAGGGACGGCGACCGTCCTCCTGTAGCTGCTCGATGATCGCCAGGGAGACCGCATCGATCGTCGGGGACGAGCCGGATCCGGTCCTGGAGTTAGCGCTTTGACTGGCCACGAGCTCACTCTGCACCGGGACTCGTCTGTCTGGCAAGCCCGGATCGATGAAATTCGTTGTTTCGGCTCCATCATCTCACCGAATCCGAAGTTGGGGGCTGTCGGGCCTGTCGAAAGCGTCCGCCGAGCGACTACTGTGGGGGTGTCTCACCCATCGGGACAGAATGAACTCTGAACGACAGGAGGGGTGGCAAGTGACCACCGAGCTGCGCCGGCTGCGTAACTACATCAACGGGGAGTTCCGGGACGCCGCCGACGGGCGGACCATCGATGTGGTCAACCCGGCCACGGGCGAGGTCTACGCCACGTCTCCGCTCTCCGGCCAGAGCGACGTCGACGCCGCCATGGACGCCGCCGCCGCGGCGTTCCCGGCCTGGCGCGACACGACGCCCGCCGAACGCCAGAAGGTCCTCCTCAAGATCGCGGACGCGTTCGAGGAGCGCGCCGAGGACCTGATCGCCGCCGAGGTCGAGAACACCGGCAAGCCGGTCGCCCTCACCGCGAGCGAGGAGATCCCGCCCATGGTGGACCAGATCCGCTTCTTCGCGGGTGCCGCCCGTCTGCTCGAGGGCCGCTCGGCCGGCGAGTACATGGAGGGCATGACCTCGATCGTCCGCCGCGAGCCGGTGGGTGTCTGCGCCCAGGTCGCGCCGTGGAACTACCCGATGATGATGGCCGTGTGGAAGTTCGCCCCGGCGCTCGCCGCGGGCAACACGGTCGTCCTCAAGCCCTCGGACACCACCCCCGCCTCGACAGTCCTGATCGCCGAGATCATCGGGCAGATCGTCCCCAAGGGCGTCTTCAACGTCATCTGCGGCGACCGCGAGACCGGCAAGGCGATGGTCGAGCACCCGACCCCGGCCATGGCCTCCATCACCGGCTCGGTACGCGCCGGCATGCAGGTCGCCGAGTCGGCGGCCAAGGACGTCAAGCGCGTCCACCTGGAGCTCGGCGGCAAGGCCCCCGTCGTCGTGTTCGAGGACACCGACATCGACAAGGCCGTCGAGGACATCTCGGTGGCGGGCTTCTTCAACGCCGGCCAGGACTGTACGGCCGCCACCCGCGTGCTCGTCCACGAGTCCATCCACGACGAGTTCGTGGCCCGGCTCGCGAAGGCCGCCACCGACACGAAGACCGGCCTGCCGGACGACGAGGACGTGCTCTACGGCCCGCTGAACAACGCCAACCAGCTCGCGCAGGTCAGCGGCTTCATCGAGCGCCTCCCGGCCCACGCCAAGGTCGAGTCGGGCGGCCACCGCGTCGGCGACAAGGGCTACTTCTACGCCCCGACCGTCGTCTCCGGCCTGAAGCAGGACGACGAGATCGTCCAGAACGAGGTCTTCGGCCCGGTCATCACGGTGCAGTCCTTCCGTGACGAGCAGCAGGCCCTGGAGTTCGCCAACGGCGTGGAGTTCGCCCTCGCCTCCTCGGTCTGGACGAAGGACCACGCCCGCGCGATGCGCATGTCGAAGTCCCTCGACTTCGGCTGCGTCTGGATCAACACCCACATCCCGCTGGTCGCGGAGATGCCGCACGGCGGCTACAAGAAGTCCGGCTACGGCAAGGACCTCTCGGCGTACGGCTTCGAGGACTACACGCGCATCAAGCACGTGATGACGTCCCTGGGCTGAACCCCCTGAACACGGACGGGCGGTCGGGTTCCTCCCCGGCCGCCCGTCCGCGCGTCGGGACTGACCGTGCCGCGCGGTGCGTCGGCCATGGCGCTCAATCCAGGTCCTGTCGCCCGGACAGGACCGAGTCGCCCCGGTGATCGACAAGGTGTCGGGGCGGGGGCCGTGGGGGAGACGGAGCGTCCATTGCCCCGGCGCGGGGCGCGGGGGGAGGCTGCTCGGGTGAGAGCGACAGCGAGGAACACCATGTCCCGCCGGACCCTGCTGCGCGGACTCGGGGGCGCCGCGGGCCTGATGGCGACGGCCGGCTGCGGGGTGCCCGCCGCCTACGTGGAGCCCGGCCGCCGGTCCGGGCGCGACCTGTCCGCGCGCGACCGGGTCCTCGACTTCGCCAACTGGCCCCTCTACATCGACACCGACGACGACGACACGTCCAAGCGCCCCACGCTCGACGCCTTCGCCGAGCGGACCGGGATCTCCGTCCGGTACACCGAGGAGATCAACGACAACGACGAGTTCTTCGGCAAGGTGAGCCCCGCGCTGATGAACCACCAGGAGACCGGCCGGGACCTGATCGTCGTCAGCGACTGGATGGCCGCGCGCTTCGTGCGGCTCGGCTGGGTGCAGGAGATGGACCGCTCCCGGCAGCCGAACATCACCCGGCACCTCGATCCGCAGCTGCGCGGCCCCGCCTTCGACGAGGGCCGGCTGCACAGCGTGCCCTGGCAGTCCGGGATCACCGGCATCGCCTACAACCGCCGGAAGCTGGGCCGGGAGATCCGCTCGACCAAGGACCTCTGGGCCGGCGACCTGCGCGGCCGGGTCACCCTGCTGTCCGGGCTCGACGAGTCCTTCGCCCTGCTGATGCAGGGCAACGGCGTGGACGTGACCCGCTGGACCGGCGACGACTTCCACGCGCTGTGCGAACAGGTCGAGGGGCTCGTACGGCGCAAGCACATCCGCCGCTTCACCGGGAACGACTACATCAAGGACCTCTCCACCGGCGACGTCCTGGCCTGCCAGGCCTACTCCGGGGACGTCATCCAGCTCCAGGCCGACAACCCCGACATCGAGTTCGTCGTCCCCGAGGAGGGGGCCGAGCTGTGGGCCGAGTCGCTGATGATCCCCAACCTCGCCTCGCACAAGGCCAACGCCGAGGCCCTGGTCGACTACTACTACGAGCCCGAGGTGGCCGCCGAACTGGCCGCCTGGGTCAACTACGTGTGCCCGGTGCCCGCCGCCCGTGACGTCCTCGCCGACTCCGGCGACGAGGAGCTGGCCGCTCTCGCCGAGGACCCGCTGATCTTCCCGGACGACGCGATGCGCCGGCGGCTCGCCATCGCCCGGGACATCACCTCCGAGGAGCGCGCCGGGTTCGTCAGGAGGTGGAACTCGATCGTCGGGCTGTGAGTTCCTCCCTCGTGAACTCGACTGTGACGTATGGCCTGTTCGTCGCCTGGGCGCTGCACGACGCCGAGGAGCTCGCCCGCGGGCCGCGCTGGGTCCGGGAGCGGCTTCCGGAGCTGCGCGAGCGGTTCCCCGAGGTGCCGGAGGCGGTCTGGAAGGCCATGGAGGGCGTGGACGAGCGGGAGTTCGCGGCCGCCGTCGCCGTGATGGGCGCCGTGGTCGCCGCCGCGGCCGTCGCGGGAGCGCGCTCGCAGGGGCGGTCCGCCTTCTACCAGGCCGCGTTGAACGGCTTCGGGCTGCACGGGCTCGTCCACCTCGCCCAGGCCGCCGTGGTCCGCGGCTACACGCCCGGCTCGGTGACCTCGCCGCTGCTCGTCGTCCCCTTCACGCTCTGGGCCCGCGGGCGGCTGAAGCGGGCGGGGGTCCTGCGGCCGGCCCGGGCGAGGGACGCCGTGACGGGACTCGCGGTGGCCGCGGGCGCCACCGTCGCCGCGCACGCGGTGGCGCGGCGGGTGACCCGGCGCGGGTGAACGGCGGGGGGGCGTAGGCCGGGCGGTCGCGGGGGCGGCCGGCGGCCGGGAACCCAGGGGCGACCCGATTTTTGAACACGTTCATGAGGGGCGTAGGGTGCTGCCATGAGCGACACGAACGGGCCGAGAGCCCTCCTCAAGCGCATCCGCGTCTGGCTGGTCGTCTTCATCGTCTGCCTGGTGCTCAGCGGCCTCACCGCCTTCCCGCTGGTCACCGAACTCCACCTCGCCGAGAGCGCGCTGACCTCCTGGGCGAGCCCCGCCGCCGACCTCTTCCCCGGGCTGCTCGACTGGATCCGGCGGGTGCGCGTCGGCCTCGACACCGCCGACGCGGACCACCCCTTCGTGCTGTACGGAACCGACTGGCTGGCCTTCGCCCACCTCGTCATCGCGGTCGCGTTCTACGGGCCCTACCGCGACCCGGTCCGCAACATCTGGGTCGTCGAGTTCGGCATGATCGCCTGCGCCGGCATCATCCCGCTCGCGCTGATCTGCGGACCGATCCGGGACATCCCGTTCTGGTGGTCGGTCATCGACATGTCGTTCGGTGTCGTCGGCGTGGTCCCGCTGCTGGTCGTGCGGCGGATGATCAAGCGGCTGGAGGGCCTGACGGCCGCCCCGCCGGCGACGCGGCCGGCGGCCGCGGTCTGCTGAGCCGCTGACGGAGGCGGCGGCGCCGGCCACCGGCCCGCCGCCGTACCGGGACCGCCGGCGGTCAGGCGGAGGGCGGGCCGAAGGCCGCCACCATGAGGTTCAGCGCGACCCTGTTCATGTCCTGGCCCTTGGCGTCGGTGGAGTTCACGCTGTACACGAGGGTGCGCGAACCGTCCCGGGTCGAGGCGACCGCTGCGTTGTAGCCCCACCGGCCGCCCGTCTTGCCCCACACCTCCCTGCCGCCCAGCTTCTTCATCGACAGCCCCACCGAGTAGGCCGCCGGGGCGCCGGTCCGCACGTCCGCGACCTTCGGCAGCGTGAACATCTCCTCCAGCAGCGGGCCGCGCACCACGTCGCCCCGGAACAGGGCCCGCGTGAAGCGCTCCAGATCGGCCGTGGTGGAGACGATGTCCCCGGCCGCCCAGCCGTCCGTCGTCCCCCACACCGTCACGTCCCGCAGGCCCGTCGTCCCGTCGGCCGACCGCATCGCCTGGTAGCCGTGGTTGTGACGGCCCGCGATGTGCGGGTCGGTCCCCGGGAAGTACGTGCCCCGCAGGCCCAGCGGCCGGAGGACGCGGACGCCGACCTGGTGCTCGTAGGAGTCGCCCGTCACGCGCTCGATCAGCAGGCCCGCGATCGTGTAGCCGATGTTGAGGTAGTGCTGCTTCGTCCCGGGCGCGAACTCCGGCTCCTTCGCCGTCGCCGAACGCACCGTGTCCCGGGGGTCGTGGACGTCGAAGCGGTGCGCGTACCACTCCTCGACGGTCTCGCCCGGGAAGTCCGGGGCCGGGATGCCGTGCGTGTGGTCGAGCAGCTGGCGGACGGTGACCGCGCCGTAGCGGGCGGGGACCAGGTCGGGCAGGTACGAGCGGGCCGTCCGGTCGAGGTCCAGCCGCCCCTCGGCGGCCAGCTGCAGGGCGACCGCCGCCGTGAAGACCTTCGTCACCGAACCGGCCCGGAAGCGGGCGCCGGGGTCGGCCGGGCGGCCCGTCCGCAGGTCGTGCACGCCCGAACTGCCCCGCCAGACGCCTTCGGTGCCGCCGACCCGGACCAGTGCCGCCGTCGCGTCGGCCGTCGGCAGCCCGGCGATCGCCGCCTCCAGGGCCGGGCCAAGCGGCGGGGCGGACACCGCGAGGGCGGTGTCCGGGCCGGCGGCCACCGCCGGGACGACCGCCGGACCCGCGGCGACCCCGAGGACCAGGGCGGCGGCGAGCAGGGTGCGGGTGGTGCGCTTCATGGTCAACTCCGTGGGTGCGAGCCGTTGTTCTCGATGGCTCCATCCTGCTGACCTGGGCCGTCGCGCGGATCGCCCGCACCGGCGGTCTTCCCCGGGTCAGTTCCTCGCCGACGCGGGGGAGTCCGCGCGCGCCCCGCCTCCCCCGGCCGGGGGAGCGGCCGTGCCGGCCGCGACCAGTCCCGTCTCGTACGCGCAGATCACCGCCTGGATCCGGTCGCGCAGCCCCAGCTTGGCGAGCACGTTCCCGACGTGCGTCTTGACCGTGTGGTCGCTGACCACCAGCTCCGCGGCGATCTCGGCGTTCGACAGACCGCGCGCGAGCAGCAGCAGCGTCTCGCGCTCCCGCCCGGTCAGCGCGTCCAGGGCCGGATCGGTCCTGCGCGGCCGTACCGCGGGGCGGGTGTACTGCTCCACCAGCCGCCGCGCCACCGACGGCGCGAGCAGCGAGTCGCCCCGCGCCACGACCCGCACCGCGTGCACCAGGTCGTCGCGGCGCACGTCCTTCAGCAGGAAGCCGCTGGCGCCCGCGTGCAGCGCCTCGTACACGTACTCGTCGGAGTCGAAGGTCGTCAGCATCACCGTCCGGCAGTCGCTCCGCTCGCTGATCGCCCGGCAGGCCTCGATGCCGTCGGTCCGCGGCATCCGGATGTCGAGCAGGGCCACGTCCGGTGCGAGCCGGAGCACCGCCTCGACCGCCTCCGCACCGTCGCCCGCCTCGGCGACGACCTCGATGTCCGGCTGGACGTCCAGGATCATCGCGAAGCCGCTGCGGACCAGTTCCTGGTCGTCCGCCACCACCACACGGATCGTCAACTCCCCACCTCCGCAGCAGAGGTTACGGGTATCTCCACCCGCACCTCGAAGCCCCGGCCGCCCGGACCCGGACCGGTGACCGCCGTGCCGCCGTGGGCCGCCGCGCGCTCCCGTATGCCCACGAGACCGTGCCCGGCCGACCCCGGCTGGGCCCCGCGCCCGTCGTCCGACACCACGATCCCCACGACCCCCTCCGCGTACCTCAGCCGGACCGAGGCACGGCGCGCGTGCGCGTGGCGGACCACGTTCGTCAGCGCCTCCTGCACGATCCGGTAGACGGTCGCCCCGGTCGCCGCGGACAGCGTCCGCACGCCGCCGGACGTCTCGTACCCGACGTCGAGCCCGCTGGCCCGCACCCGCTCCACCAGCTCGTGGAGCGCCGCGATGTCCGGCTGCGGAGCACGCGGGGCATCACCCGGACCGTCGCCCTCCCGCAGCACCCCCAGCATCCGGCGCAGCTGCGCCATCGCGTCCCGGCCGGTCTCGGAGATGGCGTCGAACGCGGCCTCCGCCCGGTCCGGAGCCGTCCGCACCGCCACCGGCCCGGCCTCCGCCTGCACGATCATCAGGCTCACCGCGTGCGACAGGATGTCGTGCATCTCGCGTGCGATCCTGGCGCGTTCGCGCGCCGCGGCCTGCTCGGCCTCGACCCGGTCCGCCCGCTGCCGGGTGACGGTCAGCCGGCCGAAGACGTAGGCCGCGGCGAAGACGAAGAGGGAGAAGGTCAGTTCTCGGGCCGACCGGGTGTTGAGCCAGACGGAGCACGGGACGGCGACGAGCATCAGCAGCGCGGTCACGAGCCGCTGCCACGGCGGGGCGAGCATGGCGATCGTGTAGACGATGACGAGCCCGGTGTAGGGCAGCGGCTGTCCCGGGCCGTCCATGGCCACCTGGTACAGGCTGCCGGCGGCCAGGATCGCGAGCAGCACGGTCAGCGGCGCGCGGCGCCGCCAGACCAGCGGGACCACCATGAGCGTCGTCAGGCCGTACGCCGGCCAGGTCGCCGGCTCCAGTTCGGCCGGCCGGGGCACCACGAACGGCAGCGTCATCGCCGCCTGCACCAGCAGCGCCAGCCCGATGTCGACCGCCCACGGGTTGGCCGCCCCCACCACCCGGGCCCGCTCCCACCGGCCCCGTACCTCCCCCCGCAGGTCCATTACGGCTTGCGGCCCACCGCGCCGAACTGCGCCACCTCGCTCGCCGGGGCGAACCGCCAGCTCGCGCACGAGACGATGCCCGGCTCCAGCACGTCGAGCCCCTCCAGCAGGGAGGCGAACTCGGCGCGGGTACGGGCGGTGATCGGCGGGGTGGCGTTCTCGTTCCAGAACGCCATCGCCTCGGCGTTGCCCTCGCCGCCGAGGCCGGGCTCCAGGGTGGGGTGGGTCAGGACGAGGTAGCTGCCGGAGGGCACCGCGTCCATCAGGGTCCGGACGATGCCGCGGACCTCGTCCGTGTCCAGCACGAAGTTGAGGATGCCGAGCATCATCACCGCGACCGGCCGCGACAGGTCCAGGGTCCGCGCCGCCGCCTCCAGGATCCGCTCCGGCCGCCGCGCGTCCGCGTCGACGTACTCGGTGACGCCCTCCGGGGCGCTGGTCAGCAGGGCCCGGGCGTGGGTCAGGACGATCGGGTCGTTGTCGACGTAGACGACGCGGGAGTCCGGCGCGACGCGCTGGGCGACCTCGTGGGTGTTGTCGGCCGTCGGCAGGCCCGTGCCGATGTCCAGGAACTGGCGGACGCCCGCCTCGCCGGCCAGGTGGGTCACCACCCGGCCGAGGAACGCCCGGTCCGCGCGGGCGACTTCGCCGATGCTCGGGTAGAAGCCGGTGACCTGGTCGCCGACTGCCCGGTCCACCGGGTAGTTGTCCTTGCCGCCCAGCCAGTAGTTCCACACGCGGGCGTTGTGCGCGACGTCGGTACGGATCCTGTCGGTCCCGGTCACCTCGGAGCACCCCTTCGCAGTTCGGCGACGAGGGCGTCCACCCGGTTGGTGGTGATGGAGTCCACGCCGTGCGCGATCAGCTTACGCATGGAGTGCCGGGTGTCCGCCGTCCAGGCCGAGACCAGGTAGCCGTCCTTGTGCACCTTGTCCACCAGAGCCCGACTCAGCAGCCCGAAACGGTAGTTGAGCCAGCGAGGCCGGACCGCGTCGAGCAGCGCGGCCCGCGGTGGGGCCAGCGACGTCCACGTCAGCGCGATCTCGGCGGACGGGTCCGCGGCCCGCACGTGGAGCATGGCGACGCCTCCCGCGCAGTAGAGGACCCGCTCGGACGCGCCGCACTCGCGGACGATGCCGACGACGGTGCGGACGGAACTCTCGTCGCCGCCCGGCAGATCGATCATCAGCCGGCGCGGACCGGCCGCGATCAGCGCCTCGCGCAGCGTGGGGATCTCGTCGTAGGTCATGTCGCGGACCTGTTCCAGGGTGAGATCGGCCAGCGCGACGTCGTGGCCCCACAGCCGTTTCAGCCGGTCGTCGTGCAGCAGGACGGGCACGCCGTCCTCGGTGAGCCGGACATCGATCTCGACGGTGTCCGCGCCCCCCTCGATCGCCGCGACGATCGAGGGGACGGTGTTCTCCCGCACGCGGTACGGGTCGCCGCGGTGGCCTACGACAGTGACGTGGTCCATGCGGCCATTGTCGCGGCAACCCCGGCCCGGCGTCCGGACCCGGCGGGGTGCGCGCGGCGGCGGGCGCCCTCCCTGAGGGTCAGCGGGACAGCCACTTCTCGGTGTAGTCGTCGATCTCCGCGACCAGCCGCGCCTTGCCCGCCGGGTCGAGGAAGGAGGCCTCGACCGCGTTCTTGGCGAGGGCCGCCAGGCCCCGTTCGTCGAGCTCCAGCAGACGGGCGGCGACCGCGTACTCGTTGTTCAGGTCCGAACCGAACATCGGCGGGTCGTCGCTGTTGATCGTCACCAGGACGCCGGCCTTCACCATCTCCTTGACCGGGTGCTCGTCCAGGTCCAGGACCGCCCGGGTGGCGATGTTCGAGGTCGGGCAGACCTCCAGCGGGATCCGGTGCTCGGCCAGGTACTTCAGCAGCTCGGGGTCCTGCACGGCGCTGGTGCCGTGGCCGATGCGCTCGGCGCCGAGCTCGTTCAGCGCGTCCCAGATGGTCTCGGGGCCGGTCGTCTCGCCGGCGTGCGGGACCGAGTGGAGGCCGGCCGCGATGGCCCGGTCGAAGTACGGCTTGAACTGCGGGCGCGGGACGCCGATCTCCGGGCCGCCGAGCCCGAAGGCGACGAGGCCCTCGGGGTGCAGGTCGACGGCGAGGCGGGCGGTCTCCTCGGCGGCCTCCAGTCCGGCCTCGCCGGGGATGTCGAAGCACCAGCGCAGCACGACGCCCAGTTCGGCCTCGGCGGCCCGGCGGGCGTCCTCGATGGCGTCCATGAAGGCGCGCTCGTCGATGCCCCGGCGGGTCGAGCTGTACGGGGTGATCGTCAGCTCGGCGTACCGGATGTTCTGGCGGGCCATGTCACGGGCGACCTCGTAGGTCAGCAGCCGGACGTCCTCCGGGGTGCGGATCAGGTCCACGACGGACAGGTAGACGTCGATGAAGTGGGCGAAGTCGGTGAACACGAAGTAGTCGACGAGGGCCTCGGGGTCCGTGGGGACCTTGGAGTCCGGGTGTCGGGCGGCCAGTTCGGCGACGATCCGGGGAGACGCGGAGCCGACGTGGTGGACGTGCAGCTCTGCCTTGGGAAGCCCCGCGATGAAGGGGTGGAGATCGGTCATCGGGTCATCGTAGGCCGGGCCGTTCGCCTGTCGGAGGGAGGTCGTAGCATGACGTGACCACGATGGGGGAGGCCCATGTCTGACAACAGCGACCAGCCGCAGGGCGGGTACGACCCGGCGGACCCGTGGGCTCCGCCGAACCGCGACGGTGTGGAACTGAGCAAGCCGTCGCCCTCGCCGGCGACACCGCCGGTGCCGCACGTGCACGACCAGCCGACGATGACGTCGATGCCGACCGGCGAGGTGCCGCCGCCTCCGGTCGCTCCGGGCGGCTACGGCTACCCCACGGCGCCGACCCCGCCGGTGACCCCGGCCACGTCGGGCTACGGCTACCCCGGCTACCCGTCCTACGGTGGCGGCGGCGGGGGCTACGGCCAGCCCGGCTGGCAGCAGCAGCCGTCGAACGGCATGGGCACGGCCTCGATGGTGCTCGGCATCATCGCGACCGCAGGCTTCTGCCTGTACGGCCTGGGGGCGATCCTCGGCATCCTGGCGCTGATCTTCGGCGTCATCGGCCTGAAGAAGGCGGGCCGGGGCGAGGCGACGAACCGGGGCATGGCGATCGCGGGCATCGTGCTCGGCGCGATCGGCACGCTCGTGAGCGCGGTGTTCCTGGGATTCATCATCTGGGCGATCGCGCAGGACTCCTCGTCCTTCGACGACGAGGACGACCCGTTCGCGACGCACCTGGTCGTGGAGACGCGGCGCTAAGGGCTGTCCAACCCTCAGGTCGTGTCCGGAGCGAAGGGCGCGTGATCGCCGATCACGCGCCCTCGGCATGTGCGGAGGGCCCCGTCACGGCCACGGCCGCGTCCTCCCGTCCCGGTCACACCCCCGTGCGCAGCCGCTCCCGGGCCTCCATCAGGGCGAAGCCCAGCAGGTTCAGGCCGCGCCAGCGCGCCGGGTCCTTGGCCCGGGCGTCGTCCGCCGCCAGGCCGATGCCCCAGATGCGGTCCAGCGGGCTGGCCTCCACCAGCACCCGGCCGCCCGTGCCGAGGAGGTATCCGCGCAGCGCCTCGTCCGACGAGAACTTGTGGACGCTGCCCTCCACCACGATCCCGAAGCGCTCCCGCTGCCACACCGCGTCGTCGAAGCCGCGCACCAGCCGCCCGGCATTCTTCGCCTGCGCGGGCGTCGCCGCGTCCAGCGCGGCCCGCTCGGCCTCCGCGTCCCCGAAGAGCCGTGCCTTCGACGCCATCATCCAGTGCTCCGCCGTCGCGTAGCGCACGCCGTCGACCTCGAAGGGTGACGGCCACCACTGGCTCAGGCAGCTCGCCGAGAGCCTGCCGTCCGGCATCGGCCGGTGCCCCCAGAAGAGCAGCCACTTCACGCGTTCACCCCGGCTGACCTGCTCCGTCAGCTGTTCCAGATTCCCCATGCACGCGAGTCTGACAGCCGCCACGGACACTCCGTACGCTGAAGTGACCGACCCCTCGACACTTGGTCGACCGATTCCGTCGCGTAACCAAAAGGCAACAACGGAATCACTTGTTGGACGGTTGTCCCTCTGTCAGGATCGGCACTCAATTCGATCTGGAACAACGGAGAGCGTCATGGGCAACCGCTTCCAGGCAACGGACCGCTTCGCGGACGGCGCGCAGTACATCGGCGGGCGTCTGCGGCCCGGAACCTCAGGTCAGGAGCACAGCGTCGTCGACCCGGCGACGGGCGAGCGCGTGTTCACCTACGAACTCGCGTCCACCGCGGACGTGGACGCCGCCGTGGCCGCCGCGCGGGACGCCTTCCCGGGCTGGTCCGGGGCGACCCCGGGCGAGCGCTCGGACGCCCTGCACCGCTTCGCCGGCGTCCTGGCCGAGCAGGCCGACGACCTCGCCCGCGCCGAGTCGCTCCAGTGCGGCAAGCCCGTCAAGCTCACCACCGAGTTCGACGTCCCGGGCACCGTCGACAACACCGCCTTCTTCGCCGGGGCGGCCCGCCACCTCCAGGGCCAGTCGGCCGGCGAGTACAGCGGCGACCACACCTCGTACGTACGCCGCGAGGCGATCGGCGTCGTCGGCTCCATCGCCCCCTGGAACTACCCGCTCCAGATGGCCGCCTGGAAGGTCCTGCCGGCCATCGCCGCCGGCAACACGATCGTCCTCAAGCCGGCCGAACTCACCCCCCTGACCTCGCTGATGTTCGCCCAGGCGGCCACCGAGGCCGGCATCCCCGACGGCGTCGTCAACATCGTCACCGGCGCCGGCCGCACCACCGGCGAGCACCTCGTCGGCCACCCCGACGTGGCCATGACCTCGTTCACCGGCTCCACCCCCGTCGGCCGGCGCGTCGCCGAGATCGCCACGGCCACCGTCAAGCGCCTCCACCTCGAACTCGGCGGCAAGGCCCCCTTCGTGGTCTTTGACGACGCCGACCTGGAGGCCGCCGCCCACGGCGCCGTCGCCGCCTCGCTCATCAACAGCGGCCAGGACTGCACCGCCGCCACCCGCGCCTACGTCCAGCGTCCGCTCTTCGACGCCTTCGTCGCGCGCGTCGCGGAGCTGATGGAGACCGTCCGGCTCGGCGACCCCTTCGACCCCGCCACCGACCTCGGGCCGCTGGTCAGCCACGTGCACCGCGACCGCGTCGCCGCGTTCGTCGACCGGGCCCGCGGCTACGCCACCGTCGTCACCGGCGGCGAAGCGCCGGGCGGTGCCCTCAAGGCCGGCGCGTACTATCGTCCGACCTTGATCACCGGCGCCGCGCAGGACAGCGAGGTCGTGCAGTCGGAGATCTTCGGCCCGGTCCTGGTGGCCCTGCCCTTCGACGGCGACGACGAGGGCATCCGGCTCGCCAACGACACCCCGTACGGCCTCGCCGCGTCCGCATGGAGCCGCGACGTCTTCCGGGCGAACCGCGCCACCCGCGAGCTCAGGGCGGGCTGCGTGTGGATCAACGACCACATCCCGATCATCAGCGAGATGCCGCACGGCGGCTACAAGGCCTCCGGGTTCGGAAAGGACATGTCGTCGTACTCCTTCGAGGAGTACACGCAGGTCAAGCACGTGATGTACGACAACACAGCGGTCGCCGCGAAGGACTGGCACCGCACGATCTTCGGGGACCGATAGCAGCCCGTCGCCCGACCAGCGGCGAAACCATCCCGAAAGGGCACAGCGCATGGAGCAGTACGAGCCCGACAGCCTGTCCGCGGCGCAGCTGGCCGCGATGCGGCGCAGCCTCACCAGCGGCCGGGGCGCCCTCAGCCGCCGTTCGATGCTGCGCGCCGGCGGTGTCGGTGCGCTCACCATCGGCTCACTGGCCGGTCTGAGCGCCTGCGGCATCCCGCCGGCGAAGCGGGAGGACAAGGGGCCCGCCTCCACGGACTTCTCGGCCAAGGAGAGGCAGGTCGCCTTCTCCAACTGGACCGAGTACATGGACGTCAGCGAGGACGAGAAGTCCCGCCCCACCCTGGAGGCCTTCGCCAAGCGCACCGGGATCAAGGTCAAGTACACCGAGGACATCAACGACAACGTCGAGTTCTTCGGCAAGATCAAGCCGCAGCTCGCGGCGGGCCAGGACACCGGCCGTGACCTGATATGCGTCACGGACTGGCTCGCCGCCCGGATCATCCGGCTCGGCTGGGCGCAGAAACTGGACCCGGCCAACCTGCCCAACGCCTACGCGAACCTGTCCGCGCAGTTCCGGCGCCCCGACTGGGACCCGGGCCGCTCGTACTCGTACCCGTGGACCGGCATCTCCACGGTCATCGCGTACAACTCCAAGGCGACCGGCGGGAAGAAGGTCGACTCCGTCACGCAGCTGCTCGACGACCCCGCTCTGAAGGGCCGGGTCGGCTTCCTCACCGAGATGCGCGACTCGGTCGGCATGACCCTGCTCGACATGGGCAAGGACCCGGGCGCGTTCACCGACGCCGACTACGACGCGGCGATCGGGCGGCTCCAGAAGGGCGTCGACAAGAAGCAGATCCGCCGCTTCACCGGCAACGACTACACCTCCGACCTGGACAAGGGCGACATCGCCGCCTGTCTCGCCTGGGCCGGCGACATCATCCAGCTGCAGGCCGACAACCCGGACATCAAGTTCTCCATCCCGTCGGCCGGCTACATCACCTCCAGCGACAACCTGCTGGTCCCCGCCCAGTCGCGGCACAAGGCCAACGCCGAGAAGCTCATCGACTACTACTACGAGCTTCCGGTCGCCGCCCAGCTGGCCGCGTACATCAACTACGTCTGCCCGGTCGACGGGGTGAAGGACGAGCTCGCCAAGATCGACCCGGAGCTCGCCGCCAACACGCTGATCCTCCCCGACAAGGCCATGGCCGCGAAGTCGCACGCCTTCCGCTCGCTCACCAGCGCGGAGGAGACGGCGTACGAAGAGAAGTTCGCCAAGCTCATCGGCGCCTGAGCGCGGGCGCCGAGCCCGGCGCGCGCACCCTCGGGCCATGTACGCCGTCCACTCCTCACCACGACCTGGGACCGCAACCCATGACTGACACGAACACCGGCGGCGATGTCCGTCTCTCCGGGATCAGCAAGACCTACGGCTCCTTCCACGCCGTCCGGCCGCTCGACCTGACCGTCCCGCAGGGCTCGTTCTTCGCCCTCCTCGGCGCCTCCGGCTGCGGCAAGACCACCACCCTGCGGATGATCGCCGGCCTGGAGGACCCCACCACCGGCACGGTCTTCCTCGGCGACAAGGACGTCACCGACCTGCCGCCGTACAAGCGGCCGGTCAACACCGTCTTCCAGTCCTACGCGCTCTTCCCGCACCTGGACATCCAGGAGAACGTCGCCTTCGGTCTGCGCCGGCGCGGCATCAAGTCGGTGAAGAAGCAGGTCGCCGACATGCTCGACCTCGTCCAGCTCGGCGACAAGGCCCGGCACAAGCCGCACCAGCTCTCCGGTGGCCAGCAGCAGCGCGTCGCCGTGGCTCGCGCGCTCATCAACCACCCGCAGGTGCTGCTCCTCGACGAGCCGCTCGGCGCCCTCGACCTCAAGCTGCGCCGCCAGATGCAGCTGGAGCTCAAGCGGATCCAGACCGAGGTCGGCATCACCTTCATCCACGTCACCCACGACCAGGAGGAGGCCATGACCATGGCCGACCAGGTCGCGGTGATGAACGGCGGCCGGGTCGAGCAGCTCGGCGCCCCCGCGGACCTGTACGAGAACCCGCGGACCACGTTCGTCGCGAACTTCCTCGGCACCTCCAACCTGATCGAGGCCGAGGTCGCCGAGAGCGGCGGCGCGGACCTCGTCGTCACGGCGGGCGGGGGCAAGCTCCGACTGCCCACCGAGCGCTGTTCCGCGACCGTCCGCACCGGCGGCAAGGTCCTCGTCGGCGTCCGCCCCGAGAAGATCTCGCTCGCCCACGCCGACGACGCGGGGGCGATAGCCGACGGCCGCAACAAGGTCACCGGCCGGATCGTCGACTCCTCCTTCATCGGCGTCTCCACGCAGTACGTGGTGAACAGCCCGGCGGGCGCGGAGCTGCAGGTCTACGAGCAGAACATCGAGCGGGACGCGCGTCTCGTCCCCGGGGCCGAGGTCGTCCTGCACTGGAACCCGGCGCACACCTTCGGCCTGGACGCCTCCCAGGACATCGACGCGGGCGTGGAGACGGTGGAGGACGCCGGATGAGCACTTCCACCCTGACGAAGGAGGAAGCGGCGCCGGTCGAGGAACCGGTGACGCGCAAGCCTTCCACCCGCAAGCGGCTCGTCCCGTACTGGCTGCTGCTGCCCGGCATCATCTGGTTGCTCGTCTTCTTCGCGCTGCCGATGGTCTACCAGGCGTCGACCTCCGTGCAGACCGGCTCCCTGGAGAAGGGCTTCGAGGTCACCTGGCACTTCCAGACCTACTGGGACGCCTTCCAGGAGTACTGGCCGCAATTCGTCCGCTCCCTGCTCTACGCCGGCACGGCCACGCTGCTCTGCCTGCTCCTCGGGTACCCGCTGGCGTATCTGATCGCGTTCAAGGCCGGCCGCTGGCGGAACCTGCTGCTGGTCCTGGTGATCGCGCCGTTCTTCACCAGCTTCCTCATCCGGACCCTGGCGTGGAAGACGATCCTCGCGGACGACAGCATCGTGGTCGACGCGCTGAACGCCCTGCACCTCCTGGACGTGACCAGCTGGCTCGGCTGGACCGAGGGCGACCGGGTCCTCGCCACCCCGATGGCGGTCGTCTGCGGTCTGACGTACAACTTCCTGCCGTTCATGATCCTTCCGCTCTACACCTCGCTGGAGCGGATCGACGGCCGGCTGCACGAGGCCGCCCAGGACCTGTACGCCTCACCCGCGACGACCTTCCGGAAGGTGACGTTCCCGCTCTCCACGCCGGGCGTCGTCTCGGGCACCCTGCTCACCTTCATCCCGGCCAGCGGCGACTACGTCAACGCCGAACTGCTGGGCTCCACCGACACCAAGATGGTCGGCAACGTCATCCAGTCGCAGTTCCTCCGGGTGCTCGACTACCCGACGGCGGCCGCGCTGTCCTTCATCCTCATGGCGATCGTGCTGGTCATGGTCACCGTCTACATCCGCCGCGCCGGAACGGAGGATCTCGTCTGATGCGCTGGATACGACAGCACCTGGTCGTCATCGCGGGCCTGCTGACGCTCGCGTACCTGATCCTGCCGAACATCGTCGTGATGGTGTTCTCGTTCAACAAGCCGAACGGGCGCTTCAACTACGCCTGGCAGAAGTTCTCGCTGGACGCCTGGAAGGACCCGTGCGGCGTCGCCGACATGTGCGGCTCGCTCTCCCTGTCGCTCCAGCTGGCCGCCTGGGCCACCCTGGGCGCCACCGTCCTCGGCACGATGATCGCCTTCGCGCTGGTCCGCTACCGCTTCCGGGCGCGCGGCGCGATCAACTCGCTGATCTTCCTGCCGATGGCGATGCCCGAGGTCGTCATGGCCGCCTCGCTGCTCACGCTCTTCCTCAACATGGGCGCCGAGCTGGGCTTCTGGACGGTCCTGATCGCCCACATCATGTTCTGCCTGTCCTTCGTCGTCACCGCCGTCAAGGCGCGCGTGATGTCGATGGACCCGCGCCTGGAGGAGGCCGCCCGCGACCTCTACGCCGGCCCGGTGCAGACCTTCGTCCGGGTGACGCTGCCGATCGCCGCCCCCGGCATCGCGGCCGGCGCGCTGCTCGCCTTCGCGCTCTCGTTCGACGACTTCATCATCACCAACTTCAACGCGGGCTCCACCGTCACGTTCCCCATGTTCGTCTGGGGTTCGGCACAGCGCGGCACGCCCGTCCAGATCAACGTCATCGGCACGGCGATGTTCATCATTGCCGTACTGGTGGTGGTAGCCGGTCAGATCGTCACGAACCGGCGCCGCAAAGCGGCAGCACAGTGAGCACGGCCCCGAGCACGCCCTGAAGGAGTTGGAAACCATGGCCCCAGACGCCATGCGTATCGCTGCACAATCTCTCTCGGACGCCCAGCCCGTCCCCTTCTGGCTGGAAGACCCCGGCAAGCCCGCCGCCCTCCCCGCCCTCACCGGCACGGAGAACTGCGACCTCCTCGTGGTCGGCGGCGGCTACAGCGGCCTGTGGACCGCGCTCCTCGCCAAGGAGCGGGAGCCGGAGCGGGACGTCGTGCTGATCGAGGGGCGCGAGGTGGGCTGGGCCGCCTCGGGCCGCAACGGCGGCTTCTGCGCCGCCTCCCTCACCCACGGGTTCGGCAACGGGCTCGCCCGCTGGCCGGACGAGCTGGCCACGCTGGAGGGGCTCGGCGAGCGCAACCTCGACGCCATCGAGGCGGCGGTCGCCCGCTACTCCCTCGACTGCGACTTCGAGCGCACCGGCGAGATCGACGTCGCCACCGAGCCGCACCAGGTCGAGGAGCTCGCCGAGGTCCACGAGACGGCCCGCCGGCTCGGCCTGGGCGGCGGACTCGAACTCCTCGACCGGGACGCGGTCCGCGCGGAGGTCGACTCCCCGACCTTCCTCGGCGGCCTCTGGGACCGCCGCGGAGTCGCCATGCTCAACCCGGCGAAGCTCGCCTGGGGGCTGAAGCGGGCCTGCCAGGACCTGGGCGTACGGATCTTCGAGAACACGCCCGGCCTGGAACTGGTCCCGGTCGGCGCCGGGATGGGCGTGCGCACCCCCTACGGCCGGATCGTCGCCCGCCGGGTCGCGCTGGGCACGAACGTCTTCCCGTCGCTGGTCAAGCGGGTCCGGCCCTACACCGTCCCGGTCTACGACTACGCCCTGACGACCGAGCCGCTCAGCCCCGCACAGCTCGCCTCCATCGGCTGGAAGAACCGGCAGGGGCTCGGGGACAGCGCCAACCAGTTCCACTACTTCCGCATCACCGCGGACGACCGGATCCTGTGGGGCGGCTACGACGCGATCTACCCCTTCGGCGGGCGGATGAACGCGGAGATGGACCACCGCCCCGAGACGTACCTCAAGCTGGCCGAGCACTTCTTCCAGTGCTTCCCGCAGCTGGAGGGGCTCCGCTTCAGCCACGCCTGGGGCGGCGCGATCGACACCTGCTCGCGCTTCTCGGCGTTCTTCGGCACCGCCCACCGCGGCAAGGTCGCCTACGCGGCCGGGTTCACCGGCCTCGGCGTCGGCGCGACCCGGTTCGGCGCGGACGTGATGCTCGACCTCCTCGCGGGGGAGCGCACGGAGCGGACGGAGCTGGAGATGGTGCGCTCCAAGCCGCTGCCGTTCCCGCCCGAGCCGATCGCCTGGGCGGGCATCGGCATCACCAAGTGGTCACTGGCCCGCGCCGACGAGAACGGCGGCCGGCGCAACCTGTGGCTGAAGGCGATGGACCGCCTGGGGCTGGGCTTCGACAGCTGAGGGCTGTCCCGTGATCCCCGGCGGGACACCGCGCATGCGAGGTGTCCCGCCGGAGTCACGGCGCGGGCCGCGACCCCGCCCCGCCCGTGCCTCCCGCGGCGGCCAGTTCACCCTCGCCCTCGGTGTCCACGTGCGGCAGGATCCGGTCCAGCCAGCGGGGGGTCCACCAGGCCCGCTCGCCGAGCAGGGTCATCACGGCGGGCACCAGCAGCAGGCGCGCGATCGTCGCGTCGATCAGCACGCTGGCGGCCAGGCCGAGCCCCATCATCTTGATCACGATGTTGTCGCTGACGATGAACGCGGCGAAGACGCTGACCATGATGAGCGCCGCGCAGGTGATGACGCGGGCCGTGATCTCCAGAGCGTGCGCCACGCTCGCCTTGGCGTCGCCGGTGCGCAGCCAGGCCTCGTGCACGCGGGACAGCAGGAAGATCTCGTAGTCCATGCTCAGACCGAAGACGATGGCGAACATCATCATCGGCACGTAGCTCTCGATGGGGACGTCTCCGGACACCCCGAGCGCCGGGCCGCCCCAGCCCCACTGGAAGACGGCGACCACGACGCCGTACGAGGCGGCGATGGACAGCAGGTTCAGCAGCGCGGCCTTGAGGGCGACGAGCGGCCCCCGGAAGACCACCAGGATGACCAGGAACGCCAGGCCCACGACCACGACGATGATGAGCGGCAGGCGGCTGGAGACGATGTCCAGGAAGTCGATCTGGGCGGCGGTGGTCCCGGTCACGTACGTGGCCGCCGTCGTGCCGCTGACCGCCTGCGGGAGGACGTCGTCGGACAGGTGGTTGGTCAGCGACGTGGTGAGCTCGTCCTGCGGGGCGGCCACCGAGTAGGCCGTGGCGATCAGGACGTCGCCGTCCGAGGTCGGGGTGAGCGGGGTGATCAGGGCGGCGTCCGGGACCCCGGTGAGCGCCTTCTGCGCCTGGCTCGCCAGCGCGGACCGGTCGGCCGCCGGAACCGAGGTCTGGTCGATGACCAGGGTCAGCGGCCCGTTGGAGCCGGGCCCGAAGGCCGAGGACATCAGGTCGAACGCCCGCCGGTCCGTGAACGACTTGGGATCCGCGCCGTCGCCGATGTGTCCGAGCTGGATGAAGAACAGCGGGATGGAGAGCACGGCGAGGATGACGACGCCCGCGGTCAGGAACCACCAGGGGCGGCGCTCCACCCGCAGGGCGTAGCGGTGCCAGGTGCCCTGGGCCTCGTCCCCCTCGGCCTGGGGCTCGACCTCGGCCACCGGCTTGCGCAGGTGGAGCCGGTCGATGTGGCGCCCGATCAGGCCGAGCATCGCCGGGACGAGGGTGAGCGCGCCGATGACGGCCGTGACCACGGTGGAGGTCGCGGCCAGGCCGAGCAG
Source organism: Streptomyces sp. JL2001 (assembly GCF_050917515.1). Lineage (NCBI taxonomy): Bacteria > Bacillati > Actinomycetota > Actinomycetes > Kitasatosporales > Streptomycetaceae > Streptomyces > Streptomyces sp. JL2001. The sequence goes on along the minus strand of NZ_CP169421.1, from coordinate 2,207,690 downwards.
TCCGATGAAGCTCAGCCCGGACACCCACAGCCCCGACAGGGCGATGACGACCGTGCAGCCCGAGACGAGGACGGCCCGGCCGCTGGTCGCGGTCGCCATCCCGGCCGCGGCCACCGGATCCATGCCGTTCATCAGGAGTTGCCGGTGCCGGGTGATCAGGAAGAGGGCGTAGTCGATGCCGACGCCGATCCCGATCATCGTCGCCAGCGTGGGGGAGACGGTGGCGAAGGTCCACACGGCGGCGAGCAGGCCGAGCACGGAGAGGCCGCAGAGGGCCGCGACCAGTGCGGTGACCAGGGGCAGTACGGCGGCGATCAGGCTGCCGAAGCCGATGATCAGCACGATGATCGCGACCGCGAAGCCGATCGTCTCGCTGACCCGGTCGTCGGGCTCGGGCCGGGCCAGCTCGCCCAGCGAGCCGCCGTACTCGACCTCGACCCCGGCGGAGCGCAGCGGCTGCACGGCGGAGTCCACGCCGGCCAGGTAGCCGTCGCCGAGGGTGCCGGGCTGGACGTCGAAACGGACCGTGATGTACCCGGTCTTGCCGTCGGTCGACAGGGGGCCGACGTTCGGGGTGCCCGGCGGCGGGGACGGCGGCGGGGTGCCCGGCGCGGGCAGCGGACTCGTGGCGTTCAGGACGTGGGGCAGCTTCTGCAGCGACGCCACGGCGGACGAGACCTGGTCGCTCACGTCGGTGAGCGGCTTGGCGCCGTCGTACAGCACCACCTGCGAGCTGTAGCCGCCGGCGGCGGGCTCGTGCGCGCGCAGCACGTCGAGTCCCTCCTGGGACTGGGTGCCGGGCAGCGAGTAGTTGTCGGAGTACTCGCCGCCGAAGGCGTTCTTGAGCGCCAGCAGGGCGACGAGCGCCACGACCCAGGCGACCAGCACGATCACGAAGTGACGGGCGGACCACTCGCCCATCCGCCGCAGCAGGCCCTTGCCGGGGCGAGGGCTCTTCCCGGCGGCCGGGGCACCGCCCGGCGTGCCGTGCGAGGGGTCCGAGGACTGCGGGAACGGCATGGGTACTCCCGTGGCGAGGACGGCGGAGGAGGGGGAGGGGCCGAGGCGGGCGGTGTCGTGGTGGACACGGCGGAGGCTCATGGGAACACGCCTGGCCGGACGGGTGGCGGAGCCGCCGACCCGGCCCCTCGCCGTCCACCCGAACGGGCGCGTCCACTCGGTTGCGCGCCGGGGGCGCACCCCGCGGGACGGGAGGTGATCCAGTTCCCCCTGAACCCGCGGCCCGAACCCGCGTAATGATCGTCACCTTCCGCGCTCTCCCGTGTGCGGACACCGTGTCCGCACAGTGAGGAGGCCGTTGACGATGACCGGTTCGGGGGCCAGGACCGCGGTGGAGTGGCTGGCGTCGGTGGCGCCGGATCCCGACGCGTGCCGGTGGGAATGGGAGCGCAACCCGCTCGGGGTGGCGCTGCTGCCCGCCGGCCGGCGCTGGGACGTGCTCATCCTGCCGGGGGAGTTGGGCTACCCCACGCTCGACGTGCTGACCCGGCTCGTGGACCGGCCGGGGCCTGTCCTGGCCGACTTCGGCGACGGCCGCACGGGATTCTTCGTGCCGCCCGGCACGGCCGCCCGCTGGCTCGGGACGGGGGTGCGCGGTGTGGGCCGCGGCACGTGGATCGCCGTGCCGTACCCGGGTCGTGTCGCGGGCGGGATGCGCTGGCTGGTGGCTCCGGACGGCACCGGGACCCTGACGGACGCCGCGCTCCTGGAACTGGCGATGCACGAGGCGGCGGGCGGCCTGGCCGGGGAGGTCAGGGGGAGCGGAGAGGTCAGGGGAGTCGGGCAGAGCGGCGGGGCCGGGGAGCCCGGTGCGGGACCCGAGCGCTGAGGGACGTCCGGCCGGTCGGGTGCTCCGGGGGCGGGCGGCCCGCCCCCGCCGGCGACCGCCGATCCCGACCGCCGCCCCCGCCCGGGACCGCGGCCGCTCCAGGGCGGCCGGGGCGGGCGGCGCCGTGCCGAACAGAGGTCTTGACCACTTGATTGGTCTGGACCATGCTGTGGCGCGCTCCCCACCTCGATTCCCCCACCCCCGGAGGCAGTTGTGGACCGCTCCCGACCCCTTGTCCTCGCGCTGGCGGGCGTGCTCGCCGCCGGCGGACTCGTCGCCCTGACCCCCGCCGCCCAGGCGGCCGACACCGAACTCGCCCGCAACGGCGGCTTCGAGTCCGGCCTGGACGGCTGGAGTTGTACGGCCGGCAGCGGGGCCGTCGTCTCGTCACCCGTCCACGGCGGTACGAAGGCCCTGCTGGCCACGCCGGCGGGCAGCGACCGCGCCCAGTGCTCCCAGACCGTCACCGTCGCCCCGAACTCCGCCTACGCGCTGAGCGGTTGGGTCCGCGGCAGCTACGTGTACCTCGGCGCGTCCGGTACCGGCACCTCCGACGTGTCGACCTGGACCCAGTCCGCCCCCGACTGGCAGCGCCTGTCGACCACCTTCACCACCGGTCCGTCGACGACCTCGGTGACGATCTACACCCACGGCTGGTACGGCACCGGCGGCTACCACGTCGACGACCTGAGCCTGACCGGCCCCGGCGGCACCCCCGTCGGGATCCCCGCCGCGCCCACCGGCCTCACGGCCGGCGCGCCGACGTCGTCGAGCGTCCCGCTGAGCTGGTCGGCCTCCTCCGGGGCCACCTCGTACCACGTCTACCAGGGCGGAACGAAGGTCCTCACGGTCTCCGGAACCTCGGCCACGGTGACCGGACTTGCCGCCTCCACCGCGTACAGCTTCCGCGTCACCGCCGCGAACAGCGCCGGCGAGTCGCCCGCGTCGGCGACCGTCACGGCCACCACGACCAGCGGCGGAGGCGGCGGCAACCCCGGCCAGCTGCCCGCCCACGCCCTGGTCGGCTACCTCCACGCCAGCTTCGCCAACGGCTCCGGCTACACCCGCATGGCCGACGTCCCCGACTCGTGGGACGTCATCAACCTCGCCTTCGGCGAGCCGACCTCGGTGACCTCCGGGGACATCCGCTTCAGCCTCTGCCCGGCCACCGAGTGCCCGGGCGTCGAGTCGCCGGCCGAGTTCAAGGCGGCGATCAAGGCCAAGCAGGCCGCGGGCAAGAAGGTCCTCATCTCCATCGGCGGCCAGAACGGCCAGGTCCAGCTCTCCACCACGGCCGCCCGCGACGCCTTCGTCTCCTCCGTCTCGAAGATCATCGACGAGTACGGCCTCGACGGCCTGGACATCGACTTCGAGGGCCACTCCCTCTCGCTGAACACCGGCGACACCGACTTCCGCAGCCCCACCAGCCCGGTGATCGTCAACCTCGTCTCCGCCGTGAAGACCCTCAAGGCCAAGTACGGCGCGAAGTTCGTCCTGACGATGGCCCCGGAGACCTTCTTCGTCCAGCTCGGCTACCAGTACTACGGCTCCGGCCCCTGGGGCGGCCAGGACCCGCGCGCCGGCGCCTACCTCCCGGTCATCCACGCCCTGCGCGACGACCTCACCCTGCTCCACGTCCAGGACTACAACTCGGGGTCCATCATGGGCCTCGACAACCAGTACCACTCCATGGGCGGCGCGGACTTCCACATCGCCATGACCGACATGCTCCTCACCGGCTTCCCGGTCGCCGGCGACACCTCCCGGGTCTTCCCGGCGCTCCGTCCCGACCAGGTCGCCATCGGCCTCCCCGCCTCCGTGAACGCGGGCAACGGCCACACCAGCCCGGCCGAGGTGAACAAGGCGCTGAACTGCCTGACCAGGAAGACCGACTGCGGCAGCTACCAGACCCACGGCACCTGGCCCGGCCTGCGCGGCCTGATGACCTGGTCGATCAACTGGGACCGCTTCAACAACGGGGAGTTCAGCCGGAACTTCGACGCGTACAACTGGAGCTGACGGTCAGGATCAGCACTCCCAGGCAGAGGCTGGCCAGCACGTCCAGCGGCCAGTGGTAACCCCGCAGGACCAGCCCCACGCCCGTCGCCGCCGTCAGCACGGCGGCGACGGGCAGCAGCCGGCGCGAGACCAGGAACGCCGCGCCGAAGTAGGCCACCATCGCCGTCGCCGTGTGCCCCGAGGGGTAGTAGCCGGCGGCCCACGGCTCCAGCGGGCCCGGGCGGGCGGTCCACTCCTTCAGCGGGATCACCAGGACCGGGACGAGGACCATCGCGAGGCCCGCGTACAGGGCCGCGGCGCGCCGTCCCCGCCAGGCCGCGCAGGCCATCGCGCACCCGAGGACCGGCAGGGCGACCGTCATGTTGCCGAGATCGGCGCCCAGTTCGGAGAGGCCGCGCGGGACGGTGCCGACCAGTGAACGGGAGGCGCGTTCGTCCAGGCGGGCCAGCGGCCCGTCGACCAGGACCTGCCACGTGACGAGGGCGAGCAGCACGAGCGCACAGAAGAAAGTCGGCCGTCCCGGAACAGGGGGGGTGGTTCCGGGACGGCCGACGGGATCGGGCTGCCGCGCGCCCCGGGGGGTGTGGGGCGGGCGGCCATCCGATCGGTGAGGAGTTCCGGAGCCAGAGGCTCCAGTGGTGTGCGCGAGGGCACGGCCGGGGCGGGGCTGGGGTTGCATCGTCCCGGAGTCGCTCGCAGATCCCTGCGGGCGGGGTGTTTCTCTCATCTGCGAAGACCGTACGTCAGGGAAAGGGGGGCCGACAGCCGGATCGCCATCCCGCCATCGGCCCCCCACAGCTTCTTCACACGGTACGTCAGATCTGTGCGAACGCGTTCTCGATGATGTCGAGTCCCTCGTTCAGCAGATCGTCACCGATGACCAGCGGCGGCAGGAAGCGGAGCACGTTGCCGTACGTGCCACAGGTCAGGACCAGCAGGCCCTCGGCGTGGCAGGCCTTCGCCAGCGCGCCCGCGGCCTCCGGGTTCGGCTCCTTGGTGGCGCGGTCCTTCACCAGCTCGATGGCGATCATGGCGCCACGGCCGCGGATGTCGCCGATGGCGTCGAACTTCTCGGCCATCGCCGTCAGGCGGGCCTTCATGACCGACTCGATGTGCGCGGCCTTGGCGTTGAGGTCGAGCTCCTTCATCGTCTCGATCGCGCCCAGCGCACCGGCGCAGGCCACCGGGTTGCCGCCGTAGGTGCCGCCCAGGCCGCCGCCGTGCACGGAGTCCATCATCTCGGCGCGGCCGGTGACGGCGGCGAGCGGGAGACCGCCCGCGATGCCCTTGGCGGTCGTGATCAGGTCGGGGACGATGCCCTCGTCCTCACAGGCGAACCACTGGCCGGTGCGGCAGAAGCCGGACTGGATCTCGTCCGCGACGAAGACGATGCCGTTGTCGTTGGCGAACTTCACGATCGCCGGCAGGAAGCCCTTGGCCGGCTCGATGAAGCCGCCCTCGCCGAGGACCGGCTCGATGATGATCGCGGCGACGTTCTCGGCGCCGATCTGCTTGGTGATGTTGTCGATCGCCTGGGCGGCGGCCTCGGGGCCGCAGTTCTCCGGGCCGGTGGGCCAGCGGTAGCCGTAGGCGACCGGCACGCGGTAGACCTCGGGGGCGAACGGGCCGAAGCCCTGCTTGTACGGCATGTTCTTCGCCGTCAGCGCCATCGTGAGGTTCGTACGGCCGTGGTAGCCGTGGTCGAAGACGACGACGGCCTGGCGCTTGGTGTACGAACGCGCGATCTTGACGGCGTTCTCGACGGCCTCGGCGCCGGAGTTGAACAGCGCGGACTTCTTGGCGTGGTCGCCCGGGGTCAGCTCGGCGAGCGCCTCGCAGACCTCCACGTAGCCCTCGTACGGCGTCACCATGAAACAGGTGTGCGTGAAGTCGGCGAGCTGGGCGGCGGCACGGCGCACCACGGCCTCGGCGGAGGCGCCGACCGAGGTCACGGCGATGCCGGAGCCGAAGTCGATCAGACGGTTGCCGTCGACGTCCTCGATGATGCCGCCGCCGGCCCTGGCGGTGAACACGGGAAGCACGGAGCCCACGCCACCGGCGACCGCGTCGAGGCGGCGGGCCTGAAGCTCCTGCGACTTCGGGCCGGGAATTGCGGTGACGACGCGGCGCTCCTGCGGAAGGGCGGTCATGCGGGGCTCCTGGGGGTGTTCTGGACGCACTGTGTGGGTTTCTTCCGCAGGCTAGGCGCGCGGGAGGGATGCGGGCATGCGCCGATAGGGAGTGTTGGGGGGCATGTCGTTGTCCGGTGTGGACATGGCGGCGGCGAAACCGCTCCGGGCCGGGCCGTGCCCACTAGATTGACGGTGGCACAGATGCGGCGACCTGGCTGGTCAGGGGGCAGGGGTTCATGGAGACCGACGGCACGTACGAGTCACGCGACACCCGGGGAGGCGCGGTCCCGCGCCCGGCGGGGTTCACGGCCGACCCGGGTGCCGCGGCGTCCGGTCCCACCCGGGAGCCCGCTGACGGCCGCCCGGCGGACCGGCCCCTACCGCCCGCCGGTCCGGTGGTCCCGCACACACGGTCCGTCGTCCCGCCGCCGCCCACCCACGCCCCCACCCGCGTCGGGGTGGCCGAATGGCTCCGGATCCCCCGGCCGGCCGCCGAGCCCGGGGTCTGGCGGCTCGGCCACCGGCCCCGCCCGCAGGAGGAGCCGGATCTCGTGCCCGCGCGCCGGCTGTTCGCCGGGGCCGTGATCTCCCTGCTCAGCGGCTGGCTCCTGTGGTCCCTGCTGTGGAACGGCTACCTCGGCCGCTACTGGCTCTGGCCCCTGCTGGTCCTGACCCCGGACTCCTGGCGCACGGACGCCGAGACCTGGGCCACCGCCAGCTACGCGTACTACACCCTCGTCGGCGGCGGCTTCCTGGTGTTCTTCGCCCGGATCGGCCACGTGCCGGACATCTGGCGCCGCTACGCGCACAAGAAGGACGCCCCGCCCCCGCCGCCCCCGCCCGCCGCCGACCCGGTGGACTGGCCCGAGCTCCGCGACGCCGGGCTCACCGAGGCCGCCGGCACCCTCGCCGACGCCACCCGCCGTGGCACGCTCGGAGACGTCGACTACGCCCGGATCCGCCGTGCCTGGCAAGGCGTACGGACCCGGCCCGAGCGGCTCGCCGCCTTCACGGAGGCCGTGCGCACCCGCGGCGCCGCCGCCTGCGGCCACCCCTCCGGCGTCCGCGACCTGCCCGTCCGCAGCGCCACCCACGACCTGGCCACCGCGCAGGTGCTCATCGGCACCGCCGCCGACCACCCCCGCAACCCCTACGCCCGCCGCACCACCGGCGTCGCCCTGGAGCCAGGGCTGCTCGGGACCTCGCTGCTCGCCGTCGGGCCCGCGGGAGCCGGGAAGACCGTGCGGCTCGTCCGGCCGGTCGTCGAGTCCCTCTGCCTCCAGGCCCTCGCGAACCGCGCCGCCGTGGTCGCCGTCACCTCGCACGGCTCGGCCCTCGGCCCGGACGAGTCCTTCGACGTCGTCGTCTCCGTCGGCCGGCCCGACTCCACCCACGACCTCGACCTCTACGGCGGGGCCGACGACCCCGACGAGGCCGCGCGGATCCTCGCCGAGGCGCTCGTCGGCGACCTGGTCGCCGACAGCCGCCGGGCCGCCACCGCGCTCGCCCAGCTGATCGGCCCCTTCCGCGCCGCCCACGGCCGCTTCCCGGCCGTGCCCGAACTGCGCGAACTGCTCGGCGGCACCCCCGGCGCCCTCGACGCGCTGCGCGCGGCCGTCGGCGACGACCCCGCCCAGCTGCGCGAGCTCGACGCCCGGCAGCGGCAGGCCGCACGCGGCGACGACGTGGGAGAACTCCTCGCGGAGCGGATCGCCTTCCTGGACCGGCCCGCATTCGCCCGCTTCTTCCGCACCGACGGCGAGACCCGGCAGTTCTCCCTGCACGCCGTCGAGCATCCGCTGCGGGTCCGCGTCGACCTGCCCGAGCGCGGGCACGCCGAGGCATCCCGGATCGTCTCCCGGCTGCTGCTCGCCCAGTTCTCCGAGGCGATCCTGGCCCGTCGCGACCGTTCGCTCTTCGCCTGCCTGGTCCTCGACGACGCCACGTACACCGTCACCGGCGAGTCCGTCCGGTCCGTGCAGCGGCTGCGCTCCGCCAACGCCGGGGTCGTCCTCGCCCTGCGCAGTCTGGAGGACGTGCCGGAGGCGCTGCGCGGACCGCTCCTCGGGGCCGTCGGATGCCGGATGGCGTTCGCCGGGATCGCCCCCTGGGACGGCGGGCGGTTCGCCGAGACCTGGGGCACCGAGTGGGTGCAGACCCGCGACGTCACCAACCGCCAGATCATCTCCGACGAGCCGTTGACCAAGGCCCTGCACTTCATGCGGCGGGTGGTGACCGGCAAGGCGGCGACCGCCGAGGCGGTGACCGTGCGGGAGGTGGAGCGGCAGCGGTGGTCGGCCTCCGACCTGGCGCACGCCGTCCCCGCCGGGCACGCCGTGCTGTCCCTGACCCATGTGCGCGGCGAGCACACGCCGCCGCTGCTGGTGGATCTGCGGAGCTGACGCGGGACCGGGTGGGCCCTGGCACAATCGGGGGCGTCGTTCGTCGGAGCGGCGCTCTCCGCTGCGTGCGCAGTCGCCCCGCAGTCCTCTGCCCAAAGGTTCGACGGTCCCATGCCGCCCACCCTCGCGTCCCTCGTCCAGCACTCGGCGCTCAAACTCACCGTCCGGGCCGGTGAGGACGGCCTGGACACCCCCGTGCGCTGGGCCCACGTCAGCGAGCTCACCGACCCCGTGCCGTACATGGAGGGCGGCGAGCTGCTGCTCACCACCGGGCTGACCCTGGACGCCGGCGACGCCGACGCGATGCTCCGCTACGTGCGCCGGCTGCTCGGCGCGGGCGTGGTGGGGCTCGGCTTCGCCGTCGGCGTGAACTACGAGGACGTGCCCCCGGCGCTGGTCGAGGCGGCCTCGGCGGAGGGCCTGCCGCTGCTGGAAGTGCCGCGACGGACGCCTTTCCTCGCCATCAGCAAGGCCGTGTCGGCGGCGATCGCCGCCGACCAGTACCGGGCCGTCACCGCCGGCTTCGAGGCCCAGCGCGAGTTGACCCGGGCCGCGCTCGCCGAGGGCCCGGACGCGGTGGTGGCCCGGCTCGCGGCCCACGTGGACGGCTGGGCCGCGCTCTACGACACCTCCGGCGCCGTCCTCGCCGTGTCGCCCGAATGGGCGGCCCGGCGGGCCGCCCGGCTGACCCCCGACGTCGAACGCCTCCGGGAACGCCCGGCGCCCGCGAGTGCCGTGGTCGGCGGCACCGACGACCGGGTCGAGCTCCAGTCGCTGGGCTCCGGACGCCGGGTGCGGGGCGCCCTCGCCGTCGGCACCGGGGCGCCGCTGGGGACGGCGGAGCGGTACGCCGTGCACTCCGCGATCGCGCTGCTCACCCTGACGACCGAGCGCTCGCGCTCGCTCCAGGCCGCCGAGGGGCGGCTCGGCGCGGCGGTGCTCCGCATGATGCTGTCCGGTCAGCCCGACCACGCCCGGGCCGTGGCGGGCGACCTCTACGGCGGACTGCTGGACGCGCCGTTCCGGCTGCTGATCGCCGAGGCGGTCCCGGGCGAACGGGAGGGCGAGCCGCCGCTCCCGGTCCTGACCGAGGCACTGGAGTCGGCGGCGGCGCGGGCCGGCGAGACGGTCCTCGCCGTACCCGAGAACGACGAACGGCTCCTCGTCCTGGCCGGCGACGGCGGCGCCGTGGTCGCCGCCTGCGCGAGCTACGCCGAGCGGGACGCCGAGGAGGCCGGCCTGGTCGTCGGCCTCTCGGCGCCGGCCGGGCCGATCGCGGCGGCGGCCGCGTACAAGCAGGCCGAGCAGGCCCTGTCGGTCGCGCGGCGGCGCGGGCGTGCCCTCGTGGAGCACGAGGAGCTGGCGGCGGGATCGGTGCTGCCGCTGCTCGCCGACGACGCGGTCCGGGCGTTCGCGGACGGCATGCTGCGCGCCCTGTACGAGCACGACGCCACCGGCCGGGGCGACCTCGTCGCCTCGCTGCGCGCCTGGCTGTCGCGCCACGGCCAGTGGGACGCGGCCGCGGCGGACCTCGGCGTGCACCGGCACACCCTCCGCTACCGCATGCGCCGGGTCGAGGAGATCCTCGGCCGCTCGCTCGACGATCCGGACGTCCGGATGGAGCTGTGGCTGGCCCTGAAGGCGACCGGCACGGACACCGCGGACACGCCGTGAGGAGCGTCCTGTCGCTCGTGCCGGGCTCCCGGCACTGATCCGGACCGGTCGACGCGCACCTCCGAGAGGTGTCCCGCCGGTCACCCCCGGCGCCTCACGGACCCTCCGGGCGCGGAAAATCGTCCGCCGCTGCCCGATGCCGGGCAAAATTCTTGGTCATCCGGCGGCGCAGTCCCTAATCTCCTGGTCATGACAAGCCCTGCCGTCGATCCGGCCTCCGAGGTCCAGGCGACTCCCGCCGCCCCCCTGTCCGACAGAACGCCCGCCGCCTCCCGGCGGATCTCCGGCGCCGTATGGGCCGCGCTCGGCATCGTGTACGTCGTGTGGGGGTCCACCTATCTCGGGATCCGGATCGTCGTCGAGACGATGCCGCCCTTCCTCTCCGCCGGCACCCGCTTCGTCACCGCCGGCCTCGTCCTCGCCGGTCTCCTCGCCTGGCGGAAGGGCCCCCAGGTCCTCAAGGTCACCCCGCGGGAGCTGGCCTCGGCCGTCGTCGTCGGTCTGCTCCTCATCCTCGGCGGCAACGGGCTCGTCGTCCTCGCCGAGACCTCCATCCCCTCCGGCCTCGCCGCGCTGCTCATCGCCGTCGTGCCCGCCTGGGTCGTCGTCCTGCGCGCCTGCTCCGGCGAGCGCCCCACCACCGGGGCCGTCGCCGGCGTCCTCCTCGGCCTCGCCGGCCTCGCCGTGCTCACGCTCCCCGGCCTGAGCGGCGACGTCCGGATCAGCGGCGTCGTCCTCGTCATCGCCGCCACCCTCATGTGGTCCGTCGGGTCCTTCTCGTCGTCCCGGATCCCGATGCCCGCCAACCCCTTCACCGCCAGCGCGTACGAGATGGTCGCCGGCGGCCTCGGCGGCCTCGCCCTCGGCCTCTTCCGGGGCGAGCAGCACGGCCTCGACCTCTCCGCGGTGTCCGGCCGTTCCTGGGTCGCGCTCGGCTACCTGATCGTCTTCGGCTCCCTGATCGCCTTCACCGCGTACGCCTGGCTCCTCCAGGCGGCGCCGCTGCCGCTCGTCGCCACGTACGCCTACGTCAACCCGGTCGTCGCCGTCCTCCTCGGCGCCCTGGTCCTGAACGAGGCCCTGACCTGGCCCATCGCGCTCGGCGGCGCGATCGTCGTGGGCGGCGTCTGCCTCATCGTCTCGACGGAGAGACGCGGCTGACCCGCCGGTTCGGCCAAACCGGCAGGACGGGTACCACCCACTACTCCACAGCGGACAAACCACCGTGTGCCCCCTCGGCCCTAACGTGGCAGGCGGACAAGTCAGCGACACCCATCGACACGAAAGGGGCCGGGCCGCGATGACGAGCACCCACGCCTTCTGGCTCGCCGGCCGCGAGGCCACCGGCGAGGACGCCTTCGACGTCACGAACTCCTTCGACGGACGTCTGGTCGGCAAGGTCAGCGTGCCCACCGAGGCCCAGGTCGAGGAGGCCGTCGCCGCCGCGCACGCCGTCGTCGACGAGTTCGCCGCGACCCCGGCGCACGTCCGCGCCGCCGCCCTCGACCACGTGTCGAAGCGACTCGCCGAGCGCACCGAGGAGATCGCCCAGCTGATCTCCGCCGAGAACGGCAAGCCCATCAAGTGGGCGCGCGGCGAGGTCGGCCGTGCCGTCTCCGTGTTCCGCTTCGCCGCCGAGGAGGCCCGTCGCTTCAACGGCGGCGAGGCCCAGCGCCTCGACACCGAGGCCGGCGGCGTCGGCCGGCTGGCGCTCACCCGTCGTATCCCCAAGGGCGTCGTCCTCGGCATCGCGCCGTTCAACTTCCCGCTGAACCTCAGCGCCCACAAGGTCGCCCCGGCCATCGCCGTCGGCGCCCCGATCATCCTCAAGCCGGCGCCGGCCACCCCGATCTCCTCCCTGATCCTGGGCGAACTGCTGGCCGAGACCGACCTGCCGGCCGGTTCCTGGTCGATCCTGACCGTCCCGAACGACCGGATGCCCGCCCTCGTCCAGGACGAGCGCCTCCCGGTCATCTCCTTCACCGGCTCCGACAAGGTCGGCTACGCCATCCAGGAGTCCGTGCCGCACAAGCACTGCACCCTGGAGCTCGGCGGCAACGCCGCGGCCGTCGTGCTGCCGGACTGGTCCACCGAGGCGGACCTGGACTGGGCGGCGACCCGTATCGCCACCTTCTCCAACTACCAGGGCGGCCAGTCCTGCATCTCCGTGCAGCGCGTGATCGCCGACGCCTCCGTCTACGACCGCCTGGTGCCGAAGATCGTCGCCGCCGTCGAGGCCCAGGTCACCGGTGACCCGGCGGACGACGCCACCGACGTCGGCCCGCTCGTCGACGAGGCCGCCGCCCGCCGCGTCGAGTCCTGGGTCGACGAGGCCGTCGCGGCCGGCGCCACGCTGCTCGCCGGCGGCAAGCGCGAGGGTGCCACCTACGCCCCGACCGTCCTCACCGACCTGCCGGCCGAGGTCACCCTGGCCCGCGCCGAGGTCTTCGGCCCGGTCCTGACGATCGCCAAGGTCGACGGAGAGGCCGAGGCCTTCGCCGCGGTCAACGACTCGGACTTCGGCCTCCAGGCCGGCGTCTTCACCCGCGACCTGCAGGCCGCCTTCCGCGCCCACCGCGCCCTGGAGGTCGGCGGCGTGATCGTCGGCGACGTCCCGTCCTACCGCGCCGACCAGATGCCGTACGGCGGCGCCAAGAAGTCCGGCGTGGGCCGCGAGGGCGTCAAGTACGCCATGGACGACTACACGTACGAGCGGGTGCTGGTCCTCACGGGCCTCGCGCTGTAGGTCGTACGCCGCGGACGAGACGGCCGGAGCCCACTGTGCGGGGGCTCCGGCCGTCTTCACATGCCGCCACCGCCGTACCACCGCACATGCCGCCACAGCCGTACCACCGCGCTGTCGGAGGCGCAGGGCAGAATCCGCGTCGTGACGATCACCGCGCGCGCACTCAACCGGGCCACCCTCGGCCGCCAACTCCTCCTGGAACGGGAGCGCCTGCCCGTCCTCGACGGGATACGGCGGGTGGTCGCCCTCCAGGCCCAGGACCCCGCCTCGCCCTACCTGGCGCTGTGGAACCGGCTCACCGGCTTCACGCCGGACGAGCTGGACGCCGCCTTCACCGAACGCTCCGTGGTCAAGGCGACCCTGATGCGGATCACCCTCCACGCCGTGCACGCCGACGACTACGCCCCCTTCCGCGCCGCCATGCAGCAGACGCTCCACGGCTCCCGGCTCGGCGCACGCTTCGCCGCCGCCGGACTGACGCCCGCGGACGCCGAGGAGCTGCTGCCGGACCTGCTGGCCTTCGCGGACCGGTCCCGGACCACCCCCGAACTGCAGGCCTGGATCGAGCGGCGGCTCGGCGCCGAGAGGACGGCCGGCGCCTGGTGGGGCCTCAAGGGGTACGCGCCGCTCCACCACGCCCCGACCGGCGGGCCGTGGTCCTTCGGCCGGCGGGCGTCCTTCGTCGCCGCCGGGTCCGGGCCCCTGCCCGCGGGACGGCAGGCCGACCAGGAGGGGCTGCGGACCCTGATCCTGCGCTACCTGTCGGGCTTCGGGCCCGCGTCGGTGGCGGACATGGCGCAGTTCGCCCTCGTCCGGCGCGCGCCCGTCCGCGAGGCACTGCGCGGCCTGGACGACACCGTGGAGCGCCTCGACGGGCCGGACGGGACCACGCTGTACGACCTCCCGGGCGCCCCTCGGCCGGCCGAGGACACCCCCGCCCCGCCGCGGCTCATGGCGATGTGGGACAGCGTCCTGCTCGCCCACGCCGAGCGGGCGCGCCTGATCCCCCCGGCCTACCGCCGTCTCGTGATCCGTGTGAACGGCGACGTGCTTCCCACCCTGCTGGTCGACGGCCACGTCGCCGGCGTGTGGCGTCCCGCGGACGGCGGCATCGAGGCGACGGCCTTCCATCCCCTCTCCTCCGCCGTCTGGGAGGCGCTGGCCGAGGAGGCCCGGTCCCTCGGGGAGCTGCTGGCCGGCCGCGAGCCGTCGGTCTACGGCCGCTACGGCCACTGGTGGGCGAAACTCCCCGAGGCCGCCGAGGTGCGCCTGCTGCCCACCGGGCCGTGACGGCGGGCGCACTCTGCCTGCCCTGCGCCGCCACGGGCGTACGAGGCTCCGGCCGGGGTACCGGGACCCGGCCGGGGTACGCGGCTCCGGCCGGCGCCTCGTCTTTCCGTACGCGATGAAATCGGGTACTACGGACGGGTAGCCACGAGCCCTCACGATCCCCCCGATCAGCGGCGAGGTGAGCCCCTTCATGTCGGCCCCCACCCAGAAGACCCAGACCCCCCAGGACCCCGACCAGCCCCGCGAGCCAGGCGGCGGCGGGCCGGTGACGTCACCGCCCAAGGTCACCGAACGCGAGGCCCGGCAGGTCGCCGAGGCCGCCCGTGAACAGGACTGGCGCAAACCCAGCTTCGCCAAGGAGCTCTTCCTCGGCCGGTTCCGACTCGACCTGATCCACCCGCACCCGCTGCCCGCCGACGCGGACGTCGAGCGCGGGGAGGCCTTCCTGGCCCGGCTCAGGGAGTTCTGCGAGACCCGGATCGACGGACGACTGATCGAACGCGAGGCCCGGATCCCCGACGACGTCGTCGCCGGCCTCAAGGAGCTCGGGGCGCTCGGCATGAAGATCGACCCGAAGTACGGCGGGCTCGGCCTCACCCAGGTGTACTACAACCGCGCCCTCGCGCTCGTCGGCTCCGCCAGCCCCGCGATCGGCGCCCTGCTGTCCGCCCATCAGTCGATCGGCGTACCGCAGCCGCTGAAGATCTTCGGTACGCGGGAGCAGAAGGACGCCTTCCTGCCCCGCCTGGCCCGGACGGACATCTCGGCCTTCCTGCTCACCGAGCCCGACGTGGGCTCGGACCCGGCCCGGCTCGCGACGACGGCGGTGCCGGACGGGGACGCGTACGTCCTGGACGGCGTGAAGCTCTGGACGACCAACGGAGTCGTCGCCGACCTGCTCGTCGTGATGGCCCGGGTCCCGGCGTCCGAGGGACACAAGGGAGGCATCACCGCCTTCGTCGTCGAGGCGGACTCGCCCGGCGTCACCGTCGAGCACCGCAACGCCTTCATGGGCCTGCGCGGCCTGGAGAACGGCGTCACCCGCTTCCACCGGGTCCGGGTCCCGGCGGAGAACCGCATCGGCCCGGAGGGCGCCGGACTCAAGATCGCCCTCACCACGCTCAACACCGGCCGCCTCTCCCTGCCGGCGATGTGCGTCGGCGCCGGGAAGTGGTCCCTGAAGATCGCCCGCGAGTGGACGTCCGTACGCGAGCAGTGGGGGAAGCCCGTCGCCCGCCACGAGGCCGTGGGCACCAAGATCTCCTTCATCGCGGCGACCACGTTCGCGCTGGAGGCCGTCGTCGACCTCGCCTCCCAGATGGCCGACGAGGACCGCAACGACATCCGCATCGAAGCGGCCCTCGCCAAGCTCTACGGCTCCGAGATGGCCTGCCTCATCGCCGACGAACTCGTCCAGATCCGCGGCGGCCGCGGCTACGAGACGGCCGACTCGCTGGCGGCGCGCGGCGAGCGGGCGGTGCCGGCCGAGCAGCTCCTGCGCGACCTGCGGATCAACCGGATCTTCGAGGGCTCGACCGAGATCATGCATCTGCTGATCGCCCGCGAGGCGGTGGACGCGCACCTCGCGGTCGCCGGCGACATCATCGACCCGGACAAGTCCGTCGCCGACAAGGCGAAGGCGGGCGCGCGGGCGGGCGGCTTCTACGCCCGCTGGCTGCCCAAGCTGGTCGCGGGCCCGGGTCAGGTGCCGGGCGCCTACCGGGAGTTCGGCGCCCTCGCGACCCACCTGCGGTACGTGGAGCGGACGTCGAGGAAGCTGGCCCGTTCCACGTTCTACGCGATGTCGCGGTGGCAGGGCCGGATGGAGCTGAAGCAGGCGTTCCTCGGGCGGATCGTGGACATCGGCGCCGAGCTCTTCGCGATGAGCGCGGCGTGCGTCCGGGCGGAGCTGCTGCGGTCCACCGGGGACCACGGCCGCGAGGCCCACGCGCTGGCCGACGCCTTCTGCCGGCAGGCGCGGCTGCGGGTGGACGAGCTCTTCGGCCGGCTCTGGTCCAACACGGACGACGTGGACCGCGCCGTGGTGGAGGGCGTCCTTGCGGGCAGCTACGAGTGGCTGGAGGAGGGCGTCGTCGATCCGAGCGGGGACGGCCCCTGGATCGCGGACACGCCCCCGGGCCCGTCGCTCCACGAGAACGTCCACCGCCGCATCGGCTGACGGACGGGCCGGCTCGGGGCGGGACCCCGCCCCGAGCACCCTTCCCACGACCCCGTCCGGAAACCGCCCCCGCGCTGTCCGATCAGCGGACTCGGCCCCCGAGGCACCCCCGCGCACGGCACCATGGGGGCCGTGACCGTCATCGACATCCCCGGCTCCAAGTCCGTCACCGCCCGCGCGCTCTTCCTCGCCGCGGCCGCGCACGGGACCACCACGCTCCTCCGGCCGCTCGTCTCCGACGACACCGAGGGCTTCGCCGGGGGGCTCGTCGCCCTCGGCTACGAGGTCCGGCGGGAACCGGGAGCCTGGCACATCGAGGGCCGCCCCGAGGGCCCCGGCGCGGACGACGCCGACGTGTACTGCCGCGACGGCGCCACCACCGCCCGCTTCCTGCCCGCGCTCGCCGCCGCCGGCCACGGCACCTTCCGCTTCGACGCCTCCGCCCAGATGCGCCGCCGCCCCCTCGGGCCCCTCACCACCGCGCTGCGCACCCTCGGCGTCGACCTCCACCACCCGCTCGAACAGGGCCACCACCCCCTCACGGTCCACGCCGACGGCATCAAGGGCGGCGCGCTCACCCTCGACGCCGGCCAGTCCTCCCAGTACCTGACCGCGCTCCTGATGCTCGGCCCCCTCACCGCCGAGGGCCTCGACATCACCGTCACGGACCTGGTCTCGGAGCCGTACGTCGAGATCACCCTCGCCATGATGCGCGGCTTCGGCGCCGAGGTGACCCGGGAGGGCCGGACCTACCGGGTCGCCCCCACCGGGTACCGCGCCACCACCTACGCCATCGAGCCCGACGCCTCCACCTCCAGCTACTTCTTCGCCGCCGCCGCGCTCGAGGCCGGCCGCGCGGTCACCGTCCCCGGCCTGGGCACCGGCGCCCTCCAGGGCGACCTCGGCTTCGTCGAGGTGCTGCGGCGGATGGGCGCCGAGGTCGACGTCGCCGCCGACGGAACCACCGTCCGAGGCACCGGCACCCTGCGCGGCCTGACCGTCAACATGCGCGACATCTCCGACACCATGCCCACGCTGGCCGCCATCGCGCCCTTCGCCGACGGGCCGGTCCGCATCGAGGACGTCGCCAACACCCGCGTCAAGGAGTGCGACCGACTCGACGCCTGTGCCGAGAACCTGCGCCGGCTCGGCGTCGACGTCGCCACCGGCCCCGACTGGATCGAGATCCGGCCCGGCACTCCGTCCGGGCACGGCGTCGAGATCGCCACCCACGGCGACCACCGGATCGTGATGTCCTTCGCGGTCACCGGGCTGCGCGCACCCGGGATCGCCTTCGACGACCCCGGCTGCGTACGGAAGACGTTCCCCGACTTCCACCGCGTCTTCGAGGAGTTCCGCGCGGCCGTCTGAGCCGGCTCCCGGGCCGCCGGCAGGTGAGAACGCCGGCGGCCTCCGCCCGGCCGGCCGCGCCCCCGCCGGCCGCCCCGGGGGGCCCGGAGCGGGCCCGGGGGAGGCCCGGCGAGCGCCCTGAGCCGGACGTGCTGTCGGAGCGCACCGCCTTTGGGGCAAGAATGGGGGTCATGAGCGACCGCCCCTCTCCTCTCGCCGACCCGCACATCGCCTTCGATCCAGCCGAAGGCCGCCGGGACATCGTCGTCCTCGGCTCCACCGGGTCCATCGGCACGCAGGCCATCGACCTGGTCCTGCGCAACCCCGACCGCTTCCGGGTCACCGCCCTCGCCGCCTCCGGCGGCCGGGTCGCCCTGCTCGCCGAGCAGGCGTACCGGCTGAGGGTCGCCACGGTCGCCGTCGCCCGCGAGGACGTGGTGCCCGAGCTCCGCGATGCGCTCAGCGCGCTGTACGGCACCGAGCCCCTCCCCGAGATCCTGGCCGGGCCCGACGCCGCCACGCAGGTGGCCGGATCCCCGTGCCACACGGTGCTCAACGGGATCACCGGTTCCATCGGCCTCGCACCGACCCTCGCCGCGCTCGAAGCGGGCCGCACCCTCGCCCTCGCCAACAAGGAGTCGCTGATCGTCGGCGGTCCGCTGGTGAAGGCGCTGGCCAAGCCCGGCCAGATCATCCCGGTCGACTCCGAGCACGCCGCCCTCTTCCAGGCGCTCGCCGCCGGCACCCGCGCCGACGTCCGCAAGCTGGTCGTCACCGCCTCCGGCGGCCCCTTCCGCGGCCGCACCCGTGCCGAGCTGGCGGACGTCACCCGCGAGGACGCGCTCGCCCACCCCACCTGGGCCATGGGGCCGGTCATCACGGTGAACAGCGCCACGCTGGTCAACAAGGGCCTGGAGGTCATCGAGGCGCACCTCCTCTACGACATCCCCTTCGACCGCATCGAGGTCGTCGTCCACCCCCAGTCGTACGTCCACTCGATGGTGGAGTTCACGGACGGCTCCACCCTCGCCCAGGCCACCCCGCCGGACATGGGCGGCCCGATCGCCATCGGCATCGGCTGGCCCGAGCGGGTCCCGGACGCGGCCCCCGCCTTCGACTGGACGAAGGCGTCCACCTGGGAGTTCTTCCCCCTCGACACCGAGGCCTTCCCGTCCGTCGGACTCGCCCGCCACGTCGGCGAGCTCGGCGGCACCGCGCCGGCCGTGTTCAACGCCGCGAACGAGGAGTGCGTCGAGGCGTTTCTCGCCGGAAGGCTGCCGTTCAACGGAATCATGGATACGGTCACGGCAGTCGTCACCGAACACGGCACCCCCGCCCGGGGAACCTCCCTGACGGTGTCCGACGTCCTCGAAGCGGAGACCTGGGCACGCGCCCGGGCCCGTGAACTGGCAGAGCTCACAGCGAAGGCGACCGCGGAGGCGCGCGCATGACCGTACTTCTGACGCTTCTCGGCATCGTGCTGTTCGTGCTGGGACTGCTCGTCTCCATCGCCTGGCACGAGCTCGGCCACCTCTCCACGGCCAAGCTCTTCGGCATCCGCGTGCCGCAGTACATGGTCGGCTTCGGCCCGACCATCTGGTCGCGGAAGAAGGGCGAGACGGAGTACGGCTTCAAGGCCGTTCCCGCGGGCGGCTACATCCGGATGATCGGCATGTTCCCGCCGGGCAAGGACGGCCGGGTCGAGGCCCGCTCCACCTCGCCGTGGCGCTCCATGATCGAGGACGCCCGCGAGGCGTCCTTCGAGGAGCTCCAGCCCGGCGACGAGAACCGGCTCTTCTACACGCGCAAGCCGTGGAAGCGCGTCATCGTGATGTTCGCCGGTCCGTTCATGAACCTGATCCTCGCCGTGGTGCTCTTCTTCGGCAGCGCGATGGCCGTCGGCTTCGAGACCCAGACCACCAAGGTCGCCGGCGTCACCAACTGCGTCATCGACCAGAGCCAGAAGCGCGACACCTGCCGGGCCGGCGACCCCGTCTCGCCCGCCAAGGCGGCCGGACTGCTCAAGGGCGACCGGATCGTCGCCTTCAACGGCGAGCGCGTCTCGGACTGGAACACCCTCTCCGACCGGATCCGCGCGGTCATCGGCCCCGCGACCGTCACCGTCCAGCGCGACGGCGTGGAGCGGCAGCTTCCCGTCACGCTGATGGAGAACAAGGTCCTCAAGAAGGACGCGGACGGGAAGGTCCTCCAGCCCGCCCAGTACGTCTCCGCCGGCTACCTCGGCTTCGAGTCGAGCCGCGAGGTCGTCCCGCTCACCTTCGGCGAGTCCGCCTCCAGGATGACCGACCAGCTCCAGGCCGGCTTCGAGTCCGTCCTCGCCCTGCCGAGCAAGATCCCGGACCTGTGGGACGCCACCTTCGGCGACGGCGAGCGCAAGGCCGACTCGCCGGTCGGCGTCGTCGGGGCCGCCCGGATCAGCGGCGAGCTGATGACCATCGACGCCCCGCCGCAGACGCTCCTCGTGGTCTTCCTGCAGCTGCTCGTCATGTTCAACGTCTCGCTGTTCCTGTTCAACATGCTGCCGCTGCTGCCGCTCGACGGCGGACACATCGCGGGCGCGCTGTGGGAGTCCGTCCGCCGCCACGCGGCGCGGATCTTCAGGCGCCCCGACCCGGGCCCGTTCGACGTGGCCAAGCTGATGCCGGCCGCCTACGTGGTGGCGGGCGTCTTCGTCTGCTTCACGCTGCTGGTGCTCGCCGCCGACATCGTCAATCCGGTGAAGCTGACCTGACCGCGGGGAGGCCGGACACCGCCGGTGTCCGGCCATCCCTCCCGAGGGCGGTAACCTCGGAGACCTGAGCCCGCCGACGCACAACCTCGAGGTTGCACTTCAGATGACCGCGATTTCTCTCGGTATCCCGACCGTTCCGACCCGGCTCGCCGAGCGGCGCAAGAGCCGCCAGATCCAGGTCGGCAGCGTCGCCGTCGGCGGGGACGCGCCCGTCTCCGTGCAGTCGATGACGACGACGCGTACGTCCGACATCGGTGCGACGCTGCAGCAGATCGCGGAGCTGACGGCATCGGGGTGTCAGATCGTGCGGGTGGCGTGCCCGACGCAGGACGACGCCGACGCGCTCGCCACGATCGCGAAGAAGTCGCAGATCCCCGTGATCGCGGACATCCACTTCCAGCCGAAGTACGTCTTCGCCGCCATCGAGGCCGGATGTGCCGCCGTCCGCGTCAACCCGGGCAACATCAAGCAGTTCGACGACAAGGTCAAGGAGATCGCCCACGCCGCCAAGGACGCGGGCACCCCGATCCGGATCGGCGTCAACGCGGGCTCCCTCGACGCCCGGCTGCTGAAGAAGTACGGCAAGGCCACCCCCGAGGCGCTGGTCGAGTCCGCGCTGTGGGAGGCCTCCCTCTTCGAGGAGCACGGCTTCGGCGACATCAAGATCTCGGTCAAGCACAACGACCCGGTCGTCATGGTCAACGCCTACCGTCAGCTCGCCGCCCAGTGCGACTACCCGCTGCACCTCGGCGTCACCGAGGCGGGCCCCGCCTTCCAGGGCACCATCAAGTCCGCCGTCGCCTTCGGCGCGCTGCTGTCCGAGGGCATCGGCGACACCATCCGCGTCTCCCTCTCGGCACCGCCGGTCGAGGAGGTCAAGGTCGGCAACCAGATCCTGGAGTCGCTGAACCTCAAGCCGCGCCGCCTGGAGATCGTCTCCTGTCCGTCCTGCGGCCGCGCCCAGGTGGACGTGTACAAGCTCGCCGAGGAGGTCACGGCGGGCCTGGAGGGCATGGAGGTCCCGCTGCGCGTCGCCGTCATGGGCTGCGTCGTCAACGGCCCCGGCGAGGCCCGTGAGGCCGACCTGGGCGTCGCCTCCGGCAACGGCAAGGGCCAGATCTTCGTCAAGGGCGAGGTCATCAAGACCGTCCCCGAGTCGAAGATCGTCGAGACCCTGATCGAGGAGGCGATGAAGATCGCCGAGCAGATGGAGAAGGACGGCGTGATGTCCGGCGAGCCGACGGTCGCCATCGGCGTCTGACCGCACCCCGCACGCGCACGACGAGGCCCCGGGCTCCTGCCCGGGGCCTCGTCCGTCCCCGACCGGGCCGGACCGCCCCACCCCGGCCCGCACGGGCCGCCCCACCCACTCACCCACCACCTCCCCGACGCGCCAGGTACAGTGCGGAGAATCAGCAGACCGCATGGTGAGGCCCCCTCGTGTTGACGCAGACCACCACCCGGGTCCTCGAACCCGCCGACCTCGGCGCCGCGCTCGCCGTCCTGGAGAGCGCCCCCGTCGAGAACGCCTTCGTCGCGGCCCGGGTCCAGGCCGCCGGACTCGATCCCTGGCGCCTCGGGGGCGAGATGTGGGGCTGGTACGCCGACGGGCGGCTGCGCTCGCTGTGCTACTCCGGCGCCAACCTCGTCCCGATGTGCGCCACCCCGGACGCCGTCCGGGCCTTCGCCGACCGCGCGCGCCGCACCGGCCGCCGCTGCTCCTCCATCGTCGGCCCCGCCGAACCCACCGCCCAGCTCTGGCGGCTCCTGGAGCCCGGCTGGGGCCCCGCCCGCGACATCCGCGCCCGCCAGCCCCTGATGGTGACCGAGGAGCCCTCGGCCGACGTCGAGCCCGACCCCCTCGTCCGCCGCGTCGGCAGGAACGAGATGGACGTGATCATGCCCGCGTGCGTGTCCATGTTCACCGAGGAGGTCGGCATCTCCCCGATGGCCGGCGACGGCGGACTGCTCTACCAGGCCCGGGTCGCCGAACTCGTCGGCTCCGGGCGCTCCTTCGCCCGCATCGAGGACGGCAAGGTCGTCTTCAAGGCCGAGATCGGCGCCGCCACCTCCCACGCCTGCCAGATCCAGGGCGTCTGGGTCGCCCCCGAACACCGCGGCAAGGGCCTCTCCGAGACGGGCATGGCCGCCGTCCTGCGCTACGCCCTCGCCGACGTCGCCCCCGTGGTCAGCCTGTACGTCAACGACTACAACACCCCCGCCCGGGCCGCGTACCGCCGCGTCGGGTTCCGTGAGGTGGGGGCCTTCATGAGCGTCCTCTTCTGATCCACTTGTAGGGTGCGCGCATGGATGACGCTGACGTCACGATCGGACCGGTCAATCTCGCCGCGCGGGTGGACGACGCCCTCGCCGTGCAGGCGCTCGCCTTCGGACTGGGCGAGGACGAGATCGTCGTACGCCGGCACATCGTCCTGCGCCACCTGCTCAGCCCCGGCGCCTGCGCCTACGGGGCCACCACCGGCGACGGCCGCCTGGTCGGCTTCGTCTACGGCATGCCGAACGACCGCGGCCACTGGTGGTCCGGCATCGTCGAGCCGTACCTGCGCGCCACCGGCACCGCCGACTGGCTCGACGACTCCTTCGTCATCACCGAACTGCACGTCCACCCCGCCTTCCAGGGGCGAGGGGTCGGCCGGACACTGATCACCACCATCACCGACGGCGCCCCCCAGCCGCGCTCGATCCTCTCCGCGATCGACACCGAGAGCCCGGCCCGCGGGCTCTACCGGGCCCTCGGCTACACCGACCTCGCCCGGCAGGTCCACTTCCCCAGCGCACCCCGTCCCTACGCCGTGATGGGCGCGCCGCTGCCGCTTCTGCGCCGGAACTGATTTCACCGACCCGGGGCCACCCGGCTAACCTCCTAGCCATCACACTTTTCACCGCAGGAGAGTTCCCCATGGCCCAGGTCCAGCGCATGTCCCGGTTGATGGTCAAGACACTGCGCGACGACCCGGCGGACGCCGAGACGCTCAGCCACAAGCTGCTCGTCCGCGCCGGCTACGTCCGTCGCAACGCGGCGGGCATCTGGTCCTGGCTGCCGCTCGGCAAGAAGGTCCTGGAGAACGTCACCCGCGTGGTGCGCGAGGAGATGGACGAGATCGGCGCGCAGGAGGTCCTGCTGCCGGCCCTGCTGCCCAAGGAGCCCTACGAGGCGTCCGGCCGCTGGGAGGAGTACGGCGCGGAGCTGTTCCGCCTCCAGGACCGCAAGGGCGGCGACTACCTCCTCGGCCCCACCCACGAGGAGATCTTCACCCAGCTGGTCAAGGACCAGTGCACGTCCTACAAGGACCTGCCGGTGATCCTCTACCAGATCCAGACGAAGTACCGCGACGAGGCGCGTCCCCGCTCGGGCATCCTGCGCGGCCGCGAGTTCCAGATGAAGGACTCGTACTCCTTCGACACCACCGACGAGGGCCTGGCCGAGGCGTACGCGCTGCACCGCCAGGCGTACGTCCGGATCTTCGAGCGGCTCGGCCTGGAGCACAAGATCGTCTCCGCGATCTCCGGCGCCATGGGAGGCTCGGCCTCCGAGGAGTTCCTGGCACCGGCCGCCGCCGGTGAGGACACCTTCGTGTACTGCCCGAGCTGCGAGTACGCCGCGAACACCGAGGCCGTGACCTTCAAGGCCCAGGCCGCCGACGGCTCCGCGCACGCCCCGGCCGAGGAGCTGGACACCCCCGACACCCCCACCATCGAGTCGCTCGCCGCCCACCTGGGCGTCCAGGCCTCCGAGACGCTGAAGAACCTGCTGGTCAAGGTCGACGGCGAGATCGTCGGCGTCGGCGTCCCCGGCGACCGCGAGGTGGACCTCGGCAAGCTGGAGGACCACCTGGCCCCGGCCGTCGTCGAGCTGGTCACCGCCGAGGACTTCGTCGGCCGCCCCGACCTGGTCAAGGGCTACGTCGGCCCGCAGGGCCTGGAGAAGGTCCGCTTCATCGCCGACCCGCGCATCGCCCCCGGCACCGCCTGGATCACCGGCGCCAACAAGGAGGGCAAGCACGCGCGGAACGTCGTCGCGGGCCGTGACTTCGAGGTCGACGACTACCTGGACGTCGTCGTGGTCCAGGACGGCGACCCCTGCCCCAACTGCGGCACCGGCCTGAAGATGGACCGCGCCATCGAGATCGGCCACATCTTCCAGCTCGGCCGCAAGTACGCCGACGCCTTCCAGCTCGACGTGCTGGGCCAGAACGGCAAGCCGGTCCGCGTGACCATGGGCTCGTACGGCATCGGCGTCTCCCGCGCGGTCGCGGCCCTCGCCGAGCAGCACGCCGACGACAAGGGCCTGTGCTGGCCCGCCGAGGTCGCCCCGGCCGACGTCCACGTCGTCGCGGCCGGCAAGGCGCTGCAGACCGAGCTGGCCCTGGAGGTCTCCGAGAAGCTCAAGGCCGCCGGCCTGCGGGTCCTGGTCGACGACCGTGCGGGTGTCTCCCCGGGCGTGAAGTTCACCGACGCCGAGCTCATCGGCGTCCCGAAGATCCTCGTCGCCGGCCGCCGTTCGGCCGAAGGCGTCGTCGAGCTGAAGGACCGCCGCACGGGCGAGCGCGAGGAGCTCACCGTCGACGAGGCGATCGCGCGTCTGAGCGCCTGACGCAGGACACCCGGGAGCGGGTGGCGGGGGCCTGCCCCTGCCACCCGCTCCCGTCGTGTGCCGTCCGGTTCAGCTCTCCTGCGGCGCCGGGTCGACCGGAGCGCCCGCCAGGTCCTCGACGCTCGTGCCGTTGGCCGCGCCGGTCGCGTTCGCGGCGCCCGTGAGCCCCTGGAGGTGGGGCGAGGGGGTCACGCCCGGCAAGGGCTCCTGGACGGGCTGGGCAGCGGGGGCGGCCGATGGCTGCGCGGCCCGCTCCAGGAACCGCAGGAGCTCCACCGGGAAGGGCAGCACCAGCGTCGAGTTCTTCTCCGCCGCCACCGCCACCACCGTCTGGAGCAGCCTCAGCTGGAGCGCGGCGGGCTGCTGCGACATCACTCCCGCGGCCTCCGCCAGCTTCTTCGACGCCTGGAGCTCCGCGTCCGCGTTGATCACCCGGGCGCGCCGCTCGCGGTCCGCCTCCGCCTGCCGGGCCATCGAGCGCTTCATCGTCTCCGGCAGCGACACGTCCTTGATCTCGACGCGGTCGATGGCGACACCCCAGCCCATGGCGGGGCTGTCCAGCATCAGTTCCAGACCCTGGTTGAGCTTCTCGCGGTTGGACAGCAGATCGTCCAGATCGCTCTTGCCGATGATCGACCGCAGTGACGTCTGCGCCATCTGCGAGACCGCGAACCGGTAGTCCTCGACCCGCACCAGCGCGTCCGCCGCGTCGACCACCTTGAAGTACACGACCGCGTCCACGCGCACGGTCACGTTGTCCCGGGTGATGCCCTCCTGCGCCGGCACCGGCAGCGTCACGATCTGGAGGTTCACCTTGTGCAGCCGGTCGATCGCCGGAACGATCATCGTCAGGCCGGGCTGCCGGACGTCGTCACGGAGCCGGCCGAAGCGGAACACCACGCCTCGTTCGTACTGCTTCACCACGCGGAGCGCGGCCGCCGTGTACACCCCGGCGGCGGCTATCGCACCCGCTGCGGCCATCAACAGCGCTTCGATCATCACGACCCCCTGACGGGCGTCCGAGCCGAGCCTTACAGCAAGGGTATGCCCCGGCGGAAGGCCGCGGAAAAGTGCCGTCCGCTCACAGCCAGCCCGCGAACTCCAGCAACAGCTCGGCGTCCTGCCGCCGTCCCGCGGTCAGCGCCCGCGTGCCCGACTCGACCGCCCGGAAGAGCGTCCAGCCGCGCAGCCGCTCGCGGTCCACCTCCAGGGAGTCCGCGAGCCGGTTCACCCGGCGGCGTGCCGCAGAGGCCCCCGCGGACGCCGCCACCAGGTCCTCCACCCGGTCGCGGACCAGTCGTGCCAGGTCGTAGGCCCGCTCGCCGACCAACGGCTCGGGCCCGACGGCCAGCCAGGGCGTCCGGTCGCCGGCCAGCACCTTGCCCTGCCGGAAGCAGCCGTGCAGCAGCAGCGTCTCGGGGGAGTCGGCGACCAGCTCCGCGCGGGCCTCCAGGGCCGCCGCGGCCAGCCCGCCGGCCGTCTCGTCACCGCGGTGACCCGCCATGGCCGCCGCCTGCCGGGCCGTGCGCTCGGCGACCGTCTCGAAGTCGTGCTCCGCGGGCGGCTCGACCCACAGCCGCCGCACGATGCCGGCGGCCTCCAGCAGCGCCTTCGCCTCCGGCAGGGAGCGCAGGGACACTTCCGGGTGCAGCCGTTCGAGTACGAGTGCGCCGCCGGCGGTCGTGTCGACCAGCCGCACCGCGCCCCAGCCGTCCCAGTGCGCCAGAGCCCGCGCCTCGGCCCCGGGCCGGGCGGCGTCCGGGGCGATCTTCAGCGCGGCGGGGGTGCCGTCCGGCCGCCGGACGAGCAGCACGAGGCTGCTGCGCCCGCCGGGGGCGACCGTCCGGTCGACGTCCAGGGAGGCGGTCTCCAGCGCGGTCCGGGAGAGCTCGGGGAGCTCTCCGAGCCACTCGGCCGCGACGGCGTCCCCGTACGTCTCGCCCAGCGCCCGCACGAGTCGCTGCGGCGGTTCGAAAGCCATGCGTGCGTTGTTCCTTCTGCAGTTCGGACGAGCCCGGCCGGAGCGGGGATCAGACCCGCTCGGCGAGCCCAGGAAAGGTTACGTCGCTGCCGCGCCAGCGGACGGCCCGCACGGCGGCGTCGCGCAGGGCCGCCGCGGCGTCCCGCCGCAGCGGACCCGTCGAGGCCCGGACGAGGTCGGAGTACACCCCGGCGACGCCGTCCTCCAGGGCGGCGGCCAGCCGGACGGCGGCGGCCGTGTCCGGCACCGGGAACGGCAGCGCGTAACCGGCGGCCGCGGCCACCGGCTCGCCGCCGAGGTCGCGTACGGTCCGGCGCAGCGCGTCCCGCCGGGCCCGGTGGGCGTCGTGGGCCGCGGTGGCATCGGCCCGGCGCCCGGCCCCGATCCGGCCGCCGACGACGCCGTAGCCGTACACCGCCGCGTGCTCGGCGGCGAGGGCGGCCTGGGCCGCGGCGAGCGCGTCCTCCCGCTCGGTCATCCCCGGCCTCCCCCGGTCAGCAGATAGGCGTGCGCCGCGCCGGCCGCCGCCACCGAGGCGAGCAGCCGCGCGTACTCCGGCGGCGCGTCGAGCAGCGCGGCCGTGTGGGTGTCGGAGGTCCGCCTGACCTCGGCCGCCAGCTGCCGCAGTGCCGCCGCCGGGTCCGCGGGGACGGCGGGCGGCGTCGGGGACACGGCGGTGGCCCCCGGGGCGGAGGCGCCGGCCGACGGGCCGGCGGGGGAGGCGGCGGACGAGGGGGCCGCGGGGGAGGCGGCGGACGAGGCGGCCGGTCCGCCGCCGGTGGGCGATGGCGCCGGCCGGGCGCCGGGGGAGGCCGTCCCCTCGGCCAGGGCCGCGGCGTGCGCCGCGGCCGAGGTCCGCAACGGGGTCAGTCGCGCCGCGAGCGAGGGGTGCGCGGCGAGCACCGCGTCGTAACGTTCGAGCAGGGTCCGGCCGGCCGCCGCGGACCCGCGGCGCAGCTCCGCCTCGGCGCGGGCCGCCCGTTCGGCCGCGGTGGGCGGCTCGGGGGCCCTCTCCCGCGGCGGCGTGGTGGTGCACCCGCCCAGCGTCGCCGCCCCGGCCAGCAGCAGCGCACGCCTGCCCACCGTCCCCGTGCGCCCCACGTTCCCTCCCTCGGCCTCGGTCGAAGATCACCGCAGGCGAGCGTACCCGCGGCCGGGGACACCGTGGACGGCAACACCCCTCGGGACCGGATACCCTTTGGTCTGACACGCGACGAACCCACAACAGCACACGCGGCCGAGGAGTCACCCGGATGAGCACCACCCAGAGCGACAGGCTGCGCGGACTCCTGGAGCCGCTCGTCCACGCGAAGGACCTGGATCTCGAGGAGATCGAAGTGTCCCGGGCCGGCCGCCGCGGACTGCTGAGGGTCATCGTCGACTCGGACGAGGGCGTGGAGCTGGACGCCTGCGCCGAGCTGAGCCGCGTCATCTCCGAGAAGCTCGACGAGACGGACGCGATGGGCGAGGGCGAGTACGTCCTCGAAGTCAGCTCCCCCGGCGCCGACCGCCCCCTCACCCAGCACCGCCACTACGTGCGCGCCACCGGGCGACTGGTCAAGCTGAGGCTGACCGACGCCGCGGGCGGCGGCGAGGTGATCGCGCGCATCCTGACCGTGGACGACGACGGCCTCGACCTCGAGGTGCCCGGCGTGAAGGGGCGCAAGCCCACCGCCCGGCGCGTCGAGTTCGCCGAGATCGCCAAGGCGCGTGTCGAGATCGAGTTCAGCCGCAAGGACAAGAAGGAAGAGGAGGCGTAGCCGTGGACATCGACGTGAAGCTCCTGAAGGGCTTGGCACAAGAGAAGGAGATCTCTTTCGACCTGCTGGTCGAGGCGATCGAGTCGGCCCTCCTCATCGCCTACCACCGCACCCCCTCCGCCCGGCGCCACGCGCGCGTGGAGCTGGACCGGCACACCGGTCACGTGACCGTGTGGGCGAAGGAGGACCCCTCCGAGCTGGAGGAGGGCCAGGAGCCGAAGGACTTCGACGACACGCCGTCGGACTTCGGCCGGATCGCGGCGAGCACCGCGCGCCAGGTCATCCAGCAGCGGCTGCGTGACGCGGAGAACGACGTCACCTTCGGCGAGTACGCGCGCCGCGAGGGCGACGTCGTCGCCGGCCAGGTCCAGCAGGGCAAGGACCCGAAGAACGTCCTCGTCAAGCTCGACGACAAGCTGGAAGCCATCCTTCCGGTGCAGGAGCAGGTGCCCGGCGAGGATTACACGCACGGCCTGCGGCTGCGCACGTACGTCGTCCGGGTCGCCAAGGGTGTCCGCGGTCCGTCCGTCACCCTCTCGCGCACCCACCCCAATCTGGTGAAGAAGCTCTTCGCGCTCGAGGTCCCCGAGATCGCCGACGGTTCCGTCGAGATCGCGGCGATCGCACGTGAGGCCGGTCACCGCACCAAGATCGCCGTCCGGTCCACCCGTTCGGGCCTGAACGCCAAGGGCGCCTGCATCGGCCCCATGGGCGGCCGGGTCCGCAACGTCATGGCCGAGCTGCTGGGCGAGAAGATCGACATCGTCGACTGGTCCGACGACCCGGCCGAGATGGTCGCCAACGCGCTGTCCCCGGCCCGGGTCTCCAAGGTCGAGGTCGTCGACCTGGCCGCCCGTTCGGCCCGGGTGACCGTGCCGGACTACCAGCTCTCCCTCGCCATCGGCAAGGAAGGGCAGAACGCCCGGCTCGCCGCCCGGCTCACCGGCTGGCGCATCGACATCCGGCCCGACACCGAGCAGCCGTCGGCCGAGCACGCCGACCGTCGCGACCGGGACTGAAGCCT
This sequence comes from Streptomyces sp. JL2001, assembly GCF_050917515.1. Lineage (NCBI taxonomy): Bacteria > Bacillati > Actinomycetota > Actinomycetes > Kitasatosporales > Streptomycetaceae > Streptomyces > Streptomyces sp. JL2001. The sequence goes on along the minus strand of NZ_CP169421.1, from coordinate 2,177,917 downwards.
TTCCCGAAGGAACAGATCGCGCCGCGGTCACGTTGTGCCACGGCGAGATCACGACAAACGACCGTTCGATCCCTCCCCCCAACGGGGAGGGTCGTTACGGGGAGGTAGACTTAAGCGTGTCTGGCCGGACGCATGCCCGCGCGTGCCCTGAGCGAACCTGTGTGGGATGCCGGGAGCGAGCGGCCAAGAGCGATCTGCTGCGCATCGTGGCGGTCGAGGGCGAATGTGTCCCCGATCATCGCGGTACGCTGCCCGGCCGGGGTGCGTACCTGCACCCCGCCTCGGTCTGTCTCGACCTGGCGGTCCGCCGCAGGGCGTTCCCGAGGGCCTTCAAGGTCCAGGGACCACTCGAAGCGGCTTCGGTCCGACGGTTCGTCGAGCAGGCAGCACCGTAAGAAGAAGTACGGCACGGAGAACCGTGCGGTCAGGTACCTCGCGAGTTGGAAGTAGGTCGAGATTGCGATGAGCACTCGATGAGTACGCGATGAGTACGCCCATGAAGTAGCGACGGTCCGGCGGTAATCCGGACCTAAAAGGAGCGAAGTGGCTAAGGTCCGGGTATACGAACTCGCCAAGGAGTTCGGCGTGGAGAGCAAGGTCGTCATGGCCAAGCTCCAAGAACTCGGTGAATTCGTCCGTTCGGCGTCCTCGACGATCGAGGCGCCGGTCGTGCGCAAGTTGACTGACGCACTGCAGGGGCCCGGCGGCAACGCCGGCAAGTCCGCTGCGAAGCCGGGCGCGCCTCGTAAGGCCGCCCCCTCCAAGCCCGCGGCGCCGTCTCCGGCATCCGCGGCACGTCCCGCTGCCCCGAAGCCCGGCGCACCGGCCCCCAAGCCGGCCCCCGCCGCGCCCGCCGCCCCGGTCACCCCGGCGGCCCCGGCGAGCAGCACCCCCTCCCAGGCTCCGGCCGCCTCGGGCCCCCGCCCGGGCCCGAAGCCCGCGCCCAAGCCGGTCACCCCGGCTCCGGCCACCCCCGAGTTCACCGCGCCTCCGGCCGCTCCGGCAGCCGGTCAGCGTTCCGGTGGCGGTGCGGCACGTCCGCAGGGCCAGGGCGCGCCGCGTCCGGGCCAGCAGTCTCCGCGTCCGCAGGGCCAGGGTGCCCCGCGTCCGCAGGGTCAGGGTGCGCCGCGTCCGGGCGCCCGTCCGGCCGGTCCCCGTCCGGGCAACAACCCCTTCACCTCGGGTGGCTCCACCGGAATGGCGCGCCCGCAGGCGCCCCGTCCGGGTGGCGGTGCCCCCCGTCCCGGCGGCCCCGGTGCCGTTCCGGGTGCCCCGCGTCCGCAGGGCGGCCCCGGCGGCGCGCCGCGTTCCGGCGGCCCCGGCGCCCCGGGCGGCGCGCGTCCCACCCCCGGTGGCATGCCGCGTCCGCAGGCTCCCCGTCCGGGCGGCGCGCCCGGCGGTAACCGTCCGAACCCGGGCATGATGCCGCAGCGTCCCGCTGCCGGCCCGCGCCCCGGTCCCGGCGGTCGTGGTCCCGGTGGCCCCGGCGGTCGTCCCGCGGGCGGCGGCGGTGGCGGTCGTCCCGGCGGCGGCTTCGCCGGTCGTCCGGCCGGTCCCGGCGGTGGCGGCGGCGGCTTCGCCGGTCGTCCCGGCGGTCCGGGTGGCGGCGGTGGCGGTCGTCCCGGCGGTCCCGGTGGCGGCGGCGGCTTCGGCGGTCGTCCCGGCGGCTTCGGTGGCCGTCCCGGTGGCCCCGGTGGCCGTGGTGGCACGCAGGGCGCCTTCGGTCGTCCCGGCGGTCCCGCGCGTCGCGGTCGCAAGTCGAAGCGGCAGAGGCGCCAGGAGTACGAGGCCATGCAGGCCCCGTCGGTCGGCGGCGTGATGCTGCCTCGCGGCAACGGCGAGACCATTCGCCTGTCGCGCGGTGCCTCCCTCACCGACTTCGCCGAGAAGATCGGCGCCAACCCGGCGTCGCTCGTCGCGGTGATGATGAACCTCGGTGAGATGGTCACGGCCACGCAGTCCGTCTCCGACGACACGCTGACGATGCTCGGCGAGGAGATGAACTACACCGTTCAGATCGTCTCGCCGGAGGAAGAGGACCGCGAGCTCCTCGAGTCCTTCGACATCGAGTTCGGCGAGGACGAGGGCGGCGAAGAGGCTCTGGTCTCCCGTCCGCCGGTCGTGACCGTCATGGGTCACGTCGACCACGGTAAGACCCGACTGCTCGACGCGATCCGCAAGACGAACGTCGTCGCGGGCGAGGCCGGTGGCATCACCCAGCACATCGGTGCCTACCAGGTCGGCACCGAGGTCAACGGTGAAGAGCGCAAGATCACCTTCATCGACACCCCGGGTCACGAGGCGTTCACCGCCATGCGTGCCCGTGGTGCGAAGTCGACCGACATCGCGATCCTCGTGGTGGCGGCCAACGACGGTGTGATGCCCCAGACGATCGAGGCGCTGAACCACGCCAAGGCGGCCGACGTGCCGATCGTGGTCGCGGTCAACAAGATCGACGTCGAGGGCGCGGACCCGACCAAGGTCCGCGGTCAGCTGACCGAGTTCGGTCTGGTGGCCGAGGAGTACGGCGGCGACACGATGTTCGTCGACATCTCCGCCAAGCAGGGTCTGAACATCGACTCGCTGCTCGAGGCCGTCGTCCTCACCGCCGACGCCTCGCTCGACCTGCGGGCCAACCCGGAGCAGGACGCGCAGGGTATTGCGATCGAGTCCCACCTCGACCGCGGTCGCGGTGCCGTCTCGACCGTCCTGGTCCAGCGCGGAACGCTGCGCATCGGCGACACCGTGGTGGTCGGCGACGCGTACGGCCGCGTCCGGGCGATGCTCGACGACAAGGGCAACAACGTCGAGGAGGCGACCCCGTCGACTCCCGTCCTGGTGCTCGGTCTCACCAACGTGCCGGGTGCCGGCGACAACCTCCTGGTCGTCGACGAGGACCGTACGGCCCGTCAGATCGCCGAGAAGCGTGCTGCGCGTGAGCGCAACGCCGCCTTCGCCAAGCGCGTCCGCCGGGTGTCCCTCGAGGACCTCGACAAGGTGCTCAAGGCCGGTCTGGTCCAGGAACTCAACCTCATCATCAAGGGCGACGCGTCCGGTGCGGTCGAGGCTCTCGAGTCCTCGCTGCTCCAGCTCGACGTCGGTGAAGAGGTGGACATCCGGGTCCTGCACCGCGGTGTGGGTGCGGTCACCGAGTCCGACATCGACCTGGCGATGGGCTCCGACGCCATCGTCATCGGCTACAACGTCCGTGCGGCCGGCCGTGCCGCGCAGATGGCGGAGCGCGAGGGCGTCGACGTCCGGTACTACTCGGTGATCTACCAGGCCATCGAGGAGATCGAGGCGGCGCTCAAGGGCCTCCTCAAGCCGGAGTACGAAGAGGTCGAGCTCGGTACGGCGGAGATCCGCGAGGTCTTCCGCTCGTCCAAGCTGGGCAACATCGCCGGTGTCCTCATCCGCTCCGGCGAGGTCAAGCGCAACACCAAGGCGCGCCTCGTCCGCGACGGCAAGGTCATCGCCGAGGACCTCACGATCCACGGTCTGCGCCGCTTCAAGGACGACGTCACCGAGATCCGCGAAGGCTTCGAGGGTGGTATCAACCTCGGAAACTTCAACGACATCAAGATCGACGACGTCATCGCGACGTACGAGATGCGCGAGAAGCCGCGCGTCTGATCGCAGCAGTGAGCCGGGGCCGGTCGGCGGAAACTATTCCGTCGATCGGCCCCGGCCGTTGCGTGTACGGTCGGTTCCGATGTCCCCGCCGAGTGGTCGGCGGGGCCACTGAACCCGAACCGGCGGGACATCCGGACATACATGTATGTGGGGACACTGTCCTTCGATCTGCTCCTCGGCGACGTACGGTCGCTGAAGGAGAAGCGCTCCGTCGTCAAGCCGATCGTCGCCGAGCTCCAGCGGAAATTCGGGCTGAGCGTGGCGGAGGTCGGCGATCAGAACCTCCATCGACGGGCCCGGATCGGCGTCGCGATGGTCTCGGGGGATCCCGGGCACCTGAGCGGCGTGCTGGACCGGTGCGAGCGCCTGGTCGCCGCCCGGCCGGAGGTGGAACTGCTGTCGGTTCGACGCAGGCTCCACACCGACGAAGACTGAACCTGAGCACCACGAGAAGTACGAGTCGTACGAGAAGTACGAAAGAGGAGAAGGACCAGTGGCCGACAACGCGCGGGCGAAGAAGCTGGCGGACCTCATCCGGGAGGTGGTCGCCGAGAAGCTGCAGCGCGGCATCAAGGACCCGCGCCTGGGTACGCACGTGACCATCACGGACACCCGCGTCACCGGTGACCTGCGGGAGGCCACGGTCTTCTACACGGTCTACGGCGACGACGAGGAGCGGGCCAGCGCCGCAGCGGGCCTGGAGAGCGCCAAGGGCATCCTGCGGTCCGCCGTCGGCGCCGCGGCCGGGACGAAGTTCACCCCGACGCTGACCTTCGTCGCGGACGCCCTTCCGGAGACCGCCAAGACGATCGAGGACCTCCTCGACAAGGCGCGGGCCTCGGACGCCAAGGTGCGGGAGGCGTCCTCGGGCGCCGCCTACGCCGGCGAGGCCGACCCGTACCGCAAGCCGGACGAGGACGAGGACGGCACGACCGCCGAATGAGCACGCAGAACAAGACGCCCGACGGCCTTGTCATCGTCGACAAGCCGTCGGGCTTCACTTCGCACGATGTCGTGGCCAAGATGCGCGGGATCGCCAGGACCCGTCGCGTCGGCCACGCCGGCACGCTCGACCCCATGGCCACGGGCGTCCTCGTCCTCGGCGTGGAGCGGGCGACCAAGCTGCTCGGTCACCTCGCGCTGACCGAGAAGGAGTACCTCGGCACCATCCGGCTCGGCCAGACCACGGTCACCGACGACGCCGAGGGCGAGATCACCGCCTCCGTGGACGCGTCCGGGGTCACCCGGGAAGGCATCGACGCGGGCGTGGCCGAACTGACCGGCGCCATCATGCAGGTGCCGTCGAAGGTCTCCGCCATCAAGATCGACGGCAAGCGCTCGTACGCGCGCGTGCGCGGCGGCGAGGAGTTCGAGATCCCGGCCCGTCCGGTGACCGTCTCCTCCTTCCGGGTCTACGACGTCCGCGAGGCCGTCGCCGAGGACGGCACGCCGGTGGTCGACCTGGTCGTCTCGGTGGTGTGCTCCTCCGGGACGTACATCCGGGCGCTCGCCCGGGACCTCGGCGCGGGACTCGGCGTGGGCGGGCACCTGACCGCCCTGCGCCGCACCCGGGTCGGCCCGTACAAGCTGGACGCCGCGAAGACCCTCGAGCAGCTCCAGGAGGAGCTGACCGTCATGCCGGTCGCCGAGGCCGCCTCGGCGGCGTTCCCCCGCTGGGACGTCGACGAGAAGCGGGCCCGGCTGCTGCTGAACGGGGTCCGTCTGGAGATGCCGGCGTACCCGCCGGGTCCGGTCGCGGTCTTCGGCCCCGAGGGCGGACTGCTCGCCCTGGTCGAGGAGCAGAAGGGCAAGGCCAAGAGCCTGGCCGTCTTCGGCTGACGCCCTCCGGCGTTCCCTCGGCTCACTTCGCCGTCTCCTCGTGGGGGCGGGCACGCGCGCGTGCCCGCCCCCACGCCCCCCCTCGAAGGACTGTCTGTCCACCGCCGCCACCCATCTCACCCGTTCGGGCAGGCGCTCGGAGTGAACCGGGGGAGCGGACGGGGCGCTTTCGCGGTGCGCGCTTCTCCCGGTGATCACCGCCGACCTAACGTCGACCCATGGCATGCGGGGACCTGGCGACACTGGTACGGATCTGCGATCCGGCGGGACTGCCCCGGGGGACCGGGTTCCTCGCCGACGACCGCGGCACCGTCGTCACCGCCCACGAGGTCGTCGACGGACTCTCCCGGGTCGTCGTGCACGCCCCCGGCGCCCGGACGTGCCTCTCCGCGGCGGACGCCGTCACCCCGCTGCCCGAGCACGGCCTCGCCCTGGTGCGCACCGAAGGGCTCGGCGTCCCCCCGCTGCCGATCGCGCAACGGCCCGCGGCCGAGCCCGGCGAGTACGTCCGGATCGCCGCCCACGGCTGGCGGGAGGCCCGGGTCCTCGGCACCGGGCCCGCCACCTACACGGCCGGCGGCCGCAGCCACCTGATCGGCGACGCCCTCGCCCTGGCCGTCGGCACCGAGGGCGCCGAAGCGCTGCGGCCCGGCGGCCGGGCGGCGGGCGGACCCGTCCTGGACCCCGCCACCGGCGCCGTCCTCGGCGTCCTCGGGACGATGCTGCACGGCGACCGGCCGGCCGCCGGACACGCCGTCCCGCCCGCGGCCGCCCGGCCGCTGGCGGCGCTGCTCCGGCAGAACGCCGCCACCGTCCCCTGCTACGGACGCGACCTGAACCTGGCGGGCGTCCTGGAGCTCACCGCCACCTGCACCGCCCTCGCCACCGCCGGCGGCGCGGGGGCCGCGGGCGGCGCCCCCGGCCACCGGACCGCCGACGGCACCCCGCAGCCGTGGCCCGTACCCGTCGAGCGGGCCGACTGCACGCGGGCGTTCGCCGCCTTCGCGGCGGCCCCGGCCCCGGTCCTCGCCCTCGTCGGCGTCCCCGGCAGCGGGCGGACCACCGCCCTCGCGGCCCACTGCGCCCACCGGGCCCGGGGAGCGGAGCCCGCCCCCACCGTCTGGCTGCGGGGCGCCGACCTGCGCACCGACGACGACACCGTCGCCGCCGCCGTCGGCCGCGCCCTGGAACGGGCCGGCCGGATCGTCGCCGCGTCCGGCGCGCGCGGCGACGTCACGACCGCCACCCCCGAGCGCGTGGCCGCCCTCGCCCGGGACGCCGGCCGACCGCTGCTGGTCGTCCTCGACGGCCCGGAGGAGATGCCGCCCGCCCTCGCCGCCCGCCTCGCCGCGTGGACACGGGGGACCGAACGCTGGCTCCGCGCCCACGGCGTCCGGCTGCTGCTCGGCTGCCGGCCGGAGCACTGGGAACAGGCCCGGCCGCTCTACGGGCCCGGCGGCGCCGCCGACCCCGTCCTCCTCGGCGACCTGTCCGAGGAGGAGGCACGGACCGCGCGGGAGCGCTACGGGCTCGCGGACACCGATCTCGCCGCCGAGGACGCCCGGCACCCGCTCGCGCTGCGGCTGCTCGCCGAGGTACGGGCGGCACTGCCCGCGGACGTGCCGGGCCGGCCGGGACGCACGGAGATCCTCACCGCACACCTCGACCTGGTGTGCCTGCGGATCGCGGTGCGGATCGCCGCGGCCCGCCACCCCGTCCCGCGCGGCGCCGCCGTGCGCCGGCTCGCGGCGAAGGTCTCGGGACAGGTCCACGAGGCCGCCCGCCGCTGCCTCGGCCCCGGGCAGGGCGCGCTCGACCGCGCGTCCTTCGAGACGCTCTTCCCGTGGAGCACGGGCTGGGCGCCGGCCGTCCTGGCCGAGGGCCTCCTCGTGCCCGCGGGCGACGGATACCGCTTCGGCCACGAGGAACTCGCCGACCGTCTCCAGGGCGCGCACCTCGACGTCGACGGCGCCCTGCACACCCTGGTCCACCGCGACCGGACCACGGTCGCGGACGGGCCCCCGTGCGCCGCCCCCGTCCCGCGCCACCGGATCGGCCCGGTCCTGCAGGCCCTGCTCCAGCTCGCCCGGGACGACGGCACCGCGGCCCTCGTGCCCCGGCTGGCCGCCCTGGCCGAATCCCTGGACCGCCGCGCGGACGCCGACCTCGGCGGCACCGACGAGGCGTGGTGGGCGGCCCGTCTGCTGGCCGGGACCCTGCTCGGACTGCCCGACCCCCGGCCCTGCCTGCCGGTCCTGCGCCTCCTGGCGGACCGGATCGGCCGCCGGCGGCCGGAACCCCCGACCGTCCCGCAGCCGCGCGGCCCCGTCGCGGTCCCGCCCGTCGGGTCCGGCACACCGTCCCCCACCCCCGGACCGTCCGGAGTGTTCGCCCCCTTCGACCCCGCGTTCTGGGAGGCGCTGCGCCTCGGCGAGGACGAGCGGATGGACCTGCTGCGGCGCCTCGTGACCGCCGACCCCGCGCCCGGCGGCCCGGCCGGCCCGGCCCGGTACCTGGACACCGTGGCCGCCCGGCTGGCCGCCCGGCCCCGGGACGTGCAGCCGGCGCTCTGCCGCTGGTTCACCGACGTGCGCGCGCTGCCCGCGGCCCCGCACGCCACGGTCGCGACCGCCGCCCAGGCGCTGCTCCACACCCACCGCCGGCTCGCCGCCGACGACCTGTGCGAGGCACTCGTCGCCACCGCGCACCCGCTGGCCGAAGGGCTGCTCGCCGCGCTCGCCGAGGACGAGCCGGCCGCCGTCGCCCGGGCCGTCGACCGCTGGGCGCACGACGACGGCCGCCCGGAGCGGCGCGCGGCGGCCGCGGCGTACGGCAGCCTCGTCGCCGGACACGTCACGACCGGACCCGACCGCGAGCTCCTGCGCTACGCCGCGCTCGCCCTGCTCGCCCGGCCCGGTGATCCCGCCCTCCACGGACCCGCCCTCGGGCTGCTGGTCCGCGACCCGCACAGCCGTCCCCGGCACCTGGCACGCGCACTGGCCGATCCGACCGTCCCGGCGGCGGCGCTCGCCGCCGCCCTCACCACCCACCCCGAGCCGGTCCTCGCCGCCTTCCGCGACCGCCTGGACACCGCCGGGGCCGAGCGGGCCGGCGAGGTCCTGCGCGTCCTCGCCGGCCTCACCACGCCCGCCCTCGCCCGCCGGGCCGCCGCCCTCGTCCGCGACCACGCCGGCCGCCACCCCGAGAACGCCGGGCCGGTCGCCGCCTTCGTCGACCGCCGCCTCGAGGACGGCCCCACCGCCCGAGCCGTCCTCTTCCCCCTGGTCACGGGCCTGATCCTGGGCCATCCGGCGGAGGTCCGGTGTGCCCTGGCGCCCGTCCTCGCCGCGCCCGGCACCGGCGCCTCCCGGCTCCTGCGGAGCGAGCTCCTCGACGTACTCCTCCACTTCGAGTACGACCGGACGCGGGATCCCGCCGTCCTCGACGCCCTGCTGCGCGCCGCCGCCCTCGACTGCGAGCGCCGCACGGAAGGCCGCACCCGGGACCTCGTCCACAGTGTCGGGCTGCTCCTGGTGCGCACTCCGCAGGGTGCCACCCGCTTCGACCGGCGCCTGGTCGAGCTCGCGCGCGAAGTCCCCCGTTTCGGCGTGCTGCTGGTGGGCTGGCTGTCGGCCGCTCCGGACGACTGGGCCCTGCTCGTCGGCCCGAGCACCCGCCGTACCCTGTCGGGCCCCGGCAGTTCCATGCCGATGCGAACGGACGGCCGGGGACATGGCAGTCTTAGACCTGCGTAATCGGCGAACAGGCGGACGAGGAGCGGTCACAGTGCAGCGCTGGCGTGGCTTGGAGGACATCCCCCAGGACTGGGGGCGCAGTGTTGTCACCATCGGCTCCTACGACGGTGTGCACCGCGGGCACCAGCTGATCATCGGACGGGCGGTGGAGCGCGCCCGCGAGCTGGGCGTCCCCGCGGTCGTCGTCACCTTCGACCCGCACCCCTCCGAGGTCGTGCGGCCCGGCAGCCACCCGCCGCTGCTCGCCCCGCACCACCGGCGGGCGGAGCTCATGGCGGAGCTGGGCGTGGACGCGGTGCTGATCCTGCCCTTCACGGCCGAGTTCTCGCAGCTGTCCCCGGCGGACTTCATCGTGAAGGTCCTGGTCGACAAGCTGCACGCGAAGGCCGTCATCGAGGGCCCGAACTTCCGCTTCGGTCACCGGGCGGCCGGCAACGTCGCCTTCCTGACGGAACTGGGCGCGACCTACGACTACGAGGTCGAGGTCATCGACCTGTACGTGAGCGGCACCGCGGGCGGCGGGGATCCGTTCTCCTCCACGCTCACCCGCCGGCTGGTCTCCGAGGGCGACATGGCGGGTGCCGCCGAGATCCTCGGCCGGCCGCACCGCGTCGAGGGCGTGGTCGTGCGCGGAGCGCAGCGGGGCCGCGAGCTCGGCTTCCCGACGGCCAACGTCGAGACCCTGCCGCACACGGCGATCCCGGCGGACGGCGTGTACGCAGGCTGGCTGACGGCCGACGGCGAGCGGATGCCGGCGGCGATCTCGGTCGGCACGAACCCCCAGTTCAACGGCACGGAGCGGACCGTCGAGGCGTACGCCATCGACCGTGAGGGACTCGACCTGTACGGCCTGCACGTGGCCGTGGACTTCCTCGCGTACGTCCGGGGGATGCTGAAGTTCGACACCCTGGACGACCTGCTCGTCGCCATGGCGGCGGACGTCAAGCGGTGCCGCGAGCTGACCGAGGCCTACGACCTGCGGTAAGAACCGTCCCCTCCGGGCGACGGGGCCGGGGCGCCACCGGCCCCCGCCCGTCCGGTGCGCGGCGGGCGGCCGGCTCGACTCCCCGGAACCCGCTCAGCTCCCGGCGGCCGCCCAGTGGCAGGCCGCGTCGCGTGTCCCGTCACCGGACAGGACCGGCAGGGCCTCGCCCCGGCAACGGTCCGCGACCGCGGCGGCCCGGCCCGAGGCCAGGACGTGGCAGCGGGCGTGGAACCGGCAGCCGGACGGGATTCGGGAGGGGTCCGGCGGCTCGCCCGTCAGGATCACCGGCTCCGTCCCCGACTCGGGCAGCACGGACAACAGCGCCTGCGTGTACGGATGCCGAGGGGACGTCAGGACCGACTCCACGGTCCCGGTCTCCACGATCCGCCCCAGGTACATCACCGCCACCCGGTCCGCGATGTTCCAGGCCAGGCCCAGATCGTGCGTCACCACCAGCGCCGACAGACCCAGTTCGTCCCGCAGGCGCAGCAGCAGCGCCAGGATCTCGCCCCGCACCGACGCGTCCAGCGAGGCCACCGGCTCGTCCGCGACGATCAGTTCGGGCTCCAGCACCAGGGCGCCCGCGATGACGACCCGCTGCCGCTGCCCGCCGGACAGCTCGTGCGGGTAGCGCAGGAAGAAGCGCTCCGGCGGGCGCAGACCGGCGCGCGCCAGCGCCCCGGCCACGGCCGCCCGCTCGTCCCCCTGGTAGCCGTGGATGCGCAGCCCCTCCGCCACCGCCTCGTAGACCGTGTGCCGCGGGTTCAGCGAGCCACTGGGGTCCTGGAGGACGAGCTGGGCCCGCTTCCGGTACGCCTTCAGGGCGCGGGAGGTGTACGACAGCGGCTCGCCGGCGAAGGTGATCCCGCCGGACGTCGGCGGCACCAGCCCGAGCAGCGAGCGCGCCAGCGTCGTCTTGCCGCAGCCGGACTCCCCCACCAGGGCCACGATCTCGCCCGCGCCGATGTCCAGGTCCACCCCGTCCACGGCGCGCGCGGCCGGCGCGCCGCGCCGCCCGGGGAAGGTGACGTGCAGTCCGGACGCCGACAACAGCGGGCCCGTCACCCGGTCCCCGTCCGCGCCCGCCCGCGGACCCGGTCCGCTCTTCTCCGCGGTAGCCCCGTCCGCTTCCGGGGAAGGCCCCACGGGCTCCGGGGGCTCCGGGGCCGAGGCGTCCGACACCACCGTGCTCATGACGTGCTCCCGACGTGTACGCAGGCCGCCCGGCGCTCCGCGCCCGCCACCCGCAGCTCCTGGTCCCGCTCGCCGCACTCCTCCACCGCCACCGGACAGCGCGGGTGGAACGCGCAGCCGGCCGGCAGGTCCGCCGGGTCCGGCGGATCGCCCGGCAGCCCGCGCGGCGCCCGCCGGGACGCCGGGTCGCCGATCCGGGGGAAGGCCGAGGACAGCGCCCGCCCGTAAGGGTGCTGCGCGGCCTCGTACACCTCCCGCGCCGGGCCCTCTTCGACCACCCGGCCCGCGTACATCACCGCGAGCCGGTCGCAGGTCTCGGCGAGCACGGCCAGGTCGTGGCTGATCATCAGCAGGCTGATGTCCTCGTCGGCCACCAGCCGCTCGATCAGCCGCAGGATCTGCGCCTGGATCATCACGTCCAGCGCGGTCGTCGGCTCGTCGGCCACGATCAACCGCGGGTCGCAGGCAAGGGCCATCGCGATCATCACCCGCTGCCGCTGCCCGCCCGAGAGCTCGTGCGGGTACGCCTGGGCCCGCGACGCGGGCAGCCCCACCTGTTCCAGGAGCGCGCCGACCCGTGTGCGCGCGGCGGCCGGGGTCGCCCGCCCGTGCACGAGCAGCGGCTCGGCGATCTGGTCGCCGATCCGCTGCACCGCGTTCAGCGAGTGCATCGCTCCCTGGAAGACGATCGACGCCCCCGCCCAGCGCACCGCCCGCAGCCGGCCCCACTTCATCGCCAGCACGTCCTCGCCGTCGAGCAGGATCTCGCCGGTCAGCCGGGCCGTGGGCGGCAGCAGCCGCAGCATCGCCAGCGCCATCGTCGACTTCCCGCAGCCGGACTCGCCGGCCACGCCGAGCTTGCGTCCCGGCGCCAGGGTCAGGTCGACACCGCGCACGGCGGGGACGGCGGACCCTCCCGTGCCGTACGTCACCGTCAGATTCCGTACTTCGAGCAGGCTCAACGCCCCACCCCCAGCTTCGGGTTGAGAACGGCCTCGATGGCCCGTCCGCACAGCGTGAAGGCGAGCGCCACGAGGGCGATCGCGATGCCGGGCGGGGCCAGGTACCACCAGTGGCCGGAGGAGACCGCGCCCGCCTCCCGGGCGTCCTGGAGCATGCCGCCCCATGAGACCACCGTCGGGTCGCCCAGCCCGAGGAAGGCCAGCGTCGCCTCGGTGAGGATCGCGGTGGAGATGCCCAGCGTGGTCTGCGCGAGCACCAGTGGCATGACGTTGGGCAGCACGTGCCGGGTCATGACGTGCCCGTGCCCGCCGCCCAGCGCGGTGGCCCGTTCGATGTACGGCCGGGACTCCACCGCGATCGTCTGCGCGCGCACCAGCCGGGCGGTGGTCGGCCAGCTGGTGACGCCGATCGCCAGGATCACCGTCCACATGGACCGGTCCATGACCGTGGCCAGCACGATCGCGAGGACGAGCGTCGGCATCACCAGGAACCAGTCGGTGACACGCATGACGACGGTGGAGAACCAGCCGCCGTAGTGGCCCGCGATGATCCCGACCAGGGTGCCGATGGCGACCGACAGCGTCGCCGCGAGCAGTCCCACCAGCAGGGAGATCCGCGCGCCCCAGATCAGCAGCCCGAGCAGGGACCGGCCGAACTGGTCCGTGCCGAGCGGGAACTCCGCGCTCGGCGACTCCAGCGCGGTGCCGGGGGCGTTCGTCACCGACTGCACGTCCGCACCGACGGTCAGCGGGGCCGTGACCGCCAGCAGGGCGATCAGGGCGAGCCCCGCCAGGCCGTAGAGCCCGGCGCGGTGGCCGCGGTACTGCCGCCAGAAGCGGGACACGGCGTTCCTGCGCCGGGTCCACGTCAGAGAGGTCGTCGTCATCGGCCCACCCGGGGGTCGAGCAGCGGATAGAGCAGGTCGGCGATCAGGTTCATCAGGATCATCGCGCCGGCGAAGACCACGAACAGGCCCTGGACGAGCGGCAGGTCGGGCACGCTGAGCGCCTGGTAGAACAGGCCGCCGAGGCCGGGCCACGAGAAGACCGTCTCGACCAGGATCGAGCCGGCCGCCACGTGCCCCAGGTTGATGAAGACCATCGTCACCGTCGGCAGGAGTGCGTTGGGCACCGCGTGCCGGCGCCGGACGACGTCGTCGCGCAGTCCCTTGGCCCGGGCCGTCGTCAGGTAGTCGCTGCCCATCTCGTCCAGCAGCGAGGAACGCATCACGAGCAGCGTCTGGGCGTAGCCGACGGCGACCAGGGTGACCACCGGCAGGACCAGGTGGTGGGCGACGTCGAGCGCGTACGCGAAGCCCGTCTCGCCGGTCCCCGACTCCATGCCGCCGGTCGGGAAGAGGCCCGGGATCGGACCGACGCCGACGGAGAAGACGATGATCAGCAGCAGGCCCAGCCAGAACGACGGCACGGACCACAGGGTCAGCGCGAGGCCGGTGTTCACCCGGTCGCCGAGCCCGCCGTGGTTCCAGGCGGAGCGGGTGCCGAGCCAGAGCCCCAGCGCCGAGTAGACGAGGACGGCCACGCCGGTCAGCAGCAGGGTCGCGGGGAGCTTCTGCGCGATCAGCTCGCCGACCGGGGCGTGGAACTGGTACGAGGTGCCGAGATCGCCGCTCAGCGCCTTGGTGCAGTACTCGGCGAACTGCTGCCACAGCGGCAGGTCGAGCCCGAACTGCCGGCGCAGGGTCGCCAGCTGCTCGGCCGAGGTCGGGATGCCGTGCGTCATCGCCTTGACCGGGTCACCGGGGATGATCCGGAACAGGAAGAAGCTGGTGACCAGCACGGCGAGCAGCGAGACCGCCGCGCCGCCCAGCTTGCCCGCCACGTAGCGGAGGTAGTGGAGGGCCGTACCGGTGCGAGAGGCGCCGTCCGTGGCGCGGACCTGTCCGGTCCGCGCCACGTCGGCGGGGGTGCTTGCCGTCGTCACGGACTACTCGCGGTCGTCGGCGGTGGAGCGGCGCCGCAGGCCGAGGAGGACGCCGAGACCGACCACGACCACCACGGCCGCGCCGATGCCCACGATCACTCCGGTGGAGGAGCCGCCGTCCGAGCCGGAACCGCCGGCCGAGGCCGTCGGCACGGCCGACCACCAGCTCCAGTAGCCGTCCTGGCCCCACAGGTTGCCTGCCGCCTCCGGCATCGTCGTGATCGACTTGATCTGGTCCGTTCGGTACGCCTCGAGGGCGTTCGGGTACGCCATGATGTTCATGTACCCGGTGTCGTACAGCCTGGACTGCATCTGCTTCACCAGATCCGCCCGCTTGGCGGCGTCGTACTCCACCGCCTGCTGCGCGTACAGCGCGTCGAACTGCTGGTCGCAGATGAAGTTGTCGGTGGCGCCGGAGTCCTTCGGCGTCGCCGGCAGGGTGCCGCAGGTGTGGATCGACAGCACGTAGTCCGGGTCGGGGTTCACCGACCACCCGTCGAAGGCCAGGTCGTAGTCGCCCTTGAGCCAGGGGTCGCTGACGCTGTCGAGGCACTCGACCTTCAGGCCGATGCCGAGCTCGCCCCACCACTCCTGGAGGTACTTGCCGATCGCCTTGTCGTTCGGGTCGGTGGCGTGACACAGGATCCGGAAGTCCAGCGGCCTGCCGTCCTTGCCGACGCGCTTGCCCTGGCCGTTCTTCTTGTACCCGGCCTGGTCGAGGACCTGCGCGGCCCTGGCGGGGTCGTAGGCCAGCTTCTGCGCGCCCCCGGGCTTCCAGAAGTAGGAGCCGAAGCGCGGCGGGATGTAGCCCTCGCCCTCGACGGCGTGGCCCTGGAAGACCTTGTCGACGATCGTGGTGCGGTCCACGGCGAGGAAGAGCGCCTTGCGGACGGCGGGGTCGAGCAGCGCCGGGTGGCCGTTGCCGAAGGTCTTGCCGTCCTTGGAACGGGCGCCCGGGTTGGTGGCGAGCGCGAAGAAGCGCCGGCCGGGGGCGTCGTTGACCTTGATGTTCTTCGCGGTCTTCAGCGCGTCGGCCTGAGCGGGCGTGAGGTTCGGTACGAAGGACACCTCGCCCTTCTGCAGCGCGGCGACGGCCGCGTCACCGTCCTTGTAGTACTTGAACACCAGCTCGTCGAACTTCGGTGCGCCGCGCCAGAAGGACTTGTTCGGCTTCAGCTTGATGTACTGGTCGACCTTGAAGTCCGTGATGACGTACGGGCCGTTGCCGACGATCGGGAACTGCTTGTCGTTGTTGAACTTCGAGAAGTCGCCGACCTTCTCCCAGACGTGCTTGGGCACGATCGGCACGTCGAGCGCCGTCATGGTGGCCTGAGGCTTCTTCAGCTCGATGACCAGCGTCTGCGGGTCGGGTGCGCTGACCTTCTTGAAGTTCGCCGTGAAGCTGCCGTTGGCGGTGGCGGCGTTCTCGTCCGTCATCATCTTGGTGAAGGTCCAGGCCGCGTCCTCGGCGGTGGCCTGCTGCCCGTCGGACCACTTCGAGTCCTTGCGGATCGTGTAGGTCCAGGTCAGCTTGTCCGGTGACGACGTCCACGAGGTCGCCAGGCCCGGGATGGGCTTGGCGTCCTTCGGGTCGTAGTTCGTCAGGTACTCGTAGGCCAACCGGTGGATGCTGGTCGAGGTGAGCTTCTGGGCGAGGAACGGGCTCAGCGAGTCGATGCTCTGGGAGACCGCCACGGTGAGCGTGTTGCCGCCGTTCTTGGCGTCGCCCTCGGCGGCCGGCGCGGCCTGGGCGGCCTGCGGCACGGCCGCCAGCGTGGTGGCGGTGACCCCTGCGGCGAGGAGGAGTCGGACGAGTCTGCGTGGGGCGACCGGACGGGGTGGAACCTTCGTGACCATGACCATGGGACGTGACCTCGCGTCGTGGATCTTGGGGCGCCAACTGGTGAAGCGAAGGTCTATCAGCGGTGGCCGACATGCGTCAACGATGACTCAAACCCCTTGTGGGCTGCGGGAATGCGATGAGGCTCCGCATCGGGGAGCCGATGCGGAGCCTCATTGGTCCAGTCCTCTGACGCCTTACTGTTGAGGGGCTGGCGGAGCCTGCGGGGGTGCCTGCGGAGGCTGCTGCTGCGGCCATCCGGCGGGCGGTACAGGAGCCTGCTGATCCGCTTGCGGCGGGGCGGGCTGCTGCTGCCAGCCCTGCGGCATTCCGGGCTGCCCCGGCTGCTGCGGAGCGGCGTACTGGCCGGGCTGGCCGTGCTGCTGCGGGTACGGCTGCTGCGGGGCCTGCGGGTGGCCTCCCGGGGCGCCGTACGGCTGCCCGGGCTGCGGGGCCTGGGGCGCGTACGGCTGCTGCTGTCCCGGGACACCGGGCTGGCCGTAGTGCGGCGGGTACGGCTGCTGGCCGGGCTGGCCGGGCTGGCCGGGGTACGGCTGGGGCTGACCGGGCATCGGCGGGGCCATGTGCGGCGGCAGACCGCCCTGGCCGTCGCCGGTCCACAGGCCCTGGGCCTGCTGCGCCCGCGCGAAGTCCTCCGCGACCATCGCCGACAGGTTGAAGTACGCCTCGCGGGTCTTCGGACGCATCATGTCGAGGTCGACCTCGGCGCCCGCGGACAGGTGCTCGTCGAACGGCACCACGACGACCCCCCGGCAGCGCGTCTGGAAGTGCTGCACGATGTCGTCGACCTTGATCATCTTGCCGGTCTCGCGGACACCCGAGATGACCGTGATCGACCGCTGCACCAGCTCCGCGTACCCGTGCGCGGAGAGCCAGTCGAGCGTGGTCGAGGCACTGGACGCACCGTCGACGGACGGCGTCGAGATGATGATCAGCTGGTCGGCGAGGTCGAGCACACCGCGCATCGCGCTGTAGAGCAGACCGGTGCCCGAGTCGGTGAGGATGATCGGGTACTGCTTGCCCAGGACGTCGATCGCCCGCCGGTAGTCCTCGTCGTTGAACGTCGTCGACACGGCCGGGTCCACGTCGTTGGCGATGATCTCCAGACCGCTGGGCGCCTGCGAGGTGAAGCGCCGGATGTCCATGTACGAGTTGAGGTACGGGATCGCCTGGACGAGGTCACGGATGGTGGCCCCGGTCTCGCGCCGCACCCGGCGGCCGAGCGTGCCGGCGTCCGGGTTGGCGTCGATCGCCAGGATCTTGTCCTGCCGCTCGGTCGCCAGGGTCGAGCCCAGCGCGGTCGTCGTCGTGGTCTTGCCGACACCGCCCTTGAGGGAGATGACCGCGATCCGGTAGCAGGACAGGACGGGCGTGCGGATCAGGTCGAGCTTGCGCTGCCGCTCCGCCTCCTCCTTCTTGCCGCCGAGCTTGAACCGGGCCGAGGCGCCGGGAGTCCGGCTGGACTTGGCCTTCTGCTTGTTGTTGCGCAGCAGCCGGTCGGAGGACAGCTCCACGGCGGCGTTGTAGCCGAGCGGGGCGCCGGGCACGGACCGCTCCCGCTGGTCGTGCGTGACCGGCGTGGGCCAGGCGGCACCGGTCCGCGGATCGACCGGCGCCTGCGACACGTCCTGGTGCGGCACGGGTGCCTGGTAGCCCGGGGCGGGCTGTCCGGCGGCCGCCGGGGGCTGGGCACCCGGGGGCTGCGCGCCCGGGTGCGGGAAGCCGTAGCCGGGCTGCGGCGCCGGGGCGGCGGGGGTGGGCTGTCCGGGGACGGCCGGGGGCTGGGCACCCGGGTGCTGCGCGCCCGGGTGCGGGAAGCCGTAACCACCCTGCGGGGCGGGGGAGTCGGGGGTGGGCTGTACGGGGACGGCCGGGGGCTGGGCCCCGGGGTGCGGGAAGCCGTAGCCGGCCTGCGGCGCCGGGGCGGCGGGGGTGGGCTGTGCGGGGACGGCCGGCGGCTGGGCGCCCGGGTGCGGGAAGCCGTAACCACCGGGTGCCTGCGGCGGCACGGGCGCGGGCCCCGGCTGCCCGGGGTGCGGGAACCCGTAACCGCCCTGCGGGGCGGGGGAGTCGGCGGTGGGCTGCTGCGGGAAGCCGTAGCCGCCGGGTGCCTGCGGCGGCACGGGCGCGCCGGCGGCCGGAGTCGCGGGTGCGGGCCACGGCGCGGGTGCGGCTCCGGGCTGCGGCGCGGGCTGCGGAGCCGACGGGTCGCCCTGCGGCGCGGACGCCGGCCACTGCGGAGCGGCGGCGGGAGCGGCCGGCTGGAAGGACGGCGGCAGCGGGGGCAGCCCGGCACCGCCCTGCGGGGCGGCGGGGCTCCACTGCTCGGGGGCCGGGGGCAGGGCGGGCGGCAGCGCCGCGGCGGGCTGCCCGCCCGGCACGGCGTCCTGAGGGGGCTCGGCCGCCGCGGTCTCGTCCGCGGCCGGCGCGAGCGGAGCCGCTCCGTCCTGCGGCGCCTCGTCGGCGACCTGAGCGTCGGCGGCCTGAGCGTCGGTCGGCTCCTGGCCGAGCCGCGCCGGGTCGCCGCCCGCGGTGTCCGCCACGGGAACCTCGGACCCGTCGTCCGTCGTGCCCGCGGGCATCGGCCGAGCCGCCTCGGGAGCGTCCGCGGCGCCGGCGGCATCGGCCTCGGCCTCCGCGGAGGAGCCGGCGTCGTCGGAGGGGGTGGTCACGTCACCGGAGCCGGCCTGGACCGCCGCCGGTTCGGCGTTCGCGCCGGAGCCCGCGGCGCCGTCCGCACCGTCGGCCGGGCCTTCGCCGGAGCCGGCGGCAGCGGGCAGGTCACCGGTCTGCGCGTCCACCGTGGGAGCGGCCGGGGGCGTCTCGGACCGGGCGTTCTCGGCGCGCTCGGAGATCTCCGCCATCTCGCGCCGGAGCGCGGCGGGGGAGAAGCGCATGGTGGCACCGCTCTCCAGGTCGCCGCCCCCGAGCGAACCGCCGTCGGCGGGCGCGCTCGCGGTGACGGGCTCCGGGGCCGCCGGTGCCTGAGGGGCGGGTGCCGGTACGGGAGGAGTGGGAGGTACGGCCGCCGACGGGACGGGCGGCTGCGGCGCGGGAGCCAGTGGTGCCTGCGGTGCCTGAGGTGCCGGTGCCTGAGGCGCGTGCGGCGCCGGCGGAACGGGCGCGGGAGGCACCGGCGCGGAGGGTGCGGGAGCCTGGGGCGCGGGAGCCCAGTTGGGCTCGAAACCGCTGCCCGCGGGGAGCCCCGGCACGGCGACGGGGGCACCGGTCGGCGGCGGGGCGGTGGCGCCCGCCGTGCCCGAACCTCCCGACGCGTTCTGCGTGTACCAGGCCGGAGGGGTGTAGTCGATGGTGAACTCACCCGTCATCTCGGCGGGATCCGCGTCGGACTGATCGTCGACGGGCGGATTCCAGCCCCCCCGGATCTCGTCCCGATCGCCGTTCACTTTGCCTCCTGGTGTGGTCGCGCACCCTTGTGCCGTCGTGGGCGGGCCCTTCCCACCCTAATCGCCATCCGTGTCGGTGGGGCAGGGCCGTCGGCCCGCCCGCGCCCGTCCCCCGGGGTCAGGTCTCGCCCTCAAGTGACCTACCCGCGCCGCAGAGTGAACACCCCGGCGATCCCATGGCGATCCAAAACGGTACATAAACGGACGGACTTGAAGGCATTCGTGTCTTCAGTCCATGCGGCGCGCGCTGCCCAACAATCCGGTCTCGGCGTCGGTCGCCTGCGTCATCACGAACTGCCGGTCGCTCGGCGTGCACCACAGGGTCACGCCGTCGGCCAGCGTCGAGAGCGCCTCCGACTCACCGCGCGGCAGTCCCATGATCCGGCCGATCTGCGTCGCCTCGTCCGGGGACACCCGCTGGACGCCGACGAGCGAGGACTTCTCCAGGAGCCGGGGCGCCACCGGGCTCAGATACGGGAGCAGCGTCACCACCGACTGCCAGGGACCGGACACGACCCGGCCGCGCGGCGGACGCATGCCGCAGTCCCGCACCACGACCACCGGGCTGCCTGCCGACGCGCCCTGCGGCGGCACCCGGCCGACGTCGTGCAGCGTGATACACGGCTGGCCGCCCCCGGCTGCCTGCGCGAGAGCGGTCCACGCCTGGGTGCGCCCGGTCTCCACCGCGATGCGGGCACCGGTCGCGGCGGCGCGCAGGGCGATGACCTGGGCCGTCCACAGGCCGCCGATCAGCGTGACCTCGTACGGAGTGGGCCGGTTGATGCCCAGGACCGCCGGCCGGCTCTCGGCGTCCACGCCGATGACCAGGCCGTCGTCGCCGACCGGCAGGGTCAGTGCGCCCAGTTGGTCGAGCGGTACGGCGTGACGGTCGCGGCGCGGGCCCACGAGCCCGAAGCCGAACCGCGGCCGTGCCGACCGCCCCGAACGCCGGCCGGAAGCCGAACTCCCGCCCGTGCCGCGCGAGGACGGCGCGGGCGCCGGCGGCGGGTAGGCGGACGACGGGTAGGAAGAAGAGGGAGAGGCAGAGGGGTAGGACATCAGCGCGCACCTCCGAGCGGCAGCGAGGCCAGCATTCCCGGGACCTGTTCGCGGTCGAGCCGCACCAGACCCGTCTTCACCCCGCGCGCCGCGCGCTCCAGTTCGTGGCGGGCCGCGACCAGTTCCTCGTCGCTCCGGCCGGTGATGCGCACGTGGCCGGTCACCGTTACCTCCTGGCGGTCGCCGCCGCTCAGGGTCAGGCTGAACGTCGTCGCCAGTGCCGGGAGCGAGGTCAGCAGCGCGATCAGCTGCGGCATCGAGGCGCCGGCGCCGCCGCCCGCCCCGCCCAACTGGGGCCAGCGCCCGACCCAGTACGTCGTGTGCCGCCGGTCGTCGACCCGCCAGGTCCGCGCGGTCTCCTGGGTGCGGCGCGCCTGCGCCTGCCCCCGGCCCGCCTGGGCGATGGCCATCGGGCTCGCGCAGGTCGAGGTGGCGATCGCCGCCGTCAGCTCCTGCTCGGTCAGCACCGTCGCCCGGAAGCCCGCTCCGGCCAGCCGGCTGGCCAGCTGGTCCGCCGCGCGCACCACGCACTTCTGCGCGCCCTCCATGCCGCCGCCGCGGGCGGCGACCGCCTCCGGGCACAGCTCGGGGTCGAGCTTCAGCGCGATCCAGGTGATGCGCAACGCCGGCGACCCCGTCTGGGCCTGCAGCGGCGCGTAGTTGCGGGCCGCCATCGACTGCGCGGGCAGGTGCGGAGCGGGCGCGGGCTGGGTGTGCTGGACGATCTGGGCGGACTCCAGCCGGATGCCGTCGACCTCCAGCGTGTCCCGGACGAGCGCGACGGGCAGCGGCCGGGCCGAGCGGTCGGGGCGCAGCGCCGTGGCGTCGGACTCGACGCGCACGACCGCGGTGAGGAAGGTGCCGTCGCCGATCATCCCGACCGGACGGCGGTCCCGGTCGCTGTACGCGTAGGTGCGCAGGGCCGGATCGCACTCCACCACCGGTGCCAGGCCCGGCTCCGTGCCCTCCGGCACGACGAGCGCGGCGGCGCGGCGGGTGCGCGCGCGCAGCGCCAGGAAGGTGGTCAGCCACTCCGGCATCGAGCGGCGGTGCCGGCGCACGACGGCCAGCAGGACGAGCAGCGCCGCGACCACACCGGCGGGGACCAGCAACAACGGCTCCACGACCCAGGCCACGAGCAGCAACGCGGCCGCGACCTCAATCAGTACGAGTTGTTGCAATCGGAACGATCCGAAGTGTCCCGGTCGTGCCTGCAGTCGCGGAGAGACCGATGCCGGAGCCCCCGGACCGTCGGTCGAAGGCTGCGTCCGAGGCGCGGAGGAGGGTGCCCCCGCAGCGGACCGTGTCCGCGTCGCGGATGCCATCATGGAGAATCCCCCCAATTCGTCCCGATCACCCCTGGCCCGCCAGGGCTTTGGCGGCTGGATCACCCTACCCGCCCCACAAGCACCGTCGGACAGCAGGCATAGTAGGGGGCCGGTCCGACAGCCGGGGCCCGGGTGCCATGCTCCCCGGATCCGTCGGTGAAGACTGCGCCTGACGAAAATGGGGACTCATGGCATCACGGCGGGACGAGCTCAACGCGTACACCTTTGCGAAGAAGCGCACGGTGGCCGCATTTCTCCAACCCTCTCCCTCGGGTACGGAGGAGGGGGCGCCGAGGCCGCTGCGCGCGGTCGTGCCGGGCCTCATCGTCGGCGCACTGGTGCTCGCCGGCTTCGGCGCCTGGGGCATGTTCAGCCCCAAGGCGCCCAAGGGCTGGGACAAGCCCGGCACCAAGGTGATCGTGGGCAAGCAGTCGACGACCCGGTACGTCGTGCTCACCACCGGCAAGGGCAGCGGCAAGAAGACGCTGCTCCACCCCGTCCTCAACCTCGCGTCCGCCCGGCTCCTGCTCACCCCGCAGGAGTTCGCCGTCATCCAGGTCGACGACAAGGTGCTCGACGGGGGCAACCCGCCGCGCGGCCCGATCCTCGGCATCCCGTACGCGCCCGACCGTCTCCCCGGCGCCGACGAGGCCGGCCGGGCCAAGCGCTGGGCGGTGTGCGAACAGCCCGGCGGCGGCAAGGGATCCAGCGTCCAGAAGGCGACCTTCGTCTTCGCCGAACGGGACTTCAAGCGCACCGAGGGCAAGGGCGAGAAGCTCGGCGACGGGCAGATCCTGTACGTCAAGGGGCAGAAGGACAACGCCCGCTACCTCGTCGACCACACCGGGACGAAGTACGCGGTGCCCGGCGACCCGGCCCAGTCGGCCGGTCTCACCACCGCGCTCGTCGGCCTCAACAAGGAACCGCAGCAGGTCACCGACGACTGGCTCGCCACCCTGCACACCGGCAGTCCCGTCGAGTTCCCGCAGATCCCCGGCCAGGTCGGCACCGCCGCCGGGATCGGCGGCGCGGGCGGGAACGGACTGAGCCAGACCGAGGACCGGGTCGGCATGGTCCTGCTCGCCCAGACCGGTTCCGGACCGCAGCACTACGTCGTCCTGCCGGGCAAGGTGCAGCCGGTGTCCGACTTCACCGCCTGGCTGCTCATCAACTCCCCGCAGACCGACACCCTGGACATGGACGGCAAGGCCACCACGGTCGACGCGGCGTCCTTCACGCCCGACTCCGGCACGTTCGGGGCCGAACGGCGCTGGCCCACCCGCAAGTCGACCCAGGTCAACGCGGCGACGGGCGACGGTGCCCGCGACACCGTGTGCAGCGTGCTCAACAAGGTCGACGACAAGGGCCGCACCACCCTGACCACCTGGGCCGGCACGAAGTACCCGGCCGAGATCACCGCCGGCGGCACCAGCACCTACGTCACGCCCGGCAGCGGCCTGCTCTACACCCAGGTGCAGGGCAACCAGACCAAGCCGGACGGCTCGCTGTTCCTCGTGACCGACACCGGACTGCGCTACGCGGTCCAGGCGAACGGCGACAGCGACGCCGCGCACTCCGACATCGGTGCCGGGGAGAACAAGCAGACCGACGGCCGCCCGGAACCGAGCGAGGCGCAGAGTCGTCTCGGCTACGAGAAGGTGACGCCGGTCCTCGTCCCGATCACCTGGTCGGAGTTCCTGTCCAAGGGGCCGAGACTGGACACCAACAGCGCGCGTCAGCCGCAGGGTTCCTGAGGGGGTGGCACGGGTGACGACGTACCGAGGCGCGGCCCTGCTCGCCGCCACGGCCCTGACGGGCCTCCTCGCGATGCCCCAGCCCGCGTACGCCGCCGGCGGCCCGGGCGACGGCGCGGCCGGCCCGGCCGTGGGCGGGCTCGACGGCAGCGGCGAGTGCACCTTCCCGATGAAGAAGCAGATCGAGGGCATCCCCTGGTCGCTCCAGCGGGTGCTCCTGGACGAGCTCTGGCAGGACACCAAGGGCAAGGGCGTCCGCGTCGCCGTCATCGACACCGGCGTCGACGACGTCAACCCGCAGCTGAAGACCGCGGTGGACGCGAAGGCGGGCAAGGACTACCTCAAGCCCGACAAGGACAACCCGGGGCCGGGTGACGAGAAGCGCGGCAAGACCGACGGCACGGTCGACGAGGTCGGCCACGGCACGAAGGTCGCGGGGATCATCGCCGCCCGCCCGCGCCCGGGCACCGGCTTCGTCGGGCTCGCGCCCGAGGCGACGATCATCCCGATCCGCCAGAACGACGAGAAGAACAGCGGCAAGTCCGACACGATGGCCCAGGCGATCGACCACGCGGTCGCCAAGGGCGCCCAGGTCATCAACATCTCCCAGGACACCACGCAGCCGCTGAGCGCCGACTCCTCGATGGCCAAGGCGGTGGCCAGGGCCCTCGCCAAGGAGGTCGTGGTCGTCGCCTCCGCGGGCAACGACGGCATGGACGGCAAACTGAAGAACACGTACCCCGCCGCCTTCCCCGGGGTGCTCGCCGTCGCGTCCTCCGACCGCAACAACGAACGCGCCGCGTTCTCCCAGTCCGGCACGTTCGTGGGCGTCGCGGCGCCCGGTGTCGACATGGTGTCCACCGTGCCCGGCGGCGGCCAGTGCGTCGACAACGGCACCAGCTTCTCGGCCCCGTACGTCGCCGGTGTCGCCGCCCTGCTGCGCGCCAAGTACAAGGACTGGACGGCCGCCGAGATCGTGGCCCGTATCGAGCAGACCGCGGTGCGGTCCGTCAACGGCCGTGACAATCACGTGGGTTGGGGCGTCGTCGATCCGGTCCGCGCGCTCGCCGACGGAGCCGAGCGGCAGTCGCAGCCCGTCCCCGACCCCGGCCCGCCCAAAGCGCCCGCGCCCGAACCGGCCCATCTGGCCCTGACGGAGACGCCGCAGGAGCGGACCGAACGACTCGCCACCTACGCCCTCGGCATCGGTGGTGTGCTGGTGGCGGTGGTCGCCACGACCGCCATCGTGATCCGCGACAGCAGGCGCCGTCACGGAGTCGCCCGATGAACCGAATCACCAAGTACCGGTTCGGTACTTTGCAGTTGGAACTGTCGTATCAACTGGCTAGAGTGACCGTCGGGTGGTGCACGACAGTGCAGTGACCCAGCACGGGGGCGGCATCAAGAGATTCCCGTCCGAATCAGCATCGGAAGGCCCGACGGCAGCGACCGTCGACGTCACCGAAGGAAGAAGGGGCAAGATGTCGAAAGACCTGAACGTAACCAGTGCCGAACAGACCAAGCTCGCCGGCCGGATCCAGGACTTCCACGACGAGCTGCAGTCTCGCATCACCTCGCTCAACGGCGTCGTGGACCGCATCCAGGCGGGCTGGCAGGGTGCGGCCAGCAAGGAGTACGACCGGGTCCAGAACGACCTCAACCTGCGCCTGAAGAACATGCGCGTCGAGCTCATCAAGCTCGAAGAGGTCATGCGCATGAGCGCCGACGGCTTCACGCGCGAGGAGGAGGACCGCATCCGCGGCTTCCGCAAGATGGACGACACCAGCCAGGGTCAGAGCGCCATCCTCGGCATGGCCTGAGGCTCCGGGCCCGGCCACTCTCCTTCCTCGTCTCTCTCACCTCAGGAGCCAAGAACATGACGACTGCCGTCAATTACGACACCGTGACGCAGGCGGCGGGCGACGTCCGCCTCACCTCCACCCAGCTCACCCAGAAGCTGGAGGACCTCATGACCGAGGTCAACCGCGTCGCCTCCAACTGGGACGGTGAGGCCAAGACCGCGTACCGCGAGAGCCAGGACCGCCTCACCCGTGACATGTCGGGCATGAACCAGGACCTCATGCGCATCGCGCAGCTGCTCGACGAGTCCGTCATCGGTTACCGGGACACCGACAAGGGCAACGCGGCCCGGTTCCGCATGAACATGGGATGAGATCACGCGTCCCCGCGTGAGGGGGTGGCCCGTTCCGGCGGTCCACCCCCTCACGCATGTCCGCCGCGGAAAGGCTTCCGAAGGGGCCTACGTGAGGTCGAACTCCCCGTCCCGGGCGCCCAGGACGAAGGCGTCCCACTCGGCCTTCGTGTACCGCAGCACGGTCTCCTTGTCGAGCGACGACCGCATGGCCACGGCCCCCTCCGGCAGGTGCGCGATCTCGACGCGCTCCTCGTCCGGACTCGTCCCGGGCGCGCCCAGCCACTCGACCCCGGAGATGTCGAGCGCGTACAGCGCTTCCTTCTGACGTTCCTTCTCGCCGGCGTCGGCCATGGCGGGTCCCTTCGCGGTCGTACGGACGAGCTGCGTCCGCCAGCCTAGGGCAACGGTCCCGCGCCGACAGATCACTCGAACGGGCCCTTCCGCTTATCGCCGGCGGCCGTACGCGCGAACGGTTCGGCACCGAGGACCCGAGGCGCGAGGGCCCGACGCACCGAGGGCCGGGGGACGGGCCGCCAGCCACGGCGCCCGTCCCCCGGCCCTCGCACGATCCGCCGGCAGGGCCCCCTCGGGGTCCCCGCCGGCGCGGCCCGCTACGTCCGGTCCGGCAGCCAGCCCAGCTGCACCAGCGGCGTACCCCGCTTGCGGGAGACGAAGGTGCCGCGGCCCGGAGGCATCGGCCGGGCACGGACGTTGCCCAGGATGTCGCCCTCGCTCGGGTCGCCGGAGAGGAGGACGCCCTGCGCGCCCAGCTCCTTCGCGCGCTGCATGAAGGGCTCGTACATCGCCCGCGACGCGCCCGCCGCGCTGCGCGCCACGATGAAGCGGATACCCACGTCCCGCGCGAACGGCAGGTTCTCCACCAGCACCTGGAGCGGGTTCGTCGAGTTCGTCGCGACCAGCTCGAAGTCGTCGACCAGCACGAACAGCTGAGGACCCGTCCACCAGCTGCGGTCCCGCAGCTGCTGCGGGGTGATGTCCGGCTTCGGAGCCCGCTTCGTCATCACCGTGTTGATCGCGTCCATGTGCATCTGCATGGCGGACGCCATCGGCGCGTACTCCAGCAGGTGCGAGGGCGCGACCGCCTCCAGCATCGTGCGCCGGTAGTCGCCGACCACGATCCGCGCCTGCTCCGGCGTGTACCGCTCGCACAGCTGCTTCGCGATCAGCCGGAGCAGCGCCGTCTTACCGGACTCGCTCTCGCCGAAGATCAGGAAGAACGGATCCGTCTCGAAGTCGACGAACACCGGCTCCAGGTTCGTCTCGTCGATGCCGATCGCGATGCCGTGCTGCGGGTACTCGAAGCCCTTCGGCAGCTGCTCCGCCGGCAGCCGCCGCGGCAGCAGCCGCACGGCCGGGGCCGGGGCGCCCGCCCAGGAGCTCTTCGCCGCCTGCACGAACGCCGCCGTGCCGTCCGACAGGTCGCCCGCCGAACTCGACCCGTCGATCCGCGGCAGCGCGCCCATGAAGTGCAGCTTCTCCGGCACCTGACCGCGACCCGGGACACCCGCCGGCACGTTGGCCGCCACCTTGCGGTCGAACTCGGAGTCCATGACGTCGCCGAGCCGCAGCTCCAGCCGGCCGAGCATCTGGTCCTTCAGCGCGGCCCGCACCTCCATGTACCGGGCCGCGGTGATCACCACGTGGATGCCGTAGCCGAGACCCCGAGCCGCGATGTCCGAGACGACCGGCTCCAGCATGTCGTAGTCGTTGCGGAAGCCGCCCCAGCCGTCGACGACCAGGAAGACGTCTCCCCAGGCCTCGCCGGGCAGTTCACCCGCGGCGCGCTTGCGCCGGTAGGTCGCGATCGAGTCGATGTTGTTCGACCGGAAGAACTCCTCGCGCCGGTTCAGCACGCCGAGCACCTCGGCGACCGTCCGCCGCACCCGCTCCGGGTCCAGCCGGGACGCGACCCCGCCGACGTGCGGCAGGTCGGCCAGCGACACCATGCCGCCGCCACCGAAGTCCAGTACGTAGAACTGCACCTCGGCCGGGGTGTGGGTCAGCGCGAACGACGAGACCAGCGTGCGCATCAGCGTCGACTTGCCCGACTGCGGACCGCCGACCACCATCATGTGGCCCGCCGCACCGGAGAAGTCCCGGTACAGCACCTCGCGCCGCTGCTCGAAGGGCTTGTCGATGAGGCCCAGCGGCACCGTCAGACCGCCCGGCCGCGTGTACTCCGTCGCCGTCAGACCCCGGTCCGCGGTCTGCGCGAGCCCCGGCAGCAGCTGGTCCAGCGAGGGCGCCTGGTCCAGCGGCGGCAGCCACACCTGGTGGGCCGGCACGCCCTGCCCCTCCAGCCGGCGCACGATCACGTCGAGGACGGTGTCCGCGAGCGCCTCGTCCTCCTCCTCGCGCTGCGCCGTCAGGTACGCCGGGTCGGGCGCCGCGTACACCACCGGCACCGGAGAGGCCGTGAAGAGCGCGGGGCGCCGCTCGATCGGCAGCTGCCCGGCCGCGAGCCGCGGCCCGCCCGTCCGGTACGTGCCCGAGACGTACGCCGCCTTGAAGCGGGTCATCTCGTCCGTGCCGAACTTCAGATAGCCCGAACCCGGCACCGACGGCAGGTGGTAGGCGTCCGGGACGCCGATCGCCGTACGCGACTCAGCCGCCGAGAACGTCCGCAGACCGATCCGGTACGACAGGTACGTGTCGAGGCCGCGGAGCTTGCCCTCCTCCAGACGCTGCGAGGCCAGCAGCAGATGGACACCCAGCGACCGGCCGATACGGCCGATCTGGATGAACATGTCGATGAAGTCGGGCTTGGCGGTGAGGAGTTCGGAGAACTCGTCGATGACCAGGACCAGCGAGGCAAGCGGCTCCAGCGGAGCGCCCGCCGCCCGCGCCTTCTCGTAGTCGTGGATGTTGGCGTAGTTGCCCGCCGAGCGCAGCAGCTCCTGACGGCGCTGCAGCTCACCGCGGATCGCGTCGCCCATGCGGTCGACCAGCGTCAGGTCGTCGGACAGGTTGGTGATGACCGCGGCGACGTGCGGCATCTGGGACATGCCCGCGAACGTCGCACCGCCCTTGAAGTCCGCGAGGACGAAGTTCAGCGTCTCCGAGGAGTGCGTCACCGCCAGACCCAGGACCAGCGTGCGCAGCAGCTCCGACTTGCCGGAACCCGTCGCGCCCACGCACAGGCCGTGCGGGCCCATGCCCTCCTGCGCGGCCTCCTTGAGGTCCAGCATGACCGGCTGGCCGTCCTCGCCGACACCGATCGGCACCCGCAGCCGCTCGGCCACCGAGCGGGGCCGCCAGGTCCGCGCGACGTCCACCGAACCCGCGTCGCCGAGGTTCAGCAGATCCGTGAAGTCCAGGTTGGCGAGCAGCGGTTCGTCGTCGTCCCCGCCGCCCATCCGCAGCGGGGCGAGCTGACGCGCCAGCGCCTCGGCGGCCGGCAGCGAGATCCCGTCCGGCACCCCCTCGTACGCGTAGCCGCCGCCCGACTCCAGGCGCAGCCGGCCCGGCCGCACCACGACGGACAGCCCGCCGCGCGGTTCGTCGAGCTCACCGGACACCACCTCGACGATGGTCACGCCCTGCAGGCCCTCCGGCGCCGCCAGCAGCGAGTCCGGCGGCACCATCCCGCCGTCGAGGACGACGACGACATGCGGCTGGTCCAGCACCGGCTGGTTGTCGCGGCTGAACCGCGGACGCCCGTCCAGGCGCGAGCGGACCATCTGCTCCAGCTCGCCCAGGTCGTCGCCGAACAGCCGCTTCGTGCCCGCCCCGTCGACCTGCGCGGCGACCTGCGTGTGCGGCAGCCACTTCGTCCAGTCCCAGCGTTCCTGCGCGTTCCGCGCGGCCACCACCGCGAGCATCAGGTCGTCGGGGGAGTGCAGCGTCACCAGCTGGGAGACCAGACCGCGCGCCGCGGCCTGCGCCGCCTCCGGGTCACCGGAGACCGTCACGTGGTAGAAGGCCCGCATGGAGACGGCCATCGGCAGTCCGTCCAACGAGCCGTGCACGGCCAGGAACTGCTGCATCGCGCCCGCGCAGAGCGGCTCCAGCTCGTCCACCGGCGCGGTGTCCGGCGCCACCAGCGGCGTCGCCAGCTGCTGCGTGCCGAGGCCGATCCGCACCTGCCCGAAGTCGTTGTCGCCCACCCGGCGTTCCCACACCCGCGAGCCCTCGGCCACCACGGACCACAACTGCTCGGGGGCGGGGTGCAGATAGAGCTGGGCGTCCCGCTGCCGGCGCGCCGTGCGCCGCACCGTACGCCGCGTCTGGGCGAGGTATTTGAGGTAGTCGCGCCGGACATCGGCAATTTGCCCCTGCGTACCCTTCCGGAACCGCACGAGCTGGGCGATGACCATGCCGACCGTCGAGACCAGCATCAGGATGCCCATGATGCGCATGAACGGATGCGCTCCCGGCATGAAGAAGAACACCACCGAGGAGCCCATGCCGAGCATCGGAAGGAGCTGCATCAGCATGCCTTCCTGCTGCCCCCGCGGGAGTTCGGGCGGCGACTCCAGGACCAGTTCCTCACCGGGCACTTCCGGAGGAAGGGACCTCGGCGGTCGTTTGACGACGATCTGGCTCACCGGAGCATCAATCCCTCGTTGCGGGCGGACCTCTTGAGGGGAGCTTCCGCACCGGCGCCCCCATCAACGACGGCCTCCCCCGCGAGAGTGGCGATCCTACTTGCAGCGACCGGGGGTTGTGCCCGGTAGGGTGGCGCCGCAGTGTGCGCAACCGCGAATCAGGGGGTCCAGACACGTGAGTACGACCGCAGCGACCGGCTTCTGCCGCGTCACCGTCGTGGCGCCGGACAGCCGCATCGACGTCGCACTCCCCGAGGACATCGCGGTCGCCGACGTCTACCCGGAGATCCTGCGGCTCACGGGGCAGACCCAGGCCGCCGGCACCCCGACCGGCTACCACCTCGTCCGGCGCGACGGCTCGGTCCTCGACGGGGCCCGCACGCTCGCCGCCCAGCAGGTGCTCGACGGCGAGGTCCTCTCGCTGCGCCCGTTCTCCCAGTCGCTGCCGCCCGCCGTCTTCGACGACGTCTCCGACGCCGTCGCCTCCGCCGTCACCCGTGACCGGCACCTGTGGAGCGACGACCTGCTGCGCGGCGCCGGACTGGTCGCCGGAGTGCTGCTCCTCGTCCTGATGGGCTTCGTGCTCTGGTTCGCCGACCCGGTGCACCACGACATGCACAGCCTGCCCGGCGTCGTCGCCGGCGCCGTCGGCGCGCTGCTCACCGCCTTCGCCGGCGTCCGCGCCCGCGTCTACAAGGACCGCGGCACCGCCGTCGCCCTCGGACTCGGCGCCCTCCCGCTGCTGCTGATCGCCGGCTCCGGGATCATCGGCCCCGACGCCGGCGACGGACCCGGCCGCCTGCAGTTCCTGCTCGGCTGCGTGACCGTCCTGGTCGCCGCCGTCACCCTGGTCGCGCTCACCCCCAGCGGTGACGCCCCCTTCGTGGCCGCGACCTTCCTGGCCACCGTCGGCACCCTCGCCACCTTCCTCGCGATCCTGTCCGAGTCGTCCGCCACCGAGACCGCCGCCGTCTGCGCCCCCGTCGCCATCGGACTGGTCGCCTTCCTGCCCGGCCTGTCGGCCCGCTTCGCCCGCCTCCCCATCGGCTACGCCTCCCCGCGGAGCGCCACCGACGAGGAGTTCCACGCCGAACCCGGGCAGTCCCTCCCCGACGAGGTCCAGCCCGTCGACGGCGAGCGCATCGCGCTCCAGGCCCGCCGGGGCCACGAGATGCTCCTCGGCCTCGTCGGCGGCTGCGCGGCCGTCGTCGTCGGCTCCGCCGCCGTCCTCGGCTTCGCCGGCAACGTCTGGGGCCAGCTGCTGGCCTTCGCGGCCGGCCTCGCGATGCTGCTGCGCGCCCGCCTCTTCCGCTACACCTCGCAGGTCGCCTGCGTCCTGGTCGCCGGCATCGCCGCGATCGCGCTGCTGATCCTCGGCCTCTCCCTGAACCCGCCGGCCGACCTGGTCAAGGACCTCCTGATGTACGGGGACCGCGGCGGCCTGGACATCCGCACGATCTGGCTCACCGCGGCCGTCGCCGCCGGTGCCGCCCTCGTCACCGCGATCGGCCTGATCATCCCGCGCAAGGGCCTCTCGCCCTTCTGGGGCCGGCTCCTCGACCTCGCCGAGGGCTTCGTCCTGCTCGCCCTCGTCCCGCTCTGCCTCGCGGTCCTGGACGTCTTCATGGCGGCCCGCTCGCTCACCGGCAAGTAACGGCGCTCCCGCGAGCTGGTACGCTGTGTGACGGCCGTTTGTGTACGCGCTCCCGGAACCACCCGGAATCCACCTGATCCTCGGATCCCAGGATCCCGGATCCTCTGGAAGCTGCGCTCATCGGACCTTCGCCTCCGAGTCACGGAAGCTCCCCTGAGACCAAGACCAGGGGCACTCGTGGGCGCACGAACACCAGAGGAGTACCGAGTGTCTCTCGACGCCGCTACGAAGAAGCAGATTTTCGCCGAGTTCGGCCAGAAGGAGGGCGACACCGGCTCCCCCGAGGTGCAGGTCGCGATGCTCTCCCGCCGTATCTCGGACCTCACCGAGCACCTCAAGCAGCACAAGCACGACCACCACTCCCGTCGTGGTCTGCTGATCCTGGTCGGCCAGCGTCGCCGCCTGCTGCAGTACCTGGCCAAGAAGGACATCCAGCGCTTCCGTGCGCTGGTCGACCGCCTGGGCATCCGCCGCGGCGCTGCCGGCGGTGCCAAGTAAGACGCCGTGAAGGGAGCGGTTCCCACGAATAGGGGGCCGCTCCCTTTGCTGTACGTGCGCAATGTGCCGACCGGCACTTAGTCTGGTCGCACAACGCCACATTCACGAGCGAGAAGCCGCCGGCCCGCCGCCGGTCCTCGGTAGTGGCTCCCGGACCCCTCAACCCCGGGTGCTTCGATCGAAGACCGGCCCGCACCGAAGGCGGGCTTCTCCTCACACCGTCCCCGGCCACACGGGCCCCGGACGCAAAGACGAACACGTAGGAGAAACTGCTAGTGGAGAACGAGACCCACTACGCCGAGGCCGTCATCGACAACGGCACCTTCGGCACCCGCACCATCCGCTTCGAGACGGGCCGCCTGGCCAAGCAGGCCGCCGGCTCCGCCGTGGCCTACCTGGACGACGACACGATGGTCCTCTCGGCCACCACCGCGTCCAAGCGCCCCAAGGACCAGCTCGACTTCTTCCCCCTGACGGTGGACGTCGAGGAGCGGATGTACGCGGCCGGCAAGATCCCCGGCTCCTTCTTCCGCCGGGAAGGCCGCCCCTCCGAGGACGCGATCCTCACCTGTCGCCTGATCGACCGGCCGCTGCGCCCGTCCTTCGCCAAGGGCCTGCGCAACGAGATCCAGATCGTCGAGACGATCATGGCGCTCAACCCCGATCACCTCTACGACGTGATCGCGATCAACGCCGCCTCCTGCTCCACGCAGCTGGCCGGCCTGCCCTTCTCCGGCCCGATCGGCGGCACCCGTGTCGCGCTGATCAAGGGCCAGTGGGTCGCGTTCCCGACGCACACCGAGCTCGAGGACGCCGTCTTCGACATGGTCGTCGCCGGTCGCGTCCTGGAGGACGGCGACGTCGCGATCATGATGGTCGAGGCCGAGGCCACCGAGAAGACGATCGAGCTCGTCAAGGGCGGCGCCGAGGCGCCGACCGAGGAGGTCGTCGCCGCCGGTCTCGAGGCCGCGAAGCCGTTCATCAAGGTCCTGTGCAAGGCCCAGTCGGACCTCGCCGCCAAGGCCGCCAAGCCGACCGGCGAGTTCCCGGTCTTCCTCGACTACCAGGACGACGTCCTGGAGGCGCTCTCCGCCGCGGTCAAGAGCGAGCTCGCCCAGGCGCTCACCATCGCCGGCAAGCAGGAGCGCGAGACCGAGCTCGACCGCATCAAGGAGCTCGCCGCCGAGAAGCTCCTCCCGGCCTTCGAAGGCCGGGAGAAGGAGATCTCCGGTGCCTACCGCGCGCTGACCAAGAAGCTGGTCCGCGAGCGGATCATCAAGGACAAGGTCCGCATCGACGGCCGCGGCATCACGGACATCCGTACGCTCGCCGCCGAGGTCGAGGCCATCCCGCGCGTGCACGGCTCGGCGCTGTTCGAGCGTGGCGAGACCCAGATCCTGGGCGTCACCACCCTCAACATGCTCCGTATGGAGCAGCAGCTGGACACCCTCTCCCCGGTGACCCGCAAGCGCTACATGCACAACTACAACTTCCCGCCGTACTCCGTCGGTGAGACCGGCCGCGTGGGCTCGCCCAAGCGCCGCGAGATCGGCCACGGCGCGCTCGCCGAGCGCGCCATCGTGCCGGTGCTGCCGACGCGCGAGGAGTTCCCCTACGCGATCCGCCAGGTGTCCGAGGCTCTCGGCTCCAACGGCTCGACGTCCATGGGCTCGGTCTGCGCCTCCACCATGTCGCTGCTGAACGCCGGTGTGCCGCTCAAGGCCCCCGTCGCCGGTATCGCCATGGGCCTGATCTCCGAGGAGATCGACGGCAAGACGCACTACGTCGCCCTCACCGACATCCTCGGCGCCGAGGACGCGTTCGGCGACATGGACTTCAAGGTCGCCGGCACGAAGACCTTCGTCACCGCGCTCCAGCTCGACACCAAGCTCGACGGCATCCCCGCCTCGGTCCTGGCCGCCGCGCTGAAGCAGGCCCGTGACGCGCGTCTGCACATCCTCGACGTGATGAACGAGGCGATCGACGTTCCGGACGAGATGTCCCCGAACGCGCCGCGCATCATCACCGTCAAGATCCCGGTGGACAAGATCGGTGAGGTCATCGGCCCCAAGGGCAAGATGATCAACCAGATCCAGGAGGACACCGGCGCCGACATCACGATCGAGGACGACGGCACCATCTACATCGGTGCCGCCCAGGGCTCGCAGGCCGAGGCCGCCCGCGCCACGATCAACGGCATCGCCAACCCGACCATGCCGGAGGTCGGCGAGCGCTACCTGGGTACGGTCGTCAAGACCACCACCTTCGGTGCGTTCGTGTCCCTGCTCCCGGGCAAGGACGGCCTGCTGCACATCTCGCAGATCCGCAAGCTCGCCGGTGGCAAGCGCGTGGAGAACGTCGAGGACGTGCTCGCGGTCGGTTCCAAGGTGCAGGTCGAGATCGCCGAGATCGACCAGCGCGGCAAGCTCTCCCTGATCCCCGTGATCGCGGACGAGGAGGGTGCCGCCGAGGGCACCGACCAGAAGGACGACGCCGACCAGTGACGTCCCGTAGTTCCGTGACGACGGCCCGCACCTCTTCGGAGGGGCGGGCCGTCGCCCGTACCCAAACGCTTCTCCCGGGCAAGGACGGCATCGGCACGGTCCGGCGCACGACCCTCCCCGGCGGCCTCCGGATCGTCACCGAGACCCTGCCCTCCGTGCGCTCCGCCACCTTCGGAATCTGGGCGCACGTCGGCTCCCGTGACGAGACCCCCGCCCTCAACGGCGCCACGCACTACCTGGAGCACCTCCTCTTCAAGGGCACCAACCGGCGCAGCGCACTCGACATCTCCGCCGCGCTCGACGCGGTCGGCGGCGAGATGAACGCCTTCACCGCGAAGGAGTTCACCTGCTACTACGCGCGGGTCCTCGACACGGACCTGCCGCTGGCGATCGACGTCGTCTGCGACATGCTCACCGGCTCACTGATCCTGGAGAGCGACGTCGACGCGGAACGCGGCGTCATCCTCGAAGAGATCGCCATGACCGAGGACGACCCGGGCGACGTCGTGCACGACCTGTTCGCGCACACCATGTTCGGCGACACCCCGCTGGGCCGCCCGGTGCTCGGCACCGTCGACACGATCAACGCCCTCGACCGCGACCGGATCGCCCGCTTCTACAGGAAGCACTACGACCCGACCCATCTGGTCGTCGCCGCCGCGGGCAACATCGACCACGCCACGGTCGTACGCCAGGTCCGCGGCGCCTTCGAGAAGGCCGGCGCCCTCGGCCGTACCGACGCCCGCCCGGTCGCCCCCCGCGACGGCCTGCGCACCATCCGCACCGCGGGCCGGGTCGAGGTCCTCGGCCGCAAGAGCGAGCAGGCACACGTCGTCCTCGGCATGCCGGGACTGGCGCGCACGGACGAGCGCCGCTGGGCGCTGGGCGTCCTGAACACCGCGCTCGGCGGCGGCATGTCCTCGCGCCTGTTCCAGGAGGTGCGCGAGAAGCGCGGCCTGGCGTACAGCGTGTACTCGTACACGTCCGGCTTCGCCGACTGCGGCCTCTTCGGCGTGTACGCGGGCTGCCGCCCCAACCAGATCCACGACGTGCTCGGGATCTGCCGGGACGAGCTCGACAAGGTGGCTTCCGATGGACTGTCCGACGACGAGATCGCCCGCGCCATCGGGCAGCTCTCCGGCTCGACCGTCCTCGGCCTGGAGGACACCGGCGCCCTGATGAACCGCATCGGCAAGAGCGAGCTGTGCTGGGGCACGCAGATGTCGGTCGACGACATGCTCGCCCGGATCGCCGCGGTCACCCCGGACGAGGTCCGGGAGGTCGCCCGCGACGTGCTCGGCCGGCGCCCCTCGCTGTCGGTCATCGGGCCGCTGAAGGACAAGCAGGCGGCACGCCTGCACGAATCCGTCTCCTAGAGAGAGTTCAGAGCAATGAGCAAGCTGCGTGTGGCGGTCCTCGGAGCCCAGGGCCGCATCGGATCCGAGGCGGTACGCGCCGTCGAGGCCGCCGAGGACATGGAACTGGTCGCGGCCCTCGGCCGTGGCGACAAGCTGGAGACGCTCGCCGAGACGGGCGCCGAGGTCGCGGTCGAGCTGACCACCCCCGCCTCGGTGATGGGCAACCTCGACTTCTGCGTGCGCCACGGCATCCACGCGGTCGTGGGCACCACCGGCTGGACCGAGGACCGCCTCGCGCAGCTGCGGACGTGGCTCGACGGCTCTCCGCGGACCGGCGTCCTGATCGCCCCGAACTTCTCCATCGGCGCGGTCCTGACCATGAGGTTCGCCCAGCTCGCGGCCCCGTACTTCGAGTCCGTCGAGGTCGTCGAACTGCACCACCCGAACAAGGTCGACGCCCCCAGCGGCACGGCGACCCGCACCGCGCAGCTGATCGCGGCGGCACGCGCCGAGGCCGGCCTCGGCGCCCAGCCCGACGCGACCCAGACCGCGCTGGACGGCGCGCGCGGCGCGGACGTGGACGGTGTCCCCGTGCACGCCGTACGGCTCCGGGGCCTGCTGGCCCACCAGGAGGTGCTGCTCGGCGGCGAGGGCGAGACGCTCACCGTCCGCCACGACTCCCTGCACCACTCCAGCTTCATGCCGGGCATCCTGCTGGGCGCCCGCCGTGTCGTCGACGTTCCCGGCCTCACCTTCGGCCTGGAACACTTCCTGGACCTGGGCTGACGGCCATGGGCGGAAAGATCACGTACTTCTTCCTCGCCACCGTGCTGGTGCTCGTCTTCGGCGTGGTGGCGATGGAGGGGGTCCTGCTCCTGCTCACCGGCGAGCCGCTCGCCATGGGCATGGGCGCCATAGCGTTCCTGCTGCCCTGCGTCGGCGGCTGGTTCCTCTGGAAGAACACCCGCTTCGCCCGCCGGGCCCAGCACCTCGCCAAGGAACTGGAGGCCGAGGGCGGCCTGCCGGTGGACGAGCTCAGGCGGACGGCCGGCGGCCGGATCGACCGGGACTCGGCCGACGAGGTGTTCGCGCGGCGCCGCGCGGAGACCGAGGACTCGCCCGACGACTGGCGCTGCTGGTTCCGGCTCGCGGTCGCGTACCACGACGCCCGCGACACCCCTCGCGCGCGCAAGGCGATGCAGCGGGCGATCGCGCTCCACGAGGGCCGCCCGGCGGCCCCCTCGGTCAGCGCGTAGCGGGGGCGCCGTACTCGGCGTTCCACGCCTCGACGGTGTCGGCGGCGCGGTCGAAGGCCTCGATGCGGGACAGGAAGTCGGCGTTGTGGTCGGTGAGCAGGGCGACCTGCTCACCGCCACGCCAGTCGAGGAGCAGGGCCTGGCCCTGCACGGTGCGGGGGAGACCCAGCCAGCGCACCGGCTGCTGGGCCGTGCGCACGGCCGTCACCTGCTGCCAGGCGACGGTCGTGGTGGAGAAGAACCCCACGCGGCGCACGCCGTGCCGGCTGACCCAGGCGCCCACGCGCAGCATCCGCAGCGAGGCGGCGATGATCAGCGCGGCCAGCCCGAAGGTGGCGAGCGAGCCGGGCGTAGCCCCCGCGGCGGCGATGATCACCGCGGCGAAGAGCACGAAGGACGCGAGCAGCAGCGCCAGCGCCGCGGCGCCGACCCGCCAGGGGCCCGGTCGGTAGGGACGTCGCCACTGGTCGTGGTCGTCGAAGGGCAGCGCGACGTCGTCCGTCGCGTCGAAAGCGCGGTCTGCCGTCAGGAAGGGCAGGGGCACGACTGATCCTCACTCACAAGCACGCTCGAAGGGGCTGTGCCCGGTGAGGCTACCCAGACGGTCCCGACCGGGCCACCCCAGGGTGGCCGTACAGATCAACGGCCGTCGGACGCCTCGGCCTGCTGCCGATGCCCCTCCGCCGCGCCCGACTGCAGGGACGGCATGCCGAAGAGCAACGACCCGACGAGCCCGGCCACGACGGTCAGCCCGACCAGCGTACGGCCCACGACCTCGGAGGCCGCGAGGCGCTCCCTGGGCGGCGGAGTGACGTTACTGCGGAATCGGTCGGCCTCGGCGACGAAGGAGAACGGGACGGGCTCTCGCCGGCGGAACATCGGGAACACTCCTCTGGGCTGGGTGCGTGGTGTGCGGGTGTCACAGGGACAGACGAGCGAAGTCGCCGTTCGGTGCCGTTTTCCCTGAGTTTTCCCCGAATCGGCCAAAGAACGTCGTCCGGGCGGGTGCGTCCCGGGGCTGTCGGCGGGTCCCCGTAGAGTGGGCGCCGCCCGTGCGATGCCATCGGAAGGACCCGTCGGTGACCGACACCCCCACCGCAGACCTCAAGCCCGCTTTCCGCAGCGATGTGACCGTCGAGCTGGTGAAGCACAGTGCCGCCGACTCCGACGTGCTGTGGGCGGCCCGCGTCTCCACCGCGGGTGAGCAGTCGCTCGAAGAGCTGCAGAAGGACCCCGAGCGGTCCAAGGGGCTCATCAACTACCTGATGCGGGACCGGCACGGCAGCCCGTTCGAGCACAACTCGATGACCTTCTTCATCAGTGCCCCGATCTTCGTCTTCCGCGAGTTCATGCGCCACCGCGTGGGCTGGTCGTACAACGAGGAGTCGGGCCGCTACAGGGAGCTGGAGCCGGTCTTCTACGTGCCGGACGCCTCCCGCAAGCTGGTCCAGGAGGGCCGCCCGGGCAAGTACGTCTTCGTCGAGGGCAGCCAGGCCCAGCAGGAGCTGGTCGGCCGGACGATGGAGGACTCCTACGTCCGGGCGTACGAGGCGTACCAGGAGATGCTCGCCGCCGGCGTCGCCCGCGAGGTGGCCCGGGCGGTCCTGCCCGTCGGTCTCTTCTCCTCGATGTACGCCACCTGCAACGCCCGCTCGCTCATGCACTTCCTCGGCCTGCGCACCCAGCACGAGCTGGCCAAGGTGCCGTCGTTCCCGCAGCGGGAGATCGAGATGGTCGGCGAAAAGATGGAGCGGCACTGGGCCGAGCTCATGCCGCTGACCTACGCGGCCTTCAATCAGAACGGCCGTGTAGCCCCGTAAGGCACACCAGTACGAACCCTCACACGAAGTGTCCGTATTGCGGCGTTTCACGAAGTTCATCTAGGCTGATCAAACGGACCCGGCACTGCTTGAACCCCCGAGCAGGCAGTGCCGGGCTCCTCTTCACACGTCCCCCGAGGGGGGACCGGGCGCTGAGCAGCGAGTAGCGTGTTACCCATGGCTCCGATCTCCACTCCGCAGACCCCCTTCGGGCGGGTCCTCACCGCCATGGTCACGCCCTTCACGGCGGACGGCGCACTCGACCTCGACGGCGCGCAGCGACTGGCGGCCCATCTGGTGGACGCAGGCAACGACGGCCTCGTCGTCAACGGCACCACCGGCGAGTCCCCGACCACCACCGACGCGGAGAAATCTGAGCTCGTACGGGCCGTACTGGAGGCGGTGGGCGACCGCGCCCACGTCGTCGCCGGCATCGGGACCAACGACACGCACCACTCCCTCGAGCTCGCCCGCACCGCCGAACGCGACGGCGCGCACGGCCTGCTCGCGGTCACGCCGTACTACAACAAGCCCCCGCAGGAGGGCCTGTACCGGCACTTCTCGGCGATCGCCGACTCCACCGGCCTCCCGGTGATGCTGTACGACATCCCCGGCCGCAGCGGCGTCCCGATCGCCACCGAGACGATCGTCCGTCTGGCCGAGCACCCCCGGATCGTCGCGAACAAGGACGCCAAGGGCGACCTGGGCCGCGCGAGCTGGGCCATCACCCGGTCCGGCCTGGCCTGGTACTCCGGCGACGACATGCTCAACCTGCCGCTGCTCTCCGTGGGCGCCTGCGGCTTCGTCTCCGTCGTCGGCCACGTCGTGAGCCCCGAGCTCCGCGCCCTGCTCGACGCGTACCTCAACGGCGACGTGCAGAAGGCCACCGAGATCCACCAGAAGCTGCTCCCGGTGTTCACCGGCATGTTCCGCACCCAGGGCGTCATCACCACCAAGGCCGCCCTCGCCCTCCAGGGACTCCCGGCCGGCCCCCTGCGGCTGCCGCTCGTGGAGCTCTCGCCCGAGGAAACCGCCCAGCTCAAGATCGATCTCGCCGCCGGCGGGGTAGATCTCTGACATCAGACTTCACAAGTGAATACCGGCCTGCGGACGCACCACGCAGCACGTACCGCGCATCCCGCGTCCGACGAGGCCGACCGACAGACAACAGCAAGTGCACGAATGTCATGCGCGCCACGTGCCCAAGCGGTACGTGGCGCGTGTGGTGAGGAGAGTCTTTTGAGTCATCCGCATCCCGAACTCGGCGCCCCGCCGAAGCTCCCCAAGGGTGGCCTGCGCGTCACCCCGCTCGGCGGGCTCGGCGAGATCGGCCGCAACATGACGGTCTTCGAGTACGAAGGCCGCCTGCTCATCGTCGACTGCGGCGTCCTCTTCCCCGAGGAGGAGCAGCCGGGCATCGATCTGATCCTGCCCGACTTCACCACCATCAGGGACCGCCTCGACGAGGTCGAGGGCATCGTGCTCACGCACGGCCACGAGGACCACATCGGCGCCGTCCCGTACCTGCTCCGGCTCAAGCCGGACATCCCGCTGATCGGCTCCAAGCTGACCCTCGCGCTCATCGAGGCCAAGCTCCAGGAGCACCGCATCCGCCCCTACACCCTCGAGGTGGTCGAGGGGCAGCGCGAGCAGCTCGGACCCTTCGACTGCGAGTTCATCGCGGTCAACCACTCCATCCCCGACGCGCTGGCCGTCGCCATCCGCACCCCCGCGGGCATGGCGGTGCACACCGGCGACTTCAAGATGGACCAGCTCCCGATGGACGGCCGGCTCACCGACCTCCACGCGTTCGCGCGGCTCAGCGAGGAGGGCATCGACCTCCTGCTGACCGACTCGACGAACGCCGAGGTCCCCGGTTTCGTCCCGCCGGAGAAGGACATCTCCAACGTCCTGCGGAACGTCTTCGCGAACGCCCAGAAGCGCATCATCGTGGCCAGCTTCGCCAGCCACGTGCACCGCATCCAGCAGATCCTGGACGCCGCCCACGAGTACGGCCGCCGGGTCGCCTTCGTCGGCCGCTCGATGGTCCGCAACATGGGCATCGCCCGTGACCTGGGCTACCTGCGGGTGCCGGCCGGCCTGGTCGTCGACGTCAAGACGCTCGACGACCTCCCGGACGACGAGGTCGTGCTCGTCTGCACCGGTTCCCAGGGCGAGCCGATGGCGGCGCTGTCCCGCATGGCGAACCGCGACCACCAGATCCGGATCGTCCAGGGCGACACCGTGATCCTGGCGTCCTCGCTGATCCCCGGCAACGAGAACGCGGTCTACCGCGTGATCAACGGCCTGACCCGCTGGGGCGCGAACGTCATCCACAAGGGCAACGCCAAGGTGCACGTCTCGGGCCACGCCTCGGCCGGCGAGCTGCTGTACTTCTACAACATCTGCAAGCCGAAGAACCTGATGCCGGTGCACGGCGAATGGCGCCACCTGCGCGCCAACGCCGAACTCGGCGCGATGACGGGTGTCCCCAAGGACCACATCGTCATCGCCGAGGACGGCGTGGTCGTCGACCTGGTCGACGGTAAGGCCCGGATCGTCGGCAAGGTCCAGGCGGGTTACGTGTACGTCGACGGCCTCTCGGTCGGCGACGTCACCGACGTCCACCTCAAGGACCGCCGGATCCTCGGCGACGAGGGCATCATCTCGGTCTACGTCGTGGTCGACTCCTCGACCGGCAAGATCGTCAGCGGCCCGAACATCCACGCCCGCGGTTCCGGCATCGAGGACTCGGCGTTCGACGCCGTCATCCCGAAGGTCGACCAGGCCCTGAACAAGTCGGCCCAGGACGGTGTGGTCGAACCGCACCAGCTCCAGCAGCTGATCCGGCGCGTGATCGGCAAGTGGGTCTCGGACACCTACCGCCGGCGTCCGATGATCCTTCCGGTGGTCGTCGAGGTCTGATCCTCCGGCACCACCACGCGCACGACCTGGAGCGGGGCCCCTCGATTTGCATCGGGGCGCCCCGCTCCAGTACGTTTACATCTCCGCCTGAACGTGAGCCCGGCACCGTCGTGTGCCAGAACGGCCGAACGGGAGAGGCGGCAAATCCGGCTCAGAATCTCTGATAAAGTCGGAACCGCCGGAAAGGAAAGCGCGAAAGCGAATTCCTGAAAGGCAGCCCGCTCCAGCGGGTGGCAGAAACGGAAAT
Organism: Streptomyces sp. JL2001; assembly: GCF_050917515.1. Taxonomy (NCBI): domain Bacteria; kingdom Bacillati; phylum Actinomycetota; class Actinomycetes; order Kitasatosporales; family Streptomycetaceae; genus Streptomyces; species Streptomyces sp. JL2001. The sequence continues at coordinate 2,135,210 of NZ_CP169421.1, read as the reverse complement.
CGGATCTGCTAAGCTGGAAAAACGAAAGACCGAAGGGAAAATGCCCGGAGGAAAGCCCGAGAGGGTGAGTACGAAGGAAGCGTCCGTTCCTTGAGAACTCAACAGCGTGCCAAAAATCAACGCCAGATTAGTTGATACCCCGTCCATCTTCGGATGGTCGAGGTTCCTTTGAAGTCCTACTGGCCCTTGTGGCAGGTAGGCAAAAAACACAGCGAGGACGCTGTGAACGACCGGTCCTATTCCGACTGGTCGTTCCGCTCTCGTGATGTGTGCACCCGATTACGGGTAAACATTCACGGAGAGTTTGATCCTGGCTCAGGACGAACGCTGGCGGCGTGCTTAACACATGCAAGTCGAACGATGAAGCCCTTCGGGGTGGATTAGTGGCGAACGGGTGAGTAACACGTGGGCAATCTGCCCTTCACTCTGGGACAAGCCCTGGAAACGGGGTCTAATACCGGATAACACCGGCTTCCGCATGGAAGCTGGTTGAAAGCTCCGGCGGTGAAGGATGAGCCCGCGGCCTATCAGCTTGTTGGTGGGGTAATGGCCCACCAAGGCGACGACGGGTAGCCGGCCTGAGAGGGCGACCGGCCACACTGGGACTGAGACACGGCCCAGACTCCTACGGGAGGCAGCAGTGGGGAATATTGCACAATGGGCGAAAGCCTGATGCAGCGACGCCGCGTGAGGGATGACGGCCTTCGGGTTGTAAACCTCTTTCAGCAGGGAAGAAGCGAAAGTGACGGTACCTGCAGAAGAAGCGCCGGCTAACTACGTGCCAGCAGCCGCGGTAATACGTAGGGCGCAAGCGTTGTCCGGAATTATTGGGCGTAAAGAGCTCGTAGGCGGCTTGTCACGTCGGGTGTGAAAGCCCGGGGCTTAACCCCGGGTCTGCATCCGATACGGGCAGGCTAGAGTGTGGTAGGGGAGATCGGAATTCCTGGTGTAGCGGTGAAATGCGCAGATATCAGGAGGAACACCGGTGGCGAAGGCGGATCTCTGGGCCATTACTGACGCTGAGGAGCGAAAGCGTGGGGAGCGAACAGGATTAGATACCCTGGTAGTCCACGCCGTAAACGTTGGGAACTAGGTGTTGGCGACATTCCACGTCGTCGGTGCCGCAGCTAACGCATTAAGTTCCCCGCCTGGGGAGTACGGCCGCAAGGCTAAAACTCAAAGGAATTGACGGGGGCCCGCACAAGCAGCGGAGCATGTGGCTTAATTCGACGCAACGCGAAGAACCTTACCAAGGCTTGACATATACCGGAAAGCATTAGAGATAGTGCCCCCCTTGTGGTCGGTATACAGGTGGTGCATGGCTGTCGTCAGCTCGTGTCGTGAGATGTTGGGTTAAGTCCCGCAACGAGCGCAACCCTTGTCCTGTGTTGCCAGCATGCCCTTCGGGGTGATGGGGACTCACAGGAGACCGCCGGGGTCAACTCGGAGGAAGGTGGGGACGACGTCAAGTCATCATGCCCCTTATGTCTTGGGCTGCACACGTGCTACAATGGCCGGTACAAAGAGCTGCGATGCCGTGAGGCGGAGCGAATCTCAAAAAGCCGGTCTCAGTTCGGATTGGGGTCTGCAACTCGACCCCATGAAGTCGGAGTTGCTAGTAATCGCAGATCAGCATTGCTGCGGTGAATACGTTCCCGGGCCTTGTACACACCGCCCGTCACGTCACGAAAGTCGGTAACACCCGAAGCCGGTGGCCCAACCCCTTGTGGGAGGGAGCTGTCGAAGGTGGGACTGGCGATTGGGACGAAGTCGTAACAAGGTAGCCGTACCGGAAGGTGCGGCTGGATCACCTCCTTTCTAAGGAGCACAGTACCGATTGCAGACAAACGTTCTGCACGGTCAGCTCATGGGTGGAACGTTGATTAGTTGGCACAGTGAGTGAGACGAGTTCGCCAGTACTGCTTCGGCGTGGAACGCGAGAATCGTTGATCTGACTGTGCTTGGCACGTTGTTGGGTGTCTGAGGGTACGGCCGTAAGGTTTGTATCTTCGCGATGCCGGCCCCAGTGAACTTGATTCGTTTGAATCAGGGTGATGGGTGGCTGGTCGTTGCTTGAGAACTACACAGTGGACGCGAGCATCTGTGGCCAAGTTTTTAAGGGCGCACGGTGGATGCCTTGGCACCAGGAACCGATGAAGGACGTGGGAGGCCACGATAGTCCCCGGGGAGCCGTCAACCAGGCTTTGATCCGGGGGTTTCCGAATGGGGAAACCCGGCAGTCGTCATGGGCTGTCACCCATGCCTGAACACATAGGGCATGTGGAGGGAACGAGGGGAAGTGAAACATCTCAGTACCCTCAGGAAGAGAAAACAACCGTGATTCCGGGAGTAGTGGCGAGCGAAACCGGATGAGGCCAAACCGTATGCGTGTGATACCCGGCAGGGGTTGCGCATACGGGGTTGTGGGATCTCTCTTTCACAGTCTGCCGGCTGTGAGGCGAGTCAGAAACCGTATGGATAGGCGAAGGACATGCGAAAGGTCCGGCGTAGAGGGTAAGACCCCCGTAGCTGAAATTCATACGGCTTGCTTGAGAGACACCCAAGTAGCACGGGGCCCGAGAAATCCCGTGTGAATCTGGCGGGACCACCCGCTAAGCCTAAATATTCCCTGGTGACCGATAGCGGATAGTACCGTGAGGGAATGGTGAAAAGTACCGCGGGAGCGGAGTGAAATAGTACCTGAAACCGTGTGCCTACAAGCCGTGGGAGCGTCGCTCATTGGGTTTACCCAATGGGTCGTGACTGCGTGCCTTTTGAAGAATGAGCCTGCGAGTTAGCGGTGTGTAGCGAGGTTAACCCGTGTGGGGAAGCCGTAGCGAAAGCGAGTCCGAATAGGGCGATTGAGTTGCACGCTCTAGACCCGAAGCGGAGTGATCTAGCCATGGGCAGGTTGAAGCGGAGGTAAGACTTCGTGGAGGACCGAACCCACCAGGGTTGAAAACCTGGGGGATGACCTGTGGTTAGGGGTGAAAGGCCAATCAAACTCCGTGATAGCTGGTTCTCCCCGAAATGCATTTAGGTGCAGCGTCGTGTGTTTCTTGCCGGAGGTAGAGCACTGGATAGGCGATGGGCCCTACCGGGTTACTGACCTTAGCCAAACTCCGAATGCCGGTAAGTGAGAGCACGGCAGTGAGACTGTGGGGGATAAGCTCCATGGTCGAGAGGGAAACAGCCCAGAGCATCGACTAAGGCCCCTAAGCGTACGCTAAGTGGGAAAGGATGTGGAGTCGCAGAGACAACCAGGAGGTTGGCTTAGAAGCAGCCACCCTTGAAAGAGTGCGTAATAGCTCACTGGTCAAGTGATTCCGCGCCGACAATGTAGCGGGGCTCAAGCGTACCGCCGAAGTCGTGTCATTGCAGCAATTAAGCCCCAACGGGTGCTGTGATGGGTAGGGGAGCGTCGTGTGCCGGGTGAAGCAGCCGCGGAAGCGAGTTGTGGACGGTTCACGAGTGAGAATGCAGGCATGAGTAGCGATACACACGTGAGAAACGTGTGCGCCGATTGACTAAGGGTTCCTGGGTCAAGCTGATCTGCCCAGGGTAAGTCGGGACCTAAGGCGAGGCCGACAGGCGTAGTCGATGGACAACCGGTTGATATTCCGGTACCCGCTTTGAAACGCCCAATATCGAGCCCATTAATGCTAAGGCCGTGAAGCCGCCCTGGAGCCTTCGGGCAAAGGGGAGTGGTGGAGCCGCTGACCCAAGATGGTAGTAGGTAAGCGATGGGGTGACGCAGGAAGGTAGTCCAGCCCGGGCGGTGGTTGTCCCGGGGTAAGGGTGTAGGCCGTGTGATAGGCAAATCCGTCACACATTAAGGCTGAGACCTGATGCCGAGCCGATTGTGGTGAAGTGGATGATCCTATGCTGTCGAGAAAAGCCTCTAGCGAGTTTCATGGCGGCCCGTACCCTAAACCGACTCAGGTGGTCAGGTAGAGAATACCGAGGCGTTCGGGTGAACTATGGTTAAGGAACTCGGCAAAATGCCCCCGTAACTTCGGGAGAAGGGGGGCCATCACTGGTGATCGGATTTACTCCGTGAGCTGGGGGTGGCCGCAGAGACCAGCGAGAAGCGACTGTTTACTAAAAACACAGGTCCGTGCGAAGCCGTAAGGCGATGTATACGGACTGACGCCTGCCCGGTGCTGGAACGTTAAGGGGACCGGTTAGTGACCTTTCGGGGTTGCGAAGCTGAGAACTTAAGCGCCAGTAAACGGCGGTGGTAACTATAACCATCCTAAGGTAGCGAAATTCCTTGTCGGGTAAGTTCCGACCTGCACGAATGGCGTAACGACTTCTCGACTGTCTCAACCATAGGCCCGGTGAAATTGCACTACGAGTAAAGATGCTCGTTTCGCGCAGCAGGACGGAAAGACCCCGGGACCTTTACTACAGTTTGATATTGGTGTTCGGTTCGGCTTGTGTAGGATAGGTGGGAGACTTTGAAGCCGTGACGCCAGTCATGGTGGAGTCGCCGTTGAAATACCACTCTGGTCGTGCTGGATGTCTAACCTCGGTCCGTGATCCGGATCAGGGACAGTGTCTGATGGGTAGTTTAACTGGGGCGGTTGCCTCCCAAAGGGTAACGGAGGCGCCCAAAGGTTCCCTCAGCCTGGTTGGCAATCAGGTGTTGAGTGTAAGTGCACAAGGGAGCTTGACTGTGAGACCGACGGGTCGAGCAGGGACGAAAGTCGGGACTAGTGATCCGGCGGTGGCTTGTGGAAGCGCCGTCGCTCAACGGATAAAAGGTACCCCGGGGATAACAGGCTGATCTTCCCCAAGAGTCCATATCGACGGGATGGTTTGGCACCTCGATGTCGGCTCGTCGCATCCTGGGGCTGGAGTCGGTCCCAAGGGTTGGGCTGTTCGCCCATTAAAGCGGTACGCGAGCTGGGTTTAGAACGTCGTGAGACAGTTCGGTCCCTATCCGCTGTGCGCGTAGGAATATTGAGAAGGGCTGTCCCTAGTACGAGAGGACCGGGACGGACGAACCTCTGGTGTGCCAGTTGTCCTGCCAAGGGCATGGCTGGTTGGCTACGTTCGGGAGGGATAACCGCTGAAAGCATCTAAGCGGGAAGCCTGCTTCGAGATGAGTATTCCCACCTCCTTGAGAGGGTAAGGCTCCCAGTAGACGACTGGGTTGATAGGCCGGATGTGGAAGCCCAGTAATGGGTGGAGCTGACCGGTACTAATAGGCCGAGGGCTTGTCCTCAGTTGCTCGCGTCCACTGTGTTAGTTCTGAAGTAACGAACTCGCCCCTTGTCGGCTGGAGTTTGTTTATTTCATAGAGTTTCGGTGGTCATAGCGTTAGGGAAACGCCCGGTTACATTCCGAACCCGGAAGCTAAGCCTTTCAGCGCCGATGGTACTGCAGGGGGGACCCTGTGGGAGAGTAGGACGCCGCCGAACAATTTTTAGCCTCAACCCCCGGACCATGTCCGGGGGTTGAGGCATTTTTGCGTTCAGGCCTGGAGGGATCCGAGGGCAAAGGGACCGGACGCCGCGTCAGGACCGACCCCCGCAGCCCTTGTCCGCGCTCGCCGGCCTCAACGACCCCTGGGGAAGGGGCCGTACGGACGGCCCAACAGCCAGGCCGCTTCGCCGCCGACCACCGCTCGGGGGCCGGTGTCCCCCTGCCGGCAGGGAGGCGTGCGCGACGGGAGTCGCCCACCTCTCCCGGCCAACTGACCTGGGCAAAAGGAAAGTTGGCGCCGCCGGAGACCCGCCCGGGCGAGGTGCGACCGAAGCCCCGGAGAAGGCCCGGGGAGCGATTCGGAGATCCGCTCGGTTCGGGGTATGCTTCTTCTCGTTGCCGCAGGGGAAACCCCGCGAACAACAGGCCCCTATAGCTCAGTCGGTAGAGCGTCTCCATGGTAAGGAGAAGGTCTGCGGTTCGATTCCGCATGGGGGCTCAGAAACCAAGAAGGCCCCCCGCCCAACGGCGGGGGGCCTTCTTGCTGTTCAGCGGTGATCGGGCTCCGGGATGCGCATGGCCAGGATCGCCATGTCGTCCGACGCCGGCTCCTGGGCGAAACGCTCCACCGCGCGCAGGATGCGCGCGGAGACCGCGCCGGCCGTCAGCCCCGTACACGTCCTGAGTACTTCCGCCAGCCCGTCGTCACCGAGCATGCGCGTGCCCTCCCGGCGCTCCGTCACACCGTCGGTCACGCACAGCAGGACATCTCCCGGATCGAGCGTGATGGTCTGCTCGTAGAGCTCCAGGTCCTCCAGGACGCCCAGCAGCGGCTGCGGGTCGGCGGCCGGGACGACCGTGCCGTCCTGGCTCAGCCGCAACGGCAGCGGATGCCCCGCGCACACCACCTTCAGGAGGGCCGAGCCGTCCTCCTGCGGCCACAGCTCGCCGTAGAGCAGGGTGAGGAAGCGGCTGCGGGCCCCCTCGTCGAGAATGGCGGCGTTCAGGCGCTCCAGGACCGCGGGGCCGCCGAAGCCCTCCCGGGCCAGCAGACGCAGGGCGTGGCGGGCCAGGCCCGTGACCGCCGCGGCCTCCGGGCCCGTACCGCAGACGTCGCCGATGGCGAAGCCGTAGGCGTTGTCGCGGATCGGGAAGAGGTCGTAGAAGTCGCCGCCGACCTCGTTGCCCTCGCCGGCCGCGCGGTAGATGACGTCGACCTCGACGCCCGGGACGTCGGGCAGGCCGGGCGGCAGCAGACTCCGCTGGAGGGACTGGCTGATGGCCACACGCTCGGAGTAGAGGCGGGCGTTGTCGAGCGCGAGCGCCGCCCGGCGCGACAGGTCCTCGGCGAGCTCCAGGATCTCCTGGCGGAAGTGGTCGTCCGAGGGCTTGCCCAGGGTCAGCATGCCGATGACGCGGTTGCGGGCCACGAGCGGCAGTACCACCGTCTCGCCGCCGACCGCGGCGGCCGTGGCGAGCGTCGTGTCGATACCGGAGGCCAGCGAACCGCCGGTGCCGCCCAGTTCGCGCATGGACGTGTTCACGGCGGCCCGGTGGGCGGCGTCCCCCGGGGCGGCCCAGACCCGGGCACCGGGCGTCGGCACCGGGTCCGGCGGGGCGATCGAGGACAGCAGTTCCTTGAGGCCGTCGATGCGGTCCTCGTCCTCGTGCAGCACATAGGAGAGGTACGGGTCCGACGCCTGGTCGGCGATCGTGTAGACGGCGCACCAGGTCGCCAGCGTCGGCACGGTCATCTGCGCCATCAGGGCCAGGGTCTGATCCCGGTCCAGGGTGCCGGCGAGCAGGTCCGAGGCCTCGACGAGGAAGCTGAGCGATCCGCGGCGGAGGCGTTCGAGCTCACCCAGACGGGCCGACTCGACGGCGAGGGCGATCCGGTCCGCCGCGAACTGCAGCCGCAGGGCCTCCTCGTTCGAGTAGCGGTGCGAGCCCTCGGCGGCGACCCCCAGGGAGCCGGTGAGGCGGCCCTCCACCTTGAGCGGCACCGTGACGACCGAGCGCATGCCGGTGCCCTCGAGGAGCGGGACCGCGCCGGGGACGGCGGCCAGGTCCTCGTGGACGGCCGGCATCCGTGCGGAGCCGTAGCGGCTGGCGCCGGTCTCGACGGGGACGCGGGCGAAGCGCTGGCGGGCCGAGGGGAGGCCGGTGGTGGCCCGGACCTCCAGCTCCGTCTCGTCGTCGGTGGCGAGCAGCAGGAAGGCGGAGTCGCCGTCCAGCATGTCCCGGGCGCGCTCCACCGTCCGCTGGAGCAGCCCGTCGAGGTCGTCGGGCGCCGGAGAGCCGATGAAGACCTCGAAGGGGTCGGTCGAGCGGTTCTCGGCACCGGAGTCGGAGACCGCGGGGCGCTGCGGGGTCTGCAGGATCGCGCGCTCGTACTCGCGGACCAGGAGGCAGACCGTGGACGGCTCTCCCTGGCTGTCGCGGACGCGCAGATGCGAGGCGTAGACGGGGATCACCCGGCCGTCGGCGCAGCGGATGCCGTAGCTGCCCTCCCAGCGGGACAGGCGCAGCGCCTCGGCGAGGCCCGTGCCGATGCCGGGGGTGTGGGGCCAGGCGGCGAGGTCGCCGAGCGGCTTGCCGGTGACCTGCTCCGAGCTGTACCCGAAGAGCTCCTCGGCGTCCTCGTTCCACGCGCTGATGGTGCCGCCGCGGTCGATCTGGGCGACGGCCACCCGGATGCGGCTGTCGGCGACCGGGAGGAGCGCGTCGGGCAGCACCGGGCCCGCGGCGCGGGTGCCGATCGGACGCTCGGGCAGATCGAGTTGGAACCAGACGTGCTTCTGGGTGGGGGTGTACTCCACGCCCCAGCGGGTGGCGAGGGCGGCGCACAGGAGCAGGCCCCGGCCGTTCTCGCGGTCGGGATGGGCGACGGTGCGCCCGCCCTGGACCGGGATCTCGCGTTCGGGATAGCGGTCGGCGACCTCGACCCGTACGCCGTCGTCGCTGCGCAGGCACAGCACGTCGGCGGAGGTGCCGGCGTGGACGACCGCGTTGGTGACGAGCTCGCTGGTGAGGACGACGGCGTCGTCGACGACCTCGCCGTACCCCCATCCCTGGAGGGTGTCCCGGACAAAGGCGCGGGCGGTCGCGACGGACCGCCCGACAGGATCGAAGCTGGCAGCCGCCCGCGCGGTGATCACAGAACTCCTCGTACGCGTCTCGACGCCCGGCTGTGCCATGGTCGGTCTGCCCCCTCCTGCCGCCCGGTGGTCGTCTGCGCGCCACCCTGCCCCCCGCCGGGCGGATGGGGACGGTTGGACAGCCGGATGCCAGGTTACTTACCTTCGCTGTCCGGGCGGATGCCGGTCACCGCTGTTTCCGTCCCCCGGGGGTGGGGACGTTATGCGAAGCTGCCGAACTGTTATGGCCGGGTTCGGCTGCGGTGAAACACTGGGAAGGCTTGCGACGACAGCCGCGAGCGGTACGGCCCGAGCAGTACGGTCAACCCCTTCGGGAGGGACACGGTGGAGTCTGGCACGGCGGCGCGGCGCGGCGGCGGAAGCGGCAGCGATACGCGCGCGAGAGGCGGACGGTCCCGGAGCGTGGGGACGGTGCAGGTGGACGCGGCGGCCATGGAGCGGCTGCTGGCCGCTCTCGTCTCGATGCGGGACGGGAACTTCCGCAAGCGGCTGACCGTGTCCGGCGACGGGGTGATGGCGGAGATCTCCGCCGTGTTCAACGAGGTCGCGGACCGGCAGATGCACCTGACCGGTGAGCTGTCGCGGGTGCGCCGGACGGTGGGGCGCGAGGGCAAGCTGTCGGAGCGGCTGGAGGCCGGGGCCAGCGAGGGCGCCTGGGCGGCGGCGATCGAGGCCGCGAACGCGCTGGTCGACGACATGACGCGGCCGGTGTCCGAGGTCGGTCGGGTGCTGTCGGCGGTGGCCGAGGGCGACCTCGACCAGCGGATGGACCTGCGGTCGGACGGTCCGGACGGGGCGGCCAGGCCGCTGCGCGGCGAGTTCCTGAAGGTCGCGCGGACCGTGAACAACCTGGTCGACCAGCTGTCGGCGTTCACGGACGAGGTGACGCGGGTCGCCCTGGAGGTGGGTACCGAGGGCAAGCTGGGCGGCCAGGCCCAGGTGCGCGGTATGTCCGGTTCGTGGAAGGACCTCACGGATTCGGTCAACACGATGGCGTACCGGCTGACGGCGCAGGTGCGTGACATTGCTCTCGTCACGACGGCGGTGGCCAACGGCGATCTGTCGCAGAAGGTCACCGCGCACGTCGACGGCGAGATGCTGGAACTCAAGAACACCGTCAACACGATGGTGGACCAGCTGTCCTCGTTCTCCTCGGAGGTGACCCGGGTCGCCCGCGAGGTGGGCACCGAGGGGGAGCTGGGCGGCCAGGCCGAGGTGGCCGGCGTCGCGGGCGTGTGGAAGGACCTCACGGACTCCGTCAACACCATGGCGGGAAATCTCACCAATCAGGTGAGGGGTATCGCCGAGGTGACGACGGCCGTCGCCAACGGCGACCTCTCCCAGAAGGTCACGGTGAGCGCGCGCGGCGAGATCGCGCAACTCGCCGACACGATCAACCAGATGACGGAGACGCTGCGGACCTTCGCCGACGAGGTGACGCGTGTCTCCGGCGAGGTCGGCGCGCAGGGTCTGCTCGGCGGTCAGGCGCAGGTGCCCGGCGCGGCCGGCACCTGGAAGGACCTCACCGACTCGGTCAACACCGTCTTCCGGAACATCACCACGCAGGTGCGGGACATCGCGCAGGTGACGACGGCGGTGGCCAACGGAGACCTGTCGCAGAAGGTCACCGTCAACGTGGCCGGCGAGATGCTGGAGCTGAAGAACACCGTCAACACGATGGTCGACCAGCTCTCCGCCTTCGGTTCGGAGGTGACCCGCGTCGCGCGCGAGGTCGGTGTCGAGGGTCTGCTCGGCGGCCAGGCGGAGGTGCCCGGGGCGGCGGGGAAGTGGAAGGACCTCACCGACTCGGTGAACACGGCGTTCCGCAACCTCACCGGCCAGGTGCGGGACATCGCGCAGGTGACGACGGCGGTGGCCAACGGAGACCTGTCGCAGAAGGTCACCGTGGACGTCGCGGGCGAGATGCTGGAGCTGAAGAACACCGTCAACACGATGGTGTCCCAGCTGTCGTCGTTCGCCGACCAGGTGACCCGGATGGCCCGGGACGTGGGCACCGAGGGGCGCCTCGGCGGTCAGGCCCGCGTCGACGGTGTCTCCGGCACGTGGAAGGAGCTCACCGACTCCGTCAACTTCATGGCCGGCAACCTCACGTCCCAGGTGCGGCAGATCGCCCAGGTGACCACGGCCGTGGCGCGGGGTGACCTGTCGCAGAAGATCGACGTGGACGCGCGCGGCGAGATCCTGGAGCTGAAGAACACCATCAACACGATGGTCGACCAGCTCTCCGCGTTCGCGGAGCAGGTGACCCGGGTGGCCCGCGAGGTGGGCACGGACGGCCGGCTCGGCGGCCAGGCGCAGGTGCCGGGCGTCGCCGGCGTGTGGCGCGACCTGACGGACTCCGTGAACGGCATGGCCGGGAACCTCACCGCCCAGGTCCGCAACATCGCCCAGGTCGCCACGGCGGTGGCGCGGGGTGACCTGTCGCAGAAGATCGACGTGGACGCCCGGGGCGAGATCCTGGAGCTGAAGAACACCCTCAACACGATGGTGGACCAGCTCTCCAGCTTCGCGGAGCAGGTGACCCGGGTGGCCCGCGAGGTGGGCACCGAGGGCATCCTGGGCGGCCAGGCCGAGGTGCAGGGAGTCTCCGGCACCTGGAAGGACCTCACCCAGTCGGTGAACTTCATGGCGAACAACCTGACGTCGCAGGTGCGCAACATCGCCGAGGTCACCACCGCGGTCGCCAAGGGCGACCTCTCGAAGAAGATCACCGTCGACGCCAAGGGCGAGATCCTGGAGCTGGTGACGACCGTCAACACGATGGTCGACCAGCTGTCCAACTTCGCGGACGAGGTGACCCGGGTGGCCCGCGAGGTGGGCACCGAGGGCATCCTCGGCGGCCAGGCCCGGGTGCGCGGGGTCACCGGCACCTGGAAGGACCTCAGCGACAACGTCAACCTGATGGCCAACAACCTGACCAACCAGGTGCGGAACATCTCCCGGGTCTCCGCCGCCGTCGCCAACGGCGACCTGACGAAGAAGGTGACGGTCGAGGCGCGCGGCGAGGTCGCCGAGCTCGCCGACACCGTCAACACCATGGTGACGACCCTGTCGTCGTTCGCCGACGAGGTGACCCGGGTGGCCCGCGAGGTGGGCACCGAGGGCGAGCTGGGCGGTCAGGCGCGGGTGCCGGGCGTGTCGGGCACCTGGAAGGACCTCACCGAGTCGGTGAACTCGATGGCCTCCAACCTGACCGGCCAGGTGCGCCAGATCGCCACGGTCACCACCGCCATCGCCAAGGGCGACCTGACCCGGAAGATCGACATCGACGCCCGGGGCGAGATCCAGGAGCTGAAGAACACCATCAACACGATGGTCGACCAGCTGTCCAACTTCGCCGAGGAGGTCACCCGGGTGGCCCGCGAGGTGGGCACCGACGGCCAGCTCGGCGGCCAGGCGCGCGTCCGGGACGTCGACGGCACCTGGCGCGACCTGACGGAGTCCGTGAACGAGATGGCCGGGAACCTGACCCGGCAGGTGCGCGCCATCGCGGCCGTCGCCACCGCGGTGACCCGCGGCGACCTCAACCTGAAGATCGACGGCGTGGACGCGGCGGGCGAGATCCAGGCGCTCCAGGACAACATCAACACGATGATCGCCAACCTGCGCGACACCACCCTCGCCAACGAGGAGCAGGACTGGCTGAAGGGCAACCTGGCCCGGATCTCCGGCCTGATGCAGGGCCGGCGCGACCTCGACGACGTCGCCTCGCTCATCATGAGCGAGCTGACCCCGGTCGTCTCGGCCCAGCACGGTGCCTTCTTCGTCGCGATGCCGACCGGTCCCGGGGCGGGCGGCGCCGAACCGGTCGGGCCGGGCGAGGGCCCGTACGAGCTGCGGATGCGCGGCAGTTACGGATACTCCTCCGGCTCCATGCCCACCTCCTTCCGCCCGGGCGAGACGCTGATCGGGACGGCGGCCGAGGAGAAGCGGACGATCCAGGTCAACGTGCCGCCGGGCTATCTCAAGATCTCCTCGGGGCTCGGCGAGGCCGCCCCGGCGCACGTGATCGTGCTGCCGGTGCTCTTCGAGGGGAAGGTCCTCGGCGTGATCGAGCTGGCCTCCTTCCAGCCCTTCACCCAGATCCAGCGGGACTTCCTCAACCAGCTCGCCGAGCTGATCGCGACGACCGTCAACACGATCAGCGTCAACACCAAGACCGAGGTGCTGCTCAAGCAGTCCCAGGAGCTGACCGAGCAGCTGCGCGAGCGGTCGGCCGAGCTGGAGCACCGGCAGAAGGAGCTCCAGGGCTCCAACGCCGAGCTGGAGGAGAAGGCCGAACTGCTCGCCCAGCAGAACCGCGACATCGAGGTGAAGAACACCGAGATCGAGGAGGCCCGGCAGGTCCTGGAGGAGCGGGCCGAACAGCTCGCCGTCTCCATGCGCTACAAGTCCGAGTTCCTGGCCAACATGTCGCACGAGCTGCGCACCCCGCTCAACTCGCTGCTGATCCTGGCCAAGCTGCTCGCCGACAACGCGGACGCCAACCTCTCGCCCAAGCAGGTCGAGTTCGCCGAGACCATCCACGGAGCCGGCTCCGACCTGCTCCAGCTGATCAACGACATCCTCGACCTGTCCAAGGTCGAGGCGGGCAAGATGGACGTCTCCCCGACCCGTATCGCGCTGGTGCAGCTCGTCGACTACGTCGAGGCGACCTTCCGGCCGCTGACCGCGGAGAAGGGGCTCGACTTCTCCGTCCGGGTCTCGCCGGAGCTGCCCGCCACGCTGCACACCGACGAGCAGCGGCTGCTCCAGGTGCTGCGCAACCTGCTGTCCAACGCGGTGAAGTTCACCGACACCGGTGCGGTGGAGCTGGTGATCCGGCCCGCCGGCGCGGACGTGCCGCAGTCGATCCGCGAGCAGCTCCTGGAGGCCGGCTCGCTGCGCGACCCGGAGGCCGGTCTGATCGCCTTCTCGGTGACGGACACCGGCATCGGCATCGCCGCCGGCAAGATGCGGGTGATCTTCGAGGCGTTCAAGCAGGCGGACGGGACGACCAGCCGCAAGTACGGCGGTACGGGCCTCGGCCTGTCGATCAGCCGGGAGATCGCGCGGCTGCTGGGCGGCGAGATCTACGCGGCGAGCGAGCCGGGCCGCGGCTCGACGTTCACGCTGTACCTGCCGCTGAACCCGAGCGAGCTGCCCCCGAGCGGCTTCGGGCAGGGGGAGCCGGACGGGACGGACCCGCAGGCCGGCTTCGAGGACGGCCGGAGCGGCGCCGCGGACGCCGGCCTGCACTTCGCCACGCCCGCCGCGCCGGGCGAACGCTCGGGTGCCGGAGCGCTGTTCCGGCACCGGCGCAAGGCGGCCCAGGCCGGCACGGACGTACGGCCGGCGCTGCCCGGACAGCCGGGCGGGCAGGAGCGGCCCGCGGCGGCCGAGGACGACCAGGCGGAGACCGCCCCGCGCCGGGTCTTCACCTTCGGCGGCGAGAAGGTCCTCATCGTCGACGACGACATCCGCAACGTCTTCGCCCTCACCAGCGTCCTGGAGCAGCACGGGCTGGCGGTGCTGTACGCGGAGAACGGCCGCGAGGGCATCGAAGTCCTGGAGCAGCACGACGATGTGACGGTGGTGCTGATGGACATCATGATGCCCGAGATGGACGGGTACGCGACGACGACCGCGATCCGGCGCATGCCGCAGTTCGCGGGGCTCCCGATCATCGCGCTCACCGCCAAGGCGATGAAGGGGGACCGGGAGAAGGCGATCGAGTCCGGCGCCTCGGACTACGTCACCAAGCCGGTCGACCCGGACCACCTGCTGTCCGTGATGGAGGAGTGGATGCGCGGAAACGGAAGGTGAGCTTGCTGACGGACTGTCGCCGAAGGCGTGTGAGAGGGCGGGATACGGGGAACCTTCTGGTCTCTCACCACGTTTCTGCTACGTGCACAGTGACATCTCGGTGACAGGGTGTGGCGACGGGCGGGGTGCGGCTACCATGACCGGCACAAGGACGGACGGCGCAAGGGAGTCGTCTTCTGGGGCGGCACCCGGTGCTACCTCCGGCTCGATGAGCCGGGGAGAGCCGTCGCCGGGGCGAGGAGGACGGGGCATGGTGCAAAAGGCCAAGATCCTCCTGGTCGATGACCGGCCGGAGAATCTGCTGGCGCTGGAGGCCATTCTCTCCGCGCTCGATCAGACGCTGGTGCGGGCATCGTCCGGGGAGGAAGCGCTCAAGGCGCTGCTGACCGACGATTTCGCGGTCATCCTGCTGGATGTCCAGATGCCGGGAATGGACGGATTCGAGACCGCCGCGCACATCAAGCGGCGCGAGCGGACGCGGGACATCCCGATCATCTTCCTGACCGCCATCAACCACGGCCCGCACCACACCTTCCGGGGTTACGCGGCCGGCGCGGTGGACTACATCTCCAAGCCCTTCGACCCGTGGGTGCTGCGCGCCAAGGTCTCGGTGTTCGTCGAGCTGTACATGAAGAACTGTCAGCTGCGTGAGCAGGCCGCACTGCTGCGACTGCAGCTGGAGGGCGGCAGCGGCGGCCAGGCCAAGGAGTCCGCGGGACTGCTGGCCGAACTCTCCGCCCGCCTCGCCGCGGTGGAGGAGCAGGCCGAAGCGCTGTCCAAGCAGCTCGACGACGACTCCGCCGACGCGGCCGCCGTCGCCACCGCCGCGCACCTGGAGCGCAAGCTCACCGGGCTGCGGCGAGCCCTCGACGCCCTGGAACCGGGCACGGGCGCCGCGCCCACGCTGCCTTCGCAGAACTGACATCGCGTCACGGTGCCGTCGCCCGTCGTGAACGGGCGTCAGTTCCGTGCCCCGTCCGCGGCGACACGAACGGGTGAGGCCGGACGCGCACGTGTCCGAGGCCGCTCACACCGGTAACCTCAGCATCATGGCCTCACGTACGTCCGGCAAGGGTTCCCAGGGCACGGCGGGCACCGCAAAGCCGCGCGCCGGCCGTACGACCGGCGCCGCCAAGAAAGCGGCGCCCGCACGATCCCCCGCCAAGCCTCCCGCGAAGAGGACCGCGGCGAAGAAGGCACCCGCGAAGCGCGCGCCCGCCAAGAAGGCGGCCCCCAGGCCCGCCCCGTCACCGACCGGCGGGATCTACCGGCTCGCCCGCGGGCTCTGGCTCGGCATCGCCCACGCCGTGGGGGCGATGTTCCGGGGCATAGGGCGGGGGGCCAAGGGGCTCGACCCGGCCCACCGCAAGGACGGCATGGCGCTGCTGCTCCTCGGCATCGCCCTGATCGTCGCCGCGGGCACCTGGTCCAACCTCCGCGGCCCGGTCGGCGACCTCGTCGAGATGCTGGTCACCGGTGCCTTCGGCCGCCTCGACCTGCTCGTCCCCCTGCTGCTCGGCGCCATCGGCGTCCGGCTCATCCTCTATCCGGAGAAGCCCGAGGCCAACGGACGGATCGTCATCGGCCTGTCCGCCCTGGTCGTCGGCGTCCTCGGACAGGTCCACATCGCCTGCGGCTCCCCGGGGCGCGGCGACGGCACCAAGGCCATGCAGGACGCCGGCGGGCTGATCGGCTGGGCCTCCTCCAAGCCGCTGATCTTCATGATGGGCGAGGTCCTCGCCGTACCGATGCTGGTGCTGCTCACCGTCTTCGGTCTGCTCGTCGTCACCGCCACTCCCGTCAACGCCATCCCGCAGCGGCTGCGCGCGCTCGGGGCGAAGCTCGGCATCGTCGAACCGGCGTACGACCCCGAGGCGGCCGGAGCCGCGGCGGACGAGGAGTACGACGGCTCCTGGCGCGAGGGTGACCGCACCACGCGCCCCCGGCGCGGCGGACCGTCGTCCGGGCAGGTGTACGACGCGGACCGGGCCGAGGAGGAGGCGCTCACCCGGCGCAAGCGGCCCCGCAGGTCCGGCGCCCCCGCCTCCCTCGACCGGCAGATGGACGCCGTGGACGTCGCCGCCGCCGCGGCGGCCGCTCTCGACGGCGCCGTGCTCAACGGCATGCCGCCCTCGCCGCTGGTCGCCGACCTGACCCGGGACGTCACCGCCGAGCGGGCCGCCGCGGTGGCCGCCGCCAAGGCCGCGGGGGAGAAGCCTGCGGCCTCCCCGGCCGCCCCGGTGCCGACGGCCCGTGGCGGGCAGCCCGGCCGCGTCCCCGGAGCCGTACCGGACCTGACCAAGCCCGCGCCGGAGCCCACCGAGCTGCCGGCCCGCGCCGAGCAGCTCCAGCTCTCCGGCGACATCACCTACGGTCTGCCGGCGCTCGACCTGCTGCAGCGCGGCGGCCCGGGGAAGACCCGCAGCGCCGCCAACGACGCCGTCGTCGACTCGCTCTCCAACGTCTTCAGCGAGTTCAAGGTCGACGCTGCCGTCACCGGCTTCACCCGCGGCCCGACGGTCACGCGCTACGAGGTCGAGCTGGGCCCCGCCGTGAAGGTCGAGAAGATCACGGCGCTGACCAAGAACATCGCGTACGCCGTGGCCAGCCCCGACGTGCGGATCATCTCGCCGATCCCGGGCAAGTCCGCGGTCGGCATCGAGATCCCGAACAGCGACCGCGAGATGGTCAACCTGGGCGACGTGCTGCGGCTCGCCGACGCGGCGGGCGACGACCACCCGATGCTGGTGGCGCTCGGCAAGGACGTCGAGGGCGGCTACGTGATGGCCAACCTCGCCAAGATGCCGCACATCCTGGTCGCCGGTGCCACGGGCTCCGGAAAGTCCTCGTGCATCAACTGCCTGATCACTTCGATCATGATAAGGGCGACCCCCGAGGACGTCCGGATGGTGCTCGTCGACCCCAAGCGGGTGGAGCTCACCGCCTACGAGGGCATCCCGCACCTGATCACCCCGATCATCACCAACCCGAAGCGGGCCGCCGAGGCCCTGCAGTGGGTCGTCCGCGAGATGGACCTGCGCTACGACGACCTGGCGGCGTTCGGCTTCCGGCACATCGACGACTTCAACGAGGCCATCCGGGCCGGCAAGGTCAAGCTGCCCGAGGGCAGCGAGCGCGAGCTCCAGCCCTATCCGTACCTGCTGGTGATCGTGGACGAGCTCGCCGACCTGATGATGGTCGCGCCCCGGGACGTCGAGGACGCCATCGTCCGCATCACCCAGCTGGCGCGAGCGGCCGGCATCCACCTCGTGCTCGCCACCCAGCGGCCCTCGGTCGACGTCGTCACCGGCCTGATCAAGGCGAACGTGCCCTCCCGCCTCGCCTTCGCGACCTCCTCGCTGGCCGACAGCCGGGTCATCCTCGATCAGCCGGGTGCCGAGAAGCTCATCGGAAAGGGTGACGGTCTGTTCCTGCCGATGGGGGCGAACAAGCCGACCCGCATGCAGGGCGCCTTCGTCACCGAGGCCGAGGTCGCGGCCGTCGTCCAGCACTGCAAGGACCAGATGGCGCCGGTCTTCCGGGACGACGTCACCGTCGGCACCAAGCAGAAGAAGGAGATCGACGAGGACATCGGCGACGACCTCGACCTGCTGTGCCAGGCCGCCGAGCTCGTCGTCTCGACGCAGTTCGGCTCCACCTCGATGCTCCAACGCAAGCTGCGCGTCGGCTTCGCCAAGGCCGGACGGCTCATGGACCTGATGGAGTCGCGCGGCATCGTGGGGCCGAGCGAGGGGTCCAAGGCGCGCGACGTGCTGGTCAAGCCGGACGAGCTGGACGCGGTCCTGGCCGTCATCCGCGGCGAGTCGGGGGAGCCGGGCGAGTAACGGGGTAGGCGAGTGGTGGGACCGGCCCCGGCCCGGACCCGCCAGGCCGCTCGGAGAGCCGCCGAGCCGTACCGAGACCTGGCCGAGACTCACTCGTAAGGGAACGTGGGCAACCGTTTCCCGGGGGCGTACGTCAAGTTGGAGGAAGGGAACGGACGATGTCCCAGCCTCATGGCGTACAAATGTGCCCGCCCGGTTGCCCCACCCTTTCGTACCACCCATAGACTGAACCTCCAGCAGGTGGTTACACGCTCGAAAGGCGCTCTCGTGTCCATCGGCAACTCCCCCGAAGACGACCGGAACTTCCCGGCAGACGACCGGGATTCGATCGGTCGCGCTCTCCAGCAGGCCCGGATCTCCGCGGGTCTGACCGTCGACGAGGTCAGTGCTTCCACTCGAGTCCGGATCCCGATCGTGCACGCGATCGAGGAGGACGACTTCTCGCGCTGCGGCGGCGACGTGTACGCCCGTGGTCACATCCGCACGCTCGCGCGCGCCGTCGGACTCGATCCCGCGGCCCTGATCGAGCAGTTCGACGCCGACCACGGCGGCCGGCCCGCGCCCACGCCCGCCGCGCCGCTGTTCGAGGCGGAACGCATCCGTCCCGAGCCGCGCCGGCCCAACTGGACCGCCGCCATGGTCGCGGCGATCGTCGCCGTCGTCGGCTTCGCCGGCTTCACGATGTTCAACGGCGAGGACGGCAAGACCACCGGCGCCGTGGCGGAGGGCCCGGCCCCCGAGAAGAAGACCACCAGCCCCAAGCCGACGCCGACCAGGCCGGCCGATCCCAAGCCCGTGCCCTCCGAGAGCGCCATCGCGGCGGTCCCGAAGGACAAGGTCACGGTGAAGCTGACCGCCGTCGACGACAAGAGCTGGATCTCGGCCAAGGCCCACGACGGCAAGCTCCTCTTCGACGGGCTGCTGCTCAAGGGCGAGTCCAAGACCTTCCAGGACGACGAGCGCATCGACCTGATCCTCGGCAACGCCGGACCGATCGAGCTCTTCGTGAACGGCAAGAAGATCGAGGACTCCTTCGAGTCCGGCCAGGTCGAGCGGCTCTCGTACACCAAGGGAGACCCCGAGGCCGGGTGACGCCAGAGGCCCACGTCGCGCAGGTGAACCCTGCGCGGCGGGGACACGGCCGGGACAAAGTAGTCTTGAGTCCATGCCCGAACGCCGTACCGTCGCCCTTGTCACTCTTGGCTGCGCCCGTAACGAGGTGGACTCGGAGGAGCTCGCAGGCCGCTTGGCAGCGGACGGCTGGGAGCTCGTCGAGGACGCCTCGGACGCGGACGTGGCCGTCGTCAACACCTGTGGGTTCGTCGAAGCCGCCAAGAAGGACTCCGTCGACGCCCTCCTCGAAGCCAACGATCTGAAGGACCACGGCCGCACCCAGGCCGTCGTCGCCGTCGGCTGCATGGCCGAGCGCTACGGCAAGGAGCTTGCCGACGCCCTCCCCGAAGCCGACGGCGTGCTCGGCTTCGACGACTACGCCGACATCTCCACCCGCCTCCAGACCATCCTCAACGGGGGCAGTGTCGAGGCTCACACCCCCCGCGACCGGCGCAAGCTGCTGCCGCTGTCCCCGGTCGAGCGGCAGCAGGCCGCCGCCGAAGTGGCGCTGCCCGGACACGGCACCGTCGAGACCCCGCAGAACGTGCCGAGCGACCTCCCCGACGGCCTGGCGCCGGCCTCCGGCCCGCGCGCCCCGCTGCGCCGCCGGCTGGACAGCAGCCCCGTCGCCTCCGTGAAGCTGGCCTCCGGCTGCGACCGCCGCTGCTCCTTCTGCGCCATCCCGTCCTTCCGCGGCTCCTTCGTCTCGCGCCGTCCCTCGGACGTGCTCGGCGAGACGCGCTGGCTCGCCGAGCAGGGTGTGAAGGAGGTCATGCTGGTCTCCGAGAACAACACCTCCTACGGCAAGGACCTCGGCGACATCCGCCTCCTGGAGACGCTGCTGCCCGAGCTGGCCGCCGTCGACGGGATCGAGCGGGTCCGGGTCAGCTACCTGCAGCCCGCCGAGATGCGCCCGGGCCTCATCGACGTGCTGACCTCGACCGAGAAGGTCGTGCCGTACTTCGACCTGTCCTTCCAGCACAGCGCGCCGGACGTGCTGCGGGCGATGCGCCGGTTCGGCGACACGGACCGGTTCCTGGAGCTGCTGGAGACGATCCGCTCCAAGGCCCCCACCGCCGGTGCCCGCTCGAACTTCATCGTCGGCTTCCCCGGCGAGACCGAGGCCGACTTCGCCGAGCTGGAACGCTTCGTCACCCACGCCCGCCTCGACGCCATCGGCGTCTTCGGCTACTCGGACGAGGACGGCACGGAGGCGGCCGGCTACGAGCACAAGCTCGACCAGGAGCTGGTGGACGAGCGCCTCGCCCACCTCTCCCGGCTCGCGGAGGAGCTCACCTCGCAGCGCGCGGAGGAGCGACTCGGAGAGACCCTGGAGGTACTGATCGAGTCGGTGGACTCCGTCGAGGAGGACGGCGGCGTGATCGGCCGCGCCGCCCACCAGGCGCCCGAGACGGACGGCCAGGTGATCGTCACCGCCGACGCCGAAGGGCTCCGGGAACTCGTTCCCGGCCGTATGGTCAGGGCGAAGGTCGTGGATACGGAAGGCGTCGACCTCGTGGCCGAGTGTCTTTTCGAGGAGGCGGGCAGATGACCGGAGCCCCGGCATCCGCGACGGGCGGAACCGGTAGGCCGGCGCCCGGTGGCAAGCTGGGCGCGGCGGCCGTGAACCAGGCCAGCCTCTGGAACATCGCCAACATCCTCACCATGATCCGGCTGGTGCTCGTCCCCGGCTTCGTGGTGCTGCTGCTCCAGGACGGCGGGCACGACCCGGTCTGGCGTGCCTGGGCGTGGGCCGCGTTCGCCGTCGCGATGATCACGGACGTCTTCGACGGCCACCTGGCCCGGGCGTACAACCTGGTCACCGACTTCGGGAAGATCGCCGATCCGATCGCCGACAAGGCGATCATGGCCGCCGGTCTGATCTGTCTGTCCTCGCTGGGAGACCTGCCCTGGTGGGTGACGATCGTGATCCTGGCGCGGGAGCTGGGGATCACGCTGATGCGCTTCTGGGTGATCCGGCACGGGATCATTCCGGCCAGCCGCGGCGGGAAGATGAAGACCCTGGCCCAGGGCACGGCGGTCGGGATGTACGTGCTCGTGCTGACCGGTCCACTGGCCACCCTGCGCTTCTGGGTGATGGCGGTGGCCGTCGTGCTGACGGTGGTCACCGGTCTGGACTACGTCCGCCAGGCGGTCGTGCTGAGGCGCCGGGGGCTGGCCGAGGAACGGGCGGCCGGCGCCGCCGAGGCCGAGTCCGCGGCGGCGGAGGCGGGGCCGGCACGATGACGGCCGCCGCCCGGGTGCTGGAGCTGCTCGCGGAGCGTGGTCACACGCTGGCCGCCGCGGAGTCCCTCACGGGCGGTCTGGTGGCCGCGGAGCTCACCTCCGTGCCCGGAGCCTCCCGGAGCTTCCGCGGGTCCGTGACGGCGTACGCGACGGCCCTCAAGCACGATCTGCTCGGGGTGGACGGGACCCTGTTGGGCGAGCGCGGCGCGGTGGATCCCGAGGTCGCGCTGCAGATGGCGGCGGGTGTGCGCCATCGCCTCGGCGCCGACTGGGGCGTCTCGACGACCGGGGTCGCCGGACCCGATCCGCAGGACGGCCAGGCCGTCGGAACGGTGTACGTCGCGGTCGCGGGGCCGGTCGGTGCCGGGAAAGTGGCCGCATTGCGGTTGAACGGCGACCGTGCGGAAATCCGTAGTGAGAGCGTACGGAGCGTGCTGGAACTGCTCCACGACGAACTCTCGGGAAATGCGCGGGCACAGGATACGGAACAGAACGGGGGGAATTGATGTTTGCAGCCCTGAGTGAACACGACATCGCTCCCCGCACGGCCGCAGCGCGAGGCGGTACGGTGGGGCGTGAAGGATGCGGCTACGCGGTCCGAGGAGGGAGCCACCGATGATTCTGCTCCGTCGCCTGCTGGGTGACGTGCTGCGTCGGCAGCGCCAGCGCCAGGGCCGTACTCTGCGCGAAGTCTCCTCGTCCGCCCGGGTTTCTCTCGGCTATCTCTCCGAGGTGGAGCGGGGGCAGAAGGAGGCTTCCTCCGAGCTGCTCTCCGCGATCTGCGACGCGCTTGACGTACGGATGTCCGAGCTCATGCGTGAAGTGAGCGACGAGCTGTCGCTGGCCGAACTGGCCGAGTCGGCAGCGGCGAGCGAACCGGTGTCCGCGCCGGTCCGCCCGAGGCTCAATTCGGTGTCGGTGACGTCGGTGGCAGGTGTGCCCACCGAGCGGGTGACCATCAAGGCGCCCGCGGAAGCGGTGGACGTCGTCGCTGCCTGAACCGAAGTGGGCGAAAGCCCCGGTGTGGTGCCCAGCAGGGCGCCTACCGGGGCTTTTGTCGTTCTTCAAGCACATTCGGGTGTGTTCGGCGGCGGAGTTTGAGATGCCCGATTCGGGTGATGCGTGCCATGGTGAGGAAACCTCCTACTGGTTGGAGAACACGTATGTCCGTGGTGAAGAGCTCGCTGTCCGAGACCGACCTGAAGACGGTCGGTGACGCGCTGCAGGGAGCGCTGGTCGACCTCGTCGATCTGTCCCTCGTCGCCAAGCAGGTCCACTGGAACGTGGTGGGACCGCGCTTCCGCTCCGTCCACCTCCAGCTCGACGAGGTCGTCGCCACGGCCCGCCAGCACTCCGACGTGGTGGCCGAGCGTGCCTCCGCGGTGGGCGTGAACCCCGACGGCCGGGCCGCCTCGGTGGCCTCCGGCAGCGCCATCGCTGACACCCCCGCGGGCTGGATCAAGGACGTCGACGCGGTGAAGATCCTCGTGGACGCCCTGGTCGCGGTGATCGCGCGGATGCGGGAGCGGATCGAGGCCACCGACGCACCGGACCCGGTCACGCAGGACATCCTCATCGGCCTCACGGCCGATCTCGAGAAGCACGCGTGGATGTTCCAGGCGGAAAGCGCCTGAGGGTGTCCGAGGGGCGCACGGCGGGCCGGGGTGTCCCGGTCCCGCCGACGCGTACGCCGGAGGCGGCGTCCGGGCCGGGCGGTCCGTGGGGGCCGTGCGCCCGGTATGCCCCCCATGCGCCCTCCCGCCGGGTGATACGGCCGGTCTAGCGTCGACCGCAGGAGGCGGCCATGGTACGGCGACGGGTTCCCGCGGTGACGCGCGCACGGGTGGCGGGCGCACTGCTGGCCGGCGGGCTGTGGTGGTGGGCGGTGCTGCGACTGGCGCTGGTTCCGGAGCAGTCCGGGCTGGTCGAGGGGGCGGTCGCGGCCGGTGGCTGGGGGTTGAGTCTGCTGCCGGTGCACGTGACGGCGTCCGCCGCCGCGGGCGGCCGGGGTGGGCGGGGCGTGTCGGACGCCCGGGTCACCACGGCATCGCCACCCCGCCGTTCGGGCGGAGTATCTGACCCGTCGTGAACGACGAGGCGTCGGAGGCGAGATGGAGGACCGCGTGCGCGATGTCCTCCGGTTCGCCGACCCGGCCCAGGGGGGAGTACCGCACCATGGCCGCCTCCGCCTGCAGCTGTGCGGCCGGCTCGTGCCGGTCGGTCATCGGGGTGCGGATCCAGCCGGGCGCGACCGCGTTGACGCGGATGCCGTGCCGGCCGACCTCCGTGGCCAGGGTCTTCGTCAGCTGCACCACGGCCGCCTTCGCGGCGCTGTAGCAGAGCAGGCCGGTGCCGGCCGAGTCCACCGCTCCCGAGGCCATCGTCACGATCGAACCCCGCGTCCCGGACGCGATCATCGAGCGGGCCGCCTCCTGGCAGGCGTACAGGACTCCCTTGAAGTTGACCGCGAGGACGCGGTCGAGGTCCTCGTCGCGGGTCTCCAGGACGGTGCTCGTGTGCATGATCCCGGCGACGGCGGCCATGACGTCGAGCGGACCCGCGCTCGCGACGGCGGCGGCGAGCGCGGCGCGGTCGGTGACGTCCAGCGGGTGGAGGCGAGCCCTCCCCCCGTGCCGTGAGACGAGCGCACCGGTCTCCTCCAGGCCCGCGGCGTCACGGTCGGCGCAGTGGACGACGGCACCCGCCTGGGCGAGGAGCAGGGCGGTGGCGCGGCCGATGCCGCTCGCCGCGCCGGTGACGAAGGCCGTGCGGCCGGTGAGGTCGTACGCCATGAGGGGCATGACGGGACCGTACGACCGGATCTGACGGACCGTCAATCAGCTGGAGGGGCCCTTCTGGCAACCGGGGCACCAGTAGCTGATCCGCTCCAGCTGCCCCGGGGGTTCCGCCTTGCGGACGAGGGTGCCGCACCGCGGACACGGGCGGTTCTCGCGGCCGTAGACGTGCAGGCGCTCCCGGCTCCGGGCGGTCGTCGTCGTCCGGCGGTCGGGCCGGTCCTTGTTCGCCTCCAGCAGGCGGTGGGCCGTGGCCACCAGTCGCTCGGGGACACCCGGCGGGAGTTCGCCGACCGGGAGCCAGGGCGTGACGCCCGCGAGGAAGGCCAGCTCCACCTTGTAGACATTGCCGATGCCGGCGAGGTTGCGCTGGTCCAGCAGGGCTTCGCCGAGCGGGCGTTCCGGGTCCGCACCGAGTCTGCGGACCGCCTCGTCGGGATCCCAGTCCGGGCCGAGGAGGTCCGGACCGAGATGGCCGACGACCTCGGCCTCGTCCGCGGTGCGGATCAGTTCGAGGACCGGGAGGCGGTAGCCGACGGCGGTGTGCTCGGCGTTGCCGAGGATCGCCCGGATCTGGTGGGCGGGGCCCCCGCGCCAGCGCTCACCGGTGGCGTACACCCGCCACGACCCGTCCATGCGCAGATGGGAGTGGAGGGTCAGGCCGCCCTCCACACGGGTCAGCAGGTGCTTGCCGCGCGGGGTGACGTCCAGGACCGTGCGGCCGGTGAGATCGGCCGTGGCGAACCGGGGCACCCGCAGATCGGACCGGGTCAGGACCCGCCCGGCCAGCGCGGAGTCGAGCCGGTGCGCGGCCTTCCAGACGCTGTCTCCCTCGGGCATGGCACCCATGATGCGCGACCGACCCGGCGCACGTGTGGTGCGCGGGGCGGCCGGCGGGCCGCCGGTGGCTCAGCCGGCGACGACCGGCTCGTCCCACGACCGGGGACGGGGGAGCGCCGCCCACTCGTCCCGCAGCAGGGCCAGGACGGCGACGTCGTGCCGCCGGCCGCGGTGCAGGCAGGCGGAACGGCGCACCCCCTCCTGGACGAAGCCGGCCTTCGCCAGGACGGCGAGGGCCGCGGTGTTGGTGGTGTGCGTGACGGCCTGGACGCGGTGCATGGGCAGCTCGCCGAAGGCGAGGTCGACCAGGGCGTTCACGGCGTCCGTGCCGTGGCCCCGGCCGCGCCGGCCGGGATCCGTCATCAGCATGATCTCGGCCGTGCCGTCCACCAGGTCCTGGTCGATCAGGGCGATGTGACCGATCGGAGTGCCGTCCGGAAGGAGGACGAGGAAGTCGTCGCGGTCGTCGTCGTCCCGGTCGCGCTCGATGCGCTCGCGCACCCCGGACAGGGCGCGCGGCCACATGCCGATCTCGTACGCCGCCACCGGATCGCTGCGCCAGGCGTGTATCTGATCCGCGTCGTCGACGTCGAGCGCCGCGAAGGCGATCCCCCGGCCCCGCCAGCAGACCTCCCGGGGCGCTTCCGCGTCCTCCGTGGCCCGGGATTCCTGCTCGCCGGCGTCTTCCGCCACCTTCTCGGTCATGGGCGGATGCTATGGCGCACCGGGACCGGCGGACCAGCGGATTCCAGGCGCGGGTACGGCCCGGCCGCCGCCGGCTTGCGGGGCCCGGACGGCCGGACCATAGTCCGAGGTATGGACCCGCGCGAGGCGGCGCTCCGGCAGGCGTACCACCATGGCGTCCGCTGGCTGACGAGCCTGCCCGACCGCCCCGTACCCGCCCGCGCCACCGTCGACGAGATCGTGCGCGCCCTCGGTACCGACCTGCCCGACGGACCCAGCCCGCCCGCCGACGTCGTCGACCTGCTGGCCACGGCCTGCGAGCCGGGACTCACCGCGTTTCCCGGCGGCCGCTTCTACGGATTCGTGGTCGGCGGCACCGAGCCGGCCGCCCTCGCCGCCGACTGGCTGGTGAGCGCCTGGGACCAGAACTGCGTGATGCGCGCCGTGACCCCCGCCTACGCGGCGGCCGAGGAGATCGCGGCCGCCTGGCTGCTCGATCTCCTCGGCCTGCCGGACGGTGCCTCCGTCGGGTTCACCACCGGCGCCACGATGGCGAACTTCACCTGCCTCGCCGCCGGACGGGACGCCGTGCTGCGCCGGGCCGGCTGGGACGTCGCCCGCGACGGCCTCGCCGGTGGCCCACCCGTCCGCGTCCTGGCCGGCGAGTCCCGCCACATGGCCGTCGACCTGGCCCTGCGCTACCTCGGGCTGGGCAGGCCGCGGCTCGTGAGCGCGGACACCCAGGGGCGCATCGACGCGGAAGCCCTGCGCCGTGCCGTGGCCGCGGGCGGGCGAGGACCCACGCTCGTGGTCCTCCAGGCCGGCGACATCCACTCCGGGGCCTTCGACCCCTTCGCCGACACCGTGCGGGCCGCCCGGGAGGCGGGCGCGTGGGTGCACGTGGACGGCGCGTTCGGACTGTGGGCGGCGGCCTCCCCGCGGTACGCCCACCTGACGGCGGGCTGCGCGGACGCCGACTCCTGGGCGACGGACGCGCACAAGACCCTCAACGTCCCCTACGACTGCGGCCTCGCCCTCGTGCGCGACCCGTCGGCCCTCCGGGCGGCGATGGGCCAGCGCGGCGACTACCTCATCCAGCACGAGCACGGCGATCCGGTCGACAAGGTCCCCGAGCTCTCCCGGCGCGGCAGGGCCTTCACCGTGTGGGCGGCGCTCCGGTCCCTCGGCCGGTCCGGCGTGGCCGACCTCGTCGAGCGGCTGTGCCGGCACGCCTCCGCCTTCGCGTCGGGTATCGCCGCGATCGAGGGCGCGAGCGTCCTGAACGACGTCGTGTTCACGCAGGTCTGCGCCGACTTCGGCGGCGACGAGCGGACGGATCGGGTCCTGACCCGGCTGCTCGACGACGGCACGGCCTGGATCAGCGGCTCCACCTGGCACGGGCGGCGCGTGATGCGGATCTCGGTGAGCAACTGGTCGACGACCGACGAGGACGTCGGCCGTACGCTCGCCGCGATCCGGCGCGCGGCCGCCGACGACCGGCCCGGGTGACGCCCGGGCCGGGGACCGGCGGCACGCGTGACGCCCCCCGGTCCGGTGGCAGGGCGGTCAGGGGCGCAGGCGGAGACCCCGCGGAGTGGCGTGGAAGCCCGCGGCCTCCAGGGTCTTGGACAGCGGCGAGGTCAGCGCCGCGGCTCCGTTCATCCGCTCCACCGTGACCGTGCCCAGCGAGCCGGCGAGGGCGGCCGCCGCCAGGGCCTCGGCGGCCGCGTGGAGCGCCGGGTCGTCGGGCTCGGTCGGCCAGGACAGCACCGTCTTGCCGCCGCGCTCCATGTAAAGCGTCAGCTCGCCGTCGACCAGGACGACCATCGACCCCGCCTTGCGGCCCGGCTTGTGGCCCGCCCCGGTCGGCGGCTCCGGCCAGGGCAGAGCGGCGCCGTACGCGTTGGCCGGGTCGGCGGCTGCCAGCACCACCGCCCGCGGACCGGCGCCCGCCTCGGCGCCCCGGTCGCGCGCGGTCGCCGCCGCCCGCAGCCGGTCCACGGCACCGTCCATCGCGAACTGGGCCGCGCCCAGCCCCTCCACGACGTATCCGCGGCGCGCCTGCCCGGTGTCCTCGAAGGCCGACAGGATCCGGTACACCGCCGAGAAACCGCCCTCGACACCCTCGGCGGCCACCGCGCCCCGGGTGACCACGCCGTGCCGGTCCAGGAGCGTCCGGGCCAGGGCGTGCGCGCGAAGCGTCGGCTCCGGCTCCGCCGGGGGAAGCAACGACCAGCGGCCGCTGACCGTGGGCGGGCCGGTCCGCGAGGCCGGGCGGGTGGCGCCGACCGTGCCGTACCGGCCGCGCGGGACGGTGCGCTTGGCACGGTGGGCCGTCGAGCCCGCCGTACGGCCCGAGCCGAGCAGCGCGCGCAGCGGAGCGAGCGTGTCGTTGGTGAGCCGCCCCGACCAGGCCAGGTCCCAGACGGTGTCCGCGAGCTGAGGATCGGTCGCGTCGGGGTGCGTGGTGGCCCGGACCTGGTCGGCGATCTGGCGGAAGAACAGGCCGTAGCCGCCGGTCAGGGCCGTCAGGACCGATTCGTGCAGGGCCGTGAGCTCCAGGGGGTGCGGTGGCGGGAGCAGGAGCGGCGCCGCGTCGGCGAGGTAGAGGGAGATCCAGCCGTCCTTGCCGGGCAGCGAGCCGGCTCCTGCCCACAGGACCTCGCCGGTGGTCGTCAGCTCGTCGAGCAGGGCGGCGGAGTAGCCCCCGACCCGGGACGGCAGGACGAGCTTCTCCAGGGCCGAGGCCGGCACCGGGGCGCCCTGCAGCTGCTCGATCGCGCGCGCCAGCCCGTCGATCCCGCGCAGCCCGTGCCCGCCCAGGTGCTGCCACTGGGGCAGGAACGTGGCGAGCGCGGCCGGGGGCACCGGCTCCAGTTCGTGCCGCAGGGCGGCCAGGGAGCGCCGGCGCAGCCTGCGCAGCACGGCGGAGTCGCACCACTCCTGGCCGATGCCGGAGGGGTGGAACTCGCCCTGGACGACCCGGCCCGACGCGGCGAGACGCTGCAGCGCACCGTCCGTGACCGCCGCGCCCAGGCCGAATCGGGCCGCGGCCGCCGAGGAGGTGAACGGCCCGTGCGTACGGGCGTACCGGGCGAGCAGGTCGCCCAGCGGGTCCTTCACCGGCTCGGTGAACGCCTCCGGCACCCCCACCGGCAGCGCCGTGCCCAGCGCGTCCCGGAGCCGGCCCGCGTCCTCGATCGCCGCCCAGTGCTCGGCACCGCCGATCCGGACCCGGATGGCCCGGCGGGCCTCGGACAGCTCCCGCGCCCAGCCCGGCTCGGCACCCCGCTCCACCAGCTCCGCGTCGGTGAGCGGACCGAGGACCCGCAACACGTCCGCCACGCCCTCCACGTCCTTGATCCGGCGCTCCTCGGTGAGCCACTGGAGCTCCCGCTCCAGCTCCGCGAGCACGTCCACGTCGAGCAGCTCGCGCAGCTCCGCCTGGCCGAGGAGTTCGGCCAGGAGCCGGGAGTCCAGGGACAGCGCCGCCGCGCGGCGCTCGGCGAGCGGTGAGTCCCCTTCGTAGAGGAACTGGGCGACGTAGCCGAAGAGCAGGGAACGGGCGAACGGGGACGGCTCGGGGGTGGTGACCTCGACCAGGCGGACCCGGCGGGACTCGATGTCCCCCATCAGCTCGGTCAGCCCGGGCACGTCGAAGACGTCCTGCAGGCACTCCCTGACCGCCTCCAGCACGATCGGGAACGATCCGAACTCGCTCGCCACCTGGAGCAGTTGTGCGGCGCGCTGGCGCTGCTGCCAGAGCGGGGTGCGCTTGCCCGGGTTGCGCTTGGGCAGCAGCAGGGCGCGCGCGGCGCACTCGCGGAAGCGCGAGGCGAAGAGCGCGGAACCGCCCACCTGGTCGGTGACGATCTGGCCGATCTCGCCCTTGTCGAAGAGGGCGTCGGCCGCGCCGACGGGAGCCTGGTCCGTGTCGTACGTCGTGTCGGACCGCCCGTCCGGCGCCCCGGGGTCGTCGAGGAGGTCCAGCCCCATCAGGTCCGCGTCCGGCAGCCGCAGCACGATGCCGTCGTCCGCGTGCATGACCTGGGCGTCCAGGCCGTACCGCTCGGACAGGCGGGCACCGAGCGCGAGCGCCCACGGCGCGTGCACCTGCGCCCCGAAGGGGGAGTGGATGACGATCCGCCAGTCGCCGAGCTCGTCCCGGAACCGCTCGACCAGGATGGTCCGGTCGTCCGGCACGTGACCGCACGCCTGGCGCTGCTCGTCCAGATACGCCAGGACGTTGTCCGCGGCCCAGGCGTCCAGGCCCGCGGCCACCAGCCGCAGGCGCGCGTCCTCGGCCGGGAGGGAACCGACCTCGCGGAGGAACGCGCCCACCGCACGGCCCAGTTCGAGCGGGCGGCCCAGCTGGTCGCCCTTCCAGAAGGGCAGCCGGCCCGGTACACCGGGCGCGGGGGAGACCAGGACCCGGTCCCGCGTGATGTCCTCGATGCGCCAGGTGGTCGTCCCCAGGGTGAAGACGTCCCCGACCCGGGACTCGTACACCATCTCCTCGTCGAGCTCGCCGACCCGGCCGCCGCCCTTCTTCGGGTCCGCACCGGCCAGGAAGACGCCGAACAGCCCCCGGTCCGGGATCGTGCCGCCCGAGGTGACGGCGAGCCGCTGCGCGCCCGGCCGCCCGGTGACCGTCCCGGTGACCCGGTCCCACACCACCCGCGGGCGCAGCTCGGCGAACGCGTCCGAGGGATAGCGGCCGGCCAGCATGTCCAGGACGGCGGTGAACGCCGACTCCGGCAGCGAGGCGAACGGCGCCGCCCGCCGCACGGTCGCCAGCAGGTCGTCCACCTGCCAGCTGTCCAGCGCGACCATCGCCACCAGCTGCTGCGCGAGGACGTCCAGGGGGTTGGCGGGGATCCGCATCGACTCGATGGCACCGCTGCGCATCCGCTCGGTGACCACGGCCGCCTGCACCAGGTCACCGCGGTACTTGGGGAAGACGACGCCCGTGGACACAGCGCCGACCTGGTGTCCGGCGCGGCCCACCCGCTGCAGGCCGGAGGCGACCGAGGGCGGTGACTCGACCTGGACCACCAGGTCCACCGCGCCCATGTCGATGCCCAGCTCCAGACTGGACGTGGCGACCACGGCCGGCAGCCGGCCCGCCTTCAGGTCCTCCTCGACCTGGGCGCGCTGCTCCTTGGAGACCGAGCCGTGGTGCGCCCGGGCGAGCAGCGGCGGCGCGCCCCGGGCCGCACCGGACTGGGCCATGACCTCGGCCGGCGGTGGGCCGTCGGGCATCGCCTCGCCGGTGGCCCGCTCGTACGCGATCTCGTTGAGGCGGTTGCACAGGCGCTCCGCGAGCCGGCGCGAGTTGGCGAACACGATCGTGGAGCGGTGGGCCTGGACGAGGTCGGCGATGCGCTCCTCGACCTGCGGCCAGATCGACGGCCGGTCGCCGCCCTCCCGCCCTTCGGACGCCGGCGAACCCCCCAGCTCGCCCATGTCCTCCACCGGCACGACCACCGACAGGTCGAACTCCTTGCCCGACGGCGGCTGGACGATCTCGACCCGGCGCTGCGGGGAGAGGTAGCGGGCCACCTCGTCCACCGGCCGGACCGTCGCCGACAGGCCGATCCGGCGGGCCGGGCGCGGCAGCAGCTCGTCGAGCCGCTCCAGCGACAGCGCGAGGTGCGCGCCCCGCTTGGTCCCGGCGACCGCGTGCACCTCGTCCAGGATCACCGTCTCGATGCCCGCCAGCGCGTCGCGGGTGGCCGACGTCAGCATCAGGAACAGCGACTCGGGGGTGGTGATCAGGATGTCCGGGGGCTTGGTGGCCAGCGCCCGCCGCTCCGCGGGCGGGGTGTCGCCGGAGCGGATGCCCACCTTCACGTCCGGCTCGGGCCGCCCGAGCCGGACCGACTCCTGACGGATCCCGGTCAGCGGGGAGCGCAGGTTGCGCTCGACGTCCACCGCGAGGGCCTTCAGCGGCGAGACGTACAGCACCCGGCAGCGCTTCCTGGGGTCGGCGGGCGGGGGCGTCGAGGCGAGCCGGTCCAGGGACGCCAGGAACGCGGCGAGGGTCTTGCCCGAGCCGGTCGGCGCCACCACGAGTACGTCCGAGCCCGCGCCGATCGCCTGCCAGGCCCCCTCCTGCGCCGCAGTGGGCGCGGTGAAGGCCCCCGTGAACCAGCCGCGGGTCGCGGGGGAGAAGGCGTCGAGCGCGGACGTGACCATGCCCTCCATCGTGCACCCCGGCACTGACAACCGCCGGGACCCCGGGAGAACCCGCGGCCGGCGCCGATGCCCCGGGGACGTCCCGGCCGCCCGCGCCGGGCGCCGGGGTGGGCGCCTGGCGCAGAATGGGGGCATGGCGACAGGGGAGCGGGCACGGTACTGGCAGTACCCCGAGCTGCCTGGCGTCGACCTGCTGCACGCCCACTACGTCCGCAAGGCCTTCGCCCGGCACACCCACGAGACCTTCGTCTTCGCGGCGATCACCGAGGGCGTCGAGGCGTTCCACTACCGCGACGACCTCGTGTACGCGGGCCCCGGGCAGATCGCCCTGGTGAACCCCGACACCTCGCACACCGGGCACGCGGGCGTGCCCGAGGGCTGGACGTACCGCACGATCTACCCCGACGCCGGGCTGATCCGGTCGATCGCCGCCGACACCCTCGCGCTGCGCGGCGACGTCGGGTTCACCGACCCCGTCGTGGACGACCCGTACGCCGCCCAGCTCGTCGTCGGCGTCCACCGGGCCGCGGAGGAGGGCAACGCCCTCGCCGCCGACAGCCTGCTGCGGCTCGTCACGGCACGGATGCTGCGGAGCCACGGCGGCCGGGTCGGCACCCCGCTCGCGCCCCGCTCGGCCGGCGCCCGCAACGCGGCACGCGCACGTGCCGTCCTGGAAGCCCGCATGACCGACCCGCCGACCCTGGAGCAGCTCGCCGCCGACCTGGGGACCAGCCCGTTCGCGCTGTTGCGGGCCTTCCGGGACGCCTACGGGATGCCGCCGCACACCTGGCTGACCGACGCCCGCGTGCGCCGGGCGCGGCGGCTCCTGGACGCGGGGACGGCACCGGCCGAGGCGGCCGTCGCCGTCGGGTTCACCGACCAGCCACACCTCACCCGGCACTTCGCGCGGAGCGTCGGGGTCCCGCCGGGGGCGTACCAGCGCGCAAGAACGTACAAGACCGCGGGCCGCCGGGACCCGTAACGTCCCTGACGTGGCAGAACAGACAGCTCCCCCCGTCATACGGGCCGACGCCGCCCCCGCCAAGGCGGACGCGGCGGTCGTACGCGACGCCCTCGGCGTCGGCGTCGCCGTCGGACTCTCCGGCTTCGCCTTCGGCGTGACCTCCGCCGGGTCCGGTCTCACCCTCCTCCAGACCTGCGTGCTCAGCCTGCTCGTCTTCACCGGCGCCTCGCAGTTCGCCCTGGTGGGGGCGCTCGCCTCGGGCGGGAACCCGTTCACGGCGGCCGCCGGCGCGTTCTTCCTGGGAACCCGCAACGCCTTCTACGGGCTGCGCCTCTCGCAGCTGCTGGCCCTGCCCCGCGCGGTCAAGCCGTTCGCCGCGCACTGGGTGATCGACGAGACCGCGGCGGTGGCCCTGGCGCAGCCGAGCCGGCGGGCCGTGCGGCTCGGCTTCACGGTCACCGGACTCACGCTCTACCTGCTGTGGAACCTGACCACCTTCCTCGGCGCGCTCGGCGCCGAGGCCATCGGCGACACCAGCGCCTGGGGACTCGACGCGGCCGGGCCCGCCACCTTCCTGGCGCTGCTGGCGCCCATGCTCCGCACGGCCACCGAGCGCACCACCGCCGGGCTCGCGGTGCTGCTCGGCCTCGGGCTGCTGCCGGTGCTGCCGGCCGGGGTCCCGGTGCTCGCGGCGGCGCTCGCCGCGCCCGCCGTGCTCTGGGTGCAGGGGCGCCGCGCCGCCGCGGCCGACGACGCCACCGCCGGGGACACGGCGGATCCCGCGCCCCGCGCGGAGGCCCAGCAGCCCGTCGAGGACCAGGAGGACGCCCGATGAACGTCTGGCTCGCGATCGCCCTCACCGCCGTCGGCTGCTACGGGGTCAAGCTGCTGGGGCTGCTGGTCCCCGCCGGCGCCCTGGAGCGGCCCGTCGTCCAGCGGCTGGCGGCCCTGCTGCCCGTCGCCCTGCTGGCCGCGCTCACCGCCCAGCAGACCTTCAGCGCCGACGGCGGGCTGGTGCTGGACGCCCGGGCCGCGGGACTCGCGGCGGCGGCCGTGGCGCTGATCCTGCGCGCGCCCTTCCTGATCGTGGTCGCCGCGGCGGTGGTGGTCACGGCGGGGGTCCGGGCGCTCGGCGGCTGAGCGAGGCCGTGGAGGGGGCGCGTGCCCGCGCCCGGCCCGCACCCGTTTCGGCGCGAGGGGCACGGCGGGCGGCGCCGAGGCCCCGCCCGCCCGGCCTGGCCGCCCTGTCCGCTGAGACGGCTCGGCACCGGCACCGGCACCGGCACCGGCCGGCCCGGCGGTCACTCGATCCGGCGGCCATGGGCGCGCAGCGTCCGCAACGCCTCGATCGTCACGATCGGTCGTGCCTCCAGCGCCGTGCCGGGGGCCCACTGCCGCCAGGCGACCGGCCAGCCCCCGTCCTCCTCCTGTGCGGCGGCGAGATGGTCCAGCGACCGGCGCATCTCCTCGTCCGTGAACCACCGCCGGGCCAGCGAATCGGGGACGCGCGCGTAGTCGTACGGATAGTGGTGCTCGCCCGGCGCGTACCCGGGCGACACCGGGAAGTCGTCGAGACGGTCCGGGTCCAGGACGGCGAGTCCCTGCTCCCGGACCATGCGTCCGAGCCGGTCGCCGGCCGCCTGCGCCCGCGACCGGTCGGGGACCCCGTCCAGGAACGCGACCGCGGCCTCGACCTCGTACGGGTGCGACTTCTCCAGGGACTCGACCGCGGCCCAGCAGAACTCCGTGGCGCGGAACAGCCAGGCGTGCCACACCTGGTTGCGGTGCAGCAGCCCGACGACCGGTGCGGTGGACAGCAGCGCCGCCGGCGGGTGGTCGACGACCGGGACGAACGGCGCGGCCGGATAGCCGCGCTGGGACGGGTGCACGGCGGGCAGCGCGCCCTCGTGCGTCGAGATCTCGGTGAGATAGCGGCAGATCCGCTCGACCCGCAGCCCGCCGCAGCGGCCGATGGAGTCCAGCACCCGCAACGCGTGCCCGGTGTGCAGCGGCTGGCTCACCGGGCCCCGCAGATCGGGTTCGAGGGCGTGGCCGTAGCCGCCGTCCTCGTTGAGGTACGCCGCGAGGGCGACCTCGACCGGTTCCGCGCCGCCGCGCAGGAAGTGGTAGGCGAAGCGGCGTTGTTCGAGGACGCGGGCCGTCAGCCAGACGAAGTGCTCGGCGCGCGCGAGGGGAGTCGCGTGCGGAGCCGCGGGCGAGGCCGCGAGAGGAGTTCCAGCCATGGTCCGACGGTAGGCCGCACGGAGCGTGTGACAAGGGTTACGGACCGGGCTGCACTCTTGGGAGCGGGATACTGGAGGCATGCGGTTGACGATTTTCTGGGAACGGATGGCGGACCACTTCGGAGCGTCCTACGCCGAGTCCTTCGCGCGGGACCATGTGATGGCCGAGCTGGGAGGCCGTACGGTGCACGAGGCGCTGGACGCCGGCTGGGAGGCGAAGGACGTCTGGCGGGCGGTCTGTTCGGCCGTCGACGTCCCCGCGGACAGGCGCTGAGACCGGCCCACGCGGCCGGGCGCGTCGCCCCCACTCCGGCGTGGCCGAGCCGGGCGTCCCGCCGCGGTCCCGCCCACGGCGGGACGGAACGTCCGCGCGGTGCGCGAGACTGGCGGGGTGGCACCGACTGACGAGACCGACGAGACCGACGAGACCGGCGACAACGAAGACACGACCCGTGAGCCGACGCCCACGGGCCTCCCGGTGAACGGCCGGGCGGAGGGGGCGACCGGACGGACAGCCTCCGTGGTGCCCGCGGCCGCCGCCGCCTCCGAGACGACCGCCGCCCCGGGACCGCTCGCGTCCCCTTCCGGGGCACCCGGCGAGACCGGGGCCGCCACGGCGCGGATGCCCCGCTGGCTGCCCCGCGCCCTGGTGCTCGCCCTCACGCTCTACGCCTGCTTCCAGTTGGGCAGCTGGGCCTTCCACCAGCTCGTCGGCCTGCTCGTCAACATCCTGCTGGCCTTCTTCCTCGCGCTCGCCATGGAGCCGGCCGTGGGACGCATGGCGGCCCGCGGCATGCGCCGTGGCCTCGCCACCTTCCTCGTCTTCCTCGGCGTGATCATCGTCAGCGTCGGCTTCGTCGTGCTGCTCGGCTCGATGCTCGCGGGCCAGATCGTCGACATGGTCGAGAACTTCCCCAAGTACCTCGACTCGCTGATCAACTGGATCAACCAGACCTTCCACACCGACCTCTCCCGGGTCGAGGTCCAGGACAGCGTGCTGCGCTCCGACTGGCTGCGGAAGTACGTCCAGAACAGCGCGACCGGCGTCCTGGACGTCTCCGCCACCGTCCTCGGCGGGCTGTTCAAGCTGCTGACGATCTTCCTGTTCTCGTTCTACTTCGCGGCGGACGGGCCCCGGCTGCGCCGCGCTCTCTGCTCCGTCCTGCCGCCGGCCCGCCAGACCGAGGTGCTGCGCGCCTGGGAGATCGCCGTCGACAAGACCGGCGGCTACCTCTACTCGCGCGGCCTGATGGCCCTCATCTCCGGCGTCGCTCACTTCGTCCTGCTGGAGATCCTCGGGGTGCCGTACGCGCCCGCGCTCGCGGTGTGGGTCGGTCTGGTCTCGCAGTTCATCCCGACCATCGGCACGTACCTCGCGGGCGCGCTGCCGATGCTGATCGCGTTCACCGTGAACCCCTGGTACGCGCTGTGGGTGCTGATCTTCGTGGTCGTCTACCAGCAGTTCGAGAACTACATGCTCCAGCCGAAGCTGACCTCCAAGACCGTGGACATCCACCCGGCGGTCGCCTTCGGCTCGGTGATCGCGGGCACGGCGCTGCTCGGGGCCGTCGGCGCGCTGATCGCGATCCCCGCCGTCGCCACCCTGCAGGCGTTCCTCGGCGCCTACGTTAAGCGGTACGACGTGACCGACGACCCGCGCGTCCACGGCCACCGGCGGTACGGGGAGGCCGTGGTCGCCCGGCTGCAGAAGGCCCTGCACCACAAGCGGGAGCAGGGGCAGGCGGCCCCGGACGCCGAGGGGCCGGACGAGCCGCCCGGGTCCCCGAGGGACGGCGCCTGACCTGTCGGCGGGCCGGGCTCGCGGGCCCGGCGGCGGTCCCGCCGGTCCCCCGTCACCGGTCCTCCCGCGGCCGGTCCCGCCGTGCCGGATCCCCCGTGCTCAGTCCCGTTCCAGGTGCACCTCCGGAAGGATCCGGCGCAGCGGCGCCGGGAGCCACCAGGCGCGGTGGCCGAGGAGCTGCATCACCGCCGGCACGATCAGGCAGCGGATGACGACGGCGTCGAGCAGGATCGCCACCGCCAGTCCGAGCCCGAACTGCTGCAGCATCCGGTCGGGGCTGAGCACGAAGGCCGCGAACACCACGATCATGATCGCCGCGGCGGCGGTGATGACCCGGCCGGTCGCCGCCAGCCCCTCGCGGACCGCCTCCTGCGGGTCCCGGGTGCGCTGCCACTCCTCGTGGATGCGGGAGAGCAGGAAGACCTCGTAGTCCATCGAGAGCCCGAAGACGATCGCGAAGATCATCACGGGGATGAACGCCTCGATCGGGCCGGGCTGCACCCCGAACCAGCCGTGCTGGAAGACCAGGGTGATCACGCCCAGCGCCGCCCCGATGCTCACCAGGTTCAGCAGCGCGGCCTTTACCGGGATCAGGACGGACCGGAAGACCAGGAGCAGCAGCACGGCCGAGAGCCCGACGACGAGCGAGACGAAGAGCGGCATCCGGGCGGAGACGGTGGCGGCGAAGTCCTCGGTCGCCGCCGTGGGGCCGCCGACCAGCAGATCGGCGCCACTGGTCCGCTCCAGCGGGGGCAGCACCTCCGCGCGCAACCGGTCGACCAGCTCCGATGTCGCCTCCGCCTGCGGGGCCGAGTCGGGGAAGGCGATCACGGTCGCGACGGCGGGATCCCCGGCCGGGAGCGGAGGTGTCGTCGCCGCGATGCCGTCGGTCGCGTCCAGCAGCCGCCGCAGCTCCCCGGCGGTGGCGGCCACGGCCGCGCCCGTGTCCGCCTCCCCGCCGGTGCCGCGGGCCGCGCCGCCGTCCACGACCACGACCAGCGGTCCGCTGAAGCCGGGACCGAAGCCCTCGGCCAGCAGGTCGTACGCCTGCCGACTGGACTTCGCCGGGGCGTCGTTGCCCGCGTCGGCGAAGCCGAGACGCATGTCGAGAGCCGGCGCGGCCAGGGCACCCAGGGCTGCCAGGGAGAGCAGCAGGGCCGTCCACGGCCGACGCTGCACCCCCGCCGCCCAGCGCCGCCAGCCCGCGCCCTCGACCCGGCCGGCCCGCGCCGCCCGCCTGGCCACCTGCCGCCGGATCCGCCGGCCGAAGAGGCCCAGTAGCGCCGGGAGCAGAGTGAGGGACGCGGCCATGGTGACCAGGACGGTCAGGGCGACGGCGAGCGCGACGCCCTGCAGCGAACCGAGCCCCAGGGCCACCAGCCCGGTCAACGCGATGATCACCGTGCAGCCGGCGAAGAAGACGGTCCGGCCCGCGGCGTCGAGCGCGGTGCGGGCGGCCGGCTCGGGCTCCGCACCCGCCAGCAGCTCTCCGCGGTAGCGGGAGAAGATCAGCAGGGCGTAGTCGATGCCCACGCCGAGACCGACCAGCATCATGATCGGCGGCGTGAAGTCGGCGACGTCCGCCAGGTGCGAGGCGAGGGCGATCAGACCGATCGAGGCGGCGACCGCGAACACCGCGGTGATCACCGGCAGGCTCGCCGCGACCAGCGAGCCGAACAGGAAGACCAGGATGACCAGCGCGCCCAGCATGCCCGCGCCCTCCGCCGCGCCTCCGCCGCCCTCCTCGGCGCCACGGGCCGCGTCGCCGCCGACGGCGGCCACCAGGCCGTCGCCCTGGGCCGCGCGCACGGTCTCGACGACCTTCAGGACCTGGGCCCGGTCGGTGTTCTCCGCCTCCCCGTCGAGCGTGACGGTCGCGTAGCCCACGGTCCCGTCCCGCGAGGCCGCGGCCCCGTCCTCGTAGGGGCTGCGGACGTCCGTCACACCGGGCAGCAGCGCCACCCGGTCGAGGAGCCCGTCCACGCGCGCCGTGACCGTGGCATCGCGTATCCCCCGCGCGTCCTTGACGACGATCTGCAGGGTCGCGTCGGCCTGGCCGGAGCCGTGCCGCTCCAGGGCGGTCCGGGCCGCCTGCGCATCGGTCCCGGGAAGCGAGAAGTCGTTGTGGTACGCGCTGCCGACGGCGGTGGACGCGCCGGTCGCCGCGGCCACCACCACGATCCAGAGCAGCACCGCCGTCCAGCGGCGGCGGTACGAGAGGGCGGCCAGCCGCTCGAAGACGCTGCCGCGCCGACGGGTGACCGGGGGATCGCTGTCCCGCGTGACGGTCATGATTGTTTCTCCTGTCGAGAGGCCCGGTGCGAGCCGGGAAGGGGCATGGGTGACAGCTGAGGGATGCGGGACGGGGGACGCGGAAGCGGGGGTCAGAGGTAGGAAGGCCCGGTCACCCGCCGCCGGAAGGCGATCCAGGTCCACACCTGGGCGGCGACCAGGAAAGGGGTGACGACCAGCAGCGCGGGGACGAGCAGGGCGAGCGTGGCGGGGTCCGCCGCTCGCCCTGCGAGCGGGAGGGTGCCGCCGGCGACCAGCGGGAGCGCACCGAGGAGGACGGCGGTGAGGGCGAACGACTGCCAGGGGCCGTTCCGTCCCACCAGCAGCCGGGCCCGCTCGAAAGGCGGTCCGGTCAGCCGCAGCGTCGCGAAGCCCAGCCCGTGCACGGCGAACAGGGCGGCGACCGCGAGGGCGACGAGGACGCCCGCCGGGCCGCCGACGGGCTCGTATGGCGCCCCGGTCAGCAGCGCGGCGAGCAGCAGCCCCACCGAGAGTGCGACGGTCCAGCTGCCGCACACCACCGCCGCGTCGCACAGCGCGCGCCGGCGGCGTCCCCCGTCCCCGCTCACGCGGCCGCGCGACCACAGCCCCGTGTCCCGGACGACCCAGCCGGCCAGCAGGGCGACGAGCACGGGGTACTGGCCCGCCAGCAACTCCCCTTCGAGCGTGGGAAAGCACCCGGCGAGCACGCCGGCGGTGGCGATCAGCCAGACCTCGTTGCCCAGGAAGAACGGCGCGAAGGACGCGATGACCAGGCGCCTTTCGTGCGCGGTCCGGCCCAGGTACGGCAGGAGCATCCCGGTGCCGAGATCGGAGCCTCCGAGGATGAACCAGCCGGTGGCGAAGAAGGCCGGCAGGACGACGGCGAGAGTGTCGGGAAAGAGCACGGTCCGCTCCTCAGTAGCGCGTGGCGGGCAGGGCGGCGACCGGGTCCTCGGAGCCGGCCCGGTCGTCGCGGCCGAGCCCCGGATCGACCGGGCCGCGGCGCGCGTGCCGG
Organism: Streptomyces sp. JL2001; assembly: GCF_050917515.1. Lineage (NCBI taxonomy): Bacteria > Bacillati > Actinomycetota > Actinomycetes > Kitasatosporales > Streptomycetaceae > Streptomyces > Streptomyces sp. JL2001. The sequence goes on along the minus strand of NZ_CP169421.1, from coordinate 2,094,777 downwards.
GCCAGCAGCCAGGCGTTGAGGACCAGGAGCAGCACGAAGAGCGTGGTGAAGACGGCCAGCGAGATCCGCATCGTGGCCGGGGAGAGATCGGAGACCGCGTCCTCTGTCCTCAGCAGTCCGTAGACCACCCAGGGCTGTCGGCCTGCCTCACGGAAGACCCAGCCGCCGATCATCGCGAGGTACGGCAGGGGCACCGCGGCCATCAGGGCGAGATGCCAGAGCCGGAAGCGGAGGACGGCCTTCTTGAAGCAGGCCAGGATCACTCCGGCGAAGGTGAGGTACATCATCAGCGCGAAGCAGAGGAGCATGACCAGGCCCGCGCCCCGCGTCCACGCCTCGGAGGGGACGTAGTCGCCGGGGCCGTAGCGCGCGGCCATGTCCGCCTGCACGCGTGCGATCTCGGCGGCCTTCCCGCCGAAGACGGCCGACTTCATGGGCTGGAACGTGCTCAGCGCGGAGAACTGGAGGCCGCCGAAGACGGCGGTGACCATCAGCGCGGGGAAGGCGAGGAACACCCCGACGCGCAGGCTCCGTCCGAAGAACGCCCCTTCGTCCGTCCGCCGGAACAGGTGGTAGGCGCTGACCCCGGCCATGAAGAAGCCGGCGGTGAGCAGGGCGCCGGCGAGGACGTGCCCGAAGGCCAGCAGCGCGGACGGATTCGTCAGCACGGCCACCGGATCGGCCAGGACGAGTCCGCCGTCCTCGGTGCGGTGGCCGACGGGGTGGTTGAGGAAGCCGTTGGAGACGAGGATCCAGTACGCCGAGAGGTACGCGGTGAGCGTCACGACCCAGATCGTCGCGAGATGGACCCACCGTCCGAGCCGGTGCCAGCCGAAGATCCACAAGCCCAGGAAGGTCGACTCGACGAAGAACGCCACGATCGTCTCGACCGCGAGCGAGGCGCCGAGCACGTTGCCCGCCTCGTGCGTGAGCCCGCTCCAGCTCATGCCGAACTGGAACTCCATCACGATGCCGGTGACGATCCCGACCGCGTAGTTGATCACGTACAGCTGTCCCCAGAAGCGGACCATGCGCGCGTGCAGCGGCCGGCGCCCGATCGTCGCCACGGTCTGGAGCACGGCGACGACGGTCGCCAGCCCGAGGGTGAGGGCGACGAAGAGGAAGTGGCCGCCCGCCGTCAGGGCGAACTGGAGCCGGGCGAGGTCGAGTACTTCTGGATTCACACGGCCAGCGTCGGCGTACGCCCGCGGTCACCGCGTCGCCCGCCGGTGGACAACCGGTGTACCCCCTCGGTTGCGCCCCTCGCCCAGGCCGTACCCCCGGAGTTGCGGGCGGGCCGCGGCAGCCCCTAGGGGACGGCTCCGCGACCTCGCAGACCGCCCGGCGACAGGACCTAGGGGGCGTCTTGCCGATCTTGCCGGGCTCGCGGTCCCGGCCTGATCGGCAAGACACCCCCTAGCCGAGCCAGCCCGGCGTGATCATCCCCGACTCGTACGCGAGGATGACCAGTTGGGCCCGGTCCCGGACGTCGAGCTTGGTCATGATCCTGCTGACGTGCGTCTTGGCGGTCGCCGGGGACAGGACGAGCCGCCGCGCGATCTCGTCGTTGGAGAGCCCCGCCCCCACCAGGCCCATCACCTCACGCTCCCGTTCGGTCAACGCGTTCAGGCGCGGGCTCGGGTCCGGCTGCCGGGTACGGCCGGCGAACTCCGCGATCAGGCGGCGGGTGACGGCCGGGGCGATGAGCGCGTCGCCGCGCGCCACCACCCGCACGCCGTGCAGCAGTTCCATCGGCTCGGTGTCCTTCACCAGGAAACCGGAGGCCCCCGCGCGCAGGGCGCCGTAGACGTAGTCGTCGATGTCGAAGGTGGTGAGGATGACCACCCGGACCCCTTCCAGCCGGGCGTCGCCGGTGATGCGCCGAGTGGCCTCCAGACCGTCCAGGCCGGGCATCCGGACGTCCATCAGGACCACGTCCGGTCGCAGTTCGCGTGCGAGCGCGACGGCCTGCTCCCCGTCGCCGGCCTCCCCGACCACCTCGATGTCGTCCTCGTCGGCCAGGATCGAGCGGAACCCCGCGCGGACCAGGGTCTGGTCGTCGGCCAGTACGACACGGATCATCGGGGGTCCCCCTGGGGCGTGGTGGGCGGGTCGGTGCGGCCGGACGGTCCGGTGGGGCCGGTCGGGCCGGGCGGCGGAGGCGAGGGGGACGGTCCGTCGGAGTGGATGGGGCCGGGCGGGCCAGGGGCCCGCAGGGGGGCGTGGCCGGTACCGGCGAGCGGCAGCCGGGCGTCGACCAGGAAGCCGTCGGCGGTGTTCCGGGCGGTCAGATCGCCGCCGAAGGCCCGGGCCCGCTCCGCCATCCCGCGGATGCCGCTGCCCAGCGGCGACTCCTCCGGCGCGCCCTCGCCGTCGTCCTCGATCCGCAGCCGCAGCTCGCGCGGGCCCCAGTCCAGCGTGACCAGCGCGGTCCGCGCCCCCGCGTGCCGGGTGACGTTGGTCAGCGACTCCTGCACGATCCGGTACGCGGCGAGATCGAGCGGCGGAGCCAGCGCGGCGGGGGTGCCGGCCACCGCGGTGCGGACGTCGAGGCCGGTGCTCCGGGCCCGCTCCACCAGCTCGCCGAGCAGCGCGAGGCCCGAGGTCGGCGAGGTCGGGGCGGCCTCGTCGGCGCGGCGCAGCAGTCCGAGGGTGGCGCGCAGCTCACGCAACGCGTCCTTGCTGGTGGCCTTCACCGCCTGCAGCGCCTCCTCGGCGGCGGCCAGGGCCACGTCGGGCTCCGGCTTCTTGCCCAGCCGGTGCAGGACGGCGCCGGACTGGACGTTGATGAGCGAGATGCTGTGCCCGAGCACGTCGTGCAGCTCCCGGGCGATCCGCAGACGCTCCTCGGTGGCGCTCTGCCGGGCACGCGCCTCCTGCTCCCGCTCGGCGGCGAGCGCCCGCTGTTCCACCTCGTGCAGATAGGCGAGCCGGGTGCGCTGGGCGCGGCCGACGGCGACCAGGCTGATCAGCCAGCCGGACAGCATCGCGAGCGAGGTGTCGTCGATCTGGCGGTGCCCCGGCTGCTGGCGGAGCTCGCCGAGGCCGACGGCGAGCAGGGTGGCCGCGGCCAGGGCGACGGCGGCGGCGAACCGGCCCTCGGCGGCCAGCGTGTAGAGGGCGAGCGCGAAGGTGATCATCAGCGGCCCGTCCTGGGCCGAGACCGGGTAGTAGACCGCGCAGGCCAGCAGGGTCACGACGGCCACCGCGACGGGCCACCGGCGGCGGAAGCACAGCGCCCCGCAGCCGATCGCGATCACGGTCCAGCCGACGACCGTGCGCGCCGTCGGCTCGTCCGTGTACCGCGCCGCGACCAGGGTCCAGATCACCACGACGAGGGTGACGGCCAGCGCCACGACGGCGTCGGTGACCCGCGGGGACGGGCGCCCGTCACGGACGCGGAAGGGGAGGGGCATGCCAGGAAGGATAGGTGTCGCCTGACCGTGCGCACGGTGCGGGAACCGGCGGGAGGGGGGCCTCGGACCGGTCCGCGGACCGGCCGGGAGGGGGGTCGCGCGGGGGCGGTGCCGTCGGCGTGGTGCGCTTGACACCGAAATCGAACATCCATTCTTATGGGATTCCGGCCCTTGGAATCACGGGGTTGTGGCCGAGTTGTCCACAGGTCGGAGAGACGCCGAGGCCCATTGTCAGTGGCAGGGGATAGCGTCTTTCACATGAAGCGATCGACTCAAGCAAACCGGGTGGAACCCATGGCAGGAACCGACCGCGAGAAGGCGCTCGAAGCCGCGCTCGCACAGATTGAACGGCAATTCGGCAAGGGTGCCGTCATGCGCATGGGTGACCGTACCCAGGAGCCGATCGAGGTGATCTCCACCGGTTCGACCGCCCTGGACATCGCCCTTGGCGTCGGCGGCCTGCCGCGCGGCCGTGTGGTGGAGATCTACGGACCGGAGTCCTCCGGTAAGACCACCCTGACCCTGCACGCCGTCGCGAACGCCCAGAAGGCCGGCGGCCAGGTCGCCTTCGTGGACGCCGAGCACGCCCTCGACCCCGAGTACGCCAAGAAGCTCGGCGTCGACATCGACAACCTCATCCTGTCCCAGCCGGACAACGGCGAGCAGGCCCTCGAGATCGTCGACATGCTGGTCCGCTCCGGCGCCCTCGACCTGATCGTCATCGACTCCGTCGCCGCGCTCGTCCCGCGCGCGGAGATCGAGGGCGAGATGGGCGACTCGCACGTCGGTCTCCAGGCCCGCCTGATGAGCCAGGCCCTGCGGAAGATCACCAGTGCGCTGAACCAGTCCAAGACCACCGCGATCTTCATCAACCAGCTCCGCGAGAAGATCGGCGTCATGTTCGGCTCGCCGGAGACCACGACCGGTGGCCGCGCGCTGAAGTTCTACGCCTCCGTGCGTCTGGACATCCGCCGCATCGAGACCCTCAAGGACGGCACGGACGCGGTCGGCAACCGCACCCGCGTCAAGGTCGTCAAGAACAAGGTCGCGCCGCCGTTCAAGCAGGCCGAGTTCGACATCCTCTACGGCCAGGGCATCAGCCGCGAGGGCGGCCTGATCGACATGGGCGTGGAGCACGGCTTCGTCCGCAAGGCCGGTGCCTGGTACACCTACGAGGGCGACCAGCTCGGCCAGGGCAAGGAGAACGCCCGCAACTTCCTGAAGGACAACCCCGATCTCGCCGACGAGATCGAGAAGAAGATCAAGGTGAAGCTGGGCGTCGGAGTGCGGCCGGAGGAAGCCGCGGCCGAACCGGGCGCGGAGGCCGCGGGTGCCGCGACCGCCACGGACGAGGCGGCCAAGGCCGTCCCCGCCACGGCGGTCAAGGCCACGAAGGCGACCAAGGCGGCCCCGGCGGCCAAGAGCTGACACGGTGACCCGGCGTACCGAATGGCCGGGCGACAGCCCCGACTCGTCGAGGGCCGAGAAGGAGCTGTCGCCCCAGGATCCGGCTGAGCGGGCGCGGGCGATCTGTCTGCGCCTGCTCACCGGGACTCCCCGCACCCGCAAGCAGCTCGCCGACGCCCTGCGCAAGCGGGAGATCCCCGACGAGGTCTCGGAGGAGGTCCTCTCCCGCTTCGAGGACGTGGGGCTGATCGACGACGCCGCCTTCGCCGATGCCTGGGTGGAGTCCCGGCACCACGGCCGGGGCCTGGCCCGCCGCGCCCTGGCCCGGGAGCTGCGGACCAAGGGAGTCGACCCCTCGCTGATCCAGGAGGCGGTGGGGCAGCTCGACTCCGAGCAGGAGGAGATCACCGCGCGCGAGCTCGTCGACCGCAAGCTCCGCGCCACCCGCGGCCTGGAACGGGACCGCCGCCTGCGACGCCTCGCGGGGATGCTCGCCCGCAAGGGCTACCCCGAGGGCATGGCCCTGCGGGTGGTCCGGCAGGCGCTGGAGGAGGAGGGCGAGGACACGGAGGGGCTGGACGAGCCCTTCTAGGAGGTGTCCGGGATCCACCAGACCGGGGCCCGGCTGCGCCGCGCCCGTACGGCGGCTCGGAGCGGAACGGACCCGCATCCCGCACACCCTGCCCCCCCCGCACGTGTGCGCCCTCGCTGGCCCCGGCCCCGCACCTGCCCTCGCTGACCCCGGCCCCGCCCTCGCTCCCGTGACCGTGCCGGCGGAGCTACTCCCGGTTCGTCCGGGGCGGCAGGACCGGCAGGCCCGCCGCCTTCCAGGCCTGGAAGCCGCCGATCACGTCCGTCGCCCGGTGCAGGCCCAGCTGCCGCAGCGAGGCGGCGGCCAACGAGGACGCGTAGCCCTCGTTGCAGAAGACCACCACCCGCAGGTCGTGACTGTCCGCCTCCGGGGCGCGGTGGCTGCCGAGCGGGTCGAGCCGCCATTCCAGCTCGTTCCGTTCCACGACCAGCGCGCCCGGGATCAGGCCGTCCCTCTCGCGCAGCGCCGCGTAGCGGGTGTCGACCAGGAGCGCGTCACCCGCCTCGTACGCCGTGTGCGCCTCACGGGCCCCGATCCGGTCCAGGCCGGACCTGACCCGCTCCAACAACTCGTCGATGCCCACGCGTTCGTCGCTCACTGCCAGTCCTCCGGTCGCTCGACCTGCTCCAGACGGAGTACCGCGCCCGAGCGGCTGAAGCGCCGGATCAGCGGGAGCGGCGGGTAGTACGCGTGCACCGACACCGCGTGGGTGTCGCGGGACTCGTTGAGCACCTCGTGCACGTGGTGCCGGCCGAACGCGCGCCCCTTGCCGGCCGTCAGTTCACGCCGCCGGTCTACGCCGTCGGCCAGTTCCAGGGTCTTCCAGCCGCTCGCCGGCAGGCGCACCGCCAGCGAGTTCTCCTTCAGCGTGCCGCGAGCGGTGGTGAAGGCGCCGTGCGACTCGGCGTGGTCGTGCCAGCCGGTGCCGGTGCCGGGCGGCCAGCCGATCAGCCAGGCCTCGCTGCCGGCGGGTCCGTCGAGCCGCACCCAGGTGCGGCCCTCCGGATCCAGGGGCAGCGAGTCGATCAACGCGGTGTCCGCCGCCGTGCGGCGGACGAAGTCGAGGAGGTCGGCGGCGGTGGGTTCGGTGGCGATGGGGGAGGGCGCGGCGGCGTGCGCGTGCGGGACCACGGAGGCGTGCGCGGACACGGAGACGTGCTGGGACACGGAGGACCGTCCTGGAAGTTCGCGGGAGAGGCGCGCGGTGACGCCGGGCAGCCGACGACGGCATGGCGGAGCGCGCGAGGGAAGGGCGAATTCAGCAGGACGGGCGACACACGCAGCCCGCGTAGCGGACGAGGTCCATATGGACCCTCCGCCACAGGCGCACATCGGTGTCGGTCACGCTCCGGAGTACACCATGAGCGCCCGCGACGGTCAATTGACGTCCGCGGTGCGGTCCCTCTTTCCCGCCGCCGCTCCCGGCCCGGAGCCCCGCCCGGCGGCCTTCCCGGACCGTGGGCCGGACACCGGCCCGGCCCCGGCTCCCGCCTTCTCGGCTCGCGCCGCCCCCGCTCCCGGCCCGGGCTTTCCGGCTCCCTCGGCCGCGGCCACCGGCCCCGGCTCCCCGGACCCCGTGACCGCGCCGCCGCGGGCCGCGTCCGTCGCCGCGTACAGCTCCTCTGGCCGCACCCCGGAGAAGGCCGCGACCAGGTGCCCGTCCGGCCGCACCAGGAGCACGGCGTGCGCCGCCGCCCCCGGATAGGCCTCGGTCACCAGCAGCTCCGCCCGCGCCGGCAGCGCCCGGACGGCCTCCGCGAGCCGCGGCATCACGCCCGCGCTCATCCAGTGCCGCCGGTCCCACACGCCGGTGCCGGGTGCCACGAGCACCACCAGGAACCGTCCCTGCCCCAGCCGGTCCCGGAGCCGGACCGTCGTGCCGTCCGGAGCCGTCACCCGGACGTCCTCGACCGGGGCGCCCGCGCTCGTGGCCACCGGCGTCTGCGCCACGGCGTCCGGAGGCGCGAGGGGGGAGTGCGGGTACGCGGGGGGCGCGCCCAGCGGGCCGCGCCCCAGGTGGCCGTCGGTCACCAGGGTGTCGTGGCCGCGGGTACCGCCCGGGATGTACGTCCGCAGCCCCCCGCCGCCGCGCAGCACGGGCAGCGACTGGTCGGCGGCCCGCAGCCGCGAGGCGACGGCGGCGCGCCGTTCGCTCTGGTAGCTGTCGAGCAGGGTGTCCGAGCCGCCGTGGTGCCAGGCGTGGGCGAGTTTCCAGGCGAGGTTGTCCGCGTCCCGCAGTCCCTCGTCGAGGCCCTGGGTGCCGACCGCGCCGAGCAGGTGCGCGGCGTCGCCCGCGAGGAAGACCCGGTCCACCCGCCAGCGCCTGGCCAGCCGGTGGTGCAGGGTGTGGACCCCGGTGTCGATCAGCTCGTACGGCGGCGTCACACCGTCGCACCAGCCGGCGAGGGTGTCGCGGATCCGGCTGACGAGGGCGTCGGGGGTGACCAGGTCGCCGCGCGGCGGGAGCAGCCAGTCGATCCGCCAGACGCCGTCGGGCAGCGGCCGGGCCGCGACCTCGTCGCCGCCACCCCGCCACGGCGGCTGACGGTGCAACAGCGCCTCGCCGGGCCAGGGGAGTTCGGTGCGCAGTGCGGCCACCGCGTGGCGTTCCACCGCCGTCCGCCCCGGGAAGCGGATGCCGAGCAGCTTGCGCACGGTGGAGCGGGCGCCGTCGCAACCCACCAGGTGGCTGCCACGCCACCAGGTCGCGCCGGGTCCGCGGGTGTGCGCGGTGATGCCGCCGGCGTCCTGCTCGATCAGGTCGAGACGCGCCTCGGTGACGAGCTGGACGAGTTCCTGTCCGGCGATCGCGGCCCGCAGACCGCGCGCGAGGGCGTGCTGCGGGATGTGCAGCGGAGCGGGCGGGCCCGCGACCGCGCTCTCGTCGCCGCGCAGCCCGAGGTTCAGTGTGATGTGCCGCATCTGTTGCTTGCGTCGCAGGGAACGCCAGCCGACCCAGCGGACCCCTTCGTCACGCAGCGTGGCACAGCCGAGCCGCTCCACCATCGCCGCCATGTCCTCGCGCAGCACGACGGAACGGGCCGGACGCGGTTCCTCCTTGCCCGGGCCCTCGTCGAGTACGACGCTGGGGACGCCCTGGGCTGCCAGGGCAAGGGAGAGCGCGAGGCCCACGGGCCCCGCGCCGACGATGATCACCGGGTCCACGGCGTGGCTCCTGAAGGCCGTTCGGTCATGCGGGAAGCACAGCGAAGTGTGGCGCGAGCCCGGTGCATGGTCACAGAACGTATGCAACCCACTGCGGGTGCGTGCGTCAAGTGACGGGGGCAGCGGCGACCGCCACTGCCCCCGGATGATGTCACATACTGTCAGTTCTTCGTGATGCCGGGCTCGTCGGCCGGGGCTTCGCCCGGCTGGGAGGGAATCTGCACGGCCTCGTTGGCACCCGCGAGCGTCGTGACGCCGGCCTCGGAGACGGCGATCCCGGTCTTGGCCCGGCGGCCCCGCTTCTCGATCCAGGTGGCGAGGGCGGAGAGCGCGAGACACATCGCGATGTAGATCGTGCCGATGACGACGATCGTGGAGACGTACGGGTACTGGCCGTTGACCTGTGTGTTGGAGGCGATCAGCCGTGCCGTCTGGAGCAGCTCCGGGTAGAGGATCACGAAGCCGAGCGAGGTGTCCTTCAGGGTGACCACCAGCTGGCTGATGATCGTGGGGAGCATCGCCCGGATCGCCTGCGGCAGCAGGACGGTGGTCATCACCTGGGTCTTGCTCATGCCCAGGGCGTACGCGGCCTCCCGCTGGCCCTTGGGCACCGCGTTGACGCCGGCGCGCAGCACCTCGGCCTGGACGCAGCCGTTGTAGATGGACAGGCCCAGCGCCAGCGCCCACATCGAGTAGTCGGTGAGGAAGCCGACCCAGACGGCGTAGATCGTGATCAGCAGCGGGATCGAGCGGAAGACCTCGATGAAGCCGGTGGCCGCCACGCGGATCGGCGCGTGGTCGGAGAGCCGGGCCACGGCCAGCAGCACGCCGAGGACGAGGGAGCCGACGGCGGCGAGACCGAAGGCCTTCAGCGTGGCGAGCACCGCGTCGGCGATGTTCTGCCGGATGCCCGCGTAGTTGAAGATGTCCCACATCTCGGGGGCGAGGTGCCCCTTCTCGTTCAGCCGGACGACGCTGACGGCGATCAGGGCGACGATGGCGACGCTGCCCAGCACGGCGAGGATCCGGTTGCGGACGCGCGCCTTGGGGCCGGGGGTGTCGTAGAGAACGCTGGCACTCATCGGGCGACCTCCATGCGGCGCTCCAGGAGACGGAAGATCCCGCTGATGGTGAACGTGATGACCAGGTACGCGGCGGCCACCCAGACGAAGATCGGGGCGATGGCGTAGCCCTGCTCGCTCATCAGCGTCTGCCAGCCGAAGAGTTCGGTGACGCTGAAGGCGCCGGCGATGGCCGAGTTCTTGGTGAGCGCGATGAAGATCGAGCTCAGCGGCGGCAGGACGGTCCGCGTGGCCTGCGGCAGGACGATCATCCGCAGCGTCTGCGCGAAGGTCATGCCGAGCGAACGGGCGGCCTCGGCCTGGCCGAGCGGCACCGTGCTGATGCCGGAGCGGACGGCCTCGCAGACGAAGGCGGAGGTGTAGAAGCCCAGCGCGAGCGAGCCGAGCACGAAGGGGCTCATCCCCGGGAAGAGGATCTCCGGGACCACGAAGAGCGAGATGAGGAAGAGCAGGGTCAGGGGAGTGTTGCGCAGCAGCGTGACCCAGAGGGTGCCGAAGTAGCGCAGAGGCGGTACGGGCGACACCCGGAAGCCGGCGACGACGACGCCGAGGAGCAGCGCGATGACCGAGCTGACGGCGGTGATCGACACGGTTCCGATGAAGCCGTCGCGGAACTCCGGGAAATGGTCGAGCAGTACGTTCATGAGGTCTCCGCGTCGGCGGTCGGCGTCCTACGGTCGAGGCGTGCCAAGGCTTACGGGCAGGGCATGCGGGCAGGGGGAGCGGCGCCCCGCACATCGGTACGGGGCGCTCGCCTCACCTGAGGATCAGTAGCGGTTGATCGCCGGCGGCTCGGTGTACGCGGAGCCGGAGAGGCCGAGGGTGGCCTCGTAGATCTTCTTGTACGTGCCGTCCTTGATGCGCGCGTCCAGGATGTCGTTGATCTTGTCGCGCAGGACCTTGTCGTCCTTGTTCATGCCGATGCCGTAGGGCTCCTCGGTGAACGGCTTGCCGACGACCTTGAGCTTGCCGGCGTTGGCGGCGGCGTAGCCCTTGAGGATCGAGTCGTCCGTGGTGACGGCGTCGACCTGCTTGGTGACGAGCTGCTGCACGCAGTCCGAGTACTTGCCGAGCTCGACGGTCTGGGCGCCGTACTCGGGCTTCTTGATCTCCTGCAGCGGGGTGGAGCCCGTGATCGAGCAGACCTTCTTGCCCTTGAGGGTGTCCGGACCGGTGATCGCGGTCTCGTCCTTGCGGACCAGGAGGTCGGCGCCGGCCTTGTAGTACGGGCCCGCGAAGCCGACGAGCGCCTTGCGCTTGTCGTTGATCGTGTAGGTACCGACGTAGTAGTCGACCTGGCCGGTGGAGATCGCCGTCTCACGGAGCTTGGAGTCGACGGTCTTCCACTCGATCTTGTCCGCGCTGAAACCGAGCTCGGCCGCGATCATCTTGGCGATCTCGATGTCGAAGCCGGACCGCTCCTTGGTGGCCTGGTCCTCGAAGCCGAGGTACGGCTGGTCGGCCTTGGAACCGAGGATCAGCTTGCCGCGCTTCTGGGCCTCCTTGAAGACCGGCGACTCCAGCTTCACGTCGGTGGCGACGGTGTACGTGGGCAGCTGGGGCGCGGTCTTGTCGCCGGGCTTCACGGCGGGCTTGTCGCCGGCGGAGCCCTCCTTGCCACCACACGCGGTCGCGGTCAGGGCGAGCACGGCGACGGCGACGGCCGCGGACTTGCGGAGCTTCATGGTGAACATCCCTTAGGTCGTGGGTTGTTGATCGGCAGGGTGAAGCATGCGGGAAGGCGCCGTCAGTGGTGCAGGATTTTCGACAGGAAGTCCTTGGCACGGTCGCTGCGCGGGTTGTTGAAGAACTCGTCGGGCGTGGCCTGTTCGACGATCTTCCCGTCCGCCATGAACACCACGCGGTTGGCCGCGGAACGGGCGAAGCCCATCTCGTGGGTGACGACGACCATGGTCATCCCGTCGCGGGCCAGCTGCTGCATGACCTCAAGGACCTCGTTGATCATCTCGGGGTCCAGCGCCGAGGTCGGCTCGTCGAAGAGCATGACCTTCGGGTCCATCGCCAACGCCCTCGCGATGGCGACGCGTTGCTGCTGTCCGCCGGAGAGCTGCGCGGGGTACTTGTCCGCCTGGGTGCCGACACCCACCCGGTCGAGCAGCGCGCGGGCCTTGGTCTCGGCCGCCTTCTTCTCCGTCTTGCGGACCTTGACCTGGCCCAGCATGACGTTCTCGAGCACGGTCTTGTGCGCGAAGAGATTGAAGGACTGGAAGACCATGCCGACGTCGGCGCGCAGCCGCGCCAGCTCCCTGCCCTCCTGGGGCAGCGGCCGGTCGTCGATCGTGATGGTGCCGGAGTCGATCGTCTCCAGCCGGTTGATGGTGCGGCACAACGTGGACTTGCCGGACCCGGAGGGCCCGATGACGACCACGACCTCGCCACGGGCGATGGTCAGGTCGATGTCCTGGAGCACATGCAGCGCGCCGAAGTGCTTGTTCACGTTGGACAGCACGACCAGGTCGCCCGCCGCCGCCGGTACGGCGTCTTCCGAGCCCTTGGTCACTGACACTCCGCTCATCGGCTTCTAGCTCCGTCCTCCTCGGTTGGCAAGGACACTAGGCACCCGGTGCGACGAGCGTCATCACATCTGAGCGGAAATTGAGGATAACGATCCGGCCGCAACCGGACACACTGGGTGAAGGGGACGGTGCACGGCGTACCGGCTCCATAACGGAAACCCGGGTGCGCCAGGGGGACACTTGACTGAGATGCCGCTGATCGGCGTTCATGCCAAGGTGCCCTGCTGGTAGACAGGGATCCACCACGAGATCACCGAGTTACGGAGGAGGGTCATGAGACTGCTGCTCGTCGAGGACGACGACCACGTCGCCGCGGCCCTGTCCGCGGTGCTCGCGAAGCACGGCTTCACCGTCACGCACGCCCGCAACGGCGAGGAGGCGCTCCAGGCGGTCCTGCCCGCCGCGCACGGCGAGCGTCCCTCGTACGGGGTGATCCTGCTCGACCTCGGTCTGCCCGACCAGGACGGCTACCAGGTCTGCGGCCGCATCCGGAAGCTCACCAGCACTCCGGTGATCATGGTGACGGCGCGTGCCGACGTCCGCTCGCGCATACACGGCCTCAACCTCGGTGCCGACGACTACGTGGTCAAGCCCTACGACACCGGCGAGCTGCTGGCCCGGATCCACGCCGTCAGCCGGCGCACCGCGAACGGCGACGAGGCCGGCTCCGCCGGCGACGAGGCCGCCCTGCGGCTCGGCGCCGTCACCATCGAGCTGCCCACCCGGCGCGTCAGCGTCGAGGGCGCCCCCGTCCAGCTGACGCGCAAGGAGTTCGACCTGCTCGCGCTCCTCGCCCAGCGGCCCGGGGTCGTCTTCCGCCGCGAGCAGATCATCAGCGAGGTCTGGCGCACCAGCTGGGAGGGGACCGGCCGCACCCTGGAGGTGCACGTCGCCTCACTGCGCTCCAAGCTGCGGATGCCCGCGCTGATCGAGACCGTGCGAGGCGTCGGCTACCGCCTGGTCGCCCCGGCCGCCTGACCCCCTCCGGACCACTTCGTGCGCACCCGCCTGCTTCCGCTGCTCATCGTCCTCATGGCCGGGGTGCTGCTCGCCCTCGGCTTCCCGCTGGCCGCCAGCCTCGCCGCCTCCGAGCAGCAGCGCGTGGTCGTCGACCGGCTCGACGACGCGGCGCGCTTCGCCGCCCTCGCCCAGTTCGTCCGCGAAACCGACCCCGGGATCGACGAACGCCGCGCCACCCTGGGCGGCGAACTGGCCAGCTACCACGACGTGTACGGCATCCGTACCGGCATCTTCTACCGCAACAACCGGTCCATGGCCGCCGCACCCGAGGACTGGGTCGTCCCCTACGAAGGGGAGGGCCGCCGGGCCTTCCAGGAGGCACTGCTCGGCCGCCGCAGCCACGATCCACCGCAGGTCTGGCCCTGGCAGGACGAGGCGAGGCTCACCATCGCCTCCCCGGTGGTGCGCGACGGCGACGTCGTCGCCGTCGTCGTCACCGACTCGCCCACCGGACAGCTGCGTTCGCAGATCCTGCGCGGCTGGCTGATCATCGTCGTCGGCGAGTTCGCCGCGATGCTGCTCGCCGTCGGCGCGGCGTTCCGGCTCACCGGCTGGGTGCTGCGCCCCGTGCGCGTACTGGACGCGGTCACCCACGACATCGCCACCGGCCGCATGAAGTCCCGCGTCGCCGCCGCCGGCGGCCCGCCCGAACTGCGCCGCCTGGCGCATTCGTTCAACGAGATGGCCGACAACGTCGAGGACGTCCTGGAGCAGCAGCGGGCGTTCGTCGCGGACGCGTCCCACCAGCTGCGCAACCCGCTGTCGGCGCTGCTGCTGCGCATCGAGCTGCTCGCGCTCGAACTTCCCGAGGGCAACGAGGAGATCGCCTCCGTCCGCACCGAGGGCAAGCGGCTCGCGCAGGTCCTCGACGACCTGCTGGACCTGGCCCTCGCCGAGCACGCCGACGCCGATCTGCGGCTCACCGACATCGGCGCCATGGCGTCCGAGCGGATCGCCGCCTGGCGTCCGCTCGCCGAGGAGAAGGGTGTCCGGCTGAGCGGCGAGGTCCGGGCGGCGGCCGCCTGGGTGGATCCGGTGGCCTTCTCCAGCGTCCTCGACGCGGTCGTCGACAACGCGCTGAAGTTCACCCCGGCCGGCGAGCGGGTCACCATGGCCGTGTCCCTCGCCGCCGAGACCTGCGCGATCGAGGTCGCGGACGGCGGCCCGGGGCTCACCCTGGAGGAGCTCGACCGGGTCGGCGACCGCTTCTGGCGCAGCGGCCGCCATCAGAACGTCAACGGGTCCGGCCTGGGCCTGTCCATCTGCCGGACGCTGCTGGCCGCGGGCGGCGGCTCCATCGGCTTCGCGCCGAACGAGCCGCACGGGCTGCGCGTGACGGTCACCGTGCCGAGGACGGCGCCGCAGGCGCGCTGAGGGGCGGCCCGGGGCGGGTGGACGGGCGGGCCGCACGGCGGGTGCCCGGAGCGGCTACGGCTTCACGGACCGGTAGTAGCGTCGCGCGCCCTCGTGGAGCGTCAGCGGATCGGTGTAGATCGCCGTGCGGAGGTCCACGAGCTGGGCCGGGTGCACCTGGTTGCCGATCCGGTCACGGCTGCCGATCACCGTTCGCGTGAAGCCCTCGACGAGGGCCGGGTCGGCGTCGTCCGTGGTCACGAGGAGGTTCGCCACCGCCAGCGTCGGCACCTCCTGCCCGTCCTGCGCCTTGCCGTAGGCGTCCGCCGGGATCACCGCGGAGCGGTAGTGGCGGTTCGACTCGCCGACGTCGTGGAGATTGGCCATCAGGGCTGCGTCCAGCGAGACCAGCCGCACCGGAAGACGCTGGGAGAGCGTCTGCACCGCCTGCGTGGGCAGACCGCCCGACCAGAAGAAGGCGTCCAGCCGCTTGCGCTCCAGCAGCTCCGGCATCGTGTCGATGCCCGCCGAGACGGGCTTGATGTCGCGGTCGAGCAGCCCGCCCGCCGCGAGCACCCGCTCGGCGATCAGCCGCACGCCCGACCCCTCCTGTCCGACGCCGACCCGCAGCCCGCGCAGATCGGCCACGGACTGTACGGCGGAACCCTTGGGGACGACGAGCTGGACGTAGTCGTCGTAGAGCCGGGCGCAGCCGCGCAGCCGGTCGAAGCCGGGCTTCCGGTCCCGCTGGTAGTGCGCCACCGCGTCGGCCGTGGCGATCGTGAAGTCGGCTTCGCCGGTGGCCACGCGCGCGAGGTTCTGCTGCGAGCCCTCGCTGTCGGCGAGGGCTATCGAGACGTCCGGAAGATCACGGGCGAGAGCCTGCTGCAGCAGCTCCCCGTACTTCTGGTAGACCCCGCTGGGCACGCCCGTACTGAACGTGACGCGGCCGCTCGGCGCCGGAGTACCGAAAGGAACCAGCCACCACACCAGCAGCCCGCAGACCACCAGAACCGCGGCCGAGACCTGGAGGACGCGGCGGCGGGTGGCACGGGAGAGCGAGGCGAGCATGGCGCGATCCTGCCAGCTCACCGCCTCCGATGGCCAGGCCCCGCCGCTCCGGCAGGGGACTCCGAGGCCGGAGCGGCGGCTCGATCGGAGGGCACGGCGGGGCGTGGACAGGAGGAGGGGCGGAGGTTCACGGGGGCGATCGCCCGATCACACCAGGTGCGGATCGGCGGGTACGGGCAGGGCGTCGCGCAGTACGTTCCGCAGCGCCCGGGCGGCGGGCGAGGCCGGTCCCTCCGTCCGCCGGGCCGGCGCGACCCGGCCCCGGGCGGGTGGCGGGTCGGCGGGCAGGCGGACCCGTCGGTTCGGACGGCCTGCTGCGTGCCCCACGCGTGGAGACGTCCGCCGCCGGGGGTGCGTCAGAGCTCACCCGCCTGATCCCGCAGCCAGCCGAGGAGCAGGGCGACCCGGTCGTCCTGCTCAGGTGGCCGCGGGCTCAGCAGGTGGTACCCGGTGCCGTCGGCCATGAGGCCGAACGGCGCCACCAGCTGGCCGTTGACGAGGTCGTCGTGGACCAGCGCGTAAGGGCCGATCGCGACGCCGACGCCCGCGACCGCGGCCTGGAGCGCCAGGTAGAAGTGCTCGAAGGTCTGCTGCGCGGCGCCCTCGACGCGCCGGCGGGTGAGCCGCTGCCAGTCGTCCCACGCACCCGGACGCGTGGCCGCGTGCAGGATCGTCACACCGGCGAAGCCCCGGGCTCCGGTGATCCGTTCGGCCAGCTCCGGGCTGCACACGGGGCCGATCCGCTCCAGGAAGAGCGGCGTCCGGCTCACCTGGCCGGGCACGGGGAAGTCGTCCCGGCGCAGAGCCACGTCGACGGTGTCCCCGTCGAAGGAGACCGGCCCGCCGCCCGCCGACAGGTGCACGGTGAGTCCCGGCACCCGCGCCGCCAGGTCGGGGAGCCGCGGGATCAGCCAGCGCATCAGTAGCGTGGGCTCGCAGGACAGCGCCAGCGGGCCGGCCCGCTCCCGCCGTGAGACCTCACGGGCCGCCGTGTCGAGTCGGTCGAGCGCGTCACGGACGGCGGCCGCCAGCCGGTGCGCCTGCGGTGTGGGGTGGAGAACCCGGGTCCCGCGCTCGAAGAGCGGGGTGCCCAGGGCCTTCTCCAGGTTCTGGATCTGCCGGCTGACCGCCCCGTGGGTGACGTGGAGCTCCTGGGCGGCACGGGTCATGCTCGCGTGCCGCACGGTCGCCTCGAAGGGGAGCAGGGTGTTCAGCGGGGGGAGGTCGGGCCAGCGCATGTGTGAAATCTACTCACGGATCAGGTGAGAAGGAATCGCTTGTCGGGGGGCTGCGGGGGCGCCAATGTGGAGGCGTCACCGACCGGCGGACCGAGGAGCACGCATGACGAGGAACGTACCGATCACCCGCATGAACAGGATCGTCGTCCTCGCGGACGACCTCACGAGCGCGGGGGACGGTGCCGCGCCGTTCCGCAGAGCAGGGCACCGGGCGCGGGTCCTGCTGCCAGGGCGGGTGGACGACGATGTGATCCCACCTCACGACGGTGAGGGGGTGGTCGCCGTCGACCTCGGCAGTCGGCTCCTGGGCTCGGCGGTGGCCGGGGCGCTGACCGAGCGGGCGGCGTCCGCCCACGCCGGGGCCGATCTGCTGATCAAGACGGTCGACTCCACGCTCCGGGGGCACATCGCGGCGGAGATCCGCGCGGCCCGCGAGGGCTCGGGGCGGCGCGCCGTCGTGATCGCGCCGGCCTTTCCGGCCGAGGGCCGGACCACGGTCGCCGGTGTCCAGCACGTGCGGGGCGTTCCGGTCCACGAGAGCGAGTTCGCCCGGGACCCGGTCCACCCGGTCGTCACCTCGGACCTCACCCTCCTGCTTCCCGAGGCCGAGGCCGTGGACGCGGGGGACCAGAAGGAGCTGGACCTTCTTCCCGAACTGCTCTCCAGGGGAGGGGTGTGCGTGTGCTCCGCTGTCACGGACGCCGATCTGGACCGGCTGGTGGCCGCGGTGCCCCGCCCGGGCGACGTGCTCTGGGTCGGCTCTCCCGGCCTCGCCGCCGCGCTGGCCCGTCACCACCCGCGAATCCCCGCAGCGGCCGCGCTTCCCCGACTTCCCGCCGCGCTAAGGCCGTTGGTGGCCGTTGGGAGCGCGCATCCCGCGACCCGGCGTCAGCTGGAGCGCCTGCGTACGCGCCCGGACGTGACGGCCGTCCACACCGGCTCCGATTCCGTTTCCGTCTCCGCTTCCGTTTCCGGCGTCGCCGGCGATGCGACCCCGAGTGTCGGCACCGGTGCGGACCCGAGATCGAGCGGTACCGATCCCGAAGCGGGCTCGGAGGCGTCGCGCGGTGCAGGGGATCCGGCCGCCGCCGTCGAGGCCCTGCGGCGTTCGGACGCCCCGGTCCTGGTCGTGCACACCCCGGACGGGCGGTGCGACCCGGCGGAGGCGGAGTCGCTCACCGACGAACTGGCCGTCGCGGCAGCGCGGTCGGCAGCGGAGGGACTCGCCGACGGACTGCTCGTGACCGGAGGCGAGACCGCCGCCGCGGTGCTCGCAGCCCTCGGCGCCACGGGCATCGAGTTGTTCGACGAACCCGAGCCGGGGATCGCCCGCGGCGCGCTGCTCGGCCCGCTGCGGATCCCCGTCCTGATCAAGGCAGGGGGCTTCGGCGACGAGGCCACGCTCGAACGGCTCACCCGACTGCTGATCGCCGGCGGCGACAGCACGGCGAAGGGGTGACCGCATGCGGACGCCGACCACACCCCTGGCCCTCACCATGGGCGACCCGAACGGCATCGGACCCGAGATCACCGTCAAAGCGTGCGCCGACCCCAGGCGCCGACCGCCCGTCGTCGTCATCGGCGATCCGGATGCCCTCGACCGAGCCGCCCGCACCACGGGCGTACGGCTCACGGTGCGACCGGTCGACACCGTGGCTGCCGCCGTCCACCGCCCCGGCGTCCTGGACGTCCTCGCCGAGGGAGTGCTGCCGCCGGACCTGAGGTCCGGCACCGTCGACGCCCGGGCCGGTGCCGCGTCCTTCCACTACGTACGTCGCGGGATCGAGCTGGCCCTGCGCGGTGAGGTCCGCGGCATCACGACGGCCCCGATCAACAAGGAGGCACTGAGACGAGCCGGGCTGCCCTACCCCGGGCACACCGAGATCCTGGCCGAGCTGTCGGGCACCGGCGACTACGCCATGATGATGGCCAACGGCGAGCTCCGGGTCGTCCTGGTCACCGTCCACCAGTCCCTGCGCACCGCACTCGACGCGCTCACCACGGCCCGCGAACTCGACATCGTGCGGCTCACCCACCGAACCCTTCGACGCGGCGGCATCGCCCGTCCCCGGATCGCCGTCGCCGCGCTCAACCCGCACGCGGGGGAGAACGGCCTCTTCGGCCGCGAGGACCTCGACATCATCGCCCCGGCGGTCCGCGCCGCCCGGAGCGAGGGGATCGACGCCTCCGGACCCTGGCCGGCCGACACCGTCTTCATGCGGGCCCGCGCCGGCGAGTTCGACGCCGTCGTCGCCCAGTACCACGACCAGGGCCTCATCCCCGTGAAGTACCTGGGCCTGGAACACGGCGTCAACATCACCATCGGCCTCCCGTTCGTCCGCACCAGCGTCGACCACGGCACCGCCTTCGACATCGCCGGCACGGGCACCGCCGACCACACCAGCCTGCTCACCGCCCTCCACCAGGCCGACGACCTCGCGGCGGGCGCCACCGTGCCGGAGACCGTCGATCCGGCCGAGGACCGGTCCGGCGCCCGGAGCCGTGCCGACGCCACGTCCGACGGCGCGAGCGCCCCGTCCGGCCCCCTGCCCGGCCGCTGACCGTCGGGCGGCGGCTGCCACTGCCCCTACCCCGGCCGCTGACCGTCGGGCGGCCGCCTCCTGCCGCGGCTGCGCCCGTCCGCGTCGCCGCACGCCTTCGCCACGTCGATCCGCACTCGTCCACCTGCGCCCGCATCCGCCCACGTGCGTGGGTCGCCGTCCCCGGCCCGCCTGCGCGCACCCGTACCCGTCCGCGTCGGACGGCAGCGCAGGTGTCCGGCGTACCCGCCCCGCCGCCACCCACGCCCATCCGCCGTCCGCCGCGGTCACCCGCCGCCACCCACGCCCATCCGTCCGCCGCGGTCACCCGCCGCCACCCACGCCCATCCGTCCGCCGCGGTCACCCGCCGCGACCCACGAAGGACCCGGAGACCGCCCCGTGGATTTCATCTTCATGCTCACCCGCGCCGACCGGACCGTCCCGGACTGCCTCGACGTACTCGAAGCCGTCGGCGACCTCGGCATCGGCCATATCGGCTTCAAGGACGTCGGCGTCGACACCGCGACCCTCGCCCTGCTCCACCGGCGCATCCGGGAACGAGGGGCGACCAGCTACCTCGAAGTCGTCAGCACCACCCGTGAGGAGGCCCTCGCCTCCGCGCGGACCGCGATCGACCTGGGTGTGGACCGGCTGATGGGCGGCACCTGGGTCGACGAGACCCTTCGCCTCCTCGCCGGGACCGGAATCGAGTACCTCCCGTTCGTCGGCGAACCCCTCGGCCATCCCACCCGCCTCGCCGGCACCCCGGAGCGAACCGCCGAGGACTGCCGCCGGGCGGAGGCGGCCGGCTGCGCCGGCGTGGACCTCCTCGCCCATCGCGCCACCGACGCCGACCCGCTCGACCTCGTCCGGGCCGCCCGTGCCGCGACCACCGGCCGGCTCGTCGTGGCCGGCGGCATCACCGACCGCGGCCAGGTCCGCGACCTCGCCGAGGCCGGAGTCGACGCCTTCACGATCGGCTCGGCCGCCTTCGCCGGCTCCCTGAGACCGGACGCGGGCACCCTCCGGGCCCAGCTCGCCGAGGTCGGCGCCTGGTGCTGACCAGGTCCCCGGGGCGCTCGCCGAGGCGTTGCCGCCCCTGAACCACGGCGGCGGGCCGTTCGTCGTCCGGGACGTCCCGGCGCCCCCCTTACCCTTGAGGGATGACCAGCAGCAGCGACCGGACCGGAGCAGTGGACGAAGTGGGCGTTTCTCGAACCTACGAAGTGCGCACCTACGGGTGTCAGATGAACGTCCACGACTCCGAGCGGCTGTCCGGACTGCTGGAGAACGCCGGCTACGTCCGAGCCCCCGAGGGCTCCGACGGGGACGCCGACGTCGTCGTCTTCAACACCTGCGCGGTGCGCGAGAACGCCGACAACAAGCTCTACGGCAACCTCGGCCGCCTCGCGCCGATGAAGACCACGCGTCCGGGCATGCAGATCGCCGTCGGCGGCTGCCTCGCCCAGAAGGACCGCGAGACCATCGTCAAGAAGGCCCCCTGGGTCGACGTCGTCTTCGGCACGCACAACATCGGCAAGCTGCCGGTCCTCCTGGAGCGCGCCCGCATCCAGGAAGAGGCGCAGATCGAGATCGCCGAGTCGCTGGAGGCGTTCCCCTCCACGCTGCCCACCCGGCGCGAGTCCGCCTACGCCGCCTGGGTCTCGATCTCCGTCGGCTGCAACAACACCTGCACCTTCTGCATCGTTCCGGCGCTGCGCGGCAAGGAGGAGGACCGCCGGCCCGGCGACATCCTCGCCGAGATCGAGGCCCTGGTCGCCGAAGGCGTCTCCGAGATCACCCTCCTCGGGCAGAACGTCAACGCGTACGGCTCCGACCTCGGGGACCGCGAGGCGTTCTCCAAGCTGCTGCGGGCCTGCGGGCAGATCGAGGGCCTGGAGCGGGTCCGCTTCACCTCCCCGCACCCGCGCGACTTCACGGACGACGTGATCGCGGCCATGGCCGAGACCCCGAACGTGATGCCGCAGCTGCACATGCCGCTCCAGTCCGGCTCGGACACCGTCCTGCGGGCCATGCGCCGCTCGTACCGACAGGAACGCTTCCTCGGCATCATCGAGAAGGTGCGGGCGGCCATCCCGCACGCGGCCATCTCGACGGACATCATCGTGGGCTTCCCCGGCGAGACCGAGGAGGACTTCGAGCAGACGATGCACACGGTGCGCGAGGCGCGGTTCGCCAACGCCTTCACCTTCCAGTACTCCAAGCGTCCCGGGACCCCCGCGTCGGACATGGAGGGGCAGATCCCCAAGGAGGTCGTGCAGGAGCGCTACATGCGCCTCGTCGCCCTCCAGGAGGAGATCTCCTGGGAGGAGAACAAGAAGCAGGTCGGCCGCACGCTGGAGGTCATGGTCGCGGAGGGCGAGGGCCGCAAGGACGGCACCACGCACCGCCTGTCCGGCCGCGCCCCCGACAACCGGCTGGTGCACTTCACCAAGCCGGAGTCCGAGGTCCGCCCCGGCGACGTGGTGACCGTGGAGATCACCTACGCCGCCCCGCACCACCTGCTCGCCGAGGGCCCGACGACCTCCGTGCGCCGCACCCGCGCCGGCGACGCCTGGGAGAAGCGCACGCAGGAAGCCGCCGCGAAACCGGCCGGTGTCCTGCTCGGCCTGCCTAAGATCGGCGTGCCGGAGCCGCTGCCGGAGGCCGCCGCGCCTGCCTGTGGCAGCCACTGACCGCGGGCACGACCGCACACGAGGGGGCCGGGATGGGGAAGTGGATCGTCGTCGCGCAGTACGGCAAGGGGGAGACGTACGTCACCGAAGTGGTGCGCCGGCTCACCGGTACGCGCGACGAGGCGCTCGAGGAACTGCGCGCCGCCACCCTCGCCTACGGGGCACCGATGCGTGAGAAGTGGCGCGAGGTGTACCGCTTCCCCGGGGGCGAGAGCTACCTGGTGATCGTCAAGGGTGCGGTGTCGCTGACGGAGTACAGGCTCGCCATCGCCGAGCAGGTCTGGGACTCGAACGACCCCGCGGTCGCGAAGACGGTCGCGGCCGCCGAGGAACTTCACCAGGACGCGCCGCCGGCGAGCTGACCCTTCACGGCCCGGCGGCGGGGGGAGGCACGCGGCCCTGGAACGACGCGTTCGGGGCCCCACCCGTGCCCCCTGCGGCGGCCCGCTCGGGCGCCCACCGTCGCAGTAGGCTGCGGATCATGCTTGTCGCCGCCGCCGTATGCCCCTGCCCCCCGCTGCTCGTGCCCGACGTCGCGACGGGGGCCGCACCCGAACTCGACGCCGCGCGCACCGCCTGTGCCGATGCCGTGGGCCTGCTCGCCGCGTCCCGGCCCGATCGCCTCTTCGTCGTCGGCCCGGCCGACGAGGGCGCCCGCGGCGTCTTCCCGGCCGGTTCTGCGGGGTCCTTCGCGGGCTTCGGCGTCGACCTCTCCGTCCGCCTCGGCGACGGTCCCGCCGGCGAGCGACCGCTGCCCGCTTCCCTCGCCGTCGCGGCCTGGCTCCTGGAACGCGCCGCCTGGACCGGCGCCCCGGTCGAGGGGCTCGGAGTCGGCGAGCCGCTGGAGGCGGCACGCTGCGCCGCGACCGGCCGCGAGCTCGCCGCCTCCGCCGAGCGGGTCGCCCTGCTCGTCATGGGCGACGGCAGCGCGTGTCGCACGCTCAAGGCCCCCGGCTATCTGGACGACCGGGCCGCGGGGTTCGACGCCGAGGCCGCGCGGGCGCTGGGCACGGCCGACACGGCCGCCCTGCTCGCGCTCGACGAGGACCTCGCGCACACGCTGAAGGTCGCCGGCCGCGCCCCCTGGCAGGTCCTGGCGGGCGCCGCCGCCGGCACCGGCCTCGACGGCCGCCTCCTGTACGAGGACGCCCCCTACGGCGTCGGCTACTTCGTCGCCGCCTGGTCCTGAGGACCGTCCCGTCCGGGACGGTCCGGGAGCCTCGCGGGGCTCCGGCACGCCCGGGCGGCACAACGCGGACGGCGGGCGACCGCGCAGCTCCGGGCTGCGCGGTCGCCCGCCGTGCGGACGGACGGTCAGGTGGTGCCGGGCCTCAGACGGTCGGCGGCGGCGTCGGGTTCGGGCCCCCGCCCGGGGTGCCGTCGTCCTTGTGGGCGATCCGGCCCAGGGCGTGCTTGGCCTTGTCGGTACCCGACTCGATCTTGTTGCTGTACTTGCCCTTGGTCTTCTCGTCGACCACCTTCGCGGCCTTGTCCAGGCCATGGTCGATCTTGTCCCCGTGCTGCTGCGCGAGGTCGGAGACCTTGTCCTTGGCAGGGGCGAGTTTGGCCTTCAGTGAATCCAGGAGACCCATGGGCCACCTTCCCTCCGGTGGGTCCGTCCGCCGAGTAGGGGCGAGCGGAGCCGTGTCGCTACGTGCGGGCGCTTTCGCCGGCCTCGTTGTCCGCGGCCTCCTCGGCCGACTGCTGCTTCGGGATGTCCACGACCTCGACGGCCTCCGGGGCCTCGGCGACGTCGCCGTTCGCCGTCCGGTCGACGGCTTCGGCCGACTCCCCGGCCCCGGCGGTGTCCGCGTGCCCGGACGGCTCCGCGGGCTCCTCCGCCGGCTCCTCGTCCGACATCCCGTACGCGTCCGTCCCGGCGTCCTCGAAGGTCTCGGAAGCGGCGCCGGAAGGCCGCGAGGTGACGTTCTCCGCCCCGGTCATCTCCTCCGCCGTCTCCTCGTCCGCCGTCAGAGTGACGGTCCGGTCCTCGTCCGTTGACGCCTCGGCAGCTTCCTTGCTCTTACGGCGAAACAATGCGAAAACGCCCATTTCCACTCCATAGCGTACTCGTGCGGGAGAAGCGCCGCGGCTCCCGGGGCGCTCCACTGCGCCACCCGGTGCAGCCGGTACGCGAAACCGGCGGGCGGAACCTCGCAACAGGCAACGAACCCGGATGCGGCTCGTCACGTCGCTCGTTCGAGGACCCGCCCGGACGTTTGCGAGACTGGGGCGGTGAGAAGTGCAGCTCCCGCCCCGCGGGTCATCGCCGTCGTCGGTCCCACAGCGGCCGGAAAGTCCGATCTGGGCGTTTTCCTCGCCCGGCAACTCGGCGGCGAGGTCGTCAACGCCGACTCCATGCAGCTCTACCGGGGGATGGACATCGGTACCGCGAAGCTGACGGTGGAGGAGCGCGGCGGCATCCCGCACCACCTCCTGGACATCTGGGACGTGACGGAGGCCGCCAGCGTCGCCGAGTACCAGCGGCTCGCCCGGGCCGAGATCGACCGGCTGCTCGCCGCCGGCCGCACCCCCGTGCTGGTCGGCGGCTCCGGGCTCTACGTGCGGGGCGCCATCGACGCACTCGAGTTCCCCGGCACCGACCCGGCCGTCCGGGCCCGCCTGGAGGCCGAGCTGGAGGAGCGCGGCTCCGGGGTCCTGCACGCCCGGCTCGCCGCCGCGGACCCCGAGGCGGGCCGCGCGATCCTCCCCAGCAACGGCCGCCGCATCGTCCGGGCCTTGGAGGTCATCGAGATCACCGGGAAGCCCTTCACGGCCAACCTGCCCGGCCCCGACTCGGTCTACGACACGGTGCAGATCGGTGTGGACGTGGCGCGCCCCGAGCTCGACGAGCGCATCACCACCCGCGTGGACCGGATGTGGGAGGCCGGGCTCGTGGACGAGGTGCGCACGCTGGAGTCGCGGGGGCTGCGCGAGGGGCGCACGGCCGCCCGCGCGCTCGGCTACCAGCAGGTGCTCGCGGCACTCGCGGGCGAATGCACCGAGGAGGAGGCGCGCACCGAGACCGTGCGCGCTACCAAGCGCTTCGCGCGCCGTCAGGACTCCTGGTTCCGCCGCGACCCGCGGGTCCACTGGCTCAGCGGAGCGGCAGATCACCGCAGGGAACTCCCCGGGGAGGCGCTGGCGTTGGTCGAACGAGCGGTTACAGCCTGATCACGTGATGGCATCGGGACGCACTGCCCGTCATTTCGGGGGGTGGGAGCGTGCCATCATCGAGCATCGATCGACCAAGTGGAGTCCGAGTGGGGAGGGCGCGTGGCGATGGAGGCCGGCCCTCGCGACACAGAGCAGCACGACGCGGTCCGGGGCGAAGCCCCGGGTGACGCGCCCGGTTTGACCCCGGACGGTCCCGACGACGCCCAGGGCTCGGCCGTCGAGATCGACCCGGGCGAGGTCGAGGTGGAACTGCGGCCCCAGCGTCGGCTGCGGATCTGGCAGCTCGCCCCCATCGTGGGCCTCGCCGCCGTCGGCTCCCTGATGTTCGCCTTCCCGCTCGCCTTCGGCTCGGGCGACGGCGGCGCCGTGGTCGCCATGCTCGGCCTGCTGATCAGCTGCTGCGCGGCGGGCTGGGGCATGATGGCCGCCCGCAAGGTCGGCTACACCTGGCCGGGCCTCCCGGCCCGGGGTTCGGGCGACCGCCCGAACTGGCGGGTCTTCACCCTCTACGTCTGCCTCAGCGCGCTCCTGGTCGCCCTCGCGGTCTGGCGCGTGGCGCGCCTGCGCTGAGCCTCCCGCCGGACGCGCGACCTCCGGGCCGGGCCTGCCGCGGCCGATGCCCGACCTCCGGGCCGCGCCTGCCGCGGCCGATGCCCGCCGTCCGGAACACGACCAGCCCGGCGGCACCCCGCTACCGGCCCCGCGGCCCACGCCGGCCCTCCCGGCACCCGGCCGGCGAGCCCACCCCGCCCCGCCCCGTGGTCCGCGCCCCTCCGCCCGGCCCGGCGGCGTGCCTGCCCCGCCCCCCGTTCCGCCCTTCGGACCCGCAGGGCCGCCGTCGTGGACGCCCCGTACAGTTGATCCCGTGACCAGCGCGCTGACCTCGCCCCTCGCATTCCTCAAGGGCCACGGGACCGAGAACGACTTCGTGATCGTCCCCGACGCCGACAACACCGTCGAGCTGCCCGCGGCGGTCGTCGCCCGGCTGTGCGACCGGCGGGCCGGGATCGGTGGCGACGGGCTGCTCCACGTGGTGCGCAGCGCCGCCCATCCCGAGGCCCGGTCCATGGCCGACGAAGCCGAGTGGTTCATGGACTACCGCAACGCGGACGGCTCCGTGGCGGAGATGTGCGGCAACGGCGTCCGCGTCTTCGCCCGCTACCTGGAGCACGCCGGACACGTCACCGCCGGCGAGGTCGCCGTCGCCACCCGGGGCGGGGTCAAGAGGGTCCACCTCGACAAGGACGGCTCCGTCACCGTCTCCATGGGCCGCGCGCGGCTCCCCGAGGACGGTGTCACCGTCACCGTCGACGGCCGCAGCTGGCCCGCCCGCAACGTGAACATGGGCAACCCGCACGCCGTCGCCTTCGTAGAGAGCCTCGACCACGCCGGCAACCTGTTCACTGAGCCCCCGTACGCCCCCGCCGGGGTCTACCCCGAGGGCGTCAACATCGAGTTCGTCGCCGACCGCGGCCCCCGCCACGTCGCCATGCGCGTCCACGAGCGCGGCGCCGCCGAGACCCGCTCCTGCGGTACCGGCGCGTGCGCCGTCGCCGTGGCCACCGCGCGCCGGGACGGCGTCGACCCGGCGCGGAGCGGCACCCCCGCCACGTACACCGTCGACGTCCTCGGCGGGACGCTGATCATCACCGAGCACCCCGACGGCGAGATCGAGATGACCGGCCCGGCCGTCATCGTCGCCGAGGGCACCCTCGACCCCGCCTGGCTCGCGGACGCCCCGACCGCCTGAACCTCGGCAGCCGGACAGCCGGACAGCCGGACAGCCGGACAGCCGGACAGCCGGACACCGGCCCCCTCGAACCTCCCGCCGCGCCGGGCCCGGCCGGCCTGGCCCGCCACGCCCGCCCCCTCGGAGCGGGCACGACCGACGGGAATCGAAACAGTCAACGACTGATCCGTCGCTCGAATGGGTGATCCGTTTCACGCTGGGCGAGAGGGGCACTGCAGCGCGTGGTGGGGTCGGTAACATCAAGCACCGGCCCGGCAGGCACGCCTTGCCCGCCCACCGCCGGTCGACGTTGCCGGAGGTGCCCCATGAGTGCAGAGGCCACCAACCCTGCGAGCGCGGCCGAGGCCACCAGCCCCGACGCGCCCAGCCGCAGACGCGCCCGCGCGAGGATCGACCTCCGCCGACTGGGCCGCGCCGCTCTGCTCGGTCCCACCGCGAGGGACCGGCTGCCGGACGCCATCGGGCACGTCGCCGAAGCGCACCGCGCCCACCACCCCGAGGCCGACCTCGCGGTGCTGCGCCGGGCGTACGTCCTCGCCGAGTTCTCGCATCGCGGGCAGTTCCGCAAGAGCGGTGAGCCGTACATCACCCACCCCCTCGCCGTCACCCTCATCCTCGCCGAACTCGGCGCAGAGACGACCACGTTGACCGCCTCCCTCCTCCACGACACCGTCGAGGACACGGACGTGACGCTCGATCAGGTCCGCGAGCAGTTCGGCGAGGAGGTCGCCTATCTCGTCGACGGCGTGACCAAGCTGGAGAAGGTCGACTACGGCGCCGCCGCCGAACCGGAGACCTTCCGCAAGATGCTCGTCGCCACCGGCAACGACGTCCGCGTGATGTCGATCAAACTCGCCGACCGGCTCCACAACATGCGCACCCTCGGCGTGATGCGCCCCGAGAAACAGGTCCGCATCGCCAAGGTCACCCGCGACGTCCTCATTCCCCTCGCCGAACGGCTCGGTGTACAGGCGCTCAAGACGGAGCTGGAGGACCTGGTCTTCGCGATCCTCCACCCCGAGGAGTACGAGAACACCCGCGCCCTCATCGCCGAGAACACCGGCGCCGGCGACGCGCTCGCCGCCATCGCGGACGCCGTCTCCGCCGCGCTCCGCGAGGCGGACATCCCCGCCGAGGTCCTCATCCGGCCCCGGCACTTCGTCTCCGTCCACCGCGTCCGGCTCAAGCGCGGAGACCTGCGCGGCAGCGACTTCGGCCGGCTCCTCGTCCTGGTCAACGAGGACGCCGACTGCTACGGCGTCCTCGGCGAGCTCCACACCTGTTTCACCCCGGTGATCTCCGAGTTCAAGGACTTCATCGCCGCCCCGAAGTTCAACCTGTACCAGTCGCTGCACACGGCCGTCGCCGCCCCGGACGGAGCCGTCGCCGAAGTCCTCATCCGCACCCACCAGATGCACAAGGTCGCCGAAGCGGGCGTCGTCGCCCTCGGCAATCCGTACCCGCCCCCGGCCACGGCCGACGCCGGCGCCGAGGCAGCCGAGGACGGCGAGCGCGCCGACCCCACCCGCCCCGGCTGGCTCTCCCGCCTGCTCGACTGGCAGGAGGCCACCCCCGACCCCGACACCTTCTGGACCTCGCTGCGCGCCGACCTCGCCGAGGACCAGGAGATCACCGTCTTCCGCGCCGACGGCGGAACCCTCGGTCTGCCCGCCGGGGCGAGCTGCGTGGACGCCGCCTACGCCCAGCACGGCGAAGCCGCCCACGGCTGTCTCGGCGCGCGCGTCAACGGCCGTCTGGCGACGCTGAGCACGGTGCTCGTCGACGGCGACACGGTGCAGCTGCTCCTCGCCCAGGACGCCACCTCGGGCCCGTCGCCGCAGTGGCTGGACCACGCCCGCACCCAGGCCGCCCGGATCGCGATCACCGCGTGGCTGCGGGCGCACCCCGAAGCCGCGAAGGCCCCCGACGCCGACCCCCGGCCGCCCTCGTCCGTCACCGCGGACCGGCGTACCGGCACCCGGCTCCTCGCCGAACTCCCCGGCAGCGCCACCGCCGCCGTGCGGCCCGCCGGCTGCTGCACGCCCGTACCCCCGGACGAGATCACCGGCTTCCTGGTACGCGGCGGATCCGTCACCGTCCACCGCACCGGCTGCGCCTCCGTCGACGCGATGAGACGACTCGGCCGCGAACCGGTCGTCGTGCACTGGGGCGACACCGCCGAATGCCGGGTCACGCTCGTCGCCGAGTCCTTCGGCAGACCCCATCTGCTCGCGGACCTCACCGAGGCCATCGCCGGTGCCGGCGTGGCCGTGGTCGCCGCGACCGTCGAGCCGCCCAGCGAACAGCGGGTCCGGCACACGTACACCCTCCAACTCCCCGACGCCGCCGGACTCCCCGCCCTCATGCGGGCGATGCGCGACGTCCCCGGCGTGTACGACGTGAGCCGCGCCCGCCACCCCGCCTCGCCGCAGGACTGAACCGGAAGACCCCGGTGGCATGACTCCTTCGGGTGGCGGGCGAGCGCGCCGCCCGGGGGAGCGGCGGACGCCCTGGTAGCCGTAGCCCATGCCGCTCACACCCCGACTTCGCCCCCCACGCGCGCGGTGGCTGCGTTCCGCCGTCGTGGTCGCCGCATCGGCCGGACTGCTCGCCGCGGCCCTCCCCGCGCCGGCGCCCCTCGGTATCGGAGACCCGCTCTTCCCCCACCTCGGCAACCCCGGCTACGACGTCCTCGCGTACGACATCGGCCTTACCTACCCGGGGACGAACACCAAGCCGCTCCAGGCCGTGACCCGCATCGACGCCCTCGCGACCGAGGACCTGGAACGGATCAACCTGGACTTCACCCACGGCACGGTGGCCTCGGTCACGGTCGGGGGCGAACCCGCGGACTTCACCACGAGCGGCGAGGACCTCGTGATCACCCCGGCCCGCGCGGTCCGGTCCGGTGACGCGCTCGCCGTCACCGTCCACCACACCAGCGACCCCACCGGACCCGCCGACAACGGCGGCTGGGTCCGGACCGGCGACGGCCTCGCCATGGCCAACCAGGCCGACGCCGCCCACCGGGTCTTCCCGTCCAACGACCACCCGGCCGACAAGGCCCTCTTCACCTTCCGGATCACCGCCCCCAGCGCGCTGACCGCCGTCGCCAACGGCCTGCCCGCGGGCCGGACCGAGCACGGCGCCACCACGACCTGGACCTACCGCACGGCCCACCCCATGGCCACGGAGCTCGCCCAGGTCTCCATCGGCCGCACCACCGTCGTCCACCGGGCCGGCCCGCACGGACTCCCCGTCCGGGACGTGGTGCCCACCGCCGACCGGGAGGTCCTGGAGCCCTGGCTGCGGCGCACCCCCGGCCACCTGGAATGGATGGAGCGCCAGGTCGGGCCGTATCCCTTCGAGACGTACGGCCTGCTGATCGCGGACGCCGACACCGGCTTCGAGCTGGAGACGCAGACGCTCTCCCTCTTCGAGCGGAGGCTCTTCACCGAGCCCGCGTTCCCGGCGTGGTACGTCGACTCGGTCATGGTCCACGAGCTGGCCCACCACTGGTTCGGCGACAGCGTCTCCCCCCGCACCTGGTCCGACCTCTGGCTCAACGAGGGGCACGCGAGCTGGTACGAGGCGCTCTACGCCGACGAGACGGCGAAGCAGTCGCTGGAAAGGCGCATGAAGGCGGCGTACACGGCCTCCGACACCTGGCGCGCCGGCGGCGGCCCGCCCGCGGCCCCCGCGCCGCCCTCGCCCGGCAAGAAGATCAGCCTCTTCCGGCCCGTGGTGTACGACGGCAGCGCACTCGTCCTCTACGCCCTGCGCCAGGAGATCGGCGAGGACGCCTTCCAGCGGCTGGAGCGCCGCTGGGTCGACGAGCACCGCGACGGCACCGCCACCACCGCCGACTTCACGGCACTGGCCTCCGAGGTCGCGGGGCGTGACCTCGGCTCCTTCTTCGCGGGCTGGCTGTACGCGAAGAAGACCCCGGCCATGCCGGGCCACCCGGACTGGCGCAGTCGCGCGCCTGAGGCCGCCGGAGCCGTGAAACCGGGGTGACGGGCCCCGTCCGGGCGTGTCACCATCATCAGGTCGGCAGCGCGGCCCGGCCGGGAATGTTTCGCGGCCGTCACACGTTGTGATCGACGCAACGACTTTCCATCGAAGTAAGGATCAAATGACCTCCTCTTCATCCCCTTCCCAGGACGAGCAGAGCTTCGCCGAGACGAGCCGCACCGAGAGCCTTCGGGCCGATGCCCTGATGGAAGAGGACGTCGCCTGGAGCCACGAGATCGACGGAGAGCGGGACGGCGATCAGTTCGACCGCTCCGAGCGCGCGGCTCTGCGGCGCGTGGCGGGCCTCTCCACCGAGCTCGAGGACGTCACCGAGGTCGAGTACCGGCAGCTGCGCCTGGAGCGCGTGGTGCTGGTCGGTGTGTGGACCTCGGGGACCGTCCAGGACGCGGAGAACTCCCTCGCGGAGCTCGCGGCCCTCGCCGAGACGGCGGGCGCCCTCGTACTCGACGGCGTCATCCAGCGCCGTGACAAGCCGGACCCGGCCACCTTCATCGGCTCGGGCAAGGCACGCGAGCTGCGGGACATCGTGCTCGAGACCGGCGCCGACACCGTCGTCTGCGACGGCGAGCTCAGCCCCGGTCAGCTCATCGCCCTCGAAGACGTCGTCAAGGTCAAGGTGGTCGACCGGACCGCCCTGATCCTCGACATCTTCGCCCAGCACGCCAAGTCCCGAGAGGGCAAGGCGCAGGTCGCTCTCGCGCAGATGCAGTACATGCTGCCGCGACTGCGCGGCTGGGGTCAGTCGCTCTCCCGTCAGATGGGTGGCGGCGGCGGTGGCGGCATGGCCACCCGTGGTCCCGGTGAGACCAAGATCGAGACCGACCGGCGTCGGATCCGCGAGAAGATGGCGAAGATGCGCCGGGAGATCGCGGAGATGAAGACCGGCCGCGACATCAAGCGGCAGGAGCGGCGCCGTCACAAGGTGCCGTCGGTCGCCATCGCCGGATACACCAACGCCGGCAAGTCCTCCCTGCTCAACCGGCTGACCGGCGCGGGTGTGCTGGTGGAGAACGCACTGTTCGCCACCCTCGACCCGACCGTCCGCCGGGCCGAGACACCGACCGGCCGGGTGTACACCCTGGCCGACACCGTCGGGTTCGTACGGCACCTGCCGCACCACCTGGTCGAGGCGTTCCGCTCCACGATGGAGGAGGTCGGCGACTCCGACCTGATCCTGCACGTGGTGGACGGGGCGCACCCGGCTCCGGAGGAGCAGCTGGCCGCCGTGCGCGAGGTGTTCCGAGACGTCGGCGCGGTGAACGTGCCGGAGATCGTGATCGTCAACAAGGCCGACGCCGCCGATCCGCTGGTACTGCAGCGGATCATGCGCGCCGAGCGGCACGCCATCGCGGTCTCCGCCCGGACGGGCGAGGGCATCGAGGAGCTGCTCGCGCTCATCGACGCCGAACTGCCCCGTCCGCAGGTCGAGATCGAGGCGCTCGTGCCGTACACCCAGGGCGGTCTCGTCTCCCGGGTGCACGCCGAGGGCGAGATGCTCTCCGAGGAGCACACCCCGGAGGGCACGCTGGTCAAGGCGCGGGTGCACGAGGAGCTGGCGGCGTTCCTGATGCCGTACGTTCCCGCCGCGCACTGAGCGGTCGTCCCACGCGGAAGGCCCCGCCCCCTCGCATCGAGAGGGCGGGGCCTTCCGCGTGTGCGGTCCGGTCCGGGCCCGGTCGCCGGGACCGGGCCCACCGGGTCAGCGGGCGAACTTCTTGCTGACCATGTCGTGCGCGGCCTGGGCGCCCCGGCCCAGCTGCGGTCCCGCGAGCCAGCCGTTGCCGCCGGCCGGGCCGATCGAGGTGTTCGACACGAGCGCCGTCTTGCCGTTGGGCAGCACCCGGAACCAGCCGCCGCCGGACGAACCGCCGGTCATCGTGCAGCCGATGCGGTACATGGTCGGCGTGGCCGGGGCCGTGGTCAGCCGGGTCGGCCGGTCCAGGCACTTGTGCATGATCAGGCCGTTGTACGGCGGCGCCGCCGGGTAGCCCCAGGCGCCCATCGTGCCGGCCTGCGCGGCCGTCGGCGCCGAGAAGTCGACCGGCAGGGCCGCGCCCACGGTCTCCTCCAGGGACTTGCCGCCCCGCTCCGGCTTCACGTGGAGCACGGCGTAGTCGTAGGGCCAGGCGGGGTTCGTGCCGCCGCGCTGGATCCACTCGCCCGAGGTCACGGCCCAGTCGGCCCAGTACTGGCCGTAGGGGGCGACCTCGTGCGGCTTGGCGTTGCGCAGCGCGGACGCCGACTTGCCGAGGTCGTTGTAGGCCGGCACGAAGGCGATGTTGCGGTACCAGCCGCCGCGCTGACCGGCGTGCACGCAGTGGCCGGCCGTCCAGACCATGTTGGACCTGCCGGGCCGGCGCGGGTCCTTCACGATCGTGCCGGAGCAGACCATGTGGCCCTGCGGGGAGTCGAAGAAGATCTTGCCGACCGGGGCCGCGTTGCGGTGGTACGGCGTCTTCTCGCGCTGGGCCTGCACCGGCCGCGGCACCGGGTCGCTGCCGGAACTGCCCGCGGTGGCCGCGATCGTGGGGTCGGGGCTCTTCGCCGACTGCATGCGCTCGTTGTCCCAGAGCCCGTCGATGACCGGGTTGACGAAGTCCTCGGCCTCACGCAGCCACTTGTCCTGGTCCCAGTTCTTCCAGTCGCCGTTCTTCCACTTGTCCAGGTCGACGCCGTGCTTCTTCAGCTTGTCGGCCAGGTCCTGGGGGAGCGCGGCGTCACCGCCGTCGCCCGCGGGACCGGAGGCGGTGGCGCCGGCGGCCGGCTTGTCGGCGGCCGGCGTCTCGGTCGGGCCGCAGCCCGTCACGGTCAGCGCGAGCGCCACCGTCAGACCGGCGGCGGCCGGCAGAAGTCGTATGGAACGCATGAGTTGTTCTCCCCCTGAGACGGATCCCGCGTCCCGGCCCTGCCACCCAGCTGGTTGCCATGGACGCGTCACTAGCGGTGCACAGTATGCCTGCCGCGGGGAGGCGGGACCCCCGGGGCCTGTCGTCGAAGACACCCCCTGGGCCCCGCCTCCCGGTTCACCCGCGGGTCAGTTGCCCGCGTACTTCTTGCTGACCGCGTCGTACACGCCCTTGGCCTCGGCGCCCAGGCGCGGACCCGCCAGCCAGCCGGCCGTCACCGGGCCGATGGAGGTGTTGGACACCAGCGCCGGCTTGCCGTCCCGGCCCTTGGCCACCCAGCCGCCACCGGACGAACCGCCGGTCATGGTGCAGCCGATGCGGTACATCGTGGGCTGATCGACCTTCACCGAGAGGCGGCCCGGCCGGTCCTGGCACTGGAACATCTTCTGGCCGTCGTACGGCGGACCCGCCGGGTAGCCGGTCGCCGTCATGGCGGAGATCTTCGACACCGCCGGGGCGTTGAACTCCACCGGGAGGGCGGAACCGACCGTCTCCTCCAGCGACTTGCCCGTGCCGCCCTTCTCGGGCGTCACGTGGATCACCGCGAAGTCGTACGGCGCGCCCTGACCGCCGGTCGACGCGCCCTCCGCGATCCACTGGTCGGACGTCTGCACCCAGTCGCCCCACCACACGCCGTACGGAGCGACCTGGTCACGGGTGGCGTTCTCCAGCGCGGAGGTCGGCTTCCCGCTGTCGTTGTAGGAGGGGACGAAGGCGATGTTGCGGTACCAGCCGCCCTTCTTGCCGGCGTGCACGCAGTGACCCGCCGTCCAGACCATGTTGGACTTGCCCGGGTGCGCGGGGTCCTTCACGACCGTGGCCGAGCAGACCATCGAACCCTGCGGACCGTCGAAGAAGACCTTGCCGGCCTCGGGGACGTTGGCGTGGTACGGCGACTGGACGGACTTCGCCCGCACCGGCGCGGGGGTCGGGTCGGTGACACCCTTGTCGCCCGAGATGTCCTCCTCCTCGACCGGCTTGTCGGGGCGCTCGGCGTCCCGCATGCGGTCCGGGTCCCAGAGGTCCTCGATGATCGGGTTGACGTAGTCCTTGGCCTCACGCAGCCAGGTGTCGCGGTCCCAGTTCTTCCACTCGCCGTTCCTCCACTTGTCCAGATCGATCCCGTGCTCCTTGAGCCGGTCCTTGAGGTCGTCCGGAATCGTGATCTTGTCGCCGGTGGACGGACTCGCGGGCGCGCTGGGCTTGTTCCCCGCGTTGTCCTCGGTCGGGCCGCAGGCCGTCGCCGTCAGCGTCAACGCCGCCACGGCGGCTGCCGCGGCGAGCAGCGGACGAATCGGTCGCATCTCGTGATCCCCCTGGGACTACGTCAACTTGTGCATGAGTGAACAGTGTCGGCGCCGTGACCGGCGCCCGAAGTGCGGCCCCCACTATGCCGGTGCCGGAGGGGACGGTACGCGCCAGGTGCGCGGTTCCCGCCCCGGTGCGGCCGTTGCCGGGACGTGACGCAGACCACTCGCAGGATCTTCGGATCGGCCCGTTATCCCCGGCGCCTCCCGTCGTTGGTAGGTACGGGGGGCACAGAGGCAGCGTTCACGGCCGTCGTACACACGGTCGAGCGACGTACCGATGTGCAACGCAACTGTTACAGCGGGAGGACACCGAGCCGTGGCCGTGACCGAACCAGCCCCGGCGGCACCGGGGGCCGCGCGGACGGACGAAGGGGAGAGGGCGACGGGCGGGGGGAGCGCCCACGAGGGCATCCTGCGACGCCAGTCACTGCGCGAGTCGGCGGCGCGCACGTACGCGCGCTCGCTGCCGATCGTCCCCGTCCGGGCTCGGGGACTGACCATCGAGGGCGCGGACGGCCGCCGTTACCTCGACTGCCTGTCGGGCGCCGGGACGCTGGCACTCGGGCACAACCATCCGGTGGTCCTGGAAGCGATCAGGAAGGTGCTCGACTCGGGCGCCCCGCTCCACGTCCTCGACCTGGCGACCCCGGTCAAGGACGCCTTCACCACCGAGCTGTTCGCCACGCTGCCGGCCGGCCTCGCCGAGAACGCGCGGATCCAGTTCTGCGGCCCCGCCGGTACGGACGCCGTCGAGGCCGCCCTCAAACTGGTCCGCACGGCCACCGGCCGCAGCGGACTGCTCAGTTTCGCCGGCGCCTACCACGGGATGACGGCGGGGGCCCTCGACGCCTCGGGCGGCGCGACCGACGTCCGGGTGACCCGGCTGCCCTACCCGCAGAACTACCGCTGCCCGTTCGGCGTCGGCGGAGACCGCGGCGCCGAACTGGCCGCCCGCTGGACCGAGAACCTCCTCGACGACCCCAAGAGCGGGGTCACCACACCCGCCGCGATGATCCTCGAACCGGTGCAGGGCGAAGGCGGCGTGCTCCCCGCGCCCGACGACTGGATGCGCCGCATGCGGCGCGTCACCGCGGCCCGTTCCATTCCACTGATCGCCGACGAGGTCCAGACGGGCGTCGGCCGCACCGGCGCCTTCTGGGCCGTCGACCACAGCGGCGTCGTCCCCGACGTCATGGTCCTGTCCAAGGCCATCGGCGGTTCCCTGCCCCTCGCCGTCGTCGTCTACCGCGCCGAGCTCGACGCCTGGGAACCCGGCGCCCACGCCGGTACCTTCCGCGGCAACCAGCTCGCCATGGCCGCCGGCGCGGCCACCCTCGCCTACGTCCGGGAGAACCGCCTGGCCGACCGGGCCGCCACCCTCGGAGCCCGCATGCTCGGCCGCCTCCAGGGTCTGGCCGCGGCCCACCCCGCCATCGGCGACGTGCGCGGCCGCGGGCTCATGATCGGCGTCGAACTCGTCGACCCCACCGCCGAGGACCCTCTCTCCGCCGATCCCCACACCCCGCCCGCCGACCCCGCTCTCGCGGCGGCCGTCCAACGGCAGTGCCTGGACCGCGGACTCATCGTGGAACTGGGCGGGCGCCACTCCGCGGTCGTCCGGCTCCT
This sequence comes from Streptomyces sp. JL2001, assembly GCF_050917515.1. Classification (NCBI taxonomy): domain Bacteria; kingdom Bacillati; phylum Actinomycetota; class Actinomycetes; order Kitasatosporales; family Streptomycetaceae; genus Streptomyces; species Streptomyces sp. JL2001. Next base: position 2,057,855 of record NZ_CP169421.1, on the reverse strand, counting down.
CCCGCCGCTCACCCTCACCGACGAACAGGCCGAGGCCGTCCTCGACCGCTTCGCCGACGCCCTGGCAGCCGCCGAGCGCTCCCACCGCCCGGCACCGCCCGACCGTCCCCGGCCCGTACGCCAGCGGGCCGCGCACCACCGGAACGACACCGGACCGTCCCACTGATCCCGGACCGAACCCGGACACCATCACAAGGAAGTCCCGCCGTGAACGCGACCCCCGCACCCGAAGCGCCCGACGCCGACAGCACCCCGCACGGGCCCCTCGCCGTCGAACACGCCGTCGTCCCCCGTCAGCACTCCGGCCCGTACGACCCCCGGCCCGCCGCACGGCCGGCGTCCGTCCCCGCGCCCCCCGCCGCCCCGTACGGGGCGGAGGACGCGTACGTGCCCGACGCCCAGGTCCCCCTCCGGGCGACGGATCCCGACGACGCCTCCGACCGGTTCGGCGACCCGGACCCGTTCGGCGACCCGGACCCGTTCGGCGATCCGGACCCGCTCGACGACCCGGACCCGCAGCGCGCGGCGGACCTCGCGACCATCGAGAACCTGCTGCGCTGCTGGGTACGGGAGAAGAACCTGCGGGGCCCCGCGTCCGGCACCCTGCGCATCCCCCTCGACGCCAGCGGCACCGCCCTCCTCGTCCCCGTCCGCCACTGGTCCCTCACCGGCTGGCACCGCTTCGGCGCCCCCGCGCTCGAAGGGCTCCCGACCTCCGCCCCGGCGGCGGACGCCGTCACCGTCGCCGCCCTCCTCAGCCGCGAGACCGGACGACCGGAAGGCACCGAACTCGTCGGCCGGGTCGCCGACTCCGCCCGCCGGACGGCCGAGTTCATCGCCGAGCGCCGCCGCCGCCCGAACCCCGGCCCCGACGCCGACCTGTTCCTCACCGCCGAACAGTCCCTGCTGCTCGGCCACCCGCTCCATCCCACCCCCAAGAGCCGCGAAGGTCTCTCCGAGGCCGAGGCCCGCCTCTACTCGCCCGAGATGCACGGCTCCTTCCCCCTGCGCTGGATGGCCGTCGACCGCACCGTGCTGGCCACCGACTCCGCCTGGACGGAACAGGGCCGCCCCGTCACCGCCGAGCAGCTCTCCACCGGCCTCGCCGAAGGACTCGAACTCCCCCCGGGCACCGTGCCCCTGCCGCTGCACCCCTGGCAGGCCCGCGAACTGCTCCACCGGCCGGCCGTCGCCTCCCTCCTCGACGCGGGACTCCTGCACGACCTCGGACCCCACGGCGCCTCCTGGCACCCCACCTCCTCCGTCCGCACCGTGCACCGCCCCGGCTCCCGCGCCATGCTCAAGCTGTCCCTCGGCGTCCGCATCACCAACTCCCGCCGCGAGAACCTCCGCAAGGAACTCCACCGCGGCGTCGAGGTCCACCGGCTCCTGCGCACCGGCCTCGTCGACCAGTGGCAGAGCGCCCACCCCGGCTTCGACATCGTCCGCGACCCCGCCTGGCTCGCGGTCGACACCCCGGACGGCGCCCCCGTCCCCGGACTCGACGTCATGGTCCGCCACAACCCCTTCGCCGCCGGCGACGACGCGGTGTGCATCGCCGCCCTCACCGCCCCGCGTCCCTGGCCCGGCACGGAACGGATGCGTTCCCGCCTCTTCGACCTCGTCACCCGGCTCGCCGCCCGCACCGGCCGGCCCACCACGGCCGTCGCCGCCGAGTGGTTCCTGCGCTACCTCGACCAGGTCGTCCGTCCCGTGCTCTGGCTCGACGGCGCCGCCGGCGTCGCGCTGGAGGCCCACCAGCAGAACACCCTCGTCCTCCTGTCGCCGGAGGGCTGGCCCGTCGGCGGCCGCTACCGCGACAACCAGGGCTACTACTTCCGCGAGTCCCGCCGCGAGGAGCTGGAGGGCCGCCTCCCCGGCATCGGCTCCGTCAGCGACACCTTCGTCTCCGACCAGGTCACCGACGAACGCTTCGCGTACTACCTCGGCATCAACAACGTCCTCGGCCTGATCGGGGCCTTCGGCGCCCAGGGCCTCGCCGACGAGCGCGTCCTGCTCGCCGGCTTCCGCCAGTTCCTCGGCTCCGCCGCCGCCCTCGGTTCCCCCCTGCCGCACCGCCTGCTGGAAGCCACGACCCTGCGCTGCAAGGCCAACCTCCTCACGCGCCTCCACGGCCTCGACGAACTGGTCGGCCCCGTCGACACCCAGTCCGTCTACGTCACCATCACCAACCCGCTGCGTCCCTGAGCGCCCCCACCCGACCCGACAGCCGAGAGGAGATCACCGCCGTGCCTCCCGCCGATGCGAGCACCGAGGCGGATCCGAGTGCCGAGGCCGACGCGCGCACCGAGGCCGAAGCCGCCGGTACCCGCCCCCCGGCCGCCGTCGCCGACCCCACCGGTGACGACACCCTGGACCTGCGCCTCTCCGACGAACTCATCGCCCTCCTCGCCGCCGCCGGCGACGCCACGGGCCCCGCGGACTCCGATCTCCTCGACGCCGTGGCCGGCTGGGCGCCCGCGGTCACGCCCGTCGGCACCTTCCGGCTCGTGCCCGTACGGGTCGATCGGGACCTGGCGCTCGTCACCCGCTGGATGAACGACCCGGCCGTCGCCGCCTTCTGGGAGCTGTCCGGCCCGGAGAGCGTGACCGCCGCCCACCTCCGCGCCCAACTCGACGGCGACGGCCGCAGCGTCCCCTGCCTCGGCGTCCTCGACTCCACCCCGATGAGCTACTTCGAGATCTACCGCGCCGACCTCGACCCCCTCGCCCGCCACTACCCGGCCCGTCCCCACGACACCGGCATCCATCTGCTGCTCGGCGGCGTCGCCGACCGGGGCCGCGGTGTCGGCACGGCACTGCTGCGGGCCGTGGCGGACCTCGTCCTCGACCACCGGCCCCGCTGCACGCGGGTCGTCGCCGAACCCGACCTGCGCAACACCCCCTCCGTCTCCGCCTTCCTGAGTGCCGGATTCCGCTTCTCCGCGGAAGTCGCCCTCCCCGACAAGCAGGCCGCCCTCATGGTCCGCGACCGCCCGCTCCGTCACGTTCTGTGATCGTCCCTCGCCTCACCCACACCGCTCGACCCACAGCGGTTCCCACCCCGAGGAGTCCCCGTGCCGTCGTCCCCTGCCACCCATGACTCCGCACTGCTCGCCCCGCCCGGGCTCAACCCGGCTGCCTGGGCCCGGGCGTCCTCCCGTCTGCTGGCGAAGACCATCGCCGAGTTCGCCTACGAGGAGATCATCGAACCCGTGCGTGACGGGCGATCCGGGCCCGTCCACCCGGGCACGGGTCCCGGGGCCGACCGGTACACCCTGCTCCTCGACGACGGCTCCGCACTCGCCTTCACCGCCACCCGGGGCTCCTACGGCAGCTGGCGTGTCGCGGCCGACTCCATCACCCTCGACGGCCGGCCCCTCACCGACCCGCTCGACCTCCTGGTCCGCGCCCGCCGCCTCCTCGGCCTCGACGGCCCCACCCTCGGCCACCTGATCCGCGAGCTCACCACCACCCTCGTCGCCGACACCCGCCTCGACCACACCGCGCTCGGCGTCGAGGCGCTCGCCGACCTCGGGTACGCCGACCTCGAAGGCCACCAGACCGGTCACCCCTGGCTCGTCCTGAACAAGGGCCGGATCGGCTTCTCCGCGACCGACGCCACCCGCTGGGCCCCGGAAGCCCGCCGCGCCACCCGCCTCCCGTGGATCGCGGTCAGCACCGCCCTCGCCACCTACCGGGGCGTGCCCGGCCTCCACACCCCCGACCGGCTCTACGCGGGTGAGCTGGACGCGGAGACCCGCGCGACCTTCCACACCGTCCTGCGAGCCCGGGGCCTCGACCCGGACGGCTACCTCCTGCTGCCCGTCCACCCCTGGCAGTGGGACGAGATCCTGCTCCCGCTCTACGCCCCGGCCGTCGCGGCAGGCGCCATCGTCCCGCTGCCTGCCGACGCCGACCTGCGCGTGCCGCAGCAGTCCGTCCGCACCTTCCTGAACACCAGCCGGCCGGATCGGCACACCGTCAAGCTGCCGCTCTCCGTCCTCAACACCCTCGTCTGGCGCGGACTGCCCACCGAGCGGACCCTGGCCGCCCCCGCCGTCACCGCCTGGGTCCACGGGCTGCGCGACGCCGACCCCTACCTGCGGGACGAGTGCGGCGTGATCCTGCTCGGCGAGGTCGCCTCCGTGACCGTCGAGCACCCGCTCTACGACCGGCTGCCCGAGGTCCCGTACCAGTACAAGGAACTCCTCGGCGCGATCTGGCGCGAGCCGCTCCGGCTGCCGCCGGGCGAGCGCGCCAGGACCCTCGCCTCCCTGCTGCACACCGATCCCGACGGCCGGGCGTTCGTCGCGGAACTCGTCCGGCGCTCCGGCCTCGCGCCCGCGGTCTGGCTCCAGCACCTGTTCGCCGCCCTGCTGCCGCCCCTGCTGCACTTCCTCTACCGGTACGGCACCGTCTTCTCCCCGCACGGCGAGAACGCCATCGTCGTCCACGACGACCGGGACGTGCCCGTCCGTCTGGCGATCAAGGACTTCGTCGACGACGTGAACATCAGCGCCCGCCCGCTCCCCGAGCACGACACGATGCCCGACGACGTCCGGGCGGTCCTGCTGACGGAGGAGCCTGACTTCCTCACCCAGTTCATCCATTCAGGGCTCTTCGTCGGCGTCTTCCGCTACCTCGCGCCGCTGTGCGCGGAACAGCTCGACGTACCGGAGCAGGATTTCTGGGCGCTGGTCCGGGCGGAGATCCTGCGCCACCAGGCCCGCTTCCCCGAGCTGAAGGAACGGTTCGAGCTGTTCGATCTGCTCACGCCCCGGATCGAGCGACTCTGCCTCAACCGCAACCGTCTGCACCTGGACGGCTACCGGGACCGGGCGGAGCGGCCGCACGCGGCCGTCCACGGGACGGTTCCCAACCCGCTGGCGTGAGCGTTCGCGTGATCCGACTGTCGGTGCCGCCCCTTAGGCTGGACGCGCTATGACGAAGCCATCCCTCCCCGAGCTCCTCCACGCCGCCGTGTCCGCCGTCGGCGGTATGGAGCGACCCGGCCAGGTCACCATGGCCGAGGCCGTGGCCGAGGCCATCGACGACACCTCGCACCTCCTCGTCCAGGCCGGCACCGGCACCGGCAAGTCCCTCGGCTACCTGGTGCCGGCCCTGGCGCACGGGGAGCGGGTCGTGGTGGCCACGGCCACGCTGGCGCTCCAGCGCCAGCTGGTCGAGCGCGATCTTCCGCGGACCGTCGACGCCCTGCATCCGCAGCTGCGGCGCCGTCCGGAGTTCGCCATGCTCAAGGGCCGCTCGAACTACCTGTGCCTGCACCGGCTCCACGAGGGCGTCCCGCAGGACGAGGAGGACGGTCTCTTCGACCCCTTCGAGGCCGCGGCGCCGACGAGCAAGCTGGGACAGGACCTGATCCGGCTGCGGGACTGGTCCGACGACACGGAGACCGGCGACCGGGACGACCTCACCCCGGGCGTCTCCGACCGGGCCTGGGCCCAGGTGTCGGTCTCCTCCCGCGAGTGCCTGGGCGCGACGAAGTGCGCGTACGGAGCGGAGTGCTTCGCCGAGGCGGCCCGCGAGCGGGCCAAGCTCGCCGACGTCGTCGTCACGAACCACGCCCTGCTCGCCATCGACGCGATCGAGGGCGCCCCGGTGCTGCCCCAGCACGAGGTGCTGATCGTCGACGAGGCCCACGAGCTGGTCTCCCGGGTCACCGGCGTCGCCACCGGCGAGCTCACCCCCGGCCAGGTGAACCGGGCCGTCCGCCGGGCCGCCAAGCTGGTCAACGAGAAGGTCGCGGACCAGCTGCAGACCGCGGCCGAGGGTTTCGAGCGCGTGATGGAGCTGGCCCTGCCCGGCCGGCTGGAGGACGTCCCGGAGGACCTGGGGTATGCCCTGATGGCGCTGCGCGACGCGGCGCGCCAGGTCATCACGGCCCTGGGCTCCACCCGGGACAAGTCCGTCCAGGACGAGGACGCCGTCCGCAAGCAGGCCATGGCCTCGGTCGAGTCGATCCACGGTGTCGCCGAGCGCATCACCCAGGGCTCCGAGTACGACGTCGTCTGGTACGAGCGGCACGACCGCTTCGGCGCCTCGGTGCGGGTCGCCCCGCTCTCGGTCTCCGGCCTGCTGCGGGAGAAGCTCTTCTCGGACCGCTCGGTGGTGCTGACCTCGGCGACCCTCAAGCTCGGCGGCGACTTCAACGGCGTCGGGGCTTCGCTGGGCCTCGCCCCGGAGGGCACCGAGGGGGACGATGTCCCGGTGTGGAAGGGCATCGACGTCGGTTCGCCCTTCGACTACCCCAAGCAGGGCATCCTCTACGTCGCCAAGCACCTGGCCCGGCCGGCCCGCGACGGCGACCGCGGCGACATGCTGGACGAGCTGACGGAGCTGATGCAGGCCGCGGGCGGTCGGACGCTGGGCCTGTTCTCCTCCATGCGGGCCGCCCAGCTGGCGGCCGAGGAGCTCCGCTCCCGTGTCCCCGAGTTCCCGATCCTGCTCCAGGGCGAGGACACCCTGGGCGAACTGATCAAGAACTTCTCGGCCGATCCGCAGACCTGTCTGTTCGGCACGCTGTCGCTCTGGCAGGGCGTGGACGTCCCCGGCGCGAGCTGCCAGCTGGTCGTCATGGACAAGATCCCCTTCCCGCGCCCCGACGACCCGTTGATGAGCGCGCGCCAGAAGGCGGTCGAGGAGGCCGGCGGGAACGGCTTCATGGCCGTCGCGGCGACGCACGCGGCCCTTCTCATGGCGCAGGGGGCCGGACGGCTCGTACGGGCCACGGGGGACCGGGGTGTGGTCGCCGTGCTGGATCCGCGGCTGGCGACGGCGCGGTACGGCAGCTATCTGAAGGCCTCGCTGCCCGACTTCTGGTACACCACGGACCGCAACCAGGTGCGCAAGTCCCTGGCGGCGATCGACGCCGCCTCGAAGGCGGCCGGGGTGTAGGGACACCCCCGGCCGCCTCCCGGGCATGGCAGGACCCCGGGACCGGCGCAGTGGGTCCCGGGGTCCGGTCAGTGCCGACGGGGTGGGGTCACACCCGTCGCAGTACCGCGACGACCTTGCCGAGGATGGTGGCCTCGTCGCCGGGGATCGGCTGGTACGCGGAGTTGTGGGGGAGCAGCCAGACGTGGCCGTCCTCGCGCTTGAAGCGCTTCACCGTCGCCTCGCCGTCGAGCATGGCGGCGACGATGTCGCCGTTCTCCGCGACCGGCTGCCGGCGGACGGTGACCCAGTCGCCGTCGCAGATGGCCGCCTCGATCATGGAGTCGCCGACCACCTTGAGCACGAACAGCTCGCCGTCGCCGACCAGCTGCCGGGGGAGCGGGAAGACGTCCTCGACCGACTCCTCGGCGAGGATCGGCCCGCCCGCGGCGATCCGGCCGACCAGGGGCACGTAGGAGGCGGCGGGCTTCCCGGTGGTGTCCGTCGGCTGGGTGCTGGGCTGGTCGGAGCCGCGGACCTCGTACGCCCGGGGGCGGTGCGGGTCGCGGCGCAGGAAGCCCTTGCGCTCCAGGGCCATGAGCTGGTGGGCCACCGACGACGTGCTGGAGAGGCCCACCGCCTGACCGATCTCACGCATCGACGGCGGGTAGCCGCGCCGCTGGACCGAGTCCCGGATGACTTCGATGACCCGTCGCTGCCGGTCGGTCAGGCCCGAGCTGTCGGCCCGGATGCCTGGAGGTCGGCCGGGCATCGAGCGCGCGGGGCGGCCAGGCTCCCCGTCCGCGTTCATGACTGTGTCGTTCATGGCATGCACCGGCTCGGGTCGGCCCTGGGAGCGGTCCTGGGCAGTGATGGTGGCACTGTCTGCGGTGGTGGTCACGTCGGCGGCCCCTCTCGAATGGTCTCCCTGGCTGGCACAACGGTAGTGGCTTTCGAAAGGTTGCGCCAAACACACGTTCGAGTGAAAAATCGCAGATTGCCTTACCTGTGCGAGCGGGTGGGTGTATGGGTGGCCCGGAGCGCATCGGCAATTCGGTCATTACGGTACCGTTCGCGGTCGGCTCGAACGGGCCCGGGGTGCCCTGTCAGTGTGGCACCGGAGGGGGCCGGATCGGCGGAGCCGCGCGCTTCCCGTACTCTCGTGGCCGGTCCCGGGCGCCCCGTCCGCACCGCGCGGGCCCGACACGCGCAATGTGCCGAAAATGCGGCCCGCCCCAAGATCTAGTGGTTGGATTGCATCGGCCACCCACAAGTAGTGGTCCCCGGTCGGCCGGGGGCACTCGGATCACCTATGCTGGTGGTCGCTTCGCAGGGCCGTGACGGACCTGGCGAGGCCAGTCAGTCGTGCCGTGAGGGAGGGTCGGAACCAATGCACTGCCCCTTCTGCAGGCACCCCGACAGCCGTGTCGTCGACAGTCGCACCACCGACGACGGGACGTCGATCCGACGCCGCCGCCAGTGCCCCGACTGCTCCCGCCGTTTCACGACGGTGGAGACCGCCTCGCTGATGGTGGTCAAGCGGTCCGGCGTGACGGAGCCCTTCAGTCGCACCAAGGTCATCTCCGGCGTGCGCAAGGCGTGCCAGGGGCGACCGGTCACCGAGGACGCCCTCGCCCAGCTCGGCCAGCGGGTCGAGGAGGCGGTGCGCGCCACCGGAAGCGCCGAGCTGACCACCCACGACGTGGGTCTGGCCATTCTCGGCCCCCTGCAGGAGCTCGACCTCGTCGCGTACCTGCGCTTCGCGTCCGTGTACAAGGCCTTCGACAGCCTCGAAGACTTCGAGACCGCCATCGCGGAGCTCCGCGAGCGGCCTCCATCCGACCACCGCGGGAGCGGAGTGACCCCCGAGGTCCCCGTGCCCGCCGCTGCCGCCGACTGATCGGCGGTGCCGGACCCGGACGGGGCCGGCCCACCGGCCGCCGCGCGGCCACCGGAAGACGTGCCCCGAACGGCCCGTGAGGCGTTCGTGGCAGCAGTACAGACAGCAGTACAGACAGCAGTACAGAAGATGGTGCCCTGGGAGTAACCGGGCGCCGAAAAGTGTTTTGCCCGTATATGGGAGGCGGCATGACAGAGACGGCGAGCGGTCCGGCACGAGGTTCCCGCGCCAAGGGAGCCAAGGCGGCTGCGGCAGGCCGGCAGGGTCTGCGTATCGAGCGCATCCACACCACCCCCGGAGTGCATCCGTACGACGAGGTGGTCTGGGAGCGTCGTGACGTCGTCATGACCAACTGGCGCGACGGCTCGGTCAACTTCGAGCAGCGTGGCGTCGAGTTCCCCGACTTCTGGTCGGTGAACGCGGTCAACATCGTCACCAGCAAGTACTTCCGCGGGGCGGTCGGCACCCCGCAGCGCGAGACCGGTCTGAAGCAGCTGATCGACCGGATCGTGAAGACGTACACGAAGGCCGGCGAGGAGCACGGCTACTTCTCCTCGCCCGCCGACGCCGAGATCTTCGAGCACGAGCTGGCGTACGCCCTCCTGCACCAGATCTTCAGCTTCAACTCCCCGGTGTGGTTCAACGTCGGCACGCCGCAGCCCCAGCAGGTCTCCGCCTGCTTCATCCTGTCCGTCGACGACTCCATGGAGTCGATCCTCGACTGGTACAAGGAAGAGGGCATGATCTTCAAGGGCGGCTCCGGCGCCGGCCTGAACCTCTCCCGGATCCGCTCCTCCAAGGAGCTCCTCTCCTCCGGCGGCAACGCCTCCGGCCCGGTCTCCTTCATGCGCGGCGCCGACGCCTCCGCGGGAACCATCAAGTCGGGCGGCGCCACCCGCCGCGCGGCCAAGATGGTCATCCTCGACGTCGACCACCCCGACATCGAGAACTTCATCGAGACCAAGGTGAAGGAAGAGGAGAAGATCCGCGCCCTGCGCGACGCGGGCTTCGACATGGACCTGGGCGGCGACGACATCACGTCCGTCCAGTACCAGAACGCCAACAACTCGGTCCGTGTGAACGACGAGTTCATGAAGGCCGTCGAGGCCGGCGGCACGTTCGGCCTGCGTGCCCGCATGACCGGCGAGGTCATCGAGGAGGTCGAGGCCAAGTCGCTGTTCCGCAAGATGGCCGAGGCCGCCTGGGCCTGCGCCGACCCCGGCATCCAGTACGACGACACGATCAACCGCTGGCACACCTGCCCGGAGTCCGGCCGGATCAACGGCTCGAACCCGTGCAGCGAGTACATGCACCTGGACAACACGTCCTGCAACCTCGCGTCGCTGAACCTGATGAAGTTCCTCAAGGACGACGGCAAGGGCAACCAGTCGTTCGACTCCGAGCGCTTCGCCAAGGTCGTCGAGCTGGTCATCACCGCGATGGACATCTCCATCTGCTTCGCCGACTTCCCCACCCAGAAGATCGGTGAGAACACCCGCGCCTTCCGCCAGCTCGGCATCGGCTACGCCAACCTCGGCGCCCTGCTGATGGCGACCGGCCACGCGTACGACTCCGACGGCGGCCGCGCCCTCGCCGGCGCCATCAGCTCGCTGATGACCGGCACCTCGTACAGGCGCTCCGCCGAGCTCGCCGCGGTCGTCGGCGCGTACGACGGCTACGCCCGCAACGCCGAGCCGCACCAGCGCGTCATGCAGCAGCACGCCGACGCCAACACCGCGGCCGTCCGCATGGACGACCTCGACGCGCCGATCTGGGCCGCCGCCACGGAGGCCTGGCAGGACGTGATCCGTCTGGGCGCCAAGAACGGCTTCCGCAACGCCCAGGCCTCGGTCATCGCCCCGACCGGCACTATCGGTCTCGCGATGTCCTGCGACACCACCGGCCTCGAGCCCGACCTCGCCCTGGTCAAGTTCAAGAAGCTGGTCGGCGGCGGCTCGATGCAGATCGTCAACGGCACCGTGCCGCAGGCCCTGCGCCGCCTGGGTTACCAGGAGGAGCAGATCGAGGCGATCGTCGCCCACATCGCCGAGCACGGCAACGTGATCGACGCCCCGGGTCTGAAGACCGAGCACTACGAGGTCTTCGACTGCGCCATGGGCGAGCGCTCCATCTCCGCGATGGGCCACGTCCGCATGATGGCCGCGATCCAGCCGTGGATCTCCGGCGCCCTCTCGAAGACCGTGAACCTGCCGGAGACGGCCACGGTCGAGGACGTCGAGGAGGTCTACTTCGAGGCCTGGAAGATGGGCGTCAAGGCGCTCGCGATCTACCGCGACAACTGCAAGGTCGGCCAGCCCCTCTCCGCCAAGAAGAAGGAGGAGGAGAAGGTCGAGGTCACCGCGAAGTCCGAGGCGACGATCCGCGAGGCCGTCGAGAAGGTCGTCGAGTACCGCCCCGTCCGCAAGCGCCTCCCCAAGGGCCGCCCGGGGATCACCACCTCGTTCACCGTCGGTGGCGCCGAGGGCTACATGACCGCCAACTCCTACCCGGACGACGGTCTCGGCGAGGTGTTCCTGAAGATGTCGAAGCAGGGCTCCACCCTCGCGGGCATGATGGACGCCTTCTCCATCGCGGTCTCCGTCGGTCTGCAGTACGGCGTCCCGCTGGAGACGTACGTCTCGAAGTTCACCAACATGCGCTTCGAGCCGGCCGGCATGACGGACGACCCGGACGTGCGGATGGCGCAGTCGATCGTCGACTACATCTTCCGCCGCCTGGCGCTGGACTTCCTGCCCTTCGAGACCCGCTCCGCGCTCGGCATCCACTCGGCCGAGGAGCGTCAGCGTCACCTGGAGACGGGCTCGTACGAGCAGTCCGTCGAGGACGTGGACGTGGAGGGCCTCGCCCAGTCCGCCCCGCGCCAGACGGAGACCCTGAAGGCCGTCGCCGCCCCGGTCGCCAAGGCCGAGGTCCCGGCCCCGAAGCAGGCGCACACCTCGGCGGAGCTCGTCGAGATGCAGCTGGGCATCAGCGCGGACGCGCCGCTCTGCTTCTCCTGCGGCACGAAGATGCAGCGCGCCGGCTCCTGCTACATCTGCGAGGGCTGCGGCTCGACCAGCGGCTGCAGCTGAAACTGAGCGGAATGGCGTCGGGCGCACGTTCGACGTGAGCCGTGAAGTCAGCTGACCTGCGGTTCCAGAAGGGGATCGGCCACCGGCCGGTCCCCTTCGGCATGCTGCCCCACGCCGGCACTCCGGGCGGAGTGATCCGCACGGCCGGCCGAGCACGGGCTCCGGAAGGGGACCGCCGCTGGTCGGTCCCCCTCCGTCGTGCACGACACCCCGTGCCGCTCAGGCGGGGCGCGCGCCCATCACCGTGGCGAAGGTCTGCGGGTCCGCGTCGAAGCCGCGGCGGATCGAGCGGTACCCCCAGCCCTCGGCCCCTTCGCGGGTGAACTCCACGACCGTCGCCGCCGTCGCGTCGGCCACGTCCTCGAAGCCGTGCGCCACCAGTTCGGTGTATCCCTCGCGGACCCGGACGCCGGTGTGGGCGACCTCGCCGAACGTCAGGCGCCCGTCGCCCTGCTGTATCGCCACGCCCACCACCACGCGCGCGTATTCGGGCGCGAGCCGGTCCAGTTCCAGGACCATCGCCTCGTCGTAGCCGAAGCCCTGTCCCGTACGGCTGTCCCGGCTCAGGGTGATCGTGCCGTCGGGCGAGCGGCTGCCGAAGTGGACGAGATAGGCCGGCGACCCGTGGGGGTCCTCCGCCCGGTAGACCCCCGCGACGATGTCCAGGTCGTGCGGCTGTGCCCCGATCGGGCTGGGGTCCCACTTGAGCGTCACCTCGACCTTGCCGACCCCCTTGTTGAGACCGCTCACCGTGATTCCCCTCTCCGTGTACGACGTGTCCCGGTACGACGCGTTCCGCCGGACCGGTCAACTGCCCTTGGTCGCGGGCAGGTTGTTCATGGTGTCATGAGCGCCCGGTGCGGGTGGCGAAGCGGCGGACGCCGGGCGGCCGGTTCGCCGCGGAACCCTCCGGGCCCCGCGGAGCCGGTCGGCACGCTGTCCGGGGTCTCCGGGATCGAACTGGATGCCGAGTGGGCGGCCGGACTGGTCCGGGTGCACTCCGCCGTAGTCCGACGGCGGCCCTGTCCGGCCCCGTACGATGGCGCGGTGCTGGTCAAGTGGATTCGCTGCACCGTGGTGGACCGTCGGGGGTTCGAGCGGGGACAGCGGAAATGGGCGGGGCTGCTGGGTGAGCCGGGATTCCGGGGACAGGGCGGGGGATGGAGCCGCGGGCGGCCCGACGTCGCCCATGTCTTCGCCTTCTGGGAGAGCCGGGCGTTCTACGACTCCTTCATGGCGCGCTCGCACGACCGGCTCGCGTCGTCGCAGGTGGGCACCTTCAAGGACGTCCAGGTCAAGCTCTTCGACTACCGCTTCGACGTGAAGACGGGCTTCGAGCCCCGGTTCTCGGACGCGGACGTGGCCAGGGTCGCCCACTGCCGGGTGCACGAGGACCGGGTCGACCACTTCGCCCTGATGCAGGAGAAGGTGTGGAACCCGGCGATGGCCGGGTCGCCCGGGATGCTGCGCGGCGTGTTCGGCGAGGCGCCGGGGCACGAGTTCCTGGTGCTGTCGATGTGGCGGTCCGCAGCCGAGCACGGGAAGTACCGGGTGGAACGCATCGAGCGGCTCGGCCTGCGGGCCCAGACGGAGGCCGACGTCGCGGCCCTGACCGGGGACGTGGTGCAGCTGGAGCCGTCCTGGACGGTGTGACGCAGGAAGGGGCGGCTCCACGTGCGGCGGCGGGCCGGTGGCTTCGTGTCCGGTCTCCCACGGCCGACGGCCGCGCGGCCGCTTCACGGGCCGTGTCCGCCGTCTGGAGTCCGCACGCCCGCTGGACCGATCCCGGCGCGGGCGCGCGCCGCCGGGGCCGGTCCGGCGCGATCGACAGGACACCGCCTAGGGTCGGGGCATGGCACGACCGCGGCGCATCGTTCTCGTACGGCACGGAGAGTCGGAGGGCAATGCCGATGACACGGTGTACGAACGCGAGCCCGACCATGCGCTCAAGCTGACCGAGACCGGGTGGCGGCAGGCCGGCCGGACGGGGGAGCGGTTGCGCGAGCTGTTCGGCGAGGAGGGGGTCAGCGTCTACGTCTCGCCCTACCGCCGCACCCACGAGACCTTCCGCGCTCTCGCGCTCGACCCGGCCCACGTGAGGGTGCGGGAGGAGCCGCGGCTGCGCGAGCAGGACTGGGGAAACTGGCAGGACAGGGACGACGTCCGGCTGCAGAAGGCCTACCGGGACGCGTACGGGCACTTCTTCTACCGCTTCGCCCAGGGCGAGTCCGGGGCCGACGTGTACGACCGGGTCGGCGCCTTCCTGGAGAGCCTGTACCGGAGCTTCGAGGCTCCCGACCATCCGCCGAACGTGCTGCTCGTGACCCACGGACTGACCATGCGGCTGTTCTGTATGCGTTGGTTCCACTGGACCGTGGCCGACTTCGAGTCGCTCTCCAACCCGGGCAACGGCGAGACGAGGATGCTCCTGCTGGGCGACGACGGCCGCTATCGGCTTGACCGGCCGTTCGAACGCTGGCGTACCCCGGAACCGTACGGCTACACCGGATAGAGTGGCAGAGCGATGACCGCTGACTCCTCTCTCGACCGGCGCTTCGACCGCGCCCTGGCCAGCCTCCGCGGACTGGCCGTGGGAGACGCCTTGGGCTCCCAGTACTTCGTCCCCGTCAACTACCCGCTACTGAAACGACGCGAGCCGCCGGCCGGCCCCTGGCAGTGGACCGACGACACCGAGATGGCCTGCTCCGTGCTGGCCGTGCTGGCACGGCACGACCGGATCGACCAGGACGCACTCGCACAGTCGTTCGCCGAGCACCACGACTTCGACCGGGGCTACGGTCCCGCGGTGAACCGGATGCTCCGCCTCATCCGGGAGGGTGGCGACTGGCGCGAGCTGGCCGCGGCGCTCTTCAACGGACAGGGCTCCTGGGGCAACGGCGCCGCCATGCGCATCGCCCCGCTCGGCGCCTGGTACGCGGACGATCCGGAGCAGGCGACGCATCAGGCCGAGATCTCCGCCTACACGACACACCAGCACCGTGAGGCCGTCGTCGGCGCCATGGCCGTGGCCGCCGCCGCCGCGCTCGCCGCGGACCCGGCCGGCCCGCCCACGCCCACGGACCTGCTCGACGGAGTGATCGCCCTGGTGCCGCGCAGTGCCGTCGGCGCCGGCCTGCGCAGGGCACGCGACATGCTCGACTACGGCGACGCGGGCACGGTGGCCGCGGTCCTGGGCAGCGGCCGGCGGACGAGCGCGCACGACACGGTGCCGTTCGCCCTCTGGTCGGCCGCGCGAGGTCTCGACGACTTCGAGCGGGTGTTCTGGACGACCGCCCAGGTCGGCGGAGACGTCGACACGACCTGCGCGATCGCGGGCGGCGTCGTCGCCTCCGCGGTGACCGGCGCTCCCCCCGCCGCGTGGACGGAGCAGACCGAGGAGCTGCCGGGCTGGGTGCCGACCGAGGTTCGCCCCTGACGAGCCCTGAACGGCCGGCGGACAAGCGGGGCGATCCGCCCCGTACCGCCGGCTTCCGTCGGGCGTGAGTGTCACGGTCCTGCCACAGCGCCGTCCGGCCCCGGTCAGGGGGCCGGACCGGCGTTAGAGTCGGCCACTCCGTAGCGCTGATCATGACAACAGCGCGCCGACGAGACGCCCGGACCGCAGTCTTCCGCCGACACCGGCCCTGTGGGGACCGGGCCGGGAGGGGGTCCCGTGTCCGAAACGCCGTCCGCTTCGCCGCCACCGCCATCGGAGCGCACTCCGGCCGGAGCCGCGCCGGACTCCGCCCAGGGGGAGGGCCGGGTCCCGGCGGCGGATCAGGGTTCCGCCCCGCAGTCCGACTCGGACCGGAAGGCCGCCGCGCAGCATGCGCCGGGCTCCCCGCCCGACGAGCCGCCCGCCCCGAAGGTCCCGGCACAGCCTGCCCCGGAGACCGGCGCCGAGTCGAACGCCGGTGCCGAGGCGCAGTCGGGCGCCGCCCCGACGTCCGGAGCCGAGCCGCGGTCCGACGCCGCGCCGAAGGCCGACAGCGCCCCGCGGCCCGAGGCCGACCGGCGGCCCGTTTCGGTGGCGAAGCAGGACGCACGGCCGACGTCCGGAGCCGAGCCGCGGACGCCGGGGCCGGCGGCACCGTCGGGTCCCGTGGGGACGCCGCCCGGCACCCGCGGGGCGCAACCCGCGGCCGGGCCGCAGGGTGCACCTCGGCCGCGGGCGGGGGCGCACACCGGCCGTCCCGGCGGTCCGGCACCGCACGGCCCGTGGGCCGGTGCGCCGCACCGCCCCTGGGGAGCACCTCAGCCGTCGCCCCCGAGTTGGCTCTCGCGGCTGCGCCCCGCACCACCTGCCCGGGCGACGATGCCGACCATCTGGGCGATCCTGGCCACCGGGCTGCTCAGCGCGCTCCTGCTGGACGAGGGAATCGGCCTCAACCTGCTGATCGTGGCCGTGCCCGCGATCCTCGCCGCCTCGTTCGCCGCGCGCGCCGCGCGGCGTAGGCTCCGCCCCTGGACGCTCGTCTGGGCGGTCGGCGGTCTCGCGCTGCTCCTCGTGCCCGCCCTGCGGGACGCGGGCTGGCCGACGTTCCTCGCCATCGTCTCCGCCCTCGTGCTGACCGCGTTCGCCCTGCACGGCGGCAGTGGCTGGCCGAGCATCCTGTTCGGTCCCCTCGGGCTCGCCGACTCGCTCGGGTCCGGCACCACCTGGGCCTGGCGCGGCGTGCGGGAGCGGGCCGACGGCAGCCGGGGCCGGTGGCTTCCGGTCCTGCGCACCGGCGGAGTGGCGGTCCTCCTGCTCGTCGTCTTCGGCGCGCTGTTCGCCGGTGCCGACGCGGCCTTCGCCGACCTGCTGGGCTCGCTCATCCCGGACGTCTCCGTGACCCAGGTGCCCTGGCGCCTCTCGTTCTTCCTGCTCGGTCTCTTCGGCGCGATCGCCGTGGCGCGCACCGCGGCCGCGCCGCTGCGCTGGGACCGTATGGTGATCCGCCCCGGACGGGCCCGCGGGCGCGTGGAGTGGGCCCTGCCGCTGATCGTCATGAACCTGCTCTTCGCGGCGTTCAACGCGGTGCAGCTCGCCGTCCTCTTCGGCGGGTACGACAAGGTGCTCAGCGAGACCGGCCTGACCTACTCCGAGTACGCCCGGCAGGGTTTCTGGCAGCTGCTCATGGCCACGCTCCTCACTCTCGTCGTCATCGGCCTCGCGCTGCGCTGGGCACCGCGCGCCGACGCCCGTGACCGCACGCTCGTCCGGGCCGTGCTGGGCACCCTGTGCGTCCTGACGCTCGTCGTGGTCGCGTCCGCGCTGCGCCGCATGGACCTGTACGTGGACGCGTACGGGCTCACCCGGCTCCGCGTCTCGGTCGCCGCGATGGAGATCTGGCTGGGCCTCGTCATCCTGCTGATCATGGCCGCGGGCGTCTTCGGGGCACGCCTCCTGCCGCGTGCCCTGGCCGCGAGCGCCGCGGTCGCCGTGCTGGCCTTCGGGCTGGTCTCGCCGGACGCGATCGTCGCCGAGCGCAACGTGGAGCGCTACGACCGTCTCGGCAAGATCGACCTCCACTACCTCGAAGGACTCTCGGCCGACGCCGTGCCCGCACTGGACCGGCTGCCCGAGCCGCAGCGGTCCTGCGCCCTGCGGGACATCGACGCCCGTCTCCGCGAGGACGACGCCGACTGGTACGCCACGAGCTGGTCGCAGGCGCGGGCCCGTTCGATCCTCGCCGAGCGTGGGATAAGCGTCTCGCCCGGCGCCTGCGGCAGGCCGAGCCGCGACGAGGAGTTCGACCCCTACGACCCCTATGGCGAGGGCGACCCGTACGACGTTCCCTGACCCGCGAGCCGTCCCGCACGGGGCGCCGCGCCCGGTTCTCACGCACGGTCCCCGGATCGGTGGCACCGGCGGCTGTGCGCCGCCGGTGTCCCGAACCACCGGGCCCCAGGGGGTCTTGCCGATCTTGCCGGGTCGGCAGGACACTCCCTACGCCACCGGACCCGCGGCCTCCGCCTTGCCGCTCAGCGCCTCCAGATCGCTCTTGCGCACCCGGATCACCACGACGGCCGTCACGAGCGCCAGGAGCACCATGCCCACGGCCGCCTGGAAGGCCGTCGAGATCCCGGACGTCAGAACCTCGTGACCCCACGGAGCGGGCAGCTCCTTCGTCGCCGCGAACTCCGCCTTCTGCTCGGGAGTCGCGACGGCGAGGAAGGACGGAAGCTGCTCCTTCGCCTCCTCGCGGCCGGCCGTCCCGAAGACCGTCACCAGGATGGACAGGCCCAGCGAACCTCCCACCTGCTGCGTGGCGTTGAGCAGGCCGGAGGCCGCGCCCGCCTCGTGCTGGGCCACACCCGAGACGGCCGTCAGCGTGAGGGTCACGAAGTTCAGACCCATGCCGAAGCCGAAGACCAGCATCGGGCCGAGGACACCGCCGAGGTACGAACTCTCCGGGGTGATGAAGGTCTGCCAGAAGAGGCCGACACCCGTCAGGCCCGCACCGATGATCATGAAGGGCTTGGGTCCGAGCACCGGCAGCAGCCGCTGCGCGAGCCCCGCGCCCACGCCGATGGCGACCGTGACCGGCAGGAACGCGAGCCCCGACGCGATCGGGCTGTAGCCGAGCACGTTCTGTACGAAGAGGACGATGAAGAAGAACATCCCGAACATCGCCGCGGCCAGGCTGAGCATGATCACGTATGTGCCCGAGCGATTGCGGTCGGCGAACATCCGCAGCGGGGTGATCGGTTCCCTCGCCCGCGACTCGACCACGGCGAAGGCCGCGAGGAGGATCGCCGCGGCGACGAACGAGCCGATGGTGAGCGCGTCGCGCCAGCCCGCCTCGGAGGCGCGGATGAACCCGTACACCAGGGCGGCCATGCCGAGCGTCGAGGTCAGTGCGCCGGCGATGTCGAAGCGGCCCGGATGGCGTTCCGACTCGTTGATGTACAGCGGGGTCAGGAACGCGATCAGCAGACCGATCGGCACGTTGACGAACAGCACCCAGCGCCAGTCGAGCCACTCGGTGAGCATGCCGCCGGCCAGCAGCCCGATGGCCCCGCCGCCGGCCGAGACGGTGGCGAAGATGCCCAACGCCCGGTTCCTCTCCGGGCCTTCCGGGAACATCGTCGTGATCAGCGCGAGCGAGGTCGGCGACGCGATCGCGCCGCCGACGCCCTGGAGGGCGCGCGCGGCGAGGAGTTGCCAGGGTTCCTGGGCGAAGCCGCCGAGCAGGGACGCGAAGGTGAAGAGCAGGATGCCGGCCGTGAACACGCGGCGGCGGCCGAGGATGTCGCCCGCGCGGCCGCCGAGCAGCAGCAGTCCGCCGAAGGTGAGCGTGTACGCGCTGAGCACCCAGGACAGGTCGGTGGTCGAGAAGGAGAGCGCGTCCTGGATGTGCGGGAGCGCGATGTTCACGATGGTCGCGTCCAGCACGACCATCAACTGGCAGGCGGCGATGACGGCGAGAGCGATCCCCGGTCGGCCCTCGCGCCGGGCGGTACCCGGCCTGGTCTGTGTGTCCACTGGAGATGTTGTCACTGCGAATCCCCCACGGAAGAATGAGTGAACGCACCCGTTCACTGTCCTCAACGGTAGTGAGTCCCCGTCAGTGAACGCAACCGTTCACTGAACACTGCCGCCCTCCCGATCGATCCCCAACGGAGAGCCCCTGATGGTTACTTCGCACTCCTCGGCCGCCGCTCGGCCGCAGGGGGCGTCGATGCGACGCCGCGGTCCGGTCCTGGAACGGGCCATTCTCGAGGCCACGCTCGAGCAGTTGAGCACGGTCGGCTGGAGCGGCCTGACGATGGAGGGCGTCGCGGCCGGTGCCCAGACCGGCAAGGCCGCCGTGTACCGGCGCTGGCCGTCGAAGGAGGATCTCGTCGCGGACGCGCTCCGGACCGCTCTGCCGACCGTGGAGGGCCCCGATCTGGGCAACGTGCGGGACGACCTCTACGAGCTGTGCCGGAGGGTCCGGGACGCGATGTACTCCAGGCTCGGCTTCGCCCTGCGGGCGGTGATTCACGAATGCGACAGCGGAGCGGCCGAACGGTTTCACGACCTCATCGTCAGCGGAGTGATCGACCCCTCGACGCGGTTGATCCGGGGCGCGGTGGAGCGTGGCATCCAGCGGGGCGAGGTGCGCGCCGATGCCGGGGCCGAGCTGCTCTACGACGTCATCCCGGCGCTGATGATGTACCGCTCGAAAATGTGCGGCAGTGAATGGAGTGACCCCGAGATCGCCGCCATGATCGACGAGGTCATGGTGCCGCTGCTCCGTCCCGGGGCGGCCTGAGCGGAGCGCCGCCGGCGCCGCCCGCGAGCGCCGACCGGACATCCGACGGGAATCCGGGTATCGCGGGCGGCGTCCCTCGGCGTAACCTGTCTGGCGCCATGCCGTACGAACCACCTACCCACAGCGTCGAGCGATCGCTCCGAGCCACCACCGGCGCCAAGATCATTGCCGGGGTCGACGAGGTCGGACGCGGAGCATGGGCCGGACCCGTCACGGTGTGCGCGGCCGTCACCGGACTCCGCCGGGCTCCCGAAGGGCTCACCGACTCCAAGCTGATCACCCCCAAGCGCCGCACGGCCCTGGCCGTGGAGCTCGAGAAGTGGGTGACCGGCTACGCGCTCGGGCATGCCTCTCCGGAGGAGATCGACGCGCTCGGCATGACCGCGGCGCTCCGGCTGGCCGCGGTGCGTGCCCTGGACGCACTGCCGGTGCGTCCGGACGCGGTGATACTCGACGGCAAGCACGACTACCTCGGCACCCCCTGGAAGGTCCGCACGGTGATCAAGGGCGACCAGTCCTGCATCGCGGTCGCGGCGGCCTCCGTCATCGCCAAGGTGCGGCGCGACTCGATGATGGCCGAGCTGGAGGCCGAAGCGGACTGCTCCGCCTACGCCTTCGCCGCCAACGCGGGCTACCCTTCGCCGGTGCACAAGGCGGCTCTCGAGGAGCGGGGACCCACCCGGTACCACCGGCTCTCCTGGTCGTACCTCGACGCCCTGCCCCAGTGGCGGCACCTCAAGAAGGTCCGCGTCTCCGCCGAGGCGGTCGCTCTGGAAAGCGGGGGCCAACTCGGCTTCGACTTCTGAACCACCCGGTGCCTCGGCAGCCGGGTCGCACGATTGTGCCAACCCGCCGGAGCCCAGTGCGCCGGCATTTGATAGACATCCACTCATGCCTCTCATCCCCGAGGAGCCTCAGATTCACGAGAGTGCCCAGGGTCCCCGCGCCGCCATGGCCGCCGGTCACCCCGCGCCGAGTCCCCGTCCCCTACCCGGACCGCGATCCGCGAGCTCACCGCGTCCCGGGCGTCCCGTGCCCGGACCGGCCAGGCCCGGACCGCCGGTGCAGCGTCAGCACACCGGTGCCGGCCAGCCCGCGTCGTCCGGCCCGGAGAATCGTTCCGAACAGCGATCCGGCCCGCAGATCCAGCTGATCCCCGCTTCCTTCGAAGGCGCGCTCGACGCGGCCGAGGAGGCAGTGGACCTGCTGCTCGAGTCCGGTCGCGCACCGGGAGACATCCTGGTGCTCACCACCGGCGAGCAGCACCCCTGGGCGGCGCACGAGCTGTCCTTCGGCGATGCCGCGTACTGGGCCCAGCAGGACGCCCGCGACGACGTGTTCTTCGCGGACGCCGCCGCCGTGGAGCGGGCGGTCGCCCGCCCCGTGGTGGTCGTGGCGGTCAACGGCGGAGCCGACGAGGCCACCGCCCGCGCTCTGCCCGTCGCCGCCGCCCGCGCGACCACGCTGCTCATCGTCTGCGGTGACCCGCAGCGCATGGGCGCCGTGCTCGGCACGAGCGTCTGAGCCGGAGCACCGACCGCGGTCCTGTCCCGGCCGCCCCTCGCGGGCGGCCGGGCCGTGCCGCTGCCCGCAGGCAGCCCGGCCGTCACCTCAGCGCGCCGCCACGCGGCGCAGGGGCTCGGCGGCGCCTCCCGCCGTACGGGGCGTGAGAACGCCCAGTTCGGACGTGACCTCGCCCAAGGGCGTGGGACGCGAGTCGGAACCGGGATGACGGCCGCCCCGGCCCTCTCCCAGGACCTGCCACCCCCCACGGGTCAGCGTGATGTACGCACCGCAGCGCAGGCCGTGGAGCGTGCACGCGTCCCGGAGCCCCCACATCCAGGCACCGTCCTCCTCGGTCCAGCGCTCGTCGCCCTCGCGGCAGTAGAGCAGCACCGCGGTGCGCACCGGGGAGCGGCGCCGGAGGTCGTGCGGGAGGACCCGGCGCAGATGCGCGAGGAGCGCGTTCCGGAACTCCCAGCCGTCCGCCGGCACGGCACGACGGACGAACGACGCGCTGGCCGCGAGCCGTTCCTCGTGGTCGAGGACGGCGACGACCGCGGTCGTGGGCGTCGGACGGTGACGGGTGTGCAGACCGGTGACGACTTCACGCGGATTGCGCAGCAGGGGGATCCCCGCCGCGGCCCACTCGGCCGGTTCGAGCATCCGAGCGAGGCGGCTGGCGGACCCGGACGACGAACTGATCGAGGTGGCTGCGGACGGAGCGAATCCGAAGGTCACGGTCCTCCCTTCGGATACGCGCCCGCCAGGCGGGCAAAGTCGAGTGAGGGCGCACCACGGCACGGTCCTTCGAGACCGCGTACGGGCCGTGCGGGGCGGATGCCCAATTCTTGCGGGCCTGTGCGCGGGCGGCAACGAGCAATTGAGGCCGCTGACTGGAATGCGCCGGTATGACTCTCATATCCCTGCCCAGTTGCCCATTGTTCACTCCCTGTTTCACCCCTGGACGGCAAGTACCAGTGGGTACACCCCCTCTGCTCCCGCCCGGCGCAGCAGACGGGCCGTCACAGCGAGTGTCCAGCCGCTGTCGGACAGGTCGTCCACCAGCAGGACGGGGCCTTCCGCGGCGGCCAGTCGCGCCGCCAGTTCCGGAGGAACCGTCAGGGCCTGGTGGAGGCCGACCACCCGCTGGGCGCTGTTCGTTCGGGAGAGCCGCAGGTCCTCTGCCTCCGGCGCGTACTCCACCGAACCGAGCAGCGGCATCCGGCCGATCTCGGCGATCCGGCTGCCGAGCGACCCCACGAGCTGCGGCCTGCTCCGCGAGGCGACCGTGACGACACCGGCCGGCCGGTTCGGGGCGTCCGGCTCGCCGGACGACCAACCGCCCGACCCCTTGGCCCAGTCGGCGAGCACGTGGACCACGGCCTGGACGACATCGTCCGGAATGGGACCGTCAGGAGCCTGCTCGGACAGCATCGGGCGCAGCCGGTTGCCCCAGCCGATGTCCGAGAGCCGGCCCAGCGCCCGTCCGCCGAAGGACTGCTCGCCGACGGGGATACGGCCCTTCAGATCCACGCCGACGGCCGCCAGTCCGGTCGGCCACATCTTGCGCGGCTCCACCTCCACGCCGGGCCGCCCCAGCTCGCCCTTGGCGGCGTCGAGCGCGGCGTCGGTGACCTTGGGATCGAAGCGGGACCCCGCGCAGTTGTCGCAGCGCCCGCACGGCGCCGCCTCCTCGTCGTCCAACTGGCGCCGCAGGAACTCCATTCGGCAGCCGGTCGAGGCCGCGTACTCCCGCATCGCCTGCTGCTCGGCCGAGCGCTGCCGCGCCACCCAGGCGTACCGCTCCGCGTCGTAGGCCCACGGCCGGCCGGTGCTCGTCCACCCACCCTTCACCCGGTGCACGGCGCCGTCCACGTCCAGCACCTTGAGCATGGTCTCCAGCCGCGTGCGGCGCAGCTCGACCAGCGGCTCCAGGGCGGGCAGGGACAGCGGCCGGTCGGCCTGCGCCAGCACGTCCAGGGTGCGGCGCACCTGCTCCTCCGGCGGGAAGGCGACCGAGGCGAAGTACTGCCAGATCGCCTCGTCCTCCTTCCCCGGCAGCAGCAGCACCTCGGCGTGTTCCACCCCACGGCCGGCGCGACCCACCTGCTGGTAGTACGCGATGGGCGAGGAGGGCGACCCGAGGTGCACCACGAAACCCAGGTCCGGCTTGTCGAACCCCATGCCCAGGGCGGATGTCGCCACCAGCGCCTTCACCCGGTTCGCCAGGAGGTCCTCCTCCGCCTGCTGGCGGTCGGCGTTCTCCGTGCGGCCCGTGTACGAGGACACGGTGTGCCCGCACTGGCGGAGATAGGCCGTGACCTCCTCGGCCGCCGCGACCGTGAGGGTGTAGATGATCCCGGAGCCCGGGAGCTCCCCGAGGTGGTCCGCCAGCCAGGCCAGCCGGTGGGCGGCGTCCGGGAGACGGACGACACCGAGGCTGAGGCTCTCGCGGTCCAGCGGGCCGCGCAGCACCAGGGCGTCCGTCCCGGCACCCGTGCCGAGCTGCTCGGCCACGTCCGCGGTCACCCGCGCGTTGGCGGTCGCCGTCGTGGCGAGCACCGGCACCCCGGCCGGAAGGTCGGCCAGCATCGTGCGCAGACGCCGGTAGTCGGGCCGGAAGTCGTGACCCCAGTCGGAGATGCAGTGCGCCTCGTCGACCACCAGCAGCCCCGTGGCGGCGGCGAGCCGGGGCAGGACCTGGTCGCGGAAGTCGGGGTTGTTGAGCCGCTCGGGGCTGACCAGCAGCACGTCGACCTCGCCGTCGACCACCTCCTGCTGGACGGTCTCCCACTCCTCCGTGTTGGACGAGTTGATCGTGCGGGCGCGGATGCCGGCACGGGCCGCGGCGTCGACCTGGTTGCGCATCAGCGCCAGGAGCGGGGACACGATCACCGTGGGACCGCTGCCGAGGGAGCGCAGCAGCGAGGTCGCCACGAAGTAGACCGCGGACTTGCCCCAGCCGGTGCGCTGCACGACCAGCGCCCGGCGCTTGTCCGCGACGAGCGCCTCGATGGCGCGCCACTGGTCCTCCCGCAGTCTCGCCGTCCCCGTGGGGTCCCCGACCAGACGGGCGAGTACGGCATCGGCGGTGGCCCGGAGTGCGGCGCGGTCTTCGAGAGGCTCTGCGTTGGTCATGCCCCCATGCAACCCGATGGCTCGGACAAAGCGCGAACGGGCCGCGAGATCTGTGGACAACCGGCCGCGGGAGTTATCCACAGGGCTTTCGCGGGCGACGGGGTCCGCGAGACCGTCGTGACCATGAACACGAACCGACACGAATCACGCACAACCGCCCCGGCGCAGCAGATCACCCTGCGCGGGCCCGCCGAACTGGCCGACGCCCTCCCGTTCGTGCTGGGCTTCCACCCGACCGACTCCGTGGTGCTCGTCGCCCTCCACGGCGAGCACGGCCGCTTCGGCGGCCGGGTCAGGCTCGGCATCCCGGGTGCGCCGGAGGAGTGGCCCGCCACGGCGGAGGGCCTCGCCGAATGCCTCGTCGAAGGAAGCAGTCGGGTCGGGACCCGACCGGACGGCATCGTGGTCTTCCTCTGCCAGGACCCCGCGCCCGGCGAGACCGGCCGACGGGTGATGGAGCGCCTGCGGCCCTTCGCCCAGCGGTTGCGCACCGCCTGCGGGGCCCTCGACATCCCGGTCTACGAGGCTCTGTGCATCTCCGACGGCCTGTACTTCTCCTACTGCTGCCCCGACGTGCGCTGCTGCCCCACGGACGGCACCCCTCTCGCCCTCACGGGGACCTCGGTGATGGCGGCGACCGCCACCTACGCGGGGATCCAGGTGCGCGGATCGCTCAAGGACATGCAGGCGCGGCTGAAGCCCCACGAGTCCCCGGACACCGAGCCGCAGCGCCGGGCGCTGAACTGCGCCGCCGCCGTGATCGTGCCGAGGATCCTAGACGCCGCCACCGGGCAGGGCCGCAGGGAGGTACGGGAGGCCACCCTGGAGCTCGCCGGGGAGGTGCTCCGGCGCTTCGCCCCGCCCGCCGGGGGAGCGGCCGTCCCAGGAGCCGCAGGGCCCGTCGGCGAGGCGCTGGAAGCCGCCTCCTCCGCCGGTCGCCTCCAGGTGGGAACGGCGGCGGCCGACGCGGCCGACGACGGGCTGCTGACGCACGACGAGGCCGCGGCCCTGATCCTCGGGCTCCAGGACCGGGAGACCCGGGACCGGGCCGCGGAATGGATGGAGGGCGCGGAAGGCGCCGCGGCCCTGCGGCTGTGGCGGGCACTGGCCCGCCGCTGCGTCACCCCGTTCGAGGAGCACGCGGCCGCGCCGCTCGCCCTCGCCGGCTGGACGGCCTGGTCGACGGGCGACGAGCCGGCCGCACGGGTGGCTCTCGGCCTCGCGCTGGACGCCGACCCCGACTACCTCTTCGCCCGCCTGCTGCACCAGGCGTGCAACGAGGGGCTCGATCCCGAATCGCTGCGCAGCTGTCTGCGAGGGGAGCGCCGAGCCCGCATGGAGGCCGAGACTCCGGTCCCGGCCGGAGCGCCTGTCGCGGCGGACGGAGGTCCTGCGGCGACCGACAGCCCCGCGGGGGAGCCTCAGGGCTCCGCCGAGGCCCCGCACCCCGCGGAGGGCCGGACGGCGCGGCGCCGGGTGCGGCAGCGGACCGCCCCGCCCAGGGGGCCGCGGCAGACCGGGCCGTCGGCCGGGACCGGCCCTGGCGTCAGCCTCGTCAAGTCCGCACGGGCCACCGGCGCCCGGCGCGGCGGACAGCGCGGGACGAGGAGCGGAAGGTGACGACCGTGACCCGGCCGCCCGCCGAGGCGTTCAGCTCTGTGGCGGAACCGTACGGCCCGTGCCGCCGACGCCACCCCGGCTGTCCGGACCGCACAGAGAGCACGGAACACCCATGGCCCTCAGCCCCGCCCCGGCCTCCAGCGCCGCCTCCGGGCCCGCGTCCGGCGTCGGCATCTCCTCCGCGGGCACGGCACGGCCGGGAGACCTGCCCGCCGTGCACGACGCGATCATCTGTGTCGCCCTGCCCGCCCTCGCCGTCTGCGCCGAGCACGGGCAGCTCACCGGCCACGGCCTCGAAGGGGTCTACCTCGCGGGCCGGCGACTCCTCTCCCGCTGCGTGCTGCGGATCGCGGGCCGCGAGCCCGTGCCGCTCCGGGGCAGACGGGCGGCCGCCGACCGCGCGGTGTTCACAGGCGTCCTGCGTACCGCCGCCGACGCAGGTCCCGACCCCGGTCTCACCGTCGAGCGCACGCGGGGCGCGGACGGAACGGAACGGATCGTCCTGCGCAGTTCCGCCGCCCGGCCGCTTCGACTCCCCGTGGAGATCGCTCTGGCGACGGATCTCGCGGATCTGGGGGCGGTTGCGGCCGGGCTGCCCGGACCCGAGCTCGCCCCGAGCGTCCACGGCACCGGACTGCGGTGGACCACGGCCGACGGGAGGTACGCCGCCGTCACCGCGGACCCGCCGCCGATGGACGCGCTGGCCGCGGCCGGACTCCTGCGCTGGGAGATCGAGTTGGAGCCCGGTGACGCCCGCGGCATCGAACTCCGGGTCCGGGGAGGCGACCGGACGTCCCGCGTTCCCGGAGCCGGCCCCTCGGGGGCGGGACGCCCCGGCGGCCAGGTCCTCGCCGAGGCCCGTGCCGAGGGCGACGACCCACGGCTCGGCGATCTGCTGCGGGTCGCCCTCGACGACCTGCGCGCCCTGCTGCAGCGCGATGCCGCACAGTCGTCCGACGTCCATCTCGCCGCCGGCGTGCCCTGGCGCTGCGGACCGGTCACCGCCGAGGCCCTCTGGGCCGCCCGGATGGCCCTGCCTCTGGGCACCCGCCTCGCCGCCACCACCCTCCGCGTCCTCGCCCGTACCCAACTCGACGGACCGGGACCCGAATCGGGTCGCATCCCGGGCCCTCTCCGGGATGCCGGACCGCACCTCCCGCCCCGCTGCACCGGCGTCGAGGCGACCCTCGCCTTCCCGGCCGTCCTGGCCGAGGCCAGACGGTGGGGACTGCCCGAGCAGGACCTCGAAGAGCTGCTCCCCGCCGCGGAGCGGTGCCTGCGCTGGCTGCGCGCCGCCGCCGACCCGAGCGGCTTCGTGCCGGACCCGGGCCCCGCCGGGCCGTGGCGGGCGGAGACCCAGGCACACGCCCACCGCGCGGCCGTGCTCGGCGCCGACCTGCTCGACGCCTGTGGCCGTCCGGGAGGAGAGCAGCTGCGGGACTGGGCACGAGTCCAGCGGGCCCGGTTCCGGGAGGAGTTCTGGCTCGACGACCCCTCCGGTGGCCGTCCTGTCGCGGCCAGGGCGCCGGGCGGGCGGTCCTGGCCCGTCCTGGGCGGCTGGGCGGCGCACCTCCTGGACACCGGTCTGCTGGGCGGCGGCCGGTACGCGCCGGGACTCCTGGACAAGGCCGCGACCGAGCAGCTGGTGAGACTGCTCGGCACGCCGCTGCTGGACTCCGGCTGGGGGCTGCGGAGCCTCGGCGGCAAGGAACCGGGACACAACCCCTTCGGGCACCGTTCCGGAGCGGTGCGGGTGCACGAGACGGCGGTGGCCGTGGCCGGGCTCGCCACCGCCGGATACGAGAAGGAGGCCGCGTCCCTGCTGCGGGGGCTCGTCGACGCGGCCGAGGCGTTCGGGTACCGGCTGCCGGAGATGTACGCGGGGGAGCAGCGGACGGCCGGCGCGGTCCCGGTGCCGCACCCGGCGGCCTGCCGGCCCGCCGCGGTGGCCGCCGCCGCGGGGGTCCACCTCCTGACCGTCCTGGCCGGTATCCGTCCCGACGTTCCGGGTGGCACGATCGCCCTGCAGCCCGTCAGGTCCGCCCCGCTGGGCGCGGTGCGTCTGTCCGGGCTCCGGGTCGCGGGCGGGCCGTTCACGGTGCGGGTGAGCCGGCTCGGGCTCGGCATGGTGGAGGAGGCCCCCGAGGGCCTCCAGCTGGGGGTGTGAGCGATGGGTGTCCGTCACGTGCCGCGTGCCTCGCGGGGAGGAGAAGAAGTCATGGTCGGTGTACCTGCGGGGCGTGTTTATCGTCAGGAAGACGACTATGATCGCGGCATGTCTCCCTACGACCCGTCGGCCTTTCCGCCGTTTGCCGTCACCGTCGATCTGGTCGTGCTCACGGTCCGGGGCCCCGCGCTGTGCGCCCTGGTCGTGCGACGGGGAGAAGCGCCCTTCCAGGGGCGATGGGCACTGCCCGGCGGCTTCGTCCGGGACGACGAGGACCTCAGCGCCGCGGCGGCCCGCGAACTGGTCGAGGAGACCGGACTCTGCGTCCACGACCCGGCCGCCCCGCAGCCCGCGCCCGGCAACGGCGCGCACCTGGAACAGCTGGCGACCTACGGGGACCCGGGCCGCGACCCGCGGATGCGGGTGGTCAGCGTGGCCCACCTGGCTCTCTCGCCCGACCTGCCGGCGCCGCGCGCGGGCGGCGACGCGCACAGCGCCCGCTGGGCCCCGGTCGAAGAGCTGCTGGGCCGTGAGGAGTCGGGAGCCTCTGAGGAGGAGCGGCCCGAGCCGCTCGCCTTCGACCACACCAGGATCCTGTCCGACGGGGTGGAGCGGGCCCGTTCCAAGATCGAGTACTCCTCGCTGGCGACCGCCTTCTGCCCGACGGAGTTCACGGTCGGCGAGCTCCGGAGGGTGTACGAAGCCGTGTGGGGGGTGGCTCTCGACCCGCGCAACTTCCACCGGAAGGTGACCGGCACCCCGGGGTTCCTGGTTCCCGCCGGCGGGACCACCACCCGTCAGGGCGGCCGTCCCGCGCAGCTGTTCAGGGCCGGAGGGGCGACCCTGCTCAACCCGCCCATGCTGCGTCCCGAGGTCTGACGGCCCGACGCCCCACCGCCGGGACGCCCACCACCGGGACGCCCGTCGCAAGGGCGCCCGCGGCGCCGCACTCCCGCCCGCGGGGGTGCGGACGCGCGCCGAGGCGCCCCGAGAGCTCAGCGCTGCACCAAAAGTCCGAAATGTAGAGTTATCTTGCTTCGCAAGCCGCCGCCCTGCCGCGGAGCGGTCTCACCTACCGCGAGAGAAGCGATGCTCCAGGCCATCGGACTCACCAGTTGCCCCCGCCGCGACCTTCCGCCCGCCGTGGACGATCTCACCTTCGACGCCCACCCGGGCCAGGTGACCGCCCTGCTCGGACCCGCCGGGTCCGGCAAGACCACCGCCCTGCGCCTGATGCTCGAACTCGAACCGGGCCGCGGCGTGACCTCCTTCCGCGGGCGGCCCCTCCACCGCGTCGCGCACCCCGCGAGCGAGGTCGGGGTGCTGCTCGGCGACGTCGCGGGGCACCCCTCGCGCACCCTGCGCAGCCAGCTGCGCATGCTCTGCGCCGCCGCCGGGGTACCGGTGTCCCAGGCCGACGAGATGCTGCGGGTCGTCGGCCTCACCGGCCTCCACGACCAGCGCATCGGCACCCTGCCGCTCGGAATGGACCGCCGACTCGGACTCGCCTGTGCTCTGTTGGGAGATCCGCACACCCTGCTGCTCGACGAACCGGGCGCCGGCCTCTCCGTCCGTGAGAGCGCCTGGCTCTACGAACTGCTGCGCGCCCATGCGGAGGACGGCGGCACCGTCCTGTTCACCACCGAGGACCCCAGGACGGCCGCCCGGCACGCCGACCACGTCGTCACCCTCGATGCCGGACGGCTCGTCGCCGACCAGGACGTCGCCGACTTCGCCCGCACGAGACTGCGTCCCCGCGTGGCCGTGCGCACCCCGCACGCCGCACGGCTGGCCGCCGTCGTGACGCAGGAGGCGCGGGCCGCCAAGCGCCCCGTCGAGGTGGTCACCGAGAACGGGAACCGCCTCTCCGTCTACGGCAGCGACTGCGCGACGATCGGGGAGGCGGCCTTCCGGCACGGGGTGCTCATTCATCAACTGGCTGACGAGGTGGGTGACACCGGCCCCGCCCTCCCGGCGGCTCGGGCGCACACCGGCTCCGCCGGAGACCGGGTCGGCCGGACGGTCCGCGCCGGAGCCGCCGGATCCGCCGCGGGCCCGGAAACCCCCGTAGCTCCCGAAGTCCCTGGACCCGCTGACCTCGACGTCCCCGCCGCACGCCGCATCGGGGCGGGGCCCGAGCCGGAGTCCTTCGACGCCGCGTACCCGTCCACGGCGGCTGCCGGCCCCGAGTCGGAGTGGGAGCCCGATCCCGAGTCCGCCGCTGCGTCCGAGCCCTGTGCCGCGCCCGGGGCCCGGTCCTCGTTCCCGCCGGACCTCTGGTTCGAGGCGGAGGCCGAGTCCGCCCCCGAAGGCCCTGCCCCCGAAGGCCTTGCCCCCGAAGGTCCCGCCCCGGAGACCCATGCCACGAGGGACCCCGTCGTCTCGGCGAGGCGGCGGCCGCCGCGGGCGCCGCTGCGCCCCCTCCGGTACGAGGTCCGTCGTCTGCTCGGGGTGCCGCCCACCTGGCTGGTGCTCGCCGCGACCGTCGGCGTCTCCGTCCTGATCTCGGTCCTGCTCGCCCGCGGCGGCCGCACGCCCCTGCCCGCGGCCCTCGCGGGGTGGCCCGCCCTCTCGCCCCTGCCGCCTGCCGCCCTCGGGGCCGGCCTGCTCGGTGCCTTCTCCTTCGGGGACGAGTACCGCTACCCCGCCCTCACCACCGGCCGCGGCACGGTCCCGCGCCGTCTCGGTCTGCTGCTCGCCAAACTCACGGTCGCGGCCGGCGTCGCCGTCGTACTCGCCGTCGTCGTCGTGGTGGCCGACCTGGAGGCCCTCCGCCTCGTGTACGGCGGCGACTTGATCCCGCTGCCGGACAACTGGGCGACGCTGTGCGCGAGTTGGCTGGGCCTGCTGATCGGCTGCGCCTGGGCCGGGGTGCTGGGTGCCGGGGTGTTCCGTGCGGCCGCCGCCGGCGTGGCCGCGGTGCTGGCCGTGCCCATCGTCCTCGTACCGCTGCTGGGCAGGCTGGTCTCGGGACCGTCGGTGCGCCCCGTCGCCGGACTCCCGGCCAGACTCAGGGAATTCGCGAGTCTGGAGTGGCCCGCGGCTGTCGATCACTGGCTCGAGGGGGCGCTCCGGGTGGTCGTGCAACCCGTGGGGGTGGCGCTGGCGTTCGCGTTGACGGCACTTCTGTGCGCCTATCTGTTCACCGGGCTGAGTCGTAAGGCGCGTTGGTGATCACTTCCGGATCGAAGAGTTCCGACACGTCGGCAACTCCCTCAAAAACGGCCCCTTATGTCCGAATAATCGTCAATTGTGTAGGGGGTGCCGATCACCCTTTCGTGTGCTTTTCACCAAAGACCTCAAGGGTCACGGGAGCCACGCCGACAAAGGATGCGTGAGTACCCTTGCGCACACCATGATGACCGCCGCCCGTTCCGTCGACTCCGGCCTCGGCGCCTCGGGCGATCTCGATCGATATCCGTACGCGGAGGCGCCCGTCGCCGACCGCGTGGGGCTGCCCTCCTGGGAGGGCGTGGAGACGGACCTCGGCCGGGTCGGCCGCCGCTCGGCCGGCAGCCGGGGTCGCGGCCTGCACGGCCAGCTCGTCCAGCAGCTGGGGCAGATGATCGTCTCCGGCGACCTCGGCGCCGACCGCCCCCTCGTCCCCGAGGAGATCGGCCAGCGGTTCGAGGTCTCCCGCACGGTCGTCCGGGAATCGCTGCGCGTGCTGGAGGCCAAGGGGCTGGTCAGTGCCCGCCCGAACGTCGGCACCCGGGTCAGGCCGGTCAGTGACTGGAACCTGCTCGACCCGGACATCATCGAGTGGCGCGCCTTCGGGCCGCAGCGCGACGACCAGCGCCGGGAGCTGAGCCAGCTCCGCTGGACGATCGAGCCGCTGGCCGCCCGGCTCGCCGCCGGTCACGGCCGGGAGGACGTCCAGCAGCGGCTGTCCGACATGGTGGAGATCATGGGGCACGCCTTCGGCCAGGGCGACGGCATCACCTTCTCCCGGGCCGACGCCGAGTTCCACTCCCTGCTCATCCAGCTCGCCGGCAACCGCATGCTGGAACACCTCTCCGGCATCGTCTCCGCCGCCCTCCAGGTCTCCGGCGGCCCCGTCACCGGCTGTGACCGTCCGGGCGAGTCCTGCATCGCGCATCACGCGCGCATCGTCGACGCCATCGCCGCCGGGGACGCCATCGGGGCCGAGACCGCCATGCGCCAGCTGCTCACGGGGCACCCGGACCCCGGGGGCGTGGTGCCCGCTCCCCGCGAGCACTGACCCGCGGGCCATGGCCGGAAGCGCGGAACCGTTCGCATCGGGGGTCGCCGGACCCGCGCGGAACCCGGGGGCGTCCGGCGTCCCCGGGGCCGCGGGGGTTTCGGCGGCGAGAATGTGCAACCATTTACCCTTCTGAGGTGATGTGTCGCATATGAGGTGTGACTCGGGCCACGCAGATTGGGCGTAACACTCCTCGAAGCCGTGCGATGACCTAAGAGGTGACGGCCGAGGAAGGAATACAGCAGCCGCCTGTGGCGCTGTGCAGTTCCCCGGTCCAGCCCGCGCGCCGTCGGCACATTCCCCGCCGACGGTCGTCGGCTCCGGCCCGATCATGGGCGGGGCCGGAAGCCGTTTTCCATCGTTCCGAGAGGTTGTTCGTGTCGGCCAGCACATCCCGTACGCTCCCGCCGGAGATCGCCGAGTCCGAGTCTGTGATGGCGCTCATCGAGCGGGGAAAGGCTGATGGGCAGATCGCCGGCGATGACGTGCGTCGGGCCTTCGAGGCTGACCAGATTCCGCCAACCCAGTGGAAGAATGTTCTGCGCAGCCTCAACCAGATCCTCGAGGAAGAGGGTGTGACGCTGATGGTCAGTGCAGCGGAGTCGCCGAAGCGCGCCCGCAAGAGCGTCGCAGCGAAGAGCCCGGCCAAGCGCACCGCCACCAAGACCGTCACCGCCAGGACGACCGTGGCCAAGAGCGTCCCGGCCGCTCCGGCGTCGGCGACGGCCGAGGGCGCGGACCCGGCCGACGAGGCCGCGGCTCCGGCCAAGAAGGCGGCCGCGAAGAAGACCGCCGTCAAGAAGACGGCGGCGAAGAAGACCATCGCGAAGAAGACGGCGGCGAAGAAGTCCACGTCCAAGAAGGACGCCGACGACGCGGTCGAGGGCGAGGAGCTGCTCGAGGACGTCGCTCCCGGCAAGGGCGAGGACGAGGAGGCCGAGGGCGAGACCAAGGGCTTCGTCCTGTCCGACGAGGACGAGGACGACGCTCCCGCGCAGCAGGTCGCCGTCGCCGGTGCCACCGCGGACCCGGTCAAGGACTACCTGAAGCAGATCGGCAAGGTCCCCCTGCTCAACGCCGAGCAGGAGGTCGAGCTCGCCAAGCGCATCGAGGCCGGTCTGTTCGCCGAGGACAAGCTGGCGAACTCCGACAAGCTGGCGCCGAAGCTCAAGCGCGAGCTGGAGATCATCGCCGAGGACGGCCGCCGCGCCAAGAACCACCTGCTGGAGGCCAACCTCCGTCTGGTGGTCTCCCTGGCCAAGCGCTACACCGGCCGCGGCATGCTGTTCCTGGACCTGATCCAGGAGGGCAACCTGGGTCTGATCCGCGCCGTCGAGAAGTTCGACTACACCAAGGGCTACAAGTTCTCCACGTACGCCACCTGGTGGATCCGGCAGGCGATCACCCGCGCCATGGCCGACCAGGCCCGCACGATCCGTATCCCGGTGCACATGGTCGAGGTCATCAACAAGCTCGCCCGCGTGCAGCGCCAGATGCTCCAGGACCTGGGCCGCGAGCCCACCCCGGAGGAGCTGGCCAAGGAACTCGACATGACCCCGGAGAAGGTCATCGAGGTCCAGAAGTACGGCCGTGAGCCGATCTCCCTCCACACCCCGCTGGGTGAGGACGGCGACAGCGAGTTCGGCGACCTGATCGAGGACTCCGAGGCGGTCGTCCCGGCCGACGCGGTCAGCTTCACGCTCCTTCAGGAGCAGCTGCACTCCGTCCTCGACACGCTCTCCGAGCGTGAGGCCGGCGTGGTCTCCATGCGCTTCGGTCTCACCGACGGCCAGCCGAAGACGCTGGACGAGATCGGCAAGGTCTACGGCGTGACGCGTGAGCGGATCCGCCAGATCGAGTCCAAGACGATGTCGAAGCTGCGTCACCCGTCGCGTTCGCAGGTGCTGCGCGACTACCTCGACTAGTCACCCGTCGCCGGCCGCCCCCTGCGGGGCGTGGTCGAGCGCCAGGCGTGAAAGGGCCCGGTTCCCCATGGGGGAGCCGGGCCCTTCCGCTGGGCGCGGCGCGGGTGCACGGAGGAGAAGCCTGGACGACGCTGGGTCCACGGAAAGTTCCGGAGAGTCAGGAGGCTCTATGCGTCGCCCCTTCGCCCGAGCAGTGACCGCTGCCCTGGGCCTCGTCTCGGCGGCGGCGGGGCCGCTCGCCGCCGCCCCGCCCGCGTTCGCCGACAGCGTCGTGGTCGGAGGCCAGCCGGCCCGGACCGAGGAGGCCCCCTGGGTCGTGGCCCTCTCCAGCCGTG
This sequence comes from Streptomyces sp. JL2001, assembly GCF_050917515.1. NCBI lineage: Bacteria > Bacillati > Actinomycetota > Actinomycetes > Kitasatosporales > Streptomycetaceae > Streptomyces > Streptomyces sp. JL2001. The sequence continues at coordinate 2,022,813 of NZ_CP169421.1, read as the reverse complement.
ACCGGTTCGGAGGTACCCGGGCGGGGCAGTTCTGCGGAGGCGTGGTCGTGGCGCCCACGCGGGTGCTCACGGCGGCCCACTGCCTCGGCAGGGAGGTGCTCGGCGGTGAGCCGTCCCAGCTGCCCGACTTCAAGGTCATCGCGGGCCGGAGCTCGCTCAGCGGCCAGGACGGCCGGGAGGTCCGGGTCTCGTCGACGTGGATCAGCCCGGACTACGACCCGAGGACCAATTCCGGCGACCTGGCGGTGCTGACCCTGGCGACCGCGCTGCCGCAGTCGTACGTGATCGCGGTCGCGAGTCCGGGCGACGCCGCCGAGAGCCCGGGTACGGCGGCGGAGGTCTACGGGTGGGGGGACACCACAGGAAACGGCAACTACGCGTCCGCCCTGCGCTCCGCCACGGTCCAGGTGCTGCCGGACACGGCGTGCGAGCGGGCGTATCCGGGCGGTTTCGGAGCCGGCTACCGGGCCGAGACCATGCTTTGCGCGGGAGACCCGCAGGGGGGCAAGGACGCCTGCCAGGGGGACAGCGGCGGGCCGCTGGTGGCCGGCGGGCGGCTCATCGGCCTGGTGTCCTGGGGCAGCGGCTGCGGCCAGGCCGAGAACCCGGGCGTCTACACCCGCGTCTCCGCCGTCCTGCCGCGGAACCTCTGAGACGCCCCTCCGGCGGCCTGTGAGCCGCCACGGCGGTCCTCGGGAACGAGAACGGGCGGCCACCCCCCTCGCTTGCGGGGGTGGCCGCCCGTCGTCCGGTCAGCGACCGGCCCATGGCTCGTCGTGGATGCGAGGCGTCAGCGGTCCTCGTCTACTGCCTTGGCCGGCACGTCGGTGAGCCGGTCCGTCTCATCCTGTATCTCCGCGGCGATCTTCTTGAGTTCCGGCTCGAACTTGCGCCCGTGGTGAGCGCAGAAGAGCAGGTCTCCACCACTGGTCAGCACGACGCGCAGGTAGGCCTGGGCGCCGCAGCGGTCGCAGCGGTCAGCGGCCGTCAGGGGGCTCGCGGGGGTCAGAACAGTAGTCACGTCGCCTCTTCTCTAGCTCGACGAGCTGTCGTACCAGGGTCAACATCCAACCAGGCCGAAAACGTTCCCGCTCGTGGCTTTTCCTCGAAACTTCTTACCAAGGTGGCTGTCTGCTGCCGGTTGGCGGCGAATGAGCCGTATTGCGTCGCACTACGGATTTCGCGTTGCTGGGTCGGTTCGTCCTCCCGGCTGGTTGCCGGTTGTTGATGAGGACGTGCCCGGAGCCTAAATGGTTCATGCGCGGAAGGGAACGTGATGTTCACGTCACCCCTTCGAGGGATCGAACATCCATACGACTCTGGACTAGCATGAGAAATGAGGGAGGGTGGCGTGACAACGGCTCTACCAGGCATCGGTACCCTCTGAACCGGTGACAGACGCCGGGCCTTACCCACCGGGCCACAATTCAAATTCAGCGAGGAGCGAACCGCGTGACCGCCGAGACGTCCGTGCCGTCCAGTGCGCTGCTGACCGCAGACCGTGACGGTTCCAACTACACCGCGCGGCACCTGCTCGTACTCGAAGGGCTCGAAGCGGTTCGCAAACGCCCCGGCATGTACATCGGGTCCACCGACAGCCGGGGCCTGATGCACTGCATCTGGGAGATCATCGACAACTCGGTCGACGAGGCCCTCGGCGGGTACTGCGACCGGATCGACGTGATCCTCCACGACGACGGCTCCGTCGAGGTGCAGGACAACGGCCGGGGCATCCCGGTCGACGTCGAGCCCAAGACCGGGCTCTCCGGTGTCGAGGTCGTCATGACCAAGCTGCACGCCGGCGGCAAGTTCGGCGGCGGCTCGTACGCGGCCTCCGGCGGCCTGCACGGCGTGGGCGCCTCCGTGGTGAACGCCCTGTCCGCCCGGCTCGACGTCGAGGTCGACCGGAACAGCGCCACGCACGCGATCAGCTTCCGCCGCGGTGTCCCCGGCATCTTCACCGAGCAGGGCCCCGACAGCCCCTTCGACCCGGCCAACGGCCTCCTGAAGGGCAAGCGCGTCCCCAAGGCCCGCACCGGCACCCGCGTCCGGTACTGGGCCGACCGCCAGATCTTCCTGAAGGACGCCAAGCTCTCCCTGGAGACGCTCCACCAGCGGGCGCGCCAGACCGCCTTCCTGGTGCCCGGCCTGACCATCGTGGTCCGCGACGAGCGGGACCTGGAGGGCGTGGGCAAGAGCGAGGAGACCTTCCGCTTCGACGGGGGCATCAGCGAGTTCTGCGAGTTCCTCGCCCAGGACAAGGCCGTCTGCGACGTCCAGCGCCTGACCGGCACCGGCACGTTCAAGGAGACCGTGCCGGTCCTCGACGACCTCGGCCACATGACCCCCACCGAGGTCACCCGGGAACTGGGCGTCGACGTGGCCCTGCGCTGGGGCACGGGCTACGACACGACGCTCAAGTCGTTCGTGAACATCATCGCCACCCCCAAGGGCGGCACCCACGTGTCCGGCTTCGAGCAGGCGATCACGAAGACCGTCAACGAGGTGCTGCGCTCCGCCAAGCTGCTGCGCGTCGCCGAGGACGACGTCGTCAAGGACGACGCCCTGGAGGGGCTCACCGCGGTCGTGACCGTCCGGCTCGCCGAGCCGCAGTTCGAGGGGCAGACCAAGGAGGTGCTGGGCACCTCGGCGGCACGCCGGATCGTCGCCAACGTGGTCGCCAAGGAGCTGAAGGCCTTCCTGACGTCCACCCGGCGCGACGACAAGGCACAGGCCCGCGCCGTCCTGGAGAAGGCCGTGGCGGCCGCCAGGACCCGCATCGCGGCCCGCCAGCACAAGGACGCGCAGCGCAGGAAGACCGCCCTGGAGTCCTCCTCGCTGCCGGCCAAGCTCGCCGACTGCCGCAGCGACGACGTGGAGCGCAGCGAGCTCTTCATCGTCGAGGGCGACTCCGCGCTCGGCACCGCCAAGCTTGCGCGGAACAGCGAGTTCCAGGCGCTCCTGCCGATCCGCGGCAAGATCCTCAACGTCCAGAAGTCCTCGGTCTCGGACATGCTCAAGAACGCCGAGTGCGGGGCGATCATCCAGGTCATAGGGGCGGGCTCGGGCCGCACCTTCGACATCGACGCGGCCCGCTACGGCAAGGTCATCATGATGACCGACGCCGATGTCGACGGTTCGCACATCCGTACGCTGCTGCTGACGCTCTTCCAGCGCTACATGCGGCCCATGGTCGAGGCCGGCCGGGTCTTCGCGGCCGTGCCGCCGCTGCACCGCATCGAGCTCGTCCAGCCCAAGCGGGGCCAGGACAAGTACGTGTACACGTACTCGGACAACGAGCTGCGCCAGACGCTGCTGGAGTACCAGCGCAAGGGCATCCGCTACAAGGACGCCATCCAGCGCTACAAGGGCCTCGGCGAGATGGACGCCGACCAGCTGGCGGAGACCACCATGGACCCGCGCCACCGCACCCTGCGCCGGATCAACATCGGCGACCTGGAGTCCTCCGAGCAGGTCTTCGACCTGCTCATGGGCAACGACGTGGCTCCCCGCAAGGAGTTCATCACCAGCTCGGCGGCGACCCTGGACCGCTCGCGCATCGACGCCTGACCGCCGGAGAACGCGACCGAGGCCCCGAGCGGAATCCCGCTCGGGGCCTCGCCCGTCCGGGCCCCACGCCTCCCGGCGCCCCGTGTCCACCCGGGGGTGGAGGCGCGTGATCCGCCTTCGAGACGATCCCTCGGCCGGTGCCCTTCCGTAGCATCGCCACGACGAAGGGGGCGGTGATGGCGGACGGCGACAGGCGGGGCACCGGCAGGTGGACGGCCTGGCCCGCTCCCGAGGCGCTGAGCCGGGTCGGCGTGCCGCGGGGGCGTCTCGTGCTCGACGGCCTGCTCCTCGCGGCCCTGGGCGTCTGGGCGGTGACCAGCGCGTACCTCTCCGGTGCCTTCCCCGGCTGGTACGGGGTGGTGCCCCCGATCGGCGTGGCCTTCTGTGCTGCGGCGCTCGCCGGCTTCCACCGGACCACCCTCGCCAACCGGCTGCCCCACTCGCTCGGACTGCTCGCCGCCGTCACGGTCGTCGGACTCGGGGCGAGCCTCGCCGGTGCCCCGGTGACCGCCACCCTCCTCTGGATCGTCGTCTCCGCCTCGGCCATGGAACGGCTCCCGCTCGTCGTCGGCCTCGCCACGGTCCTCGCGCTGACCGCCGCCTTCGTCGAGGCCGACGACACCGGCATCCTCGGCGCCGCGGTCACCACCTCCGCCGTGCTGCTCGGCGGCTACTCGCTCCGGCTGGACGCCGAGGCCCGCAGTGCCGGCTTCCGGCTGCTCGGGCAGGAGCGGGCGGCACGCGAGGCGGAGGCCACCTCGGCGGCGCTGGCCGAGCGGGCCCGGATCGCGCGCGAGATCCACGACGTGCTGGCCCACAGCCTCTCGGCCCAGATGGTGCACCTGGAGGCCGCCCGCCTGCAGATCGAGGCCGGCGCCGACCGGGAGATGATCCTGGAGCGGGTGGTCGCCGCCCGCTCCATGGCCCGCGACGGCCTCGCGGAGACCCGCCACGCGCTCTCCGCGCTCCGCGGCGACATGGTGCCCGTGGAGGACTACCTGCGGGAGCTGGCCCGCGAGGACCGGGCGGAGGTCAGGGTGACCGGAGACCGCCGGCCGCTCCCGGCGGAGGCCTCGCAGGCGGTGCGCAGAGTGGCCCAGGAAGCCCTCACCAACGTCCGCAAGCACGCGCCGGGGGCGCGGACGACACTGCTGCTCGCCTACGGAGCCGGGGACGTCGGTCTGGAGGTCCGGGACACCGGCCCGCCCGCCGCCGACACCGGCGGTGACGGCCCGGACGTCTCCCTGGCCGCCTCCGGCGCGGGCTACGGCCTGCTCGGCATGCGCGAGCGTGCCGAACTCCTCGGCGGCACCCTGGAGGCCGGTCCCGACGGCACGGGATTCGCCGTGCGCCTGCGGGTGCCGGCATGAGCGGGCCCGGGACGGACGGGGCCGCCGGCGAGCGGGTCGCACGGGTGGTCGTCGCCGACGACCAGGCCATGGTCCGCGAGGGCATCGTGCTGGTCCTCGGCCTCCTTCCCGGCATCGAGGTGGTCGGTTCGGCCCGGGACGGGGAGGAGGCCGTCGCCCTGACCGCCGCCCTGGCCCCCGACGTCGTCCTGATGGACCTGCGCATGCCCCGCTGCGACGGGGTGGAGGCCACCCGCCGCATCCGCGCCGAGCATCCCGGCACCGAGGTGGTCGTGCTCACCACCTACGCCGACGACGACTCGCTCTTCCCCGCGCTGCGGGCCGGAGCACGCGGCTACCTCACCAAGGACGCGGGCGGGGAGGAGATCGTCCGGGCCGTCCGGGACGTGCTCGACGGGCGGGCCGGACTCGATCCCGCCGTCCAACGGCGGCTCCTGGAGAGACTGCTGGACCAGCCCGAGCCGCGCGTACCGCGCCGTGCCCCGTCCACCGGCTCGCGGGATGCCGCCGCGCCGCCCGACGGACTCACCGAGCGCGAGGCGGAGGTGCTGGCCCTGGTCGCGGACGGGCTGTCCAACCAGGAGATCTCCGTCCGTCTGCGCATCTCCACCGCGACCGTGAAGACCCACATCAACAACCTCTTCGCCAAGATCGGGGTCCGCGACCGGGCGCAGGCGGTCCGGTACGCCTATCAGCAAGGGCTCGTCGGACCATGTGGGGATTCCGTCACCTGATGGGGTGAAGTGGCAGAGGAGAAGAGTCCTGGATCTTCCCGCTCTGTCCATCCTTGTGCACGCGGCCGAAACGGTTCGCTGACAAGGAGAGTTCACCGGTGGAGAAGCAGGAAGGACCCGGCGCCCCCGCGGTGCGGATCGACGACCCCTGGTACGACGCCCTGGCCGCCGGCTGGGGCGAGCCGGCCGACACGGGTGAGCCGGCGGACTCCGGGCCGACGACCGCGTTCGCGGACCGGGCCGCCGCGGGGGAGCGGGCGACGGCCGGGGACCGGCGAGTCCCCTCCGGGGCACCGGACGGCCGCGGTACGGCGCCCGGCGCCGTACCGCGGCAGCAGGCGGCCCACAGCGCCGCGGACATCTATCTGGAGGTCCAGCGCAGCCCGGCCTTCCAGGAAGTGCGCAGCCGCTACCGCCGGTTCGTGATCCCGGCGTCCCTCGCCTTCCTCCTCTGGTACCTCGCCTACGTCGTGGCGGCGACCGCCGCCCCCGGGCTGATGGCCCGCCCCGTCGCCGGAGCGGTCAACGTGGCGATGCTCGCCGGACTCGGCCAGTTCCTCACCACCTTCCTGCTGACCTGGGCCTACGCCCGGCACGCCCGGCTGCGCCGGGACCGGGCGGCGCTGGAACTGCGCTGGGACACCCAGGAGATGACGAGGGGGTTCCAGCGGTGACCGGAGACCACCAGACCCTGGCGCTGGTCCTCTTCAGCGTGTTCATCGCGGTGACGCTCGGGATCACCACCTGGGTGAGCCGCAGCCGGCACGGCTCGGCCGAGGAGTTCTACGCCGGCGGCCGGCTCTTCTCCCCGATGGAGAACGGCTTCGCGATCGCCGGCGACTACATGTCCGCCGCCTCCTTCCTCGGTATCTCCGGCCTGATCGCGCTCTTCGGCTACGACGGCATGCTCTACTCCGTCGGCTTCCTGGTCGCCTGGCTCGTCGTCCTCCTGCTGGTCGCCGAACTGGTGCGCAACTGCGGCCGGTTCACGCTCGCCGACGTCGTCGCCTCCCGGATGGCCGAGCGCCCCGTGCGGATCGCCGCCGGAACCTCGTCGGTCACCGTCTCCGTGCTCTACCTCGTGGCCCAGATGGTCGGCGCAGGCAGCCTGGTCGCCCTCCTCCTCGGCGGCACGAGCGAGGCCGCCCGCTCCTGGACCGTGATCGGCGTCGGAGCCCTGATGGTGATCTACGTGTCGCTCGGCGGGATGCGGGCCACCACCTGGATCCAGATCGTCAAGGCCGTCCTGCTCATGGCGGGCACGATCGCCCTCACCGTGCTCGTCCTGCTCCGCTTCCACGGCGACTTCAACCAGCTGCTCACCACCGCCGCCGAACGCAGCGGCCACGGCCGGGACTTCCTCGGGCCGGGACTGCGCTACGGCGGAAGCTGGACCGCCCGCCTCGACTTCATCAGCCTCGGTATCGCCCTCGTCCTGGGCACCGCGGGCCTGCCGCACATCCTGTCGCGCTTCTACACGGTGCCCACCGCGCGGGCCGCCCGGCGCTCGGTCGTCTGGTCCATCGGACTGATCGGCAGCTTCTACCTGATGACGATCGTGCTCGGCTTCGGCGCGGCGGCGATCATCGGCCCGGACGCGGTCCGGGCCTCCAACGCGGCCGGCAACACCGCCGTCCCCCTGCTCGCTCTCGACCTCGGCGGGGGAGCCGGATCGACCGGCGGCACCGTGCTCTTCGCGGTCGTCGCGGCCGTCGCCTTCGCGACGATCCTGGCCGTCGTCGCGGGAATCACGCTCGCCTCCTCCGCGTCCGTCGCCCACGATCTGTACGCCTCGCTGCGCCGCCGCAGCGCCCATGCCAAGCAGTACAGCGAGGTGACGGTGGCCCGGCTGGCCGCCGCCGGGATCGGGGCGGCCGCGATCGGCCTGGGGCTCCTCGCGCGCGACCTCAACGTGGCCTTCCTGGTCGGCCTCGCCTTCGCGGTCGCCGCGTCCGCCAACCTGCCCGTGCTGCTCTACTCGCTCTTCTGGCGGAACTTCACCACGCGGGGGGCGGTCTGGGCGGTGTACGGAGGGCTCGTCCCGGCCGTCGTGCTGGTGGTCCTCTCCCCGGTGGTCTCCGGCACTCCGGAGGCGCTGTTCCCCGCTGCCGACTTCCACGTCTTCCCGCTGCAGAACCCCGGGGTGGTCTCCATCCCGCTCGGCTTCCTGGCCGGCTGGATCGGCACCCTCACCTCACCCGAGCCGCCGGACGAGGCCCGGCACGCCGAGACGGAGGTCCGCGCGCTCACGGGGGCGGGGGCGGTCTGACCGGTCCAGGCCCGTCCGGGCCGCCGCAGTCCGCACCTCCCGGCCACGCCCGCTCCCCGGTCGGTCTCAGCCGCCCGACGCCGCCCAGACGTAACGGTGCTCGGGGCGGCCCGTCTCGCCGTACCGCAGGGAGAGCCGGACCCGGCCCGTCCGGTCGAGCAGCTTGAGATAGCGCTGGGCGGTCTGCCGGCTCACCCCCGCCCGCTCGGCGATCTCCTGTGTGGACAGCGGGCTCTCCGCGGCGAGCAGCACCCGCCGGACCACCTCCGCGGTGGTGGGGGAGTGCCCCTTGGGCAGGTCGGGTTCCGCCGTGCCCGCCGAGAGCGCCGCGAAGATGCGGTCCACCTCGGCCTGTTCCGCCTCGCCGCCGCGGTCGAGGGTGTGGCGCAGGGCCGCGTACGCCTCCAGCCGGGTGCGCAGACCGGCGAAGTTGAACGGCTTGACCAGGTACTGGAGCGCCCCCTGCCGCATCGCGGCCTGGACGGTCGCCACGTCGCGGGCCGCCGTCACCATGATCACGTCCGTGCGGTGGCCGAGCCGGCGCAGCTCCCGTACGACCGCGAGGCCGTTCCCGTCCGGCAGGTAGTGGTCGAGCAGGACCAGGTCGACGGTCTGCCCGGCGAGGTGGGCGAGGGCCTCGCCGGCCGAATGGGCGGTGGCGACGACCCGGAAGCCGGGCACCTTGGCCACGTACGCCGCGTTGACCCGCGCGACGCGGGTGTCGTCGTCCACGACGAGTACGTCGATCACCGGGCCTCCTCCGGGGAGCCTGTGCCGACCGGGAGGCCCGGCTTCGCCACGGGCCCGTCCGGCGCGGGCTGGTCCAGCGCTTCCGGGAGGACGACGGTGAACTCCGCCCCGCTCCCGTCGGGCCCCGCGCCGACCCGTGCGCTGCCGCCCTGGCGTTCGGCGAGGCGGCGTACGAGCGCCAGGCCGAGGCCGCGCTGGCCGTGGGACGGCGGCTCCTTGGTGGTCCAGCCCTCGGTGAAGATCAGCTCGCGCCGGTCGGCGGGCACGCCCGGGCCGCTGTCGGCGACCCGCAGGACGACGGTGCGTCCCTCGGTGCGCACGGTGAGCTCGACCCGCGGTTCGCGCGTGCCCGCCGCGGCGTCGAGCGCGTTGTCGACGAGGTTGCCGACGACCGTGACGAGCTCGCGCGGGTCCACCAGACGGTCGGGGAGCAGCGATCCGGGGGTGATCCGCAGGGCGACGCCCCGCTCCGCCGCGACGCTGCCCTTGCCGACGAGGAGGGCGGCCAGCAGCGGGTCGTGGATCTTCTCCGTGACCTGCTCGGCGGTGGCGCGATGGACCCCGACGACCTCGGTGACGAACTCGACCGCCTCCTCGTGCAGGTCCAGCTCCAGCAGTCCGAGCAGGGTGTGGAGCCGGTTGGCGTGCTCGTGGTCCTGCGCGCGCAGCGCGTCGATGAGGCCCCGGGTGGAGTCCAGCTCGCGGCCGAGCCGTTCGAGTTCGGTGCGGTCGCGCAGGGTGGCGACGGCGCCGCCGTCGTCCGTGGGCATCCGGTTGGCGATCAGCACCCGGTGGCCGCGCACGGTCACCAGGTCCTCGCCGGTGACGCGGCCGGCCAGTACGTCGGCCGTCCGGCCGGAGCCGAGTACCTCCTCCAGCGGGCGCCCGGCGGCCTCCGGACCGATCCCGAGGAGGCGCTGCGCCTCGTCGTTCACCAGCCGGACGCGGCCGGTGCCGTCCAGCGCGACGACCCCCTCGCGGATGCCGTGCAGCATCGCCTCGCGTTCGGCGAGCAGCGCGGAGATGTCGGAGAAGGCCAGGTCGTGGGTCTGCCGCTGGAGCCGGCGGGAGATCAGGTACGCGGCGAGCGCGCCGGCGGCCAGTGCGCCGCCGGCGTACGCGAGGAGACCGGGGATCGCCCCGAGGAGACGGTCGTGGACGCTGTCGTACTCGATGCCGACCGACACCGCGCCGACGATGGCACCGCCGGAGTCCCGCAGCGGTGCCTTCCCGCGGGCGGAGCGGCCGAGGGTGCCGTCGTCGATCTCCATGACCTCACGGCCGGCGAGCGCCGCGCTGGGATCGGTGGAGACGACCCTGCCGATCTGCGCGGGGTCGGTGTGGGACCAGCGCACGCCGCGGGTGTCCATGACGACGACGTACTCGGCGCCGGTCGACCGCCGGATCCGCTCCGCCTCCGCCTGCACCGGGCCGCTCGCGGACGGCGCGGTCCGCACGAGCGCGGCGGCCACCTCGGGGGAGGCCGTCGTCTCGGCGACGGCGAGCGCGCGCCGCATGGCCTGGTCGTCGAGCTGGGCGCTCAGCGGCGCCAGGAAGAGGCCGGTGGCCAGCACCGTGACACCGGCGGCGATGGCCAGCTGCATGAGCAGGACCTGCGAGAAGACCCGTCGAGGCCGGCCGAACCGCGGACGGCGCGCGAGGTGCCGTGGAGCGGTGGTCGAAGCGGGACTCATGCCGGGAACCGTAAGCGGAACCGGAGCGCGACCGGAAATCCCGGCGCCCCGTCCGTGCCCGCGGCCGTGCCTATCCTGGGGGCTTCGCCGAGACACCGGAGGGCTTCCCTTGAGCATGCAGCAGATCCCCGTCGTGATCCTCTCCGGGTTCCTGGGGTCGGGCAAGACGACACTGCTCAACCATCTGCTGCGCAGTGCCCGCGGGACCCGGATCGGGGTCATGGTCAACGACTTCGGGGACATCGGGATCGACGCGATGACCGTCGCCGGACAGGTCGGGTCCACCGTCTCCCTCGGCAACGGCTGCCTGTGCTGCGCCGTCGACGCGAGCGAACTGGACGAGTACCTGGAGGTTCTTACCCGGCCCTCCTCCGGGCTCGACGTGATCGTCATCGAGGCGAGCGGCCTGGCCGAGCCGCAGGAGCTGGTGCGGATGGTGCTCGCCAGTGAGAACGCCCGGATCATGTACGGCGGCCTCGTCCAGGTCGTCGACGCCGCCGAGTTCGCCGCGACCCGGGAGCGGCACCCCGAGACCGACCGTCACCTCGCCCTCGCGGACCTCGTCGTGGTGAACAAGACGGACCGGGTGCCCGAGGAGGAGCTCGGCACCGTGCACGGGACGGTCGCCGAACTGGCCGGCCGGGCCGCCGTGATCCGCGCCTCGTACGGGCGCGTCGACCCCGAGGTCCTCTTCGACCGGGTCGTGCCCGAGGGCGAGATCGAGGGGCAGATGTCCATCGAGGACCTGCTCTACGGCGACCCCGACGACGAGGCGGGGCATCCGCACGCGCACTACGAGACCCTGTCGTTCTCCACCGGCACCGCCCTGCACCCGCGGCGCCTGATGGCCTTCCTCGACTCCCGGCCGCGGGGGCTCTACCGCATCAAGGGTTTCGTCGATCTCGGCCCGGCCGATCCGGACAACCGTTACGTCGTCCACGCGGTCGGCCGCTTCCTGCGGTTCTTCCCCGAGCCCTGGCCCGCCGGCGAGGAGAGGCTGACCCAGCTGGTGCTCATCGGCTCCGGCATCGACGCGCCGGCCCTGCGCAAGGGCCTCGCCGGGTGCGAGCTGAACGGTCCGGGGGACGTCCCCGACGAGCACAGCATGTGGGGCGTCCTGCGCTACGTACCGGAGCCGGAGCCGGATCCCGAGCCCGAGCCGGACGCGGCGCCGTAGCGTCGTGGCGGCCCGTCAGGCTCCGGCGGCCGCCGGGACGGGGGCCGCGCCGACGGCGGCGAGGTAGTCCGCGAGACCGTCCGCGCTCTCGCCCGCCCAGCCCACGTACCCGTCGGGCCGGACCAGGAAGAGGCCCGGCCCGTAGGGCTCGTACGCGTCGAGGCGGGCCGTGCGCACCGTGGGCGCCCCGAGGGCCGGGGGCTCCGTGCCGACGGCGAGGAGCGTGAAGTGCGGCCCGCGGAAGACGTCGAAGAGGCGCTCCTGGCCGTACGGCCCGTCCGGAGCGCGGTCGCCCGCCCGCAGCGCGTCCTCGGCGAGCCCGGTCCGGGTCTCGACGGCGAGGGCCGAGTCCCGGTACCCCAGGCCGAGCTGCTGGACCTCCTCTCCCCGCCGGGTGTTCTCCCCCGAGGCGGATGCTCGGTGGATCCGCGTGCTGATGCCGAGCACGTCGGCGGCGACGGGCAGCCGTTCGGCCTCGTAGGAGTCGAGCAGCGCGGCCGGGGCGCCGTGGCGCAGCACCTGGCCGAGCTTCCACCCGAGGTTGTAGGCGTCCTGGACGCTGGTGTTGAGGCCCTGACCGCCGGCGGGGGAGTGCACGTGCGCCGCGTCGCCCGCCAGGAAGACCCGCCCGTCGCGGAACCGGTCCGCCATCGCCGCGCGGGCCCGGAAGTCGGAGGCCCACAGCACCTCGACGACGTCCGCGGCGGCGAGCGGGGTGCGCTCGGCGACGAGCCCGCGCACCGCCTCCGCGGAGGTGTCCACGAGGGCCGCCTCGTCCTCGAACCCGGCGATCAGCTGGAAGTGGTCGGCCCCGGGCAGCGGGCACAGGGCCACGCCACCGCCGGGCGCCTCGGGCCAGATGTGCCAGTTGGCCCGGTCCACGAGCGCCTCCGCGGAGAGCCGGACGTCGGCGACGAGCATCGGCCGCGGGTCGACGGTCTCGCCCGTCATGCCGATGCCGAGGGCCTTGCGGACCGTGGAGCGTCCGCCGTCGGCCGCCACGAGGTAGGACGCCCCCACCGTCTCGCCGGTGGAGAGCTCCGCCTCGACCCCGTCCGCGGACTGGCGGAAGCCGGTGAGGGCCGCGCCGAACCGGACCCCGCCCCCGAGCTCCACCAGCCGCTCGTGCAGCAGTTCCTGGGTGCGGGACTGAGGGATGAGCAGCACGTCGGCGTACGGGACCTGCTCGGTCGGCTCGGAGCGCTGCATCATGTCCCACTCGTGCCGGCGCTCCGTGCCCTCCCAGGCGAGCATCCGCGGATAGAGGGACGCCGACGCCCGGACCCGGGGCAGCACGCCGAGGTCGTCCAGGACCTCCTGAGTGCGCGGCTGGACGCCCTTGCCCCGAGAGCCGGGGAAGAGCCGGTCCGCCTGCTCGACCAGCAGGGTGCGCACGCCCCGGCGGGCCAGGTCGATGGCGAGCACCAGTCCGGTGGGGCCCGCTCCGACGACGAGGACGTCCGTCCCGGTGTTCGTGTCGCTGCTCATGGCGCTGCCTCCAGGCTCCTTAACGCTGTTAAGTTCCATGGCCCGGAGCATCTCCTTAACGGTGTTAAGTTGTCAAGGGGATACCGTGACGGGGTGGCGACGAAGAAGACGAACCGGCTGGACCCCGCGCAGGTGGCGGAGACCGCGCTGGGCCTGCTGAACGAGCGGGGCCTCGAAGGGCTCACGCTGCGCGCGATCGCCCAGGAGCTGAACGTGCAGGCGCCCGCGCTCTACTGGCACTTCAAGAACAAGCAGGCGCTGCTCGACGAGATGGCGACCGTGATGTACCGGCAGATGGTCGCCGACCCCACGGCGCGGCCGGCCGGCGACCTGGGCTGGCAGGAGCGGATCCTCGCGGTCAACCGGGGCCTGCGCGCCGGACTGCTGCGCTACCGCGACGGCGCCAAGGTCTACAGCGGCGCCCGCTTCACCGGGACCGACTTCGCCGCGGACATGGAGCTCCAGCTCGGCGCGCTCGTCGAAGCGGGCTTCTCGCTGCACCAGGCGGTACGGGCCAGCACCACGGCGTACATGTTCACGCTGGGCTTCGTGACGGAGGAGCAGGGCGCCGAGCCGGTGCCGGGGCAGCCCCGCGAGGGCTTCGACGTCGAGCGGCGCGCGGAGCGGCTGGCGGAGTACCCCCTCTCGGCGGCGGCCGGGGCGGAGCTCTTCACCGACTACGACACCGGCTTCGAGGACGGACTGCGCCTGATCGTCGCCGGGATCGAGGCGACGTACGCGCCCACGGTCCCGCCCCGCGACCCGTCCTGACACCGGCCCTCACCCGGGCCGCGGGACGGCGAACGCCCCCTGCCCCGCGCCGTGGCGCGGGACAGGGGGCGTTCGCGTGGGGTCGGAGCGCTATCCGAGAGGGCCGGCCAGGGAGGCCACGGGCGCGGTCGGCGGGGTGCCCGAGCCGTCCCGTCGCGGGTCGGTCTCCGGGAGCTCGACCGGCGTGCCGTTCTGCTGCGCCGCGCGGGCCGGTGCCTCGCCCGCCCAGGCCAGCAGGAGCACGTCCTCGCCCTTCAGGAACCGCTGGCAGCGCACACCGCCGGTCGCCCGCCCCTTGCGGGGGTACTGGTCGAACGGCGTCAGCTTCCACGACGTGCCGGTCGAGTCGTCCAGCGTGCCCGTGGAGCCCGCGACCGTGAACACCACCGCGTCCGCCCCCGGATCCACCGCCGTGAACGAGAGCACCTCGGCACCCGCGCCGAGCTTGATGCCCGCCATGCCGCCCGCGGGACGGCCCTGCGGTCGCACCTGGGACGCCTGGTAGCGCAGGAGCTGGGCGTCGGACGTGATGAACACCAGGTCCTCCTCGCCCGTGCGCAGCTCGGTCGCGCCGACGATCCGGTCACCGTCCTTGAGCGTGATGACCTCCAGCTCCTCCTTGTTCGCCGGGTAGTCCGGCACCACCCGCTTCACCACGCCCTGGAGCGTGCCGAGCGCCAGGCCCTGCGAGGACTCGTCGAGCGTGGTCAGGCAGACCACCGTCTCGCCGTCCTCCAGGTTGAGGAACTCCGTCACCGGCGCCCCGCCGGCGAGGTTCGGCGCGGACGCGGTGTCCGGGAGCTGGGGCAGATCGATCACCGCGAGCCGCAGCAGGCGCCCGGCCGAGGTCACGGCACCCACCTCGCCCCGCTGTGTGGCCGCGACGGCCGAGACCACCACGTCGTGCTTGACCCGCCTGCCGTCCTCCGCCGCCGGCAGGTCCGCCCTCGCCGTGCGGGCCAGCAGGCCCGTCGAGGAGAGCAGCACCCGGCACGGGTCGTCCGCGACCTGCAGCGCCACGGCCGCGACCGGCGCGCCCGCCGACTCCAGCAGGACCGTGCGGCGGTCCGTCCCGAACTTCTTCGCCACCGCGGCCAGTTCGGTGGAGACGAGCTTGCGCAGCTCGCTGTCCGAGTCGAGGATCCCGGTCAGCTCGTCGATCTCGCCGTTGAGCCGGTCGCGCTCGGTCTCCAGCTCGATCCGGTCGAACTTCGTGAGCCGGCGCAGCGGGGTGTCCAGGATGTACTGCGTCTGGATCTCGCTCAGCGAGAAGTGCTCGATCAGGCGCTGCTTGGCCTGCGCGGAGTTCTCGCTGGAACGGATGAGACGGATGACCTCGTCGATGTCGAGCAGCGCGACGAGAAGGCCCTCGACCAGGTGCAGCCGGTCGCGCTTCTTGCCCCGGCGGAACTCGGAGCGGCGGCGCACCACCGTGAAGCGGTGGTCGAGGTAGACCTCCAGGAGCTCCTTGAGCCCCAGGGTGAGGGGCTGACCGTCGACCAGCGCCACGTTGTTGATGCCGAAGGACTCCTCCATCGGCGTCAGCTTGTAGAGCTGCTCCAGGACGGCCTCCGGCACGAAGCCGTTCTTGACCTCGATGACGAGACGCAGTCCGTGGGCGCGGTCGGTGAGGTCCTTGACGTCCGCGATGCCCTGGAGCTTCTTGGAACCGACCAGGTCCTTGATCTTGGAGATGACCTTCTCGGGGCCGACCGTGAAGGGCAGTTCGGTGACGACGATGCCCTTGCGGCGGGCCGTCACGGTCTCCACCGTCGTCGTGGCGCGGATCTTGAACGTGCCGCGGCCGTTCTCGTAGGCGTCCTTGATGCCGGACAGGCCGACGATCCGGCCGCCGGTCGGCAGGTCGGGGCCGGGCACGAAGCGCATGAGCGCTTCCAGGTCCGCGTTCGGGTGGCGGATCAGGTGGCGGGCGGCGGCGATCACCTCGCCGAGGTTGTGCGGCGGCATGTTCGTCGCCATGCCGACGGCGATCCCGGACGCGCCGTTGACCAGCAGATTCGGGTACGCGGCGGGGAGAGCGACCGGCTCCTGCTCCTGGCCGTCGTAGTTCGGCGCGAAGTCGACGGTGTCCTCGTCGATCGACTCCGTCATCATCAGCGCCGCGGCGGCCATCCGGGACTCGGTGTACCGCATGGCGGCCGGCGGGTCGTCGTTGCCGAGGGAGCCGAAGTTGCCGTGGCCGTCGACGAGGGGGACGCGCATGGAGAACGGCTGGGCCATCCGGACCATGGCGTCGTAGATGGACGAGTCGCCGTGCGGGTGCAGCTTGCCCATGACCTCGCCGACGACGCGCGCGCACTTCACGTAGCCGCGGTCGGGGCGCAGGCCCATCTCGTTCATCTGGTACACGATGCGGCGCTGCACCGGCTTCATGCCGTCGCGGGCGTCCGGCAGAGCGCGCGAGTAGATCACCGAGTACGCGTACTCGAGGAAGGAGCCCTGCATCTCGTCGACGACGTCGATGTCGAGGATTCTCTCCTCGAACGCGTCGTCCGGCGGCGGTGTCTTCGTGCTGCGGCGGGCCATCGCGGCTGCGGCTCCTTCACCAACATGGTTGATCTGACGCGGACCATTGTGGACCGTGCCACTGACAAGTCCGACCGCGACCCGGTCAAGGCGTCCGTCGGCCGTACGAGAGCGCCGCGGTACCCGGAAGAGGGACGCCACGAACCTGCGGGAACTTCGCCAGGTGTCAGCGCGCTTGCATACAGTGGCAGGACTTTTCCACATCGCGATCGAAGGGACGTACATGCCCATGGGTCACACGGCCACAGCCGAGGCCGGCTCCGGAGGCCTGACAGCGACCGAGCACCGGCTGGCCAACGGCCTGCGCGTGGTGCTCTCCGAGGACCACCTGACCCCGGTCGCCGCGGTCTGCCTCTGGTACGACGTCGGTTCGCGCCACGAGGTCGCGGGCCGCACCGGCCTGGCCCACCTCTTCGAGCACCTGATGTTCCAGGGATCGAAGCAGGTCCACGGCAACGGCCACTTCGAGCTGGTGCAGGGCGCGGGCGGCTCGCTCAACGGTACGACGAGCTTCGAGCGCACCAACTACTTCGAGACCATGCCGACCCACCAGCTGGAGCTCGCGCTCTGGCTGGAGGCGGACCGCATGGGCTCGCTGCTCACCGCGCTGGACGACACCTCGATGGAGAACCAGCGGGACGTCGTCAAGAACGAGCGCCGCCAGCGGTACGACAACGTCCCCTACGGCACCGCCTTCGAGCGGCTGACCGCGCTGGCCTACCCGGACGGCCACCCGTACCACCACACCCCGATCGGCTCCATGGCCGACCTGGACGCGGCCACCCTGGAGGACGCGCGGGCCTTCTTCCGCACGTACTACGCGCCGAACAACGCGGTGCTGTCGGTCGTCGGCGACATCGACCCCGCGCAGACCCTCGCCTGGATCGAGAAGTACTTCGGCTCCATCCCGTCCCACGACGGCAAGCTGCCGCCGCGCGACGGCACCCTGCCCGACGTCATCGGCGAGCAGCTGCGCGAGGTCGTCGAGGAGGAGGTCCCGGCCCGCGCGCTGATGGCCGCCTACCGCCTGCCGCACGACGGCACGCGCGAGTGCGACGCCGCCGACCTGGCCCTGACCGTCCTCGGCGGCGGGGAGTCCTCCCGGCTGCACAACCGCCTGGTCCGCCGCGACCGCACGGCCGTCGCGGCCGGCTTCGGCCTGCTGCGGCTCGCGGGCGCACCCTCGCTCGGCTGGCTGGACGTCAAGACCTCCGGCGGCGTCGAGGTGCCCGAGATCGAGGCCGCCGTCGACGAGGAGCTGGCCCGCTTCGCGGCCGAGGGCCCGACGCCCGAGGAGATGGAGCGCGCGCAGGCCCAGTTGGAGCGCGAGTGGCTGGACCGGCTCGGCACCGTCGCCGGCCGCGCCGACGAACTGTGCCGCTTCGCGGTGCTGTTCGGCGACCCGCAGCTCGCCCTGACCGCGGTGAACCGGGTCCTGGACGTCACCGCCGACGAGGTGCGGGCGGTGGCCCAGGCCCGCCTGCGTCCGGACAACCGCGCGGTCCTGGTCTACGAGCCGGTCGCCGCCGAGCAGAGCGACAGCGACGAGGAAGAGGGAGCGGAGCAGTGACCGACGCCGCCGCGTCTTTGACGAGCATGGAGTTCCACCCGCAGCCGAAGCCCGGCGCGGCCCGCCCGTGGGCCTTCCCGGCCCCGGACCGCGGCGCGCTGGACAACGGCCTGACCGTGCTGCGCTGCCTGCGCCCGGGCCAGCAGGTGGTGGCCGTGGAGATCTTCCTCGACGCCCCGCTGGACGCCGAGCCCGAGGGCCTGGACGGCGTGGCCACCATCATGGCCCGCGCCCTGTCCGAAGGCACGGACAAGCACTCCGCCGAGGAGTTCGCCGCCGAGCTGGAGCGCTGCGGCGCCACGCTCGACGCGCACGCCGACCACCCCGGCGTCCGGGTCTCCCTGGAGGTGCCCGTCTCCCGGCTGCCCAAGGCCCTCGGCCTGGTCGCCGAGGCCCTGATCGCGCCGGCCTTCGTCGAGACCGAGATCGAGCGCCTGGTGCGCAACCGGCTCGACGAGATCCCGCACGAGACGGCGAACCCGGGGCGCCGGGCGGCCAAGCAGCTCTCCAAGGAGCTGTTCCCGGCCGACTCGCGCATGTCCCGGCCGCGGCAGGGCACCGAGGAGACGGTCGCCGCGATCGACGCCTCGGCCGTCCGCGCCTTCTACGAGGCCCACGTCCGCCCCGCCACGGCCACGGCCGTCGTCGTCGGCGACTTCACCGACGTGGACGTGGACAAGATCCTCGCCGAGACGCTGGGCGCCTGGACGGGCGACACCGCCGAGGCCCGCCCCGTCCCGCCGATCACGGCCGACGACACCGGCCGGGTGGTCATCGTGGACCGCCCGGGCGCCGTCCAGACCCAGCTGCTGATCGGCCGCGTCGGGGCCGACCGGCACGACCGCGTGTGGCCGGCCCAGGTCCTCGGCACGTACTGCCTCGGCGGCACGCTCACGTCCCGCCTGGACCGCGTGCTGCGCGAGGAGAAGGGCTACACCTACGGTGTCCGGTCCTTCGGGCAGGTGCTCCGCTCCGACGGCGCGGGCAACGGCGCCTCGATGCTCGCCATCAGCGGATCCGTGGACACCCCCAACACCGGCCCGGCACTTGACGACCTGTGGAAGGTGCTCCGCACCCTCGCCGCCGAGGGTCTGACGGACGCCGAGCGGGACGTGGCCGTGCAGAACCTCGTGGGCGTGGCGCCGCTCAAGTACGAGACGGCCGCCTCCGTCGCCGCGACGCTCGCCGACCAGGTCGAGCAGCACCTTCCGGACGACTACCAGGCGCAGTTGTACGCGCGGCTGGCCGAGACGGGCACGGTCGAGGCGACCGCCGCCGTCGTCAGCGCCTTCCCGGTGGACCGTCTGGTCACCGTCCTCGTCGGCGACGCGGCCGCGATCGCGGAGCCGGTCCGTGCGCTCGGCATCGGCGAAGTGACCGTCGTCTCCGGCTGATTGCGGAGACCGGTGGCCGAAAAGGCATGGCAGCGGGACCCCGATCGAGTGGTATGTCGGGGTCCTCTGCTTTGTCCGGAATGGCGGGCTGGGTGATCGTTTGCCCTGTGGCATGTCTTACAAACGGGCCTGTCTGTTTGGCGATTGAAAGGCGGTCCGCTTAGCTTCGATCCGGCTGTCCGCCAGTTGCACCCGCCGCGCCCGCGGCATCGGACAGTCATCGCCGAGTCCCCGTCAGGCGCGAGCCTGGGGAGCCGGGGACCCACAACGAAGTCCCTGGGGTGAATCGGACGCCTTCGCACCCGTGCGGAGGGGCCCGTAGGAGACCTTCCTGCTCCGAACCCGTCAGCTAACCCGGTAGGCGAGAAGGAAGGAAAGGATCAGCCACTACATGGCGTTCACCCGTGCCACCGGGAAGCATCGTGGACCGAGCCGTATGGCGCGCCGTGGCGCCGGCATCGCCGGCATCGCCACCCTCGCCACCACCGGCGTCATCGGAACCCTCGCTTCCCCGGCGCTCGCCGCCGACACGGAAGCCCCCTCGCTGGAGGACACCGGCCTCAACCAGACCGTCGTCGCCGACGTCCTGGCGGACACCGTGAGCGCCCAGGCCGCCGCCCAGGAGCGGGAGGCCGTCGAGGCCGCCGCCCGGGAGAAGGCCGCGGCGGAGGCCAAGCGCAAGGCCGAGGCCCGCGCCAAGGAGATCCGCCTGGCTAAGGAGCGCGCGGCCCGTGAGGCCGAGCGCAAGCGCCTCGCCTCCTTCCAGCTCCCCGTCGCCGGTTCGTACGTCAGCACCGGCTACAAGACCGGCGGCTCGCTCTGGTCGTCCGGCAGCCACTCCGGGGTCGACTTCCACGCCTCCTCCGGCACCAAGGTCGTCTCCGTGGGCTCCGGCACCGTCGTCGAGGCCGGCTGGGGCGGCGCGTACGGCAACAACATCGTCATCCGGATGCACGACGGCACGTACACCCAGTACGGTCACCTCTCGGTCATCAGCGTCTCGGTCGGCCAGACCGTCACCCCGGGCCAGAAGATAGGCCTCTCGGGGTCGACCGGTAACTCCACCGGCCCCCACCTCCACTTCGAGGCCCGCAGCACCGCCGAGTACGGCTCCGACATCAACCCGATCGCGTACCTGCGTGCGCGCGGTGTGAACGTCTGAACCCCGCCCGCGTCAGAAAAGCCCCGGCTCGTACTGAGCCGGGGCTTTTTTGCAGGCCAAAAGAAATCCATGGGCCGACGGTGGCCTTCGGAAATATCCCTCTGCTGCAATAGAGTCACGGAAGGGTCGGCGAACAGGCGTCCATCGGATGGGTTTCGCGCGGATTAAGGCGGAGGTCGAACATGCGCATTCCCGCGCACTCGGTATGCACGGCGATCCGGGACGACATCGTCTCCGGTGTCTTCGAGCGCGGCGGCCGGCTGACCGAGGAGCAGCTGGCGCGCCGCTACGGAGTCTCCCGCGTCCCGGTCCGCGAGGCCCTGCGCACCCTGGAGTCGGAGGGGTTCGTGGTCACCCGCCGGCACGCCGGGGCCCATGTCGCCGAGCCCACCGAGCAGGAGGCGGCGGACCTGCTGGACATGCGGGCCCTGCTGGAGCCGCTGGGTGCCGCGCGGGCGGCGCAGCGCCGCACCGAGGCCCATCTCAAGGTGCTGCGCGGCCTGGTCAGGCTGGGCCAGGAGAGGGCCAGGCGGGGCCAGGGCGACGACCTGCGGTCCCTGGGGGGCTGGTTCCACGAGACGCTGGCGCAGGCCGCCGGCAGTCCGGCCCTGACGGCGCTCCTCACCCAGCTCCGCCACAAGATCGCCTGGATGTACGCGGTCGAGCCGGCGGCGCAGCCGGTGGAGGAGTGGGCGGAGCACGGGGCGATCGTGGACGCGGTGGCCCGCGGCGACGCCGAGCGGGCGCGGGCGCTGACCGCGCTGCACGCCGAGCGCTCGCTGGCCCGGCACCGGCCCAAACGGTCCGGGCGCGGCCGTGTGAGGCCTTCGCAACATGCCGTAAACACCGCGAGCATCCGGAATTAACGGTGGCACCGTATACAAAGAGAGTGAATACGGGGGCCGGATCTCGTGCTGCCCGCAATTCGGTGTGCGCATTTCCCGGGCGGCGAGCAAATGGCTCGTACCGCTCCGGATGAATCCGGAATAGACGAAGGAGCCGCACCCGCCGGAATTCGGACGGATGCGGCTCCCGCGTGAGGTGTCGTCAGACGGTCTCGGGAAGCTCCTCGAGCCCCTCGGCAACCAGCTTCGCCAGACGGTCCAGGGCGACCTCGGCGCCGTCGGCGTCCGAAGCGAGCACGATCTCCTCGCCACCCTGCGCGCCCAGGCCGAGCACCGCGAGCATGGAAGCGGCGTTCACCGGGTTGCCGTCGGCCTTGGCGATCGTCACGGGGATCCCGGAGGCCGTGGTGGCACGGACGAAGATGGAGGCGGGGCGGGCGTGCAGGCCCTCGGCCCAGCCGACGTTGACGCGGCGCTCAGCCATGGTGTTGCCCTTCAAGTCTTGGCCGGTTGTCTAGACCAGTCTCTCATGGGTTGCGAGGTGCTCGTGCCGACCTCCGGCCCGGCCGGAACAGCCCTCCGGCCCTCCTACCTTGCACGGCACCCACGTCGTGCGCGACCGGTGCCGGCGCCGTGTCCCGGTCGTAGGCTGACCCCATGCAGAGCGCGTCGGAACAGCCTGAACACGCATACCCCGACCACTGGGAGGCGGACGTCGTCCTCCGCGACGGCGGCACCGCGCGCATCAGGCCGATCACCGCCGACGACGCCGACCGCCTGGTCAGCTTCTACGAGCAGGTCTCGGACGAGTCGAAGTACTACCGCTTCTTCGCGCCCTACCCCCGGCTCTCCGCCAAGGACGTCCACCGCTTCACCCACCACGACTTCGTGGACCGGGTCGGACTCGCGGCGACCGTCGGCGGCGAGTTCATCGCCACCGTGCGCTACGACCGCATCGACGCCACCGGCCGGCCCGCCAGCGCCCCGGCCGACGAGGCCGAGGTCGCCTTCCTGGTGCAGGACGCGCACCAGGGCCGCGGGGTGGCCTCGGCCCTGCTCGAACACATCGCGGCGGTCGCCCGGGAGAGGGACATCCGGCGGTTCGCGGCCGAGGTGCTCCCCGCCAACTCCAAGATGATCAAGGTCTTCACGGACGCCGGCTACACCCAGAAGCGCAGTTTCGAGGACGGAGCCGTACGGCTCCACCTCGACCTGGAACCCACCGTCCGCTCGCTCGCCGTCCAGCGCGCACGGGAGCAGCGGGCCGAGGCCCACTCCGTGCAGCGCCTCCTGGCCCCCGGCTCGGTCGCCGTGATCGGCGCCGGGCGCGCCCCGGGCGGGGTGGGCCGGACGGTGCTGCGCAACCTCGTCGCCTCCGGCTACACCGGCCGCGTCCTCGCCGTGAACCGCAGCCTGGAGGCGGGCGCGCCCGCCGCGTTCGACGGGGTGCCTGCCTTCCGCTCCGTGGGCGACATCGGCGAACCGGTGGACCTGGCGGTCGTCGCCGTCCCCGCGGAGCGGGTGCCGGAGGCCGTCGCCGACTGCGGCGAGCACGGCGTCCGCGGACTCGTCGTCCTCTCCGCGGGCTATGCGGAGAGCGGTGCCGAGGGCCGGGAGCGCCAGCGCGCACTGGTCCGGCAGGCCCGCTCGTACGGGATGCGGATCATCGGGCCCAACGCCTTCGGGATCATCAACACGTCCGCCGGGATCAAGCTCAACGCCTCGCTCGCCCCGCAGATGCCGGCGGCCGGCCGGATCGGCCTGTTCACCCAGTCCGGCGCCATCGGCATCGCCCTGCTCGCCGGGCTGCACCGGCGCGGCGCCGGGCTCTCCTCCTTCATCTCCGCGGGCAACCGCGCGGACGTCTCCGGCAACGACTTCCTCCAGCACTGGTACGACGACCCCGAGACGGACGTCGTGCTGCTCTACCTGGAGTCGATCGGCAACCCCCGCAAGTTCACCCGGCTGGCCCGCCGCACGGCGGCGGTCAAACCGGTCGTCGTGGTCAAGGGCGCCCGGCACAGCGGCAGCGCGCCGCCCGGACACCGCGTGCCCGTCACCCGCATCCCGCACGCCACGGTCTCCGCGCTCCTCCGGCAGGCCGGGGTGATCCGGGTCGACACAGTCACCGAGCTGGTCGACGCCGGCCTGCTCCTCGCGGGCCAGCCGCTGCCGGCCGGACCGCGGGTGGCGATCCTCGGCAACTCCGAGTCGCTGGGGCTGCTGACGTACGACGCCTGCCTGACGGAGGGTCTGCGCCCGCTGCGCCCGCTCGACCTGACCACCGCCGCGAGCCCGGCGGACTTCCGCGACGCATTGGCGGCGGCGCTCGTGGACGACGCCAACGACGCGGTCGTGGTGACGGCGATCCCCTGGGTCGGCGAGAACGGCGCCGTCGAGTCCGGCGACGGCGAGGTCCTCGCGGCCCACCTGCGCGCCGCGGTCGACACCGCCCCGGCCGCGGCGAAGCCGGTGCTCGTCGTACACGTCGAGATGGGCGGTCTGGCGGAGGCCCTCTCCGCCGCCACCAGCACGCGACCGCAGCCGGCGGCCGGCCCGGGGTCCGCCGCCGGCCGGCCCGCACCCGGCACCGCACAGCCGACGGCCGGCGCCTCGACGCCCCCGGCTCCCGACGCCTCCCGCGTCGCCCCCGCCCCGGCCGGCGCACCCGGTGCCCCCACGTCCGGCCCGCCCGGCCCCCCGGGACCCGCGCCTCGCACCGGCGACGGCTCCGCGCCTCGCACCGGCGACGGCCCCGCGCCCGGTGGCCGCACCACCGGGGGCATCCCCGCCTACCCCGCCGCCGAGCGGGCCGTACGGGCGCTCGCCGAAGCCGTGCGGTACGGACAGTGGCGGCGGCAGGCCGCCGAGCCCGGGCGCGTGCCGGAGTACGAGGACATCGACGAGAGCGGCGCCGCCGCCCAGATCGAGCGGCTGCTCGGGGAGGACGCCGAGGCCGCCGGGGTGACCCTGGACGCGGACGCGGCGGGCGAGCTGCTCGCGCGGTACGGGATCGCCGTCCGGCCGACGCAGCCCGCGCCCGGCCCCGACGAAGCCGTCGCGGCCGCCGCGCGGCTCGGCTACCCCGTGGCGCTCAAGACCACCGCGCCCCACCTGCGCCACCGGCCCGACCTCGGGGGCGTCCGGCTCGACCTCGCCACCGAACAGCAACTGCGAACCGCCTACGCCGAGATGACCCAGGCCCTCGGCAAGCCCGAGGAGCTCCACCCCGTCGTGCAGGCGATGGTGCCCCGCGGCGTCGACACCGTCGTCCGTTCGGCCATCGACCCCGCCGTCGGCGCCGTGCTGTCCTTCGGGCTCGCCGGAGCCCCCTCCGAGCTGCTGGGCGACACGTCCCACCGGCTGGTCCCCGCCACCGACCGGGACGCCGCCGAGCTCGTGCGCTCCATCCGCACCGCCCCGCTGCTCTTCGGCTGGCGCGGCTCCGCACCGGTCGACACCCCGGCCCTGGAGGAACTGCTGCTGCGCGTCTCCCGTCTCGTCGACGACCACCCCGAGGTCGTCGCGATCGCCCTGGAACCCGTCGTCGTGGCCCCGCACGGGCTCTCCGTGCTCGGCGCCACCGTCCGCCTCGCCCCGCCCCCGCCCCGCACCGACCTCGGCCCGCGCCGCCTGCCGAGCTACTGAGAGAGGCCACCCCTCCGCGCGGCCCGCCCCGCCTCATCGGCCCGCAAGCCGGAGGGGTGCTCGCCCAAGCGTCCCGGAGCGCCCCTTCCGACGGATTAGGATGGAGTCCATGGCAAAGACCGGTACGACGACCCAGGGGCTGCGCGCGGCGATCGAGCGCAGCGGCTACTACCCGGCCCTCGTGGCCGAGGCGGTGGAGGCCGCCGTCGGTGGGGAGGCGATCGCGTCGTACCTGGTCCACCAGGAGACCACGTTCGACTCCAACGAGGTCCGCCGCCACGTCACCGTGCTCGTCCTGACGGCCAACCGTTTCATCGTCAGCCACACCGACGAGCAGAACGCCGACACCAGCTCCCCGACGCCCTACGCCACGACCTCCACCGAATCCGTCAAGCTCGACCGGATCTCCTCGGTCGTCGTCAGCCGCGTCGTCGCCAACCCGGAGTCGTACACCCCCGGCACCCTGCCCCGTGAGGTCGTCCTCACCATCGGCTGGGGCGCCGTCTCGCGCATCGACCTGGAGCCCGCCGCCTGCGGCGACCCCAACTGCGACGCCGACCACGGCTACACCGGGAACGCCACCGCCGACGACCTCAGCCTGCGCGTCAGCGACGCGGGCGACGGGCCGGACACCGTCCGGCAGACCCTGGCCTTCGCGCAGTCGCTCTCCGAAGCCACCGCGGCGACCCGCTGATGGTGCAGCCCGCCGTCGTCGCCTCCGGGTGGCCGGACGATCCGGTCCCGCTCGCCCTGGACACCGCGCCCCTCCCGGCGTACGGCTCCGGCTCGCTCGCCGACCTCCTCCCCACCCTCGTCGCCGGACAGGGCGTGCCCGGGTTCGAGGCCCGGATCCCCGAGCTCGCCCCGGCGGACCGGAACTGTGTCTTCCTGATCGACGGGCTCGGCTGGGAGCAGATCCTGGCCCACCCGGACGAGGCGCCGTACCTCACCTCGCTGCTCGCCGGCTCGCGCGGCGGCACCGGGCGCCCGATCACCGCGGGGTTCCCCGCGACCACCGCGACCTCGCTCGCCTCGGTCGGCACCGGCCGGTTCCCCGGCGAGCACGGGCTGCCGGGCTACACGGCCCGCAACCCCGCGACCGGCGAGCTGATGAACCAGCTCCGCTGGAAGCCGTGGACCTCCCCGCGCGTCTGGCAGCCGTACCCCACGGTCTTCGAGCTCGCCCACCGGGCCGGCATCCACACCGCGCAGGTCTCCTCGCCGATCTTCCAGGACACACCGCTCACCAAGATCGCGCTGAGCGGCGGCTCGTTCCACGGCCGGCTCTCCGGCGAGGAGCGGATGGACTTCGCGGCCGAGCAGCTCGCCGGCGGGGACCGCTCGCTGGTCTACACGTACTACAGCGAACTCGACGGCGCCGGACACCGTTTCGGAGTCGACTCCGACGCCTGGCGCGGCCAGCTGATGTTCGTCGACCGGCTCGTCCAGCGCCTGGCCGAACAGCTGCCGCCGCGCTCCGCGCTCTACGTCACCGCGGACCACGGCATGGTCGACATCCCCTTCGACGAGCAGTCCCGGATCGACTTCGACGAGGACTGGGAGCTGCGGGCGGGCGTCGCCCTGCTCGGTGGTGAAGGGCGTGCCCGCCACGTCTACGCCGTACCGGGTGCCGAGGCCGACGTCCTGACCTGCTGGCGCGAGGTCCTCGGGGAGCAGTTCTGGGTGGCGAGCCGGGAGGAGGCCGTCGCGCTCGGCTGGTTCGGCCGGCCCGGTGACGGGATCGACGAGCGGGTGCACGGCCGGATCGGCGACGTCGTCGCCGCCGCCCACGACGACGTCATCATCACCGCCTCCGTCAACGAACCGCACGAGTCGGCGATGGTCGGCGTCCACGGATCGATGACACCCGCGGAGCAGCTCGTGCCGCTCCTCGAGGTCCGTTCCTGACCCTGCCCGTCCCCGCCCCGTCCCCCTCCCGCGGCCCCTCCGCTCCCCAGACCCGAAAGGTCCCCGACCTCCCATGCCCGAGCTGGTGTTCTTTTCCGGAACGATGGACTGCGGGAAAAGCACGTTGGCCCTGCAGATCGGGCACAACCGCTCGGCGCGCGGCCTGCAGGGCGTGATCTTCACGCGCGACGACCGGGCGGGGGAGGGCAAGCTCTCCTCGCGCCTCGGCCTGGTGACCGAGGCGGTCGAGGCCGCCCCCGGCATGGACCTGTACGCCTACCTGGTGGACCAGATGTCCCGGGGCGGCAAGGTCGACTACGTGATCGTCGACGAGGCGCAGTTCCTCGCCCCCGAGCAGATCGACCAGCTCGGGCGGGTGGTGGACGACCTGGACCTCGACGTCTTCGCCTTCGGGATCACCACCGACTTCCGCACCAAGCTCTTCCCCGGATCGCAGCGCCTGATCGAGCTGGCCGACCGCATCGAGACCCTCCAGGTCGAGGCGATGTGCTGGTGCGGGGCCCGCGCCACGCACAACGCGCGCACGGTGGGCGGCGAGATGGTCGTGGAGGGCGAGCAGGTCGTCGTCGGCGACGTGAACCGGCCGGCCGAGGAGATCGGCTACGAGGTGCTGTGCCGGCGCCACCACCGGCGCCGGATGACCAGCGCCTCGGCGCACGCCGGCTCGCTCTCCCCGGACGTGCTCCCCGTCACCCCCTCCTGACCGTCCCTCTCGGCCGGCCGCGGCACCGCGAGTTCACCTCGGGTGTACCCGCGCACCGTCTGCCGATCGGACGCGGGTCGCCCGGCTCGGCGGTAATGGCCGTCGGCCCGTGACGTCCCGCCCGGGCTCCGTGCATCCGCGCGACACATCCCGGAGGACGCGTGCCCCCTGCTGCCGAGACCGAGTCCGCCCAGGCCGAGAGTGAACGCGCCGGGGGTGAACGCGCCGGGGGTGCGACGGCCGGGGACACCCGGACCGAGGACGACGGACGGCCGGCGTCGACCTCGGGACCGGAGGACACCGGGCACGCCACGGCCGCGAGCGGGCACCGAGCCCGGGCGTGGACGCGACGAGCCCGGCACAGCGCCCGGCTGCGCGCATCGGCCGCCGCCGCCCTCCTGACCTGCGTCGTCCTCTGCCTCGGCGGCCTGCTGGCCGGCAGCCATCCCTTCGGGCCCACCACCCGCAACACCGTCGACCTCGGCCAGCAGTACCTGCCGTTCCACGCGTACTGGCGCCGGCTGCTGCTCGGCGAGACCCACGGCGACCTCTTCCTCAACTGGAACTCCGGCTTCGGTGCCAACTTCCTCGGCGACTACGGCACGTACCTCAGCAGCCCGTTCGACCTGCTGGTCCTGCTCTTCCCCGCGGACAGCGCCGAACTCGCCCTCTACGTCGTCACCGCCGCCAAGATCACCGCCGCGGGGGCCGCCATGGCGCTGCTGCTCCTGACGCTGCGCCCCGGCCCGTGGCCGGTCGCGGCCGTCCTGGGGACGGCGTACGCGCTGTGCGGCTGGACCCTGAACTTCGCCGCCACCGTCCCGATGTGGCTCGACGGCCTGCTGGCCTTCCCGCTGCTCTGCCTGGTCGGCGAGTGGGCCCGGGCCGGGCGCCGCGCCGTCCTCGGCCCGCTGGTCGTGGCCGTGGCCTGGTACGCGAACTTCTACACCGCCTACATGGCGACGCTCGGCGCGGCCGTCGTGCTCGCCGTCCGCCTGTGCACGGCCGACGACACCGGCCGCCGGCGTCTCGCCGGACTGCTCCGCGCCGCCCGGGGTGTGCTCGTGGGCGTCGGACTGGCGGCCCCGCTCGTCCTGGTGATCTTCCTGGCCACCCGGGTCGCGGACCCCACGCCCGGGACGACGTTCACCGCCGTCGCCTGGACGGAGTTCCTCGCCCGTCTGCTGCCCGCCACGGCGAGCGTCGCCAGCCCCGCCCTCTTCATCGGCACCCCGGCCCTCCTGCTGGCCCTCACCCTCCCCTTCAACCGGGCCGTCACCCCACGGACCCGGCTCGCCTGGACGGCCGCGACCGCACTGGTCGCGCTCTCGATGCAGTGGGAACCCACACATCTCCTCTGGCACGCGGGCGCCTCGCCCAACGGCATCCCGTACCGTCAGACCTTCGTGCTCTGCGGCCTGTTGCTGATCGCGGCCTGGCTTTCCACGGCCCAGGGGCTGCCCCGGACGCCCGCCCTGCTCGGCGCGGGCGCGGTGCTCGCCGCCCTCACCCTGGCCTCCCGGGGAAGCCCGGACGTCGACCGCTGGACGTATCCCGCCTTCGGCGCCGCCCTGGTCCTCGGCGTCCTCGCCGCCGCGGCCGTCCTCCTCGCCCGGCGGAAGGCGGTCGGCACCAAGGCCCTGCCCGCGGTGGCCGTCGTCCTGCTCGTCCTCGCCCAGGCGGGCGAGACCGCGATCAGCGCGGGCCGGATCGAGCGGCAGCAGCTGGCCGAGGTCTCCTGGGCCCCGCGGCTCGGGCCCTGGCACACGGACATGGCGCGGGCCACCGCGAGCAAGGACGCCTGGCCCCGGCGGCGCACCGACCCCGGCGAGGTCCCCGGCGGCAACGACGTGCTGCTCGTCGGCGGCCAGGGAGCGGACTACTACAGCAGCCTGACCGCCGACGTCACCTCACGCACCCTGACCTCGCTCGGCTTCGGCTCCTACGCCAAGGGCCGCCACCCGGTCAGCCTGGACAACCCCGTGACCGACGCGATCTTCTCCATCGGGACCCGGATGCGCTCGGCGCCCGCGGCGCCGCTGCGCACCGACCGGCTGCCCGAGGCCACGATCAGCATCGCCGACACGCCCGTGCCCCCGCTCGTCACCGTCCGTCCCGACCTGCGGCTGCCGGCCCGCGAGGCCCGCTTCGGCCCGTCCGCCTTCGCCAACCAGGAGGCCCTGCTCGGCGCCGACGTCTACGAGGTGCCCGCCGCGCCCCGCCGCGCCACCGGCCCGCGGGGCGGCGCGGTCACCCTCACCGCCTCCTGCCCCGCCGGCGCCCAGGTGTGGTTCTGGGCCCCCGACTACCGGGGGACCGCGGCCCTGGCGGGCAGCGCCCCGGTCGCCTTCGCCGGCCGCCCGCCCGCCGTCATCGGCCCCATGCAACGGCTCGGCACCGTGCCCGCCTCGGGCGAGGTACGGATCGCACTGGATCCCGCCACGCGGCCCGCACTGCCCCGGCAGCCGGTCGGCTGCCTGGTCGAGGACCGGCTGACCGAGGCCGTGCGCCGGTCGACCACGATCGGAGCCACCGCGGTGCGGACCTCTGGCCACACCCTCACCGCCGAACTCCCGCCGGGCAGCAAGGGCACCGCCCTCGTCGCCGTACCGCGGATCTCCGGCTGGACCTGCTCCGCGGGGAACGCCGCCCCCGTCCCCGCCCGGCGCCACCTGGGCCTGATCGCCGTTCCCCTCGACGGCACGGCGACCACCGTCGGCTGCTCGTTCCGGCCGCCCGGACTGCGGCTCGGCGGCGCGATCGGCGCCACGGCCCTGCTCTGCCTCCTGGCGATCGGCGCGCGGCAGCGGTTTCTCCGCAGGACCGGAAGAGTTCATCCGGCGTGCACACCGGCCTCGTCCGACGGGAATTGACCGTCGATACGCTGCCCGCCTGAGCGGGTCCGGGTGATCACCGACGGGCGCGTTCGCTCGATGGTTCTCCTGGGTGAGTGTTGGGATTCCGTGTGCCGAAACTGTCCGTCGTCGTCCCCTTCCACAACGTCGGGGCCTACGCCCCCGACACCCTGCGCAGCCTCGCGATCAACGCGGACCCGGAATTCGAGTTCCTGCTGGTCGACGACTGCTCCACGGACGACACCCCGTACGTGCTCGACCGGCTGAAGGACCGTGTGCCGAACGCCACCGTCATCCGGCACGAGACCAATCTCGGGGTGGCCCAGGCACGCAACACCGGAATCGACGCGGCGACCGGCGACTACGTCACCTTCCTCGACGGCGACGACTGGTACGCGCCCGGCCACCTGCGCGCCATGGTCGACGGAATCGAGGCCTTGGGCTGCGACTTCGCCCGCACCGACCACGTCCTGTCGACCGGCCGGACCCGCGCCGTCCGGTACGCCCCGGCCAAGCTCCGCGACACGGTGATGGACCCCCGCGACGGAATCGCCCCGGCCTCCATGGTGACGATGGTCGACTATCCCTTCGTCCCCTTCGGCATCTACTCCGGCCGTCTCTTCGCCGACGGGGCCTCGCGGTTCGAGACGAGACTGCGCACCGCCGAGGACCGCCTGTGGATCTGGCGGCTGCATCTGAACACCACGTCCTACGCGGCACTCAGCCTGCACGGTGCCTTCTACCGCCGCGGAGTCACCACCTCGCTCACCCAGATCACCGACAACCGCCAGCTCGACTTCATCCCCTCGTACGACCTGCTGCTGGAAGACGTGTCCGCGGACGCCGAGGCGGACCGGTTCCTGCCGAAAGCGGTCCGCACCTATTGCGCGATGATCGCCTTTCACATGGGAAAGGCCGACCAGTACGAGCCGGCCGTCACCCGACGCCTCCGGCACGACGTCACCGACGCCCTGCGCAGGATGCCGCAGCGGGTCCTCGACGAGACGCTGGCCGGCATGGACACCGCGCGCGGCACGCTGCTCCGCAGCCTGCGCGCCACCGGAAAGGCGGCCTGACCCATGGCCACGGACCCCACCCCGTCGGGCACCGCCCCGGCCACGCCGACCCCGGCGGCGCCCGCACCGAGCCCCGACGCACCCGCGTCGGGCCGCCGCGGGCAGCGGGTGCAGATCTTCCAGGTGTCGACCCTGTACGGCGCCGCCACCGTGGCCGCCGCCCTGGACTCCGGCCGGTTCGGCACCCGCGGGGACGCACGGCGGGTCCTCCTGGTGTCCCACAACGCCGAGATCCCCGAGACCGCGCTGCGACTCGACGCCATGACCGGCTACGACCGCATCGCGGCCCGCTTCGACACCACGGTCGAGTGGAACGAGGCCATCCACCCCCACCACCCCGGCTCCTGGGCGCCCCGACCCGAGGAGACCCCGCTCTGGCAGCGGGTCCTGCGCACCGCCTGGGACCTGGGCGACGGCCCGGTCGAACTCATCGTCGAGTCCATCCAGGCCAACCCCGCCAAGGCGCTCGCCGCCGTGTTCGCCGAGAGCACCGTGCAGCTCTACGCCGACGGACTGATGAGCTACGGCCCCACCCGCGACGAGCTGCCCCAGTCGATCGGCTGCCGCGTCCGGCGACTGCTCCATCTCGATCTGGTGCCCGGACTGCGCCCACTGCTCCTCGCCGAGTACGGCGTCGAACCGGAGATCGTGCCCGACTCCGCCTTCCGCGCGGTCCTCGCCGAGATCGCCGGGGCGGCCGAGGGGGACCCGCACGTCGCGGCGGCCGTCGAGGCCGCACCCACCGCCGTGCTCCTCGGCCAGTACCTCGCCGTCCTCGGCATCCTCACGGCCGACGAGGAGGAGGACCTGCACGCCCGGATGGTGCGCGGCGCCGCGGCGGCCGGACACCGCTCCGTGATCTTCAAACCGCATCCGACCGCACCCGCCCGCTACTCCCGGGCCCTGCGGGAGGCGGCCGAGGCCGTCGGCGTGCGGCTGACCGTCCTGGACGGCCCGCTTCTCGCCGAGACCTTCTACGCCCGCTGCCGGCCGCGGCTCGTCGTCGGCTGCTTCTCGACCGCGATGCTCACGGCCTCGGTGTACTACGGCGTACCCATCGCCCGGGTCGGCACGGGAACGGTGCTGGAGCGGCTCCAGCCGTACGAGAACAGCAACCGCGTGCCGCTGACCCTCGTCGACCACCTGGTGCCCGACCTGGAGTCGGGCGCCGGACCGGCCGTCCCGGGAGCCGCGCCGGACACGCTGGAATCGCTGGTCAGGGCGGTGGGCTACTGCATGCAGCCGAAGCTGCACCCGGGTCTGCGCGCGGAGGCCGTCGCACTCCTCGACGGCCTGCGTCCGGACGACCCGCTCGCCCGCTACGTCGACCGGGACCGGCTGACCGAACTCGGCCTGCCCGGCGGGGACGCGGGCCGCTCCCTCTCCCGGCCGCGACGGCTCAGGCGTCGGCCGACCGGACGATCGTGAAGACGGCACCCTCGGGGTCCGTCACGGTCGCCAGGCGGCCTGCCGTGCCCTCCCGCGGCTGTCGCAGGACCCTGCCGCCCAGCTCCGTGACCAGGCGGGCGGCCGCGTCCGTGTCGGCGACCTCGAAGTACGTCATCCAGTGCGCGCCCCGGTCGCGCGGGAGCGCGGTGCCGACCCCGTGCAGGGAGGCGACCGGACGGCCGTCCAGGTGCAGGGTCAGGTAGTCGAAGTCCGCGGAGACGACCGGCTCGATCTCGTACCCGAAGACCGT
This sequence comes from Streptomyces sp. JL2001, assembly GCF_050917515.1. Lineage (NCBI taxonomy): Bacteria > Bacillati > Actinomycetota > Actinomycetes > Kitasatosporales > Streptomycetaceae > Streptomyces > Streptomyces sp. JL2001. The sequence goes on along the minus strand of NZ_CP169421.1, from coordinate 1,989,562 downwards.
CCGGTAGAACTTGGCGACCATCGAGGTCTCGTGCGTCAGCAGCTCGTTCCAGACCGGCGTCCCGGGCGGTCCCGCGGTCGCCGTGCCGTGGTGCGCCTCGGCCTGCCAGACGCCGAAGACGGCGCCCGTCGGGTCCGAGCAGATCGCCAGCCGGCCCGCCTCGCCGGCGTCCAGCGGCCCGACGGCGACGGTGCCGCCGCAGCAGCGGATGGTCTCGGTGGTCCCGGCGGCGTCGTCGGTGGCCAGATAGGTGGTCCAGGCGACCGGCAGATGCCTGTCGGGCGGCAGCTGGCCGATCCCCGCCACCTCCTTGCCGTCCAGGAGGGCACGGACGTACGGGCCGAGCTGTTGGGGCCCGGGCACGAACTCCCAGCCGAAGAGCGCGCCGTAGAACTCCTGCGTCGCGTCAAGGCCGTGCACCATCAGGCTCACCCACGAAGGTGTACCGGGTGTGCGTCGCGTCGCCTCGGTCATCGTCACTCTCTCCTCGGACCATCGTCGTGGCCGCACGGGGGACCGGGCGTCCGTACGCACGCGTACGGAGCGGTGGGCCCGGGCGCCGGCTCCGGAGCGGAGGTCCACACCCGCCGTCGAGCCGGCCGCGCACGTGCCTCACCGCGCGCCCGGTGCCGATCGTTGCACCGTTGGGCGCGCGGTGCGCCCCGGCCGCGCCGACTTTGGCGCGATCCGGCACGAGGATGCCTGGAATGCCGGTTCCTGGCCGCCGCCGACCGGTCGGCCGGACCTACCGAGCGGCCCGCGGCGTCGCGGGCTGCGCGAGGATGGCACCCATGAAGCCCATCATCACCGCAAGCGAACTCGTGAGCGAGTCGGCCGGGCCGAGGCCCCCGGTCCTGCTGGACGTCCGCTGGCAGCTGGGCGGCCCGCCCGGGCTGCCCGAGTACGAGGCCGGCCACCTCCCCGGCGCGGTCTACGTCGACCTCGACGCCGAGCTGGCCGGACCGCCCGGCGCCGGTGGCCGGCACCCCCTGCCGGACATGGCGGTCTTCGGCGCGGCGATGCGCCGGGCGGGTGTCTCGGCCGGTTCACCGGTCGTGGTCTACGACGGCGGACTCGGCTGGGGCGCGGCCCGCGCCTGGTGGCTGCTGCGCTTCACGGGCCACACGGACGTGCGGGTCCTCGACGGAGGCCTCGCGGCCTGGACGGGGGAGCTGTCGAAGGAGACCCCGCGGCCGGCGCCGGGCGACTTCGCACCGGAGCCGAGCCCGGTCGGACTGCTCGACGCCGACGGCGCGGCGGCGGTGGCCCGCTCGGGGCTCCTCCTGGACGCGCGGGCGGCGGAGCGCTACCGGGGCGACGTCGAGCCCATCGACCGGGTCGGCGGCCACATCCCGGGCGCCGTCTCGGCGCCCACGACGGAGAACGTCGCTCCCGACGGCCGCTTCCTGCCGGCGGACGCGCTGGCCGCACGCTTCTCGGGCCTGGGCGCGACCGCCGACTCCGAGGTCGCCGTCTACTGCGGTTCGGGCGTCTCGGGCGCCCACGAGGTCCTCGCCCTGGCTCTGGCCGGCATCCCGGCGGCCCTGTACGCGGGGTCGTGGTCGGAGTGGTCCCACGACCCCGCCCGCCCGGTGGCCACGGGACCTGACCCCCGGTAGGGGCGCCGGCCCGCCCGGGCACGCGAAGGGGCCCGCGCCGTGCGACGGCGCGGGCCCTCTCCCGCGTGGTGACGGCCGTGCGGAGTGCCGTCAGTCCTGCTTCTTCCGGCGGGTGCCGAAGACGATCTCGTCCCAGCTCGGGACCGCCGCGCGGCGGCCCGGCCGGACACCGTCGGCCTCGGCCTGGCGGTCGGTGGTGCCCGTCAGACGGTCGCGGTGACCCGAGACCGCCCGGGGCATCAGGACGTCCGCGTACGCCGAGCCCGCACCGGCCGAGGCCGCCGGAGCCGGCGGCTCCTCCGCCTCGGGCTCGTCGGACGGTTCGGTCGACGACGGTTCGGTGGTGCGTTCCGGGACGACCATGTCGCCGCGGAAGCTCGGCACCGCCTCCAGCAGGCTGGTCAGCGAGTCCCGCTCCTCCTCCGGCTCCGCGGAGGCGGACGGCCGTTCCGGCTGGCGCTCGATCTGCCGGTCCAGCGCGCGGTCGAGCGGCCGGTCCCGGGGCAGTCGGGCGATCCGCGGCACGAACGGGAAGCTCGGCTCCGGCGCGGCGGCGATCGTGTCGTCCGTCTCGCCGATCAGCGCCCGCGCCTCGTCGTCCACGGCCTGGACGAGCCGTCGGGGCGGGTCGTACGTCCAGCTCGCCGTGTGCACCTCGCCCGCCACCCGGTAGACGAGCAGCACCTCCCAGGTGCCGTCGTCACGGCGCCAGGAGTCCCACTGCACGGTGTCCTTCTCGGCGCCGCGCAGCAGCAGCCGCTCCTGCACCGCCTCGCCGAGCTGGGGTCCGGTGTTCTCGCCGGGCCGGCGCACGGGGGTCTTGCGGGCCCGCTCCGCCATGAACGCCCGCTCCGCGAGCACGGGGCCCTCGAAGCGGCGTACGCGGTCGACGGGGATCCCGGCGAGCTGGGCGACCTCCTCGGCGGAGGCACCGGCCCTTATACGCGCCTGGATGTCACGGGGGCGGAGGTGGCTCTCCACCTCGATCTCGATCTGGCCGAGGCGCGCGCGGTCGTTGCGCACGGCGGCGCGCAGCCGCTCGTCGATCGGAAGCGTGTACTCCGTGCTGTCAGCAGCCTTCAGCACCAGTCGTGTGCCGTCGTTGGAGACGGCCACGACACGCAGTTCGGGCATGGGGACCTCCCGGGTGGTGCCTGCCGACGTCACGTGCGTCGCTGCTTCCGCTAGTCGAGTGTGGCCTGCCCGGGTGCAGCCTGCCACAACCTTGCCGAGTTGCCCGGCGTGTCGGGCATGGACCCTGGACCGCCGTTATGGCACGGTTACCTGTCTGCACACGTAGAGTGACAGCTCGTCACGCTGTGCAGCGGGCGTCCGTGCGGTGCCGCGGCGCCGCCGGTTCGAGTGCCACCTTCGGCCCCCTCCCGATGACCCGGACGCCCATGAGAGAGCCCGGACCCAGGGCTCGACACAGTACTCCATTCGGGCCACCTGGGTGGACCGGCGCGCCGCCCAACTTTGCCGACGGTACGGGAGTTGAGTCTCCTCGCTCATGCACCCACGTGGCGCTGTTCACATAAACCCCAGAAGCGGAACTATTCCTTTCGCCCATATGTCCCTTGTGGGTGCATGGTGGAACGAATGAGCAGGCAAGGGGCGGGAATGGATCACGCCGAGGACGCGAAGAAGGAGCAAGTCGCGTCGGACGGGAAGAAGAAGCGGCTCGACCTGAGCGTGGCCCAGGTCTCCGCCAGTGCGGTGGCCGCCGTCGTGGCCGCCAAACTCGCCTCCACCCTGGGCGTGTACGGCACGATCCTGGGCGCAGGACTGATCAGTGTCATCGCGACCTGTGGCGGCTCCTTCCTCCAGCACCTCTTCAGGCGCACGGGCGAGCAGATACGCGAAGTCGCCGTCCACGGCGAGCCGGTGAGGGCCGGGCGGGCCGTCGGGGGTCCGCCGGCCGCCCGGCGGGCCGGGGCCGTCGCCGCGCCCGGCCCGCCGTGGCCGCCGGTCGAGGCCGGCCCGCCGTACGACGAGGAGTTCGGCGCCGCCACCACGCACGGCACCCGGGTCCGCGGCTGGAAGCGCTCCGCCGTCGCCGCGTCCCTCGTCTTCCTGGTGTCGATGGGCGGCATCACCGCCTACGAGCTGATCTCCGATCAGGACTTCAGCGGCACCAGGGGATCGACCACCTTCGGCTCGGTCGTCCGGGGCCAGGACGGCGCCGGGCGCACCCCGTCGACCCGCGAGACCCCGGAGGAGCGGCAGGGCGACGGCGCCGACCCGACGCCCCGCACGGAGGGGGAAGGCGGAGGCCCGTCCCGCGGCACCGGAGAGGTCACCCCGGAGCCCGAGCCGACGCCCTCGGACTCCGCCGACCCGACACCCGAGCCGTCGGCCACGCCGTCCGCGCCGTCGACGACGCCCGCTCCCACCCCGCCCGCGACCGGAACCCCGTCCGCCGGTGCACCGGCCGGCGAGACGCCGGCCGGCTGAGGCGCCGTCAGTCGCCCAGGACCCGCCGCAGGTAGTCGTTGCCGAAGAGCCGGTCCGGGTCCAGCCGGTCGCGCAGGGCCGTGAACTCGGCGAAGCGCGGGTAGACCTCAGCGAAGTAGGCGGCGTCCCGGGTGTGCACCTTGCCCCAGTGCGGACGTCCCCCGTGCGCCGTCATGATGCTCTCCACCGCGGTGAAGTACGCGCGGTGGGGAGTGCCCTTGTAGAGGTGGACGGCGATGTAGGCGCTCTCCCGGCCCGAGGCGGTCGAGAGCGTGATGTCGTCCGCCGGAGCCGTCCGCACCTCGACCGGGAAGCTCACCTTCAGCGGCGAGCGCTCGACCATCGCCTTGACCTCGCGCAGCGCCGAGACGGCCGCCTCGCGCGGCAGCGCGTACTCCATCTCCAGGAACCGCACCCGGCGCGGCGAGGTGAACACCTTGTAGGGGATGTCGGTGTAGGTGCGGGCCGACAGGGCCCGGCTGGAGATCTTGGCGATCGAGGGGATCACCGGGGGCACCGCGCGGCCGAGGGAGCAGGCCAACTGGAAGACCCCGTTGGACAGGAACTCGTCCTCGACCCAGCCGCTGAGCCGCCCGGGAGGGGCGGCCGGGCCCGCGCTGCGGTTGTTGCGCTTGGTGTTGCAGTTGTCCGTGTGGGGGAACCAGTAGAACTCGAAGTGCTCGTTCTCCGCGTGCAGCGCGTCGAACTCCGCGGTGACCCGGTCGAAGGTCATCGGCTCCTCGCGCGCGGTGAGCAGGAAGACCGGCTCCACGGCGAAGGTGATCGCCGTGATCACACCGAGCGCGCCGAGCCCGAGGCGCGCGGCCGCGAAGACCTCCGGGTTCTCCTTCTCCGAGCAGGTCATCAGCCGTCCGTCGGCCGTGACCAGCTCCAGCTCGCGGATCTGGGCGGCGATGGAGGCCGAGTCCCGGCCGGTGCCGTGCGTGCCGGTGGAGGTGGCGCCGGCGACCGTCTGCTCCATGATGTCGCCCATGTTCGTGAGCGACAGGCCCTCCCGGGCCAGCGCCACGTTCAGCCGCTTGAGGGGCGTGCCCGACTCGACGGTGACCGTCATCGCCTCGCGGTCGATCCGCCGGATCCCGGCCAGCAGATGAGGGCGGACGAGCAGGCCGTCCGTGGCGGCGATCGAGGTGAAGGAGTGGCCGGTTCCGACCGTCTTCACCCGCAGCCCGTCCTCGGCCGCCTTCGTGATCGCCTCGGCCAGTTCGTCGGCCGACGCGGGGCTCACCTCCCGCACGGGCCGGGAGGTGACGTTCCCGGCCCAGTTACGCCACGGGCTGCTCGTCGCCCCGGTGCTCTCCCTCGTGGTCCCGCTCACGCTGCCCCTCCCCAGTCGGCACCGGCTTGCCCAGCCGGCGGTACCCCAGGAGACCCACCACCACCGCGACGCCACCCGAGACGACGGGCACCACGTACCCCGCCTCCGCACCCCGGGCGTCGACCACCCAGCCGGCGGCCGAGGAGCCGAGCGCCACACCGATCGCGAGCCCGGTACCCGTCCAGGTCATGCCCTCGGTCAGCTTGGTGCGCGGTACGTGCGCTTCGACGAGGGCCATGGTGGTCACCATCGTCGGTGCGATGGACAGGCCCGCGACAAAGAGCGCCACGGCCAGCAACGGCAGGTTCCCGGCCAGTAGGAGGGGGATCATACTCACGGCCATCGCGCAGACGCCCAGCAACCAGCGCCGGGACGGCTCGCCCTTGAGATGCAGCAGCCCGAAGACCGCGCCCGCCAGGCAGGAGCCGAGCGCGTACACGGCGAGGACCAGGCTGGCGGCCGCCTTGGCGCCCCGCTCGTCGGCGAAGGCCACCGTCACCACGTCGACCGAGCCGAAGATCGCGCCGGTGGCGACGAAGGCGAGCGCGAGCACCTGGAGGCCGGGGGAGCGCAGGGCGGAGCCGCCGGAGTCCGCGGTGCGCGGATGCGGCCGGGGCTCGGTGGCGCGCAGCGAGGTCAGCCAGAAGACGCCGATCGCGAGGAAGACGCCGGCGAACAGCGGGCCGGCCTCGGGGAACCAGATCGTGGACAGGCCGATGGAGAGGATCGGGCCGAAGATGAAGCACACCTCGTCGACGATCGACTCCCACGAGTACGCGGTGTGCAGCCGGCGGCCCTCGCCGCGGTAGATCTCCGCCCAGCGGGCCCGGGTCATGGCGCCGACGCTCGGCACGCAGCCGACCAGGGCCGTGAAGGCGAAGAGCGTCCAGTCCGGGGCGTCCTGCTGGACGCAGACGAGCAGTCCGGCGCCCGCGGCCAGCGCGATCAGGGTCGCCGGGCGCAGCACGCGCCGCTGGCCGTACCGGTCGACCAGCTGGGACACCCGCGGGCCCATCACCGCGGCGGACGTGGCCAGGGTCGCGGAGAGCGCGCCCGCCAGGCCGTAGCGCCCGGTGACCTGGGAGATCATGGTGACGATGCCGATGCCCATCATGGACAGGGGCATCCGGCCGACGAAGCCGGCCACGGAGAAGGACGTGGTGCCGGGCGCCGCGAAGATCGCGCGATAGGGACTGGGCAAGGGGATCTCCGGGCGTCGGCTCAACACGTGTAATTAATAGCTAAAGCCTACGGTGTTGAAGTGGGTGCGGTCAGCCTGTTTTCCGGTCGGGCCGCGCCCTCGGCCGCGTGGGGCGGGTGGGAGGATCGGTCCATGTCCGATCAGCACGATCCCGCCCCGTACGACGCCCTTCTGCTGCTCTCCTTCGGCGGCCCCGAGGGCCCGGACGACGTGGTCCCGTTCCTGGAGAACGTGACCCGCGGCCGAGGCATCCCGAAGGAACGGCTCAAGGAGGTGGGGCAGCACTACTTCCTCTTCGGCGGCGTCAGCCCGATCAACGACCAGAACCGCGCGCTGCTCTCCGCGCTGCGGGAGGACTTCGCGCAGGCCGGCCTCGACCTGCCGGTCTACTGGGGAAACCGGAACTGGGCGCCCTATCTCACCGACACCCTGCGGGAGATGATCACCGACGGCCGACGCCACATCGCCGTGCTCACGACCAGCGCCTACGCCTCCTACTCCGGCTGCCGCCAGTACCGCGAGAACCTCGCCGACGCGCTCTCCGAGCTGGAGGCCGAAGGGCTGCCGCTGCCCCGGGTCGACAAACTCCGGCACTACTTCAACCACCCCGGGTTCGTCGAGCCGATGGTCGAAGGCGTCCTCGCCTCCCTGGACGCACTCGACCCGTCCGTGCGGTCCGGCGCCCACCTCGCCTTCACCACCCACTCCATCCCCGACTCCGCGGCGGACTCCTCCGGACCGGCGGCCGAGCACGGCGCGGGCGGGGCCTACGTGAAGCAGCACCTCGACGTCGCGCGGGTGATCGTGGACGCGGTCCGCGAGCGGACCGGCGAGGACCACCCCTGGCGGCTCGTCTACCAGTCCCGCAGCGGCGCCCCGCACATCCCCTGGCTCGAACCCGACATCTGCGACCACCTGGAGGAGCTGCACGGCGCCGGGGCCCCGGCCGCCGTGATGGTCCCCATCGGCTTCGTCTCGGACCACATGGAGGTCCTCTACGACCTCGACACGGAGGCCACCGCCAAGGCCGCGGAGCTGGGGCTCCCGGTGCGGCGCTCGGCGACCGTCGGGGCGGACCCGCGCTTCGCCGCGGCCGTGCGCGAGCTCCTCCTGGAGCGCGCCGCGAGCGAGCGGGGCGTCCGCGCCGAGCGCTGTGCGCTGGGCGCCCTCGGAGCCTCCCACGACCTCTGCCCGATCGGCTGCTGCCCGGCGCGGGCCGACCGGCCGGCGGCCGCCGGCGCCGACAGCCCGTACGCCTAAGGAGCACCCATGACCGAGCCCGTGACCCCCGGGTCCACCGGCCCCGCGCCGGCCGACCCCCTCCTCGCCGAACTGCTCACCCTCGCCCTGGAGGCCGGCCGCCGGGCCGGCGCGCTGCTGCGCGACGGCCGGCCGGACGACCTCGCCGTGGCCGCGACCAAGACCAGTCCGATCGACGTCGTCACCGAGATGGACCTCGCCGCCGAGAAGCTGATCACCGGCTACCTGTCCGAGCACCGTCCCGACGACGGCTTCCTCGGCGAGGAGGGCGCCGCCAGCCCCGGCACCAGTGGCGTCCGCTGGGTCATCGACCCGCTCGACGGCACCGTGAACTACCTCTACGGGCTGCCCACCTGGGCGGTCTCCATCGCCGCCGAACGCGACGGCGAGACCGTCGTCGGCGTCGTGGCGGCCCCGCTGCGCGGCGAGACGTACCACGCGGTCCTGGGCGGGGGCGCGTACGTCGGCGACCGCCGCCTCGCCGCCCGTCCGTCGCCCCCGCTGGACCAGGCCCTGATCTCCACGGGCTTCGGCTACCTCCAGCACCGCCGGGCCCACCAGGCCGACGTCGCCCAGCGCATGATCCCGCTCCTGCGGGACATCCGCCGGGGCGGCTCCGCGGCCATCGACCTGTGCGACGTCGCGGCCGGCCGCCTCGACGGCTACTACGAGCGCGGCCTCAACCCCTGGGACCTCGCCGCGGGGGACCTCATCGCCCGCGAGGCGGGCTGCCTGACCGGGGGACGCCCCGGCGAGCCCGCCTCGGGCGAGCTGACCGTCGCGGCGTCCCCCGGCGTCTTCGCCCCCCTCCAGGAGCTCCTGGAGGAGCACGGCGCCTGGCACGACTGAGGGCTGTCCCCGGACACGTGAAGGGGCCCCGTGCGGATGCGCACGGGGCCCCTTCACGTCGGTGGGGTCGGTCAGGCGCAGGTCGCGCCGATCTCCACGCCGTGTTCGGCGGCCAGGCGATGCAGGTCTTCGAGCTCAGCCTGCTCGACGTCCGCGAGGAAGTCGTCGCCCGTCTCGCGAGCCCGTGTGAGGTCGGTCTGCGCCGTCCTAATGCGCTGCAGCAGTCCTGCGGTGAAAGCGTCCATCGTGCGCCCCCTCGTCATGGGTCGGTGGCACGGGGTGTGCCGAGGGTGGGTGGATCACACGCTGCAACCTCTGGGGGACAGAACGGCTTGTGGCGTGCCACATACAGGGCGTGATCACGGGGTGTGCAGTCGTCCTCCCCACGCCCTTCCTCACAGAAACCTCAACTGGCCCGTGAATCAGGTGAATTCTCGGCGCGCCCCTGCCCGCCTCCGGCGCACGCCCCTCGGTCCCGTCCGGAACGTCCCGCCCGCGCGGCGGACCCCGGGGGACACCCGAAGCGGACCCGGGAGCGGCCCCGCACCCACCCCGGGCAGGGGCGGCCGCAGCCCGTCTTACAGCCGGTTTACGCGCGTTCGGGGCAGGATGGACACGCACAGTCAGTGCTCAGAAACCGCCCGGTCCGCGCTCTTCGCGTCCATGACCAGGGCACTCGGGAAGGAAATGCGACGTGCGTGTACTCGTCGTCGAGGACGAGCAGCTGCTCGCCGATGCGGTGGCCACCGGACTGCGCCGGGAGGCACTGGCCGTCGACGTCGTGTACGACGGCGCCGCGGCCCTCGAACGCATCGGGGTGAACGACTACGACGTGGTCGTCCTCGACCGCGATCTCCCGCTCGTCCACGGCGACGACGTCTGCCGCAAGATCGTCGAGCTCGGGATGCCCACGCGCGTCCTGATGCTCACCGCCTCCGCCGACGTCAGCGAGCGCGTGGAGGGTCTGGAGCTCGGCGCGGACGACTACCTGCCGAAGCCCTTCGCGTTCACCGAGCTGACCGCGCGGGTGCGGGCGCTCGGCCGGCGCACCACGGTGCCGCTGCCGCCCGTCCTGGAGCGCGCCGGGATCAAGCTCGACCCGAACCGCCGCGAGGTCCTGCGCGACGGCCGGGAGGTGCAGCTCGCCCCGAAGGAGTTCGCCGTCCTGGAGGTGCTGATGCGCAGCGAGGGAGCCGTCGTCTCGGCCGAGCAGCTGCTGGAGAAGGCCTGGGACGAGAACACCGACCCGTTCACCAACGTCGTGCGGGTCACGGTGATGACCCTGCGGCGCAAGCTCGGGGAGCCGCCCGTCATCGTCACGGTGCCCGGCTCCGGCTACCGGATCTGACCACCGTGACCACGACCCCTGCGCCGCCCCAGGCGCCCCCCAAGCCGACCTGGGACCCCCGGGACCCGGTCCGGCCGCTGCTGCGTCCGACGATCCGCATACGGCTCACGCTGCTGTACGGCGGCATGTTCCTGATCGCGGGCATCCTGCTGCTGTCGATCATCTACCTGCTCACCGCCAACGCGCTGAACGTCACCGTCGCCGATCTGCCCTTCAAGATCGTCGAAGGCAAGGTGCTGCCCACCACCTCCGGGTGCGTCCTGCCCGAGCAGGGCAATGTGGACGACTTCAACCGCGCCGTCACGGCCTGCTTCCAGCATCAGCGCGACGTGGCCCTCGACGACCTCCTGCGGCGCTCGCTGTTCGCGCTGCTGGGCCTGAGCATCATCGCCTTCGCCTTCGGCTACGCCATGGCCGGCCGGGTGCTCTCCCCGCTCGGCCGGATCACCCGGACCGCCCGCCAGGTGGCCGGATCCGACCTGACCCGGCGGATCAAGCTGGACGGCCCCGACGACGAGCTCAAGGAGCTCGCCGACACCTTCGACGACATGCTGGACCGGCTGGAACGGGCCTTCACCGCACAGCAGCGGTTCGTCGCCAACGCCTCGCACGAGCTGCGCACGCCGCTGGCGATCAACCGCACGCTCCTGGAGGTCCACCTCTCCGACCCCGGGGTGCCCGTGGAGCTCCAGCAGCTCGGCAAGACGCTGCTGGCCACCAACGAGCGCAGCGAGCAGCTCGTGGAGGGCCTGCTGCTGCTGGCCCGCAGCGACAACGAGATCATCGAGCGCAAACCGGTGGACCTCGCCGAGGTCGCCTCGCGCGCCATCGACCAGGCGCACGCGGAGGCCGAGGCCAAGGGCGTCGAGATCCGCGGCGGGCGGGAGCCCGCCGTGGTGCAGGGGAACGGCGTCCTGCTGGAGCGGATCGCCCTGAACCTGGTGCAGAACGGCGTGCGCTACAACGTGGCGGAGGAGGGCTGGGTGGAGGTCACCACGGCGGTGGACCACGGACAGGCGGTCATGGTGGTCTCGAACACGGGTCCCGTGGTTCCCGCGTACGAGGTCGACAACCTCTTCGAGCCGTTCAGACGGCTGCGGACGGAGCGTACGGGGAGCGACAAGGGCGTCGGTCTCGGCCTGTCGATCGCCCGGTCCGTCGCGCGCGCCCACGGCGGCCGTATCATCGCGGAGCCCCGCGAAGGCGGCGGTCTCGTGATGCGTGTCACTCTTCCGATCTGACACACTTCGGGTACCAGCCGGTTCCGTTCGCTTTGCGCGGAATTTTCGGAGCCCGTTCCTGAGACGCACCTGTGTGATCGATCACAGGAGCGAGCACCCGACTCTCTACTCTCCGTGATCGAGAATTTCAGTGGAAAACCGGGAAAAGTACGGGTTTCCGGGGCCCTGGATGACGGGAAGTACACGGGGTGGCACCCGTGAGGGACGGCAGGTGGACCGTGTACGGTCCCGTTCGCCACCCAAAGCCGATCACTCGTGAGAGGGCGGGTTGGGTGTCGATTGAGTAACAGACCTTGATGTGAGGCAAAATCTCCGCCTCGGGTCGGGCACAAGTCCGGCCTCTCACGCGTTACGTGCGCTGGAGACACCGCAACCACCCAGAGGGGGAGAGCGACATGGCAACGGATTACGACACCCCACGCAAGACCGACGACGACGTCGATTCGGACAGCCTTGAGGAACTGAAGGCCCGCCGGAACGACAAGTCGACCTCGACGGTCGACGTCGACGAGTTCGAGGCCGCAGAGGGCCTGGAGCTTCCCGGCGCGGACCTGTCCAACGAAGAGCTCGCCGTCCGGGTCCTGCCGAAGCAGGCCGACGAGTTCACCTGCATGAGCTGCTTCCTCGTGCACCACCGCAGCCAGCTGGCGCGCGAGAAGAACGGTCAGCCGATCTGCCGCGACTGCGACTGAGACCGGTCGGCCGTGGCAGGCGACACACCGTCTCGGAAGCGGCGCTTCCGCCTCCCTGGGAGGCCGGAGGCGCACCAGGGCGGCTCCGGCCCGGCCGAGGGTGCCCAGGAGGCTCCCGAAGCCGAGCAGACCGCCTTCCTGCCCGTCCTCGGCGTACGTGACGACGAGCGGGGCCCCTCGGCCTCGCTCGAAGCGGCCACGACGCCGGATCCGGTCGAGCGGGAGACACCGCGTGGCGGCCGTCTCGGCGCCGTCAGGCGGGCCGCCGACCCGGCGCGCGCCCAGCTGGACCGGCTCGGACTCGACCGTGCCCGGATGGACGCGGTCAGGCGCGGCGTGAAGCGCGGCGGCGAGAGCGCCAAGGCCGGTATCGGCTATCTCGCCGACCGGCTGATCGAGCTGGCTCCGCGCATTCCCGTGCGCGACCTGGCGACCCTGCGCAAGCACTTCCCGGGGCTCGGCCCCGAGCAGATCGCCGACAAGCTCGTGGCCGGCGCCGCCAACGCCAGCTCCACCGTCGGTGCCGGCATCGGCGCCGCCGCCATGCTGCCCGTACCCCCCGCGATGCCGGCCGAGCTGGCCGCGGAGATCACGGGCGTCGCGGCCATCGAGCTGAAGCTCATCGCCGAACTGCACGAGGTCTACGGCCTCCGGCCGCCCGGGTCGCTCACCCAGCGCTCGACGGCCTATCTGACGTCGTGGGCCGAGGAGCGGGGGATCGACCCCACCCGGCCGACCACCGTCAACGCGGCGCTCGGCGGGCAGCTCAAGCGCGAACTGCGGCAGCAGATCATGAAGCGCATGGTGCGCAACCTGCCCAACCTCATGCCGTTCATGGTCGGCGCCGCCGTCGGCGCCGTGATGAACCGGCGCGACACCAAGAAGCTCGCGGGACACATCCGCAAGGACCTGCGCAAGCGCCAGGTCCCCTGGGAGGCCCTCGGCGGCCTGCCCCCGCTGGAGCAGCCGAAGAACCCCAAGGAGATCGGCTTCTAGGCCCTGTCACCCGGACAGGACCCAGGCCTGCCGGACGACACGGTCAGGGGCGGAGCGACCGCCGGCCGTTCCGCCGCACAGCCGGCCGTCCCGCCCGGCGGCCGACCGCCCGGACGCCGCTCCGAAGGGCGGGCCCTACGCCTCCGCGGACCTCGCGCTCGCGTCTCCCGCCGCCTCCGCGCCGGCCGCCTCCAGGGCCGCCGCCAGACCCTGCGGGTCCCGGGTCGAGAGGTAGACGTACGGCGTCGGGTCCGCCGGATCGGTGACCTCGACACGGAGCGCGGTCGGGACGTAGCTCCGCAGCAGCATGAACGCGCGCGGATCGGCCTTGAAGCTGCGCCAGGCGCGCGCCTCCTCCGCGTCCAGCACCTCGGGCGTCCCCAGCGCGGAGACCGGGATCCGCGCGTCGCCGGCGACCAGCGACCCCGCCACCACACGGATGCGGGCGGAGCCGTACGAGGAGACCACGACGGCCGCCGCGGCCGTCGCGGCGATCAGGCCGGCGAGCATCGGGATCGTGCCCAGCGGGAACGTCACCAGACCGCCGGACAGGCCCAGCAGCGCCACGATCACCCACCACGAACGGGGGGCGGTCAGTCGTTCGTCGAAGCGCGGCGCGGAGGACGGTGCGGAAGGCTGCATGCCTCCAAGCTTGGCACGGCGCGACCAGGCCCTACCCGCGCGGGTAAGGTCTGCGCCTGTGACTGCAACATCTGCCGCCCTCACCCCGCCGGCCGACGCCATACCGCCGGTACGCCACCCCGACGCGCCCGCCCCCGGCGAGCTGCTCGGCGCGCACTACGAGCACTGCTTCGGGTGCGGCGGCGGGCAGCCCCACGGACTCCACCTCGCGGCCCGCGCCGGCGAGGGCGTGACCGTCACCGCCGAGTTCACGGTGACCCCCGACCACCAGGGCGCCCCCGGCCTCGCGCACGGCGGCGTCCTCGCCACCGCGCTCGACGAGACCCTCGGTTCCCTGAACTGGCTGCTGCGGGTCATCGCCGTCACCGGACGCCTGGAGACCGACTTCGTCCGGCCCGTGCCGGTGGGCACCGTCCTGCATCTGGAGGCCGCGGTCACCGCCGTGCACGGGCGCAAGATCTACTCGACCGCGACCGGCCGGATCGGCGGGCCCGAGGGCCCCGTCGCCGTCCGTGCCGACGCCCTCTTCATAGAGGTCAAGGTCGACCACTTCATCGACAACGGCCGGCCGGAGGAGATCCAGGCCGCCATGTCCGACCCCGACCAGGTCAGGCGCGCCCGCGCCTTCGAGGTGAACCCCTGATGCGCAACCCCGTCGACGTACTCATCCGGCGCGTGGACCCGGACGTACCGCTCCCGTCCTACGGGCATCCCGGGGACGCCGGGGCCGACCTCGTGACCACCGAGGCGGCCGTCCTGGCCCCCGGTGAGCGGGCCGTGCTCCCCACCGGGGTCTCCATCGCGCTGCCCGACGGCTACGCCGCCTTCGTGCACCCCCGCTCGGGCCTGGCCGCCCGCTGCGGAGTGGCCCTCGTGAATGCCCCGGGGACGGTGGATGCCGGGTACCGTGGAGAGATCAAGGTGATCGTGGTCAATCTCGACCCGCGCGAGAGCGTGCGGTTCGAACGATTCGACAGGATTGCCCAACTTGTCGTCCAGCAGGTCGAGAAGGTGCGCTTCCACGAGGTGGCGGAGCTTCCCGGCTCGGCGCGGGCCGAGGGGGGCTTCGGGTCCACCGGCGGGCATGCCGCCGTGGACGGCACATCGGGTGGGAATCGATACGCTTCGGTCGTATCCGACCGGGAAGGACAGTGACGTGTTCGGACGTCGCAAGAAGAGTGGTTCCGCTGGGGACGTGGCGGACGCAGCGGGCGAGGCCGAGCAGGTCGTCGACGAGCTCGACACCGACGACACGGCCGGCGCCCGGCGCCGGGTGAACCTTCCGCCGGCTCCCCGGCCCGACGGACCGTGGGACATCTCCGAGGTCTCCAAGCCGGAGGACGGCCGGGTGGACCTGGGCGGCATCTTCGTGCCCGGAGTCGAGGGCATGGAGCTGCGGGTCGAGGTGGCGGGCGACGCGATCGTCGCGGCCACCGTCGTGCTGCGTGACAGCGCCGTGCAGCTGCAGGCGTTCGCCGCGCCGAAGAAGGAAGGCATCTGGGGCGAGGTCCGCGAGGAGATCGCCTCCGGCATCACCCAGCAGGGCGGTGTCATCGACGAGGTCGAGGGCCCGCTGGGCTGGGAGCTTCGGGCCCAGGTCCCCGTACAGCTGCCGGACGGCACCGGCGGCGTGCAGCTGGTGCGTTTCGTGGGCGTCGACGGGCCCCGCTGGTTCCTGCGCGGAGTGATCTCCGGCCAGGGCGCGGTGCAGCCCGAGGCGGCCGGCCTCCTGGAGCAGATCGTCCGGGACACCGTGGTGGTCCGGGGCGAGGGGCCGATGGCCCCCCGCGACCCGATCGTCCTCAAGCTGCCGAACGACGCGCAGATGGTGCCCGAGGGCGTCCAGCAGGAGGAGCAGGAGGGCTCGCGCTTCTCCGGCGGCATGGGCCAGCTCCAGCGCGGTCCCGAGATCACCGAGGTCCGCTGACCCCGGTCGCCGCACGGACCTCCGCATGAAAGGTGGGCCGGTCCCCGTACACGTGTACGGGGACCGGCCCACCGGCGTTCCGTGGATCTTCGCCCCTCCGAGTCTGGCCCGCGGGCGCCCCGGCGGCACATACTGACGGGCGCACGTGTCCGACGACGGGGGGAGCCCAGGGTGAGTGAGAGCAGCGCGCGGTCCGGTACAGCGGTGGCCGAGGACCCGTCCGGCGGCCCCATGGTGCGCGTCCGGAACCTGCACCGGTCGTACGGCACCGGCGCGGCGGCCGTCCACGCCCTGCGCGGGGTCTCCTTCGACATCCCGCGCGGCGAGCTCGTCGCCCTCAAGGGCCGCTCCGGTTCCGGCAAGACGACCCTGCTCAACCTGGTCGGCGGCCTGGACACCCCGGACGACGGGCGGATCACCATCGGCGGCACGGACCTCGCCGAGCTGGGCGAGAACGGCCTCCTGGAGCTCCGCCGGGACCGCATCGGCTTCATCTTCCAGTCCTTCGGTCTCATCCCCATCCTGACGGCCGCCGAGAACGTGGGCGTCCCGCTGCGCCTGCGGAAGGCCGATCCCAGGGAGCGTGAGGAGCGGGTCGCCCTGCTGCTCGCCCTGGTGGGCCTCGCTGACCACGCGGCCCAGCGGCCCGGCGAGCTGTCCGGCGGCCAGCAGCAGCGCGTCGCCATCGCCCGCGCCCTCGCCAACAGGCCGGCCCTGCTGATCGCCGACGAGCCGACGGGCCAGCTGGACGCGGAGACCGGACTCGCGGTGATGGAGCTGCTGCGCGCCGTGGTGCGCAGCGAGGGCGTCACGGCGCTGGTGGCCACCCACGACCCGCAGCTGCTGGGCCTGGCGGACCGGGTCCTCGAACTCGGCGACGGCGAGATCATCGAGCACTAGGGTCCGTGAGCCCGGGGCTCCCAGGCCCCCGGGCCCCTGGCCCCCGGCCCCCCGGGGCTCCCAGGCCCCCCGGGCCCCCCGGGCCTCCGGCCCGCAGGAGGGGGTGCGCACCGGCACGGGCCTCAGGGGGCCGCACGACCTCAGGGACCCTGCCGTGTCCCCAGTGCCGACGCCCGCAGCGTCAGGTAGTGGTGTTCCGGCACGCTCGCCGTGCGGGCCGCCGCACGCAGGTACTCCTGCCGGGCCGCCTCCGGTTCCCCCGCGCGCTCCAGCAGATGGGCACGCACCACATGGACCCGGTAGTGGTCCTTCAGCTCGCCCCGCCCGGTCAGCTCGTCCACGATCTCCAGGCCCGCGGCCGGGCCGTGGACCATCGCCACCGCGACCGCGCGGTTGAGGGACACGACCGGGCTGGGCGAGACCTGCTCCAGGACCCCGTAGAGCGCCAGGATCTGCGGCCAGTCCGTCTCCCGCGCCGTCGGCGCCTCGTCGTGCACCGCCGCGATCGCGGCCTGCACCTGGTAGGGCCCCACCGGCCCCCGGGGCAACGCGGCGGTGACCAGGGCCACGCCCTCGGCGATCGCCGCCGCGTCCCACCGCGAGCGGTCCTGGTCCGCGAGCGGGATCAGCTCGCCGGAGGGGCCCGTGCGGGCCGCGCCCCGTGCGTTGGTGAGCAGCATCAACGCCAGCAGGCCCGCGACCTCGCTGTCGTCGGGCAGCGTCGCGTGCACGGTGCGCGTCAGCCGGATCGCCTCGGCCGACAGCTCCACCCGGCGCAGTTCGGCCCCGTCGCTCGTCGCGTACCCCTCGTTGAAGATCAGGTACAGGACGTGCAGGACGGCCGCGAGCCGCGCCGCCCGGTCCTTCTCCTCCGGCATGCCGAACGGCACGCCGGACGACTTGATCCGCTGCTTCGCCCGGGAGATCCGCTGGCCCATGGTCGCCTCCGGCACCAGGAAGGCCCGCGCGATCTCGCCGGTGGTCAGCCCGCCCACCGACCGCAGCGTGAGGGCGACGGCGGACGCCCGCGAGAGCGCCGGATGGCAGCACAGGAAGAGCAGCGTGAGGGTGTCGTCCCGGCCCGCCGCGTCGTCCGCGTCCGCCGCGGGCGCGGCCCACCGGTCCGCCGGCTCCAGACCGGCCGCCCGGTCCTCCCGGCGCCGACGCGCCTGCTCGGCGCGGACCAGATCGGCCATCCGGCGCGCGGCCACCTGGATCAGCCAGCCGCGCGGATTGCCCGGAACCCCCTGTTCCGGCCACTGGGCCGCCGCGTCGGCCAGCGCCTCCTGCACCGCGTCCTCGGCCGCGTCGAAGTCCCCGTACCGGCGCGTGAGCACGCCGACGACCTGCGGCGCCAGCGGGCGCAGCAGGTCGTCGATCCGGTGCTCGGTGCTCACAGCTCCGTCGGAGGCGCGGACATGACCTCGCGGACCTCGATCGGCATGTTCAGCGGTGCCCCGCCCGGGCCGGGCGCGGTCGAGACCTCGGCCGCGATGGCGACGGCCCGCTCCGGCGTCTCCACGTCCACGATCCACCAGCCGGCCAGGAACTCCTTGGTCTCCGCGAACGGACCCTCGGTGACCAGCGGCGACCCGTCGCCCGCCGCCCGCACGATCCTCGCGGTGTCCGGCATCGCCAGACCCTGGGCGTCGACCAGCTCACCGGCGGCGGCGAGCTTCTCGTTCGTGGTCCTCATGAACCCGATGTGCGCCTGGATCTCCTCCGGCCGCCACTCGCCGATCGCCGGCGCGTCCAGCGTCTGCGAGCTGAACTGCATCAGCAGCATGTACTTCACGGTGTGCTCCTCGTGTCTGTCGTGGGGCCCGTAGGGCCCGGATGCACGGACAGGTCGAAGCCGGCCCGGGGATTTCGACACCCGCGAGAGGTTTCCGCCGAGAATATCCAGCGGGATTCCCCGGGCCCCGCGTCCACGCGCATCAGAATCCCGTCAATACGGCTCCACGCACCCCACGCCCGTACAGAATGTCCGATTCCCCGGACGTATGGTCGAGCCATGGGTGGACGCGGCAAGCTACGGATCTACCTCGGTGCTGCCCCGGGCGTCGGCAAGACGTACGCGATGCTCTCCGAGGGACACCGGCGCGTCGAGCGCGGCACGGACTGCGTCGTCGCCTTCGTCGAGCACCACGACCGCCCGCGCACCGAGGTCATGCTGCACGGGCTGGAGCAGGTACCGCGCCGCTCCCTGACCCACCGGGGCGCCGCCTTCACCGAGATGGACGTGGACGCGGTGCTGGCCCGGCGGCCCGCCGTCGCCCTCGTGGACGAACTCGCCCACACGAACGTGCCCGGCTCCCGCAACGGCAAGCGCTGGCAGGACGTCGAGGAGCTGCTCGCCGCCGGAGTCGACGTCATATCGACCGTCAACATCCAGCACCTGGAGTCACTCGGCGACGTCGTGGAGTCGATCACCGGGGTGCGCCAGCGCGAGACGGTGCCCGACGAGGTCGTCCGCCGCGCGGACCAGATCGAGCTGGTCGACATGTCGCCCGAGGCGCTGCGCCGCCGCATGGCGCACGGGAACATATACAAACCCGACCGCATCGACGCCTCGCTGTCGAACTACTTCCGGCCCGGCAACCTGACCGCGCTGCGCGAACTCGCCCTGCTGTGGACCGCCGACCGGGTCGACGAGTACCTCCGGCAGTACCGGGGCGAGCACAACATCCGCTCCACCTGGCAGGCCCGCGAGCGGATCGTCGTCGGTCTCACCGGCGGTCCCGAGGGCCGCACCCTCATCCGGCGCGCCGCCCGCCTCGCCGAGAAGGGCGCGGGCGGTGAGGTGCTCGCCGTGTACATCGCGCGCAGCGACGGGCTCACGGCCGCCTCGCCCAAGGAGCTGGCGGTGCAGCGCACCCTTGCGGAGGACCTCGGCGGAACGTTCCACCACGTCATCGGCGACGACATCCCCTCGGGCCTGCTGGAGTTCGCCCGGGGCGTCAACGCCACCCAGATCGTCCTCGGCTCCAGCCGCCGCAAGACCTGGCAGTACGTGTTCGGCCCCGGCGTCGGCCAGACCGTCGCCCGCGAGTCGGGACCCGACCTCGACGTCCACATCGTCACCCACGAGGAGGTCGCCAAGGGGCGCGGGCTGCCCGTCACCCGCGGCGCCCGCCTCGGCCGCCCCCGGATCATCTGGGGCTGGGTCGTCGGCGTCGGCGGTCCGGCGCTGCTCAGCCTCCTCCTCACGCATGTCGACGCCGATCTCGGCCTGGCCAACGACATGCTGCTGTTCCTGGGCCTCGCCGTGGCCGCCGCACTGCTGGGCGGGCTGCTGCCGGCCCTGGCCTCGGTGATCTTCGGCTCCTTCCTGCTGAACTGGTTCTTCACCCCGCCGGTGCACCGGATCACGATCGCCGACCCCAGGAACATCGTCGCCATCGCCGTCTTCTTCGGTGTCGCCGTGTCGGTGGCCTCGGTGGTCGACCTCGCCGCCCGGCGCACGCACCAGGCCGCCCGCCTGCGCGCCGAGTCCGAGGTGCTCTCCTATCTCGCCGGCAGCGTGCTGCGCGGGGAGTCGAGCCTGGAGGCCCTCCTGGAGCGGGGCCGGGAGACCTTCTCGATGGAGTCGGTCGCCCTGCTGGAACGGGCGAGCGACGTCGACCCGTGGACCTGCGCGGCGAGCGTGGGCACCCGGCCCGCCGTCCGCCCCGAGGACGCGGACGTGGACATGCCCGTGGGCGAGCACCTGGCGCTCGTCCTCACCGGCCGGGCCCTGCCCGCCGAGGACCGGCGGGTGCTCGGCGCCTTCGCGGCGCAGGCCGCGGTCGTCCTCGACCGGCAGCGACTCGTCGGAGAGGCCGAGGAGGCGCGGAAGCTCGCCGAGGGCAACAAGATCCGCACCTCGCTGCTGGCCGCCGTCAGCCACGACCTGCGCACCCCGCTCGCCGCGATCAAGGCCGCCGTCTCCTCGCTGCGTTCCGACGACGTCGAATGGTCCGAGGCGGACCGGGCCGAGCTCCTGGCCGGCATCGAGGACGGCTCCGACCGGCTCGACCACCTCGTGGGGAACCTCCTCGACATGTCCCGCCTCCAGACCGGCACCGTCACCCCGCTGATCCGCGCCGTCGACCTGGACGAGGTCGTGCCCATGGCGCTCGGCGGAGTCCCGGACGGCAGCGCGGAGCTGGACGTCCCCGAGAGCCTGCCGATGGTCGAGGTCGACAAAGGACTCCTGGAGCGGGCGGTCGCCAACATCGTCGAGAACGCCGTCAAGTACAGCCCGCCCGAGGTGCCGGTCGTCGTCGCCGCCAGCGTGCTGGGCGACCGGGTCGAACTGCGGGTCGTGGACCGCGGGCCGGGAGTGCCCGACGAGGACAAGGACGGCATCTTCGAGCCGTTCCAGCGCTTCGGGGACGCACCGCGCGGCTCCGGCGTCGGCCTCGGCCTCGCCGTCGCCCGGGGCTTCGTCGAGGCGATGGGGGGCACCGTCACGGCCGACGACACCCCGGGCGGGGGCCTGACGATGACCCTGACCCTCAGGGCCGTACGCGGACGGCCGCCGGCCGCCGCCCCGGAGCTGCCCGCCCGGGCCGCACCCTGACCCGCCCCCCCGCACCGCCCCACCGAGAGCCACACAGAGAGAAGGACTGCTTCGATGACCCGGGTTCTCGTCGTCGACGACGAGCCGCAGATCGTCCGCGCGCTGGTGATCAACCTCAAGGCGCGGAAGTACGAGGTGGACGCGGCGCCCGACGGCGCGACCGCCCTCCGGCTCGCCGCCGAGCGCCATCCCGACGTGGTCGTCCTCGACCTGGGGCTGCCCGACATCGACGGGGTCGAGGTCATCAAGGGGCTGCGTGGCTGGACCCGGGTGCCGATCCTGGTGCTCTCGGCCCGGCAGACCTCCGACGAGAAGGTCGAGGCGCTCGACGCGGGCGCCGACGACTACGTCACCAAGCCCTTCGGCATGGACGAGCTGCTGGCCCGGCTGCGTGCCGCCGTGCGGCGGGCCGAACCGGTCGGCGGCGCCGAGGACGGCGTCGTCCTCGTCGAGACGGCAGGCTTCACCGTCGACCTCGCGGCCAAGAAGGTCCACCGCGACGGGCGGGACGTCCGGCTCACCCCCACGGAGTGGCACCTGCTGGAGGTCCTCGTCCGCAACAGCGGCCGTCTGGTCAGCCAGAAGCAGCTCCTCCAGGAGGTCTGGGGGCCCTCGTACGGCACCGAGACGAACTACCTGCGCGTCTACATGGCCCAGCTGCGGCGCAAGCTGGAGGCCGACCCCTCGCACCCGCGTCACTTCGTCACCGAACCGGGCATGGGCTACCGCTTCGAGCGCTGATGCGAACGCCGCGGCGGCGGCCCGTCCGGCCACCGGTCCGGCGACCGTCCCGGGGCGGGACCGAGACCGGACCCGAGGGCGGGAGAGCCCCGGGAAGCGGCCGGTTCCCGGGGGGAGGGGGGCCGGTACGCTTTCTGTATGAGTGCTGCACCGCGTACAGAGAAGCCGGCCGGGCGCTTCCGGCGGATGCTCGACCGGCTGTCCACCTCCCAGGAGGAACTGGAGTCCGAAGAGCTCCAGGAGGACGCCCAGGCGTCGGGGTGCACGCGTATCTCCGACTGTTCCGACCGCCAGGTGGTCAAGGTGACTGGTACCTTGCGCACGGTCACCCTGCGGCCGCGGGCCGGCGTGCCCGCGCTGGAGGCCGAGCTGTTCGACGGCACGGCCCCGCTGGACGTGGTGTGGCTGGGCAGGCGGTCCATCGTGGGCATCGAACCGGGCCGCAAGCTCATCGCCTCCGGCCGGATCTCCATGAGCCACGGCCGGCGGGTCCTCTTCAATCCCAAATACGAGCTCCGACCGCTCGGACAGGAGTAGCCGGTGACGTCCCTCGACAAGCCGACCACCGATCAGGCGGCGCAGGACGCCAAGGACGCCCAGGCCTCGAAGGAGGTCACCGAGGCCGCGCTGTTCGAGGCCTTCGGCGGCGTGCGCGGCATGGTCGAGACAGTCGTGCCCGGCCTGCTGTTCGTGACGATCTTCACGATCAACAAGGACCTGCACATCTCGGCGATCGCGGCGCTCGCGGTCTCGCTGGCCCTCGTCGTGGTCCGGCTGATCCGCCGGGACACCGTGAAGCACGCCTTCAGCGGTGTCTTCGGCGTCGCCTTCGGTGTGGTCTTCGCGATGATGACCGGCAACGCGAAGGACTTCTACCTGCCGGGCATGCTGTACACGCTGGGCCTCGCCCTCGCCTACATCATCACCACGCTCGCCGGCGTGCCGCTCATCGGTCTCATCCTCGGGCCGGTCTTCAAGGAGAACCTCTCCTGGCGCACCCGCAACCCGGGCCGCAAGAAGGCGTACGCCAAGGCGAGCTGGGCGTGGGGCCTGATCCTGCTCGGCAAGTGCGCGATCCTCTTCCCGATGTACTGGTGGGCCGACACGACCAAGTTCGGCTGGGTGCTGGTCGCGCTGAAGATCCCGCCCTTCCTGCTGGCCGTCTACCTCACCTGGGTCTTCCTCGCCAAGGCGCCGCCGCCGATCGACGTCTTCGCCGAGTTGGAGGCGGAGGAGGAGGCCGAGAAGGCCCGCAAGGCCGAGGCGGCGCAGCGCCCGGAGGCGTAGCCGCCCGCTCGTGACCCCTGGCGCGGCCGGGGGCCGTGACGGCGAAGGGGCTGTGCGGAAGCGATTCTGCTTCCGCACAGCCCCTTCGTTCTTCCCGGAGACTGAGCCGCTCGCCGAGACCGTGGCCGTGGCCCCGCCCGGGGCCGGCCTCCGCCCGCGTCAGCCGGCTGACGACTCCTCGCCGCGGCGGACCGACAGCAGGTCCTCCAGCTGCTCCTCGCGGGCCTGCGCGGCCACGAACAGCAGCTCGTCGCCCGCCTCCAGCGTCTCCTCCGGGCTCGGGGTCAGCACCCGGGAGCCGCGGATGATGGTCACCAGCGAGGTGTCCTGCGGCCAGGCCACGTCGCCCACCGACGTCCCCGCGACCGCGGACTCCGGCGGCAGGGTCAGCTCCACCAGGTTGGCGTCGCCGTGGCTGAAGCGCAGCAGCCGGACCAGGTCGCCGACGCTCACCGCCTCCTCCACCAGGGCCGACATCAGACGCGGCGTCGAGACGGCGACGTCCACACCCCAGGACTCGTTGAAGAGCCACTCGTTCTTGGGGTTGTTCACCCGGGCGACCACGCGCGGCACGCCGTACTCGGTCTTCGCCAGCAGCGAGACGACCAGGTTCACCTTGTCGTCACCCGTGGCCGCGATCACCACGTTGCAGCGCTGCAGCGCCGCCTCGTCCAGAGACGTGATCTCACAGGCGTCGGCGAGCAGCCACTCCGCCTGCGGCACCCGCTCCACCGAGATGGCGGTGGGCGCCTTGTCGATCAGCAGGATCTCGTGGCCGTTCTCCAGGAGCTCGCCCGCGATGGAACGGCCCACCGCACCCGCGCCCGCAATAGCGACACGCATCAGTGACCGCCCTCCTCAGGACCCTCGGCGAAGGCCGCCTCGACCTTCGCGATCTCGTCCGTACGCATCATCACGTGCACGAGGTCGCCCTCCTGCAGCACCGTCTGCGAGGACGGGAGAATCGCTTCGCCCAGCCGGGTGAGGAACGCCACGCGCACCCCCGTCTCGTCCTGCAGGCGGCTGACCTTGTGACCGATCCACGCGGGCGAGGTGTGCACCTCGGCCAGCTGGACGCCCCCGCTCGGGTCGCTCCACAGCGGCTCCGCGCCGGACGGCAGCAGCCGCCGCAGCATCTGGTCGGCGGTCCAGCGGACGGTCGCCACGGTCGGGATGCCGAGCCGCTGGTAGACCTCGGCGCGCCGCGGGTCGTAGATCCGCGCGGCCACGTTCTCGATGCCGAACATCTCGCGCGCGACCCGCGCGGCGATGATGTTGGAGTTGTCGCCGCTGCTCACCGCGGCGAAGGCGCCGGCCTCCTCGATCCCCGCCTCGCGCAGCGTGTCCTGATCGAAGCCCACGCCCGTGACGCGGCGTCCGCCGAAGCCGGAGCCCAGACGGCGGAAAGCCGTCGGGTCCTGGTCGACGACCGCGACGGTGTGGCCCTGCTGTTCCAGGGTCTGCGCGAGAGCGGCTCCCACTCGCCCGCAGCCCATGATGACGATGTGCACGTCCCCTTACCCCGCACTCCTGATCGCCCTGCTGACCTGCGAATACACCCTGCTCACAACTTTCCTCACCCGTCTGGCCCGGGCCACGGCGGGCAACGCCCTGCCGTGCTGCCCGCTCCGAGCTTATGCGGCAACGCCTACCGCGACCTCATCCGAGGTGGTACGCAGGGAGATTCGGTGCGGATCGGGGGTGCCGGTGGGCGTGGCGGTTTTCGAACGCTTACGATCCTCTGCGTGCCCAAACTGACCGACGTGCCCAAACGAATCCTCATCGGGCGGGCCCTGCGCAGCGACAAGCTCGGGGAAACACTTCTCCCGAAGCGCATCGCGCTCCCCGTCTTCGCCTCCGACCCGCTCTCCTCGGTGGCGTACGCACCCGGCGAGGTGCTGCTCGTCCTCTCCATCGCGGGCCTGTCGGCGTACCACTTCAGCCCGTGGATCGCGCTGGCCGTCGTCGTCCTGATGTTCACCGTCGTCGCCTCGTACCGGCAGAACGTCCACGCCTACCCGAGCGGCGGCGGCGACTACGAGGTCGCCACCACCAACCTCGGCCCGAAGGCCGGACTCACCGTCGCCAGCGCGCTGCTCGTC
Organism: Streptomyces sp. JL2001; assembly: GCF_050917515.1. Lineage (NCBI taxonomy): Bacteria > Bacillati > Actinomycetota > Actinomycetes > Kitasatosporales > Streptomycetaceae > Streptomyces > Streptomyces sp. JL2001. The sequence goes on along the minus strand of NZ_CP169421.1, from coordinate 1,964,400 downwards.
GACTACGTCCTGACCGTCGCCGTCTCCATCTCCTCGGGCATCGAGAACCTCGGCTCGGCCGTCCCCTTCGTCGTCGAGCACAAGGTGCTCTGCGCGGTCGCCGTCATCGTGCTGCTGACCCTGATGAACCTCCGCGGAGTGAAGGAGTCGGGCAGCCTCTTCGCCATCCCGACGTACGTCTTCGTCGCCGGCGTCTTCATCATGATCGCCTGGGGCGCCTACCGGGGGATCGTCCTCGGCGACACCATGCAGGCCCCCACCGCGGACTTCGAGATCAAGCCCGAGCACCAGGGCCTCGCCGGCTTCGCGCTGGTCTTCCTGCTGCTGCGCGCCTTCTCCTCCGGCTGTGCCGCCCTCACCGGCGTCGAAGCGATCTCCAACGGCGTCCCCGCCTTCCGCAAGCCGAAGTCGAGGAACGCGGCCACCACCCTCGCCCTCATGGGCGGCCTGGCCGTCACCATGTTCTGCGGCATCATCTTCCTGGCCATGGCCACCGACGTGCGGATGGCCGAGAAGCCCGCCCAGGACCTGCTGCTGAACGGCGTCCCGGTCGGCGAGAGTTACGTCCAGGACCCGGTCATCTCCCAGGTGGCCGCCGCCGTCTTCGGCGACGGCACCTTCCTCTTCGTCGTCCTCGCCGCGGCCACGGCCCTCGTCCTCTTCCTGGCCGCCAACACGGCGTACAACGGCTTCCCGCTCCTCGGCTCGATCCTCGCCCAGGACCGGTACCTGCCCCGGCAGCTGCACACCCGCGGCGACCGCCTCGCGTTCTCCAACGGAATCGTCCTGCTGGCCGGCGCCGCCGCGCTGCTCGTGTGGCTCTACGGAGCCGACTCGACCAAGCTCATCCAGCTCTACATCGTCGGCGTGTTCGTCTCCTTCACCCTCAGCCAGATCGGCATGGTGCGGCACTGGAACCGCCACCTGCGGAGCGAGAAGGACCAGGCCAAGCGCCGGCACATGATCCGCTCCCGTGCGATCAACACCTTCGGCGCCTTCTTCACCGGCCTCGTCCTGGTCGTCGTCCTCGCCACCAAGTTCACCCACGGCGCCTGGGTCGCGCTGCTCGGCATGGTGATCTTCTACGGGACGATGACGGCGATCCGCCGCCACTACGACCGTGTGGCCGAGGAGATCGCGGCGGCCGAGGAACGCCCGGACGAGTACGTCCGCCCCTCCCGGGTCCGCTCCGTCGTCCTGGTCTCCAAGCTGCACAAGCCGACGCTGCGGGCGCTCGCCTACGCCAAGCTGCTGCACGCCCACGAGCTGGAGGCGCTGAGCGTCAACGTCGACCCGGCCGAGACCAAGGCGCTCAAGGAGGAGTGGGAGCGGCGCGGCATCAACGTCCCGCTCAAGATCCTCGACTCGCCGTACCGCGAGATCACCCGCCCGGTCATCGAGTACGTCAAGAGCATCCGCCGGGAGAGCCCGCGCGACGCCGTCTCCGTGTACATCCCGGAGTACGTCGTCGGTCACTGGTACGAGCACCTGCTGCACAACCAGAGCGCCCTGCGGCTCAAGGGCCGGCTGCTGTTCACCCCCGGCGTCATGGTGACCTCGGTGCCCTACCAGCTCCAGTCCTCCGAGGCCGCGAAGAAGCGGGCGAGGAAGCGCCAGGACTGGAACGCGCCGGGATCCGTGCGCCGCGGCCCCGTCGAGAAGCGGGCCAAGGAGCCGACCGCCAAGAGCTGAGGACGAATCCGTCCTCACGGGCACGTAGACTGGTGGGCTGCCGCTGCGGCAGCCCACCTCTCTCATTCTCTGGAGTCTCCCCGTCATGCAGAACGCATCTGAGTCGTCGCTCGTCGGGGAGGAGTACGAGGTCGAGGTCGGCCCCGTCGCACACGGTGGCCACTGCATCGCCCGCACCGAGGAAGGCCGCGTCCTCTTCGTCCGCCACGCCCTGCCGGGCGAGCGGATCGTCGCCCGCGTCACCGAGGGCGAGGAGACCTCCCGCTTCCTGCGGGCGGACGCCGTCACCGTCCTCGAAGCCTCCAAGGACCGGGTCGAGGCGCCCTGCCCCTTCGCCGGGCCGGGCAAGTGCGGCGGCTGCGACTGGCAGCACGCCAAGCCCGGCGCCCAGCGCCGGCTCAAGGGCGAGGTCATCGCCGAACAGCTCCAGCGCCTCGCCGGGCTCACCCCCGAGGAGGCCGGCTGGGACGGCACCGTCATGCCGGCCGAGGGCGACAAGCTCCCGGCGGGCGAGGTCCCGCAGTGGCGCACCCGCGTGCAGTACGCGGTCGACACCGAGGGCCACGCGGGCCTGCGCCGTCACCGCTCGCACGAGGTCGAGGTGATCGACCGCTGCATGATCGCGGCCGAGGGCGTCTCCGAGCTCGGCATCGAGAAGCGGAACTGGGAGGGCATGGCCTCCATCGAGGCGATCGCGGCCTCCGGTTCCGGCGACCGCCAGGTGATCCTCACCCCTCGCCCCGGCGCGCGCCTCCCCCTGGTGGAGCTCGACAAGCCCGTTTCGGTCATGCGCGTGGACGAGAAGGACGGCGGCGTCCACCGCGTCCACGGCCGCGCCTTCGTCCGCGAGCGCGCCGACGACCGCACCCACCGCGTGGGCAGCGGCGGCTTCTGGCAGGTCCACCCGAAGGCCGCCGACACGCTCATGAAGGCCGTCATGCAGGGCCTCCTCCCGCGCAAGGGCGACACCGCCCTCGACCTCTACTGCGGCGTCGGCCTCTTCGCGGGCGCCCTCGCGGACCGGGTCGGCGACCAGGGCGCGGTCCTCGGCATCGAGTCCGGCAAGCGCGCGGTGGAGGACGCCCGCCACAACCTGGCCGACTTCCCGCGCGTCCGCATCGAACAGGGCAAGGTCGAGTCGGTCCTGCCGCGCACCGGCATCACCGACGTCGACCTCATCGTCCTGGACCCCCCGCGCGCCGGCGCCGGCAAGCAGACGGTCAAGCACCTCGCGGGCCTCGGCGCCCGCCGCATCGCCTACGTCGCCTGCGACCCGGCGGCCCTGGCCCGCGACCTCGCCTACTTCAAGGAGGGCGGCTACCGGGTCCGCACGCTGCGCGCGTTCGACCTGTTCCCGATGACCCACCACGTGGAGTGCGTGGCGATCCTGGAGCCGCTGAAGAAGGACGCGTGACCTGAGGGTTCTTCGAGTGTGCGTTATGGGCGTTGCATGCCTTAGGGGCGATATCTCGACGCGTGCTCAACGCACATGACGCACGTTTGGCGCGCGAACGGCCCGGTTTCTGATGGGTCGTCATGTGTGATTGACGGCCGCCGAATGGATTTGCACGTAGGCACGTTGAGGTGCTGACGTACTCCGCGAATCGGAAGGCGTGGCGCCATGCCGCTTCCTGCGCCTCGAAGTGCCTCGACGCGATACGCCTCGGCGTACTGGGCGCGCGCTTCCTCCATGGCGGCTTCCCAGTGGATGCGCTTCTGGCGGGCTGCTTCGATCTCGTCGAGACGTCTGTCTTCGGCGGCTTCGCCGTGGAGGGTGACCTCCGATCGCCCGGGTGACCGTGGAGCGGTCGACGCTGAACCAGCAGGCCGGCACGTCGTGAGTAGCACCGTGGGGAAGGTGGACGAGGGTGGCCAGGAGCCGGTCGATGAAGACCAGCCGGTGCTTCACGCCAGCGTCGACGACCCGCTTCCGCGGCCTGGACTCCAGTCTCGCCTGGTGTCGCGCGTGCCATAACGGACCTACCCGGGAGACGAGTTCGGGGATCACCTCGACCGACAGTCCCGTGATCCGCCGATCGCTGTTGATCGCTGCACGAGGTCCGTTCCCCACCAAACGAACATGATCAGCGATCACGATCCGGCGTCGTACCGCCAACCGTGCACGAGCTCGTCAGGACACCCGAGTGACATGGGAGGATCTCGGCGGCTATCGCGTCCCCGGCCCCTTGCACCTTCTGCGGGACGAGACCAAACCCGACGGGCGAGCGGAGGATCACTGCGATGATCGGAACTGTGTTCCGGACCGAGGACGTGCCCGTGGAGGGAAGGTTCGACTGTTGGCGGGACATGCTCGTCCAATCCCGTGCCGCCGATGTCGTCAGCGTTCACGCGGCAGACTTCCGGGCGGAGTTGCGGCACATGGAGCTGGGTGCGGTGACCGTGATGAATACGTCGTTCGCACCGGCGCGCTTCTGGCGGTCGGCGCGTACAGCGCGCAACGACGATCTGGAGTGCTACCACGTGACGCTCTTGCTCGACGGGGCGATGACGCTGACCCACGGTGCCGACCGGACGACCCTGCTCGGCCCCCTCGACATCCATCTCGTCGACAGCTCGCAGCCGTTCGAGCTCCGGCCGCAGGAGCTGCGCTGCCCGCACACCGGGGAGTGCCGCCCCGTCTCGGGCGTCGCCGTCGACTTTCCGAGAGCGCTGCTTCCCATACCGCCGTGGCAGCTGCGGGACCTGGGCGGCATCGGCCTCTCGGCACGAGAGGGCATGGGCGCGCTGCTCGCGGACTTCCTCCTCGGCCTGGGCGGGCAGGCCGACGTCCTGCGTCCGTCCGACGCGCCCCGCCTCGGGGCGACCGTGCTCGACCTGGTGTCGGCCTGGCTGGCCCACACGCTGGAGGCCGAGGCCGCGCTGGCGCCCGAGACCCGGCAGCAGGTCCTGGTCGAGGGCGTCCGGGCTTTCGTCCACCAGCGCCTGCACGACCCCGAGCTGACCCCCTCCACCATCGCCGCCGCGCACCACGTCTCGCTCAGCCACCTCCACCGCGTGTTCACCCAGCAGTCCGGCGGCGAGACGCTCGCCGCCTGGATCCGTGCCCGCCGCCTGGAACAGGCCCGCCGCGATCTCGCGGACCCCGCGTTGCTCGCCACCCCGATCCACGCGATCGCGGCCCGCTGGGGATTCCCCCGAGCCTCCGACTTCACCCGTGCCTTCCGCGCCGCGTACGGGATGTCGCCGCGCGAGCACCGCAATCGGTCGCTCGCCGGCGCGCCCCGACTCTGAGACGCTGCGCCAGCGCCGCCCGAGGACGACTCGCCGTGACCATTGGTGCGTTCAGAGGGCGCTGGAATGGGGGACGCGACGGAATTGTCGTCACGACACCACCCGCGCCAAGATCCGCTGCCTCGGCGAACGCGCCATGGCCACCCTCAAGGGCTGGCCCCCTCCGGAGCTTCACCGCAGCACGAACCGGATCCCGGTCGTGGTGAAGGCGGTCGTCGTCCTTCACTGCGTCTCAACGTGAGGTCGGAAAGGGCTCAAGCGCTTCGAAGCGTGCAGAAGGCCTTCCCCGGGCAGAACCCCGCACCACACACGTTGAGACGCATTGCATAGTTGCTGCGGACTCCATGCCAACTATCTGTCTTCCACACGCTGTAACTTGAACGCGCTCGCGGCAATCCACCCAGTGAGATACCGGCGTGAGCAAAAGCGGAAAAAGGACCGCTTTCAGGCGACACTCGGTCCAAGCGGATCAACAGAGAGGGGAAATGTGATGCGGATGCCGCGTTTTGCCAGGAGTGCATTCACGGCGACAGCAGCGGCCGTGGGGATAACGATGTTCGCCACGGCTCCGGCGCAAGCAAGTATGAATATCACCGTCCACGTTCTGCAGTGCCCGTTCGACTACTGCGCCACTGCGGGGTATGGATGGTTCAATGCCGATCCGATCGGAAGCACGCCCGGTGACGCGCTGAAAGCTTGCGACCTGGCCAGCGATGGGTATTCCATAAAGGCGTGGCTGACCAATCGAGACACCGGTAGGGTCATTCGTACCGCCAGCACTGCAGGTCACACTGCAAACTATTGCACGGGCTGGCAGACCGGTGACCTCCCGGAGCAGACGCGTGTGTGGCTCGAAGTCTGCAAGATGTCGGGCACGACGAAAGTCGTGTGTGAATACGGTTCCGAGGGATGGTCCTAACGGCGTTTCCGCCGCCGCGATCCGCCCGGGCGTACATTCATCCATTCATTCCGTTCCGGCGGAAGATTTCCAGTGAGCCTTTTCTGACCTGGCGATAGTGGGCACGAGTTGGACGCTCCTACGCAACGACGAAGCTCCTGGTGGACGGTGGCACGACCAAAATCCACCGTGCTGCCAGGAGCCTCGCATAAGCACGAAACGGCTGGTATGCCAGGTGCACCAGTTTCAACGGCGGCAGCTACCGGGCGACCGTCATCCGCGTGTCCGGCCTGCTGGTCTTCCGTGATGCGGCGTACTGGCAGACAAGCGGATTCTCCTTCGTCAGCTGCCCACCCCTGAACGCGTCTCGAGCGGCGGCATAGAGACCCGGTCCTGGCGTTGACGGGCCCCTAAGGCTGTCCCGTAAATGATCTCCAAGTCGCCTCGGGCGTTCTCGGTGGTCATGCGCCCCGCTTGCCTACTCGGTGAGGGCGAGGTGGTGCATCCGTGCGATGCCGAGCATGGCGTGGTGGAGGCCGTCGCCTTCGAGGCGGCAGTCGCGGAGGATTTTCCAGGTCTTCATGCGGGCGAAGAGGTGCTCAACGTGGATACAGGAGCACTCATCCGGCGTGGCGCAGTGGAGACACGGCGGTTGGCGCCGGTCGTCCGGCTCAGGCGGCAGGATTGCGACGCGAATGGCGTCGTCGACCTGGCGCTGCTGGCCCCTCCGATCCGCCCTCGCCGTCAGGGAAGGCACGGCTGCGGCGTTGTTTCGTCGGCCGCAGCCGGGGGCGTCGCCGTAGACAGACTCAGTATGCCTCTCGGCTCACCACGGGGTCAGGCTCATTCCCAGCTCGACCCACTCCGTGAAGAACACGGGTCGACCGGCCCGTCTGAGGGGGAGGATCTGGTCGCAGGTGGCGCGGCCGTCGAACCACATTTCGCCGCGGTGAGGGCCCGTGACGACGAGGAGGGTGGAGAAGCCGCAGCCGCCCTCCTGGATGTACACCGCGCCGGTCGTCTTCCCTTCCTCCAGCACCCCGCACTCGTTGTCCCACTCCTCCCAGGCCTCGGCGTCCTCGCGGGGCGGCTCGCGCTCGTCGAGGTCATCGTCGGCGGCGCGGTAGGAATCAGGGTGCGGGAACGGCTCAGTCAGCAGGTCGTAGTTGGTGTGGGTGTCGCCGTACCAGCCCCAGCCCCGCGGGCCGCGCCACAGCCGCTTGAAACCCCTTTCGGGGTTTCCCTGCCGCAGGAGGTGCTCGCGGTACTCGGACGGAAACGTGATCCGAGCTCCCCCTCCGCCTCCCGCAGGTCCGCCTCGCTAAGCCTCCGCTCCACCGGAAAACCGGCGCGCCGCATGACTTCCGGGTCGAAGAACCCCCGACGACGGCCATCCAACAGGCGAAGGTATTCCGCGCTCCAGTCGATCTTCATGCCGCGAGCGTAGAGACCATGCGCGAGCGAGGACGGTCCCGCCCAGCTCAGCGCGTTCGCCAAGGCATGGCGGTGGACCTCTCCGTCCAAGACGGCCCTGAACGCCAGAACGATTGATGCCCCTGAGCCGGCGGGTCCGGTCCGCCGAGCAAAGGCGCTCGCCCTGGTCTTTCACCCCTCATCAGGTCACTGCAGAAGGTGATCCGAGTCACTTCACGTCACAGACGGCGGTGGCCCGGTGTCTTGTGACCGATCGCCTTGAGACAGAGGAGGAAGCCATGCCCGACAAGAACGGCACGAAGCACCGCGTCGTCGTCCTCGGCGCCGGTTACGCCGGGGCCTACGTCGCCGGGACCCTGGCGCGGCGACTGGCACCATCGGATGCCGAGATCACCGTGGTGAACGCCGAGCCGGACTTCGTGCAGCGGCTGCGACTGCACCAGCTCGCTGCCGGCCAGGAGATCGAGGCCCCGCGGCTCGCCGAAGTCTTCGCGGGAACCGGGATCCGCCTGCTCCTGGCCCGGGCCACCGACATCGAACTTGAACGCCGAATCGTCGCCCTGGCCGGCACCGACGGTGACGGTGAGGTCGGCTACGACACGCTCGTCTACGCGCTGGGCAGCCACGGCGCCGACCACGGTGTCCCCGGTGTCGCAGAGCACGCCTTCGACGTAGCCGCCCGGCCCTCCGCGCTGCGGCTGCGTGACCGCCTGGACGCTCTGGATGCGCGCGGCGAGGGCGGGAAGGTCGTGGTCGTCGGCGACGGCCTGACCGGGATCGAGACCGCCACCGAAATCGCCGAGTCGCGGCCAGGCTTGTCGGTGACGCTGATCGCCCGCGGTGCATTGGCCACTCCACTGTCCGCCGGTGCCCGCGACCACGTGCGTCGGGCCTGCGACCGGCTCGGCATCACCGTCCTGGAGCACGCCGGCGGGGAAAGCGTCGAAGCGGGACGGGTCCTCTGCGCGGACGGCACCGCCCTGCCGTCCGACGCGACCGTGTGGACGGCTGGGTTCGCGGTCGCCCCGATCGCCGCCGCCGCCGGCCTCGAGGTCACCGACGACGGCCGGATCGTCGTCGACCGCACCATGCGCTCCGTCTCGCACCCGAACGTGTACGCCGTCGGCGACAGCGCCCACGCCCTCGGTGACAACGGCCTTCCCCTTCCCATGTCCTGCGCCTCGGCCGGCTACACCGGCCGACAGGCGACGGCAGCGATCGCGGCCCGCCTGACCGGCGGCAAGGCCAAGCAGACCGGGATGGAGTACGTGGGCAACCACATCAGCCTCGGGCGGCGCGACGGCATCCTGCAGATGGTCGACCACGACGCCCAGGCGAAGCCGAAGTATCTGGGCGGCCGGAAGGCCGCGCGGATCAAGGCCGGCATCCTCAGCATGTCGCTGTGGACCACTTCCCACCCCACCTTCGGCCTCCCCACCCGAAGGCAGCGCCTGACCGGCACACCGGAATCGAACGACGTGACGACAAACGGTCCGGCAGGAAGCGGAGAGGCCGCCCGTGGCTGAGCCGTTCCGTCGTACATGCCAGAAGTGGGGCCTTGACATGACCGACGACACCACCGACCTGGCGACGGAGGCGTTCATCGCGCACCGGAACCTGCTGTTCACCGTCGCCTACGAGATGCTCGGCACGGCGGCCGACGCCGAGGACGTACTACAGGAAACCTGGCTGCGCTGGGCCGCCGTGGACCTCGGGCGGGTGAGCGACCGGCGGGCGTACCTGGTGCGGATCACGACGCGGCAGGCGCTCAACCGGCTGCGCACCATGAAGCGACGCCGCGAGGCTTACGTCGGCCAGTGGCTGCCCGAGCCGCTGATCACCACGTCGGACGTGACCGAGGACGTCGAACTCGCCGAGAGCATGTCGATGGCGATGATGCTCGTCCTGGAAAGCCTCACTCCGACCGAGCGGGCGGTGTTCGTGCTGCGCGAGGTCTTCGAGGTCGGCTACGACGAGATCGGTGAGGCCGTCGACAAGAGCCCCGCAGCGGTCCGCCAGATCGCGCACCGCGCCCGCAAGCACGTCGGAGCCCGCCGCCCGCGCACCACGGCATCGCCCAGCGAGGCCCAGGCAGCCCTGGAGTCGTTCCGGCGCGCCATCGAGACCGGCAACCCACAGGACCTTCTCGACGTCCTCGCCCCCGACGTCGTGCTGCTCAGCGACGGCGGCGGCCTCAAGAAGGCGGCCCTTCACCCGGTCATCGGCGCCGAGAAGATCGTCCGCTTCTACCTCGGCGGCACCGCCAAGCTCCAGGCCACCGTCAACTGGGAACCCACCGTCGTCAACGGCAGCCCCGCGCTCGCCGCCTACGTGGACGGCGCACTCGACGGGGTCATGGCCATCCACGTCGACAACACCCGCATCACCGGCCTCTACTTCGTCCGCAACCCCGAAAAGCTCACCCACCTCGACTCCGAGATCCCCCTCACCCGCTAGGGACCGAACCCCCGGCGCCTCACCGACCGCAGCACACGACGAAAGGAAGCACCCACCATGCCCGGACAGGCGACCGCCACCACGCCTCGCGGCGAAACCTTCCTCAAGACCACGGCAGCGCTGCAGACCCTGGCCCTGTTCTTCCAGGCGTCCACCGCCGGCCTGCTGCTGACCTCGTCCCGCGCCTACACACTGCACGACTACGGATCGAAAGTGATGTACGGCGCCGCCATGCTCTACGTGCTCGCCACGATCCTGGCCTGGCGCCCGGGCGGCGGATCCCCCCGCCCCGTCCTGTACTCCACCGGCTTCCTCCTCCTCGCCTCTGCCCAGGTCGCACTCGGCATCGCCCACGTGGCATCGCTGCACGTCCCCCTGGGCGTGCTCATGTTCGCCCTCAGTACCCTCGCCCTCGTCCGCGCGCTCTCCCCCCGCTCGCCACTACGCCCCGCCACCGGCTCGTAACCGCCCGACGAGACGGGGCCCGCGGCGAACTCGCATGTAAGGCACAGCCTGCACGCCACCCGGCCAGCCACCCCAACCCGGCATCGCATCGCCACCGCCGGCGTCGTCCGCGCGGCGACCGGTCCATGCAGACCATCCCAGAAGGGACGCATCACGCCATGTCCACTCGCTCCTCGCTCTCCGCTGCCGCCGCAGTCCTGATCGCCGCTCTCGCGCTGGCCGGACCCGCCGCCGCCGCGTCGGCCACGCCGGTCGCCGCCGACGTCTTCACCCTGAGCATCGGCCGGATCGGAGCCTCCCTCTCGGCGCTGACCGGCCTGATCGGCTCGGTGTGCGGAGGCATGGCCCTGACACGCACCACCGGCAAGGGTCGCGTCGCCGCCTGGGCCAGACGGAACGGAGCGGTGACCGCCCTCGTGACGGGCCTGATCGCCGCGGCCGTCGGCGGGACGGTCGCTGCCACAGCCAAGGGCGGTCTCGGCACCGGCAACGGACTTGGCGGAGCCTACGTCGCCGTGCTGCTGGGCCTGATCGCCGTCACCCTCGGCTGGCTGGCCCGCATCCGTTCCCACCAGTTCCGCTGATCCCCTCCGCCGCCGACAGGGGCCAGGTCCGGTCTCGACCAGCCACGGTTCCGCATGGACCGTCACTGAATCAACCTGGCCAAGGGCCGCCACGATGAACTGGTCCGGTGTCTGAACCGGGCGCGAGATCGTGGTCACCCCTCGGTGAACCACGCGCCGACGGGCCGCGGCCGCTCTCGGCCCGCTCGCCGCGGGAGCGGAGACCCTCCGGTTCCTCACGGGTGAGCCGCCCTTCGGTGGCACCCGTACCGCCCGGCCGTGCGGGCCTCCGGAGATCAGCCGTACATGCGCTTGGCCACCGCGTGGCCCGCCGCGGACGCGTCGAGGTAGAACCGCCTCATCGCCTGGACGCACCCCACCAGTTGGTCCGTCAGCCGGTCCGGGGCGCCCCCCACGACGCGCAGTCTGCCCTTGTTCCGTTCCAGGAGGGCGCCGGTGTCCACGCCCTGGAGGTATGCGGAGGCGCTCCGCACCAGGTCGGGGCGCAGGACCAGGAGGACGTCGAACGGGCTCCCGAGGGTCGCCACGTGCTCGCCACCGAGGACGGGCAGGCACTCGTCCCCGGTCGCGGGGAAGTCCTCGCCGGTGAGGAGCACATTGACCATCTGCCAGTCCTCGCCCAGGCTGCAGAGGATCCCGGACTCCAGCTCCGCCAGGAACGTGTCGTTCTCCAGGGGCTTCGAGAACCGGCTCTCCAGGTGCTCGACGCCCTTCATCGCCTCGTCGGGGGCGATGCGAAGCATTCTCAGTGACGTTCCCACAACGGACTCCCGCCTCGCCGGTCAATGAATTCGTTCGGTCATTCGGTTCGGTGCATCGGTGTGACCATCGCGCACCACGGCCGGCCAGGGACGCGCGGCGAAGGGTGACGTGCCGTCGCGACGCCGGGCGAGGGGTCGTTTCCGGAACCGGTCACGAAGCGGACCTCGACCGAGACCGCAGACGGCGTGCCTGGACAGCACCGCCCCGGTGGGGCGGAAACGCTTTCTAGTCCAACGATCCACCTCAGTCAACCCCAGGCAGAATTGGGGCATGTGACGCTGTTTCGGTCAACCGAAAGGGGGTCTTCGTCCGGTCGTTCCGTGTCCTGGCATCCAGGGATCCGCAGGGTGTACAGAGCCAGGCGCATTCCGTCGAGCGAAGGGGCCGCCATGCGCCCGACGGAACACCGGCGGTTCCGGCAGGGGCCGAACTCCGTGAGGGGAGCAGGGTTTCGCGGAACCCCGGCCGCCATGGCAGCCGACGGCCCGCACGTCCCCTGCTCCGACCCGACCGGTTTCTCCGGACGCGGGACGCGCGTGGGCGAGGCGTCCGAGACCCGCACCCCCACCGACTCCGAAGGAACACAGTGATCCCGCACCTCCTCCGTCGTGCCGCGCGCGTCTCCGCGGCCTCCGCGTTCGTCCTCGCCTCCGCCGGCCTCAGCACCTCCGTGCGCGCCGCCCCCGCGCCCGAGCCCGCGGCTCCCACCCGGGCGGCGCCCGCCGCCGCGGCGACCGGGAAGGATGTGCGCGGCATCCCCCTGACCGGTACCGGCCCCGCGCTGCGGCAGCTGTCCGCGCGTTCCACCGGGCCGTTCAGCATGGTCGGGCTGACCTGGGCCGATGCGCGTGCCCGGCTCGACGGTACGGCCGAGGTCCGCACCCGGGACCGGGTGACCGGAGTCTGGTCGGCATGGCGCGCGCTCGAGTCGGACGTCCGGACGCCCGAGGTGGGGGCCGCGGGCGGGTCCGCACTGCGCGCCGGCACCCAGCCGCTGTGGACCGGACCGTCCGACGGCGTCCAGGTGCGGGTGACCGCGCGGCCCGGCGCGCAGCTGCCCGGCGGACTCCGCCTGGACCTCGTGCGTGTGGCGAAAGTCCCGCCCGGCCCGCGACGCCCGGCGGACGAGGCGGCACCCGCCCCGGCGACCGAGTCCTCGGTCACCGCCGCCCCGCGGCCCGCCGTCACCCCGCGTGCCGGCTGGGGCGCGGACGAGTCGCTGGTCGTCGACCCGCCGAGGTACTCGGCCGAGACGAAGGCGGTGTTCGTCCACCACACGGCGGGCACCAACGACTACGCCTGCGCCGAATCGCCCGACCTCATCCGCGCGATCTTCCTGTACCACGTGCAGGGTCTGGGCTGGAACGACATCGGCTACCCGTTCCTCGTCGACAAGTGCGGCACCGTCTTCGAGGGCCGGGCGGGCGGCACCGACCAGCCCGTCGTGGGGGCCCAGACCTACGGCTTCAACACGGACACCACGGGCGTCGCCGTCCTCGGCGACCACAACGACGCCGTCTCCTCGCCGGTGCTGCTCGACGCGATCGCGGGTGTCGCCGCCTGGAAGCTCGGCCTGTACGGCCACGACGCGTCCGGAACCGCCGAACTCACCGCTGCCGCCGACAACGGCCTGTACGGGAAGGGGCAGAAGGCCGTCCTGAACCGGATCTCGGGCCACCGCGACGCCTACCCGACCGAGTGCCCCGGCAGGAACCTGTACGCCGACCTCTCCACGATCCGCGGCCTCGCCGCGGTCGCGCAGGCGGGCTGAACCTCGCCCGCCCACCGCCGGCCCCGTCTCAGCGGGGCCGCCGCACCTCTTGAGGTCGCCTGTGGCCGCCGCACCTCTCGAGGTCGCCTGTGACCGGGGTCACGCGCCGCCCCCGTGATGTCTCCCGGCCCGGATCCGCTTGACCACGTGGCGAGACCGCCACGCGGACGGGGAGGGTGTTCACGTATGGACCGCGAGCAAGGCGCGCTGTGCGCGGCCGACATGAGACGGCACGCGGCCGAGTTCGTCGACCGCGTCGCCGGCCGGGCACGGCTGCCGCTGGACTACACCGTGGCGAGCCTGCGCCTGGTCGACCGGCTGATCGACGGCCTGCGCCAGGGCGCCAGCCGACGGGCCGACGTCGAGGGGCCGTTGCTCGGCCTCGGTGCCTACGTCGGTGAGGTGCTGGTGCGGGAGGCCGGGGCGGTCTGGGTGGACCTGCCGCCCAAGCACCTGCTCCGGAAGCTGTTCCGGCATCCCGTCGGGGTCCGGTTGCCGGACGGCCGTGTGTGGAACCCCCTCGGCCGGACCGTGAACCGCTTCGAGATCGGCCCCAAGGAGTCGCTCCAGACCTACTTCCTCACGGTGCACGGCCGCCGGTCACCGCGGGCGCGCCGCACCGCGGCCCGCGCCACCCCCGACAGGGTGGCGACGGGCGGTCGCTGACGGTCTGACAGGATGAAAGTCATCCGGTGTCACCGTGGGGCCGGAGCCGCGGACGCGTACGTGTGGTGAAGAGGGTCGTGTGGGCGAGGGAACGGGGAACGTGCCCCCGGCGGCACACGGCCCGGACCTCGGCTCGGCCGTCGAACGCGCCCAGCGGGGCGACGAGGAGGCGTTCGCGGAGGCCTACCGGATCGTGCACCCCGGACTGCTCGGATACCTGAGGGGCATGGTCGGCGAGGACGCCGAGGACGTGGCCTCCGAAGCGTGGCTGGAGATCGCCCGTGACCTCGGCCGCTTCCGGGGCGACGCCGCGGGCTTCCGCGGCTGGACCGCGACCATCGCCCGCCACCGCGCCCTCGACCATCTCCGGCGCGCCCGCTCCCGGCCCCGCGCCACCGCACTCGAACAGGACGTCTGGGAGCTTCCCGCCCCCGGCGACGTCGCGGTCGAGGCCCTGGACGCCCTGTCCACGGAACGCGCGTTGGCGCTGATCGCGGGCCTGCCGCCGGACCAGGCCGAGGCCGTGCTGCTGCGCGTCGTCGTCGGTCTCGACGGAGCCACCTCCGCCCGGGTACTGGGCAAGCGTCCCGGTGCGGTACGGTCCGCGGCACATCGGGGATTGAAGCGACTTGCCCGTCAACTGAAGGGAAAGGGGAAGGGGAGGTGACGGATGCCTGACGAGCCGTGGGACAGGGCGCTGGAGGAGGCTCTCCGGGAACTGTTGAGCGGGAGCCCGGACACCGCGGACGGCGCCCCTGCGAAGGATGCGGTGAACGGTGCCGACACGCGGTTCCGGCCCGCGCGCGAGGCCGCCGAGCGTGAAGTCCCCGCACGCGCCGACACCGAGGGCCGTGCGAGCGGCGCCCTCGCACGCCGGGCGGCCGAGGAGGGAGCCCGTGCCGCCTTCCGGGCAGCCCGTGACGCCGGCCTCCACACCTCCGTGCCGACGCGCCGTCGTGACGACTGGTCGCCGGCCGCCGCGCCACGGTGCCCGGGAAGCGCCCTCAGGGCCGTCGTGGCCGGGCTCCTCGCGAGCCTCACGCTGGGCGGTGTGGCCCTCGCCACCGGAGGCCTGTCCGCGGGCTTCCTGGACCCGCCCGCCGCACCGCGCCCCGCCGACTCCGCCACGCACGAGCGGGCGTCCGGCCCCGCGGGCACGGAGACCGGCCGGCCGGGACCCTCGGACCTGGCCACCCCCTTCCGACCGGACCGGCACCCGGTCCCGCCTCCCGCCGAGAACCGTGAGGCGCTGTGCCACGCGGTGGGACTGGGCCGGGAGAAGAACGGGCAGCGGGGGCAGGGCGACGACAAGGCCGACGGCGCCGGCAGCACCCAGGCCAAGGGCCAGGACGAGACGCTGGAATCGACGGCCTGGCGACGGCTCGCGACAGCGGCCGGGGGCGAGGAGCGGGTCGCGGCCTACTGCCACCGGGAGCCGCGTCCGCACCCTGCCGTGGACGCGGCGGACCCGCCGGCCCCGGCGAACAGCGCCGGGAAGCCGAAGAAGGCGTCGGGGAAGGCGTCGAAGGGCGCCGGGGGCGAGAACGGCAACAGGGGCGGCTCGGGGAACGGCGGCGCGAAGCATTCGTCCGGCGGAGCCTCCTGACGCGCGCCGGGCGGCCGGGGGTTCAGGCCGGCTGCGGTGTCAGCCGCTTCAGCCCCTTGCGGTCGTAGTAGGACGTCATCGCGAAGCCGAACAGCAGGGCCAGGACGGTGCCGAGCGCGATCATGATCCAGGCGCGGCCGAGCCCGGCGTCGCCGCGGGCGTCGAAGTACAGGATCGCCCGCACCCCGTCACTGAGTTGGCGCATCGGTTCGAAGTACGACAGGAAGCGGTAGAACGCGGGGACGGCCTCGAGCGGCACGGTGGCGCCTGACGACGGCAGGCCGAGGACGATGAACACGAACATCGAGACCAGCTGGCCCACCCCGCCGAACGCGGCGTTGATGGCCTGCACCCCGAGGCCGACCGCCAGCGAGGCGCAGTAGGAGTAGATCCACAGCAACGGCAGATGGGTCGCGTCCATGCCGAGGATCACGACACAGGCGAGCATCACCAGGGAGACGCTGAGCACCGTGATGCCGGCGGTCATGGCCATCTTCAGCAGCAGCGTCTGCGTGCGGCTGATCGGCACGGTGGGCAGGCGGGCGTGCCAGGGGCCGATCTCGTTGTCGGCGTAGCCGAGGGAGGTGTCCACGGCGTTGTTGATGACGTTGGCGCCGAGGAAGCCGGCGAGGACGAGGAGCAGTGTGTAGTAGAACGCGCTCAGTCCGAGGCCGCTGTGGCCGCCCAGGGGATGGCCGACCCTGGTCACCACGTCCACCGGGTCGACGAGCAGCAGCCGGGTGGTGGAGGTCGTCGCGGCGCCGGTCGAGGCCGCCGTGAGACGCTCGCCGATCGCACGGGACGCCTGGTGGGCGGCCGTCGTGGAGATCTGGCTCGCGAGAGAGGAGCCGAGACTGCCCTTGCCGGGATTGGTGAGCACCGTCATCGTCGGCCGGGTGGTCGCGTTCGCCGTGGTGAGCGCGGCGACCGACGCGGTGAAGTCGGCGGGGATGACGAGCGCACCGAAGATCTTCCCGGAGTCGAGCCGGTCCTGCGCCTCGGCGAGGGTGAGGGTCTGCCACTCGGCCGCGACGCTCTTCCGGTCGCCGGTGATCGCCCGGCTGATCTGCGTCCCGACGTTCTGCTGCTGCCCGGGCAGAGGGGCGCCCCGGTCGGCGTTGACGAGGCCGATGGGCAGGTTCCGCAGGTCGCCCTGGGGGTTGACGACGCCGCCCATGTAGAGGAGGGACAGCAGCAGGGCGAGCAGTCCCGTGAGGATCGTGGGCATCAGCCACAACCGCGGACGACGCAGCAGGGTGCCGGCTCGGACCAGGGGGCCGTCGTCCGGAGAGGTGCTCGGGGAGGTCATGCTTCTCCGTCGGCTCTGGAACAGGTCGGCCCATGATGCGCGGCGCTCCGCCGGGAACCGCGCCGCCTCACCGCGGTGCCCCCCGGCCGGGGCAGGCCGCTCGCCCGGAGAGGTGAAGCCACCCCCGGAGGCCGGGAACCGTGTACGACACCCGGGAGGGGCCGTACGACCCTCCCGGGCGTCGTACGGCACCGAAGCGGGGCGTACGGGTCCCGGGCCGGAGGGCTCGTACGAGGACCTTGGGTCCTCCGGCCCGGGATCCGGCGGGCGCCCGGGCGTCAGGTGCCCGGCAGCTCCGCACGCAGCTCGCGCGCCGCCGCGACGAGGTTCTCCAGGGACGCGCGGGTCTCCGGCCAGGACCTCGTCTTCAGGCCGCAGTCGGGGTTGACCCAGAGGCGTTCGGCCGGGATCGCCTTCAGCGCTTCGCGCAGCAGCCCGGTCGCCTCCTGCGGGGACGGCACGCGCGGGGAGTGGATGTCCCAGACGCCCGGGCCCGCCTCGCGCGGGTACGCGGCAGAGGCGAGCTCACCCGCCACGGCCATGTGGGAGCGGGCGGCCTCCAGGCTGATGACGTCGGCGTCGAGATCGTCGATCGCCGCCAGGATGTCCCCGAATTCGGCGTAGCACATGTGGGTGTGGACCTGGGTCTCCGGCCGGACGCCGCTCGTGGTGAGACGGAACGCCTCCGTCGCCCAGTCGAGATAGGCGGCGTGCCGCTCCGCCCGCAGCGGAAGCGTCTCGCGCAGGGCCGGCTCGTCGACCTGGATGACGGCGGTGCCGGCCGCCTCCAGGTCGGCCACCTCGTCGCGCAGCGCCAGGGCGACCTGCCGGGCGGTGTCGGCGAGCGGCAGGTCGTCGCGGACGAAGGACCAGGCCAGCATGGTGACCGGCCCGGTGAGCATCCCCTTGACCGGGCGCCGCGTCAGGGACTGCGCGTACGCGGTCCAGCGGACCGTCATCGGGTCCTGGCGCGAGACGTCCCCGGCCAGGATCGGCGGCCGGACGTACCGGGTGCCGTACGACTGGACCCAGCCGTGCCGGGTGGCGAGGTACCCGGTCAGCTGCTCCGCGAAGTACTGCACCATGTCGTTGCGTTCGGGTTCGCCGTGGACGAGCACGTCCAGGCCCGTCCGCTCCTGGAAGGCGACGACCTCGCGGATCTCGGCCTCGATCCGCGCCTCGTATCCGGCCGCGTCGAGCCGGCCCGCCCGCAGGTCGGCGCGGGCCGCGCGCAGTTCGGAGGTCTGCGGGAAGGAGCCGATCGAGGTCGTGGGCAGCGGCGGCAGACCGAGCCCGGTCCGCTGGGCGGCCGCGCGCAGCGCGTACGGCTGGGGGCGCCTGAGGTCGGCGTCCCTGACCGCTGCCGCCCTGGCCCGGACCGCCGGATCGCGGGTCAGCGCGGACGTCGAACGGGAGGCGAGGGCGGCGCGGTTGGCGGCGAGTTCGGCCGCGATCGCCCCGGTGCCCCGGGACAGACCGCGGGCGAGGGTGAAGATCTCGCCGGCCTTCTGCCGGGCGAACGCGAGCCAGCGCGCCACCTGGGGGTCGATGCCCC
This sequence comes from Streptomyces sp. JL2001, assembly GCF_050917515.1. Lineage (NCBI taxonomy): Bacteria > Bacillati > Actinomycetota > Actinomycetes > Kitasatosporales > Streptomycetaceae > Streptomyces > Streptomyces sp. JL2001. The sequence goes on along the minus strand of NZ_CP169421.1, from coordinate 1,945,949 downwards.
GTTCGGCCGTGGCGTCGAGCGGCACGTGGAGCAGCGAGCAGGACGCGGCGACGTCGACCCGCCCGGCGAGCCCCAGCAGGGTGCCGAGGAGGGCGAGGGACTTCTCGTAGTCGTTGATCCAGATGTTGCGCCCGTCGACGACTCCGGCGACCAGTCGCCTGCCCGGCAGCCCGCCGACCGCGGCGAGGTCGTCGAGGTTGGCGGCGGCGGGGCCGGTGAAGTCCAGGGCCAGGCCGTCGACGGGGGACTTCGCCAGGACGGGCAGCGCGGCGCCGAGCCGGTCGAAGTAGGAGGCGACGAGCAGCCGGGGCCGGTCGGTGAGCCCGCCGAGCTCGCGGTAGGCGCGGGCGACCGCGTTCAGTTCGGCCGGGGTGCGGTCCTGGACGAGGGCGGGCTCGTCGAGCTGCACCCACTCGGCGCCCGAAGCCCGCAGGTCGGCCATGACCTGCGCGTACACCGGCAGCAGCCGGTCGAGCAGCGTGAGCGGCCGGAAGTCGTCGGGGACGCCGGGAGCCGGCTTGGCCAGCAGGAGGTAGGTGACGGGGCCGAGCAGGACGGGCCGGGCGGTGAGGCCGAGCGCCCGCGCCTCGCGCAGCTCCGCGACCTGCCGTGCGGAGTCGGCGGTGAAGACGGTGTCGGGTCCGAGTTCCGGGACCAGATAGTGGTAGTTGGTGTCGAACCACTTCGTCATCTCCAACGGCGCCACGTCCTGCGTGCCGCGCGCCATCGCGAAGTAGCCGTCGAGCGGGTCGGCCGCGACGGCGGCCCGGTGGCGCTCGGGCACGGCGCCGACCATGACGCTGGTGTCGAGCACGTGGTCGTAGTACGAGAAGTCGCCGGTCGGCACCTCGGTGATGCCGGTGTCGGCGAGCTGCATCCAGGTGGCTCGCCGCAGGTCCCGGCCGGTCCGGTGAAGGGACTCGGCGTCGACCCGGCCCTGCCAGTAGCCCTCGACGGCCTTCTTCAGTTCGCGGCCCCGGCCCTGGCGGGGGTACCCGTACAGGGTGGCCGTCGCCGCGGCCCTTCGTGTCGCCCTTGTCGTCACGGAACTCTCCTTCGCGAGCGTGTCTCCATGCGTCCCGGCGACGGGACGAGGGCGCGAAGGGGTGCGTGGACGAGCGGACCGTGGCCGCCCGCCGTGTCATGCCGGATGCATGCACGTCGGTTCGGGGCGGCTCGCCCGCTCTGTACGCCGACCCGCCCTCGAGGTCACCGGGATGTCCGCGCGCGAACGGTCGCGCGCGGGCAGCGGGCAGGTCTTCGGACTCGCGGGCACACCCACCTCTCTCCGAGGCGGACACCTAGTGGCCGTCGCTTCCCGGACCCGTACAGGTCCAGTGCGTATGACGGCGGTCGTTCCCACTCACCGCTGCGGGGCAGTCCCGGATTCCCACCGGGTTCCCTCTTACGACGCGTCCCGTCCGGCGGACGGGCGCGAACCCATTGCGGCCGCCACCCTAGTCGGCCCGCGGGCGGGTCCGCCGCCCCGGAGGCGAGTTGGCCGGGAATCGCCGCCGGCGACATGCCTTCTTACACGCGGTGCGGCGTCGCGCCGGTCAGCCGCTCCGGGCTGAGCAGCTCGGCGATGCGTTCGGCGGGCAGCAGCCCCTTCTCCAGCGTGAGTTCGGCGACTCCCCGCCCGGTCCGCAGCGCCTCCTGGGCGATGGCGGTGGCCGCGGTGTAGCCGATGTGCGGGTTGAGGGCGGTGGCCAGACCGATGGAGTTCCGCACGGTCGCCTGCAGCTGTTCGGTGTTGGCGGTGATGCCCGAGACACAGCGCTCCGCGAGGGTGAGGCAGGCGGCGCGCAGCGAGGTGATGCTCTTCGACAGGGCGTGCTGGATGACCGGTTCGAAGGCGTTCAGCTGGAGCTGGCCGCCTTCCGCGGCCATGGTGATCGTGATGTCGTTGCCGATCACCTCGAAGGCGACCTGGTTGACGACCTCGGGGATCACCGGGTTGACCTTGCCCGGCATGATGCTCGAACCGGCCTGCACGGCGGGCAGGTTGATCTCGTTCAGGCCGGCGCGCGGCCCGGAGGAGAGCAGCCGCAGGTCGTTGCAGGTCTTCGAGAGCTTCACCGCCAGGCGCTTGAGGACACCGGAGAGCTGGACGAACGCCCCGCAGTCCTGGGTGGCCTCGATCAGGTTGGGCGAGGTCACCAGCGGCAGGCCGGTGATCTCGGACAGGTGCCGCCGGGCCGTCTCGGCGTAGCCGGCCGGGGCGTTGAGCCCCGTCCCGATGGCGGTGGCGCCGAGGTTGATCTCGTGGATCAGCTCGACGGCCTCGGCCAGCCGGTTGCGGTCCTCGTCCAGCATCACGGCGTACGTGGAGAACTCCTGGCCCAGCGTCATGGGGACGGCGTCCTGGAGCTGGGTGCGCCCCATCTTCAGGACGTCGCGGAACTCGAACGCCTTGGCCGCGAACGCGTCCTGGAGCACTGCCGTGGCCTGGAGGAGCCCGTGCACCGACGTGATCGCCGCGATCCGGACGGCGGTCGGGTACACGTCGTTGGTGGACTGGCTGAGGTTGACGTCCTCGTTGGGGTGCAGGTGCTGGTACTCGCCCTTGGCGTGGCCGAGGAGTTCGAGCGCGCGGTTGGCGACGACCTCGTTGGCGTTCATGTTCGTGGACGTGCCGGCGCCGCCCTGGACGACGTCCACGACGAACTGCTCGTGGAGCCGCCCGGCGCGGATCTCCCGGCAGGCGGCGACGATGGCGCGGGCCTTCTCCGGGGACAGCAGCCCCAGTTCCTCGTTGGCGAGGGCCGCGGCCTCCTTGACGGCGGCGAGCGCCTCGACGAGCCGCGGGTACACCGAGATGGGCAGGCCCGTGACGGTGAAGTTCTCCTGGGCGCGCAGCGAGTGGATGCCCCAGTAGACGTCGGCGGGCACCGCACGCTCACCGAGGAGGTCGTGCTCGCGGCGGGAGGGGTTCTGCATGGCGTGTCCGACCTTCGGTTCTTCGGCGTCAGCGGAGCGCGGCGGGCTGCCGGGCGGCGGGGGAGGCGTGGGCGCCGGAGAAACGGGAGCCCGACCCGCCGGCAGCCAGGGCAGGTTCCGCGCGGGTCGGGCCGTTCAGGAGGTCGCGCAGCAGGGCGTCACGCCGCCCCGGGGCGACGTCGGAGAGCAGGGTCGCGACGAGGGCCATCCGGGCCTGACCGGCCCGCAGCGTGCCGGTGAGCACCGCGCCCGCCGCGACCAGGTCCACGGCGCCGCCGCCGGTGTACATCTCGGCGACCGGGCCGGAGTGCACCCGGGTGGTCAGGGCCACCAGGACCCCCTGGGAGACGGCCTCGGCGACCGCCTCGGCTATCTCGGGAGTGGCGTTGCCCGCACCGGTGCCGACCAGCACGATGCCCTGCGCGCCCGCGGCGACCGCCGCGTTCAGGAGCAGCGGGTCGCCGTCGCTGTGGTGGGTGACGATGTCGACCCGGGGGAGGGCGCCGGGTTCCCCGGCCGTGGCGGCCCGCGGAAGCGCGAGCGGAGCCGGGCGGTCCGGCCGGCGGCGGACGTCCACCCGGGCGAAGCCGACCTTGCCGAGGCTCTGCTCGGAGGGATCGGCGAACGCGGCGGCGGCCAGGGTCTGCGCCTTCACCGTGCCGCGCGCGGCGTGGACCACGCCGTCGAAGACCACCAGCACCCCGAGTCCGCGCACGGACGCGGCGACCTGGAGCGCGTCGTACATGTTGCCCGGACCGTCGCCGTCGCCCGTGCCGAGGGGGCGCTGGGCGCCGGTGAGGACGACCGGCCGCGGGTCCGTGTGGTGCAGGTCGAGGAAGAAGGCCGACTCCTCCAGGGTGTCCGTGCCGTGGGTGATGACGACTCCGGCCACGTCGGGGTCGGCGAGGGCCTCGTGCACCGCGCTCAGCAGCGCGAGCTGGCGGGCGGTGGTCATGCGGGAGCTGTTGACGTTGAACAGGTCGACGACCTCGACCTCGATGTCGTCGGGGAGGGCGGCCGTCGCCAGGACGTCGTCACCCGAGGCGTCGGCGGCGTATCCGGTGCCCTGCCAGCGGCTGGCGATCGTTCCGCCGGTGCTGATCAGCTTGATCCGGCGGGGCCTGTCGTCGCGGATCCATTCCATGTCGTCTGCTCCCGGGGTGGGGGGTCGTCTCGAGCGCGAACTCGGACGCGGGGATGCGGGCGCGGGCTCGAACGGGTGCACGGATGTACGAGGGGACCGGCGCCGCCGCAACGATAGAGCAGGAGGTCCGCAATGCGATTGCGAAATCAGCCCCTTCCCTCGCTAAGAGTGCGTGCATAATTGCGCCATGGATCGGATCGACGCTCATATCTTGCGCGAGCTCCAGGACGACGGTCGGCTGACCAACCTGGAGCTCGCCCAGCGGGTCGGACTCAGCGCCTCCGCCTGCATGCGCCGGGTGCGCCAGCTGGAGCAGGACGGGGTCATCCAGGGATACCGGGCGGTGATCGACCCGGACGCCGTCGGCCGCGGCTTCGAGGTGCTGGTCTCCATCGAGGTCCGGCGGGACCGGGAGACGGTCGAGGCGTTCGAGGCGGCACTCCAGGACATCCCGGACGTCATCGAGGCGTACCGGCTCTTCGGCAGCCCCGGCTGCCTCCTGCGCATCGCGGTCGCCGACCTCGCCGCGTACGAGCGCCTGTGGATCGAGCGCCTGACGTCACTGGCCGGCGTCACGGAGGTCAACTCGCAGATCATCATGAAGCGGGTCAAGGAACCGCGCGGACTGCCCGTCCCGCGATGAGGCGAGGGCGACGCCCCGTCCGTACGGGCGGTGACCGGCCGCGGGGCCGCGCGAGCCGGTGACCTGCGACGGACCCGTGCGGGACGGTGGCCGAGTTGGGACGTGTCGCTGTTGGGCCGAACGGGTGAGGGACGGGAGGATGGGGCCATGAGTAGGTACGAGAGGTACGACGTCACCGACGAGCAGTGGGAGGGCCTCGCCCAGGTCGTCCCCCTGCGCGGCCGTGACGAATGGCCGTCCAGGATCGACCACCGCACGATCCCCGATCAGTACGCGTACGCGGAGCAGCGCCGCATGGTCGTCCTGCGGGTGCAGGTCTTCGCCGACGCCCGCGAGGTCGCCGAGTACCTCGTCGCACAGATCCCCGTCCTGCTGGACCTGACCAGCGCGGACACCGAAGTCGCCAAGCGCATCCTGGACTTCAGCAGCGGCGTCGTGTTCGGGCTGGGCAGCGGCATGCACCGGGTCGACCGCAACGTCTTCCTGCTGGCCCCGGCCGGCACCGAGGTCGAGGGCGCGCCGGACGCCGAGGACGACGCGGAGGCCGCTGTCCTCCGATCGTAGGAAGGCCGACTCGCCGGAACGGTTCGTCGCGCGAAGGGCTGCGTACGGTCCGACCATGCACTCCATCGGTGGTCTCACGCCCGACCACGCATCCGTTTCCGGGTCCCGCTCCTTACGCTCCGGTCCGCCGGCCCCCACGGCCTCGACGCCCGTGGCCGCACCCCCCGCCCCGGCGTCTCGCGTCGTGCCCTCCACCCCGGCGTCCGGGGTCGCGTCCCCGGGCTCGGCCTCGTGGGGCGGGGCCGCGTCGACGTCCCCTCCCGCCTCCGCTTCCGCTTCCGCCCGGGACGGGGCGCGACCGCTCCCGGGCGGGGGCGCGGCAGGGGCCGGCGCCGAACGGCGGCCCGCGCGGCCGGTGGTGACCGAGCTGCGCCTCTCCGCCTTCGCCGCCCACCGCGGTGCCGTCCACCCGCTCGGCCCGGTGACCCTGTTCGCCGGGCCGAGCGGCAGCGGCAAGTCCACCGTCCTCAGGGCGTACGAGGCGCTGGCCCGGCTCGGCTCCGGCGACGACCTCGCGCTGGCGTTCCCCGACGCCGTCGGGTGCGTGCCCGAGCGTGCCCGGCCCGACGCGCAAGGGCGGCGCGGGTTCCGCATCGGCTGCACGGTCGACGGCCCCTGCGGCCCGGTCCGCCTCGACGTCGCCGTCCAGGCCGAACCCCGCCTCCGCATCGTCGGCGAACGCCTCACCCTGCCCGGCCGCACCCTGCTCACCACCGCCCTCCGAGATCCCGGCCGCAGCACCGTGCAGGCCGAATGGCACACCGCGGGAGCCACACCCGTCACCCGGGCACCGCTGCCCGACGACCTGCTCGGCACCGCGCTCCTGCCGCTGCGGGTTGCCGGCAAGACCCAGGGACAGCTGGAGGTCCTGGCCGCGGCCGAACAGGTCGTCGTCGCCATGCGCTCGGTCTTCGCCTGCGACCCCCGGCCGTACCGGATGCGGGCCCCCGTTCCCACGGGGGAAGGCCGGTTGCGGCGCGGCTGCGACAACCTCGCCGAGGTGCTGCACCGCACCAGCAACGACTGCCCGCGCCGCCACGCCCGGCTGGCCTCGGTGGCGGGGGCCGGCTGCGCCGGACCGGTCACGGGGCTCGGTGTGGAGGAACTGCCGGACGCCACCGTGCGGGCGGTGCTGGAGCGGGCGGCGAGGGGCGCGTCGGGCCCGGGCGCCACGGCCGCGACTCCGCTGGGCAGACTCGGCGACGGCGAACTGCGGTACCTGGCGCTCGCGCTCGTCCTGCTCACCGGGCCGGGCGTGCTCGCCATGGACCAGCTCGACGAGGTGCCTTCGGCCATGCGGGCGCTGACCGTCCTCGCCGACGGCCTCGACCGGGGGCTGGACGCGCGGCAGTTCCGTGCCCTGCTCGACCTCGCCGCCACCATCTGCGCGGACGGGCACATCCGGCTCGTCGGCGCGGTCGGGCAGGCCGCGGCGGAGGACGCCCGGGAGGTGCGGGGGGTGTCGGTGGTAGACCTGGAGCCGTGAGTGAACTGGATGTAGCGGAACTGCAGCGCAGACTGGCCGAGTTCGTGGCCTCACGGGAGTGGCAGCCGTACCACACCCCCAAGAACCTGGCGGCCGCCCTCAGCGTCGAGGCGGCCGAACTGCTGGAGATCTTCCAGTGGCTGACGCCCGAACAGGCGGAGCGGGTGATGGAGGACCCGAAGTCGGCGCACCGGGTCGCCGACGAGGTCGCGGACGTACTGGCGTATCTGCTCCAGTTCTGCGGGGCGCTCGGCGTCGATCCCCTGGTGGCCTTGTCGGAGAAGATCGACCGGAACGAACTGCGCTTCCCCGTCCGGCAGCGGCCGGAGGGGGTGCCACGCCCCACGGAAGAGGGTGATCGTCACTCTGCGGAGTGATCGGCTTTTCCCCATCGAGCTTCCTGTCCACAGATTTCCGAATTCCTCTGGCGTTTTGGCTCAGTCGCCTTCACGCTGGGTAATGGAGTGAGTGGGTAGTAAGTCGTACGAACGGGGGCGGCGTTCATGGAAGCGGAGCGACTCATCGCGGCCGGCCGGCGCGCGCTGGCGGAGAGCCGGACGGCGCTGGACATCGTGGCGGAGGCCTGGCAGGCCCAGGCCCTCGCCCAGGCGATAGGAAGTCACCTCGCGCTCTGCGGACCGCTGGAGCTGCGGAGCGAGGCGCGAGGGCTGAGTGAGACCGGTGGCGGGCGCGGGGTGCTGGAGTACCCCGTGCTCGGCCCGGGCGGGCCGAGGGCCGCACAGCTGACCGAAGTGGCGAACGCGCGCCTCGCGTTGAACGCGCTCGGCGCGCTCCTCGGGGAAGTGGGGATCGCCCTGGTCGGGGTGGCCTGCGCGACCGACGAGGAGGGGCTGTACTGGCAGTGCATCGAGGCGATCGACGCGGCCGACGAGTCGAACGACCGGGTGCGCGGGATGCTGCGCCGTCTCGCGGTACGGGAGCGGGACCGGCCGCCCGATGCCGCCCGGGGCCGGGCGGGGCCGACGACGGGCCCGCCCTGAAGGGGTGCGGCGTGAACAGGGCCCGGCCGTGAGAGGGCGGCGGGCGTAGGGGGCCGCGAGGGCGGTGAGGCGGGACTTTCGCAGCACGCCCGAGGGCCTCCTGCGTGCGGAGCCCGGCCGGGCTCGAAGGTCCGGCACGAGCGGTCGCCTGGCGGCAGGGCCTTGAGTCCCGGCGGGCTCGCGGGCTCGCGTGGGCGACGGCCGGACGCGGGCCGCGCGTGGGCGGAGGGGGCCCGAGGGGCTCGGTGGGCAGGAGCTCCTCCGCCGCGCGGGGAGTGGGCGGCCGGGGGCGAGATCAGTCGGCGTCGTCGCGACGGTCCGCCGTGGACTGGAGGTCCGCGTCGAGCTGCGAGAGGTCGGCGGTGAGGGCCGCCATCAGCTCCTCCATCTGCTGCAGCAGACCCCTGGGGGCGCCGGACCCCTTCTGCCCGGGTACGGGCTGCTGTGGCACCTGCTGCTCGGACAGCGCCCGTTGCGGCACGGCTTCCTGGGACATGGCGGCCTCCTCGGCCGGACTCCTCCCGGCGCGGGAGGGGTCGCTGGAAGAACACGCACCGGCAGCGGCCGCCGGCGCGCGGGCCGGGCGGTCCGGCTCCGCCCGAGCCAACGACAGGTGCCCGGCCACAGTCACTGGCCTGGAAGAACGCCCCCCCGCCAGGGGGCGGGATATTCACCCGACCGAGCCGGTGCGGCCCCGGGGGTGACGGAGAGGTTGACGGCGCCCATGCGGTGCAGGATGGAGGTATGGATCTTCGAATCTTCACCGAGCCCCAGCAGGGGGCCGGCTACGACACCTTGCTCACGGTCGCCAAGGCCACCGAGGACCTCGGCTTCGACGCCTTCTTCCGTTCCGACCACTACGTCAGCATGGGCTCCGCCGACGGGCTGCCCGGGCCGACGGACGCCTGGATCACGTTGGCCGGGCTCGCGCGGGAGACCAGCCGGATCCGCCTCGGCACGCTGATGACCGCCGGTACCTTCCGTCTCCCCGGTGTCCTCGCCATCCAGGTGGCGCAGGTCGACCAGATGTCCGGCGGCCGGGTCGAACTGGGCCTGGGGGCAGGCTGGTTCGAGGAGGAGCACCGGGCGTACGGCATCCCGTTCCCGAAGGAGAAGTTCGCCCGGCTGGAGGAGCAGCTGGCGATCGTCACCGGCCTGTGGGGCACCGAGGTCGGCAAGACGTTCTCCTTCGAGGGGAAGCACTACCAGCTCCAGGACTCGCCGGCCCTGCCCAAGCCGGCACAGTCCCGGGTGCCGGTCCTCATCGGTGGCCACGGCGCGGTCCGCACGCCGCGGCTGGCGGCGAGGTACGCCGACGAGTTCAACATCCCCTTCGCCTCGCTGGAGGAGAGCGAGAGGCAGTTCGGGCGCGTCCGGACCGCCGCCGAGGAAGCCGGCCGCCGTGCCGACGACCTCGTGTACTCGAACGCACTCGTGGTGTGCGTCGGCAAGGACGACGCCGAGGTGGCCCGCCGGGCGGCGGCCATCGGACGGGAGGTGGAGGAGCTCAAGGCGAACGGCCTGGCGGGTTCCCCGGCCGAGGTCGTCGACAAGATCGGGCGGTACGCGGCGATCGGCTCGTCCCGGGTGTACCTCCAGGTCCTCGATCTCGACGACCTGGACCACCTGGAGCTGATCTCCGCCCAGGTCCAGTCCCAGCTGGGCTGAGGGAGGACGTCGTGACAGTCTCGGACCGCTCGCTCGCCCAGGCCCTGGCGACGGACGTCCTCGTCCTGGACGGCGGACTGTCCAACCAGCTGGAGGCCCAGGGCTGCGACCTCTCCGACGCGCTCTGGTCCGCACGGCTCCTCGCCGACGGGCCGGAGCAGATCGAGGCGGCGCACACGGCCTACCTGCGGGCCGGGGCGCAGGTCCTGATCACCGCCAGCTACCAGGCGTCCTTCGAGGGCTTCGCCCGGCACGGCGTCGACCGGGCGGGGGCCGAGCGGCTGTTCGGGCGGAGCGTGGAGCTGGCCCGGGCCGCGGCGGCGCGGGTGGGGCGCCAGGTGTGGGTCGCCGGATCCGTCGGCCCGTACGGAGCGGTGCTCGCCGACGGCAGCGAGTACCGGGGCCGGTACGGGCTCACGGTGCGGGAGCTGGAGCGGTTCCACCAGCCCCGGATCGAGGCACTCGCGGCGGCCGGTCCGGACCTGCTGGCGCTGGAGACCGTTCCGGACACGGACGAGGCCGAGGCGATGCTGCGGGCCGCCGAGGGGTGCGGGGTGCCGGTATGGCTCTCGTACACGATCGCGGGGGAGCGGACCCGGGCGGGACAGCCGCTGTCGGAGGCGTTCGCGCTCGCCGCGGGCGACGACCGGGTGATCGCGGTCGGGGTCAACTGCTGCGAGCCGGCCGACGCGGACCGGGCGGTGCGGACGGCCGCGGCCGTCACCGGAAAGCCGGTGGTCGTCTACCCCAACAGCGGGGAGGAGTGGGACGCCCCCGCCAGGAGCTGGCGCGGGGACGCCGCCTTCGACCCGGTACGGATGGCTGCCTGGCCGGCGGCCGGGGCCCGGTTGATCGGCGGCTGCTGCCGCATCGGCCCCGACCGGATCACCGCGCTGGCGGAGGCCCTCACCGCCGCTGACTGAGGCGGGACGCCGCCCTGCCCTTCCCCGCCCTGTCCGCCCCCCGCCCGGCCCCACCCCCCTGCGATGCGCGTGTGTCACGCGAGCGGCCCCGTACCCATGACGGGTACGGGGCCGCTCGCGGTGGACGGGCCAGGGCCGGTCGTCAAAGTAGCGCCGCGAGCCAGGCGGGACTTTGAGGACGGGCCCTTGCGAGGGTGCCCTGCCGGTTTTCGGTCAGGTCGGCCGGCAGGGCACCTCCGGGATCAGCCCTGGGTGCCGGTACGGCGCCGCTTCCACCAGACCATCGCCGCGCCCGCCGCGGCCAGCGCGGCGGCGATGCCCGCGATCAGGCCCACCGGGACGTCGGATCCGGTGTCCGCGAGGTCCCCGTCGGGGTTCTTCGCGGGCGGGGTCTGACCGCCGGTGCCCGGGGTGGACGGGCTGGGCGCCGGCGTCGAAGGCTGGTCCGTCGGGTCGGGACCGCCCGGGTCGGTCGGCGTCGGGGTGGGCGTCGGCTTGGTGCCGCCGCCCGAGCCCTTGCCGGTGTTGTTGCCGCCGAGGAAGGCGCTGTCGGTGTCGGCGTAGGCGGTGGTCGCCTTCTGCGCCGCGTTCACCGTGTCCGGCATCTCCGGGTTCTCGGCCTGGAAGCGGGCCTTGGAGATGTTCTTCTTGGGCTGCTTGGAGAAGTCCACGCCGCCGAGGTAGAAGGAGAACTCCAGGACGGAGCCGTCCTGCGGGTACTCCCGCTTGAAGTGGAAGTCACCCTCCCGGAAGGACTTCAGGTAGTCCGCGTAGATCTTCTCGCGGTCCCATGCGGTGCGCGACGGCCAGCGGGTGGCGTCGTCGGACCCGATGATCGAGTGGAAGTCACCCGGCCGCACCGCGTCCCGCTGCTTGATCCACTCCGCCGCGATCCGCGACGTGTAGACGCTGCGCAGGTCGGCGTACTGCGGGGCCGTGTTGACCAGCTTCTCGACCTCGGGGATCGCGATGCGCTTGATCTGTTCGAAGTTGTACTCCTGGACCGACTCGGGCTGCTTGCACTTGAAGCCCTCACTGAAGTCGATCTTCGCGGCCTTCACGTCCATGGGCGCGTCGAGGATGTACAGCTTGCCGTCCTCCTCGCGGACCTGGGCCGGGGCCGGCTCGATGTAGTACCGGTAGGTCTTCCAGCAGGGAGCGCCGTTGACGTGCTGGAAGGAGTCCCACAGCCGGTTGCCCACCGGGTTGTCGGGGACCATGACCCGCGCCAGGTCGTGCTTCATCTCCAGGTCCGCCTCCAGCAGGACGCGGCCGGCGTCGGTCTTGGCCAGCTTGTCGTCGACGACCTGGTTCGGCTGGTCGGGGTTGAGGTTCACCCAGAACCGGTTGGGATGCAGCGCCAGCCAGGTGAACATCGCGTCGGAGGAGAGGTCGATCTTCGCCCCGCCGCCCCACGAGGGGTTCTCGTCCTCGTCGTCGTTCATCTTGGCCTTGAAGCCGTAGTCCATGCCCTTGCCCTTGACGGGCTCGGAGATGTACCGCAGCTCCATGGTGGTGAAGTCGATGCCGCCGGGGCCACGCATCCGGCTCGGCCCGCCGGGCGCCTGGCGGATCGCCGCCTGGCGGCGCTGGGCCTCCTCCTTCGTCCGGCCGGAGTTGCGGGCCATGTCGTTGGCCGCGCCGCTCGCTCCGCCGCAGCCCGGCTTCGGCGCGGCGGCCGCCGCCGCGGTGCTCGGCTGGTTGCACTGCCGGCCGGTGAAGGCCGGGTCCTGCCGCGTGTAGCGGGGGTCGGAGGTGAACGTGCCGTTCGGCACGGCCCGGTGCTCGTACCACGAGAGTCCGTGCGCCCTGAGCGCGTTGACGACGCCGGGCTTGGGCGGCTCACGGAAGACGTAGACGACCTTGTAGCCGCGCTGCGCCAGCGCCTTGTCCACCAGGAGCTGCTTGGTGTCGATCTGCTTGAGTCCGGACTTGAACTCGTAGATGACCTTCTGCCGGCCGTTCGTCTTGATCGCGTCGAAGCGGCGGTCCTTCTTGACGTTCTCCTCGCCGAGTTCCTCCACCAGCTCCTGGAAGAGCTCGGGCATCTCCTCGGCCATCGAGTACTGGCAGTACCAGTCGCGGCCGCCGAGCTTGAAGTACTGCGCGACCTCGCGCTCGTAGGCGTTGCCGCCGCGGCTGTTGGTCTCGCCGTTGACGTAGAAGCTGTTGACGTACTCGTTGAAGGTGCCCTTGTAGCGGTCCTTCTCGGGCTTGGCCTGGTTCTCCTTCCAGTACGCCCAGGCGTGCTCGGGGCTGGCGTTGGGGTACTTGTTGTGGTCCGGCTTGATCTTCCGGAGCACGCTCTCGTCGGGGAGTTCGAGCCCGGAGAGCGCCTTGCGCGGATTCTCGAAGTCGTAGGTGCGCTTGGTGTCGCCCATGGTGCGCCACTGGTACTTGCCCGCGGGCTTGAAGCCGGGAAGGCTGCCCATGCGGGGCGCCCGGTTGGGCGTCTGGTACATCTCGGTGCACCGCTTGGCGGCGGCGTGTGCTTCCTGGGCGTTGTCCAGGACGGGCGGTAAACCGCCGGAGAGGATACCGACGCTCAGTGCCAGCACGGCCGCGCGGCCGAGCCAGGAGGAGCGCCGGGATATGGAGTGGATCAAGGCAATCTGTCCCATGGTCAGGGGGCCACGGGTTCGTCGGTGCGGATGGTGCGGCAGGCCACGGCCCCCGTGGTAGTGGTCTGCGCGTGAGTCACCCTAGGGGCGGAGTTGTGAAGAAAATGGCGGGGACACGCCAAGGTTTGGAACACAACTCTGCTTCTGCGGAGGTTGGTTCGGGGGCCATTCCGATCCGGACGGTGAAGACCGGACTCCGCCCGACATCACCCCCGGCACCGCCTAGGGTGGCCGCATGTCTGACGAACGGAACGACCTCGGGGACGGGACGGCGGCCGACACGGACGTGGACCGGTGGATCGCGGACGTCCCGGCCCTGCTGATGCGGCTGGAGACCTGGCACACCCCTGAGGGCTTCGCCACGGACAGGACCCCCGAGTCGCTGCGGCTGCTCGAGGAGGCCCTGGTCCTGGGCTACGAGCCCGAGGGGACCGACGAGTCCCGCGACTTCCTCCAGGGCGCGATGGCCTGCCTCGGCGAGTCCCTGATGCAGATCGGCGGCGGCCGGTGGGGCTGGAGCGACGGGGGTCACCCGCTCGTGCTGCCGGACGCCGAACTCGGCCTGGAGGCGCTCGATCCGCTCAAGCTGGTGATCGAGGCTCAGGAACGCGCCGACTTCCAGGTGTTCACGGAGACGGCGCGCACGCTGAGCGCCGCCGTCGAGGCCCGCCGGTCGTCCGCACCGGGGTGGAAGCCGGTCAAGCAGCGAACCCCCGGCCTCGACCCCTGGGCGCGGAACGACCCCCACCCGTGGCTGGCCGGATGGCTGGCGGAACGTCGCGAGGCCTTCGCCGCCTGGGCGTCCGACACCGGCGCCGACCTGCGGACGTGGGACTTCTCGCCCACCTCGCTCGACACCCTGGGCGACCTGGTGATCGCGCGGTACGCGAGCGAGGACGCCTACCGCGCGGACGAGTACGGCCCCTTCGTCCAGGGCGCCGTCTGGTACGTCGGCGAGGTCGCCGTGCACCACAAGGCCGGCGCGTGGGCGTACCACGAGGCGGAGCCGAGGATCCCCAGGGAGGAGGTGGAGCGGAACATCTTCCTGGAGCGCCCGTTCGTCAACCAGCCCACGGTGCGCGACGGCATCGGCGACGTGCCGTTCCACGTGCTGGCCATCGCGGTGGACGACCGGGATCCGGGCGCGCTGCGCGAACACCTCGACTGGTACCGCGAACCCGACCCGGAGGGCGGCCCGGTGTCCTACCGGGGCACCCCGTGACGCAGGGCGTCCGGCCGATCGGGCCGGATCGGCGAGACACCCCTGGCGCCGGGAAAATGCCTGGTCGGCGGCAGACCCGCCGTCCATACTCGGTCATGTGTTCCTGACGATCAGTACCACCGGCACCCCCGAGCGTCCCGCGACCGATCTGGGCTTTCTGCTGCACAAGCATCCCGACAACGCGCAGACGTTCTCGACCTCGCACGGCACGGCACACGTCCTCTACCCCGAGGCGTCCGCCGAGCGGTGCACGGCCGCGCTGCTGCTGGAGGTGGATCCGGTGGCGCTGGTGCGGCGCGGCAAGGGCAAGGGCCGGGGCGGAGCCCCCGACACGGCCCTCGCGCAGTACGTGAACGACCGGCCCTACGCCGCCTCCTCGCTGCTCGCCGTCGCGCTCTCGTCGGTCTTCAAGTCGGCCCTGCGCGGCGCGTGCAAGGCGCTGCCCGAACGGGCCGCCGAGCCGCTGCCGCTCCGCATCGAGGTGCCGGCGGTCCCGGCCCGCGGCGGCGCCGCGCTCGTCCGCCGGCTGTTCGACCCGCTCGGCTGGGACACGGTCGAGGCGGAGCCGGTCGTGCTGGACACCGCCTTCCCCGAGTGGGGCGACTCGCGCTACGTGCGGCTCGTCCTCGAAGGGGAGCTGCGGCTCGCCGACGCGCTCAACCAGCTGTACGTCCTGCTGCCGGTCCTCGACGACGCCAAGCACTACTGGGTCGCGCCCGACGAGGTCGACAAGCTGCTGCGCGCCGGTGACGGCTGGCTCGCCGAGCACCCCGAGCAGCAGCTGATCACCAGCCGCTACCTCGCCCGGCGCCGCAGTCTGACCCTGGAGGCGATGGAGCGCCTGGAGCTGGCGCGTCTGGCCGAGAGCGACGGCCTGGAGGCGGAAGACCTCGACAACGCGGTCGACGCCGACGGGATCACGGACGCCGACGGGATCACGGACGCCGACGGGACCACGGACAGCGACGCGACCACCGGCGACACGGCTGCGGCCACCGGCACCGACGGGACCACCGGGGCCGAAGGGACCGCCACCGGGAAGCGGCCGGTGTCGCTCGCCGAGCAGCGGCGCGACGCGATCCTCGCCGCGCTGCGGGCCGCCGAAGCGACCCGGGTGCTCGACCTCGGCTGCGGTCAGGGCCAGTTGGTGCAGGCGCTGCTCAAGGACGTCCGCTTCACCGACATCGTCGGCGTCGACGTGTCCGTCCGGGCCCTCACCATCGCCGGGCGGCGGCTCAGGCTGGAGCGGCTCGGCGAACGGCAGGCGGGCCGGGTGAAGCTGATCCAGGGCTCGCTCGCGTACACCGACAAGCGGCTGACCGGCTACGACGCGGCCGTCCTGAGCGAGGTCATCGAGCACCTCGACCTGCCGCGACTGCCGGCGCTCGAGTACGCCGTGTTCGGTTCGGCCCGTCCCCGGACGGTCCTCGTGACCACGCCGAACGTGGAGTACAACGTCCGCTGGGAGTCCCTGCCGGCCGGTCACGTACGGCACGGCGACCACCGCTTCGAATGGACCCGCGAGGAGTTCCGCACCTGGGCGGCGGGCGTCGCCGAACGGTACGGGTACGGGGTGCGGTTCACCCCCGTCGGCCCGGACGACCCGGAGGTCGGCCCGCCCACCCAGATGGCCGTCTTCACCCAGGCCCCGAACCCGGGCCAAGACCTCGGCCCGACGCACGACCCGAACCCGGCCCAGGCCCCGAACCCGGCCCAGGCCCCGAACCCGACGCAGGACCGGAACCCGAAGGAGGACTCGGCATGACCGGCACCACCCGCAAGCTGCCCGTCACCGACCTGTCCCTCGTGGTCCTGATCGGCGCGAGCGGCTCCGGCAAGTCGACCTTCGCCCGTCGCCACTTCAAGCCGACCGAGGTCGTCTCCTCCGACTTCTGCCGCGGACTCGTCTCCGACGACGAGAACGACCAGAGCGCGAGCCGGGACGCCTTCGACGTCCTGCACTACATCGCGGGCAAGCGGCTGGAGGCCGGCAGGCTGACCGTCGTCGACGCCACCAACGTGCAGCAGGAGGCCCGGCGCCAGCTCGTCCAGCTCGCCCGGAAGCACGACGTGCTGCCCATCGCGATCGTCCTCGACCTGCCCGAGGAGGTGTGCCGGACCCGCAACGCGGCCCGCCCCGACCGGGCGGACATGCCCGCCCACGTCGTGCAGCGCCACCGGCGCGAGCTGCGCCGCTCGCTGCGCGGTCTGGAGCGGGAGGGCTTCCGCAAGGTCCACGTCCTGCGCAGCGTCGAGGAGGTGGACGCGGCCGAGGTCGTCACGGAGAAGCGGTTCAACGACCTGCGCCACCTCACCGGCCCCTTCGACATCATCGGAGACATCCATGGCTGCCGGTCCGAGCTGGAGACCCTGCTCGGCAGGCTCGGCTACGTCGACGGCCGGCACCCCGAGGGCCGCACCGCCGTCTTCGTCGGAGACCTCGTCGACCGCGGCCCCGACAGCCCGGGCGTGCTGCGTCGCGTGATGGGCATGGTCGCCGCCGGCGACGCGCTCTGCGTGCCCGGAAACCACGAGAACAAGCTCGGCCGCTGGCTCAAGGGCCGCAAGGTCCAGGAGACCCACGGTCTGGCCGAGACCATCGAGCAGCTCGGCCGCGAGAGCGAGGAGTTCCGGGCGGAGGTCGGCGCGTTCATCGACGGCCTGGTCAGCCACTACGTCCTCGACGAGGGCAGGCTGGTGGTCTGTCACGCCGGTCTGCCGGAGAAGTACCACGGCCGGACCTCCGGGCGGGTGCGCTCGCACGCGCTCTACGGCGACACCACGGGCGAGACCGACGAGTTCGGGCTGCCCGTGCGCTACCCGTGGGCCGAGGACTACCGCGGCCGGGCCGCCGTCGTCTACGGCCACACCCCGGTGCCGAACACCTCCTGGATCAACAACACCATCTGCCTCGACACCGGAGCGGTCTTCGGCGGGAAGATGACCGCGCTGCGCTGGCCCGAGCGTGAACTCGTCGACGTACCGGCCGAGAAGGTCTGGTACGAGCCGGCGCGGCCGCTCGCCACCGAGGCGCCGGGCGGGCACCAGGGGCGTCCGCTGGACCTCGCCGACGTGCACGGACGGCGGGTCGTGGAGACCCGCCAGATGGGCAACGTCGGCGTCCGCGAGGAGAACGCGGCGGCGGCCCTGGAGGTCATGAGCCGGTTCGCGATCGATCCGCGGCTCCTCGGCTACCTCCCGCCGACGATGGCGCCGACGGCCACGTCCCGTGCCGAGGGCTTCCTGGAGCACCCGGCCGAGGCGTTCGCGCAGTACGCGGCCGACGGCGTCCAGCGGGTCGTGTGCGAGGAGAAGCACATGGGCTCGCGGGCCGTGGCACTCGTCTGCCGCGACGCCGAGGCGGCGCGCGAACGGTTCGGCGTGGACGCGGCCGAGGGTGTGACGGGCTCCCTGCACACCCGCACGGGACGGCCCTTCTTCGACGACCGGGCGGTCACCGAGGAGGTCCTGGCACGGCTCCGGGCGGCCGTCACCGCGGCCGGGCTGTGGGACGAGCTCGACACCGACTGGCTGCTGCTCGACGGAGAGCTGATGCCGTGGTCGCTGAAGTCGGCGGGCCTGCTGCGCGTGCAGTACGCGGCCGTCGGCGCGGCCTCCCGCGCGGTCTTCCCCGGCGCGCTCGGCGCGCTGGAGCAGGCCGTCTCCCGGGGTGTCGAAGGCGTGGACGCGCTGCTCGCCAAGCAGCGCGAACGGGCCGCGGACGCCGCGGCGTTCACCGAGGCGTACCGCCGCTACTGCTGGCCGACGCAGGGACTGGAGGGGGTGCGTTTCGCGCCGTTCCAGATCCTGGCGGTCCGCGGCCGCTCCCTGGCGGCCCTGCCGCACGACGAGCAGCTGGGCCTGCTCGACCGGCTGGTCGAGCACGACCCGGCCGGGCTGCTCCAGGTCACGCGCCGGCTGGTCGTCGACACGGGGGACGAGGCGTCGGTGCGGGCCGGCGTCGACTGGTGGCTGGAGATGACGGCGGCCGGCGGCGAGGGCATGGTCGTCAAGCCGCTGGCCGCGCTGGTCCGGGACGGCAAGGGCCGTCTCGTGCAGCCGGGCGTGAAGGTCCGCGGTCGCGAGTACCTGCGGATCATCTACGGTCCGGAGTACACCCGTCCGGAGAACCTGGAGCGCCTGCGGAACCGCTTCCTCGGCCACAAGCGCTCGCTCGCCCTGCGCGAGTACGCGCTCGGCCTGGAGGCGCTGGACCGGCTGGCGGAGGGCGAACCGCTCTGGCGGATCCACGAGGCGGTGTTCGCCGTGCTCGCCCTGGAGTCGGAACCGGTCGACCCGCGGCTGTGACCCGGCCCCGGGGGGTCTTGTCGGTCAGCCCGGCCTGACCGACAGGACACCCCCGAGGACCCGGCTCCGGGCCCCGGACGGCGGGCAGCGCGCCCCGGACCGTGCGTTTCCCGTCCCGGACGACGCGGGCGGGCGCGCCGCCGATCCGCGTGATCTCGTCGCGGATCGGGGCGCGCGGCCGCCCGCTCCGTCAGGATGGGCGCATGGGATTCCACGTCGATTCCGAGACCGGGCGGCTTCGCCGCGTCATCCTCCACCGGCCCGATCTGGAGCTGAAGCGGCTCACACCGTCCAACAAGGACGCGCTCCTCTTCGACGACGTGCTCTGGGTGCGCCGGGCGCGGCAGGAGCACGACGGGTTCGCGGACGTGCTGCGGGACCGCGGGGTCGAGGTCCACCTCTTCGGGGACCTGCTGCGGGAGGCGCTGGAGCTGTCCACGGCCCGGGCGCTCGTGCTCGACCGCGTCTTCGACGAGAAGGAGTACGGGCCGCTCGCCGCCGACCATCTGCGCGCGGCGTTCGACTCCCTGGACTCGGGCGCGCTCACCGAGGCGCTGGTGGGAGGGATGACGAAGCGCGAGTTCCTGGCCGCGTTCAGCGAACCGACCTCCGTGCGCTTCCACGCCCTGGACCTGGACGACTTCCTCCTCGGGCCGCTGCCCAACCACCTCTTCACCCGTGACACCTCCGCCTGGATCTACGACGGCGTCTCCATCAACGCGATGCGCTGGCCGGCCCGCCAGCGCGAGACGGTCCACTTCGAGGCCATCTACAAGCACCATCCCCTCTTCACGGGTGCGGAGGCGGGTGCCTTCCACCACTGGTCGGAGGGGCAGAGGGACTATCCGTCGACCATCGAGGGCGGCGACGTGCTCGTCATCGGCAACGGCGCGGTGCTCATCGGCATGAGCGAGCGGACGACGCCGCAGGCGGTGGAGATGCTGGCACGCGGCATGTTCGCGGCGGGATCGGCGCGCACGATCGTCGCGCTCGACATGCCGAAACGGCGGGCGTTCATGCACCTCGACACCGTGATGACGATGGTCGACCAGGACACGTTCACCCAGTACGCCGGGCTCGGCATGCTGCGCTCGTACACGATCGAGCCGGGCGACGCGGGAGCCTCGCTCCGGGTCTCCGACCACCCGCCGGAGCACATGCACAGCGCGATCGCGGCCGCGCTCGGGCTGCAGGACATCCGGGTGCTGACGGCGACCCAGGACGTGCACGCGGCGGAGCGCGAGCAGTGGGACGACGGCTGCAACGTGCTCGCCGTGGAACCGGGCGTGGTCGTGGCGTACGAGCGCAACGTCACCACCAACACCCATCTGCGCAAGCAGGGCATCGAGGTGATCGAGATCCCGGGCAGCGAGCTGGGCCGGGGCCGCGGCGGACCGCGCTGCATGAGCTGCCCGGTCGAGCGGGACGCGGTCTGAGGGGCGGGGTCCGAAGGGCGCGGGAGGTCCCGGGCCGGGCGCGCGGCGGGATCGGAGCGCACACTGAGGGCCCGCGGCCGGTCCCCGGGACGGTGGCGGGCCCGGGCGAGTGGGCCTCGTCACCCACGCAGGGCTGTATAGGAATACTGGAATACGTATAGACTTCCATACCTGTCGCCGCCCCTCTGTGATCCTTCCAGGAGTGTCCCCATGGCCACTGACCTCATCGGCCGCCCCTTCCTCAAGGAGCTGGACTTCACCGCCGAGGAGTTCCGCGGTCTCATCGGGCTGGCCGCCGAGTTGAAGGCGGCCAAGAAGGCGGGCGCCGAGGTGCAGCGGCTGCGGGGCAGGAACATCGCCCTGATCTTCGAGAAGACCTCCACCCGGACCCGCTGCGCCTTCGAGGCCGCCGCCGCCGACCAGGGGGCCTCCACCACCTACCTCGACCCGTCCGGCTCGCAGATGGGCCACAAGGAGTCGGTCAAGGACACCGCCCGGGTGCTGGGCCGGATGTTCGACGCCATCGAGTACCGCGGGGACAGCCAGCAGGCCGTCGAGGACCTCGCGACCCACTCCGGCGTGCCCGTCTACAACGGCCTGACGGACGACTGGCACCCCACCCAGATGCTCGCCGACGTCCTGACGATGACGGAGCACTCCGACAAGCCGCTGGACGCGATGGCCTTCGCCTACCTCGGCGACGCCCGCTTCAACATGGGCAACTCGTACCTGATCACCGGCGCCCTGCTCGGCATGGACGTCCGGCTCGTGGCTCCGCGGGCCTACTGGCCGGCCGAGGAGTTCGTGGCCAAGGCGCACGAGCTCGCCGAGGCCAGCGGGGCGAGGATCACCCTCACCGAGGACGTCGCCGAGGGCGTGCGCGGCGCGGACTTCGTCGCCACCGACGTCTGGGTCTCCATGGGTGAGCCCAAGGAGGTCTGGGACGAGCGCATCGCCGCCCTCTCCCCGTACGCGGTGACCATGGACGTGCTGAACGCCACCGGCAACCCGGACGTGAAGTTCCTGCACTGCCTGCCCGCCTTCCACGACCTCGGCACCGCCGTGGGCCGGGACATCCACGCCCGCCACGGACTGACCGAGCTCGAGGTCTCCGACGAGGTCTTCGAATCCGCCCACTCCGTCGTCTTCGACGAGGCGGAGAACCGGATGCACACCATCAAGGCCGTCCTGGTCGCCACGCTGGCGGGCACCGCCGCGTAGCGGTCCGGGCCCACCGTCGCCCGTCCCCCCGAGCCCGCCGATTCCTGCTTCCCGGAACTCCGGCCGGGTCCGCTCCTACGGCTCCTGCGGCTTCTACGGCTCCTGCGGCCCGCGCTGGCGGGGCAGCGCGGGCAGGGTGAACCACACCGCCTTGCCGTGCACGGTGGCGCGGTGCCCGCAGGCGCTGCTGAGCGCGCGGATCAGCAGCAGCCCCCGCCCGTGCTCCTGCCAGGGGTCGGGTTCGGCGGGCGGAGCCGTCCGGGTGAGGGCCTCGGGAGGCGCCGGGTCGTGGTCGTGGACCTCCACCTGGTAGCCGCCGGGGCCGGGCAGGAGCTCGATCACGAGCGCGAGCGGGGCGTCCCCGGAGGTGTGCTCCACGGCGTTGGCCACGAGTTCCGCGGTGAGCAGTTCGGCCGTGAACCCGTCCGACACCCCGGGAGCCTCGCCGATCTCCGCCAGCGCCGTACGGATCAGCGCGCGGGCGATCGGCACGGCCGCGGTGGTGTGGGGCAGCTCGATGCGCCAGGAGCGGGGGGCGGAGGGCTCACACACGGCGGATCCCTTCGACGAGGGGGAGGGGGACGGCCCATGACGTCCTGCCTCCAGCTTCACGGAGAGCCGGATCCGGAACCAGGGGCGCCGGCCCGGAGTGGTGGGGACCTGGGGCATCGCCGGTCCGGGACCTTCGGCCGGGCGCCCCGCCCCCTGTATTGCGTACCCGTGACGACAGTCACGTATGAGTGATAACCTTCCCGAAGGTGTCTTCGTGATGCACGTACGCTGAGGGAGGCCGTCCCCATGAGCCCCTTTTCCGGCTCCGCGCTCCGTACCGAGAAGTGGCGGCACCTGCGCGTGGACATCGACGACGGGGTCGCCACTCTCACTCTCGCCCGGCCCGACAAGCTGAACGCCCTCACCTTCGGCGCCTACGCCGATCTGCGCGACCTGCTCGCCGAACTCTCCCGGGAGCGGGCCGTGCGCGCCCTCGTCCTCGGTGGCGAGGGGCGCGGCTTCTGCTCGGGCGGCGACGTCGACGAGATCATCGGCGCCACCCTCGCCATGGACACGGCGCAGCTGCTCGACTTCAACCGCATGACCGGCCAGGTCGTCCGGGCGATCCGCGAGTGCCCGTTCCCCGTGATCGCCGCCGTGCACGGTGTCGCCGCCGGCGCCGGGGCCGTCCTCGCGCTCGCCGCGGACTTCCGGATCGCCGACCCCAGCGCCCGCTTCGCCTTCCTCTTCACCCGTGTCGGGCTCTCCGGCGGCGACATGGGCGCCGCGTACCTGCTGCCCCGGGTCGTCGGCCTCGGTCACGCCACCCGGCTCCTCATGCTCGGCGAACCGGTCCGCGCCCCGGAGGCGGAACGCATCGGACTGATCAGCGAACTCACCGAGGAGGGCGACGTCGCCGCCCGCGCGGCCGAACTCGCCCGCCGCCTCGCCGACGGCCCCGCCCTGGCCCACGCCCAGACGAAGGCGCTGCTCACGGCCGAACTCGACATGCCGCTCGCGGCCTCCGTCGAGCTGGACGCCGCCACCCAGGCGTTGCTGATGAACGGTGAGGACTACGCCGAGTTCCACGCGGCCTTCACCGAGAAGCGCGCCCCCCAGTGGCGGGGCCGCTGACCATGACCGCCGCACAGGACGGCGCCGCCCGTCCGGGACCCGGGGCCGGGCCGTCCCGGAGCACCGCCGCGAGCCCCGCGCCCGAGCTCACCGGCCCTCCGGCCCCCGCCGCACCCCTGCGGATCGCGGTGATCGGCGGCGGACCGGGCGGGCTCTACGCCGCGGCCCTCCTCAAGCGCCTCGACCCCGCCCGCGAGGTCACCGTCTGGGAGCGCAACGCACCCGAGGACACCTTCGGCTTCGGCGTCGTCCTGTCCGACGAGACCCTCGGCGGCATCGAGCACGCCGACCCCGCCGTGTACCGCGCGCTCCAGGACGAGTTCGTCCGCTGGGACGACATCGACATCGCCCACCGCGGCCGGCTCCTCACCTCCTCCGGACACGGCTTCGCCGCGCTCGGCAGGCGCCGCCTCCTGGAGATCCTGCACGCCCGCTGCGCCGAGCTCGGCGTCCGCCTCCGCTTCCGCGCCGAGGCCCCGCCGGCCACCCGGCTCGCCGCCACCCACGACCTCGTGATCGCCGCCGACGGCGTCCACAGCGCGACCCGCGAGGCCCACGCCGACGTCTTCCGGCCGCGCATCACCACACACCGCTGCCGCTACATCTGGCTCGCCGCCGACTTCGCCTTCGACGCCTTCCGCTTCGAGATCGCCGAGACCGAGCACGGCGTGATGCAGCTGCACGGCTACCCGTACGAGGCCGACTCCTCCACCGTCATCGTCGAGATGCGCGAGGAGGTGTGGCGCGCCGCCGGGTTCGACGAGATGGACGAGCAGGAGTCCACCGCCCGCTGCGCCAAGATCTTCGCCGAGACGCTCGGGGGCCGGACGCTGCGCTCCAACCGCTCCGCCTGGACCGCGTTCCGCACCGTCGTCAACGCACGCTGGTCCCACGGCCGCGTCGTCCTCCTCGGCGACGCCGCTCACACCGCCCACTTCTCCATCGGCTCCGGCACCAAGCTGGCCGTCGAGGACGCCCTCGCGCTCGCCGCCTGCGTCGAGGAACACCCCGCCCTGGACGACGCACTCGCCGCCTACGAGGCCGAACGCCGCCCGGTCGTCGAGTCCACCCAGCGCGCCGCCGCGGCCAGCCTGCGCTGGTTCGAGGAGATCGCCGGCCATCTCGGCCAGCCGCCGCGCCAGTTCGCCTTCAACCTGCTGACCCGCAGCCGCCGGGTCACCCACGACAACCTGCGGCTGCGCGACCCCGTCTTCACCGGCACCGTCGAGCGGGACTTCGGCTGCCCGCCCGGGACGCCGCCGATGTTCACCCCCTTCCGGCTGCGCGGACTGACCCTGCGCAACCGCGTGGTCGTCTCCCCGATGGACCAGTACGTGGCCGTGGACGGCGTGCCGAACGACTTCCACCTCGTCCACCTGGGAGCCCGGGCCCTGGGCGGCGCCGGACTCGTCATGACCGAGATGGTGTGCGTCAGCCCGGAGGGCCGGATCACACCCGGCTGCACCGGCCTCTACACCGACGAGCAGGCCACTGCCTGGGGCCGCGTCACCGCCTTCGTCCACGAGCGCGCACCCGGCACCGCGATCGGCGTGCAGCTCGGCCACTCCGGACGCAAGGGCTCCACCCGCCTGATGTGGGAGGGCATCGACGAACCCCTCCCCGAGGGGAACTGGCCGGTGACCGCCGCCTCCCCGCTGCCCTACCGCCCCGGCGTCAACCAGGTCCCGCACGCCCTGGACCGGCACGGCATGAAGGCCGTACGCGAGGACTTCGTCGCGGCGGCCCGGCGGGCCGCCGGCTGCGGCTTCGACCTGCTGGAACTGCACTGTGCCCACGGCTACCTGCTGTCCGGCTTCCTGTCCCCGCTGACCAACCTCCGCACCGACGCGTACGGCGGCTCCCTCGGGAACCGGCTGCGCTTCCCGCTGGAGGTCTTCGACGCGGTGCGGGAGGTGTGGCCCGAGGAGCGGCCGACGACCGTCCGCATCTCCGCCACCGACTGGGCCGACGGGGGCACCACCGCCGAGGACGCCGTGGAGATCGCCCGTGCCTTCGCGGCCCACGGCGCCGACGCGCTGGACGTCTCGACCGGCCAGGTCGTCGCCGACGAGCGGCCGGAGTACGGCCGCTCCTACCAGACCCCGTACGCCGACCGGATCCGCAACGCCCTCGCCGTCCCGGTCGTCGCCGTCGGCGCCATCTCCTCCTGGGACGACGTCAACTCCCTGCTGCTCGCCGGCCGCGCCGACCTGTGCGCCCTGGCCCGCCCGCACCTGTACGACCCGCACTGGACCCTGCACGCGGCGGCCGAACAGGGCTACCAGGGCCCGGCCGCGCCCTGGCCCGCCCCGTACCGGGCGGGCAGCCGGCCTCCCCCGACGGGACGCACGGACGCGCCGAAGCCCCGGCTGAGCCTGCGCTCCCGCCCCTGAGACGGGCCCGGCGCCGGCCGGGCCCCCGCGCGTGCCGCCCCGCCCCGACGGAGCCGGGAGACCAGGTCCTGTCCGGGGTGCGGGCTCATGCCTCCGGACGGCGGTCGGCGGGCCCGTCCGCCTGCACGAACGCGGCCCCCGCCTCGTGCAGCCGCGCGTGCAGCTCCGCGAAGACCGCCGCCGAGCGGCTCCCCGGCCAGTCCACCGGCAGCAGCTCGGCCGGCAGGACCGGGTCGGCGTACGGCAGGCGTCGCCAGGAGTCCAGGGCGAACAGGTAGTCCCGGTAGGCGTCCTCGGCCGTGCCCGCCGACGCCGTCCAGGCCCGGAGCACCGGCTCGTGGGCGGCCAGGAACTCCTCGTGCAGCTTGGCGATCGCCGGCAGGTCCCACCAGCGGGACACCGCCTCCGCGGTCGCCGCGTACCCCAGGTGCTCGCCGCGGAAGAGGTCCACGTACGACGAGAGCTCCAGCCGCTCCAGGGTGTGCCGGGTCTCCTCGTACAGCCGGGCGGGGGCGATCCAGACGCCCGGCGCCGCCGAACCGAAGCCCAGGCGCGCCAGCCGGGAACGCAGCAGATGGCGCTTGTGGCGCTCGGCCTCGGGGACGGAGAAGACGGCGATCACCCAGCCGTCCGACAGCTCCGGCTCCGCACGGGCGTAGATCCGCCGGTCGCCGTCGTCCAGGAGCTGGCGCGCGTCGTCCGACAGGGCGTATCCGGCCGCGCCCAGGGGGGTCCGTCGCGGCAGCAGCAGCCCCCGCCGCTTCAGCCGCGACACCGAGGACCGTACCGACGGCGCGTCCACCCCCAGGACTCCGAGGAGGCGGATCAGCTCCGCCACCGGCATGGGCGCCTCGTCGCGCGTACGGCCGCGGCCGTACGCGCCGTACAGCGAGACGATCAGGGAACGGGGAGTGTGCTGCTCGGCCACGTGATCACTCTAGGGGGCGTCTCGCCGGTGGGGCCGGAAAAGTGAGCGGCGGGAGCCCGACCGGCACCCCTACGGCGCCCCCAGCCGGTCACGCCGGGGGTCCTCGTCACGGTCCTCGCCGTGCGCCTCCCGCAGCCGGAAGCGTTGCAGCTTCCCGGTGGCCGTCCGGGGCAGCGCGTCCAGGAAGACGATCTTCCGCGGGCTCTTGTACGGCACCAGCCGGGACCGCACGAAGGCGCGCAGCGCCGCCGACGTCTCCGCGTCCCGCGGCACCCCGTCCCGGACCACCGTGTACGCCACCACGATCTGGCCGCGCAGCTCGTCCGGAACGCCCACCACCGCCACCTCCACCACGTCCGGGTGAGCCAGCAGCGCCTCCTCCACCTGGGGTCCGGCCACGTTGAAGCCGGCCGAGACGATCATGTCGTCGGCGCGGGCGACGTAGCGGAAGTAGCCGTCCGCCTCGCGGACGTAGGTGTCGCCCGTGACGTTCCAGCCGTCGAGCACGTACTCGCCCTGGCGGGGATCGGCCAGGTACCGGCAGCCGACCGGGCCGCGCACGGCGAGCAGGCCCTCCTGGCCGTCCGGGACGTCGGTGCCCAGCCGGTCCACCACCCGCGCCTGCCAGCCGGGGACCGGCCGGCCCGTGGTGCCCGGGCGGACGGCCCCGTCGGCCGCCGAGATGAAGATGTGGAGCAGCTCGGTGGCACCGATGCCGTTGATCAGTTTCAGGCCGGTGCGCGCGTGCCAGGCGTCCCAGGTGGCGGCCGGCAGGTTCTCGCCGGCCGAGACGCACCGGCGCAGCGAGGAGACGTCGTGGCCGCCGTGGCGGTCCATCTCCTCCATCATCACCCGGTAGGCGGTCGGTGCCGTGAAGAGCACCGACACCCGGTGCTCCTCGATGGCCGTCAGCAGCTGTTTGGGGCCCGACTGTTCGAGCAGCAGTGCCCTCGCGCCCGCCCGCAGCGGGAAGACGACCAGTCCGCCGAGGCCGAAGGTGAAGCCGAGGGGCGGGGAACCGGCGAACAGGTCGTCCGGCTCGGGGCGCAGCACGTGCGCGGAGAAGGTGTCGGCGATCGCCAGTACGTCGCGGTGGAAGTGCATGCACCCCTTGGGCCGGCCGGTGGTGCCGGAGGTGAACGCGATCAGCGCCACGTCGTCGGCGGCCGTGGGCACCGCCTCGTAGACCGCCGGCCGGGCGAGTGCCAGGGAGAGCAGGTCGTCGGGCGCGTCCCCGCCGAACGCGGTGATCCGCAGCCCCGGGACCTCGGCCTTCACCAGGTCGTCGACCGTCCTGACGTCGCAGAGGGCGTGGCTGCACCGGGCCATCTCGCACATCACGGCGAGTTCCGACGCCCGCTGCTGGGCCAGTACGGTGACGGCGACCGCGCCCGCCTTCATCACCGCGAGCCAGCAGGCGGCCAGCCAGGGGGTGGTGGGGCCCCGCAGGAGCACCCGGTTGCCGGGCCGGACGTCGAGGTCGGACGTCAGCACGTGCGCGATCCGGTCCACCCGTTCGCGCAATTGTCCGTATGTCCATACATTTCCCGCGCCGTCCAGGAAGGCCGGGCGGTCCGCGCCGAACTGCTCCACCGTGCGGTCGAGCAGTTCGGCCCCGCAGTTGAGGCGGTCCGGGTAGCGCAGCCCGGGCAGATCGAAGAGCAGGTGCGGCCACTGCCCGGGGGGCGGCAGATGGTCGCGCGCGAAGGTGTCGTGGTGCGCCGAGGGGGTCAGCTCCATGAGTTCGTCCCCTTGTCGTGGTGGGGTCGCCCATCGAGCGTATCGTGATGGTGACGACAGTCAACGGTGCGCGATAGAAGTGATGAAGCGACGGAAACAGGGGTCCGAATGCCCGTATTCTCGCTCGATCCAGCACAGACCGCCCGCTGTGAGGAGCTCCGGGAGCTCGCAGCCGAGCGGCTCCGTCCCCTCGCCGAGAAGGGCGAACCCGGCCGCGTCAACCGCCCGCTGGTCGCCGCCCTCGGCGAACTCGGCCTGCTCGCCCGGCTCTTCGACGCCGGCGCCCTCGACCTCTGCCTGATGCGCGAGTCCCTCGCCCATTCCTGCACGGAGGCCGAGACCGCCCTCGCCCTCCAGGGTCTCGGGTCCCACCCGGTCGCCGCCTTCGGCACCGCCGCGCAGCGCGACCGCTGGCTCCCCGAGGTCGTCGCCGGCCGCGCCGTCGCCGCCTTCGCCCTCAGCGAGCCCGACGCGGGCTCCGACGCAGCCGCCCTGGCCCTGGAAGCCCGGCCCGACGGCGCCGGCGGCTGGCTCCTGCACGGCGAGAAGCGCTGGATCTCCAACGCGCCCGAGGCCGACTTCGCCACCGTCTTCGCCCGCACCACCCCCGGCGCCGGAGCCCGCGGCGTCACCGCCTTCCTCGTCCCCGCCGACCGCCCCGGACTCACCGGCGAGGCCCTCGACATGCTCGCCCCGCACGCCATCGGCTCCCTCGTCTTCGACGGGGTGCCCGTCGGCGCGGCCGACGTCCTCGGCGAGCCCGACCGCGGCTTCCGGGTCGCCATGACCACCCTGAACCTCTTCCGCCCCAGCGTCGGCGCCTTCGCCGTCGGCATGGCCCAGGCGGCCCTCGACGCGACCCTCGCCCACACCGCCGCCCGCCCCGCGTTCGGCGGCGTCCTGCGCGACCTCCAGGCCGTCTCCCACCAGGTCGCCGAGATGGCCACCCGCACCGAGGCCGCCCGCCTGCTGGTCTACGCGGCCGCGGCGGCGTACGACTCCGGCGCCGCCGACGTGCCCCGCCGCTCCGCCATGGCGAAACTGTTCGCCACGGAGACCGCGCAGTACGTCGTCGACGCCGCCGTCCAACTGCACGGGGCACGCGCCCTGCAACGCGGCCACCTCCTCGAACACCTCTACCGCGAGGTCCGCGCACCCCGCATCTACGAAGGCGCGACCGAGGTCCAGCGCACGATCATCGCGAAGGAGCTGTACGGATGAGCCCCCTCCACCGGCACAACCCGGCCGAGCTCTCGCCGCCCGCCGGCTTCACCCACGCCGTCACCGCCACCGGCTCCCGCCTGGTCTTCCTCGCCGGCCAGACCAGCCTGGACCGCGACGGCAAGGTGGTGGGGGAGGGCCTGCCCGAGCAGTTCGAGACCGCGCTCGCCAACCTCCTCACCGCGCTGCGGCACGCCGGCGGTTCCCCCGCCGACCTGGCCCGTGTCACCGTCTACGTCACCGACGTCGCCGACTACCGGCGGCACGCCCACGAACTGGGCCGCATCTGGCGCAGGTTGGCCGGCCGCGACTATCCCGCGATGGCCGTGATCGGCGTCGTGCGGCTCTGGGACGACCAGGCCCAGGTGGAACTGGACGGCTTCGCGGTACTGGACTGACCGTCACCGCGGCGGGCGCCGCGGGCGCGGGCCCGGACGGTACGGACCGGGGGTGTCGCGCCGCGGGAGCACGGCCGCCGCCCCCGAACTGCCGCCGCGGGGGCGGCTCGCGGCGGCCCCGGGCACGTTCACCGCCCGGGCGCCCGGCACCGCTTGATCAACTGGTCACCCACAGGACCCGGGCTTAGTGTCGAAAGGTGGACTGACCGGCCCACGGCTCACTCACCAGGCGAGAACCCGAGGCGCCAATGAGTACACCCAAGCCGACGACTCCGGCACAGACCGCCACCTCGAAGAAGGGCAGTGACGGCAAGGGCATCGCCCTGTTCGTGATCGCGTCCTGCCAGCTGATGGTGGTCCTCGACATCACGATCGTGAACATCGCGCTCCCAGACATCCAGAGCGCACTGGACTTCTCCACGACCAGCCTGTCCTGGGTCGTCAACGCCTACACCCTCACCTTCGGCGGCCTGCTGCTCCTCGGCGGGCGCTTCGGAGACATCCTGGGGCGGCGGCGCGTCTTCATCTTCGGCGTACTGCTCTTCGGACTGGCCTCGCTCTTCTGCGGACTCGCGCAGAGCGAATGGCAACTCCTCGCGGCCCGCGCCCTCCAGGGCGTCGGCGGTGCGATCGCCTCACCGACGTCGCTGTCCCTGATCACCACGACCTTCGACGAAGGCCCCGAGCGCAACCGGGCCTTCGGCGTCTTCGCGGCGGTCTCGGCCGGTGGCGGCGCGATCGGCCTGGTCGCCGGCGGCGTGCTCGTCGAATGGCTCGACTGGCGCTGGATCTTCTTCGTCAACGTGCCGATCGCCCTGCTCATCGCCTTCCTCACCCCCCGCCACGTCAAGGAGTCCGAGAGGCACCCCGGCCACTTCGACCTCGCCGGAGCGCTGACCTCGACACTCGGCATGGTGGCGCTGGTCTACGGCTTCATCCGGGCCGCACAGGAGGGCTGGCGCGACCCCTACACCATCGGGTCGTTCGTCGCGGCGATCGTGCTCCTGGGGCTGTTCATCCTCATCGAGCGCCGCTCCCAGCAGCCGATCACGCCACTGCACATGTTCGCCGACCGCAACCGGTCGGGCACGTACGCGATCATGCTCTGCCTGGCGGCGGCCATCTTCGGGATGTTCTTCTTCCTGACCCTGTTCGTGCAGACGGTCCTGGGCTTCAGCCCCCTGGCGGCGGGACTCGCCTTCCTGCCGGTGAGCGCGATCATCGCGGTCGGAGCCGGCATCACGTCCAACCTGCTGCCCAAGTACGGGCCCAAACCCTTCATGGTGACGGGGTCGATCCTGGCCGCGGCCGGCCTGTCCTGGCTGACCCTGACCGACGTGGACTCGACCTACCTGGGCAGCATCCTCGGGCCGATCCTGGTCTTCGGGCTCGGCATGGGCCTGATGTTCGTCTCGCTGACCATCATGGCCCTGTCGAACGTCGAGCCGCGGGAGTCGGGAGCCGCGTCCGGCCTGCTCAACGCGATGCAGCAGGTGGGCGGTTCGCTGGGCCTGTCGATCCTGGTGACCGTCTTCGGCACGGCCAGCCGCAACGAGGCGGACGAGCAGGTCCCCGCCTTCCTCTCCCAGGCAAGCCCGCTGGAGAAGGCCCAGTTCGCCAAGACGGGCCAGCTGCCACCGCCCTGGAGCGACCAGGTGCTGACCTCCGGTGTCTCCGCGGGCTTCGTCACGGCGGCGATCTTCGCCGTGGTGGGCGCGCTGATCGCGATCTTCGTGATCCAGGTCCGCCAGTCGGACATCGACCGCCTCAAAGGCGGCATGGGCCCACCGGGCATGGGCTGATCCGCCGGCCCGCAGGACCACGACGGGGCGAAGGACGCCAGGGGCGGAGCCGACCGGCTCCGCCCCTGGCGTGCGTGCGTGCGGGGGACTCAGATGTCGCGGAAGATCTCGATCTGCGCGCCCACCGAGTTCAGGCGCTCCGCCAGCTCCTCGTACCCCCGGTTGATGACGTAGACGTTGCGGAGGACCGAGGTGCCCTCGGCCGCCATCATCGCGAGCAGGACCACCACCGCCGGGCGCAGGGCCGGCGGGCACATCATCTCGGCGGCGCGCCAGCGGGTCGGGCCCTCGACCAGGACGCGGTGGGGGTCGAGGAGCTGGAGGCGGCCGCCGAGCCGGTTGAGGTCGGTGAGGTAGATGGCGCGGTTGTCGTAGACCCAGTCGTGGATCAGGGTCTTGCCCTGGGCCGTCGCCGCGATCGCCGCGAAGAACGGCACGTTGTCGATGTTCAGGCCGGGGAACGGCATCGGGTGGATCTTGTCGATCGGCGCCTCCAGCTTGGAGGGGCGGACCGTCAGGTCGACCAGGCGGGTACGGCCGTTGTCGGCGGGGTACTCTGCGGAGCGGTCGTGGTCGAGGCCCATCTCCTCCAGGACCGCGAGCTCGATCTCCATGAACTCGATCGGGACGCGGCGGATCGTCAGTTCCGACTCGGTGACGACGGCGGCGGCCAGCAGGCTCATCGCCTCGACCGGGTCCTCGGAGGGGGAGTAGTCCACGTCCACGTCGATCTGCGGCACGCCGTGCACGGTCAGCGTGGTCGTGCCGATGCCGTCGACCCGGACGCCGAGCGCCTCCAGGAAGAAGCAGAGGTCCTGGACCATGTAGTTGGACGAGGCGTTGCGGATGACGGTGACGCCGTCGTGGCGGGCGGCGGCGAGCAGCGCGTTCTCGGTCACGGTGTCGCCGCGCTCGGTCAGCACGATCGGGCGGTCGGGGGAGACGGCCGGCTCGACCTGGGCGTGGTAGAGCCCCTCGGTCGCGGTGATGTCCAGACCGAAGCGGCGCAGCGCGATCATGTGCGGCTCGATCGTGCGGGTGCCGAGGTCGCAGCCGCCGGCGTACGGCAGCTTGAAGCGGTCGAGGCGGTGCAGCAGCGGGCCGAGGAACATGATGATCGAGCGGGTGCGGATCGCCGCCTCGGCGTCGATCGACTCCATGTCGAGCTCGGCGGGCGGCACGATCTCCAGGTCGACGCCGTCGTTGATCCAGCGGGTGCGCACGCCGATGGAGTTCAGGACCTCCAGCAGGCGGAAGACCTCCTCGATGCGGGCGACCCGGCGCAGCACCGTGCGGCCCTTGTTGAGGAGCGAGCCGCACAGCAGCGCGACACAGGCGTTCTTGCTCGTCTTGACGTCGATGGCGCCGGACAGCCGGCGGCGGCCCACCACGCGCAGGTGCATGGGGCCGGAGTAGCCGAGGGACACGATCTCGCTGTCGAGGGCTTCCCCGATGCGCGCGATCATCTCAAGACTGATGTTCTGGTTGCCGCGTTCGATCCGGTTGACGGCACTCTGGCTGGTGGCCAGTGCTTCGGCGAGCTGGGTCTGTGTCCAGCCGCGATGCTGACGGGCATCACGGATGAGCTTGCCGATTCGTACGAGGTAGTCGTCTGCCATGGCGTCACGTTATCTCAGATATGAGATGAGCCTGCCGTGAGGGTGGGCCATCAGGGTGACAGGCCGTGCGCGGTCGGGTGACGCGGTTCGTAGAGCGGGAGTTCGGTGCCGCTCGGCAGGCGCAGGGCGGCGAGCAGTCCCCACCCCTGATCGCTGACGGGCCGTGAGATCTCGGCTCCCCGGTCCTCCAGGGCGGTCAGCGTGCCCACGATGTCGTCGCACATCAGGTAGAGCTCGTGCTTCGGCCCGCCCTCGGTGGGGTGGACGGCCACCTCGGCGGGCGGCAGCGCGAACACGAGCCAGCCGCGGCCTGCGTCGACGTGGGGGAAGCCCAGTACGTCCCGGAGGAAGGCGCGGTCGGCCTCCGCGTCCGGGGTGTGGAGGATCACGTGCGCGCCACTGAACATGCTCCGATCGTCACCCCGGGGTCCGGTTCCGGCCATCGGGGGGCGTCCGGACGGGGAGGGGCCGGACGGGGGAGACCCGGCCCGACGGGAGGGAGGGTCCTCCCGCCATCCGCACCCCTTTCCCCGTCAGGGCAATTCGACCGAAAGGTGCCCGGAAAGGGCGCGAAGGAAGTCGAGCGCGTCGAACATCGCACCGGCCGAGGCGACTCCGACCGTCCTGGTCCGCCCCGTCAGGATCCGGGCCACCGCCTCCACCGCGAGCGGGGCGCTGACGGCGTAGATGTCCTGGCCGCTCGCCACGGCCCTCAGCTCCGTGTCGCCCGCGCGCACGAGTACGTCGACGAGGAAGGTCTGCGCGGACCGGCCGCGCGCGTCCACGGCGGCCGGGGCCGGGGTGTCGGCGGAGGAGAGGTCCCGGGCCGCCTCGGCGGCCATGTGGGTGCGGACGTCGGGGACGGCCAGGTGGCTGGGGACGGTGACCACGTCGGCCATGGTGAAGTCGCCGATCACGGGCCGGTCCCCCAGGGGGGCGGGGAAGTTCCACCGCAGGGTGGGCGAGGCGGCCTCGCCGTACTGCAGGCGCCCGTCGCGGAAGCGGACGTGCCGGCCGTCCCTGCGCTGCCGCGAGACCGCCCCCGCCGTGCGCGTGCCGGGCGTGGGGTGCCAGCTGCTCAGCCCGTACGCCACGTGGGCCTCGTCGGCCGCCGTGCGGTCGCCCATCGCCGCGGTCACCAGCAGGTCGCCGAGGCCGCCGAAGAAGGCCATCGCGGGGACCACCGGGACACCGGCGGCCCGGGCGGGCTCCGCGAACCGGGCGAAGGTGTCGACGTTGGCCTCGATCTCGGCCGCCACGTCCACGTACGGGATCCCGGCCCGCAGCGCCGCCTCGATCACCGGGGCAGCGGTCTCGGCGAAGGGCCCGGCGGAGTTGATCACCGCGTCGGCGCCGGCCAGCGCCCGGTCCAGGGAGGCAGGGTCGTCCACCGAGGCGGTCCGGACGTCGAGCCCCGGGTGGGAGGCCGCCAGCGCGTCCAGCTTGCCGGCGTCACGGCCGGACGCCACGGGGACGAAGCCGCGGTCCAGCAGCTCCGCCACCACGAAGCGCCCGGTGTGCCCGTACGCGCCGAACACCGCGACCTTCCGCCCCCGTGCCGAATCCGCCGCCGCCGTCGATGCCGATGTCATGGGTTGCTCCCCCGTCGTCTTCCGTCTGGCCTGTCCGATACGGAAATTCTGTCGCCGGGGGCCGGCCGGGACGAGTGTCCGGAACGACATGGCCCGTACACTTCCGGACATGGACAAGGTCGCGCTGGCCGTCACGGACGGCATGCTGCACTTCGAACTCTCCGTGGCGTCCGAGGTGTTCGGGGGAGCCCCGTACGACCTCACCGTCTGCGGGCCGGGCCCGGTGCGGGTCGGCCGCTTCCGGCTGGAGCCCGACGCGGGCCTCGACGGGCTCCGGGACGCCGGCACGGTGATCGTCCCGGGGTGGGCCGACGTGGACGTCGACCCGCCCGTCGAGCTGGTCGACGCGGTGCGCGCCGCACACGAGGCGGGCGCGCGGGTGGCCTCGCTGTGCACGGGCGCGTTCGTCCTGGCCGCGGCGGGGCTGCTGGACGGCCGGCGCGCGACGACGCACTGGGCGCACACCGATGTGCTGGCCGCCCGCCACCCCCTGGTGGAGGTCGATCCGGACGTGCTCTACGTCGACAACGGCACCGTGCTCACCTCGGCGGGCAAGGCCGCGGCGATGGACCTCTGCCTGCACCTGGTCCGCCTCGACCACGGATCCGCGTTCGCCAACACGGTCGCCCGCCGTCTGGTCGTGCCCCCGCACCGGGCGGGCGGCCAGGCCCAGTTCGTCACCGCGCCCGTGCCCGCCCGGGACGACCACCCGCTCGCGGACCTGCTGCCCTGGGTGATCGAGCGGCTCGACCAGCCGCTGACCGTGGAGGACCTGGCGCGCCGGGCGAACATGAGCTCGCGCCACCTCGGCCGTCACTTCCGCTCGGTGACCGGCACCACCCCGCTCCAGTGGCTGCTGAACCAGCGGATCCGGCGCGCCCAGGAGCTCCTCGAATCCACCGGTGACAGTGTCGACGCCGTGGCGGAGGCCACCGGCATGGGTACGGCCACGACGCTGCGCCGCCATTTCAACCGCACCCTGGGCGTCCCCCCGGACGCCTACCGGCGTACCTTCCGGCGTACGCGGGCGGCCGCCGGGTGACGCGGCATGGGAGCGATCACACGCATGCCGGGCATGACCGAGGGGCGGGGATGCACTAGAGTTATCTCGACATCGAGATAACTGCTTGCGGCGCACCGCAGCCGCCCACTCGGTAAGGGTTACCTAACTAAGCCTTACCTTAGCGGATCGGCGTGGAGCCGTGGCGGCAGCATGGCGGTAGAACGCGCACATTGATGAAGGAGACTGTCGTGTCGGCGAACAGCTTCGACGCC
Source organism: Streptomyces sp. JL2001 (assembly GCF_050917515.1). NCBI lineage: Bacteria > Bacillati > Actinomycetota > Actinomycetes > Kitasatosporales > Streptomycetaceae > Streptomyces > Streptomyces sp. JL2001. The sequence continues at coordinate 1,910,178 of NZ_CP169421.1, read as the reverse complement.
CGCAGCACGCTGCAGGTGGGCGACGAGTCGTACGAGATCTTCAAGCTGGACAAGGTGGAGGGCTCGGCCCGCCTCCCCTACAGCCTGAAGGTGCTGCTGGAGAACCTGCTCCGCACCGAGGACGGCGCGAACATCACCGCCGACCACATCCGTGCGCTGGGTGGCTGGGACTCGCAGGCTCAGCCGAGCCAGGAGATCCAGTTCACGCCGGCCCGCGTGATCATGCAGGACTTCACCGGCGTGCCCTGTGTCGTCGACCTCGCCACCATGCGTGAGGCCGTCAAGGAGCTCGGTGGCGACCCGGCGAAGATCAACCCGCTCGCCCCGGCCGAGCTGGTCATCGACCACTCCGTCATCGCCGACAAGTTCGGCACGAAGGAAGCCTTCGGCCAGAACGTCGAGCTGGAGTACGGCCGCAACAAGGAGCGCTACCAGTTCCTGCGCTGGGGCCAGACCGCCTTCGACGAGTTCAAGGTCGTCCCGCCCGGCACCGGCATCGTCCACCAGGTCAACATCGAGCACCTGGCCCGTACGGTCATGGTCCGCAACGGCCAGGCGTACCCCGACACCCTCGTCGGCACCGACTCGCACACCACCATGGTCAACGGCCTCGGCGTGCTCGGCTGGGGCGTCGGCGGCATCGAGGCCGAGGCCGCGATGCTCGGCCAGCCGGTCTCGATGCTCATCCCGCGCGTCGTCGGCTTCAAGCTGACCGGTGAGCTCACCCCCGGCACCACCGCCACCGACCTCGTCCTCACGATCACCGAGATGCTGCGCAAGCACGGCGTCGTCGGCAAGTTCGTCGAGTTCTACGGTGAGGGCGTCGCCGCGACCTCCCTGGCCAACCGCGCCACCATCGGCAACATGTCGCCGGAGTTCGGCTCCACCGCCGCGATCTTCCCGATCGACGGCGAGACCCTGAACTACCTCAAGCTCACCGGCCGCTCCGAGCAGCAGGTCGCGCTCGTCGAGGCGTACGCCAAGGAGCAGGGCCTCTGGCTCGACCCGGCCGCCGAGCCCGACTTCTCCGAGAAGCTGGAGCTCGACCTCTCCACGGTCGTCCCCTCCATCGCCGGCCCGAAGCGCCCGCAGGACCGCATCGTCCTCGCGAAAGCCGCGGAGCAGTTCGCCCAGGACGTCCGCAACTACGTCGACACCGCCGACGAGGCGGGCGAGGAGTCCTTCCCGGCTTCCGACTCCCCGGCGCAGACCAACGGCGTCCCGTCGAACCCGGTCCAGGTGACCGCCCCCGACGGCAGCACCTACACGATCGACCACGGCGCCGTCACCGTCGCCGCGATCACCTCCTGCACCAACACGTCGAACCCGTACGTCATGGTCGCCGCCGCGCTCGTCGCGAAGAAGGCCGTGGAGAAGGGCCTGACCCGCAAGCCGTGGGTCAAGACCACCCTCGCCCCGGGCTCGAAGGTCGTGACCGACTACTTCGACAAGGCGGGTCTGACCCCCTACCTCGACAAGGTCGGCTTCAACCTCGTCGGCTACGGCTGCACCACCTGCATCGGCAACTCCGGCCCGCTGCCGGACGAGGTCTCCAAGGCCGTCAACGAGCACGACCTCGCGGTCACCTCGGTCCTCTCCGGCAACCGGAACTTCGAGGGCCGCATCAACCCCGACGTCAAGATGAACTACCTGGCCTCCCCGCCGCTGGTCGTCGCGTACGCCCTCGCGGGTTCCATGAAGGTGGACATCACCAAGGACGCGCTCGGTGTCGACCAGGACGGCAAGCCCGTCCACCTGGCCGACATCTGGCCGACCGAGGCCGAGGTCAACGAGGTCGTGGCCAGCGCCATCGGCGAGGACATGTTCAACAAGTCCTACCAGGACGTCTTCGCGGGCGACGCCCAGTGGCAGGCGCTGCCGATCCCGACCGGCAACACCTTCGAGTGGGACACCGAGTCCACCTACGTCCGCAAGCCCCCTTACTTCGAGGGCATGACGATGGAGACCACCCCGGTCACCGACATCGTCGGCGCGCGCGTCCTGGCCAAGCTGGGCGACTCGGTCACCACCGACCACATCTCCCCGGCCGGTGCCATCAAGGCCGACACCCCGGCCGGCCAGTACCTCACCGAGCACGGTGTGGAGCGTCGTGACTTCAACTCCTACGGCTCGCGCCGAGGCAACCACGAGGTCATGATCCGCGGCACGTTCGCCAACATCCGCCTGCGCAACCAGATCGCGCCGGGCACCGAGGGCGGCTACACCCGCGACTTCACGAAGGACGGCGCCCCGGTGTCGTTCATCTACGACGCCTCGCGCAACTACATCGAGCAGGGCACCCCGCTCGCGATCCTGGCGGGCAAGGAGTACGGCTCCGGTTCGTCCCGTGACTGGGCCGCCAAGGGCACCGCGCTGCTCGGCGTCAAGGCCGTCATCGCCGAGTCGTACGAGCGCATCCACCGCTCGAACCTCATCGGCATGGGCGTCCTGCCGCTGCAGTTCCCGGAGGGCCACTCGGCCGAGACCCTCGGTCTGACCGGCGAGGAGACCTTCTCCTTCACCGGCGTCGAGGAGCTCAACAACGGCGTCACCCCGCGCACGGTCAAGGTCAGCACCGACACCGGTGTCGAGTTCGACGCGGTCGTCCGCATCGACACCCCCGGTGAGGCGGACTACTACCGCAACGGCGGCATCATGCAGTACGTGCTCCGCAACCTGATCCGCGGCTAGCACACGCCGAAAGGGCCCGCACCCCGTCCGGGGGTGCGGGCCCTTTCCGCTGTCACCGGGCGTCAGCCCAGCAGCTCGACCTCCGCCAGCGCGCCGCCCGTACCCGCGGCCACCAGACGGTACTTCGCGTACGAGCCCGGCGCCGCGACCGAGAAGGCCCGGGTCTGGCGGTCCCAGGCGAAGGACTCCTCCGAGCGCCGGTCCAGGTCGGTCCAGGTCGTGCCGTCCGCCGAACCCTGCAGGACCCAGCCGGCCGGGGCCCGGTCCCGGGCGGACGAGGTCAGCGTGTACTGCACCGCGCGGACCGGCTTCGCCACCGGCAGCTCCACCGACGCGACGGGCGCCTCCGTGGCCGAGGTGTCGTCGAAGAGCGCGCCCGTCCCGGTCAGCAGGTCCGCCCGGGGCGAGGGCACCTTGTCGTCCCGGGTGATGGAGACCGGACCCGCCGCGGCGCCGCTGCCCCAGGACGAGGGCTTCGGACCCATGTCGAAGGTCAGCCGGCCGCCCTTGGCCAGCAGGGCGTGCGGCAGCGCCGTCGAGTCCCAGCGCTTGCCGTCGACCTTCAGGCCCTGGACGTACACGTTCTTCGCACTGTTCCGCGGCGCCTCCACGACCAGCGTGCGGCCGTTGTCCATCCGCAGCGTCACCTTCTTGAACAGCGGCGAGCCGATCGCGTACTCCCCGCTGCCCATGACCAGCGGGTAGAAGCCGAGCGAGGAGAAGAGGTACCAGGCGGACTGCTCGCCGTTGTCCTCGTCGCCGTGGTAACCCTGCCCGATCTCGCTGCCCGTGTAGAGCCGGGAGAGCACCTCGCGGACCTTCTCCTGCGTCTTCCAGGGCTGCCCGGCCGCGTCGTACATGTACGGCACGTGGTGCGCGACCTGGTTCGAGTGCCCGTACATGCCCATCCGGACGTCCCGGGCCTCGGTCATCTCGTGGATGACGCTTCCGTACGAGCCGACGAACTCCGGGCTCGCCGTCTCCGGCGTGGCGAAGTAGGTGTCGAGCTTCTTGCCCAGACCGGCCCGCCCGCCGTACAGGTTGGCCAGGCCGCGCGAGTCCTGCGGGGCCGTGAAGGCGTAGCCCCAGCCGTTGGTCTCGGTGTAGTCGTAACCCCAGATCCGCGGGTCGAACCGCGCCGAGGGCACCCGCCAGTCGCCCTTCAGGTCGCGCCCCTGGAAGAACCCGGCCTCGGAGTCGAAGAGCGACACGTACCTCTGCGCCCGGGAGAGGAAGTAGGCCGCCTCCTCCTGGTACCGCTTCTTGCCGGTCTTCTTGTGCAGCGCCTCGGCCATCTTCGCGATGCCGTAGTCGTTGAGGTAGCCCTCCAGCGACCACGACAGACCCTCGTGGGTCTCGGTCGAGGCGTAGCCGAGGAACGGCGAGGTCTCCATGCCCTTGCGGCCCACGCCGCGGCTCGGCGGCACGACGGTCGCGTTCTTCAGCGCGGCCTCGTACGCCGCCTCCGCGTCGAAGTCCACGCCCTTGACGAACGCGTCGGCGAACGCCACGTCGGAGGAGGTGCCGGTCATCAGGTCGGCGTAGCCGGGGGAGGACCAGCGGGAGATCCAGCCCCCGTCCTTGTACTGCTGGACGAAGCCGTCCACCAGCTCACCGGCCTTGTTCGGGGTGAGGAAGGAGTAGGCGGGCCAGGTCGTGCGGTAGGTGTCCCAGAAGCCGTTGTTGACGTACACCTTCCCGTCCACGATCTTCGCGCCCGTCCGGGTCGGGGTGTCCGGTCCGGTCATGGGGGAGAAGGGGCTGGCGTACTGGAGCTTCGTGCCGACCTTCTCGAAACCGGAGTTGGGGTACAGGTACAGCCGGTACAGGCTGGAGTAGAGGGTGACCAGCTGGTCGTGGGTCGCCCCCTCCACCCGGACCCGGTCCAGGATCGCGTCCCAGGCGTCCTGCGCCCGCTCCCTGACCCGCTCGAAGGAGGTGCCGGCGGGTATCTCGTCCGCGAGGTTCGCCTTCGCCTGGTCGACGGAGATCAGCGAGGTCGCCAGGCGCAGGGTGACCGTGCGGTCGTCGCCCGCGTCGAAGCGGAAGTGGCCCTTCACGCCCTGTGCGGCGGAGGAGGTGACCGGCGCGTCGAAGACGCCGTACACGAACATCCGGGTGGCGCCCGTCGACAGACCGCTCTTCACGTCGGAGTAGCCGGTGAAGGAGCTCGTCGCCGGGTCCAGCGTCAGACCGCCCTCCTCGGTCACGTTGTCGAAGACGACGCCCGCGTCCTGGCCCGGATAGGTGAAGCGCATCGTCGCCGCGTGGTCGGCCGGGGCCAGCTCGGCCTTCAGACCGTTCTCGAAGGTGACGCCGTAGTAGTGCGGCCGGGCCGTCTCCTTCTCGTGGCGGAAGGCGAGGGCCCGCTTGACCCGGTCGGTCTCCGGAGCCCCGGCCGCCGCTGACGGCATGACCTGGAAGGTCTGCCGGTCACCCATCCACGGGCTCGGTTCGTGGCTGGCGGCGAAGGCCTGGACGGCCGGCAGGTTGTCGGCGTTGTTCCCCCGCGCGTACTCGTACAGCCAGCTCTTGGACGCGGAGTTGGTCACCGGCGTCCAGAAGTTGAAGCCGTGCGGGACCGCCGTCGCGGGGAAGGTGTTGCCCCGCGAGAACGATCCGCTGGAGTTGGTGCCGCGGGTCGTGGAGGCGTAGTCCGAGAGCCGGTCGAGCTGCTTCTCCGGAGCCCGGGGCCGCAGCGAGACGTCGTCGATCCAGCCCTGGAACTTCGCCGGGCCCTTCGGGGAGTCGTACGCCACCAGGATCCGGTCGACCGTCTTGCCGGCCGCGACCTGGCCGATCCCGGCGGTCACCTGGTTCCACTGGTTGACGTAGAGCCGCTTCGCGGCCCCCTGTCCCTGCGGGGTGAGCAGCCCGCCGTGCGTGTCGGTGGCGCGCAGCCCGCTCAGGTACGTGCCGTCGGTGAAGGCCAGGTCCACCGCCACGTTCGTGGCCGGATAGGCGAGGTCCGTCTCCGCCAGGGCCGGGAAGATCCGGTAGGACAGCTCGGTGTTCCGGACGACGGCCGTGTTCACGTCGAAGACCTTGTTGTACGAGTACGCGTGGCCGTCCGCCTTGTGCGTACCGGCGTAGCGCAGCGCCCGCGTGCCCGTGAAACCGGCGTTGGCCTTGGCGGTGGGGGAGCCGCCCGGGCCGCGGTCGACCTGGCTGCGCATCTCCTCGGGGACGGGAACGCTGGTGTCCCCGTTCGAGAACTGAACGTCGGCGAGCTGGGTGAGGCCCGCGCCGGCGTTCTTCGTGATCTCCAGGCGGTAGTGGGCGTACGCCGTGTCGTTCGCGAAGTCGAACGTCCTCGTCTCGAAGCGCTTGGAGAAGGTCTGGCCCTCGCGGCCGTCGAGGACCTTCCACTCCTTGCCGTCCGCCGAGCCCTTCAGGGTCCAGTCGCGGGGGTCGCGCTCGGCGGCGTCGTTGGCCGAGGTCAGTGCGTAGGTGACGACCTTGACGGGGGCGTCCAGGTCGAACTCGATCCACGCGGTCGGCTCGAACACCAGCCACTTGGTGCCGCTCTGGAGGTCGACCAGGTTCTCCTTGGTCTCTCCCGAGGCCGCGTTCTCGCCGCTGGCGCGCAGCGCTGTCACCCGGTCGGTGACATTGCCCGGTATTCCACCGGCGAAGCCGCCGTCGACCCCGGATGCCTTCTTCGTGCCGTCCGGTCCGACTTCGATGGTGTTGCGCCAGGTCGGCTGGATTTCATTCGTCTCGAAGGAATTCGAGAACTCCCGTTCCGGCTGGCCCGGTCGGGAGGGAAGAGCGTGGGATGTGGTGGGTGTCGCGGCGACGAGAAGAGCGGCGGTCGCCAGTAGTGCGGCTGCTGGAATGTGTGCCTGTCGAGGTCTCGGTCCGGGGCGAAGTCGGGCCTGCATACCGTGTCGTCACTCCCGCTGCTGTAGTTAGACAACGTTGTCAACTGAAAGGCGCAGGAACCAGTAGGGGTCCAAGTGGTGCCGGGTGTCAAGGGTGTTCACGGCAATGCCGGGGATGAACCGGTGCAGATGAGTCGCGGATATCCCCGAGGTCTCAACTCGGGAAAGACTGCCGCTCAAACCCGCTTTCGATCTTGCTCCGGCGGCGGGAAGTGGACTATACCTGTCGGCGTCCGGGCCAGTCGGGGAGAACGGCGACCGGGCGAGGTACGCACGCACGACGCTGCACCGCGCAGCACTTCGTATGACGACTGCACGACCCAAGCTGCAATGGAATGCGGTGGCGGGGCCCTTCGCCTGAGGCGAGCAGTACGGGCGACCGGTACACCGCCTGAGTCCTGAATGAAGGCGAGGACTTGAGCATGGGATCCACCTCCGCGCACAACCACGAGGGCCTCGGCCGCCGCGATCTGATCAAGCGCTCCGCCGCTCTCGGTCTGATCTCGGTGCCGACGATGAGCTTCCTGTCCGCCTGCGCGAGCAGCGACAGCGGCAGCAACGACAAGGTCGAGAAGGGGACCAAGTCGGACAAGAACCCGCTCGGCGTGAACGAGTCGGCCCCGCTCGACTTCGTCCTCTTCGACGGCGGCTTCGGCCAGCAGTACGCCAAGGACGCGGTGAAGGTCTACGAGACCAACTACCCCAAGGCGAAGGTCAAGTTCGCGGCCACGCAGAAGATCACCACCGAGCTGCAGCCGCGCTTCAACGGCGGCAACCCGCCGGACCTGATCGACAACTCCGGTGCCGAGCAGATGGACATGGGTGTCCTCGTCGGCAAGAAGCAGCTGGCCGACCTCACGCCGCTGCTGGACGCCCCCTCCGTCGACGACCCGACCAAGAAGGTCCGCGACACCCTGCGTCCGGGCATCGTGGAGATGGGCCAGTTCGACGGCGACCCGGTCTGGATCATGTACTACGCGTACACGGTCTACGGCGTCTGGTACTCCCAGAAGGCGCTCGACTCGCTCGACGCCAAGTACCCCGAGACCTGGGACGAGATGCTGGCCGTCTGCGAGAAGGCCAAGAAGAAGGGCATCGCGGGCTGGACCTACGCCGGCAAGCACCCGTACTACATCCCCTTCTCGCTGTACCCGATGATCGCCAAGGTCGGTGGCCGCGAGGTCCTGGACGCTATCGACAACCTGGAGCCGAAGGCCTGGGAGCACCCCGCGGTCAAGGCCTGTTTCGAGGCCTACTACGAGCTCCAGAGGAAGGGCTACATCCTCCAGGGCACCCCGGGCCTCGACCACATCCAGTCGCAGACCGCCTGGACCGAGGGCAAGGCGCTCTTCATCCCGAACGGCTCGTGGGTGGAGAACGAGGCCGCCAAGACCATGCCGGCGGACTTCAACCTCGCCGTCTCGGCGCCGACCGGCATCGACGCGTCCGACAAGATGCCCTTCGGCACCATCTGGGCCTCGGGCGGCGAGCCCTTCATCGTCCCGGCCAAGGCGAAGAACGTCGAGGGCGGCATGGAGCAGCTGCGCATCATGCTCAGCGAGGCCTCCTCGAAGAACTTCACCAAGTCCGTGAAGTCCCTGACCGCGTTCAACGGCGGCACCGACGGCCTCGACCTGACCCCGGGTCTGAAGTCCGGTGTGGCGGCGCTCGACAAGGCCGGCCAGAACGTCGTCAACCCCCGTCTGCAGGACTGGTACGTGGCCCTGCAGAAGGAGAAGATCGGTGTCGCCGGCATCGGCGAGATGATGGCCGGCCGCGCGACCCCGGCCGAGACGATCAAGAAGATCCAGAAGTTCGCCGACGAAGCGGCCAAGGACTCCTCCATCAAGCACTACAAGCACCAGTGAGCTGTGCCGGGGCCCCTTCCCGCCGACCGGGAGCGGGCCCCGGCTCCTTGCGTCCGGCACTCACGCCACGCACGGCACCAGCGGCTTCTCCGCGGGAAGATCGGGGTCGGTAGGAATGCAACACGGCAAGTACCGTTTCATCGTGGGGTTCCTGGCGGTCCCCCTGGCCATGTACGCGTTGTTCGTCATATGGCCCTTCGTCCAGTCCATCTACTACTCGTTCACGGACTGGAGCGGACTCAGCCCCGAATTCCAGATGGTCGGGTTCGACAACTACACCCGGCTGCTGGACGACGACGTCTTCTGGAAATCGCTCCAGCACAGCCTGACCCTCGCGATCGTGCTGCCGCTGGTCACCGTCGGCCTGGCGCTGTTCTTCGCGTTCATGCTCAACGTCGGCGGTCGGCGCCGGAAGGGAGCGGCCGTCGCCGGTGTCCGGGGCTCCTCCTTCTACAAGATCGTCTACTTCTTCCCGCAGGTGCTGTCGATCGCGATCGTCGCGCTCCTCTTCCAGTTCGCGTACAACCCGAACAGCGGCGCGATCAACTCCGTGCTCAAGGGCGTCGGACTCGGCAGCGTCCAGCCGGACTGGCTGGGCGACCCGGACCTCGCCCTCATCTGCGTGATGGTCGTCCTCGTCTGGTCCACGGTCGGCTTCTTCGTGGTCCTCTTCTCCGCGGGCATGGCGTCCATCCCCAGGGACTTCTACGAGGCGGCGCTGCTCGACGGCGCGAACCGGTTCACCACCTTCTTCAGGATCACGCTGCCGCTGCTCTGGGACACCGTGCAGTCCGGCTGGATCTACATGGGCATCCTGGCGCTCGGCGCGGAGTCCTTCGCCGTCGTCCAGATCATGACGGTGGGCCCCAACGGCGGCGGCCCGGACTACTCCACCATCGTCATGCCGCTGTACGTCTACCAGAAGGCCTTCCGGGACGGTCAGGCCGCCTACGCAACAACGATCGGTGTCGCGCTGCTCGTCGTCACGCTGGCCTTCGCGGCGGTCGTGATGCGGTTCGGCCGGCGCGAGCGGCTGGAGTACTGATGAAGACCACCGACACCCCGTCCACCGGAACCGGCGACCTGCCGGGCCCGCGCACCGCCGGCGACGCGCTGGTGAAGAAGGACGCCGCGCCGACCCCGCGCAAGGAGGGCAAGCGCGAGGGCGCGACGCTCAACGTCTTCTCCCACGGCGTCCTGATCATCTGGGCGATCATGGTGGTGATGCCGCTGCTGTGGGCGGTCATGACCTCGTTCAAGACCGACCGGGCGATCTTCACCTCGCCCTGGGCGCTGCCGGACAAGCTGCACTTCGAGAACTGGTCGCGCGCCTGGACCGAGGCGCACATGAGCGACTACTTCCTGAACACCATCCTGGTGGTGGGCGGCTCGCTCCTCGGCACCCTGCTCTTCGGCTCGATGGCGGCCTACGTGCTGGCCCGCTTCGAGTTCCCGGGCAACCGCTTCATCTACTTCCTGTTCATCGGCGGGATGAGCTTCCCGATCATCCTCGCGCTGGTGCCGCTCTTCTACGTCCTGCAGAACATGGCCCTGCTCAACACGCTGCACGGGCTGATCCTGGTGTACATCGCGTACTCGCTGCCGTTCACCGTCTTCTTCCTCACGGCCTTCTTCCGCACCCTGCCGACCTCGGTGGCGGAGGCGGCCTTCGTGGACGGCGCGTCGCACACCCGCACCTTCTTCCAGATCATGCTGCCGATGGCCAAGCCGGGTCTGATCAGCGTCGGCATCTTCAACTTCCTCGGGCAGTGGAACCAGTACCTGCTGCCGACCGTGCTCAACACCGAGCCGGAGCAGAAGGTGCTCTCGCAGGGCCTGGTGCAGCTCGCGGTCAGCCAGGGCTACAAGGGCGACTGGTCCGGACTCTTCGCCGGCCTGGTGATGGCGATGCTGCCGGTGCTCGCCGCCTACATCGTCTTCCAGCGGCAGGTGGTGGCGGGACTCACCGCCGGCGCGGTGAAGTAGCCGCGGGCGCGGGCGCCCGCCCTTCCGAGGCGCCTCCCGGTCAACGGGCGTACGGACCGAGGCCCCGGCGGACTCTCCGCCGGGGCCTCGGTCCGTACGCCCTCGCGGCGTGTCCGGCGCGGCTCATCCGAGCCTTGCCCCGCTCAAGGTCTTGACGGGGAACACCCCGAAAGGCTCCCCTTAGAGTTCACAAGTTGGAGAAGGAGCCGGGGTCCACACGGGCGTGCCCCCGGCCGGGGCGGTGCTCGCACCGCCCACCACAGGCGGGAGTGGATGAGTCGATGGAGACTCCGGGGTCGCAGACGTCTCTGCACAGGGCCAATCTCGAACGGGTCGTCCGTGCGGTACGGATGGCCGGTTCGCTCACCCAGGCGGAGATCGCCCGTGCCACGGGCCTGTCGGCCGCCACGGTGTCCAACATCGTGCGGGAGTTGAAGGACGGCGGAACGGTCGAGGTCACGCCGACCTCCGCCGGTGGCCGGCGGGCCCGCAGCGTCTCCCTCTCGGGTGACGCGGGCGTCGTCATCGGGGTCGACTTCGGCCACACCCACCTGCGCGTCGCCGTGGGCAACCTCGCCCACCAGGTGCTCGCCGAGGAGTCGGAGCCGCTGGACGTCGACGCGTCCTCGGCCGAGGGCTTCGACCGGGCGGAACAGCTGGTCAAACGCCTCATCGAGGCCACCGGCATCGGCCAGGGCAAGGTCATCGGCGTCGGGCTCGGCGTGCCGGGCCCGATCGACGTCTCCTCCGGCACGCTGGGCTCCACCTCGATCCTGCCGGGCTGGACCGGGATCAACCCCGCCGACGAGCTCTCCGGCCGGCTGGGGGTGCCCGTGTACGTCGACAACGACGCCAACCTCGGCGCCCTGGGCGAGCTGGTCTGGGGCAGTGGCCGGGGGGTCAAGGACCTGGCCTACATCAAGGTGGCCAGCGGTGTCGGCGCCGGTCTGGTGATCGACGGGCGCGTGTACCGGGGCCCCGGAGGCACCGCGGGGGAGATCGGGCACATCACCCTCGACGAGTCCGGCCCGGTGTGCCGCTGCGGCAACCGGGGCTGCCTGGAGACCTTCACGGCGGCCCGCTACGTCCTGCCCCTGCTCCAGCCCAGCCATGGGCCCGACCTGACCATGGAGCGGGTCGTCCAGCTGGCGCGGGAGGGCGATCCGGGCTGCCGCCGGGTGGTGGCGGACGTCGGCCGCCACATCGGCAGCGGTATCGCCAACCTCTGCAACCTCCTGAACCCCAGCCGTGTGGTGCTCGGAGGCGATCTGGCGGAGGCCGGCGAGCTGGTGCTCGCGCCGATCCGCGACTCCGTGTCGCGGTATGCCATCCCCAGCGCCGCACGCCAGCTGTCGCTCGCGCCCGGGGCGCTCGGCGGCCGGGCCGAGGTGCTCGGCGCGCTGGCCCTCGTACTGAGCGAAATGGGCGATTCGACCCTGTTGGAGAGTGCCCCGCCGGCCTCGTCGCCCGCCTCCAAGCCTGCCTTCACTTAGATAACGAAAGGCACCGTTGTCATCTCGTTAAGAATTTACTTCTTGACGTCGGTGTTGCGGCCGAGTTGACTTCGTGCCACCTCGGCCGCAACGTCGCGGCCTCGTCAGGGAGGCAACCCCACATGAACGCAATGACGCGCCGCATCGTCATAGGCACGGCCGCGGTCTCGATGGCTCTCTCCGTCGCCGCTTGTGGCAAGGCGGGCGACAGCGACTCGGGCAACGGCGGTGGCGACAGCAAGACCATCGGTCTGCTGCTGCCGGAGAACAAGACCACGCGCTACGAGACCTTCGACCGCCCGATCATCGAGGCGAAGATCAAGGCCCTGTGCTCCGACTGCGAGGTCAAGTACAACAACGCCGCGCAGGACACCGAGACGCAGAAGAAGCAGTTCGACGCGCTCGTCACGCAGGGCGTGAAGGTCATCATCCTGGACTCGGTCGACTACAAGGCCACCAAGTCCTGGGTGCAGCAGGCCGAGAAGAAGGGCGTCAAGGTCGTCGCGTACGACCGTCTGGCCGAGGGCCCGATCTCCGCCTACGTCTCGTACGACAACGAGAAGATCGGCCGCCTCCAGGGCGAGGGCCTGGTCGCCGCGCTCGGCGACAAGGCGAAGGACGCCAACGTTGTCATGATCAACGGTTCGCCGACCGACCCGAACGCGCCGCTGTTCAAGAAGGGCGCCCACAGCGTCCTCGACACGGCCGTCAAGAAGGTCGTCTACGAGCAGGACATCCCGGACTGGTCCCCGGACGAGGCCAACAAGAAGATGGGTGCCGCCATCGACTCGCTGGGCAAGACGGGCTTCCAGGGCGTCTACTCCGCGAACGACGGCATGGCCGGCGGCATCATCACCGCCCTCTCCAAGCAGGGCATCAAGGTCCCGGTCGGCGGCCAGGACGCCGAGCTCGCCGGTCTGCAGCGACTCCTGACGGGCGACCAGTCCTTCACGATCTACAAGCAGATCAAGCCGGAGGCCGAGACCACCGCCGAGATCGCCGTCAAGCTCCTCAAGGGCGAGAAGATCGACGACCTGGTCCCGACCAAGGTCACCAGCCTGACCGGTGAGTTCAAGGACATCCCGGCGAAGCTGTACGACGCCCAGATCGTGACCAAGGACAAGATCGCCTCCACGATCATCGCCGACGGCGTCTACAAGGCCGCCGACATCTGCACCGCCGAGTACAAGGCGGCCTGCGAGGCGGCGGGCATCAAGTAGCCCGCCCCCCGGCCGGGCCGTCCGGCCCCCACGCGTGTCCCCCCGTGCGCGCGTTCCGGACGGCCCGCCAGAACCGGTCCGGCGTCTCCCGCCCCGTTCAACGCCCCGCAAGCGGGGGCGGGACGCCGGACTTCTCTCGCACCCCGAGTGCTCCCCCTGCACCACCATCCCCGCCGGTCAGGCGGCGAAGGAGATGATTCACGTGTCCGCTACGCCCGTGCTGGCGTTGCGCGGGGTCTCCAAGCGATTCGGCGCCGTCCAGGTGCTCACCGATGTCGAACTGGAGATCCATGCCGGAGAGGTTGTCGCCCTGGTCGGCGACAACGGCGCCGGCAAGTCGACCCTCGTCAAGACGATCTCGGGTGTCCACCCGATCGACGAGGGCACCATCGAGTGGGACGGCCGCCCCGTCCAGATCACCAAGCCGCACGACTCCCAGAACCTCGGAGTCGCGACCGTCTACCAGGATCTGGCGCTCTGCGACAACCTCGACGTCGTCGCCAACCTCTTCCTCGGCAGTGAGCTGCGCTCCGCGTCCGTCCTCGACGAGATCGCGATGGAGAAGCGCGCCAAGGAGCTGCTGGACACCCTGTCCATCCGCATCCCCAGCGTCCGCATCCCCGTCGCCGCCCTCTCCGGCGGACAGCGTCAGGTCGTGGCCATCGCCCGCGCCCTGATCGGCGACCCGAAGGTCGTCATCCTGGACGAGCCCACCGCCGCCCTCGGCGTCGAGCAGACCGCACAGGTGCTCGACCTGGTGGAGCGGCTGCGCGAGCGTGGCCACGGAGTCATCCTCATCAGCCACAACATGGCCGACGTCCGCGCCGTCGCGGACCGCGTCGCCGTGCTCCGCCTCGGCCGCAACAACGGTGACTTCAAGGTCGCCGAGACCAGCCACGAGACGATCATCGCCGCCATCACCGGTGCCACGGACAACGCCGTGACCCGTCGGCAGGCCCGTACGGCCTCGGCAGCGGCCACGAAGGAGGACGCGAAGTGAGCGACCTCGCCAAGACCCCCGAGACGCCCGCCGAGAGCGAGGCGCCCGCCGAGACCGCGACGCCGGCCGAGACCGCGACGCCGGCCGAGACCACGGTGCCGGCCCAGGCCGCCCCCGCCGATGCCGCCGCCCCCATCCCCACCGTCGACCCGCGCCTGCTGGTCCGCCAGGAGGGCTTCAAGGGCTACTGGAGCGAGTTCTCCCGCAAGATCCGCGGCGGTGAGCTGGGCTCGCTGCCCGTCGTCCTGGGCCTGATCGTCATCGCGATCGTCTTCCAGGTGCAGAACAACAACTTCCTGTCCGCGAGCTCCGTCGCGAACATCGCGGTGTACTCCTCCGGCCTCGGCATCATGGCCGTCGGCATCGTCTTCGTCCTCATCCTGGGCGAGATCGACCTCTCCATGGGTTCGGTCGCGGGCGTCGGCGCCGCCGTCTGGGCGGTGCTCAACGTCACCAACGGCATGAACGACCTGCTCTCCGTGGTCATCGCGGTGGCCTCCGGTCTGCTCATCGGCCTGCTGCACGGCTTCTTCTTCGCCAAGATCGGCGTCCCGGCCTTCGTGGTCACCCTCGCCGGCTTCCTCGGCTGGAGCGGTCTGCAGATCTGGCTCATGGGCAAGGAGGGCTCGATCAACGCGCCCACCGGCTCGATCGTCGAGAACCTCACCGCGTACTACTTCGAGGACAAGGGCGCCGCCTACGGTCTGGCCGCCGTCGCCGTCCTCGCCTACGCCGGCTCGCTGCTGCTCGACGCCAAGCGCCGCAAGGCCGCGGCCCTGCCGTCCCGCCCCACCAGCGAGATCGTGCTCCGCACGGGCGTCGTCGCGATCCTCTGCTTCGTCGTCGCCTACGTGCTGAACGAGCCCGAGGGCGCCCGCGGCCTGCCGCTCGCCCTGGTCCTCTTCGTGGCCGTCCTGGTGATCGCCGACTTCGTCGCCCGTCGCACCCTGTTCGGCCGCAAGGTCTTCGCGGTCGGCGGCAACGCCGAGGCCGCCCGCCGCGCCGGCATCAACGTGGACCGCATCCGGATCCTCGTCTTCGGCCTGTCGGGCATGCTGGCCGCCTTCGGCGGTCTCTTCGTGGCCAGCCTCTCCGGCGGCGCCACCAAGAGCCTGGGCAGCGGCAACACCCTGATGCTCGTCATCGCCGCCGCCGTCATCGGCGGCACCAGCCTCTTCGGCGGCCGCGGCAAGGTCTGGTCCGCGCTCCTGGGCATGATCGTCATCCAGTCGATCCAGCAGGGCCTGAACATGATCGGCATGGCCAACGAGATCCAGTTCATGATCACCGGCGCGGTGCTCCTCGCCGCCGTCGTGATCGACTCGGTCTCCCGCCGCACGCAGAAGACCGCGGGACGCGCGTGACGACGACGGGCGAACAGCCTTTCGCGTAACGAACCCCACAGTTCCCGGCGCCGCAGAACCGGCGCCGGGAACTGCCGCGTCTGGACCCGTGTACCGCCCCGTAGGCTCGGCGGTGTGTCGGCCATTCGAGTGGCGCGCACCCCGCCGCCCGATGACCGAGGTCGGGAGCGGAACATTAGACTCGACCAAACCGGCAAGCTCGACCAGCTCAAACGCAAGGAGGCACGGGTGGCTCTGCTGACCCGTATCAGGGGACCGCGCGATCTGGACCGGCTGTCCCCGGAACAGCTGGAACAGCTGGCCGAGGAGATCCGGACGTTTCTCGTGGACGCCGTCTCCAAGACCGGTGGCCACCTCGGCCCCAACCTCGGCGTGGTCGAGCTGACCATCGCCCTGCACCGCGTCTTCGACTCCCCGAAGGACAAGGTCCTCTTCGACACCGGCCACCAGAGCTACGTGCACAAGCTGCTCACCGGCCGCCAGGACTTCTCCAAGCTCAAGATGAAGGGCGGGCTCTCCGGCTACCCCTCGCAGGCGGAGTCCGAGCACGACGTCATCGAGAACTCGCACGCCTCGACCGTCCTGGGCTGGGCCGACGGCCTCGCCAAGGCCAACGAGGTCCTGCGGAAGGACGACCACGTCGTCGCGGTCATCGGCGACGGCGCGCTGACCGGCGGCATGGCCTGGGAGGCGCTGAACAACATCGCCGCGGCCAAGGACCGCCCGCTCGTCATCGTCGTCAACGACAACGAGCGCTCCTACGCCCCGACCATCGGCGGCCTCGCCAACCACCTGGCCACCCTGCGCACCACCGACGGCTACGAGCGCTTCCTCGCCCGCGGCAAGGACATCCTGGAGCGCACCCCCGTCGTCGGCAAGCCCCTCTACGAGACGCTGCACGGCGCCAAGAAGGGCCTGAAGGACTTCATCGCGCCGCAGGGCATGTTCGAGGACCTGGGGCTGAAGTACGTCGGCCCGATCGACGGCCACGACATCGAGGCGCTGGAGTCCGCGCTGACCCGGGCCAAGCGGTTCGGCGGCCCGGTGATCGTGCACTGCCTGACCGAGAAGGGCCGCGGCTACCAGCCCGCCCTCGCGGACGAGGCCGACCGCTTCCACGCCGTCGGCAAGATCCACCCCGACACCGGCCTGCCGATCGCCTCCTCCGGCGCCGACTGGACCTCGGTCTTCGGCGAGGAGATGGTCAAGCTCGGCAAGGAGCGCGCGGACATCGTCGCGATCACCGCGGCCATGCTCCAGCCGGTCGGCCTCGACAAGTTCGCCAAGGCCTACCCCGAGCGGGTGTACGACGTCGGCATCGCCGAGCAGCACGCCGCGGTCTCGGCGGCCGGCCTGGCCACCGGCGGACTCCACCCGGTCTTCGCCGTCTACGCCACCTTCCTCAACCGCGCCTTCGACCAAGTCCTGATGGACGTGGCGCTGCACAGGTGCGGCGTCACCTTCGTCCTGGACCGGGCCGGTGTCACCGGCACGGACGGCGCCTCCCACAACGGCATGTGGGACATGTCGATCCTCCAGGTCGTCCCCGGCCTGCGGCTCGCCGCCCCACGCGACGCCGACCAGGTGCGCGCCCAGCTGCGCGAGGCCGTCGAGGTCACCGACGCCCCCACCGTCGTCCGCTTCTCCAAGGGCGCCGTCGGCCCCGCCGTACCGGCCCTGCGCCGGGTCGGCGGGATGGACGTGCTCCGTGAGCCCGGCAGCGACGTCCCCGACGTCCTGCTGGTGTCGGTCGGCGCGCTCGCGCCGATGTGCCTGGAGATCGCCGACCTCCTCGACAAGCAGGGCATCACCACCACCGTCGTCGACCCCCGCTGGGTCAAGCCGGTCGACGAGGCCATGGCGCCGCTCGCCGAGCAGCACCGGGTCGTCGTCACCGTCGAGGACAACAGCCGGGTCGGCGGTGTCGGCTCGGCCGTCGCACAGGCCCTGCGCGACGCCGGCGTCGACGTGCCGCTGCGCGACTTCGGCATCCCGCCGCGCTTCCTCGACCACGCCTCCCGCAAGGAGGTCATGGCGGAGATCGGCCTGACGGCGCCGGACATCGCCCGCCAGGTCACCGGTCTGGTCTCGCGGCTGGACGGGCGCTACGAGGGCAGCAGCCAGGCCGTGGAGCCCGCGCGCGACTGACCGCCCGCGACACAGCGTCACCGTTGGGCCGGTCGGACCATTCCCAGGAGAGTTCGACCGGCCCATTCGTGTGAAACCCGTTCCCCCGGCGCGCGCCGCACCCCGACCCTCTCGATCATGGGTGCTGGGACCGACCGCACGGAGGTACGACGGTGAGTACGGACCAGCAGCCAAGCAGGTCGTCAGGAATGTTCCGGACCAAGTCGATCGAACAGTCGATCCGGGACACCGAGGAGCCAGAGCACGCGCTGAAGAAATCGCTGTCCGCCTGGGACCTGATGGTCTTCGGCGTCGGCGTCATCATCGGCACCGGCATCTTCGTGCTCACCGGCAAGGTGGCCAAGGAGAACGCCGGCCCGGCCACCGCGCTGGCCTTCGTCGCGGCCGGCATCGTCTGCGCCCTGGCGGCCCTCTGCTACGCGGAGTTCGCCTCGACGGTCCCGGTCGCCGGTTCGGCCTACACCTTCGCCTACGCGTCCATCGGCGAACTCCCGGCCTGGATCATCGGCTGGGACCTCGTCCTGGAGTTCGCGCTCGGCACCGCCGTCGTCGCGGTCGGCTGGTCCGGCTACGTGCGCTCCCTGATGGACAACGTGGACTGGCACATGCCGGCCGCGCTGTCGGGGCCGGACGTCCCCGGCGGCACCTTCGACCTCCTGGCGTTCCTGCTGGTCCTGGTGCTGACCGTGGTCCTCGTCCTGGGCATGAAGCTCTCCGCCAACATCACCGCGGTCGTGGTGGCGATCAAGGTGACGGTCGTCATGATCGTGATCATCGCGGGCCTCTTCTTCATCGTGGGCGACAACTACGACCCCTTCATCCCCGACGCGGTCGCCCCGCCCGAGGGCACCTCCGGCTGGGACTCCCCGATGGTCCAGCTGATCTTCGGGTACGAGCCGACCAACTTCGGCGTCATGGGCATCTTCACCGCCGCCTCCGTCGTCTTCTTCGCCTTCATCGGCTTCGACGTGGTGGCCACCGCGGCCGAGGAGACCAAGGTCCCGCAGCGCGACATGCCGCGCGGCATCCTCGGCTCGCTGTTCATCTGCACCGTGCTCTACGTCGCCGTGGCCCTGGTCGTGACCGGCATGCAGCACTACACCGAACTGTCGGTCAGCGCGCCGCTGGCGGACGCGTTCAAGGCCGCCGGACACCCCTTCTACGCCGGTGTCATCAGCTTCGGCGCGGCCGTCGGCCTCACCACCGTCTGCCTCATCCTGCTGCTCGGCCAGACCCGGGTGTTCTTCGCGATGAGCCGTGACGGGCTGCTGCCGCGCTTCTTCTCGGTCACCCACCCGCGCTTCAAGACCCCCTACCGGCCGACGATCCTGCTCGGCGTGGTCATCGCCATCGTGGCGGGCTTCACCAGCATCAACGAGCTCGCGACCCTGGTGAACATCGGCACGCTCTTCGCCTTCGTGGTCGTCGCGGTCGGCGTGATGGTCCTGCGCCGCACCCGGCCGGACCTGCACCGCGCCTTCCGCACCCCGTGGGTCCCGGTGCTGCCGATCCTGTCGATCGCGGCCTCGTTCTGGCTGATGCTCAACCTGCCCGGCGAGACCTGGTTCCGGTTCGCCGTGTGGATGGTCATCGGCATCGTCGTGTACTTCCTCTACGGACGTAAGCACAGCCGACTCGGCAAGGCGGGTCAGGACGCCCTGTACTAGGACGACCCCACCCAGGACCCACGACCACCGTCCCGGGCCCGCAGAAGCCCGTCCAGGGCCTTCTGAGCGGGCATCACGGGGCGGTGGTCCAGTCCTCTCGGACGGCGCGCGGGCCGACGCACCGCGCGCCGTGCTCGTTCACCCGCCTCCGCAGCTCGCGATCGGCCGTGACGACCACGCACCGCCGCCCCGACGCCTCGCGGGCCAGCTCCACGATCAGGTCGTCCCCGCTCCCGTCCGCCGCGGCGACCCGCACCTCCGCGGAGGGCTCCACGCCCCGCGCCCGGCCCTCCACGACCAGCACCACGTCGAGCGGCCCCGGCTCCTCCCGGAGCCCCCGCCGGGCCACCTCCGCAAGCCGGTCCCGCAGCCGTTCGGCCGCACCCCGCCGGTCCCGCCACCAGCCGTCCGGCACGGACCCGACGACATTGGCGCCGTCCACGATCAGTACAGGTCGGAGATGTTGCGGCATGTCCCCTGTCATGTCCCCTGCCCTTGCGATCTTGCGGCCTCCCGGCGGACGGTGAGAGGCGTCCCAGTGCTATTGTCGCCGCGATTTCAAGGTGTCAGGGAAGGTGGTCGCAGACCATGGCCGTGTGGTCCGCGCGCAGGTCGCAGAGCCGTAAGTCCGCTTCGGACGGTCAGGCCTCGGCGCCGAGCTCGCTCATGGGAGCCCAGCCGCAGAAGCTCACGCCCTCCGTGCCGATGAAGGATCCCGTCCCCGCCACCGCCGACTGGCTGGTGCGCGGCAAGGACGGCCGCCTCACCGCGTACGCCCCCGTCGACGGCGGCGTGCTGCGCTGGACCGAGAAGAACGTCGGCGGGCCCGAGTGGAGCGGCCCCGAACTGCTCCCCGCGCCGGGCCTCGTGCCGCACCTGTCGATCGTGCAGAGCCCGGAGGGCTACGTCTTCCTCACCGGTCTGCGCCGGCTGCCCGGCGGGAGCGACCACGTGGACGCCTCGATCGTGTACGCCGTGCAGTACCAGACGGGCCGGCCGCTGCGGGACTGGCACTCCCTCAACAGCCCCTACACCTCCAAGGACAACCGGCACCTCGCCGCCGAACTCGGCCTGCCGTCCGCGCTGGTCGACCCGGAGGGGTCGATGCACATGTTCGTCCGCAACGCCGGACGCGGGGTCAGCGGCCGCAGCCAGGAGACGACCGGGCGCTGGAAGGGCTGGGGCGACATCAAGGGCAGCGGGGTGTCCGGGACCGTCGCCGTGACCGTGAACGACGCCGGCCTGGCCGAGGTCTCCGCGCCGTGCGCGGACCGCGTGCTGCGGTGGAGCCAGCAGGAGCCCGGCTGGCGGATGCCGCGCGCCGACGAGCTGACCGAGGTCTCGGTCGCCGACGGTACGTTCACGGCGACCCGCACCGGACGCGAGACCGTCACCCGCTTCTGGCGCGACGCCGGCACCGGTGAGGTCGTCGCCTGGCGCCCCGGCGACCGGCCGCGTCCGCTGGGCGGCGGGTCGGGCACCGGTCCGGTCGCCCTGCTGCGCACCCCGGTCGACGGGGTGGACTGCACGCTGCTGGCCCAGCGCGACGCCTCGGGCCGGCCGGCCCTGGCGGCGTACCCGACCGAGACCGAGGGGGCGGGCCTGGAGTGGTCGCAGACCGGCGAGGTCTGCGCGGGCGCCCCGGCGATGGCCCTGGACGGACTCGGCCGGGTGGTCCTGGCGGCGATCGGCGAGGACGGCGCGCTGCGCGTCACGCGCCAGAAGGAGGAGTCGGGCCTGGCGATGGAGGCCTGGACCCGCGTCTGAGGACGCGGCGCACCGCGCGTCTCCCCGAAGGCACCGGCCCGGGATCCCGAGAGGGATCCCGGGCCGTTCGCGCGCCCGGGGCGTCCCCGCCGCACGACGCACGCCCGGCCCGGAATCCCTCCGGAGCCCCCCGGCCCGGGGCGCGCCCGCCCGGCACCCGGACGCGGGACGGCCCCGGCACCATGAAGGTGCCGGGGCCGTCCGCCGGTTGTCCGGGGTCCGTTACGCCTGGACCGGGACGCTCGCGACGCCGGGGGCGAGGAACGGCTTGCCGTTCACCCGCTCGGAGACGCCCTCGCGGTCCAGGTACGGCGTGATGCCGCCCAGGTGGAAGGGCCAGCCCGCGCCCGTGATCAGGCAGAGGTCGATGTCCTGCGCCTCGGCGACGACACCCTCCTCCAGCATCAGGCCGATCTCCTGCGCCACCGCGTCCAGGACGCGGTCGCGGACCTGCTCCTCCGTCAGGACGCTGTCGCCCTGCTTGAGGAGGGCGGCGACCTCGGGGTCCAGCTCCGGGCGGCCGGAGTCGTAGACGTAGAAGCCGCGCTTGCCGGCCTTGACCACGGCGGCCAGGTTCTCGGAGACGGTGAAGCGCTCCGGGAAGGCGCGGTTCAGGGTCTCGGAGACGTGCAGGCCGATCGCAGGGCCGACGAGCTCCAGGAGGACCAGCGGGGACATCGGCAGACCGAGCGGCTCGATGGCCTTCTCGGCCGTCTCGACCGGGGTGCCCTCGTCGATGACGTTCTGGATCTCGCCCATGAAGCGGGTCAGGATGCGGTTCACGACGAACGCCGGCGCGTCCTTGGTGAGGACCGCGGTCTTCTTCAGCTTCTTGGCGACACCGAACGCGGTGGCCAGCGAGGCGTCGTCCGTCTTCTCGCCGCGCACGATCTCCAGGAGCGGGAGGATCGCGACCGGGTTGAAGAAGTGGAAGCCGACCACGCGCTCCGGGTTCCGGAGCTTCGAGGCCATCTCCGAGACGGACAGCGAGGAGGTGTTGGTGGCGAGGATCGCGTGCGCCGGGGCGACGGCCTCGACCTCCGCGAACACCTGCTGCTTGACGCCCATCTCCTCGAACACGGCCTCGATGATGAAGTCCGCGTCCGCGAAGCCCTCGGCCTTGTCCAGGACACCGGAGACCAGGCCCTTGAGGCGGTTGGCCTTGTCCTGGTTGATCCGGCCCTTGCCGAGCAGCTTGTCGATCTCGGCCTGGACGTAGCCCACGCCCTTGTCGACGCGCTCCTGGTCGATGTCGGTCAGGACGACCGGCACCTCCAGGCGGCGCAGGAAGAGCAGGGCCAGCTGGGAGGCCATCAGACCGGCGCCGACGACGCCGACCTTGGTGACCGGGCGGGCCAGGGACTTGTCCGGGGCGCCGGCCGGGCGCTTGGCGCGCTTCTGCACCAGGTTGAAGGCGTAGATGCCGGAGCGCAGTTCACCGCCCATGATGAGGTCGGCCAGGGCCGTGTCCTCGGCGTCGAAGCCCTTCTGCAGGTCGCCGTCCTTGGCCGCCTCGATGATGTCGAGGGCGCGGTAGGCGGCCGGGGCCGCACCGTGCACCTTGGCGTCGGCGATGGCCCGGCCCCGCGCGACGGCCTGGTCCCAGCCCGCGCCGCGGTCGATCTCGGGACGCTCGACGGTCACCGTGCCGTTGAGGACGGAGGCCGTCCAGATCAGCGACTGCTCCAGGAAGTCCGCGCCCTCGAAGAGGGCGTCGGCGATCCCGAGCTCGAAGACCTGCTTGCCCTTGAGCTGGCGGTTCTGGTTCAGCGAGTTCTCGATGATGACCGAGACGGCCTTGTCGGCACCGATCAGGTTCGGCAGGATCGCGCAGCCGCCCCAGCCGGGGACCAGACCGAGGAAGACCTCGGGCAGGGAGAAGGCCGGCAGGGCCTTCGAGACGGTGCGGTAGGTGCAGTGCAGACCGACCTCGACACCGCCGCCCATCGCCGCGCCGTTGTAGTACGCGAAGGTCGGCACGGCGAGCGACGAGAGCCGCTTGAAGACGTCGTGGCCGCCCTTGCCGATGGCGAGCGCGTCGGAGTGACGGCCCAGCAGCTCGACACCCTTGAGGTCGGCGCCGACCGCGAAGATGAACGGCTTGCCGGTGAGGCCGACGCCGACGATCGCGCCCTCGGCCGCCTCCTTCTCGACCTGGTCGACGGCGGCGTTGAGGTTCGCCAGCGACTGGGGGCCGAAGGTGGTCGGCTTGGTGTGGTCGAAGCCGTTGTCCAGCGTGATCAGCGCGAACCGGCCCGCGCCCGCGGGAAGCTCGAAGTGCCGTACGTGGGCGCTGGTGACGACCTCGTCCGGGAAGAGCTCCGCGGCGCCCTTCAGAAGCTCGGCGGTGGTGCTCACTTGCCCTCCCAGTGGGGGTTTTCCCAGATGACCGTGGCGCCCATGCCGAAGCCGACGCACATCGTGTTGAGGCCGTAACGGACCTGCGGGTTCTCCTCGAACTGGCGGGCCAGCTGCGTCATCAGGCGGACGCCGGAGGAGGCCAGCGGGTGACCGTAGGCGATCGCGCCGCCGTACTGGTTCACGCGGGCGTCGTCGTCGGCGATGCCGTAGTGCTCGAGGAACGCCAGGACCTGGACCGCGAAGGCCTCGTTGACCTCGAAGAGGCCGATGTCCTCGATGGACAGGCCGGCCTGGGCGAGGGCCTTCTCGGTGGCCGGGATCGGGCCGTAGCCCATGACCTCCGGCTCGACACCGGCGAAGGCGTAGGAGACGAGGCGCATCTTGACCGGGAGGTCGTTCTCGCGGGCGAAGTCCTCGGAGGCGATGATCGAGGCGGTGGCGCCGTCGTTGAGACCGGCCGCGTTGCCCGCGGTGACGTTCCCGTGGACGCGGAACGGCGTCTTCAGGTTCGCCAGCGACTCCAGGGTGGTGCCCGGGCGCATCGGCTCGTCGGCGGTGACCAGGCCCCAGCCGGTCTCGCCGGCCTCGGCGTTGGTGCGGCGCACCGAGATCGGGACCAGGTCCTGCTGGATCTTGCCGTCGGCGTACGCCTTCGCGGCCTTCTCCTGCGAGCGCACGGCGTACTCGTCGGCGCGCTGCTTGGTGATGGTCGGGTAGCGGTCGTGCAGGTTCTCGGCGGTCATGCCCATGAACAGGGCGGACTCGTCGACGAGCTTCTCCGACACGAAGCGCGGGTTCGGGTCGACGCCCTCGCCCATCGGGTGGCGGCCCATGTGCTCGACGCCACCGGCGATCACGGCGTCGTAGGCGCCGAACGCGATCGAGCCGGCGACGGAGGTGACGGCGGTCAGCGCGCCGGCGCACATGCGGTCGATGGAGTAGCCGGGGACGGACTGCGGCAGACCGGCGAGGATGCCCGCGGTGCGGCCGAGCGTCAGACCCTGGTCACCGATCTGCGTGGTCGCCGCGATGGCCACCTCGTCGATCTTGGCCGGGTCGAGGCCGGGGTTGCGGCGCAGCAGCTCCCGGATGGCCTTCACGACGAGATCGTCGGCGCGGGTCTCGTGGTAGATGCCCTTCGGGCCCGCCTTGCCGAACGGGGTGCGGACGCCGTCGACGAAGACGACGTCCCTGACGGTACGAGGCACGATGGCTCTCCTCCAGGGTGCGGGATGGCACTGCTGCGGCACGCGACTAAGCGCGCGCTTGCTGACCCCATGCTACTTGCGGGTAACCAGACTGCCCAGTCCCTGGGGCCGGAGCGGTGAAGGTCACACCGCCGACCGGTGCGCGGTGGGTCCGACGGGGGCGGCGGCCCGGCCGTCCACGGTGGCCGCGAGGGGGCCCGAGAGCCGCACGACGTCGCGGACGAAGACGAGCCGGCCGACGCCCAGGGCGCGCAGCGCCGGGCCGTGGTCGTGCGCCACCACCAGCGCCGCCGCCGCGAGCAGGACGCGCCAGCCCGCCGTCACCGCGCGCCGGCCGGCGCGGGGCAGGCCGGCGAAGCCCTCGCGCAGCCGGCGGCAGTGGAACGGCACGTGCCGTTCCTCGTCGCCCAGGATGCGCCCCGCGACCTCGGAGACCAGGGGGTCGGCGCAGCCGTCGCGCAGGGCGCGGTAGTAGCGCAGGGCCACCACCTCGGCCACCATCAGCACCAGCAGCTCGGTGCGGAGCCCCAGCAGCCGCCGCAGCCGGACGAAGGCGGCGTCGCTCCAGTGGCCGGTCAGCGTGACGGCCCCGCCCGCCGCGAGCAGCAGCTTCAGCATCCGTGCGTGGTTCTGCTCCTCGGCGACGAAGAGCCCGATCGCCTCGGTGTAGCCGGCGTCGCCGGCCCGCCGCGCCTTGGCCCTGAGCTCCGCGCCGTCACCGTCCTCGCCGACCTGGAACCGCTGGATGCTGCGGATCAGCGCGGGCGTCAGCAGGGCGCCGCGCTCCCAGTCCGGGTCGCCGAGCGCGGCACGGCGCTCCCGCTCGGCGGTGAAGTCGTCGATCCAGTCCGCGTACCCGTTTTTGATCATGTTCAAGACCCTAGAGGGTTTTGAGCGCGTTCAAAGGTGACTCGCCCTCGTGGTGACAGAACCGGGACATGACGGAGCCCCCGGCCGCGCGAGGGCGGGCGGGGGCTCGCGGTCCGGCACTCCGGGCGGGTGGCCCGGAGAGCCGGCCGTGTCCGGAGGGGCGGGCGGGTCAGGCGGTCGACACGGCCAGCGCCGCGGCCAGCAGCGGGCTGACGAGTCCGACCTGCCAGGGGCGCGCGCCGTACCCGGCGAGGGCGGCCCCCACCGTGTCCGGGGTCACCTGGGCCGGCGGCTCCCAGCACACCCGGCGCACCGTGTCCGGCGTGATCAGGTTCTCCTGCGGGAGGTTCAGCTCCTCGGCGAGGGCCGAGATCGCCGCCCGCGCGGCCGACAGGCGCGCCGCGGCCACCGGGTCCTTGTCCGCCCAGGCGCGCGGCGGGGGCGGACCCGCGACGGGCTGGCCGGGCTGCGGCAGCTCGTGGTCGGGCAGCGCCTTCGCGCGGTCCACGGCCGCCTGCCACTGCTCCAGCTGGCGGCGGCCCATGCGGTGGCCGAACCCCGGCAGCGCGGTGAGGGCGGCGACGTTCGCCGGTACGGCCAGCGCCGCCTCGACGATCGCGGCATCGCTGAGCACCTTGCCCGGTGACACGTCCCGGCGCTGCGCGACCTTGTCCCGCGCGGTCCACAGCTCGCGCACCACCGCCATCTGGCGGCGGCGCCGCACCTTGTGCATCCCCGACGTCCGCCGCCACGGGTCCTTGCGCGGCGGCGCGGGCGGGGCCGAAGCGATCGCGTCGAACTCCTGGTGGGCCCACTCCAGCTTGCCCTGCTGGTCGAGCTCCTTCTCCAGTGCGTCCCGCAGGTCGACGAGGAGCTCGACGTCCAGCGCGGCGTACCGGAGCCAGGGCTCGGGCAGCGGGCGGGTGGACCAGTCCACCGCGGAGTGGCCCTTCTCCAGCGCGAAGCCGAGGACGGTCTCGACCATGGCGCCCAGTCCGACCCGCGGGAAGCCGGCGAGCCGGCCGGCGAGCTCGGTGTCGAACAGCCGGGCCGGTGCCATACCTATTTCGCGCAGGCAGGGCAGGTCCTGGGTCGCGGCGTGCAGGATCCACTCGGTTCCGGCGAGCGCCTGGTCCAGTCCCGACAGGTCGGGGCAGCCCACGGGGTCGATGAGCGCGGTGCCCGCGCCCTCGCGGCGCAGCTGGACGAGGTAGGCGCGCTGGCCGTAGCGGTAGCCGGAGGCGCGCTCGGCGTCGACCGCGACCGGACCGCTTCCGGCGGCGAACGCGGCGATCACCTCGGCGAGCGCCTCCTCCGTCGCGACGACAGGCGGAATGCCCTCGCGGGGCTCCAGCAAGGGGATCGGCAGCCCGTTCGCAGGGACGTCGTCGTCCGGGGGGGCGCCCCCGGTGGTTCGCAGTGCTGTGTCTGCTGCGGTCTCTTGGGCGTCGGTCACGTGTCAAGGGTATCTGTGAACGGCAAGCGCCTGCCGACGGAACGTTCCGTCGACAGGCGCCGATCTTTTGTCAACCGTTCGAGCCGAAGCCGATGCCCGTACGGAGACCCTGGAACCGACCGGTCCCGGGGTGGTCGTGCCGGGCGGTCAGTGGATGATCCCGGTGCGCAGGGCCACCGCGACCATGCCGGCACGGTCGCCGGTGCCCAGCTTGCGGGCGATGCGGGCGAGGTGGCTCTTCACCGTGAGGGCGGACAGGCCCATCGAGACGCCGATGGCCTTGTTCGACTGGCCCTCGGCCACCAGCCGGAGCACTTCGACCTCACGGCCGGAGAGCTCGCGGTAGCCGCCCGGGTGGCTCGGAGCACCCGGGGGGCGGCGGTGGCCGAGGCGGGCGGCCGAGGCACCGATGGGGGCGGCGCCGGGTCGGGTGGGGTGCCCGATGTTCGTCCGCGTACCGGTGACGACGTATCCCTTCACACCGCCCGCGAGGGCGTTGCGGACGGCGCCGATGTCATCGGCCGCGGAGAGCGCCAGCCCGTTGGGCCAGCCCGCGGCGCGGGTCTCGGACAGCAGGGTGAGGCCGCTGCCGTCGGGAAGGTGGACGTCGGCCACGCAGATGTCGCGTGGGCTGCCGACGCGGGGACGCGCCTCGGCGATGGACGACGCCTCGATGACGTCGCGTACGCCGAGGGCCCACAGGTGGCGGGTGACGGTGGAGCGGACGCGCGGGTCGGCCACGACGACCATGGCGGTCGGCTTGTTCGGACGGTAGGCCAGACTTGCGGGCTGCTCGAGGAGAACGGACACACGGCCTCCTGGGGAGTGCGGGACGGAGCCGGCTCGGGGAAGAAGCCGGGGGCGAACCCGTGCGGTGAAGGGGTCATTGACCTCTTCGGCAACTCGGGCGCCCGCCTTTAGAGAAAGATCACGATTTGGTGAGTAATAATTCGGTGCAATTCGGACGCGCGATCGATCATCTGACGATTAGTCCTCCGTCCGGGTGAATCCCCGGGCGTGCCGGGTACTCCCCGGCGCCCTCTTCAGGGCTGCTGAGGGCCCCTGCGCTGGGGCAGCGACACGACTCCCGCGCCCGACGTGGTGCCGGCGCCCGGATCGGCCGGGGACGGGGGCAGGCCGGCGATCTGGCAGAGCAGATCGCACCAGGCCGCCAGATGCGCACCCGAGTCGGGCACCCCCGAGGCGTCCTCCCTCGGCGTCCACGAGGCCCTGATCTCGATCTGGGTGGCCGGCCTGCGGTCCGCGAGCCCGCCGAAGTAGTGCGAGCCCGCCATCGTGACGGTGCCGCTCGCCTCGCCGTACGCGAGCCCGCGCGCCTGGAGCGCGCCGGTGAGCCAGGACCAGCAGACGTCCGGCAGCAGAGGATCGGCCGCCATCTCCGGCTCCAGCTCCGCCCGGACCAGCGTCACCAGCCGGAACGTTCCCTTCCAGGTGTCGTGGCCGGCCGGATCGTGCAGCAGGACGAGCCGGCCGTCGGCCAGGTCCTCCTCGCCGTCGACGACCGTCGCCTCCAGGGCGTACGCGTGCGGGGCGAGCCGCTGCGGCGGCCGGGTCGGGTCGATCTCGATCTCCGACCGCAACCGGGCCCCACGCACCGCCTCGACCGCTCGCCGGAAGGCGGCCGGAACCGCCTCGGCCTCCGCTTGACCGGCCGTGTCGCCCGCCTGTTCGTCGCCGTCGGAATGATCGGAAAGGTGTCCCTGAGCCGCAGCCATGCGGGGAAGACTAGGCGGAACGGGCCCCTCGCGCAGGGAGGGACACCCGGCCCGGGGGAGCGGCTTCGCGCACATGCGAAGATTCTGGGCGTGAGTGCCAACGACCGCCCTTCGGGCCAGCAGACGCAGCAGCAGTCGCAGACGTACGACTCCCCGTTCATGAAGGCCTGCCGCCGCGAGGCGGTGCCGCACACGCCGGTCTGGTTCATGCGGCAGGCGGGGCGCTCGCTGCCCGAATACCTGAAGGTCCGCGAGGGCATCCCGATGCTCGAGTCCTGCATGCGGCCCGAACTGGTCACCGAGATCACGCTGCAGCCCGTGCGGCGCCACAAGGTCGACGCGGCGATCTACTTCAGCGACATCGTCGTCCCGCTCAAGGCCATCGGCATCGACCTCGACATCAAGCCGGGCGTCGGACCCGTCGTCGCCGACCCCATCCGCACCCGCGCCGACCTGGCACGGTTGCGCGACCTGACCCCCGAGGACGTCCACTACGTCACCGAGGCCATCGGGATGCTCACCGCCGAGCTGGGCTCCACTCCGCTCATCGGCTTCGCGGGCGCTCCTTTCACTCTCGCGAGCTACCTCGTGGAGGGCGGTCCGTCGCGCAACCACGAGCACACCAAGGCGCTCATGTACGGCGACCCGCAGCTGTGGGCCGACCTCCTCGACCGCCTCGCCGAGATCACCTCGGCCTTCCTCAAGGTCCAGATCGAGGCCGGCGCCTCCGCCGTCCAGCTCTTCGACTCCTGGGTGGGCGCACTGGCCCCCGCCGACTACCGCCGCTCGGTGATGCCCGCCTCCGTCAAGGTCTTCGACGCGGTCGCCCCCTACGGTGTGCCGCGCATCCACTTCGGCGTCGGCACGGGCGAGCTCCTTGGACTCATGGGCGAGGCGGGCGCGGACGTCGTGGGCGTCGACTGGCGCGTCCCGCTGGACGAGGCCGCCCGCCGCGTGGGCCCCGGCAAGGCGCTCCAGGGCAACCTGGACCCGGCCGTGCTGTTCTCCTCGCGCGAGGCCGTCGAGACCAAGACGGACGAGGTCCTCGACGCCGCGAAGGACCTGGAAGGGCACATCTTCAACCTGGGCCACGGCGTCCTGCCGTCCATGGACCCGGACGCCCTGACGCGACTGGTGGAGTACGTCCACACCCGCACCGCCGTCTGAGACCGGACGGACCGCGCCCCCGCCCGCGACCGGGCGGGGGCGCGGCGCGTCTCCGGCCCACCGCCCGGCGTCAGCCCGCCGCGCGGACGGCCGCCACCGCCTTGCGCGCCGCGATCAGGACCGGGTCCCACACCGGCGAGAACGGCGGGGCGTAGCCCAGGTCCAGCGCCGCCATCCGCTCCACCGTCATCCCGGCCGTCAGCGCGACCGCCGCGACGTCCACCCGCTTCGCCGCGCCCTCCCGGCCCACGATCTGGACCCCGAGCAGCCGGCCCGTGCGCCGCTCGGCCAGCATCTTCACCGTCATCGGGGCCGCCCCCGGGTAGTAGCCCGCCCGGCTGGTCGACTCCACCGTCACCGTCACGTACTCCAGCCCCACCTCGCGGGCCTCCTTCTCGCGCAGACCCGTCCGCGCGATCTCCAGGTCGCACACCTTCGACACGGCCGTGCCGACGACGCCCGGGAACGTGGCGTAGCCGCCGCCGACGTTCGAGCCGATGACCTGCCCGTGCTTGTTCGCGTGCGTGCCCAGCGCGATGTGGCGCTCGCGGCCCGAGACCAGGTCCAGGACCTCCACGCAGTCGCCGCCCGCCCAGATGTTCCCGTGCCCCCGCACCCGCATGGCCAGATCCGTCAGCAGCCCGCCGTGCACGCCGACCGGCAGCCCGGCCCGCCGCGCGAGCGAGGTCTCCGGCTCCACGCCCATGCCCAGCACCACCACGTCCGCCGGGTACTCGGCGTCTTCCGTCGCCACCGCCCGGACCGCTCCGTCCCCGCCCGTGAGGATCTTGGTGACGGCCGACGAACCGACCGTGGTGATGCCCAGCCCGTCCATCGCCCGGTGCACCAGCCGGCCCATGTCCGGGTCCAGCGTCGCCATCGGCTGCTCGCCCCGGTTCAGGACCGTCACCGCGTACCCCCGGTTGAGCAGCGCCTCCGCCATCTCCACACCGATGTAGCCGGCGCCCACGACCACCGCCCGCCGGCCCTCCGACCGGTCGAGGGAGTCCAGCAGCGCCTGCCCGTCGTCGAGGGTCTGCACCCCGTGCACGCCGGTGGCGTCGATCCCCGGCAGCTGCGGCCGCAGCGGCCGGGCCCCGGTCGCGATCACCAGCTTGTCGAAGCCCGTCCACGTCTCCGCGCCCGACTCCACGTCCCGGGCGCGCACCCGCTGCCCGGGGACGTCGATCTCGGTCACCTCGGTGCGCATCCGCAGATCGATGCCCCGCGCCCGGTGCTCCTCGGGGCTCCGCGCGATCAGTTCGTCGCGGCTCCCGACGTCGCCCCCGACCCAGTACGGGATCCCGCACGCCGAGTACGACGTGAAGTGACCGCGCTCGAAGGCGACGATCTCCAACTCCTCGGGACTCCTGAGCCTGCGCGCCTGCGACGCGGCGGACATGCCCGCCGCGTCGCCCCCGATGACCACCAGTCGTTCGCTCATACGAACACGCTACGTCGGGGCGGTCGTTCAGTCCTCCCTGGGCGCGGCGGGCGCCTCCGGGTCCGCCGTGCGCAGCGGCGCCCCGGCGGCGTTGCGCGCCTGGACGGGCAGCGGCGCACCGGCCGCGCCGCCGGCCGGGGGAGCGGACGCCGCCGTGCGCGTACGACGCGACAGGCGCGGACGCAGGAGCAGGCGCCACACCGCGTACAGCGCCGCGGCCAGGGCCAGCCACGGCGCCACCGCGGCCAGCACGATCCCGGCCCAGGCCAGCGCCGTCACCAGCGCGTTCCAGCCGCCGCCGAGCGCGTCGAGGAAGCCGGGACGGCCCTCGTCCCGCGACGCCTGCGCGTTCTCCGGTTCGACGAGATCCAGGGTGATCGTCGCGAGCGTCGTCCGGTCCCTCAGCGAGGCCTGCTGGGCCAGCAGCGACTCCAGATCCGCCTGACGGCGGCTCAGCTCCCCCTCCAGGGTGACGACGTCGGACAGCTTCGTCGCCTTCTCCATCAGCGCCCGCACCCGCTGCACGCTCGCCCGCTGGGTGGCGATCCGGCTCTCCACGTCCACCACCTGCTCGGTGACGTCCTTGGCGTCCGCCGTGCGGGACAGCAGCCGGCCGGTGCCGGCCAGCTCCGCCAGCACCGACTCGTACCGCTCCTGCGGCACCCGCAGCACGACGTGGGACGTCACGTGCGAGTCGTCGACGCGCTCCGTGGTCTCGTTCGAGACGTGCCCGCCCGCGGCGGCTGCGACCCGGCGCGCGGTGGCGAGGGCCCGGGCCGCGTCACGGACTTCGACGGACAGCGAGGCGGTCCGGATGACGTGCTGCGGGCTCGGCACGGGGGCCCGCTTCCCCGCCTCCGGAGCCTTCGTGTCCGCTTCCTTCGCCGCGTCGGCCGCCGAGCCGCCGTAGCCGTCGGCTCCCGGCTCGGCCGGGGCGGCCGCCTTCGTGTCGCCCTGACTCCGCTCGCCGCCGCCGGCGGACGCGCCGCAGCCGGTCAGGGCGAGCGCGAGCGTCAGCAGTGCCGCGGACGTTCTCGTACCACGCATGGGATCCCCCCGGGGTGGGTGGTGGATGTATGCCGGTTCGACGTATGGGAGAGGGCAGGAGGTTGCCCTCGCGCGGTAGCGATGCGATCACGGTCCGGCCTCGGAACGGACAGCGGAACCCGTCTGAGAGAGTGGAGCCATGAACGCGGACATCACGGGCAGGCCACCCGGGCACGTCGTCGTCGTCGGAGGCGGGATCGCCGGACTCGCGGCAGCCCACCGACTGGTCTCGGCCGGTGCGCGCGTCACCCTCCTCGAAGCCGGCGGCCGGACCGGCGGCAAGCTGCTCGCCGGGGAGATCGCCGGCACCCGCGTCGACCTCGGCGCCGAGTCGCTGCTCGCCCGCCGCCCCGAGGCCCTCGCGCTCGCCCGCGCCGTCGGACTCGGCGACCGCCTGCGGCCGCCCGCCACGACCACCGCGTCCGTCTGGTCACGCGGCGAACTGATCCCCATGCCCAAGGGCCACGTCATGGGCGTGCCGGGCGACGGCCGGGCCCTGGCCGGGCTGCTCTCCGCCGACGGCGTGGACCGCGTCGAGCGGGACCGCGAGCTGCCCCCGACGGAGATCGGCGACGACGTCGCCATCGGCGCCTACGTCTCCGAGCGGATGGGCCACGAGGTCGTCGACCGACTCGTCGAGCCGCTGCTCGGCGGGGTGTACGCCGGCGACGCCTACCGGATCTCCCTGCGCGCCGCCGTGCCCGCGCTCTTCGAGGCCGCCCGCGCCCACCCGACGCTCACCGACGCCGTCCGCGCCGTCCAGCGGGCCGGCGCCGCCGTCCCGGCCGACGCGGCCGGAGCGGCCACCGGCCTCGGCGGCTCCGCCTTCGCGGGCATCGCCGGCGGCATCGGCACCCTCCCGGACGCGGTCGCGGACGCGGTCCGCGCCGCGGGGGGCGAGATCCTCACCCACGCCCCGGTGACGGTGCTGCGCCGCCTCCCGGCACCGGACGGCACGACCGCCGGGTCCGGCGCGCGGTGGCACGTCGAGGCCGGGGGCCGCACCCACCTCGCCGACGCCGTCGTCCTCGCCGCGCCCGCCCCCGTCGCCGCGACGCTCCTGGCCGGCGAGGAACCCGCCGCCGCGGCCGAGCTCGCCGCGGTCGAGTACGCCTCCATGGCCCTGGTCACCCTGGCCTTCCGCCGCTCCGACGTCGGGGCGCTGCCCGGCTCCGGCTTCCTCGTGCCGCCGGTCGACGGCCGCACCATCAAGGCGTCCACCTTCTCCAGCCAGAAGTGGCAGTGGGTCACCGACGCCGCCCCCGACCTGTTCGTCCTGCGCACCTCCGTCGGGCGCCACGGCGAGGAAGGCCAGGTCGACCGCGACGACGCCGACCTCGTCGAGGACTCCCTCAAAGACCTCGGCACGGCGACCGGCCTCGCCGCCCGCCCCGTCGCCACCACCGTCACCCGGTGGCACGGCGGCCTGCCCCAGTACCCCGTCGGCCATCTCGCC
Organism: Streptomyces sp. JL2001; assembly: GCF_050917515.1. Classification (NCBI taxonomy): domain Bacteria; kingdom Bacillati; phylum Actinomycetota; class Actinomycetes; order Kitasatosporales; family Streptomycetaceae; genus Streptomyces; species Streptomyces sp. JL2001. The sequence goes on along the minus strand of NZ_CP169421.1, from coordinate 1,876,345 downwards.
CGGGTCGCCCGCATCCGCGCGGCCGTCGCCGCGCTGCCCGGACTGCGCCTCGCCGGGGCCGCGTACGACGGCGTCGGCATCCCCGCCTGCATCGCCTCCGCCCACCGCGCGGCGGACGAGATCATCGCCACGTCGAAAACCACCGACCCTGGTGCAGGGCACTGTCCGTGACGGGCGAGAATAGGCGTATGAGTGCGCCCGAAAAGATCCCGAACGCCGGTAAGAAGGCGAAGGACCTCAACGAGGTCATCCGCTACACCCTGTGGTCTGTGTTCAAACTGCGCGACGTTCTGCCCGAGGACCGCGCCGGCTTCGCCGACGAGGTCCAGGAGCTGTTCGACCAGCTCGCCGCCAAGGACATCACGATCCGTGGCACCTACGACCTCTCCGGTCTGCGCGCCGACGCCGACGTCATGATCTGGTGGCACGCCGAGACGAGCGACGAGCTCCAGGAGGCGTACAACCTCTTCCGCCGTACCCGGCTCGGCCGCGCTCTGGAGCCGGTCTGGTCGAACATGGCGCTGCACCGCCCCGCCGAGTTCAACAAGTCGCACATCCCGGCCTTCCTGGCCGACGAGACGCCCCGCGACTACGTGAGCGTCTACCCCTTCGTGCGCTCCTACGACTGGTACCTGCTGCCGGACGAGGACCGCCGCCGGATGCTCGCGGACCACGGCAAGATGGCCCGCGGGTTCCCCGACGTCCGCGCCAACACGGTCGCCTCGTTCTCGCTCGGCGACTACGAGTGGATCCTCGCCTTCGAGGCCGACGAGCTGTACCGCATCGTCGACCTCATGCGTCACCTGCGCGCGTCCGAGGCGCGACTGCACGTGCGCGAGGAGGTCCCGTTCTACACCGGCCGCCGCAAGAGCGTCGCCGAGCTGGTGGCGGGCCTGGCCTGACCGGCCCCTCGACCTGGTGACGACCCGGCGCCCAGCCGGGCTCGTCGCCCCTCGACCCGGAAGATCAGACGGCGGAGGGGGTCCCCGACTCCCGCCGCCGTTCCAGCGACACCGGGTCCGGCTCCGGGTGCGGCGCGCACGACGCGCGCCGCACCGGCGTCTTTCCGGGCACGGCCCCCGTGAGGAGATACGTCTCCAGATGGCCGTTCACACAGGCGTTCCCGCCGCCCCCGATGCCGTGCGTCCCGGCGTCCCGCTCGGTCACCAGGGCGGAACCCGACAGCCGGCGCTGCAGCTCCAGCGCCCCCGCGTACGGCGTGGCCGCGTCCCGCTCGGCGGCGAGGATCAGCACCGGCGGCAGCTCACCCGGAGCGGTGCGGACGTCCAGCGGCCGCTGCCGCGGTGCCGTCCAGTACGCGCACGGCAGGTTCGCCCAGACGTTGTCCCAGGTCTCGAACGGGGCGCGCCGCGCGAGCCGGGTGTTGTCCCGGTCCCAGACGGCGAAGTCCTCCGGCCAGGGAGCGTCGTTGCACTCCACGGCGGTGTAGACGGCCGTCGCGTTGCCGGGGTCCGAGGACGGCGCAGCGCCCGTGAGCGCCGCGCCCGTCGCCCCGGCCGATCCCCTCGTGCCCGACGGGTTCCCGGCGGGGGCCGCCAGCGCGATCAGCGGCTCGGGATCGCCCTGCAGGAACCGGGCGAGCGCGGCGGCGCGCGAGGGCCAGAACACGTCGTCGTACCCGGCCTGGAGCATCACCGCGTGCAACTGTCCCGGCCCCACCCGACCGCCCGCCGGGCGGGCCGCGAGCTCGGCGCGGGCCCGCTCGTAGCTCCGGCCCACCCCCTCCGCCGTGGTGCCCAGCCCGTAGACGCGGTCGTGCCGGGCGATCCAGGTGCGGAAGTCCGCCCAGCGCCGCTCGAACGCGAGTGACTGGTCGAGGTTGTTGGCGTACCAGATCTGCCGCGGCGCGGGATGGACGGGTGCGTCGAAGACCATCCGGCGCACCCGGTGCGGGAACAGCGTCGCGTACAGCGCGCCGAAGTACGTGCCGTACGAGGCGCCCATGTAGGTCAGCTTCGGCTCACCGAGAGCCGCCCGCAGCACCTCCAGGTCGCGGGCGTTGTTGAGCGAGTGGTAGTGCCGCAGTGACGCGCCCGTGCGGTGGGCGCAGCCCAGCGCGTACGTCTTCGCGCGGGCGACCCGCTCCCGCTTGAAGACCTCCGACGGCTCGGTGGGGGCCGGGGTGGGGCCCGTCACCCGGTCGGCCGGGTCCTGGCAGGACACCGGGGCGGAGCTGCCCACCCCGCGCGGGGCGTAGCCGACCAGGTCGTACACGGCGGCGATCCGCTTCCAGGCCGGGAGCCCGGCGGCCAGCGGGAAGGAGGTCGAGGAGGCCCCGGGCCCACCCGGGTTGTAGACCAGCGCGCCCTGGCGCGAGGACGTCGGACCGGACGCCCGGACCCGGCTGACGGTGAGTCCGATGCGGGGCCCGTCGGGGTCCGCGTAGTCGAGCGGGACCGTGACCGTGGCGCACGAGACGGTCGACGGCAGGTGCTCCGCCGCCGGGCAGGTGCCGAAGCGCGGCGGGTGGGCGGCCGCGCGCCGGGCGGCGAGGAGGGTGCCGACGGCCTCGGCGGGCGGGGCCTCCAGGGCTCCGGCCACCGGTGCGGCGGTCAGGGACGACACCACCAGCGACCCGGCTGCTCCGAACAGTGCGAGGGCTCTCATCGCCACTTCCCTTCGTCCCCAAGGGACGAAAGCGGGCGGCGCGCCCCAAGTAAAGGACCGACGGGCGGTGTCGTGGTCAATGCCCCCGAAGTGCCGCCCGCAGCTGCGGATCCAGGGTGGCGGGCCCGCGGGTCGCCAGCGCGGTGAGCGGGTCGTCGGGAGCGAGCGGACCGTCCGGGGCGAGGGCGGCGAGCAGCGCCAGGCCGGTGGGCGAGGCCCAGCGGTTGTACGGATGGACCTCCGCGCGGGCGATCACCAGACAGCCGGCGGTGAGCACCAGCGGCAGCGCGAACCAGGCGTACACCGGCATCCGTTCGTGGCCGGGCACCAGAGCCGCCGCACCCGCGCCCAGGGCCACGGTCAGGGCCAGGGCGAGCCGGACCGACCGGACCCCGCCGCAGACGCTGCGCCGGCCCGCCTCGGGCACGGCGAGACCGGCGGCCACGAGCCGGTCGGCCAGTGCCCGTACGGCGTCCGCGGCGGCGATCACCGGCCGTATCGCAGCCGTGGGCGACTGCCCGCCGGGGCCGATCGCCCCGATGACGGAACGTTCCAGCTCGTCCCGTCCGTCCGGGTCGACGACCGTGGCCCAGCCGGTGTGCGCGAGCAGCAGGCGGCGGTGGCGGTGCATCAGGACCAGGGTCAGGTCGGTCACGCGGAGCGGGCCGCCGGAGAGGTACGCGGCCTCGGGCAGCGTGAGCTCCCGGCGCCCGTCCGCGACCGTGTCGGGAAGGGCCGCTTCGACGACGGCCGCGCGGCACAGCCGCGCACAGCTGACCGCCGCCGCGACGCACGCCACCAGCAGGAGAGGGACCCAGATCATGCGGGATTCTCACCGGTGACGGGCGCCGCGCGCCAGCGGATTCTCAGCATCCGGAAAGGGACCGGCCGTTCAGCTGGAGCTTCCGCAGCTCGAACCGCTGCTGCTGGAACAGGAACTGCCGCTGGAGCACGAACTCCCGCTGGAACCGGAGCAGCTGGAACCGCCGCCGGAGCCGCAGGAGCTGCCGCCGCCGGAGCAGGAGCCGCTGGAGCACGATCCGGCGGAACAGCCGCCGCCACCGCCCCCACCACCGCAGCCGCCGCTTCCCCCGCCCGCGTCACTCGCGCACCAGACGGCGATCAGGCCGGCGGCGTCGGTGCTCGTCCCGGTGTACGGCGCGCCGTGCCCGGACCGCCGGCCGCCGCCGGCGCGCCGCCGGGGGGCGGGTCCGGGGCCGTACACCCGGGCCGCCGCGAGCAGCTGATCCCGCAGCACCGGGTCCGGCAGGGCGCGCAGCCCGTGCAGGGCGACCAGGTGCCCCGCCTCGGCGAGATGCCCGTGGTCCCGCGCGTACGCGGCGACGGCCCGCCGGCCGGCCGGGGTGACCCGGGAGGCGGCGAGCGAGGCACAGACGACCGCCGTGATCCCGGTGCCCAGCAGCGCCGGTGCCACCTTGAAGACGAAGGGGACCGGGAAGCCGTCCGAGGACCCGAGGTCCACGACCGTCAGGACGATCGAGACGGGGAACATCGACAGGCACACCACCCCCAGCGCGATGCTCCAGCGGATCGCCGAGCGCCGCGCGGCGGGGAGGACGAGCAGCCCGCGGTCCGCCAGCGCGTCGCCGATCTCCTGGACGGCCGGGTGACGCATCACCGTCAGACGCAGATGGTGCAGGGCACCGTGCGGGGCCGCCGCGTGCTCCTGGAGGACGGCACGCTCGACGGGGTCGTGCGCGGTGGCGCGCAGGACGGACACGATGCCCGGCCCGCCGACCGCGATCCGGCCGTCGGCCTGGAGCGCGGCGAGGGCGGCGTCGGTGACCCGCGCCGGACCGCCGTTCAGGAACGCGGCCTCGTACCGGTCGTGCAGCGGGCCGCCGGGACCGCGGCGGGTGCGGGAGAGCTTGACGATCAGCAGGACGGCGCAGACGGCGCCGGCCGCGGTGACCAGCAGTGCGAGCGTGTTCATGCCGCCCACCGCCCCGCGAACGCGGCGCGGGCGGCCCGGGCCAGGCGGGTCGCCCGGCCAGGCGGCCGGGCGCCGGCACGGTCCTGCCACCAGTGGGTGAGACGCCGCCGCGCCTCGGGGTCCTCGGGCCGGCCGGCGACGAGGAGGTGCTCCACGAAGTCGAGGGCGTCGCGCCGGTAGCCACCGGTCATCGGCCGGGTCAGGGCGTACGAGGAGAACGCCGCCCGGAAGCCCGTACCGAGGATCTCCGGCAGCTCCGGGGCCACCTTCGCGATGACCCCGGCCCGCTTGGCGCCCAGGGCCCGGCTCTGTACTCCCAGACGCCGTGCGTCGAAGCCCTCGGGCACGGGGGTGCCGGCGACGAGCGCGGACAGCAGCGCGGCCTGCGCGAGGGCGAGCCGCTCCCGGGCACCTCCCGAGACGGTGCCGGGGGATGCCGTGCCGTTCCTGCCGCGTTCCGGCCCTTCCGGCACCGCAGCCCCACCGTCGGTCCCGGCCGGAACGGGGTGCGGCGCGGGCATGAACCCGCCCGACGCCCGCGCGCCCGCCCCGATCAGCAGGGGCCGCTCGGCGACGTCGTCCACGGCCGCCAGACCGGATCCCGGCGCGGCCAGGCCATGCGCCGCCGACCGCGCCACGGAGTCCGCCGCGACCTCCGCCGTGGCGGGAACGGAAGCCGCCCCGCCCGTCGCCGTCCGCAGCGTCCGCCGGATCGTCGCCAGCTCCGAGGCCAGCTCCTCCGCGGGCGGGAAGTGGTCGTCCCGCTCCAGCAGCACGCCCGGCGGGGAGACCCGGGACGCGAGGTCCGACAGGACGGCGAGCACCTCGGGCGGTACGGGATGGGCGTGCGTGTCGTGCCAGACGCCGTCGCGCTCCAGTCCGCCCGCCACGTGCACGTAGGCCAGGGCCTCCACCGGCAGGTCCGCCAGCGCCTTCGCCGGGTCCTCGCCGCGGTTCACGTGGTTGGTGTGGAGGTTGGCCACGTCGATGAGGAGCCGCACCCCCGTGCGCTCCACCAGCTCCGCCAGGAACTGCCCCTCCGTGAGCTCCTCGCCCGGCCAGCGGACCAGCGCCGCGATGTTCTCCAGCGCCAGCGGCACCGGCAGCGCGTCCTGGGCGATCCGGACGTTCTCGCAGAGCACCTCCAGCGCGTCCCAGGTCCGCGGGACCGGCAGCAGGTGGCCCGCCTCCAGCGCCGGCGTCGCGGTCAGCGCGCCCCCGGCCCGGACGAACGCGATGTGCTCCGTCACGAGCGGCGCCCCCAGCGCCGTCGCCTTCGCCGCCAGGTCCGCGAGCCGCCCCGCGTCCGGCCGGTCGGCCCCGCCGAGCCCCAGCGAGACCCCGTGCGGGACCACCGTGACCCCGCGCGCCCGCAGCCGGGTCAGGGAGTCGGGCAGGTGGCCCGCGCAGAGGTTCTCCGCGACGACCTCCACCCAGTCGACGCCGGGCAGCGCCTCCACCGCCTCCGCGATCTCCGGACGCCACCCGATGCCGATGCCGAGTTCCGTCATGTCCCCCTCCTTCAGTCCCTCACGTGATGGCCCCGCCGAATCGGTTCGAATCCAGTCGGAGGGACGTTCAGAGGTTGATTTGAGGTTCCGCCGGAGGGGGAGCCGACGGGCCCGGCCGGACCTACGACTGCGGGGTGACGATGCCCCCGTCCGGCACCGGCGTCGACGTGAACGACTGGTCCCCCGTCGGCACCGCCGGCGTGGGCTGGGCGGGCGACGGCACCACCGGCGGACCGGTGGGCGGGGCCGTCTTCTTGCCGGCCGCCTCGTTGGCCAGCGAGTCGAAGTCCACCAGCCCGGTCGCCTCCAGCATGGTGATGTGGTCCAGCACCGTCTGGTTCGCGTCGCTCGCCAGCTGCCGTATCAGGGTGTTGCGGGTGGTGTGCCGGACCTCGGCGACCAGCGCGAACACCTTGCCGTGCGCGTTGCGCAGCAGGTTCGCGAACAGGCGCTCGTACTCCTGCCCGTTGGCCGCCGTCATTTGGCGCAGCCAGCCCTGCTGCTGCTCGGTCGGCTGGTTGGGCAGTTCGACGCCCAGCTTCGCCGCCACGTCGCGCGCCCGCCGGTCCAGGTCGGTGTGGCCGACGACGAGGTGGTCGCCGGCGTCCCGGATGGCCTGGGTGGGGGCGCGTTCGATGGCCTGCTGGCCGGCCGGCAGTTCCCAGAGGCCGGCCAGGCGTACCTTGACCAGGAAGTCGCGGTCGGTGGCCGAGAGCGGGCCCCACTGGGTGGCCACGCTCGACGCGTTGAGATTGGCCTGGCCGGTACCGGAGCGGTCGGCGTAGGACCAGACGGGGAAGGCGAGGGCGCCGACCGTCGCGACCAGTGCCGCGATGATGAGTGCAGTCCCGTTGACGCGTAGCGACAAAGTGTCTCCCGAGCAGGTGTGCGGTGGTGTCACCGCAGACTGAACCGCCAACCGGGCAGCGGTTCAAGCCGCTCGGCGGTATCGGTGGATACGGACGGGAGGGCGCTCGCGTTCAGCCGGTGCGGGAACCCGTCGCGGGGAATGCGGAGACCACGGTGCACGAACCGGGCGCGATCTCCGTGAACCCGGCATCACGCACCACCGGCAGCCCGCTCGTCGTCAGCGCGGCCCAGCGCTCCTTCGGCGCCGTCCGCACCGCCAACGGGAAGCCCGCCGCCCGCCACGCCGCGCGGTCCGCGTCCGACATCTCCCACCACAGCAGCTGCGCGCCGTGACCGGTCTGCGCCATCGTCTTGCCCGCCGACATGTCGAGCTCGGGGTTCAGCCACAGGAGCGCCGCCCCCGCCGGCACGTCCCCCGGCTCGGCCGGGTCGTCCAGATCCGTCCCCGACACCTGGAGCTTGGCCAGCTCCTTGGGCCAGCCGTCCAGCGGGACCGGCGGGAAGACCCGCACCTCGGCAGAGCCGCCGGTGACCGTGATCCCGGGCAGCTCGCCGGCCCGGCGCCACTCCGCGCCCCGGGCCCGGCGCACCACCTTGCGGATCCGGGCGTCCTGCCAGTCCGTCATGACCTGTGCCCACGGGCCGTCGCCGTGCGAGCGCTCGTCGGAGAGGATCTCCAGGACCGCCCGGGCCGACGTCTCCAGGGCGTCGGTGCGGGACGGCGGCTCGGCCCGCTCGATCCGCACGACGAGGGGCAGGACGAACTGCGGCTTCTCGTCGCGGACGTCGGTGCGTACGGGCTCGGGGGTGGTCTGATCGCTGCTCACCCGGCAAGTCTGCCACCCCCGTCACAGGCGGCTGTTTGTGGGAACGAATCGTTCCGGGACAGGATGCCCGACATGAAGAGTGATCTTTTCGCAAGCGACCACCTGGCCGAGACAGCGGCTTTCCCGGGGATGAGCCTGCAGAACGCCAAATCCGTCAAGTACGCCGTCAACGGCGAGATGCACGCCCGCCAGGGATCCATGATCGCCTTCCGCGGCGACCTCCAGTTCGAGCGCAAGGCCCAGGGCATCGGCGGCATGCTCAAGCGGGCCGTCACGGGCGAGGGCCTGGCGCTCATGGCCGTCCGCGGCCAGGGGGAGGCATGGTTCGCGCACGAGGCGCAGAACTGCTTCATCGTCGAGATCGAGCAGAACGACGCGCTCACCGTCAACGGCCGCAACGTCCTGTGCTTCGACGCCACGCTCTCCTACGAGATCAAGACCGTGAAGGGTGCCGGCATGACCGGCGGCGGCCTCTTCAACAGCGTCTTCTCCGGCTACGGGAAGATCGCCCTGGTCTGCGAGGGCAACCCGATCGTCATCCCGGTCAGCCCCCAGGCCCCGGTCTTCGTCGACACGGACGCCGTCGTCGGCTGGAGCGAGCAGCTGCACACCTCGCTGCACCGCTCGCAGTCCTTCGGCTCGATGATCCGAGGCGGCTCCGGCGAAGCCGTCCAACTGAAGCTGGAGGGCCAGGGCTTCGTGATCGTCCGGCCCAGCGAGCTCACCCCGCAGAAGGCGTCGGCGAACTGAACCTGGACGGGGTCGGCCGCCGGTACGGCCTGCGCGGACCATGGGTGCTGCGCGGGGTCTCCCTCGGCCTGCCGTCCGGAACCCTCGTGCGCGTCACCGGAACCAACGGCACCGGCAAGTCGACCCTGCTGCGCCTCGTCGCCGGCATCGACGCCCCCACGGAGGGACGGATCACCGGCCGCCCCCGCCGCACGGCGTACGTCCCCGAACGCTTCCCGGTCGCCCTGCCCTTCACGGCGGCCGGCTGGCTCGTCCACCTCGGCCGCGTGCAGGGCCTCGGCCGGCGGGACGCGGAGCGCGCGGCGGAGGAGTGGCTGGACCGGTTCGGCGCGACCGCCTTCGCCGGTACCCCGCTCGACGAACTCTCCAAGGGCAGCAGCCAGAAGGTCGCCGTCGCCCAGGCGCTGCTCGCCGACCCCGGACTGCTCGTCCTCGACGAGGCGTGGACGGGGCTCGACACGGCCGCTCGGGAGGAGCTCGACCGCGCGGTCCGCGAACGGGTCGCGGCCGGGGCCACCGTGCTCTTCGTCGACCACGACCCACGGCGGCTCGCGGGCGAGGCGGACACGGTCCTCGCGGTCGAGTCGGGCCGGGTGCGCCCCGTGCCGGCCGAGGGGACGGCCGCGCCCGGCCGGGCCCCCGGGGCGGCGACCAGGGCACGGATCGTGGTCTCCGGCGGCCACGCGCTCCCCGAAGGCGTCCCGGGCGCCCCCGCGTACACCACCGGCCCCGACGGCACGACCGTCTGCACCGTCGACGCCGCTCACTCCGACGCACTGCTGCGGGCCCTTCTCGACGCCCGCCCGTCCTGGCACATCCACACACTCGACACCGAAGGCGCCCGGGTATGACCGCCCTGCTCCGCTATCAGACGGCCCTGCTCGCGCGGTCCCAGCGCTGGCTCGCGCCGCTGCTGCTGTACGCGGTCTTCGTCGGCGTGGGCGTCCAGGCGGGAGAGCCCGTGCTCGGCGCGCTCGGCTACGCGTCCGCCGCGCTGGTGCCGGTGACCGCCTGGCTCGTACGGATCTGCCTCAACCAGGAACCGGCCGCCGCGCGCCACGTGGTGGCGGCCGCCGCCGGCCGGGAGCGGGCTCATCTGGCGGCGTTCCTGGCCGCCGTCGGGTGCATGGCCGTGCTGGGCGCGGTGGCCGTGCTCGGGGTGACCGCGGTGAGCGACCTGCGCCGGGTCGGTCCGCTCGCCGCCGCCACCGCCGGGCTCCTGGCGGCCGGGGCCTGCGTCCTCACCGGGGCGGCCCTCGGCGCCCTGTGCACCAGGCCCCTCGTACGCGCCCCGGGCTGGTCGCTGGCGGTCCTGGTGCTGGGCTCGCTGCTGGCGCTGGTGACGACCGGGTCCCCCGCGAAGTACGCGGTCACCGGCCTGGTCACGGGCTCGCTCACGGCGACCGTCCACGTCCCCTGGCTCGCGTTCTCCTGCGCCGCGGCGACGGCGGCCGCGGCCGCGGCACTCGCCTGCCGGGCCACGGCCTGGCGCGAGTGACCAGGGCCTGTCCGGGCGGACGACGCTGCTCTCCGGCCAGGTTTCGGGGAACGTCTAGGCTCGTGTCCATGGACGTCACCGACCCCACCGACGCCACGGGGGCCACCGAGGCCACGGGGGCCACCGGCTCCCCGGAGACCGGGGACGCACGCACGTCGTACTGCGGCCCCGGTCCCGCGCCCCGCCCCGAGCCCGCGGGCGATGGCCCCTTCGCCGAGTGCGTGCTGTGCCGCGCGCCGACCGAGTACCCCGAGTCGACGAAGGGCATCACGCTCTGCCCGGTCTGCGCGTGGCAGGAAGCCCAGCGCACCGCCTGCTCCGGCTGACCGGACGCGGGGACGGGCTCAGCCGGCCGCCGGTGCGGCGGGCACGGCGGCCCGCTCCGCCCGGCGGGTCCGCCACCAGGGCACGAGCTGGACGACACCCAGGGTGAGTTCGACGGCGAAGAAGGGCCACAGCAGGGCCGGGGCGCCGTGCGTCACGGCGTACGCCTGCCAGGACGCGAAGAGCAGCCGGGCGACTCCGTCGAGCAGCCCGTGCACGGGCAGGGTCCGGACCAGGCGCAGGGCGGCCCAGACGATCACGACCGAACCCATCAGGTTCGCGAACAGCACCTGCATCGGCTCGAGCGGGGGCAGGGCTCCCAGCCCCGCGGCCTCGCCCCCGGAGGACAGCCCGCGGTGCACGAGCGCGTAGGTCCACGGTGTGGCGAAGCCGGCGGTGACGACCAGGTCGTACCAGGCGCTCGCACGGACGGTGCGCAGATAGGCGGGATGGACGGGCGGGAACGGACGGATCACGACGGGGTCTCCTCTGTCTCGGGACGACGACGCCTCACGCTAGACAGGGGACTACGCTCCAAGGTCAAGCCCGACTCATGACGGAGGGTGCATGCGCATCGGCGAACTCGCCGCCCAGGTGGGGGTGTCCAGGGACGCCATCCGGTTCTACGAGAAGCTCGGCCTCGTCGAGAGCCGGCGACTGCCCAACGGCTACCGCGACTTCCCGCCGGATGCGGTGGCCTGGCTCCTGTACGTCCGCACGGCGCAGACCCTCGGTTTCTCGCTCGCGGAGATCGCGCGGATCGGCGGGGACCTGCGCGACGACCCGAACAGCGCGGACGCCTTGTCCGCGCTGTTCGAGGACAAGATCCGGATCATCGACGCCCGCATGGACGAGCTCACCGCGCTGCGGGCCGAGCTCGTCGAACGGGTGGGCGCCGGCTGCCCCCTCCAAGCCGCCCCGGCCGGCTGACGCGTCGCCGCCGGCGGCGGGGCCGGGGGCCGGGGGACCGGCGGGGCGCCGGCGGGGCCGGCAGGGCCGGCGGGGCGCGTCCGCGCGGGTGTCAGCTGGCGGGTTGTCAGCCGGCAGGCGTCCGGCGGCTCATCAGCTCCGAGACCTTCACGAAACGGTAGCCCTTCGCCCGGAGCTCCGGGACGATCCGCCGGATCGCCTGCTCCGTGACGGGCGCCGCGCTCCGGGTGCAGTGCATGACCACGAGCGAGCCGGGCTTCACCCCGTCGAGGACCTGCTGCGCCACGGCGTCGCCGTCCGTGGCGAAGGCGTCCCCGCTGACCACGTCCCACTGCACCGCCGTCACCTTCGTCGGCGCGAGCGCGCGCAGCGCGTCGTCGTCGTAGCAGCCGCCGGGGAAACGGAAGTACGGCACGACGTTGCGCGCACCCGCCTTGCGGAAGGCGGCGAAGGCGCGCCGCACGTCGGCGGCCATGTCGTTTCGCGCCACGGTCGGCAGGCCGTAGCAGGGGGAGGCGAAGGAGTAGTGGCTGTAGGAGTGGTTCGCGATCTCGAAGCGGGGGTCGTTGCCGAGGGACCGGGCCTGGTCCGGGTACTCCTCCGCCCAGCGGCCGGTCATGAAGACGGTCGCGTCGACGCCCAGGCGCCGCAGGGTGGCGATCAGCTGCGGGTTGTCGAAGCGCTCCCCGCCGGCTGCCCGCGGCCCCTGATCGGCCGTCATGTCGGCGTCGAAGGTGAGGGCGACGACCTTCTCCGCGCCGTGGGCGCGCCGTGTGAAGACGGGCGTGACGCCGCCGGGGCCCGGGGCAAGGGTGGGGGGTGCCTCGCGCACGGTGGCCGGGCCGGGCGCGGCGCTCGGGCTGCCCGCGGAGCTCGCGCCGGCGCTCGCGCTCGGAGTCGGGCTCGTCGCGGTGCGGGGCGGCGGGGACGGGGAAGCGGTGGCGGCGGTGGCGGCAGGGCCGGCGGAACGGATGGCGCCCGGGCTCGCCGGCCGGCCGGGGGCCGCCGTGTCGGCCGCGCCGCCGCAGCCGACGAGAACGGCACCCAGCAGGCCGAGCGCCGTCAGCTTTCGTGCAGAAATGGTCACGACCGGAAGTTATCCGATCATCGCACCGGATCGTTCGCGGCTCGACGGGGGCGGGGGCGGGGGTGGGGGTCGGGGGGTCGGGGGGTGGGTCGGGGTGGGGGTGCTTGGGCGTCGAGCGTCGCCGGGGGTGGGCGGACGGGATGGGGGCTTGGTGTTGGGGGGCTTGAGGGGTGCGGGGCCTGGGGTCTTGGGGTGAGCCGGTCTCCGTTGCTTCTGGTGGTTGGCCGCCCTCTCTCCGAGTGTGGCGGGTTACGGCGCCGCTTCAAGGGCGCTCCTTCGTCGCGTCGCTGCGCGATGGGCTGCGCCCACCCTTGACCCGTCGCCTTCACCCGCCTTTTCACACTCGGAGGGCGGCCCGGGGGGATGGGCCCAGGCGGGGGGCCGGCGGGGCGCGCAGCGCCGTCGGCCCCCGTCGGCTCCGGGGGTGGTTTCCCGCACCCATTGAATGGGGCGGTCGGGCATGGCTTAGCGGGTGCTGCTCGATTCCCGCTGGGATTCATGCCCCGCTGGTCATTCCCGGTGGTGGGTGATCCCTTATCCGAGGAGGACATGGAAGGGTGACGTCTCAAGCCGGCCCCATCCAGTCCGGCCCGTCTTCGGCGGCGGGGGGGGTTCCGTCCCTCTCCCCGGATGACGCTAGCGCGTACATTACTTGCGGTAACAGGGACGGGATAAGGGACTTCACGGGCATATCGGACTCTCGGCGGGCTTAATGTACGCCGTAGCGTCATTGAGCAGTCCATCCCGGGTCGGCGATGGGATGTGTGGGGTGGATGGGATCCGTACGGCCCGCCGCCCCGCGCGACCCGTGCCCTCTGACCCGAGCCGGCGATGCTGGCTCCGGATTCGGCTTCACCCACCACCGGAGAGTGACCAGCGGGGCATGAATCCCAGCCGAGAGACGAGCGGCATCCGCTAAGCGCCGCCGCGTCACCCCATTCAATGGGTGCGGGAAGCCACCCCAAAAGCTGTCGGACGCCGACGGCGCCCGGGGCCCCACCGGGCCCCGGAGCGGATGCCCCTCCCGGGCCGCCCTCCGAGTGTGAAAAGGCAGTCGGGGCCGGGCGGTCAAGGGTGGCCGCCAGGCCATCGCGCAGCGACGCGACGAAGGAGCGCCCTTGAGGGCACGGACCCGGCTGCCACACTCGGAGAGAGGGCGGCCAACCACCAGAAACAAACGGAGACCGGCCCACCCCAAGAGCCAGGACCCGCACCCTCCAAGACCGCCCGGCCCCAAGCGCCCAGACCCCCACCCCCACCCCCAAGTGTTGAACCCATGCGCCGCCCGTCAGCTCGCAAGCAGCGTCCGGCGGCACTCCGCCACGTCGAAGTCGGCCTTCGGATAGCGCGGGTCCAGTTCCTCCAGGTGCTCCCGCAGCAGGGTGCCGATCGCCCAGTTGCGGTACCACTTCCGGTCGGCCGGGACGACGTACCAGGGCGCCCCGTCCGTCGCGCAGCGTTCCATGGCGATCTCGTACGCCCGCCGGTACGCGGGCCACAGCGCCCGGTCCTCGATGTCGCCCGGGTTGAACTTCCAGTGCTTGTCGGGGTTGTCGAGGCGTTCGAGCAGCCGTGCCCGCTGTTCCTCGTACGACAGGTGAAGGAAGACCTTGACGACCGTGACCCCGTCGTCGACGAGCGACGCCTCGAAGCGGTTGATCTCCTCGTAGCGCCGCTCGATCTCCTCGCGCGGGGCGAGGTCCCGGACGCGGGCGATCAGCACGTCCTCGTAGTGGGAGCGGTCGAAGATGCCGATCTCGCCCGCCGACGGCAGCGCCCGCTCGACCCGCCACAGGAAGGGATGGCCCCGCTCCTCCTCGGTCGGGGCCTTGAAGGCCCGGATCCGGCAGCCCGAAGGGTTCAGGAACCCGATCACGTGCTTGACCGTGCCGCCCTTCCCGCTGGTGTCCATGCCCTGGAGCACGAGCAGCAGCCGGCGGTGGTCGCCGGCCGTGCTCGCCGCGTACAGGCGCTCCTGGAGTCCGGCGAGGGCGGGTGCCGTGGCCGCGGTCGCCGCCACACCGGCCGACTTGTCGGCGGGAGCGCCGGGAAGGATGGAGGAGGCGCCGTACGCGGAGAGGTCGACCGGCTCGCCGACGGGCAGGCGCAGCAGCTCGCGCAGCGGGCGGCGGGGTGCGGGAGCCGACGTCGCGGCGTCGTTCCGCCGGTCCTTCTTCCCGGCTGCCTTCCCACCCGGCTTCCCGGTCTTCCCTTTCCCGGGCTTCCCGGCCTTCCCGTCCTTCGCCACGCTGGGCCCCTTCCCGTCCGTCACGCGCCTTCCCCCGATCCTCCGACGGAATCGGCGGGCCCGCGAGCCCGCGGAACAGGGGAGCGGCGGGCCGGCGGCACAGGCGCCGGCCCGCCCCGTCCGTCAGTTCAGCACCACGGCCCGGTCACCGCGAACGTCGTGCCCGGTGTGTAGCAGTTGACGTACATCGTCTGCCGGTCGGGCGAGAACGTGACGCCCGCGAACTCGCCCCACTCCGGGTCCTCCGGTGTGCCGATGTTCTGTGCGCCGCGCGCAATGGCGTACACCTCGCCGCGGGGCGTCAGCCCGTAGACGTGCTGTTCGCCGCCGCCGTCCTCGCAGACCATGAGCCCGCCGTCGGCCGCCAGGCAGATGTTGTCCGGCGACTCGCCCGGCAGCCGGATGTCCGTGCTCGGGCCGAAGACGACGACGAGGGTGAGCCGGCGGCGGTGCGGCTCGTACTTCCACACCTGCCCGAAGTGGGTCCCCGCCGAGCCGTCCGTCGCGCGGGCGAAGCTGGAGACGAAGTACACCGCGCGGCCTCCCCAGTAACAGCCCTCCAGCTTCTGGGCGTGCGTGATGCCCCGCGGGCCGAAGTCCTGCAGCCGGATGGGCGTCTCGGCGGCCTGCGGGTCCGGTACGGGAACCCACTCCACGCCGCCGAAGCTCGCCCCGGTCTCCTGGATCGCGGAGAGGTCGGGCACGCCCGGCACCCGCATGGCCTCCAGGGCGCCCCCGGCGCGCAGCGAACCGGTGCCGCCCAGCGGCTTGCGGGGCAGGAAGCGGTAGAAGAGGCCGAAGGGCTGCTGGAAGGCGTCCTCCGTCTCGTAGACGATGCCGCTGCGCGGGTCGACAGCGACCGCCTCGTGCTGGAAGCGGCCCATCGCGGTGAGGGGAACGGCCCCGGTGCGGTGCGGATCGGCCCCGTCGACCTCGAAGATCCAGCCGTGGTCCTTGGTGTATCCGGCGGTGCCGGCCCGGTCCTCGGTCTCCTCGCAGGTGAGCCAGGTGCCCCACGGGGTGGGCCCGCCGGCGCAGTTGACCGCCGTGCCGGCGATGGCGACGCGTTCGCCGAGGACGTTGTTGCGGCCGTCGAGTTCGAGCGCGGTGCAGCCGCCCTTGGCGGCCGGGTCGTAGGTCAGGCCCTCGACGGTCGGGACGCCGATCTTGCCGGTGGCCCGGTTCTCGTGGTTGCGGACCAGGTGCACGCGGCCGCGCCGGCCGGCGAAGGCGGCCATGCCGTCGTGGTTGCTGGGGACGAGGCCCTCGCCGGAGCGGAGGGGGTCGCCCTGGCGGGACAGGACCTTGTAGCGGAAGCCCTCGGGGAGGTCGAGGAGCCCGGCGGGATCCGGGACGAGCGGGCCGTAGCCGGCCCGGCTCGCGGCGGCTGCGCCGCCCGCGAAGAGCTCGGCGAAGGCGCCGGAGAAGGCGATGCCGGCGGCCGACGCGCCGGTGCGGGAGAGGATCTGACGTCGTGTTGCGGACATGAGGCAACAGCCCACTTCCTGTTGGCGGACAGGTGGCGTGTGACGTGTGACCCGCATGTGTGTATCACGCACCGTGGTGACACGTGAACCATGCGGGCCACAACAGCCTCATGTGGCGCGGGCGTCAGGCCAGTTCGGCGGTCAGCGTGATGGTCGTGCCCGTGAGCGCCTGGCTGACCGGGCAGTTCTTCTTGGCGTCCTCGGCCAGCGCCTGGAACTCGTCCGCGTCCAGGCCGGGCACCTCGCCGCGCACGGTCAGGTGGATGCCCGTGATGCCCTCGCCCGGCTGGAAGGTGACGTCGGCCTTGGTCTCCAGGCGGGTCGGCGGGTTGCCGGCCTTGGCCAGACCGTTGGAGAAGGCCATGGAGAAGCAGGAGGAGTGCGCGGCGGCGATGAGCTCCTCGGGGCTGGTCTTGCCGTTCGGCTCCTCGGCGCGGGCCGGCCAGGAGACCTCGTACGAGCCGAGGCCGGAGGAGTCGAGGGAGACGACGCCCTTGCCCTTGAGGAGGTCGCCCTCCCAGACGGTGTGGGCGTGACGGACGGTGGCCATGGTGAATCCCTTTCGATCGGGTATGGCCCCCAACCTACTGCTCCACCAGACCCTTTGCGTCGCGTGCCAGTGCGGTGAGCCGGGAGATCGCCCGGAAGTACTTCTTCCGGTACCCGCCCTTCAGCATCTCTTCACTGAACAGCCGGTCGAAGGGGAGTCCGGAGGCCAGCACCGGCACCTCGCGGTCGTACAGACGGTCGGCGAGGACGACGAGCCGCAGCGCGGTGGACTGGTCAGGCACCGGTCGCACGTCGGTGAGGCAGACCGCGCTCAGGCCGTCGGTGAGCGCGCCGTACCGGCTGGGGTGGACCTTCGCCAGGTGGTCCAGCAGGTGCGGGAAGTCGTCGAGCGAGGCGCCCGGGGTGGCGTACGCCGCCTTCGTCACCTGATCGTCGGAGTACGGGGCGGGGGCTTCGGGCAGCCCACGGTGGCGGTAGTCCTCGCCGTCGATCCGCAGGGGCCGGAAATGGGCGGACAGGCCCTGGATCTCGCGCAGGAAGTCGGCGGCGGCGAACCGGCCCTCGCCCAGCTTGCCCGGCAGCGTGTTGGAGGTGGCGGCCAGGGCCACACCCGACTCGACGAGCCGGCTGAGCAGGGAGGAGACGAGCACGGTGTCGCCCGGGTCGTCCAGTTCGAATTCGTCGATGCAGAGCAGCCGGTGCTCGCCGAGGGTCTTCACGGTCTGCTGGAAGCCGAGCGCGCCGACCAGGTTGGTCAGCTCCACGAAGGTGCCGAAGGCCTTGAGGGCGGGCTCGGCGGGGGTCGCGTGCCAGAGCGAGGCGAGCAGGTGGGTCTTGCCGACGCCGTAGCCGCCGTCCAGGTAGACGCCGCGCGGACCGGTGGGGGCGGCGGGCTTCCTGGCGAACCAGCGGCCGAGCGCCGGGCGCCGGCCCGAGCCGCTGGCGTGGGCGCCGCCCAGACCCTCGGCGAAGGAGCTCAGGACCTTGACCGCGTCGGTCTGGCTGGGCTGGTTCGGGTCGGGGATGTACGTGTCGAAGCGGACCGAGTCGAACCGCGGCGGCGGGACCATCTCCGCGACGAGGCGGTCGGCGGGGACCTGCGGCTCCCTGGCACAGAGGGAGACCGGGGAGGCTTCGGCGGAAGCGGCCTCGGTTATGGCGGGGGCGGCATGCGGGGAACGGGTCGACACAGTTCACCACTCTAAGCGCCGTGTCAGACTGCGAGGATGCGACGCCTGTTCCCTGTGACGGACATGACAGCCACCGACGCCGCCGGGGACCGGGAGTGGTCCCTCGACGAGCTGGCCGAAGCCTACGCGTACCCCGACGAGGCCGAGCGGGGCCCGGACGGCGTGTGGCTGCGGGCCAACATGGTCTCGTCGCTCGACGGGGCCGGCCAGCACGAGGGACGTTCCCAGCCGCTTTCGTCGGAGTCCGACATGCGGATCTTCGGCACGCTCCGGGGGCTCGCCGACGTGATCGTGGTGGGGGCCGAGACCGTCCGGGCGGAGGGCTACCGTCCGGCCCGGGCGCGTGAGGTCTTCGCCGAGCGCCGGGCCGCGGCCGGCCAGGGGCCCGCACCCGTGATCGCCGTGGTCAGCGCCTCGCTGAACCTGGACTTCTCGCTCCCCCTGTTCACCGGGCCGCTGGTGCCGACCCTCGTCCTGACGGGGGCCGCGGCACCCGCCGAGCAGGTGTACGAGGCCGAGAAGGCGGGGGCCGAGGTGGTGATCGCCGGCGACGGTGCGGGCGTGGAGCCGGCCCGCGCGGTGGCGGCGCTCGCCGAGCGGGGCCTGAAGCGGCAGCTGACCGAGGGCGGCCCGCGTCTGCTGGGTCAGTTCGTGGCCGCCGGGGTGCTCGACGAGCTGTGCCTGACGCTCTCGCCGACGATGACGGCGGGGGCCGCGCAGCGGATCGCCGGGGGGCCGCCGGTGGCCGTGCCGACGCGGTTCGCCGTGGCGTCGCTGCTGGAGGAGGCCGGCTTCCTCTACACCCGCTACCGTCGGAGCTGACGCGCCGCGGAATTAGTCGTTCCGCTTTGCTTCCGCTGGGCACACTTACTCTCGCAGACCCCGTGCGGGCACGGGGAAGGATGGTTTCCGCAGAAGGGCTCCTGAGGTGTTCACAAGCGTTTTGATGATCGAGAAGCCCCTGACGTCGGTCGACGTGGAGTTCGTCACCACCCTGCACGGCGACGAGTCCGTGTCCTTCATCGTGCTGATGCAGCCGCGCGGTGACCAGGCCGACGTGCTGCTGCGCGCCATCGACGACGTCGCGATGGGCGAACTGAAGGAGGCGCGCCGGGAGGGCGACGAGCCGGAGGGCAAGGCCGCCCGGGGCCCCGCGGAGCAGGCGCTGGAGGTCTCGCTCCAGGCCCTCCGCAACGCCGGCTGTCAGGCGGTCGGCCAGGTCGTGGAGGACCACCCCCTGAACAAGATGAAGGCCGTGGTGGACGAGTCGGAGGCGGACGAGGTGATCGTGCTGACGGCCCCGCACTACGTGGAGGAGTTCTTCCACCGGGACTGGGCGTCGCGTGCCCGGCACAAGGTCGGGGTACCGGTACTGAAACTCTTCGCGCACAGCGACTGACCGGGAGGCCCCGCTCGAGCCCCGGAGGACCCGGGACTGGCAGGGGGAACGAGCAGGCCGGGGGCGGTGCCGGGGCCACGGCGCCGCCCCCGGCCGCGTGCCCGCCGGGGTACGGCCGCGACGGGGGCCCGGGCCGTCCGCCCGCAGGGCCCGGCGCTCCCGCCCCCCGGACCCGGCCCCCGCCCCCCTGAACCCGCCCACCGGCGGCCTCCGGCCCCGCCGGGATCGCGCGACCGCGAGCCTCCGGGCACGAGCTACTAGGCTGGGGGCGTCCAGTACGACGCACACCGGGGAGAACCACGCATGGCACCCGCCATCCCTGCCGCCGCCGTCCCTGCCACCATGGAACGGCCGCACTTCATCGGCATCGGCGGTGCCGGAATGTCGGGCATCGCGAAGATCCTCGCCCAGCGCGGGGCCAAGGTCGCCGGCAGCGACGCGAAGGATTCCGCGACGGCCGAGTCGCTGCGGGCGCTCGGCGCCACGGTCCACATCGGCCACGCCGCCGAGCACCTCGCCGACGACGCCTCCGCCGTCGTCGTCTCCAGCGCCATCCGCGCCGACAACCCCGAGCTGGCCCGCGCCGCCGAGCTGGGCATCCCGGTCGTCCACCGCTCCGACGCGCTCGCCTCCCTCATGGCCGGCCTGCGGGCCGTCGCCGTCGCCGGGACCCACGGCAAGACGACGACCACCTCCATGCTGGCCGTCGCCCTCACCGAGCTGGGCCTGGACCCGTCGTACGCCATCGGAGGCGATCTCGCGGGCCCCGGCACCAACGCCCACCACGGCGACGGCCAGGTCTTCGTCGCCGAGGCCGACGAGAGCGACCGCAGCTTCCAGAAGTACGACCCCGAGGTCGCGATCGTCCTCAACGTCGAGCTGGACCACCACGCGAACTACGCCTCCATGGACGAGATCTACGAGTCCTTCGAGGCCTTCACCGCGAAGATCCGCCCCGGCGGCACGCTCGTCGTCGGCGAGCACTCCGGCGCCCGCGAACTGGCCGCCCGGGTCGCCGACCGCGACGGCCTGAACGTGGTGACGGTCGGCGAGTCCGAGACCTCCGACGTCCGGATCCTCTCGATCACCCCGCACGGCATGACCAGCGAGGTCGTCGTCCTCCTCGACGGCGTCGAGCACGCCTTCACCGTCTCGGTCCCCGGCCGCCACTACGCGCACAACGCCGCCGCGGCCCTCGCCGCCGGCGCCCGCGTGGGCATCGACGCCGCGGAGCTGGCCCAGGCCCTCACCGCGTACACCGGCGTCGGCCGCCGCCTCCAGCTCAAGGGCGAGGCCGCGGGCGTCCAGGTCATCGACTCCTACGCCCACCACCCGACCGAGATGACCGCCGACCTGGAGGCCATGCGCGGCGCCGCCGGCGCCTCCCGCCTGCTGGTCGTCTTCCAGCCCCACCTCTTCTCCCGCACGCAGGAGCTCGGCAAGGAGATGGGCGACGCGCTGGCGCTCGCCGACGCCTCGATCGTCCTGGACATCTACCCGGCCCGCGAGGACCCGATCCCCGGCATCACCAGCGAGCTGATCATCGAGGCCGGCCGGCGGGCCGGAGCCGACGTGACGCCCGTCCACGACAAGGACGCCGTCCCGGAGGTCGTCGCGGGAATGGCGAAGCCCGGTGATCTCGTTCTGACCATGGGCGCGGGCGACGTCACGGACCTCGGCCCGCTGATCCTGGACCACCTGTCGAAGTAGCAGAGGGAGCGAGCTCATGTCCTACGACGTCGAGAAGCCGGACGAGCAGTGGCGCGCGGAGCTGACCCCGGCGGAGTACCAGGTGCTGCGCCAGGCCGGCACGGAGCCCGCCTTCCGCGGTGAGTACACCGACACCACCACCACGGGTGTGTACTCCTGCCGGGCGTGCGGCGCCGAGCTGTTCACCTCGACGGAGAAGTTCGCGTCGCACTGCGGCTGGCCGTCCTTCTACGACCCGAAGGACACCGACGCGGTCGAGCTGATCGAGGACCGCTCGCACGGCATGGTCCGCACCGAGGTCCGCTGCTCCCGGTGCGGCTCGCACCTGGGTCACGTCTTCGAGGGCGAGGGCTATCCGACCCCCACCGACCAGCGGTACTGCATCAACTCGATCTCGCTGCGGTTGACGCCGCAGTCGGAGTCGGGATCGCCGGCCGGCGAGGGCTGAGCGGGCCGCGCGCCGACCGGAGTCCACCAGCGCGGCGCGGGCCGATGAGAGGTGAGGCGGCGGCGAGGAGGCTCTGCGGGAGAGCCCGGCCCGACCTCCGCCGCCCGCCATGCACCCACGGTCCCGGACCGTGGGTGTTCGTCCGTCCGGAGCGGTTCGCCCGGCCCGCCCCCGAGGCCGGGCACCTCGCGCGCGGCCGGGCCGGCGCGCTCGGGCCGAGGCTCAGCGGCTCTTCGCCTGCTCGGCTTCGGCGGTGGCGCGGGGGGACGGCTCGGCGGAGCGCGTCCCGCGCCGGGCGAGGTCGCCCACGGCGAGGGTGAGCACACCCGCGAGGAGGCCCCAGAAGGTCGAGCCGATGCCGAAGAGCGTGAACCCGGACGCCGTCGCGAGGAGGGTGACCACCGCCGGCTCGCGGAGCCGGTCGTCCCGGAGGGCGGAGGTGAGGGAGCCGCCGATGGTTCCCAGCAGGCCGATGCCCGCGATGCCCAGGACCAGGGCCGGCGGCATCGCGGTCAGCAGCCAGCCGACCGCGATGCCCGCGATGCCCAGGACCAGGGCCGGCGGCATCGCGGTCAGCAGCCAGCCGACCGTTCCTCCGAAGAGGCCGACGAGCAGATAGAACACGCCCGTCCAGACACCCGCCACGTACCGCTTCCGCGGATCCGGGTGAGCGGCCTCGCCGCTGCAGATCGCGGCGGTGATCGCGGCCAGGTTGAGGCCGAAGCAGCCGAACGGCGCGAGGACGGTGTTGACCGTTCCGGTCCAGGTCAGCAGCGGCGAGATGGGCGTCGTGTAACCGGCGTTGCGCAGCACGGCGACCCCGGGCAGGTTCTGCGAGGCCATCGTCACGGCGAAGAGCGGCAGGCCGACGCCGACGAGGACCTGCCAGTCGAACTCGGGGCGTACGAAGGACGGCTCGGCGAGCGTGAGCGCGAAACCGTCCAGCTTCCATGACCCCTGCCAGGCGGTGGCCGCGATCCCGACGGCGAGCGCGGCGACGACCGCGTACCGGGAGAACCAGCGTCGTCCGACGAGATAGGCCAGGAACATGGGAACGGCGATGACGCCGTTCCGCTCCATCTGCGTGAACAGCTCCGTACCGAACTGCAGAAGCACCCCGGCGAGCAGGGCCGAGGCGAGCGGCACCGGGATCCGGTTCATGATCCGCTCGAACCAGCCGGTGACCCCGCTGATCACGATGAGCACGGCGGACAGCAGGAACGCGCCGACGGCCTGAGCCATCGTCACACCCTGGAGCCCGGTGGCGAGCAGCGCGGCGCCGGGGGTCGACCAGGCCGTCACGATCGGGGCGCGATAGCGCAGCGAGAGCCCGATGCAGGTGACCCCCATGCCGATGCCGAGCGCGAAGACCCACGAGGTGAGTTCGGCGGACGTCGCCCCGGCGGCCTTGGCCGCCGTGAAGACGACGGCCACGGAGCTGGTGACGCCGATGAGGACGGCGAGGAATCCGGCGGAGACGGCGGTGGTCGGCGCGGCGGACTGTACGTGTCGTATGAAAGCCATGGCCCGGGCATCCTGGCACACCGTGAGCGAGGGGCCCGACCGGTTATCCACAGGCCTTGTCCCGGGGGGCGGATGGCCGCAGGATCAAGGAGTGATCCATTTTGGGGAGGGGAAATGATCAAGGGAGACAACAGCTTCCTTCCGACGGTGCCGCTGCGCCTCGCCGTGCGGAACGGAGTCGATGTGGCGGTGCTGCTTCTGACGGAGCAGGGCCGGGTCCGGGGGGACCACGACATCGTGTTCCACGGGGCGCCGGTCCATCCCTCGGGAGCCACGAGGCTCCTGGGGGAGGAGAACGGCACGGTCTGGCTGGATGCCGGGCTCACCGCGGTCGAGGGGGAGATCGTCCGCCTTCTGGTGGTCGGGTCGACGGAGGCCGGTGCGCTGCGGGACGTGGACGAGCTGTCCGTGGAGGCGTTCGCGCCGGACGGCACATCGGTCGCCAGGTACGACGTGACCGACGCGGGCGGCGAGACGGCGATGGTGCTCGCGGAGCTGTACCGGAAGGCGGGAGGCTGGAAGTTCCGCGCGGTGGGCCAGGGCTATGTGAACGGCCTCGCGGGCCTGGCGACGGACCACGGGGTGGAGGTGGCGGGCAGCGCCCCGGCCCAGGCGCCGGTTCAGGCTCCGGCCCCTGTGCCGCCCCAGGCCCCGGTCCCGTTCCAGCCGCCGGTGGCCGCGCCGGGCCCGGCGCCGTTCCAGGCTCCGCCCGCCGCCCAGGTCCCGGTCCCGGCTCCGGTCGCCTTCCAGCCGCCCGCGGACCCCGTCCCGGTCCCGGTCGCCAAGGTCCCGGGGCCGGTGCCCACGGTGGTGGTCCCCGTGCCCGCGCCGGGGCTGATCGTGCCGGACTGGACGTTCGGCTCCGTCTTCGAGCCGTACACGCAGACCGGCCGGGACAACGACGTGATCACGGCGGAGGGGCTCCCGCCGGGTCCGGTCGTGGTCGACCTCGCCGTCGACGCCGAGGGGTACACCGGCCTCTGGCCCCTGAATCGGTTCAACAAGGACGGGGAGAGCCTCGTCAACAGCACCGAGGACAACTTCCGGGGCCGGCTGCTCGCCCACGTCCCCGGGAACGGGCGTCTGCGTCTGCGGCTGAGGGCTGACGGACCCTGGCGGCTTCAGGTCCTGCCACTGGCGGCGGCCAGGCACCTGTCGGAGGAGCCGATGGAGTGCTTCGGCCCCGACGTGCTGCTGCACACAGGGGGAACGGCCGATCTCGCCATCCGCTACCGCGGCAAGGACAACCTCATCGTCTATCTCTACGAACTGGCGGATCACGACGACCCCACCAGCCTCCCGGAGCAACAGGGGAGCGTCGTCAACGAGATAGGCAGGCGACGGGAGACCGTGCCACTGCCGGAGGGACCGCTCCTCGTCCATCTGATGAGGGCGGACGGCCCGTGGAGCGCGAGACTCAAGCACCTGCAGCCGCACAGCCGTCCGTCGAGCGGCGGCGGCCCGTCGAACGTGACCGAGATCGACAAGGCCCAGGGCTGGCTGCGACGCGGCAGACGCTGAGCATCCCTCCGCCCGCCCCGCCGGGTGCTTCGGGCGTGGGTCGCGTGAGGGACGAACGCGGCCCACGCGCTGGGGGCGAGGGCGAGCGGGAGGCTGTGCCTCGTCAGAGCGTGGGCGCGAGCAGGGTGAGGCGAAGGACCGCGGCCACGGCAAGCGCCGTGGGGAGGGCGAACCACCAGCGCCGGGACCACTCGGCCTTCACGAACCAGAGCGTGAGCAGCGCCGTCACCAGGGACACCGCCAGTCCGAACCCCGCGGCGAAGCCCGAGTTCGTGACCGCCTGCCGGTCCCACGGACCGTCCGGCTCGACCGTGTAGGCGAGCAGGACGAGGTAGCCGGTGACCAGGTGTCCGAGTAGCAGGGTCGCCCCGCACACCAGGGGCCCGACCCGCCCGGCGACCCCGGTCCGCCGCGCCTCCGTCACCCCAGCGCCTCCTTCGCCTGGTCCACCCTGCGGTCGAAGCCCCGACCATACGCCTGGGCGGCGTCGCTCTCGTAGTACGGGCCGCCGTTGTAGCGCGCCGCGAGCTCTTGCATCTGCGCCCGGGTCATCTGCTCCGGAGGCACGTCGGCGAAGCCGCTCTCCGCCTTGAGTTGGGCGAGGTACTCGGAGGCGATGAAGATGTTCTTCGCGGGGTCCTTCACGGCGTCGACGACGACGTCCCGCTGCATGTCGGTGAGGTGATTCGGGTCATAGCCGAGCACCTCGGCCGCGCGCCGGACCTGGATCGCCATCGGCCCCATCGACGTCCGGTCGGGGTCCTCGCTTCCGGGAAGGATCTTACGTCCCTCGAATGCCGCGTCGTCCAGGATGCCGGGGTCGCCCTCGACCTCCTGCCAGGCTATGCCGGCGACCATCTCGGGCGGGAGGCCGGAGTCCGCTGCGGCGGCCCTGATCAGTTCCTTGTTGCCAGCGATGTAGTCGCGGCGTCCTTCGTCCGAGTTGGACGGCAGCCAGTAGTTGTTGCCCTGGCCGTCGGGTAGGCCGTCGACCCGGTGGGCGATCCGCATGAGCGCCTCGGACACCACCACGTGGGAGCCGACCGTCGGGATCGTGTCGACCTTCGGGCCGGACCCCGGGAGCTGCGTGTTCGGGTTCGAGTGCGCCTCCCGCGCCTCGTTCTGCAGCGGCCTGAGTCCCTTGAGGAACTCATCCGGGCTCGGGATCGTCCCTTGGAAGTCGGGGATCGATGCGTAGGCCGTCCTGAGCGAGGCGAGGCAGTGCTCCCGGGCCTCGGACTCGACCCGCAGGGCGTCGCCGTAATGCCCCTTGGTCTGGTGGTAGTAGCCCTCCGCCTCCTCGCGGATGGCGTCCACGTCGACGGTCAGCTCGGCGAAGAAGTCCAGGACGCCCGACGTGCCCCGCAGGTCCTCCCATTGGCGCAGTGGCTCCGCTGCTCTCGCTGTCGGGGTGATCGCCTGCGCCTCCCGGCCCATGACCTCGGACAGCTTCCCCTCGGTGTGCTTGCCGTTCTTGAAGTGCGACGTGGCGGTTGTCACGGCGTCGGCGTACGCGGCGAGGGCCGACCCAGCGGTACGGAAGGCCTCAGAGAGGGCGTCGGCGATGCTCTTGCTCTCCTGGAGGCGCTTGACGTACAGGTCGCGGGCCTCACTCTGCCACTCGACCTTGGACGCCTTGCGGAAGGCGTCGTCGGTTGAGTCGACGAGCGTGTGGAGCCGCCAGAACTCCAGGGCATTGCGGAGGATGAGGAAGGGGTTGGTGTCCTCCAGGAACGCGACGTCCGCGCGGTAGGTCATGGCCGTCACCGGTCCTTCGCGGGAACGTAACGCCCGCAGTCGAGCAGGGAGTTCATGGCACCCTGTACGTCCTGGTCGACCTTGGTATAGCTGTTCCCTGAAGACTTCAGACGAGTGGACAGTGCCGCGAGCAGGGCGACCATGTCGGTGTACTGGTCCTTGGCGAAGCGGGCGAAGGTGTCGACGCTCGCGGCAACGTCTGCGTGCGCGCGCGGCGCACGGGCCTGCGTCGCGTTCTCCCCGTCCATGCGGCCCTCATAGAGAAGACCCGCGATCTCCATCAGCAAATGCGAACTTCCGTTGATGGAGGCGGCGTTCGCAGAGAATCCCGCACCGTTCACTCCCGCGCCCCCGCCCGGATGGTCCCCGCCTCCCGGTGCCTGGTTGAGCTGCATCGACGCGGACTCCGCCCGTGCTGCGGCGGCGGCCCTGAGCTGTCCCCACTCCTCGTCGAACGTCACGTCGTCCGTCTCCCCCCTGAGCGGCCGTGGCATTGCTGCTGCACATGAATGTGCTCATTCATGGTGCCACATGTCCGTCCGTAAGCAACGGAGTTGCTCGGGTGTGGCTTCGCTCAGCCGGCCGAGGCGTGGGCGACGAAGTCGGCCCAGACGGAGGCGGGGAGGGTCAGCCGCGGACCACCGGAGTCCTTCGAGTCGCGCACGTGGACGATGGCGGGGGTGATGGCGACCTCGACGCAGTCGTCGCCGCTCCCACTGCTGTAACTGCTCTTGACCCAGACCAGATTTGTGGTGCTCATGTGGCTCCTCGCATCCTCCGCAGCAGGCTCAGGGAGTCTTGCAGAGTGAGAGCCTGCGAGCGCATCCTGGCATATCGCATCTGGAGGATGCTGACCACTTTCGGGTCGCGGATGAACTGCCCGCTTTCCTGTCCTTCGCAGTAGGCGAACCACTGATTGCCCGGCGTCTCCAGGAGGCGCATGGGCCCGCCGAGTCCGGCGTGATGCCCGCGGGTCCTCGGCATGATCTGGACTTCCACGTTGCGGCGTTCTGCAACGTCGATCAGGTGGGCGACCTGCTTGCGCATGGCCTGCACCCCACCGGTGGGGCGTTCGAGGACGTGTTGCTCGACGATGAAGCTGTAAGCCGTGTTCGGGCGATCGGTCAGTAACCGTTGCCTTTCCAGACGCGCAGCGAGTTGTGCCTCGATCTGGTCGTCCCCGAGTGGCGGGCGTTGTTCGTTGAAGAGTTCGCGCGCGTACGCCTCCGTCTGCAACAACCCCGGGACCAGGCGGCATTCATAGGTGTAGAGGTTCAACGCCTCCGTCTCCAGCTTCGCCCATTGCCGGAACCAGCTCGCCAGTCCCGGCTGCCGCGACAGGTGCTTCGACGCGGCCCGCAGTACTCCCAGGCCGTCCAGGACCTCTTCCGCGCGCTCCACGAAGTCCGCAGGCGGGAAGCGGCGGCCCTGTTCGATCGAGGCCACCGTGGGGACCGAGTACCGCACCCGGGGCGCGAACTCCTCCTGGGTGAGCCGGGCCCGCTTGCGGAGGGTCTTGACCACCTCCCCGAAGGACTTCAAGCTGTCCGACGCCTCGGGCTCGCCGCCGCCCGTGTAGCCGTCCGTCATCCCGTGCCCCTCCCGTGCCGCGCCCGTCCCGGCCATGGTCACGGGCGGTGACCGGTACTGTCCACCCTCCGAACCCGTACGCTCACCCAGCGTACGGGTCGCTGACCTGGGCAACGCGGTACCGACGGCGCCACATTGGGCTCATGCGACCCCCATCGACCCATCAGGAACCCGTCACCGTACGTGTGTTCACCCAGCGTCTGAGCTCCACCCCGCGCGGGGCCCGGCTCGCCCGGCACCTCGGGCTCCACCAGCTGCACCGCTGGGGGATCGAGCACGGCAGCGGCACCTCCGACACCGTGGGGCTCCTCGTCGCCGAGCTCGCCGCCAACGCCGTGACCCACGGCCGGGTGCCCGGGCGCGACTTCGAGCTGACGCTCGCGTACACGCCCGGGCTGCTGCTCCGCGTCGACGTGGCCGACTCCCGCACGGAACGCCGGCCGCCGGGGCCCGGCGGGATCGCCGGGCCCCGGCCCCTGGACGAGTCCGGCCGGGGCCTGCTCGTCGTCCAGGCCCTGGCCACCCGGTGGGCCGTGCTCGACCGCGTACCGGTCGGGAAGACCGTACGGGCCGAACTCGACCTCAGCCGGCCGACGCCGCCGGTGCCGGGGCGTAGCCGGTCGGACGGCTGGTGAACGTGCCCCGGCCCTGGGTGCGCGAACGCAGCCGCGACGCGTAGCCGAAGAGCTCGGCCAGCGGCACGGTCGCCGTCACGACCGCCGTACCGGAGCGGGCCGTCGAGTCGGAGACCCGGCCGCGCCGCGCCGCGAGGTCGCCGAGCACCGCGCCGACCGCGCTGTCCGGCACGGTGACCGTGACCTCGGCCACCGGTTCGAGCAGCGTCATGGCGCTCGCCCGCAGGGCCTCCCGCAGCGCGAACCGGCCCGCGGTGCGGAACGCCATCTCCGAGGAGTCCTTGGTGTGGGTCGCGCCGTCGGTCAGCGTGACGCGCACGCCGGTGACCGGATGCCCGCCGAGCGGGCCCTCCGCCAGGGCGTCCCGGCAGCCGGCCTCGACCGCGCGGACGTACTCCTGCGGCACCCGGCCGCCCGTGACCGTGGACGTGAAGACGAAGTCACCGTCCGCGGTCTCCGCCTCCAGGGGCGCCACGTCGATGACGACATGGGCGAACTGGCCCGAGCCGCCGTCCTGTTTGACGTGCCGGTACAGCAGCCCGGTCACGCCGCGGGAGACCGTCTCGCGGTAGGCCACCTGGGGCCTGCCGACAGCGACGTCCAGCCCGTGGGCGCGTCGGATCTTCTCCACCGCCACCTCCAGGTGCAGTTCGCCCAGCCCCGACAGCACGGTCTGGCCGGTCTCCGGATCGGTCCGGACCACCAGGGAGGGGTCCTCCTCGGTGAGCCGGGCCAGCGCCGTCGCCAGCCGGTCCGTGTCGAGACTCCGCCGGGCCTCGACGGCGACGGAGACGACCGGGTCGGCCGTCGACGGCGGTTCGAGGACCAGCGGTGCGCCCGGAGCGCACAGCGTGGCACCGGCGCGGGCGGCCTTCGGTCCGACGACGGCGACGATGTCGCCGGCCCGGGCCTCGTCCACCTCCGTGTTCCGGTCGGCCTGGACGCGCAGGATCCGGCCGACGCGCTCGGTGCGCCGGGCGGTGGCGTCGAGCACGGTGTCCCCCTTCCTGAGCGTGCCCGCGTAGACGCGGAGGAAGGTCATGCGGCCGGTGGCGGTCGAGTTCACCTTGAACACGAGCGCCGTGAACGGTTCGTCGGGATCGGCGGCCCGCTCCTGCGTGACGCCGTCCAGCGTCCCGCGGACCGGCGGGACGTCCGGCGGCGCGGGCAGGTAGGCCACGACGGCGTCGAGCAGCGGTTCGATCCCGCGGTTGCGGTAGGCCGAGCCGCACAGGACGACCACGGCCTCGCCGTCGCGGGTGAGGTCCCGCAGCGCGGAGACCAGCGTCTCCTCGCCCAGCGCGGACCGCTCGCAGAACTCCTCCAGGGCGGTCGGATGGAGCTCCGCCACCGTCTCCTCCAGCCGTCGTCGCCGGCGCCGCACCTCGTCGAGCAGGTCGTCGGGGACCGGGCCCTCGACGTACGGTCCGCCGTCGCCGTCCCACACCAGGGCGCGCAGGCGCACCAGGTCGACGACGCCGGTGAAGCCGTCCTCCCGGCCGATCGGCAGCTGGACGACGAGCGGCACCGTGTGCAGACGGGTCCGGATCGACTCGACCGCCGTGTCGAGGTCGGCACCCGCGCGGTCCAGCTTGTTGACGAACGCGATCCGCGGGACGCCGTGCCGGTCGGCCTGCCGCCACACCGTCTCGCTCTGCGGCTCGACGCCCGCGACGGCGTCGAAGACGGCGACGGCGCCGTCGAGCACGCGCAGGGCGCGCTCGACCTCGTCGGAGAAGTCGACGTGGCCCGGGGTGTCGATCAGGTTGACGCGGTGGCCGTCCCAGTCGCAGCTGACGGCCGCGGCGAAGATGGTGATGCCGCGGTCGCGTTCCTGCGGGTCGAAGTCCGTGACGGTGGTGCCGTCGTGGACCTCACCCTGCTTGTGGGTGGCACCGGTGAGGTACAGGAACCGTTCGGTGACGGTGGTCTTCCCGGCGTCGACGTGGGCGAGGATGCCCAGGTTGCGGACACGGGTGGGGGACGGGAGCGTGTGGGTACGCACGGCGTGATGCCTTTCGCTGGCGCCTGAAGAGGGCAGCGCGATTCCCGGACGCGGAAGGACCCCGGTGCCCTCGGGAGGGCGCAGAGAGGGGTCAGAGGGTCGTCGCGGGCCTGCGACGGCGGCCGCGCAGCCGCCGTCGGGCGCGCGAAGAGGCGAGGATCACGTCGTACCGGGAACGGGGAACGGCGACGGCGATGTGGCAACGCACGGTCGGCTCCCCTCGGTTCGGCTGTTCAGGCGCACACGGGCGGTGCGCGCTGCGAGTCTAGGGAGACCGGGGTCGCGGGGGACAGCGAATTTACGCGGACGGCCGACCGGGCCGCGTCCACCGGGCCCCGCGGGCACGGCGCATCGGGTCCTCGCCGCGCCGGGGCGGGAGGGCGCGGCTCGAGGCCCCCCGATCCGGTACGGGCCGCCCGGACGCGCCCCGGCGCCGCCCGGTCCCTGCCGTGGCGAGAGCCGGGCGGGACCGGGCGGGGAGTCCGGAGTCAGCCGGCGGGCTGGAGCAGGTCCCAGCGGTTGCCGTAGAGGTCCTCGAAGACCGCGACCGAGCCGTACACCTCGTGCCGCGGTTCCTCCAGGAAGCGGACCCCGGCGGCGGACATCCGGGCGTGGTCGCCCGCGAAGTCCTCGGTGTGGAGGAAGAAGCCGACCCGGCCGCCCGTCTGGGCGCCCACGCTGGACTCCTGCTCGGGGCCGCGGGCGCGGGCGAGCAGCAGCCCCGCGTTGCCGAGACCGCCGACGCCGCCCCGGGGACGTACGACGACCCAGCGCGAGCCGTCGCCGCGGTCGGTGTCCTCGACGAGCTCGAAGCCGAGGGCGTCGGTGTAGAAGGCGATGGCCTCGTCGTAGTCACGGACGACGAGGGTGACGAGTGCGATGGACGACATGACACCCAACGTCATACGTACAACTGGGTCCCGTCAAATCGAGTGGGAGAATGCCCCGCATGGAAGCGCAGCAGCTCGCCGGGCTCACCGCCCGCGCCCGGCTCCTCGCCGCCCCCGGCGGACGGCGGATCCTGGGCCTCGCGGGCGCGCCCGGCGCCGGGAAGTCCACCCTCGCCGCGCGTCTGGTCTCCCGGCTCGACGGCCTCGCCGTCCTCGTGCCCATGGACGGTTTCCACCTCGCCCAGGAGGAGCTGCGCCGGCTCGGCCGAGCCGCGCGGAAGGGGGCGCCGGACACCTTCGACGCCGCGGGCTACGCCGCGCTGCTGACCCGGCTCCGGGCCCCCGAACCGGGCACCACCGTCTACGCCCCCGCCTTCGACCGGGCCCTGGAGGAACCGGTCGCCGGCTCCGTACCCGTGCCGGCCGACGTCCCGCTCGTGATCACGGAGGGGAACTACCTCCTCCACGACGAGGGTCCATGGGCCCTGGTCCGACCGCTCCTGGACGAGGCGTGGTTCCTGGAACTCGACGACCACCGCCGGGTGCCGCGGCTCGTGGACCGGCACGTCCGCTTCGGCAAGGACCGGGCGCACGCCGAGCGCTGGGTGCGGGACTCCGACGAGGTCAACGCCCGGCTCGTGGCCCGCGGCCGGGACCGCGCCGACCTGGTCGTCCGGATGAGCTGACCGCGCCGCCGGCCCGGCCTCTCCCGGGCTGTCGCCCGTCTCGCGTCACCTCGTCGCCCCGGCCGGTCGGCCCGTCGCGTGGGCCGTCGCCGCCCGGGCCAGCGCCCGGACCACCGGATGCGGGCGGGTCCCGTCACCGGCCAGCTCCGGCTGGAACAGCGTCGCCAGGTAGAAGGGATGCCCCGGCAGCTCCGCGATCCGCACCTGCCCCGCCTCGTCCGCACCGCTGAAGCGCAGGCCGTGCGCGCGCAGGGTGTCCAGATGGCGACCGTCCGGGCCGTAGCCGCAGTGGTAGCGCTCGGTCGACCGCTCGGCGCCGAGCACCGACTCCGCCAGCGAGCCGGGCGTCACCCGCACCGTGCCCTCGTGCCCCACGAGCGAGCAGGCCAGCGGGGCGATCAGCAGGTCGTGGGCGTCCGCGCCCGGATCGTTCTCGGCGTGCGCGAGCCGCGGCAGTCCGCACACGTTCCGCGCGAACTCCAGCAGCGCGTGCTGGAACCCGCCGCAGGTGCCCAGGAACGGGATGCCGTCCTCACGAGCGGTCCGGACGGCCGCGAGCGCCCCCTCCTCGCTCGCGTACGGACTGCCCGGCAGCACCCACACCGCGTCGAAGCCCTGCACCGCGCCCGGCTCCCGCGCGTCCGGGGTCGGGATCCAGTACGCGTCCAGGACGAGGCCGTCGCACTCCGCCAGCGCGTCGAGGAGCAGCGGGACCCGGGCATGGGACTTCACGTGCGGGGACCGGTCGCCGACCAGCGCGACGCGGGGCGTCCTCGACGCGCGCGGCGGCGCGTCCGGTGCCGGGGAGCCGGCCGTAGGGGAGTTCGTCATGCCCACCATGCTGGGCGGACGCGCCCGTTCACGTCCAACGATGATTCCTGCACGGTCCATCAGGAACACTTATGCTCACCTCCCCATGGACCCGCACCTCCTGCGCACCTACGTCACCGTCGTCCGGCTCGCCTCCTTCTCCGAGGCCGCCCGCGTGCTCGGATACACCCAGTCCGCCGTCTCCCAGCACATCGCCGCCCTGGAGGGCGACCTCGGCACGCCGCTCCTCGGCCGCCGGCCCGTCGTCCCCACGCCCGCCGGCACCCGTCTCCTCGAACACGCCGGACCGCTCCTGCTGAGGCTCGACGCCGCCCGCGCCGACCTCGCCCGCTTCGCGGCGGCGCCCCGCGGGACCGTGACCCTCGCCGCGTCACCGCTCGCCGTGCACCCCCGCACCCTCGCCGCCCTGCCCGCGGCGGGCGTCACCCTGCGGACCCTGCCCCGTGACGAGGTGCCCGCCGCCGTCGCCGACGGGAGCGCCGACCTCGGCCTGGTCGACGGCCTCGCCGCCCCCAGTGATCCCCTGCGACTGCCCGACGTCGCCCCGCTCACCGCCGTCCGCCTCGCCGAGGAGCCGCTCGCCGTCCTGCTGCCCGCCGGACATCCGCTCGCCGGCCGCGGCGCGCTGCGGCTGGCCGACCTCGTCGACGCGCGCTGGCTCGACGCCCCCCACGCCGGCTTCCCGCTGGACCGGCTGCGCGCGGCCCACGACGGCCCCGGCGGCCACGGCTTCCGTGCCGCCCTGCGCCACGAGGGCACCGACGTCCGCACGCTGGCCGCGCTGGCCGCCGCCGGACACGGCCTCGCCCTGCTCCCGGCGAGCGTCGCCGCCGGAGTCCGGGACGCGGTCGCCGTACCGCTCGGGTCGCCCCGTCTCGTCCACCGGACCGAACTCCTGCATCTCGGCGGTGAACCCCTGCGTCAGGTAGCCGAGTTGGCGCGGCGACTGCGCGCGTGACCTCCCGCCTCTAGGCTTGGCCGCGGCGCGGTGACGCGGCGGCGACGGAAGGCGGGCATACGTGGGCTTGTTCCGGCGAGGACCCAGGCGGGACGGCGATGACGCGCCCCGCGACCCCGAGTTCAGCTACTTCTCAGTCCGGGAGGCCGCCCTCTTCCGGAGCCGCGTCAGGGAGTCCTTCGCCGAGCTCGGCCTCGAAGTCACGGTGTACGCCGACGTGGTGACCGACGACGGCGGACGGCGGTTCGGGCTCGGGAACCTCGCCGCCGTCTGCCACAACGACCGCCGCGGACCACGCGTCTGGCCCGAACTGATCCGCCGTCATGTCGGTCTGGTGCTCCGGACCATGGAGGAACCGTCGGCACTCGACACCCTGCCGCCCGAACAGATCCGCTCCCAGCTCTACCCCCGCGTCGTCAGCGGCGACGGCATCGACCCGTCGACCTTCGGATACGCCCGGACCGTCGCGCCGGGCCTGTACGAGATCCTCGCCCTCGACCTGCCGGAGAGCGTCATGATGCTCACCGACGAGGCGCTGGAGCCGCTCGGCGACGTCCGGCGGCTGCGCGAACGGGCGCTGGCCAATCTGCGCGCCCTGCCCGTCGAGGGGCATGAGACCGTGCGGGACGCCGACGGCATGTGCTTCGAGGTGATCCTCGGCGACTCGTTCTACACCGCGAGCCGCGTCCTGGACCTGGACGCCGTCGTCCGGCGGGTCACCGGGGAGCCGCTGGGCGAGCACGGCGCGCTGGTCGCGATGCCGTTCCGGCACCAGTTGGCCTTCCACCCCATCCGGGACACCACGATCGTCCCCGCGCTGGGCGCGATGGCGTCGTTCGCCGCGTCCGGATACGAGGACACGCCGGGGGCGATCAGCCCGTACGTCTTCTGGTGGCGGCACGGCCGGCTCACCCAGCTCAGCGAACACGACGAGGACGGCGGCGAACTGCGGATCGTCGTCGGCGAGGACTTCCAGGAGCTGCTGGAACGCCTCATCACCCAGGACCCCGAGCAACTCTGAGCGGTCGCGGCGGCGCACCGCGACAGGCAGGATGCTGTACGTCGAGAAGGAGACCCCATGCCGAGCACGTCCGCACCCGCCCCCTTCACCGCCGACGACTACCGCGCCCGCATGGAACGGGCCGTCGGGTCCGCGGCGGACGCCGGGCTCGCCGGAGTGCTGGTCGCCCCCGGCCCCGACCTGGTGTACCTCACCGGCTACCAGCCGACCGCGATCACCGAACGGCTCACCGTCCTCGTCCTGGCCGTCGGCCAGGACCCGGTCCTCGTCGTGCCGACGCTGGAGGCCCCCGACGCCGAGAAGGCCGCCGGCGCCGCCGCGCTCACCCTGCGGGACTGGACCGACGGCAAGGACCCGTACGAGGTCACCGCGCCGCTCCTCGACGTCGACGGCCGGTTCGGCGTCAGCGACAACGCCTGGGCCATGCACCTCCTCGGCCTGCAGAAGCAGCTGCCGGGCACCTCCTACGTGTCGCTCACCGACGTGCTGCCGATGCTGCGGGCCGTGAAGGACTCCCACGAGCTGGCCCGGGTAGCGGCGGCCGGCGCCGCCGCCGACCAGGCGTACGGCGAGATCCTCAAGGTCCGCTTCGCCGGCCGCCGCGAGACCGAGGTGGCCGCCGACCTCGCCGCGCTGCTGACGCGCTTCGGCCACTCCCAGGTCGACTTCACCGTCGTCGGCTCCGGTCCCAACGGGGCCAATCCGCACCACGAGGCGGGGGAGCGGGTCATCGAGCGCGGGGACATGGTGGTCCTCGACTTCGGCGGCCTCAAGCACGGCTACGGCTCCGACACCACCCGGACCGTCCACGTCGGCGAGCCGACGGCCGAGGAGCAGCGCGTCCACGACATCGTGCGCGAGGCGCAGCAGGCCGGTTTCGAGGCCGTCCGGCCGGGCGTGGCCTGCCAGGACGTGGACCGGGCGGCCCGCAAGGTGATCACGGACGCGGGCTACGGCGAGTACTTCATCCACCGCACCGGTCACGGCATCGGGGTCACCACCCACGAACCGCCGTACATGATCGAGGGCGAGGAGCGGCCGGTCGTGCCCGGCATGTGCTTCTCGATCGAGCCGGGGATCTACCTGCCGGGCCGCTTCGGGGTCCGCATCGAGGACATCGTGACGGCGACGG
The DNA here is from genome assembly GCF_050917515.1 of Streptomyces sp. JL2001. NCBI lineage: Bacteria > Bacillati > Actinomycetota > Actinomycetes > Kitasatosporales > Streptomycetaceae > Streptomyces > Streptomyces sp. JL2001. The sequence continues at coordinate 1,840,423 of NZ_CP169421.1, read as the reverse complement.
AGGACGGCTCGGGCCGCCGCTTCAACAACACCCCGCACGAGATGGCGATCGTCGAGTAGACCGCCGGGGTCCGGCAGCGGTCGCGCCCGAGCGCCCGGTACCCCGCCCGGGGGGCCGGGCGCTCGGGCGTGCCGGCGTCGCCCTCAGCCGTCCGTCAGGATCACGGCGCACTCCGCCGGGAGTCGCAGCACCCCGTCCGCACCGGGCGCCTCGACCGGCTCCCAGGACGCCAGGACCCGGTCGCGGCCGTTGGAGCCGATCGGGATGTCCACCGGCTCCTTGCCCAGGTTGACCGCGACCCGCAGCACCCCGCGGCGGAAGGCCAGCCACCGGGCCTCCTCGTCGAAGGCCACGCGGACCGCGGCCAGGTCGGGGTCGGTCAGGTCCGGCAGCGTGCGGCGCAGCGCGACGAGCTCCCGGTGCCAGGCCAGCAGGCGGTTGTGCGGCGCCCGTTCGCGCTCACCGCGGTCCAGCACGGAGCGGTCCCGGGTGGCCGGGTCCTGCGGGTCCGGGACCTCCTCCTCCGCCCAGCCGTGCGCCGCGAACTCCCGCCGCCGGCCCCGCCGTACGGCCTCCGCGAGCTCCGGATCCGTGTGGTCGGTGAAGTACTGCCAGGGTGTTCCGGCGCCCCACTCCTCGCCCATGAACAGCATCGGGACGGACGGGCCGGTCAGCACCAGCGCGGCCGCGCAGGCCAGCAGCCCGGGGGAGAGGGTCGCCGAGAGCCGGTCGCCCAGCGCCCGGTTGCCGATCTGGTCGTGGGTCTGGGCGTAGCCCAGGAAGCGGTGCGCGGGGGTGCGCACCCGGTCCACCGGGCGGCCGTGGTGGCGGCCCCGGAAACTGGAGTACGTGCCGTCGTGGAAGAAGACCTGCCGCAGGGTCTTGGCGAGCGCGGCCAGCGGGGCGCGCGCGAAGTCGGCGTAGTACCCCTGGGACTCGCCGGTCAGGACCACGTGGAGGGCGTGGTGGAAGTCGTCGTTCCACTGCGCGTGGAGTCCGAGGCCGCCCGCCACCCGCGGGGTGGTGGTGCGCGGATCGGCCTGGTCGGACTCGGCGACGAGGAAGTGCTGCCGCCCCTGTTCGCGCGCCAGTTCGTCGACCGCCTCCGACAGCTCCTCCAGGAAGGTCAGCGCCCGGTTGTCCACCAGCGCGTGCACCGCGTCCAGGCGCAGCCCGTCGATCCGGTAGTCCCGCAGCCAGCCCAGCGCGCTGCCCAGCAGGTACGCGCGGACCTCGTCCGAACCCGGCGCGTCGAGGTTCACCGCCGCGCCCCAGGGCGTGTGGTGGGTGTCGGTGAAGTACGGCCCGAAGGACGGCAGATGGTTGCCGGACGGGCCGAGATGGTTGTGGACGACGTCGAGGACCACGCCCATCCCGAGCCCGTGCGCCGTGTCGACGAAGCGTTTGAGCGCGGCCGGGCCGCCGTACGGCTCGTGCACCGCCCAGGGCGCCACCCCGTCGTACCCCCAGCCCCACCGGCCCGGGAACGGGCACAGGGGCATCAGCTCCACATGGGTGATGCCGAGCCCGGCCAGCTCCCCGAGACGGTCGCGGGCCCCGTCCAGGGTGCCGTCCGGGGTGAAGGTCCCGACGTGCAGTTCGTACAGCACCGCGGCCCGCAGCCGCAGCTTCGGCGCCTCGTTGAACCAGACGTACGCGTCGTGGTCGACGACCGCGCTCAGGCCGTCCGGGCCGTCGGGCTGCCGGCGGGAGCGCGGGTCGGGCAGGACGTGCCCGCCGTCCAGGGCGAAGCCGTACCGGTCGCCGTCACCGGCCGCCGCCACGCAGGTCCACCAGCCGGCCCGCTCCGCGTCCCGTTCCATCGGGTGGGCGGTGCCGTTCAGCTCCAGCGTCACCCGGTCACGGGCCGCGGGGGCCCACACCTCGAACAGCACTGGCCGATCCCCTCGTCGATGGACCAACGGCTACGGCGTCCATCCTGGCAGTCAGGACCCCGTGGCGCCCGGCGCGTCCCACACGTAATTGATCGCCCGCTCGAAGGTCACGTAACCCGCCCGCGCGAAGGAACGCGCCATCGGCACGTTCCCGAGGTCGGTCGCCGCCCGGATCCGCGGCACGTCGTGGCCGGCCAGGACGCGGGTGCCCTCGACCAGGATGTCGTCGACGTAGCCGTTGCCCCGGTGGGCCGGGAGCACACCGATGTAGGCGATGTTGTGGTGGTAGTTGTTCCTGGCCGGGACGACGAAGCCGACGGGCTCGCCGGTCTCCGGAAGCTCCGCCACCTGCCACCACTCCCGGGGCGAGGTGTACCCGGCGAACTCCTCGTCGTACTGCAGCTCGGCCGACTCGCGGGCCGACATGCCGGACGCCAGTTCGGCCCGGCCGTGTGCGTCGAGCGTCCCTTCCAGGACCTGGACCATGAGCGCGACCAGGTCCTCGCGGTCCCGCACGGGCCGGAAGGCCAGCCGGCCCCTCGGCTCGGGTACCGCCGTGCCCGCGCGCCACTCCAGGCGGAGCCGCTCGACGAGCGGCCGGGCCCCGGCGCGCTCCAGCACGGCGAACAGGGTCTCCAACTGCTCGCGGGTCTCGGCAACCTCGCGCCAGTCCGGCGGCAGGAATCGGCCGTACTCGGGGCGCGGCACGCCCTCCGGCACCACGGCGGCGGTGGCGGTCTCCAGCAGCCGCAGGCCGATGTCGGCGCGCTCCTCGGCGGGGAGGGCGGGGTCGAGGTCGAAGAAGTCGAGGGCCTGCGGCTCGCCGCCCTCCTTGCTCGTCCACCAGGCGAGCCTGGCCAGGACCCGGTCGTCGCGGAGCGCCACCCACATCCATTCCGGCCGGCGGAGGCCGTCGGCGAGGTCGCCCTCCAGTTCGTGGTCGAGGACGTAGTCGAGGCGGCGGAAGAGTCCGAGCTCCTCCGGTCCGGTGAGCGGGCGGAGCGTGAGGCCGAGGTCCGGCCCGGTCGGGGTCGTGGGCACGTGGTGTTTCCCTCCAGGGAGTCGAGTGCGCAGACCGTACAACGATCTTGGTCGGAGGGGTGCGGAGTTTCCCGTCCGGGGTCTTCTGGACACTGCCTACCGGTCGGACCGACAATCGCGAATGTGAGCACCCCGTTCGAGTTCCCCACGCACTCCGGCCCCGTCCCGGTCCCCGTCTCCGTCCGCGTCTCCGACGCCGAGCGGGACCGCGCGCTGGAGCTCCTCCGCGAGGGCGCCGCGAAGGGCCGTCTCTCGCACGACACGTTCCTCTACCGCATGGAGCGCGTGCTCGTCGCCCGCCGCCCCGACGAACTCGCGCTGCTGACCGCCGACCTGGAGTCCGAGGGGCCGTGGACCCGCCGCGTGGTGGGCGCGGTCGAGCGGATGTCGGCGTTCACGGCCAAGGTCGGGCGCGCGTGGCGGGCGGAGCGGCTGCCGAAGCTGCTGCTGCCCCAACCGGGCCCCCATCCGCTGCGGATCGGCCGGGATCCGGTCAACGGCCTGCGGCTCAGCCACGAGACGGTCTCGCGGCTGCACGCCGAACTCTCCCTGCAGGGCGGTATGTGGGTGCTGCGCGACCTCGGCTCGACGAACGGCACCACCGTCAACGGGCGCCGGGTGACGGGAGCGGTCGCCGTCCGGCCCGGGGACATGGTCGCCTTCGGCCAGATGTCGTTCCGGCTCTCTCCGCACTGAGCCGGTGACCGGGCGGCCGTGAGGGGGCGGCCGTGACCGGCCCCACCGTTGGACCCTTCCCTCCCGGCACTTTTAACCCGTTCGGCGGTATGCGAGCTGCGGCGGGGCCGGCCTGGTGGTGGGGTGGGGAGACCCACATCGGACCGACAGGGGGCACGATGCGCGAGGAAGCGACCCCGGGCATACGGCAGGACAACTGGACGGGCCTCCCTCCCATGGCACGCGCCAGGACGCGCCGCACGGCCCCCCTCGCGGGCCGGGCCGGTGCCGTGACGCCCGCTGCCGGGCAGCGGCGGAGCCGGACCGTCGCGCCCAGCCTCCTCGACCCCGGAGCCACCCGCGACCCGCATCGCGTCCACCAGGTCCTGCGGGAGCAGTTCCCCCTCACCTACGACCCGTTGCTGCGCGCCTGGGTGCTGAGCCGGTACGCCGACGTGGCCACCGCCCTCACCGACGCCCGCTTCACGCACGGCCACCGGCCCGGCGACCCACCCTGCGCCGACACCCACGTCGACGTCGACGTGGAGGAGCTGCGGGCCGTCGCCGAGCGCACGGCCCACGTCCTCGCCCGCCGGATCGCCGACCGCCCCCAGGCCGACCTGGTCGCCGACTTCTGCCACTGGCTGCCCGCCGGCACGGTCGCCGCCGCCGTCGGGGTGCCGTACCGCGACATGATGCGGCTGGTGCGCGGCCGGGCCGCCTCCGCGCTCGCCGGCCAGTGCACCGCCCAGATCGCCGTCCGGGAGAAGGCGCTGGCCTCGTTCCTCGCCAACGTGCTCGCCGACCCCGACCGGCTGGCGGAGCTCCGGGACGCCCCCACGGGACCAACGAGCCCCTTCACCCGGGCCTGGACCGAATCGCTGCGCCGCGACCCGCCCGTGCAGATCGCGGTCCGCCGGACCGGCGCCGACGTGCCGGTCACCGGCGGCACGATCCCCGCCGGGGAGCCGGTCGCCCTGCTCATCGGGGCCGCCGGCCGCGACCCGGAGCGCTTCCGGGAGGCCGACCGCTACGACCCCCGGCGCGACGACCCCGGCCAGCTCACCTACGGCACCGGCTTCTGCCCGGCGGTCGCGCTGGCCGGACTGGAGGCCGAGTACGCCCTGCGGGCCCTCCTCGACGCCATGCCGCGGCTGCGCCTCGTCGACGGCTTCCGGCCCGAGCGCACCGGTCTCATCACCCGAGCCCCGCGGAGCCTTCTCGTACGGCCCGGCGGCTGAGCAGCGCCACCGGACGCTCCGCCAGCAGCTCCGCCACCTTCACCGTGCCACCGGCGAACTCCCGCACCCCGTCGAGGAGATCGAACCAGCGGCCCGGCGGGAGCATCAGCTCCGTGTCCTGCCAGCCACCCGACTCGGCGAGCCGCAGGGGCAGCCGCGTGACGGCCGTGACCACCTCGCCGGAGCGGGCGAAGGCGAGACAGTGCGGCGCCCCCGGCCCGGCCGCGGTCAGCGGGGTGTACGTGCCCGAGGCGCCGAACAGCTCCGGGTGCCGGCGGCGCAGCCCCAGTGCCGCCCGGACCAGCGTGGTCTTGTCGTCGTCCGTGCCCACCGCGAACGGCTCCCGGTTGTCCGGGTCCACCAGGGCCCGGTACTCCCGCTCGGTGCCCTGGTAGAGCTCCGGCACGCCCGGCATCGTCAGCTGGACCAGGGCCGCGCCCAGCATCGCGGCGCGGATGTGCGGTTCCAGGGCGAAGGCCGTCTCCGACGCCGCCCGCAGCGGGATCCGGCCGGGGCCCGCCGCCACGAAGTCGCTCACCGCCCGCTCGTAGGCCGGATCGGGCTCGGTCCAGCTGGTGTGCAGCCCCGCCTCCCGTACCGACTTGAGCACCGCGGGGCCGAGCCGGGCCGCGTCCGCCGAGCCGAAGCCGAACGCGGTCTGCCACGCCGTCCACGCCAGATGCGGATCGGGCGCCGGCACCCCCGCCACCTCCTCCAGCAACTCCGCCCACACGCCCGGGCACTGGGACAGCACCGCGATGCCCGCCCGGACGTCCGCGCTGCGCTTGGTGTCGTGCGTGGTCAGCACCGTCCCGGTGGCGGGCCAGTCCCGGGCCAGCCGCAGGCAGTACGCGTGGAACTCCTCGGGCGTGATCGCCGGCCGGCCCGGATCCCCACCCACCTCGTTCGCCGACAGCAGCGGGGTGTAGCGGTAGAACGCCGTGTCCTCGACGGACTTGGCGCGCAGCGCGGACGACGTCTGCTCGAACCGCGCCCGGAACGCCCGGTGCCCGGGACCGTCCCCGCGCCGGCCGAGCGCCAGGTCCCGCACCGTGTCGACCGCCGAGGCCTCCTCCGCGACGGCGAACGCGGCCTTCGCCCCGCGAGCCGCCTCCGGAGTCAGCACCTCCTCGCCACCGGTTCCGTAGGTGCGGTAGACGGGGACCCGGACCAGGAGTTCGCGGATCGCCGTCAGCAGCGCCCACGGCGCGTGGTCGCGCAGCTCCGGGTCGGCCGCGCAGAGCCGCCCCGCCATCCGGGTCAGCACGGCCGTCTCGGCGGCCAGCTCGTGCGTCACGACCTTGTACGCCGCGCGGCGCGCGGTCGCCTCCCAGTAGCCTCCGCGGTCGCCGGCCCGCCCCGCGAACTGGCGGTAGACGTCCAGCAGTTCGTCCGCGCCCACGGGGTCCGTGAAGAGCCCGTCCACATGGCGCAGCGCGTCGTAGCCGGTGGTGCCGGCGACGGGCCAGTCCGCGGGCAGCGGTTCGGTGCCGGTGAGGATCTTCTCCACGACCGTCCAGCACCGGCCGTCCGTCGCCTCCCGCAGCCGCTCCAGATAGCCCAGCGGGTCGGCCAGCCCGTCCGGATGGTCGATCCGCAGACCCTCGATGACCCCGTCCCGCACCAGCTCCACGATCTTCGCGTGGGTCGCCTCGAAGACCTCGGGTTCCTCCACCCGCACCCCGATCAGGTCCGAGATCGTGAAGAACCGGCGGTAGTTGAGCTCCGTACGGGCCAGTCGCCACCACGACAGCCGGTACCACTGCGCGTCGAGCAGCTCGTCCAGCGGCAGGTCCGCCGTCCCCTCGCGCAGCGGGAACTCCTGGCCGTCGAGACGCAGCACCCCGTCCGCCACCACGAACCGCTCCCGTACCTCCGGCAGCCGGTCCGGCAGCACGGGCAGCAGGATCCGCCCGTCCTCCGCCTCCCAGTCCACGTCGAACCAGCGGGCGTACGGGGATCGGGGACCCTCGCGGAGCACCTCCCACAGCGCGTGGTTGTGCCGCGGCGAGGCGGCCATGTGGTTGGGCACCAGGTCGACGACGAGACCGAGTCCGTGGCTGCGGGCGGTGGCGGCGAGCGCCCGAAGGCCCTCCTCGCCGCCCAGCTCCGCCCGGACGGCCCGGTGGTCGGTGACGTCGTAGCCGTGACCGGAGCCGGGCACGGCCTCCAGGACCGGCGACAGGTGCAGGTGCGAGACTCCGAGGCCGGCGAGATACGGGACGGCCCGCTCGGCGGCCGCGAACGGGAACTCCGGCTGGAGCTGCAGCCGGTAGGTGGCGGTGGGGACCGTCGGAGCGAGGGGCGAGGGCGTCATGCGAACGTACGTACCCCGCTGGACCCCTTCTGTGTCATCGCCCCATGCGTCCGTTCGTGTGCATCGCGTTACGTTCGGCCGATGCTCCGGATGTATCGCGACACTCTCGGCCTGCTCGGACCGGCGCTGCCGGTGGTCTCGTTCCTCGCCCGGCTGCCGACCGCCATGTGTCAGCTCGGCAGTCTGCTCCTCGTCGCCGGGACGAGCGGCTCCCTGACGACGGCGGGCCTGGCGGGCGGCGCGCTCGCGGCGGGGCAGACGTGCGCCGGACCCGTCATCGGGCGGCTCGCCGACCGGCGCGGGCAGCGCCGGGTGGTGCTCGTGGCCTCCGCCGCCAACGCGGTGGCCGTCGCGGCGCTGGTCCTCGCCGCGCTCGCGCACGTGGGGACCGGCTGGCTGGTGCTGCTGGGCGCTCTGGCCGGCACGACGGTCCCGCAGGCCGGACCGCTCGCCCGGACCCGCTCCGTGGCCCTGGCCCGGGGCGCCGGCGCGGACGACCGGCTCGTGGGCGCGGTGCTCTCCTTCGAGGGAACCCTCGACGAGGTCTCGTTCGTGCTCGGGCCGGCGCTCGTCGGGCTCGCGGCCGCGTTCGCGCATCCGGCGGCGGCCCTGCTCGTGGCCGCCGGGCTGCTCGCCGTCTTCGGGACGGCCTTCGCGCTGCACCCGTCGGCAGAGGCCGCGCGGGGCCGCCCGGCACCGGCCGTCCCGCCCTCGGCCCCGGAGGGCCGGACGCCTCCCGGCGCACCCACGGACGCCGTCGCACGGTCGCTCCCCCGGGGTACCACCCTTACGGGCGCCGCCGAACGGGGACGGCTGCCGCGGTCGGCCTACGTCCTGCGGATCGCGATGACGCTCCAGGGGGCCATGTTCGGCGCCTCGCAGGCCGGCATCACCGCCTTCACCGAGGAACTCGGGGCGCCCGCCCAGGCCGGGCTCGTCTACGCCGCGATGGGCGTGATGAGCGCCGCGGTCGGCTTCTCCATGACCGCGGTGCCCGCGCGGATCGGACCGGCCACGCGCTGGCGCGCGGCCACCGCCGGGCTGGTCGTCCTCTCCGTGCCCCTGCTCCTCGTCGACTCGCTCGGCGCGCTGTACGCGGTGGTGACCCTCCTGGGCGCCGCCTACGCGCCGCACCTCATCACGGTCTTCGGCCTCACCGAGCGGACCGTCCCGAGCGCCCGGCTCGCCGAGTCGATGGCCTTCCTGACGAGCGGGATCGTCGGGGGCCAGGCGCTCGCCCTGGCGCTCTCGGGCCGCCTGGCCGACGGCCACGGGGCGCCCGCCGCCTTCGCGGTGGCGGTCGCCGCGGCCGCCCTGTGCGCGGCCCTGTCCTGGGTCGTCGACCCCCTGGCACCGGCGCGGCGCCCGCTTCCGGCCGGCCCGCGGCCGGCGCGCCGCGCCTGACCAGGGGACCGGCCGCGGAGCCCGGGTCCCCGGGAGGGAGGGCACCCGGGTCCTGTCCGGACGGTCCTCAGGCGGGCCGCTGGAGCACCGTCAGGCTGAGCGGCGCCAGCGTCACCCGCTCGCCGGCCGCCACCTTCGGGCCCTCCAGCGGAGGGATGCCCTCAGGGTGGGAGGTGTCGACGACGACCCGCCACGTCTGCCCGTGGTTGACCGGGACCTCGAACTCCAGCTCCTGCGACGACACGTTGAACATCAGCAGGAAGGAGTCGTCGGCGATCCGTTCCCCCTGTGGGCCGGGCTCGGAGATCGCGTTGCCGTTGAGGAAGACCGACAGCGCCTGGGCGTGCGCGGCCTGCCAGTCCTGGGACGTCATCTCCTCGCCCTCGGGGGTGAACCACGCGATGTCCGTCAGCTCGTCGTGGGTGCCCTCGACCGGCCGGCCGTGGAAGAAGCGGCGACGCCGCAGGACCGGATGGTCGCGGCGCAGCCGCACCATCGCCCGGGTGAAGGCGAGCAGCGTGCCGTCCTCCTCGCTGTCCGGATCCGGCCAGCGCACCCACGCGACCTCGTTGTCCTGGCAGTAGGCGTTGTTGTTGCCGCCCTGGGTGCGGCCGAACTCGTCGCCGTGACTGAGCATCGGCACGCCCTGCGAGAGCATCAGCGTGGCCAGGAAGTTCCGCATCTGGCGGGCCCGCAGTTCGCGGATGCCGATGTCCTCGGTGTCGCCCTCCTCGCCGCAGTTCCAGGACCGGTTGTGACTCTCGCCGTCCCGGTTGCCCTCGCCGTTGGCCTCGTTGTGCTTGCTGTTGTACGAGACCAGGTCGCGCAGCGTGAAGCCGTCGTGGCAGGTCACGAAGTTCACCGAGGCGAGCGGACGGCGGCCGTCGTCCTGGTAGAGGTCGGACGAGCCGGTCAGCCGGGAGGCGAACTCGGCCAGCGTGCGGGGCTCGCCGCGCCACAGGTCCCGGACGCAGTCGCGGTACTTGCCGTTCCACTCGGTCCACAGCGGGGGGAAGTTGCCCACCTGGTAGCCGCCCTCGCCGACGTCCCAGGGCTCGGCGATCAGCTTGACCTGGCTGACGACCGGGTCCTGCTGCACCAGGTCGAAGAAGGACGACAGCCGGTCCACCTCGTGGAACTGCCGGGCCAGGGTGGCCGCCAGGTCGAAGCGGAAGCCGTCGACGTGCATCTCCGTCACCCAGTACCGCAGACTGTCCATGATCATCTGGAGTACGTGCGGGGACCGCATCAGGAGTGAGTTCCCGGTGCCGGTGGTGTCCATGTAGTACCGGGGATCGTCGGTGAGCCGGTAGTACGACGGGTTGTCCAGGCCGCGGAAGGAGAGCGTGGGGCCCAGGTGGTTGCCCTCGGCGGTGTGGTTGTAGACCACGTCGAGGATGACCTCGATGCCCGCCTGGTGCAGCGCCCGCACCGCCGACTTGAACTCCAGCACCTGCTGGCCGCGGTCGCCCCAGGAGGCGTAGGCGTTGTGCGGGGCGAAGAAGCCGATGGTGTTGTAACCCCAGTAGTTCGACAGCCCGGCGTCGACCAGCCGGTGGTCGTTGACGAACTGGTGGACCGGCATCAACTCCAGCGCCGTGACGCCCAGTTCCTTCAGGTGCCCGATGACCGACGGATGCGCGAGTCCGGCGTAGGTGCCCCGCAACTCCTCCGGCAGCTCGGGGTGGAGCATGGTCAGGCCCTTCACGTGGGCCTCGTAGATCACCGTCCGGTGGTAGTCGGTCCGGGGCCGGCGGTCGTCACCCCAGTCGAAGTACGGGTTGACCACGACCGACGTCATCGTGTGCGGCGCCGAGTCGAGGTCGTTGCGCGAGTCGGGCTTCCCGAAGTGGTAGCCGTACACCGCCTCGCCCCACTCGACCCGGCCCGAGACCGCGCGGGCGTAGGGGTCGAGGAGGAGCTTCGCCGCGTTGCAGCGCTGCCCGTGCTCGGGTGCGTAGGGTCCGTGGACCCGGAACCCGTACCGCTGACCGGGCATCACTCCCGGCAGATAGGCATGGCGGACGAAGGCGTCCGTCTCGCGCAGCTCCACCGCCGTCTCCGAGCCGTCGTCGTGGAGCAGACACAGCTCGATGCGGTGCGCGGCCTCCGAGAAGACCGCGAAATTCGTTCCGGCGCCGTCGTAGGTGGCGCCCAGGGGATACGCCTGTCCCGGCCAGACCTGCATAGATAAGACTCTTCCATTCTGATCCGGGTGTTGGGGGGTACTTCGGCCAGATCCTGCCCGAAAGTAGGGCAACCTCCTAGGACTTCGGCCCGTCCTACCGGGTGACCGCAGAGAAATCGGGGAGACTCTGAGAAGAGTGGGGGAAAAGTGCACGGAATAGTGCGCCGCCACCTGGGGAAGGTGGTGGCGGGCGCCGCCATGGCCGTGACCGGGACGGCCGTCATGGTCGGGATCACGCTCCCGGGGACCGCCGGCGCGGACGACACGGCAGGCAGCGGCACCGCGAACGGCCGTCCGGCCGCGTCCGCGGCGCCCGGATCGACCGCGGGGGAGGGGGGCTCCGCCGGAACGGCGCCGGAGCCCGCGACCCTGGCCACCGCGCCGCCCGAAGGGGCGAAGGGAGTGGGCACCGACCCGCTCACCGACGACGAACTGCGCAGGGCCGAGGAGCTGGCGCTGACCCCGCCCGCCCGGACCGCCCGGCGTGACGTCGAGGGGGCCCGAGGGCCCCAGCATCTGGCCACCGAACTGGCCGACCCGCTGCCCGCGGACGCGAGCGCCGCCACGCAGCCGCGCCGCGCCGAGGTCCGGTTCTACGACTACGGGCGCGACGAGCTGATCACGAGCACCGTCAACCTCGACACGGGCAAGGTCGAGGCGACGGCCGCGCAGCGCGGGGTCCAGCCCTCGGCACATCCAGAGGAACTGCGGGAGGCCCTGGAGCTGATCCTGAAGAGCCCGCTGGGCAAGGGCGTCAAGGAGGACTACAAGGACGCCACGGGCAAGGAGCTGACCTCGACGGAGCAGCTCTGGTTCAACGGCGACGTCTACCGCACGTACCGCGAGGCGAACGTCCCCGCGGCCCTGTCCACGTGCGGCGAGCACCGCTGCGTCCGGCTCGTCACCAAGATCCTCAACGGCTCCTGGATCGACACCCGCAACCTGATCGTCGACCTCAGTGCCCGGACCGTGACCCGCGTCGGCTGACCACCGGCGCCGACGACCACATCTTCCGCACTTCCGTACGAGGGAGTTCGTCTTCATGCACATCCGTTCGTCTTCGCGTGCCCGCAGGCAGGGCGCCGTCCTCGCCGCGGCCGCCCTCCTCGGCACCGCCACCGCCGCGGCCGGCCCCGTGAGCGCCGCCACCGCGGCGCCGCCGGCACCGCGCCCCGACTGCTCCGCCGCGTACCGCATCGAGCAGAAGCTCGACGGCGGCACCACCTGGCGCATGTGCTGGCGCTACAGCACCGACTCCGGCCTGATCCTCGACAAGGTCACCTACCAGCCCAAGGGCGAGAGCGCCCCGATACGCGTGCTGACGAGCGCCAAGCTCGCCCAGATCCACGTGCCGTACGACGACGGCAACGCCGAGTACGACGACCTGACCGGTGCCGGCTTCGGCTGGGGCCTGCAGAACCTCAAGCCGGGCGAGTGCCCCGGCGGCACCATCACCTCCGTGAAGGTGCCGGAGATGGGCAAGGTCAACGGCCTCTGCACCACCACCAGGGCGCGCGGCCACGCCTACCGGATGGCCAACGACGAGGGCACCAAGGTCTGGCAGGCACAGGGCAAGGACCTGCTCGTCTACACCGTCAACAAGGTCGCCTGGTACGAGTACATCACCGAGTGGCGGTTCTCCTCCGACGGCACCGTCGCCGCCAACGTCGGCGCCACCGGCAGCCTCGCCCCCGGCGACTACAACGGGACCGACGGCCGCGGCTGGCCGATCGGCCCCGGCGCGCGCTCCTACGCCACCAGCCACGCCCACAACGTCTTCTGGCGGCTCGACTTCGGCCTCGACGGCGCCGTCAAGGACCGGATCGAGCAGTACGACTCCAAGGTGACCGCGCCGAGCGGGGGCGGCGGTCCCAAGGTGAAGACCACCCGCACGGCGGTCACCAAGGAACTGGCCGGCGACGCCAGGAACATGCGCTGGTGGCGAGTGGTGAGCGCGACCGGCAAGAACAAGGACGGGCACGCCCGTTCGTACGAGATCGTGCCGGGCCCCTCCAACACGCACGCCGGCCGCGGCTTCACCAAGCACGACATCTTCTTCACCCAGAACCGGGCCTGCGAGCAGTTCGCGAGCAACAACATCCTCGACTGCGGACGCAACGCGCCCGACAGCGTGGACAAGTGGGTCAACGGCGAGACGCTGACCGACCCGGCCGTGTGGGTCAACATCGGGTTCCACCACATCGCACGGGACGAGGACCAGCAGCCGATGCCGGTCCACTGGCAGGGCTTCCACCTGGCACCCAGGGACGTAACCGCTATGAATCCGCTCACTCCGGCCGATCTCGCCGACCAGAACGGCGCTCCGAGCCAGGGGAGTTGAGCAAGCAGCCTGCCGATCCTGCTGCACCGCCTTCCGTTCCCGGAGTACCCTTCGTTGATCTTTGTCAGACGGGGCGTCCAGGAGCAGAAGGCGGTGCGTGGGTGAGCTCGGGAGGTCTGGAGCTGCCCCCAGGTGACGCGGGTCACGAGGGGAGTTCCCCCGACCCCGGGGAAGCGCCGCCCGGAGCGGTGTCCGTCGCCCGGCCGATGGAGATCGGCGCGGAGCTCGACTGGGGGGCCGAGGCCTGGAGCGAGGTGCGGACCCGGGCCCAGCGGGCCGGCCGCGCCTACATCTGGCTGAATCTCGTCGAGCAGCGGCTGCGGGCCGTCGTGGCGGCCGTGCTGCGGCCGGTGTACGAGCCCGTCCACGGCGACGACTGGGTGGTGGCCGCGGCCGGGCCGGCGGGTCAGGAGTGGGTGCAGCGCGCCGTGGCCGTGCGCGAGGTCTCGCGGCGCAAGGGCTACCTCCTCGACCCGGCCGACGACAACGTCCTGAGCTTCCTCACGCTCCCGCAGCTGCGGGAGCTGATGGTGCAGCACTGGCCGTGCTTCGAGCCGTACTTCGACGACCGGCGCGAGGTGGAGCTCGCCCTGGACGAGCTGGAGGTGACGCGCAACGTCGTCTCCCGCAACCGGGCGCTGTCGCTGACCGTGCTGGCCCAGTCGGAGCGGGCCTCCGCCCGGCTCCTGGAGATCCTCGGGAGCGGGGCGGGGGTGCCGTCCGCCGACCGGCTGCCCGTGGACGCCGTCGAGGACCTGGTCGGCGACCGGTACGCCGACGTGGTCTCCGTCCACCCCGACCGGGTGCGCCTGCAGCGGCAGCTGCCCGCCGAGGACCTCTTCGGCGGGGCACGGCGCCTCGACGCCACCGGGATAGGCCTGAACCTGCTCGTCCAGAACTTCTCCGGGCGGCGCCTGGTGAGACTGGCCGAATCCGGCTGCCGGATCCGGCTGCTCTTCCTGAACCCGGCCAGCAGCGCCGTCAAACGCCGCGAGCGCGAACTCGGCCTCAAGAAGGGCGAGCTGAGCCGCTCGGTGGAGATGAACATCCTCCACATGCGGCGGGTCCGCTCGCGGCTGCGGGACCCGGGCGCCTTCCAGATCCACGTCTTCGACGAGACGCCGCGCTTCACCGCGTACCTGGTCGACGGCGACGGCCCGGACGGCCTCGCGGTCGTCCAGTCCTATCTGCGGCGGGCGCGGGGGATGGAGGCGCCGGTGCTGGTGCTGCGCGGCGGCGGGCGCAACCTGGTGCGTTCCGGCCAGCCGGTGCGCGACGGCGAACACGGACTTTTCGAGACGTACCGGGAGGAGTTCGAGTCCGTCTGGCTCGACTCCCGGCCGGTCTCCTGAGCCGCGGGCCACGGGCGGTGTCAGTGGCCCGTGGGAGGGTGAGCAGCACCACGGGGGAGATCACGTAAGGAGGCCCGATGGCTTGGCATGGGGAAGCGCTGGTCGGTTTCGACCTGGAGACCACCGGCACCGAACCGCTGGAGGCACGGATCGTGACGGCCTCGATCGTCGGGGTCCACGGCGGACGGGTGGTGAGGCAGCGGGACTGGCTCGCCGATCCGGGCATCCGCATCCCGGCGCAGGCGTCCGCGATCCACGGCATCAGCAGTGAACGCGCGGCGGCCGAGGGGCGCCCGGTGCGCGAGGTCGCCGACGAGATCGCCGAGACCCTGACCGGGTACTGGGCCCAGGGCGTGCCCGTCGTGGCCTACAACGCCGCCTTCGACCTCACCCTGCTCTCGGCCGAGCTGCGGCGGCACTCGCTGCCCTCGCTCGCCGACCGGCTCGGCGGCGCCGCCACCGGACCGGTCGTCGACCCGTACACCATCGACCGGGCGGTCGACCGCTACCGCCGCGGCAAGCGGACCCTGGAAGCGGTCTGCGGCGAGTACGGAGTCGTCCTGGAGACGGCCCACCAGGCCGCCGCCGACGCGTTGGCCGCCGTGCGGGTGGCCGTCGCGATAGCCGAGCGGCACCCGGCCGTCGCCGCGCTGACACCGGCCGAACTGCACGAGCGCCAGATCGGCTGGTACCGCGCCTGGGCCGAGGACTTCCAGGACTTCCTGCGCCGCAAGGGGAACCCCGACGCGGTCGTCGACCCGGCCTGGCCGCTGCGGGATCTCGCCCCGGTGTCCCACTGACACCCGCGCCGGCAGCCCCGCGGGGCGGCCGCGGTGGCGGGTCGGCGGACCGGACCGGACTCAGCCGACCGGGTTCTCGGACAGGAAGTCGAGGAGCAGCGTGTTGACCTGCTCCGGCCTCTCCAGCGGCAGCCAGTGGCCCGCGTCCTCGATCCGCTCGTAGCGCCAGGTGCCGTCGACGTGCTTGGCGGTGCCGGCCATCGACGCCTCCGTCATGAAACGGTCGCCGGTGCTCCAGACGCCCATCACGGGGCCGGGCAGCGCGAAGGCCGGTTCGTCGGGGCCGAACTGCGCCTCGGGCGGCAGCCCCGCCCGGTAGACGTTCAGCGCGGCGGTGAGCGCGCCCGGCGCCCGCAGCGGCTCGATGACCGCCCCGGCCTCGGGGTGCTCGGCCAGCATCTCCCGCAGCCGGGCGAAGTCGTCACGCGACAGCCAGTCCTCCGCGAGGCCCGCCAGCTGGAACAGCAGCAGGTACCAGGACCGCTGCTTCTGCTCCCAGCCGGCGTCCCGGACCGCCGAGAGGTGGCCCACCGACAGGATGCTCAGCGAGGCGGCCCGCTGGGGCGCGGCCACGGCCAGCCCCTGCACCATGCCCGAACCCCAGTCGTGGCCCACCAGATGGGCCCGGTCGATCCCCAGCCGGTCCAGCAGCTCCAGGAGGTCGCCGACCGACCGCGCCGGGGCGTACGCCTCCGGTCCGCCCTCGGGCCGGTCCGAGGCGCCGAAGCCGCGGAGCGTGGGAGCGACGCACGTGTACCCGGCGGCGGTCAGGGCCGGTACCTGGTGACGCCAGAGGTGGTGCGTGTCAGGGAAGCCGTGGACCAGGAGCACGGCCGGCCCCTCGCCGCTCACCTCGACGTCGAGGGTCACCCCGGACAGTTCCACGCGCATCACAACACCCCGTTCGGACATGGAGGATCGGTCCCGGGGATCATGTCAGAACGGGTACCAGCGCACCTCCGGGTCGCCGTCCCGCAGCGAGGCCACCCGCCGTTCGAATTCGGCCAGGGCCTTGGGATTGCTCGGCGCGTGCTGGGCCACCCAGGCGCAGCTCGCGGTCTCCCGGGCACCGCGGAGCACGGCGCACCCCTCCCACGCGCGCACGTCCCAGCCGTAGGCCTCGGTGAAGGCGTCGTACGCCGCCGGATCCAGCCCGTACCGGTCGCGGGAGAGCGCGAGGACCACCAGGTCGTGCTCCCGCAGGTCGGAGGAGAAGGTCTCCAGGTCGACGAGGACGGGACCGTCGGGGCCGACGTGCACGTTGCGCGGCAGGGCGTCCCCGTGGATCGGGCCGGGGGTCAGGTGCGGGGTGAGCGCGGCGGCCGCCGGCGCGAAGGAGTCGCGCCGTTCCCGCAGATAGGCCGCGTCGGCCGGGTCGACGGCGTCGCCCGCGAGCCGCAGCCACCGCTCCACCCCGGCGAGCAGGTCGCGGCGGGGCAGGGTGAGGGAGGCGGGCTCCGGCAGTGCGTGGATCCGGCGCAGCAGCGGGGCCAGGTCGCGGGGCTCGGCCGGCCGTACGGCGGCGGGCAGCCGGTGCCAGAGGGTGACCGGGTGGCCGTCGACCAGGCGGGGCGCGGCTTCCGCCGCCCGTACCGCGGGGATGCCGGTCTCGGCCAGCCAGGAAGCGAGCGTCAGTTCGCGTTCGGCGCGGGGCAGCAGCTCCGCGTCCCGGCCGACCTTCACCACGAGATCACCCGCGCCGAAGACCGCGTTCTCCCCCAAGGAGAGGAGGGGGGCGTCCTGTTCCCGGGCCGGCAGCCCCGTGGCGGCCAGGATCTCCCGTGCCCGCGCCTCGTCCATCCGAATCTCCGTCTCTCCCGTTGCCTATGCGAATCAGCCAAAGTCTCGCATCCGTGCGGGCGGCCTTGACGGGACCGACGCCCTGTCAGGACCATGACGGAGACCGGAGCATGTGACATAGCGCACATAAGGGGTCGTATCGGTGAGTGTGGTGACCGCGACGAAGCGGTCCGGCGGACGGACGGCCGCCGGAGCGGGCCCCGGCCCCGGGCGGGACCACGGCGCGTGGTTCCTGGTGCTGCCGGCACTGATCCCCATCCTGGTCCTGAGCGTGGGGCCCCTGCTCTACGGCATCGCCCTCGCCTTCACCGACGCCCAGTCCGGCCGCACCCGCTCCACCCAGTGGGTCGGCACCCTCAACTTCCAGGACCTGCTGCACGACACCTTGTTCTGGGAGTCGTTCCGGATCGGTCTGGTGTGGGCCCTCGGCGTCACCGTCCCGCAGTTCCTGCTCGCGCTCGGGCTCGCCCTGCTGCTCGACCAGAACCTCCGGCTGCGCTGGCTGGCCCGGGCGCTCGCGATCGTCCCCTGGGCGATGCCCGAGGTCGTCGTCGGCATCATGTGGCGCCTGGTCTACAACGCCGACGCGGGCATCCTCAACGAGACCGTCCGCGACCTGGGCCTCGGGGACGGACACGACTGGCTCGGCGGACCGGCCACCGCGCTGGCCGCGGTCGTCGTGGTCGGGGTCTGGGCGGGGATGCCGCAGACCACGGTCGCCCTGCTCGCCGGCCTCCAGAACACCCCGCGCGAGCTCCACGAGGCCGCCGCCCTCGACGGCGCCGGAGCCTGGCGCCGCTTCCGCACGGTCACCTGGCCCGCCCTCAGACCGGTGGCACTGGCCATCACGGCGCTCAACTTCGTCTGGAACCTCAACTCCTTCGCCCTGGTCTACGTGCTGACCAACGGCGGCCCCGGCGGCCGGACCCGCCTCCCCATGCTCTTCGCCTACGAAGAGGCCTTCCGCTACGGACAGTTCGGCTACGCCGCCGCCATGGGCTGCGTGCTCGTGGCCGCCGTCTCCGTGCTCCTCGCCTTCCATCTCGTCGGACGACTGAAGGGGGACCGGGACCGGTGAGCGCTCTTCGCCCCAGCAGGCCCGCGCGGTTCGGCCAGTACCTCGCGCTCCTCGCGTACCTGGCCTTCCTCGCCTTCCCCCTTCTCTGGCTGATCTCCACCGCCTTCAAGCCCGCCCCCGAGCTCGGTTCGCTCCACCCCACCTGGATCCCCCGGGACCCCACCTGGGCCAACTTCCGGCAGGCCTTCGACGAACAGCCGCTGCTCCGGGCCGCGGCGAACAGCCTGCTCGCCGCGCTCGCCGCCGCCCTCGTCTCGGTCGCCGTCGCCACCCCCCTGGCCTACGTGACGGCGCGCGCCCGCGGGAAGGCCGCCTCGGCCGTCACCGGCTGGGTCGTGGTCAGCCAGGCGTTCCCCTTCGTCCTGGTGATCATCCCGCTCTTCCTGGTCCTGAAGAACCTGCGGCTGATCGACAGCCTTCCCGGCCTGGTCATGGTGTACGTCGTGTGGTCGCTGCCGTTCGCGCTGTGGATGCTGGTGGGATACGTACGGGCCGTGCCGGCCGAGCTGGAGGAGGCCGCCGCCGTCGACGGCGCCGGCCGGGTCCGCACGCTCGTCTCGGTCACCGCCCCGCTCCTCGCCCCCGGGATCGTCGCCACTGCGCTCTTCGCCTTCGTCACCTCCTGGAACGAGTTCTTCTTCGCGCTCGTGCTGCTCAAGAGCCCGGAGAAGCAGACCCTGCCGGTCCTCCTGACCCACTTCCTGGGCGCGGAGGGGGTCGCCGATCTCGGGCCGCTGGCCGCGGCCGCGTTCCTGGCCACGATCCCCTCGCTCGTCGTCTTCGCGGTCATCCAGAGACGGATCACCGGGGGCGCGCTGGCCGGGGCGGTGAAGTCCTGATGCGCCCGCGGACCTGGGCCGCCGTCAGCACCGTCGTCGCCCTGCTGCTCAGCGGCTGCGCCGCCGGCGGAGACGGCCGGGACGACGGGACCGTACGGCTCCGCTTCCAGTCGCTGGCCTGGCAGAAGGAGTCCGTCGACGTCAACAAGGAGCTGGTGGCGGAGTGGAACGCCGCCCATCCCGACATCCGGGTCGAGTACGTCCAGGGCAGCTGGGACTCCGTCCACGACCAGCTCCTGACCTCCTTCGAGGGCGGTGAGGCCCCCGACCTCATCCACGACGCCTCCGACGACCTGGCCGACTTCGCCTACGGCGGCCGCCTCGCGGATCTGAGCGACCTGCTGCCGGCCCGCCTGAAGGCGGACATCCCCGCGCGCAGTTGGGAGACCACGACCTTCGGGGACGGGATCTACGGGGTTCCGTTCCTCCAGGAGCCGCGCGTGATCATCGCGAACCGGCGGATCCTGGAGTCCTCGGGCGTCCGGATCCCGACCCCCGAGGCCCCGTGGAGCTGGGAGGAGTTCCGCCGTGTCACCCGGGAACTGACGGCGACGATGGGGCCGGGGCGGTACGCGGTCGCCTGGCCCCTCAAGGAGCCGGTCTCGGTGAGCCTCAACCTGGGCCTGTCGACGGGCGGGCGGCTCTTCCACCGCGGCGCGGACGGCCGGGTGACGATCGACTTCGGCGCGACCGACGGCATCGTCCCCGGCACGGTCCACGACCAGGTGAACACCGACCGCAGCGCGGCTCGTTCCACGCTCGGCACCGGCGGCTCGGACACACTGCCCGGCTTCTTCGGCGGCCGGTACGCGATGGTCCCACTGGGCTTCTCGTACCGGCAGCAGATCGCCCAGCAGGCGCCTCCGGGCTTCGAGTGGACCGTGCTGCCCGCGCCCGCCGGACGTGAGGGCCTCGCCCAGGGCGTCAGCCCGCAGACGCTCTCCATCGCCGAGGACAGCCCGCACAAGAAGGAGGCCGCGCAGTTCCTCGACTTCCTTCTCCAGCCCCGGAACATGGTCCGGCTGGCCCGGGGCGACTGGATGCTGCCGACGGGTACGGCGGCGCTGGCCGATCCCTCGCTGCGGACCGAGCGGGACGGCTGGGCGACCGGGGCGGCGGTCGCGGAGCACCTGCGCTCGGCGCCCGCGCAGTCGGTGCGGGGCTATCCGGAGTGGAAGGACAAGGTGGCGACCCCGGCGTTCCAGGAGTACTACAGCGGCGCGATCGACGCGGCCGAGCTGCGAAGGCGCCTGGTGGAGTACGGGAACCTGGTGCTGGCCCGGTATCAACGCCGCTGACGGGACAGGGAAACGGGCACCCATTTGGTTGCACGAGACGTCTCGTCTCGTTAAGGTTCGGCTCATGACCACGATCCCGCGCGCCCACATCGCCATGTTCTCCATCGCCGCCCACGGGCACGTGAACCCGAGCCTCGAAGTGATCCGCGAGCTCGTCGCCCGAGGGCACCGCGTCAGCTACGCCGTCCCCGCCTCCTTCGCCGAGAAGGTCGCCGCGACCGGCGCCACCCCCGTCGTCTACACGTCCACGCTCCCGACCGACGAGGACCCCGACGCCTGGGGCACCGAGCTGATCGACAACGTCGAGCCCTTCCTGGACGACGCCGTCCAGGCGCTCCCGCAGCTCGCCGCGGCCTTCGCCGGCGACGAACCCGACCTCGTCCTGCACGACATCACCTCCTATCCGGCACCGGTCCTCGCCCATCGCTGGGGCGTCCCCGCCGTCTCGCTCTGGCCCAACCTCGTGCCCTGGGAGGGGTACGAGGAGGAGGTCGCGGAGCCGATGTTCGCGGAGCTCAAGGCCTCGCCGCGGGGCAAGGCGTACTACGCGCGCTTCGAGCGGTGGCTCGCCGAGCACGGCGTCGACACCCCTCCCGACCGCCTGGTGGCCCGCCCCCGCCGCGCCGTCGTGCTCATCCCGCGGGCCCTGCAGCCGCAGGCCGACCGGGTCGACGAAACCGTCTTCCGCTTCGTCGGCGCCTGCCAGGGCGGTCGCGCCGACCAGGGGGAGTGGCGCCGGCCCGAGGGGGCCGGCCGGGTCCTCCTGGTCTCCCTGGGGTCCGCCTACACGAAGCAGCCCGCGTTCTACCGGGCGGCCGCCGCGGCCTTCGCGGACCGTCCCGACTGGCACGTCGTCCTCCAGATCGGCTCCTTCGTCGATCCGGCGGAACTGGGCGAGCTGCCGGCCAACGTGGAAGTCCACTCCTGGGTACCGCAGTTGGCGATCCTCCGGCAGGCCGACGCGTTCGTCACCCACGCCGGCGCCGGCGGCAGTCAGGAGGGCCTGGCCACCGGCACCCCGATGGTGGCGGTCCCACAGGCCGTCGACCAGTTCGGCAACGCGGACATGCTCGTGTCCCTGGGTGTGGCCCGCCGGCTGACGATGGAGGAGGCGACGGCCGAGCGGCTGCGCGAGGCCGTGCTCGCCCTCGCCGACGACCCCGAAGTCGCCCGCCGCGCACAGGAGATCCGGCAGGGGATGGCGGCCGAGGGCGGGACCCTCAGGGCCGCCGACCTGATCGAGGCCGAACTGGCTTGAGTGTGTTCGCATTTCGGAGCCGGTGATGCATCACCGAGTTCGTTGCTGATTGCACTAGCAAGGCCCCTGGGGTCCCCAGGGGCCTCATGTGTGAATGAAATGAGGGGGGTTGGCGGGGTTCTCTTTAAGAAACCTTGTTGAGTAAGCCGCGGGACCGGGAAGCCCTTGAACTGAGCCCGTCAATCGGTCAGGGTTTCGAGGCAGCTACCGGAGAGTTTTCTTCCAGTGGCTCAACCCCCCACAAATCCTGACGAGGAGTCCCCTCTTCATGGCTACACACAAGCGCGTTCGCCGGACCAAGCTCATCGCCGTCACGACCGCGATAGCAGCAGCCGCCGGAGTGACCGTCCTCACCAGTCCGTTCGCGGGCGCGGCCCCCACGCCCGCCCTCGGCACGGTCTACGGCCTCGGCGCGGAAGGCGCCGTCAGCGGAAGCTACATCGTCCTGCTCGACGAGAAGGCCGACAAGGGCAAGCTGGCGAAGGAGTACGGCGGCACCCTGCGCCGCAGCTACGACTCCACCGTCAACGGTTTCTCGGTCAACGACCTCTCGGTGACCGAGGCCAAGCGCCTCGCGGCCGACCCGGCCGTCTCCAAGGTGGTCCAGAACAAGAAGTTCTCCATCAGCGCCACCCAGGCCGATCCGCCCTCCTGGGGCCTGGACCGCGTCGACCAGACCGAGACCGCCGGGGACTCCAAGTACACCTACCCCGACGGCGCCGGCGAGGGCGTGACCGCGTACGTCATCGACACCGGAGTCCGGGTCGGCCACCAGGACTTCGGCGGCCGGGCCTCCGACGGCTTCGACGCCGTGGAGAACGACGAAACGGCCCAGGACGGCAACGGTCACGGCACGCACGTCGCCGGCACCATCGCCGGCACGGCCCACGGTGTCGCCAAGAAGGCGAAGATCGTCGCCGTGCGCGTCCTCGACGACAACGGCTCCGGCACCACCGAGCAGGTCGTCGCCGGCATCGACTGGGTCACCAAGAACCACCAGGGCCCGTCCGTCGCCAACATGAGCCTCGGCGGCGGCGCCGACCCGGCGCTCGACGACGCGGTCAGGAAGGCGATCGCCTCCGGCGTCACCTTCGCCGTCGCGGCCGGCAACGAGTCCTCCGACGCCAGTCAGGGCTCCCCCTCCCGCGTCCAGGAGGCCATCACGGTCGCCTCCTCGACCAAGGACGACCAGCAGTCCGACTTCTCCAACTTCGGCTCCGTCGTGGACCTGTACGCCCCGGGTTCGGACATCACCTCCGACTGGAACGACAGCGACACCGGTACGAAGACCATCTCGGGCACCTCCATGGCGACCCCGCACGTGGTCGGCGCCGCCGCCGTGTACCTCGCGGCACACCCCGACGCCACCCCGGACCAGGTCGCCCAGGCGCTCGTCGCGGGAGCCACCGCGGACAAGATCAGCAACCCGAGTCAGGGCACCGCCAACAAGCTGCTCAAGATCGTCGAGTAGGAGCCCCCGCCTGATGCCCGGCGGCCGTCGCGCCCTCCCCCACGGGGCGCGACGGCCGCCCTATCGTGTGACCATGACGACGACCTATGCCGCACTGCTGCGCGGAATCAACGTGAGCGGGCATCGCAAGGTGCCCATGGCGGAGCTCCGTTCACTCCTCGAAGGGCTCGGCCACCGCGACGTCCGGACCTACCTGCAGAGCGGCAACGCCGTCTTCACCACCGACGCCGACGAGACCGACGACACCCTCGCCGCCGCAGTCGAGAAGGCCGTCGAGCAGCACTTCGGCTTCCGCGTCGACACCCTCGTGCGCAGCGCCGCCTACCTGGCCGCGGTGGCCGACGCCTGCCCCTTCCCGGCCGCCGAGCTGGAGGGGAAGCAGCTCCACGTCACGTACTTCTCGGAGGCCCTCGGCGCCGAGCGCTTCGCCTCGGTCGACCAGGCCGCCTTCCTCCCGGAGGAGTTCCGCCTCGGCGACCGCGTCCTCTACCTCTACGCCCCGGACGGCCTCGGGCGCTCCAAGCTGGCCGAGGCGGTCTCCCGGCCCTCCCTCCTCAAGGGCGTCGTCGCCACCTCGCGCAACTGGAACACCGTGACCAAGCTCGTGGAGATGACCCGTGACTGACCTTCCCCCCGCCGTGGCCGCGGCCGTCGAGGGCGAGCTGCGCCTCCTGGACCCGACGGTCCGCAGCTCGGTGACGCTGTTCTCCGAGCTGCTGCACCCGGACTTCGAGGAGTTCGGCACGTCAGGACGCCGCTGGGACCGGGCGTCGATCATCGCCGCGATGACCGCGGGGGCCAGCCCCCGGCCGATCACCGCCAGCGACATGCACGGCGTGCAGCTGGCCCCCGACGTGGTGCACCTGACCTTCGCCACCGAGTCCCACGGCGTCCGCTCCCACCGCAGTTCGATCTGGCGGCTCACCGAGGGACGCTGGCTCCTCTACTTCCACCAGGGCACGCCCGCACCCGTCAGTCCGCCAGAGAGTCCAGCAGACTGAGTTCGGCCGCGTCGAGGCGGAGCGCGCCCGCGTCCAGGTTCTCCTCCAGGTGCGCGAGCGAGCCGGTGCCCGGAGTCGGCAGCAGCACCGGTGAACGGTGGAGCAGCCAGGCCAGGGCGATCTGCCCCCGGGTCGCGCCGTGCGCCGCCGCGACGGCGTCGAGCGAGGCCGCGGCCCGGCCGGTCAGGGCGCCGTTGCCCAGCGGGAACCACGGCAGGAAGCCCAGCCCGTGCGCCTCGCAGAGCTCCAGCACCGCCGCGGAGCCGCGGTCCAGCAGATGGAATCGGTTCTGCACGGACACCACGGACGACGTGAGTGCCAGCGCCTCCGACAGCTGCCCCGCGGTCACCGAGTCCAGGCCGACGTGCCGGATCTTCCCCTCGGCGCGCAGCTCGTCCAGTGCGCCGAGCTGCTCGGACATCGGCACCTCGGGATCGAAGCGGTGCAGCTGGTAGAGATCGATCCGGTCCGTCCGCAGCCGGCGCAGGCTCGCCTCGCACATCTCCCGCAGCCGTTCCGGACGCCCCTCGACGTGCCAGGCGCTGTCGCTCGTCCGGACCACCCCGCCCTTGGTGGCGATCACCAGGTCGTCGCGGTACGGACGCAGCGCCTCGGCGACCAGCTCCTCGGCCAGGCCCGGCCCGTAGTTGTCCGCGGTGTCCACGAGCGTGACGCCCCGCTCCACCGCCCGCCGCAGCACGGCGACGGCATCCGCCCGCGGGCCGCGCGGACCCCAGTAGCCGGGGCCGGTCAGCTGCGCCGTTCCGTAGCCGAGCCGTCGTACGGGAACACCACCGAGGACGAACGTCTCCGAGACCATGCGGGCACCGTACGACAGCACGTCGGACGGCACCGAAGTGGCCCAGTCGACAAAGCGGCGAATGGCCCGAAGCCGCGGGCCATCGGCTGGCTAGGCTCCCAGCCATGACCACCGACGCCCCGTCCCGGCCCGTTGCCCCCGCCGTCCCCGTCGTTGACTTCTACTTCGACCCCGCCTGCCCCTTCGCCTGGATCACCTCCCGCTGGATGCTGGAGGTGGAGCGGCAGCGCGACGTCGAGCTGCGCTTCCGGGTGATGAGCCTGTACTTCCACAACATCGGCAACGAGCTGCCCGACTGGTACCGGGAACTCGTCGACAGGTCGATCGGCCCGGTGCGGGTCGCCGCCGCCGCGGCCGAGGAGCACGGGGAGGAGATCCTCCGCCCGCTCTACACCGCCTTCGGCACCCGCATCCACGAGCGCAAGGAGGCCGACTTCGACACGGTGATCGCCGGATCCCTCGCCGAGCTGGGACTGCCCGCACGGCTCGCCGAGGCCGCCCACGACACCCGCCACGACGAGGCCGTGCGGCGCAGCCACGACGCGGGGCGGGACCCGCAGGCCGGAGGCTACGTCGGCACCCCCACCCTCCACGTCGACGGCACGGTCTGGTTCGGACCCGTCCTGCGTGCCATCCCCCGTGGACGGGAGGCGGTGGAACTCTTCGACAGCTTCCGCGTCCTCGCCGGCCACTCCGACCTCTTCGAGCTCAAGCGGACCCGCACCGGCGGCCTCGACTTCGGCTGATCCGGCCGACGCCGACGGCCGGCGCCCGGGTGTCGCGAATCTTCAAGACCGCGACGCGGGCGCCCGCCTAGCGTCGACGCCATGAACGACATCCACACGCACCTCGGCGTCTGCGCCGCCGAAGCGGCCCGCGTCGCCCGCGGCGTCACCCGGGAACAGCTCGCCGCCCCCTCCGTCTGCACCGCCTGGACGGTGGGTGAGCTCGCCAACCACCTCGTCCTCTACTCCGCGCACGGCCTGGAGCACCGCGCCCTGCGCGAGCGGCTCCCCGAGGAGCTCACGGCCCGCGACTTCGCCGCGGACCCCGACTGGGCGGAGCGGTACGCCGCCCAGCTGGACCGGGCCCTGGCCGCCTGGGAAGGCCCCGGTGTCTGGGACGGCGAGATCGACCTCGGCTTCACCGCCATGCCGGCCACCGTGGTCGCCTCGCTGCTCGTCAAGGAACTCGCCGTGCACGGCTGGGACCTGGCACGCTCCACCGGCCAGGACTTCGAGGTGCCCGACCCCACGGGGGAGTTCCTGCTCGGCGTCGTGGCCGAACACGCCGAGGTCTACCGCGGCTACGACGGATTCGCGGCCCCGGTCGAGAGCGCGCCGGACGCCTCCGCCTTCGGCCGCGCCCTCGCCCTGAGCGGACGCGACCCGCGCCGGTAGCGGCCGTCCGCGGCAGTGCCGGCCGAAGGCTTCCGGTGTCCGGGACGGGCCGGACGGACCCGCCTCAGCCGGCGATCGGCACCCGGCGGCCGGCGACGGCCTCCTCGTAGCGCTCCGTCAGCAGCCGCGCGAGCTCCGGAGCCGGGCCCAGCACGTCCGCCAGGACGTCGGCATCCGCGGCGCCGGCCGCGATCCGGTCGGGCAGCCGGCCCGGCGCGATGACGTACGGGGCCACCGCGACCCGGCGCACCCCGTCGGCGCGCAGCGTCCGGACGGCGTCCTCGGTCCGGGGAAGGGATGCGGAGGCGAACGCAGGCCGCACGGAGCACCAACCGGTGCGCCGCAGCTCCCGCGCCGTTTCTGCGATCACTGCGATCGCCTCCGGGTCGCTGGAGCCCGCCGAGGCCAGGACGACCCCGGTCGAGCCCTTGTCGCCGGGCGTGAGCCCGGCCTCGTACAGCCGCCGTTCCACCGCCGCCACCAGCAGCGGTGAGGGGCCGAGGACCTCCGCCCGCCGCACCCGCAGGACGGGCGGCGCCTGCCGCAGGACGGCGGGGATGTCCGCCTTGGCGTGGAAGGCGCGGGTCAGCAGCAGCGGCAGCGCCACCACGTCCCGCACCCCCTCGGCCGCGAGCCGGTCGAGCGTTCCGCTCACCGACGGCAGGTCGAAGTCCAGGAACGCCGTCTCCACGCGCAGCCCCGGCCGCAGCGACCGGGCGCGGGCGACCAGCGCCCGCACGGTCGCCGCGTGCCGCGGATCGCGGCTGCCGTGGGCGATGACGAGGAGGACGGGACCGTTCACGGCGTTCTCAGCTCTTGACCAGCAGACCGCGGCGCCGCAGCACGGCGCGCTCCAGCGGGCTGAAGACGAGCAGGTCGATGGCGACACCGACGAGCAGGATCAGGATGATGGCCAGGAAGATCCCCGGCATGTCGAAGTTGTTCCGGCCGTTCTCCAGCAGCTGACCGAGCCCCAGGCCGAGATCGGGCGAGGACGCGATGATCTCCGCGGCCATCAGCGAGCGCCACGAGAAGGCCCAGCCCTGCTTCAGGCCGGCGAGGTACCCGGGCAGCGCGGCCGGCATCACGATGTGCCAGGCGCCCTTGAGACCGGTCGCGCCGAGCGTCCGGCCGGCCCGCAGGAACAGCGGCGGCACCTGGTCCACGCCGGCCACCAGACCGTTGGCGATGGACGGCACCGCGCCCAGCAGGATCACGGCGAACATCATCTGGTCGTTGAGCCCGAGCCACAGCACCGCGGGTGCCACCCAGGCGACCGAGGGCAGCGACTGCAGACCCGACAGGATCGGGCCGATCGCCGTCCGCACCACGGACACCCGGGCCACGACGAGCCCGAGCGGGGTGCCGATCGCCAGCGCCAGCAGGAAGCCGAGCAGCGCCCGGGAGACGCTGGTCCACAGCACCTCGATGAGCGTGCCCTCCAGCCACATCGTGGAGAGGGACTCCCAGACGGCTCCGGGGGAGGGCAGCTTGCCCTCGTCGGTGACCTCGGCCACCACGAGGAGCTGCCAGACCACGAGCACCAGCACGACGGCCAGGACGGGCGGCAGGACCTTCTTCAGCAGGACCTCGCGCACCGGGGTCCGGCGGACCTGCACGCTGTCCAGCGCGTCCAGACCCGCTTCCAGCCCGGCCAGGTCGTCGGTCTTGGGTGTGGTGTCAGTGCTGGCCATGGCGGCGGATCTCCCCACGCAGTTCTTCGGTGATCTCGACGGAGAGCTCCGCCACGGCGGCGTCCTCGATGCGGCGCGGCTGCGGGATCTCGATGGTCCACTCCCGGGCGATCCGGCCGGGGCGGGACGACAGCAGCACCACGCGCTCGGCCAGCCGCACGGCCTCGCGCACGTTGTGGGTGACGAAGAGGACCGACAGCTTCGTCTCGCGCCAGATACGGGTCAGCTCGTCGTGCAGGACGTCGCGGGTGATCGCGTCGAGCGCCGCGAACGGCTCGTCCATCAGCAGCAGATCGCTGTCCTGGGCCAGGGCCCGGGCCAGCGCGACCCGCTGCCGCATGCCGCCGGACAGCTCGTGCACCCGCTTGCCGTACGAGCCGTTGAGCCGGACGAGTTCGAGCAGGCGCTCGGCCTCGTCGCGGCGCTCGGTCTTCGGCACCCCGCGCAGCCGCAGGGCCAGTTCGATGTTCTTGCCCGCGGTCAGCCACGGGAAGAGGGCGTGCTCCTGGAACATCAGGGCCGGCCGGCCGCCGGGGGTCTCGATGGACCCCGCGGACGGCCGGTCGAGCCCGGCGACCAGGTTGAGCAGGGTGGACTTGCCGCAGCCCGAGGCCCCCAGGAGGGTGACGAACTCGCCCGGGGCGACATCGAGTGAGATGTCGTCGAGCACGAGCTGCTGACCGGCGGGTCCGCCGAAGGACTTCGAGACGTGCTCGAGCCGGGCGGCGTGGGTCACCGCCGCACGGTCCTCGGCCTTGGCGATCGTCGCGGTCGTGGCCATGGTCGTCACCTCCTGGGATACCTGAACTGGGCTTTTTCGAGGGTTACTTGACGCCGAGACCGGCGTCGGCGACCTCGGGCTGCCCCGCGGCCTTCAGGACCTTGTTGAGCGGCTTCAGGTCGTAGATGCCGTTCAGGTCGGGCTGCTTCAGGAGACCGGCCTTCACCGCGTGGTCCGCCTGGGCCTGCAGCGTGGCGGCCAGCGGGTCGTTGGTGAACTGGATCGACGGCCACGCGCCGTCGATGACCTTGTCACCCAGCGCCTTGCCGGAGAGCTCCTTCAGCTTGGCGTTGGCGGAGGCCTTCGCCTTGTCGGTGTTGGCGTTGATCCACGCGTTGGTCTTCACCGATCCGCGCAGCACCGCCTCGACGACGTCCGGGTGCTCCTTCAGGAACTTCTGCGACACGATGACGTTCGTGATCACGAACTTCTTGTCGGGCCACAGGTCCGACTCGTCGAGCAGCACCTTGGCGCCCTCGCTGACGAGCTTCGACGCGGTCGGCTCCGGCACCCAGGCGCCGTCGATGGAACCGGACTTGTAGGCGTCGGGGGTCACCTTGTTGTCGGTGCGGACCACGGAGACGTCGCCCTTGCCGCTCTGGGCGTCGACCTTCCAGCCCTTCTCGGAGACCCAGTTCAGGAACGCCACGTCCTGGGTGTTGCCGAGCTGCGGCGTGGCGATCTTCTTGCCCTTGATGTCGTCCAGGGTCTTGATCTTGTCC
Source organism: Streptomyces sp. JL2001 (assembly GCF_050917515.1). Lineage (NCBI taxonomy): Bacteria > Bacillati > Actinomycetota > Actinomycetes > Kitasatosporales > Streptomycetaceae > Streptomyces > Streptomyces sp. JL2001. The sequence goes on along the minus strand of NZ_CP169421.1, from coordinate 1,811,007 downwards.
GGGTTCACCACGAGCTTGACCCCGCCGGAGGCGGAGCCGGCGACGATGCGGAGGTTGGAGCCCTTGGACTTGGTGTAGCCGTTGATGGACGGCGACGGGCCGATGAAGCCGATGTCGATCGAGCCGGCGTTCAGCGCCTCGATCTCGGAGGGGCCGGCGTTGAAGGTGGAGACCTTCAGCTGCGTGCCGCCCAGCTCCTTCTGGAAGATGCCTTCCTGGTCGCCCACCAGGGCGGTGGCGTGCGTCAGGTTCGGGAAGTACCCGAGCCGGACCGTGTCGGCGGAGAGCTTCTCGCCCTCGGCGGCCACCTTCTTCTCGTCGTTCTTGGCCTCGGAGCCGTAGCCGCAGGAGGCGAGCGCGCCGATCAGCAGCGGCAGGGCCGCGGCGGCGGCGAGTGAGCGGCGCAGGGTGGTACGGGAGGCAGGCACGGGTTCCCCTCAGGGTCTTCGAAGTCTTCTTCGTCGGTGGTGTCGGAGGTGGAGCGGGGTGGCGCCGCAGGCGCGGCGCATCGGCGTCAGCACGCACATCGCGCGACACCTCCCCGGCCCGCACCGAGGGCACCGGAGCCGACCCGGCCGCCTTCCTTGGCGAACGTGGCGTAGACGTCGTTTCTCATCTCAGAAGTCCCACCCTTCCTCGTCTGCGGGGGCGACGACGGCCGCCGCGGCCTTGGCGCCGGCGAAGGACTCGCCCGCCATGCCGGCGGCGAGCGTGGTGCCGTCCGCGGGGTCGATCAGCAGGAACGAACCGGTGCGGCGCGAGTCCGCGTACGCGTCGAGCGCGAGCGGCTCGGCGGTGCGCACCTTGACCCGGCCGATGTCGTTGGCGACCAGCTGCCCCGGCTCGGGGTGCTGGGAGAGGTCGTCCAGGGTCAGCCGCGAGGGGATCTCCTTGACGATCGCCTTGACCGTGCGCGTGGTGTGCTTGAGCAGCACCCGCTGGCCCACGACGAGCGGCTGGTCGGCCACGTGGCAGACCGTCGCCTCGACGTCCTGGCTGGTGGCCGGGGCGTCGTCGACCGGCGCGAGCAGGTCGCCGCGGGAGATGTCGATGTCGTCGGCGAGCCGGATGGTGACCGACTGCGGGGCCCAGGCGATGTCGACGGGCTCACCGAGCGCGTCGATCGCCGAGATGGTGGACGTCCGGCCCGAGGGCAGGACGGTGACCCGCTCGCCGACCCGGAAGGCACCGGCCGCGATCTGGCCGGCGTAGCCCCGGTAGTCGGGGTGTTCGGCGGTCTGCGGACGGATGACGTACTGCACCGGGAAGCGCGCGTGGCAGGCCGTCAGGTCGTGGCTGACCGGGACGGTCTCCAGGTGCTCCAGCACGGTGGGACCGCCGTACCAGTCCATGTTCGCGGACGGCTCCACCACGTTGTCGCCCGCCAGCGCCGAGATCGGGATCGCGGTGATCTCCGGGACGCCGAGCTCGGAGGCGTACGTCGTGAACTCCTCGGCGATCGCCGCGAAGACGGGCTCGGCGTAGTCCACGAGGTCCATCTTGTTGACGGCGAGGACCACGTGCGGGACCCGCAGCAGGGCGGCGACCGCCGCGTGGCGGCGGGTCTGCTCGACGACGCCGTTGCGGGCGTCGACCAGGACCACGGCCAGTTCGGCGGTGGAGGCGCCGGTGACCATGTTGCGGGTGTACTGCACGTGCCCGGGGGTGTCGGCCAGGATGAACCGGCGGCGGGCCGTCGCGAAGTAGCGGTAGGCCACGTCGATGGTGATGCCCTGCTCGCGTTCGGCGCGCAGGCCGTCGGTGAGCAGCGCCAGGTCGGGTGCTTCCTGGCCGCGGGAGCGGGAGGCGTGCTCGACGGCCTCCAGCTGGTCGGTCAGGACCGACTTTGAGTCGTGCAGCAGCCGGCCCACCAGGGTGGACTTGCCGTCGTCGACGGAGCCGGCGGTGGCGAACCGCAGCAGGGTGGTCGCCGAGACGTCGGTGAACTGCTCGGTGGTGCTCGTCATGGCTAGAAGTACCCTTCGCGCTTGCGGTCTTCCATCGCGGCCTCGGACATCTTGTCGTCGGCGCGGGTCGCTCCCCGCTCGGTGAGCCGGGACGCGGCGATCTCGGCGATGACGGCGTCGAGCGTGGTGGCGTCGGAGTCGACGGCGCCGGTGCAGGACATGTCACCCACGGTGCGGTAGCGGATGAGCCGCTTCTCCACCGTCTCGGTGTCCTTGGGGCCGCCCCAGTCGCCGGCGGTGAGCCACATGCCGTTGCGGGCGAAGACCTCGCGCTCGTGGGCGAAGTAGATGTCCGGCAGCTCGATCCCCTCGCGGGCGATGTACTGCCAGACGTCCAGCTCGGTCCAGTTCGACAGCGGGAAGACCCGGACGTGCTCGCCGGGGGCGTGCCGGCCGTTGTACAGCTGCCACAGCTCGGGCCGCTGCCGGCGCGGGTCCCACTGCGAGAACTCGTCGCGCAGCGAGAACACCCGCTCCTTGGCGCGGGCCTTCTCCTCGTCGCGCCGGCCGCCGCCGAAGACCGCGTCGAAACGGTGCTGCTGGATCGCCTCGGTCAGCGGCACCGTCTGGAGCGGGTTGCGCGTCCCGTCGGGACGCTCGCGCAGCTTCCCGGCGTCGATGTACTCCTGCACGGAGGCGACGTGCAGGCGCAGCCCGTGGCGGGCCACCGTGCGGTCGCGGTACTCCAGGACCTCCGGGAAGTTGTGCCCGGTGTCGACGTGCAGCAGCGTGAACGGCACCGGGGCCGGCGCGAACGCCTTCAGCGCCAGGTGCAGCATGACGATGGAGTCCTTGCCGCCCGAGAAGAGGATCACCGGCCGCTCGAACTCGCCCGCGACCTCACGGAAGATGTGCACGGCCTCGGACTCCAGGGAGTCCAGGTGCGACAGCGCGAACGGACTGTCGGTCGCGTCGTGGACATGAGCGACGGTCGTCATGCGACACCCCTCTCGGTGAGCAGCGCGTGGAGCTGCGCCGCGGACTCCTGCACGGTCTGGTTCTGGGACTCGATCCGCAGATCCGGGTTCCGCGGCTCGTCGTACGGGTCGTCGACACCGGTCAGCCCGCTGATCTCGCCCGCGGCCTGCTTGGCGTACAGCCCCTTCACGTCGCGTACCGAGCACACGTCCACCGGAGTGGCGACGTGGACCTCGACGTAGGGCGTGCCCTCGGTCTGGTGACGCTTGCGGACGGCCTCGCGGCTGTCCTCGTACGGGGCGATCACCGGGACCAGGACCTTCACGCCGTTGGAGGCGAGCAGTTCGGCGACGAAGCCGATCCGCTGCACGTTGGTGTGTCGGTCCTCGCGGCTGAAGCCGAGGCCCGCCGAGAGGAACTCGCGGATCTCGTCGCCGTCGAGGACCTCGACGCGGTGGCCCTCGCCGCGCAGCCGGCCGGCCAGCTCGTGGGCGATGGTGGTCTTGCCGGCGCTGGGCAGCCCGGTCAGCCAGATGGTGGCACCCGTCACGCGCTTCTCCTGAACTTCCTGAGTGTCCGTCATCCGTGCAGTCCGCACTCGGTCTTGGTCCGGCCGGCCCAGCGGCCCGCGCGGCTGTCCTCGCCCTCCGCGACCCGGCGGGTGCAGGGCGCGCAGCCGACCGAGGCGTAACCGTCCATCAGCAGCGGGTTGGTGAGGACTCCGTGCCGGGCGACGTAGGCGTCGACGTCGTCCTGCGACCAGCGGGCGATGGGTGAGATCTTGACCTTCTGCCGCTTCTCGTCCCAGCCGACGACCGGCGTGTTCGCCCGGGTCGGGGACTCGTCGCGGCGCAGGCCGGTGGCCCAGGCGCGATAGGCGGTCAGGCCCTCCTCGAGGGGCTTGACCTTGCGCAGGGCGCAGCACAGGTCCGGGTCGCGGTCGTGCAGCCCCGGGCCGTGCTCGGCGTCCTGCTCGGCCACCGTCCGGCGCGGGGTCAGGGTGATGACGTTGACGTCCATCACCGCGTCGACCGCGTCACGCGTGCCGATGGTCTCCGGGAAGTGGTAGCCGGTGTCGAGGAAGACGACGTCCACGCCGGGCAGGGCGCGCGACGCCAGATGGGCGACGACGGCGTCCTCCATGGAGGAGGTGACGCAGAACTCCCGGCCGAAGGTGTCGGCGGCCCACTGGAGGATCTCCAGCGCCGTCGCGTCCTCGAGGTCGCGCCCGGCCTGCTCGGCCAGTTCCTTCAGATCGGCGCCCTCAGTGACCTGAGTCGTCGTCATATCTCTTCCCCTCCGTCGGAATCGCTCGAAGTGCCCGGGGCGAGCAGCCCCAGGAACTTCAGCTGGAAGGCTCGACCGCATGCCCGGCATTCCCAGGCGCCGTGGCCCTGCTCGTTCGGGCGCAGGTCCTCGTCGCCGCAGTACGGGCAGTGGAACGGCGCGGCGCGCTCGCTCACGACAGGGCCTCCTCGGACGCGCGCGCCGCCCAGGTGGCGAAGCGCTCGCCGTCCTCGCGCTCCTTGCGGAAGCGCTCCAGGACCCGCTCGATGTAGTCCGGCAGCTCGGCCGAGGTGACCTTCAGGCCACGGACCTTGCGGCCGAAGCCCGCCTCCAGGCCGAGCGCGCCGCCCAGGTGGACCTGGTAGCCCTCCACCCGGTTGCCGTCGTCGTCCAGGACGAGCTGGCCCTTGAGGCCGATGTCCGCCACCTGGATACGGGCGCAGGCGTTCGGGCACCCGTTGATGTTGATGGTGATCGGCTCGTCGAAGTCGGGGATGCGGCGCTCGAGCTCGTCGATCAGGGACGCGCCGCGCGCCTTCGTCTCGACGATCGCCAGCTTGCAGAACTCGATACCGGTGCAGGCCATCGTGCCGCGCCGGAAGGTCGAGGGGTTCACCCGCAGGTCCAGGGCCTCCAGGGCGGAGACGAGCGAGTCGACCTGCCCCTCCTCGATGTCCAGGACGATCATCTTCTGCTCGGCGGTGGTGCGGATCCGGCCCGAACCGTGCGCCTCGGCGATCTCGGCGATCTTGGTGAGCGTGGCGCCGTCGACCCGGCCGACGCGCGGCGCGAAGCCGACGTAGAAGCGGCCGTCCTGCTGCCGGTGGACACCGACGTGGTCGCGCCACCGGCCGGCGGGCTGCTCGGGGGCGGGCCCGTCCGTCAGCTTCCGCTTCAGGTACTCGTCCTCCAGGACCTGGCGGAACTTCTCCGCGCCCCAGTCGGCGACGAGGAACTTCAGGCGGGCGCGGGTGCGCAGCCGGCGGTAGCCGTAGTCACGGAAGATCGAGATGACGCCCTCGTAGACGTCCGGGACCTCGTCGAGCGAGACCCAGGTGCCCAGCCGGACGCCCAGCTTGGGGTTGGTGGACAGGCCGCCGCCGACCCAGACGTCGAAGCCGGGACCGTGCTCCGGGTGGTGCACGCCGACGAAGGCGATGTCGTTGATCTCGTGCGCCACGTCGAGGAGCGGTGATCCGGAGACCGCGGACTTGAACTTGCGGGGCAGGTTCGAGAAGTCCTTGTTGCCGACGATCCGCCGCTGGATCTCGTCGATGGCGGGCGTGCCGTCGATGATCTCGTTCTCGGCGATGCCGGCCACCGGGGAGCCGAGGATGACACGGGGGGTGTCGCCGCAGGCCTCGGTGGTGGACAGGCCGACGGCCTCCAGGCGGTTCCAGATCTCGGGAACGTCCTCGATCCGGATCCAGTGGTACTGCACGTTCTGCCGGTCGGTGATGTCCGCCGTGCCCCGCGCGAACTCCTGCGAGATCTCACCGATCACCCGGAGCTGCTCGGTGGTCAGCCGGCCGCCGTCGATACGGACCCGGAGCATGAAGAACTCGTCGTCCAGCTCCTCCGGCTCCAGGACGCCGGTCTTGGTGCCGTCCAGCCCCTGCTTGCGCTGGGTGTAGAGGCCCCACCAGCGCATGCGCCCGCGGAGGTCGTTGGGGTCGATCGAGTCGAATCCACGCTTCGAGTAGATCGTCTCAATGCGTGTCCGTACATTGAGACCGTCGTCGTCCTTCTTGAACTGCTCATTGCCGTTCAGCGGGGTGAAGTGCCCCACGGCCCACTGACCCTCGCCACGGTGACGGCTCACCTTGCGGCGGGGCGTGGCGGGTGCGGGGTTTTCCGGGGTGGCGGCCATGGCTTTTCGTCCTTCGGGACTGCGGGAGGGCGGCTCTGACCTGCACACTCGCGCGCAGGTGGGATGATGGCGCGGCGGTGCGCAGCAGGGTCGGGCAGAGAAGTGATCGCGGCGGTGCTGGTTCTCTCAGCGCGCCGGACAGATGGCGCTGGACATGCGGCCGAGGTCGACGTGCCGCCGACTCACCAAGGCAATTCCAGTTCCAGACATGACGGAAGCGTGTCACGGGACTTTGGACCCAGTCCAGCTTCGTCCATGATGTGGACACAGACGTCTCGTTTGGTGAGACGGTGTGCTGTGGGTCACTTCCGGCGGGTGGTGCTCAAGGGGCGTGCGCGGAGGGCGTGTCGGGGTCCCCGGTCCGTACGGCGGGCGGGGAGCGGCCGGCGCGAGGGGTGCGAAGGGCGCCGTTCCGGGGGCCGCCGGCGGTGCGCCGTGGATGCCGCCGGCCGCGTCCGGGGTGCGGGCGGGGCCGGTACCGAGCCTGGTGCCGGGCTGCCGGGTAGCGCTGCCGGGGCCGGGCCGGAGGGACCGGCCCGGCGCGTCCGGCGGGGGAGGACGGGGGCGTCAGCCCAGGGCGCCCGGCCAGGGGCCCGGGGTCGCCGTCTCCTCGGCCTCCTCGACCTTGGTGTCGAAGAGCCGGAAGCCGCGGCGCCGGTAGTTGTCCATCGCGTGCGGGCCGTCCAGCGAGCAGGTGTGCAGCCACACCCGGCGGGTCGGCTCGCGGTCGGGCCAGCGCTCGGCCAGGTCCCAGGCCCGCCGCACGCCCTCGGTCAGCAGGTGACCACCGATCCGGCGGCCCCGGAAGGCGGCGATCAGTCCGAAGTAGATGATCTCCACGACGCCGTCGTCCTGCGGGTCGAGCTCCACGTAACCGGCCGGCGTGCCCTTGTCGTACGCCACCCAGATCTCGGCCCCCGGCTTCTCGACGATCTCCTGCCACTCCTTGTAGGACAGGTGCAGACGGTCGTTCCAGTGGATGTCGCCGCCGACCGCCGTGTAGAGGAAGCGGCTGAACTCGGGGGAGGGCACCTCGGCCCGCACGATCGTGATGTCGTCGCCCTCCGGCGCGACGGCGGGGCGGAGATCGGACGGCGAGGTCTGTTCGAGGGACCAGGTGGTGACAGTAGTGCTCATGCGCTCATCGCATCACGGTCGCGGCGGCGGTGCCCAGGCAGCCCCCCGCCGCCGTGAACGGAGTGTCCGGATCGTGGACACGCGCCTCCGGCATCCGGTCCACGGCGGTCCGGCGGGCGCCGGAACGGGTCGCGTGCACGTGCCGGCGCCCGGGATCCGCCGCGCGGGCCCCGTCGCGAGGTGCCGTTCCGGCCCGCGCGCGAGAAAGGGAGCCGGACGGCCGCACCGAACGGCTGCGCGCTGGCGCATACTGGGGGCAATGACGAAGCCATCTGCACCGAAGCGCCATTTGCCCACCAGCCCCTTCAAGGCCCCGGTCGCGCTGCCCCCCAAGGAGTTCGCCGTAGGCGACAAGGTCACCCACGACATGTACGGCCTCGGCCGGGTCGTCGGCATCGAGGACGGAATCGCGGCGGTCGTGGATTTCGGCTCGGCGCAACGGCGGATCGTGAGCCCGTACAACAAGATGAGCAAGCTCTAGGTCCTGTCCGGGGCGGTCCGCAAGCCACCCCGGGCGCCCCTTCGGCCCCCGGGGCCCTGTCCGGTCCTCTTCCTTCCTATTTCCCTACTAACTCCGCCGTTCCGAGCGGTTCGCCCGTTCCGCCCGCACCGCCGGCGCCGTCGAGTGCGGCAGCAGGTCCTCCGGGTGGGGCGGGCGCATCACTTCCACACCGACCTCCTCGCTGAAGCGGTACGGACGGTGCGCCAGTACCCCCGCCAGATTCCGGCGGATCCGTGACATCTCCGCCCGTACCGTGACGGTCCGGGTCCGGTCCCCGAACACGTCCTGGGCCAGTTGTGCCGCCGTCCGCCCGTCCCGGTGCAGCGCCAGCACGAACAGCAGCTCGGCATGGCGCGGACTCAGCTCCTGCGTCCAGCTGCCCGCCGCCCCCGCGACCGCCACCGACCAGCGCCGCGGCCGGCTCAGGTCGAGCACCACGCGGCTCGCCGGGACCACCGGCCCGCCCGACTCCGGACGCTCCTCGTCGTCGATCCGCAGCAGCCAGCCGCCCGGCAGCGGCTCCACCGCGCACGCCCCCAGCGACGGCAGCCAGACCCGCCCCGCGCGGAACGACTTCGGCAGGCCGATCCGGTCCTGGGGCGCCATCCCCGTCACCGCCGCCGTCCAGCCGTGCGTGTCGACGGCGATGGCCCGGCCCCCCACCCGGCACAGGATCGGTGCGGCCACCGACCGCAGCCGTTCGATCGACCGCAGATGACGCTCGCGCATCTCGGCCTCCGCGAGCTGCGCGACCGAGCCCACCAGTGCCAGCGTCGCCGGATGAAAGGTCGACGCCGGGCCGCTGACGTCCACGATCCCCAGCAGGCGCTGGTCGCGCGGATCGTGCACGGGGGCCGCCGCGCAGGTCCAGCGGTGCAGGGTGTGGACGTAGTGCTCGGCCGAGTGGACCTGCACGGGCCGGCGCATGGCGAGCGCCGTCCCCACCGCGTTCGTGCCGGTGGTGTGCTCGGTCCAGGCCGCGCCCTCCTCCAGGCAGATGCCGTTGGCCTGCCGCATCACGGCGAGATTGCCCTCCCGCCACAGCACCCGGCCCTGTTCGTCCGTCACCACCATGATCTGGAGGGAGGCGTCGGCCATCGCCGCGAGCCCCTCGCTCAGGGTCCGCATCACCTCGCCGAGGACCGTCGTCCGCCGCCGCTCCTCCAGCTCGTCGCGGCGCAGCAGCACGCTGCTGGTGCTCTGGTCCGGATCGAGGCCCAGCCGGAACATCCGCTGCCACGAAGCGTCGATCACCGGGCGGGGCGCGACCGGGGGAGTGCGGCCCGCGAGGGTCTCCTCCCGCACCCGGTACAGCAGCCGTGTGGCCTGGGCGGCGTCCATGGCGGCGAGCCGGTTCATGTCGAGCTGCGTGTTCTTCATCGGTCTCTCCCAGCCACCTGCGGTGCTGTATCGGTTCTGCAGAGGAGTGTCGGTGCCCATCGTGCCGCCCGGTGCTCCCGGGTGAAGGGCGGTTCGGGTAATCCTGCAACCCTTTGCAACTCTGGCGGACACCCGCCAGGTGCATGAGGGTGGTGCAACAGCCGAGGGTGGTGCCGTGTCGGCGCAGCACCACCCCCGGCTTTTCCGCGCGTGCCGCCCCCTGGCTGGCGCGGACGGACGACGCGAGGGGAGGCGGGGCGCGGATCGCCGCCCCGCAGGAGCACCCACGCGCGGGACCTTCCGGCGGGCCCGCCGGTTGACGGGCCCTCAGCCCACGGGACGCGCCCGCTCCACCACCGCGCCCAGGTCGAGGGTGGCCGGCAGCGTGCCGAAGGCCGAGCCCCAGTCGCCCCCCAGCCGCGAGGCGCAGAAGGCGTCCGCCACCTCGGGCGGCGCCCACCGCACCAGCAGCGAGCCCTGGAGAACCAGTGCCATCCGCTCCACCAGGCGCCGCCCCCGCCCCTCGATCCCGTCGAGATCGGCCAGCTCGGTCAGCACCCCCCTGATCGCGCGGTCGAGCCGGTGGTCCGCACCCCGCGCCTTCCCCACCTCCGTCAGGAACGCGTTCAGCGCCCGCGGCTCGCGCTGCAGCGCCCGCAGCACGTCCAGGGCCTGCACGTTCCCCGAACCCTCCCAGATCGAGTTGAGCGGCGACTCGCGCAGCAGCCGCGGCATGCCCGACTCCTCCACGTAGCCGTTGCCGCCCAGGCACTCCAGGGCTTCCGCCACGAGCGGCGTGCACCGCTTGGTCACCCAGAACTTCGCCGTCGGCACCGCGATCCGCAGGAACGCCCGCTCCGCCTCCGAGTCGGTGTCGTACGCGGCGGCCAGCCGCAGCCCGAGGACCGTCGCCGCCTCCGACTCCAGCGCCAGGTCGGCCAGCACGTTGCGCATCAGCGGCTTCTCGATCAACACGCCGCCGAACGCCCGGCGGTGGGCGGTGTGGTGCACGGCCTGCGCCACCGCCTGCCGCATCAGCGCCGCCGACCCCAGCACGCAGTCGAGCCGGGTCGCCGCCACCATCCCGATGATCGTCCGGACCCCGCGGCCCTCCTCGCCGACCCGGCGCGCCCACGTCGTCCCGTCGAACTCCACCTCGGCGGAGGCGTTCGCGCGGTTGCCGAGCTTGTCCTTCAGGCGCTGGATCGCGAACGCGTTGCGCGTGCCGTCCTCCAGGACCCGCGGCACCAGGAAGCACGTCAGGCCGCCGGGGGCCTGCGCCAGGACCAGGAACCCGTCGGACATCGGTGCCGAGCAGAACCACTTGTGCCCGGTGAGCACGTACGTGCCGTCGTCGGCCAGCGGACGCGCCTCCGTCGTGTTGGACCGGACGTCGCTGCCGCCCTGCTTCTCGGTCATCCCCATCCCGAGGAGCACCCCGGCCTTCTCCCGCGGCGGCCGCAGGCCCTGTTCGTAGACCTGCGAGGTGAGCAGCGGCTCCCAGACCGCGGCCAGCTCCGGATCCGTGCGCAGCGCGGGGACCGCCGCGTGCGTCATCGACAGCGGGCAGCCGTGCCCCGACTCGGCCTGCGTCGCCACCAGGAAGCCCGCCGCCCGCCGCACATGACCACCCGGACGGCCCCACGCGTTCGTCAGCCCCGCGTTGACCCCCTTGCCCAGGAGCCGGTGCCAGGCGGAGTGGAACACGACCTCGTCGATCCGGTTCCCGTACCGGTCGTGCGTCCGCAGCCGCGGCGGGCAGGTGTCGGCGAGCTCCCCCCACTCCCGCACCTGGGCCGAACCGGCGGCCCGGCCCAGGGTCACGAGCTCCTCGCGTGCCTCCGCGAAGACCTCGGGTGTCAGATGTCGTTCGACCGCCTCCGCCAGAGCCCGGTCGGACATGAAGACGTCATATCCCACCAGGGGCGGAGCCTGGTTGGTCACGGTGTGGGTGCCGGCTGCCATGCCGATACGGTAAGGAGGTGCAGGCAGCAAACGAAACACCCGAGCGGCGGCCCGGGAGCAGACTCCACCGGGCCCGAGTCCTCTACCGCAACGTGTCGAAGCGGAAGCTGGTCTGGCTGCTCCTGAAGGACACCGTCAACTCGTGCATCGAGTACCGCATCCTCGGCCTCGCCGCCGAGGCGGCGTTCTTCACGCTGCTGTCGCTGCCGCCCCTGCTGCTCGGCATGATCGCGCTCCTCGGCTACGCCGACGACTGGACCAACACCGACACCGTGGCCAGCATCGAGCAGAACATCCTCAACGCCGCCGGAACGGTTCTGTCGGACCGCGGCGTCCACGACATCGCCAAACCGGTCCTGGACGACGTCACCCAGGGAAAACGGCCCGAGCTCATCTCGCTCGGCTTCGCCATCGCCCTGTGGTCCGGATCGCGCGCCGTCAACGTCTTCATCGACACCATCACGGTGATGTACGGCCTCGACGGGCACCGGGGCATCGTCAAGACCCGGCTCCTCGCGTTCCTGCTCTACATCGTGGCCCTGATCATCGGCGCGGTCGTCCTCCCGCTCGCGGTGGTCGGCCCCGACCGCGTGGTGGAGCTGGTCCCCTGGGGCACGGAGGTCGTCTCCGTCCTGTACTGGCCGGCCGTCATCCTGCTCTCGGTCGCCTTCCTGACCACGCTGTACCACGTCTCCGTGCCCGTCCGCTCGCCCTGGATCGAGGACATCCCCGGCGCGCTGGTGGCCCTCGGCATGTGGGTGCTCGGCAGCTTCCTGCTGCGCATCTACCTGACCAGCCAGGTCGAGGGACCCACGATCTACGGCTCCCTCGCGGCGCCGATCGCCGTGTTGCTCTGGATCGGCATCTCGGCCTTCGCGGTGCTGGTCGGCGCGGCGGTGAACGCGGCGATCGACCGCGTCTGGCCGTCGGTCGCCACGGCCGCGGCCCGCGAGGCCTCCGACCGGGCCCGTGCCGCCCAGGCCGCCGACCTGGTCGCGCGGCTGCGGGCGGAGGCGGACGAGGTGGACGAGGACGACCCGGACATGCCGTCGGAGTTCCCGGAACGCTGGTCGAAGTTCCTGCCGCCGGACGACGTGAAGTCGCGCCTGCACTCGGGGTGGGAGAAGGACTGAGGGGCGACCGGAGCCCGCTCGTACCTACCCTGGAGGGGTGTACGAAGAGCGTCCCTCACGGCTGGACGGTGCCGTCGTCTGGTCCCGGACCGTCGAGCCCGGGGCCGGGACCGGGGCCGACCCGTACCCCGTGCTGCCGGACGGCTGCATGGACCTGCTCTGGTCCGACGGACGGCTGTTCGTGGCCGGCCCCGACACCCGGGCGTACGTTCCCGAGGGACCGGTCAGACGGTACGCGGGGATCCGCTTCGCACCCGGTGACGCGCCCGCGATCCTCGGGGTGCCGGCGCGGGAGGTCCGCGACCGGAGGGTCGACGCCGGGACCCTGTGGGGCGGGGCGGAGGCGCGGCGGCTCGGCGAGCGGATCGCCGGAGCCGCGGACCCCGCCGTAGCCCTGGAGGCCCTGGCCCTGCGACGGGCCGCGGACTCCCCGGGGCCGGATCCGCTGATGCGGGCCGTCGCGGCCCGGCTGGACGCCGGACGGCCGGTAGCCGAGACCGCCGACGCGGTCGGGCTCGGCGCCCGGCAACTGCACCGGCGGTCGCTGGACGCCTTCGGCTACGGACCCAAGACGCTGGCCCGGATCCTGCGACTGCAGCGCGCCCTCGCCCTGGTCGGGGCGGGGTCGCCCTACGCGGAGGCGGCGATCGCCGCGGGCTGCGCGGACCAGGCGCACCTGGCCCGCGAGATGCGCGCCCTCGCCGGGACGACCGTCGGCGCGTACGCCGCTGCCCGGCGCGAACGGTGGGAAACCCGGGATCCGGCCTGATCGACAGGACCTAACCGGCGTCGGGAGCGTTCGGGGCGAAGAGCGAGACGCCGCTGCCGTCCGGGTCGAGCACCACCGCGTAGCGCTGACCCCAGAACGCGTCCCAGGGCTTCAGGTGGCCGGCATGGCCGGCGGCGACCAGGGACTCGTACGTGGCGTCCACCTCCTCCGGGGTGCCGCAGCGGAAGGCGAGACCGATGCGGTCGCCGCCCTCCGGGCGGGTCCAGCCCGGGTCGAAGGAACGGATGACCTCCTCCGTGTCCCAGGCGATCCGCATCCCGCCGGGCAGGTCGGCCTCCACGTGCGGTGCGTCCTCGGCGCCGGGCGGGAGGTCCAGCCCGAGTCGGCGGTAGAAGGCGAGCGAGGCGGCCATGTCGGAGACCACCAGGCCGATGACATCGAGTCGTGGTGCGTTCATGTCCGCACCGTAGGCAGGGTCCGGCGCGCACGTCTTGTACGAATCGGACGTGGCGCGGGCGGGGCGACCCGGCCGCGGCCCGCCGCGGGCGGGCGGCCGGTGCCGCTCCGCCGACCGGGGGCCGCCCTTGGGCCTCACCGGCCGCGGGTGCCGCCGGCGGGGCGGCTCAGTGTCGCCGCAGCAGGGCGCAGACGAAGTCCTCCTGCACGGCGCGCACCCGGGCCAGCAGCTCCGGCTTCGTCGTCTTGTTGGTCTGCGTGTTGATCGAGAAGGTCAGGGACCGCTTGCCGTCCGGTGTCGCGGCGGCCAGCTGGGTGTAGCCGGGGAAGTTGCCGGTGTGGCCGTACACGACCCCGCAGCGGGTCGTGTAGCGGAAGATCCCGAGTCCGGCCGCGTTCGTCCCCGGCCCGGCGGGCTCGGACGCCCCGCCCGGCACGACCGTGCGCTGCTGCCGGCGGGTCCGCTCGGAGAGGTAGTTCCTGCTCGTGTAGCCGCTGATGAAGGAGGCGAGGTCCTTCGGCGTGGCGACCACGGCGCCGGAGGCCCAGATGCCGGAGGCGCTCAGCACCTCACTGATGTCCTCCGGAGCGGCGGGCGGGGTGACGTCGTAGCCGTGCAGGTAGGGCCGCGGCAGCCGGTAGCCCTCGGGAAGGCTGGTCTGCCGCAGGTCGAGCGGCCGGTACACCTGCTGTTCCAGGAGCCGTTCGTAGCGACGGCCGGTCGCGGCCTCGGCCATCAGGGCGACGGCGATGTTGTCGGAGTTCGAGTACGCGTACCGCGACCCCGGGGTGAAGGCCAGGTCCTGGTCCGCGACGAAGTCGAGCAGCCGGCGCGAGTCGAAGTGGTGCCGGGGGTCCGCCCTCAGGATCTCGAGGAACCGGGGCGCCGACGTGTAGTCGGGCAGCCCGCTCGTGTGGTTCAGCAGCTGACGGAGCTTCACCCGGTGCCAGTCGGCCGGCAGCGCCGGCAGCCACTTCCCGATCGTGTCGTCGAGCCGCAGCACGCCCCGGTCCACCAGGCGCAGGGCGACGGCGCCGCTGTACGCCTTGGCGACGCTCGCGAGCCGCATGTGGTCGGTCGCCCGCGGCGGCCGGCCGGTCTCGACGTCGGCGACGCCGGCCCGGACGACCTCGGTCCGGTTTCCTCGGCGCAGCAGGGCGATCACCCCGGGCGGTCCGCCGGGGGTGGCGACGAGCTCCTCCAACTCCCGCTGGAGGTTCCGCTCGGGGGACGGCGGCGTCCCCGCCGCCTGCGCGGGCTGCACGAGCCCGCACAGCGCCGCGGCGGCGGAGAGCGCGGCGACGGACAGGCGCGTACGAGAACGAGAACGGGAGTGCGTACGGGGGCGGGCTGCGAGGCGTGCCGGCACGAGGGTTCCTCCTGAGGTGGGGGTGCCGGGCGGACGGCCGTCCGGCGGGTCGCGTCCGACTCAGCATCGGAGTTCGTCCGTCGCGCCGCCTGCGTGGTGCTCCATCCGGCCGACCCGGGCGCGGCGTCGGGGTGGCTCCGGCGGATGGCGGTCCCGGCCGGCGGCGGTCGGCCGGGACCGATCGGTGGTCCGTCCGAAAAAGAGGTGGCGGACGGCCCGCGGGCCTGATTACTCTCTGCGGAGTTCGTCAGGTGCCGATGCGGCACCTGTGTAGTCGTGTGATTCAGGAGGTGTGACCGATGGCTGTTGTCGCGACGGGCGCTGCCCGCTTCCCGCTCTTCATCCACCCCACCTCCGTGGTCGCCGGCTGACCTTCCCACTTTCCGCGCCGTACGGCGCGTGCCGGGGCCACCCTTCGAAGGGTTCCCCTTGTCTTTCTCCTCTTCCGAGGCATCCACTTCTCTTCAGGCTTCGCCCTCGCACGCCCTCGCTCCCTACGGCTGGGACGCGGGCTGGGAGGCGGAGTTCGCCCCCCACGCCGAGCAGGGACTGCTGCCCGGCCGCGTCGTCCGCGTCGACCGCGGGCAGTGCGACCTCGTCACCGCCGACGGCCTCATCAGGGCCGACACCGCCTTCGTGACACCGCACGACCCGCTCAAGGTCGTCTGCACCGGCGACTGGGCGGCGGTCGAACCCGTCGGCGGCAACCCCCGGTACGTACGGACGCTGCTGCCGCGCCGGACCGCCTTCGCGCGGTCCACCTCCTCCAAGCGGTCCGAGGGCCAGATCCTCGCCGCGAACGTGGACCACGCGATCATCACGGTCTCCCTCGCCGTCGAGCTCGACCTCGGCCGTATCGAACGCTTCCTCGCCCTGGCGTGGGAGTCGGGCGCGCAGCCGCTGGTCGTGCTCAGCAAGGCCGACCTCGTCCCCGACCCGACGGGGCTCTCGTACCTCGTCGAGGACGTGGAGACGACGGCGCCGGGGGTGCAGGTGCTGCCCGTCAGCTCCGCGACCGGTGAGGGCGTCGAAGTGCTCTCCGCCGTCGTGTCCGGCGGGACGAGCGTGCTGCTCGGCGCGTCCGGCGCCGGCAAGTCGACACTCGCCAACACCCTCCTCGGCGAGGACGTGATGACCGTCCAGGCCGCCCGTGACGTGGACGGCAAGGGCCGCCACACCACGACCACCCGCAACCTGCTCCTGCTGCCCGGGGGCGGTGTCCTCATCGACACCCCGGGACTCCGCGGCGTGGGTCTGTGGGACGCCGAGACGGGTGTCGGACAGGTCTTCTCGGAGATCGAGGGCCTGGCCGCCGACTGCCGTTTCCACGACTGCGTCCACGAGTCGGAGCCGGGCTGCGCGGTGACGGCCGCCGTCGAGGAGGGCGCGCTGCCGGTCCGCCGGCTGGAGAGCTACCGCAAGCTGCTGCGCGAGAACCAGCGCATCGTCGCCAAGACGGACGCCCGCGTCCGCGCCGAGATCCTCAAGGACTGGAAGCGCAAGGGCGCGGCGGGCCGTGCGGCCATGGAGGCGAAGCGGGGCCGCATTCGCTGACGGGACGGGAGGGGACGGGAGGGGACGGCGGAGGACGGCGGGCCGGCGGAGCGGGCGGTACCGGAGGCGGGACGCCCGCCCCTGTTCCGCCCCCGTCCGCCCCCGCCCCACTCCGCCCCCCACGCCGTGCCACCCAGCGCCACGTCCGAAAACCGCCGGTCGCAGCATCCGCGGGCGCGCACACTGGGACGTGTGATGGACGAGGACACCAGGTACGAAGCGGTCAGCAGCCGGGACGCGCGGTTCGACGGCGCGTTCTTCTTCGCCGTCGGGACGACGGGGATCTACTGCCGGCCCAGCTGCCCGGCGGTCACGCCGAAGCGCAAGAACGTCACGTTCTTCCCGACGGCCGCCGCCGCGCAGGGGCACGGCTTCCGGGCCTGCCGGCGATGCCGGCCCGACGCCGTGCCCGGGTCCGCCGAGTGGAACGTCCGCGCCGACGTCGTGGGACGCGCCATGCGGATGATCGGCGACGGCGTCGTCGACCGCGAGGGCGTCCCCGGACTCGCCGGCCGGCTGGGATACAGCGCCCGGCAGGTCCAGCGCCAGCTCACCGCCGAACTCGGCGCCGGCCCCGTCGCCCTCGCCCGGGCGCAGCGGGCCCACACGGCCCGCCTCCTGCTCCAGACCACGGGCCTGCCGGTCACCGAGATCGCCTTCGCGTCCGGTTTCGCGAGCGTGCGCCAGTTCAACGACACGATCCGCCGCATCTACGCCCGCACCCCCTCCGACCTGCGCGCCGAGTCCGGCACCGGCGCCGGGCCGCGCACCGCGCTCGCCGCCGGAGTGCCGCTGCGGCTCGCGTACCGGGGCCCGTACGCCGCCCGCGAGGTCTTCGACCTGCTCGCCGCCGAGATCCTGCCCCACGTCGAGGAGGTCCTCGGCGAGACCGGCGCCCGCACCTACCGGCGCACCCTGCGCCTGCCCTACGGCACCGGCATCGTGTCCGTCGACGAGCGCAGCAGCGGACCCTGGCTGGACGCCCGGATCCATCTCACCGACCTGCGCGACCTGACCACCGCCGTCCAGCGGCTGCGCCGGCTCCTGGACCTGGACGCCGACCCCTACGCGGTCGCCGAGCGCCTCGGCGCCGACCCGGACCTCGCCGAGCGGGTCGCCGCACGTCCCGGCGTCCGCTCGCCGGGCGCGGCCGACCCCGAGGAGTTCGCGCTGCGGACCCTTCTCGGCCCGGCGGAGGCCGCGCTGCTGGTACGGACGCACGGCACCGCGCTCGACGCGGCCTGCGGCAGCCTCACCCACCTGTTCCCCGCCCCGGCGGGCCTCGTCGCGCACCCCGTGGCCGGTCCCCTGGCCGCCGCGCTCGCCGACGGGACCGTACGCCTCGACCCCGGTGCGGACCGGGACGAGGCCGAACGCGCGCTGCTCGCCGTACCCGGTGTGAGCGCCGCCGTCGCGGGCCTCGTCCGGATGCGGGCGCTGGGCGACCCCGACGTGGCCCCCGAGGGCGGTCGGGACACCGCGGCCTGGCGGCCCTGGCGCTCGTACGCCCTGCGCTACCTGGACGCCGTGCCGGCGGCGGACCCGGCACCATCGCGGTCATGATCACGACCGACCGGTCCGGACCCGAGGACCACTGGGCCCGGACGCAGGGGTGCGGCCGCGTCCACCGGCACACCCAGGCGTCCCACGCCGGCGCGCGGCGCCGCTACGACCGGGTCGCCCGGGGCACCGGCTTCGTCACGTACCGGATCGATCCTCCGCAGGGTCCGTCAGACCCCAGCTGTGGACCCGTAGCGGGTGGATCCGGATGACCTCCTCGCTGAAGTGGGGCCCGAGCTCGTGCGGGCCGACGAGCAGTTCGGCCTCGCCCCGGATCTCCACCCCGCGCACCCGCCACGGCCGGACGCTCGCCAGGTCGTCGACCACCAGGGCGACCTGCGGGTTTCCCTGGAGGTTGCGCCACTTCTTCGACTTGCCCATGGCCATGCCCCCGACGAGCACCGTGCCGTCCTCCTGCGGGAAGAACCCGACCGGGTTGGCCTGCGGCCGGCCCTCGCCGTCGACGGTGGCCATCCGGCCGAGACGCTGGGTGCCGAGATAGGCGCGCTCCGCGTCGCTGAATCCCTCGAAATCCCTCATGGGACCAGCGTCCCGCGCGGACCCGGCCGCGGCATCGGCGCCCGGACCGATCCCGACCCAGGACGGTGGACCTAGGTCCCGCCCGGGGCGGCCCCCGCAAGGTCCGGCCGGGGCGTCAGCCCCAGAGGACGGCGCCCGCCCAGGCGCCGACGATCAGCAGGCAGGCGAACAGCTCCACGAGCACGCTGGTCCCCACCGCGCGCATCACCGTCCGGGTGGAGGCCCTGGCCTGACCGTGGCCGCCGAGGCGGAGGCGTTCGCAGAGGTAGATGCCCCCGACGAAGCCGGGGATCGCGCCGATCACGGGGATCAGTACGAAGCCGAGCAGCGCCCCCAGGCCCGCGTACGTGACCATCCGCCGGGTGATGCCCAGCCCGCGGATCCGGCGCGCGGGCAGCTGCCATACGACCACCTGGGTGAGCAGGAGCAGCGCGGTCGAGGAGACCAGCAGGATCCACGCGAGTGCGGTCCGCTCGTGCAGCGCCCACCAGAGCATCGCGGCCCACACGAGCCACGGCCCCGGCACGCCGGGAGCGAGGACCCCGAAGAGGCCGAGCAGCATGACCATCGCGACCAGCAACAGCTGCCACACACCCATCTGCCCAGCGTGCAGGACCGGCGGCGTCCCCGCAGGTCGCGGGGCCCGCCGGGGTGTGCCGTCGGCTCCCCGCCCCGAGGTCCGCCCCGCCCCTTCCGGCGGCCCGGCGGAGGCCGCCGCCCGGAGCCCGCGGAGCCCGCGCCCAGGGCAGCCGTCCTACGTCCGGGCCACCCAGCCCTTCTCGTACGCGTGCCAGCCCAGCTGGAGCCGCGTCGTCACCCCCGTCAGCTCCATCAGGCCCTTCACCCGGCGCTGGACCGTGCGCAGGCCCAGGTCCAGCTGCTTGGCCACACTGGCGTCCGTCATGCCCGCGAGCAGCAGGGACAGGACCTCCAGGTCCGTCGCGTCCGGGCCCGGGACCTCCGACTCCGCCACGTGGGCGCCCGCGCCCAGCCGCAGGGGCAGCGCCTCGCGCCAGACGGACTCGAAGAGGCCCATGAGGGACTCCAGGAGCCCGCTCGCGTGGACCACCAGCGCCGCCGGTTCCGCCCCACGGCCGGTCAGCGGCACCATCGCCAGAGTCCGGTCGGCGACGACCAGCTTGGTGGGCACCCGGTCGACGACCCGGATCAGCTCCTCACGGCCGAGCGCCGCCGACAGCTCGACGATGCCCGACGGCAGGGTGAGGACCTCCCGCTCGACGACCACCCGGTAGGCCACGCCCCGCTCCGCCGCCAGCTCCTCGGCGTCGTTGTCCATGCCGCTCACGGCGATCGGCTTCCCGGTGACCAGCGCGCAGACCTCCTCGGTCGCCCCCAGCTGGAGCTGGAGGAAGCGGTGGGTGACCGCGCTCGCTCCGGTCACCACCTCGACGAGGTCGTGGACGGCCGGCTCGCTCGCCTCCGCCCGGTACTCCTCGGCGAGCAGCGCCGCCGCCAGCTCCGCCTGTTCCAGCTCGTGCCGCTGCTGCGTGAGCAGCGCGCCCAGCGCGACCCCCGGCGGAGCGGCGACCCACCGGCCGGTGCGCGCCGAGGACTGCGCGGCCAGGCCCTGGGACTCCAGTCTTCGCAGCGCCCGCTCGGTGTCCGACTCCGGCAGCGCCAGCCGGTGTGCCAGGTCCGTGACCTCGGCCGCGCCCAGCGCGACCAGCGCGCGGTACGCGGACTCCTGCCGTTCGTCGAGGCCTATCGCTCCGAGCATCGCTGTCCCCACCCCTCACCGGACGTCCCGGACGTCCCGGGACTTCCCCGGACGTTCGTCGGACGCATTCGTTCCGTTTGTTCCTGGCGGGAATCGGCCACGGCGCATTCCCGCCGCGCACATCATCCCTGCACCACCCTCACCTCTGCCAATGTGGCGCCACCGCAACACCAACAGCCTCCGCGCACGGCGCTTCTGCCCGCCTCGTGCCGGATTCAGATGGGGAGAGCGATGCGCCCGATTTCGCGTACGGCCCTGGGGGCGGCGACCGCCGCCGTCCTGGCCGTCACCGCGGTCGCGCCGTCCGGGGCCGCCGCGCCGCAGGACGACCCGGCCGCGGGCCGGCCGCTGGTGGGTGGCGAGGCCGCCGCCCG
The DNA here is from genome assembly GCF_050917515.1 of Streptomyces sp. JL2001. Taxonomy (NCBI): domain Bacteria; kingdom Bacillati; phylum Actinomycetota; class Actinomycetes; order Kitasatosporales; family Streptomycetaceae; genus Streptomyces; species Streptomyces sp. JL2001. The sequence continues at coordinate 1,790,526 of NZ_CP169421.1, read as the reverse complement.
CACCGGCGAGCGACCCGCCACGGTCACGCTGGTGACCGGCGACCGGGTCCTGGTCACGCGGGACGACGCCGGCAACCCGGCCGCCGCCGCGCTGCCGCGCGAGGACGGGACCGTGCCCTTCGTCCAGACCCGGCGCTCGGGCCCGGACCTGTACGTCTACCCCGAGGCCGCGACCGCCGCGCTCGCCGCGGGCCGCGTCGACCAGGAGCTCTTCAACGTCACCGGCCTGATCCGGCAGGGCTACGACGACGCCGGCAGCGCGACCCTGCCGCTCATCGCCGTCTACGGCTCCGACCTCGCCCGGTCCGTGCCCGCCGCCCCGCGCGGCGCCACCCGCGGCCAGGTCCTGAAGTCGGTCGACGGCGTCGCCCTGCGCGCCGACAAGAAGCAGGCCACCGCCTTCTGGGCGGACGTCGCCGGAGCCCCCGCCGGGCGCTCCGCCGCCGGACCCAGGAAGCTCTGGCTCGACCGCAAGGTCGAGGCGACCCTGGAGCGCTCGACGAAGCAGGTCCACGCCCCCGAGGCATGGGCCGCCGGCTTCGACGGCAAGGGCACCAGGATCGCCGTCCTCGACACCGGCGCCGACGCCGAACACCCCGACCTCAAGGGCCGCATCGTCGCCGCGGAGAACTTCACCGACTCCGCGGACACTGGCGACCGCCAGGGCCACGGCACCCACACCCTCTCCACCGCCGGCGGTTCCGGCGCCGCGAGCGACGGGAAGAAGAGGGGCGTCGCCCCCGGCGCGGACCTCCTCAACGGCAAGGTCCTCGACGACTCCGGCTCCGGTGCCGCCTCGTGGATCATCGCCGGCATGGAGTGGGCCGTCGCCCAGGGCGCCGACGTCGTCTCCATGAGCCTCGGCAGCCCCGAACCGACCGACTGCACCGACCCGATGAGCGTCGCCGCACAGGAACTCGCGCAGAGCGAGGGCACGCTGTTCGTCATCGCGGCCGGCAACACCGGCCCCACCCTGAACACCGTCTCCTCGCCCGGCTGCGCCCCCGACGTGCTGACCGTCGGCGCCACCGACCGCGACGACTCCACCGCGTACTTCTCCAGCCGCGGGCCGACGACCGTCCGGCACACCCTGAAGCCGGAGATCGCCGCCCCCGGTGTCGCCATATCCGCGGCCGCGGCGGGCGGCCGGGGCGTCTACGCCTACCGGTCCATGTCCGGTACGTCGATGGCCACCCCGCACGTCGCAGGCGCCGCCGCGATCGTCAAGCAGCGCCACCCCGACTGGACCGCCCGGCAGATCAAGGCCGCGCTCGTCTCCTCGGCCGAGAGCGCCGTCCCCGGCGACGTCCGCGAGGTCGGCGGCGGCCGGCTCGACGTCCAGGCCGCCGTCGGCCAGACGGTCCTGGGCACCGGCGCCGTCCAGGGCGGCACCTTCGCCTGGCCGCAGCACAGGAGCGACCGGACCACGGTCGCCGTCCCGTACACCAACGTCTCCGACCGCCCGGTCACCCTCGCGCTCGCCGTGGAGAAGGTCACCGGCAACGACGGCTCGCGCGTCACCGGCCCGGTCGCCCGGCTCGGGCACCGCACGGTCACCGTCCCGGCCGGCGCCACCGTCGAGGTCCCCCTGGACCTCGACCCGGCCGCCCGCCTGGAGCGCGCCCAGTACGGCGACGTCACCGGCCGGATCGTGGCCACCGCCCCCGGTGGCGTCCACGTCTCGACCCCCTTCTCGCTGTACGTCGAGCCCGAGACCGTCACCCTGCGGGTCAAGCTGATCGATCGTCAGGGCAGGCCGGCCGACGGCGCGTCCTCGCTCGACGTCATCGGCACCGACGACGCGAGCGGTGAGCGCCGCTTCAACGAGGGCGCCACCGACCAGGTCTTCCGGGTCCGCCCGGGCAGCTACTTCCTGTCCTCCTTCGTCACCACGCCCGACGCGGGCGAAGGCGCCACGCTGAACGACTCGCTCAGCTACCTGGCCCGCCCTCAGCTGGAGCTGAGGAAGGACACCACCGTCGTCCTCGACGCCCGCCGGGCGCACCGGCTGTCGGTGAAGACGGACAGGCCCGGTGAGTCGCGCGGCACCACTCTGGCCTTCGCCCGCTCCTGGGACGACACCTGGCTGCACGCCGGAACGGCCGGCGGCCCCCGCAGCATCCTCGGCTACTACGCCTCGGTCGAAGGGCGCGCGGACGAGGGCGAGTTCGAGTTCGGAAGCTACTGGCGCTCGGCCGCCCCGCTCATCTCCGAGCTCAGGACGGACGACGGCACGGTCCTGCACCCGGTCACCGCCGCCACCGGCTCCGCCAACCTCGACGGCACCGGTTCCGCCCGGCTGGTCGACGCGGGCGCCGGCACCCCCGACGAGCTGGAGGCCGCGGGTGTCCAGGGCCGGATCGCCCTGGTCCGCCTCCCGGACACCGCCACGAACGTGCTCACCATGGCCCGCGACGCCAAGGCGGCCGGAGCCGTGGCGGTCCTCGCCCACCGCGCCTCACCGGCCCGCTGGTACCCGGCCGCGGGCTTCACCGGAGCCGGCCTGCCGGCCCTCGCCGTGAGCTCGGCGGAAGGCGCGGCGCTGCTCGCCCGGCTGGCCGCCGGGGAGGTCACGCTGTCCTGGAAGGCCACGGCGAAGAGCCCCTACCTCTACAACCTGGCATTCCAGGAGACCGGTTCGATCCGCGACGACCGGAACTACCGTTTCCGTGACGGGCAGTTGGGCCGCACCGAGTCCACGTACGGCTCCATGGGCGTCGCCACCGACTTCGTGGACAGCCCGGCGGCCTACCGGCCCAACGGCACCGGAGTCTTCTTCGCCGCGCTGGAGACCGTGCCCGCGCCCGGCACGCGCACGGAGTTCTACTCCGCCGGGGAGACCCGGTGGGAGCAGGTGCTGTCCTCCGGCTTCCCGTTCGGCGAGTTCATGAGGGGGGCCAGGCACGCCTACCGGGAGGGGGAGAGGCGCACCGAGCGCTGGTACGACGGTGTCGTCGCCCCGACCGCGCCGTTGGACGCGGCGGGCCTGCCGGTCCTCGTCGCCGAGCGGCAGGGCAACCTCATCGGCTTCGCCGACGCCCTGTGGGGCGACGGCAGCCACTACGCCCAGTCCGGCTCGTTCGGTGACGTCGGAAACCTCCGGCTGAGCAAGGACGGCGTGGAACTCGGCGCGTCCGGATGGCCGTTCGGAGTCTTCGAAGTCCCGTCCGAAGAAGGCGCGTACACTCTCGAACAGAACACCGCGAAGTTCGGCAGCAAGGTGTGGGAGCGCTCCACCTCCGTCAACTCGGTCTGGAAATTCACCTCCAAGCTCGATGAGACGGTCTACTCTCAGGGCATCCCGATTCTCTTCCCCCGGTACGACCTGCCGGAGGACGGACTCAAGACCCTTGCCGCCGACGACGGCCAGCAGATCGGTCTGACCGTGACGGGTCACGCGGGCTACCAGCCCGGTGCGCTCACCTCGGCCGGACTCGCCTACTCGTACGACGGCGGTACGACCTGGACGCAGGCGAAGGTGTCGCAGCAGGGCGGTCGGTGGACCGCGACCGTGAACCACGCGGGCGCGGCCGGCAAGCCGGTCACCCTGAAAGCCGAACTGACGGACGCCCACGGCAACTCCGTCACCCAGACCGTGGTCCGCGCTTACGACGTGCGCTGATCACGCCGGTCCGCCGGGCGTCCTTCCCGTGGGGGGTGGGGTCGCTCGGCGGACCACCCTTTTTCGTGCCTCTTCCCGCGCATTTCCGGATGTCCCGTTTTCGGGCGGCCTGCGCGGTGGACAATAAGGGCATGACTCAGCAGGGGGACAACTGGTGGGACAAGCTCTACGACGAGTCGGTGCCGGAGACGGGGCCGACGGCGACGGGCGACACACTGGACGACCGCTTCGACTCGGCCGCGCTGGCCACGGCGGCCGGGGCCGGACCGGCGCCCGCCGCCCCGCCGACCGACCCGCCGGCCCCGCCCCCGCCTGACCACGCGCCGTGGGAGCCCCGGCCCGTCAGCGGCGGTGCCCCGCGGACGGCCCCCGCCGAGCCGCCCCGCCCGCCGGCGCCGCCCGTTCCCACCACCCCGCCCGACCCCGGGCCGCCCGCCCCGCCGGCCGCGGCGGCCGCGGGGGCCGCGGGGGCCGCGGGGTCGACGGGCGGGGTCCCGCTGCCGGGCACCCCCCGCGCCGAAGCCCCCCGCACCGAGGGGCCGATCCCCGAGGTCCGGGTCTCCGAGGTCCCGGCCTTCGAAGTGCCGCACTACGAGGTGCCCCCCTACGAGGCGCCCGCCCCCTGGAGCGCCACCCCCGAGGCGCCCGCGTCCGAGCCCCCTGCGCCCGAGCCTCCTGCGCCCGGGCCTCCCGGGTCCGCCGCGCCCGAGCCGACCGTCGAGGTCCCCGTCCCCCGGCCCCGTACCGGCCACATCGGAAGCGGCCCGCCCACGTACGAGCCGGAGCCCACCGCGCTGCCCGCCGCCCACCCCGGCGAGCTGGCCGACCTCGTCGCCGACACCGTCCTCGACGGCGCCCGCTACGGCGTCTGCACCCTGCGGGCCGCCGCCGTCCGGGGGGACTCAGCCCGCTATCGCGGCGAACCCCGCCGCGACGCCCTGCTGACCGCCCGCTTCGGCCACGACGAGTCCGCGCTCGTCCTCGTGGCCGTGGCAGCCGGGGCCCGCACCGCCGAGGGCGCCCACCGCGCCGCCGCCGACGCCTGCCAGTGGATCGGCGAGGCCGTCGGCCGCAGCCACTCCCGGCTCTCCGAGGACATCCGGGCGGGTCGCCGCGGCGACCTCAAGTCCGGTCTCCACCGCCTCACCGACCGCACCTACGGCCGGCTCCGGGCCCGTGCGGCGGACCGGGGCCTGGCACCGGAGGAGTACACCGCGAGCCTGCGCTGCCTGCTCCTGTCCGCCGATCCCGACTGCCGCACCCGCGTCTTCTTCGGCATCGGCCGCGGTGGGCTCTTCCGGCTCCGCGACGGCGCCTGGCAGGACATCGAGCCGCTCGTCCCCGAATCCTCGGCGCTCGCCGGCGCACCCGTCGTCGGCTACGGCTCGCCGCCCCCGGACGTCCCGGAGGCGACGCCGGAAGGCGACCGGCTCACCATGGACCTCGGCATCACCACCGCTCCCGGCCCCTTCGTCGAGGACCCGCTGCCGCCGCCCGCCGAACCCTTCCGCTTCCGTGCCTCCGTCGCCCGGCCCGGCGACATACTGCTGCTCGCCTCGAACGGTCTCGCCGAGCCGATGCGCGGCCAGCCCGCCCTCGCCAAGGAGCTCGCCGCCCGCTGGGCCGACCCCGAACCGCCCGGGCTCGCCGCCTTCCTCGCCGACGTCCAGCTGAGGGTGAAGGGCTACGCCGACGACCGCACGGGGGCCGCGGTCTGGGAGGCGTAACGGCGCGGCCCATGGGTTGATGGACCCATGGCCAAACAGAATGTCGCTGAACAGTTCGTCGACATCCTCGTCCGGGCGGGCGTGCGACGCCTGTACGGAGTCGTCGGCGACAGCCTGAACCCCGTCGTCGACGCCATCCGCCGCACCCCCGACATCGACTGGATCCAGGTCCGCCACGAGGAGGTCGCCGCGTTCGCCGCGGGGGCCGAGGCCCAGATCACCGGTCGGCTCGCGGCCTGCGCGGGGTCCTGCGGCCCGGGCAACCTGCACCTCATCAACGGCCTGTACGACGCGCACCGCTCGATGGCCCCGGTGCTGGCCCTCGCCTCGCACATCCCGTCCAGCGAGATCGGCCTGGGCTTCTTCCAGGAGACCCACCCCGACCGCCTCTTCAGCGAGTGCAGCCACTACAGCGAGCTGATCTCCAACCCGCGCCAGATGCCCCGGCTGCTGCACACGGCGATCCAGCACGCCGTCGGCCAGAGCGGCGTCAGCGTCGTGGCGCTGCCCGGCGACGTGGCTTCCGAACCGGCCCCGGAGAAGACGGTCGAGACGGCACTCGTCACGGCCCGGCCCACCGTCCGGCCGAGCGACGCCGAGATCGACGCCCTGGTCCGGATGATCGACGACGCCGAACGGGTGACGCTGTTCTGCGGCAGCGGGACCGCCGGCGCGCACGCCGAGGTGATGCAGTTCGCCGAACGCGTCAAGTCGCCGGTGGGCCACGCCCTGCGCGGCAAGGAATGGATCCAGTACGACAACCCCTTCGACGTCGGCATGAGCGGACTGCTCGGTTACGGCGCCGCCTACGAGGCCACCCACGAGTGCGACCTGCTGATCATGCTCGGCACGGACTTCCCGTACAACGCCTTCCTTCCCGACGACGTGCGGATCGTCCAGGTCGACGTCCGGCCCGAGCGCCTCGGCCGGCGCTCCAAGCTCGACCTGGCCGTCTGGGGGGACGTGCGCGAGACGCTGCGCTGTCTGCTGCCCCGGGTCCGCGCCAAGACGGACCGACGCTTCCTCGACAAGATGCTGAAGAAGCACGCGGACGCCCTCGAAGGCGTGGTCAAGGCGTACACCCGCAAGGTCGAGAAGCACGTCCCGATCCACCCCGAGTACGTGGCCTCTGTGCTCGACGAACTCGCGGACGACGACGCCGTGTTCACCGTCGACACCGGCATGTGCAACGTCTGGGCCGCCCGCTACATCTCGCCCAACGGCCGTCGTCGCATCCTCGGCTCCTTCTCCCACGGCTCGATGGCCAACGCCCTCCCGCAGGCGATCGGCGCGCAGTTCACGGACCGGGGGCGCCAGGTCGTCTCGATGTCCGGTGACGGCGGATTCTCCATGCTGATGGGCGACTTCCTCACCCTGGTCCAGTACGACCTCCCGGTGAAGATCGTGCTCTTCAACAACTCCGCTCTCAGCATGGTCGAGTTGGAGATGCTGGTGGCCGGACTCCCCTCGTACGGGACGACCAACCGCAACCCCGACTTCGCCGCCATCGCCCGCGCGGCCGGGGCGTACGGCGTCCGTGTCGAGAAGCCCAAGCAGCTCGCGGGCGCGCTGAAGGACGCGTTCAAGCACAAGGGTCCGGCCCTGGTCGACGTGGTCACCGATCCCAACGCGCTCTCGATCCCGCCCAGGATCAGCGCCGAGATGGTGACCGGCTTCGCCCTCTCCGCCAGCAAGATCGTGCTCGACGGGGGAGTGGGCCGCATGCTCCAGATGGCCCGGTCCAACCTCCGCAACCTGCCCAGACCGTGACGACGGAATTCGCTCGCTTGAACGGTTCGTCACTCCGGAGAGTGGAACCCCGGCGTCCAGTGGGCGCAGCGCGACCCGCCGTTGACCGGGGCGGCGCAGGCGTCCCAGAAAGCTGAGGGCCCCCAGGTTCCCACCGACGGAGCGAGCCCTCATGTCCCTGCATTCCCCCCGGCGCCGCGCCGGGCGCCTCGGCGCGGCGAGCGCCGCCGGCCTGACCCTCGTGCTCGGCCTGCCGGGGGCGGCGACCGCCGCTCCCGGCGACCTCGATCCCGGCTTCAGCGGCGACGGCAAGGTCGTCACCGACGTGGCCAACGTGGAGGAGAGCCAGGACGTCGTCGTACAGCCGGACGGCAAGATCCTCACCCTCGGCAACGGCTTCGACTTCGACGGGCCCAACGACTTCCAGCTGGTGCGCTACAACGCCGACGGCAGCCTCGACACCTCCTTCGGCGGCGGCGACGGCATCGTCGTCACCGACTTCGGCGCCGCCACCAACGACGAGGCCCGGGCCCTCACCCTGCAGGCCGGCAAGATCGTCGCGGTCGGCCGCAGCGACACCCCCGACGGCAGCCGGGCGCAGCTCGCGGTGGCCCGCTACCTCGCGGACGGCTCCCTGGACACGGCCTTCGACGGCGACGGGAAGGTCGTCACCGCACTCGGCGGAAGCGTCTCCACCGTGGGCAACGCCGTGACCTCGGGAACCGACGGCCGGATCCTCGTCGGCGGCACCTACGGCGGTGACGCCATGGTCGCGGCCTTCACCGCCACCGGTGCCCTGGACCTCTTCGGCGAGGACAACTCCGGCAAGGCCGTGTTCCCCTTCGCGGGCGGGGGCTCCTCGATCCAGGACCTGACGGTGTATTCCGGCGGCCTGCTCGTCGCCGCCGGCTCCAGCCCCGCGGGCTTCGGACTCGTACGGCTCTACCAGGAGACCGGCGTGGCCGACGAGACCTTCGGTGACGGCGGCAAGGTGGCCACCGCCTTCGGCACCTCGGCCGAGAGCGTGGCGCTCCACCCCGGCGGGAAGATCGTCGCCGCCGGGTCGAGCGGCGACGGCGTCGGCTCCCAGTTCGCGGTGGCCCGGTACGACGAGAACGGCGCCCTCGACCCCGCCTTCGACGGCGACGGCAAGGTCACCACCTCCTTCGGCGGCACCGGCGCGGCCGGTCGCGACATGGCGGTGCAGACGGACGGCAGGATCGTCGTCGCCGGGGCAGCCAACTCCGACTTCGCGCTCGCCCGCTACAACACCGACGGCTCCCTCGACACCGGATTCAGCGGCGACGGCCGGGTGACGACCGACTTCGAGGGCAACTTCGACGACGGCCGCGCGGTCGCCCTCCAGCCCGACGGCAAGATCGTCATGGCCGGCAACGGCAGCGACAACCACGCGGTGGCCCGCTACCAGATCAGCGGGACGCCCCCGCCGCCCAGCGTGGACCTCTCGGTCACCAAGACCGGTCCCGCCGTCGTCAGCATCGGCGACCAGGCCACGTACACGATCCGGGTCACCAACAACAGCACGACGACCGCGACCGCCGTCTCGATCTCCGACACCCTGACCGGCGGCTCCGGCACGCTGCTCTCGGCCACGCCCAGCCGGGGCGGCCCGTGCACCGTGAACCCGACCACGATGAACTGCCGTCTGGGAGACCTCGCCGCGGGCGCGTCCGCCACCGTCACGGTGGTGGCCGAGCCGCGTGCCACCGGCACCCTGACGGACTGGGTGGCGACGGCGGCGGTCGAGGCCGACCCGGTGCCGGCCAACAACAACGCCAACGCGGCCACCACCGTCAACAACGCCCGCGGCTGCACGATCATCGGAACCAGCGCCACCGAGACCCTCAACGGCACCTTCGGCAACGACGTGATCTGCGCGCTGAGCGGCAACGACACCGTCAACGGCGGTGGCGGCAACGACACGGTCCACGGCGGCGGCGGCAACGACCTGGTCAACGGCGGCAACGGCGCCGACCGGCTGTTCGGGCAGAGCGGCAACGACCGGCTCAACGGGGACGCGGGCAACGACACCCTCGACACCCGTGACGGCGTCGCCGGCAACGACGCCGCGTACGGCGGGCTCGGCTTCGACAGCTGCTCCACCGACTCGGGCGACTACCGCTCCAGCTGCCCCTGAGCCGGCGCATCGCGCCCCCTTTCCCCGGCGCGCGGACCGGAGATGCCCCGACACGCCCGTTCGGTGCCGGTCCGGCATGAATGCGGACGGGCCTGCGGGGCATGCATCCCCGTGAGCCTGTTCGAGGCAGGGAGTCCGTGAAGTGGTACCGACGTGTGGGTGGGGGTTATGGCCGGGGAGGCGGGACAGCCGACTCAACTGCTGAAGAAGCTGGGAGGTGCGGATCTCACGGCGGTGCCGGAGGTCAGACACGCCTTGCGCGCGATGCTGCGGAAATGGGGCGGCCCGGGCGCCTCCGACGTGGCGGAGCTGCTGACCAGCGAACTGGTGACCAACGCGCTGATCCATACGGAGCACGGCGCGGTGGTGACCGCGACCGTGGTTCCCGACGGACTCCGGGTCGAGGTCCGGGACTACGTCTCCGGACTGGCCGGGCTCCCCGCGCCGCGCGTACCGATCGCCGACGACGGTACGCACGGCAGGGGGCTCGTCCTGGTCCAGGCGCTGGCCGACTCCTGGGGGGTGGAGGACCACGGCGTGGGCAAGGTGGTGTGGTTCGAACTGGACGGTGGGGCCGCCTGAACCGGGCGGCCCCACCGTCCGGGGCGATGCGCGAAGGGTGAACCTCAGCCGAACTGCTGCTCCAGGTCCTTGAGCTTGCGCTCCAGGGAGTCGAGCCGGGGCAGCGCCTGGGTGTCGTCCTCGGCGGTGAGATCCACCGTCCGGGACTCAGCGCCCTTCACGGCCGCGAGGGAGGGCCGGGGTCGAAGCGGCAGCTGTCCGGGGTCCGCTATGGCGGGCTCCGCGACGGCCGCCCCCGCGGACGTCGCGGAACCGGTGCCGGAGCCCAGAGCGGCCACCTCCACCTGACGACCGCCGCCGCGGCCGAGCCCGAAGGCCCGGTGCTGCCGGCTGATCGCCTTCAGCCGCGCCCGGTCGAGCTTCTCCTGATCGCGCCTGCGCAGGCGGTTCTGCTGCCGCTCGCGCCGGTCCTCGCGCACCTCGTCGACCGCCTCGTCCAGGGTCCGCACGTTCTCCAGGAGCATGAGCGACCACGCGGCGAACGTCTCCCGGGGAGCGCGCAGCCACCGCACGATCCGGATCTGCGGCAACGGGCGGGGCACCAGGCCCTGCTCGCGCAGCGCCGCCCGGCGGGTCTGCTTCAGGGCCCGGTCGAAGAGGACCGCCGCCGACAGCGACATGCCCGCGAAGAACTGCGGGGCTCCCGCGTGTCCCAGACCGCGGGGGGCGTGGACCCAGTTGAACCAGGCGGCCGCGCCGGCGAAGGTCCACACCAGCAGGCGCGAGCCGAGCGCCGCGTCACCGTGGCTGGCCTCGCGGACGGCGAGCACCGAGCAGAACATGGCGGCGCCGTCGAGCCCGAAGGGGACGAGGTACTCCCAGCCCCCGCTGAGGTTGAGGTTCTGCCGGCCGAAGCCGACGAGTCCGTGGAAGGACAGGGCCGCGGCGACCGCGGCACAGCAGAACAGAAGGACGTAGGAGGCGGTCCCGTAGACGGCTTCCTTGCGTCTGCGGCGTTCCTCGCTCCGTTCCCAGGAGTCCTCGGCCGCGGCCTGGTCACCGGCGCGCTTGCCGCGCGCGAGCACCGCCACCGCCGTCAGGACTCCGGCCACCATCACGCCACCCGGAAGCAGCCAGTCCAGCGATATGTCGGTCAGTCTCATGCGGTGTCCCTTGCATCGCAGTAGGGCCTTTCGGCCGCCCATACTGGCCGACCTCGCAGGGCGCACAGGGGGTTTCACGGCAAGAGCACGCCATCGGGGCCGCAGGGCATGCGAATAGGTGCGATCTGGTCGAACGGGCGACCGGGTGAAGGGAGTTGCGTTCGATTTCAAGCCACCCGCGGGGGTGGCTTGACCGTCAGGCGGTCGCGGCGAGCCGCCGGACCCGCTCCTCGTCACAGGTGCGCGGACACGTCAGACAGGTGTCCTCGGGGCGCAGCGTGTAGAAGAAGCAGCACGTGGCCCGGTCCCGGGTCGCCCGCGGCTCCTCCCCGGCGGCACCGGAGCCCGGGAGCTCGCGGAAGCCCGCCGCGCCGGCGTACGGCTTGGCCGTGCCCGGCATGAGCAGCTCCAGCTCCGCCATCCCGCGCGGCTCCTCGCCGAGCAGGGTCGCGATGTACCAGAGCCCCTCCACGATCTCGTCCGTGGCCATGCCCCACAGTGCCCGCGGTCCACGGCGCATCCGGGAGCCGAAGCCGGACAGGATCTCCTCGAAGTGCTCGGCGAGCGAGGCGCGCACCTCGGCGCGCAGCGCCTCCTCGTCCGGTACGACCCGGGCCCCCGGCAGGGTGGCCGCGGGGTCGCCGGGCAGGCAGGCGAACTCCTCGACGCGCACGGCCAGCCGTCCGAGCGCGCGCTGGAAGGCCACGTTGCGGGCGGGCAGGCGCGGCACCCGGCGGTGCAGGAACCAGGGGACGGTGACCAGGAGGCAGGCGGGCCAGGCGTAGCGGTGGAGGCCGAAGCTCGCGACGACGTCCGGGCGGGCCTGCGTGCCGTAGTCGCGGAGCACCTGGGCGTCGTCCCAGGCCAGGAAGGCGTCGAGAGCCGCACCGCCCGCGCCGAGCTCGTCGGCGCCGACCCAGCCGCCGCCGCGCGGCATCGGTTCGTCCCCGTCGTGCTCGTCTATCCGCAGACCGGGGAACACCTCGCCGAGGCGGGCGTAGGAGGCCGCGACAGGCGAGGTGAGGGGAGCGGGCAGCAGAGCGGGGACGGCCATACGGGACCACCGAATCGCGATCGTTAGCAGGTAAGCCTTACCTTACCCGACGCGTGCGATGTTTGAACTGCAGCCCTGTCCGCCTATGGTGCACAGGGGGCCCTGGTATCGCGAGCCGGGTCCGGCACGAAGCCGCAGGAGGACCCGGGTGGAGCAGGGCAGAGCGCGCGAGCGGGCGGCGGAGGAGCCGTACCCGCCGTACGACGATGCCGCGCGCGTCCCCGCGCAGGCGCGCGGGAGCGGCGCCGCACCCCGCCCCGAGCCCTCGGGCGCGGCCCGCGGCGAGCACACCCACTGCGAGCCGCCCGCGCCCCGCCTCCCGCGCCCGGTCCAGCGCCACTCCGTCCGCGGCCAGATCCTGCAGGCACTGCGCACCGCCCTCGTCGGCGGCGAACTGGTCCCTGGCGAGGTCTACTCCGCCCCCGTCCTCGCCGAACGCTTCGGCGTCTCCGCGACCCCCGTGCGCGAGGCCATGCAGCAGCTCGCGATCGAGGGCGCCGTCGAGGTCGTGCCGAACCGGGGCTTCCGGGTCACCGAACGGACCCCCCGCGAGCTCGCCGAGCTCGCCGAGGTCCGCGCGCTCATCGAGGTCCCCGTCATGCTGCGGCTGGCCCGCACCGTCCCGGCCGCCCGCTGGGCCGAGCTCCGGCCCCTCGCCGAAGCCACCGGAGCGGCCGCGGCCCGCGGGGACCGCGCCCACTACGCCGAGACCGACCGGGCCTTCCACCGTGCCGTCCTCTCCCTGGCCGGCAACGAACAGCTGCTGGCCGTCGCCGACGACCTGCACCGCCGCTCCCAGTGGCCGCTGACGAGCGCCCCCGTCACCCGGCACGGCGACCTCGTCGCCGACGCGGCCGAGCACACCGCCCTGCTCGACGCGCTGATCGCCCAGGACCTGGCGGTCGTGCAGTCCCTGGTCCGCGAGCACTTCACCGGATCGGGTGGCTGACCACTAAGGTCGTTGCCGTCAGCCCGTCCCGCCGGCCGGCCCGCACGCCGGCTCGCGCAGCGCCGTCCGTGAGGTGTCCCATGCCGTCCGCGACTCCGATTCCGGTGCGGTGGGGATCTCCCCGGCGCACGGCCGGGGGAGGGCACCCGTGAGCGGGTCCCCCCGCGGACAGCGGCCCCCCGCCGGCACCGAGGCCGCCGCCGCCGCCCTGCTCGGCTGGCTGACCGACCCCGACGCGCCGCGGCTCTGTCTGCTCACCGGCGGACCGGAGCGCGGCAAGACCGCCCTGCTGGCCTGGCTCGCCACGTACGGCGCCCGCTCGGGCGGCCGCCGCCGGCGGCCGTCACGGGCGGTCGTGCCGCTCGCCGGACAGAGCGCCCTCGGCGCCGCCTGGGCCCTGGCGAACCGCCTCGGCGTGGTCGCCCGCACCCCGGGGGAACTGGTCCGGGTCCTCGCCACCACCGAGACCCGCCGCGCCGTGCTCCTCCTCACGGACCTGCAGTCCGCCGCCGAACCCGACGCCTGCGCCGAACTGCTCGCCGAACTGGCCGAGTCCGGTCGCGTCCGCCTGGTCGTCGAGACCGGTCCGCAGCCGCCCGGCCCGCTGACCGCCCGGCGGGCCGCGACGGTGTCCGTGGACGGCGGGGCGGCGGCACCGGCCGGCCCCCGGCCGGGAGAGGCGGAGCCGGGACCCGACCCGGCCGACCCCGTCGCCGTCTGCACCGCCGACCCGGTGCGCGTCACCACCGCCTACGCCGCCGACCCGGAAGAGGAACACGGCGGACTGCGGGCCGCCTGGCTGCGCGCCGGTCAGTCCCTCAGCCGCGACCAGGACCCCGCCGACCGCGCCCTCGTCCTGCTCGGATCCCTCGGAGACGGCGCGGACCCCCGGCTCCGGCCGGCCCTCGCGGAGCTCGCGGCCGCCGCGCCGTGGCGGGTGCGGTGGACCCGGGTCCGCGGCGACCTGACCCCGCCCTGGCCGGGCCCGGCGACCTCCCTCGGCGTGGGCCGGGGCGGGCTCCTCGTGGCCGGCCCGACCGAGACCGTCACTCTGCTGGATCCCGTCGACGCCCATCCCGTCGGTGAACCGGCCACCAGCCCCGGCGGCCGGGTCAAGGCCCTCGCGCCCGCACCCGACGGCGCCGTCCTGCTCCTGGACGAGCGCGGCCGGCTGCACACCGTACGGGGATCGGCCCCCCGTCCGCCGTATCTGGAACGGCTCACCGAGGCCGTGACGGCGACCCTCAGCCGGCACCCGGGCACCGCGCTCGCGGCGATCGCCGGCTCGGTGGTGGTCGGCGACCGGCTCGGCTCCGTACACGCCTTCGGTCTGACGGGCGTTCACCAGGCGGCGCTGCACAGCGGACGCGTCACCGCGGTGACCGCCGTCGAGACGGCCACGCCCTTCGTCTGCAGCGGCGGCGCGGACGGCACGGTCCGCGTCTGGGTCCCGGGCCAGGATCCCAAGCCGGGCCCGCTCACCGCGCGGGAGGCGGCGGTCGTGGACCTGCACGCGACGCCGACCGCGGCCGGGCCGGCGCTCGCGGTCGCCTGGGCCGACGGGCTCGTCGAACTGCACCACCTCGACTCCGGCACCCGGCTGGCCTTCCGCCCGGGGCCGCCCGTCCGCGCGGTGGCGGTCACCCCGGACGGCGCGCTGGTGATCGGGATGGACGAGGTGCTGGTCCGCCTGGACCCGGCCGGCCACGAGAACGGGTGAAGAACCCCACCGGCAGGACGAGGTGACGACGCGTCATCGGCCGACGCGCCGCCACCCCGGTCGCCGGGAGGCCCGGATCGTCCTCAGACGGCCGGGCGCGGGACGGCCAGTTGTCCGGCCAGCCAGGTGGGAACACCACCGAGCAGCCGGAACAGCCGGCGGGCCTCCTCCCGGAGCCGCCCGGCCTCGGGTTCCGTCTCGGTGTCGGCGAGCGCGGTGAGCGCCGGCGCCGTGCCGACGAGGTAGCCCAGCTCCTCCCGGATCCGCAGCGACTCGGCGAACCCGTGCCGGGCCTCCGCCAACTCGCCCTCGCGCAGGGCGATTCCGGCGAGGTGACGCCAGGTGAAGGACAGCAGCAGGGCGTCGCCCTGGGCGGTCGCCCCGGCGTGGGCGCGACGGTAGGCCGCGCGGGCCGCTTCCGGGGAGTCGCCGAGGTTCTGGGCCACCAGCCCGCGCCGGAAGTCGAGCAGGGGCCGCCCCTCGGCCGAGGGGCTGATCAGCGCGGCGGCCCGGCCCAGCGCCGCCCGCGCCTCGTCCGCCCGGTCCCGGACGCCGAGCAGGGTCGACGCGTAGGCCAGGTAGCCGCGTTCGCAGGCCGCCGCCCCGCGCTCCTCGTCGCTCTGGGCCACCGCCTCGGCCGCCCGCAGCGCCTCGTCCGCCTCGGCCCAGCCCTGCTCGGTGTACAGACACCGCTCGATCAGCAGCGCGGCCCGTTCGAGCGCCGCGGCCGGCTCGGTCGCGCGGGGCGCGAGCAGCGCGGCGGCGTCCGTCCAGCAGCCGCGCGAACGCAGCCGCCATATGGCCGTCTCCATGGGGGTCGCCTTGCCGTAGGCAAGGGACGGATCGTCACCCTCCGTCGTTTCGGAACCAGACATGGCGGTGTCCGCCACATTGCCCTCCCCGAGCGCACCATTGAGCTGTTGAGTGAGGCTGGAATCTCAGCACGAACGGGCGGGCCTGGCCAAGGGGTCAGGTGAATGAATTCACAAGTGCCTTGTGTTTATCCGGTATACGGACACGGAAGGCCCGATGTGACCGGTGGACGGGCCGATTCGGAGCGGTTCCCGACTCTTCCGGGAAAGCCGGGGGCTCTCGTCCCGCGCCGTGCGCGGGACGGATTTCCCGTGCGCGGGATCCGCGCCCTCGCTCGAAGAGATGAATCTCCGTGTCCGTCTTCCGGGTGAGGACCGGGACAGCGTCGGGGAGCGTCCTGGCGATCTCGCCGGGCTCCCGGCGTGATGGCCAGGACACCCGCTTGGGCCGGACGGGTGGCGGGGAGGACGGCGGAACGGCGGCCGGGCCACCCGGGGCCGGGCGCGCGTGTCCCGCACCGCGGGCGCCCCGTGGCGGCCAACACCCGGCGCCCGGCCCGGGAAGCCGGGCCGGGCGGCGGGTCCGGCTCAGCTCATCCGCAGGGCCAGGAAGAAGTCCAGCTTGTCCTCGAGGCGCGACAGGTCCCGCCCGGTGAGTTGCTCGATCCTGCCGACCCGGTAGCGCAGGGTGTTCACATGCAGGTGGAGTCGCGTCGCACAGCGTGTCCAGGACCCGTCGCAGTCCAGGAAGGCATCCAGCGTGGGGATCAGCTCCGCACGGTGCCGGCGGTCGTAGTCCCGCAGCGGGTCGAGCAGCCGGGCCGTGAAGGCGCGGCGGACGTCGTCGGGCACGAACGGGAGGAGCAGGACGTGCGAGGCCAGCTCGTGATGGCCGGCCGCGCAGACCCGGCCCGGGCGGGCGGCCGCGACCCGGCGTGCGTGCCGGGCCTCCTCCAGCGCGCCGCGCAGGCCCTCCGCCGAGTGGACGGCGGCGCTGACGCCCAGGGTGAGGCGGCCGTCGTCGGCGAGGCCGGACGACAGGGGGTCCCGCACCCCCGCGAGGAGCACGTCCGCGTGCAGACCGGCGCTCGTGCCCCGGTCCTCGTCCTCGCTGTCCGGCAGCGGGCCCGCGGGCAGCGGGACCAGGGCGATGGCCTCGTCCCCGTGGTGGGCCACGGCGATCCGGTCGGCCGAGTCCGGTCCGACGGTCGCGGGGTCGACGAGGATCTCCTCCAGCAGCGCCTGGGCGACCGGGCCGCCGTCCACCGTCTGGCCGGCCGCGCCCTCGGGCTCCCACTCCACCCGGGCGACGACGACCTGCCAGTGCGGCGCGGTGCCCAGGCCCGGCAGCAGGACCGGCGCGGCCACCCGCAGGCGGGCCGCGATCTCGGCCGGCGCCGCGCCCGTCTGGACCAGCTCGAGGACCTCCTGGGCGAGCCGGCGCCGGACCGTGCGGGCCGCGTCCCGCCGGTCCCGTTCCACGGCGATCAGCTGGGTGACGCCCTGGAGCAGGTCCAGCCGCGCCGCGGGCCAGTCCCCGGCGTCCGCCTCGACGGCCAGCAGCCAGTCGGACAGCACCGTCTCCCGCACGTCCCGCGAGGCGGGTGCGGCCCCGCGGCCGGTGTTGCGGATCGGGAAGAGCGAGTACGTCGCCCCGGCGGCGTTCAGCCGGTGCGGGCCGCGCCGGCCGGTCCGGGTGGCGGCCAGGTGCTCGCCGGCCAGCCGCGCGGCGAGGTTCCCGTCCAGCGGTTCCCCCGCCCCCGCGATCTGGCGACCGGTGGGGGAGAGGACCCAGGCCCGCAGGTCGAGGTCGGAGCCGAGCAGGTCGAGCACCACGTCCGGACCGCCGCCCGTCGGGCCGGAGGTCATCAGGCGCCGGTGGCGGTCCACGACGGCGGCCAGGTCGCCGGCCCGCTCGCCGGAGACCTGTCGAACAACGTGCTCGGTGATCGTCGCGAACGCAACGGACTCGTTCACCGCGAAGAGCGGCAGACGATGGCGAGAACACGCCTGGACGAGGTCGTCGGGGATGTCCCCGAGCTCCGCCTCGCCCGCCGCGAGGGCGGCGACCCCGGCGGAGGCCAGGATCCGTACGAACGGCTCGGCGTCCGCCGGCTCGCGGAGCCAGGCGAGTCCGGTGAGGACCAGCTCGCCCCCGGACAGATACCGGCTGGGGTCCTTGAGGTCCGTCGTCATCACGCCGCGGACGGTGCGGTCCAGCTCGTCCTCACCACCGAGCAGGCGCAGCCCCAGCGCGTCGGTTTCCAGCAGTGCGCGCAGCCGCATCTCGTCGCCGCCGTTCCTTCTCGTCAGTCACTCGTGGGTAAGACATAAACAGGTGGATCCCCAGGATCCGCGGCGCGGGAGAGTGTCGCGTTGTCGACGGTGGCCCGGTGCCGGGGTTTCCAGGGGAAAACGGAGAGGTTGCCGAGCCTCGCCTTTCGTTCGAATCTACAAGACGAGGAAGGTCACCAGCCAACTCCTTCATGTTTTCGGTGACTGCACCCCGCCGCGCCGGGCTTGTGTACTAGGCCACACATCGCGTGAACAGCACATGAACACGAATTCGAAGTCGAGGGCCGGCCGTCCCCCCGGGCCCGTACGACGGACCCCCGACCACTAGAAGCACAAGAAGAGAGCCACCATGGACTTCCTTCGCCCCGCCAGCTGGGAGGAGGCGCTCGCCGCCAAGGCAGAGCACCCCACGGCCGTGCCCATCGCAGGCGGCACCGACGTCATGGTCGAGATCAACTTCGACCACCGGCGCCCCGAGTACCTCCTGGACCTCAACCGTATCGAGCTGCTGAGCGAGTGGGAGGTCGGGGAGGAGAACGTGCGCCTCGGCGCCTCCGTCCCGTACACCGCGATCATGGAGCACCTGCGGGCCGAGCTCCCGGGCCTGGCCCTCGCCTCGCACACGGTCGCCTCCCCGCAGATCCGCAACCGCGGCGGCGTCGGCGGCAACCTCGGCACCGCGTCCCCCGCCGGCGACGCGCACCCCGCGCTGCTCGCCGCGGGCGCCGAGGTCGAGGTCGAATCGGTGCGAGGCAGCCGGTTCATCCCGATCGACGCGTTCTACACGGGCGTGAAGCGCAACGCGCTGGAGCCCGACGAGCTCATCAAGACCGTCCACATCAAGAAGGCGGACGGTCCCCAGCAGTACTCCAAGGTCGGCACCCGCAACGCGATGGTCATCGCGGTCTGCGCCTTCGGCCTCGCGCTCCACCCGGAGACCCGCACCGTCCGTACCGGCATCGGTTCGGCGGCCCCGACCCCGATCCGCGCCAAGGAGGCCGAGGCCTTCCTGAACGCGGCGCTGGAGGAGGGCGGCTTCTGGGAGAGCGGCAAGATCATCACCCCGTCGATCGCCAAGCAGTTCGCCGACCTGTGCTCGGGCGCGGCGAACCCGATCGACGACGTCCGAGGCACCGCCAAGTACCGCCGTCACGCCGTCGGCATCATGGCCCGCCGCCAGCTCGGCTGGACCTGGGAGCAGTACCGCGGCACCGGCCGCCCGCTTGAGGGAGCTGCATAGACATGCGCGTCAATTTCACGGTCAACGGTCGTCCGCAGGAAGCCGACGACGTCTGGGAGGGCGAGTCCCTGCTCTACGTCCTGCGTGAGCGGATGGGCCTGCCCGGCTCCAAGAACGCCTGCGAGCAGGGTGAATGCGGTTCCTGCACGGTCCGCCTCGACGGCGTTCCGGTCTGTTCCTGCCTGGTCGCCGCCGGCCAGGTCGAGGGCCGCGACGTCGTCACCGTCGAGGGCCTCGCCGACTTCGCCAAGCAGCGCGAGGAGCACGCCGGCCACGGCGGCTGCGCCACCGGCGCCTGCGGCACCTCGCTCGACACCGCCCGGAAGTGGGAGGCGCGTCCCTCGCAGGGCGAGTCCGGCTCGCGGGCCGGTCAGGACTCGCAGACCGGCGAGGGCGTGGAACTCTCCCCGATCCAGCAGGCGTTCATCGACGCCGGCGCCGTCCAGTGCGGCTTCTGCACGCCGGGTCTGCTGATCGCCGCCGACGAGCTCCTGGAGCGGCAGAGCGACCCGTCCGACCAGGACATCAGGGAGGCCCTGTCCGGCAACCTCTGCCGCTGCACGGGCTACGAGAAGATCCTCGACGCGGTCCGCCTGGCGGCCGCCCGTCAGGGAGAGGCGGTCTGACCATGGCGCAGAACACGCGCACCGCTCCGGCGGGCACACCGACGAACGTCACCCAGAAGCACAACCAGGGCGGCATCGGCGAGTCCACGCTCCGCCCGGACGGCACCCTCAAGGTCACCGGCGAGTTCGCCTACTCCTCGGACATGTGGCACGAGGACATGCTGTGGGGCCAGACCCTCCGCTCGACCGTCGCGCACGCCGAGATCGTCTCCATCGACGTCTCCGAGGCCCTCGCGATGTCCGGCGTGTACGCCGTGCTCACGTACGACGACCTGCCCGCCGCGATGAAGAACTACGGCCTGGAGATCCAGGACACCCCCGTGCTCGCCAACGGCCGGGTGCGGCACCACGGCGAGCCGGTGGCCCTGATCGCCGCGAACCACCCGGAGACCGCCCGCCGTGCCGCGGCCAAGGTGAAGATCGACTACCGGGAGCTGCCGCTCGTCACCGACGAGGCGTCCGCCCTCGCCCCCGACGCGCCGCTCATCCACGAGGGCCGCGACGACCACCACAGCGGTCACGTCCCGCACCCCAACATCGTGCACCGCCAGCCGATCATCCGCGGCGACGTGGCGGAGGCCCGCAAGAGGGCCGACGTGATCGTCGAGGGCGAGTACGTCTTCGGCATGCAGGACCAGGCGTTCCTCGGCCCGGAGTCCGGCCTCGCCGTACCCGCCGAGGACGGTGGCGTCGACCTGTACGTCGCCACCCAGTGGCTGCACTCGGACCTCAAGCAGATCGCCCCCGTCCTCGGCCTGCCCGAGGAGAAGGTGCGCATGACGCTCTCCGGCGTCGGCGGTGCCTTCGGCGGCCGCGAGGACATCTCGATGCAGATCCACGCCTGCCTGCTGGCGCTGCGCACCGGCAAGCCGGTCAAGATCGTCTACAACCGCTTCGAGTCCTTCTTCGGCCACGTCCACCGCCACCCGGCGAAGCTCTGGTACGAGCACGGGGCCACCAAGGACGGCAAGATCACGCACATGAAGTGCCGGATCGTGCTCGACGGCGGCGCCTACGCCTCGGCCTCCCCGGCCGTCGTCGGCAACGCGTCCTCCCTCTCCGTCGGCCCGTACGTCATCGACGACGTCGACATCGAGGCGATCGCGCTCTACACCAACAACCCGCCCTGTGGCGCGATGCGCGGCTTCGGCGCCGTCCAGGCCTGCTTCGCCTACGAGGCGCAGATGGACAAGCTCGCGGCGAAGCTGGACATGGACCCGGTCGAGTTCCGCCAGCTCAACGCCATGGAGCAGGGCACGATCATGCCGACCGGCCAGGTCGTGGACTCGCCGGCCCCGGTCGCCGAGCTGCTGCGCCGGGTCAAGGCCCGCCCGATGCCGCCGGAGCGCCAGTGGGAGACCGCCGGCGAGGGCGCGGACGTCCGCGCGCTGCCCGGTGGCCTGTCGAACACCACGCACGGCGAGGGCGTCGTCCGCGGTGTCGGCTACGCCGTCGGCATCAAGAACGTCGGCTTCTCCGAGGGCTTCGACGACTACTCGACCGCCCGGGTGAGCCTGGAGGTCATCAACGGCGAGCCGGTCGCGATGGTCCACACGGCCATGGCCGAGGTCGGTCAGGGCGGTGTCACCGTGCACGCCCAGATCGCCCGTACGGAGCTCGGTGTCACGCAGGTGACCATCCACCCGGCCGACACGCAGGTCGGCTCCGCCGGTTCGACGTCCGCCTCCCGGCAGACGTACATGACCGGCGGCGCGGTGAAGAACACCTGCGAGGCCGTCCGCGAGCGGGTCCTGGAGATCGGCCGGCGGAAGTTCGGCTCGTACCACCCCGCGTGGGCGACCGCCGAGCTGGTCCTGGAGAGCGGCAAGGTCGTGACCGACGGCGGCGAGGTCCTCGCCTCGCTGGCGGACGTCCTGGAGAACGAGACGATCGACATCGAGCTCGAGTTCCGCCACCGGCCGACGCAGGCGTTCGACCTCGTCACCGGTCAGGGCGACGGCCACGTCCAGTACACCTTCGCCGCGCACCGCGCGGTGGTGGAGGTGGACACCGAGCTCGGCCTGGTGAAGGTCATCGAGCTCGCCACCGCCCAGGACGTCGGCAAGGCGCTCAACATGCTCTCCGTCGTCGGCCAGATCCAGGGTGGCACCACCCAGGGCCTGGGCGTCGCGGTGATGGAAGAGATCATCGTGGACCCGAAGACCGCGAAGGTGCGCAACCCCTCCTTCACGGACTACCTGATCCCGACGATCCTCGACACGCCGACCATCCCGGTCGACGTGCTCGAACTCGCCGACCCCAACGCGCCCTACGGCCTGCGGGGACTCGGCGAGGCCCCGACCCTCTCGTCCACGCCGGCCGTCCTCGCGGCGATCCGGCAGGCGACGGGTCTGGAGCTCAACAAGACGCCGGTCCGCCCCGAGGCGCTCACCGGCACCTTGTAGGACTCTCCGGGCGGCGCGCCATCCGGGAACGTCACACTTCCCCGCCCGCGCCGTCCGGAGCGATCCCCGGCATCACCCGCATCACCAGCAGTACCGCGAATCACCGGATGGATCCGATCCGTCCACGTTCGTCTCGGGCCGTCCCCCGGGTCGTGCAGCCAACGCACCATCCCAAATCCCGCAGCACCTCCGTCTTCCCCGTCGGATGCGGGTGTCCCTTTGAACCTTGGGAGTAGGCCCCATGACCCAGTCGTCAGTGGAGCCCAAGACCGCCTCGGAGGACGCGGGCTCCGGCTCGAACGTCCCCGCCGGCCGCTCTTGGCTCGACCGGTACTTTCACATCTCGGAGAGAGGATCCACCGTCGCGACGGAGATACGCGGCGGCGTCACCACCTTCATGGCGATGGCGTACATTCTCCTGCTCAACCCCCTGATCCTCGGCGGCAAGGACGTGGACGGCAACGTCCTCAGCCAGCCCGCACTCATCACGGCGACCGCTCTGGCGGCCGCCGCGACGACCCTGCTGATGGGCTTCTGGGGCAAGGTCCCCCTCGCCCTGGCAGCCGGTCTCAGCGTCTCCGGTGTGCTCTCCTCGCAGGTCGTCGCCGTGATGACCTGGCCCCAGGCGATGGCCATGTGTGTGGCCTACGGTGTGGTGATCTGCCTTCTGGTGGTCACCGGGCTGCGCGAGATGATCATGAACGCGATCCCGCTGGCGATCAAGCACGCGATCACCATCGGCATCGGCCTCTTCATCGCGATCATCGGCTTCGTGAAGGCCGGCTTCGTGCACGAGAACCCTTCCCCCGGCGGAGGCCCGGTCACCCTCGGCCCGGCCGGTGAGCTCCAGGGCTGGCCCGTACTGATCTTCGCGGTCACCCTGCTCCTGATCTTCGCCCTGCAGTCCCGCAACATCCCCGGCGCCATCCTCATCGGCATCGTCGCCGGCACGGTGATCGCCGCGGTCGTCAACGCGGTCGCGGACATCCCCAAGGAGGGGGCGGGCGCCTGGTTCTCCGGCCCGCCGGAGCTGCACGGCAGCGCCGTCTCCGCGCCGGACTTCTCGCTCATCGGCGAGGTGTCCTTCAGCGGCTGGGGCGACGTCGGCTACATCACCATCTCCATGATCGTCTTCACCCTGGTGCTCGCGGGCTTCTTCGACGCCATGGCCACGATCATCGGCGTCGGCTCCGAGGCCAAGCTCGCCGACGAGCAGGGCCGGATGCCGGGCCTGTCCAAGGCGCTGTTCATCGACGGTGCCGGCGGCGTCCTCGGCGGCGGCGTCGGCGGCTCCGGCCAGACCGTCTTCGTCGAGTCGGCGACCGGCGTCGGAGAGGGAGCCCGTACGGGTCTCGCCTCCGTGGTCACCGGCGCGTTCTTCGCGGCCTGTCTCTTCTTCACCCCGCTCACCGCGATCGTGCCGGCCGAGGTCGCCTCCGCCGCCCTGGTCGTCATCGGCGCGATGATGATGCAGAACGCCAAGCACGTCGACTGGAGCGACCGCTCCGTCGCGATCCCGGTGTTCCTCACCGTGGTCCTGATGCCGTTCACCTACACCATCACCACGGGTGTCGCGGCCGGCGTCATCTCCTACGCCGTCATCAAGGTGGCGCAGGGCAAGGCACGCGAAGTGGGCGCCTTCATGTGGGGCCTGACCGCGATCTTCATCGTGTACTTCGCGATCCATCCGATCGAGAGCTGGCTCGGCGTCAGCTGACGCCCGTACCGCCGCCCTCCCCACACCACCCGAGGAGACCGAGATGCTGGACATCGCCGAAGAGCTGCACCGGTGGGTCGAGCAGGGACGCGAGTTCGCCGTCGCCACCGTCGTGGCGGTCGGCGGGAGCGCGCCCCGGCAGCCCGGCGCCGCGCTCGCCGTCGACAGTGACGGCACGGCGATCGGCTCGGTCTCCGGGGGCTGTGTGGAGGGCGCGGTCTACGACCTGTGCACGCAGGCGCTCGAGGACGGCCAGACCGTCGTCGAGCGCTTCGGATACAGCGACGAGGACGCCTTCGCGGTCGGTCTGACCTGCGGTGGCATCATCGACATCCTCGTCACCCCGGTACGCGGCGGGGTCTACCCCGCCGCCCTGGAAGCCGCCGTCTCCGGCGAGGCGGCGGCCCTGGCCCGGATCGTCGAGGGCCCCGCCGACCTGATGGGGCGGGCCCTGCTGGTCCGCCCGGACGGGTCGTACGAAGGCGGTCTCGGCGGCCATCCCGAACTGGACCGCACCGCGGCGGGCGAGGCCCGCGCGATGCTGGACGGCGGCCGCACCGGCACCGTCGTGATCGGCGAGGACGGCAGCCGCTGCGGGCAGCCGCTCACCCTCCTGGTCGAGTCGTCCGTGCCGCCCCCGCGCATGATCGTCTTCGGCGCCATCGACTTCGCCTCGGCGCTCGTGCGGGTGGGGAAGTTCCTCGGCTACCACGTGACCGTGTGCGACGCCCGCCCCGTCTTCGCGACGCCGGCCCGGTTCCCCGAGGCCGACGAGATCGTCGTCGAATGGCCCCACCGCTACCTGGCGTCGACCGAGGTCGACGGCCGCACGGTCCTGTGCGTGCTGACCCACGACGCCAAGTTCGACGTGCCGCTCCTCGAAGCGGCCCTGAAGCTCCCCGTCGCCTACGTCGGCGCGATGGGTTCCCGCCGCACCCACGAGGACCGCAACAAGCGGCTGCGGGAGGTCGGCGTCACCGAACTCGAACTGGCCCGGCTGCGTTCCCCGATAGGACTCGACCTCGGCGCCCGCACGCCGGAGGAGACGGCGCTGTCGATCGCCGCCGAGATCGTGGCCGACCGCCGCGGCGGCACGGGCGCCTCCCTGGCCGGCGCGCACACCCCGATCCACCACGACGGCCCGCGCCCGCCCGCCGGCCGGATAGGTTCGGTCGCCTGACGGGTCGCCTGACGGGTCGCCTGACGGGTCGCCTGACGGGTCGCCCCGAACCACGGCGGCCGGCCGCGTGATCAGCCGTTCGCGCGGTTGACGCCCGCCGGGCCGGGGGTGAGGCTCGGGGGGAACGCTCCCGGGAGCCGGGCACTCCGGTCACGGGACCCGATCCCGTGACGCGCACGAAGGGACGGCCCATGCGCCGACGCGCCGCCCTGCCGCTCGCCCTCCTCGCCCCCCTCGTCCTCGGACTCGTCGCCCTGCTGCCGGCGCGGACACCGCCCACGGCCCAGGACCCGGTGCCCTCCGGGACCCCCGTGCGGCTGTACGCGCCCGAACCCTCCGCCGCGGCCCGGGCCCACCACCGCGACCTCGTCGCCCGCGGCGACGCGTCCACCGCCGCTGCCCTGCTCGCCATGACGCGCACCCCGCAGGCCGTGTGGTTCGGCGACGCGACCCCCGCCGACACCGAGCGCGAGGTGCGCGGGGTCGTCTCCGCCGCGAAGGAGGACGGCAGCGTTCCCGTCCTCGTGCTCTACAACCTCCCGGGGCGGGACTGCGCCCAGTACTCCGCCGGCGGTGCGAGCGGCGCGGCCGCGTACACGGCGTGGACCGAGGCCGTCGCCCGCGGCATCGGCGACCACCGGGCCCTGGTGGTCCTGGAGCCCGACGGCCTGGCCCTGCTCCCCTCGGAGTGCGGACAGGACGACGCCGCCGGCTCCCGGACCGCCGAGCGGTACGCCTCGCTCGCCCGGGCCGTCGACGCCCTCGAACCCCTGCCCGCCACCCGGGTCTACGTGGACGCCGGCCATTCAGCCTGGCACTCGGTCCCCACCGTCGTCTCCCGCCTGCTGAAGGCCGGGGCCGGACGTGCCACCGGCTTCGCCGTGAACGTCTCCAACCACCGCACCGACGACGACACGACCTGGTACGGCACGCTCGTCGCCTCCTGCCTCGCCCACGCCGAAGGCGGCGGCGACCCCGCCGAGTGCCCGGACCGTACGCTGCCCCGCGCGCAGGCGCGGACCTGGCTGGCCGCCCACGTCACCACGCCGACGGACCGGATGAGGCACTTCGTCACCGACTCCAGCCGCAACGGCCGGGGTCCCTGGACCCCGCCCGCCGGCCGCTACACCGATCCGCAGGACTGGTGCAATCCGCCCGGCCGAGGGCTCGGCGCCCCGCCCACGACCGCCACCGGCGATCCGCTC
Organism: Streptomyces sp. JL2001; assembly: GCF_050917515.1. Classification (NCBI taxonomy): domain Bacteria; kingdom Bacillati; phylum Actinomycetota; class Actinomycetes; order Kitasatosporales; family Streptomycetaceae; genus Streptomyces; species Streptomyces sp. JL2001. The sequence goes on along the minus strand of NZ_CP169421.1, from coordinate 1,764,382 downwards.
CACGACGCCCGTCTCTGGATCAAGATCCCCGGCGAGTCCGACGGACAGTGCCTGCGCGGCACGGCGGGGCCGCTGGATCCCGAACGGGGGATCGCCGACCCGCGGGCGGGGGAGTGGTTCCCCGCCCAGGCCCTGGAGCTCCTGCGCCTGGCGGACCCGCCGGTCGTCCCCGTCCCCTGACCACGGACGCCTCCTGGTCCCGGACCGGGCGTCCGCGGACGGGCACAGGCCCCGGTCCCGGTGACGCGGGTCGCGCCACCGGGTCGCCCGTGGCGAACGGGTCGCCTTCCGGTGGTTCCCGCTACGCCTTGGTCAGGCCGTTCAGGAGCAGCTCCGCCAGCTGCTCGTACGCCTCGGCGTCCGCGAGTCCGGTCGTCGCCGCCACCTGGCGCCGCTGGATGCGGACCATGACCGAGGCGATGACGTCGGCCGCGAAGGTCACGTGCACCTCGCGGAAGGCGCCCGCCCGCACGCCCTCCTCGATCAGCTGCTGCACGCGGCCCGCCGCCGCCCGCGTGTTGCGCTCGTACACCTCGGCGGCCGGTTCGAAGGCGGCCACGTCGTCGAAGAACTGCGGCGAGACCGGGGCCAGCTCGGCCGAGACGGCCCGCAGATAGGCGGCGAGGCGCCGGGCCGGCTCGGTCTCGGCGGCGAGGACCGACTCGACCCGGGTGGTCGCGCGCCGGAAGAAGTGGACGACGGCCGCCCGGACCAGCTGCTCCTTGCTGCCCGCCAGGCCGTACAGCGTGCGCTTCGAGCAGTGCAGGCGGGCGGCGAGATCGTCCAGCGTCAGCTGCGCGAAGCCCTCGCCGACCAGGAGGGCCACCAGCTCCTCGAACAGGGCGGACCGGCGGGCCGCGCCGCGGCCCGTCAGCTTGGGCGCGTCGGCGGCTGAGGTCTCGATCACCCGAACAGTATGCCGGTCGGCCTGCTCCGGGGGTTACGGCGCCCCAGTTCTGCGCTACTCTCAACGGTACTGCCGTACCGCCCCCAGTACCGTTTCGAGCGGTGCTGAGTGTCACTGGAGTCGCCATGGATGTCGACCGCCTGCTTCCCACCCCCGAGGCAGCGGACCTCATCGCCCTCACCCGGGAGATCGCCGACAAGGAGCTCTCTCCCCGCGTGGACGAACACGAGGCCGCCGAGACGTACCCGGAGGGCCTGTTCACCACCCTCGGCGACGCGGGGCTGCTGGGCCTCGCGTACCCCGAGGAGTTCGGTGGCGGAGGCCAGCCGTACGAGGTGTACCTCCAGGTCCTGGAGGAGCTGGCGGCCCGCTGGGCGGCCGTCGCCGTCGCCACCAGCGTCCACACGCTCGCCTGTCACCCGCTGAACTCCTTCGGCACCGACGAGCAGAAGCAGCGCTGGCTGCCCGCCATGCTCGCCGGCGACCTGGTCGGCGGATACAGCCTCTCCGAGCCCCAGGCGGGCTCCGACGCCGCCGCCCTCTCCTGCAAGGCCGAGCGCACCGCCGACGGCACCGCGTACCGCGTCACCGGCACCAAGGCGTGGATCACCCACGGCGGCAAGGCCGGCTTCTACTCCCTCTTCGCCCGGACGGCCCCCGGCAGCCACGGCGTCTCCTGCTTCCTCGCCCCGGGCAGCGCGGAGGGCCTCTCCTTCGGCAAGCCCGAGCGCAAGATGGGCCTCCAGGCGGTCCCGACCACCTCCGCCCACTGGGACGGCGCGCTGCTCGACGCCGGCCGGCTCATCGGGGACGAGGGCCAGGGCCTCCAGATCGCGTTCAGCGCGCTCGACTGCGGCCGGCTCGGCATCGCCGCCTGCGCCACCGGTCTGGCCCAGGCCGCCCTCGACGCCGCCGTCGACTACGCCAACGAGCGCACCACCTTCGGCCGCCGGATCGTCGACCACCAGGGCCTCGGCTTCCTCCTCGCCGACATGGCCGCGGCCGTCGACTCCGCCCGCGCCACCTACCTCGACGCCGCCCGCCGCCGCGACCTCGGCCGCCCGTTCAGCCGCCAGGCCAGCGCGGCCAAGCTGATCGCGACCGACGCCGCCATGAAGGTGACCACGGACGCGGTACAGGTCCTGGGCGGGTACGGGTACACCCGTGACTTCCCGGTCGAGCGTTACATGCGCGAGGCGAAGATCATGCAGATCTTCGAGGGGACCAACCAGATCCAGCGGCTGGTGATCAGCCGCGGCCTCGCCCGCTGACGCACGACACCAGCCGACCATCCGTACACGATCGAGGAGTTCCATGGACATCGCCGGTTCCGCCGCGCTCGTCACCGGCGCGGCGTCGGGTCTCGGCGCCGCCACGGCCGCCGCACTCGCCGCCCGCGGCGCCACCGTCTACGGCCTGGACCTGGACAAGGCGGTCGTCGCCGCCGGTCCGCAGCCCGACGGCGTCACCCTGCTCTCCGCCGACGTCACCGAGGAGGGTCCGGTCCGCGAGGCCCTGGCCCGGATCGAGGCCGACGGGGCCGAGCTGCGGCTCGCCGTCAACTGCGCCGGGATCGCGCCCTCCGCCCGGGTCCTCGGCCGCAAGGGCCCGCACGACCTGGACCTCTTCCGCGCGGTCCTGAACGTCAACCTGCTCGGCACCTTCAACGTGATGCGCCTGGCCTCCGAGGCCATCGCCCGCCAGGAGCCCGACGAGCACGGCCAGCGCGGGCTGGTCGTCAACACCGCCTCCATCGCCGCCTTCGAGGGCCAGGTCGGGCAGATCGCGTACGCCGCCTCCAAGGCGGGCGTCGCCGGCATGACCGTCACGGCCGCCCGTGACCTCGCCCAGTTCGGCATCCGGGTCGTCACCATCGCCCCCGGCATCGTGGACACCCCGATGATGGCCGGATTCAGCGAGGAGGTCCGGGCCGGGCTCGGCGCGAGCGTCACCTTCCCGCAGCGTCTGGCCCGCCCGGAGGAGTACGCCCGGCTCGTCACCATGGTCGCCGAGCACGACTACCTCAACGGCGAGACGATCCGGATGGACGGCGCCCTGCGCATGGCGGCCCGCTGAGGCCGCGGCCCACGGAGCCGGCTGATCGATAGCACTTGGTGCCAGCTTTGGCTGGCACCAAGTGCCGTGATCATGGTGCCCGGGTGCTAGGTTCGGGCCCATGGGAACGGGAACAGCGTCCACGAACTCCGCGAAGCCCGGGATGCGGGAATCCCTCATCGCCGCGGCCTTCCAGCTCTTCCTGGAGCGGGGGTACGAACAGACCACCGTCGACGACATCGTCCGCACGGCCGGGGTCGGACGGCGCTCCTTCTTCCGCTACTTCCCGTCCAAGGAGGACGTGGTCTTCCCCGACCACGAGCAGTGCCTCGCCGACATGACCGAGTTCCTGGCCGCCAGCGAGGACACCGACGACCCCATCGGCCGGGTCTGCGACGCCGCCCGCCTCGTCATGCGGATGTACGCCGAGAACCCCACGTTCTCCGTGCAGCGCTACCGCCTCACCCGTGAGGTGGCGGGCCTGCGGACGTACGAACTGTCGGTCGTCTGGCGGTACGAGAAGACCCTCGGCGACTACCTCCGCACCCGCTACGCGGACCGCCGCGACGGCACCCTGCGGGCCAACGTGGCCGCGGCCGGTGTGGTCGCCGCCCACAACCACGCGCTGCGGCACTGGCTCCGTTCCGGCGGCGAGGGGGATCCGCTGGCCGAGGTCGACCGGGCGCTGGAGTTCGTACGGGACACCTGGAGCCCGGACGGCCACCCGCAGGGCGCCGCGGCCGGCGAGGAGACCGAGGACGTGGTCGTCGTCATCACCAAGCGCTCGACGCCCATGTGGCGGGTGGTGCGCGAGGTGGAATCGAGCATCGGCGGGAGCTGAGTACGGCACCCGCGCCGCGGCCGTGAGGGTGGTCGCGGTACCCCAGGGGTCTCAGTGTCATCACGACGGGGAACGCAGGTCTCCCCAGGTCTTTATTCCATGGCACTCAGTGCCATAGATTGACTCCATGCACGGTTGAGCCGCCGAGTGCAAGGAGAAGGCATCGTGTTCCAGATGGGACTGAGGAACGGCGGCGCCGTCCGGACCGAGGAATCGGCCGCCGGCGCCGAGCTCTACTTCCAGCGCTGCTGCTGGTGCCACACCACGACGTTCCAGAGACTGCTCTGTCCGACCTGCGGGTCGACCGACCTGACGCCCGAACTCAGCGAGGGCGAGGGCGTGATCACCGTGCGCCGCGGGGTCACCGCCGCCGAGGCGGATCTCTGGCCGGTGCACATGGCGGAGGGCTTCGTGGTCCGCTGCCGGGTCGACGGCCCGCTGCACGCGGTGCGCCCCGGGGTGCGCGTCAGACTCTCCTCGGGCGGCACCGTGCCGGCGCAGCCGGTCGTCCGTCTCTGTGAAGAGGTCCCGCTCGACGGCTGGATCTGACCGGGCGCGAAAAGGGCCGGAAGGTGGCACGGGGTGCCACTGACCGGCCCTTTCTCATGTCCTGCGGCACGGGCTCATGTCCCTGCGCGGCCCCGGTACGGGAACGGCCCGCGGGTCCTGACCGGACCTGCGGGCCGTTCCTCGGCGAACTCCGGTCAGCGGGCGCCGATCTCGTCCGTCAGCTGCGGCAGGACGGCGAACAGGTCGCCGACCACGCCGTAGTCGACCAGGTCGAAGATCGGGGCCTCCGGGTCCTTGTTGACCGCGACGATCGTCTTCGAGGTCTGCATGCCCGCGCGGTGCTGGATCGCGCCGGAGATGCCCGCCGCGACGTACAGCTGCGGCGAGACCTGCTTGCCGGTCTGGCCCACCTGGTTGGAGTGCGGGTACCAGCCCGCGTCGACCGCGGCGCGCGAGGCGCCGACGGCGGCACCGAGCGAGTCGGCGAGCTTCTCGACGACCTCGAAGCCCTCGGCCGCACCGACGCCACGGCCGCCGGAGACGACGATCGCGGACTCGGTCAGCTCGGGGCGCCCGGTGGAGACGCGCGGGGTCCGCGAGACGACCTTGGCGGCGTTGCCGGTGAAGGCGACGGTCACGTTCTCGACCGTGCCGGCGGCCGGGGCGGCCTCCGGGGCGGCGGAGTTGGGCTTGACGGTGACGACCGGGACGCCGTGCGAGACGGTCGACTTCACCTGGTACGAGGCGGCGAAGACGGACTGCGTGGCGACCGGGCCGTTCTCGCCCGCCTCCAGCTCGACGGCGTCGGTGATGAGGCCCGAGCCGAGGCGCAGGGCCACCCGCGCGGCGACCTCCTTGCCCTCCCCGGAGGAGGTCACGAGGACGGCGGCGACGCCCCTGTCCTTGGCGATCTGCGTGAGCGCGTCGACCTTCGGCACGACGAGCTGCTCGGTGAACTCGGCGGCGTCCGCGACGCAGACGGTGGCCGCGCCGTACTCGCCGGCCTTGGCGGCGATGGCCGCCGCGGCCTCACCGGCGCCGAGGACGACGGCGGTGGGCTCGCCGATCCGGCGGGCCAGGGTCAGCAGTTCGAGGGCCGGCTTGCGGACCGCACCGTCGGCGTGGTCCACGAGAACCAGGATCTCAGCCATGATTCATTGCTCCTGAAACGGTGAACGGTGACGGTCAGATGAACTTCTGCGTGGCGAGGAACGCGGCGAGCTGCTTGCCGCCGTCCCCCTCGTCCGTGACGATCGTGCCGGCGGTACGGGCCGGGCGCGCCGCGGCCGAGTCCACCAGGGTCCAGGACCCGGCCAGACCGACCTCGTCGGCGTCGATGCCGAGGTCGTCCAGGTCCAGCTCCTCGACCGGCTTCTTCTTGGCCGCCATGATCCCCTTGAACGAGGGGTAACGGGCCTCGCCGGACTGGTCGGTGACGGAGACGACGGCCGGCAGCGGGGCCTCCAGCTGCTCGGTGGCGGCGTCGCCGTCACGACGGCCCTTGACCAGGCCGTCCGCCACGGAGAGCTCCGACAGCAGCGTCACCTGGGGCAGGCCGAGGCGCTCGGCGAGCAGCGCGGGCAGCACGCCCATGCCGCCGTCGGTGGACGCCATGCCGCACACGACCAGGTCGAAGCCCGTCTTCTCCAGCGCCTTGGCGAGGATCGCCGAGGTGCCGAAGACGTCGGAACCGTGGATGTCGTCGTCGTTGACGTGGACGGCCTTGTCGGCGCCCATCGACAGCGCCTTGCGCAGCGCGTCCTTGGCGTCGTCGGGGCCGACGGTCACGACGGTGACCTCGGCGTCGTCGGACTCCTCGGAGATCTGGAGCGCCTGCTCGACGGCGTACTCGTCCAGCTCCGAGAGGAGGCCGTCGACCTCGTCGCGGTCGACGGTCAGGTCATCGGCGAAACCGCGGTCGCCCGTGGCGTCGGGAACGTACTTCACACAGACAGCGATCCTCAGGGTCACGGCCTGGCTCCTTTCAAGTGGCAGACGATTACGGGAGGTTGCGGGCCATGACGATGCGCTGGACCTGGTTGGTGCCTTCGTAGATCTGGGTGATCTTGGCGTCGCGCATCATGCGCTCGACGGGGTAGTCACGGGTGTAGCCGTAGCCGCCGAGGAGCTGGACGGCGTCGGTGGTGACCTCCATCGCGACGTCGGAGGCGAAGCACTTGGCGGCGGCACCGAAGAAGGTCAGGTCGCCGTCGACCCGCTCGGACTTCGCCGCGGCCGCGTAGGTGAGCTGCCGGGCCGCCTCCAGCTTCATGGCCATGTCGGCGAGCATGAACTGCACGCCCTGGAACTCGGCGATCGGCTTGCCGAACTGCCTGCGCTCCTGGACGTAGCCCTTGGCGTAGTCGAGGGCGCCCTGCGCGATGCCGATGGCCTGGGCGGCGATCGTGATCCGGGTGTGGTCCAGCGTCTTCATCGCGGTGGCGAACCCGGTGCCCTCCGCGCCGATCATCCGGTCCGCGGGGATCCGCACGTTGTCCAGGTAGACCTCACGGGTCGGGGAGCCCTTGATGCCGAGCTTCTTCTCCGGCGCACCGAAGGAGACGCCCTCGTCGGACTTCTCCACCACGAACGCGCTGATGCCCTTGGACCGCTTCTCCGGGTCGGTGACCGCCATCACCGTGTAGAACTCCGACACCCCGGCGTTGGTGATCCACCGCTTCACCCCGTTGAGGACCCAGAAGTCCCCGTCCCGCACCGCACGCGTCTTCATGCCCGCCGCGTCCGAACCCGCGTCCGGCTCCGACAGCGCGTAGGAGAACATCGCGTCACCCTTGGCCAGCGGCCCGAGGTACTTCGCCTTCAGCTCCTCCGAACCCGACAGCACCACCGGCAGCGACCCGAGCTTGTTCACCGCCGGGATCAACGACGAGCTGCCGCACGCCCGCGCGACCTCCTCGATCACGATCACCGTCGCCAGCGCGTCCGCGCCCGCACCCCCGTACGTCTCCGGCACGTGCACCGCGTGCAGATCCGCCGCCACCAACGCGTCCAGCGCCTCCTGGGGGAACCGCCCCTCCTCGTCCACCGCGGCGGCGAACGGCGCGATCTTCGCCTCCGCCAGCGCACGGACCGTCTCCCGGAGCATGTCGTGCTCCTCGGACAGGCGATACAGGTCGAAGTCCTTGCCCATGATCTGGAGCTCCCCTTGAAGGCTTTTGGCACTGAGTACCCTCAGCAAAACACACTCAGTGCCATGATGCCAGTAGCCTGGAAGGGAGGTCCGGTCGCGTACACCCGGGACGGCCCCCTAAGGTGCGGCCCGTGGACCTACGGGGTGGTGCCCTCCAGATCCTGGAGGTGGCGCGGTACGGGGACGGCGGGCCGCCCACGACCGGGCGGTGGCCGGCGGGGGAGGCGAGGCCGGCGCCCGAGACGGCCGGGTGCGTCGTGCGCTGCGTCGGCGGCGAACCCCGGGTCGGCGACCGTTTCGACGGCGACACCCTCGTCCTCGAGGACATCGACTTCCACGGCCGGCCGGTCGACTCCGTCACCCCGCCCTGCGCGGCGAAGGTGCGCCTGTCCGGTCCCGGCGTGCGGACGCTGCGCCCGTGGATCGTGATCTCCTCGGCGGAGCCGCGCCGCTACGGATACGTCGGACCCCCGGAGATCAGGGCCGCGGCCCCCGAGCGGCGCACGGGCAGCCCGATCTCCCGCCCAGCGGACCTCGCGGCCTGGCTCGCCGGGCAGAGCCGCGCGGATCTCGCCGAACCCTTCACTTACGTCGTCGACGAGGACGGCGTGCTCCTGCTCGCGCCACGGCGCAGCGAGCACGTCGCGTGCGCCGGGCGCCGTGCGCTGGTGCGCGCGGCCGGTGAGGTCGCTTTCGCCGAGGGGCCCGAAGGGCTGCGGGCCGTCGAGATCAGCAACCAGTCGACCGGCTACTGTCCCGACGCCGACTCCTGGGACTCGGTCGCCCTCGCCCTCGACCGCGCGGGCCTCGCCCACGACGGGGGCTTCGACCACGTCGTCGTCTTCCGGCGCTGTCCCCGCTGCGCGCAGCTGAACGTCGTGCGCGAGGACGACTACGTCTGCGCGCCCTGCGGGGCCGAGCTGCCCCGGCACTGGAACCCGCCGGCCGACGAGGCCGACGAGAGCCGAGCGTTCAGCGGACGACGGCGACCGCCGTCGTGATCAGGCCGTTGTCGACGAGCCAGCGCCCGCTCATCGAGGTGAGGGGCCGCCCGTCCACCGGCGGGCCCTCCTGGTGGAGCGTCGCGTGGAAGGCGCGACCGGACGGATCGAACTCCAGGGTCGCCTCGGAGAAGTCCAGCCAGCGGCGGGCCAGCGGGAACCACGCCTTGTAGACGGACTCCTTCGCACTGAACAGCAGGCGGTCCCAGTGCACTTCGGGCACGTACGCCGTCAGCTCCGCGATCCGCTCGCGCTCCTCGGACCGGGAGACGGATCCCAGAACGCCTTCGGGCAGCGGGAGATGGGGTTCCGCGTCGATGCCCAGGGAGACGACGTCCTCCGCCCGGGCCAGCGCGGCCGCCCGGTATCCGAGGCAGTGCGTCAGCGCGCCGACGACCCCCGTCGGCCAGACCGGTTCGCGCTTCTCGCCGCTCGGGATCGCCACCGGCTCGTACCCGAGATCGCGCAGGGCGAGCCGGGCGCAGTGCCGGGTGGTGGTGAACTCGCGGCGGCGTGCCTCCACCGCCCGTGCGATGAACTCCTCCTCGCCGGGGTACAGGGTCGCCTCCGCCGAGTCCCCGAACGCCTCGGAGACCGCCGTGCCCGTGGGAAGAATCGATTCGATCACGGCATCCACCGTATCGGCGGCGCCCGGATCCCACCGGCGATCGCCCGGATCGCGGCCCTCTGCCGGTGATCCGGCCACCCGGACGCGGGGCGGGGGCGACTGTCGGTCATGTGGGCTTTCCGGCTTGCCCGTTCGCCCGTTACCGGTGGGTCGGGCCTGGCAGGCTTGCCGTCGTGACCTATGTCGTGACGGTGGAAACGCACACGCCGGAGGGCGCTCCGGAACTGGACGAACTGCATCGGGTGGGGGCGACCGCGCTCCTCCGGCAGGGATTCGACGCGGTGGCCGGGATCGAGGGACCCGACGGCACGGAGGTGGACCTCATCGACACGCTCGTGGAGGTCCATCCGAGCGGCGCGGTGCTGCAGGTGTTCGTCGACGCGACGTCGCTGGAACTGGCGGAGGACGCGGTCGGCTCCGTGACGGAGGAGGTGCTGGACCGTTCGGAGCTGCTGGCCGACTGGGTGGTCCGCAGCAGCGAGGTGAAGCTGCACACCGACCGTGCCCGCGAGAGCCTGGAGGCGGCCGAGGGGCCGGACGCGCCGCCGAGCGACCTGGAGGCCCGCCGGGCCCGGCACACGGCCGGCGCCGCGTCGGCCGCCGAGCGGGCGGCCGACGGCACGGACCACCGGGCCGGATTCCGCGCGGCCTCCGGCCGGCTGCGCTCCTTCGGGCCGGAGGCCTTCGGGGTCCGCCCGCCCGAGCCGGGGCCGACCCGGGGCGAGGCCGACGCCGGCGCTCCGCGCGGCGGTACGGCGGCCGTCGCCGAAACCGTCGGGGAGCCCGGAGCCGACCGCGGCGGCGCGGCGGGCAGCGCGACCGCCGGGGTGTCCCCGGAGAGTGCCGAGGTCGCGGCGGGGGCGATCGTGCACGCCGCGGAACTCCTCGTCGACGAGCTCTTCGACGATGTCCAGGTCCTGGCCGAGGAGGACGCGAACGCCGCCGCCTGCGAAGGGCACCTGTGGCACCTCGGTGACCTGCCGCCCCGCTACGCGCTCCAGTACGACGAACGGTTCGCCCGCCGCTTCCTGGTGACCGCCGTGGCCCTCACCACCCGCTTCACCGACGGCGGCTTCCGCCGGCTCGGCTGCGTCGCCGAGCAACTCGTCCTCAAACTGCTGCTGGAGCAGGCGCACATCACGCTCGACCTCTACGACCTCCTGGACGACGGCGTCGTCGCCGCGCTGGAGGTCTTCGCCGCCGGGGTCTACGAGGACCGGGACTTCGAGTGGCTCTACGACGACTCGATGGACGGCATAGACGAGGACCCGGCGGCGGAGTCGCTCGGCATCACCCCGATGGCCTTCGCGACCTGGTTCACGCCCTTCCACGAGGACCGCTACGTCCACCCGTACGCGGCCGACGCGCCGGCGGGGGAGCAGGGGGACACGGCGGCGTAGCGCGCCCGCGTTCGTCGGGTTCACCTCCTCTTCACCCGCCGGGCCGCACGCGTCGACGCCCCCGTGGGGCCTCGGCCGCTCCACTGCGGCACCGTTCGTGCGGACCGCGGGCCGGCCGCCCGCGATCCCGGTCCGTGGCGCACGAGGGCCGGGCCGCCCGGCAGGGGGAGAGCGGATGGGGCGCGCGGTGCGGTGGTGGCGGCTCTCGTCGGCCGGAGCGGTGGTGTCGGCGCTGCTCGTCGGCGGACTCCTCGCCCGGACGGGCGCCCGCCCCGAGGCTCCCCCGGCCGGACCGGCCCCGGCACCCGGCTGCGCCTCGTCCGTCCCGTACGTCGCCGGCGTCGGCGGTTACCCCGCCTATCGCATCCCCGCCGTGGTCCGTACGCGCGCGGGGGCCCTGCTCGCGTTCGCCGAAGGGCGGCGCGACGGGACGGGCGACAGCGGCGCCGTCGACATCGTCGTGCGCAGGTCGACGGACGGGGGCTGCGGCTGGGACCCGGTGCGCGTCGTCGCGGCGGGCCGGGGGGACACCCGGGGCAATCCGGCGCCGGTGGTCGATCCCTCCACCGGTGACGTGGTCCTCGTCTCCTCGTACAACGACGGCGCGGTGACGGAGGCGCAGATCCTCGCCGGCCGGGCCGGCCCCGACCGGGGCCGGCGGGTGTTCGTCCAGCGCAGCCGGGACGACGGACGGTCCTTCACCGCGCCCCGCGAGATCACCTCGGCGGTCACGAGACCCGGATGGCGGTGGTACGCCACCGGCCCGGGCCACGCGCTCGCCCTGACCCGGGGCGCCCGCGCCGGCCGTCTCCTCGTCCCGGCCAACCACTCCGTCGCGCCCCCCGCGGGCTCGCCGGACACCGGACGCGAACCCCGCTACTACGGCGCGCACGCGCTGTACAGCGACGACGGCGGCCGGTCGTGGTCGGTCGGCTACGTGGACGACGACCACGACGGCTTCGTCAACGCCAACGAGTCATCGGCCGTCCAACTCGACGACGGAAGGCTCTACTTCACGGCGCGGGACCAGCACGGAACGAGCCCGGGCAACCGGGCCGCCGCCGTCTCCTCCGACGGCGGAGCCTCACTGGACCGGCCCTACGCGCCACAGCCCGCGCTCGCCGCGATGCCGGTCGTCCAGGGCAGCGTGCTGCACCTGGGGCATCGTGGCGACGACGCCGGCAGCCGTGGTGACGTCCTGCTGTTCTCGGGCCCGTCCTTACCGGACGTTCGTGCGCGGATGGCGATCTGGCGCAGTACGGACGGTGGACGTTCGGCCACCCGCGTCCTCACCCTCTCCCCGCGCCCGGCCGCCTACTCGGACCTGGTGCGGGCGGACACGGAGACCGTCGGCCTGCTGTACGAGACCGGAACGCGGCATCCGTACGAGTCGATCGCGTTCCGTCGCGTCCCGCTCGACGTGGTCACGCAGGAGGTGCCCCGGAAGGGGGCGACGCCGGAGAACGTACATCGGTAGTCGGACTAACGGAACGGGTAGGGTGAGCGCCGTGACCAGACCCGAAGCCGCGGCCAGGCCCGAAGGCGGCGCGCCCCGGACGCCCAACAGACTCCGTCGACGGGCGAGCCGGCTGCTGTCGCTGCTGTCCACGCGGTCGGACCGGCTGGTCAACGAGGGGCTGGCCGGGGCCGACGCCCGCAAGTGGCACTACGCCGTGCTCGCCTCGCTGCAGGACCAGGGCCCGTGCAGCCAGGCGGAACTGAGCCGGCGCACCGACATCTACCGCAGTGACATGGTCGGCGTGCTCAACGAGCTGGCCGGGCGTCACTTCGTCGAGCGGGCGCCGGACCCCGACGACAAGCGCCGCAACATCATCACGATCTCCGCCGAGGGCCGCCGGCAACTGCGCCTTCTCGACAAGGTCCTGGACGACCTCCACGACGAACTGCTCGCGCCGCTGAGCCCGGCCGAACGCGACCAGTTCGTGCGGCTGCTCACCCGCCTGCTGGACCACCCCACCGGGACGTCCTGACCCGCCTCGGGCCCGCCGCCCCGAGGCTCTGGCGCGGTTCAGTGCCCGGCCGGCCCGCCCTCGGGGGAGCCGGGTGTCCCCGGCGGCGTGGCCGCGGACGCCGCGGTGCCACTCCCCGTCGGCCGGGGCGTGGTGACCTCGTACACGGCCCGCGGCTCCTGCGCCGCGCCGTCGTCCTTCATCGCCCGCGTCTCGCTCTTGAGGATCCGCGCGGCCTTGCCGGCGTTCCGTGCGAGCTCGGGCAGCTTCCTGGCGCCGAGGAGGGCGATGACGACGATCAGGAGGATCGCGATCTCGCTGATGCCGAACACGTGGGCTCCGTTTCCGGGTCGGGGTGAGCGGGCCGTGGGCCCTGTCCGGGCCCGAGCGGCGGGCGGTACGGGAGGGGTCGGGGTGCCGACGTCAGACGTTGACCCCGAAGTCGGCGGCGATCCCGGCGAGTCCGGAGGCGTACCCCTGCCCGACCGCGCGGAACTTCCACTCCGCGCCGTGCCGGTAGAGCTCGCCGAAGATCATGGCGGTCTCGGTGGCGGCGTCCTCGGAGAGGTCGTACCGCGCGAGCTCCGCGCCGCCGGACTGGTTGACCACGCGGATGAAGGCGTTGCGAACCTGGCCGAAGCTCTGGCCGCGGTTGTCGGCGTCGTGGATGGAGACCGGGAAGACGATGCGGCCGATGTCCGCCGGCACGGCGGACAGGTCGACCTTGATCGACTCGTCGTCGCCGTCGCCCTCGCCGGTCAGGTTGTCGCCGGTGTGCTCGACCGAACCGTCCGGGCTGGTGAGGTTGTTGTAGAAGACGAAGTGCCGGTCGGAGACGACCTTGCCGGTGTCGTTCAGCAGGAGGGCGCTCGCGTCGAGGTCGTAGTCGGCGCCCGTGGTCGTCCGTACGTCCCAGCCCAGACCCACCAGCACCGCGGTCAGTCCGGGGGCCTCCTTGCTCAGCGAGACGTTGCCGCCCTTGGCCAGACTCACACCCATGTCGTGTCCTTTCCCCGAGTCGTGGGCACGAATCTACAGGGGCGTAGAAGGTGAAGGGAACGGGGCGTGAGCCCCCGTCCTCGGGCGCCGTTTCCCTGTCATGGGTCGCGCGCCGGACGGCGCGTCCACGCCCCGGTGGACGGCGGCGGGACGCCGATCGGCGGGTTCCGGATGAGTACGATGGACCGCCCCCGCGCCCCGTACGCGGGCGAACCCGGGGCTGCGGAACTTCGAAGCGGGCCGGGAGGTCGACGGGATGGCTGACCACGGGACGGGCGACCGGGACCCGGGTGGCGCCGGACCCGTCCAGCGGCGGCGCGGCCAGGGCGAGCTGGAGGCCCTGGTCCTGGCCGCGCTGCGGTCGTCGGACCGGCCCGTCACCGCCGGTCTCGTCCAGGAACGGCTCGGCGGCGACCTCGCGTACACGACCGTGATCACCATCCTGACGCGCCTGCACGCCAAGGGCGCGGTCTCCCGGGAGCGGGCCGGCCGGTCCTTCGAGTGGACCGCCGTCGCCGACCAGGCGGGGCTCGCCGCCCTGCGCATGCGCAGGGTCCTGGACGGCGAACGCGACCGCGAGGCGGTGCTCGCGCGCTTCGTGACGGGCCTCTCGGCCGCGGAGGAGCAACTGCTGCGGGAGCTGCTGGCGAAGGCCGAGGTGGAGGGGGAGGACTGAAACCCCCCTGCGGTCCGCGTCCTCCTCCCGCGCGTCCCCCCCCGCCACGGACCGCCTGGCCGGTCGCTGTTGCGGTACCGGACGGGCCGGGTCCCCGCAGACGACGGCCGGCGGCCTCCCGCTCACGCCCCGGCGGCGTCCAGACGAGCGAGCAGCTCGGCGGAGAGCGTGAGTTCCAGCGCCGGGAGCGCGGCCTCGTACTGCTCCAGGGTGCGGGGCCCGATCAGCGGGACCGTCCGCGGGGAGGTCTGGTGCAGCATCCAGGAGAGCACCAGCTGGTTGGGGGTCACGCCCACCTCGGCGGCCACCGCGGCCACCACCTCCAGCCGTGCCTCGGCGTCGGGACCCGCGTACCGCTCCATCATCCAGTGGTCCCGGCGCTTGGCGGCGTCGTCGTAGATGCCCCGCAGGATCGGCGAGTAGGCGACCAGCGTCAGGTCCTCGTGGGCCCGCAGGTAGTCGAGCTGCTCGTGGTCCACGACCGAGGCCACGTCGAGGCCCGTACGGGGCCGCAGGTACGAGTGCTGCTGCTGGAGCGCGACGGGAGCCGGCCAGCCGTTGCGCTCACACAGGCCGCGGATGCGCTCCAGGCGCCAGGTGCGGACGTTGGACCAGCCGATGTACCGGGCCTTGCCGGCGCGCACGATCTCCGCCAGAGCCTCCAGCGTCTCCTCCAGCGGCGTGGCCCGGTCGTCGACGTGGACGTAGTAGAGGTCGACGTGGTCGGTGCCGAGCCGGCGCAGGCTGTCGTCGATCGACGCGTGCAGGGTCTTCGCCCCCGCCCCGTCGAACCGCGCCCGGCTCCAGTCCGCCCCGCCCCCGGGCAGCCGCGCCTCGTCCGCGTTCAGGACGAGCCCCGCCGCCTTGGTCGCCAGGAACACCTGGTCCCGCCGGCCCCGGCGTCCCATCCACCGGCCGAGCAGCTCCTCGCTCTCGCCTCCGTGGCTGCCCGGGCGCTCCCACCAGCAGTAGCAGTTGGCGGTGTCCAGGAGCGTCCCGCCCGCCTCGGTGAACCGGTCGAGCATCGCGAAGGACGTCTCCTCGTCCGTCGTCGTGCCCATCAGCATGCAACCGAGCCCCAGCCGGCCGACGCTCGTCCCGGTGCGGCCCAGTTCGACGTGCTTCATGGAAGTCCCCCTCGGGATCAGCTTGTTCGACGGGGCCTCACGCTAGGTCCTGGAGCGCACACCAGGACAAGGGCTTTCCGCGACCGTCCTGTCCCGGCCCAGGCGTGTCGGTCGACGGTTCGAACTAAGGTGGTTCCGGGGGCTTGACCGGTGAGCGAGGAGTGACCTACCGTCCCGGCACGTTCACATACATGATCCCTCGGCGGTCTCTCGGCGGTCGGCACGACCGCCCGTGCCGACCGCCGGCGGGCCGGGGGACCCCGGTCCACCCACCCGGCGCCCGGTCAGGGCGCCGGGGCGGGCGGCCGGCCCTCGCCGCTGCCCGGGGTCACAAGGACCGGGCGATGAGTTCCTTCATGATCTCGTTGGCGCCGCCGTAGATCTTCTGGCCTCGCGCGTCGGCATAGAGCCGCGCGATGGGCAACTCCCGCATATAGCCGTTGCCGCCGAACAGTTGCAGACAGCGGTCGATGACCTGGCACTGCGTGTCGGTGAGCCACCACTTGGCCATCGAGGCGGTGGCTGTGTCCAGCTCACCCCTGAGATGGCGTTCGATCGCGCTGTCGACGAAGACACGCGCGGCGTGGACGAGGGTGGCGCACTCGGCCAGCTCGAAGCGCACGTGCTGCAGGTCGAACAGGGGACCGCCGAAGGCGCGCCGTTCCTTGGTGTACGCGATGGCTTCCGCCAGAGCCCGCTCCATGGCGGCGACGGCCACGACGCCGAGCAGCAGCCGCTCCTGGGCCAGCTGCTGCATCAGCATCGCGAAGCCTCCCCCTTCCTTCCCGAGGAGCCGGCCGACGGGGATGCGGACGTCGTCGAAGAAGAGCTCGCTGGTGTCCTGTGCGTGCATGCCGATCTTCTTGAGGACCCGGCCCCGCTGGAAGCCCGCCGCGCCGGCGGTCTCCAGGACGAGCAGCGAGATCCCCTGTGCGCCGGCGGCCGGATCGGTCTTGGCGGCGACGATGACGAGGTCGGCGGTGCCGCCGTTGCTGATGAACGTCTTGGACCCGGTCACCACGTAGTGGTCGCCGTCGCGCACCGCGCGGGTGGACATGTTCTTCAGGTCCGAGCCGGCGCCCGGCTCGGTCATGGCGATCGCCCCGACGAGCTCCCCGGAGGCCATGCCCGGCAGCCAGCGGTGCTTCTGCTCCTCCGTGCCGTAGGCGAGCAGGTAGTGGGCCACCATCCCGCTGTGCACGATGAGTCCGAGCCCGGTGTCCGTGGCGCGGACCTGTTCGCCGAGCACGGCGATGTCGTGGGCCAGGGTGCCGCCTCCGCCGCCGTACTCCTCGGGGACCGAGCAGCACAGGAGCCCCAGCTCGCCCGCCTTGGTCCACAGCTCTCGGTCCACGCGCTGCTGTTCGTCGAAGCGGTCCAGGTGCGGCACCACTTCCTTGGCGAAGAAGCGTGCGGCCAGTTCGGTCAGGGAGTCGACGTCCTCGTCGAGCCACGCGGAACGGTAGCGGTCGGTCATCGTCCTCACCCCTGGAATCCACCGGCGCAGACCAGGGTCTGCCCGCTGATGTAGTCCGACTCCGGCGTGCACAGCAGGTACACCGCGCCGGCGGCCTCCTCCGGTGTGCCGGTCCGGCCGAGAGGGATCAACTGCTCGGCCGCCTGGAGCAGACCGGGGTTGACACCCACCTTGATCTGCCTGCCCGCCACGTCGATCGTGGTGTCGGCGGTGGTGGGCTCGGTGAGCCGGGTGTCGATGAGCCCGAAGGCCACGGTGTTGGTGGTGACGTTGTAGCGACCCCACTCCTTGGCCATGGTCCTGGTCAGACCGATGACCCCGGCCTTGGCGGCGGCGTAGCCGGCCTGCCCGGGATTGCCGACCAGACCCGCGATGGAGGAGACGTTGACGACCTTGCGGCAGACGGAGATCCCGGCGGCGCGCTCCTGCTTGACTGCGGCGCTGATCAGCGGCTGCGCCGCGCGCAGGATCCGGAACGGGCCGGAGAGGTGGACGTCCAGCATGGCGTGCCACTGCTCGTCGGTGGTCTTCTGGACGACGTTGTCCCAGGTGTAGCCGGCGTTGTTGACGATGATGTGCAGTCCACCGAAGGTGTCGGCCGCGGCGGCGACGAAGTCCTCCGCGAAGTCCGGGTCGGTGACGCTGCCGATGGCCGCGGTCGCCCGCCCGCCGGCGGCGGTGATCGCGTCGACCGTCTCCTTCGCGGGCGCCTCGTCGAGGTCGTTGACGACCACCGCGGCGCCCTCGCGGGCGAGCTTCAGTGCGATCTGCCGGCCGATGCCCCGGCCGGAGCCGGAGACAAGTGCGACCTTGCCGTTCAGGTTGCCCATGGTGGAGGTGTCCTCGGATGTCACGGGTTGGGAAGGGGGGCGGGGGATGTGTCTGCGTCGGCCGCGTCGGGCACGTCCGCGAAGGATCCGTGGCGGCCCGCGCCTGCCGCGAACCTGTCGGCGCCTGCCTGGGTCTCACCCGCGGTCAGCGGGACCATGCCGTGCCGGTACTCGACGGCCAGGGCGTCCGCCTCGCTCAGGCCGTGCCCCTCGCGTACGGAGAGCCGGTCGTGGCGCACGCACAGCTGGGGGAAGGCGGCGATCTCACGTGCGAGTCGCTCCGCTGCCGCGCGCGACTCGCCGACCGGGACGAGCCGGTTGGCGAGCCCGATGTCGTACGCCTCGACGGCCGGGACGGGCCGGCCCGTGAGGATCAGGTCCATGGCGCGGCTCTCGCCGATCAGGCGGGGCAGCCGCACCGTGCCTCCGTCGATCAGCGGTACGCCCCAGCGGCGACAGAAGACACCGAAGACGGCGTCGTCCTCGGCGACCCGCAGATCGCACCAGAGCGCCAGCTCGAGTCCGCCGGCCACCGCGTGTCCGGCGATCGCGGCGATCACGGGCTTGCTCAGCCGCATACGGGTGGGGCCCATCGGCCCGTCGCCCTCGGCGGCCACCGTGTTGCCGCGCCCGGTGCCGACGGCCTTGAGGTCGGCACCGGCGCAGAAGGTGCCGCCGTCGCCCCACAGCACGGCGACGGCCGCGTCCGGATCGGAGTCGAACTCGCGGAACGCGTCGGCGAGCAGGGCCGCGGTCGGACCGTCGACGGCGTTGCGGGCCTCGAGCCGGCTGAGGATCACCGTCCACACGGGGCCCTCGCGCTCGATGCGGACAGGGGTCCTGTTCATTGCTCTCCCTTCCACATGGGCTCACGCACGGAGTCCCGGTGGGTGTGGGCTGGGCCGGTACGGGAGGCACGCTAGACCCGGAACATACAGTCCGTCCAGACGGTATGTTGAGCGATCTTCCGTGGCGTACGCTCGCCCCATGCCTTCTGCCCGACCCCGACGCACCCAGCAGGAACGCCGGGAGGACACCCGGCAGCGACTCCTCGACGCCACCATCGACTGCCTGGTCGAGTACGGCTTCGCCCACACCACCACCCAGCGGGTACAGGAGCGGGCCGGGGTCTCGCGGGGCGCCCTGCTGCATCACTTCGCTTCCAAGGCCGACCTGCTGGCCGCCGCGACCCACCACGTCGCCGAACTCCGCCTCGCGCACATCCGCACCGAGACGAGCTCCGGCGCACGGAGTCCGGAGCAGGGGCTCGCCCTGCTCCGCGCCGCCATGTCCGGCCCGCACTTCCTCGCCGGCCTGGAGCTGTGGCTGGCTGCCCGCACCGACCCCGACCTCAAGGCGACCCTGCTGCCCGCGGAACGAGAGGTGGGCGCGGCCCAACGCGCCCTGATCTCCGACATCCTCGGTCCGGACGTCACGGCCCGCGAGGACTTCGTCCTGCTCTGCGAGTCGCTCCTCGTGCTCCACCGGGGCCTCGCACTCACCAGCGTGCTGCGCGAGGACCCGGCCTTCGAGGACGAACTGCTCCGCCTGTGGGCCGACCGCTTTCTGGGCAGCGCCCAGCCGTGAGCCCGGTCCGCCCGGTGAGCACGGGCGGCGGGACGCGGTGACCGGTGCGCACGGGTGGCGCGTACGGGCGAACGGGCGCGCGCCGAGTGGTGGGCCGGGGTGCTCCGACGGTGCGGCCGAGCGGCCGGCGGACCCGTGGGGCCGGATGCTTGCTGGAGTCGGCTGCTAGAGCCAGTCCCGTCGCTTGAAGATCACGTACAGGCTGACGCAGACCACCCCCATCAAGCCGACCGCGAAGGGGTATCCGAGGTTCCAGCTCAACTCGGGCATCTGCTCGAAGTTCATCCCGTAGATGGTTCCCACGAGCGTGGGTGCGAAGAGAATGGCCGCCCACGCGGAGATCTTCTTGATCTCCTCGTTCTGCTCGAAGCCCGCCTCCGCCAGTGCGCGCATCTCCGCGTTCTGCTGCTGGGTGACCAGCGTCGCGTTCACCGTGAGGATCTCCGTCAGGGCCTGGCGGAAGCCGTCCACGCGCTCGCTGGTGTGGGTGACGTGGTCGGCGACGTCGCGGAGGTAGCGCTGGAGTTCCTCGTCCGTGCCGTACTTGGCGAAGCCGGCCATCAGGCCGTGCAGCATGCCGACCAGAGGACGGGTGGCGCGCTGGAACTCGACCATCTCGCGGGAGAGTTCGTAGATGCGCCGGGAGACCGCCGGGTCGCCGCCGAAGACCTCGGTCTCGATCTCGTCGATGTCGTTCTGGACGCCCGCGACGACCGGGAGGTAGCCGTCGACGACCGCGTCGAGGATGGCGTACAGGACCGCCTCGGGGCCCAGGGCGAGGAGGGCCGGGTTGTCCTCCATGCGACGGCGGACCGCGGAGAGGTCGGGGGCCTCGGCGTGCCGGACGGTGATCACGAAGTCCCGGCCGACGAACACGTGGAGTTCGCCGAAGTCGACCTCCTCCGGGGCGTCGAGATAGCGCGCCGCGCGCAGGACCACGAACAAGGTGTCGCCGTAGCGCTCCAGCTTGGGGCGCTGGTGCGCCTCCAGGGCGTCCTCGACGGCCAGTTCGTGGAGGTCGAACTCGGCCGCCAGGGAGTGGAGTTCCGTCTCCGAAGGGCGGTGCAGGCCGATCCACGCCATGCCGTCCGGATGCTCGCGCAGCTGACGGAAGGTCTCGGCGAGCGTGTCGGGGGACGAGACCTTGCGGCCGTCGCGGTAGAGCGTCGCCTGCACCACGCTCGGCTGGTCGCCGGGGCGCGCCGGCCCCCGGGACGCCGACGGTTCCGGCTGGCGGCGCCAGGCTGCGCGGGGACGGCGTTCCGGCACGGTGGGTCCACCTCCGCGGGGCGTTCGGGGTCGTTCGGTGGGTCTCCGGGCAGGATATACGGGGCGAATCGCGCCGGCGCGGCTCCCGGGCCTGCCCCCGCGTGGTCACGGCCCGGACACCCGGGCCGCTCCTGCGGCTCCCCGGGGCCTCCGCCGCGGGGCCCTTCCCGGCCTTGCGGACCGTATCTGTCCGCAAGGCCGCGTAGCGTGCCGTACATGGCCTCGACGACGACACTCCCGCTCCTCACCCCCCGCGCGCTGAACCGCGCGACGCTGGCCCGCCAGCTGCTGCTGAGCCGCGCCGCGATGTCCGCCGGGGACGCCGTCTCCCACCTCCTCGGGCTCCAGGCGCAGAACACCAAGCCGCCGTACTACGCCCTCGCCGCCCGGCTCGACGGCTTCCGGCCCGAGGAACTCTCGGCGCTGATGGAGGCGCGCGAGGTCGCCCGGATCGTCACCATGCGCTCCACCATCCACACCCACACCGCCGACGACGTGTTCACCCTGCGCCCCCTCGTGCAGGGCGCCCGTGACCGCGAGCTCACCCTCTTCCGCAAGGGCCTCGTCGGCGTCGACCTCGACCGGCTCGCCGTGCTCGCCCGCGAACTGGTCGAGGAGCGGCCCCGGACGCCGAAGGAGATCCGCGAGGCGCTCCTCGTCGAGTGGCCGGACGCCGATCCGCAGGCGCTCGCCGTCGCCGCGCGCTGCCGGCTTCCCCTCGTCCAGGTCACCCCGCGCGGTCTGTGGCGCCGGAGCGGGCAGGTCAGCCTGACGACCGCCGAGCACTGGTTCGGCCGCCCGGCCGAGCCCGTGCCCGCCCCGGACGACACCGTCCTGCGCTACCTCGCCGCCTTCGGCCCCGCCTCCGTCAAGGACATGCAGACCTGGTGCGGCCTCACCCGGCTCCGGGACGCCTTCGAGCGCCTCCGGCCCCGACTGGTCACCTTCCGGGACGAGAACGGCGTCGAGCTCTTCGACCTGCCGGACGCCGCCCGGCCGGACGAGGGCACGCCCGCCCCGCCGCGCTTCCTCCCCGAGTTCGACAACCTGCTGCTCTCCCACGCCGACCGCGGCCGGGTCGTGGCCGCCGAGCACAAGGGCCGTACCTGGAAGGGCAACCAGGCGTACTGCGTCTTCCTGCTCGACGGCTTCCTCGCCGGGATCTGGCGGCTGGAGGAGTCCAAGGAGCGAACGGTCATGACCATCGAGCCGTTCGGCCGGCCCACGCGTGCCCAGCGGGCGGAGCTGACGGCGGAGGCGGAGCGGATGCTGGCGACGACGGCCCCGCAGGACGTCCCGTACGAGATCGGCTTCGGGATCGTCCACCGCTGAAGGGGGGCGCGGCAGGCGCCCGGACCTACGGCAGCAGTCCCGCCCTGCGAGCCGCCACCACCGCCTCCCAGCGGGTGTGGGCGCCCAGCTTGCGCATGGCCGAGCGCAGGTAGCCCTTGACCGTCTCCGGGCGCAGGCCCAGCCGCTCCGCGGCCGTCGCGTTCGTCGCGCCGGACGCCACCGACGCCAGGACGTCCGTCTCGCGCGGCGTCAACGTCAGGTCCGCCGGCCGCTCCGGCCCCGTCGAGGCCGTCTCCAGGCGACCGCACACCGCGAGCAGCCGGGCCCGCAGCTCCGGGTCCGGGATCCGGGGGGCCAGTTCGCGCAGCTCGCCGTGTGCCTGCCGGACCTCCTCCCACGAGGGGCCGGCGACCGGCTCCCGCTCGGCGGCCGCGAGGTGGCGCACCTCGTCCCGGACCGCGAGCGCCTGCTCCACGTCCCGCGCCGCGCCGACCGCCGCGTCGAAGACCCGCTCGCCGAGCGGCAGGGACTCCCGCAGCGCCCCGTACAGCACGCCCCGGACCTTGCGGCGCACGACGACGGGGACGGCGATCACCGAACGCAGCCCCTCCGCCGACACCGGGCCGTCGTACTCGTGCGTGATGTGCCGCGCCGACGGGTAGTCCGTGACCGCGCACGGGCGGGACAGCGCCAGGCACTTCCCGCCGAGACCGCTGCCCGTCGAGATCGCCAGACCGCGCAGGGCCGGCGTCACCGCGCCGTCCAGCTCCGCGATGCGCAGCCTGCGGCCGTCCTGCAGCAGCCCGCCGAAGACCACCTGGAGTCCGGTGGCGCGGCGCAGCCGCAGCAGCGCGGCGCGCAACTGCACCGTTTCCGTCTGCTCGGGCACGGAACCACTCCTTCACCCCCGAACGGGGGTAGTGAGACCTGGGTCACTGATTACACGATGGCGGAGCACGGTCCCGCAACGAGGAGGACACATGACGGCAAGCAGCGCGACGGAGAGGTTCCGGGCCGCCCGCGACTTCCTGCTGCAGCACCGCGAGGACTACGAGACGGCGTACGAGGGCTTCGCCTGGCCCCGCCCCGAGCATTTCAACTGGGCTCTGGAGTGGTTCGACGTCATCGCGGCCGGCAACGACAGGACCGCCCTGCACATCGTGGAGGAGGACGGGACCGAGACGAAGCTGAGCTTCGCCGAGATGTCCGCGCGCTCCGACCGGGCGGCCAACTGGCTGCGCGCCCAGGGCGTGCGCGCCGGCGACCGGATCATCGTCATGCTCGGCAACCAGGCCGAACTGTGGGAGACCGCGCTCGCCGCCATGAAGCTGCGGGCCGTCGTCATCCCCGCCACCCCGCTCCTCGGGCCCGCCGACCTGCGCGACCGGGTCGAGCGCGGCCGGGCCCGGCACGTCATCGTGCGCGCCGAGGACACCGCCAAGTTCGACGACGTGCCCGGGGACTACACCCGGATCGCGGTCGGCGGCGACGGCGTCGGCTGGCTCGGCTACGAGGCGGCGTACGCGGAGCCGGCCGCCTTCGAGCCCGACGGCGTCACCCTGGCCGACGACCCGCTGATGCTCTACTTCACCTCCGGCACGACGGCCCGCCCCAAGCTGGTCGAGCACACCCACCTCTCGTACCCGGTCGGCCATCTCGCCACCATGTACTGGATCGGCCTCCGGCCCGGCGACGTGCATCTGAACATCTCCTCGCCCGGCTGGGCCAAGCACGCCTGGTCGAACCTCTTCGCCCCGTGGAACGCCGAGGCGACCGTCTTCATCCACAACTACACGCGCTTCGATCCCGCCCGGCTGATGGCCGAGATGGACCGCAACGGCGTCACCTCCTTCTGCGCGCCGCCGACCGTGTGGCGGATGCTGATCCAGGCCGACCTCACCCAGCTGCGCACCCCTCCCCGCGAGGTGGTCGCGGCCGGCGAGCCGCTCAACCCCGAGGTCATCGAGTCCGTACGGCGGTCCTGGGGCATCACCATCCGGGACGGCTTCGGTCAGACCGAGACCGCCGTCCAGGTCTCCAACAGCCCGGGCCAGCCGCTGAAGGAGGGCTCGATGGGCCGGCCCAGCCCGGGCTTCCGGGTCACGCTGGTCGACCCGGTCAGCGGCCGGGCGGACGTCGACGAGGGCGAGATCTGCCTCGACCTCTCCGCCGACCCGGTGGGGCTGATGGCCGGCTACCACGGCGACCCGGAGCGGACGGCCGAGGCCATGGCCGGCGGTTACTACCGTACGGGTGACATCGGTTCGCGCGACGCCGACGGCTACTTCACCTACATCGGCCGCGCCGACGACGTCTTCAAGGCGTCCGACTACAAGATCTCGCCGTTCGAGCTGGAGAGCGCGCTCCTGGAGCACGAGGCGGTGGCGGAGGCGGCGGTCGTCCCGGCGCCCGATCCGCTGCGGCTCGCGGTGCCCAAGGCGTACGTCGTGCTCGCCGCGGGCTGGGAGGCGAACGCCGAGACGGCCAAGGAGCTCTTCGCCCACTCGCGCGCGGTGCTCGCCCCGTACAAGCGGGTCCGCCGCATCGAGTTCGCCGAGCTGCCGAAGACCGTCTCCGGCAAGATCCGCCGCATCGAACTGCGCGAGCGCACGGCGAAGGGCGAGGGCACGGAGTACACCGAGGGGGACCTGGGATGAGCCTGTCGTACGCGCACGGGGCGAGCGGGACCGAGCTCCTGGGCGACACCATCGGCGCCAACCTCGACCGGGCCGTCGCCGCCTGGCCGGACCGCGAGGCGCTGGTCGACGTCCCGAGCGGGCGCCGCTGGACCTACGCCCGGTTCGGCGCCGACGTCGACCGGCTGGCGGACGCCCTGCTCGGCAGCGGCGTCGCCAAGGGCGACCGCGTCGGCATCTGGGCCGTGAACTGCGCCGAGTGGGTGCTGGTGCAGTACGCCACCGCCCGCATCGGCGCGATCATAGTGAACATCAACCCCGCCTACCGGGCCCACGAGTTGGAGTACGTGCTCCGGCAGGCCGGGATCTCGCTGCTCTTCGCGTCCCTCAGTCACAAGACCAGCGACTACCGGGCGATGGTGGAACAGGTCCGGCCCGCCTGCCCGGAGTTGCGGGAGGCCGTGTACATCGGCGACCCGAGCTGGGACGAGCTGCTCACCCGGACCGCGGGGGAGCGGCGCCCGGCGGAGCTGTCCTGCGACGAGCCGGTCAACATCCAGTACACCTCGGGCACGACCGGCTTCCCCAAGGGAGCGACCCTCTCCCACCACAACATCCTCAACAACGGCTACTTCGTGGGCGAGATGATCGCCTACAGCGAGCAGGACCGTATCTGCATCCCCGTGCCCTTCTACCACTGCTTCGGCATGGTCATGGGCAACCTCGCGGCCACCTCGCACGGCGCGTGCATGGTCATCCCCGCCCCGTCCTTCGACCCGGCGGCCACCCTGCGCGCGGTCGAACAGGAGCGCTGCACCTCCTTGTACGGCGTCCCGACCATGTTCATCGCGGAGCTGAACCTCCCCGACTTCGCCGTCTACGACCTCTCCACGCTGCGCACCGGCATCATGGCGGGCTCGCCCTGCCCGGTGGAGGTGATGAAGCGGGTGGTCGCGGAGATGAACATGGCCGAGGTGTCGATCTGTTACGGCATGACGGAGACCTCGCCCGTCTCCACGCAGACCCGGCGGGACGACGACCTGGAGCGGCGCACGGGCACGGTCGGCCGCGTCATGCCGCACGTCGAGGTGAAGATCGTCGACCCGGTCACCGGCCTCACCGTGGAGCGTGGCACGCCCGGTGAGCTCTGCACCCGCGGCTACAGCGTGATGCTCGGCTACTGGAACGAGCCGGACAAGACCGCCGAGGCCGTCGACGCCGGGCGGTGGATGCACACCGGCGACCTCGCGGTGCTGCGGGAGGACGGATACGTCCAGATCGTCGGCCGCATCAAGGACATGATCATCCGCGGCGGCGAGAACGTCTATCCGCGGGAGATCGAGGAGTTCCTCTACGGCCACGAGAAGATCGCCGACGTCCAGGTCGTCGGCGTCCCCGACGCCCGCTACGGCGAGGAGATCCTCGCCTGCGTGATCCCGCGCGACCCCGCGGACCCGCCGACCCTGGACGAGGTCACGGACTTCTGCCGCGACCGCCTGGCGCACTACAAGATCCCGCGGAGGGTGGAGATCCTCACCGAGTTCCCGATGACGGTGAGCGGCAAGGTGCGCAAGATCGAACTGCGCCGGCGGTACGGCGACGGCTGACGTCCCCGCCCGGACGGCTCGGAACGGCCCGGCGCCCGGAGGCGTCCCGCGCCCTTCCGGGCCGGGCCGGCAGGCGGCCGGCCCGGCCCGGCCGGAGCGCCCGGGCGGTCAGCCGTCCGACGGTTCCAGGCGCGGGGCCGGGATCAGGTCGCGGCGCATGCAGACCCGGGGCCAGGTCGCCAGGCCGTGCGCGGCCTCGGCCCGCTGGATCTCGCGCAGACCGCTGGTCAGCTCCGGATCCGACGCGGTGAGGGCGCGGAAGCCCAGCCGTCGGTAGTACGGGGCGTTCCACGGGACGTCCGTGAAGGTGGTCAGCGTCAGCGCGGTCAGGCCGCGAGTCGCGGCCCCGGCCGCCAGGTGCTCGATCAGCGCCCGGCCGATGCCGCGGCGGGCGGCGACCGGATGCACCGAGACCTGCTCGATGTGGGCGGCGCCGTCGACCGTGTCCGTCAGCAGGTACGCGACCGGCCGGTCGCCGGGGTCGACGGCCACCCAGGCGCGCCCGGCCAGGCGGTAGCCGTCGAGAACGTCCAGGGGCAGGGGTTCGTCGTCGGCGATCGCCGCCATGCCGAGGGTGCGGAAGGGTTCGCCCGCCGCCCTTTCGATGTCCTGGAGCAGCGGGAGTTCGGCCGGTTCGGCCGCTCGGATGCGCATACGCCAGTATGGCGCGCAGTCAGTCCGTACCGCCCCCGCTCCCGCTCTCGCCGCCCGCTCCGCCGTCGCCGAGGCCCCAGCCCGGCCATCCCGTGTACCAGCCGCGGCCGGTGGCGTGTCCGTCCTCGCCGCCGCCGCGGCCCAGCAGTCCGCCGTCGCGGGAGAACCGCGGCAGGAACAGGGCGAGCGCGGGGTCGCCGTACAGCGCGACGTAGAGCTGCACGAGCTCGCCGTCCGTCACCTCGCGGCGGTGGGCCGGCAGCGGATGCCGCTCCCGCAGGGCCCGCAGGAGCCGCCGCGCCGCGCCGGTCGTCGCGGGCAGCCGGAACAGGAAGAGTGCCGCGGCGACCGGCCCGGCGCCGATCACCAGCGCGAGCGCGAGCCCCGCACCGGAGGGCTCGCTCAGCATCAGGCCCGCGAGCACCGTCGCCGGCGCGCAGACGAGCAGCCCGCGGGCCGCCCGCAGGCGTCCGGCCGGGCGCACCAGCCCCGCCCCGCCGAGCTCGGCCCGCAGCGCGTCGACGGCCCGTCGTGCCTTCGGCTGGGCGGCCAGCACTCTTATGCCGAGGGCCCGGTGGAGCGACCCGTGCACACCGAGCTGCACGGGATCGCGGGTCCGGCCGGGGCCGCCGTTGGCCCGAATCGTTCCCCTGCGGCCCGCGGCCACCGCGCCGCGCTGGTGGAGCGCCACCAGCGCCACGGTGACCGCGGCCCGGCGCCCGCCCCGCAGCAGCGCGAGCGCCTGCGGGGCCAGTTCGCCCCGTTCCTGGCTGCGCGTTTTCAACAGGACCACGGCACCCAGCAGTTGTCCGCAGGCCGCACCGATGAACCACCACATCTCCGCCGGCATGACGCCCACCCCCCGAGAGTGTTGTGCCCGGGGAACCTTGATCATCACGCGTGAATTGGCCGAATTCCGAGGTGTATTCGAGCGGGACGTGTCCGGCGGGCGCGGGGCTACCGGGGCTGGACCGAGCCGTCGTAGACGTGGTCCGGCGTCACGATCTGCGTGATGGCCCGGGCGACCAGCGTCGACGGCTCCTGGCCCTGGAAGGAACTGTCCGTGTTGAGCATCAGGACCATGGTGGCCTTCTGCGAGGGCAGGTAGACGGTCACGGACTCGTAGCCCGGGATGGAGCCGTTGTGGCCGATCCAGCCGTCGGCGTCGAAGATGCCGAGGCCGTAGCTCGTCCCCGGGAAGCCGGTCGGCAGCGTCTTCAGCCGCTCCGCCTGGGTCCGCGGGGACAGCAGCTCGCCGGTGGCGAGGATCCTCGCCCAGCGGCGCAGGTCCTGCATGTCCGAGATCATCGCCCCGGCCGCCCAGGCCCAGCTGGGGTTCCAGTCCGTGGCGTCCGCGACCGCGCCGGTCAGCGTCTGGTCGGTGTACCCGCGCGGATGCGGCGACGGGAACTCGGCGTCCTCCGGGAACAGCGTGTGGCGCAGGTGCGCCGGGCGCAGCACCCGCTTGTGGATGAAGTCCGCGAGCCGGTGACCGCTGACCTTCTCGACCACCAGGCCCAGCAGGATGAGGTTGGTGTTGGAGTACTGGAACTCCGCCCCCGGCGCGAAGACGTTCTTGTGCTTGAAGCCGTACGCGAGCACCTCGTGCGGGGTGAACGTGCGCGTCGGGTCGCTCAGCAGGTCGTGCTGGAAGTCCTGGTCGGAGGTGTACGGGAACAGGCCGCTGCGCATCCCGGCCAGCTGACGCAGCGTGATGTTCTCACCGTCGGGCACGCCGTCGACGTAGGCGGAGATGGGGTCGTCCAGCTTGATCCGGCGGTCGTCGACGAGCTTGAGCAGCGCCGTGACCGTGAAGGTCTTGGTCTCGCTGCCGATGCGGACGTAACCCTCGGTGGTCATCGGCTCGCCGGTGGCGGTGTTCGCGACACCGGTCGCGCGGACGTAGCTTCCCCTGCCCGGCAGCCAGAGGCCCACGGCGATTCCGGGGATGCCGGCCTGGCGGCGGACGTCCTCGACGGCCTTGTCCAGCCGTGCGGTCAGTTCCGGGCCGAGACCGTGGGACGGGCAGTCGTCCCGGTCGTGCCGGTCCGCTGCGACGGCGTGGACGGCCGTGGCGGGGGTGACCGCCATCGGTGCCAGGACGGACGCCGCGAGCAGCGCTGCGGCGAACAGGCTGCGGGTGGGGATGTGTCGCATGGCGGGAGCGCCTCTTCCGGAAACGGGGTTCGGACGGCTACGTCACCACCCGGACCGTCGGAGGACGGGTCCGTTCCGTGCGCGTTCCGGCGAGTCCACTCGTTCGGCGCCCCACGCGCGGGAGGGCCCGGGCGGACGCGCCGGCTCCGCCCGGACCCGGCCTACGCACCGGAGGCCAGGTCGCCCGCCGGGCCGTTGACCGGTTGCGGGGCGCCGGTGAGGTCGAGGACGAAGAGCGGGATCCCGAGCTCGTCGGCGCGGGAGCGTGCCTCCGGGGTGTAGCCGGCGAGCGAGAAGAAGACGCTCACGGCCGAGGCGCTGAGACCGTTCAGCCACAGGCACTCCACGGCGCGGAGCGCGGCCGGCCGGGTGCTCGGATCGACCTGGGCCACCAGGCCGGGTGCCCGCAGGTCGACGCCGTCGGCGACCCGTTCCTCGGGCTGGACGACATCGCGGAAGCCGAGCCAGCGCAGGTACCCGGCGGACGCGGCGACCGCGTCCCGGGCCGTGCGGATGGTCATGGGCCGGAACGGCGACCGGGGCGGCGGCGGAACCGGTGCGGTCGGAGGCAACGGGATGTGGGCCGGGTAGCGCTCGGCGAAGGGGCGCTGACCGCCGCCGGCGGCGCGGGCCGCGGCACGGTGTCCCGCCCCGTGAGCGGTGTGCGCCTCGGCGTCGCCTCGCGTCCCGTCGTCGTCAGGGGTCGGCGACTCCGGGGCCGGTGCGTCGGCCCGCTCCGAGCCCCGCTCCGGATCGGGGCCCCCGGCCGGCTCCCCGGCACGGGGCGGCGAGGCGTACGGGTCCGGGGCGGTGCCGGCCGGCTCGGCGGCCGGCGGCCGGGCGGAGGTGTCCGGATCCGTCCTGGGCGTCTCCTCCCGGCCGGCGGCGGCCGCGGCCGGCCCCGGCTCCACCCACGGGTGGCTTCCCGGGCCCTCGTCGCCGTCGCCGGCGGTGTGCGTGTCCTGACCGGTGTGGGAGGCCCCGTCCGTGTCGGTGCCGCCGGGACGGACCAGGTGTCCGCCGGCGCCCGGGCCCGTCTCCTCGCCGGGTCCGGCGGGCCGTCCCGCGGTGCCGTCGGCCGCCCCCGTGGCCTGCACCGGTACCCGCAGGACCGTGCCGCAGACGCATCCCAGTTCCGGGTGCGGCCACTCGTCCCGGCGGCCGCACGCGGCGCAGGGCACCACGACCCACTCGTCCGACCAGTTGCGGTGCGTGATCGCCACACCGGTCTCGCCCGGGACCAGCGAGGGCGTGACCGGGGCGCCGCAGGCGCACGGGAAGGCGGGCGCGGCGAACGCGTGCGTCCGCAGACACCGCGGGCAGCGCACCGGTACCGACTCACCCACTTCGAACCCCCTGTCGTTCGACTCCATCGTCCACCAATCCGCCACCGGCGGGGACGGAGTTCGGCCAACGTCCCTCCTCGCTCCCTTGACGGTCCTTGGCACCCCGACTTACATTGCTTCCACATAGCAGAACAATACTTCCGCAATACGGAATCGGAGCCACGAGACGGTGGCCCACCCGACTCCGCCTGGCTGAAGCAGGAGCCCTCCCATGCCCCGTATGACCGCCGCCGCAGCGGCCGTTGAGATCCTCAAGCGCGAAGGCGTCACCAACGCGTTCGGCGTGCCCGGCGCGGCCATCAACCCCTTCTACCGAGAGCTCAAGAACGTCGGCGGCATCAGCCACACGCTCGCCCGACACGTCGAGGGCGCCTCGCACATGGCCGAGGGGTACACCCGCGCCAAGGCGGGCAACATCGGTGTCTGCATCGGCACCTCCGGTCCGGCCGGCACCGACATGATCACCGGCCTGTACTCGGCGATCGCGGACTCGATCCCGATCCTGTGCATCACCGGCCAGGCCCCGGTCTCGAAGCTCCACAAGGAGGACTTCCAGGCCGTCGACATCGCCACCATCGCCAAGCCGGTCACCAAGGCCGCCACGACGGTCCTGGAGGCCGCCCAGGTCCCGGGCGTCTTCCAGCAGGCCTTCCACCTGATGCGCTCCGGCCGTCCCGGCCCGGTCCTCATCGACCTGCCGATCGACGTCCAGCTGACCGAGATCGAGTTCGACCCGGAGACCTACGAGCCGCTGCCGGTCTACAAGCCGCGGGCCACCCGGGCCCAGGCCGAGAAGGCGATCCGCTTCCTGCTGGAGTCCGAGCGCCCGCTGATCGTCGCCGGCGGCGGCATCATCAACGCCGACGCCTCCGACCTGCTGGTCGAGTTCGCCGAGCTGACCGGCATCCCGGTCATCTCCACCCTCATGGGCTGGGGCGTCATCCCGGACGACCACGAGCTGGCCGCCGGCATGGTCGGCGTCCAGACCGCGCACCGCTACGGCAACGCGACCTTCCTGGAGTCGGACTTCGTCCTCGGCATCGGCAACCGCTGGGCCAACCGCCACACCGGCTACAACATGGAGGCGTACACCAGGGGCCGGAAGTTCGTCCACGTCGACGTCGAGCCCACCCAGATCGGCAAGATCTTCGCCCCGGACTTCGGCATCGCCTCCGACGCCAAGGCCGCGCTGGAGCTCTTCGTCGAGATCGCCCAGGAGCTCAAGGCCGCGGGCACGCTGCCGGACTTCTCCGCCTGGGCCGCCTCCGCGCAGGAGCGCAAGGCCACCCTCCAGCGCCGGACGCACTTCGACGCCGTCCCGATGAAGCCGCAGCGCGTCTACGAGGAGATGAACCGGGCCTTCGGTCCCGAGACCCGCTACGTCACCACCATCGGCCTGTCCCAGATCGCCGCGGCGCAGTTCCTGCACGTCTACAAGCCGCGCCACTGGATCAACTGCGGCCAGGCCGGCCCGCTCGGCTGGACCATCCCGGCCGCCATCGGCGCCGCCACGGCCGACCCGGGGACCCCGGTCGTCGCCCTCTCCGGCGACTACGACTTCCAGTTCATGATCGAGGAGCTGGCGGTCGCCGCCCAGCACAAGGTCCCCTACGTCCACGTCCTCGTGAACAACGCCTACCTGGGCCTGATCCGCCAGGCGCAGGGCGGCCTGGGCATCAACTTCGAGGTCAACCTCGAGTTCGAGAACATCAACACCCCGGAGATCGGCGTCTACGGCGTCGACCACGTCAAGGTCGCCGAGGGCCTGGGCGTCAAGGCCATCCGCGTCACCGACCCGGACCAGCTGGGCGAGGCGCTGGAGCAGGCCAAGAAGCTGGCCCAGGAGTTCCGGGTCCCGGTCGTCGTCGAGGCGATCCTGGAGCGCATCACCAACATCGCGATGAGCAAGACGGTCGACATGAGCGACGTCACCGAGTTCGAGGAGCTCGCGACGGAGCCCGGCCACGCGCCGACGGCGATCAGGCCCCTCAAGGTCTGACCCGCCGAGCCGTGACACCCGGCCCGTGCGGTCCGGACGTCACGGCGGAGGACCGGCCCCCGCCCGCAGAGCACCCGGGCGGGGGCCGTCCTGCGCCCGCACCAGGGCGCGCCCCGCCTCGGTCCAGTCGTAGAGGACGGATCGGCCCGCCCGCCGCCGTCGCACCAGCCGCGCGTCGAGCAGCACCTTCAGATGCCGTCCCACCGAACCCAGCCCCTGACCCGTCAGCGCCACCAACTGGCTGGTGGAGGTGGGGGTTCCGAGCCGTACGAGCACCCCGGCACGGGCCGTCCCGAGCAGCGCGCCGAGCGCCTGGGGCACGACCGGTCCCTCGGTGTCCGCGAGAGCGCCCGCGCACGGGTACACGATCGCGTAGCGCTCGGTGCCCTCCCAGGACACCCATCCGTGCCCCGGCGTCACCGGAACGAGCAGCAGCCGCGCCCCGTCGATCGACCGCGGCGGATAGTCACGGGCGTTGACCTGGAGGCGTCCGTCACCGAGCCAGCGCGTCCGGCCGGGGGCGAGCTCGTCGAGCGCCGCCGCCCAGCCGCCCCGGCTCAGGCGCGCCGTGCGCGCCACCACGTCCGCCTCCATGACCTGCCGGCGCCGCCGCCAGGTCGGCCGCACGGTCTCCTCCCACACCCAGCGGAGCACCGCGGCCAGCCGCTCCGGCAGGTCGGGCGCCGATCGCAGCGGCTCGGGCACCGGCCTGCCCAGGGAGACCGCGAGCTGTTCGACGGCGGCGGCCGGCCGCGTCGAACGGACCGCCTCCAGCTCCTGCTCGAAGGACGGCGTATCGCCCTCGCCGCGCGGGGTGGGGGTGAGGAAGTCGGCGTTCCAGGTCGGTCCGAGCGCGGCCCGGACGAGCCGGGCGTCGACCGGATCGGTCGCCAACCGCGCGCGGTACGGGCCCAGGTGCGCGGCCAGCCATTCCCGCTCGCCCGGGTGCGCCGCCGACGCGTGCTCCAGCGTCTTGAGCGCGGCGACGGTCTCGGCCAGCGGCGAGATCGCGAACCTGCCGCCCGCGAGCGAGTCCGCGTCGATCCGCCACCAGCCCATGTCTCTTTCGCCTCCCCGCGAAACGATATCCACCCGGGCGGGCCTCTCGGAGACTCCGGCGCATGCGCAGTTACCGCGAGCTGTTCCGTACGCCCGAGTTCACCCCGCTCTTCCTCACCGCCTCCGTCCAGGTGGCCGCCCAGACGGTCGGCGGGCTGGGGCTCGCCACCCTCGTCTTCCGGTCGACGGGCTCCCCGCTCCTGTCCTCGCTGGCCCTGTTCGGCCCCGCGCTCGCCCAGCTGGTCGGCGCCGCGACCTTGCTGTCGGCGGCCGACCGGCTGCCGCCGCGCACCGCCCTCGCCGGTTCGGCGCTCCTCTTCGCGCTCGCCACCCTGCTCCAGGCGGTGCCCGGCCTGCCGCTGGGGGCGGCCTTCGGGATCCTGCTCCTGCAGGGCCTGGTCGGCTCGGTGGCCGGCGGCGTCCGCTACGGCCTGCTCGACGAGATCCTCGACCGCGAGGGGTACGTGCTCGGCCGTTCCGTCCTCAACATGGCCGTCGGACTCTGCCAGATCGGCGGCTTCGCCTGCGGCGGCCTGCTGATCGCGCTGCTCTCCCCGCGCGGCACCCTCCTGGTCAGCGCGGGGCTCTATCTCGCCGCGGTCCTCACCGCCCGGCTGGGACTCGCCCGGCGGGCCCCGCGCGCGGCCGGCCGGGCCTCGGTCGCCGAGACCTGGCGGACCAACGCCCGCCTGTGGTCCCCGCGCCCACGCCGGCACGTGTACCTCGCCCTGTGGATCCCCAACGGGCTGATCGTCGGCTGCGAGTCGCTCTTCGTCCCGTACGCCCCCGACCAGGCCGGCCTGCTCTTCGCCTGCGGCGCGCTCGGGATGCTCGCCGGGGACACCGCCGTCGGCCGTCTCGTGCCGGCGGCCCGGCGCGGCCGGCTGGCCCATCTGCTGCACCTGCTGCTGGCGGCCCCGTTCCTGCTGTTCGCCGCGGAACCCGGCCTGCCGGTCGCCGTGGCGGCGGTGACGGTCTCCGCCGTCGGGTACAGCGCCTCCCTGCTCTTCCAGGAGCGGCTGATGGCCCTGGCCCCGGACGAACCGGCCGGTCACACGCTGGGGCTGCACGCCTCCGGCATGCTCGCCTTCCAGGGACTGAGCGCGGCGCTGGCCGGTGCCGTCGCCGAGTTCACCGCGCCGGGGCCGGCGATGGCGGTGCTCGCCGCGGGTTCCCTCGCCGTCAGTGCCGCACTCGCCCTCACCGGGCGGCCGGCGGGCGGACCGCGTCCGTCGGCCCGGAGGGTCCCTCGGCGCACGGCCTGAGCGTGTCGGCGCAGCACGAGAAGAGCGCGGAACCAGGGACCGTAAACCTGGTTCCGCGCTCTCGTCTGAGATCCGCCCGACGGTGCGAGGCTGGCGCGACAGGACGTTCGCGCCGCCGGGCGGAGTTTCGAGGGTTCCCCCTGAGGGGGGCGTTGGGACCGCGGCGGTGGGCGACGGACGGTCCGGGCGTGTCCCCTTCCTTCAGGTCAGGAAGGGGAGCCGGTCGTCCTTACCACCGCACTGGCTCGCTCGCCGCCGCGGTCCTCACGCTTGTCCGTACCGCCTGCCACCCCTCATCCGGGCCGGCGGTCCGGACGGCGCACGGCACCTGACCTCCCGTCATGTGCCGTACGCGGTCTGGTTGCCGACGAGATCAGTCCTCGCGCAGGGCGCGGACCGCCTCCTCGACGCGCTTGCCGTAGTCCGCGTCCGCGGCGGCGAAGTGCGCGATGTTCCGCTCGATCACGTCCTCGCGGGAGACCTGGGACAGGCCGCCGGCGATGTTGGCGATCAGACGGCCCTTCTCGTCCTCCGACATCAGGCGGTAGAGCTCACCGGCCTGGAAGAAGTGGTCGTCCTTGACGTGCTCGGGCGCGGCGTGGGTGCCGGTCCAGCCGTGGACGGCGAGCGGCGCGGAGAGCGCCTCGTCCGTCTGGGCCGGTCCCTGGTACGAGTTGGGCTCGTAGTTCTTGTCGTGGCGCGAGCCCTGGCGGGTGGCCATGAGGCCGTCGCGGCCGTAGTTCTCGGCGACGGCCGCCTTCGGGGCGTTCACCGGCAGCTGGGTGTGGTTGACGCCGAGGCGGTAGCGGTGGGCGTCCGCGTAGGCGAAGAGGCGGCCCTGGAGCATCTTGTCCGGCGAGGGGCCGATGCCCGGGACGAAGTTGTTCGGGGAGAACGCGGCCTGCTCGACCTCGGCGAAGACGTTGTCCGGGTTCCGGTCGAGGACCAGGCGGCCGACCCGCTGGAGCGGGTAGTCGGCGTGCGGCCACACCTTGGTGAGGTCGAACGGGTTGAAGCGGTAGTCCGCGGCCTCGGCCGCCGGCATGACCTGGACGTACAGGGTCCACGACGGGTTCACACCGCGCTCGATGGCCTGGAGCAGGTCGGTCTGGTGCGAGTTGGCGTCCTTGCCGACGAGCTCGGCGGCCTGGTCGGCGGACAGGGAGCGGATGCCCTGGTTCGTCTTGAAGTGGTACTTGACGAAGAAGGCCTCGCCCGCCTCGTTGGTCCACTGGTAGGTGTGCGAGCCGTAGCCGTTCATGTGGCGGTACGAGGCGGGGATGCCGCGGTCGCCCATCAGCCAGGTGATCTGGTGCGTCGCCTCGGGGGCGTGCGCCCAGAAGTCCCAGACGTTGTCCGGCTCCTGCTTGCCCGTGAAGGGGTCGCGCTTCTGCGAGTGGATGAAGTCGGGGAACTTGATCGGGTCCTTGATGAAGAACACCGGGGTGTTGTTGCCGACGAGGTCGTAGTTGCCCTCCTCGGTGTAGAACTTCAGCGCGAAACCACGGGGGTCGCGGACGGCGTCCGCGCCGCCGAGCGAGTCGGCCACGGTCGAGAAGCGGATGAACGTCTCGGTCCGCTTGCCGACCGCGGAGAGGAAGTCGGCCTTCGTGAAGCCGGTGACGTCGTCGGTCACCTCGAAGTAGCCGTACGCGCCGGAGCCGCGGGCGTGGACCACGCGCTCCGGGATGCGCTCACGGTTGAAGCGCGCCAGCTTCTCCAGCAGGTGCTGGTCCTGAAGCAGGAGGGGGCCACCGACGCCGGCGGTGGCGGAGTTCTGGTTGTCGGCGACTGGGGCGCCGGACTCGGTCGTGAGCACGCGCTTCGACATCGTGACCTTCCGTACGGGAGCTGCACTGCTGGGGGTGCTCTGGAGCGTAGGTACGCCCCCGAACAACGTCAACAGTTTGTTGAAATTGAAGTGTGGTGTTCCGGACGGCGGCGACGCCTGGGCGCGACAGGACAGGTGTCAGCGCCACCGCCGTCCGGAAATCTGGGTCAGACCTGCCGGCCGGAGAGGCGCTCGACGGCGCGCAGCAGGGCCGAGTGGTCCAGGCCGCCGTCGCCCTGCGCACGCAGGGAGGAGACGAGCTGGGCGACGACGGCGCCGACCGGGAGGGCCGCGCCGACGTTGCGGGCGGCGTCGGTGACGATGCCCATGTCCTTGTGGTGGAGGTCGATCCGGAAGCCGGGCTTGAAGTCCCGGTTCAGGAAGTTGTCCTTCTTGCGGGTCAGCACCGTGGAGCCGGCCAGGCCGCCGTTGAGGACGTCCAGGGCGGCCTGGAGGTTCACGCCGGACTTCTCGAGGAAGACGACGGCCTCGGCGCACGCCTGGATGTTGACCGCCACGATCAGCTGGTTGGCGGCCTTCACCGTCTGGCCGGAGCCGTGCGGACCGCACAGGACGATGGTCTTGCCCAGCGCCTCGAGGATCGGCAGGGCCGCGTCGAAGTCGGCCTGCTCGCCGCCCACCATGATCGACAGGACGGCCTCGATGGCGCCGGCCTCGCCGCCGGACACCGGGGCGTCCAGGACGCGCAGGCCCTTCTCGGCGGCGCGCTTCGCCAGGTCCACGGAGGTCTGCGGGGTGATCGACGACATGTCGACGATCAGCGCGCCGGGCTTCGCGTTCTCCAGGATGCCCTCGGGGCCGTAGGAGATCGCCTCGACCTGCGGAGAGGCGGGCACCATCGTGACGATGACGTCGGCGTCGGCGACGGCCTCGGCGATCGACGCGGCGGCGGTGCCGCCCGCCGCGGTGAGGCGGTCCAGCTTGTCCTGCTCCAGCGTGAAGCCGGTGACGGAGTAGCCCGCCTTGATCAGGTTCTCGGACATGGGGGAGCCCATGATGCCGAGGCCGATCCACGCGATCGCAGGGCGGGTGGGGAGGGAGGAATCGGCAAGGTTGCTCATGAGGTGCCTCTCGAAAACAGGTGGTACGGGGAGGGTCAGCGGGCCGCGCGGGCCTCGGCGGGGAGCCAGGCGAAGGAGGCGGCGGCGTCGGCGGCCTTGTACTCCAGGCCGACCCAGCCGTCGTAGCCGGCCTTCCTCAGCTCGTCGAGGAGCTGCTCCAGCGGCAGGTCGCCGGTGCCCGGCGCGCCGCGGCCCGGGTTGTCCGCGATCTGGACGTGGCCGGTCCGGTCGGCGTACCGCGCGATGACCTCGCCGACGTCCTCGCCGTTCATCGACAGGTGGTAGATGTCGAGGAGGAACTTGGCGTTGCCCAGCCCGGTGGCCGCGTTGACCTTGTCGACGACCTCGATCGCGGCGGGGGCGCTCACCAGCGGGTAGAGCGGCGACTCCGGCTTGTTCAGGGTCTCGATCAGCAGGATCGCGCCGATCCGGTCCGCCGCGCGGGCGGCCAGGACCAGGTTCTCCAGGGCGAGGGTGTCCTGGATCTGCGGGTCGACGCCCTCCACGCGGTTGCCGTAGAGCGCGTTGAGCGCCTTGCAGCCGACCGAGGCGGCGAAGTCGGCCGCCACCTCGATGTTGGCGCGGAAGCGGTCGGACTCCTCGCCGGGCACGGAGAGCGCGCCGCGGTCCGGTCCGGGCAGCTGCCCGGCGTAGAAGTTCAGGCCCACCAGCTGGGTGCCGGCGTCGTCCAGAGCCTTCTTGAGAGCGTCGAGCTCACTCTGGTCGGGGGTGGCGGTGTCGATCCAGGGCCACCACAGCTCGACCGCGGTGAAGCCCGCCGCGGCGGCGGCCGCGGGGCGCTCCAGGAGCGGGAGTTCCGTGAAGAGGATCGACAGGTTCACATCGAAGCGCTGGTCCGTGTATCCCATGAGGGGCGGCGCTCCTTCCGTATTGCGGAAGTAAGTTTCTGTCTGACGGAATGCTGCAAGTCGAGCCGCCCACTTGTCAAGGGGGCCCGGCAGGTCAGGGGCTGCCGTCGGCCGGTTCCCGGCCAGTAGCGTGGGGGCATGGTGCGTTTGAGAGTGGAGTTCACGACCGAGCCGTTCGACCTGGACGAGGCGCCGGCGCACGCCGTCGTGGCGCGCGAGGTCATCCAGGCGGCCGAGCTGGACGCCGTGGACGTCGGCCCCTTCGGCAACACGGCGGAGGGTGGTGCCGACGAGGTGCTGACCGCCGTCGACGCGCTGCTGCGCAGATCCCTGGCGGCGGGTGCCACCCGTGTCTCGCTCCAGGTCAACGTGATCGGAGAGGGTGGGAAGTGACCGAGCGCCCCCTGGACCATCCCCTGGTCGCCGCGGTGAAGCCGCTGGTCGACGCGATGGGTGCGGAGATGCTGGGACCCGAGCAGGCCGGGACCGACGACGTGGTCCTCGCCTGGGAGGGGGAGGACGTCATCGCCGTACGGCTGCCCCAGCTGTCCGAATCCCTGGACCACATCCTGGCCGCGATGGAGCGGCGGCACGGGATGCCCTTGTCGGAGCTGGACCGCAAGACCAAGCAGGAGGCGGTGCGGATGCTGGAGGCGCGCGGTGCCTTCTCGGTGCGCCACGGGGTGGAGACGGTGGCCGGGGCGCTGGGTGTCAGCCGCTTCACCGTGTACAACTACCTGAACAGGGAGACCGCCCTGAACAGGGAAAAGGCTGCCGGGAACGGCTAGTTGATCATGATGAGCCACAAGCCGTCGTCCGGATGTCGGGACGACGGCTTTTGTGTGGCCGACTTTTCAACAAAGTGTTGACGTTGTGTTGCGGAGGGCGTTAGCTATCCGCAGCCCGTCCGACGCACAGCGAAAAACAGCCACGGAGGCTTCCCGTGACTTCAGGTACGACACCGGGCCTCACCCGGCTCAACACCTCGGCGGACGGCGACGCCGTCGCCGCACTCCACGAGGTGTGCTCCAGTTCGGCGTGGGGGAGCAAGCTGCTCGCCCAGCGCCCGTACGCCACCGCCGACGACCTCTTCCTCGCCAGTGACGCCGCCACGGCCGAGCTGACCGCCGAGGACCTGGCCGAGGCGATGGCGGGCCACCCGCCGATCGGTCGTCCGAAGGCAGGGGACCCGACCTCCTCCCGCGAGCAGAGCGGGATGGCCGGCGCCTCCGAGGCACTCAAGGCCGAGATGCTCGAACTGAACCTGGCCTACCAGGAGAAGTTCGGGCACGTCTTCCTGATCTGCGCCACCGGCAGGACCGGGGAGCAGATGCGTGACGCGGTCCGGGAACGGATCGGGAACTCGCCCGAACGGGAGCGGGAGATCGTCCGCACCGAACTGGGCAGGATCAACCGCATCCGCCTGGCCCGACTCGTAGAGGAAGAGAGCCCCGCATGAGCACCGACACCACCGCATCGGTGTCCACCCACATCCTGGACACCAGCATCGGCCGCCCGGCCGGGGGCGTGGCCGTCACGCTCGCGGCCCGCGGCGGATCCGACGCCGCCTGGGTCGCGCTCGGTGGCTCGGCCACCGACGCGGACGGGCGCTGCAAGGACCTGCCGGCGCTGCCGGAGGGAACGACCCACGTGCGTCTCGACTTCGAGACCGAGACGTACTTCTCCAAGAAGCAAGCCGAGGCGCAGCAGGACGCCCCCCGCGTAAGGGACAGCGGTGCGTTCTTCCCGGAGGTGGCGATCACGTTCGCCGTCACGCCGGGCGAGCACTACCACGTACCGCTGCTGCTCAACCCGTTCGGCTACTCCGTTTACCGAGGGAGCTAGCAGACATGCCCACGATTCTCGGCCAGAACCAGTACGGCAAAGCAGAGAACCGCGTCGTCAAGATCACGCGGGACGGCGAAACCCACCACATCAAGGACCTGAACGTCTCCGTCGCCCTCTCCGGCGACCTCGACGACGTCCACCTCTCGGGCTCCAACGCCCACTGCCTCCCCACCGACACCACCAAGAACACCGTATTCGCCTTCGCCAAGGAGTACGGGATCGAGTCGGCCGAGCAGTTCGGCATCCACCTGGCCCGGCACTTCGTGTCCAGCCAGGAGCCCATCCACCGGGCCCGGATCCGGATCGAGGAGTACTCCTGGGAGCGCATCGCCTCCTCGGACTCCAACTCCCGGTTCATCGGCTCGGACGAGGTCAACCACTCCTTCGCCCGCAAGGGCCAGGAGACCCGCGTCACCCAGATCACGTACGACGGCGAGAAGTGGGAGGTCATCTCCGGCCTCAAGGACCTCGTCGTGATGAACTCCACCAACTCGGAGTTCTGGGGCTACATCAAGGACAAGTACACGACGCTGCAGGAGGCGTACGACCGCATCCTGGCCACCCAGGTCTCCGGCCGGTGGCGGTTCAACTGGACCGACGACGAGCAGCGGATGCCCAACTGGGAGAAGTCCTACGCCGAGACGAGGAAGCACATGCTGCAGGCCTTCGCCGAGACGTACTCCCTCTCGCTGCAGCAGACGCTCTACCAGATGGCGTCGCGGATCATCAACCACCGTTCGGAGATCGACGAGGTCCGCTTCTCGCTCCCGAACAAGCACCACTTCCTCGTCGACCTGGAGCCCTTCGGGCTCAAGAACGACAACGAGGTCTACTACGCCGCCGACCGCATGTACGGCCTCATCGAGGCCACGGTGCTGCGTGACGGAGCCACGGCGCACATCCCGGTCGACATGACCAACCTCTAAGCGGCCCTGTGTGGCGGCCCCCGCCCGCCCGCAGTCGGGCGGGGGCCGCCACCAGACCGGAGGGAACCTCCATGGCACAGCCTGCATCGGGGCCGGCGTCAGCCGAAGGCCCGTGTTCCACCCCGCAGGGGTCCTCGGTCCACCCCGTGGACGAGAAGCTCCCCGCCGCGCGGCTCGTACCCGCCGCGCTCCAGCACATCGCCGCCATGTACGCGGGAGTCGTCACCCCTCCGCTCATCATCGGCCAGGCGGTGGGCCTCGACGCCGCCGGAATGACCCGGCTGATCGCCGCAAGCCTGCTCATCGCCGGCTGCGCCACGATCCTGCAGACCATCGGCGCGGGACGCTTCGCCGGCAACCGGCTGCCCTTCGTCAACGCCGCGTCCTCCGCCGGCATCGCCCCCATGCTGGCGATCGCCGAGACCAGCGCCCCCGGGCACCGACTCCCCGCGATCTACGGCGCGGTGATGGTCGCCGGTGTCTTCTGCCTCGCCGTCGGCCCCTTCTTCGGCCGGCTGCTCCGGTTCTTCCCCCCGCTCGTCACCGGCGTCGTGATCACCCTCATCGGGGTCACCCTGATGCCCGTGCCGGTGAGCTGGGCCCAGGGCGGCGACAGCGGCGCAGCCGACTTCGGCGCCATGCGGCACCTGGCGCTCGCGGCCTTCACGCTCGTGGTCATCCTGCTCTTCCAGCGCTTCGGCAAGGGCTTCGTCAAGCAGATCGCCCTGCTGCTCGGCCTGTTCATCGGCACCCTCGCCGCCGTCCCCTTCGGCATGGCCGACTTCGGCACGCTCCGCGAGGCACCGGTGGCCGCGCTGCCCGCGCCGTTCGCCTTCGGCGCGCCGGAGTTCCAGCCCGCCGCCATCCTGTCCCTGTGCATCGTGATGCTGGTCCTGATGACCGAGTCCAGCGCCGGCATGCTCGCCCTCGGCGAGATCTGCGACCGCCGCAGCGACGGACGGACCATCACCCGGGGCCTGCGCACCGACGGCATCGCCACCCTCCTCGGCCCCGTCTTCGGCGGCTTCCCGACCTCGGCCTTCGCCCAGAACGTCGGCGTCGTCTCGCTGACCCGGGTCCGCTCCCGCTACGTCGTCGCCGTCGCCGGCGGCATGCTCCTCGTCCTCGGCGCCTTCCCGGTTCTCGGAGCGGTCGTCTCGACCGTCCCCATGCCGGTCCTCGGCGGCGCCGGCATCGTCCTCTTCGGCTCGATCGCGGTCAGCGGCATCCGCACGCTGTCCGAGGCGGGCCTCGACGACAGCTCCAACATCATCCTGGTGGCCGTCGCGCTCGGCGCGGGCATCATCCCGCTCGCCGCACCCACCTTCTACGCCGACTTCCCGGCCTGGGCGCAGACCGTGCTCGGCTCCGGAATCAGCGCGGGCGCGCTCGTCGCCGTCCTGCTCAACCTGTTCTTCCACCACCTCGGCACCCGGAGCCGCCACACGGCCCCGGCACTCAAATCCTCCTAGGGTCCTGCCGTGCCCACACCACCGAAGAGGAATGAAGGAACCACCGCCATGGCAGCACCTTCGGCACCCCAGCGCATCGTCATCGAGAACTGCGCGATCGCCACCGTGGACGCCGACGACACCGAGTACGCCTCCGGGTACCTCGTCGTCGCGGGCAACCGGATCGAGTCCATCGGCGCCGGAAAGGCGCCGGCGGGCCTGGAGAACGTGGTCCGCCGGATCGACGCCACCGGTCACCTGGTGACGCCCGGTCTGGTCAACACCCACCACCACTTCTACCAGTGGATCACCCGGGGCCTGGCCACCGACCACAACCTCTTCAACTGGCTGGTCGCGCTCTACCCGACCTGGGCCCGCATCGACGAGGCCATGGTCCGCGTCGCCGCCCAGGGCTCGCTGGCGATGATGGCCCGCGGCGGCGTCACCACCGCCATGGACCACCACTACGTCTACCCGAAGGGCTCCGGCGACCTGTCCGGCGCCATCATCGGGGCCGCCTCCGACATGGGTGTGCGCTTCACCCTCGCCCGGGGCTCGATGGACCGCAGCGAGAAGGACGGCGGCCTGCCGCCGGACTTCGCGGTCGAGACCACCGAGGGCGCGCTCGCCGCGACCGAGGAGACGGTGCGGAAGTACCACGACGCCTCGTTCGACGCGATGACCCAGGTCGCCGTCGCCCCCTGCTCCCCCTTCTCCATCTCCACCGAGCTCCTGCGGGAGGGCGCGGCGCTCGGCCGCCGCCTCGGCGTACGGATGCACACGCACGGCTCGGAGACCGTGGAGGAGGAGAAGTTCTGCCACGAGCTCTTCGGCATGGGCCCCACCGACTACTTCGAGTCGACCGGCTTCCTCGGCGAGGACGTGTGGATGGCGCACTGCGTCCACATGAACGACTCCGACATCGCCGCGTTCGCCCGGACGAAGACCGGTGTGGCGCACTGCCCCTCCTCCAACGCGCGCCTCGCCGCCGGCATCGCCCGGGTCCCCGACATGCTGAAGGCGGGCGTTCCGGTCGGCCTCGGTGTCGACGGCACGGCCTCCAACGAGTCGGGCGAACTGCACACCGAACTGCGCAACGCGCTCCTCATCAACCGCCTCGGCGCGCACCGTGAGGCCGCGCTGAACGCCCGTCAGGCCCTGCGCCTCGGAACGTACGGCGGCGCCCAGGTCCTCGGCCGGGCCGACTCGATCGGCTCGCTGGAGGCCGGCAAGCTCGCCGACCTCGTCCTCTGGAAGATCGACGGTCTCGGCCACTCCTCGATCGCCGACCCGGTCACCGCGATCGTGTTCGGAGCGGCGGCCCCGGTGACGGCCTCTTTCGTCAACGGCAGGCAGATCGTCGAGAACAACCGTCTCCTCTTCGCGGACGAAGAGGCGATCGCGCGCGACGCGCGCGCGGAGGCGCAGCGCCTGGCCCGTATCGCGGCCCAGGGCTGACCCTCCCCATGGAGTCCGACCGAGGGGGACGGCCCTCGGTCGGTCGCCGCGGACCCGAGCGGGGTTCGCGGCAGCCGGACGGGGGGTGCCGTGCACGACGTACGGCACCCCCCGGAAGGTGAGAAGAGGTTCCTCCTCCCGGAACACCCTGCCCGGCGCCCCCACGCCGAGCCACCGCACCCCCTCCGCACATCCTCATGAGCCGCACACCGTGAGCCGCACGAACTGCACCCCTTTGCACCACCTCCCTGACATCCGCGTCACCGCCGACGCGTAACCGACCGGAGGAACCGCCGTGGCCGCCAAGCCCAGGTTTCGCAATGATGCCCACGATGCAAGCGCCACCGACTCCGAGGACCGGAAGCATCCGGTCGACGAGACGCTGCCGCCCCTGAAGATGTTCACCAGCGGCCTCCAGCACGTGGCCGCCATGTACGCGGGCGTGGTGGCCCCGCCCCTGATCGTCGGAGCGGCCGTCGGGCTCTCCGGCACCGAACTGACCTTCCTCACCGGAGCCAGCCTCTTCACCGCCGGACTCGCCACCTTCCTCCAGACGCTCGGCGTCTGGAAGATCGGCGCCCGGCTGCCGTTCGTCAACGGCGTCACCTTCGCCGGCGTCGCGCCGATGCTCGCCATCGTCGACACCACCGACGACAAGGCCGACGCGCTGCCGATCATCTTCGGCGCGATCATCGTCGCGGGCGTCCTCGGATTCGTCGCCGCCCCGTACTTCTCCAAACTGGTCCGCTTCTTCCCGCCCGTCGTCACCGGCACCGTGATCACCCTCATCGGCGTCTCGCTGCTGCCGGTCGCCTTCGGCTGGGCCCAGG
Source organism: Streptomyces sp. JL2001 (assembly GCF_050917515.1). Taxonomy (NCBI): domain Bacteria; kingdom Bacillati; phylum Actinomycetota; class Actinomycetes; order Kitasatosporales; family Streptomycetaceae; genus Streptomyces; species Streptomyces sp. JL2001. The sequence goes on along the minus strand of NZ_CP169421.1, from coordinate 1,719,643 downwards.
GGCCCGACCCTTCGGCCGAGGACTACGGTTCCACCACCTTCCTGACCCTCGCCGCGATCACCCTCGTGGTGGTCCTGGTCCTGCGGCGCTTCACCCGCGGCTTCCTCAAGCAGGTGGCCGTCCTCGTCGGCCTGGTCATCGGCACGCTCATAGCCATCCCGTTCGGCGTCACGGACTTCAGTCCGGTCACCGAGGCGTCCGTCGTCGGATTCCCGAGCCCGTTCCACTTCGGCGCACCGCAGTTCGCGGTGGCCGCGATCGTCTCGATGTGCGTGGTCATGCTGGTCTCGATGACCGAGTCGACCGCCGACATGCTCGCCCTCGGCGAGATCGTCGAGCGGCCGGCCGACGAGAGGACCATCGCGGCCGGACTGCGCGCCGACACCCTCGGCTCGGCCCTCAGCCCGCTCTTCAACGGCTTCATGTGCAGCGCCTTCGCCCAGAACATCGGGCTGGTCGCGATGACGAGGATCCGCAGCCGCTTCGTGGTCGCCTGCGGTGGCGGCTTCCTGGTCCTGATGGGCCTGTCGCCCGTGGCCGCCTCGCTGATCTCCGTCGTGCCGCGGCCGGTGCTGGGCGGCGCGGGCGTCGTCCTCTTCGGCTCCGTCGCCGCCAGCGGCATCCAGACCCTCGTCAAGGCGGGTCTGGAGAAGGACAACAACGTGCTGATCGTGGCGGTCTCGCTGGCCGTAGGCATCATCCCGATCACGGAGCCGGAGTTCTACCACGCCTTCCCGGAGACCGCGAAGATCATCCTGGACTCGGGCATCTCGACCGGCTGCGTCGCCGCGGTCCTGCTGAACCTGGTCTTCAACCACCTCGGCAGGGGCCGGGACGAGGACACGGTCACCGCGCCGATGGAGCCGGGCGAGGAGATCTCCGGCACCCGCACCGCGAAGGCGGCGCACGTCCACTGAACGACGCACCGCCCCTGACACCGCCCGCCCCGGTCCCCGCGCCCGCCGCGGGGACCGGTGGCGTGCGCGGGGAAGGAGCGGGCAGTCGAGGAGGAGTGACGGAGGGGCCGGTGTCCGAGGAGTGCGGGGTGGCTGAGGTGGCAGGGACTTCCGAGGAGCGTGGGTGGATGGGGACGGGCCGCGCGACGGCCACCGTGGGCACCGGCGCCGCGGTGCCCACCGGGACCGTGCCCGCCCGGGAGGCGGTCTCCGCCCTGCCGGGGCGCCTTCGCGCGTCCGCGGGGGACGACGGCCCCGGGGCGCCGGCGATCGTGCTGATCAACCCCAACACCGCGGCGGACACGACCGCGACGATGGCCGCGATCGCCCGCCGGACGCTGGGGCCGGGCGTGGGAGTCCGCGGAGTCACCGTGGCACGGGGGCCGCGCATGCTCACCGATCCGGCCGCCCTGCGGGCCGCCGCCGCGGAGGTCGCCACGGCCGGTCGCCAGGCCCTGGCCGAGGGCCGGTGCCGTGCGCTGCTGGTGGCCGCCTTCGGCGATCCGGGCGTGGCGGAACTGCGGAGCCTGACCCTGCACGCCGCTGGCGGACCCGTGCCAGTCGTCGGCATCGGCGAGGCCGCGCTCCTGGAAGCCGCCGCGTCCGGGCGGCCGTTCGGCATCGCCACCACCACGCCCCTGCTCGCCGGTCCCGTCGTCGAGCGGGTCGCCGCCCTCGGACTCGCGGACCGGTTCACCGGTCTGCGCCTGACCGAGGGAGACCCCGAACAGCTCGCCGCCCACCCGGAGTCGCTGCACGAGGCCCTGGCCGGAGCGGTCCGTGCCTGCGTCGCCCAGGACGGGGCCCGGGCCGTCGTCATCGGCGGCGGCCCGCTCGGCGAGGCGGCGGAGGTCCTGCGCGCCCGGTTCGAGACCCCGGTGATCGCCCCGATCCCGGCCGCCTGCCGCAGGATCGCGCGGCTGCTGGGGCAGGACCCCGATGGCTGCCGATGATCACCGCTGTCTACCCTCGTCGCATGACGACCGACTGGGCCGCCGAGTACCGGCGCCTGCTGCAGGGACACCGGCACGGCGCCGCGGGCCCGACCACGGAGCGGTACCGGGCGGCGGAGCCCCCGCCGCCGCTGACCCTGGCGGAGGTGTGCGAGGCGGAGGAGGAGCTGGGGATCACGTTCCCCGAGGACTACCGGGACCACCTGCTCCGGCGCAGCGCCGGTGGCCGGATCAACCGCCTCCGCCGCGACGCGGCGGGCTGGGGCTGGCACGGGGACTCCGACACCAACTACGACCTGCTCCGCACGGACTTCCCCCACCCCGACTCCTACCGTGCCTACGAGGACGACCTCGACGACCGTGAGCCGCTGGAGGAGCGGTTCCCGGACCAGGACGCCTTCCGGCGGGCGTGGCAGGACTGGGACGACGAGTACGGGGTCCACCAGGAGCGCAAGACGGCGGGGGCCGTGTACATCCAGGAGCACGGCTGCGGCTTCAGCACCCTGCTCGTCGTCACCGGCCCGCACCGGGGCACGATGTGGTTCGACGGCCGGGCCACGTGCGACCAGATCCTGCCGTTGCTGCTGAACGGCAGCCCGGTGTCGTTCGCGGAGTGGATCGACCGGGACTACCTGACCCCCTGGTGAGCCGGGCGGAGCGGCCCACCGCCCCGCCCCGTCCGTCAGGACGCCGGAGGCCGCCAGTCCGGCCGGCGGCCGCTCAGGCCGACCACCCGGTCGAGCAGGGGCGCGTCGTCCGGGACGGGGACGATCGGGCCGAAGAAGCCGTCCTCGCCCTGCGCCTCCTCGGCCGGTGTCAGGAGCGCCTGCGACGAGGCGAGTTCCGCCTCCTCGACCGCGTAGTCCTGGCCCGTGGCCCGCGCCAGGTCCCAGCCGTGGATCACCAGCTCGTTCAGCGCCACCATGCCCATGACGGCGGCCGGCAGCCCGACCCCACCCGCCTGCGTGTCCCCCTCCCACGCCCCCGGTTCGCGCCAGGCCGCCGCCAGGTCGTCCAGCGCCTTCGGCAGCTCCGTGCGCCAGTCGTCCTCCAGCACCGGCCGTTCCGTGCCGGGCGGGGTGCCGGTCGTCGGGCCGAAGTCCTTGCGGGCGGCGTCGCGGAAGGCGACGCTCAGCCCGGCGACGTGCGCCAGCACCTCCCGTACCGCGTACTCCGGACACGGGGTCGGATCCCCGAGCCGCTCGTCGCCGATGCCCGCCGCGAGCCGCGCCATCCGCGTCGCGGCCGTCCCCAGATCGATGCGTGTCGAATTCTCCATACGGGGCAGACCGTCCCGGCGGCCGGAACTCATCGGTCGACGGCGCCCCTCCTCGGTCACGGGTCGCCCGGGTCACCGCTCCGCCCCGATCCGCCGCAGGCACTCCGCCGCCAGAGCCGGGTACGCCTCGGCGATCGCCTCGTACAGGCGCGTGCGCAGGAGTCCCTCGGCCTCCGCGCGTCCCGTCACCCCGTACAGCCCGTCGAGCAGCGTCTCGTACCGGGACAGCGCGTGCCGGAGGTAGTTCACCTGCCAGCGGACCAGTGCCCCGGGCCCGGTGGCCCCTCCGCCGGGGCTCCGGGCACCCAGCAGCCGGCGATGCCGCACCGCCCGCCGCTCCAGCTCCGCCGCGGGCAGCCGGGGCACCTGGATCGGCTGCGCCCGGATCGCCGCGAGCACGGCGAGCCGCCGGCTCTCGGCGCCCGCCGTCGCCGCCGACGACCGGCGCCCCGAGTCCGCGGCGCACCGGGCGAACTCCGGTGTCCGCTCCACGGCCTCCACCCGCGACACGCGGTAGAGCCGGACGGGCGCGAGCGACCAGCGGCGCGGGTCACGGCCCTGGACGTCGGCCTCACCCAGCAGATCCCGCACCATCGCGTCGGTCCAGCCGCGCTCCCGCAGCCCGTCGAGCGTCACGTACGCCGTGCAGTCCGTCATGATTCCCCCAGAAGTCGGTTACGGAGAGTGACGAACCCAGTGAAGCGCACCCCACTGACAACCACCCCGCCCCGCCCCCTTGCCGTACCGCGCGACGGGGTGCCATAAAGGTCTGGACCATGTCGACGGACGGAGGCATTCCCGTGCAACGCCCGCTCGCCGCAACCCTGTTGACCCTCGCCCTGCTGCCCCTCGCGGCCTGCTCCACCGGCCCCGCCGCGGACACTCGCGCCCCCGGCACCCCCCTGGGCGTCACGGCGGCCTCCGGCAGCGCGACCACCGTCCACGTCATGTGGAGCGCCGCGACCGACGACCGCGCCGTGACCGGCTACGAGGTCTACGAGCGGGGCCGCAAGGTGAAGGACCTGCCGGCCACGACGCTCATGACGGACATCGTGAACCTGGCGCCCGCCACCCCCTACTCCTTCACGGTGCGCGCCCGCGACGCCGCCGGGAACCGGTCGCCGCACAGCACGACGGTCCCGGCGACCACCCTCGCCGCGAGCGCGCGGGACCGTACGCCCCCGACCACCCCGGCATCCCTGCGCGGCGCCGCCGACGGCAGCCGCGCCGCCACCCTGACCTGGACGCCGGCCCGCGACGACACGAGGGTGACGGCCTACGACGTCTACCAGGCGGACACCCGCGTCCACACCGTCCCGGGCACCGTCACCACCACCCGCGTCACCTCGCTCCGCCCCGGCACGATCTACTCCTTCACGGTCCGCGCCCGCGACGCCGCCGAGAACTCCTCGCCGGACAGCCACACCCTCGACGTGACCACGGCCACCGCTCCCGGCGCGCCCCCGAACACCGCCCCCACCGGCCTGACGGCGACGGCCGGGCGCGGCGAGATCACCCTGACCTGGACCCCGCCGAAGACCGACGCCCCGATCGAACAGCACCAGCTGTACCTGAACGGCAGGTTCGCCACGACCGTCGTCTGGGGAGCGGAGCCCCCACCGGGCCGCGCCACCTACACCTTCACGGTCCAGGACCCGCCGGGCACCCGCTACAGCGTCACCCTGCGCGCCAGGCTCCCGGACGGCACCTGGGGCGACTTCTCCGCGCAGCGGACGGTGGTGGTGGCGCGCTGACACCCCGAGCGCGCCTGTCGCGGAACGACGTCCTCCGCCCTCCGGAACTACCCTGGAGGCGTGGCTGCCACCGTGCTCTCCAACACCGGGCTCGACACGTTCCTCGACGGCGCCCCCGAGCGCCACGACCCCTCCTACGTGCGGGCCGCCGACGCCGTGCTCGGACTCCTGGCGCTGCGCGGGGCCGAACGGCGCGCGGGCCTGCCCGAGCCGACGGTGGAGCTGGTGCGGCATCTGCTCGTCGAGGACGCGCCGGCCTTCGTCTACGCGACGCCCGAGGAGCTGGCGGCCTACCCCGCCGTGCTCGCCGCGCTCACCGCGCGGATCCGGGAGGCCGGGCGCCTCAACGGGAAGCGGCAGGCCCGGATCCTGACCGCGATCGAGGAGACCCTGCCGGACTTCGAACGGGCGATGAACGACCCCGGCAACCTCACCTGGCAGCGCTGGTACGCCTCCCTGCTGCGGGCCGACGGCGCCGACCCCGGCGACGCCGCCGCCGTCCTCGGCTGGCTCGCGGCCCACGAGGGCGTCACGACCCCCGACGGACTGCGCCGCGCCGACCTGATGAACCGGAGCGAACTCGCCGACGTCGTCCTCGCCGAGGCCCTGACCGGCGCGTACGTACGGGACGCCGAGGCGCCCTCGCCCGCCGGGCCGTTGCTCTCCGACGCGGACGTCGCCCACGGCGTCGGCCGGGTGGCGGGCCGGCTGGTCGACCGCTGGACCGCCGAGGGCCTGGCCGAGGCGCTCTCGGGGCCGTACGCCCATCTGGCCCCCGGGCCGGAGGCGTTCCCCCATCTGGTCCTGGCCGACACCCTTCTGGACGAACACCTCGACTACTACGGCGACTCCACCGTGCCCCTCCCGCCACCGCCCGCGGAGCCGCACGATCCGCAGCGCTCCGTGGAGGCCGCCGCCGACCTGCTGGCCGCGGCCGTCGACGAGATGAAGGCCGAGACCGGCGGGCTCTACGACGGCGAGGCCGCCCACCTGCTGTACGCGCTCTACCAGCGCGGCTCCAGCGCCGAGTCGGTGGCTCGCAGGGCCGCCGAGTTCGAGGACTGGCCGGTCGATCCACGCCTGGAGGACGCGCCCGTACCCGTACCGGACACCGCGCAGGCCCCCGGCGACTACCGGCTGCCCTCCACCGAGGAGCTGACCCGGCTCGTCGGGCGGACCGTCACCGACGACGACCGGGCACGGCTGGAGCCGTCCGCCCGGACCATGGCCGACACCGTCGACCGGCTCACCGGGACCGGCATGGTCTTCCGCGCCGGCGACGCCTTCGGCCTCACCCCGCAGGGCGTCGAGGTCCTCCACTACCTGCTGAGAGTCCGGCACGTCGCGGCCCCCGACGCCGCCGAGGTCGCCGCCTGGGACGCCCCGACGGTGGTCGCCGCGGCCGAGGGCTGGTCCGGGCCCGCCGCCGCGCGCGTCCTCGCCGACTGGCTCCGCGCCCGGGGGGACGGCGCCGACGCCTGGTCGGCGCTGCTCGCCGCCCTCGGCACCGTCAACGCCGGAACCCACGAGACCGCCGACACCCGCGCGCTGCTCGGTCTCCTGGACTGCGCCTCGGCCCCGCTGGAGGCGCTGCGCGGCGCCCTCGCCGACCCGGTCGTCGGCGCGTCCGTGGCCGACATCCTCCGGGCCCGGGGCGAGGCCGTGGACGAGACCCTCGTGCCGCTGTCCGCCTACGCCCTCGCCGTACTGGACGAACTGACCCGGGCGCCGGGCCGGGCATCCTTCGACGTCGCGGCCGAAGGGTGGCCCGGCGGCGCGAGCGCCCTGATCAAGGAGATGGTGGCGGCCGATCCGCACCAGGCCGAACGCACCCTGGTGCGCCTGGGGGTGGCCCGCCCGCAGGCGCGCACGGAGCGACGGGCGCGACGCCGGGGAAGGCGCCGCGCCCGCTGAACCCCGTGGGGGGTCGGAAGAGGGGTCAGGAGAGTGCCGAGAGGTAGATCCCGGAGGTGCCCGCCCCCGCCGTGTTGCGGCAGCTGTGGTTGCCGGTCGGCCGTGCCTGGATCAGGGCCAGGCAGCGGCCGAGGGCGAGCTGGCCGTAGTAGTTGGGGTGCACGGACTCCTGGACCGGTCCCTGGGTTCCGTTGCTGTCGATCCAGCGGGCCCACTCGCTGGTCGTGATCGAGGCCGGCACCGTGGCACTCACCTGCTTCGACGCCTTGGCGCAGACCTCGCGGCCCTGGAGCAGGTCGCGCAGGTCCATGAACTGGGTGCCCTTGGCGGCGGCGACGGCCTTCAGCCGGTCGGAGACCTGCGGGACGAGCGAGTCCCGCGCCCAGTCGGAGTCGAGGTTCCAGAAGGGGCACCCACCCGTGTTGACGCGGCTCCAGCCGCTCTCCGTGTAGCGGTTCTCGGCGGCGCGGGGGATGGGGGAGGGGTAGGACTGGAGCACGATCCGGTAGTCGGAGGCCGCGTAACCGGCGCCCGACATCACCGCGCGGATCTCGTCGACCGACTTGGCGACGTTCGCCATCGCGCCGTCGATCTTCGCGTCGACCTCGGCCTGCTGGTCGTCGTGGCAGTAGGAGTACCAGACGATGTAGTCGGTGGCGCAGGCGCGGATGATGTCCGAGAAGCCCAGGTCGTTGCCGCCGACCGACAGCACGATCATCCGGACGTCGTTCGCGGCGGCGACGGCCGCGAGCTGGTCCGCCTGCGGCGCCTCGCCCTTGTACGCCTGTCCGCCCTGCGAGGACCGGAACACGTTCTGCGTCGTGGCGCCGGAGCAGGCCAGGTTGACGAGGGTGGTGGCGATCGCGCCGGCGCTGCGCACCTCGGCGGAGTCGGAGCGGTGGCAGCCGTTGGCCGCCGTGGCGCCGTACACGCGGGCGGGGTCGTAGGTGGTGCCCGTCCACGCCCGGTCGGTGCCGTTGCGGCTGCCGGTGTTGGTGAGGCTGTTGCCCTGCCAGCGTCCGGCCTCGCCGGAGATGTAGCTGTCGCCCATGGTCACGACGGCGGTGGGGCCGGACCCGGGACTCGCGGCGGCGGGGGCGGCGCCGGCCGCCAGCCCGCCGAGGGCGAGGGGCAGCGCGAGCGCGGCGGCGGCGAGTCTGTGGAGTGCGCGGTGGGGGGTGGGGCGCATGGCGGAGTTCTCCTGCGTCGGTGCAGAGGAGCGGGGGACAGCCGCCGGCCGGTGGCATGGCGGAATCTCGCATGCCGTGGCTTGTTACCGCTAGGTAGCTGCGCGTCTCGGTTACGTCACATGCCCTGTGAAACGCACCGGAGCGAAAAGGGCTCCGCCCCCGGTGCTGTGCGTCACCGGGGGCGGAGCCTGCGTGCGGGGCCGACGTACGGGAGTCCCGGGGGGAGCCGTACGGAGCCGGGGGTAGGGGTGCTGCGCGGCTGCTGTGCGGTCAGCCGACCAGCTGGTCGTACGCGGGGAGGGTCAGGAAGTCGGCGTAGTCGGCGTCCAGCGAGACGTGCAGCAGGAGGTCGTGGGCCTGCTGCCACTTGCCGGCCGCGAAGGCCTCCTCGCCGATCTCCTCGCGGATCGCGGCCAGTTCCTCGGCGGCCACCTGACGCGCCAGCTCCGGCGTGGCCTTCACCGTCTCGCCGTCGTGCTCGAACTCCACACCCGCGTTGATCCACTGCCAGATCTGCGAGCGCGAGATCTCGGCGGTCGCCGCGTCCTCCATCAGGTTGAAGATCGCGACGGCGCCGAGGCCGCGCAGCCACGCCTCGATGTACCGGGTGCCGACCTGGACGGCGTTGCGCAGACCCTCGTAGGTCGGCCGCGCGTCCAGGGAGGCGATGTCGATCAGCTCCGGGCCCTCGACGTGCACGTCCTCGCGCAGCCGGTCCTTCTGGTTGGGCCTGTCGCCGAGCACCGCGTCGAAGGAGGCCATCGCGATCGGGACCAGGTCCGGGTGGGCGACCCAGGAGCCGTCGAAGCCGTCGCCCGCCTCGCGGTCCTTGTCCGCCTTGACCTTCTCGAAGGCGACCTTGTTGACCTCGGCGTCGCGCCGCGACGGGATGAAGGCCGCCATGCCGCCGATCGCGTGCGCGCCCCGCTTGTGGCAGGTGCGCACGAGCAGTTCGGTGTACGCGCGCATGAACGGGGCCGTCATCGTGACCAGGTTGCGGTCCGGCAGCACGAACTTGGCGCCGCCGTCACGGAAGTTCTTGACGATGGAGAAGAGGTAGTCCCAGCGGCCGGCGTTCAGGCCCGCCGCGTGGTCGCGGAGCTCGTAGAGGATCTCCTCCATCTCGTACGCCGCCGTGATCGTCTCGATCAGGACGGTGGCGCGCACGGTGCCCTGCGGGAGGCCGACGTAGTCCTGCGCGTACACGAAGATGTCGTTCCAGAGACGCGCCTCCAGGTGCGACTCCGTCTTGGGGAGGTAGAAGTACGGGCCCTTGCCGAGCTCGACGAGGCGCTTGGCGTTGTGGAAGAAGTACAGGCCGAAGTCGACCAGGGCGCCGGGGACCGGGCGGCCCTCGAAGGTCAGGTGCCGCTCCTCCAGGTGCCAGCCGCGGGGGCGCATGACGACCGTCGCCAGCTCCTCGGCCGGCTTGAGGGCGTAGGTCTTGCCCGACCTCGGGTCGGTGAAGTCGATCTTCCGGGTGTAGGCGTCGATCAGGTTGACCTGCCCGAGGACCACGTTCTCCCAGGTCGGCGCCGAAGCGTCCTCGAAGTCGGCGAGCCAGACCTTCGCGCCCGAGTTCAGCGCGTTGATCGTCATCTTCCGGTCGGTCGGGCCGGTGATCTCGACGCGGCGGTCGTCCAGGGCCGCCGGGGCCGGCGCGACCTTCCAGGAGTCGTCGGCACGGACGGCCGCGGTCTCCGGGAGGAAGCCGAGGGTGGACGTACGGGCGATCTCGGCGCGGCGCTCCGCCCGGCGGGCGAGGAGTTCGTCCCGGCGCGGCGTGAACCGCCGGTGCAGCTCCGCCACGAAGGCGAGGGCCGCGTCGGTCAGCACCTCCTCCTGCCGGGGCAGGGGCTCGGCTTCGACGACGGCCAGGGGGGACGGCGCTGGTGCGGACATGAACGGTCACTTCCTTCAGCGGGCTTCACGGGCGGTGCCTTGCGGCCGCCGGGCGTCACGGAAGCGGCACTGCGTGCCACGGTGCCGGGATACGGCCGCGAGCGCCGTCAGAGGTATCAGGCGCTTCTGAACAGTGGATACTAGTTTCCTCATGGTGGAAGTTCAATGGTTTGTTGATGTCGAGATACTCCGGATCGACAGACCGTGGCGCTCGGTGCCAGGTCTCTCACTCAAGGTGCGCCAGATCGGCCTCCGTGTCGATGTCGTAGGGCTCGGCCACATCCGAACAGTCCACCAGCGTGATCGCATCCCGATGGGCCTTCAGGTAGTCGCGTGCCCCCTGGTCGCCGACCGCACCCCCCGCGACGGCCGCCCAGCGGTCCGCGCCGAAGAGCACCGGATGGCCGCGCCTGCCGTCGTACGAGGCCGCCGCCAGGGAATCGCGGGAGCGGTACGCCGACCGGACCCGCGCCATCGCCGGCGCCCCGATCCCCGGCTGGTCCACCAGGCTCACCAGGGCCGCGTCCACCGGCAGCGCCCCGGCGGCCAGGGAGCCGAGGCCGACGCGCAGCGACGAGCCCATGCCCTCGGCCCAGTCCGGGTTGTCCACCAGGACGCAGCCGGGCAGCACCGCCCGCTCCCGCACCAACTCGGCGGAGGCCCCGAGAACCACGTGGACCACCTCGCAGCCGCCCTCCCGCAGCGCGCGCACCGCGTGCTCGACCAGCGGCCGGCCGCGGTGGGGGAGCAGGGCCTTGGGACGCCCGCCGAGGCGGCGCCCGCCGCCCGCGGCGAGGAGGAGACCGGCCACCAGAGGCGGGGTGTGCTGTGCATCCGTCATGAGGGATGCATACCGCATGACGGCCCGGGACACGGATGCCTGAAATTGCGTCCGCGGAGTGGCGCGGCGGGCGCGCGATGGCGTTAACTGACCCGCGACCCCCGGCGCCTGACCACCGTTCGAAGGGTCCGGTTCGGAGTGGGCGTTCGGCGCGGCGTGTCGTGCGAGGGGGAGAACTTTGTTGCGAAGTGTTGGGCAGAGGCGTGTGACAACCGGCAGCGGCGAGGACCCGAGAGTGGCGGAGCTGCGCGCCGCCGTCTCCCGGCTGCGCCGTGAACTCGCGGGACACCGCGCTGAGTTCGCCGACCGTGGCATCGCCGAGGACGAGCTCGCGTCACTGGACGCGATGGCCGTGAGCGGCGTGCCGGAGATCCGGCGGCTGCGCCGGTCCCTGCTGCTGATCGCCGGTGCGGTCGGCTCCGTCAGTGCCCTGGCGAACGGCCTCGCGGGCGTCCGCAACGCCGTGGAACTGTTCGGCGAGCCGCCGCAGGGCACCTGAGGCGCGCCGGGGGCCGGGGCGCGAAGGGCACCGAGGCGCGCGGGCCGGCAGGGGGCGCCCGGCACACGGCTACCGCCGGATCAGCCGCCGTGCCGTCGCCGCCGCCACCGCGGCCGTGCGCGAGTCGACCCCCAGCTTGGCGAAGACGTGGACCAGATGGGACTTCACCGTCGCCTGGCTCAGGAAGAGCCGCTTGCTGATCTGCTGGTTCGACAGGCCCTCGCCCACCAGCTGCAGCACCTCCAGCTCCCGCTTGGTCAGCGCCTCCGCAGGCGTCCGCATCCGGTCCATCAGCCGGTGGGCCACCGCCGGGGCCAGCGCCGACTGGCCGGCGGCCGCCGTGCGGACGGCGGCGGCCAGTTCCTCGGGCGGCGCGTCCTTGAGCAGATAGCCCGAGGCGCCCGCCTCGACCGCCGCCAGGATGTCGGCGTCCGTGTCGTACGTGGTCAGGACCAGCACCCGCGGCCCGCCCCGTACGGCCGTGATCGCCGCGGTCGCCTCCGAGCCGTGCATACCCGCCCCGAACTGCAGGTCCATCAGCACCACGTCCACCCCGCCCGCCGCGGCCAGCTCCACCGCGCGCTCGGCCGTCGCCGCCTCGCCGACCACGGCGAAGTCGGGTTCCGTGTCCAGGACCGCGCGGAGCCCCGCCCGGACCACCGGATGGTCGTCGGCCAGAAGAAGACGGATCGTCATGACGGCGCTCCAGCGGGAAGGGGGAGGGACACGGCGACCGCCGTGCCCTGACCGGGGGCCGACTCCACGGTGAACGTGCCGCCCAGCGACCGGGCCCGGGACCGCATCGCCGGCAGCCCGAAGCCGCCCTCCGCCGAGGGGGAGAGCCGGGCGGGATCGAAGCCCCGGCCGTCGTCCACCACGTCCAGCGTCACCGAGGCGTCCATGAAGGTGAGCGTGATCTCCGCCCGCGAGGCGTCCGCGTGCCGCACCGTGTTCGCCAGCGCCGACTGGGCGATCCGCAGCAGGGCCACCTCGTACGGGGTCGGCAGCTCCACCGGCGTGCCGCTCACCGTGAACCGGGCCCGCAGCGGGCGCCCCGGAGCCGGCTCCTCCGACCCGCCGCGGCCGGCCGTGGAACCCGGCTCCCGCCCCGCCGTCGACCCCGGTCCCCGACCCGTCGTGGACGGCTGACCCTGAGCCGTGGTGGACGCCTGCCCCGGCCCCTCCTCGGACAGCCGTTCCGGGCCCGGCTCGCACAGGCGCTCCAGCGCCGCAGCGAGCGAGCCGTGTTCCAGGCCGGGCGGCGCCAGCGCCCGCACGAACCGGCGCGCCTCGGCCAGGTTGTCCTGCGCGGCCCGCCGTGCCCGTTCGACGTGACCGGCCGCCGGGGAGTCCGGCGGCAGCGTCCGCTGAGCGGCCCGCAGCAGCAGCTGGATCGAGGACAGTCCCTGCGCCAGCGTGTCGTGGATCTCGCGGGCCAGGCGCTCCCGCTCCGCCAGCGTGCCGGCGTGCCGCTCGGCCGCCGCCAGCTCGGCCCGGGTCGACAGGAGCTCCTCGATCAGCCGCCGCCTCCGCTCGCTCTCGCGGTAGAGCGCCTGATAGCCGAGCACCGTGGCCACCGCCACGGCCGCGCCCAGCAGCGGACCGATGAACACCCCCGGGTTGAGGGCGTCGCCGTGGCGTACGTACGAGAGGATCGCCGCGCAGGCGGTGAGCGCCACCGCGGGCAGCGACCAGCGCACGGGCAGCAGGTGCAGCTGGAGGAAGTACAGCGGGAACGCCACCCAGAGGCCCTCCGGCGTCAGCCACAGCAGCACGAGCCACGAGGCGCACAGCGCCGCCAGCCACAGCCCGGCCGCCCGCCGGGAGGTGCGTACGGACGGCAGCAGCGAACCGGCGGCGTAGACCGCGCCGGTGACCGCGGCCGCCGCCACCCCGGCGGCGGAGTCCGCCCGGACCGCCGCGAGGACCAGCAGGCCCGCCATCAGCAGGTGGAGGCAGAGGCGCACCACGCGCAGGGCGGGGGTGAGGGAACGGGGATCCATGATCTGTCCAGCGTAGGCCGGGGCCGACAATCCGGACTCAACCGAAAGTTTGATTGCGGAGCCATCCGTGGCGCGATGCCCGGCCCGTACCCCGGCCAGCAGTCTTGGTCCCATGTTCGTGGCATGGAAAGACCTGAGATTCGCCAAGGGGCGATTCACCCTGATGGGCACGGTGATCGTGCTGATCACCCTGCTCGTCGGCCTGCTGTCCGGGCTGACCGCCGGACTCGCCCGCGAGAACGTCTCGGCGATCACGGGCCTGCCCGCCGACCGGCTGGCCTTCGCCGCGCCGCCCGCGGACCGGCCGGTCTCCTTCACCGACTCGACGGTGACGCGGACGCAGTGGCGCCGGTGGGCGGAGCGGCCCGGGGTGACGAGCGCCGAGCCGCTCGGGATCCGGACGCTGGGCGGTGTCGCGGGGGACCGGACGGCCTCCGTCTCGGCCTTCGGCACGGAGCCGGGATCCGGTCTCGCGCCCGAGAGCGAACGGCTCGGGCCGGGCCGGGTCGTGCTGTCGCGGTCCGCGGCCGAGGAGCTGGGGACCGCGGTGGGCGGCACCGTACGCCTCGGACCGCTGGAGGCCGTCGTCGCGGCGGTCGCGGGCGACGCCTCGTACAGCCACACACCCGTCGTGTGGACCTCGCTCGACGACTGGCAGAAGCTCGGCCACAGCGGAACCGCGCCCGGCGAGCAGGCCACCGTCATCGCCCTGAGGACCGGCGACGGCGCCGATCTCGCGGCCGGCGACCGGGTCCTGGGCACGGAGGCGAGGAGCATCGACGAGGCGCTCACCGCCATAGGGTCCTACCAGGCCGAGAACGGTTCCCTGCAGCTGATGCGGGGCTTCCTCTTCGCCATCTCCGCGCTCGTCATAGGAGCCTTCTTCACGGTCTGGACGATCCAGCGCAGCGGCGACGTGGCCGTCCTCAAGGCGCTGGGCGCCTCCACCCCGTACCTGCTGAGGGACGCCCTCGGGCAGGCGGTGCTGATGCTCGGGGCCGGCACGCTGCTGGGCACCGGACTCGCGGTCTCCATCGGCGCGCTCGTCAGCGGCGGCGACGTGCCCTTCGTCCTGGAACCGGCGACCGTGCTCGGCCCGGCCGCCGTGATGATCCTCCTCGGCGTGCTCGGCGCCGGACTCTCCATCCGGCGCATCACCGCCGTCGACCCTCTGATCGCACTCGGGAGCGCCCGATGAGCCTGATCCTCGACGATGTCACGCTGACCTACCCCGACGGGGACGGGCGGCTCACCGCCCTCGACGCGATCGGCCTGGAGGTGCCCGGCGGCAGCCTCACGGCGGTCGTGGGGCCCTCGGGATCGGGCAAGTCCAGCCTGCTCGCGGTCGCGGCGACGCTGGTGACCCCGGACCGGGGACGGGTGGTCGTGGCCGGCACGGACACGGGTCCGCTGGACGCGGCGGCCAAGGCGGCGCTGCGGCGGGAGCGGATCGGGATCGTCTTCCAGCAGCCCAACCTGCTGCCGTCCCTGACGGCCGCCGAGCAGTTGCAGGTGATGGCGCACCTCTCGGGAGGCCGCCCGAAGGCGGTGCGCGCGCGGGCGGCGGACCTGCTCGACGCCGTCGGCCTCGCGGACCTCGCCGGCCGCCGTCCGCACCAGCTCTCCGGCGGCCAGCGCCAGCGCGTCAACATCGCCCGGGCCCTGATGAACGAGCCCGCCGTGCTGCTCGTGGACGAGCCGACCAGCGCGCTGGACCACGAGCGGGGCGCGGCGGTGGTGGACCTGCTCGCGACGCTGACCGCGGACCGCGGCACGGCGACGGTGCTGGTCACGCACGACCGCGCACATCTGGAGCGGGCGGACGCGACGGTCCTCGTGCGGGACGGCCGGCTGGTGGACCCCGTGGCGTCCCCGGGCGGGGCGGCGGCCTGACGGCTCGGCGGAGGGGCGGCGCGCGGACCACGGACCGGGGGCTCCCGGCACGAACGGCAGGACACCCCCTCGCCACCGGACACGACAGGGGCACCCCGGGCCTCGGGCCCGGGGTGCCCCTGTCGTCGTGCTCCGTGACTACGCCTGTCCGTTGCCCGCCGTGCTCGCGAGGGCCGCCGACAGTTCCCGGGCGACCTCCTGGAGGATCGGGACGATCTTCTCCGTCGCCGCCTCCGTCACGCGGCCCGCCGGGCCGGAGATCGAGATCGCCGCCGCGGTGGGGGAGTCGGGCACCGACACGGCGAGGCAGCGGACCCCTATCTCCTGCTCGTTGTCGTCGACCGCGTACCCCGCGTCGCGCACCACCGCGAGCGCGTCCAGGAAACCCTCGGGCGTGGTGATGGTCTTCTCGGTCGCGGCCGGCATGCCCGTCCGGGCGAGCAGCGCGCGGACCTCGTCCGCCGGGGTGTAGGCGAGCAGCGCCTTGCCCACGCCCGTCGAGTGCGGCAGGACGCGCCGGCCGACCTCGGTGAACATCCGCATCGAGTGCTTCGACGGCACCTGGGCGACGTAGACGATCTCGTCCCCGTCGAGCAGGGCCATGTTCGCGGTCTCGCCGGTCTCCTCGACCAGGCGCGCCAGATAGGGCCGGGCCCAGGTGCCGAGCAGCCGGGAGGCCGACTCCCCGAGCCGGATCAGCCGGGGGCCGAGCGCGTACCGGCGGTTCGACTGCTGGCGTACGTATCCGCAGGCCACGAGGGTGCGCATCAGCCGGTGGATGGTGGGCAGCGGGAGCCCGCTGCTGGCCGAGAGCTCGCTCAGTCCGACCTCGCCGCCGGCGTCGGCCATCCGCTCCAGGAGGTCGAAGGCACGCTCAAGGGACTGGACGCCGCCGCTCGCGGCAGCGGGCTTCGAGGCGTCGGTGGTGCTGGCGCTGGACGTCGGCACGTCGAGGTCCTTTCGGGGCGGGCGGGCAGGTCAGCAGCCTACCGGGCGACCCCGGCGTACACACGGCCCCGGTCCCGCCGTCCGGGCCGGGGCCGTGTGTACGACGGGGTCATTTGTCCGGTGTCGACGGCTGCCCGGAGGGGTCCCGGACCTCCCCGCATGTGCGGAGCTACGTTCTACTGTACGAAATTTCGATTCCACTTCATGGAAACGTCCAAGAACGCCCGGTCGCGCCGGGGCGGGGCGGCGTCATGCTGGAAGTGTGCCCTTGACGGCATGTCGTCCTGAGTTCAGACTCCTTCAACAGTTCGTTGAATTTCTGCTGGGTGGAAGAAGAAGGGGTACGGGTGGACGTCAACCTGGTACTGCGCTCGACACGCGTCATCACCCCCGAGGGGACACGCCCCGCGTCGATCGCCGTCTCCGGCGGGACCATCGCCGCGGTGCTGCCGTACGACGCCGAGGTACCGGCCGGTGCCCGGCTGGAGGACGTCGGCGACGACGTCGTGCTCCCCGGGCTCGTCGACACCCACGTCCACGTGAACGACCCGGGCCGCACCGAGTGGGAGGGGTTCTGGACCGCCACCCGCGCCGCCGCGGCGGGCGGCATCACCACACTGCTCGACATGCCGCTCAACTCCCTGCCGCCGACGACCACCGTCGAGCACCTGCGGATCAAGCAGGAGGTCGCCCGGGCGAAGGCGCACATCGACGTCGGCTTCTGGGGCGGCGCGCTGCCCGACAACGTCAAGGACCTGCGCCTGCTGCACGACGCCGGCGTCTTCGGCTTCAAGTGCTTCCTGTCGCCGTCCGGCGTGGACGAGTTCCCCGAGCTCGACCAGGAACAGCTGGCGAACTCCCTCGCCGAGATCGCCGGCTTCGACGGGCTGATGATCGTGCACGCGGAGGACCCGCACCACCTCGCCGCCGCCCCGCAGAAGAGCGGCGGCAAGTACGCCGACTTCCTCGCGTCCCGCCCCCGGGACGCCGAGAACACCGCGATCGGGAACCTCATCGACCAGGCCCGCCGTCTCGACGCGCGCGTCCACGTCCTCCACCTGTCCTCCTCGGACGCCCTGCCGCTGATCGCCGCGGCCAAGGCCGAGGGGCTCGCCGTGACGGTCGAGTCCTGCCCGCACTTCCTCACCCTCACGGCGGAGGAGGTGCCGGACGGCGCGACCGAGTTCAAGTGCTGCCCGCCGATCCGGGAGGCGTCCAACCAGGACGCCCTGTGGCAGGGCCTGGCGGACGGGACGATCGACTGCATCGTCTCCGACCACTCGCCCTCCACCGCCGACCTGAAGACGGGCGACTTCGCCTCCGCCTGGGGCGGCATCTCCTCCCTGCAGCTCGGCCTGCCGGCGATCTGGACCGAGGCCCGCCGCCGCGGCCACGACCTGACCGACGTCGTCCGCTGGATGTCCGAAGGCCCGGCCCGGCTCGCCGGCCTGGACCGCAAGGGCGCCATCGAGGCCGGCCGCGACGCCGACTTCGCGGTCCTCGACCCCGAGGCCACCTTCACCGTCGACCCCGCCGAGCTGGAGCACCGCAACCGGGTCACCGCCTACGCCGGCCGGACCCTGCACGGCGTCGTGCGGTCCACCTGGCTGCGCGGCGAGCGCATCGCCGCCGACGGCACCCTCGCCGAGCCCTCCGGCCGCCTCCTCGAAAGGAACAACTGACCCGTGACCGGCATACCCTCCTTCACCGGCGACGCCAGCCCCTACGGCGGTGGTGACCCGTACGCCGACTACCGCACCGCCGACTTCCCCTTCACGCAGTACGCCGACCTCGCCGACCGGCGGCTCGGCGCCGGAGTGATCGCCGCGAACGATGAGTTCTTCGCCGAGCGCGAGAACATGCTCAAGCCGGAGGCCGCCGAGTTCGACCCCGAGCACTTCGGGCACAAGGGCAAGATCATGGACGGCTGGGAGACCCGCCGCCGCCGTGGCGTGTCCGCCCAGGAGCCGCACCCCACCGCCGAGGACCACGACTGGGCGCTGGTGCGTCTCGGCGCCCCTGGCGTCGTCCGCGGCATCGTCGTCGACACCGCCCACTTCCGCGGCAACTACCCGCAGGCCGTGTCGGTCGAGGCGGCCTCGGTCGCGGGCTCGCCCTCCCCCGAGGAGCTGCTGGCGGACGACGTGAAGTGGACGACGCTCGTCCCGCGCACCGCGATCGGCGGCCACGCGGCCAACGGCTTCGCCGTCGCCGTCGAGCAGCGCTTCACCCACCTGCGGGTCAACCAGCACCCCGACGGCGGCATCGCCCGGCTGCGGGTGTACGGCGAGGTGGCCCCCGACCCGCGCTGGCTCGGCGTCCTCGGCACCTTCGACCTCGCGGCGCTGGAGAACGGCGGCCAGGTCGAGGACGCCTCGGACCGCTTCTACTCGCCGGCGACCAACACCATCCAGCCCGGCCGGTCCCGCAAGATGGACGACGGCTGGGAGACCCGACGCCGCCGGGACAAGGGCAACGACTGGATCCGCTACAGCCTGGCGGCCGAGTCGGAGATCCGCGCGGTCGAGATCGACACGGCCTACCTCAAGGGCAACAGCGCGGGCTGGGCGGCGCTGTCCGTGGCGGCCGAGGGCTCCGAGGACTGGACCGAGATCCTGCCCCGGACCCGCCTCCAGCCCGACACCAGCCACCGGTTCGTCCTGGACACCCCGGCGGTCGGCTCCCGCGTCCGGATCGACATCTACCCCGACGGCGGCATCTCCCGCCTCCGCCTCTTCGGCTCCCTCACCGAAGCGGGCACGGCGCGGCTGACGGCCCGCCACCAGGAACTGGGCGGGTAACGACACCCCGCCCGGCCCGCGAAGGCGCACCGGCCCGACAGCCCCGGTGCGCCTTCGCGCCTTTCACCCCTCCCTCGGTCCCACCCCCCTCGGGCCACCCCTCTCGGGCCGCCCCCTGAGCGCCGACTCCCGGGCACCCGGCTACGCGGCGTGTCCGCCGTCGACCGAGAACTCGGCCCCCGTCACGTACTCCGCCCCCGGCCCCGCCAGGAACGCCACCATCGCGGCGACCTCGTCCGGGACACCGAAGCGGCCCAGCGCCGTCAGCGCCGTCTGCGCCTGCGCGTACGGGCCGTCCGCCGGGTTCATGTCGGTGCCGACCGGGCCCGGATGGACCAGGTTCGCCGTGATGCCGCGCTCGCCCAGGTCCCGGGCCAGCCCCTTCGTCAGGCCGACGAGCGCGGACTTGCTCGTCGCGTAGAGGGTTCCGCCGGGACCCGGCACCCGTGCCGTCATGCAGGTGCCGATCGTGATGATCCGGCCGCCGCGTCCCATCCGGACCGCCGCCTGCGCCGCCAGGAAGGCGGCCCGCACGTTGACCGCGAGCACCCGGTCCACGTCCGCCAGGGACAGGCTCTCCAGGGGGCCGAGGACGCCGATGCCGGCGTTGTTGACCAGCACGTCGAGCCGGCCGAGCGCGTCGGCGGCCCACTCGACCGCGCCCGCCGCGTCCCCGGCGTCGGCCGCGTCGGCCCGCAGGGGCAGCGCCGTGCGTCCGGTCGCCTCGATCGCGGCCGCGACCTCCCGCGCGCGCTCCTCGCCCCGGACGTAGGTGAAGGCGACGTCGGCCCCCTCACGCGCCAGCCGCAGGGCCGTCGCGGCCCCTATGCCGCGGCTGCCGCCCGTCACCAGGGCCGTCTTGCCGTACAGGGTGGACATGCCGAACCTCCAGGGAGAACGCGTCAGTGGTTTCGCGTTCAATGAAAGGCGGCGGGAAGCCCCCGCACCGGCGGGAAACGGACACGGACACCGGCGGCGCGGGCGCCGGACGGACGGCGCTGCTCCGGCGTCACCGATGAGTTCCGCCGGGCGGTGGAGTCGAAGCAGGTGAGACACGATGGACCGGGGGACCCCCCGGTCGAACCGAAAGGGCCCGTCATGACCGCCACGCTCAGCCTCACCCAGTTCCTCTCGCTCGACGGCGTCTACCAGGCCCCCGGGGGCCCGCAGGAGGACCCCAGTGGCGGCTTCGACCAGGGCGGCTGGTCCGTGCCGTACGGGGACGAGGACTTCGGCCGGTTCATGGCCGGGGTCTTCGAGCGGCCCACCGCCTTCCTGCTGGGCCGCCGCACCTACGAGATCTTCGCGGGCTACTGGCCGAAGCAGACCGACCCCGCCGACCCGGTCGCCGGCAAGCTCAACGCCCTCCCCAAGTACGTCGCCTCGACCACCCTCGACACGGCCGACTGGGCCGGCACCACCGTCCTCGGCGGCGACGCGGCGACGGAGGTCGCCGCGCTCAAGGAGCGCACCGAGGGCGAGATCCAGATGCACGGCAGCGGCGGCCTCGCCCGCTCCCTGATGGCGCACGACCTGATCGACACGCTGCACCTGCTGGTGTTCCCCGTCGTGCTCGGCAACGGGCGCCGCCTCTTCGCCGACGGCGCGCGGCCGACCGCCTTCCGGCACGAGGACGCCAGGACCACGGGCTCGGGCGTCGCCATCCACACCTACACACTGGCCGGGCGGCCCGAGTACGGCAGCTACTGAACCCGCGGCCCCGCTCCGTGGCGGCCGCCGCGGCCCCGCGGGCCGTCCGCCCCGCGGAAAGGTGTAGCCCTCATCCGTCGTGCCGGGTACGGTGATCGTCCGCGTGCGAGCCGTCGAAGTCTCCACCCCGTCAGACACGTTGGAGCAGGCCCGCCATGTCCTCGATCGCCGCTTCCGTCCCCCTCGACGCCCCGCGCCGTGCCTGGCTGACCGACCTCCCGGTCCTCCTCGTCGCCGTCGTCTGGGGCACCAGCTATCTCGCGGCCAAGGGCATCACCACCACCCACACCGTCATCGCCGTCCTGGTCCTGCGGTTCGCCGTCGTCCTGCCGGTCCTCGTCGCTGCGGGGTGGCGCCGGCTCAGGGCGCTGAACGCCGCCCAGTGGCGCGGCGCCGGCCTCCTCGGCCTGATCCTCGGCGGGATCTTCCTGCTGGAGACGTACGGCGTCGTCCACACCTCCGCCACCAACGCGGGCCTGATCATCAGCCTGACCATGGTCTTCACCCCGCTCGCCGAGGCCGCCGTCACCCGCAGGCGGCCGCCGCGCGCCTTCCTCGCCGCGGCCGCGCTCTCGGTCGCGGGCGTCGTGCTGCTGACCCAGGGCGGCGGCTTCACCACCCCCTCTCCCGGTGACCTGCTCATGCTGCTGGCGGCCCTCGCCCGGACCGTCCACGTCCTGGCCATGTCCCGGATCAAGGCGGTGCGCAGCGCCGACTCCCTCTCCCTGACCACCGTCCAACTCGGTTCCGCCGTCGCCGTCTTCGCCCTCCTCGCGGCCGTCCCCGGGACCGGCGCCGCACCGTGGTCGGTCGCGGCCGGGTTCGGGCCCCGGGAATGGGCCGGGCTGGTCTTCCTCTCCGTCTTCTGCACCCTCTTCGCGTTCTTCGTGCAGATGTGGGCCGTACGCCGCACCTCCCCGTCCCGGGTCAGCCTCCTGCTGGGCACGGAGCCGTTGTGGGCCGCCGCCGCGGGCATCGCGCTCGCGGGCGACCGGCTCGGCGTCCTCGGTGTCGCGGGGGCCGCCCTCGTGCTCGCCGGGACGAGTTGGGGCCGTCGCGCCGCCGACGAGGGTGCCCGGTAGGTTCTCGGCCCATGCGATCACTCCCGTACGACATAGAGTTCCGCGCCCGCGCACGCCGCACCCAGGGCTGGGGGCTCGGCCTGCTCGCGCTCGCCGGCCTGCTGTGGATCTGGCTCGCCGTGCTGCTGTTCGCGCCGTACGAGGCGGGCGAGTACCGCACCAAGGAGTGCCTGTCCCGCTGGAGTTCGGAGAACCTGCACCGCGACGGCAGCGCCTGTGTCGAAGAGCGCGACTGGCCCGAACTGCTCGCCGTGCTCGGCGCGTCCGTGCCCCTCGCCGTCGTCGGTTCCGTCCTCTACACCAGCGGCTCGGTCTCCCACCGCATGGCCGAGCACCTCGCGGAGGTCACCCGCCTCAACGAGGCGTCCGCCTGAACGGGCGGCCTTGGAGGATCACGCCGGGCCCCCGCCCGCGGTCGACGACAGCAGGAAGTCGGCGAAGTGCTCGGTCAGCGGCTCGCCCGTCAGCGGTTCCAGGAACAGGAACTGCCCCTGGGGGTTCACCTCCAGCCACACCGGCTCGTCGTCCGGTGTCAGCTTCAGGTCCACGATCCCCATCGGCAGCCCCAGGCGCCGCAGCACCTCGGCAACCCGGGCGCGGAGCTCGGCGGGTACGGGCCACGGACGGATCGGCACCTCCAGGTCGGGGCGCCAGTCCAGGTCCTCCGTCTCGATGAGGGCCGCGTACATCCGCTCGCCGAAGGAGTTGAGGCGGATGTGCCGGCAGCCTTCGATGTACTCCTGGTACACGGCGGGGCAGACCTCGAACGAGGGGGCCGGGATCGATCCGGGATCGTCCAGCATCCGGGTCCACAGGGACGGCCCCCGGGCGCCGACCACGGGCTTGACGATCGTCCGGCCCGTCTCGCGCACGAAGTCGACCACCTCCGCGCGCGACTGCGAGATCAGGGTCCGCGGCACGCGGAACCCGCAGTCCCGGGCCACCGCCAACTGGAAGACCTTGTCGGCGGCCCGGTCGGTGGCGTCCGCCGGTGAGATCCAGCTGCCGCGGAAGGACGCGGCGAGGATGCCGCCGAGCGCGCCGCGGCAGTCGTTGTCGACGAGACTGCGCTCGTGCGCGCTGCCCGCCCCCGCCGACACGGCCTGATCGGCCCGGGGGCGCCGCCACCACAGGACGTCCGCCTCCTCCACGGCCACCTCGACACCCTCGGAGGTCAGGACGGTGGCCGGCCGGCCCGAACCGGGCGGCCCGTCCCGGTGCGAGCGCCAGGACAGCGTCCGCCGTCCTCCGATGGCGTCGCTCTCCACGATGTGCAGCTCCCGCCCGCGACCGCGCACGGCGTGCTGGACGGCGAGGGCGTGGAGGTCCTCGCGGACGGAGACGGTCAGGATCACGCGACGCCGCAGTCGTCGCTGTGGCTCGCCTCGCCGTACGAGCATCCGGTCTCGGCGGCCACGCCCGCGAGATTGTCGGCGACGATCTCCAGGCCGGTGGTCTGACGGACCGCCTGCTCCCAGGCGCGCAGCTGTTCGGGTGTCTTCAGGACCACGTAGCGGTCGGGCTGCGAGTGGAAGACCACCGGGGGTGCCATCTTCACGACGTCCTCGTCGTAGCCGTCCAGCGAGTCACCGAGCTTGAAGTCAGGCATGACGCCCACCTCGGATCGGTAGGGGATTCTTCGCTCGTCTTCCACGATTCCACTCCGGGCGGCCCGGTGCATGTCGGACCGGCGCGGCCCTTCGGCGGGTACGTGGCCGACAGGCGGGCGCGCGCGGCCGGCTGACGAGGCGTCGGGCCGGCCGCCGCGGCGGTTCGGCAGGGGGCGCGCGGGGGCGCACTTCTTCAGTCGCCGGCGCACGAATGAGCGACCCTCACCCGCGCACGCGCCCCGTGGCCGGCCACGCCTCCGCACGGCCGCCGTCCGGCGCCGGGTGCGGCCTTCACCCCAGGGCGACCACCGCCCGGTGCGTGGCCGCCGGCGTTCCCGGGGTGACGCGGAGCCGGAGCGCTGAACCCGTGCCGAGCACCTGGACCGACGGATCGGCCGACGTCACCGAGGACACCGGACGGTTCCAGGTGAGGTCGATGGTCGCGCCGTCACGCAGCGGACCGGAGACACCGACCGTGGCCGTGCCACCAGAGTCGCGGATCAGGACCGAGGCGGGAGCGGAGGCCGTGACGTCGCCCACCGTGCCGGCCGGCCAGAGGTTGATCCCGGTGCAGGTCAGGTGCCGGGCTGCGGCCGGACGGTGAGGATCTGTTCGGCGTGGCCCACCGGGCCGCTGATGTCGTGCAGGACGCTGCTGGTCAGCCCCTGTCCGGACGGGCCGAAGGTGACCGTGGTGTCGAGCCCGGTCCACGGGCCCCTGGGCTGACGGTGCAGATGGATCGTCAGGTCCAGGTTCGGGAACATCCACGTCGTGGGGTCCTGCTGCACGGCGATGCCGTTGGCGGTGTCCACCAGCGCGACGTACGAGGCGAGCGGGCTCGCGGTCTCGCCGGCGACCAGGTCCACGGGCGACGAGATCCAGGCGGCCGTACGGCCCCGGCGCGTCGGGGGCGTGCGCCGGACGTCGATGGAGGAGACGTAGCCGCCGTCCCACGCGCTGTTCATCGCCCACGACGGAAGGGACTCCGGATCGGGCAGGGCCTCGTGCGGGCTGTCGGCCACGGCCGAGGTGTCCTGGGACGCCAGGAGCCAGGCGCGGGCGCGGACCACCGGGCGGTCGTCGATGCGTACGACGGCCTCGAGGAGCTCGATGGTCCGCCCCGGCCGCACCGTCTCCACCGTGATCTCGCATTCGGCCAGGGCGATCCGGCCCAGGATGTCGTAGCTGATCCGGGCCAGGAGCAGCCCCTGGTCGGGCCGGCCGTCGAGGTGACGGTCGATCGCGTGGACGACGAGGCCCGCGAGCGGGCTGAAGTGCTGTTCCCCGGCGCTCCAGGCGCCCCCCGCGTGGGAGGTCGGCTTGTAGCGGTGCTCGTCCGTGCGTACGTAGTAGCTCTCACGGGCGCCGGTGTGTGGGGTCACGGGGTGGATCTCCTCGGGTGGAACGGGTGCCGCGGCACGGGCACGCCCTGCGGGACCCGAGCCCGTGATCACGATCCTAGAAGGCCCGCACGGACGGCCGCCGTGATCCCCGGCACACCCGCCCGGGGCCGGCGGACGGGACGCCCGGGGCCACCGGTCATGGCCTCACGCCCTCACCCGGTCCGAGATGATCATGATCACCACGCCCAGCACCGCGATCACCAGGTGCGCGTACAGCTCGCGGCCCTCCAGGAAGGGCACGCCCTCCGTCAGGAACCGGGTGAAGCCCAGCAGCCGGAACCAGCCGTCCGTCAGCTCGCGGACCACCCCGCACACGCCGACCACCATGGTCAGGAAGCCGAAGCCCTCCAGGAATCTCTTCATGGCCCGAGCATGATCCCCGCGCCGGGGCGCCCGCGTCGGCCGACGGGACCCGCCGCCACGACCAAAGTCTCCCGCCCGGCGACTTTGGTCGCGACTCCCGCCTCCTGACCGCCCCCGAACCTCCCACCTGCGTACTTTGGTCGGTATGACACGTACGGACCGCCGCGCCCGGCCGCTCCCCTCGGCGACGGCCGACACCCCGGCCGACAGCCCGCCGGGGCGCCGGCCGCGCCGCACCGTACGCGACTGGGGCGTCGACACCCTGCTCTTCCTCCTGGCGGCGTTCTTCGGCCTGATCGCCGCCGAGACCACCGAACAGCTCAACAGCGAGGCCGTCGCCTTCGCGGACCAGCTCGTCGGCGCAGCCGCCTGCTGCGCCCTCTGGCTGCGGCGCCGCTGGCCGGTCGGCGTCGCTGTCGTCCTCACCGTGGTCAGCACGTTCGCGCCCGTCGCGGGCGGCGCCGCCCTCGCCGCGCTCTTCGGCGTGGCCGTCCACCGCCCCTTCCGGCAGACCGCGGCCCTCGGCGCCCTGGCCGCGGTCTCCTCCACCGTCCAGGTCTTCCTGCGCCCGGACCCTTCCCTCCACCCCCTGGCCGCCGTCGTGATCGGCGTCGTGGTCACCCTGCTGGTCGTCGCCTGGGGCATGCTCGTACGCTCCCGCCGCCAGCTCGTCGAGGCGCTGCGCGAACGCGCCCGGCGGGCCGAGGCCGAGGCCGAACTGCGCGCCGCGCAGGCGCAGCGGCTGGCACGCGAGGCGATCGCCCGCGAGATGCACGACGTCCTCGCCCACCGGCTCACGCTGCTCAGCGTGCACGCCGGAGCCCTGGAGTTCCGCCCCGACGCCCCGCCCGCCCAGATCGCCCGCGCCGCCGGCGTCATCCGGGACAGCGCCCACGAGGCGCTCCAGGACCTGCGCGAGATCATCGGCGTCCTGCGCGCGCCCGGCGACGAGACGGGCGGCGAGCGGCCCCAGCCCACCCTCGCCACCCTCGACTCCCTGGTCGCCGAGTCGCGCGAGGCCGGGATGAAGGTCGTCCTCGACACCACCCTCGACGACCCGGCCGGTGTTCCCGCCGCCACCGGCCGCACCGTCTACCGCATCGCCCAGGAGGGACTGACCAACGCCCGCAAACACGCCCCCGGCACCGAGGTCACCCTCACCGTGCGCGGGCGCCCCGGCGACGGGCTGACCGTCGAGATCCGCAACCCGGCCCCCACCGGACCCGTCCCGCACGTCCCCGGCTCGGGCCAGGGCCTCATCGGCCTCACCGAACGCGCCACCCTCGCCGGTGGCCGGATGCACCACGGCCCCACCCCCGACGGCGGATTCGCCCTGCACGCCTGGCTACCGTGGCCCTCATGACCATCCGGCTGCTCATCGTCGACGACGACCCCCTGGTCCGCGCGGGACTCACCCTCATGCTCGGCGGCGCCGAGGACATCGAGATCGTCGGCGAGGGGGCCGACGGCCACGAGGTCCCCGAACTCGTCGCCCGGCTCGGCCCCGACGTGATCCTGATGGACATCCGGATGCCGCGGGTCGACGGCCTCACCGCCACCGAACGGCTCCGCGCCCTCCCCGGCGCGCCCGAGATCGTCGTCCTCACCACCTTCCACGCCGACGAGCAGGTGCTGCGCGCCCTGCGCGCGGGCGCGGCCGGCTTCGTCCTCAAGGACACGCCGCCCGCGCAGATCGTCGCCTCCGTCCGCCGGGTTGCCGCCGGCGAACCCGTCCTCTCCCCGGCCGTCACCCGCCAGTTGATGACCCATGTCGCCGGTCACCAGGAGCAGCCCCGGCGGGCCGCCGCCGCCGCCCGGCTCGCCGCCCTCGCCGAGCGGGAGCGGGAGGTGGCCGTCGCCGTCGGACACGGCCGCTCCAACGCCGAGATCGCGGCCACCCTGTACATGGGCGTCCCGACGGTCAAGACGCACGTCTCCCGCATTCTGGCCAAACTCGGCCTCAACAACCGTGTCCAGATCGCCCTCCTGGTCCACGACGCGGGCCTGCTGGAGGACGAGGGCAGTCCGTAGGGTGCGGACATGACCGTCATCGATCTGGGCGAGCTGGGGCCGGACTTCACCGCGAACCCCTATCCGTACTACGCCGAGCTCCGGGAGGCCGGACCCGTCCACGCGGTGCGCACCGCGTACGGGATGGACGCCTGGCTGGTGGTCGGGCACGAGGAGGCCCGTGCCGCCCTGACCGACCCGCGCCTGTCCAAGTCGGCGTCCGTCGTCGACCTCGTCCCCCTGGAGGAGGAGGCCGTCGGCCTCCATCTGCTCGCCGTGGACCCGCCCGACCACACCCGGCTGCGCAAGCTCGCGGCGGGGGCGTTCACCGGCCGCCGGGTGGAGAACCTGCGGCCGCGCGTCCAGCGGCTCGCCGACGAGCTGGTCGACGCGATGCTGCCGGCCGGCGGGGCCGACCTGGTCGACTCCTTCGCCTTCCCGCTTCCCATCATCGTCATCTGCGAACTCCTGGGCGTGCCCGCCGAGGACCGCGACACCTTCCGCCGCTGGTCGAACGAGCTGGTGACGCCGAGCGGGGAGATCTCGGAGCAGGAGGCCGTCGAAGGCTTCGCCGCCTACCTCGACGAGCTCATCGAGGACCGGCGGGCCTCGCGCCCCGCCGACGACCTGCTCTCCGCGCTGCTCGCGCACAGCGCCGAGGACGGCGACCGGCTGTCCCGGAGCGAACTGCGCGCCTTCGTCTATCTGCTGCTCATCGCGGGTCACGAGACCACGGTCAACCTGATCACCAACACCGTGCGGGCGCTGCTCACGCATCCCGACCAACTCGCCGCCCTACGGGCCGACTTCGGACTGATCGACGGGGCGGTGGAGGAGGGCCTGCGGTACGAGGGCCCGGTGGAGAACGCCACCCTGCGCTTCAGCCGGGAGCCGGTCGCCTTCGGTGACGTCGTCGTCCCGGCGCGCAGTGCCGTGCTCGTCTGCCTCGCGTCGGGCGACCGCGACCCGGACCGCTTCCCCGACCCCGACCGCTTCGACATCCGCCGCGACCCGCGGGGCCACCTCGCCTTCGGGCACGGCATCCACTTCTGCCTGGGCGCCCCGCTCGCCCGTCTGGAGGCCAGGATCGCGATCCGGACGCTCCTGGAACGCCTCCCGGGGCTGGAACTCGATCCCGGGGCGGGCCCGTTGGAGTGGCTTCCCGGCGGACTCATGCACGGGGTGCGGCATCTGCCCGTGCGATGGTGAGGGCATGACGGAACTCGACACCGCCCTCGCCCGCAAGGTCCTGGAGGCGCAGCCGTTCAGCCGGCTCCTCGGGGCCCGGATCACCGCCTTCGGCGAGGGCGGGGCCACCCTGGAGCTCGACCTGCGCGAGGACCTGCTCCAGCAGAACGGCTTCGCGCACGGCGGCGTGCTCTCGTACGCCGCCGACAACGCGCTGACCTTCGCCGCCGGGACGGCGCTGGGGGCGGCGGTGCTGACCGCCGGCTTCTCCATCCAGTACGTTCGCCCCGCCCTCGGCGTCACGCTGGTCGCCCGCGCGGCGGTGGTCCACGCCGGGCGGCGGCAGGCGGTCGTGCGGTGCGACCTGCTGACCGTGGACGCGGCGGGGGAGGAGACCCTCTGCGCGGTGGCCCAGGGGACGGTGCTCGCGGCCGGCGGCTGAGCCCGGCGCCGGTCCCGTGCCCGTCACGGGCGGGGTCGCGCCGCGCCGCCCGCGCGCGGCCGGTGTGCCGCCCGAGCCCACCCGCCGCCTCGCCTCCGGCCTCAGTCGCCGGCTGCCTCAGTCGCCGGCCGAGGGGATCTCGGCCAGGGCCACCGGGCGGCGCTCGCGGCGCGAGCGTTCGCACGCCTCGGCGACGCGCAGCGCCTCCAGCGCCTCGCGGCCGTCGCACGGATTCGCCCGCTCGCCCCGTACCAGCCGTACGAAGGCGTCGAGTTCGGCCTCGTACGCGGGGGCGAAGCGCTCGAGGAAACCGGGCCACGGCTTGCCGGGGGAGGGCGGGCCCAGCGGTTCGACCGAGGTGAGCGGGGTGCGGTCGTCCCAGCCGACGGCGATCTGGTCCCGCTCCCCGGCCAGCTCCATCCGTACGTCGTAGCCCGCGCCGTTGCAGCGGGTCGCCGTCGCCGTCGCGAGCGTGCCGTCGTCGAGCGTGAGCAGCGCCGCGGCCGTGTCGACGTCGCCGACCTCGCGGAACATCGCGGGCCCGGCGTCCGATCCGCTCGCGTACACCTCGACGACCTCGCGGCCGGTGACCCAGCGCAGTATGTCGAAGTCGTGCACCAGACAGTCCCGGAACAGGCCGCCGGAGAGCGGCAGATACCCGGCCGGCGGGGGCGCCGGGTCCGACGATGCGGTCCGGACGGTGTGCAGCCGGCCGAGCCCGCCCGCGGCCACGGCCTCGCGCGCGGCCCGGTAGCCGGCGTCGAAGCGGCGCATGAACCCCAGTTGCAGTTCGGTGCCGGCGGACTCGACGGCCCGCAGCGCGGCCAGGGTGCCGGGCACGTCGAGCGCGATCGGCTTCTCGCAGAAGGCGGGGAGCCCGGCCCCGGCGGCGCGGCCGATGAGCTCGGCGTGGGCGGCGGTGGCGGAGGCGATGACCACGGCGTCGAGGGCGTGGCCGAGGAGGGCGTCGACGGTGGGGGCGGCCTCGGCGCCGAGCGCCCCGGCGACCCGGGCGGCCCGGGTGGCGTCGGCGTCCGCCAGGACCAGCGACTCGACCTCCGGATGGCGGGCGAGCACACCCGCGTGGAAGGCCCCGATACGTCCCGTTCCGATCAGTCCGATGCGCATGGCCCCAAGGTGGTGCCGAGGGGGCATCCTGTCAAGGATTTGTCAGGACAACCGGACTTCACCCCTTCCTGTCGTACGCCCCTGCGGCTACGCTCCCCTCCGTGTCCAAGCCGCCGTCCGCCGTTCTGCCGCCGCTCTCCGTGGACCGCACCAGCCCGGTCCCCCTCTACTTCCAGCTCGCCCGGCAGCTGGAAGCGGCGATCGGCGACGGGGCGCTCACGCCCGGGAGCCTCCTCGGCAACGAGATCGACCTCGCCACCCGCCTCGGCCTGTCCCGGCCCACCGTCCGCCAGGCCATCCAGTCGCTCGTCGACAAGGGGCTCCTGGTGCGCCGCCGGGGCGTCGGCACCCAGGTCGTGCACCGCCACGTGCGGCGCCCGCTGGAACTGAGCAGTCTCTACGACGACCTGCAGGCGGCGGGCGGACTGCCCGCCACCGTCGTCCTGGCCAACCGCCTCGAACCGGCCGACGCCCGGGTCGCCGCCGCCCTCGGCGTGCCGGAGGGCAGCGACGTCCACTGCCTGGAGCGGCTGCGGACCACGCACGGCGAACCGGTGGCCCGGCTGCGCAACCACCTGCCCGTCGGCCTGCTCGACCTGGACACGGCACCCCTGGAGGACACCGGCCTCTACCGCCTGCTGCGGGGCGCCGGGGTCACCCTGCACAGCGCCGGCCAGACGGTCGGCGCCCGCGCCGCCTCGGCCGCCGAGGCCGACCTGCTCGCCGAACGGGAGGGGGCCCCGCTCCTGACGATGGAACGCACCACCTTCGACGACACCGGACGCGCCGTCGAGTTCGGCTCGCACCTGTACCGGGCGTCGCGGTACTCCTTCGACTTCCAGCTGCTGGTGCGCCCCTGACCTGAGGATTCCCTGACCCGCTGACGATCCGCGCGACCCCCATGACCGATACTGCAATGCACGCAGAAGGACACAAAGGAGGGCACGGCCTCGTGACCAGGGTTCGGACAGGAGGGGTACGCGCGGCGGTCGGCGCCGTGCTCGCGATGGCGCTCACCGCCACGCTGGCGGGGTGCAGCAGCACCGGCGGCAAGCGGGCGGAGGACGCCCGCAAGGCGGCCGCCGCCCAGGGCAGGGCCGCCGTGAACACCCCGCGGTGGACCTTCGCCATGGTGACCCACTCGGGGGACGGCGACACCTTCTGGGACATCGTCCAGAACGGCGCCAAGCAGGCTGCCGTCAAGGACAACATCAACTTCCTCTACGCCCACAGCGACGAGGCCCAGCAGCAGGCGCAGCTCGTCGACTCCTACATCGCCAAGGGCGTCGACGGTCTGATCGTCACCCTCGCCAAGCCCGACGCGATGAAGACCGCCGTCGAGAAGGCCGTGAAGGCCGGCATCCCGGTGATCACCGTCAACTCCGGCGCCGACCGCTCGAAGGCGTACGGGGCGCTCACCCACATCGGCCAGGACGAGACCGTGGCGGGCGAGGCCGTCGGCGAGGAGCTCGACAAGCGGGGCCGCAAGAAGGCCCTGTGCGTGCTCCACGAGCAGGGCAACGTCGGCCACGAGCAGCGCTGCGCCGGGGCGAAGAAGACCTTCGGCGGCGAGCTGCAGAACCTGTACGTCGACGGCACCAACATGCCCGACGTCCAGGCGTCCATCCTCGCCAAGCTCCAGGCCGACCCGTCCGTCGACGCGGTCGTCACCCTCGGCGCGCCCTTCGCGGACGCCGCCGTCCAGGCGAAGAAGACCGCCGGCAGCAAGGCCGAGGTCGACACCTTCGACCTCAACGCCAAGGTCGCCGGGGCGCTCGGCGCCGGCACCCTCGGCTTCGCCGTCGACCAGCAGCCCTACCTCCAGGGCTACGAGGCCGTCGACCTGCTCTGGCTGTACAAGTACAACGCCGACGTCCTCGGCGGCGGACAGCCGGTCCTCACCGGACCGCAGATCATCACCAAGGACCAGGCCGCCGCGCTCGCGGAGTACACCGAGCGGGGCACCCGATGAGCGCCGCCGCCCCACCGGAGATCGACCACGTCGACGAGCGGCTGCTGCGCACCTCCCGGACGGCGAAGCTGCTGGCCCGCCCCGAGCTGGGCTCGGTCGTCGGCGCGATCGCCGTCTTCCTCTTCTTCTCGGTCGTCGCCGACGGCTTCCTGCGCGCCTCAAGCCTCGGCACCGTCTTCTACGCGGCCTCCACCATCGGCATCATGGCCGTGCCGGTCGCCCTGCTGATGATCGGCGGCGAGTTCGACCTGTCGGCCGGCGTCCTGGTGACGACCTCGGCGCTCGTCTCGGCGATGTTCAGCTACCAGATGACCGCGAACGTCTGGGTCGGCGTCGGTGTCTCCCTGCTGGTCACCCTGGCCGTGGGCGCCTTCAACGGCTTCATGCTGACGCGCACGAAACTGCCCAGCTTCATCATCACGCTCGGCACCTTCCTGATGCTGACCGGCCTCAACCTCGGCTTCACCAAGCTGATCAGCGGGACGGTCTCCACCAAGTCGATCGCCGACATGGAGGGCTTCCCCTCCGCCCGGAAGCTGTTCGCGTCCCAGTGGACCGTCGGTGGGGTCGAGCTCAAGGTCACCATCCTGTGGTGGCTCGCCCTGGTGGCCGTGGCCACCTGGATCCTGCTGCGCACCCGCTCCGGCAACTGGATCTTCGCGGTCGGCGGCGGCGCCGACGCGGCGAGGGCCGTCGGCGTCCCCGTCTTCCGCACGAAGATCGGCCTCTATCTGGGCGTGGCCTTCTGCGCCTGGGTCTCCGGCCAGCACCTGCTCTTCTCGTTCGACGTCGTCCAGTCCGGCGAGGGCGTCGGCAACGAGCTGATCTACATCATCGCGGCCGTGATCGGCGGCTGCCTGATCACCGGCGGCTACGGCTCCGCCATCGGCTCCGCGGTCGGCGCCTTCATCTTCGGCATGACCAGCAAGGGCATCGTCTACGCCGAGTGGAACCCGGACTGGTTCAAGTTCTTCCTGGGAGCGATGCTGCTCCTGGCGACGCTGCTGAACGCCTGGATCCGCAGGCGCGTGGAGGCCGTGAAATGACCACCGAGCCGATGACGACGCCGTCGACCCCGCTGGTGGAGCTGGACGACGTCAGCAAGTACTACGGCAACATCCGGGCCCTGGAAGGCGTCTCGCTGGAGGTGCACGCCGGCGAGATCACCTGCGTGCTCGGCGACAACGGCGCCGGCAAGTCGACCCTCATCAAGATCGTCGCCGGGCTGCACCGGCACGACGCCGGAACCTTCCGCATCGAGGGCGAGGAGGTCGCGCTCGCCAACCCGCGCGAGGCCCTCGACCGCGGCATCGCCACCGTCTACCAGGACCTCGCGGTCGTCCCGCTGATGCCCGTCTGGCGGAACTTCTTCCTCGGCTCCGAGCCGACCAAGGGCGTGGGCCCGTTCAAGCGGCTCGACGTCGAGCTGATGCGCGAGACCACCCGTGCCGAGCTGCTGCGCATGGGGATCGACCTGCGCGACGTCGACCAGCCGATCGGCACCCTCTCGGGCGGAGAGCGCCAGTGCGTGGCCATCGCCCGCGCCGTCCACTTCGGCGCCAAGGTCCTCGTGCTCGACGAGCCGACCGCCGCGCTCGGCGTGAAGCAGTCCGGGGTGGTGCTGAAGTACGTGGCTGCCGCACGTGACCAGGGTCTCGGCGTGGTGCTGATCACCCACAACCCGCACCACGCCTACCTCGTCGGCGACCGATTCGTCCTGCTCAAGCGGGGCGTCATGGCCGGCAGCCACACCAAGGGCTCGGTGACCCTCGACGAGCTGACCCGGCAGATGGCGGGCGGCAGCGAGCTGGACGACCTCCGCCACGAGCTGGAACGCCACTGAGGTCTGTGCCACGCCCCCCGGGGCCCGGCGCGGGCGCGGGAGGGGCGGCGCGGACGCCGTGACCCGCCCCCCGCCCCCGCACCTGGCAGAATCGAGGCGATGAGTACCTACCGCGACCTCACCCACCGCGGCTCCGCCCGGGCCACCGTGCTGCGGACCGTCGGCACGCGAGAGCGCCGCTCCCACCTCACCGCTCCCCGGGTGCCCACCGTCGGCATCGACATCGGCGGTACGAAGGTCATGGCCGGGGTCGTCGACGCGGACGGCACCATCCTGGAGAAGGTCCGCACCGAGACCCCCGACAAGTCCAAGAGCCCCAAGGTCGTCGAGGACACCATCGTCGAACTGGTGCTGGACCTGTCCGACCGCCACGACGTGCACGCCGTCGGCATCGGCGCGGCCGGCTGGGTCGACGCCGAGCGGGCCACCGTGCTCTTCGCCCCGCACCTGGCCTGGCGCAACGAACCGCTCCGCGACTCGCTGCAGTCCCGCCTCGCCGTCCCCGTGATGGTCGACAACGACGCCAACACCGCCGCCTGGGCGGAGTGGCGCTTCGGCGCGGGCCGCGGCGAGGACCACCTGGTCATGATCACGCTCGGCACCGGGATCGGCGGCGCGATCCTGGAGGACGGCCAGGTCAAGCGGGGCAAGTACGGAGTGGCCGGCGAGTTCGGGCACATGCAGGTGGTGCCCGGCGGCCACCGCTGCCCCTGCGGCAACCGCGGCTGCTGGGAGCAGTACAGCTCCGGCAACGCCCTCGTCCGCGAGGCACGCGAACTGGCCGCCGCCGACTCCCCGGTCGCCTACAACATCATCGACCGCGTCAAGGGCCAGATTCCGGAGATCACCGGCCCGCTCATCACCGAGCTGGCCCGCGAGGGCGACGCCATGTGCGTCGAGCTGTTCCAGGACATCGGCCAGTGGCTCGGAGTCGGCATCGCCAACCTCGCCGCCGCCCTCGACCCCTCCTGCTTCGTCATCGGCGGCGGTGTCAGTGCCGCCGACGACCTGCTGATCGGCCCCGCCAGGGACGCCTTCCGGCGTCACCTCACGGGCCGCGGCTACCGCCCCGAGGCCCGGATCACCAAGGCGCAGCTCGGCCCCGAGGCCGGTATGGTCGGCGCCGCCGACCTGGCCCGGCTCGTGGCCCGCCGCTTCCGCCGGGCGAACCGCCGCCGCCTCGAACGCTACGAACGGTACGAGCGCTACGCCCAGGCCCTGCGGGGCGGCGTCGAGGGCCGTACCTCCCGCACCACCCCCCAGGACCCGAATCCATGACCGTGCCCACCCAGTCCGTCTCGCCCGACCGACGCGACAAGCTCCCGGAGGACCGGCGCCACATGATCAAGCGCCGCTTCCTGACGGCGCTGACCATCGTGCTCCTCGTCGGCATCCCGGCCGGCTACCTGGTGATCTCCGCCGGGCAGAGCCGCGACAGCGGCCGCGACAAGGAACGCGAGTCCTCCGGCAGCGGCCTCCAGGACAACTGGCCGTCCCAGATGAAGCGCCGGATCTTCGAGGTGCCGATCCCCAGCCGGTCCACGGACGTCGCCTACTACGAGACCAGCAACTGGAAGACGAGCCGGCTCTACGTCCAGTTCACGACGAGCGCCGGCAAGCTCGACTCCTTCCTGGAGGACGTCGGCACCAGCCGCTCCCGGCTGGAGCCGGGCAAGGTCACCGTCAGCGAACGCGACGCCGACATCGTGGGCTGGGAGTTCCCGCCGGGCCGGGACTGGTCGGCCACCTCCATCGGCCGCGACAAGCCACGGCCCGGCCACGACATCACCGTCGACCTCACCGACCCGGCCGCGCCCCGGGTGTACGTGGTCTCCACGACCACCCCCTGAGGGGCGTACGGAGCGACGAAGCCCCGCCGGGATCCGGCGGGGCTTCCG
Source organism: Streptomyces sp. JL2001 (assembly GCF_050917515.1). Lineage (NCBI taxonomy): Bacteria > Bacillati > Actinomycetota > Actinomycetes > Kitasatosporales > Streptomycetaceae > Streptomyces > Streptomyces sp. JL2001. The sequence goes on along the minus strand of NZ_CP169421.1, from coordinate 1,684,061 downwards.
CATGCCACGGCAGGCGGCCGGCGCCCGGCCGCCGCGCAGGTCACCCGGCGCCGTAGTCCTCGACGAGTTCGGCGATGGGCGCCAGCAGCGCCTCGGTCCGCAGGCGGTCCTCGCGCCGGCCCCGCAGGGCCTCGTCGACCGCCCGGAGCCGGGCCAGGGCGGCCGGCTCCCGTTTCCGGAGCGCCCGGCGCCCCGGTGTGGTGACCAGGTCCATGCACTCCGTGAGCAGCCGCCGGGTGGCCGGGGACGGCGGCGCGGGGTCGGGGGCGGCGAACCCGGAGGTCAGGTAGCGGACCGGGTCGGTCAGGCTCCAGCCGACGACCGTGCCGGCCTGGACGAGGAGGGCCACGTCGGGGGCGATCCCGATCCGCGCGGTCAGCGGCTCGTCGAGCACGTCGAGGTCGCGCAGGCAGGTGACGACGGTGTCGCCGGGGCCGCGGCAGAGCTCCGAGGTCACCTCCAGCCGGAAGTCCCGGGCCTCGTCCGCGCGGAGACCGCCCGGCCGGACGGGGGGTCCGGCCGGGACGCGCGCGGCGTCCTCGGCCGAGGCGATCTCGTCGGCCAGCTGGAACTCGGCGCCGGCCAGTTCCCGGCTCTCCGGGTCGAACCGCAGCTCGTCGGGGGTGTCCCACAGCCACGGCCGACTGCCGAAGGTGCCCAGCAGGAACCGCTCGCGCTCCGCCACGTCCGCGTACGCCGCGACGCGCACGCGGAAGTCCCGGAAGTCGAAGCGCGGCAGGAAGCGCAGCGGCTCGTCCGTGACGGTGGCCTGCCAGCTGTCGTCGAGGGTGAGTCTCACGGTGGGTGCCGCCTCACTTGATCTGCACTGCGGGAGCCATGTAGCCGTTCTTGGCGGGAATCCTGCCCTCCACCACGTCCAGGTGGGTAATCGGCCCACCGGGGTCGGTGGGCAGTCCGCCCAGGGCCGTCACCCCGGAGTCGCCCTTGAGGCCCGAGGGGCCGTAGGCGGTGATGACGTTGCCTCCGCCGGCTCCGCCTCCCTTCGTCACGACGATGTCGTCGCCCTGCCGGAAGATCAGGTTCCCGCTGCCGGCCGTCGAGTGGTAGACCGCGTCCGGCTTCTTGAGGATCTCCAGGACCCGCTCGTCGGAGAAGTTGTGCGAGGTGTCCGCGTGGTAGTTGCCGGCCTTCCGTATCCGGTCGCCCTGGGCCCTCTCGATCACCTCGTCCGCGGTGTCGAGGGCTTCCTGCCGGGCACGTGCGGCCTTCTCCTCCTTCGTGTACTTGGGCATGAGGCCCAGCGGGTCGCACCCGGAGTACGGGTTGTCCACGTAGGCGACGGGGTTCGGGGCCGGCGCGAGACCGAGGGGATCCGGGGAGGCGTACCGGCCGCTCTCCGGGTCGTAGTGCCGGAAGTGGTTGTAGTGGAGGCCGGTCTCGGGGTCGTCGTACTGGCCGGGGAAGCGCAGGGGGGTGTACGCGCTGCTCCCGCGGGCCCAGGCGGTGGCGCCCCACACGGTGGCCCGGGAACGCCACGCGATCCCGCCGGACTCGTCGATCAGCTCGGTGGGGGTGCCGACCAGGTCGGTGGCGATGGCGAAGAAGCGGCGGTCGACCTCCGCCTGGCCGTCGTCGGCCGTGAGGACGCGCTCGGTCTGGGCGAGGGGCACGAGGCCGCGGTGGTCCCAGGTGAGGGCGACCGAGTGGGGCCGGGCCGGCTCGTGGCTGGTCTGTTCGCACAGGGTCAGGCCGTCCCAGGTGAACCGGACCTCCTCGACCACGCTCTCGCCGTCGGGCGCCAGGCGCTGTTTGGCGGTGCGGCGGCCGAGGGGGTCGTAGCGGTACCTCCAGCGGGTGCCGTCGGGGGTGGTCACGGCGGTGAGGCGGTTCTCCGTGTCCCAGGTGTAGCGCCAGGTGTCCGCCTTGCGGGACAGCCGGGTCTTCTGCCGCAGGGTCACCCGGCCGAGCGCGTCGTACTCGAAGCGGACGCCGCCGGCACGGGTCAGCCTGGTGCCGGTGTAGGCGCGCGGCCCGGTGGCCTCGCCGCCGGAGTGGCCGGAGGGCCAGGAGGCGGAGGTCTGGTTGCCCGCGGCGTCGTAGGCGTACCGCTCCGTCCAGTCCCCGGCGCGGACGGCGGTGATCCGCCCCGCCGGGTCGAGGTCGAAGGTCCGGGTGCCCGACAGCCGGTCCGCGACGGAGAGCAGGTGGCCGTCGGAGCGGTAGGCGTAGGAGCGGCTGTTGACGGCCCGCGCGCCGGCGGTGACGTGCTGAGCGGAGAGCCGTCCGGCCTCGTCCCAGTCGGACGTCATGGTGAGGGTGCCGTCGAAGACGCGGGCCAGCTCGCGGCCGGCGGCGTCGTGGGCGAAGCCGACCCGCCGGCCGCCGGCGGTGACCTGGTCGAGCCGTCCGGCGGCGTCGTAGGCGTAGGAGGTGACGTGACCGGTGGGGGTGGTGCGGCGGGTGCGGCGGCCGAGGACGTCGTAGGCGTAGACGACGGGCCGTCCGTCCACCAGTTCCGTCTTCGTGTGGCCGCGCTGGTCGTACTGGTACCGCAGTTCGCCGTCCGGGCCGGCCGCCTCCAGCAGGCGCCCGGCCCGGTCGTAGGCGTACGTCGTCACCCGGCCGTCGACGTCCTTGCCGACCACCTGGCCGAGGGCGTCGCGCGCGAAGGCCACGGTGCCGCCGAGCGCGTCGACGCGGGCGGCGAGCCGGCCCGCCGCGTCCACCCGGTAGCTCAGGACGCGGCCGTCGAAGTCGCTCTCGGAGACGACGTTGCCGGCCGCGTCGTACGTGTAGTCCCAGGTCAGACCCTGCGGGTCGGTGACGCGGGTGAGACGCAGGGAGGCGTCGTGCTCGAACTCGTAGCGTGCGCCGTCGGGCCGGGTCCGGGCCACCGGCAGGTCGAAGTGGGTGTACTCGACACGGGAGACGCCGCCGGCCGCGTCGGTATGGGTGAGGACGTTGCCCTCGCCGTCGTGGGTCCACGTCTCCGTGGCGCCGTCGGGTCCCGTCCGGCGGGCGAGGTGCCCGTCGGCGCTCCACTCCAGGAGGGTGACCCCGCCCACCGGATCGGTGACGCGGACCGGGCGGCCCAGGGCGTCGCGTTCCGTGCGGGTGGTGCCGCCGGCCGGGTCGGTCACCTCGACGGGCAGCCCGGCCGCGTCGCACACCACCCGCGTCGTCGCGCCGAGGGCGTCGGTGACGGAGGTGAGCCGTCCGCCGTGGTCGTAGGTGTAGCGGGTGGTGGTGCCGGCCTCGTCGGTGACCGCCGTGCGGTTGCCCCGTTCGTCGTACGTGTGGAGCACCCGTGTCCCGTCCGCACCGACCACCTCCACCGGAAGGCCGAACAGGCCCCGCACGGTGCGCAGTTCACTGCCGTCGGGGCGGACGGCGGAGGTGAGCCGGCCCTCGTCGTCGTAGGCGAAGGACGTGGTGTGACCGAGCGGGTCGGTGCGGGTCAGGGCGTTGCCGCGCGGGTCGTAGGTGAAGGACGTGGTGTGGCCGAGCGGGTCGGTGACGGCCAGGAGCCGGCAGCCGGGGCCGAAGAGATGACGCGTCGCGTGCCCGTCGGCGGTGGTGAGCGTGGTGGTGTGGCGGCCCGTCTCGGGGTCCGGATCGGTGTAGGCCAGGGAGATGTGGACGTGCCCGGCCTCGCCGCCCTCCGCCACGACGCGGTCGCGGTCGTCGTAGACGTAGTCGTAGCGGCTCGCGTTGGAGTCGATCCAGGCGATGACGCGGCGGCGGTCGTCGTAGACGAAGGTGGTGGTGGCGCCCGACGGCTTGGTGACCGTCGTCAGGTCGCCGTCCCGGTAGCCGTAGCGCAGCAGCGGCAGGTCCCCGCCGCCCTCGCCGGCACCGGCCAGGGACAGGCCGGTGACCAGACCGTCGGCGTGGGAGAGCGTCACCTGGTGCCCGGCCGAGTGGGCCAGCGCCAGGGGCAGGCCGCCCTCGGCCCGGTCGACGGTGACGACGTGACCGTTGCGTTCGGTGACGGTGGACAGCCAGGCCGTGCCGTCACCCCCCGGCTCGCTCCCGGACGGGGCGGCGAAGCGGAAGTTCAGGCCGCCGTCGGCGGCGGTGACCGTGTAGTCGCCGTCGGCGTCCCGGGCCAGGAGCGTGCCGGACCGGCCCGGCCAGGGCCGGGTGGGCACGCCCGGCACCGGGTGCGGGTAGGTGACCAGGAGCCCGTCGGCGGTGACGTGGACGACGCCGATCGCGTCGATCTCCAGACGCTCGTCGACGGTGGACGACCAGGCGGGCCCGAGGAAGCGGCCGGTCGCGCTGCCGGACTCGGTGCGGCGGCTGAAGACCAGCGGCAGGATGCCGGGGATCTCCAGGTCCGTCTGGGGCAGGTACATCCGGCCGGAGGCGAGGTCCACCGGGTCGCCGCCGGCGGTGCGGTCGCCGTCGGGGGTGTGGTGCGTCCCGTCCGGGCTGTCGTCGACCAGCCGGCGCAGCCGGGCCGCGTCCGCGGCCTCCTCGGCGATGCGCACGCCCTTGACCGCGGCACCGCCACCGCCGGTCGCGGCGGTCAGCGCGAGGTCGGGGATCAGCCGGCCGAAGCCCTCGGCCGGGTCCTTCATGAAGTCCTTGATCATCGCCCCGCCGGTGCCGACGGGGTCGTTGACGGCGACCACGAGTCCCGCGGCCAGGCTGTTGAGGGACGTGGCGTACTCGGCGGGGTGCGTGATGTTGTACGGGTCCGTCGGGTTCACGCTGCGGACGAAGTTGAGCAGCCCCGCCGTGCCCTTGATGATGCCGCCGCCGACGTGGTCGCCCATGATCTGCAGTTCCTTGAGGCCGTCGCCCATCTGCTCGGCGTACGACGGCTTCGCCGGCGCCATGTCGCGGGCGGCACGGATCGCCGTGCGCGCGGTCTCCGCCGCCGAGTTCCGCTGCTTGCGGGCCTCGGCGAGGATGTCCTGGGCCTCCTTCATCAGCGCCTTGCCGGGATCCTCGAACGTCGCGCCGGGCTTGGGAGGCAGCGAGGCCGGGTCGCGCTTGTCGGCGGGCTGGGCGTTGTAGCGGTCGACGGCCCCGTTGTAGTCGTCGACCTTCTTGCGGTGGGCGTCGGCGGCGTTCTCGGAGGCCTTGACGCCCTCCTTCCACTTGTCGATCGCCGTCTGCGCCTGCCCCTGTGCCCAGGTGACGGTGTCGGCGAACGCCTCCAGGGCGCCGAGCGCCTTGGAGCTGGCGTCGGCGGCCTTGTACCACTTGGGCGGCTGGGTGCTCACCGCGGTGCGCAGCGCGTCGGCCGTCTCGCCCTTGAGCCGCCCGGAGTCCAGGCCCCTGAGACCGTCGCCGGTGTCGTCGAAGGCGGACTGGAAGGCGGTCAGCTTCGCCGCGACGGCGTTGATCCTGCTCGCGCTGCCGTAGATCAGCTTGGTCTTGTCCTCGGTCTGCCCGAGGTCCATCTCGTCGACCTCCGCGCCCAGGCGGTTGGCGACCGAGCGGGACTGCTCGCGGACCCAGTCGGCGCCGGACTCCCAGCCGACGTCCTCCAGCCGGTCGGCGGTCCAGTTCCCCGCGTCCTCGACCCGGTTGCCCACCCACTCGGCACCGTCCTCGACCGCGTCCTCGACCACGTCCGGTGTGATGTCACTGATGAAGTCGCCGATGCCCATGGTCAGTTCCCCCCGGACTCACCCTGCTGTTCCTGCTGCGCGCGTTCCTCCGGCGACGGGCCGAAGGTGTCGTCCAGCGCCTGGTTCCAGCGGTCGTCGGATATCCCGAGAGCCTCGTTGAGGATCTGCGACTGCCGGCCGCCCTGGCCCTCGGTGAGCACGGTGCGACCGGTGTCCTTCCAGGTCTGCTCCATGTCCTGCCCGGCCTTCTCGAACGACTCGGGGCTCCAGTCCGGGTCCAGGTAGTCCGGCGTGAAGATGTCCCCCCAGCCCTGCTTGGCGATCTCCTCCTCACTGGCGTGCGGGTTCCCGCCGAACAGCGAGTTGGCGCCGACCTTGAGGGTGCTCGCGATGTACTGGTCGTGCTCCCACATGGTGCCCGCCGCCAGGCCGAGGCGGTTCGCGATCTCGCTGGCGTCGCGCACGAGCGCGCGCACACCCCATTCCCAGCGTTCGCAGAAGTCCTCGAAGTCGACCGAGAGACCGTGGTGTCCGGCCTCCATCCCGGTCATGGCCAGCGACGAGAAGCCCTTGCCCAGCAACGAGCCGGTCGAGCCGCCGAGATCGCCGAGCTCGTCGATGGTCGCGCCCACGCCCTGCGTGAACCTGACCACGGACGCCTGGTCGAGTTGCAGGTCCTTCTCGTCACCGCTCATGCCCGTGTCCCCCTCCTGCCGCCCCCGCCGCACCGGCGTCGACGGCGACCGCGTCCGGAACGATCCCGACGACCGGCGGGAAGAACATCGCCCCGTCCTCGGTGGCGATGTCCACGGCGAGCCCGGCGGGCTCGCCCAGCGCGGGCACGATCTCGTCGACGATCCGCGCGCCCAGCAGCGCCGCGTAGTCCATGGGCCGGTCGCCCGGCCCGTGGTGCAGGGCGAACCGCGCCAGCGCGGCCTCGTCGGTGAACCCGCAGATCCACCGCACCCCGCCCGAACGCACCGACCACAGCCCCCCGTCGGCCACCGGTACCAGGAGCACCGACCGCCGCATCTCGCCGACCAGGGCGCGAGGGTCGTCGCCCCCTCTCCTCCGCTCGGCGATGCGCTCGGCGAGCGCCCCCCTCGGCTGCTGCACGGTTCCTCCCCCGTCGTAGGCGACTGATGGCACCGTAGGGCAGGACGCACCCGGGGGAGTGGGCGGTTCTCGTGAAGGTTCGCGAGGCGCCGTGCGCGGCTCCCACCCGGGCACGGGGCGGACCGCGCGATATGAGACGGTGCAGGGCGTGAGCCAGACATCACCGAACACCCTGCAATACCGCACCGACGGACCCGAAGACGCCCCGGTCCTGGTCCTGGGGCCCTCGCTGGGCACCACATGGCACATGTGGGACCGGCAGATCCCCGAGCTGACCCGTCAGTGGCGCGTCGTCCGCTTCGACCTGCCGGGACACGGCGGAGCCCCCGCCCACCCCTTCGCCTCCGTCGCCGAGCTCGGCGACCGGCTGCTCACCACGCTCGACGAACTGGGCGTCCAGCGCTTCGGCTACGCCGGCTGCTCGTTCGGCGGCGCCGTCGGCCTCGACCTGGCGCTCCGCGCCCCCCACCGGGTCGCCTCCCTGGCCCTGGTCGCCACCTCGCCCCGGTTCGGCAGCCCGGACGAGTTCCGGCAGCGCGGCGTGGTCGTCCGCGCCAACGGCCTCGAACCGATGGCCCGCACCGCACCCGAGCAGTGGTTCACCCCCGGCTTCGCCGCCGCCCAGCCCGCGATCGTCGAATGGGCCGTCCAGATGGTGCGGACGACCGACCCCGGGTGCTACATCTCCGCGTGCGAGGCGCTCGCCGTCTTCGACGTCCGCGAGGCCCTCGGACGCATCGGGATCCCCGCGCTGGTGCTCGTCGGCTCCGAGGACCAGGTCACCGGCCCCGCCGAGGCCCGCACCCTGGTCGCCGGGATAGCGGACGCCCGGCTCGCCGTCGTCCCCGGCGCCTCGCACCTCGCCCCCGTCGAGCAGCCGGCCGCCGTCACCGACCTGCTCACCGGCCACTTCGCCGGCACCGCGCACGACACCCAGAGCACGCCGGCCGCCCCGCCGATGCCTCCCGTCTCCGCCCCGGTCGTGCCCCGCGCCGAGATCGCCCCGGCCGAGATCCCGTCCGGGACGGCCGACGACTCGCGCCCCGACCCGTACGAGCGCGGCCTCAAGCTGCGCCGCGAGGTCCTGGGCGACGCCCATGTGGACCAGGCCCTGGGGGACGGCTTCGACGAGGACTTCCAGTCGCTGGTCACCCGCTACGCCTGGGGCGAGATCTGGAGCCGGGAGGCGCTGGACCGCCGGACCCGCAGCGCGGTGACCCTCACCGCCCTGATCGCGGGCGGCCACCTCGACGCCCTGGCCGACCACACCAGGGCCGCCCTGCGCAACGGACTGACCCCCGCCGAACTCAGGGAGATCGTGCTGCAGACCGCCGTGTACTGCGGGCTGCCCGCCGCCGACAGCGCGCTGCGCGTGGTGCGCCGGGTGATCCTGGAGGACACCACGCCGTAGGGGGTGTCCTGTCGATCTGGCCTGATCGACAGGACGTCCTCCGGGCGTAGGCTGGCCGGAGGGCCGTCCACGGACGGCCCCCGTGGTCCGTCCGCGTCGTCGTGAGGTCGAGTCCCGTGAAGCTGACCAAGATGTCCCACGCCTGCGTCCGGCTGGAGAAGGACGGGCGGACGCTCGTCATCGACCCGGGCGGCTTCAGCGAGCAGGACGCGGCCCTCGGCGCCGACGTGCTGCTCGTGACCCACGAGCACCCCGACCACTTCGACGAGGCGCGGCTGCGGGCCGCCCTGGACGCCGACCCGGCCGCGCAGATCTGGACGCTCCGGAGCGTCGCCGAGCGGCTCGCCGCCGCCTTCCCGGGCCGGGTGCACACGGTCGGCCACGGCGACACCTTCAGCGCGGCCGGCTTCGACGTCCAGGTGCACGGCGAGCTCCACGCGGTCATCCACCCGGACATCCCCCGGATCACGAACGTCGGCTACCTCGTGGACGGCGGCGTCTTCCACCCCGGCGACGCGCTGACCGTCCCCGATCAGCCGGTGGACACGCTGCTGCTGCCGGTGATGGCTCCGTGGAACAAGATCTCCGAGGTGATCGACTACGTCCGCGAGGTCCGGCCGCGCCGGGCCATCGACGTGCACGACGCCCTGCTCACCGACCTCGCCCGGCCGATCTACGACCGGCAGATCGGCGGGCTCGGCGGCACCGACCACGGCCGGCTGAGCCCGGGAGACTCCACCGAGCTGTGACGTCCGTACCGGCGACTGTCGGACCCCGCCGATAGGCTTCCCTCCATGCGTATCGCCACCTGGAACGTCAACTCCATCACCGCCCGGCTGCCCCGGCTCCTGGCCTGGCTGGAAAGCAGCGGCACCGACGTGCTGTGCATCCAGGAGACCAAGTGCACCGCCGAGCAGTTCCCCACCGACGAGCTGCGCGAGCTGGGGTACGAGTCCGTGGTCAACGCCACCGGCCGGTGGAACGGCGTCGCGCTGGTCTCCCGGGTGGGCCTCGCCGACGTGGTCACGGGCCTGCCGGGCGGCCCCGTGTACGACGGCGTGGAGGAGCCCCGCGCGATCTCCGCGACGTGCGGCCCGGTCCGCGTCTGGTCGGTCTACGTGCCCAACGGCCGCGAGGTCTCCCACGAGCACTACGCGTACAAGCTGCTGTGGCTGGAGGCGCTCAAGGCCGCCGTGGCCGACGACGCGGCGGGGGAGCGGCCCTTCGCCGTCCTCGGCGACTACAACATCGCCCCGGCCGACGAGGACGTCTGGGACCTCGCCGCCTTCGAGGGGCTCACCCACGTCACCGAGCCCGAGCGGGCCGCGCTCGCCGGACTGCGCGAGACCGGGCTCTCGGACGTGGTCCCGCGCCCCCTCAAGTACGACCACCCGTTCACGTACTGGGACTACCGCCAGCTCTGCTTCCCGAAGAACCGGGGCATGCGCATCGACCTGGTGTACGGCAACAAGCCGTTCGCCGACGCGGTCACGGACAGCTACGTCGACCGTGAGGAGCGCAAGGGCAAGGGCGCGTCCGACCACGCGCCGGTCGTCGTCGACCTGGACGTCTGAGGGCCGTCCCGGAGCCGTCCCGCCCGGATGGTCGGGCGGGGGTCGTCCCGCCCGGACGATCTCCGCGCGCCTGGTGGTGCGGTGGCCCGGGAAAATGCGACGCTGGTCCGATGAACATCCCATTCCTGGACAACTGGCGCAAGAGGCGCGTGATCGAATCGTCCGCGCCGCCGCTGGTCTCGGCCTTCGACCGGGACCCCGAAGGGGTGGCGGATCTGCTCGCCGAGTGCGAGCTGCTGCGTACGGTCGTCCAGGACTCGGGGATCGAGCTGGACGACACGCCGTCCTCCCTGGAGCGGATCGACCAGATCCCGCCGCGCTGGCGCGACGATCCCGAGGAGCTTCCCTGGCTGGGCAACGACGCGGGCCTCTATCTGGGCACGGTCATCGTGCGGACCGTGCCCGGTGCGACCTGGCAGGTGTGGCCGGGCGGCCAGCCGGTGGTCCGGCTGGCCTCCGGCCGGGAGATCAACGTCGTGGAGGCCGGGCTCGACTGGGCGGTCAGCGGCTCGCCGGAGCTCTCCCAGGTGTACGCGGAGGCCGCGGAGTTCTGAGCGTCTCCTCCACCCCTCTGCAGTAAATACGGCTTATGCCCGTCTTATGCGTGTCAGTCGATAAGTGCCCTTTCGTGGTGAATAGTTTGCGCTGACCGCGACATCGCCGAGAAGGGGGCAGGGCAGCGTATGGCCGTCGTCGATCCGTTGATCGAACTGCGTGGCGTCAAAAAGCACTTCGGCACCCTGCACGTCCTGCGGGACATCGAATTCACCGTCGGCCGCGGCGAGGCCGTCGTGGGCGTCGGACCGTCGAGGCCGCCCACCCGCTGGGCATGCGCAAGACGCAGGTCATGACCCATGTCCTGGTCCCACAGGGCGTACGCGCCGTGCCGCCGGACGTCATCGGTCGGCCGGTCGTCGACCTGAAGGACACCTCGCTCGGGTTCCTCGTCACCTACGAGGAGTTCCTGCACGCGGGCAAGCTCATCGCGTCGGATCTCGACTACGATCTGCCCTTCATCCCCGTGGTGCGGTGATCTCGCCGATCAACATCGGGATGTGCGTGCTGCTCTCCTGGGTGGCCAGGAGGGAGCGGCGCAGTCCGAGGACACGGGCCGGGGGCGTCGCCCCGGCCGAACCAGGGGCGCTGCTCCCGCCGCTCGGCCGGTAGCCGACGCGGGGCAGCTCGCAAGGAGCCATACCCGTCCGGCGACGGCCGGTGATCACTTCGCCCGCAGCGGGACCGACACGTACGACGGGTCGCCCGCGGGGGAGGAGAAGGTCAGCCGTGCGCCGGTCGGGTTGTGCTCGATGTAGAGGGGGTCGACGGTGTCCACGACCACGGCGAGACGGTGGCCGGCCGGCACGTCGTAGGCCGTGGCGAAGAGCTCCAGGTCGACGGTGAACGGCTTGCCGGGCGTCTGCCCGTGGAACGTGTACGGGGCATTGCTGACCAACTTGCCGAGGCCGAGCGGGCCCACGTCGTAGAGGTAGGCGACGAGGGTGCCGCTCTCCTTGGTCGAGGTGACCGTGGTGTGGAGCTTCGCGGTGCCCCGCACCCGCTGGGCGGTGTCGTACCGCTCCGACTGCCAGACACCGGCGAAGGCGCGGGGCAGCAGCGGGATGGAGGCCATCGGCGGGGCCTGGACGAGCTGGTCCAGGATGTTGGACAGGAACACGAGGCCGCCGTTGGCGCCCGAGTCGACGTTGGCCCAGATCCGCTGGGTACCGCCGAGGGCGATCTTCCGTTCGTCCGCGCCCACGGACTTCCAGTCGGGGTAGCTCTCGTAACCGCCGTCGGAGCGGGGCTTGAGCCGGACAGGCAGCTCGCGGTCGATGCCGTTGTCGACGCCCTTGAGGTAGTGGTCGAACCATCGATGGGCGCTGGTCCAGGTGTCGTTGGGCAGCCCGAGCAGACCGGTGGCCTCGGCGGTGGCGTGGTCGCCGGGGCGGAACTCCAGCCGCTTGGGGCCCTTCAGCTTCTCGTAGAAGGACGCGTACTGGTTCGGCGGGAAGATCGTGTCGCCCCAGGCGTTGCCGAGCATGATCGCGGCGCCGTTGGCATTGATCCGGTCCAGCTGGGTGACGGCGGAGCGGGTGCGCCCCCAGGCGATCATCTCGTCCTCCTTGTCCAGGTCGGACGAGAGGAAGTCGTGGAGCACCTGGCGGAGTTCGGGGCCGGGGCGGCCGGTGAGGTAGCCCGCGCCGCCGAGCACCGCGGCGGCCTGGAGGTGCTGGGTGCGTCCGCTGTAGATGGACTCGATGAGGTCGGCCCAGCCGCTGAGGGCCGCGACGGCCTTGATCCGGCTGTCGTGCGCCGAGGCGAGCAGACTGATGCCGGCGCCGTACGAGACTCCCGCCATGCCGACCTTGTCCGGGTCGGCGGGGGTGTGCGCGAGGGCCCAGTCGATGACCAGGGAGGCGTCGGCGACGTCCTTCGGGCCGGCCGTCTCGATCTCGCCGCCGGACTGCCAGAAGCCGCGGGAGTTGTAACTGACCACGACGTAGCCGGAGTCGGCGAGCTTCTGGGCCTGCGCGAGGTACTCGATCTGGGGCACGGCCCAGCTCGTGGGGAGCACGATCACCGGGAAACGGGAAGCGCCGTCGGCGCCGGCCGGGGTGACGACGTTGGCCTTGAGGACGGTGCCACCGTCGCCGGCGATGTCGACGAAGCGGACGGTGGTGCCGGTGGCGGCGGTCTCGGACGCGTGGGCGGCGGGGGCGAGTCCGAGGGTCGTTCCGGCCACGAGGGCGGCCGAGACGGCGAAGACCGGAGCTGTGCGCACGGGTCACTCCTCACTGGGGGGTTCACTGATGGGGGCAGTGAAAGTGACCCGACGGTAACCGCGCGGCCTTACCTGCGGTAACTGGTCGGTAAGTTACGTGCGGGTAACGATTGTTCGCAGGTCGGGCGGGACGGGGGCGCCCGCGCGCGCCGATGCCCCGGCCAGGGCGCTCCGCCTGCCTCGTGCGCCGTCGGGGGTGTATACGGCCGGCCCCCCGTGCGGACCCGCGGACGTCCGGCGACTCCCGGCCGTTCCAGGGGTGTTCGGCCCCGTCCTCGGCGTCCCGCCTGCGATCCTGTGATCATGGAAGCGCACACGGGGAACACCATGGTCGCCCTCCCGCCGGGACGGGTGACCCTGTCGGACCGGCGGACCCGCCGGAGCTGGCAGGTCGAGATCACGCCCTGCGAGCTCGCGACGGTCCCGGTCACCCAGGCCCTGTACGCCGAGGTCACCGGCGGACTGCGGCCGAGCGCCACGCCCGGGGACCTCCTCCCCGTCGAGGGCGTCTCCTGGTGGGACGCCGTCCGGTTCTGCGACGCCCTGTCCGTACGGGACGGACTCGCCCCGGCGTACCGGATCCGCGGGGACGACGAGGGCGTCGAGTGGGACGCCGCCGCCGACGGATACCGGCTGCCCACCGAGGCGGAGTGGGAGTACGCCTGCCGCGCCGGCACGACCGGTCCGCACTACGGCCCCCTCGACGACATCGCCTGGTGCCGCGGCAACTCGGGCGAGCGCCCGCACGACGTCGGCGGCAGACTGCCCAACGCCTGGGGCCTGCACGACATGCTGGGCAACGTCTGGAACTGGTGCTGGGACGTCTACGACGCCGAGGTCTACGGCGCCTACCGGGTGCTGCGCGGCGGCGGCTGGTTCGACGAGCACTGGAGCTGCCGCGCCTCCGCCCGGCGCCGCAGCCACCCGAGCTACCGGGTCGACGACGTCGGCTTCCGCCTGGCCCGCTCCCTCCCCGCCTGACACCCGGGCGCGGGGGCCGGTCCCGGCGTCCCGCGGGTCCGCCCGCCCGAGCGATCCGGGGGGCGCCCCGCGACCGGACGCCCCCCCCGGCATCTGGAAATCCCCCGGCCGGCGCCCCAGGCTGGGAGCCGTGCAGAACACCGCCGAGGTACCCGACGTCTTCGACCCCCGGATCTACGCCCGCGGCCTGCCGCACGAGGCGTTCCGACTGCTGCGCGACCGCCACCCCGTCGCCTGGCAGCGGGAGTACGAGGTCCTCGGCTGGCCCCCGGGCACCGGATTCTGGGCGGTGACCCGGCACGCCGACGTCGTCCGGGTGCTGAAGGACTCCGCCGGCTACTCCTCCCGCCTCGGCGCCACGCAGATCCGGGACCCCGATCCCGCCGACCTGCCCTTCATCCGGCGGATGATGCTCAACCAGGACCCGCCGGAGCACGGCCGGCTGCGCCGCCTCGTCAGCCGGGCGTTCACGCCGGGGCGGATCGAGCGCTTCGCCGGGACGGCGCGGCTGCGGGCGCGGCAGCTGCTGCGGGACGCGCTGGAGACCGGGGACGAGATCGACCTCGTGCACGCGGTCACCGACGACTACGCGCTGCTCAACCTGACCGACCTCCTCGGTGTGCCCGCCGCCGACCGGGGACTTCTGCTGACCTGGACCGAGCGGGTCATCGCCTATCAGGACCCCGACGAACCGCCCGTGCTCGACGCGGACGGCCTACCGGTGAACCCGCGGTCCCCGGCGGCGCTCGCCGAGATGTTCGCCTACGCCCAGGACCTCGCCGCGTACCGGAGGCGCCGGCCCGCGGACGACATCATGTCCACGCTCGCGGCCTCCGGGCTCCGGGACGGCGAGCTGGAGATGTTCTTCTTCCTGCTCACCGTGGCCGGCAACGACACCGTCCGCAGCGCCGCCCCCGGAGGGCTGCTCGCCCTCGCCCGGGACCCCCGGGAACGCGCGCGGCTGTGGTCCGGCGAGGTCGGCACGGACACGGCCGTGGACGAACTGCTGCGCGTCCACCCGCCGGTGCTCTCCTTCCGCCGCACGGCCGTCCGGGACACCGAGCTGGCGGGCCGGCCCATCGCCGCCGGCGACAAGGTCGTGGTCTTCCACGCGTCCGCCAACCACGACGAGCGGGTCTTCCCCGACCCGCTCCGGCTCGACCTCGGGCGGACGCCCAACCCGCACGTCTCCTTCGGCGACGGCCCCCACGTCTGCCTCGGGGCCCACTTCGCCCGGCTCCAGCTGCGGATCCTGCACGAGGAGGTGCGGGACGCGCTCACCGGCCTCGACCTCGCGGGGCCGCCCCGGCGGCTCGTCTCCAACTTCGTCAACGGCGTCAAGTCGTTGCCGGTTCGGGTTCGGGCTCGGGCTCGGGGGCGGGAGCCGTCCGCGCCGCCCGCGTGACATCGGCGACCAGCTCCACCACATCGGGCCCGTACGCCTGGGAGTTGACCACCTTGAGGAGCAGCACGAACGGGCCGGAGCCGTACTTGCGCGCCAGCTTCTCGTGGTGCCGGGAGAGGTACCGGGTGGCGGCCTGGTTGGTGATGGCGCGCTGGCCGCAGAAGAGGAACACCGGCCGGCCGCCCTCGCCGCCGGTGAGCCGGGCGAGCACGACGTACTCCGTCAGCCCCTTCTCCGGGCGGTAGGACTCCCCGCCGACGACGAGCGCGGCCCGGTCGGGATGGTCCGGATCGGTGTCGACGTTCATGGTCAGGCCCGGCAGGAGCGAGCGGAGATGAGCCGCCATCCGCCGATTGGAGTACGGGCCGCCGAGGCAGAACTCGGTGCGGTCGCCGAACCCCTGCCGGGCGAGATCGTGCTGGACGATCTCGGCGTTCGCCCCGCAGTCCTTGATGAGCGCGGCCAGTTCGAGCAGCGCGAACACGTCGAAGCGGTGCACGGCCCCGTCGCTGCCCGCCTCCCGGTTCACCACGAGCAGGCACGCGGCGCCGCCCGGCAGTCCGAAGAAGGCCTGCTTGCGACGGAGCTTGCGGCGCCAGAGATAGGTGCGGGTGAGCCAGCCGAGCGTGGCACTGACGCCCGTGGCGAGCACGCCCAGCACGACGTTGCGCAGGTCTTCGTTCATGGGCGCGCATGCTAGCGGGCGGGCGGTCGGTTGTTCGAGGCGGTCCTGACGGGGGCGCCCGTGGGAAGTTACGCTGCGGGGACGGCTGTTGACTGGAGGTAGGGATGCGTCGTTCCGCCACACGGACCGTGCCGATTCTGGCCGTCGCCGCGACGGTGCTCTCGGTGGGGGCCGCGGCTCCACCGACACCCGCGCCGGCGACGCCGGTCAAGGAGCCCGTCGCCGTCGGATACGGCGGCGCCGTCGCGAGCGTCGACGCCGACGCCTCGGCCGCCGGCGTCGAGGTCCTGCGCAAGGGCGGCAACGCGGTCGACGCCGCCGTGGCGGTGGCCGCGGCCCTCGGCGTCACGGAGCCCTACTCGGCGGGCATCGGCGGAGGCGGCTTCCTCGTCTACTACGACGCGAAGAGCCGCACGGTCCACACGGTCGACGGCCGGGAGACGGCGCCGCACACTGCGGACGCGAACCTCTTCGTGGAGAACGGCAGGCCGATCCCCTTCGAGGAGGGGATGACCAGCGGCCGGGGCGTCGGCACGCCGGGCACCCCGGCGACCTGGAAGACCGCCCTGGACGCCTGGGGCAGCAAGCCGCTGCGCGGGCTCCTCGAACCGGCGAGCCGGCTGGCCCGCGACGGTTTCACCGTCGACGCCACCTTCCGCGCCCAGACGGCGTCCAACGAGGCCCGCTTCCGGGACTTCCCGGCCTCCTCGGCCCTCTTCCTGCCCGGCGGGCGGCTCCCGGAGGTCGGATCGGTCTTCAAGAACCCCGACCTGGCGCGGACGTACGACAAGCTGGGCCGCGAGGGCGTCGGGGCCCTCTACCGCGGGCCGCTGGCCCGGGACATCGTCGACACGGTCCGCACGCCCCCGGTGCGGGACGGCGCCAGCCGCGTCGTCCGCTCCGGCGACCTGACGGAGCGTGACCTGGCCGGGTACGCGACGGAGCGGCGCAGGCCCACGAAGGTCTCCTACCGGGGCCTCGACGTCTACGGCATGGCACCCTCCTCCTCCGGCGGGACGAGCGTCGGCGAGGCGCTGAACATCCTGGAGGGCGGCGACCTGTCCGGCGTCTCGCCCGCCCGGTACCTCCACCGCTTCATCGAGGCGAGCCGGATCGCCTTCGCCGACCGCGGCCGCTGGGTCGGCGACCCGGCCTTCGAGGACGTGCCGGTCAGGGAGCTGCTCTCCCAGCGCTACGCGGACTCCCGGGCCTGCCTGATCCGCGACGACGCGGCTCTGACCAGTCCGCTCCCGCCGGGCGACCCGCGACACCCCGCCGCCTGCGCGAGCGCGGGCGCGGCGGTGCCGACCACGTACGAGGGCGAGAACACCACGCACCTCACGGTGGCCGACCGGTGGGGCAACGTCGTCGCCTACACGCTGACGATCGAGTCGACGGGCGGCAGCGGGATCACCGTCCCGGGACGCGGCTTCCTGCTCAACAACGAGCTGACCGACTTCTCCTTCGCGCCGGCCGACCCGGCCGTCCACGACCCCAACCTGCCCGGTCCGGGGAAGCGGCCCCGCTCCTCGATCTCCCCGACGATCGTCCTCGACCGGCACGACCGCCCGGTGCTCGCCCTCGGTTCCCCCGGCGGCGCGACGATCATCACCACCGTGCTGCAGACGCTGACCGGCGTCGTGGACCGCGGGCTGCCGCTCGGCGACGCGATCGCCGCGCCGCGTGCCAGCCAGCGCAACCAGGCGACGACGGAGCTGGAACCGGCGCTGTGGAACAGCCCGTTGCGCGCGGAACTCGAGGCCATCGGGCACCGCTTCCGGCAGAACCCGGAGATCGGCGCGGCGACCGGTGTGCAGCGCCTGCCCGACGGGCGCTGGGTGGCGGCGGCGGAACCCGTGCGCCGGGGCGGCGGCTCGGCGATGGTGGTGCGGCCCGCCGCCCGGTAGGGGCGCCGCGCCGACAGCGCCGGGGACGGGCGGCCGGGTGGTGCGGCCCGCCCGGCTCGGGCCTCGACGGGCCCGGCGCCGCCCCGCGAGGGGCGCGTGCCGGCCCGCGCCCGAGCCCGTCGTACCGGGCGGCGACCAGGTCGCGGCCGCCCCGGCCTACAAGGCCGTCAGGATGCGCGGGCCGTCCGCCGTGATGGCCACCGTGTGCTCCGCGTGCGCCGCGCGGGAGCCGTCGAGCGTGCGCACGGTCCAGCCGTCGGCGGCCGTGTAGTGCTCGTCGTCGCCGCCGGCCAGCAGCATCGGCTCGATCGCGAGCACCATGCCGTGCCGCAGCGGCATGCCGCGGCCGGGGCGGCCCTCGTTGGGGACGCCGGGGTCCTCGTGCATGGTGCGGCCGATGCCGTGGCCGCCGAAGCCGTCCGGGATGCCGTAGCCGGCGCGGCGGCAGACGCGGCCGACGGCGTGCGCGATGTCGCCGATGCGGTTGCCGACCACGGCCGCCGCGATGCCCGCCTCCAGCGCCTCGTACGCGGTCTCGACCAGCCGGGTGTCCTCGGGCCGGGCGCGGCCGACCGTGAAGCTGACGGCCGAGTCCCCCACCCAGCCGCGGAGGACGGCCCCGCAGTCGACGGAGACGAGGTCGCCGTCGGCGAGGCGCTGGTCCCCCGGGATGCCGTGCACGATCGCGTCGTTGACGGACGTGCAGACGACCGCGGGGAAGGGCACCGGAGCCCAGTCCGGGTGGTAGTCGAGGAAGGGCGAGCCGGCGCCCGCCGCGGTCAGCACCTCGCGCGCGGCCCGGTCCAGTTCCCGGAGGGTCACGCCCGGCGCGGCCTTCTCCCGCGCGGCCGCCAGGGCCTCGGCGACGACCCGCCCCGCCTCCCGCATGGCCTGCAGGGATTCGTCTGTCTTGATCTCAACCATGCCAATTACTATACCGGTATTAGAATGGCGTCATGGTTCGCACACCCCTGACCCCCGAGGAGCGCGAGCGCGGCGAGCGCCTCGGCCTCCTGCTGCGCGAGGCCCGCGGCGGCCGGTCCATGGTCGAGATCGCCGCCGCCGCCGGGCTCTCCGCCGAGACCCTGCGCAAGATCGAGACCGGCCGGGCGCCGACCCCCGCCTTCTTCACCGTCGCGGCCCTGGCCCGCGTCCTCGGCCTGTCCCTGGACGAGGTCGTCGTCCGGTGCGCGCTGGTGCCGGTCTGACCGGGCGCGGGAGGGCATCGGGAGGTGGGGTGGACCGGGCCCGGAGTGCGACGCGGGGGCGCGGACCCGGGGGTCCGCGCGGCGCCGTAGTCTCGGCCGCATGATGCCCGAGGAGCTGCGGCGTGGCCGCTACGTCAGCCTGACCACCTTCCGCAAGAACGGCACGGGGGTGGCGACACCCGTCTGGTACGCGGTGGAGGGTGAGGTCCTGTACGCCTGGACCCGCAGCGACTCCTGGAAGGTCAAGCGGCTGCGCAACGACCCCCGGATCGTCGCGCAGGTCTGCGACCTGCGCGGGAACGTGGCCGAGGGTGCGGTGCGCGTCGAGGGTACGGCGCGGCTCCTGGAGGGCGATGAGCTGCGCCGGGTGCGGAAACTGCTGGCGCGGAAGTACACCTGGCAGTTCTGGCTGGTGGACTGGCCCGCGATGGTCGCCCGTCTCGGCAAGCGGCCCCACACGGGCATCGCGGTCACCTTCTGACCCGTGGGGCCGGTCCCGCTCCTGGAGGCGAGGCGTTCGCCGGTGCCCCACCCCGCCGCCGCCCTCCTTCCGTCGCCCTCCTCCTGCTGTCCGCCTCCTCCGTTCGCCGACGGACGGGCTCCGCCTGAAAACAGTCCGTAGCCGTTCCGTAACACGACTGGGGTCGAATACCCGTGGACCGGAAGGTCCCAGTCGAGTGCGCGGGCGGTGCGGACGGTATGACGGTGTATCAACTCCCGTCGGAGGTAGGTGCGTTCGCGCACTACCTCCGGGACCTGGCGGCGCGTCTGGTGCCGGGCGAAGGCTGGTACGGCGTCTTCCTGGAGCGCGACCCGGAAGGGCTCCGGGCCTGCTTCGACGGGACGGAGATCCTGCCCTGGGACGTCGTCGAGTCGCTGCTCCAGGACGCGGGTGACGACGGCACCGGACCCGGGGCGGCGCGGGCCAGGGCCCTGCACGGCGCGGCGGCCGCGGCCCACGACCGGCGCCCCGGCGGAGCCGACGCGCTCCGTGAGCGGCTGGGGGTGATGGAGCGGGAGCGGTGGTACGCCGAGAGCCGCACGCGTGAACTCGCCGAGCGGCTGCGGGCGGCCCCGGCCGCCGCGGACGCGCCCCGGCTGGACAACGAACTCGCCTGGTCCCGCGACGACCACACCCGCGCCACGGCGCGCATCGCGGAACTGACCGCACGCCTCGCCGCCCTCACGCCGCCGCGTGCGGGCGGCGCGACCGCTTCCGGTGCCGACGCGGAGGAGCGCCGGCCGCCGACGCGGAGCCAGGCGGCGCCCAAGCGGCGTCCGCGGGGCGCCCGGTACGCCTGGCTGGACGAGACGCAGGACGTGCAGGAGGCCGTCGCGGTCCCCGTGCTGCCGGTGAGCGGCACGGCGCCCCGCGGGGCACGTTTCGGCGGCGGTGAGGCGGTCGCGGACGAACCCCGCCCCGCGATCCCGGCCGAGGTCGCCGCGGAGGCGGCGCGCGCGGCCGCGAACGCCGTCTACGCGCTCCGGCGGCTGCGCGCCCAGGGCCGCAGCGGCGAGGCGCACGCGCTCCTGTGCGAGGCCCTCGCCGGGCCGCCCGACTGGCTCCCCGCGGTCGCCGCGGAACTGCACCGCGTCGGGCTCGGCGCCGACTGGGCCACCCTGCTCTGGGAGGCCGCCTCGCTGCCGCCCGGCCGCCTCGCCGCCGTCGCCGGCGCGCTGGCCGACGCCGGCCGGGAACAGGACTGCGACCAGCTGCTCCGCCAGGGCATCGCCCGCCCCGTCGAGGAGCTCGCCGGTGCCTGCGCCGCCCTGCACGCCGAGGGGCACCACCGCGAGGCGCACGCGCTGCTCACCGCGTTCGTCCGGGCCCGCACCCCCGAGGACGCCGCCCGGCTCGCCGCCGCCGGTCCCCACGGCCTCGTCCCGGAACTCCTCGCCGCGGGGCGCGCGGTCTCCCCGGCGCGGGAACGGGACCTCCTGCACGCCCTCCGGGTCGCCGGACTCGCCGGAGCCTGACGTACCGGAAGAGATCCGGACGTGTCGGTGAGTGTCCGACGTGGACCACTCGGGTATGAAACATGATCGACTCCGGCGGTTCACGGCGGCGGTCTTGCTCCGGGGTGTGACGGGGCTTACGTTCTACCTCCTACGCACCGCGTCTACGGGCGTAGAGGCTCTCTGACGCCGCGCCGAAGGAGCAGCTCATGACCGACGTCGTACGCGCCGCACTCGTCCAGGCGACCTGGACCGGCGACACCGAATCCATGATCGCCAAGCACGAGGAGCACGCCCGCGAGGCGGCCCGGCAGGGTGCCAAGGTCATCGGGTTCCAGGAGGTCTTCAACGCCCCCTACTTCTGCCAGGTGCAGGAACCGGAGCACTACCGCTGGGCCGAGCCCGTCCCGGACGGGCCGACCGTCCGCCGGATGAGCGACCTCGCCCGCGAGACCGGCATGGTGATCGTCGTCCCGGTCTTCGAGATCGAGGACTCGGGCTTCTACTACAACACCGCCGCCGTGATCGACGCGGACGGCAGCTACCTCGGCAAGTACCGCAAGCACCACATCCCGCAGGTCAAGGGCTTCTGGGAGAAGTACTACTTCCGGCCGGGGAACGCCGGCTGGCCGGTGTTCGACACCGCCGTCGGCAAGGTCGGCGTCTACATCTGCTACGACCGGCACTTCCCGGAGGGCTGGCGCCAACTCGGACTCAACGGAGCCCAGTTGGTCTACAACCCGTCCGCGACCTCGCGCGGGCTCTCCAGCTACCTCTGGCAGCTGGAACAGCCCGCGGCCGCCGTCGCCAACGAGTACTTCGTCGCCGCCATCAACCGCGTCGGCCAGGAGGAGTACGGCGACAACGACTTCTACGGCACCAGCTACTTCGTCGACCCGCGCGGCAGGTTCGTCGGCGAGGTCGCCTCCGACAAGACCGAGGAGCTGATCGTCCGCGACCTCGACTTCGGCGTCATCGACGAGGTCAGGCAGCAGTGGGCGTTCTACCGGGACCGCCGCCCCGACGCGTACGACGGGCTGGTGCAGCCGTGAGCAGCCTCCACGACCGCCACCGCGCCGTCATCCCCGACTGGGTCGCCCTCTACTACCGCGACCCGCTGGAGATCACCCACGGCGAGGGCCGCCACGTCTGGGACGCCGAGGGCCGCCGGTACCTCGACTTCTTCGGCGGCATCCTCACCACCATGACCGCCCACGCGCTGCCCGAGGTCACCAAGGCGATCAGCGAGCAGGCCGGGCGCATCATCCACTCCTCCACGCTCTACCTCAACCGCCCGATGGTGGAGCTGGCCGAGCGGATCGCCACGCTCTCCGGCATCCCCGACGCCCGCGTCTTCTTCACCACCTCCGGCACCGAGGCCAACGACACCGCCCTGCTGCTCGCGACCGCGTACCGGCGGTCCTCCCAGATCCTGGCGATGCGCAACAGCTACCACGGCCGTTCGTTCTCCACCGTCTCCATCACCGGGAACCGGTCCTGGTCGCCCACCGGCCTCTCCCCGCTGCAGACCCTGTACGTGCACGGCGGAGTCCGCACCCGCGGCCCCTACGCCGGGTACGGCGACGCGGAGTTCATCGAGGCGTGCGTGGCCGACCTGGAGGACCTGCTCGGCCACACCCGCGACGTCGCCGCGCTGATCGCGGAACCCGTCCAGGGAGTCGGCGGCTTCACCTCCCCGCCCGACGGCCTCTACGCGGCCTTCCGCCGGGTCCTCGACCGGCACGGCATCCTCTGGATCACCGACGAGGTGCAGACCGGATGGGGCCGCACCGGCGACCACTTCTGGGGCTGGCAGGCGCACGCCGAGGCCGGGCCGCCGGACATCCTCACCTTCGCCAAGGGAATCGGCAACGGCATGTCCGTGGGCGGCGTGGTCGCCCGTGCCGAGGTGATGAACTGCCTGGACGCCAACTCCATCTCGACCTTCGGCGGCTCGCCCGTCACCATGGCCGCCGGCCTCGCCAACCTGGGCCACCTGCTGGAACACGACCTGCAGGGCAACGCGCGCCGCGTCGGCGGACTGCTGCTCGAACGGCTGCGCGGTGCCACGGCCGGCATCGAGGCCGTACGGGAGGTCCGCGGCCGCGGCCTCATGATCGGCATCGAGCTCACCCGCCCCGGCACCGACGAGGCCGACCCGGCGGCGGCGTCCACCGTCCTGGAGGCGGCCCGCGAGGGCGGTCTGCTCATCGGCAAGGGCGGCGGCCACAACACCAGTTCCCTGCGCATCGCCCCGCCGCTGTCGCTCACCGTCGCCGAGGCCGAGGAAGGCGCCTCGATCCTCGAACAGGCCCTCCGCTCGCTGTAAGGACCCGACCCCAACCCAGCCCGGCCCATGTCAGGGGGAGACCCGTGAGTACCCGTACCCTCATCCGCGGCGGTCTGGTCGTCACCGCCGCGGACGAGCTGCACGCCGACGTCCTGATCGAGGACGGCCGCATCGCCGCCCTGGCCGCCCACGGCTCGGACGTCGCCGCCGGCTGGACCGCGGCGCGGACCATCGACGCCACCGACCGCTACGTCATCCCGGGCGGCGTCGACGCGCACACCCACATGGAGCTGCCGTTCGGCGGTACCTCGGCCTCCGACACCTTCGAGACCGGGACCCGGGCCGCGGCCTGGGGCGGCACCACCACCATCGTCGACTTCGCCGTGCAGACCGTCGGACACACCCTGCGCGAGGGGCTCGACACCTGGTACGCGAAGGCCGACGGCCGGTGCGCCATCGACTACGCCTTCCACATGATCCTCTCCGACGTGAACGAGCACACGCTCAAGGAGATGGACAAGCTGGTGGAGGAGGGCATCACCTCCTTCAAGCTCTTCATGGCCTATCCCGGCGTCTTCTACAGCGACGACGGCCGGATCCTGCGCGCCATGCAGCGCTCCGCCTCCAACGGCGGGCTGATCATGATGCACGCCGAGAACGGCATCGCGATCGACGTCCTCGTCGAGCAGGCCCTCGCCCGCGGCGAGACCGATCCGCGCTACCACGGCGAGGTGCGCAAGGTCCTCCTGGAGGCCGAGGCCACCCACCGGGCCATCCAGCTGGCCCGGGTCGCGGGCGCGCCGCTGTACGTCGTCCACGTGTCCGCCGACGAAGCGGTCCGGGAACTGGCCGCCGCCCGCGACAAGGGGCTGAACGTCTTCGGCGAGACCTGCCCGCAGTACCTCTTCCTGTCCACCGACAACCTCGCCGAGCCCGGCTTCGAGGGCGCCAAGTACGTCTGCTCCACGCCGCTGCGCCCGCGCGAGCACCAGGAGGCGCTCTGGCGGGGGCTCCGGACCAACGACCTCCAGGTCGTCTCCACCGACCACTGCCCCTTCTGCTTCGCCGACCAGAAGGAACTGGGCCGCGGCGACTTCTCCAAGATCCCCAACGGCCTCCCGGGCGTGGAGAACCGGATGGACCTGCTGCACCAGGCCGTCGTCGACGGGCACATCACCCGCCGCCGCTGGATCGAGATCGCCTGCGCCACCCCGGCCCGCATGTTCGGCCTCTACCCGCAGAAGGGCACGATCGCGCCCGGCGCCGACGCCGACGTCGTCATCTACGACCCGCACGTCCGCCAGACCGTGTCGGCGACCACCCACCACATGAACGTCGACTACTCCGCCTACGAGGGCCGGACCCTCACCGGACAGGTCGAGACGGTCCTCTCCCGCGGCGAACTCGTCATCGACAAGCGCGAGTTCACCGGCCGCGCCGGGCACGGCAGCTTCACCCCCCGAGCCACCTGTCAGTACCTGAACTGAGCCGCACCGAACCGAACCAGGAGGTCCCGACGTGGACTTCGGACTCGTCCTGCAGACCGACCCGCCCGCCTCGGAGGTCGTCGGCCTGATGCGCCGGGCGGAGCGCAACGGTTTCCGCTACGGCTGGACCTTCGACTCCGCCGTGCTCTGGCAGGAACCCTTCGTCATCTACAGCAGGATCCTGGAGCACACCACCAAGCTGCACGTCGGCCCGATGGTCACCAATCCCGGGACCCGCACGTGGGAGGTCACCGCCTCGACCTTCGCCACGCTCAACGACATGTACGGCAACCGGACCGTGTGCGGCATCGGCCGCGGCGACTCCGCGATGCGCGTCGCCGGCCGCAAGCCGAACACCCTGGCCCGGCTCGGCGAGGCCATCGACGTCATCCGCGACCTCGCCGAGGGGCGGGAGGTCAGCGTCGACGGCAACCCCCTCCGCATCCCGTGGGTGAAGAACGGCCGGCTGCCCGTGTGGATGGCGGCCTACGGGCCCAAGGCCCTCGCGCTCGCCGGGCAGAAGGCCGACGGCTTCATCCTCCAGCTCGCCGACCCCTTCCTCACCGAGTGGATGGTCAAGGCCGTGCGCCAGGCCGCCACCGACGCCGGCCGGGACCCCGACGCCCTCACCGTCTGCGTGGCCGCGCCCGCGTACGTCGGGGACGACCTGGCGCACGCCCGCGACCAGTGCCGCTGGTTCGGCGGAATGGTCGGCAACCACGTCGCCGACCTGGTGAGCAGGTACGGAGAGCACTCCGGAATGGTCCCCGAGGAGCTCACCGCGTACATCAAGGACCGGCACGGCTACGACTACAGCCACCACGGCCGGGCCGGGAACCCCTCCACCGACTTCGTCCCCGACGAGATCGTCGAGCGCTTCTGCCTGCTCGGACCGGTCGAGGCGCACATCGAGAAGCTGCGCCGGCTGCGGGACATGGGTGTGGACCAGTTCGCCGTGTACGCCATGCACGACGCGAAGGAGTCCACCATCGACGCCTACGGCGAGGAGATCATCCCGGCGCTCGCCGGCTGACCGACCGGCCCGCCTCCTCGACGGGGTCGCTCCACCCCGGTGCGTCGGGGCCGGGGCCGGCCCCGTCGGCGCGCGGCTCCCGCCCCGCCCGGTTGAAGGCGTCCAGCGCCTCCACCAGCGCCACGCGGCGGGCCGGCGGGAGCCGCCGCAGGACCGTGCCGATGACGGCACGGCGGCGGGCGGTCACCTCCCGGACGACCCGGCGGCCCGACACCGTCAGGGTCAGTTCGGTCTCGCGGCGGTTGACCGGGTTGTGGCGACGGCCCACCAGACGGGCCGCCACGAGGCGGTCGACCATGCGCAGCGCCGTCGACGGCTGGACGTCGAGGTGCTCCGCGAGGTCGACCAGCTTCGCGGGGCCGAGCGCGGACAGCACCACCAGCATCCTGAACTGCGGCAGGGTGAGGCGGTGTTCGACCGTGCACAGGGAGCGGGCGGCGATGGTGACGAGGAGACGCGAGGCGGCGAGGACCGCGTCCGTCACGGTGTCGACGTCCGCCTCGTCGGGGGCGGCCTCGTCGGGTACCGGTTCCTCCGGTGCGGGTTCCTCCGGTGCGGGTTCCTCCGGGTCGTCCACGGCGGCGGCCGTTCAGTGCACCGACTGGAGGAACGTGCGCGTCCGTTCGTGCTCCGGGTTCTCCAGCAGGTCCACCGGCGGCGCCGACTCCAGGATCCGTCCGTGGTCGAACATCAGGATGCGGTCCGAGACGTCCCGCGCGAACCCCATCTCGTGGGTCACGCACAGCATGGTGAGGTCCGTGCCGGACGCGACGTCCCGGAGCACGTCGAGGACCTCCGCCACCAGCTCGGGATCCAGCGCCGACGTCACCTCGTCGAGGAGCAGGATCTCCGGCTCCATCGCGAGCGCCCGGGCGATGGCCACCCGCTGCTGCTGACCCCCGGAGAGCCGGGTGGGGTGGGCGTCCTCCTTGTCGGCGAGCCCGACCGTGGACAGCAGCTCCCGGCCGCGTGCCCTGGCCTCGTCCCGGGACACGCCCAGGACGTGCACGGGCGCCTCGGTGATGTTCTCCAGGACGCTCATGTGGGGGAACAGGTTGAACTGCTGGAAGACCATGCCGATCCGGCGCCGCCGCGGGGCGAGATAGCGCTCGTCCGCCCGGACCAGGCCCTCCTTCCGCCCGGAGGGCATGTGGGAGAAGGGCCGGCCGTCGACGTGGATGACGCCGTCGGTCACCTGCTCCAGCGTCATGAGCAGGCGCAGGATCGTGGTCTTGCCGGATCCGCTCGGCCCGATGAGGGTGACCCGCTCACCTCGTTCGACCGTCAGGTCGAGGTCCTGGAGCACGGTCAGGTCGCCGAAGCGTTTGGTGACGCTGTCGAAGTGGATCATGCCGGGAGCCGTGGGCGGCAGGTCCTGGGACGTGGTGTCAGCGGGCAAGGCGTACCTCCAGTCGTCGTACGAGCACGGACGTCGGCCAGCTCGCGAGCAGGAAGACGGCGGCGGCCAGGGTGAAGCTCTCCAGGTAGGCGAAGTGCGTGCTGCCGTAGGTGTTCGCCTCGTGGACCATCTCCTGCACCGTGATGACGGAGAGCAGCGGAGTCTCCTTGAACATGGAGACGGCGTAGTTCCCGAGCGGCGGCAGCACGTTCCGTACCGCCTGGGGGAGCACCACCGCCCGCCACACCCGCCGGCGCGGCAGCGACAGCGCGGTGCACGCCTCCCACTGGCCCTTCGGGACGGCGTCGATGCCCGCGCGGTACACCTCGGCCAGGTAGGTGGCGTAGTGGACACCGAGGACCAGGACGCCGAGCGTGAGGGCGTCCAGCCCCGGGACGAGCACCCAGGCCGCGAACAGCTGCACCAGCAGCGGCGTCGAGCGGACGAAACCGGTCGCCGCGCGCACGGGGAGCGCGATCAGCCGGGCGCGGCTGCGCAGCCCCAGCGCGAGGACGAGACCGAGCACGGCCGCGGCGGCGAAGCCCAGGACGGTCGCGAGCAGGGTGACGCGGAAGCCGTCGAGGACCACGGGCAGTGCGGCGCGTGCCGCTTCGCCGTCCCACATCACCGACCACCTTCCTGACCGAGCCGCCGCTTTGCCGCCCGTTCCGCCGCGTTCATGGACAGGCTGAGGACGGCGGCCATGCCGAAGTAGAGGAGGAGCAGCAGCAGGTAGGCGGCGCCGGTGCTGCCGGTCGCGGACCGCAGCTGGTCGACCTCGAAGGTCACGTCGGCCACCGTGATCAGGGACAGCAGCGGGGTCGCCTTGAGCAGCTGGATCAGCAGGTTCTTGAAGGGCGGGATCATCAGGGCGTGCGCCTGCGGCAGGACCACCCGTCGCATCCGCAGCGCCGGGCCCATGCCGAGCGCGATCGCGGTCTCGGTCTGGGTGCGGGGCACCGCGTTCACGGCGCCCCGCACGACCTCGGCTCCGTAGGCACCGAAGTTGAGCCCGAGGGCCACGACGGCGCAGGCGAGCGGCTCCAGCTTGAAGCCGAGCATGGGCAGCGCGAAGAACAGCCAGAAGAGCTGCACGTACAACGACGTGCCCCGGAAGAACTCCACGACGACCCGCACGGCGCCGCGCACCACCGGCCGCGGCGACAGCGAGGTCAGTCCGAGCGCGTAGGCCAGGACCAGCGCCAGGGTCGCGCCCAGCAGGGTCGCCTCGACGGTCACCAGGAGCCCCTCGCCCAACCGCGGCAGAGCCCGTACGAGTTCGGGGACGAAGTCAGCCATGTCGGAGGTCCCTCACGCGGCGCGGCACAGTTCGGCCGTGCGCAGGTCCCGGGGCGGCACCTCGCGCTCGGTGAAGCCGAAGCGCCCGATCAGTCCGACGTAGCGTGCCCGATCGCCCGTGATCTTCGCCAGCTCGCGGTCGAAGGCGTCGCGCAGCCCCTTCGCGCCCGGCCGGAAGACGGCGCCCCCGGGGCTGAACTGCCGCACGCCGTCGACCACCGGGACGAACGGGTCCAGCACCTCGATCGCGGCGCCCGCGTTCGTCCGCGCGAGCCACCGCAGGGAGATGCCGGTCAGCGCGAACGCGTCGATCCGGCCGGCCAGCAGGGCGTCGAGTCCGTCCTGCTGCTTGGCCAGGGTCTTCACGGAACCGTCGGGCACGCCGGCCGCCTCGGCGTACGACGTCTCGACGGCGGCGGTCAGCACACCGATGGTCGCGCCCTTCGCCGCACAGGACGCGAGATCGCTCAGGCCCTTGGGATTGCCTCTGCGGACCATCAGCGCGGTGGGCGAGACGAACTCGGGCTCGGAGAAGATCACCTTGTCGCAGCGCTCGGGCGTGATCGCCATGCCGGCGCTCACGACGTCGAAGCGGCCGGCCAGGAGCCCGGGGATCAGCGCGCCGAACTCCGTCAGGGTCGGGCGCAGTTCGGGTATGCCGAGCGCGGTGAAGATCTCGCTGTGCAGGGTGGGGGCCTCGCCCGAGAGCTTCCCGCCCTCCTGGAAGCCGTACGGCGCCTCACCGGCGAACCCGACCCGGACGAAGCCCTGTTCCTTGAGCGAGGCCAGCAGTCCGCCATCGTCGGTGGGGGCGCCCGTGCCGGCCTGGGTGCGGCTGCAGGCGGTCAGGAACGCGGGCGTCAGGGCGGCGCCGCCCAGCAGTGCCGTGCCGGTGAGGAAACCCCGGCGGCCGAGGTTCGCGGGAGGAGTCATGTCCTGCCTTTCCGGTGGGGTGGGCCTGGGACGGGGGAGGTCACCCGACGGGCGTGAAGTCGTCCGAGGCGATGTACGACGGGCGCCGGACGGGGGCCGAGAAGGGGAGTTCGGGCAGGTTCTCGACGCTGTTGAAGACCAGGAAGACGTTGCTGCGCGGGTAGGGGGTGATGTTGTCGCCCGAACCGTGCAGCGCGTTGCAGTCGAACCAGGTGGCCGACCCCGGGGCGCCGGTGAAGTGGCGGATCCCGCAGGCCTCGGCGAAGGTCGTGAGGGCCTCGTTCGAGGGCGTCCCGGCGTCCTGCATCTGGAGGGACCTCTTGTAGTTGTCCTCGGGGGTGGCGCCGGCGCAGCCCAGGAAGGTCCGGTGCGAGCCCGGCATGATCATCAGGCTGCCGTTGGTGGTGTGGTTCGGCGTGAGCGCGATGGACACCGACACGGTCCGCATCTGCGGCAGGCCGTCCTCGGCGTGCCAGGTCTCGAAGTCGGAGTGCCAGTAGAAGCCGCTGGCGCCGAATCCGGGCTTCACGTTGATCCGCGACTGGTGGAGGTACACGTCGGAGCCGAGGATTTGGCGGGCGCGGCCCACGACGCGGGGGTCGGCGGCGAGCCGGGCGAAGACCTCGCTGATCCGGTGCACCTCGAAGACGGAGCGGATCTCCTGGGAGCGGGGCTCGACGATGGACCGGTCGTCGTCCCGCATGGCCGGGTCGCCGACGAGCCGGTCCAGCTCGGCCCGCAGCTCCGCGACCTCGTCGGCGGTGACGAGCTCGTCGACGGTGACGAACCCGTCGCGCTCGTACTCCTCGAGCTCACGGGTCCAGAACGGGCCAGGGGTGCCGGGGTCGGACCACACCACGGGGTCCTTGCGGCCGACGAGAGCCTCCTGGGCTCCGCGCGTGGGGTAGAGGTCGACGGGACGGGTGGGGGCGGCGGTCATGGTGGTGTCTCCCTTTCCGGTGGCGTGCGTGCGTCGTTCTCGGTTGCGGCGAGTCGGGGGTGTCAGGCGCCGCCCGGCTCGGTGAGCAGCGGATAGACGCCGTTCTCGTCGTGGTCCTCGCGGCCGGTGACGGGCGGGTTGAAGACGCACAGGCAGCGGAAGTCCTGCTCGACCTTCAGCGTGTGGCGCTCGTGCCCGTCGAGCAGGTACATCGTTCCCGGCGTGATCGTGTAGGTCCGGCCGGTCTCGTGGTCGGTCAGCTCGGCCCTGCCGGCGGTGCAGACGACGGCCTCGACGTGGTTCGCGTACCACATGGCTGTCTCGGTGCCGGCGTAGAGCACCGTCTCGTGGAGGGAGAAGCCGACCCGCTCGCGGGCGAGGACGATGCGCTTGCTCTCCCAGGTGCCGGAGGCGGACCGCACGTGCCGCTCGGTGTTCTCCAGCTCGTCGAAGGAACGGACGATCATGAGGGGGCCTTTCGTCGTACGGGGTTCAGGCGGTGTGGCGGTCGGCGACGTGCCGGACGGAGCGGGCCAGGACGCCCAGCCCCTCGTCGAGCTCGTCGTCCGTCACGGTCAGCGGCGGCAGCAGCTTGACCACCTCGCCGCGCGGGCCGGAGGTCTCCAGGAGCAGGCCGAGCTCGAAGGCCCGGCGGCAGACGGCCTCGGCCCGGTCGCCGTCGGCGAACTCCAGGCCCCACACCAGGCCCCGTCCACGGACCGCGACGCCCGTGCGGTCGTCGTCGCCGCACAGGTCGAGCAGGGCGCTCTCGACGCGGCCGGCCCGGCCCAGGGTGCGCTCGCGCAGCGCCGCGTCGCTCCAGTAGGTGTCGAGGGCGGTCGTGGCGGTGACGAAGGCCGGGTTGTTGCCGCGGAAGGTGCCGTTGTGCTCGCCCGGCTGCCACACGTCCAGCTCCGGACGGAAGAGGCAGAGCGCCATGGGCAGCCCGTATCCGCTGATGGACTTCGACAGGGTGACGATGTCGGGCGTGATGCCCGCCTCCTCGAAGGAGAAGAAGTCGCCGGTGCGGCCACAGCCCATCTGCACGTCGTCGACGATGAGGAGCATGTCGCGGCGGCGGCACACGTCCGCGAGCTTGCGCAGCCACTCGGCCCGGGCCACGTTGACCCCGCCCTCGCCCTGCACCGTCTCGACGATCACGGCCGCCGGGTGGTCGAGGCCGGAGCCCGGGTCCTCCAGGAGCCGCTCGAACCAGACGAAGTCCTCCACCTGGCCGCCGAGGTAGTGGTCGAACGGCATCTGGGCGGTGTGGGTGAGCGGGACGCCCGCGCCGGCGCGCTTGGCCGCGTTGCCGGTGACGGCGAGCGAGCCGAGCGACATGCCGTGGAACGCGTTCGTGAACGAGACGACGGTCTTGCGCCCGGTGACCTTGCGGGCGAGCTTGAGCGCCGCCTCCACCGCGTTGGTGCCCGTGGGGCCGGGGAACATCACCTTGTAGGGCAGGGCGCGGGGCTCCAGGACCGTCGTCCGGAAGGCCTCCAGGAAGTCCCGTTTGGCGGTCGTCGACATGTCGAGTCCGTGGGTGATGCCGTCGCCCGCGAGGTAGTCGAGGAGCGCCCGCTTCAGGACCGGGTTGTTGTGGCCGTAGTTCAGGGAGCCCGCCCCGGCGAAGAAGTCGAGGAAGGGGCGCCCGTGCTCGTCGTAGAGCCGGCTGCCGCTGGCGCGCTCGAAGACCACGGGCCAGGCGCGGCAGTAGCTGCGGACCTCCGATTCGACGGTCTCGAAGACGGTCGGGGGGGTCACGGTGAGGGTCACGTGTTCTCCAGTGGTTCTCGTCTGTGCTGTCGTCGTGTGCCCGGAAGGTGGCTGGTCAAGCCGGTGCGGCGTGAGCCGGGCGGAGGGTCAGGCCGCCGGGCGGTCGATGCGGTAGAGCACCTCGGGCTCGTGCCCGGCGTCGTCGGCCGTCGCGGGGAACGCGGAGGCGGGGAAGAGGACCTCCCGCGTCAGGTCCGCGCCGTGGCGGCGCGCGTAGGAGCGGAAGAGCTGGTCGGACGCCCGGTTGTCCGGGGTGATCGTCGTCTCGATCCGGCTCAGCCCGTACGCCTCCTCGACCCGCGCCGAGAGCGCGTCGAGCAGGGCGCTCGCCACGCCGTGCCCGCGCAGGGAGTCGTCGACGGCCACCTGCCAGACGAACAGCGCCCCCGGCTCCTCGGGGCGGAGGTAGCCGGTCACGAATCCCACCGGTCGTCCGGAGGCGTCCCGGGCGACCACCGAGGTGTCGGTGAAGTCGCGGCACCACAGCAGATAGCTGTAGGGCGAGTTGACGTCCAGGGCCTGGGAGTCCTTCGCGAGCCGCCACAGTTCGCTGCCGTCGGCCATCTCCGGCCGGTCGATGCGTACGCCCTCGGGCAGGGCCGAGGCGTGGTCCCGAAGGCTTTCCCGTTCCGCTTGAGCAGTGGTCATGGGCGCCGAAGCTACCGATCAAGACCGAGAACTTCCTGGCGCCAGGGGGTTACGCGACAGGGATCGGTGTGGTAACCAAATCGCTGGTTTCGAACGGCGAAAGGGGGTGCGGGACACGCACTCCAGGGCGACGGAGGGTCACAGAAGGGGACAAACCCTCCGACTGTAACGAGGAGATAACGCCTTTGCAGAAGGCCATATTTGACGGGTGAATGTTATTGCATCGTCGGGCATTCGCGGGTTTCGGCATGGGTGCAGCGGTAAGAAGACGCGTGCGCGGGGCACGGCCTCCCGGGACTGGTTCCGGCGTCTCCCCGGACTGGTTCCGGCGTGACCTCCGGGCCGGTGGGCGAGGTTCCGGTCACCGGTCCGCACCCTCGTCCCGCTCTCCTGCCCCTCCGTGCCCCTGCCGCCTCCGGAGGTCGCGGCGTCACTCTCTGAACACAGGTGCGATCCGCCCGTCGTCGACGCCGGAAGCCGTGTCCCGCAAGGCATCGGCTCGCTGCCTGCCGGCCTTTACCTCCTCCTTGTCCATGGCATAGCCTCGTGCAACCGATCACACTGCGGTGAAGGGAACGCGGCCTCCGTGCCGCGACGACGCGCACGCGTCCGCCGGACGCCGCGCACGCCCCCCACGCGGTCGTTATCCGTTACCTCAGAGCAAGAGAAGGCGGTCGCCGATGTCCGGCACTCAGGACGAGGCCCTTACGGCAGGGACAGAGTCCTCCGACTACACCAAGCGCCTCGCCCGCCTGGAGAACTCGGGAATCAAGCGGCTTCTGCCGACCCAGGCCCCGTACCGGTGGAACCTGAAGCGCCTCGGTCTGGGCCGTGTGCTGGACGTCGGGTGCGGCATCGGCCGCAACCTGCTGAACTGCGGACCCGACAGCGTCGGCGTCGACCACAACGCCACGTCCGTCCAGACGTGCCGTGAGCGGGGGCTCACCGCCTACACCTCCGAGGAGCTCTTCGAGGCGCCCGACTGCGGCCCCGGCTCCTTCGACAGCCTCCTGTGCGCCCACGTCCTGGAGCACATGGACGAGGCGCTGGGGAACTCGGTCCTGGAGCAGTACCTGCCCCTGGTGAAGCCGGGCGGCAACGTGGTCCTCATCTGTCCCCAGGAGGCCGGCTACAAGACGGACGCCACCCACGTCCGCTTCGTCGACTTCGACGGGCTGCGCGGCCACGCGGAGAAGATCGGCCTGACCGTCGACCGCACCTACTCGTTCCCCTTCCCGCGGAACGTCGGCAAGGTCTTCCCGTACAACGAGTTCATCCTGGTCGGAAAGGTCCCGGCCGCACAGGGCTGACCCTTCTCCGCACGCCCGGGCGCCCGGCGCCGGTCACCGCTCCTCGGCGAGAGGGGCGAGTGCCGCGCCGGGCGCTTGTGCGTGGGGGGGCTGGGGTCTTGGGGGCCTGGCGCTTGGGGGGGTGGGGGGCCTGGCTCTTGGGGCTGGGGCTCTTGCCGGCTTCTGGTGGTTGGCCGCCCTCTCTCCGAGTGTGGCAGCCGGGTCCGTGCCCTCAAGGGCGCTCCTTCGTCGCGTCGCTGCGCGATGGCCTTCGGCCACCCTTGACCGCCCGGCCCCGGCTGCCTTTTCACACTCGGAGGGCGGCCGGGGAGGGGCATCCGCTCCGGGGCCCGGTCCCTCTCGGGCGCCGTCGGCGTCCGACAGCTTTCGGGGTGGCTTCCCGCACCCATTGAATGGGGTGACGCGGCGGCGCTTAGCGTCGATCCGTCGTGTCTTGGCGGAGCTTCATGCCCCGCTGGTCATTCTCGGTGGGGGGTGCAGCCGAATCCGGAGCCGTCATCGCCGGCTCGGGTCAGGGGCACGGGTCGCACGGGGCGGCGGGCCGTACGGATCCCATCCGCCTCACCCATCCCATCGCCGACCCGGGATGGACTGCTCAATGACGCTACGGCGTACATTAAGCCCGCCGAGAGTCCGATATGCCCGTGAAGTTCCTTATCCCGTCCCTGTTACCGCAAGTAATGTACGCGCTAGCGTCATCCGGGGAGAGGGATGGAACCCCCGCCGCCGAAGACGGGCCGGACTGGATGGGGCCGGCTTGAGACGTCACCCTTCCATGTCCTCCTCGGATAAGGGATCACCCACCACCGGGAATGACCAGCGGGGCATGAATCCCAGCCGGAATCGAGCGGCATCCGCTAAGCCATGCCCGACCGCCCCATTCAATGGGTGCGGGAAGCCACCCCCGGGCCGACGGCCGCCGACGGCGCCCGAGAGGGACCGGGCCCCGGAGCGGATGCCCCCTCCCCGGGCCGCCCTCCGAGTGTGAAAAGGCGGGTGGAGGCGACGGGTCAAGGGTGGCCGAAGGCCATCGCGCAGCGACGCGACGAAGGAGCGCCCTTGATGCGGCGCCGTAACCCGCCACACTCGGAGAGAGGGCGGCCAACCACCAGAAGCCACCGAGGTACCCGCCCCCCGCCCCCCCGGCGAACTCGCGTTACCGGCGGGTACTGACAGCGACGTTACGCTCCAGTAGGGTTCGCGGCAGACTCAGGGGAGGGGCTGCCGTGACCGCAGTCGCAGACACCGGACTGACCGGACAGGCAAGGCAGTTGGCCGAGGGGGTCGTCGACTCCGTCACGCTCGTCCGGGCCGCGCTCGACCGGATCGAAGACACCCGGACCACACTCAACGCCTTCCGCTGCACCCGCCCCGAGGCCGCCCTCGCGGAGGCCGCGGAAGCCGACCGGCGGCTCGCCGCGGGGGAGCGGCTTCCGCTGCTCGGCGTCCCCCTCGCCGTCAAGGACGACACCGACGTCGCCGGTCTGCCCACCCGCTTCGGCTGCGCCGGCGACATCCCCGAGGCCGAAGGCGACGGCGAGGCCGTACGCCGGCTGCGGGCCGCCGGCGCGGTGATCGTCGGTAAGACGAACTCCTGCGAACTGGGCCAGTGGCCGTTCACCGAGGGCCCCGCCTTCGGCGCCACCCGCAACCCGTGGAACACCGATCACACCCCCGGCGGGTCGTCCGGCGGCTCCGCCGCCGCCGTCGCCGCCGGACTCGTCCCGGCCGCCCTCGGCTCCGACGGTGCCGGGTCCATCCGGATCCCGGCCGCATGGACCCATCTCGTCGGCATCAAGCCGCAGCGCGGCCGGGTCTCCGTCCACCCCTACGACGACTGCTTCCAGGGCCTCACCGTGAACGGCCCCCTCGCCCGTACGGTCGGTGACGCGGCCCTGCTGCTCGACGCCGTCGCCGGGTCCCACCCGGGCGACCGCTTCCAGCCGTCCGCGATCGACGCTCGGCCGCCGCGCGCCGGGAGCCGGGACGCCTGCGGATCGCCCTCGCCTGGAAATCCCCCTTCACCGCCACGTACAACCCGCTCGACGCGGGCATCCGGCGGGCCGTCACCGAGCTCGCGGAGGCACTGGCCCGGCTCGGCCACACGGTGGAGGAGGCGCGGCCGCGCTACGGACTCATCGGACTCAGCTTCCTGCCGCGCGCGACGGCCGGGATCGCCGAGTACGCCGACCGGCACCCCGACCCCGCCCTGCTCGACCCGCGGACCCTCGGCGCGACCCGCACCGGACGCCGGCTCGGCGGCCGGATCCTGCGCGCGGCGCGCGCCCGGGAGGCCCACCAGCACCGTCGGATCGGCGCCTTCTTCGACGCGTACGACGTCCTGCTCGCGCCCACGACAGCCGCCCCGCCGCCGCGGATCGGCACCTTCGACGCGATGCCGGGCTGGCGCACCGACCTGACGATGGCGGCCGCCTGCCCCTACGCCTGGCCGTGGAACGTGCTCGGCTGGCCGGGTGTGAACGTACCCGCCGGATTCCTGTCCGACGGCCTCCCGGTCGGCGCCCAGCTGCTCGGACCGGCGGGCAGCGAACCGCTGCTGATCTCGCTCGCGGCCCAACTGGAGGACGACCGCCGCTGGTTCGAGCACCGCCCGCCGGACCCCCGGCAGGAGCGGCAGGCCACCCCCTAGAGGTCGGCGTCCGGCGCCCAGCCGGGAGCATGCCGGGCGACGGCGGCGTCCCAGGCGGCCGGGCCTCCGGGCAGGGGCCAGGCCCGGGTGAGGTAGGGCGTGCCGGCGATCTCCCGCAACTCGTCCGCCAGCCGGCGCCCCTGGTGCGCGATCCGGTTCGCGGCGAGCGGCCCGTCGAGCGCGGCGATCCGGTACTCGTACTCCCTGACCGGCCCCTCGGAGAGCAGGGACGTCCACCGTTCGTCCTGCTTCCGGGACAGTGTCAGGACGTGCGGACGGCCGCCCTCGGCGAGCGCCGCGGCCAGCCGGTCGTGACCGTCCAGGACGACCGGGGAGTTCAGACCGCTGATCCACCAGACGAGCACGGGCGGGAGCACCCCCTCGCGGTACTGGCGGCGGAACGCCCTCACCCGTGGAGCGTCGGGCCGCGACAGCGCGCGCAGGGGCAGCAGGTCCCGCGCGTCCTCGTCAGGGTCGCCGTAGCCGAACCAGGTCAGGTGGCCCCGGTCGGGGTCGTGCGCGGCGAGCTTGGGCCAGTTGCAGTCCGCGAACCAGCGGGAGCGTTCCGGGCCGAGGTTCCAGTCCCCCTCGTGGAGTGGTCCGCCGGCCGCCTCCCGCAGGCGGGACGCGGCGTGCGCCGCCCAGCGCCCGCTCCACTCCCGGGAACCCGGCGTCGCGAACTCCGCGTGAGCGCGGGCCTCTTCGGCGCGCAGAGGCGGCAGTGGGGACACGTACAGGCCGGTACGGGCGTAGTGCACCCCGCGGTGCGTGGCGCGGGGGCGGGCGAAGAGGACGGGGACGTCGCCCTGGAGCAGGACCAGCCGCCGCCCGTCGGCGCTCTCCATCCTCAACCCCGGCTTCACCGGCCGCTCGACGTGCATGCGTCGATCGTACGGGCGCCCCTCCTCGGTGTCCCGGGCCGCCCGGGCCTGCGCGACCGGGACACCGGCGCCCGCACGGCCCGCGGTTCCCGGCGCCTCGCCCGGTCCGCCCGGACGGCCCTCAGGGCACCCTCGCCGTCCACTCCCGCGTGCCGAACTTGGCCGCGGCCAGCTCCTTCGCCCGCGCCTTCTCCTCCTCCGTGACCCGGCCCTCGGTCAGGCCGTAGCGGTCCCGGAAGGAGCCGATCATCCGCTCGATGACCGCCTCGCGCGGCAGTCCGGTCTGCCGGCGCAGCGGATCCACCCGCTTCTTCGCGCTCGACGTGCCCTTGTCGGAGAGCTTCTCGCGGCCGATCCGCAGCACCTCCGTCATCTTGTCGGCGTCGATGTCGTACGCCATCGTCACGTGGTGCAGCACCGCGCCCTCGCCCGCGACCATCCGCTTCTGCGCGGCGCCCGCGATCTTGCCGGCGTCGGTGGCGATGTCGTTGAGCGGTTGGTACCAGGCCTTCACCCCCATGTCGCCGAGCGCGCCGAGCACCCAGTCGTCGAGGTAGGCGTAGCTGTCGGTGAAGGACAGGCCCTGCACGAGGGCGTCGGGCACGGAGAGGGAGTACGTGATGGTGTTGCCCGGTTCGATGAACATGGCGCCGCCACCGGAGATCCGGCGGACCACCTCGATGCCGTGCCGTTCGGCCGCCTCCGGGTCCACCTCGTTGCGCAGCGACTGGAAGCTGCCGATCACCACGGCCGGCGCGCCCCACTCCCAGACCCGCAGGGTCGGCGGGCGCCGGCCGGCCGCGACCTCGGCGGTCAGGACCTCGTCGAGCGCCATGTGCAGGGCGGGCGCCTGGGGCGGCTCGTGGATCAACTGCCAGGCGTAGTCGGTCCAGTCGGTGGCGTGCGCCAGGGCCCGGCGGACGGCCACCCCGATCCCCTCCGTGGTGAGCCCGAACATCTCCGTGCCCGGCGGCAGGGCCGCGTCGATCCGGGCCGCGAGGCCCGACGCGTCCGTGTCTGCCGGGGCGCCCTCCAGCGCGCGGTCGATGGCTTGGATCGCCTCGTCCGGCTCCAGGAAGAAGTCGCCCGCGACCCGGACGTCGCGCAGGACGCCGTCCCGTGTGTCGAGGTCGACGACGACCAGCTTTCCGCCGGGCACCTTGTACTCGCCGTGCACGAACCCTCCCGGGAGCGACGACCGGACCGGGACGACGGGATCGCGACGGCCCGGATCTCAGGGTGAACTCGGCCAAAGCGTACTCCGTGGGGAAACAGTGGGTTACGACACGGACTCCCGGAATGTCAGCGGGCCGTGCTTAGCTGGACGCATGATCGAAGACTTCCTTGACCACGTCCTGGCCGGTGGCACGACCGAGGTGGAGGAGGCGGTCCGCAAGGCGGCCGCCGCCGAGATCATGCCTCGCTTCCGGCAGCTCGCCGCGCACGAGATCGTCGAGAAGAACGGCCCGCACGACCTGGTCACCGTCGCCGACCGGGCCGCCGAGGCCCATCTGACCGCGTCGCTCACCGCGCTGCTGCCGGGGTCCGTGGTGGTCGGCGAGGAGGCCGTGCACGCCGACCCCGAGGTCTATGCCGCGCTCCGGGGCGACGCCCCGGTCTGGATCGTCGACCCGGTCGACGGCACACGGCAGTTCGTGCGCGGCGAGCCGGACTTCTGCACCCTGGTCGCGCTCGCGCTCCGCGGCGAACTCCTCGCCTCCTGGACGTTCGCCCCGGCACGCGAGGAGATGGCCGTCGCGGTCCGCGGGCGCGGGGCCACGCTCAACGGCCGCCCCATACGCTCCGGGTCGCCGTCATCCTCGGCGACCCTGGAGGTCGCCACCTCGCACCCCGACTACACCACCCCGGACCAGAAGGCCGCCCTGCTCGGGCTGCGGGCCGACGGGGTCCGTCCCCGGCCGTGCGGCTCCGCCGGTCTGGAGTACCTCGCCATCGCCCGCGGCGAGCTCGACGCCACGGCCTTCTCCTGGGAGTACGCCTGGGACCACGCCGCCGGCCTGCTCCTGGTGACCGAGGCGGGCGGGACGCACACGACGGTGGCGGGCGAACCGTTCCGGATCACCGGGGGCAACGCGCTGCCGTTCACCGCGGCCCGCGACACGGCCACGGGCGACCGGATCCGGACACTGCTGCGGGGCCGATAAAGGCCGTCGGAGGACAGGAATATCCTGAGAGCCCTGGCCATCGGCTGACGAAGGAGTCCGAAGGTGCCGTCGATGCTCGATGCCGTCGTCGTGGGGGCGGGACCCAACGGGCTCACCGCCGCTGTGGAGTTGGCCCGCCGGGGCTTCTCCGTGGCCGTGTTCGAGGCCAAGTCCACGGTCGGTGGCGGTGCCAGGACCGAGGAGCTGACCCTCCCCGGCTTCCGGCACGATCCCTGTTCCGCCGTGCACCCGCTGGGCGTCGGCTCGCCCGTCTTCAAGACCATGCCGCTGGACCGGTACGGCCTGGAGTGGCTGCACCCCCGGCTGCCCATGGCCCACCCCTGGGACGACGGGACGGCCGCCGTGCTGTCCCGGTCCGTCGCCGAGACCGCCGCCTCCTTCGGACCGCGTGACGCGGGCACGTACCGGCGGCTGGTGGCCCCCTACCTCGGCAAGTGGGACACGCTCGTACGGGACTTCATGTCCCTGCCGCTCACCGCCCTGCCCCGCGACCCGGTCACGCTCGCCCGCTTCGGCCTCGACGGCCTGCAGCCGTCGACCTGGCTGCTGCGCCGCTTCCAGGACGACAAGGCGCGCGCCCTGTTCGCCGGGCTGGTCGGCCATGTCATCGCCCCGCTGGGCGGGTTCGCCACGACGGCGGTGGGCATGGTGTTCGCGCTCGCCGCGCACGAGGGCGGCTGGCCGCTGCCCCGCGGCGGCTCCCAGTCCATCGCGGACGCCCTCACCGCGTACCTGAAGGACCTGGGCGGCGCCGTCCACACCGACTACGAGGTCAAGCGGCTCGACGACCTGCCCCCGGCGCGCGCCTACGTCTTCGACACCTCGCCCACCGCCCTCGCCCGGATCGCCGGCTTCGGCGGCTACTACGACGCCTACCGCTACGGCGCCAGCGTCTTCAAGATCGACTACGCGCTGGACGGTCCTGTCCCCTGGAAGGCGGAGGAGCCGCGCCGGGCGGGCACCGTCCAGATCGGTCCCTCCAGCGGCGAGATCGCCACCGCGCTGGACCAGGCGTCCTCCGGTACGGCTCCGGAGACGCCCTTCCTCATCACCGCCCAGCCCAGCCTCGTCGACGATTCCCGCGCACCCGAGGGCAAGCACGTCTTCTGGGCGTACGGGCACGTGCCCAACGGCTGGGAGGGCGACCTCACCGAGCCGGTGGAGCGCCAGATCGAGCGCTTCGCCCCCGGCTTCCGCGACCGGGTCCTCGCCCGCGCGACCGCCGGACCGCCCGAGCTCGCCGCCCGCAACGCGAACTACGTCGGCGGCGACATCGCCTGCGGTGCCGCCCGCGGCCTCCAGCTGGTCCTGCGGCCCAAGCTGTCCCTCTTCCCCTACGGCACCCCGCATCCCGCGGTCTTCCTCTGCTCCTCCGCCACCCCGCCGGGGCCGGGTGTCCACGGCATGTCCGGGCACAACGCGGCCAAGGCGGTCTGGCGGCGGCTGCGCGCGGCCCGCCGTTGACGCGGAGCCGCGGGG
This sequence comes from Streptomyces sp. JL2001, assembly GCF_050917515.1. Classification (NCBI taxonomy): domain Bacteria; kingdom Bacillati; phylum Actinomycetota; class Actinomycetes; order Kitasatosporales; family Streptomycetaceae; genus Streptomyces; species Streptomyces sp. JL2001. The sequence continues at coordinate 1,643,179 of NZ_CP169421.1, read as the reverse complement.
TCCGGGACCGGCGGGGGCCTGCGGCGAGGGGTCCGAAAAGGGTCGGCGGCGCCGGTGGGTGCGGCGCGATGATGGACGTATGACACATCCGACGAAGATCACGCTGGTCCGCGGGGACATCACCGAGCAGCACGTCGACGCCGTGGTGAACGCGGCGAACTCCTCGCTGCTCGGGGGCGGCGGGGTCGACGGGGCGATCCACCGCAAGGGCGGCCCGGCCGTCCTGGAGGACTGCCGCAGGCTGCGCGCCGGACACTACGGCGGCGGCCTGCCGACCGGGCAGGCGGTCGCCACCACGGCGGGCCGCCTGGACGCCCGCTGGGTCGTCCACACCGTCGGTCCCGTCTGGTCCCGCGAGGAGGACCGCTCCGCGCTGCTCGCCTCCTGCTACCGCGAGTCGCTCCGCGTCGCCGACGGGCTCGGGGCGCGGACGGTGGCCTTCCCGGCGATCTCGACCGGCGTCTACGGCTGGCCGATGGACGACGGCGCCCGGATCGCGCTGGAGACGGTGCGGGCGACGGAGACAGCGGTCGAGGAGGTCCGCTTCGTCCTCTTCGACGAGCCCGCCTACGCGGCGTTCGCCGCGCGGCTGGACTGACCTTCACGGAGCGCGGCCGCTGGACCGACCTTCACGGAGCGCGGCCCGCGCCCCCGCGCCCGCCCGCGCCCCCGCGCCGGCCCGCGGCCCGGGGCGTGCGGCGCCCCCGCGAGTGCCGTACCCCGCCCCCAGCCGAACGGCCCCGCACGCAGAGCCTCGCCGACATGCCTCGGATAGGGTGATTGAGTAGGAAAAACACCCCCCGGGGTCAGGACGATTCGTTGGACAGTCATCAGCCGGCGAGCGAGACGCCGGAGCGGCCGGACGCTGCCGTCGGATACGCGGGTGTGCTGCGCGAGCTGCTGCCGATCGCCCTCTGGAGGGAGGACGCCGACGGTCGCGTCGTCGAGTGGTCCCTCGCGGCGCAGGACCTCCTCGGACACCGCCCCGAGGACCTTCTCGGTCGTCCCGCCGCACCCGTGCTCGTGCCCGACGCCAACCGGGCGCTCGCCGACCAGCTGACCCGGCGGGTCCAGTCCGGCGAGTCCGTCGTGGGCACCCTGCCCGTGCGCCACCGCGACGGCCACGACGTGACGATGGAGATGTGGATCGTCCCCGACGCCGACCCCCAGGGACGGACCGGGGCCATGCTGATCGCCGTGGAGACCTCCGAGGTCCTGCGCATGCGCGACTCGCTGGCGGCCCTGCAGAGCCTGTTCACCCAGTCGCCCATCGGTCTCGCCACCCTCGGTCCCGACCTGCGCTTCCTGCGCGTCAACGACGCCCTGGCCCGGATGAACGGCGTCTCCCCGGCCGAACACCTCGGCAAGCGCCTGACCGAGGTCGTACCGGGCGTCAACGCGTCCGCCCTCGAGGCCACGATGCAGCAGGTCCTGGTCGGCGGCGAGGCTGTCGTCGACGTGCGCCGCACCGGGCGGACACCGTCCGACCCCGACCACGACCACACCTGGTCCTGCTCGTACGCCCCGCTGCTCGACGGCTCCGGCCGCCGGCTGGGCCTGATCGCCTCCCTCATCGACATCACCGAGAGCCAGCGCGCCCAGGTCGAGGTCGAGCGGGCCCGCCACCGCTTCGCCCTGCTCGCGGAGGCCGGCACCCGCATCGGCACCACCCTGGACCTGCGGCAGACCGCGGAGGAGGTCGTCCAGGTACTGGTTCCCCGGCTCGCCGACTCCGCCGACGTGCAGATGCTCGAAGCGGTCCTCGAACCCGACGAGGCCGCCGCGTCCACCCGGGGCGTCCTGCGCCGGCTCGCCGCCGCCTTCCCCGAACCGACCGCCCCCACCGCCTACCTGGTCGCCGGGCAGACCTACCAGGTCCCGCTCGGCACCGTGTACGAACGCGTGCTCACCGACGGCCGCCCCATGAACCTCTACCACTCCGACCTCGACGCCCTGTTCCCCGACCCGCGCGCCGCCCCGCTGCGGGACTACTTCGCCGACCGCATCGGCTCGGCCCGGATGGTCCCGATGGTCGCCCGCGGCAAGGTGCTCGGCTCGGTGACCGTGACCCGGGTCAAGGAGCGCGAACCGTTCGACGAGCAGGACCGCGTCCTCATCGACGACCTGGTGGCGCGCGCGGCACTCAGCATCGACAACGCCCGGATGTACACCGGTCAGCGCGAGGCCGCCCTCACGCTCCAGCGCAGCCTGACCAACAACGCCCTGCCCCGGGTCGGCGGCCTGGAACTCACCGGGCGCTACCTCCCCGCCAGCGACCACGACGTCGGCGGCGACTGGTACGACGTCATCGCCCTGTCCGAAGGCCGCACGGGCCTCGTGATCGGCGACGTCATGGGCCACGGCATCCACGCCGCGGCGGTCATGGGCCAGCTCCGCACCGCCGTCCGCACGCTCGCCCGCGAGGGCGTCCCGCCCGCCCAGCTGCTCCGCTCCCTGGACGCGGTCGTCGCGGACCTGGGGGAGGACGAGATGGCGACCTGCGTGTACGCCGTCCACGACCCGGCGACGGGCTGCGTCGTGATCGCCAGGGCCGGGCACCCGCCGCCCGCCGTCGCCACGGCCGACGGCGCGATCACCTTCCTGGAGGGTTCGCTCGGCACGCCCCTGGGCACCGGCGGCCAGGACTTCTGCACGCAGGAGGTGCCGCTCCCCCCGGGCTCCCTGTTCGTGCTGTACACCGACGGCCTCATCGAGGCCCGGGACCGGGACCTGGACGAGGGCATGGACCAGCTCGCCCGTGCCCTGTTCGACCTCGAACGGCCGCTGACCCGGCTCTGCGACGGCATCCTCGACCAGCTGCTGACCGGCGCGCCGCAGGACGACGTCGCCGTGCTGCTCGCCCGGACCGCCCTCGGCTGACCACGCCCGGATGACCGCCGGCTCCCCGACCGCCCTCGGCCGACGACGCCCGGGACTCCGGCCGCGGGCCGCCCGCCCCGCCCGCCTCACCAGGCCAGGTCCTCCAGCGCGTCCAGGTCCGGCACCGGCACCGCCGCCTGCACACCCCCGGTGAGCGGCAGCTCGGCCCAGATGACCTTGCCCCGCTCGGTGTAGCGGGTGCCCCAGCGCTCCGCGAACTGGGCGACCAGGAACAGACCGCGCCCGCCCTCGTCCGTGGTGGCGGCGTAGCGCAGGTGGGGCGACGTGCTGCTGCCGTCCGAGATCTCGCAGATGAGTTGCTCGTCCCGGAGCAGCCGCACCTTGATCGGCTCGGCACCGTAGCGGATCGCGTTGGTGACCAGCTCGCTCAGGATCAGCTCCGCGGAGAACGCGATGTCCTCCAGATCCCAGGCGGCCAGCTGCGCCGCGCCCTCGTTGCGGATCCGGGAGACCTCCGCCGGGTCGGAGGGCACCGTCCACTCCGCGATCCGGTCCGCCGGCAGCCGCCGGGTGTCGGCGACCAGCAGGGCGATGTCGTCGTCCGGCGCCGGGACGAGCAGGGAGGCCAGGACGTCCGCGCACGCCTGCTCGGGGCTCCGGCCGGTCGTCGCGAGCGCGTCCCGCAGCAGCGCGACTCCGGTGTCGAAGTCCCGGTCGCGGTCCTCCAGGAGGCCGTCGGTGAACAGGACGAGACGGCTGCCCTCCGGCAGCCGGAGCGCCGTGGCCTCGAAGGGCATCCCGCCCACGCCCAGCGGCAGACCGACCGGCAGCTCGGGGAACTCCACCCGCCCGTCCGGATGCACGATCGCGGGTCCGGGATGCCCGGCGCCGGCCATCGAGCACTGGCCGCTGGCCGGGTCGTAGACCACGTACAGGCAGGTGGCGCCGGTGATCCGTTCCGGCGAGTCGTCCTCTCCGCCGTCGGCGCCGTTCTCGCCGTTCCCCCCACCGCTGTCGGGGCGGTCGATCCGGTCGATCAGCTCGTCGAGGTGGCCCAGGAGCTCGTCGGGCGGCAGGTCCAGGGTGGAGAAGTTGAGCACCGCCGTCCGCAGCCGGCCCATGGTCGCCGCCGCGTGCAGCCCGTGCCCGACGACGTCGCCGACGACCAGCGCCACCCGGGCTCCCGGAAGCGGGATCACGTCGAACCAGTCGCCGCCCACCCCCGCCTTCGCCGGCAGGTAGCGGTAGGCGACGTCGACGGCGGACAGCTCCGGCAGCACCCGGGGGAGGAGGCTGCGCTGGAGGGTCACGGCCATGGCGTGCTCGCGGGTGAACCGGCGCGCGTTGTCGATGGAGACCGCGGCGCGCGCGGTCAGCTCCTCCCCGAAGGACACGTCCTCGTCGTCGAAGGGCTCGGGCGTCTCGGCCCGCCAGAAGTTGGCCATCCCGAGCACGACCCCGCGGGCCATCAGCGGCGCCGCGACCAGCGAGTGCAGACCGTAGGCGAGCGCGGCGGCGGCGCCCTCGGGGTCCTGGGCCCGCCAGCCGTCGGCCGTGTGCAGGTCGGTCACGAGGACCGCGTGCGCGGTGTCGAGCGCCACCGCCATCGGCGTCGTCGGCACGTCGCACCGGATCAGGTCGCCGACCGGCTGCAGCGGCGGCTGCTCCCCGATGCCCGACAGCGCGGCGCGGCGCATCTCGGTGTACGCGCCGCTCGGCTCCTCGCCCTGCAGCACCGGTTCCAGGAGTTCCACCGTCACGTAGTCGGCGAAGCGCGGCACCGCGACCTCCGACAGCTCCTCGGCGGTCCGCGCCACGTCCAGCGTGCTGCCGATCCGCACCCCGGCGTCGTAGAGCAGCTGGAGCCGGCCGCGGGCCACCTCCGCCCGGCCGGAGAGCGCGGCCAGCTCGGTCGAGTCCCGCAGGGTCATGACGGTCCCGGTGGGGCGGCCCTTGTACGGCGCGGTCGGACGCACGTTGACGGCGAGGAGCCGGTCGCCCGCGAGGTGCACCTCGTCCGTGACGCTGCGGCCGGAGGCGAGCAGCGAGGCGGTGCGCGGATCGAGGCCCAGCTCCGTCACGTGCCGCTGCTCGGCGTCCGGCGCCAGGTCGAGCAGCCGTCGCGCCTCGTCGTTGGCGAGCAGCAGCCTGCGGTCCGCGTCGATGATGAGCACCCCCTCGCGCACCGCGTGCAGGACCGCCTCGTGGTGCTCGTTGATCCGGGTCATCTCCAGCGGGCCCAGGCCGTGGGTCTGCCGGAGCAGACGGCGGGTCACCAGCGCGGCGCCGCCCACCGCGAGGACCAGGGCGCCCGCTGCGGTGCCGATGAGGAGCGGCAGTTGGCCCTCGACGACGTTGGAGACGTTCTCGACCTCGATCCCGGTGCCGACCAGGCCGACGATGTCGCCGTCGCCGGTCCGGATGGGGACGATCGCGCGGACCGCGCTCGACGGCTCGCCGGTGAAGACCTCGGTGAACGACTCCCCGCCCCTGGCGCGTGCGATGTCGCCGGTCGCGCGCTGCCCGATCAGCTCCGGCCGGGAGTCGGTGTAGCGGATGCCGTCGGGGGTCATCACGGCGATGAAGTCGACCCCCGCGGCCTTGCGGGCCGCTTCGGTCAGGGGCTGGAGCACGGCCGACGGGTCCGGTGCCCGCAGGGCGTCCAGCAGCCCCGGGGCGTGTGCGAACGCCTCCGCGGCGGCGAGCGACCGGTTGCGCGCGTCCGCCTCGGTGTCGTACCGGGCCTGGAGGATCAGGGCCAGCGTCCCCACCGCGACGAGCAGGCACACGATGATCGCCTGCAGGGCGAAGACCTGCCCGGCGACGCTGCGCAGCCCCAGCCCCCGTGTTCGGCCAAGCCTTCCGGTCATGGGGCTCTTCTCGTGGCTGCGGCTGTGATCACGGACTCGGCTGTCACCCGTTCACTTCCTCGGCACGTCGGGGCCGTAGGGGAACCCGTCCTTCCATGCTGCGCCTGCCCGGGCAGGAAATCGAGACGGGACCGGCACGCGTGTGTCGCCCCCGCCGGGGTACCGCGTCCCCGGTGCCGGGAGCGCCCCGTCGGCCGGGGCAGCGCGCGGCGCCCGGCCGGTGCCGAGGTCGATGTCGTTTTCTCGCCAGCCGGGAGCCCTCTCCGTCCCCGATGCTTGAACCCATGCACACCGACACCGAGGCCTGCGTCCGGGCCGTCAAGTCGAAGGACGCCCGCTTCGACGGCGTCTTCTTCACCGCCGTCCGGACCACCCGGATCTACTGCCGGCCCAGTTGCCCGGTCGTGCCGCCCAAGGTGGAGAACATGGTGTTCCACCCCAGCGCGGCCTCCTGCCAGCGCGCCGGATTCCGGGCGTGCAAGCGCTGCCGGCCCGACACCAGCCCCGGCTCCCCGGAGTGGAACGTCCGCGCCGATGTCGTGGCCCGCGCCATGCGGCTGATCCGGGACGGCGTGGTGGACCGCGAGGGCGTGCCCGGGCTCGCCGCACGGCTCGGCTACTCCACCCGCCAGATCGAGCGCCAGCTCCTCGCCGAGCTCGGCGCCGGCCCGCTCGCCCTGGCCCGCGCCCAGCGCGCCCAGGCGGCGCGCGTGCTCATCGAGACCACGCCGATGCCGATGGCCGAGATCGCCTTCGCCGCCGGCTTCTCCTCGATCCGCACCTTCAACGACACGGTCCGCGAGGTCTTCGCCCTGCCGCCCGGTGAGCTGCGCTCCCGCGCGGCCCGCTCCCGGGCTGCCGCGCGCGCCCCGCGCACCCCGGGCGTGATCGTGCTGCGGCTGCCGTACCGCGCGCCCCTCAACCCGTCCAACCTGTTCGGCCACCTCGCCGCGACCGCCGTCCCCGGGGTGGAGGAGTGGCGGGACGGCGCCTACCGCAGGACGCTGAGCCTGCCGCACGGACACGGCATCGTCGCCCTCGGTCCGCGCCCCGACCACATCGCCTGCCGCCTGTTCCTCACCGACCCGCGGGACCTGACCAACGCCATCAGCCGCTGCCGCTGGCTGCTCGACCTGGACGCCGACCCGGTGGCCGTCGACGACCAGCTGCGGACCGACCCGCTGCTCGCGCCGCTGGTCGACGCCGCACCCGGGCGCCGGGTGCCGCGGACGGTCGACGCCGCCGAGTTCGCCGTACGGGCGGTGCTGGGCCAGCAGGTGTCCACCGCCGCCGCCCGGACCCACGCGGCGCGCCTGGTCACCGCGCACGGCGTACCGGTCGACGACCCCGAAGGCGGGCTCACCCACCTCTTCCCGACGCCGGAGGCTCTGGCCTCGCTCGACCCCGCGTCCCTCGCGCTGCCCCGCAGCCGCCGGACCACCCTCGTCACCCTCGTCGGGGCACTCGCCGACGGCACACTGCGGCTCGGCCTCGACAGCGACTGGGACGAGGCACGGGCCCGGCTCCTGGCCCTGCCGGGCTTCGGCCCGTGGACCACCGAGGTCATCGCGATGCGGGCGCTGGGGGACCCGGACGCGTTCCTGCCGGGCGACCTCGGCATGCGCCGCGCGGCCGAGGGCCTCGGGCTGCCGGCCACCCCGGCAGCCCTCACGGCCGCCGCCGCGCGCTGGCGGCCCTGGCGGGCGTACGCCGTCCAGTACCTCTGGGCGACCGACGACCACCCGATCAACCATCTCCCGACCGACTGAGAAGACATCCCTGGAAAGCCGAGACCATGCCCCTCGTACAGCACACGGTCGTGGACAGCCCCTACGACCCCCTCACCCTGGTCGCCGTCGACGGCGTCCTCAGCCGCATGTACATGACCGACCAGCGCCACCGCCCGCCGGAGGAGACCTTCGGGGAGCCCGACCCGCGGCCGTTCGGCGAGGCGATCCGCCAGCTCGACGCGTACTTCGCCGGCGAACTGACGGAGTTCGACCTCCCGCTGCGCCTCGACGGCACCGAGTTCCAGCTGCGGGTCTGGGAGCAGCTGCGGCGCATCCCGTACGGCGAGACCCGCACCTACGGCGAGCTTGCCGAGGCCCTCGGCAGCCCGGGTGCCTCGCGCGCGGTCGGCCTGGCGAACGGGAAGAACCCGGTCACCATCATCGTCCCGTGCCACCGGGTGATCGGCGCGGGCGGCAGCCTGACCGGCTACGGCGGCGGGCTGAGCCGCAAGCAGCGGCTGCTGGCCTTCGAATCGGGCGCGGCCGAGCCGGACGCGCTCTTCTGACAGGCGCCGCACGGCACCGCACCGGACCGCGGGACGCGGTCCGGTGCGGGTGTCGCGAGGTCCTCGACCGGCCGGCGGCCCGGCGCCGCCGGGTCCCGGCCTTCAGGCGTAGCGTCCGAGCACCTTCGGCAGCGCCGTCCCGATCGGCTCGCGGACGAGTTCGTCGGCGACCGCGTCGTACGGGGTCGGCTGCGCGTTGACGATGATCAGACGGGCCCCGTGCTCCGCGGCGATGCCCGCGAGCGAGGCCGCCGGCTGGACCTGGAGGCTGGTGCCGACGGCGATGAACACCTCGGTCGCCTTGGCGATCGACATCGCCTCGCCCAGCACCACCGGGTCGAGACGCTGGCCGAACATCACGGTGGCCGACTTGAGGACGGCCCCGCAGGCGAGACACCCCGGATCGTCCTCACCGGCGCGCACCCGGTCCAGCGCGTCGCTCATCGACGACCGGGCATGGCAGCCCGTGCACACCACCGAGCGCGCCGAACCGTGGAGTTCGAGCACCTTGCGCTCGGACAGCCCGGCGATCTGGTGCAGTCCGTCGACGTTCTGCGTGATCACCCGGACCGGGTTCCCGGACTGTTCGAAGGCGGCGATCGCCCGGTGTGCCGCGTTCGGCTCGGCACGCAGCACGGGCCCCTCCAGCCGCACCCGCCACGCGCGCCGCCGGATCCCGGGATCCTTCATGTAGTGCTCGTAGGTGGCGAGCTTCTCCGCCTCCGGATCGCGCGTCCACACGCCGTCGGGTCCTCGGTAGTCCGGGATGCCGGAATCCGTGGAGATCCCGGCTCCGCTGAGTATCGCGACCATGGTCATGTCGCGAGCGTATGCGGGCCGGCGGCGCCGCCGCGAACGGTTTGATCGGCGCCGCGCACCCGCCCCGGCCGAGGCGCCCGCCCCAGGGTCAGCGCGGCGGAAGGCCGTTCTCCAGCTCCACCGGCCCCCCGCCGCGCGCCAGCACGTCCAGGGCGGCGAGAACCCGCAGGCCCAGGCTGCCCGGCAGGTGGGCGGCGACCTCGTCGGGTGTGATCAGCTTCCAGGACAGCAGCTCGTCCTCCGGGAGCCGGATCGCGGCGAACTGCTCCTCGGAGAGCACCCCGCCGTCGTAGACGTACGCCACGACCGGCGGCCTCGCCGGCCCGAGCACCCAGTCGACCGCGAGGAGCGGCCCGAGCACGACGTCCAGGCCGATCTCCTCGGCCGTCTCGCGGCGCGCTCCCTGGCGGGGTGTCTCGTCCGTGTCGGACTCGATCGTGCCGCCGGGCAGGGCCCAGCCCTCGCGGTAGTCGGGCTCCACGACGAGGATCCGGCCCGCGGAGTCCCGGAAGAGCGCGCCGGCGCCGGCCAGGACTCGGGGGAGGCTCGCGATGTACGTGGCGTAGTCGGTCGTCGTCATGGCGTCAGCGTAGCCAGCCGCACGGTCCGCTCCGCCAACTCGCCGATCCGCGCGCCGTCGAACCCGAAGACCGCGCTCCGCACCCGGTCCGCCAGCGGTTCGACCCACTGCGGGGGGATCGCGGCGGCCCCGCACAGCACCCCCGCCACCGAGCCCGCCGTCGCCCCGTTGGAGTCGGTGTCCAGCCCACCGCGCACCGTCAGCGCGATCGTGCGGGTGAAGTCGCCCTCGCCGTACAGCAGGCCGGCGGTCAGGACCGCGGCGTTGGGCAGGACGTGGATCCAGCCCAGCCCCGCGGTCCGCGCGGCGAGTTCGGCGAGGGCGTCGGACCACGGCGTGCCCGACTCGTACAGCGCGATCGTCAGCCGCACCACGCGGGCGAGGCGGCTGCTCGCCGGGATCCGTTCCAGCGCGGTCTCCAGCGCGGTCCGCACGTCCGGTGCCACGAAGGCGGCCGCGATCAGGGCGGCGGCCCACATCGCCCCGTACACGCCGTTGCCCGTGTGCGACAGGACCGCGTCGCGCCGGGCGAGGGACGCGGCCCGGCGCGGGTCGCCGGGCGAGGTCCAGCCGTACACGTCGGCCCGGATCAGGGCGCCGATCCACTCCTGGTACGGATTGTCGTAGGTGGCGGTGAGCGGGGGCCCGAGGCCGTCGGCGAGGTTGCGGTACGCGACGCGCTCCGCCGTGAACGTCTGGAGGTAGGGCAGGCGCAGCAGCCAGAGCTCGCCGACCTGCTCGGTGGTGAACGAGAAGCCCCGGGTCTCCAGGAGATGCAGGCCGAGGATCGCGTAGTCCACGTCGTCGTCCCGGCAGCTTCCGTGGATCCGGCCGCGCACGCACTGCGGCCACTCGGGCCGCAGCTCGAAGCCGGCGGCGTCCGGCGGCGGCGGAGGCAGGTAGTCGGTGAGCGGAAGGGCGTCCGTCAGCCGGAGATAGGCGTCGATGTGTACGGGAGTCCAGTGGTCGCCCTGCTCGACGGGCTTGCCGAGCATGTTCCCGGCGATCCTGCCCGTCCAGCCGCCGAGGATCCGGTCGGCGAGTTCGCCGTGCGTGAGCCCCATACCTCCGGTGTACCGAAGGGGCGGTCCCGGCGCGCGCCGAGCGGCCGTCCCCGTACCGCCCCGACTCCGCCCGCGGCCGGACCCGGCCGCGCCGACGAGGTTTGATCGATCGGTTCGGCGTCCGCTGCCCCGCTATGGTCCGGAATATCGCCCTATCAGAGGGTGGCACGCCGTCTTCCGGTCCGGATAGGGTCGGCCCTGGCGCGACTGCCTGTTCGAAAGCAAGGGATGCAAGGTGACGGACGGAGCAGTAACTGAGGTCGCACGTGTGCTCGTCGCGGCCGACAAGTTCAAGGGCTCGCTCACGGCCGTACAGGTCGCGGAGCGGGTCACGGCAGGGCTGCGACGGGTCGTCCCGGAGCTCGACGTGGAGACACTGCCCGTCGCGGACGGCGGCGACGGTACGGTCGCCGCCGCGGTCGCGGCCGGGTTCGAACGCCGTGAGGTGACGGTGACCGGCCCTCTCGGCGAGCCGGTCACGGCGGCGTACGCGCTGCGCGGCACCACCGCGGTCGTGGAGATGGCGGAGGCGTCCGGTCTCCAGCTCCTCCCGCGCGACGTGTTCGCACCGCTGACGGCGACGACGTACGGCTCCGGCGAGCTGCTGCGGGCGGCCCTGGACGCCGGCGCGACCCAGATCGTCTTCGGTGTCGGCGGCAGCGCGACGACCGACGGCGGCGCCGGCATGCTGGCGGCGCTCGGCGCGGAGTTCCTCGACGCCGACGGCGCGCCCGTCGGCCCGGGCGGCGGCGGCCTGCGCGACCTCGCCACGGCGGACCTCTCCGGCATCGACCCCCGGTTCGCCTCGGTCGACCTGGTCCTGGCCAGCGACGTGGACAACCCGCTGACCGGACCGAAGGGCGCGCCGGCCGTCTACGGTCCGCAGAAGGGAGCGTCCCCCGAGGACGTCGAGACCCTGGACGCGGCGCTCTCGCACTTCGTCACGGTCCTGGAGCGGTCCATCGGCGCCAAGGCCGCCGACTGTGCGGCCGCCCCGGGCGCGGGCGGCGCCGGCGGCATCGGCTACGGCGCGCTCGTCGGCCTGGACGCGAGCTTCCGCCCGGGCATCGAGCTGATGCTGGACGTGCTGGGCTTCGCCCCCGCGCTGGCGAAGGCCACCCTGGTCATCACCGGCGAGGGCTCCCTCGACGAGCAGACCCTGCACGGCAAGGCACCCGCCGGCGTCGCCGCGGCGGCCCGCGCGGCGGACAAGGAGGTCGTCGCGGTCTGCGGCCGCCTCGCCCTGGCCCCGGAGAGCCTGGGGGCGGCCGGTATCCGCCGCGCCTACCCCCTCACGGACCTGGAGCCGGACACCGCCGCCTGCATCGCCAACGTCGGCCCGCTCCTGGAGCAGGTCGCGGCGAACATCGCGCGGGACTTCCTGACCTAAAGCGTGGGGGAGGGCCTCCGGCCGTCGTGCGGCCCCGCGAGGGCCGCACGACCGGACCCCCCTCCCGGGCCGTCACCCCGCCGCCGTGAGGCGGAAGGCGTCCAGGGCCAGGGTCATCTCCGTCAGGTCCCGCGGCCGCGACAACGAGCGGGACGTCAGCTGCTCCAGGCGGCGCAGCCGGTTGAAGACCGTGTTCCGGTGGCAGTACAGCCGGCCCGCCGCCCGGCCTGCCGAACCCTCGCAGTCGAGCCAGACGTCCAGCGTCTCCAGCAGGATCGCCCGGTCCGCCGGGTCCAGCTCCAGCAGGGCGCCGAGGACGTCCGCGACGAGCAGCCCCGCGAGCTCCGGCTGGCCGACCACCAGCGCGCCCGCCATCCGGCGGTCCAGCCGGACGACCTGCCGGGACTCCGGCGGGCAGGTGCGCAGGGCCAGTTCGGCCAGCCGGCGCCCGCGGCCCAGCTCCGAGAGACCGGTGACCACCGGGCTGATCCCGCCCGGCCCCGGACAGCGCCCCTCCAGCAGCTCCGCCAGCGCGTCCAGCCCCGTGCCCTCCGCCAGCGACACCACGCCGATCTCGCAGTCCGCCCGCATCCGCCACAGGAACCGCACCCCCGCACCCTGCACCCGGCGGTGGAACGGCTCTGACGCCTCCCGCCGGTCGTGCCGCAGCACCACCACCGCGTAACGTCCGTGCTCCGGCAGATCCAGGCCCGCCGCCGCCCGCGACACGACCTCCGGCGAGCGCTGCCCCTGGAGCAGCGCGTCGAGCAGCGCCTGGAGCTGCTCGTCCGTACGACGCTGGAGCTCCAGCTCCGTCGCCCGGTACGCCTCCGACGCCGTGTCCGCCTGCGCGTCCACCGCCGACCACACGATCGTCGCCGACTGCATCAGCGTCGCCAGCTGCGCCGCGTCCGCCGTCTCGATCAGCGCGTCCCACACCAGGTGCCCGGCATGGCGGTAGGCGTGCACCACCAGCTCCAGCGGCATGCCCTGTTCCGCACGCCGCCGCCCCATCTCCTCCGCGTGCACCAGATCGCGGCGAGGCGAGTCACGGGGCGCCGAGATCATCTCGATGCCGACCCGCATCGCCGCGTGGGCCTCCTGCCAGTGCTGGTCGTACGGCACGATCCGGCCATAGGCGGGCTCGTACTCGTACAGCTCCCGAAGGTGCTCGTCCACCAGCTCGGGCAGGCGCTCCAGCAGTGCCGTGCACGCCCGTGCCAGAAGCTTCCAGTCGTCTCCGGTCCGTGGTCTGCGCCGTCCCATGCTCCGGAGGATGCCACCCCCCGGCCCTCCGCCGCAGGCCCCTGACACGCAGTGTTGTGCGCGTGCACAACCCGCCGCCGCGCCCGCTGGGCACCGGCAGCGATTCCGCCGCCGGACGTGGACCTGCGGCCTGCACGGTGCTGGGGTGAGCGCCATTGAACAGGCCACGGAATCCGAAGCGGACCCCCGGTCATGCCCGGAGACCCGGCATGTCCGAGGGCCGATCGGGCCACGGAAGGGGAGCCATGGGAGGTACCGCACTCGCACTCGAGGTGGCGGACCTGTCGGCGGGGTACGGACCGGTCCGCGCACTGCGCCGGGTGACGCTCGACGTACCGGAGGGCAGCGTCGTCACCGTCCTCGGCGGCAACGGCGCCGGCAAGTCCACACTGCTGCGGGCGATCTCGCGCACACTGTCGTTCCACGGCGGGTCCGTCACGGGCGGCACCGTGACCTTCGGCGACCGGCCGCTCGGCGGGCTCGCCCCGGACCGGGTGGTCGCCGCCGGCGTCTCCCAGGTCCCGGAGGGACGCCAGGTCTTCGCCCGGATGACGGTCGAGGACAACCTGCGCGCCGGGATGCTCGGAGCACGCGGCGACCGCTCGGGGCGGAACTCCGCCCTGCGGTGGGTCCACGAGCTCTTCCCGGTCCTCGCCGACCGGGCCCAGCAGAAGGCCGGGCTCCTCTCCGGCGGCGAGCAGCAGATGCTCGCCGTCGGCCGCGCCCTGATGGCCTCGCCGAAGCTGCTGCTCCTGGACGAGCCCTCGCTCGGCCTCGCGCCGCTGATGGCCGCCCGGATCGCCGACACCATCCGCGAGATCAACGCCCGGGGCACCGCCGTGCTCCTCGTCGAACAGAACGCGGCACTCGCCCTCAGGCTCGCCTCCCGGGCGTACGTCCTGGAGGTCGGCGAGGTCACCCTGTCCGGGCCGGCCGAGGAGCTCGCGGCCTCCGACGAGGTGCGCCGCCGCTATCTGGGCGTGGTCGACGAGGACGCCGCCGCCGACGCGGCGGGCGCCGCGACGGCGCACCCCGTGCTCTCCCGCTGGGAGGACGCCCGATGACACCGTCCACGGTCCCGCCCTCCGGCCCGGCCCCGGCGTCCGCGCCGGCCGAGCCCGTACCCGCCCTGCACGTCGAGAACCTGACCGTCCGCTTCGCCGGACTCACCGCGCTCGACGCCGTCGGCTTCACCGTCAGGCCCGGCACCGTCCACGCCGTCATCGGACCCAACGGCGCGGGCAAGTCCACCTGCTTCAACGTCCTGTCCGGGGTCTACAAGGCCACCTCCGGATCCGTCCGCTTCGGCACGCACGAACTCACCGCGCTGCCCCCGCACAAGATCGCCGACCTCGGGGTCGCCCGCATCTTCCAGAACCTCGCCCTGCCGCCGCGCGCCACCGTCGAGGACAGCCTGATGCTCGGCCGGCACCGGCTCACCAGGACCGGCTTCGTCGCCGCCGGGCTCCGGCTGCCCGCGGCGGCCCGCGAGGAGGCACGGCACCGGGCCAGGGTCCGGGAGATCGCCGCCTTCGTCGGCCTGGAGAAGCAACTCGCGCAGCCCGCCGGCTCGCTCCCGTACGGCCAGCAGAAGCTCGCCGAACTGGCCCGCGCGCTGTGCATGGAGCCCCGGCTGCTGCTCCTGGACGAGCCCGTCGCCGGCATGACCGCCGACGAGCGGCGCCGTACCGCCGCGGTCATCGCGGGCGTCCGCGACAGCCTCGGCATCTCCATCGTCCTCGTCGAACACGACATGGGCGTGGTGATGCGGCTCGCCGACGCCGTCACCGTCCTCGACTTCGGCCGTCGCATCGCCGACGGCACCCCCGCCGACGTACAGAACGACCCGGCGGTCGTCCGCGCCTATCTCGGAGAGGAGAACGCCGAGTGACCACCTTTGCCGAACTCCTCCTGGGCGGCGTCTCGCTGGGCTCCATCTACGCCCTCATCGCCCTCGGCTTCGTGGTGATCTTCCGCGCCACCGAGGTCGTCAACTTCGCACACGCCTCGCTCCTGCTCGCCGGCGGCTACATCACCGCCGTGCTCCACGACGACATCGGGTTCTGGCCCGCACTGCTGGTCGGCATCGCCGGCGCGGCCCTCGTCGGCGCGGCCGTCGAGTTCCTCGTCATGCGCCGCTACCGCGGCTCGGACCATAGCGTGCTCGCCATCGTCACGATCGGCGTCGACATCCTCCTCGCCACCGAACTGACCCGTCGCATCGGCACCGACATCCTGGCGCTCGGCGACCCCTGGGGCGACTCCGTCGTCGCGCTCGGACCCGTCACGATCGCGCAGACCCGGATCGCCGCGTTCCTCGCCGCCGGCCTCCTCATCACCGCCTTCCTGCTGGCCTTCCGCCACACCTCGTGGGGAGTCGCCATGAGGGCCGCCGCCGAGAACCAGGAGACCGCGGCCCTCATGGGCATCCGCCTCGGCCGCGTCTCGATCGGCGCCTGGGCGGTGGCCGGCGGGCTCGCCGCCGTCGCCGCGCTCTTCCTCACCGTCTTCCCGACCCCCGGCCTGGAGCGCACCACCTCGCTGGCCGCGCTGAAGGCCTTCCCGGCCGCGATCCTCGGCGGCCTGGACTCCACCACCGGCGCCCTCGTCGGCGGACTCCTCGTCGGCATCACCGAATCCCTCGCCACCGGCTACCAGGGCGACCTGACCTTCCTCGGCCGCGGCATCGGCGACCTCGCGCCCTACCTCGTGATGGTCGCGGTGCTGCTGATCCGCCCGGCCGGACTCTTCGGCACGAAGGAGCCGGCCCGTGTCTGACGCACTGCCCCGCCGCGGACTCGCCGCCGTCACCCGCCCCCGGGTGTACGGCTGGGCCGCCGCCGGCCTCGTCCTCGCCGCCTTCCCCTTCTACCTGGACCGCTTCTGGCTCCAGGCGGGACTCTTCGCCATGGCCGCCGCCATCGGCGCCCTCGGCATCAACCTGCTGACCGGCGCCACCGGACAGCTCTCCATGGGCCACGCCTTCTTCCTCGCCGTCGGCGCGTACGGGTACTGCGCCTTCGCCGGCGACGGCGCCGACGGACTGGCCGGACTCGGGCTGCCCGGCTGGCTCGCCGCCGTCCTGGCCGTCGCCCTGGCGGGCCTGGCGGGCGGGGTCTTCAGCCCCATCGCGGGCCGGCTGCGCGGCGCCTACCTCGGCATCGCCACCCTCGCGCTGATCTTCATCGGCCAGCACGTGCTGTTCAACGCGCACGACCTCACCGGCGGCTACAACGGCCGGGCGGTGCCCCCGCTGTCCCTGTTCGGGATCACCTTCGACGACAGCGAACTCCTCGTCGCCCAGGTGCCCTTCGGCTCCGCCGAGAAGCTCTGGTACCTGGGGCTGGTCCTGCTCCTCGCCGGCGCGCTCTTCGCCCGCGGAGTCCTGCGCGGCCGTCCGGGCCGCGCCATGAACGCCATCCGCGACCACCGGATCGCGGCCGGCGTCATGGGGATCCCCGTGGCCCGCTACCGGGCCGCCGTCTTCGTCCTGTCGTCCATGTACGCGGGCCTCGCCGGCGTCCTCCTCGCGCTGGTCTTCCAGCGGACCGTGCCGGAGTACTTCGGCATGATGCTCTCCCTCGAATACCTGGCCATGATCGTCATCGGCGGTCTCGGCTCGGTCGCCGGAGCGGTGGTCGGAGGCGTCTTCGTCTCCCTGCTGCCGCAGCTCCTCAACCGGTACAGCGACGCCCTGCCCCTGGTCTCTGCCCCCGGGACGGGCGGGATCGCACCGGGGGAGGCCGCGCGCTACCTGTACGGCGCCGCCGTGGTCGCGGTGGTGCTGTTCCTGCCCGGAGGCCTGGTCCGGCTTGCCTCCCGGCGATCCACGCACCCCATCCAACCCTCAGTGGAGGAAAGATGAACCACCGACGACGGGCCGTGCGGGGCCTGGCCGCCGCAGTCGCCGCCCTGGTCGCGCTGACTGCCGCGGGCTGCAGCAGCAAGGCCAAGAGCAGCGACGACTCGGGCACCGGAGCGGGCGGGGTGAAGGCCGGCGAGGGCGTCACCGACAAGACCATCACGCTCGGCGCGCTCACCGACATGACGGGGGTCTACGCCACCCTCGGCAAGAGCGTCACGCAGGCGCAGCAGCTCTACGTGAAGCAGGTCAACGCGTCCGGCGGCATCTGCGGGCGGCAGCTGGAGCTGACCGTCCGCGACCACGGCTACGACCCGCAGAAGGCGCTCTCCGCCTACACCGAGCTGGAGCCGAAGGTCGTCGGCTTCCCCCAGTTCATCGGCTCCCCGTTCGTCGCCGCGGTCAAGCCCCGCGTCGACGGCCAGGACAAGGGACTCGTGCTGCCGCAGGCCTGGTCGGCCTCGCTGCTCGGTTCCCCGTACATCCGCGTCCTCGGCTCCACCTACGACGTCGAGACGATCAACGCCGTCGACTTCCTGGTCACCGAGAAGGGCCTGAAGGCGGGGGACAAGCTCGGCCACGTCTACTTCGAGGGCGACTACGGCGAGAACGCGCTCAAGGGCTCCCGCTACGCCGCCGAGAAGGCCGGCCTCACGGTGGTCGAGCAGAAGATCAAGCCGACGGACAACGACATGTCGGCCCAGGTCGCGGCGCTCAAGCAGGCGGGCGTCAAGGGCATCGTCCTCAGCGCGGGCCCGCGCCAGGCCGCCTCGCTCGTCGGCGTCGCCGCCGCGACCGGGCTGCGGGTGCCGGTCATCGGGAACAACTCGGCCTTCGCCCCGCAGCTGCTGGGCACCCAGGCCGGGCCCGCCCTGGAGAAGATGTACTGGTTCGCCTCCCCGAGCCTTCCGATCGGCGCCGACACCCCCGCCGCGAAGAAGCTCGTCGCCGACTACAAGGCCGCCTACCCGAGCGACGGCCTCGACAACGGCATCGTCGCCGGCTGGACCGCGGCGACCGTCTTCGGCGAGGCGCTGAAGAAGGCGTGCGAGTCGAAGGACCTCACCCGCGAGGGCGTCGACAAGGCGCTCCTCACCCTGAACGGCTACGACGCCGGCTTCGGCATGAAGCACGACTTCGGTGACCCGAAGGCCCCGTCGTCCCGCGAGTCCGTGATCATCCAGCCCGACAAGTCCGTCGCCGGGGGCATGCGGACCGTCCGTACGCCCTTCGTCTCGGAGGCGGCGCGGAGCTACGCGGTGAAGTGACCGGCCGACCGTCCGGCCCCCCGCCCGTCCGGCGACCCGGTCGTCCGGTCGCGGCGGGGAACCCGCTACCCGTCCTGGCGCGCGAAGCCCGTGCGCCGGGACGGGTACGCGGGTGTCCAGCCGTCCGCCCGCGCCCGTGGCGGCCGCGAGGAACGCACGGATGAGGTGATCGCGGCCACGGGCATGTCGTCATCTCGTCGCAACAACCCGATGTGAAGCTCGGGCCATGAACGCGTACTGCACCGTCCGGCCCGTCACCCCGGACGACCCCCGGGTCCCCGCCCTCCTCGCCGCCTACCACCTGCGTACGGAGGCGGAGAAGGGCGTTCCCGTCGCCTCGGCCGCCGAGCTGCCCCCCGCCTACCGCGCGGAGGCGCTCGACCCGGCGGCCGCCTTCGCCGACGACACCGTCCTGCTGGCCGTGGACGCGGCGGACACCGCCGCCGGCCTCGTGGTGCTGACCGCGCCGCACCAGGACGGCGTCCCCGAGATCAAACGGCTCTGGGTCGCCCCGGAGGCCCGGGGGAGAGGCGTCGCCGCGGCCCTGATGGACGGCGCGGTGGACCACGCGACGCGGGCGGGGGCGCCCGCGGTGCGGCTCTCGGTCTGGCTGTGGCGGGGGCGGGCCATCGCCCTCTACCGCGGGCTCGGCTTCGAGACGGTATGGCCCTGGGACGACCGGCCGGGTCTGCTCTGCCTGGAGAAGCGGCTGCGGACCCCGGCGGGGCCGGGCGCGCCGGCGCGCATCGAGCGGCTCCCGGCGGCCCGGATCCGCGAACACGCCGCCGACGGTCTCGCCGCCCTGCTCGTCGACGCCGTGGACGGCGGTGCCTCCCTCGGCTTTCTCGCCCCCCTGGACCCGGCCGAGGCGGCCGGCTGGTGGCTCGCGGTGGCCGAGGAGACCGAGCGGGGCGCGCGGACGGTCTGGACGGCGCACGGGCCCGGCGACGTGGTCCTCGGAGCCGTCACGCTGGTCCGCGGCGACAAGGCGAACGGGCGGCACCGCGGCGAGATCGCCCGGCTGATCGTGCACCGCGCGGCGCGCGGCCAGGGACTCGGCGGCCGGCTGCTCGCCGCGGCGGAGGAACACGCGGCGGGGGAGGGCCTGACCCTGCTGGTCCTCGACACCCAGACCGACAGCCCGGCCGAGCGCCTGTACCGCAGGGCGGGCTGGACGGCGGCCGGGACCATCCCCGACTTCGCGGCCGACCCCGCCGGCACGCTGCGCCCCACCACGCTGTACTACAAGCAGCTCGGGACGCTCCCGCGGGACGCGCGGATCATGTAGCGCCGGACACGCGAAAGGGCCCGGGTGCGTCGTCCGCACCCGGGCCCTTCTCGCTCGTATCCACCGCTACGGCAGCTGTGCCGCCCGCGCCTCGCGGTTCTCGCGGCGGTTGCCGCGGAAGGTGTTCACCCGGCGGGCCGTCGCGAAGAGGGGGATCACGGCGCCCATCACGACCTGCAGCGCGCAGCCGGCCTGGAGCAGGAACGCGCCTCCCGGCGCGTCGAACGCCCAGGCCGCCAGCATGCCCATGGCACCGACGATCCAGCTGAGCATCGCCACCGCGAGGACACCCCGCGGCTTGGGGTACTCGACCCGGCTCACCATCAGCCAGGCCACTCCGATGATCGCGAGCAGCGTCGGGATGAACGGCAGCTCCAGCAGCACGATCGAGACGACCGTGAGCGCGCCGAACGGGCTCGGCATGCCCTGGAACATGCCGTCCTTCATCGTCACGCAGGAGAATCTGGCGAGCCGCAGCACCACGGCGAGCAGCACCACGATCGCGGCCACCGCCGAGACCTTCTGCTGCGCGTCGTCCGCGACCATGCCGTACACCAGCACGAAGTAGGCCGGGGCCAGACCGAAGCTGATCAGGTCCGAGAGGTTGTCCAGCTCGGCGCCCATCGGCGACGAGCGCAGCTTGCGGGCCACGATCCCGTCGAAGAGGTCGAAGATCGCCGCGCACAGCATGAGGATCACGGCGGTGGCGGCGCTGTTGCGCGCCATGCCGGTCTCGGTGCTGCCGGTGAGGTGCGGGATGAGGATGCCGGTGGTGGTGAAGTACACCGCCATGAACCCGCACGTGGCGTTACCGAGCGTGAGGGCGTCCGCTATGGACAGCCTCAGCGACAGCGGCATCTCCTCGGCCTCGTCCGCCTCCGCGTCGGCGACCCAGTCGCCGGCCCGCGTGTCGGGATCAATCACGGTCAATTCGAGTCACCCCCGCGGTCGTGGTCTGACCGACCTCGACAGCGACGTCGACACCTTCCGGAAGGTAGATGTCAACGCGCGACCCGAAGCGGATCAGACCGATGCGCTCGCCCTGCTCGACCTTCGTCCCCTGGGGGATGTACGGCACGATGCGGCGCGCGACGGCACCCGCGATCTGCACCATCTCGATGTCGCCGAGCTCGGTGTCGAAGTGCCAGACAACGCGCTCGTTGTTCTCGCTCTCCTTGTTGAACGCCGGTACGAAACCGCCGGGGATGTGTTCCACGGACGTCACCGTGCCGGCCAGCGGCGCGCGGTTGACGTGGACGTTCAGCGGGCTCATGAAGATGGCGACGCGGGTGCGTCCGTCCTTCCACGGCATGATGCTCTGCACCACACCGTCGGCGGGCGAGATGACCCGGCCCTGCGCGATCTCGCGCTCGGGGTCGCGGAAGAACCACAGCATGCCCGCCGCGAGAGCGGTGGTGGGCACGGCGACGGCGGCCCAGCGTCCGGACTTGCGGGCCCGGGCGAGGCTGAGCGCTGCGGTGGCGACGGTCGGCAGAAGCCACGGCGATGCTCCGCGCGCGAGGCGAACGCCGGTGAGGCTGTCGCGAGGTGCAGAGGTTTGGCTGTGGGGCATGGATGACCTTCGTAGCGGATGATGCCGCACTGGCAACGGGGGACGGCGGCTTTCGGGCGATGCTATCGGTTGCGGGCCGCAACTGGGCAAGCCAGAAGCCGAGTCGGCGGCCGGAAGACGATGACAGGGTGTGATCTTCTTCGCGGCCAAACCGACCCGAATACGACAATCACCCCTGGAATCGGTACTCCTCGAGCAGCCGGCGCCCAATGATCATTTTCTGGATCTCGGCGGTACCTTCGCCGATCAGCAGCATCGGCGCCTCGCGGTAGAGGCGCTCGATCTCGTACTCCTTCGAGAACCCGTATCCCCCGTGGATACGGAAGGCGTCCTCGACGACCTCCTTGCAGTATTCGGAGGCGAGGTACTTCGCCATCCCTGCTTCGAGGTCGTTTCGTTCTCCGGAGTCCTTTTTGCGTGCTGCGTTCACCATCATCGCATGAGCGGCCTCGACCTTGGTAGCCATCTCGGCAAGCTTGAACTGAATCGCCTGGTGCTGGGCGATCGGCTTGCCGAAAGTGTGACGTTGCTGGGCATACGAGACACCCAGTTCGAAAGCACGCTGTGCGACGCCGCAGCCACGTGCCGCCACATTGACGCGGCCGACCTCCACGCCGTCCATCATTTGGTAAAACCCTCGGCCGGTGGTGCCGCCGAGGACCCGATTGGCCGGAATGCGCAGTCCGTCCATGATGAGCTCGGTGGTGTCGACACCCTTGTAGCCCATCTTGTCGATCTTCCCGGGGATGGTGAGTCCCGGACGGACCTCTCCGAAGCCGGGCTCCTTCTCGACGAGGAAGGTCGTCATCGACTTGTGGGGGGCGGTGCCCTCCGGGTGTCCTTCGTCACTTCGGACGAGGACGGCCACCAGCGTTGACGTTCCGCCGTTCGTCAGCCACATCTTCTGGCCGTTGAGGACGTACTCGTCGCCGTCCTTGACCGCCTTGGACGTGATCGCGGACACGTCCGAGCCCAGGGCCGGCTCCGACATCGAGAACGCGCCACGCGTCTCGCCGGCCGCCATGCGGGGCAGGAAGTACTCCTTCTGCTCCTGGGTGCCGTGCTGCTTGAGCATGTACGCCACGATGAAGTGGGTGTTGATGATGCCGGAGACCGACATCCAGCCGCGGGCGATCTCCTCCACGCACAGCGCGTAGGTGAGCAGCGACTCACCCAGGCCCCCGTACTCCTCGGGGATCATCAGACCGAAGACGCCGAGCTCCTTGAGCCCGTCGACGATCTCCTGGGGGTACTCGTCGCGGTGCTCCAGCTCCGTCGCGACCGGGATGATCTCCTTGTCGACGAAGTCCCGGACGGTGGAGAGGATCTCCTGCTGCACATCGGTCAGACCGTGGGTCTGGGCGAGTCGCGCCATGACTACTTCTCCGACTTCTTGGAGGGCTCGATCAGCTCGGGGCGGCCGGGCTGCTCGCCGCCGCGCTCCTTGATGTACGTCTCGGTGGGGACCATCACCTTGCGGCGGAAGATGCAGACGAGCGTGCCGTCCTGCTTGTAGCCCTTGGTCTCGACGTAGACGATGCCGCGGTCGTTCTTCGACTTCGAGGGAGTCTTGTCGAGGACCGTGGTCTCGCCGTAGATGGTGTCGCCGTGGAAGGTCGGCGCCACGTGGCGCAGCGACTCGATCTCCAGGTTGGCGATCGCCTTGCCCGAGACGTCCGGGACGGACATGCCGAGCAGCAGCGAGTAGATGTAGTTGCCGACGACGACGTTCTTGCCGAAGTCCGTCGTGTTCTCCGCGTAGTTCACGTCCATGTGAAGCGGGTGGTGGTTCATCGTCAGCAGACAGAAGAGGTGGTCGTCGTACTCGGTGACCGTCTTTCCGGGCCAGTGCTTGTAGACGGCGCCGATCTCGAACTCTTCGTAGGTGCGGCCGAACTGCATCGGACTCAGGCCTCCGGGATCTCGAACTTGGTGGTGCGCTCCATACCGGCGGCGCGGCCCTTGCCGGAGATGACCAGGGCCATCTTGCGGGAGGCCTCGTCGATCATCTCGTCGCCGAGCATGGCCGAGCCCTTCTTGCCGCCGGCCTCGGACGTGTAGTAGTCGTACGCGTCCAGGATCAGCTCGGCGTGGTCGAAGTCCTCCTGCGAGGGGGAGAAGATCTCGTTCGCCGCGGCGACCTGGTCCGGGTGCAGCACCCACTTGCCGTCGAAGCCGAGCGCGGCGGCGCGGCGGGCGACGGCCTGGTAGCCCTCGGGGTTGCGGATCTGGAGGTAGGGGCCGTCGATCGCCTGGAGGTTGTTGGCGCGGGCGGCCATCAGGATCTTCATCAGGATGTAGTGGTACGCGTCCGCGTCGTAGCCGGGCGGCTGCTCGCCGACGACCAGGGACTTCATGTTGATGGAGGCCATGAAGTCGGCCGGGCCGAAGATGATCGTCTCGACCCGCTGCGAGGCGGTGGCGATCGCGTTGACGTTGTTGAGGCCCTGCGCGTTCTCGATCTGCGCCTCGATGCCGATCTTGCCGACCTCGAAGCCCATCGTCTTCTCGATCTGCGTCAGCAGCAGGTCGAGCGCCACGATCTGCTGGGCGTCCTGGACCTTCGGCAGCATGATGCAGTCGAGGTTCTGGCCCGCGCCCTCGACGACCGTGACCACGTCGCGGTACGTCCAGTGGGTCGTCCAGTCGTTGACCCGCACGACCCTGGTCTTGCCGGTCCAGTCGCCCTCGTTGAGGAACTTCACGATGGTGTGGCGCGCCTCGGGCTTGGCCAGCGGGGCGCAGGCGTCCTCCAGGTCCAGGAAGACCTGGTCGGCGGCGAGGCCCTGGGCCTTCTCCAGGAAGCGCGGGTTGGAGCCGGGGACCGCGAGGCAGGAGCGGCGCGGACGCAGACGGTTCACGGGGGTGGTCATGCGGGGACCTCCAGAGGGTCGAGCTTGTTCGCTTTCCGGATCTCGTCGACGATACGGCCGATGATCTCCGTGATACCGAAGTCCTTCGGTGTGAAGACGGCGGCCACACCCGCACGCTTCAGATCTGCGGCGTCGGCGTTCGGGATGATGCCGCCGACGATGACCGGGATGTCGGCCGCGCCCGCCTCGCGGAGGCGGTCCAGCACGTCCGGGACCAGCTCGGAGTGCGAGCCGGACAGGATCGACAGGCCCACGCAGTGCACGTCCTCGGCGAGGGCCGCGTTGACGATCTGCTCGGGCGTCAGCCGGATCCCCTGGTAGACGACCTCGAAGCCGGCGTCCCGCGCCCGGACGGCGATCTGCTCGGCGCCGTTGGAGTGGCCGTCGAGGCCCGGCTTGCCGACCAGGAGGCGCAGCCGGCCGGAGCCGAGCTCCTCGGCGGTGCGCGCCACCTTCTCGCGGACCAGGGCCAGCGGCGTGCCCTCCTCGGCGGTCACCGCGACCGGGGCGGAGGAGACGCCCGTGGGGGCGCGGAACTCGCCGAAGACGTCCCGCAGCGCCCAGGACCACTCGCCGGTGGTCACGCCGGCCCGCGCGCACTCGAGGGTGGCGGCGAACAGGTTGCCGTCCCCGGCGGCCGTGGCCTTCAGCGCGGCCAGCGACTCCTGGGCCCGGCTCTCGTCGCGGTTGTCGCGCCACTCGTGCAGCGCCGCGACGACACGGGCCTCGTTGGCCGGGTCGACCGTCATGATCGCCGTGTCGAGGTCGGCGGTGAGCGGGTTCTCCTCCGTCGACTGGAAGATGTTGACGCCGACGATCTTCTCGTCGCCTGCCTCGATCCGGGCCCGCCGCTCGGCGTGCGAGGAGACGAGCTGCGACTTGAGGTACCCGGACTCGACGGCCGCCATGGCGCCGCCCATCTCCTGGATCCGGTCGATCTCGGCCAGGCACTCCTCGACGAGGGAGTCGACCTTGGCCTCGATGACGTGCGACCCGGCGAAGATGTCCTCGTACTCCAGCAGGTCCGACTCGTGCGCCAGCACCTGCTGGATGCGGAGCGACCACTGCTGGTCCCAGGGACGGGGCAGACCGAGCGCCTCGTTCCAGGCGGGCAGCTGGACGGCCCGCGCGCGGGCGTCCTTGGAGAGCGTGACGGCCAGCATCTCCAGCACGATGCGCTGGACGTTGTTCTCCGGCTGCGCCTCGGTCAGGCCGAGCGAGTTGACCTGCACGCCGTAGCGGAACCGGCGCTGCTTGTCGTTCTCGATGCCGTACCGCTCCCGCGTGACCTTGTCCCAGATGCGGCCGAAGGCACGCATCTTGCACATCTCCTCGACGAAGCGGACGCCCGCGTTCACGAAGAAGGAGATCCGGGCGACGACCTCGCCGAAGCGGTCCGCGGGCACCTGACCGGAGTCGCGGACCGCGTCGAGCACCGCGATCGCGGTGGACATCGCGTAGGAGATCTCCTGGACCGGAGTGGCCCCCGCCTCCTGCAGGTGGTAGCTGCAGATGTTGATCGGGTTCCACTTCGGGATGTTGTTCACCGTGTAGGTGATCATGTCCGTCGTGAGCCGGAGCGACGGGCCGGGCGGGAAGACGTGCGTCCCGCGCGACAGGTACTCCTTCACGATGTCGTTCTGGGTGGTGCCCTGGAGCCTGGTGCGGTCCGCGCCCTGCTCCTCGGCCACCACCTGGTAGAGCGCCAGGAGCCACATCGCCGTGGCGTTGATGGTCATCGAGGTGTTCATCTGGTCCAGGGGGATGTCCTGGAACAGCCGGCGCATGTCACCGAGGTGCGAGACCGGCACCCCGACCCGGCCGACCTCGCCGCGGGCGAGGATGTGGTCGGGGTCGTACCCGGTCTGGGTCGGCAGGTCGAAGGCCACCGAGAGACCGGTCTGGCCCTTGGCGAGGTTGCGGCGGTACAGCTCGTTGGACGCCTCGGCCGTGGAGTGACCGGCGTAGGTCCGCATGAGCCACGGCCGGTCCTTCTGACGCTCAGTCATCGAGGGACCTCAGACGTTCCGGAAGCGGTTGATGGCGTCGATGTGCTTGGCACGCAGCTCCGTGTCGCGCACGCCCAGGCCCTCCTCGGGCGCCAGCGCCAGGACGCCGACCTTGCCCTGGTGCAGGTTGCGGTGCACGTCGTAGGCGGCCTGCCCGGTGTCCTCCAGGGAGTACACCTTGGAGAGCGTGGGGTGGATCTTGCCCTTGGCGATCAGGCGGTTGGCCTCCCACGCCTCGCGGTAGTTGGCGAAGTGCGAGCCGATGATCCGCTTGAGGGACATCCACAGGTAGCGGTTGTCGTACTGGTGCATGTAGCCGGAGGTCGAGGCACAGGTGGTGATGGTGCCGCCCTTGCGGGTGACGTACACGGAGGCGCCGAAGGTCTCGCGGCCCGGGTGCTCGAAGACGATGTCGATGTCCTCGCCGCCGGTGAGCTCGCGGATGCGCTTGCCGAAGCGCTTCCACTCCTTCGGGTCCTGGGTGTGCTCGTCCTTCCAGAACTTGTAGCCCTCGGCGTTGCGGTCGATGACCGCCTCGGCGCCCATGGACCGGCAGATGTCGGCCTTCTCGGGGGAGGAGACGACACAGATCGGGTTGGCGCCGCCGGCCAGGGCGAACTGTGTGGCGTACGAGCCCAGGCCGCCGCTCGCGCCCCAGATGAGGACGTTGTCGCCCTGCTTCATGCCGGCGCCGTTGCGGGAGACCAGCTGGCGGTACGCGGTGGAGTTGACGAGGCCCGGGGACGCCGCCTCCTCCCAGCTCAGGTGGTCGGGCTTCGGCATCAGCTGGTTCGACTTGACGAGGGCGATCTCCGCCAGGCCGCCGAAGTTGGTCTCGAAGCCCCAGATGCGCTGCTCGGGGTCGAGCATCGTGTCGTTGTGGCCGTCCGAGGACTCCAGCTCGACCGAGAGGCAGTGGGCGACGACCTCGTCGCCGGGCTTCCACGAGTTCACGCCGGGGCCGGTGCGGAGCACGACGCCCGCGAGGTCGGAGCCGATGACGTGGTACGGCAGGTCGTGGCGCTTGGTGAGCTCGGAGAGCCGGCCGTAGCGCTCCAGGAAGGAGAAGGTCGACACCGGCTCGAAGATCGAGGTCCAGACCGAGTTGTAGTTGACCGAGCTGGCCATGACCGCGACCAGGGCCTCGCCCGGGCCGAGCTCGGGCAGCGCCACGTCGTCGAGGTGGAGCGACTTGCGCGGGTCCTTGTCGCGGCTCTCGAGACCGTGGAACATCTCGGCCTCGTCCTTGTGCACGGTCACCGCGCGGTACGACTCGGGGAGCTTGATGTTGGCGAAGTCCGCGGACGTGGAGTCCGGCGACTGAATCGCGTCCAGGATGTGCTTCACGGGGATGCCTCCGGCGGTGCGCGTCTGAGGGGGACCGAAGCGCGGTTCCCCCTCGGGTTCGAGGGTGGGGTTGCTGTGGAGGTGTGCCGTCGGTTCGGCGGGTGGTGCTGTGGCTGCGCCTGGTGGGCGCGGAAGTTGCCTGTGACGCAGGCGTCCGGGCGCACAATCACGATCGCTTGTGGGGACAGCCGGCGCACGAGGAGACCTCTGCGCGCCGACCGCCCGGACAACATCAACGTATGGCACCGCGTGTCACCTGACAAGGCACTGCGTGCCAACAATTTCACTCAGATGCAATCCGCCGGTCACATATGAGCGATGATCGATCGAGCGTCTGTCCCAAGCGTGCGCAAAAGCGACGAAGGCCGCCCTGGTGGGGGCGGCCTTCGTCGGTGGCGATGGGTGGTCCGGGGCGCGAGCCGGTCCCTGCCCGTTCCCGGTGCCGCCCGGGGGCGGCGAGGCGGTCAGCCCTGCCGGAGGGCCTGCTGGATGGTGCGCATGACCTCGTCGAGCGGCGCGTCCGTACGGGCCACGGCGACCACGACGCCGCCCTCCGTGGAGGCCGCGGCGGCCGGCCCTCCCTGGAGGCCCGCCGACGGCTGCACGGCCTGTGCCGCCGCCGTGGCCGGCCGGGCGCCGATGCCCGTGCCGAAGGTCTCCCGCACGATGGCGAAGGCGTGGTCGAGCTGCGCCTCCACGTCCCCCTGCCCGCCCGCCCGCAGCCAGCGGCGCAGGACGTGGTTGTGCGCGGTGACGACGGCGGACGCCGCCACCTCGGCGAGCAGCGGGTCGTCGTTCCCGTCGTGGTGGTCGCGCTCGTCGAAGTGGCCCAGCAGGTACCGGGTGAAGAGCCGCTCGTAGCGGGCCACCGAGGCGATCTCGCGCTCGCGCAGGGTGGGTACCTCGCGGGTGAGCCGGTACCGCTCCACGGAGACCGCGGGCGACCCCGCGTACATCTTCATGACTTCCTTGATACCGCGGCACACCGTGTCCAGCGGGTGCTCGTGCGGCGGCGCGGCGTTGAGCACCGCCTCCGCCCGCACCAGGGTGTCGTCGTGGTCGGGGAAGATCGCCTCTTCCTTGGAACGGAAGTGGCGGAAGAAGGTCCGGCGGGCGACCCCGGCCGCGGCGGCGATCTCGTCGACCGTCGTCGCCTCGTACCCCTTGGTCGCGAACAGTTCCATGGCCGCCGCCGCCAGCTCGCGGCGCATCTTGAGCCGCTGGGCGGCCGCGCGGGTGCCCGCCGCACTCTCCTGGGTGTCGGACGTGGACGTGGCACGGGGTGACTTCGCGGCCTTGGACATGCCTTGAACGTACTGCATCAGCGCGGGAGTGTGCCCAGGTGGGGGAGGGTCGCCGGAGTCGTCCTGGGGGCCCGTCGGGCTCGCGCCCGGGGCCCCCGCGGGGCTCAGCAACCCTCCCCAGCCCGCGTAGGGCTCAGCGTCGGGCATATTCGCGGAAGCCGCGACCCGTCTTGCGGCCCAGGCAGCCGGCCGCCACCAGGTGCTCCAGGAGCGGCGCCGGGGCCAGGCCCGGGTCGCGGAACTCGCGGTGCAGGACCTGCTCGATCGCCAGCGAGACGTCCAGGCCGACCACGTCCAGCAGCTCGAACGGCCCCATGGGGTAGCCGCCGCCCAGCTTCATCGCGGCGTCGATGTCGTCCAGGGTGGCGTAGTGCTCCTGGACCATCTTGATCGCGTTGTTCAGGTACGGGAAGAGCAGCGCGTTGACGATGAAGCCGGCCCGGTCGCCGCAGTCCACCGGGTGCTTGCGGATCTTCGCGGTGACCTCGCGGACCGTGGCGTGGACGTCGTCGGCGGTCAGCACCGTACGGACGATCTCGACCAGCTTCATGGCCGGTGCCGGGTTGAAGAAGTGCATGCCGATGACGTCCTGCGGGCGCGAGGTGGCGCGGGCGCAGGCGACGACGGGCAGCGAGGAGGTCGTGGTGGCGAGCACCGCGCCCGGCTTGCAGATCTTGTCGAGCGTCGCGAAGAGCTGCTGCTTGATCTCCAGGTCCTCGGCCACCGCCTCGACGGCCAGGTCCACCTCGGCGAAGGAGTCGAGCGAACCGGCCGGGGTGATCCGGGCCAGCGTCTCGTCCCGCGCCTCCCCGGTCATCCGGCCCTTGTCGACGGAGCGCGCCAGGGACTTGGCGATCCGCGCCTTGGCCGTGTCGGCCTTCTCCTGCGAGCGGGCGGCGAGGACGACGTCGTAGCCGGCCTTGGCGAAGACCTCGGCGATGCCCGAGGCCATCGTGCCGGAGCCGGCGACGCCCACGGAGCGGACCTCGCGGGACGCCGCGCCACCGGCCGCCGAGTCCTCCAGCGGGGTCAGCGCGTCACGCACCGTCGTCGCGGAGCCGGGCGCGTCGTAGGTGTAGAAGCCGCGGCCCGACTTGCGGCCGGTCAGGCCGGCCTCGCTGAGCTGCTTGAGGATCGGGGCGGGGGCGTGCAGCCGGTCGTGCGACTCGCTGTACATCGCCTCCAGGACGGTCCGGGCGGTGTCGACGCCGATCAGGTCCAGCAGCGCCAGCGGGCCCATCGGCAGACCGCAGCCCAGCTTCATCGCGGCGTCGATGTCCTCGCGGGAGGCGTACTTGGCCTCGTACATGGCCGCGGCCTGGTTGAGGTACCCGAAGAGCAGGCCGTCCGCGACGAAACCGGGGCGGTCGCCGACCGCGACCGGCTCCTTGCCGAGGTCGTGGGCCAGGGCGGTGACCGCGTCCACGGCCTGCGGGGCGGTGAGGACCGAGGACACGACCTCGACCAGCTTCATGGCCTGGACCGGGGTGAAGAAGTGCAGGCCGAGGACCCGCTCGGGGTGTGCCGAGTCGGCGGCCAGACGCGTGACGGACAGCGCGTTGGTGCCGGTGGCGATGATCGCGTCGGGCCGGACGATCCCGTCCAGGGCCCGGAAGACCTCCTGCTTGGCCTCGTAGGACTCGGGGACGACCTCGATCACGAGGTCCGCCTCGGCGGCGGCCTGAAGGTCGGAGAAGGTGCGGAAGCGGGCCAGCACGTCCTGCCGCTCCTCCTCGGTGATCCGCCCGCGGGCCACCGCACGCGTGGTGGACGCTTCCAGGGCCGCGACGGCCTGGGTGGCGGCGGCGTCGCTGACGTCGATGCCGATGACCTCGCGGCCGGCGCGGGCCAGGACGTCGGCGATGCCGGTGCCCATGGTGCCGAGACCGACGACGGCGATGGTGGAGAGAGGGGTGTCCATCAGGGGACTCCAGAGGGAAGAGTGACGACTGAAGGCGAAGATGCGGAATTCGGGGGCGGAATGCGCCGAAAGGGCGGACCGCGCGAGATCGAGGCAGAACGCGAAAGGAACCGCGTCGGGAAAAGGGCGACGGACTCTGTCCCGGAGTCACGCCGAAAACTGCCGAACCGAACCGACGAACGCTCACCGCGGCTGCGTCACCAGGCCGCTGCGAGGGATGCGGGGGTTGACCCGCTCACCTGAGATTAACCGGCGAGTAACGAGCGCGCCAGTCCCGGGAAGTGGGGAAAATGTGATCTGGGTCGCGGATACCCTGACCGTCATGGAAATCGCCCGGGAGAACCTCCGTGACGAGGAATTCTGCTCGATGATCGATCGATTGCGGGAAGAGATCCGAAGTACCCCCGAAGGACCGGAGCGGTCCAGGGAATTGCTCGCGACGGACGACCGCGACCGGCTCGCCGACGTCCTCACCGCGCCGCGGCAGCCGCTCTGGGCGCGGGAGATCGCCGCCTACCGGCTCGGCGTGGCCGGCGACCCGCGCGCCTTCGAGGCCCTGGTCCTGCTCGTCAACCACCGGGACCCCGAACGCTGTGTCAGCGCCGCCCATGCCCTGGTGCGGCTCGGCGACCCCCGCACCGCGCGGGCCGCCGCCGCCCTCGCCACCAACGAACTCCGGGTGGCGTACGCCCTGCTGCCGGTCCGTCTGCTCGCCGAGCTGCGCGCGCCCGAGTCCGTACCGGCGCTGGTCACCGTCCTCGAACGGCGGCTGCGGGCGGCGGGTGACCCGTACTGGCGCGTCGCGCTGGCCTGTGTGGAGGGGCTGGGCGTACTCGGTGACCCGCGCGCCCGGCCCTGTCTCGAGGCGGCCCTGCCGCACCCCCGCCTGGGCCGCGCGGCGGCGGAGTCACTCGCGCGCCTCGGTGACGCCCCCGACGGCTGACCGGCGGCCGCGGTGCCGGCGGCGACCGCCGGCCGGGGCGAGGGACCGGCCGGGGCGATGGACCGGCGGGTCAGAGCGGCGGAGGGCTGTCGCCGCCGTCGGTGTCCCCGGCCGTCGGGACGAGCGCGAACGCCTCGATCTCGATCAGCAGGTCCGGCCCGACCAGCGCCGCGACCTGCACCGCGGAACTGGCCGGCAGCGGGGCCGTGCCGAAGGCCTCGTCCCGGGCCGCCCGGACCGCCGGCAGGTGCGCGACGTCGGTGACGAAGTACGTCAGCTTCACGACGTCCTCGAAGCCGGCGCCGGCCGCCGCGAGGCAGCGGCGCAGGTTCGCGAAGACCTGACGGGCCTGCGCCGCGGGGTCGCCGGGCCCGACCACCGCCCCCGCGGCGTCGAGGGAACACTGGCCGGATATCGCGACGAACCGGCCGGTGCCCCACACGACGTGGCTGTACTGGGGGCTGGGGGCGACGCCGTCGGGGGCGGGGACGTGGGTGAGGTGGGCAACCATGCCCGCCATCCTCCCGGACGCCACCGACATCCCGGCCGCCCGGCCCCGGGCGGCTCAGCCCCGGTGGCCGAGCAGGCCGTGCAGCACGGCGCCCCCCGTCGTACCGCCCGTGCCCGCGTCGCCGCGGCGCACCGCGGTCTTCGCCGGCCGGGGATCGGGGAGCGTCTCGCAGACGGCGTCCGCCTCCGACCCCGCGTCGCCGCGCGGCACCCGCCCCGTCGACAGGTAGGTCGCCAGGTGCTTGTCCAGGCAGGCGTTGCCGCTCAGCGTCACACCGTGGTTCGGTCCGCCCTGCTCGACGACCAGGCTGGAGCCGCGCACCATCCGGTGCAGCTCGACGCCCCCTTCGTAGGGGGTGGCCGCGTCTTCCGTCGCCTGGAGGATGAGGATCGGCGAGACCTCGTCGTTGGTGACGTCGGGCGGGGTCAGCGAGTCCACCGGCCAGAACGCGCACGGAGCGTTGTACCAGGCGTTGTTCCAGGTGGCGAACGGGGCCTTGGCGTGCACGTCCCAGTTGTCCTTCCGCCACACGCCCCAGTCGCGCGGCCAGGCGGCGTCCCGGCACTGCACGCTCGTGTAGACCGAGTAACCGTTG
Source organism: Streptomyces sp. JL2001 (assembly GCF_050917515.1). NCBI lineage: Bacteria > Bacillati > Actinomycetota > Actinomycetes > Kitasatosporales > Streptomycetaceae > Streptomyces > Streptomyces sp. JL2001. The sequence goes on along the minus strand of NZ_CP169421.1, from coordinate 1,610,559 downwards.
TCGGACGAGGCGTCGGTCTCGGCGAGCTGCGCGTAGGCGGTGGTCAGCGGGGCCGCGTCGCCGTCGTTGACGTACGCCGAGAAGGCCTCGGCGAGCTTCGGCCAGTAACCGTTGTAGTAGCCGCCGGGCAGGAAGGTGTCCTCCAGCTCGCCCGGCCCGACCTTCCCGCCGGCCGGCGTCTTCCGCAGGGCGTCGCGCATCCGGTACCAGGCGGCCTCGACCGCGGCCGGGTCCGTGCCCAGCCGGTAGGCGGCGTCGTGGCGGGCGACCCAGGCCGTGAACGCCTTGTGGCGGGCGTCGAAGGCCCGGTCCTGGGCGAGGTTGTCCTCGTACCAGACACCCCGCGGGTTGACGACGGAGTCGAGGGCGAACCGCCGCACCCGCTCCGGGTAGAGCCGCGCGTACACGGCCCCGAGGTAGGTGCCGTAGGAGTAGCCGAGGTAGTTGAGCCGGCTCGCGCCCAGGGCGTCCCGGATGGCGTCCATGTCCCGGGCGGTGCTCACCGTGTCGATGTACGGCAGCACGTCGGCGTACTTCGCGCCGCACGCGTTCGCGAACGCCCGTGCCCGCTCGACCCCGGCGCGCTCGCCCTCGGCCCCGGCGGGCACCGAGTCCGGCCGGACGGGGGCGAAGTGGCCGGGCCGGCAGTCGAGGGCCGGTTCGCTCCGCCCGACCCCGCGCGGGTCGAAGCCGATCACGTCGTACTGGGCCGCCACCGCGGCGGGCAGGGAGGCGGCCACGAACCCGGCCATCGTCCGTCCGCTGCCGCCCGGCCCGCCCGGGTTCACGAGCAGGGGTCCCTGGGACTCCTCGGCGGTGTGCGCGATCCGGCTCAGCGCGAGCGTCACGGTCCGGCCGGCCGGGTCGTCGTGGTTCAGCGGGACCTTCAGCGTGGCGCACTCCAGCTTCGGATAGGCCTTCGTCGCGCAGCCGGACCAGACGAGCGGGGCGATGGGGCGGGGAGTCGGTTCGGGGCGGGGCTCGGCGGACGCGGGCAGGACGGTGACCGTCCCTGCGACGAGTGCCCCAGTGGCGATCAGCACACCTGCACGTGGGTTCATAGGGCGTGCGTGCCCCGCACGCGGGGCGAGGGGACACGTTCCGCCGAGAGTTGACCCGATCAGAGGAGGGTGAGCTGTGTCGCGCCCTCCGGAGCGGGATCGTCCGGTATGGGGAGCGCGCGCGAGGCGCCCCGGCGGGCCGGGCCGATCCCGAACTCGTCCGCCAGTTCGTGCACCTGACGGGTGATCCGGCGCTGGTACCAGGTCGGTGCGTAGGCACCGTCCGCGTACATCCGCTCGTAGCGGCCCACCAGGCCCGGGTGGTGGCGACGCAGCCAGGCCATGAACCACTCGCGGGCACCCGGCCGCAGATGCAGCACGAGCGGGGTGACGGAGGTCGCCCCCGCCTCGGCGACGGCCCGTACCGTCGCGCGCAGCTGCTCGGGCCGGTCGCCGAGGAAGGGGATGACCGGGGCCATCAGCACGCCGCAGCCGATGCCGTGTTCACCGAGCGTCCGCACGACGTCCAGGCGGCGCTGCGGGGAGGGGGTGCCGGGCTCGACGGTGCGCCACAGTTCGCGGTCCGTGAAGCCGACGGAGACGGAGATGCCGACCTCGGTCACGGCGGCCGCCTGCACCAGCAGGTCGAGGTCGCGCAGGATCAGGGTGCCCTTGGTGAGGACGGAGAAGGGGTTGGCGTGGTCGCGGAGCGCCGAGATGATCCCGGGCATCAGCCGGTAGCGGCCCTCGGCCCGCTGGTAGCAGTCGACGTTGGTGCCCATCGCGATGTGCGCGCCCTGCCAGCGCCGGGAGGCGAGCTGGCGGCGCAGCAGTTCCGGCGCGTTGGTCTTCACCACGATCTGCGAGTCGAAGCCGAGGCCGGTGTCGAGGTCGAGATAGCCGTGGGTCTTGCGGGCGAAGCAGTAGACGCACCTGTACTGCCCACTAAGACCCGCTAAGATTCCGTCACTCAAGTGACCGAGAGCGGGGCGGCCATGACGGGCTTTCAGCAGGGTGCGATCTACACCCGGATCAGCCGAGACGACGAACTCACCGGGGACGGTGTCACCCGACAGGACGAGGATGCCGGGGCGCTCGCCCTCGCGCGAGGCATCCCGGTCCAGGGCCGCTACACCGACAACGACATCTCGGCGACCACCGGCAAGCGGCTGCGCCCCGACTACGAACGGCTCCTGACCGCCGTGCGCGCCGATCGGGTGGACGTCGTGATCGTGGCTGCTCTGAGCCGACTGTGGCGCAACCGGCGCGAGCGGGCCGAGGGGATGGAGCTGTTCCGCGCGCACGGCGTCTCGATCCTCGCCGTCAAGGGTCCCGAGCTGGACCTGACCACCGCGAGCGGCCGGCTCCTCGCGGGGCTCCTCGGCGAGGTGGACTCGTTCGAGGTGGAGCAGATGAGCGAGCGCGAGAAACGGGAGATGCGTCAGCGGGTGGAGAAGGGCCTCCCCGCGACCGGCCCGAGGGCGTTCGGCTACAGCGCAGACGGCTGGACGATCATCCCCGAGGAGATGCCCGAGGTCGTGAAGGCGTACGAGACGTTCGTGGTCACGAGGTCCGTGTCCGGCATCACGAGGGACCTGCGCGAGCGGGGAGTCCTCAACAAGGATGGGGACCCCTGGACCAACAACGGGGTGAGGCATGTCCTGAAGAACCCCCGGTACGCGGCGCTGCGGGAGTACGAGGGGGAGCTGTACCCGGGTATGTGGCCGCCGGGCGTCCCGGAGGATCTGTGGCGAGCCGCTCGGGCGATCTTCGAGGAGGAGGACCGGGCCACCTCCCCGGGACCGGCACGACGCCACCTCCTCTCGGGCATCGCACTGTGCGGTGTCTGCGCCGACGGGGAGACGACCGTGACCAGCGGATCGCGAGGGGTGAAGAAGAACCGGACCGAGGGCGACGAGGAGCGCCTGGAGGACGAGGCCGAACTCCTGCCGGAAGACGGAGAGGGAACGTCGCAGCCGATCTACAAGTGTCGGCTGAGCAAGCACCTCGCCCGGAATATGGAGCCGGTGGATGCCCTCGTGGAGGAGTTCGTGATCGCCCGGCTCTCCCGCCCGGACGCGGCCGATCTGTTCCACGACGAGGCGGCCCCGGGCGCCGGGGAACTGCGGACACAGGCGGTCGCCCTGCGGGCCCGCCTGAAGGCCCTCGCCGCCGCGTTCGCGGACGACGACGAGGCGGACGTGATGGAGTTCCGCGACGCGACGCGGCGCCTGCGCGAGCGCCTCGCCGAGGTGGAGGGCCGCATGGCCCACCCGCAGCGGGCACGCGTGCTCGCCGGACTCGTGGACGCGGACGACGTGCGCGCCGCGTGGAAGCGGCTCGGCCTGGACCGGAAGAGGGCCGTGGTGGATCTCCTCGCCGAGGTGACCGTGGACCGGGCCGGGGGCGGAGGGCGCCGGCCGTTCAACCCGGACACTGTGCGGATCGTCCATAGAGTCTGATGACGGATGCGCTAGGGCCCTTTCCGCAGTGGGAATCGGGTTCTGGCGCAACCTCGATGACACGGACAAATGATCACGGCGACGTTTCGGGCGAATCCGGCTGCGCTTGCACCGGCTCGGAAAGCAAGGCCATCAAGTCTCCGAACACCCACCTGTCCACGAGGCGACCTTCCGGAGTCCTCCGGATTGCTCTGAGGGTGCGAGCGGGGCGCAGCGGACGACGTGTGGCCGCGGGCTTAAGGTCGGCCCTCGTGCTGCGGCTCGTCATCACCAGGGCAGCCCCGCCAGCGAGGGCGGCACCAGGGGGATGTGCAGGGTTGTGCAGGGGGGTGCGCAGGGGATGTGCAGAGGGAGGGTGCACAGAAACGATCTCTATCGCCCCAGGTCAAAGGGTGTTCCGACCCTGCTGTGCAGCGCGTGCAGGGCATCTCGAGGAAACTACGCGTTATGAGAGATGAGGGAACACCTAATGGTCCCTAAGGGCTGTAATGGAGATTTGCCCTGCATACCCTGCACAGCAGGGCTCTAGATGCCTCCTGAGCTGCGGAAACGCTGTGCAGGGCACCCCTGCACACCTCCCTGCACGGGCGCGGTGTCCGATCGCGGCTCCATTCCGGTAACCCGGAGCCCCGCTGACCCTCCTCGGTGCCGGTGTCCCCGGGTCGACGTCCTGGCCGCCTTCGGCCGCCTTCGGGTCGTCTCCCCGGTCGTGACCCAAGAATAGAACATCTGTTCCCTTGATCGCCGCAACCCGGATTTGGGAGGCCCGGGCCCAGGTGATTGGCTGGGCCCACACCCCTTGAGAACAAGTGCTGGAGGAAGTGCCATGGCGCAGGTCGAGGCCACGACGGAGCGGGTCATCGCGGCGGACGCGGAGAAGGTGTTCGACGCGCTGGCCGACTACAGCGGCACGCGCGCGAAGGTGCTCCCGGAGCACTTCAGCGAGTACGAGGTGCGGGAGGGCGGCGACGGCGAGGGCACCCTCGTCCACTGGAAGCTCCAGGCCACCAGCAAGCGCGTCCGCGACTGCCTGCTGGACGTCACCGAGCCCACCGACGGGCAGCTGGTCGAGAAGGACCGCAACTCGTCCATGGTCACCACCTGGACCGTCACCCCCGCCGGCGAGGGCCGCTCCAAGGCCGTGGTGAGCACCGTCTGGAACGGGGCCGGCGGCATCGGCGGCTTCTTCGAGCGGACCTTCGCCCCCAAGGGGCTCAGCCGCATCTACGACGCCGTGCTGGACAAGCTGGCCGCCGAGGTCGAGAAGTAACGTCCCCGGCGGGCTCCGCTCACCGATTCGAGTGGTTTCCCCGCGACTCCCGCCGGTGCGCCCCGCGCACGCAGGGGGCGCGGGGACTTCCGTAAACGCGCTGATGAGCGCCCCAAGTGCCACGTACGGCAGGGGCGTTCACCCCCGCTGACGCCGGCGGGCCCGCACCTCGCCCGACTTGCTCCCGCTTCGCGCCCAATGCGAAGAATGACGCGGCGCCGAACGCCGTGACGAGGGGAGCAGCACGTGGGTGCGATCACGCTGGTGAAGGACGACGTACCTCCCGTCGCGGGCGACCCGCCCGTCGAGCCGCCGCCGCCCGCGCCCGGCCCGGCACTCGACCCCCGCCGGACCCGGCTCGTCTTCCTCGGCCTCATGCTCGCGCTGCTGCTCGCCGCGCTGGAGCAGATGATCGTCGCCACCGCGCTGCCGAAGATCGTCGGTGAACTCCAGGGCCTGGACCGGATGTCCTGGGCCATCACCGCCTACCTGCTCACCGCCACCATCGGCCTGCCCGTCTACGGAAAGCTCGGCGACCTCTTCGGCCGCAAGGGGGTCTTCCTCTTCGCCATCGTCGTCTTCGTGATCGGTTCGGCGCTCGCCGGCTGGTCACGGTCGATGGACGAGCTCATCGCCTTCCGGGCGATCCAGGGCGTCGGCGCCGGCGGCCTGATGATCGGCGTCCAGGCGATCATCGCCGACATCGTCCCGCCCCGCGAGCGCGGCCGCTACATGGGTCTGATCGGGGCCGCGTTCGGACTCGCCTCGGTCGCCGGCCCGCTGCTCGGGGGCTTCTTCACCGACCATGTCTCCTGGCGCTGGTGCTTCTACTTCAACGTGCCCTTCGGGCTCGTCACCCTCGCCGTCGTCGCGGTGGTCCTCAAGCTCCCCCGGACCCGGACCCGGGCCCGGCTCGACGTCCTCGGCGCCCTCCTGCTCGCCGCCGCCTCCACCTGCCTGGTCCTGCTGACCAGTTGGGGCGGCACCGAGTACGCCTGGGACTCGCGCGTCATCCTCGGTCTCGGCTGCGGTGCCGGGGCGGCCGCCCTGCTCTTCCTGGTCGTCGAGCGCTTCGCGCCCGAACCGCTCATCCCGCTGCGGCTGTTCCGCGATCCCGTGTTCGCCGTCACCGCCCTCGTGGGCGCCGTCGTCGGCATCGCGCTCTTCGGCGCCGCCAGCTATCTGCCGACCTTCCTGCAGATGGTCGAGGGCGCCACGGCCACCGAGTCCGGCCTGCTGATGCTGCCCCTCATGGGCGGGATCGTCGGCGCCTCCATCGTCTCGGGACAGCTGATCACCCGCACCGGGCACTACAAGACCTACCCGATCCTCGGCGGCGCCCTCTCGGTGCTCGGCATGTGGCTGCTCTCGCGGATGGAGACCGACACCCCGCGCCTCCAGCACAGCCTCTGGCAGGCCGTCCTCGGCGTCGGCATCGGGCTGGTCATGCCCGTGCTCGTGCTCGCGGTGCAGAACTCCGTCCGCCCCGCCGACCTGGGCGCCGCCACCAGCGCCCACAACTACTTCCGCCAGATCGGCGGCAGCGTCGGCGCCGCGATCTTCGGCACCCTCTTCGCCTCGCGGCTCGACGACGCCCTCGCCGACAGGCTGCCGCGGACGGCCGGCATCGCGCTGCCGCCCGCCGAATCGATCACTCCGCAGACGGTGCACGCCCTGCCGCCCGCGCTGCGCGACGCCTACATCCAGGCGTACGCCGACGCGATGCCGCGGATCTTCCTCTACCTGGTGCCGGTCCTCGTGCTCGGCCTCGTCCTCGCCTTCTTCCTCAAGGAGAAACCGCTGGTGTCCCATCACAGCCCCGCCGCCGAGGCCACCCCCGCCGAGGCCGCCACCGCCGTCCCGCGCGCCAGGACCGCCGCGCCCTCCCTCGCGGGCCTCCCCGTCACCGGCACCGTCCAGCACCACGACGGCAGCCGCGTCCCGCGTGCGGCCCTCACCCTCATCGACGTCCAGGGACACCAGATCGGCCGCGGCGGGAGCGGCGAGGACGGGCGGTACGCGCTCAGCGTGCCGGGCCCCGGCTCGTACGTCCTGATCGCCGCGGCGGGCGGCCACCAGCCGCAGGCCGTCTCGGTGACCGTCGGCGAGCGGCCCGTCGAACTCGACGTGGTCCTCGGCGGCGCGGGCCGCCTGGCCGGCACGGTCGTCACCGCCGACGGGACGCCGGTCCGGGACGCGGCGGTGACCCTCACCGACGTCCGCGGTGACGTCGTCTCCTCCACCCGCAGCGGACGCGAGGGCGGCTACGTCATCACGGAACTCGTCGCCGGCGAGTACACGCTGGCCGCCAGCGCGCCCGCCTTCCGTCCGGCCGCCCTGCCGGTGAGCGTGCAGGCGTCCCGCGAGACCCGCCAGGACATCGAGCTCGCCGGTGGCGCCGTACTGCGCGGCACGGTGCGCGCGGGTGGCGGCCGGCCGGTCGAGGACGCGCGGGTCACGCTCCTCGACGCGGCCGGGAACGTCGTCGACACCCTGACGACCGGGCCGGACGGCACCTTCCGCTTCGTCGACCTGTCGTCCGGCGAGTACACCGTCATCGCCGCCGGCTACCCGCCCGTCGCGACCGTCCTCCAGGTCGCCGGCGGCGGGCGCACCGAGCGGGACCTCCAGCTCGGCCACGAGGACTGAGCCGCCGGCGGCCCCGGCCCGCGGACTGTCCGGGCCGGGGGCGGGGGCAGGTCCGGTCCGGGGGCCGGGCCGGGCTCAGCGCGCGTCGGACGCCCGGCGCAGCGCGCTGATGCAGCCGGCCACCGCCTCCTGCAGCGCCTCGAGCCGCCGCACCATGTCCTCCTCGTAGACGTCCTCCTCGAAGACGTCGTCCAGCGTCAGCTCCTCGAAGACCTTGGTGGCCTTCTGGAGACTGCTGTAGAACCGCGTGCGGCGCTCGCGGACCCGCAGCTCCGGGTCGGCTTCCACGGCCTCGGCGACGAGCCCCTTCACGGCGTCGTACGCCTCGCCCGCCCACTGGCCCGCCTCCTCGTCGTCGTCGAGCTCGTCGATCAGCGACAGGTGCCGTTCCGCCTCCGCGCGCAGTGCGGCGGGCGCCTCCACCGTCTGACCCGCCGGCGTGCGGATCTGCCCCTTCTCGGCGATCTGCCGGACGTAGCCGATCCGGTCGGCCGCCTTCGCCTCGGTCGCCACGGCCTTCTTCAGCCCGTCGGTCCGGGCGATGGCCCGCGCCATCTCGGTCTGCAGCGCCGGATCCTCCTTCATCCGGTCGAGCAGCGCGCCGCGGGCCGCCTCGGCCGTGCCCGGGTCGGCCAGGATCGCCGCGCGCAGCGCCGTCGGGTTCTCGGCGACCTCCAGGGCCTTCGTCGGCCGGATCCCCTCCGCCGCCGCGGCGGCGGTGATCGCCTGCCCGCGCACCGAGGCCGCCCCGGACCGGGAGGAGTAGTACGCCGGCCAGGCGTCCGCCTCGGGCAGGGCGACGTCCTCGCCCGGCACCAGCGCCTCGAACTGCGGGACGAGCCCGTCGTCGGCTGCCATGTCCCACGCCTTGTAGAAGCGCATCACCCGGTCCGCCGAGCAGCCGGCCAGCTCGGCGAACGCCTTCGCCGACACCTTCGGGGAGTCCTCCGCGGCCTGTCCGCCGGGCCGCACGCTGCGGGCCACCCGGAGAGCGAACGCCCAGCCGCCGGTCCGCGCGTACACACCGAACTCCCGGGCGTCGCGGACCACCGGGCCGGTGGCCGCGGCCGCCTCCGCGGACGGGGCGGTGCCGGCGGGATCGGTGACCCCCGCCGGTTCGGCCGCTCCGGTGGCCTCGGCGGACGGGGCGGGCACCGTGGCGGCGCCGGTGGCCTCGGTGACCTCGGTGACCTCGGTGGTCGGGGGGAGTCCGGCCGGTCCGGTGGTGCCGGCCGGTTCGGCGGTGGGGGCGGGTACGGCGGTACGAGTGCCGGATTCGGACGGGGCGGACGCGACGGACACCGGAGACTCTCCAGAGGGGCGGCGGGGTACGGGAAGGAGCGTGTGCGCAGGTCAGCCTATACGCACCCGTTGCCGCCCTTTGGCGTGAATTGACCGTTGCGTGGCCGGGGTGGCGGGTCACCGCGGCCGGTGGCGGGCCATCCAGAACTTCGCCAGGGGCGATGGGTGAGGCTGTCAGGCGTCTCATGGCCGCTTTGTGGTGCACGCAGCACGCCGAGAAAGGGCAACGGATCGTGAATGCAGGGGAGTTCGTGGCCGAGCTGAGCGCGGCCGGTGTGACGATGTACGAGGAGGACGGCCGGCTGCGCTACCGCGCCCCCCGAGGGGTGATGACGCCGGAGCGGCTGGAGACCCTGAAGGCCCACCGGGACGACGTACTCGCCCTCTTACGGGCACAGGAGTACGGCCCGGCCGTCGTCGCCGACCCGGAGGCGGCGCACGAGCCGTTCCCGCTCACCGACGTCCAGGCGGCCTACCTGCTCGGCCGCAGCGAGGCCTTCGACTACGGCGGCGTGGCCTGCCACGGCTACCTCGAACTGGCGCTCCCGCACTGGGGAGCCGACCGGATCGAGGACGCCTGGAACGAGCTGATCCGCAGGCACCCCATGCTGCGCGCCGTCGTCTCGGCCGAAGGCCACCAGCGGGTGCTCCCGGAGGTCCCGCGCTACCACGTCCGCCGCGAGGACCTGCGCGGCACGGACACCGCCGGCCGGACGGCCGCCCTGGAGGCCACCCGCGCCGAGATGTCGCACCAGGTGCGTCCCACCGAGCAGTGGCCGCTGTTCGACCTGCGCGTCACCGAGACCGACCGGGCCCTGCTGCTGCACGTCGCCGTCGACCTGCTGATCTGCGACTACAGCAGCATCCGGCTGCTGCTCGCCGAACTCGACGCGATCTGTACCGGCTCCCGGCGGCCCGAGCCGCCGGGAGCCGACTTCCGCGACTACGTCCTGGCGGCCGGCCAGGCCCGCGAGGGCAGCCGGTACCAGCGCGACCGCGCCTACTGGTGGGACCGGGTGGACGCCCTGCCGCCCGCCCCCGACCTGCCCCTGCGCACCGACTCGCTCGCCGCCCCGCCCCGCTTCACCCGGCACGGCCTGCGCCTGACCCCCGAGCAGTGGCGGACGCTGGGCCGCCGAGCCGCCGAGGCGGGCGTCACCGCCTCCGGCGCCCTGCTCCAGGCCTTCGCCGAGACCGTCGGCCGCTGGACCCGTACCCCGCGCTTCACCCTCAGCCTCACCGTGCAGAACCGGCTCCCCCTGCACCCCGACGCCGACCGCGTCATCGGCGACTTCAGCTCCACCAGCCTGCTCGCCGTCGACCTCGGCGAGGGCGCGACCCTGCTCGACCGCATGCGGACCGTGCAGGCGAGGCTCTGGGAGGACATGGACCACGGGCTCTGCTCGGGCGTCGAGGTCCTGCGGGAACTGGCCCGTCGCCGGGGCCGCGCCGAGGCGCTGCTGCCCGTCACCTTCACCAGCACCGTCACCGGGACAGGGGCCGGGGCCGGGGCCGAGTCCGCGCTGATGCCGCACGGCGAGCTCGTCCACGGCATCACCCAGACCCCCCAGGTGTGGATCGACTGCCAGGTCATGGAGGACGGCGGCGGCCTGCTCGCCCACTGGGACGTGCGCGACGGCGTCCTGCCCGACGGCGTCGTGGACGACATGTTCGCCGCCTTCGCCGAGCTGGTCGAGCGGCTCGTCGACGGGAACACCGTGTGGGGGCACGCCGAACCCGTGGAACTGCCCGCCGGACAGACGGCGCGCGTCGCACGGGCCAACGACACCGACGCCCCGCGCCGGACCGGACTCCTGCACGACGAGGTCGTCGCCCAGGCCGCCCGCACCCCGGACCGCGTCGCCGTCGTGACCCCCACCCGGACCCTGAGCTACGGCGAACTCCTCGGCCGCGCCCGGTCGGTGGCCGTCGCCGTCGCCGACGCCGGCTGCCGGCCCGGGGAACGCGTCGGCATCGTGATGGACAAGGGGTGGGAGCAGGTCGCCGCCGTGCTCGGCGTGCTCCTCGCCGGCGGGGTCTACCTGCCCGTGGACACCACCCAGCCCCCGCTGCGCCGGAACGCCGTCCTCGCCGACGCCGGGGCCCGCCTGGTCCTCACCCAGTCCGCGCTGCTGCCCTCGCTCGCCCTGCCCGCCGGGCTGCCGGCCGTCGGGGTCGACACCCTGGGACCCGCCGACCGCGCGTTCAGCCACCGCACGGCCCCCGACGACCTCGCGTACGTCATCTACACCTCCGGCTCCACCGGCACCCCCAAGGGCGTGATGATCAGTCACGCCGCCGCCCGCAACACCGTCGACGACGTCAACGCCCGGTTCGGCGTGACCGCCGACGACCGGGTGCTCGGGCTCGCCCAGCTCGGCTTCGACCTCTCCGTCTACGACGTCTTCGGCCCGCTGGCGGTCGGCGGCGCCCTGGTCCTGCCCGACCCCGCGCGCCGCGGCGACCCCGCCCACTGGGCCGAGTCGCTGGCCGGGCACGGCGTCACGGTGTGGAACTCCGTCCCCGCGCAGATGCAGATGCTGGAGGAGTACCTCCGCGGCAGGCCCGGGACCGACGTCTCCCGGCTGCGGCTCGTCCTGCTCTCCGGCGACTGGCTCCCCGTCACCCTGCCCGACGCCGTCCGCCGGCGGATCCCCGGGCTGCAGGTGGTCAGCCTCGGCGGCGCCACGGAGGCGGCGATCTGGTCGATCTGCCACCCGGTGACGGAGGTCGACCCCGACCTGCGCAGCATCCCGTACGGCAGGCCGTTGGCCAACCAGCGCTTCCACGTGCTGGACACCCGGATGCGCGAGTGCCCCGCCCATGTCACCGGCGAGCTGTACATCGCCGGAGCCGGCCTGGCCCTGGGCTACCTGGGCGACGCCGAGCGCACCGCGGAACGGTTCGTCACCCACCCCGCCACCGGTGAACGTCTCTACCGCACCGGCGACATGGGGCGCCGGCTCGACGACGGCACCATCGAGTTCCTCGGCCGGGTCGACCGGCAGGTCAAGCTCAACGGGCACCGGGTCGAGCTCGCCGAGGTCGAGGCCGCGCTCCAGAGCCACCCCGCGGTGGAACTCGCCGCGGCCACGATCCAGGGCGAGGGCGGCGCCCGCCGCCTGGTGGCCTTCGCCGAGCCCGGCCGGGCCGAGGCCCCCGCGCTCCCGGCCCGGCTGCGGGAGACCGCGGCGGCGGGCGGAGCCGAGACCGTCCGCGACGTCTCCGACGCCGAGACGACCGAGATGGTCGAACTCCTCGACCTCTCCGCGCTCCAGTCGATGGCCGCCCTCCTGCGCTCCTGCGGCCTCTTCCCCGAGCCCGCCTCCGAGCACACCCTGGAGGAGGTCGTCGAGGCCACCGGGGCGGCCCCGGAGAACCACTACCTGGTGCAGCGCTGGCTCACCGCCCTGGAACACGAGGGGCGGGTCACCCAGGACCCCGACACCGGCCGCTACCGCGCCCTGCGCGCCGACAGCCGGGAACGCCACGAGGAGGTGCTGCGACGGATCGACGCCCTCGAACCCCGGATCGCGTGGGGCGCCGAACTCGTCCGCTACCACCGGGTGTCCGAGCAGCACCTCGCCCCGCTGCTGCGCAACGAGATCGACCTCAAGACGCTGCTGTTCCCCGAGGGCCGCCTCGACACCGCCGAGGCCGCCTACCGGGACAACCTGATCAGCCGCCACAACAACGCGGCCGTCGTGGCCGCGCTCCAGGAGATCGCCCGGCGGCACCGCGGCCCCGAACCGCTCCGGCTCCTGGAGATCGGCGCCGGCGTGGGCGGTACGAGCACCGTGCTGGTACCCGCGCTCGACGGCCTGGGCGTCGACTACCTCTTCACCGACCTGTCCCACTTCTTCCTCACCGCGGCCGAGGAGCGCTTCCGGGACCACCCCTGGGTGCGCTACGGCCTCTTCGACCTCAACCGCGACTACCGGGCCCAGGGCCACGCGCCGAACTCCTTCGACGTCATCCTGCTGGCCAACGTGCTGCACAACTCCGTGCACGCCGAGAAGGTGCTCGCCCGACTGCGGGAACTCCTGGCCCCCGGTGGCTGGCTGGTCTTCATCGAGGCCACCCGCGACGCCTACCACGTCATGACCTCGATGGAGTTCAACGCGGGGCTGCACGGCTTCGAGGACGAGCGCCGGGAGACCGGCCAGACCTTCTTCGGGCGCGACCAGTGGCTGCGGATGCTCCGCGAGGCCGGCGCCGAGGTCGCCGTCTGCCTGCCCGACGAGGGCACCGCGCTCGACCGGATCGGCCAGCACGTCTTCGTCTCCCGCTTCAAGGCCGACCGCGCGCAGCTGCGCCCCGAGGCACTGCTCGGCCACCTCCGCGACCGGCTCCCCGGATACATGATCCCCGCCGAACTCCAGGTCGTGGACCGGGTTCCGCTCACCGGCAACGGCAAGATCGACCGGGCCCGGCTGGACGCCTGGACCGCCTCGGCGGCGCAGGGCCGGGTCGACGAGGGCGGTGACGCGCCGCACGAGGGCATGGAGCAGACCCTGGCCGCCCTGTGGACGGACGTCCTGCCGGTCACCACCGTCGGCCGCGACGCCAACTTCTTCGACCTCGGCGGCGACTCGCTGCTGGTGGCCCGCCTGGTCACCCGGATGCGCGAACGGCTCCCCGAGGCCGCCGACCTCGAATGGGACGACCTGCTGCGCCTGGTGATGAACCGGCCGACCGTGGCCGCGCTCGCGGCCCACCTGGCCGCCCCGCGGGAGAACCTCTCCGGCCCCGCCGGGGCCGCACCCGCCTCCCCGTTCGTCCGGATCAGCGAGGCGCCGGCCGGCGCGCGCGACACGGTGCCGCGGATCCTGGTGCACGACGGCACCGGCACCGTCATCCCGTACCGCGGCGTGATCGGCGAACTGGCCGACCGGATGTCGCTCGCCGCGCTCGTCGTCGACGACATCGACGCCTTCCTCAAGGCGGACCCCCGCACCCAGGTGGCCGAACTCGCCGAACGGCACGCGGAGGCCCTGCTCGCCGAAGGACTCCGGCAGGTCCACCTCGTCGGCTACTGCATGGGCGGCCTGCTGGTCCCCGAACTCGCCCGGCGGCTGACCGCCGCCGGCGTGGAGGTGACCGGACTGACCGTCATCAGCAGCTACCGGGTGCCGTACCTGGTGGAGGACGACCTGCTCGCCGAGTACATCTTCGCCCGGCTCATGCGGGCCGACCTGGTCGCCCTCGGCTATCCCGAGGACGAGGCGGCGACACGTGAACTCGTCGAGGCGGCCACCGCCGAGCACGGCGACACCGTGCCCCAGGGCAGCCTCGTCGACCGGCCCGCCGACATGCTGTCCGGGCCGGGCCGCGAGGCACTGCGGGCCTTCCGGGCCCTCGCGGAACGCTCCCAGGAGGAGCGGCTCCGGGCCATCGGCGCCGGCATGCCGGTGGAGGACGCCGCGCTGCGCTCCGAGGAACGCCTCACCCGGCTGTTCCGCATCGTCAAGCACAGCCTCGTGTCGGTCGCCTCGCACGAGCCGACCCCCTGCGCCTTCCCGGCGACCTTCGTCCGCCAGACCGGGGAGGCGGAGATCTTCCCCGGGATGCACGACGACATGACGGACTACTGGCAGCGGGTCTGCGGCGCGGGGCTGCGCATCGTGGACGTGCCCGGCGACCACTTCAGCTGCGTACAGCCGCCGCACGCCCGGTCCGTGGCGCGGGCGCTGCTGCCCGGGGACGAGCGGTGACCGGCGGCCCGCCCGTGATCGGCGTCCTCGGCGGATACGGCGCGGTCGGCGTGGCCGCCGCCCGCGTCCTCACCGCCGGGGGCGGTCTCCGGCTCCGGATCGGCGGCCGGGACGCCGAGGCGGCGGCACGGTGTGCCGCCGCCCTCGGCGGGGCCGCCGAAGGCGCGGCGGCCGACGCCCTGGACGACGACTCCCTCGGCCGGTTCGTCCACGGCTGCGACGTCGTCCTCAACTGCGCCGGGCCCGCCTACCTGCTGGGGGACCGCCCCCGGCGGGCGGCGGCCGCCGCCGGCGCCGACTACGTGGACGTGATGGACGGATCGGGTCCCGGCGGGACGCCGGCGGACGAGGGCACGGTGGTGCTCTCGGCCGGTGTCGCGCCGGGGCTCTCGGGACTGCTGCCCCGCCTCCTCACGGAGGGAACCGGGGGCGGACCGGGGTGGCCGGAGCCGGGCGCCGCCCGGTTCACCGGCTACTACGTCTCGCTCGGCGCCTTCACCCGCACCGGCGCGACGGACTACCTGCTGAGCATGGAACGCGGCTACGGAACGCCCCGGGCGCAGTGGCGCGACGGGCGCGTGGTGCCGGGCGCCCTGCGGGCCGCCGAGGAGTGCGTGGTGCCGGGTGTACCGCACCCGGTCACCGCCCACCCCTACCTCACCCGGGAGCTGACGGCCCAGGCGCGGGCGCTCGGTCTGGCGGAGGCCCGCTGGTACAACGCCTTCGACGGCCGGCACCTGCTCGACGCGCTGAACCGCTCCCGGGCGGCGGGCGACGAGCGGGCGGGCGACGTCCGGGCGGGCGACGAGCGGGCGGGTGACGTCCGGGCCGGCGGCCTGGCGGCGCGGGCGGACGCCGTGGTGCGGGCCAGCACCCTGGACGCACTCGGCAGGACCCCGTACCACGTGCTGTGGGGGGTCCTGGAGTCCCTGGAGCCGCTCCGCCGCGCGTCGGCCCAGGGCCCGGTGCGGCGCCGCACGGTGCTGATCCGGGGGGAGGACGGCTCGGCGATGACGGGCGTCGTCGGCGCGGTCGCCGCGCGCGAGGTGGCCCGCGGCCGGGTGCGCCCCGGGGCCCACCGGGCCGCGTCCGTACTCCCGCCCCGGCTGGTCACGGACGCGCTGCGGCGCCATCTGCCCGGCACGGTCGTCACCGTCTCCGACGCGGCCCCCGAACGGGAGGCCGTCGCGGTGTCCACGGCGGGAGACGACCTGGAGGACGGCGTGCTGTAGGGCGCCCGGCCCGGCCCGCCGGCCCCGCGTCGGCGGGCCCGCTCACGGCGGTGGCTCGGACGGATCCTCCGTCCGAGCCACCGCTGTGCGCGCGATCCGGTGGGCATCAGGCCGGATCGCACACCAGGGGCCGCCCGGGCGGGGCGAGTTCGACTCCGAAGCCCTTCAGCCGGTGGAGGCTGTCCCGGACGACGGCGGCGCCCTCGTCGAGGTCGGCGTGGTCGACCGGGGCCATGGCCATCCGTTCCAGGCACTTCTCCACCGCGATGTTGGTGGTGTGGTCGTGCCGGGGCATCAGCCAGTGCTGGTAGTCGTGCTGCCAGAGACTCAGCACCGCCTTGTCGTTGGTCAGCCGGACCTTGTCCAGGGTCTCCTTCTGGAGCCGGGCGGCCTGGGCGCTGTCCATGCCGATGTGGGACCAGGGCGAGGCGGGATCCGTCGGGTCGTCCGCGACGATCTGCAACTCCTCCCGGTCCTGCCACAGCGGCATGGTCTCGTCGGTGATGGAGAACTTGGAGAGCGCGAAGTGCCCGGAGTACTCGTGCAGCAGGTAGTCCTGCGTGTCCTGGAACATCCCCGGGTCCTCACCCGGATATCCGACGATGAACAGGCCGTAGTAGGAGAGCCCGCCCTCGCTGAGGAGTTCGACCGCGCGACGGTTCTGCTTGACCGAGACACGCTTGCTCATCCGCTTCAGCGTGGCGTCGTTCATCGACTCGAACCCGATGTGCAGCTGGAAGCAGTGCGCGGCCTCCAGACCGGCGACCAGCTCGGCCGAGTTGATGGTGTTGGCCCGGCTGAACCCCTCCCACCTCGGCACTCCCGAGCCCGGCAGGATCTCCAGGAGCCGGCGCAGCCGGGTCGGCGGAATGGTGAACGTCGAGTCCATGGCAGAGATGGAGTCCGCGGCGTTCCGCTCGGCGTAGGCGATCCAGTCGTCGCGGATCTTCTCGGCCGACTTGTACCGCCATTTCGGGGAGGCGGCCGGAAAGGAACAGAATTTGCAGTCGAAGGGGCAGCCCCGCATGGACTCGTACGGAATGATCGGCTGTTTCCCGATGACCAGCGGCGACGGGAAATCCTCGATGTCGACGTATTCCGTCGGATTGATGCGGATGTTGTCCTCGTCGCGCCACACCAGATTGGGCACGGCGCTCAGCTCGCCGCGTCCGGACAGCGCGTCCAGCGTGCGCGGCAGCGCGATCTCGCCGTCGCCGCGGACCACGGCGACGATCTCCGGGTGGTCGCGCAGCGCGGACATGAACTTCAGGTTGGTGAACTGCCCGCCCGCCACGATCCCCGTGCCGGGCAGGTTCTCCCGGACCCAGGCCACGGCCGCGCCCAGGATCGGGCCGTTCCAGATGTACGTGGTCGACAGCAGGACGTAGTCCACGTCGCCGACCGGGGCCTTGGCGCGCCCTTCCCAGACGTCCTCCAGGTCCACGCGCTCGAAGCTGTGACCGCTGTTCTCCAGGATGGACAGCAGGGTGACGGTGGTCAGATGGGGCGCCGTGTCCGCGCGGGGCCTGAGCAGGGCGTACTCCGTGCCCGCCTGGGTGAAGGCGAGGCGGCCGAGAGCGAGGTCCGGGGCGCCGGCGCGGCGGAGCATCTCCCGGGCGCGCTCGGGGGTCTCGGCGGCGAAGAGCGAGCCCTCCAGATAGGGCGAATTGATGTTGGCGGGCCCGAGCCCGCTCAGAAGTAGAAAGCGCACGCGTACCCGCTCCCGTTGGGATTGTCGTGACCGCCCCTGGCAGGGGTTGCGGCCGATCCTTTCAACCCTGTCCTGGGCATCGTCTGGGTGGAATCTCGATGTGTGAAAGCCCTGGTGGAGACCGTGATCGAGACGGCTCGGCGAGCTCGTGGAAGCACGGTGGGGCGGTTGCGACGCGGGTTCTTATACGTGTAAAGTTATCTCTCGGTATTCACGGATCTTGCCGTCCGCCCGTGGTCGCGCGACCGCGCCCGCGGGCCGGACGGTCGCGCCTGAGAGGTGGGGAACCCCATGGCCACGGCAGAGGGTCTGCACAGCCGTGCCGAAAGCCGGGAGGCGGTCGGCGACGGCGGTCCCGAGAGCGATCCGGTCGGTGCGGCGACGACACCCAGGCAGGTGCTCCTGCGGCTGCTCCGCCCCTACCGCGCCGGCATCGTCGCCGTCTTCGTCCTCCAGATCGTCGGCTCGCTCGCCGGTCTCGCGCCGCTCGTCGCGGTCGTGGAACTCGGCCGGGTGCTGCTCGCGCCGGGCCCGGCCGACCAGGGCGCCGCCTGGACCGCCGTGTGGATCGGCGTCGCCGGCCTGCTCGTCCGGGTCGTGCTCACCGCCGCCTCCGGCGGCATCGCGCACCTGGTCGACGGACGGATCCAGCTCACGCTGCGCAGGCTGCTCGCCCAGCGGCTGGGGAAGGTGCCGCTCGGCTGGTACTCCCGTCGCAGCTCGGGCGAGATCAACGGCGTGGTGCAGGGCGACGTCGACCAGCTGCACCACCTCATCGCCCACGCGCCGGTGGAGGCCACCTCCGCCGTCGTGGTCCCGCTCGCCTCGCTCGCCTACCTGGCCTGGGTGGACTGGCGCCTGACGCTCGTCGCGCTGGTCCCGGTGGTCCTCGGCCTGCTGCTGCACCGCGCGCTGATGACCGAGGAACGGCAGAGCGAGGGACGGAAGATGGGCGAGGCGATGGGGCGCATCGGCTCCGCCTCCGTGGAGTTCGTCGAGGGCATCTCCGTCGTGAAGACCTTCGGTGGCGGCGGCCGGGCGCACCGGCGCTACCGCCAGGCCGCCGACGACTTCGCCGACTTCTTCCTGCGCTACGTGGCGGGCGCCGCCGGACTCGCCTCGCTGGCCGCCCTGGTGCTGTCGCCGCCCTTCGTCCTGCTGCTGGTCTGCGCCGGCGGCACGGCCCTCATCGCGGCGGACGCCATGCCGCCCGCGGACCTGCTGCCCTTCCCGCTGCTCGCGGTGGCGCTCACCGCGCCCATCGCCGCCCTGGGACACGGCCTCGACAACGTCCGCGCCGCCGAGGCCTCCGCCGAGCGGATCCGGGCGATGCTCGACGTACCGCCGCTGCCGGAGCCGGCCCACCCGGCCGAACCGCGCGGTCACCGCGTCGAGTTCCGCGGCGTCGGCTTCTCCTACGACGAGGGCCGTCCCGTCCTGGACGGAGTGGACCTGACCCTCGAACCCGGCACCACCACCGCACTCGTCGGACCGTCCGGTGCCGGCAAGTCCACCCTCGCCCAGCTCGTCCCGCGCTTCGCCGACCCGACGAGCGGCGCCGTGCTGATCGGCGGCGTCGACGCGCGCGAGATCGCCACCGACCGGCTGTACCGCAGCGTCTCCTTCGTCCTCCAGGACGTCCGGCTGCTGCGGGCCAGCATCGCCGACAACATCGCCCTGGCCGTACCGGACGCCGACCACGCGGACGTCGAGCGGGCCGCCCGCGCCGCCGGTGTCCACGAGCGCGTCCAGGCCATGCCCCGCGGCTACGACTCCGTGATCGGCGAGGACGTCGGCCTCTCCGGCGGCGAGGCGCAGCGCCTGTCGATCGCCCGGGCCCTGCTCGTCGACGCGCCGGTCCTCGTCCTGGACGAGGCCATGTCCTTCGCCGACGCCAAGACGGAGGCGGAGATCCGCGCCGCGCTGGAGACCCTGGCGCGGGGCCGTACCCAACTCGTCATCGCCCACCGGCTGGAGACCGTGGCCCGCGCCGACCGGATCGTCGTCATGGAGGGCGGACGCGTCGTGGAGAGCGGCGACCACCACGAACTGATGCGGATGAACGGCAGGTTCGCCGCCATGTGGCGTGCCCAGCACGCCCGCGCCGGCCAGGAGAGGGAGATCCACTGATGATCAGGCTGCTGCTGCGAGTCCTGGGCGAGCGGCACTCGGGACCCCTGCGCCGCACCGTCGCGCTGATGTCGGTGTGCGCGGTCTTCGAAGGGCTGTCGTACGCGCTGCTCATCCCCCTGCTGGACGCCCTCCTCGACGGCGACGCCGGCGCCGCCCGGCCCTGGCTCACCGCCTTCGCCGTGGCCGTGATCGTCACCTCGGTCCTCGGCTACCTCAGCGACAAGTCCGGCTTCCGTACCGGCGGCGAGCTCTCCCGCGGACTGCACCACCGGCTCGGCGACCACCTGGCCGCGCTGCCGCTCGGCTGGTTCACCCCCGGCCGCGTCGGCGACGTCTCCGGCCTCACGAGCCGCAGCGTCATGGGCGTCATGTCGGTACCGGCGCACCGGCTGCGCCCGCTGATCAACGCCACCCTGATCCCGCTGACCACGGTCGTGGTGCTCTTCTTCTTCGACTGGCGGATCGCGCTGGCCGGACTCGTCGCCGCGCCCCTCATCGCCGGCGTGCAGCGCTGGACCTCGCGGGCCACCGCACAGCAGGACGCGGACCGGGCCCGGAGCAGCGACGACGCGGCCGGCCGGGTCGTCGAGTACGTCCGCGCCCAGCCCGTGCTGCGCGCCGGCGGCCGGACGGGCGAGCGCTTCGCCCTCCTCGACGACGCGCTGAACGAGCAGTGGCGCACCAGCCGGCGCGCAGCCCTCAGCGGCGTACCGGGCATGCTCGGCCTCAGCTTCTCCGTCCAGGCCGTCTTCACCGCCGTCCTCGCCCTCGGCGTGTACCTCGCGCTGGACGGCGACCTGGGCGCCGCCGAACTCCTGGCGATCATGGTCCTGGCGGCCCGCTGCGTGGACCCGCTGCTGTCCCTCGCCGACCTCGGCGGGATCATGCGGGCCTCCCGCGGCGAACTGGAGCGCATCGACGCGGTCCTCACCGAACCGCCGCTGCCGCACACCGAGACCCCGCAACTGCCCGCCCACCACGGCGTCACGCTCGACTCCGTGTCCTTCCGGCGCGGCGACCGCACGGTGCTCGACGGACTCTCGCTTGACGTGGGGGAGGGGCAGCGGGTCGCCATCGTCGGCTCCTCCGGCGCCGGCAAGAGCACCCTGCTCCAGGTCGTGGCCCGCTTCCACGACGTCGACCGGGGCTCCGTGCGCCTCGGCGGTGTCGACGTACGCGACATCGACACCGAACAGCTGATGGCCGGCCTCTCCGTGGTCTTCCAGGACGTGTACCTCTTCGAGGGCACCATCGAGGACAACGTCCGCATCGGCCGGCCCGACGCGACGGCGGAGGAAGTACGCGGAGCCGCCGCCGCGGCCTGCCTGGACGAGGTGGTGGAGCGCCTGCCCGACGGCTGGGACACCCAGGTCGGCGAGGGCGGCACCTCGCTGTCCGGCGGCGAGCGCCAGCGGGTCTCCATCGCCCGCGCGCTGCTCAAGGACGCTCCCGTCCTGCTCCTCGACGAGGCCACCTCGGCCCTCGACCCGGAGAGCGAGGCCGCCGTCCAGGAGGGACTCGACCGGCTCATGGTGGGCCGGACGACCCTCATGGTCGCCCACCGGCTGCGTACGGTCGAACAGGCCGACCTGATCGTCTTCCTGGAGGACGGCCGAATCGTCGAACAGGGCACCCACGAGGAACTCCTGCGGCACCAGGGCCGCTACGCCGAGTTCCGGCGAATCGCCGCGCTCGCCGCGGCCTGAAGGCAGCATGGCAGATCGTTCGCCCGTCACACACCATCCGACACAGGGGTAGGGATGTCACGCAAGCACACGGCGGCCGGGTCCGACGTCCGTGCCGGGGGGAAGTCCGCCGCATGGCGGCCGGCGGACCTCCGCGAGGAGGTCGCCGCGCTCCTCGACACCGAGCTGAGCCCGTCGGACGACGAGGTGAACCTCTTCGAACTCGGCCTCCAGTCGATCCAGTTGATGCGGCTGATCAACAAACTCAACCGCGCCGGCATCGGCGTCGAGTTCACCGAGATGGCCCAGGACCCGCGCCTCGCCGCCTGGTACGGCCTGCTCGGGGCCGACCCGGCGGCGACCGACCCCGCCGCGGAGTCCCCGGCCGGCACGGTCCCCGTCGACCCGGGAGCGCCCTTCGGGCTCACCGCCGTCCAGCAGGCCTACTGGATCGGCCGCGGCACCGACCGCCCGCTCGGCGGCGTCGGCTGCCACGCCTACCTGGAGATCGACACCCGGGAGGTGGCGGCGGACCGGCTGGAGGAGGCCGTACGGGACCTCTTACGCCGGCACCCGATGCTCCGCGCCTCCTTCGCCGACGACGGCGCCCAGCGCGTCCTCGGCACCTCCGCCTGGCCCGGCCTGACGGTGCACGACCACAGCGGGCTCCCCGCGCCCGCCGCCGAGGAGGCCCTGCTGCGGCTGCGCGACCGGCTGTCCCACCGGGTCCTCGACGTCTCCCGCGGCGAGGTCCTCGACGTCCAGCTCAGCCGCCGCCCCGGCGCCGGCCCCCGGCTCCACGTCAACGTCGACCTGCTCGTCGCCGACGTGGCCAGCATCCGCCTCCTCCTCTCCGACCTGGCCGGGCTCTACCGGGATCCCGCCACCGGCGGCGAACCGGGCTACACCTTCGCGCAGTACACCGCCGACACCGCCGCCCGGCGAGCGGCCGGACGCGACAAGGCCCGGGAGTACTGGCAGCGCCGGCTGCCCGACCTCCCCGGCGGCCCCGACCTGCCGCTCGCCGCGGACCCCGACGAGATCGGCGTCCCGCGCTTCGTCCGGCGGAACCACACCCTGGACCCGGGAGACTGGGCGCTGCTGCAGCGCCGCGCCGCCGAACACGGCATCACCCCCGCGGTGCTGCTCGCCACCGCCTTCTCCGAGATCCTGGCCCGCTGGAGCGGACAGCAGCGGTTCCTGCTCAACATCCCGCTGTTCGACCGCGACCAGGACGTCCACCCCGACATCGAGCGCATGGTCGCCGACTTCACCAGCCTGCTGCTCCTGGAGGTCGCGCCGGCCCCCGGCGACGGCTTCGCCGAGCGTGCGCGGGCCCTCCAGCAGCGCCTGCACGACGACGTCGGCCACGCCGCCTACACCGGTGTCGACGTGCTGCGCGACTTCGTCCGCACCGACACCGGCGCCCCGCGCACCGCACCCGTCGTCTTCGCCTGCAACCTCGACGCACCGCTGGTGCCGGACGACTGCGCCGCCGTCCTCGGCGACCTGTCCTGGATGGTCTCGCAGACCCCGCAGGTGTGGCTCGACCACCAGGTGTACGGCACCCGCGAGGGCGGCCTGCTGCTCGCCTGGGACGCCGTCGAGGCGCTCTTCCCCGAAGGCGTCCTCGACACCATGTTCGGCGCGTACACCGCCCTGCTGCACGGGCTCGCGACCGCCGACTGGACGAGCCCGCCGCACATACCCCTGCCCGCCTCCCAGACCCGATGTCGCGACGAGGTGAACTCCGTGACCCGGCAGGAGAGCGGACGGCTCCTGCACCAGGCCTTCTTCGAGCGCGCGGCCGCCCGGGCCGGCCACCCCGCCCTGTTGTGGGGGGAGGACGGCAGCCTCACCCACGGCGAACTCGCCGACCGCGCCCTGCGCGTCGCCGGAGCCCTGGCCGCCCACGGCGTCCGCCCCGGCAGCCCTGTCGTCGTCACCGCCCCCAAGGGCCCGGACCAGATGGCCGCCGTGCTCGGCGTCCTCGCGGCGGGCTGCTCGTACGTCCCCGTCGGCGTCGACCAGCCGGCCGAACGCCGCGACCGCATCCACGCCCTCAGCCGCGCGGTCCTGGTCCTCGACGGCAACGACCCCGCACGGCCCGCCGGTTCGCGGCTCCCCGTCCTGCCGCTGCACCGAGCCCTGCGCGCCGCGCCGCTCGACGCCCCGGTGGAGGTCCCCGCCGACGACACCGCGTACGTCATCTTCACCTCCGGATCCACCGGCACACCCAAGGGCGTGGAGGTCTCCCACCGGGCCGCCGTGAACACGGTCGAGGACGTCGACGAGCGCTTCGCGGTGGGCTCCACCGACCGCGTCCTCGCCGTCTCCGCCCTGGACTTCGACCTCTCGGTCTGGGACGTGTTCGGCCTTCTGGCCGAGGGCGGTGCCCTGGTCCTGGTCGACGAGGCCGACCGGCGCGACGCCCACCGCTGGCTCGCCCTGTGCCGGCGCCACGGCGTGACGGTGTGGAACTCCGTACCCGCGCTGATGGACATGCTGCTCACCGCCGCCGACCGGGAACCCCTGCCGGACACCCTGCGCCTGGCCCTGCTGTCCGGCGACTGGATCGGCCTCGACCTGCCCGACCGGCTGGCCGCCGCGACCGGCGGCCGCTGCCGCCTGATCGCGCTCGGCGGCGCCACCGAGGCCGCGATCTGGTCCAACGCCCACGAGGTCCGCTCGGTGCCCGCGCAGTGGCGGTCCGTCCCGTACGGCACGCCGCTCTCCAACCAGCGATTCCGGGTCGTCGACCCGCAGGGCCGGGACTGCCCGGACTGGGTGCCCGGCGAGCTGTGGATCGGCGGCGCCGGGGTGGCCCAGGGCTACCGGGGAGACCCGGAGCTCACGCGGGAACGTTTCCCCCGACGGCCCGACGGGCGCTGGTACCGCACCGGCGACACCGGTCGCTACTGGCCGGACGGGACCCTGGAGTTCCTCGGCCGGATGGACCAGCAGGTCAAGATCAACGGCTTCCGGGTCGAACTGGGCGAGATCGAGTCCGTGCTCCAGACCCATCCGGCCGTGTCCCAGGCCCTCGCCGCCGTGGTCGGGGACCGCACCCGGGAGGTCGCGGCGGCCTTCCTGCCCGCGCCCGCCGCCTCCGGGCCGGCCCCCGGCCGTACCCGCCCCGCCGACGGCGTGCCCGCCGCCGCCCCGCCGCCCGCCCGCGAACCGGCCCCGGGCGAGGACGCGGGGGAGCTGGAGGCGGAGCTGACCGAGACGCTGCTCGCCGCCCTGCTGGAGCAGGTGCTCGGCCCCGACGGAGGCCCGGCCGAGAGCGGCTCGCTCCCGGTGGCGCAGGAGCGGCGCCCGCTGTTCGACACCTGGGTCGACTTCCTCGCGGCGCGCGACGTCCTCACCCGCTCCGGCGGCGGCGTCGCCCCCGGCCCCCGCTGGGCGGCCGCCCGCGACCGCGAACGGGCCGCCGCCCTGCGCCGACGGGTGGCCGGCACCCCCCTCCAGGCGGTCGTGGACGCCTGGGCCGGGGCGATGCCCGTCCTGATGCCCCTGCTCTCCGGCGAGACCGACGCGGAGGCGCTGGCCGACGACCCCGTCCTGTCCCCGGACGGCCTGGCCCACCGGTGGCCGGGCGTCGCCGCCTGCCTGGACGCCGTCGCCGCCGAGGTGGAGGCCGCGTACCCCGAGGGCACCCGGGCGCCCGAGATCGCCGACTGGGCCGCCGGCGGCGGCCGGACCGCCGCCGCACTCCTCGACCGGCTCAAGCCCGGCGCGGTCGGCTACACCCTGCTCGACGCCCGGCCCGCCCGGCTGGCCGCCGCCGAGAACCGGCTCGCCGGATCGGGCCACCGCGTCCGGACCGCCCGTCAGGACGCCTTCGCCGTCCCCGAGGAACGGCTCGCCGCCTACGACGTCCTGGTGGCCAACGACGCGCTCGGCCGGGAGCCCGACCCGCACGCCGCGGCGCGCGCGCTCGCCCTGCTGGCCCGCCCCGGCGGCCGGCTGTTCCTCGTCGCCCGGACGACGGTCTCCGCCCTGGCCCTGCCCACCGCCGCCGCGCCCGCCTCCTCCCCGGCGGACGCGGCCGGCTGGGCGCAGGCGCTGGAGGCGGCCGGGTTCGCCGCCGTCGAGCGGGCCCGCCACGAGCCGGACGGCGTCGTCCTGCTCACCGCCCGCCGCCCCGACGGCGTGCCCGGCCCGGACCCCGCGGCGCTCCGCGGCTGGCTCGCCGACCGGCTGCCCGCCCACATGATCCCCGGCTCCCTCGTCGGTCTCGCGACCCTGCCGCTCAACGCCAACGGCAAGGTGGACCGGCGACGGGTCGAACGGGTCCTCGCGGAGGGCGCGGCCCGGGGCGGCGGCGAGGACGACCCGCCCCGCGGCCCGGTGGAGGAGATCGTCGCGGAACTGTGGGCGCGCGCCCTCGGCGTACCCGTCACGGCACGCGGCGCCACCTTCTTCTCCCTCGGCGGCGACAGCCTCACGGCGACCCGGCTGGTGACCGCCCTGCGCGGCCGGCTCGGCGTCGAACTGCCGATGCGCGACGTCCTGCGGGCCCCCACGGTCGCCGGCATGAGCGCGCTCGTCGCGGAGTCGCGGGCGCTCGACGGACCGGGCCGGGACGCGGCCGGGGACCCCGGCGACTTCGAGGAGGGCGAGCTGTGACGCCGACCGGCCACCCCGCCCCCGCCGCCCCGCGGGTCTTCTCCCGGCGCACCCACGCGCGGGCCGGCCTGGTCTGCTTCCCGCACGCCGGCGGAGCCGCCGGCGCCTATCGCGCCTGGGCCCTGGAATCCCCCTGGGACGTCGAGGTGTCGGCCGTCCAGTACCCGGGCCGCGGCGACCGCTTCGGCGAGCCGGTGGCGGCGGACATGGAGGCCCTGGTCGACGACGTCGTCGCGGGGCTGCTGCGGGAGCACACCGCCGACACGCTCGCCACCACCGTCCTCTTCGGGCACAGCATGGGCGCCGCCGTGGCCTACGAGACGGCGCGCAGACTCGCGGTGACCGGCCGCCCGCCCGCCGGTCTCGTCGTCTCGGGCCAGCCGGCCCCCCGGCGGACCCGCGGCGGCACCCTGCACCTCGCGGACGACGCCGGACTCCTCGCGGACCTGCGGCGGCTCGGCGGCACCGGGCAGGACGTCCTGGACAACGGCGCGCTCCTGGAGGCGCTGCTGCCCGCCGTCCGTGGCGACTACCGGCTGATCGAGACCTACCGGCCGCTGCCCGGCTGCCGGCTCACCCTCCCGGTGACCGTGCTGTACGCCGGAGACGACCCCGAGGTCACCGCGGAGGAGGCCCTCGCCTGGAGCGAGGTCACCGACGGCGCGTGCGAGGCGGCCGTCTTCGACGGCGGGCACTTCTACCTGGAGACCCGGCGCGAGGAGGTGCTCGCCCGGGTGCTCAAGGCGGTCCGGGCGGCCCTGCCCGTGACCGTCTCGGCCTGGCCGGCCACCCCGTGAGGGCCCGCCGCACGGCCCCGACCACCGTCCCGTACCGGAAGACAAGGGGGAACCTCCATGCAGGAAGGCTGTGTTCCGTGGCCTGAACCGACGGCCCGCGCCTACCGCGAGCAGGGGTACTGGAACGCGGACGTCCTGGGCACCTGGCCACGGACACCCGCACAGGACACCGCGGCCGCCCTGGTGACGTCCGCCGGCACCCTGACCCACGCCGAACTCGACCGGGCGGCCGACCGGATGGCCGCCGGACTGCTGCGGGCCGGTCTCGCCGCCGGCGACCGGATCGTGGTCCACCTTCCCAACGAGGCCGAGCTGATCGTGCTCAGCCTGGCCTGCTTCCGGACCGGGGTGCTGCCCGTCTACGCCCTGCCCGCCCACCGCTCCGCGGAGATCACCCACCTGGTGGCCACCGCGGGGGCCGTCGCCTACGTGTGCCCGGACCAGGTGCTCGGCTGCGACTTCCGGCTGGTCGCCCGGGAGGTGCTCGACCGGACGGACAGCCTCCGGCACGTGCTGGTGGCCGGTGAGCCCGGCCCGTACACCGCCCTGTCCTCCCTCGACGCCGACCCGGTCGAACTCCCCGCGCCGGACCCCGAGGACGTGGCCCTCTTCCTGCTCTCCGGCGGCACCTCGGGGCCGCCCAAGCTGATCCCGCGCACCCACGCCGACTACGCCTACCAGCTCCGGGAGAGCGCACGGCTCTGCGCGGTGGGGGAGGACGACGTGTACCTCGCCGCCCTGCCGGCCCAGCACAACTTCGCCCTGGCCTGCCCCGGCGTCCTCGGCACACTGCGCGCCGGCGGTACCGCCGTGCTCGCCCCTGCGCCCACGGCGGACGCCTGCTTCCCGCTGATCGAGCGGGCCGGCGTGACGGTCACCTCGCTGGT
Organism: Streptomyces sp. JL2001; assembly: GCF_050917515.1. NCBI lineage: Bacteria > Bacillati > Actinomycetota > Actinomycetes > Kitasatosporales > Streptomycetaceae > Streptomyces > Streptomyces sp. JL2001. The sequence goes on along the minus strand of NZ_CP169421.1, from coordinate 1,583,084 downwards.
GCCGCCGCTGGTCCCGCTCTGGCTCGACGCGGCGGAGTGGACGGAGCACGACCTGTCCTCGCTCCGGGTGCTGCAGGTGGGCGGGGCGCGGCTCGACCCGGAGACGGCCCGACAGGTCACCAAGTCCCTCGGCGGCACGCTCCAGCAGGTGTACGGGATGGCCGAGGGCCTGCTCAACTACACCCGGCTGGACGACCCCGAGGACGTGATCGTCCATACCCAGGGCAGGCCGCTGTCGCCCGGCGACGAGGTCCGGGTGGTCCGGGAGGACGGTTCCGACGCGGAACCGGGCGAGACCGGCGAGCTGTTCACCCGCGGGCCGTACACCCTGCGCGGCTACTACCGGGCGCCGGAGCGCAACGCGACCCGGTTCACCGAGGACGGCTACTACCGCAGCGGCGACCTGGTCCGGCGCACCGCGGAAGGCGACTTCCAGGTGGTCGGGCGGATCAACGACGTGGTCAACCGCGGCGGGGAGAAGGTCCCGACGCAGGAGGTGGAGGAGCACCTGCTCGCCGCCGTCCCGGTCGTCGCCGCCGCGGTGATCGGACTGCCCGACCCGCACATGGGGGAGCGGACCTGCGCCTGCGTCGTCCCCCGCGACCCGGCCCGCCCACCGACCCTGCGCGACGTGCAGGCGGCGCTGCGGGGACGGGGGGTCGCGGCGTACAAGGTGCCCGACCGGCTGGTGGTGCTGGACCGGCTGCCGCTCACCGGTGTCGGCAAGGTCGACAAGCGGGCCCTGCGGGCGCGGTTGGACGCCTGACCGCCCGGGACCGGGGCCCGAGCCCCCGGGAGGGACCCGGACCGCCGCGCCGCTCCCGCGGCGCGGCGGTCCGGGCTTTCGGTCATCCCGTCCGGCGCTCGGTGCCGGTCCGGGACAGCAGGCCGTCGACGATGGCGACGAGCCCCTGACGGTGGGTGTCCCGGGTGGTGATCTCGTCCCACCGGGCGGCCAGCGAGGCGAGCCGCGGGAACTCCTCCGGCGCCAGCGAGGCGAAGGCCTTGTCGCGGTGCGGCGGCCGCTCCAGACCCGCGTGGTGCCGCTCGCGGTTGACGCGGATGGTGAGTTCGCCGGCGGTGTAGTACCAGATGACCCGGTAGGCGTAGACGGCCTCCTCGGGGCTGAGCCCGCACTCGATCGCCGCGTCGATCATGTTCTCGACGATCCACAGGGCGGAGACGGCCATCAGGTCGTCGGAGGCGAGGACCTCCACGATCCACGGGCACTCGGCGAGGATGTCGTGCAGCACCTGGCTCGCCGAGATCAGCCGCTCCCGCGGGTCGGTGGGCAGTTCGGGCCGCTCGAAGCCCTGGGCGTGCCGCTCGAGCAGCAGGAGCAGCAGTTCGTCCTTGTCGCGCACGTGGTGGTACAGGGCCATCGCGGTGCTCGACAGCTCCTGCGCCAGCCGACGCATCGACAGGTGCTCGGGGCCTTCCTCGTCCAGGATGCGCTGGGCCGCCGTGAGGATGGCCTCCTGGGACAGCCGGGGAGGGCGGCCGATCCTGCCGGTGCTTCGGGTACGAGGCGTCATCCGTGTGTCTTCCTGTCGATCCGGTCGGGTGAGGTCGGTTCCCGCGCCCGGCGGACGGCCGAGCGCTGCGGGGTGCGGTGGTCCGCGTACGGTCGCCCTGCGCTCCCTGCCGCGCGGCGACGTCCTCACCCGGGACGTCGGGCGGCCACCGGCGTGGACGTCGTCCTGCCCGTCCCGCCGGTCGGGATCTCCGTCCTCCGCACGGTCGCCCGTGGGAGGTGCCGGACGATCCAGTCCGCGGTGCCCTCGGGCGGCAGCGTATCCGCCGCCACATGGACACCGGACGTCAACCGGCCCCCGGTGGCCTCGTGCGCGGTGGCCGCGGCGATGACCCCGGCGAGGCCGGACACGTCCGTGCAGTGCATCAGTGCGCTCCGCCGCACGGTGAGACCGTCGGGCGTGAGCCCGTCCAGCGTGCCATATGTCATCGCATACGAGGAGATCCTCTCCGCATCCAGGCGACTCGCCCTGGACAGCTCCCGGGCGACGCCCAGGAGAGTCCTGGCGTCGAGCGCCCCCTGCGGCCGTCCGGCGAGCCGGTCCAGGACGGCGGGTGTCGCGGGCCCCGGGAAGACCTCGCGCCACCGTGCCTCCTCCAGGCACAGCCGGTACATCTGGCGGCGCAGCTCCTCGGGCAGGATCCGGTGGACCGCGGCGGGGCGGGCCGGCAGGGGCCACGGAGGCTGCGACTCCCGGGCGGCCAGGGGCGTTTCACCGCCCGGCGGTGCGGGGAGCGAAGGGCCGGGGCGATCCCCGGGGGCCGCGGCGAGGGGTCCGCCGAAGGGCCCGTCGGGCGAGCCGTCACGGGTGGGGGCGCCGGTCCACGCGCCGGCCGGGACGTCGAGCGCGCGGCGCCTGGCCAGCAGCCCGGAGACCGCCGCGTGCGGGCTGACCGCGCCGAGTCCGCCGTACCAGCCGTCGAAGCACGTCGCCGAGGCGAGCCCGTCGGCCAGCAGGCGGGGGAGCCAGCCGGCCAGCGTGCCCGCCAGGCCGGTGAACAGGACGGCCGCGGCGGGGCCGTGGGGGGTGCGGGGCCCGCCGTCGTCCGTCATGCCGACGTAGTGCGCGCCCGCCGCCAGGACGGACCGGCGGACGGCGCCGCGCAGCACGAAGGCGGTGCCCGAGCAGTCGAGCACGGTGGCGCATCCCCGGGTGAAGTGCCGCAGGCTCTGGCTGTCGACGGCGTCCACCACCGCCGCCTCGGACCCGTCGCCGAGCCTGCGGGCCAGGGACCAGGCCGCGTCGGCGGAACGCCCGCCCACACGCAGGCGGTAGCCGCACTCGGCGGCCAGGACCCGGGCGGCGGCACCGCCGACGCGGCCGTAGCCGCCGATGATCCCGATCAGGGGTGTGCCGGCCGTGGTCATGCGAGGCCCCCCGGGCGCTCCGGCCGCGGTCCGAGCAGCCCCTCGACGATGTCCTCCAGGCCCTCGCGATGGGTGTCACGGGTCGTCAGCGGCCCCCACCGGTCGGCGAGCGAGGTGACCCGGGGGAACTCCTCGGCCGGCAGCGTGGCGAACACCTGCTCGCGCTGGGTGGGCCGGGTCAGCTCCGCGTGGTGCTGGATCCGGGTCGTCCGGATCAGCAGGACCCCCACCGTGTAGTGCCAGATGGCCTGATGCGCCTGGGCCGCCTGTTCGAGGGTGAGCCCGCATTCGACCGCCGCGTCGAGCAGCGCCTCCATGACCCACAGGGCCGAGACGGCGAGCAGGTCGGGCGAGGCGAGGATCTCGGTCAGGAAGGGGTACTGGGCGAGGACGTCGTGGAGCAGCTGGGCGGCGGCCACCAGCCGCTCGCGGGGGTCGTCCGGCAGGACGGGGCGGGGCCGGTCGCGGGACAGGGAGGCGAGGAGCAGGAGCAGCAACTCGTGCTTGTCCTGCACGTGGTGGTAGAGCGCCATCGGCGTGATGGAGAGCTCCTTCGCGAGCCGTCGCATCGACAGCTGCCGGGGGCCCTCCTGGTCGAGGATGCGCAGCGCAGCCGTGACGATCGACTCCTGCGACAGCGGCGCCGGTCGCCGCGCCGCGCCTCTGCGGCCGTTTCGGGGCTTCATCGTGCTTCTCCCGTCGGAGATCGTGGAACGGTCCGGTCCGTTGCTCTGTCCGTCGGCCGAAACACCCCGCTGGGCTGGGGACTTGAGGCCGGGGGTGACAACGACAGGTGCCCGGGGCTACAGTTATTGTACGCGTACGTCTTACGAGTATAAAAAACGTCGGGAGGATCCGTGCGAGAGGCAGCCCAGCGCCGCGGGCAGGCGCCCTTCGCCGCCCTGCCCGGCGTCGTCGGGCTGCTCCTCGGGGCGGTGGTCGCGGGCCTGTTCGTCCTCGGCGCGGCGCGCGCCTGGCGGCTGTCCGGGGTCTGGCCGGCCGTCCCCGCCGTGTGGCTGGCGGCGATGCTCCCCGTGGCGGTCGGGCGGTGCGGGTGGGCCCTCGCCGACCCGGGGGCGGGCCGGGTGCCTCCGTCCCCGCGCCGGCGCGACCGCGGATCCGGCGCGGGACCCCGGGCCGCCGCCGGCCGGGCCGCTCGGCGGACGGGCTGCGCGACGGTCGCGGCGACCCCTGGCCGGGTGGGCTCCCGGGCGCCGTGACGCGACGAGGACTGGTTCTCTCCCGCGCCGGTTCGCGGCGCGGGCAACGAGGGCCACGGCGGCTCGGTATCTCCCCCGTGCAAAAGCGCCGGGCCGCCTCCCGCGCGAACACCCCGAACGGGAAATCAATTTCCCGTTCGGGGTGCGTGGAGATCTATAACGCGACCTGACAAAAAGCAGTCAAGTAACGAGCGTGAAACGGATACTTGTTGATTCGGTCTGGTGCGGTTGGGTAGAGTCGACCTCGGTTACACCGCTTCGGGAAATAGCCTGGAGCGGCAAGGGGGGATTCGGCCCACCGGGGTAATGATGTCTTTTCAGTGCGAATGGCGAGCTGTGTCGACCGGAGCGGGACTCCGTACGTCCGTCGCCGTGCCGGAGCGTATCCGTGACGACGGCGTCGCCGGCTTCGGCACCGGGTGCGTCGGCGTGTCTCCGCCTGCGCCACCGGGTGCCGGCGGGCGGTTCGTCGTGTGACGGCAACGTCCGAGGTGAGGCTGCCGTTCCTCGGGTGACGGAGGAGTACGGGCCCGGCCCGGCGCGGCGTGCCCGTGGACGCGTCGCGCTGTCCGCACCCCGTCCGTCCGGCGGTGTGCCGTGCGCCTCTCCCGCCTCCCTGGACCGGTGCCGTTTCCTTCGCGCCTGTTCGTCGGGCGCAACGTTGTCATTCTTCTGATTCTCCGTCGAGAATTTTCGGTCGAGTGGTTTTCGGCGTTCCTTTCCTGTGGGCGGGGGACGCTGCGGATTCACTTCACGCATGGCCATTGTTTCCCCAGCCCGGGTTCTGTGGTGCTCACGTCCGCTCGCCGCGCGGACCGATGCCGCCCGGGTCGAGTCGCCTCGCGCATCGTGGTCAATGTCGGTCGTAATGCTGCAGGAGGAAGAGACATGGAGTTCTACCGGTCCACCGTGCTGAACACGGCGATCGAACCGCTCGCCGTCGCCTCGGGCCTGGCCGCCTCGGGCCTGTTCGACACCTACGTGGTCTACGAGAGCCCCGACGCCTGGTCGGTGGCCGGCGGGGTCGCCGCCGAAGTCGTACTGAAACCTCATTCGGTGCGATGTACGAAGCACGGAGTCACCACCGAACGGCCCTGGGAGGGAGACCCGTTGGCCCAGGTCCGGGCCTTCCTCGACGGTCTCGACCTGGCCGACTGGCGGGCGTACGGCTGGAGCGCCTTCGAGCTCGCCTACGCCGTCGCCGGCCGCCCCGTCGCCAACGACGTGCTGCTCCACCTCGTGGTCCCCCGGACCGAGGTGCGGCTCACCGGGAAGGCGGCGCACGTGCGCGGTCTGGACGCCGAGGAGATCGACGCCGTACGGAAGTTCGTGGTCGAACTGGAGTCTGAACCTGACATAGTCGTTCGGCCTGTTTCGGTCGACCTGGAGGTGGGCGCCGAGGACTACCGGGTGGCCGTCGGCGAGGTCGTGGACCGGATCCGCGCCGGGGAACTCCAGAAGGCCGTCGTCTCCCGCGCCGTACCCGCCCCCGCCGACGTCGACTTCCCCGCCAGCTACGTCGTCGGACGGCGCGCCAACACCCCCGCCCGCTCCTTCCTGTTGAACATGGGCGGCCTCCAGGCGCTCGGCTTCAGCCCGGAGACCGTGGTCGAGGTCGGCATCGACGGGCGGGTCTCCAGCCAGCCCCTGGCCGGCACCCGGGCGCTGACCGGCGACCCGGAGGAGGACCGGCGGCTGCGGGAACGACTCCTCGCCGACCCCAAGGAACTCCACGAGCACGCCATCTCCGTGAAGGTCGCCGTCGACGAACTCGCCGGACCGTGCAAGCCGGAGACGGTCGTCGTGGAGGAGTACATGGTCGTCAAGGAGCGGGGCTCGGTCCAGCACCTGGCGTCCCGGGTGGTCGGCCGGATGCCTGAGGGCGCCAGCCCCTGGGACGCGTTCGCCGCCGTCTTCCCGGCCGTCACCGCCTCCGGCGTGCCCAAGCACGCCGCGTACGAGAGCATCTGCGCCCACGAGCCGACGGAGCGCGGCCTCTACGCCGGAACCGTGATGACCGTGGCGCGCGACGGCTCCATGGACGCCGCCCTCGCCCTGCGCAGCGTGTTCCGCCGCGACGGGGCGACCTGGCTGAGGGCGGGCGCCGGCATCGTCGAGCACTCCGTGCCCGACCGCGAACTGGAGGAGACGCGGGAGAAGCTGCGGTGTGTCGCGGACCGCCTGGTGGCCCGCGCGACCGGCACAGGGGGCGACGACGCCACGCGCGACGCCTGAGACACGTCCGTGCGTTCCCACCACTGGCAGCAGAGCGGTCCCGTGACCGCGACAACGATCTCAGGAGGCGGCAAGGCCATGCCGACAACGGGGGAGCCCTTGTGTGTACAGCTGCTTGGCCCGGTGCGGGCCTGGCGGCACGGACGGGAAGTCGTCCTCGGACCACCCAAACAACGCGCGGTCTTCGCGCTGCTCGCCGGCCGGGCGAACGACGTCGTGAGCGTCGAGCAGATCATCGACGCCGTCTGGGGCGGCAACATCCCCCAGACCGCCGCCAACGGCGTCCACACCTACGTCGCCGGACTGCGCCGGGTGCTGGAGCCGGAGCGCAGCAGGAGGGAGAGCGGCGACCTGCTCGTCTCCACGGCCGGCGGGTACGCGCTGCAGACCGATCCGTCCACCGTCGACGCGACGCTCTTCGCCCTCCGGCACGCACAGGCCCGCCGCGCACGGGCCGAGGGGCGACTGCCCGAGGCCCTCGAACTGGCCGAGGCCGCGCTGTCGCTCTGGCACGGCGAGGCGCACTCCGGCGTCCCCGGGCCCTTCGCCGCCATGGAGCGCACCCGGCTCCAGGACATGCGGCTGACGGCGGTCGAGGAATGGGCCGCGGACATGCTGGACGCCGACCGGCCGGTCGAGGCGGTCACCGTGCTGCTCGGCGCCGTGGCCGAGGAGCCGCTGCGCGAGAAGCTGCGCTGGCTGCTGATGAACGCGCTCTACCGGTGCGGCCGCCAGGCACACGCCCTGGAGGTCTACGCCGAGACCCGGCGGCTGCTCCGCCACGAGCTCGGCATCGACCCGGGCGCCGAACTGCGCGTCCTGCACCAGCAGATCCTCGCCGGCCGGCCGGTCACCCCGGTGGCCACCGGATCCGGGGGCGCCACCCCCGCCTCCTGGCCCCCCGGCGGCGAGACACCGGCCGCCGGCATCGTCCTCCCCGAGACACCGCGGCCGGCCCAGCTGCCGCCCGTGGCGCGGGGATTCGTCGGACGGTCGCGGGAACTGGCCCACCTGGAGCGGCTGCTGACCGAGAACCACGGCCGGCGCGGCGCCTCGACCCCCGTCGCCGTCATCGACGGACCGGCCGGCGTCGGCAAGAGCGCCTTCGCCCTGGAGCTGGCGCACCGGCTCTCGGAGCACTTCCCGGACGGTCAGATCTACGTCGACCTGCACGGGACGAGCATGCAGGGACGCTCCCTGAGCGCCTCCGACGCCCTGCTGCAGGTGCTGCGCAGTCTCGGGGTGGAGGGCTCGCGCATCCCCGCCGACCTCGCGAGCCGCGCGACGCTCTACCGCAGCCTGCTGCACGGCAAGCGGATGCTCGTCATGCTCGACGACGTACTCAGCGCCGACCAGCTGCGTCCGCTCATCCCGCGCGGGTCCTCCTGCGTGCTCAGCACCAGCCGGCAGCGGCTCGGCGGACTCGCGGTCCGCGACGGCGCCCACCTCCTGCGGCTCGGTCCGCTCGGCACCCAGGACGCCCTGCGGCTGCTCGGATGCCTGAGCGGGGACCGGCTGCGCCACCACGAGTCGGTCGCCCGGCGGCTGGTGGGCCTGTCCGGCGGCCTCCCGCTGGCGCTGCGCATCATGGCCGAGACCCTGGCCGCCAACCGGGACGTGCCGCTCGCCTCGCTCGTCGAGCACTTCGCCGTGGAGCACGGCAGACTCGACCGGATGACGACACCGGGGGACAGTTCGACGAGCCTGCACGCGCTCTTCGAGACCTCCTACCAGGCGCTGTCCGCCGAGGCGGCCCGGATGTTCCGGCTCCTCGGTCTGTTCAGCGACGGCCTGATCACCGTGTCCACCGCCGCCGACCTGACCGGCATGTCGGAACCCGAGGCGGCCCGGACACTGCGGCTGCTGGCGGCCCGCCATCTGCTGGTGGAGGCGGACCGGGGCGAGTACCGCTTCCACGAGCTGATGCGGCTCTACGCCGCCGAGTGCGCCGAGCGCGAGCCGCTGACCCACCGCAGCGCCGCCGTCGCCCGGCTGCTCCAGGGAGCCGGAGCCGCCTCGGTCGCCTGAACCAGGGCCACCGTGCCCGCCCCGTACCCCGTGCCGCGGCGACGCGCACGGGGTACCCGCGCGTCCGCGACGGCCCGCCCGTGCCCGGGGGAGACGGGCAGAGACCCTTCAGACCATCTGTAGGCGCTCCCGGAAGACTGGTCGCGATCACTCCACCGGCCCGGTACGACGCCGGTTCCCCCCGTCCGAGACCAGGGAGCGAGCACAACAGGTATGAACAGCCATCAGGTGGCCCTCCTCCTCTTCGACCTCGCCCTGATCCTGGTGCTCGCCCAGGGGCTGGGGTACCTCGCGACCAGGATCGGACAGCCCCCCGTCGTGGGCGAGATCCTGGCCGGCGTCCTCCTCGGGCCGACCCTCCTCGACGGGGCCGTGTCCGACACCCTCTTCCCCACCGACGTCAGACCGCTGCTCAGCGCGATGGCCGACGTCGGCGTCACGCTCTTCATGTTCGGCGTGGGGCTCGAGATCGAACGCCAGGCCCTGCGCGGCCGGGGCAGGATGGCCGCGGCCGTCAGCGTCGGTTCGACCGCCGTGCCCTTCGTCCTGGGCACCGGGCTCGGGTTCTACCTGCTCCGCGACCACCCGACCGAGCAGAAGGCCGCGTTCATCGTCTTCATCGGTCTCGCCGTGTCCGTGACCGCCTTCCCCGTCCTGGCCCGGATCCTCTCCGACCGGGGACTGGCCAAGTCCACGCTCGGCGGCATAGCCCTGGCCACGGCGGCCCTGGTGGACATCGTGGCCTGGACCGCCCTCGCCGGCGTGCAGGCCGCCGTCGGCAGCGGGCACGGGGGGATGTGGCGCGTCGCCCTGATGATCCCGTTCGTGCTGCTGCTGGTCCTGCTCGTCCGCCCCTGGCTGCGCCGGCTGATGACGCGGGGCGACGGGCGCGGTCCGGCGACGCCGTGGCTGCTGGCACAGGTGCTCATCGGAGCTCTGCTCTGCGGCGCCGCCACCGAGTTCATGGGCATGCACTACATCTTCGGCGCCTTCCTCTTCGGCCTGATCGTGCCCGCGGAGTGCGGGGACCGGCTGCGCGGCGACCTGATGCAGCACACCCGGAACGTGACCTCGGTGCTGCTGCCGGTCTACTTCGTGGTCGCCGGACTCAAGGTCGACCTCCGCCAGTTCGGCTGGGCCGAGACCACCGAACTGGCCGCCGTCCTGCTCGTCGCCGTGGCGGGCAAGTTCGGCGGAACGTACCTCGCCGCCCGCACCGCCGGTCTGCCCGGCCGGCCGGCCACGGCCCTGGCCGCCCTGATGAACACCCGGGGACTGACCGAACTGGTCATCCTCGGCGTCGGGCTCCAGGCCGGGCTGCTCGACGGAGACCTGTACTCCCTGCTCGTCGTCATGGCCCTGGTGACCACCGCGATGACCGGCCCCCTGCTGACCCGGACGTACGCCAAGCCCGTGGTCGTGCCGGAGACGGAGGAGCGGCGCGAGACCAGGCGGTCCGTCACACCGTCCGCTTGAGGGCAGTCCCGTCCGAGCGGACAGGACCCCCGCAGGAGCAGAAGGAGCCGCAGCGATGCTCTCGGCCGAACTCCGCGACACCGCAAGACCCCGACCCGCGGCCCGCCGTGCGGCCCGTCCGCCCGAGTCGGCCCGGACGCTCGACGGCCTCTTCACCCGGGCGGCCCGGCGGCACCCGCGGGCCGTCGTGGTCCGGGAGGGCCCGCACCAGCTCTCGTACGGCAAGGCCGACGTCCTGTCCTCGCGGCTGGCCACCGCACTGCTGCGGACCGGGGTCCAGCTCGGCGACCCCGTCGTCGTGCAGTGCGCCGACCACCGGCAGGCGCTCGTGGCCCACCTGGCGGTGCTGAAGGCCGGCGGCGTGTGCGTGCCCGTGCCCCGGGACGTGCCGGCCGGCCAGACCGCCGCCGTCGCGGCGGTCAGCGGCGCCGGGGCGGTGCTGTGCAGCCTGACGACACACGACCGCTGGGGCCACGGCGGGCGGTTCCAGCGTCTCGCCCTGGACGACCCGGAGCTGTGGAAGCGGATCGGCGCCCGGCCGCTCGACCGCGCCCTGCCCCGCTCGGCGCCCACCGAACCCGCGTACCTGCTGACGGCCGGCGAGGGCGGGCTGTGGCGTTCGGGCCACCTCGTCGACCATCGCGCCTGGCACCTGGCGATGGCCGCCAGGTCGGCGAAGGCCGGGCCGGCCGGGCAGACCGTCACCGTCGCCGAACAGCCCACCGGGGCGGCCACCCTGTCCGCGATGTGGTGGGCCTTCGGCTCCGGCAGCACGCTCCACGCGCAGCCGGACGGCTTCGGCCCGGCCGCCCTCGGCGGGGTCGTGGCGGTCTGCGGGACGGGGGAGTACCCGGCGCTGCTCGACGCCCTGGCCGCCGCGCCGCCCTTCTCCCCGCCGCGGTCGGTGCTGCTCGTCGGCGCCCCCTGCCCGCCTGCGCTCGCCGCGCGGCACACCGAGGTCCTGCCGGACACCGCCCTGCGGGCGGAGTTCGCGCCGGGCGGCAGCGTGCTGCCCTGGGCCGTGGGGGTGTTCCCCGCGGGGCCGGACGCGAGCGGCGCCCCCGTCGTCGGTCCGGCCCCTGGCGTACGGCTCAGCGTGCGGGACGTCCTCGGGGACGCGCTGCGCGCCGGCGAGGTCGGCGAGGTCTGCGCGAGCGGGCGGACCCTGCCCTTCGACGTCATCGGCGAACGCGCCGCCGGCCGGCCGGGGGCGCCGCTCGGCTCCGGGTTCGGCGGCCGGTGGCTCCCGGACGGCGCGCTGGAGATCACCGGGGGGCCGGCCCCGGCCGTGCCCGCCCCGCCGTCGTACGCGAGGACGGGCCGGACGGCCTGAGGACGCCGCGTCACCGGGACACCCGGCCCTCCCACGCCCGCCCGCAGGGTGAAGGCCCCGCCCGACGCCGGGGCCTTCACCCCGCACGGGTCCCGCCGGTACCGGGCACCCTCTGGTTCACGGCACGTGGGCCGGGCCGGGGAGGTGTCCCGCCCCGGCCCGGCCCACGCGAGACCGCCGTCGCTCAGGACCGCCCGCCGACCGGGGCCCCGCTCCGCGCGGTGATCCACTGCCACTGGGTGTACGAGTCCCAGCTGTACTGCGCCCCGTGCCGGGCTCCGTTCCCCGAGGCGCCGAAGCCGCCGAACGGCACCACCGCCTGGTGGTTCACCGTCCCGTCGTTGACGTGGATCATCCCCGTCCGCAACCGGTCGGCCAGCCGCAGACCGCGTTCCACCGATCCCGTCCGCACCGCGGCCACCAGGCCGTACTCGGTGTCCCCGGCGACGGCGACCGCCTCGTCGTCGTCCGCGACCACCACCACGGGCGCCACCGGACCGAACACCTCCTCGGTGAACACCGGCATCGCGCGGGTGACTCCGGTGACCACGGTCGCCGGATAGAACGGGCCGTCCGGGACGCCGCCGCAGCGCAGGACGGCACCCGCCGCGACGCTGTCGGCCACCATCCGGTGGGTGCGGGCGAGCTGACCCGCGTCGATCATCGGGCCCAGGTCGACCGCATCGGTCCACGGGTCGCCCGCCGTCAGGCGTACGGCCCGCTCGGTGAGCAGCCGCACGTACGCGTCGGCGACCGACGCGTGGACGATGTGCCGGCCTGCGGCCATGCAGATCTGGCCCTGGTGGAAGAAGGACGAGAAGGCACCGGCCGCCGCCGCCGACTCCAGATCGGCGTCGTCGAGGACGATCAGCGCGTTGTTCCCGCCCAGTTCGAGCGAGACGCGCTTCAGCGTGCGCCCGGCGGCGGCCCCCACCTCCCGGCCGACGGCCGTCGAACCGGTGAAGGAGACCATGGCGACCGCCGGATGCCCGGTGAGCGCCCGGCCGGCGACCGCGTCGCCCGCCAGGACCTGGAGGACACCCGCGGGGAGCCCCGCCTCCTCGAACAGCCGGGCCACGACCAGGCCGCCCGAGACGGCCGTGCGGACGTCGGGCTTGAGGAGGACGGCGTTGCCCAGCGCCAGCGCGGGCGCCACCGAACGCAGCGCGAGGAGCAGCGGCACGTTCCACGGGCTGATCACCCCGACCACACCCAGCGGCACCCGGCGGGCCGTGCTCGACCGCCCGGGCTCGGACGGCAGCACCTGCCCGTGCGGCTGGGTGGGCAGGGCCGACGCCTGGAGCAGCTCTTCCACCGCGTCCGCGATCTCGAACTCGGCCTTCGCCCGCACCGCGCCGCCCTCCCGGACCAGCCAGCGGGCGACCTCGGCCCGGTGCTCCTCCAGGAGCGCCGCCGCGCGCCGCAGCACCGCGGCGCGGCCGGCGGCCGGCACCGCGCCCCAGTCCGGCTGCGCCCGGGCGGCCACCGACACGGCGCGTCCGACGTCCGCCGCGTCGGCGAGGCCGACGACGGCGAGCGTCTTGCCGGTGGCCGGTTCGACGACGTCGACCGTGCCGGCCGTGCCGGTGCCGCCGGCTCCGGCGCGCCGGCCGCCGCCCGACACGGCGCCGGTGAGCAGATCACCGTCGAGAAGGCTCGTCATGTGTTCCTCCTGTCGATCTCCCGTCCGCGGCGACGCGCGGATCAGGCACTGTCACGGTGACCCGTGATGGGGACGTCGATGAGGACGGGCTCCGTGCCGGCCGCCGCCCACGAGACCGCCTCGGTCAGGTGCGCGGCCGAGCCCGCCCGTACCGCGCTGATGCCGAAGAACCCGGCGAGGCGGGTGAAGTCGAGGTCGGGCGGAGCCAGGTCGAGCCCGTCGGGACGGCGGTCCGAGCCGACGGTGAGGCCCAGGAACTCCGCGGCCGGGGTGAGGTCGAGGCGCGGCGGCGTGAGCTCCAGGCCGCCCGAGCCGCGCCGCGCGCCGGCGTCGCGGTGCCGCTCGCGGCGGACGACCGTCTCCTTGAGCGTGCGGTACTCGCCGTTGTTCATCACCACGAAGGTGACCGGCACCCGGTAGTGCGCGGCGCTCCACAGCCCCTGGAGCCCGAACAGGGTGCAGCCGTCACCGAGGACGGCCACCACCGGGCGGCTCGGGTCGCCCATCCGGGAACCCACCGCCGCGCCGATGCCCGAGCCGAGCCCGCCGCCGACGGTGTGCACGTACGACCGGGGGAACTCCAGCGGCAGCACCTGGCGCAGCAGGACCCCGCTGGTGATCGCCTCCTCCACGACGACGGCGTCCTCCGGGAGGCCGGCGACGACGGCGTGCACCGCGGCGAGCGGGTCCAGCGGGGCCTCGCCGTAGGCGGCCAGGGCCAGTCGGCGCACCAGGGCGCGCCCCTTCTCGTGGACCCGCCCGGTCCGCTCCGTGCGCGAACGCGCCTCGGGGACCTTCCCGGCGAGCTGTCCGGCGAGCACCGCGAGGGTCTCCCGGATGCCGCCGACCAGACCGAGGGCCACCGGGAAGGTGCGTCCCGGCTCGCCCGGGTCGTCGTCGAGCTGGACGACCTCCGTGCCGGCCGGGATCGGCTGCCCCGGCTCGTAGTGGTGCGCCATGAACGCCCGGGTGCCGACGATGAGGACCACGTCGTGGCCTTCGAGCGCGGCGCGGATCGCCGAGTAGCGCGCGTCGAGCATGCCCGCGTAGAGCGGATGCACCGTGGGGAAGTCCACCCCGTCGTGCATCGGCTGGTGGTAGACGGTGGCGCCGAGCGCCTCCGCGACCGCCACCATCTCGGCCAGCGCGCCGTCCCGGCCCACCCCGTCGCCGGCGACGATCGCCGGCCGGCGGGCGGCGGCGAGCCGTTCGGCCGCCTCCGGCCAGCCCGCGGCCGGCCCGAGCCCGCGCAGCACGGACCGGGGCGCGGGCGGGTCGACCGGGGTCTCCTCCTCCAGCAGGTCCATCGGGATCGACAGGAAGACCGGACCCGCGGGCGGCTGCACGGCCAGCGCGAACGCGCGGCGCAGCATCCCCGGGAGGTCGTGGGCGTGCTGCACGTCGAAGGTGTGCTTCACCGCCGCCCGGGCGATCCCCACCAGGTCGCCGGAGAGCATCGGGTCCTGCGCCAGGTGACGGCGGTCCTGCTGCCCGGCGGTCACCACCAGCGGGGTCCGCGAGCGCTTGGCGTTGAGCAGGCCCACCATGCCGTTGGCCAGCCCCGCCGCCACGTGCAGGCTGACGAACGCGGGCCGGCCCGTGGCGCGCGCGTAGCCGTCGGCCATCGCGACCACGGACGCCTCCTGCACCCCGAGCACGTACGTCAGATCGGCGGCGGCGGCGACCGCCTCGACGAAGGGGAGTTCGGTGGTGCCCGGATTGCCGAAGACCCGGGTCACCCCCTCGTCGCGCAGGACCTCCAGCATCGCGTCGATCGGCCTCACGACCCGGTCCCCGTCCGCCGGTCCCCGGACGTCGCGGCGCTGAAGCGGTCCACCTTGTCGATGACGTCGTCGCTGTAGAGCCGGAGGGCCTGCTCGAAGGCGAACTCGGCGGCGTACGCGCGGAACCGGTCCTCCGGCTCCTCCGCCAGGTTGATCATGTGGCGGTTCGCCACCACCGCGGGCGTCGCCAGCCGCTCGGCCGCCGCCCGGACCGTGGCGTCCATCAGTTTCGGGTCCACCACCTCGTCGCAGACCAGCCGCGCCTCCGGCTCGTGCGCCCAGAGCTTGCGGCCGGACAGGATGACCTGACGGGACAGCCGGGCACCGGCCAGGCTCGTCAGCCGGAGGTTGGCCATGCCGGGCACGATGCCCTCCTGCGCCGCCGGCAGGCTCAGATACGAGTCGGCGGCGGCCACGACGTGGTCGGCCGCGAACAGCAGCTGCATGCCGCCGCCGATCGCGAAGGTGTCGACCGCGGCCACCCACGGCTTCTCCACCAGGGGCCGGGGCCAGCCGTCGTCGACCCGCACACCGCGGATCAGCTTGTGGATGTAGCCGAGTTCACGCCGGAGCAGGAAGTCGACGTACGAGATCCGGCCCTGGTGCAGGTCGACCAGGTTGATCCCGGCGCAGAACACCCGACGGCCCTGGTAGCGCGGGTGGGTCATCCGCCCGCCCCGCAGCACGCCCACCCGGACCCGCTCGTCGAGCAGGGCCAGGTCGACGGCCGTCTCCACGTCCTCGACGAGCTGGTTGTCCTCGGCGTTCAGGAACCGGCCGTTGCACAGCGTCAGATGGGCCGTTCCGTCGATCCGCTCCAGGTGCACCGTGCCCAGTTCGACCAGCCCGGTCCGTCCGAACTCGCCGAGCAGCGAACGGGCGCGCTGCGAGGGCCGCAGCATGGCCTGGAGCAGATGCGGCCCCGCCACCGGTGAACGGAGGATCTCCCGGAAGAAGATCCCCTGGTCGATCTCCCGTCCTTCCTTGTCGGCCTGGGCGCACTCGCGCTCGGCCGCCATCTGCGCCTCGGTGGGGGTCAGCCCCGGAAAGGCGTCGGCGGCGGCGAACACCAGCTCCGACAGGCTGCGTTGCTCCCGGAGCTCGCCGGTCAGCACCTCGTACACCCGCTCGGCGTGCAGCCGCAGGAACGCGCCGCGCACCCGGCGCTGGTCGCGGAACAACTCGGCGGCCAGCTGCTGCTCGTCGGGACTGCGGTCCGGCTTGGCCGGCAGCTCCGCGAGCAGCTTCTCCGCCGCTGCGGTGCAGGTCATCAGGGCGTTGGCGTCGCCCAGCAACGAGCCCCCGAAGACCGGGGCCGGGGTGCGCCACTGCTGCTCCGTGCTGCCCACGGCGCTGACTGTCACGATCGGTACTCCTTCGGCGTTCTGCGGACGGGACGGACGGAAGGGCGGGCGGAGACCTACCGCGGAGCCGGGGCGAGCTCGCCCCGGGAACGGCGCAGGGTCCGGTCGCACGCGGCGAGATGCTTGCCCAGCGCCTCCTCGAAGGCGGTGACGCCGGCGTCGAGGACCAGCTGCCGCCGGATGGCCAGCTCCGCGGGCACCAGCCGGCCGAAACGTTCCGCGAGCCGCGCCGCGACGGCCGCCGGATCCTTGGCCGTCTCGTCGATCAACCCGGTCTCCAGCGCCCGCTGCGCCGACACCTGGGCGCCGAACAGCACCAGCCGGCGCGCACGCGTGCCGCCGAGCTGGTTGGTGAGACGGTGCACGGACATCCCGGCCCACACGCTGCCGTCGTTGGCCGGCACGTCGATGCGCAGCCCCGGGGCGCCGATACGGAGGTCGGCGGTGAGCAGCACCTCGAACGCCGGGCCGCTGCACACCCCCTCGACGATCACGATCTTCGCCGACCGGGTCTGCTCCAGCCGCCGCAGGGCCTTCTCCCAGCGGCTCACCAGGTCGATGCCGACGGCGCCCGGCCACTGCGTCGCGGTGTCCGTGCCGTGCAGCCGGATCACGGCGGTCGTCCCGCCCTCGGAGTCCTCCAGCCGGTCGCAGAGCGCGTTGATCTCCGCGACCAGGGGCGCGGACAGCGGACGGGAGCTGTCGATGTCGAGCGTCGCGGCGGGGGAGGGGGCCTGTGCGGTTTCTGCGGAAGACATGTCTGGTCCTACTCGTCTGGTCGGGAAGGGGATCAGTAGCGGACGAGGGCGGTCTCGAGGGTCGAGCCCGGGCCCATCGTCATGAGGACGCCGTAGTCGCCCGGGCGCGTGACCCCCTCCCGCATCAACTGCTCGTACGAGAACAGGAAGGAGCCGCTGGAGAGGTTGCCGTAGTCGCGCAGCACGTTGGTCGTGTGGCGCACGTCGTGCCGGGTGAGGCCGAGGTTGACCGCGACCGAGTCGATGACCTTCTTGCCGCCCGAGTGGATCAGCCAGTGGGCGATCTGGCTGCGCCGCAGGCCGGTCCCGCTCAGCAGGTTCCCGACGACGGTCTCGGCGTGCGCGCCCACCACGTACGGCACGTCCCGGTCCAGGAAGAAGCTGAACTTGCCCTGGTCGTCGTCCCAGTCGTAGCGCATCGCGGCGACGGCGTCCGGGACGATGCAGCTGGCGTACTTCAGGACCTGCGGGCCGGTCCGCTCGGTCTCCGGCGTGCCGTGCGAGACGGCGATCGCGGCGGCACCGTCGCCGAAGAGGCTGTTGACGACCGAGGTGCGCATGGTGCCGTCGAAGACGTAGGCGGCCGAGCACACCTCGATGCACACCATCAGCGCGATCCTGCCGGGGTTGGCCGAGGCCCAACCGGTGGTCGCGTTCAACGCGTTGAGCCCGGCGTTGCAGCCCATGCCGACGACGTCGAGCCGGCTGCAGTCGGTCGGGATGCCCACCTCGCGGATGAGCAGAGCGCTGAAACCGGGCGTGAGCAGCCCGGTGGAGGACACACAGACCAGGTAGCCGATGTCGCTGACCGCGGCGCCGATCTGCTTGAGACAGGACTGGAGCGCCCGGGCGCCCATCTCGGTCCCGCGCGCCTTGTGCTTGGCCAGCAGCTCGCCCTGGGTCTCCATCCGGGGGCGGCCGTCGTCGCCGAAGGGCGGTACGTCGAGGAACCGTTTGTCGATCGCGCAGTTGAGGAAGACCGAACGGATGCGCCGGTCCTGGATGTCGTACAGATCGAGGAGGTCCTCCTGCGTGTAGGAGGAGTCCGGGTTCGAGGTGCCGACGCCCAGGATCGACGGGCCGCCGCGGGTCGCGGCCCAGGGGGCGTCGGAGAGTCGGATGTCGTCCTGCCGGACCGGGTTTTCGCTCAGGAGCATGCTGACCGCCCATTGCTGAGAGCCGGCGGATAATCACGCCGGTGCATCGGGAGTTCGGGAGAATCGGCTTTCGGATGCTTCGGGAAAGAGCCGTGTCCTCAGCCTAGTTCGGACGGGGGAGACGACGTCATCCCTGTTTCGTGTGAACGCCGTCACCGCCTTTACTAGGGGGACTAGGGGGGTGAATGCGGGAATCGCGGAAGACATCAGGGGTCAGGTTGCGGGGTGGGTGTCCTGAATTCAGGGGTGGCGGTTCTTCAGCGGCACAGCGACGGGTTCTCCCGGGCCAGTCCGGAATCCGGCCCCTCGTCGTCCTCCAGGAAAACCGGGAGATCGGTGCGGTTCTTGACCCGGAGTTTCCGGTAGACCTGCGTCAGATGCTGTTCGACGGTGCTGACGGTGATGCACAGCCGGTTCGCTATCTGCCGGTTGCTGTGGCCCTGTGCGGCGAGACTGCCCACGCGGTGCTCTGCCGCGCTGAGTTCGGCCGCCCGGTCGCCGAGCAGCGCGCCCGCGCCCTGCGCCGACGACGTCGCCGATAGCCCGGGCAGCAGGGACTTGCTCAGCCCCTCCGCCTGGCACTCCCGCGCGGTCCGCCAGGCCCGTCGCAGCGCCGGACGGGCACGACGCGCGTCGCCCGTCGCGTGGTACGCCCCGCCCAGATCGGCCAGCGTGTGGGCGAGTTCGACCCGGTCGCCGGCCGACTGGAGCGCCTCCACGGCGTCGGTGAGCAGGGCCGGACGTTCGTGCGGCTCCAGCGCCGCGGCCAGGTGCCGCAGGGCCCGGCCGAGCGTCCGCCCGTCGTCCCCGGGCACCCCGTCCAGTTGCTCCTCCAGCAGGGCGCGCGCCTCGGCCCGGCGTCGCAGACGCAGCAGGGCCTGCGCGGCGTCGATCCGCCACGGCAGGGCCCGCGGTCCGTCGTCGCCCCAGTCGCGCAGCAGCTGCCCGCAGGTCTGGAAGTCGCTGAGCGCCGCGTACGGCCGGTTGACCGCCAGCTGGTACTGCCCGCGGGCCTGGAGGTACCGCAGCCCGAACGGGGTCTCCAGCAGGGCAGGCGGCACCGGCATCGTCAGGTACGCCGCGGCGTCCTCGTACCGGCCCGTGCGGACGGCCGTCGTGAGCAGGCAGGCGAGCGGCGCGCCGACCAGGACGCCCCAGCTCGGCAGGGACGTCCCGTCCAGGGCCGCGGCGGCGAGTTCGGCGGCGGCCGGCAGGTCGCCGCGCAGCAGCGCCGCCTCGGCACGCGCCGCCCGCAACAGCCCCGGCCACTCCGGGCCGTCCTGTCCGGCCGCGTCGTCCAGCATCGGCAGGCACCAGGGCGCCACCGCGGCGAGCCGCTCCGGCCGGGCCAGCGTCAGCAGCCCCAGGGAGATCCGGGACAGCGGCTCCTCGGGGCGCAGGCCCGGCCAGAGGTCCTCCCCGGGCACGGCCTCGTCGCCGCCCATCGCGCGCAGCACGGTGCCGACGAGCGAGGGGGCGCCCTGCCCGGCGGACGGGCGGGCCGGTGACGCCGGGGCGGAGCCGTCGCGGGCGCGCTGCCCCGGGTAGCAGAGTTCGAGGACGGCCCGGACCTCGCGCAGCTCCGCGGCGTCCGGCCCCGCCGTCGTGGCCGCGAGCTGGTGCAGCGCGGACGCGGCCTCGTCGACGCGGCCGTGCCAGAGCAGGTACTCCAGCGTGGCGAGGCTGTCGCGGTGGGCCAGCAGCCGCCGGTCGACGGTCTCGGTGAGCTGCCCGAGGTGCCGGACCACGCGGGCGGGTTCGATCCGCCACTCGGCGTCGGCGAGCACCGCCCGGCTGACGGCCCGCTGGTGCTCGTCGTCGGCGATCGTGTGGGCCAGCTTGAGGCAGTCGAGGGCGAAGTCGACCCGGCCGTCGGCGGTGGCGCCGGCGGCGGACTCGTGGAGCACGGCCGCCGCCCAGGGCTCGGTGGGCTCACCGGCGGCGACGAGGTGGTGCGCGATCGCGGTCGGCCGGCCGCCCTCTGCGTGCAGCATGCGGGCGGCGCGCCGGTGCCGGGCGACCCGCTCCCGGGCGCCGAGGTCCCGGAGCACCGCGGCCTGCGCCGCCTGGTGCCGGAAGCGCCCCTGCCGCAGGACACCGGAGTCCTCCAGCAGTTCGACGAGCGCGCGGGTCTCGATGCCGCCGAGTCCGGACAACCCGGCGACCAGCCCGGCCGCGGGCGTCCCGCCGAGCACGGCGACCGCCCGGGCGACCGCCAGGGCGTCGGGTTCGACGCGGTGCAGGCAGCTCACGACGCGTTCGGCGAAGCGGTCCCCGACGACGAGGCCCGCGGGTCCGTCGCCGCCCGCCGTCCGGGCCGCCGCCTGCCAGTCCTCGGCCAGCGCCCGGACCAGCAGCGGATTCCCCCCGGTGACGGCGAACGCGCCGGCGGCCAGACTGTGGGCGACGTGGGCGTCCAGTTCGTGGGCGAGCAGCGCGGCGACGCCGTCGCAGCCGAGCGGGTCGAGCCGGAGCTGCCGGCAGTACGGATGGCGCGACAGCTCGGTCCGCAGGTCGGCGGAGCCGGAACCGGCGCGGTCCTGGTCGCCGAGCACCAGCATGACGCGGGAACGGCGCAGCCGGCGGGCGAGGAAGAGCAGGCACTGGAGGGAGCCGGTGTCCGCGTGGTGGACGTCGTCGACGCAGATGAGCAGCGGCTCGACGTCGCTCATGTCGAGGAAGACGCGCGAGACGCCCTCCAGGACCCGCGGTTCGATCGTGCCGTCCGTCCCGCCCGCCTCGGCGAGCACGGCGTCGGCCCGCCGCGCGTACGCGGCGTCGGCGCCGTGCAGCAGCTGGCTGAGCAGCCCGAACGGCAGGTGGCGCTCGGCCGGGGAGGCCGCGGCCCCGAGCCGGCGCACCCGGTCCCCGGCCACCTGCTCGGAGAAGGTGTGCAGGAGTTCCGTCTTGCCGACGGCCACGGGCCCCCGGACGACCACCACGCTGCCGGATCCGTCCAGGCAGTCGGCCAGCAGGTCGGACAGCAGGGTGAGTTCGGGGTCGCGTTCGACCAGCACCATCCGTGTGCACCTCCTCCAGGCGTCCGTTCGCCCCTCAGCGACGGGCTGCGGCGTCGGCGGGCCGGGCGCCGTGACCGGTCCAGTCTGCGGGAGATCGTCTGAACGACTGCTGGACGTTCTCTCCCCGTCGCCGGACGGAGGGCGCGGCGGGCCGGGCGGCCGCGGTGGCCGGAGCGGCACGGACGCCGAGGGGGCCGCGGGGGCCGCGCACGCGAACGACCGGCCGCGCCGGGGATCCGGTGCGGCCGGCCGTGTCGGACCGGGTCGTACGGGCGACGGCCGGGCGGTCCTCAGGAACGCGGGCCCTCACCGCCGACCGTCTCGGGCCGGCGGCCGGGCGCGCCGTTCTGCCGGGCCGCCGGGCTCGGGCCGAGGTTCGGTCCGCGGCGCGGCAGGACGAACAGCGCGACCAGGACCGCGACCAGCAGCAGACCGCTGTTGACCGTGAACACCATGCTGTAGCCGTGGGTGAGCCGGGCGCCGGGCGAGTCCGTGACCGGCGCGCCGTCGGTGCTCGCCAGGGCGATCGTGCTCATCGCGGCCAGACCGATGCTTCCGCCGATCTGCCGCGCGCTGTTGAGCAGGCCGGAGGCCATGCCGGCCTCGTTCGGGGCGACGCCCGCGGTGGCGGCGTTGGCGATCGGGACGAGGAGCGGCCCGATGCCGAAGCTGGTCACCAGGGACGGGCCCAGGACGTCGACGAGGAAGTTGCCCGTGGGGCGGATCTGGCTGAACCAGAACATGCCGACGGCGCCGATGATCCCGCCCACGATCAGCAGCTGACGCGCCTCGAAGCGGGCGAGCAGCCGGACCGCGTAGAGCGAGCCCACGACCAGGCCCAGGCAGAACGGCAGGAAGGCGAGACCGGCGGTCAGCGCTCCCATCCCGAGGACTTCCTGGAGGTAGAGGGAGACGAAGTAGAACGAGGTGAAGATGTTGATCGAGACCATCATCATGTAGATGTTCGCCCCGGACACGGACCGGTTGGTCAGCACCCCGAGCCGGAGCAGCGGTTCCTTGGCCCGCGTGCCCTCGTAGACGAAGAAGCCGGCGAGCAGCACCGCGGCGACCGCCAGCGAACCGATGGTCGCCGCCGAGCCCCACGGCTCCACGTCGGTCCTCACCAGGGCGAAGACCAGCAGCGAGGTGCCGAGGGTGGCCAGGATCGCGCCCACGACGTCGAGCCGGCGCGCGGTGTCGCCCGCCTGGGCCGCCGGGACGTGACGGCCCGCCAGCACCAGGCCGACGATGGCCAGGGGGACGTTCACCAGCATGACCCAGCGCCAGTTGATGTACTCCGTGAGCAGGCCGCCCACCACCACGCCGACGGCCGCGCCGCCCGCGGTGACGGCGCTGTAGACACCGAGCGCCTTCCCGCGCTGGGGGCCGGCCGGGAAGGTCGTGGTGAGCACGGCGAGCGCGGCCGGGGCGATCAGCGCCGCGCCGACGCCCTGGGCGGCGCGCGCGGCGATCAGCTGGCCCGGGCCCTGCGCGAGACCGCCGAGCAGCGAGGTCACGCCGAAGAGGGCGAGACCGACGAACAGCAGCGGCCGACGGCCGAACCGGTCGGCCGCCCGGCCGCCCAGGAGCAGTAAGCCGCCGAAGGTCAGCGTGTACGCGTTGACCACCCAGGAGAGCCCCGACTCGTCGAAGCCGAGCGCCGTCCGCATCGACGGCAGGGCGACGTTCACCACCGAGACGTCCAGCGAGACCATCAGTTGGGCGATCGCGACCGTCCACAGCACCCCGCCGGGGCTGACGGAACGTTCCTCTCGTGCAGTATTTTTGTACATGTATAAATAGTAGCCACGCAGGGTGCCCCTGTCGAGCGGGATCGGGGCCGGCGGTGGGTCAGACGGCGGCGGAGCGGGCCTCCGCCGACAGGGCGCCCGCGAGTTCCGCGGTGGGCCGCACGACCGCGCAGCAGCTCGCCGCCCACTCCAGTGCCGCCCGGTGCCGGTGCGCGTCGAAGTCGGCGACCGCGTCGGAGGCGAGGAAGACCTCCATGTTGCGGTCGAAGGCGTCCAGGGCCGTCGTGACGCAGCCCAGGTGCGCGTACACCCCGCAGACGACGAGCTGGTCGCGCCCCGCCGCGCGCAGCTCCCGGTCCAGACCGGACCCCGAGAAGGCGCTGTACCGCCAGGCGGGCAGGACGACCCCCGCCGCGTCCGGGGCGACCTCGCCGACGATCGCCGCGTCCTCCAGGACGTCGTCGAGGCCCTTGCCCCAGAAGTCCGTGAGCAGCCCGCGCTCCCCGGGGGCCTGGGTGCCGGGCTGCACGGTGTGGATGACCGGCATCCGCAGCCGGCGGGCGAGGGCGACGAGGGCGGCGGCGTTCGCCAGCAGGCCGGTGAGGGGCGCTTCGCCCGGGGTGTAGGGACGCAGGAAGTAGCCCTGCATGTTCAGCAGGAGCAGCGCGGCCCTTCCGGGGTCGGGGATCCAGTCGACCCGGTTGACGACGGGCCGTTCCGGCCCGGGCATCGGGTACGGGGCGATCGCGGAGACGTCCATGGCCCTCCTCACCCTCCGGCGCGGGCCGCCGTGGCGGTCACGAGATGAAGTCGTAGGAGAGGAAGCCGTTCTCCGCGTCCTCCGCCCAGGACCCGTACCGCCGCATGCCGTACAGCAGCGGCAGGGGGGAGCGCAGCGAGGTCACCACGGTGACGCGCGCCATCACGATCGTGTGGTCGCCGACGGCCTGGTCCTCGGTGACCACGCAGTCGGCGATGGTGTGCGCGGCCTCGACCAGGTGCGGACCGCCGTCCGGCGCGGCCGCCCAGGGGATCCGCTCGAAGCGGTCCGCCGCCCCCGAGCCGAACAGCTCGGCGGTGGAACGGGCGTGCTGGTGCAGCAGGTTGACCGACAGCCTCCCGCTGCCGAGCACCGCGCCCAGGGTGGGGCTGTCGCGGCGCAGGCAGACCAGGAGGGTCGGCGGGTCGAGGGCGACGCTGCACAGCGACGTGCACGTCATCCCCCAGGGGACACCGTCCGGGGCGGTGGCCGTCACGACCGAGACACCCGTGGGGAATCCGGCCATCAGACGGCGCAGATCGGCTTCGTACCGCTGGTGCGACATGGGTCCTCACTTGTGTCGGTCACGAGTGGCCCGCTCGGCCACCGGTGACGCGTACGTGCGGGGCGGGTGCGGACGGCCCCGTGGCCGGAGTACGGGTCCACGGGGCCGGCCGGGTGGTCATGGCCCCGGCGCCGGGGCCGGGCGCGGTCGTCCGCGGCCCGGGCGCCGGGAGGCCGGGCTCAGTAGTCCGAGGCCCCCGTGCCGCTCTCGGCCTCCTTGGCGAGCGCCATGCCCCGGCTGGCGTTGAGCATGCGCCGCCCGATCTCCGGCGGTGCCTGGGTGCGCGACCACTCCTCGGCCGCGTCCATGCGCTCCCGCGTCATGTTGAAGCAGCGGTTCTCCGGCAGGCCGAACTTGTCCGCGTGCGCGATGAAGTCGACCTCCTTGCGGATGTACTCGTGGATGCGCTCGGCCGCGACCTCCGGCGCGAGGGTGCCCGCCTCGACCGACTCGCACAGTTCCCGGGTCAGCGTCCCCAGGCGGACGAACGTCTCGCTGATGGGGAGCGGGGAGCCCGGGTTGCCGGAGCGCTCGGCCTCCAGGAAGACGTCGGGGTCGCCGCTCTCGCTGTACCGGTAGTAGGCGTCCTCGACCATCATGTTGCCGCTCATCGTGCCGAGCATCCACGTCCGGTTGACCGCGTTCCACAGGTCGTAGTGGCCGAAGCCGACGAACGAGCTGTAGACGAGGTCGTCGTGGAAGTCGAACAGCCCCTGCTGGAGGTCCTCCACGTGGGCGAAGCGCTCCCGGGACCAGTCGCCGTCGCGGGAGGCGGCGATCAGCCGCCAGCCGAGCGCGTTGACCAGCTCCAGCGTGTTGGCCAGACCGCGCGAGTACAGCGCGTCGATGAACCCGGCGGCGTGCGAGGTCAGGCAGAAGCGGTCGCCCACGACCTGCCCGGCCGAGTACTGGAGCCGGCCGGTGGACACCCACGGACGGACCGCCTTGGCGCCCTCGAACTGCCAGGCGATCTCCGGGAACCGCTCGAGGAAGTCCGCGAACTCCTCCTCCGGGGGCATCGAGCCCTTCGGGTACTTCCGCGGGTCCAGGGTCAGCCCGACGCTGCACAGCGGATTGCGCGCCTCGGCGTGGTTGTCGAACGGGATCACCCAGAGCCAGCCGCCGTCGAAGACGTGGTGCAGCGTGCCGTGGTGCCACGGGCTCGGCTGGTCGTGCGGCTGGGCGGTGGGCGAGTCGTCGAACGGCCTCACCCCGATCATGTGGGTGAACAGGCAGCGCGAGTGGGTCCGGGCCCGCGTCGGCGTCTCCCGGAGGTCGAACTTCTCCGCCAGCGGCGAGCGGAAGCCGCTGCCGTCGACCACGTAGGAGGCCCGGAACTCCTCGCCGTGCTCGGAGCGCAGCACCGCGCCCTCGTCCGGATCGATGTCGATCTCGGTGATCCGGGTCCCGACCCGCGCGTCGGCCCCGTAGGTGATCGCGACGTGGAACAGGTGCGCGTCCACGTCCTGCCGGAACAGGTGCGTCTCGGTGCGCAGTTCGAGCGGGACGACCAGCTGGTTGATCTCCCGCGGGTTCTGCGGCTGCCCCTCACGGTGGTAGACGAAGCCGAAGTTCTGCTTCTGGCCGCAGTTGGGGGAGATCTCCTCGATGGTCCCCTTGTAGTTCGACAGCGCCTTCAGCTCCGGCACGTCGTAGCGCTTGGCGATGAGCCGCGCCATGCCCGAGGTGTACGGGATGGTCGACTCGCCCACCGCGAAACGCGGATGGGTCCCCGCGTCGACGATGAGGGTCCTGACCCCGTTGCGGGCCAGCACCGCGCCCAGCATTCCTCCGGCCATGCCGCTGCCGAGGATCACCACGTCGTATCGTTCTGCCGCCGCGGAGGCGGAGTTCTTGCCTGGCACCAGATTGTCCTTTCCTGGACGGTCGACCGGGACGGCTCAGCCCTTGGCGGCGGGGGAGAGGGGCTCCTGCGGGACGAGGTCGTCGACGGTGATGTTCAGCGCGAGGTGCTTGCCGCGCAGGCCGCCGAGCAGCGTGACGAAGTCGGTCGCCGGGGTGTTCTTCTCCTCCGGGTCGATGATCGACTGGGCCAGCTTGTGGTAGTCCTCCTTCTTCAGCGTCCGGTCGTAGAAGCGCTCCACGAAGGAGCGGACCTCGTTGAAGAAGCTCAGGTAGGCGGTGGCGTAGCGCTTGAGCGCCACCTCCTCGATCTCCGGGTACTGCAGGATCTTGTCGATGACCCGGGACAGGATGCTGCCCGCGGTCGTCGCCAGCGCGACACCGGTCGAGATCAGCGGGTCGACGAACGCGGCCGCGTCGCCGACGGCGGCCCAGCCCTTCCCGTAGACGGTCTGGTTCGTGTACGACCAGTCCCGCGCGCTGCGGAAGCCGGCCGACTGGCGGGCGTCCCGCAGCATGTGCTTGAGCTTGGTGGTCTTCTCGACCTCGTCGTGGAAGAGCTGCTCCAGGTTCTGGTCGCTCTCGCCGGCGACCGAGCTCGGCGTCACGAAACCGACGCTGACCGTGCCCTTGTCGAGCGGGATCCCCCAGAACCAGCCGTTCTCGATGCCCTCGATGAGGATGTTGGTGTACTGGTCGCCGGGCAGCCGCTCGCAGTTGTCGAAGTACGTCCACACGGCGACGTTGCGCAGCTTGTCGTGCCAGTTGATCTCCGAGTACTTACGGGTGAGGACCCGCGCCTGGCCCGAGGCGTCCACCACCATCGAGGCGCTGACCTCGTAGGTCTCCTTGCTGCCCCGCACGGTGAAGCGGACGCCGGTGACGCGCCCCTCCTCGTCCTCGACCGGCTCCTTCACGGTGGCGTCCTCGACGACGAACGCCCCCAGCTCGCGCGCCCGGTCCAGGATCAGCGCGTCCAGGTCGGCCCGCCGGGTGTGGTAGGCGAAGGGGTAGTCCCCGCCGTCGACGAAGGAGAAGTCCCAGGCCGCCTGCTCGCTGCCCCACACGAACGTTCCGCCGTACTTGCGCTCGAATCCGCGCTGCTCCATCCGCTCGGTCAGCCCCATTTCCTCCATGGGGGCCATCACGACCGGAATCAGGGATTCTCCGACGTGGTATCGCGGAAAGCGCTCACGGTCGAAAATGAGGACCTTGTGTCCGCGCTTGGCCAGAAGTCCCGCGGTGGTGGCACCGGCCGGCCCGCCACCGATGACGATGACATCGAATTCAGTGGGTATGCCGGTGAGAGTGGACGGCATGTGCGACCTTCCCGATCTGAAACGTGCCACGTCCCGCCGAAGCGGGTATCAGCAGCACTGCGTTGGCTGGACCCAGCCAGATTCGAGCACGCACGCTGAACGCCTTCTGCACGCCGTCTGGACGCCTTCTTGGCGAATCCGGGCGTCCGCTGGATTAGGGGCGGGAACAGTGGTTCGGCGGATCGAATAGGGGTTGTATTCGCCGTCCCGCGCTTTCTAGCGTTACGCCAGGTGTGCTGACCGGGGCGCGGCCCGAAGGCGAGCGAGCCGGAGGAAACGGCGCCGCCCGGCCCCCCGGGTGCTGTGCCGGCGGTGGAGACTCAGAGCAGGCAGGAGCGTGCGAGTGACGCAGGTCGAAGGCATCCGGCCACTTTCCGAAGTGCTGCGCGAGCACGCACTCGACCGACCGGACCAGGTCGCGTTCGCCGACGAGGAACGACAGGTCACCTACCGCCGGCTCGAGGAGCGCACGGCGCGCCTCGCCGGCCACCTCGCGGCGCACGGACTCGGCCGCGGCGACCGGGTCGCGCTCCTCCTCGGCAACACCGTCGCGACGGTGGAGGGGTACCTCGCCGTCACCCGCGCCGCCGCGGTCGGCGTCCCGGTCAACCCGCAGTCCTCGGACGCCGAGCTGTCCCACCAACTCGACGACAGCGGGGCACGGTTCGTCGTCACCGACGGATCCCACCTCGACCAGGTCACGCGACTGCGGGCGGAGCGCCCCCACCTCACGGTCGTCCTCGCGCACGGCGAGGACCCCGGCGCCCTCTCCTTCGACGCACTCGCCACGACGGAGCCCGCACAGGACCCGCGGGACGACCTCGGGCTCGACGAGCCGGCCTGGATCCTCTACACCTCCGGCACCACGGGTCAGGCCAAGGGCGTGGTCTCCACCCAGCGCGGCTGCCTCTGGTCGGTCCACTCCTCCTATCGCGGCGTCCTCGGACTCGCACCGGACGACCGGCTGTTGTGGCCGCTGCCGCTCTTCCACAGCCTCGCCCACATCCTCTGCGTCCTCGGTGTCACCGTCACCGGCGCCACCGCGCGCATCCTGCCGGGCTTCGGCGCCCGGGACGTCCTGGAGGCGCTGCGCGCCGAGCCGTACACCATGCTGCTCGGCGTCCCCTCGATGTACTTCCGGCTCCTCGACGCGGTCGAGGAGTCCGGCCGGCCGGTCCCGGACCTCCGGGTCTGCCTGGTGACCGGCGCCGCCACCGGCGCGGCACTGGCCGAGGCGGTCGAGCGGGTGCTCGGCGCGCCCCTGGTGAACAGCTACGGCAGCACCGAGACCTGCGGCGCGATCACCATGAGCCGCCCCGACTCCCCGCGGGTCCCCGGGACCTGCGGCACCGTCGTGCCCGGCGCCGAACTGCGGCTCGTCGCCCCGCGCACCGGCCGCGAGGTGGCCCCCGGCGAGGAGGGGGAGGTGCTGGTCAAGAGCCCCGGCCTGCTGCTGGGATACCACGGCAGGCCCGAGGAGACCGCCGCCGCGCTGCGGGACGGCTGGTACCGCACCGGCGACCTGGCCACCCGCGACGAGGAGGGCCGGCTGGCCGTCACCGGCCGCGTCAAGGAACTGATCATCAGGGCGGGCGAGAACATCCAGCCCGGCGAGATCGAGGCGGTGCTGCGGACCGTCCCGGGCGTCCGGGACGTCGCCGTGACGGGCCGCCCCGACGAGGCCCTGGGCGAGGTCCCCGTCGCGTACGTCGTCCCCGGGCCCGAGGGCTGGTCGCCGGCCGCCGCGATCGCGGCCTGCCGGGACCGGCTCAGCTACTTCAAGGTCCCGGTCGCCCTGTACGAGACCACCGCCCTGCCGCTCACCGCCTCGGGCAAGGTCAGCCGGCGGCGACTGCGCGCACTCCCGGCACGGCTGCGGGGCCTCGGCACGACGCATCACGACCAGCTGTGGGAGACGTGCTGGGAGCCGTGGCAGGGCCCGCGGCCGCGGCGGGACACCGAGGAGGGCGGGCGGCGGGGGACCGGGGACGTTCCCCCCGGCAGCCCGGTGCGCTGGGCCGTGATCGGCGGCCGGGAACCGGCGTTCGCCGAGGCCGTTCGCCGGGCGGGCGGCACGACCGCCGCCTTCGCGGACCTGCCGGCGGCGCGCGCCGCGGGGCCCTTCGACGGGTACCTCTGCGTCGTGCCGCCGGTGACGGGCGGAGCCGGCGGAGGCGAGGCGGACGACGGGCCGGGCGGGCAGGACCGGCTCTCGGTCCTCGACCGGCTCACCGGCCTCGACGGCCTCGACGGGGCAGCCCCGTCCGGCGGAGGGGACGGTGCGGACGGGTCCGGGGCCCTGGTCGGCCTCGCGGCCCTCGGCGCGGCGGAGCCGGCGCCGCGCGTCGTCGTCCTCACCCGGGGCGCGGTGGCCGCCCGGTCCGGCGAGGTGCCGGATCCGTACGGCGCGGCCCTGCGCGCCTGGGCCCGCGCCCACGGCCGGTCCGGCGGCCCCCTCCTCGTCGATGTCGATGTCGACGCCGATGCCGATGCGGACACCCGTACCGGTGCCGAGACGGTGACGGTGCCGGCCGGCCACGAGCAGGACCCGCTCGTGGCCGCCTGGAGCACCGTGCTGACCGGAACGGGCGAGGAGCGGGAGTTCGCCGTCCGCGGCGGACGGGTCCTCGTGCCGCGGCTGTCCCGGGTACGGGCCACGGACGAGACCGGCGGGGACACGGGCGCCGCGCGCGGCACCGCGACCGGAGCGGACGCCACCCGCGCCGGGAGCCGGACGACGGGCCGCCCGCAGGAGCCCGCCGGGTCCCCGTCGACCGGCACCGTCCTCGTGACGGGCGCGGAGACCGCCCTCGCCCGCGTCCTCGCCACCCACCTCGTGGCCGGGCACGGCGCCCCCTCCCTGGCCCTCGCCGCCGACGACCGGGCCGCGGCGGACGACCTGGCCGCCCAACTGACCGGACTGGGCGCCCGGGTGACGGTCCACACGGCCCCGCACGACACCGCGGCCGGCGTCGCCGACCTGCTCGCGGCCGCAGGCGCGGACGGCCCGCTCGACGCGGTCGTCCACCCCCTCACCGGACCCGGCGCCGCGCGGACCGCGGCCCTGCTGCTCGCACGGACCGACGGGACCACGCCGATCCCCCTCACCCTCTGCGGCACGCTCGGCCACGGGCCGGCCCACGCCGGCTCCCCCGCGGAGGCCGCGACCGACGCGTACCTCGCGGCACTCGCCCAGGCCGCGCCCCACGCCGGCTTCGTCGCCTTCGCCCCCGGAGCGACGACGGCGGCGGGCACCGGCCCCCACCCCGAGCGGGTCGTCCCCGGAGCCGGTCCGCTCGACGCACGCGAGACCGCCGACGCCTTCGACCTCGCCCGGCCGCTGCGGGCCCCGGTCCTGGCCCTGCGCGTCGACCCGTGGCGGCTGCGCTCCGACGAGGGCGCCCGGCTGCGCGCCCTGCTGCACGACCGCGCCCCCGGCGACACCGGTCCGGACGGGGCCGTGGACCTGCGGGCCCGGTTCGGCGAACTGCCCGCCAGGGCCCGGTCGAAGGCGCTCACCGACCTCGTACGCGAGGAGGCCGCGCACGCCCTCGGTCTCGACGGGGCGAGCGGGATCGACGCCGCGCTCGCCTTCACGCACCTGGGCATCACCTCGCTCACCGCGGTCGCCCTGCGCGACCGGCTGGCGGCCCGCACCGGACTGCGGCTGCCCGTCACCCTCGCCTTCGACCATCCGACGCCGGCCGCCGTGGCGGAGGTGCTCGCCGCGGAACTCTTCGGCCGCCCGGACGCCGGCGCGGCGCCCGCCCCGCGCCGCACGCCCGCCACCGACGACCGGGACGACCCGGTCGTGCTCGTCGGCATGAGCTGCCGCTACCCGGGCGGCGTCGCGTCGCCCGAGGACCTCTGGCGGCTCGTCGCCGAAGGGCGCGACGCCATCGGAGCGTTCCCGGACGACCGCGGCTGGGACCTGGACCGGCTGCTCAGCGGTGACGGCACCGCGCCGGGCACCAGCGCCACCGGCCACGGCGGATTCCTCGACGCGCCGGGCGACTTCGACGCCGGCTTCTTCGGCATCAGCCCCCGCGAGGCGCTGGCCATGGACCCGCAGCAGCGCCTGCTCCTCGAAGTGGGCTGGGAGGCCGTCGAACGCGCCGGCATCGATCCACGGTCGCTGCGGCACACGGACACCGGCGTGTACGTCGGGCTGATGTTCCACGACTACGCCCGGAACCCCGGCGTCCTCCCCGAGGACCTCGAACGCCTCCTCGGCACCGGCACCGCCGGCAGCGTCGCCTCCGGACGCCTCGCGTACACCCTCGGCCTCAGCGGCCCCGCCCTCACCGTCGACACGGCCTGCTCCTCCTCGCTCGTCGCCCTCCATCTGGCCGCCCAGGCACTGCGGCGCGGCGAGTGCTCGCTGGCCCTGGCCGGCGGGGTCGCGGTGATGGCGACCCCGAGCACCTTCGTGGAGTTCAGCCGTCAGCACGGACTGGCCGGCGACGGACGGTGCAAGGCCTTCGGCGCCGACGCCGACGGCACCGGCTGGTCCGAGGGCGTCGGCGCCGTCGTCCTGGAACGCCTCTCCGACGCGCGCCGCCACCACCACCCCGTCCTCGCCGTCCTGCGGGGCAGCGCGATCAACCAGG
Organism: Streptomyces sp. JL2001; assembly: GCF_050917515.1. Lineage (NCBI taxonomy): Bacteria > Bacillati > Actinomycetota > Actinomycetes > Kitasatosporales > Streptomycetaceae > Streptomyces > Streptomyces sp. JL2001. Next base: position 1,551,276 of record NZ_CP169421.1, on the reverse strand, counting down.
ACGGCGCGAGCAACGGCCTGACCGCCCCCAGCGGGCCGGCCCAGCAGCAGGTCATCCGGCGGGCCCTGGCCGACGCCGGACTGTCACCGGCCGACGTGGACGCCGTCGAGGCCCACGGCACGGGCACCGTGCTCGGCGACCCGATCGAGGCGAACGCGCTCCTCGCGACGTACGGCCGGGACCGCGACCCCGCCCGCCCGCTGCTCCTGGGGTCCCTCAAGTCCAACATCGGCCATGCCCAGTCGGCGGCCGGGATCGGCGGCGTCATCAAGATGGTGGAGGCCATCCGGCGCGGCGAACTGCCCCGCACCCTGCACGCCGACCGTCCGACGGAGGCGGTGGACTGGGACGCGGGCGCCGTGCGCCTGCTCCGGGAGCACACCGCCTGGCCCGCGACCGAAGGCCGGCGCCGCGCCGCGGTGTCCTCCTTCGGCGTCAGCGGTACCAACGCCCACCTCATCCTGGAACAGGCCCCGGACGTCCCCGAGCGACCGTCCACCGAGTCGCCTTCCGCGCCTCCCGCACCGGGAGCCGGCCCGCGCACCGCCGGACCCGCCGTACCGGTGGTGCTGTCGGCCCGGACCGCGACCGCGCTGCGCACCCGCGCCGCGCACCTCCTCGACCGCCTGCGCGCGGACACGGAGCTCACGGTCCCCGACCTGGCCGCCGCGCTGGCCACCACCCGTACGTCCTTCCCGCGACGGGCCGCCTTCGTCGTGACCGGACGGGCGGATCTGGAACGCCGGCTCACCGCCCTCGCCGCCGGCGAGGCCGCGGGCGGCGAGGGCACCGAACCGGCGCCGGGCGGGCTCGCGCTCGCCTTCACCGGCCAGGGCAGCCAGCGGCCCGGTATGGGCAAGGAGTCGTACGACGCCCACCCGGTCTTCGCCGAGGCGTTCGACGCCGCCTGCGCCGCGCTCGACGCGCATCTGGAACGGCCCCTGCGGGAGGTGATGTGGGCCGCCGAGGACACCCCGGAGGCGGCCCTGCTGGACCGGACCGACTTCACCCAGCCCGCACTGTTCGCTCTGGAGACGGCGCTCTTCCGCCTCGTCGAGTCGTGGGGGATCCTGCCCGACCTGGTCCTCGGCCACTCCGTCGGCGGACTGACCGCGGCGCACGCCGCCGGCGTGCTGTCGCTGCCGGACGCGGCCTCGCTCGTCGCGGCACGCGGCCGGCTGATGGCGGCCCTGCCCGCCGGTGGCGCCATGGCGGCGCTGGAGGCGACCGAGGAGGAGGTCCGCGCGGCCCTCGCCGCGACGGCCGCGACGGCCGCGACCGGGTCCGCCGCGAACGGCGGGCTCGCCGAGATCGCCGCGGTCAACGGGCCGCGCGCCGTGGTCGTCTCCGGCGACGAGGACGCGGTCGACGCCGTCGCCGCCGGGTTCCGGGCACGGGGACGGCGGGCCACCCGGTTGCGGGTCAGCCACGCCTTCCACTCCCGTCACATGGAACCGATGCTGGACGACTTCCGGGCGGTGGCCCGCACGGTCACGCTCCGGCCGCCGCTCGTCCCCGTGGTCTCCGACGTGACCGGCCGGCCCGCCGAACCGGCCGAGCTGCGGTCGCCCGACTACTGGGTCCGGCACGCCCGCGAGGCGGTCCGATTCGCCGACGCCGTGCGCGCGCTGCCGGCGGCGGGGATCGGCACGCTCCTGGAGATCGGGCCCGACGCCGTACTGACCGCGATGGCGAGCGACTGCGCGACCGAGGACGAACTCGTCCCGTGCGGGGGGCTCCGCCGGGGCCGCCCCGAGGTCCGCGCCCTGCTCGACGCGGTGGCCAGGGCCCACACGCACGGCGTACCGGTCGACTGGACGGCGTACTTCGGCGGCCGCCCGGCACGGCCGGTGGACCTGCCCGTCTACCCCTTCGAGCACCGGCGGTACTGGCTCGCCTCGCTGCCGGCGCCCGGACCCGACGGCACCCCGTCCGCCGCCCCGCCCACGGCCGGCACCGCCGGTGCACCCCCCGTCGGGAGCGGTGCCGCGGCGGACACCCCGCCCGACGCCGCGGCACCGGCCGCCCGGCTGCGGGCCGCGCTGACGGCCCTCCCCGACGACCGGCGCGAGCGGTGGCTGCTCGACCTCGTCCGTACGGAGATCGCCGATGTCGCGGGCTTCGAGGGACCCGAGGACGTCGAGGCCCGGCGCAGCATGAAGGACCTGGGGCTGGACTCCGTGTCCGCAGTGGAGCTCCGCAACCGGCTGGCCGCCCGCACCGGCGCGGACCTGCCCGCCTCCCTGGCGTTCGACCACCCGACCGCGGACGCGATGGCCCGGCACCTGCTCGGCGCGCTCCGGCCGGTCCTCGACGGCGAGGGTTCCGGTGACGGCGAGGGAGACGACAGGGCCGGCGGACCGCGCACGGTCTTCGGCGAACTCGCCCGGTTCGAGGCCGCCGTCGAGGCGGAGCGACTCGACACCGCCGCCCGCGACCGGATCGCCGCCCGCCTGCGCGCGCTGACCGAACGGCTCGGCGACGGCCCGCCGAGGCTCGTGGACAGCGCCGAGGGCATGGCCGAGATGGATCTCGACGCACTGATCGGGGCGGCCACGGCCGACCAGCTCTTCGACCTCATCGACAACGAACTGAAGGGGGACGTCACGTGACGGGCACCGAGGAGAAGGTGGTCGGCTACCTGAAGAAGGTCACCGCCGAGCTGCACGAGACCCGTCGCCGGCTGCAACGGGCCGAGTCGGCGAGCCACGAGCCGATCGCCGTCATCGGCATGGCCTGCCGCTACCCGGGCGGCGTCCGCTCCCCCGAGGACCTGTGGCGGCTCGTGCTGGAGGAGCGCGACGCCGTCTCCGGATTTCCGACCAACCGGGGCTGGGACATCGACGGCATCTACCACCCCGACCCCGACCGGCCGGGCACCTGCTACGCCCGCCACGGCGGCTTCCTGCACGACGCGGCCCTGTTCGACCCGGAGTTCTTCGGGGTGTCGCCGCGCGAGGCCCTCGCGATGGACCCTCAGCAGCGGCTCCTGCTGGAGACCTCATGGGAGGCGTTCGAACGCGCCGGGATCGATCCGACGTCACTGCGCGGCAGCGACACCGGCGTCTTCACGGGCGTGGTGCACCACGACTACGCCACCCAGCAGGTGCCCGAGTCCGTCGAGCCGTACCTCGTCACCGGGCTCTCCGGCGGCGTCGCCTCCGGCCGCATCTCGTACACCCTCGGCTTCGAGGGTCCGGCGGTGACCCTGGACACGGCGTGCTCGTCCTCGCTGGTCGCCCTGCACGCGGCGGCGCAGGCACTGCGCGCGGGCGAGTGCGGGCTGGCGCTGGCCGGCGGCGTCACGGTCATGGCCACACCCCGCGCCTTCCTCTCCTTCAGCCGGCAGCGCGGACTGTCCCCCGACGGCCGGTGCAAGGCGTTCGGAGCAGGCGCCGACGGCACGGGCTGGGCCGAGGGCGCCGGCATGCTCCTCGTGGAGCGGCTCTCCGACGCCCGGCGCAACGGCCACCCTGTCCTCGCACTGCTGCGGGGCGTGGCGGTCAACCAGGACGGCGCCTCGAACGGCCTCTCCGCGCCGAACGGCCCCTCGCAGCAGCGGGTGATCCGCAAGGCCCTGGCCCACGCGGGCCTGTCCGCGCGGGACGTGGACGTCGTGGAGGGCCACGGAACCGGGACCAGGCTCGGCGACCCGATCGAGGCCCAGGCCCTGCTGGCCACGTACGGGCAGGAGCGCGACCCCGGGCAGCCGCTCCGCCTCGGCTCGATGAAGTCGAACGTCGGCCACACCCAGGCCGCCGCCGGAGTGGGCGGCGTGATCAAGATGGTGGAGGCGATGCGCCACGGCATCATGCCGCGCACGCTCCACGCGGAGGAGCCGTCGCCGCACGTCGACTGGTCCGCGGGAGCCGTCGAACTCCTCACGGAGCGCCGCGACTGGCCCCGCACGGACCGGCCGCGCCGGGCCGCCGTCTCCTCCTTCGGGATCAGCGGCACGAACGCGCACGTGATCCTGGAGGAGGCCCCCGACGGGGGCACCGCCCCGCAGCCGGCCCCGGCCCCCGCGGCCCTCGTGCCCTGGCCGCTGTCCGCCCGGGACCCGCAGGCCCTGCGCGAGCGGATCTCCGCGCTCCGCGCCTACGCCGCGGACGCGCCGGCCGACCCCGCCGACGTCGGCGCCTCCCTCGCCCGGCGCGCCGTCTTCCGGCACCGGGCGGTGCTGCTCGGCGCGACCGCCGACCGGACCGTGGTCGGCGGCGTCGCCACACCCGGCGCCACCGCCGTGCTCTTCCCCGGCCAGGGCAGCCAACGCCCCGGTATGGGGAAGGAGTTGTACGAGACCCACCCGGTGTTCGCGCGCTCCTTCGACGAGATCGCCGAGCTGACCGGGATGCCGCTGAAGGACCTCGTCTTCGCGGCGGACCCCGAGGGCGGACTCGACCGGACCGGCAACGCCCAGGTCGCCCTGTTCGCCGTCGAGGTCTCGCTCTTCCGGCTCGTCCGCTCCCTGGGCGTCGAGGTCGCGGCCGTGGTCGGCCACTCCGTCGGCGAGGTCGCCGCCGCCCACGTCGCCGGCGTCCTCACCCTCGCGGACGCCTGCCGCCTGGTGGAGGCCCGCGGCCGGCTGATGCAGCAACTGCCGCCCGGGGGAGCCATGGTGGCGGTCGAGCGCCCCGAGGCCGAGGTGACGGCCGAGCTCGACGGGCTCGCGGACCGGGTCGCGATCGCCGCCGTCAACGGCCCGGCGTCCGTCGTGGTGTCGGGCGAGGAGGACGCCGTCCTGGCGCTCATGGAGAGCTGGCGCGCCCGGGGCCTGCGGACCACCCGCCTGAAGGTCAGCCACGCCTTCCACTCGCCGCTGATGGACCCGATGCTGAAGGAGTTCCGCGATGTCGTGGCAGGGCTGGAACTGCGGGAACCGACGATGGCGGGACTCCCCGCCGAGGTCGTGGACCCCGAGTACTGGGTACGACACGTCCGGCAGCCGGTGCGCTTCGCGGAGGCCGTGGAACGCGCCCGGGCCCACGGCGCGGTGCGCTGGCTGGAGGTGGGGCCCGGCGGGGTGCTGAGCGCGCTCGCCCAGAAGATCGTCCCCGAGGCCGACGACCAGGTGTTCGCCGCCGCACTGCGCACCGACCGCCCCGAGGCGGAGTCGTTCCTCACGGCCCTGGCCCGCATCCACGTCGACGGCGGAACGGTCGACTGGAACCGGCTGACCGAGGGGCGCGCCACCCTGACCGACGTGCCCACCTACCCCTTCCAGCGGCAGCACTACTGGCTGGAGGACCCGCCCGGCCCCACCATCCTCGGCTCCCCCTCGGCCCCGGTGACCGCCGGTCCCGGCACGCCCGCCCCGACGCGCGAGACCGTGGAGACCGCCCCCGCCCCCGAGGCGTCCGCCCCGGCCGACGACGGCGCCGACGGCACGGCCCGGCGCAGGCTCGCCGGCCTCACCGGGACGGAGCGCACCGACGCCCTGCGCGAACTCCTGCGCGCCGAGGCCGCGGACACCCTCGGCCACTCCTCTCCCACGACCGTCACCGCCGACCGCTCCTTCCAGGAGCTGGGCTTCGACTCGCTCACCGCGATCGAGCTGCGCAACCGGCTCGGCGGAACGCTCGGCCTGCGCCTGCCCCGCACCGTCGTCTTCGACCACCCCGACCTCGACGCGCTCACGGCGTTCGTCGAGGGACGGCTGGACGAGACCGGCGCCGCCGCCCCGCGCGGCGCGTTCGACCCGGACCGGCCGGACGCGGAGGAGGGGGCGGGGCTGCTCACCGAGCTCTTCTGGCAGGCGGCCGGCGACGGACGGCTGAACGAGGCCGGTGTGATGATCGAGGCCGCCGCGCTGATGCGCAGGAGCTTCGCGCATCCCGCCGAAGCGGGCACGAAACCCGCCCCGGTCTGGTTCGGCCGCCGCGGCACCCGGCCCACCGTGGTCTGCCTGCCCGCATTCAGCGCGATCTCCGGACCCCATGTGTACGCCCGGTTCGCCACCGGCTTCAGCGAGACCTGGCGGCTCGCCGCCCTGCCCCACCCCGGCTTCGCGTCCGGCGAGCCGCTGCCGGCCACGGTCGAGGCCCTGGCCGAACTGCACGCCCAGGCGGTGCTCGACGCCGCACAGGGCGCCCCGGTGCTGCTCGTCGGCCGGTCCGCCGGCGGCTGGGTGGCCCACGCGATCGCCGACGCGCTGGAGCGCCGGCACGCCGTGCCCGCCGGCGTGGCCCTCCTCGACACCCCCGCCTGCGCGGACGATCCGCGCGGCCGGGACGTGATGGTCCGGGGCATGCTGGAACGGGAGAGCAGGCTCGTCTCGCTCGACGACCACCGGCTCACCGCCATGGGCGCGTACGCCCGCCTCTTCCGGCAGTGGAAACCCCAGCCGATCAGCGCGCCCACCCTGCTCGTGCACGCGGCCGCGGCGTACGGCGAGACCGAGGAGCGGATCGCCTCCTGGCACCTTCCGCACGAGGTGGCCGAGGTCACCGGCGACCACTTCACGATGCTGGAGGACCACTCCGTCACCACGGCCGAGGCGGTCGAGCGCTGGGCGAACTCCCTGCTGCCGCCCACCTGACGGTCACCGGACCCGGCGGGGCGGCGCCGCCGGGCCGGGGCGCCCCCCACCGCCCCGGCCATCCCACCCGTCGCTTCGCGGCACGACCCCTCGCGGGTCGTGCCGCGCCGTGTGCGCGCACCGCCACCGGACTGGACCTCTGAACCTGCCGACGGTTCTGGCCTGGCCGTTCGTCAGCGCGTAACGTGACGCCGCATGAGCATGGACGTCGCCGTGCGCCGCCCCCGCGGCCCGGGGGAGCCGGGCATGCCCGGCCGTCGCCCCGCCCGGCGCTCCGTGCCCGCGCCCTGCGACGAACCAGGAGAGTCGTGAAGATCCTGATCAGCGCCGACATGGAAGGCGCCACCGGAGTCACGTGGCCCGCCGACGTGCTGCCCGGCACCCCCCAGTGGGAACGGTGCCGCTCCCTGTTCACCTCGGACGTGAACGCGGCGGCGCTCGGCTTCTTCGACGGCGGTGCCACCGAGGTGCTCGTCAACGAGGCGCACTGGACCATGCGCAACCTCCTCCTGGAACAGCTCGACGAGCGCGTCGAGATGCTCACCGGACGGCACAAGTCGCTCTCCATGGTCGAGGGCGTGCAGCACGGCGACGTCGACGGCATCGCGTTCGTCGGCTACCACACGGGCGCCGGCACCGAAGGCGTCCTCGCCCACACCTATCTCGCCAACTCCATCACCGGGGTGTGGCTCGACGGCGAGCGGGCGAGCGAGGGCCTGCTCAACGCCCATGTCGTCGCCGAGTACGGAGTGCCGGTCGTCCTGGTCACCGGCGACGACCTCACCTGCGAGGACGCGCTCGGGTACGCGCCCGAGGCACACAAGGTCGCCGTGAAGGACCACGTGTCGAGGTACGCCGCGGTCTGCCGCACCCCGAAGCGGACGGCGGCCGAGATCCGCTCCGCGGCCAAGGCGGCGACCGCTCTCGCCGTACGCCACGAGCCGGTGCGCGGCGGGCCGTTCACCGTGGAGCTGGAGTTCGACGCCGAGCACCTGGCGGCCGCCGCCACGGTGGTGCCCGGCGTGGCGCGCGGCGGAGAACGCCGGGTCGCCTACACCGGCGCGACCATGTACGAGAGCATTCGCACGTTCAAAGCGGTCACGACCATCGTCTCGGCCGCGGTGGAGGAGCAGTATGGCTGAGTCGCCCACGCGGACGGACCGGACACCCACGGCGGTCGACGACACGGCGCTCGACGAGGTGGTCACCTTCACCTCCGAGCTGATCGGGATCGACACCACGAACCGGGGCGGCGGGGACTGCCGCGAACGTCCCGCCGCCGAGTACGTCGCCGAACGCCTCGCCGCCGCCGGCCTGGAGCCCGTCCTCCTGGAGCGGACACCGGGCCGCACCAACGTGGTGGCCAGGATCGAGGGCACCGACCCGTCCGCCGACGCCCTCCTCGTCCACGGCCACCTCGACGTGGTCCCCGCCGAGCCGGCCGACTGGACGGTGCACCCCTTCTCCGGCGAGGTCCGCGACGGAGTGGTGTGGGGGCGCGGAGCCGTCGACATGAAGAACATGGACGCGATGGTCCTCGCCGTCGCCCGCTCCTGGGCCCGCCGGGGCGTCCGGCCCCGCCGCGACATCGTCATCGCCTACACCGCCGACGAGGAGGCCAGCGCCGAGGACGGCTCCGGCTTCCTCGCCGACCACCACCCCGGCCTCTTCGAGGGCTGCACCGAAGGCATCAGCGAATCCGGGGCGTTCAGCTTCCACCCGGAGCCCGGTATGACGCTCTACCCGATCGCGGCCGGCGAGCGGGGCACCGCCTGGCTCAAGCTCACCGCCCACGGCCGGGCCGGCCACGGCTCGAAGGTGAACACCGCCAACGCCGTCACCCGGCTCGCCGCCGCCGTCGCCCGCATCGGCGCCCACACCTGGCCCGTCCGCCTCACCCCGACCGTCCGCGCCGCACTCCGCGAACTCGCCGCGCTGTACGGCGTCGAGACCGACGTGAGCGCACCCGGCCTCGACGTCGACGCGCTCCTCGCCGCGCTCGGCCCGGCCGCCGCCCTCGTCGAACCGACCGTCCGCAACAGCGCCAACCCGACCATGCTGGAAGCCGGTTACAAGGTCAACGTGATCCCCGGGCACGCCGTCGCGTACGTCGACGGGCGGACGCTCCCCGGCGGCGACGAGGAGTTCGCCGCCACCATGGACCAGCTCACCGGCCCCGACGTCGCATGGGAGTTCCACCACCGCGAGGTCGCCCTGGAAGCACCGGTCGACTCACCGACCTTCGCCGGACTGCGGGCCGCCGTCGAGCGCTTCGACCCGGACGGGCACGTCGTCCCCTTCACCATGTCCGGCGGCACCGACGCCAAGCAGTTCTCCCGCCTCGGCATCACCGGCTACGGCTTCTCGCCGCTCAAACTGCCCCCGGACCTGGACTACGCCGCCCTGTTCCACGGCGTCGACGAGCGCGTCCCCGTGGACGCCCTCCACTTCGGCGTCCGCGTACTCGACCACTATCTGCAGTCCGCCTAGGGGGAGTCGACATGGTACCCACCGGCCGCTACGGCAGCTGGCCGTCACCGATCGGCGCCGCGCTCGCCGCCTCGCACGACGGACGACCCGAGTACGTCGGCACCGTCGGCGACGAGGTGTGGTGGACCGCACCGCGCCCCTCCGAAGGCGGCCGGCGCGCCCTGATCCGCCGCACGGCCGACGGCACGGAGAAGTCGGTGCTGCCCGCCCCCTGGAACATCCGCAGCAGGGTCGTCGAATACGGCGGACAGCCCTGGGCCGGCCGGGCCCGCCGGGACGACGGCCCCCTCGTCGTCTTCAGCCACCTGCCCGACCAGCGGCTCTACGCGTACGAGCCCGACCACCCCGGCGACGGCCCGCCGGAACCCCGCCCCCTCACCCCCGTCTCGGACACCGGCGGCGGCCTGCGCTGGGCCGACCCCGTGATCCACCCCGACCGCGACGAGGTCTGGTGCGTCCTGGAGGAGTTCACCGGCCCCGCGCCCACCGACGTCCGCCGGGTCATCGCCGCTGTACCGCTGGACGGCTCGGCGGCCGACGACCGCTCCGCCGTGCGGGAACTCTCCGACGGACGGCACCGCTTCGTCACCGGACCCCGGCTCTCCCCCGACGGCCGGCAGGTCGCCTGGATCGCCTGGGACCACCCCCGGATGCCCTGGGACGGCACGGAGGTGCTGCTCGCCGACGTCACCCCCGACGGCGACTTCACCGGGGCGCGGACCGTCGCCGGCGGGCCCGAGGAGTCGATCCCGCAGGTCGGCTGGACCGCCGACGGCAGCCTCCTGCACGTCAGCGACCGCAGCGGCTGGTGGAACCTCTACCGCACCTCCGCCGACGGGGAGACCCTCCCGCTCTGCCCGCGGCCCGAGGAGTTCGGCGGCCCGCTGTGGAAGATCGGCCACTGCTGGTTCCAGCCGCTGGACGACGGCCTGATCGCCGTCATCCACGGCAAGGGCGCCACCGCCCTCGGGATACTGGACCCGCAGAGCGGCGAACTCGTCGACGCCGCCGGCCCCTGGACCGAATGGGCCCCCACCCTCGCCGTACGCGGCACCCGGGTCGTCGGCGTCGCGGCCAGCCCCCGCAGCGCCTACGAGGTCGTCGAACTGGACACCCGCACCGGCCGGACGCGGGTCGTCGGCTCACCCCACGACGACCCCGTCGACCCCTCGTACTACCCCGAACCCCTGATCCGCACCTTCCACGGGCCCGACGACCGCGAGATCCACGCGCACGTCTACCCCCCGCACAACCCGGACCGCATCGCCCCCGACGACGAACTGCCGCCCTACGTGGTGTGGGCCCACGGCGGACCGACCGGACACGCCCCGCTCGTCCTGGACCTGGAAATCGCCTACTTCACCTCCCGGGGCATCGGCGTCGCCGAGGTCAACTACGGCGGTTCGACGGGCTACGGCCGGGAATACCGCGAACGGCTCCGCGAGCAGTGGGGCGTCGTCGACGTCGAGGACTGCGCGGCCGTCGCCGAGGCCCTCGCCGCCGAGGGCACCGCCGACCCGGACCGGCTGGCCATCCGCGGCGGCAGCGCCGGCGGCTGGACAACGGCCGCCTCGCTGGTCACCAGCGACCTCTACGCCTGCGGCACGATCATCTACCCCATCCTCGACCTGCTCGGCTGGGCCACCGACGAGACCCACGACTTCGAATCCCGCTACCTCGACTCCCTGATCGGACCGGTCGACGAAGTGCCCGCCCGCTACCGGGAACGCTCGCCCATCGACCACGTCGACCGGATCACGGCCCCCTTCCTGCTGCTCCAGGGCCTCGACGACGTCATCTGCCCGCCCGCCCAGAGCGAGCGGTTCCTCGCCCGGATGGCCGGCCGGGGCGTCCCGCACGCGTACATCGCCTTCGAGGGCGAGAGCCACGGCTTCCGGCTCGCCGGCACCCTGATCCGCGCCCTGGAGGCCGAACTCTCCCTCTACGCGCAGACCTTCGGCATCGAACGGACCGACGTCCCCCGCCTGGAGCTGCGGAAATGACGGCGAACCCGGCGGACCGGGTCCGCCCCCTGACCCGGCCCCCACGGCTGCGCGCCGGCGACCGCGTCGCCGTCGTCGCACCCAGCGGACCGATCCCCGAGGAGCGCCTCGCCGCCGGTCTCGACATCCTGCGCGACTGGGACCTCCAGCCCGTGGTCGCCCCCCACGTCCTGGACCGGCACCCCGGCTTCGACTACCTCGCCGGCACCGACGAGGCACGGGCCCGCGACCTCCAGGAAGCGTGGTGCGACCCCACCGTGACCGCCGTCCTGTGCGCCCGCGGCGGCTACGGCGCCCAGCGCATGGTGGACCTCCTCGACTGGCCGGCGATCCGCGCGGCCGGCCCCAAGGTGCTGGTCGGCTACAGCGACGTCACCGCCCTGCACGAGGCGTTCGCCGTCCGCGCGGGACTGGTCACCCTGCACGGCCCGATGGTCGCCGCGGCCACCTTCCTGAAGGACCCCCGCACGCAGGAATCCCTGCGGGCCACGCTCTTCGAACCCGAGTCCGTCCGGACACTCGCCCCGGAGACGGCCCGGACGATGGCGCCGGGACGGGCCCACGGCGTCACCCTCGGCGGCTGCGTCAGCCTCCTCGCCGCCGACATCGGCACCCCGCACGCCCGCCCCACCACACGGGGCGGCCTGCTCCTCCTGGAGGACGTGGGAGAGGAGGCGTACCGGCTCGACCGGATCCTCACCCAGCTGCTGCGCTCCGGCCTGCTCGACGGGGTCGCGGGCATCGCCCTCGGCTCCTGGGAGGAATGCGGGCCCTACGAGGACGTCCGGGCGGTCCTCGCCGACCGGCTGGCCCCGCTGGGCGTGCCGGTGGTGGAGGAGCTGGGCTTCGGGCACAGCGCCACGGCGCTGACCGTACCCCTCGGGGTACCCGGCGTGCTGGACGCGGACGCGCGCACCCTGACGCTCGAGGTGCCCGCGCTCGCCTGACCACCGGCCGGGCCTCCTGTCGCGCGGGCGGGTCACAGGTGCTTCCCTCGTAGGAGAGAGGCTGGAGGTGCTCGTGCCATGCGCTGGTGGATGCGGCACGAAGCGAGGCAGTCCGAGCGGCGCGCCCCGATCGTTCCCGAGGACGCGCGGCGGCTGATCGACGCGGGGTTCGACCTGGTGGTGGAGACATCGTCCCGGCGCGCCTTCCCGGCCCGGGAGTACGCGGCCGCCGGCTGCCGCGTCGTACCCCCCGGGAGCTGGACCAAGGCACCGCCGGGGGACTGGGTGCTCGGGCTGGGCGAGCCGCCCGCGGAACCATGGCCCCTGCGCCACCGGCACGTCTTCTTCGGACACGCCTACCGGGGCCGGCCGGCAGGCGCCGCGCTGCTCGAGCGCTTCGCGGCGGGCGGCGGGGAACTGCTCGACCTGGAGCACCTGGTCGACGGCAAGGGCGCACGCCTCGCCGCCTTCGGCTACTGGGCGGGCTACGCGGGCGCCGCCCTGGCCGTCCTCCACCGCGCCGGGCTGCTCACCCCGCCCGTGGGCCCGCTGTCCCGACCGGAACTGGACGCGAGCCTGCGGCTCTGCCGGCAGTCCACCCGCGCGGGACGCGCCGTGAGCGGGGGAGCCGTCCGCGTGCTCGTCACCGGGGCGGACGGCCGCTGCGGGCGAGGAGCCCGGGACGCCCTCGCCGAGGCGGACGTCGACACGACCGGCTGGGGGCCGCAGGACACCGCGCCCCTGCCGCGCGGGCGGCTGCTCGCCCACGACGTACTGATCCACGCGATCGGCCCCGACCACCCGGTCCCGCCCTTCCTGACCAGGGCGGACCTGGGCGTGCCGGGACGCAGACTGTCCCTGCTGTGCGACGTCAGCTGCGACCTCGGCTCGCCCTTCGACGCGGTCCCGGTCTACGACCGGCTCACCGACTGGGACCGGCCGGTGCGGCGACTGCCCGGCACCGGACGCCCGCTGGACGTGATCGCCATCGACAACCTGGCCACGCTGCTGCCCGTCGAGTCGAGCCGTGACTTCTCCGCGGCGCTCACGCCGCACCTGCTCGCGCTCGCCACCGGGACGACGAGCGGGCAGGAGCCCTGGGAGCGGAGCCAGAACGCCTTCCGCCGGGCGACGGCGGCCCGCGCGGCCCGCCGGGTCGCGTGAGGTGGCGGGGGCCTGGGCGGTCTTGGGGGGTGCGGGTCCTGGCGCTTGGGGTGGGCCGGTCTTGGGTGGCTTCTGGTGGTTGGCCGCCCTCTCTCCGAGTGTGGCAGCCGGGTCCGTGCCCTCAAGGGCGCTCCTTCGTCGCGTCGCTGCGCGATGGGCTGCGCCCACCCTTGACCGCCCGGCCCCGGCTGCCTTTTCACACTCGGAGGGCGGCCCGGGGAGGGGCATCCGCTCCGGGGCCCGGTACCTCTCGGGCGCCGTCGGCGTCCGTCGGCCTTGGGGTGGCTTCCCGCACCCATTGAATGGGGCGGCTGAGCAGGGCTTAGCGGATGCCGCTCGTTTCTCGGCTGGGATTCATGCCCCGCTGGTCAATGTCCGGTGGGGGTGAAGCCGAACCCCGAGCCGTCATCGCCAGTTCGGGTCAGGGGAGTCCCATCTGCCCCACCCATCCCATCGCGGGTCTGGGATCGGCTGCTCAATGACGCTAAGGCGTACATTAAGCTCCCTGAGAGTCCGATATGCCCGTGAAGTCCCTTATCTCGTCTGGGTTACCGCAGGTAATGTACGCCGTAGCGTCATTCGGGAGTCCCACTCGCCGGCGAAGGATCGACACCGGACTCGATGGCGGCCGGCTTGAGGCGTCGATCCTCCAAGGGCTCTCGGATTCGGCTTCACCCACCACCGGAGAGTGACCAGCGGGGCATGAATCTCCGCCAATGGGCTAGGGATTGCCGCTAAGCCGTGCCGGGTCACCCCATTCAATGGCTGCGCTGGACCACCCCCGGAGCCGACGGGGGCCGACGGCGCTGCGCGCCCCGCCGGCCCCTCGCCTGGGCCCATCCCCCCGGGCCGCCCTCCGAGTGTGAAAAGGCGGGTGAAGGCGACGGGTCAAGGGTGGAGCGAAGCGAAATCGGCGAAGCCGACGCGACGAAGGAGCGCCCTTGAAGCGGCGCCGTAACCCGCCACACTCGGAGAGAGGGCGGCCAACCACCAGAAGCCGGCAAGAGCCCCGAGCCCAAGACCCCAGGCCCCGCCCCCAAGGCCGTGTGCCGCGATTGCGCCTCGCCCCTCGTCGGCCCTCCCGTCCGTGCCTCGCCCCGTTGTCGCCCGTCCGACCGTCGCCCCTGCCAGCCGCTCCCGCCGTCGCCCGGTCTGCTGTAACCCCGCCCGCCCCCCGGCCGCCGGCCGCCCCGTGTCGGCCGCCGGCAAGAGGCCGGCACGGGCCCCCTTCGTCCCGACAGGGATCCTGTCGGCCGCGCCCCGCCCTGGGCCCTTGCCCTGCCCAGGTTCTCGCCCTGCCCGGGTCTCACCCCGCCCGCCCGTCGCCCCCGCCCCGGGTCTCGCCCCGCCCGGGCCTACGCCGAGGTCAGGCTCGCGTAGCCCGGGCGGACGACCTCGGCGATCAGGCGGCGCCGCTCGGGCAGCGGCAGGAACGCGGCGTCGAGCGCCGCGACCGTGAACTCCTCGAAGATCTCGGGGCCGTAGCCGAACGCGTCCGCCATGTGCTGGAACTCCTCGCTCATGGTCGTGCCGGAGACCAGCCGGTTGTCCGTGTTGAGGGTGATCCGGAAGCCGAGCCGGCGCAGCTCCTCGATCGGGTGCGAGGCGTAGTCCTTGGCCGCGCCCGTCTGGAGGTTGGAGGTCGGGCAGACCTCCAGCGCGATGCGGTTGTCCCGGACGTACGCGGCCAGGTCGCCGAGCGTCCCGTCCTCGCCGATGTCGTCGGTGATCCGCACGCCGTGGCCGATCCGCTCCGTGCCGCAGACCTGCACGGCCTCGTGGATCGACTCCGCCCCGACGGCCTCGCCGGCGTGGATGGTGAAGTGGCAGTTGTGCCGCTTCAGGTGCTGGAACGCCGGCAGGTGGCGGGCCGGCGGGTTGCCGACCTCGCCGCCGGCGATGTCGAAGCCAGCCACCCCGTTCTCGCGGTGGGCGACCGTGAGCTGCGCGATCTCCAGCGAGCGGTCGGTGTGGCGCATGCCGGTGAGCAGCGTGCGGACCGTGATCCGGCCGCCGGCGCGACGCTCGCCCTCGCGGAAGCCGTCGTTCACGGCCTCGACCACCTCGTCGAGGGTCAGCCCGCCGTCGAGGTGCTGCTCGGGGGCGTAGCGGATCTCGGCGTAGACGACGCCGTCGGCCGCCAGGTCCTCGGCGCACTCGGCCGCGATCCGGAACAGTGCCTCGCGGGTCTGCATCACCGCGCAGGTGTGGGCGAAGGTCTCCAGGTACCGCTCCAGCGAACCGGAGTCGGCGGCGTCCCGGAACCAGATCGCGAGCGCGGCCGGGTCCTCGGTCGGCAGCGCGGTGTAGCCGCAGGCGCGCGCCAGCTCGACGATCGTGGTGGGACGCAGGCCGCCGTCGAGGTGGTCGTGGAGGACCGCCTTGGGAGCACGCCGGATCCACTCGGCCACGGGGGTGCGGGCAGGGGTCTCGGCAGCGGTGGCAGAGTTGTCAGACAAGTGCATGGCGCGGAAGTGTACGCCACGGGCAGCTCCCGCGGCTGTGACGGTCCTGACAGGGGGCGCGGAGGGCCGGGCGGACGCTCAGTTCGACTGGAGGACGGGCAGGGCGGGCGCCCCTGTCGGGAGCATGTGCTTGGCCGCCAGGACCGGGGTCTCGCCGGCCCGTACCACCTGGGTGACCAGGACCGCGGGGGTGTCGGCCGGCCGGCCGAGCTGCTTTCCGCGCCGCTGGCCGAGCAGGGTCGCGGTGACGCTGCTGTGCGCCTCCAGCGGCACACCGCGCGAGGCGGCGACGAGCACGGCGAGCATCGAGGTCCGCTCGGGCGCGGGCTCCTCGCGCAGCGCCCGGGCGAAGTCCGGATGGGCCCGGTCCAGCACGTCGTCGGCGGCGGCCCACTCGTGGCTGAGCGCCGCCGCGGCCCCCTCGCCGGTCAGGATCGTCTCCCAGAAGCGCAGCTCGGCCCGGGCGGACGCGAGCAGGTGCTGGGTGGTGAAGTCGGTGGGCTCCTCGACCGTCCGCAGCAGCGCGCGCACCCGCAGCGGGGTACCGGCCCCGATCAGTTCCTCCAGCGGCTGGATCTGCTCGAATCCGCGCCGCGGCGGGTGGTCGTTGACGGTCCGGCCGACACCGCGCCGCACCGACAGCAGGCCGTCCTCCTGGAGCAGCAGCAGCGCCTCGCGCAGGGCGGGCCGGCTGACGCCGAGCTCGGCCGCGAGCTTCGGTTCGGAGGGGAGGGTCGAACCCGGCGGGTAGACGCCGTCGTGGATGGCGTCCGCGATCCGTTCGTAGAGCACCACGACCGGTCGTCGCCGCTGTCCGCTGACTGCCACTGCCCGTCCTCGCTCCGCTTGGCGGCTCACCTGTCGGCTCACCTGTCGGCAGGCTAAGCCGACCTGTTCCCGAGGGGCAACGCCGCCCCGGGCCGTTCAGCAGCGGGTATCGTCCGTGACGCGCGTAGAGCCAGGCGAGGATGCCTCCTGGTTGTCTGACAAGTGAAGCCCCGAGATCGGCGTCGACTGCAGGGACGCAGCCGCGCCGGGTGCCGCGCCGGCTCGTACGGCCCCGCCCCGCCGGGTGCCGCGCCGGCTCGTACGGCCCCGGCCGCGCTCACCCGTACGGCCCCCTCCAACGCCCCGGTGGCGGCCGATCCCCCCATCCTGGTCCCACGGGCGGCGGGCCGCCTACGACGGAGAAGAGGGCCGGGAATGGCGCAGGGAGACATCGGGCACGGACCGGGTTGCGCGCGGATCCCGTGGCGCCGGCCGGCGGCGCGCATGAGGCGGACCCTGGTCTTCGGCGCCGGGGTGGCCGTGGCGCTCGCCGCGGTGGCGGTGAGCTCGGCGGAGGCGGTGGAGGCGGACGAGCCCCCCTCGATGCCGGATGTGCTGGGCCGGGGCCTGTGGCGGGTCTTCACCACCCTCGACCACCGCACGCGGGTCGACGTCCACGACGTGAGCGGGCGCGACCGGCGCGTGCTCTGGCCGTCGCGCTGGCAGGTGTGCACCCAGTACCCGGCGCCCGGCATCGAGCTCGACCGGCGGACCACGGCCGTCATCGGCGTCGTGAAGAAGGGCGAGAGCTGCCCCCCGAAGGTCACCTCCGCCCGCCGATGACGCCGTTCCCCCTCCGCCCTGCTCCCCGGCGCGCACCCGCGAAGGGCCGTTAGCCTGAGCGCATGTCCGACGACCGCGCGCCCTACCTCGCCACCGGCCCGCGCGTGGGGCTGCGGCCCTACCGCCCGGAGGACGCCGGGGAGTTCACCGCCCGGGCCCGCGAGAGCCGAGCGCTGCACCGCCCCTGGCTCTTCCCGCCCGACCACTCCGAGGCGTACGCGGCCTACCTCCGGGCCCTCACCGAGGACCCCGCGAAGACCGGGTTCCTGGTCTGCGACCACACCGCGGACGGCCGGATCGCCGGCTTCGTCAACATCAACAACATCGTCCGCGGCGCCTTCCTCAGCGGCGCCCTCGGCTACGGCGCCTTCGCCCACGCCGCCGGCCGCGGGATGCTGACCGAGGCGCTGGGACTCGTCCTCCCGTACGCCTTCGGCCCGTTGGGCCTGCACCGCCTCGGGGCCGACATCCAACCCGGCAACGCCGCCTCCCGCGCGCTCGTCCGCCGGGCGGGCTTCCGGCTGGAGGGCTTCTCGCCCGAGCTGCTCTTCATCGACGGCGCCTGGCGCGACCACGAACGATGGGCGATCACGGCCCCGCGCTCCTGAGAGGCCCGCGTCCGTCCCGCGGGTCGAGACCCGGGTCCCACCCGTCCCCGCGCCGCGCCCCCGTGCCCCACCCCGCCCCGTCCTGCCCCCCGGTCGTCGCGCCGGCGGGACGGGGGCGTTCTCCGGCGCGGGGCATCCGTCAGCGCTTGCGGTTGATCTTCATCGTGTCCATGTCTGTCACCGTGGACTTCAGCGGACCGTGGCCGTGCCCCAGCCCCGCCAGCGCCGTCTCCACCCGGTCCTCGGCGAGCGCCGCCGCCATCTCCTCGCCGTCCGCGGCGTCCGAGACGACGACCAGGCGGTACGAGAAGTGCTTGAGCGTGCGGTCGTACGCCAGCGACCCCTCCGTCGTGAACTGCATCGCCGTCAGCCCGTGCGCCTCCACCTCGGCGAGGAGCCGCTCCCGGCTCTCCGCCGACAGCCCGTCGAACGTCCCGCGCACGATCACCCGGTAGGTGTGCTGCGTACTCATCCCTCGCGTCCTCATCTGCTCGCCGCGGGTCCCGCCCGCGTCATTGAAGATCCAGACTACGGGGGTGAGGATGGCCCGCATGCGGAATATCGTCGTCATCGACGCCCCCTCGAACCTCGGTCTGCGACCGCCCGCCCCCGGCACCGTCCCCGGCTGCCACAAGCTCGCGGGCGCCCTGCGCGAACAGCGGATCGTGCAACGGCTCGGCGCCTTCGAGGGCGGCGTCGTCGTCCCGCCCCGCTACGACCGGGGCGACTGGCAGGAGGGCGACGGGGTCTTCCACGCGGCCCCTCTCGCCCGCTACACCCGCACCCTCGCGGACCGCATCGAGCGGCACGTGCGGGCCGGTGACCTCCCCGTCGTCCTCGGCGGCGACTGCTCCGTCCAGCTCGGCGCCTCCCTCGCCCTGCGCCGCGTCGGCCGCTACGGACTCGCCGCCGTCGACGCATCCCCGGACTTCCGCCATCCGGGCAACTCCGACCGGGTCGGCGCCGCCGCCGGCGAGGAGCTGGCGCTCGCCACCGGCCGCGGCCAGGACGACCTCACGGACCTCGAAGGGCTGCGGCCCTACCTGCGCGACGAGGACGTCCGCCTCCTCGGCATCCGCGACGCCTACCGCGACGATCCCGAGGTCGTCGGCCTGCGCGCGCTGAAGGTCCCCCTCGTGACCGTCTCCGAACTGCGCTCCTGGGGCCCGGCCGAACTCGCCGCCGCCACCGCCCTCAGCCTGGAGACCCCGGCCCTCGACGGCTTCTGGGTCCATCTCGACGCCGACGTCCTCGACCCCTCCGTGATGCCGGCCGTCGACAGCCCCGACCCCGACGGACTCCTCCCCGACGAACTCGTCGCGCTGCTGAGCCCCCTGGTGCGCTCCGAACGGTGCGCCGGGCTCAACATCACCATCTACGATCCCGACCTCGACCCGGACGGCACGGCCGGCGCCCTCCTGACCGACGCCGTGGTGGCGGCCTTTACCGAAGACTGACGCACAGCGCCCCTGGTCAGCCGTCGAACCGCCGTGTTCCATGGTCGACATGACGACCGTACGACGTGCCGTACTGACCCTGCCCGCGGCCCCCCTGGGCCCGGACAACCCCCTGCCGGCCCTGCGGACCCTCGACACGGCGCACTCCGTCGACGCGCGCGCCACGGCGGACATGCCCCGCGACATGGCCCGTCAGCTGCACTACGCACCCCTGCGCACCCTGCTGCCGACGCGGGTCCGCGACGGCTACGGACGCGACCGCACCCCCACGGCCCTCGACGCCGTCGTGATCGAGAACGACCGGCTCCGGGTCACCGTCCTGCCCGGTCTCGGCGGCCGGGTCCACTCGCTGCACCACAAGCCCACCGGACGCGAACTGGTCCACCGCAACCCGGTGTTCCAGCCGGCCGCGTTCGCGCTCAACGGCGCCTGGTTCGCCGGCGGCATCGAGTGGAACATCGGCGCGACCGGACACACCACCCTCTCCTGCGCGCCGCTGCACGCCGCCGTCGTCCCCGCCCCCGACGGGGGCGAGATGGTCCGGCTCTGGGAATGGGAACGCCTGCGGGACCTGCCCTTCCAGGTCGACCTGTGGCTCCCCGAGGACTCCGACTTCCTCCACGTCGGCATACGGATCCGCAACCCGCACGAGCGGCCCGTCCCCGTCTACTGGTGGACCAACACCGCCGTGCCCGAGGACCGGCGCGTCATCGCCCCCGCCGACTCCGCCTGGCACCACGGCCACGAACGCGGACTCCGTCGGGTACCCGTCCCGCGCACCGAGGACGGCACCGACCGCACCGTGCCGCTGCGCAGCACCCTGCCCGCCGACTACTTCTACGAACTCGCGGACACCCAGCGGCGCTGGATCGCCGCCCTGGACGACAGCGGCGCCGGACTCGTCCAGACGTCCACGGACCTGCTGCGCGGCCGCAAGCTGTTCCTCTGGGGCACGGCCGCCGGCGGACGGCGCTGGCAGCGGTGGCTCACCGAACCCGGGGCACCCGGCTACGCGGAGATCCAGGCCGGACTCGCCCGTACCCAGCTGGAGCACGTCAGGCTGGAGGGCGGCGAGGAGCTCAGCTGGCTGGAGGTCTACGGTCCGCTCGCGACCGAGGCGGCCGAGGCGCGCGGCGACGACTGGGCCGCGGCGCGGGCCGGGGTCGAGGCGCGACTGGAGGAGGTCCTGCCGCGCGCGGCCGTGGAGGCCGCGTACCGGACGTGGCGGGACGGGCCGGCCGACGCCGAGCCGGTCACCCCGCTGGCCGCGGGCTCGGGCTGGGGTGCCCTCGAAGTCCTGCGCGGGGCATACGTGTTGCCCGGCACGCCGTTCCCCGCCTCCACGCTGGGCGAGGAGCAGAAGCCCTGGCTGGAGCTGCTCCGCACCGGGGTCCTGCCGCCGTGGGGCGAGTCCGTGGTGCCCGGTCCCCCGCTCGTGGCGGATCCCTGGCGGGACATGCTGGAGACCGCGCCCGCCGATCCCCGGACCGAGTACCACCTCGGCCTCGCGCAGTGGCACGCCGGCGACCTCGCCCAGGCCGTCCGCAGCTGGGAGCGGGGCCTGGCCGGGACGCCGGTGCGCTGGCCGCTGCTCTACTGTCTCGCCGTCGCCGACCAGGAGGGCGGGCATCCGGTCCGCGCCGCCGAACGCCTGGCGGAGGCCTTCGACGCCCTGCCTGAGGGCGAGGAGGCCGTGGCCGCCGCCCTCGGCCGGGAGGCGGTCGTCGCGCACCTCGCCGTCGGCCGGGTCGAGGAGGGCCGTGCGCTCTGGCACCGGCTCCCCGAACGGGCGCGGGAACAGGGCGCCTTCCGGTTCCTGGAGGCGCGACTGCTGCTCGCCGAGGGCCGCCGGAGCGAGGCCCGCGCCGTCTTCGACGCGGGCTTCGAGGTGGCGGACCTGCGCGAGGGTGCCGAGGAGCTGGGCGAGGTCTGGTCCGCCCTCACCGACGAACCCCTCCCGGAGCGCTACGACTTCCGGATGCGCCCCTGAGGGGCGCGGGCCCGACGGCGGGTCAGGAGCGGAGGTCGACGTACTCGAAGACGGAGCCGTCCGGGTGGACCGCGATGAGGTTGCGGCCCACCGGGGTCGGCACCGGTCCGGCGACGATTTTGGCCCCGGCCTCGGTCAGTGCGGTGAACGCGACGTCCAGGTCCTCGACGGAGATGGTCGCCGCGACCTTCCGCAGGACCTCCAGCTCCGACTCCGGACCGCTCATCAGGAGGAAGCAGCCGACGGCCGCGACCGAGACGCCTCCCCGTTCGAACCGCTGGGCGCGGCCCCCGGTGAGGCGCTCGTAGAAGAGCACGGCCGAGTCGAGATCGTCGACGCAGATGCGCAGCGTTGTGCCAAGAATCTCCATACGGATCAGCGTAGTTGACGGCCCGGGACGGGTGGTGGCGTCCGCCGGGACCGGCTCCGGGAGGGGTCGCCCTCCCGGCCGGGCCGTCGACGTGGGGCGGGTCAGGAGACCCGGCACAGGATCTCGCCGTGCGGGACCATGAACCACGCGTCCTCCTGACGGCCCCACTCCCGCCAGGCTTCGGCGATCTCCGCCAGGTCCTCGGAGGTCGCGTGGCCGCCGTCCACCGCCAGTTCCGCGTAGACGGACTCGGTCGTACGGTCCGCCCACAGCCCGCTCCACCAGGCCCGCTCGTCCGGCTGGGCGAAGCACCAGGTCGCCGCGGTGGTCGTGACCTGCGTGAAGCCGGCCCGGCGCGCCCAGGAGAACAGGCGCCGGCCGGCGTCCGGTTCACCGCCGTTGGCCCGGGCCACCCGTCGGTACAGGGCCTGCCAGGCGTCCAGTGCCGGCCGTTCCGGGAACCAGGTGAAGGACCCGTAGTCGCTGTCCCGGGCGGCGACCACTCCGCCGGGGCGGCAGACCCGGCGCATCTCGCGCAGCGCCTGTACCGGGTCACCGACGTGCTGCAGGACCTGGTGGGCGTGGACGACGTCGAACGAGTCGTCCGGGAAGTCCAGGGCGTGGACGTCGGCGACGGTGAACTCGACGTTCTTCAGGCCGCGTTCGTCCGCGACCGCGCGCGCCCTGTCCAGCACGTCCGGGGCCGCGTCGACGGCGGTGACCCGGCCCGGCGCGACCAGCGCCGCCAGGTCGGCCGTGATGGTGCCCGGCCCGCAGCCGACGTCCAGCACGTCCAGACCGGGGCGCAGTTCGGGGATCAGGTAGGCCGCCGAGTTCGCGGCGGTCCGCCAGCTGTGCGAGCGGAGCACCGACTCGTGATGGCCGTGCGTGTAGACGGCGGTCTCGCGGGGGGTGGACTGCTCGGAGGCGTGCGTCATGACCTGACTCCCTCGTGTGGGTGGTGCGGCCACCGTACGCCGCTCCGCCGAATAGTGAGACCCCGATCTCGTATCTTGGACAGCTGGTCAGGTGAACAGGGCCCGCCGGTAACGGAGTTCGTCGAGTTCGCGACCCCCGGTCGTCTCGGTGGCGACCGTGCCGTCCGGCTCCCAGCCGGCGGCCTCGTAGAAGGCGCGCCCCCGGGTGTTGCCCGCGAGGACCCAGAGCGCGGCCTCCCGGAACCCCGCGGCCGTGAGCGACTCGACCGAGGCGGCCAGCAGGGCCCGGCCCACGCCCGCCCGCCATGCCTCCGGCAGGACGTAGAGCGCGGCGATCTCGCCGGTCGTGGCCGGGTCGAGGTCCGTGCCCGGCCAGGCCCGGGTGGAGCAGAAGCCCGTCAGCCGGCCGTCGGCGTCCCGCGCCACCAGGACCGTGGGGCGCCTGGGCGCCTCCAGGCGCTCGCGCCAGACCGTGGTGCGTTCCCCGACGTCGAGGCCATCGAGATAGGGCCGGGGGAGGAGGTCGCGATAGGCGGCCTGCCAGGACCGTACGTGGACGGTGGCGAGGGCCGCCGCGTCGGAGGGGAGCGCCTGCTGTATCTGCATGCGGCCATTCTGGGCATGACGCGGTGGTGCGGGTGTGCTCGTCGCGGGTGCGAGCGTGCGAGGGCCGCGGGTGCGTGCAGGCGGCCCCCGGCGAGCGGCGTCGCCGGGGTGTGTCTCGGACGACCGGCCCCGGGCGGGCGGCGTCGTCAGGGTGCGTCTCTGATGACCGGCCCCGTGCGGACGCCCGTGGCGTCTCAGGCGCGGGGGAGGTCCAGTTCCCAGCGGACCTCGCCGTCCTGCCGGCCGGCGGTGGGGGAGAGGCCGGCGGCGGCGGCGACGGCCGCGGAGGCGTGGTGGTCGGGGTGGACGTGCGCGACGACCGTGGACACGTCCTGGGTGCCCAGCCAGGCCACCAAGGCCCGCGCGGCCTCGGAGGCGAGCCCGCGGCCCTGCCGCTCCGTGCCCACCACCCAGGCGATCTCGGCGACCCGCCCGGCCGCCCTCGCGGAACCGGACGGCGCGGCGCCGGGTGCGGGGGAGTCGTGCGAGGCGGAGCGGGGCGTGGGGGAGCCGGGTGGGACCGTGTGCTCCCGGCCGGCTGGTGGAGCCGCCTCCCCGGCCGGTGCGAGCGTCGCCTGGACGGTGCCCGCCAGGGTGCCGTCCGCCCGCAGCCGCAGCACCCAGTTGCACCAGTCCACACCGGGGTCGGGCGCCCCCGCGAGCATCCGCGCGTACCGTGCCCGCAGCTCGTCCACGGTGGCGGGCGCGCCGCCCGTGAACGCGTACAGCGCCGGGTCGGCGAGAACGGCGGCCATCTCGGCGGCGTGGTCGATCCGCAGCGGCACCAGGTCGAGCCGCTCGCTGTGCAGGGGGACGGTGAGGAGGTCACGCATGCGAACAGTGTGCCTGCCGCGCCCGACGGACCGCGTCGCACCCGCCCTCGGCACCCGTCCTCGATACCCCCACTCGGCGCCGACGCGGGGCGTCCCCGGCCGCCGCAACAGAGATGACGATCCGTCACATGAAGGCACTGTGAACGGACCGTTCCCGGCGGCTTCCCGCCCCTAGGCTGTGCCCGGAAAGCCCACCTGGCCCGCGGCCCCGCCCTGCGGGCAGACGACGCTCCTCTCCGGACCCGGCCCGGGATCGGCCCGCCATCCGACGGCCCCGCTCCCGTCGCCGCCCCTCGTCCCGCCGTCCCCCGCCGCGTGCTGCCCGCCGCCCCCGACGCGCCGAGGAGTCCCCGTGCCCCACCCGCCCGCTCGCCGCTCCCTTCTGAAGCTGCTCGCCGCCGTCCCCGCCGCCGGCGGCCTCGCGGCAACCGCCGCACCCGCGCACGCGACGGGCGCGCCGCAGGCCGCCGGCGCCACCGTGCCCGGCATCGTCAAACCCCTGCCTCCGGAGCTGTTCACCGTCCGGGGCACCAACGCCGAGGCCCGTTTCGACGCCTTCGGGGACACCGGCCTCCTCACCCCCGCCGACCGCTTCTTCGTCCGCAACCACACCAGCACCCCCGTCCTCGACGCCGCCGGCTGGCGGCTCACCCTCTGGGGAGACGGACTGCACGGCCGCGCGCCCGTCCACCTCACCTACGGACAGCTCCGCGACCTGCCCTCCGTCACCCGGACGGCCCTCGTCGAGTGCGCCGGAAACGGCCGCAGCCTCTACACCACCCAGCAGGGCGAGGCCGTGACCGGCACCGCCTGGACCCTCGGCGCGGTCGGGGCCGCCCGCTGGCGGGGCGCCCGCCTCCGCGACGTGCTGAGGCGTGCCGGCATCGCCTCCGACGCCGTCGCCGTACAGCCCCGCGGGCTCGACGACGAGTACGTCACCGGCGGCGTCAACCTCGGCCGCGTCCGCCGTCCGCTGCCGGTGGCCAAGGCACTGGACGACGTGATCCTCGCCTACGAGATGAACGGCGAGCCCCTCCCGTACGACCACGGGTACCCGGTCCGTCTCGTCGTGCCGTCCTGGGTGGGCATCGCCTCGATCAAGTGGCTCGGCGACATCGAGGTCTCCACCGTCCCGCTCTCCTCGCCCTGGTCCACCGACTACTACCGCCTCTTCGGCGCCGCCCACCCGCCCGGGGGCAGTGCCCCGATCTCCCGGCAGGTCCTCAAGAGCGGCTGGGAACTCCCCTTCGACGCCACCCTTCGGGCCGGCCGCACGCATCGGCTCACCGGCCGCGCCTGGTCCGCCCACGCACCCGTCCGCATGGTCGAGGTCTCCACGGACGGCGGCGCCCACTGGCGTCCCGCCCGGCTCCACGACGCGCCCCGGCGGAACGGCTGGGTCCGCTGGAGCACGGTGTGGCGCCCGCACCGCACCGGGCCCGCGACCCTGCTCTCCCGGACCACCGACGAGGCCGGGAACGTCCAGCCCGAGCGCGCGGTCCACAACACCCAGGGGTACCTCTTCGACGCGGTCGTGCGGCACCCCGTCACCGTCGCCTGATCCGCACCCCTGAAGGGCGAATCACCCCGATCCTCCGTATAAAGGCACTGGGGCGCCGTCCAGGCGCCGCTCGGTGCTCAGGAGGTACGGGAGATGCGGCAGACGGCTCCGGAAGGGCGCGGACCGGTGCGCTACGGACCGCCGGCTCCGGAGCCGGACCTGCCCGTGCTCCCCGGCCTCGCCGCGATCCTCGCCGCGTCCGCCGGCCGCACCGGCGTCGAACCGCCCGGCGGCGGCCCCGTCCTGCGCGAGGCCGCCGCCGGCTACTGGTGGCGCCGCGGCCTGCGCACCCACGCCGAGGACGTCGTCGCCGCCCCCGGCGCGCCACCCCTGCTCCTCGCCCTGCTCGCGGCGCACGGCGGCGACGTCCTGCTGCCCCGGCCCTGCCCGCCGTGGTGGACCCCGCAGGCCCGCCTCCTCGGCCGCCCCGCCTACCACGTGCCCACCCCCGCCGAGTGCGGCGGCGTACCCGACCCGTACGCCCTGCTCGAAACCGTCCGGCGGGTCCGCGCCGAGGGCGGGCGGCCCCGGGTGCTGCTGCTCTCCGTCGCCGACGACCCCACCGCCACCGTCGCCCCGCCCGAACTGGTCCGGGAGGCCTGCGAGGCCGCCGTCGGAGAGGGCCTGCACATCATCAGCGACGAGACCTGGCGCGACACCCTGCACCGCCCCCACGACACCGTCCTCCTGAGCCCCGCCGAGATGTGCCCGGACGACGTCACCGTCCTGTGCGACCTCGGCGCCGCCCTCGCGCCCGCCGCCTGGCCCTGCGCGGTGGCCCGATTCCCGCCCACCGCCCCCTCCCGCGCCGACCGCTACACCGACCGCCGCGCCCGCACCCTCGACGTCCTCACCGCCCTCGGTGCCGTCGTCACCGGGCCCGTCGCCCCCGCGGCGGCGCACGCCCTCGACGAACCGGAGGAGGTCGTCGTGCGCGCCGCCCGCGCCGCCGCACTCCACGGGCGGGTGGCCGCCGCGGCGCACCGCGTCGCCCTCGCGGCCGGCGCCGTCGCCCGCCCCCCGCAGGCGGGCCGCCATCTCTACGCCGATCTCGGACCGTTGCGGGCCGGGCTGGCCGCCCGCGGGGTCACCGACTCCATGGAGCTGGAGAACCACCTCACCCGGCGGCTCGGCACCCCCGTCCCCGGCGGCCACCGCTTCGGCGACGAACTCGGCGCCCTGCGCGTCCGGTTCGACACCGGCCCGCTGCTCGGCTCGGACGAGGAGGAGCGGACGGAATCCCTCGGTTCGGCGACGCCGGAGGAACTACCGCACGTGGCAAGGGCGTTGAACAGTCTCGGTGCCGCCCTCGAAGAACTCCGGACGGAGCCGGCAAGCCCTGCGCAGCACCCCGACGGACCGCGTCGCCACGCGTAGAACGGAGCCCGCAGATGACGGAACAGACGGCGCGCCCGGCCGAGTCCCCGCAAAAGGCCCGCGAGGCGCGCACCGCTCCCGCCCTCCAGCCGCTCGGCCGGATTCGGCTGGACTGGCCCCGTTCCTTCGCCGACCGGCTCACCGCCCCGCTGCCCGGCGTCCGCGCCATGGCCCGGCTCGCCCGCGAAGGCGCCGTCCGCCCCCGCCCCGACGGGCTGCGCGACATCCCCCTGCTGCCGTTCGCGCCCGGACCGCTCCCCGCCGCCGGCCCCGACACCCTCGCCGTCACCTGGGCGGGTCACGCCAGCTGGATCCTGCGGGTCGGCGGCCTCACCGTACTGACCGACCCCGTGTGGTCCCGCCGGATCCTCGGCACCCCGGCCCGCATCACGCCCGTCGGGGTGCGGTGGGAGGACCTCCCGCCCGTCGACGCCGTCGTCATCAGCCACAACCACTTCGACCACCTCGACGCCCCGACCCTCCGGCGCCTGCCCCGGAACACCCCGCTCTTCGTCCCCGCCGGCCTCGGCCGCTGGTTCGCCCGCCGCAGGTACACCCGCGTCACCGAGCTCGACTGGTGGGAGGCGGCCGAACTGGACGGCGTCCGCTTCGAGTTCGTGCCCGCCCACCACTGGTCCAAGCGGACCCTGCTCGACACCTGCCGCTCGCTCTGGGGCGGCTGGCTCCTCACCGACCGCGCCGGGCGCAGGGTGTACTTCGCCGGGGACACCGGCTACGGCCACTGGTTCACCGAGATCGGCCGCCGCCATCCCGGTATCGACCTCGCCCTCCTGCCCATCGGGGCCTACGACCCGCGCTGGTGGCTCAGCGACGTCCACACCGACCCCGAGGAGGCGGTCCGCGCCTTCCAGGACCTGGGGGCGCGCCGGATGGCGCCGATGCACTGGGCGACCTTCGTCCTCTCCGCCGAGCCGGTCCTCGAACCGCTGACGAGGGTCAGAGCCGCCTGGGAGAAGGCCGGGCTGTCCCGCGAGAACCTGTGGGACCTGCCGGTCGGCGCGTCACGGGTGCTCGCCCCGTGACGTCTCCGACGACCCGGCCGTGCCCGTGGACCCGGCCGCGCCCCCGGACCCTGAAGACCCTGACGCGTCCGAGGCCCCTGACGCGTCCCGCCGCGTACCGCGGACGCGCCGCCAGAGCGCCGGGATCACGCTGACCAGCACGGTCAGGCCGATCGCCGCCACCACGCCCTGCCACGGTTCGGGGAACAGCGAACCCCCCAGGATCCCGATCAGCTGGTACGTCGCCGCCCAGGCCAGACACGCCGGAAGGTCCCCGCGGACGAACCGTCGCAGCGGCATCCGGGCCAGCAGGCACGCCAGCATCACCGGGATCCTGCCCGCCGGCACCAGCCGCGAGAGCACCAGCACCGACACCTGGTGGGTGTCCAGCTTCGCCTGGGCCTGGGCCAGCCGGTCCGCGGTGACCCGGCCGCGCAGCGCGGCCAGCCACCGCGATCCGTTCCTCGACCGGACCCCGCGCTGCCCCAGCCAGTACAGCGCCACATCACCCAGGAACGCGGCGGAGGCCGACACCAGGAAGACCAGCAGCAGCGCGTACGGCGTCTGGTGGTGGAAGGCCACCACGGCCGCCGAGCTGACGATCGCGCCCGTCGGCACCACCGGCACCAGCGCGCCGAGCGCCACCAGCAGGAAGAGCGACGGGTAGCCGACCGCCTGCTGCGTCGACTCCGGCGGCAGCTCCCGTACGGCGCGCATCAGCCCGTCGATCACCGGGCGACCTCGGGCCGTACCCGCTCCCCGTGGCCGAGCAGATGCACCGCCACCTTCGGCGCGAGCCGGGCCGCGTGCCGTACGAACTCCGCGCCCGGCGCGTGGAACTCATGCGGGCGCACCGCGTCGAGCCCGACCGGCCAGTAGGTGCCGTAGTGCACCGGCACGGCCGCCGCCGGGGACAGCTCCGCCAGCGCCTGCGCGGCCCTCCCCGCGTTCAGGTGCCCGTGCCCCAGGAAGGGGCCCCAGCCGCCCACCGGCAGCAGCGCCACGTCGACCGGGCCGACCGACTCCGCCATCGCGTCGAAGAGACCGGTGTCGCCGGCGAAGTACGTCCGCGCCTCGCCCTCGACGACGTACCCGAGCGCGGGGGAGCGGTGCGGCCCCATCGGCAGCCGGCGGCCGTCGTGCAGGGCCGGCACGGCCCGGACCGTCAGCCCCTCGACCGACACCGTGTCGCCCGGTGCCATCTCGGTCAGCCGCAGACCGCGCGCGTCCAGCTTCCGCAGCGCGGGCACGGCCAGCGGCGCGCCGCGCGGCACGAGCACCCGCGTGCCGGGGGCGAGCCGGGCCAGCGAGGGCAGGTGCAGGTGATCCGCGTGCAGGTGGGAGACGAGCACCGCCTCGGCGACCGCGGCCTCGGGCGGCGGCAACGCGCCCCGCCGACGGCGCAGATGCGCGAGTCGGCGCGCGAACAGCGGATCGGTGAGGAAGCGGACCCCGGAGTCCTCGACCGTGCACGTGGCGTGACCCCACCAGGTGACCTCCACCGGCATGCCCGCCCTTCGCGCGTCGACGACTTCGGAACTCCTCCCACGAGGGTAGATGTCCGCGGCGGACGATGCGGGGAGTCCTCGGCGGGGACCCGGGACGCCGGGCGGACGATGCGGGGAGTCCTCGGCGGGGACCCGGGACGCCGGGCGCGCCCGGTGGCCGCGAGCAGGCTTCCCTCCGTTCGGCGCCCTCGGGTCCTGCCCGCCCGCCTCCCCGGATGGCGCGCGACCATGTGCTCCTTCGCTCCCCGGACTTCCGGATCGCGCTCGCGTTCGCGTGCGCCCCCTCCGTTCCCTGGCGCCCTCCTCCACGAGCGGCGATCGGAGTAGGGTCGGTCCATGGACGACGTTCGGGTGGCGGCGATCGCCAGCCTCACCCCGCTCGAGGAACTCGACTGCGACCCCTTCCTGGTCGACACGCGCACCCAGCACGCCATGTGTGCCCGCTGGGCCGTGGACAAGGGCTACGTGGTGACGAGACAACTGCTCTTCTACGGGATGCGTCCCGACCACGACGCCCTGTGGGCCGACGTGGACGCCGGTGAGGTCGACATGTTCGTCGCGCCGAACGACCGGGTCCTCGGGCGGGCGTTGACCGACGTCTCCGGCTTCCTCGCCGAGTGCGAGCGCCGCGGTGTGCGCCTGGAGACCGTGGGTCTCGACGAGCCGGCCTACGACGCGGCCGGCAAGGCCGGTGTCCACCGCCGGCTGTCCATGCCCACCGCCGGTTACAACGGCTGCTGACCCGGCCCGCCGCCCCGGCGCGAGCCGTGGCGCCGTTCGCCGACCCTGGCCGCCACCCCCTGACCGCCCCCGCCGCCAGGCGTTGTGTCACGCTTGAGGCAGGAAACGGGTGAAAGGTGCACCGGGCGTGGGTGACGGGCGAGGGCGAACCGCCGGACGCTGGCGGACCGCGGGGAGCGCCCTGGTGCGCGTCATCGTCGTCTGGGCCGTCTCGACCCTCACCCTGCTCGCCCTGGCGGGCCTGCTCCCCGACTTCCGGCTCCAGTCCGCCGACGGAGACAGTCCCACCCGCCTCGCCGTCACCGCCGCCCTGGGCGCCGGCGCGTTCGGTCTCCTCAGCGCTCTGGTGTGGCCGGTGATAGTCCGGGCGCTGCTGCTCGTCCCGGCCCTCGTCCTCGGCCTGTTGGTGTTCTTCCTCAACGGCTCCCTGCTGCTCGTCGCGCTCCGGCTGGTGCCGGACAGCAGCGCCGCCGCCGCTCCCGAGACCGCCGTCGTGGTCGCCGCCGTGATGTCGGCCGTCGCCTCCGCCACCTCCACCGCCCTCGCCGTCCGCGACGACGACGCCTACCGCCGCCGCCTCTACCGGCTCGCCGACCGCACCAGACCCCGGAGCCGGACCGCCGAGGGAGCCCCCGAGCCCGCCCACGGCACCGTCTTCCTGCAACTCGACGGCGTCGGCCACCAGGTGCTGCGCGACGCCGTCGCCAGCGGCCTGATGCCGACCGTCGCCCACTGGCTCGACACCAGCCACCGGCTCACCCCCTGGCGCACCGACTGGTCCAGCCAGACCGGCGCCAGCCAGCTCGGCATCCTGCACGGCTCGAACGAGGACGTGCCCGCCTTCCGCTGGTACGAGAAGGACACCGGCCGCCTGATGGTCAGCAACCGTCCCGCGAGCGCCGTCGAGCTCCAACGCCGGGCCGTCGCCCGCACCCGGGACGGCGGACTGCTCACCGTGGACGGCGCCTCCCGCGGCAACCTCTTCAGCGGCGGCGCCGACCAGATCGCCCTCGTCCTGTCCGTGGCCGCCCGCCGCGGCCGGCGCAACCGCTCGCGCTCCGGCTACTTCGCCTACTTCTGCGATCCCGCCAACGCGGTCCGCACGGCGGGCTCGTTCGTCGCCGAGGCGGTCCGCGAAGCCGTCCAGTCCACCCGGGCACGCCTGCGGGGACAGACCCCACGGGTCTCGCGCGGCTACTCCTACCCCTTCATCCGGGCCTTCGCCACGGTCGTGGAGCGGGACGTGGTCGTGGCGGCCGTCGTCGGCGACATACTCGCGGGCCGCACCGCCGTCTACGCCGACCTCGTCGCCTACGACGAGGTGGCCCACCACTCCGGCCCCCACGGACACGACACCGACCAGGTCCTCGTCCGGCTCGACCGGTCCCTCGCGCTCATCGCGCAGGTCGCCGAGCACGCGCCCCGCCCGTACCACTTCGTGCTGCTCTCCGATCACGGCCAGAGCCCCGGCCCGACCTTCGAGGGCGTCTACGGACTCACCCTCAAGGACCTGGTGCGGGCCGGCTGCGGGCTGCCCGTCTCGCGCCGCGTCCGGCGCACCCGCAGCGGTTCGGAGGCCCGGGACGCCGCCCGCGACGCGCTGCGCAGCGCGCTGCACCGGCCCCTGGACGAGATCGGGCGGGAGACCGAGGACCTGGGTCCCGTCCGGCCGTCCGAGCCGGTCGTGCTCGCCTCCGGCAACCTCGGCCTCGTCTCCTTCCCGGGCGTGCCGCACCGCATGACCCGCGAGGAGATCGACCGCAGCCACCCCGCACTGCTCCGCACCCTCGCCAACCACCCGGGCATCGGCTTCCTGCTCGTCGCGAGCGCCGAGCACGGCTCGGTCGTCCTGGGACCGGACGGCGCCGAGATCCCGGTCGGCGCGCTCGCCGACGACGGACCGCTCGCGGTCTTCGGCCCGGGCGCGGCGGACGCGGTGCGGCGCACGGACGGCTTCCCCCACGTCGCCGACATCATGGTCAACTCGATGTACGACCCGGCGACGGGCACGGTCCACGCCTTCGAGGAGCAGATCGGTTCGCACGGCGGCCTCGGCGGCGAGCAGACGCGCCCCTTCCTGCTGTCGCCGACGGCCCTCGCCGCCCCGCCGGAGCCCCTGGTCGGCGCCGAGCAGGTGCACCGGGTGCTGCGCGGCTGGCTGCGCGAGTGCGCGGGCCCGCAGGTCCCGCTGGAGACGATGCCCCGGCCCGAGGCGGCACGGGCACTGCTCCCGGTGGACGAGCCGTCCCTCCGGGAGCCGAGCGACTGACGTCGGCCGTGTCGACCGGCGGCCATTGCCCGTGCCGGCCGGCGGCGCACCTGTCCTGTCTGGCGGGAGCACGATCAGGGATTCCGACGGTGGCGTCCCGCCCGAGCACGGTTGCGACGCGGCGCCGGCGACGTCCCGGCAGGAGCACGGTCTCCGCCACCACTGCCTGCCCCCGTCGTCCCGGGCGTCCACCTCGCTCTCCGGCGCCCGCACCCCACCCCGTGTGCGCGGACGTGCCGGCGTGCCGCCACCGGGCCGGCACTCCGCGGACCGCTGGGCCACCCGGCACTCCACCGGCCGCTCCGCCACCCGGCGGTACGGGGGCGCTCGGCCACCCGGCCGTACCGGCGCGGCCGCGGCGGGGCATTCGGGTCCGCCGCGTAGGCCGGTCGGGCGGTTCCGGTGCGGCCTCCGGCACGTCGGGGCCGTGCCGGGGCAGGAGGCATCTTCATGAGCCCCGCGCCCGCGCACCACGCCGAAGCCGCCGCCCCGGCGGGCGGGCGGACGCGCGCGGGCCGGCCCGAGAACCGGGCGCCCGGCATCGCGGGACGGCACCGGGCGCGTTACGGGTCCGGCATCGCGGGCCGGCACCGCGCAC
Organism: Streptomyces sp. JL2001; assembly: GCF_050917515.1. Taxonomy (NCBI): domain Bacteria; kingdom Bacillati; phylum Actinomycetota; class Actinomycetes; order Kitasatosporales; family Streptomycetaceae; genus Streptomyces; species Streptomyces sp. JL2001. Next base: position 1,518,180 of record NZ_CP169421.1, on the reverse strand, counting down.
GGCGTGCCGTGCTGGTGCTGGGGCTCGTGCTCGCCGCGCTGTTCGGCGTCTGCGGCGGGGCCGCCGGAGCGTCGGGCGGCGAACTCAGGCCCGCGGCGAGCGCCGCGCCTGACCCCGGCGGCGAGACCACCGAAGTCGCCGAGGCCGAGGCGACCTCCCCCCGCAGGGCCGCCGTACGGCCCTGCGGAGGACAGCGCTTCACCCGGCCGTCCGCCCCGGTTCCGGGCCTGCCGGCCCTCGGGGCCCGGGCAGCCGTACGGCTCCCGGGCGAGGACGCCGACAGCCGGTGCGTGGTGATGCGCTGCTGAGAGGCCCGTACCTCTCGCAGCCCGTTCCACCCCCCACCGCAAGGAGCTTCGTCATGCCTCTCGACCCCTTCGCCGTCCTCAGCGCCCTCGTGCGCGCCGAGGCCGCCCGCACCGCCGGCTCCCGCCCCACCACCCGGGCCACCCGGTCCGGGGCCGCTTCTGAACGCGACGAACCCGGCCGCCGGGACCGGGCCGCCGCCGCACCCGCGCCCGGCGGCGACGAGAACGCCGCGCGCTGATCCGGCATGCCCCGGCCGTTCACCGACGCGCCGGGGCGGGCGGGCGGTCCGACCCGGGCCGCCCGCCCGGTTCGGGCCGTCGTCGCCCGGGCCGCCCCGCTCCTCCCGGACGGACGCCGCTCACACGGTGCCCCGGTCCGACGACGTGATCCGTGCCCGTCAGACCTGCGGAGCGAGCCGGGCCCCGGACCCGCCGCGGCCCAGCCGGCCGTGCAGGGCCACGAGGACCGTCGCCACGGTGGCCAGGACCGCGAGCGCCACCAGCGCGGGCACCAGCCCGACGAGCGGCCCGGCGGCCAGACAGCACACCCCGCCCACCAGCAGCGCCGTCGGACGCCGGCCCGACGTGCGCAGGACGATGGCGGCGGCGCCGAGCAGGAAGACGCCCACGCCACCGGTCAGCGACCAGGCCACCACCCCGTGCAGCGGCTCCGCGAGACCGTAGTGCCCGGTGTCGGCGACCTGCGCGAGGACCTTCTTCATGCCCAGCGCGCAGAGCACGACGCCCGCCACCAACGGCAGGTGCAGGAAGGTGTAGACGTCCCGGGCGAACCGGGTGCGCTCGTCGTCCGCGAGCCCGCCCAGCCGGTGCTCGGCGGCCTCGCCGAGCTGCCGGAAGTACAGGCGCCACAGCCCGGCCGCCAGCAGCAGCCCCGCCGCCGAGGCACCGAGCACGGCGTAGGTCAGCGGGAAGCCGGCCACCCCCACGCCCATCGCCACGATGGACTCGCCGAGCGCGATGATGACGATCAGGCCGTGGCGCTCCGCGAAGTGCCCCGGCGAGTTGACGCGCCAGCCGGAGGAACCGGTGAGGTAGATCCCGCCGTAGTCGACGGCCACCGCCCCCAGCCACAGGGCCAGCTGGAGCCGCCCGCTGAACGCGCATCCGGCCAGCAGCAGGACCAGCGGCGGCAGTACGGAGATGAGCGCCGTGCGCCGCAGCGTGGCGTGCAGTGCCGCGTCGCCCGGACTGGCGAGCCGGTACGAGACGAGGTGCAGGACGCGGACCGCCCCGTAGCAGAGCACGAAGAGCAGCGGCGCCGGGATCCCGCCGGGCGCGTCCGCCAGTACCTCCGGCACGGCGAGCGACACGATCAGGACGACGGCCATCACCGTGACGAGGACGGCGAACAGGGCACCGGAGTCCGCCCGGACGACGTTGCCCAGCCAGGCGAAGCAGCACCAGCACCACCACAGCAGCGCCAGCACCACCATCGCCCCGACCACCCGCGTCGGCGACGGCGCCGCCGCCATCAGCGCGGTGACCTGCGTGATCGCGTACACGAACACCAGGTCGAAGAAGAGCTCCGCGGGCGTCACCTTGTGATCGTCCCCGGTGGCCACCAGTCCGGCCCGTTCCCTGCCCCATGCCATCGCGTCGATCCCCCTCCGGCGCGGCCCCCCGGCCGCCCCGGCGCGAACGATACCCATGCCCGCCGCGCCGCGAGCGCCGACGGACGCAGTCCGGAAATCCTCTGTGCGTCACGGCACTTGGGAGCGGCAGTGTCGTTCCCTCGCTCCCCGCCCCCTCGTCGGCGCGGGGCGGTTGTGAGCCGGAACACCGTTGAGGTTGACCTGGGGTCAGGGTGAAGGCTCGTCGCAGCGGCCCGGGATCGCCCCGGACGCACGCGATATGAAGGAGCGTCATGAATCTCTCCCCTTCCGGCCGGCGGCAGGATCGCCCGGAGCTGCAGCGGGCGATCGAGGAGATCGTCGAGTCCGGCTTCCTCGGCGTGCAGCTGCGGGTGAACGACGAGCACGGCGAGTGGGTCGGCAGCGCCGGCGCACGCGAGCTCGGCCGGAGCGCCGAGCCGCTGACCGACGGGCACTTCCGCATCGGCAGCACCACCAAGAGCTTCGTCGCGACCACGGTGCTGATGCTGGCGGCCGAGGGCAGGCTCGGCGTGGACACCCCGGTCGACGACTACCTGCCGGAGTTCGGGCTCGACCGCAGGATCACGGTACGGACGCTGCTGCAGCACACCAGCGGGATCTTCAACCACACCGGCGAGCTCTACGAGGACGGGACGATCGCCGAAGGGATCCCCTGGCGGGGCAAGGAGTGGGTCGACAGGCGGTTCCACACCTACCGGCCCGAGGAGCTGGTGCGGCTGTCGCTGTCCCGGCCGGCGCGGTTCGCGCCGGGGACGGGCTGGAGCTACGCCAACACCAACTACGTGCTGGCCCGCCTGGTGATCGAGAGCGTCACCGGCCGCCCGTTCGCCGAGGAACTGCGGCGGCTGGTCCTGGACCCGCTGGGGATGGCCGGCACCGTGGCGCCGGGCAGCTCCCCGGAGATCCCCGAGCCGCACCACCACAGCTACTACCGCTACGAGGACGCCGGGCAGGAGACGACCGTCGACGTCACCCGCCACGACCCCTCCTGGGTGGCGGCCGGCGGCGACATGATCTCGACCACGCGGGACCTGCACACCTACTTCTCCGCGCTGATGGCCGGCAAGCTCCTGCCGCCCGAGCTGCTGGCCGAGATGCGCTCGCCGGAGGCGACCGTCGGCTACGGCCTGGGCATGTTCGCGCAGGACCTGGGCCCGGGCGCCGGCACCGTCTTCCACCACAACGGCGCCACCATCGGCTCGGCGGCGCTGATGTACGGCACACCCGACGGCGGCACGACCCTGACCGCCGGACTGAACTACGTGGACGATCCCGGCCTGGCCATAGCGCCGGCGTTCCAGAACGCCCAACAACGCCTCGTCGAAGCGGTGTTCCGCGCCGGACAGGTCTCTCCGGCCCGGCGGACAAGCTGACCGGCCGCGCCCCGTACGCTTCGACGACCGATCCGTTCCCGTCACGCGTGGGGGCGGTACGCGGACCGGGGCCACGCCGACCTCGGCGTGGCCCGTCCCCCGCTCGGCCGTGGTGTGCGCAGCCGCCGAGCCCGAGCACGAGGCAGGCCGAGCAGATGGTGAACGGAGTCACGATCGGGCAGGCGGCGGCATTCGTCGGCGTCACGGTGAAGACGGTGCGGCACTACCACCGGCAGGGGCTGGTCGAGGAACCGCGACGCGACGCCTCCGGCTATCGACGGTACGGATCGGCCGAGCTGCTGCGGCTGGTACAGGTCAGGACGCTGGCCGCAGCCGGGGTGCCGCTGGCCGAGATCGGGCCCCTGCTCGACGCCGACGCCGCGGAGTTCGCCGCCGCGCTGACCGGCGTCGAGCGGCGGCTGACCGACCGGATCGCGGACCTGACCGCGCGCCGGGACACGCTGCACCGGCTCGCCGAAGGCGACCGGGCCCTGCTGCCCGAGCGCGCGGCCGCGGTCCTGGACCGGATGCTCGGACTCGGCTTCGGTCCCGACTTCGTGGCCGGGCAACGCGAGGCCCTGGTCCTGGCCCGGGCGCTGGTGCCGGACGGCTTCGACGGCTTCCTGAGCCAGCTGGAACACTGCCTCGACGACCCCGGGTACGTCGACCTGACCAAGCGCGGCCAGGAAGCCGAGACCTGGGCACCGGACGACCCGAGGATCGAGGAACTCGCGACCGACATGGCCGAGCACTACCTCGCGAACCCCGCGCTGCTCGGCGACCCCACCAGCCTGCGCGCCTGGGCCCGGGCCTCCGCCCGGTACGGGCTGATCAACAACCACCGCGAGGACCAGGCGCCGATAGCGGCCCGGCTGACCGCGCTCACGGAGGCCCGACTGCGCGCCGCCGGGGTTCCGCTTCCGCAGCGCTGACGGGAACCCACGACGTCGGGCCGTTCCTCGACGCACGGAACGGCTTCAGGGCTTCGGGGTCTCCTCCAGCCAGGTCGGATCCGTCACGAGGGCCTGCAGCTCGTTGACGAGACGTGCCGAGTGGAAGCCGTCCGCGGCGGCGTGGTGCACCTGCAGGGCGAGCGGGAGCAGGACGCGGTCGTCCCGCTCGACGTACCGGCCGAGCGTGAAGATCGGCGCGAGGTGGTCCCAGGCGTCGCGGATGTGGAGGTCGAACCCGGTGAAGGACGCCCACGGCAGGCTCGACACGTCGAACGCGTTGGGCGGCAGCGTCCCCTGCGGGAAGAACTCGGTGGCCGCACCGTGCTCCGCGAGCAGCGGGGCGGCGACGTCGTGGAACCTGCCGAAGTCCGGATCGTAGGGCGCCCACACGCACGCGAACGTCTCGCGTTCCGCGTTGAGCACCGTGAAGGCCGGGTGCACGACGGGCCAGACGGCCGGGTCGCCCGAAGCGGTGAGGCACATCCTGAACTCGTCGTGACGGTTGACGACCGTCGCGAGTGCCCAGACCTGCGCGATGTAGGACTTGCGACGCGAGGCACGCAGCGCCGCGGTGAACGCGGTGACGTCGAGCTCCACCGTCATCGAGTACGTGCACGGAACGAGCCGTCGGTAGTGCTCGAAGTGCTGGCGGCGCGGCCATGTGTCCAGGTCGATCGGGGTGGGAGCGTCCATCCGATCATCCTGCCAGCGGTCGGCATCCGCCCCGGAATGCTTTTTGGAGGGCCGACCGGGGAGCCACCGCTGAAGTACCGGCGCCCCGGGACGAGATCCCGGAGGCCCCCCATTACCCCCCACGTAATCGACCCCCCTCCCCCCGCCCGGCAAGCTCGTGGTCACCGGGACTCGGGCGGCGCACTCCGGCCGAGTTCCGGGCTCGTCGTCAGCGACAACGTCCCCGTGGAGGGTGATCCGTCATGTCCCAGGCCCTGTTCACCGGTCTTGCCCGTACCTCTCGGCCGCAGGTCGCGGTGCGGCGGTTTCTCGCCCTCGACGCCGTCGTCACCGGCGGGAACGGGCTCGCCTACGTCGCCGCCTCCGGGCCGCTCGGGGAGCTGCTCGGGATCGGGTCCCGGCTGCTGTTCGGGCTCGGGCTCTTCCTCACGGCCTTCGCCGCCGGAGTCGCCTGGCTCGCGAGCCGGCGCCGGCCGCCGGCCTTCGGGGTCAAGCTCGTCGTCGACGCCAACGTCCTGTGGGCCGTCCTCAGTGTTGTCGCCCTCGTCGGCTGGCTGGAGCCCGGCACCGCCGGACTGGTGTGGGTCCCGATGCAGGCCGCCACCGTCGCCGGCTTCGCCGCGCTCCAGTGGACGGCCCTGCGCGCCGCCTCCGCTACTCCTTGAGGGACCGCAGATACGCGACCGTCGCCGGGTCGGCCGGGAGGAACGTCTCGATGGCCAGCTCGGCGACCGTCACGTCCATCGGAGTGTTGAACGTCGAGATCGACGAGACGAAGGACAGCACCCGTCCGTCGTGCTCGATCCGCATCGGCAGCGCGAAGTACGGACAGGGCTGCGGGTCCTCCCGGTCCGCCTCGCCTCCCGGACCCGCCGGCAGGGGGTATCCGGCGACCTCCTCGTACAGCGCTCGCAGCGACTCCGAGCGGGCCAGGCCGATCTGACGCCGCATCTGGGCCAGCAGGTGCCCCCGCCACTCCCGCAGGTTGAGGATCCGCGGCGCCAGCCCCTCCGGGTGCAGCGTGATCCGCATCGCGTTCAGCGGCGGGGTCAGCAGGTGCTCGGGAAGCCCCGCCATCAGCATGCCGATGCCGCGGTTCGCCGCCACCACCGTGTACGTGCCGTCCACGACGAGCGCCGGATACGGGTCGTACCCCGCCAGCAGCTGCTCGATGCCCTCCCGCAGCGTCTCCAGCCGCGGCTCGTCGAGCGTCGACTCGGCGTACCGCGGCGCGTAACCCGCCGCGAGCAGCAGGGTGTTGCGCTCCCGCATCGGTACGTCCAGGTGCTCGGCCAGGCGCAGGATCATCTCCTCGCTCGGCCGGGACCGGCCCGTCTCGACGAAGGAGATGTGGCGGGCCGAGGAGTCGGCCCGCAGTGCCAGCTCCAGCTGGCTCAGCCGGCGCTGCTCGCGCCAGCCGCGCAGCAGCGGCCCCACTCCCGTGTCCGTGGCGACAGTCGTCATGGGGAGAACGTAACCCAGGCGCTGCGCCGATCGGGCGTCGCCCATGTGTTGACCCGGAGGCGGGGGCCGGAGACCGTATCGTCACCGTCATCGTCCGTACGGCGCCGTCACCACGGCGCTGTCACCGTCGACCGGGTCGTCGCCGTCGTCACGCCGTTGCCGTCGTCGGCCGTCGCCCAGGTCGTCACCCGACCGGAGGGAGTCCGCGCATGCCCACGGAGCCGCTGTCGCAGAAGGAGATCGAGGACCGGCTGCGGGAACTCCCCGGCTGGTCCCTGGCCGGTGACCGCATCGAGCGCCGCTACCGGCTCGGCGACCACTTCGCCGCCACCGCGCTCGTCGTCCATGTCGCCCAGATCCAGCAGGAGTTGAACCACCACTCGGATCTGACGCTCGGTTACGACAGTGTCGCGGTCTCCGTGAACACGCACAGCGCCGGCGGCATCACCGACAAGGACTTCGAACTCGCCGCCCGCGTGGAGGGCGTCGCACCGGCCCACGGCGCCAGCTGACGCACCGCCCGCACCGTCCGGCCGGGCACGTACACCGCGCCCGCGGGCCGCGCGCGTACGAGGCGCGGATACGCGCGCACGCCCGGCCCCCGGCCGGACGTGTGCCGCGTACCCTCTGCGGGATGACGCAGACCCTGCTCGACTACGACGCCGAGGCCGGCCGCTACGACGCGACCCGCGGCGGCGTACCCCGCGCCCGGGCGGCCGCCGACGCCGTGCTGCGCCTGGTCCCGCCCGGGGCCCGCACCCTGCTGGACCTCGCGTGCGGCACCGGCCTGGTCACCGAGCGGCTGAACCGCCCCGGTCTGCGCGTGTACGGCGCCGACGCGTCCGCCGGCATGGCGCGCAAGGCGCACGAGCGCGTGCCCGGCGGGATCGTGCTCGCCGACGCGCGGCGCCTCCCCCTCCCGGACGCCTCGGTGGACGTGGTCAGCGCCGTCTGGCTGCTGCACCTCGTCCCCTTCGCCGACGCGATCGTCGCCGAGGCGGCCCGGGTCCTGCGCCCCGGCGGCGCGCTGATCGTCACCGTCGACAAGGACGCCGCCCACGACGTCGGCAGCGACGTCGACCGAGTCCTCCGCCCGTACCGCACCCACGAGCGGAGCACGGACCGGGCCGACCGGGTGACCGTGGAAGCCGCCGCCCACGGCCTCGACCCGGCCGGCGAGACCCGGTTCACCGGCCACGGCCAGGGGAACACCCCTCGGCGCGTGGCCGGGAACCTGCGCCGCGGCCACTACGCCTCGTGGTTCCGCGGCGACGCCGCGACCGTCGGCGCGCTCTGTGCGGCGCTCGCCGACCTGCCGGACCAGGACCGCCCCCGTGACGACCCCGAATACCGGCTGGTCCGCTACCTCAGGCGCGGCCCGCGCGCCTGAACTCCATCACCCAGTTGGTCACCCACTCCCCGCCGTCCAGGGCGAACGCCTGCTCCCACCGGGCCGTACGGGCCGAGATGCCCGACCAGCGGAAGCGGACCCGCACGTCCTTGCCGGCGTAGCGGTCCTCGCCGTGGAACGTGCCCGTGCCGTCCTCGGCGAACCGGCCCCTGACCGGCGGGTCGAGACGTCCCGTCCGGCTGCTGGACCAGTTCAGCGTCCATTCGCCGGTCTCCGGCTCGTACAGCCGCAGCGTCAGACCGCTGAACCCCTTCGACGGGAAGACGATCTCGTCGACGTGCGCCCGGCCGTCCCGGAAGAGCCGTCCCGTGGTGTGTCCCTCGAACTCCTCCCAGCCGCTGTCCGGGTCGAGGAAGTCGCCGAGGCGGCGGTTGTGGACGAGCCAGTCGCCGTCGAGGAAGGCGAAGCCGTCGCCGGCGGCGCTCACGGGCGGTCTCCCGTCGTGCCGGCGGGCAGGGAGTCGTGTACGTACCCGTCGAGGTCGGGGGTGTCCGGTGTCAGCATGTGCCGTACCCAGGCGTCCCGTTCGTGCAGGACCGGGGGAAGCTCCCAGACACAGCCGATCCACGGCCGGCCGGTCGGCACGAAGTGCGTCGGGTCGGTGTCCGGGCAGTCCAGGGCCGGCTGCCCGGCCGCCGCACCGGCGAAGTGCAGGACGTTGTCCCACACCCAGCTGTACGCGTTGAGGTAGGCGCCGCTGTCACCACCGCGGTGCAGCACCACGAAGGTGGCCGGCGGGGTGCCGTCCGGCGCGGGCAGCAGCTCGGGCAGCAGCGCGTACGCCGCCTTCTCGATCTCGGGCTCGATGCCGGCGGGGTCGGCGGTGACGTGGTAGCGCTTGACGCGACGGCCGGACACCTCGACCGGCGGCGGAACGAAGAGCAGTTTCTCGCTGAAAGCCATGGCTGGACTGTAGGGACCGTTCACTGACACCTTGTGTCAGTGAAGTCCAGCCGACTCATCTCGCTCCTGCTGCTGCTCCAGACCCGGGGCCGGATGACCGCCGCGCAGCTCGCCGAGCAGCTCGAGGTGTCCGTCCGGACCGTCTACCGCGACATCGAGTCGCTGCACGCCGCCGGGGTGCCGCTCTACGGCGACGCCGGCCACAGCGGCGGCTACCGGCTCCTGGCCGGCCACCGCACCCGTCTCACCGACCTGTACGCCGGGGAGGCGGAGGCCCTCTTCCTGGCCGGTGTCCCGGGCGCGGCGGACGAACTCGGCCTCGGCTCCCACTTCGTGGACGCGCAGCTCAAACTGCGCGCCGCGCTCCCGGCACCGCTGCGGGAGCATGTCGACCGGCTGCGGACGCGGTTCCACATCGACGCACCGAGCTGGTACGCCGAGGACACCGGGACGCCCTTCCTGACGGAGGTCGCCGACGCGGTGCGCCGGGGACGGGTCCTGCGGGTCCGGTACCGCCGCTGGAAGGAGCCGACGGACGTCGACCGGCGCCTGGAGCCCTACGGTCTGGTGCTCAAGGCCGGCCGCTGGTACCTGGTCGCCGGGCCGGGCCCGCGCACCTACCGCGTCGACCAGATCCTCGAACTCGTCCTGGACGAGGCGGAGTCCGTCATCCCGGAGGGGTTCGAGCTGGCCGCGTACTGGCGGGAGTACCAGGCGGGCTTCCGGGAGCGGCTCCACCAGGGCGAGGCGGTGGTGCGGCTGACGGTGGAGGGCGGCGGACGTCTCACGGGGCCGGCGGCCCGCGCGTGGGCCGAGACCCGAACCCCGGAGCCGGACGGCTGGACCCGGGCCACCCTCCCGATCGAGTCCCTCGCCCACGCTCACGACACCTTCCTCGCCCTGGGCGCCGACGTGGAGGTCCTGGAGCCCGCCGAACTCCGGGCCCGTCTCACCGCGACCGTCACCGCGCTGGCGGCCCGGTACGCCGCCCCCTGACCGGACCCGGACCCGGACCCGGGTACGGGTCCGGGACACGGGCGCCCGCGCCCACCCGTTTCCCGTGCGCCCGGGCCCGGGGTGCTCGCCCGCACCGGGCCGGCCCGCGGCGTCCGGCGGCTCAGGCGTCCCACGCCCCGGCCGCGAAAGCGGTGAAGTCGCGCGGCTCGCGGCCCAGCACCCGCTTCACCCCGTCCGTCACCGTGGCGTTGTGGCCGTCGAGGAGCATCGCGAAGAGGCCCGAGAGCCACTGCGCCTCGGGCTCCGGGAGCCCGAACCGCACCAGCAGGCCGGCGTACTCGGCCTCGCTCATCGGCACGTACGCCACCGGCCGTCCCGACGCCCGGGCGATCTCGGCGGCCACCTCGGCGAAGGTCAGCAGCCGCGGCCCCGTCACCTCGTGGACCAGGCCCGCGTGACCGTCGCGCGTCAGGGTCTCGACGATCACGTCGGCCAGGTCGTCGGCGTCGATGAACGGTTCGGCCGTGTCACCCGCCGGGAACGCCAGCGTCCCGGCCGCCACGCCGTCGGCCATCGCTCCCTCGTCGAAGTTCTGGGCGAAGAACGAGGCCCGTACGACGGTGAGTTCGGCGACCGAGGCACGCAGGGCCTCCTCCGCGTGGACCGCCTCGGGCTCACCGCGCCCGGAGAGCAGTGTCAGCCGCCGCACCCCGGCGTCCACAGCCAGCCGGCCGAAGTGCTCCATCGCCGCGACCGCACCGGGAGCGGCGAGGTCCGGGTAGTAGTTCACGTACGCGGCGTCCGCGCCCGCCAGGGCCGGGGCCCAGGTTCCCGTGTCCTCCCAGTCGAAGCGGACCGTGCCGGAGCGGGACCCGGCCCGTACGGCCGCCCCGCGCGCCCGGAGTCGCTCGGCCACGCGGCGTCCGGTCTTGCCGGTGGCGCTCGTGACCAGGATCGTCCGCGCCGCCGGAGTCGTCCGCGTGCTGTTCGTGTGGTTCGTGTGCGTCGTCATGCATCCAGACTCGCGTCCGGCGGCCCCGCTTCCCATGCTCCGGAGACTCACTCCCATACGCCGTCGTCCCACCCGGCCCCGGATCCCGCGCGGACGCCCGGTCGACGGGGCGGCGCCCTTAGGCTTGCGGCCCATGGACGCACTCGCCGGACTTCTCGACGGGCCTCGGGCCAAAGGCGCCTTCCTGCTGCGGATGGTCATGGAGCCGCCGTGGTCGGTACGGATCGAGGACCGCGCGCCGCTCTGCCTGATGTGCGTCACCGAGGGCGAGGCGTGGATCGTGCCCGCCGAGGGTGACACCGTCCGCCTGCGGCCCGGTGACATCGCCGTCGCCCGCGGTCCGGAGCCGTACACCGTCGCCCACGAGCCGGGCGCCGCGCCGACCGCGACGATCGGGCCCGGCGGCGTCTGCACCACGCTGAGCGGCGAGCCGCTCTCGGAGTCCATGCGGCTCGGCGTGCGGACCTGGGGCAACTCCCCGGACGGGGCGAACACCATGCTCGTGGGCACCTACCAGATGGACGGGGAGGTCAGCCGGCGGCTCCTCGACGCGCTGCCGCCCCTGCTGCACCTGCCCGCGGAGGTGTGGACCTGTCCGCTGATGCCCTTCCTCGACGAGGAGATCTCCCGCGACGAACCCGGCCAGAGTGTCTTCCTGGACCGGGTCCTGGACCTGCTCCTGATCGCCGCCGTCCGGGCCTGGTTCGCCCGGCCCGGCGCCGAGCCCCCGGCCTGGTACAACGCGATGGCCGACCCCGTGGTGGGGCGGGCGCTGCGGCTCCTGCAGAACGATCCGGCCCGTCCCTGGACGGTGGCCTCGCTCGCCGGCGCGGCCGGGGTGTCGCGGGCAGCGCTGGCCCGGCGGTTCACCGGGCTGGTGGGGGAGCCGCCCATGGCCTACCTCACCGGCTGGCGGCTCGCGCTCGCCGCCGACCTGCTGCGGGAGACCGACCTCACGGTCGAGTCGGTGGCCCGGCAGGTCGGCTACAGCAGCGCGTTCGCGCTCAGCGCCTCGTTCAAGCGGGTGCGGGGCGTCAGCCCGCAGGAGCATCGCACGCGGGTGTGAGCGGCCGCCGGTGACGGGACTTGCCGAAGCGGCAAGACTTCTGGCGCTTTCGGGCAGCTCGTCGGACCCTTGCCGCATGAGTCGACACGAGAACGAGACCGAGCGGTCCGAGCGCTGCCAGGAACCCGGCCACGTCCACGCCGAAGGCCACGAAGGCCACGGCGGGAAGCACGGCGCGGGTCACGAAGGCCATGCCCAGGGCGCCGGCCACGCGCATGGCGCGGGCCACGGCCACCACCACGACAGCGCCCACATGCCGTGGGCCGAGATGGCCACGCACCTGGAGCGCCAGGCCGAGATCCAGAGCCCCGTCTACACCGCGGCGACCGCCTGGCTCGGCGAACTCGTGCCCGTCGCCGGAGTCCGCCGGATCCTCGACATCGGCAGCGGGCCCGGTGTCCTCACCGCGCTGCTCGCCGAGGCGTTCCCGGCCGCCGAGGTCGTCGCCGTCGACGGCACTCCGGAGCTCCTGGAACGGGCCCGCGCCCGCGCCGAGGCCAACGGGCTGGGCGACCGCGTCTCCACCCTGCACGCCGAACTCCCCGACGCCATCGGCGAACTGGGCGAGGCCGACCTGATCTGGGCCGGCAACTCCCTCCACCACATCGGCGACCAGAGCGCCGCCCTCGCCGCCTTCGCCGGACTGCTGCGCCCCGGCGGTCTGATGGTGCTGGTCGAGGGCGGACTGCCCGCCCGTCACCTGCCGTGGAACATCGGCATGGGCCGGCCCGGCCTGGAGGCGCGGATGGACGCGGTGATCGCGGACTCGTTCGGCGACATGCGGGCCTCGCTGCGCGACAGCAAGGACGAGGTGGACGACTGGCGCGGGCTGCTCGCCGGCGCCGGTCTCACGCCGAGCGGTACCCGCTCGTTCCTGGTCGACGCGCCGGCGCCGGTCGCGCCCGTCGTCCGGGACCAGGTCGTCGACACCTTCGCCCGGCTGCGCGAAGGGCAGGCGGACCGTCTCGCCGAGGACGACGTGAAGGTGCTCGACCGGCTGCTCGACCCGGCGGACCCGGAGTCCCTGTACCGGCGCGCGGACCTGTTCCACCTGGCCGCCCGCACCGTCCACACCGCGATCAAGGGCTGACGCGGGCCCGGCGGGCTCGGTCCCACCGGGCCCGCCGCCACCGCCGAGCGGGCCGGTCGACGCCGGACGCAGCCCCCGCCGGCGGGTCAGGCCACCGGTTCCAGCCGCCACCACTGGGCGGGGGAGTCGGTGTCCTCCCACTGGCGTACGTTCCCGCCGTCGTCCGGCGAGGCGTCCTCGACCTCCAGCAGCAGGCCGCTGACGAAGCTGACCAGCGCGACGATGCCGGGCGACTGGAGGTCCTGCTCGATGATCCACTCCTGGGCGCCGAAGTTGTTCGCCTTCCACTGCTGGACGTTGGCGCCGTTCTCCGTCGAGGCGCCCGCGACGTCCAGCCGCTTGCCGCCCGCCACGTTCACCAGGTGGTAGAGCCCGCTGCCGTTGGGTACCGGGCTGATGTGCCAGTGCTGGGCCGGAGTGCCGTTCTCGGTGCCCTGCCGCACGTCGGCGCCGTTGCGGGTCGATCCGCCGTACACCTCCAGGAGCAGGCCGCTGGCCACGTTCCGCACCCGGTAGACGCCCTCGGCGAGGGGCGGCGGAGACGCGCTCACCGTGCGAACTCCCGGTCCGGCGCCCGGGTGACGCCCGCCGCCGCGTGACCGGACGCGGTCAGGGTGGTGTCCGCCGCCCGGTGGAAGGCGCGCCGGTAGGCGGCCGGCGAGATCCCGACCAGGCTGCGCATGTGCTGGCGCAGGGAGTTGCCGCTGCCGAACCCGGTCCGGTCCGCGATGTGATCGACCGTCAGGTCGCTGGTCTCCAGCAACGTCTTCGCCAGCTCGACCCGTTGCGCCGTTAGCCACTGTCCCGGCGTGGTGCCCGCCTCGTCACGGAAGCGGCGCGTGAAGGTCCGTACGCTCATCCGGGCGTGTCCCGCCAGCTCGTTGAGGGTCAGCGGGCGGTCGAGCCGCTCCAGGGCCCAGGCGCGGGTGGGCGCGGTGGTGGTGGCCGTCGGCTCCGGGACGGGGCGCTCGATGTACTGCGCCTGGCCGCCGTCCCGCCACGGCGGGACCACGCAGCTCCGGGCCACCTTGTTGGCGGTGGCGCTGCCGTGGTCCTTGCGGACCAGGTGCAGGCAGAGGTCGACGCCCGCGGCGGCGCCCGCCGAGGTGAGGACGTCGTCGTCGTCGACGAACAGCACGTCCTCGTCGAGCAGGACCTCCGGGAACAGCGACTGGAAGTGCGCGGCCTCCCACCAGTGGGTGGTGGCGCGGCGGCCGTCCAGGAGGCCGGCGGCGGCGAGCGCGTACGCACCGGTGCAGATGGACACGACGCGGGTGCCCGGCCGGACCCGGCCCAGGGCCTCGGCCAGGACGGCGCCCAGCGAGCCCTCCTCGGCGAGGGTGCGCAGCTCGTGGGTCGGCGGGACGACGACGGTGTCCGCCCACGCCAGCTCCTCGGCTCCGTGCTCGGCGACGATCGCGTACCCGTCGGCGGTCCGGACGGGCCCGCCGTCCAGGGTGCAGACGCGCACGTCGTAGAGGGCGGAGCCGTCCTCGGCGACGGCGCAGCCGAAGATCCGGGACGGGATGCCCAGCTCGAAGGGGATCACGCCGTCCAGGGCGAGGACGGCGACCCGGTGGGGCGGGGGAACGGAAACGCTCATGGCCAGATTCTGTCACACCCGGATATCCGGCCAGGTCCAGGCCGGTCCGGGCGGTCCGGGGCGGGGGTCCCGCCCCGGACGTCGAAGGGGCGCGGCGCGGGCCGTACCGGGACCGCGCCCCTCCGCACGTCTCGCGCGGGAGCCTCAGGCGCCGACGCTGAACTCGGCCGGGTCCGGCCCGAGCCGCCGGTTCTCGTCGAGGGCGGCGATCGCGGCCATGTCCTCGGCGTCCAGCTCGAAGCCGAAGACGTCGATGTTCTCGCGGATGCGGGCCGGGGTCACCGACTTCGGGATGACCACGTTCCCCGTCTGGAGGTGCCAGCGCAGTACCACCTGGGCCGGGGTGCGGTCGTGCTTCCGCCCGATCGCGACGATCGCCGGCACCTCGAGGAGGCCCCTGCCCTGACCCAGCGGAGACCACGCCTCGGTGGCGATCCCGTGGCGGGCGTGCGCCGCACGGGACTCCTGCTGCTGCAGATGCGGGTGGAGCTCGATCTGGTTGACCGCGGGCACGACCGAGGTCTCGCCGATCAGCCGCTCCAGGTGCTCCGGGAGGAAGTTGGACACACCGATCGCCTTGGCCCGGCCGTCGGCGTGGATCTTCTCGAAGGCCCGGTACGTGTCGAGGTAGGCGTCCTTGGCCGGCAGCGGCCAGTGGATCAGGTACAGGTCGACGTAGTCCAGCCCCAGCTTGTCGAGGGAGGCGTCGAAGGCGCGCAGGGTCGAGTCGTAGCCCTGCTCGCTGTTCCACAGCTTGGTGGTCACGAACAGCTCGCCACGGGCGATCCCCGAGCCGGTGAGGGCGCGGCCGGTGCCCTCCTCGTTGCCGTAGATCGCGGCGGTGTCGATGGAGCGGTAGCCGGCCTCCAGGGCCGTGGTCACGGCCTGCGTGGCCTCGTCGTCCGGCACCTGCCAGACGCCGAATCCGAGCTGCGGCATCTCCACGCCGTTGTTCAGAGTGAGGGAGGGGACCTTGTTGTCCGTGCTCACGAGGGGTCGATCCTAACGTCGTCGGGTGGTACTCCCAGGGTCAACGATTCCGTGGCCGCTCGCATTCCGTTCCGGGAGACTCGAACCGAGATACGCCGCGCGGACGGCCGGGTCGGCGCGGACCGCGTCCGGCGGGCCCTCGGCCAGGACCCGGCCCAGATCGAGGACGACGACCCGCGAGCACAACTCCATGACGAAGGCCACGTCGTGCTCCACCAGCAGGACGGCGCAGCCCTCCGTGCGCGCCGTCCGCCGGACCACCTCGGCGAGCCGGACCCGCTCCTCGGCGGTGGTGCCGGACGCCGGCTCGTCCCGGTCCTGTAACGCGGCGGAGGGAACTCACCACGAGGGGGACACCATCTTCGAGCGCTACCGGCAACGCCCACCAGCAGCGATTCTTGGCGTGACCGTTCGCTACATCAATCCGGTCACGGGCAAAGAAGCCGGGCCGGCTCTGGAGGCGGAGGCCGACGAGGCCGATCGCTGGTCCCACGCGGCGTCCCAAGACATCGGCCTATAGTCCAGGTTCACTGAAGGAGGGCGTTGATGAGTGGTAACCGTCCCCGCGCTCGGCTCACTGGCGGGGGACCGACGTGGGAGCTGCGCACGAAGCCGCCACGGCAACAGCATCCGCAGCCTCTTGTGCCGGAAGCCGACGCGCTGATGGCGCTGGATGAAGCGCTGGTCGGAATCCGTCTCGCCTTGGTCGCGAAGGACTTTCGGCGGGCATGGGTACTGCGTAGTGAGGCGTGGCGGTACGCGGACCTTCTTCCACCCGGCAAGACTCGCAAGCAGCGACGAGCCCTGGGGCAGTACAAGGTGCTACTGCTCGCGGCGCAGAGGGTCAATCGAGGGAGCAAGTAAGGGAGCGCTGGGAGCTGGTGTCCAGTGCCTTGCGCTTGCGCCAGCTGGCTGCGGCACCCAGGCCCAGCACGCCCGCGATGACGACGTCGCCAACGAGAGACGGCCCGTCGGCTGCCTTCTGTGCATTCATGAGGCCGCCGACGGCCAGGGCCGTCAGGGCGAAGGTAAGGATGGTCCAGAACGTCTTCACGCAGCCCCCAGCGGAGAGTTGAGAGCGCCAACGTAGCGGACCGGATGCCACCCTGGGCCGTACCCGAAGGAGTCATCGGCCGCGGTAGAGAATCGGCAGAGAGCCCGCCACTAGTCCCAGCTGACCTCGCGGTCGCGCCGGGCCGGGAGGAGACGGCCGCCAGCATTCTTGAGCACGGTCACGTCGAGCTTCCACTCCCACTGGCTGCGCTCTTCCCAGAGGCGCCGAGCCTCCGTCATGTGGGCATCCAACTCGCTATGCGTCCAGCCGTTGACGCGCATTGCCTGCGTGCGCGCCCGGTCCAGGTAGTGCGGGCCGAGCGTGCTGGTGCGACCGATGTGCGGTGTGCAGGCGGGTGGCGTCGCGCAAGGCGCCGTCCTCGTCGACGCGCTGGCGCCGGTAGGCGACGACCAGGGCGAATTACGGGTGACGGTCATCCGCAGCCACCCGGCACTGTCAGCGCCGCCCGCTACGGTGTACACATCACATTCGCGCCTGCTGGCGGCACCGTGAATCGAACCCGCCCGTCGGACCCCACCGGGGACAGCGCCCGACGGGCGGGACGCATTTGGAGGCCCCATGGACCTGGTGAAGTTCCTGACCGCCCGCCTCGACGAGGACGAGCAGACGGCCACCGCTGCGCACTGGGGCGGCTGCCCGGATGAGACCAGCTGGTCGGTGTACCGCGGCGATCAGGAGTGGCACGAGCGGCGACTGATCGTGGAGGACCACGAGGACAACTGCGTCGCTCTCATTTCGGACCTTGCGACCGACGAGGCAGGCCGCGCCTTCGGTGTGGCCATCGCTGCGAGCGAGTCCTCGGACGAGGACGCCATCGCGCGGCACATCGCCCGCTTCGACCCGCGTCGGATCGCTGCGGAGGTCGACGCCAAGCGGCGGATCCTTGCCCACGTGGCGGCCGAATTGGACGACTCCGGCGGGGACAACCCGTGGTGGTACGCCGACAAGATGACGCCGATCCTCGGCCTGCTCGCCATGCCCTACGCCGACCACCCCGACTACGACGAGGCGTGGCGCCCCTAGGTCCTGTCCGGGCGATCTCCTCGGGCCCGCGACGACGGCTGCGGCGTCTCGCGGCGTTGTCGGAGTCGCCCGAGTACGCCCGGTACGAGGGCGATCCTCCGCCTTGCGATGCACCACATCCGACGCCGCGGGCCGATCCTCGAAGATCGCCCGGACAGGACCTAGTCCTCCGGGTGCCGGACCCGCTTCTTCAGTGCCCGCTCGACCTACTACCGGTCCTGCCCGGTCGCTGCAGCATGCTCGGTGACCGCGGTCTGGACTGCCTGCGCGGCCTCCACGGTCAGTGCGCGGCCTGGATCTCGGTCCACGCCTGCTGCTCAAGCTGTTGCAGGCGGTGACGAGGAGCAGGGCCGCCGCTGCGGCGGCGAGGGTGCGGATCGGTCGCGACACGGTCGGTCGTCCCTCCGTCGGGTGACCGCATTCTGTGACCGACCTGATGAAGCGTCAATAACTGATGCACCGTCAATTGATGGACCATCAGAAACGCTCACCGGAGCAGGAATCAGCCGTACAGCGCCTCGACCTCCGTCGCGTACGCCTTCTCGATCGCCTTCCGCTTCAGCTTCAGCGAAGGGGTGAGCAGACCGTGCTCCTCGCTGAACGGATGCGCCAGGATCCGGAACGTACGGATGGACTCGGCCTGCGACACCAGGGTGTTGGCGGCCACCACCGCCCGCCTGATCTCGGTCTCCAGGCTCGGGTCGCGCACCAGGTCGGCCGGGGGCATCGGTGGCCGCCCCTGGATCGACAGCCAGTGCTCCACCGCCTCCTGATCCATCGTCACCAGCGCGGCGATGTAGGGCCGGTCGTTGCCCACCACGATGCACTGCGCGATCAGCGGATGCGCGCGCACCCGCTCCTCCAGCCCGGTCGGCGACACGCTCTTGCCGCCCGAGGTCACCAGGATCTCCTTCTTCCGCCCGGTGATCGTCAGGTAGCCGTCCTCGTCGAGCATCCCCAGGTCGCCCGTGGCGAGCCAGCCGTCGTTCAGCACGGCGGCGGTGGCCTGCGGGTTGTTCAGGTACCCCGAGAAGATGTGGCCGCCGTGCAGCCACACCTCCCCGTCCTCCGCGATGTGCACCGTCGTCCCCGGGACCGGCTGCCCCACCGTCCCGTACTTCGTCCGCTCGGGCGGGTTCGCCGTCGCCGCCGCCGAGGACTCCGTCAGGCCGTACCCCTCGAAGACGGTCACCCCGGCCCCCTCGAAGAACAGGCCGAGTCTCCGGTCCATACCGGAGCCGCCCGACATCGCGTGCCGGACCCGGCCGCCCATCGCCTCCCGGACCTTGCCGTAGACCATCTTCTCGAAGAACTGGTGCTGCATCCGCAGCCCGGCCGACGGCCCGGGGCCGAGGCCGAACGCCTTGTGCTCCAGGGCCTCCGCGTACTTGACCGCCACGTCGACGGCCTTGTCGTACGGGCCCGCCTTCCCGTCGGTCTCCGCCTTGCGGCGCGCCGCGTGGAAGACCTTCTCCAGGACGTAGGGGACGGCCAGGATGAACGTCGGCCGGAAGGCGGCGAGGTCCGGCAGCAGCGCGGCCGCGTTGAGCGCCGGCTGGTGCCCCAGCTTCACCCCGCCCCGGATCGCCGCGACCTCCACCATCCGCCCGAAGACGTGCGCCAGCGGGAGGAAGAGCAGCGTGGACGCCTCGTCACCCGGCTTGGAGTGGAAGACCGGCTCCCAGCGTCCGATCAGCATGTCCGTCTCGAACATGAAGTTGGCGTGGGTGATCACGCAGCCCTTGGGGCGGCCGGTGGTGCCCGAGGTGTAGATGACCGTGGCGACGGAGTCGGGAGTGACCGCCCGCCGGTGCCGGTGCACGACGTCCTCGTCGATCTCCGCCCCGGCCGCCACCAGCTCGGCGACCGCGCCGTCGCCCGAGTCCAGCTGCCACAGGCGCTGGAGCCGCGGCAGCCGGTCGATGACCGAGCCGATGGTCATGGCGTGGTCCTCGTGCTCCACGACGCACGCCGTGACCTCGGCGTCGTGCAGCATCCAGTAGACCTGGTCGGCGGACGACGTCGGGTAGATCGGCACGGGCTGGGCGCCCAGGGTCCACAGGGCGAAGTCGAACAGGGTCCACTCGTAGCGGGTCCTCGACATGATGGCGACCCGGTCGCCGAACCGGACGCCGTGGGCGATCAGGCCCTTCGCGAGGGCGAGCACCTGGTCCCGGAACTGGGCGGACGTGACCTCCCGCCACTGCCCCGCGGCGTCCTTCCGGCCGAGGGCGACGTGGTCCGGGTGTTCCTGGGCGTGGTCGAACACGGCGTCCGCCAGACCGCCGACCTGAGGCGCCGCCTCGACGGGCGGCACGGTGAACTCGCGCAATGACCTGCTCCTCGACCGCTCGTTGTCGCGCTCCGTACGGCGCGGGTGACGGTACCCCACCCGACTGCCGGGCGGGAGGGCCTTCACCAAGCCGGGACATTGGGCGTTGTCACAGGTCAGGGGCGCGGGAGCGGGCAAGTGACGGCGGCCCGGGCCTCGTTACTGACTCATCGGTAAGCAGCCCGGGCCCGAATCTCCACGGAATCTGTACCGAGCGATCACTCGCCGTCCCGAGCCGGGGCGGAGCGGGGCCGGACGCGGCCGAACGGCGAGGTGGGGGCCGGGGCGGGGCGCCCGTCGGACCCGTCGGCGATCAGCGCGGACGGTGCAGACGGTCGCCGCCCGCCAGGATCGCCGCGGCCAGGGCGTCGGCCGCCTCCTGAGCCGCACCGCGCCGCCGTCCCTTGCGCAGGACGAAGTCGACCTCCCCGAGATCCGGCAGCCCCGCCCGGGCCGGCACGGGCGTGAGCCCCGGCGGGACCAGGCCGCGGGTGTGGGCCATCACCCCGAGACCGGCGCGCGCCGCCGCGACCGTGCCGCTCAGGCTCGTACTCGTGCACACGATCCGCCAGGCCCGGCCCTGCGCCTCCAACGCCTCGAGCGCCCGGGCGCGGGTGATGCCCGGCGGCGGGAAGACGATCAGCGGCACCGGGCGCTCCGGATCGAGACGCAGCTGCGGCGACCCGATCCAGATCAGGGCGTCCTGCCAGACCAGCTCGCCGCCGGTCTCCTCGGCCCGTCGCTTCGCCAGGATCAGATCCAGCCGCCCCGCCTCCAGGCGGGCGTTCAGCGTCCCGGACAGCTCGACCGTGAGCTCCAGATCCACCTCGGGGTGCTCGCGCCGGAACGACTCGAGGATCTCGGGCAGCCGGGTCACCACGAAGTCCTCCGAGGCCCCGAACCGCAACCGCCCCCGCAACCGCGTCCCGGTGAAGAAGGCCGCGGCCCGCTCGTGGGCCTGCAGGATCGTCCGGGCGAAGCCGAGCATCGCCTCGCCGTCCTCGGTGAGCTCCACGCTGTGGGTGTCCCGGGTGAACAGGGGCCGGCCCGTGGCCTCCTCCAGCCGTCGGACGTGCTGGCTGACGGTCGACTGCCGCAGCCCGAGCCGCCGTGCGGCCTGGGTGAAGCTCAGCGTCTGGGCGACCGCGAGGAAGGTGCGCAGCTGGGACGGTTCGTACACGCACCCGAGGCTAACGGCGCCCACCGCCCTCGGCCATCGCGAAACGTGATGACAGTCAGAGCGCTGTACGGGATTCCCGATCTCAGGTGCCCGGAGCAGGATGGGAGGGTACGACTCCGCCCGGACGCGACGGCACCCTGCCGAGCCGTACGACCCCGTCCCGGCCGCGCGAGCCGTCGGGCCGGTGCGGCCGCCCGGGGGCGGCGCGACCCCGCATCAGCGAACAGAGCAGTGGAGCCCATGAGCCGCCGTACGACCCTCCTGCCGTCCTGGCTGCCCCTCGATCCGTACGTCCTGGCGCTGCTCGGCACGGTCGGCCTCGCGGCCCTGCTGCCCGCCTCGGGGGCGGCGGCGGACCTCGAGGAGGGCGCGTCGACGGCGGTGATCGCGCTGCTCTTCTTCCTCTACGGCGCCCGGCTGTCCACCCGCGAGGCACTCGACGGACTCCGGCACTGGCGGCTCCACCTGACCGTCCTCGGCGCCACCTTCCTGGTCTTCCCGCTGCTCGGACTGGCCGCGCGGGGGCTCGTTCCGGCCGTTCTGACGCCCGAGCTGTACAGCGGGTTCCTCTTCCTGTGCCTGGTGCCCTCCACGATCCAGTCCTCGATCGCGTTCACCTCGATCGCCCGCGGCAACGTGCCGGCCGCGATCTGCGCGGGCTCCTTCTCCTCCCTCGCCGGCATCGTGCTGACCCCGCTGCTCGCCGCGGCCCTGCTCGGCGGCGACGCGGGCGGCTTCTCCGCGGACTCCCTGGCGCGGATCGTGCTCCAGCTGCTGGTCCCCTTCCTGGCCGGGCAGCTCCTGCGCCCGTGGGTGGGCGGATTCCTCGCCCGGCGCCGGAAGGTGCTCGGGTACGTCGACCGCGGTTCGATCCTGCTCGTCGTCCACACCGCCTTCAGCCAGGGCATGGTCGCCGGGATCTGGCACCAGGTCACCCCGGCCCGGCTGGGGCTGCTGCTGGCCGTCGAGGCCGTGCTGCTCGCGGTGATGCTGACGCTGACCGGGTACGGGGCGAGGCGGCTCGGCTTCGGCCGGGAGGACCGGATCGCCATCCAGTTCGCCGGCTCGAAGAAGAGCCTGGCCGCGGGGCTGCCGATGGCGAGCGTGCTGTTCGGGGCCCACGCCTCGCTGGCCGTGCTGCCGCTGATGCTCTTCCACCAGATGCAGCTCATGGTCTGCGCGGTCATCGCGAAGCGCCGCTCCCGCGACCCCGAGGAGCCGGCCGCGGCCCGCGGGGCGGCCGGGGAAGCGGAACGGGCCACGGTGGTCCCGGACCCGGCCTGACCGGCATGGCACGTCCGGGCTCCCGACGCCGGCGGCGGGTTCCCACCCGGTCCGCGCCGGACGGCACGTCGTCGGCCCCGGCGCCGGGCCTCGGTTCCGGCGTCGGGCCTCGGTTCCGGCGTCGGCGGGATCACATACGGTCCGCGCCGCGATGATCAACGAGCCCGCTACGGTGCTCCCATGACCGCACTCGATCCCCGCCGCGCGGCGCTCGTCCTCGTCGACCTGATGGAACGCATCGTCGCGCTGCCCCTCGCCCCCCGTGCCGGATCCGATGTCGTCACGGCCGCGACCCGGCTCGCCGACACCTTCCGGGCCGCCGGCGCACCCGTCGTCCACATCCGGGTCGAGCGTCCCCACGTCGACACCCAGCCCCCCGGCAGCGAACTCGTGTCCTCCCTCGTCCACGAGGGCGACCACGTCGTCGTCAAGCGGACCATCGGCGGCTTCCAGGGCACCGGACTTCACGAACTCCTCGCCGAACGGTCCGTCTCCACCGTGGTGTTCGGCGGCATCGCCACCAACCTCGGCGTCGAGTCCACCGCCCGCGCCGCGGCCGACCTCGGCTACGACCTGGTCTTCGCCGAGGACGCCATGGCCGCGCTCACCGCCGACGAGCACCACGCGTCGGTCACGCTCGACTTCCCCCGCCTCGGCACCGTCGCCGAGAGCGCGGCGATCACCCTGGACGGGAAGCCGGAGTGAGCCCGGTCCCGATACGTTACGGAGCCCGCCCCTGCTCCCTCGTCGTCTGCCGTGGCTGCTGCTGCGGCGACGCCCGCAAGAACCCCGGCGTCGACCACGCCGGCCAGCTCGCCCGGCTCCGCCGGGCCGCGGCCGACTCCGGCGGCCGGCTCGCGGTCCGCGTCAGCGACTGCCTCGGCCCCTGCGCCCAGGCCAACGTCGTGGTCGTCCAGCCGTCCACCGAGGGCCGGCGGCGCGGCGGCAGGGCCGCGTGGATCGGCTTCACCGCGGACGACGACTGCGTCGACGACATCCTCGCCTGGACGGCGGCGGGCGGCCCCGGCATCGCCGAGGCCCCGGCCACCCTCACCCTCCAGATGATCGACCCGCCCGCCGAGGCGAAGCGCCGGGCCCGCTGACGCGCCCGCCCGAGGGCGGCCGCACGGGGTCCGCCGACCTTGGCGGGCCCGCACCCGGGGCGACGGTTCCGGACCCGGACACCGGCCGGATCAGGGACCGCATCTGCCGCGGGGACGTGACCGCGGCGAGCACCCCGCTGCCCGCCGCGGCCCCGTCCCGCACGGCGGCCGGCCACGCGCGGACCCCCCTCGTCCGGGGGCGGCTCCTGTCCGGGGACCGTCGCTGGTCCGAGGACCGTCGCTCGTCCGGGGGCTGTTGCTTGTCCGGGGGCCGCCCCTCGTCCGAGGACCGTCCCCCGGGCCGGGCTACGTCAGTTCCGGGAGGCCGCCGCCCCGAGGGCGATCCGGTGCTCGCCCGCGTACACGTTCATGTCGGCGCCGCGCAGGAAGCCCACCAGCGTCAGGCCGGTCTCCGCCGCCAGGTCCACCGCCAGTGACGACGGCGCCGAGACCGCCGCGAGCACGGGGATGCCGGCCATCACCGCCTTCTGCGCCAGTTCGAACGAGGCCCGGCCGGAGACCAGCAGGACCGCCCGGTCCAGGGGCAGCAGATCCTCCCGCAGCGCGCGGCCCACGAGTTTGTCCACCGCGTTGTGGCGGCCCACGTCCTCGCGGACGTCGAGCAGCTCGCCGTCCTCGGAGAACAGTGCCGCCGCGTGCAGACCGCCGGTCCGGTCGAAGACCCGCTGCGCGGCCCGCAGCCGCTCCGGAAGCAGGGACAGCAGCTCGGGGGTGAGGCGGACCGGGGGAGCGTCGGCGATCGGGAACCGCGTCGTGGTCCGTACGGCGTCCAGGCTGGCCTTGCCGCACAGCCCGCACGACGACGTCGTGTAGACGTTCCGCTCCAGGCTGATGTCCGGGACCGGGACACCGGGTGCCAACTGCACGTCCACCACGTTGTACGTGTTCGTGCCGTCGTCCCTGGCGCCCGCGCAGTAGACGATGTTCCGGACCTCGGCGGCGGCGCCCAGCACCCCCTCGCTCACCAGGAACCCGGCGGCCAGGGCGAAGTCGTCGCCCGGCGTGCGCATGGTGATGGCGAGCGGCCGGCCGTTCAGCCGGATCTCCAGGGGCTCCTCGGCGACCAGGGTGTCGGGGCGCTCGTTCACGGCGCCGCCCCGGATCCGGATGACGCGTCGTCGTTCGGTGACCCGTCCCATGGTGCCTACACCCGATTCTGTACGTGCGGGAAACCCCGCGGCGGAGCCCTCCCTGGATCCGGCAGGATCGACGGGACCCCGGGGCGGCGCTGACCTCGACGCCCCATTGTCCTGCACCCCGGGGGAGCGGACGAACCGGGCCGTGGAGCGGGCCCGAGCCGGAGCCGCACCGGGCGCGGCCCGGGCCGCGCCCGGTGCGGCCGTTGTCACGGTCGCCCAACAGGTGCGGGTGAATCTTGGTGGTTTACGTGTCCTGTTACCCATGAGTCGCTGGCAAGACTGTGTGGTTCCTGCACTTTCGAGCTCCTAGGGGGTCCCGGGCATGACCGGCACTCGTATCGCCGCGCTCGGGCACTACCAGCCCGCGAAGACACTGACCAACGAGGACCTGGCCGCGCTGGTCGACACCAGCGACGAGTGGATCCGGAGCAGGGTCGGCATCCGCACCCGTCACGTCGCGAGGCCCGACGAGCCGGTCGACGAGCTGGCCGCGTACGCCGCGGGCAAGGCGCTCGCCACCGCCGGACTCGGCCCCGAGGACATCGACCTCGTGCTGGTCGCCACGTCCACGGCGATCGACCGTTCGCCGAACACGGCCGCCCGGGTCGCCGCCCGGCTCGGCATGCGCTCGCCCGCCACCCTCGACCTGAACGTGGTCTGCGCCGGATTCACCCACGCGCTCGCCACCGCCGACCACACGGTGCGGGCGGGCGCGGCCCGTCGCGCGCTGGTGATCGGCGCGGACAAGATGACCGAGGTGGTGGACTGGAGCGACCGCACCACCTGTGTCCTGGTGGGGGACGGCGCCGGCGCGGCGATCGTCGAGCCGGTCCCGGAAGGCCAGGAGCCGGGCATCGGCCCGGTCCTGTGGGGCTCGGTCCCGGAGATGGGCCACGCCGTCCGCATCGAGGGCACCCCGCCGCGCTTCGCCCAGGAGGGCCAGTCGGTCTACCGCTGGGCCACCCAGCAGCTGCCCGCGCTCGCCCGGCAGGCGTGCGAGCGGTCCGGCCTGACGCCGGAGGACCTCGCGGGCGTGGTGCTGCACCAGGCCAACCTGCGGATCATCGAGCCCCTCGCCGCGAAGATCGGCGCGGTCAACGCGATCGTCGCCCGGGACGTGGTCGAGTCCGGCAACACCTCGGCCGCCTCGATCCCGATGGCCCTGTCCAAGCTGGTCGAGCGCGGCGAACTGCCCTCCGGCGCGCCCGCACTGCTCTTCGGCTTCGGCGGCAACCTCTCGTACGCCGGTCAGGTCGTCCGGGTCCCGTAGTACGGGACAGGCCCTGGGGTGTCCCCCCGGTCTCCCGCGGTCCCGCGGGCTTCCCGGCCGCTCGCCGCTCCCGGGCCGATCGGCGGGGCACCCCCTGAGAGTGGTCCGGTGCTCCGTCCGGCGGAGCCCGGTGGCGGCGTGCCGGGGGGCGGCCTAGCTTCGATCGCGGTGAGGGTCGTTTCCTGCCGTATGCGGAAAATCCCGCACGGGACCCTCGCGTGATCTGGAGGACCGTCATGCGCGCGATACGCGTCGCTTCCGCCGCCCTGCTCGCCACCGTCGCCCTGTCCCTCGTCACGCCGCCGGCGCTGGCCGACGAGGTGCCCGTGGGTGACGTCCCGGGCAACGGCACCACCGGCGACGGCGGTACGGCGAGCGGCGGTACGGGCGGCGCGGCCACGGGAGGCGCCGGCGACGGCGCGGTCACAGGCGTTGCCGGCGACGGCGCCGCGGCGCACGGGACCGGGAGCGATGCCGCGGGCGGCACCGGCACCGGCACCCCGGGTCTCCCCGGCACCGGCAGCCCCGGCACCGGCACCGGCACCCCGGGTCTCCCCGGCACCGGCACCCCCGGCACCGCGACGGGCGGCGCGGGGGCCGACGGCACCGGAACGGACGGGACCGGGAGCGACATCACCTCGTTCGGCTACTCGGTGACACCGGCGAGGATCGCCCCCGGCGGCACGGTCACCCTCAAGTCCGACGGCTGCGAGGTGCCGTCCGTGACCGTCACCTCGGGCATCTTCGACACCGTCACGCTCGACGGCGGCGGCCAGGGCACGGCCGTCATCGACGTCGAGGCCAGGGTGGACGCGCAGTACGAGGTGACCTTCGACTGCAAGGGCGAGCGCGGCACCGCCATGCTCACCGTCGCCCGCGACGCGGGCGGTCACACCGGCACGACGACCGGCACCGGTGACACCGGCGCCCACCGGGGCGTCAGGGCCGGCTTCGGCAGCGGCTCCGCGGACGCCGGCGGGCTCGGCACCGCCGAGGTGGCCGCGGGCTCCGCGTTGATCGCGGGCGCGCTCGGCGGAGGCGGCCTCCTGCTGATGCGCCGCCGCCGCGCCGTCGGCCGCGGCTGACGGCGGGCCCGGCGGAAGCGGCCCCTCCGCCCCGGGGTGACGAGGCCCGGGGCGGAGGGGCGTCATCGCGCGGGCGGCCGGGTTCGGGCCGCGCGCGAGCGGCGAGCGGGAAGGGAACGGTACGGAACGTGCAGGGACAGATGGGCGTGGGCAGCCGCGGCGCCTGGGGCGTCGTGATCGTCGTGCTGCTGATCGGTGTGCACCTCGTGCGCACCGGTACGGCGGAGTGGCGTGCCGACCGGCCGCCGCCGCAGCCCCTCGCCGCCGCGGCCCCCGATCCCCGCGCCGCCGCGGCCGACCCGCCTGCCGCCCCCGGCCCGCTGCCCGCCTCCCGCCCGGCGCGCGTCCGGGTGCCGGGCGCGGGCATCGACGCCCCGGTCGTCGCCGTCGGCCTCGACGGGCAGGGCGGCATCGACACCCCGACGGCCCGGGACCGGAACCTGGCCGGCTGGTTCACCGGCGCCGTCACGCCGGGGGAGAAGGGGACTGCCGTCGTCGTGGGCCATGTCGACACCCCGGCCGGCCGGGCCGTCTTCTTCGACCTCGGAGCGCTGCGCAAGGGGCAGCGCATCGAGGTCGCCCGCCAGGACGGCCGCACGGCCGTCTTCTCCGTGTACGGCGTCGAGGTCGTCCCCCAGGAGGGCTTCCCTGCCGAACGGGTCTACCGGCCCGCCGCCGCGCCCGAACTGCGCGTCCTCACCTGCGGGGGCCACTTCACCGAGGGCGCCGGCTACGACGGCAACGTCGTCGTCTTCGCCCGCCTGGCCGAGGTCCGACCCGCACCGGCCGCTCCCCGCGTGGACCCCGGCACGGTCCGCCCCGCCGGGGTCCACCGGGCCGCCGTCTGAACGCTCCCCGAACGGCTTTGTCCTCAGTCGGGAAGAAGTCGTGATGGATTGCTGCGCAAGTCCTTCCCACTCCGGGACACCGCTGCTACGTTCCCCTCGAAAGCACGACGGAACGCCGGCGGACTTCGACAGGGGAGGGGCGCGTGAGACGCATGACGGCACGACCTGCCAACGCGCACCAGGCGCGACTGCTCCGACTGCTGCGCGACGGAGGCCCCAACTCCCGCGCGCAGCTGGGCGATCAGATCGACCTCTCGCGTTCCAAGCTCGCCGTCGAGGTCGACCGGCTCCTGGAGACCGGCCTCGTCGTCGCGGACGGCCTCGCCGCCTCCCGCGGCGGACGCCGGTCGCACAACATCCGGCTCGCCCCCGAACTCCGCTTCCTCGGCATCGACATCGGCGCCACGTCCATCGACGTCGCCGTCACCAACGCCGAGTTGGAGGTGCTCGGGCATCTCAACCACCCGATGGACGTCCGCGAAGGGCCCGTCGCCATCTTCGAGCAGGCCCTGTCGATGGCCGCCAAACTGCGCGCCTCCGGGCTCGCCGAAGGCTTCGACGGCGCCGGCATCGGGGTCCCCGGCCCGGTCCGCTTCCCGGAAGGCGTCCCGGTCGCCCCGCCGATCATGCCCGGCTGGGACGGCTTCCCCGTACGGGAGGCCCTCAGCCAGGAACTCGGCTGCCCCGTCATGGTCGACAACGACGTGAACCTGATGGCCATGGGGGAGCAGCACGCCGGCGTCGCCCGCTCCGTCGCCGACTTCCTCTGCGTCAAGATCGGTACGGGCATCGGCTGCGGCATCGTCGTCGGCGGTGACGTCTACCGAGGGACGACGGGCAGCGCCGGCGACATCGGGCACATCCAGGTCGAACCCGACGGCCGCGCCTGCGCCTGCGGCAACAAGGGCTGCCTGGAAGCCCACTTCAGCGGCGCCGCGCTCGCCCGCGACGCCGAGGACGCGGCACGCGGCGGCAGATCGGACGAGCTCGCCGCGCGCCTCGCGGCGAACGGCCGGCTCACCGCCGTGGACGTCGCCGCGGCGGCCGCCGCCGGCGACGCCACCTCGCTCGACCTCATCCGTGAGGGCGGCAACCGGGTCGGGCAGGTCATCGCCGGACTCGTCAGCTTCTTCAACCCCGGTCTGGTGGTGATCGGCGGCGGGGTCACCGGCCTCGGTCACAACCTCCTCGCCAGTATCCGCACCCAGGTCTACCGGCAGTCCCTCCCCCTGGCCACCGGCAATCTCCCCATCGTGCTCGGCGAGCTGGGCCAGACCGCCGGGGTCACCGGCGCGGCCCGCCTCATCAGCGACCACCTCTTCTCCCCGGCGTAGCGCCCGCCGCGGCGGCTTCCCGTACCACCCCGCCCCCGGGCCGGCGGTGGCACGGCGATCCCGGCCGCCCACCGGACGCGCCCGCCGGTCCTCAGCCCACCCACTCAGGCGTCACCCGCACCCGCCGAGGGGAAGTCCGCCATGGCTTCAGAACCGCCTCCGCACGCCCCCGCCCAGCCCCTGCTCACCATGTCCGGCATCACCAAGTCGTTCCCCGGCGTCCGCGCCCTCGACGGGGTCGACCTGGAGGTCACGCCCGGCGAGGTGCACTGCCTCCTCGGCCAGAACGGCGCCGGGAAATCCACGCTCATCAAGGTCCTCGCCGGCGCCCACCAGCCCGACGACGGGCAGATCACCTGGCGCGGGGATCCCGTCCGGCTCCGCTCGCCGATCGCCGCCATGCGCCTGGGCATCGCCACGATCTACCAGGAACTCGACCTGGTCGAGGGGCTGTCCGTGGCGGAGAACGTCCATCTCGGGCACGAACCGACCACGGCCGGCTTCGTCGTCCGGGGCCGCGCCGCCCGGGCCTCGGCCGCCCGGCTCCTCGCCCGTCTCGGGCATCCCGAGATCGACCCCGCCCGCCTCGTCGGCGACCTCTCCGCCGCCCAGCAGCAGATCGTCTCGATGGCCCGCGCGCTCTCGCACGAGGTACGCCTCATCGTGATGGACGAGCCGTCCGCCGCACTCGACCCCGACGAGGTCGACAACCTCTTCCGCATCGTCGCCGACCTCACCGCCGACGGGGTCGCCGTCGTCTACATCTCGCACCGCCTGGAGGAGATCCGCCGCATCGGCGACCGGGTCACCGTCCTCAAGGACGGACGTGCGGTGGCGGGCGTACTGCCCGCCGCGTCCACCCCGACCCGGGACATCGTCGCGCTGATGACCGGCCGGAACGTTGAGTACGTCTTCCCCGAGCGCCCCGCCGATCCGCCGTCCGCCGCCCCCGTTCTCCAGGTCCAGGGGCTGTACAGGGAGGGCGAGTTCGCCCCCCTCGACCTGGAGCTGCGGCCCGGCGAGATCGTCGGACTGGCCGGACTCGTCGGCTCCGGACGCTCCGAGATCCTGGAGACGATCTACGGCGCCCGCCGCCCCGGCGCAGGCCGGGTCCTCGTCGACGGCCGGCCCCTGCGCCCCGGCAGCGTCCGGGCCGCCGTACGCGCCGGCATCGGTCTCGCCCCCGAGGAGCGCAAGGCGCAGGGCCTGCTGATGCTGGAGTCGGTCACCCGCAACGTCTCCGTCTCCTCGCTGGCCCGCTTCTCCCGCGCCGGCTGGATCGACCGGGCCGGCGAACGCGCGGCCTCCCGCGCGGCCACCCGGGAGCTCTCCCTGCGGCCCGACAACCCCGACGCCCCGATCCGCACGCTCTCCGGCGGCAACCAGCAGAAGGCCGTCCTCGCCCGCTGGCTGCTGCGCGGCTGCCGGGTCCTGCTGCTCGACGAGCCGACCCGCGGTGTCGACGTCGGCGCCCGCGCCGAGCTCTACGCCGTGATCCGCCGCCTCGCCGACGACGGCCTCGCCGTCCTCCTCGTGTCGAGCGAAGTGCCCGAGGTCCTCGGCCTCGCCGACCGCGTCCTGGTGCTCCGAGAGGGCAGCGTCGTCCACACCGCGCCCGCCCGTGACCTCGACGAACACCGTGTCCTCGACCTCGTGATGGAAGGGAGCCCGACGTCATGACGCTGTCCACCGCCAAGAACACCCCCGCACCCGCGCAGGAGGGCGGCCGGCGCCCCCTCGGACTCAGGGCCGACGTCCGCAACCTCTCCCTGCTCGGCGTGCTCGCCGTACTGATCGCGGTCGGCGGCATCACGAGACCGGACGAGTTCCTGGCCACCTCCAACCTCCAACTCGTCCTGACGCAGGCGTCCGTGATCGGCGTCGTCACGGTCGGCATGACCTTCGTCATCACCAGCGGCGGCATCGACCTCTCGGTCGGCGCGATCGTCGCCCTCGCCTCCGTGTGGGCCACCACCGTCGCCACCCAGGAGTTCGGCTTCGCCGGCATCCTCTTCACCGCCGTGCTCGTCGGTCTCGGCTGCGGTCTGGTGAACGGCCTGCTCGTCGCCTACGGCGGCATGGTCCCCTTCATCGCCACCCTGGCCATGCTCGCCTCCGCCCGCGGCCTCGCCCTCCAGATCACCGACGGCCGCACCCAGATCGTCACCGTCGACTCCGTGCTCGACCTCGGCATCCCCGACGCGTACCTGCTCGGCATCCCGCCGCTCGTCCTCGTCTTCGCCGCGGTCACCGTCGCCGGCTGGCTCGTCCTGAACCGCACCACCTTCGGCCGGCGCACGGTCGCCGTCGGCGGCAACGCCGAGGCCGCGCGCCTCGCCGGCATCGACGTGCGGCGCCAGCGTCTCTACCTCTACCTGCTCTCCGGACTCTGCTGCGGCATCGCCGCGTTCCTGCTGATCATCCTGTCCGGGTCCGGCCAGAACACCAACGGCAACCTGTACGAACTCGACGCCATCGCCGCCGCGATCATCGGCGGCACCCTCCTCACCGGCGGACGGGGCACGATCGTCGGCTCGGTCCTCGGCGTCCTGGTCTTCACCACCATCACCAACATCTTCGCGCTCAACAACCTCCAGAGCGACGTCCAGCAGATCGCCAAGGGCGCGATCATCGTCGCCGCCGTCCTGGTCCAGCGCCGCACCGTGCGGGGCGGCGAGGGTTGACCCGCCTCGAGCGGCGCCACCCCGTCGCCCCCGTCTCCCCGCCCTCGCCCCCCGTCTCCCCGCCCTCTCCACCCCGTTCTCTCCCGCCCCTCTCGTCGAAGGGATCCACCGCCATGCAACAGACCAGCCGCAGAGGACTGCTGTTCGGCACCGCCGCCGTCTCCGCCGGGGCGCTGCTGACCGCCTGTACCAGCAACGAGCCCAAGAACCAGGCACCCGCCGCGAGCAACGTCCCGGCCGCCGACGACAAGCCCGGCACCCCCGTCACCATCGGCTTCGCCGGCCCCCAGGCCGACCACGGCTGGCTCAACGCGATCAACCAGAACGCCAAGAACCGGGCCAAGAAGTACTCCGACGTGACCCTGGAGATCACCGAGGGCTCCAACGACACCGCGACCCAGATCGGCCAGATCCAGACCCTGATCAACAAGAAGGTCGACGTCCTGGTCATCCTGCCCGCCGACGGCAAGGCGCTCACCCAGGTCGGCCTCCAGGCCATGAAGGCCGGCATCCCGGTCATCAACCTGGACCGGATCTTCGCCTCCCCGCAGGCCTACCGCTGCTGGATCGGCGGCGACAACTACGGGATGGGCCTCAACGCCGGGCGCTACATCGGCGAGAAGCTCAAGGACAAGCCGGGCGCCACGGTCATCGAGCTGGCCGGCATGGACAGCCTGGAGCTGACCAAGCAGCGCACCCAGGGCTTCGACGACGCCCTGAAGAACTACCCCAACATCCGCAAGGTGGCCCGCCAGGCGGCCGACTTCACCGTCGAGTCGGGCCAGGCCAAGATGGCCCAGCTCCTGCAGGCGCAGCCGAAGTTCGACGCCCTGTGGAACCACGACGACGACCAGGGCGTGGGCGCGCTGCGCGCCATCGCGCAGGCCGGCCGCAAGGACTTCCTCATGGTCGGCGGCGCCGGCGCCAAGTCCGCGATGGACGCCATCAAGGCCGACGACGGGGTGCTCAAGGCGACCGTCCTCTACCCGCCGACCATGGCCGCCTCCGCCATCGACCTGGCCCGGGCCCTCGGCCAGCAGAAGGGGGTCGGGGGGATGTCGGAGCTGGAGATCCCCGCCTCCATCACCCTCTACTCGGCGGTCGTGACCAAGGAGAACGTCGACGAGTACCTGCCCACCGGCTTCAGCTGACCGGCGCGGGCGCGGGGTCGACCGCCCCGCCGCACCGATCGCCGCCGCGTACGACGAAACGGAGGAACCGTATGGAACAGCGGGAGAGTGCCGCCGGGGAGCCCGGCGAGGCCGCCGCCTCCGCAGAGGCAGGAGAGGCCGGGAGCGCCGCGCGGGGGAGCGGGCCGGGCGTGCCGCCGACCCTGGGCGTCGGCATGGTCGGATACGCGTTCATGGGCGCCGCGCACTCCCAGGGCTGGCGCACCGCCGGACGCGTCTTCGACCTGCCGATGCGGCCGGTGCTCGCCGCCGTCGCGGGCCGTGACCCGGCCGCCGTCCGGGCCGCCGCCGACCGGCACGGCTGGGCGGCGGCCGAGACGGACTGGCGCGCCCTCGTCGCCCGGGACGACGTCCAGCTGGTGGACGTGTGCACGCCCGGCGACAGCCATGCGGAGATCGCCGTCGCCGCCCTGGAGGCGGGCAAGCACGTGCTGTGCGAGAAGCCGCTCGCCAACTCCGTCGCCGAGGCGGAGGCCATGGTGGCCGCTGCCGAGGCCGCCGCCGCCCGCGGCCAGGTGGCCATGGTCGGCTTCAACTACCGCCGGGTGCCCGCGATCGCGTACGCACGCCGCCTGATCACGCAGGGCCGGCTCGGTGCATTGCGCCACGTCCGGGTGAGCTATCTCCAGGACTGGCTGGTCGACCCGGACTTCCCGCTGACCTGGCGCCTGGAGCGGGAGCACGCCGGATCGGGGGCCCTCGGGGACCTCGGGGCGCACGCCGTCGACCTGGCCCAGCACCTGACGGGGGAGCTGCTGGTCGGGGTGTCGGCGCTCACCGAGACCTTCGTCCGGGAACGGCCCCGGCTCGCCGGGGTGTCGGCGGGCCTCGCGGGGGCCGCGGTGGACGGGGCGTACGGGGCGGTGACGGTGGACGACGCGGCACTGTTCACCGGACGCCTCGCTTCCGGGGCGCTCGCCTCGTTCGAGGCGACCCGGATGGCGGCAGGCCGCAAGAACGCCCTGCGTCTGGAGATCAACGGGGAGAAGGGCTCGCTCGCCTTCGACCTGGAGCGGCTCAACGAACTGTCCTTCCACGACCACACCGAGCCGGCCGTCTCGGCCGGGTTCCGCCGCATCCTGGTGACCGAGCCGGACCACCCGTACCTGGAGGGCTGGTGGCCTCCGGGCCACGCGCTCGGCTACGAGCACACCTTCGTGCACCAGGCGCGCGACCTCGTCCTCGCCGTCGCGTCCGGGACCGCGCCCGCGCCGTCCTTCGCGGACGGCCTCCAGGTGCAGCGGGTGCTCGCCGCGGTGGAGGAGAGCGCGCAGAAGAACGCCGTCTACACCCCCGTACCGCAGTAGTCCGGGCGCCCGCTCCCGACGCCCCGGGGCGCCCGCCCCGTCGCCCTGTACGAACCGCCCAGAAGGAGGCCGTCCCCGTGCCCCGTCCCTTCACCCTCTTCACCGGCCAGTGGGCCGACCTGCCGCTGGAGGAGGTCTGCCGGCTCGCCCGCGACTTCGGCTACGACGGCCTCGAACTCGCCTGCTGGGGAGACCACTTCGAGGTCGACAAGGCGCTCTCCGACCCCTCGTACCTGGACGGGCGGCGGGCGCTGCTCGACAAGTACGGGCTGAAGTGCTGGGCGATCTCCAACCACCTGGTGGGCCAGGCGGTCTGCGACCATCCGATCGACGAACGGCACCAGGCGATCGTGCCGTCCCGGATCTGGGGCGACGGCGACGCGGAGGGGGTGCGCCGGCGGGCGGCGCGCGAGCTGGCGGACACCGCCCGGGCCGCCTCGGCCTTCGGCGTCGACACCGTCATCGGCTTCACCGGCTCGTCGATCTGGCACCTGGTCGCGATGTTCCCGCCGGTGCCGGAGCGGATGATCGAGCGCGGCTTCGAGGACTTCGCGGAGCGCTGGAACCCGATCCTGGACGTCTTCGACGCCGAGGGCGTCCGCTTCGCGCACGAGGTGCACCCCAGCGAGATCGCGTACGACTACTGGACCACGCAGCGGGCCCTGGAGGCGGTGGACCACCGGCCGGCCTTCGGGCTGAACTTCGACCCGAGCCACTTCGTCTGGCAGGACCTCGATCCGGTGGGCTTCCTCTGGGACTTCCGCGACCGGATCTACCACGTCGACTGCAAGGAGGCCCGGCGTCGCCTCGACGGGCGCAACGGGCGGCTGGGCTCGCACCTGCCCTGGGGCGATCCGCGGCGCGGCTGGGACTTCGTCTCGGCCGGGCACGGGGACGTGCCGTGGGAGGACGTGTTCCGGATGCTCCGCTCGATCGGTTACGCGGGTCCCGTGTCGGTGGAGTGGGAGGACGCGGGGATGGACCGGCTGACCGGCGCTCCGGAAGCGCTCTCCGTCCTCAAGCGGTACGACTTCGATCCGCCGGCGGCCTCCTTCGACGCCGCCTTCGGGGGCGATCGCTGACGCTCCGTCCGCTCTGAACGCAGGTCAGGCCCGGTGGCGGGTCACGTCGCCGGGTCGGTCCGCCCTGCCCGCGGAAGGCTTTGTCCTCTCTCTGGGAAAAGTTCGACCGAACTGCCGCGCAAGGGCTTTCCGTCAGGGACGAACCCCGCTACGGTCCCTGATGTGTACATGACGTAACTATGGGATTCGACCAGCGTGACGGCGCACGCCGGCTCCCCGGACACCCCCGCACACCCGGCCCTACTCCGGAGGACATTCGTGTACGGAAAACGACTCCGAGCCAGCAAGCCACTCGCCCTGATCACCGTCGGACTGCTCGCCCTGGCCACGCCGCAGGGCTTCGCCGCCGACCCGGCCGGCCCGGCCGCCCCCGCCGGACCGGCCGCCCCCGCCGGACCGGCCGCCGCCGAGGACTTCCAGCAGGTCACCCTCGCCAAGGGCGGTGAAGAGGTCGGCGAGCCCATGTCGCTGGCCGTGATGCCCGACCGCAGCGTCCTGCACACCTCCCGGAACGGCGAACTGCGCCGCACCGACGCCGCGGGCAACACACAGGTCATCGGCACGATCCCGGTCTACTCCCACGACGAGGAGGGCCTCCAGGGCATCGGCCTCGACCCCGACTTCGCCCGCAACAAGGCCCTCTACCTCTACTACGCGCCCCCGCTGAACACCCCCGCGGGCGACGCGCCCAACGACGGCACCGCCGCCGACTTCGCCCCGTACGACGGAGTCAACCGGCTCTCCCGCTTCACGCTGAAGGCCGACGGCACCCTCGACAACGCCAGCGAGAAGAAGGTCATCGACATCCCCGCCACCCGGGGCATCTGCTGCCACGTCGGCGGCGACATCGACTTCGACGCGCAGGGCAACCTCTACCTGTCGACCGGCGACGACTCCAACCCCTTCGCCTCCGACGGCTACACCCCCATCGACGAGCGCGCCGGCCGCAACCCCGCCTACGACGCCCGCCGCACCTCCGGCAACACCAACGACCTGCGCGGCAAGATCCTGCGCATCAAGGTCGCCGACGACGGCTCGTACACCGTCCCCGGCGGCAACCTCTTCGCGCCCGGCACCGACCGGACCCGGCCCGAGATCTACGCAATGGGCTTCCGCAACCCCTTCCGCTTCAGCGTCGACAAGGCCACCGGCGTCCTCTACGTCGGCGACTACGGCCCCGACGCGGGAGCGGCCGACCCCGCCCGCGGACCCGCCGGCCAGGTCGAGTTCGCCCGGATCACCAAGCCCGCCAACTTCGGCTGGCCCTTCTGCACCGGAAACAACGACGCCTACGTCGACTACGACTTCGCCACCAAGACCTCCGGAGCGGCCTTCGACTGCGCCGCACCGAAGAACGACTCGCCCCACAACACCGGCCTCGTCGACCTGCCGCCGGCCGAGCCCGCCTGGATCCCGTACAACGGCGGCTCCGTACCCGAGTTCGGCAGCGGCTCCGAATCCCCCATGGGCGGGCCCGTCTACCGCTACGACGCCGCCTCCACCTCCCCGGTGAAGTTCCCGGAAGCGTACGACGGCGACTTCTTCGCCGGAGAGTTCGGCCGGCGCTGGATCAAGCGCATCGAGCAGGGCCCGGACGGCGCCGTCCAGTCCATCAACCCCGTGCCGTGGACCGGCACCCAGATCATGGACATGGCCTTCGGCCCCGACGGCGCGCTCTACGTCCTCGACTACGGCACCGCCTGGTTCGGCGGAGACGAGAACTCCGGCCTCTACCGCATCGAGAACGCCACCGGAGGCCGCTCGCCGGTCGCCGAGGCGAGCGCGAACAGGACCTCCGGCACCGCGCCGCTCAGGGTCGCCTTCTCCTCGGCCGGCACCACCGACGCCGACGGCGACGCCCTCGGCTACAGCTGGGACTTCGGCGACGGCACCACCTCCACCGAGGCCGACCCCACGCACACCTACCGAACGAACGGCACCTACGTCGCCACCGTCACCGCCCGCGACCCCTCGGGCCGCACCGGCTCCGCCTCCGTCCACGTGGTCGTCGGCAACACCGCGCCGAAGGTGACCCTGCAGCTCCCCGCCGAGGGCGCTCTGTTCGACTTCGGCGACGAGATCCCCTTCACCGTGCGGGTCACCGACCCCGAGGACGGGACGATCGACTGCTCCAAGGTGAAGGTGACCTACGTCCTGGGCCACGACAGCCACGGCCACCCCGTCACCTCCGCCAACGGCTGCACCGGGACCATCAAGACCTCGGCCGACGGCGGCCACGACGACGACGCCAACATCTTCGCCGTCTTCAACGCCGAGTACACCGACGGCGGAGGCGGCGGCCAGGCCCCGCTCACCGGCCACGACCAGGCCAAGCTCCAGCCGAACCACCGTCAGGCCGAGCACTTCGACGCCCAGCACGGCATCAGGACCTACGACAAGACCGAGGCCCACGGCGGGCGGACCGTCGGGGACATCGAGGACGGCGACTGGATCTCCTTCACGCCCTACAACCTGACCGGCTCCACCCGACTCACGGCCAGGGTCTCCTCCGGCGGCGCCGGCGGCTTCCTGGAGGTCCGCACCGGATCACCCGCCGGCACCCTGCTCGGCTCCGCGCCGATCCCGGTCACCGGCGGCTGGGAGACCTTCCAGGACGTCGACGTACCCCTGCGCAACGTCCCGCGCCGGACCACCGAGCTCTTCCTCGTCTTCAAGGGAGGCGCCGGAGCGCTCTACGACCTGGACGACTTCACCTTCTCCGACGCGCCGGTCGACCGCAGCGCCAAGCGGGTCCTGGTCTTCTCCCGCACGGCCGGATTCCGGCACGACTCCATCGGCAGCGGCATCACCGCACTGAAGGAACTCGGCGCCGACAGCAAGATCACCGTGGACGCGACCGAGGAACCACGCCAGTTCACCACCTCCAACCTCGCCCGCTACGACGCCGTCGTCTTCCTCTCCACCACCGGCGACGTCCTCGACGCCACCCAGCAGGCGGCGTTCGAGACGTACGTGGCGGCCGGCGGCGGCTACATGGGCGTCCACGCCGCCGCCGACACCGAGTACGACTGGGGGTTCTACGGCGGCCTCGTCGGCGCCTACTTCAGCTCCCATCCGCAGATCCAGCCCGCCACCGTCCGCGTCGAGGACCACGCCCACCCGGCCACCGCCCACCTGGACGGCCCCTGGGAGCGGACCGACGAGTGGTACAACTACCGCACCAACCCGCGGGGCACCGCCCGCGTCCTGGCCACCCTCGACGAGACGACCTACCAGGGCGGCACGATGAAGGGCGACCACCCGATCGCCTGGTGCCAGACCTACGGGGGCGGCCGGTCCTTCTACACGGGCGGCGGCCACACCAAGGAGTCGTACGCCGAACCCGCCTTCCGCGCCCACCTGCTCGGCGGACTGCGCTACGCCACCGGCCAGGTCACGGCCGACTGCCGTCCGCAGTCGGGTTACCGCGACCTCTTCAACGGCGTGACACGGGAGGGCTGGAAGCAGGCCGGCCCCGGCGGCTTCGACGTCGTCGACGGCGAACTCCGCTCCACCGGCGGCATGGGCATGCTCTGGTACCAGGCCAAGGAGTTCTCCTCCTACTCGCTCACCCTGGACTGGAAGGCCGCGGGAGACGACAACTCCGGTGTCTTCGTCGGCTTCCCCGCCTCGGACGACCCCTGGTCGGCCGTGAACAAGGGCTACGAGATCCAGATCGACGCGACCGACGCCGCCGACCGGACGACCGGAGCCGTCTACGGCTTCAAGTCGGCCGACCTCGCGGCGCGGGACGCGGTCCTGCGGCCCCCGGGCCAGTGGAACAGCTACGAGATCCGGGTCCGCGGCGAACGGCTCCAGGTGTTCCTCAACGGGGTGAAGATCAACGACTTCACGAACACCGACCCGGCCCGGAGCCTCAAGGACGGCTACATCGGCCTCCAGAACCACGGGGCCGACGACCAGGTGTCCTTCCGCAACATCCGGCTCAAGGAGCTTCCGGCCTGATCCGTGAGACGCCCGCAGGGGCTTCTTGATCGGGCGGCCTCGGGCCCGGGTTCCTGGCCGGGGGGCCCGGCCCGGGTTCCTGGCCAGGGGGCCCGGCTCGGGCTCCGGTCACCCGGGCCCGGGCCGGTCACAGCCGGCGGCGGGCGGGGAGGCGCCGTACCCCCCGCCCGCCGTCTCCACCACCACCGCAGTCAGGGAGGCAGTGTCGTGACCACGGGAACACGCACAGGAGTCTGGCTGATCGGGGCGAGAGGCTCCGTCG
Organism: Streptomyces sp. JL2001; assembly: GCF_050917515.1. Classification (NCBI taxonomy): domain Bacteria; kingdom Bacillati; phylum Actinomycetota; class Actinomycetes; order Kitasatosporales; family Streptomycetaceae; genus Streptomyces; species Streptomyces sp. JL2001. Next base: position 1,478,538 of record NZ_CP169421.1, on the reverse strand, counting down.
CCACCACGACGGTCGCCGGCTGGGCCGCGGTCACGGCCGGACTGCACCCGCCCACCGGGATGGTGACCGAGATCGAGGCGTTCGCCCCGGCCGGTCTCCCGCCCCTCGCCACCCTGGTCTTCGGCGGACACGACACGGCGGCGTGTCCGCTGCCCAAACGGGCCGAGCAGCTGACCGTCGCCGGAGTCCTCCCGCACGGGCTGGCGGCGGCCGTCGCCGGAGAACTGCGGGCCGCGGAGGACGAGATCAGACCGGGCGGCCCGCAGCCGGGCGAGAACCGGAGCGAGGAGGAACTGGTCTCCGCGTTCGCCGCCGACCTGACGGACTTCGGATCCCGACTGGACCTCGACCGCGTGGTCGTGATCAACGTGGCCTCCACGGAGCCGGCGTCGGGGGGCGCCGGGCTCCCGCCCAGCTCGCTCTACGCCGCCGCTGCGCTGCGCGCCGGCTGCCCCTACGTCAACTTCACCCCCTCCTCCGGACTGCGCCATCCCGCCCTCGCCGCCGACGTCGCCGCGAGCGGCCTGCCGTACGCCGGACGCGACGGGAAGACCGGCCAGACGCTGCTGCGCTCCGTCCTCGCGCCGATGTTCCTCCGGCGGGCGCTGACCGTACGGGCCTGGTCCGGCACGAACCTGCTCGGCGGCGGGGACGGCGCGGCCCTCGCCGACCCGGCCGCCGCCGCGGCGAAGAACGCCGGCAAGGAACGCGTGCTGGCCGAGGTGTTCGGCCGCGCCCCGGAGGGCGAGGTGCACATCGACGACGTACCGGCGCTGGGGGAGTGGAAGACGGCCTGGGACCACATCGCCTTCGACGGATTCCTCTCCTCCCGGATGACCCTCCAGACCACCTGGCAGGGCTGCGACTCGGCGCTCGCCGCCCCGCTCGTCCTCGACCTGGCGCGGCTCACCGCCCGCGCCCACGAACGGGGCATGAGCGGCCCGTTGGAGGACCTGGCCTTCTACTTCAAGGACCCCGAGGGCGCGGCACCGGCGGACCTCGCCGAGCAGTACACGCGACTCGTGGCGTTCGCGACGCGGCTGGGGGAGAGCCGATGAGCACGCCGGACGCGGGCCCCGCGCATGACACCGACCGCGCACCGGGCGCTCGACCCACGAGCGCGACGGCGAGGGCGAGGGCGAGCGCGAGCACGAGCGCGGAGGTCGACCCGAGGGCGAGGGTGAGCGCGGAGGCCGCCCCGAGTGACGGGCGCGGTACCAGCGACGCGCGCGACACCAGCGGCGAAGGGTCGACGAGGTCCGCGGGACGCCGGCCACTGGCCGGCGGCGGCACCGTGTGCGCGGCCTGGGCCGAACTGCTCCGTGTGTCCGCACTGTTCACGGTGCCCGGAGACGCCCTGGCCGGGGCGGCCGCGGCAGGCACGCGCCCGAACCGTCGCACCCTGCTCGCCGTCTGCTCCTCCCTCTGCCTCTACGAGGCGGGCATGACGCTCAACGACTGGGCGGACCGTGACGAGGACGCCCTCGACCGCCCCCACCGCCCCCTCCCCTCCGGCCGCATCACCCCGCGGGCCGCCCTCACCGCCTCCGTGGCCCTGACAGCGGCCGGCCTCGGCCTCGCCGCACGCGCGGGCCGTCCCTCCCTCGTGGTCGCCACCGCGCTGGCCGCCACCGTCTGGTCCTACGACCTGCACCTCAAGCACACTCCGGCCGGCCCCGCGGCGATGGCGGCGGCGCGGGGCCTCGACCTGCTGCTCGGCGCCACGGCCACGGCACCCCTTTCCCCCCGCCCCCTCCCCTCCGCCGCCCTCCTGGCCGCGCACACCTGGGCCGTCACCATGGTCTCCCGGCACGAGACGCGAGGCGGCTCCAGCCGAGCCCCATCACTGGCGCTGGCGGCCACCCTCGGGGTGGCCGTCACGGCGGCCCGCCCACGCCCCTCCGTCCGGCGCTCACCGTCCCCGTCCGTCCCCGGACGACCCGCGGCAGCCCCCCTCGGTGTGACGGCCGGCCGGCTGCTCACCGCCGTCGCCGCCGCGGGCTACGCCCGCACTCCCGCCGCCCCGTACCTCCACGCGGCCCTCCACCCCTCCCCACCGCTCGTCCAGCGCTCCGTCGGCGCCGGGATCCGCGCCCTCATCCCCCTCCAGGCCACGCTCGCCCTCCGCGCCGGCGCCCCCGGCACCGGCCTCGCGCTGCTGGCCCTCGCCCCGCTCGCCCGCGCCCTCGCCCGGAAGGTGAGCCCCACATGAGACCCACACCCTCCGGCGCCCCTACCCGGCCCCACGCCCCGCGTCTCGGCTACGGCACCAACGGCCTCACCGACCTGCGCCTCGACGACGCGCTCACCCTCCTCGCCGACCTCGGCTACGACGGCGTCGGCCTGACCCTCGACCACATGCACCTCGACCCCCTCGCCGCCGACCTCCCCGCCCGCACCGCCGCCGTCGCGCGCCGGCTGGAGCGGCTCGGCCTGGGCGTCACCGTCGAGACCGGCGCCCGCTACGTCCTCGACCCGCGCCGCAAGCACGGCCCGTCCCTCCTCGACCCGGACCCCGAGGCCCGCGCCACCCGCACCCGGTTCCTCCTGCGCGCCGTCCGGGTCGCCGCCGACCTCGGCGCCCACGCCCTCCACTGCTTCAGCGGCATCACCCCGCCCGCGACCTCCGGCACCACCGCCTGGAAGCGCCTGACGGAGTCCCTCACCCCCGTCCTCGAGGCCGCATCCGCCGCCCGCGTCCCCCTCGCCGTCGAACCCGAACCGGGACACCTCCTCGCCACCCTGGACGACTTCCACCACCTGCGGGAACTCCTCGGCGCCCCCGGTCCCGACCTCCTCGGGCTCACCCTCGACCTCGGCCACTGCCAGTGCCTGGAACCCCTCCCGCCGGCCGACTGCGTCCGCGCCGCCGCCCCCTGGATACGCCACATCCAGATCGAGGACATGCGCCGCGGCGTCCACGAGCACCTGCCCTTCGGTGACGGCGAGATCGACTTCCCGCCCCTCCTCGACGCCCTCACCGAACTCGCCGCCGGCGGCTACCCGGGTCTCACGGTGGTCGAACTGCCCCGCCACTCCCACGCCGGCCCCGAACTCGCCCGCACCTCCCTGTCGTTCCTCCGCAGCCGACTCGCCCCCGAGGAGGCCCCGGCATGCTGACCGAACCCGCCCGCCACTGGCTCGAAGCGGCCCTCGCCGACGCAGCCGCCCGCACCCCCGCCTGGGAGCTGCGCTTCGCCTCCGCCGGTCGTCACTGCGGTCCCGCCCACGCCGACACCGTCCGCACCCTCCTGTTGAAGGAGGCCGCGGCGGACGCGGCCACCCTCACCCGCCTCTACCGGCACGGCACCGCCGCCGAGCGCCGCGCCGTCCTCCTCGCCCTCCCCTCACTCGTCTCCGGCCCCGACGCCCTGCCGATCGTCGAGGACGCCCTGCGCACCCACGACACCACGCTGATCGCCGCGGCCCTCGGCCCCTACGGCGCCACCCACCTGACCCCCCACCTCTGGCGCCAGGCCGTGCTCAAGTGCCTCTTCACCGGCGTCCCGACCGACGCCGTCGCCGACCTGCCCCGCCGGGCCCGCGGCGACGGCGAACTCGCCCGGATGCTCGCCGACTACGCCGCCGAGCGCACCGCCGCCAGCCGCGCCGTCCCCGCCGACCTCCCCCGCGTCCTCGCGCTCGCCACCCCCACCGAGGAGTCCTGATGCGCATCTTCGACCCCCACATCCACATGTCCTCGCGCACCACGGACGACTACCGCGCCCTGTACGCCGCCGGTGTCCGCGCCCTCGTCGAACCCTCCTTCTGGCTCGGCCAGCCCCGCACCTCGCCCGACTCCTTCCTCGACTACTTCGACTCCCTCCTCGGCTGGGAACCCTTCCGCGCCGCCCAGTACGGCATCGCCCACCACTGCACCCTCGCCCTCAACCCCAAGGAGGCCAACGACCCCCGCTGCACCCCCGTCCTCGACGCGCTGCCCCGCTACCTGGTCAAGGACCACGTCGTCGCCGTCGGCGAGATCGGCTACGACTCCATGACCCCGGCCGAGGACCACGCCCTCGCCGCCCAGCTCCAGCTCGCCGCCGACCACGACCTGCCCGCCCTCGTCCACACCCCGCACCGCGACAAGCTCGCCGGCCTGCGCCGCACCCTCGACGTCGTGCGCGAATCGGCGCTCGCGCCCGACCGGGTCCTCCTCGACCACCTCAACGAGACCACCGTCAAGGAGGCCGCCGACAGCGGCGCCTGGCTCGGCTTCTCCGTCTATCCCGACACCAAGATGGACGAGGACCGGATGGTCGCCATCCTCAAGGACCACGGGCCGGACCGCGTCCTCGTCAACTCGGCCGCCGACTGGGGCGACAGCGACCCCCTCAAGACCCGCCGGGTCGGCGACGCCATGCTCGCCGCGGGCTTCTCCGACGACGACGTCGACCGGGTCCTGTGGCGCAACCCCGTCGCCTTCTACGGCCTCAGCGGCCGGCTGCGACTCGACCTCCCCTCCACCGACGCCACCCACGAGGGCAACTCCGTCCTGCGCGGCGGCGAGTAGCGAGGATCGAACCGTGCGCTTCCGCCACCCCGACGGCTCGACCGTCCACCTCGCCTACTGCACCAACGTCCACCCCGCGGAGACCCTCGACGGCGTCCTCGCCCAACTCCGCGACCACTGCGAGCCGATCCGCCGCCGCCTCGGCCGCGACCGCCTCGGCATCGGACTCTGGCTCGCCCGGGACGCCGTCCGCTCCCTCATCACCGACCCCGTCTCGCTCCGCGGCCTGCGCGCCGAGACCGATCGCCGCGGCCTGGAGGTCGTCACCCTCAACGGCTTCCCCTACGAGGGGTTCGGCGCCGAAGCGGTCAAGTACCGCGTCTACCAGCCGGACTGGACCCGCCCCGAACGCCTCGCCCACACCACCGACCTCGCCCGCCTCCTCGCCGCGCTCCTTCCCGACGACATCACCGAGGGATCCGTCTCCACCCTCCCGCTCGCCTGGCGCACCCCCTTCGACTCCCACGCCGCGGACACCGCCCGCGCCGCCCTGACCACCCTCGCCGAACGCCTCGACGCCCTCGAAGAGCTCACCGGGAAGTCCGTCCGGATCGGCCTCGAACCGGAGCCCGGCTGCACCGTCGAGACCACCGCCGACGCCATCGCCCCGCTCACCGCCGTGGCGAGCCCCCGTATCGGCGTCTGTGTCGACACCTGCCACCTCGCCACCTCCTTCGAAGATCCCCGCACCGCCCTGGACGCCCTCGCCGCGGCCGGCATCTCCGTGCCCAAGGCCCAGCTCTCCGCCGCCCTGCACGCCGAGCACCCCCACCTCCCCGACGTGCGCGCCGCCCTCGCCGCCTTCGACGAGCCCCGATTCCTCCACCAGACCCGCACCCGCACCTCCGCCGGACTGCGCGGCACCGACGACCTCGCCGAAGCCCTCGCGGGCCACACCCTCCCCGACGGCGCTCCCTGGCGCGCCCACTTCCACGTCCCCCTGCACAGCCCTCCCGCCCCGCCGCTCACCTCCACGCTGCCCGTGCTCCAGGACGCGCTCGCCCTCCTCGTCGGCGGACCGCGCCCCCGCACCCACCACCTGGAGGTGGAGACCTACACCTGGCAGGCCCTCCCGGCCGCACAACGGCCCCGCACCCGCGCCCGCCTCGCCGACGGCATCGCCGCCGAACTCACGCTGGCCCGGGACCTCCTGACCGAACTCGGCCTCAAGGAACTCCCATGACCGGCCCCCGGAGCGACACCCCGCCCACCCCCCTTCTCGTCCTCGACGTCGTCGGCCTCACCCCCCGGCTGCTGCCCCACATGCCCCGCCTGCAGGCCCTCGCCCGCTCCGGCTCCGAAGCCCTCCTCTCCACCGTCCTGCCGGCCGTCACCTGCACCGCCCAGTCCACCTTCCTCACCGGCACGCTCCCCTCCGAGCACGGCATCGTCGCCAACGGCTGGTACTTCCGCGAACTCGGCGACGTCCTGCTCTGGCGCCAGCACAACGGACTCGTGTCCGGCGACCGGATCTGGGACGCGGCCCGCCGCGCCCACCCCGGCTACACCGTCGCCAACATCTGCTGGTGGTACGCCATGGGCGCGGACACCGACATCACCGTCACCCCCCGTCCCGTCTACTACGCGGACGGCCGCAAGGAACCCGACTGCTACACCCGGCCCCCGGCCCTGCACGACGAACTCACCGGCACACTCGGCACGTTCCCCCTCTTCCACTTCTGGGGACCCGGCGCCGACCTCGTCTCCAGCCGGTGGATCATCGACGCCACCCGCCACATCCTGCGCACCCGCCGCCCGGACCTGGCCCTCTGCTACGTCCCCCACCTCGACTACGACCTCCAGCGCTACGGCCCCGACGACCCCCGCTCCTTCCGCGCGGCCGCCGAACTCGACGCCGCCCTCGCCCCGCTCCTCGACGACGCCCGTGCCGAAGGCCGCACGGTCGTCGCCCTGTCCGAGTACGGCATCACCCGTGTCAGCCGTCCCGTCGACATCAACCGGGCCCTGCGCCGGGCGGGACTCCTGGAGGTGCACACCCAGGACGGCATGGAGTACCTGGACCCGATGACGTCCCGCGCCTTCGCGGTCGCCGACCACCAGCTCGCCCACGTCTACGTCCGCGACCACGGCGATCCCGGGGAGATGGCCCGCGTCCGCGACGCCCTCGCGGGCGTGCCCGGCATCGAGCGGCTCCTCGACGACGAAGGCAAGAAGGAGTTCGGCCTCGACCACCCCCGCTCCGGGGAGTTCGTCGCCCTCGCCGAGCCCGACGCCTGGTTCACGTACTACTACTGGCTCGACGACGCGAAGGCCCCCGACTTCGCCCAGCTCGTCGAGATCCACCGGAAACCCGGTTACGACCCCGCCGAACTGTTCATGGACCCGCTCGACCCCTACGTCCGGGTCAAGGCGGCCACGGCGATCGCCCGCAAGAAGCTCGGCATGCGCTACCGGCTGGCGGTCGTGCCGCTCGATCCCTCACCTATTCGCGGCAGCCACGGCCGCCTCCCCACGAGCGATGACGAAGGTCCGCTCATTCTGTGCTCCACCCCCCGCGCCGTAAGCGGCCGCGTCGCGGCCACCGATGTGAAATCCCTGCTGCTTCGACTCGCCGGTCTCCACTGACCCGATCCCGGTCCAACGGAATCCAGTGAAGCAGACGAATCCGACAACGAGGAGTTATCCACAGATGAGCCGCATCCCCCGTACGTCCGTGGACCCGGAACTCACCCACAAGCTCAGCCGGCGGGCCATGTTGGGCGTCGCGGCCGGCGCGACCGCCGCCGGCATCCTCGCGGCCGCCGCCCCGGCCGCCTCGGCGGCCGGACCCGCGCCCTCCGCGGCCGACCCCGCCACCCGGGGCAAGGGCCACGGCCGCCCCGTCCTGCCGCCCGGCCGTCTGGGCATCCAGCTCTACTCGCTGCGGGACAAGGTCGCCACGCTCGGCTTCGACACGGTCTTCGCCGAGCTCAAGAAGTACGGATACGACGAGGTCGAGTTCGCCGGCTACACCCAGGGTTCGGCGGGCGCCATCACCCTGCCCGAGCTCAGCCGCCTCACCCGCGACCACGGGCTGCGGGCCATCGGCAGCCACGTCGGCTACTACTCCTCCGACCCGAACGCCTACACCTTCGCCCAGAACCTCACCCGGGTCCTCGACGACGCCCAGGCCCTCGGCCTCCCGCACATCGGCACGGCCTCGGGCCCCTGGCGCTACGGCAGCACCGTCGACGGCTGGAAGCGCTGCGCCGAGGAGTTCAACCGGTACGGCGCCGAGGCGAAGAAGCGCGGCATGAAGTTCTACCAGCACAACCACGCCGAGGAGTTCTCCTTCGCCACCGACCGCCCCGACGTCCGTCTCTACGACGTCCTGCTCGCCGAGACCGACCCCGAGCTCGTCCATCTCGAACTCGACATCTACTGGGCGTACGTGGCCCAGTTCCGCTTCTCCCGCCGCGTCGACGGCACCCCGGCCCCCTTCGACCCGCTCGACTACGTCCTGCGCCAGCCCCACCGGTACCCGCTCTTCCACGTCAAGGACGGCGAGCACGACGACTCGGTGCGCGACGGCTACCGGATGTCGGACGTCGGCGACGGGGACATCGACTACCGGCGCTTCATCTCCGCGGTGAACCGCACCCGCCACGGACGCAACGCCCACCACTGGCAGGCCGAGCACGACAACCCCGTCGAGTCCTTCGCCTTCGCCCGCAAGTCCAGCGCCCACCTCCACTCCCTGCGCGAGAAGGACTGCTGATCCACTCCCTGCGCGAGAAGGACTGCCGACCGAAGGGCCCGGGGCCGCGGAGGCCCCGGGCCCCGGCCCGGGATCAGCCGATCCCCTGACGGTCGGCCTTCAGGGCGAAGTCCCGGTCGGCCGGCTCCGGAATCGTGCGCTCCACCAGCTGCACCAGGAGCGTGCGGTGCCGCAGGAGCGGCTGCCGGCGTTCGGCGGGTACCAGCGAGAGCAGATCGTCCAGACCCGCCAGGAGCCGGCGGATCACCTGCGGGTTGCCCTCCGCGCAGGCCCGGACCTCGGCGAACCCCAGGTCCACCAGATCCGTCCACCCCGGCACGTCCTGGACCAGCCGGACCGCGCCCTTACGGTCGCGATGGCGGACCGTGCCCAGCGGGCGGTCCGCGAGCGCCGCGAGGAACTGGGTGGTCCGGTCCAGGCACTGCACGGCCGTCGTCGGATCGTTCACGGAGGAGGAGAGGGCCCGCAGCGCGATGTCGGAGAGCTGCCGCAGCCCGAAGGAGAGGTCCTGGTAGAACGACCGCTCGATGCCGACCGACACGGCCGAGGACAGCAGGCGGGGCACCTGCCCGCCACCGTGGACGGCCAGGATCCGCGTACCCGGCAGGACGAAGTCGCCGATGCGGGGGATCAGCCGCAGCACCACCCCGTGCCGCCGGGCGGCCCGCACCAGGAGCGCGACGTTCACGTCGCGCAGCACGCCGGCCCGGCCCCGGTGGGTGAGGAACCCCGTCGCGGGCCCGAGGTCCTCGGCCACGCCCTCGTACCGGGGCTGCTTCGCCAGCACCCGGAACGCCTCGCTCGTGATCAGGTCGACCACGTGTCCCACCCGCATCAGCCGCAGCGTGGTGTTCACGTACGCCACGAAGAGCAGCAGGCTCAGCCCCAGCATGAGGAGCGTCAGGATCGACTGCACCAACGGCACGGCCGCGACGCGCCGAGGGTCGGTCTCGCCCTCGTACGCGGCGAGGACCAGCAGGGAGAGCAGGAACGTCGCCAGGAAGACGGAGAAGGTCGCCTTGGTGATCCGGCTCCGGATGAACATCGGCACCACCCGGGGGCTGAGCTGCCCGCTGGCCATCTGCAGGGCGACCAGGGAGATCGAGAACACCACACCGATGAAGGTCATCATCGCCGAGCTGATCGTCGTCACGATCGTCTTCGCGTCCTCGGCGATCTTGATCAGGTCGGCGACGTCGTCGTAGGCCTGCTCGCCCTGGAGATACTCGACGAGGGCCCGGTCCAGCTCGTCGGCGACGACCCACAGCACGAAGACGCCGGCCATGGCGGCGACCGGCGCGAACCAGAACGTGTCCCTCAGGTGCTCCCGCAGCGGCGTCAGGATCCGGGGTCTGCGGTACTCGGAGTAGCTCACCCGGGCAGGCTAGGGGGCCGCACGCCGGGAAACGCACACTCCGTAGGGGAATCGCCACATTCTGTACGTCTGGCGGTGCAACGCGTGGGTGATCAAGGCCGTCGGGGTCGCCGCACCGCACTGACCACGGAAAACGCGGGTGAAAGCCACCTCGAACCCCTGGTAGAGTTATCCATGTCGCCGCGGGAAACACCCCAAAGCGGCACACACCTGGTCCGGGTGGCGGAATGGCAGACGCGCTAGCTTGAGGTGCTAGTGCCCTTTATCGGGCGTGGGGGTTCAAGTCCCCCCTCGGACACCAGCCGGGACGATCGCGATCGTTCCCCGTGCGTTCATGAATTACCGGTGAGTCATGTGACTCACCGGTAATTTTTCGTTCCTGGAGCTCTCCCGCCCCACCGGACCGGCCCGGGCCCGTTCTGAGCCGCGCCCGCCGGGTCGGTCGCTGATACTGGGAAAATGGGCAGACTCGGGCGATACGTCCCAGCGAGCCGCCGGCGCGACCGCGTGTCATCGGAGGCAGGGCCGCCGGAAGCCGGCCCCAAGACCCGTCACCGTTCGGCCGGTCGGCGTGTGCCGTCGTTGCGGTTGCCGCGCAGCGTCGCCAGTCAGGTCTTCCTGCTGCAACTGGGCGTCGTCCTGCTGCTCATCGCCACAGCCGTGCTGGTGCTCGTGATCCAGGACCGGAACCGCGCGATCCACGAAGCCGGCGACCGTTCGCTGGTGGCGGCCGAGTCGTTCGCGAACGCCCCCGGCACCGCGGAGGCGATGGAGAGCGACGACCCGACGGCGGCCCTCCAGCCACATGCCGAGGTGGTGCGCAAGAAGACCGGCGTCGACTACGTCGTGGCGCTGAGCCCCTACGGCTTCCGGTGGACCCACCCGGACCCGGACCAGATCGGGAAGCACGTCTCCACCTCCTACGGCCAGGCGCTCGAAGGCGAACCCCACCAGACCACGTTCGACAGCAGCCTGGGGAAGGCGGTCGACTCGACCGTGGCCGTCTTCGACGAGAAGGGGAACGCGGTGGGCCTCGTGACCGTGGGGGTCACGGTGGACAAGGTGACCAGCGTGGTGCAGGACCAGCTGCCGGTGATCTTCGCCGCCGGCGGAGTCGCGCTGCTGCTGGCCGCGGGTGGGTCGGCACTGGTCAGCGGCCGTCTGCGGCGCCAGACCCGGGGCCTGGGGCCGGTGGAGATGACCCGCATGTACGAGCACCACGACGCGGTGCTGCACGCGGTCCGGGAAGGCGTGATCATTCTGGACGGTGACGGAAGGCTGCTGCTGGTCAACGACGAGGCGCGCCGGCTGCTCGCACTGCCGCCGGAGGCCGAGGGCAGGCCGGTCACCGAACTCGGGCTGAGCCCGGCCCTGGCGGAACTGCTGGGATCGGGCCGGGCGGCCACGGACGAGGTCTTCCTGGCCGGGGACACCCTGCTCGCCGTCAGCGTGCGGCCGGTCGTCGGCCCGCAGGGGGGCAGTGTGGCCACCCTGCGGGACACCACCGAGCTGCGCGCCCTCGCGGGCCGTGCGGACGTGGCGGGTGGGCGCCTGCAACTGCTCTACGAGGCCAGTACGCGGATCGGTACGACGCTCGACATGGAGCGCACCGCCGAGGAGCTGACCGAGGTGGCGGTCCCGCGCTTCGCCGACTTCGCCACCGTCGAGCTGGCGGAGTCCGTGCTGCAAGGGGGTGAACCGACGGGGGGGAGCATGGAGTTGCGCCGTGTCGCAACCGAGGGCATCCGGGACGACGTGCCCCTCTACCCCGTCGGGAGGCGTATGAACTACGCGCCCGGCAACCCCGTGGCCATCGGTATGGCCACCGGCCGGCCGGTCCTGGTGGCCGATCTCGCCCTGGCCGACGGATGGCGGGTCCAGAACCCGGAGCGGGCCCGGAAGGTCATCGAATTCGGTATCCACTCCATGATCTCCGTGCCGCTCCGGGCCCGGGGCCAATTGCTGGGTGTCGTGGAGTTCTGGCGTTCGGAGCAGGACCCCTTCGAACCGGACGACCTGTCCCCGGCCGAGGAACTCGCCGCCCGGGCGGCCGTGTGCATCGACAACGCGCGCCGGTACACCCGCGAGCACACCACGGCCGTCACCCTCCAGCGCAGCCTGCTGCCCGGCGCACTTCCCGAGCTGTCCGCCCTGGAGGTCGGGCACCGGTACCTGCCCGCCCAGGCGGGCGTGGGCGGCGACTGGTACGACGTCATCCCGCTGCCGGGGGCCCGGGTGGCCCTGGTGGTCGGGGACGTCGTCGGACACGGTCTGCACGCCGCCGCGACGATGGGACGCCTGAGGACCGCGGTGCACAACTTCGCCGCCCTGGACCTGCCTCCGGATGAGCTTCTCGCGCACCTGGACGAGCTGATCACCCGGATCGACCAGGACGCGGCGGCCGAGGGCGAGACCGAGTCCGTCACCGGTGCCACCTGCCTGTACGCGGTCTACGATCCGGTCTCCGGGCGGTGTGTGCTCGCCCGGGCCGGTCATCCCGGTCCGGCGCTGGTCTCGCCCGACGGCTCCGTGACCTTCCCCGACATCCCCGTCGCCCCGCCGCTCGGTGTGGGGGGCGGTCTGCCGGTCGAGACGGCCGTACTCCGGCTGGCGGCCGACAGCCGGCTGGTGCTCTACACCGACGGCCTCGTCGAGGCCCGCGGCCGTGACATCGACACCGGGCTCGGCATGCTGAGTGAGGCGCTCGCCCGTACGGACGGCGCCACCCCGGACGACACCTGCCGGGCGGTGCTCGACGCGATGCTGCGCACCAGGTCGAGTGACGATGTCGCCCTGCTCGTCGCGCGCACCCGGCTGCTCGACCCGGAGCAGGTCGAGGAGTGGGACGTGCCCGACGACCCCGCCGCGGTCTCCCGGATCCGCGCCGAGGCCACCCGCAGGCTGGAATCCTGGGGCCTCGGCGAGGCCGCCTTCACGACCGAGCTGATCCTGAGCGAACTCGTGACGAACGCCATCCGGTACGGAGCGAGCCCCATCAGCGTGCGACTGCTGCGCGACGGCGACAGCCTGATCTGCGAGGTCGCCGACGGCACCAGCACCTCCCCGCACCTGCGCCGCGCGGCCTTCACCGACGAGGGGGGCCGTGGTCTGTTCCTCGTCGCGCAGATGTCCCGCCGCTGGGGGACCCGGTACACCGACCGAGGCAAGATCATCTGGGCTGAGCAGGCGCTCGACGCCGGCGGCGCCGGGGACCTGAGCGGTCTCCTGATGGCGGACCTGTGACGCGGGACGGAGACCGGACCGCCGCCCCGGGGCGTGGGCGCTCCCGAAGCGTTCAGGAGCCTTCGTCGACCGTGAAATACGGGATCTTGGCCGGGTCCTGGCCGAAAGCGGCCCCGAGATAGACGGCCGACAGTTTGGTGAGCGTTCCGTCGTCGATCAGCTGCCTGATGATCCGGTCCAGCTCGTCCTTGTCGGGTGACCCCTTCGGGTACAGGGCGCCGTACCCCTGGTCGGTCCTGTACTGGCCCACGAGGCGCACCCTGCTCTCCCGCTTCTGGGGATAGGCCAGCAGAATCGTCGTGTCGTGGACGACCGCGTCGATGCGTCCCTCCTCCAGCGCCGTGACCAGCTCCGGGTCGTTGGCGAAGGCGGTGACGGGTTTGGTCGGCTTGAGGCGCTTCTTGACGAACTCCTCGCCCGTGGTGCCCTCGGCCACTCCGATGCGGACGTCACGGATGTTGCCTTCGTCGATCTTCTCACCGTCCCTGATCAGCACTCCCAGGGTCGAGGAGAGGTAGGGCGGGGAGAAGTCGGCGACCTTGCTCCGTTCCGGGGTGATCGTGATCTGCGCCAGGGCCAGGTCGAAGTCCTTGGTCCGGCCGGACACGACCTCCGGGAAGGGGGCGTTCTGCACCTCCAGCCGGTCGAGTCCGGACCGGTACGCGATGTTGGCGGCCATGCAGTACTCGTAGCCGCTCTTGATGGAGTCCGGCGTGTCGCCGTTCCACCAGCCGGGCGCGGGCAGGGTCGTCTTGACCGTGAGGGCACCCGCCGTCCTGGGTGACAGCTGGAACTCCCCGTGATGTCCCGAGATCGGACAGTCGCCGTACCGGGCGTTCGACGAGTTCGACCCGCCGTCGTCGCAAGCCGATGTCGCGACGATGAGCGCCACGCTGACAGCCAGAGAGACGATCGCTGCCGCGGCGCGCATCATTGCACCTCCGGTAGGGGGCGTACTCCTTGAGTCACCATAAAACACCCCGAACCATACGACTGCCCGAGCCACGGGGGAGGACCGCGGGTCGCGGGCCGGGTCGCCCGTCCTCCGGTGGTGGCGCAGTGGCCGGCCGGAGGCGCGAGCCGTGTCCCGGCCGCGTCGGGTCCCGGTCGTGCCGCACCCGCGGGCGGCACGGGCCCGGCGGCCACGCGCCGGCCCCGTCGTCTCCGCCGCCCTCAGCCCTGCCGGCTGCTCTCGTCGCGCAGCCAGGTGTGGAAGTCGCCCGCCCGGATCGCCTTCTTCGCACCCCTCCGCGCGGAGACCGCCGCAGCCACGAAGACCAGGACGGAAGGCAGCAGCCGGGGCTCGGCGCGCAGCAGCGCGCGGAGGTCGCCCATGCTGGTGCGCGCGGACGGGCGGTCCGCCGGTCGGCCGGGTGCGGCCTCCCCCGCCGGTGCGGGGTCCGCGGCCGGCTCGTTCCGTGCCGCGCGCTCCTGCTCGCTCTCCAGCTGGGCCGTCGACGTGGCCGCCCGGACGCGCCGGCGGATCAGGTCGGACCAGGTCCGCGGCGGGTGGACCACGACGCGGGCCGCGCCGACCACCGTCCGCTCCTCGGGCCCGAAGGCGAGCGAGGCGGCCAGGTCGTCGGCCATCAGGGGAGGCAGTGCGGCGATGCGGGCATGGCCGGCTCCGGACATCGCGATCACCCCTCGCCCGAACAGTCCCTCCCGTACCGCGGGCAACCGCTGCCACACGCGGTAGTACGCACGCACACGCCAGCCGCAGCCGGTCATCGGCAGATGCCGCTCCGGGGCGGCGGCCAGCTTGGCGTCCGGGCCGTCGAGGGCCGCCGCGAGGGCCCGGGCGTCGGCCGCTCCGAGGACCACGTCCGCGTCCACGTACAGCCGGGGGAAGCCGCGCGCGTGCTCGTCGCCGGCGCGCAGCGCGGCGTGCTTCGAGGGGACCGGTATCTCGACCACGCGGACCCGCGGCCCGCGGGCGGCGGCCACGCCCGCGGTGTCGTCCGTGCAGCCGTTGCAGACGACGACGATGTCGAAGTCGTCCGCGGAGGGCCGGTCCGGTGCCGCGGGTACGAGTGACGGGGCGGACGGGTCGCCGGCGGCGGAACCGGAACGGTCGGGTCTGTCGGTGGGAGCAGCAGGAGCGGCGGAATCACCGGAAGCGGAGGGATCGGAGGACCCGGAAGGACCGCCCGGCTCGGCCAGGAGCGAGTCCAGGAGTCGGCCGAGTGTGCGCTCTTCGTTGTGGGCAGGGATCACGATGCTGGGCACCGGGCCAGTATGACGAATCCACGCCACGCTCACCGTTTCTTTGACGCTTGGTGGGAGTTTTCCACAACTCCTTCATGACCTGCCCCACTTGCTCTAGATTGAGCGCTGCCGGATCCGCGCGGACGCGAGCACCCCTCGCGACGGGTGGATTCTGCGTCGTTGTGCGGACTCCGGTCGCGGGGGGGCTTCTTGCGATCGGTTCGCACCGTTTGGTCAGGCGGAAGACCCGCGTTCCCTCGACGCGCCATCAATGCCCGTCCTCCACCACGCGAGTTGTGCGCTCGCGCGGGCGGGACATGTGGGCACGGGTGGCTCAACGGGGTACGCGCGAAGCGCCCTTGGGGGGAATGGATGACCGTCCTGCCGGTCACACATGAGCGGCATCGTGTTGAATCCACACACTTCGACGTCCACCGGCTGTGGTGGAAACGGAGACATCAGATCGTCCTGCTGGTCGCGGACCTGGTCGCGGCCTCCGCTGCCTCGCTGCTGGTCCTGGAGGCGGTCGGACGCTGGCACGTGGTCCTCGGACTGCCGCCGGCCTGGATCGCGATGATGTACGGCCACCAGGCCTACGAGCACAGCTCGCTGGGGGCCGGGAGCGAGCTGTACCGGCGGGTGCTGCGCGGCGCCCTCGTGCTGCCGGCCCTCGCCGCGGCCATCGGCTGGGGGATGGCCGGTGACCTCGACCTGCTGCACGACATGATCCTGGCGGCTCCGCCGACGGCGCTGCTGGCCCTGGCCGCCCGGTTCGTGATGCGCCGCTGGCTGCACCGGCGCTGGGCCCAGGGCCGACACCGCACCACGGCGGTCCTGGTCGGGTCATCGGCCTCCGCCGTCGAACTGGTCGAGGCGCTCTGGCGCCGCGGCCAGGGCTTCGCGCCCATGGGTCCCGACCTGCGGGGCCTCGACATCGCCGGCGTGTGCCTCACCGACCCGGGGAACGCGCCGGTCGTCGCCGAGCTGGGCATTCCGGTGCTCGGCGGGGTCGCGGACGTGCCCGGGGCGATCCGCGCCCACGGCGGTACGGCCCTGGTGGTCCTGCCGACCTCCGAGATCGACGCGGCCCAGCTGCGCCGGCTCGCGTGGACCGCCGACGCCGCGGGCTGCGACTTCCTGCTGGCCCCCGCCCTGGGCGAGACGGCCGTCGCCCGGGTCGCGGTCCGGCCGGTCGGAGGCGTGCCCATGGTCCGGGTCCGGGCGCCCCGGCTGTCGCGGACCGCCCGGCTGCCCAAGGAGTTCGCGGAGCGGCTCGTCGCCGCGACCCTCCTGCTGCTCCTCGCGCCGCTGCTGTGCGTGGTCGCGGTGACGATCCGGCTCGGCAGCAACGGCCCGGCGCTGTTCCGGCAGAGCCGCGTGGGTCTCCACGGAAAGCACTTCACCATGCTGAAGTTCCGCACCATGCGGCCCGACGCGGAGGCGTGCCGGGCGGAACTGGAGCACGCCAACCACAACAGCGACGGTCTGCTGTTCAAGGTGCGGGACGATCCGCGCGTCACACGTGTGGGCGCCACGCTCCGCCGCTACTCGATCGACGAACTGCCGCAGCTGATCAACGTCCTGAGCGGCCGAATGTCGCTGATCGGGCCGCGCCCGCCGCTGCCCGAGGAGGTGGCCGGCTACGGCCACGAGGTCCGGCGCCGGCTGCTCGTCAAACCGGGGCTCACCGGCCTGTGGCAGGTGAGCGGACGCTCGGACCTGCCGTGGGACGAGGCGGTCCGGCTCGACCTGGCGTACGTCGACAACTGGTCCCTCGGACTGGACGCGTCGATTCTGCTGCGCACCGGCCCCGCCGTGATGCGCGGAACGGGGGCTTACTGACATGAAGGGGAACAAAGTGAAGGACGTGGATCGGCCCGACGAGCGGCTCGGAGTCGCGGTCGTGGGCGCCGGCTACTGGGGACCCAACCTCGTGCGCAACTTCCAGGCCAGCGACCGCTTCCTGCTGCGCTGGCTCTGCGACCTGGACGTCACGCGCGCCCAGCGGGTCCTCGGCGGATACTCCACCGTCCAGGCGACCGACGACTTCGAGGCGGTGCTCGCCGACCCCTCCGTGGACGCCATCGCCGTCGCGACCCCGGCCGGAACGCACCTGGACGTCGCCCTGGCCGCCCTGCGCGCCGGCAAGCACGTGCTCGTCGAGAAGCCGCTGGCGACCACCTATGCCGACGGCGCGCGCCTGGTCGCCGAGGCCGAGGAGCGCGGCCTGACCCTGATGTGCGACCACACCTACTGCTACACCCCGGCCGTGGGCCGGATCCGCGAGCTGGTCCACTCGGGCGAGCTGGGCGAGATCCACTACGTCGACTCGGTCCGGATCAACCTCGGGCTGGTCCAGAAGGACGTCGACGTGCTGTGGGACCTCGCCCCGCACGACCTGTCGATCCTCGACTTCATCCTCCCCGACCACGTGGAGCCGGTCGCGGTCGCCGCGCACGGCGCCGACCCGATCGGCGCGGGCCAGGACTGCATCGCCTACCTGACCCTCCAGCTCAACACCGGCGCCATCGCCCACGTGCACGTCAACTGGCTGTCGCCCACCAAGGTGCGCACCACCATGGTCGGCGGCGCCAAGCGCACCCTGATCTGGGACGACCTGAACCCGGCCCAGCGGGTCGCCGTCTTCGACCGGGGCGTCGACCTGGCGACCCCGCAGGAACTCGGCGCGGACGAGCGGCGCCAGGCGCTCATCTCCTACCGCAGCGGCGACATGGTCGCGCCCGCGATCGGGGAGAAGGAGGCCCTGCGCAGCATGGTCGACGAGTTCGCCGCCGCGATCCGCGAGCGCCGGGCGCCGCTGACCGACGGGCGGGCGGGCCTGCGCGTCCTGGACATTCTCGAGGCGGCGTCGCGGAGCCTTGAGTTCCGCGGCGCGGTCGTCGGGCTGCGGACCGGCGCCGGCCGGTCCCTTCGTACGGTGAACGATTCTGTGGGGGAACGGCGTTGAGCGATATTCGCGGTAAGAAGGTCCTGGTCACCGGCGGTGCCGGCACGATCGGCTCCCATGTGACCGACCTTCTCGTGGCGGGGGGCGCGCGGGAGATCGTCGTCCTCGACAACTTCGTACGGGGGCGCCGGGCCAATCTCGCGCGTGCCCTGGAGAGCGGCGTCGTCGACCTCGTCGAGGGGGACATCCGGGACGCGGCCACGGTCCACCGGGTCACCGAGGGCGCCGATCTCGTCTTCCACCTCGCCGCCATCCGCATCACCCAGTGCGCGGAGGAGCCCCGCCTCGCCAACGAGGTCATGGTGGACGGCACGTTCAACGTGCTGGAGGCGGCCGCCGCCGCCGGAGTGGGCAAGGTGATCGCCTCGTCCTCCGCCTCCGTCTACGGCCTGGCGGAGACCTTCCCCACGACCGAGCGCCACCACCCGTACAACAACGACACCTTCTACGGCGCGGCCAAGGCCTTCAACGAAGGCATGCTGCGCAGCTTCCACGCCATGTACGGCCTGGACTACGTGGCGCTGCGCTACTTCAACGTGTACGGACCGCGGATGGACATCCACGGCCTGTACACCGAGGTCCTCATCCGCTGGATGGAGCGGATCGAGGCGGGCGAGCCGCCGCTGATCCTCGGCGACGGCACCCAGACGATGGACTTCGTCGACGTCCGGGACATCGCCAGGGCCAACCTGCTCGCCGCGCAGTCGGACCTCACCGACGAGGTGTTCAACGTCGCGAGCGCGACCGAGACCTCGCTGCGGGAACTCGCCCTGAACCTTCTCGAGGTGATGGGCTCCGACCTGGAGCCGGTACACGGCCCCGCCCGCGCCGTGAACGGTGTGACCCGCCGGCTCGCGGACACCACGCAGGCCGAGCAGCGCCTCGGCTTCAAGGCGGAGATCGACCTGCGGACCGGTCTGAAGGACCTGGTCGACTGGTGGCGGTCCGAGCGCGCCGCCGGGTCCGCCCCGGCCACCGCGACCGCCCCGGCGCCGGCCGTCACGGCACCCGTGGCCGAGCCGGAGGAGGCCCCTGCCGCGTCTCCGGCCGCCGGCCCCGCCCGTACGCCGGTGATGGTGCCGTGGCTCGGCGAGGAGGAGGCGGAGGCAGCGGCCGAGGCCGTACGTTCCGGCTGGGTCGCGCAGGGCCCCCGGGTCGCCGCCTTCGAGAACGCCTTCGCCGAGCGGGTGGGCGCCGCACACGCCGTCGCGGTCAGCTCCTGCACGACGGCCCTGCACCTCGCCCTGCTCGCCCTCGACCTGGGGCCGGGCGACGAGGTCGTGGTCCCGTCGCTGTCGTTCATCGCCACGGCCAACGCCGTGCGCTACGTCGGCGCGGAGCCCGTCTTCGCCGACGTCGACCTCGACACCGGCAACCTCACCGCCGACACCGTGGACGCGGTCCGCACCCCGCGGACCAAGGCGGTCGTCCTGGTGCACCAGGGCGGCGTGCCCGCCGACGTCCGGGCCGTACGGGCCGCGTGCGCCGGCTGGGACCTGCCGGTGGTGGAGGACGCGGCCTGCGCCATCGGCTCCACCGTCGACGGCGCGTCCGTCGGACGCGGGGCCCTGCTCGCCGCCTGGTCCTTCCACCCGCGCAAGCTCCTCACCACCGGCGAGGGCGGGATGGTGACCACGGACGACGCCGCCTGGGCGGCCCGTCTGCGGCGGCTGCGCGAGCACGGCATGAACGTCTCCGCCGCCGAGCGCCACGCCAGCGGGAAGCCGGTGCTGGAGAACTACCTGGAGACCGGCTTCAACTACCGGATGACCGACATCCAGGCCGCGGTCGGACTGGTGCAGCTCGGCAAGCTGGACGCGATGGTGGCACGCCGCCGCGCTCTGGCCGCCCGCTACGGCGAACTGCTGCGCGGCATCCCCGGCCTGCGGCCGGTCAGCGACCCCGGCCACGGACAGGGCAACTTCCAGTCCTACTGGGTGCTGCTCGCCGAGGACTTCCCGGTGGGCCGCGACGAGCTCCTCGCCGTCCTCGCCGAGGCCGGGATCTCCGCCCGCCGCGGCATCATGGCGTCACACCTGGAGCCCGCCTACGCGGGGCATCCGGCGGCACCCCTCCCGGTGACCGAGCGGATCAGCCGCGACTCGCTGATCCTGCCGCTGTTCCACACCATGACCGAAGTCCAGCAGGACCGGGTGGTCGAGGTGCTGCGGGAAGCGGCGGGCCGCGCGTGAACGATCTGGTCATCATCGGCGCGGGCGGTCTCGCACGGGAGACCGCCCAGGCCGTGCGGGACGCCGGAGCCGGCGGCCACCGGCTGCTCGGCCACCTCGACGACGACCCGGCGCTGCACGGCGTCGAGGTGGACGGCGTGCCCGTGCTCGGAGGCTGCGACCTGGCGCGCGAACTGCCGCACGCGTCCTTCGTGGTCTGTGTCGGCAGCCCGCGCGACTACACCGTGCGGGCCCGCCTGGTACGACGGCTCGGCCTGCCGGCCGACCGGTACGCCACGGTGGTGCACCCCAGCGCCGTCGTGCCCGCCGGCTGCACGGTGGGCCCGGGCTCGGTGATCCTCGCGCAGACCGTCCTCACCGCCGCGGTGCGGGTGGGCAGCCATGTCGCGGTGATGCCGCAGACCGTCCTCACCCACGACGACGAGGTCGGGGACTACTGCACCCTCGCCTCCGGGGTCCGGCTCGGCGGCGGTGCCCGGCTGGAGCCGGGCGCGTACGTCGGGGCCGGGTCCCTGGTCCGCGAGTACACGACGATCGGCGCCTGGTCGCTGGTCGGTATGGGAAGCACCGTTCTGGCCGACGTGCCGCCCGGCGAGGTCTGGGTCGGCAGCCCGGCCCGCCGGCTGCGCGCGGCGAACCCCGCGGCGCTGGAACAACTCCGGTCGGACGACACCGACGCCCTCGCGCAGCAGGCCGAGGCAAGGGAAGTGAAGGGCAGATGAACCAGATACCGCTGGTCGACCTCAAGGCGGCCCACTCCGAAGTCGCCGACGAGGTCCGGGAGGGCTTCGACCGCGTCCTGGCCGGTACCGCCTTCATCGGCGGCGAGGAGGTGCGGGAGTTCGAGCGCGAGTACGCCGAATTCGCCGGCGTCGCCCACTGCGTCGGCGTCGCCAACGGCACGGACGCACTGGAGCTGGCCCTGCGGGCGAGCGGCGTCGGGCCGGGCCACGAGGTCGTCCTGCCCGCCAACACCTTCATCGCCACCGCCGGCGCCGTGGCCCGGACGGGCGCCCGCCCCGTGCTCGTCGACTGCGACCCCGACAGTCTGCTGATCGACACACAGGCCGCGCTCGACGCGGTCGGCCCCGCCACCCGCGCGGTGGTACCGGTCCACCTGTACGGGCAGAGCGCCGACGCCGCGCGGCTGGCGGCCGGCGTGCCGGACTCCGTCCGCATCGTCGAGGACGCGGCCCAGAGCCAGGGCGCCACCCGGGACGGCCGTCAGGCCGGCAGCGGCGGCATCGCGGCCACCAGCTTCTATCCGGGCAAGAACCTGGGCGCGTACGGCGACGCGGGCGCGGTGCTCACCGACGACCCCGAGGCGGCGGCCGTCGTACGGGCGATCGCCAACCACGGCGGCGTCCAGAAGTACCGGCACGACCTGCCCGGGTTCAACAGCCGGCTCGACGGGCTGCAGGCCGTCGTCCTGCGCGCGAAGCTGCGCCGGCTGGCCGCCGGGAACGAGGCCCGGCGGACGGCCGCGGCGCGCTACGACGAGCTGCTCGCGCCGCTCGCCGACGCGGGCCGCCTCGTGCGGCCGACGACGGTCGACGGAAACGTGCACGTGTGGCACCTGTACGTGGTCCGCGTCGCCGGGGCCGACCGGGACGAGGTGGTGGGCAAACTCAACGCGAGCGGCATCGGCGCGGGCGTGCACTACCCGACCCCGGTCCACCTGACGCCCGCCTACCGCTCCCTCGGGCACCACCGCGGGGACTTCCCGCACGCCGAACGCGCGGCCGACGAGATCCTCTCGCTGCCGCTCTTCCCGCAGATCACCCCCGACCAGCAGCAGCAGGTCGTGGATGCGCTGGCGGGCGCACTGAGCTGACGCTCACCCTCACCACCCCCGGCCGGTAGGCCAGGACCTGTACTGCCCTGAAAGGTACAGCGATGAAGAACCACCTCAGTCGGGCCAGGGGCGCCGTGTTCGCCCTGGTCGCGGCATTGCTATCGATCGTCCTGCCACCGGTGGGGAGCGCGAGCGCGGTCGCCGATCCCTGCGGGGCGGGCAGCAATCCCATCGTGTGCGAGAACTCCAAGCCGGGCACGCCGATGTCCGACTGGTTCGCCGCCAACTCCTACGGCGACATCGCCGGCTTCCCCACGAAGACGAGCCTCCAGGCCGGGGAGAGCATCGGCTTCAAGGTCCAGTCCCCCTCGGCCTACCACGTCAAGATCTACCGGCTCGGCTGGTACGGCGGCGACGGCGCCCGGCTGATGTCCACCGCCGCCCAGGCGGCCCAGACCTACCCCGCCAACTACACGACCAAGCACGCCGACTGCCTGAAGAACCAGCCCACCGGGCTCATGGACTGCGGCAACTGGCCCACCACCGCGACCTGGACCGTGCCGAGCGACGCCGTCTCCGGCCTGTACATCGCCAACTTCGACCAGGCCGACGGCAACGGCCTCATGCCCTACCCCTTCGTCGTGCGCAACGACTCCAGCCACTCCGACATCCTCGTGCAGACCTCGGACCAGACCTGGCAGGCGTACAACGACTGGGGCGGGACGAACCTCTACGACGGCCAGGGCCCCGCGCCCGACGGACGCGCCTACAAGGTCAGCTACAACCGCCCCATGGACATCGGCGGTGACAACGGCATCTACGGCTCCGAGTTCGAGATGATCGCCTGGCTGGAGCGCAACGGCTACGACACCAGCTACGTCTCCGGCGTGGACACCGCGGGCCGCGGCGCCTCGCTGCTGCCGAACCACAAGATGTTCATGTCCCAGGGCCACGACGAGTACTGGACCCAGGAGCAGTTCACCAACGTGCTCAACGCGCGGAAGGCGGGCCAGCACCAGACCTACTTCGCGGGCAACGAGATCTTCTGGAAGACCCGCTTCGAGCCCAGCATCGACGGCACCAACACCGCCGACCGGACGCTGGTCTGCTACAAGGAGACCAAGCTCAAGTTCCCCACGCCCAACGGCGTTCCCGACCCGAGCCCCGAGTGGACCGGCACCTGGGTCGACCCGGACAGCACCAAGGAAGGCGCGCCCTACCAGCCGCAGAACATCCTCACCGGTTCGCTGTTCCAGGTGAACGGGCCCCGCAACGACGCGATCACGGTGCCCGCCGCCTACTCCAAGATGCGCCTGTGGCGGAACACCACGGTCGCCGGCCTGACCGGCAACCAGGTCGCCACCTTCCCGGCGGGCACCCTCGGTTACGAGTGGGACAGCGACGTCGAGAACGCCAGCCGTCCGGCCGGCCAGATCCGGATGTCCTCCACCACCGTGGAGGTCAACGACGGCACCTACCTGCTCGACTGGGGCAACAACTACGGCAACGGCACCGCCACGCACAGCCTCGTCGCCTTCCGCGACCAGACCTCGCACGCCCTGGTGTTCGGCACCGGCACCGTGCAGTGGTCCTGGGGTCTGACCAACGTCCCGACCGCCGACCCCGGCGGCGGCGTGGTGACCGAGGACAAGCGGATGCAGCAGGCGACCGTCAACATCCTCGCCGACATGGGCATCCAGCCCAAGACCCTCCAGTCCGGACTGGTCGCGGCCTCCGCCTCCAGTGACACCACGGGTCCGGCCGTCACGGTCACCAGCCCGGCCTCGGGCAGCTCCGTCTCCGCCCTCCAGCAGGTCACCGTCACGGGAACCGCGGCCGACTCCGGCGGCGGTGTGGTCGCCCGGGTGGAGGTCTCCACCGACGGCGGCACCACCTGGCACGCCGCCAACGGCACGGCCTCGTGGAACTACACCTGGACCCCGATGACCACCGGGCCCGCCCAGATCAAGGTCCGCGCGGTCGACGACAGCGTCAACATGGGCGCCGTCACCACCGTGCCCCTGACCGTCGAGCCGCAGAAGTGCCCCTGCACGGTCTGGCCCCCCTCCACCACGCCGACCAAGGTCAACGGCGGCGACGGCAGCTCCGTCGAACTCGGGGTGAAGGTCCGCAGCTCCGTGCCCGGCAGCATCACGGGCGTCCGCTTCTACAAGTCCGCCGCGAACACCGGCACCCACAAGGGCAGCCTGTGGAGCAGCAGCGGCCAGCTGCTGGCCACCGGCACCTTCGCCAACGAGACCGCGTCCGGCTGGCAGCAGCTGAAGTTCGCCACCCCGGTCCCGGTCAAGGCGAACACCACCTACATCGCCTCCTACTTCGCCCCGAACGGCGGCTACTCCTTCGACGCGGGCTACTTCGCCGACAAGGACGCCGGCCTGGCACCCCTGACGGCGCTGAAGTCCGGCACCGACGGAGGCAACGGCGTCTACCGCTACACCTCCACCAGCGCCTTCCCGTCCTCGGCGTCGTCCGGAAGCAACTACTGGGTGGACGCGATCCTGGAGACCGGCTCGGCCTCCACCGACCCGCCCACGGTCACCGGCCGCACCCCGGCCGTCGGGGCCACCGGAGTGGCGACCACCGCGCCGCTGTCCGCCACCTTCAGCCAGAGCATCGACAGCAGCACCCTGGTGTTCACGGTGAAGGGACCGGGCAACACCGCGGTCCCGGGCAGCGCCGCACTCAGCAGCGACGGCAAGACCGCCGCCTTCACCCTCTCCAGCCAGCTCGCCCTGGGCACCACGTACACCGCGTCCGTGCAGGCCGCGGACCTGTGGGGCAACGTGATGGCGGCGCCCGTGACGTGGACCTTCACCACGAGCGCGACCCCGCCGCCGGCCACCTGCCCGTGCCTGCTGTGGAGCACGGACTCGGTGCCCACCAAGCCCGAGGTCACGGCCGACACCAACCCCCTGGAGCTGGGGACCCGCTTCGAGTCGGCCCTGAACGGCCGGGTCACCGGGGTCACCTTCTACAAGGGCGCGGGCAACACCGGCGTGCACACCGGCAACCTGTGGACCGAGGACGGCGACCTGCTCGCCAGCGGCACCTTCACCGGTGAGACCGCGTCCGGCTGGCAGACGCTCACCTTCGCCACACCGGTCGCCATCACGGCCAACACCCGCTACATCGTCTCGTACCACGCGCCGAACGGGCGCTACGCCGCCGACGCGGGCTACTTCGCGGGGGCGCACCTGTCCTATCCGCTGACGGCCCTCGCCGACACGAGCGGCCGTGCCAACGGCCTCTACCGGTACGGGAGCACGTCGGGCTTCCCGACCAGCTCCTACAACGCGACGAACTACTGGGTCGGCCCGGTCTTCACGACCGACGCCGGCTGACACCCGGGTGCGCCGGGCCGGGTCGTCCAGACCCGGCCCGGCGCACTCGTCCGTACCGAACACACCGGCAGAAACCGGGGATTGGGCCCTCCAACCATGAGCTCCGTCAGCGTCGTGATTCCCTGCTACAAGTACGGCCACTTCCTGGCCGACTGCGTGCGCAGCGTGCTCGACGAGCAGCCCGGCCTCGACGTCCGGGTGCTGATCATCGACGACGCGTCCCCCGACGACTCGGCGGAGGCGGCGCTGAAACTGGCCGCGTCCGACCCGCGGATCGAGGTCCGGGTCCACGAACAGAACCGCGGCCACATCGCCACGTACAACGAAGGACTGCTGGAGTGGGCCGACGGCGACTACGTCGTGCTCCTCTCCGCCGACGACCGGCTGGTGCCGGGGGCGCTGGTCCGCGCCGTCGCGCTCCTCGACGCCCACCCGGAGGCCGGTTTCGCCTACGGCAGGCCGCTGCGCTTCCAGCACGGCGGACCGCTGCCCCGGGCCCGCACCGGCGAGTCCGGCGCCGTGGTCTACCCCGGGCACTGGTGGCTGGAGCGACGCTTCCGCGAGGGCTCCGGCTGCATCACCTCGCCCGAGGTCGTCGTCCGCACCAGCCTCCAGCGCGAGGTCGGCGGCTACGACCCGGCACTTCCGCACGCCGGCGACATCGAGATGTGGATGCGGCTGGCCGCGCACGCCGACGTCGGCTACGTCAGCGGCGCGGACCAGGCCTACTACCGCGTCCACGGCAACAACATGTCCACCACGGACTTCGGCGGCCAGCTCGACGACATCCGGCAGCGCCGCGCCGCGTTCGGCGCGGTGCTCGACAAGTGCGCCGACCGGCTTCCGCAGGCGGACCGGCTCTCCGCGCTGGTGAACACCAGCCTCGCCCGCCAGGCCCTGCGGCGCGCCTACCGCGCCTACGACCGGGGGCGCACCGATGTCGTCCCCGTCGACGAACTCCTCGCCCTCGCCCGGGAGTGCCGCCCCGACGCGGAGACCCTCCCGGAGTACCGGGCGCTGCGGCTGCGCCGGCGGATCGGCGCGCGCACCATGCCGTACCTGCAGCCCCTGGTGCTGTCGGCGGTACGCGACCGGATACGCGAGTGGTTCTGGTGGCGTTCCTGGCAGCGCCGCGGCATCTGACGCCGAGGCCGGACCGCCCGCACCCTCCAGAGACGAAAGGCACCACAGTGAACTACCGGGTCCAGCCCACGGCGGACGTCGACAAGACCGCCGAGATCGGCGACGGCACCAGCGTCTGGGAACTCGCCCAGATCCGCGAGGACGCCCGCCTCGGCGCCCGGTGCGTCGTGGGCCGCGGCGCGTACGTCGGCCCCGGCGTGGTCATCGGCGACAACTGCAAGCTGCAGAACTACGCCCTGGTCTACGAACCGGCCGTGCTGGCCGACGGCGTCTTCATCGGCCCGTCCGTGGTCCTCACCAACGACCACAACCCGCGCGCCGTGGACCCCGAGGGCACGTTGAAGCGGGGCGGGGACTGGGAGCCCGTGGCCGTCCGGATCGGCGAGGGCGCGGCCATCGGCGCCCGCTCGGTGTGCGTGGCGCCGGTCGAGATCGGCCGCTGGGCGCTCGTCGCGGCCGGATCGGTCGTCACCGCCGACGTCCCCGACTTCGCCCTCGTGATGGGCGTCCCGGCGCGACAGGCGGGCTGGGTCGGCCGGGCCGGTGTCCGGCTGACCGAGCACGCCGAGCGTCCCGGGGTGTGGGAGTGCCCGCAGACCGGCGCGCTGTACGAGGAGAAGGACGGGCGCCTCACCGAACACCGTGCGGCGCGCTGACGTTCCCGCGGTCGCGGCGCCCCGCCCGTCAGACCGGCAGGGGCGCCGGCTCGGGCCGCGGGGCCGGCGCGGCCCTGTGCCTGCGCCGGACCGCGTACCGCTCGCTCCACAGCGCGGCCATCACCCCGCAGAGCAGACCCAGCGCGCCGACACCGGCCACGGCCCGGGTCCGGTTCGGCGGCAGCGACACGGTGCCCGGCCGGTTCACCAGGTCGACGCTCATCAGCGAGTCCTCGGGCACGTGCTGGGTGGCCTGGAGCGCGCCCAGGTGCCGGCCGTAGGCCGCGATGATCAGCTGCACCACGCGGTCGGCCTCGGCGGCCTCGGGCTGTTCCGCCTCGATCTGCAGCGTGGGGATCGAGTAGAACGGCGTGGCGCTGGTGCCGCTGTTGCGCGGGCTCAGGCGGTACGTCCCGTGCACACCGTCCGCGCGCAGCTCCGCCTGCCCCTCGGGCGAGCGCAGTTGCTGCACGACGGCGTACGAGACGGCGGCCAGCGCCGGCTGGAGGTTGGTGAGCTGGTTCGGCTGGTTGTCGGTCCGCGGCGGCTTGACCACCAGCACGGCCGAGCTCAGGAACCGCGGCTCGGGACGCAGCACCGGGTAGCAGGCCGCGGTGGTGACGAGCAGGACGAGGGCCAGCACGTACCACCGGCGCAGCAGCACGCCGACGAGTCCTTCGGGCGACAAGACATCTCTTTCCATCAGAACCGATACTGGCACCACGAAGAGGAACCGGGGGAGGGTTCGTGAGCATCGCCGAGATCTTCCGCGTACTGCGCAGGCGGTGGTACGTGATGGTGCCGCTGACGGTGCTCGGACTCCTCGCGGGCGGATTCCTCTATTCCACCGTCCCCGTGACGTACGAGTCCCAGAGCCAGCTCACCCTGCTGAACTCGCCCCGCATCGCCAAGCCGGCCCCGAGCTACGGCAACCCGCTGGCCTACGCCAGCGGTTCGCTGATCAGCACCGCCGACGTGCTGATCCGGGCCCTCCAGTCGCCCGAGTCCGCCGAGGCGCTGCGCGGGCACGGCGTGACCGACGCCTACACCGTCGACTTCGCCGCCAAGGCCGAGGGTCCGCTGCTCACCCTCACCGTGACCGGCGAGGACCGGGACAAGGTGTTCGCCGAGACGAAGACCATCACCGACTTCGCCGCCGAGCAGCTGGTGGCGCTCCAGAGCGAGGCGCGGGTGCCGTCGGACTACTCGGTGCGGGCCGCGCCGATCGTCCCGCCGCAGAAGCCGGTCTCGCAGCCCAAGTCCCGCTACCAGAAGGTCGCCGCGGTCCTGGTCCTCTGCCTCACCAGTGCCTTCCTGCTCTCCTTCGTCACCGACGTGTGGGTGGCCGCGCGCCGCCGCTCGCGCGGCCTGCCGTCCCTCGACGACGGCCCCCGCGGGCCCCGGCCGGGCGCCTCACGGCTGCGCAGGCAGCTGACCCGGCCGCTGGACGCCACGACCGTCCTCACCGGCTACCTGGCCCTGGCGCTCTTCCTGCCGTCCAACCTCGCCCTGCCCGCGCTGGGCGGCGCCGGCACCCCCGCCAACGTCTTCGCCCTCCTCGGTCTCTTCTGGTACCTGGCCACCTGGTGCACCGGCCGGCTGGCCCCCGCGCCCGGCACCCGCACGGTACGGACGGCGGTCCTGCTGCTCGGCTTCGTGGTGCTGCTCTCCTACGTCGCGAACACGGCCCGGATCAGCTCCCAGAAAGAGGTCCTGGCCGCCGACCGCGGGCTGATCGTGCTCCTGGTGTGGGTCGCCCTGATCGTCCTGGCCTCCGCCGGCATCCAGGACCGCGCCCGGCTCGACGTGCTGATGCGCCGGCTCGTGGTGATGGGCTCGGTCGTCGCCCTGCTCGGCCTGTACGACTTCTTCACCGGCACCAACATCGCCGACTCGCTGCGCATCCCCGGGCTGAACTCGAGCGTCGCCAACGTGGCCGTCCTCGACCGGGGTTCGTTCACCCGGCCCCGCTCGCTCACCGCCCATCCGCTCGAGTTCAGCGGCATGCTGGCAATCCTGGTGCCCTTCGCCATCGCCCAGGCCTTCGACCCGGCGCGGGCCCACCTGAGCACCTTCCGCCGCTGGGCACCGGTCGTCCTGCTCGGCGGGGGACTGCCCCTCACCGTGTCCCGGACCTCGATCATCGGTCTGCTCGTCGTCGTCCTGGTCATGGTGCCCCGCTGGAAGCCGCAGCGGCGCTGGACGGCCATCGGGGTCCTGCTGGCCGCCGTGGCCGTGTTCAAGGTGCTGGTGCCCGGCCTGATCGGCACCATCACCGGCCTGTTCTCCGGCAGCCTGAACAACGCCGACAGCAGCACCCAGGCGCGCACCATCAAGTACCCCAAGATCGCCGAGTACTTCATGGAGGACCCGGTCCTGGGACGCGGGTTCGGCACCTTCACCCCGGAGCGCTACTTCTTCACGGACAACCAGTACCTGCTGACCCTGGCCGAGCTGGGCGCCCTCGGTGTGCTCGCCCTGCTCGTCCTGGGCCTGACCGGCGTGCACAACGGCGGCTCGATCCGCCGGCTGGCCCGAACCGAGTCCGACCGGGAGCTCGGCCAGGCGTTCTTCGCCTCCGCCCTGGTCGCCCTGGTCATCAGCGCCACCTTCGACACCCTCAGCTTCCCGATGTTCGCCGGAGTGTTCTTCCTGTTGCTGGGCGCGGGCGCCGGCTGCCTCGGCTTCGTCCGGCGCGAGGCCGCCGGGGAGAGCTCCGGCCCGGCGTCCGCCGGGAAGGCCGAAGAGCCCCCGCGGCGCCCGACACCCGACGCCCCACCGCACCTTGTGGAGATCTGATGCACCCTCAGCACGAGGCCGCCGACCGCGGCCCCGTCGCCGTCCTCGTCGTCACCTGGAACAGCGCCGCGGTGCTGCCCGGGTTCCTCGCCGCCCTCCCGAAGGCGATGGCGGGCCTCGACTGGCGGCTCGTCGTCGCCGACAACGACTCCGCCGACGACACCGTCGCCGTCGTCCGGGCCCTGGCCCCCGAAGCCACCGTCGTGGAGACCGGGCGCAACGGCGGGTACTCCTTCGGTGTCAACGCCGCCCTGCGGGCCGCCGGCGGCTGGGAGGGCGGCTTCTCCGCCGCGCTGGTGTGCAACCCGGACATCCGGATGAGCGAGGGCTGTGCGGCGGCCCTGGTGGACGCGCTCGGCACGGAACTTCCCGACGGTGACCGGGTCGGGATCGCCGTCCCGCTGCTGTACGAGGAGGACGACGCGCTCATCCACTCGCTGCGCCGCGAGTCGAGCGTGTCCCGGGCGTTCGGCGAGGCGGTGCTGGGCAATCGCCGGGCGGGCCGCTTCCCCGCCCTCAGCGAACTGGTCACCGACCCCGCCGCCTACGCCGGCCGGACCCGCGCGGACTGGGCGACGGGCGCGCTGATGGCGCTGTCCAGGGAGTGCCTGGACGCCTGCGGGCCGTGGGACGAATCCTTCTTCCTCTACTCGGAGGAGACGGAGTTCTGCCTGCGCGCCCGGGACCTCGGCCATGTCACCCGGCTCGAACCCGCGGCCCGCGCCGTCCACCTCGGCGGCGACTCCCGTGTCTCGCCGCGCCTGTGGTCGCTGCTGACCGTCAACCGGGTGAGGCTCTACCGGCGCCGGCACGGATTCGCGGCCACCGTGGCCTTCCGGGGGGCCGTGCTCCTGCGGGAACTCTCCCGGGCCGCCCTCGGCCGGGCGCCCAGCAGGGCGGCCGTCGCGGCGCTGCTCACGACGGCCGCGACCTCGCCGGCCGCCGGGGGTCAGTCCCGCCAGGAGGTGTAGAAGCTGCCCGGGTTCACCAGGTAGCGCACGGTGGGCTCCGGCAGGTGCTCCACCCTGTGGGTCCGGCCGTAGCGCCGGACCAGCTCCCAGTCCTCCCGGGGCAGTACCTCGGGGCGTCGCCGCAGCCGGCTGAAGTGCAGGGCCCGGTTGCGGCGGGCGACGAACGCGTTGGTGTCCAGGAAGGACTCGTGCGCCGCCCTCCGCCGGTCGAACGGCACGGACAGGATGTCCATGTCGGTGCCGTCCGGCAGGACGCGGCGCAGCGCGGTGTACACGCCGTCGGGACCGCCGGGGGAGTCGAGCACCTCCAACGCCCGCCGGAGGTGGTCCGGTTCCCAGAGGTTGTCGTCGTCGAGGAAGGCGACGTAGCGGGACCGGGTCAGCCGGATCCCGACGTTGCGCACGATCCCCGCCACGCCGGTGTTGCGCGACAGGGAGACGGCGAACAGACGCGGGTCCGAGGGGAGTTCGGGCAGCCCGGCGCCGTCGTCGACGACGATCACGACATGGTCCTCGACGGTCTGGCCCAGCGCCGACCCCACCGCCCGGAGCAGCTCCTCCGGACGGCGATGGGTGGCGATGACGGTCACGACCCGCGCGGCCGGCGGGTCCGGCCACACCGCCGCGAGGCGGGTGACCTCGGCGTCCTCGGCCCTGCGCAGCCGCAGGGCCGTGGGCGCGAGCAGCAGCTTGTTGCGTGCCTCGTACAGCACCAGCCACCCGAAGATCCGCTTCAGCAGCTCCCAGGGGCCCCGGAGGATCCGGCGCATGGTGTCGGTGTCCCTCTCCCGAGTCCGGTCCGCGTTCAGAGGCGCTGGAGGGACGCCTCCGTGCGGACGGCCGTGAGGGACTTGGTGAGTCCGGCCACCCGCTCGCTGAGGATCACGGAGCGGGGGAAGAGGTAGCGCATCTCGGCCCGGGTCAGCAGCTCGATGTTGATCACCGCGTCCATGCCCTCCTCGGGGCTGCCCGGCCGGCTGTGGGTGAGCGGCCAGTGCCGTACGAGCTTGGCCTGCGCGGCCAGCGGGAGGAACTGGAAGCCGGGCGCCAGGAAGTGCGGCTCCACGGGGAAGTAGCGGTACGGGGTCTGCACCCAGTGCAGCGGTGCCAGCGCCTCGATCGCGGAGACGAAGCGCCGGCGCTGGGCGTGCCCGCCCACGTGCTCGATCGTGGAGTTGGACACCACCAGGTCGAACTCGCCCAGGGAGGAGGGGATCGACGGGTCGGTGACGTCGGCGATCTCCGCGCTGATCCAGTCGGGCAGCTCGGCGGGGTGCTCCTCCAGGTTCACGAGGTGCACGTGCTTGGGGCGGAGAGGCGACCGCAGCCAGTTGTCCGCCGTGCCGCCCAGGTCCACCACGCTCATCTCCGTGATGCGGGGGAAGCAGGACCGGAAACGCTCCCAGCGGGCCGCGCGGAACCGTTCGCCGAGAGAGTCGGGCGCGTCGACGAATCGGTTGCGGAGAGCACGGGTGAGCGGCATCGCATCAACCACCTGGGGTTTCGGGCCTACGGGGAGTCGCGATCAACGGTAGTCGGGAAGAGGGGATTTATCAGGCGATCGGATGTTCTCAATAAAGCGTCAGAGCGGTTCGGGGACGATCGGCGTCCCGTCGGCCATCCGGTTGCCGCGCCACACGTTCCCCTTGCCCGCGGCGTTCCAGTAGGCGACGGGGCCGTAGAGCCCGCTCTTGGGGTGCAACTCGGGCGAGAACACGTTGTCGGTGACCTCGATCCCGGCCGAGTCCTTGCCGCCCGCGTAGAGCGTGTACGCCCCGCCCGCCAGCCAGTTGTCGTCGACCACGGTGTGGGTGACCGGGGCGGTGTCGGCGAACAGGCCGACGCTCGCCGAGGCGCCCTTGTCCACCGGAGTGGCGTTGATCAGCGTGTTGTGGCGGATGATCAGCTTGCCCTTGCCGCCACCGTTGCTGATCACGGCGTTGGTGTGCTGCCACTCGCCGTCGAGGTTCTTGAAGGGCCGGATGTCGTGCACGTAGTTGTCGTGCAGGTTTCCCTGGCCCATGGACAGGGCGTCACCGAACACCGAGACGTCGCACCAGCCGACCTCGACCGAGCTGGTCCCCATGTTCGACACCGCGTAGTCCGAGCCGCCGTTGTTCGGGCCCTTGCCGGGTACGGCCCGGATCTCGGTGTGCAGGATCCGCAGCCCGGAGTAGCCCGGCCGGAGGTTGACGCCCCACCAGTTGGTCGAGGTGATCCGGCTGTCGATCACCGTCACGTTGTTCGCGTAGATGTCGAGCGAGCCGGTGATGTCCCAGCCCTTGATGACCGTGCCGTCGGTGCGGATCGCCGCGTTGCCGGTGCTCTGCGGGGTCAGGCGGATCCGGGGCCCGGTGGTCGAGGCGTCGGGGTAGCCGCAGGCGCGCGGGCTCGCGCAGCCCTTCGGCGCCGGCGGCTTGTCCGAGCGGACCGGCGGCCCGGACGCCGTCGAGGAGGGCTTGGCCGGGGTCGCCGGTGTGCCCGACGGGGTGCCCGAGGTGCCCGGCACGGTGGTCCGCGGCGGGGCGGGGGAGCCGGTGGCGCCGGGGGAGGTGATCGCGCGGGAGTCGCACAGCGCGGCACCCCCGAGACAGATCGCCTTGCCGCCCACACCGGCGCAGGTCACCAGGGCGAAGAGGAGCACGGCGGTCAGCAGCAGACCCCCGAGGAGCCTGCGGCGGCCGGTTCGGGCCAGGGAACTCACCTCATCGTTCGTGAGCCGGCGCGGCCGGCTGATTCTCCTGAGCCGGGAGTACGGGGACGGTGGGAGCGGTGGTGACGACGCCCTCGTCCTCCTCCCGGCTCCGGCTGTGCCCGGGAAGCGAACCCCGGATCAGTCTGCGGCTGGGCAGCACGCACAACGCGTAGCACACGAGCCCGATGACACTGGTGGCGCACAGGGCGAGCACCCCCTCGCCGAGGCGCTGCCGCAGCATCGTGACGACCACGGTCATCACGACCCCGCCGAGCAGGGGCCAGGCACAGGCCCGGGCGAGCGAGCGGGTCGCGATCCCGCCGCGGCGCAGCGCCAGGACGAAGGCGGGCAGCACCACGAGCCCGGCCACCAGGACGTGTCCGGCGGCGACGGAGGCGATGCCCCCGGTGCGCGCCGCCACGATCAGGGTGGGGACCAGGGCCACCAGCCACAGGGCCTGGATCAGGACGAGCGAACGGCGGCGGCCGATCGCGACCAGGCAGTCGTACGTGAGCTCCGCCGCGATCCGGGCCAGTCCGAGCGCCATCAGGCAGGGCAGCGCGGCGGCGGCCGGCGACCACTTGGATCCGTACAGCAGCTCCACGGCCGGGCGGGCCAGCGCGCCGAGCAGCACGCAGGCCGGCACCGTGCATGTCACCAGCATCGCGAGGGCCCGGCCGAAGCCGTCGGACAGGGCCTTGGGCGAGTCCGCCAGGCGGGAGAAGCCGGCGAACGAGACGCGGCGCGCGGCCTCCGAGATGACGCGGACGGGCCAGCCCGCCATGTTGAAGGCGAGCATGTAGAAGCCCAGGGACACGTTCCCCAGGACGGCTCCGACCACCATGGCGTCCGCGTTGACGACGGCCAGGGACAGCATGCTGGCGCCGGCCAGCGGCAGGCCGAAGCGGAGCAGCGCGCGGGCCTGGTCCGGGTTCCAGCCGAAGCGCAGATAGCCCGGGGCGGCCAGCGCGCAGCCCGCCAGGGCGACCAGGTTGCCCGCCACGGCCCCGCACGCGAAGCTCATCGCGCCCCAGCCCTGGAGGGCCAGGACGAGGGTGACCGACGTGCTGAGCGCGAAGTTGAGCGCGTCGATGACCATCCGCCGGCCCTGGGCGAACTCACGGGTGAGGACGCCCGCCGGCACCTGGGACAGGCCGTCGAGCACCAGGCAGACGCACATCACCCGCAGCACGCTCGACGCCTCGGGCGAGCCGAGCAGACCGGCCACGCCCGGCGCGGCCGCGAAGATGCCCAGGTAGAGCAGGCTGCTGGAGATCGTGCTCAGGGTCAGCACGGTCGGTGCGAAGGACCGGACGTCGCCCTCCCAGCGCACCACGGCCAGCGTCACGCCGAGCTCGTTCGCGGCGAGCAGCACCATCAGCACGGTCTGGGCGACCCCGTACACGCCCCAGGCCGCGGGGTCCAGGACGAACCGGGCCAGGATGATGCCGGTGGCGAAGTTGCCCAGGCGCATGACCATGGTGTTGATCAGGCTCCACCGGGCGGCCGAGCGGACCTTCGTGCCCAGCGAGGCCGCGGTGGCCTCGGTCCCGGTGGTCGGCGCCGTGTCCATGGGAGGACTCCTCGTCGAACGGGTTGTGCGGTGGTGGGGTCACTTCACCCAGGACGGCGGTCGCTTCTTCCCGGCGCGCTCGGACGACGGCAGCAGCGGCAGCTGGACGGTCGGCTGGTCGAGCTGCCGCCCGCCCTCCGGACCGCCCGCGGGTTCGCCGTCGGACTCCCCGGCGCCGGGCCGTTCGGTACGGGAACGGCGCGTGCCGGCCCGCTCGTCGCCGGCGGGCGTGGCCTCGCTCTCCTCCGCGGGAGCCTCGTCCGTGTCCCGGGAGCGGTTCTGGCGGTGCTTCGGGAGCGCCTCGTGCCGGCGGCGCGCCTCGACGAAGAAGGACGCGGCCAGACTGAGGACCAGGCCCGCCGCACCCGCCATGACCAGGTACTGGATCTTGGACTTGAGCTGGGCCTGCGGCTTCTGCGGCGGGACGATGGTCGTCATCCTTATCATCGAGTCCGCCGGCACCGACTGTGTGGCCTGCAGCTCCTCCAGCTTCTCGGCGGAGTACTTCATCAGCGTGTGGTTCGCCGCCAGCACCCCGTCCTCGTCCTCACCGGTCACGGTGAGCCAGAGGAGCGGGCCTTGGGCGTTGTCCGCGATCTTCGCCTCGTACTTGGCGGTGACGCCGCGCTCCCTCAACTCCGCCACCGAGGCGTCGGAGTTGAGGTTGCGCGCCAGGCTGTCGGCCATGCCGGTCAGCGCGGGG
Source organism: Streptomyces sp. JL2001 (assembly GCF_050917515.1). NCBI lineage: Bacteria > Bacillati > Actinomycetota > Actinomycetes > Kitasatosporales > Streptomycetaceae > Streptomyces > Streptomyces sp. JL2001. The sequence goes on along the minus strand of NZ_CP169421.1, from coordinate 1,442,621 downwards.
ACCATCACGAGGTAGGGATTGCCGTCGGCGGCCGTACCCCTCTTGGAGTTCAGCAGCGCCACCGTGCTCTGCGACTCGTACTGCGTCGGCACCATCAGGCCGGCACCGGCGGTGACGGCGGCCGTCAGCAGCAGTCCGGGCACCAGGACGTACCAGCGTCGGCAGATGACCCGAAAGATCTCTGCGAGGTCCATGGCGTTCCCCCTTGCGCCCTTTCTGTGACTGTCGCGCCCCGGGCGTCGGCGGCTGTCGCGGCTCGCGCCCGGACGGCAACAGCCGTACCGGACACGAGGATAGGTGGGATCAGGACCGTAAGAGAACAGTTCTGGATCAACAGTACGTCGATCACCCGTGGTCGGTGGGCCGCGGGCGGCCCTGCGCCGGTCCCCCGTCCAGGAGGACCGAGGCGATGCGGTCGCCCGCGTGGCCGTCCCAGAGTGCGGGGCGGCGCGGCGCGGGCGGGTCCGCCAGGAGGCGTACCGCCGTGGACACGATGCGTTCCGGATCGCGGCCGGCGAGCACGTTGGTGCCCTCCTCGACCGTGATGGGACGCTCCGTGTTCTCCCGGAGCGTCACGCACGGCACGCCCAGGGCGGTGGTCTCCTCCTGCACCCCGCCCGAGTCGGTGAGGACGATCCGGGCGGACGCCTGCAGGGCGATGAAGTCGAGGTAGCCGGCGGGCGGGACGAGCAGGATCCCGCCGGGGACGCCGAGTTCGGTCAGCCGGTCCGCCGCCCGTGGGTGCACGGGCAGCACGAGCGGACAGTGACCGGCGACCTCGCCGAGCGCCTTCAGCAGTCCGGCCAGCACCTCGGGATCGTCGACGTTCGCCGGCCGGTGCAGGGTGACCAGGCCGTATCCGCCGGGGGTGAGCCCGTGCCGTGCCAGGACGTCCGAGGCCGCGGCGCGCTCCCGGTTCGCCAGCAGCGTGTCGATCATGACGTTGCCGACGAGGTGGATCTGGTCCTCCCGGTAGCCCTCGGCGCGCAGGTTCTCCACCGCGTCGGGCGAGGGGGCCAGCAGGTAGTCGCTCAGCCGGTCCGTGGCGACCCGGTTGACCTCCTCGGGCATCGACCAGTCGCGGCTGCGGAGTCCGGCCTCCACGTGGGCGAGCAGCGGACCGCCCTTCGCCGTGACCAGGGCGCAGGCCAGTGTGGAGTTGACGTCCCCGACCACGACGACCAGATCGGGGGAGAGCTCCGCGAGCAGCGGCTCGAAGGACTCCATCACCCGCCCGGTCTGGGTGGCGTGGCTGCCGGAGCCGACTCCGAGGAAGTGGTCGGGCGGACGGATGCCGAGGTCCTCGAAGAAGACGTCGTTCATGGCCGGGTCGTAGTGCTGCCCGGTGTGGACGAGGACCACCTCGGCGCCGCGCCGCTCCAGGGCGTCCATCACCGGTTTGATCTTCATGTAGTTGGGGCGGGCCCCAGCGACACAGATGATCCGCATGGTTCAGAGCACCTCGATCCTGGGTCCGCTCAGCCGCCGGCGGCAGTCGAGTACGAAGGGGGCGTGCTGCTCGACGAGCGCGTAGTCGAAGGCGTCGTGGTCGGTGAGGAGCACGACGGCGTCCGCCGCCTCCAGCTCCTCCTTGGTCAGTTCGACCCGGACGAGCCGCGGGTCCACCCGGTGGCCCTCCACGACGTGCGGATCCGCCGCCCTGAGCTCGGCGCCCATGTCGAGCAGCAGCTGCGAGATGCGCAGGGCGGGCGACTCGCGCGCGTCGCCGGTGTTCTTCTTGTACGCCAGGCCGAGCAGCAGGACACGCGATCCGTTCACCGCGCGGCGCCGGCTGTTGAACGCGTTGATCAGCCGCCGGGTGACGTACTCGGGCATGTGGTTGTTGATGTCGTTGGCCAGCTCCACGAAGCGGAAGCTCTGCCCGAGTTCCCGCTGCACCCGCCAGGACAGGTACGACGGGTCGATCGGCAGGCAGTGGCCGCCGACGCCGGGGCCCGGGGTGAAGCGCATGAAGCCGAAGGGCTTGCTGGACGCGGCGTCGATCGCCTGCCACACGTCGATGTCGAGATGGCGGGCGAACATGGCTATCTCGTTGACCAGCGCGATGTTCACGTGCCGGAACGTGTTCTCCAGGAGCTTGGCCAGCTCGGCCTCCTTCGGCGAGCCCACCGGCACCGTGGTCTCCACGAGCTCGTCGTAGAAGTCCCGGACGGCCTTCAGCGAGGCCTCGTCGACACCGGAGACCACCTTCGGGGTCTCCTCGAAGCCCCAGACCGGATTGCCCGGGTCGATGCGCTCCGGGCTGTAGCCGAGATGGAAGTCGGCGCCCGCGACCAGCCCCGAGCCCTCTTCGAGGAGCGGGGCGAACAGCTCCTGGGTGGTGCCCGGATACGTGGTCGACTCCAGCACCACGGTGGCCCCGGGCCGCAGGTAGCGCGCGAGCGTACGGGCGGACTCCTCGATGTAGCGGAGGTCCGGCGTCCCCTCGTGCAGCGGCGTCGGCACGGTCACCACGGCGACGTCGAAACCGCCGCAGTCCCGCGCGGAGTCGCTCGCCCGGTAGGTGCCGGCCTCCATCGCCGCCCGGATTCGTTCCGAGGACACGTCCTCGACGTACGACTCGCCCGCGGTCAGGCTCTTCACCCGCTCCGCGTCCACGTCGTACCCGATCACCTGGTGACCGACCTCGGCGGCGCGGATGGCCAGCGGCAGTCCGACGTATCCCTGTCCAACCACGACGACGCGCATCACGACTCCCTGCTGGCGGTACGGATCGACGGGGTGGGGCGCAGCAGCTCCCGGGCCGTCATGAGGACGAAGGCGACGTTGGTGGTCAGGTAGCGCCGGCCCAGCCGGCGCGGCTCCTGGGCCGCGCGGTAGAGCCATTCGAGGCCCAGCCGCTGCCAGCCTTCGGGGGCCCGGCGGGTGACCCCGGCCAGGATGTCGAAGGAGCCTCCCACGCCGTGGACGAGGTTCACGCCGCTCCGCTCGCCGTAACCCGCGACGAAGATCTCCTTCTTCGGCGAGGTCATGCCGAGGAAGAGCAGCTGGGCGCCGCTCTCCTTGACGGCGTCGGCGATCGCCGGCTGCTCGCTGTCGTCGAAGTAGCCGTTCCGGCTGCCGGCGACCCGCAGCGAGGGGAAGCGCGCGGCCACCTCGCGCAGCATCCGCTCCAGTACCTCCTGGCGGGCGCCGAGGAAGTACACGGACATGCCTGCGGTCTCCGCCTCGGCGAGCAGCCGCATGAACAGGTCGATGCCCGCCACGCGTTCGGGCAGCGGACGGCGCAGCAGCCGGCCGGCCCACACCACCGCCTGGCCGTCGGCCAGGACGAGGTCGCAGCCCGAGACGGCCCGCGCGAGCGCGGGGTCCCGCCGCATGTTCACCAGCTTCGCCGCGTTGACCACGCCGATCTCGAGCCGCTCGCCCTCGCGGACCGCGGTGAGGCAGCGGTCGAGGGTCTCGTCCATGGTGAGGGCGTCCAGCCGGACGCCGAAAAGGGTCTGGCGCTTCGTCGTCATCCTCGGAGACCTCCGAGCCACGCGTACAGCATCCAGCCGAACTCGTACGGCCGGCACTCGCGGTCCACCGACGCGGGGCGGAACACCCGGTCCAGCGGCCGGAGTTTGAGACCGGGGGCCACCCGGGTGGTGAGGCCGCGGGCGGCCCGCACCGCTTTCTTCGGGTCGCCGCGGTAGACCTTGCGCCAGGTGACACCGAGCTCGTCGAGGACCAGCGGCTCGCCGCCGGGCCCGAGTTCCGGCACGTCCGTCATCCAGCGAAGACCGAGGCGGATCGCCGCGCCGAAGTCGGTACCGCCCGCGTCCGCCAGGTCGAGGAGCGCGGTCGGGGCCATCGCGTGCTGGTGCACGCTGTACACCGGATAGCCCTCCACGACCTCGCCGCGGGGCGCGTCGTAGTGCCACCACCACTGGCCGCCGTCGCCCTGGAGCGCGCAGATGCGTGCCGCGCAGGCGTCCGCCGCGGCCAGGGCCTCCGGGTCGTCGCCGCTCGCGTGCGCACGGGCCAGTGCCTGCAGCGGGTAGGTCTGGTCGGCGAAGCAGCCGACGTGCGAGCGGTACCAGGGGTTGAGGCCGGGTCCCGTGGCGTGCGGGAAGAGCGGGCTGCCGTCGATCCGCGCGCCCATCAGCCGGTCACGGGCCGCGGCGAGCCGCTCCTCGACGTCGACCGTGGAGCGGGCGGCGGCCAGCGCCGACAGCACCCAGGCCGCCTCGACCGTGTACTGCGGGCGCCCGCTCTCGTCCAGGGCGGCGACCCGGTCCAGGGCGTCCGACAGCTTGGGGTGGCTGGTCTCGGCGGCGGCCCAGGCGACGAGCGCCGCGTCGCCGAGGTTGACCACCGACGGCAGTTGCTGGATCAGCAGCCCGGTGAACTCCTCGGCGGTGTGCCCGCCGAGCACGGCGCGCTGCCGGTCGAGGGGGAGGAATCGGACCCCCAGTGCGGTGATGGCCGCGTACCGGAGGCTGGTTCCCCGTTGCTCCAGCGTCCAGGAGCCGTCCTCGGCGGCCGTGCCCACCCTGGTGAAGACGAAGCCGTCGCCGGTCGGCAGCAGCATCGCCGGCAGGCCCGTCTCGGCCAGGCCGAGCAGTCGGGTCGCCAGGGCGTGCAGCGGCTGATCCGCCTCGGCGAGCGCCCGCATGCGTGAACTGTCAGGTGTGTTGGCGGGATCGCCCGGTCTGTGCGTGTCCGAGCCATGACGAGCTGCTGACACACCCACCCCCCTCGGGTCGTTCCCGGGACGGACGAACCGCCCCGGATCTGCTTGCTGTTGGACTGTGGAAATGACGAGTCGACGCGCGAAGCGCGCCGGGATGCAAGGAGAAGAGCGGTCACCGGAGTGTCCGCGCACGACGGTGCGCGGCCTCAGCCGATCGGACGGTCCCCAGGCGCGCGGACACGGTCGTCGCACGCACCCCCGCCGACGGCCGGCCGTACCCGGGCATGCCGAGAAAGGCAGTCGACATCGGAGCGCGAACACTCCGGCCCACTGCCGGTGATACCCCCCACGAACACCCCCAGCGCACAGCGAATGCCGTGCTCAACTCGCAGCGTACAACCGCAAGATAGGTCCACAACACGGTGACGATGAGGCGTTTCGAAGAATTGGTGCCAAGCAGCCGGTATGCCGCACCTGAACCACCGGCCCTCGGGGCGTCCAGAGGCTAGAGTTGGGCCCCGCCCGCTCGACCGGGCGTCCCGACCACGTCGGCATCACCGCAGCTGGAGTCCTCGACTGTGTACCTGGCCGATCGCTCAACACCCCGCGAGGCCCGCGAGTCCGCCGAGACCTCGCCCGCCACACCCGACGGCATACGGAGGCGGGGTCCGCTGCGGGCGGTCCCCCCGACCGTACTGGCCCTCGGCACCGTCAGTCTCATCACCGACGTGTCCACCGAGATGGTCACGGCCGTCCTTCCGCTCTACCTCGTCATGGGGCTCGGCCTCAGCCCGCTCGGCTTCGGCGTGCTGGACGGTCTCCAGAACGGCGTCAGCGCCCTGGTCCAGCTGACCGGCGGACACCTGGCCGACCGGGTGCGCAACCACAAGCTGATCGCCGGCATCGGCTACGGCCTGTCCGCGCTGGGCAAGCCCCTGCTCCTGGTGCACAACCTGGGCGCCCTCGGCGCCGCCCTCACCCTGGACCGCACCGGCAAGGGGCTGCGCACCGCGCCGCGCGACGCGATGATCTCGCTGTCCGCCCCGCCCGAACGCCAGGGCCGCGTCTTCGGCGTGCACCGGGCGATGGACACGACCGGCGCCCTGCTCGGCCCGGTCCTCGCCTTCCTGATCCTGGGCGTGGCGGCCGGCGGCTACGACGCGGTCTTCGCGGTCAGCGGCTGCGTGGCCGCGCTCGGGGTGCTGGTCCTGGTGCTGTTCGTGCCGGGCCGCCGGGGCCGCGCCGCCGGCCCCGCCCCGGGCGGATTGGGTACCGGCGGACCGGACGCCGCCGCCCCGCCGGCCGGGGACCCCGCGGGGACCGCCCGGGTACCCGCCGCGCGCACGGGCGAGGAGCCTCCGGCCGCCGAGGCCGGAGCGACGCAGCCGGCCGCGGTCGTGCCCGCCGCTCCGCGTCCGGACCTGCGCGCCGCCCTCGGCCTGCTGCGCGGCCGCCGGCTGCGCTCGCTGTTCGTCTGCGCCGTCCTCCTCGGCCTCACCACCGTCAGCGACGCCTTCCTCTACCTGCTCGTGCAGCGCCGCACCGGGATCGGCGAGCAGTGGTTCCCGCTGCTCCCGCTCGGCACCGCCGCCGTGTTCCTGCTGCTCGCCATGCCGCTGGGCCGCCTCTCCGACCGGATCGGCCGCCGCACCGTCTTCCTGGCCGGCCACGGCGGCCTGCTCCTCGCCTACGCCCTGCTGCTCTGGGCGCCGCAGACCCCCTTCGTGCCCTACCTGGTGCTGCTGCTCCACGGCGCGTTCTACGCCGCCACCGACGGGGTGCTGCCCGCCGCCGTCGCCGCCACGGTGCCCGAAGGGCTGCGCGCCAGCGGGCTGGCCCTGGTCGGCACGGGGCAGGCCCTGGCCCGCTTCAGCTGTTCGCTCGCCTTCGGCGCCGCGTGGGCCGCGTGGGGCGACGGCCCGGCGCTGGCCGCCGCCGCGCTCGGACTCGTCTGCTGCGCCACCGTCGCCGGCGCCGCGCTGCGCCCCACCGGAGAGACCCGATGAACCTGACCCCGCAGCGCCGCCTGCTGATCCTGGCCCTCGCGATCGTGCTGCTCGGCGGAGTCGGCGCTTGGTCCGTCCTGCGCGCGGCCGACGAGGCCGACCGGCAGAACCGGCCCCGGGCCGGCGGACCGGCCGTCACCGAGGGCAAGGTGACGCTGGGTCAGGCCGAGCGGCTGGTCTTCCGCAACACGGCCACCGGCCCGCACCGGGACGAGCTCGTCACCGTCCCGTCGGTCGACCCCACCGGCGCCACCCGCACGGCCTCCGGCATCAGCTGCCTCCGCTTCCACACGGCCAGGGGCACCGGCGTCTGCCTCCAGTCCTCGACCGGCGTGGCCCAGCAGAACTACCGCGCCCGGATCCTGGACGCGGACCTGCGCACGGTGAAGACGTATCCGCTCGCCGGAATCCCCAGCCGCGCCCGGGTCTCGCCCAGCGGCAAGCTGGTCGCCTGGACCGTCTTCGTCAACGGCGAGTCCTACGGGACCGCCTTCTTCTCCACCCGCACCGCGATCCTGGACACCCGCGGCTGGAAACTCGTGCCCAGCCTGGAGGAGTTCGCCATCACCCTGGACGGCAAGCCCTACCGGGCGGCCGACGTCAACTTCTGGGGCGTCACCTTCACGGGCGACGACGACACCTTCTACGCCACCCTGAGCACCGGCAAGCACACCTACCTGGTCCGCGGCTCCCTCACGCGGCGCGCGGTCACCACCCTCACGCAGAACGTGGAATGCCCCTCGCTCTCCCCGGACGGCACACGGATCGCCTACAAGAAGCGCGTGCTCGGGACCGCCGCGCTCTGGCGCGAGCACGTGCTCGACCTCGGCACGATGAAGTCGACACCGCTGGCCGAGCGCCGCAGCGTCGACGACCAGGCGCTCTGGCTCGACGACCGCACCCTCGCCTACGCGCTGCCCGGGGAGGGCGGCCAGAAGGACGCCCACGACGTCTGGACCGTCCCGGCCGACGGCACCGGCGCCCCGCGCGTCCTGCTCAAGGACGGGCTCTCCCCGTCCCGCCTGCGGTGACGGCCCGCGGAGCGGCGGGGGTCACCCGTCGCTCCGCCGTCCGGCGCGCCACCACCATCCGGCAGCGCGGGCTGCCGTCCTCGCGCCGGCCGAGGGACTCCATGGGGAGGGTCTCCACGGCGAAGCCCGCCCCCGTCAGCCCGGCCCGGACGTCCGCCAGGCGGAAGGTCCGGTAGTACATGACGAAGGGGGGCCGCCACACGGCGTTCCGCACCCTCATCGCACCGTCGAAGCCGAGCAGCGTCCACCAGAGCGGCGAGCCGACGCGCGGCGGTGCGGGCAGCGGGAAGGCGAAGGTGCCGCCCGGCCGCAGCGCCGTGTGCACCTGGGCGAAGAGCCGGGTCTGCTGCGCCGGCAGGAAGTGCCCGAAGGCGCCGAAGCTGACCGCCAGGTCGAAGGCCCCGGCGAAGGGGAGGGCCAGGGCGTCCGCGCGGACCAGTTCGGCCTCGGGATGCGCCGCGCGGGCCTCGGCGAGCATGCCCGCACTGAAGTCGACGCCCGTGATCCGGCCGGTGCAGAGCGCGTCAAGGACGGGCAGGCCCGCCCCGGTGCCGCAGCACAGGTCCAGTCCGGCGCCGAAGGGGCCCAGCGGGCGCAAGGTGTCCGTCACCGCCTCCAGCAGGCGGTCCGAGGTCCGGAACGGTGTCTCGTCGAACTTCGACGCGAGCAGGTCGTAGCCGTGCTCCACCGAGGACAGCGCCTGGACGGTCAGCTCACGGAGACTCGGGCCCTGGGGGGTGAACATGCCTCGACCCTACGCCGTCGCCCCGTGTCCGTGTCGTCGCTCCACGTGAGGGTCAGGTCCTGTCCGCCCGGACGGGACCTAGAGTGCGCTGCGCACCGGCGGGACGTTCCAGGACGGGGTGATCCCGGTGAGCTGGCAGGCCAGCAGGTAGAGCGGGATCGGAGGGGTGTACGGGGACGTGCCGTCGGGCCGGTGGATGAGCCGCGGGCCGCGGTCGGGGATGTCCGCCCCCGGGGCGTAGCAGGCCGGTAGGGGCCAGGTCAGGTCCAGGTCGGAGCCGGCGGGGACGAGCCACCACCACCAGTCCGTGTCCGCGTAGACACAGCCCTTGGAGGGGAGGCGGGACAGGACGCGGAAGCCGTGCCGCGCGGGCACTCCGACGGCGTCGCAGCCCAGGGCGGTACTGAGGCCCGCGGGGACGATCAGCCGGGTCGCGACGGAGCCGGTCGGCCTGCGTCCCCTGGAGTTCAGCAGGGTCGCCATCGACCTCAGCACGGGTTGCCCATGCCGTGGGCGAGCTCCGCCCAGACGACTCTGGCCGTGCCGTGGCCGGTGCGGTCGGCGCCCCAGGCGCTGCACAGGCCGTCCACGAGGAGCAGGCCGCGGCCCCGCTCGTCCTCGCCGCAGTCGCGTATGCGCGGGTCGGCCGCGCCTCCCTCGTCCCGTACCGCTATCCGCAACTGCTCTTCACCTTCGCGCAGTTCGCAGACGACGTAGCTGCTCGCGGTGTGGACGACGGCGTTGGTGACCAGTTCGGAGACGATCAGCGTCACCGTGTCGCGTATGTCGGGGTCGCAGCCCCACAGGATGAGGCGCTCCTCGGCCAGCCTGCGGGCGCGCGAGACGGATTCCGTGCGGGCGGGCAGCTCGAAGGCGAAACGCCGGGAGGTGGCGGTATGTGGGCGCTGGGTCATGACGCGGGGGCCCATGAGACCTGGGGGAAGCGCGTTACCAGAAGCCACGACCGGTTCCTCACAACAGTGGGTAAGCAGTGCCGTACATCGCGACGGTCGTGACGGCGCACGACAGCAGCACGTACTGGTTCACCGGAATACTGTGCTCCCGACGCGGACACTTGGCAAGTGGCACTCTGAAAATTGCAGAGTGCTGTGTTCTCTCTGGCGCTGTTCATGGCACACTCGGTCGAAACAGCGCGTCGGGGAGGTCTGAGAGTGAGCGAGCCGCGGTCCGCCCCCACGGTGGGACAGGTCGTTCTCGGCAAGCGTCTGCAGGATCTCCGCGAGCGGGCCGGCCTGAAGCGGGAGGAGGCCGCCAAGGTCCTCCGCGTCGCTCCGGCGACCATCCGGCGCATGGAGACCGCGGAAGTCGCGCTGAAGATCCCGTACGTGCAGCTCCTGCTCAAGGCGTACGGCATCACCGACTCCGAGGCCGAGGGGTTCGTCGCCCTCGCCGAGGAGGCCAACCTTCCCGGCTGGTGGCAGCGGTTCCACGACGTGCTGCCCGGCTGGTTCTCCATGTACGTCAGCCTGGAGGGGGCCGCGAGCCTCATCCGGGCGTACGAACCGCAGTTCGTCCCCGGTCTGCTCCAGACCGAGGGGTACGCCCGCGCCATTCTGCGCAGCGGGGCGGTCGGCGGCAGAGATGCCGAGAACGACGAGGACACCGAACGGCATGTAGCCCTGCGGATGGAGCGCCAGTCCCTGCTGACCAGGGACGACGCCCCGAAGTTCTGGGTGATCATGGATGAGACGGTGTTCCGCCGACCGGTCGGCGACGGGCCCGAAGTGATGCGCGACCAGCTCGACCGGCTGCTCGAAGCGTCCGAGCTGCCGAACGTCACCCTGCAGATCGCGGAGTTCGCGTCCGGCCACCACCCCGGCACCTACGGACCGTTCGTCCTCTTCCGCTTCGCCATGCCCGAACTCCCGGACATGGTCTACAGCGAGTACCTGACCGGCGCCGTCTACCTCGACGCGCGCCCGGAGGTGGCCTCCCATCTCGAGGTCATGGACCGCATGGCGGCCCAGGCCGCGACTGCACAACGCACGAAGGAGATTCTCCGGAATCTCCGCAAGGAGCTGTGAATGGATCGCATATACAACGGCATGCCCGCCGCGGATCTCGGTGCCGAAGGCTGGCACAAGCCGTGGAGCGGCGGGAACGGGGGCAACTGCGTGGAGGCCATGAAGCTGGCCGACGGCAGAGTCGCCGTGCGACAGTCCGCAGACCCTGAAGGTCCCGCCCTGATCTACACCCACGGCGAGATCGCCGCCTTCATCCAGGGAGCGAAATCAGGTCAGGCAGACTTTCTGCTCACCTGACCTCTTCCGTCACACCCCGCTCGTCGCGTAACTCTTGCTGCAGTGCCAGTAGTTCTCTCCGCCGACCAGGAGCCCCGATGACCCAGGACCCCGCAGCCGTTAGGATCGACACCAGCAAGCCGCATCCCGCGCGGATGTACGACTGGTTCCTGGGTGGCAAGGACAACTACCCGGTCGACGAGGAGATGGCCCGCCAGCTGCTCACCGTCGACGCCCGGGGCCGGGACATGGCCCGCGTCAACCGGGCCTTCATGCACCGCGCCATCCGCTGGCTCGGCGCCAACGGCGTACGCCAGTACCTGGACATCGGCACCGGCATCCCGACCGAGCCCAACCTGCACCAGATAGCCCAGCAGGTGGCGCCCGAGTCGCGGATCGTCTACTGCGACAACGACCCGATCGTGCTCGCGCACGCGGCCGCCCTGCTGCGCTCGACCCCCGAAGGGGCCACCGAGTACATCCAGGCGGACGCCCGTGAGCCCGAGATGATCCTCGAAAGGGCCGGAAAGGTCCTTGATTTCGACCAGCCGATAGCCCTCTCCATGCTCGCCCTGCTGCACTTCGTGGGCGACGAGGACGGGGCGTACGACCTGGTCGGCAAGCTCGTGGAGAAGCTCGCACCCGGCAGCTATCTGGTGCTCTCGCACGTCACCGGGGACTTCGACCCCGAGGGCGCCGCGAAGGCCGCGGGGATGTACCGGGCGCGTGGCCTGACCCTGCGGCCCCGGTCGCGCGACGAGCTGGCCGCGTTCTTCGACGGACTCGAGTTCGTCGAGCCCGGTGTCTCGCTCACGGCCGAGTGGCACCCGGAGCTCGGCGAGCCCGTCCCGGTCCTCGGCGACGACCCGATCCCGGGCTGGGCCGCGGTCGGCCGCAAGCCCTGACCGCGTCCCGCCCGTCCCTCCACGGAAGGGGCCCGCAGACCGTGAGGGCTGCGGGCCCCTTCTCATGCCGGCGGCCCTAGGTCCTGTCCGGGCGGTCTTCGAGGCTCGGCCCGCGGCGTCGGATGTGGTGTATCGCAAGGCGGAGGATCGCCCTCGTACTGGGCGTACTCGGGCGACTCCGACAACGCCGCGAGACGCCGCAGCCGTCGTCGCGGGCCCGAGAAGATCGCCCGGACAGGACCTAGGCGCCCGGCTTCACCAGGGTGACCCGGAACGACGAGGCCGTGCCCACGTTCCCGGCGGCGTCGACCGTCCGGTACTCCACCGTGTGCGTGCCGTAGTCCGGTGTCGCGTCGTCCCACGGCACGGCCCGGCTGCGGCCCAGCTTGCCGTACACGAGACCGTCGACGACCGTGCCCGACGGCGAGAAGAGGAAGGGCGCCTCCGCGTCCGTCGGCCAGCCGTAGTACGTGTACCAGCCGTCGCCGTCCACCCGGAACTGGCTCACCACCGTGCCCGGCCGGTCGTCCCGGGCCGTCAGCCGCATGGTGAACGCGGCGTCGTAGACGTACTCGACGCCCCCGCCCGGCCGGCGCTCGGTCCGCAGCGGCTTCGACAGCTCGTACGCCGCCGTCGCCGGCCGCGCGTCGACGGTCCAGCTCAACTCGGCCCGGCTGCCCGGGATCCGGGCGGTCAGCGTGTGCGTTCCGGGGGACAGGCGCAGCGAACGCAGGTCGAGATCACGGTCGTTGCCGTCATCGGCGACGGTACGGCCGTCGAGGGCCCAGCGCACGGCGAGCGTGCGGCGCGTCGGATGGGTGGTGTCGGCGTACACGACGGAGCGTGCGCCGACCGGGGTCCCGGTCGCCGTGTGCCCCGTGAACGCGGCCTCCGTCTCCCGCGTCGGTGTGGTCAGACGGGTGTCCACCGTCCAGCTCACGGTCCGGGTCAGCGCCGCCGATTCGCGGACCGCCGGGTCGCGGACGAACGGGGTCGGGTCACTCACCGTCGCGGTCAGGGTGTGCGCGCCGGGGGAGAGGCGCAGGCTCCGCAGGTCCACGGTGCGGGAGCCGCCGGTGGCCAGCCGCCGGCCGTCCAGCCGCCAGCGGACCGACAGCTCACCGCCCACCGGGTGCAGGGTGTCCACCCAGACGGTCCGGTCGGCGCCCAGCGGGGCGGAGTCGTCCGTGTGGTCCTGGACGAGGTCCACCTTGGCCGAGATCGCCTGGACCATCACCTCCCGCTCCACCTGGTCGAAGGCGTAGCCGAGGGTCTTCATCAGCGAGTGCCGGCTCGGCCGCCACACCCCCTGGGTGCTGTACATCCCGCCCTCGTGGCGGCCGAGGACGCCGCCCGACTCGCTCTCCTCGCCCAGCCAGCGCCACCACTTGGCGCGCTGCGCGCGCATCTGCTCCTCCGTGAGCAGGGTGTGGTGCGCCGAGGCCGGCTCGGGCCCCGAGTAGGACCCGCCCGGGACACCCCGCGCGTAGTAGTCGTACTCGTCCTGCAGCTTGCCCAGCGAATGCCCGATCTCGTGCGGGGTGATCAGCGCGGAGAGGGCGTTCCCGCCCGACGCGGTCGCGTAACTGCCGCCCGCGCCGCCGTAGGTGTCGCTGTGCGCCAGGGCGACGATCTGGCGGTTCGCTCCGGTCGTCCCCGGCACGAGGTCGGCCAGGGCGCCGGCGAGCCGGCCGTCCACGGTGAGCAGCCGCTGCACGCTGCCGGGATCGCAGCCGCCCCAGAAGCCCATGCCCAGGGCGGTGTCCCGGCGCGGGGCGTCCAGCGCGGGGTCGCAGTCCACGCCCGACTCGCGCGAAGGGACCTCCACCGCCCACACGTTGACGTACGAGCGGTACGAGGCGAACGGCTCGACGCTCCACAGCACGTTCAGGTGCTTCTCCACGTCGGCGCGGAACCGCGGCATCTCCTCGGCCGTGTAGCCGTCGCCCATGACCACCAGGTTGAAGCGCTTCTCGGCGGGGCCGGTGGTCTGGACGGGGACGACGGTGGCGGTGTCCGCGACCGTCGGGGCGGCGACGACCGCCGGTCCGGCTCCCACCAGACCGACGGTCAGCAGACAGCCCACGGTGAGCCGGGCCACCGTCCTTCGCGCACGCCGGAAACGTATGCCATGTGAGGTCATGGGGCGCGAGCGTAGGCCGCGCCCCGAGTGACGTAAAGGTGTCCGTCGGCCGTCATCGGCCGTCCATGTCAGCTTCGCAGATAGGCCAGACCCGGGTGCTCGTCCGTGTACCCGGCCAGCAGACGCCGCGCCACCGCGACGGAGTCCACCAGCGGATGCAGCGCGAAGGCCTTGACGGCCGTGGTCCGCGAGCCGCTCTCCGCCGCCGCCAGGACCTCCCGCTCCACGCCCTTGACGGCCGTCACCAGCCCCACCGCGTGGTACGGCAGGGGAGCCACGGTCACCGGGTGGGCGCCCGTCGCGTCCACGAAGCACGGCACCTCGACGACCGCGTCCGCGTCGAGCGCCGAAAGCGTGCCGCGATTGCGGACGTTGAGGATCAGCGTGGCGCGCTCGTTGCGCGCGACGGCCCGCATGAGCGCCAGCGCCACCTTCTCGTAGCCGCCCGACTCCAGGTCCTCCTCGTTGCGCTCACCGATCCCGGCCGCCTCCCGGTTCGCCGCCATGTACGTGGCCTCGCGGTCGGCCAGTGTGCGGTGCCAGGCGGCCAGCGGAGGCGTGCCGGGCTTGCCCATCTCCCGGTAGAAACCCGCCTGCTGGTCCAGCAGGTAGGCGCCGCGCGTCCGTTCCGCCTGCCGGTAGGCCCGCACCGCCTCCCGGTTGAAGTAGTAGTAGTGCAGGTACTCGTTGGGGATCGCGCCCAGCGAGCGGAGCCACTCGGGGCCGAAGAGCCGGCCCTCCTCGAAGGAGCCGAGCGCCCGCTCGTCCGCGAGCAGCCGGGGCAGCTGGTCGCGGCCCCCGACGTGCAGGCCCCGCAGCCAGCCCAGGTGGTTGAGGCCCACGTAGTCGATCCACGCCTCGTCCGGGTCCGCCCCCAGGATCCGGGCGACCCGGCGGCCCAGCCCCACGGGGGAGTCGCAGATGCCGACGACCCGGTCGCCGAGCACCCGGGACATCGCCTCGGTGACCAGACCGGCCGGGTTGGTGAAGTTGATGACCCAGGCGTCCGGCGCCAGGGCGGCGATGCGCCGCGCGATGTGCGTCGCGACCGGCACCGTGCGCAGCCCGTAGGCGATGCCGCCGGCCCCGACGGTCTCCTGGCCGAGTACCCCCTCGGCGAGCGCGATCCGCTCGTCCGCCGCCCTGCCCTCCAGCCCGCCCACGCGGATCGCGGAGAAGACGAAGTCGGCCCCGCGCAGGGCCTCGTCGAGGTCCGTCGTCGCCGTGACCTCCGGCGCGTCCGGCACCCCCGCGCCCTGTTCGGCGAGGACCCGGGCGATCGCCGAGAGCCGGCCCGCGTCCAGGTCGTGCAGCGTGACGTGGGTGACCCGCCCCTCCGCGTGGTCGCCGAGCAGGGCTCCGTACACCAGCGGGACCCGGAATCCGCCGCCTCCGAGAATCGTCAGTTTCATGGTCGTACGCTACTCGGATGCACGTACTGAGCAGCCGGATCCTCCTGCGGCCCGCCGACCCCGAGCGCTCCCGGCGCTTCTACGGGGAGACGCTGGGGCTGGCGGTCCACCGCGAGTTCGGCACCGGGCCGCAGCGCGGCACGGTCTACTTCCTGGGCGGCGGCTTCCTCGAGGTCTCCGGGCGCGCTGACGCCCCGTCGCCCTCGCCGGAGCTCCGGCTCTGGCTCCAGGTCGCCGACGTGCGCGCCGTGCACGAGGAGCTGCGGGGGAGGGGCGTCGAGGTCCTGCGGGAGCCGGTGACCGAACCCTGGGGGCTGGTCGAGATGTGGATCGCGGACCCCGACGGGGTCCGCATCGCCGTCGTCGAGGTGCCCGAGGACCATCCGCTGCGCTACCGGCCCTGACGCGCGGGGCCGTTCCGGGCTCCGGTGCCGCCGGGGGTCAGCCCACGTCGAGCGCGTGCGGCAGGCCGAGGCGGTACCGGAAGCGGTCATGGCGCTTGAACCCCTCCAGCTCCGGCGCCCGGAAGAGCGGCCGCACCGTGCAGCGGGCCGCGGTCGACCCCGTGCGGTCGAGCAGCGCGTTGACCGCCTGCCGGGCGGAGGCGTTCGCGCCCTCCATCGTCGCCAGGTCGATGTCGACGGCCACGTAGTCGCCGGCGAGGTAGAGGTTCGGGACGGCGGTGGCGGCCCGCGGCCGGTTGTGGAAGGTGCCGACCGGATGGATCAGCAACTGGTCCTCGTTGGTCGGGTTCGGGGTGCCGAGGCCGTCCACGCCCGGGTCCAGGAACCAGGAGTGCAGGGCGCCGTCCTTCAGGACCGTGCGGCCCGTGTCGTTGAACGCCGCCTTCAGCTGCGCCCACACCTCCCTGGCCACCTCCGCGCGGGTGCACTGCTTGGCGGTCCTGCCGTAGAGGATCCCCGGCCGGTCCCACTCGGAGATGTCCACCGAGAGGCAGTCCACGACCGCCCCGTCGCCGTAGTCGGCGGCGAAGTCGCGCGCCGGCCAGTGGCGGGCCTGCTGGATGGCCGTCAGGGACCAGGGGGAGTCGATGCAGTTGGCGTGCCCGGCGAGCAGCGGCGCCCGTTCGGTCAGATAGAACTGGATGCCCGTCATCCAGTCCGTCTGCAGCCGGTCGCACCGGGCCAGCTGCGGATCGGCCGCCCGCAGCGCCGCGCCCCAGGTCCGGCGGGCGTGCTCCACCGGCATGGCGCAGACGTAGTGGTCCACGGTCACCCGGTGGGTGGCGCCCTGCGGGTCCTCGACGACGACCGCCCCGATCCGCCGGGCACCGGAGTCGTACGCCAGCTCCCGTACCGTCCAGCCGATCCGGAACTCCACGCCCAGGCCGGTCAGATGGGCCACCCACGGGTCGATCCAGGCCTCGTTGGTGGGCAGGTTCAGGATCCGGTCGAGGGGACCGTCGGCGCCGCGCCCCAGCGCGTTGAAGGCGAAGGCCTCCAGGAGGGTGGCGACCGTGCGGGTGCTGGCCTCCTCGGCCTTGGTCGCCACGATGTTGCGGGTCAGTCCGACGGCGAGGATGCGCTGGTAGTCGTAGCTCATCCGGTCGGCCCGCAGGAACTCCCACCACGGCGTGCGCTCCCACACCTCGTCCCGCCGCTCGTCGCAGCTGGTGAGGAAGACCAGGAACCGGTTCACGAAGTACGCGGTCTCGTGGAGGGGAATGGATCCTGCGGTGTCCAGGAGCGCGGTGAGCGCGCGGCGGATCTCGTCGAGCGTGAGCTCGGCCGGCCGGTGCCCGGGCCAGGGGAGCGGGATGCGCAGGTCCTCGCGGCCGGTGCGGGAGAAGGACATCTCGGCCGGCGCGACGAGGTTGTCCCAGACGCCGTTCGCGTTCCCGGGGAAGGGGATGCGCCGCAGGGTGTCGGGGAGGTTGTGGTAGATGCCGGGGATGAACCGGAAGCCGTGCTCCGCGGGGAGCGGGCGCCGTCCGCCGCGGGCGCTGTCCGGCACGTCCATGGAGCGGGCCTTGCCGCCCAGCGCCCGGCGTTCGTGGACGGTGACGCGGAAGCCGCGCTCCGCCAGCTCGTGGGCGGCGGTCAGGCCCGCGACACCGCCGCCCAGCACGGCCACGGACGGGGCCCGGGCCGGTCCGGCCGCGGCGGCCGGCGCGGCCCCGGCGGCGACCGACGTGACGGCGGCTCCGGTGACGGCGGCCGCGCCCGCCATGAGGGTGCGTCGCGAGGTGCCCGTACGGTCCATGCCCCAACCCCTTTACCGGAGGTAACCCGACGTCCGGCGCAGGAGCATAGGGCTGCCCCGTCGCCCCCGGAAGACAGCCGCGGGCCCGATTCGCACATGGCGCGATCCCGCCCCCGTGTTCCGGGAGGCCCCACCGGACCACCGGAGACGACAGGGGACAATGGGGTCATGTCCCGACGCACCGCCCGCCCCCGGCGATCCGCCGCCCCCGCCGCACCGGCCGTCACGGCGGCCTCGCCCTGCCCCTGCGGCCTCGCCGCGGTCTACGGGGACTGCTGCGGGCGCTTCCACGCGGGCACCGCCGCCGCGCCCACCGCCGAGCTCCTCATGCGTTCGCGCTACAGCGCCTTCGTCGTCCGCGACGAGCCGTACCTGCTGCGCACCTGGGCACCGGAGACCCGCCCCGGCGAGGTCGACTTCGACCCGTCGCTGCGCTGGCGGGGTCTGGAGATCCGGGAGACCACCGACGGCTCCGCCTTCCACGGCCAGGGCACGGTGACGTTCGTCGCCCGCTACGCGCACGGCGGCGAGGAGGGTGCCCTCCACGAGCGGAGCCGCTTCACCCGGCACGAGGGGGCCTGGGTCTACGTGGACGGCGAGTTCGTCGAGTGAGGCCCGTGCCCCGCGCCGGCGCGGTCAGGAGGTGACGCCGACCGGCTCGCGGGGACCGCGTGGCAGGCCGTTCGCCAGGTCCTCCGCGATGAGCTTCTTCGCGATGGCGTCCGTCGCGGCCCGCAGTTCGGGTCCGCTCGGCCGGCCGCGCTCCCGCTCGATCCGCTCGCTCAGCCAGTCCGACCAGGCGCGGGTGATGACCTGCGCCTCGCGGCTGCCGGCCGCCGTGTGCGAGAGCAGGCTGCCCTCCCGGGTCAGATAGCCTTCGTCCACCATCCGGTCGAAGACCGGCAGCAGGACCTCCGGGGGCACCCGCCGGCCCGCCGAGATCAGGCCGAGGCTGGCGTGACCGACCAGCCGGGTGAAGAGCTCGACCTGCATCACCGCCCACGCGCCCGCGGTGTCGAGCCGGGTGTCCGAGCCGGAGACGACTCTTCGGGCCGTCTCCAGATCCATCCGCCGCATGATCCGGCCGACCGAGAGTTCCAGCAGCTTGGCCGAGTCGCCCGACATCGTGGGTGAGCCGAACCCCTCGCCCATGTCGGGAGCGGAGGCCCGGGCGGAGTCCCGGAGCGGGACCTGCTTGAGGAACAGCGCCACCACGAAGCCGACGGCGGCCACCGGCACCGTCCAGAGGAAGACCGTGTGGAGCGTGTCCGCGTACGCCTGGACGACGGGCGCCGCCACCTCGTCCGGCAGTCCGTGCACCCCGGCGGGGCTCCGTGCGGCGGCGGCGATCGCCGCCGCGTCACCGGTGCCGGCGATCGCCGCCGCCTCGGCGATCCCCTGGCTCAGGTTGGGCCCCAGGGCGTTGGTGTAGATGGTGCCGAAGACGGCCGTGCCGAAGGAACTGCCGAGCGTGCGGAAGAAGGTGACGCCCGAGGTGGCGGTGCCGAGGTCGGCGTACTCGACCGTGTTCTGCACGGCGATCGTCAGCACCTGCATGCACAGGCCGATGCCGACGCCGAGGACGAACATGTACAGCGACTCCAGCCAGGCGCTGGTGCCGGTGCCCATCAGTGACAGCAGGAAGAGACCGAGTCCCATCACCGCGCAGCCCACGATCGGGAAGATGCGGTAGGTGCCCGTCTTGCTGACCACGTTGCCGCTGTAGATCGAGGCGATCAGCAGGCCGACGACCATGGGGAGGGTCCGGATGCCGGAGACCGTCGCCGAGTCGCCGTCGACGTACTGGAGGTACGAGGGCAGGAACGTCATCGAGCCGAGCATCGCGAAGCCGACCACGAAGCTCAGCACGGAACACACGGTGAACACCGGGTTGGCGAACAGGCGCATGGGGAGCATCGGTTCGGCGGCCCGGGTCTCGACCCAGCAGAAGAGCGCGAGGGCGATCAGGCCGCCGGCGAAGAGGCCGATGATGACGGCGGAGCCCCAGGCGTACTCGTTGCCGCCCCAGCTGGTCGCCAGGATGAGGGCGCTCGAACCGACGGCGACGAGCGCGATGCCCGCGTAGTCGATGACCGGGCGGCTCGCGGAGCGGACGGAGGGGATCGTGCGGGCCGCCGCGATGACGACCAGGATCGCGATCGGCACGTTGACGTAGAACGCCCAGCGCCAGGTCAGGTGGTCGGTGAACAGACCACCGAGCAGCGGGCCGATGACCGTCGAGACGCCGAAGACCGCGCCGATCGCCCCCTGGTACTTGCCGCGGTCGCGCAGCGGGATCACGTCGGCGATGAGAGCCATGGAGGTCACCATCAGGCCGCCCGCGCCGATGCCCTGGAGCCCGCGCCAGGTGATCAGCAGGCTCATGTTGGTGGCGAGACCGCACAGGAACGAACCGGTGATGAAGACGATCGCGGAGATCTGGAAGATCACCTTGCGGCCGAAGAGGTCGCCGAACTTGCCGACGAGCACGGTGGCGACGGTCTCGGCCAGCAGGTAGGCGGTGACCACCCAGGACATGTGGGAGGCGCCGCCCAGGTCCGCGACGATGGTGGGCAGCGCCGTGCCGACGATCGTCTGGTCCAGCGCGGCGAGGAGCACGCCGAGCATGATCGTGCCGAAGACGATGTTGCGGCGGCGGCCGTCGAGCACCGGGGGCTCGGTCGCCTGCGGTGCGGGGGCGGCTTCGCTGGTGGTGGTCACCCTCGCAGCCTCACACCGGGCGACGCGGCCCGCATGCGGGGGACGGCCGAACCGGTGCGGCGGGCGGTCGCCCTCGCCGAGCCCGTGACCTGCGCGGAGTCCGGCCGCACGCGCGCCCGTGCCGGCCGCGGCGCGGGTCCGGTGGGACGGGCAGGTCCGGCGGTACGGAGCCCGGTGGGACACGGTCCCGGTCGTGCTGTCCGGGTCGGGCCGGGCGCGGGCCCCCGACGGCGTGCCTCAGTTCGGGAGCACCGGCAGCAGCGGGTGGTGCTTGGCGAGGATCTTGTTGGCCCGGGCCAGCGCCGACAGGGCGTGCTCGCGGTCCGCGCGGTCCTCCGCGCACAGCGGTCCGCGGAACCGGTACACCTCGCGCGCCGCGCTGTCGGCGTCGACCTCCGCCTGCAGGACGTGCAGCGGCAGACAGGAACCGATCATGGCGGCCACGCGGTCGGGAATCGGGACGGGAACGAGGGGTGCGGGCGAGGTGATCACGGGGCAGTCCTTGTGGGTCCGGAGGCGAGGTGGGTCTCTCTCCTACATACGTACCGGATGGGGTTCCGGGTTCGTCGACGGGGTTGTCCCCGCGTCGCAACGGGTCGCGGACCCTTCGGCGGGGCGTGCGGCCCGGCCGCGGGCCGGTGGATCACGCGGGCTCCGGGGCGGTCCGGTACGTTCCCGCAGGTGCGGGGAGCGTGGCGCGATCTTCCCCGCGGCCGGCGACTCGCCTTCGCTCGGACGTTCGTCGAACGCGACGTCGAGAGAGGGTGGGTGGACCCCTGACGCGCCGTCGGAGAATGTGAAGCATCTCACGCTCCTCTCGGGCCGGTTCCGGGTTTGAGGAGGTGTCGAAGCGGTTGATCGCTGGACCACCCGGGTGTGTCGAGAGGTCGCGCCGGAGTGGGGGTCGCCGCCGGCCCGGTGGGCGTACGGGTGTGGCCGGCCTCGTCCGGTCGATCCCGTCCGGACGGTTCCGGTCGATCCCGTGCGGACGGTCCAATTCTCCTTACGCGTAAGTAAGTTGACTGCGCAGGAGGATCGGCGGTCCCGGCACGTCCCCGCGTGGGGTGCGCGCCATCGGTGCGACGCGCCCCCGGGACGTGGCGCGACCGGTGCGGCCCCCTTCAGGGAGCCAGTACCTCCGCCAGGTCATAGGAGACCGGCTCCTCCAGCTGGGTGTATCCGCAGGACTCCGGCGCGCGGTCCGGCCGCCACCGCTTGAACTGGGCCGTGTGCCGGAACCGGTCGCCCTCCATGTGGTCGTAGCCCACCTCGCAGACCCGCTCCGGCCGCAGCGCCACCCACGACAGGTCCTTCTTCCCCGACCAGCGGCTCGGTGCCCCCGGCAGCCGGGCGCCCTCGTGCGCGGACTCGTCCGTCCAGGCCGCCCACGGGTGCCCGTCCGGCGGGTCCATCCGCAGCGGCTCCAGCTCCGCGACCAGCTCCTCGCGGCGCTTCGCGGTGAACGCCGCGCAGACGCCGACGTGCTGGAGCCGGCCGGTGCCGTCGTACAGGCCGAGCAGCAACGAGCCGACGACCGGGCCGCTCTTGTGGAAGCGGTAGCCGGCCACGACCACGTCGGCCGTCCGCTCGTGCTTGATCTTGTACATCAGCCGCGCGTCCGGCCGGTACGGCAGGTCCAGGGGCTTGGCGATCACCCCGTCGAGCCCGGCCCCCTCGTACTGCTCGAACCAGCGCGCCGCCACCTCGGGGTCCCGGGTCGCCGGGGCCAGGTGGACCGGGGCGTCGACCCCGCGCAGCGCCTCCTCCAGCGCCGCCCTCCGCTCGGCCAGCGGAGTGTCGAGGAGCGACTCGTCACCGAGGGCGAGCAGGTCGAAGGCGATGAACCGGGCGGGAGTCGTCTCCGCCAGCATCCGCACCCGCGACGCGGCGGGGTGGATGCGCTCGGAGAGCCGGTCGAAGTCGAGTCTGCCGTCGTGTTCGATCACGATCTCCCCGTCGACCACGCACCGCTGGGGCAACCGGGGCGCCAGCGCCTCGACCAGTTCGGGGAAGTACCGCGTCAGGGGCTTGCCGGTGCGGCTGCCGATGACGAGCTCGGGGCCGTCGCGGTGGACGAGGGCGCGGAAGCCGTCCCACTTGGCCTCGTACTGCATGCCCGGCGGAATCCTCTTCACGGCCTTGGCCAGCATCGGCTTCACGGGCGGCATCACCGGCAGATCCATGCAGCGATTGTCCGGTATGCGGGGAATGTCGGCGAGCCCTACGCTGGCGGGCATGGCAGGCAAGGCGGCAGCGGTGGAACTGGAAGTCGGCGACCGGACGGTCCGTGTGTCCCATCCCGACAAGGTGTACTTTCCCGAACCCGGCTACACCAAGCTCGACATGGTCACCTACTACCTGGCGGTCGGCGACGGCATCACCCGCGCGCTGCGCGACCGCCCGACGACGCTGGAGCGCTACCCCGACGGGGTGACGGGCGAGTCCTTCTTCCAGAAGCGGGCCCCCAAGTACATGCCCGACTGGATCCCGACCGCGCACATCACCTTCCCGAGCGGCCGCAGCGCCGACGAGATGTGCCCGACCGAGCCGGCGGCCGTCGTGTGGGCCGCCAACCAGGGTGCCTTCACCTTCCATCCGTGGCCGGTGCGCCGCGAGGACACGGACCACCCCGACGAGCTGCGCATCGACCTCGACCCGCAGCCGGGCACGGACTACGCCGACGCGGTGCGCGCCGCCCACGAACTGAGGGCCGTGCTCGACGAGGCCGGACTGCGCGGCTGGCCCAAGACCTCCGGCGGGCGCGGCCTGCACGTCTTCGTGCCGATCGAGCCCCGGTGGACCTTCACCCAGGTGCGGCGGGCCGCCATCGCCTGCGGCCGGCAGCTGGAGCGCCGGATGCCTGACCGGGTCACCATCAAGTGGTGGAAGGAGGAGCGGGGCGAACGGATCTTCGTCGACTACAACCAGACCGCCCGCGACCGCACCATCGCCTCCGCCTACTCCGTACGGCCCCGCCCGCACGCGCCGGTCTCGGCACCGCTCCGCTGGGACGAGATCGACGACGCGGTGCCGCAGGACTTCGACATCAGGACGATGCCCGCGCGCTACGCCGAGGTCGGCGACGTCCACGCGGACATGGACGACCAGCGCTTCAGTCTGGAGAGCCTGCTGGAACTGGCCCGGCGGGACGAGGCCGAGCACGGCCTGGGGGACCTGCCGTACCCGCCGGAGTACCCCAAGATGCCGGGGGAGCCGAAGCGGGTGCAGCCCAGCCGGGCGAAGAAGGCCGACTGACGGCGAAGCGGGCGACCGGCGGCGAAGCGGTCGACCGGCGGACGAGCCCGGCTCCGGCCGCGCCCGTCCGCCGCTCGGTGCCAGGGGTATTGCCGAGCCAGGAAACAACACGAACGATCGTGCTAGCATTTTCTCATCGTTCCGGCCGACCGAGGAGACCCGGCATGCACCCCCTGGTTCCACTCCTGCGCACCTCCCTGAACGCCACCGCCCGCCTGACTCCCGGGCTCGCCGGACGCGCCGCCTTCCACCTCTTCGTCCGCCCGCAGGGCCGGGCCGGGCTGCGGCCGGAGGAGGAACGGCTGCTCGCCGAAGCGCGCCCCGGCCGGCTGGAGGTGCGGGGCAAGGGGGTCGTCACCTACGCCTGGGGCGACGGATCCCGCCCGGTCCTGCTGGTCCACGGCTGGTCCTCGCGCGGAGCACGCTTCGCCGCCTTCGTCCGGGCCCTGCGTGAACAGGGCTACAGCCCCGTCCTGTTCGACGGCCCCGGACACGGCGCCTCGGAGGGGCGCGCCACGAACATCCGCGAGTACCGCGAGATCATCCGTCACCTGCACGCCGAACACGGTGACTTCGAGGCCGTGATCGCCCACTCCTTCGGTGTGCTCGCCGCACTCTTCGCGCTCCGCGACGGGGTGCGGACCGAGCGGTTCGTCGGCCTCGGCGGCGTAGGCCGCTTCGACTGGCTGGTCGAGGGGTTCCGGACCGGTCTCGGCCTGGACGAACGCGTCATCGACGGGATGCGCCGTCACGTGGAGACGACGCTCTTCCCCGGTGAGCCCGACATCTGGCGGCGGCTGAGCGCCACCCACGCGCCCGAGGAACTCGCCGCGCCCGTCCTGCTGTTCCACGACGACCAGGACGACATGGTGCCGCCCGCCCAGTCCCGGGCGCTCGCCCGCGCCCACGGCGCCCGGGCCCGTCTCGTGGTCACCTGCGGCCTCGGCCACCGCCGGATCCTCGCCGACCCGGAGGTCGTCGCGGAGGCCGTGCGCTTCGTGACGGCGCCCGCGCTCAGCCCGAGCGAGGCCCCGGCCGCGGGATGAGCCGGGCGGCCCCCTCCCGGCAGGATCGACAAGACGCCGCCAGGTCATGTCCGGGCCGGGAGGGGCGTCGGGAAAGTGGCCCGGGTGCGCGGCCCCGGAAGGCGCTCGGACGGCCCGCCGAGGGGGGGTGCGCGCCGCCGGGGGCGGCGGGGTTCGGGTGGTCGGTCGGGCGAGCGTGCCGCAGTCCGGCGCGCACTTCTCGCTGACCTGCGGCCACCGGCGGAGGCCGACGCGGCGCGCTGAGGCGCCGGCCGCCCTGGCGTCAGGCGGGCGTGCCCGGTCCGCCGTTCGCGGGCCGCCCGGTGGGCGGACCCGCGGACGGCGGGTTCAAGCCGAGGGGGGCGGTGTGAACCCGGCGCCGTCGATCTCGGCGCGTGCCCCGTCCGAGGTCTCGGCGCGCAGGCGGCGGACGATGCCCCGGCCCGCCCGCCGGTAGATCTCCGCGTCGCCGAGCAGCACGGACTGCGCGTTGGCCGCCTCCATCAGGGCGATGATCTCGAAGGCCAGCTGGGGCACGTCGACGTCCTCGACCAGGCCGCCCGCGTCGCGGGCCGCCGCCAGCTCCTGCTCCATGTACGCGGCCCAGTCGGCGCGGGTCCGGGCGATCGCGTCGTGGACCGGACCGCTGCGGGCGTCGAACTCGGCCGAGACCGCGTAGAAGAAGCAGCCCCCGGCGAAGACCCGGCCGGCCGAGTACGCGAGCCAGTTCCGGCACAGCGCCCACACCCGGCCCGGGCCCGGCGGCAGGTCGCCGAGCGGCGCCACCACCTGGTCGGCGAAGACGGCGACGGCAGCGCGGACGGTGGCGAGCTGCAGCTCCTCCTTGGAGCCGAACAGGGCGAAGACCCCGCTCTTGCTGAGCTTCAGCTCGGTCGCGATCCGGCCCAGGGACAGGCCGTCGAGGCCCTCCACCGAGGCGATGTCCATCGTGCGGCCCAGCACCAGGCGACGCGTCTGGTTGCCACGCTCGACGCGTCCGTCCGTCTTGGTCCCGCCGCTCCCGCTCATCCCCCCATCGTACTGAACGCACGGTCGTGCGGACATGGGTGCGGAGGGGGATCCGGGGCGCCCGGACCCGTCCCCTTGGGCGATCGGGACACGCGCGCGCGGGGCCCTCAGGCGGCCGGGGCCCGGCGTTCCCCGGGAGGCAGGAGCAGCACCTCGAGCGCCCGCGCGCAGGACCGGGCCTGCGCCAGGAACCAGTCCAGGCGCGCCTCCGTGATCACCTCGGCCGTCGCCCGCACCGCGAGCGCGAAGCGCGCGTGCCCCGATCGCTCCAGGACGGGGACGGCCACCGTCCGGCCCTCGTGGGCCGACTCGCCGTCGTCCAGTGCGTAGCCACGCTCCCGAACGCGCGCCAACTCGCCTTCCAGGAGGGCAGGTTCCGTGAGCGCGCGCTCCGTGACGGCGGACGGCGGCGGCAGCGGGCGGGCGTTGCCCTCGCCCGCCCGCGGCCAGGCCAGCAGCACCTTGCCGAGCGCCGTCGACATCAGCGGGCGACGCAGCCCCACCTTGGGGGTGATGGAGCCGCCCGCCACGATGACGGCGTGCGGGCCGCTGCGCAGGGCCAAGTCGGCAGCGGCGCCCGTGCGTTCGGCCAGATCGGCGAGCTCGGGCGCGGCCAGGTGCAGACCCCGCTGGTGGTACGAGAGCCGGCCGAGCTCCGTCACGGCGGGCCCGAGCCGATAGCGGGCCGTACGGGCGTCCTGCTCCAGGAATCCGGTCGCGAGCAGCGTCCGCGCGAGCCGGTGGGCGGTCGAGGTCGACAGGCCCAGCCGGCGCGCGAGGTCGGAGGCGCTCAGGTCCGGCCCGTTGTCGTGGAAGCAGTGCAGTACGTCCAGCGCGCGCCGCACCGCCTGGGCTCCGGACGGCGCGCGTACGGCGCCGGCGTCGGCCTGGGTCGTCATATCGTCCGCTCCCCTGCGTGGTCGGCCTCCACGCTCCCACATGGCGGGAGCCGGATCAGCACGGTGGCGAGGCCGGAAACACGCCGTTCACGGGCCCCGGCAGGGGAGCGCGGCGCCGTGCCCCCGGCGGCGGCACGCCCGCCGTGGCGGCCGCGGCCCCGGGGCTCAGCCGCCGATGTCGAACACCGCCCACTCGGTGGACGGTTCCTCCAGGACGTAGACCCTGCTGCCGCGGCAGACGATCCGGCGGCGGCCGAGGGAGCCGCCGTCGGGCCGGGTCAGTTCGGCGACCTCCACCGGCTCGACGGTGGTCTCGGTGAGGGCGCCGAACCTGACCCGGTCCCGGTCCTCGCCGTAGCCGCCGACGAAGGCGACCCGGTCGGCGTGGACGGCCAGACCGTGGGCGCCGTGGAGGGAGTTGGCCCGCACCCGCACGGGCTCCCCGGGCCGGATCTCCAGCAGCGGGAAGTCGGTGTACGGGCAGGCCCAGGCGACGGACCCCGCCACGTTCAGGGCGTAGCAGTCCATGATCCAGCCGGCTCCGGGAACGGAACCGGAGGTCCAGCGGCGCTCGCCCGTCGCGCTCCAGCGGCGGATGCCCACCGGATTCTCGTCGAAGTGCCCGACCCACAGCTCGCCCGTCGCGTCGACGAGCAGGTGCTCGATCGCGTCCCCGACCCCGAAGGACCAGGTCTGGCGACCGAGGGCGTCGAAGACCTGCACCTGGCGCTGCTTGTCCGCCCCACGGTCGCGGGCGGCCGCGAGGACGAACCCGCCGTCCGGCAGCCGGTCCAGAAGCGGCCGCCGGGCGTGCACGGCGTTGAGTTCGGTGACCTCCACGCCACCGTCGCCGACCGACACGACGAGGGCGTCGTAGGGCTTCGGGTCGCCGCCGGGCCGCGACGGGCGGTCGACGAGGAGCCAGTGGGCGACACCGAAGTCGTCGACGGTGGCGGCCAGGACGTGCCGGCCGTGATGGGCGCGGGGCAGGCGGGCGTACGGTTCGAGGGCGGTCTTCTGCACGGGCGGGCTCTCCTCTGTGGGGCGGGACGCGGGGCGTGGGCCGCGACGGGCGTCCGGCGCGGGCGGCGGGCGGAGCCCGGGGGCGCGCGAACGGAGGAGAGGTGGGCGGGGATCCTAGGCCGCATGGCCCTTTCTGGTCGTCATGCGTTCGATCATCGCCGACTCGCGGGTCCGTGACAAACCCTTACGGCGCGCCGCATTGATCGAACGTTGATGGCTCGTTTACGACCCTCGGGCAGCGTGTACGCCATGCAGACCGACACGACCGTACTGACCGCACCGGAGCCCGACATGTCCTGGCAGGAGAACGCCCTGTGCGCCCAGGCCGGCCCGGAGTTCTTCTTCCCGGCGCCCGGTTCCTCCACCCGCGAGGCGAAGCAGCTCTGCGGCGCCTGCGAGGGGCGCGTGGCGTGCCTGGAGTACGCGCTGACGCACGACGAGCGCTTCGGCGTCTGGGGCGGGCTCTCGGAGAAGGAACGCTTCCGCCTGAAGCGCCGGCAGGGCTGAACGACCCTCACGAGGCCTTCCCCCGGGGCCGCCCCGGCACCGCCGGGGCGCGGGGACGGCACGGGCTCCGGTCACAGCAGGACGTCGAGCAGCCGGCTGCGGGCCGGCGCGGTGTCCGGCTCGGCCGGGCCCTCCGGATCGGTGAAGCGGACCGTCCCGCCGACGGCCAGCAGGATGTCCGTGTACGCCGCCGCCTCGGCGGGGTGCGCGGTGGTGAGGTCGGCGACGACGACGCGCGAGCCGCGCGGCCGGGCGATCGCGAGACGTGCCTGGAACACCCGTGGCACGGGACCGCCCACGCCGTCGAGCGGCCCCTCGGGCGACTCCGGCAGCAGGGAGGTCACGAGCGCGGCGGGAGTGCCGCACGGCAGGTCGACGAGTCCGGACTCCCGGACGTCGCCGAGGCCGGCCGTGGCCAGATCCAGCGCGCACCGGGCCGCCGCGGCGGCGGAGCTCGGCGCGCCCGTCTCGACCTCGGACAGCGAGAACACCGACACCCGCGTCTCGTCCCGCGTCTCCCCGCCCGTCGCCTCGCCGGCCCGCGTCTCGTCGCCCGCGTGGAGCCCGATCGCCGTGTGCAGGACGCCCCGGCCGCGCAACTGCTCCAGCAGGCCGAAGAGCGCCCGGGACTCCCGTGCCGCGCGAGCGGCGCGGTCCGGGTCGGCGCACAGCGTCGCCCAGTCGGCGAGCAGCCCGTCCCGGAGCGGCTCCAGCGCGTCGAGGTCGAGGTCGACGTAGCCCGGCGGCAGACGGAACCAGACGGCGTCCGGGTCCCGCACGGCGTTCCTCCTCAACGGACGGTCCCGGCCGCGCGGCCCATGTCGCGGGCGTGGGTCCAGTAGGCGGGGATCTCGGAGCTCCCGAGCCGCGCGGCGTCGACACCGGTGGCCCCGTCGCGCGCGAGGCGGTCGTCGTCGGACGCCGCGACGCTGCTCGCGGCCGTCAGCGTCCCGGTGCCCGCGAAGGCGGCGTTGACCGGCGTCCGGGCGCCCGGGCCCACGCGCCGGACGGCCCACTCCGTCACCGGCCTGGGCGCGGCGTCGAACTCCCGCAGGGCCGTCGTGGAGGACCGGCCGAAGGTGCGGACCCCCTCGCCGAACCCGGTCGCCGCCCGGGCGCCCTTGGCGCCCTGGGCCACCGCGCCGAGGCCCGGCACCGCGCCCACCGCGTCGCCGGCGAGGGTGGCCGTGGCGCTGAAGAACCGGCTGTCGAAGCGGCCTTCGGTGAAGCCGCCCTTCAGCGCGGACCGGATCTTCGGGTCCCCGGCGTGCAGTGCCAGCGCGGCCAGACTGAGCCCGGCGGCGGCGAACAGCAGTGGGACGGCGAGCCCTCCGGTGGCGAAGACCGCGACCAGGCCGAGCAGCGCCGAGGTGAGGCTGAGGGTGTCGCCCAGGTTGTCGTCGAGCCAGTCCAGGCCCTTGTCCAGCCAGCCGGGCTCCTTCGGGGCCAGCTTGTCCGTCGCCTCGTTCAGGGACTTCGCGATCGCGCCGGCCTCCGTCCGGTGGGTCTCCTCCAGCTCACGGGCCTTGCGCCGGACGTGGTCCAGTGCCTGCCGCGCCTTGGTCAGGTCCGCGGAGGCGCGCTTCAGCTCCGGCTCGGGGGTGTCCGCGCCCGGGGCGGAGGCCGCCCGCCAGGCCGCCTCGGACGCGCGGACCGCGTCCGCGTCGACGGCGGCCCGGGTCTCGTAGGAGCGGGCGGTCGACTGGTAGCCCACCAGCGCGTCGTGCCAGGCCCCCAGCCGGCCGGCCGCCTTCGTCAACGACCGGTGGGCGTTCCCCAGATGGCGGGGCAGGTCGCCGGCGAGTGCGTCGCGGAACGCGTCCGCCGCCCCGCCCCGCCACCCGGCGCTCTCCGACAACAGTCGGTCCACCAGGCGGTGCGCCGTGCCGAGCGACCCGGCCGACGCCGACAGCTTCGCCCGCAGGGCGGCGATCTCCGGCGGGCTGCCCGGGGCCGGGTCCCAGCCGAGGTGCGGGAAGTCCCGGTCAGCCACGTTCCACCGCCCGGAAGGCGGCCTCGATCGCGCGGTTCAGCTCGGTGTAGCCGGCGTGACTGAGGCGCACTCCCGTGCGCACCTCGCCGATCCGGGCACCCAGCTGCTCCGCCCCGAACTTCCAGCGCCGCTGGAAGCCGTCGCACGCCTCGTCGAGCTCCTTCGTCCCCAACTGGTCGGCCCGGGCGTGTTCCAAGGCCCGTCTCGCCGCGGCGAGCGACGTCAGCGAGGAGTCGAGGGCATGCGAGAAGCGGCCCAACTGATCGGTGTCCACCTGAAGATCACGATCCATGGGCGACCACCCTGGCAGATCATCGGCGCGGCGGAGAAATGCTGGTCACACCGGCGGGTGAGGCGATAACCGGATGCTGACGACGTGCCGCCTCACTACGATCACGTGTCCATGGAGCCCCACCACACGCGCGTCACGGACGAGGAGCTGGCCGCCTTCGGCCGCACGATCGACAGGCTGCGGAGCCTGCCGCTGGAAGATCCCGCCCGGATGCGCGGCGAGGAGATCGCCGCGACCTTCAGCCGCGAGAGCCGCAACAAGCGCCGCAAGGCCCGCCGCGCCGAGCGGGCCGCCGCCGACGCCGCGCTCGACGCGCGCACCATGACCGGGGCGCTCGAACGGCGCGAGGACGCGCCGCTGGCGGCCACCGGAGCCGGCTCCCCGGGGAACTACGTCCGGACGCGGCACTGCTATGTCTGCAAGTCGTCCTATCGACGGGCGGACGCCTTCTACCACCGGCTCTGCCCGCCCTGCGCCGTCGACAACACGGCCCGGCGCGCCCTGAGCACGGACCTCACCGGCCGCCGTGCGCTGCTCACCGGCGGCCGGGTGAAGATCGGGTTCCAGCTGGCGCTGATGATGCTGCGCGACGGGGCCGAACTCCTCGTCACCAGCCGCTTCCCGCACGACACGCTGCGCCGCTTCCACGCCGTCGAGGGCAGCGAGCGGTGGAGGGACCGGCTCCGCGTCGTCGCCATCGACCTGCGCGACCCCCGTCAGGTGCTCGGACTGTGCGAGCGGCTGAACGCGGAGGGGCGGCCGCTGGACATCCTCGTCAACAACGCGGCCCAGACGATACGCCGCCCCCCGGAGTCGTACGCCCTGCTCGCGGCGGGGGAGCGCGGGGAGCTGCCGCCGGGGGTGATCCCGGCGCCGGGGTACGAGCGGGCCGACCGCGTCCCCGTCCTCGCCGGGCTGGAGCCGGACGAGGCCGGGCTGCTCCCGGACGCCTCGCCGCACAACTCGTGGTCCGTACGGCTCGGGGAGCTCGACCCGGCCGAGGTGCTGGAGGCCCAGCTGGTCAACGCCCTCGCGCCGACGCTGCTCTGCGACCGGCTGCTGCCGCTGCTCCTGGCGTCACCGAGACCGCGCCGCTACATCGTCAACGTGTCGGCCGTGGAGGGCCGCTTCACCGTGCGGAACAAGACGGGCGGCCACCCCCACACCAACATGGCGAAAGCCGCCCTCAACATGCTCACCCGCACCAGCGGGGCCGAACTGGCCGCGCAGGGGGTTCACATGTGCAGTGTGGACACGGGCTGGATCACCGACGAGAACCCGGCGCCCCGCAAGGCGCGGATAGCGGCCGTCGGGACCCGCACGCCGCTGGACGTCGTCGACGGCGCGGCCCGGGTCTACGACCCGATCGTGCGCGGCGAGGCGGGTGAGCCGTCCTCGGGCGTGTTCCTCAAGGACTACCAGGAGGCGGCCTGGTAGTCCGCTCGGCCGCCCGGCCGATGGGTCAGCCCGCCGCGCGGGCCGCCATGCGGGCCTTGCGGGCCGCGAGCTTCTCGTCGAACTTGCTGGCCTCGTTGTCCAGGCCCGTCATGTAGAGCCCCAGCTCCTCCTGGGCCTTCAGGCCCTCCGGGCCGAGGCCGTCGATCTCCAGGACCTTGAGGAAGCGCAGCACCGGCTGCAGCACGTCGTCGTGGTGGATGCGCATGTTGTAGATCTCGCCGATCGCCATCTGCGCCGCCGCCCGCTCGAAGCCGGGCATGCCGTGTCCGGGCATCCGGAAGTTCACGACGACGTCCCGCACGGCCTGCATGGTCAGGTCGGGGGCGAGCTCGAAGGCCGCGCTCAGCAGGTTGCGGTAGAAGACCATGTGCAGGTTCTCGTCGGTCGCGATGCGCGCCAGCATCCGGTCGCAGACGGGGTCGCCCGACTGGTGGCCGGTGTTGCGGTGCGAGATCCGGGTGGCGAGCTCCTGGAAGGAGACGTACGCGACCGAGTGCAGCATCGAGTGCCGGTTGTCGGACTCGAAGCCCTCGCTCATGTGGGCCATCCGGAACTGCTCCAGCTTGTCCGGGTCGACCGCGCGCGAGGCCAGCAGGTAGTCGCGCATGACGATGCCGTGGCGGCCCTCCTCCGCGGTCCAGCGGTGCACCCAGGTGCCCCAGGCGCCGTCGCGGCCGAAGAGCGAGGCGATCTCGTGGTGGTAGCTGGGCAGGTTGTCCTCGGTGAGCAGGTTCACCACGAGGGCGATCTTGCCGATGTCGGTGACCTTGGACTGGGACGGGTCCCACGCCTCGCCGTCCTCGAAGAAGCCGGGGAAGTTCCGGGCGTCCGACCACGGGACGTACTCGTGCGGCATCCAGTCCTTGGTGACCTTGAGGTGCCGGTTGAGTTCCTTCTCCACCACTTCTTCCAGCGCGTAGAGCAACCGGGCGTCGGTCCACCCGGTCGGGCTGCCGAGGTGGGGAGAGGTGAGCGTCACGGGGACTCCTGGGGACGGAGGAGGGGAAGCGGAATTACTTACGCACTCGTAGGTTACGAAACCGTAGGTTAAAGGCCGCGTGAGGGCTGGGCCAAGCCCGGCTTGGCGATGTCCGATTACGTTGTGTTATGTGCACTGCTCGTGGGCGGTTGTGAGGAGCGACGGAGACCCAGGTCACGCCCCTGAGCCGCCGCCGGGGCGTCCGGGAGGCGTCGATCACGGCTACGCAGAGCAGACGGCCCGCTCCGCCCGCGTGGGTCGCGGGGGAGCGGGCTTGATCCGGAACGCACGCCCCGGTCGTGACCCAGGAGGAACCTGGGACGCGCGGGCGGGGTGGCCGGTGGCGCCGGCACGGGGCGCGGGCGGGGTGGCCGGTGCCGCCGGCACGGGGCGAGGGCCGCCCCGGGCTCAGCGGGTCGCCGTCAGGCCCTCCCGCACCGCCTCCGCCGTCGTCGGCCGCAGCTCGCCGTCGAGCAGCAGCCACCGGGTGATCCCCAGCGACTCCAGGAAGGGCACGTCGTGGCTCGCCACGATCAGCGCCCCCTCGTACGCCTCCAGCGCTGCCGTCAGCTTGGCGACGCTCGCCATGTCCAGGTTGTTCGTCGGCTCGTCCAGCATCAGCAGCTGCGGCGCCGGGTCGGCCAGCAGCAGGGCCGCCAGCGTCGCGCGGAACCGCTCGCCGCCCGACAGCGTCCCGGCCGGCTGATCCGCCCGTGCTCCTCGGAAGAGGAACCGCGCGAGCCTCGCCCGGATCTCGTTCGGCGTCGCGTCGGGCGCGAAGCGGGCGACGTTGTCCACCACGCTCCGGTCCTCGTCGAGCACGTCGAGCCGCTGCGGCAGGAAGCGCAGCGGGACCTGCGCCAGCGCCTCGCCCGCCAGCGGCTCCAGCTCCCCGGCGATCGTCCGCAGCAGCGTCGTCTTGCCCGCTCCGTTCCGGCCCACCAGGGCGATCCGCTCCGGGCCCCGCAGCTCGAACTCACCGCTCACCCGGGCCCCGTACCGCAGCTCCAGGTCGCGCAGCTCCAGCACGCCGCGGCCCGGATGGACGACCGTGCGCGGCAGCTCGATCCGGATCTCGTCGTCGTCCCGTACCGCCTCCACGGCCGCGTCGAGACGCTCGCGCGCCGCGTCGAGCCGCTCGGCGTGCAGGGCGCGGTGCTTGCCCGCCGACACCTGCGCCTCGCTCCTGCGGTTGTTGGCGACGATCTTCGGCACCACCTTGTTCTGGGCGCTCTTCTGCGCGAACCGCTTGCGCCGCGCCAACTTCATGTGTGCGTCCGACAGTTCGCGCTTCTGTCGCTGGACGTCGGCCTCGGCGACCCGCACCATCCGCTGCGCCGCGTCCTGTTCGGCCGCCAGGGCCTCCTCGTACGCGGAGTAGGCGCCGCCGTACCAGGTGACCTCGCCCTCCCGCAGGTCGGCGATCTGGTCGACACGCTCCAGGAGTTCACGGTCGTGGCTGACCACGACCAGGACGCCCGACCAGGCGTCCACGGCCTCGTACAGCCGCTGCCGCGCGTGCAGGTCGAGGTTGTTCGTCGGCTCGTCGAGCAGCAGGATCTCGGGCCGGGCGAGCAGCAGTGCCGCGAGCCGGAGCAGGACGGACTCGCCGCCCGACACCTCGCCGATCGTGCGGTCGAGGCCGACGTGGCCGAGACCCAGCTGGTCGAGCGTGGCCTGGGCGCGTTCCTCGACGTCCCAGTCGTCGCCGACCGCCGCGAAGTGCTCCTCGGCGGGATCGCCTGCCTCGATGGCGTGCAGAGCGGCCCGGACACCGGCGATGCCGAGTGCCTCGTCGACCCGCATCGCGGTGTCCAGCACCACGTTCTGCGGAAGGTGGCCGACCTCGCCGAGCGTGCGGATCGTGCCGGACGCCGGGGACAGTTCACCGGCGATCAGCTTGAGGAGCGTCGACTTGCCGGAGCCGTTGAGCCCGATCAAGCCGGTCCGGCCGGGGCCGACGGCGAGCCGGAAGTCGTCCAGGACGGGGGTGCCGTCCGGCCAGGAGAAGAAGAGGGACGAGCAGGTGATGAAAGTGGGGCGGACTGCCACGAGGGCCTCCCTGTTGCAAGAGCGTGGGCTGGGGCAACGGGTGAGACACCGGAGGCGCGGGCAGTCGAGCGGAAGGCTCGTACTCGTACGCCGAGGATCGAAGACGGCACACGCGGCGCTCAGGGCACGCGCGGCTCGGTGTCTCGAACCTCAGACGAGCAACGGCCTATCTCCGATCGGGTGACAACAGGGCCAGAACCGACCGTACGCCGGGCGCGGAGGGCGGGCAATCGAATTAACGGGAGGCGCGGCGGGCCGTGCCCGTCACGTGTAGTCGTCGAGGAGCTGCGCCAGGTCCTGGTCCCAGTCCAGGTAGTGGTGCTCCCGGCCGGCGGGGACCAGATGCTGCGAGCGCTCCAGGAAGCGCCGCAGCTCCTCCGTACGGATGTGCACCACGGCCACCCCCTCGGTGGCGTGGAACTCGACGACGGTGCGGTCGTAGCCGTAGGGGCGCACGCGCACGTCCCCGACCCCGGCCGGTCCGTCCACACCCTGCGCCAGCAGCTCGCGGGAGAAGGCCCACGAGACCTCGACCCCCTCCAGCGTCGCGGGCGGCGGGAAGGCCATGCTGACCGCGTACGGGTCGCCGCGGTCGTACCGGAGCGTGGCGGGGACGGTCTCCATCCGCGGGGCGGAGGCGACCAGTCGGGCCTGGACGGCCTGCTCTATGACGGTGGACAAGTGCCAGCTCCTGTCTCGCGGCTACGGGTTCCTGTCGTCTTCCCTGACATCAGGGAAGACGAACGATCGAACCGGAACGTGCACTCCGCGGGTACGTGAGCTGTGTCACCGGCCCCTGGAGGGTAGGTGTGGCGGGCCAGGCACCCTGGACGGGGTCCGCGAGGTCGGCTAGCTTCCGGCGCCATGACGTCCAAGGGGAAGACGAGACGAATGATGTCGGTGGGACTGATCGGGGCGGCGCTCGCGCTGACCCTGGCAGCGCCCGCGCGGGCCGGGGAGACCCCCACGGCCGCGGCCGGCTGGCAGCTCACGACCACGGGTACGGACGCACGCTTCCGGGGCCTCGCGGCGGTCGACCGCGACACCGCCTGGGCCGCGGGATCGAAGGGCACGGTGCTGCGCACCGGCGACGGGGGCCGCACCTGGCGCGACGTGTCGCCCCCGGGTGCGGGGGAGCTGGAGTTCCGCGACGTCGAGGCCTTCGACGGCAGGCGCGCGGTGGTCCTGGCGATCGGCGAGGGCGAGGCGTCCCGGGTCCTGCGCACCGAGGACGGCGGCGCCACCTGGACCGAGTCCTTCCGCAACCCCGACCCGCGTGCCTTCTACGACTGCATGACCTTCTTCGACCACCGGCACGGCCTCGCCATGAGCGACCCGGTCGACGGGAAGTACCGCATCCTGTCCACCCGCGACGGCGGCCGGTCGTGGCAGGTGCTGCCGGACAAGGGGATGCCGGCCGCACAGGCCGGCGAGGCGGGCTTCGCGGCGAGCGGCCAGTGCCTGGTCTCCTCGGGGCCGAGAGACGTCTGGCTGGCGACCGGCGGCGGGGCCACCGCCCGGGTCCTGCACTCCGCCGACCGCGGCCTCACCTGGACCGCCGCCGAGTCGACGATCCCGGCGGGGGACCCGGCGCGGGGCGTCTTCGCGCTCGCCTTCCGCGACCGCGCGCACGGCCTGGCGGTCGGCGGCGACTACCGCAAGGACCAGCCCTCCCCGCAGGCCGCGGCGGTCACCGGGAACGCCGGCCGCACGTGGCGGCAGGCCGCCACGCCGCCGCCCGCGTACCGCTCCGGCGTCGCCTGGCTCCCGCACACCAAGTCGGCCGCGCTCGCCGTCGGCCCCACGGGCACGGACCTGACGACGGACGGCGGCCGCACCTGGCGCACGGTCGACACCGGCTCGTACGACACCGTCGACTGCACCCGCGACGGCGCCTGCTGGGCCTCCGGCGAGAAGGGCAGGATCGCCCGTCTGGCGCGCCGCTGAGGGCTGTCGTCAAGAGGGCAACTGCTCCCGGTACGAAGCGAGTTCCGTCGCCGTCTTCGTGGCGTAGAACTCCGTGATCCGATACGCGCACACCCCTTCGACGGCGAACGGGTCGGCCGCGGCGATCCTCTCGATCGTCCCGCGGTCGACCCCGGCGGCCAGGATGACGCCCCCGTCGCGCGGGTTCTTCCGCCCGGAGGCGACGAACACGCCCGCGGCGTACTGCGCGTCGAGCCACTCGACGTGCGCGTCCAGCAGTGCGTCGACCCGCTCGACGGGCGCGGTGTAGGTCAATTCCAGTACGAACATGATCGCCAGGCTACCGGGACCGGGGAACGCCGTCCGGCCCGAGGGCCGCCCCCACCCGGACGTGAACGGCCGGATGGCCCGTCCCCCCCGCCCCCGGCCCCCGCCCGGACGGAAACTCCCGCCCGCCGTCCCCGGCGCGGGTCGTAGGGTGGCCGTCACCATGACGATCCTCGACATCCCCGCGGGCTGGCCCGCCGACGAGCCCGCCGCCCGGAACCTCCAGCGGGAGCTGCGCGCGCGGCTCGTGCTCGACGAGGCGGGACCCCTGCCCGGCACCGGGCACGTCACGGGGCTCGACGTCGCCTACGACGACGAGCGGGACCTCGTCGCGGCCGCCGCCGTGGTCCTCGACGCGGCCACCCTGGAGGTGGTGGAGGAGGCCACGGCGGTCGGCCGGGTCTCCTTCCCGTACGTTCCCGGCCTGCTCGCCTTCCGGGAGATCCCGACCGTCCGCGCCGCGCTCGACTCGCTCTCCGCCGACCCGGGCCTCCTCGTCTGCGACGGGTACGGGCTGGCCCATCCGCGCCGCTTCGGGCTGGCGAGCCACCTCGGCGTCCTGACCGGGCTGCCCGCGATCGGCGTCGCGAAGAACCCGTTCACCTTCGCCTACGACCCGCCGGGCCCCGACCGCGGCGACTTCAGCCCGCTCCTCGCCGACGGCGAGGAGGTGGGGCGCGCCCTGCGCACCCAGGCGGGGGTGAAGCCCGTCTTCGTCTCCGTGGGGCACCGGGTGTCCCTGGAGGCGGCGTGCGCGCACACCCTGCTCCTCGCCCCGCGCTACCGCATCCCCGAGACGACCCGGCGCGCCGACTCCCTGTGCCGCCGCGCGCTCCGGGACGCCCTCGGGGCCGCCCCGTGACCGAGCTGGTCCTCGACGTCGCGGACCGGCCGCGCCCCGGACTCCGACTCCGGACCGCCGGCCGGCGTCTGATCCTGGATCAGGGCGGCCACCCCCTCCTGTTCGCGGTCGCGGACCCGTACGACCAGGGGGTCGACTTCTACCGCACGGCCGTGCCCCGCCCGCTGCTGCCACCCCTGCGCGCCGCCGAGGCGCGGGCGTACGCCGGCCGGCCCGAGCGCTGGCTCCACCGAGTGGCACGGCTGCTCGCCGCCGACCCGGACGGACCGCTGCACGACGGCCGTTGGGTTCTCACGACCGTCATGGAGCGGCAGCGGCACTGGAACAGGCACGACGCCGGCCCGGCCGACCACTGGGGCGAGCGCGTCGTCGGCGGTGATCCGGACGGATACGTCGACTGGTTCCTCCACAGCACCGACTGGGAGCTGTTCCCCCTGCGGCCGCTGCCCGCTGCCGACGACGCCCGCGTCAAGGCGTACCGCGGCCAGGCACGCGCCGGGATCCTGCCTCCGCTCCTGCTGTGGTGGGTGAGCGGCCTCGACTGCTACGTCGTTCTCGACGGGCACGCGCGGCTCGCCGCGGCCGTCGCCGAGGACGTCGAGCCGTCGGTGGTCGTTTTGCGGCGGACGACGCCCCACGACGAGCGCGCCCGGGGAGAGGCCGAGGCCGCGGAGGCGTACGAGGGCGAACTCGCCCGCCACCGCGCCCTCATGGCCCGGCACGGGCCCGGGGTCCCCGACGGCGCCGAGTCGGCGGGCGCCGCCCTCGCCCGCCGCCTGGAGGAGCTGCGCACGGGCAACCGGCCCACCTGGGCCTGGCCGTTGCCCGGAGGTGAGCACGAGTGGCAACGGATCGTGGACGACCTGAGTACGAGTACGGATACCGGGCTTCGATCTTGGGCGGCACAGTGGGGCACATGACAACCCCCGTTCCCACCCCACTGCGTCCGGTCGAACGCGGCCTGACCGCGGTCCTCGCCGTAGCCGGGCTCGTCTCCCTGGCCTGGGTCTGCGCCATGCTCTACGTCGTCTTCGCCTGGGTGGTGGCGGCCGCGTGATCGGCACCCTGCAGTGCGTCGTGCTCGACTGCCCCGACGTGCTGGAACTGGCCGAGTTCTACCAGCGGTTGCTCGGCGGCGAGATCAACCGCAGCGGCTCCCCGTGGGCCCTCGGGGACGGCTGGGCCACCCTGCACGACGCCGCCGGCGCACCGGTGCTCGCCTTCCAGGGCGTGGCCGACCACCGCCCGCCCGTCTGGGGAGCGCCCGAGCAGCAGTTCCACCTCGACGTGCAGGTCGACGACCTGGACGAGGCGCACGACGCGGTCCTCGCGCTCGGCGCGTGGCAGCTCGACGACGGGGGAGACGACCGGGCCTGGCGTACCTACGCGGACCCGGCCGGCCACCCGTTCTGCCTCGTGCGCCACGCGGCGCACTGAGGCGCCCGGCCCCTTCCGCGGCGTCTCAGACGCGGCGGACCCGCCAGAGCCATGCCGCGGTGCCGCTCAGCAGGGCGAGCGTCGCCAGGTTGGCCCAGAGAGCCGGAGTGTCGCCCGCGGGGCCGCCGCCGGACAGGTTCCAGGCGGCGATGACGGCGGTCGGCAGGACGGCGGCGAGCAGGACGCCGGTGGTCTTCCGGACGGGGGTCCAGTGCACCGAGGTGCACAGGAGTACCGCGCCGGTGACGCGGAACAGGACGCCGAACAGGGGGCCGGGGTGGTCCGGGAAGACCATCATGAACGGCAGCGACAGGGTGAGCATCAGGAGCGGCACCAGGGGGTGCACCTTGCCGCGCCGGGCGGGTGCGCCGGCACCGCCCCGGGCCGGAGCCTCGGCGTCCCCGTTCCCCGCCTCGGCCAGTGCCGTGGCGGCGATGGCGCGGGGGTCGCCCAGCGCCGCCAGGACCTCGCCGGTCGCGGTGTCGGGGCGTTCGGCGCGGGTCACCTCGATGTGTTCGGCGAGGTCGGCCAGGAGCTCGTGGCGACGGTCGGCGGGGAGCGCGGAGGCCTCGCGCTCGACGGCGGCGAGGTAGTCGCGTACGGGGTCGGCGGGGGTCTTCATGAGAGGTCTCCGGCAGAGGGGTGCGGGGCGGTCAGGAAGGTGTCGACGGCGTCGCGGAAGGCGGGCCAGACGCGGGTGAACTCGTCGAGCGCGGCCCGGCCGCTGTCGGTGAGCGCGTAGTAGCGACGGGGTGGTCCGGAAGCGGACTCCTGCCAGGTGGTGGTGACCAGGTCGTCGCGGCGTAGCCGGGAGAGCAGCGGGTAGACCGTGCCCTGGCCGGTGGCCAGGGCACCGGACTCCTCCAGGGCGTGGAGGAGTTCCACGCCGTAGCGGGGGCGGTCCCGCATCAGGGCGAGGACGCAGTACTCCAGCACCCCCTTGCGCAGCTGGGCGGCCGCCCGGGCCTGCTTGGTCGAATCGCCTGGTTCCATGCGATGCAAGATACCTGGTCGGGCAAGGCGATGGGAACGGGTGGGTCAGGGAGACGGGAAAGAGGGGGGCGACCGCCGCCGGCGGCGAGCCGGCCGTCCCGCACGTCGCGGCCTGGAGTCGGTGGACCGACGCCGCTGTCGGGCACGCTCCGTATGCTGCCGCCCATGAGTATGAACGGCGAGTACCTGCGCGTCACACCCGCTGAACTCGACCGTGCCCTGAAGGATCCCGAGTGGGCCTGGGAGCTCGTCGAGGCGGTTCAGGACGCGCAGGAGGAGGGCGAGCCCGCGCCGGCCGAGGCGCGGCTCTTCACCACACACCAGACATGGCACCTGCTCGGGTTCCTCCTGCAGCGCTCGGCCTTCCCCGTCGACATCGTCCACGGGGAGGAACCGCTCGCCCCCGAGGACTGGGGTTACGGACCGCCGCAGTACCTGACTCCGGAGCGAGTACGGCTGGCCGCTGACATCCTGCACCGGACGACGTACGAACAACTCATCCAGGGCGTCGACCCCTCCGAACTCACCAAGGCCGAGATCTACCCCCAGATCTGGGACACGCCTGCCTCACTGGAGTGGGCCGGCGACCTGTTCACCCCCCTGACGGAGTTCTTCGGGGGCGCCGCATCCACCGGCCACGCGATGCTGATCTGGATCGACTGATCCCTCAGGGGCGGGCCCGGGGGTTGAACGGCAGGCTCGGGGCCTGTCCGGGAAGCCCCCCGAGGCCCGCGTCGCCCGGCGTGCCCCCGTGGGCCTTCGTCCGGCCACGGCATGCGCGCCACGCCGCGACACGGGAGCGCCCGCGTACCTCAGGTACGCGGGCGCTCCTTCGTCTTGCGCTGCACGGCGCCGGTCGCCGCGAGGCCCACCGGCGCCACTTTCGCAACGCCCTTTAGCGCGCGTCGGCCACCCGGAAGCGGATGCCCGCCGCCTGCAGCCGGTCGAGCAGCGCGTCGCCCATCGCGACGGCCGTCGTGACCTGCCCGGACGTCTTGGGCAGGGTGTCGAAGGCGAGGCAGAGCGCGGACTCGGCCAGCATCTTCGCCGTCTCGTCGTAGCCCGGGTCGCCGCCCGAGACCTCCGTGAAGACCCGCCGGCCGCCGCCCTCGCCCACGAAGCGCACCGAGAACCAGCTCCGCGCCCGCCGCTCGGCGCTGGGTCCCTGGCCGGCCTCGTAACGGTCCATCATCCAGCGCCGCAGCGGCGGCAGCTGGGCCGCAAGCAGGCCCGTACCCACGGCCGCGGCGCCGCCCAGCGCCATCGGCAGGGTCTTGACCGACGCGTAG
Organism: Streptomyces sp. JL2001; assembly: GCF_050917515.1. Lineage (NCBI taxonomy): Bacteria > Bacillati > Actinomycetota > Actinomycetes > Kitasatosporales > Streptomycetaceae > Streptomyces > Streptomyces sp. JL2001. The sequence goes on along the minus strand of NZ_CP169421.1, from coordinate 1,401,189 downwards.
TGGCGGTAGCGGAAGTCGGGGCCGTAGCGCTCCAGCGCCGCCGCCGAGCGCGCGATGACCTGCGGGTCGAGGGTGGGCAGGGGCAGTGCCCAGGTGCCCGTCTCCCGGCTGAACCGCGGCCCCGCCAGCGGCGCGTGGGCCCGCCGGCCCACCAGCCGGGGCTCGTGCAGCCGCCGCTCGTGCGCGGCCCGCAGGATCTCGCGCCCGCGCCCCATCGCCGTCAGCGCGGAGGCGAACGTGCCGCCGGAGAAGACGGCGCCGGCCCGGACGAAGCCGTCGATCCGCAGCGGCACGTCCTTCGGGAGCTGCCCGACGGTGTAGTACACCCCGAGGTCGTGCGGCACCGAGTCGAAGCCGCAGGCGTGCACCAGACGGGCCCCGGTCTCCCGGGCCCGCGCGTCGTGCCGCACGTACGTCAGGTCGATGAACTCGGTCTCGCCGGTCAGGTCCACGTAGTCGGTGCCCGCCTCCGCGCACGCCGCCACCAGGCCCTCGCCGTACCAGACGTACGGGCCGACCGTGGTCGCCACGACCCGGGCGGACTCGGCGAGCGCGCGCACCGCCTCCGGATCGGCGGAGTCCGCCACCACGAGCGGCAGCTCCGCGCAGTGCGGGCGGCCGACCGCGAGCCGTTCGCGCAGGGCCTCCAGTTTCGCGCGGCTGCGCCCGGCGAGTGCCCAGCGGCACCCGGCGGGAGCGTGTTCGGCCAGATACTCCGCGGTGAGCTCGCCCACGAACCCGGTCGCCCCGAAGAGCACCAGGTCGTACGGCCGCGCCGCGTCGTCCCGCCCCGTGCCGGCCCCTGTCTCCATCCAGCCCCTCGCCTTCACTCGCGCCCCCGTCCGGGCGCTTGTCGTCGGCGGAGCCTAGCGGAACTCGGCCGAAGCACAATTTCCAAGCGCTTGCTCGGCCCGGGGTCTTGTGCGGAGTGGAACACGTTCCTAGCATCACCGGTGTTACATCATTGGTGTCACACGGCGCTGGGGGCTTCATGGCAGGGACGCGGAACACCCGGAACGGCCCGCTCTCCGGGGTGCGCGTGGTCGAACTCGCGGGGATCGGGCCGGGCCCGTTCGCCGCCATGCTCCTCGCCGACCTCGGCGCCGACGTCGTCCGCGTCGACCGCCCGGGCGGTCCGGGGCTCGGCATCGATCCCGCGTACGACCTCACCAACCGCAACAAGCGCTCCGTCCTCGTCGACCTCAAGGCCGAGGGCGGCGCTGCGACCGTGCTCGACCTGGTCGAACGGGCCGACATCCTCATCGAGGGCTACCGGCCCGGCGTCGCGGAGCGCCTCGGCGTCGGGCCCGACGCCTGTCTCGCCCGCAATCCGCGACTGGTCTACGGCCGGATGACCGGCTGGGGCCAGGACGGACCGCTGGCGTCGACCGCCGGTCACGACATCGCCTACCTCGCCGTCACGGGCACCCTCGGCATGATCGGCCCCGACCCGGACGGCCCGCCCACCGTGCCCGCCAACCTCGTCGGCGACTACGCGGGCGGCTCGCTCTACCTCGTCGTCGGCGTGCTCGCCGCGCTCCGGCACGCCGGCGAGCACGGCGAGGGCCAGGTCGTCGACGCGGCGATCGTGGACGGGGCCGCCCATCTCGCCACCATGATCCACGGCATGCTGGCCGCCGGCGGCTGGCAGGACCGCCGCGGCGTCAACCTGCTCGACGGAGGCTGTCCCTTCTACGGCGTCTACGAGACCGCCGACGGCCGCCACATGGCCGTCGGCGCGCTGGAGCAGCCCTTCTACGACGAGTTCGTGCGGCTGCTCGGCATCGAGGACGTCGCGCCCGCCCGCAAGGACCCCGGCCGCTGGGACGAACTGCGTGCCGCCGTGGCCGCCCGCTTCCGCACCCGCACCGGTGAGGAGTGGACGGCGGTCTTCGCCGGGACCGACGCCTGCGTGGCGCCCGTCCTCTCGATGCGCGAGGCGCCGGCCCACCCCCACCTCGCCGCCCGCGGCACCTTCGTCGAGCACGGCGGACTCACCCAGCCCGCACCCGCCCCCCGGTTCTCGGCCACACCCGGCACCGTCCGCGGCGGCCCGGCGATGCCCGGCGCCGACACCGGCGAGGTCGCCCGCGACTGGGCCGTACCCTCCCTGACCACCCGCACCGACGCACCGCAGGAGCCGCAGGCATGAAGCGCCAGCTCTACACCGCCGACCACGAGGCGTTCCGCGAGACCGTCCGCACCTTCCTCGCCAAGGAGGTGATCCCGCACTACGAGCAGTGGGAGAAGGACGGGATCGTCTCGCGCGACGCCTGGCGCGCGGCCGGCCGGCAGGGCCTGCTCGGCCTCGCCGTGGAGGAGGAGTACGGCGGCGGCGGGAACCCCGACTTCCGCTACAGCGCCGTCCTCGCGGAGGAGTTCACCCGGGCCGGCGCCCCCGGCATCGCGCTCGGGCTGCACAACGACATCATCGGTCCGTACCTCACCTCGCTGGCCACCGAGGAGCAGAAGCGGCGCTGGCTGCCGGGATTCTGCTCGGGCGAGCTGATCACCGCCATCGCCATGACCGAGCCGGGCGCGGGCTCCGACCTCCAGGGCATCCGCACCTCCGCCGAGGACCGGGGCGACCACTGGGTCCTCAACGGCTCCAAGACCTTCATCTCGAACGGCATCCTCGCCGACCTGGTGATCGTCGTCGCGAAGACGACCCCCGAGGGCGGCGCGCACGGGCTCTCGCTGCTCGTCGTCGAGCGGGGCATGGAAGGTTTCGAGCGCGGCCGGAACCTCGACAAGATCGGCCAGAAGTCCCAGGACACCGCCGAACTGTTCTTCCACGACGTCCGCGTCCCCAAGGAGAACCTGCTCGGCGAGCTCGACGGCGCCTTCGTCCACCTGATGACCAACCTCGCCCAGGAGCGGATGGCCATCGCGGTGGCCGGCATCGCCGCCGCCGAACACCTCCTGGAGATCACGACGACCTACGTCAAGGAGCGCGAGGCCTTCGGCCGGCCGCTCTCCCGTCTCCAGCACGTCCGCTTCGAGATCGCGGAGATGGCCACCGAGTGCGCCGTCACCCGCACCTTCCTCGACCGGTGCATCGCCGACCACGCCGAAGGACGGCTCGACGCCGTCCACGCCTCCATGGCCAAGTGGTGGGCGACCGAACTGCAGAAGCGGGTCGCCGACCGCTGTCTGCAACTGCACGGCGGATACGGCTACATGGCCGAGTTCCCGGTGGCACGCGCGTTCACGGACGGCCGCATCCAGACGATCTACGGCGGCACGACCGAGATCATGAAGGAGATCATCGGCCGGTCCCTGCTCGGCTGACGGACCCGCCGGACCCGGCACCCTCCCGATCACCCACCCTCACGCACCTCCCGTTCCTCCCGAAAGGCTTCCCGTGAGCACCGAAGCGTACGTGTACGACGCGATCCGCACCCCGCGCGGGCGCGGCAAGGCCAACGGCGCCCTGCACGGCACCAAGCCCATCGACCTGGTCGTCGGGCTCATCCACGAGATCCGGCGCCGCTTCCCCACCCTGGACCCGGCCGCCGTCGACGACATCGTCCTGGGCGTGGTCGGCCCGGTCGGCGACCAGGGCTCCGACATCGCCCGGATCGCCGCCATCGCCGCCGGACTGCCCGACACCGTCGCCGGCGTCCAGGAGAACCGCTTCTGTGCCTCCGGCCTCGAAGCCGTCAACATGGCCGCGATGAAGGTCCGCTCGGGCTGGGAGGACCTGGTCCTGGCCGGCGGCGTCGAGTCGATGTCGCGGGTCCCGATGGCCTCCGACGGCGGCGCCTGGTTCGCCGACCCGATGACCAACTACGAGACCGGCTTCGTCCCGCAGGGAATCGGCGCCGACCTCATCGCCACCATCGAGGGCTTCACCCGCCGCGACGTCGACGAGTACGCGGCGCTCTCCCAGGAGCGGGCGGCGGCGGCGTGGAAGGACGGCCGCTTCGACCGTTCCGTCGTCCCGGTCACCGACCGGCACAGCGGCCTGGTCGTCCTCGACCACGACGAGCACATGCGGCCGGGCACCACGGCCGACTCGCTGGCCTCGCTCAAGCCCTCCTTCGCCGCGATCGGCGACATGGGCGGATTCGACGCGGTCGCGCTGCAGAAGTACCACTGGGTCGAGAAGATCGACCACGTCCACCACGCGGGCAACTCCTCCGGCATCGTCGACGGCGCCTCGCTGGTCGCGATCGGCTCCAAGGAGGTCGGCGAGCGCTACGGACTCACGCCCCGGGCCCGGATCGTGGCCGCGGCGGTCTCCGGCTCCGAGCCGACCATCATGCTCACCGGTCCCGCGCCCGCCACCCGCAAGGCGCTCGCGAAGGCCGGCCTGACGATGGACGACATCGACCTGGTCGAGATCAACGAGGCCTTCGCCGGCGTCGTGCTCCGCTTCGTCAAGGACATGGGCATCAGCCTGGACAAGGTGAACGTCAACGGCGGCGCGATCGCGCTCGGCCACCCGCTGGGCGCCACCGGCGCGATGATCCTCGGAACCCTGATCGACGAGCTGGAGCGCCAGGACAAGCGCTACGGCCTGGCCACGCTGTGCGTCGGCGGCGGCATGGGCATCGCCACGATCGTCGAGCGCGTCTGACCGTCCGTCCCTCCCTTCCCAACTTCGGAGACATCGCAATGACCGAGAGCACCACCATCCGCTGGGAGCAGGACGACACCGGGATCGTCACCCTCGTCCTGGACGACCCCGACCAGTCCGCGAACACCATGAACCAGGCGTTCAAGGACTCCATCGCGGCGATCGCCGCGCGGGTCGTCGCGGAACGCGACTCCATCCGCGGCATCATCTACACCTCCGCCAAGAAGACCTTCTTCGCGGGCGGCGACCTCAAGGACATGATGAAGGTCGGGCCCGAGCAGGCCCAGCAGGCCTTCGACACCGGCACCGCCATCAAGGCCTCGCTCCGCGCCATCGAGACGATCGGCAAGCCGGTCGTCGCCGCCGTCAACGGCGCGGCCCTCGGCGGCGGTTACGAGATCGCCCTCGCCTCGCACCACCGCATCGCCCTCGACGCCCCCGGCTCCAAGATCGGCCTGCCCGAGGTCACCCTCGGCCTCCTCCCGGCCGGCGGCGGCGTCACCCGCACCGTACGCCTGATGGGCATCGCCGACGCGCTCCTCAAGGTCCTGCTCCAGGGCACCCAGTACACGCCGCAGCGGGCGCTCGAGAACGGCCTGGTCCACGAGGTGGCCGCCACGCCGGAGGAGATGCTCGCGAAGGCGCGCGCCTTCATCGACACCCACCCCGAGTCGCACCAGCCCTGGGACGTCAAGGGCTACAAGATCCCCGGCGGCACGCCGTCGAACCCGCGGTTCGCCGCCAACCTCCCGGCCTTCCCGGCCAACCTGAGGAAGCAGCTGAACGGCGCCCCCTACCCCGCACCCCGCAACATCCTGGCGTGCGCCGTCGAGGGCGCACAGGTCGACTTCGAGACCGCCCTGGTCATCGAGGCCCGCTACTTCACCGAGCTGGTGACCGGCCAGACCGCGAAGAACATGATCCAGGCCTTCTTCTTCGACCTCCAGGCCGTCAACTCCGGCGCCAACCGCCCGCAGGGCATCGAGCCCCGTCCGGTCCGCAAGGTCGCCGTGCTCGGCGCCGGCATGATGGGCGCCGGCATCGCGTACTCCTGCGCCCGCGCGGGCATCGACGTCGTCCTCAAGGACGTCACCGCGGAGGCCGCGCAGCGCGGCAAGGAGTACTCCGAGAAGCTGCTCGCCAAGGCGCTCTCCCGGGGCCGCACCACCGAGGCCAAGCGCGACGCGCTGCTCGCCCGGATCAGGCCGACCGCCGACCCGGCCGACCTGGCCGGCTGCGACGCCGTCATCGAGGCCGTCTTCGAGGACACCGCCCTGAAGCACAAGGTGTTCCAGGAGATCCAGGACGTCATCGAGCCGGACGCGCTGCTCTGCTCCAACACGTCCACGCTGCCCATCACGGTCCTCGCCGAGGGCGTCTCGCGGCCCGTCGACTTCATCGGTCTGCACTTCTTCTCGCCCGTCGACAAGATGCCGCTCGTCGAGATCATCAAGGGCGAGCAGACCGGCGACGAGGCACTCGCCCGCGCCTTCGACCTGGTGCGCCAGATCAGCAAGACCCCGATCGTCGTCAACGACTCGCGCGGGTTCTTCACCTCCCGGGTGATCGGCCAGTTCATCAACGAGGGCGTGGCGATGGTCGGCGAGGGCGCGGACCCGGTCTCCGTCGAGCAGGCGGCGGCCCAGGCCGGCTACCCGGCCAAGGTCCTCTCGCTGATGGACGAGCTGACCCTCACCCTGCCCCGCAAGATCCGCAACGAGACGCGGCGCGCGGTGGAGGAGGCCGGCGGCACCTGGGTCGGTCACCCCTCCGACGCGGTGATCGACCGTATGGTCGACGAGTTCGGCCGCCCCGGCCGCAGCGGCGGCGGCGGCTTCTACGAGTACGGCGAGGACGGCGGGCGCACGCGCCTGTGGCCGGGCCTGCGCGAGCACTTCACCCGCCCGGACGTCACGATCCCGTTCGAGGACATGAAGGAGCGGATGCTCTTCTCCGAGGCGCTCGACTCCGTGCGCTGCCTGGAGGAGAACGTCCTCACGTCGGTCGCAGACGCCAACATCGGCTCCATCATGGGCATCGGCTTCCCGGCCTGGACCGGCGGCGTCCTGCAGTACATCAACGGCTACGAGGGCGGCCTGCCCGGCTTCGTGGCGCGGGCGCGCGAGCTGGCGGAGAAGTACGGCGACCGCTTCACCCCGCCGGCCCTGCTGGTCGAGAAGGCCGAGCGCGGCGAGGTCTTCACCGACGCCTGACCTCCCCACGGGAGCGAGCGGCCCCGCGCGCCACGGCCCGATCGTCCGATCGAGCGGTGCGCCGGGGCCGCTTCGCGCGGGTCGGGGCGACCCGGGGGACGGCCGCCTATGCTCGCGGACGATCAAGGAGGTCGGATGCGCGAGAAGACCGTCCGCCGGCTGCGGGCCACCCTGTTCGTCACCCTCGGCCTGTGCGGCGCCGCCGCGCTGGCCGCGTGCGGCTCCGATTCGGCCGACCCGGGGGACGGCCCGTCGCCCTCCGAGACGGTCTCCGGGCCGTCTCAGGAGTCGTCCCCGCCGGCGTACACGCCTCCGCCCGGGCCGTCGACGCCCGCCGGTCGGCGGAGCACCGACGGCGGGCCGTCGGTGCCCCCGCTGCCGACCGGCCCGTCGAAGAGTCCCGGCGGCAACGGCCGCCCGACCTCGGCACCCAGCTTCACGAAGCCCGCGGAGAACCGGACGCCCCCGGAAGGACCCGTGACCCCCGCACCAGACGGCACGTGACGATGCCGCCGCCGGACGAACCGGCGCGGGACCCGCGCCCGGAGCCCGAGCGGGGGCCGGCGCGCGAGGGACCGGGCGACGACTCCGCGAGTCCCACCCTGCTCCTCAAGCTGGTCATCGCCCAGGGGACCTTCATCGCCGGACTCCTCTTCTATCTGGGGGCGATGTACACCAGTTCGTACTACGGCTACTTCCACATCTCCCTCGGCACCCTCGACCTGAGCTTCGGCGAGCTCGCGACACAGAGCCTGCATCTGCTGAAGCTGGAGGTGCTGGTGGCCGCCGGGCTGATCGTGCTCGCCGTGATCGCACCCTCGCTGCGGGCCGGGAGCCACCCGCAGGCGCCGCGCGCCGGCGGGCGGGCCGAGGCGCTCGGGGCCCGCCTCTCCCTGCCGGTCGTGGCCCTCGGCGTCCTGCTGCTCGCCCTGTGGACGCAGATCCAGCCCTACGGCTGGACCGCCCCGTTCGTCATCGGCGCCGGACTGCTGCTGACGCAGTGCCGCGACGCACAGGGCCGCCGGCCGCACGGATTCCGGCGTCGGGCCCTCCCGGTCTTCGCCGCGGCGGTCTTCCTCTTCTGGGGCCTCACCCGGGTCACGGTCGACACCGCCCAGCGCGACGCCAGGTCCCATGCCCGCCACGTCGTCGACTGGACCGGCGTGGTGGTGCTCAGCAGCCGCCCGCTGTCCCTCCCGGACACCGAGGTCCGGAAGGAGCCGCTGTCGAGCGACCTGCTCCACCCCTACCGGTACACCGGCCTGCGGCTCCTGCTCGAACGAGACGGTCGCTACTACATCGTCCCGCTCGGCTGGACCCCCGAGACCGGAGCCATCTACGTCGTCCGGGAGAGCGAGTCCACCTGGGTCGGCCTGACGCCCTGAACGGCCGGCACCCGCCGACGTTCAGCCGCCGGTTCCCGCCGTCCCCGGGCCGCGTTAGTCCGCCGCCGCCCCGTCCTCCGCCGGCCCCCCCGCGCCGAACGCGGCCCGCAGCTCCTCCCTCAGCGACCGCTGGAACGCCGTCACCAGCGCCTGCACCACCATCGGTTGCATGTGCGCCGAGAGCGATTTCATGGCGGCCACGTGATCGGGGTCCGACTCCCGTTCCCGGTACGGGTTCCACACCTGCTCGCGGAACAGCCGGGAGAGCTCCTGCGCCGCCGCGCGGGCGTGCTCCAGCAGCACCGTGCGCGAGGCGAGGATCGTCTCGTGGGCGATGGGGACGTCGAGCAGCTCCACTCCCAGCCGCAGGAGCGTGCCGTCGAGCCGGAAGACCTCCGGATCCGGGCCCCGGTCGAGCACGCCCATCGCCGCGAGCCGGTCGATGTCCTCGTCGTCCAGGGCCCGGCCGGCCCGTCGTTCGAGCTCGCGGTGCGTGATCTCCTCGGCCGACTCCGGCGCCCAGGAGGCCACGAGCGCGCGGTGGATGGCCAGATCCTGGGCGCTCAGATCGGGCGGGAGCTGCTCCAGGTACCGTTCGATCGCGGCCAGGGTCATGCCCTGGCGCTGGAGCTCCTCGATCAGGGCCAGGCGCGAGAGGTGCTCGGGTCCGTAGTGGCCGACCCGGCGCGGGCCGATCACGGGCGGCGGCAGCAGCCCGCGCGTCCCGTAGAACCGCACCGTGCGCACGGTGACGCCGGCCCGGGCGGCCAGCTCGTCGACGGTGAACGTCGGCGGCTGCTCCTCGGTCTCGGTGGCCATCTGAGGTGCCTCGTTTCCCGTGTGTCGCCGGTCAGTGCAACAGTATTGCTGTCTCACCGGCGTTGTAAAAGAGCCGCGACGTTGTCGGTGGCGGGCCGTACGGTGACGGCATGACGGGGAACGAGCCGGCCATCACGTACGTACGGGGCGACGCGACCGCTCCGCAGGGGAAGGGCGTCAAGATCATCGCCCATGTCTGCAACGACCGGGGCGGCTGGGGGAGGGGTTTCGTCCTGGCGCTCTCGCGCCGTTGGCCCGCACCGGAGGCGGCCTACCGGCGCTGGCACCGGGGGCGGGCGGGAAACGACTTCGGTCTGGGCGCGGCGCAGTTCGTCCAGGTCGGACCGTACGTCTGGGTGGCGAACCTGGTGGGGCAGCGAGGGATCCGGACCAGCCGGAGCAGTGGTGTCCCGGTGCGCTACGAGGCGATCGACGCGGCGCTCGGGCTGCTCGCCGACCGGGCGGTCGAGCTGGGTGCCTCCGTGCACATGCCGCGGATCGGCTGCGGCCTGGCCGGCGGCACGTGGGCGCGGGTGGAACCGCTGGTCACCGCCCGTCTGGTGACGCGGGGGATCCCGGTCACGGTGTACGACGTCGATGCGTAGCGGACCGGCCGGGACGGGGGCGGACCCGGCGTGCGAGGTGGCGTGTACCTGCCGCTAGAGTCACGTGCTTGTTCGAATCGGGGGTCAGGGGAGGGGTACGGCATGTACGCGGAACTCAGGGACACGGCAGCCGAGTTGGCCGGGCTTCTGTGGCGGGAGCACACCGTGTACCGCGAGCGGGGCGGCGGCGTGGTGATCCGGGGTGAGCACGTGGGCCGCTGGATCAGCCTGGCCCCCACCGGGGGGAAGGACCAGGCGCGGGTCCGGGCCGGGCGACTGCTCGACGGCGGCACCACGGCTCCGGCCCGATCGGAGGCCGTGGTCGACCTGTCCGCCGGGACGGGGGAGCTGGCCGCGGTCTGCCGCCGCCTCCTCGCGGACGTCACGGCCGCCGAGGCGGCCGCGGAACCGGTCGGCGCCGCCCGCCGTCCGGGCCGGAAGGCCCGGGCGGCCAGGCCGGCGGAGACCGCCCGCGGACGCCACACGGGCATCGGCTCCTGGGTGGTCCTGCTCTGCGTGGCCGGCGTCGTGGGCCTGTGGGTCTACAGCAATTTCGGGACCCACTGATCCACTCGGGGGGCGGGAGGCGGGCCACGGGTGGGGGCTCGCGGCCCCCGGAGTGCTTCCGTCGGGCCCGGTCCGTCAGACCCTGGCCCGCCGACGGGCGCCGTCGGTGCTCGCCTGGAGCGCCTCCGACACCAGGCGCACGCCCCGGGCGAGCCGGCTCAGCTGCTCCAGCTCGGCGGCGTACATCCTGATCGCGCACTCGATCGTCGGGTCGGCCACGCCCATCGGCGGCAGCTCCGCCCGGCAGGTCTGCATCGCCACCCGCACCGCACGTATCTCGTGCTCTATCTGCAGCCGGGTGTGGCGGGCCAGCAGCACGGGATGGCGTGTCAGGGTCGCGTAGCCGGCGTACCGGGCCGGCAGCAGCTCGCGCAGCCAGCGGACGGCGGTGCCCTCCCAGTTGTGACTGACCGGGGTCAGGACCGAGTACGGCCAGTCGTCGCTGATCTGTGTGCGGTGATGGGACATCGTTGTCGCCTTCGGAAGGGGCCTGTTCACAGGGGTGCGGCGGCTCCGGCCCAGGGGTTGGCCGGAGCCGCCGCGGTGGGGACCCGCGCGAACGCGGAGTGCCCCGGGGGAACAGCCAGGGGTCGCGAGGAGGAGGGGGCGACCCGTTCGGTGTTCTGTCCGAGCCCTCGGGGGCACACGTAGTAAATATATATACCGTCGAGTACGCAAGGGCATGAAAAAATTCATGCGCCCCGGGGGTATGAAAACGCCGGTCCCTCCCGCCGCGGGACCGGCTCAGTCCTCCAGGAAGAAGTCGTACTGCTCCGAGGCCTGCTCGTACTTCTCCAGCCGGGCCTGGGTGCGTTCGGGATCGGCGTCCGCCATCGCCTGGAGGATCGCCGCGGACAGCACCCCGGGCGCCGCGTACGAGTCGAAGACGAGCCGGGAGCCGGTGCCCGCCGTGAAGGCCACGTCGGCCTCGTGGGCCAGCGGTCCGAGCGCCAGGTCCGTGATCATGGCGACGCGCAGTCCGGTGCTGCGGGCCGCCCGCACGGCGGCCAGGGTCTCGTTGGCGTGCCGGGGCATCGCGAAGGCAAGCACCCAGGTGCCGCCCGCCTCGCGCGACTGGAGCAGCGCGTCGTAGGCGACGCTGCCGCCGCGGGTCACCACCCGGACGTCGGGGTGGATGCGCCGGGCCGCGTAGGCGAAGTACTCGGCGAGCGAGACCGAGATCCGCAGGCCGAGCACGGTGAGCGGGACGGACCGGGCCAGCTCGCCGCCGATCTCCAGGATCCGGTCGGCGTCCGCGAGGGTGCGGCGCAGTGACGCCAGGTTCTCGATCTCGTGGTCGACCGCCTCCTGGAGCTCGTTGCGGCGCTGCGCCTCCCGGCCCTCGGGCGCTCCGGCGACGGCGCTGAGCGCGATGGGCTGGAGGGCCTCGCGGAGCGCGGGGTACCCGCTGAATCCGAGGGAGGACGCGAAACGGGTCACGGACGGCTGGCTCACCCCCACCCGTTCCGCGAGCTCCGTGATCGACAGGAACGCGGCCTCGGTGAGGTGGTCGATCAGGAACTGGGCGATCCGCCGCTGCCCGGGGGAGAGGCGGTGGCCGCCGAAGAGCGCGCGGACCCGGTCGACGGGAGTCGCCTCCGCCGTCTCCGGGGAGCGTTTGCCGGGGGTGATCGCCGCGGCCTGTGCGCGCGCCTGCTGCCCTGATGGCACGGGGTGCCTCCCTGTTCGTCCCACTGCGGCCCAATCTAGTTCACCCGGGGTCGCCACCGGGTGCGGTCTGCGGGCGGAGGGGACGGCCGGACGGGCCGGGGAGGCCGGCGGCGCGCCCCGCCGGGGCTCCGGGCGACGGGTGTCGCCCGGAGCCCCGGCGGGAGGCCGCTCCGGTCAGCCGGCCGGGTAGGCCGTGACCGGGTAGTGGTCGCTCAGGTTCGTGTAGGTGTACCGGGTGCCCCAGCTGGACACCGTCCAGGGCGCGCTCTGCTCCTGGATCACGTTGTTCGTCCAGCCGGCGGGCCGGGCGTGGCCGGCGCGGTGGAGTACGTAGTCGAGGTCCTCGCGCGGGTCGTCGGGGTAGCGCTCCGAGGCGATCGAGTTCTGCGCGGTGTCGAAGGAGTACGGGTGCCCGGTGCGCGCGTCCGCGCCGGCGAGACCGGCGTCGGCGAGCATCGTGCCGTACTCCGGCGTCCGCGAGTCGACGTTGAAGTCCCCGGCGACCAGGACCTGCTCGCCCGCCGGGATGTTCTTGGCGTCCAGGAAGGCGTCCATGGCCTTGAACTGGCGGCCGCGCATCTGGGCCGCCTCGCCCGCCGAGCAGCCCGGGTCGGTGGACTGGGCGTGGGTGCCGACGACGTGGACCCGCGTGCCGCCGACGTCGAGGACCGTGTAGACGAACCCCTTGTTCGAGTACCAGTCGGCGCCGCAGGCGTCCTTGTAGACGTACTGCTCCTTGCGGACGATCGGCCACTTGCTGAGGATCGTCACGCCGCCGTCCTCCGGCGTCGTCGCGGAGTAGGAGCCGCCGGTGGCGTCCCAGCCGTTCTTGCTGCGGCCCATGACCGGGGTCTGGTACGGGTACTGGCCGGCGGCGTTCGCCTTGAGGGCGTCCGAGGACGCGTTGTCGAAGGCCTCCTGGAGCACGACGACGTCGTTGCCGCGGAAGAAGGAGGCGGCGGGGATCTCCTTGGCCCGGTGGTCCTGTCCCCAGTTCGGGTAGAGGGTCTTGCTGAAGAGGAAGGCGTTGTACGTGAGCACCTTCAGGCCCGGGGTCCCCTCGGCGGGGGCGGCCGAGGCGCCGGGCGCGGTCGCGGCCAGGGTGGCGGCGGCGAGCGCCAGTGAGAGAGCGGCGCCTGGAATACGGCGGAGCGCGACAAGCTGCACAGGAACTCCCAAGTGAGGGTGGGGGGTTGAACCGGCGCGCCACATCAAAGCAGCCGTAGTTACCTTTCGGTAGCCATTCGGTGCCGGGAATCTTGCGTGCTCCGCACAAGCGCGCCAACAGTCGACGGGGTGCGCGAATTGTCGGAATCCGGACCAGGTATCATGCGCGCATGACCCTCGCGCAGAATTCGACGATCTTCGACATGGACCTCGGTCCGCTCAACCCCGTGACGGCCGAGCTGATCCTCGGCCTCGTGGTGTTCGGCATCACCTTCCTCATCCTGGCCAAGGGGATCCTGCCGAAGATCAACCGCACCCTCGCCGAGCGCGAGGACGCCATCGCCGGCGGCACCGAGCGCGCCGACGACCTGCGTGCCGAGGCCACGCAGATCCGTGCGCAGTACGAGGCGGAGCTCGCCGAGGCCCGCCACGAGGCGGCCCGCATCCGCTCCCGCGCCACCGAGGAGGGTGCCGCCGCCATCGCCGCCGCGCGCGCCGAGGGCGTCCGCGAGCGCGAGGCCATCCTCGCCGAGGGTGCCGCCCGTATCGCCGCCGAGCGTTCCGCCGCCGAGCGCGAGCTCAACGCCGACGTCGACGCCTGGGCCCACGCCCTGGCCGGCCGCATCGTCGGCGAGCCGGTCGGCGCCGACCGCGCCTGACGCCCACCGCGAGGACGGGGCCGCCGCCCCGGGGTCACACCCCGGGCGGCGGCCCCGAGCCATGTGCGGCCTTTGCCCGAGACCTCCGGCCGGAGCAGGCTGGAAAGCATGAGGAGCGTGCCCGCGTGACCCGCCCGAAGGACCCCGCGCCGCCCCCGCCCGGCGGCGTGCTGTGGAGCATCGCCGGCGACGTCCGCGGACTGCTCATGCTCCCCGCGGCACTCACCCTGCAGGTCGCGCACCCCGCCGTCGGCGCCGGCGTCGACGAGCACTCCGTCTTCCGCACCGACCCCTGGGGCCGCGGCGAGCGCTCCCTGCGCTCGGTCCAGCTCTGGGTGTACGGGGGCGAGGCCGCGGCCGAGGAGGGCCGCCGGCTCCGGGAACTCCACAGGACCATCCGCGGCACCGACGCCCACGGCCGCCGGTACCACGCCCTCACCCCCGCGAACTACGCCTGGGTCCACGCCACCGGCTACCCCGTCTACCGGCACGGCCTGCGCTACCTCGCCCGCCCGCTCACCGAGGCCCAGGACCGGCGGCTCTACGCCGAGTGGCTCCAGGTCGGCCGGATCCTCGGCATCCACGACCGGGACATGCCGCAGACGATCGAGGAGTTCTGGCCCTACTGGCGCAAGATGCTCGCCGACGAGCTGGAGGCCACGGTCGTCGTCCGGGAACTGGTCGCCACCGACCAGCCCGTACCGCCGCCCGACCGCGGCCCGCTGCCCGTGCGGCTGCTCCTGGCGGCGCTGTGGCCGGTGCTCCTGCCGCCGCTCGCCCGCTTCCGCGCCTTCGTCACCGTCGGCCTGATGCCACCGGACGCCCGGGAGGCCCTGGGCCTGCCGTGGACCGACGCCCAGGAACGCCGGCTGCGCCGCTTCACCCGGGTCGTACGAACCGTGGTGCCCGTGCTCCCCGAACGGCTGCGCTACCTCCCGGCGGCCCGCGAGGCGCGCCGCCGGGCCCGGCTCACCGGAGCAGTCCGCCGCGCCCGATGACCTCCGCGTACCAGCGGGCGCTGTCCTTCGGCGTACGGCGCTGGCTCGCGAAGTCCACGTGGACGATCCCGAAGCGCTTGCCGTACCCGTACGCCCACTCGAAGTTGTCCAGCAGCGACCACAGGAAGTAGCCGCGCACGTCCGCGCCGTCGGCGATCGCCCGGTGCACAGCCTCCAGGTGGGCGTCCAGGTACTCCACCCGCTCGGGGTCGTGGACCGCGCCCTCCGGGTCGGCGTAGTCGTCGTAGGCGGCGCCGTTCTCGGTGATCAGCAACGGCACCCCGGGCAGCTCGTCCCGCAGCCGGACCAGCAGCTCGTGCAGACCGCTCGCGTCGACCGGCCAGTCCATCGCCGTCCGGGGGCCCGGCGCGGGCAGGAAACGCACCCGCTCCGGCGCGCCCGGCCACGGCGAGGGTGACTCCGACGTGCCGGCGGCGACGACGGCCGGGGAGTAGTAGTTGATGCCGAGCGAGTCGATCGGGGTGGAGATCGCCGCCAGGTCGCCGTCGCGCACGAAGGACCAGTCCGTGAGGTGCGCCGTGTCCGCCACCAGGTCGGCGGGCAGCCGGCCGTGGAAGACCGGGTCCAGGAAGATCCGGTTGCCCACGGCGTCGATCCGCCGCGCCGCGTCCACGTCCTCCGGGGCGTCCGTGAGCGGCCGGGCCACGTGCAGGTTCAGGGTCAGCGACAGCTCCGCCGTGGCCGGCAGGGTGTCCCGCAGGACCCGGGCCGCCAGACCGTGCGCCAGGTTGAGGTGGTGCGCGGCGCGCAGCGCGGCCCGGTCGTCGGTGCGGCCCGGGGCGTGCACACCGGAGCCGTACCCCAGAAAGGCGGCGCACCAGGGCTCGTTGAGCGTCGTCCAGGTGTCGATCCGGTCGCCGAGCGCCTCGGCGGCGAGCCCGGCGTACTCGGCGAACCGCTCGGCCGTCGCCCGCTCCGGCCAGCCTCCCGCGTCCTCCAGCTCCTGCGGCAGGTCCCAGTGGTACAGGGTGACGACCGGCCGGATCCCGGCCTCCAGCAGCTCGTCGGCGAGGGCGCGGTAGAAGTCCAGGCCCTTCTGGACGGCCGGCCCCCGCCCCGTCGGCTGGATCCGCGGCCAGGCCAGCGAGAAGCGGTAGTCGGTCAGACCCACCGCCTTCATCAGCGCGACGTCCTCGCGCACCCGGTGGTAGTGGTCGGCCGCGATGTCCCCGGTGTCGCCGTTGCGGACCTTGCCCGGCAGCCGGCTGAAGGTGTCCCAGATGGAGGGGGTACGGCCGTCCTCGGCCGCCGCGCCCTCGATCTGGTATGCGGCGGTGGCCGAGCCCCAGCGGAAACCGGCAGGGAAGAGAGCGTTCATGAGGAAGGAACTCCCGTGAGGAGAAAGGAGGGAACGGGGGGTCAGCCCTTGACGGCGCCCTGCATGATGCCGCCGACGATCTGCCGGCCGAGCAGGCCGAAGACGAGCAGCACGGGGAGCGTGCCGAGCAGGGTGCCCGCCATGATCACGGACTGGTCGTGGACGTAGCCGCCGCCGAGCTGGCGGAGCGCGACCTGCACGGTCGGCTCCTGCGAGGACAGGGCGACGACGGGCCAGAAGAAGTCGTTCCAGGCCGCCATGAAGGTGAGCAGACCGAGCACGGCCATCCCCGGCCGTGCGATGGGCACCACGATCGACCAGAAGATCCGGGCGGAGGACGCCCCGTCCACCCGGGCCGCCTCGATCAGTTCGTCGGGCAGCGCCTGCACCAGGAACTGGCGCATGAAGAAGACGCCGAAGGCCGACACGAGACCCGGCAGGATCACGGACTGCAGCTGGTTCACCCAGCCCAGCTCGGCGATCAGCATGAAGAGCGGGATCACGCCGAGCTGCGGCGGGATCATCATCGTGCCGACCGTGAGCGCGAGCAGCGCGCCCCGGCCGCGGAAGCGGAGTTTGGCGAACGCGAAGCCGGCCAGGGTGCAGCACAGCACCGTCCCCACGGTGATGGAGCCCGAGACGATCAGCGAGTTGAGGAGCGCCTTCCCGATGTCCGCCTCCTCCAGCACCGCCTCGAAGTTGCGGAACAGGTTCGGCCCCGGCAGCAGCGTGGGCGGGACCTGGGCCAGCTCCGCGTTCGACCGGCTGGCGGCGACGATCGTCCAGTAGAAGGGGAAGGCGGAGACGAGGACGGCCAGGACCAGGATCGCGTACGTGATCCTTCCGCCGTGGCCCGTACGGGCGGCGCGCGCGGTCTTCACCGGGCCCCCTTGCGTGAACGTCGGCGCACGATCAGGGCGTTGACCCCGACCAGCAGCAGGATGAGCAGGAACATCAGCCAGGCGATCGCGGCGGCCCGGCCCAGATGGAAGAAGCCCCAGCCCTGCTCGTACAGGTAGAGCCCGAGGGTCTGGTACTGGTGCGAGATGCCGCCCGAGACCGATCCCTCGAAGAGCAGCGGCTCGCCGAACAGCTGGGTCGCGCCGATCGTCGAGACGACGGTGGTGAACACGATCGTCGGGCGCAGCCCGGGCAGCGTGACGTGGAAGAACTGGCGCAGCCGGGAGGCACCGTCCATCTCGGCGGCCTCGTAGAGCTCGCCGGGGATGGACTGCATGCCCGCGAGGTAGATCAGCGCGTTGTAGCCGGTCCAGCGCCAGACGACGATCGAGGAGACGGCGACCTGCGAGGCGAACGTGTCGTTCTGCCAGTCGACCGGGTCCATGCCGACCAGCGAGAGGGCGTAGTTGACCAGACCGAAGTCCCGCCCGAAGAGCTGCGCGAAGACCAGCGTCGCGGCGGCCACGGAGGTGGCGTACGGCAGCAGCATCGCCGTGCGGAAGAAGGTGCGGCCGCGCAGCTTGTAGTGCAGCAGGTGGGCCAGACCGAGGGCCATGGCGAGCTGCGGGACGGTGGACAGCACCCCGATGGTGAAGGTGTTGCGCAGCGCGGTCCAGAAGAACTCGTCGGTCAGCAGCGCCGTGTAGTTGCCGAACCCGCGCCACTCCATGTCACCGGGCGTCTGGAGCTCGACCCGGTAGAGCGAGACGAAGGCCGTGTACAGCAGCGGGAACAGGCCGAAGGCGGCGAACAGCGTGAAGAACGGAGCGACGTAGACGTACGGGGCGAGGTCGGCCCATCGGCGGCGGGCCGGGCGGCCGGTGGTCCGGGGCGGCGACGGCGGGACGGGCGCCGTCGTCGCCCCGGAGGCGGTGAGGGTCACGGTGCGGCCCTTCGATCGATCGGGGGAGGAGGGGTGGGTCGGGCGGTGCGGGGCCGGGACGGAGAGGGACGGACCGGATTCCGCCGTCCCGGCCTCCGGCCGCGGTCAGCCGATCGCGTTGTCCACGCCCTTCTGGGCGTTCGACCACGCCTTCTCGGGGCTGACGCCCTTGCGCTCCACCTCGCTCAGCGCGTTGGTGATCTGGTCGGCGACGTTCTTGTCGTGGACGCCGAGCACCTGCACCGGGGCGGCCTTCGCGGCGTCGCCGAAGATCTGGCCGATGGGCGCGCCCGAGAAGTAGGGGTCCGTCGCCGTCGAGACCTCGGCGATGGCGCCGGTGGAGGACGGGAAGTTGCCCTGCTTCTTGAAGAGCGCGGCCTGCTGGGCGGGGGCGGTGAGCCACTGGATCAGCTCGTACGCCTCCTTCTTGTGCTTCGCCGCGCGCGGGACGGCCAGGAAGGAGCCGCCCCAGTTGCCAGCGCCACCGGGCAGCGCGGCGATGTCCCACTTGCCCTTGCCGGCGTCACCGGCCTGGCCCTTGATGTAGCCGAGCATCCACGCGGGGCAGGGCAGCGTGGCGAACGAACCGGCGGAAAACGCCTGGTTCCACTGCGGCGACCACTGGTCGAGCTTGGCGCTGAGGCCGTCCTTCGCCGCTCCGGTCGCGGTCTCCCAGGCCGTCTTGACGGCCGGGTTGTCCGCGTAGATCAGCTTGCCGGAGGCGTCGTAGTACCGCTCCTTCTCCTGCCCCACCATGACGGTGTAGAGGCTGCCTACGCTGTCCAGCCAGGCGCTCTTCGCCGGAGCCTTGGCCCGGTACTGCTTGCCGAGCGCCAGGTAGCCCTCCCACGTGGACCACTTCTGCGCCAGCTCCGCGCGGTCGGTCGGCAGACCGGCCTGCTTGAACAGGTCGCTGCGGTAGCACATGGCCTCGGGGCCGACGTCGGTGCCCAGACCGAGGACCTTGCCGTCCTTGGTGGTCGCCGCGGACCAGGTGGCACCGGCGAACTCGCCCTGGAGCTTGTCGGCGCCGTACTTCTTCAGGTCCTCGAACTTGTCGGCCTGCTGCTGGGTGACGGAGGCGATCCGGCCCACCTCGATGCCCTGGACGTCGGCGAGTCCGCCGCCGCCGGCCAGCCGGGTCTGCAGCGACTTCCAGTAGTCCTGCTCGTCCTCGGTGTCGGTCTGCTTGATGGTGACGCCGGGGTGCGCCTTCTCGTACGCGGCGTAGAGTCCGGCCTCCTTGTAGCCGAACGAGCCGAACAGGTCGACGGTGATCGTCACCTTGCCGCCCGCGTCGTCGGAGGCGCTGTCGGATCCCCCGGATCCGCAGGCGGCGAGGAGCGCCCCGGTGAGGACGACCGCACCGAGTCGGACTGCGGCCCTGCTGGCGGCTTGGGCAGTGGGCATGAGAAGCCTCCCTTGGCTTCGGGGTCCGTCGAGAGCGCCCGGAGAGCGTTCTGAGAGCGCTCTCAGGAATGCGTCAGGAGCGTGCCTCCCCGGTGTGGTTCCCGTCAAGAGTCGAACGCGTAACAGCTCGATGTACCCGGGCGGTTCGGCCCGGGATTCACCCTTCTTACGCGGAGGCGCGGCTCCTGGACGACGGTACGGAGGAGCGGTTCCCGTCCGGACGAGCGGATCCCGCGCGGTGCGGGTGCGGCTCCTACGCGGAGGCGCGGCGGATCAGCTCGGTCGGCGTGATCACCGGAGCGGCCGCCTCGCCGTCGAGCGTGCGCATGAGGAGCCGGACCATCAGCCGGCCCATGCCCTCGATGTCCTGGTGCACCGTCGTGAGGGCCGGATCGGTCCCCTCGACCACCGAGAGCATGTCGTCGAAACCGACCAGCGCCACGTCCTCGGGCACCCGCCGGCCCTGTTCGCGCAGGACCCGCAGCGCGCCCGCGGCCATCAGGTCGTTGGCGGCGAACACCGCGTCCAGGTCGGGCCGGCGCAGCAGCAGCGTGGCCATCGCCCGTGCGCCGCTCTCCTCGGTGAAGGCCCCGTCGGCCACCAGGGCCGGGTCGCCGTCGGGCAGTTCGTCCCGGTAGCCGTCGAGCCGGTCCATGGCCGAGGTCTGGTCGAGGGGACCGGTGATGTGGGCGATGCGGCGGCGGCCCAGCGAGCGGAGGTGCTCCACCGCGCTGCGCGCGCCGCCGCGGTTGTCGCAGTCCACGTACGCGACCGCCGGCTCGTCGGCCGGACCGGTCCACCCCGGCCGCCCGCCGTACACCGTCGGGACCTGGGCGCGCCGCACGATCGCGGGCAGGTCGTCGTCGTTGTGCAGGGAGAAGGCGAGCGCCCCGTCGACGTGGCCGCCGCCCAGATAACGCGCGATCCGGTCGTGGTCGCCCGGTCCCTCGACCCAGAGGAGCACCAACTGGGCGTCGTACGCCGTGAGTTCCCGGCTGATGCCGCGCACCTGCTGCTCGAAGAAGGGGTCCGAGAAGATCCGGAACTCGGGCTCGGCGATGATCACGGCCACGGCCCCGTTGCGCCGGGTCACCAGGCTGCGGGCGGCGTGGTTGGGGATGTAGCCGAGCTCCTCGACGGCCTTGCGGACCTTCTCCACGAGCGGCGCGCGGACCCCCGCCCCGCCGTTGACGACGCGGGAGACCGTCGCCCGGGAGACTCCGGCGCGCGCGGCGACGGCTTCCAGGGTGGGGCGCGTCCCGGACGTCGATTCGCTCACGGTGGCTCCTCACGGGCACAAGGCAGGACGGTGCTGACAGGGATGAGGGTAACGGGTGACCGGGGCGCGCAGGGCACCCGGCGAAAGCGCTCTCAAGGAGCGGGGCGCGCCGCTCCGCACCGGTGGCCCCATCGATGCTCCGCCTGCTGGTGGGATGGCTGGTTCCGCCGTGGTGGCGACGGGGCAGGGGGCTTGCCCGTGCGGGTCCTGGCTCTTGGGCTGCTGGGTCCCCGTTTGCTTCTGGTGGTTGGCCGCCCTCTCTCCGAGTGTGGCGGGTTACGGCGCCGCATCAAGGGCGCTCCTTCGTCGCGTCGCTGCGCGATGGCCTTCGGCCACCCTTGACCCGTCGCCTCCACCCGCCTTTTCACACTCGGAGGGCGGCCCGGGGGGATGGGCCCAGGCGGGGGGCCGGTGCCTCTCGGGCGCCGTCGGCGGCCGTCGGGCCCGGGGGTGGTTCAGCGCGGCCATTGAATGGGGCGGTCGGGCATGGCTTAGCGGGTGCTGCTCGATTCCTGGCTGGGATTCATGCCCCGCTGGTCATTCTCCGGTGGTGGGTGAAGCCGAATCCAAGAGCCCTTGGGATGGTTGCCGACCCGGGCGGGCCTCCTCCACCCGGCCCGGTATATCTCGGCAGGCGGAGTCATCCCGAATGACGCTAGCGCGTACATTACGCGCGGTAACCGGGCGGGATATGGGACTTCACGGGGCGTATCGGACTCTCGGGAGGCTTAATGTACGTCGTAACGTCATTGAGTGGCCGATCCCGGATTGCCGATGGGACTGCTGGGGCGGATGGGATCCGCGCGACCCGCCGCCCCACGCGACCCGCGCCCCCTGACCCGAGCCGGCGATGACGGCTCCGGATTCGGCTTCACCCACCACCGGAGAATGACCAGCGGGGCATGAATCCCCGCCAAGACACGACGGATTGCCGCTAAGCAAGGCCCAGCCGCCCCATTCAATGGCCGCGCTGAACCACCCCGAAAGCCTTCGGCCGCCTACGGCGCCCCAGAGGCACCGGGCCCCGGAGCGGATGCCCCTCCCCGGGCCGCCCTCCGAGTGTGAGAAGGCAGCCGGGGCCGGGCGGTCAAGGGTGGCCGAAGGCCATCGCGCACCGACGCGACGAAGGAGCGCCCTTGAGGGCACGGACCCGGCTGCCACTCTCGGAGAGAGGGCGGCCAACCACCAGAAGCCGGCAAGAGCCCAGGGACCCGCACCCGACAAGCCGCCCAGCGCCAAGCCCGCACCCTCCGCCCCCCTCAGCCCCCCAAGACGTCCACGTCCGGCAGATCCCGGTGGCGGTGGTGGGCCGCGGCGATGTCCGCGAGCGCGGGGCGGTCGAGCTCCCGGTAGGCGACGGCGAGGAGTTCGCGGGCGTACTCCTCGCGCTCCGGCACGCCGTACGAGGCCCAGTGCAGGTCCCGGCCGAGCACCAGGGCCTCCGCAGGGTCACCGGCCGCGGCCCGGCGCAGCGCCTCCGCGTGCGCGGCCCGCAGGGCCGCCGGATCCTCGAACAGCTCGTCCATGAACGTCTCGAACCGGTGGGGGTCGGCCGCCGGATGCGGTGGACGGCCGGGCGCCGTCTCCCCGGACACCAGAGCGCCCGCCTCGTCCAGGGTCGTCACCCGCGCGGTGTCCACGGACGGCCGGCGGTACTCGTACGCCTGGGCGTAGGCGAGCCCCGTCTCGGTGCGCTCCCCGGTCTCGTGCCGGGTCAGCGCGGTGCGCAGTCCCGCCAGCGCCGCGAGCCGTGCCTCCTCCTCCGGGTCGCCGTCCGCCGCGTAGTCCGCGAGGTCCCGGTGCGCGCCCTCGATACGGGACCGCACCGCCTCCAGGGGCGTGGCGTGCCGCCGCTCGATGCCGCCGCCGTCGTGCGTCCAGTACGAGGCGACGCCGGCGCAGCCGCGGCCGTCGTCCGACCAGAGGCCGAAGTGGAGGCCGTCGGACCCGCCGTGCAGGAAGGTGAGGAACTCCGGCGGATCCCGGTAGTACCGCCCGTGCGCGCGGATGTCGACACCCTCACGCGGCCGGGCGCCGGGGTCCCTGAACAGGTCGCTCACTCCGCACGGAGTGACGTCCAGGTCCCGGAGGGCCTGCCGCTCCGTGTCGTCGAGGCCGTCGAGGAAGTCCAGGAAGAGAAGGAAGGAGTCCGGCAGTTCGAGCCCCCACTCCGCCTGGACCCGCCGCACGGCGGCCTCCCGTACGTCCGGATCGCCGTATCGCTCCCGGGTCATCACACCACCGTCCTCGTTGATCTCGCGTCCGGTGGAGACCTTAGGTCCTGTCCGGACCGCGAGCGCCCCGCCCCCGCCCCACGAGGGGCGACGGCGGGGCGCGCGGTGATCCGGACTTCGGAGTGACGCGGCTAGCGTCCCGCGTGCTCCTCGTGCGCGTGGATCGTGTTGGTCTCCGCGATCTTCTTCCACGACCGGGGCTGCACCGGCTTCGGTGCCGCCGCGGCGGACCGCCCGCTCGTCCGCGCGTCCGCGTCGGCGCCCGCGGTCTGCCGCGTCGCCCCGGCGCCGGTCGCGGCCGGGGCGGCCGGCTTCACCGGCTGGTACAGCCAGGTGTCGAAGAGTGCCGCGAGCGGCTTGCCCGAGATCCGCTCCGCATACGCCACGAAGTCCGCGACCTCCGCGTTGCCGTAGGCGAACTCCGTCGGCCAGCCCTTGAGCACGGCGAAGAAGTCCTCGTCACCGATCTCGTTGCGCAGCGCCTGCAGTGCCAGCGCCCCCCGGTCGTAGACGGCGATGTGGAACTGGTTGTCCGGGCCCGGATCGCCGGGCTTGACCGTCCAGAAGGGGTCCTCGGCGGACCGGGTCGCGTAGACGTAGTCCGCCAGCTCCTGGGCGGTGCCCTCGCCCTCCTTCTCCGACCACAGCCACTGGCTGTACCGGGCGAAGCCCTCGTTGACCCAGATGTCCTTCCAGTTGTCGACCGAGACGCTGTCGCCGTACCACTGGTGGGCCAGCTCGTGCACGACCACGGACACGTTCGAGCCGTTCGCGAACTGCCGCGGGCTGTAGAAGGGCCGGGTCTGGGTCTCCAGCGCGTAGCCGCTCGTCACGTTCGGCACGTAGCCGCCGAGCGCGTTGAAGGGGTACGGCCCGAAGACCCCTTCCAGCCACTCCGCGACCTCGGCCGTCCGCTCGACGCTGGCCCGCGCCGCACCCGCGTTGTCGCCGAGGTCCCGGCTGTAGGCGTTGAGCACGGGCAGTCCGCCCGCCGTCCTGTCGGTCGTGATGTCGAACTTGCCGACGGCGAGAGTGGCCAGATACGTCGCCTGCGGCTTGTTGGACCGCCAGTTGTACCGGGTCCAGCCGAGCTTGGAGGACTGCGACTGCAGCACGCCGTTGCTGATGGCCTGCGTGCCGTCCGGCACCGCGACCGAGACGTCGAAGGTGGCCTTGTCCAGGGGGTGGTCGTTGGAGGGGAACCACCAGGCCGCCGAGTCGGGCTCCTGGGCGGCGACACCGCCGTCGGGCGTGCGGTGCCAGGCGGTCCAGCCGCCGATCTTCACCTCGGAGGGCTTGCCCGCGTAGCGCACGACGACCGAGATCGTCCGGTTCTTCTCCAGAGGCGCGGCAGGAGTGATCTCCAGCTCCTGCTCGCCGGAGGTGGTGAACGCCGCCTTCTTCCCGTTCACCCGCACCTCGCTGACCTTCAGTCCGAGGTCGAGGTTGAAGCGGGAGAGGTTCTGCCGGGTGGTGGCGAGGATGGTCGCCGTGCCCTCCAGGACGTCCGTGGCGGGCTGGTAGGTCAGGCGCAGGTCGTAGTGGGAGACGTCGTAGCCCCCGTTCCCACTGGCCGGGTAGTAGGAGTCGCCGATGCCCGGGGCGCCCGGAACGTAGTCGGCCGCGGATGCCGGGATCGCCAGCAGCAGCGAGGCCGCGAGGGCACTCGGAACGATGATTCTGCGGTGCACAGGAGCTCCAAACGTGACGAAGCGTAAGACGCGCGGGTGGTCGTCGGTCCTTAGCGACAGTAATCAGACCCCCGACGCGCCGTCCTGTCCACGGGACCTCCCGTCACACGATCGCCATTCGGCCGACATGAACCCTCCTGTCCTCGACTGCACTCTTTTGCTCAGGAGTTGACCGGGGTACGTTCCGCCCCATGCCGATACGTGTGCGGAGACCCCGTCGGAACCGTTCGTCGCGCAGAACCCTGGTCGTGGCCACCGCGGCCGCCCTGATGACCTTGCTCGTCCCGGCCGCCGGCGCCCGTGCGGGCACCCCCGCACGGGAGTCGCAGCCCGTGTACTCCTACGGCGACGCCATCCGCGAGTCGGTGTGGGTCGACACCGGACTCGACGGCGACGGGGACGGCCGGGCGGACCGGGTCGCCGTCGACATCGTCCGCCCCCGGGAGACCGCCGCGGCCGGCCGGCGGATCCCGGTCGTGATGGACGCCAGCCCGTACTACTCCTGCTGCGGACGCGGCAACGAAGGCCAGAAGAAGACCTACGACGCCGACGGGAACCCCGTCCAGTTCCCGCTCTTCTACGACAACTGGTTCGTCCCGCGCGGCTACGCCTTCGTCGCCGTCGACCTCGCCGGCACCAACCGCTCCGACGGCTGCGACGACGTCGGCGGCCGCTCCGACATCCAGTCCGCCAAGGCGGTCGTCGACTGGCTGAACGGCCGTGCCCGCGGCTACACCACCCGCACCGGCGAAACCCGTTCCCGCGCCACCGCCTGGTCCACCGGCAAGGTCGGGATGATCGGCAAGAGCTGGGACGGCACCATCGCCAACGGGGTCGCCGCCACCGGCGTCGAGGGCCTGGAGACGATCGTCCCGATCGGCGCGATCTCCTCCTGGTACGACTACTTCCACTCCCAGGGCGCCCCGCTCTACGACGCCAACCCCAGCTGGCTCTCGGACTACGTGGGCAGCGCCGAGGCCAAGGGCCGCTGCGCGGCCGTCCAGGAGCGCATCACCGCCGGGACGCCGTACAGCGGCGACCGGACCCCCGCGTGGAGCGAACGCGACTACGTCCCGGACGCGTCGAAGGTGCGGGCCAGCGTCTTCGTCGTGCACGGGCAGCAGGACCTCAACGTCCGGGCCAACCAGTTCGGCCAGTGGTGGGACGCCCTCGCCGCCCACGGCGTGGAGCGCAAGATCTGGCTCTCGCAGACCGGCCACGTCGACCCCTTCGACTTCCGGCGCGCCGACTGGGTGCGCACCCTGCACCGCTGGTTCGACCACTACCTCCTCGGCTACGACAACGGCATCGACCGTGAGCCGATGGCCGACATCGAGCGCGCCCCGGACCGCTGGAGCACCGACCGCGTCTGGCCGCCGCGCGCCACCGCGACCACCACCCTGCGCCCCGGTCCCGGCGCCGCACCCGGTGTCGGCACCCTCGGCCGCACCCCGGCCGCGCCGGGCAGCACGGCGACCTTCACCGACGACCCGGGCCTCGGCGAGACCGACTGGGCCGCGCGGATCGACACCCCCACCCCGTCCAAGGCCGGGTTCGTCACCCGCCCGCTCACCCGCGACCTCCGGCTGTCCGGCTCGTCGAGGGTCACCGTCACCGCCACCCCGACGACGGGGACCGCGCATCTGACGGCCGTCCTCGTCGACCTCGGCCCCGACACGATCCGGGACTACGCGGCGGCCGGCGAGGGCATCACCACGCTTGCCGAGCGCAGCTGCTGGGGCGCGAGCACGAGCGGGGACAGCGCCTGCTTCAAGGAGACCCGGGCGCGGACGGCGGACGTCGCCCACACCGTCGTCAGCCGCGGCTGGGCCGACCTCGGCACCTGGGCGGACCCCGGCGAGGGCCGCCCGCTGACCCCGGGACGGGCGTACACGATCACCCTGGAGCTGGCCTCGGCCGACCACGTCGTCCCCGCCGGGCACCGGCTCGCGCTGATCGTCGGCGGCACCGACAAGGACCTGCTCGACCCGCCCTCCACCAGGCCGACGCTCACCCTCGACCTCGCCCGGACCACGGCGAGGCTGCCGCTGGTCGGCGGCGCCGGGGCCTTCGCCCGGGCCACGGCCGGCGCCGCCGCCCCCGTGTGGCCGGTGCGGGGTGAAGCCCCGTCGGCCGGTCCGGCCGCCCCGCCCCGCGCGGGCCACCCGATCCCCGGAGGCGCCGCACGATGAACGGCCGGACCCGTCGCAGCATCGGCCTCGCCGTGACCGCCGCCGCGGTCGGTCTGCCCCTCGTCACCGTTCCCGCCGAGGCCGCCGGCGGAGCGGCCGCCGCCCCGCCGCCCCGGACCGGCTTCGAGGCGAGCCGCGGCGGGACCTGGACGACCGAGGCGGAGGAGCGGGACTTCCTTGCCGCCGTCGACCGGGGCAGCGACCGGGTCTCGGTGCGCACGATCGGCACGACGAGACAGGGCCGGCCATTGCGGCTCGCCACGGTCGGCGCGCACCGTACCGGCCTGACCGTGCTCCTGGTCTGCAGCCAGCACGGTGACGAGCCGTCGGGCCGGGAGGCGTGCCTGACCACGGTGCGCGACCTGGCCTACGCGAAGGACCCGGCGACCCTCCGCTTCCTCGCCCGCACCACCGTCCTCGTCGTGCCCACGGCGAACCCGGACGGCCGGGAGGCCGACACGCGGGGCAACACCGACGGGATCGACGTCAACCGCGACCACCTCGCGCTGCGGTCGGCCGAGGGACGGGCGCTGGCGGCCGTGATCCGCGACCGCCGCCCGGAGGTGATCCACGACCTCCACGAGTACGGCGCCACCTCCCCGTACTACGACCGGGACCTGCTCGCGCTCTGGCCGCGCAACCTCAACACCGACGCCCGGGTCCACGGCGAGGCCCGCACGCTCGCGGAGTCGTACGTCCGGCCCGCCGCCGAGATCGCCGGCTTCGGCACCGGCGTCTACGGGATCTGGACGGACCCCCTCACCGGGCAGCCGATCCGGCAGGTCGCGGGCGACGGGCAGGAACGGATCCTGCGGAACACGGCCGGCGTCAAGCACTCCGTCGGCCTGCTCGTCGAGACCCGGGTCGACGCGCTGACGGACGCCGAGAAGGACGACGAGGCGCTCAACCGGCGGCGCCGGGTCGCCTCCCAACTCGCGGCGCTGAAGGGTTCCTTCGCGTACACGGACGAACGGCGCGGGCCGATCGGGGCGGCCGCCGCGACGGCCCGGCACACCGGCTTCGCCGACCGCGGCCCGGTCCTCCTCGGCGGTGCCGACAACGACCCCGCCGAGCCGGCCGAGGTGCTCCCGGACCCGCCCTGCGGCTACCGCCTCGACGGGGCCCAGTACGCCCGGTTCGGCGACGAGTTGGCCCTGCACGGGATCGTCGTGCGCCGGGACGGGGACGGCTGGTTCGTTCCGTTGCGGCAGTCGCAGCGGGCCCTGGTCCCGTTGCTGCTGGACGGACGGGCCGCCTTCCGTCTCACCACCGGTCAGGCGGTGGAGGCCTGTTGATCCGCTGACTTCGGCGTCACCTGTGGTACTGCATTACCGGGGGATCCTTTTCGCCCCGTAATGCCGTGAAAGGTGCCACCTGTGTCGCAGGACAAGCAGAGACCGGACGGTCGCGGAGAAGGGGCCGACGGGGACGGCCCGGGAGGCCCGGGGCCCGGGGGGTTCCGCCAGGGCGATCCGGCGCGGGGAGGCCGGGACGGCCGGGACGGGCGCGCGGTGACGGCGGACCTCCCCGGCCTGCCCGCGCACCACCACCGTGCCCGTACCGACCGGATCGTGTTCGGCGTCAGCGCCGTGCTGACCGTGGCGTTCGTCCTGTGGGGCGCCCTCGCCACGGACAGCCTGGAGAGCGTCAGCAGCTCGCTGCTGGACGGGTTGATCCGCAACGGCGGCTGGGCGTTCATGCTGGCCGCCTCCGGCTTCGTCGTGTTCGCGCTGTGGCTGGCCATCAGCCGCTACGGCCGGATCACCCTGGGCCAGGAGGACGAGGGCCCGGAGTTCCGCACGGTGTCCTGGATCGCCATGATGTTCAGCGCCGGCATGGGCATCGGCCTGATGTTCTACGGCGTGAGCGAGCCGCTGGCCCACTACGGAACCCCGCCGCCCGGGACCCATCCGCTCGACTCGGCCGAGCGGATGGAGACCGCGATGGCCACCACCCTCTTCCACTGGACCCTCCATCCCTGGGCGATCTACGCCGTCGTGGGCCTCGCCATCGCGTACTCCACCTTCCGCAGACGGCGCCGCCAGACCGTCAGCGCGGTCTTCGTCCCGCTGCTGGGGGAGCGGCTGGCCTACGGGGGGCTGGGCCGGTTCATCGACATCCTGGCCATCTTCGCCACGCTGTTCGGCTCGGCGGCCTCGCTGGGCCTCGGCGCGCTCCAGATCGGCAGCGGATTCGAGGAGCTCGGGTGGATGGAGAAGACGGGGACCGCTCTGCTCGTCGGCATCATCGCCGTCCTGACCGTCGCCTTCGTCCTGTCGGCCGTCTCCGGTGTGGAGAAGGGCATCCAGTGGCTCTCCAACATCAACATGGTGCTGGCCCTGCTGCTGGCCGTCTTCGTCTTCGTCGCCGGCCCGACCATCATCGTGCTGGACCTGCTGCCCACCTCGATCGCCGCCTACATCGGCGACCTGCCGCAGCTGGCCGGCCGCACCGAGGCGACCAGCGGCGAGATGATCCACGACTGGCTGGGAAGCTGGACCGTCTTCTACTGGGCCTGGTGGATCTCCTGGACGCCCTTCGTCGGCATGTTCATCGCCCGGATCAGCCGGGGGCGGACGATCCGTCAGTTCGTGGGCGGCGTGATCCTGGTGCCCAGCACGGTCAGCCTCGTCTGGTTCGCGATCTTCGGCGGGACCGCGATGAAGCTGAGCGAGCAGGGCGACCTGCCCGACGAGAGCACGCCCGAGGGCCAGCTCTTCGGCGTCCTCCAGGAATTCCCGCTCACCGGGGTGATGAGCCTGCTCGTGATGATCCTCGTCGGCATCTTCTTCGTCTCGGGCGCGGACGCCGCCTCGATCGTCATGGGCACGCTCTCGCAGCGCGGCACCTTCGAACCGGCCCGGCTCGTCGTCGTGTTCTGGGGGGTGGTGACCGGAGCGGTGGCCGCCATCATGCTGCTCATCGGCGACGGTCAGGGCGACGCCCTGGCGGGCCTGCAGAACCTCACGATCCTGGCGGCGGCGCCGTTCGTCCTCGTGATGATCGGCATGTGCGTCGCTCTCATGCGGGATTTGCGGAGAGACCCGCTGATCGTGCGCGGCGAGGTCGGCGTGGAGGTCGTCGAACTCGCCGTCATCGCAGGTCACAAACAGTACGACGGAGACTTCGAACTGCGCATCGGGCCCGGTGCCGGTACCTCGGGCGAAGCGCCTTGATCGCGTTTGCTAAGGTTACCGACCGGTACTGACCATGCCTCGAACGGGCCTTCGTGGCCCGGAAGTTGGAGTGCTCCATGATGTATGCGACGCCTCTGCGCCGCACCCTGACGGCCCTCACCGCGACCACGCTGCTGGCCGGGGGCCTGCTGCTCGGTCAGACGGTGACGGCGCCGACCGCGACCGCGGCCGGCAAGAAGATCGTCTGCAACGTCGACAAGATGCGCAAGGACTCGCACGCCCTGCGCGTGAAGGCGGACAAGCTCCAGCACCTCGGCGCCACCGCCGAGGCCCGCAAGGCCCGTGGCCAGGCGGACGCGCTCGACCGCCAGATCCGCAGCTGCATCGACGCGGACAACAACCACAAGCCCTGGAACTGACGTTCCTCGGTCCTCCGGCCCGCCCCGCTCGCCGGGGCGGGCCGGAGGTGTGTCCGGGCGCCTCGATCCGGGGGTCCGGCGATCCGGATGCTCAGCCGCAGGCCAGGTCCGCCGCCCTGCGGGCGCAGCCCCAGGCGACCGTCACCCCGGCGCCACCGTGGCCGTAGTGGTGCACCAGGAGCGCGCCGTCCGGACGTCGTTCCGCCGTGATCCGGACCCCTCCCGACCGGGCGGGACGCAGCCCGACCCGGTGCCCCAGCACCCTGGCCTCCGCGATCTCGGGTCTGATCCGCGCGCACCGCTCGACGATCCGCGCCGCCGTGGCGGGATCCGCGTCGAGCCGCTCGTCCCCCTCCTGCGCCGTCCCGCCCAGAACCAGCCGCCCGGGCTGCGGGAAGAAGTAGGTCGTCTCGCTCGACTCCGCGTCCGCCGCCGTGAACCACTCGGTGATCCCGGGGTTCTCCACCAGCACCAACTGACCGCGCACCGGCAGCAGTCGCCCGTCCGGTACGAGCTCCCGCGCGCCGAGCCCCGTGCAGTCCACCACCACCGGGGCCTCGGCGGCCGCCTCCTCGAAGGCCGCCACCGAGCGTCGTTCCCACCGTCCGCCGGCCTCCTCCAGGCGCCTTCGCAGCCAGGCGAGATGCACGGGCATGTCGATCAGCGGGAGCCGGGCGGCCAGCCCCACCTCGTACGGCCCCGGCACCTGATCAGGCGTCAACTGCCGCAGTCCGGTGACCTCCTCGGCCCACGCCCCGAGTCCGTCGAGCACCGTGTCCGCGTGCACCCCGGCCACCAGCCGTACGCCCGTCGACTCCGGATCGGCCGCGAGCTCCTCGTAGACCCGCAGCGAGGCCAGCGCCCATGCGCCCGCGTCCGCGACCGGCTCGATCCGGTACGGCCACCACAGCGCCCCCGCCACGGCCGAGGTCGTCTCCCCAGCCGGATCCCGCGACCACACCCGCACCCGCTTACCGCGCTCCGCCAGCGTCACCGCCGTCGTCAGGCCCACGACCCCGCCGCCCACCACGATCACATCGCCGCTCATGCCCGGACGCTACCGGGGCCCGCGAGCGGGGACCATGCCGCCTCCGGACCGGATCCGGCCGCCCCGCCGGCCCCGGTTCGGCGTGCCACGACCCCGGCCCGGCCCGCCCCCGGGCCGTGTCCCCGGATGATCTCGGGCGGCGGATCATCAGGCCGTCTTCCGGACAGCCCTTAGGATTCATCTCCTGATGACTGCCACTCTCGTCGCCAAGGACCTCGCCGCCGGCCACGGCGAACGCTCCCTCTTCGCCGGCCTCGACCTCGTCGTCGCCCCCGGCGACGTCATCGGCCTCGTCGGTGTCAACGGCGCCGGCAAGTCGACGCTGCTGCGGCTGCTCGCCGGGCTCGACACCCCAGAGGACGGTGAGCTGAAGCTCTCCCCGCCCACCGCCACCGTCGGCCACCTCCCGCAGGAGCCCGAGCGGCGCACCGGCGAGACCGTCCGGGAGTTCCTCGCGCGCCGGACCGGTGTCGCCGCAGCCCAGATCGCGATGGACGAGGCCACCCAGGGCCTGGTCGACGGTACGCCGGGCGCCGACGACGCGTACGCCGTCAGCCTGGAGCGCTGGCTCGACCTCGGCGGCGCCGACCTCGACGAGCGCGCGGAGGAGGTCGCCGGCTCCCTCGGGCTGACCGTCGGCCTCGACCAGTCGATGACCTCCCTCTCCGGCGGCCAGGCCGCCCGGGCCGGACTCGCCTCCCTGCTGCTCTCCCGCTACGACGTCTTCCTGCTCGACGAGCCCACCAACGACCTCGACCTCGACGGCCTGGAGCGGCTCGAGTCCTTCGTGCGGGGCCTGCGCGCCGGGACGGTCGTCATCAGCCACGACCGCGAGTTCCTCGCCCGCACCGTCACCAAGGTCCTCGAGCTCGACCTCGCCCAGCAGCAGATCACGCTCTACGGCGGCGGCTACGAGGCGTACCTGGAGGAGCGCGACACCGCCCGCCGGCACGCCCGCGAGGACTTCGAGGAGTACGCCGACAAGCGGGCCGCCCTCGAAGGCCGCGCCCTGATGCAGCGCAACTGGATGGACAAGGGCGTCCGCAACGCCCGCCGCAAGGCGACCGACAACGACAAGATCGGCCGGAAGCTGCGCGGCGAGGCCAGTGAGAAGCAGGCCGCCAAGGCGCGCCAGACCCAGCGGATGATCGAGCGCCTCGACGTCGTGGAGGAGCCCCGCAAGGAGTGGGAGCTGCGGATGGAGATCGCCGCCGCCCCGCGCTCCGGGTCCGTCGTGGCGACCCTGCGCGAGGCGGAGGTGCGGCGCGGCGACTTCCGCTTCGGGCCGGCCACGCTGCAGATCGACTGGGCCGACCGGGTCGCCATCACCGGCGCCAACGGCGCCGGGAAGTCCACCCTGCTCGCCGCCCTCCTCGGCCGCCTCCCGCTCGACTCCGGGGACGCCGTCCTCGGCTCGGGGGTCGTCGTCGGCGAGGTCGACCAGGCGCGCAGGCTCTTCCACGGCTCGGAGTCGCTGCTCGACGCCTTCTGCGCGGCCGTCCCCGAGACCGAGCCCGCGGACGTCCGCACGCTGCTGGCCAAGTTCGGTCTGAAGGCCGACCACGTGCTGCGCCCCGCGACCACGCTCTCCCCGGGCGAGCGGACCCGCGCCGCCCTCGCGCTCCTCCAGGGCCGGGGCGTCAACCTGCTGGTCCTCGACGAGCCGACCAACCACCTGGACCTGGTGGCCATCGAACAGCTGGAGCAGGCCCTCGACGGCTACCCCGGCACCCTGCTCCTGGTCACCCACGACCGCCGGATGCTGGACGCCGTGCACATCGACCGGCGTATCGAGGTGGCCGGCGGCAAGGTGACCGAGCTCTGATGGACGCCTCCTTCGGATGGGGGCCGACCGAGGCCCGCGTCCTCGGCTCGTCCGCCGCCTGCCCGGTCGTCGTGGACGTGCTGTCCTTCACGGCCGCGGTCGGTGTCGCCGTGGAGGCCGGCACCGCCGTGTACCCGTACCGGTGGCGGGACGGGACGGCGCGCGCGTACACCGAACAGCGCAACGCCGCGGCGGCCGTGGGACGCTCCGTCGCCGCCTCGCTGCGCAACCGGAAGGCCGTCGCCCGCCGGCCGGCCCGGCAGGGCTACGGGACCGCCTCCCGCCCCCTGGCCGTCGCCGCCGCGGGCGAGCGTCGGCCCGACGGCTCGCTGCGTCCGGCGCCGGAGGACCTGCCGGGCGCCGGAGCGGTCCTGTCGGCCCTGTGCGCCGAGGGCGGCGCCGCCGTGCTCACCCCTGAGGCACGGGCGGCGGCGCTGTGGGAGGCGACCGAGGACCCGGCCGCGGTGGTGCACCACCGCGGCTCGGGGCGTGAACTGTACGAGTACGGCTACCCGCAGGATGTGGCGGTGGCCAACGAGGTCGACACCTCGCACACCGTCCCCGTCCTGACGGACGGCGCATTCCAGGAGGCAGCAGCATGACCGACCTACTGACCCGGCTGACCGAGATGCTGGACGACCTGGACGCGGACGTCGACGCGACGATCGACCTGGCCGACGAGATCGCCGCGTCCGGGGACGCCGCCCTGCTGCCCCGGCTCCAGTCCGAACTGGACCGCGCCCTCGCCGAGCAGAACGCCTACGCCCGTGAGCTCATCGGCGGCGTCCTCGCCGCGATCGGCGGCCCGGAGGCCCTCCCCGCGCTGCTGCGGGCCTCGGCCGTCGACCTCGGCGACGACCAGGACGCCCTCGCGACGGAGATCGTCGAGCTGGTCCAGTCCGACCCGCACCGCTCCCGCGCCGTCCTCCAGCCCCTGACCGAGGACGACGACCTGACGGTCGCGAACCGCGCCGAGTGGGCGCTGCGCTTCCTGCCGAACGCCTGAGGGGCGCCGCCCCGCGTCGACGGGACGCACGGAGCGGGCCCGGCCTTCCGGCCGGGCCCGCTCCGTGTCCGTCTCGGCGTCAGCGACCGCGCCGCTTGCCGCCGCCGTCGTTCAGCAGACCCGCCTTCCGCAGGGCGTCCGCCATCGCGCTGTTCGCCGGCGCCGGTGCCTGACCCGCGCGGCCACCCTGACCGCCCTGACCGCCCTGACGGCCCTGGCCACCCTGGCCGCCCTGACGGCCACCGCCACCGCCGCCCCCGCGGCGCTGCTGCGGCGGACGGCCGCCCCGTTCGCCGCGGTCGCGCTTCGGGGCACCCGCGTCCGTGTCCGCCGCCGCCTCGTCCTCCAGCCGCAGCGTCAGCGAGATCCGCTTCCGCGGGATGTCGACGTCCAGGACCTTGACCTTCACCACGTCACCGGGCTTGACCACGTCGCGCGGGTCCTTCACGAACGTCTTCGACATCGCCGAGACGTGCACCAGGCCGTCCTGGTGGACGCCGATGTCCACGAAGGCGCCGAACGCCGCCACGTTCGTGACGACGCCCTCCAGGACCATCCCCGAGGCGAGATCGCCGATCTTCTCGACGCCGTCCTTGAAGGTCGCCGTCCGGAACGCCGGCCGCGGGTCGCGGCCCGGCTTCTCCAGCTCGCGCAGGATGTCCGTGACCGTCGGCAGACCGAAGGTCTCGTCGACGAAGTCGTCCGCCCGCAGTGACCGCAGCACGCCGGTGTTGCCGATCAGCGCGGCGACCTCCCCGCCCGTCGACTTCACCATGCGGCGCACCACCGGGTACGCCTCCGGGTGGACCGACGAGGCGTCCAGCGGGTCCTCGCCGCCCCGGATCCGCAGGAAGCCCGCGCACTGCTCGTACGCCTTCGGGCCGAGCCGGGCGACGTCCTTGAGCGCCCGGCGGGAGCGGAACGGGCCGTTGGCGTCCCGGTGCGACACGATGTTCTCGGCGAGGCCGGCGCTGATGCCCGAGACCCGCGAGAGCAGCGGCGCGGACGCCGTGTTGACGTCGACGCCGACGCCGTTCACGCAGTCCTCGACCACCGCGTCCAGCGAGCGGGAGAGCTTCACCTCGGACAGGTCGTGCTGGTACTGCCCGACACCGATCGACTTCGGGTCGATCTTCACCAGCTCGGCCAGCGGGTCCTGCAGCCGTCGCGCGATCGAGACCGCCCCGCGCAACGACACGTCCATGTCCGGCAGTTCCTGCGAGGCGAAGGCGGACGCCGAGTACACCGACGCGCCCGCCTCCGACACCATCACCTTGGTGAGGTTCAACTCCGGGTGCTTGGCGATGAGTTCGCCCGCCAGCTTGTCGGTCTCGCGGGAGGCCGTGCCGTTGCCGATGGCGACCAGTTCGACCGCGTGCTCCTTCGCCAGCCGCGCCAGCTTGGCCAGCGCCTCGTCCCAGCGGTTGGCCGGGACGTGCGGGTGGATGACGTCGGTGGCCACGACCTTGCCGGTGGCGTCCACGACCGCGACCTTCACGCCCGTACGGAAGCCGGGGTCGAGCCCCAGCGTGGACCGCGTCCCGGCCGGGGCCGCGAGCAGCAGGTCCCGCAGGTTGGCCGCGAAGACCCGTACCGCCTCGTCCTCGGCCGCCGTGCGCAGACGCAGCCGCAGGTCGATGCCGAGGTGGACCAGGATCCGGGTCCGCCAGGCCCAGCGAACCGTGTCGAGCAGCCACTTGTCGCCCGCCCGCCCGCGGTCGGCCACGCCGAAGCGGCGCGCGACCATTCCCTCGTACGAGGAGGGCCCGGGCACCTCGGAGGGCTCCTCGGGCTCCAGCTCCAGACTGAGCACGTCCTCCTTCTCGCCCCGCAGCATCGCCAGGATCCGGTGCGAGGGCAGCGCGGTGAACGGCTCGGTGAAGTCGAAGTAGTCGGCGAACTTCGCTCCCGCCTCCTCCTTGCCCTCCCGCACCTTGGCCGCCAGCCGGCCCCGGCCCCACATCCGCTCGCGCAGCTCACCGATCAGGTCGGCGTCCTCCGAGAACCGCTCGGTGAGGATGGCGCGCGCGCCGTCCAGGGCCGCCTGCGGGTCGGCCACGCCCTTGTCGGCGTCGACGAAGGCCGCCGCCGCGGCGGCCGGCTCCACCGACGGATCGGCGAGCAGCCCCTCCGCCAGCGGCTCCAGACCGGCCTCGCGGGCGATCTGCGCCTTGGTGCGGCGCTTCGGCTTGAAGGGCAGGTAGATGTCCTCCAGCCGCGCCTTGGTGTCGGCTGCCCGGAGGCGGGCCTCCACCTCGGCCGTCAGCTTGCCCTGCTCCCGCACGGAGTCGAGGATGGCGGTCCGCCGGTCCTCCAGCTCCCGCAGGTAGCGCAGCCGCTCCTCGAGCGTGCGCAGCTGCGCGTCGTCGAGCATCTCGGTCGCTTCCTTGCGGTAGCGCGCGATGAACGGCACGGTCGAGCCGCCGTCGAGCAGCTCGACGGCCGCCCTCACCTGTCGCTCGCGTACGCCGAGCTCCTCGGCGATCCTGCTTTCGATGGACGTCGTCACGGTGTCCCGACTCGCCTTCTCGTGCCTCAAAGCTTGCGTCTGCATTCTGCCGGGTCCGCCGCCGGAATGCCGCACACACCCCACCCCGCGCGGCGGCCGCCCGGGACCGCGGGCGGGCGGTCCCGCCCGGGTACCCCCGCGCGCGGGTGTCACGCCGATCGTGCCGGGCGTCCGGGCCGATCGACGGGAAGGCCCCTACCCGTTCAGGTCCGCCGGGAAGGCCCCGGCGAGGAAGGCCGCGTTGCGGAACTCCTTGCCGAGGGTCGTCAGGCGCTCGACGCCGGCCGCGCCGAGGTGCTCGTACGGCGCCGCGTCCAGGCGGTCGGTGTGCTCCTCCACCGCGTCCCGCAGCGCGGAGCCCTCGGCCGTCAGCCCGCCGTCCGCGTCGAGGTGGCCGCGCTCCCGCAGCCGGACGACCGCGGCGTCCCAGTCGGCGCGCCGCCAGCCGCGGCTGCCCAGGACCCAGCGGGGGCTCATGCCCATGCCCGTGGCGGTGTGGCTGACCAGCGCCTCCAGCGGGTCGAGCCCGGCGCTCAGCAGCGCCACCAGGTGGCCGTCCCCGCGGTGCTCGCGCAGCAGCGTGGCGGCGTGCCAGTACTTCAGGTGGGGCTCCTCGGGCACGGCCAGGTCGGCGTGGGCGGAGTAGAGCGGCCGGCCGTGCCGCGTGCACGCCTCGGTGGCGCGCAGGGCGAGCTCGGCGGCCTCGGCCATCTCGGCCGAGGCGATCGCCTCCTCGCCCAGCAGCCGGCGCAGCGTACTGTCGACGGCCCGCAGCCGGGCCGCGATCACCGCCTCCGGCGAGGCGATGTCCCAGACGGCCGGCAGGTGCCGTGCCAGCAGCTCGACGTTGTAGTTGTAGAAGGTCGCGGCGACGGTGC
Organism: Streptomyces sp. JL2001; assembly: GCF_050917515.1. Taxonomy (NCBI): domain Bacteria; kingdom Bacillati; phylum Actinomycetota; class Actinomycetes; order Kitasatosporales; family Streptomycetaceae; genus Streptomyces; species Streptomyces sp. JL2001. The sequence continues at coordinate 1,363,713 of NZ_CP169421.1, read as the reverse complement.
CGGCGCCGACGGCGCCCAGCGCGGCGCTGCGCGAGGCGAGCCGCATGGCCGACACGTCCTCGAAGCCGAGCGCCTTGAACTCGGTGTCGAGGTCCGGCGAGAAGTACACCGTCGAGTGCAGCGGGTTGATGACGTGGTGGCAGCGGCGTCCCGCGCGGGGCGGCAGAGTGGTCATGGCCGCACGTTACCGACTGGTTGGTATGACTGGAACCCCCGGGGTCCGCGAGCGGCTTCCCGCCCGGTCCGGCCGCGTCGCCCCCGCGGGGCGGGAGCCGGCCTCCGCATGGCAGGAAAGGTGGGTTCTTCGTCATTGCGGCCTTCTCCCGCCGCGCGAAGGATGGAACCCATGACGAAGCGACCCGTGCTCGTCGTCCTCTTCGACGACGTGCAGAGCCTGGATGTCACCGGACCGGTGGAGGTGTTCGCCGGCGCCGGCCGCGCCGGTCGGGGCGCCTATCCGATTCGCACCGCCTCGCTCGACGGCGGCCCCGTCCGCACCCAGAGCGGCCTGCGGCTCCTCCCGGACGGCACGCTCGCCGAGGCCGTCGCCGCGGGCCCGCCGCACACCCTCCTCGTCCCCGGCGGCGAGGGCACGCGGCGGCCCGACCCGCGCCTCGTCGACTGGCTGCGGGAGAACGCCCCGCGTGCCGAGCGGCTCGTCTCGGTGTGCACGGGGGCGCTGCTGCTCGCCGAGGCCGGGCTGCTCGACGGCCACCGGGCGACCACCCACTGGGTGGCCTGCGACCACCTCGCGCGCTGCTACCCCGAGGTCGACGTGGACCCGGACCCCATCTTCGTCCGGGACGGCCGGCTGGCCACCTCGGCGGGCGTCACCGCGGGCATCGACCTCGCGCTGGCCCTGGTGGAGGAGGACCTCGGGCGGGACACCGCGCTCACCGTCGCCCGCCATCTGGTCGTCTTCCTGCGCCGCCCGGGCAACCAGGCGCAGTTCAGCGCCCAGCTCGCCGCCCAGACCGCCCGCCGCGAACCCCTGCGCGACCTCCAGCAGTGGATCACCGAGCACCCCGACGCCGACCTCTCGGTCGAGGCGCTGGCCGCCCGGGCCCGGCTCTCACCGCGCCATTTCGCCCGCGCGTTCCAGGCCGAGACGGGCACGACGCCCGGCAGGTACGTCGACCGGGTCCGGATCGAGCACGCGCGCAGACTCCTGGAGGAGACCGCCGACGGCGTGCAGGAGGTCGCCCGGGCGGCCGGCTACGGCACGCCCGAGGCGATGCGCCGCGCCTTCGTCAAGACCCTGGAGAGCACACCGGCGGAGTACCGCCGCCGGTTCCACGCGCCCGTGGGCACCGCCCGCTGACCCGCACCGCCCTGAACCCCGAAGTCCTGAACCCCGAAGTCCCGAGACCCGAAGTCCCGAGCCCGAAAGGCAGCACCATGCAGATCGCCGTCCTGCTCTACGACCGGTTCACGTCCCTCGACGCCGTCGGCCCCTACGAACTCCTCGCCCGGCTCCCCGGGTCCGAGACCGTCTTCGTCGCCAAGGAGGCCGGTCCGGTCCGCAACGACCAGGGGACGCTCGCCCTGCACGCCGACCGGGCCCTGGCCGACGTCCCCCGACCGGACATCCTGCTGGTGCCCGGCGGGCCGGGCTCGCGCGAGGCGATGCACGACCCGGAGATCCTCGCCTGGCTCCGTACCGCCGACGCCACCAGCACCTGGACCACCTCGGTCTGCACGGGCTCGCTGATCCTGGGTGGCGCGGGCCTGCTGACCGGACGCCGGGCGACCGCGCACTGGCTCGCGCTCGACGAGCTCGTGCCCCTCGGCGCCGAGCCCACCGGCGAGCGGGTCGTCTTCGACGGCAAGTACGTCACCGCCGCCGGCGTCTCCTCCGGCATCGACATGGCCCTCCACCTGCTCGGCCGGATCGCGGGCGACGCGACGGCGCAGACGGTCCAGCTGCTGACCGAGTACGACCCGCAGCCGCCGTACGACGCCGGCTCGCCCGACAAGGCCCCGGCCGAGATCGTCGCCTTGTGGCGAGGCCAGGCCGAGAAGGTCCTCGTCCAGGCCGACTGACCCGCCGCCGCGGGGGCCCGCGCCGGCCCCCGCCCGCCGGGATGCGGACGACGGGACGCGGCTATCTGCCCCGTACGAACGACGCGATGCCGTCGAGGACGCGCGGGAGCCCGAACTCGAAGGCGTGCTCGGCGTCCTGCACACCCCGGAAGTGCCCGGCCGCGAGCGGATGCGTCAGACGCCGTAGGTGAAACGGGGCGCGCGGCGTTCCAGGAAGGCGGCGATCCCCTCGGCGGTGTCGCCGCTGCCGCGCGCCTGCTCCGTCCAGTGCGCGTCCCGGTCCGTGCGGCCGTTCGCGAACTCCTTCGCCGCCGCCTGGGTCAGCAGCGAGCGCGAGACCAGGACGCGGGCGAACTCGGCCACCCGCTTGTCCAGTTCGCCCGTCGGCAGGACCTCGTCGACCAGGCCGGTCCGCAGGGCCCGCTCCGTGTCGATCAGCTCGCCGGAGAACAGCAGGTGCTTCGCGGCGGACGGTCCCACGAGCGCGGCCAGGCGCCGGGTGGACGAGGCGGGGTAGACGATGCCGAGCTTCGCGGGGGTGACGCCGAACTGCGCGCCCTCCTCGGCGAAGCGCAGGTCGCAGGCCGCGGCGAGCTGGCTTCCGCCGCCCACGCAGTAGCCGCGGACCGCGGCGAGCGTCGGCTTGGGGAAGGCGGCCAGCGCCTCCTCGGCCCGGACCGCGAGCGTCTGCTGCTCGTCGCCCGGCTCCCGGAGCGTCGAGATGTCCGCGCCGGCGCAGAAGGTGCCGCCCTCGCCGGTCAGGACCAGTGCGCGGACGGCGCGGTCGGCGGCGAGCGGGGCGAGCAGCCCGGGCAGCGCCCGCCACATCGCCGCCGTCATCGCGTTCCGCTTCGCGGGGTTCGAGATGACGACGGTGGCGACCCCGTCGATGACGCTCTGCTTCAACTGCGGCTCCATGCGCCGGATGCTATCCGGGCACCCCGTACGTACGATCAGGAAGGGGGCGCGACGAGGAGGAGCGCATGGTCCAGGAACCGTACGGCCCCGACCACGATCCCGTGCGCGAGGGGAAGAAGCTGAGCCGCAGCCTCGGCCGGCTCACCTTCCTCGGCGTCCTGCTCGTCATCGGTGGGATCGTCGGCCTGGTCTACACGGGGCTGGCCACCCTCACCTCGATGCTGCTGTTCGGCTGGCTGCTGCTCATCGGCGGTGTCGTGGGCCTGCTGCACGCCATCGAGTCGCGCGGCACCAGCTACTTCTGGCTCGCCGTCGTGGTGGCGGCGCTGAACATCGCGGCCGGTGTGGTGGTCATCCGCCACCCGGAGGGGGCCGCCGAGGCGTTGACCATGTTCGCCGCGCTCCTCTTCCTGACCGGCGGGGTCTTCCGGCTGGTGGGCAGCGTGGTGGTGCGCGGGCCGCAGTTCGGCTGGACCCTCCTGCAGGGAGCCTTCGGCCTGCTGCTCGGGCTGCTCGTCCTCTTCGACTGGCCCGACAGCAGCCGCTACGTCCTCGGGGTGTTCTTCTCGCTGGCGCTGCTCTTCGACGGACTGGGCCTGATCGCCATCGGGGTCGGGGGCCGGCGGATCGTCGATATGGTCGTCCCGGTGACCCCCGCTGGAGAGACCCCTCCGAAGGCGTCAGAAGAACATCAGGAGCAGTCAAAAAACTGACTTTGGCATACTCACTCGATCAGAAGATGGTCGATAAGTGTCGACTTCTGGTCAGTACGCCGGTCCGGACCCCTATGTTCCCAAGACTCGACCTCGTGGCGACAATCGAGCACGAGGGTGGGAGTCGGACGACGGGGAGCCGCGGAAGCGTTCCCGCCCGGCCTCCGTCCTACGAAGGTGTCTGGCGCTTCACCGCTCCCGCGGTCGACGTCTCCGTTCCGCAGGCCCGGCACGCGGTGCGCGACCTGCTGGTCCGTCAGGGCGTACCCATCGACGAGGATACCGCGCAGGGCCTGCTCCTGATCATCTCGGAGCTGGTCACCAACGCCGTCAAGCACGCGGCGCTGCTCTCCCCGGAGGTCGCGGTGGAGGTGGCGATCGGCGCGGAGTGGATCCGGGTGTCCGTCGAGGACAACCACCCCTACCGGCCCAAGGCGCTGGAGGCGGACTGGGGTCAGACGGGCGGCCGCGGCCTGCTCCTGGTGCGGGAGATCGCGCTGGAGGCGGGCGGGGCCTGCGACGTGGAGCACACCGCGAGCGGCGGCAAGATCATCTGGGCCGCGCTGCCCCTGCCCGCGCCGCCGGCCGGCTCCGCGCCGGCGCCGGAGATACTGCCGCTCGCCGGTACGGTCCCGGTGCACGGGGCCGTACCGGCACCCGGACCGGGACCCGTTCCCGGAAACGTTCCGCCTGGCTTCACCAGCCCCCGGCCGGACCCGTCAGCTCCTTGACGGCCGGACGCGCCGCGTCCAGCACCGTCATGAACCAGGCGGAGAACGGCGCGGACGCGTGGCGCTCGGCCAGCTCCTCGGCGGTCACGAAGGCGGTCTCCCCGATCTCCTCCGGGTCCGGCCGCGGCTCGGCCTGCACCAGCCCGACGAAGAGGTGGTTGTACTCCTGCTCCACCAGGCCCGAGGCCGGGTCCGGGTGGTTGTAGCGGACGGTGCCCGCCTCGGCGAGCAGCGAGGGCGAGACGCCCAGCTCCTCGAAGGTGCGCCGGGCGGCGGCCGCGAACGGCGCCTCACCCGGGTACGGGTGTCCGCAGCAGGTGTTCGACCAGACGCCGGGGGAGTGGTACTTGCCCAGCGCCCGGCGCTGGAGCAGCAGCCGGCCGGACTCGTCGAAGAGGAAGACGGAGAAGGCCCGGTGCAGCTGCCCCGGTGCCTGGTGCGCGGCGAGCTTCTCCGCCGTGCCGATGGTGTTGCCGTCCTCGTCGACCAGCTCCAGCATGATCGACGCCTGGGCGCCGCCCACGGGCGCTGCGTTCGACGAGACTCCGTTCGGCGAGCTCTTCGCCGCGGTCGCTGGTGTGGTCGGCATACCCATCCTTCGCTTCGGTCCTCGGCCCGGTGGGGCGCCTTCAGTCTGCCGTACAAAAGCGGCTTGTCCGTACTTCGGCGGCCGGACACCACCGCTCCCACCACACCGGAGTACACCCGGTGCGGCGGGAGCGGGAGGTGTGTCACACGCCGAATGCCGCCGGATAGTGGATCGTCCCCGCGGGTACGGCGCCGGACGAGCCGAGCGCGAGCGCCATCATGGCCGCATCGGGCACCTCGAAACCTGGCCTGATCCCGTACTCGGACGCCCGTACGAAGCCGAACCGGGGGTAGTACTCCGGATGGCCGAGCACCAGGACGAGCCGCTCGCCCCGCAGCCGCGCCGCGTCGAGCACCGCCCGGACGACGGCCTGACCGGCACCCCCGCGCTGGTACGCGGGCGCCACGGCCACCGGCGCCAGCGCCGCCACCGGGGTGTCCCCGACCCGGCACCGGGTGATCAGGGCATGGGCCGCGACCGTGCCGTCCGGCGCCTCCGCGACGTACGACAGGCCCGGCAGCCAGGCCTCGCCGTCGGCGCGCAGGGCGTCGACCAGCGCGGCCTCCTCCGCGGTCGCGAAGGCGGCCGCGTTGATCTCCCGTACGGCGGGCACGTCGGCCGCCGTCTCCTCCCGCGTCCGCCACCGGGTGTCGGCGGGCCGCAGGACGTAGCCGGTGTAGCCGTACTCGCCTCCGTGGTCGCGGCGCACCGCGAGCTCCGCGCGGGTCGCGGCGAGCGCCTCGGCCATCCCCGGCGCGGCCGGGTCGGCGGCGTCGGCCCGCTCGGCGAGCGGCCCGTAGTACTCCGCCCAGTCGCCCTCGGGCTGCGGGACGACCCCGAGGACGTGGTACCCGGCCGCCACCGATGCCGCGGTGTTCGCCGCGGTGGTACGGAGCCGGTAGTGCCGCTCCCAGAAGGCGCGGGCCTCCGCGCTCGGCTCCTCGACGGTCCACTCGCACTCGGTGAGCACGAGCGAGCCGCCGGGCGCGAGCAGCCGTCGCCAGGAGGCGAGGGCGGTGTCGAAGCCGACGACGTAGGCCGAGCTCTCGGCCCAGATCAGGTCGAAGGACCCGTCGGGGAAGGAGAGCGCGCCCATGTCGGCGTGGAGCGTGCGGACGCGGTCGCCGAGCCCGCGGGCGCCGGCGGCTGCCGTCAGTTCGTCGAGGAACGGCTGGTGGAGGTCGACGGCCGTCACCTCGGCCCCGGCCTCGGCGGCCAGGAGCAGTGCGGAGCGGCCGGGGCCGCAGCCCAGATCGAGCACGCGCGGACGCGCGGGGAGCGGGCCGGCGAGCGCGAGCAGGCGGCGGGTGGTGGTGTCGGAGCCCGGACCCTGCCGCGGGAGACCGTGGTGCAGGGCGAAGAAGGCGTCGTGGAGCGCGTTGTCGGACAACGTGGGAACCCTTGTGTGTGAGGGCCCCGGCCGACGTGCTGACGACCGGTTCGGAGAACCGGGATCAGGTCAGCCGGAGACCCGGAGGCTGAAGCCGGACCGGGTGCTGCCGCACGGGGCAGCCTCCATCGCGACGGTCATCAACCTCAGCTCCTCTCCACCTCACGTTCGTGCGAGGAGATTAACAGAGCCCCTGCGGCGGGAACGGGGCGTTCACAGGCACAGCTTCGCCTCGTGGGCCGCGTGGCCGGCCGGCTCCAGCTGGAAGGTGCAGTGGTCCACGTCGAAGTGCGAGCCGAGGCATCCCTGCAGGTCGTGCAGCATCTTCTCGTGCCCGACCGCGTCCAGGGCGGCCTGGTCCACCACCACGTGGGCGGAGAGCACCGGCATCCCGGAGGTGATCGTCCAGGCGTGCAGGTCGTGCACGTCCTCGACGCCCGGGAGCGCCAGGATGTGCGCCCGGACCTCCGCCATGTCGACGCCCTTGGGGGCCGACTCCAGCAGCACGTCCAGCGTCTCGCGCAGCAGCTTCACCGTCCGCGGCACGATCATGAGGCCGATGACGATCGACGCGATCGGGTCCGCGTACGACCACCCCGTGGCCAGGATGATGCCCGCCGAGACCAGCACCGTCACCGAGCCGAGCGCGTCCGCGAGCACCTCCAGATACGCGCCGCGCACGTTGAGGCTGTCCTTCTGGCCCCGCACCAGCAGGGAGAGCGAGATCATGTTGGCGACCAGGCCGATGAGGGCGAAGGCGATCGTGAGACCGCCCCGGGTCTCCACCGGCTCGAGGAACCGCTGGATCGCCTCGTACAGCACGTAGCCGCCGACGACCAGCAGCAGCAGACAGTTGGCGAGCGCGGCGAGGATCTCGGCCCGGGCGAAACCGAAGGTGCGGTTCCCCGACGGCGGCCGGTTGGCGAAGTGGATGGCGAGCAGCGCCAGCGCCAGCCCGACCGCGTCGGTGGCCATGTGGGCCGCGTCGGCGATCAGTGCCAGCGAGTCGGCCAGCACGCCGCCGACGATCTCGACCACCATCACGGAGAGCGTGATGCCGAGCGCGATGCGCAGCCGCCCCTTGTGGGCCGCGGCGGCCGTGCCGGTCGGCGGCGGTCCTCCGTGGTGATGCCCGTGGTCGTGTCCAGCCCCCATGACAAGGCCTCCCGGTCGTGTCGTCTCCGTGCCCCGACTGGCAAGTGAACTACGGGGGAGGGGTATCCGCAACACGGCATTGAACACCGTTGTCATATGCCCTGACCTGCGGTGATGCCCGCAGGTCAGGGATCCGCCGAGATCGTTCCGGCGGCCCCCGCGCCGGTCCGCTCGCGAGCGCCGCGGGCGCGGTTTGTGAGCCGGGGCGCCGATCGCCCATGATGATCTCCGTGCGGAGAGGCGCACCCGCGCACGGGCGCGGGGGCACCGGGGGAGTCCTCCCCGCAAAGCCTCGGTGAACTCGCGCTTTCGTTCATCCGATAGCCTCAGCCGACGTGCCGCCGCCCCGTGCCGGGCCGGATCGCCGTGCCCGAGGCCGTGCCCCCGGGCCCCGAGGGCCCGCCCGTCAGCTCCAAGGAGTGAGTTCGTCCTGTCGACCGCCATCCTCACCGGTCCGCCGGTACCCGGATCGTCGCTCGACGGCGATCTGAGGTCGCTCGGCTTCGACGTCAGGGTCGCCTCCGGTCCCCACGAGACGGGCCCGCTGCTCGCCGCCGTACCGGCCGGCGAGCGGGTCGCCGTCGTCGACCCCCGGTTCGTCGGACACCTCCACGCGCTGCGGCTGGCCCTCACCGACCCCCGCTTCCCCGCCGCCGCCGCGCCCGGCGCCCTCACCGCGCAGAGCGAGGCCCGCCCGGCGCTGGCCCGTGCCCTGACCGGCGCCCCCGTCGGGGTGCGAGGCACGGACGGCACCACCGCGGACGGCGCCGGCACCGAGGGCACCACCACCGCACCGGCGGCCGAGAACCTGCCCGACGCCCTGGCCGACGCCCTCGACGCCGAAGGCGTCGCCGTGCACCGGCCGCAGCTCGGCACCCTCGTCGCCGCCGTACCGGCCGACGCCGAGGCCGCCCACGCGGCCCGCGCCGCCGTCGCGGCCGTCGACGACGAGGCCGTCCGCCTGCGCTCCGCCGTGAAGGCCCACGACGGCTTCTTCACCACCTTCTGCATCAGCCCCTACTCCCGCTACATCGCCCGCTGGTGCGCGCGCCGCGGGCTCACCCCGAACCAGGTGACCACCGCCTCGCTGCTCACCGCGCTCGTCGCGGCCGGCTGCGCCGCGACCGGTGAGCGCGCCGGCTACGTCGCCGCGGGCGTCCTGCTCCTCGTCTCCTTCGTCCTGGACTGCACCGACGGGCAGCTGGCCCGCTACTCCCTGCAGTACTCGACGATGGGGGCCTGGCTCGACGCCACCTTCGACCGCGCCAAGGAGTACGCCTTCTACGCGGGGCTCGCCCTCGGCGCCGCCCGGGACGGGGACGACGTCTGGGCCCTCGCGCTCGGTTCGATGGTCCTGATGACCTGCCGGCACGTCGTCGACTTCTCGTTCAACGAGGCCAACCACGACGCGACGGCCAACACCAGCCCCACCGCGGCCCTCTCCAGCCGGCTCGACGGCGTCGGCTGGACCGTCTGGCTCCGCCGGATGATCATCCTGCCGATCGGCGAGCGCTGGGCGATGATCGCGGTCCTCACCGCGCTCACCACCCCGCGGATCGTGTTCTACGCGCTCCTCGCCGGCTGCGCCTTCGGCGCCCTCTACACCACCGCGGGACGCGTGCTGCGGTCCCTGACCCGCAAGGCGAAGCGGACCGACCGGGCCGCCCGCGCGCTCGCCGACCTCGCCGACTCCGGCCCGCTCGCCGAGCTCCTGGCCCGGCTGCTGCGCGGCCGGACCGGGGCCGTCGGACCGCTCTACGTCGCCGTGCTGGGCGCCGTGCTCATGATCGCCGGCGCGGTCTTCGTCCCCTTCGGTGACGCGCGCCTCATCGCCGTCGCGGCGATCTACGTCGTGACCGCCGGCCTGGCCGTCGCCCGCCCGCTCAAGGGCGCCCTCGACTGGCTCGTCCCCCCGGTCTTCCGGGCCGCGGAGTACACCACCGTCCTCGTCCTCGCCGTCAAGGCGGACGCCGACGGGGCGCTTCCCGCCGCATTCGGGCTGGTCGCGGCCGTCGCCTACCATCACTACGACACGGTGTACCGCATCCGCGGCGGCACCGGCGCGCCGCCCGCCTGGCTGGTGCGCACCATCGGCGGTCACGAGGGCCGCACGCTCGTGGTGACCGTCCTCGCCGCCCTGCTGGCGAGCCGTGGCAACGACTTCACCCTGGCGCTCACCGCCCTCGCGGTCGCCGTCGCGCTCGTGGTGCTCGTGGAATCCATCCGCTTCTGGGTGTCCTCCGGAGCACCTGCCGTACATGACGAAGGAGAAACAGCATGATTGGCCTTGTTCTGGCAGCCGGTGCCGGACGGCGTCTGCGCCCCTACACCGACACGCTCCCGAAGGCCCTCGTGCCTGTCGACGGTGACACCACCGTCCTCGACCTGACTCTGAAGAACTTCGCCGAGGTCGGCCTCACCGACGTCGCCATCGTCGTCGGCTACCGCAAGGAGGCCGTCTACGCCCGCAAGGAGGCCCTGGAGGCCGCCTACGGCGTCAGCATCACGCTGATCGACAACGACAAGGCCGAGGAGTGGAACAACGCCTACTCCCTGTGGTGCGCCCGTGAGGTCCTGAAGAAGGGCGTCATCCTCGCCAACGGCGACACCGTGCACCCGGTCTCCGTCGAGAAGACCCTCCTCGCCGCCCGCGGCGACGGCCAGAAGATCATCCTCGCCCTCGACACGGTGAAGAACCTCGCCGACGAGGAGATGAAGGTCATCACCGCCGAGGGCAAGGGCGTGCAGAAGATCACCAAGCTGATGGACCCGGCCACCGCGACCGGCGAGTACATCGGTGTCACCCTCATCGAGCCCGAGGCCGCCGAAGAGCTCGCCGACGCCCTGAAGGCCACCTTCGAGCGCGACCCCGACCTCTACTACGAGGACGGCTACCAGGAGCTCGTGAACCGCGGCTTCACCGTCGACGTGGCGCCCATCGGCGACGTCAAGTGGGTCGAGATCGACAACCACGACGACCTGGCGAAGGGCCGTGACATCGCGTGCCAGTACTGACCCGGCTCATTCCGTCGCCGGTCGTCGTCGACATCCGCCGGGGAGCGCTGGACGACCTGTCCGCGCTCCTGGCGGACCAGCGGATCTCCAGCAACGGCCGGATCGCCGTCGCGATCAGCGGCGGCTCCGGCCTGAAGCTGCGTGACCGGTTCGCCCCGGAGCTCCCCGGCGCGGACTGGTACCCGGTCGAGGGCGGCACCATCGACGCGGCCGTGAAGCTCGCCGACGCCATGCGCGGCAAGCGGTACGACGCCGTGGTGGCCCTCGGCGGCGGCAAGATCATCGATGTCTCCAAGTACGCGGCCGCCCGGGTCGGGCTGCCGCTGGTCGCCATCGCCACGAACCTGTCGCACGACGGCATCTGCTCGCCGGTCTCCACCCTGGACAACGACAACGGGCGCGGCTCCTACGGAGTGCCCACCCCGATCGCGCTGGTCATCGACCTCGACGTGATCAGGGACGCCCCGGCGCGCTTCGTGCGCTCCGGCATCGGGGACGCGGTCTCCAACCTCTCCGCCATCGCGGACTGGGAGCTCTCCCACCGCGAGACGGGCGAGCCGGTCGACGGCCTGGCCGCGGCCATGGCACGCAGCGCCGGCGAGGCCGTGCTCCGCCACCCCGGCGGCGTGGGCGACGACGACTTCCTCGTCACCCTCTCCGAGGGCCTGGTCATGTCCGGCATCGCCATGTCGATCAGCGGTGACACGCGCCCCTCCTCGGGTGCCTGCCACGAGATCAGCCACGCCTTCGACCTGCTCTTCCCGCAGCGGGCGGCCAGCCACGGCGAGCAGTGCGGCCTGGGCGCGGCCTTCGCGATGCACCTGCGCGGTGCCGTGGACGGCTCGCTGCGGATCGTCGAGACGCTGCGCCGGCACGGGCTCCCGGTCCTGCCGGAGGAGATGGGCTTCAGCGTGGACGAGTTCGTCCGGGCGGTGTCCTTCGCCCCGCAGACCCGGCCGGGCCGCTTCACCATCCTCGAACACCTCGACCTGTCCGACGACCAGATCAGGGACGCGTACGCCGACTATGCAAAAGCCATCGGTAGCTGAGCTCCGCCCGGTCGTTCACCCTCCCGGTGTGAAGGACCGGCGGAGCGGTGAGCACTGGGCCGGCCGCCTCTACATGCGCGAGATCTCGCTGCGCATCGACCGCCACCTGGTGAACACCCGGGTCACGCCCAACCAGCTGACCTACCTGATGACCCTCTTCGGCGTCCTCGCCGCCCCGGCACTGCTCGTGCCGGGCATCTGGGGCGCCGTGCTCGGCGTGCTGATGGTCCAGCTGTACCTGCTGCTCGACTGCGTCGACGGCGAGATCGCCCGCTGGAAGCAGCAGTTCTCGCTCGGCGGCGTGTACCTGGACCGGGTCGGCGCCTACCTGTGCGACGCCGCGGTCCTGGTCGGCTTCGGCCTCCGCGCCTCCGACCTGTGGGGCACGGGACGGATCGACTGGCTCTGGGCCTTCCTCGGCACCCTGGCCGCACTCGGCGCCATCCTGATCAAGGCCGAGACGGACCTGGTCGGCGTGGCCCGGCACCAGGGCGGTCTGCCGCCGGTCAAGGAGGCGGCGTCCGAGCCGCGCTCGTCCGGCATGGCGCTGGCCCGCAGGGCCGCCGCCGCGCTGAAGTTCCACCGCCTGGTGCTCGGCGTCGAGGCGTCCCTGCTGATCCTGGTCCTGGCGGTCGTGGACCAGATGCGCGGCGACCTGTTCTTCACGCGGCTCGGAGTCGCCGTGCTGGCGGGCATCGCGCTGCTCCAGACCGTGCTGCATCTCGTGTCGATCCTGGCGTCGAGCCGGCTGAAGTGAGGACCCGCGTGAGTACGCCGATGAAGCTGGGCGCCGTGATCATCACCATGGGCAACCGGCCCGACGACCTGCGCGCGCTCCTCGACTCGGTCGCCAAGCAGGACGGCGACCCGATCGAGACCGTGGTGGTCGGCAACGGCGCCCCCGTCACCGGCGTGCCGGACGGGGTCCACACCATCGACCTGCCCGAGAACCTCGGCATCCCCGGCGGCCGCAACGTCGGCATCGAGGCCTTCGGCCCCGGTGGCCCGTGCGGCCCCGTGGACGCTCTGCTCTTCCTGGACGACGACGGTCTGCTGGCCCACGCCGACACCGGGGAGCTGGTCCGCCAGGCGTTCACCGCCGACCCGCGGCTCGGCATCATCAGCTTCCGGATCGCGGACCCGGAGACCGGTCTGACCCAGCGCCGCCACGTGCCGCGGCTGCGTGCCGCCGACCCGATGCGCTCCTCGCGCGTGACCACCTTCCTCGGCGGCGCCAACGCCGTCCGCAGCAAGGTGTTCACCGAGGTCGGCGGGCTGCCGGACGCGTTCTTCTACGCCCATGAGGAGACGGATCTCGCCTGGCGGGCCCTCGACGCCGACTGGATGATCGACTACCGTTCCGACATGGTGCTGCTCCACCCCACCACTCCGCCGTCCCGGCACGCGACCTACCACTACAACGTGGCTCGCAATCGAGTGTGGCTGGCTCGCCGCAATCTGCCCGCACCCCTGGTGCCGGTCTATCTCGGCGTCTGGCTGCTCCTCACGCTGGCACGGCGGCCCTCCGTTCCCGCCCTCAAGGCATGGTTCGGCGGCTTCCGGGAGGGCTGGACCGCTCCCTGCGGACCGCGCCGTCCCATGAAGTGGCGTACGGTGTGGCGGCTGACCCGACTGGGACGCCCGCCCGTCGTCTGACGGCGTGCCCCCGACTTGCCGCGCATCTTGAATACGAAAGTTTCGACTTGTGAGTGACACAACCCACGACGGCGCGGTCGCGACGAGCGCCCCGCCGTCCGCTGACGACGGCCTGACCCCGGCCGCGCTGGCCGCGAAGTACGGCCTGGCTGTCAGCGGTGCCCGCCCGGGGCTCCTGGAGTACATCCGCCAGCTGTGGGGGCGGCGCCACTTCATCCTGGCCTTCTCCCAGGCGAAGCTCACCGCGCAGTACAGCCAGGCCAAGCTCGGGCAGCTGTGGCAGGTCGTGACCCCGCTCCTCAACGCGCTGGTCTACTTCCTGATCTTCGGACTGATCCTCAACGCCGACCGGGGCATGTCGCGGGAGGTGTACATCCCGTTCCTGGTCACCGGCGTCTTCGTGTTCACCTTCACCCAGAGCTCGGTGATGGCGGGCGTCCGGGCGATCGCCGGCAACATCGGTCTGGTGCGGGCGCTGCACTTCCCCCGGGCCTCGCTGCCGATCTCCTTCGCGCTCCAGCAGCTCCAGCAGCTGCTGTTCTCGATGGTCGTGCTGATCGCGATCGCGGTCGCCTTCGGCAGCTACCCCTCGCTCAGCTGGCTGCTCATGCTGCCCGCGCTGGCGCTGCAGTTCGTCTTCAACGTGGGACTCGCCCTGATCATGGCGCGGCTGGGCAGCAAGACCCCGGACCTCGCCCAGCTGATGCCGTTCATCATGCGCACCTGGATGTACGGCTCGGGCGTGATGTTCTCCATCCCGGTGATGCTCGCGGACAAGCCGGCCTGGATCGCCGATGTCCTCATGTACAACCCGGCGGCCATCTACATGGACCTGATCCGGTTCGCCCTGATCGACGGCTACGACTCCGCGAACCTGCCGCCGCACGTCTGGATCGCGGCGCTCGCCTGGGCCGCGCTCGTCGGGCTCGCCGGCTTCGTCTACTTCTGGAAGGCCGAAGAGAGGTACGGCCGTGGCTGACAACGGCACCGGGGAACGCATCCCCACGGTCATCGCGGACGACGTCCACATCGTCTACCGGGTCAACGGCGGAGGCGGCGGCAAGGGCAGCGCCACGGCCGCACTGAGCCGGATCCTCGGCCGCGGCAAGGGAGGCGGCCAGACCGCCTCGCGCGGAGTCCGCAATGTCCACGCCGTGCGCGGGGTCTCCTTCACGGCCTACCGCGGCGAGGCCATCGGCCTCATCGGCACCAACGGTTCGGGCAAGTCGACGCTGCTGCGTGCGATCGCCGGCTTGCTCCCCACCGAGCACGGCAAGGTCTACACCGACGGCCAGCCCTCGCTCCTCGGCGTCAACGCGGCGCTGATGAACGACCTGACCGGCGAGCGCAACGTGATACTCGGCGGCCTCGCCATGGGCATGAGCCGGGAGGAGATCCGCAAGCGCTACCAGCAGATCGTCGACTTCTCCGGCATCAACGAGAAGGGCGACTTCATCAGCCTGCCGATGAGGACGTACTCCTCCGGCATGGGCGCCCGGCTCCGCTTCGCCATCGCCGCCGCCAAGAACCACGACGTCCTCATGATCGACGAGGCGCTCGCGACCGGTGACCGCGCCTTCCAGATCCGCTCCGAGGAGCGCATCCGCGAGCTCCGCAAGGAGGCCGGCACGGTCTTCCTGGTCAGTCACAGCAACAAGTCCATCAGGGACACCTGCGACCGCGTGCTCTGGCTGGAGAAGGGCGAGCTGCTGATGGACGGTCCGACCGAAGAGGTCCTGCGGGCCTACGAGCGCGAGACCGGGAAGTAGCCGGCCCGGGCCCCGCCCGCGAACCGGTCCCGTACCACGTCGAGCACCCCCCGTCGGCCCTGCCGGCGGGGGGTGTCCGCTTCCGGGCGCGTCGCGCCCCCGCCCGGAATGTTCATGCGGTCAACATCGGGCAGGATGAGCCCATGGCAGCGATCTCGGGGGGAAAGTCCTACCACCACGGCGACCTGCGCAACGCGCTGATCTGCGCCGCCGTCGACCTCGCCCGCGAAGGCGGCCCCGAACGGGTCGTGCTGCGGGAGGCCGCCCGTCGCGTCTGCGTCTCGCCCACCGCCGCCTACCGGCACTTCGACGGCCAGGGCGAGCTGCTCGGAGCCGTCAAGGCCCACGCCCAGCGGGAGCTCGCCGAGGCGATGGAGCGGGCCGCCGACGGCGCCCCGGGTGCCGACGACCCCGCCACGGCGGCCGAGCTGCGGCTCGCCGCCCTCGGCCGCGCCTACGTCGGTTTCGCCCTGGACCACTCCGGCCTCTTCCGGGCGGCGTTCTGCACTCCCCGGCCCGCCTGCGGCGAGGAGTGGAACCCGGGCGGGCGGGCGCCCCGGCCGGAACCGGAGATCCGCGCGTTCACCCTGCTCACGGACGCGCTCGCGGCCTTGGCCCGGGCCCGCCGCGTACTGCCCGCGTGCCGGACCGCGGCCGAGGCCGCCGCGTGCTCGGCCGTGCACGGACTGTCACTCCTCCTGCTCGAAGGGCCGCTGCGGCGGCTTCCCGCACAGCGCCGGGAGGACGTCGTCGAGAGCACCCTCGCCATGGTCGTCTCCGGCGCGCGGGTCGGCCGCGCCGCGCGGGACGCCCGCGCCAAGGTCACGGATGCGTGAACTCCCGTGCCCTGCGGGAAGGTTGGCGCGACGGGTGATGTTTTCGCAATGAGCCCAGCACCCCGACGCGGCACTGGGCGTTGTACAACGTAAGCTGTACCGGTGCTGATTCGTGGCAAGTGGGGCGATACTCCCTAGGCATCCCGGCCGTCAGGCGGCGATCCCTCCGGGGAGGCCCGGTGGCGTGTCCGAAATAGGATGGATTGGATCGGCAGTGTAGAACAGGAGATGTGACGGCCATGACGCGAAATCTCCAGCTCCACGAGGGTGTCGCCGTCCCCGCGTCGGGCAGCGCCCGGTGACGCGAGTCCGGCAGGCGCGCCCCGATGCCACCCCGCGCACCACGCTCGACAAGGCCGCGGACGAGAACTTCCCCGTGGCCCCCTTCTTCCTGCCGCGCGCCTGGCGCGACGACCTCATGGCGGCCTACGGCTACGCCCGCCTCGTCGACGACATCGGCGACGGCGACCTCGCACCCGGCGGCGCCGACGCCCGCCTGCTCGGCGTCGCGCCCGGGGACGCCGAGGACCGCGGCGTGATGCTGGACGCCCTCGAGACCGACCTGCGCCGTGTCTTCGACTCCACGCCCCGTCACCCGCTGCTGCGGGCCCTCCAGCCGACCGTGCGCCGCCGCGGCCTCACCCCCGAGCCGTTCCTCGGCCTGCTCGCCGCGAACCGCCAGGACCAGCTGGTGCGCCGCTACGAGACCTACGACGACCTCCTCGCCTACTGCGAGCTCTCCGCGAACCCCGTCGGCCGGATCGTCCTGGGCGTCACCGGCACCGCCACCCCCGAGCGGATCCGTCGCTCCGACGCGATCTGCACCGCCCTGCAGATCGTCGAGCACCTCCAGGACGTAGCCGAGGACCTCGGCCGGGACCGGATCTACCTGCCCGCCGAGGACCTGAAGCGCTTCCACGTCACCGAGGACGACCTCGCCCGGCCCACCGCCGGCGCGTCGGTGCGTTCCCTGATCGCCTTCGAGGCCGCACGCGCCCGCGCGCTGCTGGCGGACGGCACGCCGCTGGTGGGCAGCGTCCACGGCAGGCTGCGTCTGCTGCTCGCCGGGTTCGCGGCAGGCGGGCACGCCGCGCTCGACGCGATCGCCGCCGCCGGGTTCGACGTGCTGGCGCGTGCTCCCAAGCCCACCAAACCGAGTCTGATGCGCCGAGCCGGAACGGTCCTGCTCGCGGCGCGGAGAGAGGGGTGAGCCGGACCGTGGAGGGACAGACGCAGGTGTCGGCGCCGGTACAGGCCGCGTACAGCTACTGCGAGGCCGTCACCGGACAGCAGGCCCGCAACTTCGCCTACGGGATCCGACTGCTGCCGGTCGAGAAGCGGCAGGCCATGTCGGCGCTGTACGCGTTCTCCCGGCGGGTCGACGACATCGGCGACGGGGGCCTCGCGCCCGAGGTCAAGCAGGACCGCCTCGAAGGGACCCGCGCCCTGCTGGAGCGGATCCGCAAGGGCGACGTCGACGAGGACGACACCGACCCCGTGGCGGTGGCCCTCGCCGACGCCTCGCGACGCTTCCCGATCCCGCTCGACGGACTCGACGAACTGATCGACGGCGTCCTCATGGACGTGCGCGGCGAGACCTACGAGACCTGGGACGACCTGAAGGTCTACTGCCGGTGCGTCGCCGGTGCCATCGGCCGGCTCTCGCTCGGCGTGTTCGGCACCCAGCCGGGCGCGCAGGGCGTGGAGCGGGCCGCCGAGTACGCCGACACCCTGGGCCTGGCGCTCCAGCTCACCAACATCCTGCGGGACGTACGGGAGGACGCCGGCAACGGCCGCACCTACCTGCCCGCCGACGATCTCGCCAAGTTCGGCTGCGGCGAGGGCTTCCGCAGCGACACCCCGCCCGCCGGCGCCGACTTCGCCGGCCTCGTCCACTTCGAAGTCCGCCGCGCACGGGCCCTGTTCGCCGAGGGGTACCGGCTCCTGCCCATGCTCGACCGGCGCAGCGGCGCCTGCGTCGCCGCCATGGCCGGCATCTACCGGCGGCTGCTCGACCGGATCGAGCGCGACCCCGAGGCCGTCCTGCGCGGACGGGTCTCGCTGCCCGGCCACGAGAAGGCGTACGTCGCCGTCCGCGGCCTGTCCGGTCTCGACACCCGTCACGTCTCCCGGCGCACCGTCAGGAGGCGTGCCTGATGCGCCCGCACACGCACGGCGACCACGCAACCCCGGAGCGCTCGGGTGCGTCCATGACTGCGACGGCCCGAGGGGAGGCGGCATGACCGACGACGACGGCGCCCGCCGCCCCGCGACCGCGCGGACCGACACCGACCGCCCGCCGCACGCCGTCGTCGTCGGCGGCGGACTCGCCGGCATCACCGCCGCCCTCCAGCTCGCCGACAGCGGCGTGCGGGTCACCCTGCTCGAAGGCCGCCCCCGGCTGGGCGGGCTCGCCTTCTCCTTCCGGCGCGGCGAACTGACCGTCGACAACGGCCAGCACGTCTACCTGCGCTGCTGCACCGCCTACCGCTGGTTCCTCGACCGTGTCGAAGGCGCCGCGCTGGCGCCGCTGCAGCGCCGCCTGGACGTCCCCGTCCTCGACGTCGCCCACCCCCGGGGACCCCGGCTCGGACGGCTGCGCCGCAGCGGCCTGCCCGTACCGCTCCACCTGGCCGCCAGCCTCGCCACGTATCCGCACCTCTCCCTCGCCGAACGCGCGAGCGTCGGCCGCGCCGCCCTCGCGCTGAAGTCGCTCGACCCCGCCGACCCCGCCCTCGACGGCATCGACTTCGCGACCTGGCTCGGCCGGCACGGCCAGTCCGCCCGCACCATCGAGGCTCTCTGGGACCTGGTCGGCGTCGCCACCCTCAACGCCACCGCCCCGCACGCCTCGATGGGCCTGGCCGCCATGGTCTTCAAGACCGGGCTGCTCTCCGAGCCCGGCGCCGCCGACATCGGATGGGCCCACGTCCCCCTCGGCGAGCTCCACGACACCCTGGCCGGCAAGGCCCTCGACTCCCTCGGCGTGCGCACCGCCCTGCGCACCAAGGCCGAGCGCATCACCCGGGCCGAATCCGGGCGCTGGACCGTCGAGGTGCCGGGGGAGCGGATCGAGGCCGACGCCGTCGTCCTCGCCGTACCGCAGCGCGAGACCCGCGACCTGCTGCCCGAGGGCGCGCTCGACGACCCCGACCGGCTGCTCGACATCGGCACGGCGCCCATCCTCAACGTGCACGTGGTCTACGACCGCAAGGTGCTCCGGCAGCCCTTCTTCGCCGCGCTCGGCACCCCGGTCCAGTGGGTCTTCGACCGCACGGACTCCTCCGGACTGAAGGGCGGCGGCCAGTACCTCGCCGTCTCGCAGTCCGCCGCCCAGGACGACGTCGACCTGCCGGTCGCCGACCTGCGCGCCCGGTACCTCCCGGAACTGGAGCGCCTGCTGCCCGCCGCCCGTGGCGCCGGCATCCGCGACTTCTTCGTCACCCGGGAGCGTACGGCCACGTTCGCTCCCAGCCCGGGCGTCGGCCGGCTCCGTCCCGGCGCCCGCACCCATGCTCCCGGCCTGTACCTGGCCGGCGCGTGGACCGCCACCGGCTGGCCCGCGACCATGGAGGGCGCCGTCCGCAGCGGTTTCAGCGCCGCGGGTGCCGCGCTCTCCGCCCTCGGCCGCCGCCATGAACACCCGCTGCAGGAGGCGGTATGAGTGTGAGTACTGGAACAAGAGGAGAAACCGTGCCGACAGTGCCCCCGGTGAATCCGGTCGTCGACACCGAGGACGTGACCGCCCTGCTGGAGCGGGGACGGACCCTGTCCACCCCTGTGCTGCGGGCCGCCGTCGACCGGCTCGCACCCCCGATGGACACCGTGGCCGCCTACCACTTCGGCTGGATCGACGCCCAGGGCAACCCGGCCGACGGCGACGGCGGCAAGGCCGTCCGCCCGGCGCTCGCGCTGCTCTCCGCCGAGGCGGCCGGTGCGGCCCCCGAGGTCGGCGTCCCCGGCGCCGTCGCCGTGGAGCTCGTCCACAACTTCTCGCTGCTGCACGACGACCTGATGGACGGCGACGAGCAGCGCCGCCACCGCGACACGGTCTGGAAGGTGCACGGCCCCGCCCAGGCGATCCTCGTCGGCGACGCCCTGTTCGCACTGGCCAACGAGCTGCTCCTCGAACTCGGCACCGTCGAGGCCGGCCGCGCCACCCGCCGCCTGACCACCGCCACCCGCAAGCTGATCGACGGCCAGGCCCAGGACATCTCCTACGAGCACCGCGAGCGGGTCACCGTCGAGGAGTGCCTGGAGATGGAGGGCAACAAGACGGGCGCCCTGCTCGCCTGCGCGGTCTCCATCGGCGCGGTCCTCGGCGGCGCCGACGACCGCACGGCGGACAAGCTGGAGGAGTACGGCTACCACCTCGGCCTCGCCTTCCAGGCCGTCGACGACCTTCTCGGCATCTGGGGCGACCCGGAGTCCACCGGCAAGCAGACCTGGAGCGACCTGCGCCAGCGCAAGAAGTCCCTGCCGGTCGTCGCCGCCCTCGCCGCGGGCGGACCGGCCTCCGAGCGGCTCGGCGAACTGCTCGCCGCCGACGCCAAGAGCAACGACTTCGACTCCTTCTCCGAGGAGGAGTTCGCCACCCGGGCGGCGCTCATCGAGGAGGCGGGCGGCCGGGAGTGGACCTCCCAGGAGGCCCGCCGTCAGCACGCCGTCGCCATCGGCGCGCTGCACGAGGTGGACATGCCCGAGCGGGTCAGGGCCCAGCTCACCGCACTCGCCGACTTCGTCGTCGTACGGAAGAGATGATCACCATCACCCTGATATGAGTTCGCAGTCGCCGGCCGGCGCCACCCGGCGCCGGCCGACGGCAGACCCGAAGAAGCAGAATCCGACTGCACGAAGGGGAAGCCATGACAGCGACGACCGACGGAAGCGCCGGGGCCGTGGGCCCCCGGGCGGCCTCGGCCAGCGAAACATCCGGTACCGCGCCCGTGCGGAGCGGCCTCGACGAGGCCGCGGCCCGGGCCGCCGAGCGCTCCATCGCACATCTGCTCGACCGTCAGGACGCCGAAGGCTGGTGGAAGGGCGACCTGGAGACCAACGTCACCATGGACGCCGAGGACCTGCTGCTCCGTCAGTTCCTGGGCATCCTCGACGCCGAGACCACCCGCGCCGCCGCCCTGCACATCCGCGGGCGGCAGCACGAGGACGGCACCTGGCCCACGTTCCACGGCGGGCCCGGCGAGCTCTCCGCCACCATCGAGGCCTACGTCGCGCTGCGGCTCGCCGGGGACCTCCCCGACGCCCCGCACATGGCGCGCGCCTCCGCCTGGGTCCGCGACCGGGGCGGGATCGCCGCCGCCCGGGTCTTCACCCGGATCTGGCTCGCCCTGTTCGGCTGGTGGCGCTGGGAGGACCTGCCCGAACTGCCGCCCGAGCTGATCTACCTGCCGAAGTGGTTCCCGCTCAACATCTACGACTTCGGCTGCTGGGCCCGCCAGACCATCGTGCCGCTCACGGTGGTCTCCGCCAAGCGGCCGGTGCGGCCCGCGCCCTTCCCGCTGGACGAGCTGCACACCGACCCGGCCCGGCCCAACCCGCCCAGGCCGCCGGCTCCCGCGACCAGCTGGGACGGCCTCTTCCAGCGCCTCGACAAGGCGATGCACCTGTACCACCGGGTCGCGCCCCGGCGGCTGCGCGAGGCCGCCATGAAGGTCGCCGCCCGCTGGATCGTCGAACGCCAGGAGAACGACGGCTGCTGGGGCGGCATCCAGCCCCCGGCCGTCTACTCGGTCATTGCCCTCCATCTGCTCGGCTACGACCTGAACCACCCGGTCATGCGCGCCGGACTGGAGTCCCTCGACCGCTTCGCCGTCTGGCGGGAGGACGGCTCCCGCATGATCGAGGCGTGTCAGTCGCCGGTCTGGGACACCTGCCTGGCCACGATCGCCCTCGCCGACGCGGGCCTGCCGCCGGACCATCCGGCCCTGGTCAAGGCCGCCGACTGGATGCTCGCCGAGGAGATCGTCAAGCGCGGCGACTGGGCCGTGCGCCGGCCGGGACTCCCGCCGGGCGGCTGGGCGTTCGAGTTCCACAACGACAACTACCCCGACATCGACGACACCGCCGAGGTGATCCTGGCACTGCGCCGGGTGAAGCACCCCGACCCCGCCCGGGTCGAGGCCGCGATCGCCCGCGGGGGCCGCTGGAGCCTCGGCATGCAGTCGAGGAACGGGGCCTGGGGCGCCTTCGACGCCGACAACACCAGCCCCCTCCCCAACCGGCTGCCGTTCTGCGACTTCGGCGAGGTGATCGACCCGCCCTCCGCCGACGTCACCGCCCACATGGTCGAGATGCTCGCCTACGAGGGCAGGGCCCGACACCCCCGTACCCGCAGGGGAGTTGAGTGGCTGCTCGCCGAACAGGAGCCGAACGGCGCCTGGTTCGGCCGCTGGGGCGTCAACTACATCTACGGCACGGGCTCGGTGGTCCCGGCCCTCACCGCGGCCGGCCTGCCCGGATCGCACCCGGCGATCCGCCGGGCCGTCGCCTGGCTCGAGTCCGTGCAGAACGACGACGGAGGCTGGGGCGAGGACCTGCGCTCGTACCACGAACGGCCCTGGATCGGCCACGGGACCTCCACCGCCTCGCAGACCGCCTGGGCGCTCCTCGCCCTGCTCGCGGCCGGCGAGCGCGAGTCGAAGACCGTCGAACGGGGCGTCGCCTGGCTCACCGACACCCAGCGCGAGGACGGCACCTGGGACGAGCCCTGGTTCACGGGTACCGGATTCCCCTGGGACTTCTCCATCAACTACCACCTCTACCGGCTGGTGTTCCCGCTCACGGCGCTGGGCCGCTACGTGAACGGCGAGCCGGTCGTCTCCCGGGAGGGCGGATGAGCCAGGAGCCGGAGGCCGCGCTCTCCTCACCGCCGCTGCTGATCGCCTGCGCGCTCGGCATCGAGCAGCTCGCCCTGCGCAGCGGCGGACGCTCCGGGGCCTCCGGCCCGTTCACCGTGGTGCGCACGGGCATGGGCCCGGACCGTGCCCGCCGGGCCGTCTCCCGGGCGCTCGCCGAGGAGCCCTGGCGGGACGCCGTCGTCGTCGCCTCCGGCTTCTGCGCCGGCCTCGCGCCCGGGATGCACCCCGGCGACCTGGTCGTGGCGGAGGAGACCCGCGGCGACGCGGCCGGTCCGGACGGCACCACCGTGTGCACCGGCCCGGAACTGCTGGTGAAGGCGCTGACCCGGGCGGTTCCCGGGCGCACCGTGCACACCGGCCCGCTGGCCGGGTCCGACCACGTCGTGCGCGGTCACGAGCGGTCCGAGCTGCTGGCCACCGGCGCCCTCGCGGTCGACATGGAGTCGGCCGCCACGCTGCGCACCGCGCTGGTGGCCGGACCCCGCCCGGTTGCGGCCGTCCGGGTGGTCGTGGACGCTCCAGAACATGAACTGGTCCGGATCGGCACGGTACGCGGTGGAATATCGGCTTTCCGTGTTCTTCGTGCCGTCCTTCCCGCATTCTTCGAATGGCACCGTTCTTTGCTGCTCCCCAGGAGGTGAGCGAGTTATGGCCATGCCGCTCCGTCAGTCCATCCGGGTCGGGACCTATCTCTTCGAACAGAAGCTCCGCAAGCGGGAAAAGTTCCCGTTGATCGTCGAGCTGGAGCCGCTGTTCGCCTGCAACCTCAAGTGCGAGGGCTGCGGCAAGATCCAGCACCCGGCGGGTGTGCTCAAGCAGCGCATGCCCGTCGCCCAGGCGGTCGGCGCGGTCCTGGAGTCCGGGGCGCCGATGGTCTCCATCGCCGGCGGCGAGCCCCTGATGCACCCTCAGATCCACGAGATCGTGCGGCAGTTGGTAGCCAAGCGCAAGTACGTCTTCCTCTGCACCAACGCCATGCTGCTGCGCAAGAAGCTGGAGGACTTCACCCCCTCGCCCTACTTCGCCTTCGCCGTGCACATCGACGGGCTGCGGGAGCGGCACGACGAGTCCGTCGCCAAGGAGGGCGTCTTCGACGAGGCGGTGGCCGCGATCAAGGAGGCCAAGCGACGCGGCTTCCGGGTCACCACCAACTCGACCTTCTTCAACACCGACACCCCGCAGACCATCATCGAGGTGCTCAACTACCTCAACGACGACCTCCAGGTCGACGAGATGATGATCTCGCCCGCGTACGCCTACGAGAAGGCGCCCGACCAGGAGCACTTCCTCGGGGTCGAGCAGACCCGGGAGCTCTTCAGGAAGGCCTTCGCGGGCGGCAACCGGCGCCGCTGGCGCCTGAACCACTCCCCGCTCTTCCTGGACTTCCTGGAGGGCAAGGCGGACTTCCCGTGCACGGCGTGGGCGATCCCGAACTACTCGCTCTTCGGCTGGCAGCGCCCCTGCTATCTGATGAGCGACGGGTACGTGCCCACGTACCGCGAGCTGATCGAGGAGACCGACTGGGACAAGTACGGCCGGGGCAAGGACCCGCGCTGCGCCAACTGCATGGCGCACTGCGGCTACGAGCCCACCGCCGTCCTCGCCACGATGGGCTCGCTGAAGGAGTCCCTCCGGGCGGTCCGCGAGACCGTCTCCGGCAGCAGCGGGTGACGTGATGCCCACGGGAGAACCCGCGGCCCCGGTCGCGCTGGGGCTCCCCGGGCTGCCGCCCCGGCCCGTCTCGGTGCGCCGTGTCTCACGGCGCATCCAGGTCGGGTCGGTGGCGGTGGGCGGGGACGCGCCCGTCTCGGTGCAGTCGATGACGACGACGCGTACGTCCGACATCGGTGCGACGTTGCAGCAGATCGCGGAGCTGACGGCTTCGGGGTGTCAGATCGTGCGGGTGGCGTGCCCGACGCAGGACGACGCGGACGCGCTGGCGGTGATCGCGAGGAAGTCGCAGATCCCGGTGATCGCGGACATCCATTTCCAGCCGAAGTACGTGTTCGCGGCGATCGACGCCGGGTGCGCGGCGGTGCGGGTGAACCCGGGCAACATCAAGCAGTTCGACGACAAGGTGAAGGAGATCGCGAAGGCGGCCTCCGAGGCGGGCACGCCGATCCGGATCGGTGTGAACGCCGGTTCGCTGGACGCGCGGCTGCTGAAGAAGTACGGCAAGGCGACCCCGGAGGCGCTGGTGGAGTCGGCGCTGTGGGAGGCGTCGCTGTTCGAGGAGCACGGTTTCCGCGACATCAAGATCTCGGTGAAGCACAACGACCCGGTGGTGATGGTGAACGCCTACCGTCAGCTGGCGGCGCAGTGCGACTACCCGCTGCACCTGGGTGTGACGGAGGCGGGTCCGGCGTTCCAGGGGACGATCAAGTCGGCGGTGGCGTTCGGTGCGCTGCTGGCGGAGGGGATCGGGGACACGATCCGGGTGTCGCTGTCGGCTCCGCCGGCGGAGGAGATCAAGGTCGGTATCCAGATCCTGGAGTCGCTGAATCTGCGTCAGCGGCGGTTGGAGATCGTGTCGTGTCCGTCGTGCGGGCGGGCGCAGGTGGATGTGTACAAGCTGGCCGAGGAGGTCACGGCGGGTCTGGAGGGCATGGAGGTGCCTCTGCGGGTCGCGGTGATGGGCTGTGTCGTGAACGGTCCGGGTGAGGCGCGTGAGGCGGACCTGGGTGTCGCGTCGGGCAACGGCAAGGGTCAGATCTTCGTGAAGGGCGAGGTGATCAAGACGGTTCCGGAGTCGAAGATCGTCGAGACCCTGATCGAGGAGGCGATGAAGATCGCCGAGCAGCTGGAGAAGGACGGCGTGCCCTCCGGGGCGCCCGCCGTCACCGTGGGCGGCTGACGCATCGCGCCGCCCACCGTACGTGTCCAACCGACCGAAAGGGGGCCGAGCATGACGATTCTGGAGAACATCCGGGGGCCGCGCGACCTCCGGCCGCTGTGCGGCACGGAGCTCGTCGAACTGGCCGAGGAGATCCGGCAGTTCCTGATCCACGCCGTCGCCAGGACCGGTGGCCACCTCGGCCCCAACCTCGGCGTCGTGGAACTCTCCCTCGCGCTGCACCGGGTGTTCGAGTCGCCCGCGGACCGGATCCTGTGGGACACCGGCCACCAGAGCTACGTGCACAAGCTGCTGACCGGCCGGCAGGACTTCTCCAAGCTCCGCAGCAAGGGCGGGCTCTCCGGCTACCCCTCCCGGGCGGAGTCCGAGCACGACGTCATCGAGAACTCGCACGCCTCGACCGTCCTGGGCTGGGCGGACGGCCTGGCCAAGGCCAACGAGGTGCTCGGCCGCTCCGACCACGTCGTCGCGGTCATCGGCGACGGCGCGCTGACCGGCGGCATGGCCTGGGAGGCGCTGAACAACATCGCCGCCGCCAGGGACCGCCCGCTCGTCATCGTCGTCAACGACAACGAGCGCTCCTACGCCCCGACCATCGGCGGCCTCGCGGACCACCTGGCGACCCTGCGCACCACCGACGGCTACGAGCGCGTCCTGACCTGGGGCAAGGACGTCCTGGAGCGGACCCCCGTCGTCGGCAGGCCCCTGTACGAGTCGCTGCACGGCGCCAAGAAGGGGTTCAAGGACGCCTTCGCGCCGCAGGGCATGTTCGAGGACCTGGGGCTGAAGTACGTCGGCCCGATCGACGGCCACGACATCGAGGCGCTGGAGTCCGCCCTGCACCGGGCCAAGCGGTTCGGCGGCCCGGTCATCGTGCACTGCCTCACCGAGAAGGGCCGCGGCTACCAGCCCGCCCTCGCCGACGAGGCCGACCGCTTCCACGCCGTCGGCGCGATGGACCCGCTGACCTGCGAGCCGCTCGCCCCCGCCGCCGGCCCGTCCTGGACGTCCGTCTTCGGCGAGGCGATGGTCGAGATCGGGGCGGAGCGGCCCGACGTCGTCGCGATCACGGCCGCCATGCTGCACCCCGTCGGCCTCACCGCGTTCGCCGAACGCTTCCCCGACCGGGTCTGGGACGTCGGCATCGCCGAACAGCACGCCGCGGTCTCGGCGGCCGGCCTGGCCACCGGCGGACTCCACCCCGTCGTCGCCGTCTACGCCACCTTCCTCAACCGCGCCTTCGACCAGCTGCTCATGGACGTGGCGCTGCACCGGTGCGGCGTCACCTTCGTCCTGGACCGGGCCGGTGTCACCGGCACGGACGGCGCCTCCCACAACGGGATGTGGGACCTGTCGCTCCTCCAGGTCGTCCCCGGCCTGCGGATCGCCGCCCCGCGCGACGCGGACCAGCTGCGCGCCCAGCTGCGCGAGGCCCTGGACGTGCACGACGCGCCGACCCTGCTGCGCTTCCCCAAGGAGACCGCGGGGGCGCCCGTGCCGGCCCTCGACCGGATCGGCGGCATGGACGTCCTGCTCCGCGACGAGGACGCCACCGTCCTGCTCGTCGCCGTCGGCGTGATGGCGGACGTCTGCCTCCAGGCCGCGGACCTGCTGGCCGGCCGGGGGGTCCGCTGCACCGTCGTCGATCCGCGCTGGGTCAAGCCGGTCGACGAGGCCCTCGCCCCGCTCGCCGAGCGGCACCGGCTCGTCGCGGTCGTCGAGGACAACAGCCGGACCGGCGGGGTCGGCGCCGCCGTCGGCCAGGCCCTGCGCGACGCCGGCGTCGACGTCCCGCTGCGCACCTTCGGCATCCCCGAGCAGTTCCTCGCGCACGCCAAGCGCAGCGAGGTGCTGGCCGACCTCGGGCTCACCCCGGTGGAGGTCGCCGGACGGATCAGCGCCGCCCTGGCGCACCGGAAGAACGGTCAGTGAGGGAGAGGGCCCGATGAGCGAGGAGTCAGAACCCGTGGTGAGCGAGGAGCCCGTCCCGGTGGCCGGCAAGGAATTCGACCTGACGGCCCTGCTGGCCGAGCGGGGCGCCGAGCGGTACGAGCTGCATGCCGCGTACCTGAACCACCAGCTCCCGCGCATGCTCCACACCATCGGCTTCGACAAGGTCTACGAGCGGGCCGAGGGCGCCCACTTCTGGGACTCCGAGGGCGGTGACTACCTCGACATGCTCGCCGGATTCGGCGTGATGGGCCTCGGCCGCCACCACCCCGTCGTCCGCAAGGCGCTGCACGACGTCCTCGACGCCTCGCTCGCCGATCTCACGCGCTTCGACTGCCAGCCGCTGCCCGGACTGCTCGCCGAGCGCCTGCTCGCCCACAGCCCGCACCTGGACCGGGTCTTCTTCGGCAACAGCGGCACCGAGGCGGTGGAGACCGCCCTGAAGTTCGCCCGGTACGCCACCGGCCGGCCCAGGATCCTGTACTGCTCCCACGCCTTCCACGGTCTGACCACCGGTTCGCTGTCGGTCAACGGCGAGAAGGGCTTCCGGGAAGGCTTCGCCCCGCTGCTGCCCGACACCGCGATCGCGCTCGGCGACCTCGACGCGCTGGAGCGGGAGCTGCGCCGGGGAGACGTGGCCGCCTTCGTCGTCGAGCCGATCCAGGGCAAGGGCGTGCACGAGTCGCCCCCCGGCTTCCTGCGCGCGGCCCAGGACCTCCTGCACCGGCACGGGGCCCTGCTGATCGCGGACGAGGTGCAGACGGGCCTCGGCAGGACCGGCGACTTCTACGCGTACCAGCACGAGGACGGGGTCGAGCCGGACCTGGTCTGTGTGGCCAAGGCGCTCTCCGGCGGCTACGTGCCGGTGGGCGCCACCCTCGGCAAGGACTGGATCTTCAAGAAGGTCTACTCGTCCATGGACCGGGTCCTCGTCCACTCGGCCAGCTTCGGTTCGAACGCGCAGGCCATGGCGGCCGGGCTCGCCGTGCTCGCGGTCATGGAGTCCGAGGGGACGGTGGCGCACGCGCGCCGGATGGGAGACCTGCTGACCGCGAGGCTCCGGGAGCTGGTGCCCCGCTACGAGCTGCTGCACGAGATCCGCGGCCGCGGACTCATGATCGGGATCGAGTTCGGCCGGCCGTCCTCGCTCGGGCTGCGCAGTCGGTGGACGATGCTGCAGGCCGCCCGCAAGGGGCTCTTCGCCCAGATGGTCGTGGTACCGCTGCTCCAGCGCCACCGGATCCTGACCCAGGTCTCGGGGGACCATCTGGAGGTCATCAAGCTGATCCCGCCGCTGGTCATCGACGAGGCGGACGTGGAACGCTTCGTCACCGCCTTCACGGCGGTCATGGACGACGCCCACGGAGGCGGCGGACTGATGTGGGACTTCGGGAAGACGCTGGTCAAGCAGGCGGTGGCGCAACGGTAGGGTTTTGACTTTGGCTTTTGCCTCGGAGGCAAGAAATTTGCCTCCGAGGAAAGTTCCTGGCGGAATGGAGGCATGGAGCACCTCCACGAAGCACCGTCCCCGGACCCTGCCGAGCCGGGCACGTCCGGCGAGCCGGACGGCGTCCCGGACGCGCTTCCCGACGTGGCCCCGCAGCTGCGCGGGCTGCGCCGGCGCCGCGGGCTCACCCTGGAGGCCGCCGCGCAGCGGGCCGGCCTCTCGCCGGCCCATCTGTCCAGGCTGGAGACGGGCCGCCGGCAACCCTCGCTGCCCATGCTGCTCGCCCTCGCCAGGATCTACGGTACGACGGTCTCCGAGCTGCTGGGGGAGGTGCCCCCCGAGCGTGATCCGATCGTCCGGGCCGGCCGCTCCGAGCCGGTCGAGGCGGACGGCTGGATCTATCATCAGGCCGGCGGCCCCGGGCGCGCCCTGCAGGCGCTCCGGGTCCACGTGCCGTACGCCACCCGTACCGACATCGTCCGGGTCCATCCCGGCGAGGAATGGCTCCACGTCCTCGACGGCCGGGTGCGCCTCGCCCTCGGCGACGCCGTGCACGTGCTCGACCCGGGGGACAGCGCGCACTTCGACTCGCTCACCCCGCACCGCATCGGCGCCGCCACCCGCGGCGGCGCCGAGCTGCTCTTCGTCCATACCCTGATGCAGAGTCCCGCCGCCGAGCTGTGCCTCGGCGACGGGGCCCCGCATCCGCGCTGAGCCCACCGGAAGGGGCCGTCATGTCCGAAAAGTCCGCACCGATCACAGGTGAGGAGCGCGGCGAGGGCAAGTTCCCGAAGGGGCTCGTCCTGCGCCTCTTCGCCTACCTGGTGGCCGGCCACCTCTTCGCGGGCTTCCTCTATCTGCTCTTCGCGATGGGCGGGCAGAAGTAGTCCGTCGGGCCGGTCCGTGGGCCCTGCTTCCTACTGTCCGTCGAGCAGGTGCCCGCGCAGGCGCTCGCGCGTCTCGGGGGAGAGCTTCAGGCCCTGCGAGAGGTAGTCGTCGACCGTGCCCCAGGTCAGCTCGATCGTGTCGAACGCCGCCCGGATGTACTCCAGGCGCGCGTCGAACAGGGGGCTGAGCAGCTCCATCACCTCGGGCGCCATCGCGTCCGCGGAGGTGGAGCTGCGGCGCACCTTGTAGCGGCGGTGCGGGTCGTTCGACTTCAGGTAGTCCGCCTCGACGGCCTCGCGCTCGACGCCGACCGCGAGCAGCGAGATCGCGATGGAGAGGCCGGCGCGGTCCTTGCCGGCCGCGCAGTGCATCAGGGCGGGGATGCTGTCCTCGGCCATGGAGTGCAGGATCCGGCTGTGCTCGGCGGTGCGCTCCACAATCATCTTCCGGTACGAATCGGACATACGGTCGGCGGCCTTGCCGTTGCCGAGCGCCTCCCGCAGCTGCTCCAGCTCGCCGCCGCTCACCAGCTTCCAGAACTCCTTGCCGTCGGCCGGATCGTTGAGCGGGATGTTCACGTTCCGTACGCCCGGGAGCTCGACGTCCGGACCCTCGACCTTGCGGTCGGCGTGGTTGCGGAAGTCGAAGACCGTGTGCAGGCCCAGCGTCGTCAGGAAGGCCGCGTCCTCCTCGGTGGCGTGCGCGAGGTGGCCGCTGCGGAAGAGCCGCCCGAACCGAACCGACCGGCCGTCCGTGGTCGGCAGGCCACCGACGTCACGGAAGTTGCGTACCCCGCTCAGCTCGGGTTCGGTCGACGGGACCTGCGGCAGCTGCTGCGTCACGAGTGCTCCTGAGTGTCGACGATCTTTGATCGTGCGAGATCGGTTCTTGGTGCAATCATCCCGGCAGGTGGCTGGTTCGCACACCCCTCGGACGGGAATGGGTGTTCTGTCCGAATTGGGATATTAGAGATAACGCGCCCTGGTTACAGGGGAGATGAGCTGTGGCGCGTGAGCAGCGTCATAACTGTGACGGAACGTGCCTGATCGTCTTGGGCAACGGCCTTCTGGGCAAAGGGGGCCGAAGGCCCGTCATCCACGCAGGGTGACCGGAATTCCCGAAGAATTCCGGATCGGGGAATGCGGGGGGAAAGCGGTGGCTTGTTCGCGCCGACTCCGCTCGTCTACGGTCACCGTCAATCCGGTCGGACCGCCGAATCCTGCCACCGTCCGGAATTCGCACCCACCCACGTGTGGCAGGAGCGGGGGACCCAGGTAGTACGCCGATCCTTCAGGTCAGGACGGCTCGGGGTGAAGTCGCGCGAAGGCGCGACCGGACATCTCCAGTCCGAACCCGACAGCTCACCTCGCAGGCGACGGAGAGGAATTCGCCATGCCCGCGAAGGGTAAGCACCGCCGTCCCAAGGTCAACCCGATCAGCCGTGGATTCGTCGCCGCCGGCGCCGGTGGCGCCGTCGTCGCCCTGCCGCTCCTCGGTGCGACCGGAGCCCACGCCGCCGAGCAGGCCGCCCCGGCCCAGGCGCCGCAGCAGGCCGTCACCGCCGCGGCCGCCACCCCGGCCCAGGCCCCCGCCGCGGCCCCCGCGGCCAAGGCCAAGCCCCGTACCTACTCCGTCGTCGCCGGCGACTACCTGTCCAAGATCGCCGCCGAGCACCACCTCGCGGGCGGCTGGAAGAAGCTCTACTCCGACAACCGCCAGGTCGTCGGCGGGAACCCCTCGCTGATCTTCCCGGGCATGAAGCTCACCCTCGGCGCGAAGTCGACGGCCAAGGCCCCCGCGCCCAAGGCCGCCCCGAAGGCCCCCGCCAAGAAGGCCACCGCCAAGAAGGCGTCCGCCGAGACCCGCAGCTCCCGCAGCAGCGAGCGTCCCGCCGTCCAGTCCACGGCCCCGGCCGCGCAGAGCGCGCCGTCCACCCCGTCCACCGGCTCCGGCTGGGTCGCCCCGGTCGGCGGCGGCATCGGCACCCCGTACCGCGCCTCCGGCTCCATGTGGTCCTCCGGCTACCACACCGGTGTCGACTTCATCGCCTCCTCCGGCACCTCGGTGAAGGCCGTCGGCCCCGGCACGGTCTACTCCGCCGGCTGGAGCGGCGCCTACGGCAACGAGGTCGTCATCCAGCACGCCGACGGCACGTACTCGCAGTACGCCCACCTCTCCTCCCTCTCCGTCTCCGCCGGCCAGACCGTCGCGGGCGGCGACCAGATCGGCCTGTCCGGCTCGACCGGCAACTCCAGCGGTCCGCACCTGCACTTCGAGATGCGCACCGGGCCGAGCTACGGCTCGGACATCGACCCGCTGGCCTACCTCCGGGAGCACGGCGTCAACGTCTGATCCTCGACGCCCCGTCAGGCCCGGCACGTCACGTGCCGGGCCTCGGGGGTGTCGTGCCGACCCCGCGGAACCTGCCGCGTATTCCGGCTTGGCGCAATCTTGACCGGTGGCGTATCTCACCCGTCGTCAACCCCGCCCTACGGTCGCGTAGGTCACATCCGTAAGGGAAAGATGTGTTCTCGTGGCAGACGATTCGAGATCAACAGACGCGCACGTATTCGGGTCGTACGCGGCGATCGGTGACAGCTTCACCGAGGGCGTAGGGGACCCGGGGCCCGACGGGGCGTACGTCGGCTGGGCGGACCGTTTCGCGGTCCTGCTCGCCGACCAGCTGCCCGAGCACGACGCATTCCGATACGCCAACCTCGCCGTACGCGGCCGGCTCCTCGACCAGATCGTGGCGGAGCAGGTGCCCCGCGCGAAGCAACTCGCCCCCGACCTGGTGACCTTCTGCGCCGGCGGGAACGACATCATCCGCCCCGGCACCGACCCCGACGACGTCGCCGAGCGCTTCGAGCGTGCCGTCGCCGACCTGACCTCCGCCGTCGGCACCGTGATGGTGACCACCGGCTTCGACACCCGCGACGTCCCCGTACTGCGGCACCTGCGCGGCAAGATCGCCACCTACACGGCGCACGTCCGGTCCGTGGCCGACCGCTACGGCTGCCCGGTCCTCGACCTGTGGTCGCTCAAGTCCGTCCAGGACAGGCGGGCCTGGGACGACGACCGGCTGCACCTGTCGCCCGAGGGGCACACCCGGGTCGCGCTGCGCGCCGCCCAGGTCCTCGGCATGGACGTGCCGGCCGACCCCGACCAGCCGTGGCCGCCGCTGCCGCCGCGCGGCCCGCTGGAGGTCCGCCGGGACGACATCCACTGGGCCCGGGAGTACCTGGTGCCGTGGATCGGGCGCCGGCTGCGGGGCGAGAGCTCGGGGGACCACGTCGCGGCCAAGCGCCCGGACCTCATGCCTCTCTGAGGGCTGTCCCGTAGTCCGCGGTGGGTCGGCGCACGGCGTCGGATGCGGTGCATCGCAAGGCGGAGGGTCGTCCTCATACCGGGCGTGTTCGGGCGACCGGACAGCGCAGCGTGGTGCCGAAGCCGGCGTCGTGCGCCCGCCGGGGATTACGGGACAGCCCTGAGAACTCCTGACGAAATGCCCTGGACGCCTCACTCGCTCTCGGCTCGTGGACCTGTCGCATAGGCCAGCGGCGGCGCGATCGCCCATACGTCGGCCTGCTCCGCCACCCACAGCCCGATGAACAGCGCGGCGGTCGCCTCCAACAGTCCGGCGCGGTCCAGCCCGCCCCCCGCCACCGGCTCGCAGCCCATGTCCCGCACCAACGTGCGTGCCAGCGCGAGTGCCGCCTCGTCGTCCCCGCAGATCGGAACGGTCAAGGGCTGACCGTCGAAGACCGGCGGGGTCATTCGCCACACGCTCTCGTGACAGAGGTTGAATGCTTTGACGACGTGCACGCCCGGTACCGCCGCAGCCAGTCGGCGCGCTGCCGAGGGGCCGCCTTCCGTGAGCAGCCGGAAGCCGGGCCCGACCGGATTGGCGCAGTCGAGCAGGACCTTCCCCTTCAGCGTCGGCTGAAGCTCCCTGACGACGTCCGCTCCCGCGCCGTACGGCAACGCGGCCAGCACCGCCTCGCCGAAGTCGGCCGCCGCCTGCAGACTCCCGTGCCCCGCACCGCCCCCGATGCGCGTCGCGAGCCGCTGGGCCTTCTGTTCGTCGCGGCCTCCGACGAACACCTCGTGCCCGGCTCGCACCCACTGCGTGGCCAGTGCTTCCGCCACGTTCCCCGTACCCAGCACACCGATCTTCATCGATACGCCCCTTTCCGTATCCGCTCCAACCGCTTTCGGGACGACACTAGGAAATCCGTCAGGCACCATTTGGTAAGTGACGACCGACGCCTACCTCGCCGACTGCCGCGCCCGCCTCGCCTTCGACCTCCTCTCCAACACCTGGAACGCCGTGCTGATCTGGGTCCTGCGGGACGGTCCCCAACGCCCCGGCGAACTACGCGAGCGCATCGGCGGCATCAGCCCCAAGGTCCTGACCGAGACGCTGAGGCGGCTGGAGTTCAACGGGCTGGTGACACGGAACGCCTATGCCGAAGCGCCGCCCCGTGTCGAGTACGAACTCACCGCTTTGGGACGCACGTTGCTCGGCCCGATCGACGCATTCGGCGCGTGGGCCTTCGAGCACGGTGATGAGGTCATGGCCGCCCAGGAACGAATAGGCGGGTGAGTTCCGGCCCGTGACCTCCTCTGCACGCGTCGACGCACTTTCATCGGGATGAGTGCGAGCGCCGCCGGCAGATCAGCGCGCATCCCAGAGTGCGTCCCGTCGTGGATCCCCCTTCAACGCCCGGATGTGCGAGCCGTCGACCGCAGCACGGGAGAAGCCCAGAGATCATTTCGTGGGGAGTTCTTAGGGGCGCGTGAGCAGTCGTACCGGCGCGGGGAGCGGCGGCACGGAGGCCGGGATCCGCTCCAGGACACCGCCCGCGAACACGTCGTACAGCGGCAGCGACTCCAGGTGGACGTACCCGATGTGGCAGTCGCAGACGGCCAGGGGACACGGCCGGGGGCGCAGCGCCGACCGGTACGAGCCGTCGTAGAGATTGCCGAGCTCCGTCTTCACGAAGTGGCAGCGCCGCACGGTCCCGTCGCCGTCCACCGAGATCACCGACTCGCCGGTCCGGCAGGGGAGACCGGCCGATCGGTGCGGGTGGCGGCTGTACGGGAACAGGGGGTCGAGGGCCGCCCAGCCCTCGGCCTCCTCGTCGGTGTACGGGTGGCCCTCGGCCGCGTTGACCCACAGGTAGACCTGCGGCGGCAGCGCGGCGCGCAACCGCCGGGCGTCCTCCCGGTGGCCGGGCAGCCCGACCACACCGACGCTGAACCGGGTGCCCCGCCCGGCCAGCTCCCCGCACTTCGCGACGAACCGCTCGAACGGCGTCTGGCCCGGATGGTACGTGCACCACAGCGCCAGGGTGTCGGGGTCGGCCTCGGCCGTCCACTCGGTGCGGCAGCTCAGGTTCGTCTGGATCGCGACGCGCTCGACGTGCGGGAGCCGGGAGAGCTCGACGAGCGCGCGCCGGTACCAGGACCGCACCAGCCCCTCGCCCCACGGGGTGAAGAGGATCCGCAGCCGGTCACCGGTCCGTCCCGCGGCCCAGGCCGCGAAGCGCTCCAGCGCCGCCCGGTCCGCACGCAGCTGCTCGCGGCTGTCGCGCCGCTTGGCGAAGGGGCAGTAGGGGCAGTCGTAGTCGCAGGAGGCGAGCGGGCCTCGGTAGAGGATCGTCAGGTCCATCCCGGCCGCCTACTTCGGCTCGTAGGCGGCCATCGCCGCCCGCACGGCGGGGGAGAACAGCGCCGGACCGATGCCGTCGGAGTGCGCCAGACCCTCGGCGGACAGCCGGAGCAGCCCGTCGGGAGCCTCCGGGTCCAGCCAGCCGAGGGCCCCGAAACGCCCCAGCTCCTCGGGGAAGTCCGCGTACGGCGAGGACCCGAATCGCTCGGTGTACTCCGCCACGGGCATCCCGGCGGCCTGGAGCAGTGACTGCAGCAGATGACGCCGGCGTGCTTCCGCCGCGTCCACCCACCGGCCCACCCGGGCCCGGCCGAAGTCCTCGGTCCGCGTGTAGGTGTCGATGATCGAGCGGATCTCCCGCATGTCGACGGCGTAGTCGAAGGAGTAGTGCAGCGCCGAGGTGTACGAGCGGGCCCCGCAGCCCAGACCGATCATGCCGTCGGTCTGGCAGGCGTAGTCGTCGGAACCCTGCGGCGGAGCGTCGGCGCGACGGAACATCCGCATCGACACCTGCTCGTAGCCCCGTGCGAGCAGGTGGTCCCGGCCGTGGCGGTACAGGCTCAGCCGCTGCTCGTCCCAGTCCCGGTCGGCCTGCGGCGAGAGCTTGTCCAGCCCGGTCAGGGGGCGCACGTAGAGCGGGTACAGGTACAGCTCCTCCGGTCGCCACGCGAGCGCCGCGTCGAGCGAGCGCCGCCAGCTCTCCTCGGTCTGGCCGTCGATGCCGTAGATCAGGTCGATGTTGAGGACGGGGACGCCGCTGTCCCGGATCCGGCCGAGGGCCGCCTCGACGTCGGCGCGGCGCTGCGGGCGCACGGCGGCACGGGCCTCGGCCTCGACGAAGCTCTGCACGCCGATGCTCAGGCGCGTCGCGCCGCGTTCGGCGAGGACCGCGAGCCGGTCCGCGGTCGCGGTCGCCGGGGAGGTCTCCACGGACAGCGGCACCGCGCGGAGGTCGGCTCCCATCCGCTTCTCCGCGATGTCGCAGAGGCGTTCCAGCTCACCGGCGGTCAGGAAGGTGGGTGTGCCGCCGCCGAAGGCGGCCGTGGCGAACCGGACCGGGGAGTCGTCCCCGAGCGCCTCGCGGACGGCGGACGCCTGGCGGTCCAGGGCGTCGAGATAGCGGGTCGTCAGCTCGTCCGGGGCCCCGATCCGGGTGAAGAGGTTGCAGAAGCCGCAGCGGACCTCGCAGAACGGGATGTGCGCGTAGAGGGACAGCGCGTCCTTCGGCTCCCGCGCCCACAGAGCGTCCAGCCGGGGCGCCGGGTCGGGCAGCGACCGGTAGGCCGTCTTGTGGGGGTAGGCGTAGACGTAGCTCTGGTACGGGCGCGGGGCCTCGGGGAGGGTCATGCGGGGGTCCCTCCGCGCGGGCCGGCCGGCAGGGCGAAGGGGGCGAGGACGGTGGGGGGCGTGACGGCGGCGGGCACCCCGGGCGGGGGTGTGACGGCCCGCGGGCCGTCCAGGAAGAAGTGGGCGTAGGGAACCGTCCACACCACGTCGTGGCCGAGCCGGTGCCCGGTGAATCCGTCCTCGCCGTACGCCGTGCCGTGGTCCGAGCAGACGATCGCGAAACAGCGGCGGCGGCTGCTCATGGCGGCGAAGAGCCGGCCGATGTGCCGGTCGACGTACTCCAGCGCGGCCGCGTGCGTGGCCCGGGTGTCGCCGTCCTCCCGGGTCGCGCCGGGGAGGTGGAACCAGTTGGGCTGGTGGAGCGCGGACACGTTCACGAAGAGGAACAGCCTGCGGTCGTGCGGGAGCGCGGCGACGACCTCCTCGGCCCGGTCCACCTGGGACTCGAACGAGACCGGGGACGCGACCCCGAACGAGGGCTCCCAGTGGCTCTCCTGGAACAGCCCCGGCAGGACCGCACCGAGCGGCGGCTGCTTGTTGAAGAAGCCGACGCCGCCGATGCACACGGTGCGGTAGCCGTGCGCGGCGAGACCCGAGACCAGGTCGGGGGTGTCGTGGACGAAGGTGCCGTCGGCCGTGCTCTCGCTGCCCGCGAAGCGCGCGGCGAACAGCCGGGGATGCGGGCCCTGGGCGGCCGGCGTGGGCAGGAAGCCGGCGAAGATCGCCTGGTGGGAGGCGTAGGTGAAACTGCCCGGGGCGTGGCGCCGCTCCCACCGGCCGCCGGGCAGGTGCCGGGCCAGGTGCGGGATGCGGCCGGCCGCGGCCAGTTCGGCGGCGACGTCGTGACGCAGGGTGTCGAGCGTGACCAGGAGGATGTCGTGGCTGCCGACGACCTCGTTCATGTCGGGCCCGCGGACCGCTTCCGCCGGGGACGCGTCGCGGCCGCCCGGAGGCGGCGCGGGGGACGTCCCGGGGTCCCCCGGAGGCGGCGCGGGGGACGTCCCGGGGTCGCCCGGAGGCGCCGTGGGGCTCGCGTCGGGCTCGGGGCGGACCGTCGGGGGATTCACGTGGTGCTCGTTCCTGTGGTGCTGGGGGTCCGCAGGAGGGAGGCCACCTGCGTCGCGTACGTGTCCATGCCCTCGGCGCCGCTGCCGGGCAGGCCGGTGAGGCCGGGCAGGAGGTCGCCGAAGGCGTTGACCTCGCCGACCGCGAAGCGGCGCCAGCCGGCCGCGGGCAGCAGGTCGACCCCGACGCAGTGCGTGCCGGGGAAGGCCGCCGCGGCCCGCTCGCACACGTCGAGCGCGTCGGACCAGCGGGCGCCGGCCGTCTCCACCGCCGACCGTGCCGCGTCCAGGCTGCCGCGGACGCCGCCCAGATGGAGGTTGGTCATGGGGGAGCGGCTGGTGCGGACCACGGCGTGGGTCGCACGGCCGTCGACGACCACGACCCGAAGGTCGGCCGCACGGCCGTCCTGCGCGGCCTTCGGCAGCCAGCGCTCGATGTGCAGCCCGTCCGGTGCGAGCGCGTCGACCACGGCCGCGACCGCGCTCTCCGTCGTGTAGCGCCGCACCCGCAGGGAGTTGAAGAGGCGGCCGTCCGGGGCGCGTTCCACGGACGTGGTCGCGTGCACCCGCCCCGCGCCGTCGGTCTCCACGGCGAGCACACCCGAGGCGGAGGAGCCGTGGGCGAGCTTGACGAAGACCCGGCGAAGACCGGCGTCCGCCATCAGGGACCGGACGTCGTCCCAGCCCCGGACGGGGGGCGCGGCCGGCCCGGAGGTGGGGGAGTCCGGCACCGGGACCCCCGCCTCCCGCAGCCGTGCGTGGGCCAGGCGCTTGTCGAACAGGACCGCGAGGTCGGCGGGTTCGTCGAGCAGGACCGCCCCGGCCGCGTCGACGGTGCGGGCGAGCTCCGCCGTGGCGGCGGTGAAGGCCCGGTACCAGCGGGCCGTGCCCTCCACCCGGGTCGGGTCGTCGGTGCCGCGCAACAGCCGGTCCACGTCCGGGTCCTCGCCGGGGGAGTCCAGCCGGACCGTCTCGCCCGGCCGGAACACGGCGTCGCCCCGCAGGACGTCCAGCCAGGGCACCACCCGCGCCTCGGGCAGCCCGGCGGCCCGCACGGCGTCGCGGAAGAACGCGACACGGCGGTTGGCCGGGTTGCCGACGACGGCGAGGCGCGGGGCGGTGGTCATTCCGCGACCGCGACGTACCGGTAGGTCTCGCCGTCGCGGTACGACTCCGGCACCTGACGGTCGCCGACGTCGACCCGCACACCGTGCGGCGCGAGGGCGTCGACGATCCGCTCGCTCATCTCCTCGGAGAGGTAGTGGTGGGCGAGGCCGAGGTGTC
This sequence comes from Streptomyces sp. JL2001, assembly GCF_050917515.1. NCBI lineage: Bacteria > Bacillati > Actinomycetota > Actinomycetes > Kitasatosporales > Streptomycetaceae > Streptomyces > Streptomyces sp. JL2001. The sequence continues at coordinate 1,324,466 of NZ_CP169421.1, read as the reverse complement.
CCAGGTGCGTGAGCGGCCGACCCGCGAGCAGCGCCGCCGCGCCCTCGTCGGTGAGCGTGCCCATCGACAGGTCGAGGCGTTCGAGCCGGCCGACCACCGGGGCGCCCGCCACGGCGGCGGCGATCCCGTCCTGCGCGTCGCTGTTGCGCAGTCCGAGACTGCGCAGGGCGGGGAAGGCGGTGCCGGCGAGCAGCGGCTCCAGGTCGGCGGGCGTGCTGTCGCCGCCGTACTGGTCCGTGCCGAGCCAGAGTTCGAGGTTCTCCAGGGCGGGCAGGGTGCTGCCCGCGATCCCGCGCACCACGTCGGAGCCCAGCCCGCCCGACTCGACCACGAGGGTGTGCAGCGCGGTGTGCTCGATCGCCGGGAAGGCGAGGTTGCTGCCGCCCCGCACGCCGAACTCCCGCAGCCCGGGGTACGCGGCCAGCAGGGGGGTCACGTCGGACTGCTGGATCCAGGAGATCTCGCAGTCCTCGAACGTCATGTCGCCGAGGAACAGTGCCTCGAGACCGGTGAGGCGGTTGTTGGCGCCGACGAGCGCGGTGACGATCTCGGCGGAGGAGTTCTCGTACGCCTCGTCCCAGCCGCCGACCACCAGGGCACGGACCTGCCGGACGTCGACGTCGGCGAGGAAGCGGGCGAAGACCTGCTCCCACTGCTCGTCGTCCGCCTCGCAGTACGTCGGGGCGGAGACGCGCCAGGCGACGGTGGCGGCGTCCGGCAGCCCGACCGAGGAGCCGAGCTCCGGGAAGTCGAACACGGGCAGGCCGTGGAGCTCCTGCAGGTGGCTCGAAATGGTCATGAGTGCTCCAGACACCGGACGGCGTTGATCGGCTGTTGCGAGAGTTCTACCAAGCCGCACCGACACCCCTGCGCGCCGGGGCGTCCGGTGGCCCCCGGCGGCCGCGGAGAGGGGGCCGGGCGTGGTCGGCGACGGGCCGCGGGCGGGAGCGTTCTGACGGCACGTCATCCGCGGAGGGGGTGTCGCGGGAGCTGCGGCCGGTTCGCCATCGACGCCATGCCGACGGGCTCGGGGTGCCGCCGGACCTACGCGCCTGCCGCCCCGCCGCGCGACCGTGCCGCGGCGCGGGGCTGCCCGGACGTGTCCGGCGCCGGCAGGCCCAGTTCACGGGCGAGCGCGGCGTCGGCCCACTCCAGCATCGCGGCCCGCGACAGCGAGCCCGCGTAGGAGGTCATCTGCACGGCGAGCCCGTCCAGGAACGCCGTCAGCCGCCAGGCCGCCGCCGCCGGGTCCTCGCAGGAGAACTCGCCGGCCGCCGTGCCCTCGGCGATCACCCCGGTCAGCGCCGCCTTCCACTGCTGGTCGAGGGCCCCGGCGACCTCGCGCAGAGCCGGTTCGCGCAGCGCCGCCGCCCAGCCCTCGATCCACAGCCGCCAGCCCTTGGCCTGCCCTGTGGGGGCGTACCACCGGACCGCGGCACGCAGCCGCCGCTCCGCCGAGGTGCGGCGGCCGAGCATCTTGCGCAGATGGGCCAGGTCGCCCTCGGCGGCGTAGGCGAAGGCCTCGGCGACCAGCTTCTCCTTGGTGGAGAAGTGGTAGAGCACGAGCGCGTTGCTCACGCCGAGCGCGGAGGCGACGTCGGCGATCCGCACGGCCGCGACCCCGCGGACCTCGATCTGCCGGACGGCGGCCCGGAGGAGTTCCTCCCGCCGCTCCGCCACGCTCAACCGCACTCTCGCCACGCCGTGCAGCCTACACAGATCCCTGACGCGGCCATGATCATCCGGCGGTACGGGCGGAGCCGGGCGGGAGGCCGGCGCTCCGGCCGGCGGGTCAGTACCAGCCGTAGCGCTCCGCGATCTCCGGCAGCCGCTCCTCGACCAGCGCGTGCGCCGCCGCGCGCGGCGTCGTGCCCGCCGCCTCCGACCGGTCAAGGACCCGTCCCACCAGGGACCGCATCGCCCGCTTGACCTGCGCGAACGCCTGGTCCGCGTCGGCCTCGACGTCCCCGAAGAGCGTCCACCACCACCAGGCGTTCGTGCCCGAATTGACCACGACGTCCGGCAGGACCACGACCCCGCGCGCGGTCAGCCGCTCCTCCGCCTCCGCGAGGACCGGCATGTTGGCCGCCTCGACGATCCAGCGGGCCCGGATCCGCTCCTGCGCCTCGGTGTCGATCGCGTACGAGACCGCCGCCGGCACCAGCACCTCGGCGTCCACGGACAGCCAGGCGTCGGCGCCCTCCTCCCGGTCCCCGGGCCGCAGCACCGAACGGTCCACGGTCCCGTGCGCGTCGCGGGCCGCGAGCAGCGCCTCGACGTCGAGACCGTCGGGGTTCACGATCGAGCCCTTCACGTCGGCCACCGCCACCACCCGCAGGCCGGCCCGGTCCAGGAAGCGGGCCGTGGCGCCGCCCATCGTCCCGAGGCCCTGCACCGAGACCCGGGTCCCGGCGTACGGGACGCCCGCCCGGTCCAGCGCCGCGAGCGCCGCCTCGGCGACCCCGCAGCCACCCACCAGCTCGTCGAGCCCGATGCCGTCCACCTCCACGGCGAAGGCGTCGGCGAGCCGCCGGCGGGCCTCCTCCTCGTCGTCGAGCAGCGGGTAGACGGCCTGGATCGAGGAGACCAGCCCCGCCTCGGCCGCCGCCCGGTCGACCAGGTCCTGGGACAGTCCGAGGTCCTCGCCGGTGGTCCAGAAGCGCTCGACGAAGGGCCGCATCGCCCGCAGGTAGCGGACCAGGACGCCGTACGCCTCGGGGGAGCGGGGATCACAGTCGATCCCGCCCTTGGCGCCGCCGAGCGGGACGTACCGGTTCCGCGGGTCGTAGTGCAGGGCCTCCTTCATGGTCATGCCCCGGGCGAGACCGGCGACCTCCTCGGCCGTGCAGCCCTCCCGCATCCGCAGCCCGCCGCTGGCCACCCCGCGGACCAGCCGGTCCACGACCAGATGGCCGCGGCGGCCGGTGACGTGGTCGGTCCAGTCGACGGACAGCAGCGGGGCGGTGCTCATGGACGTACTCCTCCGGTGACACGGGATGCGGCTACTGAATGGCGGTTCAGTATGGACCATCGCCCGGCCGGGAACGCCGCGGGCCGCTCATAATGGAACGACCCCGACCCTCAGGAGGTCCTGTGACCGGCACTGGATCCGACCGAACGCTGCGGGCCCGGCTGCGCGCCCTGCGGCCGGAAGCCTTCGGCGCCGACCCGACGGGCGCGCGCCTGGAGCGCATCCGCCGTTCGCCGAACTTCGCGGACGGAGTGTTCCAGAACCCCGTGTCGGCCCGGCACCGGCCTTCCGGTTCCACCGTCGAGTTCGCCAAGGTCTACTTCGAGAAGGAGGCGCGGGCGCGCCGGGCCCCCCGGGGCCCGATCCCCGTGCACGCCACCACCCTCGCCGACCTGGCGAAGCCGGCTGCCTCCGGGCTGCGCATCACCTGGATGGGGCACTCCACCGTCCTGGCCGAGATCGACGGCCGCCGGGTGCTCTTCGACCCCGTCTGGGGCGAGCGCTGCTCCCCCTTCCCCTTCGTCGGCCCCAAGCGGCTGCACGCCGTGCCGGTGCCCCTCGCCGAGCTCGGCCCGGTCGACGTCGTCGTGATCTCCCATGACCACTACGACCATCTGGACCTGCCCACCATCAAGGCGCTGGCCTCGACCGACACCGTCTTCGCGGTCCCCCTGGGCGTCGGCGCCCATCTGGAGCGCTGGGGGGTGCGCGCCGACCGGCTGCGCGAGCTGGACTGGAACGAGACCGCCGAGGTCGGGGAGCTGCGCCTGACGGCGACGCCCGCCCGCCACTTCTGCGGGCGCGGCCTGCGCAACCAGCAGCACACCCTCTGGGCGTCCTGGGTCGTGGCCGGCCCCGAGCACCGGATCTACCACAGCGGTGACACCGGGTACTTCCCCGGCTTCGCCGAGATCGGCGCGGCGCACGGCCCCTTCGACGTGACCATGATCCAGATCGGTGCGTACTCCGAGTACTGGCCCGACATCCACATGACCCCGGCCGAGGGCATGCAGGCCCACCTCGACCTCCAGGGCGGGCGGCCCCACGGCGTGATGATGCCGATCCACTGGGGCACCTTCAACCTCGCGCCGCACCCGTGGGGCGAGCCGGAGGAGTGGACGAAGGACGCTGCCGACGAGGCGGGGCAGGCGGCCGCCTTCCCCACCCCCGGCCTGCCCTTCGAGCCCTCCGGCACGTTGCCCGCGGAGACCTGGTGGCGGACGGTGTCGCACCCGCTCACTCACACCTGGCGGCGCGCGCAGGCGCCCCTGGACGTGACCCCCGAGGTGAGGTCCGGGTCCGCCGACCTGGACGCGGCGGTCTGAGCCGTCGGGCCGGGCCCGTCCCCCCGAGCGGGGTGGACGGGCCCGGCCGCCGTCTCACCTCTTGCAGACCGGCGCGTAGGGGATGTCCTCGCCCACGTACTGCCGCCACTCCTCCTCGGTCAGGTCGCGGCCGACGACCTGACAGACCCGGGCCCGCAGATCGGACTCGTCGAGGGTCCACAGGGCCACGTTGAAGGTCCAGTAGTTGTACGTCGCCAGGACGCCGCCGTCCGGCGGGGCGTCCGCGGACAGGAACGGCGACCCCATGTTCCACTCGTCCCGCGGGGTCATGGTGTTCAGCCCGAACACGGCGCTGCGCGATTTGCCCGACACCAGCAGCAGGCCCTGCCCCGGAATCTCCGTGAGGTCCAGGACGAACTGGAGCTTGCCGTCGGAGGCCCGGCCGCGCTGCTGGAGGTCCGCGGTGAAGAAGGTGATCACTCCCGCACCGGAGCCCACGACCACCTGGCCGTCCCGCATGACCTCGACCTTCGCGATCGCCGTCCCGCCCTCCAGCCGCCGGGTCGCGGCGACCGAGAGGTCGGCGGTCCGGAGCGCGACGACGGACGGCCGGTCGGCGCTGCCGGTACTGACGACCGCGTAGAGACGGTCCGCGCCCTCGCCGCCTCCGCCGAGCGCCGTGACGCCGGCCGCGAGTCGCCGGCTTCCCGCGCTCCGCCACGTGCCGCCCGACTCCGTGAAGCGCCGGACCTCGCCGTCGCTGTACCCGGCGTAGAGATCGCGGTCGACGAAGGCGACGTGACGGAGTCCGGCCTTCTTCGGCAGCGGAACCGGCGTCCGGCGCCGTTCGGTGAGGTCCCACACCGCCAGGTCGCGGCTGCGCTCCCTCTTCACGCTGTACAGGACCGCGGCCCAGGGGCCGTTCCTGCTGGTGGCGAGTTCCCTGCTGGTGCTGTCCTTCGGCAGGGCCAGGCGGTGGTACCGCTTCGGATCCTGCATGGTCTCCGACGTGAGGTCCTTCGCCCGCGGCAGCAGGTACAGGGCCGGTCCGGCGCGCAGCACGAGGTCCTGGCCCGCCCACGCGAGCGACCCCATACCCCCGTAGAAGCGGTTCCACGCCCGGGTGGCGGCGGAGTGGTCGCCGTCGTGGAGTTCGGCGACCCCGCCGTGGTGCCGCAGCACGATGCCGTTGCCCATCACGGCCGGCCCTGCCTTGGGGTAGCCGTACTCCTGGGCCCGCTCGCCGACGTTCCAGCCGTAGGTGCCCCCGTAGCGGCCCGAGGGCCTCGTCGCGCTCAGGTGCGCCCCGTCGTCGGCGGAGTTCATCGAGACCGTCTCGTACGGGCCGCGGTCGGCGATGACCGTCTCGGGCCTGTTCGGGCCGAGGGTGAGCAGCTGCGCCCCGCGGGTCGCGGCGGCCGTCACCCCGTCGGCCCTCAGGGCTCCGTGCAGGACGACGCCCTCGGGAGCGGTGAGGGCCACGGACCGGGCGCAGGTCTTCAGGTCCACGCGGACGACCTCGCGGCCCTTGGTCAGCAGGACCTCGTCCTTCCCCGCCCACATCGTCTCGGCGCTGCCGCGCTCGGGGCAGCGGAGCGGGGCGGCGTCGAGGTGCCGCACGTCGTACGCGAGCAGCCCGATCGTGTCCACGTACGCGACGAGCGACCGCCTGTCCGAGGTGAACTCCAGGTGGTCCACCTTGTTGCGCTCGCTGTTCAGGGGCCCGGGACGGGAGGGGATCGGCAGCGCGGTCCGGCTCGCGACCGACCATGACCCCTTCTTGTTCTCCACGACGGTGAGGCGCAGGTCGCTCGTCGCGAAGGCCACCCGCTGGCCGAGGGGCGACACCGCGAGACCGTTGACGAACACCCCCGGAGCCGTCGGCTCCACGCCGCTCCCCTTCTGGCGCCACACCACGTCCCCGGATTTGGTGGACAGGATCTGCACGGCACCGGTGCTGGTGGACAGCGCGCCCCACGCCCCGTCGTGTGACAGGGCGAGCCGCTCGAACCGGCCCTCCTCGGGCCGCAGCAGCTTGCGCAGGGAGGAGCTCTCGCCGGCCATCGTGACGAGGGCGTCGGTCCTGTCGCCCGCCCGCCCCGCGATGTCGTCGCTGGCCATGGCCAGCAGCAGCCGCAGTCCCGGGTCGACGCCGTCGTCCTGGGCGTACGCCTCGTCGAGGACCCTGGTGGCGGTGTCGCGCAGCCTCTGGTCCTCGCGCTGGCCGTTCCAGACGAGGAGGCCGGCCGTCAGCCCCACCGCCAGCACGACGATGCCCACCGCGGAGACGCGCAGCATTCCCCTGCGGTCGCGCACGCGGCTCCGCCGGGCCGCCTCGCGCCAGCCGGGAGCACCGACGATCGTGGTCGACGGGCTCCGCGTGTGCTGCAGGGCCTCCTTCAGGTCGGCGTCCGGCACCACCACCCGGTCGAGGTCCGCGGCGGCGGCCAGCTTGTTGCGGTAGCCGGTGACCCCGACCATCCGGCCCCCGCCGTCCACTCCGCCGACGACGGCGGTCGAGCCGCCGAGGCGCCGGACGGTGAGGGGGCCGCGCAGCCGCCGGTTCTTCCGCCGCAGCTCGTCGACGAGGACCGTGAACGCCGCCGTCAGGCTGATGTCCTGGACATGGTCCACGGGTCCGTCGACGTCGGTCAGCGACCAGAGGACCGTGCCGCGCTCGCGGGCCCGTCCGCGCTTGGGCCGGGCGGTCCGCCAGGCGGTCTCCAGGCCGGACCGGAAGCGGTCGTCCGCGCTGAACAGCGGCATCGACCACGGGTCCGGGACCAGCGCGGCGGGCAGTCCGCGCAGTGTCGTCGCCCGCAGCGTCGCCCGGATCCCGCTGTCCCCGCGGTCCAGCAGGACGTCGACCGTCGCCGTCGCGCCCTTCTTCGGGTGCTCCTCCTGCAGGGCGAGCAGCCACACGACCAGGGCGGTCCCGTGCGGGTCGGTGCCCAGGGCCGCCACGACGGCGGACAGCCGATCGCGGCGGGCGCACGCCGGGGCGGACCGTCCGGCGGGCCACGGCGCGTCCGCCGCCGCGCGCACGTGCGCCAGCCAGGTCAGCGCGACGCCCAGGTGCTCCGCGAGCCGGTCCTCCTCGTCGACCAGCACCAGCCCGAGCGCCGCCAGCGCCCGCACCGCCCCGGTCACCGGGCCGCAGCCGGCGTACGGCTCGTCGGCGGGCGTGGGGAGGGCGCCCGGCACCGTGCCGTAGCGCTCGGTCAGTTCGTGCAGCTCGACGGTGCCGTGGCACAGGGCCCGAAGGGACTCCAGGTCCCCGGCGCCGACCAGCGCCTGGACGAACTCCAGCAGCAGGGGCGAGCGCGTCAGTGCCCCGTACAGGGCCGACTCCTCCTCGGGGCTGTCGAGTTCCGCCGTGAGCAGGGTCCGGATGTCCTCGACGAAGGTCACGACGCACCGCCCTCTCCGTCGAACCGGCGGAGCGCCCGGCGCAGCGGATGCCCCGCGGGGGACAGTTCCGCGGCCGCACGCCACACCCGGAGGCCCGCGCGATGCGTCCCCGCCAGCGAGGGCAGCAGCTCGTCGGGCGAGACACCGGACAGGCCCCACACGCCCGTCACCGCCTCCTCGGCGCGGAACTCCCCGCGCACCACGGGCACGTCGAGCGTCCCGGAGAGCCACCGCCGGCGGGCCTCCAGCGCCACCCAGTACCGGAGGGTGCCGCCGGGCGACGCCACGACGACCGGGAGGAACGCGCCTCCGTACGCGTCGAGGAGCCGTTCCCGCTCCGGCGTCGCCTCCACGGTGAGTTCCACCGTCACCTTCAGCCGGCCGCCCGGAGTGGTCTCGGTGCGGACCGCGAACGGTCCGTCCTCCTCGCCGGTCCGCCGGACCACCGTCCGGTCGGCCGTGCCCGAGGCCGACTTGGGCAGGGCGGGTTCGAGGGGGACGGCGAAGCCCGCCGGCGTCGCGCCCGTGAGCCCCTCGGCGGCCAGGACCGCCGCGTGCCGCAGGAACGGGTTGACCGCGGCCAGCCGCCGGGCGACCTCGGCGAGAGCCGCCGTCACCGGCGCGGGGAACCGTGCCGGGTCCGCGGCGCGCAGCCCGGCGCAGAGCGCGGTGCCGCCCCGCGCGGCGAGCACCGGATCGGGCTCCGTCAGCCCCTCGTACAGCTGCTCCAGCGGTCCGGTCACGCCGAGCGCCGCGGGCGTCACCCAGTGGCCGAGGTCCAGCGCCTCGGCGGACAGCGACGGCGGCGCGCCGCCGTCGAGCAGGCGGACGACCGCCGACGCCAGCTCCGTCACCGGCTCCCACGGCAGCGCGTGGAAGAGCCCGGGCGGCGGTGCGCCCTCCCGGTCCAACCGGTGCAGCAGCAGGTAGCGGACCTCCCGGGACAGCGCGGCGAGCGCCGTCAGGTCGTCGGGGCCGAAGACGGGGTGGGACCAGGACGTCTCGACACGGCCGATCAGCTCGGCGCCGGCCTCGCCGATGCGTAACGGCGCTCCGTGGTCGTCGAGTTCGACGTACGTGACGGCGGTGGCAGGGTGGTGCAGGGCGAGTACCGAGGACCGGTCCGGTCCCGCCGCCACGGCGCGCCTGACCCAGCCCTCCGTGAAGAGCGGCAGGTCCCGGGCGTCGGCCCGTTCGTCGCCGTCGTTGATCGGGCTCGTGCCGGGGACGGGCGGCGGGCCGAGGCGGACGACCCAGTCGCTGAGGGGACGGTGCGTTCCGGTCACGGCCGCACCTCCAGCAGGGCGGCGAGCAGACCGGCGGCGGCGGGGCCGAGTGCGGCGGCGACGCCGAGCTGCCGTCCCGGGTCGTGGCCGGCGAGCGACCGGCGATGGTCCCCGGCCAGGCGTTCCCAGTCGGCCGGCGGCAGCCCGTCCCACGCCGTCGCGGGCATCTGGGCGAGGCGGGCCGCCGTCGCGCCGAACTCGTAACCGGTGGTGCCGGCCCAGCGCAGCGCGAACTTCACCGCGCGCAGGATGAGCCGGGCCTGGTCGAGCCGGTCCTCGGTGGCGTGGAGCGAGGTGAGGCGACGCGGCCGGGCCCGCAGGTCTGCGAGCCCCGCGCCGGTCGGGTCGACCACGGTGTGGCCGAGCGGGTCGTAGTAGAGGCTGTTCACGGTGAAGTCGCGGCAGCGGGCGTCGGTCTCGAGGTCGCTGCCGCAGGCCGGGAAGCCGAAGGCGTTCGTCTTCAACGTCCGGTACTCGTAGAGCCGTTCGCCGCCCTGGGGCGGTACGGCGGAGCAGACGAGGGAGTACGGCGACACCTTGGCGCGGAACTCCAGCCCGTTGCGGCGCCGAGCCCGCTTGGACAGGTCGGTGAAGCGGCCCGGCGGGGCCGTGCCCGTGAGGTCGAGGTCGTTGACCTCGGCGGCGGACCCGGCGATCAGGTCCCGGGCGAACCCGCCGGTGAGCCAGAGCAGATGACGCGACTCGCGCACCTCCTGGACGAGCGGACCCGCGACCGCTCCCCAGGCCGACCCCGGCAGCGCCATGGTCTCCGCGACCGTGTCGGGCAGCGTGGTGTCGAGCTCCTCGGCCCGGTGCACCCGTTCCGGATCCACCCGCTGCACCGGGGTGGCCGCGAGGGTCCGGACGGACCCGGCGTCCATCGGCACGGGCCGGTCGGGCGGTTCGGCGAGCGCCTCGTCGCCGTTCAGCAGCAGCCGGTCGCACGCGGCCTTCGGCTGCGAGGACGGGGCGTAGCCGAAGCCGGCGACCGTCCCCTCCTTCGTGACGTCACCGGCCAGGACGGGGCCGGTCGTGTCCCGCTCATCCCACACAGTTCCTCCGCAACGGGACCGGACGTCGTTCGGAGGTCCGGTCCGTGCCGGTCCGACGCGGGAGGTGAACCGACGGCGGTGGGGGGAGGGGCGGGGCCCCGGCGCCGGGCGGCAACCCAGGTCGGACGATCACCCGCGCGTCCACGGCGCGCGGCTCCCACCACCATCGGGCAAGTAGAGCAACGTAACAGAAATGCCCATCATCCGACCGAAGTTCGCCGGATACCGCCCGGGGGTGTGGGGCCTCGTGCTAGGGCGACCGTATGGCCGTGCGGGGTGGTCGCGTACGCCCGGCCCCCGCGGGCGAGGCGGAGGTGGTCCTGTACGCCCCCGGGCGCACGCGCGCGGGCCCGCACGACGCGCGTGCGGGCCCGGCGAGCAGGGAGGGGCGTGCCGTCAGCTCCAGTCGGGGTGGGCCTCGGAGGCCGAGCCGGTGCTGAGGGAGAAGGCGCCGGTGCCGTTCGCGCGGACCACCCAGACCCAGGGACTCGCGTACGGGCCCCGGACGAAGGACACCCAGCTGCCGTCGGGGGACCAGGACGGGTCCATCTCGTGCGCGGGCGTCGCCACCAGGGCACGGTCGTCCGTCCCGTCGGCGGCGACGAGCCGGATGTCGCCCTGGGTGCCCTCGCCGTACTTCCCGGCCGTGTACGCGAAGGTGCGGCCGTCCGGCGACCACACCGGGTCGAACGCCGCGTGCGGCAGCCGGGTCAGCTGCCGTGGGGCGCCGCCCGGCTTCGCCGGGTCCACGACGTGGATCTGCCAGCCGCTGTCGCCCGCCTGCATGCAGACGGCGATCTGCTTGCCGTCGGGGGACCACGCGGGGTCCTCGACCCGTCCGCTGCCCGTCGTGAGCTGCTGCGCCGCACCGTCGGCGACGTTCACCACGAACAACTGCTGGACGCCGTCCTTGGCGCGCAGCACGGCCAGGCGCTTGCCGTCGGGGGACCAGGAGACCCGGCCCCCGGCGATGGGCGCGATCCGCCGGGCGTTCGAACCGTCGGCGTCCGCGCGCCACACGGACGCGCCGTCGGCGTCGACCCGGGTGTACGCGAACGACCGGCGGTCCGGGGACCACTGGGGGAGCATGACGCACGGCTCTCCGGTGATCAGCCGGACCGGCTTGGGGTTGCCCTGGTCGCGGCGGGAGATCGATCCGTGGCATTTCTGCGGCCAGCCCGGGGCGGTGTCCTCGCGGATCAGCACCGAGTCGGCGGGGAACGGGGCGGGACCGGTGGCCGTCGGGGTGTCGGGGGTGTCGCCCTTGCCGTCCGACGCACCCGACCACGGCTGCCACACGAGCAGGCCGACGGTGGACAGCGCGACCAGCGCGGCGCCGGCGACCAGTGCGGGCGTGCGGCGCCGCCGTACGGGCGGTGCGACGGCCGGGCCGGTCGCCCTGGTCGGTCCGGCCGTTCCCGGTCCCGGCGGGGTCTCGGGGGCGCCGAACACGCCGAGCGTCCCCGGGCCGGCGGCAGGCCACCCGGCACCCGGGGCGGTCACGGTCGGCGACGCGTGCCGGCCGGCCTCTGCCGCGGGATCGGCGGACGAAGGCGCCGGCGAGGACGCGCCGGCCGGGCTGCTCGCGTCGGCGCCGGTGCCGGTGGGCCCCTCGGGGGTCCTGCCGTCCGGCGCGGGCGTCCGGCTCACGGACCCGGTCCGGGGATCCACCCGGGGGGCCGCGCTCCGGGGATCGAGGGTCCGCGGATCCGCCGTCCCCTGGGTGGTGCTCTCCGGAGCGGCTCCGGCGGTGGCTCCCGGAGCGCCGGCGCCGTGGGGCGGGACCTCGGGGGCCGCGGGGGCCGTCGGACCGGAGGGCTTCGCGTTCGACGCCCCGGGTGCCGCAACCTCCCGGTCCGTGCTCGCGGCCGGCCCGGACCCCGACGCCGGCCCGGACCCCGGTGCCGCCGCCGGCGCGGGTCCCGTCGCGGGCGGACGGCCCGCGTCGTGCCGCGGCAGCAGGACGGTCGCGGCGTCCGGGAGCCATCCGCCGCCGGCCGGGTGGCGCACCGTCAGCCGGCGCAGGAAGTCGCCGGGCGCGGGCCGGTCCGCCGGATCCTTGGACAGGCACTCCGCGACCAGGGTGCGCAGCTCGTCCGGGACCGCGGTCAGGTCCGGCTCCTCGTGCACGATCTTGTAGTGGCGGGCCATCGACGGGCCGTCGCCGAAGGGCGAGCCGCCCGCCGCCTGGGCGAGCACCACGCCGAGGGCGAAGACGTCCACCGCGGGGGTGACCAGGCCGCTGATCAGCTGCTCGGGGGCGAGGAAGCCGGGGGTGCCCACCTGGAAGCCGGTCTGCGTCAGCACCGTCCCGTCCAGCGCGCGGGCGATACCGAAGTCGATCACCCGCGGCCCGTCCTCCGCGACGATGATGTTCGCCGGCTTGAGGTCCCGGTGGACCACCCCGGCCCGGTGGATCGACTCCAGCGCCTCCGCCAGTCCGGCGGCCAGCACCGTGAGCGTGTCGGCCGGCAGGGCGCCCACCCGGTCGAGGACCGCGGCCAGGGTCGGCCCCGGGACGAACGCCGTCACCAGCCAGGCCGGATCCCCCTCGGGGTCCGCGTCGACGACCGGGGCGGTGTGGAAGCCGCTCACCCGCTGCGCCGCGGCCACCTCGTCGGCGAACCGCCGCCGGAATCCCGGTTCGGTGCTCAGCTCGGGGCGCACGACCTTCACGGCCACCGCGCGTCCGGACGGGGAGCGGCCGAGATAGACCACCCCCATGCCGCCCTGGCCCAGCCGGTGTGTGAGCTGGTAGCGGCCGTCGCCGACCGAGGCAGGATCGCCAGGCACCAGCGGTTTCATGAGTGTGCACCCCCCGTTCCGCACCGTGAGCGGGTGCTGGCATGTCCTTACCTGGCACGGCGCCGGACAGTCAAGCCGAGCCCGCGTGCCGGGCGAATCGGGACGACGTGCCGCGCACCGGGCGGGACGGTTGGGTCCATTACGGACGGTCACGACACCGTCGCCCCGGCTTCGACGCGAACGCGAATCCGGACACCGGAGCGGCGGCGGGGCGACCCCGCGCGCGAGGGCCGGCCGGGGCGTGCGGGATCGGGCGCGCGCCGCGGCCGGGTGGCGTCCGGCGGCGTGCCCGAAATTCCGGTCAGGGTCGGTTCCTGCGGTGGGCGAGGGTGTCCGGGGGACTCCGCCGGCTTCCGTTCCGGCCCTCGGCCGCCACACCGTCGAGTTCCGGTCGAATGTTCTCGGCCTGTCGTGCGAACGGTGATACCAGAGTGGGGCGTTCTACGGGTAAGTTTGCCAACTGCGCACCGCACCCGAACGGTTGACGACTACAGTGGGTACTTGGTGATCATCGGTAGGCTCATCACACCCACGTAAGCAGACCCCCGTCGTCCCCCCGTAGTACGCCGATTCCCGGGCACGTACCAAGGACACTCATGTCTCAACTTCGCGCACCTGCCACGCGGTCAGACCGCCGCGAGGGCGGGCGCCACGGCCGGTCAGGCGCCCGCTCCGCTCCCGGCGCCGGGGCCCCCAACCCCGCACAGCGCTCCGCTCCCCTTCCCGCGGAAGCCCGCATACGCCCCCAACTCCTGCGTACCTCCGTGCTGCCGGCCGTCGCCGTGGCACTCGGCGGCGCCGCCGCCGTCCTGTTCACCATCCGCTCCACCGGAGCCAGCCCGACGCCCGGCCTCTGGGCCGCGCTCACGGGTGCCGCGGCCCTCACGGTCGCCTCCGTGACCGCCGCGGCGCTCGGCGCGGACCGGGCCGCCAAGGCCGTGCTCGACCGCTGCAACTCCCTGCGCCGCTCCAGCGCCCGCGGACAGAGCGAGCTGCGCACGATCGTCGAGCAGCTGCGCAGGGGAGAGGGCCCGCCGGTCCGCCCCGCCACGCCGCCCACGGCCGCGTCCGGTGACGAATTCGACCTGCTGTCCCAGGAGCTGACCCGATCCCACGAGGCCGCCGTCGCCGCCGTGGTACAGGCGTCCCGGCTCTCCAGCAGCGTCGGCAACGAACAGAAGGTCGAGGTGTTCGTCAACCTCGCCCGGCGTCTGCAGTCCCTCGTCCACCGCGAGATCCAGCTCCTCGACGAGCTGGAGAACGAGGTCGAGGACCCGGAGCTGCTCAAGGGCCTGTTCCACGTCGACCACCTGGCGACGCGCATCCGCCGCCACGCGGAGAACCTGGCCGTGCTCGGCGGCGCCATCTCCCGCCGCCAGTGGTCGAACCCGGTCACCATGACCGAGGTGCTGCGCTCCTCGATCGCCGAGGTCGAGCAGTACCCGCGCGTCAAGCTGGTTCCCCCGATCGACGGAACGCTCCGCGGTCACGCCGTCGCCGACGTCATCCACCTGCTCGCCGAGCTGGTCGAGAACGCCACGCTGTTCTCCGCACCGCACACCACCGTGCTGATGCGCGCCCAGTACGTCACCGCTGGCCTCGCCATCGAGGTCGAGGACCGCGGACTGGGCATGCCGGTCACCGAGCAGAACAAGATGAACGCGCTCCTCGCCGACCCCGACCAGGTCAACGTCGCCCACCTGCTCCAGGACGGGCGCATCGGACTGTTCGTGGTCTCCGCCCTCGCGCGACGTCACGGCATCGCGGTTCGTCTGCAGTCGAACATCTACGGCGGGGTCCAGGCGGTCCTCGTCCTGCCGCAGGGGCTGCTCGGCGCCGAGCCGGACCGCCTCACCCAGGGCGAGCCGCAGACGGGCGCCGCGGCCCAGGCCCAGGCCCAGTCCCAGGTTCCCTCGGGACAGCTGCCGCCCCTCCCGGCCCAGGCGGCTCCCGCGGTCCCGGCCGCGCCGCCCGTCCCCGACACCGTGCCGGCGCCCCGGCACGCGCCCGCCCCGGCTCCCGCCCCGGCTCCCGCCCCGGCGCCCGAGCCCTATCCCGCCCACCGGCCGCTGACCTACACCACCGCGGCCCCCGCGCTCCCGCTCCAGCCGGCGGACGAGGGCCCGGCCTCCGCCGCCGCCCCGGAGCCGGCGCGCGACGGCGGCCCCCTGCCCGTACGGGGCGAGCACACCGAGCACTCCCGCACCGCAGGCGCGTACCTGCCCCCGCAGACGCCCGCCGTCCCCCCGGCCCCGCGTCCGCAGGCACCGGGCCGCCCCCTGCTCCCCAAGCGGCGTGCCCAGGAGCACCTCGTCCCCCAGCTGCGCGAGGAGCCCACGGTCCGCAAGCCCGAGGAACACGCCCTGCACGACCCCGGTCTGATGGCCGCCTTCCAGCGTGGCATCGGACTCGCAGAATCCCAGCCCTCAGCCCATGAACCGCAGCGTCCCGGCGACGCGCACAAGGAGTAGATGCACCATGGTCAGCAACTCGCCGACCGGCCATTCCTCGGATCTCGACTGGCTGCTGAGCGGTCTGGTCCAGCGGGTCCCCTACACCCGCAACGCGGTCCTGCTCTCCTCCGACGGACTGGTCAAATCCGTCCACGGCCTCGACACCGACGCGGCCGACCACATGGCAGCCCTGGCCTCCGGGCTGTACTCGCTCGGCCGCAGCGCCGGTGCGCGGTTCGGCGACGGCGGCGAGGTCCGCCAGGTCGTCGTCGAACTCGACTCCACCCTGCTGTTCGTCTCCACCGCCGGTTCCGGCACCTGCCTGGCGGTGCTCGCCGGCCGCGAGGCGGACGCCGCCGTACTCGGCTACGAGATGGCGATGCTGGTCAAGAGCGTGCGGCCGTACCTGGTCACGCCCGCCAGACAGGCCGCCGGCGCGGCGGGCAGCACGGGGCTGTGAGCGTGATGTCCCAGGAGGGGCCCTGGCTCGACGACGCGGCCGGGCGGCTGATCCGCCCGTACACCGTGAGCGGCGGCCGGACCAAGCCCACCACCGCACTGGATCTCCTGTCGATGGTGATGGCGACGGGCTCCTCCCCGCAGGGGCACATGGGTCCCGAGCACAGTCTGGCCCTCGGGCTGTGCGACGGACCCACCTCGGTGGCGGAGGTCGCGGCGCACTTACGGCTGCCCGCGGTCGTCACCAAGGTCCTCCTCTCCGACCTCGTGGACTGCGGGGCGCTCACCGCCCGGGCGCCCCGTTTCCACGCCAATCCAACCGACCGTTCCTTGCTGGAGGCAGTGCTCGATGGCCTACGACAACGGCTCTGAGCGCCACGAGAGTTTCGCGTCCGACCCCTTCCCCACCGCGCTGAAGATCCTGGTGGCGGGCGGCTTCGGCGTCGGCAAGACCACCTTCGTGGGCGCGGTCAGCGAGATCGAACCGCTGAGCACCGAGGAGCTGCTGACCCAGGTCAGCGCGGGCACCGACAGCCTGGTGGGCGTCGAGTCCAAGACCACGACCACCGTCGCGATGGACTTCGGGCGCATCACCCTCGACGACCGCAACGTGCTCTACCTGTTCGGCACCCCGGGCCAGGAACGCTTCTGGTTCATGTGGGACGAACTCTCCGAGGGCGCCCTCGGAGCCGTCGTCCTCGCCGACACCCGCCGCCTGGAGGACTGCTTCTCGGCGGTCGACTTCTTCGAGCGCCGGGGGATCGGGTTCGTCGTCGCGGTCAACGAGTTCGACGGCGCCTACCGCTACGAGCCGGACGAGGTGCGGGCGGCGCTCGACCTCAGGCCCGAGGTGCCCGTCGTCCTGTGCGACGCCCGGATCTCCAGCGCCGGCATCCGCACCCTCCTCACCCTCGTCCAGCATCTGCTCACCACCATCCCGGCCGCCGTGCCGAGCTACGGAGCCACGACATGACCTACGACCCGACCGGTCATCTTCTGTTGACCCCCGTCGACCGGGAAGCGCCCGTCCGTGTCCAGCGGCTGCGCGAACTGGGTCTCGGGGAGCGGCCGGAGCAGGCCTTCGACGACTTCGCCCACCGGCTCGCGGAGGTGACCGGAGCCCCGTACTCCATGGTCAACTTCATCGACGAGAACCGGCAGTTCTTCGCCGGCCTGCACACCCCGGCGGGCACCCACTCGGGCAGTGACCTGGGCGCGGCGGCGGCCGGCGGCAACGTCGGCCGGTTCATGGCACGCGACCACGGCTACTGCCCGCACGTCGTGGTGCGCCGCAAGGCGCTCGTCCTGGAGGACGTCTGCGACTACCCGCGCTTCGCGGGGAACCCGGTCGTCGACGAGATCGGCATCCGCTCCTACATGGGCGCGCCGCTGATCGACCGTACCGGCGTGGCGCTCGGCACGATCTGCGTGGTCGACACCGACGTGCGGCCGTGGGGCCGGGCGGGCCTGGAGACGATCAAGACATTGGCCGCGGAGCTGGTGGAGCAGATCCACCGCCGCGAGGACGGCATGCTCTGAGCACGGTGTGAACCCGCGCGCGGGTGGCGCCCCGGAACGGCGAAGGCCGGGCCGGGGCGCGTTCTTCTTCTCGGGGACCTCCGGGAGGGGGAGGGGCGCGGAACCGTGCGCGCCGTTGCGCACGTGGGGTGGGGACCGGTCGGCGGCCGCGCCCGCCGACGTCGAGGTCAGGCCGGGACGGGCTCTCTGCGGACCAGGTCGGAGAGCCGCTCGGACCAGCTGCCCTTGGCGGTGCCGAGGGCGACCTCGGCGAGACGCAGCAGCTGGACGTCCGAGGTGCCGGCCGGGGCGAAGATGTGGTGCGCGTCGCGCAGGTAGCGCTCGATCGGCCGGTCCGTGAAGAGCCCGGCTGCGGCGTGGATCTCCATCGCGTTGCGGCCCGAGTCGAGGGCCGACTCGACGTTGACCAGCTTGGCGTTCATCAGCTCCGCGTCGCAGGACATGCCCTGGTCGAGCAGGTGCACCGCGTGGTAGGCGGCGAGTCGTGCGGTCATCAGCCGGGACTGCATCTGGCCCAGCTTCAGCTTCACGGTGGGGAGTTCGTGGAGCGGGTTGCCGTAGCGGTGGCGCTCGGCGGCGAACCGGGTGGTGTCCTCCAGGATCGCCTGGTGGATGCCGAGGGAGACGGCGGTCAGGTTGGCCCGTCCGTACAGGACGCTGGAGGAGTAGGCGACGGCCAGTCCGTCGCCCTCGTCGCCGAGCCGGTTGGCCGCGGGGACACGGCAGTTCTCGAAGATGAGCTCGCCGAAGCTGAACCCGTGGAGGCCCATGGCCTGCTCCTGGGGACCGGTGCGGAACCCGGGGCGGTCGGACTCGACCAGGAAGGCCGTGAGCCCTTTCGAACCGGGGCCGGTCCGGACCACCACACCGTGCAGGTCGCCGACATGGCTGTTGCCGACGAAGACCTTGTTGCCGTTGAGGATGTAGTCGTCCCCGTCCCGGACGGCGCTCGCCGTCATTCCGAGGACATGGCCGCCGGACCCGGGTTCGGTGACGGCGATCGTCGGCAGGCAGTCGCCCGCTGCGATCGCGGGGAGCCATGTCTTGCGCTGCTCGTCGCTGCCGAAGTGCACGATCTTGGCGGTGCCGAGCTGGGACGCCTGGACCATCGCGCCCATGGCGCCGCTGACCCGGGAGAGCTCCTCGATGATGATCGTCTTGGCCAGATGCCCGGCGCTCATGCCCCCGTACTCGTGGCCGATTGTCGCCCCCAGCCAGCCCTGTTCGGCGATCAGCCGGGAGAGCTCGTGATGGACCGTACGGGTCGCCTCCATCTCGGCTATCCGTGGCCGAACCTCACGCTCTGCGAAGTCCCGAACGGTCTCCCTGAGTTGATGATGCATGCGGCTGGTGAAGTAGCCGTCCATCGGAGTCCTCCCCTGCGAAACGCCTGTTCGCGCGATTGTTCGAACAGGTGGTGCATCGGCAGTGGTCCCGTCCCGAACAGGCCGACCACTTCATGGTGTTGATCTTTCGTGACCGGAGCAATATCGCCACGGACTTTGTCCGAAACCCGAGTGGTTGACGTTTGAATCTGACTGTGTTTCGCGTGGTCTTGGGCTGGTGGGTCCTTCGACCAGGTCATTCCACTCAGGCAGGTTTCTGCCACATGCCAACGGCAACCGGTGACCGGTCATATGGCGCCGATAGCCCAGGCTTCGCCTCATAGGCCACCTCTTCATCACAGAGGAGGCATGCCGGATCTTTCGCCGGGGCCCCGATGCCGGGAACGGCGGGGCTTCCGGCCTTTCGCGGGCGCCGAAGAGGCTGTCGGAAGGGGCGTGCGGCGGCACGCGACAGCGTGGCGATGCGTGACAGGGAGTGACCGGCGGGCGGGTCGGCGCGCATTCCGCTTCGCGCCCCCGCGGAGCGCCGTACGGTCGGGGCATGGCCACCGCAGACGACGTACGCCGTGTCGCGCTCTCGCTCCCCGGGGCGGTCGAGAAGCTCGCGTGGGGGATGCCCACCTTCCGGGCCGGCCCCGGAGGAAAGATCTTCGCCTCGCTGGACGACGCCGATCAGGTGATGGGGGTGAAGTGCCCCAAGGAGGAGCGGGCGGAGCTCATCGCCGCCGAGCCCGGGAAGTTCTTCATCCGCGAAGGGCACGACGACGGCTACGCGTGGATCAGGGTCCGGCTCGGAGCCCTCGACGACGAGGCCGAACTCCGCGCCGTCCTCGCCGACTCCTGGCGCCAGGCGGCCTCGCGCCGTCTCCTCGCGGAGCACCCCGAGATGGGGGAGGCGGGGTGAGGGGCCGTCCCGTCCCCCGCGTCCTGGCCGGAAGGTCACCGGCCCGGCCCCGCCGGACCTGGCCGGAAAGAGACCGTCCCGCATCCGCCCCGGTGGCCTGAACGGGATCGCGGTCCCACCGGCCCGGCGAGCGCCGTCAGCGGCCGAGGAAGGCCGTGATCCGCTTCCGCAGTCCCGCCGGGTCCAGACCCTGACCGGCCAGGTGCTCCTCGATGCTCCCGTACGTGCGCAGCTCGCGGCGGGCGACACCGAGACCCAGCACGCGGTGCGGCAGCTCCGCCAGCGCGTCGTTGGCGGAGCCGGTCGACGTGCCGGCGAGGTACGGCTCGACCAGGACGACGTCCGGGCGCGCGCCGGCGACCGCCCGACGCAGGCCGTCGGCGTCGAAGGGGCGGACCGTGTGGGCGTAGAGGACCGTCACGTCGAGGCCCTCGGTGGCGGCGAGGACGTCGTCCAGCAGGGGACCGACGGCGACGACCACACCGTCCCGGCCCTCGCGCACCGTCGAGAGACCCGCGGTGACGGGCCGGGGCGCGGCGTTCGACTGCGCGGAGAGCCGGACGTAGACGGAGTCGTCGCTCCGGACGGCCTGGCGCAGCAGCTCCTCCGCCTCGTCCGGGTGGCCGGGTACGTGCACGGTCCAGCCGTCGAGGGTGTCGAGCAGGGCCACGTCGCCGGGTGACATGTGGGTGAAGCCGCCGGCCGGCCAGTCGTACGAGCCACCGGCGCTGACCAGCACGCCGGTCACGCCCTGGTGGCCGAAGTCCAGCTTCAGCTGCTCGAAGGGGCGCTCGACGAGGAAGCTCGCGAAGGTGTGCATCACCGGCCGCATCCCGGTCAGGGCGAGCCCGCCGCCCGCCCCGATCAGCAGCTGCTCGCGGATCCCGACATTGATCACGCGGTCCGGATGGCGCCGCTCGGCCTCCCGGAAGCCGTCCCTGCTGATCTCGGCGAGGACGACCGCCAGGCGGGGGTCCTCGTCGAGCAGGCGGCTGGTGGTCGCGATGAAGCGGTCGCGCATGGTGTCCATGGAAAGGGTGCTCCTCGGCTGCTCGGTGTGGCGGGGGTCAGGCGTGCTTGGGCTCGACGCGGGCGACGACGACGTGCGGCCGGCCGGGGTGCGGGGCCGTGCAGGCGGCGTGGAGCGCGTCGTGATCGCGCCCGTCGACGGTCCTCGCGGACCAGCCGGCCGCCTCGAACCGCGCGGCGATCCCGCCCGGACGGCCGTAGCTGGCGGAACCGTTGTCGATCACCAGCGTGTGCAGCTGTTCCAGGCCGGCGGGCCCCGCGTAGGCCAGCGCCTCGTGGTTGCTGCCCTCGTCCAGCTCGGCGTCCCCGATCAGCACCCAGACCCGCGGATCGGTCAGCCCCTGGGCCCGCAGCCCCAGGACGCTGCCCACGGCCAGCGGGAGCCCGTGCCCGAGCGAGCCGCTCCCGATCTCGGCACCGGGCACCAGCGTCCGGTCGGGGTGGTGTCCGAGCGGCGAGTCGTACGAGCCGAACCCGCTCAGCAGCTCCTCCGGGAGGAAGCCCTTCGCCGAGAGGACGGCGTAGTAGGCCATCGGCCCGTGCCCCTTCGACAGCAGGAACCGGTCCCGGCCCGGGTCGCCGAAGGTCTCGGGCGAGACCCGCAGCACGCGGTCGTACAGCACCCAGAGCGCGTCGAGGGTCGAGGTCGCGGCCGGCGAGTGCTTCTCGTCGCCGGTCATCAGCCCCATGAGGCGGGTGAGCCGGGCGAGGTCGGTGCGCGGATCGCGGGGGGCGAGGGTGTCTGCCGTGTTCGTCATGACACACACGGTGCAACCTCAAGCGAACTCGAGGTCAACCCCGGAAAGGGGTTCGTGACCACCCGGGGAAGTGCGGTATTGTTCTCATGCGCGTTCGGCCCAGGGAAACCCCAGGTCAGACGGGCATCGGGACGTGGCGCAGCTTGGTAGCGCACTTGACTGGGGGTCAAGGGGTCGCAGGTTCAAATCCTGTCGTCCCGACTTTTCGAAGTCGGAGGTCGAGGGGCCGTTTCAGAGGAATCTGAAACGGCCCCTCGATCGTTTTCGGGGACCGGTCGGGGACCTGCTCGCCTTGACCGCGTCAGCGGGCGACCACGATCGGGCTCGACAGGGACCGGGGCGCGCGCAGCACGCTGAGGTGTGCCGAGAGAGCGGCGCCGGCGGCGGTGATCTTGTGTACGTCGGGGTGCAGGTACCGCTGGGTGCTGGTCAGTGCGCCAAGGCCGGCGATCTTGCGGAGGACGTGCACCTGGACCCCGGCGTCGGCGAACCAGGTGAGTCCGGTGTGCCGGAGGTCGTGTCGGCGAAGGTGCTCGTAGCCGAGCTTCAGGACGACGTCGTCCCAGTGGGTCGCGTCGCGCAGGACCGCGGTGGAGATACGGCCGCCACGGGGACCGGTGAACATGCGCGCGTCGGGATCGGGGCCGGTGGCCAGGATGCGCTGCGCGACGAGGGGGCGGATCTCCTCGATGACGGGGACCTGGCGGGCCCGCTTGCCCTTCGTCCCCTTGTCGGAGAGGCCGCCGGGAGCGGGGGTCGTCTGGCGTCGGACGGTCCAGATCCAGTTGGTGGTGTCGATGTCCCCGACTCGGCAGCCGGAGACCTCGCCGGTACGCGCGGCCGTGCACGCGACGAAGAGGACGACCTCGCCCCGGTCCCGGTACTCGCCGTGGGAGGCGGCCACGAGCGCGTCGGCCAGCTCGGCGAGCGCTCCCCGGTCGGGCAGGGCCGGTGCTCGCGGGTCGAGGAGCTCGTCCTCGGCCTGCTCGTAAGGCTTCTGCCGGCCCGTCACGCGGGCCGGGTTGACCTTTCGATTCGCAAGAACCTTCTCGGCATTCCGCGTCGGACGGGTTGGTGCATCGAGAGGCCGACGGACGAGTCGCTCTTCGAGCTCTGCAGGGCCCCGTCCTCCGCCTCCTGAAACTCAGTCGCATACGCGACGACATCAGCTGTTCGCTACGTATGTCTCCTTGGATGCACGAGCGCGTGACCTGGGGCGTTCACGAGACCGTCGAGGCTTTGCACCAAGGATCGAGACAGGTTGCTGCAGCGCATGACACCTCGCCAAGACACCGTGGTAGGACTGTACGGCTGACTGATCATCGTATGGGGGATTCTCGATCATGGCTGTCACGGTGCCGGACTGGGCTGACACGCTGTTGGATCTGGTGGGGGTGAACTGGCCCAACGTCGATGAGGACGCCTACCGGGAGATGGCGGACGCGCTGCGGGAGTTCGCGGACGATCTCGCCGACGACGGGCAACTGGCCAACAACCACATGGAGCGCCTGCTGTCGTCGGGGCACGGCGAGGCCATGGACGCCCTGAACGAGCACTGGAACAAGGTCAAGGGCAAGCACCTGAAGGACATGGTGTCCGCTGCCCGGACGATCGCAGGTGCCCTGGACATGGCGGCGGGCGCGATCGAGGCCATGAAGTGGAAGGCCGTCGCAGAGCTGGGGATCCTGGCCGGCCAGACCGGTCTCGCCATGGCGCTGATCCCGGTGACCGGTGGCCTGTCCGCCCTGCTCGGTGCCGGGGCGATCGCCTTCACGAAGAAGCAGTTGCTGAAGCTCATCACGGGTGCCATGGAGGAGGCGGTCGGTCACATCGTCTCGGTGATGACCGAGCCCGTCGTGGCGGCATTGGAGAACATGGCGGCGGACCTGGTGGTCCAGGTGAGCATGGACGCGCTGGGCGTCCAGAACGGTGTGGACCTCGCCCAGACGAAGCAGGCCGGCAAGGACGGTTTCGATGAAGGCGTGCAGGGTGCCAAGGAGGGCCTGAACCTCGCCTCCGCAGGAAGCGGCGGCGGTCGCCCGGGGGGCAAGGGGTTCCACATCGAGCACGACGAGCACGACAGCGCCGGCACGAAGCTGAACGGCGTGAGCGTCGGGATCCATGGCAAGACCACCGGCAGGCTGACGAAGGCGAAGACGGCTCAGAGCCGCAACAAGGGCCGTGACGACATCGCCGACGCCCTGGACCCGGTCATCGAGAAGGCCATGGGCGCCCTGGTGAAGTCCGCCAAGACCATGGGCGACCACGTCGGTGAGACCCTGCCCAAGGCGGTCAAGCAGATATCCAAGGACCACAAGAACAACGACGACGCCATCCGCGACCGCCTCGCGCGGCAGCGCAAGGGCGACCATGACGACACCGACGGCGGGTCTCAGGAGCGCAGAGCACCGGGCCCCGACGCCCACACCAGGCCCAATTCGGTCAGCGATGCCAAGGGCGATCCCCGCGCCAACAGCGTGTCCCTGGACAAGACCGTCTGCAAAAACGATCCGGTCGACGTCGCCACGGGCAAGATGCTGCTCCCGCAGACGGACCTCGTCCTGCCCGGGGTGCTTCCGCTCACGCTGCGCCGAACCCATGTATCGACCTACCGCTACGGTCAGTGGTTCGGGCCCAGTTGGGCGTCCACCCTCGACGAGCGCATCGAGGTCGACGTGTTCGGCGGCGGAGCCATCTGGGCTCGTGAGGACGGCTCTCTGCTCATCTATCCGCGGCTGCCTCGCCCCGGCGGCGAGCAGGTCTTCCCTCTGGAGGGCGACCGGCTACCCCTGGTCCATGGCGGCGTCGACGGTGACGCGACCACGTACGAGGTGCGCGACCCTCACGGGGGTCCGGTCCGGAGCTTCACCGGCAACCCCTACCGGTCCTCGACCGCCTACTGGCTGTCTGCGGTCGAGGACCGAAATGGCAACCGCGTCGACGTGGCGCGCCGCGCCGACGGTGCCCCGACCGCCGTGACCCACTCGGGTGGATACGTCGTCCAGATCACCGCGACCGAGACCCGGGTGACGGACCTGGCTGTCCGTGGCCCTGGAGGCCCGACCACGGTCGTCGGCTACGGCTACGACCAGGCTGGTCGCCTCACCGCTCTGACCGGCCCGGATGGCACCGACGGCCCCGTCATGTACTTCACGTACGACGGTGATGGCCGCGTCACCTCGTGGACCGACCGCAATGCCTTCACCTTCCGCTACGTGTACGACGCCGAGGGCAGGGTCGCCGGCACGGTCGGCCCCGAAGGCACTCTCACGTCGACGTTCACCTACGACGTCCACCCTGAGACCGGGCACCGTATAACCCGTTACACCGACTCCACCGGCGCCACCAGCGTTCTGCACCTCAACGACCGCCTGCAGGTCGTCGCCGAGACCGACCCGCTCGGCCACACCACCTACCTGACCTGGGACGCGTACGACCGCCCGCTCACGCGCACCGACGCCCTGGGCCACACCACCGAACTCACCTGGAGTGAGGAAGGCAACCTGGTCGGGGTACGGCTGCCCGACGGCACCACGGCCACGGCCCGCTACGACGAGCGGAACATGCCCGTGGAGATCACGGGGGCGGACGGGACCGTGTGGCGGCAGACCTTCGACGGCCTGGGCAACTGCACCGGCGTCCAGGCTCCCGACGGGACGGTGAAGCGTTTCACCCACGACCGCACGGGCGCCATCGCGACCATGACCGACGCCCTGGGCGGCACAGTCCGCTTCACCTCCGACGCCGCCGGTCTCACCCTGGAGGTCAGCGACGACGAGCACGGCGTGACGCGCGTGCAGCGGGACCATCGCGGACGCCCCCTCCGCATCGTCGATCCGGTCGGCCAGGCGCAGGAGTTCGTGTGGGACAACGACGACCGCCTCGTCGCCCGAACCGCCACGGACGGAGCCCGTGAGAGCTGGGCCTGGGACGACGAAGGCAACTGCACGGCGTACACCGACGCCGCCGGCGGCGTCTGGGGCACTGCGTACGGCCCCTTCGACAAGCCTCTGGTCCGACTCGACCCGGACGGAGCCCGCCACCAACTGCGCTACGACACCGAACTACGCCTCGTCGAAGTCACCAACCCGCTCGGGCAGAGCTGGAGCTACACCTACGACGCCGCCGGCAACATGGCCGCCGAGACCGACTTCGAGGGACGCACCAGCCACTACCACTACGACGCGGCCAACCGGATCACGCGACGCGTCAACCCCGCCGGACAGACCGTCACCTACACCTGGGACGCCATGGGCCGGCTGACCTCAGACGACGCAGACGGCGCCCTCACCAACTACGTGTACGACACTGCCGGGGCGCTCGTCGAAGCCCGCACCGCGACATCCACGCTCAGTATCGTGCGCGATGTCATGGGCCGACCGCTCAGCGAAAGCATCGACGGGCGGACTCTCCGGTACGCGTACGATCCGGCCGGCCGCCGCATCGCGCGCACCACACCCACCGGCGCCGTCACCAGCCTCGCCTACGACCCCGCAGGCCGGTGCTCCTCGATGGCTGTGGACGGGAACGCCCTCACCTTCGGGCACGACCTCCTCGGCCGCGAGGTCTCCCGGTTCTGGGGCGATCCATCCACCCCGGTGAGCCTGACAACCACCTGGGACGACGCCGGCAGGCCGGCGGCGCAGAGCCTCGGCGCCGGAACTGTCCCCTCGCCCCTTGTCACGCGCGACTATTCCTACCGCGCCGACGGTTTCCCCGTCGCCATCGGCGAAAAGACCGCAGACACGGACCGACGCGTCAAGCAGATCACCATCGACCCGATGGGCCGGCCCCTCACCGTCGCCGACGACGGCTGGACGGAGCAGTACGCCTACGACCGAGCAGGCAATCAGGACGCAGCGCGGTGGCCCACCCGAGCCGGGCGTGGCGAGGCCCGCGGCCCGCGAACCTACGCCGGCACCCGTCTCCTCACCGCGGGAGCCCTCCACTACACACACGACGCAGCGGGCCGGGTCGTCGAACGCCGCCGCACCCGCCCCTCGCGCAAGCCCGACCTCTGGCGCTACACCTACGACGCACGGGACCGTCTCACCTCCTGCACCACACCCGACGGCACCCTGTGGACCTACACCTACGACCCCCTCGGCCGCCGCACCGCCAAGCACCGCATGGCAGACGACGGGCAAACCTCGGTGGAGACCATCCGCTACACCTGGGACGGAACCGTCCTCGCCGAACAGATCGACGAGGCCACCGCAACCGTTCTGACCTGGGAATACGATGGACACCGCCCGCTCGTCCAGTACGAACGCAGACTCCTCGACGACGCCGAGACCGACGCGCGTTTCTTCGCCATCGTCACCGACCTCGCCGGCACCCCCACCGAACTCGTCTCCACCACCGGCGAGACGACCTGGCGCAGCCGATCGACCACCTGGGGGACCACAGGGTGGAACCGCGACGCCACCGCCTACACCCCGCTCCGCTTCCCCGGACAGTACGCCGACCCTGAAACGGGCCTCCACTACAACTTCCACCGCCACTACGACCCCGACACCGCCCGCTACACCACCCTCGACCCCCTCGGCCTCGCGCCCGCGCCCAACCCGGCCACCTACGTCGCCAACCCCTGGGCATCCACCGACCCACTGGGCCTCGCCCCCAAGCGCTGTAGCTTCGACGCCTACGACTGGGGCGACTCGACGAGCGGCTTCGGCGGCAGCGTCCGCTACGGGCGCCTCGACCACCTGGGCCGCCCCACAGGTGTCTACGCCTCCATACGGCCCGAGATGCTCAACAAGGGAACCGAGGCCGGCACCTTGCGGACCCCCGGCTGGCGCGGCAACGGCAACGACTTCAACGAGGCCCGTGGCCACCTCTACGCCAACCGCCTCGGCGGTCACGGAACGGGGAAGTTCGCCCATCAGAATCTGGTGACCGAGACGCAGACCCCCACCAACACGCCCGAACAGCGGCTGTCGGTAGAGGCGGTGATCTATGACCAGGTCAAGAACAATGACGAGGTCGTCCAGTACAACGTGGTCCCCAAGTACGCGGGCAGCAACCCGATCCCCCACGAAATCCACTTCACGGCGTACGGCAGCAAGGGTTTCACCTTCACCTACATTCTTGAGAACCCCGCCGCGTACGTCAGAACCGGCGTCTAGCGCTCACGACGAATCGTTCCGGAGAAACGCATGCCCCGCACCACACCCTCGCGTCCAGCCGATGTCGAGGAGCTCTTTCCCGGCCTCGCCGAGTTCCGGCGGACAGCGACGCGACTTCACCCGCGCCCCGGAGACCCGAAGGCACAGGACAGCTCCGTCGCAGGCCCCATGCTGTGGCCGGCCGACGAACCCTGGCCGATGTGCACTGCCGTCCACCCCAAGGGAACCGGGCACCTGCTGGCCGACGTCCGACTCGCACGCCGTATCCATGCGGCTTCGGAGGGGCGGAAGAAGACCGAAGAGGAGATCGCTCTCCTCGCCACCCTCCGGGACGGGCTGCACGACCCCGGCATCGGCGACGCGGACCCCATCCCGATGCTGGCCGCCGCGCAGCTGTGGGCACGGGACATCCCCGACCTCACCGGGCCCCCGGGGTACGACCTCCTCCAGGTCTTCTGGTGCCCGTTCGAGGCGCACGGCCCCGACGCGAGCGTAGACGTCGTATTGAAGTGGCGCCGCAGCCAGGACATCGGTGCCGTACTCAGCGAACAGCCCGAGCCGCTTGTCGTCGGCTCACCCGAGTGCGTTCCCCAGCCCTGCGACCTCCACCCCGAGCAAATCGTCGAACACGAATACCTCGGCCTGCTCCCCGAGGATCTGCAGGAAGCCATCGCGACGTGGGAGGAGGAGCTCCTCGAAGAGGACGAGCAGGAGGCGGAAGCGGACTTCCCCACCGAGTACTCCAGCGACCTGTCCCTCGCCCCGGGCTGGAAGGTCGGCGGCTTCGCCACCTGGCACCTCACCGACCCGCGCCCCGTCGACTGCACCATGTGCGGCACTTCCATGCCCCCGCTCCTCACCGCCCACCATGTCGAATGGGATCCCGCCTCGGAGAGCTGGGCTCCCCTGGAAGATCGCCGCCCCGATCTGTACCGGCACGTCATCACCCCCACGGGCGTGTACCTGGGGCGCGGTTACCTGCGTATCCACACCTGCCCCACAGACGCGTTCCACCCCCATCAACTGAGCTTCCAGTAGCAGCGGGGAGAGGCCTCCGGCAGCCGCGTCAGGTGCCATGCCCGCATGCCCGATGCAGCCCTCCGACTGCAGCAACCGCCGAGCAGAAGAGCCGCGGACGCGCCGGCGGTCGTGGGTGGGGGACCCGGTGGCCCGTCCGCTTCTTCGGCCACCCACGACTCCATGGTCACCATCGCCGTGGACGGCCTGGACCAGCAGATCGACATCCGTGCTCCCGGGCCGCTCCGGTTCCGTCCAGGCGGGAGGATCGGCATCCGCGTCACCGGCGAGGCCGGCTTGCACGAAGACACCCCCTAGGAGAGGGCACTGTCAGCGGCGGGCAGGACCTGTTCGGCCCAGATGACCTTGCCTTCCGGTGTGTACCGGGTGCCCCAGTGCTCGCTGAGCTGGGCCACCAGGAACAGTCCGCGGCCTCCCTCGTCCGTGGTGGCGGCATACCGCAGATGCGGGGCGGTACTGCTGCCGTCCCACACCTCGCAGGTCAGAGTGCGATCGCGCAACAGACGAACGCGAACTGGCGCGGCGGCGTACCGTATGGCGTTGGTGATGAGCTCGCTGAGGATCAGTTCTGTCGTGAAGGCGAGTTCCTGCAGGCCCCACTCCTCGAGTTGCCCGGCCGCGAGGCCGCGTATGGCGCCGACCTCGCTCGGGTCGAACGGTACATCCCACTCTGCGACCCGGCTGGGGCCCAGAGTCCGTGTCCGGGCGATGAGCAGCGCGATGTCGTCGGCCGGCCGGCCGGGGAGCAGGGCGTCGAGTACGGCGCGGCGGCTGGCTTGCGGGTCTCGGTCGGGGTGGCTCAGCGCCGTGCGCAGCTTTTCCACGCCCACTGAGATGTCCCGGCTCCGCTCCTCGACCAACCCGTCGGTGTACAGGACGAGCTGACTGCCTTCCGCCAGGTGTATTTCCATGGTCTCGAACGGCATGCCTCCCAGCCCCAGCGGGGGGCCGGCCGGCAGTTCCGAGATCGTCGTCGTGCCGTCCGGGGCGACCACAAGCGGTGGCATGTGTCCTGCCCGCGCCATGGTGCAGTTCTGGGAGACCGGGTCGTAGACGGCGTACAGGCAGGTCGCGCCCAGGACACCGGCGTCCGAGGGCGCGCTGTCGCCTTCCTGGTCCATGCGCTGGACGAGGTTGTCGAGACGGGCGAGGAGTTCGTCGGGCGGCAGATCCAAGGAGGAGAAGTTGTGCACGGCCGTGCGTAGCCGCCCCATGGTGGCCGCGGCGTGCAGGCCGTGCCCGACGACGTCTCCGACGACGAGCCCGACGCGGCTGCCCGACAGCGGGATCACGTCGAACCAGTCCCCGCCCACTCCGGACTGGGCGGGCTGGTAGAAGTGCGCGACGTCCACCGCGCTCTGCTCGGGCAGATCCTGCGGCAGCAGGCTGCGCTGGAGCGTCACGGCGAGATTGTGTTCGCGGGTGTAGCGGCGGGCGTTGTCCATGGTGACCGCGGCGCGGCCGACAAGCTCCTCGGCCAGGGACAGGTCGTCCTCGTCGAACGGTTCCGGCTTCTGCGACCGCCAGAAGTTGACGATCCCGAGCACGACACCCCTGGCCTTCAGCGGAGCCGCGATGAGCGAGTGGATGCCGTAGTCGACGATCCGGGACGTCCGCGGCGGGTCCTGGGCGTGCCAGCCCGGCGCGTCATGGAGATCGGGTACGAGTTCGGCCGTGCCCGTACCGTAGCCACGGGCCTGCGGTGTGGACGGCAGGAAGTCGATCAGTGCGCCGAGCGGGTACAGCGGGTGATCGGATCGGATGCCGCTGACCGCCGTGCGCCGCATGTCGGCGCCCGGGCCGGGCTCGTCGCCCTTCAGTACCGGGTCGGCCAGGTCGACCGTGACGAAGTCCGCGAACTGGGGAACGGCGACGTCGGCCAGTTCCTTCGCGGTGCGGACCACGTCGAGGGTGGTGCCGATGTCACCCCCGGCGTCGTACAGCAGCTTGAGCCGCTTGCGGGCCGTCTCCGCCCGGCTGCTCAGGAGTTGCATCTCGGTGGAGTCGCGGATGGTGACCGCCGAGCCATGCGGGCGGGTGGGCCGCTGATTGACCACGAGCAGCCGGTCCCCGGCCTGCAGCACCTCGTCGGTGGCCACCCGGCCGGACAGCAGCAGTTCCGCCATGCGGCGATCCATGCCGACCTCGTCGACGGGGCGTCCTTCGGCGTCGTCCGACAGGCCGAGCAGCCGTCCGGCCTCGTCGTTCGCCAGGAGTAGTCGTCCTTCGCCGTCCGTGATCAGCACCCCTTCGCGGACGGAGTGGAGCACCGCGTCGTGGTGCTCGTACATGCGGGTCATCTCCTGCGTGCCGAGCCCGTGGGTCTGGCGGCGCAGTCTTCGGCTGATCAGCGCCGTGCCGACGGTGGCCAGAGCCAGACCGATGGCGATGGCCAGGAGGATGACCGGGAGCTGACGGTCGGCGATGCCGGTCACGCTCTCCACCGTCAGACCTGCCGAGACGAGGGCGACCACTTTACCCTCGGGCGAGGTGACCGGGACGATCGCCTGGATCTCCTTACCGAGCGGCCCTTCCACACTCTCGGTGTACACCTCGCCGGCGAGTGAGGGCTCGATCGTGCCGACGAACCGCTCGCCGATGCGGTCGGGCTGGGGGTGGCTGTAGCGGATGCCGTTCGTGTCCATCACCACGATGAAGTCCACGCCTGCGTCCTTGCGTGTCTCCTCGGCGAGGGGCTGCAGGATCGCGGACGGGTCCGGCGAACTCAGCGCGTCCTGCAGGCCCAGGGAGTTCGCGAAGGTCTGAGCCACGGAAACCGACCGGTTGCGCGCTTCACGGTCGATGTCGTACCGCGACTGCAGCACCAGAGCCAGGAGGGCCCCGGCGGCGAGCAGCACCACGATCGCCACCTGAAGGACGAAGACCTGTCCGGCGACGCTTCCGAATCTTCTGCCTAGGTTCGACCGCACCGGTACGCCGGGCACGAGAGACGAGACGGGCTCACAACCCCAGTTGTAGCACCTCCCCGAGGCCAGGGCTCCTGGCGTTCACGGTGCGCATCTGGGCCACTGCACAAGGTTCCCTCCCTCGCGAGTCAGGGGGATGGGCGTCGATCCATGATCTGGGGGACGAGGGCGTCCAGGTCGAGGTGCGCCACGTCCAGGTCACGGCGCCGATCCGGTTTCCTCCCGTGCGATGCGGCCCAGCAGGGGGGCCACCCAGTCCGGGAGGGCGGAAGCCGTGGGGCGGGGCGGGCGGGGGTCGGCGGTGATGCCGATGCCACCCGCCGGGTCGCCGTACACGAACCGCTGCGACCACGCGAGCCACGAACGGACGAACTGGTTCGCGCTCCACGCCAGGGCCAGCGCACCGCGCCGCTCGGGAACCTCGTACCAGTAGCTGGTGAGCACGACCGCGCGGGAGACCGCCTCGTCCGGGTCCCCCGGCCGGGAATCGGCGGTGAGCCCGGCGGCCAGCACCGACGCCGCGAACCGGTTGTCCGCGAGCAGTCCGCCGCTGTCGCAGACGACCGCGTCCAGCAGGTCCGCCGGGAGGTCCACGGCGGCCGACTCCAGCCGCGCCAGGAGTGCGGCCGACCCCGGATCGCCGGCGGTCTCGGGGCCGGGCACCACCCTCAGGTCGGCCGGCAGCCGCTCGTCCGCCGTGCGGGTGGCCAGGAGGTGCACGTACGCCAGCGCGCGCAGCGTCTGCCAGCGGCAGAGCGAGTCGAGCAGGGCGATCCGGGAGCCGCGGAAGGCGAGCCGCACCGGCCAGGCGACCGCCCGGACCTCGTCCCCCAGAGCCCGCAGCTCCGGCGGCACCGGGGCCGGGAAGACCCGGCTCTGACCGGGGTCGTAGGACGGCTCGGCGCGGTAGCCCGGCAGGCCGGGTACGGGGTTCGGGGGTGTACCGCTGCGGCTACCCATTCACTTCGTCGTCCTTCGGTGTCCGCCACTTCGCCGTGTTCTCGCCGTCCCGCGGAGTGATGTAGTGGGAGAGGTCCTCCGGGTCGATGTGGTACGCGTGGATCATATGGTCCTGGCGGATGATGGCCACCGGCCTCGACGGGTCGAGGCTGCGGTCGATGATGATCCGCGCCCCCGTCGCGCCGTCGACGTAGTGGGCCGGCGACTGCAGATGGCCCCGCAGGTACTTCTGCCCGCCGCGTCGCGCGTGAAGCCGATCCGTCGGCCGGACGTGGTCAGCGCGTCGCGGCGGCCCGCGGCGTCGTAGGTGCAGGCGAGGGTGCGGCCGTCGACCTTCTCCTCGAGGAGCCGGCCCGCCCGGTCGCGCAGCCGGGTCAGCACGCTCTCCCCGCGCACCGCGACGGCGAGCCGGTCGAACACGACCGTCCATTCCGTGCGTGTGACCGCGCCCAGGGGGTCGGTGACCGCCGTGTGCCCGCCCGAAGGCGTCCCGCTCGTACGTCGTGGTGGCGCCGAGCCGGTTGGTGACGGCGAGCGGCAGCCCCGCCCGGTCGGTGCGGACCCGGCCGGCCTCGTCGTAGGCGTACCGGGTGACCGCGCCGAGCGGGTCTCGTGGACCGACACGGACGACCGCCGCTACGCGTACGCCCACGACGATCTCGCCCGCCGTGACCAACCCATGGACGGGCCCCGGCGGCTTCGACGTCCAGCCGCTCCATCTGTACCAGGTGGCGACGGCCCTCGCCGTCGAGCAGCAGTCGTTCCACAAGGCGCTCGTGCAGTTCCTCGACGTTCACGCCGGCTACTCCAAGGTCGGCGGATCCGGCACCGTCACCGCCGAGTTCGCCACCCAGTACGCCGCGGTCGTCGCCCTGCTCATGGAGGCACACGGCAAGGCCGTGGTCGCCATCGGCGGCGCGGCCGTCGGCTTCACCACCACGGGAAACAACTTCCGTCAGGCGGACGCGGCCACCCACCCGCTCAATCCACCCTTCGCGCCGCAGCCGCCGCCGCAGGTCATCTCCGCGCCTCCGGCGTACACGGCCCCGCCGCCGTTCGGCGTCCGGGACGGCAACGCCGTCGACGAATTCGCCGACATCTTCGACGGCGGAGACATCCCCGGCTCCCTGATGCGCACCGTGATCGAGGAAGCGCTGCGCACCGGCCGCGCGCTGGAGATCCTGCCGCTCCCGAACTACCTCAAGGTCAACGAGCTCTCGCAGGCATGGCTGCCGTACCAGACGGGCCTCGGCATCATCCAGGGACAGCTCACCGGCACCATCGACGCCTTTCTTCGAGCGCCTCAAGAAGCTGTGGAAGGGCCTGGGTGCCGCAGTGCTCGCCAGCATCGACACGGACGCCGTGAACCGCGCCGTCGACACCTACGAGACCGCGCTGCGGGCTCAGACGGAGAAGGTGAAGGGCCTGCTCGAACCGCTGCGGGAGGCTTCGCGCGCGGTGCCGACCTTCCAGTCGCAGTCGGCGAGGGCGGAGGCGTTCGGGGCGCGCTCGCTCTTCGAGTTCGACCGGTCGATCGTCCCGCTCAACGAGCAGTCGCGGAACCCGAACAACAGGTTCGGCATCGACCTCGCCTCGATGGAATGGGAGACCAACCCCTATCAGGCCACTCCGAACGACCCGTTGAGACCGGGGAAGGACGCCTACGCGATCGACCGGCATGTCGGCCTCTCCCCGGACCAGCTGCGGATGCGCGTACGGGACCAGGGCGTCGACGCCTCGGCCTTCCCGGACCTTCCGGCCGCCCAGAAGCACGTCCAGGCCGCGCTGAACGACCCCGACAACATCCAGACGATCGAGCAGTGGATGGGGAGGCAGAAGCAGCGGGTGGCCAACGGGACGTTCAGCCCCGCGTCCTCGCCGCAGCTGAACGTCTTCACCGTGACGGACGCGAAGGGGAACAACATCGTGACGGGATCCTCCGTCTCGCAGTCCGACTTCACGGCCCAGGGCTTCGGCGCCCAGCCGAAGCAGGTCCACAGCGTGAGGCTGGTTCTCGCCTACTCGCCGGAGTCCGGTACGTTTTATGTACGCACCGCCTTCCCGTGCCCGCCGTAACATGCGCCACGTGATCTCGAAGCACGACGAGTTCCTCACCCAAGGCACGGTGGGGCTGCTGCTGCGTATCGCCGTGGCGTCGCGCAACCCGGGGGCCGCGCCGCTGGAGGACGAACTCCAGCGCCTGTCCCGCTTCCTGCTGGATTCCAGGGCGACGTCAGCGGCGATGCCGCCAGCGGTGCTGGCCTCCCTGCTGGACCTTCTGGCCGACGAGGTCGGAACCGAGGCGTTCGAGAGCAGACCCGCCGAGTACCGCCAGGCCCTGGCCTGGGCGGCCGGCGACGATCCGTCGGCGGACTTCCTGCGCGCGATGGCCGCCCTCATCCGCGACCGCCAGTTCCTCATGTACCCGGATATGACAGAGCTGCCGTTGTCCGGCTGGGAGGCGAGCGGACGGTTCTCGCTGACCTCGGCCTTCGTCTCGTCGATGGTCTCGGGGGAGTACGACAGCGTGGACGAGGCCTTGGACGAGATCCTGACCAGTGAGCACCCCGACTGCCATGAGCGACTCGGCGACCTCGCCGGGGAGTTGCAGCGCATCCTGTACCTGTTCCGCACGCGCGCCGAGTTCGACGCCGCCTTCGCCACCGTCATGCCTCACGTGACCCACGCACGCGTCCGCTACCTCCTCGACGCCGTCCACGCCCACTTCGCCGAGCAGCACTGACCCACCGCACCGACCCACCACCCCATCGCCCCGGAAGGAGCCGCCGCCATGCCCATCGATCCGAACCTCGCCGTCGCGGACGAGGACCTGAAGCGTCTCGCCGACGACCTGGACGCCATGCGGACGCACATCGACGGCCAGGTGCGCCGGATGGACGCGATCGTCGACCGGGCCGAGGCGCGGTGGCGCAGCGAGGCGGCGACGGCGTACCGGAAGCTGCACCGGGAGGCCGGTGCGGACGCCGTGCGGGTCCGGGAGATCCTGGAAGTCCTGGCGCAGGCGGTGCGGATGAGCCGGGACGGCTTCACGCGCCAAGAGCTGGACAGCCTGCGGCAGTTCCGGGCCGAGATGAAGAAGGGTGCCGTTCACCCCCGGCGCCTGGCTCGCCACGCTCGCCGTCCGGCTGCGCGGCTGACCGTCCGCCCGCGCTCCGGTCCCGGCGGGCAGCCGCCGGCCGGTGCGGGTACCTGCACAGGCGGACAGGGACCACGGCTGCGGTGTCAGTCCGCTGAACTATCCTTCCCGCCATCGCCCACCGACCGACTGTAGGGACCACGAGACTTGACCGGCCTGCCTGCTTTCCCGCTGCCCTTCCACGCTGCGCGTTCCCTCGCGTTCGCGACACCCCGAACGCTGCGGGAACTCCAGATGATGGAGTGCAGCGCGCACATCCGGGCGAAGCCGGGGTGGTTCGACAAGATGAACGATGCCGGCATCGTCGCCCGGTGGACGCAGGAGGCGGTCGCCCAGGGCCTCACCGAGGCACAGGTCCGCTACGTGCTTGCCGAACTCGTGCACTACGCCGCGCTGCGGGACGGGCGAACCGGCATCGAGGTGTCCGCCGTCGACGGGGTGTGGCAGTCGGACACACTGGTCGACGACAAGCTCGGATCCCGGCTGCGCGAGGCGGTGCGGGTCCTGGAGCAGGTCCCCGAAGCAGAGCGGGACTGGCATCCCGGATCCGACGGCCAGGTGCTGGATCTGGTTCATCCCTCACTGTTCTGCCTGGTGAGAGAGGTGAGCGGCGGGCCGGAGCGGGCTTGGCGCAACCCGACGGACCGCTACTCGAAGCACGAGTTCTCGGAGAGGTTCCAGTGGCTGCCCACGGACGTCGAGGTCGGTGACGACGGCGCTGTCGACTTCCGTTCGTACGTCAACAACGTCCACCCCGAGACTCACCACGAACTGGCCGCCGTCCTGCCGGACCTGTTCGCGCGGATGCGCCCGCTGCTGGAGAACGTGCTCACCGATCTGCGCCATCCGCGGCCCCTGCGGATCGAGGCCGATCCCTACGGGTGGTACGACTCGGAACCGGAGTATCCGGACCGATCCTCCTTCAGTGACGCCGCGGCCTACGAAGAGGCCCGCCGTGCATGGGAAACGGCCATGGACGACTGGTGGGAGAACCGCCGCCCGGTCGTCCCGGACGCCCCGGCCTTCACGCCGCCCGAGTCGCCCGACGAATCCGCCCGGGTCGACCTGCGCGGCCGCCGTCTCCAGGTCATCGTCAAGCTGGCCACCGTTCATCTCACGCCGGACAAGCCCGAGTACGCGGGTGGTTCCTGGCATGTCGAGGGGATGTTGAACGAGCGCATCGTCTCCACCGGCATCTACTACTGGGACAGCGAGAACATCACCGAGAGCCGGCTGAGTTTCCGGGCGGCACTCGACGACCCGAACTACGAACAGAACGACGACAACGGTCTGCGCGAGGTCTACGGCCTGGAGGACGAGGACGCGCTGAACCAGATGCTGGGATCGGCGTCGACGCCGGCGGGTCGCTGCCTGGCGTTCCCGAACGTCCTGCAACACCGCGTCGGCTCGTTCCGCCTCATGGACCCCACCCGCCCGGGACACCGCAAGATCCTCGCGTTCTTCCTGGTGGACCCGTCGGAAACGATCGTCTCGACCTCCGACGTGCCACCGCAGCAGCCGTGGTCCGACACCTCGACCATGACGCGCGAACAGGCTGAGAACTACCGCGAACAACTCATGCAGGAGCGCAAGTTCTTCGTCGACGAACACAACGAGCAGCTCTACGAACGAGAGTTCTCCCTCTGCGAGCACTAGACAAGAGGGCGGCTCCCTCCAGGTCGGCCACGTCGGCACACCGCCGACCACCGCCGACCGCCGCCGCGGGCCGGATCGGGGGTCAGCGGCTCGATCCGGCCCCGGGCATCGCGCCTACCGGGCGTCGACGAGGGCGACGGCCTCGGCGAAGTCGGCGTACGCGGGCTCGAAGGTGCGGGCGGCGACGAGGAACATCGAGCGGTCCGTCAGGGCCCGGGCGAGGCGTGCGGGGTCGTCGGGCAGGCGGCGGGCGAGTGTCACGCCTTCGTCGAAGGACGGCTTGAAACGCTCCTCGAACCGATAGGGGTGGTTGCCGTCGCGGATGGCCGCGCGGATGCTGATCCTGCGCTGGACGTCCACCAGTTCGGGCAGTGGGCCGGCCCCGCGCAGTGCCTCCGCCTCCGCTTCGAGCCCTGGCTGGGTGCCGAGGAAGGAGACCCGCGTGGCGCTCGACCGCCTGAGGTCGGTGCCGAACGGCGGCATCGGGGACTCGGCGCTCGCGGCCGGTTCGTCGGCCTGCCCCGACAGGGCGAACAGGGTGACCCACCACCCGAGGAGGCAGCTCCAGTTCTTCGGCTCGCCCGTCGTCGCCAGCTCCTCCAGGACGGTCAGGGCCTGGCGGCGGACGGCCGCCGCGTCCGCCCCGTGCCCGGCGGCCTCGCGCATCCGGGAGTGGTGCACCAGCTCCCAGGTGAGGATGGACGCCGCCGTGCGCTGCCCGGCGGCCTCGCGCCGGGTCCGGTCCAGGAGCTCGCGGAAGACGGCCGACGCCTCGTCGTGCAGGCCGGCGCCCTCCAGGTTCGCCGCCCACTCGACCCTGTTCCAGAACTCCGGTGTACCGTTCCGCGCCGCATCCTCGTTGAGCTTCGCAGCCTCGTGGAACCGCCCCTCCTCGGCCAGTACCTCCGCCGGCCGCCCGCTCCGTCCCGCCTGGGCCATCTCCTCGCAGGCCGCGCGCCCCTCGGCTCGGCGTCCGAGAGC
This sequence comes from Streptomyces sp. JL2001, assembly GCF_050917515.1. Lineage (NCBI taxonomy): Bacteria > Bacillati > Actinomycetota > Actinomycetes > Kitasatosporales > Streptomycetaceae > Streptomyces > Streptomyces sp. JL2001. The sequence continues at coordinate 1,286,320 of NZ_CP169421.1, read as the reverse complement.
GAACAGAGCCCTCTGGTAGGCGTCGAGGGCCCTGTGCAGCCGTTCTGCCCGGGCCGGCGCCCCGGCCTCGATCCTCCGCGCGGCTTCGACCGCTTCGGCGGTCAGTGTCAGATCCACCTCGGGGTCCCGGCTGCGGTAGCTCATCAGGAGGAGCGCGTCGACGAGCTTCGGCAGATACGCCTTCGGGCTCACCTCCGCCAGAACCCGGTACGCGTGGACCTCTTCGAGCAGGCGCAGCCGGCCGGAACCCAGCAGCAGCACCCGTGCCCGCAGCACCGCGTCGTGATCGATCTTCCCCATGTTCCCCCTGTTCTCCGGGTGATTCACGAAGGAGATTCTGGGAGTCGGTGAGCGGACCGGACAAGGCTCGCGAACTGTGCGTTCCGTCCTACGAAAAGCGGCTCTGACCTGTCATGATGGACATGCTTCATCCTCGTGCGCCGGGCCACTCACCCGGAACCGGCCGTCGGCTCCGTGGTCTCGCCCGCCGGGCGGGCCGCGGTGAGCGTACAGACGCCGTCCCGGCACCGGCGCTCCAGCCGGCCGCGCGAGACGGTCTGGGCCAGCCCCACCATCCAGCAGGTGGGGCAGCCGCGGAAGGCGATCAGGGCCAGCGGAGCCGCGAGCAGGGTGGCCGGGCCGGCCACGGGCACCAGGGCGATCGAGCCGATGATCAGTCCGAAGCCGAGGGCGCCGCGCGCCAGATGGCGGGGGACCGACCTGCTGGCGAAGTCCGGTCCGGGTGCCGCGGAGCGTGGGGTCGACCGGGGCTTCGCACCCGGTGCGGGCTTCTCGGTGTTCACGCGGTTCACGGTGTTCACGGTCGTGTGTCCTCTCCTTCGGGACGGTCGGCGGACTCCAGCGAGTGACGCAGCGCCGCGCGCGCCCGGTGCAGCCGGGACTTCATCGCGGCGTCGCTCAGGCCGAGGGCGTGGGCGACGGTCCGGCCGGGCAGGCCCTGGACGTCCCGCATGACCAGGACCTGCCGCTGGTCGCGGGGGAGGGCGCCGACCGCGGACGCGATCCTCGCGACCTCCTGCCGGTGCAGCACCGCCTCCTCGGCGGACGGTTCCGCGGGCGCCTCCTCCTCGGCCGGTGTCCCGTCGACGCGTCGCGCGACGAGGAGCCGTACCTGCCGCAGGCACTCGTTGCGCACGATCCGGAACATCCAGGAGGCGAGCGCGCCCGAGGCCCGCAGGGTGCCGATCTTCCGGTAGAGGATGATCAGCGCCTCCTGCGCCGCGTCCTCGGCGTCCTGCGGCGAGGCGCAGAGCGACAGCGCGAACCTGCGCACATGGGGCTGCGACTCCAGCACCACCGTGGTGAGCGAGGTGAGGTCGCCGTCCTGGGCGGCTTTGACCAGGCGTTCGTCGGGCCATGCGAGGTGTCGTCGTCGGTTCATTCCCTGCTCGTTCCGGAGTGCGTGCCGTCCGCGGACGCCGTTCAGCGCCGGCTCCGGTAGCGCCGCGCCAGGTGCCACACGCACGCACCCACGAGCAGGACTCCGATCACGACGAGGCCGGTGACCATCATGAGTTTCCCTCCTGGTTCCACCGGCCCGTTCGGCCGGTACGCATACAGGAGGCGGGGAGGACCGGAAAGGATTCACCGGCGGCCGGACTTTCTCGGGACGTCCTGGCGGCGCGTGGAGATGACGGAACGCCTGCGCCGCTTTCGCCTACGCGCACGGGCGAGGCCCGGCGGGGGGAGGCCGCCGGGCCGGTGTGCCGGGAGGACGCGCGGGCGGGTCAGGCCACGAGGTGCCGCTCCCGCGACGGGCGTCCCGCCGAGGAGCCGCCGGGCTCCGGGAGGCGCTCGCCCTCGACGTCGATGTTCGGCAGGATCCGGTCGAGCCAGCCGGGCAGCCACCAGGCGTACTTGCCGAGCAGGGCGAAGAGGGCGGGGACGATGGCCATCCGGACGACGAAGGCGTCGAAGAGGACGGCAGCGGCGAGGCCGAAGCCGATCATCTTCACGAAGTCGTTGTCCTCCATGACGAAGCCGGAGAAGACGGCGGCCATGATGATCGCGGCGGCGCTGACGACCCGGCCGCCGTACCGGAAGCCGGTCACGACCGCCTCTCCGGGGCGCGCGCCGTGGGCGTACGCCTCGCGCATCCGGGAGACCAGGAAGACCTCGTAGTCCATCGCGAGACCGAAGACCACGCCGATCATGAAGATCGGCAGGGTGCTCATGACCGGGCCGGGGTGGTCCACACCGACGAGATCGGCGAGCCGGCCCCACTGGAAGACCACGACGACGGCGCCGAGGGCCGCACTCACCGACAGCAGGAAGCCCAGGGCCGCCTTGAGCGGGACGAGCAGGGAGCGGAAGACCAGCATCAGCAGGAGGAACGCGAGGCCGACGACCAGCCCCAGGTACGGGAGCAGCGCGTCGTCCAGGGTCCGGGAGAAGTCGATGAACATCGCCGTCTGCCCCGCGACCATGATCGTGGACGCTCCGGTCCGCGTCTCGAGCCCGTCCGCCCTGTCACGCAGGGAGCGCACCAGGTCCTCGGTCCTGGCGTCCGTCGGACCGAAGTCGGGGACGACGGTGACGAGGGCGGTGTCCGCGGCCGGGTTGACCGTGACCGGGGAGACGGTCGCGACTCCGGGGACCGTCGCCAGTGCGGTACGCACCCGCTCCGCCGCCGTCTTCGCGTCCGTCGCCTCGACGGTGATGGTCAGCGGCCCGTTGAAGCCGGGCCCGAAGGAGTCCGACAGCAGGTCGTACGCCTTGCGCTGGGTGGTGTGCGGGGCCATCGTGCCCTCGCCGGGCAGGCCCAGTTCGAGGCTCGCGGCGGGGACGGCGAGGGCACCGAGGCCGAGGACGCCGGTCAGCAGGACGGCGACGGGACGGCGCAGTACGAATCCGGCCCAGCGCGCGCCCAGGTTCGGTTTCACGCGGGCCGCGCGCTTGGCCGCCCGGCGCTCCTGACGCCTCGACAGCGGCTTGCCGGTGTGCCGCCCGCGGTCCCGGCGGGCGAGGACCCTGACGGGGGCGAACCCGAGGAGGGCGGGTACGAAGGTGATCGCGACGAGTACGGCCACGGCGACGGTGCCGGCCGCGGTGAGGCCCATCGTGGTGAGCATCGGGACGTTCACCACCGCGAGCCCGGCCAGGGCGATGATCACGGTGAGTCCGGCGAAGACGACGGCCGAACCCGCGGTGCCGACCGCGCGGGAGGCGGCGTCCTCCCGTGGCCGCCCCTCGGCGATCTCGGAGCGGTAGCGGGAGACGATGAAGAGGGCGTAGTCGATGCCGACGGCGAGGCCGATCATCATGGCGAGGGTCGAGGTCGTGGACGACAGCCCGAGGGTGCTGCCGAGCGCGGTGATGGCGCCGATGCCGATGCCGACGCCGAGCACGGCCGTCAGCAGGGGCATCCCGGCGGCGACCAGCGAGCCGAAGGTGAGCAGCAGGACGACGGCGGAGACGAGGATGCCGAGCTTCTCGCCCGTGCCGTCCATCGCCTGCTCGATCTCGACGGCGTCGCCGCCCGCCTCGACGACCAGACCCGTGGCCCGGGCCCGCTCCATCGCCGCGGTCAGTCCGTCGTGCGCCGCGTCGGTGAGTTCGGTGGCCCGTGCCCCGTACGTGACGTAGGCGTAGGCGGTCGTACGGTCGCCGCTGACGGCGTTCGTCTTGAACGGGTCGGCGACGGCGACCACGTGAGGTGCCTGTGACAGGCCGGCGACGAGCGCTTCGACCTGTGCGGTGCGGCGGGGCGAGGTGATCTTCTCGGAACCGGGGGCGCGGATGACGACGCGGGCGGCGGCGCCGTCCGCGCGGGCCGCGGGGAACTTCTCCTGGAGGAGGTCGAACGCCTTCTGCGACTCCGTACCCGGCATGGAGAACGTGTCGGCGGGCGGCGGCGGGGCGGTGGAGGCCGCGAAGCCGACACCGACCAGGGCGAGGAGCCACAGCAGGACGACCAGACCTCGCCTTCGGAAGGCGAAGCGGCCCAGTGCGGAGAGGAAGGTAGCCACGGTGAGCGAGTCCTGTCGATGAGGTCGGGCGGTGGTCGTGGGGCGTGGCGGCGGCGTCCGCAGGAGGCGGTCGCGCAGGTCTTCGCGGGGTGCCGTCGGGGAAGGGGCGGGTCGGTGAGCGAGGCCGACGGCGTCTCACGGCTTCCCGGCTGAACGGCTTCACGGCTTCACGGGGCGGCCGAAGGCGGAACGCGCCCACACATAGCCGACGAGGCCGAGGCCGGTGCACCAGGCGAGCGAGACATATCCGCTGGTGCCGATCCCGGTACCGGTCAGGAGGCCGCGCAGGGTCTCGATGACGGGCGTGAACGGCTGGTGGTCGGCGAAGAGGCGCAGCCCTGTCGGCATCGAGTCGGTCGGCACGATGGCGCTGCCCAGGAAGGGGAGGAAGGTCACCGGAAGCGGCAGGTTGCTCGCCGACTCCGGGGTCTTGGCCACCAGGCCGACGCCGGCCGACAACCAGGTCAGCGCGAGCGTGAGCAGGGCCAGCAGACCGGCCGCGGCGAGCCACTCGACGAGGGAGGCGTCGGGGCGGAAACCGATGGCGAGGGCGACGGCGGTCACCAGGACGACACCCAGCATCGTCTGGACCAGGCTGCCGACGACGTGTCCGGTCAGGAACGCGGCGCGCGAGATCGACATCGTGCGGAAGCGGTTGACGATGCCCTCGGTCTTGTCGACGCAGACGCCGACGGCCGTCATCACGGCCCCGCCGGTCGCGGCCATCAGGATGATGCCGGGCGCGACGTAGTCGATGTACGCGCCGCCACCGGTGGGAGCACCGGAGATCCCGGCGCCGATGGCGCCGCCGAAGGCGTAGGTGAAGAGCAGCAGCATCATCACCGGCATGAGCACGACGGAGAAGGTCATCGCGGGATAGCGGAGCGCGTGCTTGAGGTTGCGCCCCAGCATCGTCAGGGAGTCGGCGACGGCGTAGGTGAGGGTGCTCATCGGGTCATCTCCGTGGTGGTGCCGGGCGTGCCGTGGCCGGTGAGGGTCAGGAAGACGTCGTCGAGGTCGGGTGTGTGCACCGTCAGCGACTCGGCCCGCAGCCCCGCGCCGTCCAGCACGGCAAGGACGGCCCGCAGGGCGGGGATGCCGCCGTCGCCGGGGACGCGGAGCGTGAGCTCCTCGGGGTCGCGGGCGGCGGCGGCGAAGTGGCGGGCCGCGCCGTCGAGTGCGGCGAGGTCCGGGAAGCGCAGGCGGATGTGGCCGCCGGGGATGAGCCGCTTGAGCTCGTCCGCGGTTCCCTCGGCGACCAGCCGGCCCTGGTCGAGGACGGCGATGCGGTCGGCGAGCCGGTCGGCTTCCTCCAGGTACTGCGTGGTGAGGAAGACGGTGATGCCGTCGTCGGCGACGAGTCCGCGGATGATCTCCCACATGGTGCGGCGGCTGCGGGGGTCGAGGCCCGTGGTCGGCTCGTCGAGGAAGAGGATCCGCGGGTCGCCGACCAGGGTCATCGCCAGGTCGAGCTTGCGGCGCATGCCGCCGGAGAGAGCGGAGGCCGGCATGCGGGCCGCCTCGGAGAGTTCGAACCGCCGCAGGAGACCGGCCGCGCGGCGCCGGCCCTCGGGCCGCGGCAGGTGGTGGAGGTCGGCCATGAGGAGCAGGTTCTCCTCGGCGGTGAGGAGCTGGTCGACGGCGGCGAACTGGCCGGTGACACCGATCGCGCCGCGGACGCCCTCGGGCCGCCGGGCGAGGTCGTGACCGGCGACCCGCGCCTCCCCGGCGTCGGGTGCGACGAGCGTCGTCAGGATCTCGACGGTGGTGGTCTTGCCGGCCCCGTTGGGACCCAGCAGGGCGAAGACGGTGCCCTCGGGGATGTCCAGGTCGATGCCGTCCAGGACGACCTTGTCGCCGTACGACTTGCGCAGACCGAAGGCGGAGACGGCGGGCGCGGCCGCGGCGACGGCCCGGGCGGTGCGCCGCTCCGTCAGGGGTTCGGGGGATTCGTACGCAGGCATGGGTGTCCCGTCTTCGTGGCTCTGGAGAGTGTTTCCGCAGGTGGGGCGGTCGCTGGTGAGGGTGGGGCGGTCGTGCGTGAGGGGCCGTCAGGGGGGCGTCTCAGGACGCCGGGAGCCGGCAGCTGTTCCGTGCCGTTCCGCCCTCTTCGCCGTCCGGCGGGAATGGCGCCACCGGCGCCAGAAGTGGCGCCACGGGGGCTGCCGCTCCGGCGGAGATCCTGACGGAGGGCGCGGGGGTCGGCTGCGCCGTCACCGTGGACTCGGTGTCGATCCCTCGCGGTCGCACGCTCCGCACGGTCGGTGCCGACGCCTGGGTGAGTTCGTCCGCTGCGGTGGAGAAGGCGTTCAAGAGGATCACCTGGGCGGCCGAGTCCACGGGTGCGGCGGGTCGTTGGGCGACGGCGCGTGCCTCGTCCCACCGGCGTTCGCGGCGACCGCGAGCTCATGCCGGAGGCGGTCGACGTAAGGCGTCAGGTTCATGTGCGCCATAGTGGCACCGTCATGGCGCCATGGCAAGTAGTTGTGGCGCCATGTGGCACCTGATGGTGTCCTCGTGGTGCCGCGAGGGTGTGGTCCGCTTCCCGGGGGCTCCGGCTCCGTCTCGCGTGCCCGACCGGCTTCGAGGGGCGGCGGCTCCCTCTCGGGGGCGCGCCACGGCGCCCGGCGTGGCTGCCCGTGGCGCCCGACAGCCAGGGGCGCGTGCCCGGCGGGACGCGGAGGGTGTGGCGGCCGACAGGCGCCTCGCGCCGCACGGGGTGCCGCGGCGGGCCGGAGGGAACGGCCGGAGGCGCCGGACAGGGAAGGGTGCCGGCGCGTCGCCGGCCCGCGGCCGGCCGGTCACCGGGAGAGCGGTCCGGTCGCGGTCCGACGCGGTGTCCACGGCGAACGCCCGGTCGGGCGCGGTGTTCTCGGCGGAACGCCCGGTCGGACGGTACGGGAGACCCCATCGGCGGCCGACCGAGGAACGACGCGCGCCCGCGGCGCGCATATGTGATCTTCGCGACGTCAGGACGGTGACATCGCAAGACGCGTATTCCGGTGAAAAGACGCGGGAAGATCCGTCAGATGTCCATTCTCTGAAATTCGCTTGCGCCTCAGAGCGGAGAGGGACGCGTCCGCGACGAGGACGGAGTCGTCGCCGGTGCGGGAATCAGGCCGGCCGCCACCGCCTTGTTCGTCGCGTCCACCCGGGAAGTCGCCCCGAGTTTCGCAAAGATATTGCGCAAATGGCGCTTCACCGTGCCTTCTGTAAGGCCCAGTTGGGTCGCCGTGCGGCGATTACTGAGGCCCGCCGCCACCAGGGCGATCACCTCCAGTTCGCGCGGGCTGAGCACCTCGCGGTCGGGCTCCGGCTCGGGGTCCGGCGCCGGGCGGGTGCGCGGCGGCAGGGACACCGTCAGCCCGTCCTGCGTGCACGCGTCCCGCAGCGCGGCCGTCAGCGAGCGGTGGGTGGCCGTCTTGTGCAGGTAGCCGCGGATGCCCAACGGCAGCAGCACCTGGAGGAGCCTGGGGTCGTCGTGCATCGAGAGCACCATGATCTTGGTGTTCGGCGAGGCGGCCTGGAGGGCGCGGACCGTGCGTGCCGGGTCCTCGTTGCCCGGCATCTCGATGTCCATCAGGACGACGTCGGGGCGGTGCCCGCCGACCGCGGCCACCATGCCGGGCGCGTCTCCGACGGCCGCGACGACGTCGAAGTCGCCCATGCCGCGGATGAGTTCGGCCAGCGCGTCCCTGAGCAGGGTGTGGTCGTCGGCGATGATGACGCGGTACTGACTCATGAAGTGACCCGCTCCCGGACGGGCTTCGCGTCCTGGGGGATCGGCAGCGACATGCGCATGCCGGTGCCCACCCCGGGCGTACTGGTGAGGAAGAACACGCCGTCCAGCGCGTGGGTCCGCTCCCGCATGGACATCAGGCCGCTGCCGCGCCCGCCGGGTGTACACGAGGGGTCGAAGCCGTCCCCGTCGTCGTGGGCGAAGCAGTCCACCCGGTGCGGGGCGACGTCCACTTCGAGGGCGACCGTCCGGGGCCTGGCGTGCGTCAGCGAGTTGCGCAGGAACTCGCGCAGGACCAGGAACAGCTCCTCCGCGTGCGCCTCGGGCAGCCAGCTCTCGTCGCCGTTCACCTCGATGTGCAGCTCCACACCGGTCGACTGGTGCTGCTCGGCGTACTCCCGCAGGGCCTCGGCCAGGCGGCGGGAGCCGTTGTCGACCCGCAGGTCGGAGATCAGGCCCCGGGTGTAGTCGCCGGCCTCGTCCAGCGCCTGCCTGATCCGGCGCAGGAAGCGGCCGCTCTGCTCGGCCGGCTGGTTCTGCTCCACGGCGAGTTCGTGCAGGTCGAGATAGCGGTGGGCCATCGCCAGGCTGTTGCCCAGGTGGTCGTGGAGGTCGCGGCCGAGCCGCTTGCGGTGGTCGCTGGCGCGCTCCTCCACCCGGTTGAGGAGGTACGCGTCGTAGCCCGCGGCCGAGACCTGGAGGCAGGTCGCGAGGCTGTGGTTGAGGGCCGACACGGCGCGGCCGAGACACTCGGACGACTGCTCCATCGGCAGGTCCGCGGCGGCACCGATCAGGTACTGCAGGGTGATCTGGAACAGCAGGCCGGACGAGCGCAGCGTGTCCGCGGGATGCACCGTCTGCAGGATGCCGCGGGTGCTCAGACCCACCGACAGGCTCAGCGCCATGTTGGCTCGAACCGTCGACTCGTCGGTGTCGTTCCGCAGGGACTCGCAGCACTCCTCGAGCACGAGCCGCGCGTGTTCCCGCGCCTCGCTCCAGAGCTCGTCGGTGGAGACGAGAGGGCTGGAGACGCTGATGAGGGATTCGCGGAAGCGGTCGATGATTTCTTCTCTGCCGGCGGCCAGTCTGATCTCGAGCTGGCGTGCCGCCGAACCGATGATCTCGTCCTGCTGTGTCTGTGCCATGGCTGGAACCCTTCCCCCTTGTGTTGCCGAGAGGGAGTCTACGCGAACCAATCAGGCTGAAGATCGGTCAGAATTCAATATGTAACGAGGCATTATCGTCCGGTGGCCTGCGGAATCGGCGAAATTTGTCAGGTCGGCGGTGGATACCGCGTGGTGGCGCAGACGGATCCGTGCCCGGAATCGATCGGCGCGGTCCGTGGCCACCGCGGCGGCGTAGTCCCCGAAAGGGTGAGGAAGCGTCACCGACAGGGCGGGCCAGGGGGAGAGGTCCCGGCCCGCGGCGGCGGAGAGCCCCAGACCCGACGCCTTCACCGAGGCCTCCAGCCGGGTCCAGGCACGGAAACCCGAGGCGGTCTCGCGCTGCGGACCGCCGAGCACCCGGGCCCAGTCGATGCCGGCCCGGATCCGTTCGACGTCCACCCCGACCGTGGCGCCCGGAGCACGCACCGCGAGGAGGGCGAGTCCGTCGGAACGCGACAGACTGATCGCCGGCCCGGGGCACCAGCCCAGGTTGTAGCCGGGCTTGCCGTGCTGGGCGTGACGGACGTGGGTGAGATCGGCCGGCCGGCAGCCCAGGTAGCCCGAGACGATGTCGCGCGAGGCGAGATGGGCCGTCAGATACCGGTGGCGGGCCTTCGGGTTGCGCTCGCCCAGCCGCTGCATCCGCTGCCGCTCGTACGGGCTGAGCTCTCCCGCGCGGTCCTCGTGGGTGCCGGGGGTGGTGTCGTCGAGCGGGACGACCCACAGGTCGACGGTGTCGGGGTCGATCATGCCTGGCTTTCCTTTCGACGCCGGCCGGGTCCCCGCCGCACGTATACGGCGGGGACCCGGCTGGGAGGGGGCGACGGATCAGTCGTCGACGAGGGAGGGCTCGCGCGACTCCACGGGGGCGGAGCCGGCCGGAGCGGCCTCCTTGGGCTCGGTGAGCATGAGATGGACCACGACCGCGGTGAGCGCGCACAGGACCGCGGAGGCCCACAGGATGACGCGCAGCGCGTCCGTGTGCCCCTGCGACAGGAAGTCCAGGAACGAGTCCCGCAGCCGTGCCGGCGCGTCCGCGACCACACCGGCCGCGTCACCACTGGCCACCCGGTCGGCAGCCGAACCGGCCGAGGTGCCGGAACCGAGGTACGTGGACAGCCCGTCGGAGATCCGGGAACGGACCATGGAGGCCAGCGCCGCGACCATGATCACGGCCGCGATGGCCTCGCTGGCGAGGCGGATGGTGTTGAACATGCCGGCCGCCATGCCCGCGCGCTCCGGCGGCACCGTGCTGACCGCCGCGCCGTCCAGGACACCCATGATCAGGCCCACGCCGACGCCCGCGACGAGCAGCGGACCGGCGAGACCGGCCACGCTGATGCCGGGGTGGGCGACCGTCAGCCACGCGCAGCCCGCGGCGATCAGGAGCAGGCCGAGTCCCAGCACGACCCGCACCTGCACACCGGCCGCGACCATCTTGCCGCCGATGAGCGGGCAGAACAGCACGGGCCCGGTCAGCAGCAGCATGATCAGACCGGCGCCCTCGCTGCTCGCCCCGTTCGCGCCGATCAGATAGGCGGGCAGCACGAGCAGCAGGCCGATGAAGCCGAACGAGAACGCGACGTTGAGCAGGTTCACCGCGAGGAAGCGGCGCTCCTTGAAGAGGGAGAGGTCGAACATCGGCGCCGGGTGGCGCCGTTCGACCACGGCGAAGACCGCGACCAGCACGAGCGAACCGGCGAACAGGCCGAGCACGGTGCCGCTCAGCCAGCCGTTCTGCGGGCCCTGGATGATGCCCAGGGTGAACAGGACCAGCGCCAGGCTGAAGGTGATCGTGCCGGGCCAGTCGATCCGTCCGGCGTCGGGGTTGCGGGACTCCGGCAGGAAGGGGAGGCCCAGCATCGACAGGACCACGAGCGCGAGGTGCGCGTAGAACACCGACTCCCAGCCGAGCGCGCCGACCAGCAGACCGCTGGTCGTCGGGCCGAGAGCGAGACCGGCGCCGAGCGTCATGCCGGCCACGGCGAACGCCTTGGCACGGGCGGCGCCGTCGAAGGTGGTGGCCACGATCGCGGTGGCCGACGTCATCAGCGCGGCGGCGCCGACACCGGCCACACCACGGGCGATGTCGACGACCAGGACGCTGGGCGCCAGCACGGTCGCGACGAGCGACACCGCGTACAGCCCGGTGCCGAACGCGAACATCCGCTTGCGGCCCAGCAGGTCGGCGAGCGAACCCGCGACCATCATCAGACTGGCCGCCATGACGTTGTAGGCGTTGACCACCCACTGCAAGGAGGCCAGGCTGCCGCCGAGTTCGCGCCCGATGTCGGGGAGGGCGACGGGGGTGCCGCTCACTCCGAGCGGCACGATCAGTACGCCGAGACACACCACGAGCAGGGTGAGTCCCGTACGGTTCCCGGCAGCGGGCCGGGCGTCGGGGGTGGACATGAGGTCGTGCTCCTTCAGTCGAGCGGATCCTGTACGGGGTGCGGGTGGGGACGGGTCACGAGATCGCGGACCAGGCGCAGGTCGCCCAGCCGGCTGACCGTCGAGACCACCGCGTCGGGCCGGACCAGGCAGGCGAGCGGCCCGCGGACGCCCAGCGCGGCATGGAGGGCGCCGCCCGGGTCGGCCAGTACCTGCGGACCGCCCGCCGGCCGGTCCTCCGAACGGGGCCGGGGGACGCCGGAGACGACCACGGTCCGGTGACCGGGGCCGGCCAGCGCCGAGGCCGCGGCGACGGCCTCGGCGGTGCGGCCCGCGTCACGGCCGTCCGCGGCGAGCACCAGCAGCAGCGGCCGGCCGTCCGCCAGCAGGTCGTGCAGCCGGTCGCCGGGCAGCCGGTCCGCCGGCCGGGCGGCGGAGAGGGGGACGTCGGGCAGCCGGGCCCCCTCGCGCAGCCGCCCGAAGGAGCGGCGGGGGCCGGCGTGGACCAGCGACAGCTGGGTCTGGCGCGGGGTCACGAACCGGTCGAGGATCCCGGTGCGTTCGCCGGCCCGGAGGGCCGCGTCGCGCACGGTGCGCTTCCAGCCCTTCATCATCCACAGCCGCGTCTGCAGGTCGGTGTCGCCGAGGACGCCGCGGGCGACCTGCCGCCGCTCGTCCTCCCAGCGGTCGAGGAAGGACTCGGGCGCGTCACCGCGCACCACCGCGGCGAGCCGCCACGCCAGTGTCGTGCCGTCCTCGATGCCGGTGTTCAGACCCTGACCGCCCGCCGGACTGTGGATGTGCGCCGCGTCCCCGGCCAGCAGCACCCGGCGGTCACGGAACCGGTCGGCGACCTTCCGGTGCACCCGGAAGACACCGGTCCGGTGCTCGCCGGTCAGCTCGATCGGCACCGGGCAGCGCTCCGACGCCGCGCGCTGCACCTCGGACCGGACGTCCTCGGCGATCTCGGCGTCCGGCGGCAGGCTGGTGAACACCCGGAAGTTGCCGCCCGGCAGACCCACCACGACCAGGACGCCCTTGGCCGTCATGAAGTAGTGGGCCTCGTCCTGCGCGAGCGGGGTGTCGCAGGGCCCGTCCGACAGCAGGAACTGCTGCGGGTACGTCTCGCCCTCGTAGCCCGTGCCGATCGCGTCGCGGACGGTGCTGTGGGCGCCGTCGGCACCGATCAGCCAGGCGGCGCGCACCTCCTCGCCGGTCTCGCCGGCCTTCCCGCCCGAGAGCACGGCGGTGACCCCGTCCGCGTCCTGGCTCAGCGACGTGAGCCGGACGCCGAACTCGGTCTTGCCGCCGAGCGCCTCGAACCGGTGACGCAGCGCCTCCTCGGTCTCCTGCTGGGGCAGCGAGACCGCGAACGGGAAGCGGGTGTCGCCGACCCGGTCGAAGGTGAGCCGGGCGACCTTCTTCCCGGCCGAGTGGTAGTTCTGCGCGTGCAGCGGGAGACCCCGGTCCAGGATCTCGTCCGCCGCGCCGAGCCGGTGCAGCGCCTCCAGCGCCCGCGGCCACAGCGTGATCGCCTTGGCGTGCGGGTTGGGCCGCTCCGCCCGGTCGATCAGGCGGACCGCCACGCCCTGCTGGAGCAGCCCCGTCGCGGCGGCGAGCCCGACCGGCCCGGCGCCGACGACGATGACGCCGTCGGCGGCCGTTCCGGCGCTCATCGCCCGGCTCCGTCGCGCACCACGAGGCAGGCGACCTGACCGTCGTGCCCGAGACCGGTGACCAGCGCGACCCGTCGGCCGCCGGCGGCCGGCTCGTCCCGCCAGCGCGCCAGCACCGCGGCCAGCTGCAGGGCGCCGTCCGCGCTGTACGCCTCGCCCACGACGTCCTTGACCCGGACCTCGGCGACCTCACGACCGCCCAGGGCACGTGCCACGGCGCGCCGCTCCACACCCTCCAGGGAGACGAGGCCGGTACCGCCGGGAGCCACCAGGGTGACCTCGGACGCCTCGACGCCGCTGCGCTCCAGCGCCCGGGTGACGCACTGCGCGAGCGCGCCGCCGAGCCCCGGACGGACACCCTCCGGGACGAACGCCGTCTCGCAGGCCAGGATCTCGGCCAGTACCGGCGTGCCCGCCGCGTGCGCGGCCTCGGCGTCCTGGAGGTCGAACAGGGCGCAGCCCTCCCCGACCGGGGTGTCCCGGGTGAGGGCGCCCGTGGCCGCCCAGCCCCACGCGGTCTGCGGGCACAGCTCCTCGACCCCGCCGACCAGCAGCCGGGCGGCGTGACCCTGCGAGAGGGCGTTGCGCGCGTACCGGAACGCGGCCAGCGCGGCCGTGGTCCCGCCGGACAGCGTCGCGTTGATGCCCCGCAGACCGTGCCAGATCGCTACCTGGCCGGTGACCGAGTTCATCACCGTGTTGGGGAACGCGGCGGCGTTCACCAGGTACGGGCGATCCTGGACGTGGGTGTCCCGGGCGAACTCGCTGCTGCTGCGGACGCTGCCCGAGGTGGTGCCCAGCACCACCCCGGTCGCCGCCCACGCGGGATCGCCCTCCGCGACGGCCGCGCCCGAGCGCAGCACCGCGGCGGCGGCCAGCCCGAGCGCGGTCGTACGGTCCAGATGGCGGGTGCCCTTGCGGCCCACGTGGTCCGCGATGCGGAACTCGGGGACCACCCGCACGGCGTCGGGCAGACCGTCGGCCGCCGCCTCGCCGAGCGGGAGCTCGGCTCCGTCGGCGCACGGCTGCCGTTCGCCGCGCAGCGCCTCTGCGAGCGCGTCGAGCCCGACACCGGCCGGCGAGACGACACCGTGGGCGGTGACGGCCAGCGGCCGGACACGGGGGAGCGGCGCGGCCGCCGCGACGTCCGTCGTGGACGCGAGAGTGGTCGTCATGACACCTTCCCGAGGATGGTGATGGCGTTGTTGCCGCCGAACGCGAAGCCGTGGTTCTGCGCGATGCGGACCTCGGCGGGACGGGCCTTGTTCGGGACGGGGTCGAGCCCCGGGCCGAGCGCCGCGTCCGTCTCGCGCAGGTTCGCCGTGGGCGGCAGGAACCCCTGCTGGATCGCCTTGCAGCAGATCAGCGCCCCGAAGCCGCTGGCCGCGCCCATGGTGTGACCGAGCATCGACTTCACGGAGCTGACCGGCGGGAGCCGGTCGCCGAAGACCTCGCGGATCGCGGTGACCTCGGTGATGTCGTTGGTCGGGGTGCCGGTGCCGTGGGCGCTGATGTAGTCCACCTGGTCCGGGGTGACGCCCGCGTTGCGGTGCGCCCTGCGGACGCACTCGGCGATGCTTCCGGAGTCCGGGTGCACCATGTGCTTCGCGTCGCAGCTGAGCCCGTACCCGAGCACCTCCGCGTAGATCGTGGCGCCGCGGGCCACGGCCCGCTCCAGCGGTTCCAGCAGCAGCGCCACACCGCCTTCGGCGGTCAGGATGCCGGTGCGGTCCTTGTCGAACGGTCGGCACACCTCCTCGGCGAGCGCCCCCAGACGCAGGAAGCCCGCGTGGGTGTAGCGGTTCACCGAGTCGGCGCCGCCGGCCAGCATGTAGTCGGCCTCGCCGGTGCGCACCAGGTCGGCCGCGTAGCCGATGGCGTAGTTGCTGGCCGAGCAGGCCGTGGGAAGCGTCTGTGCCTCGCCGGTGAGACCCAGCTCGGTGTTGACGGCGGCGGCGATCCGGCCGGCCGGCACCTGGCGGACCAGGTCGGGCGACAGGCTCTTGAGACCACCGACCACCCACTCCTGCGTGAGCCGGTCCACGACCGGGGCCTCACCGCTGGTGGTGCCCATGGCGGAGCCGGCGCGGGCCCGGGCCAGCTGCTCCCGGTCCAGGCCGGCGTCCTCGACGGCCTGGGCCGCGGCGGCCGCCGCGAGCTGGGCGGAACGGCCCCAGCGCGCCGGGTCGAGCGTCCGCAGCGCGGCACGCGGATCGAAGTCGTGCACCTCGCCGGCCATCACGCTGGGAAAGCCGGCCGTGTCGAACGAACGGATCGGGGAGATGCCGCTGCGGCCCTCCCGGACCGACGCGGTGAGGGCCTCGGCACTCATGCCGAGACTGCTCACCGCGCCGAGCCCGGTCACCACGACGCGGCGTGCGGTGGGTTCAGGCACGCTCGGTCCCCGCGGCCAGGGCGACGACGTGGCCGGCCAGGGTGCCCAGGTCGGTGAGCTTCTCGGCCTCCTCGACCGGGACGGAGATGCCGAGCTCCTTGTCTATGCGGGCGAGTATCTGGATCAGCGCGAGCGAGTCCGCGTCGAAGTCCTCGACGAACTGGGCCGCCGGATCGAGGGCCGTGGGCTCCTCCTCGAGCTCCAGTTCCTCGGCGACGATGACCTGGATGCGCGCCAGGATCTCGTCGGACGTGAGAGCGACAGCGTTGTTCGACATGGTGGATTCCCCTCCTGGGCCGACGACCACCGCCGGCCAGTGATGAGGAATCTGGCAGGTCACGGCCGCCGTCAGAAGGCTTTTGCTCCCAAGGCGCCGGTCGGTGCGCCGCAAGTGGCAAGGCCGCTGTGTCGATGGGGGAATGCCTGGTGGGACGGGGTGACTACCTCTCGATGTCACTTTGGAGGCAGTGCCGTGCCCCTTGGTGGTACGGCCGTTGAGGAGGGCCTCGAAAGCCGCCCATGCTGATTCCCGCAGACGCCCCGAGAGGCGTGGCCGAGAAAGGGAATCCCATGCCCTCAGCAACCAGCCCCCGTACCGGAGCGGATCCGGGGACGTCCCGGGCCGAACCCGCCACGGCACGTCCGACCGTGCACCGGCCCCTGGCCGTCTTCTCCCTGTCGATGGGAGTCCTCACCCTGGCCACCCTGATCGGCGTGGCCGCCGACGACCGGGTCCTCAACGGCGCGCCGATCTGGCTGAAGCCGCTGCACTTCGCCTTCTCGCTCGCCGTCTACGGAGCGACCCTCGCCTGGCTGCTCCCGCGCATCGAGCGCTTCCCGCGCGCCGCCTGGTGGGCCGGCACCCTGATCGCCGTGAGTTCCTTCGCGGAGGCGTTCATCATCTCCGTGCAGGCGGGACGCGGCACCTACAGCCACTTCAACATGACCACGCCGGTGAACACCGCGTTCATGCACAGCATGACCGTCGCCGTGATCGTGCTGTGGACCTCCAACTTCGTCGCCGCGATCCTGGTACTGCGCGACCGCTCGCTCGCCCCCGCGCTGCGCTGGGCGGTACGCCTGGGCCTCGCGCTCGCCGTCGTCGGCATGGCGCTCGGCATGCTGATGAACACGCCCACCGCCGAACAGCAGCAGGCCCTCGACGCCGGACTGCCGACCCTCGTCGGCGCGCACAACGTCGGTGTGGCAGACGGCGGTGCCGGCATGCCGCTGACCAACTGGAGCACGCAGGGCGGTGACCTGCGCATCCCGCACTTCGTCGGCATCCACGCGCTGCAGGTGCTGCCGCTGGCGGCCCTCGGCCTCGGCGCGCTCGCCCGCCGGCGCCCCGGCTCACCGCTCGCCGACGAGTCCGCCCGCGCCCGGCTCGTCATCGTCCTGGGCGCCTTCTGGACCGGACTGCTGGCGATCGTCACCTGGCAGGCGCTCCGCGGCCAGGCCCTGATCCACCCGGACACCGCCACCCTCGCCGCCACGGGCCTGGTGGTCCTGGCCGGCGCCGTCGCCTCCGCCGCGGCCCTGCGCGTACGCCGCTGAGGACCGCACCTCGGCCGGCCCCGCGCCCGCGCCGCCGAAGGCCGTCACCCGGCCGGGCGCCCGACCCCACGAAGCACGGAGAGAGAACCCCTACATGTCCGAGACCCTCGCGGCCACGACCGCCGAACCCGCCTTCCACATACGTTTCGCGCACACCGTCGACCGGCACCTGGTGCACCGCGCCGCCGTGGCCGAGGTGTTCGTCACCGACGCCCGGCAGATCGGCGACTCCGTGTACCTCGCCGGCGCCCAGACCCCGCTGTCGCACGGCTACTACAACGACCACCTCCAGCAGCCCGCCCTCACCGACGTGCTCCTGGTCCTGGAGGCGTGCCGGCAGGCGGCGGTGTGCGCGGCCCACACCTTCCTCGACATCCCCATGGACACCTCCTTCCTCGTCAACGAGGTGTCCGTGCAGCTCGACCACCCCGAGGCGCTGCGCACCGGCAGCGACCCGGGCGAGCTCCAGCTCCTCACCGAGTACCCCACCGTGCGGATGAAGGCCGACCGCGCCCGCAAGGTCGGCGTCGCCCAGGAACTGACCTTCAACGGACGGCCCGTGGGCCTGGCGTCCATGCAGGTCAGTGCCCTGACCAAGACCGAGTACGCGGCGCTGCGGACGTACCAGCGCGGCGGCGTGGCACCCTCCACCCGTGAGGTGCCGCGTCCCGACCGCTCGACGGTCCTCGCCCCCGAGCAGGTCGGCCGCTCCTCGCGCGGCAACGTCGTCCTCGCCTCGCCCGCCTTCGAGGAGGGGCGCCTGACGGCGCAGCTCGTCCCCGACTTCGACAACCGCAGCCTCTTCGACCACGAGTACGACCACTTCCCGGCCATGACCCTGCTCGAAGGGGCCCGTCAGCTCGGTCTGCTGGCCGCCTACTGGGGCGGCAGGCCGCTGAACCGGACCCATGTGGCGGGCGTCGACGCGGCCTTCCTCCGGTTCGCCGAACTCGACGCTCCCGTCGTGCTCAGCGCCGAGATGCCGCAGGGCGGGAAGGACACGCTGGACATCGTCTTCGAGCAGTCGGGCCGCACTGTCGCCACCGCGTCGATCCGGCTCCACGAGGAGCCCGCCGCCCCGGTCGCGGGGCCGGCGGAGAGCGCCGCGTGACCGGCCGCGTCCAGGCGGTGTGGACGGACTTTCGCGGTGTCCTCACCCCGCCCCTGCCCTGGGCGGTGGAGTCCTTCTGCGGACCGCTCGGCCTCGAACCGCGGCTGCTCCACGCGGCGATGCGCACGGTCGGCAGGGCGTACGGCGCCGGCTCCATGGAGGTGCTCGACACCCCGCTGGCCACCGAGGAGGAGTGGGGACGGCAGGTCGAGGCCGCGCTGCTCGACGAGTTCGGCGTCAGGGCCGACATGTCGGGCTTCGCGGAACGCTGGTTCGCCGACCGCCGCGTCAACCAGCCCTGGATCGACGAGCTGCGGCGGCTGCGGGCCGCCGGGATCTTCGTGGGACTGCTGTCGAACATGCCGCCCGGCTGGGACCGGTACTGGCGCCTGATGGTGCCGCCGGAGGACTTCGACGCCCTCGTGATGTCGTTCGAGACCGGCTGCCGCAAGCCGGACCGGGCGGTCTTCGACCTGGCCGTCGACCGCTCGGGGATCCCCGCGGAGCGGAGCCTCCTCGCCGACGACCTCGCCGAGAACTGCGAGGGAGCGGTCCGCGCCGGCTGGCACGGACTGCACTTCACCGACACCGACGACGCCGTGCGCGCGGTCCGGGAGGCCTGCGGGCTCCCGCAGGCCGGCCCGGTGGTCGCCACGCACACCGAAGGGATTCCGACATGAGCCGCACCGTTCTGATCAGCGGAGGCAACCGGGGCATCGGCCTCGCCGTGGCCCGCGCCTTCACCGAGGCCGGTGACAAGGTGGCGGTGACCTACCGCACCGGCGAGCCGCCCGAGGGCCTGTTCGGCGTCGCCTGCGACGTCACCGACGAGGAGTCCGTCAAGCGGGCCGTGGCCGAGGTCGAGGCGCAGTACGGCCCCGTCCAGGTCCTCGTCGCCAACGCGGGCATCACCCGCGACGGCCTCCTGCCGATGATGAGCGAGGCCGACTTCCGCGACGTGATCGACACCAACGTCCTCGGGGCCTTCCGGCTGGCCAAGCACGCCACCGGCGGGATGCTGCGCAAACGGTGGGGCCGGCTGGTCTTCATGTCCTCCGTGATGGGCACCCTCGGCTCGCCCGGCCAGACCAACTACGCGGCCTCCAAGAGCGGCCTCGTGGGCCTCGCCCGCTCGCTGGCCTGGGAGCTCGGCAGCCGCAACATCACCGCGAACGTGGTGACCCCGGGGCTCATCGAGACCGACATGATCCAGCACGTCACGGACCGGCGGCGGGCCGAACTCATCGCCAACACCCCGCTCAGGCGCACCGGAACGGCCCAGGAGGTCGCCGCGGTGGTGCGATTCCTGGCCAGTGAGGAGGCGGCCTTCGTGACCGGCGCCGTCGTCCCGGTCAGCGGTGGCATCGGCATGGGGCACTGACCCCGACCCCCTGATCGAGGATGGGAGAGATCGGCGTGCACCGTACTGGTGGGGAGGGACGCCCCGCCGTCACCGTCGACTGCACACCCCGCTCCGGGCCTTCCCGGGAGGACCTCGAGATCCTCGACCGGTGGATGCCCCTGGCCGAGGAGCCGGGACCCGCGGACTGCGGCGGCGCGGGCTGTCGCGCCGCCGAACGGCTGGCCGGCCAGCTCGCGGTGGCCGCCCAGGGCAAGGGCGGACGGCTCCGGCACGTCGCGCGGACCCTCCACGAGTCATGGCTGCGGCCCCACGGCGTCCGGCTCAGGGAGGAGGCCGGCCGGCTGACCTTCAGCCATCCGGACCTCGGCCGGACCGAGCTCGTCCTGTGCCCGATGCACACCCTCCACACCGACGTGTGGGACACCTGCGTCCGCCTGCGGGAACTCACCGCACGGAACGGCCCCGCCCAGCCCGGGTGCTGAGCCGTCTCTCCCGGGGTCCGTCCCACGGACCCGCCCCCCAACTCCCCGTCGTCGAACCGCGGAAAGGAACCGGCGTGCGCATCGTCCGCCATCACGAATACGGCCCACCCGGGGTCCTGCGTACCGAGGAGTCCGAACTCCCGGCCGTCGGGCCGCGCGACGTGCTCGTCCGGTCCGCGGCGATCGGCGTGGACCACGCCGACGTACAGCGCCGCGGCGGCACCTTCCCCCTCGGCGCGACCCCCCTGCCGTACTGCCCCTCGACCGACGTCGCCGGCACCGTCGTCCGGGTCGGCGCCGAGGTCGAGGACGTCACGCCCGGCACCCGCGTGGTCGTGTGGAAGGCGCCGAACGCCTACGCCGACCACGTGGCCGCGCCCGCCGACCGCGTCCTGCCGCTGCCGCCCGGCATCGACTTCGCCGAGGCGACGCTCCTCGGCGGCCCCGGCCGCGTCGCGGTCAACCTGCTGCGCACCGCCCGGCTCGCGGCCGGCGAGACCGTCCTCGTCCACGCCGGCGCCGGCGCCGTCGGCCACCTGGCCGTCCAGGCGGCCAGGGCGCTGGGCGCGGGCCGGGTGATCGCCACCGCGGGCTCCGCGGCCAAGCTGGACTTCGTCCGCGCGCTGGGCGTGGACGAAGCCGTCGACTACTCCCTCCCCGACTGGCCCGAGCGGGTCGCGGCGGCCACCGGGGGCGGGGGCGTCGACATCGCCCTCAACGGCATCGGAGGCAAGCGTCTCCTCGACGACGTCCGGCTCCTGGCCCCGTACGGACGGCTCGTCTCCTTCGGCGGGTCGGGCGGAGACGCCGAGCATCCGGACATCCCCGTCCTGGACCTCCTCGGCATGCGCCAGGTCATGGGCTTCAGCATGCCCGTGGTGCTCCGGCACCGGCCGGAGCAGGCCGAGCAGGCGGTACGGGACCTCGTCCGCATGGTCACGGACGGCTCGGTGCGCCCGGTGGTCCACGCCCGGATCCCGCTCGCCGAGGCGGCCCGCGCCCACGAACTCCTGGAACAGCGACGGAGCCTGGGCCGCGTGGTACTCGTCCCGTGAGCACGCCGCCCCCGGGCCACGGCCGAACCGCTCCTGTTTCCCGGCGCGTCGGTCGGGCGTGCGCAAGGATGCCGGGAGGGGGCGGACCGGCCGGGCCCGAGGCCGGCGCGCCGGCGGAAGGCACGGAGCGCGGCCGGGATTCCGGGGCCCGCGGGGGAGCCGTCCGGTGCTCCGCAGGGAAGACACCCCCTCGTGTCCGGGCCGCCACGGCCGGACCCGCCGCGGGGCCGCGAGAGAAGGGTGACGAACGATGACAGAGACCCGCCGGGACGCCGGGGCATGGATCCGACGGCTCCTCCCGTCGGACGCCCCCGTCCGCCTCGTGTGCTTCCCCCACGCGGGCGGCGCGGCGAGCTACTACCACCGCATGGCGCGGCAGCTGTCCGGCGAGGCGGAGGTCCTCGCCGTCCAGTACCCGGGGCGGCAGGACCGGCGCCGGGAGCCGTGCGTCGACGACCTGGCCGAGCTGGCGGACCTCGTCCTCGCGGAGATCCGCCCCTGGACCGACCGCCCGCTGGCCTTCTTCGGGCACAGCATGGGCGCGCTCCTGAGCTTCGAGGTCGCCCGGCGGCTGGAGGGCGACGGGGGCACCCTGACCGCGCTCTTCGTCTCGGGCCGACGCGCGCCCCGCCTCACCCGACCCGGGGAGGTCCGTCCGCGCTCCGACGACGAACTGGTGGCCGCCGTGCGGAAGCTGAACGAGGCCCCGCTCCCGCTGCTCGACGAGCCCGCGGTCCGCGACTTCGTGCTGCCCCCGCTCCGCGGCGACTACCGGGCCGTCGCGGCCTACCGGTACGCATCGGGACCGCCCCTGACCTGCCCCGTCGTGATGCTCACCGGCGACCAGGACCCGCAGGTGACGTGGGACGAGGCCCAGGCGTGGCGGGAGCACACCACCGGGGCGTTCGAGCTGCGGAGCTTCCCCGGCGGGCACTTCTACCTCGACACGCACACCGCGGACGTGGCCGGGCTGGTCGCCGCCCACCTGAGGAACCTCCGCAGCCCCCGGTTCGGGACGGGAGCGGCGTGAACGGGGGCCGGCTGCTCGCCATCAGCGACCTGCACGTGGCGCACGCGGACAACCGCAAGCTCGTGGAGGGCCTCCGGCCCGGGGCCGACGACGACTGGCTCCTCGTCGCCGGCGACGTCGGCGAGCTGTCCGAGGACATCGAGTGGGCCCTGGCGACGCTGAGCGCCCGGTTCGCCCGGGTGGTGTGGGCCCCGGGGAACCACGAGCTGTGGACACCCCGTCAGGACCCCCTGCGGCTGCGCGGTGTGCGGCGCTACGAGCACCTCGTCGCCCTGTGCCAGGGGCTGGGCGTCCTCACCCCGGAGGATCCGTACGCGGTGTGGGACGGCCCCGGCGGGCCGGTCACCGTGGCCCCGCTCTTCGTCCTCTACGACTACACCTTCCGCGTGCCCGGCGCCGGGACCAAGGAACAGTCCCTGGCCATGGCCCGGGAGAACGGCATCGTCTGCACGGACGAGTACTTCCTCCACCCCGACCCCCATCCGAGCCGGGACGCGTGGTGCGAGGCCAGGGTCCACCTGACCGAACGGCGCCTCGACGCCTGCGACCCGGAGCTTCCGACCGTGCTGGTCAACCACTTCCCCCTGGTCCGCGACCCCACCCGGATCCTGCGGTACCCGGACTTCGCGCAGTGGTGCGGCACCGTGCGGACGGCCGACTGGCACCGCCGCTACCGGGCCCGCGCGGTCGTCTACGGGCACCTCCACATCCCCCGGACGACCTGGCACGACGGCGTGCGCTTCGAGGAGGTCTCCGTCGGCTACCCGCGAGAGTGGCGCCGGGAGGGCCATCCCCGTGTCGGGCTGCGGCAGATCCTGCCGGAGGCACCACCGGGATGACCCGGGCGCGGCCCCGTCCGGCTCCCGGGCCCCTCGGAAGTCCCCGGAACCGGACGGGCCGCCGCCGCGCGTACGGGGCGGCATCTCAGCCCAGTGGCCGCGCCGGCTCCGCCACCGTCCGCCGCAGCTCCCCGACGGTGCGCCGCGGATCACCGACGCCGGCCGTGAGCACGGCGCGGAACTCCTCGGAGATCCGCCGCGCCGTCGCCTCCTCGAACAGCTTCGTGCTGTACTCCAGCCGCCCGGTGCAGCGCCCTTCCGCCCGGGTGAGGGACAGCGAGAGGTCGTGCTTGGCCGTCGCGGTGTCGCCGTACTCCGTGGTGACGGAGCAGCCCGGCAGCTCCAGTCCGGCCGGTCCGCCCTCCTGGTACGTGAGCATCAGCTGGTAGAGCGGGTTGAAGCCCGGATCCCGCACCGGGTTCAGCTCGTCGACCACCGTCTCGAAGGGCAGCTCCCCGTGAGCGAGGGCGCTCCGGCTCTCGTCCCGCGCGCCGAGCACCACATCCCGGAACGTCGCCTCCGGCGGCACGGCGACCCGCTGCACGACGGTGTTCACGAACATGCCGATCATCCGGTGGTGGCCCTCCGTGCGCCGGTGCGTGACGGGCGAGCCGATCACCGCCTCGGGGCAGCCCCGCCGGGCGGCGGCCACCAGGGCGAAGGCGGCGAGGAAGACCGCGTACGGTGTCGCCCGGCAGGCACGGGCCAGCAGCCCGGCCCGCTCCGCCGCCGACGGGTCCACGTCGAAGCGCACATGGGCGCCGGAGAAGTCCCACACGGGCGGACGCGGCCGGTCGCCGGGTACGGTCGCGGGCGCCGGAACGTCCGCGAGCCGGCGCCGCCAGTGGTCGAGCGCCGGATGGCCCGAGAGGTCCGCGAGACGCTCGGCCTGGTGCGTGGCGAACGCGACGTACTGCTCCGCAGGCGGCTCCGGAAGCGCCTCCGTACCCTTCCCGAAGGCCCGGTAGCCGGCGGACAGTTCCCGCTGGAGGATCTGCACCGACCAGCCGTCGCACGCGATGTGATGCAAGGTCAGGCAGAGCAGGTGCCGACGCGGGCCCTGCCGGATCAGCAGGGCCCGGATCATCGGATCGGCCGCCAGGTCGAACGGCCGTCGGACCTCGGCCGAGGCGAGCCGCTCCGCCTCGGCCGCGGGATCGGGGTGGGCCGAGACGTCCAGGACCGGGATCCGGACCGGCTCCGCGGGCCGCACCGTCTGGCGCGGGGCGCCCGCCCGGAGCCGGAACACGGTGCGCAGCACCTCGTGCCGGCGGACCACCTCGCCCAGCGACCACTCCAGGGCGGCGACGTCCGGCTCGCCCTCGATCCGGTGCAGCAGCGGCACCGCGTACGCCGGCGAGCCGGGGTGGAACCGGTCGAGGATCCACAGCCCCTTCTGCGCGCGCGAGACCGGATGGTCACCGGCCACGGGCCACCTCGGCGGCCAGGCGGTCCACGGTCGGGTCGTAGAGGAACTCGCCCAGCGGGACCTCCGCGGAGAACCGGTCGTTGATCCGCGCCACCAGGCGCATCGCGAGCAGCGAGTGGCCGCCCAGCGCGAAGAAGTCGTCCGTGACGCCCACGGAGGCGAGCCCCAGCAGGTCGGCGGTGATGCCGGCGATCTCCCGTTCCAGCTCGGTGCGCGGTGCCACCGCCCCCGTGTCCAGGGCCTCCGCGGCGACCGGCGGCAGCGCCGCCCGGTCGACCTTGCCGCTCGGCGCCAGGGGGAGGTCGGCGCGGACCGCGAAGGCGGCCGGCACCATCCACTCGGGCAGCCGCCCGGCGAGGAACTCCCGCAGCCCTTCGGGCTCCGCACCGGGCACGGCGGGGACGACGTGCGCCACCAGACGGCGTTCGCCGGTGGACTCGTCCACGACGACGGCGGCCTGCCGCAGGTCGGGATGGAGCCCCAGCGCGGCCTCCACCTCGCCCGGTTCCACCCGGTAGCCGCGGATCTTGACCTGGTCGTCGGCCCGGCCCAGGAAGGTGATCACCCCGTCGGCGCCCGCGCGCACCAGGTCGCCGGTGCGGTACATGCGGGCCCCTTCCTCCTCGGCGAAGGGGTCGGGCAGGAACCGCTCCCGGGTCTGCTCGGGCTGCCCCGCGTATCCCCGGGCCACGCCCGGACCGCCGACGAAGAGTTCGCCCGTCCCGCCCTCGGCCACCGGGGCGAGCGACGCGTCGAGGACGTAGCAGGAGGTGTTCGCGATGGGCCGGCCGAGAGGGATCGACACGGCGTCCTCGGGTACCGACTCGATCGGCCCGCAGACGGCGAACGTCGTGGTCTCGGTCGGCCCGTAGCCGTTCACCAGCACCTCCGGCCGGTCGGCCGGGGCGTTGGCGAGCAGCCGGCGGGCCGGGGCGGGCCCGACGACGTCGCCGCCCACCAGCAGGGTGCGCAGCCCGCCGAAGCTGTCCGGCCGGTCGGCCATCACGGCCGTGAACAGCGGAGAGGTGAGGAACATCGTCGTGATCCGGTGCTCGGCCAGCGCCCGGCCCAGGGCGCCCGGGTCCAGGACCGTCTCGGTCGGGACGACACAGAGCGTGCCGCCGTGCAGCAGCGCCCCCCACAGCTCGAACGTGAAGGCGTCGAAGGAGGAGTCGGCCACCTGCGCCATCCGCACGTCCGGGCCGAGCGCGACGTAGTCGGTGTCGAGGACCAGCCGCAGCACCGACCGGTGCTCGACCATCACGCCCTTCGGCCGGCCGGTCGAGCCGGAGGTGAAGAGCACGTACGCGAGCGAGCGCGGCCCGACGGCCACCGGCGGGAGCGGAGCGGCGCCGGTGGCCGCGGTCGCCGCCGCGACGTCCTCGGGCGTGACCACCACCGACGCCTCCGCGTCGTCGAGCATCCGCCGCTGCCGCTCCCTCGGGTACCCGGGGCTGACGGGGACGTAGGCGCCGCCCGCCTTCAGCACGGCGAGGACGGCCGTGACCAGTGCGTGGCCACGGTCGAGGAGCACACCCACCCGCGCCTCGGCGGTCACGCCCCGGTCGTGCAGCAGGAGCGCGAGCCGGTCGGAGCGCGCGTCCAGCTCGGCGTACGTGAGGGAGTGCTCGCCGTCGACGACCGCGACGGCCTCGGGGCGCGCCTTCGCCTGGGCGGCGAAGAGCTCGGTCAGGGTCGCGTCGGCCGGGTAGGGCGTGAGGGGGCCCCGCAGGATGCCCAAGGCGGTGTCTCCAGTTCCTTCGGAGGGACGGGGAAGGGGAATGCGTCGGAGGGAAGCGAGGGAAGGCGGCCGAAGGGACCGGGCCGGCGGTCAGGGCGGGGGACTCCCGGTCCCGGCCTGGTCGCGGGCCGACTCCCGGAGGGCGCCGTCGTACCGGATGCGGCCACCGGGTCCCGCGTACCGGGGATGCGGGCCGACCGAACGGCGGATCATGGTGACGCTGTTCTGGCGCAGCTTGTGGGGTTCGAGGAGGTTCAGCACCTCCAGCTCTCCCGGACGGGCGCGCTGGAGCCCGGCGAGGTACCGCAGGATGGCCTCGCCCTCCGGGTACGTCATCAGGTAGTGCAGGACGACCACGCCGCCGTCCGGGTTGACCCGGTCGAGGAAGTGGTCGAGGAAGTACAGGCAGTCCCAGGCGTCCACCCAGGCCAGGTCGATGGGGGCGAAGTCCGGCGGGAGCGCGGCGTCGCAGTCCCGCAGCGCCGCGTCGACCGTCGTCACCCGCTCCGCGAGGCCGAGCGCGGCCAGGACCTCGGCGACCCGGCCCGCGGAGGACTCCGGGATCGAGTGGTCGTCGACGGCGACGAACACCGGCCGGTACGGCTCCAGATAGCTCGCGGGCGCGGCCAGCGGCGGGTCGGCGCGGAGCCAGTCGTCGTCCAGCGGCGTGCCGTCGTCCAGGTACCGCCGGGTCTTGGCGGCGAGTGCCGCGGACTCTCGGGCGGCCAGCTCCTCGGTCTCGGCGAGGGCGGCGGCGAGGAACGGGGTGGTGTAGCCAGTCCCCACCTCCAGCACCCGGCGGGGACGGGTGAGACGGATCAGGTTCGCCAGGAACGGGGCGACCGCCTCCGTTCCCATCCCGGGCACCCGGAGCCCGGCGACGGCGGTCTCGAAGTCAGTCACGGTCCGGGCCTCCGGTGCGCAGGTCGCCGAGCAGGTCGAGACCGGCGAGGACGGTCTCGGCGGGCAGGCCGAAGTCGATCAGGCAGGCGATCTCGTCGACCCCGATGCCGCGCAGCCGCTCCACCACGCGGCGGGCCTCTGCGGGGGTGCCGAGGAGCGCGTCGTCGTCGTAGTACCGGTCGAAGGAGCGCCGGACGAGGAAGTCCACGTCGTCGGGCCGGAGCCGGGCCGGGTCGATGCCGCGCCGTCCCTCGAACCGGGAGCCGAGGAGCAGCCCGAGGGAGTCGCGCAGATAGGCGCAGAGCGGTTCCCTGACGAGCTCCCGGACCGCGTCGCCGTCCTCGCCGAGGAAGGCGTGGACCATCACGACCACGTGACCGCGGTCCGGGCCGGCGGCCGTCCGGTAGGCGGCGATCTTGCGGGCGAGGTCGTCGAGCGACTGGCCCAGCAGATGGGTGAGCACGCCGGCACCCATGGCGCCGGCCCGCCGGAAGGTCTCCACCCCGCCCGCGCTGGTGATCCAGGTCGGCAACTCCGGCTGGACGGGCCGGGGGTGGATCCGCACCCGGCGCTCGGCGCCGACGCCGTCGCGGACCGTCAGCTCCTCGCCGCGCCAGAGCCTGCGGACCTCCTCGGCGTGGTCCAGCGCCAGCGCGCGCCGGTTCCCGTACGCCTCGGGGGCCAGCGCGAAGTCGGCGGCGTGCCAGCCGGAGGCGAAGGAGATCCCGGCCCGGCCGCCGGAGAGGTTGTCGACCACCGACCAGTCCTCGGCGAGGCGCAGCGGATGGTGCAGCGGCGCGACGACGCTGCCGGCCCGGATCGCCACCCGTTCGGTGACCGCTGCCACCGCGGCGCCGGTCACGGCCGGGTTGGGGTAGAGCCCGCCGAAGGAGTGGAAGTGCCGTTCGGGCGTCCAGACGGCGGCGAAGCCGTGGGTGTCGGCCCAGCGCGCCCCGTCGAGGAGCAGGCGGTAGCGGTCGCCCTTGAGGCCGGCGTCGTCGTCGCCGTCGTCGCTGGCGAAGTAGAAGAGGCTGAAGTCCATGGGGGCCGTGGGGTCGGAGGCGGGGGGCGGTTCAGGAGTGGGCGGCATCGACGGCCTCTCCGGCGAGCAGCCGGAGCGCGTTCCGGTCCACCTTGCCGTTCGCGTTCAGGGGCAGGGCCTCCCGGTGCAGGAAGCGGCGGGGCACCAGGTGGATCGGCAGCGTGCCGCGCAGGGAGTTCAGCAGGTCGCGCCGGGGGACCGGGGCCCCGGTGTAGCAGGCGGCGAGTTCGCGTACGCCGTCGTGCCCGGCGGCGACGTCGACCACGACGCAGTGGTCGACCTGCGGCAGCCGCCGCAACGCCGCCTCGACCTCGCCGAGTTCGACCCGGAAGCCGCGGATCTTCACCTGGTCGTCGAGCCGGCCGAGGTGCACCAGCCGGCCGTCCTCGTACCGCACCCGGTCGCCCGTGCGGTAGTACCGCCCCGCCCCGGCGAACGGCCCGTCCTGCGCCGTCGCGGCACGGAAGCGGTCCGCGTCGTCGTCCGGGTCGAGG
This sequence comes from Streptomyces sp. JL2001, assembly GCF_050917515.1. NCBI lineage: Bacteria > Bacillati > Actinomycetota > Actinomycetes > Kitasatosporales > Streptomycetaceae > Streptomyces > Streptomyces sp. JL2001. The sequence continues at coordinate 1,257,918 of NZ_CP169421.1, read as the reverse complement.
TAGCCGTCGAACCGCTGGGGTCCCCGTACGCACAGCTCGCCGGTCTCCGGGTCGACGAGGTGGTCCAGCGAGTCGTGGATCCGGCCGATGGGGACGGTGCCGTTGGAGGTCCGGGGCCAGGCCGCCGGGTCGCGCGGCAGCCGGTACGCCGAGCAGGCGACGGTCAGTTCGGTGGGGCCGTAGAGGTTGTCGACGACGGACCCCGGGGCCACGGCCCGCCACGCGGCCGCCTGCTCGTAGGTGAGCTGTTCACCGCAGAAGACGCTGTACCGCAGCCCGGTGGCGCGTCCGGCGGGCAGCTGCCCGAGCCCCGCGCCCACCGAGACCGCCGAGGGCACGGAGAACCAGTGGGTGAGCCGCCGGCCGGTCACGTAGTCCACGGGGGAGAACGACTCCACGGGCGCCGGCTCGACCAGCGTCGCGCCGCCGCCCCAGGTCACGAACAGGTCGAAGACGGAGAGGTCGAAGGTCAGGTCGAAGGTGTGCGACATCCGGCAGCCGGGCCCCACGTCGTAGCGCGCCGCGGCCTGCCGCAGGAAGGCCAGCGCCTGGCGGTGCCGGATCGGGATGCCCTTGGGGCGGCCCGTCGTCCCCGAGGTGAACAGCAGGTAGGCGGTCCGGTCCGGATCCGGGCGGTACGGGCCGAGCGACCCCGCCGGCACCCCCGCCCGCACCTCGGTGGCGGTGAGCGCCAGGACGGGCACGCCCTCCGCCCAGCTCCCGTCGCCGCGCTCCCACGCCTCCGCGTCGGCCAGCACCACGTCCGGGCGGGCCTGCTCGCACATCCGGCGGGTTCGGGCGGGGGGAAAGCCGGGGTGGAGCGGGACGACGGCGGCGCCGAGGCGCAGCGCCGCCAGGTATCCCGCGTACGCCGACGGCCCGCGGGCGGCGAACAGGCCGACCCGGGAGACCGTGCCGTACGCGTCCCGTACGCGCTCCGCGAGCGCCTCCGCGGCGCGGAGCAGCTCGCGGTACGTCAGGGAGCCGTCGGGGAACTCGACGGCGACGCCGTCCGGATGGCGCGCGGCGCTGTCGGCGCACAGCCGGTACAGGCTCTCGGTCACGTCCGCTTCACACCTCGCCCGCGAGCAGCTTCACCTGCGCGCCGACGGTGGGGTGCCGGAAGAGGTCCGTGGCCCGCAGCTCCAGGGCGGTCAGCTCGTTGAGCTGCTCCCACAGCAGCAGGAGCAGCAGCGAGTTGCCGCCGGCGTCGAAGAAGCCCTGGTCCACCGGGACGTCCTCGGCGTCGATGCCCAGCGTCTCGGCCCAGGCCTCCCGCACCGCCTCCAGCAGCTCGTCCTCGTCCGTCACCTCAGGTCCTCCCCAGCGCCGACCAGCTCCGACACCCGGACCTGCGGGTCGGCCACCACCGCGGCGAGCAGCCGCTCGTAGTCGGCCGCCGCCCGTGCCACGGTCGTGGCGTCGAACAGGTCCCGGTCGTACTCCCAGATGAACTCCACGCCGCCGGGCACGTCCCGGCCGCGCTGCCCGACGGCCTGCTCGGCGACGGGGATCGCGATCACGTTCAGGTCGAACTTGGCGCTGCCGTTGCTGATGCCGGGTGTCACCTCGACGTCCAGGCCCGGCATGCGGATGGCGCGCATCGGAGCGTCGTGGAACGCGAACAGCACCTCGCACAGGGCCTGCCGCCCGGGCATCCGGGGCGGGCGCAGCGCCGCGATCACCCGGTCGAAGGGCAGGTCCTGGTGCTCCAGCGCGCCGAAGACGGTGGCGCGGACCCGGCCGAGCAGCTCCCGGAAGGTCGGGTCGCCGCGCAGATCGGCGTCCAGGGCCACCGTGTTGACCACCATGCCCAGCATCCGGTCGGTCTCCGGACGGCCGCGCCCGGCCAGCCCCGAGGCGACCGAGAAGCGGTCCTGCTCCGACCAGCCGTGGAGGAGGACCTGGAAGGCGGCGAGCATCACGGCGAAGAGCGAGACCCGTTCGTGCCGGGCGAGCGCGCGGACCCGGTCGGTGAGGTGCGCGGGCACGGTGAACCGGGGCGCGTCCCCGGCGAAGCGGCGGGCGGCCGTCCGCGGCCGGTCGGTGGCCAGTTCCAGGAAGGGCGGGACGTCCGCGAGCCGGTCGCGCCAGTAGGCGAGCTGGCGTTCGGCCGCCGGGCTGTCGAGCCAGGCGTGCTGCCATGCCGCGAAGTCGGCGAACTGGAGCCCGGGTTCGGGCAGCGGCGAGGGGCGGCCCTCGGCGAACGCCTCGTACAGGGCGCAGAGTTCGTCGATGAAGACGTTGAAGGCCCAGCCGTCGTGGATCAGATGGTGCTCCAGGTGGAGCAGGACGTGCCGGTCGTCGGCCGTGCGCAGCAGACGCCAGTGGACCAGTGGGAGCCGGTCGACCGGGAGTTCCTCGTCGACGGCGTCGCCGACGGCCCGCCGGACCGCCGCCTCGGGGTCCGGGGAGTCGCGCAGATCGACCACCGGGACCGTGACCTCGTACGGCGGGTGGACCACCTGCCGGGGACCGTCGGGGCCGTGGGCGAACGTGGTGCGGTAGACCTCGTGCCGGCGGACCACCTCGGTGAGCGCGGCCGCCAGGGCACGCGTGTCGAGGGTGCCGGCCAGGGTCAGGACGGCCTGGAACTGGTAGGCCCGGATGCCGGGATGGAGCTGGAGCAGGAACCAGAGCCGCTCCTGCGAGCAGGACAGCGGCAGGTGTCCGTCACGTGGCAGCACCGGCCGGATGTCCGGAACCGACCCCGTGGCGTGCGCGCTCCCGTCCCTCATGCGTGACCCCCGGTTATGGTGATCGTGACCACATCAAGTAGAGATCAACAGCAACCCGCTGTCAATGATTTCTGTGTCCATGACATGCGCGTCCATCAGCTCTATGGTGGGGCCTCCGTTCGCGACGCGCCGACGCATCGAGGGAAGGTGGCAACCCCATGACCGTGATGGCCTGGTGACCCGCAAAGGCCTCTGGCTCTCACCGGACTTCATGCGCTTGTGGGCCGCGCAGTCGATCAGCGAGACCGGCACCCAGATCGGTCAGCTCGCCGTACCGCTGCTCGCCATCGGGACGCTGCACGCCTCCGCCACGGAACTGGGCTTCCTCACCAGCGCCCGCATGCTGCCGTTCCTGCTCCTCGCCCTGCCCGCGGGCGCGCTCCTCGACCGCATGCGCCGCCTGCCGGTCCTCGTCACCTCGGACCTGCTCCGCGCGCTCCTGCTCGGCAGCGTGCCCGTGGCGTACGCCCTCGACGTGCTGACCCTGGCCCAGCTCTACGTCGCGGTCCTCCTGGTCGGCGTCTTCACGGTGGCCTTCGACATCTCGTACCAGAGCTATCTGCCCACCCTGGTACGGCGCGAGGAACTCGCCGACGCCAACGCCAAGCTCACCGCGAGCAGTTCGGCCGCGGAGATGGCCGGGCCCGCCGCGGCCGGCATCCTGGCCGGGGTCATCGGCGCCGCCGCCACCGTCCTCCTCGACGCGCTCAGCTTCCTCGCCTCCGGCCTCTTCTGCCGGGCCATCCGCCAGCCGGAACCCGAGCCCGAGGTGCCCGCCGACCAGGGGGCGCGCTCCCTGCGCAAGGAGATCGGCGAGGGCCTCGGCTTCGTCCTGCGGCAGAGCATGCTGCGGGCCGTCGCCGCCTGCGCCAGCCTCCTCAACCTCGGCTCCTCGATGCTGACCGTGCTCCTCACCCTCTACATGGTGCGGACCCTCGACTACGCCTCCGCCATGGTGGGCGTGGTCTTCTCGCTCGCCGGCGTCGGCCTGGTCGGCGGCGCGCTCCTGGCGAGCCGGGCCATCGAGCGACTCGGCTACGGCCGCTCGATCACCTGGGGCGCGGTGACCTGCGGTGTCGGGCTCGCGCTGATGCTGGTGCCGGCCGTCGAGCCCCGCCTCTCCTTCCCGTTCCTCGCCGCCGGCCACCTGCTCTTCGGCTTCGGCGTGCCGCTGTTCAACATCGCCCAGGTGACGCTGCGCCAGGCGATCACGCCCGACCGGCTGCGGGGGCGGATGAACGCCTCCATGCGCTTCGTCATCTGGAGCACGATCGCGATCGGCGGCCCCCTGTCCGGACTCCTCGCCGAACTCCTGGGCATGCGGGGCGCGATCATCGCCTCGGCCGTCATCGGAGCCGTCTCCTGGCTGCCGCTCCTCTGGTCGCCGGTCCCGGCCCTGCGCGAACTCCCCGAGGAGGAGGAGACGGCGGCCGTCACGGACTGACCCCGGGGTGTCCGCGCGGGCGCCCGAGGCCGTCGAGGCGGCCGGGCCGGGACCCGGCCGCGACCGGGGCCACGGAACAGGGGCAGGCCACGATCAGAGGGACGCCCCGGGGGATCCGGGCCACGGACCCGGTGCCGGTCACGATCCGACAGTGGCCTCCGGACTCACGGCAGCCGCAGCGCCGTCCAGTCCGGGTCCACCCCGGTCACCCAGAACCGCCCCAGCGCGGCCAGCAGCAGTTCGTGCTCCGAGCGGCTGTCGAACCCGCCGGGCAGGGACTGCACCACCGCCCCGACCGCGCCCGGCGGGCGGCCGGGATGCTGGAGCGCCAGCCGGGTCAACGGCTGTCCGGGACCCAGCTCGACCAGGAGCGGGTCGGGCAGCCGCCAGATCTCGGCCAGTTCCTCCGCGAACCGGATCGTCCGGGACAGCTGCCGGGCCCAGTACGCCGGACTGGTCGCCTCCTCGTCGCGCAGCCACGTCCCGGTCACGTTCGAGAGGACCGGCAGCTCCGGCGGCCGCAGCGGCAGCGTGCCGAGCAGCTCCTCCAGCGGGCCCGTCAGCGGCTCCGTCATCCAGGAATGGAAGGCGTGCGAGGTGGCCAGCCGCCGGCAGGCGTGACCGTCCTCCGTCAGCAGGCCGGCCGCCTTCTCCACCGCCTCGACCGGCCCCGACAGCACCGTCTGCTGGGGACCGTTGAACGCCGCCGCCGACAACTCCCCGCCGACGTACGGCAGCACCGCCTCGGGCCCGGCCATGACGGCGAGCATGGCGCCCTCCGGCAGCCCGTCCACCAGCCGGGCCCGGCGGCCGACCAGCCGCAGCGCGTCCGGCAACGGGAGGACGCCGGCGACGCAGGCCGCCGCGTACTCGCCCACGCTGTAACCGGCGAGGGCCGTGGGCCCCGCGCCGAGCGCGGTCAGCGCCCGGGCCATCGCGTACTGCACCGAGAACATCAGCGGCTGGGCGACGACCGTGCGGTGGATCTCCTGCACCGTCTCGCGCCGGTCGAACAGGGCGGCCAGGTCGGGGCGGGCGGCGGCGTCCGCGCCCGGCCCGGCGCCGTCGTCCGGCGCGGCGGGGAAGAGGACCGGCCGCAGGTCGAGACCGTGCTCGGCGGCGAGCAGCCCGAAGCAGCGGTCGAGCTCCTCACGGAACACCGGCAGGCACCGGTACAGGCCCGCGCCGAGCCCCGCGTACTGGTCTCCGACCCCGGAGAACAGGAACACCCGGGACGCCCCGGGACCGGCACCGCCGCCGTCCGTCCCGTGACCGCCCTCCGGACCAGCGACGCCGGTGGACACCCGCCGCGGATCGCGCTTGCGCAGCCTCCGGGCCGCGTCCGCCGCCCCGCTCGCCGCGAGCGCCCGCCGGTGCGTGCCGGGTGGGGACGTCGTCCTGGCGGCCTCGGACACGGCCGGCAGAGCCGCGAACTCCGCCTCGTCCATGCGGTCCAGACGGTCCGCCAGGCGGTCCGTCGCGTCCTCGAGCGCCTCGGCCGTCCGCGCCGTGAGCGCCAGCAGCCGGGCCTCCCCGCTCACGGTGACACCGCCTTGCGGACCGCCTCGGGCCAGCCGGCCGGATCCACGCCGTGCCGGCAGAGGAACGCGTACGCGAGCCGTTCGAGCCCGAAGCCGACACAGCCCGAGTACACCGGGTCGCCGGCCTCGTCCCGGATGCCGAACGACGAACCGAAGAGCCTCTCGTGGTAGTTGAAGGACGCGACGGCGACATCCCGCTCCCCGTCGAGCGGCAGCCGCAGCTCGTACTTGAGCTGGAGAAGCCGCTGCGACCAGGCGCGCGACGCCGTCGCCTCGTTCAGGAAGAAGGGGTCGCCCGCGACCTCGCACCGGCCGCCGAGACCGAGCGACTCCATGAGCGCGTACGAGCGCTCCATCACCCGCGCCCGCGCGCCCAGCACGAACTCGGGGGTCCCCATGAACACGATCTCCCGGATCGTGAAGTCCCACAGCCGCTCCAGCGAACGGCGGTAACGGGACTCGTGGCGGAAGGACTTGCCCCGTGCGGTCACCACCGTCGACGGCGCCGGCAGCGGCCCGTCCGCGTACTGGTGGTAGGTGTGGAAGCACATCGTCGGCGGCAGGGAGTGGTCGAACCCGCCGGTGTGCGCGCGCAGCCCCTCGGCGAGGTCGCCGCCGTCCGCGAGGGAGTCGAGGAACCCGCGGTAGCTGTCGACGTCTCCGTGCAGCCGCGTGACGAACATCAGCATGTGCGGGAAGGAGTCGAAGTACCCCGTGCGGCGCAGCGCCGCCGACGTGATGAGCGTCGGATAGCGGAACTCGCGTGCGTCGAACTCGTCCATGACCAGGGACCGGAGCTCGGCGTCGAGATGGTCCATGAGGGACAGGACGGGCTCGCCGACCGCGATCTGCCCCTCGCCGAGCTCGGCCGCGGCGCCCCGGGCGACCAGCTCCTCGAAGACGTCCCGGGGCGGCTCGGCGACGGAGCCGCGCCAGACGACCTTGGGTTCCACGGGCCGCTGGGCGAGGACGTCGTGGGTGACGACGTGGCGCAGCTTGCGGGTGAGCCCCGCGACGTCGACGGGCTCCTCGCCGAGCGGCGTGGCGGTGACGTCCACGGCGGTGACCGGCCCGTACGGGCCGGCCGCGGCCCCGGAGCCACCCTCACCGGAGCCGGAGCCGGAGCCACCCTCACCGGAGCCGGCCCCCGGCGCGGTCGCCGTCGGCGTCCTGACCAGCGTGAAGCCGGTGATCGTCGACGAGACGAAGTAGACGCGCCGCGCCAGCTCCTCGGCGAGCGCGCCGGGCACCGGCGGGTCGAGCGGGATCCGGAACGTGCTCATCGCGATCCGCCCCCGCCCCCGGACAGGGCCCCGCGCACGCCGACCAGTTCGGCGAGGATGCCGCGCTGGACGGCGTTCGTCCCGGCGTAGATGGGACCGGCGAGCGCGTCCCGCAGCTCGCGCTCGACACCGTCGTCCGCCACGTAGCCGCGTGCGCCGTGGAGGTCCATCGACGCCTGGGCCGTCTGGACCAGGCTCTCGCTGATGAAGATCTTCGCCATGGTGGCCTCGACGAGGGCCATCCGGCCCTCCCGCTTCAGCCAGCCCACCTTGTACAGCAGGTTCCGCGCGAGTTCGAGCCGGATCTTCATGTCGGCGACCGGGTGCGAGACGGCCTGGAAGGTGCCGATCGAACGGCCGAACTGGCGGCGCGCGTTGGCGTGGGCGACCGAGTTCTCCAGGATCCGCTCCATCGCCCCCACCTGCGCCGCGAACATGAACGAGCGCTCCCACTCGATCGCCGACGTGAACACCTGGTAGCCGGCGCCCTCCCGGCCGAGCAGGTTGGCGGCGGGCACCGGGGTGCCGTCGAACTCCAGCACCCCCATGGGCGTGGTCCGCAGCCCCATCTTCGGCAGCTCGCGCTTCTTCACCACGCCCGGCATGTCGGCGGTGACCACGAACGCCGACAGCCGGTTCTGCGTCCCGACCCCGTCACCGGTGCGGGCGAACGTGACGAAGACGTCGGCGACCGGCCCGTTGCTGATGAAGCACTTGGTCCCGTGCAGCCGGTAGCCGTCGCCGTCCCGCACGGCCGTGGTGGACATGCTGAGGATGTCGGTGCCCGCCTCCGGCTCCGACAGGGCGTGCGCGCCGACCAGGGTGCCCGCCGACAACGGCGGGAGGAAGCGCCGCTTCTGCTCCTCCGTACCGTGCAGCAGCAGATGGACGACGCAGGCCCACAGGTGGTTGTTGACGGCGAACACGAGTCCGTTGTCGCGGCAGCCGTAGCCGAGCGCCTCCAGGGCGATCATCGTCGTCAGCGGGTCGAGGCCGCCGCCTCCGTACTCCCGCGGCACCGGCCAGCCCAGCACGCCGAACTCGGCGCAGCGGTCCCAGTCCTCCCGGGGGAAGCGCCCCGTACGGTCGTCCTCCGCGACGTCGCGGCCGAGCTCGGCCCGGGCGAACGCGACGATCTCCTTACGGAGCCGCCGCTGCTCGTCGGTCAGTTCGAAGTCCACGCGCCGCCTCCGGCCGGAGCCAGCTTGCCGGCGACGAACCCCGCGATGGCGTCGACCGAGGCGAAGTGCGCGAAGTCCAGGTCCGCGCCCTCCACCCGCAGGTCGAAGGTCCGCTCCACCCAGACCACGAGCTGGACCGCGAAGAGCGAGTTCACCAGCCCGCCGGCGAACAGGTCCTCGTCGTCGTCCACCTCGGTGTCCGGCACGTGCTGCGCGATGAAGTCGCGGATCAGTTCCTTGTGCTGCTCAACCACGCCGCTGTTCTCCCGACTCGTAGGAATGGAAGCCCTGTCCCGTCTTCCTGCCGTGGAGTCCGGCGTCGACCAGCCTCCGCAGCAGCGGGCACGGGCGGTACTTGGGGTCGCCGAAGTTCTCGTACAGGACCTGGAGCGACAGGTACACGGTGTCCAGGCCGATCAGGTCCGCCGTCTCCAGCGGGCCCATCGCGTGGCCGAAGCACTCCTTGAACAGCCGGTCGATGTCCTTGGCCGTGGAGACGCCCTCGTGCAGCGTGAAGATCGCCTCGTTCAGCGTCAGCATCAGCACCCGGTTGGTGACGAAGCCGGGGGAGTCCTCCACCACCACGTGCCGCCGGCCGGCGCCCTCGAGCAGGGCCCGGGTGCGGGCCAGGGTCGCGTCCGAGGTGTGGTGGCCCCGGATCAGCTCCACCGTGGGCTTCAGCTGGGCCGGGTTCATGAAGTGCGTGCCGAGCACGCGGTCCGGGCGGCCGGTGACGCCGGCGACCCGGGTGACGGGGATCGCCGAGGTGTTCACGCCGAAGACGACCTCGGGCGCGCAGATCGCGTCGAGCTCGCGGTGGAGGGCGCGCTTGACGTCCCAGTCCTCGGTGACGTTCTCGACCAGGAAGTCGACCTCGCGCAGGTCCTTGAGGTCCGTGGTGAACCGGATGCGCGGGAGCACCTCCTCCGGCGGCCGGACGGGCGCGCCGCGCCGGATGAGCGGCGCGAGCCGCAGGTGACGGGTGATGTCCGCCCGCGCGGAGTCGAGGATGTCCTCCGCGACGTCCACGAGCACGATCTCGTGCCCGTGCTCCGCGAAGAGCTGCGCGACGCCCCGGCCCATGGTGCCCGCGCCGACCACGCCTATCCGGTCCACTCGGTGTCTCCTTTCGTCGTGCTGACGGTCTCCCGCAGGACGCTCAGCGTCTGAGGCCGGGCCGTACGGAAGTAGAAGTGCCCACCCGGCAGCAGCCGCCGTTCGACCGTGCCGCCGGTGTACGCGGCCCACGCGTCCGGGTCCGGCAGCAGGCGTTCGTCCGCGCCCGCCAGAAGGGTGACCGGGCAGTCGAGCGGCGGGCCCGGGACGTGGACGTGGTTCTCCAGGAGGGCGAAGTCGGCGCGGTAGCAGGCGAGGGCGGCCGCCCGCAGGACGGGGTCGTCCCGCAGATGGTCCATCGGGTCGCCGGAGCGTCGCTCGATCTCGGCGAGGAGGTCGTCGTCGGACAGGGTGTGGACCGGTCGCGACGGAGCGGGGAAGGGCGGGGCGGGGCAGGAGGAGAGGATCAGGCGCTCGGGCGCGGGCAGGTCCCGCCGCCGCAGCTCCCGTGCCACCTCGAAGGCCACCAGCGCGCCGAGACTGTGCCCGAGGAGGGTGAACGGCGGCGTGAAGCGGACGGCGTCGAGGACGGCGTCGACGAGCGGCGCCACACGGGTGAAGGCGGGTTCGGCGGAGCGGGTGGTCCGGCCGGGCAGGTGCACGCCCCACAGCTGGACGTCGGGCAGCTCGTCGGACCAGCGGACGTACTCGCCCGGCGAACCTCCCGCGTGCGGGAAGCAGTAGAGCGAGGAACCCGCCCCGGGCCGCCGGATCCTGCGGACGGTCCAGCCCGTCACCGCTCCCTCCCCGCGGCCGCCAGCCCGTCGACCAGAGCGGCCAGTTCCTCCGGGGTGGGCGCCTCGAACAGCGAACGCGGGACCAGCCGGACGGACAGCACCTCCTCGGCCCGGGCCACGAAACGGGTCGCGATGAGGGAGTCCCCGCCGAGGTCGAAGAAGCTGTCGTCCGGTTCGACGTCGGGCAGGTCGAGGATCTCGGCGAAGAGGCCGGTGACGAGGGTGAGCGTGGAGTGGCCCCCGGCGCGGGGCGCGGCCGCCGGCGGCGGTGCGGCCGGCGTCGCCGCCCCGGAGCGGACCGCGGTGCCGTGCGCCGCGTCGGGGGCTGCCGGGGCGGGCGCGGGCGCGGCGTCCCGCTCGGTGGCGGTCAGGGAGTGGAGCTGCCGGGCGAACGGGTACGTCGGGAGGGCGACCTTGCGGGGCGCGGGTCCCTCGTGCGCGGCGGCCCAGTCGATCCGGGCGCCCGCGAGCCACAGTGCCCCGAGCACCTCCGGCACGGACCGCGGACCGTCCGGAGTGAGCGCGGTGTCCACGTCGAGGACCGGACGGCCGCCGTCGCCCGCCGGCGGCGCGGCCGCCGCCGGCCTTCGCAGGACGCCGACCCAGTACGCCGGATCCATGGCCTCGGCCGCCGAGGCCGCCTTGCCGTCGTACGCGGTGCGCAGGGCCAGGACGGGGGGACGGGGCCCCGCGTGGCGTACGAGTTCGGCGAGGCGCTCGTCCGCCGCGCCGCCAGCGGCCTCGGCCGCGAGGGCGGCCGCGTCCGCCGGGCGGAACACCCCGGCGACGGCCGCCGCCACGAGCGCGTGGGTGCCCGTGCCGACGACTCCCGCGGGTCCGACACCCCGGCGCAGCCAGTCGCGTGCGAGGGCGTAGCGGCCCGCGAACGCGAGCGCGGCGCAGGACCGGGCGTCGTCCGCGACGGGGGAGGGGGCGCCGCACTCCTCGACGGCCCGCCGGAACTCCGGGTCGGCGGCGGACAGCCGCGTCCAGACGGCCCGTTCCGCGACCGGGTCGGCCGGGGGCACGAACCGGAGGAGCACCGGTCGCGGGCGGGACTCGCCGGCGGCGGTCACGAGCCGGTCCGGCGCCTCCCCGGAGAGGACGCGCACGGCGTCGGGGACCGAGGTGACGACCGCGTAGCGCCGCCGGCCGTGCTCGGAGCGACCCGTCTGGAGGGTCCAGGCGACGTCCGCGAGGGAGGCGCCGGGATCGTCGCGCAGACGGTCGGCGAGACGCGCCGTGAGGGCGTCGAGGGCTTCCGGGGTCCGGGCCGAGAGCGGCAGCACCCGGGGTGTCTCCGGCCCGGGTTCGGGGCGGGGCAGCCGGGGGGCCTCCTCCAGCACGATGTGGGCGTTGGTGCCGCCGACGCTGAAGGAGCTGACACCGGCGCGCCGCGGGAGACCCGGCGGCGCCCATTCCTCGGCGCGCGTCACCACGCGGAACGGGCTGCCCGTGAAGTCGATCGCCGGGTTGGGCTCGGTGAAGTGCAGGCTGGGCGGGAGGACGCCGTGCTTCAGCGCGAGGACGGTCTTGATCAGTCCGGCGACCCCGGCGGCGGCGTCGGTGTGCCCGATGTTGGTCTTCACCGAGCCGATCCCGCAGAACCCCCGCCGGTCCGTGCCGCGCCGGAACGCCTGGGTGAGCGCGGCGACTTCGACCGGGTCGCCGAGCGGGGTCGCCGTGCCGTGGGTCTCCACGTACGTACAGGTGTCCGGGCCGACCCCGGCGGCCCGCTGGGCCTTCTCGATCACGGTCGCCTGCCCGTCGACCCCGGGGGCGGTGAAGCCCATCCGCCCCGCGCCGTCGTTGTTCACGGCGGATCCGCGGACGACCGCGTCCACCCGGTCGCCGTCCGCGAGCGCGTCCGCCAGGCGCTTGAGCACCACGATGCCGACGCCGTCGCCGCCGACCAGCCCGCCGGCCCGGGCGTCGAAGGCCCGCAGCACCCCGTCCGGGGCCTGGATCCCGACCTCGTCCGTCCCCTCGACGCGGACCGGCAGGCGAACGGTGACCCCGCCGGCCAGGGCGAGGTCGCACTCCCCGTCCAGCAGGCCGCGGACGGCCAGGTGGACGGCGACGAGGGAGGTGGCGCACGCCGCCTGCACCGCGACCGTCGGACCGGTCAGGCCCAGCTTGTGGGCGACCCTGCTGCACAGGAAGTCGGCGCCGTTGGCGACCCGGATCTCCCAGTCGGAGACGGACGGCAGGTCCGCCCGGCGGGCGCGGAGCAGCCGCGCGTGGTCGTTCTCGCTGCCGCCCCCGTACACGCCGACGACCGCGTCCGCACGGGCCGGATCGTGTCCGGCGTCCTCCAGGGCCGCCACCGCGCATTCCAGGAACAGCCGTTGCTGCGGGTTGACGATCCGGGCCTCACGGGGCGAGACCCCGAAGTAGCCGGCGTCGAAGGACTCCGGGTCCTCGATCAGGCCGCGCGCCGCGACGCCTTCCGGACCCTTGACCCGGGTGATCGAGTCGGTGCCGGTGACGAGATTCCGCCAGAACGCCTCGGCGTTCCCGGCTCCGGGGAACCGGCAGGCCAGGCCGATGACGGCGATGTGACCGGCGGAACGGTCCTGCTCCGGGGCCTCGGCCGAGGTACGTGCCGGACTCGCCACTGATCGCCCCACCCCGATGTCATGTCGTGGTCAACCCTGTTGGGAGCGGTCAGGCTACCCGGCTCGTCAGGGGAAAGAGAAGAGATCATCTTCTTCCTCGTCAGAACGAACCGTCCCGCCGGGCTCGTTCGCACGCGCCGGCCCGTCTCCGATGTGATGCGGAGTCCCCGTCCGTGGCCGGGGAACGGCATCCCGCCGGGTGTGGATCACGCCACCGCCGTCACCGGACCGTGCCGCCGCCGTCGGGCGCAGCCGGGAACCGCGGCCGGTCGGGCGAGGCCGGACCACGGGCCCGCGCCGGTGCGGACCGGGACGGGCGACCTGCCCGGAGCGCGCCGGGCGGCGGCCGGGCCGGTGGCTCGAATGTCGTCGGTCAGCCGGATAAACCCCGTTCGGATCAAGGTCACTTCATCGAGGTAATACCAACGGACTCGCAGGGCGAGCCACGCGTATCCGGCTCTACTGTTCAGCGGGATCCGGACGAATCCCTGACATTCGCCCCACCGTCCCGGTCCCCTTTCCGCCGGTCGGCGTGCGCTGCGCCGACCACGAGTCCCGCGAAGGAGCCCTCGCCCGATGACCGCCCAGATCGACCCGCAGCAGCTGGATCCGCCTCGGCGGTCCAGTCTGAGCACCGCGGCCGCCCGCAAGCTCGCCACCACGACCAAATCCGCCCCGCAGATGCAGGAGATCACCTCCCGCTGGCTGCTGCGGATGCTCCCCTGGGTGGAGACCAAGGGCGGCGCGTACCGGGTGAACCGCCGGCTGAGCTACACCGTCGGCGACGGGCGCGTCGACTTCGTCCAGGACGGCGGACAGGTACGGGTGATCCCGCAGGAGCTCGGCGAACTCGCCCTGCTGCGCGGCTTCGGGGACGTCGAGGTGCTCGGCACGCTCGCCTGCCGGTGCGTCCAGCGGGACTTCCGCGCCGGCGAGGTACTGGTCGAACGCGGCGCCCCGGCCGGGGAGATCCACCTCATCGCGCACGGCCGGATCAACCAGACCTCCGTCGGCAGGTACGGCGACGAGGTCGCCGTGACCGTGCTCGCCGACGGCGACCGCTTCGGGGAGCACGCCCTTCTGGACGCCGACGCCAGATGGGACCACACCGCCACCGCCGAGACCGCGGGCACCCTCCTGACCCTGTCCCGAGCCGACTTCGCCGCCGTGATGTCCGCCGCGCCCGGACTCCGGGCCCATGTCGACGCCTTCGGCTCGCTGCCCCGGCAGCGGCAGAACCGTCACGGCGAGGCCGAGATCGCCATGTCCGCCGGACACGTCGGCGAGGTCGCGCTGCCCGGCGCCTTCGTCGACTACGAGCTCAAGCCGCGCGAGTACGAACTGTCCGTCGCCCAGACGGTGCTGCGGGTCCACACCCGGGTCGCCGACCTCTACAACGGGCCGATGAACCAGACCGAGGAGCAACTCAGGCTCACCATCGAGGCGTTGCGCGAACGCCAGGAACACGAGCTGATCAACAACCGCGAGTTCGGGCTCCTCCACAACGCCGACTTCAAGCAGCGGATCCAGCCCCACGCCGGCCCGCCCACCCCGGACGACCTCGACGAACTGCTCTGCCGTCGCCGCGGCACGAAGCTGTTCCTCGCCCATCCCCGGACGATCGCGGCGATCGGCCGCGAACTCAACGCCCGGGGGATCTACCCCGACCACATGGACCTAGACGGACAGCAGGTCGCGGCCTGGCGCGGCGTCCCGATCCTGCCCTGCGACAAGATCCCCGTCAGCAGGGAGAACACCAGCTCCATCCTCGCCATGCGCACCGGCGAGGACAACCAGGGCGTCATCGGGCTGCGCCAGACCGGGCTGCCGGAGGAGTACGAGCCGGGGCTCTCGGTGCGCTTCATGGGCGTCGACGAGCGGTCGATCATCTCCTACCTGGTCACGACCTACTACTCCGCCGCGATCCTGGTGCCCAACGCGCTCGGCGTGCTGGAGAACGTGCAGATCGCCCGCCGGCGCGCCTGAGGGGCCTCCAGCACGTCCCGCCGGGCGCGGAGCCGCCCGCACTGGCCGCTCCCCGCCGCCCTCCGCGGTCCGGCGGACACGGTGCCGCCCGCGACCCCGCTGCCGCACGGCCCGCGGCACCCCATGCCCGCCCCCGGCGCCCGGCCCACCGGAACCCCGGCCCCGTACGACGGCGTCCGCCACCTCCCGAACCCCCTGCGGGGCCGGTCGAGCGTGCCCCGGACACGGGGCGGCCCACCCATCAACCAAGGAGTCACGGATGCCCGATCCCGGGCCTTCCCCTCTGCAGTCGAGCCTGCCCGACGCGGCGGCCCGCTTCGGGGCCCACGTCCTCGCCCGGGCCGTCGAGTCGGCCGCCGGCAGGGTCCCCGGCGCCGCGTCCGGCGTCGGTGACGCGCCCCCGTCCGGCGTCGGCGCCGCCGGCGCGGAGCCCGCCGCACCGGCCCTGGTCCCGCCCGCCCGTCCCGCCCTGCCGACCGGCCCCCCGCTCCCCTTCCGCACGGCGCCACCGGCCACCGCCGCGGCGGACATCGCCGCCCCGGCCCCCGTCCCGGACCGGATCCCGAGCGGACCCCGTGGCCTCGGGACGGCGGGGCTGTACCCGGGCCGCCGCGAGGCGTCCCCGGGATTTCCGCCGGCGGCGTCGGCCCCGGCACCGGCGGAGGGGCGGCCGATCCCCGGCCTGTACCACCACCCCGTGCCGGAACCCGACCCTGCGCGCGTCGAGGAGGTCAGCCGCCGGATCAAGTCCTGGGCGGTGGAGGAGGTGCAGCTGTTCCCCGACGAGTGGGAGGGGCAGTTCGACGGCTTCTCCGTCGGGCGCTACATGGTCGCCTGCCATCCCGACGCGCCGACGGTCGACCACCTGATGATCGCCACACGCCTGATGGTCGCCGAGAACGCGCTCGACGACTGCTACTGCGAGGACCACGGGGGTTCGCCCGTCGGCCTGGGCGGACGTCTGCTCCTCGCGCACACCGCCCTCGACGCGCTGCACACGACGGAGGAGTACCAGCCCCGGTGGGCCGAGTCGCTGCACGCGGACGCCCCGCGGCGCGCCTACCGCTCCGCGATGGAGTACTTCGTCCGCCACTCCACCCCCTCCCAGGCCGACCGCTACCGGCACGACATGGCCCGGCTGCACCTGGGATACCTCGCGGAGGCCGCGTGGGCCGAGACGGACCACATGCCCGAGGTGTGGGAGTACCTGGCGATGCGCCAGTTCAACAACTTCCGGCCCTGCCCCACCATCACCGACACCGTCGGCGGCTACGAACTGCCGGCGGACCTGCACGCCCGGCCCGCCATGCAACGGGTCCTGGCGCTCGCCGGAAACGCCAGCACCATCGTCAACGACCTCTACTCGTACACCAAGGAGCTCGCCGCCCCCGGCCGGCACCTGAACCTGCCCGTGGTGATCGCCGAACGCGAGGGCGTCTCCGACCGGGACGCCTATCTGAAGGCGGTCGGGGTCCACAACGACCTCATGCGCGACTTCGAGACCGAAGCCGCCGCGCTGGCCGCCGCCTGCCCCCTCCCGAGCGTGCTCCGCTTCCTGCGCGGAGTGGCCGTGTGGGTGGACGGCAACCACTACTGGCACCAGACCAACACCTATCGCTACAGCCTGCCCGACTTCTGGTAGAGAAACGGAATCATCAGTGACCAGCACCGAGTTCAGCACCCTCGACGGCACCGCCTCCGCGTTCATCCCCGCCCCCGCGTCGCCGTACCAGGGCGACATCGCCCGCTACTGGGACGGCGAGGCCAGGCCCGTGAACCTGCGCCTCGGCGACGTCGACGGGCTCTACCACCACCACTACGGCATCGGCGACGTCGACCACGCCGCGATCGGGGACCCCGCGGACAGTGCCTACGAGAAGAAGCTGATCGCCGAACTGCACCGCCTGGAGTCGGCGCAGACCGACGTGCTCCTCGACAACCTCGGCGCGATCGGACGCGACGACACACTCGTCGACGCCGGCTGCGGACGCGGCGGCTCGATGGTCATGGCCCACCAGCGCTTCGGCTGCAAGGTCGAGGGCGTCACCCTGTCGGCCAAGCAGGCGGACTTCGCCAACCGGCGCGCCGGGGAGCTCGGCATCGACGACCACGTCCGCGCCCGCGTGTGCAACATGCTCGCCACGCCGTTCGAGACGGGCCGGGCCGCGGCCTCGTGGAACAACGAGTCGAGCATGTACGTCGACCTGCAGGACCTCTTCGCCGAGCACTCCCGGGTCCTCGCGGTCGGCGGCCGCTACGTCACGATCACCGGCTGCTGGAACCCCCGCTACGGCCAGCCGTCGAAGTGGGTCTCGCAGATCAACGCGCACTTCGAGTGCAACATCCACTCCCGGCGCGAGTACCTGCGGGCGATGGCCGACAACCGCCTCGTGCCGCAGGCCGTGATCGACCTGACGCCCGACACGCTGCCCTACTGGGAGCTGCGGGCGACGTCGTCGCTGGTGACGGGGATCGAGGAGGCGTTCATCAACTCGTACAAGGACGGCTCCTTCCAGTACGTGCTGATCGCGGCCGACCGGGTCTGACGGGACCAGGGACCCGCGGACCCGGGACCCGGGACCCGCGGACCCGGGACCCGCGGACGAGTGCCGGGCCCCTGTGCGTCGCGCGCGACGCACAGGGGCCCTCCCCGCCGTCCGCCCCGGGGGAGTGACGCCCGCTCAGTTCGTCGCCGCGCGCAGCCGGTCGACCCGGTGGGTGGACAGGTAGGCCGCCATGGAGCTCTCCTTGAAGGCCTTCCACAGCTCCGCGCAGGCCGGCCGGTCCAGATGCACCACCGACTGCCCCTTCTCGGTGCCGGTGCCCTTCACGGGCGCGTTCATGAAGGTCATGTCGCCGGCGCGGACCCCCTTCATGTTCCAGACCAGCTCACGCATGTCCGTGTCGCTGAACCGCTCGTCGACGCTGATGGTGTCGGTGAAGATGTCCAGGGTCTCCTTCAGCCGGAGCGGATCGCTCAGCGAGGCCGAGGTCGTCACCTTCTCCAGGACCGTGCGCAGGTAGTTCTGCTGCCGGTGGGCCCGGTCGAGGTCGCCGTTCGGCAGGCTCTTGCGCTCGCCCACGTAGGCCAGCGCCTGCTCCCCGTTCATGTGCCGGCGCTCCCCGTCGGGCATCGACATGTCGACGCCGCCGACGGCGTCCGTGAGCTTCCGGAACCCGTTCCAGTCGATGACGGCGAAGTGGTCGACGCGGACGTCGGTCAGCCGCTGGACCGTGTCGATGAGCAGCGGCGGACCGCCCCAGGAGTAGGCGGCGTTCAGCTTCGCCCGGCCGCGGCCGGGGATGTCCACCCACGAGTCGCGGGGCAGCGAGACGACGTACGCGCTGGAGTGGTCGTCGGGGATGTGCACGAGCATCATCGCGTCGCTGCGCTGGTCGCCGTACTTCCAGAGGGCGCCCTTCGCGTCGTTGCCGGTCGTCGCGACGGCCGAGCGCGAGTCGAGGCCCACCAGCAGGTAGTTCCGGCCTCCCCGGGACGGGGGCGGGACGGGCGCGTTCGACGGGAAGGTCTGGGGGATGCGCTGCACGCGCCCGGTGTAGTGCTCGTAGGCCCAGTAACCCGTCCCCGCCGTGAGCAGCCCCGCGGCGACCAGCAGGGCGAGCGCGGTCAGCAGCACCGTCCTCGGCCTGGGGCGTCTTCGGCGTGCACCGTCACCGGTCTCGGTCTGTGCGGGCTTGCTCATCTTGTGCTGCTCCGTCCCCCTCGAACTGGTGCGTCAGAATAGCCAGTTGTGCCCACCCGGCAACAGCCGGTCGCCGGGGGCGTTCCACGGGGCCGCCGGGGCGTCGCCCGGGCGGGGCGTGCGCCCGCGGGGGAGGGGGACGGACGCGCCGGGCCCCGCGCCGTCCCGCCGCCGCGGCCGGCGGAGGGACTGGGGCCCGGGCGCCCTGCCGCTCAGGCGGCGTCCGGGCCCACGTCGGCCGGGGTGAGGGGGCGGCGCAGCGGAGCCGCCGTCGCGTACTCGTCGGCGCCGACGTCGCGGCCGGCTCCGCGCGCGTGACCGTCGGCGTCCTCGGTCACGTCCGTGCCCGTGAGCGTCGCCGCGTCGATCGCCGGGCTGCCGGCGGACAGCCGGAAGACGCCGTCGGACTCCTGCCGCAGGAGCGGGTCGACCCGGCGGAACCCGCTCGCGGGGATCGTGCCGTCGGCCGCCCGGCCCCACAGGATGTTCCCCTGCCAGGTGAAGCCGACCGTCTGTCCCATCGCGACCAGGCTGCCGGCGTCGCCGACCAGCAGGTTGTCGGCGACGACCACGTTCTGCGGCGGGTACGCGCGGGACTCGCCGGAGAGCGTGCCGGCGTTGCCGACGAGGGTGTTGTGCAGGACCAGCGCACGGTCGGCGGCGTCGTTCCCGCGCCGCTCGTCGACGCTCTCGCCCGCGTGGTGGTCGCGGGTGGTGCCGCTGCCGATCACCAGGGCACGGCCCGACAGGCCGGCGAGATGGTTGTTGACGATCAGGTGGTCGTTGCCGTAGACGCGCACGCCGTCCGTACCGCCGAGCAGGTGGTTGCCCTCCACGCGTGAGCGGTTGCCGTGGCGCAGCACGATGCCGCCGCGGCTGTCGCGGATCGTGTTGTGGCGGATGACGTTGTCGGACGACTTCACCGAGATCGCCTCGGGGTCGCCGTCGCACCGTTCGAAGAGGTTGTACTCCACCACCGCGTTCGCGCTCGACAGCGCCCGGCCGCTGACACCGAGCCGGATCGGCTCCCCGCCGTTGGCCCCGGTGTAGGTGTGGTCGGAGAAGTGGTTGCGGAGGACGTGGAGGCGCTGGGCCATCGCGGTCGTGCCCGGGCCGTCGGCGACGAGGAAGATCCCCTCCGTCGTCCGGCCGTGGAAGTGGTTGCGGTCGATCTTGGTGTCGTCGCCCCGGACGACCACCCAGTCGAGCCCGCCGACATCGGCCAGCCGGAAGTCGTTGCGGGTCAGGCGGATGCGCGTGCAGCTCGCCGGGATCTCCAGGGTGGTGCGCTGCCGGAAGGCGAAACCGCTGACGGTGACGTTGCTGGAGTCGCCGAAGACGAAACCGCGCTCGCCGGTGAGGACGGCGCCGCCCCGGGACTCCGCCACGATCGTGATCGGCGCGGCGGTGGTGCCGCGCCGCCCCGAGACGTCGACGGCGCGCCCCGCGGGTACGGCGTACGTGCCGTCCGCCACGACGATCCGGTCTCCGGGGGCGGCCCGGTCGATCGCCCGCTGCAGCGCGTCCAGCGAGGAGACCGTCACGGTGGCCGCCGACGCGCCGGCCGGCAGCAGCGCGCCGAGCGCCGCGCCCAGCACGGTGCCGGTGAGGAACGTCCGTCGTTGCATGGTGCCTCCTGGGGGGAAGGGAACGGGAGCGGGCCGGGCACGCGGCCCCTCCCGGAGGAAGAGGAGCGCCCAGGTGCCTCGGGCCGCGTCGCTACGGGGCTCCAGCTTCGGCCCCCGGCCTGCCGTTCCGCTGACGTCCCGCTGACGCGACGCTGACGCGGGTCACGGGCACCCGATCCGCCGCCCGGCCCGGCCGTCGGCGACGCGGCACGCCGTCCCGGCCCCCGCTCCGCCGTGTCCCCGGCCGCCGGCGTCCGGACCCGCTTCCCGGCCACCGTCCCCGACCGCCCGCCGCTGACCGGCTGACGGCCGCTGCCCGCCTGGGGGATCAACGGTGGCGAGTCGGTAAGCGCGCTCATAACTTCGCCATATGACCAGACGACAGATCGCCCTCCTCGCCTGCACCGCGGCTGTCGTGGTGTCGGGGCTGGGCGCCACCGCCCCGTCGGCCGACAGCCGCACGGTGCACCGGGTGAAGCCCGGCGAATCGATCCAGAAGGCCGTGGACGCCGCGAAGCCGGGGGACACCGTCCTCCTCGCCCCCGGCACCTACCGCGAGAGCGTCCGCATCACCACCTCGGGCCTGACCCTGCGCGGGTCCGGCCTCTTCCCCAGTCGCATCGAGCCGGGCACCGCCCGGGCCGGCGACGCCTGCGCCAAGGCCGGCAACGGCATCTGCGTGACCGGCACGCAGACCAGCCCGGTCCGTGACGTGTCCGTCCGCTCGCTCACCCTCCACGGCTTCGCCAAGAACGGCCTGTGGTCCTCCTGGACCGACCGCCTCAAGGTCGAGAGGGTGGTCTCCGAGAAGAACGGCCAGTGGGGCATCGCCCAGGAGAAGTCCGTACGCGGCGTCTTCCGCCGCAACGTCGCCCGCGACAACGGCGACGCCGGGCTCTTCGTCGCCAACACCATCGACCAGGAGGCCGGCGCCGCCGACTCCAAGGGCATGGTCATCAGCCGCAACCGGCTGAGCGGCAACCGGATCGGCGTCACCGTCCGGCGCCTGCGGAACCTCACCGTGGACCGCAACGAGGCCACCGGCAACTGCGCCGCGGTCTTCGTGGTCGGCGACGAGTCCAAGCCGCGGGCCGGCGACATGACCCTGCACCGCAACGAGATCCGCGCCAACAACAAGTACTGCCCCAAGACCCCCCGACTGCCCTTCCTGCAGGGCTCGGGCATCGTCCTGACCGGCGCCGAGGACACGAAGGTCACCAGGAACCGGGTCGTCGACAACGTCGGCACCTCGCCGCTCTCCGGCGGCATCGTGCTCTTCAAGAGCTTCGTCGGGGCCCCCAACGAGCGCAACCAGATCCGCGACAACGTCGTGCTGCGCAACGGCACGGCCGACCTCGCCAACCGCGACACCGGCAAGGGCAACACCTTCCGCGGCAACACCTGCACCCTCTCCGAGCCCGCCGGGATGTGCTGAGCAGCCGGTCAGCCCTCCCACCCCTCACGGCACGACAGCCCGAACAGCAAAGGCAAGGCAACGGATGACGACTGTTGATCCGGCTCCCCCGCCGCCCATGCGGCTGAGGGAGCTCGTTTTCGGGGCGGCGTGCGCCGCCGCCGTCCGCGCGGCCGCCCGCCTCGGCGTGGCGGACGCCCTCGACGACACACCCAGGTCCGTCGAGGACCTGGCCGGGGCGGTGAAGACCCAGCCGCAGACCCTCCGGCGGCTGCTGCGCGCCCTGTCCTGCCAGGGCGTGTTCACGGAGCTGCCCGACGGCACCTTCGCGCACACCGAGATGTCCCGGCTGCTCCGCGAGGACGACCCGCAGAGCCTGCGGTACATCGCCCTGTGGTGCACCGAGCCGTGGACCTGGGACGTCTGGCCCAAGCTGGACGAGGCGGTGCGCTCCGGCCGGAACGTCTTCGAGGACGTGTACGACCGCGAGTTCTTCACCTACCTCAACGAGGACGCGCCCGAGTCCGCGCACGTCTTCAACCGGGCCATGACCACCTCCAGCCGCCAGTCCGCCCAGGACGTCGCCGAGCTGCTCGACCTGCGCGACGTCGCGACGGTCGCCGACATCGGCGGCGGCCAGGGCCACGTCCTGGCCAGCCTGCTGGAGAAGCACCCCGGAGCGCACGGCACCCTGCTCGACCTGCCGGGCGTGGTGGGCAACGCGGACCCGCGCCTGCGCGAGGGCGGCACCCTCGCCTCCCGCGTCCGGATCGTGCCCGGGGACTGCCGCGAGGACATCCCGGTCGCGGCGGACGTGTACATCATCAAGAACATCCTGGAGTGGGACGACGACAGCACCCGCCGGGCGCTGGCCAACGTCCGCAAGGCCGCCCGGCCCGGCGCGCGCGTGGTGGTCATCGAGAACCTCGTCGACGACACCCCCTCGATGCGCTTCACGACGGCCATGGACCTGCTGCTGCTCCTCAACGTCGGCGGGGCGAAGCACACCCGTCAGAGCATGGTCGACCGGCTGACGGACGCGGGCCTCGTCATCGACGGGATCCGCCCGGTCAACGCCTACCTCCACGCCTTCGAGTGCACCGTCCCCGGCTGACGCGCGAGGCACCACGACACGAGGCCGCCGGCTCCGCTTTCGATCGCGGAGCCGGCGGCCTCGTGTCATGCGGCGGGGTGCCTCAGGAACCGGCGTCCCAGCGGTAGAAGCAGTTCGCCATGGCGTCCTTGGGGCTGCGCCACGTCTTCGGGTCGTACGCGGTGACGTACGCCGACAGCCGCTCGCTGGTGCTCCGGAACTCGGGGTGACCGGTGAGCTTCGCGATGGCGGGTGCCGGGTCCTCGTCCGACTCGATGAGGTGCAGGTAGACGTCGCCGAACTGGAACAGGCTGCGTCGCTTGACGCCGACCAGGTGAGGGAGTTCGCCGCGGTCCGACGCGGCGAACACGTCGGCGATCGCCGGCGCCGAATCCGGCGCCATGCGGGCGACGATCAGGGCGTGGTGCATCGGGTGTCCTTCCTGGTGATCAGGCGGGCAGCACCGGCGCGCGCCGCCGGTCGCGGGCGACCTGCTCGACGCGGTCCCGGATGAGGGCCATCTGCGTGCGGGAGTTGCGGTTGATGTTGTCCGTCATCCAGTCGTCGTCGACCGGGGCGTCCGGCTTCATCGCGAAGTCCTGCACCCAGCGCATGTTCACGCCCGCCGGGGTCTGCGTGTACTCCCAGCGGATGTCCATGTGCGCGAAGGGGCCGGTCTCCACGCGGTGCGCCCGCACGGTCCGGGTGGCGACGTCCACGGTCCGCTGCGAGACCCAGCTCCAGACCTTCCCGGACTCGTCCGGGTGCATGGTCAGCCGGAACGTCGTGGTGTCGCCCTCGCGGGAGAGCACCTCCAGGGACGCGTACTCGCTGAAGAGCGTCGGCCAGTTCTCGATGTCGTTGGTGATGTCCCAGACGAGATCGAGCGGGGCGTCGACGGTGACGCTGTTGTCGGTGTGACCGGACACGTCAGACCCCCGTCCGCAGGCTGCTGTTGACGAGGCCCAGGAACTCGCCCGGGGTCTTGCACCGCTCCGCGTCGGTGGGGAGCGCCCGGCCGTACTGGTTCTCCAGTTCGCCGACGATGCCGAGCAGGCCGAGGGAGTCGAGGCCGAGCGCGCTGAACGGCACGTCCGACGCCTGCTCCAGGTCCTGCGGGGCGACGGTGACCCCGGCGGCCTTCTTCATCAGCGAGGCCAGTTCGTCGAAGGTCACTTCGGTGGTGATCATGCGAGTGTTCTCCTTCCCGCCCGGTCCTACCGGGCGGATTCGCCGCCGCGGCGCACGATGAGCGCCGCGTTGGATCCCATGAGTCCCCGGCTGAGGACCAGGGCCGTGCGCAGCTCGGCGGGGCGAGCGCGGGACATCACCAGATCGAGGTCGTGGCAGATGTCGAACACGTTGGGGGTGGGGGGTACCTGACCGTGCTCCATGGCGAGCACCGCGGCCGCCGTGTCCAGCAGCGGGGCCCCGCAGTAGGCGCGGCCCGTACCGGTCTTGGGCGCCGTGACCGGGACCCGGGTGCCGTGCGCGCCGAGGGCGTCGGCGATCGCGAGGGCCTCCGCGCGGTCCGCCTCCGGCACGCCGAGCGCGTCGGCGAACACGACGTCGATCTCCTCCGGCGCGCAGCCGGCCTCGTCGAGCGCGCCGCGGATCGCGTGGGCGAGCCCCTCCCGGGACTCCTCCCAGCGGGAGGCGCCGGTGAACGTGGCGGCGTGCCCGGCCACGGTGGCCCGGACGGTGGCGCCCCGCTCGTGGGCCCGCGCCTCGTCCTCGACGACGAGCATGGCGCCGCCCTCCGCGGGGACGAAGCCGCAGGCCCCGCGGGTGAACGGCCGGTAGGCCCGGTCGGGGTCCTCGACGGTGCTGAGCTCGGGGTATCCGAGCTGGCAGACCATCGAGTACGGGGCCAGCGGGGCCTCCGCGGCACCGACGACCATCGCCCCGGTCCCGCGCCGTACCGCCCGGGCCGCGTGGGCGATCGCGTCCAGGCCGCCGGCCTCGTCGCTCGCGACGACGCCGCACGGTCCCTTGAAGCCGCTCCGGATGGAGATCTGACCGGTGCTGGCCGCGTAGAACCAGGCGATCGACTGGTACGGGCCGACGAACCGCGACCCCTGTCCCCACAGCTTCTGGAGCTCCCGCTGGCCGAACTCGCCGCCGCCGGAACCCGCGGCGGTGACGACACCGACGGAGAAGGGATCGGCGGGGGCGTCGCGGCCGAGGCCGGCGTCGTCGAGGGCGAGCGAGGCCGCGGCCATCGCGAAGTGGCTGAACCGGTCCGTCTGGACGAGGAACCGTTCCTCGATGAGGGCCGAGGCGTCGAAGGCCCGGACCTCGCCCGCGACGCGGAGCGGCAGGTGACCGCATCCCTCGCGGGTGATCCGGTCCAGGACGCCGAGGCCCTCCGACGTGGACTTCCAGAACGCCTCGGCGCTCAGTCCGTTGGGGGCGATCACACCGACGCCGGTGACGACCGCGTTCCGTGGGCGCTGCGTGCTCATCGTGTCCTCCCACCGGCCCCGGTCAGGAGGACCGCGGACTGGAAGCCGCCGAACCCGCTGCCGACGGAGAGCACGTTCCTCAGCTTCCGGGGGCGGGCGGTGCGCGGCACGTAGTCCAGGTCGCACTCGGGGTCGGGAGTCTCGTAGTTCGCCGTCGGCGGCACCACCTGGTGCTTCATCGCCAGGACGCAGGCGGCGACCTCGATCGCGCCGATCGCGCCGAGCGAGTGCCCCACCATGGACTTGATGGAGCTCATGGGCGTGTCGTAGGCGTGGTCGCCGAGCGAGCGCTTCACCGCGGCGGTCTCGTGCCGGTCGTTCTGCCGGGTCCCCGAGCCGTGCGCGTTGACGTAGTCGACCAGCGTGGGGTCGAGACGTGCCTGGTCGAGCGTGGAGTCGATGGCCCGGGCCATCTCCAGCCCCTCGCCCGTCAGACCGGTCATGTGGTACGCGTTGCCGAAGGTGGCGTAGCCGCCGATCTCGCAGTAGATGTGCGCACCGCGGGCGCGGGCGTGCTCGTACTCCTCCAGGACGAGGACCGCCGCGCCCTCGCCCATCACGAAGCCGTTGCGGTCGGCGTCGAAGGGGCGGGAGGCGTGCGCCGGGTCGTCGTTGTTCGGCGAGGTGGCCTTGATCGCGTCGAAGCAGGCCATGGTGATCGGGGATATGGGGGAGTCGGACGCACCCGCGATGCACACGTCGGCCCGGCCCTCCTCGATGGTGTGGAAGGCGTACCCGACCGCGTCGAGTCCGGAGGTGCACCCCGTCGAGACGGTCTGCACCGGACCCCGCGCGCCGAACCGCTCGGCGACGACCGAGGCGAGGGTGCTCGGCGCGAACGCCATGTGCAGCTTCGGCTCGGCGGGGCGGTGGTCGACGTCCCAGCGGCTGCCGCCCTCGCTGACGAGGACGTAGTCGTGCTCCAGCCGGGTGGTGCCGCCGACGGCGCTGCCCAGCGAGACCGCGACGCGCCACGGGTCCTCGCGGTCCGTGTCGAGTCCGGAGTCGCGCACGGCCTCGTCGGCGGCGACCGCGGCGAACTGGATGTACCGGTCGGCGTGCCGGCCCAGCTCCGGGTCGAGGCCGTGCTCGAGCGGGTCGAAGTCGCATTCCGCGGCGATGCGCGAGCGCAGCCCGGCCGGGTCGAACAGGCTGATGCCGCGGGTCGCGGTGCGGCCGTCGGACAGGAGGTCCCAGAACGCCGCCGCTCCGGTGCCGCCCGGGGCCACGACGCCGATGCCGGTGATGGCCACCCGGCGCGTCACTCGATGGCCCCGCTTCGCTCGGACGCCTGTCCGTGATCCTGCGCGGACAGGTGCGGACCGGAGACGACGAAGTGCGGGCTCGCGGTGTCGTCGGTCGGCTCCGTGTCGACGTGCCCCAGGCTCGGCCGGGGAGCCAGCGGGCCGAGGTGGAAGACCATCCGGGCCTCGACGTCCCCGACGTTGCGGAAGCGGTGCCGCACGTCGATCGGGATCAGCAGGCCCTGGTCCGGCTGGAGGGCGAACGTCTCGCCGTCCAGGTCCACTTCGAGCGCGCCGGCGACGACGTACACGAACTCCTCGGAGTACGGGTGGTAGTGCTCGCCGATGCGCTCGCCGGGCTGCACGATGGCCAGGCCCATGAAGCCGCTGGTGGAGCCCACGGTCGCGGGCGTGAGCATGGCCCGCAGGTCACCTCCGCGCCTGCGGTTCGGTTCCGTGTCGCTCAGGTTCACGATGCGTGGAGCCTGCTTGAGCATGGTTGATACCTCCGGGGGTGGCAGTGACGTCCGGGGGAGGGGCCGCGGCGCGGGCCGCGGCGCTCCGTCAGGAATCCGCAGACCTGCGGTCGGTGATCGGCAGCATGTCCGCGTGCGACAGGAGCCGGTTGATGTTGCGGTCCGTGTCCAGCGCGCCCTCGACGCCGATGGCGGCGCCGTGGAGGAGACGCTGCAGCTCCGCGGCCTTGCCGGCGCCCTTGAGGCCGAGCGAGGCGACGGGGTCGAGGTCGAGTTCCCGCGCCGTGTCGACGAGACGCACCACGATGTCGTCGCGCTGGAAGACCGTGCTGCCGTGGATCGGGCTGTCCGGGTCGTCCGCCGCCGCCTGGTCCTGGTGGGCCAGGAACCGCGCGAGCTCCATCCCGCAGCCCTCCTTGGCCGGGTAGAACAGCGCGTGGCGCCGCAGCTCGGCGGGCTCGGGCCGCCCGGAGACCACGTGGTGGACGGCGGGCAGGGCCGCCCGGGTGAAGAAGACCCGCGCCGAGTCCGAGTCGGTCAGGTCCCGGTCCTGCTCCAGGTACGGGTTGATGGCCTCCTCGACCGCGCGGACCTCGGGCTGGCGGGAGACGTGGCGCAGCGCGGCCATCAGGTCGCCCTCCACCTCCATGGCCCGCACGACCCGGTTGCCGTGCATGAAGAGCGAGGTCCGGCGCAGCCGGGTGTTGTCGTCGACCTGGGCCTTGGGGGACTTGTAGCCCGCCAGGATCTCCGCGACCTTCGACTCGGAGCCGGGCTTCACCGTGAAGGTGAGGGCGTGGCGTGCCACTCCGTCGCCCACGCGGGCCGAGACCTCCTCGCCGGCCGCGGGCCGGGGCCGCTCGGAGGACTGGGCCGGGTTGGTCTCCCGGAGGATGCTGTAGCGCATGGAGCGGGTGTCCCGGACGCAGCTGTGCATCGGCCGGACGGTCTCGACGTGCTCCTCGCTGTTCACCCAGGCGAGGAAGGGCGGCGCGCTCTCCCACTCGCTGGTGATGAGCCACTGCGAGGGGTTCTCGATCGACTGGCAGAGCTGGTCGCTGATGTGCCCGGGGATGGACGCGACCTGGTTCCGCATGTGCTCGTAGGCGTCGAGGAACTGCTGCTGGGCTCCTTCGTACAGGTCCAGCAGCAGGATCACCCGCAACCTGGACCCGTCGAACGCTGACTGCGAGATGCGACTCGTGATGGTCATCCGGCGTACCTCTCCTCTTCTTCGTGGAAGCCGGGACGGTGCGGAAGCGAAGGGCGACCGCCGCGGCCGACGGGCCGGGGGCGCCATGAGCCGATCGTTGACGCGAGCCCCCGTGTGCGCGAGCCCCACGGGGCGGACGAGTGAACTGCGCGTCAACCGGGTGCCCCGGGTGCGCGAACCCCGCGCCCTCCGGGCAGGCATCTGCATCCCATCCCTGACCGCGTCCCGGACGGACGCTGGAGGCATTCGATGAACCGATACGAAGAGGCCGGCGAGGACGGTCACCACACGCCCGTCCTCGTCGTCGGCGGCTCGCTGGTGGGCCTGTCCACCTCGCTGTTCCTGGGACGCCTCGGAGTGCCGCACGTCCTCGTCGAGCGGCACGCGGGCACCTCGATCCATCCGCGCGGACGCGGGAACAACGTGCGCACGATGGAGCTGTACCGGGTCGCCGGTGTGCAGCGGCGCATCGAGGAGGCGGCGTCGGTCCTGTCGGCCAACAACGGCATCCTCCAGGCGACGAGCCTGGTGGGCGACGCCGGCGAGTGGCTGTTCAAGGAGATCGACCCGGGCGGCGGCCTGGCCCGCTTCAGCCCCGGCAAGTGGTGCCTGTGCAGCCAGAACGACCTGGAGCCGGTGCTGGTGGACAGCGCCCGTGAGCTGGGCGCGGACCTCCGCTTCGCCACCGAGCTGATGTCGTTCGAGCAGGACGCCGAGGGCGTGACCGCGCGGGTCAAGAGCAGGGAGACCGGCGAGCACACCACCATCCGGGCGGACTACCTCGTCGCCGCCGACGGCCCGCGCAGCCCGATCCGCGAGGCGCTCGGCATCGCGCAGGGCGGCGCCGGCGACCTGTTCCACAACGTCAGCGTCACGTTCACCTCCCGCCGGCTCGCGGCCGTGGTCGGGGACCGGCGCTTCATCGTCTGCTACCTGACCGCCGACGACGCCGACGGCGCCCTCCTGCCGGTCGACAACGAGGAGCGCTGGGTGTTCCACATGCCCTGGCACCCCGAGAACGGCGAGACGCTGGAGGAGTTCACCGACGAGCGCTGCCGCGAGCACATCCGGCGGGCCGTGGGGGTGCCCGACCTCGACGTCGAGATCACCGGCCGGGCCCCCTGGCACGCCGCCGAGCGGGTCGCCGAACGCTACGGGCAGGGACGGGTGTTCCTGGCCGGAGACGCGGCCCACGAGATGTCCCCCACCGGCGCCTTCGGCTCCAACACCGGCATCCAGGACGCGCACAACCTCGCCTGGAAGCTCGCCGCGGTGCTGGGAGGCTGGGCCGGACCCGGCCTCCTGGACTCCTACGACGCGGAGCGCCGGCCGGTCGCGCAGGCGACGGGCGCGCGCGCCTCGACGCGCTCGGTCGAGCACAGCCACCCCGGGTACGCCCCCGGTCCCGAGGCCGGGAGCCCGGGCGGTCCCGGCGGCCGGAAGGGCGGCATCCTCAACGTGGTGCTGGGCCACCGCTATCCGCGGGGCGCGGTCGTGGGCGCGGACCCGTCGGTGCCCGTCGTCCCGGACCAACTGCGGCTGACGGGCGAGCCCGGGAGCCGGGCGCCGCACGTGTGGCTGGACCGCGCCGGGACCCGGGTGTCCACGCTCGACCTGTACGAGCGCTCCCCGGTGCTCCTGAGCGCCGAGGGCGGGTCCGGGGCGTGGCACGACGCGGCCGGCCGCGTCGCGCGGGAGCTGGGCGTGCCGCTGGAGGCGTACCGGATCGGCGACGGTCCGGCGGCCGAGCTGTCCCCGGCGAGCGACACGGACTGGGCCGAGGCCCACGGAGTCACGCCCGACGGCGCGGTGCTGGTGCGTCCCGACGGTTTCGTCGCCTGGCGGTCCGAGGGACCGGTGGCGGATCCCGCGGCGACGCTGCGGGAGGCGCTCGCGGCGGTGCTCGACCGCCGCTGAACGCACACGTCACGGAGGGGGCGGGCGCACCGGGCGCCCGCCCCCTCCGGCGTATGGGGGACCTCCGGCGGCTCAGCCTGCGGTCTCGGAGCCGGCGAGCTGGTCGGCGAGCTCCCGCTCGCTGCTCTCCGCGAGCGAGGTCTTGAGCACCGTGCCGCCGAAGGGCTGGAGGGCGGCGGCGAACTTGTCCTCGGTGATCTTCGTGGCCATGATCACGAGGGCCGACGAGCCGGGCGTGAGCAGCGACTGGACCTTCTCCCGGAAGTTCTTGTCCACGCCCATCTGGGTCAGCTTCCCGATCAGCCCGCCGACCGCGGCGCCGACCACGCCGATGCCCGGCGTGAGGATCAGGATGCCGAAGACCATGCCCCACAGGGCGCCGGCGGTGGCCGAGACGGCGATCTTGTCGGTCCTCGACGGCGTGTCGACATGGGTCTCGCCGTCCTCGTCCACGGAGACGACGGCGATCCCGCTGAGCTCCAGGACGTGGTTCTTCTCCAGCTCCTGGACCGCCTTGAAGGCCTTGTGCGCGACGGCGTGTTCGTCGTAGCCGACAACGATGAGCTCGGACATCCGGTCCTCCTTTGACGCCTGGCTGGCACTATGCACCCTATGTCCCATTCCTGGAGGAGGCATCGGAAGGGCGGCCTCCTCGGCGCGCCCTCAGGCGGCGTACGCCGACAGCCCCAGCGTCGCGGCCAGCACCCGCCACAGCGTCCAGGCGCCGACCCGGTTCAGGACCCCGCAGAGCCGTTGCCCGGTGCAGCTGCCGGGGCCGTTCTGCCAGGCGCTCACCACCAGGTGGAGGGTGCCGAGGTAGCCGGCGAAGGCGAAGCGGATGTGCTGCCCGGCGCCCAGCGCGTGCCCCTCCAGGGTTGCGATCTGAAGGTAGTCGTCTCCGACGGCCTCCACCCGTACGGGGTTCCCGCCCAGCAGCGAACAGGTGGCGTCCTCGTGGATCCGGCGCGGGCAGGCGCCGCTGACGGGGAAGAGCCAGAAGTTGTCCGTCAGCTGCTCCCGCACCGCCTGCGGGCTGGTGAAGGGGTGGAACCCGAGCCCGTACGTGTACTGGTAGAGCCAGTTCGGGCCGTGGCAGGACGCGGGGTCGTCGTCGCAGTCGGCGACGCCCGTCGGCGCCCGGACCGCGGGCGCCGGTGCCGCGCCCCCGGGTGCGGCACCGGCGCCGGGCGCGGCGGCCGTGAGCAGCAGCGTCAGGGCGAGGACGGCGGACGGCGCGGCGCGCAGGGATCCGCGCGCCGCGCCGACCGGGGCCGTACGGGATGGGGCGGGTGCCATCGCGGACCCGTCAGTACCGCTGGGCCTTGGTGAGCCGAGGCGTCAGGACCGGCTCGGGAGCGCTGCGGCTGATGACGAGCGGCTGCTTCCGCTCACCCGGGGGCAGGTCCTCGGCGCCGGTGTACTGGGTCTCGACGACCTTGCCGGACGCGTCGAGGAAGTCGACCTGGACGGCGTACGAGGCGGTCGCGTCGGTCTGGTTGGTGATGCTGACGAGCACGGTGAGGATGCCGTTCGTGTCGGCGCGCGGCTTGCCGGACATGGCTACCTCGCTCCGCGCGTTCCCGCCGCCCTGGACGCCCTTGAGCGCGTCCTGGGCGGCCTGCTGGGAGCGTTCCACCTCGGCCCCGATCGACGCCTTGCGGGACGCCTCGCGGGCCGACGCGGAGGCGCGGGCCGCGGACGCCGAGGCGCGGGCGGCGGCCTCGGCCGACTCCGCCGCCGAGGCGAGGGCGGACGGCGCCGCGCCCGAGAAGGAGGCGGTGTCCGGCGCTGTCGGCCGGTCGCTGAACGACGAGCTCCGGCCCGTGTCGTCGTCGCCGGAGTCGCAGGCGGCGAGGCCGGCCACGCCGGCGGCGGTCAGGACGACGGCCACGGCGGCGCCCGCCGCCCGGCGGAGCGCCGGCGGGCGGGTACTGCGGGACGACGGAGTGTTCACGGGCGGGTCCTCTCCTTCTCGGGAACGTGCGCGTGCTGTTCGGGGACGTACGGGAACGGGTTGCGGGGCCCGGGCCGGCGGGCGCCTCCGGCGCGCCGTCAGTAGCGCAGGACGGCGGCGATGCGCCCCATGTCGGACAGGGTGTGGTCCGGGACGAAGCGGACCTCCGCCCCCGTCTCCAGGGCCTGCTCGACGATCCCGTCGACGATGTCGTCCCGGGAGTCGAGGTCGGAGGGTTCGGCCGGCTCCAGATGGTCGCCGTAGTCCCGTACGACCGCCCGGTAGCCCTCCTCCACGGTCAGCAGACGCACCCGGCCCGCCTTGGCGGCCTCCCAGACCTCGTCGAGGCCCGCCGCGAACTCCCGGCGTCCCCGGGCGGTGTCCAGCTCGGCCAGCACCGTCGACACCACGGCCGCCGTCCGCCCGGTCAGCAGCGGATCGACGGCCCGCCGCACCGCGTCGGCCGGCCCGTGGGCGAGGCCGCCCTGCCGGATGGTCATCGTGTCCTGGCCCAGCGGGCCGGACTCCTCGAGCAGGGCGAGGGCGGCGGCCTCGCCGATCACGTACAGCGGCCTGCGGTACGAGCTGAGGACCACCAGGATCCGCGCGTGGGCCTCGCGCAGGAACTGGCGCGTCTGCTCGTCCTGGAAGGTGCTGGGCAGATCGCCGATCCGCTCCTTGCGCTCCGCGTCCGGGTCCTCCAGGCTCCGCGTGAGCGGGAATCCGTCCCCGGTGTGCTCGCTCACCCCGGCCGCGTCCCCGCTCCACAGCGACGCCCGGTCGGCGGCCACGGTCAGCGCCCAGAACGGCTGCTCCGCGGCGTGGGCGGACACCAGGTTGCGGGTGAGGAAGGTGTCGGCCACGACCACCCGCTCGGGCGTGGGGCGCGCCACCGTCCACACCTGGTGCTCGCCGGGTGCGGCGAAGACCACCAGCCCGTCCTCGGTGAGCGCCGGGTCGAGCTCCGCCACCGCCTGGTCCAGCTGCGCCAGCACGTCCGCCAGCCGCTCCCGGGTCACCGCCGGGTCGTTCCGGAGCTCCCGGTCGGCCGCCGCGAGGAGGTTGCGCAGTCGCACCCGGTCCTGGGCGGCGTCCGGCCCGCGGCGGTGCGTCGGCATCGTCAGCGACACGGCCGGATACGGGCGGGGCTGGCGGAGTTTCGCGAGGGCGTCGGGGGTGAGTGAAGGGCGCATGGGAGCGGGCCTTTCGGGTGTGGGGGAGATCTCTGCCGCGGAACCGGACGGGGGCCGCCGGGGCCGCGCGGCCGGCGGGCCGGGCGGGCCGTGGCGCGTCGCTACGGGGGGCCGCCGGTCCGCCGGGGCGGGCGCCCCCGCGGATGGGGAGGTTCGCCTGAGTCATCTCGGATCACAATGTGTAATTTTTGCCCGTAATGTCCGCATTCGCGAGCCGGGGCGCCCGCGCGTCCTCCCGCGGGCCTCCCGCGTGCGCCGGCGTCGGGACCGCAGGCCGGATCCGCCTTCGGGGGCACCGTCTGAGTGATCAAAAGAGCGAGGGGTTAGCATATGAGCGCCGCCTAGCTCGAAAGATAAACCTGTGACTGTCAAAGACGACTCGTTCACCAACTGGAAGAACCGCGAAGAGATCGCGGAGTCGATGATCCCGATCATCGGGAAGATGCACCGCGAGCAGGACGTCACCGTCCTGGTCCACAGCCGCTCCTTGGTGAACAAGTCGGTGGTGAGCATCCTCAAGACCCACCGGTTCGCCCGTCAGATCGCCGGCGAGGAGCTCTCGGTCACCGAGACGCTCCCGTTCCTCAAGACGCTGACCACCCTCGATCTCGGTCCGTCCCAGATCGACATCGGCATGCTGGCCGCCGAGTACAAGACCGACGACCGCGGTCTCTCGGTCGAGGAGTTCACCGCCGAGGCCGTCGCCGGCGCCATGGGCGAGAACAAGATCGAGCGCCGTGAGGGCCGCGACGTCGTCCTCTACGGCTTCGGCCGCATCGGCCGCCTCGTCGCCCGCCTCCTCATCGAGAAGGCCGGCTCGGGCAACGGTCTCCGTCTGCGCGCCATCGTCGTGCGCGGCGGCGGCGAGCAGGATCTCGTGAAGCGCGCCTCGCTGCTGCGTCGCGACTCGATCCACGGCCAGTTCCAGGGCACGATCACCGTGGACGAGGCGAACAGCACGATCATCGCCAACGGCAACACGATCAAGGTGATCTACGCCAACGACCCCTCCGAGGTCGACTACACGGCGTACGGCATCGAGAACGCCATCCTCATCGACAACACCGGCAAGTGGCGCGACCGCGAGGGCCTGTCGAAGCACCTGCGCCCCGGCATCGACAAGGTCGTCCTGACCGCGCCCGGCAAGGGTGACGTGCCGAACATCGTGCACGGCGTCAACCACGACACGATCAAGCCGGACGAGCAGATCCTGTCCTGCGCCTCCTGCACCACCAACGCGATCGTGCCGCCGCTGAAGGCGATGGACGACGAGTACGGCGTGCTGCGCGGTCACGTGGAGACCGTCCACTCGTTCACGAACGACCAGAACCTGCTGGACAACTACCACAAGGCCGACCGCCGCGGGCGTTCCGCGCCGCTCAACATGGTGATCACCGAGACCGGTGCCGCCTCGGCCGTCGCCAAGGCGCTGCCCGACCTGAAGGCCCCGATCACCGGCAGCTCGATCCGCGTCCCCGTCCCGGACGTCTCGATCGCCATCCTGAGCCTGCGCCTGGGCCGCGAGACCACCCGCGACGAGGTCCTCGAGTACCTCCGCGACGTCTCGCTGCACTCGCCGCTGAAGCGCCAGATCGACTTCACCACGGCCCCCGACGCCGTGTCGATGGACTTCGTCGGCTCGCGCCACGCCTCGATCGTCGACGCCGGCGCCACCAAGGTCGACGGCGACAACGCCATCCTCTACCTGTGGTACGACAACGAGTTCGGCTACTCGTGCCAGGTGATCCGGGTCGTCCAGCACGTCTCCGGCGTCGAGTACCCGACCTTCCCGGCCCCGGCGGTCTGATCCGGGAACGTCCGGTCCGTCGGCGCACGCAGGCCGTCCCCCCCGTCCGACGGGGGGACGGCCCGCGCCGTCTCCGGGCCCGCGGCGCCGGGACAGGACCCGGCCGGCTTCCGCGCGCCCGCCCCGGCCGCTCAGACCCAGTTGACCTCCGCGCGGGCCAGCAGCGGATCGTCCACCAGCTCCCACAGCGGCACGGCCACGTTGCCCTGGCCGTAGCGCCCGCCGAAGTGGAGGCCGAGCACGCGGTGGTCCGACAGGTCGAAGACCGGGGACCCGCTGTTGCCGCCCAGGGTCGAGCAGTCGTGCCCCATCACCAGCGCGCCCGGGGTGAACTCCGTCGCGGTCCCCGGCTGGAGCCGCTTGACGTTGTAGACGTCCATGAAGATCCGCCGCATCGACTCCGGCTCGTTGCGCCGCCCGTCCCAGGCCGGGTAGCCGATCACGTACACGGGCCGGCCCGGCACGTCCGCCGGGGCGTCCGCCGCGACCGCCGGCGGCGTGGGCAGCGGCCCGTCCGCGGACGGGGCGACCCGGAGCAGTGCCATGTCGACGTCCGGATGGATGCCGACCACCCCGGTGACCTCGTACGGGGGCGGTCCGGCGGCCGGTGACGCCGACGCGGCCGGAAGCTCCTCGCCCGGATCGACCCGGGCCGACACCCCCTGCCGGAAGGTCCAGCCCGAGCCCTCGGCGCGCGTGAACTCCACGGCCACGTGCCGATTGGTCATCACCGTCTCCGGACCCACCTGGAAGGCAGTGCCCACCCAGTCCAGGCTGTCGTGCCCGGTGAGTTCGACCCGCCCGACGCGGGCGATCGACTCCCGGATCGCGTCCCTCCCGGCGTCGAGCACCGACCAGTCGCCCTCCTGCGGGGCGAAGTCCCGGCCCTGCACCAGGATCGCCGGGCGGCCCTCCAGCAGGACGATCGCCTCCACCCCGAAGTACTCGTCCTCGTCGATCTCGTCCGCCCGGTGGTCCGCCAGCTTCTCCAGACCGGAGACCCCGGCCTCCAGGACCCTGGCCCGTTCCTCCTGCGCGAAGCGGGAGATCTGGCCGGCCGGGAGCTCCTCCGCCGGCGACTCGGCCATCGACTCGGAGATCTCCGCCTCCAGGTTCTTCCGCACCCGCGCGGCGACCGCCGTCAGGTCGCCCAGCACCCGCTCGGGGTCGGTCGCGACCGGTGATCCGTACCGCATCCTCCGTCACCTCCGCCTGGGACCGCCCTGCACTCAGGCCGCCCGCACATGGGTCTCGCCCGTCGACTGCGCCGACATGATCTCCTCGTACAACTCGGGCCTCGTCCCCCGCAGATGGGCCAGGATCGCGCTCATCTGCGTACCGACGTTCACGAACGCCGTCGCCCTGCCCTGGTAGTCCACCTCGTCGACCCGGCGCGTGCCGCGGTGCAGCGCCACCACCGTCCAGTCGTCCGTGAACACCGGGGAACCGGACGAGCCGCTGCGGGTGTCGGTGAAGTAGCGGATGTCGCGCTCGTCCGCCTGGTAGACGAGGTTGTTGCGCAGCGCCACGCGCTTCGGCTGCCCGCCGGGGTGCTGGATGATGTTCACCGCCACGGGATCCGTGCCGGCCGGCAGCAGCGGAGCCGTCGCCACCCGCAGCACCGGCCGGGGCGGCAGCCCCTCGGACAGCCGCAGGACCGCGTAGTCCAGCGCCTCGTCCCAGGCGACCAGCGCGCCCGCCGTCGCCTCCTCGGTCTCCGCGTCGTCGGCGCCGTAGTCGAAACGCGAACGGGAGTTGCGCACCTGGAGCTGGAGGTCGGCCTCGGCGACCGGCGGACGCACCCCGGGGGTGCGGGTACGCGCGGCCACCACGTGGTGGTTGGTGATCAGGAGGCCGGGACCGATGAGCCAGCCGGTGCCCGCGTGCGGATAGGCGGGCTGGAGCGGCGCACCCGACTCGTACGGCGGGACCTTCAGCCGGGCGACCGCCGTCCCGGCCAGCACCCCGGCGTGCAGGAACTCGAAGGGCACGGTGTCGTCCCGGAAGATGATCTCCTCCTTGCTCTCGCCCGGAAGGGCGCCCGGCGGCACGTCCGGCTCGCCCGCGGCGTCGCGCGCCACGTCGTCCAGGGCGCGCTGCAGGACGGTGAGGGGACCGGCCTCCAGGGTCTGGGCGATCGCGTTGCGCAGCCAGACCTCCAGCGGCACCGTGCCGTCGATCAGGCGCTCGACCCTGTTCATCGTCACCAGGTCGGAGTGCATCTGCCGCAACGGGCTGTCCAGCACCGGCAGACTCGCCCGGAAGCGGGGGGTCGTGCCGTCGAAGAGGAGCGGTCGTACGGCGCTCTCCGCGAGGCCGGCGTCCAGCGCCGCGTTGCGGACCCTGACCACGTCCTCGGGGGACAGATAGGGCTCGCTGCGCACCGCGCCCTCCGCGGAGTCGGGCGGCGGCTGCGTCCACAGCCGCGTACCGGCACTCTGCCCCGAGTCCTCCGCCTCCGGACCGGCGACGCCCGGGCGCCCGTCCGGCGTGGCCACGTCCATGGCGGCGGCGACCCCGACCAGCAGGTCCCCGCTGCGGTCGCGGAGCATGAGGGCCCGCCAGGCGATGCTGTCCAGGGTGCCGCGCCGGCGCGCCTCCCACAGGGCCGCCTCCACGTCGGCGTACGACATCCCGGGCCGCGTCCGGCCGCCGCCGGCCGCCTGGGCCACGGGAGCCTCGACGGCTCCGGTCGCGGCGGCCGGGTGACCGCCGTCGGGCTCCCCGGCCGCCGAGTCCAGGATCCGCGTCAGCGGCTCGCGCAGCTGCGGTTCGTCCGTCATGGCGGCGTCGATCCAGCGGGTGAGCGCGTCCACCACCGCCGCGTCGTCGGCGGGCAGCCCCACCAGCCGGAGCGTGTGCTCCAGCACCTCCGGGTCGGACCGGCTCGCGGTCGCCGCCGCCGCCCGGGCCAGCGCCGGCCGGCGGGCCACCTCCTCGTCCGGCAGCCCCCGCAGCGTCCGCGCCAGCCGTGCGTCCGTCTCGGCCGAGCCCTCGTCCGACAGCGCCGCCAGCCGGGACCTGGCGACCAGGACCCCCAGCGACTCGTGCGGCAGCCCGAGGCCCCGCGCGAGGTCCTCCGCCTCCTGGAGGTCGCGGTCGGCGTCGGCGACGTCGCCCGCGTCCTGGGCGAGCCGCGCGGAGAGCTGGAGCAGTTCGAGCCGGATCTCGGCGCAGCCGGCCTCCGTGGCCCGCTGCACGGCCTGTTCCGCGGACTCCCGTGCCTCCGCCGCCCGGCCGGACCGGGCCAGCGTCTCCACCAGGAGCCCGTGGAGCCTGCTGCACGGAGTCCAGGGCCGCCGCTCGCTCAGCCGCTCCAAGGCCGGTTCGACGTACCCCTGGGTGAGCAGGTCCTCCACCTCCCGCGCGGCGATCCGCTCCCAGTCCTCCTGGTCGGCCTCGGCCATGATACGGTCCGGTACGTGCCCGCCGATCCGCGCCAGCAGGAAGGCGGCCGACCGCGGCGGCATGTCGCGGTCGGCGCCGGCGAGGGCACCCTCGACACCGGGCTCCCAGCGCTGCTCCACGGTGCGCGGGTCCTCGCCCAGCCGGAGCCGGTGGTAGATCTCCTCGGCCCGGGCGGCGGGTCCCTCGCGGGCGGCGTAGTACCGCACCGCGCTCCGGTCGACGGCCCGCATCAGGTCGGTCCGCGCGCTGTCCGACAGCCGCAGCATGATGCTGCGCAGGTCCGCCCGGTGCCGGACCGTCCCGGGACCCGCCGACTCCATCAGGTCGAGCCGCGCGACCAGCCGGCCGAAGAGCGACCGGGCCTGCTGAGGGGTCTCGACGCGCAGTCCGGCCGGCCCGGCGAGGACGTCGCCGATCAGCTCGGGCGTGATGACCCGCAGGGCCAGGCCCGCCTGCACCAGCGCGCGGACGTCGTCCTCCGCGATGTGCTTGAGGATCCGGTCGTACAGCGTGCCCTGGATGAGCATCTGGTCGACCTTGTGGTGGAACCAGCGCCGGCGCGAGGGAAGGGAGTCCAGCAGGTCGCCCAGGGGTTCGGAGCCGGCGCCGAGCATCACCGCCGTCTGTGCCGCGAGCTTCAGGCTCAGCGGATGGCCGCCCACCCGGTCGGCCAGGTCGCGGGCCACCGTCTCGTCGTCCACGCCGCAGGACATCAGCAGGTCCACGGCCGCCGGCTCGTCGAGTTCACCGAGCTCCATCGTGCGCGGCGCCAGCACCTTCGCGGGGTGGTCGATGGGGGCCCGCCCGGACACGATGAACCGCAGCCGCGGATACGCGGCGCGCAGCGCCGTCCAGATGGCCCACATCCGGGCCAGCACCGGGGAGCCGCGGTACTGCGCCTCCTCGAAGGAGTCGACCGCGATCAGCAGCGGCGGGGCCGTGCCGCCCTCCGGGGTCCGGACCGCCTCGGACACCAACTCGGCCACCGAGCGCGCGAGTTCCTGTTCGCGGGCGCTGGCCCGGGTGTGGAACCCCGCCGAGTAGTCCCGGCCGAGGGTGGCGCGGGTCGCGGAGAGCTGGGCGAACTCGTCGATCCGGGTCCGCTCGCCGCGCTGCCCGGCGGCGGTCTCCTCGCACTCGTCGGCCAGCGCGTCGAAGGCGGCCCGGTGGTCCGGGTACTGGATCCCGAGCTGCCTGGCCGCCTCGGCGATCACGGTGGCGGGCTCGTGGACGGAGAGCGTGGGGCGCTCGAAGTCGATGTAGGCGAAGGGGAACCCGGCGGGCTCCTCGCGCAGGCTGTCGAGGAGGAACCGGGCGAGCAGCGTGCTCTTGCCGATGCCGCCGACCCCGTGCAGGAGCACGGGCGGCTCGGCCGGCTCGGCGGGCAGCGCGAGATAGGTCCGCAGGAGGTCGAGTTCCCGCACCCGTCCGTGGAAGGTGCCCCGCACCAGCCGCTCCATCGGCTGGAGCAGCCGGGCCCGTTCCAGCCGGTGCTGTACGTCGTCGACCGCGGGCAGCCCGCTCGTGCCGGGCACCCGGCTCAGCCACAGGGTGGCCTGCAGCGTGTCCGAGAGCTCCTCGACGCCCTGCGCCGCGAGGCCCGGGGCGGTGCCGGAGAGCAGGGCCAGCGCCGTGCGCTCGGGACAGGGCCCCTCGGGGAGGAGACCGAGGTTGGCCTCCAGGGCGCGCAGCGCCGCCTGCGGTCCCCGGAGGCCGCGCAGTGCCTCCTCGCGGACCTCCGGCTTGAGGACCCAGACCGGAGCCGAGGGGCCGCCCGGCGCCGTGCAGTCGTCGACGAGCGCCAGCACCGCGGTCTGTCCCGGCGGCTCGGACCCGTCGGGCAGCCGCAGCCGGGCGGGGTCGAAGTCCTGCAGCAGACAGGCCGCTTCGCGGTAGGCCCGGCGCAGTGCGGGCAGCGCGGGCGCGGCCGCGGCACCTGCCGTGCGCAGCCCTCCGCGCAGGAGCGCGGCGACGTCGCCGCCGGGAGCGACGGTGCGGTACAGGCGCACCGTCTCCTCGACCGCGGTGCACACCCGGCGCATGTGGCTGTCCGTCGATCCGGGCACGTCGACCGCCCGCATCACCTCCGCCACCGCCAGGTCCGCCAGTGCGCCGACGTGCGCCTCGTCCGGCTCGTGCGCCGCCTCCGGCTCCGATTCGGCGAAGAACTGCCGGAAGAACACCCGCAGATCGTCCTCGTCCACCACCCGGGCGGTGTCTCGGCACTCGTTCTTGCGGATGTCGTAGGGGAGTTGGCGCATGGTGGAGGAGTAGCCGAGCAGGACCAGCCGCGGCACCGCGTCCTCCTGGACCGGCGTGTGCTCGTAGATGGCCAGGGCGAGCTTGCCGATGCAGTCCCACACGTCCGCGTTGGGGTCGAGCCGGTCGCAGTCGTCGAGGACCAGCCAGAAGCGTTCCTCGGCGGCGGTCGCCCGGCTGACGATCCGGTGCACGGCGTCGTCGACCGAGGGCAGTGGATCGTTCAACTGTGTGGGGTTCAACGGCAGTGCGGGGGTGCCGGGGCCCGCCGTGCACTGCTCCAGCCGCTCCACCAGCCGCGCGGCGGTGGAGGTGCGCGACAGCGTGACCCGCACCGGCCGGAAGCCGCAGTGCTGGCCGAGATGGCGGATCAGCCGGTAGGTGTACGAGCGCCCGCTGTCGGGCTCGCCGTCGACGACCAGCACCGTCTGCTCGGGGTCGTCGACGAACCCGCGCAGCTTCTCGCGCAGCTCCGCCCGGTCGATGAACACCTCGGCGCCGTTGCGGAGCACGAGGGCCCGGAAGGGATCTGCGGCGGCCCGGTGGGTGCGCTCGTCCTCACGCAGTCGCGTGAGCAGGATGCGC
Organism: Streptomyces sp. JL2001; assembly: GCF_050917515.1. Classification (NCBI taxonomy): domain Bacteria; kingdom Bacillati; phylum Actinomycetota; class Actinomycetes; order Kitasatosporales; family Streptomycetaceae; genus Streptomyces; species Streptomyces sp. JL2001. Next base: position 1,216,914 of record NZ_CP169421.1, on the reverse strand, counting down.
ACCTCGGCGCCGCGTTCGTAGGCGCCGAACCCGCCGCGGCCGACGGGGCGTCCGTCGCCGCCGGGTCCGCCGCCGGCGTCGAGCGGGTCGAGACCGGCCAGGGCCTCCAGCAGCCGTCGCTGGTGGGCGATGTCCCGCCGGGCCGCCCGCACCAGCAGACGCGCGTTCTCGTCCTGGTCCGGGGTGAGGGTCAGATCCTCGACGAAGCCGGCCGGAAGCCCGCTGAGCCGTAGCCGGGTCGCGGGATCGGGGGTGTCGAGGAGATGGTCCCGCACCCATCCGGTGACGAGTCCCCACTCCGTTTCGGTGAGCGGCATACCGCACCTGCTTGGCGGTTCTTGCGCAGCGTCGGACGGAACCGACCGATGTCTTTCATGGTTTCACCGGGCCGGGAGCGTGGCAAATGCGCCGGGAGCGCGCCCCCTTCGAGCCCGGTCCCCCCCCGGGGCGGGCTCACCCCTGCAGCACGATGTCGTCGTACGACTCCAGGCGGCGCCAGCGCTCCTCGGGCGCTCGCGACGGCGGCATCAGGTCGACGTCGGGCAGCGCCCCGAACTCCAGCTCGGTGAGCTCCGCGACGTCCGCGACGGGCACCTGGTAGGTGCGGAACGGGCCGAGCGGCGGCGGCGCCCCCGGAGTGGCCCCGGCCAGCGCCCGGTCCGCGTCCCGGCTCAGGTCGGGGCTCTGGTCGAGGACGTACCCCGTCGACGCCAGCACCCCGTCCTGCATGAACGCGGCCACCTTCCAGAACCGCAGCGGCACCTGGATCCCCCGGTAGGGCGGGTCGGAGTCGTGCAGCACGGGCCCGGTGAAGACCGTCAGCCTCCGGTCGAACTCGGCCGCGTGGTCGAGGAGATGGTTCTCCAGCCCCTGCCAGAGCCGTTTGCCCTGGTTGAAGACGTCCGCCTGCGGCGCGGCGTTCGTGAAGTGGAACGTGTCGGTATTGGCCCGGCCGGCCTCGGCCACCGCACCCCACACCGGGTCGAGCCGGCGCACCAGATGGCCACGGTCCAGGCTGTTGTTCCGGTAGACGTCGTCTCCGGTCTGCTGCTCCCGCGGCAGCCGCGGGTCGTACAGCCAGACGTCGTCGCGGGGCACGTCCTCCAGGAGCCGGCGTCCCTCGATGCACACCGCGGTCGAGGCGGCGAGCCTCCGGTCCGGGCGGAAGACCACCGTGAAGTGGGTGTACGGGAGGATCACCGTCTCGACCGACGTGCGGGCCGGCAGCGGAAGCGGCACGGCGGGACCGAGGAAGGTCTCGTCGTAGCCGGCTCGGTCGTCGAGCGCGTCGCGGCGCGGCTGCCCGGCGCGCGGGGGCGGCGGAGAAGGCGAAGGGTCGGAAGCGTTCATAGGATGTAAGTACCGCGCATGGAGGGTCGCGCTCGGCACCGGGCCGCAGGCCACTCGTTCAGACGCCCCCCGGTGCTCCTTCCCACCCCACAAGGAGGCACCCCATGCCTGCTGGACTGTCCATCCACGTCGGACTCAACAAGGTCGACCCCGACCGCTACGAAGGCTGGGACGGCGAGCTCGTGGCCTGCGAGAACGACGCCCGTGACATGGCCGCCCTCGCCCGTTCCGCCGGCTTCGACGACACCGTCCTGATGACCCCCGACGGCACCGTCGACCAGGTCACCGCGGCGCTGCGGCAGGCCGCGGCCAAGCTGACGGCCGACGACATCCTGCTCTTCACCTACTCCGGTCACGGCGGGCAGGTCCCCGACGTCACCGGCTCCGACGACGAACCCGACGCCCTCGACGAGACCCTCGTCCTCTACGACCGACAGTTCCTCGACGACGAGCTGCACCGGGAGTTCCAGGGCTTCGCCGACGGCGTCCGCGTCCTCACCCTCCTCGACTGCTGCCACAGCGGCACCTCGATCGAACTCCCCGGCGCGGCCGCCTCCGACGCGGGCGTCCGGCTCATGCCCGTCTACCGGCAGCAGCAGATCCTGGAGCGGGACCGGGCCTTCTTCGAGGACCTGCAGCGCTCCCTGGAGAAGAGCGCCCCACCACCGGACCAGGACACGGGCCCGGGCGTGGTCCTCATCTCGGCCTGCCAGGACAACCAGGTCGCCTCCGACGGACCCGTCAACGGCGCCTTCACCGGCGCGCTCCTGGAGGTCTGGGACGGCGGCGCCTTCCGCGGCGGCCACCGCGCGTTCCACCGGGCGATCCAGCGGCGCCTGCCACCCGCCCAGAGCCCCAACCTCCACACGACCGGCAGCCCTTCGCCCGCGTTCCTGCGGCAGCGGCCGTTCACCGTCTGACCGGCGTCGGGTGGGGGTGTCTCACGGATCCTGCCGGGCGCCGCGACAGGACGCTCTCTAGCCCCTGAGCGCGGTCGCCAGCTGGGCGCGGGAACGGACGTCCAGCTTCTGGTAGATCCGGGTCAGCCGGGCCTCGACCGTCTTCACGCTCAGGTACAGCTTCGCCGCCGCCTCCTGGTTGCTCGCGCCCTGCCCGACGAGCCGGGCCAGGCGCAACTCCGCCTCGGTGAGCGAGGACAGCGCGGGCAGGGTGTCCTCACCGGGCTCGCCCGCCTTCGTCTCGCTGGTCAGCGCCAGCCAGGGGACCGCCCCCGCCCGCTCGAACACCGACGCCGCCGCCTGCAGCGCGCCCTGCGCCGCCGATCTGCGCCGCCGTCTGCGCTCCACGCGGGCCAGCGCGATCAGCGCCCGGCCGCGCTCCAGGGGCAGGCCGGCCTCGCCGAAACGGTCGGCCGTGACGGTCAGCAGATCGGCCGCCTCGTCGGTCTTCCCGGCGGCCGCGAGGGACAGGGCGTACGCCCGGTCGCAGCCCAGCAGCACGGTCGTCCGGCCCAGCCGCTCCGCGACCGGGCGGACCTCGTCGAGCAGCGCCACGGCCTCCTCGGCCGCGTCGGTGGCCAGCAGCGCCTCGGCCAGCTCCTCGTGCCACCGCAGCATCGAGGGGTCGACGGTCGACTGGGCCCGCTCGTCCGTCTGCACCCGGCGCAGCGTCTCCAGCGCGGAGGCGACGTCGCCGTTGACCAACTGCACGCGGCCCAGGGCGTAGAGGCTGCGGGAGAGGAAGACGCGGTCGCCCTCCTCCTCGGACGCCTGGACGCTGCGCCGGGCGTAGCTGGCCGCCCGGCCGAAGCTGCCGCCCGCGGTCTCCGCGAGCGCGAGGGTGTACCAGGCGGGCCCCGGGGAGAGACCGGCCTCCAGGGTCAGCGCGAGGGACCGTCCGGCGTGCGCCAGGGCGGACGCGCACGCGCCGATCCGGGACTCGACCGCGGACAGCGTGTGGTAGAGCTCGATCCGGTCCTCCACCGAGCCGCGTCGCTGGACCAGCGGCAGCAGCGCCTGGATCTGGTCGCGGGCGTCGGCGAGCCGGTCGTCGAACAGGGCGTGACGGATCGTCAGGATCTGGGCGGCGTTGCGGATGCCGAGCGGACGCTCCGCCAGCTCCAGGGCCCGCGCCTGGGCCAGGATGGACTCCGCGTCCGGGACCCCGAGCGCCCGGTCCATGCGGGCCTGCACGGTCAGGGCCTGGGTCGCCGTCCGCGGATCGCCCATCGAGGCGGCCAGCGCGGCGGATTCCACGGCCGCCGCCCGGGAGCGCAGCGGATCGCCGTCGGCCAGCACGTACTTGACGGCCAGTCGGAGCTGGACGGCGGCCCGGAGCGCGGTGTGGCCCTCGGAGTCCTCCATGGCGTGGACGTACATGTCGTCGAGCCCGGTGAGCCCCTGGCCCGCGGTGTCGAGTACGGCCAGCCGGGCGCGGACCCGGTCGGTGGGGGCCGCGTCCCTGGCCAGCAGGTCCGTGGCGGCGCGCATCGCGAGGTCCGCCCGGGCGGCGCGCGCGGCCTCCTCGGCGGCGTCCACCAGCCGGGAGATCCGCTGCGTGCCCTGCTGGACCGGGGTCGACTCGGCGGCGAGCAGGGCCAGTTCGGCGGCGAGCGCGCTGTTGCCGCGCCGCCGGGCCAGGTCGGCGGCCGCGGCGACCTCGGCGGCCAGCTTCTCGTCGGGGACGTCGGTGGCCAGCGCCCGGTGCCGGACGGCCTCCACGGGATCGTCCACCACCTGGGCGAGGGAAGCGTGACCGGCGCTGCGTTCGGCCCAGCAGGCGTCGTGGACGAGGGTCGAGGGGAGCAGCCCGGCGGTGAAGGTGACCGTGCCGTCCTCGGAGAGCGAGACCAGGTCGGCGCGCTCGGCCGCGGCCAGGTCGGCCTCCGCGTTGGGCCGGCCCGCCCGCCGGATCAGCGTGGCGGAGGGCCGCAGCGCGAGCGCCGCGAGGAGCAGCGTCTCGCGGACCGCGGGCGGGGCGGCGCCGAGGAGCTGGCGGGCCAGGTCGCGGGCCCGGCCGGAGAGGGTGAGCGCCTCGGCGTGGTGCACGGGCGTGCGGGCGTCGGCGAGTGAACGGCCCACCGCCAGGGCGAGCCGCGGGTTGCCGCCGCTCGCCTTGTGGATGCGTCCGGCCATCCGGGAGGGCAGCCGGTGGTGGATGAGGAGTTCGGCGATCTCGTCGGCCTGCAGCGGCGGCACGAGCAGGATGTCGGCCTCCGACGGCACCCACAGATGGGTGTCGTACGTCTCCTCGGTGTCGTACGCCTCCGGTGTCTCGACGGCGACGACGCGGAGCGCGGGCGGCGCCAGGTGCAGGGCGAACCGGAGCAGATCGGCGCTGTCGGCGTCGATGTGCTGGACGCCGTCGACGACGAGGAGCGCGGGGCCCCGGGCGGTGAGCGTGCGCAGGATCTGGGCGATGCCGAGGCGCAGGGCGATCGGATCCCAGCCACCGTCCTGGAGCGGGGCCTCGCGGCAGAGCATGGCGACCGCGGTCCGCTGGGGACCGGGCAGGGCGTCGAAGATCCTGGACGCGGTGACGGCGAGCGGGCCGGCCCCGGTGTACGCGGGGGGCTGGGCCGGGGCGCCGTACTGACCGCCGTGTCCCTGGTGGGCGCCGCGGGCCTGGCCCGGGATCCCGGGGGAACCCGGCGCGGTGCCGGAGCCGGCCGCGGGACCGGATTCGGCTCCGAGGCCCGGTCCGTGTCCGGTTTCCGGACCCGGTTCGGCGGAGCCGTCCTCCGGCGTCGGGGAGGCGGTTCCCGGCCAGGTCACGGTCGCCGCCACCGACGCCACGAGCGCGGCGGCCACCGCGCCGGGTATGTCGCGGTCGGAGGGGAGGGTCGAGAGCCAGAGCACGGTCTCGCCGCGGGCTTCCGCCAGGGCGGCCGCGGCCAGGGCGACGTCGGTCTTGCCGACCCCCGCGGGTCCGGTGAGCAGGGCGCGGCCTCGCGACTGCACCACGCGTTCGAGACGGGCGAGCAGTTCCTCGCGGCCCACCGGCGCAGGGCGGTGCGGCGCAGTCGTCACGTGTCCACCACCCTCCGGTGCTCGGGGCGGCCCCGTGAGCCCCTGTGGCCCAGAGAATACGGAGAGTACGCGCGCAGTCCAGACTTGTTGTCCGGCATTCGGACAACGATTACGTGTCAACATGCCAGGACGCGCCCGTGGTGTAGACCACGAGCGCGTCGCTGACCAGCAATAATGCTGTTGTGGGGGGTGGTTCAGGGGTGGATCAGAAGGTCAGGCTCCACGAGTCGATGTAGCCGGTGTCACCCGAGGCCACATCGCGGACCTGGAGCTTCCAGGTGCCGTTGGCCAGTTCGCTCGACGCGTCGACCGTGTAGGTGGTCAGGACGTTGTCGGCGCTGTCCGAGGAGGAGGACGCCTTCAGGTTGCGCACGGTGCCGTCGGGGGCGACCAGGTCGATGACCAGGTCACCTCGCCAGGTGTGCTTGATGTCCACGCCGACCTTGAGGGCGGCGGGGGCGTTGCCGGTGCGGCCGGTGACGGCGATCGAGGACGACACGGTGGTGTTGTCGGAGATCGTCACGTCCGTCGCGTTGGTGAAGACGGTGCCGGCCGGCGGCGTCGTGGTGGTGACGGCGTCGACGGTCTTGGCCGTGTCGGCGATGCCGGTGCCGCAGCCGCCGGTGCAGGTGCCGGGCAGCGGACGCGCGTTGGTCTTGATCGCGGACTCGATCTCGGCCGGAGTCAGGGTGCTCTTGGCCGACTTGAGCAGCGCGGCGAGACCGGCGATGTGCGGCGCGGCCATCGAGGTGCCCTGGTAGGGCTTGTAGTTCTCGGTCGACTGGGTCGTCGTGCCCGAGTTCAGCGAGGAGTAGATGCCGTTCTCGGGGGTGGTGACGGTGCCGGGCGTGTCGGTGGCGCGGCGGGTCTCGCCACCCGGAGCCGCCACGTCCACGATGGTGCCGTAGTTCGAGTAGTACGAACGGTTGCCCTCGCGGCTGGTCGAGGCCACGGTGATGACGTTGGAGCAGTTCGCGGGGGTGAATCCGGACGCGTTGGCGTTGCTGTTGCCCGCGGCGACGACGACGGTGGTACCGCGCGAGACGGCGCCGTTGATCGCGTTCTGGTAGACGCTCGGGCAGGTGGAGCTGGCGCCGCCCAGGCTCAGGTTGATGACCTTGGCCGGGGTCGAGTTCGCCGGCACGCCCGGAACGGTGCCGCCGGACGCCCAGGTGATGGCGTCGGCGATGTCCGCCGAGGAGCCGCCGCACTTGCCGAGGACGCGCACGGGCTGGATCTTCGCGTTGTACGCGATGCCCGCGATGCCCTTGGTGTTGTGGGTGACCGCACCGATGGTGCCGGCCACGTGGGTGCCGTGCCAGGAGGAGTTGCTGGCCTTGGAGCCGGTGCCGCACTCGCCGTCGGTGGCGTTCCAGTCGCCCTCGTCCTTCGAGTCCGCGTCACGGCCGTTGCCGTCGCGGGCGTCGGCGGAGGTGGAGATGAAGTCGTACCCGGAGACGATGTTCGTCGCGAGGTCCGAGTGGGCGGCGTAGCCGGTGTCGATGACGGCGACGGTGACGCCCGAACCGGTCGTCTTGTCCCAGGCCGCCGGAACGTTCATGCCGCCGGTGGCCTCGAAGAGGTCCCACTGCTTGGCGTAGTCCGTGTCGTTCGGGGTGACCGCCATCGCGTAGGCGCGGATGTCGGGCTCCACCGAGGCGACCTGCGGGTCGGCGCGGAAGGCGGCCATGACCTCGGCCACGTCCTGCTTCGAGGCGCTGTCGCCCAGGTCGACCAGCGCGGCGCCGCCGGCGAGGCGGCGCTCGAAGGAGAGGGCCTCGCCGGTCTCGGTCGCCTTCGCGGCCGCGTCGCTCTTCGCGGCGGCGTTGGAACCGGCTTCGGCGGTCTTGGACTTGTAGGTGACGATGACCTTCTCGACCGGGGCGGTGGGAAGGGCGGTCATCGCCTGCGAAGCCGGGGCCGGCTTCGGGGTGGAGGCGACCGGAGCGGCGGCGAACGCCCCGGTGGATGTGGCAGCGGCGCCGATGATCGCGGCACTCGCGACCACGACGGATATGACTCTCCGCCTGGAACTGTTCAAGGTGTTCCCTTTCGAGCACGACGTAGGTGCGGAGCAGTGGCGGCGGCGCAGGAGCCTCGGGCGCGAAGTGGGGTCGCGGTCCGTTGCTCCCTGGGCTTGGGGGGCCCATGCGCCGCCACCGGCGCGACGGCCCGGGTCAAGGCCGTCCCCGGCAGATCCCACCCTCCGCATGCACCTGACAGGGCCTGAATGCACCTGAGGGGTGCGGTTCGGGGGATGGGATCTGCCGGTGCGGCAGACAGTAGGGAAAGCCGGGATGAACCCGATACGGGGAAAACCCTTGTCGCCCCCCGAGGGGGGTGGGGGAGGGGTGGGGGCGGCGTACGAGGGGGTGCGCGGGTAGGGGCGATGGAGGCCGGGCATCACTCGTGGGTGAAAAGACTTACCAGCAGGGGGACTTGGCGATACGGACGGGTGCCTTCCGTGGTCCGGCTGATCGTGCTGGTCGCGGTGGGGGTCGGGCTCGCCTTCAGTGGTTCGTGGGCGGCCGATGCGTACCGCGAGGCGCAGGTGTACCGCGGCGCGGCCCTCTGCGGGCAGGGCGCCCCCGCCGGTGCCGAGGGGCAGCGGGGGTGTGTCGCGGTGGCGCGGGGCACCGTGCTCGACCGGGCCCGGCGGGAGGACTGCTCGTGGGACTCCAACGGTGACGGGACGAGCTCCTACCGCTGCACGACCTCGTACGAGGTGCGGATCCGCAGGCCGGCGAGGACGGAATGGCACGATGTGGGGTACCGCCTGTACGAGGACGCGCGGCCCGGCGACCGGGCCGAGGTCCGCACCTGGCAGGGCGGGGTGGTCCGCGTCGTGGTGCGCGGCCACACCGAGACCTACCTGACCGGCTCCGAGTTCCTGGTGGGCCTGTGGTGCGCGGTGTGCTGGCTGTTGCTGGGCCTGGGACTCTGGGCCGCCTTCGGGAGCGGGTTCGGCACGCTCTTCGCCTTCCACAACGCCGGCTGGATCGGCCTGGCGTTCCCCGTCGGCGTCCTCGGCTACGGCCTGCTGCTCGGCATGTCCGTGGCCGCCTGGATCGGTGCGCTCGTCGGCGCGGCGTTCCTGGTGTGGTGGACGGTCGGCGCCCGGAACCTCTGACGGAGGAGGTCAGCCGAGTTCGAGGCTGGTGACCCCGAAGATGCGCTCCTGGGCGACCGGCCGGAGCGGGCCGGTGTACATCCGGGCCGTCTCGAACGTCGGCTCCATGCCCCGCTCCTCGGCGAGCCGCGCCGCCGCCGGGTTGACCTCGGGCATGTCGACCGCGATCCGGTCCGAACCGAACGCCCGCGCCTCCGCGGCCAGCGCGTCGAGCAGCACCGCGGCGTCCGCCGGGGTGTCCGCGAACAGCGGTCCGACGCGGGCCTCGTCCTGCGCCGGCCGGACCACCCCGTACCCCGCCGGGCGTCCGTCGACGAGCCGCACGAGGGCGCGGTGGCCGGGTGTGGTCAGCCAGGAGTCGAGGAAACGCGGGCGGTCGGCGGGGTGGCAGGCGCTGTCGTACGCGGCCAGGGCGGCCCGGTCCACCCGGTCCGCGGGCACGACACCGGCGGCGGGGGCCGGGGGCCCGGGGACCTCGCCCACGTACCGGGCGGTGCGGTAGGCGGGCGCGAAGCCGGAGCGGCGGTAGTTGTCCTGCTGGGCGGGCACCCCGTCGAGGCCGACCGTACGGTCGCCGGCGTGGGCGAGGGCGGTCCGCCAGGTGGCCAGACCGTGGCCGTGGCCGCGCAGGTCGGGCCGGACGAGGTAGAAGCCGAGGAAGGCGTAACGGTCGCTGTAGTTGACCACCGAGATGGCCGAGACCGGCTCCCCGTCGATCCGCCCGAGGAAGAAGCCGGCGGGGTCCTGCGCGAAGAACGCCGGGGCGTCGGACAGTCCGGGGTTCCACCCCTCGTCGGCCGCCCACGCGCGCACCTGGGCCCAGTCCCGGACGGACGCGGGCGAGACGTGGAGCGGGCCGGAGGGGGCGGACGTCATGAGGGTTCCTTCGGCGGCCGGTGCGGACGGCTCCCGGGCTCGGGGCTACTCCGGGAACGACGCGTACGACAGGTACGCGGGAGGTGAAACCGGGCAAAGCGTGTGCCGATCCTAACGAGGCCGCGGGGCGCTGTCCTCCTCGGCGATCAATTCCGGCCGCCCCCGCGGGGGTCGGAGGCGAGCGGCCAGGGAGCGGGTGGCGCCGCCCGCCGTGGGCCCCCTGTGGCCTCCGCTCGGCCGGCCCCGCCCGGGCGCGCGGGCCTCACCCCACCAGGCGCAACGCCGTCCCCGACACCCCCACCCGTACCGTCTGACCCCAGGTCAGTTCCAGGGAGTCGGTCTCCATCCCGTCCCCGAAGGCCACCATGCGGTCCGACTCGACGGTGAGGCGCAGTCCCTCGCCGGAGCCCAGCGCCCCCTCCACCCGGCTCGTGCCCGTCGTCGGGGACGGCCAGGCCTCGCGGACGAACCAGGCGAGCCGGGGGTCGGTCGGGGCCGGCAACGTCAGCCGGCTGGAGCGCTGCTGCCACAGCGACCGCAGCCAGCCCGTCGCCCCGGTCCCCGTCCCCACCAGGACACCCGACGAAGCCTGCGGTTCCGGTTCGGCGCCCGCGCCGTCGAGAGCGAGGGTGTAGCGGGCCGTCTGGTGCCCGGGCGGACCGAGGTAGATCTCGTTGAGCGCGAGCAGCCGCTGCGCGTCGTCCGTGACCGCCTCCACCATGGTCAGCTCGTCCGCGCCGGTCCGGGTGGCGGCCGGCAGCAGTGTGCGCGCCTGCGCCGCCCGGTGGCGTACGAGGACCCCCGGGTTGCGCCCCGGATCGGAGTCGATGCCGACGACCGGCTGCCCGGACAGGTACTTCGCCGCGTTCGCCACCAGACCGTCCTGCCCGACCACGACGACCACGTCCTCGGGGCCGAACAGGAAGCGGTCCAGATCGGCCCGTTCGACCCGGGTCTGCCGCCACTGGAGCGGCACGGCCCCCGCCACCTCCGCCAGCGCCCGCCGGGTGCGCTCGTGCCGCTCCCGGACCTCCTCGATGCTCCGGCCCCGGCTGGAGAGGAAGAACGCCGCCTGCCCGTGCGTACCGTGCCGGGCGAGGAGCTCCTCGTACTCCGTGGTGCGGTGGACGAGGACGGCCCGGGGCGCCAGGCTCACGACCGGTTCCCTCCGCCCAGCTTGGCGAGAAGCCCCGTCAGCACGTCCGGCGACAGCGTGAGGTTCTCGATCCGCGGCAGGTTCTCCGCCGCGCGGGTGGCGGCCAGGGCGTGCAGCGTCGCCGCGTCGACCTCACCGTGCACCCGCAGCCAGGACGCCTGCGCCTGGGCACGGGCCTCGCCCACCTCGCGGGCCGCCTCCGCCTCGGCGCGCGCCAGCCGGACCGTACGGACCGCCTCGGCCTCCGCCCGTACGGCGTCGGCGGCGGCGCTCTCCTCGGCCTCGCGCCGGGCGTTGGTGCCGCGCTGGTCGACGAGCCGCTCCTCCTGGCGGGCCAGCTCGATCTTGCTGGCCAGCTCGTTCTCCGCGATGGCCCGCTCGCGCTCGACGGCGACGGCCCGCCGCTCGTACGTGGCCCGGTCCGCCTCCTGCTGGATCTGCTCGCGCGCCGGCGTCCGCAGCGCCCGCTCGACCTCCGGCTCCGGCCGGATCGCCACCACGCGCACGGCGACCACCTCGATGCCCGTGGCCGGCAGCCGGGGTTCGGCCGCCAGCCCCGCCGCGATCCGGTCCCGTACGGCGGCGACCCCGTCGACGAGCGCGGCGGCCAGGGGCGTGCGGGCCAGGACGTCGAGTGCGTGCTGCTGCGCGGTCTCGGTGAGCAGGGTGGCGATCTGCTCGAGCGGCGCGCCCCGCCACGCCCCGGTGTCCGGGTCGATCGAGAAGTCGAGCCGGGTGGCCGCCGCCTCCGGTCCGATGATCCGGTACGTGACGGTCGACTGGACGCTGACGTCCTGGAAGTCGGCGGTGCGGGCGTGGAACGCCATCGCCAGCTCGCGGTCGTTCACCGGCACCTCGGAGAGCGCGGCGGACAGCGAACGGAACCAGAAGCTGAGGCCCGTGCCGTCGTGCACGAGCTGACCGCGCCGGTGGTGGCGGATGTGCGCGGTGGGCGCGGAACGCAGATGGCGCCAGCCGGCGCGGCGGGTGATGTCGGCCATGGGAACTCCCCCTTGTCGTCATCATGACGATAGGGATCCTTCCGCTTTTCGTCAAGATGACGAAAGTGGTTCGTCCGGTCCGCGGCCGCCCGGCGGCACCGCGTGCGGTCGGGCCCGGGACGTCGCGTCGTGGTCCGGCCGCCGGGTCGGCGCGGGGAGCCCGGGGGCCGGGGGCCGGCAGCCGTTCCAGCGGGGCGGGGGGCCTCCGTGCCGCGGTCGACGGCGCCTCGCGGCCTGAGCCGGCGTCAGCCGGCGAGCGGGGCGGTCGCGGAGGCCGGTCCGGCGGGCGACAGGGGTGACGGCGCGGGCAGGGTCGTCCGCACGGGGGCGGCGGCAGGCGCGGGGACGGTGAGGCGCGGGGCGGAGGCCGCCGGGGCGGCCGTCACGCCGGCGGCCCGGGGGCGGGGCGCCGGGGCGGCGGGAGCCGTGAGGGCCGCGGTCGCCGGGGCCGGTTCCGCGGCCGGCGCGACGGGGCCCGGTGCCGGAGTCGCGGAGATCGTGACCGCCACGGCCGGGTCCGTGACGCCCGGGCCCGCCGGCCCCGGCCCGCCGGTCAGCAGGATCACCCCGCGCGCCGCCACCGCCGAGGCGGCGCCCGCGACCAGCCAGCCCCAGGCCCCGGCACGGAAGGACTCGCCGAGGAGGGCCACGCCGATCACCGCGGCGGCGGCCGGGTTGGACAGGTTCACCACGGCCAGCGGCGCCGCGAGTCCACCCCGGTACGCGGACTGCGAGAGCAGCAGGCCGCCCACCGCGAACGCCGAGATCAGCACCGCGACCAGGGTCGTCTGCCACCAGCGCAGGGCGCCGCCGGGCAGTTCGTGCGCGAGCGCCGAGGTCACCGTCTGCGTGAGGGCGGAGGCGACGCCCGAGGCGACCCCGGAGGCCGTCGCGTGCCCGAGTCCCCGGGCCCGTCCGGTACCGCCCGCGGCCGACCCGGCTCCGGGCGCGTCCGCGCGGGCGCCCCCGTACAGCCGTCCCGAGGCGAGAGCAGCGATCAGCAGGCCCGTCGCCGCGGCGACGACCAGCGCCTCGCGCAGGCTCAGCGCCTCGCCCGGCTTCGCGGGCCCGGTGACCGACACCAGGCCGACCAGGCCGACGAGGGTCCAGAGCGCCCCGCGCCACTCCGACCGGGTGACGCGCCGCCGCGCGCAGTACGCCCCGAGCGGCAGCGCGGCCACGAGGGTCAGCGCGCCCAGCGGCTGAACGAGGGTCAGCGGACCGTAGTGCAGCGCCGCCACGTGGGCGAGCGCGCCGGCCGCGTTGAGGCCGACCGCCCACCACCACTGACCGCGGGCCAGCAGCGCGCGGAGCGCGCCCCCGCCCCCGTCGGACGAGGAGGCCAGCCGGGACTGGGCGACCGCCGCGAGCGCGTAGCCCGCGGCGGACACCAGGGAGAGGAGCACCGCGACCACGGTGCCGTCGAGGGCGTTCATCGCAGGGCTCCTGCCGGGCGGGGCGCGGCGGTGCGCGCGAAGGTCTCCGAGGGGGTGGGTTCGCCGCGGCCGGAGCCGGGGTCGGCCCCGGGCGCGGCCGGGCGGGCGCCCGGCGCGGGGACGACGGCGAGGGCCAGGGCGACCAGGGCCGCCGCGGCCAGCGCGTCGAACCAGTAGTGGTTGGCGGTTCCGACGATCACCAGCAGGGTCAGCAGCGGATGGAGCAGCCACAGCCACCGCCGGCGGCCCCGGGTGGCGGCGATCAGCCCGATCGCGACCATCAGCGCCCAGCCGAAGTGCAGCGAGGGCATCGCGGCGAACTGGTTCGCCATCGAGTCCGTCTCCGGCGTCGCGCCGTACACGGAGGGCCCGTAGACCTGTGCGGTGTCCACGAGTCCGGCGGCGGCGAGCATCCGGGGCGGCGCGAGCGGCATCAGCAGGTGCAGCGCGAGGGCCGCGGAGGTGACCAGGGCCAGCACGCGCCGGGACCACACGTAGTGGCCGGGGCGGCGCCAGTAGAGCCAGCCGAGGAAGGCGACGGTGGCCGGGAAGTGCACGGCCGCGTAGTACGTGTTGGCGGCCCGGACGAGCGTGTCGCCGTGCAGCAGCAGGGCCTGTACCGCGCCCTCGCCGGGCAGATGGACGGCGCGTTCCGCGTCCCATATCCGGTCGGCGTTGTGGAACGCCCGCAGCTCGTGGCCGTTCGCGAACCGCCGGCCGGACTTGTACACGAGGAACAGCGCGGTGACGAGCAGCAGCTCGCGGACCAGCGGCGGTCTCGGGGTAGCGGTCGGCCCCGGTCCTGCAGGACGTGTCCCACGTATCCCGGCAGCCATGGCGCGGCCCCTTTTTCCGTCAAACCGGCAACAAACGGGGGAAGCCTAGATCCGATTTCATCGAGACGCAAGCGTCTCGATACGTTTGCGTCTCGATTGTGCACCCCCTACTCTCGTATGTGCAGAGAGCTGTCCGGGAGGAATCGATGTCCACGCAGGCCACGACGTCCACGCAGGCCGCCACCGCCGCCGCCCGACGCGGCAAGATCACACCCGAACGCCAGGCGGAGCTGTACGACGCCGTGCTCTGCCTCCTCCGCGAAGGCGGCTACGACTCGGTGACCATGGAGGGCGTCGCGGCCCGCACCAAATGCGGCAAGGCCACCCTCTACCGGCAGTGGGGGAGCAAGCCGCAGCTCGTCACCGCCGCTCTCGCCAAACAGCGCTGCACCTTCTTCGCCGGCATCGACACCGGCTCCCTCGCCGGCGACCTGCGGGAAGCCGCACGCCTGGCCGCCACGCCCCGCGAGCGGGACGCCGAGCTGATGGAGGCGGTCAGCCAGGCGTACATCCAGCACCCCGACCTGCGCGAGGCGCTGCGCGAGACCGTCATCCAGCCGGAGGTCGCGGCGCTCGACGAGATGCTGCGCCGCGCCGTCGAGCGCGGCGAGATCGACGCGGACAACCCGGCGATCGGCTTCGTCGCCCCCTGCTTCCTCGGGATGCTCCGCATCGAGCGGCTCTTCGAGGAGCGGTTCTCGGACGCGGCCACGATGCGCACGTTCGTCGACGGGGTCCTGCTGCCGGCCCTGCGCGCCCGGCCCTGACGCCCGGGCCCCGTTCCGGCCGTCCGGCCGAGCGCCCGCCCCGGCCCCGCGCCGTCGGGGCGCGCGGCCGCACCCGCCCGCCCCGCCCCGACGGTTCCCCCCGCCGCCCACCGGCCGGGACCCGCCGCCCGACCGGGCCCCGCCCCGTCCGGCGGTGCCCGGGAGTGTGGCCGGGGCACCCGTCCGGCACCCTGGAGCCATGCCCGCCTCCACCCCCGACGTGCGCGTCCGCCGGATCTACGAGCCCCCCGAGCCCGACGACGGCCTGCGCGTCCTCGTCGACCGGCTCTGGCCGCGCGGCCTCGCCAGGACCGACGCGCACATCGACGAATGGCCCAAGGCGCTGACCCCCTCCACCGAACTGCGCCGCTGGTACCACGGACCCGAGGGCACCTACGACGAGTTCCGCCGCCGCTACGAGACCGAACTCGCCGAACCCGGCGCCGCCGAGGCGCTGGACCGGCTCCGCGAACTCGCGGCCGCCGGCCGGGTCACCCTGCTCACCGCGGCGAAGGAACCGGACACGAGCCACACCTCGGTGCTCCTGGCGGCCCTGTCCGGAACCGCTCCCCGCCCCCCGTCCCGTGGCCCGGGGGCATAGCCAGGGGCGCGCCGGGCCCGTCACCATGGCCCGACGCACCGAGTTCCGCACCAGCTCCCTCCGGAGGCGCCGCGTGGACCCGATCTCGTACGAGCTTCTCGACGCACTGCAACGCGACCCGTACCCCCTCTACGCCCACGCCCGGCGTACCGAGGGGCTGACCTTCGTCCCCGAACTCGACGCCTGGCTCGTCTCCCGGGACGCCGACGTCCGCGAAGTGCTGCTGCGCCCCGAGGACTTCTCCTCGGCCCAGGCGCTCCGTCCCGACGTCCTGCCACCGCCGGCCGTCTCCGGCGTCCTGGCCCGCGGCTTCGGCCAACGGCCCACCGTCGTCTCCACCGACGGCGCCGCCCACCGCCGCCACCGCGCCCCGCTCAACAGCGGACTCTCGGCCGCCCGGATCGCCGCCCTCGCCCCGTACGCCGAAGAGGTCGCCACGTCCCTCGTCGACGCCTTCGCCGCCGACGGACGCGCCGAGCTGATGGGCGCCTACGCCCGCAGGCTGCCCGGCGCCGTCATCGGGCGGCTCATCGGCATCGAGCCCGAGGACGTGCCCGCCGCCGTGCGCGGCGGACACCGCGCCGAACAGCTGCTCTTCCGGCCGATGCCCGAGGACGAGCAGATCGCCGCGGCCGAGGACGTGGTCGCCCTCCAGCACCTCCTCGACCGCTACGCCCGCGAGCGGCGCGCCCGCCCGCGCGAGGACCTCTGCTCCGCGATGGTCGCCGCACTCGCCCCCGACACCGGCCTCGGCCCCGGCCGGCGCGACCTCACCTGCGACCAGCGCAGCGAACTCGTCGCCAACCTGCAGAACCTCCTCATCGCCGGGCACCTCACCACCACCGCCCTCATCGGCACCACGCTGCTCCACCTGCTGCGCCACCGCGAGCAGTGGGAGCTGCTCTGCGCCCGGCCGGAGCTGATACCCGGGGCGGTGGAGGAAGCGGCCCGCTTCGACACCGCCGTCCAGGGATTCCGCCGCACCACCACCCGCCCCGTCGCCCTGGCCGGGACCGACCTGCCCGCCGGAGCGACCGTCTTCGTCGCCTACGGCTCCGCCAACCGCGACGAGGCGCGCCACCCGGACCCCGACGTGTTCGACATCGCCCGGCCCGCCGCCCCCACCCGGCACCTCGCCTTCGGCCACGGCGCCCACGGCTGCCCCGGATCGCAGCTGGCCCGCACCCAACTCCGCCTGACACTCGAACTGTTCACCCGCCGCCTGCCCGGACTGCGACTGGCGGAGGACCGTGAGGTGCTGATGCGGCCCACGCTGATCCACCGATCGCCCGAGGAGCTCCATCTCACCTGGTGAACACGGGGCGGCCGGGCGAGACCGGATCGATACCCGCCGGCCCGGCATCCGGCCGGTGCCCCGCCGCCCTTCACCGGCATATCCTGCGCGCATGCGCGTCGCACTCTTCGTCACCTGCGTCAATGACGCCCTGTATCCCTCCACGGGAGTGGCAACCGTCCGCATTCTGGAACGGCTCGGTGTCGACGTCGACTTCCCGGCGGCCCAGACCTGCTGCGGCCAGCCGCAGTACAACACCGGCTACCGCCGCGAGACCGCCGCCCTCGTCCGCCGCACGGTGGACGCCTTCGCCGGCTACGACCACATCGTCACCCCCTCGGGATCCTGCGCGGCGATGGTGCGGCACCACTACGCCGGGTTCGGCGCCGAGGCGGCCGCGCTCGGACCGCGGACCCACGAACTCACCGAGTTCCTCGTCGACGTGCTGGGAGTGACGGACGTAGGCGCCTACTTCCCGCACCGCGTCACCTACCACCCCTCCTGCCACGGCCTGCGCGCGCTCGGCCTCGGCGACCGGCCGCGCCGGCTGCTCCGGGCCGTCAGGGGCCTCGACCTCGTCGAACTGCCGGCAGCCCAGGAGTGCTGCGGCTTCGGCGGCACCTTCGCCGTCAAGAACGCCGACGTGTCGGCGGCGATGGGCCGCGACAAGGTCGCCCACGCCGCGTCGACCGGCGCCTCGGTCCTCTGCGGCGCCGACAACTCGTGCCTCCTGCACCTGGACGGGATCCTGCGGCGCGAGGGCGAGCCCCTGCGGACCCTGCACCTCGCCGAGATCCTCGCGAGCACCGAGCCGGAGCCGGCGCTGTGACCGGGACGTTCGTCGGGATGCCCGCGTTCCCCGAGGCCGCCCGCGCGGCCGTGGGCGACCCCGTACTGCGCGCCAACCTGCGCCATGCCACCCACACCATCCGGGACAAGCGCGCCAAAGCGGTCGCCGAACTCGCCGACTGGGCCGAGCTGCGCGAGGCCGGCAAGCAGATCAAGGACCACACGCTGCGCCATCTCGACCGCTACCTCGTGCAGTTGGAGGCCGCGGTCACCGCCGCGGGCGGCACCGTGCACTGGGCGCAGGACGCCGCAGAGGCGAACGGGATCGTCGCCGACCTGGTGAAGGCGACCGGGGAGACCGAGGTCGTCAAGGTCAAGTCGATGGCCACGCAGGAGATCGGGCTCAACGAGGCGCTGGAGGCCGAGGGCATCCACGCCTATGAGACCGACCTCGCCGAGCTCATCGTGCAGCTCGGCGAGGACCGCCCCTCGCACATCCTCGTTCCCGCCATCCACCGCAACCGGGGCGAGATCCGCGACATCTTCCGCGAACGGATGGGCGCCTGGGGCCGCCCCGCGCCGGAGGACCTGTCCGACAGCCCGGCCGAACTCGCCGAGGCGGCCCGGCTCCACCTGCGGGAGAAGTTCCTGCGCGCCAAGGTCGGCATCTCCGGCGCCAACTTCATGGTCGCCGAGACCGGCACGCTCGTGGTCGTCGAGTCCGAGGGCAACGGCCGGATGTGCCTCACCCTCCCCGAGACCCTGATCTCGGTCGTCGGCATCGAGAAGATCGTGCCCACCTGGCAGGACCTGGAGGTGTTCCTGCAGACCCTGCCCCGCTCCTCGACCGCCGAGCGGATGAACCCGTACACCTCGATGTGGACCGGGACCACGGACGGCGACGGGCCGCGGACCTTCCACCTCGTCCTGCTCGACAACGGCCGCAGCGCGGCGCTCGCCGACGAGGTCGGCCGCCAGGCCCTGCGCTGCATCCGCTGCTCCGCCTGCCTCAACGTCTGCCCCGTCTACGAACGCGCCGGCGGACACGCCTACGGATCCGTCTATCCCGGCCCCATCGGCGCCATCCTCACGCCCCAACTGCGCGGTACGGCCAGTGCCGTCGACGCCTCGCTGCCGTACGCGTCCTCGCTGTGCGGCGCGTGCTACGAGGTGTGCCCGGTGGCCATCGACATCCCCGAGGTCCTCGTCCACCTCCGCGAGAAGGTCGCCGAGCAGGGCGGCAGGGGACACCGGCTGGAGAAGGCCGCCATCAAGGCGGCGGGCTGGGTGCTGGACCGCCCGGCCGCGCTCGCGGCGGCCGAACGCGTCGCCTCCGCCACACGCGCCCTCCACCCCCGCCGCCTGCCCGGGGCGGTCCCCGGGGCCGGCGCCTGGTCCGAGAGCCGCGACCTGCCCGAACTCCCGGCGGAGTCCTTCCGCACCTGGTGGAAGAAGAACCGCACGTGAACGACCCGCACCCGAACCACCCGCACGACGGCGCCGCCGCAGACACCGCACCCGCCCCCGGGTCCACGCCCGCCCGCACCCCCGCCGGGCCGGCCTCCTCCGCGCGCGACCGGATCCTCGCCCGGGTCCGGGACGCCGTCTCCGCCGCGCCCCCGGCACCCGAGGCGGAGCGCGCGTACCTGCGGAGCCACGTGCCCGACGACCCCGCGGCGCTCGTCGACCTGCTCCACGCCAACCTGGCGGACTACCGCGCCCTCGTCCACCGCACCGACCCCGACGGCCTGCCGGCCCTGCTCCTGCGGCTCCTCGCCGAGCGCGGTGCCAACACCGTCCTCATCCCGTCCGGACTGCCCCACCAGTGGCTGCCTCGCGCCGACGTCACCCGGATCGACATCACCCGCATCCACGACCGGGCCGCCTCGTCGCCCCGTGAACTCGACGCCGTCGACAGCGTCGTCACCGGCTGCGCGGTGGCCGTCGCCGAGACCGGGACGCTCGTCCTTGACGGCGGACCCGGCCAGGGCCGCCGCCGGATCACCCTCGTCCCCGACCACCACATCTGCGTCGTACGCGTCCCCGACCAGGTGGTGGCCTCCGTGCCGCAGGCCCTCACGCGGCTCGACCCCACCCGCCCGCTCACCTGGATCTCCGGCCCGTCGGCCACCAGCGACATCGAACTCGACCGCGTCGAGGGCGTCCACGGCCCCCGGACCCTGGAAGTGGTCCTAGTCCACGAGCCCGACGCGTAGCCGCGGCGCCTCGGCCGCCGCGTCCCGCACCCGGTCCGCCCGACCGGCCAACTCCCGAGCCCAGGAGGCCAGTCCGGCGACATCGATACCGTATCCGGCCGCCTGCCGGACGGGATCGGGTGCGCCGATCCGGTCGGCGCCACGCCGCAACAGCCGGGCGCCTCCCGTGGCATTGCCGCGAGCCGCGTGCGTGAGCCCCACCGCCAGCTGGGCCAGCCCCTGCCACAGGTCCCGCTCGCCGGCGGGCCCGCTCTTCCACGCGTCCTCGAACACCTCGTGCGCGTGGAACGGCATCCCCGCGTCGAGCAGCCGCTGCGCCTCGCGGAGCGTCTGCGCCGGACTGCGTTCGACCCCCTCGGGCTGCCGCTCGACCCCCTCGGCGCCGTACGGCAGAGGCCGCCCGAGCCCGTCCCGCGGGCGCGCACTCCGCGCCCGCCCCTCCTCGTCCCGGTCCCTCGGCGTCCTGTCCACGCCCCCATTGTCCCCCGGAGGGACGCCACGGCCAGGACGAGGCCCCGCCCCGGCCCCGTGCCGGGCAGGCCCGCACCTCTTGGCGGCGCCCCTCACCCCCGCCACCCGCAGCGGGACCACCACCCGGCCACCACCTGCGGCGCCGCCACCCCGACGGGCGACGCGAAGAGAGCCCACGCGTCCATCGGTCGCGCGGAGTGAGGTAATGTTCTCTTGCACGCCGACACCGGGGGACACCCCGGAACGACGGGCATCGGGACGTGGCGCAGCTTGGTAGCGCACTTGACTGGGGGTCAAGGGGTCGCAGGTTCAAATCCTGTCGTCCCGACTTTTCGAAGTCGCAGGTCAGGGGCCGTTTCAGAGAAATCTGAACCGGCCCCTGACTCGTTTTCGGGTACCGCTCGGGGACCAACTCGCCCTGACCGCTCAGCGGGCGGCCACGATCGGGCTCGGCAGGGACCGGGGCGCGGGGTTCACTGCCTGGGTGCGCGGGCCCCGGGGGTGCGCCTTCCGGGGACGGAGACGGAGCCCGGCATCGGCCGCGGCCGACCCGGCGTGCACCACCATCGGCCCTGACCGCAGCAGAGCTCGAGCGACGCGCCGTGATGGTCACCTCCTCGGTCGGACCGGGTGGCACGGGCGTCGCGCAGCGTGTCGATGTCCGGTGCGGACGTATCAGAGCCCGATCATGAGCAGATTGGCATATTTCGATACTGATTGGTGTTCCATGTCGGAAAGTGGATCAGGCGGACGCTGCTGCAGTTCGTCCGGGTGCGAGGCACCGCGGCATGTGAGGGTGACGGTGCCGTCCCTGCCTCCGAAGCAGGAGAGCGGGCGGGCGGCATGGTGCGCATCACCGGCGGCGAGTTCCTGATGGGGGCGCAAGACGACTGGACCGTGCCCGGCGATGGAGAGGGGCCCGTTCATCCGGTGCGCCCCCGCCCTTCCGGATCTCGGCGCGGTCGCGTACCTCGGCTGAGGGGACCTCGGGGCGGCGTCAGCATGCCTACCGTGTCCCCTCCCGCAGTTCCAGCTCCCCCGACAGCGGTACCGGCAACCAAGAGTTCCGCCGCGTCCGCGACGGCGGACCCGTGAGGGCCCAGTGAGCGGCAGCGCGTGGACGGGGGCGGCCGTGGCCGCCGTCACGGCGGGGTACGCGCTCTTCTCCCGGCGGTTGTCCACGACTGCCGTGACGGCGCCGATGGTGTTCACCGGCTTCGGGGTGGCCGTCGGACCGATCGGGCTCGACCTTGTCGATCTGGAGCACGACGCCGGCCCGGTGCTCACCCTGGTCGAAGCCGCCCTGACGCTGGTCCTGCTGACCGACGCCATGTCCGTACGCCGACGGGATATGCGCGTCGGCGGCTTCCTTCCCGGACGCCTGTTGGGGATCGGGCTGCCGCTGACGATCGGCGCCGGCTGGCTCCTGGCCTGGCCTCTGCTGCCGGGGCTGGCCGTGTGGGAGTTGGCGCTGGTCGCGACGATTCTGGCCCCGACCGACGCGGCACTGGGCAAGACGGCGGTCTCCAGCCGGCGTGTTCCCCCGCTCGTGCGGAGCGGCCTCAATGTCGAGAGCGGCCTCAACGACGGTATGGCGCTGCCCTTCTTCGTGCTGTTCCTTGCAGCTCTGCCCGGTACCACGGCCTCGGAGGAGGGAGTCGTGGGGGTCTTCTGGCGGGCGCTCGTGCTCAGCACCGCGTTGGGTCTTGCCGTGGGATGGGGCGGCGGGCGCCTGTTGCGCTGGTCGCGCGAAAGGGGCTGGGCGAGTGACGACTGGCGGCAGGTCTTCGTGCTGGCCGTGGCGGCAGGCTCGTACACCCTGGCGGTCGTCGTCGACGGAAGCGGGTTCATCGCGGCCTGGGTGGCCGGCTTCGCCTTCGGGGTCTCGCTGAGGCAGAGCGCGCCGGCGGACACACCAGACACCGGTGACACTGCCGCTCTCGCCGAGCGTCTCGCCGAGCTGCTCGCGTCCTTGAGCTTCCTGGTCTTCGGCGCGGTCCTTCTCGGTCCGGTACTGGAGGACCTCGACTGGCGGGTCATCACCTACGCCGTGCTGAGTCTGACCGTGGTCCGGATGCTGCCCGTCGCCCTCTCCCTGGCCGGAACCGGCCTGGCCCTTCCCACGGTCGGCTACATCGGGTGGTTCGGGCCGCGCGGCCTCGCCTCGGTCGTCTTCGGGCTTCTCGTCGTGGAGCAACACGTACAGGGGGTGCAGCTCCTCGGCCGGGTGATCGCGGTCACCGTCGCGCTGAGCATCCTCCTGCACGGCATCTCCGCCGTCGTCCTCGCGAACCGTTACGGCGCCTGGCACACGAAGGTCGCTGCCGCACGGCCGCACCTGCGTGAGGGCCTGCCGGAAGGGGACCACGCCGGGCCCCCGTCAACAGCGCGGTAGTGCACGGACGAGCCAGGAAGGGACCAAGGATCGCGAAGTCGCCGGGCGGCACGGCAGCGCGACGCAACGGCGGACAGTCCGGCCGGCGACCGCCGCGGTGGTCGCGCCAGCGACCTCTACTCTGGTGGTCGCAGGTTCCAGGAGCCTGGGACGGGCGGCCGTGGCGCAGGCCCGGACTCGCCGTCAGCGCGGCCGGACTGTGGTGGCCCTCGGCCGTAAGTGCTGGGGCCCGCGGTCGCACCGGCGGTTGCCGCCTGGAGGGCCGCTTCTCCGTCCCGTTCCATGCGGGCGTCTGCATGGTCAGTCGATCGCGAACCAGCCGCGGACCTGCGCCTCGTGGTCGACGAACCGCTCGCCGGAGACGTCGACGACGACCTTGTCGATGGTGCCGCCGGTGAAGCGGAACGGTGCCCGGTAGTCGGGGGTGACGGACGAGGCGTCGTCGCGGCCCACGCAGATCCCGTCCCCGACGACGCAGAAGTAGCCGGGCTGGGTGACGATGTCACCGCTGCCCACCTGCTGGTCGTCGATGTACAGGGTGAGGGTTCCAGACGCACCCGGCATCGCCGGATCGGCGCTGCGTCCGCTCGCGGTGAACTCGGCCGTGAGCACGTGCCTGCCCGCTTTGATCTCACGGTCGGATTCCACGTGTTGCAGGTGGGTGCCCACCCAGTTGAACGCGTAGTGCAGGCGGCGGTTCTTGACGTAGAGGCTGTGGCCGCCGGCGATGCCGCCATGGGCGTACACGACGCCCTCGGCGTCGGACGACTCGATGTCGACACCCGCGGCGATGGTGTACGAACGGCCGCTGATCACGACGCCTGACTGCTCGGGCACCGAGGCGCAGTCGGGGTAGTAGACGTAGCGTTCGCGCGGGGGAGTGCCATGCGGGCGCTCGGCCAGGGTCTGTTCGAGCGCGGTACGGTCGTCGAGCGGCAGCCCGTGGTAGCGGCCCGCGTAGTAGTACCACAGGCTCTTGAGCGTCTCGAGTCGTTCCGGCTCCTGCGCCGCCACATCCGTGGACTGCGCGCGGTCCTTCGTCAGGTTGTACAGCTCCCACCGGTCGTGCGCGAAGCCGCCCCAGCCGCTCAGTGGCGGGTGCACGGTGCAGGCCAGCCATCCGTCGTGGTAGATCGAGCGCTGTCCCAGCATCGCGTAGAACTGGGTCTGCTTTCCCGGCACGGTGGGGTCGGTGAGCGAGGCCGCGAAGCTCTCGCCCTCGATCGGGTTCTGCGGGTACCCCTTGAGCACGGAGGGCGGCTCGATGTCCAGCAGTTCGTAGAGCGTGGGGACGACATCGACGGCGTGGACGTACTGCTGGCGCACCTCGCCGCGCGCCTTGAGCTTGGCGGGCCAGGCGAGCAGGCACATGTCGGCCACGCCACCCTCGTAGCCCGCCCAGCGCTTCCAGTACGGGAACGGGGTGTCGAACGCCCACGCCCATCCGGTGTTGTAGTGGTTGTAGGAGGCTGGGCTGCCGAGCTCGTCGATGTGTTCCAGGGACAGCTCGGTCGGGGTGTTCAGGCCGTTGAAGAACCGCCACTCGTTGAACGTGCCGTCGGGCCCGCCCTCGCCGCTTCCGCCGTTGTCGGAGACGGCCACGATGATCGTGTTGTCGAGTTCGCCAGCCTCCTCGAGGAAGTCGATCACCCGGCCGAGCTGGTCGTCGCTGTAGGAGACATAGCCGGCGAAGACCTCGGCCATCCTGATGAACAGCCGCTTCTCGTCGTCGCCGAGTGTGTCCCAGGGGCGGACGGTGTCCAGCCTCGGCCACGGCTGCCCGTCCGGGCCGGTCACCTGAGGCTCGCCATGCGGGTTGATCGCGGACAGTCCGGTGTCCTCGGGCAGCAGGCCGAGCTCCTTCTGACGCCGGAGGATCTCCGTCCGGATCGCCTCGTAACCCTCGTCGAACACGCCCTTGTACGCGTCGGCCCACTCCTTGAAGACCTGATGCGGCGCATGGGCCGCATCCAGCGCCAGGTACATGAAGAACGGCTTGTCGGGCTCGACGACCTTGGCGTCCTTGATGAACGCGATGGCCTTGTCCGACAGATCCTTGGCGATGTGGTAGCCCTCGTCGGGAGTGGCCGGCGGCTCGGTCCGGTGGTTGTCGTGGACCAGGTCCGGATACCAGCAGCTCGATTCGCCGCCGAGGAAGCCGTAGAACCGCTCGAAGCCGCGCCCCAGAGGCCAGCGCCCCTTGTAGGCCGCCATGCTGGTCTCTTCGCCAGGGGTGAGGTGCCACTTGCCGACGCAGTACGTGTTGTAGCCGCGCTCGGCCAGGACCTCGGAGATGAAACCGTTCTCGAACGGGATGCGGGTGGAGATCCCGGGGAAGCCGGCACTGAACTCGGCGATGGTGGCCATGCCGTTCGACGTTGCGTTGCGGCCGGTCAGCAGCGAGGCCCTGGTCGGGGAGCAGAGTGCGGTGGTGTGGAAGTTCGAGTACCGCACGCCCATGTCCGCGATCCGCGACATCGTCGGAGTTCTCACCGGGCCACCGAAGCAGTCCATGGTCCCGTAGCCGACGTCGTCCCAGGCGATCACCAGCACGTTCGGGGCGTCTTTGGGTGCCTTCGGCGCCAAGAACGGCTCCCAGTCCGGCTCCGAGTCGTGGATGTCGAGGGCGATCTTCCCCCTGAAGTCCTTCGCCATGCCCTTCTCCTCTGCGGATCGGTCCCGACCGGACCGTTGTCCGCGTCCGCGCGCGTTCGGTCCTGCCGGATCACCCACGCCCCTACGGTCGAGGCACCGCGGCGGCACGACCGGACCACCGTTGGGCGCAGGACTCGGCTTGAGGCGCGCTCTCGGTCGGCGGTGCGCCGCCGGTCTCGCGCGTGGCGGACCGGCGGCGGCGCATCAATCCTGCTCGGTTGTTCTGGTCGTTCCGGCGCAGAGAGCCCAGATCACGAAGGCGTCGATGGCGATCAGGACGACGGCCCAGAACGGGTAGTAGGGCAGCCACAGGAAGTTGGCGATCATACCGAGCCCGGCGAGGGCGATACCGATGATGCGCGCCCACAGGGCGCCGGTGAAGAGGGCGAGACCCGCCAGGATGATGAGTACGCCCAGGATGAGGTGGATCCAGCCCCAGCCGGTGGTGTTCATCTTGTAGGCGTAGTCGCGGGTGACGACGATGAGGTCGTCCTTCGCGATGGCGGCGATGCCCTGGAAGATCGCCATGGTGCCGCCGAAGATCATCAGAACTGCGGCGAAGAAGGTCCAGCCGGTTGCGAACCGCCTCGGCGAAGTCTGGCCACGCGCTCCGCTGACGTTGCTGGCCATGTTCGAGCTCCTTCGAGAAAGACCTCGTCGCCGAATCGGGCGACCTGGTCGGAGACTCCATATCCAGGCTGCCACGTCGGAGGCCGGGCAGCACCTCCGCTCTGCCACATGCATGCTCCCTTGGGGCCCGCCCGGACGTGTCCGTGGCAGAGGGCTGCGCGTGTGGGCGAGGCCCGGCCGCTGGTGCTGACTGGGGCGGTGGTGAGTCTGTCGGGCCGTCAGACCAGGATGCGAGACAACGACATCACCGGATGAACGGTCGCGAGCGTCGCCTCCATACTCCTGCTGCATCGTCGAGGTCGCGCGCGTCAGCAGCCACCCGCTCCTCAAGAGGGCTTGTGTGGAGTGGCACCTGCCTGCGCACGAGAACGACGCCGAGGGCGATCCAGCGCCGGTAGGAGTCAGTCCAGGTGCCGTCCCGTCCGGTGTGCACTCCGTGGGCACTGCCCCAGCGCGCGGCGGAGTCGGCCATACGGTCCGCCCTCCCGCGCACGGCGCGCGGCAGACGGCCGGTGCCGGTCAGGTACACCCCGAGGGCCACCACGACGCCGAGCACGATCACGGTGCGTGCGCTGACCCGCAGAAAGCGCAGCAGCGTGTCGAAGACCGCCGCGGCGGCATCCGGCGACTGCACATGGGCGGGCAGGTGGTCGAGGTAGTAGTGGCGCGCGATGACCAGCCCGATGACGAGGACCAGGGCGCCGCCGGCCGCGCCCAGCGCCGTGGTCACGAGTGCGCGGCGGCGCCGACGGGCGGGCAGCACGCCGATTGCGCCCAGCGCCACCGTGAGGACGGGCAGCCAGTTGCCGAGGACGTCGAGTGTGTGGGCCGCGCCCTGGATCTTCTCCACCTAGTCGGACTTGAAGAGCACCATCTGTTTGTTGACGGTGGGGATCTTCTCCGCCGGTGCGAGGCCGGCGTCCACGAGGTCCTGTTTGACCGTCTCCACGGCGGTGCCGACGTCCAATGCGACGGTGCCGTCGCTGACGTCCACCGCTCCCCGGCCGTGGCCGGTGAGCGCGTGCACGACCGCGTTGTGCGCGGCGCGGTTGGCATCGGTCCAGATGGTCTCGAACCGGTCGCTCTCGACGAATCGGGTCGCCGCCTTGTCGACCACGTCGTTGACGGCCTCGTCCAGTTTCGGGCCGAGGGACTTGATCCCTGCGGCGGCGCGGGGCGGCAGACCCTGGGCCTGCAGCCAGGCGGCCACGTCCGAGGTCACCTCGTCGCCGTTCACCTTGACGTCGACCGCGCGGGTGATGCGGTTCGCGGCGGCGGCCTCGATCGCCGGGTTCGTCGCGAGGGGTTCGACGGTCGAGACGCACCTGTCGGTGTCGAGCACGATGTCGTGCACCCAGACGGTGAGCAGGGAGACCGGCACGAGGATGCAGGTGAGCGTGATCAGCAGGGCCGAGAGGATGCCCATCGCGATCCGGCCAGCACGTGAGGCACCCGTCCGGCCCTTGGTGGACGGGACGTGCGACGGTGCCTCTTGGGGCGGTTCGGACGCAGGCGGCTCAGGAAGGCTGCGCTCATGGCGCTCCAGAGGACTCGACGGCCGGGCTGCCGCTCGCCTTCCATTGGGACGCACCGCAACAGTTACCGCACCCGGGGCTACGCCTTCCCGGCGACCGACCCGGGGACACTGAAGATCCGGCTGCCGGTCATGCCCTGGAGGTCGCCGGCCCGACGGTACGTCGCTTTTCGTCCGCCGGCCCTTCGGCTGGCCGTGCTCTTCCGGCCGGGATTCTGCGCGCATGCGTCTGGATGATGCGACAGCCCGGGACTGCGGAAGCCGGTCCGTCATGCGAGGAATGGACCATGTACGACGTGGACTCCTTCGGCCACCAGGAAGCGGAGAAGCCGAGCACATGACACGAGATACTCCCTCCTGCTGCACCCCCGGCCGCCGCCCGGAGGCGCCCGGTGAGTCGGAAGCCTCGACTACCCCGACACGGCCGGCCGAGCCGTCCGGCGTGCCCCCCGCCGGCCCGCGACCGATCCGGCTGGACGGTGGCTGGTTCCGGATGGGCAGCGATGACGGCCTCGCCTACGCTGCGGACGGCGAGGGCCCGGTGCGCCGGGTCCGGGTCAAGCCTTTCGTCATCGATCGGCATTGCGTGAGCAACGCCCGCTTCGCCTCGTTCGTGGCCGCCACCGGGCACGTCACCGATGCCGAGCGCTACGGGGCCTCGTTCGTTTTCGGCGGCCTGCTGCCGGACGACTTCCCGCCCACCCGTGCGGTCGCCGCCGCCCCGTGGTGGCGCGAGGTGCTCGGCGCCGACTGGAGGCACCCATACGGCCCCGGCTCCGACCTCGACGGACGTACGAAGCACCCGGTGGTGCACGTCTCTTGGAACGACGCCCTCGCGTACTGCACCTGGGCCGGCAGAAGGCTGCCCACCGAGGCCGAGTGGGAGTACGCCGCCCGCGGCGGGCTCGAACAGCAGCCCTTTCCTTGGGGCGACGAAATCCGCCCCGGCGGCCGCCACCGGATGAACGTATGGAACGGATCCTTCCCCGACCACAACACGCTCGAGGACGGTTACCTCGGCACCTGTCCCGTGGACGCCTTCCCCCCGAACGGCTACGGGCTCCACAACATGACCGGAAACGTCTGGGAGTGGACGGCCGACTGGTTCCACCCCGTCTGGCACGCCACCGGCCCCCGCGAGGACCCGGCCGGCCCACCGACCGGCATCGTGCGCGCGCTTCGCGGCGGCT
This sequence comes from Streptomyces sp. JL2001, assembly GCF_050917515.1. NCBI lineage: Bacteria > Bacillati > Actinomycetota > Actinomycetes > Kitasatosporales > Streptomycetaceae > Streptomyces > Streptomyces sp. JL2001. The sequence goes on along the minus strand of NZ_CP169421.1, from coordinate 1,188,598 downwards.
CCTATCTCTGCCACGCCTCGTACTGCCGCCGTTACCGGGTCTCCGCCCGGATGCCCAACACTCCCGACTCCTCCACCGGCAACATCGGCTTCCGTTGCGCGGGCTCGGCTGATGGATGACCAACACGGAGGCCCCACCGCGATGCTGGGGTACTCGCGCTGGTCGCCCCTGCTCCGCGGCAATGCGATCGGAGCGCCGGACGGGCTCGACCACCTGGTCCTGGTCTGGCCGCAGTGGCTGTCGTTGTCCGAGAGTCGCGACGACGGCGCCCGCCAGTGCGCGGCGACGGCGGTGTGGTCGTCGGGAGGGGTGGCGTGGCGGTGACGGACCGCAGGAGCCGGATCCAGGGGCTGACGCAGCCACCATCCGGTGCCACGATGGAGGCAGGAGGCTTTGTTGCCGGGCGCTTCAGGGAGGCAATCATGAGCCGCGAGTATCACTTTCACTGCGAGTACTCCGGCTGCTCGGTCACCGTGGGCCTGCGGATGGGCGGGGCGCGGGAGCTGGAGCTCCTCGTGGACGGGAAGCAGGTCGCCGCCGTCCGCGCCCATGGCCACCACGCCCAGAAGACGGTGATGACCACGATCCTGCCCACCGACCCGCCGCGCAGCATAGAGGTCGAGGTGACGCTCCCGGGCGCTCTCGGCGGCGATCCGGCGAGCACCCTGCTCTCGGGTGGCGAACGCACGCCGATGGCCGCCCGGGAGGTGCCCCGCCGGGCACGGCCGGCGGAGGCTGACTGGTACTCCTGACCGTCTCGGGGAGCCCGGCACGGCTTGTGAGTCAAGGTCTCCGACCGCAGGAGACGCCGGCGCCTCGACCGCAGGATCGTCGGTTCCATGACGTGATCCTGGACGGTGAACACCGCCGACGGCGGTGCCGCGGCACCTCGCACCCGCGGTCAGACTCGGCCCGCGCCTCCGAGCACGGCCGGCCCGCACTCCTCCGGGAGGTTGGCGACGACCAGCGCGAACGCCTCCTCCCGGGTCTCCGCCCTGCCGAGGGTCCCCACGCCCCTGGGTCCGCGCACCCGGAACCGTCCGTCAGTACCTCGCGGACAGACCTGCCCCCCGACATGGGCGGCCGGCATTCCGGTGCAGCCACTGAAGTACATGACTCCGTGACTGACCAGGGGGAAGAGCCGTCGCAGCCGCGGCTGCGCAGAAGCCGCGCGGACGGTTTCCCCGTCGATCAGGTCGTGACTCCCGCCGAGGAGAAGGCGCCATTCCTCGTCCACGATCTCCGCGGCACTCCGCGCGTCAGCGTTGTCCGTCATCTCCCTGCTCTCACCTCATGTGCTTCGGAAGCTTCGAAATGTCGGGTTTCCGTCCAGGGTGATGGACAGGGTCGTTCCCCGGTCACCCACCGCGGCAGCGACATGGGTCATCCAGTCCGGCGGCATGCCGTACTTGTAGTCGTCACCGCTGTGTGGGTGCGCCCCCGGATCCCTCTCCCGGTCCGGGTCGTGATGCGGATTGATCCACCTAGTCGGATTGTCGACGTACGAGACCGCGTTCGGGGCGGGGAGCAGGGGGTCCGTCGGGACGTACCGCCTGAGCCGGCGTCACCGTGCGGGTGTCCGAGCGGCACGTGTGCAGCGTGTCCGGGTCGCCCGGCGGGACGGCGGGTGGAAGCCGGCCGTCTTCACCGTCGCCAGGTACGTCCATCCGGGCCGCGTCGGCGTGTACCGCCGGTCGGGGCCTGCCCCGCGGACGTAGTCTTCGCAGCGCGGTGGGCCCGGCCGGGCACGCAACACGTGCCGAAGGAATCAGGAAGTGAGTGCGGCGATGACCGAGCAGCGAACCGTCACCGTCTTCGGCGCGACGGGGAACCAGGGAGGCTCGCTCGCACGGGCGATCCTCGCGGACCGGGACAGTGGCTTCGTGGTCCGCGCGGTGACCCGTCGGCCGGACTCGGACCGGGCCAAGGAGCTGGAACGGCTCGGGGTCGAGGTGGTCCGGGCCGATCTGGACGACGAGGAGAGCCTGGTCGCCGCACTCGACGGCGCGTACGGCGCGTACCTGGTGACCAACTTCTGGGAGGACATGGACGCGGCCCACGAGAAGGCCCAGGCGGCGGCCCTGTCTCGGGCGGCGTCGCGGGCGGGCGTGCAGCACGCCATCTGGTCCACCCTGGAGGACACCCGCGAGTGCATTCCGCTGGACGACGAGCGGATGCCCACGCTCCAGCGTTCCTACAAGGTCCCCCACTTCGACGGCAAGGCCGAAGCCGACCACTACTTCACCGACGACGGCGTACCGACCACCTTCCTGCGCACGACGTTCTTCTGGGAGAACCTGTTCGGGGCGTTCGCCCCGCAGCGTGGCGAGGACGGCGCCTTCGAGCTGAACTTCCCGATGGGCGACCGCAGGCTCGCCGGCATCGCCGTGGAGGACATCGGGAAGACCGCGCTCGCCATCCTCAAGCGCGGCACCGACTTCATCCCCGCCACCGTCAGCATCGCGGGCGAACACCTGCCCGTCGCCGACATGGCCGCGGCCCTCTCCGAGTCGCTCGGACAGCCCGTCCGCTATCGGCCTCTGACACCGGACGCGTTCCGCGCCCTGGGATTCCCGGGCGCCGACGAGGCCGGCAACATGTTCCAGTTCTACGCCGACTGCGAGGCCCGTTTCACGGGCGCCCGCGATCTCGACGCGGTCCGCGCCCTCAACCCGGCCCTCCAGGACTTCTCCACCTGGCTGGCCGCACACCGGGACCAGTTCCACTGGAGCTGAGTGCTGCGAGCACCGTCAGGTGGGCCGGCGGTCGCCGAGGCCGCCCCGCCCGTCGCCGGACTCGTCCTCGTACCTGCAGGCGCCGGCCGGGTCCTCCCCGCGGTCGAGCCGCCCTTCCGCCTCGGGGGAGCGGCCGGACGGCGGTGATCGGCATCGGATCACCTGGCCGGCTCGGCCTGCGTCCGCGCCGCCGTCCCTGCCGCCTCCGCGTCACGAGCGTCGTCGGACGGCGCTCCTGCGTCATGTGATCCACGTCACACGCGGTTCCTGTCAGAAATCGAGGCGCTGCTCCGCTCAAGTCACCGGGAGCAAGCGAACCGACAGGAGCATCACATGAAGCACCGCATCGTCGTCCTCGGCGCCGGCTATGCCGGGGCCTACGTGGCCGGGACCCTGGCCCGCCGGCTGTCCCCGGCGGACACCGAGATCACCGTGGTCAACGCCGAGCCGGACTTCGTCCAGCGGCTGCGGCTGCACCAGCTCGCGGCCGGCCAGGAGATCGAGGCTCCACAGCTCGCCGACGTCTTCGCCGGCACCGGGATCCGGCTCCGCCTGGCCCGTGTCACCGCCGTCGACCCCGAGCGCCGGGCCGTCGCCGTGGCCGACGCCCAAGGCGGCGGCGAGCTCGGCTACGACACGCTTCTCTACGCGCTCGGCAGCCACGTCGCCGACCACGGCGTCCCCGGCGTCGCCGAGCACGCCTTCCACGTCGCCGGTCGTCCGGCGGCGGTGCGCCTGCGCGAACGCCTGGACGGCCTGAGCAGGCGGGACGAAGGCGGGGAAGTGCTGGTCGTCGGCGACGGTTTGACCGGCATCGAGACCGCCACCGAGATCGCCGAGTCCCGGCCGGGCCTGTCGGTGACACTGGTCGCCCGGGGCGAGCTGGGCGCCCCGCTCTCCGCCGGGGCCCGCGGCCATCTGCGCCGGGCCTGCGACCGGCTGGGCGTCACCGTCCTGGAGCACACCGCCGTCGAAGCCGTCGAAGCGACACGGGTGCTGTGTGCCGACGGCACCGTCCTGGCGTCCGACGCGACCGTGTGGACGGCCGGGTTCGCGGTCAGCCCCCTCGCCGCCGTCGCTGGGCTGGAGGTCACCGAGGAAGGCCGGATCGTCGTCGATCGCACCATGCGGTCGCTCTCGCACCCGAACGTCTACGCCGTCGGTGACAGCGTCCACGCGATCGGCGACAACGGCCGGCCGCTGCCGATGTCCTGCGCTTCGGCCGGTTACACCGGCCTCCAGGCCACGGCCGCGATCGTGGGACGGCTGACCGGCCGTGAGATCCCGAACGCCAGGCTGGAGTACCACGGAAACCACATCAGCCTCGGCCGGCGGGACGGGATCCTGCAGATGGTCGACGACGAGGGGCGGGCGAAGCCGAAGTACCTGGGCGGCCGGAAGGCCGCGCGGATCAAGGCGGGCATCCTCGGCATGTCGCTGTGGACCACCTCGCACCCGACCTTCGGCCTGCCCAGGCGCAAGCGCCACCTGGCCGCCTTCTCGCCGGAAGCTTCCGCCGAGAAGGCGATCGCGTAGCACCTAAGGTGGTCCGCGTGGACAGCACCGCCGTTGATCGCTTCGACGCCGGCCGGTTCGAGGCCGGTCGCAACCGGCTGGCCTCGCTGGCGTACCGGCTGCTGGGGTCGGCCGCCGACGCCGAGGACATCGTGCAGGACGCGTTCCTGCACTGGCAGGCCGCCGACCGGCAGCGGATCAGGGTGCCGGAAGCATGGCTGACCAAGGTCGTCACGAACCTGTGCCTCGACCGGCTCCGCTCGGCACACGCCCGCCGCGAACGCACGGTCGGCGCCTGGCTGCCCGAACCGCTCCTCGACGGCGACCCGATGCTCGGCCCGGCCGACACCTTCGAGCAGCGCGAATCGGTGTCCCTGGCCGTGCTGACCCTCATGGAGCGCCTGTCACCCCACGAGCGGGCCGTCTACGTCCTGCGCGAAGCGTTCTCCTACAGCCACGCCGAGGTCGCCGAGATCCTCGACATCACCGAGTCCGCCAGCCAGCAGCACCTCCACCGGGCCCGGCACCGCATCACCGCCGCGCGCCGCGGCGGCGAGGTCGACCCGGCGTCCGCCCGCAGGATCGTCGAGGAATTCCTCGCCGCGGCCACCTCGGGCCGCGTCGAACGGCTGGTCGCGCTGCTCACCGACGACGCCACCGCGATCTCCGACGGCGCCGGACTGAGCCGGAAGCTGCTGCGGTACGACACCCCGCAGCGCATCGCCGCCATCGCGCGGGCCGGCTTCAAGCCCACCCCCGCGAAACGGCGACTCGCCGGCGGCACGCCTGCCGTCCACTACGCGCTCGTCAACGGCGCCCCCGCCATCCTCTTCGTGCCCGGCGACCGGGTCGTCGGCGCCGTGACGTTCGACCTCACCGACGGGAGGATCACAACCGTGCGCGGCATCGCCGCCCCCCACCGCCTCGTCCGCCTCGCCGAAGCCTGGCGTGAGCACGAACCGGACACGCCGCTCATCGCCCGGTGGTGACCCGACACGCCGCTCATCCCCCGGTGGTGACCCGACACCGCTTTTTCTAGGACGGAATCCGACCTACTCCTCGCCTACCGTCGCTGCCGTCAACCGACATCGACGGAAGGATCACGATGCCCGAGCAGACCGACAGCGCGGCGCCCGTCGGATACACCACTGTCGCGCCCTGGGTCGTCACCGACGACACGGGGGCCTTCCTCGACTTCGTCACCCGGGTGTTCGGCGGTGCGGAGCTGGCGCGGGTGCGGACCGAGGACGGTGCGATCGGCCATGGGGAGATCCGGATCGGCGACACCGTCGTGCTCGCCTTCGACCGGCACGCCGACTGGCCCGCCATGCCGAGTCTGCTGCGCGTGTTCGTTCCCGACCCCGACCACGCCGTCTCCCGGGCCGTGGCCGCCGGAGGCCGGGTCGTCACCCCCGTCGTCGACGATGCCTTCGGACAGCGCGGCGGCCGGGTCAAGGACCCCTTCGGCAACATCTGGTGGGTGGTCGGCCGCGTGGAGGACGTCTCCGAGGAGGAGATGTGGAAGCGGCTGGGTGAGCCCGTGTACGCCGACGCCATGCGCGTGGCCCAGGAGACGCTCGACGCCGAGCTCAGCGGCCGGGACCGGGGCCGCGGCAGTGCCCCGGTCAGGACGACCGGCTGACCGGGTGCCGCGCAGGGGAGCTCCGGTAGGGGCCGTCGCCGTCCTCGTACGGTGGCGGCCCCCCGTCACCGGGACGGCCCTCAGGGCAGGAACGTGTAGAACGGGCCGTCAGGCGCCCGGTCGCGGGAGCACAACGTCACGTCCCTGCCCCGGAGATAGGCCAGCAGCCACTCGCCGAAGGTCATCTCGTAGAGGGTCCAGGCCGGACTGTCGAACTCCTGGACCACGACGCGCCAGGGCGACGCCGGGTCGTCGGGGACGCGCAGGAAGACCGCCTCGCCCGTCGTGGCGGTGGCCACCGGCATCAGTTCCCCGGGGTTCGCGCCCACGGGGCTCGGCAGGAACTCCGCCATGTCCTCCTCGCGCCAGAGGTCGAGATCGTCCTTGATGAACCTGCCCAGGCCGTGCAGGAGATGGCCGGCGGGGTGCTTCAGGTACAGCTGCCGGTTGATCTCGATCGAACCGTAGGCGTCCACGATCTCGCGGAAGTCGGCGGGGAACCCGATACCGAGTTCCTGCTCCAACTCGAGCCACGGAGCCGGATCCGTCCAGTTGAACCGGGGTTCGCCCAGCAGGGCTGTGATCTCTCGAAGCGTTGTCACCAGGAGGTCCTTCGGCGCGTCGGGCGGATGGCTGTGCGGGAGTCCGACCGCGTCACCGGGCCATGGGCAGGTCCTGTCCGGGCGGTCTTCTCGGTCTAGAAGCCCTTGATCACCCAGTCCTGGACGTCGGGGGTGGGGCTGCCCTGGGTCCACAGGGTCAGCCAGACGCCGTTGCCCAGGGAGTTGCCCTTCGGCGTGATGGCCTTGCCGTAGGCGTTGACGGCGCTGCCGTCGGCCGACGGGGAGAAGCGCTGGACGTCGCTCGACGGGTTGCACGTCCACAGGGTCAGCAGCGCGCCGTTGGTGTTGGCGCCGTTCGCCTCCGGGGTGATGCACTTGCCGCTCGCCCGGTGGACGATCAGGCCGTTCTCGTACTTCCACCGCTGGCTGTCCGAACCCGTGCAGGGCCACACCGTGATCGGGGTGCCGTTGGCGGTGCCGTCGCCCTGGGGCGTCGCGCAGACGGAGCCCGCACGGTGGAAGTTGGTGAGCCAGCTCCAGCCGTCGACGGGCTTGCCGGCGTCGGGCTCGACGTTGAAGACGACCCGGCGCGGTCCGGTGGAGTCGACCAGTGCCTCGTTGGCGCCCCAGAGCCGCTTGGCGTGGGGGTCCCAGGAGAGGCCCTGGGTCAGCTGCGGCGCCTGGGTGAGGACGTGCGGGGCCTCGCCGGGCTTGGCCGCGTGGATGCAGGAGTAGGGCTCGGTGCCGCCCGGCCAGTACGTCGGGCAGGTGCCGCTCATGTAGTAGGTGGTGCCGTCCGTGGCGGTGCCCTGGATGCCCCACACGGGAGAGCTGTAGCCCGTGGTCTCCGAGGCCACCGTCGTGGGGGTGCCGGTACCGAGGGCCGACAGCGGCCAGCGGACGATGCGGGCCCCCGCGCCGTTCCGGTTCTCCACCGAGACCAGGGCCGGCGTCGCGCCGGACCGGTCGATGCTCAGGCTGCTCAGGCACAGTTCGCTGTTGACGGACGGGCCGCAGGCGCGAGGGCTGTTGTTGACGAAGGCGGTGGCGGGGTTGTCGACCGCGGCGGTGGAGATCGTGCTGTAGCGGGCGACGAGCGGCATCGCCCAGAGGTGGAACCGGGCCGACGTCTTGCCGGCGGCCAGGCGGGTGAGGGCGCTCGTGGTGTCGTTCATCCGCCACATGCGCGTGAGGTCGAAGACCTGGAGCTCCGCGCCGTTGGCCACGAACAGCCGGTTGCCGTACCAGGCGACCCCGTCCGAGTGCGAGTTCCACCGGAGCGGCTGGAAGTTGCCGCTGACCGGCTCCACCAGCGCGATGTGGCCGTACGTGACCTGGCCACCGGCCGACTCGGCGATCGAGACCCGGGCGTAGTCCTCGACGGTCGTCGGCGTGCGGTCCGAGACGTACGTGCCGTGGTACCAGGAGGTGACCGTCAGGGAGCGGCCCGAGTACAGCCCGTCGGCGGTGGCGGCGTGCGAACCGGCGAAGCCCTGCGGCATCCAGCCGCCGGCGGCGTCGGCGTAGTTGGACCGGTCGTCCTCGTCGTCCCAGCAGAACCCGCCGGGCTTGAGGGCGCCGTTCAGCCCGGTCGCGTGGCAGAGGCCCGGGCGGCCCGTGCGGGTGCCCAGGACGTCGGTGACGGACGCCTTGGCGACGCCGGCGGCCTCGGCGGAGTCGACGAGGCCGGTCTTGTCGCCGTCCACGCGGGTGAGCGTGAAGTTCGCGGTGAACGGGTCCAGGCCGGAGGCGGCCTGGGCGGGCTGGACGGGGAGCAGCACGGAGGCGGCTACGGCCGCACCGAGTGACAACTGGGCGAGACGTTTTCCTCGTCCGAACATGAGTTTCATTTGGTGAGCGTAACCCCTGCCGTCCCGTCATGATCGTCTCATTCACGGGGTCTTCACAGGTCAGAGGGGTCGGGCGGGGTGGCCGACCCCTCGTCGGTGACCCGTCGGCCACCCCCGGGGGAGGTGAATCAGCCACTCCCGGAAAAGGCTTGGACGCGGCCGACGTCCCTGCGGGAGACTCCGTTTCCTCACCGACTGTCACCACTGCATAGGGTTGGGATGGGATTGTCCGCATCAGGTGAAGGATTACCCAGCAAAGGTTCCGTACTCCTCGCACTACGTTTCTACGGGCGGGAACTGGCCCGGCTCCGGTGGCTGACCGTGCCGGCGATGCTGCTGCCCGCCCTCGGCAACATCGGCATCCACTACCTCGCGCCACTGGTCGTCGCCAAGCTCGTCGGACGGATCGCCGGCGACCACGGCGGAGCCGCCGGCATCGGTCCGACGCTGCCGTACATCCTCGGCTTCGCGGGCGTCCTGCTGCTCGCGGAGGCCCTGTGGCGCGTCGGACTGCACTGCCTGAACCGCCTCGACGCCCGGGGCATCGAGCATCTGTACGTGATCGGCATGGACGAACTGTTCGCCAAGGACGCGTCGTTCTTCCACGACAACTTCGCCGGATCCCTGACCAAGCGCGTCCTGAGCTTCGCCTCCCGCTTCGAGGACTGCGTCGACACCCTGACGTTCTCGGTCATCGGCAGCGTCGTCCCGCTGCTGTTCGCCTCGGTGGTGCTGTGGCAGTACGACCCCCTGCTCGTGCTCGGGCTGTTGGCGCTGATCGCCGTCACGGGGCTGGGCGTGGCCCCCCTCATCCGCCGCCGGCAGGCGCTCGTCGCCCGGCGCGAGCAGGCGATCGCCCGGGTGTCCGGGCACGTCGCCGACAGCCTGATGAACATGGACACGGTCCGGTCGTTCGCCGCCGAGGACCGCGAGGCCGCGGAGCACCGGTCCCGCGTCGCGGAGTCCCGGCGCCTCACGCTGCGCTCGTGGGACTACGGCAACCTGCGCATCGACACGCTGGTCGCGCCGATGTCCGTACTGACCAACGTGCTGGGGCTGGTGCTCGCCCTGTCGCTCGGTGCGGGGGAGCGGGGTGTGGAGGCGGTCGTCGTCGCCTTCACCTACTACGCGAACGCGACCCGGATCATGTTCGAGTTCAACCAGATCTACCGCCGTCTGGAGAGCTCGATGACGGAGGCCGCGCAGTTCACCGAACTCCTGCTGGACCCGCCCACGGTGCGCGACCCGGAGTCGCCCGAGCCGCTGGTGGGCCGGGCCGTCGACGTGCGGTTCGAGCAGGTGACCTTCGCCCACGGGGGTGGGAAGCCGCTCTTCGAGGGCCTCGACCTGGCCGTGTCCAGCGGGACGAAGATCGGTCTCGTCGGCCGGTCCGGCGGGGGGAAGACCACGCTCACCCGGCTGTTGCTGCGGATGACCGACATCGACGCCGGCCGGATCCTCGTCGGCGGGCAGGACATCAGCCGGCTGCGCCAGGCCGACCTGCGCAGTCTCATCGCCTACGTGCCCCAGGACCCGGCCATGTTCCACCGCACGCTGCGCGACAACATCGCGTTCGCCCGGCCCGGCGCCACCGACGCGGAGATCCGGCGGGCCGCCGAGGCCGCGCACGTCTCGGAGTTCGTCGAGGCGCTCCCCGACGGCTACGACACGATGGTGGGCGAACGGGGCGTCAAGCTGTCCGGGGGACAGCGCCAGCGGGTCGCCCTCGCCCGCGCCATCCTGCGCGACGCCCCGATCCTCCTGCTGGACGAGGCGACCAGCGCACTCGACTCCGAGAGCGAGATCCTGGTGCAGGACGCGCTGTGGCGCCTCATGGAGGGGCGGACGGCGCTGGTGGTGGCACACCGGCTGAGCACCGTCGCCACCATGGACCGGCTCATCGTCCTCGACCGCGGACGGATCATCGAACAGGGCACCCACCAGGAGCTCCTCGAGGCCGAGGGCGCCTACGCGAAGCTGTGGCAGCACCAGTCGGGCGGCTTCCTCGACGGCACCACCGCCCGGGCCGACCTCCACTGAGCCGGGGAGCGCGACGCCTGACGGGCGTCGCGCTCCCGCGCCCCGGCCAGGACTCCGGACGCCCGCCGGATCGGGACGTGCGACCGCCGCCGGATCGGGACGTGCGACCGCCGGCGGGTCGGACCCATGACACCCGCCGGGTCCGGCTCGGACACCCGCCGGGTCCGTACGGGGGACGCCCGGAGCACCGATCAGGAATCGAGAAGCGTCCGGCACCCGGCGCCTCTAACGTGACGGTCATGGACATCACCATTCACACCACCGCCCTTCCGCACGACGACCCGGACGCCTCCGTCGCCTTCTACCGCGACGTCCTCGGCTTCGAGGTCCGCAACGACGTCGGCCAGGGCAAGATGCGCTGGATCACCGTCGGCCCCGTCGACCAGCCCGGCACCTCGATCCTCCTCGCGCCGCCGGCCGCCGACCCGGGCATCACCGAGGACGAACGCCGCACCATCGCCGAGATGATGGCCAAGGGCACCTACGGCTGGATCCTCCTCGCCACCCGGGACCTCGACGGCACCTTCGAGAAGGTGCAGGCCGGAGACGTCGAGGTCGTCCAGGAGCCGACTGAGCAGCCGTACGGCGTGCGCGACTGCGCCTTCCGCGACCCCGCGGGCAACCTGGTCCGCATCCAAGAGCTCCGCTGACCCACCCGGTCGGGGCCGCGTGTCCCCGGTGGCCGGGCCGTCGTGCCCCGCACGACACCGGCCGCCGGGCACCCCCTCCGGCCCGCACCCGTCACCCGCGCACGTCGAAGAAGGGGTTCCCGCATGTGTCATCCCGGATGGAAACGCGCACGGCTGGCCGCGCAGCGGCTGCTCGACCTCGCGCACCTGCGCCGCGTCCGCGACCGGATCGACCGGGAGTACGCGCGCCCGCTGGACGTGGAGGAGCTGGCCCGCGGCGCGGGCATGCCGCCCGGCCACCTCAGCCGTGAGTTCCGGCTCGCCTACGGCAGATCGCCGTACGGCTACCTGACGGCACGCCGTGTCGCGCACGCCACCGCGCTGTTGCGGCGCGGCGGTCTCGGCGAGACCGAGGTGTCCGCCGCGGTGGGCTGCCCGTCGCCCGGCGTCTTCCGCAGCCGTTTCACCGAGCTGGTCGGCGTGGCACCGGACGCCTACCGGCACCACGCGGCGGCCGACGCGACGGTACCGGCGGTGCGCCTTCCGGCGCAGGCAGGCCGACCGATCAGGAATCGAGAAGCATCCGACACCGAGCAGAAACTAGCGTCTACGACATGACCTCCATCGAAACCCTCACCCTCGAGGTGGCCGACACCACGGCCGCCGCCCGCTTCTACACCGCCTTCGGCCTGGACGCCCACGTCCGCCTGCGGGCCTCGGACGCGGAGACCACCGGCTTCCGCGGGTTCGCCCTGGCCCTCACGGTGGCGCAGCCCGCCGTCGTCGACCACTTCGTCGCGGCGGCCGTCGACGCGGGCGCCACGGTGCTGAAGCCCGCCACGAAGTCCTTCTGGGGCTACGGCGGCGTCGTCCGCGCCCCCGACGGCACGATCTGCAAGATCGCCACGTCGGCGCGGAAGAACACCGCCCCGGTCGAGCCGCGCATCGACGAGTTCGTCCTCCTGCTGGGCGCCACGGACGTGGCCGAGAGCAAGCGCTTCTACGTCGAGCAGGGCCTTGTGGTGGCCAAGAGCTTCGGCCGCAAGTACGTCGAGTTCGCCGCCCCCTCGTCGCCCGTGAAGCTCGCGCTGTACGGGCGGCGGGCGCTCGCCAAGGACGTCGGCGTCCCCGAGGAGGGCACCGGCTCGCACCGGATCGCGCTCTCCAGCGCCGCCGGGGCCTTCTCCGACCCGGACGGGTTCGCCTGGGAGGCCGTGGAGCCGGCCCGCACGGCCTGACCCACCCACACGACCCGACTGGCCCGCACGGCTGATCCGGCCCGACCCGCCGGTCCGGCCGTACGGACCGGGCCCGACCGGCAACGCCGGAGGCCGCGGGCCGCACCGGCCGCCGAGGCGGCACCCGACCGGCCACCTGGCCGACGAGCCCTGCCGCACGGCGGGGTTCTCCACCACGAACGACGGAGGAAACCATGACAGGCGCGCCGCCGCGAGGGCTCGAGGAGCGGCTGCGGGACACCCGCGCGAGGCTGGAGAGCGACGTCGACGTCTGGGTCGCGACGCCGGGCTCCCCGGGAGTCCACCTGATCCCGCTCTCGTACCTGTGGGACGGGGACGCCTTCCTCGTCTCGACCCCGCGCGCCTCGGTCACCGGCCGGAACCTGCTGGCCGACGGCCACGTGCGGCTCGGTCTCGGGCCGACGCGCGACGTCGTCGTCGTGGACGGCACCGCAGAGCCGGTCGAACTCGCCGACCTCGCCGCCGGGACGGGTGACGCCTTCGCCGCCAGGACCGGTTTCGACCCGCGCGAGCTGGACGAGCCGTACCAGTACTTCCTGATCCGGCCGCGGCGTGTCCAGGCCTGGCGGGAGGCGAACGAGCTCCGCGGCCGGGACCTCATGCGCGACGGCCGCTGGCTCGGCTGACCGCCGCGGAGGCCGCCCCGCAGTCGATCGGTTCTCCAGCGGCCGCCGCCGCGCCGCGTCCCCGGTCCCGAACTCCGAAGCCCTGAAGCCCGAAGCCCTGCAATCCGAAGCTTCGGACTCCGAGGTCCCGACCCATCCCGAGCAAGCCACGCACGAGAGGAACCCGTCATGAGCAGCACCACGACGTCCGCCGAGGGCAACGGCACCGCCGGCGAGAAGTACGACGGCTTCACGGACGACGAGCGCGGCGCGATGAAGGAGCGCGCGCAGGAGCTGAAGAAGGGCGCGCGCCGCGGCTCGCGCGGGGCCAAGGCGGACACCGAGAGCGAGGTGCTGGCGAAGATCGCGGAGATGCCGGAGGCGGACCGCGTCCTCGCCGAACGGATCCACGCCATCGCCAAGGAGGCCGCACCGGAGCTCACGCCGAAGCTCTGGTACGGGATGCCGGCCTACGCCAGGGACGGCAAGGTCGTGTTCTTCTTCCAGAGCGCGCAGAAGTTCAAGTCGCGCTACGCCACCCTGGGCTTCAGCGACCTGGCCGCGCTCGACGACGGCGCCTTCTGGGCGACCAGCTACGCCCTGACGGACCTGACCGGTGCCGACGAGGCACGGATCGCCGACCTGATCAAGCGGGCGGTGTCCTGAGGCGGGCCGCTCCGGCGGGCCGCCCGCTCCTCCCGGTGCGGGGCGGCCCGCCCGCGCTTTGAGGGGGTGTCTTACGACCCGCCGCCGGGCCGGGCGAAGGAGCGGATGCGGTGGCGGCGCGCCCGCTGCTCGCGGGCGTGGCGGTCCAGTTCCTCCATCAGCCGGCGCCCGCGATGGTCCGGGTCGAGCTCGTCGAGGACCCGGTCGATCTCGGCCAGCATCGCCCCGTACAGATGCCACAGTTCGGGATCGTCCTGGGCCTGCTCCCAGAGCAGGCCCGCCGCGCGGTGCCGGGCGGTGGCGGCGGCCTCGAGCTCCGCGCCGAGCCGCGCCTCGGCCGCCGCGGACCCTCCGGTGGACGGCGAGGTCACGAGCACGGCGAAGCTCACGAGGGTGTCCGCCAGGTGCTGGACCGTCTCCTCCAGTACGAGGCCCGTCTCGCGGGGGAAGAGCACCTCGCCCTGACGTCGCTTGGCCAGGTCGGTCAGCGTGCGGGTGAGCACCCGCACCACCACCGCGCAGATCTCCAGGGTGTCGAGCCCCGTGCGCAGCACGATGCGATGGAGGAAACCCTCCTTCACGCGGGGGTTGAGCCGGAGGCTGTCCTCCGCCTGGCGCAGCGCCGCGTCGACGTCGGCGATGTCGTTGTCCAGCCGCCGTGCCTCGTGGAGCCGCGCCTCGACCCGCTCGACCGGCGCGGGCGCGGTGAGCTGTTCGCCGACGTCGAGCAGCAGCAGCCGCATCCGGCGGGCCAGGTCCCCGATCGACTCGCCGGCCGTGTCCACCCAGACGGGCGGCACGAGCACGACGTTGAAGAGCAGGCCGACGACCGCGCCGATCAGTGTCTCCAGGACCCGGTCCCAGGCCGTGCTGGCGACCTGGGTGACGCCGAGGACGAGCATCGCGCTGATCGCGACCTCGGGCACGAACTCCTCGACCCGGACGAAGCGTCCGACGACGAGGGAGGCGAGGATGACCAGGGCCAGGCTCCACCACGTCAGGCCGACGAGGACACTGAACGCGATCGCGATGACGACGCCGACCACGACGGCGTTCACCCGGCGGAGGCTCGTGGTGAGCGTCGCGTACAGGGTCACCTGGACGACAAGGAGGGCCGTGAGCGGGGCGGTCAGGGGCGCGGGTTCGCTGCTGAGCCAGAGGGCGACGACGTAGGAGATCGTGGCCGCGGCCGTGGACCGCAGCGTCTGGACGACCACGGGGTCGCGCCGCCAGCGCTGCAGAGCGGCCGGCGCCTCCCGCAGCGCCTCGGCTACCGAACCCACGCCGGCTCCCGGCGCGGCCGCCCCGGTGGCGCGGGGCACGAGGCTGAGGGGTGCGGCATGCGCCTCCTTCGGTCACGGGTCCGGAACGACGCATCCTTTCCCGCTCTGCCGCCGCCGAACCAGGCGCTCCGTGCGGAGGACCCGGACGCCCGGACCGGCTCCCTCGCACGGCACGGTCACCGGCCGCCGGCGCGGTCACGGACCGCCGGCCCGGACCTCAGCGCCGCCACCGCCGGCCGGGCGCGGATGCCCGCTCCGGCCGGAGGCCGTACGGCCCGACGTCAGCGGCCGTCGGCCGCGAGCGCCCGTGCCTGGTGGACCCGGAGGTGCAGGGTCGCCAGGTCGAGCAGCGGCGTGGGCACCGACAGGGCGCGGGCCCGGTCGACCAGGTCGCCGAAGAGATGTTCCACCTCGGTGGGGCGACCGGCCGTCAGATCGCGGTAGAGCGAGGGGACCATGGAGGAGCCCGGGGCGTTGACGACGGCCAGCGTCGCCTTCCGCTCCGCCTCCGGGACGGGATGCCCCGCGGCGGCCGACACCGCGGCGGCCTCGGCGAGCACCGCCGGGCCGAGGTCCGGCCCGCCCGGAGCGGCGTTGACCTCGCCGACCGTGCCGCGCATCAGGCCGGTGACCGCGCCGAAGGTGGTGATGAAGACCCACTTGTGCCACATCGCGGTGAGCACGTCCGCGGGCACCAGGACGTCGATGCCCGCCTCGCCGAGGACCGCCGCGATCTTCTCCACCCGGGGCGAGCGCGAGCCGTCCTGCTCGCCGATCGTCAGATGGGCGAGCGGCGCGAGGCGCTGGATGTCGCCCGTGTCGTCGAGGGTCGTCACCACCTTGGCGACACCGCCGAGCACGGCCGGGGCGCCGAACCGGGCGTTGAGGGCCTCGACGTGGGCCAGGCCGTTGAGCAGCGGGACGATCGCGGTGTCCGGACCGACGGCCGGGGCGACGTCCTCGACGGCCTGCGCCAGGGCCGTGGACTTCACGGACAGCAGGACCAGGTCGTACGGCGTGGTCAGGGCGCCGGCCGTGACCAGCCGCGGTTCGAGGGTCCATTCCTCGTCGCGCCCCACCACGCGCAGGCCGCGCTCGCGGAGGGCCGCGGCCCGGCCCGGCCGGACCAGGAAGGTGACGTCCTGCCCGGCGCGGGCGAGCAGGGCGCCGAAGTACCCTCCGGTGGCTCCGGCGCCGACGATCAGGATCTTCATGAGTGGGGACCTCTCTCTGTACGGGGACGGGTACGGGGACGCGGTTCGAGCAGGGGCCGGAGCAGACGGTGCGGGCGGGCGAGTGCCGCCGTGACGGGGTCGTCGTCCTCGGCCGCGGGAGCGAGGCCGGGGCCCGGGGTGACGAGGGTGTCGGCCGCCCCGACCGCCGCGCCGCAGCCGGTGCAGCGTCCGTCGGCGGTGAGCGGTGCGTCGTCGAGGCTGTGCCGGAAGACCCGGCGCGGGCCGGCGCCCGCGCCGTAGAACTCGTCGCCCCAGTCGGTGAGGGCGCGGACGGCGGGCCAGAGCGCGACGCCCTTCGGCGTGAGCCCGTAGACCTCGCGCCGTCCGGTGTCCGGGAGCCGCTCCAGGACCCGCGCCTCGACCAGCGTGGCGAGCCGGTCGGTCAGCACGGCCCGCGGCAGGCGCAGATGGGCGGCGAACTCCCCGAAGCGGCGCACCCCGTGGAAGGCGTCCCGCACGATGAGCAGGGTCCAGCGCTCACCGACGATCTCCATCGAGCGGGCGAGGGCACAGGTCTGGCCGCGGTAGTCGCGCGGAAGGGGCATGGCCTCCACCCTAGCCAGGAAGAGTTCGGTGGTTGAACTGTTCGGCGGGACGATTAGGCTCGGCTCACGATGACGAAGACTCCCGGGACCGGCCGCGTCCAGCCGGTGGAACCCAAGGCCGACAAGGCGAGCGTGCGGCGGCACAACCTCAGCCTGGTGCTGCGGACCGTCCACGCGGCGGGGGAGACCACCCGCGCGGCGGTCGCGGCCCGGGTCGGGCTGACCCGGGCGGCCGTGTCCTCCCTGGTCGAACAGCTCATGGAGAACGGGTTCCTGGTCGAGTCGGGCAAGACCTTCAGCGGCCAGGCGGGGCGTCCCGGCACGGTCCTGAAGGCCGCGGACACCGGCCCCGCCGGTCTCGGTGTCGAGGTCAACGTCGACTACGTGTCCGTCTGCGTCGTCGACCTCACGGGCACCGACCGGGTGCGCCTGACCGAGTCCGTCGACAATCGCGCGGCGGGGCCCGCCGAGGTCCTGGAGCGTGCCGCGGGCCTCGCCGCCCGCGCCCTGGAGGAAGCGGCCGGACACGGACTGCGGGCCGCCGGTGTACGGCTCGCCCTGCCCGGACTCGTCTCCGCCGGCACCGTCCACCAGGCCCCCAACCTCGGCTGGAACCGGGTGGCCGCCGACCGGCTGTTCGCCGACGCGCTGACCGCGCGGCGCCCGGGACGGCCCGAGCTGGCCGTCGCCTCGGACAACGAGGCGAACGCCGCGGCCCTCGCCGAGCTGTGGTTCGGCGAGGCGGGGGAGGCGCGGACCTTCCTGCACCTCACGGGCGAGATCGGCGTGGGCGGCGCGATCGTGGTGAACGGCGAACTCCTGCGCGGCGCACACGGCTTCGCCGGCGAGATCGGCCACATGGTGGTCTCCCCGCAGGGGCGCCGTTGCCGCTGCGGCTCGTACGGCTGCCTGGAGCAGTACGCCGGCCAGGCGGCGCTGCTCCGCGCGGCGGGCCTGGCGCCGGCCTCCGATCCGTACGACGGGCAGGCGTGGGCGGCCGTCCCCGAGCCCAGCGGCACGGCGACGGCGGACGGTCCCGAGTCGGCCGGAGCCCGGCAGGACGGCGACGGCGCCGCCGCCGGACCCGTCGGTACCCCGGGCCCGCCCGCCGGTCCCGCCGGGGTCGACGAGCTGGCCCGGCGCGTCGACGCCGGCGAGACACGCGCGGTGGCCGCCGTCGAGGAGGCGGGCACCATGCTCGGCCTCGCGCTGTCCGGCGCGGTCAACCTCCTCGATCCGGAGACGGTGGTCCTCGGCGGCATCTACCCGCGCCTGATGTCCCGGCTGGGCCCGGCCGTCGAGGCCGAACTCGGCCGCCGTGTCGTCTCCGGCCTCTGGACCCCCTCCGCGGGCCGACTGCGCGCCGCCTCGGCCTCCGCGGACGCGGCTCGCGGGGCGGCGGCCGTCGTCCTGCGCGAGGTCCTCGCGGACCCCTTGTCGTACGCGGCCTGACGCACCGCCGGACGCCCGCGGCCCGACTCTCATCCGCCTCTCACCCTTGCCTTATCCGGCCATCACCCCGGGTGCCTAGCTTCGCGCCCATGTTCTTCACCTACCTCCGGCGCGAACTGCGCCGTCGCAGAAAGGCGGCGCTGGTCGTCGCCTCCGGGCTCGCGCTCGGAATCGCGCTGGTCATCGTCGTCAACTCGGTGGCCTCCGGCATGAAGCAGGCGCAGACCCAGGTCCTGGAGTCCCTGTACGGGCTGGGCACCGACCTCACGGTCACCAAGGCACGCGAGGAGCCCAAGGCGGGCGAGCAGCCGAACCGGCCGCGCTTCGAGTTCCAGGGCAAGGGCGACGGTGAGGAACAGAGCAGCGACCGCCTGATGGTCCAGGGCTTCCAGACCCTCCCCGCCTCCACCGTCGCCACCGTCGCGAAGCAGGACGGCGTCGCCCATGCCGTCGGCGGGCTGAGCCTCACCAACCTGAAGATCAACGGCGAGTTCAAGCGTGGCGAGATCCAGCGTGGCGAAGGAGCCCAGCCGGCCCAGCCCGGCGGACCGGGCGGCTCCGGCGGCGGTTCCGGCCGGAGCGACACCGTCACCGGCGGCGGCGCCGCCTTCGACGTCGACTCCTTCTCGCTCTACGGCACCGACGTGACCGCTCCGGACCTCGGTCCCCTCACCACCTCCACGATCACCACGGGCCGCACCTTCAAGACCACCGAGACCGACGCCAAGGTCGTGGTCGTCGACAGCGCCTACGCCAAGCAGGAGGGACTCTCGGTCGGCAAGACCCTCACCGTGAAGGGCGTGGCGTTCCAGGTCATCGGCATCGCCACGGCCGACAGCGGCCAGGCGGCCGCCCAGGTCTACCTGCCCCTGAAGCAGGCGCAGACCCTGTCCGACTCCAAGGACAAGATCACCACGGTCTACGTGCAGGCCACCGACTCCACCCGGATCGACGGCGTCAAGTCCGCGATCCAGAAGAACGTCGCCGGAACCACCGTCACGACCTCCGCCGATCTCGCCGAGACGGTCTCCGGATCCCTCGACACGGCGGCCGACCTCGCGACCAACGTGGGCCGGTGGCTGTCCTACGCCGTCCTCGTGGCCGCCGTCCTCGTCGCCGGGCTGCTCACCTCCTCCGCCGTCAGCCGCCGCGTCCGCGAGTTCGGCACGCTCAAGGCGCTCGGCTGGAAGAGCGGCCGGGTCACCCGGCAGGTGATGGGCGAGGCCCTCGTCAACGGCCTCATCGGCGGAGCGCTCGGCATCGCCGTCGGCCTCGGCGGCGCGTACCTGGTCACCGCGATCAGCCCGACCCTCACCGCCGAACTCGGCTCCCGGGCACTGACCGGCGGACCCGGCGGCGGGGGCGGCCGGGGCTTCGGCGGCCCCATGGTCTCGGCCGCCGGGGGCGGCGGAGGCAACACCCTCGACATCGCCCTCACCGCGCCCGTGAGCGTCACGACCGTCGGACTCGCCGTCGTGCTCGCCCTCGGCGGCGGCCTGATCGCGGGCGGATTCGGCGCCTGGCGCGCCTCCCGGCTCCGCCCGGCCGACGCCCTGCGCCGCGTCGAGTAGCCCCCCACCCCTTCACGTACCGCAGGAGTTGCACCATGTACGAACTCACCGGCGTCACCAAGCAGTACCGCAGAGGCCAGGAGAGAGTCGACGCGCTCGCCGGCGTCGACCTCACCATCGGGGAGGGCGACCGTCTGGTCATCCAGGGACCCACCGGCGGCGGGAAGTCCACCCTGCTGCAGATGCTCGGCGGCCTCGACCGGCCCACGGCGGGCAGCGTCCTGCTCGACGGGATCGATCTGGCCAAGCTCCCGGAGAGCAGGCTGACCACGGTGCGCAGCGAGAAGATCGGCTTCGTGTTCCAGAGCTTCAACCTCATCCCCACGCTCACCGCCCAGGAGAACGTCGAGACGGCGCTCGTCCCGCTCGGCCTCAAGGCCGCCGAGCGGCGGAGCCGGGCGGCGGAGGCACTGGAGTCGGTCGGCCTCGCCGAGCGCCTCGGGCATCTGCCGTCCGAGCTGTCCGGCGGTCAGCAGCAGCGTGTCGCCATCGCCCGCGCGCTGGTGAAGCGCCCGAAGGTGCTGCTCGCCGACGAGCCGACGGGCAACCTCGACGAGTCCATGCGCGACGAGATCGTGGAGCTCCTCGAAGGGCTGTGGAAGGAGCACGGACTGACCTTCGTGATGGTCACCCACGACAGCGTCATCGCCCGTCGCGCGCCGCGCCTCGCGACCATCAGGAAGGGGCGGATCACGATCAAGGAGAACCGCCCGGCCGACGCCGTGGAGGTCTGACACCGCCGTGCGGGGGCGTCCGGTCCGGACGCCCCCGCACGGCGGCGGGTCGGGAGGGGCACACGCCGGGGGCGTCACGCCGATATGCGACGTTCCGCTCCGGATCGACTGGCATGATCCGGTTCATGACTGAATCGACGACCGGACCGACGCCGTACCTGCTCCCGGGGGCCCGCGTGTTCGTCGCGGGTCACCGCGGCCTCGTCGGCTCGGCCGTGGCCCGTCGGCTGACCGCGGACGGATACGAGGTGCTCACGCGCGGGCGCGCCGAACTGGACCTGCGCGACGCGGACCGGACCGCGGCCCACCTCGCCGGGACCCGGCCGGACGCCGTCGTCCTCGCCGCGGCCAAGGTGGGCGGGATCATGGCGAACAGCGCGAGCCCGGTGCAGTTCCTGGAGGACAACCTCCGGATCCAGCTGAGCGTGATCGCCGGCGCGCACGCCGCCGGGGTGCGGCGGCTGCTCTTCCTCGGCTCGTCCTGCATCTACCCCCGGGAGGCGGCCCAGCCGATCACCGAGGACGCGCTCCTCACCGGCCCGCTGGAGCCCACGAACGAGGCCTACGCGCTCGCCAAGATCGCGGGCATCGCCCAGATCCGGGCGTACCGCAGGCAGTACGGTGCCGCCTACGTCTCCGCGATGCCGACCAATCTCTACGGCCCCGGCGACAACTTCGACCTGGCGACCTCGCACGTCCTGCCCGCGCTGATCCGCCGCTTCCACGAGGCTCGCGAGGCCGGCCACGAGCAGCTCACGCTGTGGGGATCCGGCGCGCCGCGCCGGGAGTTCCTGCACGTCGACGACCTGGCCGAGGCGTGCGGCCTGCTGCTGCGGAGCTACGACGGCGACGAGCCCGTGAACATCGGCTGCGGCGAGGACCTCACGATCCGCGAACTCGCCGCCGTCGTCGCCGATGTGACGGGCTACCGGGGCGAAGTGCGCTGGGACACGGGGAAGCCCGACGGCACGCCGCGCAAACTGCTCGACGTGTCCCGGCTGCACGCGCTCGGCTGGAAGCCCGCGATCGGCCTGCGCGAGGGCATCGCGTCCACCTACGCCTGGTGGCGGGCGGCGCGGTAGGGCGCCGTCCGCACCGTCGCGCGGCACCCCTCCGGATCGTCACCCGGAGGGGTTCGGGGTGCTCCACGACTCGCGCGGCTCACCCGGGCGGATCAACCGCAGTGGTCGGCGCCGTAGTTGGTGCCCTTCGCGGTGTTGCCGCCGTAGACGATCTCGGCGGAGACGTTGATGCAGCGGCCGGCGGCGTTCACCGTGACGGGGCCGGCGTAGTACTTGAACGGGTAGTAGCCCTCGTAGTCCTGGGTCACCACATGGCAGGTGGAGGAGGTGGAGGTCTCGGAGCAGCGCGTGATCTGCACCTCCATGTACTTGTCCTTGCCGTACCCGCCCGCGGTGGTGGCGACGTTGACCGCACAGTTGTTGCCGGTCGCCGCATCGTAGTAGACGTAGATGTTCCCGTACGTGGTGGAGCCGTACTTCACGGGATAGGTGGCGATCTGGCTTCCCGTGCAGCCGTAGCCGCCGGCCGAGGCCGTGGGAGCGCCGACGACCAGAATCGCCGCCGCGATGCCCAGGGATCCGAGCATCGCCGTTGCCTTACGGAGCATGACTGCTTCCCTCTCGCTGTGGTTCGCCGTGGACGGTGCAGCGGCGCTCTCGGCCGGCGCTCGTCCGTTGTCCCGGACATGCCGATGATCGCCGCGTCGGCCGCGATGCTACGAGTCGATCCCCGGCTTCACAACCGTTGCTTCGGCCAACGCGGGACGCGTGGACCCGAGGTGGGCGAATCGTCCCGTGCCGCGGCAACTCTCTTTGCAGCAAACCAATATGAGGGAGTGTCATTGTCGGGAACCAGCGGCGGCTCGACCTCCACGGTCCGCTGACGCGGGCGGCCGACCCGCCGCCCGCGCCGGAGCCGCACGGGAGGCCGATGTCAGTGGCGCCCCCTACCGTTCTCGACATGACGACGAAGACCTATCTGGAGCTGTCGCAGGACGGCGGCGGCGCGCACAAGTTCTACGAAGTGACGGTCGAGGACCTGGTGGTGTCGGTCCGTTACGGACGGATCGGCGCCGCCGGTCAGACGCAGACCTCGACCTTCGCCACCGTCGAGAAGGCGCGCGCCGCGGCGGCGAAGAAGATAGGCGAGAAGGTCCGCAAGGGATACGCCCCGGCCGTCCAGGGGCAGCGCGCCGCGCGCTCGGTCACCCGCCGCGAGGTCGCGTCGGCGCCGTCGACGGCCCGCGCGGTCGCGCCGGTCCTGTGGCGCTTCCGCACCGGCTCCGCGGCCTTCGGCATCCACGTCGACGACGAACGCTGCTGGGTCGGGAACCAGTCCGGCGACGTCTACACCCTGAGCCACTCGGGCGAGGTACAGGCCCGGTTCAGTCTGCCAGACGGAGTGAAGTGCCTGGTCGCCGACGACTTCTGGATCTACGCCGGATGTGACGACGGCCGGGTGTACGACCTCTCGTCGAAGCTGCCCTTCGCCGCGTACGACATCGCCACGGACGTCGACATCTTCTGGCTCGACATCCACGAGGGCGTGCTGGACGTCGCCGACCGCTCCGGCCGGCTGACCGTCATCGACCACGAGGACGAGCACCAGTGGTCGCGCACCGGCCGCGGCGAGCACGCCTGGATGGTGCGGGCCGACGACCGGGGCGTCTATCACGGGCACACCAAGGGCGTGACGGCGTACGCCCCCGACGGCGGCGGCGAGCTGTGGCACACGGCCACCGAGGGCGGGGTCCTCTTCGGCTGGCAGGAGGACGACTCCGTGTACGCGGGCACGGCGCGCCGGAAGGTGCAGCGCCTCGCGAAGAAGGACGGCCGGATCGAGGCCGTGTACGCCTGCGACAGCCCCGTCTACTCCTGCGCGACCTCGCCGGGTGGGCGGTTCGTCTTCGCCGCCGACTCGGCCTCCTCCGTGTACTGCTTCGCCGAGGACGGCACCCGGCTGTGGAAGCTGGGCACCGGCGGCGGATCGGCGCTCTCCATGCAGTACCGCGACGAGCGGCTCTACCTGGTGAACACCGACGGCTCACTGGTGTGCGTGGACGCGAGCGAGGCGGCGATCACCGCCGCGCAGCAGGGCACGGTGCCGGTCGCCCGGGACGTCAAGCTTGCCGCGGCCCTGCCCACCTACGAGCCGGCGACGACCGTCTCGGCCGTCACCACCGTCGTGTCCGCGCCGGCCGGTTCGGTGGTCGTCGAGTGCGTCCAGGAGGGCGGCCGGACCCGGGTGCACGTGCTGACCGACGGTTACGAGCGGTCCTGGAACGTGCAGTTCCCCCGGGCGATCCGGGAACCCGGCGCGCGCTACGCGGTCGACGCGCTGCACGCCGCCTCCGGCGGCTTCTACCGGGTGCGCGGTGACATCCGGCGACTGCTGTGACCGGCGGGACGTTCGAACCGGCGACGGGGGACGGTCCGCCGCTGCCCCCGGAGGCGGCCGAGCAGCGGTCCCGGGAGGTGCGGGCGGCCCTCGACGGGCTGCTGCAGATCCGCCGGCTGACCGGGCACCGGGGCGGGGATCCGCGGGAGTTCCCCGCCGACTGGGAACGGCGCCGGCCCGTCCGGGCGGTCGCTCTCGCCCTGGAGGCGGCACGGACCGCACCCTCCGCCGTCGACGCCTCCGGCGCCCGGGTGGCGACCGGCTACCGGGTCACCGCCGGCGAGCGGCCCGGCACCGCCGTCGTGGAGTGGCTGGGGCCGCCCGGCGGCGGGGCCGCGCACGAGGAGGAGTCCGCGCTCGCCGCGTGCGTGCCCGTCCTCGAACGGCTCGGCTGGGAGGCGTTGCTGTACCGGGGACCGCGGCGGCGGAGGTTCCTGGAGGTGGAGCCGGCCCAGAGGTGAACGGCCGAGCGGCCGGTCAGGCGATGGAGGCGGAGACGATCGCCGAGACCGCGATGTTGCAGGACGCCGTGACCCAGACCGCCGGGTGCGGCTGCGGATCCACCAGCGTGGCCCCCAGCCTGCCGGGCGTGATCAGGTCCACCACCAGGAACGCCACGGCCATCATCACCAGTCCGAGCAGGCCGAACGCGGCCGTGGAGACGAGGCCCTTGCCGAAGTCGTGGTAGGTCGTCCAGATCGACGTGAAGACGATGCCGCCGATGCCGAGCAGGGCGGAACTGAGCAGCAGGGCGGCGTTGCGGTTGCGCTCCTCCCATATCTGCCGTCCGAGCTTCCCCGGGGTGAGGAGGTCGACGAGGACGATGCCGAGGATCAGCAGCACCACGCCGAGTGCGCCGTAGGCGGTGGCCCGGCCGAGGCCGTTGACGATGTCGGTCATGTGAGCCGGCTCCGAGGGGAGAGTGATCGTGGATGATCGCGGTCAAGGACCGGCAAAATGTAGCGCATGCGCGGAAGGCCCCGGCCGGGTGGCCGGGGCCTTCTCGGGGCGGGAGTTCACACGTCGGCGGGCAGCGTCTTCGCCCTGGCCCGCACGCGGAACGCGGTGACGATCTCGACCGCCCCCAGCACCAGCAGCCAGACGCCCACCAGGACGGTCAGCACCCGGGCCGACTCCAGCGGGGACACGATCAGCACGATGCCGGCGAGCGCGCTGACGATCCCGAGGAAGATCTGCCAGCCGCGCGCCGGCATCGTCTCGTCGGAGGCCGCCGCCACGGTCTGCGTGATGCCGCGGAAGAGCCATCCGATGCCGATCCACAGGGCGAGCAGCAGCGTCGACTGCATGGCGCCGCGGAAGCAGAACAGGCCCAGCAGGATCGACACCGCGCCGCTGATGAAGGCCATCACCCGCAGCGCGGTGGTGCCATGGGTGCCGAAGGCGGTGACGAGTTGCATCACGCCGCTGAACAGCAGGTAGAGACCGAACAGCACACCCACGACGCGGAGCGTGGCCTCCGGCCACACCAGCACGATCACTCCCAGCGCCAGAGCCATCAGACCCGCGATCAGCAGGGCCTGCCAGGCGAGGCCGGCGAGCATGCTCAGGGGCCCCGGCGGCAGGTCCCCAGGGTCCGCGGGCCGCTCGGGCGGTGGTTCGTATGTCCGGGTCATGGGAGGACTCCCGTCGTCGGGCGCGGGGCCGTGCGGGGACGCACGGTCAGCGCGATTCTGCGTACGCGCGGAGGAAGAGCGCCTCGGCCAGCGCCATGTTCTCGATCTCGGACGGATCCACGCTCTCGTTCGGCGCGTGGATGAGGCAGCCCGGCTCCTCCACGCCGATCAGCGCGATCTCCGCGTCCGGGAACCGGCCGGCCAGCACGTTGCAGAGCGGGATCGAACCGCCCTGCCCCGACTCCACCATGTCCTTCCCGTACGCCTCGCGCATCGCGGCGGCCAGGGCCCGGTAGGCCGGACCGTCGGTGCGGGCGCGGAAGGGCTGCCCGGCGCTCTCGGCCTCCACCTCGACCCGCGCGCCCCACGGCGCCGCCGCGACGAGGTGGTCGGTGAGCGCGCGCCGGGCGTCGTCCGCGTCGACGCCCGGGGGGACGCGCAGACTGACCCGGGCCCGGACCTTCGCCTGTACGGCCGCCGACGAGCCCACCACCGGCGGGCAGTCGATGCCCAGCACCGTGACGGCCGGCCGGGCCCACAGCTCGTCGGCCACCGAGCCCGTGCCGAGCAGGGACACGCCTTCCAGGGCGCCGACGTCGGCGCGGAACCGGTCGGCCGGGTAGTCCACGCCGTCCCAGACCCCGTCGCCGGCCAGCCCCCTGACGGTGGTGCCGCCCTTCTCGTCCCGCAGGCTGTCGAGGATCCGTACCAGCGCGGCCAGCGCGTCGGGGGCCGGTCCGCCGAACATGCCCGAGTGCATCTCGCCCTTCAGCGTCGAGACGGTGACGACGACGTTGGTCAGGCCGCGCAGCGAGGTCGTGGCGGTGGGCAGGCCCAGGGCGAAGTTCCCGGTGTCGCAGATCAGCAGGCAGTCGGCGTCGAACAGGTCCGGCTGCCGTGGCACCAGCTCCTCGAGGCCGCCGGTGCCCTGTTCCTCCGACCCTTCCGCGACGAACTTGACGGTGACGGGGAAGCCGCCCCCGTGCGCCCCGCCCAGGGCCCGCAGCGCGGTGAGGTGCATGGCGATGTTGCCCTTGCAGTCCGCGGCGCCGCGCCCGTACCAGCGGCCGTCGCGTTCGGTCAGCTCGAAGGGCGGGGTGGTCCAGGCGTCGTCGTCGAGCGGCGGCTGGACGTCGTAGTGGCAGTAGAGGAGCACCGTGGGGGAGCCGGCCGGGCCGGGGGCGTGGCCGACGACCGCGTCGGTGCCGTCGGGGGTGGTCACCCGGCGCATGTCCCCGAGTCCGGCCTCGGTGAAGGCGCGGACCAGGAAGTCGGCCGTCCTCGCGCACTCCTCGGGCGGGAACTGCCGCGGGTCCGCGACCGAGCGCATCGCGACGAGCTCGGTCAGGTCCTGCTTGGCGCGCGGCATCAGGGCCCGGACCCGCTCCCGCAGCGCGGCGGTCTCGGCGGTCTCGGCGGATCGGGCGGTCTCGGCGGTCATGCGTACCCACCTCCCTCGGGTCCGCCCCGGTCGGTGGCGGCGCTCTCACTAAAGCAATAGCGGACAAATGCCGCAAAATCTGACCTGAACGGCGCAGTATCGCGCGGCCGCCGGGCGTCCCCGCGACCAGAGTGGAGACGTACGCCCTCGCGGACCGCCCGCGGCACGTCCCACCCGCCGCTGCGTGCCCCCGCCCCACGACGCGCGGCACACGCCCCGCGATCCCGCACCCCCACGTACCGGGAGACCCCATGAACCTCAACCGACGCGACCTCGGGCTCCTCGTCCTACGGGTCGGCACCGGCGCCGTCCTGGCCGCGCACGGAACCCAGAAGCTCTTCGGCTGGTTCGGCGGAGGCGGCATCGAGGGCACCTCCCACGCCATGGAGGCGATGGGCTTCTCGCCACCGCGCGAGAGCGCGATCGCCGCGGGTCTCGGGGAGGCGGGCGGCGGCGCCCTGCTCGCCCTCGGCCTCGCCACCCCGGCCGCCGGCGCCGCCGCGGCCGGTGCCATGGCCGGCGCGGTCTCCGTGCACGCCCCGGCCGGCTTCTTCGCGCAGGGAGGCGGCTTCGAGTACCCCGCGTTCCTCGGCTTCACCGCGGCCGCGATCGGCATCGCCGGCGCGGGCCGCTACTCCCTCGACCACGCCACGGGACATGTCCTCGACCGCCCCTGGGTCGTCGCCACGGCCTTCCTCGGCAGCGCGCTGGCCGCCGCGGCCGTGGTCGGCCGCCGCGCCGTGGCCCAGTCGGACGACGACACGGCCGACGGCGAGGACCTGTGAGGTGCCGCGGCTGACGAACGCCGGGCGGCCGGCCCGCCCGGCCTCGGCGCGGGAGGAGACGGGGTGCGGCGCCGGCCCGCCCGGCCGCCGCACCGTGCCCCGGCCGCCCGCGTCCCGGCCCGGCCGACGGCGC
The DNA here is from genome assembly GCF_050917515.1 of Streptomyces sp. JL2001. Taxonomy (NCBI): domain Bacteria; kingdom Bacillati; phylum Actinomycetota; class Actinomycetes; order Kitasatosporales; family Streptomycetaceae; genus Streptomyces; species Streptomyces sp. JL2001. Next base: position 1,160,861 of record NZ_CP169421.1, on the reverse strand, counting down.
GCCCGCCCCGGGCGGGATCGCTCGCCGTGTCCGGCCCGCACCCGCCCCCGACCTCGTGTGACGCCGCGCACGCGCGCCCGACGAGGCCCCGCCCGCGTGTTAGCGTCCGGCGGTGACCTCCCCGGCTCTGGACGCTGCCCCTCTTGCTCCCGGCGGCGGCGCGGCCGGCGACGGACGCGAACCGCTCGGTCTCCTCGACCTGTTCGGGGACGGCTTCGTACGCGAGCCGTACCCCTGGCTGGACACCCTGCGCGCCGAGGCGCCGGTGCACCACGATCCGGGCACCGGCCTGTGGCTCGTCAGCCGCTACGAGGACGTACGGCGGGTCCTGCTCGACCCGGCCGCGTACCGTCCGGACAACGCCCAGCACGCGGTCGACCCGCTGCCCGTCCCCGTCCTGCGGGTGCTCGCCCGGTCCGGGTTCCGCCTGCCGCCCGCCCTCGCGAACAACGGCACCGCCAGCCATCACGGGCTGCGCCGCACCGTCACCCGCTTCTTCAACGCCCAACGGGTGGCGGCGGCCGTCCCGGTGATCGAGCGGATCGCCGACGAGCTGCTCGACACGGCGGAGGCGCGGACGGCGGCCGGTGGCGCATGCGACCTGTTCGAGACCTTCGCCCAGATCCTGCCCTGCCGCGTGCTGATGGAGCTGCTCGGCATCGAGGGCATCGACCCGGCCACCCTGGTGCGCTGGAGCGACGCGTCGCTGGAGCTGTTCTGGGGGCGGCCCGCACCGGAGCGGCAGCTGGAACTGGCGCAGCTCGCGGGCGAGTTCCATCGGTGGCTCACCGCGACCGTGCGCGACGCCGAGGTCGCGCCGGACTCGTTCATCGGTGCGCTGACCCGCCATCTGCTGCCCGACGGCCGGCCGCTCGACGTCGCGACCGCCGTCGGCGCGTGCTTCTTCGTCTTCATCGCCGGGCAGTCCACGACCGGGCAGCTCATCTCGACCGTGCTGCACCGCGCGCTCACCGAACCCGGACTGTGGCCGCGGCCCGCGAGCGAGCCCGGTCTGGCCGAGGCGTGGGTGGAGGAGGTGCTGCGCCGCGAGCCGCCGGTGACCACCTGGCGCCGCGTCACCGCGCACCCCGTGGACCTCGGCGGGGTGCGGCTCCCCGCCGGGGCGCAGCTGCTGCTCATGCTGATGGGTACCGGCTCCGACCCGGAGGTCTTCACCGACCCCGAGCGGATGTGCCCGCACCGTCCGAACGCCCGCCACCACCTCGCGTTCGGCGTGGGACGTCACCGCTGTCCGGGCGCGTCCCTGGCGCGCACGGAGGCGGCGGTCGCGCTGCGGGCGGCGGCCCTTCGTCTCCCGGACGTCCGCCTCGCGGGAGCCCCGGAACCCGGCCCGGCGGCCGGGCGGTCGGCCGACCCGGCAACACCACCCGCCCCCGCACCGCGGCAGCCTCCGATGCTCGGCCTGCTGTCCTTCCGGGCCCCCCTGCGGGTGCCGGTCGTACGGCGCTGATCCATGCGCCCGCCGGTCGTACCGGCGCGGCGACCCGCGCGCCCGCCGGTCGCACGGAGCCACCCGTGGCTGCCGGCCCCCGCCCCCGCCCCCGCACGGCGGAGGGGCGGGCTTCCCTCCCGGGTGCCCGCCCCCTGTCATCGGGTAGGTACGCTCACGCGTCGCCGGGGGCGCGCAGCTCGCCCGACCGGGCCACCCCGGCGTACCAGAGGGCACTCGACTTGGGCGTGCGCTCCAGGGTGTCGTAGTCGACGTGGACCGCGCCGAACCGCTTGGCGTAGCCGTAGGCCCACTCGAAGTTGTCGAGCAGCGACCAGAGGAAGTAGCCCCGCACGTCCACCCCGTCGGTGATCGCGCGGTGCACCGCGTCCAGGTGCGCGTGGACGTACGCGGCGCGCTCGGGGTCGTGCACGGTGCCGTCCGGGCCGACCTCGTCCTCGTAGGCGGCGCCGTTCTCGCTGATCACCAGCGGCAGACCGGGATAGCGGTCCGCCGTGCGCTTCAGCAGGTCGTACAGCGCGCTCGCGTCGACCGGCCAGCCCATCGCCGTGCGCTCGCCCGGCGCCCGGTGGAAGGCGACGTCGTCCGCGCCCGGCCACGGCGAGTGCTCGCTGTTGCCGTGGCCGTCGTCCTGCGGCTTCTCGTCGCCCTGCGCGACCCGCGAGACGACCGTCGGGGCGTAGTAGTTGATCGCCAGCAGGTCCAGCGGCTGGTGCGCGGTCGCGGTGTCGCCGTCCCGGACGAAGGACCAGTCGGTCAGGTGCGCCGTGTCCGCGAGCAGGTCCTCGGGGTACGCGCCCTCCAGCATGGGGCCGAGCCAGACCCGGTTGCCGACGGCGTCGATCTGCCGGGCCGCCTCCACGTCCTCGGCCGAGGGGGTGAGCGGACGGATCTCGTGCAGGTTGAGCGAGACCGAGAGCTGACTGCCCTCGGGCAGCGCGGACCGCAGTGCCTGGACGGCGAGGCCGTGGCCGAGGTTGAGGTGGTGCGCCGCCCGCAGCGCGGAGACCGGGTTCGTCCGGCCCGGCGCGTGGACGCCCGAGCCGTAGCCGAGGAAGGCGCTGCACCAGGGCTCGTTGAGGGTGGTCCAGCGCTTCACCCGGTCGCCGAGGGCGTCGGCCACGAGGGCCGCGTAGTCGCCGAAGCGCTCGGCCGTGGCGCGCTCGGGCCACCCGCCCGCGTCCTCCAGCTCCTGGGGCAGGTCCCAGTGGTAGAGGGTCAGGGCGGGCTCGATGCCGGCGGCGAGCAGCTCGTCGACCAGCTGCCGGTAGAAGTCCAGGCCCTTCTGCACGGCCGGGCCGCGGCCGGTGGGCTGCACCCGCGACCACGAGACGGAGAACCGGTAGGCGTTCAGACCGAGGTCGGCCATCAGCCGGACGTCGTCCCGGAACCGGTGGTAGTGGTCGACGGCCACGTCACCGGTGTGGCCCTCGAAGACCTTGCCCGGGGTGTGCGAGAAGGTGTCCCAGATGGACGGCGTCCGGCCGTCCTCGCGGGCGGCGCCCTCGATCTGGTAGGCGGCGGTGGCCGAGCCCCAGAGGAAATCGGCGGGAAAGGAACGGGTGGCGGTGAGCGGCCGGGTCTCGGACGCGGTCATAGGAGAGCGCTCCCAACGCGAAGATGCGGATGCGGTACGGACAGGGGGAAGCGGCGGTCAGCTCTTGACGGCGCCGGCGGTGATGCCGCCCACGATGTGCTTGCCGAGCACGGCGAAGACCAGCAGCAGCGGCACCGTGGATATCAGCGCGCCGGTCAGCACGATCGCCTGGTCGACGGAGTGGTTGCCCGCCCCGAGACCGGCCAGCGCCACCTGGAGGGTCGGGCTGCCGTCCGGGGTCAGCGCGATGAACGGCCAGAAGAAGTCGTTCCACGCCTGGACGAAGACGAGCATGCCGAGCACCGCCATCGCGGGTCTGGCCACCGGGAACACCACGTGCCAGATGATCCGCAGGCTGTGCGCGCCGTCCATCCGGGCGGCCTCGACCAGCTCCACGGGCAGCGCCTCGATCAGGAACTGCCGCATGAAGAACACGCCGAAGGCGGCGACCAGGGACGGCAGGACGACCGACTGGAGCTGGTCGACCCAGCCGAGGTCGGTGATGATCTGGTAGAGCGGGATCACGCTGAGCTGCGGCGGGATCGTCATCGTCGCGACGACCAGCGCGAGCAGTGCGCCCCGGCCCTTGAAGGGCAGCTTGGCGAAGGCGAAGCCGGCCAGGGTCGAGAACAGGACCGTGGACACGGCGACGAGACTCGCGACGACGGTCGTGTTGACCAGCGCCTCGCCCATGTCGACCTGGTTCCAGGCGAAGGTGAGGTTGTCGAAGAGCCGCGGCCCGGGCAGCAGGGGGGCCGGGGGCGAGACCACGCGCTCGCCCGTGTGGGAGGCGGCGACGAGGTTCCAGTACAGCGGGAAGAGCGAGATCAGGGCGGCGAAGCCGAGCAGCACGTACGTCAGCGGTCCCGCGTGGTGCTGGCGGCCGGCCGCCGAACGCCGCCTGCCGCGCCTCGGGCGGCCGCCGTCGGCGGCGCGCGTCGCGTCGAGGGTGTGGGTCATGAGGTCAGGCCCCCAGCTTCTTGCGGTTCGCCCGGCCGACGAGCGCCTGGACCGCGCCGATCAGCAGCAGGAGCAGCAGCATCACCCAGGCGATCGCGGACGCCTGGCCCAGCGCGCCGGTCACCCAGCCCTTCTCGTACATCAGCAGGCTCAGGGTCTGGTACTGGTTGCCGCTGCCGCCGCTGATGCCGACACTGCCACCGAAGATCATCGGCTCGCCGAAGAGCTGGGTGGCGCCGATGGTGGAGACGATGACGGTGAACAGGATCGTCGGGCGGATCGACGGGATGGTGACGCTGAGGAACTGGCGCCAGCGCGAGGCACCGTCCAGCGCCGCGGCCTCGTACAGGTCCTGCGGCACGGCCTGCATCGCGGCCAGGTAGATGAGCGCGTTGTAGCCGGTCCAGCGCCAGGTCACGATCGCCGAGATGGCGATCTGCGACGGCCACTTGGACGACTCCCAGGAGACGGGGTCGAAGCCGACCCAGCCCAGGGCCGTGTTGATCAGGCCGTAGTCGGTGTTGAACAGCTGGGCGAAGACCAGCGTGGCCGCCGCGATCGAGGTCGCGTACGGGGCGAGGACCGCGACCCGGAAGAACCCGCGGCCGCGCAGTTTGTAGTTGAGCAGGTGGGCCAGCCCCAGCGCCATCATGAGCTGCGGGACGGTGGAGATCACGCCGATGGTGAAGGTGTTGGCGAGCGCGTTCCAGAAGAACTCGCTGGTCGCCAGCGAGCTGTAGTTCTCCAGCCCCCGCCACTCGGCGGTGCCGCCGAGCTCGACCCGGTTGAGCGAGAGCCAGCCCGTGTAGATCAGCGGGAAGAGGCCGAAGGCCGCGAAGGTGAGGAAGAAGGGGGCGACGAAGACGTACGGGATCGCCTTGAGGTCCCAGCGGTAGAGCGTGCTGCGCCAGCCGGTCCGGCCGGCCGCGTGCGCGCGCGGGCCGGGGGAGGAGGGCGGGGGTGCGACGGGGGGCGGGGAGTCGCCGCTCGTCGCCCGAACGGAGGTGGCCACGGGGGCGTCCTTCCAGGTCGATGCGTGCGGTGGTGCGGACGGTGACGGCCCGCCGCCCTCAGGCGGCGGCGGGCCGTCACGCGGTCCCCGCTACTGGTCGATCTTGTCGTCGATCAGCTTCTTGACGTTCTGCCAGGCCTTGTCCGGTGCCGTGCCCCGCTGCTCGATGTCGAGGACGCCGTTGTCGGTGATGAAGGTCTTCACCTGGCCGTCCCAGCGGCTGATCGGCGCGGGTGTGATGCCGGCGGCGGCCTCCGAGTAGATCTTGCCCACCGGGGTGTCCCCGAAGTAGGGCAGCTTCGCGTCCTGGACGACCGAGGAGGTCAGCGTGTCCTTGGAGGACGGGATGTTCCCGTTCACGCCGAAGACCTTGGCGTGCTGCTCCGGGGCCGTCAGCCAGGCGGCGAGCTCGGCGGCCTCCTTGGTGTGCTTGCCGGCCTTCGGGACGGCGAGGAAGGCGCCGCCCCAGTTGCCGGCCACCGGCGGGGCCGCGATGTCCCACTTGCCCTGGTTGCCCGCGCCGGCCTGGTCCTTGATGATGCCCGTCATCCAGCTCGGGCAGGCGACCGTGGCGAACTTGGAGTTCTTGAAGGCGGCGTTCCAGGTGCCCTTCTCGTCGAACTGGCGCAGCTTGGCGGTCAGTCCGCTCTGCGCGGCGGAGACGGCGGTCTCCCAGGCCTTCTTCACACCGGGGCTGTTCTCGTAGTCGAGCTCGCCCTGGGCGTTCGCGTACTGGATGGGCTGGCTGGAGACCACGGCGTTGAACAGGCCGCTCGCCGAGTCGTGGAACGAGGTCCCGGCGGGGGCGCTCTTCTGGTAGGTCTTGCCGGCCTCCAGGAACTTCGCCCAGTCGCCGGCCCACAGCTTGGCGACCTCGGTGCGGTCGGTGGGCAGCTTGGCCTTGGCGAACAGGTCCTTGTTGTAGCAGATGGCCATCGGGCCGATGTCGGTGCCGAGTCCGATCACGGAGCCCTTGCCGGTGGTGGCCTGCTTGACCTTCCAGTCGAGGAACGCCCCGAGGTCCGCGCCGCCGGTCTTGCCGAGGTCGACCCACTTGTCGCCCATCGCGGGGCCGGTCGCCTCCGCGATGTAGCCCACCTCCAGGGCCTGGATGTCGGCCAGGCCGCTGTTGCGGGAGAGGCGCAGCTTCAGCGTGTCCCAGTACTTCTGGCCGTCGGCGACGTTCGACTCTTCAATCTTGATGTTGGGGTGGGTCTTCTCGTACTCGGCGTAGAGCTTGGCGCCGGTCTTGTTGTCGTAGCCGAACGAACCGAAGGTCCCGATCCGCAGCGTGATCTTCCCGTCGCCGGACGCGTCGTCGTCGCTCCCGCCGCCGCAGCCGGTGAGCAGGGCCGTGCCGGTCGCGAGGACGGCGACCGCGGCTATGGCGGTGCGGTGACCGCGTCTGCTGCTGGAAGTGCGCATTCCACTCTCCTCGTCCAAGGTGGTGCTCGTTGTGCGCCAAGTGGGCCCGGCGGGGGGTTCGCGGCTCGGCGAGGCCCCGCCCGGACCTGATGAAGGGTCGGTGTCGCTTCCCGGATGGGAGCGCTCCCACGTCGTTGCCGGAAGGTTGCTGCCTGGCGGGTGCGAGTGTCAAGACATGAACGCGGATTCGTTACCGGAAGGTGTTCGTCGGGTTTCGGGCCCTCGCGCCCCGAGGGGCGTCGTCATGTCCTGAACGCGGACCATGACATCGGGGAGGGTCGTCCCGTAGTGTGGGAGCGCTCCCATTCCTCGGGTCGGCGTAGGTTGTTCCACGCGCGCCCGGGGAGGGGCTCGGAGCGGCCTCAGCCCCTCTGATCTGCCGCGACGGGATCGGCGCGGAACACGGGTTCGTACGAGGGGAGTTCGAGGTTCGTGAACGGACGGCGCAACGGCAGGCCCACTCTGGAGGAGGTCGCGGCCCTGGCCGGCGTCGGCAGGGGCACGGTCTCGCGGGTGATCAACGGCTCGCCCCGGGTGAGCGAACAGACCAGGAACGCCGTCGCCCGCGCCGTCGCCGAACTCGGGTACGTCCCCAACCAGGCGGCCCGGGCGCTGGCCGGCAGCCGCACCGACGCGGTCGCCCTGGTGATCCCCGAGACCGAGGCGAGGCTCTTCGCGGAGCCCTACTTCCTCGACCTCATGCGCGGCGTGAGCGCCGAGCTCGCCGACGCCGACAAGCAGTTGCTGCTCACCCTGGTGCGCACCGAGCAGGAGCGGCAGCGTTTCGAGCAGTACCTCGCCGCCCAGCGCGTCGACGGCGTGCTGCTGGCGTCCGTGCACGGCGACGACCCGCTGCCCGACCGGGTGCGGGAGCTCGGGCTGCCGGTGGTCATGAACGGGCGGCGCGCGGAGGCCGAACCCGTCGCCTACGTGGACTCCGACAACATCGGCGCGGGCCGTGCGGCCGTCGCCCACCTCGTGGGCCGCGGCCGGGCCCGGATCGCGACCATCAGCGGTCCGCCGGACATGTACGTGGCCCGCGCCCGTCTGGGCGGCTACCGGGCCGGTCTGGCGGAGGCCGGCCTGGCCCCGGACGAGTCGCTGGTGGCGACGGGTGACTTCACGGAGGAGGGCGGCCGGCTGGCGATGCGGGACCTGCTGGAGCGGAGCCCGGACCTGGACGCCGTGTTCGCGGCATCCGACGTGATGGCGGCCGGTGCCCGGTCCGTGCTGCGGGAGGCGGGGCGCCGGGTCCCCGAGGACGTGGCGTTGGTCGGGGTGGACGACTCGGCGGTGGCGCGGCACATGGACCCGCCGCTGACGAGTGTGCGCCAGCCGATCGAGGAGATGGGCCGGACGATGACCCGGCTGCTGCTGCAGAAGATCGCGGAGAAGGCGGAGGGCGAGCGGACGGCCGAGGGGGAGCCGCGCCGGGTCCTGCCGACGGAGCTGATCGTGCGCGACTCCTCCTGAGCGCGACCCGCCGCGGGCCGCGTGCGCGGACGCCGGCGCGCTGTCGCGGGCACGCACCGGGGCCGTACGGAACCCGGCGGTTCCGTACGGCCCCGGGCGCTCACCGGTGCGGTGTCAGAGCGCCGGGTGGGCGTTCTTCAGCAGCTCCTGGAACTGGGCCGAGAACCACTGACCCGAGAGCGGCGCGTCGGGCAGGGCGCCCGACATGCTGTTGCCGTTGCGCGCGTTGCCCGTGTAGGTGGGGTCGCACATCCGGTCGAAGCCCTTGCCCTCGTTGTTCGGGATCTCCTTGCTGGCGCCGTCCGACTCGCCCGGCGGCTTGATCCACACGTACGCGTCGATGCCGGCGGCCGGAGCGGCCTGCGGCCGTTCGCCGAGTCCGGCGCCCGACTGGTTGCACCAGTTGCCGAGGTGGATGCGCCGGTCGTAGCGCCCGCCGTTCACGTAGGTGTCGACCGTCGTCCTGGCGCCGGGTGCGGTCGGCCGGGCGGTACCGCCCCAGCCGTTGCGGGAGGTGTCGATCAGCATGCCGAGGTTCTGGTCGAAGCCGAGGGAGACCAGTTTGGTCCGCATGGCCTGGGCGTACGACAGCTCGTCGGTGTACCGGTTCCAGTCGACCCACTTCGACTGGCGCACGGAGACGCCGTTGACGCTGTCGTCGATGGTGAAGTGGTCCTCCTTGAGCGCGCTGTAGTTGGCGGTGTTCACGATGAAGCCGTGGACGTTGGCGAGGGTGGAGCCCTCCGCCGTCGCCGCCGTCTTGAACAGCTCGGCCGAGGGGCCGAAGTTGTCGTCCCAGCCGAGCCAGCCGTGGTGGCCGGCGTCCACGTAGTTGTAGACGTTGGCGATGGAGCCCAGCTTGTTCAGCGCGTAGCCGACGCCCTTGATGTAGTTGCTGTTGGACTTCATCACGTCGCAGTTCGGGGTCGCCGTGGGACGCCCGGAGACGTTGGTGACGAGGTTCGGCAGCGAGTCGATCTCGACGGTGGTGACGATCCGCAGCCCCGCGTACTTGGAGTCGGCGAGGATCGCGGCGATCGGGTCGATGTACTGGGTCTTGTACCTGTCGATCTCGGTGGGGCCGAGCTCGCCGTTCGAGGCGAGCGCCGCGCAGTCGCGTCCGGGGAGGTTGTAGATCACCAGCTGGACGACGAGCTCGCCGCTGCCCTTCTGGGCGAGGGCGGCGTCGAGGTGGTCGCGCAGGCCCATGCCGCCGTTCACGCCCGCGATGGCGGCGGTGCGGTCCAGCCAGACACCGGTGGGCTGGTTCGCCACCTTGCTGCCGCCCGGCTCGGCGGCGGCCTTGGCGGACCACTCCGGGTTCACGTACACCTTGGCGCCGGCGTACGGGTTGTCGGCCTTGCCGCCCGACGGCGGCGGGGTCGTCGGCGGGGTCGTGGGCGGCGTGGTGGGCGGGGTCGTCGGCTCCGTGGTCCCGTTGCAGGTGACGCCGTTCAGCCTGAAGCTCGCGGGGACGGCGTTGGTGCCGCTGTACGAGCCGTTGAAGCCGAAGCTCGTCGAACCGCCCGTGGCCAGCGTCCCGTTGTACGACAGGCTCTTGGCCGTGACCGCGGCCCCGGACTGGGTGATCGTGGCGTTCCAGCCCTGGGTGACCTTCTGGTCGCCGCCGTAGGACCACTCCAGGGTCCAGGAGGCCACCGGGTCACCGGTGTTGGTGACGACCACGTTGGCGCCGAAGCCGGTGTTCCACTGGTTGGTGATCTGGTACTCGACCTTGCAGCCCGCGGCGGCTGCGCCCGCGGTGGTGGTGAGGACGGTGGCGGTGGCGCCGGTGGCCGTGATCAGGCCGAGGGCCGCCAGCAGAGCCGTGCGGCGGGGCGTGCGGGTTGTGCGGCTCATGGTGATGAGGTGCCTCTCAGTTCAGGGCGCGCAGTCGGTCGCGCAGCCCGATGCCGAAACTGGTGGGGGTGCCGTCGTACGAGGTGATCAGTGCCGGACCGGACGAGCAGTTCCAGGTGTTCCAGGTCCAGCCGAGATAGGAGAGCCCGCGGTCGTCGAACCACGTCATGACGCGGTCGATGAAGCCGTGCCCGCAGGTGTTCTCGCCGATCTCGCCCGCCACGAGGGGGACCCGGGCGGAGACGGGGGCGAGGGTGCTGTCCCAGCACGCCTCGTTCGCGCAGGTGTTGAAGTTGTAGACGTGCCAGGCCGCGGCGAGCAGGCCCGCCGGGTCGGTGGGGGCGTGCGCGAGCCACTGGCTCAGGTCGTTGGAGTAGGCGATGCCGGGGACGAGGACGACGTTGCGGGAGCCCGTCGCGCGCACGGCGTCGACCAGGTCCTGCATGCCGGCGACCTCGTAGCCGATGCCCGGGCAGGTGCCGCCGTCGCGCCAGCAGGTCCAGGCCTGTGCGGCGGTGGTGGTCGCCCGGTCGGGATAGGGCTCGTTGAAGAGGTCGAAGACGATCCGCCGGTCGTGCTTGAAGGTGTTCGCGACCGAGGTCCAGAACGCCGGGGTGTACCGGGCGTTCGGCATCGGCTTCTGGCAGGTGGCGTGGACGTCGGAGCAGCCCGCCGAATTGCCGGTGTACTGCCCGTACGTCCAGTGCAGTTCGACGACCGGGGTCATGCCGTGGGCGAGGACCCGGTCGACCAGGCCCTTCACGGCGTCGACGTAGGCGGCGCCCCGGTACTCGGGCTTGACGTTGTCGTGGCCCAGCCAGCACTCCTCGTTGAGCGGGATACGGACGGTGTTCGCCTTCCAGTCGGCGATGGCGCGCACGGCGGCGTCGTCGACCGGGCCGTCGAAGAAGCCGTGGCCCTGCACGCACATGAACTCGCCGCCGGAGCGGTTGACGCCGAGGAGGCGGCGGGTGGCGCCGTTCCGGTCGGTGAGCCGGTTGCCGGTGACGCCCAGCTCGGGCGCTCCGGTGACCGGGTCGGGGGGATCGGTCGGTTCGGTCGGCGTCGGCGTCGGTCCGGTTGGGGTCGGGGTCGGTTCGGTGGGGCCGGGGTCCTCGTTGCAGACCGCGCCGTTCAGCGTGAACGCGGCGGGCGCGCGGTGGGAACCCGACCACGAGGCGATGAAGCCGGCGGTGACGCTCGCGCCCGTGCCGAGCGACGCGTTCCAGCTCTCGTTCGCGGCCGTGACGCCGGCATCGGTCTGGGACCACTTGGCGCCCCAGCCCTGACTGATCCGCTGGCCGTCGAGGAACGCGAAGCCGAGGCTCCAGCCGTTCAGCGCCGCGGCGCCGTTGGTGACGGTGACGGAACCCTGGAAGCCGCCGGCCCATGAGCCGACGACGGAGTACTGGACGGTGCAGGCGGGTACGGCGGCGGCTCCTGTCGCCGTACCCACGACGGCGAACGCACAGCTCGCCGTCAGGAGGGCCGCCCCGGTGAGCAGGGCGGGCAGACGCGGGGGATGTCGCATGAGCGACTCCTTGAGGCGAGGGCGCGCCCTGAGACGCGCCGACGGCATGGAATCGCTCCCACTGGTGGGCCAGACCGTAGCGGCAACTAGCGCCAAGCAAAAGAGGAGTTGACGGAATTCCCAGCCGATTGGCTTCGACTCTTCACGCACCTTGACGCGCCCGCGTCACGTCGGCACAGTGGGAGCGCTCCCACTGGTTCAGAGCTTGTGCTCACGCTCTTCGCACGCCCCACCTCCCCGAGCCGCGAGGAGAACCACCCGCATGCCACCACACCCGCCCCGCAGACGACGCGGCACGCTGACCGCGCTGGCCGCGGCCCTTTCGCTCCCCCTCGGCCTGACCGCCGTCGGCACCACCCCGGCCACGGCCGCGGCGGTGCAGTGCAGCGTGGACTACAGGACCAACGACTGGGGATCCGGCTTCACCGCGGACGTCACCCTCACCAACCGCTCCACCACCGCCCTCGACGGCTGGACCCTCGGCTACGCCTACACCGGCGACCAGAAGCTGACGAACGGCTGGAACGGCACCTGGACCCAGTCCGGCAAGACGGTGAGCGTCACCCACGCCGGCTGGAACAGAACGGTCGCGCCGGGCGCGGCCGTGACCGCCGGCGCCCAGTTCACCTACAGCGGGACCAACACCGCCCCCACCTCCTTCGCCGTCAACGGCACCCCCTGCACCGGAGCCCACCAGCCCCCGGTCGCCGTCCTGACCAGCCCCGCCCCGGGCGCCGTCTACACCGCGGGTGACTCCGTCCCGCTCGCCGCCACCGCCGCCGCCGCGGACGGAGCCGTCGTCGAGAAGGTGGAGTTCTACAGCGACACCACGCTCCTGGGTACGGACACCAGCGCGCCCTTCACCCTCGGCGCGGCCGGCCTCGGAGCCGGCGCCCACTCCCTCTACGCCAAGGCGTACGACAGCCTCGGCGCCTCGGGCGAGTCCGCCCCCGTCGGCATCACCGTCGCCGCGGGACCCGCCCTCGTCGCCACCCCCGGCCAACTGGCCGTGCGCCGCGGCGAGTCCGGCACGTTCGACCTGAAGCTCTCCACTCGGCCCGCCGCGAACGTCACGGTCGGCGTCGCCCGGACCTCGGGCAACACCGACCTCTCGGCGACACCCGCCACCCTCACCTTCACCCCGGCGAACTGGAACACCGCCCAGAGGGTGACGGTCGCCGCGGGGACCACCGGCACGGGCTCCGCCGTCTTCACCGCGACCGCGCCCGGCCACACCAAGGCCGAGGTGACCGCGACCGAGCTGGCCGCCGACTCCACCTACGACGCCCGCTTCCTCGCCCTGCACGGGAAGATCACCGACCCGGCCAACGGCTACTTCTCACCGGAGGGCGTCCCGTACCACTCGGTCGAGACGCTGATCGTCGAAGCCCCCGACCACGGGCACGAGACGACCTCGGAGGCGTACAGCTACCTGATCTGGCTCCAGGCCATGTACGGCAAGATCACCGGTGACTGGACCAAGTTCAACGGCGCCTGGGAGACCATGGAGAAGTTCATGATCCCCACCCACGCCGACCAGCCCACCAACTCCTTCTACAACGCGTCCAAGCCCGCCACCTACGCCCCCGAGCACGACCTGCCCTCGCAGTACCCGGCGAAGCTGGACCCGGCGGTCACCGCCGGCGCCGACCCGATCGCCGGTGAACTGAAGAGCGCCTACGGCACGGACGACGTCTACGGCATGCACTGGCTCCAGGACGTCGACAACGTCTACGGCTACGGCAACGAGCCCGGCACGTGCTCCGCCGGACCGACGGCGACCGGACCCTCGTACATCAACACCTTCCAGCGCGGTCCCCAGGAGTCCGTCTGGGAGACCGTCCCGCACCCCACCTGCGACCGCTTCGCCCACGGCGGCCGGAACGGCTACCTCGACCTGTTCACCGGCGACTCCTCCTACGCGAAGCAGTGGAAGTTCACCAACGCCCCGGACGCCGACGCGCGCGCCGTCCAGGCCGCCTACTGGGCCGACGTCTGGGCCAAGGAGCAGGGCAAGGGCGGGCAGGTCACCGCGACCGTCTCCAAGGCGGCCAGGATGGGCGACTACCTGCGGTACTCCATGTTCGACAAGTACTTCAAGAAGGCCGGCGACTGCGTCGGCCCCACCACCTGCCCCGCCGGCACCGGCAAGAACAGCGCGCACTACCTGATGTCCTGGTACTACGCCTGGGGCGGTGCCACCGACACCTCGGCCGGCTGGGCCTGGCGGATCGGCTCCAGTCACGCCCACGGCGGTTACCAGAACCCGCTCGCCGCCTACGCGCTCAGCGAGTACGCCCCGCTGAAGCCGAAGTCGGCGACCGGCGCCGCGGACTGGGCGACCAGCCTCGACCGCCAACTGGAGTTCTACCGCTGGCTCCAGTCGGACGAGGGCGCGATCGCGGGCGGCGCCACGAACAGCTGGCAGGGACGGTACGCGCAGCCCCCGGCCGGCACCCCCACCTTCCACGGCCTCTTCTACGACGAGAAGCCGGTCTACCACGACCCCGCGTCCAACCAGTGGTTCGGCTTCCAGGCCTGGTCCATGGAGCGCGTCGCCGAGTACTACCGGCAGTCCGGTGACGCCGCCGCCAAGACCGTCCTCGACAAGTGGGTCACCTGGGCGCTGTCGAAGACCACCGTCAACCCCGACGGCACCTACCGCATCCCCTCCACCCTCCAGTGGTCCGGCGCGCCCGACACCTGGAACGCCGCCGCTCCCGGCGCCAACGCCGGCCTGCACGTCACCGTCGCCGACTACACCGACGACGTCGGCGTGGCCGCGGCCTACGCCAAGACCCTGACCTACTACGCGGCCAAGTCCGGCCACGCCGAGGCCAAGCGGGTCGCCAAGGCACTGCTCGACGGCATGTGGACCCACCACCAGGACCCGCTGGGCATCGCCGTCGAGGAGACCCGCGCCGACTACAACCGCTTCGACGACCCGGTGTACGTGCCCAGCGGCTGGACGGGCACCATGCCGAACGGCGACCCGGTCGACTCCTCGTCCACCTTCGCCTCGATCCGCGGTTTCTACCAGGACGATCCGGCCTGGCCGAAGATCGAGGCCTACCTCGCGGGCGGCGCCGCGCCCGTCTTCACCTACCACCGGTTCTGGGCCCAGGCGGACATCGCCCTGGCCATGGGCTCGTACGCGGAGCTCCTCGAGTAACAGCCCGCCCCGCGAGAAGGGGCTCCGCGTACGACGAGCCGGGCAGACCCGCTTCCCCGGGTCTGCCCGGCCCTGCGCGCCGCCTCCGGTCTCAGGAGGCGGCGAGCGCCGTGAAGGTGAAGGCGAACGCCGCGGGAGCGGGCAGCGGCCCGAACTCGGGCAGGACACCGGGGCCGCAGGAACCCGAACCGATGCCCTGCTGGGCGTGGTCCAGCCGGAGCCACACCGCCCCACCGGGGACGAGGCCGTCGCGGTGGGTCGCCGCGTCGAGGGCCGTGTCGGTCCAGCGGCGCGCCGCGAACCAGAACGCGGGATCCCCCTCCACCCTCAACCCGCCTGTGCCGCCGCGCAGTTCGACCCACCGGGTGTCGATCCGGGCGCCGTTCTCCTGCGGCCGCACGTACGGCGTCTGGAGGCCGTCGACCGTACCGTGCCAGCGGCCGAGCCGAGCGGCCTCCCGGGTGTCCGGGTAGGCCTCGCCCGGACCGCCGCCGAACCAGACGACCTCGTCGAGGGCGGCCGGCAGACCCAGCGTGACACCGAGTCTCGGGAGCGGCAGCCGCCACTCGCCCTCCGGCGTGACGGACACCGCGAGCCGCAGCCGCGTCCCGTCCGAGGTCCAGCGGTACGCCGTGCGCAGCGCCACGTCGCGGGCCGCCGGCGCCACCCGGGTCCGCACCGTCAGCGTGTCGCCGCCGGCCTCCCCCGGAGTCCGGTCGAGGGACACCGCGTCGATCCGGTGCCGCATCCGGTGCAGGCCCAGCTCGCGCCAGAGCCGGCCGAACCGCTCGGCGGGCCGGCGCGCCGACCCGTTGTCGTTGTCGGTGGGCGCCCGCCACACGTCGAGCCGGAAGCCCGTCAGCGGCATCCCGCCGAGGGCCAGCGGCTCACCCGTCCGGGCGTCGAACACGCCCGGCCCCAGGACGATCCGGCCGTCCCGTACGTCCGCCCGCGCGCCGAGCGCCGCCGCCGGGGGCCGGCGCGCCGACACCCGCAGCTGCCCCCAGGCGACCTCGTGACCCGCCGGGGCCCAGCGGGTGTCGCGGGCGAGCTCCGCCCGTACCGTCCAGGTCCGTTCGCCGGCCGGCCCGTGCTCAGGCGGCTCGGGCAGGGCGACCTCGGCGCTCTCCCCGGCGGCGAGCAGCGGGACCTTCAGCGGCCCGCCGCCGACGGTCTCCCCGTCGACCTGGTACGTCCAGGTGAAGGCGAGGTCCGAGAGGTCGGCGAAGTCGCGCAGATTGGTGACGCGCACGGCGCCCGCGTCCCGCGCCGCCCCGACGCGGACCGGCTCGACCACCTTCTTGAACTCGGCCAGACCGGGGGACGGCGTCCGGTCGGGGAACAGCAGCCCGTCACAGACGAAGTTGCCGTCGTGGAGCTCCTCGCCGAAGTCGCCGCCGTACGCGTAGCCGTGGACGGGGTGGGCCAGTCCGTGGTCGATCCACTCCCACACGAAGCCGCCTTGGCAGCGCTCGTACTTCTCGAAGAGCCGCTGGTACGCGGCCAGTCCGCCCGGCCCGTTGCCCATGGCGTGCGCGTACTCGCAGAGGACGAAGGGCAGCGCGCCGCGGGCCGCGGGGCCGTCGTCCGCGCGGCGGCCGATCTCGTCGACCTCGTCGTGCGTGGCGTACATCCGCGAGTAGACGTCGGTGTGCTCGCAGGACCGGTCCCCCTCGTAGTGCAGCAGCCGGGAGGGATCGCGTTCGCGGATCGCGTCGGCCATCGCGCCGAGCCCCGCGCCGGTGCCGCACTCGTTGCCCAGCGACCAGAGGATCACCGACGGGTGGTTCTTGTCCCGCTCCACCATGCGCGCGGCCCGGTCGAGCAGCGCCGGCGTCCAGCGGGCGTCGTCGACGGGGTTGCCCCGCCAGCCGAGGCGCTGGAAGCCGTGCGTCTCCAGGTCGCACTCGTCGATCACCCACAGGCCGTACTCGTCGCACAGGTCGAGGAAGGCCGGGTGCGGGGGATAGTGCGAGGTGCGGACGGCGTTGATGTTGTGACGCTTCATCAGTTCCACGTCCCTGCGCATGGTCGCCGGGGCGAGGCACCGTCCGCCGTCGGGGTGGAACTCGTGCCGGTTCACCCCTCGGAAGAGGACGCGGCGCCCGTTCACCGTGAGGACGCCGTCCTCGACGCGGACCGTCCGGAACCCGACGCGCAGGGGGATCCGCTCGCCGCCCGTCGCCAGCTCGCCGTCGTACAGCCGGGGCGTCTCCGCGGTCCACGGCTCGACCGGAACCGTCACCGGCTCGCCCGTCGGGACGTCGACACCGAGCTCCGGGACCGTGACCCGGCCGGGCACGTCGCACACGACGCGCAGGGTGCCGGTACCGTCCGCGTGGTCGTAGGAGGCGTGCACGAAGAAGTCCCCGGGCGCCCCCTCCGGGCGGTGCAGCAGGGTCACCCCGCGGAAGATGCCGGGCAGCCACCACTGGTCCTGGTCCTCCAGGTACGAACCCGAGGACCACTGGTGGACGCGGACGGCGAGCACGTTGCCACGCGGCCTGAGGATCCGGCCGACGGAGAACTCGTGGGGCAGCCGCGAACCCTTGAACTCCCCGAGCTCGCTCCCGTTGAGCCACACCCGCGCGCAGGAGTCGACGCCGTCGAACCGCAGCACCGCCCCGCCGGCCTCCGGCCAGTCGTCCGGGAGGTCGAACCGGCGCAGATGGTCGCCGGTCGGGTTCTCGGTGGGCACGCGCGGCGGGTCGACCGGGAAGGGGTAGACGACGTTGGTGTACGCGGGGGAGCCGCGGTCCTCGCCCTGGAGCACCCAGTGCCCGGGCACGGTGACCTCCCCCCAGTCACGCGCGTCGTACCCCTCGGCGGCGAAGGACTCGTCGGCGTGGTCGGCGGTGGGCGACAGCCGGAAACGCCAGGTGCCGTCCAGGGGGAGGGCGGCCGCGTCGGAGCGGGCGTACCAGGCGCGGGGCGGCAGAACGCCGCGGCCGGGGGAGACGTCTTCGTACCAGGACGGGGTGGACAAACGGGTCTCCTGTCGTCGGAGGAGGGGGCGCGGAGGGGGTCGACGGAGAGTGGTCACCTGGCTTCCTTCCACACCGTCCGAAAGCCATGCCTCCGCACCACCCGGCCGGACCGGCGGGGCACCTCCCACCAGCCGGTTCAGGGTTCGGTGGAGTGCCGGTCCCGGGCGTCCTCTCCACCTGCCGACGCCCCCAGCGCCGGTGGCACCACCAGGCGGCGCACCGCCTCCTCCGGGTCCGCCCCCGGGGGCAGGGCGGGCGCCGTGCCCACCGCCGCGCGGCCGGCGAAGCCCGTGTCCAGATGGGGCATCCGCACGTCCGTGACGCCGATCCGGCGGCGCCGCGCCTCGCGTCCCACCACGCCCAGCCACACGGCGAGCGCGCCCTTCGCCGCCGCGTAGTCGGCCATCCCCAGAGCGGGGCGGTCCACGATCTCACCCGTCACCACGACCACCGCTCCGCCGGCCCCCAGCACCGGCAGCGCGCCGCGGACGACGGCCATCGGGGCCAGGGCGTTGACGGTGAACAGGTGCTCGCACGAGGCGTCCGACACATCCGTCGCCGGCCCGAAGCCGGCCACGCCGACCGCCACGACCAGCGCGTCGAGCCCGCCGAGCACGGTCCCCGCCCAGCCGGCCAGCCGCGCGCAGCCGTCGAGGTCGTAGGCGTCGAACGTCTGCCACGGCCGACCGCCGAGTTCCCCCGCCGTCTCCTCCAGCCGCCGGCGGTTCCGTCCCGCGAGCGCCGTCGCGGCGCCGTGCCCGGCCAGCTGCCGGGCGGCGATGCCGCCGATCTCCCCGGTGGCCCCGACCACGAGGACCCTGACGCCCGTCCCGGTCATGACCGCGCTCCTTCGCCGACGTGCCTGCAGGCTCATGCCCCCACTTCGCCGCGGGCACTTCCCGCGGATGCGCCGTCCGCACGGTGCCGGTACCTCCCCGGCGGCCCTCGCCCGGCCGGCGCGTCACCCGCGCCGGCCGCCCCGCCGGCCGGTCACCTCGGGCCTCCGCGGCCGTCCCGGGCGGCGCGCGACAGGACCCCCGAGAGCTCGACCCGGGAGCGGACCCCGAGCCGGGCGAACACGTTCCGCAGATGGTGGTCGACCGTCCGGGGGCTCAGCGACAGCCGGTCGGCGATCTCGCGGTTCGTCGCCCCGTCCGCGACCAGTCCGGCGATGCGCTGCTGCTGCGGTGTCAGCTCCCCGGCCGCGCCCCCCGGCCCCGTACCGCCCACCGCCCCGCCCGTGGCCCGCAGTTCCGCCCGCGCCTGGTCCGCCCAGACGCCGGCCGACGCGCGCTCGAACGTGACGAGCGCGTCGCTGAGCGGGGCGCGCGCCTCCACCGGCCGCCGGCGCCGCCGCAGCCACTTGCCGTACGCGAGGAGGGTCCGGGCGCGTTCGAAGTCGTTGCCGCAGTCCGCGTGCTGCCGGACCGCCTCCCCGTACCAGCGGGCCGAGTCCTCCGTCGCCGCCAGCAGCGCACGGCACCGGGCCAGCTGGGCCGGCGCCTGCGGATCGAGCCCCAGGTCCGACCAGACGGCGAACTCCTCCGCCGCGGCGTGGGCGTCGGCCCGCCGGCCGGCCGCGCAGGCCGCCTCGACGAAGCAGGGCACGGCCAGCATCCGCAGGGCGAAATGACCGCTCCGGGGCCCCGGTCCCACGAGCGGGGCGAGGCGCGCCGCGGCATGCGCCGCCAGTCCGCCGCCCAGTTCGGCCCGGGCCAGCGACCACTCGGCGAGGGTCGTCGCCTGCGCGAGTCCGTGGGGGCGGGCGGTCACCAGCGCCCGGCCGGCGTGCTCGGCCACCGCCCGCGTGTCGCCCGCGACGGAGGCCGCGAGGGCCAGGACGGCGTGCTGGTGGGCCGCCGAGTTGCGCTGGCCGGTGAGGTGCGCCGCCCGCAGGCCCTCCCGGGCGTGCGCGGCGGCCCGCTCGTGCCGCCCGGCCCTCAACTCGGCGTAGGAGAGGTGCTCCAGCACGCGCGGCAGCAGCGCCGTGCGGCCCTCTGCCCGCACGGCCGCCAGCGCGCGCGAGTGGACGCGTACGGCCGAGGCCGCGTCCCCCAGCACCAGGGCGGCCGCTCCCGCGCGCAGCAGAAGGCGCGGCTCGTCGGACACGCCGTCCCGGGCGACCACCCGGGCCAACGGCTCCCGTGCCTCGTGCAGCCGGACGGCCAGCGCCGCGCGCATGCCGTCCCGGAAGTCCCGCTCGGCGCCGTCGCCCCCCGCGGCGCCCGGGCCGGCCGCCCCGCCGGGACCGTCCCCCGCGGCGAGGGCGGTCGCGCACGCGTCGGCGTCGCCCGCGGACCAGGCCGCCTCCATGGCGAGGAAGCGGGCGTCGGCGGCCTCCTCCGGCGCGTCCTCGCGCAGCAGCGAGGCCGCGAGGAGCAGCACCTGGTGGGCGTCCGCGACCGGTCCGTCCGCCATCCCGGCCAATCCGCGCGCGAGTTCGGCCCGGCCGCGCACCACACCGGGCAGTGCCCGCACCTCGTCGGCGGGACGGAGCCGGTCCGCCCGGTGCCCGGCCCCCCGGACCAGCGCCGAGCCGTGCGGTCCGGGGCCCCGCGGCACGCTCGTGCGGGCCGGCCCGGGCGGGACGCCCGGTTCCCGGGGCGGGGTGAACAGGGCACGCAGGTCCCGGCGTCGTGCCGTCGGCACGGCGCCCAGGACGGCGCGCCGCAGGAAGGGGTCCTCGAACCGCAACGCCTCCCGAGGCCCCCGCAGCAGCCCGTCCGCGACCAGCCGGTCGAGGGCCTCGGGGGACGTCCTCGTGGTGCGCGCGACCGCCAGCACGGCGTCGGCGGCGACGGGCCGGGCGCCGGAGCGCGAGGACGGATGCCGTACGGGCCCGCCGGCCGGGTGGGCCGCGCCGGCGTCGTCCTCTCCGGCCCCCGGTCCGGCCTCGCCCGCGATCGCCACCAGTGTCAGCACCCGCCCGCACTCCGCGGGCAGGGAGTCCAGGATCCCCTGGTACACCTTCCGCAGCACCCCGTCGTCCGCGACCGTGACCGGCAGGTCGGTCTCGCCGGCGAGCTGGGCGGCGGAGAGGCGTGCCGCCATGGCGGTCAGCAGCCCCGGATGCCCCGCCGCCTCGTCCACCAGCCGGGCCCGGACGGCCGGCTTCAGCGGGGACCGGCACACCTCGTCCAGCAGCGCGGCGGCGCCCTCCCGGCCGAGCGGTGCCAGCCTCAGCAGCCGGGCGCCCGGCACGTCGGGGGGCCGGTGGTGCCCCGCCAGCGAGACGACCCACGCCCACGGGCCGGAGCCGGCGCGCCACGCCGTCGCGAGCGCGGCACGCGAGTGCGCGTCCCAGAGGTGGTGGTCGTCGACGCCCAGCAGCAGCGGTTCCCCGGCGCGCAACGCGGTCAACGCCCCGGCCACACCGCCCGGCCCCCGCGCCACCCGCAGGGCCGCGCGTGCCGCGGCCGGCGTCGGGGCGAGCGCCGCGAGCAGGGCCCGGACACCGCTCCAGGGAACCCGGTTGCCGCTCGGCGCGGCCACCCGGTGCGCCCGGACCGGGGCGTCGCGCACCGCACGGTCGAGCAGGGCCGTCCGGCCCAGGCCCGGGCCGCCGGCGACGAGCAGCACACCGCCCGCACCGGCCGCGGCCCGGGCCGACAGCCCGGCCACGGCGGCGAGTTCGGTCGTGCGGTCGTACAGCCGCGGAGCAGCGGCGGCCCTCGTCGCTCCACTCACGCCGTCACGGTACTGGCCGGTAGGGACCGGCGATAGGGGCCGCGGACTGGGCCAGGGCCCACATCTGACGGCCGTGCGTTGTGCACGCGGACAACCGTCGTCCCCGGCGGCTCACGCGGCCGGCGGGGACGACGGTCCCCCCGTCAGGAACCCAGCGGGCAGGTGCCCCGGTACTCCTCGATCGTCAGGCTCGGTCGCGGCAGCGGGCACAGGAACTGGTCGAAGCGGGTGTCGTTGTCGATGAACCGCTTGAGCCAGGAGATGCTGTACTTCGCGATCGTCGTGTTGGAGCTGTTCGGCGTGAAGTGCGTGGCGCCGTTGAGCTCCAGGTACGCCTTGTCCAGCGAGGCGGGCAGACTCTCGTAGAACGGCTCCGAGTGGGTCGCGACGGGCGCGACCGTGTCGCCGTCCGCCCCCACGACCAGCGTCGGCGTGCTGATCTCGGGCCAGGTCTTGTCCGTGTTCCAGCCGGTCAGCGGGATGGCCGCCTTCAGCGAGGGCCGGCTCTTGGCCGCCTCCAGGGTGCCGCCGCCACCCATCGAGTGCCCCATGACGCCCAGGCGCGCGGCGTCGACGCGCCCCCGGACCGAGCTGCGCTCGGTCAGGTAGTCGAGGGCCGCGAGGAGTTGCCGCCCCCGGCTGTCGGGCTGGTCGAGCGTGGTGAGGGTGTCGATGGTGAACACGACGAAGCCCTGCGATGCCAGCCGCGGACCCAGCCAGGCGATCGAGGACTCGTACGCGGTGAAGCCGGGGGAGATCACCACCGCGCCGAACGTGCCGTCGCTCGTCGACGTCGGGTAGTAGATGGTGCCGCCGCCGAAGCCGGTGACGGTGAGGGAGGAGACGCTGGTCTGGGAGACCGCGTAGGAACCGCGGGCCGCCTCGATCGAGCTCACGGTCGGTGCGGGCCCGCGCTGGTACGGGTTGTCCGCGGCCTGGGCCCCGGGGGCGGTGGCGAGGAAGGCCAGGGAAGACAGTGCTGCGGCGGCTGCGAGGTGTCGTTTCACGACGGAGTCGTCCTCTCGTGTCGTGTTGCGTCGTGGCGTGGGGTGCGCGGCGGCGGCCGGGGGATCGGTCGGCGCCCCGGTATCTACCGGCCCGGCCACTGTCGAGGCGCCGGCGGGCGAAGGCATCGGCAGAATGACCGGTCACCCGACCGAGGCGGCCGGGGAGCCCGCCGGCCCGCCGTCCCCGCACGGGGCGATCCGGGCGGCGGCTCGCCCACCCGGGCCCGGTCCACCCGGGCGCCGCCCGCTCGTCCCGGCCGATCGGGTTTCCGGGCCGCCCGCGGCGTCGGGAGGGCCGGCGGGTGGCCGCGGGTGCCGGTCCGCGCACTCCGACGGGCCGCCGCGGCTGCCGGCACCCGCGTGGGGGGCCCTCCGGTCAGCCGTCCGACGTGACCGGGTCGCCACCCGGTTCGTTGGACGGTCATGCAGTCGCACTCCGCCCTCGCCGACCCCGGCATATCCCCCCACCGGCCCACCCGGGTCGCGGCCGAGGCCGCGCTCGTCGAGCACTACCCCCGGCTCGTCCGGCTGGCCCACGTCATCCTGCCGTCGTCCCTCGGCCGCCACCGCCGCGTCCTCGCCGCGCACTCCCTGGTGCAGAAGTCCTTCTCGGGCGCGCGCCGTTCGGGCCCGGGACGGCTGCCGACCGGCCGGCGCGGCGGAACGGAGCGGGTGCCCGCCCAGCGCGGTGCCGGGCGCCCGGCGCACGCCGAGGACCAGGCAACGGAGCGGCGGAGCACCGCGGGTGACGCCCGCGACTGGCTGCGGGAACAGGTCGTGGCCGCCGCGCTGACCGCCGCCCGGCGCCCGTGGCGCCTCACCCTCCGCCCTCCGCTCCCCGCGGTGTTCGGGATACGGCTCTTCCCCCGGGCCGGCGAGGCCGACGAACTCGCCCTGGAGCGCGTGCTCGCCCGCGAGACCGCCGAGGTCCGGGCCGCGTTCGCGCTGTGCGTCCTCGAAGGGCTGTCCCCCCGATCCGCCGCCCGGCTGCTCGCCGTGGCCGGCGTCAGCGCGCCCGACACGGCCCTGCACGGCGCCGAGCGGGTGCGCGCCGCGGCCGGTCCCGAAGCCGAATCGCTACTCCTGGGGGCCGAGTTCGACCCCTGCACCGTGCAGACCCGGCCCACGGACCTGCTGGGGCGAAGGCACCGGATCCGGCTCGCCGCGCTCGCCGCGGCCGTCCTGCTCACCGCGGCCGCCACCGCCACGGCGGCCCTCCGGCCGGTCCCCGAGGCCGGTCCGCCACTCGCGCCCGTCCTCGCCGGCGCCCTCGCCCGCGCCGCCGACCCCGACCGGCTGGTGCGCGTCCCCGACGAGCGGTGGGCCGACACCGGGCGGGTCGACCTGACCGTCTGGCCCGCCCGCGGCCCGATGACCGGCGACCGGGCGCTGCTCGGCCGCGCGCTCGGCGCATGGGTACGCGGCTCCGCCCGGCCCGGCGAGCCGGGACCCCGGCTCACCGCGACACCGGACACCCCGACGACACCGCCCACGGTCCCGGCGCGGCTGCTGTACGCCGGAGTCGTCGACGGCGCCGCCGTGGTGCTGGTCCACGACGGCGTCCGGCTGGCCCGCTACACCGAGCCGCCGGCCGGCCGAGGCCCGGCGCGGCTCGACCTCGCGCGGGCGGACGACGCCGACGTCACCACCGGCGCGGCCGTGGTGCTGGCCAGGTCGTCCGCCGGAGCCCGCTTCCTGCTCGCGCCCTGGATCGCCGAGAGCTCCGTGCGCGATCTCCTGCGGCCGGACGTCCCGGCCGCCCGGCTCGGCGTCTCCCGGGACGGCGTCACGGATCCCGTCCCACGGGCTTCCGCCGGCTGCGGCCCGCCGCCCGTGCTGCAACTCCGGTCGTCGACACGGATCGTGGAGGACCACGCCTTCCTGCTGGCGGACCTCGGCGAGCTCGCGCCCGTCCATCTGACCTGGACGCCGGAGCCCGGGACCGGAGCCCCCTCACGGCAGCCCCGGGAGGCGACCTCCGCCGCCGGACTCGGTGCGTGGGCCCGCTCGGCCTGTGCGCTGCCCGCGTTGCGCGGCAGCGGGGTCCGCGCCGTGAACCGGTGGGAGTTCGCCCGGCAGCAGCTGCCCGAACGCGCCGGCGCGGCCACCTGGACCTGTACGCGCGCGGACACCTGGACGGGGCACGGCCGGGTGGACGTGGCCTTCGAGGATCCGGCGGGACGCGCCCGTCCGGTGGCCGGCACGGCACCTCGGGGAGCGGACACGGCGGCCTGCGGCCGGTTCGGCCGGCACCTGCTCGCCGGCACGTACTGGACCGCGCCGTCCGGTGCGGGCTACTACCTCGCCGCGGGCAGCCGGCGTCTGACCGGGGTCGCCGCCGAGGGCGCCGTCTCCGCCGCCGTACGCGGCTCCGTGCTGGCCGTGCGCACGCCCGCGCGAGGGCCGGTGCGGCTCACCGGCACGTTGTCCGACGGCGGCGAACTCCGCGGGTGGGGTGGCTGATCCGGCGGCGACGGGCAGCTCCCGCGCCGATCGCGGCGGCCCGGCTCGCGGCCGCCGCGACGGTGGGCGGGCGCGGTCGGGCCGCCCTGTCGCGGGAGCAACCGCGGCTTCCGCGAAGGCCGGTGGGGGCGGGCTCCGGGCGAGGAGGCCGCGATCGCGGCGCCTGCGACGGCCACCCGGAATCGGCGGGCATGCGCCCGGGAAGGCGGGGTAGGCGCCCCGTCCTGCCGGGAAGACGAGCCACGCCACGGACAGAAGGAGGTCATCGACGTGCCGACCGCGGTGCCGACGGAGACGAGGACGGCTGCCGAGACCGGGGCGGGAGGGCTGCCCGTCGTCGAAGCCCCGGACAAGCTCGTCCCGAAGGACGCGCGCGAGCTGTCCAAGGTGTTCTTCGCGCGGCTCGCGGAACTGGAGGAGGGGACCCCCGACCACCAGTACGTCCGCACCACACTGATCGACATGAACATGTCCCTGGTGTCCTACGCGGCGGGCAGGTTCCGCTCGCACGGCGACGAGCGCGAGGACATCGTCCAGGTCGGCGCGATCGGCCTCATCAAGGCGATCGACCGCTTCGACCTGACACGCGAGGTGCAGTTCGCCTCGTTCGCCGTCCCCTACATCGTCGGCGAGATCAAGCGCCACTACCGGGACACCTCCTGGGCCGTGCACGTGCCCCGCCGGCTCCAGGAGGCGCGCGTCGAACTGGCCAGGGCCGCGGAGGAACTCGGCGCGCGCCTCGGCCGGTCGCCGCGGGTGGCCGAACTGGCGGAGCACATGGACCTCACCGAGGAGGAGGTCGTCGAGGCGCGTCTCGCGTCCAACGGCTACACCTCGATGTCGCTGGACGCCGCGATCGGCGACGACGAGAACGACGACGTGTCGCTGGCCCACTTCATCGGCGAGCAGGACCACGCGGTCGAGCTCTTCGAGGACTTCCACACCCTCGCGCCCCTGCTGGAGCGACTCGGCGAGCGGGACCGGCGCCTGCTGCACCTGCGGTTCGTGGAGGAGCTGACGCAGTCGGAGATAGGGGAGCGCCTCGGCGTCTCCCAGATGCAGGTCTCCCGGCTGCTCGCCGGCAACCTGGCGCGCCTGCGGGAGGGGATGCTGGCCCGGTAGCTCCGTGT
This sequence comes from Streptomyces sp. JL2001, assembly GCF_050917515.1. Classification (NCBI taxonomy): domain Bacteria; kingdom Bacillati; phylum Actinomycetota; class Actinomycetes; order Kitasatosporales; family Streptomycetaceae; genus Streptomyces; species Streptomyces sp. JL2001. Next base: position 1,135,086 of record NZ_CP169421.1, on the reverse strand, counting down.
GCCGGATGCGGAGTTGGCTCGGACGGGTGACGGATTACCCCCGCACGTGCGCAATGCCGTTCCGCAGGGGTGAAGCGCCGTGCCGGACACCCGGGGACACCGGTTGGAGGGGCGTGAGCACCGCGAACAACCCTCCGATACTGACCACCCCCACCGGCCAGGGACCACGTGAGCAGGGCGCGGACGCCGCGCCGTGCGGCATAAGCGTCCGGTCCTGCAGCACGTACGACGGGGACACCCTGCGGGTCGCACTCCACGGTGAGGTCGACCACCTCAGCGCGGGGCCGCTCCGGGTGCTGCTGGCCGTGGCCTCCGCCTACGGCTACCGCCGCCTCGTCCTCGACACCTCGCTCGTCACCTTCGCGGACTCCGCCCTGCTGCGGATCCTGCGAGGCTGGACGGCGGAGGGCCGGCGGCTGCGCCTGACCGGCGTCACACCGGCGATGGAACGCCTCCGGGCGGCTGCCTGGGGCGCACCGCCGACCCGGCGCGCCGGACGCGCCCCGATCGGGAAGGGGATCATCGGGGAGGGGGCATGACCTTCTCCCTGCTCGTCCTCGTCCCCTGCCTGCTGGCGGTCCTCCTGCTGCGGGGAGAGTCCCCGGAGCAGCGACCCCGGCGCCGGCGGCGACGCCGCTCCGGACGGCGGGCCGCGGTGACGCGATCGGAGGTGGTCCGCAGGCGGGCGATCCCCTGAACGCTCCGGTCCGTTCCGTCGCGTACGACAGAGGCCCCGGGGGCCGCACCTGCCAGGTGTGGCCCCCGGGGCCTCCCGGTGCCGTTCCGCGCCCGGCCGCTCCGGGTCGGGCGCGGCGGCGCTCAGTCCTCGTCGCGTGTGGCGTTCCTGGCCCACAGGATCAGCGGGATCTGGAGCGGGAGCCGGGCGTAGGCCACGGTCCGGGCCGCGGTGGAGCGGTCGCGCCAGTCGTACGCCATCTTCACGTTGGCCGGGAACACGGCCGCGAAGAACAGGGCCGTCGCCCGGGCGCTCGCCCGGCGCGTCCCCGGGAACGCGAGCCCCGCGGCCAGGGCGAGCTCGGCGACCCCGCTCGCCTGCGTCCACGCCCTGGGGCTGCCGGGCAGCGCGCGCGGGATGGTCGCGTCGAACCGGCGGGGCGCGACGAAGTGGGCGGTGCCCGCGGCGGCCAGCAGACCGGCGAGCAGAAGGGCGGGGCGGGCGGGCCGAGGCATGGAGCTCCTCCGGGTCGGACGAGGATCGGTTACCGGGGAGTAAGTATGCCCGGAGATCGCTCCCCGCGGGACCCGGGCGGCGGGTATCGACTGTCACGTCGGGGTGCCGAGGCCCGGCATTTTCCGTGGGGGAGAAGAGGCGCCCGCGCGGGCTCACTTCGCGTCGAGGTACCCGCGTGCCGGCCGCGGCGCCGGGGACAGCTCGCCGTGCGCGACGGCGGAGGCGCCGCGGCCCTCGCGCGCCGCCTGTTCGGGGTGCCGGCGCTGCCAGTAGGGGTTGTCGTGCGGAAGCTTGCTCGACACCCGCCCGTACATGCCGAAGGTCAGGACCAGCAGACCCATGACGAAGCTGAACAGCACGTTCGTCATGCCGAAGTCGAGGAAGTTCGCCGGCTTGTCCAGGACGAAGAGGTGCGCGAAGCCGCTGAGGAGGAACAGCGTGCCCACCGTCATGTTCAGCGTCGAGGCGATGTTGCCCCCGATGACCGCGCCGGCGACCAGGGCGAGTCCGAAGGTCAGGGACAGGATGCTCAGGGTCGTGTTCGTGCTCATTCCGAGGATGCGGTCGCCCGAGGTGTCGAAGGGGCTGAGCGCGTCGGCGAGGCCGAGGCAGCCGAAGGTGATGAGGATCAGGCCGCACAGGGCGGCGCCGGAGCGGTAGACCCTCGCCAGATGGTGATCGACCGGGAGCTCGTCTCGTAGCTTCATCACATCTCCGTCCGCCCGGCAGCGCACCCTGCGCTGATGCCGACGATTTCGGGCGGTACGTCCCTTTCGGATGCGGGTCGCCCCGCGTGGCCCCCGAATCTCCCCACAGGGGAAGAACGGAGCCCACGCCCGTGCGTGGAGTGCCGGTGTACCCCGTGGGGCGGGGGAACGGTGCTGGTCGTCCCCGCCGCCCCACGCGGCGTCCGCTCAGCCCGGCGTGCCGTCCTGGAGTCGGCGGCCGGAGCGGTGCGTCAGTGGTTGACGCAGGCGTTGCCGAACGCGGGGTTCAGCAGGCCGATCACGGTGACGGTGTTGCCGCACAGGTTCACCGGCACGTGGATCGGCGCCTGGACGACGTTGCCCGACGCCACGCCGGGGGAGTGGGCCGCGACGGCCCCCGCCCCGGAGTCGGCCAGCGCCGTCGACGAACCGCCGACGACGACGGCTCCGGCGGCCAGGGCCATGCCCGCGGTCTTCAGTACGTGCTGCATGCGAGACGCACCTTTCCTCTGATTCCGACCCGCTCGGTCCGAGCGGGGGAGGACCGGTGGCCGGCCCTCCGCCCGCTGGTTCGCCGCGAGATGGCCCGCGGGTTGGTCCCGGCGCCGTTCTTCACCCGATGAGGTGAGCGGGGGCGACGGAAGGAGACGGGTGTTCGGGGAAAGAGCGCCCCGGGAGGACGGTTCCGGTGCACCCGCCGCATCGGCCCGTCACGGCGGCGAACCTGCCGGGCTCGTACGAACCGCCGCGCCGGTGTGACCTCTGCCATCCTGCTCGGATGTCACGGATACCGGTCGGGCGGCGTCTTGTGGGCGTGGCAGGGGCGACAGCGCGCAGTGAGGAGAATCCGGTGACCGCCGAGCGCAGCGAGCACACGCAGGACACCCGCGAGGCCCGGCACGGGAGCGGCCCCCGGGAGCCGCGGGACATCGGCGCACGCCTCGACGGCGACCCACGCACGGACCGGGCCACCGAGGCCTTCGTCGCCCATCGCAACCTGCTGTTCACCGTCGCCTACGAGATGCTCGGCTCGGCCGCCGACGCGGAGGACGTCCTCCAGGAGACCTGGCTGCGGTGGGTGGGCGTCGACCTCGACGAGGTGCTCGACCGGCGCGCCTACCTGGTCCGGATCACCACGCGCCAGGCGCTCACCCGGCTGCGGACGCTCGGCCGCCGCAAGGAGTCCTACGTCGGGACCTGGCTGCCCGAGCCGCTGCTGACCACCCCGGACGTGGCCGACGACGTCGAGCTCGCCGACAGCGTCTCGATGGCGATGCTGCTCGTGCTGGAGACGCTCGGGCCGACCGAGCGGGCGGTGTTCGTCCTGCGCGAGGTGTTCGACCTCGGATACGACGAGATCGCCGAAGCCGTCGACAAGAGCCCGGCCGCCGTACGCCAGATCGCCCACCGGGCACGGGCCCACGTCGCCGCGCGCCGCCCCCGCGAGACGGTCTCCGCCGCCGAGACCCGCCACGCGCTCGACGCCTTCCGGCGCGCGACCGAGACCGGTGACCTCCAGGGCCTGCTCGACCTCCTCGCACCGGACGTCGTCCTCATGGGCGACGGCGGCGGCGTCCGGAGGGCCGTCCTGCGACCCGTCGTGGGGGCCGACAAGGTGGCCCGCCTGATGATCGGCGGGCTCGGCAGACTCGCGGGGCAGGAGATGCTGCTGCGCCCGGCCGAGGTGAACGGGTACCCGGCGCTGGTCCTCCGGCTCGACGGCGCGCTCGACACCGTCGTGGCCCTGCGCATCGAGGACGGCCTCATCACCGGGCTCTACGCCGTCCGCAACCCCGACAAGCTGTCGCACATGGACCGGGAGACCGCCCTGAGCCGCTGAGCCGCTGAGGCACTGAGGCGCCGGACCGGTGCGGCACCTCGGAGGGCCGCGCCGCACGGACGAGTGCACCTCGGCCCGGGTCGGGGGACGGGCGGCGCGCCCTGACCCGGCGGGCCCAGCGCCCCGCGTAACGTGACGGCCCGGAGACGGCCGACCCGGCGAGGAGTGACGACGTTCATGGGGCAGAGGGATGGCGGCGACGACGTACTGGTCGTCGGAGCGGGAGCCGCCGGACTGGCCTGCGCGGCCGACCTGGTCGCCGGCGGGCTCCGTGTGAGCCTGCTGGAGACCGCCGGGACCGTGGGCGGCCGGATGCGCACCGACCGCGTCGCCGGCTTCACCGTCGACCGCGGATTCCAGGTGTTCAACACCGCGTACCCGCAGGTGAAGCGGCGCCTGGACCTGCGGGCCCTGCGGCTGAGGCCGTTCACACCCGGCGTGCTCGTGCACACCGACGACGGGCCTCGCCGCTTCACCGACCCCACCCGACGCCTCCGCGAGAGCCGCGACCTGCTGCCCGGCAGGCTCGCCTCGACCCGCGACCTGCTCGCCCTGGGCGCGCTGTCCGCCCGCGACCTACTGGCTCCGGCCCGGTACCTGCGGACCCGGCCCGACGCCACCACGCTCACCGCGCTCGCCGACGCCGGCGTCTCGCCCGACCTCGTGGAGACCTTCTTCCGCCCGTTCCTGTCCGGGGTGTTCCTGGAGGACGAACTGGAGACCTCCGCCCGCTTCTTCCACCTCGTCTGGCGGACGATGCTGCGCGGCACCCTGTGCCTGCCCGCCGAGGGCATCGGCGCCGTCCCCGCCCAGCTCGCGTCCGGACTGCCTCCCGGAGTCCTGCGCACCGGGCTGCCGGTCGCCTCGCTCACCGACCGGGGCGTGACACTGGCCGACGGCAGCGAACTGGCCGCCCGCGCGGTCGTGGTCGCCACCGGCCAGCGCGCCGCCGCCCGGCTGCTCCCCGGCCTGGACGTGCCGAGCGGCCGGGTCGTCACCACGCTGTACCACGCGGCGGAACGCTCCCCGCTGCCCGAGCCGACCCTGGTCGTCGACGCGCGGCGCCGCTTCCTCAACTCCTGCGTCCTCACCGAGGTGCACCGCGGCTTCGCGACGGACGGCCGGGCCCTGGTGTCGACCTCCGTCCTCGGGGACCCGGACCCGGAGCGGGAGGCGGCCGTCCGGGCCGCTCTCGCCGAGGTCTACGACACGGACACCCGGTCCTGGGAACCGGTCCACCGCGTCGCGGTCCACGACGCGCTGCCGGCCATGCCACCGCCCCTCCCGCTGTCGCGCACCACCCGCTTCGCGCCCGGCCGGTACGTGTGCGGCGACCACCGGGCCACGGGCTCGCTCCAGGGCGCCCTGGCCTCCGGGGCCCGCGCGGCCCGCGAGGTCCTGGCCGACCTGCGGCGGCGTCCCCCCGCGACCGGGCCCACGGCGCTCGCCTCCGCCCCCGCGCCGCCGAACCCCGCATGACGGCGACGCACTGGCTGTTCGGCGACCAGCTGGGCCCGCACTTCACGGCCACGGCGGCCGGCGGCACCCCCCGCGACACCGACTGGCTGATCATCGAGGCGCGTTCCGTCTTCCGCCGACGCCGCTTCCACCGCGCCAAGGCCCATCTGCTGCTCAGCGCGATGCGGCACCGCGCCGCGGAACTCGGCGCCCGGTACGTGCGGGCGGACACGTACCGGGCCGGCCTCGCCGAGGCCGTCGGGGACGCGCCCGTCAGCGTCCACCACCCCACCTCGCGCGCCGCGCTCCGGCTGCTCGACGCGCTGCCGCAGGTGACGGTCCACCCGGCGCGCGGATTCCTCGTCGACCGGCGGGAGTTCGCCCGGTGGGCGGCCGACCACGCCCCGCGGCGGCTGCGCCAGGAGGACTTCTACCGCTGGGTGCGGGCCGACCGCCGCATCCTGATGGACGGGCCGGACCCCGCCGGCGGGCGGTGGAACCACGACCACGACAACCGGCAGCCGCCGCCCAGGGGAGCCCGCCGCCTCGACGTGAAGCCGCCGTACCGGCCGCGCGAGGACGCGATCGACGAGGAGGTCCGCGCCGATCTGGACCGCTGGGAGCGCGAGGACGGCATCTCCTTCGTCGGGCGCGACGGCCCCCGGACCTTCCCCGCCACCCGGCGCGAGGCCCTCACCGCGCTCGACCACTTCGTCCGGGACCGCCTGGCCTCGTTCGGCGCGCACGAGGACGCCGTGCTGGCCGAGGACCCCGTCATGAGCCACAGCCTGCTCTCCTCCTCGCTGAACCTGGGCCTGCTGTCGCCCCGGGAGTGCGTGGCCCGTGCCGAGCAGGCGTGGCGCGACGGCGAGGTGCCGCTCAACAGCGCCGAGGGCTTCATCCGTCAGATCTGCGGCTGGCGCGAGTACGTCTGGCAGCTGTACTGGCACTTCGGCGAGGACTACCGGCACGCCAACGCGCTCGGCCACACGGAGCCGCTGCCGCGCTGGTTCCTCGAACTCGACGCCGACGCCGTCGAGGCCCGCTGCCTGTCCACGGTGCTCGCCCAGGTGCGGGACACCGGCTGGACGCACCACATCCCCCGGCTGATGGTGCTCGGCAGCCACGCCCTGCAGTACGGCTGGGATCCCGCGGCGGTCACCGACTGGTTCCACCGCAGCTTCGTCGACGGCTACGACTGGGTGATGCTGCCCAATGTGGTGGGCATGTCCCAGTACGCCGACGGCGGCCGGATGACGACCAAGCCGTACACCACCGGCGGCGCCTACCTGAACCGGATGAGCGACCTCTGCGGGCCCTGCCGGTACCGGCCCACGGCCCGCACGGGGGACGACGCCTGCCCGTTCACGGTCGGGTACTGGTCCTTCCTCCACCGTCATCGCGAGCGGCTGGCCGCCAACGCCCGCACGGCCCAGGCCGTACGCGGTCTGGGCCGGCTCGACGACCTGCCCGAGGTGCTCCGGCTGGCGGCGGAGCACCGTACCCCCTGAGCGGCCGGCGGCGCCTCACCGGTCCGACGAGGCGGGTGCCCGGCTCACAGGACGGAGGCCCGGGCGGCGAACAGGGCCGCGAGTGCGAGCGCGCCTATCACGATGAGGGCGAGGAAGACCCCGGGGTGCTCCCACGGGCCGCCGTCCGGCCGCTCCGGATGCGCCTCGGCGATGCCGCCCTCGACGGGCGGGGTCTCCTCGGGCTTCACCAGGGGATGGATCGTCGCCATGATGTCCTCCACGGTGTGTGCTCTGCCAGGGACGGAATTCCGGGTGCGCGGCTCACCACCCCGCACTGCCGGGGACCCCCTTGAAGGGCCCGGTGATCTCCTCGGTGATCCAGCCGCCGTAGAAGTCGCCCGGCTGCGCCCGCACCGGCTCCCCGTCGACGGTGCACAGGTCGACACGGCCCGGGTAGAACGCGAAGTGCCCGGCGAGAGCCGTGTAGCCGGGCCGCGGGTCCTCGTAGCTCCACGCCACGTCCGGCACCACGAGCCCGTCGGTCCGCAGACTCCAGTACACCGCCGGCCCCTTCCACTCGCAGAAGGTGGAGCTCGCCGACCGCGTCAGCCGGTCGACGCGGACGTCGGCGCGCGGGACGTAGAACACCGGCGGATGGCTCGTCTCCAGGACGCGCAGGGAGTGACAGGTGTCCGCGAGGGTCGCGTCGCCGTGCCGGACGGTCACCCGGCGCGTGTCGCGTTCCACCCTGGGGGGACGCGGATAGTCCCACACCGACTCCCGCGGCCGCGCGCCGCGCCCCGTCACCGGGTCGTCCCCGCCGATCGCCGTCATGTCCCGGCCTCCCTGCCTGCCGCACCCTCACATGCTCTTCGGCGACGCGGGCGGCGGGGGATGCACCTCGTGCCCGCGGATCGCATCCGCGAGCCCCGTACGAGCGGAAGGGAGTCCATCAGGCTGTGTGACAGCGAACGGACGGGGCCCATGGCCCGCGGGCGGGAGGCCGAGGCAGTGATCAAGGTGGAGCGGAGTTTCCTCGTCGCCCTTCCCCGGGACGAGCTGGTCGCCTATCTGGAGGACTTCGGGCACACCGAGAGCTGGGACCCCGGGACGGTGCGCTGCGTCCGGACCGACGACGGCCCGCTCCGGCCGGGCGCGACCTGGCACAACACCTCGCGCTTCCGCGGACGGACGACCGAGCTGGAGTACCGGCTGGTCGGCAGCGAGACCGACCGGCTCGAGTTCGCCGGCGAGAACAAGACCGTCACGGCGCACGACGAGCTCCTCTTCGAGGCCCGGTCACCGGCCGTGACCCGGCTCACCTACCGGGCGTCGCTGCGGTTCAAGGGGCTCGCCCGGCTCGCCGCGCCGTTCCTGCGGGCGGAGTTCGAGCGGCTCGCGGACGAGGTGGTGGAGCGGCTTCCGGCGGCGGTCGCCGAGCGCGGCGCGGCCTGAGGACCGTACCGGCGGACGCGAACCGGGCCGTGTGCCGCACCCGCCCGGGGTGCGGCACACGGCCGTACGCCGCGCTCCCTACCGCCCCGCGCGCCGCTTGTTCCAGACGTCGAAGCCGACCGCGGCGAGCAGCACCAGGCCCTTGATCACCTGCTGGTAGTCGGTGCCGATGCCGACCAGCGACATGCCGTTGTTGAGCACGCCCAGCACCAGGCCGCCGATGACGGCGCCCTGCACCGTGCCGACACCGCCGCTCATGGACGCGCCGCCGATGAACGCAGCGGCGATCGCCTCCAGTTCGAAGTTGAGCCCCGCCTGCGGCGTCCCCGCGTTGAGCCGCGCCGCGTAGACACAGCCCGCCAGCGCCGCCAGGACCCCCATGTTCACGAAGACCAGGAAGGTGACCCGGCGGTCCTTGACGCCCGACAGCTTCGCCGCCGCCTTGTTCCCGCCGAGCGCGTACACGTGCCGGCCCACCACCGCGTTGCGCATCACGTACCCGAGCCCGATCAGCAGCACGCACATGATCAGCATCACCACCGGCACCCCGTGGAAGCTGGCCAGGGTGAGGGTGAAGGCGACGATCGCCGCCGTCATCGCCACGCACTTCAGCGCCCACAGCCCGGCGGGCAGCGGCTCCAGCTCGTACGCCTCCTGCCGCCTGCGGTCACGCCATTCGCGCAGCAGCAGGAAGACGACGGCGACGAGACCCAGGAGCAGGGTCGGGTTGTGGTACTGCGTGTACGGGCCCGTCTCGGGGATGAAGCCCTTGGCGATGTTCTGGAAGCCGTCGGGGAAGGGCGCCAGCGAACGGCCCTCCAGGAAGATCTGGGTCAGTCCCCGGAACAGCAGCATCCCGGCGAGCGTCACGATGAACGACGGGATGCCGAGGTAGGCGATGAAGAAGCCCTGCCAGGCACCCGCGACGGCGCCGACCAGCAGGGACAGCACCAGGGCGAGTACCCACGGCATGTCGTGCCTGACCATCATCACGGCGGACAGCGCCCCGACGAACGCGGCCAGGGAACCCACGGAGAGGTCGATGTGGCCCGCGATGATGACGATCATCATCCCCATGGCCAGGATGAGGATGTAACTGTTCTGCTGGATCAGGTTGGAGACGTTGTTGGGCAGCAGCAGGGTGCCGTCGGTCCATATCTGGAACAGGACGACGAGGAAGACGAGCGCGACGAGCATGCCGTACTGGCGCATGTTCGCCCGCACGCCCTGGACGAGCAGCGCACCGGAGGACGGGCGTTCGGGCCGGGCCGGCGCGGTGTCCCGCGCGGAGGGGGTCGTGGTGGTCATGGCGGGCCTCAGCTCCTGCTCACGGTCATGGTCATGTGGCGCATCAGGGTTTCCTGGGTGGCCTCGTCGCGGGTGACCTCGCCGGTCAGCCGGCCCTCGGCCATCGTGTAGATCCGGTCGCACATCCCCAGCAGTTCGGGCAGCTCCGAGGAGATGAGGAGCACCGCCTTGCCCTGCGCCGCGAGCCGGTCGACGACGGTGTAGATCTCGTACTTCGCCCCGACGTCGATGCCGCGCGTGGGCTCGTCCAGGATCAGCACCCGGGGGTCCGCGTGGATCCACTTGCTCAGGACGACCTTCTGCTGGTTGCCGCCGGAGAGCCGGCCGACCTGCTCCAGCACCGTCGGCGTCTTGATGTTCATGCTGGACCGGTAGGTCTCGGCGACCTTCCGCTCCTGGTGCTGGTCGACGACCCCGCGCCGCCGCAGGGACCGAAGCGAGGCCAGCGAGACGTTGCGGTGGACGGTGTCGTCGAGGTGGAGGCCGTAGCGTTTGCGGTCCTCGGTGACGTAGGCGAGACCGGCCGCGATCGCGGCCGGGACGGTCCCGGTGGCCGCCTCCCGCCCGTCGACCTCCACCGTGCCGGCGACGTGGCGGCCGTACGAGCGGCCGAAGACCGACATCGCGAGCTCCGTGCGGCCGGCGCCCATCAGCCCGGCGATGCCGACGATCTCGCCCCGCCGTACCGTCAGCGACACGTCGTCGACGACCTTGCGCCGGCGGTCGACCGGATGCCGCACGGTCCAGCCGCGCACCTCGAGCGCGACCCGGTCCGCGTCCTCGCCCGGGTAGGGCGTGCGGTCCGGGAAGCGGTGGTCGAGGTCGCGTCCCACCATCCCGCGGATGATCCGGTCCTCCGACACCTCCGGCTCGGCGTCCGGTGCCGTGCGGACGGGCAGTGTCTCGACGGTCCGGCCGTCGCGCAGGACGGTCACCGTGTCGGCGATCCGCCGGATCTCGTTCAGCTTGTGCGAGATGACGACACAGGCGACACCCTGCTCGCGCAACTCCAGGATGAGGGCGAGCAGATGCGCGCTGTCCTCGTCGTTGAGGGCCGCCGTGGGCTCGTCGAGGATGAGCAGGCGCACCTCCTTCGACAGCGCCTTGGCGATCTCCACCAGCTGCTGCCGCCCCACGCCGAGGTCGGCGACCGGCGTGTGCGGATGCTCGCGCAGCCCGACCCGCGCGAGCAGGCGCTGGGCGCCGTGCAGGGTGGCGTTCCAGTCGACGACGCCGCGCCGGGCCCGCTCGTTGCCGAGGTAGATGTTCTCCGCGATCGACAGGTGCGGTACCAGTGCCAGTTCCTGATGGATGATCACGATGCCCCGGCGCTCGGCGTCGCGGATGTCCCGGAAGGACACCCGCTCGCCCTCGAAGAGGACGTCGCCCTCGTAACTCCCCTGCGGGTGCACCCCGCTGAGCACCTTCATCAGCGTCGACTTGCCCGCGCCGTTCTCCCCGCACAGGGCGTGGACCTCGCCGGCCCGTACGGTCAGGTGCACGTCGCTGAGCGCCGCGACCCCGGGGAAGGTCTTGGTGATCCCGCGCATCTCCAGCACGGGCGGCCGGGTCACGAGAGCTGTCCCGCGGTGAAGTAGCCCTCGCGGACCAGGAGATCGGTGTTGGTCCGGTCGATGCTCACCGGGTCGAGCAGGTACGAGGGGACGGTCTTCCTGCCGTTGTCGTAGTCCTTGACGTTGTTCACCTCGGGCTTCCTGCCGTTCAGGACGGCGTCGCCCATCGCCACCGCCCGGGCGGCGAGCTTGCGGGTGTCCTTGAAGGCCGTCTGGGTCTGCTCGCCCCGGATGATGGACTTGACCGACGCCAGCTCCGCGTCCTGCCCGGTGACGACCGGCAGCGGCCGGTCGGGGGTGCCGTAACCGGCGCTCTTGAGGGCGGAGATGATCCCGATGGAGATGCCGTCGTAGGGGGAGAGGACCGCGTCGACGCTCTCCTCGCCGTAGTTCTTGCTGATCAGGTCGTCCATCCGCTTCTGGGCGGTGCCGCCGTCCCAGCGCAGGGTGGTGGCCTGGTTCATCCTGGTCTGGCCGCTGCGGACGACGAGCTGTCCGCTGTCGAGGTAGGGCTGGAGCACCTTGACGGCGCCGCTCCAGAAGTAGCGGGTGTTGTTGTCGTCGGGGGAGCCCGCGAAGAGCTCGATGTCGTACGGCTTGCCGCCGCCCTTCGCCGGAGAGCCGAGCCCGAGGCGCTCCACGATGTAGCGGGCCTCCAGCTCGCCGACCCGCTCGTTGTCGAAGGAGGCGTAGTAGTCGACGTTCGGGGTGCCCATGATGAGCCGGTCGTACGAGATCACCGGGATGCCCGCGTCGTGGGCGCGCTGGAGGACCTCGGTGAGCGCCGAGCCGTCGATCGCGGCGATCACCAGCAGCCGGCGCCCCTTGGTGATCATGTTCTCGATCTGGGCGATCTGGTTCTCGACCTTGTCGTCGCCGTACTGCAGGTCGGTGTCGTAGCCGGCCTCGCGGAACTGCTTGGCCATGTTCTCGCCGTCGGCGATCCAGCGCTCCGAGGACTTCGTCGGCATGGCGAGGCCGATCGTGCCGCCCTTGCCCGCGTCGGGCCGGTAGCGGCTGCCGCCGCGGGCCTCCTGGCCGCAGGCGGTGAGGGTGAGGAGGAGCAGGGCGGCGAGGGAGGCCGCCCCGAGCGTGCGGGTGCGCATGTGTCAGTTCCCTTCGGGGGTGGGAAAGCGCCGGAGTGTGCCGGGCAGCCGGGAGCCGAGCGGCGACATGCCGCCGTCGGCGCCGTGCCGGGCCAGCAGGTCGAGGACGAGCCGCCCGCGCCGGACGCGCTCGCGGGCGGTCGCCAGGGCGTGCTCGCGCAGATGGGCGCCGTACGGGTAGATCCCGGCCGCCCTGCTCAGGCCGAACTTGAGGTACAGCGGCGCGCCGCGCCGGACCAGCTCGGCCACCTCGTACATCCGCACGTGCCCGCCGAGGTCGTCGGGCGCCTCCACGTAGAGGTCCATGGGGGCCCGGCTGGACCGCCGGATCTCGGTCAGATGGGCGAGGGAGAGGTCGGAGGGGATGTTCAGCGAGTCGGCGCCCAGCTGTTCGTACACGCTGTACGAGGCCGGGTTGACCGGCCCGATCAGCGCGGAGACCTTGAGCGTGGTGTCGGCGGGGAGCACGCCCGCGGTACGCAACCGGTGCAGCGTCCAGAGCACCCCCTCGTCGGCGACCAGCAGACAGCGCACGCCGAGCCCGGTGGCGCGCACCGCGTCCTCGACGCAGCCGGCCAGCGCGTCGTGACCGCGGGCCCGCGGGCCCGCGCCGCCGGAGTCGGTACGGGTGGCCGCGCCGATGTCCCAGGTGCCGCGGGGACCGGTGAACAGGCAGAGCTCCACCGAGCGTTCGGTGCAGGCCCGCACCATCTCGGTGATCTCGTCGTCCGTGAGCATCCAGACGCCGCTGCCCTGGCTGACCCGGTGGACGGGCAGGCCGAGCCGGGTGCTCTCGTCCAGCACGACGGCGAGCGCCTCCGGTCCCTCGACGGACGGGATCTCGGTGCGCCAGGCGCCGCCGTCGGGGAACCGGTGCGGGGAGGCGTCCTCGGGCGAGGTCGCGGGGGAGGGGTGGTCGATCCGCGCGAGCGCCTCGGCGGCCGGGCGGCGGGGGTGTGTCGACGGTGCGGTCACAGATGTCCTCTGCCTCTGTTCGAAATACCGGACAAGGTTCGGAAGGGAGGGCGGGCGGGAACCGGAGTGCGGGGCCGCGCGGCTCACGGGCGCAGCAGGACCTTGCCCGTCTTCGCGTCACCACCCCCGACCAGGGCGATCGCCTCCGCGAAGCGTTCCAGCGGGAACTCGTGGCTGATCAGCGGCGCAGGGTCGAGCAGCCCGAGCGAGAACGCGCGCACGGCGTCGGTCCAGGCCGACGACGACGCCCCGAAGACGCTGCGCACCTCCAGCTGGCTGAGCGAGAGGTGCACCGGGTCGATGCCGGTCGCGCCCGGCGTGAACATCCCGGTCAGCACCACCCGCCCGCCCCGGCGGGCCAGCAGGCACGAGGCGGCGGCGGTCGTCGGCGCGCCGGCCGTCTCCACCACCAGATCGAAGCGGCCGGCCGCCGTCTCCGCCTCGCGCGGCGTCAGGACCTCGCTCGCGCCGTGCCGCAGCGCCTGCTCGCCGCGGGCGGCGCGGGGCTCGACCACGGCCAGTTCGGCGGGAGTGACAGCGGCGAGCAGCTGGACGGCGAGCAGCCCCAGGGTGCCGGCTCCGACGACGGCGACCCGCTCGCCCGGGCGCGGGCGGCCCGCCCGGACCGCCGCGGCGACCACGGCGGCCGGTTCGAGCAGCGCGGCGGCGCGCAGGTCGGCGTCGTCGGGCAGCGGGTGCAGCAGCCGGGCGGGGACCACCACGTGGTCGGCGAAGGCGCCCGGTTCCGTGAAGCCGGTCTCCGCGTACCCGGCGACGCACAGACTGGTCTCCCCGGCACGGCACCGCGCGCAGACGCCGCAGGCGCGGAAGCCCTCGGCGACCGCCTTGCGGCCCCGCAGCGAGGGGTCGACCCCCGCGCCCACGGCGTCCACCGTGCCGGACCACTCGTGGCCGGGGACGATCGGGTAGCGCACGTAACCCGGGTCGCGGCGCCCCTCGTACACCTCCCGGTCGCTCATGCAGATCCCCGCGGCGGCGACCCGCAGCCGGACCTCGCCGGCGCCGGGCTCGGGCACCCGCCCCTCGACCAGCCGGTGTTCCCCGGGCGCCTCGACCACGACGGCCCGGCCGGCGGCCGCCGGGCCGCGGCCCGTCCCGCGCGTCCCCCCGGGTCCGGCCCGGCCGGCGCCACGGCGCCCTTCGGTGTCGCTCACTTCGGCGCCCTCCGCTCCCAGCCCTCGGCCCACAGGTCGAAACGGGCCCGACGCTGCGGGAACTCGGCCGCCGCGTCCACGTCCAGCTCGACGCCGAGCCCCGGGGCGTGCGACACCGCGAAGCAGCCCGTCTCGGGATCGACCTCGGGAGCGCCGTGGACCACCTTCTTGATCTCCGCGTCGGCGAAGTCGTTGAAGTGCTCCAGGATCTTGAAGTTCGGTGTGCACGCGGCGAGCTGGAGCGAGGCGGCGGTGAGCACCGAGCCGCCCACGTTGTGCGGGGCGACCATCACGTAGTGGGTCTCGGCCGTGGCGGCGAGCTTGCGGGTCTCCAGGATGCCGCCGAGATGCCCGAGGTCGGGCTGGATGACGTCCGCCGCCTGCGACTCGAAGAGCTCCCGGAACTCGATCCGGTCGTGGATGCGTTCCCCCGTCGCGATCGGCAGATCGACCTTCTCGGCGACCTTCCGCAGCGCCTTCAGGTTCTCCGGCGGCACCGGCTCCTCCAGCCATGCGGGCCGGAAGGGCGCGAGTTCGCGCGCCAGCCGGATCGCCGTGGCCGGCGAGAACCGGCCGTGCATCTCCAGCATCAGTTCCACGTCCGGCCCGATCGCGTCACGGACCGCCTCGATCAGCGAGACCGCGTACCGCGAGCGCTCGGCGTCCAGTTCGAGGTGACCGGTGCCGAACGGGTCGATCTTCAGGGCCCGGTAGCCGCGCGCCACCACCTCCCTCGCCGCCTCGTGGTACGCCTCCGGGGTCCGCTCGGTGGTGTACCAGCCGTTGGCGTACGCCTTCACCCGGTCCGTCACGCTGCCACCGAGCAGCTGCCAGACCGGCACGCCGAGCGCCTTGCCCTTGATGTCCCAGCAGGCCGTCTCCACGACCGCGATGCCGGACATCACGATCTCGCCGGCGCGCCCGTAGTCGCCGTACTTCATCCGCCGGACCAGGTCCTCGACCGCGAACGGGTCGGAGCCGGCGATGTGGTTGGCCTCCGCCTCGCGGAGGTAGCCGAGCAGGGCGTCCGTGCGGCCCAGCATGCGGGTCTCCCCGACACCGGTCAGACCCTCGTCGGTGTGCACCTGGACGTAGGTCAGGTTGCGCCAGGGCGTTCCGACGACATGTGTGGTGATTCCCGTGATCCGCACGCCCGTTGCCTCCAGGTCGTTCGATATTTCGTCACACGTTCGAAATGGTGGCGCGACCGTAATCAGGGCCTCGACGGGTGTCAATGGCCCGCGCACGGGCCATTGCCCGGTGAACAAGCCTGTGGTTAGCCTATGTTCGCGATATCGATCAATGATCGTCATACCGAACGAAGAGGGTGGGTGGACGCTCATGGGACGTCTGGTTCCCGCGGTGACCAGGGCATTCGACATCCTGGAACTGTTCCTCCAGGGCGAGGAGACGCTCTCCGCTCCCGAGATCACCCGGCGGCTCGGGCTGCCCCGCACCACCACGCACGAGCTGATCACCACCCTGGCCGCCCGCAACTACCTCACGCAGATCCCGCAGCAGCCGGGCCGCTACCGCCTCGGCGTACGCACCTACCAGCTCGGCAGCCGCTTCGCCGAACAGCTCGACCTCGCCGCCGAAGGGCAGGCCGTCGCCCGCGAGATCGCCGACACCTGCGACGAGACCGTGCACGTCGCCCTGCTGGAGGACCTCGACGTCATCTACGTCGCGAAGGTGGACTCCACCCACGCCGTCCGCATGGTCTCCGCGGCCGGCCGCCGGCTCCCCGCCCACTGCACCTCCGTCGGCAAGGCCCTCCTCGCCTTCCTGCCCGAGGCGGAGTTCGACGCCCGCGTCGAAGGCCGCGAACTGGCCCGGATGACACCCCACAGCATCACCGACCCCGACGCCCTGCGCACCGCGCTCGCCGAGATCCGCGCCCGCGGGACCGCCCTCGAACACCGCGAGTCCAACCCCGACGTCAGCTGCGTCGCCGCGCCCGTCCGCGACGGCTCCGGTCAGGTCGTCGCCGCCCTGTCCATCTCCGTGCCCGTCATCCGCTGGAGCCGCGAGCGCGAGGACGAACTCGCCGCCCTCGCCGCCAAGGGCGCCCACGACCTGTCGCTCCGGCTCGGTCACCGGTGCACCCGGTGACACCGGAGATCGCCGTACGGGCGGCCGCCGAACTCGGCGAGGGACCCACCTGGGACGCCGCCGGGGACCGCCTGATCTGGGTCGACATCCTCGGCTGCCGGATCCACACCTACGCACCGGGCACCGGCCGGACCGCCACGCTCCGCGTCGACCAGCACGTCGGCGCGGCCAAGCCCCGCTCCGGCGGCGGGCTCGTCGCCAACCTCCGCGACGGGGCCGGGCTGTACGCGCCCGACGGGACCTTCTCCTGGCTGCTGCACGACCCGGTGCCCGGCCGCCGGGGCAACGACGCCGCCGTCGCGCCGGACGGCAGCCTGTGGGCCGGCACCATGCGCTACGACGAGGCCCCGGACGGCGGAGGCCTCACCCGCATCGCCCCCGACGGCACCCCCACCCCGCTCATCGACCGCGTCGGCGTCAGCAACGGCATCGGCTGGAGCCCGCACGACACCACGCTCGCGTACTACGTCGACAGCTCCACCCGCCGGGTGGACACCCTGCGGGTCGTGGACGGACGGGTCCGCGAGCGCCGGGAGTTCGCCCGTCTCGAAGCCGGCGCGGGCTTCCCCGACGGCCTCACCGTGGACGCCGACGGCTGCGTCTGGATAGCCCTCTGGGACGGCGGGCAGCTCCGCCGCTACACCCCGGGCGGCGCGCTCGACCGCACCGTCGACCTGCCCGTCGCCCGCCCGACGGCGTGCGCCTTCGGCGGCCCGGGGCTGCGCGACCTGTACGTCACCACCGCCCGCACCGGGCTTCCCGGCGCGCCCGAGCCCGCCGGCTCGCTCCTCGTCCTGCCCGGCATCGGCCAGGGGCTGCCCGGCAGGGCGTTCGACGGCTGACCCTCCCGACGGGGGACGGGGGACGGGGGACGAGGGACGAGGGACGGGAGCGTGGGGGCGGCAGCGGCGTTCGCGGTCCGGGAGCCCCCGGCCGGCGGCTGACGTCACCGCACCGGGGCCGGGCGCCAGTCTCCGAGGTACGTCTCCCGCGTCGCCGACCGGGCCGCGGTCCGGGAGAGCTGCGGCCGGTTCTCCGGGACGGTGATCCGCGCGCCCGGGCCGGTGTTCCGGAACTCGGCGAAGCGCTGCTCCTGCCACGGAGCGGTGTCCCGCATGTTCGCGTACGGGGCCACCGCGTCGATGCCGGCGCCGAGGACGCTGTCGCGCACGACGAGGGAGGGCCACGCCGTCGGGTCCGAGCTCGGCACCCAGGGCCGGGCCAGCTTGTGGAAGCCGTCGGGAGCCGCACTGCTCACCCGGCAGCGGCTGACCAGGAAGCCGTACGGGTTGTCGCGCGCCGTGGACGGGGCGAGGACGAAACCGAAGGGCGGGGCCGTCAGGTCCGGCCGGTCCAGGGCGCGGAACCGGCAGTGCTCGAAGACCGCGCGGGCCCGGCCGAAGACGAAGTCGACGTCGCCCTCGACGTGGCAGTGCGCGAAGTACTGGCGGGCGACGGTGGCGAGCGCCGTCGAGTCGGCGTAGAGCGTGTCCTGGTGCCCCAGGAAGCGGCAGTGGAAGAACGCCGACCGGTCGCCCTGCACCTTCAGGGTGACGGCCTGCGTGCCGGGGTTCCCGGGGAGGTCGGTGCGCAGGAAGTCGTTGGCGAAGGTGACGCCCTGCGCGGTGAAGCCGTCCGCCTGGACGGTGGTGGTGGCGGAGCCGGAGGTGCCGTGCGTGCCGCCGTCGGGCCGGGGCGTGCCCGCCGCCGTGTCGTGGACGACGGTCACGTCACGAGGGTCGCCGGTCGCGCCGATCCAGGTCATGCCGGTACGCGCGGTGCCGACGGCGACCCTCTCGCGGTAGACGCCCGGGGCGATCACCAGCGTCCAGCCGGCGCCGCTCGTGGCGTCCACCGCCGCCTGGACGCCGGTGTGGTCGCCGAGGCCGCCGGGATGGACGTACAGCGTGCGCGCGTCCCGCCGGGCGGCGGGGGAACCGAAGCGGCCGAACGGCGCGCCGCCGGGGTGCGCGGCCGCCGGCGCCGCGGGCAGCGCGAGGGCGAGCGCGGCGCCGGCGCCGAGACCGAGCAGGGAACGGCGGCCGACGGCCGCCCGTGCGGGATCCGCGGGCATGCGGAACCTCCTTCGCTGGGCGTGAGGAGAGGGGAGGGAGAGACGGGCTCCACGGGGGAGGTGCGCGACGCGGGGAGCCGGCGGGCGGAGAGCGGCGAACGGGCCGTGGACCGCGAGAGCGTGCCGTCGGTCGGACCGGTCTCGGGGGTACGCCCCGGGCGCCGCCCTCGGCCGGCGCCCGGTCAGCGCAGTCGGCCGGCGCCCGCCCGGTGGTCGACGAGCCCGGGCACCGCCTGCGGGGAGTCGACCCGCGTCCGCAGGACCGGGGTCCATCCGGCGCCCTCGCGCAGGATCTCGGCCGGGTACTGGGCGTTGTGCACCGCGAGCAGGTCGACGGGCGCGCGGTTGACGAAGTTGTCCTTCGTGGTGACCGGCGCGTCCTTCCACTTCTTCAGGATCTGTCCGACCGGGACGTCCGGGCCGAGGGTGAACGCGTTCCTCTCCGCGACGAGCTGGGACTCCTGCCCGATGCCCAGGCTGTACACGTAGCCGGGACCGGGCACCACGAAGTGGTTGTTGTACGCGTCGACCTTGCCGAAGCGGACCCGGGGCGCCCGCTCGCCGACGTCGGAGAACAGGTTGTGGTGCAGCGTGACCCGCAGCCTGTCCCGGTCGGTCGCGCCCGCGCTGTCGCTGTTGCCGATCATCAGCGTCTTGTCGTGGTCGGCGAAGACGTTCCAGGAGACCGTGACCAGGTCCGCGCCGCGCACGACGTCCAGCTCACCGTCGTGCTGCTGGTAGACCTCGCCGTAGTACGAGGGCAGCGAACTGTCCGGGTGGGCGCCGTCGGTGAACGTGTTGTGGTCCACCCACACATGGGTGGAGCCGTACACCACCATGCTGTCGTACTCGGAGTTCCAGGCCCCCGTCGCCCCGTCCGTCGGGTCCCACTGCGGGAAGCAGTCGAGCGGGCTCTCCAGCGTGAGGTTGCGGATCACGACGTTGTCGACGCCCTGGATCTGGAGGCTGCCCCCGGTGATGCCGGCGTTCCGGCCGACCCCGACGATCGTGGTGTTGGCCGGGACGTACGCCTTGATCGCCTTGCCCTGGGCCGCGGCGGACGCCGCCCGCAGCTCCTCCTGGGGGCCGCTGACCTCGGTCTCGTACCCCCAGACCGCCGGGTCGTAGTCGGCGAGGTAGCGGGCGAAGTCGTAGCCGGCGGCCTCGAAGGCGGCGCAGCCCGCGGCGGTGGCGTTCAGCGTGCCGCGCACCTTCACGATCCGGGGCTCGGTGCCGGGGACCGCGAGCGCGGTCCGGAGCTCCTCCCAGGTGGAGACGGTGAAGACGCGCGAGGCGACGGCCGCCGCCCCGCCGCTCGTCCCGGTGCCCTCCGACGCCCAGCCGTCCTGCGCCGGCAGGGTCTGGCGGGCCGGGTCGTGCCCGCCGTGGGCCGCCGCCGGCGTGGCGAGTCCGCCCGTGACGCTGAGGACGATGGCGGTGGCGCCCACCACCCATGTCTGCGTGTGTCTCATGCTCGGCTCTCCTCGGGATCTGGCCAGGTGATCCACTCCGTGGGGATCTCCTGGTCGAGTCGGCGCGTGTCGCCCGGTGCGAGGACACGCGTGTGCAGCAGCGAGGCCGCGACCAGCCGGGCCACGGCGATCGCGCCCGGCGGGTTGAAATGGGTGTTGTCCTGCTCGGTCGGCGTCCAGTTGAAGTACGCCTTCGTCGTCTCCGGGCCGAGCTTCTGCCACAGCGCCAGCGACTGCTCCTGGAGGTCGAGCAGGGCGACCCCTTCCTCCCGGGCCACCTCCCGCATCGCGGCCGGGTACTCCCCGTGCGTCCGCAGGGCCGTACCGTCCGCGGCGAACCTGCGCCGTTCGACGGAGGTGGCCAGCACGGGCAGCGCCCCGCGTTCCCGGGCGCCTTCGACGAACAGACGCAGGTTGTCCTGGTAGGAACCCCAGGGATCGGTGTACCGGCTGGGGTCCTCCGTCTTCTGGTCGTTGTGCCCGAACTGGACCAGCAGCAGGTCGCCCGGACGGATCGCGGCCAGGATCGGGTCCAGCCGCCCCTCGTCGAGGAAGCTCTTGGTGCTGCGCCCGTTGACGGCGTGGTTGGCGACCTCGGCGCCCTTGTGCAGGAAGAAGGGGAGCGCCATGCCCCAGCCGGTCTCCGGGGCGGCGTCGGCGTACTTCTGCGCGGCGGTGGAGTCGCCGGCGAGGTGGACGGTGCGCATACGGCGGGGTCCTCGGGTTAGGTGCGCGGCCGCGGTGGCGGCCGTGACGGGGGCCGCGGCCAGGGCGAACGCGAGGCCCGCCCCGGCCGTGACCAACCGGCGGCGAGTGACGGTCACTTCGCCTGTGACTTCCACTCGGCCTGCGCCGCGTTCAGCTGCTCGGCCAGGCTGCTCAGGAACTCCTTCGCCGTGGACTTCCCGAGCAGGACCTTCTGGAAGGCGGGCTCGTTGTCGGCCTTGGAGATGGTGTTCCAGTCGGGCAGGTAGTACGGCAGCTGCACGATCGTGGCCTTGCCGCTGAAGAGCGCCTCGGCGGCGAGCTTCGTCGGCTCGGCCTTCCCGAGCCACGCGTCACCGGCCGCCTCGGTGTTGGCCGGAATCGCGCCCGCCGACTCGTTCCACTTGCTGTTGGAGGCGTGCGAGGCGGCGAACTCGATGAACTTCCAGGCCGCGGCCTTGTTCTTGCTCGACGAGAAGAGCCCGAGGCCGTCGACCGGGTTGGAGACCTGCACCCGGGTGCCGTCGTCCATGGTCGGGTTGGGGATGCCCCGGAACTTCTCGGTGCCCAGGGCCTTCACGTGGTCCTTGTACGAGCCCAGGTTGTGGTTCAGCATGCCGATCTCGCCGCTGTCCCACTGGGCGACCATCTTGGTGAAGTCGTTGTTGACGTCCGCCGCGGGGGTGTTCTTCTTGAACAGGCCCACGTACTTCTCCAGCGCCGCCACGTTCGCCGGGTCGTCGACGGTCGTCCGGTCACCGTTCCAGAAGCTCTTGATGCCGCTCTGGCCGTACATGGCGTCCAGGGCCTGGGCGATGGAGCCCGCGCCGCCGCGGATCGTGTAGCCGAAGCGGTTCTTGTCCTTCTGCGTCAGCTTGTCGGCCGCCGCGTAGAACTTCGACCAGGTGGTGGGCTCCTCGAGGCCGGCCGCCTGGAAGAGGTCCGTGCGGTAGTAGAGGACGCCGTTGCTCGCCGAGGTGGGGACGGTGAACATCTTCCCCTGGCCACCCGCGGACTTCACGCTGTCGACCATGCCCGCGTTCAGCTTGCCCTTCAGCGAGCTGCCGTCGATCCGGGCGTCGAGGGGCTCCAGGGCGTTCTGCGCGGCGATGCCGGCGAGCATCGCGGCCCCGACGCCGCCGACGTCCGGCAGGCCGCCGCCCTGGATCGCCGTGTCGTACTTGGACTGCACCTCGGTCGAGGCGATCCCGACGTACGTCACCTTGATGTCGGGGTTCTTCTGCTCGAAGTCCTTGATGATCTCCTTCCAGACCTCGGTGCGCACACCGCCGTTGTTGTCCCAGAAGGTGATCTCTCCCTTGCCCGCACCCTCGTTGCCCTTGTCGCCGGCCGCGCCGCTGCCGTCGTCACCACAGGCGGTGGCGGTCAGGGCGAGCACGGTGGTCAGGGCCAGGGCGGAAGCGGCTCTGCGCCGCCCGTTGCGGAAGATGGTCATCATCGGCTCTCTTCTCTCGGGTCTTGCGGGGGTGATGGGGCGTGAGGGGTGTGCTGAAGGCCGCTCGGGGGTGCCGAGCGGACGGGGACGGGGTCTCGGTGAGGCGGGGGTGCGGGGTGCGCCCGGTGGTCCGGGCGGGTTCAGGGGCTGACGCGGAAGGAGGTGAACGCGGCGGTGCCGGCGGCGCCGGTACCCGGGGGAGCTGCGGCGAACAGGCCGAGCAGGGCCCCGACCCAGCGCCAGGGCGTGGCGGCGAAGACCTGTCCGCAGACCGTGAAGTCCGTTCCGTCCGCCGCGGCGTACGAGAAGCGGACGCGCGCTCCGGACAGGAGCTCGATCCGCAGCCTGACCCGGTCGCCGGGAGCGGGCCGCGGGGCTGCCGCGTCCCGTTCCTCCTCGGCGTTGGCCGGCGCGAACCGGTGCACGAGGCGGGCCGAGCCGTCGGCGGAGCGCTCCAGCCCGATCCAGGCGTACGCGTCGCCGAGCACCACCAGCCCGGCGCGGGCGCCCGGCGACCCGTCCACGAGCCGCAGCTCCACCTCGACCGTGCCCTCCCTGGCCGGCAGCCGCTGGGTGAGCAGGTGCGGCAGCGCACGGAGATCGTCGATCCGCTCCGTGCGGCCGCAGTCGAGCCACAGCCCGTCGCCGGAATGGTGGGTCGTCCAGCCGTCCAGCGGGTTGGCCGCCCACTGCCACTGGCGTCCGAACCGGCCCCCGGGGAACATGTCGTCGGTGGCGGGCGCGGACAGCGGCTGCTCCGGCAGGGCGGGCTTGGCGTGCACCGGCACGGGCACACCCCGCGCGCCGAGCACCGGCCACCCGTCCGCACCCCAGCGCATGGGCTGGAGATGGACGAGCCGCCCGTACGCCCCGCACTGCTGGAAGTGCACGAACCAGTCCTCGCCGTGCTGCGTCCGCACCCAGCCGCCCTGGTGGGGGCCGTTGACCTCGGTGTCCCCCTGCTCCAGGACGATCCGCTCCTCGTAGGGCCCGAAGAACGAGCGCGAGCGGAACGCCCCCTGCCAGCCGGTGGCCACACCGCCGGCCGGGGCGAGGATCCAGAACCAGCCGTCGTGCCGGTACAGCTTCGGCCCTTCGAGCGTGAACCAGCCGGGAATCCGGTCCGCGTCGACGATCGTCCGCCCGCCGTCGAGGAGCCGCTCGCCGTCCGGACTCATCCGGTGCCCGGTGAGCCGGTTGTTGACCCCCGAACGGGACTTGGCCCAGGCGTGCACCAGATACGCCTCGCCCGTCTCCTCGTCCCACAGCGGACACGGGTCGATGAGTCCACGACCCGCCTTCAGCAGCTTCGGAGTGCTCCACGGCCCGCGCACCGACGGCGAGTTCACCTGCCAGATGCCGTGGTCCGGGTCGCCCCAGAAGATCCGGAACCGGCCGTCGTGGTGGCGCAGGGAGGGAGCCCACACCCCGCCGTCGTGCCGGGGGACCGCGTACGCGGCCTCCGGCGGCAGCCGGTCCAGGGCGTGCCCGACGAGCGACCAGTTGACCAGGTCCCGGGAGTGCAGCAGCGGCAGTCCGGGCACCCGGCCGAAGCTGGAGGCGGTGAGGTAGTAGTCCTCGCCGACGCGCAGCACGTCCGGATCGGACCAGTCCGCGGCCAGGACGGGATTGCGGTAGGTCCCGTTCCCGAGGTCTCCTGTGCGCACGGCCCCCGTCACGAGGCCACCGCCTCGCGCACCGCGGCCGCGGCGCCGGCCCGGTCGAGCCGGCCGTCCGCCACCACGACGACCACCCGCCGGACGAGCGTTCCGCCGGGCGCGACGACCAGCCGGTCGGCGTGGGCGAGGGAGGAACCGACACCCGGGTACTCGGCGGCCCGGACGAACCACGGATCGCGCCGGGTCTCCTCGGTCGCCCCCGCGAAGACCAGCGTCCAGCCCTCGCCGGCCATCGCGACCCACTCCGACCGCCGCCCGTGCACGGCCCGCTCGCCTGCCGCGTCCGCGCCGAAGACCTTCGGAGCGGTCGCCTCCCGCGGGGCGCGCCAGAAGAAGCCCCCGTAGGCCGCGCCCGCGCGTCCGTTGGTGGCGGGACTGCCCAGCGACAGCCCGTGGCCCGACACGTCGGTCAGCGAGAAGGTGAGGTCCAGCGCCCAGGCGGCCTCGCCCACCTCCGCCGTCGCCACGGTCCGGGTCTCCCGCAGGAGCACCCGGTCCCCGGCCGACCAGCTCAGCTCCTCGACGAATCCGCCGGCTCCCGACCGCCGGAAGCCCTCGTGCCGCTGCTCCCCGTGGTTGTCCAGGGCCGTCGGTCCGTGATCGCGGACGAAGGTCCGCCCACCCCAGAAGTTGTGCCCCGCCACATCCGGCACGGCCACGCCCGCACCCAGGTGGTGCGGATGGTCCTCGGGCATCAGCTCGGTCACCCGGACCCCGCCCAGAGTGGTGACCGGGTGCAGGTACGGCCGGGGGGCGTGACGCGGATCCAGTTCCGGCCGGGTGACGTACCGCGCCACCGGGCGGCCGGCACAGCACAGCTCGATCGAGGCCGGCTTCATCGCGACTCCACCGTGGTCGGCAGCGCCCACGGGGCACCGAGTTCGGAGTAGAGGCCGAGGGTGTCGGCGCTCGCGTCGACGAGGGCGTCGACGCCGTGGACGATCCGCCGCGGCGCGGCCCCGGACGCGTCGACGCGCCAGCAGGCGTCCGGCAGCCGCACCGGGTCCGGCGCCAGCCGGATCGCCTCCACCACCCGCATGAACGCGCCGGTCTTCTCGGGCGGCACGCACAGCGCCTCGCCGTCCGTCACATGACCGACCAGGTTCTCCAGCAGGTCGGTGCGGCCGTGGACGGTCTCCTCCGGCCCGTACCCGCCCCGCTGGAGCAGCACCCGGTCCTGCTTGTACCAGAAGGTGATGCGGCCCCGGGTGCCGTGCACCACCACGTACGGCTCGGAGTTCGTCTCGGCGCACAGGGTCGCCGCGACGGTGACCGGGACACCCCGGGCCGTCCTGATCCGCACGCACGACGTGTCGTCGGACTCGATCGCGTACGCCCGCAGCAGCTCGGGCTCGATCGACACCACGTCCTCGGCCCGGGTGCTGCCGGCGAGCGCGAGCGCCGTGGCCACGGCGTGCGCGAGCGGGTTGGTCAACGCGCCGTCGACCACGTCGACACCGTCCATGCGCCGGCGCCCCGCCCAGGGCGAACGCCGGAAGTACGCCTCGTCCCGCACCCACGCCCCGGCCGCGCCGACGCCGAGCAGCTCACCGACCACACCGTCCGCGATCAGCTCCCGGAGGGCGGGAACGGCGTGCGAACCCAGCGACTGGAAGCCGATCTGGCAGGCCACGCCCGCCGCCGCGACGCCGTCCGCCATCCGGCGGAACTCCGCGAACGACGGCGCCGGCGGCTTCTCCAGGAGCAGGTGCGCCCCGTGCCCGGCCGCGGTCAGCGCCAGGTCGGTGTGCGTCTGGATCGGCGTGCAGACCACCGCGATCCGGGCCCCGGTGGCGGCCAGCAGATCCCCGAGGTCGGCGGACTGCTCCGGTGCGCCCGGGCCCGCCAGCTCCGCGGTGTCCAGGGGGCGCAGTTCGCAGACGCCGGCCAGGCGCACCAGGCCCAGGCGTTCGAGCCGCCGGATGTTCAGCAGGTGGGTGCGGCCGTGGCCACGGGCGCCCGCCAGGACGACGGGCAACGGGGTGCGTACGGTGCTCATCCCTTCACCGCCCCCGCGCTGAAGCCGGTGACCAGCCACTTCTGGATGAAGGCGAACACGACCACGACCGGTACGGCCGCGATGACACCGCCCGCCGCGAGGGCCCCCAGGTCGACGCTGTCCGCACCCATGAGGGTGTTCAGCCCGACCGGGATCGTCTGCTTCTCCTGGCTGCTGAGGAACATCAGCGCGAACAGGAAGTGGTTCCAGGCGTGCACGAAGGCGAAGGAGCCGACGGCCACCAGACCGGGCCGCAGCAGGGGCAGCACCACGATGCGGAACGCGGCGAAGCGGCTGCAGCCGTCCACCCAGGCGGCCTCCTCCAGGGAGTACGGCACGTTCTTGATGAAACCGCTGATGAGGATCATCGACAGCGGGAGCTGGAAGACGGTCTCCGCGATGATGACGCTGCCCAGCGAGTTGATCATCCGCAGGTTGGCGAAGATCTGGAACAGCGGCACCAGCAGCAGCGCGCCCGGGACGAACTGGGAGCACAGCAGGGCCAGCATGAAGCCCTTCCTGGCGCGGAAGTCGAAGCGGGCCAGCGCGTATCCGCCGGCGAGCGCGATCACCGTCGTCATCACCAGCGTCGCCAGACCGATCAGCAGACTGTTCTGGAAGAACGTGGCGAAGCTGCGCTCGGTCCACACCTTCTCGAAGTGCTCGGTCGTCATCGGCCACGGCACGAGCGAGGTCGATCCCGACTGCCGCACGGCGAAGAGCAGGATCCAGTAGAAGGGGACGAGGGTGAAGAGCAGGTAGACGCCGAGCGGCAGGTAGATCTGCCAGCGCGGGACCTCGTCCCACGCCCGACGGCGCCCGCGGGGTGCGGTCGGCGGGACGGGGGCCGGGGGCACGGCGGCCTGCGCCGCCGCCTCCGCGGCCGGGGTGCGGATGTCCTGGGCCATCACTTGCTCTCGCCTCCGAACTTGCTCAGGCGCAGATAGACCATCGAGCAGAAGAGAAGGATCACGAACGCCACCGTCGTCAGGGCGGAGGCGTAGCCGAAGTTGTGCGCGTCGACGCTGGTGTTGGCGATGTACAGGGGCAGCGTCGTCGTCTCGCCCGCCGGCCCGCCGCCGGTCAGCGTGTAGAGGAGATCCACGTTGTTGAACTCCCACACCGCCCGCAGCAGGGTGGAGAGGACGATCGCGTCCTTGAGGTGCGGCAGCGTGATGTGGAAGAACTGCCGCAGCCGTCCCGCCCCGTCGACCTCGGCCGCCTCGTACAGGTCCTTCGGCACGGACTGCAGGTCGGCCAGGATGAGGATGGCGAAGAACGGGACACCCCGCCACAGGTCCGCGACCACCACCGCCGAGAAGACGGTCGACGTGTCGGACAGCAGCGACGTGCCGTACTCGCCGATCCCCAGATCCGCGAGGTAGCGGGTGATGCCCGTCTGGGAGTTGTAGAGCAGCACCCAGATCGCGGAGGTCAGCACACCGGAGACCGCCCAGGGCGAGAACACCAGCGCGCGTCCCAGCGCGCGTCCCACGAAGGTCTGGTTGACGATCAGCGCGAGCGCCAGACCGAACAGCAGCTGCAGGGTCACCTCGACGGCGACCCACTTCAGGCTGAAGGTCAGCGTCCCCCAGAACTGCGGGTCCTCCGTGAAGATCCGGGTGAAGTTGTCGAAGCCCGCGAAACCGTTCCGCCACGGCTTCGTGGGATTGTAGTGCTGCAGGCTGTAGTAGAAGACGCTGAGCACGGGATAGGCGATGAAGCCCAGCATGAGCAGCGCGGCGGGCGCGATCAGCAGGTACGGCAGACGGCGGGGCGTCGATCCCGTGCGGCGGCGGCCGGATGCCTCGGGGGCCGGGGTGGCCCGGGGGGCCTTGGGCGGTTGGGCCACGGCTGAGGCCATGACGGTGGCTCCGTTCTCGGTACGGCTCGTGTGAAGTGCCTCGCGGGCGGTGTGCGGTGGCGCGGCCGCCGGCGTGGGCGGGGTCGCCGGCGGCTCAGCCCGCGTACGGGTCCGGGGTCGTCCCGGGCCGGGCCAGGAAGGCGAAGTCGCAGCCCGTGTCGGCCTGGGTGATCTGTTCCTGGTACAGGGCGCCGTAGCCCCGTTCGTACCGCTCCGGCGGCGGTGTCCACGCCGCCCGCCGGAGCGCCAGTTCCTCGTCCGGCACGTGCAGGTGCAGCGAGCGGGCCTCGACGTCGAGGGTGATGGTGTCGCCGCTGCGGACCAGGGCGAGCGGCCCGCCGACGTGCGACTCGGGCGCGACGTGCAGCACGCAGGTGCCGTAACTCGTCCCGCTCATCCGGGCGTCGGAGATCCTGACCATGTCGCGGACCCCCTGCTCCAGCAGGTGGCGGGGAATCGGCAGCATGCCGTACTCGGGCATCCCCGGCCCCCCCTTCGGACCCGCCCCGCGCAGCACCAGCACATGGTCGGCCGTGATGCCCAGCGCCGGATCGTCGATGGTCCGCTGCATCGTGCGGTAGTCGTCGAAGACGACCGCGGGGCCGGTGTGCTTGAGCAGGTGCGGCTCGGCGGCGATGTGCTTGATCACCGCGCCGTCGGGACACAGGTTGCCGCGCAGGACCGCGACCCCGCCCTCCGGCGCCAGGGGCCGCTCGCGCACCCGGATCACCTCGTCGTTGTGCACGAGGGCCCCGTCGAGCTGCTCGCGCAGCGTGGCGTGCGAGACCGTGGGCCGGTCCAGATGGAGCCGGTCGGCGAGCCGGGACAGGAACCCGGGCATGCCACCCGCGAAGTGGAAGTCCTCCATGAGGTACCGGCCGCCCGGACGGAGGTCGGCGAGCACGGGCACCGTCCGCGCGATCCGGTCGAAGTCGTCCAAGGTCAGGCGCACCCCGGAGCGGCCCGCCATCGCGATCAGATGGATCACCGCGTTCGTCGAACCCCCGAGGGCCAGCACGGCGGCGACCGCGTCCTCGTACGCCTCCCGGGTCAGGATCGAGGACAGCCGGACGTCCCGCCGCACCAGGTCCACGATCCGCAGGCCCGAGGCCGCCGCCATCCGGTCGTGCCCCGAGTCGACCGCCGGGACGGACGAGGCGCCCGGCACCGTCACCCCCAGGGTCTCGGCCGCCGCGGTCAGCGTGGACGCCGTCCCCATCGTCATGCAGTGCCCGGGAGAGCGGGCCAGACCGCTCTCCAGCTCGGCCAGCTCGCAGTCCCCGATCAGACCGGCCCGCCGGTCGTCCCAGTACTTCCACATGTCCGTGCCCGAACCCAGGGTCTCCCCGCGCCAGTGGCCCGGCAGCATCGGACCCGCCGGCACGAAGACCGTCGGCAGGTCCACCGACGCCGCACCCATCAGCAGCGCAGGGGTCGACTTGTCGCACCCGCCCATCAGCACGGCACCGTCCACCGGATAGGACCGCAGCAACTCCTCGGTCTCCATGGCCAGCAGATTGCGGTAGAGCATCGGGGTCGGCTTCTGGAAGGTCTCCGACAAGGTGGAGACCGGGAACTCCAGCGGGAAGCCACCCGCCTGCCACACCCCCCGCTTCACCGCCTGCGCGCGATCGCGCAGATGGACATGGCAGGGGTTGATGTCCGACCAGGTGTTGAGGATCGCGACGACCGGCTTGCCCAGGTGCTCCTCCGGCAGATACCCGAGCTGCCGCGTGCGCGCCCGATGGCTGAACGAACGCAGCCCGTCCGTCCCGTACCACTGGTGGCTGCGCAGCTCCTCGGGAGCACGCACCCGGCCCCGGTCCCCGGACTCCCGGTCCAGGTCCTCGCGCCCGCTCACGCCTGCCACCCCGCGGCTATCGCGGCGACCTCGGCACGCTGCGACTCGGGCAGCTCCCGGCTCGGCGGACGGATGTCACGGCGGCACAGACCGAGCGACGACAGGGCCTCCTTGACGACGGTCACGTTGTCCGCGCTGCCGTTGGCCGCCCGCAGCTCCTCGAAACGGCGGATCTGCTCCCAGACCTTCATCGACCCCGGATAGTCGCCCGCCCGCAGCGCGGACAGCATCTCCAGCGAGACGGACGGGGCCACGTTGACCAGCCCCGAGGTGAAACCGGTGGCACCGCCGGCGAAGTAGGAGGGGGCGTACGGCTCGGCGAGCCCCGCCACCCAGACGAACCGGTCGAGCCCCGCGTCCCGGGCGAAGCCCGCGAACCGGGCCGCGTCCGCGACGGCGTACTTCACCCCCACGACGTTCGGGCAAGCCTCGCCCAGCTCCGCCATCCGCTCCCCGGCGAGCGCGGCGTTGCGGATGTACGGCACCACGCCGAGCTCCGGCACGGCCTCGGCGATGGCCCGGTGGTAGTCCACCCAGCCGCCCTCCGAGACGTACGGGTGCACGGGCTGGTGCACCATCAGCATCTGCGCCCCGGCGGCGCGGGCGTGCCGGGCGGCCTCGACCGCGGTGGGGACGTCGTGACCGACGCCGACGAGGATCGTGGCCCGGTCGCCCGCCTCGTCGAGGGTCAGCTCCGTCACCCGACGGCGCTCGTCGGGGGTCAGGGCGTAGAACTCGCCGGTGTTGCCGTTCGGGGTCAGGGTGCGCACGCCGCCGTCGAGCAGCCGGCGCAGGAGGGTGCGATGGGCCGCCGTGTCGAGCGCGCCCTGCGCGGTGAACGGCGTGACGGGGATCGCGACGACGTCGGCGAGGGCGGCCTTCATGCGTTCGAACGTCATGGTCACTCACTGCTCCGGGGGAAGGCGCGCTCGACGAACGAGGCGATGTGGTCGTGGACTGCGCGACCCGCTCCGGCGACGTCGCCCGAGCGGGCCAGCCGCAGGATCTCCTCGTGCTCGGCCGCCTCCCGCTCCCAGGAGGGCACGGCGGCCCAGGCCACCGTCGAGACGAGGGCGGCCTGGTCACGCACCTCGTCGAGCATCCGGCCGAGCAGCGGGTTGCCGCAGGGCAGGTACAGCGCGCGGTGGAAATCCCGGTTGGCCAGGGAGCGTTCGGCCTGGTCCTCGGCGCCGGCGGCCCGGTGCAGCGCGTCGTGCGCAGCGTCGAGCGAGGCCCCGGTCGCCACGGTGCGGCGCACGGCCTCCGGCTCCAGCAGCAGCCGCACGTCGTAGACCTCGCGGGCCATGTCCGCGTCCACCATCCGCACGGTGACGCCCTTGTACTGGCTCATCACGACGAGCCCGCTGCCGGCGAGCGTCTTGAGGGCCTCCCGCACCGGCGTCTTCGACACCCCGAAACGCGCGGCGAGTTCGGTCTCCACCAGGGCCTGCCCCGGTCTCAGGCCGCCGGTGAGGATGTCGTGCTTGATCGCCTCCAGGACGAACTGGGTGCGGGACGGGATGGGACTGGGGGCGAAGTTCATGACGCACTCTCAGATCTCATGTATCGCGTCTCATATATGACGTACGAAGTGCAACGTCGATGAAGCTAAGGGGGCGTGGAGAGTTCGTCAATGCTTCGCGCAGGACTTTCAGAAAGCGCTTACTGGGGGGTGGGGGAGGTGGGGTGGGGGGGAGGGGCTTGGGGGTGGGGGGCTCGGGGTGGGCGGGTCTTGAGGGTGCGGGTCCTGGCTCTTGGGGTGGGCCGGTCTTGGGTGGTTTCGGGTGGTTGGCCGCCCTCTCTCCGAGTGTGGCAGCCGGGTCCGTGCCCTCAAGGGCGCTCCTCGTTCCTCGTCGCGTCGCTGCGCGATGGGCTGCGCCCACCCTTGACCGCCCGGCCCCGGCTGCCTTTTCACACTCGGAGGGCGGCCCGGGGAGGGGCCAGGCGGGGGGCTGGGGCGGCGCGCAGCGCCGTCGGCGGCCTCGGCATTTGGGGTGGCTTCCCGCACCCATTGAATGGGGTGACGCGGCGGCGCTTAGCGGCAATCCCTCGTGTCTTGGCGGAGATTCATGCCCCGCTGGTCACTCCCGGTGGTGGGTGCAGCCGGATCCGAGGAGGACTTGGAGAGTCGAGGCACCAGGCCGGGCGATCCGGTCTCTCCCGACCATGCGGAGTCATCCCGAATGACGCTAGCGCGTACATTACTTGCGGTAACACCGACAGGGTAAGGGACTTCACGGGCATATCGGACCCTCGGGGGGCTTAATGTACGCCGTAGCGTCATTGAGCAGCCGATCCCGGATTGGCGATGGGATGGGTGGGGCGGATGGGATCCGTACGGCCCGCCGCCCCGCGCGACCCGTGCCCCCTGACCCGAGCCGGCGATGCTGGCTCCGGATTCGGCTTCACCCACCACTGGGAATGACCAGCGGGGCATGAATCCCAGCCGACAGACGAGCGGCATCCGCTAAGCCAAGCCCGACCGCCCCATTCAATGGGTGCGGGAAGCCACCCCGAAAGCTGTCGGACGCCGACGGCGCCCGAGAGGCACCGGGCCCCGGAGCGGATGCCCCTCCCCGGGCCGCCCTCCGAGTGTGAAAAGGCGGGTGGAGGCGACGGGTCAAGGGTGGAGCGAAGCGAAATCGGCGAAGCCGACGCGACGAAGGAGCGCCCTTGAAGCGGCGCCGTAACCCGCCACACTCGGAGAGAGGGCGGCCAACCACCAGAAACAAACGGAGACCGGCCCACCCCAAGCCCCCAGACCCGCACCCCCAAGCGCGCCCACCCCTCGGGCCGCCCCCGCCCCCGCCCCCCCCGACGTCAGAAGTTCGGCGTGGCGGTCCCGGTGCCATCGCCCATCCCGGTGCCATCGCCCGTCCCGGCGGCATCCCCGCTCCCGCTCCCCCTCTCCGTCCCCCTCGCGAGGTGCGGGAAGCGGAATTCGGTGCGGCGGCGGTCGGTCGTCCCCGGGCGCAGCACGGAGCTCGGATAGTCGGCCCGGTTCGGGGCGTCCGGGAAGTGCTGGGTCTCCAGACACACCGCGCCGTGGCGTTCCAGCGGCCGCCCCGTGGCGTCGGTGAGCGAGCCGTCCAGCTGGTTGGCCGTGTACACCTGCACGCCCGGAGCCGTGGTCCACACCTCCATCACGCGGGTCTCCGCCGGAGCCGCGAGCCGGGCGGCGCGCCGCAGCCTCCCCGTCCCCCGTCCGGACAGGGCCCAGCAGTGGTCGAACCCGCCGGCGCGCCGGATCTGCGCGTCCCCGTCGGCCAGGACGCGCTCGCCGAGCGGCCGGGGCGACGTCAGGTCGAAGGGGGTGCCCGCCACCTCCGCGAGGGGCCCGAGCGGGATGCCCTC
The DNA here is from genome assembly GCF_050917515.1 of Streptomyces sp. JL2001. Taxonomy (NCBI): domain Bacteria; kingdom Bacillati; phylum Actinomycetota; class Actinomycetes; order Kitasatosporales; family Streptomycetaceae; genus Streptomyces; species Streptomyces sp. JL2001. The sequence continues at coordinate 1,102,248 of NZ_CP169421.1, read as the reverse complement.
GGTGTCCACGGGCAGGTAGGCCGAACCGTCCACCTGGAGGGTGTGCCCCAGGACGTCGCCGTGCCCGGCCAGGTTGAAGTAGGCGTGGTTGCTCAGGCTGACCACGGTCGCCCGGTCGGTGGTCGCCGTGCACTCCAGCGACAGTGTTCCGGCGGCGTCGAGGGTGTACGTGGCCGTGACGTCGAGGGCGCCGGGGAACCCCATGTCCCCGTGCGGACTGTGCAGGTCCAGCCGGAGCGCGGCCGTGTCCCCGTCGGTGAGGGGGGTCGCGCGCCACACCTTCGTGTCGAAGCCTTCCGGGCCGCCGTGCAGGGCGTGGCCGCGGTCGTTGACCGGCACCTGGTGGGCGGCGCCGTCGAGGACGAAGCGGCCGTGGGCGATGCGGTTGGCGTAGCGGCCGATCAGCGCGCCGAGGTACGGGCTCTTCTGGGCGTACTGGTCGAGCGAGGGGAGCGACAGGACCACGGAGTCGGTGCGGCCCCGGGTGTCGGGCACGCCCAGGGTGTGCAGGATGCCGCCGTAGGTGAGGATCTCGGCGTACACACCGGAGCGGGATTCCAGCCGCCACAGGTCGACGTCGTGTCCGCTCGGGGCGGTGCCGAAGGGCCGGTGGCCGATGGTGGGTCGGGGCATGATGAGTCCTCGGGGCAGGCGGATGGCCGGCCGGAGCCGGGGCGGGGAGGTGCGGGACGGGGTCAGCCGTCGGCGGCCGGTTCGCCGCCGCCCTGCGGTGCGACGGTGTGGTCGCCCCCGGTGGACTCCCTGACGACGAGCCGGTATCCGGGTCTGATCCGGCGCGGTTCGGACACGGTCGCGCCGCCGAGCCGTTCGACGAGCCGGTCGACGGCGAGGCGGGCGATGGCCTGCTTGTCAGGCGAGACGGTGGTGAGGCTGATCGCGCCGAAGCGGCTCTCCTCGATGTCGTCGAAGCCGACGACGGCGATGTCCTCGGGGACCCGCAGACCGCGTTCCTTGAGGGTCCGCAGGGCGCCGAGGGCGATGAGGTCGTTGTACGCGAAGACGGCGTCGGGACGGGCCCCGCGTTCCAGGAGGGCCGCCATGGCCGCGGCTCCGTCGGTGCGGCCGTACCCGTCGGTGGCCACGACCAGCGCCTCGTCGGGCTCCAGGCCCGCCGCGACGAGCTCCTCCCGCCAGCCCCGCAGCCGCAGGTGCGCGGGCTGCCGTTCGCGGCCGGTGCGGGAGCCGAGGAAGGCGATGCGGCGCCGGCCCAGGTCGAGGAGGTGCCGGATCGCGGTGCGGGCCGCCGCGACGTTGTCGATGGCGATCTGGTCGTAGGGCGCGTCGTACTCGCGCTCGCCGAGCAGCACCAGCGGCGAGGTCTCCTGCCGGGCGAGGAGGTCGGCGGTCTCCAGGTGGATGGGGCTGAGGATCAGCCCGTCGATGACGTGGGAGCGGAACTCCTGGCAGACCAGCAGCTCCCGCTCCCGCAGTCCTGCCGTGTGGTCCACGAGGACGGTGTAGTCGTGCTGGGCGGCGGCGTCGATGACCGCGCCGGCCAGTTCCGCGAAGTAGGGGTTGCCGAGTTCGGGGACGGCGAAGGCGATGATGCCGGTGCGGCCCTTGCGCAGGTGCCGGGCGGTGAGGTTCGGACGGTAGCCGAGCTCGTCGATGGCCTGCTGCACCTTGGCGCGCATCTGTGGTGTGACGTGGGGATAGTTGTTCACCACGTTGGACACGGTTTTGATCGACACGCCCGCCCGCTGCGCGACGTCCTTGAGGCTGACGCCCACGGAACTCCTCTGGTTCGGCTCTGATCGGCTGGGGGCCGGCGGTGCGGGGTCCCCGGTGCGGTCGGGGCGCCCGGGAGGGCGCTCCGTGTACCGGGACCCCGGCGGCCGGGCGTCCGGGTGGGGTGCTTCCCGTGTCAGAGCGTTCTTCGGCTGCGTGAAACGTACCGCTGTGCGACGACGACGAGGATGAGAAACCCGCCGCTGACCACCGACTGGTACGAGGAGTTGAGCGAACCGATCTGGTTGATCAGGTTCTGGATGACGGCGAGCAGCAGCACTCCCCACAGGGTGCCGCCGACCGATCCGGCGCCGCCGACGAGGAGGGTGCCGCCGATGACGACGGCGGCGATCGCGTCGAGTTCCATGCCGGTGCCGATGATGGTGACGCCGGAGGAGAGCCGAGCCGCGTTGACCGCGCCGGCGAAGCCCGCGAGCAGGCCGCTGAGCAGGTACACCGTCATCTTGGCGCGGGCGACGGGCAGGCCCATCAGGGTGGCGGCGTCGCTGCTGCCGCCGACGGCGAACAGGGTCTGGCCGAAGGAGGTGCGCTGGAGGACGATGCCGCCGGCGCCGAAGAGGGCGAGCGCGACGAGGATCGGGTAGCCGAAGCCCGCGATGCTGCCCTGGCCGAGGGTGGCGAAGGCCGAGTCCTTGGGGACCAGGTAGGTGGTGGCGCCCTCGTCGGTGAGGGCGAGCAGCAGCCCGCGGGCGCCGAGCAGGGAGGCGAGGGTGACGATGAAGGGGGCCATCCCGGCCCGGGCGATGAGCAGTCCGTTGAGGCAGCCGATCGCTCCGCAGGCCACGAGCGGGACCAGCAGCGCCGGCAGCAGGCCCCATTGCGAGGCCCAGGCGGCGAGGACGCCGCCGAGGGCGAAGACCGATCCGACGGACAGGTCGATGCCGCCGGTGATGATCACCAGTGTCATGCCGAGGGCCACGATGGCCAGGAACGACGCCTGCACCGTCACGCCGCGGGCGTTGTCGAGGGTGGCGAAGGTGGGATAGGCGAACGATGCGATGACGACGACGAGGAGCAGGACGGCGAGCACGCCCTGGCGCTGGACGAGCGAGGCGAGGCGTTCCCGGCCGGAGACCTCGGTGCCCGCGCGGTCCGTGACGGGGGTGCCTTTCGTGGGCGCGGGCGCCGGGGCGCCCGTCCCCGAGGAGGTCAGGGGTGAGGTGAGGTTCATCGGGATCGGCGCTCCCGTGCGACGTAGACGGCGGCGATGATGATGGCCGCCTGGGCCATCTGGGCGGTGGAGTCGGGCAGGTCGTGCTTGACGAGCGTGGCGCGCAGCAGCTGCATGAGCAGCGCGCCGGCGACGGTGCCGAGCACGCGGATGGAACCACCGCTGAGCGGGGTCCCGCCGACGACGACGGCGGTGATCGCGGACAGCTCCATGAGGGTGCCCAGCGACGACGGGTCGCTCGCGGTGAGCCGGGCGGTGGCGAGGACGCCGGCGAGCGCGGCGAGCACCCCGCACAGGACGTAGACGCCGGTCAGCACGCGCTTGACGGGCAGTCCGGCCAGGGCGGCGGCGGAGCGGTTGCCGCCGATGGCGACGATCTGGCGCCCGAACGTGGTGCGGTGCACGAGGAAGGCCACGGCGAGGGCCAGTACGCCGGCGACGAGGACCACGAGCGGGATGCCGAGCAGGCTTCCGGTGCCCAGCGACAGCAGGTCGGGGTTGACGATCTGCTTGAGCTGACCGTCCGCCATGACGAGGGCCAGGCCGCGCCCGCCGACGAACAGGGCCAGGGTGGCGACGATGGGCTGGAGCCCCACGACGGACACCAGGGCGCCGTTGACCGCGCCGACCACGGCGCCGGCGAGCAGCGCGATCAGCAGGGCCGGCACGAGGCCGTAGCCCAGGTACAGCGGCAGCAGCGCCGCCGCCAGCGCCATGGCGGAGCCCACCGACAGGTCGACTCCCTCCGTGCCGATCACCAGGGCCATGCCGAGGGCCACGATGACGATCGGGGCGACCTGGATGAGCTGGGTGCGCAGGTTGTCGACGGTGAGGAAGTGCTCGGTGAAGAGCGCGTTGAAGAGCAGGAGCGCGGCCACCGCCGCGTACACGCCGTACTCCTGGAACCACGCGGGGGCGCTCGGCCGTGCGGTGCCGCGGGTCGGTGCCGCGGTCGCCTGGGTGGTCATCGGGGGTCCTCCTTGCCGGCGGCGGCCGGGGCCGGGACGTGCGGTGCGGCCGCCGGGGCGTCGTCGCCCTCGGCGGGGTCGGCCGCGGGCGTGGCGGCGGGGGAGTGGTCGGCGAGCACGGCCAGCAGGGCGTCCTCCGACACCCGGTCGCCGGTCAGTTCTCCGGCGGTGGCGCCGCTCCTGAGGACGACGATCCGGTCGGAGCCCTCGACGAGCTCCTCGATGTCGGAGGAGATGAGCAGGACGGCGAGCCCCTCCTGGGCGAGTTCGTCGATGAGGGCCTGGACCTCGGCCTTGGCCCCGACGTCGATGCCGCGGGTGGGCTCGTCGAGCAGCAGCACCTTGGGTTCGAGGCAGAGCCAGCGGGCCAGGAGCACCTTCTGCTGGTTCCCGCCGGACAGTTCGCCGACCTTCTGCTCGGGGCTGGACGCCTTGATGCGCAGTCGCTTCATGAAGACCTCGACGACCCGGTCCTGCTGCGCGCGCGAGACGAGGCCGGCGCGCGAGAGCCGGGGCAGGGCCGCGAGCACGATGTTCTCGCGGACGGACAGTCCGGGCACGATGCCTTCGGCCTTGCGGTCCTCGGGCAGCAGGCTGATCCCGGCGCGGATGGCGCTCGCGGAGGAGAGGCGTCCCAGCGGGGTGCCGTCGACACGGACCTCGCCCGCGTCCAGCGGCAGCGCGCCGGCCAGTGCCTTCGCGGTCTCGCTGCGGCCGGAGCCGAGCAGGCCACCGAGGCCGAGGACCTCGCCGGGGTGCAGCTCCAGCGACACGTCGTCCAGTTGGTGCTTCCTGAGCAGGCCGGTGGCCGTCAGGACGGGCTTGCGGGCGATGTCGTGGCCCTCGTCGCCGAAACTCGTCACCCCGTGCCTGCGCACCTCGGAGATCTCCCGGCCGAGCATCATGGACACCAGCTGCATGCGGTCCAGTTCGGCCAGGTCGCCGGTGTGGATGTGCCGGCCGTCGCGGAGCACGGTGACGCGGTCGCAGATCCGGTAGAGCTCGTCCATGCGGTGGCTCACGTAGACGACCGCGATGTTCTTCCGGCGCAGGTCGCCGATGACCCGGAAGAGGGTCTCCACCTCGCGCGGTTCCAGCGAGGAGGTGGGTTCGTCCATGACGACCACATGGGCCTCGACCGACACCGCGCGCGCGAGCGCGACCATCTGCTGGGTGCCGATGCCCAGGGTGTGCAGCGGCCGGCGCGGGTCGACGGTGACGCCGAACCCGTCGAGGAGCTTCCCGGCCTCGGCGTGCATGCGGCCGAAGTCGATGAGGCCGAAGCGGTTCTTGGGCTCGCGGCCGAGGAAGATGTTCCGGGCCACGCTCATCAGCGGGACCAGGTTCACCTCCTGGTAGATCGTGGAGATGCCGGCCTGCTGGGCCTCGAAGGGGCGGGAGAAGTGGACCGGCGCCCCGGACAGCAGCAGTTCGCCGCTGTCCGGCCGGTGCACGCCGGTCAGTACCTTGACCAGGGTGGACTTGCCCGCGCCGTTCTCGCCGACGAGCGCGTGCGTCTCGCCGGCGCGGAGGGTGAACGAGACGTCGTCGAGGGCGACCACGCCGGGGAAGCGTTTCCCGACGCCGCGGGCCTCCAGCACCGTCGGCGCGGCCGAGGGCTCGGTGCCGCTCGCCGCGGACGCTGCCGCTTCGGGGGGTGCCATGAACGTGGCCTTCCGGAGATGGATCGTGTGGGTGGGTGCGGGGCCGCCGGGGGCGGGGAGGCCGGCGGGCGGCCCCGCGGCCCGGGAGGTGGCCCGGGCCGGCCGCGGTCCGCGGGGGCTCCGCGGGCGGCCCGGGGCGTGTCCTCGGGTCAGTACGCCCCGCCGAGCGACGACTTGGCGTTCGCCGGGTCGTAGGCGCGGTCCGAGATGATGACGTCCTCGGGGATGCCCTCGCCGGAGTAGAACTTCTGGGCGGTGGCGAAGGCGAGCGGGCCGAAGCGCGGGTTGGACTCGATGACCGCGTTGAGCTCGCCGTTGGCGAGGGCCTGCACGGCGTTGCGGGTGCCGTCGATGGACACGATCTTGATGTCCTTGCCCGGGGCCTTGCCCGCCGCCTTCAGCGCGGTGACGGCGCCGAGCGCCATCTCGTCGTTCTCCGCGTAGACCGCCGTGATGTCGGGCTTCGACTGGATCAGCTGCTCCATCACCTGCTGGCCCTTGTCGCGGGCGAACTCCCCGGTCTGCTGGGCGACGATCTCCAGGCCGGGGGCCTGGGCCTTGACCTGGTCGACGAAGCCCTTGGTGCGGTCGGTGGTGACGCTGTTGCCGGACGAGCCGAGCAGGATGGCGACCTTGCCCTTTCCACCGGTGGCCTTGATCATCGCGTCGGCGGCCCGCTTGCCCTGCTCGACGAAGTCCGAGCCCAGGAAGGCCAGGTAGTCCTTGCACGCCGAGGCGTTGACCTTGCGGTCGATGGTGAGGACCGGGACCTTCTTGGCCGCGGCGGCCTGGAAGGCCGGCTCCAGGCCGTCGGAGTTGAGCGGGGCGACGATGAGGAACTGCGCGCCCTGCGCCAGCATGTCCTGGATGTCGCTGATCTGCTTGGAGAGCTGCGACTGGGCGTTCGTGGTGAGCAGCTTCTTGACGCCGACCTTGGCGGCCTCGTCCTTGATGGACTGCGTCTCCGCGATGCGGAAGGGGTTGGCCTCCTTCTCCGACTGGGAGAAGCCGACGACCGCGTTCTTGAGGTCCAGCTTCGGGGCGCCGTACGTGGTGAGCGTGCAGCCGGGGCCGGCGGACGCGGAGGGGGTCTGGACCGTCTGCGCGCCCTGGCCGCTGTCGCCGCCGGCGTTGTCCGTGGTCTCCGACTTGGCGCAGCCGGAGAGGGCCAGCGCCGCGGTGGCGGCGACGACGCAGGCGACGACGAGCGTGCGGGATCTCTGCGGAAGGGTCATCTCGGGACACTCCTTGGCGGGGGACAGCACCGCCGAGTGGCGTGCGGTCGCGCGGTGTGGGAAGGCGGAGCCGGTCTGCCGCGACGGGCCGGCAGACCAGGGGCGGCACGGCCCCGATCTCGCGAGATGGGAGCCCTGACCTGGGCGTATCAAGGTGCGGAGCAGCCGGCCGGCAGGTCGGCGACTCCGGCTTTACAACGTTATAACCGCGTCGCGCCGAGCGCGGCAAGAGTCCGGCGCGAGGTTTCCGGAATGTGTCCGGGGAGGCGGGTCGCCCGACGGGGCACGGGACATGACGGGGCGTCGGCCGAGTCGGCGCGGGGGGTCTGGACAGCCGCCGGACGGCGTGCTGTCATTCCGCTGCACACAGTTTTCCAACGTTGGAATGACGGTCGGCCGTCGCCGCTGGCACCTCCTGCGCCGGCAGCGCGCCCGACCGTGACGCCGTCGGCCGAGCCCGCCGGCGCGACTGTGCGGCAACCGCCGGGCGCCCGCGCCCCGGAGGCGAACACGGCGCCTCGCCGGGGCACTCCGGCCGTCACGCCTGTTCCGGGTTCCGGCTCCGATTCCCCTCTCTACGAGGAAAGATTCGATGACACGACGACACACCCGCCCCCGAACCAGAATGTGGGCGCTGCTGACCGCGGCGGCCCTGGTGCTTCCCACGAGCACCCTGATCCCCACCGCGTCGGCCGCGGAGCCGGCCGTACCCGCCGCCTCCGCACATGCCGCCGAGGCCGCCCAGGACACCGAGGACGCGGCCGTCGAGGTGCACGGCCTGAAGGGCGAGTACTTCAGCATGTCGGCACCGGGCGCCCGGGACTTCGCCGAGCTCGGCGGCACCTCCCTCGACCCGCAGATCGACTTCTCCGGCCTGACCGGAACGTTCCAGTCGCTGACCGGGCGGTCCGAGCACACCACCGCCCGGTGGACGGGGCGGATCGAGGCGCCGGCCACCGGCGACTACACCTTCCACGGCATCGGCGACAACGGCTTCCGGCTCCTCATCGACGGAAAGCCGGTCATCGACCACTGGATACCGGACTGGGACAGGGAGCAGACGAGCGCGCCGGTCCGGCTCACCGCCGGCGAGAAGCACGACTTCCGCCTGGAGATGTTCCAGGACGTCGGCGGCGCCAACATGTTCCTGCGCTGGTCGAGCCCGACGATGCCCAAGCAGCTCGTCCCGGAGTCGGCCTTCACCCCGCCGGCCGACTTCGAGGTCTATCCGGTCGAGCCGACCGTCCCGGCGAGCGGCCGTGAGCTGCGCCTGCGGTTCGACGGCCGGGTGTCCGGCCTGGCGGCGGTCAAGGACCACCTCACCGTCGAGGCCGACACCACGCCGATGCCGATCCGCTCCGTCGCGGTGGCGCCGGACGACCCGAACACCGCCCTCGTCACCCTCGCCGAGCCCATCCAGAAGAACCAGCGGGTCCGGGTCGTCTACGACGGCCGGGGCGGCCTGAGGAACGGGGACGAGACCGTCCCGCAGATCCTGCGCTCGGCGGCCAACGCGTCCACCCACCGGCTCACCACCGAGTGGGGCGACAAGCTCGACGAGAAGCACCCGCTGCCGGAGTACCCGCGCCCGCAGCAGGTACGTGCCAAGTGGAAGAACCTCAACGGGGCCTGGCAGTTCGCCGGCGCCGCCGCCGGCGAGCAGCCGGTGTTCGGCAAGGACCTCGACGAGAAGATCATCGTGCCGTTCCCGGTCGAGTCGCAGCTCTCCGGACTCGAGCGGCACGAGGACCACATGTTCTACCGCCGCCTGGTGGACGTGCCCAGGGACTGGAAGGTCGGCGCGGCCGGCAAGGGCAACCGGCTGAAGCTCAACTTCGGGGCGGTCGACTACCAGGCGCGGGTCTGGGTGAACGGCAAGCAGGTCGCCGAGCACACCGGCGGCTACAACGCCTTCAGCGCCGACGTCACCGACGCGCTCAAGGGCACCGGGCCGCAGGAGATCGTGGTCGCGGTCACCGACACCGGCGGCGCGAACCAGCCGACGGGCAAGCAGTCCACCCACCCGGGCGGCATCTTCTACACCCAGTCGTCGGGCATCTGGCAGACGGTGTGGATGGAGCCCGTCGCCCCCGTGTCCATCGACGACGTCGTCACGACGCCCGACATCGACACCGGCAGCCTGGCGGTGACGGTCGCGTCGGACGACGCCGGCGCCGGCGCCCGCGTCGAGGCCGTCGCCCGTGACACCCGCGGCAAGGTCGTCGGCCGGGTCAGCGGCCCCGCCAACAGCGAACTGCGGCTGCCGGTGACGAAGCAGCACCTGTGGAGCCCGGACGACCCGTACCTGTACGACCTCCAGGTGAGGCTCACCGACGGGAAGTCATCCGACACGGTCGACGGCTACTTCGGCATGCGGAAGATCGGGATCGAGAAGGTCGGCGGCTTCCGGAAGCTGGTGCTCAACAACAAGCCGATCTTCTCCCTGGCCACGCTCGACCAGGGGTTCTGGCCGGACGGCCTCTACACCGCCCCCAGCGACAAGGCGCTCGCCTTCGACCTGGAGGCGCACAAGAAGCTCGGCTTCAACGCCGTGCGCAAGCACATCAAGGTGGAGTCGCCGCGCTGGTTCCACCACGCGGACCGGCTGGGTCTGCTGGTCTGGCAGGACTTCGTCTCGGGCGACCTCACCGACGAGACGGGACACCGGGCCTTCGTCGACCAGGGCCGCGAGATGATGCGCCAGCACCACGATTCCCCCGCCGTCATCGGCTGGATCGTCTTCAACGAGGGCTGGGGCGAGTGGAACCGCGAGGAGACCGGCCGCATCACCGAGTCCGTCAAGGCCGCCGACCCGTCCCGTGTCGTCAACGCCCACAGCGGTGTCAACTGCTGCAACTCCAAGGGTGACTCCGGCAAGGGCGACATCCTCGACCACCACGACTACAACAACACCGACCCGGCCTTCCCCGACCATCGCGCCGCGATGGACGGCGAGCACGGCGGCTTCACCCTGCGCGCCCCGGGCCACATGTGGCCGGGCGCCCCGACGGTGATCTACAGCGGTGTCGCCGACAAGGAGGCGCTGACCCGCAAGTACGTGGAGAACACCGAGAAGTTCTACCTGGAGGCCGCCGGGGCCGAACTCTCCGGTTCCGTCTACACCCAGATCACCGACCTGGAGAACGAGCTCAACGGCCTCTACACGTACGACCGCCGGGACATCAAGGTCGACCCGGCGCGGGTGCGTGAGGTCAACCGCAGGATCATCGCGGCCGGCGCCGCGGCGGGGGAGCGCGACCGGCTGCAGGGCGGCGGCTCCTGGGCCCTCGACGAGGGCAGCGGCACCACCGCGCGGGACACCGGCCCCAACGCCGAGAACCTGACGCTCACCGAGGGCACCACCTGGACGCCCGGAGTCAGCGGCAGCGCGCTGAAGTTCGACGGCCAGGGGCAGTACGCCCAGACCGACGGGCCCGTGCTCGACACCACCACGAGCTACTCCGTCTCCGCCTGGGCGACGCTCGACGCCCTTCCCGGCAACTACGCGACCGTCGTGAGCCAGGACGGCCGCCGGCAGGAGAACCCCTTCTACCTCCAGTACGGACAGGGCGCCTTCGCCTTCAGCACGCCCGGCGGGAACCGCGCCCGCTTCGTGACCACGCCGGAGACGGGCCGCTGGTACCACCTGGTGGGTGTGCGCGACGCCGCGAGCAACGAGATCCGGCTGTACGTCGACGGTGCGCTCGTCGCCACGGCTGCCTCCGGGCCGGCCGACGTCAGTACCGGGCCGCTCTCCGTGGGCCGTGCCAAGTGGGGCGGCGGGAACGTCGACTTCTGGCGCGGGTCGGTCGACCAGGTCCACGCCTACGACAAGGCGCTCTCCTCCGAGGAGGTGGCCGCGCTCCACGCGGGCGAGAAGCCGTAGGCCGGTCCGGGCGCCGCGCGGTTCGAGCCGCGCGGCGCCCGAGAACCCCGGCGCACGGGCATCGGCCCGGGCGCCGGGGGCTTCCGCCTGTCCGGCAGCGGTCCGGACGGTGCCGTGACCGACGGCCGGTTCTTGGTATGGACCTGACAATCGATCGCCGCTAGCGTGACGTCGACACTCTGTGAGAGCGCTCTCAACGCGTTCGATCCCCCACCAGGAGGCCCCGTGAAACGCACCACCCCCCTGCGCGCCGCCGTCGCGGCGCTCCTGCTGACCGTAGGACTCGGCGGTGCCCACGCCGGGACCGCGAACGCCGCACCCGCCGGCTCCGCGCCCACCGCCTCGGCCGGACTCCTCGACGCCATGCGGAACGACCTCGGCCTGACGCCCCGGCAGGCCGAGGAGCGGATACGGGCGGAGCGCGCCGCGGCGGGCGTCGAGGCGGACGCCCGGCGCACCGCCGGCTCCACGTACGGCGGCTCCTGGTTCGAACCGGCCACCGGACGGCTCGTGGTCGGCCTCACCGACCGCTCCGAGGAGGCCGACGTCCGCGCCCTGGGCGCCGACACCCGGCTCGTCCGCCACAGTGCCGCCGCGCTCGACCGGGCCAAGTCCCGCCTCGACGGGCTCTCGGCCCCCGCCGGAGTGGCCGGTTGGCACGTCGACCCGAAGGCCAACAGCGTCGTCGTGACCGTCGTCCGCGCCGACCGGACCGCCCCCGCCGTGCACGCCTTCGTCGAGCAGGCCCGCCGGACCGGTCCCGTCACCGTCGCCGAGACGGCCACCGCGCCGCGCACCTACGCGGCGGGCACCGTCGGCGGCGACCCCTACTACACCGGCAACGTCCGCTGTTCCATCGGCTTCTCCGTGTACGGCGGCTACGTCACCGCCGGGCACTGCGGACGGGCCGGGGCCGCGGTGCGCGGCTGGGACGGGTCGGCCCAGGGCACCTTCCAGGGCTCCTCGTTCCCGGGTGACGACTACGCGTACGTCGGCATTCACAGCGGCTGGTGGACGGTGCCCGTGGTGCTCGGCTGGGGAACCGTCTCGGACCGCCTGGTCCGAGGCTCGGCCGAGGCTCCCGTGGGCGCGTCGATCTGCCGCTCTGGCTCCACGACGCACTGGCACTGCGGCACCGTCCTCGCGAAGAACGAGACGGTCAACTACAGCCAGGGCGCCGTCTACCAGATGACGAAGACCAGCGTCTGCGCGGAGGGCGGCGACTCGGGCGGCGCGTTCATCAGCGGAGACCAGGCCCAGGGCGTCACGTCCGGAGGCTGGGGCAACTGCTCCTCCGGCGGCGAGACCTGGTTCCAGCCGATCAACGAGATCCTCGGACGCTACGGGCTGACGCTGCACACGGCCTGACGCACCACCCGGGCGGCCGCGCGCCCGGCTCCGGCGCCCCGTCCGTCCGGACCCGCCACGGCGACACGCCGCCGGGCCCGGACGGGCGGGGCGCCGTCCGTCCGGCGATCGCCCCGGCCGCGGGGGCGCGGGCGACCGGCCTCGCCCGCCGACGGGGCTGTGGTCCGCGCCATCCGGCTGCGCGGCTCCCGCCGCCCGGCCCCGCCTCCTACGACCGGTTGCCCGCGCCGCCCGCCTCCGGGGGTGCGGTGCGTCCGACGACGCCCCGGCCGCCCCGGAGCCTGCGCGACGAACCTCAGGTTCATATCGAATCGCTGGACGCCGTGGCGGCGCGGCTGGCGGAACGCCGCGACGTCATCCTCACCTCTGCCAAGAGGAGCGTCCTCGCCGGCGGCGACCTGCGCGATCCGGAGTCCGTCACACCCGAGACCGCCGGCGCCTCCCTCGAGGCTGGGATGCGCGTCAAGCGCGCGCTGCGGGTCCCGGAGACGCTGGGCAGGCCGGTCGTCGCCGCGATCAACGGTGCTGCTGTGGGTCTGGGCACGCGACCCGGCCGAGCAGGGCCGCTCGCGCCAGCACGCCAAGCTGGCGGTCGCCGACCGCCGCACCCTCCTGCTCGGCAGCGCCAATCTGACCGAGTCCGCTGCACGACGCAACATCGAGGCGGGTGTGCTGGTGACAGGCGGTGAAGCACCGCGACGCACGGCAGAACACATCGTCGACCTGCAGCGTCTCGGCATCCTCAGGCCCTTCACGCCACGCGAAGATGCTGGCTGACCATGTAAGCGGGCTCGGGGTCTGATCAGCGCGAATCGGGCCAGACCTGAGGGACAGTTGACCATGCACACAAGGTGTGTCCAGGTTTGTCAGCAGGCCAGTGTCGCCCCCCGGGGCACTCGTGCTCAGCACCAGACCGGAGGGTGTCCGGGCTTGCGGACCCGTATCCGTGGCAGAGGTCGACTGCGGCGTGCGGCGCCCTGCGCAGAGGGTTTCATACGTGGCTCGACAGCTGACCCGAGGGGCCGAGGCCCGCCTGGAACTCGATCTTCCGAGGGTCGCGGAATACGTGAAGCGATGGCGGCCCGGGCAGTGCAGGATGACGGTGTGCGGTACAGGGCAAGGGCGACTCCACCAGACGGGGTCCGCGCGAGAGCTGCTGCCCACAGGTCGGAGCTGCGCTGTCGCGGTCCAGGTGAGCATATGGCCGGTATGGAACCAGGGTGCGTGCCGCGTGGATCGCGATTGATTGACGAACTGTCACCGTGAGAGTCTATTCGCATATGCGTTCAGCGAATGCTGTCTCATGCGGGGGGACTTCGAACTGTGGCTGTAACTGTGCCCGATTGGGCCGACACCCTTCTTGACGTCATCGGCGTCAACTGGCCGAACGTCGACGAGGACGCCTATCGGGACATGGCGGACTCGCTGAGGGAGTTCGCCGGGGACATAGAGGACGACGGTCACCTTGCGAACCAGCATGTGCAACGTTTGCTCTCATCAGGCCACGGCGAGGCCATTGATGCTGTCAACGGCCACTGGGGCAAGGTCAAGGACAAGCACATCAAGGACATCGCCGGAGCCGCCCGCATCATTGCCGGCGCCTTGGACAACGCCGCCATGGCGATAGAGGCCATGAAGTACGTGGCACTCGGACACTTGGGTGTGCTGGCCGGCAAGGCAGGCGTCTCGATCGCCCTGATCCCGGTCACCGGCGGGTTGTCCATGCTCATCGGCGGCGTGGCGATCGGGATCGCCCAACAGGCCATCCGCAAGGTCATCAAGGAGTGCCTGGAGGAGGTCGTCGCCTACATCGTCTCCGCGATGACCGAACCGGCCGTCGCCGCTCTGGAGAACATGGCCGCGGACCTGGTGGTGCAACTCGGGGCGGATGCTCTCGGTCTTCAGGACGGCGTGGACGTGAACCAGGTCGGCCAAGCCGGCAAGGACGGCTTCCACGAGGGTGTGGCGGGGGCCAAGGACGCCCTGCATCTCGCTTCTGCCGGTACCTCGGCCGGCCTTCCGCGAGGGGCAGGAAAGGGGGTGCACATCGAGCACTCCGAACACGACCGCGCCGGCACCAAGCTGAACCTGGTCAGCGTCGGCGTCCACGGCAAGACCTCGGGCAAGCTGACGAAGGCCCGATCTCATCACAGCCGGACCCGTGGCAGGGACGACATAGCCGATGCCCTGGACCCCGTGGTCGACAAGGCGATGGAGGCCCTGGGCAAGGCCACGAAGGAGATGGGCGACCACCTCGGCAAGACGCTGCCGAAGGCGGTCAAGGAGATATCCGAGAATCAGAAGAAGATCGACCAGGACATCAAGAACCGGTTCGCCGGGCAGCGCAAGGACCCGGACGCCGGGGTCGACGGTGGCTCCGCCGGTTCCGGCTCCCGACCCGACCGGCGGGATTCCGCCCGCACCAGGCCGAATCTCCTCAAGGACGCCAAGGCCGACCCCCGCCGCAACGGCATCTCGTTGGAGAAGAAGACCTGCGAGAACGACCCGGTAGACGTCGCAACCGGCGAGATGACGCTCACGCAGACCGACCTGTCGCTGCCTGGCACCCTGCCGCTCGTCCTGCGCCGGACGCACCTCTCGGAGTATCGCTACGGGCACTGGTTCGGGCGTAGCTGGGCCTCGACCCTGGACGAGCGGATCGAGCTCGACCCGCTCGGTGGTGGCGCGGTCTGGGCCCGCGAGGACGGTTCCCTCCTGATCTACCCCCGGCTGCCGCTGCCGGACGACACCGACGGCGTCCTGCCCCTGGAGGGCGCGCGACTGCCCCTCGTCCACGGCGGTCAGGAGAACGCCGAGACGACGTACCGGATCACGGACCCGCACTCCGGCCTGACACGGTCTTTCACCGGGGGCCCGTACCGGGCGTCGCCTTCGTACTGGCTCACCGAGATCGCCGACCGTCACCTCAACCGCATCGCCGTCACCCGCCTGTCCGACGGCGCCCCGACGGCCGTTGCCCACGACGGCGGCTATCTGGTCACGCTCGCCGTCGAGGACGCCCGTATACGGGAACTTGCGCTGCGCACGCCGGACGGGCCGGTCACCGTCATGCGCTACGGCTACGACCCGCAGGGCAACCTCGACGCCGTCATCAACTCCTCAGGGCTGCCGCTCCGCCTCACCTATGACTCGGACGCCCGGATCACTTCCTGGACCGACCGCAACGACTCGACATTCCGCTATGTCTACGACGGCGCAGGCCGGGTCGTCCGGACGGTCGGCCCCGACGGCTTCCTGTCGTCCACGTTCACCTACGACGTTCACGCCGAGACGGGCGACCGGATCACGCGCTACACGGACTCGGTCGGGGCCACGAAGACATACCACCTCAACCACCGCCTCCAGTTGACCGCGGTCACGAACCCGCTCGGACACACCAGCCACCAGGCGTGGGACCGCGATGACCGGCTGCTCTCCCGCACCGACGTGCTCGGCCTGACCACGAACTACACCTACGACGAGCACGGCAATCTCACCCGGGTCACCCACCCGGACGGTTCCACGGCCGAGGTCACCTACAACGAGCGGCACCAGCTCGTCTCCGTCACCGGCCCCGACGGCGCCATCTCCCGGCAGGAGTATGACGAGCGCGGCAACCCGACGCTCTTCACCCGCCCGGACGGCTCCACGACCCGGCTCACCCATGACGGCTCGGGCCACCTCACCGGGATCGACGACTCCCTCGGGGCGCTGGACCGACTGCGCTGTGACCCCGCCGGGTTGCCGCTGGCTTCCCGCGGTCCGCTCGGAGCGCTCATCCGCTACACCCGCGACGCGTTCGGCCGCGCGGTCCGCATCACTGACGCGCAGGGCCGCAGCACTGCGCTCGAGTGGACCGTCGAGGGCAAGCTCGCCCGCCACACGGCCCCGGACGGCTCCCAGCAGTCCTGGACCTACGACGGTGAGGGCAACTGTCTGGTCCACATCGACGCGCTCGGCGGCGAGACGCGGTTCGAATACACCCACTTCGACCTGGTGGCCGCCCGCACCACACCGGACGGGGCGCGGCACGAGTTCGAGCACGACACGGAGCTGCGCCTCGCAGGCGTCACCAACCCGCAGGGGCTGAACTGGACCTACACGTACGACCCGGCAGGACGGCTCACGTCGGAGACGGACTTCGACGGCCGCACGCTTGCCTACGCCCATGACGCGCTGGGCCGCCTCACCGCACGGACGAACGGCCTCGGACAGACGGTCTGCTACCAGCGAGACGCGGCGGGCCGCGTGGTCGCCAAGGACGCCGAGGGCGCCGTCACCCGCTTCAGCTATGACATCCACGGCCATCTGGCGAGCGCTATCGGTCCCGACGCCGAGCTGTCGTACGTACGGGACCCGACGGGCCGGATCCTGCGGGAGAGCTGTGACGGTCGGCAACTGACCCACGTCTACGACGAGTCCGGTCGTCGCGTGCGCCGCACCACTCCCTCGGGGGCTGTGAGCACCTGGTCCTTCCCGACGGACCTGGCCGCCGAACTGAACACCTCGGGGCACCGGGTGGTCTTCGAGTTCGACGAGACGGGCCGCGAGATCTCCCGCCGAATCGGCGACACCCTGGCCATGGAGAACGCCTACGACGCGCTGGGTCGCCTGACCGGCCAGAGGGTGCGCGGCGCGGGAGATCGGACCGTACAACAGCGCCTGTACACCTACCGCCCCGACGGACACCTCACGTCGGTCGACGATCGGCTCGCGGGCCGTCGGCAGCTGGAGCTCACCGGGGCCGGCCGGGTCACGGGCGTGACCGCGGAGGGCTGGAGCGAGCGGTACGCCTACGACGAGGCTGGAAACCAGACGGAGGCGGACTTGCCGGGCAGCGACGCGGCCACCGGCTCGCGCGAGTACACCGGCACCCGCGTCATCCGAGCGGGCCGGGTCCGCTACGAGTACGACGCCCAGGGCCGCGTCGTCCTGCGCCAGAAGACCCGCCTTTCCCGGAAGCCCGACACCTGGCGCTACGGCTGGGACGCAGAGGACCGCCTCGTGTCGGTCACCACCCCGGACGGCACACGCTGGCGCTATCTCTACGACGCGATGGGACGCCGGGTCGCGAAGCGGCGCCTGTCGGCGGACGGCACATCGGTTGCCGAGGAGACGCGCTTCACCTGGGACGGCGACCTCCTCTGCGAACAGACGAGCGGTGCACCTGACTCCGCCGAGTCCATCACCCTCACCTGGGACCACGACGGAGCGAAGCCGGTCACGCAGGTCGAACGGCGGCTCCTGGGACAAGCTGAAGTCGACCGCCGATTCTTCGCCGTCGTCACCGACCTGATCGGCACCCCGTGCGAGCTCGTCGACGAACAGGGCGAGGTCGCATGGCGCGCCCGCGCGACGCTCTGGGGAGGCACCACCTGGAAGCGGGGCGCGACGGCGTACACGCCGCTCCGCTTCCCGGGCCAGTACTTCGACCCTGAGTCCGGCCTCCACTACAACCGCCACCGCCACTACGACCCCGACTGCGGCCGCTATGTCTCCCCGGACCCTCTCGGCCTGGTCCCGGCACCGAACGCAGTCGCCTACGTCGACAACCCGACGACCTGGACCGACCCCTTGGGTCTGGCCGGCTGCCCCCACCGGGGCGCGGACAGGCCCCGGCACAGCGTGGTCCTCGGAGTGGATGTGCCACCGCATCACCCGTCGGAGTCGCTCGCGCGCTTCCTTCGCAACAACCCGGCCGAGCCGGGCCATGACCCGCGCCGCGACAGCGACCCCGGGGCACACACGTACAACGGGCCTGACTACGCCGGTGAGGAGGCAGGAGGCCCCGTCTGGATGACGAACGTGATGGCTGCTGTCGGGGACCGCAACACCACCCTGTCCATCACCCTGGACGGAATGCCGAACAGTCGTGGTCAGGTGGGCAACTGGAGCACCCCCGAAGACATCGTGGACGCCTTCCAGACGGCGGCGCAGCACGGAGCCCAGTTCAACAGCCGGCACGAGGATCACTATCCTCGGCGCGGTGATGGAACCGCGTGGGAGATGAGTGAAGTGGCCTACGCGGTGCGCAGATACGATGGGGACACCGCGTGGCAGGATCCCGAGGAGCAGCGTTCCGGTCGGTCCTGGGACGACATCCAGTGGTACACCCGTGATGAAGAGAACGGGGGGTACAAGGAGATCAAGGTACCCAGGCCCAACATTCCCGAGATCATGCCGGACCTGTCCAAGCTTCCGGAGAGTCTGAGGAACGAACTCCCCGATCACCTGAGGAACACTGACTGATGACCGACGCCGAGAAGACCCCGAGCGCACGAGAAATCGTGGCCGCGGAATGGGCGACCGTTCTGGCCTACGGCCCGGAACGCGTCGACCCGATTGTGCCCCGCACCGCCTACGGCCATCCGAGCCTGCGCGAGCTGTTCCCCATGGTCGGCCACGGCGTCCTCTACCTGAGCCGGTGCACCCGGTACCCGTGGACACACGACGTGCCGACCGCTTTCCCTCAGGTCGCCGGCGGCTACCGCGTGCGGCGCGAGTCCGACCGTACGCTCGTCGGCATGGCCGGGACCGTGGAAGAGGCATACGAATTGATCGCGGCCAACCTCCCCGAGGGCTGCGGCCCGGCCGTCGACGGCACTCCGGACGATCTGTGACGCGTGTCGAACCGGGTATGGCGACCTCGGCCGGCGCGAATCCAGAGATGCCTGAGGCAGGGTGGCCAAGCGCGTCGTGGCAATGACCGTCGCGCAAGTCGGCAGGCGGTCAGCATGAGTTCTGCAACACCTGGGGACTGCTGACCGGACACGCGAATCGCATCGGCCACCGCCCTCGACCTGCGGGAAGCAGGCAGGGAGCCGAGTTCAGGTGGCGCTTCGTGCTGCGTGCGATGTTCAGGTCGACGATCTAGCCATATGGCGTTGCCGCAGGTCAGCGGCATCATGTGCTTATGGAGTAGTCCGTCATCTTGCGCTGCCGCCACTGCTTCGCGTACTCCTCGACCGTCAGCTGACCGAGCTCTCGGCGGGCCGCCGCCACGGACGGCGCCGTGGCGCGCACCGCCCGAGGACGCCCCGGACCTCGTTCATGAGGGCGCGTCAGGGTGAGCGAGGGCGTCGAGCGCCGCGCGCCAGCCGCCGTGCGCCGTGATCTCGTGGGCGCCGTCGGCGGCCTCGGGTTCGCAGAGGAAGCCGGGCACGGAGGTGCCGTCCGCGAGTTCCACGCTGCCGAGGGCCATCGGGCGGGGGAGGGCGGCCACCAGCGCGCCCAGCCCTTCGGCGGGGAGCCGCCACACCTCGGCCTCGATCGCCGCACCGCCCGCGCGGGCCCGGACCAGACCGGGTTTCGGGGGTGTCGTGTCCAGTGCGTACAGCCGGTAGACGGGCGCCGTCGTGGTCGTGCGGACGAACCGGCCGCCGAGGGCGAGCAGCTGTCCGTTGAGAGGCTGCCCGGACAGGTGCGCGCCGACCACCGCGACGTGCAGGGGCGGCGAGGTGAGCAGGGCGGCGACGCGGGCGAGCCGGTCGTCGGTGAAGGCCGGACCGATCAGCATGACGCCGAAGGGCCGTCCGGCCACCGCGCCCGCCGGGACGGCGACCGCCGCGAGGTCGAACAGGTTGGTGGAGTTGGTGAACCGGCCGAGCCGGGCGTTCGCGCCCAGCGGGTCGGCCGCGACCTCCGCGAGGGTCGGGTGCCCCGGCGTGGTCGGCAGGAGCAGCGCGTCCGCGTCGCCGAGGGAGGACAGGGCGCGGGCGCGGAGGGCGGACAGCTTCTCCCGGTCCGCGTAGAGGCGGTGGGCCGGGACGTCGCGCGCCCCGGAGATGATCCCGGCCACCGTCGGGTCGAGGTCCGGTGAGCCGGCGTGCTTGTCGACGAAGGCTCCGACGGCCGTGTAGCGCTCGGCGACGAACGCCCCCTCGTACAGCATCGAGGCCGCCTCGGTGAACGGCTCCAGGTCCACGGGCAGGAGTTCGGCGCCCGCGTCGGCCAGTCGGGCCGCCGTGGCTCCGAACGCCTCCGCCCAGCCCTCGTCCAGCTCGCCGAGCTGCGCGGCGTCGGGGACCGCGATCCGCCACGGGCCGGGGCGGCGCTGCTCCAGAGGCGGGAGCGCGCGTCCCGCCGGTGCCGCCAGGAAGGACAGTGCGTGCTCGGCCTCCGGGAGCGTGCGGGCGAAGACCGTCACGCAGTCGAGCGACGCGCAGGCCGGGACGACGCCTTCGGTCGGCACCAGGCCGGGGGTCGGCTTGAGTCCGACGACGCCGTTGAAGGCGGCCGGCACCCGGCCGGAGCCCGCGGTGTCCGTGCCCAGGGCGAGGTCCACGAGGCCGAGGGCGACCGCGACCGCCGAGCCGGACGAGGAGCCGCCGGAGACGTACGCCGGGTCGACGGCGTTCCGGACCGCTCCGTACGGGCTGCGCGTGCCGACCAGGCCGGTCGCGAACTGGTCCAGGTTGGTCGTGCCGAGGGCCACGGATCCGGCGGCCCGCAGGCGCGCCACCGCCGGCGCGTCGACGTCGGGCCGGTAGGCGTACGAGGGACAGCCGGCGGTGGTCGGGAGCCCGGCGACGTCGATGTTCCCCTTGACGGCGAAGACCGTTCCGGCCAGGGGCAGCCGTTCACCGGCGGCGGTCCGTGCGTCGATCGCGGCGGCCTCGGCCTCCGTGTCCTCCCGCGGACGGAGGCCGATCCACACCTCGGGCCGGTCCACCTGGGCGATGCGGGCGTACGCGGCGCGCACCCGTTCCAGCGCGGTGCTCATACGGCCGCCTCCGCGGTCTCGACGGGAGCGAGGACGACGAGGGCGGTTCCGGCCTCGACCTGGCTTCCCGGCCTGATCAGGATCTCCGCGACGACGCCTTCGGCGGGGGCCGCCACGGGTGACTCCATCTTCATCGCCTCCAGGGCGACCAGCTGCTGACCCGCCGAGACCCGGTCGCCGATCTCGACGTTGACCTGCCAGACGCAGGCGGTGAAGTCGGCCTCGACGAGTCGGCCGCCCTCGGGCACCTCGATGTCGGTGACCGGCGGGACGGTCTCGGCCGCCGCCTCGGCGCGGGCGAACTCGCCGGCCGCCTCCCAGGCGTCGCGCTCGGCCCCGAAGGCCGCGCCCTGCCGGGTCCGGAAGTCGGCGATCGACGCGGCATTCGCCTGAAGGAAGTCCTGATACGCGGCCAGTGAGAAGGTGCCCTCCTCGGTCCTCGGGACGAACCGGCCGGAGACGATATCGGCGCGCAGTTCCAGGAGCTCCTCGGCCCCGACCGGATACCACTTGATCCGGTCGAAGAAGCGCATGAGCCACGGCCTGCCCGGTTCGAAGGCACCGCGCTGCCGCCACGGCGACCACACCTGGGTCGTGCGGCCGACGAACTGGTAGCCGCCGGGGCCCTCCATGCCGTAGACGCACAGGTACGCTCCGCCGATGCCGACCGAGTTCTCCGCCGTCCAGGTGCGGGCCGGGTTGTACTTGGTGGTGACGAGACGGTGCCGGGGGTCCAGCGGGGTGGCGACGGGGGCGCCGAGGTAGACGTCGCCGAGGCCGAGGACCAGGTACTCGGCGTCGAAGACCGTGCGGTACACGTCGTCGGCCGTGTCCAGGCCGTTGACCCGGCGGATGAACTCGATGTTCGACGGGCACCAGGGGGCGTCGTCGCGCACGCCCGCGACGTAGCGGTCGATGGCCTCGCGGGTCGCCGGGTCGTCCCAGGACAGCGGCAGGTGCACGATCCGGCTGGGCACCACCAGGTCGTCGGTGGGCGGCAGTTCCTCCTCCACGCGCAGTGCGGCGTCGAGCAGGTCGCGCTGGGGCAGCACGTCCGGGTCGGTCTGGATCTGGAGCGAGCGGATGCCCGGCGTGAGGTCGAGGACGCCGGGGAGCCCGCGGGCGGCCAGCGCCTCCGCGAGCGCGTGCACGCGCATGCGGAGCGCCAGGTCCAGCTGCATCGGCCCGTACTCGACGAGGAGGTTGTCGTCGCCGCTGCGCCGGTACGTGACCGACGGCCGGTCGGCGGTCTCCTCCAGGCGGGCGAGGACGCCCCCGTCGACGAGCGGCGGTCGGTCGGCGCGCGGCTCGGCGGCGGGTGCGCGGCGCAGTGCGGCGGCCGCCCCGGCGGTCACCGGCACGAAGCGCACGCTGTCGCCGGGCCGGAGCTGGCCCAGCTTCCAGCGCTGCCCGGTGACGACCGTCGCCGGGCAGACGAAGCCGCCGAGCGAGGGTCCGTCGGGACCCAGGAGGACCGGCATGTCGCCGGTGTAGTCGACGGCGCCGACGGAGTAGGGCGTGTCGTGGATGTTGGACGGGTGCAGCCCCGCCTCGCCGCCGTCCGTCCGCGCCCAGCGCGGTTTGGGGCCGACGAGGCGGACACCGGTGCGGGCCGAGTTGAAGTGGACCTTCCAGTCCGCGGCGTAGAAGTCGCGTATGTCGTCCTCGGTGAAGAACTCGGGTGCCGCGTGCGGACCCTCCACGGCGCCGATCTGCCACGAGGAGCCGAAGGCCGGGCGTTCGCCGAGGGGGACGACGGGGGTGTCCGTACGGACCTCGCCGCCGTGCAGGACGTCACCGGAGCGCAGGGCGCGGCCACCGTGCCCGCCGAACCGGCCGAGGGTGAAGGTGGCGGCGCTGCCCAGGAACTCGGGCACGTCGAGGCCGCCCGCGAACAGGACATAGGTGCGCAGGCCGTGTCCGGCGGGTGCGTCGACGGCGAGGGTCTGTCCGGCGTCGACGGTCACCGGCTCCCACTGCGGCACGACGGTGCCGTCGATCGTCACGCGGGCCGGGGCGCCGGTGACACAGACCGTCGTGGGACGGGTGAACCGCAGGGAGGGGCCCTGGAGGGTGCACTCCAGGCCGGGGGCGCCCTCGTCGTTGCCGAGCGCGGTGTTGCCCAGCCGGAAGGAGAGGTCGTCCATCGGTCCGCCCGGCGGAACGCCGACCTGCCAGTAGCCGGTGCGCCCCGGCCAGTCCTGCACGGTGGTCAGGGTGCCCGCCGCGACGACCTCGATGCGCGGGGTCGGATCGGTGACTCCGGCGAGGGTCGCGGTGGAGTGGCCGGCGGCGCGGACGTCGGCGTCCCGGAGGGCCGCGCGCACCAGGCCGAGGTTGGTCTCGATGCCGTCGACGCGGGTCGCGGCGAGCGCCGCGTCCAGCCGGTCGAGCGCCTCGGCGCGGTCGGCGCCGTGCGCGACGACCTTGGCGAGCATCGGGTCGTAGGCGGTGGTGACCTCGGTGCCGGTCTCCACCCAGGCGTCCACGCGGACGTCCTCCGGGAAGGCGACCCGGGTCAGCAGGCCGGCGCTGGGGCGGTGGTCGCGGGAGGGGTCCTCCGCGTAGAGACGGGCCTCGACGGCGTGGCCCCGGGGCGTCGGGGGCTCGGTGACGACGGCGGTGTCGCCCTGGGCGAGGCGCAGCATCCAGGCGACGAGGTCGACGCCGTAGATCGCCTCCGTGACCGGGTGCTCGACCTGGAGGCGGGTGTTGACCTCCAGGAAGTACGCCTCCTCGCGGGCGGCGTCGTACACGAACTCGACCGTTCCTGCGGAGCGGTAGTCCACCGACGCGCACAGGTCGCGGGCGGCCTCGGCGAGGCGGCGCCGGACGTGCTCGGGGAGGCCGGGTGCCGGGGCCTCCTCCAGGACCTTCTGGTTGCGGCGCTGGAGCGAGCAGTCCCGGTCGCCGAAGGTGACGACCTTGCCCCGCCCGTCGCCGAAGACCTGCACCTCGACGTGGCGGGCCCGCTCCACCAGGCGTTCCAGGAAGACACCGGCGGACGAGAAGGAGGCCGCGGCCACCCGCTGCACCCGGTCCCAGGCGTCGGCGAGTTCGGCGGGGCCGTGACAGGCCCGCATGCCGATGCCGCCCCCGCCGCCGGTCGCCTTCAGCATCACCGGGTACCCGATCGCGTCGGCGGCGGTGAGGGCGGCGGTCACGTCGGCCAGGAGGCCGGTGCCGGGGGCGAGAGGCACGCCCGCCGCCTCGGCGGCGGCCCGGGCGGTGTGCTTGGCGCCGAACAGCTCCAGCTGTTCGGGGGTGGGGCCGACGAAGACGAGGCCGGCGTCCGCGCAGCGGCGCGCGAAGTCGGCATCCTCCGACAGGAAGCCGTAGCCGGGGTGAACGGCCCCCGCGCCGGTGTCCTTGGCGGCCTTGAGGACCAGGTCGGCGTCGAGGTAGGACTCCTTGGCCGGGGCGGGGCCGAGCCGGACGGCTTCGTCGGCCAGCCGGACGTGCTCGGTGCCGCGGTCGGCGTCGGAGTACACCGCGACGGTCCGCAGCCCGAGTGTCCGGGCGGTGCGGATGACGCGGGCCGCGATCTCGCCGCGGTTGGCGACCAGCAGGGTGTCGAACGTCATCGTGTGCCGTCCTCGTCGTTCTCGCCGGGCTCGCTGATCATCATCCGGACGGCCGTCGGGTCGAACCCGTTGCAGGGGTTGTTGGTCTGGGGGCAGTTGGAGAGGAGCGCGAGGACGTCGGTCTCGGCGCGGAGCACGACCTTCAGGCCGGGGGCCGAGAGGCCGTCGACGATGCCGAGCGTGCCGTCCTTCTCGACGGGCACGTTCATGAACCAGTTGATGTTGGAGACCAGGTCGCGCTTGCCGAGGCCGTGCCGGGCGCCCTCGGCGAGGAAGTTCTCCACGCATGCGTGCTGCGACCAGGTGTGATGGCCGTAGCGGAGGGTGTTGGACTCCTTGGAGCAGGCGCCGCCGAGGGTGTCGTGCCGTCCGCAGGTGTCCTCGACGACGGTCATCAGCGGGGTGTGCTCGTTGGAGAGCAGGACCGAGCCCGCGGTCAGGAAGACGTTGCCCTGGGCCTGGACGGTGTCGGGGGCGCTGTAGCGCACGGAGGTGTCGTGCGCGTCGTAGAGCAGGAAGTCGGCGGCCTGGTTGCCGTGCAGGTCGGTGACGGTCAGCAACTGTCCCCTGCGGACGAACCCGGACCAGGCGGCGCGGGCGGGGACGGTCTCGTCGGAGACGACGCGGCCGGGAAGGGCGGTGACGGTCATGCGAGCCCCCGGGCGGTGAGGTGGTCGACGGTGTTGAGGAAGGCCCGGCGGCCTTCGGGGGTGGCGTCCCACAGGGCGTCGTCCGGAGCGGTCGGACGCGACCGGTACGCCAGCACCCGCAGGTTCCCGGTGGTGTAGTCCGCGCGAGGGTCCAGCGGGTGCGGGACGTTGGCGAGGAGGACGGTGACGTCCTGTTCGGCGCGGAGTGTGACGGAGGCGCCGGGGCCCGCCGATCCGGTGAACTCGGTGGTGCCGTCCTCGGCGACGCGTACGCCCTGGAAGAAGGAGACGGACGGCGGGAGGTCGCGCGGGGCGAGGCCGTTCTTGAGGGCGGCGAGTTTGAACAGCTCGCGTCCCGCCGGAGAGGCGGACTGCGGGGTGCCGTCGCCGTACCGGGCGGTGTTGCGCACGAGGGTGGAGGTGCCGGTCAGGGCGTCGTGCCGACCGGAGGTGTCCTCGGTGACGGAGGCGAGCACCCGGCCCTGGTCGGAGAGGAGCAGGTGCCCCTCGCCGAGGTAGGCGTTCCAGAGCACCTTCACCGTGTCGGCCGTGTTCAGCCGTTCCCAGGGGCGGTCGGCGCTGTGGAGGAGCAGGTGCGCGCAGGCGTCGCCGGTGAGGTCGGTCAGCCGCAGCTCGGTACCGCGGGCGAGGACCTTGTGGGTGTAGCCGCCGCCCGCCACGGTCTCGGCCCACACGACGTCCCCGGCGGCCACGTCCTCGGGAGGCTCCGGCAAGTCGCTCGCGGGGAGGATCGGCATGGCGTCGGTCGTCGTGCCCTCCTGGGCACGGGCGTGCTCGCGGGCGCCGTGCGTCGACGCGGTCGCTGACGGTGGCACTGAGGGTTTCCCCATGGCTCGACCTCCGGTCCGGGCTCTCGCCTCTGGCCTAATTTCTGTCGCTCGACAGAAATTAGGCAATGGCCGCTTCGCGCCCGTTGCCCGCGCGTTTCCGCTCGGTTACCGGGAACTCACCCCGATCGCTCGGCCCGGAGGAACCGCGGGCGCTGTGCGAGGATCACGGAGTGAGCACGCCGAACACGCCCACCAGCAGGAGAGTCGGCCGCCCGCGGGCCCAGGAGCGCCCGGCCGGCGGCCCGGAGCCGCGCGACGAAGTCCTGGCCGTGGCGGCCGAGTTGTTCACCACCCGCGGCTACACCGCGACCTCCACCCGGTCCATCGCCGAGCGCGCCGGGCTGCGGCAGGCGTCCCTCTACCACTACTTCGACGGCAAGGAGGCGATCCTCGCGGAGCTGCTGGAGGGGACCGTGCGTCCCTCGCTGGAGGTGGCGGCACGCCTCGTCGCCCGTGGGGAGGCGTCCCCGGCGGCGCGCCTGTGGGCGCTGTGCCACTCCGACGCGGCGCTGCTGTGCGACGGTCCGTACAACCTCGGCGCGCTCTACCTGCTGCCCGAGGTGCAGACGGAGCGCTTCGCCGTCTTCCATCGGCTCAGGGCCGAACTCAAGGACTCCTACGCGGGGTTGCTCGCCGCCACCGAGCCCGGTGCGACCCTCGGCCCCGAGGAGCTCGCGCTCCGTGCCGACCTGCTCTTCGGCCTCACCGAGAGCGTGATCCTCATCCGGCGCGCCGGCCCGGGCCGCGACCCCGTGGCCCTCGCGGCGGCGACGGCCGACGCCGCGCTGCGGGTGGCCGGCGTGCCGCAGCGCTCCCTGACACGACTGCGCCGCGAGGGGCGGGAGCTCCTCGCGGCACAGGTCTGATCCACGGCCTCCGGGCCGCCGTTCGTCTCAGGCGCGTACGGTCGCGGGCTCCGGATCCGATGCCGCGGAGCCCCCGCGTCCCGCCCCGTCAGGCCGCCCGGCGGAGCCCTCCCGGTCGCGGTACCAGCGGTACGTCGCACCCGTCGCGACCGTGGCCGCGAGGACCAGGACGGTGAACCACCGGAAGTACCAGTGGCCGCCCGCGGGGTCGTACACCTCGGCGCGCGGCCAGGCGAGGTTGACCGTCATGAAGAGGCCGTAGGCGACCGCGAGCGCGTTGACGGGCAGTCCCCAGCGGCCGAGGGAGAAGAGCGGGCGGCCGAGTTCGTC
This sequence comes from Streptomyces sp. JL2001, assembly GCF_050917515.1. NCBI lineage: Bacteria > Bacillati > Actinomycetota > Actinomycetes > Kitasatosporales > Streptomycetaceae > Streptomyces > Streptomyces sp. JL2001. The sequence continues at coordinate 1,075,183 of NZ_CP169421.1, read as the reverse complement.
CCGCTCGCCGTCGGCCGGCGGCGGCCACTCGCCCCTCAGCCGCCGGACCAGCATCGGACCCGTGACCATGGCGTACGCCAGGTACACCATCGCGATGCAGGTGGTGCCGATGGCGAGAAGGGCCTGCGGTGAGGCGAGGTTCAGCAGGAGCAGCAGCCCCGCGCCGACGCCGACCACCAGCGCCGCCGTGCCGGGCATTCCGGTCCGTGCCGGGACCCGCGCCAACGCCGCCGACCGGGGGAGGACGCCGTCACGGGCCATGGAGAAGAGCATGCGGGTCGCGGAGGTCTGGATCGCGAGGGTCGCCGCACAGACGGCCACGGCCACGTCGGCGAGGAGGACCTTGCCGATTCCGTCGCCGAGGGTGCTGGTGAGCACATAGCCGAGCCCCTCCGTGGCCAGGCGTCCGTCGGTGAGGCTGGGTGCGGCGAGCAGGCCGCCGAGGAGCAGCAGCCCGCCGCAGACGCCGGAGGTGGTGAGGGCGGTGAGCGTCGTCCGCGGCGCGGTGCGCCGGGGGTTGACGGTCTCCTCGCTCATCTCGCTCGCGCTCTCGAAACCGATCAGGACGTACGCGGCGGTGAACGAGCCCACCAGAAGCGCCGCGATCAGGCCGCCCTGGCCGCCCGTGTGCAGGGTGATCCCGGGATCGCGCTCCGCATGGGTGACCAGGAGGGTGACGATCAGGGCGACACCGGCGATCTCGGCGGTGACCCCGATCGTGTTGACGGCCGACAGCGCGCGGTTGTCCAGGACGTTGAGCAGGGTGGTGAACGCCAGCAGGACCAGGCCGAGGAGAGCGGCGTTGGCGGCGCCACTGGCCGTCGTGGGCGTCGGGTCGCCGCCGACGATCTGGAAGCCGGGCCAGACGGCGGGCAGGACGACCTGGAGGGCGAGCGCGGCTGCCGCCACCACCACGATCCGTCCGATGACCATGATCCAGCCCGCGTACCAGCCGAAGGCCGGGCTGCCGAGCCGGCTCGCCCACTGGTAGATCGCCCCGGCGATGGGGAGGCGAGCGGCGAGTTCGGCGAAGCAGGCGGCGACGAGGAGCTGCCCGGCGAGGACGGCGGGCCAGGTCCAGAAGAAGAGCGGCCCGCCGAACGAGTAACCGAGGGAGAAGAACTGGAAGACGGTGGTCAGCACGGAGATGAAGGAGAACCCGGCGGCGAAGGAGGCGTACCTTCCCATCCGCCGTCGCAGCTCCTGGGGATAGCCGAACGGGGCGAGCGCGTCCCCGCCTCCGGGCGGTGGGGGTGTCGGCGGTACGGGATCGGTGGTCACGGTCATGGCGGTCCCCTGTCGCGGAGGTGAGTCGTCCCTGCGAATTCCTGTCGGTTGACAGAAATTAGGGACGGCCCGTTTCCACCGCGTGTCGCGGCCGTGTCCCGTCCGTAAGTGACTGCTCTCCGAGCACGCGTGCCCGGAGTCCGCAGCGCTGTCTCCGCTTGCTGACCTTCCGCCCTCCGGGCAGCGCCTGTGCGTGGTTCATCGCTCCCGGGGGCCGCGGTGATCGCCGCGGCCCCCGGAGCGGCTTCGCCGAGCCGTCGGCGGGCCGGGCCCGCCCTGATCCGTCTCCGTCAGCCGAGGGGGCGGCGGCGGTTCGCCGGCTCGCGCAGGGACGGCGGGGCGTAGCCCGCGTCCTGGGACGACAGGGTGGTGCCCGGGGGAACGATCTTGTCGATCTCGTCCAGGACGTCCGCGGGCAGAGGCCTGTCGGCCGCGCCGAGCTGGGACTCCAGCTGCTCCAGGGTGCGCGGGCCGATGATCGGGGCGGTGACCGCCGGGTGGGCGAGGACGAAGCCGAGGGCCAGGTCGATCAGGGTGAGGCCCGACTGCTCGGCCAGGACCCCGAGCGCCTCGACCGCCTCGAGCTTGGCCGCGTTCTCCGCGCTGCCGATCTCGAAGCGGCCGGGCTGGCGGGCCGCCCGGCTCGACTCCGGCTGCGGCCCGCCTGCCCGGTAGCGGCCGGTCAGCCAGCCGCCGGCCAGCGGGCTCCAGGGGATCACCGCCAAGCCGTACCGCTGGGCCACCGGCAGCACCTCCGCCTCCACGCCGCGCGCCAGGATCGAGTACGGCGGCTGCTCGGCCACCACCCGCTCACGGCCCCGCCTCTCCGCGATCCACTGCCCCTCGACGATCCACGACGGAGGGAACGTGGACGTGCCGAGGTAGCGGACCTTGCCCTGGCGGACCAGATCGGTCAGTGCGCCGAGCGTCTCGTCGAAGTCCGTGTCCTCCTCCGGCCGGTGCACCTGGTAGAGGTCGATGTGGTCGGTGCCGAGACGCCGCAGGCTGTCCTCGACGGCACGGTGGATCCACCGGCGCGAGTTGCCGAACCGGTTGACGTAGTCCCCCATGCGGCCGTGGAACTTGGTGGCCAGGAAGACGTCGTCCCGGCGACCGGCGAGGGCCTTGCCGACGATCACCTCCGACTCGCCCTGCGAGTACACGTCCGCCGTGTCGACGATGTTGATCCCGGCGTCCAGGGCGCGGTGGATGATACGGACCCCGTCCTCGTGGTCCGGGTTGCCTCGGGCGCCGAAGTTCATCGCGCCGAGGGCGAGCGCGCTCACCTGCACGCCGGTGCGGCCGAAGGGCCGGTACGGGATGGTCATGACGTTCCTTCCGTGGGGACAGTCGCGGGGATGGGCGTGGGGATGGCTGTCGGAATGGGCGTGGGGGCGGCCGTGGCCGCGGAGACGGACCGTCGTCCGGGTGGCGTCCCGGATTCCGCGAGCTGGTCGACGCTCGCCGCCCCGCCGGCGGCGCGGAACGCGTCCCACAGCCTTCGGTACGGGCCGTGCGCCGCGAGCAGTTCCTGATGCGTGCCGGCCTCGGCGACCGTGCCGTCCCGCAGCACGATCACCCGGTCCGCGCGGGCGGCGGTGGTCAGCCGGTGCGCCACGACGAGCGTGGTGCGCCGCCGGGTGAGCGCCGCCGTCGCCGCGGCCACCCGGCGTTCGCTGGCCAGGTCGAGCGAGGCGGTGGCCTCGTCGAGCAACAGCACGTCCGGGTCGACGAGTTCGGCCCGGGCCAGGGCCAGCAGCTGCCGCTGGCCCGCGGACAGGCCCCGGCCGCGCTCGCCGACCTCGGTCAGATAGCCGTGCGGCAGCCCGGCCACCATCGCGTGCGCGCCGACCGCCCGCGCCGCGGCCTCCACCTCCGCGTCGGTGGCGTCGGGACGGCCGTACGCGATCGCGTCCCGCACGGTCGTGCCCATCAGGTGCGTCTCCTGCGGGACGACCCCGAGCCGGCGCCGGTATCCCGCCGGATCCAGGGCGCGCAGGTCGGTGCCGTCGATCCGTACGGTCCCGGCGGTCGGGTCGTAGAAGCGGGCGACGAGCTTGACGATCGTCGACTTGCCCGCGCCGGTCGTCCCGACCAGGGCCACCGTCTCCCCGGCGGCGACCCGCAGGCTGACCCCGTGGAGTACCTCACGCCCGCCCCGGTAGCCGAACGACACCCGGTCGAACTCGATCTCGCCGCGCAGCTCGCGCACCGGCACCGGGCGCTCGGCGACCGGCGTGCCGACCGGCTCGCGCATCAGCGTGCGCAGCCTGCCCAGGCCCACGACCGCCTGCTGGTAGCCGTCGAACGCCTGGGACAGCTGCTGGATCGGCGAGAAGAACAGCTCGATGTAGAGCAGGAACGCGATCAGGACACCGGCGGTGAGCCGGCCATCGCGCACCTGCCCGGCGCCGATCACCAGGACCATGGCGGTCGCCGCCGTGCTGAGGAACTCGATGAACGGGAAGTACGTCGCCATCAGCCGCTGCGCCCGCAGCCTGGAGTCGCGGAACGCCCAGGCCAGGCGGGCGAAGTCGCGGGCGTTGCGCGCCTCGCGGCCGAAGGCCTGGGTGACCCGGATCAGGGGCACGTTCTCCTGGAGGGAGGCGTTGACCGCGCTGACCCGCTCGCGCGCGTCGAGGTACGCGGGCAGCGATCGCGCCCGGAACACCGCCGTGGCGGCGACGAGGATCGGCAGGGCGAGGAGCAGGGTGACGGCGAGCCCCGCGTCGATGACGAGCAGGGCGACGAGCACACCGAGCATCGTCAGCAGGGAGACCACGAAGGTCACCAGACCCGTCTGCAGGAACGCCGACAGCGCGTCCACGTCCGTGGTCATCCGGGTCATGATCCGGCCGCCCTGCTCGCGCTCGTAGTAGTCCAGACCGAGCCGCTGCAACTGGGCGTACGTCCGCACCCGCAGCGTGTGCAGCAGACGTTCGCCGGTGCGGCCGGTCACCCGCACCTGGGCGACGTTCACCAGCCAGCCGAGCAGCACGACCACCGCCGCGACGGCCGAGGTCGCCAGCAGCGCCGCCGGTGCGGACCGGCTGACGCCGCTGTCGACGCCGTGCCGCACCAGGACCGGTACGGCGAGCTGCGCGAGTGCGTCCGCGCCGACCAGCGCGAGACCGCCGAGCAGCGGTAGCCGGAAGGGCCGTACGAGCGTGCGCAGTCCGAAGTCCGGGTCCCAGGCGCGGGCCTGCTCGGGCGAGACCTTCGGATCCACGTCCACGCGCGGCAACGCCGCCAGCCGCTCCCGGAGTTCCTCGCCGGCCGGGGCTCCGCCGAGCAGCCCTCCGCCCGGCCCCGCGCGGCCCGGCCCGGACGTCGCGGCGGCCTGCGCGTAGGCGGCGGCGACCCGCGCCCCGACGTCCGGACCGGCCGACGGGGCGTCCGGGGCGGGGAGCCACAGCTCCTCGGTGACACCGCGCGGCCGCGGCGGCTCCGCGGCCGACGCCTCGTCCACGCCGAGTTCGCCGGGCTGCTCATCGGGAGACAGCAGCGACCGGTACAGCGCGCTGCGCTCCCGGAGTTCGTCGGGCGTGCCGATGTCGACGACCCGGCCGTGGTCCAGGATGGCGACCCGGTCGGCCAGTTCAAGGGTGGACGCCCGGTGGGCGATGACCAACGTGGTGCGCTGCCGCGCCACTTGGTGCAGACCGGCGTGGATGGCCGCCTCCACCTGGGCGTCGATGGCGGAGGTCGCGTCGTCCAGCACCAGGAGGGCGGGGTCGGGCAGGATCGCCCGGGCCAGGGCGATGCGCTGGCGCTGCCCGCCGGACAGGGTGAGGCCCTGCTCGCCGATCACGGTGTCGTAGCCGTCCGGCAGGGCGCTGATGAACGCGTCGGCCTGCGCCAGCCGCGCCGCGCGGCGGATCTCCGCCGGCCCGGCGTCGGGACGCCCGTAGGCGATGTTCGCCCCGATGGTGTCGGACAGCAGATGCGGCTCCTCGAAGACGAAGCCGATCCGGGCACGCAGCTCGGCGAGCCGCAGTCCGCGGACGTCGAAGCCGCCGACCCGTACCGTCCCGGCGGCCGGGTCGAAGAACCGGGGCAGCAGCGCCGCCGCCGTGGACTTGCCCGACCCGGCCGCACCGACCAGGGCCAGCGTCTCCCCGGGTTCCACCCTCAGGGTGAACCCGTCGAGCAGCGGGGCGGCCGTGGCGTCATGGCCGAACACCACACCGTCCCACTCCAGGGCCGGCGCCCCGTCCGGCACGGCGACGGCGTCCGGGGCGTCGGTGATCTCGGGAGCCGTGTCGACGATGTCGAGTACCCTCTCCACCCCGGCGCGTGCCTGCTGCCAGACGGTGAGCAGCATGGCCACCTGGCGCACGGGCGTCACGAACGAGCTGAGATAGGCGTTGAACGCCACGAAGGTGCCCAGGGAGATGCTCCCGCGCAGCGCCAGCCAGCCGCCCAGCGCGAGCACGGCGACCTGCCCGAGGACCGGCACGGCCTGGAGCGCCGGGTTGTACCTGCTGGTGAGCCGGGCGACCCGGAACCGCGAGGAGAACAGCCCGCGCGACCGCCGCTCCAGCTCCGCCAGTTCACGCTCCTCCTGTCCGAACCCCTTGACCACGCGGACGCCCGTGACCGCCGCCTCCACGGTCGACGCGACCTCGGCCGCCTCCTGCTGCGCGTGCCAGTTGGCCGGGAACAGGTGGCGGCGGCTGCGGTACGCGATCAGCCACAGCACCGGGCCGACGATGAGGGCGACCAGGGTCAGCTGCGGCGTCAGCGCGAACATCAGCGCCACCGACAGGGCGAACATCAGCGCGTTGCCGAACATGTTCGGCAGGAACTGAAGCAGCATCTGGACGAGCGTCACGTCGGAGACGGCCCTGCTGACGACCTGGCCCGTGTGCAGCTTGTCCTGCTGGCGGCCGCCGAGCCGCAGCAGCGCGGCGAAGACGTCGTTGCGCAGCGCGTACTGCACGCCGAGGGACACCCGGCCGGAGCAGTACCGACGCAGGAAGCTCGCCCCGAACCGCAGCGCGCCGAGACCGAGCAGCAGCACCACCCAGGGGGTCAGCACGGCCGAGGGGGACGCCACCCCGTCCACGACATGGCGCAGGACCAGCGGCAGTACGGCCGTGGCCACCGCGGCGACGAGCGCGGCGCCGTACGCCCAGGCCAGGTCGACGCGGTGGGCCAGGCAGTACCGGACCAGCCGGCGCACCCAGCCCGCGCCGGCCGGTCCGGGTGACGCCGGGGACGTACGGTCCGCGGTGCGACAAGGTGCGACCGTCACGCGGACGCTCCGAGGGCCTGCGTGAGCGAGCCCGCGGGGCGGGGCAGTCCGTAGTGGTCGCGCAGCGTGCCGCCGGTGTACTCGGTGCGGAACCTGCCGCGCTCCTGGAGGATCGGCACCACCTTGTCGACGAACGCCTCCAGACCGGTCGGCAGGACCGGCGGCATGATGTTGAACCCGTCCGCGGCGTCGCCGTCGAACCACTCCTCGATCGCGTCGGCCACCTGCACCGGCGTGCCGGTGAACGTCCGGTGCCCGCGGCCGCCGCCGAGCCGGCCGATCAGCTGGCGTACAGTCAACTTCTCCCGCCGGGCCAGCTCCACGATCAGCGTGTACCGGCTCTTGGCGCCTTCGATCTCGTCCTCGGACGGCAGGTCGTCCGGCAGCGGCCCGTCCAGGTCCAGCGCGTCCGGGTCGATCCGGAACAGCCGGGCGAGCTGCCGCTTGGCGAACTCCGGGCTGATCAGCCGGTCCAGCTCGCGGTCCAGCTCCTCCGCCTCCGCCTCGCTGTCACCGATGACCGGCACGATCCCGGGCAGGATCTTGATGCCCTGCGGATCGCGGCCGTGCGCCACGGCCCGCTTCTTGAGATCGCCGTAGAACGCCTGTGCCTCTTCGAGGGTCTGCTGCGCGGTGAACACCGCCTCCGCCCACCGCGCCGCGAACGCCTTGCCGTCCTCCGACGAACCGGCCTGCACGAGCAGCGGATGACCCTGCGGCGAGCGGGGCACATTCAGCGGTCCGACGACCCGGAAGAACCGCCCGGCGTGATCGATCCTGCGGACCTTCGCGGCGTCGGCGTGGACACCGGCGTCCTTGTCGGCCACGATCGCGTCGTCCGTCCAGCTGTCCCACAGCCGGGTGGACACCTCGAGGAACTCGTCGGCGCGCTCGTAGCGCTCCTTGTGCAGGGGCGCGTCGTCCAGGCCGAAGTTGCGGGCCGCGTCCGCTCCGGCGGTCGTGACGATGTTCCATCCGGCCCGCCCGCCGGACACGTGGTCGAGGGAGGCGAACCGGCGGGCCAGGTTGTACGGCTCGTTGTACGACGTCGAGGCGGTCGCGATCAGACCGATGTGCTCGGTCACCCCGGCGAGCGCCGTCAGCAGCACCGTCGGTTCCAGCCGCCCGCCGGGCCGGCGGGCGGGGTCGCCCATCAGTCCCGGGCTGTCGGCGAGGAACAACGAGTCCAGCCTGCCCCGTTCGGCGATCCGGGCGAGGTTGCGGAAGTGCTCGACGTCCCAGGAGGCGTACGGGTCAGACTCCGGCAGCCGCCAGGCGGCCTCGTGGTGGCCGACGCCCATCAGGAAGGCGTTCAGATGGAGCTTCTCGGCGCGCTTGCTCATGACGGTTCCTTCGTGTCCTTCGTACGGTCGTCGGGGAGGGCGCCCAGGGCACCCAGCAGGGTGGTGCGGTGCCGCTGGAACAGCGGGTCGCCCGGGTCGCGTTCGGCCGGCAGGTCGATGCTCAGGTCCAGGACGAAGTCGCCGTCGTCGAGGACCAGCACCCGGTCGGCGAGGGTCACCGCCTCGTCCACGTCGTGGGTCACCAGCAGCACGGCAGGGCGGTGCCGCTCGTACAGCCGGCGCAGCAGCCGGTGCATCCGGATACGGGTCAGCGCGTCGAGGGCACCGAACGGCTCGTCGGCGAGCAGCAGTTCGGGCTGGCTCACCAGCGACCGGGCCAGCGCGGCCCGCTGCTGCTCGCCGCCGGACAGCTCGTGCGGCCAGGCCGACGCCCGCCCGCCCAGGCTGACTTCGTCGAGGGCGGCACGGCCGCGCTCCTTGGCGTCGTCGCCGGGCAGACCGAGCACCACGTTGTCGAGGACCCTCAGCCACGGCAGCAGCCGCGAGTCCTGGAAGACCAGCGAGACCCGCCGCGGCACCAGGATCCCGCCCGTGCCGACGGTGGTGTGGTCCAGTCCCGCCACCGCGCGCAGCAGGGTGCTCTTGCCCGAGCCGCTGCGCCCGAGGAGCGCCGTGAACTCGCCGCGGGCGAGGGTCAGATCGACGTTCCGGAGCACCTGGCGGTCACCGAAGGACCGGGTGAGGCTGTTGACGCGGACGGCGGCGGAGTCCACCGCCTCGGCGACCGGGCCGCCGTCGCTCAGGCGGTGATCGTACGTCGCCACGACAGCACCCTCCCCTCCACCAGGCGGACAAGGGCGTCGGAGGCGAAGCCGAAGGTGCCGTACAGCACCAGACCGACGAGGATGATCCCGGACTGGGCGTACTGCTGGGCCTGGAACATCATGTAGCCGATGCCCGAGGTGGCGTTGATCTGCTCCACCACGATCAGACCGAGCCAGGCCGCGGTCACCGCCAGCCGCAGCCCCGTGAAGAAGCCCGGGAGCGCGGCCGGCAGCACGACCTTGCGCAGGAACAGCCAGCGTGACAGGCGCTGTGCCTCGGCGAGTTCGACGTACCGGGCGTCGATGGAGACCAGCGCCGCATGGGTGTTGATGTAGATGCTGACCGTCACACCGAGCGCGATGACGACCACCTTCATCGTCTCGCCGATGCCCAGCCACAGGATCAGCAGCGGAAGCAGCGCGAGGTTGGGGATCGAGCGCTTGACCTGCAGCGTGCCGTCCACGACGGCGTCACCGATGCGGGAGAGCCCGGACGCCAGCGCCAGCACCAGGCCGGCGGCGACGCCGATGAGCAGACCGAGCAGGGCACGCGACAGCGAGACCTGCACGTTCTCCTGCAGACGCCCGCTCACCCACAGCTCCTGGGCGGAGGTCACGACCGAGGCGGGTGACGACAGCTTGCGCGGGTCCAGCCAGCCGGCCGCCGAGGCGCCCCACCAGGCGAGGACGAGCAGGAGCGGGCCGAGGAGCCGGCCGAACGGGATCGACCTGCCGCGCCCGAGGCGGCGCTGGATCGCCGGCACCAGACCGGCGGCCGCCGCCGTGTCCGGTGTCGTCGCGTCCGCCGGCGGTGTGGAGGCCGGAGGCGCCGAGGACGGCGGTCCCTTCTCCGGCCCGGCGGTCACGGTGGCCGTGCCACCGCCCGTTCGGGAGGTCAGGTCGAGGTTCATCGAGGCTCCTGAGGTCGGGGGAGGAGGGAGCGGAACGAACTGGCGTGGAAGACGAGGGGGTCCACGTCCCGGTCGAGGCGCAGGTCGTGGACGCGCAGGACGACGATGTCGTGATCACCGGCCCGGATCTCGTCGTCGACCGAGCAGGTGAACCAGGCGGCGGCGCCGTCCAGCAGCACCGCGCCGTCCTCGTCCGCCTGCCACGATGCCCCGGCGAAACGCTCGCCGGCCGGACCGGCGAGCCGCCTGCACAGCGCCCCCTGGTCCGCGCCGAGCACGCTGACGCCCAGACGGCCGGCGCGGCGCAGCACCGGCCAGGTGCCGGAGGTGTGCGCCATGCAGACGGAGACCAGCGGGGGCGCGAGGGACACGGTCGTGAACGAGCTGGCGGCCAGCCCGACCGGCGCGCCGTCGACCAGGGCGGCGATCGCCGCGACGCCGGTGGGGAACGCGCCGTACACGGCGCGCAGGGAGGTGGTGTCGTGCAGGACGGCGGTCATGCGGGGGCCTCCGAGGAATGGGCGGCGGACGGCCGCCGCAGGGCTGATCCGGCGGGGGACGCGGCCGGCTCCCTCAGGAGCGGGAGCAGGGCGTCGCCGACGCGGGCGATCTCCTGCCGGTACGGGGTGTCCGACAGCACGAAGTGGGTCACGCCGAGCTCGCGGTACCGGTGCAGCGCGTCGGCGACCTCCCGCGCGGAGCCGACCAGCCAGGTCGTACCGGCGCCGCCGCCTCCGTAGCGGCCTGGGGCCGTGTAGAGGCAGCTGTCCAGGACGTCGCCCCGGTCCGCCAGGTCGAGCAGCCGTCGCTGGCCGACGGCCGTGCCGCGCCGGAGCGACTCCTGGGCGCGCGGATCCTGCCGCGCCATGCGGGCGACCTTCTTCTCCGCCGCGCGCCACGCGTCTTCGGTGGTGTCCCGCACGAGGGTCGTCACGCGCAGCCCGAACTCCAGCGGCCGGTGTTCGCGCCCGACCTTGTCGGACAGCGTCCGCAGCCGGTCGATGCGTTCGGCGACGCCGTCCAGCGGCTCGCCCCAGAACAGCTGGACGTCGGCCTCCTGCGCGGCGACCCGCTCGGCGGCCGGGCTCGCGCCGCCGAAGTACAGCCGGGGGTGCCGGCCCTCCTCGGCGCGCCAGGGACGCGGCCGGACCGTGGAGTTCTCCACCCGGTAGTGCTCCCCCCGGAACGTCACCTCCTCGTCGTTCCACAAGCGGCGCACCAGCTGGAGGAACTCCAGGGTGCGCTCGTAGCGGCGGGCGGGGTCGAACTCGCCGTCGCCGTAGGACGCGGCGTCGTCGAGGCCGCTGACGATGTTGACCAGGACCCTGCCTTCGCTGAGCCGGTCGAGGGTGGCCGCGGCGGAGGCGAAGTTCGCCGGCTGCCAGTAGCCGGGCCGGATGGCGATGAGCGGCTTGAACGTCGTCGTACGGGCGACGAGGGAGGCCGCGACGGTGAAGGTGTCCGGACGGCCCCAGCCGGTGCCGAGGAGCGCACCGGCCCAGCCGTGGTCCTCGACGGCGCGGGCCAGCTCCGTCGAGTGGTCCAGCGTGCCCCAGCCCTCGACGGTGTCGTCGCCGCGATGGCCGGGCTCGACGGTGTTCGGGATGTACCAGAGGTGTTCGCCCATCTCAGGCTTGCCCTCGGTACGCGGCGGGCGCGGCCTCCGCCGCGACCTTCTCGAACCGCCGGTCGAACAGCACGCTGACGTCGAACTTCTTCACGAAGCCGGCGCCGGACATGAGATCGGCGATCGACTGCTCCCAGGCGATCGAGGAGTCCCAGTTCGCGGGATACAGCGGCTTGCTCCGGGCCTTGACGATCCGTTCGCCGTCCACGCGGGTGACGCCCTGATCCTTGACGTAGTACGACTCGACCCACTGCTCAGGGTTCTCCCAGGACCAGTTGTTGCCCCGGACCCAGATCGGGATGAACGCCCGGATCGCCGCCGCCTTGCGTTCGTCGGCGAGCACCGACGTGGGCGCCCACAGCAGGCTCAGGAGGTCCTGGACGTCGGTGGGCAGGGTGCGCGCGCCGTCCTTCGCGTACTGCTTCAGGTACTTCGTCAGCGACGGCTCGGTCAGCGGGGCGAGGTCGACCTGGTTGCCCTGGAGAGCGGTCAGGAACTGGGCGCTGGGCAGCGGCACCAGGGTCACGTCCTTGTGGGAGACGCCGTTCTCGTTCAGCCACTTGAGGATCGTGACGCCCTGCGCCTGGCCCTGGGAGAAGGCGATCCGCTTGCCGACGACGTCCTTCGCCGTCCGGATGTCGCTGCCCGGCCGGGTGGTGGGGATGTAGGTGACCGCGGTGTTGTGCGCGATGGCGACGATCTTGGCGTCGAAGCCGATGTCGTGCGCCTGGATCGGCGGCATCCCGGCGTTGCTCGCCAGGTCGACCGCGCCCGCCCGGAAGCCCTGGATGGTCTCGGGGCCGCCGTTGAGCCGGACCCACTCGACGGAGAACGGCAGCGGACCGAGCGAGGGTTTCGCGGCGAGCTGCGCCTGCGTCGTGGCCGTTCCGAGCCGGAGGGTGGTCTTCTTGTCGGGCGCGGCGGTCGGCAGCGCGCCGAGCTGCGTGGAGCCGGCCTGGTCGGGGGAGGCGCAGCCCGCGAGTGCCAGCAGCGCGCCGCTGCCCAGGGCGAGGAATCCCCGGCGGTTCAGGGGTCTTGAGGTGTGCAGGGACATGGCGATTCGGGGGCCTTTCACGGGTCGGCGAGGGAGGGGCCGGGGGAGGAGGGCCGGCGGGGCGGAGCGAGGGGTGGCGGGGCCGCCGCCGATGGCGTCGGCGGAAAGCGGCGGCGCGGGCGTCGGCGGCCCCGGTCGGATGTCAGGAGGTGGCGGCGACCCGGTGGTCGGCGGTGAACGGGCGCCCGGCGACCGACTCGGACGGCTGTCCGTCCGGTCCGACGGGGACCTCGCCGATCAGCGTGACCCGGTGCAGCCGGCGCTCGACGTCGAGGTGCTCCAGGTCGCGCGGGGCGAGGTGCGCGGTGGACCGGTTGTCCCAGAACGCCACGTGCCCCGCCTCCCAGCGGAAGCGCACCGTGTACTCGGGCCGGGTGATCTCGGCGTACAGCAGGTCCAGGATCCGTCGGCTCTCCGCGGCGGTGACGCCCACGATGTGGCTGGTGAACCCCGGGTTGACGAACAGCGCGCGCTCCCCGGTCTCCGGGTGCACCCGCACCACGGGGTGTACGGACACGAGCAGGTTGTCGTTGATCCGGCGGGCGTACGCGCCGTCCTCGCCGACCGGCCGGTCGCCGCCGTACCGGTGCTCGGCGCGCAGCGTGTCCACGAATGCCCTGACCGGTGCGGACAGCCCCTCGTACGCGGCGACGAGGTTGGTCCACTGCGTGTCGCCGCCGAACTCCGGGACCGTCTCGGCGCGCAGGATGGACCCGGCGGGCGGGTTCACCGCGGCGGTGACGTCGGTGTGCCAGCCGTCGAAGTAGCTGTACTGGCGCTTGCGGTACTCCGCCCGGAAGTCCTTCCCGTAGCGCTCCTCGAAGCGGCGCGGGTCGATGGTGAAGATCTCCGGGTGGTCCTCCGGCGGGGCGTCGTCGTGCGGGTGGGCGTAGGTGAGCTCGCCGAAGTGGCGGGCGAAGGCGATCTGCGAGGCGTGGTCGAGCCGCTGCCCCCGGAAGAAGACGACCTTGTGACGGTGGAGGGCCTGCTTGATCTCGTCGACGGTCTCGACGGACAACGGGCCGGCGAGGTCCACGCCGTCGATGTCGGCGCCGATGTGACCGGCGACGGGACGGACGGTGAGCGTGCTCATGGGGTGAGTCCTTTCGGGCATGACGAACGAGGGCAGGTGAGGAAGGCGACCGGGCGTACCGGGACGGCGCCGGGGCACGCGGGGTCACCCGCCGGGCGCGGGCTCACGGGTGTGAAGGGCGCCCGGCCGGTGTCCGGTACGCGGCGAGACCGGGAAAGGGGGGCCGGCGCCGGTGCTCCAGCCGGTACTTCAGCCAGAGCCCCAGGCGGTGCTCAGCCGTGCTTCGGCCCGGAGCTCCACCTGGTGCCCCAGGCGGTGCTCCGGCCGGTGCTCAGCTGCGCCGCGGCCGTGCTTCAGCCGGTGAACGTGCGCGAGTCAGGCCGGAGTTCGGCGGAGGCGTACGCCGGGGTCAGTGCCCAGTGCCCCGGCGCGGCGGCGCGCGCCGGCGGAGAGCCGGTCAGTGGGCGCGACAGCCCAGTCCGGCGAAGTGGTGCGCGCGGAAGGCGTTCACGGGGTGCCGGTCTGCGGCTGCCCGGATCGTGGCCCTCTGCTGTGCGTCCATGAGATGAGTGTGCTGCCCCGTGCCGGTACGGACAATATTTTCTGGCGGCGCGGAAGAAACCCGCCCTGCCCCGCTCATCGGGCGCCGCCGCTGGTCCGCAGCCCGAACGGGTCCTGGTAGACGGCCGCGAGCACCGGCGCGGTCGCCGCCACCGCGAGCGTGTCCGCGCCGAAGGAGCCGGTCCGCACCTGGTCGCCGCCGCTCGCCAGCTCGCGGGTCAGCTCGTCGAGCAGCCCGGGCAGACGGAGGGTGGCGAACTCGGTCAGCACCAGGGCGTCCGGGCGGATCAGGTCGAGCAGCGGCCGCACCGCGTGCGCGATCAGCCGCAGGCGGGTGCGGCACAGGTCGAGCGCCCGGACGTCGCCCGCGCGGGCGGCACGCACGAGCAGCCGCAGATCGGGGTGCGGGATGACGCCCTCGGCGACGGCGCGCCGCGCGACGGCACGGTCGGAGACCGTGACCTGGAGGCAGCCGGTGCGGCCGCAGGGGCACGGCTCCGCCGACCCCGGTACGGGCAGGTGGGCGATGCCGCCGGCGCCGTACCGCCGGCCCTGCAGCAGGACGCCGCCGGTGGCGATCGCCGCGTCCACGGCGTTGCCGACGAACAGGTGCACCAGGTCGCCGCCGCGGTTCGCGCCGAACAGCAGCTCGGCCTGGGCCAGCGCCCGGGCGTGGCCTTCCACATGGACCGGCAGTCCCACCGCGCGCTGCAGCGAGCGCCGCAGCGGGATGTCGCGCCAGCCGAGCGCGGAGTTCTCGACCAGGATCCCGGCGTCGGGATCGACCCAGCCGCCGGTGGCCACGCCGAGGCCGAGGACGGAGCGCGCGCCGAGGTGTCTGCGCAGGAAGCCGGGCAGTCGTGCGGCGACGTCCTGGAGGACCGCCCCGTGCTGAGGCCGTCGTGGCACGTGCTCGTACGCGAGGACGTTGCCGCGCAGGTCGGTGAGCGAGAACGTGAGCCGCGGGACGGCGATGTGCACGCCCGCCGCGACGTGGTGCGCGGTCTCGATGTCCAGCGGGATGCGGGGGCGTCCGGGCCGGGGCGGCCGGTGCGGCTCGGGCGGCTCCCAGACCAGACCCATCGCGAGCAGTTCGGCCGCGTGCCGTGACACGACGGCCGCGCTCAGGCCCGTCTCCCGGATGATCGCGGTGCGGGCCAGTGGGCCTCCGCGCAGGATGGCCCGCAGGACGGCGGCGGCGTCGGGCTGGTCGGCGGCGGGCTTTCCGCCCGGCGTCGCGATGAGCGCTGGTCGCATCGGGATTCCTCGGTCCGGGAGTCGGTCGTACGGTGGCACGGCGGCCCCGGCAACCGAGGGCCGAGGGATGCGGGAACAGCTCGACGACCTGATGCCCCGATGCTCGCAAGCGCGAGGGGGCCGGTCAACGATCCGGCGTTAAGGGGCAATGACGGTTCTGCGAAGCGCCAAGAGGAGCGAGGCGGCGGCGGGCCGGGCCGGCGACGGCTTCGAGGTCCTCCACGAGCAGGCTCCACCCCGACACGTGCCGGGCCGCCGGCGGCTGGAACTCCAGGACGGCTCGGGCGCGACATGGCCCGACAGCTCGCCCGCGGCATGGGTTCCTTCTTCAAGGACTGCGGCTGCGCCAAGCCCACCCGCTGCCCTCACCCCTACTCGATCCGTTTCCGCGACGCGCTCGGCAAGCAGCGCGAGGAGTCCGGATACGACACGCAGGACGACGCGATCGAACGTCTCACGCAGCTGTATGCGGAGAAGAAGACCACGGCGCCCACCGTAGCGGCAGCCCGCCGCGAACTGGGTCAGCTGACGGTCGAGGAGTACGCGAAGCAGTGGCGGCCGCGGCAACGCAGGATGACGGACTACTCCACGGGGGAGCACGTCGACAGTTCGATCAACGTGCATATCGTCCCGCGTCTGGGAGCGCGGAAGCTGAACTCGGTCACACCGATGGTGGTCGAACGCTTCCTGGACGAGATGGAGAGCGACGGAGTCGGCCGCGGGAATCAGGTGAACATCTTCCGGGTCCTGAAGACCATCCTGCGGGACGCCTATACCAAGGGGGCCATGGTCGACGACCCGGTGAAGGGAGTCCAGGAACCCGAATACGTGCGGGCAACGGTTGCCATTCCCTCTCTCTCCTACGTGACAAAGGCGCGACGGTCGCCGACGAGGACCTGGCGCTGGAGATCGTGATGATGGCGGGAATGCGGTCTGCGGAACGGTGAGGCGCGGGCGGTGAGCGTTCATAATGTCGTGGCCGAGGACGTGTACCGGGTGCGGGAGCAGATCCATTCCAACACGCTGAGGCCGCCGAAGCTGAAGCACCGCAAGACGGGGGAGTTCCGGGAAGTGCCGCTGCCCCGGTCGGTGCGGGAGGCGATGGAGCGGTATGAGGCCAAGCATGGCGCCACGAAGGACGGCTACCTGCTGCGCGGCCCGGGCGACTACTTCACCGAGGGCATGGAGCGACGCCGGGTGAGGAAACTCTTCGCAGACCTTCCGCCAGAGGAGGGCGTCGGGATGTACGGCTTCCGGCACTACTTCGCCTCGAACGCCCTCGGCAGCGGCATCCCCATCACCGACGTGGCGGAGTGGATGGGCCACAAGTCCATCGAGGAGACGTACCGCACCTACCGGCACCTGACGCCGGGCAGTATCACCAAGGCCGCCCGGATCCTGGACGCCGGCCTCTGGGTAGCAGCCTGACGAGCGCGTAGGGGCCGCATGGTCTTACAAGGGCGAGGAGATCTTCTTGAAGTCATCGTCCAGGTGGCCCTGACCTGCAGAAATGTGAGCGATCAGGTACCTGGCCTGCGTTGATCCTTCTTTCGCGTTCTTTCAGGCTCGTACCCGCTTGGGTAGTCGATTCTCCCCACGCTCTCTCCGTAACTGCTCGTACTCCCCAAATTCTCCCCAGAGATGACCCGAGCTGCGGCCACAGGCGAGGGGGAGCCAGTCCAACTCAGGGCGCGGCCGTGTGCACGCTGAGTGGCTGCCGTAGGCAGGGCAGGAGCCTGTCTAAAGGTTCGTCGTCTGCCGGCATCGTCCGTGCTGAAGGTGATAAGCACGGTCTGGAGGACGGGGTCGGGGGTCGGGGTATCTGGCCCTGGCTTATTCCGCCCGCCGGAGCCGAAGGCAGGGTGCGCCAGTGGATGCGTTGCCCGAGTCCGAGAGGGGTGGGTAATCTATGTGCGCTTACACCGTCTTGGTCTGCTGTGATGTGAGGAGTCCCTTGCCCCCTTCCATCGCTGTGAAGACTGTCGGGAGTGGGTATGCCTGACACTGATCTTCTGCGTGCCAGCCGGGACGGTGATCAGTTCCATTACCACTGGGCGGCTCGCCAGGCGCTGAAACTACTGCTTCCCGACGCCGATCTGACCGCGATCGCTGTCGAGGGTGTGTCGCCCGACGACACCCAGGGCGAAGCTGGCGAGGACGTAGTCGACATCGCCGAGTACTACGGTGCGACCGGCCTTCACGAGGCCAACCGCGTGGTGTACCGGCAGCTGAAGCACTCGACCGTACAGGCCACGGAAAAGTGGACTGTGTCGGGTCTCTCGAAGACGGTCAAGGGGTTCGCGGAGAAGTTCAGGCAGATTCGTCAGGAGTCCCCGGGGCTCGAAGAGAAGGTGACCTTCGAGTTCCTTTCCAACCGACCGGTCCGCGAGTCCGTGCTTCGAGCGATCGAGGTCCTGGCAGCCGGTGGAGAGCCCGGTGAGTATGCGCACGAAGTCAAGTACCTCAGGCAGTATGCGGACTTCTCCGACGATGTAGCCGGTGAAGCCGCGTTCTTCAGTCGCCTGGAGGTGGATGCCACGGCCCCGGGCCTTCTGCGGCTCGAAGGGCTGTTCCGGCTGGACTTGACCGGTCTTCTTCCCGGTGCGCCGGATGTGCAGCCCCTGCTGCTGAAGGAGATGATCACCAGACGCGCGACCTCGCTCGAGGCGAACCACGTCGTTGAACGCTCCACGGTACTTGCCGCTCTCGGAGTCCCACCTGAGCATGTGCTGCCCGCGCCCAAGCTCATCGACCAACCCGGGCATGTCATCGTGACGGACCAGACTCGCGCGATCGTCGACGACATCGTCGGACTCATCGGGCGGCCCGTCGTCGTTCACGCGGCCGGTGGCGTGGGCAAGTCGGTGCTCACGACACAGATCGAACCGAATCTGCCTTCCGGCTCGGTCACACTCGTCTACGACTGCTTCGGAAACGGTGGGTACCGGCGTTCCAGTTCACCGCGCCATCAACATCGCCAAGGTTTGGTGCAGTTGGCGAACGAGCTTGCTGCGCATGCCCTTTGCGATCCGCTGATCCCGGTGGGCACAGCTCAGCCGGCCGACTACGCGAGGGCGTTCATGGCCAGGGTCCGGGGCGCTGCGGAGGCTGTCACGGCCTCCGCTCCCGGGGCGCTCCTGGTTCTTGTCGTGGACGCGGCCGACAACGCGGCGCTCATCGCGAACGACTGCGGGGAGCGGACCTTCGTCACGGACGTGCTGCGCGAGACGCTGCCGGACAACGTGCGGCTCGTGATGTTGTGCCGCAGCGAACGCATCGATCTGTTGAAACCGCCGCCCAACGTGCACAGAATCGAGCTCGAGGGCTTCGGCGTGGCCGAGTCCAAGCAGCATCTTGAGTCGGTACTCGGGCCGGTCTCGGAGGCACAGGCGGCCGAGTTCCATCGGCGTACCGGCGGCAACCCTCGGATCCAGGCCCTCGTTCTGGGTATGGCCTCGGACATCGAGTCCTGTCTGGTCTCTCTCGGGGAGGCGAGGCAGCACCCCGACGGCTCCCTCTTCGACGAACTCCTCCAGGACATGGTGGACCGGTGCAAAGACGCCCACCACCTGAGCGCGGAGATCGACCGTCTGTGCGAGGCCCTGGCTGCGCTCCGGCCGAGGTTGCCCGTCAAGGTTCTGACCGAGCTGTGCGGAGTACCGGCCGCCCTCGTGCACAGCTTCGCGGCCGATCTCGGACGCCCGCTCCTCGTCGACGGTGACACGCTGCAGTTCCGTGACGAACCGACCGAGACCTGGTTCCGGACGAAGTACCGTCCCACCGGCAGCTCCCTGATCGATTTCATCGACCGACTGACCCCGCTCGCCGCCAACGAACCGTACGTGGCTGCTAGTTTGCCCCAACTGCTCTGGGAGGCTGGCCAGGTCGACACCCTCGTCGAACTCGCGATGACCGACGGCGCCCTACCCGAGGGCGATGACCTGGAACAACGGGAGATCGCCCAGCAACGGGCCCAGTTCGCTCTCAAAGCCACACTGCGCGTGGGAAAGGAGTGGGAGGCAACCCGGCTGGCCGTCAAGGCCGGCAGCCTGGCCGCCGGCCACTCCCGCCGCCTTCAACTGCTGCGGTCCAACACCGATCTGGCGGGGCAGTTCCTGGATGCCGTCACGATCGAGGACATCGTCGCGAACCGCAGCCTCGTTGGCGACTGGCCCGGTTCCAATCTTCACTGCGAGGGCGCCCTTCTCTCGTTCGCCGCCGGCCAGACCGACTTCGCCCGCAGTCGGCTGCGCAGCGCCTCGGAATGGCTCAGGGCATGGGTGCAGCAGTCGGACGACGACGATGCGAACCGGCACAGAGTCACCGCGACGGATATTGCCGAGGTCGCCTTCGGGCTTCTCAACACCGACGGTGTAGAAGCATGTGTCAGCCATCTTGCTCGGTGGAGCCCCAACTGGGTGGCCTTCGAGGCCGGACTGATCATCGCCACCCGGCTTGCCGACTCGGGCCGCACCGAGGATCTGGAGGCTCTCGGCCTTGCGGCCGTGTCCTTGAAATACCTTCAGCTCGCGGTCGCTTCTGCCGCCTGGCAGGCCAACTTCGTCTGCCAGGCGGCCCTTGCGCGGCGCTTGGTGAGAATGCTGAAGCGCCAGCGCCGATCCGTCTCCGCTCGTCGGCACCCGGGATACTCCGCAGAGAACAAGGAGCTTCCAGCGGTCGGTTGGATCGTCGCGATGGGCCTGCGCCACGGACTTCTCTCGGACGGGGAAGCCGAGCGGATCCTGCGGCTGAATCTCCCCGGCGACCTGGGTAGGGGAGCCGGAAGCCGCTGGGGGCGCGGCATCGACACGATCACGCTGCTGTGCGGCTTCGCGTTGCTGTCGAAGATCCGGAGACAGCCCTTCGACGCGGACGAGTTCGCCGGCGAAGACGTCCAGGAAGCGCGAAAGAAGCCGCACGCGTACTCAAGTACCGCAAACGACCACAAGCAGAATGTCGTGCCCCTCGGCGCCTGGGCGAGCCTGTGGATCGACTGCCTCGTCGGAACCGCCAGCGACACGGAAAGTCTTTTCCCGGAACTCGTACCCCCTACCCCGTCCCACCGGACCCTTGAGGAGGTGCCCCACTTCCTGCACAGAGGCATTGCCGGGCTCGGCGTCCGGATCCTAGCCTTCGGCTCGTCCGAGGGAACGCGCCAGCAATTGCTCGACTGGTACCGAAGCGCGCAGCGGCACCTTCCTGATGGGGTCCTCATCGACGCTGTCCGAGCATCGGCTCCTGTCGCTGAGTTGCAGCACATCGCCGTCGAACTCGCTGAATCCGTGGCCGCTTCGCTCGACGCGGCTAAGGAGAGTGCCGAGTACAAGGCGGAGCAGATGGTGAAACTTACTCGCGCCGTCCAGCGATTCGACAGAAGCGAAGCTCACGCTTACTTCACCCAGGCGATTGATCTGACCGACCGCGTGGGCGACGACGTACACGCGTTGTGGCGGGCCTTCCTCTCCGTCGCCCGCCGAGCATCCGACGGCAATCACGACGACGACCGTCGTGCCTATCGCGTCGCCCAACTCACCGAAAGCCTGGAACCCTACCTTGGGGACGCAACGAATCACTCCGAGGTACTGGCCGCCATGGGCCGCTTGAGTGCCACGACCGCGACGACCGTCGCCTCCCGCTGGCGCGACCGCCGCTTCTGCTCCGTGGGCTCATTCATCCAGGCATTGCTCGACGCAGAGGCCGGCCCGCTCGCTCCGTCCGCCGTCACCGCCGCAGCGCTGGTGCCGTTCGACGAGCACCGCGTCGATGAACTCCGTCTCGTCGAACGAGCACTGCGCGAGACTCCGCGCGACGGTGAGCGTATCGCTGGAACGTTGGGACAATTCCTACGGCCACGACGCTTCAGCAGCGCATCCTTCGAACGCCTCGACCGGACCGCCGCCGAACTGGACGTCGACATCTCCGGAACGCTGCTCGCCCCTGGCAAACGCCACATCGCCTTCTCCGCATCGGGCGGTTACAGCTCGGGCCGATGGACCCCGGACAATGAGCAGGACGCAGCGCGAGCGGCTCGTGCACGGCAGGCCGAGGACGCCCTGGCAGAGTGCGACTTCTCCACCGCCGAAGGCTGGGAGCAGGCCCGCCACCTCGTTCGCACGTCCGACCACCTGCTGTATATGGAGCAGGTCATAGCCCACGCAGTAAGGGTGCCCCTGCGTGAACTTGACGACATGCTGGCCGCGTTCCAGTCCCATCCCAACCTCGACGCTTTCGACTACGCGCAGATGGTCAAGAAGCTGGCTGCTCTGCCGCTGCTGCCACGAGCGGCGCGCCAGCAATTGAGGCATCTCGCGAACACGGCCGCGACCCGGTTCAGTCGGGAGCTGACCACCAAAGTCTACGACCCCATCGGCCTGTCCGAACTCGCTCGTCTGGCCGACGAGCGCGATGCGGATCTGCTCTCGACGGCTCTTCGAGAACTCGGTTCGCAGTCGGCCGTGCTTCCCCCCGAGGAGTGCTATCACCTGGCAGCCCGACTTGCCCCACGCCTTACCGGTCAGCAGGCGCAGGTTGTCCTCGACGACTTCGGCACCATGCTGGCTGACCTCTGCCCCGAGGATTCGGGCGACGGTGGGTTCGCCGACCTTCCCACTGGGCCGACCGGAGTCGTGGAGTGCTTCGCAGGCTATCTGTGGGCAGTCCTGGGTGACCCCGGGCAGGACGTCAGGTGGCGGGCCGCACACTGTGTCAGGCTCCTCGCCGAACTCAACTGCCAAGAAGAACTTGACGCCCTCCTACGATTCGCGCTCGGCACGATCGATGTGACTCCGTTCCATGATGCCCGTCTGCCTTTCTACGATCGGCACGCCCGTCAATGGCTGCTCTTCGCCCTCGCGCGGGCCGCTCAGAACCCCGCGACGCATCGGACCCTTGCAGAGTTCGAGCCCTTGCTGCGGAGAGTGCTCTTCGACGACGGACCGCACGTTGTGATGCAGGAGAGCGCGAAAAGGATCTGTCTGGCCCTCGCCTCGTCCCGCCCTGAGATCCTGAGCGCAGAGGAGTTCGCCACCGTACGCGGGATCAACATCCCGACGGAAATCCTCACTGAGTCGTGGGAGGAACGAGCGGCAAGAAATCGAAGCCGTATGGAGGACGAAGCCCACGAATCCGAACCGAGCGACTTTCGCTTCTTCTGGGATTTCAAGGATGACTGGTGCAAGCCCCTCGGCGAAGCCTTTGGGGTCTCCGAGGAGACCGTCATAGGTCTCGCTGGGCGCACGATCACGGACACCTGGCGGCTCCCCTACCGAGGCACCCACGAGGACGACCCGCGCCACACCCTCAGGCTGTACAAGGACGGGAGCACCTTCGCCTACCGTACGACCCGGCCGGACGCCGACGACATGGACTTCTACCTCACGACTCACGCCCTGTGGACCGTGGCCGGGGAGTTGCTCAAGGTGCATCCCGTGTACCGGGAGAGCGAGGCGGACATGGACCTGTTCACTGACTGGCTTCGTGATTTCCGCGTCACTCGAGACGACGGCAGGTGGCTTGCCGACCGACGGGACCCCTCACCGCAGAGCGTTTTGAGAGGAAAGAACGAATCCCCGGACGCCGACTGGGTCTGGCGGCTGAACAGCAGGCACTTCAGTGAGCGTCTCGTGGCGGGTGACGGATGGGTCACAGTCTGGGAAATCTCCGATGACGCGGGATATGAAGCTGAGCAGAGCGTCTTGATCCGTAGTGCCCTCGTCACTCCCGAGAGGGCCAGGGCACTGGTACTTGCCCTGCAGACAGCCCCTTCGTACATGGGCTATCGCATTCCCGATGCCAATGACAGCGACTACCAGTTCGACGTCCAAGGTTTCCGGCTCACCGGTTGGATCGTCGATCCTGACGGGCGTGAGGGGATGGACAGTAAGGATCCGCTGGCCGCAGGCATAAAGTACCCGCCCTATATGCCTTCTGATGAAGTAATCGATCTGCTAGGGCTGGAAGCGGACGCAGATATGCGCGAATGGACTCGGGCTGATGATATCGCTCTTCGTAGCACCTGCTGGGACGATACTTCTACGACCGGTTCGGACCGCGTGACGGGTACTCAGGGACGGCGGCTGGAAATTCAGCGGGACGCCCTTCAGGAACTGCTGGCTCTGGCCGGACAGAGCATGATCGTCGAAGTGATGATCGACCGCACACACAAAGACCACAAGCAGAGCTACACGACGAGGTCCCGCCAAAACGATGACGAATCCCTCCCCCCACGCGAACGGTCCTACAAGATTTACCTCTTCGATGACTCCGGAAGATGCGGCGAGCTTTGAGCGGACCCTCGAACTTGGCAAGGAGATCGCCGACAGTCTCTCTGAGAGTGATGTCCTGGGCCGCTGGATGGCCCACCGCATCGGTGACTTGATCGTGCAGGCGGAGGACGCCACGGGAGCAGAGGCGGATGGCGCACGCCGCGAAGCGACGACCGTCATCCTCGCGCTCTGGGACCACCGGATGGCATTCCCATCCCAAACTCCACCGCTGCGCGCGTTCGAGTCCGTGTTCAGGGCATTGGAACGACTGAGCGAGCCCCGGGACCGCTGGAGCTTTTACCGGATGTTCCCGTCTGGGAGTGAACCCAGTGAGGACGACATGGCCGGAGCACCACTGCTTCGGGTGGCGCTGAGCCTTGAGGAGACCGTCCGTGGGGTGGTAGGTGAGATTGTCGCGCTTGCTGCCCAAGAGGCCGACGACAAGGAGGCCAAGTGGTTGAAGCTCTCGGAGCATCTCGAACCGGACGAACAACGAGCGGCGCGGGACGCCTTCCTTCGGCTGGCGCACACCCTCAAGGCGTACACCGATGGTGAAGATGGCGATCCCGCCGCACGCACAGGGCTCCCGAAGCTGATCGCTGCTCTGCAACGTGCCGAGTCCCAGCTCGCAGAAGCTCGGCGGGTCCTCGAAGACGCTCTGCCCGCGATGCCGTCGGAGCGTGAACCCGACGGGTCGGTGTGAGGGTAGGGCCCTTTTTGACGCCAAAGAGGCGCCGCGAGGCGTAAAAGTCGCTACTACCCCAAGGACGGATCCGGTCCGAAGTCGGCGACCTGCATGGTGGCGGATCCACCGGGCGGGCTGTTGAGCACCCCGCGGAGGCGCACGGGGATGCCGGAGTCGTGGCAGCGGACTGCTTCGTGGTAGCCGGCGTCGGGGAGGTCCATCCAGACTGTGCGACTGCGTCGCTGGATGAGCGCTTGGACGCCCACCCTGCCTGTCTCGTCGTCCGGATGCCGGTTCAGATGGGTGACCAGACCGAAGATTATGTTCTCGCGGCTGTAGACGCTCGTCTTGAGCTGATCGGACACCCGCTCCAGGATCGCGATGGCGTCGTGGTTGAACTCGACGGATGCGGTAGCCCTCGTCGGTGAGGGCGAGAAGGGGGTCGCGACCGCCTTCCAGGGCCTGGGTGTACTTGAGTGCGCCCCAGTGCTCCGCCAGTCCCCAGCCCGCACCACGCCACGACAGAGCGGTGGCCCGGGCGAGGGTGTGGAGCACGTCCCAGAGGGTCACTTCGAACTGCCGGGGCAGCTCTGTCGGCAGGATCGGGACGAGGGCGGGCTTCCGGCGGAGCGGCTCGTCCTCGTTCTCCTTCCGCTTCTCGTCGTCCGCAGCGATGGCGGCCTTCACCTTTCCGACGAGCGCGTCATCGGAGTGCACGGAGACGTTCCAGGGCTGAGTCAGGTCCTGGAGTACTTCCTCGGTCGGCTTCAACAGGTCTCCTTCACAGTGTGCGCGGGCGGTTCGCCATCGGCTGGAACGTACGGAAGGGAGGAGCGGCGCACGCAAGTGCGCAGAGGCGCGTGACCTGGGCTTTGGCCTGGGCGGGCCGGCGTCGGCGCCTTGGCCCCGCCTCGCTCGCGAGTTCCGCGCTGCCGAGGGGCCTCGGGCGGGTGGCAGACAGCGAGCTGGCTTCCGAGGCGGCCGAGCGTCGACCGGCTGATGGCCGAAGGAGCCGTGTTCCGTGAACCGGAGCGATGCCGTGCCCGACAGGTCGGTGGTGTGCGGGCGTACGTCGTCCGCGTGTGCAGAGGGGTCTCCCGAATACATGATGGTTCATCAGGTAAGTCAGCATCGGGTCAGCATGAGTCCCCGGGCGTTCCGGGACGGTCGTCCCAGCAGACGCCGGTGCGAAGGGAAAGCCCAGGCGGGAAGCCGTCCAGCCCGACCGGAGCGATGTTCCTCACAAACATCGGACGGGGGTGCCGGTGTAAAGTCGAGGCTGCCCTTGACCTGCACAAAGCAGGCAGGGAGCCGAGTTCAGGGAGCGCTTCGTGCTGCGTACCATGTTCAAGTCCAAGATCCACCGCGCCACCGTGACCCAGGCCGACCTGCACTACGTCGGATCCGTCACCATCGATGCCGATCTGCTCGACGCCGCCGACCTGCTGCCCGGTGAGCTCGTCCACATCGTCGACATCGACAACGGCGCCCGGCTCGAGACCTACGTCATCGAGGGTGAGCGCGGTTCCGGCGTGATCGGGATCAACGGGGCCGCCGCCCATCTGGTGCACCCCGGGGACCTCGTCATCCTGATCAGCTACGCCCAGGTCGAGGACGCCGAGGCGCGTGCCCTGGTGCCGCGCGTGGTGCACGTCGACGCGGACAACCGGATCGTGGAGCTCGGGGCGGACGCCTCCGCGCCCGTGCCCGGGACCGACCAGCAGCGCAGCCCGCAGGCCGTTCCCGCTCACGTCTGAGACGAGGAGAGACACCGCATGGCAGATCTGGAGATCCGCGACGACCGGGCGGCCGGGCGGCTGGAGGCGTTCGAGGGCGAGACGTACGTCGGCGGGATCGTCTACTTCGTCCTGGACACCGAGCCGCACGCGCTCGTCGCCGTGCACACGGTCGTCGAGGAGGGCAACGAGGGCAAGGGCATCGCCGGCTCCCTGGTGCGCGAGTTCTACGGGATCGCCGCGCGCGAAGGCGTCCCCGTCGTGCCGCTCTGCCCCTACGCCGCGAAGTGGGCCGAGAAGCACCCGGACGAGGCGCCCGTCCCGTCGGACGAGCTCGTCCGGGCGGCGAAGACACAGCTCAAGGCGACGCCGGAACTCCTGTGACGGCGACGCCCGCGCTGGCGCTGCTGCACACCTCACAGGTCCACGTGCCCGTCTTCGACGGGCTGCGCGACCGGGACCGGCCCGGGCTCGTCCTGCACCACCTCGTCCGTGAGGACCTGCTGACGCGAGCCCGCGCCGAGGGCCCCGAGGCGGTGGCCGACGACGTGCGGGGCGCCCTCGCCGAGGCCGTCGCGGCGGGCGCCGACGCCGTCCTGTGCACCTGCTCGACGATCGGCGCGGTGGCCGAGCGGGCCGCCGCGCGGCTCGGCGTGCCGGTGCTGCGGGTGGACCGCCCGATGGCCGCCGAGGCCGTGCGGTCGGAGCGGATCGTCGTCGTCGCGACCGTGCGGTCGACGCTGGCGCCCACGATCGACCTGCTGCGGGAGGAGTCGGGGGAGCGGACCTCGTTCGTCACGACGCTGCTCGTCGAGGAGGCGTGGCCGTACTTCGAGTCCGGGGACCGGGACGGCTACCTGGACACGGTGGCCGCGGCCGTCGACCGGACCGACCCGGCGGCCGGCGGGGTGATCGTCCTGGCGCAGGCGTCGCTGGCCGACGTCGCCGGACGGGTCCGCACCCCGCTGCCCGTGCTGTCCAGCCCGGCGAGCGGGCTGGCCGCCGGGGCGGCGGCCGCCGCGCGGCGTCACGGATGAATGGATCCGGCGGGCGAGGGCACGCGCAGCGGGAGAGCCTGGTGCACAACGGACCAGCCGATCGAGAGGCGCGTCATGACCCACCCGTACCCCGACCCGGTACCTCCGTCGCCCATCCCGCCGCCGAACCCGGTCCCGCCGCCCGCGCCCGGGCCGGTGCCCGGCCCGGCTCCGGTACCCGAGCCGGACCCGGTCCCGGGACCGCCGCCGCCCGCTCCCGTACCGGAACCCGAGCCTCAACCCCAGCCGGGTCCGGCCGGCCCCTGACCGCCATGTGACACAAGGGAGTTGGAGTTTCCCGAAGTCCCTTGTCACGGCCTGTGACTGTCCCTTACCTTGGGCGACTGCTGATGCGTTCAAGGGGGTCCCATGGCCGTACGCGGACGACACCGCCGGCAGATGCCGAGCCGGATCAACCGAGCCTCGCTCACGGTGACGGCGGGCGGTGCCGGAATCGCGCTGCCCCTGATGGGAGCGGGTTCGGCGCAGGCCGCCTCGCTCGACGTCTGGGAGAAGGTGGCGGCCTGCGAGTCGTCGTCCAACTGGCGCATCAACACCGGCAACGGCTACTTCGGCGGCCTGCAGTTCAGCCAGGCGACCTGGGAGCGGTACGGGGGCACGCACTACGCCCCGCGGGCCGATCTCGCCTCCAAGGACCAGCAGATCGCCGTCGCGGAGAAGGTCCTCAAGGGGCAGGGCCCGGGTGCCTGGCCCGCCTGCGCGCCGCGGGCGGGGCTGGCCCGGGGGCAGGACGCCCCGGACATCCGGCCCGCGTCCCTGCCCGGGCAGCGGACGGCCGCCGGGCACAGGACCCCGGCCGTCACGCCGACCACCGTGCCCACCGTCCGGGAGTCGTACACGGTCGCCCCCGGCGACTCGCTGTCCCGGATCGCCCGCGAGGAGCGGGTCAAGGGCGGCTGGCAGCGGCTCTACGAGGCCAACCGCACCGTGGTCGGCAGTGACCCCGACCTGATCCACCCGGGGCAGAAGCTGACCCTGCGGATGACGGCGCCCGCACGGAAGCCGTCCACCGGGACGCCGGCCGCCGAGGTTCCGGCACCCCGGAAGCCCGCCGCGAAGCCCGCCCCCGCGAAGCCCGTCGCGAAGCCGGTGGTCAAGCCGGCCGCGCAGCCCGCCGCGAAACCGGTCACGAAGCCCGCCGCCGCGAAGCCGGCCGCGAAACCCGTCTCCCGGCCGGCGTCCAGGCCCGCCGCCAAGCCGCGCACCGACGCGTTCAGCGCCCCGGTCTCCGCGTCCATCGGCACCCGCTACCGGACCGCGGGCTCCTCCTGGGCCAGCGGGTACCACACGGGGGTGGACTTCCCCGTCCCGACCGGCACGTCCGTCAGGGCCGTCGCCGGCGGCAAGGTCGTCTCCGCCGGGTGGGGCGGGGCGTACGGCTACGAGATCGTCATCCGGCACGACGACGGCCGCTACAGCCAGTACGCGCACCTCTCGGCCCTCTCCGTGCGCGAGGGCCAGCGGGTCGGCGGCGGCCAGCGGATCGCCCGGTCAGGATCGACCGGCAACAGCTCGGGACCGCACCTCCACTTCGAGGTGCGGACGGGTCCCGGGTACGGCAGCGACATCGACCCCCTGGCCTACCTCAGGGCCCGCGGAGTCTCCATCTGACCGCGACGATGACACCGCCAGGCCGTCGTCCGCGGCGGTCAGGCGGTCCATCGTGAGCTGGATCAGTCCGCCGGCCGCCACCGCCCCGCAGATCAGCGCGGCGACGGTGCCGGCCGTGCCGTAGCGGAAACTCTCGCCGAACAGGGTCAGGCCCACCGCCGCCGCGACCACCGGGTTCACGACCGTGACGGTGGCCAGCGGCGCGGCGAGCCCGGCGCCCCGGTACGAGGCCTGCGAGAGCAGGAGCCCCGTGACCGCCAGCGCCGAGAGCACCAGCAGGCTCGGCCACTGGGCGAAGGGCGCGCTCGCCGTCCACTCCACGGCCACCGTCTTGGTGAAGACCGAGGCGATGCCGAAGGACACCCCCGCCGCGGCGGCCAGGACCACGCTGCGGAGCACCGAACGCCCCACCAGGTGCGCCACGGTGAACAGCGCGGTGACCACGCCCGCGGTCCCGGCCGCGAGCATCCACCGCTCGGTCCCGCCCAGCGCCTGCGACTCCGCGCTCCCGGTCAGACTCAGCAGCCCCGCCAGGCCCACCGTGGCCATGATCGCGCCGCGCCAGGCCGTCCGGCCGGCCCGGCGGCCGACGAACAGCGCGGCCATGGGCAGGGCGAAGACGATCGTGAGGGCGCCCAGCGGCTGGACCAGGCTGAGCGGGCCGTAGGCGAGCGCCACCACGTGCAGCGTCGCACCGAGACCGTTGAGCAGCACCGACCCCCACCAGGCCGGGCTGTGCAGCGGGGCGTAGGGGCGGCCGGGGACGGCGGCCGCGACCCGCTCCTGCACGATGGCAGCGGCCGCGTAGGCGACCGCCGAGACCAGCGACAGGAGAACGGACAGCACGAGGGGGCTCATACCTACAACGATCTCTCTTCCGGGCGTTCACGTCGTCGTACCTGGGAACCCCATCGCCCGTACTGCCGTCGTAGTAGAAGGCCCGTACGTACACCTGGAGACGTACGCCTCCGCAGGTCAGGAGGGGTGGAACGCGACCTTTCCGGCATCCGGGGTGAAGCGGGCGCCGCCGTTCCGGGGCCGGACCGGAATCCCATCCCGAGCCAGTCGGCGCCCGGTCCGGGCCACTTTGGCCCGCTCCGGAAGCCCGTTACGGTGATCGCCGGACGCGGGCCCGCAGCGGGGCCCGGAACGGGGCGGGAAGGGCGGTCGCGGCGGTGGATCTCGTCGAGAGCGGATCGGTCGGGGGCTTCTTCGCGCTGCGGACGGCCGCACCTCCCGGTGGCGGCGCGCACCTGCCCCTCGCCCGGCTGTACGCGGGGGAGACGGGCCCCCTCACCGCCCGCGTCGACCGGGTCGCCGCCCGCCTGCGCGCCCCCGAGCGCAGGGTCGCCGCCTCGATCGCCCATCTCGGACTCGCCGCGCGCCTGTGGTCGACGGTGCTCGGCCCGGCCGCCCTGTACGGCCGCTTCCCGGCCCTCGACCCCGCAGGGCTGCACTGGGACGGGGCGCTGACCTCGCCCGACGATCTCTGGTGGGCCGGTGAGGACACGCGTCCCGCCACCGTGGAGCAGCTGACCGAGGCCGTCGTCGACGCCCACCTCGTCCCGCTGGCCGCCGCCTTCCGCGCCGACGGACGCATCTCGCCCGGACTCCTCCGGGGCAACGCCGGATCCGCCCTGGCCGGCGCGCTGCGGGAGCTGACCCGCTGGTCCCGCGCCCGGCAGCGCCCCGAGGTCGCCGAGCGCGCGGCGGCCCTCGCAGGCGGACTCCTCGGTCACCCCGCTCTGGCCGGCACCGTCCGCGGCCCCGCGCTGCGCCGCGCCTCCTGCTGTCTCTACTACCGGGCCCCGGGCGGCGGGCTCTGCGGAGACTGTGTGTTCGATCACCCACCGGCGACAGGTTTGGAGACAGGGCCCTCCGCTCCGTAAAATTCCGCTTTTGGGATACGGAGCGCGTGAGCGCACGAGTGATCGAGGAACGACAGAGGCCATGACGGTGACCGAAGAAACCCAGGAGTACGGCCCGGGGGTCGACCCCGAGCGCCTGGCCGTCTGCCTGAGCGTCCTCGACGAGCTCGACAAGCTGGACGTGGACCACCCCGACGCGATCGCCGTGCGACGCGCCACTGCCGGGATCTACCGGACGGTGAAGCAGCGCCGCCGCCAGGAGCGCAGGGCCGCCAAGACCGCGCACGACAAGGCCGTCACCGAGGCCACCGCCACCGGCTCCGCCGCGCGCATCGACGACGAGACCGAGGGCCTCCTGCCGTCCTCCGTCACCGAGGCCGGCCGGATCGCGGGCATACTCCAGCGCCCCCGCTCCTGCTACACCTGCAAGACGCGGTACGTCGAGGTCGACTACTTCTACCACCAGCTCTGCCAGGACTGCGCGGCGGAGAACCGCAGCCGCCGTGACGCCCGCACCGACCTCGCCGGCAAGCGCGCGCTGCTCACCGGCGGCCGGGCCAAGATCGGCATGTACATCGCGCTGAGGCTGCTGCGCGACGGCGCCCACACCACGATCACCACCCGCTTCCCCAAGGACGCCATCCGCCGCTTCAAGGCGATGGAGGACTCCGCGGACTGGATGCACCGGCTGGAGGTCGTCGGCATCGACCTGCGCGACCCGGCCCAGGCCGTGGCGCTCGCGGACCAGGTCGCCGAGGCGGGTCCGCTCGACATCCTCGTGAACAACGCGACGCAGACCGTGCGCCGGCTGCCGGCCGCCTACGCCGCCCTGGTGGAGGGGGAGACCGCGCCGCTGCCGGCCGGCGAACTGCCCGCCCACCACGTGATCGGCGCTTTCAACTCCGGCGCGGTGGACGGCCTGGCCGCGCTGCCCGTCGGTGTCAGCGGTCTGGACGCGCAGAAGGTCGCGGACCTCGCCCTGGTGGCCGGCAACGCGAGCGTGGCCCGCCACCTCGACGGCACGGCGATCGACGCCGGCGGCCTGGTGCCGGACGTCGTCGAGTCCAACACCTGGGTCCAGACCATCGAGCAGATCTCCCCGGTGGAGCTGCTGGAGACCCAGCTGTGCAACTACACGGCGCCGTTCATCCTGATCAGCAAGCTCCGCCCGGTGATGGCCCAGGCCGCCGCGAAGGCGTCCAGCGGTCGCGCGTACGTCGTCAACGTGTCGGCGATGGAGGGCGTCTTCAGCCGGGGCTACAAGGGCGCCGGTCACCCCAACACGAACGCGGCGAAGGCCGCCATCAACATGGTGACGCGGACCAGCGCCCAGGAGATGTTCCAGACCGACGGCATCCTCATGACCTCGGTCGACACCGGCTGGATCACCGACGAGCGCCCGCACTTCGACAAGCTGCGGCTCGCCGAGGAGGGCTTCCACGCCCCGCTCGACCTGGTCGACGGCGCGGCCCGGGTCTACGACCCGATCGTGCGCGGCGAGGCGGGCGAGGACCTGTACGGCTGCTTCCTCAAGGACTACGCCCAGGCGAACTGGTAGGTCCGCCGGCGGCCGGTTCCGCACCGGCCGCTCAGCCGAGCGACCCGCGGTCACCCGGGCGCGCCCGGGTGACCGCGTCGGCGGGCGCCCCCACGCCTCCTTCCCGGAGTGACCCGGGCGGGCCGTGACGCCCGTCCCGGCGCGGCGGGCGGCCCGTTCCGCGGGCTCACCCGCACGGCGGTGCGCCAGGGCCCCCGAATTCGTCCATCTGTCCGGAAGTCACCCGATCGCGTCACACTTCCGAGCCCCATAGAGCATGAGCGCGCTCATTTGGTTACTCTGATGCTCACGGTCGGCCACCGGGGTTTCACCAAACCCTCACGGCCGGCCCGGGGACTGGCCTGCCACCAAGGCCGCGGTCCCGCCCGGAGAACGGCGCCACCGCGACCGAACGGCCATGTCCTCACAGGCTCGCGACACGAAGGAGTGCGCGGTGACACCAGAACTGACGAAGCAGGAAGCACGACCGGCCGAACAACCGGACCGGCCGAAGAGGCCCGGCGAGCGGCTGGGCAGCCTCGACGTGTGGGCGCACGCGGCCCCCATCCGGCTGGCCGGCTACGAAGACGACCTCGCGGAGCCCCACATCCTGCCGGGCATCGACTGAGTCGTAGCTGTCGCTTCGCCCTGTGCCCCCGGCCGCCCCGGCCGGGGGCACAGGCATGTCCGCGGACGGTCCGGGTGGCCGGTCGGTCGCTCAGCGCCAGGCCCCTGAGCGCAACCGGGTCGGCGGCAGGTACTCACGGACGAGGGTGCGGTGCCACCACGCGCCGCTCTCGCGCCGCTCCCGCCGGGTCGTGAACCGGTAGCGGTAGAGACGGGCCCTGACCAGGGCCGGCGGCGCGTCCGGGAAGGGGTTGTGCCGGAGGAGCCGCAGGGTGTCCCGGTCCCCGTCGAGCAGCCGCTCGACGAACGGGCCGAACCAGTCGCGGGCGTACGCGGGGGAGAGCGCCGCGAACCACATCAGCCAGTCGAGCCGCAGGTGGTACGGGGCGAACTGGAGCGGCAGCCGGCGGGGATCGCCCGGCTTGCCCTTGAAGCCGTACTCCTTCCACACCGTGTCCGGGCGGGGTACGGGTTCGTCCGTGCCCTCGATCACGATCTCGTCCCTGATCCGGCCGACCGTGCCGAAGGCGCCGTACGAGTTGACCAGGTGGAAGGGGTCGTACGAGCGGTTCATCGCCTGGTGGCGGGAGGCCAGGTTGCGGACCGGGCGGTGGCTGAGGAACAGGATCAGCGCGGTCGCGACGCAGACGACGACCACGTACCAGAGGGGCGGCGCCGGCCGCGCGGGGGCCCCGACGAGCGGGGAACCGTCCATGGCGGAGAGTGCGAGGACGATCGTCAGCCAGTTCAGCCAGGCGAAGTTCCCGGACAGCACCAGCCACAGCTGGGTCGCGACCATCAGGCCGGCCGCGACCGTCGCCACCGGCTGCGGGGTGAAGAGGAGCACCGGGACCAGCAGCTGCACGACGTGGTTGGCGGCCACCTCCACCCGGTGCAGCGGCCGGGGCAGCCGGTGGAAGAACCAGCTCAGCGGCCCGGGCATCGGCTGTGTCTCGTGGTGGTAGTACAGGCAGGTCAGGTCGCGCCAGCAGCGGTCGCCGCGGATCTTGATGAGCCCGGCGCCGAACTCGACCCGGAAGAGCAGCCACCGCAGCAGGAACAGCACGAGGACGGGCGGTCCGACGTCGTCGTTGCCCAGGAGGATCGCGAGGAAGCCGGTCTCCAGGAGCAGCGACTCCCAGCCGAAGGCGTACCAGGTCTGACCGACGTTCACGATGGAGAGGTACAGCACCCACGGGACCGCCCACAGGAGCATCGAGACGCCGAGGGGTACGGCGTCGCCGGCGCCCGCCGCCAGGGCGAGGGCCAGGGCCGCGCCCGTCCACGCCACCGTGGCGAACAGCCGGTCCGAGTAGCGCCAGTGGAAGAGGCTCGGGGCCCGGCGGGGGTCCACCCGGCGCAGGTGGTCCGGCACCGGGAGCATGCCCCGCTCGCCGATCAGGGCCCGGAACTGGAGCGCGGCGCAGAGGAAGGCCACGAAGTAGAGCCCGGCGAGCCCTCGCTGGAAGACGATCCGGCTCAGCCAGTAGTCGGGTGCGGTGAACCAGTCCATCGCTGCCCGTCCCGGCCGGGGCCCCGGGCTGTGCCGGGCCGGCGGTCAGCTCTTCTCGTCGTCGTCCGTGCCGCGTTCGCCCTCGGCCTGGGAGGGTGTCGTGCGCGTCGTCTGGGGGTGCCGCTGCATCCGCTCCTGCGTGTCCATGTCCTCGTCGAGGCGTTCGCCCTCGGCCTGCGAGGGGCTGGTGTACTCGTCGTAACGGCGCATGACCGCCTCCTCGATCGGTGTGTCCGCGGGCGGTCGCGTCCGCGTCCGCGCCGGGCACATCCGTACAGAAGGAGCGTAACGCCGCGGGCCCTGTCGCGGCCCGTCCTCAGCCGGTCGCGGCGATCCGCCGCAGCGTGCGGCCGAGCCGGCGGGCGTAGGCGTGCTGGAGGAACGGGACCACGGGGCCCGCGAGGCGGGTGTACCAGGCGGCGGGGCGGCTGAAGGCGGTGACCGTGAACCAGACCGATCCGTCCGGGTGCAGATCCACGACGAAGGACTCCTCGCCCTGCTCGGGGTGCCCGGTCCGGGTGCCGTAGGCGAAGCCGGTGCGGGTCTCCTCGTAGGCCGTCCAGATCACCTCGCAGGGAGCGGTGAACCGGACGGGGCCGATTCCGGCCGAGACCTCGACGGGCACGCCCGGTGCGGCACGCCCGGCCTCGCAGCGGATCCGGGCGCCCGAGGAGCGGTGCATCCGCCAGGTGGTGACGGCCGTCCCCGCGGTCTCGAAGGCGACCCGGCCCCGGCCGATCCGGAGGGTGTGGTGGAGGTGGTGGTACCCGGGCGGGAGGCGGTCCGCTCCGGTGGCGCCGACCTCGGGGTAGGTGAGCGACGCGGGCGCGGCGCCGGACAGGCTGCGGATCAGGCGGGTCATGCTGCGGTCTCCGTTCGGACGGGGCGTGCGGGACTGAGGGGACGCGCGCGGAGCCGGTGCCAGGCGAGGACCGAGCAGAGCGCGAAGCCGAGGGCGTTGCCGAGGCCGTGGGTGGCGGCCATCCAGGTCGGGCTGGGGTGGGGCAGGCCGGTGGCCTCGCCGAGGGCCCAGCTGAGGGCCAGCACCATGGTGGCGGCGAGCACGGCGGCCGAGACGGCCAGCAGGGCCCGGGCGACCGGGTCGGGCGTGTGGGCGCGGACGTCCCGCCAGGTCGCCAGGGCGACGGCCCACATGCCCGCGGTGAGCACGAGCGCGCCGACCAGTTCGGCCCAGTCGTCCACGAAGTAGCCGAGCAGCACCAGCAGAGTGCCGACCGGGACGCTGAGCGCCGCGAACCGGGCGGCGGGGCCGTCGGCCGTCCGGCAGACGAGGCCCGCGACCAGCGCGGCGGCGAATCCCGCGTAGTGGAAGTGGGGCACGGTCAGGGCCAGGATGTCGAGGTCGAAGCCGAAGAGTTCGTACCCGGCGCGCTCCGCGACGAGGGCGAGGCCGGCGACCGAGGGCGTCACCAGCGCGGTGAGCACGGCGATCTCGGACGGCCCCGGGAGGCACCGGGCGGGCGCTCCGGCCCCGGGCGCGGGCCGGGGGAGGGTGGCGAGCCGGCGGGCGGGGGCGTGCAGGGCGAGGGCGAGGGTGGCCATCGCGTACACGGCGGCCGCCGCGGCCGCCGCCGGGGAGCGCGGCAGCCAGAGGGCGACGGCGCCCGGGACGGCGAGGAGCGGCCAGGCGCGGCGGAGCAGGCGCAGGCCGGCGGGCTGCGGGCCGTCGATGAGCCGGAGGCCCAGCGGCACGACCACGAACATGCCCAGCATCACGATCAGATGCACCAGGACGGACACCGGGACCCCCTCGATTGAACGTGTTCAACCCGATGGGTCGAGCGTAGGGCCTTCCTTGAACGTGTTCAAGTGCGTCGTCCGGTCGGCCGTACCCGGCTTGCGGGGCCCGACGCGGTGCGACAGACAGGAAGGACTGTCTCGAGGCGGGAGAACCACGTGCGCGCATCCACACGCCGTCCACGACGAGCTCTGGGCGCCGCGGTCGCCGCGCTGGCCTCGGCACTGCTGGCGGCGGGCTGCTCCGCGAGCGGCGGTGACGGAGGAGGCGGCAGCGAGCAGACGTCCGCGCCGCGGGAGGTGTTCCTCCAGCCGATCGCCGCCGAGGGGCCGGACCCGTTCACCGCCTCCACGGTGAACCCCGCCGCCGCCCCGCCGCCCGCCACCGTGCCGCCGGACCCGTCGGCCTCCGCCACGACCGCCCCCGACCGGACCGTCCGCGAGGTCACCGGCTCCACCCCGGGCCTGTACGGCGGCACCCGGTCCGTCGCCAGCTGCGACGTCGAGCGGCAGGTGGCCTTCCTCGCCGACGACCCGGCGGCGTCGCGGGCGTTCGCCGACGCCGCCGGGATCCCCGAGTCCCGCGTCGCCTCCTGGCTCCGCGGCCTCACCCCCGTCCACCTGCGCGCCGACACCCGGGTCACCAACCACGGGCTCCGGGACGGGCGCGCGACCGCCTTCCAGGCCGTCCTGCAGTCCGGCACGGCCGTGCTCGTCGACCAGTACGGCGCACCCCGTGTCCGGTGCGCCTGCGGAAACCCGCTGCGCTCGCCCGTGGCCGTCCAGGGCGCCGTGCAGAGCGGTCGGCCGTGGAGCGGCTACCGGCCCGACCGGGTGGTCGTCGTCCGGCCGACCACGACGATCGTGAACAGCCTGGTGATCGTGAACGTGGTGGACAACACCTGGATCGAGCGCGGGACCGGCACCGACGGCGAGCGGGACCACCGGCCCGCCGTCCCGCCGCCGTGCGACCCGGGCACGTGCGACCCCGCCGCCACGCCGCTGCCGGACACCGCTCCGTCCGGGCGCCCGGACGCCCCCGTCACCCCGGGCGAGTCCCTCCCGCCCGTGCCGGACGGCCCGACCCCTCCGGGGGACCCGACCGCCCCTCCGCCCGGCACCGACTGCCCCTCCGTGCCGGCGGGCCCGACGTCCCCGGCCATGCCGGGAGAGCCGACCGGTCCCGGCGACCCGGCCTCCCCGGACCCCTCGATCCCGCCGGGCTGCCCCACCCCGACCCCGCCGCCCACCCCGGCGCCGCCGGCCGAACCCGAGCCGGACGCGCCCTCGCTGGAGGACCTCTTCCCGGGCGACACCGGAGCGGACCAGCCGGAGACCTTCGAGGGGTGATCTCCGCCGTGCGCGCGGCCGGGGCTGCGCCTAGCGTGGGCCTCATGAGCGCGGGCAGCGGGGGTGGTGGGGCGGCGGACCGGTGCCGCTGCGAACCGGGGGCCGGCGGGGCGTCCGGCTGCTTCCTCCGGGACTACGGCACGGAGTTCCGGATGGGCAGCTTCGACTGGGACCTGGACACCGGCGTGATGGACCTGGACGCGGGGGCCCTGCTGGTCTTCGACGTGCGCCCGGAGGAGTACGACGGCGACCCGGCGAGCCTCTCCTCCCGCGTGGCGCCCGACGAGGGGCACCGGCTGGACACGATGGTCACGCACGCGCTCAAGGACGGCAGCGACCACTACGGCGCCTACTTCCGGGTCCGGCTGCGCAACGGGCACCCGCAGTGGACCCACACCCAGGGCCTGATCCACCGGGACGGGACCGGCCGGCCGCGCCGCATCGTCGGCATCGTCCGCGACGCGTCCGAGGAGGTCTCCGAGCACGCCGCACGCCTCGGCCTGGACGAGGGCCGCCGCAAGCGCACCAGCGTCGTGGAGGGCACCACCGCGGCCCTGGCCCACGCCCGCACCGTCCAGGACGTCATCGACCTGCTCAACGACTCGCACGGACTGGAGTACTTCGGCGCCAGGAGCCTGGTCATGGGCCTCATGGAGGCGGGACGGATCCATCTGGTCGCCGAAGGGCCGGACGGGGCCTTCGTCCCCGGTACCCGGTTCACACGGGTGGACGAGCCGTACCCGATGAGCGAGGTGGTCCGGACCCTCACCCCCCGGTTCATCGAGTCCCCGCAGGACTTCTCCGACTCGTACCCCGTCCTGTGGCCGCACATCAGCGGGCTCGGCATCACCTCGGCGGCCTATCTGCCGCTCATCGCCCAGGCCCGGCCGATCGGCGCCCTGGGACTGCTCTACAACGACAGGACGGGCTTCAGCGCCGACGAGCGCAACCTGCTCGTCGCGCTGGGCAGCAGCATCGCCCAGAGCCTGCAGCGCGCCATGCTCTACGAGCAGGAGCACGACCTGGCCGAAGGTCTCCAGCAGGCGATGCTGCCCCGCCGCATCCCCGACGTGCCCGGCGCGCAGATAGCCGTCCGCTACCGCTCGGCCCGCCTCGGCCGTGACATCGGCGGCGACTGGTACGACGTCATCCCGCTGCCCGGCGGCCGGGTCGGCGCCGTCATCGGGGACGTCCAGGGGCACGACACGCACGCCGCAGCCGTCATGGGCCAGCTGCGGATCGTGCTGCGCGCCTACGCCGCCGAGGGGCACACCCCGGGCACCGTGATGGCCCGCGCCTCGGTCTTCCTGCACGAGCTGGACACCGACCGCTTCGCCACCTGCACCTACGCCGAGGCGGATCTCGCCACCGGCGTCGTGCAGGTGGTCCGCGCCGGGCACGTCGACCCGCTGATCCAGGACACCGACGGCACCAGCCGCCGGCTGCCCGTGGAGGGCGGGCTGCCGCTCGGCCTCTCGGCGGAGTTCGGCCGCCTCGACTACCCCGTGACCACGCTGGAGCTGGACCCCGGCCAGACCCTGCTGCTGTACACCGACGGCCTGGTGGAGAAGCGGGGCTCCGACCTCGCCGAGGGCATGCGCTGGCTCTCCGCCCTCGTGCGCGGCGGGCCGCGGGACCTCCAGGACCTCGCCGACCACCTGTGCGAGGTGGTGGACGAGCGCGGTGGCGAGGACGACGTCGCGATCCTGCTCCTGCGCCGCCGGGGCGTGTACTTCCCGCAGTCCGGCGGCCGGCTCCAGCAGCACGTCGCCCCCAGCGATCCCGAGGCCCTCAGCTCGGCCCGCCACATGATCCGGGCGGCGGTGCGGGCCTGGGGCGCCGGGGAGCGGTCCGACGAGATCGAACTCGTCGCGGACGAGATGATCACCAACGCGCTGATGCACACCGACGGCGGGGCGATCGTGACCCTGCGCATGCTGGCGGGCCCCGAGCGGCGGCTCCGGGTGGAGGTCGAGGACCGTTCCAGCGCGCTGCCGCGGCGCCGCGAGGCGGGCGAGGCCGGGGTCTCCGGCCGGGGCCTGCTGCTGGTCGACATGATCTCGGACGTGTGGGGCGTGGAGCCCCGCGGTGGCGGCAAGTGCGTCTGGTGTGAGTTCATCGTCGAGCAACACGGTGTTAACTCAGTGTGAAGTGATCGTACTTGACCGTAACCGACCGTGCACGATTGACTTCGGTCAACTGCCGTTCCCCGAGGACACGAGGCACTGTTGAGCGTCGAGCTGCTGACACCTCTTGATCTGGCCTTCTGGCATCTGGAATCGACCGATCACCCCATGCACCTGGGCGCCCTCGCCCACTTCGGACCCGCACCCGGCGACCCGGCCGAGCTCCCGGAGCTCCTCGCCCGCCGCGCCGCCGCGATCCCCCGGCTGCGCATGCGGGTCCGCGACGTCTGGCTGCCCGTCGGCGGCGCCGCCTGGGCCGCCGACAAGGACTTCGACGTACGCCGGCACGTCCGGGAGATCGCGCTGCCCGGCGCCGATTTCGGCGCCGAGAGCGCGCACCTGGCCGGCGAGCTCATGGAACGGCCCCTCGAACGCGGCCGGCCGCCGTGGGAGATGTACCTCCTCACCGGCGCCCCCGACGGCTCCTTCGCCGTCCTCGTCAAGCTCCACCACGCCCTCGCCGACGGGATGCGGGCCGTCGCCATCGGCGCCGGGATCTTCGACGAGATCGCCGCCGGCCGGGGGCGTGCCGTCCCGGGCCGCCGCGCCCGTGCCGTACCCCCGCGTTCCTGGCTGCCCGGCCCCGGCCGGCTCGTCGGCGCCGCCCGCGACCGCATCGAGGACCTCGGCCGGGCCGTCGAGGTCGGCGCCTCCGTGGTCCGCGCCAGCAGGCTCGACGGCCGCGGCGCCGCCGCCCTCGCGGCCGGCTCGAGCGGCACCCGCCGGGTGGCCACCGCCACCCTGGACCAGGGGCGGATCCAGCGGATCCGCCGCGCCGCGGGCGGCACCTCCAACGACGTCCTGCTCGCCCTGGTCTCCGGCGCCCTGCGCCGCTGGATCGAGGGCCGCGGCGAACCCGTCCCCGGAGTCGACCCGCGCGCCCTCGTGCCCGTCTCCCGCCGCCGGCCCGGCGCGCCGTCCGCCGCGGGCAACAGCCTCTCCGCCTACCTGCTGGACCTGCCGGTCACCGAGGCCGACCCGGTGGCCCGGCTCGCCTCCGTCCGGCGGGCGATGGACCGCAACAAGGCCGCGGGCCCGCTGCGCGGCGCCGGGGCCGTCGCCGTACTCGCCGACCAGCTGCCGCCGCTCGCCCACCGCTTCGGCGCGCCGATCGCGTCCGGCGCCGCCCGCCTGCTCTTCGACGTCCTGGTCACCCAGGTACCGCTGCCCCGCTCGGCCCTCTCCCTCGGCGGGGCGCCGCTGCGCGAGCTCTTCCCCATGGCGCCGCTCGCCCGCGGCCAGTCGCTCGCCGTGGCCATGTCGCCGTACGGCGGGCAGGTCCACTTCGGCCTCGTCGCCGACGGCAAGGCGGTGCCCGACCTCGACGCGCTCGCCTCGGCACTCGCCGACGAACTGGAGCTGCTGGACACCGCCGCCCCCGGCCGCTGAGCGCGCGGCACGGCGGACGGTGCGGCAGGGTGGAGCCATGCCCGAACTGCCCGAGGTCGACGCGCTGCGAGAGTTCCTCGACGAGCACCTCGTGGGCAAGGAGATCGCCCGCGTGCTGCCCGTCGCGATCAGCGTGCTCAAGACCTACGACCCGCCGCTGAGCGCGCTGGAGGGAACCGAGGTCACGGCCGTCGACCGGCACGGCAAGTTCCTGGACATCACCACCGGACACGGCGACGCGCGGCTCCACCTCCTCGTCCACCTCGCCCGGGCCGGCTGGCTCCACTGGAAGGACCCGCTGCCCTCGGGCGCCCCCCGCCCCGGCAAGGGGCCGCTGGCCCTGCGCACCGCCCTCACCGGCGGCGACGGCTTCGACCTCACCGAGGCCGGCACCACCAAACGGCTCGCCGTCCACCTGGTGCGCACACCCCGGGACGTGCCCGGCGTCGCCCGGCTCGGCCCGGACCCGCTCGCCGACACCTTCGACCTCCCGGCCTTCGCCGCGCTGCTCGCCGGCGAGCAGCGCCGGATCAAGGGCGCCCTGCGGGACCAGAGCCTGATCGCGGGCATCGGCAACGCCTACAGCGACGAGATCCTGCACGCGGCGAGGATGTCCCCCTTCAAACCGACCCGGAACCTGACGGAGGAGGAGACCGCCACGCTCTACACGGCGATGCGGACCACCCTGCGCGAGGCCGTCGACCGCTCGCGCGGCGTCGCCGCGGGCCGGCTCAAGGCCGAGAAGAAGAGCGGCCTGCGGGTGCACGGACGGACCGGCGAGGCATGCCCGGTCTGCGGAGACACCATCCGTGAGGTGTCCTTCAGCGACTCGTCCCTCCAGTACTGCCCCACCTGCCAGACCGGCGGGAAGCCGCTCGCCGACCGGAGGCTCTCGCGGCTGCTGAAGTAGCGGCGCGGGCCCGCCGCCCACG
The DNA here is from genome assembly GCF_050917515.1 of Streptomyces sp. JL2001. Taxonomy (NCBI): domain Bacteria; kingdom Bacillati; phylum Actinomycetota; class Actinomycetes; order Kitasatosporales; family Streptomycetaceae; genus Streptomyces; species Streptomyces sp. JL2001. The sequence continues at coordinate 1,033,554 of NZ_CP169421.1, read as the reverse complement.
GGCCCGGCCCACCGGCAGGACACCTGCGGGGCCCGTCCGGAGAACCCCGCCGGGCCGGCGGCGCTCCTTCCCGGACAGCCCTTAGACTCCGCCGCATGCTGCGCGTACTGGCCGTCGACGACGAAGAGCCGGCCCTCGGGGAACTGCTCTACCTCCTCCGCTCCGACCCCCGGGTGCGCAGCGCCGAGGGCGCCACCGACGCGACCGGGGCGCTGCGCCGGATCGGCCGGGCCCTGGACGCGGGACCCGACGGCGAGGAGGCCGTCGACGTCGTCTTCCTCGACATCCACATGGCCGGACTGACCGGCCTCGACGTCGCCCGGCTGCTGGCCGGCTTCGCGCGGCCGCCGCTCATCGTCTTCGTCACCGCCCACGAGGGCTTCGCCGTCCAGGCGTTCGATCTCAAGGCGGTCGACTACGTCCTCAAACCGGTCCGCCGCGAACGGCTCGCCGAGGCGGTCCGCCGCGTCCACGACCTGGTGCACGCTGCCGGAGCGCCCGCGCCCCCGCCGGTCGCGACCCTGGGGTCGCCGGAGCAGATACCCGTCGAGCTCGGTGGCGTCACGCGTTTCGTGTCCGTCGACGACATCGCCTACGTCGAGGCCCAGGGCGACTACGCCCGCCTCCACACCGACGGGGGCAGCCATCTGGTCCGCATCCCGCTCTCCACGCTGGAGGAGCGCTGGGCCGCGCGCGGCTTCGTCCGGATCCACCGCAGCCACCTCGTCGCCCTCGGCCGGATCGACGAACTGCGCCTGGACGGCGGCGCCACCTCGGTCCGCGTCGGCAGCGCGGAACTCGCGGTCAGCCGCCGCCACGCCCGCGAACTCCGCGACCTGCTGATGCGCCGCGCGGGCGGCTGACCGGCGCGTCGCGGGGCGTCCGAGCCCGGCCCCGACCCGTTCGCGGAGACCCGCCGGTCCCGCCGACAGGCCCCGTCCTCCCCGGCCCCCGCCCCCCGCCGACACCGGACCTACCGTCCTCACGTGCCGCTGCGTAGACTCCGTGGACCCTCCCCAGCCCCTGCGAGGTCGACAGATGCCGGAGCGGACACCGACGTCCGAGCAGCCACCGCCGCCGTCGCGTCGGCCCCGGCGCGAGACCGTGACCCACGCCTCCGCGGTCCGCGGCGACGGCCCGCCGGCCGCCGTACGGCCCGCCGCGGTGCCGCGGTCGCGGCCCGGGCATCCTCCCGCCCGGTCCGAGATCAGCGAGCAGACCACCCTCGGCCACACCTACGTCCGCTCCCTGATGCGCAGCCAGCTGCGGGCCGGGCTCACCGCGCTCGGGGCGCTGGCCCTGATCGTCGGCGCGCTGCCGCCCCTGCTCGCCCTGCCCGCCCCCGAGGCCGTCGTGTGGATCGTGCTCGGCGTCGGCCTGTACCCGGTGATCTGGGGCATCGCCCACTGGTACGTCCGCCGCGCCGAGCGCAACGAACGCGACTTCACCGGCCTGGTCGAGGGCCGCTGAGCGCGGGGGACCGGACGTGAACCACACCTACGCGGTGACCGCCGTCACCGCCGTCGTCCTCGCCACCGTGCTCATCGGCGCGCTCGGCCTGCGGATATCGCGCACCACCTCCGACTTCTACGTCGCCTCCCGCACCGTCCGCCCCGGGCTCAACGCCGCCGCCATCAGCGGCGAGTACCTCTCCGCCGCCTCGTTCCTCGGCATCGCCGGACTCGTCCTCGTCCAGGGCCCCGACATGCTCTGGTACCCCATCGGCTACACGGCCGGATACCTGGTCCTGCTCGCCCTCGTCGCCGCCCCCCTGCGCCGGTCGGGGGCGTACACCCTGTCCGACTTCGCCGAGGCCCGGCTGGAGTCCCCCCAGGCCCGCCGGCTCGCCAGCCTCTTCGTCGTCGGCATCGGCTGGCTCTACCTGCTCCCGCAGCTGCAGGGCGCGGGACTCACCCTGGAGATCCTCACCGGAGCGCCCGACTGGGTCGGCGGACTCCTCGTCGCCGTCGTCGTCACCGGCATCGTCGCGGCCGGCGGCATGCGCAGCATCACCTTCGTCCAGGCGTTCCAGTACTGGCTCAAGCTCACCGCCCTGCTCGTGCCGGCGGTCTTCCTCGCCGCCGCCTGGTCCGGCGACGACGCGCCCCGGGTCCGCTTCGACGCACCCGCCGTCTTCCGCGAGCACGCGGTCGTCGAGGTCGCCGACACCGTACGGATCCAGGTCGAGGCCCCCCTCACGCTCACCGTCACCGGCCGCGTCGACGCCAGGCCGTACGACCGCGCGACCGTCACCCTCGACCGCGGCACCCACCGCGTCGACGGCGGCACCGAGCTCTCCTTCCCCCGCGGCGCGCCCGTCCCCGAGCGCGCCACCGCCGGCTCCGATCCGCTCGGCTGGTCGCAGCCGCTGGCCGGCGGGCGCGACGGCCACCAGCTGTACGCCACCTACGGGCTGATCCTCGCGACCTTCCTCGGCACCATGGGGCTGCCCCACGTCGCCGTCCGCTTCTACACCAGCCCGAACGGCCGCGCCGCGCGCCGCACCACCCTCGTCGTACTCGGCCTGGTCGGCGCGTTCTACCTGCTGCCGCCGGTGTACGGCGCGCTCGGCCGGATCTACGCGCCCGAACTCGCCCTCACCGGGGCCGCCGACGCCGCCGTGCTCGTCCTGCCGGACCGGATGGTCGGCGGGGTCCTGGGCGACCTGCTGGGCGCCCTGCTCGCCGGCGGGGCGTTCGCCGCGTTCCTGTCGACGGCCTCCGGACTGACCATGTCGGTCGCCGGGGTCCTCACCCAGGACGTCCTGCCCTCCCGCGGGGTACGGCACTTCCGCCTCGCGACCCTGCTGGCCACCGCCGTCCCGCTCGCGGTGGGCGTCGTCGCCTCCAAGGTGCCGGTCGCCGACGCCGTCGGCCTCGCCTTCGCGGTCTCCGCCTCCTCCTTCTGCCCGCTGCTCGTCCTCGGCATCTGGTGGCGGCGGCTCACCCCGCCCGGCGCCATGGCGGGACTGCTGCTCGGCGGCGGCTCCGCGCTCACCGCGGTGATGGCGACGCGGGCCGGACTGCCGCCCGAGGGCTGGCCGCACACCCTCATGGCCTGGCCGGCCGTCTGGTCGGTGCCGCTCGGGTTCCTGACGATGGTCCTGGTCTCCCTCGCCACCCCCCGCCACATCCCGCAGGGCACGCCGGCGCTCCTCGCGCGGCTGCACCTGCCGGAGGAGTTCACGGGCGCCGCCCCGGAGCACCCGCGGGACCCCGGTCCCGCCTCCGGGCGCCCACGCGAGGGGGCGGCGCGATGACCGGGATGGCGGTCGCCGCCGCGGTCGCCGGCGCGGCCCTGCTGCTGGCCGCCGGATTCGCCCTGGGACGCCTCGCCGCCCGCCGCGGCGCCCGGGCCGCCGACCTCGACCTGGGCACCCCGGTGGAGCGGGCCACCTTCCACACCCTGCACACGGCCTCCCTCGCCGCCCCGCCCCTGCGCGCCGGCCTGACCGAGGAGACGGCCCGCAGGGCAGCGCGCCGGCTGCGCTCGCTCCTGGGCACCGAGGCGCTCTGCCTCACCGACCGGTCCGCCGTCCTCGCCTGGGACGGTCCGGGCGACGACCACCACCGCGCCCACGTCATGGACCAGGTCGCCGAGGTCCTCGCGTCCGGCCGCAGCCAGTCGGCGCACGCCGGGTGCGCGGACGTCGAATGCCCGCTGCGGTGGGCGGTGATCGCCCCGCTCACCGGCGAGGACGGCGTGCTCGGTGCCCTCGTCGCCTACGGCTCACGCGAGTCGGCCGTCCTCGTACGGGCGGCGACGGAGGTCGCCCGCTGGGTCTCCGTACAGCTGGAACTGGCCGAGCTGGACCGCTCGCGGACCAGGATCGTCGAGGCGGAGATCCGCGCCCTGCGCGCCCAGATCTCCCCGCACTTCATCTTCAACTCGCTCGCGGCCATCGCCTCCTTCGTCCGCACCGACCCCGAGCGGGCCCGCGAACTCCTGCTGGAGTTCGCCGACTTCACCCGCTACTCGTTCCGGCGGCACGGCGAGTTCGCCCAGCTCGCCGACGAACTGCGGTCGATCGAGCAGTATCTGGCCCTGGCCGGGGCGCGGTTCGGCGACCGCCTGAAGGTCACCCTGCAGATCGCGCCCGAGGTCCTGCCGGTGACCCTGCCTTTCCTCTGCCTCCAGCCGTTGGTGGAGAACGCCGTCAAGCACGGTCTGGAGGACTCCGTGCACGTCTGCCGGGTCACGATCGCGGCTCGGGACGCGGGCGCGGAGGCCGTGGTGACGATCGAGGACGACGGCGTCGGCATGGACCCGGCCGTGCTGCGCGCGATCCTGCGCGGCGAGCGGCCCTCCACGTCCGGCATCGGCCTGTCCAACGTCGACGAGCGGCTGCGGCAGGTCTACGGGCCGGAGTACGGCCTCGTCATCGATACCGGGGTCGGCGCGGGGATGAAGGTGACGGTCCGGATCCCCAAGTACCGGGCGGGTGTGCACCGTACGGCCGCCCCGTGAGGTCGTGCGGCCGGCAGGCCGAGGCCGCCCGTGGGGTGTCCCGGGCCCCGGGCCCGCCCGTCCGCCGGGCCGGCTCAGTACAGGTGCAGGGCCAGATGGCAGAGCGGGAGCCCCAGCTTCCAGGCCGGCAGCCAGACCTGGTCCGCCTCGTCGATCGCGGCGCCGGGCCCTCCGCCCGGGGGCGGACCGCCCAGGTCCACGGCCCGTAACTGGGTCGCCTCCAGCTGCCGCCAGGTTTCCCGGGCCAGGGCGAGATCCGGACCGGTCTCGCCCGCCCTGACCCGCTCGGTGAGCCGTTCGCGCACCCATTGGGGCCAGGGGTGGTCGTACGCGGTCCGCGACAGCCACTCGTCGAGCCGGCCCACGGTCCGCGCCCCGGAGGAGGCGTCGGCGCCCTCGCAGAGGTGGATGGTGAGCGCCAGGGTCTGCCGGCCGGCCCGGTACTCCAGCGAGCCGGGCTCGACGAGACAGCCCGCCCGCAGCAGGTCGTCGGCTATGAACTCGGCACACAGCCAGGCCATCGGGACGGCGAGGCCGCCTCCGCTGGTGCCGTTCGTGCTTTCGGGCAGCAACGTTCCCACCTTCTCCCGGACGCAGAGTGCGAGGATCCCGAGGACGAGCCTCCACCGAGGAAGACGCGTACGGGTCGCTCTTTACTCAACTCGCCTGTGTGGTTTCGGATACGTTCTCCCGCCGGATCGGTGCTGGTGGGAGGGAGGGGGTCCGGGAGTGCCTCCGAGGCGTGTGGGACCACGGCCGGGACGGTTCCCGGCCCGGCCCCCGGCCGGGACTCAGCCGAGCAGGGCGTAGACCGCCGTGGCGTGTGCCGCAGTCTCGTCCGTGCCCTCGGCCGTCATGGTGATGTCGGCGAAGGCCATCCGCTTCCCGGCCTTGGTGAGGCGGGCCCGAACCAGGACGTCCGTGCCGAGCACCGGCCGCTGGAAACTGATCGACTGCTGCACCGTCGTCATCGGCACGAAGCCGCCGCGGGCCGCGGCCACCGCGATCACCGTGGCCGTGTCGGCGGCGGCCATCAGGGCCTGGCCGCTGAGCCCGCCGCCCTCGCGGGCCAGCCGGTCGGACCAGGGGAGTCTGAGGACGGCCCCCTGCTCGTCGAGGGCGATCACCGAGAGCCCCAGATCGAGCACCCAGGGGGCGAAGTTGTCGGCGAGTACCTTGTCCGCGGCGGCGAGAGTCAGCGTCACGCGGTCATTGTGGGGCCCCGGCCCGCGGGCGGGCAACGCTCCTGCGGCCCGGCCGGTAGCCGGGCAGCCGGTGCCCGAGCTGGCGCAGCGCGTAGTGCGAGCGGGACTTCACCGTGCCGGCGGGGATGCCGAGGTCGGCGGCGGCCTCGTTGACGGTCAGGCCGTGGAAGTAGAGCCGGACCAGGACGGCGCGGTGTTCGGGGCTCAGGCACCGGACGGCCGCGCGTACGTCGAGCGCGGCGACCGCGGACTCGGTGGCGTCGGCCGGGTCGGGGGTGGCGGCGAGGACGCCGTCGCCGATCTCGGCGGGGCGGGCGAGCCGTGAGCGGCGGGCGTCGATGGCCAGCCGCCGGGCCACGGTGAAGAGCCAGGGGCGCATGGAGGTGTAGGGCCCGTCGAACGCCTCGGGGTGCAGCCAGGCGCGGACCAGGGTCTCCTGCACGAGGTCCTCGGCCCGCTGCTGGTCGCCGTAGGTCAGGCCGAGCAGGAAGCCGAGCAGTGCCGGGCCGTGTTCACGCTGCAGCTCCGCGAGGGCCCTCTCGTCCGTCGTCGCCGTTGTCATGCTCCACACCTCTCCTGCCGGCTCGTCGTCCCACGGGGCGTATACGAACGCATGCGGGCGGCGAGGGACAGGGAACGGACAACGGTGTGCGACGAACGGTCGCACCGAGCGGCGAGTGGTGCGGTGAACGGTCGGCGGCGATCGCTGCATCCGATTCGGCATGGTTTGACGTCCGAAGCGGCTTTGTCTCTTGACTGTGCAAAATATCCGCTGTGAATTCATACGGTCAGATGTTCATCGTATGAATGGCGGAGGCCGGCCGATGATCCAGCGCACCAGACGCGGGGCGGTGGCCGTCGCCGTCGTCCTGCTCACCGCGGCGGCCGGCTGTGCCGGTCCCGTCCGCACCCCCGCCGGCCCGCCCGCGCGGCAGACCCCCGAACGCCCCGGCGCGCCCTCCGCGGTCGGCGGAGGCGCCTCGGCCCGTACCGGGTTCACGCTCGTCGCCTCGGGCGACGTGCTGCCGCACAGCTCGGTCATCGACCAGGCGGCCGCGGACGCGGGCGGCCGGGGGCACGACTTCACGCCGATGCTGGCGGGCGTCGCGCCGGTCGTCTCCGGGGCCGACCTGGCGATCTGTCACATGGAGACCGTCTACGGCCCGGAGGGCGGCCCCTTCACCGGCTACCCCGCCTTCACGTCGCCGCCCCAGATCGCCGCCGCCCTCCGGGCCACCGGCTACGACTCCTGCTCCACCGCCTCCAACCACACCCTGGACGACGGCGCCGCCGGCCTCGCCCGGACCCTCGACGCCCTCGACCGGGCCGGCGTGCGGCACGCCGGATCGGCCCGGACCGAGCGGGAGGCGGCCCGCCCCACCCTGCTGAAGGCCGGCGACGCGACCGTCGCCCAACTCGCGTACACCTACGACACCAACGGCTACCCGATGCCCGAGGGGCAGCCGTGGGCGGTCAACCTGATCGACGAGCGGCGGATCGTCGCCGACGCCCGGGCCGCCCGGAAGGCCGGGGCCGAGGTGGTCGTCGTCAGCATCCACTGGGGCACCGAGTGGCAGACCGCGCCCGACGGGCGACAGCAGACGCTCGGCAGGTCCCTGACCGCCTCGCACAGCGGCGGCCGCCCGGACATCGACCTGATCCTGGGCACCCACGCCCATGTCCCGCAGGCGTACGAGAAGGTCAACGGGACCTGGATCGTCTACGGCATGGGCGACCAGATCGCGGGCCGGATGGTGAACCACTCGGGCGAGTACGACCCCCGCGGCAACCAGGGCACCCTGGCCCGCTTCACCTTCACCCCGCCGACCGCGCCCGGGAGCCGCTGGGACGTCACCCGGGCGGAGTTCGTCCCGCAGTGGTTCGACACCGACAGGGGACGGGTGGTCGACCTGAACGCCGCGATCAAGGGCGGCGCCGTCCGGTACACCGGCGTACGGGACACCATCCGCAAGGTCGTCCTCGGCCGCGGGGCGGCGAAGGACGGACTGGTGATGGCCGAGGAGTAAGGGCTGTCCCGTAATCCCCGGCGGGCGCACGACGCCGGCTACGGCCCCTCGCTGCGTTGTCGGATCGCCCGAATACGCCCAGTATGAGAGCGACCCTCCGCCTTGCGATGCACCGCATCCGACGCCGTGCGCCAACCCACCGCGGATTACGGGACAGCCCTTAGGCGGGGAACTCCCAGCCCCGGTCACCCTTCGAGGCCATCGGCTCATCGGGTGCTTTCGGACCGGCGGCCGGTGTGGATGGCCGCCCCCGACCCTCCGCCGTGCAAGCAGTTAGTCATGAAAAACGATGAGAAGCCCACTGGGCGCCGGGCAGTGCTGCGCCTGGCCGCCGCCCTGGGGGCCACCGCCACGGTCGGCGTCCTCACCGCCGACCGCCTCGGAAAGCCGGACGGCGGGGCTCCGGCTCCCGGCCGCAGCCCCGCCGTCGGCGGCGCTCCCGCTTCCGGTCCGGCCGCCGGCCCACCGGCCGCCGTCCGGCAGAACCCCGGCGCGTACCGGCTCCAGCCGATGACGGCCTACGCGCCGCCGGCCTTCCGCCGGGCGCTTCCACCGGTCCGGCAGCGCCCCTTCCTGCAGGTGTCCGGCATCGGCCGCGCCCTGGTGCTGACCTTCGACGACGGCCCCGACCCCCGCTACACACCGGAGATCCTCGCCATCCTGCGCCGGCACGGCTGCCGGGCCATGTTCTTCGTCTGCGGGGAGATGGCCGTCGACAACCAGGACCTGCTGCGGGAGATGGCCGACGACGGGCACGTGGTGGGCAACCACTCGTGGTCCCACCCGCTCGTCCCCGGACTGCGGCCCTCCCGCATCCGCGACGAACTCGGCTCCACCAGCGACATCGTCGAGCGGACCATCGGCGCGGCCCCGGCCTGGTACCGCGCCCCCTACGGGGCCTGGAACAAGCACTCCTTCGAGATCGGCGCCGAACTGGGGATGGAGCCGCTGGCCTGGACCGTCGACACCCTCGACTGGAAGGAGCCCGGTACCGACGCCATCGTCCGCCGCGTGCGGGACGGTGCCGCGCCCGGCGCCGTGGTGCTCAACCACGACGCCGGCGGCAACCGCTCGCAGAGCGTGGCGGCGCTGCGCCGCTACCTGCCCGAACTCCTGGACTCGGGCTACGGCATCACGGTGCCCGGACGCTGACGGCACGACGGGCCCCCGGCGCGAAGCGCGCCGGGGGCCCGTCGTGCCGGGCTCAGCGTGAGCCCACCATCCGTGCGTAGACGACGACGTTGCCCTCGTAGCCGTTCGCCCGCGAGTAGCCGCCGCCGCAGGTGATGACCCGCAGTTCGGGCACGCCCTGGTCGGCGTAGACCTGGACGCCGGGGAAGTTCTGCTTGGAGTACACCTCCACGCCGTAGATCTCGAAGACGGCCACCCGGCCGTCGTACCGCTCGACCTCGATGTGCTGGCCCTTGTCCAGCGAGCCGAGCCCGTAGAACACCGCCGGTCCGGCCGTGTTGTCGACGTGCCCGACGACCACGGCGGTGCCGCGCTGTCCGGGCGCGATGCCGTTCTGGTACCAGCCGGCCAGGTTCGGGTCCTGCGGGGGCGGCGCCTCGATCCAGCCGTCCGCGTCGAGCCCCACGTCGATCACCGGTGCCGCGACGTCGATCGCCGGGATCTTCACCCGTGACGCGGGCGCGTACGGCAGCGGCTCCAGTCCGTCGGGAGTCGAGGGCGGGACCCCGATCGGCCGGGTGTCCGGACGGGCGGCCGCCGCGGGCTGGGGCGGGCCGAGCTCGACGTCGACTCCATTGCGCATCATCGCCAGGCCGGAGAGCATGACGAGAGCCAGGACACCCCACGGTTGGCGCCTCCTCGGCTCGAAGACGCTGAAGTCCTTGGGGCTCATGATTCTCCCTTCGTGGCGTCGTCAGAACGGTAAGTGCGGTGGGCCCGACCGGCGATCAGGGCGGACCGAACGGGTGGCGGCCGGACGCGAGGGGGGCCTACGGGCCGCCTGCGGACTCCCTCGTGGGCGAGGAGGGCGGGGCGTCAGGGGTGACGGTGCGATGACCCATCCGAGTAATCGTCAGATAAGCGGCCTGACGGGGTGTGACCTGCGCCTCCGTCAGTTTCGAGCCGCTTTCCTCGGCGTGTCGGCTCACCGGGGTGGACCAGTGCCGACATGCGTGGATCGTCCCGGCTTGTGAGGGTTCGTCATGGAAGGCGTACTCGTCGAATATCCCGGAGCACCGCTTTGGGGCGTCTTCCACTGGAGGTTCAACCATGCGTGCTGCACGCACTCTGGCGGTGGCCGCCACCGCTTTCGCGGCGGTCGGGCTCGCGGCCCCCCTCGCCGCCGCCACCCACGGGCCCACCAGCCTCACCGTCAGCCCCTACCAGGTGGACCGCGGCGGGGACGGCGCCAACAGCGTCACGGTCAGCCCCTTCGCCGTCCACCAGGGCTCGACCCTCACCATCACCGTCCGCGGCTGCGCCGGAGGCACGGTCACGTCCAACGCCTTCCCGACGACCACCCTCTCCGGCAACAACAACGGTGTCTCCACCGCCACCGCCCGGATCCACAACAACGCCACGCCCGGTCAGTACAACCTGGCCGTCCAGTGCAACGGCCGGACGCTCACGCAGTCGTTCCGCGTGCTCGCCGGCCAGGGCTCGCAGGGCGGACTCGGCGGCTCGCTCGCGCCGAGCTCCACGGAGATGGCCGTCGGCGGCTCGCTCGTCGCCGCGGCCGCGCTCGGCGGCGGTCTGTTCATCGTCCGCCGTCGCCGTATGAGCGGCACCAGCGCCTGACGGGTCGAACCTCCCGGTCGGCCGCACGCCCGTCGCCCCCGGATCCTGATCCCAGGATCCGGGGGCGACGGGCGTTGCGGGACGGGTCGGGGGGCGGGTCCCGCTGGGGACCCGACCCGACCGTCAGTGGCGCCGGCCCCGGGTGGGCTGTGCCCGGCGCCGAACGACGAGGACCAGGCCGGTGGCGGCGGCGAGGACCAGGCCCGAGCCGACCGCCAGGGTCGCGGTGTCGATCCCGTCCACGGAGCCGCCGAGGCCGCCCTGCACCCCGCGCGGGGGAGTGAGCACCGTCGAGCTGATCGTGGGTGTGGCCGTGGGCGTGCCCGTGATGGTCAGCGTGACGGATTCCTGGACGCCGCCGGTGCAGTTGAACGTGACCGTGTAGACGGCACCCCGCCTGGCGTCGGAGTCCACGAGCGCGGTGGCCGTGGCACCCGGCGGGATGGTCACCGTGTCGAAGATGCCCGCCGAGGCCGTCGCCGTACTGGCGCAGCCGGGAGCGCTCAGGGTCACCCGCCCGCCCGGTGCGACGACCGAGGGCGAGACGACGAAGTCGCCGGGCGCCTTGGCCCGGGCCGCCCGCGGGTTCGGTGCGGGGGCGCCGTCCGCCGCGGCGGCGACGGGAGCGGCCAGAGCGAGGGTGGCCGCCCCCAGTAGGGCGGCGGACGCGGCACGTATCGCGCGCATGGTGAATCCTCCGGGTCCCGAGGAGCAGGTGCGGAAGCGGTTTCCACGAATGGCCTGATATGCACCTCGATGCCCGAAACGCTAGGAGTGCACTATCACAACCGCGATCCCAGGCGCGCGAATGGGGCACCGGTGTCCCCCGGCCGGCCCATCGACACGCCGTGCCGCGGTGTCCGAACGGACCCGTCAGTCCGCGAGATGGGGGAAGAGGTCGGTGAACGGGGTCGCCGTCGCCGAGATCCCCCGTCCGAACGGTGCGTCGAAGTCCCAGATGAGGAAGAGCAGGAACGCGATCATGGCGCTGAACAGCCCCGCGAGCAGCAGTTCGCGTCCGGTCCGCCGGATCTGGAGGGTGAAGATCAGCCCCACCGTCACGAGAGCGCCGATGATCAGGCCGAACCACACGACCCCGGGCATGGTGGCCCCCGCGCTCTGGCCCCGCGCGCCCCGGGCGTCGTCGACCACCGCGACCTGGTCCACCAGCGGCTGGTACGCCTGGCCCTCGTGGTCGTCGGCGGGCCGGTAGTCGGTCACGTCGCGGCGGATCCGGTCGAGGAGTTCGGTGCCCCTCTCGCTCAGCTCCTCACGCTCCGACATGTGGCGCCATTCGTCCCCCACGACGTAGGAGACGTAGGCGTCGACGTCGGCGCGGATCCGGGTCCGGACGTCGACCGGGTAGACCTCGGCCCGCGCCGAGATCTCGTGCAGGGCCTGGGCCTCCTGGCGCACCGTCTCCTGGGCGGCGCTGCGTGCCTCCCAGACGCCGGCGATGGCCAGGCCGAGCACGATCGCGTACACCACGCCGATCATCATCGTCATGTACTCGATGACGTCGGGGGTCTCGCTGGGGTCGTCGTCGTCGGTGATCCTCCGGTGGTTGATGACGACGATGGTGAGCACGACGGCGCAGGCGGCGGCCATCGCGATGGACAGGACGAGCCATTCGGACATGTGGGCTTCCTTCGGCGGGGCTCAGCGGGAGCGGGCGCGCAGGATCGCGGTCGCGAGCACCGCGGGGGCGGTGACGAGCAGCGTCATGGACACGAGGGAGGGGCCGCCCTCGGGCTCGGCCCGCGCGGTCCGGCGGTAGGCGGGCAGGGCGACGGGGGGCGGGGGAGCCGGGCGGGGGCTCAGGGACGGGGAGGGTGACGGGGGAGGCGGGGGAGGCGGGGGAGGCGGCGCCGGAGCGGGCGGCTGGGCCCTCCTGGCCGGGGGCGGGGGAGGCGGTGTCCGGGTCGGCGTCGGCGGGGGTGCGGGGCGGGTGACGGGCGGCGGCGGTGGTGGTGGTGGCTTCGGTGTGGGCCGTGGTGTGGGCGTCGGCGGGGGCGGCGTCGGCGAGGGGCTGGGCGTCGGCGGGGGCGGCGTGGGTGTGGGGGAGCACGCGCCCGGGCCGGCCACCGCGACCGAGGTGTTCGAGTCGCCCGGGCCGGTGACGGCGTAGGCGCAGGCATCGGCGGCGGCGGGTGCCGGAGCGGCCAGCAGCCACACCAGTGCGGTGGCCGCCAGGGGCCGGGCCAGAAGGGATCCGTACAGAGACACGCCGACGAGCATGATCACAGGACGGGCTCACCACGCCGGGAATCGCGGCGGATTCGCCGGATGGAGGGGTTCTCGGAGTGCACCGGTTTGACGTTCGGGCGAAAAAGTTTCGAGATCCGTTGAGTACGCGGCCGGCGTGCTCCGTATCCATGACCAGGAACGGCAGCCCACGCCACCCCAACAAGCTATGAATCAACGGGAGTTGACATGAAGACCTGGAGGAACGCCGCACTCGCGGTGACGGCGGTGGCCGTACTCGCACTCACGACGGCGTGCGGCCAGGAGCAGGGCGACCAGACGCTGGGCGGTCAGCCCGCGGGCGCCGCGAAGCCGGCCGGGGCTCCCGCCGAGAACGGGTACGGCAACGACGGGTACGGGTCCGGCAGCGGAGCGGCCGAGGCCGCGAAGTCCGCCGGGCAGCTGGAGGTCCAGGACGACCCGAAGCTCGGCAAGGTCGTCACCGACAGCGAGGGCTTCACCCTCTACCGCTTCGACAAGGACTCGGCCAACCCGCCCCGGGCCACCTGTGAGGGCGACTGCGCCAAGGCGTGGCCGGTCGTGAGCGCGGTCGGCGCCAAGGCGCCGGACGGCGTGGGTGCCGCCGAACTGGGTCAGGTCGTGCGCGCCGACGGGACGAAGCAGCTCACCATCGGCGGCTGGCCGATGTACCGGTACGCGAAGGACACCAAGGCCGGCGACACCAACGGGCAGGGAGTGGGCGGTACCTGGTTCGCCGCCGCCCCCGACGGCAAGAAGGCGGCCCCGGCCGCCGAAGAGGCCGGTAGTGAGGATTCCGGTTCGGACCTCGCCGGGCTCTCGGTGCGAAAGGACCCCAAGCTCGGTGACATCGTGGTCGATTCGCGCGGAATGACGGTTTACCGCTTCAAGAAGGATTCCGCCTGGCCCATGAAGACCGCCTGTGTCGGCGCCTGCCTGGAGAAGTGGCCGGTTGTCGCCCCTGTCGACAAGAAGGACACCGAGGGCATCAGCACCAAGGGATTCGTCACCTTCAACCGTCCTGACGGCATCAAGCAGCAGACCATGGACTGCTGGCCGCTCTACACCTTCGCGGGCGACGAGGAGCCCGGAGACACCAATGGCCAGGGAGTGGGCGGCACCTGGTACGCCGTCTCGCCCCAGGGAAAGCTGGTCGGAGCGCCCAAGTAGGTCCCCCGCGCCGCGCATCCGGCCGGTCGGCCCGCCGTCACCCCCTCGGTGACGGCGGGCCGGACGCACGTCCGCGTGCACGTGAATGTGCACGGCCAGTAGGCGCGATCTCTTCGTTCTGATCGCACGTGCCATTGGCGTGTGACCAAGAACGGATCGCGAATTTCCGTTTCTACTCGCCCTCTTGGCGGGCGATCAGTAGCCTCGGCTCGAACACCGGCCGCGAACACATGGCCGCACCCCCCGTGGCGACTTGTTGGAGACTTTGATGGAGCGTCCCGCCTGGGCCCCGCCGGGTATCGATATCTCGGTCCCGAGCGTGTCCCGTATGTACGACTTCTATCTGGGCGGCTCGCACAATTTCGAGGTCGACCGGGACGCGGCCCGCAAGGCCATGGAGTTCATGCCGGGGCTGCCCAAGATCATGCAGGCGAACCGTGCCTTCATGCGACGCGCCGTGCGCCACGCCGTCGACAACGGCATCACCCAGTTCCTCGACATCGGCTCCGGCATACCCACCTTCGGCAACGCCCATGAGGTCGCCCAGGCGGCCTCCCCGGACGCCCGCGTCGTCTACGTCGACCACGACCCGGTCGCCGTCGCGCACAGCCGCGCCGTCCTGGAGGGCAACGCGGGCACCGCCGTCGTCGCGGCCGACCTGCGCAAGCCGCAGGAGATCCTGCGCAGCCCCGAGGTCACCGGGCTGCTCGACCTGGGGCGTCCGGCGGCGCTGCTGCTCGTCGCCGTCCTGCACTTCCTGGAGGACGAGGACGAGCCGCAGCGGGCCGTCGCCGAGCTCATCGACGCGCTCGCCCCCGGCAGCCTCGTGATCCTCACCCACGCCTCCTACGAGGGCATACCGCTCCCGGAGGAGCAGGCCGGCGGCGCCGTCGGGGTCTACCGGAACATCCGCAACCCCCTCGTGATGCGCTCCCGCGAGGAGATAGCCCGCTTCTTCGACGGGTGCGAACTCGTCGAGCCCGGCCTGGTCTCCATGCCCGACTGGCGGCCCGACAGCCCGGCCGAGGAGGAGGATCCCTACGCCTTCTCCGGCTTCGCAGGGGTGGGGCGCAAGGCGTGAAGGTGCCGTCGCAGCCGTCCGGTTCCGGCGCGGAACCGGACGGGCTCGAGGACAGACTCAGGCGGTTCGTGACCATCTGGAGCCGGGCCATCTTCCCGGTCACCGCCACCTCGCTGACCCGCGCCGAGTTCGAGGGCCACCTGCTGCCCCTCGCCCGCGAGTTGCGTACCGCGCTGCACGACCGGTCCTTCGACACGGCGCCCGCCCACCGCGCGGGCGCCGCCCTCGTGGCCGTCCACTGCACGGACCCGGACGCCCTCAGCCGCACGCTCGGGGTCATCGACTCCTACCTCGTGCTGTACTGCGGCACGGAGCAGGACACCCACGGCGAGGAGCTGCGGGCCCGCTGCTCGCGGCTCCAGCACGCCATGGCCGCCGGCTTCGCCCAGGCCCTGCGCGAGCGCACCCTCGTCGAGCAGGAGGCCATCGCCCGCTCCTCGCTCTCCGCCCGCAGCGCCGCCGAAGTCGCCCTGCACGCCACCGAGACCCGCTTCCGCGCCGTCTTCGAGGGCGCGGCCATCGGCATCGCGATCGCCGACCTCGAAGGCAACGTGCTGGAGGTCAACGAGACCCTCACCCGGATGTTCGGCGGCCTGGAGCACCACGTCCGCAGCAAGAACGTCAGTGAATGGGCCCACCCCGAGGACGCCCCGCACGTCTGGCGGCTCTACGACGAGCTCGTCCGCGGCGAACGCGAGCACTACCGCGTCGAGAAGCCCTACTACCGCGGCGACGGCACCGTCCTGTGGACCAACCTCACCGTCTCGCTGCTGCGGGACGCCGAGGGCTTCCCGCAGTACCAGCTGGCGCTGATGGAGGACACCACCGAGCGGCGGCTGCTCAACCTGCGGCTGCGCTACGAGGCCACCCACGACGCCCTCACGGGGCTGCCGAACCGGACCCTGTTCTTCGAGCGCCTGGAGAAGGCGCTCGCCCCGGCCGAGGGCGCCCGCTTCGGCCTCTGCTACCTCGACCTCGACGGCTTCAAGGCCATCAACGACAGCCTCGGCCACTCGGCCGGCGACCGGCTCCTCGTCGAGGTCGCCGACCGGCTGCAGAGCTGCGCCACCGCGCCCGGCGAGATGGTGGCCCGGCTCGGCGGAGACGAGTTCGTCGCCCTGACCACCGGACCGCACACCGAGCGGGAGGTCGTGGAACTGGCCAACCGCATCCTGGCGTCCCTGGCGACCCCGATCGGGGTCGACGGCCGCGAACTGACCGTGCGCGGCAGCGTCGGCGTGGTCGAGGGGCCGGCGGGGGAGCGGACCGCCGCCGAGGTGCTGCGCAGCGCCGACATCACGATGTACCGGGCCAAGTCGGCGGGCGGCAACCGCTTCGAGTTCGCCGACGCCGAGGCGGACGCCCGGGCGATCACCCGGCACGGACTGACCACCGCGCTGCCGGCCGCCCTGGAACGCGGCGAGTTCTTCATCGAGTACCAGCCGCTGGTGCACCTCGGCGACGGCACCGTGCACGGCGCGGAGGCGCTCGTGCGGTGGTGCCATCCGCAGCACGGCGTGCTCGGACCGGACCGGTTCATCCCGCTCGCGGAGAACACCGGGCTGATCGTCCCGCTCGGCCGCTGGGTGCTGGAGGAGGCCGTACGCCAGGCCCGCTTCTGGCAGACGCGGCACTCCGACGGCGGCCCCCTGCGGATCAACGTCAACCTCTCGCCGACCCAGCTGCACCACCCGCGCCTGGTCGCCGACACCGTCGACGTGCTGGAGCGCTCCGGACTCGAGCCGGGTGCCCTGTGCCTGGAGGTCACCGAGTCCGCGCTGATAGGGGCGGACGACGACCTGCTCAAGCCGCTGCGCCAGCTCGCCGAGATGGGGGTGGACATCGCGCTCGACGACTTCGGCACCGGCTACTCGAACCTCGCGAACCTGCGACGGCTGCCGGTCAGCGTCCTCAAGCTGGACCGCTCCTTCACCCGGGGCATGCAGCAGCACCCGGCCGACCCGGTGGACCTGAAGATCGTCGAAGGGATCGTCTCGCTGGCGCACAGCCTGAAACTCGCCGTCACCGTCGAGGGCGTCGAGACGGGCGCCCAGGCGCAGCAGCTGCGCGAACTGGGCTGCGACACGGCACAGGGCTGGTACTACGCCCGCCCGGGCGCCCCCGACCGGATCCACGCCCTGCTGCTCGCGGACGCGGTGTAGCCGGAACGCCCCGCCGGGCCGCCGCGGCGCGCCGCCGCCGGCCGCGGGGCGCCGGGGGTGCGGGGCTCCGCGCCCCCGGTAGGCCGGCTCAGGCCTCGCGCCCCGGGCCGCGCCCGGAGCGCAGCAGCAGCTTCTGCAGCTCGCGGGCCGCCCGGGGCGGGGCCACGTCGCTGCGGTGCGCGAGCGCGATCGTCCGCCGCAGCCCGGGACGGGCCAGCGCCGTGACCCGCAGGTCACGTCCCGTCCGGGCCGCCACCATGGCCGGCACCACCGCCAGCCCCAGCCCCGCCCGGACGAAGCCCAGGACGGCGTCCATCTCCCCGCCCTCCACCGTGAACGACGGCTCGAAACCCTCCGCGCGGCACGCCGCGACGGTGAGCTCCCGCAGGTCGTAGCCGTGCCGGAACATCACCAGGGGATGCTCGCGCAGGTCCGCGATCCGTACCGGCCGGCGCGGCGCGGGCGCGGCGGCCGACGAGACCACCACGAGGTCCTCGGTCAGCAGCTCCACCGTCGTGAGCGCCGGCGAAGGCGTCGGCAGCGGCAGGACCACCAGCGCCAGATCGAGGGCGCCGCGCGCCAGCTCCCGTACGAGGTCGTGCGAGCCGCCCTCCTCGATGAGCAGCCGGATCCCCGGATGCAGGTCGTGGAAGGCGCGCAGCACGTCCGGCAGCAGGCCCGTGCACAGGCTCGGGGTCGCTCCGAGCCGCACCCGTCCGCGCTTCAGCTGCGCCAGCTCCTGCACCTCGTGCCGCGCGGTGTCCGTGTCCGCGAGGATCCGGCGGGCCAGCGGCAGCAGCGCCTCACCGGCGTCCGTGAGCGTGATGTTGCCCCGCGCGCGGCTGAACAGCTCCGCGCCCAGCTCCTGCTCCAGGGCCCGGATCTGCTGCGACAGGGAGGGCTGGGAGACGTGGACCCGCTCCGCGGCGCGGGTGAAGTGGCGGGTCTCGGCCACCGCGACGAAGTACAGGAGCTGCTGGAACTGCATAGGCTCAGCCTATCGAGATGAGCCGGACCATGTCTTAGACCTCTCGGGCCTTCCGGCCCTAGCGTCGACGGCATGGCTCTGGCAACGAAGACGACGGCCCCGGCGGACCGGGGCACCGGCCGACCGCCGTCCCCGAAGCGGTCACGCGGCTTCTGGACGTCCACGATCGGCAAGAAGACGGTCATGGCCGTCAGCGGCCTCCTCATGCTCGGCTACCTGGTCGCCCACGTCATGGGCAACCTCAAGGTCTTCTTCGGCCCCGAGGAGTTCAACGCCTACGGCCACTGGCTGCGCACCATGGGCGCGCCCGTCCTGCACCACTCCTGGGCGCTCTGGCTCGTCCGGATCGTGCTCGTCGCCGCCGTCGTGGCCCACGTCGTGTCCGCCTTCCAGCTGAGCAGGCGCGACATCAAGGCCCGCCCCACCGCCTACGTGCACCGGCGGAGGCGCTCCACCTACGCGACCCGCACCATGCGCTGGGGCGGGGTGATCGTCGCCCTGTTCATCGTCTGGCACATCCTGGACCTGACCACCGGCACCGCGCACCCCGGCGGATTCCAGGAGGGCCACCCGTACCAGAACATCGTGGACACCTTCTCCACCTGGTACGGCAACCTCGTCTACATCGTCGCCATGATCGCCGTCGGCCTGCACGTCCGGCACGGCTTCTGGAGCGCCGCCCAGACCCTCGGCGTCGGCGACGCCCGCCGCGAGCGCGTCCTCAAGTTCCTCGCGAACGGGCTCGCGCTCGCCCTGACCGCGGGTTTCGTCTCCGTCCCCGTCGCCGTCATGACCGGAGTGGTGAGCTGACATGAGCTACCTCGACTACACGGTGGGGGAGCCCGCCGTCGACCACAAGGCACCCGCCGGGCCCATCGCCGAGCGCTGGGACACCCGCCGGTTCCAGGCCAAGCTGGTCAACCCCGCCAACCGGCGCAGGCACACCGTCATCGTCGTGGGCACCGGACTCGCCGGCGGCTCCGCCGGCGCCACCCTGGCCGAACAGGGCTACCACGTCGTCCAGTTCTGCTACCAGGACTCCCCGCGCCGGGCCCACTCCATCGCCGCGCAGGGCGGCATCAACGCCGCCAAGAACTACCGCAACGACGGCGACTCGGTGCACCGCCTGTTCTACGACACCGTCAAGGGCGGCGACTTCCGCGCCCGCGAGTCCAACGTCCACCGCCTCGCCCAGATCTCCGTCGAGATCATCGACCAGTGCGTCGCCCAGGGCGTGCCCTTCGCCCGCGAGTACGGCGGACTCCTCGACACCCGCTCCTTCGGCGGCGTCCAGGTCTCCCGCACCTTCTACGCCCGCGGCCAGACGGGGCAGCAGCTCCTCCTCGGCGCCTACCAGGCGCTGTCCCGGCAGATCGCCGCGGGCAACGTCGAACTGCACGCCCGCACCGAGATGCTCGACCTGATCGTCGTCGACGGGCGGGCCCGCGGCATCGTCGCCCGCGACCTGGTCACCGGCACGATCTCCACGCACTACGCCGACGCGGTGGTGCTCGCCTCCGGCGGCTACGGCAACGTCTTCTACCTGTCGACGAACGCCATGAACTCCAACGCCACCGCGGTGTGGCGGGCCCACCGGCGCGGCGCCCACTTCGCCAACCCCTGCTTCACCCAGATCCACCCCACCTGCATCCCGCGCACCGGGGACCACCAGTCCAAGCTCACGCTGATGAGCGAGTCCCTGCGCAACGACGGCCGCATCTGGGTCCCCAAGGAGCGGGGCGACCACCGGCCCGCGGGCGAGATCCCCGAAGAGGAGCGCGACTACTACCTGGAGCGCATCTACCCCTCCTTCGGCAACCTCGTCCCGCGCGACATCGCCTCCCGCGCCGCCAAGAACGTCTGCGACGAGGGCCGCGGCGTCGGCCCCGGCGGGCAGGGCGTCTACCTCGACTTCGCCGACGCCATCGCCCGGATGGGCCGCAGGGCCGTCGAGGAGAAGTACGGCAACCTCTTCGACATGTACGAGCGGATCACCGCCGAGAACCCGTACGAGACGCCCATGCGGATCTACCCCGCCGTGCACTACACGATGGGCGGGCTGTGGGTCGACTACGACCTCCAGACCACCGTCCCCGGGCTCTTCGCCGTCGGCGAGGCCAACTTCTCCGACCACGGCGCCAACCGGCTCGGCGCCTCCGCCCTGATGCAGGGCCTCGCCGACGGCTACTTCGTCCTGCCGTCCACGATCAACGACTACCTCGCGCGCCACCCCTCCAGCGAGCCGCTCGACGACGGGCACCCGGTGGTCCGCGAGGTCCTGGCCGAGACCGAGGACCGGCTCCACCTGCTCCTCGCCGTCGACGGCGACCGCACCCCCGACTCCTTCCACCGCGAACTGGGCGAGCTGATGTGGGAGTACTGCGGCATGGCGCGCACCGGAGCCGGCCTGCGCAAGGCCCTGGAGCGCATCCCGCAGATCCGCGCCGAGTTCTGGCGCCGCATCAAGGTCCCGGGCACGGGCGAGGAGTTCAACCAGTCCCTGGAGAAGGCCAACAGGATCGTCGACTACCTCGAACTCGCCGAGCTCATGTGCCTCGACGCCCTGCACCGCGCCGAGTCCTGCGGCGGCCACTTCCGCGAGGAGTCCCAGACCGCCGACGGCGAGGCCGCCCGCCGCGACGAGGACTTCTCGTACGCCGCGGCCTGGGAGTTCAACGGCGGCGACGCGCCCGTCCTGCACAAGGAAGACCTCGTCTTCGAGTACGTCCACCCCACCCAGCGGAGCTACGCATGAAGCTCACCCTGCGCGTCTGGCGCCAGAAGAACGCCGACGCCGACGGCGCCATGTCCACCTACGAGGTGGACGGCATCTCCGCCGACATGTCGTTCCTGGAGATGCTCGACACCCTCAACGAGGACCTCATCCTCCGCGGCGACGACCCCGTCGCCTTCGACCACGACTGCCGCGAGGGCATCTGCGGCGCGTGCAGCCTCGTCATCGACGGCGAGGCCCACGGCCCCGAGCGGACCACGACCTGCCAGCTGCACATGCGGTCCTTCCGCGACGGCGACACGATCGACGTCGAACCCTGGCGCGCCTCGGCCTTCCCCGTCGTCAAGGACCTCGTCGTCGACCGCTCGGCCTTCGACCGGATCATCCAGGCCGGCGGTTACGTCAGCGTCCCCACCGGCGCGGCCCCCGAGGCGCACGCGACGCCGGTGCCGAAGGCCGACGCGGACCTCGCCTTCGAGCACGCGGAGTGCATCGGCTGCGGCGCCTGCGTGGCCGCCTGCCCCAACGGCTCGGCGATGCTCTTCACCTCGGCCAAGGTCAACCACCTGAACGTGCTGCCCCAGGGCGCCCCGGAGCGCGAGACCCGGGTCCTCGACATGGTCGGCCAGATGGACGCGGAGGGCTTCGGCGGCTGCACGCTGACCGGCGAGTGCGCGACCGCGTGCCCGAAGGGGATCCCGCTGCCCTCGATCGCCGCGATGAACAGGGAGTGGCTCCGGGCCCGGCGCAAGGCCGCGCGGGGGTAGGGCCGACCGTGGCCCCGTGCGATCGGCCGGGACACGACCGGGGCCGGGTACGGCGCGGGGGCGGACGGGTGCGTCCGGGAGACCCCGGCGCCCGGCGCCGCCCGCTCAGCCGCCGACCGCGCGCAGGGTGCCCGGCCGGCGGCCGACCAGCCGGTCAAGGGCCGCGGAGGTCGCCTCGTCGGCGGGCAGCTGCACCGTCATGCTCTGCCCGTCGGTCTCCGGCAGGTCGAGCACCTCGTACGACAGCCGCAGTTCGCCGACCTCCGGATGCACCAGCCGCTCCCGGCCCGAACGCGCCCGCATCAGCCCGGTGGCGGCGAACCGCTCGGAGAACACGGCCCCGGCGATGACCGTCAGCTCCCGCGCCAGCTCGGCGACGTACGGGTCCGACCGCGTGACGGGCAGGTACAGCGCGGCGACCTGCTGGTCGGCGATCCGGTCCCAGTCCGGGTACGCCGTACGGGCCCGCGGATCGGTGAAGACGTACCGGAGCAGGCTCGGCGGGTCGCCGTCGAGCATCCCCAGCGGGCCGGCGAGGAGCGCGTACCCCTCGCTGTAGCCGGCGACCTCGCCGACCGCGTTGGTGACCACGGCCGGGGTCGGCCCGAGCCGGTCGAGCAGGGCCCGCACGGTCGGCCGCACCGTCCGGGCCGGCGCCGGCGCCGCCGCGCACATGTGCTGGTGGTCCTGGGACTTGAGCAGCCGGCGCAGGTGCAACCGGGCGTCCAGCGGCAGCTGCAGCGCGTCGCTGAGGGCGCCCAGAACCTGCGACGAGGGGTTGCGGTCCCGGCCCTGCTCCAGCCTCGCCAGGTACTCGACGCTGATCCCGGCGAGCATCGCCAGCTCCGTCCGCCGCAGCCCCGGCGTCCGGCGCCGCGGCCCCGCCGGCAGCCCCGCGTCCGCGGGCGTCAGCGCCTCGCGGCGGGCGCGCAGGAAGGCACCGAGTTCGTTGTCGCTCATCCACCGATCGTAAGAGGACCCGGCGCCCCGAGGGTGGCCCTGTCACTACCAGCCTCCGCCGGGCCTTCCTCGCGCCGTCCCGAGGCCGCAGCGTGGAGCCATGACCACCGAATCGCAGAACACCACCACCACGCTTCCGCTCACCCCCGGCCGCTGGGCCGTCGACCCCCTGCACTCCAGCGTCGGATTCGCGATCCGCCACCTCGGGATCTCCAAGGTGCGCGGGCGCTTCAACGACCTCCAGGCCGAGCTGGTCGTCGGCACCACCCTCGACGACTCCTCGATCACCGCGACCGTCGCGCTCGCCTCGCTCGACACCGGCAACGCGGACCGGGACGCGCACGTGCGCAGTGCGGACCTGCTCGACGTCGACAAGCGGCCCACGATGACCTTCCGCTCGACCCGCATCGACGGCGCGGGCGGGGACTGGACCATGGCCGGAGACCTCACCATCGGCGACGTCACCCGTCCGGTCGCCTTCGACGTCGAGTTCGGCGGTCTCGTGGACGTGCCGTCGGACGGCAGCCGGCACGCGGGCTTCGACGCCACCGGCGAGTTCCGGCGCAGCGACTTCGGCCTCGACTTCGCTCCCGGCTTCCTCGGGGACGTGATCAAGGTGAACCTGGAGGTCCAGTTCGTCGAGCCGGCCTCGTCCTGACCGGTCAGCCGCCGAGCCGGGCCGCGAGATAGGGCGCGGTCCGGCTCGCCGCCGCCCGGGCCACCGCGGCCGGCGGCCCGGCCGCCACGATCCGGCCGCCCTCGTCGCCGCCGCCCGGCCCGAGGTCGATCACCCAGTCCGCGGTGGCCACCACGTCCATGTCGTGCTCCACGACGACCACCGAGTGACCCGCGTCGACCAGGTCGTGGAGCCGCCCCATCAGGACCTCGACATCGGCCGGATGCAGGCCGGTCGTCGGCTCGTCCAGCACGTAGAGGGTGTGGCCGCGGCGCAGGCGCTGGAGCTCGGAGGCGAGCTTGATGCGCTGCGCCTCGCCGCCCGACAGCTCCGTGGCCGGCTGGCCGAGCCGCAGATAGCCGAGGCCGACGTCGAGCAGCGTGCCCAGGCTGCGCACCGCCGCCGGGGTGTCCGCGAAGAACACGGCGGCCGCCTCCACGGTCAGGTCCAGCACCTCCGCGATGGTCAGCCCGCGCAGCCGGACCTCCAGCGTCTCGGGGTTGTAGCGGGCACCGTGACAGTCCGGGCACGGGGCGTACGTGCTGGGCAGGAAGAGCAGCTCCACCGAGACGAAGCCCTCGCCCTGGCACGTCTCGCACCGCCCGCCCGGGACGTTGAAGGAGAAGCGCCCCACCTGGTAGCCGCGCTCGCGGGCCTCGTCGGTGGCGGCGAACAGCCTGCGGACCACGTCGAACAGCCCCGTGTACGTGGCCAGGTTGGACCGGGGGGTCCGGCCGATCGGTTTCTGGTCGACCGTCACCAGCCGTTCCACTCCCGGAAGTTCCTCGCTGAGCGCGCCCACCAGCGTCGACTTCCCCGAGCCCGAGACGCCGGTCACCGCCGTCAGCACCCCGAGCGGGAACTCCGCTTCCAGACCACGGAGGTTGTGCCGCGTGACCGGACCCGTGCGCAGCCGGCCGGCGGGCGTCCGCAACTCCCGCCCCGGCACGGGGAGCGGACCGAAGAGGAAGCGCCGCGTCGCGGACTCCGCGACGGCCGCCAGACCCTGCGGCGGCCCGCTGTGCAGGACCCGGCCCCCGTGCACGCCCGCCCGCGGCCCGACGTCGACGAGCCAGTCGGCGTGCCGGATGACGTCGAGGTGGTGCTCCACCACGAACACCGAGTTGCCCGCCGCCTTGAGCCGGTCCAGGACCACCAGGAGCGCCTCGGTGTCGGCCGGATGAAGGCCCGCGGAGGGCTCGTCGAGCACGTACACCACGCCGAAGAGCCCCGAGCGCAACTGGGTGGCCAGACGCAGCCGTTGCAGCTCGCCGTTGGACAGGGACGGGGTCGTGCGGTCCAGGCTGAGGTAGCCGAGGCCCAGCTCGGTGACCGTGGCGATGCGCGCGACCAGATCCGCGGTGAGCACCCGGGCCGTCTCGCCCGCACCGCCGGCCGTGCCGTCGCCGTCGCCGTGGACCGCGGCCTGGAGCGCCTGCGCGAGCGCGGTCAGCGGCAGCGCCGCCAGGTCGGCGATCGTCCGGCCCGCGAAGGTCACCGCGAGCGCCTCGGGACGCAGCCGGCTGCCCCCGCACACCGGACAGGGCGAGGCGGTCAGGAACCGCTCCGCCTTCGCCCGGAGCGTGGCGCTCCTGGAGTCGGAGAACGTGTGCATCACGTAGCGGCGGGCGCTCGTGTACGTGCCCTGGTACGGGCGCTGGATCCGCCCCGCCTCGCGGACCGGATGGACGGTGACCACCGGCTGCTCGTCCGTGAACAGGATCCACTCGCGGTCCCGCGCGTCGAGCTCGCGCCAGGGCCGGTCGATGTCGTGGCCGAGCGCGTCCAGCACGTCGCGCAGGTTCTTGCCCTGCCACGCACCCGGCCACGCGGCGATCGCGCCCTCCCGGATCGACAGTCCCGGGTCGGGGACGAGGAGCTCCTCACTGGTGCGGTGCACGCGGCCGAGACCGTGGCACTCGGGGCAGGCCCCGACCGCCGTGTTCGGCGAGAACGCGTCCGAGTCGAGCCGCTCGGCACCCTCCGGGTAGCGGCCCGCGCGCGAGAACAGCATCCGCAGGGAGTTGGAGAGGGTGGTGACCGTCCCCACCGACGACCGGGCGTTCGGTGACGACCTGCGCTGTTCCAGGGAGACGGCGGGCGGCAGCCCGGTGATCTCCCCCACCTTCGGCGCGCCCACCTGATGGATCAGCCGCCGGGCGTACGGGGCCACCGACTCGAAGTACCGGCGCTGCGCCTCCGCGTAGATCGTGCCGAAGGCGAGCGAGGACTTGCCCGAGCCGGACACCCCGGTGAAGACGGCGATCGCGTCGCGCGGGATGTCGACGTCGACGCCGAGGAGGTTGTTCTCACGGGCGCCGCGGACACGGACGAAGGAGTCGGGGGAGTGCGCGGACATCCCTCGATTCTAGGTCGACGTCCCGTCGTTCGCGCTGGTCAGACCCGCGACGCGGGCGAGTCGGCGGTACGAGTCGAGCAGCGCCGCCCGGTCGTGGGTGCTCGTCGTGACCAGCACCTCCTGGGCGCCGCTCTCCTTCACCACCCGCTCCAGCTCGGCGCCGACCTGCTCCTCCGTGCCGTACACGTGCCCCGTCAGCCCCGCCTCGAACAGACCGCGCTGCTTCGCCGTCATCGCCGACTCCGCGATCCGCTCGACCGGCGGCAGCGGCGGGAAATCGCCCCGAGTCCGGGACCAGGCGGCGGACCAGGCCTCGGGGACCAGCAGGCGGCGGGCCTCCGCCTCGGTCCCGGCCACCGCCACCGTGCCCGACACGACGACGTACGGCTCCTCCGCCCAGGCCGACGGCCGAAACGCGGCGCGGTAGGCGTCGACGGCCGCCAGCATCCGCTCGCGCCCGCGCAGATCACCGACAACGAGCGGCAGACCCGCCTCCGCGGCCGTCGTGGCACCCTCGCCCGTCGCCAGCACGTACGGCGGCACCCGCAGACCCTCCGCCGGCCGGGCGTGGACCCCGGGGTGGGCCGTCTGCGTGCCGGTGAACCAGCCGAGCAGCTCGGTCAGCTGCTCGGCGAACCGCCCGGCGTCGTCCTTGTCCCGGCCCAGCGCCCGCCGGACACCGTCCGTGAAGCCGACCGAGCGGCCGAGCCCCATGTCGATCCGCCCCGGGAACAACGCCTCCAGGACACCGAACGCCTCCGCGACGAGCAGCGGCCGGTGGTTGGGGAGCATCACCCCGCCGGTGCCGACGCGGATGGCCGACGTCGCCGCCGCCACGGCCGCGGCCAGTACGGTCGGCGCGGATCCCGCCACCCCCGGCACGCCGTGGTGCTCCGAGACCCAGAAGCGGTGGTACCCCAGCGCCTCCACCTCCTGTGCGAGGCGCACGGTCGCGCGCAACGCCTCGGAGCCGTCCTCGCCCTCGCGGGTGCGGGAGCGGTCGAGGACGGAGAACCGGATGCCGTCGAGAGAAGAGGTCACACAGGGTTCAACGCATCGGCGCGAGGACGATTCCCGGTACCGGACGGCACCGGCGTGGGCCCGTGGGTCCTCTCCTCCGCCGTGGATCCGAGCCTGGCGGACGCCGCCGCCGATCCGCCGTGGATCCGAAGCCCCAGGACGCCGCTCACCGATCCGGCCTGATCGGCAAGACACCCCCTACGCTGGGCGGGTGACCCGAAGCAGCAGGCCCGTGGCCGTGTTCGACCTCGACAACACCCTCGCGGGGACCGCCCACCGTCAGCACCACCTGGAGGCGCGGCCCCGCGACTGGGCCGCGTTCTTCGCCGCGGCTCCCGAGGACCCGCCGCTCGCCGAGGGCGTCGCCCTGTGCCTGGAGGCGGCGCAGGAGTGCGAGGTGGTCTACCTGACGGGCCGACCGGAACGCTGCCGCCGGGACACCGTCGCCTGGCTGGCCGCACAGGGTCTGCCGGGGGGCCGTATCCACATGCGGGGCGCCCGCGACTTCCGCCCGGCGCGCCTGACCAAGCTGGAGGTCCTGCGCCGTCTCGGCCGCGACCGCGAGGTGCGGATGCTCGTCGACGACGACGAGCTGGTGTGCGACGCGGCCGAGGCAGCCGGATTCGAAGTCGTCCGGGCCCGCTGGGCGGCGCCGTCCGAGGAACTGAAGCAGGCCCAGGAGGGCGAGGGCCGCACCTGAGACCGGGCCGGCACCGGCCGCCCCCGCCCGGCACCGCCCGCCGCGCGTCGTGGGCGCCGCGACGGGGCACGCCGGCCCGCCGGCGCGGGCGAGCGGCCCGTCCGTGACGCCGGAGCTACTCGCCCTCCTCCAGGCGGAATCCGACCTTCAGGCCGACCTGGTAGTGCTCGATCGCGCCGTCCACGATGTGGCCGCGGACCTGCGTCACCTCGAACCAGTCGAGGGACCGCAGGGTCTGCGCGGCCCGCTCGATGCCATTGCGAATGGCCTGGTCGACTCCCTCCGGGGAGGTGCCGACGATCTCGGTGACGCGGTAGGTGTGGTTCGACATGGGGGCCGAACTCCTCTCGGTGGGGGTCATTCCACGGTGCCCCACCACGCCCCGGACCGCGACACGTCGGGCGCCGGGCGGAGCGCGGGGCGGGCGCGGGCGGCCGTCGCCGGGACCGGCCAGGACTTGACCACCCGGTTGGTCCAGACCAGAATCCAGGCCACATACCCGCGCGAACAACCCGTTCGGTCCCCCCACGTCGGGTCAGCTCCCCATGCCGCACTCCATTCATGGAACGCAGAAGGTGACCTACGTGAAGAACCGCCACCTCCTCTGTCCCCTGGCCGCCGTGACCGCCCTCGCGCTCTCCGCCTGCGGGCTCCTGCCCGGCGACGGCGACCAGACCCGGACCGTCAGTATCTGGCTGATGCGCGACAGCGTCAGCGAGGACTTCCTCCAGCGGTTCACCACCGCGTACGAGTCCCAGCACGCGGGCGTGAAACTGCAGTTCACCATCCAGGACTGGACGGGCATCGGCAAGAAGGTCACCGGGGCGATCAAGGGGGAGGGCGGACCCGACGTCATCGAGGTGGGCAACACCCAGGTCGCCCAGTACGCGGAGACCGACAGCCTCTACGACCTCACCCTGGAGTCGGCCCGCGACCTCGGCGGCGAGCAGTGGCTCCCCGGCCTCGCCGAACCCGGCCGCATCGACGGTGCCCAGTACGGCATCCCCTGGTACGCGGCGAACCGCATCGTGATCTACAACAAGGACCTCTTCAGACAGGCCGGCATCAGCAAGCCGCCGACGACGCGGGCGAAGTGGCTCGCCGACACGGAGAAGATCAACGACAGCGGCTCGCAGGGCATCTACCTCGCCGGCCAGGACTGGTACACCCTCGCGGGCTTCATCTGGGACGAGGGCGGTGAACTCGCCGTCGACCAGGGCGGCGCCTGGTCCGGCACCCTGGACACCCCGGCCGCGCTGCGCGGCATGGAGGTCTACAAGGAGCTGCAGGCCCTCGGCTCGGGTCCCAAGGACGCCGACGAGCAGACCCCGCCCCAGGCCGAGGTCTTCGCCCGGGGCGACGTCGCCCAGATCATCGCCACGCCCAGCGCCGTGGCCGCCATCACCAAGGTGAACCCGGAACTCGAGGAGAAGCTCGGCTTCTTCCCCATACCGGGCAAGCAGGCCGGCAAGCCCTGCGCCGTCTTCACCGGCGGCTCGGACCTGATCATCCCGGAGAACGCGCCCCAGCGCGGCGCGGCCCTCGACGTGGTCAAGGCCCTGGCCGGGGACAAGTGGCAGACCGAACTCGCCCGCGCGATGAACTACGTGCCCAACAAGTCCGGTCTCGCCTCGGTCGTCCAGGGCCGGGAGGCCACCTCCGTGATGGCCGTCGGCGCGGCACGCGGCCGGGCCACGCCCAACTCCCCGCAGTGGGCCGACGTCGAGGCCGACAACCCGATCAAGCCCTACATGACGGCCGTCCTGCAGGGCGAGGACCCCAAGGCGGCGGCCAAGGCGGCCTCGGCGAAGATCAGCTCGGCGCTCGCCGAATAGCATTCAGCGCCTCCACACCCGCCTGCCTCCGAACGGTCACGTCGAATCCAGCCGGTGACGGAAGAAACGAGGAGCCGGTCCGCCGCCGCGCGGCCCGGCCCTCACCGTCCCCTTCCGCCCGCCGGAGGAGCCCGACATGCCCGCACCGTCGTCCGCAGTCGCCGTCCCCGCCGCCCCCCGCCCCGCCGCCCGGGAGACCGTGGCCCCGGCCCTCCCGCAGGCCGCGCCCGGGGCCCGCCCGCGGTCCACACCCGGCGACGGCGGCGCCCCGCCGCGCTACGTCGTCACCCTCGCCCGCGACCAGGAGGACGTCCGCGCCGCCCAGCGCCTGCGGCACCAGGTCTTCGCGGGCGAGATGGGCGCCCGCCTCGACGGCCCCGAACCCGGTCTGGACGTCGACGCCTTCGACGCCTACTGCGACCACCTGCTGGTCCGCGAGGAGGAGACCGGCGAGATCGTCGGCACGTACCGGATACTGCCGCCCGAGCGTGCCCGGATCGCCGGACGGCTCTACTCCGAGAGCGAGTTCGACCTGACCCGGCTCGCGCCCCTGCGCGACGACCTCGTCGAGGTCGGCCGCTCGTGCGTCCATCCCGCCCACCGCAACGGCGCCGTCATCGCCCTGATCTGGGCCGGGCTCGCCCGCTACATGACCCGCACCGGCCACAACTGGCTGGCCGGCTGCTGCTCGATACCGCTCGCCGACGGCGGCGCGCTGGCCGCCGCCACCTGGGACACCGTCCGGACCAGGCATCTCGCGCCCGAGGAGTACTGGGTCACGCCCCACCGGCTCTGGACCCCCGAGGGCGTCGCCCGGCCCGAGGGCCGCGTCGAACTCCCCCCGCTGCTGCGCGGTTACCTCCGCCTCGGCGCCCGGGTCTGCGGAGCCCCCGCCCACGACGTGGACTTCGGGGTCGCCGACCTGTACGTCCTGCTGTCCCTGCGCGACACGAACCCCCGCTACCTGCGCCACTTCCTCTCCCTCGCACCCGCCCGGTGACCGCCGTCACCGGGCCCGGCGCGGCCGTCTCGCCCTGGCTGCCCACGGCACCCTGCACCCCGGGCCGGTGCGCCGCCCACCCCGGGCCGGCCGCCACGACCGTGGGTCCCGCCCGGGCCGTCGTCCGGCTGGCCGCCGGCCTGGCCACCGTGGTCACCGGCCTCCTGCTCGCACCCCTCGTCGCGCTCCTGCCGGCCGCCGCCCGCCGGGCGGCGACCCGCCGGTGGTGCCGGGCCGTCGTCCGCGCCTTCGGCGTCCGCCTCCGGGTCACCGGGGTCCCCGCCGCGGGCCCGGTGCTCGTCGTCGCCAACCACGTCTCGTGGCTGGACATCCCGCTCGTCGCCGCGGTGCTGCCCGGCCGGATGCTCGCCAAGACCGAGGTCCGGTCCTGGCCGGTGCTGGGACGGCTCGCGGCACGCGGGGGCACGCTGTTCATCGACCGCGACCGGCTGCGCGCCCTCCCCGGCACCGTCGGCGCGATCGGCGCCGTGCTCGCCGGCGGTGACCGCGTGATCGTTTTCCCCGAGGGCTCCACCTGGTGCGGGCGGGCGGCGGGCGCCTTCCGGCCCGCCGCCTTCCAGGCCGCGCTCGACATCGGCGTCGGCGTCCAGCCGGTCCGCCTCGTCTACGGCCCCGCCGGACCGGCCGCGTTCGTGGGGGACGACCCGCTGGTCGCGTCCCTCTGGCGGATCGCGACGGCCGGCGGACTGACCGCCGAGGTACGGATCCTCGATCCGCTCCCCGGCGGCCGGTACCCGGACCGCCGCGCCCTCGCCGCGGCGGCTCAGCGCGCGATCGCCAGCGACAGCGCGAACCGTTCCTTCCGGTCCGTCCACCAGCGGGTCAGCTCCAGCCCCGCGTCCGAGAGCTCGCTGCGCACCCCGGCCTGACGGAACTTCGCCGACACCTCCGTCCGCACCTCCTCGCCCTTCTCGAACGGCACGATCAGGTCCAGCTCCGGGATCTTCACGGTGAGCGCGTGCCGCGCCCGCAACCGCATCTCGATCCACTCCCGGTCCCGGTCCCACAGCGCCACGTGGTCGAAGTCCTCCGGCCGTACGTCCGCGTCCAACTCGCGCGCGATGACCGCCAGCACGTTCTTGTTGAACGCGGCCGTGACACCGGCGGCGTCGTCGTACGCGGCGACCAGCGTCGCCTCGTCCTTCACCAGGTCCGTGCCGAGCAGCAGCGCGTCCCCGGGGCTGAGCATCGTCCGCACCGAGCGCAGGAAGACCGCGCGCTCGTCGGGCAGCAGGTTCCCGATGGTGCCGCCCAGGAAGGCGACCAGGCGCGGCCCGGGGGTGTCGGGCAGTTCGAGCCCCCGGGTGAAGTCGGCGACCAGGGCGTGGATGTCCAGCCCCGGCCGCTCGGCCAGCAGCGCCTCGGCCGCCCCGGTCAGCGCCGACCGGCTGACGTCCACCGGCACGTAGCTCTGCAGGTCCGGCAGCAGCGCGTCGATCAGGAAACGGGTCTTCTCCGAGGACCCGGACCCCAGCTCCACCAGGGTGCGGGCCCCGGTGGCCGCCGCGATGTCGGACGCCCGGTCGATCAGGATCTCCCGCTCGGCGCGGGTCGGGTAGTACTCGGGGAGGCGGGTGATCTCCTCGAAGAGCTCACTGCCGCGGGCGTCGTAGAACCACTTCGGCGGCAGCTCCTTGGGCGCGCGGGTCAGACCGTCGTGCACGTCGGCGCGCAGAGCGGCCTCGGTGGCGTCCTCGGGCAGGGTGCGGGTCAGCTGGAACGGGCTCACGGGGAGGGCTCCTTGAGCGGGGTGAGGGTGACATCGGCGCGGGTGGCGGACAGCAGCGTGCGGTCCGGCACCTCGCGCCAGAGCGGGTCGTCGTCGTACGGCTCGGATGCCACGACCGTGCGCGGCGCGCCGTTCCGGTCGGGACCCGTCAGGTACCACAGGGAGTTGCCCCAGGCGGTCGCGGTGATCTCCGAGCCGTCCGTGAGCAGCAGGTTCAGCGTCGCGCCCGGGGCCGCGCCGGCGGCCTCGCGCACGGTGTCGGCGAGTGCCCGGCCGGCGCCGTCCCCGGCGCGCAGCCGGTGCAGTGCCAGCGCCCAGAGGAGGGCCGAGTCGGTCCGCGCCTCCATCCGGAGCAGCTCCGCGGCCGGCAGGGCCGCCGCCAGGCCGGCGAGGGCGTCGGGCCAGCCGCCGACCGCGCCGTTGTGACTGAACAGCCACGGGCCTGCGGCGAAGGGGGCCGCCGCCGCCTCTCCGTCGGCGCCGGGCAGGGTGGCTCCCCGGACGGCGGCCAGCAGTGCCGCGGGGCGCAGGACCCGCGCGAGGTCGCCGAAGGAGAGGTCGGACCAGAGCGGCACGGCCCGGCGGTAGCGGGCCGGCACCGGGTCGCCCGGCACGTACCAGCCCACCCCGAAGCCGTCCGCGTTCACGACACCACTGGTCTGCAGCCGCGGCTCCCACGCCTGCCGGTGCAGGGAGTGCTCGGGCCGTACCAGCAGCTCGCCGAGGGCCACCGGCTCGCCGACGTAGGCGAGATGCCGGCACATCAGGCGAGCTCCGCGTCGCGCGCGGTCCGGAAGCCCGAGAAGATCTGACGGCGCACCGGCAGGTCCCAGTTGCGGAACGTGCCCCGGCAGGCCACCTGGTCCACGGCGAACGAGCCGCCCCGCAGCACCTTGTGCGCGGGCCCGAAGAAGACCTCCGAGTACTCCTTGTACGGGAACGCGGTGAATCCCGGGTAGGGCAGGAAGTCGCTGGACGTCCACTCCCACACGTCGCCGATGAGCTGGCGGACGCCGAGCGGCGAGGCGCCCTCGGGATAGCCGCCGGCCGGTGCCGGCCGCAGGTGCCGCTGACCCAGGTTGGCGTGGGCCGGGGTGGGGTCGGCGTCGCCCCACGGATAGCGCCGGGACCGTCCGGTCGCCGGGTCGTGGCGGGCCGCCTTCTCCCACTCGGCCTCCGTCGGGAGCCGGCGCCCCGCCCAGCGGGCGTAGGCGTCCGCCTCGTACCAGCTGACGTGCACCACCGGTTCGTCCTCGGGCACCGGCTCCGTCACGCCGAACCGGCGCCGCAGCCACTGCCCGCCCGAGCGCCGCCAGAACAGCGGCGCGCCGATGCCGTGCTGCCGGATCTGCGCCCAGCCCTCCGCCTGCCACCAGCGCTCGTCGGTGTAGCCGCCGTCCGCGACGAAGGCCATGTAGGCGCCGTTGGTGACGGGCACGGTGTCGACGAAGAACGACGGGACGACCCGGGTGTGGGCGGGCCGTTCGTTGTCCAGCGCCCACGGTTCGTCGGAGGTCCCCATGGTGAACGGTCCGCCGGGCACCAGGACTTCGGAGGGCAGAGCGCCGGTGTCGGTCCTCGGCGGCGGCGGGGCGGTCAGCGCCGCCGGCCCCGTACGCAGCTGATGGGTGATCAGCATGGTCTCGTCGTGCTGCTGTTCGTGCTGGGCGATCATCCCGAAGGCGAACCCCGCCTCGACCAGCGGCGCCCCGGCCAGCGCGGTGCCGGCCAGCACGTCCAGCACCCGGCCGCGTACGTCGGAGGCGTACGCGCGGGCTTCGGCGGGCGGGAGCAGCGGCAGCGTCGGCCGGCTGGCCCGGGGATGCTCGAACGCGTCGTAGAGGGAGTCGATCTCGGGCCGCAGCGCGTCACGGCCGGCGACCGCCCGCCACAACCACTGCTCCTCCTGGTTGCCGATGTGCGCCAGGTCCCACACCAGGGGCGACATCAGCGGAGAGTGCTGGGCGACGAGTTCGTCGTCCTCCACGCAGGAGGTGAGCAGCGCGGTGCGCTCGCGCGCGGTGGTGAGCGCGTCCAGCGCCCGCTGCCGAAGGGCGGTCGGGTCGTCGGTCACGGTCATGACCGCACCTCCTGGAGTTCGTCGGCGGGGCAGCTGCCCGGGATCACGTACCGCTCGTGGAAGGCGGCCACCGCGTCCTGCACGGCGGTGCTCGCCCCGATCCGGGGCAGGGCCTCCAGCGCGGCGGGGAACGCCACCAGCGCCGCGGCGTGCAGTTCGGCATCCGTCAGCCCGTCCCGGGCCGCGGCGAGCCACAGCGGATTGCGCGGGGCCGGACGCGTACCGGCGTACTCGGCCAGCGGCTTGACGGCCCGGTAGACGCTCTCCGTGGCCTCCGGGTCCTCGAAGAGGGCGGTGGTCACGGCCACCGGCACGATCCAGCCGTCGGCGCCCGGCTGCGCGTCGACCATCCGCAGCTCCAGATGGCCCCGCGGCCGTACCGGCGGGAAGAGTGTCGTCATGTGGTAGTGCAGGTCGTCCTCGACGGGCGGACGGGGCCGGCCCGTGCGCAGCCACTCCCTGAACGTCAGCCCCTCGGGCGCCTGCCACGGCCCGTCGTCGGACCGCACGCACATCACCGGGGTGTCGAGCACGTGCGCGGCCCAGGCGGCGCGCGGGTCGCCGTCCGGGCCCGGCGCGAGCGCCCGCACCGGATCGAGGTCCGTCCACAGCGCCTGCCGGGTCGAGCGCCAGCCGGTCGGCCGGCCGCCGTGGACGGGGGACGCGGCGAACGCCGCGACCAGTACCGCGCCCAGCAGATGGGCGAGCTGCCAGCGCCGGTGGTACCCGAGCGGCCCCGGCTCCTCGTGGCCCGCGTCCAGGCAGATCTGCACCGAGGCCGAGTCGCACATCATGGCTCGGCCCGCGGGCCCGGTGCGGTCGAAGAGCCGCTCCATCGCGTCGTAGCGGGGCTCGTGCAGCATCCGCTCGCGGGGCGCGTGCCACGGGTCGACCCCGTAGCCGCTGAGGGAGAGACCGAGCGGGCCGAGCGCGCCGCGCACCGCGCGCAGATCGGCCGAGAGGGTGTCGAGGCACTCCATGAGGGAGGCGGCGGGCGGGGAGCTGAGCTCCAGCTGCCCGCCCGGCTCGAAGGTGAGCGCCGAGGCCAGCGGCAGGGCCCGGACGCCGTCGATGGCCGCGGACAGGCGCGGCGGGGGGACGGGAAGCCGCGGATCACGCAGCTCGTGGACGAACCATTCCAGCTCGACCCCGACGGTGCGGGGCGGGCCCGTCTTGAAGCAGATACATCGCAGCAGCTCCTCCGCCTCGCTCTCGGTGAGAGGGGGGCCGCTGTGCGGTATGCCGCTCGGCGACATGTCGGAACCTCCTGTTCGGGAAGGCGCTGATTCCACCTAAAGCCACCTCCGACGGGCGTGCAAGACCGCCTCTTCGGCCCCTCTGGAAATCCCGTTGCCCCACCGTCACACGATCGATCAAGCTCAGGGGCATGAGTGCACGACTGCGGGGGATCGCGAAACAGACCGAGGAGATCGTGGAGGCGGGCCGCTACCGGGCGCCCGACGGCCGCACGGTGTCCATCGAGGCGGAACTGGCCGCCGCGGTGGCCGGAACCACGCTGTACGGCCCCGAACCCGTCCGGGTCGTCCCGGACCGGGACCGCGACACCGCCATAGAGGTGACGGACGAGAGCAGCCTGGTCGCCGCCCGCAGGCTGACCGCGGCGGACACCGCCCCCGTCGCCGTGCTGAACTTCGCCTCCGCCCGCAACCCCGGCGGCGGCTACCTCAACGGCGCCCAGGCCCAGGAGGAGGCCGTCTGCCGGGCCTCCGCCCTGTACACGACCCTCCTGACCGCGCCCGCGTACTACGAGCACCATCGGGCCGAGCGGGACGCCTTCTACACGGACCGCGTCATCCACTCGCCCGGGGTGCCGGTCTTCCGCGACGACCGCGGGGCTCTCCTGGACGAGCCGTTCACCGTCGGGTTCCTCACCTCGCCGGCACCGAACGCGGGCGTCATTTGCCGGCGGACGCCCCACCTCGCCGACCGGATCCCGGCCGCCCTCGCCGCCCGTTCCGAGCGGGTCCTGGAGACGGCGGTGGCGGGCGGGTATCGCCGGCTCGTGCTCGGCGCGTGGGGCTGCGGCGTCTTCCGGAACGACCCGGCCGAGGTGGCCGGCACGTTCCGGCGGCTGCTCACCGGGGAGGGCCGCTTCGCCGGCCACTTCGACGAGATCGTCTTCGCGGTCCTGGACCGCACCGACGGCCGCACCACCCTGGGCGCCTTCCGGCGGGTCTACGAGGCCGCCTGACCCGCCTGACCCGCCTGACCCGCCTGACCCGCCCGACCCCCGGCCCGGGGCCGGTCCGGGCGAGGCCCCGGGGGGAGGGACCTTCCGTACGGGCCCTTCCGGACGGGTCCTACGACCAGCCGTAGCGCTCGATCAGCCGGTCCACGACCCGGTCGAACCGCGGCCGGTCCAGCGCGCAGGCCTCGCGGCGCATGCCCGCCTCGTGGACCCGCAGGACGCGGTCCAGATCCACCCACGACTCGCGCCGCGCGCTGTCCCAGTCGCCCACCCCGATCGCCACCCACTCCCGGTCGTGGTCGTGGCGCTTGCTCGACAGCTGCACGGCCAGCAGCGTCCCGGCCGCCTCCCGCGCGACCACGAGCACGGGGCGGTCCTTGCCCCGCCCGTCGTTCTCCTCGAAGGGCACCCAGGTCCAGACGATCTCCCCGGGGTCCGGATCGCCGTCGCGGTCCGGGGCGTACGAGGTCCGGACGGGGCCGACCTCCCGGGGATCGGCCTCGGTGGTGGCGTGCGAGGACTGCGACGACGGCGAGGACTGCGAGTACATGGTCACGGGCCCACCGTAGGGGGCCGGACCGCCCGCCCCGCGCGGGCCGTCCCTGACGTGCGACGTCCGTAGCCGCGTGCAAGGCTGAGAACGGCCCAGCGTCCGACGTTCCGCTACAGGAGGCACGATCGTGGGCAAGAAACAGACCCGGGTGAACCATGGCGCCCGCACGGGCGGCCACGAACAGAGGACCGAGAGCGCGGCGAAGGAACGGGCGGCCACCTCCCCGACGGGTGAGGCCCCGCGTCCGCTCATCCAGCAGGTCGCCCACAAGAAGGAGCGGAAGTTCGGTCACAACTGACCGACACCGCTCGAACACACCGCGGGCGGGGGCCCGGCGCCGTCACGGCGCCGGGCCCCGCCCCGTGCTCACGCCCGGTCGTCGTCGACCGGGATCGCCGTCGAGCCGGCCGTGGCCGCCTCCGTACCGGCCGGGATCGCCTCGGCCCGGGGAGCCGCCGCCACCCCGTTCTTCGCGGGCGCGGGCGCACCACCGGCGGGGCTCATCGACGCGAGCAGCTGACGGGCCACTCCGAGCCCGGTCCCTCCCATGGTCAGTGCCTTGGCGAACATGTCCGCCATGCCGTCGGCGCCGTTCAGCAGGACCATCTGGTCCACGTTGCCGAAGGCGGACGCGCCCGCCTCGACGATCTCCGGCCACTTCTCGGCCAGCTGCTGGGCGACCACCGCCTCCTGGTTCTCGGCGAGCGCCGCGGCGCGTGCCTTGATGGCCTCCGCCTCGGCCAGACCCTTGGCACGGGTCGCCTCCGCGGCCGCCAGACCCCGGGCGTGCTGCGCCGCCGCCTCCGCCTCACCGGTGAGCCGGGTCGCCGTGGCCCGGGCCGCGCTCGCCAGCTCGGTCTCCTTCGCCTCGGCCTGGGCCGCCGAGATCCGCGCGTCGCGCTCGGCATCGGCCAGCGTCCGTGTCTCGTACGCCATCGCGTCCGCCGGCTTGCGGACCTCCGCCTGGAGCTGCTGCTCCTTGCGGTGACCCTCGAGCTCGGCGACCCGCGTCTCCTGGACGACCACCTCCTGGCGCGCCGCCGCGTCCGCCAGCGGGCCGGCCTGCCGGGCCTTCGCGGACGCCTGGTCCCGCTCGGCCTGGTAGCCGGCCTGCAGGATCTCGCTGTCCCGGGTCGCCTCCGACATCCGGGCCGCGGCCATCTGCTCGGCCTCGGTCGCCCGGCGGTTGGCCTCCGCCTGCGCGATCCTGGCGTCCCGCTGGACGGCCGCCGCGTGCGGCGCGGCCAGGTTCTTGATGTACCCGGTCGGGTCCTCGATCTCGTGGATCTGCAGCGAGTCGACGATCAGGCCGAGCTTCTCCATCTCCGTGCCACAGGCCGAACGCGCCTGCCCGGTCAGCTTCTCCCGGTCCCGGATCATGTCCTCGACCGTCAACCCGCCCACGATCGCGCGGAGATGACCGGCGAAGACGATGTGCACCCGTTCCGACATCAGCTTCTGCTGGTCGAGGAAACGACGGGCCGCGTTGGCGATCGACACGAAGTCGTCACCGACCTTGAAGATGACCACGCCGCGGACCTTGAGCGGAATACCCTGGTGCGTCACGCACTCGACGGACAGCTGGGTCTCGTTGAGGTCCAGCGAGAGTTTCCGTACGGCCTGGACGCCCGGCAGCACGAGCGTGCCGCGCCCCGTGACGATCCGGAAGCCCATGCCCTCGCCGAGGCCCTCCATCTTGTGGTTGGAGCCGGAGATGATCAGAGCCTCGTTGGGTTCCGCGACGCGCCACATCAACTTGAACACTGCGAACAGAGCGAGGAGAGCGGCTACCGCGCCGCCCGCCAGCATGCCGATGCCCATGGGCAGCTCCCCCTTCGCCGGAGCCGTGCGGATCCGGTGAAGGGAGTGTGCGCCCCGCGGGGGCGCCGCTCAATGGATCGGTCAACTGTCGTACGCGGCTGTGACATAGACGGTGCGTGGAGGGAGATGTTCCACGACCATCACGACCGTTCCGGGACCGATCCGGTCCTTGCCCGTCGCCGGATAGGCGAGGAAGTGCTCGGCCCCGCCGCGGATCCGGACGATCACCTCGCCGACGAGACCGGGCCCGACGGTGCCGGTCACCCGGCCGAGCATTCCCACCATCGAGACGTCGTCCATGACCAAAAGGTACGTCAGATCCAGCCGTCCAGGGCGGTCATGAACCCTTCGAAGTCGTCCCGGTGGAGGGTGTGTCCGGCGCCGGAGACCGTACGCAGCTCGAAACCGCGCTCCTTGAGCGTCCGGGCGTCGTCCGCGCCGACCAGCATGCTCGGATCCGCGAGGGCCACCAGCGAGGGCACGGCGGGCCTCGTGGGCCACATGTCCGCGCCGACGCAGGGCACCAGACCGTGTGCCGTCCGCTCGTCCCAGCGTCCGATCGCGTCCGCCTCGATGTCCAGATCCTCCTCCGCCCAGCGGGGGTTGAGGATCCCTATGTGCTCCCTGGTCAGTTCCTTGCCCTGGGTGAAGAGCTCCGGACGGTAGCCCGCCTCCCCGGCCGGCAGGTGCCAGGCGGGGTCGGCGTAGACGGCGCGGCGGGGTGCGAGCCGTTCCACGGCGCCGGCCAGGGCCAGCGCGCCGAGCGAGTGGCCGATGGCCAACTCGGCTCCTTGGGGCAGGGTTTCGACGAGGTCGTCGGCGTAGTCCTGCGGGGTGTAGCCCTCGGGTCCCGCGGCGCGACCACTGGAGCCGTGGCCGCGCAGGTCCACCGCCGTCGCCCGGTATCCGCGGGCGGCCAGGGCCGGTCCGACCCGTCGCCAGGTGCGGTGGTCCGACATGATCCCGTGGACCAGGAGCGCGACCCGGTCGCCGGATCCCCAGGAGGTGGTGTGCAGCCGCACGGTGGTACCCCTTCGTCGGGCGTGCTCAGCGCACGCTGCGGATCGGGCGCACGGCCAGTGCGCCGAGCACCGACAGTACGGCCGCGACCAGGAACAGGGCCGTGTATCCGCCACTCGCCGAGACGATGAGGGAGGCCGCGAAGGGGGCGACGATCTGCGGCCCCGCGTTGGCGATGTTGAGCACGCCCATGTCGCGGGCGGCGTCCTCGGCCCTGGGCAGCACCATGGTGACCAGCGCCGTGTCGACGGCCATGTAGCAGCCGAAGCCGAGGCCGTTGACGACGGAGAACACCAGCATCGCGGTCCAGCTCGCGGACAGCGCCGGGATGAGCAGCGCGACGGCCGCGAGGGCGGCGGAGGCGGCGACGAAGAGCTTGCGGCGGTCGTACCGGTCGGAGAGCCAGCCGCCGAGCACCGTGGAGACGACCATGGCGACGCTGTTGACCGGCATCAGGATCGCCACGGCCTCCTCGGCGGAGAGCCCGGCGGGCAGCCGCGTGTGGTCCTTGAGGACGTACAGCTGGAAGCCGGCGACCGCGAAGTAGCCGAGGACCAGCAGCGCCCGGCCGATGAAGGCCCAGCGGAAGTCGTGGTCCCGCAGCGCGCTGCCGAAGGCGGCGATCTGCGCCCCGACCGGCAGCGGCGCCCGGGCGGGCATCCGCTGTTCGCGCGCGCAGGCGGAGAACAGCACGGCGGTGGCCGCGACGATCACGCCGAACACCAGGTAGCCGGTGCGGTAGTCCTCCGCGTACGCGGCGCCGACCAGGGCGCCGACGGTCGATCCGACGGGCAGCCCGAGGCCGACGGCGGCGGACGCCTTGCCGCGCGCGGCGAGCGGCACCCGGTCGGGCACCACCGAGGTGAGGGCGGCCTGGTAGATGTTCATCACGGCCTGCCCGAGGCACCAGGCGATCATCACCAGCAGAATCGTGTCCACGCTGCCCAGCAGGAACATCACGGGTATCGCGAGCAGGCCGCCGGCGAGGATCCAGGGGTTGCGGCGGCCCGACCGGTCGGAGAGGGCGCCGGCCACCGGGTTGAAGACGGTGGCGAAAACGGCGGAGACGCCGGACACCAGACCGAAATTGGCCACCTTGTTCGCCGGATCGATGCCCTCGATCTGGAGCGCGAGAAGGATGCCGGGGACGCCCACGTACAGCGCGTACATCGCGGCGTTGCCGGCGAGCAGCAACGGCAGCAGGCCGCGCGTCAGCCGCGGGGCGGCGGGGGAGTCGACGCCGGTCGTTCCGGTGCCGGAGGAGGAAAGGGCCACGGTGCCCTCCTGGGGAGATCGCCCCGACGAGGGGGACGAGGAGCGGAAGTGAAAGGGAGGTGACACGTGTCACTGACGCGTGTAAGCATTGTGTAGCACTCGAATCAGGCCAACCGCCAGACCCTGGTTCGGATCGGTCTGGAAAGATGCCGGAGCGATGACGAAGCCAACCGAACAGCCCGCCGGGCGTTCCGTCCCGACCAGCGCCGACGTCGCACGGCTCGCGGGGGTGTCCCGCGCCACCGTGTCGTACGTCCTCAACAACACCTCGGCCGTGCGGATCAGCGAGCCGACCCGCCGGCGGGTGCGGGAGGCGGCCGAGGAACTGGGCTACGTGCCGCACGCCGCCGCCCGCAGCCTGCGCGCCGGTCACAGCCGCATGGTCCTGCTGCCCACCGCCCACGTGCCGATCGGTCCGCTGTACAGCCGCTTCTTCGACGAACTCCAATGGGCGCTGCGGCGCCTCGACTACACGGTGGTGCAGTACGGCAGCCTCGGCCTGGACGCCGACGAGGCGGCCCGCGCCTGGGCCGAGCTCCGGCCGGTCGCCGTCGTCTCCCTCGGCGAGATCGAGCTGACCCCGCACGGCGTGGAGACCCTCAAGCGCTCGGGCGCCAAGGCCGTTCTCACCGTCGGGCCGCAGCGGGTCGACGGCGCGCACGCCCTCGTCATCGACCCGGCCCGGATCGGCCGGGCGGCCGTGGAGCACCTCGTCGAGCAGGGCCGCCGCCGGATCGGCGTGGTGGTCCCGGAGGAGCCCGGTCTGGAACTCTTCTCCGGCCCGCGCCTCGAAGGCGCCCGGCAGGCCGTCGAGGGGACGCCGGCCACGGTCGTCCCGCTGCCGTTGCGGTACGAGGAGGACGCGGCGGACGAGCTGGCCGGGCGATGGCGGGAGCTCGGGCTCGACGCGGTGTTCGCTTACAACGACGAGTACGCGATGCTGCTGATGCGGGCGCTCCAGGACGCGGGGCTGTCGATCCCCGAGGACACCGCGGTGGTGGGCTCGGACGACCTGCTCCTCGGCCGGCTGCTGCGGCCCCGGCTGAGCACGGTCCGGATGGACATGGTGCGCGGCCGGGACCTGGCCGAGCTGGTCGACCGGGCGGTGCGGGAGCCGGAGGCCCTTCCCGAGGCGCGGGAGCTCGCGGACACCCGGGTCGTCCGGCGCGAGTCCAGCTGAGCGGGCCCGGCTCGGCGCGGGAGCCGGGGGCATCCGGGTCGTCCGGCGCGAGACCTGCCGAGCGCTTAGCGTCGGTTCATGAGCACCGTTCCGAAACGCTTCGAGATCCTGCTGGTCCCCGAGCACGTGGAGGACCGCGGCGACGCCTCCGTCGAGGACAGCGCGGTCCGTTCGGCCGTGGTCGAGGTGACCGGCCGGCAGGGGTCCTCGGGCTATCCGCGCTACGAGGGGCACGGCCTCGTGGCCGAGATCGACCCCGAGACCCGCACCGTGGAGGCCCTCCTCGTGGACGGCCGCGAACTGGACTACGGGCTGACCGCGCTGATCCGGCCCGCACCCCGTCCGTGAGCCGGCGCGTCCCGGGCGTGCCCCCGGCCGCCCGCGGGGCCGCCCGGTGCCGTGCCACGCGTCCTGCCCGTTCCGTGTGTACCACCCACCTACCGGCCGCCGCGGGCCGTTGACAGGACGCCGCGCGGGGCAGAGACTCGGCGCGCACCTCATGAACGAACGTTCACCAGGCGAACAACAGCCGCTGCCGAACCGCAGGTCACGACCGCAGGTCCCGTGGGAGAGAACCGATGAGCATCCGCGACGTGTACATCGTCGACGCCGTCCGCACCCCGATCGGCAAGTTCGGAGGGGCCCTCTCCTCCGTGCGCCCGGACGACCTCGCCGCACACGTGGTGAAGGCGCTCGTGGACCGCGCCCCCGCGCTCGACCCGGCACGGATCGACGACGTGTACTTCGGCGACGCCAACGGGGCGGGCGAGGACAACCGGGACGTGGCGCGCATGGCCGTGCTGCTCGCCGGACTGCCCGCCTCCGTCCCGGGCGTCACCCTCAACCGCCTCTGCGGCTCCGGTCTGGAGGCGGTGATCCAGGCCGCCCGCGCCGTCGCGCTCGGTGACGCCTCGGTGGCGATCGCCGGCGGTGTCGAGTCGATGTCCCGCGCGCCCTGGGTGCTGCAGAAGCCGGAGCGGGCCTTCCCGGCCGGCCACCAGCAGCTGCACTCCACGACGCTCGGCTGGCGCATGACCAACCCGAGGATGCCCGCGGAGTGGACGGTCTCGCTCGGCGAGGGCGCGGAGCTCGTCGCCGACCGCCACGGGATCACCCGGGAGCAGCAGGACGCCTTCGCCCTGGCCAGCCACCGCAAGGCGGCCGAGGCCTGGGACAAGGGACGTTACGACGCCGAGGTCGTCCCCTACGAGGGGGTGGACCTGCTCCGCGACGAGTGCATCCGCGACTCCACCTCGATGGAGGCCCTGGGGCGGCTGAAGCCCTCCTTCCGTACCGACGGCGGCACGGTCACGGCGGGCAACGCCTCGCCGCTCAACGACGGCGCCGCGGCCCTCCTGCTGGTCGACGAGGAGGGGCTGCGGGAGACCGGCCGCGAGCCGCTCGCCCGCATCCGCGCTTCCGCGGTCACCGGCATCGAGCCCCAGCTCTTCGGTCTCGGACCGGTCGAGGCGGTCCGCCGGGCCCTCGGCAAGGCGGGCAGGTCCTTCGCCGACCTGACGACCTTCGAGCTCAACGAGGCCTTCGCCGCCCAGTCGCTGGGCTGCCTCGCCGAGTGGCCGGATCTCGACCCGGCGATCGTGAACCCGCTCGGCGGCGCCATCGCCATCGGCCACCCGCTGGGCGCCTCCGGCGCGCGGCTGGCCGGCTCGGTGGCCCACCAGCTGGCCGCCGCCGGCTCGGGCACCGGTCTCGCGGCGCTGTGCATCGGCGTCGGCCAGGGTCTGGCCCTGGTCCTGGAGCGCTGAGGCGTACCGGTCGACCGCCGTTCCGGGCACCTGCTCCGGACGTGCGAGGGGGCGGTACGGGTGATCCGTACCGCCCCCTCGCCTCCTGGGTCCTGCCCGGGCTACTGCTCGCCCGCCTTCTCCTTCGCCGTCTCGATGGACCTGCGCACCTCGTCCATGTCGAGGCCCCGCGCCTGTCCGATCACGTCCTCCAGGGCGGTCTCCGGGAGCGCGCCCGGCTGCGCGAACACCGCCACGTTGTCGCGGACGATCATCAGCGTCGGGATCGAGCGGATCTCGAACGCGGCGGCCAGCTCCTGCTGCGCCTCCGTGTCGACCTTGGCGAACACCAGGTCCTCGTGGCGCTCCGACGCGGCCTCGTAGACGGGTGCGAACTGGCGACACGGACCGCACCACTCAGCCCAGAAGTCGATCAGAACGAAGTCGTTCTCACTCACGATCTGGTCGAAGTTGTCCTTGGTGAGCTCAACGGTGCTCATGCTGCCAACCTTTCCGGTCCCGGCCTGTCTGTCCTACGTCTCCGCGGTCCCCGGGGACTCGACCCGCACAACGGTGTGCCGAGCCTCGCTATTCCGGGGCCGCCGGGGCGCCTTCCCTGTGGCAGCCGGCGCACACCTGCCACCAGACTGGGCCCATGACGCGAGCAGTGGAGCACGAGTACGACGTGGTGGTCCTGGGTGCGGGACCGGTCGGCGAGAACGTGGTGGACCGCGCCCGGGCGGCCGGGTTGAGCACGGCGGTGGT
Source organism: Streptomyces sp. JL2001 (assembly GCF_050917515.1). Lineage (NCBI taxonomy): Bacteria > Bacillati > Actinomycetota > Actinomycetes > Kitasatosporales > Streptomycetaceae > Streptomyces > Streptomyces sp. JL2001. Next base: position 989,013 of record NZ_CP169421.1, on the reverse strand, counting down.
GGAGGGCGAACTGGTCGGCGGCGAGTGCTCGTACTGGGCGTGCATGCCCAGCAAGGCGCTGCTGCGACCGGCGATCGCCCGCTCCGACGCACGCAAGGTGCCGGGGCTCGGCCAGGCGGTCCAGGGCCCGCTGGACGCGGAGGCGGTGCTCGCCCACCGCGACTACTACGTCTCGGACTGGAAGGACGAAGGGGCGGTCGGCTGGCTCGACTCCATCGGCGCCCGGCTGTACCGCGGCCACGGCCGGCTGGACGGCACCCGCCGGGTGGCCGTCGAGGGACCCGAGGGCGAGCGTCACCTCCTGACCGCCCGGCACGCCGTGGCCGTGTGCACCGGCAGCCGCGCCGCCCTGCCCGACCTGCCGGGTCTGACCGGCGCCCGTCCCTGGACCAGCCGGGAGGCCACCAGCTCCCACCACGTACCGGACCGGCTCGTCGTGGTGGGCGGGGGAGTGGTCGCCGCGGAGATGGCCACCGCCTGGCAGGCCCTCGGCTCGCGCGTGACCCTCCTCGTCCGGGGCCCCGGCCTGCTGCCCCGGATGGAGCCGTTCGTCGGCGAGCACGTCGCCGACGCGCTCGCCGAGGCCGGCGCCGACGTACGGACGAACGTCTCCGTCGCCGCCGTGGTGCGCGACGGGGGCACCGGGCCGGTCACCGTGGTGCTGGAGGGCGGCGAGCAGATCGAGGGCGACGAGGTGCTCTTCGCCACCGGCCGCAGGCCGCGCACGGAGGACATCGGCCTGGAGACCGTCGGTCTGGAGCCCGGATCCTGGCTGCCGGTGGACGACAGCCTGCTGGTCACCGGCAGCGACTGGCTGTACGCCGTCGGGGACGTCAACCACCGGGCGCTGATGACCCACGAGGGCAAGTACCAGGCGCGGATCGCGGGCGCCGCCATCGTGGCCCGCGCCCAGGGGCACGGCACGGACACGGGCCGGTGGGGAGCGCACGCGGCCACCGCCGACCACGCCGCCGTGCCGCAGGTCGTCTTCACCGATCCGGAAGCGGCCGCGGTCGGTCTCTCGCTCGCCGAGGCCGAGCGGTCCGGGCGCCGGGTCAGGGCCGTCGACCTGGACCTCACGAACGTCGCCGGCGCCGGCCTGTACGCCCACGGGTACCGGGGGCACGCCCGGATGGTCGTCGACCTGGACAGCGAGACCGTCGTCGGCGTCACGTTCGTCGGACCGGGCATCGGCGAACTCCTGCACTCGGCGACGATCGCCGTCGCCGGCGAGGTCCCGATCGACCGCCTGTGGCACGCGGTCCCCGCGTACCCGACGCTGAGCGAGGCGTGGCTGCGCCTGCTGGAGGCGTACCGGGACGGCGGCGGAGCGGAATGAGCCCCGGCGCCGGCCCGGGCGGCCCCGTCAACGACTACGACGGGCCGTGCGCCGTGTGCGGGGCGGTCGTCCCGGCCGGCACCGGCGTGCTCCGGCACGGTCCGGCCGGCGGCTGGGAGGTCCACCACGCGGACCACGCGAGGGACCCCGCCCCGCCCGTACGGCAGGACCTGCCCGGCTGGCACCGGCGCCGCCTGCTCTCCCTGGACATCGCCACCACCGGCAACCGGGCGGAGGTGGACCGGATCCTCGCCGCGTCCGTCCGGGGCAGCGACGGCGCGGCGGAGGACTGGCTGCTCGACCCGGGACCCGACCCGGTGTCGGTGGCCCCGTCCAAGGGGCACGGGATCGGCGTCGAGCGGGCACGCGCCGAGGGCGTGCCCGCGGCCGAGGCCCTGGAGGAGCTCGCGGGAACGCTCGCCGGCCACCTGGCGTCGAAGGAGGTCCTGGTGGTCTGGTTCGCCCCGCACGTCCTGAGCACCCTGCACGCCGAACTCCTGCGCCACGGCGTACCGCCGCTGACCGAGCGCCTGCCGGCCGGAGTCGCCCCGATCTGCGACCCGCTGGTCCTCGACCGGCACGCCGACCGCTACCGGCCCGGCCGCCGTTCGCTGGCGGACGTCACCGCGTGGTACGGCATCCCGCACCCCCACCCCGGCGAGGCGGCCTCCGACGCCGAGGCCACGCTCGTCCTCGCCCAGGCCGTGGCGGCCTGCCACCCGGCGATCGCGCGGCTGTCCCGGCCGGCCCTGCACGTCGAGCAGATCCGCTGGAACGCCGACCACGCGCACCGCCACCCCGACGCCCTCGACTGGCCCTTCACCGCGCTCGACCCCCGGCCCTGGCAGGACTTCCCGCGGAGCTGACGGGGCCGACGACGCGCCTCGGCACGCCGGCCGGCGCCGGAGGGGGGGAAACGTAGGCCGCGGACGCGGGGCGGACCGGCGCCGGTGCGGCCCGGGGCCCGGCCTCAGGCCCGTACGATCAGCCGCGCCGCGGCCGCCCGCGCCGCCTCCAGCGCCGGGCGACGGTCGCGGCCCTCCTCCGGGCCGAGCACCACCCGGGTGCTCAACCCGTCGAGCAGCGCCAGGAGTTCGGAGGCGCGCTCGGTCACTTCCGTCGCGTCCAGCGGGGCGAAACGGGACTGGGCCACCCCCTTGGCGACGAGGGCCTCCAGGTCCTCCTGCCAGCCGTTGTCCAGCTCCTGCTGGGCCTCGCGCAGCGAGGCGTTGGCCGGGGTGCGGGCCCACAGTTCGATCCACAGCGTCCAGCGCGGATCGCGCGGGCCGCGTGGCAGGTACAGGCGCAGGAAGAGGTCCAGCTTGCGCTCCGCCGCGAGCCGGCGGGCGAGGAGTGCGCGACGTTCCTCGGCCAGGGCCGCCTCGCTCCAGCGCAGGGCGGCGAGCAGCAACAGGTCCTTGCTGCCGAAGTAGTACAGGATGTGGCCGCCGCTCGTGCCGAGCCGCTCCGCGAGGGCGGACATGGTCAGGGTCGCCAGGCCGTTCTCGGCGATGGCCGCCATGGCCTCCTCGAGCATCCGCTCCTGCGTGACGTGCCCGTCCCGCCGTCGTGCCGCCCCTGCCACCCGTACCGCCTTCGTCACCCGTCGCCCTGCCTTCGGGTCACGACTTTAACCGCAGCTCTCGCGAGGTCTTGACGGGGCGGCCCTGTCTCGCACATCTTGAATGCCGTTCTAACTTCTAGAACGGCATTCAAGGTCTGGGGAGTGACATGGCGCAACCGACGAGAGTGGCCGAGACCGGCCGCGACGAGGTCTTCCAGGTCGAGGAGCACGGCATCGACCCGATCCCGGACGCCGAGCGGCACGGCAGCGCCAAGGACCTGTTCTGGCTGTGGTTCGGCTCCAACCTCACCTTCACCTACGTGATCAACGGCGCCCTCGCCGTCGCCTTCGGGCTCTCGTTCTGGCAGGCGACCGCCGTCGTCGTCGTCGGCGGGCTCGCCTTCCTCGCCATCAGCGCCGCCGGGCTCAGCGGTGTCCGTACGGGCACCGCCACCCTCGTCATCTCACGCGCCGCCTTCGGGGTGCGCGGCAACTGGCCCGCCGGGCTGCTCAACTGGGTCGTCAGCATCGGCTACACCATCGTCAACACGGTCGTCGGCACCCTCGCCCTCGAAGCGTTCCTCGCCGACCTCGGCTGGAGCGGCGGCCGTGCCGCCCGCGCGCTCGCCCTGACCGTCACCCTCGCGATGACCTTCGCCGTCGCCCTCTGGGGCCACGCCACCGTCCAGTTCGCCGAACGCTGGATGGCGTACGTCCTCGCCGTCGGTTTCGCCGCCCTGCTCGTCTTCGTCCTGCCCGGCGCCGACACCACCGCCCCCGCCCAGGGCCCCGGCGCCGCCGGCTGGAGCCTCGCCTTCGTCGTCATGCTCGCGGGCCCCTTCTCCTACCTCCCGATGCCCGCCGACTACACCCGCTACCTGCCCCGCACCACCTCCCTCAGGTCCCTCACCTGGAGCGGCGCGCTCGGCGGCTTCCTCTCGTCCGTGGCGCTCGGCGTCGCCGGCGTGGCCGCCGCGACCCAGGCCGACATGACGGACGCGGTCGCCGGCGCCGAAGGCCTGCTCCCGGGCTGGTTCCAGCCCCTCTTCCTCGCCCTGGTCCTCGGCGGCTCGGTCACCAACTCGATCATCACGCTCTACTCCTCCAGCCTGAACCTCCAGGTCCTCGGCATCCCCTGGAGCCGCGCCCGCGCCATCGTCATCAGCGCCGCCGTCACCGCCCTGGGCTCCCTCGGCGCCCTCTTCCTCACCGACTTCACCACCTCGCTCCTCTCCTTCCTCTCCCTGCTGATCATCGTGTTCGCCCCCTGGGGCGGTGTCTTCCTCGCGGACATGGTGCTGCGCCGCTGCTCCTACGACGGCGACGCGCTGCACACCGCCGAACGCGGTGCCTACTGGTACCGGGGCGGCTGGCATCCGGCCGGCGCGACCGCCCTCCTCGCCGGGATGCTCTTCGCCGCCCTCACCTGCGACTCCGAACTCTGGACGGGCCCGCTGGTCGCGCCCCTCGGAGGCGCCGACCTCACCCTGCTCGGCGCGGTCGTCTCGGCCCTCGTCTACGTCCTCCTCGCCCGCCGCCGCGTCACCCCCTTCCGGCCCTGACCCCGCCCGGTCCCGTCACCCCGCCCGGTCCCGCCGCCCCGTCCGGTCCCGGCACCCTCCGTACGTCCGCCCCGACCTCGTCCGCACACCACCACCCGAACGTGGAGTCCAGCCCCATGCACCACACCACCCCCGCCGACCTCGTCCTCACCCGCGCCCGCATCCACACCGTCGACCCCTCCCTCCCGGAGGCCGAGGCGCTCGCCGTGCGGGACGGGCGGATCGTCTGGCTCGGCGCCGAGACCGACGCCGCGCGGTGGACCGGTCCGGACACGGAGGTGATCGACGCGGGCGGCAGGCTCGTCCTGCCGGGGTTCATCGACGCCCACAACCACGTACGCCTCGGCTCCGACGACGCCTGTGTCCAGCTGGCCGGAGCCCGCACCCTGGACGCCGTCCACGCCCGCATACGGGCGTGGCGGGCGAGCCACCCCGACGCCGAGTGGATCGAGGCCGAGGCCTTCGACTACTCGGCCATCCCCGACGGCCGCATGCCCACCGCCGCCGACCTCGACCCCGTCACCGGCGACACCCCCGCCCTCGTCCTCAGCTACGACGTGCACACCGCCTGGCTCAACACCGCAGCCCTGCGCCGGCTCGGCGTGCACCGGGGCCGGACCAGCCTGCCCTTCGGGGAGGCCGCCACCGACCCCGTCACCGGCGAACCGACCGGCTTCGTAAAGGACTTCGCCGTCAAGGGGCTCTCCCGCGAGGGACACCGCGCGCTGCGCGAACTCGGCGTGCCGTGGGCGGCCCCCGACCGGCAGTACGGCCGGCTCGCCAGGAGCCTCGACGACGCCATCGGGTTCGGCATCACCACCGTCGTCGAGCCCCAGAACTCCCTCGACGACCTGGCCCTCTTCGAGCGCGCCAGGGCGGAGGGCCGGCTCCGCTCCCGTATCGTCGCCGCGCTGTTCCACCCCCGCGGCACCACCGAGGCGGACCTCGACGAGTTCGCCGCCGCCGCACGGAAGTTCGCCGACGACCGGCTGCGCGTCGGTCCGCTCAAGCTGTACATCGACGACGTCGTCGAGCCCCGAACCGCCGCGCTCCTGGAGCCGTACGCGGGCTGCGGCCACCACCGCGGGGACACCTTCTATCCGGCGGACGAGTTCGCCGGCCTGCTCACGCGTCTCGACGCCCGGGGCTTCCAGTGCTTCGTCCACGCCACCGGCGACCGGGGCATCCGCACGGTCCTCGACGCCGTCGAGCAGGTCCGTACCGCCAACGGCCCGCGCGACGCGCGGCACCAGGTCGTCCACGTCGAGTGCCTCGACCCGGCGGACACGCCGCGCTTCGCCGAACTCGGCGTCGTGGCCTGCATGCAGCCCCGGCACGCCGCCCCCGACATCGCCGGTCCCGGCCAGGACTGGGCGGAGAACATCGGCCCCGACCGCTGGCACAAGGCGTGGCCGCTGCGGAGCCTGCACGCCGCGGGAGCCGTCCTCGCCCTCTCCAGCGACTGGAACGTCGCCGAGATGGACCCCATGGTCGGCATCTACTCGGCCGTCACCCGGCGACCCCTCGGCGGCGGGGAGCCCTGGACGCCCGGCGAGACGATCGACGTCGCCACCGCCGTCGAGGGCTACACGATGGGCTCGGCGTACGCCAACTTCCTCGAGCACGAACGGGGTTCGCTCACCGTCGGCAAGCTGGCCGACTTCGTCGTGCTGTCCCGCGACATCCTCCGCATCGCACCGGAGGAGATCCCGGGCACGGTCGCCGAGACCGTGGTGGTGGGCGGCGAGATCGTCGCCGGCCGGGAGCCCGGCAAGAGCTCCAGGACACCTCGTAGGCTCGGCTCATGAAGATCACCGTGCGACCGGCGACGGAGGGGGACCTCTCCGCATTGCTGCGTCTCTACAGCGAGTTGAACCCGGACGACCCGCCGCTGCCCCAGGCGTCCGCGGACGCCGTCTGGGCAGCCATCTCACACCAGCAGGGGCGGACGGTCCTGGTGGCCGATGCGGGCGGCGCGGTCGCGGGAACGGCGGACTGCGTCGTCGTGCCGAACCTCACGCGCGGTGGCCGCGCCCTCCTGTTCGTGGAGAACGTGGTCGTGGCCGGAACCTTCCGACGGAGCGGGGTCGGCCGCCGGCTGATGGAGGAGGCCGTCCGCCTGGGCGAGGCGGCCGGCTGCTACAAGGTCCAGCTCCTGGCGGCGGACGACGCGTACGTCCACACCTTCTACGAGGCGTGCGGTTTCGAGGCCCTGGCACAGGGCTTCCGCCGCTACGTCCCGTAAGGGGCGTCTTGCCGATCAGGCCGGATCGGCGAGCGACCCGCGTCCGGGTGGTCCCTCGGGAGGGACCACCCGGACACGGGATGCCGCCGGTCAGAGCCGGTCGAGGATCCTCCTCAGTTCGGCGATCTCGGCCGACTGGGCCCGCACCACGTCGTCGGCCAGCTTGAGCGCCGCCTTGTCGCGGCCCTCGCGCTGTTCCGTCCTGGCCATCAGCACCGCCCCGTCGTGGTGGGCGATCATCAGCTCCGCGAAGGTCCGGTCGAAGTCCCTGCCCCGGACGGCCGCCAGTTCCCTCATGTCCTGCGCGGACATCATCCCGGCCATGCCGTGTCCCGCGTGACCGGCCGACTCGGGCCTTCCCCAGCTCGCGAGCCAGGTCCGCATGGTCCGGATCTCGGGGTCCTGCGCCTGCTTGATCGCGGCGGCGAGCCGACGGACGGCGGCGTCCTCGGCCCGGCCGTCGGCGAGCCGCGCCATGTCGAGCGCCTGCTGGTGGTGCGGGATCATCCCCTGCGCGAACGTCACGTCCGCGTCGTTGAACGCGCCGGTGGCGTTCGCCCGGCCCGGGGTGCCGGACGGGCTCGCCGGGGCGGATGCCTGGTGGTCCGCCCCGCCGGGGTGGCCGCTGCCGGCACCGGCGCCGGAACCGCAGGCGGTGAGCAGGAGACCGGTGGCTACGGCGGCGCCGGCCACCACGAGCCGGCGGACGGAGTTCTTGTCGAAGGCACGCATCTGTGACACACCTCTGTGCTGTCTGTACGGCGTGCGCGAACGCGCGCACGCGCGGATGGCGGATGCGTCCACGGGTCGGCGGGCACCACGAGGCGCCCGCGACGACGACGGGACGGGGGTGTCTTGTCGATCAGGCCGGATCAGCGAGCCCGGCCTGATCGGCGAGACACCCTCTAGATCCGCAGTACGGACAGCCGGGAGAGGTCGGGAGGCCGGCGCGGCGGTGCGTTCGGCCCGAGAACGGGCGTCAGCCCGGTGAGGAGACGGGCGAGCCGGTCGGGGCGCCGGGCGAGTGCCGCCCGGACGAGACCGGCGAGCAGCCAGACGACGAGCACGGCCACGCAGAGCGAGGACATGTCCCTCGCCATGCCGGAGTCGTGCGACGACGGCGACGAGGAGGCCGAGGCGGACCACGAGGCCGAGGCCGTGCCGCTGTCCGCCGCTCCGTGCCCGGGCGCCGCGAGGAGGGGACCCCGGTCAGGTGCCCGGTGGCCGGCGGCGCCCGTGTGGGTCATGGCCCCGGACTCCGTACCGCTGCCGGACGAGCCCTCGGGGTGGCCCACCACGTGCATCACGAAGACGCCGAGCGCGAGCACCACGACGAGCAGCAGGTGCGCCAGGGCGCATCCCGCCCGATCGCTGCTGCGTTCCACTCGTCCCGTGTGCACGGCTCGGACCTCCTACCCGGAGCCTACCGAGTGCGTCGAAATCCCTCGCGCCGTGGGTGGTTCACGGCGGCCGAACGGCGTACCCGCGGTGGCCGGAGCCGGCGGCCGTCCTCGGTCGTCGCTCCCGGCCTCCGGCCCCGGCCTTCCGGCCGCGTCAGTCGAGCTGCTCGCCGGACATCGCCGCCGCCATCCGCAGGTGCGGCCTGGCCTCGGCGGCCCGGCCCTGGCGCTCCAGCGTGCGGCCGAGCATGAGGCGGGCGTAGTGCTCCACCGGGTCCCGGTCCAGGACGGCGCGGAGCTCGGTCTCGGCGCGGGAGAGCTGGGCGGAGTGGTAGTAGGCGCGGGCCAGCAGGAGCCGCTGGGCGGTCTGCTCGGGGTGCTCGGCGACCAGGCCCCGCAGGATCCGGGCGGCCGTCAGGTACTCCTTCGTCCCGAAGAACATACGGGCGCGGTCCCAGCGCTCGGCGGCCGTACCGAACTCGTAGTACGTGTCGCTCACTTCGTCTCCTTCGCAGCGTTCGTGCCTCCCGCCCCGGAGGGCGTCACCTCCGACAACACCGCAGGGTGATTGAAAATTCCACTACCTGTCCCGGTCGTCGTGCGTCCGTTTTGCGGGCGGGAACCCTCGCACGGACGTGCGCACGCATGCGGCGCCGTCCCGCCCGCGGTCGGGAGGGGCGGCGCCGGTGGCGCAGGCGGGCCATCACCCGCAAGGGTGGCGGGGTGGCGCCCTATCGCGTGCGGCCGCGGGGCTTGAGCGCGGTCGCGGGCAACGACGGCGCGTCCAGCGGGTCGCCGTCGTACCCCTTCACCTCGCCGAAACGCGTGCCGGACATCCAGTCCTCGCGGGCCTGCTCGATCTCCTCCTGGGTGCGTCCGACGAAGTTCCACCACATGATCAGCTCCTCCTCGAACGGCTCGCCGCCGAGCAGCATGACCGCCGCGTCCGACGAGGCGCGCAGCGGCAGTTCGCTCCGTCCGCAGCCGAGGTAGAGCATCGAGCCCGGCAGTACGGGGACGCCGTCGACGTGCACCTCGCCGGACATCGACAGGACGCCGTACTCGAAGTCGGGCACCAGGGGGAGCCGCGTCTCGGTGCCGGCGGCGAGCGCGAGGTCGGCGCCGACGAGCGGCGTGTACGTCGTGCCCGGCGAGGCCGACCCGTCGACGTCGCCCAGGATCACGGTGGCAGTGAGGCCGGGGGCGGTGACCGTGGGCAGTTCGGCGTGGTGCTCGAAATGCGGCTCCACGTGGCGGTGCGCGTCCGGCAGGGCCACCCACAGCTGCGCGCCGTGCAGCAGTCGGGCGTGCTTCCTGGGGCTCTCCTCGGAGTGCGAGATCGCCCGGCCGGACGTCATCAGGCCCAGCTCGCGCGGCCGGATGGTCTGCAGGCTGCCGGTGCTGTCGCGGTGGAGCACCTCGCCGTCGTGGAGCCAGCTGACGGTCTGCAGTCCCATGTGCGGGTGCGGCGGGACCTGCATCCCCGGCTCGTCCGCGATGTCGTCGGGGCCGTAGTGGTCCACGAAGGCCCAGGCGCCGATCATGCGGCGGCCGAGGTTCGGCAGCAGGCGGCGGACTTCGGTCGACCCGCCGAGCTGAACACGACGGGGGCTCAGGAGCTCGCGGACGGGCTCGGCGACGACGAAGCCGCGGCCACCGCAGACGCTCGGCACTGCCTGACGGTCAAGGTTGCTCATGCGGCACAACCTAGCCCGGGCGCGGGGCGGTCAGCAGCAATACCGGTGCCGCGGTCCGGTGTCTTTGCGAAGGCGAGGCATGGGGGTGGGCCCGCCCCAACCCTTCATCGGCTTAATGAAAGACATGAGAAAAGGCGTGTCGGAGTCATTGACCCCGGCCGGGGAGCCGGGCAAGGTGCGGGAGAACGCTCTTGCGCACCTTGCCGTTCCCCCCAACTCCCCTTCCAAGGAGCCCACTTCATGCCTTTCATCGGCATACCCGTGGCGGCGGCACCGCCCCCTGGACGACGCACCGCGCCAGGCCGCGGCGCCCTGGCCCTCGCGGTCGTCGGCGCCCTGGTCGTCACGCTGCTCGCCCTGCTTCCCACCCCCGCCGCACAGGCGGCGCCGGTCCTGCTCTCCCAGGGCAAGTCCGTCACCGTCTCCAGTCAGGAGAACGGCGGCACCCCCGCGGCCGCCGCGGTCGACGGCGACGTCGGCACGCGCTGGTCCAGCGCCTTCGCCGACCCCCAGTGGATCCAGATCGACCTCGGCTCCACCGCCGCCGTCGAGCGCGTCGACCTGCGCTGGGAGGCGGCGTACGCGAAGGCCTACCGCATCGAGTTCTCCACCGACGGCACCACCTGGACGACCGCCCACTCCACGACCACCGGCGCCGGTGGCAACGAGAGCGTCGCGGTCACCGGGAACGCCCGGCACGTCCGGCTCACCGGCACCACCCGCGCCACGGTGTACGGCTACTCCCTCTGGGAGTTCCAGGTGTACGGCACCTCCGGCGGCGGCCCCACGCTGCCCGGTGGCGGGGACCTCGGCCCCAACGTCCACGTCTTCGACCCTTCGACCCCGAACATCCAGGGCACGCTGGACCAGGTGTTCCGGGAGCAGGAGTCGGCGCAGTTCGGCTCGGGCCGGCACGCCTTCCTGTTCAAGCCTGGCACCTACGGGACCCTGAACGCGCAGATCGGCTTCTACACGCAGATCGCGGGTCTGGGTCTGCGTCCCGGTGACACGGTCATCAACGGTGATGTGACCGTCGACGCGGGCTGGTTCAACGGCAACGCGACGCAGAACTTCTGGCGTGGTGCGGAGGGTCTGACCCTCAACCCGGTGAGCGGGACGAACCGGTGGGCGGTCGCGCAGGCGTCCTCGTTCCGTCGGATGCACGTCAGGGGCGGGCTCAATCTGGCGCCGAACGGGTACGGCTGGGCCAGTGGCGGCTTCATCGCCGACTCCAGGATCGACGGTCAGGTCGGCAACTACTCGCAGCAGCAGTGGTACACCCGGGACAGTGCCGTCGGCGGCTGGTCCAACAGCGTCTGGAACCAGACCTTCTCGGGTGTCGAGGGCGCCCCCGCCACCGGTTTCCCGGAGCCGCGGTACACCACGCTGGACACCACCCCGGTCTCCCGCGAGAAGCCCTTCCTCTACCTCGACGGCAACGAGTACAAGGTCTTCGCGCCGGCCAGGCGGGTGAACGCGCGCGGCACCACCTGGGCCACCGGCACCCCGCAGGGCGAGTCCATCCCGCTGAGCCGGTTCTACGTGGTCAAGCCCGGCGCCACCGCCGCCACGATCAACCAGGCGCTGGCCCAGGGCCTGCACCTGCTGTTCACCCCGGGTGTCTACCACGTCGACCGGACCATCGACGTCGGCCGGGCGAACACCATCGTCCTCGGCCTCGGCCTGGCCACCATCATCCCGGACAACGGTGTCACCGCGATGAGGGTCGCGGACGTCGACGGCGTGCGCCTCGCCGGCTTCCTCGTGGACGCCGGGCCGGTCAACTCCCCGACCCTGCTGGAGATCGGCCCGGCCGACGCCTCCGCCGACCACTCCGCCAACCCCACCACCGTGCAGGACGTCTACGTCCGCATCGGCGGAGCCGGCCCCGGCAAGGCCACCACCAGCATGGTCGTCAACAACGACGACACCATCATCGACCACACCTGGGTATGGCGCGCCGACCACGGCGAGGGCGTCGGCTGGGAGACCAACCGAGCCGACTACGGCGTCCGCGTCAACGGCGACGACGTCCTGGCCACCGGCCTGTTCGTCGAGCACTTCAACAAGTACGACGTCGAATGGTACGGCGAACGCGGCAAGACGATCTTCTTCCAGAACGAGAAGGCCTACGACGCCCCCGACCAGGCCGCCATCCAGAACGGCTCCACCAAGGGCTACGCCGCCTACCGCGTCGACGACTCCGTCACCACCCACGAGGGCTGGGGCCTGGGCAGCTACTGCTACTACAACGTGGACCCGACCATCGTTCAGGCCCACGGGTTCAAGGCACCGGTGAAACCGGGAGTGAAGTTCCACAGCCTGCTCGTCGTCTCGCTCAGCGGCAACGGCCAGTACGACCACGTCATCAACGACACCGGCGCACCCACCTCGGGCACCTCGACGGTCCCGTCCACGGTGGTCTCGTTCCCCTGACCCGACGGCCGGGGCGCGGCCCCGGCCCCCACCCCTCCCTCCGCCTCCGGCCCCTCGGGCCGGAGGCCCTTTCCTTGCTCACGGCCGGAAAGTCGTGGGCGGAGCGCCCCGCGTTCAGCTCCTGAAGCCCCGCACCTCTTAATTTAGGATGTGAGTTAAAGCCCAAGTGAAGGGCGCGCCCAGGGTGCGGCAGAGGTATGTTGCCTGTAGGGACTGACAACGAGGGGGCACGGTGACAGTGCGCAGTGGTCGTACGGTGCGTGATCTGCGGCGGGAGAACCGTACCGCGGTGTTGCAACGGTTGTACTTCGACGGGCCGCTGAGCCGCTTCTCGCTGGGGCCGGTCACGGGACTGAGCTCCGGTTCGGTGAGCAACGTGGTGGCCGAACTGGTCGCCGAAGGACTGGTGGAGGAGGCCGGCAGCGTCGACTCCGCCGGCGGGCGACCGCGCACTCTCCTGCGCATCCGTCCGGACAGCGGCTACATGATCGGCGTGGACGTCGGCGAGACCAGGGTCCGGATCGAACTCTTCGACCTCGCCCTCACGGAACTCGCCCGTGTGGAGCACCCCCTTGCGCCCGAAGGGCCGCGGCGTACCGACCGGTTCGACGTGGGCGTCGTCGTCGGGCACCTGCGCGAGGGCATCGCCGAGGTCCTCGACCGGGCCGGCATCGCGCCCGAGCGGCTCCTCGGCGTCGGCGTCGGCGTCCCGGGCATCGTCGCCGGTACACCCGAGGACGGCGCCGTGGTGCACGGCCAGACCATCGGCTGGGACGCCGTCCCGCTGGAGCGTCTGCTGCGCGAGTCGGTGCGGCTGCCGGCGAGCGTGCCGTACTACATCGACAACGGGGCCAAGACGCTCGGGCAGGCCGAGATGTGGTTCGGCGCCGGGCGGGGCGCCGACAGCGCCGTCGTCGTGCTGTTCGGCTCGGGTGTCGGCGCCTGCGTCGTCACCGACGACATGCGGCCCGGCCGCGCCGTCGAGTGGGGGCATCTGACCGTACGGGTACGAGGCCGCCGCTGCCGATGTGGGGCCCAGGGCTGCCTGGAGGCCTACGCGGGGGCGGAGGCGCTCCTGGAGCGGTGGGCGGAGGCCGGCGGCGAGCCGCCCGCCGGGGCAGCCGAGGAGACCGCGCTGACCGCGATGCTCGCCGCCGCGTACCCGACCCCGGCCCCCGACGGCACCGTTCCCGAGCCCGACGCCACGGCCCTGGCCGTCCTGGAGGAGACCGCGGAGTACCTGGGCGCCGGATTCGCGGACCTGATCAACCTCTTCCAGCCCGAGCGCATCCTCGTCGGCGGCTGGGCGGGCCTCCAGCTCGGCTCCCGCTTCCTGGACTCCGTCCGCGCCCACGCCACGTCCTACGCCCTCGCCTATCCGGCCGCCCGCGTACGGATCGAGCTCGGCACCCTCGGGCCGGACGCCGTCACCGTCGGCGCCGCGATCCTGCCGCTCGCCGACTTCTTCGGGCGCGGCGGGCGTCCGGCGGAGGCCGACCCGGAGGAGCCGGTCCCGGCCTGGCGGACCACCCTCCAGGAGCGGGCGGCGCACTGAGCCGCGCGGGGCGGGCCACGGACGACGGGCGGGCGAACAGCGGGTGACCGGCGGCGGGTGACCGGCGGGCGGGCCGGCCACGGTGGCGGGTGACGGCCGGGATCCCGCGCCCGTATCCCGTCCCGGGCCGCTCGTAGGGGAAGCGTCAAGACCGGACCGCGCGGCGTATGGGAGGCGTCAACGACCGCGGCGACCTGCGGGAAGGGGGGTTTTCTCGTCTTGTCCGAGAAACCGTCCTTCACTCAGGAGCCCACGATGGCCGATCTGGCCTTCGTCGTCACCACGCTCGCGGTCTTCGCGCTGGTGGCCTTCATCGCCAAGGGGGTGGCGAAGCTGTGACCCCCGAGAACATCGTCGGCCTGATCGTCGCCGCCGCCCTGCTGGGATATCTCGTCCTCGCCCTCGTCAAGCCGGAGAGGTTCTGAGCACGGATATGAGTCCCGTCCTCGCTGGAGTGCTCCAGCTCCTCGCCCTGGTCGCCGCGCTCGGTCTGTCGTACCGGCCGCTGGGTGACCACATGGCGCGCGTCTACTCCTCGGAGCGGCACTACCGGCCCGAGAAGTGGATCTACCAGGCGATCGGCGCGAATCCGTCGGTGGAGATGCGCTGGCCCGCCTATCTGCGCGGCGTGCTCGCCTTCTCCGCGGTGAGCGTCCTCTTCCTCTACCTGCTCCAGCGCGTGCAGGGCTCCCTGCCGGGGTCGCTCGGCTTCGCCTCCATCGACCCGGACCAGGCGTTCAACACGGCCGCCTCCTTCGTCGCGAACACCAACTGGCAGTCGTACTACGGCGAGCAGGCCATGGGCCACGTCGTGCAGACCGGCGGCCTCGCGGTGCAGAACTTCGTGTCGGCGGCCGTCGGCATCGCGGTCGCGGTCGCGCTGGTCCGCGGCTTCGCCCGCTCCCGTACCGGTGAACTGGGCAACTTCTGGGCCGACCTGGTCCGTGGCACCGTCCGTGTCCTGCTGCCGATCTCCGTGGTCGGCGCCCTGGTCCTCGTCGCCTGCGGGGCGATACAGAACTTCTCCGGCATCCACGAGGTCGGCCGGTTCACGGGCGGCACCCAGCAGTGGAACGGAGGGGCGGTCGCCTCCCAGGAGGTCATCAAGGAGCTGGGCACCAACGGCGGCGGCTACTTCAACGCCAACTCGGCCCACCCCTTCGAGAACCCCGACGGCCTGTCCAACCTCTTCGAGATCTACCTGATCCTGGTCATCCCCTTCGCGCTGACGCGGACCTTCGGCCGGATGGTCGGCTCGCTCCGGCAGGGGTACGCGATCCTCGGCACGATGGCGGGCATCTGGCTCGGCTTCACCGCGCTGATGATGTGGACGGAGTTCGCGCACCACGGCCCGGCGTTCGACCTGGCCGGCGGCGCGATGGAGGGCAAGGAGACCCGCTTCGGGATCGCCGGCTCGTCGATCTTCGCCGTGGCGACCACGCTCACCTCGACCGGCGCGGTGAACTCGTTCCACTCCTCGTACACCGGGTTCGGCGGCGGGATCACGATGCTGGGCATGCAGCTCGGCGAGATCGCGCCCGGCGGTGTCGGCTCCGGCCTCTACGGCATGCTGATCATGGCGGTCATCGCGGTGTTCGTCGCCGGACTGATGGTCGGCCGCACGCCCGAGTACCTGGGCAAGAAGATCGGCACCCGCCAGATCACGTTCGCCGCCTGCTACCTCCTCGTCACCCCCGCCCTCGTGCTCTGCTTCACCGCCGTCGCGCTGGCCCTGCCGACCCCGGCCGGCTCGATGACGAACACCGGCGCGCACGGCTTCTCCGAGATCCTCTACGCCTACACCTCCGGCGCCAACAACAACGGGTCCGCCTTCGCGGGCCTGAACGCGGACACCCAGTGGTTCAACACGACGATCGGCATCGCGATGCTGCTCGGCCGCTTCCTGCCCATGGTGTTCGTCCTGGCCCTCGCCGGCTCGCTCGCCGAACAGCGGTCCGTCCCCGAGAGCGCGGGCACCCTGCGCACCGAGAAGCCGCTGTTCGCCGGACTCCTCGTCGGCACCATCGTGATCATCACCGGCCTCACCTACTTCCCGGCCCTGGCGCTGGGACCGCTCGCCGAAGGGCTCGCAGCATGAGCACCATCACCCCTCCCCGGACGCCCCACCCGGACGTGCCGACCGGACCGCGGCCGACCCCCGGCGGGCGCGTAGGCGGGGGCCTGTTCGACCCCCGGCACCTGCTCACCTCCCTTCCGGACGCACTGCGCAAGCTCGACCCGCGCGTCATGATCAAGTCGCCCGTGATGTTCGTCGTGCTCGTCGGATCGGTGGTCACCACCGGCCTGGCGGTCGCCGACCCGGGGGACTGGTTCGGCTGGGCCATCGCCGCGTGGCTGTGGCTGACGACGATCTTCGCCAACCTCGCGGAGGCGGTGGCCGAAGGCCGCGGCAAGGCGCAGGCGGACACCCTGCGCAAGGCCCGGACCGGCACCGTGGCGCGCCGGATCACCACGACCGGCGAGGAACGGGTGCCCGGCACCGAACTCCGCGTCGGGGACAGGGTGGTCTGCGAGGCCGGTGACGTCGTCCCGGGCGACGGCGACGTCGTCGAGGGGGTGGCCTCCGTCGACGAGTCGGCCATCACCGGCGAGTCCGCGCCGGTCATCCGGGAGTCGGGCGGTGACCGGTCCGCGGTGACGGGCGGCACCAAGGTGCTGTCCGACCGGATCGTCGTGAAGATCACGACGAAGCCCGGCGAGACCTTCCTCGACCGCATGATCAACCTGGTCGAGGGCGCGGCCCGGCAGAAGACACCCAACGAGATCGCCCTCGACATCCTGCTGGCGTCCCTCACCATCGTGTTCCTGCTCGCCGTCGTCACGCTCAAGCCCTTCGCGATCTACGCCGGCGCCGACGAGCAGACCTCGATGATCGTGCTCACCGCGCTCCTGGTCTGCCTGATCCCGACCACGATCGGCGCGCTGCTCTCCGCGATCGGCATCGCCGGCATGGACCGCCTCGTCCAGCGCAACGTGCTCGCCCTGTCCGGGCGGGCCGTCGAGGCCGCCGGCGACGTGTCCACCCTGCTGCTCGACAAGACCGGCACCATCACCCTGGGCAACCGCCAGGCGTCGGAGTTCGTCCCGGTCGAGGGCGTCACCGAGGCCCAACTCGCCGACGCAGCGCAGCTGTCCTCGCTCGCCGACGAGACCCCCGAGGGCCGGTCCGTCGTCGTCCTGGCCAAGGAGAGGTACGGGCTGCGCGAACGCCGCCAGGGCGAGCTCACCGGCGCCACCTGGATCGAGTTCACCGCCCGGACCCGCATGTCGGGCGTCGACGTCGACGGCCGGCGGACCCGCAAGGGCGCGGCCGGGGCCGTCAGCGCCTGGGTCCGCGAACAGGGCGGCGAGGTCCCGCCGGACGCCGCCACCCTGGCCGACCGGATCTCCGAGGCCGGCGGCACACCGCTCCTCGTCGCGGTCGAGGACGACCGGGGCGCCCGTGTCCTCGGTGTCGTCCACCTGAAGGACGTCGTCAAGGAGGGCATGCGCGCACGCTTCGACGAGCTGCGACGGATGGGCATCAGGACGGTCATGATCACGGGTGACAACCCGCTGACCGCCAAGGCGATCGCCGAGGAGGCCGGCGTCGACGACTTCCTCGCCGAGGCCACGCCCGAGGACAAGATGGCGCTCATCAAGCGCGAACAGGCGGGTGGCAAGCTCGTCGCCATGACCGGCGACGGCACCAACGACGCGCCGGCACTGGCACAGGCGGACGTCGGCGTCGCGATGAACACCGGCACCTCGGCCGCCAAGGAGGCCGGCAACATGGTCGACCTCGACTCCGACCCGACCAAGCTCATCGAGATCGTCGAAATCGGCAAGCAACTCCTCATCACCCGCGGTGCGTTGACGACCTTCTCGATCGCCAACGACGTCGCGAAGTACTTCGCGATCATCCCCGCGATCTTCGCGGTCGCCTACCCCTCGCTGGACAGGCTCGACATCATGGGGCTGGCCTCACCCGAGTCCGCGATCCTGTCCGCCGTCGTCTTCAACGCGCTGGTCATCGTGGCCCTGGTCCCGCTCGCGCTGAAGGGCGTCCGCTACCGGCCCACGAGCGCCGACCGGCTGCTCCGCCGCAACCTCGGCCTCTACGGACTCGGCGGCCTGGTTGCCCCCTTCGTCGGCATCAAGCTCATCGACCTGCTCCTCTCCCTCATCCCCGGAATCGGCTGATCGTCGTCATGAACAACTCGGTAGGAAACACCGGCCGCGTGCTCTGGGCGGGCCTGCGCGCCCTGCTCGTCCTGACCCTCGTCTGCGGCGTGCTCTACCCGCTGGCCGTCACCGGCGTCGCCCGGCTCGCCTTCCCCGGCAAGGCCGACGGGTCGCCGATCAGGGACGGCGACGGGAGGGTCGTCGGCTCCGAGCTCATCGGCCAGACGTACGACCTGCCGCTGAAGGACGGGCAGAAGACGCCCGAGCCCGACCTGCGGTGGTTCCAGCCGCGCCCGTCCAACGGGCTCGGCACGAACAGCGTCAACACCCAGTACGAGATCATTCTTTCCGGCGCCACCAACCGCTCGGGTGACAACGCGGACCTGATCACATGGGTCACCGACGCGAAGGCGGCCGTCGTCGCGGACAACTCCACCGCGGGCCACCCGGTGAAGCCGTCCGACGTGCCGGCCGACGCCGTCACGTCCTCCGGCTCCGGCCTGGACCCGCACATCTCCCCGGAATACGCCGAACTCCAGGTCCGCCGGGTCGCGGAGAGGAACCACCTCCCCGTGGACCGGGTCGAGAAGCTCGTCGCCGGCCACACCGAGGACCGCCTCCTCGGCTTCGTCGGCGAGCCCCGTGTCAACGTCCTGAAGCTCAACATCGCCCTCAGGTCCCTGGTGGCCGCCGCGGGCTGACGCCGGCACCCGGGCGCGGTCCTCTCAGGCGGACCGCACCGTGAGCCGGTGGGGCCGGCCCCACGGGCTCACGCCCCGGAGATCTCCGGCTCCAGGGACACCGCGACCAGCCGGTCGCTCGTCGAGGCAGGGTCCCGGCCGGTCACCGCCGCGCGGTAGTCCCGCACGGCCGGGTCCGAGAGGGTGAGCGTCAGCACCGGGCAGTCCTGCGCGTCGTTCGTCCGCTCCGGAGAACAGGAGCCCACGGTGAAGAGCGTGTAGCCGGGGCAGAGTGCCGCGGCCGGCAGCTCCACGTCGAGCGACAGCGTCTTGCCGGGGGCGACGTGGAAGCCGCCGGGCGGGGGAGGCACCGCCTCGGAGGGGAAGCCGTCCGTGACGACCGTCGCCGTGAGCCCGCGGACGGAGGCCCGCCGGCCCTCGCCGTGCGGGCCGAAGACGTCGAGCGTGACCCGGCCCGCGGACACCGGGGCTCCGAGCAGGAGAGGACGGTGTCCGACCGCGACCGCCATGTGGACGGTGAAGTGCGGCCGGCCGCGCCCCGGTCCCGAGTCCTCGGCGCCGTAGCCCCCGTAGACCAGCTGCGGCAGCGCGTCCCTCTCGCCCTCGCCGACCGCCGTGGGCCGGGGTCCGTCGTCCACCCGGCACTTGGAGAGCTGGGCGGTCGCGCCGCCGGGCAGCGCGGCGTCCGGGAGCGGGGTGGCGGGGACGGGCGGCAGCGCCGGCGTGTCCCCCCGGGACCGGGTGGACGGAGACGACAGCATCGCGACGATCACCAGCAGGGCGGCCACGGGCACCGTGAGGAACAGCCAGGAGCGCAGGGAGAGACGGAACATTCAGCCACGCACCCGCATGCCCGCTCGTGCGCGCCCGCCGCGTCGTCGCCCGTCCACCGGAATCCACCCTGTCACCGTGTTCACGCTTCGTTCAGCGCGCGCCGGGCACGAAACGTCACTGGGCCGCGGGTCCGGCGGCGGAGCCGCCCCGGGCCCACAGCGAGCGCACATGGCTGAGATGGCGGACCATGCACGCCTCCGCGCCCATCGCGTCGCCGGCCAGCATGAGGTCGAGCAGTTCCAGGTGCTCCTCGGCCGAGGGCAGCAGCTCACCCCGCTCGTCCAGCGCGGTCAGGCCGTACAGCCGGGACCGCTTGCGCAGGTCGCCGACGGTCTCGACCAGCCGCTGGTTCCCCGACAGGCCGAGCAGCGTGAGGTGGAAGCGGCGGTCGGACTCCAGGTACCCGATGAGGTCGTGGGCCCGGGCCGCCGCCACGATCTCCTCGGCGATCGGGCGCAGCGCCCGGAGGTCCGCGCGGTCCGCCGTGAGCGTGACCCGGCCGACGGTCGGCACCTCGATCAGCAGCCGGATGTCCGTGTACTGGTCGAGATCGCGCTCGTCGACCTCGGTGACCCGGAAGCCCTTGTTGCGCACCGGCTCGACCAGCCCCTCGCGTGCCAGGTCGAGCATGGCCTCCCGGACGGGGGTCGCGGACACGCCGAAGTCCTCGGCCAGGCCGGGCGCCGAGTACACCTGGCCGGGCCGTAGTTCACCCGATATCAGCGCGGCCCGCAGCGCGTGGGCCACCTGGTCGCGCAACCGCTCGCGCGTGGTGATGAGATGGCTCGTCTTCAGATGGCCCATGTGCCGTTCCCCGACTTCCGCTTGTCACGCCGCCCGGCTTCCGGGTCCGGGCGGTGCATCAGCGTACAATGTCACGTTTTCACGGTCGTCGACAGACCGGGACCAGGCAACGGAATCCCGCCCAGGGCGTGTTCGCGCGCACGTCACAGCAGGAACCCGCCGGGGAACGGGTCGTCCGGGTCCAGGAAGTACTGCGCGGTGCCGGTGATCCACGCCCGCCCGGTGATGACGGGAACCACGGCGGGGACGCCGCCCACCTCGGTCTCCTCGACCAGCCGGCCGGTGAACCGGGTGCCGATGAAGGATTCGTTGACGAAGTCCCGTCCCAGTGGCAGCAGTCCGCGCGCGTGCAGCTGGGCCATCCGCGCGGAGGTCCCGGTGCCGCACGGGGAGCGGTCGAACCAGCCCGGATGGATGGCCATGGCGTGCCGCGAGTGCCGGGCGTCGGAGCCGGGCGCGGTGAGGTACACGTGCTTGAGCCCGCCGATCTCCGGGTGGACCGGATGAACGGGCCGATCGGACTCGTTGATCGCCGCCATGATCGCCAGACCGGCCGCGAGCAGGTCCTCCTTGCGCTCCCGGTCGAAGGGCAGGCCGAGCGCGTCCAGGTCGACGAAGGCGTAGAAATTGCCGCCGAACGCCAGGTCGTACGCGACGGTGCCCAGGCCCGGCACCTTCACCTCGCGGTCGAGGGCGGCGCAGAAGGCGGGCACGTTGGTGAGCGACACCGCCTTCGCGGCGCCGTCCTCGACCCGGACCTCCGCCCGCACCAGCCCGGCGGGGGTGTCGAGGTGGACGGTGGTCACGGGTTCGCTGACCGGCACCATCCCCGTCTCCACCAGGACGGTCGCCACCCCGATGGTGCCGTGCCCGCACATGGGCAGGAGCCCGGACACCTCGATGTAGAGCACCCCGAAGTCGGCGTCCGGCCTGGTCGGCGGCTGGAGTATGGCGCCGCTCATGGAGGCGTGGCCGCGCGGCTCGTACATCAGCAGCGTCCGCAGGTGGTCCAGGTGTTCGAGGAAGTGCAGACGGCGTTCGGCCATGGTGGCGCCGGGGATCACCCCGACACCTCCGGTGACGACACGGGTGGGCATGCCTTCGGTGTGCGAGTCGACGGCGTGGAACACGTGACGGGTGCGCAACGTGGGGACTCCTCTCGGTGCCTGATCGGGTCAGCGGCGGCCGTCGGCGACGGCCTTCTCGGTGGCGGCCCGTACGTCGGCGGCGACGGCACCGGCGAGGGGCGAGCGCGGCGGGCGGCACGGGCCGCCGGTGCGGCCGGCGATGTCCATGGACAGCTTGATCGACTGGACGAACTCCGTCCTGGAGTCCCAGCGCAGCAGCGGGTGCAGGGCCCGGTAGAGCGGCAGCGCGCGCTCCAGGTCGCCGGCCACCGCCGCGTGGTAGAGCTCCGCGCAGGAGGCCGGGAAGGCGTTCGGGTAGCCCGCGACCCAGCCGACCGCGCCCGCCACGGCCAGTTCGAGCAGTACGTCGTCGGCGCCGATCAGGAGGTCGAGTTCGGGGGCGAGTTCGGCGATCTCGTAGCCGCGGCGGACGTCGCCGCTGAACTCCTTCACGGCCACGATGTGCCCGGCCGCGTGCAGTTCGGCGAGCAGGGCGGGGGTGAGGTCGACCTTCGTGTCGTGCGGGTTGTTGTAGGCGACGACCGGAAGCCCGGCGGCGGCCACCTCGGCGTAGTGCGCCCGGACCGCCGCGTGATCGGCGCGGTAGGCGTTGGGCGGCAGCAGCAGGACGGAGCCGCAGCCCGCCTCGGCGGCCTGCTCGGCCCAGCGGCGCGACGCGGCACTGCCGTAGGCCGCGACGCCGGGCATCACCCGGGCCCCGTCGCCCGCCGCCTCGACCGCCGTACGGACGACCCGGGCGCGCTCCTCGTCGGTCAGGGTCTGGTACTCGCCGAGCGAGCCGTTGGGCACCACGCCGTCGCAGCCCTGGTCGAGGAGCCAGCGGACGTGGGCGGCGTATGCGTCGTGGTCGACGGACAGGTCGTCCCTGAAGGGGAGGGCGGTGGCGACCATGATGCCGCGCCACGGGCGGGAGGGGGTCCAGTGCGGGGAGGCGGGGGAGGTGGTCACGGAGGTCCCTTCCGGAGGACGATGGGTGGGGCGGGGTGCAGCGGTCGATCGGTCAGGGCTGCGGACGTCGCCGTCCGTGCCTTCACGGCTGCCGCGTGCCGTCGGGGGCGGGGGCACGGGTGTCGGCAGGGGCGGGTGCGGAGGTAGCGCCGGGTGCGGGTCCCGGGGGCGTGGCCGTGTCCGTGGGCGCCGGCCGCGGCGGGACCAGGGCCGCGAGGGCCCCCAGGGTCACCGGGACGGCCAGCGGGCGGCGTTCGGGCGAGGCGGGCAGCGGCGGGCCGCCGGTCGCCGGTGCCGTGCCGCCGCGGGCCAGACAGGCCACGGCCGCGCCGCACACGCGTCCCTGGCACCAGCCCATGCCCGCCCGGGTCAGGAGCTTGACCGTGCGGGCGTCGCCCGCGCCGAGGTCCTCCACCGCCTCGCGGATCCGGCCGGCGGTGACCTCCTCGCAGCGGCAGATCTCCGTCGTGTCGTCGAGCCAGTGCCGCCAGCCCGCGCCGGGCGCGTGCGCCGCGGCCATCAGTTCCGCGAAGGCCCGCAGCCGGGTCCGCGCCCGGAGCAGGGCCCGCAGTCGCCCGGGCGGGGCCCCGGCGGTGTCGCCCCGCAACCGGCGTGTCACCGCGAGAGCGGCCAACTCGCCTTCGATCAGAGCCAGTCGGGCTCCACCCGGGCCGGCCGTCTCGCCCGCCGACCACACTCCGGGCACCGAGGTCGCCTGACCCGCGTCGAGGACGAGGGCCGGCGCGCCGTCCGCGGTGGTCCGCACGGCGCAGCCGAGTGCGGTGGCGAGGTCGATCCGGGGCACGAGCCCGTGCCCGACGGCCAGGGCGTCGCAGCGGACGATCCACCCGGTGCCGGGCACCGGCCGCCAGTCACGGTCCAGCCGGGCCACGGTCACGGCCTCCACGCGCGACGTGCCGTGTGCGCGGACCACCGCGTGCCGGGCGTACGCGCGCACTCCGTGCCGCAGGAGGGGTGCGAGGTGCCCGACGGCCTCGGCCGCCTTGCCGGGCGAGGCCGCGAGGACGTCCGGCCGGCGCGCGTAGCCGAGGTATCCCGCGGCCTCCACCAGGGCGGGTACCCGGGCTCCCGCCGCGGTCAGCGACGAGGCCACCGTGAGCAGCAGCGGCCCGCTGCCCGCGACGACGACGCGCCGGCCGGGCAGGACCAGCCCCGCCTTGAGCATGGCCTGGGCGCCGCCCGCCCCCACGACTCCGGGCAGGGTCCAGCCGGGGAAGGGCAGGTGGCGCTCGGACGCGCCGGTCGCCAGCAGCACGGCCCGTCCCCGTACCGGCTCCGGGCGGCCGCCCTCGCCGTCGGGGCCGGTGGCCGCGTGCACCGCCCAGCCCGCTCCGCCGGTGCCCGTCGCGGGGCCGGCGAGCCGCTCGGCCACCACCGTCCACACGTGGTGCTCCGGCAGATGGACGCCGCCGCTCGCCTCCCATCGCCGGCGCCATGCGGCGAAGGCCGGCCAGTCGTGGTGCAGCGCCTGCGGCCGCGTGGCACCCAGCGCGGGGGCCGGTTGCCGGTAGAACTGGCCGCCCAGCCCCGCGTCCCCGTCGAGCAGGGCCACCGAGAGGCCCTGCTCGGCGGCGGTGGCCGCGCCCGCGAGCCCGGCCGGGCCCGCGCCGACGACCACGAGGTCGTACGGCTCGGCGGGGTCGCCGGGACGGGCGCCGCCCGCCGGTCCGGCGGACCGGCCGTCAGGAGCGGTCGAGCGCGTCACGGCCGTGTCCCTCCTGGCGGGTGACGACGTCGCCGGGTGCGGCCGGGACGAGACAGGCCCGCCGGTTGGGTTCGCCGTTGACGGTGACCAGGCAGTCGAAGCACTGGCCGATACCGCAGAAGGCCCCGCGCGGACGCCCGCCGACCCGGGTGGTGCGCCAGGCGGTGATGCCCGCACCCCAGAGCGCGGCGGCGAGCGACTGGCCGGGAAGGGCGCCGACGGGCCGCCCGTCGAAGGTGAGGGCGAAGGCCGGTCCGGTCCGCGCGTCCACGAGCGACTGCGGTGTGCGGTGCCGGGCCGGGCGGGCCGTGAGGCGACGGAACATGCTCTCTCCCAGTCGACGGGGAACGGTGTGCGGGGCGTCGGGGTTCATGCGGGCCCGCCGGTCCGGTGCGGGTCCGCCCCGTCCGGAGCGAAGCGCCCCGGGCGGAAGGGGCGGGCGTCGAGGCCGGGATCGGCGCCGGTCAGGAACCGTGCGACGAGCAGTCCGGTGGCCGGGGCGAGCCCGATCCCGGCCCCTTCGTGTCCGCAGGCGTGCAGCAGCCCCGGGACCCGCGCGTCCGGGCCGATCGCCGGCAGGTGGTCCGGCAGGTACGGACGGAAGCCCGCGTACGCGCGCGTCACCCGCACTCCGGCCAGCACCGGGAACAGGCGGGCGGCTCCCGCGGCGAGCCGGCCGAGGGCCTCGGTCGACAACGAGCGGTCGAAGCCGACCCGTTCACGGCTCGCGCCGATCAGGATCGGTCCCGCGGGGGTTCCCTCGACGACGGGGGAGGTCTGGAGCGCGGCGGAGTCGCTGGCGACGTCGGCGACGTAGTCGGCCGCGTACACCTTGTGCCGCACCAGCCGCGGCAGCGGCTCGGTGACCAGGACGAAACCCCGGCGGGGGAGGACCGGCAGCTCGGTGCCGGCGAGCCGGGCCAGCGCGCCGCCCCAGGCTCCGGCCGCGTTCACCACGTACGGGGCGTGGACGGAGGCACCGGTCGAGGTGCGGACACCGCGGACCGATCCGTCGGGGCCGGTGAGGAGGGCGGTGACCTCCTCACCGAGGCGGAGTACGGCTCCCGAGGCGCGCAGCAGCCGGGCGGCGGCCAGCGCGGGCTGCACCTGGGCGTCCTGCGGGTAGTGGAAGGCGCCGGCCGGGCCGGCGGCGAGATGGGGCTCCAGGTCGTGGAGCCGGTCACCGGGGACCTCGTGCGCCTCGACGCCCGCGGCGCGCTGGGTCGCCGCGAACCGGCGGAGGGCGTCAAGACCCGCCCCGTCGGACGCGACCACCAGACCCCCCTTGGGCTCGAACTCGGCCCGCGCCCGCAGCGGATCGGGCAGTTCGCGCCACAGGCGGTGCGAGAGCAGGGCGAGTTCGAGCTCGGGGCCGGGTTCCTTGTCGGAGACGAGGAGGTTGCCCTCGCCGGCCCCGGTCGTGCCGCCCGCGACCGGACCCCGGTCGAGCACGGTGACGGACAGGCCCGCGCGGCCGGCGTAGTAGGCGCAGGCCGCGCCGATCATGCCGGCGCCGACGACGATGACGTCGGACGCCGTGGAGGAGTGTCTCGTGGGCACGGCGGTAATATTTCACATGCCACTGTGCTTGCCAAGGGTCCCAACACCGGCCGTCCGCAGCGGATTTGGACCGTCCCGGCAGCCACAGGTCCGCGCGTACCGCCGGGAGCCGCACGGGCGGCGGCGCGCACGACTCCCGGCCGCGCGGACGGCGCGCACCGCCGGGAGCCGTGCGCGCCGCCGTCGCGGGCCGCTCGCCGGGCGTCAGCCGTCGAGCAGCCCGCCCATCCAGGACTCGACCGCGTCGGCGGTACGGGGCAGGGCGCCGGACATGAGCCGCGCCCCGTCCTCCGTGATGACCAGGTCGTCCTCGATGCGGACGCCGATGCCGCGCAGTTCGGGCGGCAGCGTCTCGTCGTCGGGCTGGAGGTACAGTCCGGGCTCGACGGTCAGCACGTGCCCCACGGCCAGGGTTCCGTCCCGGTACTCCGCCGTCCGGGCCCGGGCGCAGTCGTGCACGTCGAGTCCGAGCATGTGCCCGCTGTTGCACAGGGTGTAGCGCCGGTGCAGGTCCCCCCGCGGGTTCTTGAGCACGCCCCAGTCGGCGAGGCCCTCGGCGATGACCCGCACGCACGCCCGGTGGAAGTCCCCGTAGGCCGCGCCGGGGCGCAGTGCCGCGATCCCGGCCTCCTGGGCGGCCAGGACCAGGTCGTACACCTGCCGCTGGACGGACGAGAAGCGGCCGGACAGGGGCAGGGTGCGGGTGATGTCCGCGGTGTAGAGGGTGTCCGTCTCCACACCCGCGTCGAGGAGCAGCAGGTCGTCCCGGTGGAGCGGGCCGTCGTTGCGTGTCCAGTGCAGGACGCAGGCGTGGGCGCCGGAGGCCGCGATGGTCTCGTAGCCGGTGCCGTTCCCTTCGGCGCGGGCGCGCAGGTCGAAGACGCCCTCGATCCAGCGCTCGCCCCGCCGGTGGGTCAGCGCGCGGGGGAGGGCGCGTACGACGTCCTCGAAGCCGGCCGTCGTGTGGTCCACGGCGGCCTGCAGCTGTGCGACCTCCCAGACGTCCTTGATCAGACGCAACTCACTGAGCGCGGCCGCGAGTTCCGGGTCGGTGGCGGCGTCGCGCCCGGGCGGCAGCAGGGCGAGGCGGTCCAGGTGCGCGCAGCGGATGCCGGTGAGGCGTCCGGCTTCGGCGAGGTCGGGGCGGCGGCCCACCCAGAACTCGCCGTAGCGGCGGTCGCGGTAGAACTCCTCGCCCCGCTCGCCGCCGTCGCGCGGCGAGCGGGGCCGGATGTACAGGACGGCCTCGTGCCCCGCCCCGTCCGGCTCCAGGACGAGGACGTGGCCCGCCTGGTCCTCCCCGGTCAGGCCGGTCAGCCAGACGTAGGCGGAGTGCGGGCGGAAGCGGTGGTCGCAGTCGTTGGAGCGGACCCGCAGTTCGCCCGCGGGGACGATCAGCCGCTCGCCGGGGAAGCGGGCGGACAGCCGGGCACGCCGGGCGGGGGTGAGGTCGGCGCCGGGGACGCGGGTGCCGTCCGGCAGCGGTGAGGGCGCCCAGCCCTCGGTCATGAAGGCGGCGAGTTCCGGGGACACCGGCAGGTCGTGACCGGCGGTGTACGGGCGCGCGGGCGTCTCGGTCATGGGCACTCCTGAGGGTGGGAGACGGTGCGGGCGTGGCACGGCGCGGCGGGGTCGCGGAAGGCCGGCCGGCGTTATCCGGTGGGACGGATACGGAAACTGACGGTGCATGAGGCTTCTCAGTGCAATTTCACATTGCTATGTTACACGCCGTACCGCTGCCTCCAAGGGCGTCGAAGACCGCAACGACCTTGGCCCCGTGGGCAGTTCGGCGTACCCACCCACCCCCCATGTCAGGAGACCTCGTGTCCCAGCACAGAGCCCTGCGCTCCACCCTGATCGCCACCGCGCTCGCGGCCGCCCTCACCGCGCCCCTCGGGCAGAGCGCGCAGGCGGTGGACCGCGAGGTGTCCGCCGCCTTCGCGGCCCGGCAGACCCCTCCGGCCGCGCCGAAGTCGTACGTCCCGAACCCGCACGACGAGGTCGAGCGACTGGGCAAGGCCCCCGTGCCGGTGAGCCGGCCGGCCGCCGCGCCCCCCGGTGTCACCGCCGGCCGGGTACCCGGCGTCCGGCCCGCCGGGAACGAGGCGAACGCCCGCCTTGCGGCGGATCGTCCGGCCGTGACCGCGACCGGCGTGCCGTGCACGCTCGACGGCGTCACCGGCCTGACGCCCACTCAGCTCGCTGACTTCCTCGCGGATCCCGCCGTGCAGGCCGAGGGGTGCCTGCGCGGACTCGTCTGGACCTGGGACGCGCGGCTCGCTCCGGTGATGTCGGACGCCCACGTCCAGGCCGTCGCCGCCCGGATCGGTTCCCTCGCCGCCGGCCACGACGGCACCGGCTCCAGCCATCTGCCCGAGATGTTCACCTACCTCCACGCGGTCGCCTACCACGACTTCGGCCGCCCCGAGATCGACATCACGGACGCGCCCACGGTCGAGGCGATACGCGCGGCCGTCGCCGCGTACGCCGCCGCCCCGCACACCTTCGACGTCACCCCGCAGAACGCCCAGACCCTCCGCGAAGCCCTCTACGCGGCCAGCGCGCCGGGGCTGCGACAGCATCAACTCGGCCTGATCACCGAGGTCCTGACCCGGATGGACGCGGCACACCCGCAGACGTCCGGGGACCCCGGCTGGGCCGGCGCGGCGCTCGCCGCGCTCTCCGTGAACTACCTCGGCGTCTACCCCGGCAACCAGGACACCGCCTTCCGCGCGGCCGCCGAACGCAGCCCCGCCTACCGTGCCGCGTTCAAGGCCTTCGCCGGCCACACCCATCTGAAGGGCACGGCGAACGAGTGGCTGGTGCGCGACGCCCTCGGCGAGTACGGCCGCTTCGGGCAGATCGACGGCCTGAGGGCCGGGACCGTCGCCGACCTCGGTGCCCTGCTGGCTCCCGTCGAGAGCGGCTTCGGCACCGGCAGCGCCCCCTGGGCCTCCCTGGTCAACTGGCTCAACCACTACGAGGCCTGTGCGCCGTACCGCGTCTGCAAGGCCGACATCGAGGCACGGATCTTCCCGCACACGTACACCTACGACCAGGGCACCATCAAGGTCAGGACCGGACTGGACCGGGCCACCGTCGACCAGCTCTACTACGCGAGCAAGCAGGTGAAGGCGCAGTTCCACCGGGTCCTCGGCACCGAGCAGCCGCTGGCCGGCGATCCCAACGCGGTCCTCACCGTCGTGCTGTACGCCTCACGGCGTGACTACGAGACCTTCCACCCGCTCCTGACCGGCATGGGCACCGAGAACGGCGGTGTCTACATCGAGCGGGGCGCCACCTTCTACACCTACCAGCGGCGCGTCCCCCAGGACTCCAGCCTCACCCTGGAAGAGCTGTTCCGCCACGAGTACGTCCACTACCTCAACGGCCGCTACGCCGTCCCCGGCTTCTTCGGCGAGGGGCCGTGGTACGAGAACGACCGCACCACCGCCATGGACGAGGGCACGGCCGAGTTCTTCGACGGCGCCACCCGCGACGACGGCATCGCCGTGCGCAAGTCCCTGGTCCAGGGCGTCATCCGGGACACCGCGGGCGGCGGGCCGCGCATGAGCGTCGACCGGATCCTGCACGCCACCTACGAGGGCGACGGCTTCCGCTTCTACCCCTACGCCGGCACCTTCTTCGAGTACCTGTGGACGGAGCGGCCCGCCCTGCTCCAGGCCATGTACGGGTACCTCCGCGCCGGGGACGTGCAGGGGTACGACACCTGGCGCGACCGGATCGGCCGGGACGCCGGGACCCAGCGCGACTACGACGCCTTCCTCGACCGGCAGATCGCCCGGGTGGACGACCTGTTCGTGCCGGACACGAGCCACCAGCCGACGGCCGGGCTGCGGCACGCCACGGCGGCGGGGATACGGTCCGCCTTCGCCGCCGCCACGGGCAGCACGCCCGCCTGCACGACGGTCGCCGACAAGGTCCTGCCGCGCTTCCGGTGCGCCGGGCGCGTCACGGCGAACCTCGCCGACGCGGGTGACCCGGACAGGGTGTT
The DNA here is from genome assembly GCF_050917515.1 of Streptomyces sp. JL2001. NCBI lineage: Bacteria > Bacillati > Actinomycetota > Actinomycetes > Kitasatosporales > Streptomycetaceae > Streptomyces > Streptomyces sp. JL2001. The sequence continues at coordinate 959,294 of NZ_CP169421.1, read as the reverse complement.
CAAGGACATGTCCGAGACGGTCGACTACTTCGTGCTGGACCGGAGCCTGGGCGGCGGCAACAACTTCGCGGACATGAACTGCTCGTTCGGCCCGGTGGAGATCTGGTCGGACCGGCGGGCCGGTACCTCGTCCTTCGTCTGCGAGGGCCCGCTGCGCCGCTGAGCCACGGCGGCGAGCCGGAGTACGCCGCCACCCCCTCCCGGCAAGGCCGGGAGGGGGTGGCGGCCGAAGCGGCGAAGGTCAGCCGAGAGTGGCGACGGCGGCCGTGGCGAAGCCGTGGTCCTGCTCGGGGGCACCGCCGCCGACGCCGATGGCGCCGATCAGCCGGCCGTCGCGGTGGACGGGGAGCCCGCCGGCGATGAAGAGGAGCGGCCGGTCGAGCGCCGTGGTCAGCGAGTGGAAGGGGCCGTCGGGCTTGACCAGGTCGACCAGGTCGGCGGTGGCCGAGTCGAGCTGGAGTGCCGTGTAGGCCTTGCGGGTGCTGGTCTCGCCCGAGACGAGGACCGCCCGGTCGTCGCGCCGGAAGGCGAGGAGGTGACCGCCCGCGTCGAGGACGCTGACGCTGACGGTCACCCCGGCGCTCTCGGCGGCGCGGCGGGCCGCGCTCAGCAGGACCTCGGCGTCCTGCGTGGTCAGCGGGGTGACGGCGGTGGTGGTGCTCATGGTGCTTCCTTCGTGATGCGGTGAACGGTGGGGGAGAGGGTCGGGGTGCCGGTTCAGTGCCGGCCGGCCGGCGCGGGCGCCGCCTGCGCCGGGGCGTCCTGGGGCGCGGCGCCCTGCGCCACGAGCCGCGTCCGGGACTTCGTCCGCCGGTCCAGCGAGGCGGCGAGGATCGCGAGGAGCAGCGCGGAGCCGGAGAGCAGCGCGCCCACCCAGTTGGGGGCGGTGTAGCCGAGGCCCGCGGCGATCACGACGCCGCCGAGCCAGGCGGCCAGGGCGTTGCCGAGGTTGAAGGCGCCGATGTTGGCGGCCGAGGCCAGGGTCGGGGCGGCGGACGCCTGGTCGAGGACCCGCTTCTGCAGCGGCGGGACGGTGGCGAAGCCGAGCGCGCCGATCAGCGTGAGGGTGATCGCCGCCAGGACCTTGTGGTGCGCGGTGGCGGTGAAGACCAGCAGCACCACCGACAGGGCGGTCAGGGTGGTGAAGAGCAGGGGCATCAGGGCGCGGTCGGCGAACCTCCCGCCGAGGATGTTGCCCAGGAACATGCCGATGCCGAAGAGGACCAGCAGCCAGGTCACGGCGCCCTCGGTGTATCCGGCGACCTCCGTCATCATGGGCGTGATGTAGGTGATCGCCGCGAACACGCCGCCGTACCCGAGGACGGTCATCGCCATGGCGAGCCAGACCTGGACGTTCTTGAAGGCGGCGAACTCGGACCGTACGTCCGGGCTCTCCGGCCGGCCCGTGGAGGGGACGAGCTTCGCCACGCCGAGGAAGCCGAGCACGCCGAGGGCGGCGACGAGGGTGAAGGTGACGCGCCAGCCCGCGGCCTGGCCGATGGAGGTGCCCAGCGGGACGCCCACGACGTTGGCCACGGTCAGGCCCATGAACATCAGGGAGATGGCGGACGCCTTCTTCTCCGGTGCGACGAGGTCGGCGGCGACCACCGAGCCGATGCCGAAGAACGCGCCGTGGGCCAGCGAGGCCACGATCCGGCCGGTCAGCATCAGGCCGAAGGAGGGGGCGACCGCGGACAGCAGGTTGCCGGCGACGAAGAGGCCCATGAGGAAGAGGAGCATCTTCTTGCGGGACACCTTGGTGCCGAGCACCGTCAGCAGCGGGGCGCCGAAGACCACACCGAGTGCGTATCCGGTCACCAGCCAGCCGGCGGTGGGGATCGAGACACCGAAGTCACCCGCGACCTGCGGGAGCACTCCCATGATCACGAACTCGGTGGTGCCGATCCCGAAGGCCCCGATGGCCAGGGCCAGGAGCGCGAGAGGCATGGCGAAGCACCTTCCGTTGATTGCATGCATTGCTTGCTTGCGTCGACAATAGTTGCACGCGCTGGATAAATGCAAACGCGGACTAATGCGGGCGCGGGCTCATGCAGGCAAGGGGCAATCAGGTGGCGGCGGGGCGCGACCGGGCGGGCGCGCCGGTGCGGGAGCGTGCGCAGGGCGGCGGCACCGGTCGGGTCCGGTCCGCGCGGGCGCCATGGAGGACGGATCAGGGGGAGCGGCGGGCGAGGCCGGGGGAAGGTGCCAGGAGGCCGCGGGCGACGCGCGTACGGGGGAGGGGGCGGGGCCCGGGTGCGCGGACGGCCCGGCCGGGGGCCGAGGGCCGGCCGGCGTCGTTCGGCAGCGGGTCCGGCCGTTCGGCAGCGGGTCCGGCCGTGCGTCGCCGGGTCCGGCCGTGAACCGTCAGGAACTGCCGGTGAACCGGCGTACGTACCAATTCTGCCAGGGCGTCTCGACCGCGCCGGGGTGGTAGTGGCGGCGCACGTACTCCACCGCCTCGTCGGCCGGGACGCCGTCGAGGACGGCGAGGCAGGCCAGGGCCGTGCCCGTACGGCCCCGGCCGCCGGCGCAGGCGAGTTCCACGCGCTCCACGGCGGACCGCTCCCATGCCTCACGCAGGAGCGTCACCGCCTCCGCCCGGCTGCTCGGCAGCCGGAAGTCGGGCCAGCGCAGCCATCGCGCCTCCCACGGGACCTCGGCCGGCGGCCTTCCCAGCAGGTACACGGCGAAGCCGGGCGTGGGCCCGTCCGGCACGGGGCGGCGCAGCCCGCGCCCTCGTACGAGGCGCCCGGAAGGCAGCCGGAGGACACCGGTGTCCGTCGCTTCCCAGGTCGTGGCCATGGCCCCCACCGTAGTCGCCGCCCCGCCCCGCACGGTGCGGAACGACGGCCCCGGTGCGGGAGCCTCCCGCCGACGCGGCCATGGTCATGCGTGGACACGTGCGACCCGCGCCGCCGCACTTCACTACGGTGTCCTCCACGTTCCGTCAGGGAGAGCCCCATGCAAGCGACCGACACCGTGCCGCCCGTCGAGCCCGAACCGCCCGCCTCCGCGCCCCGGGACGGGCTGCCGCCGGAGGCCGTCGGGCCGCTGGTGCGCGGCATCGGCGTGCTGCGGCTGCTCACCGACGCCGACGGGGTCCTCGGCCTCGGCGCCCTGGAACGCGGCACCGGCCTGGCGCGCGCCACCGTCGACCGGGTGACCGGCACCCTGGCCCGCATGGGGTACGTCCGCCTCGACGGCCGCGACGTCCACCTCGCGCCGCGCCTGATGGAGCTCGGCAACGCCTACCTGGCCGGGCTCCGCCTCCCCGCGCTCCTCGGCCCGCACGCGGACGCCCTGGCCGACGCCCTCGACGAGTCCGTCTCGCTCGTGGTCGCCGACGGCGACGGCACCCGCGTCGTCCACCAGTCCACCCGCCGGCGCGCGATGTCCCTCAGCTTCCGCATCGGCGACCTGCTCACCGCGGAACGCACCGCCCCCGGCGCCCTGTTCGCCGCCGACTGGACGCCGGCGGACTGGGCGCACTGGCGGGCCCGCCGTACCGCGGACCCCCTGGGCGCGGGTTTCCCCGCCGTGCCGTCCGCGACCGGCCCGGACGGCACGGAGTTCGCCGCGCGCGCGGCCCTGGCCCGCGAACGGGGCTGGGCCCTGGACGACCAGCTCATCGAACCGGGCCTGGTCGCCGTGGCCCTGCCCGTACGGGGCGCCGACGGAGCCGTGACCTGTGTGGCGAGCGTCGTCAGCCACACCAGCCGGCACACCGCCGCCTCCCTGCGCGACACGGTGCTGCCCCGCCTCGCGGCGGCCGTGCGGAACTGGGAGGAGGTGCTGCGCCCACCGGCCTCGCCGAACGGCGCCGACGAGGACGCGCCGCCCCCACCGTCGGGTCTGGCGGGCTGGACCCACGACTCGAAGCAGGAACTCGGCCGGGGGTTCGTCGAGTCACTGGCCAGGGGGCTGACGGTGCTCACCGCCTTCGGGGCGGGAAGGGCCGAGCTCCCCCTCGCCGCCGTCGCCGAGGCCACCGGGCTGGCCCGCGCCACCGCCCGGCGGGCGTTGATCACGCTGCGGCACCTCGGGTACGTCGAGGCCGACGGGCGCCTGTTCCGGCTCACCCCCCGGGTGCTCGGCCTCGGCTTCCCCTCGCTGGCCCGCATGCCCCTGCCGCAGATCGCCGCACCCCACCTCGCCGGACTGTCCCGGCGGGTCCACGACTCGGCCTCCCTCGCGGTGCTCGCGGGCGACGACATCCGCTACACCGCCCGGGTCGCCACCCGGCGGATCATGAGCGTCCACATCACCGTCGGCACCCGCTTCCCGGCGCACGCCACCTCCATGGGCCGGGTCATGCTCGCCGGACTCCCGCCCGCCGCCCGCACCCGCTGGCTGGCCGGCACCGAGCGGCCCGCCCTCACCCCGCACACGGTGACCGCCCACCAGGAGCTCGCCGCGATCCTGGACCGGGTGCACGCGCAGGGGTACGCCCTCGTGGACGGGGAGCTCGAACAGGGCCTGCGCTCCCTCGCGGTCCCCGTCCACGACCGGACGGGAGCGGTCGTGGCCGCCGTCAACGTCGCCATGCACAGCAGCCGGCGCACGGTCGAGGAGTGCCTGGCCGAGGTGCTTCCCGAGCTGCGCGACTGCGCCGCCCGGATCGAGGCGGACCTCTCGACGGCGGGGCGCTTCGCCCGGGTGCCGGAGGTCTGAGCACCTCCGGGGCCTCCGGCGGCGCCCGCGGACCGGACGGCACACCCGGTCCGGGCCCCGTGCGGCCGTTCGGCGGCTCCGGCGTGCGCGCGCTCGATGTTGGGCGGAGCATGAACGTGGGGAGGCAGCGGCACGACGGGGGCGACCAGGAGGCTGCCATGCCCGTTCCGGACGGTGGTGATGCGCTCGTCGTCCTCAGGAACGTCGACAAGCACTTCGGCGCGCTCCACGTGCTCCAGTCCATCGACCTCACCGTGCGCCGGGGCGAGGTCGTGGTGGTCATCGGCCCGTCCGGCGGCGGGAAGTCGACCCTCTGCCGCGCCATCAACCGGCTGGAGCCCATCGACTCCGGTGAGATCGCCATCGACGGCCGGCCGCTGCCCGCGGAGGGCCGCGAGCTGGCCGCGCTCAGGGCCGACGTCGGCATGGTCTTCCAGTCGTTCAACCTCTTCGCGCACAAGACGGTCCTCGAGAACGTCACGCTCGGCCAGATCAAGGTCCGCAAGAAGGACAAGAAGGAGGCCGAGCGGCACGCCCGCTCGCTGCTCGACCGGGTGGGGGTGGGGTCCCAGGCGGACAAGTACCCGGCCCAGCTCTCCGGCGGCCAGCAGCAACGGGTGGCGATCGCCCGCGCGCTCGCCATGGAACCCAAGGTGATGCTCTTCGACGAGCCGACGTCCGCGCTCGACCCCGAGATGATCAACGAGGTGCTGGAGGTCATGCAGCAGCTCGCACGGGACGGCATGACGATGGTCGTCGTCACCCACGAGATGGGCTTCGCCCGCTCCGCCGCCAACCGCGTCGTCTTCATGTCCGACGGCCGGATCGTGGAGGAGACGACGCCCGACGAGTTCTTCAACAATCCGCGCAGCGACCGCGCCAAGGACTTCCTGTCCAAGATCCTCCATCACTGAGCGCGGCCGCCCCGCGCACCGCAGCCCCCAAGGGTGATCACCATGAACAAGATCCGGCTCACCAAGGCATGCGTCGCCGGCGCGGCCGCGATGGCGCTCTCCTTCTCCCTGACCGCCTGCGGCGACGACGGCGGAAGCAGCGGCTCCGGCAACGGCGACGACAAGATCACCGTCGGCATCAAGTTCGACCAGCCGGGCATCGGCCTCAAGACCCCGGACGGCACGTACACCGGCTTCGACGTCGACGTGGCGACCTACGTGGCGAAGCAGCTCGGCTACGACCCCGCCGACATCGAGTGGAAGGAAGCCAAGAGCGCCGACCGCGAGACGCTGCTCCAGCGTGGCGACGTGGACTTCATCACCGCCTCGTACTCGATCAACGACGAGCGGGCGAAGAAGGTCGACTTCGCCGGGCCGTACCTGCTGGCCCACCAGGACGTCCTGATCCGCGCGGACGACAACTCGATCACCAAGCCGTCCGACCTGAACAACAAGAAGCTCTGCTCGGTGACCGGCTCCACCTCGGCGCAGAACGTCAAGACGAAGCTCGCCCCGCAGGCCCAGCTGCAGGAGTACGGCGGGTACTCGGAGTGCCTGACCGGTCTGGAGAACGGTGTCATCGACGCCATCACCACCGACGACTCGATCCTGGCGGGGTACGCCTCGCAGCCGGGGTCCGAGGGCAAGTTCAAGCTCGGCGGCTTCAAGATGAGCAACGAGAACTACGGCATCGGCGTCCAGAAGGGCAGCGAGCTCACCGACAAGATCAACGACGCCCTGAACAAGATGGTGGACGACGGCTCCTGGGACGCGGCGGTGAAGAAGAACTTCGGACCCGCCGAGTACCAGAACGAACCCGCCCCGGAGATCGGCGTCATCGTCAAGTGAGGGGCCGCCGTGTTCGACTTCCTCGAAGAGTACGACCTGCTGGCCGCCTTCTGGGTGACGATCCAGCTCACCGTGTACTCCGCGATCGGCTCCCTGATCTGGGGGACGCTGCTGGCCGCCATGCGCGTCAGCCCCGTCCCCCTCATGCGGGGCTTCGGCACCGTCTACATCAACATCGTCCGTAACATCCCGCTGACCGTGATCATCGTCTTCACCTCGCTGGGCCTCTTCCAGACGCTCGGCGTCGATCTCGGCGCGAAGGACTTCACCACCATCAACTTCCGCCTGGCCGTACTCGGCCTGATCGCCTACACCTCGGCCTTCGTCTGCGAGGCGCTGAGATCCGGCATCAACACCGTGCCCCTCGGCCAGGTCGAGGCCGCGCGCGCCATCGGGCTCAGCTTCCCGCAGACGCTCCGCCTGATCGTGATGCCGCAGGCCTTCCGCTCGGTCGTCGGCCCGCTGACCAACGTCCTGATCGCGCTCACCAAGAACACGACCGTCGCCGCGGCGATCGGCGTCGGCGAGGCGGCGCTGCTGATGCGGGAGATGATCGAGAACGAGGCGCAGCTGATCCTCATCTCGGTGATCTTCGCCTTCGGCTTCATCTGCCTCACCCTGCCGACCGGGCTGTTCCTCGGCTGGGTCGCCAAGAAGGTGGCGGTGAAGCGATGAAGGAGACGCCGACCGTCCTGTACGACGTCCCCGGCCCGCGGGCCAAGCGGCGCAACGTCCTCTACACCGTGCTGTTCGTGGTCGCTCTCGCCGGGGTCGTCTGGTGGGTGGTGGCCGCGCTCGCCGACAAGAACCAGCTCGACTGGGCCAAGTGGAAGCCGTTCTTCACGGACTCCCGCACCTGGACCACGTTCCTGCTGCCCGCCCTGAAGAACACCCTCATCGCGGCCGTGGCCGCGATGATCGTCGCGCTGCCCCTCGGCGCGCTGCTCGGCGTCTCGCGGCTGTCCGAGCACGGGTGGGTCCGCGCGGGTGCCGGCACGATCGTGGAGTTCTTCCGCGCCATCCCGGTGCTCATCCTGATGCTCTTCGCGAACGCCGCCTACGCCGAGTTCACCGACATCAGTCCCGAGTCCCGCCCGCTGTACGCGGTCGTCACCGGACTCGTCCTCTACAACGCCTCCGTCCTCGCCGAGGTGGTGCGGGCCGGCATCCTGGCCCTGCCGAGGGGCCAGACCGACGCGGCGAAGGCGATCGGCCTGCGCAAGGGCCAGACCATGACGAACGTCCTGCTGCCGCAGGCGGTCACCGCGATGCTGCCCGCGCTCGTCAGCCAGCTCGTCGTCATCGTCAAGGACACCGCGCTCGGCGGCGCGATGCTGGGCTTCTCCGAGCTCCTCGCCTCGGTGCGGCCGATGAGCGCGAACTACGGGGCCAACACCATCGCCAGCTTCACCGTCGTCGCGGTCGTCTTCGTCATCCTGAACTTCGCCCTGACCACCTTCGCCGGCCGCCTGGAACGACGGCTGCGGCGGGCCAGGAAGTCGACGGGTGCGGTCGTCGGCGCCGACGCCGTGGACGAACTGGCCACACCCGGCGAGCACACCGGGCAGGCCGACGGGACGAAGTGACGGCCGTCCGGGCGGCGGACCGCGCCCGAAGCCGGAGACCGCGGGAACGGCGGGAACGGCGGGAACGCGCGGACCGGGGACGATGGGGGAGCCCCCGGGCCGCGTCGCCCGCCCGGTCAGGCCCCCGGGAACTCGATGAGGGCCACCGGCTCGGAGGTCGGCTCCGGCGAGCCACCGGCGGGTTCGACGGTGACGCCCATGCCGGAGGCCTGGTCCACCGGGCCGGCCAGCAGGATGGCGGCCGCCGGGGCGTCGGAGTCCATGAGACCGGCGGAGCGCATGGTGCCGCCGTCGTCGTACCAGAGCTGGTAGACCTTGCCGTCGGGCGGTGCGGGCATGCCCGAGGCGGCGAACACCGCCTGGTTCAGGGACGCGGACACCACCACCGTGCCGGCCGCGCCGTCCTGCAGCGGCGCGGTGCCGACACGGGCGTCGGGGGCGGCCAGGACCGCCGCGACGGAGTCGTTCGCGCTGCGCGCCTGCCGGGCCTCCTGCCGGGCGTCCTCGGCCCGCTGGTACTGCCAGACCGACACGCCTCCGAGGCCGGCGGCGGCCGCGAGGCAGGCGGCCAGCGCCCAGTGCGTGAGGCGGCGGAACCGCCGCTGCCCGGACATCGCGCGCGCCGTCGCCGCGGTCGCCGGCGGCTCCTGCCGTACGGTCCCGATCCGTCGCATCACCTCGGTGCGCAGAGTGGCGCTCGGGGGCACGGCCACGGCCAGGCCGAGCCGGGTCACCGTCTCGGAGAGCTCCAGCACCTCCTGGGCGCAGGAGGCGCAGTCCGCCAGGTGCCTCTCGACGGCGTCGCGCTCGTCGGCGTCGAGCGCGTCGAGCACGTAGGCGCCCGTCAGCGTGTGCAGATCCGCGGTGTTCACGCGCCCACCCCCAGGCAGTCACGAAGCCGGATGAGGCCGTCGCGCAGTCGTGTCTTGACGGTGCCCAGGGGCAGGGACAGCAGCTCGGCGACCTCACGGTAGGTCAGGCCGCGGTAGTACGCGAGGTTCACCGACTGGCGCTGGAGTTCGGTGAGCCCGCGCAGGCAGCGCCGCACCTGCTCGCGCTCCAGCCGGGTCTCCACCTGCTCCACGACCTCGTCGAAGGCCGTGGTGTGTTCCAGGAGCGCCACACGCTTCTGGCGGTCGGACGAGGCCTGTTCGGACCGGACCCGGTCGACGGCCCGGCGGTGCGCGAGCGTCAGGGCCCAGTTCGTGACCGATCCCCTCGACGGCTGGTAGCGGGCCGCGGTCCGCCAGACCTCGACCATGACCTCCTGGGCGACCTCCTCCGACTGGGCCGGGTCCCGCAGCACGGTGCGGACGAGCCCCAGCACGGGTCCGGACACGGCCTCGAAGACGGCCGTGAACGCCTGCTGGTCGCCTTGCGCCACCCGCCCCATCAGCTCGGGCAGGTCCGGCGCCGCGGACGGCGCTCTGCCGATGTGCACGTTCTCTCTCACCGGGGAGTTCCTCCAGGAAGTACTCGGATACGCCAGGGATTCGGAGCCGACGGCCGGGCGGATGGGTCGGCACGGCGACCGATCTCGCCGGGCTCCGGGAATCGTCCCGGTCGCGAGCGGAATCGTCACTCTTTCGGGCGACAGAGCCATCCGGATGCGAGAGCACGCCGAATACGCGGTGTGCTTCACCGCCGGGTGGGGCTCCATGACTCAGGAGTGAACGAATGAACGCTCAGACCTTCCGTCGCGCCGCCGTCGCCGTGGCCGCCGCCGCCGTCCTCCCGCTGGCGCTGACCGCGTGCTCCGACTCCGGCGACAAGAAGTCCGAGAGTCGGGCCGCGGCCCCCGAGGCGGCGTCGTCGTCGCCCGCGGAGGCGGCCACCCCCATGGCCGGTCCGTTCGGTCCCGCGTGTGCCTCGGTGCCCGCGGACGGAGCGGGCAGCTTCGACGGCATGGCCAAGGACCCGGTGGCGACCGCGGCGTCGAACAACCCGGAGCTGTCCACCCTGGTGTCCGCGGTCAAGCAGGCCGGCCTGGTGGACACCCTCAACAACGCCGAGAACATCACCGTGTTCGCGCCGACGAACGACGCCTTCGCCAAGATCCCGAAGGCCGACCTGGACAAGGTGCTGGCCGACAAGGAGACCCTGACCAAGATCCTCACGTACCACGTGGTGGGTCAGAAGCTGACGCCGAAGCAGCTGGAGAACGGCTCCTTCGAGACGCTGGAGAAGAGCACGCTCACCACCAGCGGCTCCGGTGAGAGCTACACCGTGAACGACTCGTCCAAGGTGGTCTGCGGCAACGTGCCGACGGCCAACGCCACGGTCCACATCGTCGACACGGTCCTGATGCCGAAGTAGTCCCGGCCTCCGGCGGCGGAGACGGCACACGCCGACGCCGCGTCGCCCCCTGGCTCCCGTGACCCGGGAACCAGGGGGCGACGGCCGTCCCGGCAGGCGGTGTGCGAGGACCCTCAGTGGTCCGCCGTCTCCCGTACGGGCTCCGCCGGCTCCGGGCGGCGGCTGAGCGCGCCCGGCCACCACACCACGCGGCCGAGGTCCCGCACCAGGGCCGGCACCAGCAGCGAGCGGACCACCAGGGTGTCCAGGAGGACGCCGAAGGCGACGATGAACGCGATCTGCACCAGGAACGCCAGCGGGATGACGCCCAGGGCCGCGAACGTGGCGGCGAGGACGACCCCGGCGGAGGTGATGACACCGCCGGTCGCGGTCAGGCCGCGCAGCACGCCCTCCCGCACCCCGTGCCGCAGGGACTCCTCACGGACCCGGGACATCAGGAAGATGTTGTAGTCCACACCGAGGGCGACGAGGAACACGAATCCGTACAGGGGGACCGACGGATCGGTGCCCGTGAAGCCGAAGACGTGCTCGAAGACCAGTGCCGAGACGCCCAGCGTGGCCAGGAAGTTGAGGGCCACGGTGGCGACCAGCAGCAGCGGCAGCAGCAGGGACCTGAGCAGGCCCACCAGGATCACCAGGATGATCACGAGCACCACCGGCACGATCAGCATCCGGTCGCGCTCGGCGGTCCGCTGGGTGTCGTACCGCTGAGCCGTGTAGCCGCCCACCAGGGCGTCCGAGCCGGGCACCGCGTGCACGGCGGTGCGCAGCCGGGCGACGGCGGCCTCGGCGCGCGTACTGTCCGCGGCGTCGTCGAGGGTCACATCGATCCGCACCCGCCCGCCGACGACCAGCGGTGCACCGGCACCCGGGCGTGCCGAGGCGGTGACGGCGGCGGCGGAGTCGACTCCGGGCACGTCCTCGGCCGCGGCGATCACCCGATCGGCCGAGTCCGCCGCGGCGATCACGACGGCCGGGTTCCCGGCGCCACCGGGGAAGTGACGGCCGAGGGTCGCCTGGGCGGCGACGGAGGGCGCGTCGTCGACGAAGATCTCGTCCAGGGGCACGCCCTTGGAGTCGAGGGCGGGGGCGAACGCGGCGCACGCGAGCAGCACGGCGAGCGTGGCGGCCCACACCTTGCGGGGCGCACGGTCCACCAGGGACGCGACGGTCCGCCAGATCCCCTCCCCGCCCTTCTCCGCACCGGACGTGCGGGGCTTCGCCGGCCAGTAGGCGGCGCGGCCGAGCAGGACCAGGACGGCCGGCAGGAAGGTCAGGGCGCTCAGCAGCGCGCAGACGATGCCGATGGCGCCGACCGGTCCCAGCGCGCGGTTGTTGGTGAGGTCGCTGAACAGCAGGGCGAGCAGCCCGAGCGCCACCGTGGCGGCGCTGGCCGTGATCGGGCCGACGGACTCGCGCAGCGCCGCGCGCATCGCGGGGTACCGGGCGCCCTCGTGGACCGCGAGCTCCTCCCGGTACCGGACGGCCAGCAGCAGGGCGTAGTCGGTGGCGGCGCCGATGACCAGGATCGAGAGGATGCCCTGGACCTGCCCGTCCACCCGGACGACGCCGTGATCGGCGAGGAAGTAGACGACGGCGCAGGCCAGCCCGAGCGAGAACACCGCGCCGATGATGATCACCAACGGGAGCAGGACACTGCGGTAGACCAGCAGCAGGATGACCAGGACGGTCGTCAGGGCCACCGCGAGGAGGAGCCCGTCGATGCCGGCGAACGCGTTCGACAGGTCCGCCTGGGTGGCGGCCGGTCCGGCGAGCCACACCTCGGTGTCCGGTACGGCCGCGGCGGCGTCGTCGATCGCGTCGAGCGTCGGCCTCAGCTCGTCACCGAGGTCGGTGCGGAGCTGGACGACGCCACGCAGGGCGCGTCCGTCCTCGGCCGGCAGCGCGGGGGACGGCGTGCCGACGATGCCGGGCCGGCCCGTGAGCGAGGCGAGGGCGCGGGTGGCGGCGGCCTGCGCGTCGGCGTCGAGGCGGGTGTCGTCCGGCGACGTCCAGACCACGATCGCGGGCAGTGTCTCGTCCTGGCGGAAGGCCCGCTGGGCCTCGATGACGCGGGTGGACTCGGCGCTGCGCGGGAGGAAGGCGGCCTGGTCGTTGGTGGCGACCTCACCGAGTTTCCCCGCGTACGGCCCGAGCCCCCCGCCGATCGCCAGCCAGGCGATCAGGAGGGCGAGGGGCAGGAGGCGGCGAGCCCATCGTGCGGTGGTGGACATGGGAGCTCCAGGCGCATATCTCAAGGATTAACAATCTCAATGATTGAGAGAGATTGAACCACGGCTTCCGCACGACAGGGCACCAGGGCCACTGCGACACGGGCGGACCGGGGAGCTCGGGACTCCCCGGCCCGCGGGTACTTCCGGCCCCAGGTACCGATCGGATGCGAGCGGACGCGGGAAATCCGGGGGACTGACGGCGGTGGGGCGGGACGGGGACGACCGGCCCGGGTCAGCGGCGCGGCGGGCTCAGCTCTTCCAGTTCCTCGTTGAGGGCGCCGAGGAACCGCAGCGCCGCCGCCACCTCGGCCTCGTCGAAGCGGAGCAGGGCCCGCTCCGTGGCCTGGGCCAGGGGCATGAAATAGGCGCGCGCGGCGGCCCGGGCACCCTCCACGTAATGCACGTGGACGACCCTGCGGTCGGCGCTCTCCCGCGACCGGCGCACGTGACCGGCCCGTTCCAGCCGGTCGAGGCAGGCGGTGACGGCACCCGAGGTGAGCCCCAGACGCTCCCGAAGGCGGCCCGGGGTCAGCGGCTCCGTGCTGTCGAGGACGACCGCGAGCGCCTGGACGTCCGTGGGATGCAGTCCCTGCGCGAGTGCGAAACCGTGGACGAGCCGGTTGATCTCGCCGTTCGTCCGCCGCAGCTCGACGGCGAAACGCTGCAGATCCCCCGGCGCGCCCTCGGGCGCGGTTCCACCGGTCTCTCGTTCGTCTGTGCTGGCCACGCGACCAGCCTATAGAAGCCGGGTCCGCGCATCCGGCGCGGCGCCCCACCGGGAAGAGCCCGGTGAGGCGCCCGCGGCCGACCGGGCGGCGGGGCGACGCCCCACCGCCTCCGACCCGGAACGGAGCTGTCCATGAACGACACGGAGCACACCGCCGAACCCCTGCGCTGCCTGGTCACCGGGGCCAGCGGGTACATCGGCGGGCGCCTGGTCCCCGAACTCCTCGCCGCCGGCCACCGGGTGCGGTGCCTCGCCCGCACACCCGCCAAACTCCGCGACCATCCCTGGGCGGGGCAGGCCGAGGTCGTCCGCGGCGACGTCACCGACGCCGACTCCCTCGCCTCCGCCCTGCGGGACGTCGACGTGGCCTACTACCTGGTGCACGCCCTGGGCGGCGGCGGCGACTTCGAGCGCACCGACCGGCTCGCCGCGCGGACCTTCGCCGAGCAGGCCCGCGCGGCCGGCGTGCGCCGCATCGTCTACCTCGGCGGACTCACCCCGCGCGGCATCGCCGAACGGGAGCTCTCGCCCCACCTGCGCTCCCGTGCCGAGGTCGGGCGGATCCTCGCCGACTCCGGTGTGCCCACCACCGTGCTCCGCGCCGCCGTCATCATCGGCTCCGGCTCGGCCTCCTTCGAGATGCTCCGCTACCTCACCGAGCGGCTGCCGGTCATGGTCACCCCGAGCTGGGTGCGCACCCGGATCCAGCCTATCGGCGTGCGTGACGTGCTGCGCTACCTCGTCGGCAGCGCGACCATGCCCGCGGACGTCAGCCGGGCCTTCGACATCGGCGGCCCGGACGTGCTCACCTACCTCGACATGATGCGGCGCTACGCGTCCGTGGCCGGACTGCCCCGGCGCCTGATCTTCCCCGTGCCCGTCCTCACGCCCCGCCTGTCCAGCCACTGGATCGGCCTGGTCACCCCCGTGCCCCGCTCCATCGCCCGCCCACTCGCGGAGTCGCTCCGCTACGAAGTGGTGTGCGACGAGCACGACATCGCCACGTACGTGCCCGACCCGCCCGGCACCCCGCTCAGCTTCGACGCCGCCCTCGCCCTGGCCCTCCAGCGGATCCGCGAGGCCCGGGTCACCACCCGCTGGTCCTCCGCCTCGGTGCCCGGAGCACCGAGCGACCCGCTGCCCACCGACCCCGACTGGGCCGGCGGCAGCCTCTACGGCGACGAGCGGGAGCGCTTCGTGGACGCGACGCCACAAGCCCTCTGGCGGGTCGTCGAGGGCATAGGCGGGGAGAACGGCTGGTACTCCTTCCCGCTGGCCTGGGCCGTCCGCGGCTGGTTCGACCGGCTCGTCGGGGGCGTCGGGCTGCGCCGGGGCCGCCGCGACGCCTCCCGCCTGCGGGTCGGCGACTCCCTGGACTTCTGGCGGGTGGAGGAGATCGAGCGCGGACGGCTGCTGAGGCTGCGCGCCGAGATGCGGCTGCCCGGCCTCGCCTGGCTGGAGATGTACGTCGAACGGGACGACCGGGGCCGGACCCGGTACCGGCAGCGTGCCCTCTTCCACCCGCGCGGCCTCGCCGGGCACGCGTACTGGTGGTCCGTGTCCCCGTTCCACGCCGTGGTCTTCGGCGGCATGGCCCGCAACATCGCACGGACCGCCGAGACGGCGGACGCGGCGCGGCCGGCCGAGGCGGAACCCCCGGCGCTCGCGACGGGCGCCCCGTCCGCCGACGGCCGGGCGGCCGGCGGACACCACCCGGCGGGCGGGTCCGGCATGTGAACGGGCGCCGTCCGACGCGTACGACCCGGCCGGTGCCGCGCCGTACGGCTGCCGGAACGTCGCCGGCGCCACGGCCGACGCCCTGCCGGCATCCGGCCCGGCGCCGCATCCGGCCTCCCGCACCGGGCCGAAGGGACACCGCACATGTCAGCGCACACCGATCACCGGGCGACGCGGGGGGACCCGCCCCGCCCCGGTGAACGACAGCCGGGAGTGGCACCATGAACGTCTCCGTCGTCCTGTTCACGTCGGACCTGCGGGTGCACGACCATCCGCCGCTGCGCGCGGCGCTGGGGCCGGGCGACGAGGTGGTACCGCTGTTCGTGCGCGACCCGGCGGTGGACCGGGCGGGATTCGCCGCACCCAACCGGCTCGCCTTCCTCGCCGACTGCCTGGCCGATCTCGACGCCGGGCTGCGGGAGCGGGGCGGCCGGCTCGTGCTGCGCACCGGCGACCTCGTCGAGCAGGTGTGCGCCGTCGTGCGGGAGGCCGACGCCGACGAGGTCCACATGGCCGCCGGCGGCAGCGCCTTCGCCCGGGACCGCGAGGACAGGCTGCGCCGCGGTCTGGAGGCGGACGGACGGCGCCTGTACGTCCACGACGGCGTGGTCACCGCGCTGCCGGCCGGCGCGGTGACGCCCAGCGGCTCGGACCACTTCGCCGTCTTCACCCCGTACTTCAGGCGCTGGTCGACCGAGCGGCTGCGCGAGCCCCTGGACGCACCGCGCAAGGTGCCGGTGCCGCAGGGAATCCGCTCCGACCCGCTCCCGGCCCGGCCCGATGCCGCGACCCTGTCGCCGGGACTGGCGGCCGGTGGCGAGAGCGAGGGCCGCAGGCGGCTGACGGCCTGGCTGAGCCGTCACGCCGACGCCTACGAGGACCGGCACGACGACCTCCCCGGCGATGCCACCTCGCGCCTCTCCCCGTACCTCCACTTCGGCGCACTCTCCGCGGCCGAGGCCGTCGACCGGGCCCGGTCCCGCGGCGGTGCCGGTGCCGAGGCCTTCGTACGGCAGCTCTGCTGGCGCGACTTCCACCACCAGGTCCTCGCCGCCCGGCCCGACGCCGCCGTCGAGGACTACCGCACGCACGACGACCGCTGGCGAGGCGGCAGCGAGGCCGAGTCGGACCTCAAGGCGTGGAAGGAGGGCCGCACGGGCTACCCGGTCGTGGACGCGGCGATGCGCCAACTCGCCCACGAGGGCTGGATGCACAATCGTGGCCGGCTGCTGGCCGCGTCCTTCCTCACCAAGACGCTGTACATCGACTGGCGGGCCGGGGCCCGGCACTTCCTCGACCTGCTGGTCGACGGCGACGTCGCCAACAACCAGCTCAACTGGCAGTGGATGGCGGGCACGGGCACCGACAGCCGTCCCAACCGGGTCCTGAACCCGGTTCTCCAGGGCAAGCGGTACGACCCCGACGGCGTGTACGTGCGGCGCTGGGTCCCCGAACTCGCCGGCATCGAGGGCGCCGCCGTCCACGAGCCCTGGAAGCTGCCCGGCCTCGAACGGGCCCGCTACGACTACCCGGACCCGCTGGTCGAACTCGCCGACGGACTGGCCCGCTTCCGCCACGCCCGGGGCCGGGACTGAGGGTCCGCGGGGCCGCGTCGCGGGCCAGGCGGCGCAAACCGCTCTAACGTGCCGCCGCCGGCCCCGCGCCGGCGGCCGCGGGGCCGGTGTCCGCCGCGTCGCAGAGCGCGCGCAGCAGGGCAAGGGCCTCCCGCAGCCCGCCGGGGCGCAGCATGCCCGGGGCCGGCGGCGGGCCCGCCCAGCCGGGGCCCGCGAGCAGGACCGTGGTGCGGGTCCGGGCACCCTTGACGCCCCACGAGGTGTCGGCGACGTGCCGGGCGAGCGGGGGGTTGGCGGTCGAGCGGGCCTGGGCCCACAGCACGACGGCGGCCGGACCCGTCCGGCGCACCGCCTGGTCGAGTGCCTCCGGCGGCACGGCGGCGCCGAACATCCGGGTGGGCAGCCCCAGTTCGGCGAGCCCCGCGGCCAGCGCCTCCAGCGGGAGCGTGTGCTGCTCGTTCGGCACGCAGGCGAGGAGGACCGGGGGGGTGCCCGCCCGCAGGGCGGGCCGGGCCGTGCTCACGCGCCGCAGCGCCGACGAGACGTGCCAGGACAGCAGGTGCTCCACCTCGACGTAGCGGTCGTCCGAGGTCTCCCACTTCCGGCCCACCGCGTGCAGGGCCGGCGCCATCACCTCCTCCCAGGCGGTGACCAGGCCGTACTCCTCGATCAGGCTCCCCAGCATCTCGTCCATGGCCGCGGCGTCGAGGCGGACGGCCGCGCGGCCCAGGCCCCGGCACTCCTGGCGCGCGCGGCCCAGCGGCAGGCCGCCCCCGGCTCCGGCTCGGGGTGCCGGGGCGGGGGAGGGCGGGGCCGGCGCGGGGGAGGACGGTGCCGGCGCGGTCCCGGCCGGTGCACGGACTCCCGGCGGGGGCGGGGCCGCGCCGGCCCGCGCGGTGCGTGCGGCTTCGGCGGGCGGGACGCCGGACGCCGTGAGCCGGCACATCTCCTCCAGGACCGCGATGTCCGCCGGGGTCCACCGCCGGTGCCTGCCGTCCTCCCGGGCGGCCGGACCGATGCCGTACCGCCGGTCCCAGGACCGCAGGGTGGTGGGGGCGACGCCGAGACGCCGTGCCACGGCCCCGCTCGTGATGCCGTGCGCGTATTCGGTCATGACTCCACCATACGACGCAGAATCGATGCGAGTGGTGCGGGACGGGTGCGGCAGCGGAGTCTGGAGGGGTCCCCGACTTTCGGGGAGTGTCAGCAGACCGGTCGATTCCGGTCCCGGCCCGAGGAGCAGTCGACATGACCGCACCCTGCGTCACCGTCCAGCGGCCGCCCGAGGAAGAGGAGCTCCTGCTCGACCACGAGGTCGCCGCCGGCTTCGTGCGGGGCGACGAGCAGTGCCTCGCCATCGCCTACCGGCGCTGGGGCGGGCTCGTCCAGACGCTCGCGGCCCGCACGCTCGGGGACTCCCGGGAGGCCGAGGACGTCACCCAGCAGGTCTTCCTCGCCGCCTGGCGCGGCCGGGAGGGCTACCGGCCCGAGCGCGGCCCGCTGGCGGGCTGGCTGGTCGGCATCACCCGGCGGAAGATCGCCGACGCGCTCTCGGCCCGCACCCGGCGCCGCGAGCTGGTCGCCGCCGCGGGCGCGGCCATGCCGCTCACGGAGGACCCCGCCGACCGGCCGGACAGCGCTCTGGACCGGGTCCTCGTCATCGGCGAGCTGGCCAAGCTGCCGCTCGTGCAGCGGGAGGTGCTGGCCATGGCGTTCTACGGCGACCTCACCCAGACCCAGATCGCCGAGCGCACCGGCATGCCGCTCGGCACCGTCAAGAGCCACGCGCGGCGCGGACTGCACCGGCTGCGCCACTGTCTCGCGGCCCAGCCCGGTCACTGAACCGTTGCACGAGCGCTGCGACTACGCGGCACACCTCTTCGAGGGGGGGGCGGTCCGCCAGGGCGGGCCGCCCTCCGCGGGGTGCTTCCGGCGGGTTCCGGTCCGTCTCCCGGGTGAATTCACCCATCCGCGGCGCCCTCGGTGCCGAATCCAAGACCATGACCCTCTCAGAACCCCCGCGCGAGCCCACCCGCACGGACCGGCTGCTCGCCGCACTCGGCGGGCTCCTGGCCGGCTACGTATCCCTCGCGGTCGCCGAACTCGTCACCGCCGCGGTCCGCCCCGAGGCGAGCCCCGTCATGGCGGTCGGGGGCGCGGTCATCGACCACACGCCCGCGGGGGTCAAGGACTGGGCGATCCGGAACTTCGGCGAGAGCGACAAGATCGTCCTCCAGCTCGGCATCCTCGTCGTGCTGGCGCTCCTCGCCGCGGCCGTCGGCCTGCTCGCCCTCCGCCACCGCAGGGCCGGAGCGGCCGCCGTCCTGGTGTTCGGCGCGATCGGCGCGGTCGCCGCGGTGAGCCGTCCGGACTCCGACTCCGTCGTGGACGCCCTGCCCTCGCTGGTCGGCGCGGTCGCGGGCGCGGCGCTGCTGTACGTACTGATCGGCCGCCTCCTGGCCCCCCGGCCCGGATCCTCGCCGGAGCGGGCCGGCGGCGCCGACCGCCGCGGCTTCCTGCTGGTCGCCGCGTCCACGGCCGTCGCCGCCACCGCCGCAGGAGCGGTCGGCCGGGCTCTCGGCGGCACCCGCGACGCGGACGCGGCGGCCTCCCGCGACGCCCTCCGGCTGCCACGGCCCGCGTCCGCCGCACCGGCCGTTCCCCCCGGTGCCCAGCTCCGCGTGCCGGGCATCAGCCCCTTCGTCACCCCGAACAAGGACTTCTACCGGGTCGACACCGCGCTCGTCGTCCCGAAGCTCGACGCCGGCGACTGGCGCCTGCGGATCAGCGGCCTGGGCGTGCCTGAGACCCGCATGTTCAGCCTCGACGACCTCTTCCGCCGCGAGGTGATCGAGCGGGACATCACCCTCGCCTGCGTCTCCAACGAGGTGGGCGGCCCCTACGTGGGCAACGCCCGCTGGCTCGGCGTCCGGCTCGCCGACCTGCTGCGCGAGCTGGGCGTGAAGCCGCCCTCCGAGGGCGGCCGGGCCGACCAGCTCGTCGCCCGCTCGGCGGACGGCATGAGCATCGGCACCCCGGTGGAACAGGTGATGGACGGCCGCGACGCGCTCCTCGCCTTCGGCATGAACGGCACCCCGCTGCCCTTCGACCACGGCTTCCCCGTCCGCATGCTCGTGCCGGGACTGTACGGCTACGTCTCGGCCTGCAAGTGGATCGTGGACATCGAGCTCACCACCTTCGACGCGTACGACGCCTACTGGGTCCCCCGCGGCTGGGCCGCCGAGGCGCCGGTCAAGACCCAGTCCCGGATCGACACCCCCCGGCCGCTCTCCCGCCCGAAGGCGGGCACGGTGATGGTCGCCGGGGTGGCCTGGGCCCAGCACCGCGGCATCAGGCGCGTGGAGGTACGCGTCGACGACGGCCCCTGGCGGGACGCCGAGCTCGGCGCCGAGGACAGCCGCGACACCTGGCGCCAGTGGGTGTACCGCTGGCAGGCCGTGCCGGGCCGGCACTCCCTCACGGTCCGCGCGACCGACGGCACCGGGCGGACGCAGACCGAACGGCGCGCGGAGACCATGCCCGACGGGGCGAGCGGATGGCACTCGGTCGTCGTGAACGTCGAATGACCGAGCGAGCGGGCTCCGTTCGGGCGCATCATGGGGGACACTGCTCTCGTGCGTGGACATCTACCGGACGAGAACACCGATTTCGTGGGGCGCCGCGCGGAACTGGACCGGCTCTCCGCCGAGTTGGCCGGACACCGCCTGATCACCGTCACCGGGGTCGCCGGCGTCGGCAAGACCAGGCTCGCGCTGCGTGTCGCGCGTGAGGCCGCCGACGGCTTCCCCGACGGTGCCTGGTGGGCCGATCTGACCCCGCTCGACGGCGACCGGCTGCTCGTCGCGACCCTCTCCGACGCCGTCGACCTGTCCGACCACACCCCCGGCATGCCGGCCGGGGCGCTGGCCCAGTGGCTCGCGCCTCGGCGCCTCCTGCTCGTGCTCGACTCCTGCGACCATCTCGCCGAGTCCTGCGCCGGCCTCCTGGCCGACCTCCTCGCCGCCGCCCCCGGCCTCACCGTGCTCGCCACCAGCCGCCGGCCGCTCGGCGTGGACGGGGAACGGGTCTTCTCCCTCGAACCCCTGCCGTCGGGCGGGCGGGACGCCATGAGCCTGCTGCGGCAGCGCGCGACCGGCCAGCGGCGCGGCGGCACGGCGCGTGTTCCGGGCCAGTGGCGGGCCGGGCCGGCCAGCGAGATCTGCGTCCGGCTGGAGGGCATCCCGCTGGCGCTGGAACTCGCCGCGGCCCAGATCCGCATCCAGGGGGTCGACGCCGTCCGTGCGCAGCTCGACTCGCGGTTCGACCTCCTCGTGCACGAGGAGCGGGTGTGGCCGCAGCGGCATCAGACCCTGCGTGCCGCGATCGGCTGGAGCCACGAACTGTGCGAGCCGCTGGAACGGCTCCTGTGGGCCCGGCTGACCGTCTTCCGGGGCCCCTTCGACCTCGCGTCCGCCTCGTTCGTCTGCGAGGGCGGCCCCCTCACCCCGGACACCCTGCCGGACGCCCTCGACACGCTGGTGCGCTGCTCGGTGGTCCGCAAGGAGGGCAACCGCTACCGCCTGCTCGACACCATCCGCGAGTACGGGGCCGGCTGGCTGGAGCGGCTCGGCGAGACGGAGGCGGTCGCCGACCGGCACGCCGCCTCCTGCCTGGAACTCGCACGCCGCGCCGACGCCGAATGGCTCGGCCCCCGGCAGCTCTCCTGGTACACCACCTTCGACGAGCGGCACACCGACCTGCGCACCGCGCTGGACCGGCTGCTGCGCACCGACCCCGACGGCGCGCTGGCGCTCGCCGGTCCGACCGCCTTCTTCTGGTCCTGCTGCGGCCGGCTCCGCGAGGCCCGCGACTACCTCGAACAGGCGCTGCTGCTCAGTGAGGCCCGCGGCTCGGACCGGGCCCGCGCCCTGTGGGCCCTCGGGGTCACCCTGACCCTCCAGGGCGAGTTCGGCGCCGCCCAGGACGTCAGCGAGCAGTGCGCGCGCGAGGCACGTCACGCCGAGTACGACCGGGCACCCGACGACCGCGGGCGGCCGGGGGAGCGGACCCTGGACGCCGCGTACCTCGCGGGCCTGATAGCGCTGCTGACCGGGCGTCCGATGGCCGCGCTCGTCGTCGTGGGACACGTCCTCGCCGCCGTCCCCGGCGACCCCGCCGACTCGGCGGCCCGGCTGCGCTGCCGGCTGGTCCGGGTCTTCGGACTGACCGGACTCGGCCGCTTCGACGAGGCACGCACCGAGGCGCTCGCGCTGCGCGACGTCTGCCTCGGCCTCCAGGAGCACTGGACCCGCGCCTACCTCGACTACCAGCTCGCCCTCATCGGCCTCCTCGACGGCGACCCCGCGGCGGCCGTCACCCACGCCCGGGAGATGCTGGAGGGCAAGCGGCTGCTCGGCGACAGCTTCGGCGTGGCCCTCGGCCTCGACGTCCTCGCCGCCGCGCTCGCCGCCGACGGGGACGGGGAGCTCGCCGCCGACGTGTCCGGCACCGGCGAGGCGTACTGGCGCTCGACCGGCCACCCGCAGCGCGGCGTGCCCGAGCTGCACGCCCTGCGGCTGAAGTACGAGACCACGGCGCGCGAGACGATCGGTTCCCCCACCTACGAGGAGATCTTCCTGCGCGCCCTGTCCGGGCTCCCGCAGGACGGTCTGGACCGCGCGTTGCGCGGGGCGCCCCGGCACTGAGCCCACCCCGCCGCCCGACCCGGCACGACACCTCACGGGACGCACGGCGTCCCGCGCGTCCCGCCCCGCCGCCCCCCGCCGCCCCCCGCCGCCCTCCCGCGTCCCACGACGCCGCTCACCACGCCCGGAATCCGCATGCCGCGACGCTGAACCCACCGGGCCCGCGGACCGTACCCTTCGGCGCCGGCGCCTCGTTCGGATGCGCCGGGGAGCCGATTTCGGACCAAGGACCGAGATTCCCATCCGGCGGCCGTCCGGCTCCGAAGTACCCGTGAGGCACCTCGCGCGCGGACCGTGCGAGGGCCTGCGAGCGCGAGGGGTTGAGGGACGTGGACCGGCGGAGAGTCGCTGTGGTGGGCGGGGGCGTGGCGGGGCTGACCGCCGCGCACGTGCTGCAGAAGACGTACGACGTGGTGCTGTACGAGGCCGACGACCGCCTCGGCGGCCACGCCCACACGCACGAGCTGCCCACCCGGGACGGCGGCACCGTCCACGTGGACAGCGGATTCATCGTCCACAACGAGCGCACCTACCCCCAGCTGCTGCGGCTGTTCCGCGAACTCGGGGTCGCCACCCGCGAGTCCGAGATGAGCATGTCCGTCCGCTGCGACGGCTGCGGCCTGGAGTACGCGGGCGCGCGCGGCCCGGCCGGTCTGCTGGGGGGCGACAACCTGCGGCGCGGCCGCCATCTGCGGATGCTCGCCGACGTGCCGCGCTTCCACCGCGCGGCCCGCCGGCTCCTCGACTCCGGCGACGCCACGCAGACCCTTGGCGACTTCCTCCGGCGCCGCGGCTTCTCGGACTACTTCGTCGGTCACTTCGTCGTGCCGCTGGTCTCGGCCGTCTGGTCCTGCGCCCCCGACACGGCCCTGCTCTACCCCGCCCAGTACCTCTTCCGCTTCCTGTCCCACCACGGACTGCTGTCCGTGACCGGATCCCCGCAGTGGCGGACGGTGGCAGGCGGGTCGGCCACCTATGTGGCCCGGGCGGCGAAGCAGTTCACGGCGGTCCGCACCGCCACCCCCGTCCGCGCCGTGGAGCGCGGCGCCGGGCACGCGCGGGTGACCACGGCCGACGGCGACACCCAGGAGTACACGGCCGTCGTCGTCGCCACCCACCCCGACCAGGCGCTGCGGCTGCTGGCCGACCCCACCGAGGACGAGCGGCGCGTGCTCGGCGCCTTCACCTACTCCCGCAACCCCACCGTGCTGCACCGCGACACCTCCCTGCTGCCCCGCTCCCCGCACGCCCGGGCCTCCTGGAACTACTGGCTCCCCTCCTGCGCGGCCCGGCCCGACTCCGTCCAGGTCAGCTACGACATGAACCGCCTGCAGCGGCTGACCACCGCCGAACCGCACATCGTCACCCTCAACGCCGGCGACCGCGTCGACCCCGCCACCGTGATCGCCCGCATGGTCTACGAACACCCCGTCTACACCCCGCGATCCGTCGCGGCCCAGCGCGAACTGCCCCTCCTCAACACCTCGGTCACCGCCTTCGCCGGCGCCTACCACGGCTGGGGATTCCACGAGGACGGCTGCCGCGCGGGCGTCGCCGCGGCCGAGAGCCTGGGGGTCCGATGGTGAGCACCCGCCCCGCGCGACGCGTCCTGCCCCGCGTCCCGGCGCTCTACGAATGCACCGTCGCCCACGCCCGGGTCGCACCCGTCCGCCACGCCTTCCGGCGGCGCACCTACCTGTGGCTGGTCGACGTCGACGACCTGCCCCGGCTGCCCCGCGTCCTGCGCCCGCTGGCCCGCTTCGACGCCCGCGACCACTTCGGCGGACACGCTCCCTCGATCCGGGAGGGGCTCCAGGTGTACCTGCGCGCCCAGGGCGTCCACGACGCCGACGGCCCCGTCCTGATGCTCGCCCACGCCCGGGTGTTCGGCTACGTCTTCAACCCCCTCACCCTCTACTGGTGCCACGACCGCGCCGGGTCACCGGTCTGCGTCGTCGCCGAGGTCCACAACACCTACGGCGAGCGGCACTGCTACCTGCTGCGCCCCGACGACCAGGGCACCGCCGACGTCCCCAAGGACTTCTACGTCTCCCCGTTCTTCGCGGTCGAGGGTTCGTACCGGATGCGCCTGCCGCTGCCCGGCGACCGGCTCGACCTGACGGTGCAGCTCCGGCACGACGACGGCACCCGCCCGTTCACCGCGACCGTGCGCGGCCGGCACCGGCCCGCCGGACCACGCGCCCTGCTCGGCGTGGCCCTCGGCCACCCGTGGTCCACGGCCGTCGTCTCGGCCGGCATCCGGTTCCACGGCATCCGGCTGTTCCTCCGTGGGCTGCCCGTCCACCCCCGTCCCGCCCACCCCACGCAAGAAGGCATCCTGTGACCGTCTCGTACCCCCCGACGCACCAGAGCGCCGTCCCGTCCGCCGACCGGGCCGTCGACCCGGACCGCTGGCCGGACGTCGCCCACCCGCCCCGCACCTCGGCGCTGCGCACCGCGATCGCCCGGCGGATCGTCGAGCGCGCCTTCACCCGGCTCCCGCTGCGGATACGGCACGGAGGCGACGGACGCCCGGCGAGCCGCGTCCCGCTGCAGACCGGCGCGCTGCCCACGCTCACCCTGCACCGGCCCGAGGCCTTCCACCGCAGGATCGGCGCCGGCGGCCTGATCGGCTTCGGCGAGTCCTACATGGCCGGCGAGTGGGAGAGCGACGACCTCGTCGGCGCGCTCACCGTGCTGGCCTCGCACGTCGACGAGCTGGTACCGGCCCCGCTGCGCCGGCTCCGCGGCGCCTGGGTGCGCCGCCGCCCCGAGCAGCAGCGCAACACGCCGGAGGGCGCACGGGACAACATCCAGAGCCACTACGACCTGTCCAACGAGCTGTTCTCGCTGTTCCTCGACCCGAGCATGTCCTACTCCGCAGCGGTCTTCGCCGCCTTCCCGGCCTCGCCCGCGACGTTCACCGCGGCCCAGCACCGCAAGATCGACCGGCTGCTCGACCTCGCCGAGGTCGGCCCCGGCACCCGGCTCCTGGAGATCGGCACCGGATGGGGCGAACTGGCCCTGCGGGCCGCCGCCCGCGGCGCCGAGGTACGGACCGTGACCCTCTCCGAGGAGCAGGCGGACCTGGCCCGCACCCGGATCGCCGCCGCCGGCCTCGCCGACCGGGTCACCGTCGAACTGCGCGACTACCGGCACGTCGAGGGCTCCTTCGACGCGGTCGTCAGCGTCGAGATGATCGAGGCGGTCGGCGCCGAGTACTGGCCCGCCTACTTCGCCGCCCTGCGCGGGCTCCTCGCCCCCGGCGGGCGCGTCGCGCTCCAGGCCATCACCATGCCCCACGAGCGGATGCTCGTCACCGCCCGCACCCACACCTGGATCAGCAAGTACATCTTCCCCGGCGGGCTCATCCCCTCCCGCGAGGCGATCGCCCGGGAGAGCGCCGCCGCCGGACTGCGGATCGTCGAGGACGCCGGCTACGGCGACCACTACGCGGAGACGCTGCGCCTGTGGCGCGAGGAGTTCGGCCGGCAGGCCGGGGCCGTCGACGCCCTCGGCTTCGACGCCGTGTTCCGCCGCATGTGGGAGCTCTACCTCGCCTACTCGGAGGCCGGATTCCGCTCCCGCTACCTGGACGTCCGCCAGCTCCTCCTCACCGCCGACCCCACGCCGGAGACCGCCCGATGACGTACGCCGCCCAGCGCCTCGCCGGCGCGATCGCCCCCTGCTTCCCCGGCCCGCTCCCCGTCCGGCTGCGCGCCTGGGACGGCAGCGAGGCCGGGCCCCGCGACGCGCCCCTCCTGCTCGTCCGCACGCCCCGGGCGCTGCGCAGACTGCTGTGGCAGCCCGGCGAACTCGGCCTGGCCGAGGCCTACATCGCGGGTGAGATCGACGTCGACGGCGACCTCGGCGAGAGCCTCACCCAGGTCTGGGAGTACGTCCGCGAACAGGGCGCCGTCCGCCCCCGGCCGGCCGACCTGGCGCGTGCGGCGGCCGTGGCCCTGCGCCTGGGCGCGCTGGGCCCCAAGCCCGCCGCCCCCACCGCCCCGCGCGCCGAGCTGCGCGGCCGCCTGCACTCCACCGCCCGCGACCGCGCCGCCATCAGCCACCACTACGACCTGTCGAACGACTTCTACGCGCTCCTCCTGGACGAGTCGATGGCGTACTCGTGCGCCTACTGGGCCCGGCCCGACGCGCCCGGCTACGGTCTCGCCGACGCGCAGCGCGACAAGCTCGACCTCGTCTGCCGCAAGCTCGGGCTGGAACCCGGGGCGCGCCTGCTCGACATCGGTTGCGGCTGGGGATCGCTGTCCCTGCACGCCGCCCGCGCCTTCAAGGCCGAGGTCACCGCGGTCACCCTCTCGGCGCGCCAACGCGACCACGTCCGGGACCGCGTGGCCCGCGAAGGCCTGACGGACCTGGTCGACGTCCACCTCATGCACTACCGCGACATCCCGGGCGGCGGCTACGACGCCGTGTCGGCCATCGAGATGGGCGAACACGTCGGCGACGCCGAGTACCCCGCCTTCGCGGCCCGGCTGCACGGCCTGCTGCGGCCCCGCGGCCGGCTGCTCGTCCAGCAGATGTCCCGCGGGGCAAACGCGCCCGGCGGCGGCGCCTTCATCGAGACCTACATCGCGCCGGACATGCACATGCGGCCCGTCGGACAGACCCTGGAGCTGCTGGAGTCGGCGGGTCTCGAGGTGCGTTCCGTCGACGCCCTGCGGGAGCATTACGCCTGGACCATCGAGGCATGGCACCGCACCCTGGAGGAGCGCTGGGAGCAGTTCGTCGACCTCGTCGGCGAGCCCACCGCCCGGGTCTGGCGGCTCTACCTCGTGGGCAGTGGGCTGGCGTTCGCGCAGAACCGCATGGGCGTCGACCAGATCCTCGCGGTCCGCCCCGAGCCGGGCGGCGCCACGGGCATGCCCGCGACCCCGCACTGGCACCGAGCGGAGGAAGGACGATGACCACGCTCGACTGGAGCGCGTTCGGCTGGAACCTCGCCGCCTCGGCCGGCACCGCGCTCGCGGTCATGCTGGTCACCTTCGCGGTGGCCGTCGCGAAGGGCCTCCACCGGATCGTCGACGTCGCCTGGGGGGTCGCCTTCGCCGCCGTCGCACTCACCACCTGGCTGCTGTCGGCCGGTTACGGGGACGACGGCCGGCGCCTCGCGGTCACCCTGGCCACCGTCGTGTGGGGACTGCGCCTCGCCCTGCACATCGCCCGGCGCGGGCGCGGCCACGGTGAGGACCCGCGCTACGCCCGCATGCTCGACCGGGCACCGGGCAACCCCCGGTGGTACGCCCTGCGCAAGGTCTACCTGCTCCAGGGCGGTCTCGTCTGGCTGGTCTCGCTGCCCGTCCAGGCCGCGGCCTACCTGCCCGCCGCCCTCGGTCCGGTGGCCGCGCTCGGGCTGCTCCTGTGGCTCACCGGTCTGCTCTTCGAGGCGGTCGGCGACCACCAGCTCGCCCGGTTCAAGGCCGACCCCGCCCACCGCGGCCGGATCATGGACCGCGGCCTGTGGAGCTGGACGCGGCACCCCAACTACTTCGGGGACTTCCTCGTCTGGTGGGGGCTGTACCTGCTGGCCTGCGCGAGCTGGCAGACTGCGGCCCTCACCCTCGTCTCACCGCTGGTGATGAGCGCGCTGCTCATCTGGGGCAGCGGCAAGCGACTGCTGGAGGCGCACATGGCCGAACGGCCCGGATTCGCGGCCTACGCCGCCCGCACCAGCGGGTTCTTCCCCCGCCCGCCCCGCCGGGTCGCCGGATGACGGCCGCGGCCCGTCGGGGCACCGCGCCGTCGGGCGAGGGACGGTTGCTGCTGCCGCGCGCCCGGCCCGCCCGTCCGGCGGCGGCCGTCCTGCTCCTGCACGGCGGGCGCGCCGACGGTCTGGAACCCCCGCCGCCGCTCAACCTGCCCGCGTTGCGGATGCGCCCCTTCGCGACGGCGATCGCCCGTGCGACCCGTGACTCGGACGTCCTGGTCGCGGAGGTGCGCTACCGCCACCGCGGCTGGAACGGCGAGCGCCGGGACGCCGCCCGCGACGCCGAGGCGGCCCTCGCACGGCTGCGCGAGCTCGCCGGCGAGGTGCCCGTCGTGCTCGTCGGCCACTCGATGGGCGGCAGGGCGGCGCTGCGCGCGGCCGGCGACCCCCTGGTCCGCGGGGTGGTGGCGCTCGCGCCCTGGTGCCCGCCCGGCGAGCCGGTCGGCCATCTCGCGGGCTGCCTCCTCCGGCTCCTGCACGACGAGCGCGACCGGGTGACCTCGGCCGCCGAGTCCTGGGACTTCGTCCGCCGGGCCCGGCTGGCGGGCGCGGACGCGGCCGGCATCCCGATGCCGGCGGGCGGGCACGCCATGCTCCGGGACGCGGGGACCTGGCACCGGCGCGCGGCCGAACTGGCCGCGGCCGCGCTCGCCGCCGGCTGACCGCCCCGCGCCCCTCCGCCGCCGGGGGAGATGTCCCCCGGAAGTGGATCACTGCCACGCTCCGGGGTGATCACGCGGCGCGCCGTGTTCCGGTGAGCGGGCCGACCGGTGTTCATGGAGGGGTGAGTACCACGAGCACCGCGCCGATACTGACCTCGATCCCCCTGCCCGTCGTGTGCGACCCGGGCGCGGACACCGCGCCCGGCGTCATAGCCGTCCAGTCCTGCACGAGCATCGGTGCCACCGGCCTGCGGGTCCGGCTGGCCGGAGAGGTCGACCACCACAGCTGTGCGCCGCTGCGGGCGATACTGGCCTCCGCCGCCGGGACCGGGGTCAGGGAACTGGTCCTGGACGTCGCCCGGGTGACGTTCTGCGACTCGGGCCTCCTCGCCGTCCTGGACCAGTGGACGGGGATGGGCGGGCGTTACCGCCTCGACGAGCCGCCCGAGGTCGTCCTGCGCCTGCTGCGGCTGGCGGCGGGCACGCTGCGGCCCCCGCCGCACCCCCGGCGACGGACCGCCGGGAGCTGATCGGCGGTCCCGGGACGGGACGACCGGCGGGCGGCGGCAGGTGATGCCGCCGCCCGCCGGTCCCCGCACGTGGCCCGGGGGCGTCACTTCAGGTACGGCCCGGCGGACCCGATCCGTCCGGGGCCGTTCAGCACGTACACCCGGAGGTTGCCCTTGCCGGGGGCCGCGACCGTCAGCTTCCCGTCGGTGACGACCCGGACGTCGCCGGTGACGGCGTCGGTGTAGGTGCCGTTCGGGATGCCGGTGTACGAGGCGCCGCCGGTCACCGTCACGAGCGCGAAGCTGTCCGTCGTGCCGCTGGTGTACCGCCGCTTGAAGGCCATCGAGCCGCTGATGCCCTCGGTGGAGTACTGCCCCGTCTGGAGGGCGGGGACCGCACGGCGGATCTGGTTGAGCCGCTGGACGTGCTGGACGAGGGGCTGGGCGAGTGTCTGCGCGACCGCGCCGCTCGCGGACTCGACCGCCGAGAAGCCGGAGGCCTTCACGGAGCCGGCGAGATGGTCGCCGAAGTAGGCCCGGCCCGTGGTCGCCAGCGGGCAGCTGGGGCCGCAGTCGATCTTCTTGCCCTTCTGGAACTCGATCTCGGAGCCGTAGTACAGCGTGGGGATGCCGCGGAAGGTCCACATCAGCGACATGTTCTCGGCCCAGGCGTCGGTCCCGCCGGCGTAGCGCTCGCTGCTCTTGTTCGGGCCGTAGTCGTGGCTGTCGACGTACACGACGTTGTAGGTGGCGTCGTTGTAACTGTCGTCGGAGTCCTTGCCGTTGCCGAAGGCGTTCTGGGCGTCACCGAAGTTCATGTGCATGCGCATGTCGATCACGTTCATGCCGGAGAACCTGCTGTGGTCGGGCTCGTGGTAGCTGTTTCCGTTCAGGAAGGCGTTGTTCGACGTCGGCTGGCCGGCCGGGCCGAGCTGCTGCTCGTAGTCGTACATCTCGAGCGCCGCCTTCGCGTCGTCGAGGTCGTACTCCTTGCGCTCCTTCCACGTGTAGAACTGCGCGGAGTGGTTGACCGAACCGCGGTTCCACTTGTCGTTGACGAAGGCGGCCACCTCACCGAAGACGAAGAAGTTCCGCGCCGCCTCCGCGCCGAACCGCTGGGTGACGCGCTCCTGGATCGCGGGCAGGAAGCGGCGGTTCCACGTCGTGCGGGGGATGTGGACGGCGGTGTCGACCCGGAACCCGTCCACCCCCATGTCGATGTACTTGTCGTAGGCGCCGATCAGGTGGTTCTGCACGGCCGGGGACTCGGTGTCGAAGTCCGCCAGATCCTCGTGCAGCCAGCACGAACGGGAGTCCTCTCCCTCCCAGTTGCCGATCCAGCAGGTGTGGTACAGCGACGACGGGAACATGCCGGACGTCGGGCTGGGCCACTGGCAGTTGTAGATCCGGTAGCCCTCGGGCGAGGTGTTCGCGGTGGGCTTGCCCCAGTTCACGCAGGTGTTGCCGGACGGCTCTGCCGTCGACCACAGGTCGCCGGTATAGTACGACTTGCCGGACTTGGGCTCGACGGTCAGACCGTCGTACTCGAACGAGGCGTTGGGCTCGTCGTAGTACCAGCTCCACTGGCTGTCGCGGACGCCGTACACCTTCGGGGTGAACAGGCCCTTGGCGCCCCAGCGGGAGGAGTGGTTGTAGACGACGTCCTGGTAGATCTTCATGCCCTTGGCGTGGGCGGCGTCGATCAGGTCCTGGTAGGAGGCGCCGGCCGACTCCAGCCGGGCGTCGACCTTGTAGAAGTCGTACCCGTGGTACCCGTGGTAGTCGTAGTCGGAGCGGTTGAGCACCACCGGGGTGATCCACACGGCGGAGAAGCCGAGCGCCTTGATGTAGTCGAGCTTCTCCACCAGGCCCTTGAAGTCGCCGCGGAACATGGGGTCGCCGTTCGCGGCGTTGCCCGACTTCGTGTGCTGGCTGCCGCCACGGTTGTTGGACGTGTCGCCGTCGTGGAAGCGGGCGGTCAGCACGAAGTAGATCGGGTCCTTGCGCGGGTCGGTGCCCAGCGGGCGGCCCGTCCCGGGGACGGGCGGCTTCGTGCCGGTGGTGGCCTGGACGGCGGTGGAGGCGGCCGAGACGTTTCCGGCCGCGTCGCGTGCCCTGACGGTGTAGGTGTACGTGGTCCGCTCGGCCAGGTTCGTGTCGGAGTGCACGGTGGAGCCGACGTCGACCACGACGGTGCCGGCGGTCCCGCCGGTCCGGGTCACCTGATATCCCGTCACCGCCCGGTCGTCCGTGGCCGGTTGCCAGGTCAGCAGGACGGAGGTGCCGTCGGCGCTCGCGGTGGGTCCGGCGGGCGGCGTGGGCGCCTGGGTGTCGGGGACCTCGGCGGCGCAGGGGTTCGCGGCGTCGCGCGTGACGACCCGGTCCCTGACCGTGGTGGTGCCGGCCGGCAGGGCGTAGTCGGCACCGTTGTTGTTGTCCCAGACGCCGTTGCCGTTGTTGAAGGCGGCCTTCATCGTGGTGGCGGTGCCGAGGTCGACGGTCCGCTTCCACCAGCCGGCGCAGGCCGCTTCCATGCCGATGCCCGGGGCGGTGGTCCAGGCCCCGCCGGCCGGGGCGTAGTACAGGTTGGCGGTGGTCCAGCTGAGCGCGGCGGTGGAGTAGTAGACGGTGGCCTGGTGGCCGGGGCCGGTGGGCCCGCCCGGCTCGTCGGCGCAGGGGTCGGAGTGGGCCACCGCGCCGTCCTTGACGGTGACCGTGCCGGTGCCCAGGTCGTAGTTGCGGCCGCCGTTGTTGTCCCAGGTGCCGGTGCCGTTGTTGAAGGTGGCCTGCAGCCCCTGGGCGCTGCCGAGGGAGACGGTCTTCTTGACCCAGTCCGTGCAGGCCGCCTCCATCGCCGTGCCGGGGACGGTGGTCCACGCGCCGCCGTCCGGGGCGTAGTGCAGGTTGTAGGCGGCCCAGTTCTTCGTCTTCGTGTAGTAGAAGACCGTCGCCGTCGTCGCCGTCGTGGCCTCGGCGGCCACGGGGGCGCCGGCCAGGTCGGCCGGGCCGGTCGGCGGGACGGCCGAGAGCAGTCCGAGGAGGCAGGCGGCGGCCACGGCCGCGGCCGGGGCCCGTCCGAACCGCCGGAAGGGAGTACGTCGCATGCGTCTCTTCTCCGGAACAGGCCGCGACGGGGGCCGCGGCAGGTGATGAGCCCCGTTTCGCTCCCGTCCGCCGAGGGCCGGGAACGCCAAAGAACGGCCGCCCAGTGGCTGAAACATCCCTCAGCAACTTGCAGCAACCTCTTGCGAGTCGGGAAGTTACCCGTGCATGACATTGGCGTAAAGCCTTCGGTGCACGATTCGGCGAACGATGTTCCGTGACGGGCCGTCCGACGCCGGAGCGGCCGCGCCGAGGTGCCCGACCCCGCGCCGCGGCGCACCATGAAGGCATGGACGGATCCCTGCGGGAGATCAGCGCTCCCGGGCGTGTGGCGGACCCCCACGAGGGCATCAGCGCCTCCGAACTCGCCCTCGCCACCCGGAACCACGGGCTGCCCCTGGAAGCACTGCACTACGACCTCACCCCGCCCGGCCTGCACTACGTCCTGGTCCACTACGACATCCCCGTGCTGGACGCGGACGCGTGGCGGCTCACCCTCGGCGGCCTGGTCCGCAGCCGGCTCACCCTGGACCTGGCGGACCTGCGCGCCCTGCCGGCCGTCACGCACCGGGTCACGATGGAGTGCGCGGGCAACGGCCGGGCCCGGCTCCAGCCCCGACCCGTCAGCCAGCCGTGGCTGGTGGAGGCCGTCGGCACCGCCGAATGGACCGGTGTCCCCCTGCGCCTCCTGCTGGACGAGGCCGGCATCGCACCGGGGGCCGTCGAGGCGGTCTTCACCGGGGCCGACCACGGCGTCGAGCGCGGTGTCGAGCAGGACTACCGCCGCAGCCTGCCGCTGGACGTCGCCCGCGGGACCCGGCCGGAGGTCCTCGTGGCGTACGCGATGAACGGCGCCCCGCTGCCCCCGCAGCACGGCCACCCCGTCCGGCTGGTCGTCCCCGGCTGGTACGGCATGGCTCACGTCAAATGGCTGCGGGACATCACCCTCGTCGACACCCCCTTCACCGGGTTCCAGCAGGCCGTCTCCTACCGCTACCGGCAGACGCCGGACGAACCGGGGGAGCCGGTCGACACGATCGCGCCCCGCGCGCTGATGATCCCGCCGGGCTTCCCCGACTTCATGTCCCGCACCCGCGTCGTCCGGCCGGGACCCGTCCGCCTGGCGGGCCGGGCCTGGTCCGGGCGCGGGCCCGTCACACGCGTCGAGGTCAGCGTGGACGGCGGCGCCTTCTGGACCGAGGCGGAACTGGTCCGCGAGACCGCCCACCCCTGGGCCTGGTCCGGCTGGCACGCCACGTGGGAGGCGACTCCCGGGCTGCGCCACCTGACCGTCCGCGCCACCGACGCCGAGGGGAACACCCAGCCGCTGACGGAACCGTGGAACCGCGGCGGCTTCGGCAACAACCTGGTCCAGCGCGTCGAGGTGCTCTGCGCCCCTGAGGGGACGTGAACCGGGCGAGCCCCGTTCACGTCCCCTCAGCCGTCCGCCGCGCGCCGGGCGGCGCCTTTCGGAGAGGCCGGTGTCAGCCGTCCGCCGGACGGTAGACGGTCAGCGCCCGCGGCAGCTTGTCGATCAGCATGCTCGACGGGGCGGGCACGACCTCGCCGTCACAGGCCATGAAGGTGCCCTCCGGCAGCCCGGTGATCCTGAGCCGGTGCGGCCGCGCGGCGGCGTACACACGGGTCCTGGCCAGGCCACCCGCGAGCGCCGTGGCCAGCAGCCGGGTCCGGGCGAACCGCCCGCCGTCGGCGACGCGGACGTCCAGGACCCCGTCGGCCATCTCCTTGCGGCGCACCGGGGCGACGCCGATGCTGCGGTACGCGCCGTTGCCGGCGAACAGCAGCCACATCGACCGCTGCCTGCCGTTGACCCTGGCACGCAGCGGGCGGGACGAGCGCAGTATCCGGGCAGCGCCGAGAACGGCCGCGGCCGTGCCGCCGATCCGGGGCGACCACCGCTCGCGGAGCCGCACCAACTCGGGATAGATGCCGAGGCTGAAGGTGTTGAGGAAGTACGCCGGGGCACCGTCCTGGGCCAGGGTGAGCGCCGACGACAGCCTGCGCACCCGCCCGATGTCCGCCTGGACGGCCTCGCCCGCGGCCAGCGCCGCGCAACCGTCCGCGAGCGTCTCCACCCCCAGGTCCGCGGCGAAGTGGTTGAAGGTGCCGCCGGGCAGGACGAGCAGCGGCACGCCGTGCCGCAACGCCGGTGTCACGGCCGCGTTGACCGTCCCGTCCCCGCCGCACACGCCCAGGGCGCCGCCCCGCTCGGCGGCCTCCGCGGCGGCGCGGTCCAGCACCTCCGGCAGCGGGCCCACCGACGCGTCGTAGCGGATCACCTCGGCCTTCGGCAGGAGGTTCTCGATCTGCCGGGCCGGCTCGACCAGCTGGGGCGCGGAGCCGGACGAGGGGTTGACGACGACGACCAGCCCCTCGCCCTCCGGCAGCGCCGGAGCCTCCACCCGGGGCCTGGCCGGCGGCGGCCGACGGGTCCGGGAGGGCGAGGGCCCCCGCAGGACCGTGGCCGCCCCCATCCCGAGCAGCGCGCCCACCACGACGTCGCTCGGGTAGTGCACACCGGTGTACACACGGGAGAAGGCGACCGAACCCGCCACCGGCAGCAGCACGGCGCCCCAGCCCCGGGACTCCAGCGCGGCGCCCATCGTGAAGGCGGCGGCCGAGGCGGAATGCCCCGAGGGGAAGGAGCTGGTGATCGGCCGGCGCGACAGGTGCCGCACCACCGGCACCACGTCGATCATGGGCCGCTCCCGCCGTACGGCGCCCTTGGCGAGTGTGTTGACGGTCGCCGAGGCCACGGCCAGCGAGGCGACCGCGCGGACCGCCGCCCGCCGGCCCCGCACCCCGCCGACGGCCCACATCCCGGCGCCGATGCCGAACCAGAGGAGTCCGTGGTTGGCGCTCGTGCTCAGCCGGGGCAGTACCCGGTCGGCGCCCGGCCAGGACCGCCGGGCCACCTGCTCGAACAGCCTGCGGTCCACCAGGCCCAGCGCATCGCGCAGGCGCCCGATCTTCGTCTCGTTCATCACGGCCTCCTACCCCGAGTCTCGGTCCACAGTCCGCGTCCGGCGCGTCCGGCGCGCGGTCGGCCGGCACGGAGCGGTGCCCTCGAGGGCAGCGCGCCGGGCCGCCGCCGGGCGGCATAGAGTCGTCCCCGGTACGGGGCCCCGCCGCCTCCCGCGCACGGGACCCCGCCGCCGCACGAACCGCCGACCGAATCCCCACGAGGAGCACTCCGTGACCCACCCGGCGCCCATTGCCCTGCAGCAGCAGATCGCCCGGGAACTCGAGGTTTCCGAGACCTTCGACCCGAGCGCCGAGATCGAGCGCCGGGTCGCCTTCCTCGCCGAGCGCCTCACCTCCACGGGGCTGCGCGGCCTCGTCCTCGGGATCAGCGGCGGCGTCGACTCCACGACGGCCGGGCGGCTGTGCCAGCTCGCGGTGGAGCGGGTGCGGGCCGCGGGACACGAGGCCGCCTTCTACGCCATGCGGCTGCCCTACGGCGTGCAGGCCGACGAGAAGGACGCCCAGCTCGCCCTCGGGTTCATCGAGGCCGACCACGTCCTGACCGTCGACGTGAAGCCCGCCGCCGACGCGTCGCTCGCCGCCGCCCTGGACGGCGGAGTGACCTTCCGGGACGCCCACCACCAGGACTTCGTCCAGGGCAACATCAAGGCCCGGCAGCGGATGATCGCCCAGTACGCCGTCGCGGGCGCGCACGACGGCCTGGTCGTCGGCACGGACCACGCGGCCGAGGCGGTCTCCGGCTTCTTCACCAAGTTCGGTGACGGCGCGGCCGACGTCGTCCCGCTGACCGGGCTGACCAAGCGGCGGGTGCGCGCCGTCGCCGACGTCCTGGGCGCCCCCTCCGAGCTGGTGTGGAAGACGCCGACCGCCGACCTGGAGACCCTCGACCCGGGCAAGCCCGACGAGGACGCCCTCGGGGTCACCTACGACGACATCGACGACTTCCTGGAGGGCAAGCCGGTGAGCGAGGCCGCGTTCGCCGCCATCGTCCGCCGCTACGAGCTGACCGACCACAAGCGCCGGCTGCCCCTCGCGCCCTGAGGGTGACGGGCCGGGCCCATCCGGACGTCTGCGCGTGGCACGCCCGCGCCCACCGGTGAGCATGGTGACGCCGGGGGATCGCCCCCTGCTCACCGGTGGAAGGAACGACGGCATGTTCGGACGGACGAAGGCGTTCAGCGGGTTCTCCGTGAACGACCTGGGCGAGGCCCGGCGGTTCTACGGCGACACGCTCGGCCTCCAGGTCGAGGAGACCGGCGAGGGGGACATGCGGATGCTCACCCTCACCCTCGGCAGCGGGGCCCGGGTCTTCGTCTACCCGAAGGACGACCACACGCCGGCCGGCTTCACGATCCTCAACTTCCCCGTCGACGACATCGACGCGGCCGTCGCGGAGCTGGAGCGCCGCGGCGTGACCTTCGAGCGGTACCCCGGCTTCGAGGCGGACGACAAGGGTGTCGTGCGGGACGAGCGCGGTCCGGCGATCGCCTGGTTCACCGACCCGGCCGGGAACGTCCTCTCCGTCCTCCAGGAGCACTGAGGCCCGACGGCACGTCGGGTCCGGGGCGGGCCGAGGGCGGTCCGGGCGGGCGCCCTCCCCGGGCGACGTGGTCAGGCGCGGCGGACCACGATGTCGCCGACGCCGGTGCGGGCCCGTACCTCCACGGTCCCGTCGGCGCCCTCCGGGCCCGCCGCCTCGTCGAGCAGGCTCTCCACGCTGCCGAACCGGGAGTTCAGGTCGAGCCAGGCGGCGGTCGCCGCGCGCACCCCGATGTCGAGGTCCCCGGCCGAGGTGTGCAGCGCGACGGTGCCGCGCGCCACCTCGCCGACCCGGATGCCGCCGGTGGCGGTCCTGGCCTCGACGCCGGCGTGCGCGACCCCGATGCGGATCCCGCCGTTGGCGGACTTCGCCTCGACCTCGCCGTGCGCGACGCCCACCGTGATGGGGCCGTTGGAGGACGTCACCCGCAGGTCGCCGCCGACCTCGGCGATCAGGGTCTCGCCGTTGGCGTTCTTCACGGTCGCCGTCCCGGTGACCTCGCCGACGTCGATCCGGCCGTTCCCGGCGACCTGGGCGTCGCCCGTCGCCCGGTCCAGCCCGACCGTGCCCAGACTGGTCCGCAGCTGGACCGCGGCCGCCTGCTCGACCTGGACGTCGCCGACCGAGGTCTTCAGGTCGCAGTCCCCGAGCGGCCCCTGGCAGAGGAAGTCGGCCATCGGCGCCTCACCGTGCAGCCGGGAGCCGGCGGGCAACTCGACGGTGAGGGCGATGGACCCGCTCCGGCCGAAGACGGACCGCTTCCGGGGTCCCTTGACCAGCAGTCGGCCGTTCGAGCAGCTGACCTTGGTCTGCTGGGCGGCCTTCACGTCGGCGTCCTCGGCGGGGTCCGCCGGCAGGACCTCGACGACCGTGTCGGTGCGCTTGCTCGCGATGATCCGCGCCGTGCCGATGTCGAACTCGACGGTGGCGGAGAGGGGTTCGGGGGTGTCGAAAGAAGGCATGGCTGTCCCGTCCTCGTGGCACTCGTGGGTGTTCCCGCCGGTGGGGCGGGTGAAGGTGTGGGTGGGGAGGACCGCCACGGGGAGCACGCGCGCCTCCCGTGACGTCCCGGGGTGAGCTCTGGGTCATGTCCTCGAAGTGGCGCCGCGAGCTGGGGGCGCCTCCCGGGCGAAGCCCAGGGGGAGGGGCTTCGAAGACACGCCCCAGGGCGTGTTGCGAAAGTACCGGCGTCCGCCCGAAGGGCGGGCCTCGCGGCGTCTGGTGCGTGCGATCGCAAGACGGAGGGTCGCCCTCGTACTGGGCGTACTCGGACGATCCGACAACGCAGCGTGGGGGCCCCTCCCGTGCCCGACGGGCTACGGGGGAGTGCGTGCCAGGCGTCGCGAGGCAGGCGGGACTTTCGCAACACGCCCTAGCGGGCCCACCCGGTGTAGCTGCGGCCGCCGCGGGGGCGGGTGGTGCGGGCGGCGGATCGCGGCGCCTCGCCCGTTTCGAGGGCGCCGGCCACGGCGCGGACGAGCCAGGCGTTGACCGAGAGGCCCTCCTGCCCGGCGGCCTCCTCGATCCTGGTCTTGAGGGGGGCCGGGAGGCGGAAGTTGATCCGTGCGGTGCCGGCGTCGTCGCCGTCGGCCGCCACCTGCGCGGCCGCGGCCGCGCGGGCCGCCCCCGCCGCGCCGGCCGTCCGGTCCGCCATCGTGTCCTCGTACGCCTCGGGCGCCGGAGGCGGCGTCACCACGAACTCGGGGTCGAGCCCCCGCAGTCGTACGTCGACCGACCCCGGTGCCAGCTCGCTGGTGATCTCGTCCATGGCGGCGGACAGCGCGTTGAGCAGGGTCAGCCGGGCGGCCGACTCCAGCGGCGCGGTGAGCCGCTCGGCGAGCGCGCGGGCGTCGTCGCCGCCCGCGGCCGCGGCGACCGCGAGTTCGTGACGGAGGTTGTCGACATACGGCATCAAGTCCATGACGCCATATTGGCACCATCGTGGCGCCATGGCAAGAGTGTCGTGGCGTCATTCGGCGCCATGCTCGTGGGTGGGGGGCGACGACAGCGCGCGGGACCGCTTGTAAGGGGGGAATGACCGCGCCTCCCGACGACTGCCTCGCGCGCGACGAGTGGATCCGCGGAGCCTATCCGTCCGCGCGGAGCGAGGATTCGGCCCATCTGAACGAACAGGTCGACAGCCGGCGCCGGTCGCCCGAGGACGTCGCCCGCGCCTACCCGAACGCGAAGAACCTCCTCCGAGCCGACCGCCCGGACCGACCGTACGGGCCGTCCGTACGGGCCGTCCGTACGGGCCGACCGCACGTCCCGCCGGCTCCGCGTCCGACCGGGTGTCACAGCCGTTCCGGCATGGCTCGTTTCCGCCCGGGCTCGTGGACACGGCCGCCGCGGGGCTGTTGAGCTGGGGCGATGAACCGCACCTTCGCCGCCCGTCCCCGGAGCGCCGTGCGCGCGAGCGCCGTCGTCCTCGCCCTCCTGCTCGCCGGACCGACGGCCTGCGCGGACCCCGCCCCTGCCGACGGCGCCCCCGCGCCGGCCGCCTCCGCCACCGCCTCCGCCACCGACGCGAGCCCGCCGGGCTCCGCCGCGCCCGCCGCGGAGCTCGCCGCCGAGCTGCGCCGTCTGGAGTCCGCCCGCGGAGTGCGCATCGGCGCCTACGCGTACGACCCGGCGAGCGGTCGCACCCTCTCCTACCGCGCGGACGAGAGCTTCCCCGTCCTGTCCACCTTCAAGGCCTTCGTGGCCGCCGCCGTCCTCGACAGGGCCCGCCGGGTCTCCCCGGGGCTGCTGGAGCGGACGGTGTACTGGACGGCGCGCGACGAGGTGAGCGGCTCGGCCACCACGCAGGGCAGGGGGACGGCCGGCATGACCGTGACGGAACTCTGCCACGCGGCCGTCACACGCAGCGACAACACCGCGGGCAACCTCCTGCTGAAGGAGATCGGCGGCCCGTCCGGCCTCACCCGCTACCACCGGACGCTCGGCGACCCGGTCACCCGGCTGGACCGCTGGGAGCCCGAACTCAACGACTGGCACCCCGGGGAGCGGCGCGACACCACCACGCCGGCCGCCGCCGGCCGCGCCCTCGAACGGGTGGCCCTCGGCCCCGCCCTGGTGCCCGACGACCGGGCACGGCTGAACGACTGGCTGCGCGCCACCGTCACCGGCTCCGAGCGGATCAGGGCCGGCATGCCCGAGGGGTGGGTCGTCGGCGACAAGACGGGGACCAGCGGTGCGTACGGCGGCGCGCACGACATCGCCGTGGTGCGCCCCGGCTCCGGCTCACCCGTCGTCCTCGCGATCCTCACCCGCCGGACGACCGCCGCCGCCCCGTCGGACAGCGTCGCCGTCGCCCGTACCGCCGCAGCCCTGGTCCGCGGGCTCGGCCTGACGTCCTGACGGTGGCCTGGAGGCTCAGGAACTCGTTCGGCAGCCGCTCGCGCGCCACGGGGTCCACCGCGCCGAAGGGCTCGTCCATCAGCAGGACGGGTGCATCGGCGGCCCGGGCCCGGGCCCGGGCCCTCCCGACCTCCCCGCTGCGCCCCCGCCCCCGCCCTGTGATCCACTGGGCAGGCGGGGGAACACGGCACGGGGGCGCCAGGAACAGGAGCAGCATTGACCAGTTACCGCCAGCCCGGCCTCGTCCTCACCGACCGCCGCTTCTCCGTCCCGCTCGACCACGCCGATCCCGGCGGCGAGCAGATCGAGATCTTCGCCCGCGAGGCCGTCGCCTGCGGCCGGAGCGGCGCGGACCTGCCGTGGCTGCTGTACCTGGAAGGCGGCCCCGGCTTCGGCGCCCGGCGCTTCGTCGGCGCCGGCGGACAGTCCTGGCTCGGCCGGGCCGTCCAGGAGTTCCGCGTGCTCCTCCTCGACCAGCGCGGCACCGGGAACTCCACTCCCGCCAACCGCCAGACCCTGCCGCTGCGAGGCACCCCCCGGCAGCAGGCCGCGTACCTCGCGCACTTCCGGGCCGACTCCATCGTCAAGGACTGCGAGGTGATCCGTAAGCGACTCACCGGCGGCGCCCGCTGGACCGTCCTCGGCCAGAGCTTCGGCGGCTTCTGCGCCACCCACTACCTCAGCACCGCCCCCGCCGGTCTGCACACCGTCCTCATCACCGGCGGGCTCCCGTCCCTGGACGCCGGCGCCGACGAGGTCTACCGGGCCGCCTACCCGCGGATCACCCGCAAGGTCGAAGCCCACTACGCCCGCTACCCGCAGGACGTCGAACGCGCCCGCCGGATCGCCGCCCACCTGCTGGAACGCCCCGCCGCACTGCCCGGCGGCGGGACGCTGACCGCGGAGTCCTTCCAGTCCCTCGGCATCCTCCTCGGCAGCGGCGAGGGCACCCACCAGCTCCACCTCCTGCTGGAGGACGCCTTCGTCCCGACCGTCGACGGGCCCGCCCTGTCGGACGCCTTCCTGGAGAACGTGCAGGCCGTCCTGTCGTACGCCGGTCATCCGCTGTACGCCGTGCTCCACGAGGCGATCTACGCCCAGGGGCGGGGCCCCACCGGCTGGGCGGCCCAGCGGATCCGCGCCGAGTTCCCCCGCTTCGACGCCGCGAAGACCCTGGCGGGCGACGAGCCGCTGCTCTTCACCGGCGAGACCGTCCACCCCTGGCACTTCGAGACCGACCCGGCCCTGCGCCCGCTGCGCGAGACCGCCGCGATCCTCGCCGAACGCACCGACTGGCCCGCGCTCTACGACGCCGAACAGCTCGCCGCCAACGAGGTGCCGGTGGCCGCCGCCGTCTACCACGACGACATGTACGTGGACACCGAGCACGCGCTGCGGACGGCCCGCGCGATCCGGGGGCTCAGGACCTGGGTGACCGACGAGTTCGAGCACGACGGAGTCCGGGCCGGCGGGCCGCGCGTCCTGGACCGCCTGCTGGCCCTCGCCCGGGACGAGATCTGATCGCCCGGGGGCGATTGCGGGGAAGGGCCCGGGGATAGGATTCACGGCGCAATCAGTCAGCAATGCCGGGCGCGTGCGCGGGGGGCCGGGATGGCACAGGGCGGGGTTCCGGCGTCGGGCCGGGAGCTGAAGTTCCGCGCGCTCATGGCCGAACTGCGGCGCGGCATCCTCGACGGCACCTGGCCCCCCGGCAGCAAGCTGCCCACGGAACGCGCGCTGGCGGCCGAGACCGGGCTCTCCGTGACCACCGTCCGCCGCGCCTACGAGGACCTCGTCGCCCTGGGGCTGGTCGAACGGCGCCAGGGCGCCGGCACCTTCGCGGCCCACCGCCCGGAATCCGGCCCGGCCGGCCGCCGGGTCGTCGGCGTCCTCGTCCCCGACACCGCGTTCTACTACCCGCGCGTCCTCCAGGGCATCGAGAAGGAGCTGGCCGCGGCCGGTGCCCGGCTCGTCCTGGCCTGCTCGCACTACGACCCCGCCGAGGAGGACGCCGCCGTCGAGAGGCTCCTCTCCGACGGCGTCCACGGACTGCTCCTCGTCCCGACCCTGCACACCGCCACCGATCCGGGCCGGCGGGCGGAGGAGCTCCTCGCCCTGCCCGTCCCGGCGGTCCTCGTCGAACGGCGGCTCGCCGCGTACGGTCCCGGCGACCCCACCGAGCACGTCTGCACCGACCACGAGGGCGGCGCCTACGACGCCGTGCGTCACCTGCGGTCGCTCGGGCACCGGAAGCTCGCCCTCCTGGTGCGCTCCGACGCGCCGACCACAGCGCCCATCGAGTCCGGATTCGCCCGCGCGACCGCGGACTTCGCCCTCCCCGAACCGCCCGTCGTCCGGGACGGGCACCACGACTGGACCCCGGAGCGGGCCGACCGGGCCGTCGCCGGCCTGCGCGCCGCGGGGGTCACCGCGGCCCTCTGCTTCGGCGACCGGGAGGCCTCCCTCGTCCTCGGCGCGGCCCGCCGGGCCGGGCTGCGCGTCCCCCAGGACCTCGCCCTGATCAGCTACGACAACGAGTTCGCGGACGTCGCCGAGACACCGCTGACCGCCGTGTCGCCACCGAAGTTCCAGGTCGGGCGGCTCGCGGCGCAGATCCTGCTGCGCCGTCTGACCGACGGGGACGCCTCCCCGCTGCACCAGGTCCAGCTGCGGCCCCGGCTCGTGGTGCGGGCCTCCTGCGGCGGAGCTCGCGTGCAAAAGTCCAAGCAGTGAGCACGGATTGCTCATTGTTCGCTCCTCACGGCGACGGATAGAACTCGGTCCGGACCACCCCCCAGGAGAGGACCCGGACATGACCACGCACGTCACCGCGGAGATCGCCAGCCAGCCGGACTGCTGGCGCCGCGCCGCAGAGGCGGCCTCCGGACACGCCGCCGTACTGCCCCGGCGGGGCGAGCGGATCGCGGTCGTCGGCTGCGGCACCTCGTACTTCATCGCCCGTGCGTACGCGGCCCTGCGGGAGTCCCTCGGCGAGGGCGAGACCGATGCCTTCCCGGCCTCCGACGAGACACCGCTCGGCCGCGGGTACGACAGGATCGTCGCCCTCACCCGCTCCGGCACGACGACCGAGGTGGCCTCCCTGCTCGCCCGTGCCGCCGGCCGGATCCCGACCCTCGTCCTGACCGGGGTGGCCGACAGCCGTGCCGCCCACCAGGCGGACCGGGTGATCGATCTCGGTTTCGCCGACGAACGCTCCGTCGTGCAGACCCGGTTCGCCACCACGGCCCTCCAACTGCTGCGCGCGGGGCTGGGGGTGGACCTCGACCCCTCCATCGTGGACGCCGAACTCGCCCTGTACGAACCGCTGCCGACGGCGTGGGAGCGCCGCGGCCAGTTCACCTTCCTCGGCACCGGCTGGACCGTCGGGCTCGCCGACGAGGCCGCCCTCAAGCTGCGCGAGGTGGCCCGCGTGTGGACGGAGTCCTACGCGGCGATGGAGTACCGGCACGGCCCGATCAGCGTCAGCGACCGGGCCAGCCTGGTGTGCTGCCTCGGCCCCGCGCCGGCCGGGCTGCGGGACGAGGTGGAGACGACGGGAGCGCTGTTCGCCGCCGACGCCATCGACCCGGTGGCCGCCCTGGTACGGGCCCAGCGCCTCGCCGTCACGCTGGCGGCCCGACGCGGGCTCAACCCGGACCGGCCCCGCCACGTGTCCCGCTCGGTGATCCTGGCCGGTTCGCTCCGCTCGGTCTGAGCCCGCGCCGCCCCGCCGAACGGTTCGGGGCGCGCCCGGCCGTGGCCTTCGAGCGGTTCCCTCGCTAATCTGACGCTCCGTCAGTCGATGGGGGTGCGCGGTGATCGACACACTCGACCGGGAGATCCCGGAGGGGGAGGAGCGGCTCTCCCTCCGGGTCGAGGACGGGATCGCCGTTCTGACGCTGTGCCGTCCCGAGAAGCTCAACGGCTGGAGCTGGGAGGCCAGTCGCCAGCTGGGCGTCCTCGCCGACCGCATCCGCTTCGACGAGCGTGTGCGGGTCGTGCTGGTGCGCGCCGAGGGCCGGGCGTTCTGTGCCGGGATCGACGTCACGGCCCCGGGCGGCGCGATCACGGGGCGGTCGGCGGCCGAACGGACCCAGCGCTATGCCGAGGGCATCCGCTGGGTCCACGAGCGCTTCGCCGTGTTCGCCCGGCTACCCCAGCCGGTCCTCGCCGCCGTGCAGGGGTACTGCCTGGGCTTCGGCTTCGAGCTGGCCCTGATGGCGGACGTGCGCATCGCCGCCGACGACGCCGTCTTCGCCCTGCCCGAGGCGGGGATCGGGGTGTCCGTCGACGCGGGCGGCGACCTGCGGATCGCCCGCGACGCCGGTGCGGGCTGGGCCAAGTACCTGGCTCTCACCGGCCGCCGGATCGACGCCGCCACCGCCGAGAGACTGGGCCTCGTGCAGCTCGTCACCCCGCCCGGCGACCTGGAGGAGGCCGCGCGCGACACGGCCCGGGAGATCGCCGCCGCCGCGCCGCTCGCCGTCCGCGCGATCAAGCGGAACGTCGACGCCTTCGCGGATCAGGGCCTGGCCGCCGCCCTCGACCGCACCGCGCTCGCGGCGGCGCTCACCCTCACCTCGGAGGACGCCCGCGAGGGGTACGCGGCGAAGGCCGCGCGCCGGCCCCCGAGGTTCGAGGGGTACTAGGGACTGTTGTGAAAGTCGAGTT
Source organism: Streptomyces sp. JL2001 (assembly GCF_050917515.1). Taxonomy (NCBI): domain Bacteria; kingdom Bacillati; phylum Actinomycetota; class Actinomycetes; order Kitasatosporales; family Streptomycetaceae; genus Streptomyces; species Streptomyces sp. JL2001. The sequence continues at coordinate 914,361 of NZ_CP169421.1, read as the reverse complement.
TCACCAGGGTGCGGGAGGGCGAGGCCGTCAGCGGTGGCCCAGCACATTGACCACCCGTCCGCTGGGATCGCGGACGAAGAACCGCCGCACGCCCCACTCCTCGTCCTGCAAGGGGTGCACGATCTCCGCACCGCTCTCCCGCATGACCGCATAAGCCGCATCCACGTCGTCCACCTCGACGCTCATGTCGGGGGTGACAGGCGCGGTCTTGTCACTGGTCATGACGCTGATCTGCGCTGCCGGGATGGACGGGGAGGCGAGCGTCATGATCCAGCCGTGGTTCATCACCTCCTCGAAGCCCAGCAGGCCATAGAACTCCCGGCTCTCCTGCGCCGCCTCCGACTGGATGTTGGGCACGACACGGCGAACGGTCATCGATGCGCCTCCAAGTGAGAACAAACGTGTCTCTGTGTCTCCCCAGGAGTACTACGCCACGTCCACCGCCGCACACGCTTTCGCAACACGCCCCTAAGGGCTGTCCCGTCATCCGCGGTGGGTTGGCGCACGGCGTCGGATGCGGTGCATCGCAAGGCGGAGGGTCGTCCTCATACTGGGCGTATTCGGGCGATCCGACAACGGAGCGTGGGGCCCCCGGCCGAAGGCTGGGGGAGTCCCGTAGCCGGCGTCGTGCGCCCGCCGGGGAATGCCGGGACAGCCCTCAGGTCCTGTCCCGGGCGTTCCTCTCGGGCCCGCGAAGATCGCCCGCACAGGACCCAGGTCCTGTCCCGGTGGTGTGTCTCACGCAGCCTTCCGGTCCCGCGGCGCTGCCTTCCGGGCAGGCCCGTGCCGCCTCACATCTGCGGTGACGGCTTGAGGATCGCGAAGGGGGCGCCGAAGGGGTCGGCCAGCCACGCGATGCGGCCCACGTCCGGGATGTCCGCCGCGGGCATCAGCACCGACCCGCCGTGCCCCGTCGACCTGGCGACGATCTCGTCCGCGTCGTCGACGGCGAAGTACGGGATCCAGCGCGCCTCGTGCCCGCCCTCCTGCAGCGGTGCCACCCCGCCGAACGAGGCGTCCTGCTGGTCGCCCTCCGCCGTGGAGAGCACCCGGTAGGTCATCCCGGGCGCGTCCATCTCCTGCGAGCGCCAGCCGAACAGCCGGCCGTAGAAGTCCAGGGCGACCTGCGGGTCGCCGACGTGCAGCTCGGCCCAGACCAGGCTGTGGGTGTCCGAGGTCTGCTCCAGGCCCTTGACGGCCCCCGGCTGCCAGACGGCGAACTCGGCGCCGCCCGGGTCGGTCAGGCAGGCCATCTGCCCCGCCTCCATGACGTCGAACGCCTCGACCCGCACGGTCCCGCCGGCGTCCTTCGCCGCCTCCGCCGTGGCCTTGGCGTCAGGCGTCTGGAAGTAGATCGTCCAGGCCGAGGTCGCGCCGTCCTCCGTGAGCGGGCCGATCGCGGCGACCGTCCGGCCGTTCCGCCTGAAGAAGCCGTAGCCGCCGGCGTCGGGCCCCGCCGACTCGAACTCCCAGCCGAGGACGCCGCCGTAGTACGTGGCGGCGGCGGCGACGTCCGGGCTGCCGAGGTCGAGCCAGCTGGGTGATCCCGTCGTGAAGTCCGTACCGAGCATCTGGTGCGCCCTGCCTTTCCGCTGCTGTGGGGTCGTCCGGCCACCATGGCCGATCCTCGCCCCCGGACCCGGCCCGCGCAGCCGCACACGGACCGGTTCATCCGCCTGGCCCAGTGCCGCGCCGCACACCGGGGGCGGCCGGCGCGAGTTCGACCCCCCCGGGGGGTGGCCCGCCCGGTCCTCGGTCAGGGCCGGAACGGCCCGCGCCCCAACTGGTCGCGCACCGGCACGACGGGATCGTTGACCAGCGCCCTGCGCTGCCAGTTCGCCCCGTCCACGACCAGCGTGTGCCCGCTGACGAAGCGGGCGTACGGGGAGGCCAGGAAGGTCGCCGCCCAGCCCAGCTCGCGGGGCCGGCCCACCCGCAGGGCGGGCTGCCGTGCGTCCGGGTCGCCGGCCCGCGCGAGCGTGCCGCGGATGTCGGTCGTCATGTCCTCGTGCGGCATCAGGCCGGGGACCAGGCCGTTCACCCGGATCCCGTACGGCCCCCATTCGACGGCCAGGGTCTCCACCAGGTTCTTCACGCCGGCCTTCGCCGCCGCGGAGGCGGCGAAGCCGGGGCCGCCCGTCCAGGCGTAGGAGGCGCCCACGTTGACCACCGAGCCGGGGGTGCCGGCCGCCAGGTGCCGCCGGGCGAACTCCCGGGTGGCGAACCAGGTCCCGGTGAGCGTGACGTCCACGACGGCGCGCCAGCCGTTCGGTGACAACTCCTCGGCCGGGACGGGGAAGTTGGCGGCGGCGTTGTTCACCAGGACCTCGGGCCGGGAGCCGAGGCCGGCCTCGCAGGCGTCGAAGGCGGCGGCGACGCGCTCCGGATCGCGGATGTCCCCGACCGCGGTCGCCACCGGTGTGCCGCACTCCTCCGCGAGTTCCCGCCGTGCCGCGTCCAGGCGCGCGGCCGTCCGGCCGACGAGCATCAACGCCGCTCCCAGCCGGCCGAACTCGGCGGCGATCGCCCTGCCGAGTCCGGACCCGCCCCCGGTGACCAGGACCACCGTCCCGTCGTACGTACCCGCCGGCAGCGCGCTGGCGCCGAGCGGGGGAGGGGCGGGCAGTCCGGGCGGGGGCGTGGCTTGGCTCGTCATGCCGCATCGATAGCGCGCCGGGCGCGAGAACTGAAGGGCGGTCAGCCGATCGAAGCCGGCCGCGCCGGTCCTGCCAGGGCGACCGCCCGGTCCAGATCGGTCAGCAGCAGGTCCGTGTTGACCGCCACGCCGGCCCGGTAGCCGCCGCTCGCCGCGTTCACCACCTGTTCGGCGAGGCCGATCGCGTTGCCCGCCGCCCAGACGCCGGGCACGCTCGTCCGGCCGGTCTCGTCCACCGTCACCAGAGGCCCGAGCGGTGTCGGACGCGTGGCCGCGCCGAGCGCCGTCAGCAGTCCGTCCCGGGGCACCATCCGCGTACCCGCGAAGAGCACGGACCGGGCGACGGTCCGGCCGTCGGCCATCCGCACGCCCGTCAGCCGGTCGCCCTCGATCACGAGGCCGGCCACCTCGCCCGTGACGACCTCGATGCCGGCCGCGGCGACCCTCGCCCGCTGGTCCTCGGGGAGCGCCGCCGTCGTGTGCAGGAACAGGGTGACGTCCGCGGACCACTGGGAGACGATCAGGGCCTGGTGCGCGCCCATCACCGGATGGGCGATGACGCCGAAGTCCCGGCCGCGGACCTCCCAGCCGTGGCAGTACGGGCAGTGCAGCACGTCCCGCCCCCAGCGGGCGCCGAGCCCGGCGATGTCCGGGAGTTCGTCCACCAGCCCGGTCGTGACCACCAAGCGCCGCGCGCCCGCCGTCCGGCCGTCGGCGAGCCGCACGAGGAAGCCGTCGTCCCCGTCCGGGAGCACCTCGGTCACCTCGCCGGTGGTCAGGCCGACCCCGTAGGCGGCGATCTCCCGCCGTCCGGCCGCGAGGAAGTCCGCCGGGTTCATCCCGTCCCGGGACAGGTACCCCTGCATGTGGGCCGCCGGGGCGTTGCGCGGCTCGCCCGCGTCGACGACCAGGGTCCGGCGCCGCGACCTGCCCAGGACCAGGGCGGCGCTGAGCCCCGCCGCGCCGCCGCCGACCACCACCACGTCGTACCGCTCGTTCGTGTCCATGCCCCGAGGCTCCCTCCGAGTCCGCCGGCTTGACAAACTTTCTTGCTGTTTCTGCAATGGAGGCATGACCGAGGACGAACGCATCGACGAGGTGCTGAACGAAGTGGGGCCGCGGCTGCGCCGCATCCGGCGCGAGCGCGGGGCGACCCTGGGGGATCTCTCCGCCTCCACCGGGATCTCCGTGAGCACCCTCTCCCGCCTGGAGTCCGGGCAGCGCCGGCCGAGCCTGGAGCTGCTGCTGCCCATCGCACGCGCCCACCAGGTCGCGCTCGACGAGCTGGTCGGCGCGCCGCCCGTGGGCGATCCCCGGGTTCGCGCCAAGCCGATCGTGCGCCACGGGCGCACCATGCTGCCGCTGACCCGCCAGCCCGGCGGCCTCCAGGCGTACAAGGTGGTGCAGGAGAAGGCCGAGCCGGTCGACGCGAGGGTCCACGAGGGCTACGAGTGGCTCTACGTCCTGTCGGGGAAGCTGCGCCTCGTGCTGGGCGGGCACGACGTGGTGCTCGCGGCGGGTGAGGCCGCCGAGTTCGACACCCGCGTGCCGCACTGGTTCGGGCCCACGCCGGACGGGCCGGTGGAGTTCCTGAGCCTGTTCGGGCCGCAGGGGGAGCGCATGCACGTGCGGGCGCGCCCGAAGAAGTCCTGAGTCCACGGTTCCGTCAACACAAGCGACCGCTTAGTATGCGACCGACCGCTCAGTACGGACGACGGCTGGTGGAGGAACCCCATGCAGGCATGGCGAGTGCACGACAACGGCGAGCCGGGCGAGGTGATGCAGTGCGACGAAGTGGACCGGCCCACGCCCGGTGAGGGCCAGATCCTGCTCAAGGTCCGCGCCGCGAACATCAACTTCCCCGACGCGCTGCTCTGCCGGGGCCAGTACCAGGTGCGGCCCCCGCTGCCCTTCACCCCCGGCGTGGAGATCTGCGCCGACACCGAGGACGGGCGCCGGGTCATCGCCACCCCCGTCCTGCCCCACGGGGGCCTGGCCGAGTACGCCCTGGCCGACGCCTCGGCCGTGCTGCCCGCCCCCGACGCGCTCGACGACGCCGAGTCGGCGGCCCTGCACATCGGCTACCAGACCGGCTGGTTCGGCCTGCACCGCAGGGCCGGGCTCCAGGAGGGCGAGACCCTGCTGGTGCACGCCGCGGCGGGCGGCGTCGGCAGCGCCGCCGTGCAGCTCGGCAAGGCCGCCGGCGCCACGGTCATCGGCGTGGTCGGCGGACCGGAGAAGGCCGCCGTCGCCCGCGAGCTCGGCTGTGACGTGGTGGTCGACCGCCACGCCGAGGACGTCGTCGCCGCCGTGAAGGAGGCCACCGGCGGCCGCGGCGCCGACGTGATCTACGACCCGGTCGGCGGCGCGGCCTACGCGCAGTCCGCCAAGCTCGTCGCCTTCGAGGGCCGGATCGTGGTCGTCGGGTTCGCCAGCGGCACGATCCCCTCGCCCGCGCTCAACCACGCCCTCGTCAAGAACTACTCGATCGTCGGCCTGCACTGGGGGCTGTACAACCTCAAGGACCCGGCGGCGATCCTGCGCTGCCACGAGACGCTCACCGGCCTCGCCGCCAAGGGCCTCATCAGGCCACTGGTCAGCGAGCGCGTCCCGTTCGCCGCGGCGGCCGACGCCGTGCAGCGCGTCGCCGACGGCACCACCACCGGCCGCCTGGTCGTCCTCCCGGAAGGAGCCGGCCGATGACCGCCGTGCCCGACGCCGCGGAACTGCGCTCCCTGACGCGGGCGCTGCTCGCGGCGCACCCGCCCGCCACCACGCCGCGCACCGACTTCCTGCGGGCCCGCTTCGACGCCGGGCTCGCCTGGGTGCACTACCCGGTCGGGCTCGGCGGACTCGACGCCCCGCGTTCCCTGCAGGCCGTCGTCGACGCCGAACTCCAGTCCGCCGGAGCCCCCGACAACGACCCGCGCCGCATCGGGATCGGCCTCGGCATGGCCGCCCCGACGGTCCTCGCCTACGGCACGGAGGACGTCAAGGAGCGCTTCCTCAAGCCGCTGTGGGTCGGCGAGGAGGTGTGGTGCCAGCTCTTCAGCGAGCCGGGCGCCGGCTCCGACCTGGCAGCCCTCGGCACCCGCGCCGTCCGCGACGGGGACGAGTGGGTCGTCAACGGCCAGAAGGTGTGGACCTCCAGCGCCCACGTCGCCCGCTGGGCCATCCTCATCGCGCGCACCGACCCCGACCTCCCCAAGCACCGGGGCATCACCTACTTCATCTGCGACATGAGCGACCCCGGTGTCGAGGTGCGGCCGCTGCGCCAGATCACCGGCGAGGCCGAGTTCAACGAGGTCTTCCTCACCGACGTCCGCATCCCCGACGCCCATCGCCTCGGCGAGGTCGGCGACGGATGGCGGGTCGCCCAGACCACCCTGATGAACGAGCGCGTCTCCATCGGCGGAGCCCGCATCCCCCGCGAGGGCGGCATGATCGGCCCGGTCGCCGAGACCTGGCGCGCACGTCCCGAACTGCGCACCCACGACCTCCACCGGCGGCTCCTCGACCTCTGGGTCGACTCGGAGGTGGCCCGCCTCACCGGAGAGCGGCTGCGCCAGCAGCTCGTCGCCGGCCAGCCCGGCCCCGAGGGCAGCGCGATGAAGCTCGGCTTCGCCCGGCTCAACCAGGCCATCAGCGGCCTGGAGGTGGAACTCCTCGGCGACGAGGGCCTGCTGTACGACGACTGGACGATGCGCCGCCCCGAACTGGTCGACTTCACCGGCCGCGAGGCCGGATACCGGTACCTGCGCTCCAAGGGCAACTCCATCGAGGGCGGCACGACCGAGGTGCTGCTCAACATCGTCGCCGAGCGGGTGCTCGGACTGCCCTCCGAGCCCCGCAACGACAAGGACGTCGCCTGGAAGGACCTCGCGCGATGACGGATCTGCTCTACTCCGAGACCGAGGACGACCTGCGTGCCGCGGTCCGCTCGCTGCTCGCCGACCGCGCCGGGGCTCAGGTGCTGCTCGGCCGGATCGAGACCGGCGGTCCGTACGTGCCCGGCCTCTGGAAGTCCCTCGCCGGCGAGATCGGCGCGGCCGGACTGCTCGTGCCCGAGAAGCTGGGCGGACAGGGCGCGAGCCACCGCGAGGCGGCCGTCGTCCTGGAGGAGCTGGGCCGGGCGGTCACCCCGGTGCCGTACCTGACCGGCGCGGTGGTGGCCGTCGAGACCCTGCTGGCCCTCGACACCGACAGCGCCCCGGTGGCCGAGCTGCTCGCCGCGCTCGCGAGCGGCCGTACCGTCGCGGTCCTCGCCGTGCCGCTCTCGGCGGGACCCGACACGGAGCCGCCCACGACGGACACGGTGACGGGCGTCGCCGACGCCGACGCCGCCGACGTGCTGCTGGTCCCGAGGGCCGACGGGCTCTACGCGGTCCCCGCGGCCGAGGCCCGTATCGAGCCGCTGACCCCGCTCGACCTCACCCGTCCGCTCTCGGCGGTCGACGCGAGCGGCGCCGCCGGGACCCGGCTCGCCGACGCGGCGACCTCCCGTGCGGCGATCCGGCGCGGCCTGCTCGCCGGGGCGGGTCTGCTCGCCTCCGAGCAACTCGGGCTCGCCGAATGGTGCCTGGAGGAGACCGTCCGGCACACCCGCGAGCGCTACCAGTTCAACCGGCCCGTCGGCTCCTTCCAGGCGCTCAAGCACCGGATGGCGCAGCTCTGGCTCGAGGTGGTCAACGCCCGCGCGGTGGCTCGCGCCGCCGCCGACGCCCTGGCCGTGGGCAGCCCCGACGCCGCGCTGACCGTGGCTGTCGCCCAGGTGTACTGCTCGAAGGCGGCCGTCCACGCCGCCGAGGAGTGCGTGCAGCTGCACGGCGGCATCGGCATGACCTGGGAGCACCCGGCGCACCTGGCCCTCAAGCGGGCCAAGTCCGACCAGATCGCGCTGGGTTCGGCCGGCGCGCACCAGGACGCGATCGCGGCCCTGGTCGGTCTGCCCGCCCCCGCGTAACCGGGGCGGGAGAGCCCGCCGGGGGCGGCGCGCGCCACCGCGCCGCCCCCGGCCGGGAACCCCCCGGCCCGCCCCCGTCAGGGCGGGCCGCCGGGATGGGCGGGTGTCCCGCCGGGCCCGCGGAGGCGCGGCCCCGGCGGGTCCGCGAACCGGCGTGGCGGCGGGCGTGCGCGAACCGCCCCACGGCAATGTCACCCGTTCGGCAGGCATGCCGTTCGGCCGGACGGAGCTCCCGCTGCGCCACACTGGCCGCCGAACGCCGCAATTCCCGTGCGGCGCAAGGAGGGTGTGGCCATGGCCGTTTCCATTTCCGTGGTGCTGCTGTTGCTCGTCCTGGCGGTGATCTTCCTGCGCAACGGCGGACTCAAGCTCTCCCACGCGCTGGTCTGCGCCCTGCTCGGCTTCTTCCTCGCCGGTACGAGCATGGCGCCGACGATCGCGAACGGCGTCGCCGCCACCGCCAACGTCGTGAGCAGCCTCAAGCCCTGAACCGCCGACCGCCCTGGGCAGCGGGCCCCTGCGGCTCCCCGGGTGCCACGCCGTCCCGGGCACCGCGCCGCCGGCGTCGCGGCATTGCGCCGGCATGAAGTGCCCGTGAAACCAGGGGCGGTTCCATGTACATCTCACGCACTCGGACCTAACGTCGGCCGCCGGCGCGACCGACGTACGCATCCGAGGAGCCGCATTGACCACCCCCCGTAGGAGAGCCCGTGCGCTCGCCCTGATCGCCGCGCTCGCCGCGGTGCTCGCGTGGGCGACACCGGCCGCCCTGGCCGACGAGATCCCCCTCGCTCCCGGCCACCGGCTGGTCGACCACTACGACGGTGCCCCCGCCACCGCGCGGCCCGTACCGGGCACACCTCCGGCCCAGCATCCGTACCTCGCTCCCAACGGCCGCAGCGGCATGCACGCCGACGGGGCCGGCAGCGGCACGCATCCCTGGTCCGGGCCGCTCGGCCGGGACCCGAAGGTCACCAGCGAGAAGATCGCCGCCCTCGGCGGCGAATGCGCCACCGTCACCTTCGACTCCGAGGGACGGATCCTCACCGTCTGCGGTACCTTCTCCGGCTTCCTGCTCAAGCTGCTCGACCCGAGGAGCCTGGACACCCTCGCCGAGTACCGGCTGCCGCAGCGCTCCTCGACCGTCGAGGCCGTCACGCGGCTCGACTTCGAGAGGATCTTCAAGGACACCTCCGGCGGCGCCTACTTCTACCTCGACGACCGGGACCGCGTCGTCCTCGCCGACTCCCGGCAGCACGTCCTGCGGATCGCCCACTCCCGAGGTGCCGACGGCCGCTGGGCGTTCACCGTGGAGAACGACTGGGACCTCACCGCCCTGGTGCCGCACGACTGCGTCTCCTGGACCAACCTCTTCCCCAGCGGCGTCTGCGACCCGGTCACGTCCGTGATGCCGGACTGGGACGGCCGCATCTGGTGGGTCACCCGACTCGGCCGGGTCGGCACCGTCGACCCGGGCACCGGCGCGCTGCGCGCGATCCGGCTCGACGGCGAGGAGATCCAGAACTCCTTCTCCGTCGCCCAGGACGGCGTCTCGATCGTCTCCGACCACGCCCTCTACGGCTTCGGGGCCGGGGCCGACGGCACCCCCGAGATCCGGTGGCGCCAGACCTACGACCGCGGCACCGGCACCAAGCCCGGCTCGGTGAACCAGGGGTCGGGCACCACCCCCGACCTCTTCGGCGAGCGCGAGGACTACGTCGCGATCACCGACAACGCGGACGACCGGATGAACGTGCTCGTCTACCGGCGAGGCGCCGACGTCCCCGCCGCCGAGCGCCTCGTCTGCAAGGTCCCGGTCTTCCGCTCCGGCGCCTCCACCACCGACAACTCCCTGATCAGCTGGGGAGACAGCCTGATCGTGGAGAACAACTACGGCTACGAGAACCCGACGACCCTCACCTTCGGCCGCAGCGTCACCGGCGGTGTCGCCCGGATCGACGTCCGCCCCGACGGCAGCGGCTGCGACACCGTCTGGGAGAGCGCGGTCCGATCCCCGTCCACGGTGCCCAAACTGTCGACCGCGAACGGCCTGCTGTACTTCTACGAGAAGGAGCCGAACGCCCTCGGTATCGACGCCTGGTACCTCACCGCCGTCGACTTCCGCACCGGGCAGCGCGCCTTCAGGCGGCTGACGGGGACGGGCGTGGCCTACGACAACAACTGGGCCCCGATCACCATCGGTCCCGACGGCACCGCCTACGTCGGCGTCTTCAACGGCATCGTCGCCGTACGCGACGGCGCCTGACCGACCGGAGGGCGGGCCGGGAACGGGCCGGGCGCCGCCCACGGGGGCGAGCGCCGAACAGCCCGCACGCTCCGCACGAAGGTGCCCGGGGCCGCGCGTCGCGGTCCCGGGCACCCTCGGAGCGGGGCTTCAGTCGAACTCCGGCATCTCGCCCTCGGTCGTCTTCAGGTCGATGACGGCGAAGGCCGCGCCCTGCGGGTCCACGATCGCCGCGAAGCGGCCGAACGGGCTGCTCATCGGCCCGAACACCTTCCGCCCGCCGAGCTTCTCCGCCTTCGCGACGGCCGCGTCGCAGTCGTCGACGGCGAAGTAGACCTGGATGTACGGGGGGATCTCCGCGGGGAAGTCCTCCGGCGTCATCGTCATCCGGCCCAGGACCGGCATCTCGCCTCCGAGGTCGAAGGTCTTGTAGTCGACCTCGTCGTCCTTCATCCGCTTGGTGTTGAAGCCGAAGACCGCGGCGAAGAAGGCGTCGGACCGCTCGGGCTCCCGGGTGAAGACCTCGGCCCAGGAGTAGGAACCGGTCTCGCCCTCCAGCTCGAAGCCCTCGTGCGTGCCCGGCTGCCAGACGCCGAAGGTCACGCCCGTCGGGTCCTGCGCCAGGCACATCGAACCGAAGTCCCCGACCTGCATCGGCTCCATGAGCAGCGTGCCGCCGCTGATCTTGATCCGCTCCGCCGTGGCGGCCGCGTCGGGCGAGGAGAAGTACAGGCACCAGGCCGACTGGGGTGCCTCCTGGCCCGGCATAGGCGGCACGACGGCCGCGACCGCCTTCCCGTCGCGGTAGGCCTGCGTGTAATTGCCGAACTCCGAGGACGCCTCGCCGAAGGTCCACCCCAGGACCTCGCCGTAGAACGTCTTGGCGCCCTCGACGTCCGTGAACATGGCGTCGGTCCAGGCCGGCGTGCCTTCAGGTCGTGTGGCCATGACGGTGATCCTCTTCCGATCGTGATGCACTTCGATGGGGTTCCCGAGGCCACGCTAGCCACGGCGGCCTCACTTCGCGCGGTGACGCAGCGTGGCGGCGATGCGTCACCCGTGGGAGAAGACCCCGATGCCGTTCGGCACCGGGCGCTCGGCGCCCTCCGTCGGGTGATTGCGCACGGTGACCGCGGAGCCGGCGAGATCCCGGGTGACCAGCGTGGACGAGCCGCCGCCGTCCAGACTGAACGCGTCCTCGGCGCCCGCGTCCCGCATCACCTCGGCGACCTCGGCGATCGTCAGACCGGCACGGAAGCCGAGGCCGCCGTCCAGCGCCATCAAGAGGAGCGTGCTTCCGCCGTCGGTCCGACCGGCCGCGGACCGCACGGCGGAGGTGAGCGGGTCCAGACCCGGCAGCGCCGCCCCCGCCCGCAGCACCGGATACCCGCCGACCGCGAAGCGGTACGGGATCCGGGAGTCCTCCGCGACCAGCCGGTGCCGCACCCCGACCCGGTCGCCCACCGCCAGTGCGCGCAACCGGCGCGCACCGGCCTCCCGGCCGACCAGCACCTCGGTGTCCTCGGCGATCGCGCCGCGTCCCGGGACCGCCGACGCGGCGACGACCCGCCCGTCGCGCACCGTCACCTCGTAGGTCTCCGTCCCGCACGGCGCCGCCCGGTCCTCGTCCGTGCCGCAGGTGGCCCGCAGCCGTGACACGGAGCCCCAGTGGGAGGTGAACGCGCCGACCGAGTCCACCGGCAGTGCGTACTGGTTCAGTCCGCCCAGCGGGAAGGAGCCGTCGGGGGTGGTCACGCTGCCGTCGAGGGCGAGCCGGTCCAGCCGGGCGCGCCCGTCCGTGCCGACGCCCAGCACGGCGCGGGTGTCGGTGCCGGCCGGGAGCGCCGGGCCGAAGCGCTGGCCGTCGGGGACGGCCGCCTTGAGCTGCCGTCCGCCGCCGACGGCGGGGCCGACGGAGGCACCGGTCGCCTCGACGCCGGGGTGCTGGGTCTCCGTGATGTCGAAGAAGTCCCCGTTGACGCCGGCCACCGCGGCACGGGCGTCCGCGAGGGACGACAGCGGGGCACGCGCGGCCACGGCGCCGGGCGTCAGCAGGTCCACCGAGACACCCGGTGCGCGCAGGTCGGCGGAGACGAGATGGACCCGGGCGGGTCCGTGGGAGGCGAACACGACGAAGGTCCGGTACGTCACCCCCGGCGCGAGCACCACGGGAGGAGGGGGTGCGGCGGAGCCCCCGGCCGGGGAGACCGCGCCCGCCGGTGCCCCGGCCGATGCCACGCACCAGGCCAGCAGGCCGGCCGCCAGCGCGCGCACGGGTCCGGTCGGCACCTTCACATGTCCCCCTGGGGTCGGGGCAACCCTCGCAAGCACCCGCGGAGTTGCCCAGCCGCCATTCCGGTGAACCGCCGGGCGTCCCGGACACCCCTCAGGGGGCGACCAGCCGGGACCGGACCAGGAAGCGGACCCCCTCCGGGGCTTCCAGGGAGAAGCCGCTGCCCCGGCCCTCCACCACGTCCACGATGAGCCGTGTGTGGCTCCACACCTCGAACTGGGCCTTCGACATCCAGAAGCCGACCGGCTCCGCCACCCCGGCCACCTCCAGCGAGGCCAGGAGCACGTCGGAGTCACCCGTGCGGAACTCACCGGCCGGGTAGCACATCGGCGCGCTGCCGTCGCAGCAGCCGCCCGACTGGTGGAACATCAGCGGCCCGTGCAGCGCCCGCAGCCGCCGCACGAGTTCCGCGGCGGTGGGGGTCAGTTCCACGCGCGGTGCGGTTCGGTCCATGGCGGTCCCTTCCTCGCGGCCGGCTCCGTGACGGTCGGCGTCCGGGTCCAGTCCAGCCCCTCGGGGGTTGCGACCGGGTTGCGAGGGACGACCGGACCGTTGCCGGACGGGGCGTGGGGAGCGGCGGTGAGGAGCGGTTCCTGTCACGACCCTAGGAACTGACGGTCCGTCAGGCTACGCTCCGCGCATGATTCCGACCGTTGTCTGGGGTACCGGGAACGTCGGGCGCGCGGCCGTCCGGGCCGTCGACGCCCACCCGGCGCTGGAACTCGCCGCCGTACTCGTCCACGATCCGGCCAAGACCGGGCGCGACGCGGGCGAGCTCGCCGGCCTCGACCGCGCGCTCGGGGTCGCGGCGACCGACGACGCCGGTGCCGTCCTCGCCACCCGCCCCGGCGCCGTCGTCTACGCCGCCTCCGGCGACATCCGCCCCGACGAGGCCCTCGCCGACGTCGTCGCGGCGGTCCGCGCCGGCGCCGTGGTCGTCACCCCGGCGCTGTATCCGCTCTACGACCAGCTGAACGCCCCGCCGGAGTTCCGCGACCCGGTCCTCACCGCCGTCGCCGAGGGCGGGGGCTCGCTCTTCGTCTCGGGGGTGGACCCGGGCTGGGGCAACGACGTGCTCCCGCTGCTGATGAGCGGCCTCGGCTCGACCGTGGACGCGATCCGCTGCCAGGAGATCTTCGACTACTCCACCTACGACCAGGAGGAGTCGGTCCGGTACCTGGTCGGCATGGGGCAGCCCATGGAGTACGAGCCGCTGATGCTCGCCCCGTCGGTGCCGACCATGGTGTGGGGCGGCCAGATACGCCTGATGGCCCGCGCCCTCGGCGTCGCGCTCGACGACATCCGCGAGACCCTGGAGCGGCGCGCCCTCGACACCACCGTGACCACCCGCACCATGGGTGTGTTCGAGGCCGGGACCCAGGGAGCCGTGCGCTTCGAGGTGCAGGGCGTCGTCGACGGCGAGGCCCTCATCGTCGTCGAGCACGTCACCCGCATCCACCCGTCCTGCGCCCCCGACTGGCCGAGCCCGCCGGACGGCGCAGGCGCGCACCGGGTGATCGTCGAGGGCCGGCCGCGCATCGAGGTCACGGTCGAGGCGACCGACGAGGGCGAGAACCGGTCCGCGGGCGGGAACGCCACCGCGGTCGGCCGGCTGGTGAACGCCATCGACTGGCTGGTGGACGCCAAGCCGGGACTGTACGACGCGCTCGACGTGCCACTGCGCCCGGCGGTGGGGAAGCTCGGAAGGAGACAACCGTGATCATCGACATTCCCGAGGGCCAGGAGCCGATCGGGTACGTGTGGGGCGACATGGTCCCCGGCATCGGGATGGCCGCCGCCAACTTCTCGCTGTCCGTGTACGAACACACGACGCTGGGACTGCGCGAGTTCGAGGCCGCACGGCTGCGGATCGCACAGATCAACGGCTGCGCGTTCTGCCTGGACTGGCGCACGGAACGGGACGGCGAGAAGGTCGAGGACGGTTTCGCGGACGCGGTCACCGAGTGGCGCACGACCGACGCCTTCGACGAGCGGACCAGGCTCGCCGCCGAGTACGCCGAGCGCTACGCCGTGGACCACCACGGCCTCGACGAGGAGTTCTGGGCGCGGATGACCGCGCGGTACAGCCAGGCCGAGATCGTGGAGCTGAGCATGAGCATCGGTTCCTGGCTCGCCTTCGGCCGGCTCAACCACGTCCTCGGTCTCGACTCCGTGTGCGTGCTGCCCGGCCGCTGAGCCCGGCCCCGGGGCCGCTGGGTGATCCCGGCCGCCCCGGCTTCGTACGCGCCCGCACCGACACGAACCGGCGGTCACGGGCCGGTCGTCACGGGCGGACGGTCACAGATCGGTGGCGATGATCTTCTCGATGTTCCGCTCGGCGAGCGCCGTGATGGTGACGAACGGGTTGACGCTCGCGTTGCCGGGGATGAGCGCGCCGTCGATGACGTACAGCCCGGGATGCCCGTGCAGGCGCCCGTAGTTGTCGGTGGCCCTGTCGAGCACCGCGCCGCCGAGCGGGTGGTACGTGAGGTGGTCGCCCCAGATCTTGTACGTGCCGAAGAGGTCCGTGCGGTAGATGGTCCCCTCCTTCGCGTTGATCTTGTCGAAGATGCTCTTGGCCATGTCGATCGAGGGCTGCTTCCAGGCGGTCTGCCAGTTGAGGTCGACCCTCCCCGCGGCGGCGTTCCACGAGAACTCGGCACGGTGCGGGTTCTTGGTGATGGACAGGTAGAACGAGGCGTAGGTCTCGATCCCGGTGGGCAGCGGGGCCACCTCGGCGAACGCGCCGCCCGCGTCCCAGTTGTCGATCCCGGCGGTGGGCATCGACGCCTGGAGCTTGCCGGTGGCGTCCCACATGTGGTTGGCCCGGCCGCACATGACGTTGCCGTTGTCGCCCCAGCCCTTGCCGATCTCGTTGTTGAGGCCGGGCAGGGCGCCGGTGGCCTTGAGCCGGGTGAGCAGCTTGCTGGTGCCGACGCTGCCGGCGGCGAAGAACACCCGGTCGGCCGTGACGGACTTGGTGGCCGTGGTCTCCCCGGAGGTGTTGATCTCGTCGATCAGCACGGCGTAGCCGCCGCCCGCCGCGGGAGCCACCGAAGTGACCTTGTGCAACGGTGAGATCGAGACCCTGCCGGTCGCCTCGGCCTGCGCGAGATAGGTCTTGCGCAGGGTCTTCTTGCCGTGGTTGTTGCCGTAGAGGACCTCGCCCTCCAGCGCCGACCTGGGGACGGCGCCGGCCGCCTCCTGCTTCATGTAGTCCCAGTCGTAGACGTTGGGCACGAAGACGAACGGGAAGCCGGAGCGCTGGGCGTGCTTGCGGCCGACGCGCGCGTACTGGTAGCAGGCCGCGCTCTCCCACCAGGCGGGGTCGACCTGGTTGACGCCGAGCCCGGCGTTCGCCCGCGGGTAGTAGACGTCGTACATCTCGGCGGCGTTCACGGACGGCAGCACGGCGCCGAAGTTCTCGCGCCGGGGCGTGACCGCCATGCCGCCGTTGACGAGGGAGCCGCCGCCGACGCCCCGGCCCTGGTAGACGGTGATGCCGCTGAACTCCTCCGCGTCGAGGATGCCGGTGTAGCGGGGGACGTCCTTGTCGAGCGGGAACCCGAGGAAGTTGCTCAGCGGCTGCTTCGTACGGGTGCGGAGCCAGTACGAGCGGTGGTCGGGCTTGGTCGTGTTGGCGAAGACCTTGCCGTCGGGGCCCGGGGTGTCCCAGGACATGCCCATCTCGACCATGTGCACGTTGACGCCTGCCTGGGCGAGCCGGAGGGCGGCGACGGAGCCGCCGTAACCGGTGCCGATGACGAGGACGGGGAGGCGGGTTCCCGGGGGGAGCGGGGCGGCCGACACCGAGGGGGCCGGCAGCGCGAGCGCGCCCAGAAGAGAACCTGTTCCCATGATGAATTTTCTACGTGAGACCACGTGAAGTTCCTCACTCGTGAGGGGGAATGGGAACGAGTTCTACTGCCGCCGGCATGGGAAGTCACGGCATACCGATTGGTAACTTATGGGTGGATCGGGCACCTTGTGAGCGGTCGGACCTCAAGTTGAAAAGCCGCAAAGCCGACATTAAGGGCGACCGGGGGATCCACCGACCCAGGAGCGTGCCCGCCCATGCCGACCACCGCCCCCGAGACGGCCGACACCAGGACCCCCGGCCCCGTCACCACCACACCCGAGGCCGTCGACCTCGCCGCCGCGCGGCTCCACGACACCGCCGCATGGCAGGAGATCGTGCGCCACTGGACCCCGGCGCCCGCGGCCGCGCTTCCCCCGGCGCCCGGCCTTCCCGCGCCGCCCCCCACCCCCGACCCGCCGGGCACGGGACCGACGGCCGGCGTCGCCCGCCCGCCCGCCGCCGAGGAGTGGCGCGGCCTCCTCTCGGTCCCGGTCGAGCAGCTCGTCGCCACCGCGCTGGAGTCCCTCCCCGCCACCCCGCCGACCGAGCGGCCCCTCCCCGGGCGACTCGGCGCCGTCCTGCCCGACCGGCTGCACGGCTGGCGCCGGATCGGGCAACCCGACCTGCGCCCCTCCGTCCACCTCGCCCACGCCCGCCGCGTCCTCGTGGAATGGGGCTGGCAGAACCGGCCGTACCGGCTTCGCGACGCGCGGGGTGCCCGCTGCCTGTGCGGGGCCCTGCTCACCGCGCACCGGCTCGGCTACGGCAGCGCCGACACCATGAACCGCTCCGCCGCCTGGATCGTCACCGAACTGCGCGCGCAGGGCTGGACCGGCCTCATCGGACCATGGAACCGCGCCCCCGGCCGCACGGCGCAGGAGGCCCTGGCCCTCGTCGACGCGACGATCCGCCGCGCGGCGCACGCGGGCCAGTGACGGCCCTCGCCCTCGGGCGCGGGGCCTCCCCCTCGCGAAGCGCGGCACCGGGCACCGCGAACTCCGGGGCTACGCCGACGGCAGGCCCTGGACCGCCGTCGTCCGCACGGGCGGCGGCGGGGCCATGGCCCAGCGGATCGCCCCCGTCGCCAGCCGGCCTCCCGCCCGGGCGCCCGCACTCACCGGCCCCGGGAAGGCGGGGAGCCCCAGCGGCCCGTACGCCCAGGGTGGCAGCAGCGCCACGGCGCCGGCCGCGAGCAGCGCGTACGGGGCCCGCGCCTGCCAGGGGATCGGGGGACGCAGCAGCAGGAACCGGGCGGTCTCCCGGCACGCGGGTGTCGACCGGAGCTCCGTCCGGTACGCCTCCACGCGCTCCGCCAGCTCCTCGACGCTGCGCGGCGGCCGTTCCACCCCGAGCTCCTCCGCGATCCGCGCCGCGTCCGCCACGTACCCGTCGTAGCCGGCGCGGTCCAGCGGGTGCGCCCCGTAGCGGCGGTGGGCCCGCAGGAAGCAGTCGACCTCCGCGACGTGCACCCAGCCCAGCAGATGCGGGTCCGCCGCGTGGTACGCCCGTCCGTCCGGCGTCCGCCCCCGGACCCGCTCGTGCACGGCCCGCACCCGCTCCACCGCCTGCCGGGCGTCCTCGGCCGTGCCGAAGGTCGTGACCGCGAGGAAGGTACTGGTGCGCTGCAGGCGCCCCCAGGGGTCGCCCCGGAATCCCGAATGCGCCGACACGGCGGCCATGGCGAGCGGGTGCAGCGACTGGACGAGCAGGGCCGCCAGGCCCCCGGCGAACATGGAGGCGTCGCCGTGGACGGTCCGGATCGGGCTGTCGGGGCCGAACCAGCGCGGGCCGGGGGTGCCGTGGATGCGGGCGCGGTTCGCCTCGCCCGACGGGCCCGCCACGCGCAGGAACAGCGTGCTTCCGAGCCGTGCCCGCAGCTCGTCAACGGTCGGAGGGAGCCATCCCATGCGGCCAGTATGCGCCCGGGAGCGGCCGGACGGACGGGTGAGGCCCCCTGCCCGCCGACGGACGTGCGGCACGGGTCGGGCCCGCCGGGCGGAGCCCCGGACAGCGCGGCCGTCCGGGCTCACGGCCCGTCCGCCACCGTGAACAGACCGCCGTCCGGATCGCGCAGGGTCACCCTGCGCCCGCCGCCCGACGCGCTCACCTCGGAGGCGGTGGCGCCACCGAGGCGGCCGACCGCGGCCATGGTGGCCTCGACGTCCGGGACGCGGAACAGCACGTGCCACCGGGGGCGGACCTGGGGATCCGGGGCCGCCTCCACGGCGCCGCCGACGAGGCGCGCGACGATGGTCTCCCGGTGGCTCAGGACCACGCTGTCGTCCTCGTACGCGACCTGGCAGCAACCGGGCTTCTCGCCCGCCCAGTCCAGGACCTCGGCGTAGAAGATCGCCGCGTCGAAGGCGTTCCTGGTGCGCAGCTCCAGCCAGGCCGGCGCGCCGCCGCGTCCCACGCTCCAGTCGGGGATGATCTCGCCCTCCCAGATGCCGAAGACGGCCCCCTCGCGGTCGGAGGCCAGGGCCGCGCGGCCCGTTCCGAAGCGCAGCGGGCCGACGGCCACGGTGGCACTGCGCTCGCGGATCCGGGAGGCGGTCAGATCGGCGTCGTCCACCGCGAAGTACGGGGTCCAGGCGACCGCCACCGCCAGCCGCGGAGCCAGCGCCCCGATGCCGGCGACCGGCGCCCCGTCCCGGAGAGCGACGGAGAACTCCTTGCCGAGCCGCGTCGGCCGGAACGTCCAGCCGAACACGGCACCGTAGAAGGTCTCCGCGGCTCGTAGGTCGCGGGTCATCAGACTGACCCAGCAGGGAGCGCCGAACACCGCATGACTCGAGGTCGACACAACCTTCATCCATCCGTCGTGGACGCGTCACCGCTGTCCATCCCACCGTACCCCCGGCAAGATCGCCAGTGCGGGCCGTCCCACTGTCCTCGGCGAGCGCCCGGCCACCACGGTGTGGGCCGCGCCGTCCCCGACGGCGTCAGCGCCGGTCGTTCATGAGCTGCTGGAAGGAGCTCATGCAGGGGGTGCAGTGGCGGTCGGTCCGGTCGCGCTCTTCGAGAGGTTCCGCGTGGAGCGACTGCCCGCACAGGGCTGTCGCGGTGCCGATGGCGGCGACGTGCCAGACGAAGTCCCCTTCGGGGAGGGCGATGCCGACGTGCATTTCGTACATGATCCGTCTCCATGCTCGGCGGGCCTGTGTCTCTCCAGTGCACCGGAGACCGGCCCGGATGTACGCCCGGGAGCGGCTGATCGGGTGACGGGGCTGTGGTCGCACCGGCTGTGACCTGCACAGATGCCGGATCGTCCGGCCGGAGGGGGAGGAGAGGGCGGTTGCCGGGAGACGAGGACGCCCGCTTCCGGGCGGCTGGGCGGGGCCGGAGCCCGTCCCGGGACGGCGGTGCGGCGGGGCGTCCCGGCGCACCGGGACACGGGTGCGGACGGCCCGTCAGTCACCGGCCCCGGACGCGGTGTTCGCCGTCCGTACCGGCCACCCGGTCCGTCCCGTCCGGATCGGTATCGCAGCGCAGGACGAGGAGCGCGATGTCGTCCAGGCGCTTGGCCGCGGGCCGCAGTTGCTCCAGCACGGAGTCGATGAGGAGTTCCAGGTCGGAGTCGTCCGCCTCGGTGAGCAGCCGGGCGAGCCGCTGGACCGACTCGTCCGGGTCCTCGCCCGGTGTCTCGACGAGCCCGTCGGTGTAGAGCACGATCAACATCCCCGGCACGAGCGGGAATTCGGTGACGGGACGGTCGGCATCGGGGTCGACGCCGAGCGGTGGCCCCGGTGCCACCTCGACCGGCCGGGCGGCTCGGCCGGGGAGCCGCACCAGGGGCGGCGGGTGGCCGGCGTCGGACAGGCGGACGAGGCGCCGGGCGAAGTCCAGCCGGAGGTAGAGGCAGCTCGTGAACAGGTCGGAGTCGAGGTCCGTCAGCAACCGGTCGGTGCGGCTGAGGACCTCGTCGGGGGGGACCCCGACGGTGGCGTGGGCGTGCACCGCCGTGCGGACCTGTCCCATCAGGGCGGCGGCGGCGACGTTGTGGCCCTGGACGTCCCCGATGACGGCGGCGACCACGTCCTCGCCCAGCGGGATGAGGTCGTAGAAGTCGCCCCCGATGTCCATGCCGTGCGTCGCCGGCAGGTAGCGGGCCGCCACGTCCAGGCCGGCGACGGCGGGCAGGGAGTGCGGCAGCAGCGCCTGCTGCAGCCCGTGGGCGATCCCGAGCGTGGCGTCGTACAGCCGGGCACGGTCGAGGGCCTGGGCGATCAGCCCCGCGAGCGAGGTCATGACCGCGCGTTCCTCGGCCGGGAAGCGGTGCGGGTGGTCGTAGGAGAGCACGCAGACGCCGACCGGACGCCCGGAGATGATCAGCGGCAGGAAGGCCCAGGCATGCTTGCCGCTGACCACCCGCGCCTCCCTGTAGTGCGCCGCCATCTCCTGCGGATCGGCGAAGAACAGCGGCACCCCGCGCGCGAGGGCGCGGCCGGCGGGGGTGAAGACGGTGTCGATCGGCAGCCCGTCGAGGCGTTCGACGACCGCGGCGGGATATCCGCGGTGCCCGGTGATCCTCAGCCGTCCCGCGTCGGCCATGGCCAGCACCAGACCCTGGGCGCCGAAGGCGGGCATGATCTGGTCGGCGATCAGATCGACGACGTCCTGGACGCCGACCACCTCGGTCAGCCCGGCGGCCAGGTACATGAGCTGGTAGAGCTGCCCGGCGCGGGCCGGCGCCGCCTCCCGCGGCGGCCACGCGGGTGCGGGGACGGGAGGCGGACGGGATCCGGTCGGCACGATCCGGACGCTGACACCGCCCGGGTCCGGGTAGAGATGGAAGTCCAGCCAGGTGTCCGGGGGCCGGAGCGCCGTGAAGGAGACGGGCTCACGGTTGATCACCGCGGCGCGGTAGCGATCCTCGTAGCTCGGGTCGTCGAGCCAGGGCAGGGACTCCCACGGCAGCGTGCCGAGCAGCTCGCCCGGCTCACGGCCCAGGAGGGTGGCGCCTCCCGAGCTGACGAAGGTGACGCGCCCGGTGAGGTCGAGGGCGCACGAGCCGCCCGGCAGGCGTTCGGCGAAGTCGGCGGCGGCGTCGGGAGTGGCGCCGGCGGCCCCGGCCTCGCGGTCGAACGGGAGTTCTCGCGGCGTCCCGCACGCCGGCAGGGGAGCCCCGGACGCGGCGGCCTCGGCCAGCAGCCGGGCGAGCGCACGGCAGGCGGACGCGATGCGTCCCCGCTCCCGTCCGCTCAGGGCCGGCGGGTGCGTCGGCGGCCAGATCAGCAGCAGCGTCCCCCACGGCCGCCCACCCGTGACCGGTGCGGCGGCGAGCGCGCACGGGTACGGGAGCGCCATGGCGGTGCGCGGGTACGTGCGCGCCATCTCCTCCTGGCTCCCCGCCCACACCAGGCGCTCCTCGCGCACCGCGTCGGCCACCGGTGCGGGAGAAGCCAGCGGGACCCTGGACCAGGGGGCCGCGAACTCGGCGGGGGCACCGCACAGCAGACTCAGGCACAGGACGGGTTCGTCAGGTGACAGCAGGTAGAGGGCGCCGACGGACGCGCCGGCCCGGCGCACCGCCTCCACGAGCGAGGCCCCCACCTCGTGGTCTGCGCCGGCCGGTCCAGTCGTGCGGGTCACGCGCACCTCCCGGGTGGCGGGACGCGGCCCGGGCGCCCCACTGCTCCGGGCCTCACCCCACCACGGACGCTACGCCGTCCGGGTGGGCTCGGCACGCCACCGCGACGGCGGTGACGGACGCGGAGCAGCCGGGACGCGGGCGGGAGGCGGGCGGGGGCGCGCTGCGCAGGCCGACGATGCGCGGGGTGGCTAGGCTGGATCCGGGAATGCGGAGGGCCGGGCCCGGCGGGAGCGACCACATGAGACGACGCCACCACTTCCATATCGATCACGCGGGACACTCGGTCAGCGTCACGTTCCAGACCGGGCACACCGCGGTGGTGGAGGTCCTGGTCGACGGCAAGGAGACCGGGCACGCCACGACGACCGGCGACCGCCCGGTGGTCGTGGCGATCGAGTTGCCGACCGATCCGCCGACGCCCGCGACCGTCCGCGCCCTGCCGGGGCCGGGCATCCCGCGCTGCGTCCTCGAGGTGGCGGGTTCCGAACCCCATGTCATGTCCCCGCGCCTGTACTGACGAGCAGGCGCGGAGACACCACGTCGGACGCGCGACGATCACGCGTCGGCTCGTGAGCACCGTCTCGACGGCGGCCCCTGCGGAAACCGAGGTTCATCACATACGCGCGTGTCGATGACCTGTACGGCGTCTGCCGGCGGCCCCCTGTGCCGCGGACGTTCACCGGGCTCTCCGGCGCCGCTCCGCGGCGAAGGGCCCGCCCTTGACGGATCCGGGGCGCCGTCCTTTTCTGTCTTCACCGTCGACAGCGGCCTCCTCTTCGCCGGCGGGGCCGTCGCGGCGGTGGCCGGCGCCTTCCTCGGCACGTTCGACAGCCCGACCCGAGTCGCGCCCACCTGAGGCGCATCGACCTCAGCCGCGACTTCACCTCAGCCGCGACTTCACCTCGGCCATGTCTTCACCTACGCCAGGTCTTCACCTACGCCACGTCCTCACCTACGCCAGGTCTTCACGGGAACAGCCGGCTCCCCCTCGATGGCGGGAAGTCCGTACGCGCCAAGGGTGACCTGACGGTCCGTCGGTTCCGGCCGGGTGATGCGGCCGGGATACCCGGCACCGTCGCCCGACCACGGCCGAGCTCCCGGCCGAGCCCTTCGCGGCACGAAGCGGGGCATCCCGGTGGAAGCCCCCACCGATCGTCGACACCTCAGGTCAACACTGGGTAACGCCAAGGGGCTTGTCGGACTGAAGGCTTCCTTCCGCACCGCCCGGTCTGGGATCTTGCGTCCACCCCACACATCACAGGACCCGGCCGGTGCCACCAGCACCACCGGGTCATCGGAGGACGCATTGTTTTCCCACATATCGAGCCGGCTGAGACTCTCCGCCATCACGGTCGCCGCCCTCGGCGCGACCATGGCCCTCGCCGTCCCCGCCGCCCACGCGGCGCCCACCACGACCCCGGAGCCCTCGTCCGCCTCGGCGCGGACCGCGGCACCGGCGGCACCGGCGAAGACCGCCGCGGCCTGGGCGGCCGGCACCCGCGCGTACCTGGTGATCACCGCTGCCGGTGACACCTCCGCCGCGCGAACCGCCGTCGTCAACAACGGCGGCACGGTCTTCGCCTCCTACGACGCCATCGGCGTCGTCGTGGCGCACTCGACCTCGGCGACCTTCGCCTCCGCGATGCGCGCCGTGAGCGGCATCCAGCAGGTCGGCGCGACCCGCACCTCCGACGTACCGGCCGACGCCTACAACCCGGCCCTGCCGGCGAACCCGGCGCAGTCGGCCACGACGCTGACCGAGTCCAACCGCTGGGACATGACCCAGATCAAGGCCGACCAGGCCTGGGCCGTCACCACCGGCTCGTCCTCCGTGAAGGTCGGCGTCCTCGACACCGGCGTCGACGACCAGCACCAGGACATCGCGCCCAACTTCAACGCGGCCGACTCCGTCTCCTGCGCCTACGGCAAGGCGGACACCCGCGCCGGCGCTTGGCGCGACGTCGACACCCACGGCACGCATGTCGCCGGCACCATCGCCGCGGCCAAGAACGGCAAGGGCGTCATCGGCGTCGCGCCGGGCGTGAAGATCTCCTCCGTCCGCATCGCCGAGCCGACGAGCACCCTGTTCTTCGCCGAGAACACCGTCTGCGGCTTCATGTGGGCCGGTGACCACGGCTTCAAGGTCACCAACAACAGCTACTACACCGACCCGTGGCAGTTCAACTGCCCGGACAACGTCGACCAGGCCGCCATCATCGAGGGCGTGCGCCGCGCCCAGGCGTACGCCGAGAGCAAGGGTTCGCTGCAGGTCGCCGCGGCGGGCAACTCGAACTACGACCTGGCGAACAAGACGACCGACAACGCGAGCCCGAACGACTCGACACCGGTCAACCGCACCATCACCAACGCCTGCATCGACATCCCCACCGAGCTGCCGGGCGTCGTGACGGTCGCGGCCATGGGCAGCGGCAACGTGAAGGCCTCGTACTCCAACTTCGGCAACGGCGTCATCGACGTCGCGGCCCCCGGCGGCGACGGCGCCTCGGGCGTGTACTCGACGCTGCCCGGCGGCAAGTACGGCACCAAGAGCGGCACTTCGATGGCGTCCCCGCACGTGGCGGGCGTCGCGGCGCTGCTGGCCAGCGTCAACCCGACGCTCACCCCGGCCGACCTCCGGGACCGGCTGAACTCGCAGGCCAACGACACCGCCTGCCCGTCGGACAGCCGCTGCACGGGAACGACGACGAAGAACGGCTTCTTCGGCGACGGCCAGGTCGACGCCCTGAAGGCGGTCGGTGGCAGCACCCCGCCTCCCGGCAAGTACTTCGAGAACCTGACCGACGTCGCGATCGCCGACAACGCCACGGTGGAGAGCGCGATCACGGTCAGCGGAGTGACGGGCAACGCGCCCGCCACCCTGAAGGTGGGTGTGGACATCAAGCACACCTACATCGGTGACCTGAAGGTCGACCTGGTGGCCCCGGACGGCACCGTGTACACGGTGCACAACCGCACCGGCAGTGGCACGGACAACATCGTCCAGACCTTCACCGTCAACGCCTCGTCGGAGGTCGCGAACGGTGTCTGGAAGCTCCGCGTCAACGACAACGCGAACCAGGACACGGGCAAGATCGACGCCTGGAACCTGACCTTCTGACCTGCTGACCCCCTGGCCTCGTGACCACCGGTCACCGGCCCGGGGCACGCACTCACGGTGGGCGGGGCCGCTGGGCCCCGCCCACCGCCGTGCGTCCGGACGCACGGCGGAACGACCGCCCTCCGGGCGCAGCGGCCCGCGCCGTTCGGCATCCGGGGCGGAATCCGAGCGTTCCGGCAGGTCACCCCATGTCCGAAAGGCCGTCGGGAGCGCTCTCGGACGCCGTATGAAAATGGTTGCCACGTGAAGGACGGGTGGAGAGAGGCGCGGCCCGGGCTGCCCGGGAGGGCGACCGGGAGGACGATGGAAGCGGTTGGGCCCCGCGCGCAGCCCCCGGCAGCCCGGCACGTGTAAGGGAGGACCCGCCATGGACGCGGCCGACGCCTACCGCAGCGTGCACCCTGCCGGCTCCCTCGCCACGCCCGAGCACGGGGGCCTGCTCGACATGCTGGGGGTCGCCGCGATCGTCCTCGACGCCGGCGGACGCATCACCCTGTGGAGCCCCCAGGCCGAGAAGCTCTTCGGCTGGACCGCCGAGGAGGCGCTCGGCCGGTACGCGGCCCGCCTGCTGGTCGCCGAAGAGGACGCCGGCCTCGTCCTCGACCTGTTCGCCCAGGTCATGACGGGTGGCGGGAGCTGGGCGGGGGTCTTCCCGATCCGGCACAAGAACGGCTCCTCCCGTCCCGTGGAGTTCCGCAACATGCGGCTCACCGACCAGGCGGGTGGCCGGTACGCGCTCGGCATCGCCGCCGACGAGTCCGTCGTCCGCGGCATCGAACGCAACCTCGCACTGTCCGCGCAGCTGGTGGCCCAGTCGCCGACCGGAGTGGCCGTCGCCGACACCGACCTGCGCCTCGTCCTGGTCAACCCGTCCTTCGAGCGGATCACCGGCCGGTCCGCCCAGGGCTGCCTCGGCCACGAGGCGGCCGAGAACCTGCCGTTCGGCGAACGCGAGGACGTCGAGGAGACCATGCGCCAGGTGCTCGCCACCGGCACCCCCCGGCTCGACCGCTTCGCCACCGAGCGCCCCCAGCACGGCGGCAACGGCAGCAACCGGGCGTGGCGGGTCTCGTACTACCGGCTGGAGGACTCCATCGGCCGGGTGATCGGTGTCGTCGCCACCGTGCTCGACGTCACCGAGCAGTACCGCGCCGACCTGCAGAGCTCCCAGGCCCGTCGCCGCCTCGCGGTGATCGCCCAGGCGTCCACGCGCATCGGCACCACGCTCAACCTGGAGCAGACCGCTCGCGAACTCGCCGACACCGTGGTCCCCGACCTCGCGGACATCGCCGCCGTCGACGTCCTGGACGCCGCCCTCCACCCGCGCACCCTGCACCGGCCGACCAGTGCCCCCACCGCCTTCCGGGCCCTCGCCGTCAAGACCGCCTACGCCACCAGCGCCGCCCGGGCCGCGGACCCCGTCGGCGAGATCACCCGGTACGAGGCCGACCGCCTCGTCACCCGCTGCGCCGCCACCGGCCGCACCGTCCATCTGGCCCACGTTCGCCCCGAAGACCTCCCCCGCATCGCCCGGGACGCGACCGCCGCCACGATCCTGGCCGAGGCCGGCATCCACTCCTACCTCGCCGTACCGCTCATCGCCCGCGGCGAGGTCCTCGGCGCGCTCGACCTCAAGCGGGCCCGCAACCCGCTGCCCTTCACCGCCGACGACATCCTGCTCGCCGAGGAGCTCGCCGCCCGCGCCGCCGTGTGCATCGACAACGCCCGCTGGTACCAGACCCAGCTCCAGGCGGCCACCACGCTCCAGCGCCACCTGCTGTCGCGCACCCCGCCCGATCCGCCGGGGCTGCGGGTGGCCTGCCGCTACCAGCCCGCCGGAACCGCCGGACACGTCGGCGGCGACTGGTTCGACGTCATCCCCCTCACCGACGGCACCACCGCCCTGGTCGTCGGCGACGTGATGGGCTCCGGCATCAACGCCGCCGCCACCATGGGCCAGCTGCGCACCGCCACCCGCACGCTGACCCGGCTCGGTCTCGAACCGGACGAGGTCCTGCGGCACCTCGACGTCCTCACCGGTGAACTCGACGAGATCATCGCCACCTGCGTCTACGCCCTGTGCGACCCGGCCGCCGGGCTCTGCCGCATCGCCCTGGCCGGCCACCCGCCGCCCGCCCTGACCCGGCCCGGCCACCCGCCCACCCTGCTCGACCTGCCGCCCGGCGCGCCCCTCGGCGCCGCCGAGAACATCCCGTTCACCACCACCCGGGTCGACCTGCCGCCCGGCGCCCGGCTCTTCCTGTACACCGACGGCCTCCTGGAGAGCCGCCACCACGCGCTCGACAGCCGCATGGACGCCCTCGTGCGGCACCTCTCCGGTTCGCCGCTGCCCCTGGAAGCCACCTGCGACGAACTGCTCGCCACACTGCCCGACCCGGACAGTGACGACGACGTCGCCCTCCTCATCGCCGAAGCCGCCGCCACGGACCAGGACACCACCGTCACCCGGGAAACCCCCAGGACCTAGGATCCAGCGCATGATCGCCGACCTGCAGTGCGTGGTGCTGGACTGTCCCGAACCCCGGAAGCTCGCCGAGTTCTACCGGGCGCTCCTCGGCGGCGCCGTCGACCGGCCGGACCGCCGGTGGGCCGTCGGCGAGGACTGGTCGACCCTGCACACGCCGTCCGGATTCGTCCTCGCCTTCCAGCGGGCGGCCGACCACCGTCCGCCGCGCCGGGGCGACCCCGCGGCGCCCCAGCAGCTCCACCCGGACTTCGGAGTGGCCGACCTCGACCGGGCCCACGACGAGGTGCTCGCCCTCGGGGCCACCGTGCTGGACGAGGGCGCCGGCGGGCGCTCCTGGCGCGTCTACGCCGACCCCGCCGGGCACCCCTTCTGCCTGGTCCGCCACTGACCCGCGGGCACGGCGCCGGCCACGGTCGGCCGCACCGGCGGCGCGTCCGGCGCCCGGCGCGGAACATGCGCCGGGCCTGTGGAGGTGCGAGAGTCGATCCATGCCGCGAAACCACGCGCCTCTCTTCACCCTGGACGGGACGGGGCAGGTGGTGCGCTGGAGCCCGGGCGCCGAGCGCCTGTTCGGCCGCCGGGACGAGGAGGCCGTCGGGCGGAGCGTGCCCGAACTCCTCGCCACGGGTCCCCCCGACGGCCGCTGGCTCGTCGGGCGCGTGCCCGGCGGCTCCGGCGAGCCGGAATGGGGCGTGTGGCAGGCCGGGGAGGACATGGGCGACCTGGACGAGGCCGTGCTCGACGCCGTCTTCACCCAGTCCGCCGTCGGTCTGCACGTCCTCGACCGCGACCTGCGCGCGGTTCGGGTGAATCCCGTGGCGGTGGGCATGCGGGGCGTCCCCCGAGAGGAGATCATCGGTCGGCCCGTCCTCGAGGTGTACGCCACGGAGGGCGTGACCGGCGTCGAGGGCATGCTGCGGGAGGTGCTGGAGACCGGCAGGCCCGTCCGGAACGCGCTGGTCCGCTTGCGCCCCCGCCTCGACCCGCAGCACGAGCACGTCTTCTCGACGGCCGTCCACCGCCTGGAGGACGGCTCCGGACAGCCGCTCGGGGTGGTCGTGACGGCCGTGGACGTCACCGACCGCGAACGGGCGCAGGCCCGCCTGCGCCTGCTGCACGACGTCCACGAACGGATCGGCAGCAGCCTGGACGTGGAGCGCACCGCCCGGGAACTCGTCGAGGTCACCGTGCCCCACTTCGCCGACTCGGTCCTGGTGGCCCTGACGGACGCGGTCCTGCGGGGCAGGGCTCCGGACCTGGTCCCCGAGGAGGGCGTACCGCTCCTGCGCTGTGCCGCCGTCGGCGGAGCCGCCGGTTTCGCCCCGGTCACGGAGGTCGGTACCGTCCTGCTGCCCGGACTCTTCGGCGACGAGCTCCCGAAGGCTCCGACGCTGCTGCCCACCGGGGAGCCGTACGGCGAACCGGGGGGCGGCGGTCCCGCGGGAATCCGGCTGGTCGCCCCCCTCGCGGTGCGGGGACAGATCTTCGGCGTCGTCGCCTTCCAGCGCCGGGACACCTCCGACCCCTTCGGCCCCGACGACCTCGCCCTCGCCGACGGCATCGTGGCCCGCACGGCGACCTGCCTGGAGAACGCGCTGCGCTTCACCCGCGAGCACATCGTCATGACCGCCCTGCAGAGCTGGTCGCTGCGGCAGGAGCAGACGACGCAGCGCGCCGTCGAGGTCGCCCAGCGCCACCGCCCCGGTGGCCGCGGCGGCGGATCCTGGTTCGACATCATCCCGCTGCCCGGTGCCCGCGTCGCCCTCGTGGTCGGGCAGGTCCAGCACGCCGGCCTCAGCGCCGTGGCGACCATGAGCCGGCTGCGGACCGCCGTCCACAGCCTCACCACGCTCGACCTGGACCCCCACGAACTCCTCGCCCGGCTGCACGCCACCACCCGTCGCCTGGCCCGGGAGCAGGGCCCCGACCCCCAGCTCGGCGAACCGACGGCGAGCTGCACGTTCGCGGTCTACGACCCGGTCGACGGGCGGCTCGACGTCGCCCGGGCGGGCGGCTCGCTCTTCGCCGTCGTCCGGCCCGACGGCTCGGTGGACCTCGAGCCGGTGGGCGAAGGATCTTTCCTCGGCGCGGACGGGCCGCCCTTCGCGAGCGCCGTCCACCTGCTCCCCGGGGGCAGCACCGTGTGCCTCGCCTCCGACGTGCGCGACGGGGCCGCCGACCCGACGACAGGGCGACTGGTGGCCGCCCTCGGCCGTCCGGACCGGGGCCCCGAGCCGATGGCGGACGACCTGCAGCGCATCCTCGAGCCCGACCGCGTCCTGCTGGTCGCCCGGACCCGGCTCCTGACCCCGGACGAGCTCAGGGAGTGGGACGTGCCGCTCGCCCGCTCGGCCGTGGCCGAAGCGCGGGCCCACGCGGCGGACCTCCTCGCGGAATGGGAGGTGCCCGTCGACTCCTTCGACGTGAAACTCGTCGTCAGCGAACTCGTCACCAACGCCGTCCGCTACGGCGCCGCACCGATCACCCTGCGGCTCGTCAGGAGCGACCGCACGCTGATCTGCGAGGTCATCGACGGCGCCCCGACCGCCCCCCACCTGCGCCACGCCAAGGCCGTCGACGAGGGCGGACGCGGCCTCCACATCTGCGCGACCGTGGCCGAGGGCTGGGGCGTGCGCTACGCGGACGACAGCAAGACGGTCTGGGCCGAGATCGCACTGGCACCGCAAGGGTAGGTCCGGTCCGGGGGATCCTCCCGCGCCCCGGGAAGACCGCCCGCCCGGATCAGCGCCGCGGCGCCGGGCGACCGCCGTACCCGGCCTCGCGGGAGCCCACGCGGCCCCCGCGAGGGCGACACCCCCTCCGGTAATCTGACCCCTCCCCCCACGAGGAGTTGTGTCAGTGGAGTTCCGGCTGCTCGGAGCGGTGTCCGTCGTCACCGGGGCCGGCGAACCGGCCCTCGGCCCCGCCAAGCGCCGCAGCCTGCTGGCGGCCCTGCTGCTGCGGCCCAACCGCCCCGTCCCGGTCGAGCAGTTGACGGCCGCCCTCTGGCACCACGAGCCGCCACCCCGGGCGCGCAGCGTCATCCAGGGGCACGTGTCCCGCCTGCGGGCGCTGCTCGCCGACGCGCACGCGGAGACCTACGGCGTCGAACTGGCCACGCAGGGACCGGCGTACGTCCTGCGGATGCCGGAAACCCTCCTGGACGCCCATCGGTTCGAGGAGCTGGTCGCCCTCGCCCGCGGGCAGCGCACGCCCGCCGAAGGCGTCGCGAGGTACGAGGAGGCGCTGGCGCTGTGGCAGGGCCCCGCGCTCACCGGCGCGTACCCGAGCCCGCCGCTCCAGGCCGCCGCCCACGCACTGGAGGAACTGCGCCTGGCCACCGTCGAGTCGCTGGCCGCCGGGTACGCGTGCCTGGGGGAGCACGCCCGGGCCGCGGCCGTACTGCGGGCCGAGGCCGACGCGCATCCGCTGCGCGAATCCCTGTCCGCCGCGCTGATGACGGCCCTGCGGCGCGCGGGCCGCCGCTCCGAGGCGCTCGACTGGTTCCACCGCACCCGCAGGCTGCTCGCCGAGGAACTGGGCGTCGACCCCGGCCGGGAACTCGCGGACGCCTACGCGTCGGCCCTGAGCGGGGAGGACGGCGGCGGCGACGCCGTCCGGCCGCACGGCCCGCCGGCCGTCCCGCTCACCGCGTACGAACCGTCGACGCCGCAGCCCATGGCGCCGGTCGACCTGCTGCCGCGCATGCCCCGCGGCTTCCACGGCCGCACCGCCGAACTCACCGCACTGTCCCGCGCCGCCGCCGGCGAGGCGCCCGTCTGCCTCGTCACCGGGCCCGCCGGCGTGGGCAAGACGGCGCTCGTGGTGCACTGGGCCCACCGCAACCGGGCCGGTTTCCCGGACGGTCTGCTCTACGCGGACCTGCGCGGTTTCGGGGACACCGGCGAACCGACCCCGCTGGAGGTGCTGCGGGAGTTCCTGCCCGCCCTCGGCGTCCCGCCCCGCCGGATCCCGGAGTCGGTGAACGGCGCGTCCGCCCTGTTCCGTTCGCTGGCCGCCGACCGCCGGCTCCTCGTGGTGCTGGACAACGCGCGTGGCTCCGGGCAGGTCCGCGGCCTGCTGCCGGGCGGGGCCCGCTGCGTCACCGTGGTCACCAGCCGGAACCGGCTGCGCGGACTCATCGCCTCGGACGCCGCCCGCCCCGTCCCCGTCGACGTGCTCGAACCGGAGGACGGCACGGCCCTGCTCCGTGCCGTCCTGGGAACGGAGCGCGTCACGGCCGAGGCGGTGGCCGCCCGGCGCCTCGCCGAGCTGTGCGGCGGTCTTCCCCTGGCGCTCCGGGTGGCGGCGGCCCGCCTCGCGGACCAGCCGGAGTGGTCCCTGAGCGCCATGGCCGACGAACTCTCCGACGAGTCGCGGCGACTGAGCCTGCTCGACGTCGAGGACACCGGGGTCCGGGCGGCGCTGCGGCTGACCGTGCGCCGGCTTCCCGAGGACGCCGCCCACCACTTCGCGCATCTCGGCCGCCACCCCGGTACCCACGTCGACCGGTACACGGCCGCCGCTCTGGCCGGCACCGGACCGGACGAGGCCGACGCCGCGCTAGACCGGCTGGCCGCGGCCCACCTCGTCACCCGGACCGCGCCGGGGCTCTGGACCCTCCACGACCTCGTGCGGCTCTACGCACGCGGCCTGGAAGCCGGGGCCGACACGGTCGTCCGGGTCCTCGACCACACCGTGGCCACGGCGCTGGCGGCGGCCGGCGCGGCCGAACCGGCGGCCGAATCCTGCTTCGCGCTGCCCGCGGACTTCCACGCCCCGCCGGCGATCCGGGAGTTCGCGGACCGCGCGCAGGCCATGGACTGGTACGCGGCCGAACGCGACGACCTGGTCCTGGCGGCCGAAGCCGCGCACGGCGCGGGACTGCACGGCCGGACCTGGCGGATCGTCCTGGCGCTCTGGCCGCAGATCGTGTGGCGGGTCCGCGGCGGCTGGACTCCGCTGCTGGAGACGGCACTCGCGGCGACCCGGGCCGACGGCGACATCCGCGCCGAGGCACGGGTCCTCGCCCTGCTCGGCTGGGTGCTGACCGAGGAGGGCCGCACGCGCGAGGCGCTGGTCCGCCTGGAGGCCGCCCCCGCGCTGGCCGCCCGGGCCGGCGACCCGCGCGGCGAGGCGACCGCGCTGGTCAACCTCTCCCTGGTCCAGGCGGAGCTGGGCGGCCTCGACGAGGCGGCGGAGCGCTGCGCGGCCGCCGCCCGGCTGGCCCGCACCACGGGCGACCGCCACACCGAGCGGCTCGCCCTGCACCATCTGGCGCGGCACCGGCTGGCCGCCGAGGAATGGCAGGAGGCGTTCGACGCGGCGACCGCCGCCCTGGACCTGGAGGACCCGAGGGAGACGCCGTCGGCGTCGCGCGTGCTGCTGTGCACGGCGGCGGGGGAGGCCCTGCTGGGCCGGGGCGACGAGGCCGAGGGCATCCGTCGCCTGGAGCGCGCCGCCCTCGACGCGGAGTCGACCGGCTTCGACGAGGGGGCGGTCGCGGCGCTGGGCGTCCTGCTGCGGGTCTCACCGGACGTGGGGCTGCGCGCCCGGTACGACGTGGCGAAGGCCCGCCTGACGGCGCGGGCCTGACCGGAGGCTCCACGGGACGGCCGCACCGGACCCCCGTCGGCGCCGCAGCCGTACGCCCCCGCCGCTCACACCGCACGGGGGCGGATCCGCGGGACCCGACCCCGTGCGGGGAGCGCGTGCCCGGTCATCTCCCGTCGTCGCTCCCGCGGTTCTGGAGCCGCCGCGTCCAGCGGATCACCAGGCGCATGAGCCAGATCAGGGTCAGCACCCACACAGCCGTGAAGGCCCAGATCAGAGCGGCCTTCTCGGTGGCGATGCCGAGGACCAGGAGCGCCAGGGACACCACGCCGAGCACCACGAGGACACGTCCCGACGGCCGTCTGCCCGCTCTCCGGGCACGCCCCGCCGACGGGTGGCCGGTGCGGCCGGTGCGGCCGGTGTGCGGATCGGGGGCGAGATCGCCCCGGCGCAGATCCTCCTCCAGTTCGGCCAGGATGCGCCGCTCGCGCGGGGAGAGCCGTGGTCCGTCCATCGCCGACACCTCCTTCGGTCCGGCGGGACGCCCCGGCGGGCGGCCTCGGCCTTCTTGTACCGACCCCCGGTTCAAGCGTGCCTCACCGCGCCGCTCCGGTCCTCCCGAGAGCAGATCTCGTACGCGTGCCCGCGAGGCCGAGACGCGTCCGCGGGTAGAATCCGGAGCGGAAACTCCCTGCTCCGGACGTTCACGAAGCGGCGGAACGGAGGTCCCTTTGTTCGGCTCCCCGAGCCCGACGGGCCCGCCCGACCACGCGGACCGCGCCGGCCGCACCGGATTCCCCGAAGAGATCCGGCGGCTGCGGGCACGGCTCGCACGCAGCCATCTCCTCGACCTCGCGACCGGCGTCCTCGCCGCGCAGCTGCGCCTGTCGCCGGCCGAGGCCGCCGAGCACCTGAACGCGCTCGCCGACGCGACCGGCCTCACCGCCGAGGATCTCGCGGCGGACATCGTGAACGCCGTCGGCAACGCCGCCGGGCCCCCGCTCACCGTCCCGGCCGAGGAGGACGACGCGCCCCCGCCCCACCCGGGCCCCGCCCGCCTGGCCCGCCGCGCCGCCGCGGCGGCCGAGACCGCCGACAGCGTCGGCGAGGCCGCCCGGACCCTGCTCGCCGAGGGACTCGCGCCGCACGGCGCGGAGAGCCTGTGGCTGTGGCGGAGCGCCGACTCGGGCTGCCTGCGGCTCGCCGGACACGCGGGCGTGGGCGCCTCCGAGGCGGTGGCCTGGCAGTGGATCCCCCCGGCGGCGCCCGGCCCCTTCCGTACCGTCCTGAAGGACGCGCTCCCCGTCTGGCTGGACGACGGACCGCGGGGTGACACGCTCCTCCCGGGCCCGTCGGCGCACGCCGCCCGCGCCGTGCTGCCGCTGCGCCGGCGCGGCACGACGGTCGGTCTCGCCCTCGTCGGCTGGCCCGGCCCCGCCGCCCTCGGCACCACCGTGCGGCGAGCCGTCACCGGCCTGATGGAGGTGGCGGGCACGGTCCTGGACGCCGACGACGCCGAGGAGCCGGCCGCCCCGGTACTCGTGGACGTGCTCGACGCGCTCGCCCGCCCCGCCATGCTGCTGCGCGCGGACGGGGACGGCGGTTCACCGACCGTGGAGCACGTCAACGAGGAGGGCGTCGCGGCGCTCGGGGACGCGTCTTTTGCCGGCGACCGCTCCCTCTCCCTCGTCTTCCCGCTGGTCCACAGCGACCTCGCCCACCTGGCACGCCGCGCGGTCGACACCGCCCGCGTCCAGCGGGCCGCCCGCCTCCCCGCCACGGCCCGGCCCGGACAGGCGCCGCTCCTCGACGTGCGCGTCCTGCCGGCCGGCGCCGAGCGGGCCGTGGTGCTCTGGCACACGGTCGGTGACGTGGGCATCGCCACGCGCCGGGCCGTGGCGCGCCTGCAGAGCGTGGCCACCTTCCAGGACAGCCTGGCCGACGCCGGGACGGTCTGGTCGGAGCAGGCTTTCGACATGTTCGGGATGGCGCGCGACGAGCCGCCGGTGCCCCTCCTCGGGCTGCGGGCGCGGGTGCACCGGGACGACGGCGAG
This sequence comes from Streptomyces sp. JL2001, assembly GCF_050917515.1. Classification (NCBI taxonomy): domain Bacteria; kingdom Bacillati; phylum Actinomycetota; class Actinomycetes; order Kitasatosporales; family Streptomycetaceae; genus Streptomyces; species Streptomyces sp. JL2001. The sequence continues at coordinate 879,539 of NZ_CP169421.1, read as the reverse complement.
GCCCTCACCGAGCTGCTGACCACCCTCACCCGGCGCCGGAGCGGCGCGCAGACGGTGCTCCGGATCGTGCTCCCCGACGGAAGGGTGCGCCATGTACGCGTGGCGGCCGAACCGCTGCTCACCGGAGACACGCTCACCGGCTTCGCCGGGGTGTTCCAGGACGTCTCGGACAGCCGGCGCACCGAGGTCGCGCTGACCGCGACCTTCGACCACCTCATCGAGGTCCGCAACCAGGCCGAGATGCGGCACCAACTCGCCCTCCAGCTCCAGCAGGCGATCGTGCCCGAGGTCCCGGGCGTCCAGGAGCTCCCCGGCGACCTGGTGGTGGCCGTCCGCTACCGGCCGGCCGCGGAGGAGTACCGGGTCGGCGGCGACTGGTACGACGTCCTGGAACTGCCCGACGGCCAGGTCCTGATGACCGTCGGCGACATCGCGGGCCACGGGATCGACTCCGTCACCGGGATGGTCGCGCTCCGCAACGCCCAGCGCGCGCTCGCCTTCACCGGCCACCCGCCCGGGCGCCTGATGGGCTGGCTCAACGAGGTCACCCTGCGCACCGGCGGCGGCATCACCGCGACCGCGGTGTGCGCGCTGTACGACCCCGAGGACCGCGGGCTGGTCTGGTCGAGCGCCGGGCACCTGCCCCCGCTGCTGATCCGGGACGGCCGGGCCCGCCTGCTCGACCCGCCGCGCGACCTCCTGCTCGGCGCCGCGCCCGCGATCACGTACCGCGAACAGCACACCCCGCTCCGCCCGGGCGACACGCTGCTGCTCTACACCGACGGCCTGATCGAGCGCCGCCACGACGATCTCGGCGCGGGCCTCGAACGGCTGGTGGCCGAGGCGGAGCGCCTCGCGGGCCGGGCACCGGACCGGCTCGTGGACGACCTGCTCAGCGCCGCCACGGGCGACACGGACGACGACACGAGCATCGTGGCGGTACAGCTCCGCGGGCGGGCCCAGGGGCACTGAGGCGACGGGCCAGGCCGGGACCGGGCCGGGTCGGGGCCGACGGGAACTCCGCCGCCCCGGAGCCGGGCGAGCCGGTCCGGTCAGCCCGTCACTCCCGTAGCCACGCGCGGATCTTGGCCGCCAGCTCCGCCTCGTCCACCGGCTTGGCCACGTAGTCGTCGGCGCCCGCCTCCAGGGCGCGCGCACGGTCGCCCGGCATCGCCTTCGCCGTCACCACGATCACGGGGAGCGCGGTCCGGCCGGGCAGCCTCCGCAGTTCCTTGATGGCCGTGTAGCCGTCCATGCCGGCCATCATCACGTCCATCAGGACGAGCCGGATCTCGTCGTGCGCGGCGAGCAGGTCGAGCCCGGCTCGGCCGCCGTCCGCCGTGAGGACGCGCAGGCCCTGGCCTTCGAGGACCTCGGTGAGGGCGAAGACGTTGCGGGCGTCGTCGTCGACGACCAGCACGGTGGTCCCGCCGGCCGTCGGCGCCGGGGCGCCGCCGACGGCGGTCCCCGGGGAGACGGCGACCCCCTGGGCGGCTTCCCGGCCCGCCTCCGGGGCCGGGCCCGCCGCGTCGCCGCCCGCCGGGTGCGCGGCGGGGAGGTAGAACGTGAAGCGGCTGCCCCGGCCCGGCGTGCTCGCCACCTCGATCGTGCCCCCGAGGAGCCCGGCCACCTCGCGGCTGATGGAGAGCCCCAGGCCCGTGCCGCCGTACCGGCGCGCGGTGGTGCCGTCGCCCTGCTGGAACGCCTCGAAGATGTTCTCCAGTCGCTCGACGGGGATGCCGACGCCGGTGTCCGTCACCCGGAACGCGAGGACGGGCCGGCCCTCGCGCACGGCGGTCGGCGCCTCCCGTGGATCCGCCCAGCCGACCGAGAGCTCGACCCTGCCCTCGTCGGTGAACTTCAGCGCGTTGGAGAGCAGGTTGCGCAGGATCTGCCGCAGCCGCGCCTCGTCGGTGGTGAGCTCCTCGGGCACGTCGGGCGCGACCGTGACGGCGAACTCCAGCGCGCGTTCGTCGGCCACCGGCCCGAAGGTCGCCTCCAGGTACTCGATGAGCTCGCGCAGGGCGAACGGCTCGTGCCGGATCTCCATCTTGCCCGCCTCGACCTTCGACAGGTCGAGGATGTCGTTGATCAGCTGGAGCAGATCGGAGCCCGCGGAGTGGATGACCTCGGCGTAGTCGATCTGCTTGTCCGTGAGGTTTCCCTGGGGGTTCTGCGCGAGCAGCCGCGCCAGGATCAGGAGACTGTTGAGCGGGGTGCGCAGCTCGTGGCTCATGTTGGCGAGGAACTCCGACTTGTACATCGAGGTCCGCGACAGCTGCTGGGCCCGCGCCTCCAGCTCCTGGCGTGCCTGCTCGATGACCAGGTTCTTGGATTCGATGTCCTTGTTGCGTTGCGCGAGCAGCGTCGCCTTCTCCTTCAACTCCGCGTTGGAACGCTGGAGTTCCTCCTGCCGGATCCGCAGCTCCTCGGAGCTGGAGCGGAGCTCGTCGGCCAGGCGCCGCGACTGGCCGAGCAGTTCGTCGGTGCGCAGGTTCGCGAACAGCGAGCTCAGGACGGCTCCCGCGCTGTCCACGAACCGGTCGAGGAAGTCGCGCTGCAACACGGTGAAGGGACGCAGCGCGGCGAACTCGACGACTCCCAGGACCTGTTCCTCCACCACGATCGGCAGTACGACCAGCGTGCTCGGCTCGGCGGAGCCCGCCCCGGAGACGATGGTCGCGTATCCGGCGGGCACCTGTTCGACGACGAGGGCGCGCCGGTCGCGCGCGGCCTGCCCCACCAGGGACTGACCCGACCGGAACCGGCGCTGCGGCTCGTCCGGGTCGTCGGGGGAGCCGTAGGAGGCGGTCATGACGAACTCGGTGCCGCGCTCGTCGTCCCGCGCGAGGAAGAAGGCCCCGTACTGGGCGGAGACCAGGGGCGGCACCTCGGTCATGCTCAGTTCGGCGATCTGGGGCAGGCTCCGGGTGCCCTGGAGGAGCCCGGTGATCCGGGCGAGGTTGGTCTGCAGCCAGTCCTGCTCCTCGTTGGCCCGGGTGGTGGCCCGCAGCGACTCGACCATCGAGTTGATGTTGTCCCGCAGCTCCCCGACCTCGCCGGGCGCCTCGACGGTGATGGAGCGGGTCAGGTCGCCCTCGGCGACGGCGCTGGTGACCTCGGCGATGGCGCGGACCTGCCGGGTGAGGTTGCCGGCGAGCTCGTTGACGTTCTCGGTGAGCCGCTTCCACGTGCCGGATACGCCCTCGACCTCGGCCTGGCCGCCGAGCTTGCCCTCCGTGCCGACCTCGCGGGCGACCCGGGTGACCTCGGCGGCGAAGGAGGACAGCTGGTCGACCATGGTGTTGATCGTGGTCTTCAGCTCCAGGATCTCGCCGCGCGCCGAGACGTCGATCCGGCTGGTCAGGTCGCCCTGGGCGACGGCGGTGGTGACCTGGGCGATGTTGCGGACCTGGTTGGTCAGGTTGTCCGCCATCGAGTTGACGTTGTCGGTCAGGTCCTTCCAGGTGCCGGAGACCCCGCGGACGGTGGCCTGGCCGCCGAGCTTGCCCTCCGTGCCGACCTCGCGGGCGACCCGGGTGACCTCCTCGGCGAAGGAGGACAGCTGGTCGACCATGGTGTTGATGGTCTGCTTCAGTTCCAGGATCTCGCCGCGCGCGTCCACCCGGATCTTCTGCGTGAGGTCCCCGCGGGCGACGGCCGTCGCCACCTGGGCGATCGACCGCACCTGGGACGTCAGGTTGTCGGCCATCTGGTTGAACCCGGAAGTCAGTTCCTGCCACACGCCACGCGCCCGCGGCTCGCGGACCCGGCCGCCGAGCAGTCCCTGTCCGCCGACCTCGCCGGCGACCCGGGTGACCTCGGATGTGACGAGCGTGAGCTGGGCGACCATGTCGTTGTAGACCCCGGCGATCTCGCCGTGGATGCCTCCCGCGGCCCCGGCCAGCCGGACGGACAGGTCCCCGTCCCGCACCGCGGTGAGTCCGGCCAGCAGTTGCCGGAGGCCGTCCTCGCCGAACTCCGCGTGCGTCAGGTCCGCGCCGGCGGGTGGTCTGCGCTCTGCCATGAGGACCTCGCACAGGACGATCGTTACGGCCCGGGCGCGGAGCACGGTCGCTTGCCGCACCACGTCTCCACTTTAGGGCGTGTCCCGTCGATCAGGCCTGGATCGGCGAGCAGGACGGCGGGAGCCCCGCAGGACCGGTGGGGACACCCCTTCGGGGGCGTCCCGCCGGCCCCGGTCGGATCAGGGAGACCCCTCGTCCGGGGCCAGCACCTCCACCTCGAACCACACCGCCTTGCCCGGTCCCCGCGGTACCCAGCCCCAGGCCGCCGAGAGCCGCTCCAGCAGATACAGACCGTGACCGGAGGCGCGCGCCGCCCGGTGGGGGCCGTGCGGCCGGGGACGAACCGGGCTCGTGTCGCTGACCTGCACCCAGAGCCGGCCGCCCGTGCGGTCGAGCCGCAGCTCGTACGGGACGCCCCCGTGGGCGCACGCGTTGGCGACGACCTCCGAGACGAGGAGCAGGGCGTCGCCGGGGGCGAGCAGTCCCGCGTCGCCCGCCGGGCCGAACCAGTCCGAGAGGGCCTGCCGGGTCAGATCGCGGCATTCGCCCACCACGCCGGACCCGTCACGCAGCTCGTACCGCCGTGTGCGGGAGGTCGCCCGGTCGTTGCCGATGGCCATGCTGTGCCGCTTTCCATGACGATTCCGTGTCAAACCACTCAAACAGGGCATTCTTCATGCAGGACGTCAGTCCGACGGCCCTGCCGTCGCCCCTCGGGCCACGGCGAAGGGCCCGCTCCTCCGTGGAGGGATCCGCATGGGCACCACCGGCACACCGATCGCCATCGAACGGCCGCAGACCGACGCCGCGCTGCGTCGGGCGGCTCTGGGCGGGGTGCCGGAGATAGCCAGGCCGGCGGCCGTCCCCACGGGCGAGGCCCGCACCCTGTCCGCCGCGCTCTTCACGCGCCTGGCGGAACTGGAGGAGGGCACGCCCGGGTACGCGTACGTCCGCAACACCCTCATCGAGCTCAACCTCAGCCTGGTCAAGTTCGCCGCCCGCAGGTTCAGGAACCGGGCCGAGCCGATGGAGGACATCATCCAGATCGGCACGATCGGGCTGATCAAGGCGATCGACCGCTTCGACCCCGAGCGCGGCATCGACTTCTCGGCGTTCGCCCTGCCGACCGTGGTCGGCGAGATGAAGCGTTTCTTCCGTGACACCAGCTGGGCCGTCCGGGTGCCCCGCCGTCTCCAGGAACTGCGCATCGACGTGGCGAAGGCCGTCGATGTCCTGGAGCAGCAGCTCGGGCACCGTCCCAGCCGCGCCGAACTCGCCGACCACCTCCACGTCGACGTGGAGAGCGTCGCCGAGGGCGAACTGGCCTCGAACGGCTACGTGGCCCGGTCGCTCGACGCGCCGGCCGGGGAGGACCGCGCCGACCCCGGTACGGGCACCCGGCACCTGGCCGCCGAGGAGTCCTCGTACGAGCTGGTCGAATGCCTGGAGTCGCTGAAGCCGCTCATCGCCGGGCTCGACGCCCGGGACCGCGAGATCCTCTCGCTGCGGTTCGGTCAGGAACTCACGCAGGCGCAGATCGGCGAGCGCCTCGGGCTCTCCCAGATGCACATCTCGCGTCTGCTCGCCCGGATCCTCGACGAACTCAAGGACGGTCTTCTCGACGACCCCGGTGCCACGGCGGACGGGACGGACGTCTGACCTCCACCCACACCACCTTGCCGGCCGCGCCCCCGCCCCGGACCTCGGAGCCCCAGTCGCCCGCCAGCCGGTCCAGCACCATCAGTCCGTGCCCGCCGGGCAGGGACGGTGAGCGCGCCGGGTAGGCGTGCGGGTGCTCGGGGTTCGCGTCCGCGACCTCGAAGCGCAGGTACCCGTCCGCGTGCCGCAGCACCAGCTCCTCAGGCCCGCCGGCGTGCAGGCACGCGTTCGTCACCACTTCCGAGACCAGCAGCAGGACGTCGTCCACCCGCTGCTCGGCCTCCTCGCTCTCGGCGGGGATCCAGCCCCAGTCCGCCAACGCCTCCGTGGTGAAGTCCCGGCACCGGCCGACCACGCCCTTGGTGCCGGACAGTACGAGCCGTCGCACCTGTGCCATCTTGCCGTCCTGGTCGCCCATGTCTCCCTCCGCAGCCGCGGGTCCCGCGTGGTTATTCACCCTGCCCGCTGTCCGCCAGTGCATCCGCGAGACCGTCGTACACCCGGAAGACCCTCCGGGCCCCGGTGATCTCGAACATCCGGTCCACCGGCGCGTGCAGCCCGGCGAGGTCCACCCGCCCCCCGCTCTCCATCAGCCGCAGTCGCGTCCTGAGCAGGACGTTCAGTCCCGTGGAGTCGCAGAACCTCAGATCCGAGCAGTCGATCACGATCCTCGTCGTGCCGTCCTGCTCCTCCAGCGCGCTCTGCAGGGGCTGCGCCGTGTCGTGGTCCAGCTCGCCGGTCAGTGCCAGGACGACCACACCGGGTGTCCCGGCCTGGCGCGTCTCCACGAGGAACCTCTCCGAGCGCGCGGTGTTCCGGTCTCCGGTCCGGCCATGGGCCTCCATGTGCTGCCCGCCTCCTCGTGGGTAGCCGCAGATGTCCTATGTGTCTCTTGCCCCTTTTTTGATGGTTTGTGACAGGTGGATCACGGTCGACGTGTGCGGGTCCGCGGGAGGGGTAGGCGCGGGACGTCCATGCCGAGCCCCCTCGCCGGGGAGTCACACGGAAGGCGACGTCATGAGCGAGTCGAAGGACAAGGCCAAGGGCAAGGCCCAGGAGGTCAAGGGCAAGGCCAAGGAACAGATCGGCGAGACCGTCGGTGACCACCGAATGCAGGCCGAGGGCCGTGCTGAACAGGTGGCGGGCAAGGCGAAGGTCACGGCGGCCGAGGCGATGCGCCGGATGAAGAAGCACGGCGACGACATGTAGCGAGGACGTCATGATCTCCGTTGCCGACGCCCCCGGCCCTCCGTCCGCGCGGGCCGGATCGGGCGTGGAACTGATCCGCCTGAGTCTGCGTTTCGCCGAGCCGGACGCCCCGGTCGCGGTCCCGGTCGCCCCGGCGGGCGAGGAACCGGCCCCCTTCCCGTTGCGGGAGGGGATCGAATGCCGGGCCGTCGTGGAGTTCCAGGTCCTCGGACGGCAGGCCACGGGCCTGCGCGTCGTGGACCGCCGCCTGCGCGACGGCGTCGCCGTCGGCGGGCGCGAGGTGGTGCTCGGGGACTTCCGGCACGGCGGTCCGTACGAGCTGTCGCTGCCCCCGGAACGGCTCCCGATCGGACCGCGGGCCCGGGGCGTGTACGAGGTGCGCGTGGCCCTGGTCGACGGCGGGGACCACGTCCTCGCCGAGCGCGCGTACCGGTTCGAGATCACGAAGGACGGTGCCGCGCCGGTCCCCACGTGACGCGCGGAGACCGCCGGCGCCCGCCGGGGCGGCACGGCCGCCGGACAGCACGTCCGGGGTCCGGGCCGTCGCGGCGGCCCCGTCCCGGCCGAGGCCGGAGGACCGGCTTCTCGGCCGGGACGGGTCGCGCACGGCCGTCGCCCCCGCGAGGGGCGACCCCCCTCCGCGGATGGGTTCATCTTTCTTGTGACGAGATGGGATTGACGGCATCCGGGTGGTAAACCGCGTCCGGTGCAACTGCCCGGACCCCTCGTGCACTCCTCCGTTTCAGTTGCACGACACCCGAGGAGGCACCCATGACGCGGCTCCAGGACTTCACCACCGCCCCGACCTCGCGGCTGGACTTCGACCCGTACCGTTTCCCCGCCCTCTTCATCGAGGACCTCACCGAGGACCTCACCGAGGACCTCACCGAGGACCTCCCCGAGGAGACGCACTCCGCGCACGGCTTCATGGAGGCCGTCGAGTATCCGCTGCCCGCGCCCTCGCCGGACAGCCGCATCCCCCTGCCGCTGCGCCCGGCCGACCGCCGCCGCCTGGACCTGCACGCGGCACTGACCACGGCCGGCATCGCCCCGCTGCCGGGCGACCTCGACGCGATCGAGGCGCTGTGCGCCCTGGACGACACCACGCACCACGCCCTCCAGCGCTGGATCACCCGGGCGGCGTGACCGACGAGGACGGCACCCTCGGCGGTCCGTGAGGCCGCCGGGCGACGGACGGCGCCCGCTTCCGCCCGGTCACCCGGAGGCGGTCACCGCGGCGACTGTGCCCCGCCGGATCCGGTCCGGCCGGGCACCGCGCTCACCGTGACGACTCGTGAGCCTCGCGGACGGCGGCGGGGACCGGCCCCTGCGCGGAGGCACCGTCAGCGAGGCCCGGCCCGCCGGCCGGGGCCACCGGACGACGGGGATGTTGCGGGTGTGGACTCGGAACATGAGCTGACGCGGGCCGCGCAGGACGGCGATGTGGCCTCGGTGGCACGGCTGTTGAGCGCGGGAGCCGAGGCGGACGCCCCGGACGCTCGCCGGCGCACCGCGCTCGAGGTCGCGGTCGACGCGGGGCAGGTCGAGATCGTCCGCCTCCTCCTTGCCGCGGGGGCGGACCCGCGCCGGCCGACCGGCGAGTACGACGAGCTGACACCGCTGCTCCAGGCGGCGATGCGCCCCGAAGCCGAGATCGTGCTGCTCGGCCGTGGTGCCGCGCCGACGGAGTACGCCCTGAGCATCGCGCACCATCCCGCACGGCGGTCGCCGGAGGACGAGGAGAGGTACCTGCCCGTCCTCCACGCTCTGCACGCCGCGAGGCGCCAGGGCTGAACCCCCGCCGGCGCGCCGGACACCCGGGTCCGTGGCGGATCCGGGCCGCCGGAGACCTTCGTGGGGGCGACACGAGTGCGCTCGGGCCTGGTCAAAACCGGTGCGGGTGCGCAAGGATCACGCCCGCACCACGCCACCCCCCATTCCCTCGACGAGAGGACGTACATGGCTCGCCGCATACCCCGCGGACTGATCGCCGTCGCCTCGGCCACCGCCACCGCGGCCCTGCTCGCCCCGGCATCAGCCTCGGCCTCGGCCCCGGCCGCCGCACCTCAGGCCCGGATCTTCATGGTCAACCCCGTGCAGTCCACGGGCGACCAGTCGCTCACCGACGGCAAGGACGCGGCCTCCGCCGTCCCCGCCGGCGCCTACGCCACGGCCGCTCTGCGCAACCTCGACGGCAGCGGCTCGCTCTCCGGTCGATGGGCCGCGGTCAGGTCCGACACAGGAGGCTCCGCGAAGGTCGCCGACGTCGGCGCGTACGACCGTCACGACGACCAGTTCGAGCAGGTCATGGCCTACTTCTGGGTCAACGAGGCACAGGAGTACCTCCAGGGCCTCGGGTTCGGCAGCGAACTGCCCGGCGCGAACGACCGCGTGCAGCCCGTCCGGATCAACCAGTGGGGCGCGGACAACTCGTTCTTCACCGACAAGAAGGCGGAGATCCGCTTCGGCAAGGGCGGCGTCGACGACGCCGAGGACGCCGAGGTGATCGTCCACGAGTACGGCCACGCGGTGCACCACGCGCAGGTGCCCGGCTTCGGGACCAGCCCCGAGGCCGGTGCGATCGGCGAGGCGTTCGGCGACTACCTGGCCGTCGCGGTCGGGACCAACGCCGCCGCGCGGCACGGCTGGCCGCAGAAGGCGGACCCGGCGTGCGTCGCCGACTGGGACGCCGTCGAGTACAGCGCCGCCCCGCACTGCCTGCGCCGCATCGACGGCACCAAGGTGTACGCGGACCGGGTCGGCGAGGTGCACGCGGACGGCGAGATCTGGTCGCGGGCCCTGCTCGACATCCGCGGAGCGCTCGGCGCCCGGGTCGCGGACCGCGTCATCGTCAACGCCCAGTTCGGCTTCGCGCCCGACACGAGCTTCACGGACGCGGCACGCCGGACGATCGCGACGGCCCAGAGCATGTACGGCACGGGTGCGGCAGACGCCGTCCGCGCGGCGTTCGCGGCACGGCAGATCCCCGGTATCGGCTGAGGCGGTCTCCGGGCGGGCCCGTCCTCGGACGGGCCCGCCTCGCCGGCCTCCCGCGGCATCCTGGCGGACCGGGGACGCCGCGGACGCCGTCGCCCGATCCCCCGCTCACCCGGCCCCGTCGGCGTTCGGCGCGGCCCTGCCGCTTTCCGGCGCCCCGGCCGGTTCGCGGGCGTCGCGGAGTGCCGTGCGGACGGACCAGATCACCGACACCAGCGGCACCGCCACCACGGCTCCCACGATGCCGGCCGCGATCGACCCCGCGATCACCGAGATCGCCACCACCAGGGGGTGCAGCCGGACCGCCCAGCTCATCACGAGCGGGTGCAGCAGATGGCCCTCGATCTGCCCGATGACCACGATCAGAGCCACCACGATCCCCGCCACCAAGGGCCCCTTCGCGGCCAGCGCGACCACCGCGGCCACCGCGAGGGCGACCGGCGAGCCGATCAGCGGGACGAACGCGGCCATGAACTCCAGCAGGGCCAGCGGGATCGCGAGCGGTACCCCGAGGAGCCACAGGGCGAGCCCGACGAGGGTCGCGTTCACCGCGGCCACCAGCACGATGCCGTGCGTGTAGCCGGTGAAGGTGCGCCAGGCGGCGCGGCCGCCGATCTCCGTCCGGCCCCGCACGGACGTCGGCAACTGCTCCTGCAGCCAGGCCCACTGACGGTCGCCGGAGTTGATGAAGAACACCGCGGTGAACAACGCCAGGGCCAGCGTCGTCAGCACCTCGACCAGCCGGTGCGCGCCGCTCAGCGCGTCGCTCATCAGGGTCGAGCGGTGGCTCGACAGGAACCGCCCGATCCGGGACTGGACGTCAGTGAGCGCGTCCGGGTTCAGCCGGAACGGCGGCCGCTCCAGCCAGTCCTCGATCCGGTCGACGCCGGTCCGGAACTCCCTCACCAGGGTCGTCCGCTCACCTTCCACGGCCTCGCCGACCAGGGCGAGCACGCCCAGCACCACCACGATGCTGCCGAGCACGGTGACGGTGACGGCCAGCGGACGGGGGAGCCACCGGTCGAGCAGATCGGCGACCGGCCGCAGCAGCGCCGTGGCCACCAGCCCGAGGAACACCGCCACACCGATCTCGTGGAACCGCCCGAGCAGGGCGAACAGGCTGTACACGAGGGCGCCGACGACGAGCAGGCGCCATGCGTAGGCGGCGGCGGTGCGAAGGAACGGAACCACCGGGGGTGGTGAGCCTGGCTGCATGGCCAACCACGTACCACCGTCATGACGGCCGTCCACGCCCGAGGCCGTACATTCGCCCGACCGTCACCCACATGCGTCCGACCGGGGTCCGGACGGGCGAATGCCGGGTGAACCGGGGACCCGAGCCGGTGTCGGCACGGGCCCCTCGGACGGCGCCGGGGAGGATCGGGGGATGGGCGTCGTCCTGCCGGTCCTCTTCTCCTTGTTCGCCGCGTTCAGCAACGCGCTCGCCACGGTGCTGCAGCGCCGCGCCGCGCTGACCGTTCCCCAGTCCGACTCGTTCCGGCCCGGCCTGATCCTCGACCTGCTGAAGCGGCCGCTCTGGCTGGCCGGCATCGTCGCCGTGATCGCCGCCGGCGTGGGGCAGGCCGCCGCGCTGGCGACCGGGGCGCTGTCGCTCGTGCAGCCGCTGTTCGTGCTGGAACTGCCGCTCGCGCTGCTGATCGCGTCGCTGCTGGCCCGGGAGCGGCTGCCCTCGGCACAGTGGCTCGCGGTCGCGGCGGTCGTGGCGGGGCTCGGCGTCGCCCTGGTGGCCGCCTCGCCCGACGGGAACCGGACCCACGTGGCCCTGGACCGCTGGGTGCCGGCGCTGGTGGCCTGCGGACTCGCGGCGGTCGCCCTGGCGGCCGCCGGACTGCGCAGACCGCCGGGCCGGGCACGCGCCGCCTGCCTCGGCGCCGCCACGGCGATCTGCTACGCGCTCACCGCGGCGCTCATGAAGGCCGCCATGCACATCCTGGACGACGGCGGCCTGGGCGCCTTTCTGACGACCTGGCAGACGTACGCCTTCTGCGCGACCGGCATCGCGGCGCTCCTGCTGCTGGAACACGCGATGCAGGGCGGTCCCCTCGTGGCCTCCCAGCCGGCGCTCACGCTCGGGGACGCGATGCTGAGCCTCATGCTGGGCGTGCTCCTGTACGAGGAGCACGTGCGCGGCGGGTGGTGGCTGGTGCCGGAGGTGATGGGTGTCGGCCTGATCGTCTTCGGGGTGTTCGCGCTCGCCCGCAGCGGGGTCAGCACCGCGTAGGTCCTGTCCGGGCGATCTTCTCGGGCCCGCGACGACGGCTCAGGCGCCGCGCCGGGTCGTCGGATCGCCCGGAAGTACGTCCCGGTACGACGACGACCCCCAGCCTCCCGAAGCACGCCGTCCGACGCCGTGCGCCGACCCACCGGGTGGGACGGGACAGCGCTTAGGGTGCTCGGCATGACCAGCGGATCACGTCCACCCCGGCTCGAAGCGTCCCGCGGCAGGCGCCTGGGGTACCCGGCGGCGGCCGCCGTCTTCGCGATCGGCATGGCGGGCACGACGCTGCCCACCCCGCTCTACGGTCTCTACCGTCAGGAGCTGGGATTCTCCGAGCTGATGGTGACGGTGATCTTCGCCAGCTACGCGGTCGGCGTGATCGCCACCCTGCTGCTGGTCGGAAACCACTCGGACGTCGTCGGGCGCCGCCCCGTCCTGTGGTGCGCGCTGGCCATGGCGGCGGCGAGCGCGGTGTGCTTCCTGAACGAGGGCGGCCTGCCCCTGCTCTTCGCCGGCCGGCTGTTCTCGGGCTTCTCCGCCGGGCTGCTCAGCGGGGCGGGGACGGTCACCGTGCTGGAACTCGCCCGGCCCGAGCAGAAGTCCCGCGCGGGATTCGCCGCCACCGCGGCGAACATGGGCGGGTTGGGCTGCGGCCCCCTCCTCGCCGGCTTCCTCGCGCAGTACGCCCCGGATCCGCTGACCCTTCCCTTCCTGGTGCACCTCGGGCTGGTCGCCGTGGCCTGTGTCGTCGTCCTGCTGCTGCCGGAGACGGTCCGTCAGCCGCGGCTGCGGGCGCGGCCCAGGCCGCAGGGGCTGTACGTGCCGGCGCAGGTCCGCGGCGTCTTCACCCCGTCGGCCGTCGCCGCCTTCGCCGGCTTCTCGCTGCTCGGCCTGTTCACCGCGGTGGCGCCCAGTTTCGTCTCCCAGACCCTCGACATCCACAATCTGGCCGTGACCGGGCTGGTGGTCTTCTCGGTGTTCCTCGCCTCGACCGCGGGACAGTCGCTGACGGGCCGGATGCCGGTGCGCACCGCCCTCCCGCTCGGCTGCCTGGTGCTCGTCGTCGGCCTCCTGCTGGTGGGGGCGTCGCTGTGGGTGGAGACCCTGCCGCTGCTGGTGGTGGGCGGGATGTGCGGCGGGCTCGGCCAGGGGCTCGCCTTCCGCGCCGGTCTGAGCGCCGTCGGCGACGCGGCGCCGTCCGCGCACCGGGCGGCGACCATCTCCTCGTTCTTCGTCGTCGCCTACACCGGGATCTCCCTGCCCGTCGTGGGCGTGGGAGCGCTGACGATGTGGGTGGGCCTGGACACGGCCGGCCTCACGTTCACCGCCTGCGTCACCGTCCTCGCCGCCGGCGCCGGCCTCTACCTGTACCTCCGGCACCCCGCCGCCGCGGAAGACGCCCCTTAGCCCCTGTCCTGGCGGCCCGGTGGGGCTCTCGAGGGCACCCTCCAGGTCCTGGTCCGGGCGATCTTCGAGGACCGGCCGGACAGCGCCTAAGGTGAGCGCGGCGCGACGTACGGACGTACGAGGAGAACGAGTGACCGCGACAAGCCTGGAGCACACCACCGTCCCCGCCGACACCGGGGAGGTCACGCTGCTGATCGCCCGTCAGGTCGAACCCGGCTTCGAGGACGCCTTCGAGAAGTGGGCGCAGGGCATCCTCGACACGGCGGCCGCCTTCCCGGGCCACCTGGGCTACGGCTTCTTCCGCCCGTCCGCGCCGGGAGCCCCGTGGTTCCTCGTGCACCGCTTCCGCGACGCGGCCGCCTGCCGCACCTGGCAGGAGTCCCCGGAGCGGGAAGCCTGGTTCGACCACTGCGAGGGGCACCGGCACAGCGAGATAGCCCGGCGTGAACTGAGCGGTATGGAGACCTGGTTCGCGAAGCCCGGGTCCACCCGGCCGGCCCCGCCGCGCTGGAAGATGGTCGTCGGCTCGACCCTCGCCGTCTATCCGATCTCGCTGCTCGGCAACGTCTTCCTGCTGCCGCACCTCGAGGCCGTCCCCCTGCTCCTGAACACCGCCCTCGTCTCCGCGCTCTTCAGCGTGCTGATGACCTACGTGGCCATGCCCACCGTCAGCCGGATCCTGCGCGGCTGGCTCCGCGGCTGACCGTCCACGGCCCGGGTCCGGGGCGGCCGCGGGTGTCACGCAGGGTGGGCGGACACCGCTCTGCGTGGCCGCGCCGCCGGCGTCGAACGGCGCATCAGAAGGGGTTCGCCCAGGTCGGAGGGGGTTTCCGGGCCGCCGGGGTGGATTCACCCGCTTGCCGGAGCCCGGGTTGCGGTTAATGTCGATATATAGGCCAAAGGTGCACTCCCCTCCTGTCACCCTCCTCGGTGCCCGGGGGGCGGGAGCGCGAAAGGAGCCTCCGATGACCCGTACATTGCGGGGCGCGATAGCCCTTGCCGGAGCCGCGGCCCTGTCCCTGAGCGTGGTGGCGACGAGCGTCGCGGCAGGGCCGGGCGTGAGTTCCGTGGCGCGGCAGGACGACGTGAAGATCGGTCTGCTGCTGCCGGAGAGCAAGACCACGCGCTACGAGAAGTTCGACCGGCCGTACATCGAGCAGAAGATCAAGGAACTCGCTCCCAACGCGCAGATCGACTACTACAACGCCGCCGAGAGCGCGACGACCCAGCAGCAGCAGGTCAACACCGCGCTCGCCAAGGGCGACCAGGTGCTCATCCTGGACGCCGTGGACGCCAAGTCGATCCAGTCCTCCGTGGAGAAGGCCAACGCCGCGGGCGTCAAGGTCGTCGCCTACGACCGCCTGGCGCAGGGCCCCGTCGACGCGTACGTCTCGTACGACAACCGGAAGGTCGGCGAGTTGCAGGGCAAGGCGCTGCTGGACGCGCTCGGTTCGAAGGCCGCCGACAGCCAGATCGTCATGCACAACGGTTCGCCGACGGACCCGAACGCCGCCGAGTTCAAGGCCGGCGCCCACTCCGTCCTCGACGGCAAGGTGAAGATCGGCAAGGAGTACGACACTCCCAACTGGGACCCGAACAACGCCAACCAGCAGATGTCCGGTGCCATCAGCGCGCTGGGCAAGGACAACATCCAGGCCGTGTACTCCGCCAACGACGGACTGGCCGCGGGCATCGCCACCGCCCTCAAGGCATCCGGCATCAACGTGCCGTTGACCGGTCAGGACGCCCAGCTCGACGCCATCCAGCGCATCCTGCTCGGCACCCAGACCATCACGGTCCAGAAGCCGTACAAGCCCGAGGCCGACATCGCCGCCACCATGGCCGTCAACCTGGCCGAGGGCAAGGAGCTGCCCAAGGACCTGACACCCGTCACCGTCACGAACGGCAGCGGCGACAAGGTCCCGGCCACCCTGCTGGCGCCGGTCGTCGTCAACAAGGACAACATCAAGGACACGGTCGTCAAGGACGGCATGTACACCGTTCAGGAGATCTGCACTCCGACCTACGCCGCAGCCTGCAAGGAGGCCGGACTCACCTGACCGCTTGAGCACTTCATCCCGGCGGGGGCGAGACGGGCCCGCATCGGCGGGCGAGCGGAGGAGGCGGTTCCGTTGACGGAAGCACCTGTGCTCACACTCCGGGGCATCTCCAAACGGTTCGGCGCCGTCCAGGCGCTGTCCGAGTTCGACCTGGAGGTCCACCCCGGAGAGGTCGTCGCCCTCGTCGGCGACAACGGCGCCGGCAAGTCGACCGCCGTCAAGACGATCGCCGGGGTGAACCAGCCGGACGAGGGCGTCATCGAATGGCAGGGCCGTCCGGTCTCCATCAACCGACCGCACGACGCCCAGAACCTCGGCATCGCCACCGTCTACCAGGACCTGTCCCTGTGCGACAACCTCGACGTGGTCGGCAACCTCTTCCTCGGCCGCGAACTACGGAAGTTCGGCGTCCTCGACGAGGTCCGCATGGACCAGCGGGCTCGGGAGCTGCTCCAGACGCTCTCCATCCGCATCCCCAGCGTCCGCATCCCCGTCGCCTCGCTGTCCGGCGGCCAGCGCCAGACGGTCGCCATCGCCCGCTCGCTGATCGGCGAACCCAAGGTAGTCATCCTGGACGAGCCGACCGCGGCGCTGGGCGTCGAGCAGACCGCCGAGGTCCTCGACCTCGTCGAGCGCCTCCGCGAACAGGGCCTGGGAACCATCCTGATCAGCCACAACATGGTCGACGTGATGGCGGTCGCCGACCGGATCGCGGTGATGCGCCTCGGCCGCAACAACGGCTTCTTCGACAGGCGCTCCACCACCACCGAGGAGATCATCTCCGCCATCACCGGCGCCACCGACAGCGCCGTCACCCGCCGCCAGGCCCGCAAGCTGGGGGAGGAGTCATGAGCCGCGACCGAGGCACCGACGACACCTCCGGCCAGGAACCGGCCCGCGGCGCCATGCCCGCGGTGGACAGCCGTCTCCTCGTCCGCGAGGAGGGCATCAAGGGATATCTGGGGGAGTTCCGGCGCAAGCTGCGCAGCGGCGAGCTGGGCTCCCTTCCCGTCGTCCTCGCCGTGATCATCATCTGGACCGTCTTCGGCAGCCTGAACAGCACGTTCCTGTCGGCCCAGAACCTCTCCGACCTCAGCCAGCAGATCGTCGGCACCGGCATGATCGCGGTCGGCATCGTCTTCGTCCTGCTGCTCGGCGAGATCGACCTGTCGGTCGGCTCGGTCAGCGGCCTGTGCGCGGCGATCTTCGCCGTACTGAACGTCATCAACGGCATGAACCAGTGGCTGGCGCTCCTGGTCGCCATCGCGGGCGGCGCGGCCGTCGGGCTCATCCAGGGGTTCTTCTTCGCCAAGGTCGGTGTGCCGGCCTTCGTCGTCACCCTGGCGGGCAATCTCGCCTGGAACGGCCTCATGCTCCAGGTGCTCGGCAGCAGCGGCACGGTCAACATCCCGAGCGACAGCATCGTCTCCGAGCTCTACTCGACCATCTTCCACAGCCCCGCCGCCGCGTACGTGGCCGCGGCCGTCGGTGTCGGACTCTTCCTGGCCGCCTCGCTCCTGGACGCCAAACGACGCAGGTCGGCCCGGGTTCCGTCCCGGCCGGTCGCCGAGATCGTGCTGCGCACCGTGGTCCTCGCGGCGATCGCCTTCGTCACCGCCTACATCCTGAACCAGTACCAGGGCCTGCCGCTGGCGCTCCTGATCTTCCTGATCCTGCTGGTGGTCCTCGACTTCGTCCTGCGCCGCACCACGTACGGCCGACGCGTCTTCGCGGTCGGCGGCAACATCGAGGGTGCCCGCCGCGCGGGCATCAGCGTGCCCTTCGTCCGCATGAGCGTCTTCTCGATCGCCGGCACCATGGCCGCGGTCGGCGGCCTCTTCCTGGCCGGGCAGATCCAGTCCGCCAGCCAGACCTCCGGCGGCGGCAACCTGCTGATGAACGTCATCGCCGCGGCCGTCATCGGCGGCACCAGCCTGTTCGGCGGACGCGGCTCGGTCTGGTCCGCCCTGCTCGGCGCGCTGGTCATCGGATCCATCCAGTCCGGGATGAACATCATGGGCGTCAGCAACGCCGTCCAGTTCATGATCACCGGTGCGGTCCTGCTGGCCGCGGTGGTCGTCGACTCCCTCTCCCGCAAGACCCAGAAGGCCGCGGGGCGCGCCTGAACGGCCCGCACCCGGGCTGCGCCGACGCACCCGGCGTGGTCGCATCGTGGTCATGGAGCGAGCAGAAGGAAGCGAGCCGGCCCTCGCGCAGCGGCGCGCGGCCCGCCTGACCGTCGCGAAGCACGCCACCGACGCCGGGGACCTGGCGGCCCTCCTCGACATACTCGACCTGAACCCGGAGGCCGACGGCTTCCACCGCCGCCGCCCCGCCATCCCGGAGGGCGACTGACGACCACCCGCGCGGCCCGGCCCCGCACCCCGGCGAGGGGCGGGGTGCGGGCCACCGCCGGGTTGGGGCGGCAGGCGCAGGGCCTCTCGGCCGGCCGGGTTCGGCGTCAGCGGTCGAGGGAGAGGGCGAGGAGCTCCGCGAAGGTGCCGCCCGCGCGGACCAGGTCGTCGTATCGGCCCTGTTCGGTGATGCGGCCGTGTTCCATCACCACGATGTGGTCGGCGATCCGGGTGTTCTCCAGACGGTGGGTGACCACGATCGTGATGCGGTCGCCGGCGATCGACCTGATCCGCTCGAAGACGCGGTGTTCGCCGCGCGGGTCCATCTGCGACGTGGGTTCGTCCAGGATGAGCAGCGGCGGGCGGCGGTACAGGGCCCGTGAGCAGGCAAGCCGCTGCCACTGGCCGCCGGACAGCTCCGCGCCGCCGAAGAGCTCCCGCGCCAGGAGCGTGTCCAGGCCGGCCGGCAGGTCCTCGATCGCCTCGCGCATCCCGACCGCGTCGACGGCGTCCCAGACCGGACCGTCGTGGGACGTGCGCGGCTGTCCGAGGGTGATGTTCTCCCGTACCCGCAGCGGCCACTGGGCGAAGATCTGCGGGACCAGCCCGGTGCAGCTCCACACGGCTGCCGGGTCGACGTCGCCGAGATCGGTTCCGTTCCAGGTCACCCGTCCCTCGTCGGGCAGGTAGACGCCGGTGAGCAGGCGGGTGAGGGTCGACTTGCCGGAGCCGTTCACGCCGACGATCGCGAGGATCTCCCCACGGCGCAGGGTCAGGGACACGCCGTCGACGGCGGGCCTGTCCTTGCCCGGGTAGCGGTAGACGACCTCATCGAGCCGGATCTCCTCGACCGGGGCGCTCACGGTGGCGGAGCCGCGTCGGGGTGCGCGTGCGGACGCGTCGTCGAGGAAGGACTCCATGTCGCCGAGGTAGAGACTCGTGTGGAAGAGCGCGGCGCCGTTGAGGACCAGCTGCGACAGGGCGCCGAGTGTCGTCTGGACGGCGACGACGGCGGTCGCGGCGAGCGCGAGGGCGATCCGGCCGGTCGTGGCCAGCCAGGCGAGCGCCGCCCATGACGCGACCAGGAACACACCGGCGACCAGGGACGAGGCGAGCGCGATGCGCAGCGTGCGCGGGGCCGCGGCGAGCGTGCGCCGGTCGCAGCGCTCGGACAGCGAGCGGAACCAGAAGAGCAGGTAGTCGGTCATCCCGTTGGCGCGGACCTCGTCGCCGTACTTGGTGGTCGTCGCCCACCAGCGCATCATGCCGCGCACGTTGCGGTCGGCGATGTTCGCGTAGTGCACCTCGTAGTCCACCCGGGCGGTCAGCACCGCCCCGGCACCCGCCGGCAGCACGGCGAGGAGGAGCAGGGGAACCACCAGCGGGTTGAGCACCGCGAGCGCTCCGGCGGCCGTGACCATGCGGACGAGCGCCGACAGGAAGCGCTGCGCGTCGGTCACCATCACCTGGGCCCGGATCACCCCCATCTCCGCCGCCTCCTGGCGGTCGGCGAAGCCGTCCACCGCGTAGGCCGCCGCCTCGACCCGGCAGACCGCCTCGACGAGCGCGGTGTCGGTCCCGGTCGTGAGTCCGGGCGTGAGCCGCCGCTCGGCGTAGCCGGCCAGGGCTTCGGCGGTACGCGTGAGACCGGCGGCGATGCCCACGACCACGAGGGCCGGCAGCGCCTGGTCCAGGCGGTCGGCGATCGCCCCGGCACCGAGGACGGCCCGCAGGGCCCGGGCGGTGGCGGTCAGCAGGACGGCCGCCGCCACTCCCGTGACCAGCTGGCATCCGAGGAGCAGCAGGACGGCACGGCGGTCGACGCGCCAGGACATCCGTCCGATGCGCAGCAGGACGCGGGGGAGCCGGGCGCACAGGGCGCGGAAGGACGCCTCTCCGAGCGGGTTCACGGCGAACTCGCCCGCGTACGTGATCTCGGCGGGCGGAGGGGGCGGCGGCGTGCCGGCGGGTGCGGACGGGGGCGGGACGGCAGCGGTGGTCGACGGGGGCGGGACGGCAGCGGTCTGCGGGGTGGGATCAGCGGTCAACTGCTCTTCTCCTGGGCGGTCGTTGGGGGAGCGGTGAGTACCGGGACCAACGACGGGTGCGGGGGAGTCGAGCACACGTATGTGAGCCGAGGACGGATCCGTGGGGTGGCGCGTCCGCCGCGGCATGCAGAGGCCACGGACCCTTGTGCCGCCCGGAGCGCGGGGTGGAGCGGAGATGGCCGAATCGCCGAAGTCGATACGCGAGTGACCGGTGGTCTTTCTGAGGTGTGCGGCGCTCGCTACGGTCCGTACGTGCATCCAGGGGAATGTGCGGGCGATTCCGGTCGTTGTCCTGGTTGAAGCGGTCTTTGCGGGCGCCGTGTGATGACCCGACAGCGACCGAGAGTGACGAACCCCTCCGGAATGCCATGCCGAGTCCCCGAGTCGTTCTCCCCGTCATAGCCGCGATGACCGCCGGCCTGCTCGTCGGCTGCTCCGCCCAGACGGGTGCGGGCGCCGCGGCCGGTGCCTCGCCGAGCCCGCGTGACGCGGCCCCTTCCGCCGTGGCCACGAGCGGACCCGCGCCGGCCGCCGCCCCCGCGTCGTCGTCTTCCGCCCCCGTGCCGTCCGCGACGCGGATCCCCGTGGCGGCGCCGGCCCCCGATCCCGAGCCGGTCGCGCGGACCCGGACGGCCGAGCTGGCGATTCCCGCGATCGGCCTCACCGGCCTGCGTGTCGTTCCCTACGAGGGAACGACCGACGACGCCGCCGGTACCCGCATCCAGGACCGTGGCGTGGCCGCAAGCCCGTACGGGAAACGCGGCGGGGTCGGACCCGGCGAGGTCGGGAACTACCTGGTGACCGCCCACCGCCTCTCCGCGGGTGGACCGCTGCGGGAGCTGCCCTCGGTCCGCGTGGGGGACCCGGTCTTCGTCACCCAGGGTGACACCGTGTACGAATACCGGATCACCGAGACCCGGACCACGTCCTTCCGCTCCGCCCGCTCCCTCGCCGAGCAGCGGGCCGCGGTGCCGGGGAAGCCCGGCGAGAAGGCCACCAAGGCCATGATCACCCTCTCCACCTGCGCGACGCCCGAGGACAACGCGGCGGGGAACTACTGGCGCGACGCGCAGGGCAACCCCGAGCACCGCATCGACAAGATCGGCGTACTGGCCGCCACCCGCCCGGCCGGCTAGGGCCTGTCCGGGCGCCGCCGGCCGATCCTCGAAGATCGCCCGGACAGGACCTGGAGCCCGCCTCGGCCGCCTCACCAGGTGGCCGACCGGGAAGCTTTCAGGTCGCGTCCGTGTAGCGGGCGGCGAGCGCGGCGGCGCGGTCGCGCAGGGCGGTGCGCAGCGCGGGCGGGGTGAGGGCCTCCGCGTCCATGCCGAGCTGCCACAGCGCCCATTCGGCGTGTCGTGAATCCTGGAAGGTCACCTCCAGGAGCAGCCGGCCGTCCGCGTCCGGCTCCTCCGCGCGGACGGCCAGCGCGGTGTCCAGCAGCTCCTCCCGTCGCGCCGGGTCGACCCGCACCCGCACGGTGACGTGGTCGCCGCCGGAGAGGAACCGCGCGGAGCGCTCCCGCCAGATCAGGTCCAGATCGATCCGGTCCGGTCGTTGTGCCGCTTCGGGGAGTTCCTCGGCGGCGGACACCCGCGCCAGCCGGTAGGTGCGGTCCTCGCCCGATCTCGTGGCCAGCAGGTAGCCCCGGTCGCGTACGGTCACCAGACCGATCGGGTCCACCGTGCGCCATCGCGGTGCCTGGCCCGTGGCGGCGTAGTGGATGCGGAGCCTGTGCCCGGCGAGCACCGCGCGCCGGATCTCGATCATCGTGCTGTCGGTCACCTCCTCGGCGACCGGCTTGCGTGAGAGCAGGTCGGCCTCGGGGTCGACGAGAAAGCGCTGGGCCGCGTCGCTCGCGGCGGCCCGGTGACCCTCGGGCAGCGCGTCGACCACCTTCCGCCTGGCCGACGCGAGGGCCGAGCGGAGGCCCAGCACCTGCTCGCCACGCCCCGATCCGGCGGCCAGCAGGGCAAGGGCCTCGTCGTGGTTCAGTCCGGTGAGCTCGGTCCGGAAACCGGGCAGCAACGCGAAACCGCCGTGCCGGCCGCGTTCGGCGTAGACCGGGACACCCGCCGCGGACAGCGCCTCGATATCGCGCAGCACGGTGCGGGTGGAGACGTCGAGCTCGCGGGCCAGGGTGTCGGCGGTCAGCCGGCCGCGCTGCCGCAGCAGAAGCACCAGCGAGACCAAGCGGTCGGCACGCATGCGGGAAACCTATCGGCATACATGACCAAGGGTGTCGTGATTTGTTGCGAGGCTCGTTCACGCGACGTCGAGCAGACGGCTGTGGAGCCGTCCGACGCGCGCATCCCGCATGAAGCGAAGGGAACTCACGTGTCCATGGAACGAACCGCGATCAACCCGGTGTCCTGGTCGGTGGAGAGGGGATTCAACCAGGGTGAGGTCGTCTCCGGGCACACCCGGACCCTCTACATCTCGGGGCAGACGGCGATGAGCGAGGACGGCGAACCCCAGCACGACGGTGACATGGCGGCGCAGTTGACGCTGAGCATCGACAATCTCGAGGCCGTGCTCGGCGAGGCCGGCATGTCGCCCGCCGACCTCGTCCGGCTCAACGTCTACACGACCGACGTGGATCTGCTCTTCCGGCACTACGGCTTGCTGGCGGCGAGGTTGGGCGCCGCCGGGGTGGCGCCGACCACCACGATGCTCGGGGTGACGCGACTGGCGCTCCCCGGCCAGCTGGTCGAACTCGAGGGAACCGCCGTCGCGTGACGTGACCTCACCGTCTGCGCTGTTCGGGCCGGTGGGGCCGGCCCGAACAGCCTGCGCCGGGGTGGCTCCCTCCGCGCCGAAGGCGGCCAGAGCTCGACCGGCGCCCCGCCAGGTGCGGGGCGCCGTGGGTGGGGTACGGGGCCGCCCTGGACAGGGGCGCGCCATCGGAATAGCCTCACTCGCACCTAGTCAATTACTTGAGTAAGTGGGGTTCGATGCATCCGTTCCGCAAGGCCGTCGAGAACCGGGACACCGAAGCCCTGGAGGCGCTGCTCGCGCCGGACGTCGTCTTCACCAGCCCCGTCGCCTTCAAGCCGTACGAGGGCAAGGCCATCACCGCCGCGATCCTCCGCGGTGTCATGCGGGTCTTCGAGGACTTCACCTACGTGCGCGAGATCGCGAACCCGGACGGCCGCGACCACGCCCTCGTCTTCACCGCCACCGTCGACGGCCGGGAGATCCAGGGCTGCGACTTCCTCCACTTCGACGAGGCGGGCCGGATCGACGACTTCACCGTCATGGTGCGCCCGCTGTCCGCGGCCAAGGCGCTGTCGGAGGCGATGGGCGCCCAGTTCGACCGGATCGCCCGGGAGGCGGCGGGCGCGTGAGCCGGGCCCCGTACCGGCAGGCGGCGTGAAGCCCGGCCCTCACCCCTCGGTCAGGCGAGCTTCTTCAGGACCTCCGCCGCGAGGGGCGCGGAGGAGGCGGGGTTCTGCCCGGTGACGAGGTTGCGGTCGACGACCACGTGCGGTGCCCACGGCTCGCTCACCCGGACGTCGACACCCGCCTCGGTCAGGCGGGTCTCCAGCAGCCACTTCGCCTTCTCGGCGAGGCCGGCCTGGGTCTCCTCCGCGTTGCTGAAGGCGGCGACCCGGTAGCCCGCGAAGGCGTTCGTGCCGCCCTCGTCGACGGCGGCGAGCAGGGCCGCCGGGCCGTGGCAGACGACGGCCAGGGGCTTGCCCGACTTCAGCGCCGCGACGAGCAGCCGGCCCGAGTCGGCGTTCACGGCGAGGTCCTCCATGGGGCCGTGGCCGCCGGGGTAGAAGACGGCGTCGTAGTCGTCGACCCGTACGTCCTCCAGCCGCACCGGGTGCCGCAGGGCGGTGAGGGACGCGAGCGCCGAGGCGACCTTCTCGGCGCCCTCGGGTCCGCCGTTGAACTCGGGGGCCAGGCTGCCCTGGTCGACGGTGGGCTCGACGCCGCCCGGGGTGGCCACGACGACCTCGTGCCCCGCGGCCGTGAACGCCTCGTACGGGGCGACGGCCTCCTCGGCCCAGAAGCCGGTCGGGTGCTTGGTGCCGTCGGCGAGGGTCCAGTGGTCGGCGCCGGTCATCACGAAAAGGATCTTCGACATGCTGAGCTCACTCCGGAAGGAAGAGGGGAAGGGGACGGGGGGCGAGGGCGGGACGGGTGCTCGCCAGGGGCTCGGTCGGCCCGAGGTGGCGTCGTCCGCGCCGCCGCGTGCCGACGTTCCGTGCACGGATCGTCGGCGTGGCGACGTCTTCGACGGTAGGCCGGTCGGTCATCGATATCCAATGGGGAATCCGATGTCCGGCATTGGAATCCCGATGGGTCCCCCGGTCGGGCGTACCCGGTGTCCCGTCGGTCCGCCGCAGGAACCACGCACGTGAGCCGGTGCGCCGGCGGTGGCACGGTCGCATGGCGGCGGCCTGACCACCGACCTAGCCTGGGCAGGAGTGCCGCATTCCGGCCCAGATCCGCGCTGCGGAAGGGTGAGAGTCTTGAGCGCGTCCGACGAGGAACAGCGACAGGTCGAGCACGGTGTGGGGCCCGAGCCCACGGGGGACCCGGAGTTCCGTCCCTACCACCATCCCGCCGCCGGCTGGGGGGCCGCCAAGAGCGTGACGACCTTCCTGGTGCGCGAGGGCGCGCTGGTGGACGGCCCCCGGGCCATCATGCGGATGAACCACGAGAACACGGGCTTCGACTGTCCGGGCTGCGCCTGGCCGGACGACCTCAAGGGCCTGCACCTCGACATCTGCGAGAACGGGATCAAGCACGTCACCTGGGAGATGACGCGCAAGCGCGTAGGGCGGGAGTTCTTCGCCGCCCACTCCGTGACCGAGCTGTCGGGGTGGAGCGACTACGAGCTGGAGAACCAGGGTCGGCTGACCGGGCCGATGGTCTACGACCCCGACACGGACCACTACGTCCCCATCAGCTGGAAGGACGCCTTCGAGGTCGTCGGCCGGGCCCTGCGCGAGCTGGACTCCCCGCACCAGGCGGCGTTCTACACGTCCGGACGCCTCGGGAACGAAGCCACCTTCCTGTACCAGCTGATGGCCCGCGAGCTGGGCACCAACAACCTGCCGGACTGCTCGAACATGTGCCACGAGGCCAGCGGCCGCGCCCTGCAGGCGTCCCTCGGCACCGGCAAGGGCACCGTCGACCTCAAGGACTGGGAGGTCACCGACGCGCTCTTCATCCTGGGCGTCAACGCCGCCTCCAACGCGCCCCGGATGCTCACCGCCCTCGCCGAGGCGCACGACCGCGGCGCCCACATCGTGCACGTCAACCCGCTGGTCGAGGCGGCCGCCACCCGCACCATCGTCCCGCACGACTTCACGGACATGGCGCTGTTCAAGACGACCCCGACCAGCACCCTCAACCTGCAGCCGCGCATCGGCGGCGACATGGCGCTGCTGCGCGGCATGGCCAAGGCGATCCTGGAGCAGTCCGCGACCGACCCCAAGGCGCTGGACCGGGAATTCGTCGAGCGCCACACCACCGGCTTCGACGCGTACCGCGCCGTGTGCGAGGCCACGCCGTGGGACGAGATCGAGCACCAGTCCGGCGTCACCCGTGCCGACATCCTGAAGGCCGCCCGGGTCTACCGGGAAGCGGACCGCAGCATCGTCAGCTGGTGCCTGGGCCTCACCCAGCACGAGCACGGCGTCGACACGGTGCGCGAGATCGTCAACCTCCTGCTGCTGCGCGGCAACCTGGGGCGTGAGGGGGCGGGGCCGTCGCCCGTCCGCGGCCACAGCAACGTCCAGGGCAACCGCACCTGCGGGATCGACCACCGGCCCACCGACGCGTTCCTGGACCGGCTGGCCGAGGTCTGCAAGATCGACCCGCCGCGCGAGCACGGTCTGGACACCGTCCGCACCATCCGGGCCATGCACGCGGGCGAGGTGAAGGTGTTCGTCGGCATGGGCGGCAACTTCGCCCTCGCGGCCCCCGACACCCCGTACACCTACGAGGCGTTGCGCACCTGCGACCTCACCGTCCAGGTGAGCACCAAGCTCAACCGCAGCCACGTCGTGCACGGACGGCAGGCGCTGATCCTGCCCTGCCTGGGCCGCACGGAGAAGGACCACCAGCGCAAGGGCGTCCAGAGCACGTCCGTCGAGGACTCGATGAGCATGGTGCACCTGTCCGTCGGCATGAAGCGTCCCGCCTCCCCGCACCTGCTGTCCGAGCCGGCCATCGTCGCCGGCATGGCGCGCGCCGCGCTGCCTGCCAGCGAGACCCCCTGGGAGTGGTACATCGAGGACTACGACCGCATCCGCGACACGATGGCGCGCGCGCTCGACGGGTTCGAGGACTTCAACCGCCGCGTCCGCCTGCCCCTCGGGTTCCGCATCAAGCAGCCGGCCCGGGAACTGGTCTTCCTCACCCCGTCCGGGCGCGCCGAGTTCTCCACCGCCGCCCTGCCCGACGTCGTCCCCGCCCCCGGGACCCTGGCGCTGGGCACCATGCGGTCCCACGACCAGTGGAACACCACCATCTACTCCGACAACGACCGCTACCGCGGCATCAAGAACCTGCGCACGCTCGTCTTCATGAACCGTGACGACATGCGCGAGCGAGGCATCACCGAACTCGGCCGGGTCGACATCACGAGCACCGCCAAGGACGGCAGCCGGCGTCACCTCGACGGCTACCTCGCCGTCCCCTACGACATCCCCCGCGGCTGCGCGGCCGGATACATGCCCGAGATGAACGTCCTGTGCGCCCTCGGCGACTACAGCACCCAGAGCGACCAGCCGATCATGAAGCACGTCAAGGTCACCATCGATCCCGCCGCCTGACGGGCCGCTCCGGCGGGGCGAGCACAGCGGGGGCACGCACGCCGCTGCACGACCGTGAGCCCCGTACCGGTGCCTCCTCCGGGCTCACGGTGAGAGGCACCGGCCCGTCCCGCCCGCCCCGCCGCCCCGTCGTCCTGTCCGTCCCGCCGTCTCCGCGGCGGGACCGCTTCCGTCGCCACTGTGAGGGCCCGTGCAACTCTGGCTTCCGCGCTCCGCTGTTCCCCGGCTCGTGAACGCGTCGCTCTTCGGGCTGGTCGTCGGCGTCCTCGTGGGTCTGGGGCGCGAGACACCCCTCGGGATCCTGGCCGGGATCTTCGCCGCCGAGACCTTCTTCGTCGTGACGGGCTGGATCGTGCTCTGGCCCATGGACGCCGCCGAGACCCATCGCAACGCGCGGCGCGAGGACTTCAGACCGCTCGTCGAGGAGCTCGCCGTCGTCGCGGCCGCCGTGTGCGGTCTGGCCGGCATCGTGATGCTGCTCCTGGTCGGCGACTCCCGCGACAGCCACACCGCCGCGGCGACCGCGCTCGGCGGCGTCTTCATGGCCTGGGCGGCCCTGCACCTGATGTACGCCACCCGTTACGCGCACCTGTACTACCTGACGTCCGACGGAGGCATCGACTTCAACACCCAGAGCCCGCCGGCCTACAGCGACTTCCTCTACTTCAGCTACAACCTCGGCATGACCTACCAGGTCTCGGACACCGACGTCTCCAGTTCGAGGATCCGGGCGGTGGCCCTGCGGCACTGTCTGCTGTCCTACGTCTTCGGGGCCAGCATTCTCGCCACCACGATCAACCTCGTCACCGGAATCGTGACCGGCTGACCGGCCGGGGCGACGGCGTCGCGCTCCGGGGCCGAGCGCCAGGGGCCGGGCGGGACGTGACGACGGGTCCTACGCCGACGCGTCGCCGAGGGACACCACGACCACCGAACCCGACCCCTCCGGAGTCCGGTAGGCGACGGTGTCACCGGCGCGGTGGCCCTGCAGCGCGCGGCCCAGAGGGCTGTCGGCGGTGACCAGCGTCGGGTCCAGCGCCTCGGCCACCTCGCCGATCCGGACCGTGGACTCCGTGCCGTCCTCGAACCGTACGGTCGCCGTGCTGCCCACCGCGATCACGTCGGTGCGGGGCGGGCCCGCGGCGGCTCCCCCGCTCAGCCGACCCTGGATCTCGGAGATCCGCCGGTCCAGACGGTCGAGTTCCGTGGCGCGCTGCAACTCGTCGGCCTGGTCCGCCCGGTCGCCCTCGTAGTCCTCGTCCTCGAGCGTGCCGGCGACCGTGGCGCGTTCGCCGCGGAGGTCGGTGAGTTCCCGCTCCAGGGCTTCGCGGGCGACAGCGCTGAGCGGCTCGGGTCCGTCGGTCATGCCTGGCTCCCGTCGTGCGGGCGGAGAGTGCGCGTACCGCATCAATTACCCCATTCTTCGGCAGGGCGGGCAAATCGCTCGGAGGTGGACCCAGGGGTGGTCAGGGCGTGCGCGCGGCACTAGACAACGTTGTCAGAGCGAGGCAGAGTGTGCGGAACGCACGAGCGGGACGCGTCGGGACGCCATGGGCGGGAACCGCCGCGGTACCGCCGGCTCCGCCTGCCCGGAACGACCGAAAGTGACCCCGAAGCCTCGGAATCGCCCCCCGCTCCGACGGGTGTTCTCCCACCGGTCGCCTCCCGCCGGAACCGTGTTCGCCCGCACGCCTCCTCCGCCCAGGAAACAGACGCCATGGACCTCCTCTCCACCATCGTTCAGCCCTACGCGTGGGGTTCCGCCACCGCTCTGCCCCGGCTCATGGGTCTCCCGCCGACCGGCGAACCCCAGGCCGAACTGTGGATGGGCGCCCACCCGGCGGCGCCGTCGCGGGTCGAACGCGGCGGTGTCACGATCACCCTCGACCGCGTCATCACGGCCGACCCCGCCAGGGAGCTGGGAGCGTCCGTGCTGCGCCGCTTCGGTCCCCGGCTGCCGTTCCTGCTGAAGCTGCTCGCCGCGGACGCCCCGCTCTCCCTCCAGGTCCACCCGGACGCGGAGCAGGCGGCCGCGGGCTTCGCGGCGGAGAACGCGCGGGGCGTCCCGCCGGACGCCCCGCACCGCAACTACCGGGACGGTCAGCACAAGCCGGAGATGATCGTCGCCCTGACCCCCTTCGACGGGCTGTGCGGCTTCAGGTCGCCCGCGCAGTGCGCGGACCTGTTCGACGATCTGGGGGTTCCCGCACTGCGTCCGTACGCCGTGACGTTGCGGACGGCTCCGGAGGAGTCCGCGCTGAGGGCCGTGTTCACCGCGTTCCTCGCCCCCGGGCCCGGCCTGCTGGACGCCGTCACCGAGGCCGTCGCGCGCGCGGCCGGGCGGGATGGGGCACGGCGGGTGGACTTCGCCGCGTACCGGGCGATCGCGCGGGCGCATCCGGGCGACGCCGGGCTCCTGCCCGCGCTGATGCTGCGTCATGTGCGGCTCGCCCCGGGCGAGGCGCTCCACCTCGGGGCGGGTGTGCCGCACGCGTACCTGTCCGGGCTCGGGGTGGAGGTCATGGCCGGGTCCGACAACGTCCTGCGGTGCGGGCTGACGACCAAGCACGTGGACACCGACGAACTCCTCGGGGTCGTCCGGTTCGCCGCTCCGCCGCCCCGCGTCCTCGGACCGGGGCCGGAGGGGCCCGCGGGCGAGTACGTCTACCCGGCCCCGGTCGACGACTTCCGGCTCTCCCGGATCACGCTGAGGGCCGACGGCGCCCCGCGGTCCCTGGGCGGGGACGCGCCCCAGATCGTCCTGTGCACCGAGGGGGAGGCCCTGCTGACGTCCGCGGCGGCCACGGCGCGGATCGGGCCCGGCCGTGCCGTCTACGTACCCGCGGGAGAGCGGGCCGAGGTGGCGGGGGAGGGCACCGTCTTCCGGGCCACCGTGCCGCCCGAGCACGCGGCGGCGCCGTCGGACCCCGTCCCCGTCCCCGCTCCGCCGGATCCGGCCGCAACCGGCTGACGGCGGGCCGCGGCCGGCACGTACCGGTCGCGGAACGGCACGGATCGCTCCCGGGGCGGCACCCACGGCTTCCGGTGCGGGAAAGTCCGGGCCCGCCGTCGCCGGCCGGCCCGGACCCTACGGGCGTCGGCCGCCCGGACAAGGTGGGTGTCCCGTCGAACCGGACCGGGCCGGGCCGACGGGACGCCCCTCACCGGATCAGGCGACGTCGAACCGGTCCAGGTCCATCACCTTGCTCCAGGCGGCGACGAAGTCCCGCACGAACTTCTCCTTCGCGTCGTCGCTCGCGTAGACCTCGGCCAGCGCGCGCAGTTCGGAGTTCGAGCCGAAGACGAGGTCGGCCCGGCTGCCGGTCCACCGGACCTCGCCCGTGGCGATGTCGCGGCCCTCGAACGTGTTCGCGTCCGAGGAGGTCGCCGTCCACTCGGTGCCCAGGTCGAGCAGGTTGACGAAGAAGTCGTTCGTCAGCGACCCGGGGGACGTCGTGAAGACGCCCAGCGAGGACTGCTGGTGGTTGGCGCCGAGCACGCGCAGGCCGCCGACCAGGACCGTCAGTTCCGGGGCGCTGAGCGTCAGCAGGTTCGCCCGGTCGAGCAGCAGGTACTCGGCGGGAAGGCGGTTGCCCTTGCCGAGGTAGTTGCGGAACCCGTCGGCCGACGGCTCCAGCGCGGCGAACGACTCCACGTCCGTCTGGTCCTGGGCGGCGTCCACGCGGCCCGGGGTGAACGGCACCTCGACCGCGACGCCCGCGGCCTCGGCGGCCTTCTCCACGGCCGCCGAGCCGGCGAGCACGATGAGGTCGGCCAGCGAGACGCCCTGACCGCCGGACCGGGCGGAGTTGAAGGACTCCCGGACCCCCTCCAGGACACGGAGGACGGACGCCAGCTCGTCGGGCTCGTTGACCTGCCAGCCCCGCTGCGGTTCGAGGCGGATCCGGGCGCCGTTGGCACCGCCGCGCTTGTCGCTGCCGCGGAAGGAGGAGGCCGACGCCCACGCGGTCGACACCAGCTGGGAGACCGTCAGGCCGGAGCCGAGGACCAGCTCCTTGAGCGCGGCCACGTCGTCGGCGGCGAGCGGCTCGTACGTCGCCTCGGGCAGCGGGTCCTGCCAGAGCAGCACCTCGGACGGGACCTCGGGCCCGAGGTAGCGCGCGACCGGGCCCATGTCACGGTGCGTCAGTTTGTACCAGGCGCGGGCGAAGGCGTCCGCGAACGCGGCGGGGTCCTCGTGGAAGCGGCGCGAGATCGGCTCGTAGACCGGGTCGAAGCGCAGCGACAGGTCCGTGGTCAGCATCGTCGGGGCGTGCCGCTTCGACGGGTCGTGCGCGTCCGGCACGGTGTCCGACCCGGCGCCCTCCTTCGGCCGCCACTGGTGGGCGCCCGCCGGGCTCTTGAACAGCTCCCACTCGTAACCGAAGAGGATGTCGAAGAAGCTGTTGTCCCACTGCGTCGGCGTGTCGGTCCAGATGCCCTCCAGGCCGCTGGTGATCGTGTCGCCGCCCTTGCCCGTGCCGTGGGAGTTCTTCCAGCCCAGGCCCTGCTGCTCGATCGGGGCGGCCTCGGGGTCGGCGCCGACCGCGTCCGCCGGGCCCGCGCCGTGGGTCTTGCCGAAGGTGTGGCCGCCGGCGATCAGGGCGACCGTCTCCTCGTCGTTCATCGCCATCCGGCGGAAGGTCTCACGGATGTCGCGGGCCGCGGCGATCGGGTCCGGGTGTCCGTTGGGCCCTTCCGGGTTGACGTAGATGAGGCCCATCTGGACGGCGCCGAGCGGGTTCTCCAGCTCCCGGTCGCCGGTGTAGCGCTCGTCGCCGAGCCAGGTCGTCTCCGGGCCCCAGTAGACGTCCTCGTCGGGCTCCCAGACGTCCGCGCGGCCGCCGGCGAAGCCGAAGGTCTCGAAGCCCATCGACTCCAGGGCGACGTTGCCGGTGAGGATCATGAGGTCGGCCCAGGACAGGCTCTGGCCGTACTTCTTCTTGACCGGCCACAGCAGGCGGCGGGCCTTGTCGAGGTTGCCGTTGTCCGGCCAGCTGTTGAGCGGAGCGAAACGCTGCTGCCCGGCACCGGCGCCGCCGCGGCCGTCACTGATCCGGTAGGTGCCCGCGCTGTGCCAGGCCATCCGGACCATGAGGGGGCCGTAGTTGCCGAAGTCGGCCGGCCACCAGTCCTGCGAGGTGGTCAGCACCTCGGCGATGTCGCGCTTCACCGCGGCGAGGTCGAGCGACTCGAACGCCTTGCCGTAGTCGAACTCCTCGCCCAGGGGATTGGCGACAGCCGGGTTCTTGGCCAGGATCTTCAGGTTGAGACGCTCCGGCCACCACTGGCTGTTCCCGCCGCTCTGGGTGGGGTGCGGGGCGCGCCCGTGCGCGACGGGGCAGCCACCGCCGCCCTCGTTCTTCGCGTCGGCGACGATCGCGTCGTGGTTCTCAGACATGTAAATCCCTCCGGACCAGGCGGTTCACGGTGCTCGGGCACTGCTGGTGGTGGTGGAACCTTCGGGGCGTGAGCCCCGGCGAGCGGCCTCGGCCTCGCGGGCCGAGAAGTCCCGGGCCTCGGACGGTGCCGGGCAGGGCGTCCCGCGGATCGAGCGGCGGGCGTCGACGGCGGCGGGCGCCGGGCGCCGGGACGCGGCCGGGCCGCACCGGCACGCCGGCGCCGCGCGGTGTTCCGGCGGTGGCCCTCACGTCGCTGTCTCCTGCCGTACTGGAATTGTTCCGTCCCCTTGGCTCTCAACAGAACCGATCCTACGATGGACTCAATCCAAGTCAAGATGCACGCCAAAGCCCTACCCGATAGGAGTCCGGACGCACGTCCAGTCCGCCGGGAACTCCGCCGAACCTGAATGGGTGAGCCGATATGAGCGACTTGCTGGAGCGGTTGCGCGGGCGCGGCTGGCGCATGACCTCGCAGCGCCGCGTCGTCGCCGAGGTACTCGACGGCGACCACGTGCACCTCACGGCCGACGAGGTGCACGCCCGCGCGGCGGCGCGGCTGCCCGAGATCTCCCGGGCGACCGTGTACAACACGCTGGGCGAGCTGGTTCTGCTCGGCGAGGTCCTGGAGGTGTCCACCCACGGCCGGGCGAAGCGGTACGACCCCAACGCCCGCAGCCCGCATCAGCACCTGGTCTGCTCCGGCTGCGGTCTGATCCGTGACGTCCACCCCACCGGCGACCTGCTGGCCGGTCTGGCGGCGGGGGAGCGGTTCGGCTTCAGCGTCTCGGAGGTCGAGGTCACGTACCGCGGACTCTGCCCCTCCTGCGCGTAGGGGTGTCCTGTCGCCGGGGTCCCGCCCGGCTCGCCGGGGGCCCGCGCGGTGGACCAGAGTGGGGGCGTGGACGTCGAGCGGATCACCACCGAGCTGTACGGCCTCGCGCCGGAGCGGTTCGTCGCCGCGCGGGACGCGTACGTCGCGGAGGCGCGCGAGGCGAAGGACACGAAGGCGGCGAAGGCGATCGCCGGCCTGCGCCGCCCGACCCTGGCGGCCTGGGTCGCGAACCACCTCGCACGGGAGCGGCCGGAGGAGGCCGAAGCGCTGCTGACCCTGGGCCGCACCCTGCGGGAGGCCCACCGCACCCTCGACGCCCCGCAGCTGCGGGAGGCGGGGCGCCGGCAGCACCAGGTCACCGCCGCCCTGGCACGGGAGGCCGCCGCGCTCGCGCGGGACGCCGGGCAGCCCGTGAGCGAGGCCGTCCTGCGCGAGGTGACGGAGATCCTGCACGCCGTGCTCGCGGATCCCGAGGCCGGCGAGCGGTGGGTGGCGGGCCGGCTCGTCCGGGCGCCGGAACCGGTCGTCGGCTTCGGCGCCGTCGCCGCCGATGCGGAGGCCGTCGCGCGGCGCCCGACGAGCAAGGCCCCGTCACCCCGCAAGAAGGCCACCGGCCCGCGCGGGAAGACCGGGCAGCCGGACGACGCGCGGCTGCGCCGGGCCCGGAAGGCGGCACGTGAGGCCGACACCGCCGCCCGGGAGCGGGCGGCGGCCCTCGACACGGCGCGGCGGGCGCGCGACGACGCGCGGAGCGCCGCGGACGAGGCGTCGGGGCGGGTCAGCGAGGCGGAGGAGGAACTGCGCGCGGCGCGCCGGGAGCAGCGGACCGCCCGGACCGCGGCCACGAGCGCCGACAAGGCCGCGCGGGAGGCGGAACGGTCGGCGGACACGGCCCGCCGCGCCGCGGAGGAGGCCGCGCGTGCCGTGGAGGCCGCCGAGGCCGAGGCGGGAGAGGCCGCGCGCGGCGGCGGCTGACCGGGCGCGCACCCCGTACCACCCCTCCCCGCCGACCCGTGCCCGCCGGCGACGAGGGCCCCACGCTCCGCGACCGCACGACGAGCGGACCGCGCGGGGGGTGCGTACGTTGGCGTCAGGACCTGTTCGGGCAGGAGCCGCCGGCCGGGCGGGACGTTCCGGACAGCCCCGAGGCCGTCCCCCGGCCGGACGTGAGGAGCCGGTGAGCCCGTGACGCTGGAGATCGACTACAGGGCGCTGTTCGCCGCGACGCCGAGCCCGTATCTGGTGCTGGCGCCGGACCTGGTGATCGTCGACGTCAACCACGCCTATCTCCGGGCCACCAACCGGAGCCGGGACGAGCTGCTCGGCATGTACCTCTTCGACGCCTTCCCCGACAATCCGGCCGACCCCGACGCGGACGGGGTGCGCAACCTCGGTGCCTCGCTCGGGCGCGTCCTGGCCACGGGTCGCACGGACACGATGGCCGTGCAGAAGTACGACATCCCGGTCGTCGACCGGCCCGGAGCGTTCGAGGAACGCTGGTGGTCGCCGGTGAACACGCCCGTGCTCGACGGTGACGGGCGCGTCGCCTGGATCATCCACCGGGTCGAGGACGTCACGGCCTTCGTGCAGGCCCGCCGCTTCCGGCGCCAGGGCGGGCAGTGGACCGAACGCGAGGAGGGCATGGAGGCCGAGCTGTACGCCCGGGCCCGGGAACTCCAGCGCCTGAACGAGGAACTGCGCGCCGCGCACGCCCGGGAGCGGGAGGTCGCCGTGACCCTCCAGGAGGCGATGCTCCGCTCGCCGGACCTGGCGCACCACCCGGACGTCGCCGTCCGCTACCTGCCGGCGATCGGCTCGCTCAACGTGTGCGGCGACTGGTACGACACCGTCGACCTGCCCGACGGCCGCTTCACCCTCGCGGTGGGCGACGTCGTCGGACACGGCCTGGAGGCCGCCACCGTGATGGGGATGCTGCGCAGCGCCCTGTCGGCGGCGAGCCGCGCGGTCGCCGGGCCCGCCCAGGCCCTGGAGATCCTGGGCATGTACGCCCGCTCCGTCGAGGGCGCGCTCGCGGCCACGGCCGTCAACGTCCTGGTCGACAGCCGTTCGAAGCTGATCGTCTACTCCAGTGCCGGGCATCCGCCGCCCGTGCTCCTGCACGCCGACGGCTCCGCCGAGCTGCTCGACCAGGCCACCGACCCTCCCCTGGGGGCACGGCCCGACCACGTGCCGCGCCCGCAGTCCGGCACGGCCTTCCGCACCGGCGACACCCTGGTGCTGTACACCGACGGCCTGATCGAGCGTCGTGACGAGGACATCGACGAGGGCCTGGCCCGTCTCACCGGCGCTCTGGCCGGGCTGACCACGCTGGGTCCCGAGCGCCTGGCGGACGCCCTGCTCGCAGAGCTGGGGGCCGCCGCCGGCGTGCGCGACGACATCGCGCTCGTCGTCGTCCGCCTCTGACCGCGCCACCCGACCACGTGGGCGGCGGCGGGCGGTGGTCGGGCGGTGACGTGGTGGTCGGGGTCGGCCTCCGTCCGGCGTCCGTCGGCGGCGCGCGTGGCCGGCCGATGAACCCGCGCGCCCCGACCGGTACTCGGTACTCGGGCCGACGCGCCGAAGTGCTCCCCGTCCGGACCCGGTGACGGTGCGCGGGGCCGACGCGCCGAACTCGGGACGGCGAAAGGCTTTGTCGACACGTCCGGTCTGTCGCATGGTGTCCCCTGTGCCCGCGGCCGCGCCATCGGGGGACCGGCCGGGGTACGGAGTCCGGGGGGACGTATGGACGCGACACACGGGGACACGACCTATGTGCATCCCACACACAGGGATGTGACACACCGGGACGCACGGCGCGTCGACGCGAGACGGCTGGAACCGCGCCGCAGGGACGCGCGAAGAGCCGAGGCGCGCGCCGGCGACGCCGGGACCGCGGGCGCCGCGAGAGCCGGCGCCCGCGGTGGCGGGGCGGCGGGGACCGGAGTCGCGCCGGGCGAGGCGGCGACGGGCCGGGGGCGTGGGGTGCTGGAAGGGGCCTTCGCCCTGCTGGACTCCCTGCGCCGGTACGGGGACGGGGCCGGCGTGACCGAACTGGCGGAGGTCTGCGGGGTGCCGAAGGGCACCGTGCACCGGCTGCTCGACCAGCTCGTCGCGGTCGGCGCCGTGGAGCGGCGTGACCGGCGCTACCGGGTCGGCCCGCAGCTCTACCGGCTCGGTCAGGTCTGGGAACCGTACCCGGGCCTGCGGGCCGCCGCCCGGCTGCCGCTGCACCGGCTGCGGGCGGCGACCGGCGCCGGAGTCGTGCTCTCGGTCCTGCGCGAGGACCTCGCCCTGACCGTCGGCTCCGTGCCCGGCGAGGTGGAGCCGATCGTGCAGGTGCACGACGGCGTCGCGTTCGGCCTCGACACCGCGGCGGGCCGGGCGCTGCGCGGACCGCGGCGCCCCGGGGCGGTGCTCGACCGGGAGGACGTGATGGCCGGGGTGTGCTGCGCGGCGCTGCCGGTACGGGCGCCGGACGGCCGGACGGTGGCTGCGCTCACCGGGATGGTCCGGGCAGGCCGCCGCCTCGAACCCCTGGTCCAGGCCGTGGCCGAGGCGAGCGGGGCCGTCACACGTGCCCTCGCCACGGCCCCGCCGGCCCGAGCGGGCGTCCCCGGCGCACCAGGTCGCCCGACGCCGTCGTTCCGTCCAGTGGAACGCGCGTAGAACCGCGGCGGGCGGACCGGCACAGTGGATGTCGTGCCGGGGGAAATCGGCACACCGGCCCGCCGGGACGGCGGGATCCGGTCCGAGTTGTCATCACAGTGACCCGACTGTGTGGGGGGACCACATGCGCAAGAACCGAGCCGCTCGACTGACCGCCGTCGCACTGCTGGGGCTCGGCAGCCTCGGCGCCTTCGCCGGCACCGCGCAGGCCGAGCCGATCGACTACGTGCGGATCGAGCTCCTGGAGCTGACCTGCCACCAGAACAGCGAAGGGGACCACGACGAGGCCTACATCAAGATCACCGACGCCAACGGCAACGCGGTCAAGGTGTGGCCCGGAAGCCTCTCGTACCAGACGATGGGCGCCGGTTACGTCCGTTCGCTGACCGACGCCAACGGCAACGCCGCGCTCGTCCTCGGCAAGCAGCAGGCCCGCACCCTCACCCTCTGGGACGACGACACGACGAGCTCGGACGACAAGCTGGGCTCCACGCTCGTCACCGGCAGCGAGTTCGGCGGCGAGACCCAGTGGCGCTCCCTGGAGGGCTCCGGCGGGGTGTACACCATCGCCTACCGCGTCATCGACATCTGACGCGGCCGCACCGCGCCCCGGCGGCCCGGCCCACCCCCACACCAGCGGGCGGGGCCGCCGGCGGCACCGTTCGCGCGCGTCCGGCCCGTCGACGGGTTCGCGTCCGGCCCGTCGCCTGCCATCCGCGAGGTGGCTTCCCTTCGAGGACATCGCCCGGCCGGAGCGTCACCCGCCGAGCGCCGCGTCGGGAGCCGTCGGCCGGCCCAGGTACCAGACGGGTCCGGGGTCGTCGACGGCCAGCTGCCGGAAGCCCAGCCGGTCGTAGAACGCCCTGGCCGCGGTGTTGGACCGCGCCATGCAGAGATGGACAGCCGCCACGCCCTCACGGTGCAGTGCCTCCAGCAGGGTCCGCATGAGGGACCGGCCGTACCCGGGCCCCTGCCAGGCCGGCAGCAGGTCGATGTGGAGATGGGCCGGGAACCCGGCGAGTTCGTCCCGGACCATCCGCTCCGACGTCCCGCGCGCCGGCTCCGGACAGCGCCGTCGCCGCCCCGTCCTGCCGCCGACTGGCCGCTGCCGCTGCGCCTTTCGGGTGACATGGCCGTACGGCTTTCGGGCACCGCCCGCCCCCATGGCAGACCATCGCAGGCGGCCGGTCGAACCCACCGGCACGTACTGCCGACCGGCCCGGGGCCGCCTTCCCACGCGGCCCCGGGCCCGTCGCCGGGAGGTCATGTGCGCGTCCTGCTCCTCGCGAGTTCGTTCAACAGCCTGACCCAGCGTGTCCACGCCGAACTGCGCGACCACGGGCACGCCGTCACGGTCGAACTCGCCCTGCCCGGGGTCTCCCTGACGGAGGCCGTGCACCGGCACCGGCCCGACCTGGTCATCGCCCCGATGCTGAGGACCGCCGTCCCCGAGGAGGTGTGGTCCACCCACACCTGCCTCATCGTCCACCCGGGACCGATCGGCGACCGGGGGCCCTCCTCCCTCGACCTGGCCGTCCAGGAGAACGCGACCCGATGGGGCGTCACGGTCCTGCAGGCCGAGGCGGAGATGGACGCCGGCGACGTCTGGGCGAGCGTCGCGTGCCCGCTGCCGGCGGTGGCCAAGGGCGACCTCTACCGCGGCGAGATCGCCGACGCGGCGCTCGCGGCCGTACACCTCGCCGTCCGCCGGTTCGCCTCCGGCACGTACGTCCCGAAGCCGCAGACCACCAGCCGGACCCGCGCGGCGCTGCGCCAGGACGACCGGCGGATCGACTGGCGGGCGGACTCCACCGAACGGGTGCTGCGGCTGCTGCGCGCCGCCGACTCGCAGCCGGGAGTGCGTGACGAACTGCTCGGCGACGTGTGGTTCCTGCACGGCGGACACCCCGAGCCCGTGCTCCGCGGCCGGCCGGGGGAGCTCCTCGCCACCCGGGCCGGGGCGATCTGCCGTGCCACGGTCGACGGCGCCGTGTGGATTCCCGAACTCCGGGCCCGCCGCGCCCCGGGCGGGCCCGGGCAGGTCAAGCTGCCCGCGACGGCGGCCCTCGCCGGCCGGCTCCCCGCGCTGCCGGACCTCACCGCCCCGCTCCTCACCGACCCGCCGGACGTCACCACCCCGCCCCCGACCGCGTCGGACCCCACCGCCCGGCCGGACCTGACCAGCCCCCACCTCGCCACGCCGCCGGAACTCGCCGCCCCGGCGGACCCGGCCGCCCCGCCCGGCTGGTCCGACATCGCCTACCGCGAGGAAGGGGAGGTCGGATTCCTGTCGTTCTCCTTCCCGGGCGGCGCGATGAGCACCGAGCACTGCCGGCGCCTCCTCGACGCCTACCGGAGCGCCTGCACCCGGCCCACCTCGGTCCTGGTCCTCGGCGGCGGCCGCGACTTCTTCTCCAACGGCATCCACCTCGGTGTCGTCGAAGCGGCCCAGGACCCGGCCGCCGAGTCCTGGGCCAACATCAACGCCATCGACGACCTGGTGGAGGCCGTCCTCACCACCACCGACCGCCTGGTGGTCGCCGCGCTCGGCGGCAACGCGGCGGCCGGCGGGGTCATGCTGGCCCTCGCGGCCGACGAGGTCTGGTGCCGGACCGGGGTCGTCCTGAACCCGCACTACCGGCTGATGGGGCTGTACGGCTCGGAGTACTGGACCTACACCCTGCCCCGCCGGGTCGGCGCCGAGGTCGCCGAGCGGCTCACCGCCGAGGCCCTGCCGGTGAGCGCCGCCGCCGCGCAGTCCCTCGGGCTCGTCGACCGCACCATCCCCTGCGGCCCCCAGGCGTTCTCCGGCGAGACGGCGCGGCTCGCCGCGCACCTGGCCGCGCTCCCGTCCCTCGCGACCCGGATCGCCGGCAAGAAGGCCGAGCGCGAACGCGACGAGGCGCTGCGGCCGCTGGCGGCCCACCGGGAGGCCGAGCTGGACCGGATGCGGCGGATCTTCGACGACCCGGAGGCCCCGTACCACGCGCTGCGGCGCGCCTTCGTCCGCAAGGAGCCCGCCACCGCCACCCCGCCCCACCTCACCCGCGGTGCCCTCGGCGGCCCGGCGCGCACCGCTCCCGGCCCGCGCGCCGTCACTGGACTGGCCGTACAGGACGAGGCACCCCGGCAGACGGACTGCTAGCAAGAAAGGTGGGGCCCGGGGCAGACCGTCCCGGCCCACCCCCTCCCAGAACACCTCCCCGAGGAGGCAATCCGATGACCGCAGCAACGCCGGAGACGGCGACCGAGGACCCGACGATCCACATCCTCTGGATCAACGCGGGGCTGAGCTGTGACGGTGACTCCGTGTCGCTGACGGCCGCGATGCAGCCCAGCATCGAGGAGATCGTGACCGGCACCCTGCCCGGACTCCCCAAGATCGCGGTGCACTGGCCGCTGATCGACTTCGAATGCGGTCCGGTCGGCGGCTCGGACACCTTCATCGAGTGGTTCTTCAAGGGGGAACGGGGCGAGATCGACCCGTTCGTGCTCGTCGTCGAGGGCTCGATCCCCAACGAGAAGATCAAGCCCGAGGGCTACTGGTGCGGTTTCGGCGACAACCCCGAGACCGGGCAGCCCATCACGACCAGCGAGTGGATCGACCGCCTGGCGCCCAAGGCGCTCGCCGTCGTCGCCATCGGGACCTGCGCCACGTACGGCGGCATCCACGCCATGGAGGGCAACCCGACCGGTGCCATGGGTGTGCCCGACTACCTCGGCTGGGACTGGACCTCGAAGGCCGGCATCCCGATCGTCTGCGTCCCCGGCTGCCCCATCCAGCCGGACAACTTCTCGGAGACCCTCACCTACCTCCTGTACCAGGCGGCGGGTTCGGCCCCGATGATCCCGCTCGACGACAAGCTGCGCCCGTCCTGGCTCTTCGGCGCGACCGTGCACGAGGGCTGCGACCGTGCCGGCTACTACGAGCAGGGCCAGTTCGCGCAGACCTACGACGCCCCGACCTGCCTGGTCAAGCTCGGCTGCTGGGGCCCGGTCGTCAAGTGCAACGTCCCCAAGCGCGGCTGGATGAACGGCATCGGCGGCTGCCCGAACGTCGGCGGCATCTGCATCGGCTGCACGATGCCGGGCTTCCCGGACAAGTTCATGCCCTTCATGGACGAGCCTCCCGGCGCCAAGTTGTCCAGCAGGGCCAGCGGTGCCTACGGCTCCGTGGTCCGCAGGCTCCGGTCGATGACCGTGCACACCGTGGACCAGGAGCCGAAGTGGCGGCACAGCGGCAAGAAGCTGACCACGGGCTACCGATCGCGCTGGTGAACCTCCCGCTCCACCCCGGCTCCGGCCCCCCGAGCCTGGCAAACCTCCCCGTACCAGAAGGGTCACGGCAGAAACGATGACACCGCAGACGAAGAAGGCCGCCGACGGCAGCGGCCTGGTGGAGATGGCATGGGATCCGATCACCCGCATCGTGGGCAGTCTCGGCATCCACACGAAGATCGACTTCAAGCAGAAGCGGGTCGCGGAGTGCTACAGCACCTCGTCGGTCTTCCGCGGCTACAGCGTCTTCATGCGCGGCAAGGACCCCCGCGACGCGCACTTCATCACCAGCCGCATCTGCGGCATCTGCGGTGACAACCACGCCACCTGCTCCGTGTACGCGCAGAACATGGCCTACGGGGTGAAGCCGCCGCACCTCGGCGAGTGGATCATCAACCTCGGCGAGTCCGCGGAGTACATGTTCGACCACAACATCTTCCAGGAGAACCTGGTAGGGGTCGACTACTGCGAGAAGATGGTCCGCGAGACCAACCCGGGCGTCCTGGAGCTCGCCGAGCGCACCGAGGCCCCGCACGCCGGCGACCACGGCTACCGCACCATCGCCGACATCATGCGCTCCCTCAACCCCATCGAGGGCGATTTCTACCGCGAGGCGCTCCAGGTCAGCCGCTACACCCGGGAGATGTTCTGCCTGATGGAGGGGCGCCACGTGCACCCCTCCACGCTCTACCCGGGCGGCACCGGCACCATCGCCTCGGTCCAGCTCTTCACGGACTACATGAGCCGCCTGATGCGGTACTGCGAGTTCATGAAGAAGGTCGTCCCCCTCCACGACGACCTGTTCGACTTCTTCTACGAGGCCCTGCCGGGGTACGAGGAGGTCGGCCGCCGCCGGGTGCTGCTCGGCTGCTGGGGCGCGCTCAACGACCCCGAGCACTGCGACTTCACCTACGCCAACATGACCGACTGGGGTCGGAAGATGTTCGTCACCCCGGGCGTCGTCGTCGACGGCAAGCTGGTGACCAACGACCTCACCGAGATCAACCTCGGCATCCGCATCCTGCTCGGCAGCTCCTACTACGACGACTGGGCGGGCCAGGAGCAGTTCGTCACCCACGACCCCCTCGGCAACCCGGTCGACCCCCGCCACCCGTGGAACCAGCACACGCTGCCCGCCCCGCAGAAGCGGAACTTCGACGAC
Source organism: Streptomyces sp. JL2001 (assembly GCF_050917515.1). Classification (NCBI taxonomy): domain Bacteria; kingdom Bacillati; phylum Actinomycetota; class Actinomycetes; order Kitasatosporales; family Streptomycetaceae; genus Streptomyces; species Streptomyces sp. JL2001. Next base: position 837,404 of record NZ_CP169421.1, on the reverse strand, counting down.
AAGTACAGCTGGGTGATGTCGCCGCGCTGGTTCGACGGCAAGGACCACCTCGCCCTCGACACCGGCGGCGGCCCCATCGCCCGCCTCTGGTCGACGGCCCTGTCCGGCCTCGTCGACGTCGGCTACGTCAAGGCGACCGGGCACAGCGTCGTCATCAACCTGCCGCGCACGATGACCAAGCCGGAGGCCCGCTTCGAGTGGAAGATCCCGAAGTGGAGCAACGCGCTGGAGCGCAACCGCGCCCGGACGTACTTCCAGGCGTACGCCGCCGCCATCGCGCTGCACTGCGCGGAGAAGGGGCTCGCCGAGGTCCGCGCCGGACGCACCCAGACCTGGGAGAAGTTCGACGTGCCGGACGAGTCGATCGGCGTCGGCTTCACCGAGGCCGTCCGGGGCGTGCTCTCCCACCACATGGTGATCCGCGACGGCAAGATCGCCAACTACCACCCGTACCCGCCGACCCCGTGGAACGCCAGCACCCGCGACACCTTCGGCACCCCCGGCCCGTACGAGGACGCCGTGCAGAACACCCCGATCTTCGAGGAGAACACCCCGGAGAACTTCAAGGGCATCGACATCATGCGCGCGGTGCGCAGCTTCGACCCCTGTCTGCCGTGCGGCGTCCACATGTACGTCGGCGGCGGCAAGACGGTGAAGACGATGCACGTGCCCACCGGACTGAGCGGACTGGGCGGATGAGCGCGACGGCCGACGCGACCCTGACGGGGCGCCGGGTCGAGGAGGTGCTCGACCGGATGGCCGCCACCGGCGACCGCGACGCCTGCGCCGCCGCCGAGGAACTGGTCCGCGTGCTCATGGACTTCTACGGCGCCGGCCTCGCCCGGATCGTCGGCGGCCTCGCCGACGGACTGCCCGCCGAGCTGCTCGCCGACGAGCTCGTGGCCTCCCTGCTCACCCTCCACGAACTCCACCCCGAGGACGTGCACACCCGGATCGGGCGCGCCCTCGGCGCGGCCGGCGACCCGATGGAGGCCGTCGGATTCGACGCGGCCACCGGGGTCCTGCGGCTGCGCCCCACGGCGACCGGCGGCGGCTGCGGCTGCTCCGGCGGCGAGGGCGCGGACCCCCGTGGCGTGGAGGACGTCCTGGCCGCCTTCGTACCCGAGGTGACCGCGGTGGAGATCGAACCCGCTCCGGCTCCGGCTCCGCCCCTGCTCCAGATCGGGGTCCGCCCGCCCACCTCGGTGCGGGTGCCGTGACCGGCCCCGCCGCCCCCGCGACGGGACCGCGCGGCCTGCGACGCTTCGCGGGCCCGCGCCCGCCCCGGCCGGAGACCTGCGAGCTGTGCGGCGTCGTGGTGCCCCCCGACGGCCACCGGCACCTGGTGGAGACCGAGCGGCGGGCCCTCGTCTGCGCGTGCACCGCCTGCGGCCTGCTGTTCGACCGCCCCGGCGCGCGGACCGGCCGCTACCGCGCGGTACCCGACCGCTACCTCGCCGACCCCGGGCACGGCATCGACGCCGCGGCCTGGGAGACCCTCCGGATCCCGGTCTCGGTCGCCTTCCTCTTCCGCAACGCCGCACTCGACCGCCTCGTCGCGCTCTACCCGAGCCCGGCCGGGGCCACCGAGAGCGAACTCGACCCCCGGGTATGGGAATCCGTCCTCGGCTCCGGACGGCTCGCCGGCCTGCTGGAGCCGGACGTCGAGGCGCTGCTGCTCCACCGCACCCCGGACGGCCGCACCACCTGCCACCTCGTCCCCATCGACATCTGCTACCGGCTCGTCGGCCGCATGCGCCTGACATGGCAGGGCTTCGACGGCGGAGCCGAAGCCCGCGCAGCGCTGGACGAGTTCTTCGCCCAGGTCGAACGCCGGGCCAGGATCCCCGCGGAGGCGAGGCCGTCATGACCGAGTTCGCCTTCACCTGCACCGGCGTACGCGCCGACCCCTACGCAGCCGGGCCCACCCTGGTCTTCCGGCTGCGCATCACGGCCTCCGGCGAGGACCGCGTGCACGCCCTCGCCCTGCGCTGCCAGATCCGCGCCGAACCCGCCCTGCGGTCCTACGGCGACGGCGAGGCCGATGCCCTGGCCGACCTGTTCGGCGAACGCTCCCGCTGGAGCAGCACCCTGAAGCCCGTGCAGATCGCCCAAGTGTCCGTCATGGTGCCGAGCTTCACCGGGGAGACCGAGACCGACCTGGTCGTGCCCTGCACCTACGACATGGACATCGCGGCCACCCGGTACCTCGACGCCCTGGCGGACGGCGAGGCACCGCTGCTCCTGCTGTTCTCCGGCACCGCCTTCACCGGCGACGCCGGCTTCCGCGTCGAGCCGGTCCCCTGGGACCGCGAGGCGACCTGCCGGATGCCCGTGGCCGTCTGGCGCGAGATGGTCGAACAGCACTTCCCCGGTACGGCCTGGCTCCGGCTGCCCCGCGAGACCATGGCCGACCTGCTCGCCTTCCGCTCCCGGCACGCGCTGGCCTCCTGGGAGGCGACCGTACGGGCGCTGCTCGACCGGGCCGACGGCGCCGAGCCGGCCCCGCCCCCGTTCCGGCTGGGCACCGGACGCCCGCGCGTCACCGAGAGGACGCCATGACGACGACCGCGGCCCCGCTGTCGCCCTTCGACACCGCGCGCCAGGTGGCCGACGCCGTCCTGTTCGAGGGATACGTGCTCTACCCCTACCGGGCCTCGGCGGCCAAGAACCGGCTGCGGTGGCAGTTCGGCGTGCTCGTCCCGCCCTCCTGGGGCCCCCGCCAGGGCGAGCACACCCGGCAGCGCACGGAGATCCTGATGGAGCCCAGGCGCGGCACCACGCTCGCCGTGGAGCTCCGCTTCCTGCACGCCCAGCGCCGCACGGTCCAACAGGCCCTGCCCGACGGGACCTTCGCCGACGTCGCCGAACTGCACCTGGCCGACCGGGTCCTCGTCCCCTGGGACGAGGGCACCGAGGAGCGGGTGGAACTCTCCGTGGACATCGCGGAACTGGCGGGCGACGGGGTCCGGGTCCCCTTCCACCGGGCCGCCGGCGAGGGCATCGAGCCCGTCCTCGACGAGGCCGGCCGGTGCGTCGGCCGACTGGTGCGGCGCACCGAGCGCATCGACGGCGCCGTGACCCTCTCGGCCGCCGAAGTCCCCGGCCCCTACCGGGTGTCGAAGCTCACCGCGGTCGTGGAGAACACCAGCCCGTGGACCCCGGAGACGCCGGACGCCGACCGCGACGCGGCCCTGGCCCGCTCCCTGGTCGCCGCGCACCTCCTGCTGGGGCTCGGCGCGGGCTCGTTCCTCTCGATGACCGACCCGCCCGAGTGGGCCAGGAGCGCGGTCGCGGCCTGTGCGAACGAGCACACCTGGCCGGTCCTGGCCGGCGGCCCCGGACGCGCCGACGTCGTCCTCTCCTCGCCGATCATCCTGGAGGACCAGCCGAGCATCGCGCCGGAGAGCGCGGGCGCGATGTACGACGCCACCGAGATCGACGAGATCCTCGCCCTGCGCACGGCGGCCCTGACCGACCAGGAGAAGCGCGAGGCCCGGGGGACCGACGCCCGGGCGGCCGCCGTCATCGACCTCGCCGACTCCATGCCCCCCGAGGTCCTGGAGCGGCTGCACGGTGCCGTCCGCGCGCTGCGCGAGATCACCGGCCCGGACGCCGCCGCGGATGCGGCGGACCCCACCGGGCCCGAGGTGTTCACCGAACTCCCCGACGAGGAGGCGGTGTTCCGGCCCGAGAAGCCATGGTGGGATCCGGCCTCGGACGACACCGCCGACCCGCTGCGCGACCGGATCACGGTCGAGGGCGTCTCGGTGGGCGTCGGCAGCCGCGTCCTGCTCCGCCCCGGCCTGCGCCGCACCGACGCCCAGGACCTGTTCCTCCAGGGTCGCGCCGCCCTGGTCGAGGCGGTCCTCCACGACGTCGACGGGGGAGTGCACCTCGCCGTGACGGTGGAAGGCGACCCCGGAGCCGACATCCGGCGCGAACAGGGCCGGTTCCTCTACTTCCAGCCCGACGAGGTCACCCCGCTGGAGGAGCCGTGAACGGCCGGACCCTCGTCGCCGGGATCGGCAACATGTTCCTCGGCGACGACGGCTTCGGCGGCGAAGCCGTACGCGCCCTGTCCGCGCACCCGCTGCCCGACGGCGTCGAGGTCACCGACTTCGGCGTACGCGGGGTCCACCTCGCGTACCAGCTGCTCGACGGCTACGACACGCTCGTCCTGGTCGACGCCACCGCGCGCGGCGGCGAGCCCGGCACGCTCTACCTGATCGACGTCGACGACCCGGGGACCGGCACGGTCGCCGGGCCCGGGCCCGAGGCGGGCGGAGCCGTGCTCGACGGGCACCACATGTCCCCCGACGCGGTCCTCGCCCTGCTCGGCACGCTGTGCGCCGGCACCGGCTCCCGACCGCCCCGGCGGACCTACGTCGTCGGCTGCGAACCCGCCTGCGTCGAGGAGGGCATCGGCCTGAGCCGGCCGGTGGCCGAAGCGGTGCCGCGGGCCGTCGGGATGCTGCGCGACCTGCTCCGGGACGACACCGGGGGCACGGACCACCGGCCCCTCCACGAACTGAGGAGAAGCTCATGAAGAAGGCTGTCATCGGCGGCGTGGCCGCGGCCGCGGTCGCGCTCGTCCTCGCCCTGCAGGTGCTGCCCGACGTGAGGCGCTACCTGCGCATCCGCCGGATGTGACGCACCCCGGCCCACGGCCACACCCGAATGGCGGACGCACGGTGCCCGCTCTCGGCGTGGCCGACGGCGTCGTCTCCGTCCTGTCGGTCTAATGAGCCCCGGCAGGACGGAGTCCGATGCACGAGATGTCGATCGCCATGGCCGTGGTGGCCCAGGTGGAAGAAGCGGCCCTGGCCGGCGGCGCGAACGCGGTCACCCAGGTGGAACTCCAGGTCGGCGAGCTGGCCGGAGTCGTCCCCGACGCGCTGGCCTTCTCATTCGAACTGGCCTGCGCCGGAACGGTCCTCGACGGCGCGCGACTCGTGACCCGTTCCGAGCCCGCGCGCGCCCGGTGCGGATCCTGCGCCCACACCTGGCCGGTGGGCATGCCGCCCGAGCTGCGCTGCACGGCGTGCGGCACGGCCGCCGACGTGCAGCTCCTGGCCGGCCGCGAACTACGGATCCTCAGCGTCACCTGGGAGGACGGCACCGACCCGGCCGCCGCCGCGCCCACCCGAGAACCGATTCCCGAGGAGGCCTGACCATGTGCCGAGTCGTCGACCTGCAACAGGCGGTGCTCGCCAAGAACGACGCGGCGGCCGACGCCCTGCGCGCCGCGCTCACCGCCCGCGGCACCGCCGTCGTCAACCTGCTCTCCAGCCCGGGCAGCGGGAAGACGGCCCTCCTGGAACGCGAGCTGACGCTGGCCCGCGAGCGCGGTCTGTCGGTCGCCGCGCTGACCGCCGACCTGGCCACCGAGAACGACGCGACACGGCTGGCGCGTTCCGGCGTGCCGGTCCGGCAGGTGCTCACCGACGGCCTGTGCCACCTCGAGGCCGCGATGCTGGGCCGGTACCTGGACGGGTGGCTGCCCGAGGACGCCCGGCTGCTGTTCGTCGAGAACGTGGGCAACCTCGTCTGTCCGGCCTCGTACGACCTCGGGGAGACCCTGCGCGTGGTCCTCGCGTCGGTGACCGAGGGCGAGGACAAGCCGCTCAAGTACCCGACGGCCTTCGGGCTCGCCCAGCTGGTGGTGGTCACCAAGACGGACATCGCGCGGGCCGTCGACTTCGACGAGGCCGCCTTCCGGGAGAACGTCCAGCGGGTCAACCCCGGTGTGGAGGTGGTCCTGACCTCGGCCCGCGCGGACGACGGCGTGGGCGCCCTGCTCGACCGCGCGCTCGCCGTCGCGCAGGGCGCGGCACCGCACCGGCCGGTGATGGCGCGCCCCGAGCACGGTCACGGACACACCCACGAGCAGGCGCACTCCCACGGCGAGGGCCACGCGCACGACCACAGCCACGAACACCCGCACGACCACGGCCACGGTGACCATCACGGCCGGCCCCACGACCACGACATGGCGCAGACCCGCTGATGGAGGCGGTGCAGCGGCGGCGGGTCGTCGTCCGGGGCGTGGTGCAGGGCGTCGGCTTCCGCCCGTACGTGTACACCCGCGCCACCGGCCTCGGCCTCGCCGGGCACGTCACCAACACCCCGGACGGCGTCGTCGCCGAGGTTGAGGGGGCCGCGGCCGCGGTCCTGCTGTTCTGCGAGCGGCTCGCCGCGGAGGCGCCGCCGCTCGCGGTGGTGGACACCGTCGACCACCGCGAGGTCCCCGTCGAGGGCGACGCGGGCTTCCGCATCGTCGCCTCCCGGACCGGTGAGGGCCGGACGCTGGTCTCCCCGGACACGGCCACCTGCGCCGACTGCCTGAGGGAACTGGCCGATCCCGGCGACCGGCGCCACCGGCACCCGTTCATCACCTGCACCCACTGCGGACCGCGCTTCACCATCGTCACCGGGCTGCCCTACGACCGCGCCCACACCACCATGGCCGGCTTCCCGATGTGCCCCGACTGCGCCCGGGAGTACGCCGACCCGGCCGACCGCCGGTTCCACGCCCAGCCCGTCGCCTGCCCGGCCTGCGGACCGCGGCTGAGGCTCCTCCTCGGCGGCGGCCCGCCCCGCGAGACGGCGTCCGACGACCCCGTGTCCGAGGCCCGCCGGCTGCTGGCCGCCGGGGCGATCCTCGCCGTCAAGGGGCTCGGCGGCTACCACCTGGCCTGCGACGCCGCCCACGAGGACGCCGTGGCGGAGCTCCGGCGCCGCAAGGGCCGCGGGGACAAGCCGTTCGCCCTGATGGCCCGCGACCTCGCCGACGTGGAACCGCTCGTCCACCTCGACCCGCACGAGCGGGCCCTGCTCACCGGTGGGACGCGGCCCATCGTGCTGCTGCGCCGCCGTGCCGACGCCGCGGACCGGGCCCCGGGTGTCGCGCCCGGCTGTCCCGATCTCGGCGTGATGCTCCCCTACACCCCCGTGCACCATCTGCTGCTCGGTCTGCCCGGCGACCCGCCCGGCCCGCGCCTGCTGGTGATGACCAGCGGGAACCTCTCGGGCGAACCCATCGTCGCCGACGACGCCGAGGCCCTGGAGCGGCTGGCCGGACTCGCCGACGCCTGGCTGACGCACGACCGTCCCATCCACGTGCCCTGCGACGACTCGGTCGTCCGCGTCCTCGACGGCGAACCCGCGGTCCTGCGGCGCTCCCGCGGCTACGCCCCGCTCCCGCTGCCCCTGCCGTTCGCCGTGCCCGCGACCCTCGCCGTCGGCGGCGACCTCAAGAACACCCTCTGCCTGGGCGAGGGCCGCCGGGCATGGCTGTCCGCGCACATCGGCGACATGGACGACCTCGCCACCCAGGACGCCCACGAACGCGCCGAACGCCAGCTGGAGTCCATCACCGGCGTGACCCCCACCCTCCTCGCCGCCGACCGGCACCCCGGCTACCGGTCCGCCGCCCTGGCCTCCCGACGGGCCGGTGGCCGCCCCCTGACGCGCGTCCAGCACCACCACGCGCACCTCGCGTCCGCGATGGCCGAGCACGGGCTGACCGGCGAGGACCGGGTGATCGGCGTCGCCTTCGACGGCACCGGCTACGGCGACGACCGCGCCGTCTGGGGCGGCGAGGTCCTCCTGGCCGACTACGCCGGCTACGAGCGCTTCGCCCACCTCGCGTACGTGCCGCTGCCGGGCGGCGACGCCGCGGTGCGCCGGCCCTACCGCATGGCCCTGTCCCACCTGCGTGCCGCGGGGATCGCGTGGACGCCGGACCTGCCCTGCGTTGCGGCCTGCCCCGACGACGAACTCCGGCTCCTCGGGCAGCAGTTGGACCGCGAGCTGAACTGCGTGCCGACCTCCAGCATGGGCCGCCTGTTCGACGCCGTGTCCTCCCTCGCGGGCATCTGCCACCACGCGGGCTACGAGGCCCAGGCCGCGATCGAACTGGAGGCCGCCGCGCTCCGGGCCGCCCCGCCGGCCGCGGACGGAACCGGCCCCGCCGTGGACGGCCGGTACTCCTTCGGCCTGTCGGCTTCCGGCGGCGACGGCCCGCTGCGCGCCGACCCCGCACCCGTCCTGGCCGCCGTGGCGGACGACGTCCGCACCGGGACGGAGCGCCCGGTGATCGCCGCCCGGTTCCACGCCGCCGTGGCCGCGCTGGTCGTCGCCCTGTGCGGCCGCGCACGCGACCGGCACGGGACCGGCACCGTGGCCCTCACCGGCGGGGTCTTCGCGAACACGGTGCTCTCCGCCAGCTGCGCCGCGGCCCTCCGGGCGGGCGGCTTCACCGTACTGAGGCACCGTCACGTGCCGCCGAACGACGGCGGGTTGGCGCTCGGTCAGCTCATGGTGGCGGCGGCCCGCCTCACCCCATCCCATCCACAGCGAGGAGAGGCCCATGTGCCTGGCGGTACCCGGCAGAGTGCTTGAGATCACGGAGAGAGACGGCACCCGCATGGCCAGCGTCGACTTCGGCGGAGTGAAGAAGGACGTGTGCCTCGAGTACCTCCCGGACCTCCGGGTCGGCGAGTACGCCATCGTGCACGTGGGCTTCGCCCTCCAGCGCCTGGACGAGGAGTCGGCCCGCAGGACCCTCGCGCTCTTCGAGGAACTCGGCATGCTCCAGGAGGAGTTCGGCGACCCGTGGGAGCAGGCTTCGGAGGCACGGCAGTGAAGTACATCGACGAGTTCCAGAACCCCGCCCTCGCCCGTCGGCTGCTCGACGACATCCACGCGACCGTCACCCGCCCGTGGGCACTGATGGAGGTCTGCGGCGGCCAGACGCACACCATCATCCGGCACGGCATCGACCAGATCCTGCCGGACGAGATCGAGCTGATCCACGGTCCCGGCTGCCCCGTGTGCGTCACCCCGCTGGAGGTCATCGACAAGGCGCTGGAGATCGCCTCCCGCCCGGGGGTGGTCTTCTGCTCCTTCGGCGACATGCTCCGCGTGCCCGGCACCGGCCGCGACCTCTTCCAGGTGCGCGGCGAGGGCGGCGACGTACGGGTCGTCTACTCCCCGCTCGACGCGCTCCGGATCGCCCAGGAGAACCCCGACCGCCAGGTGGTCTTCTTCGGCATCGGCTTCGAGACCACGGCGCCGCCCAACGCGATGACGGTGTACCAGGCGAGGAAGCTCGGCATCACGAACTTCAGCCTGCTCGTGTCCCACGTCCGGGTCCCCCCGGCGATCGAGGCGATCATGAACTCGCCGAGCTGCCGCGTGCAGGGGTTCCTCGCGGCCGGGCACGTGTGCAGCGTGATGGGGACGGGCGAGTACCCCGACCTGGCGGCGCGCCACCGCGTGCCGATCGTGGTCACCGGCTTCGAGCCGCTCGACATCCTGGAGGGCGTACGCCGCGCGGTGCACCTCCTCGAACGGGGCGAGCACACCGTCGACAACGCCTACGAACGGGCCGTACGACCCGAGGGCAACCCGGCGGCCCTCGCCATGCTGGAGGACGTCTTCGAGGTCACCGACCGTGCCTGGCGCGGCATCGGCGTCATCCCCGACAGCGGCTGGCGGCTGTCGGCCCGGTACCGCGAGTTCGACGCCGAGCACCGCTTCTCGGTGACCGGCATCGACACCCGCGAGCCCGCCGAGTGCCGCAGTGGCGAGGTGCTCCAGGGCCTGCTCAAACCGCACGAGTGCGAGGCGTTCGGCACCCGGTGCACCCCGCGCACCCCGCTCGGCGCCACGATGGTCTCCAGCGAAGGGGCCTGCGCCGCGTACTACCTCTACCGCCGGCTCGGCCTCACCCCGGCCGCTTCCTCCGGCACCGCCGCGTCCCGGGAGGCGAGCCCCGTTGCCTGACACCGCACTCGACATCACCGGCTGGACGTGCCCGGCTCCGCTGCGCGACCGTCCCCGCATCGTCATGGGGCACGGCGGCGGCGGCGCGCTCTCCGCCGAACTGGTGGAGCACCTGTTCGCGCCGGCCTTCGGCGGCGAGCTCCTGGCCGGGCTCGGTGACTCGGCGGCGCTCACCCTGGGCGGCGTCCGGATGGCCTTCTCCACCGACTCCTACGTGGTCCGGCCGCTCTTCTTCCCCGGCGGCAGCATCGGCGACCTGGCGGTCAACGGCACGGTGAACGACCTGGCGATGAGCGGGGCCCAGGCCGCCTACCTGTCCTGCGGGTTCATCCTGGAGGAGGGGGTCGAGGTCTCCGCGGTGGCCCGGGTGGCCGAGGCCCTCGGCGCCGCCGCCCGGGCCGCGGGGGTCGAGGTCGCCACCGGCGACACGAAGGTCGTCGAGGCCGGACACGGCGACGGCATCTACCTCAACACCGCCGGCATCGGCCTCATCCCCGACGGGGTGGACCTGCGCCCGCAGCGCGTGGTGCCGGGAGACGTCGTGATCGTCAGCGGCGAGATCGGACTCCACGGAGTGGCGATCATGAGCGTCCGGGAGGGTCTGGAGTTCGGCGTCGACATCGAGAGCGACTGCGCCCCGCTCGGCGGGCTCGTGCGGTCCATGCTCGCCGTCACCCCCGACATCCACGTCCTGCGCGACCCCACCCGCGGTGGGCTGGCGGCCTCCCTGAACGAGATCGCGGCGGCCTCCGGCACGGGCGTGGTCATCGAGGAGGCCAAGGTCCCCGTACCCCCCGCCGTCGCCAACGCCTGCGCCATCCTCGGCCTCGACCCGCTCTACGTCGCCAACGAGGGCAAGCTGGTCGCCTTCGTCCCGCGGGCGCACGCGGACGCCGTCCTCGACGCCCTGCACGTACACCCGCTGGGCCGGCACGCGGCCGTCATCGGCGAGGCCGTCGAGTCCCACCCGGGTCTCGTCGTGGCGCGCACCGGGTTCGGCGGCACCCGCGTGGTCGACCTGCCGCTCGGGGAGCAGCTGCCGCGCATCTGCTGATCCGGCGCCCGGCCGACGCCCCGCGCGGGGTACGGCGGCGCGGACACGCCGAGAGGGCCGCTCCGTACCCCGGAGCGGCCCTCTCGGCGATCGTCGACGTCCTCGGGTGCGCGACGTCGGCGGAGTGTTCCCGGCGGATGTCAGTGTTTGAAGACGTCCTTCGCCTTCTCCTTGGCGGAACGCGCCTCACCCTTCGCCTGGTCGGCCTTTCCCTTGCCCTTCAGGCGCTCGTTGCCCGTCACGCGCCCGGCCGCTTCCTCGGCCTTTCCCTTGGTCTGTTCGCCCTTGGCCTTCATCTTCTGCTCACCGGACACAGTCGATCACTCCCTGCGCGTTGGATCGTGCCTGACGTCAGGGCGTCTGACCTGTCCGCGCCCCCGTAAACGCGAAATCCTGATTTTCTCTGGAGGCGGCGCGCCGAATTCCCGGGATTGTCGACGAGAAACCCGAAAATCCATCGGAATGGAGGTGTGAAGGCAGGGTAAGCGGCACTCCGGAGGTTGATAAACATGGTTCCCCTTCTTCTCGTTCTGCTTCTCGTACTGATTCTCTTCGGCGCCGGATTCGCGCTGAAGGCACTCTGGTGGATCGCCGTGATCCTGCTCGTGGTGTGGCTGCTGGGCTTCGTGGCCCGGCCGAAGGGCGGCTCGGGCCGCTGGTACCGCTGGTAGCCCGACGACCGCACCGAGGGAGGGAGAGAGATGGCTGACGCGCATTCGCCGAGATCCTCGATGCGCAGCGTGGCCCGGAGCGACGCGGTGAGAGTGGGCGCCCGCTCCGGCTTCGTGGCACGAGGTGTGCTGTACCTGCTGATCGGCGTCCTCGCCGTACGGATCGGTATGACGGGCGGGGGTGAGCAGGCCGACCGGGGCGGGGCGCTGGAGCAGATCGCGGCCACCCCCGCCGGCGCCGTCCCGCTGTGGGCGCTGGGCGCCGGACTCGTCGGCATGGCCCTGTGGCGGCTCACCGAGGCGGTCTTCGGAGCCGCGGGCCCGGACGGGCACAAGCCGGGCAAGCGGGCGCTGTCCGCCGTCAGGAGCGTCTTCTACGCGTTCGTGGCGGCCGTCGTCCTGGCCTTCGCCGCCGGCGCCGGGGACAGCGGCGCCGGCGAGACCGACCGCCAGAGCCAGGACGCCACCGCGCGTCTGCTGGCCCTCCCGGCCGGCCGGTGGCTGGTCGGCGCGGCGGCCGTCGGCATCGTCGTCGCCGGCCTGTGGATCGCCGCCCGGGCGGTCCGGAGGAAGTACCGCAAGCATCTGGACGGGGCGATGTCCGAGAACGCGCGCCGCTACATGGACGTCACCGGCGTGGCCGGCGGTGTCGCGCGCGGCGTCCTGCTGGCCGCCGTCGGGTACTTCGCCCTGCGGGCGGCGATCGACTTCGACCCCGACGAGGCGAAGGGCATGGACGACGCCATCCGCTCGTTCGCGCAGACCGGCGCCGGACCGTGGCTGCTCGTCGCCCTCGCGGCCGGACTCGCGCTGTTCGGCCTGTTCTCCTTCGGAATGAGCCGCTGGCGCCGCGTCTGACGGCGGAGCCGGGCAGACGCCACCTCGTCCTCCGCCGCCGGACCCCGGCGGCGGAGGACGAGGTGGCCGCGACAGCCCCCGGACCTGCACAATGCGGCGTGTGAGCGAAGACGACCCGTATCTGTGGCTGGAAGACGTCGAGGGCGCGGAAGCGCTGGAGTGGGTGGCCGAGCGGAACGCCGAGACGCGGGCCGAACTGGCCGCCGACGCCGGCTTCGACGAACGCAAGGAACGGCTGCGGGAGGTCCTCGACGCCTCGGACCGCATCCCGTACACCACCCGCCGGGGCGCATACCTCTACAACTTCTGGCGGGACGCCGACCACGTCCGCGGTGTGTGGCGGCGCACCACGCTGGAGCAGTACCGCAAGGACCTCCCCGAGTGGGAGGTCCTTCTCGACGTCGACGCGCTGGCCGCCGCCGAGGGCGAGAAGTGGATGTGGGCCGGCGCCCGGGTGCGCAGGCCGGCCTACGACCGGGCCCTGGTGTGCCTGTCCCGCGACGGCGGCGACGCCGTCGTCGTCCGCGAGTTCGACCTCGCCTCCCGGGCCTTCGTCGAGGACGGCTTCCGGGTCGCCGAGGGCAAGACCCGGATCGGCTGGATCGACGACGACACCGTCTTCGTCGGCGCCGAACTCGGACCGGACTCGGTCACCGACTCCGGCTACCCCCGCACCGTGCGCCGCTGGCGGCGGGGGACCCCGCTGGAGGACGCCGCCCTGGTCTTCGAGGCGGAGACGGCCGACGTGTCGGCCTGGGGCACCCACGACCCCACACCCGGCTACGAGCGGGACTTCGTCGGCCGCTCCCTGGACTTCTTCCGCAGCGAGCAGTTCCTGCTGGCCGCCGACGGCACGCTCGTACGGATCGACGTCCCGGAGGACGCCGAGGCGTACGCCCACCGCGACCACCTCGTGGTCACCCTGAAGTCCGACTGGCTCGGACACCGGGCGGGCTCGCTGCTCGCGTTCGGCTTCGACGCCTTCCTGGCCGGCGGCCGGGACGCCGAGGTGCTCTTCGCCCCGGACCCGCGGACGGCGCTCGCCGGACACTCCTGGACCCGCCGGCACCTGATCCTGGAGACGATGCGCGACGTCACTACCCACATCGAGGTGCTCACCCCCGCCCCCGGCGGCGGCTGGACGCGCGAGCCGCTGGCGGACGTCCCGGCGCTGTCCGCCGTGAGCGTCGTCGACACCGACCCGGACGTCTCCGACGAGTACTTCCTGGACGTGTCGGGATTCCTGCAGCCGTCCACGCTCCACCGCGGGGTGGTCGGCGGCGACAGCGAGGTCCTCAAGGAGGCCCCGGCCCGCTTCGACACCGCCGGGCTGGCCGTCGCGCAGCACTTCGCCACCTCACGGGACGGGACGCGCGTGCCGTACTTCGTGATCGGCCCGGACCACGCGTCGACCGGCCCCGGCCCCGCACTGCTCTACGGCTACGGCGGGTTCGAGGTCTCCCTCACCCCCTCCTACGGGGCCGTGACGGGCCGCGGCTGGCTGGAGCGGGGCGGCACCCATGTCATCGCCAACATCCGGGGCGGCGGCGAGTACGGACCCGCGTGGCACCAGGCCGCGCTCGGCGCCCACCGGACCCGCGCCTTCGACGACTTCGCGGCCGTCGCCGAGGACCTCGTCGCGCGCGGCATCACCACACCGGCCATGCTCGGAGCCGCCGGGGGAAGCAACGGCGGACTGCTGATGGGCGCGATGCTCACCCGGCACCCGGAACTGTTCGGCGCGATCGTCGCCCAGGTGCCGTTGCTGGACATGCTCCGCTTCCACCGGCTGCTCGCCGGCGCGTCCTGGATCGCCGAGTACGGGGATCCGGACGACGAGGCGGACCGCGCCCACCTCGGCGCGCTGTCCCCCTACCATCGGCTCGCCGCCGACCGGACCTACCCGCCGGTGCTGCTGATGACCTCCACCCGCGACGACCGCGTGCACCCCGGCCACGCCCGCAAGACGGCGGCACGGCTGCGCGAACTCGGCCACCGGGTGCTGTTCCACGAGAACACCGGGGGCGGCCACGCGGGCGCCGGCGACAACGAGCAGTCCGCCCACAACAACGCCCTGGTGCACACCTTCCTGTGGCGGAACCTCGGCACCTGATCGGGGCCCCGGAGCGCGGGGCCGGTGCCGGGACGAGGGGGCGGCCGGAGCGCGGGGCCGGTGCCTGCCCGCGGGCCCGTCCGCCCGGATCAGCCGACGGCACCCGGCTGCTCGCCGAGCAGCCGGGTGCGGAACAGGTCCAGGACCATGTCCAGGGCCTGCCGGGTGGGCTGACCGGGCTCGTCGATCAGGTGCTCGGTGAGGACGGAGTGCGGTGCGAGCACGGCCTCCGGGTTCGCGGCGTCGTCCTCCAGCTCGACCGCGACGAAGGCGTCGCCCAGTTCCCGCCGGAGGAAGGCGAAGCGGTCCTCCGGCACGAGCCGGTCGCTCCGGAAGCGCAGCCCGAGCACCTGGAGTTCCTGCCGCTCGCAGCGCCCCCGCACGATCGCGAGCTCGCGCGGATCGATGTCGATGCCGGCCGCGCGGCCCGGGGTGACGGCCAGCGGCAGCGACGGCTGGGACAGGACGGGGGCCACGAGCCGGTCGTCCGTGGCCATGGCGAGGGCGAACCCGCCGGTCAGGCACATGCCGACGGCGCCGACCCCGGGGCCGCCGCACCGCTCGTGCTCGGCCGCGGCCAGCGCCCGGAGCCACGACACGACACGCGAACTGCGCCCGGTGGCCAGCAGCGTGAACTCCCGGCTGACACAGACCCGCCACAGCGCGGACGCCGTGGTGAGGCCGGTCCGCGCCCAGCCGTGGGCGGCGGGGTTCGGGTCGCGGCCGGGCGTCCCGAAGAGCACCGGGAGGACGGCCGTGCAGCCCGTCGCCGCCACGCGCTCGGCGAACTCCAGGACCTTGGGCGTGATGCCCGGGATCTCCGCCAGGACGATCACGGCGGGTCCGGTGCCCCGGCGCAGCACCCGCCGGGTGGCGCCGTCGTGGGTGAACGTGCCCTGGGTGAAGCCGGTGAGATCGTGGTCTGCCACGAGCCTGCCCCCTCTGCTCTGCCGACGGTAAGTTACCGCGAAGTAGGGCCGGTGGGTCAATGGGTGCGGCCCGGGCTCGCGCACCGCGGGGACCGGCGGAGGCGGCGGGGCGACGCGAAGCGGGTCCGCCGACGGTGTCGGCGGACCCGCTCCGGTGTGCCGGCGCCGTCTCTAGCCTGCGTAGGTCTCGAACTCGGCGACCTGCGGAGTTCCGGTCGAGCCGGTGATCTCGAAGGTGATCTTGAGCAGCGAGGTCTTCGGGAAGGTGATGACGCCGGCGCCGTTGCCCGAGGTCAGGACCGCTCCCGTGTCGCCGTTGAGGACCCGCCAGGCCCCGATGCGGCCCGCCCCGCCCGAGGTCTCACGGATGGCGATCATCGAGACCGCGGTGGCGGAGCCCCACTTGATCGAGACGTAACCGGTCGAGCCGGCCGGCGACCAGTACGTGGCGGTGTTGCCGTCCCGCACGTTGCCGTAGCTGGTGCCGTCCGCCTTGCTGGAGCCGTCGGAGCCCGCCCCGATGCTGAGGTTCGTGCCACTCGGCTGGGTCGGCCCGGGGGTCGGCGTGGTCGGCGTCGGCGTCGGAGTCGGGTTCGTGGGGGTCGGCGTGGTCCCGGTCGGCGTCGGAGTCGGCGTCTGCGGCGAGCAGGTGCCGTTCGACACCCGGAGGCCCGTGCCGGAGCCCGCGGTCTGGCGCACGACGTCCGGTACGCAGGAGGCCGCGTCGAGGCTGTAGGCGTACGGGATGGACACCGTGGTGTTCGACTGCGGGTCGGGACCGGCCGGGTTGTAGTCCGTGCCGGGGCTCGACCAGGTCACGTTGTCGAAGATGTTGCCGCTGACCTGCCAGTACCCCGCGGCGTCCGTGTAGAAGGTGCCGAGGACGTCCTTGGAGTCCTCGAAGTAGTTGTTGTCCACCTTGGCGCGCGCCCCGGCCCGGGAGTTGATGCCGGACTCGTTGAGGCTCACGTAGTGGTTGTTGTAGATGTGGGCGATACCGCCCCGCAGCAGGGGGGTGCGGGAGTCGATGTTCTCGTACAGGTTGTGGTGGTAGGTGATGAAGCCGTTCGAGAGCTCGGTCTCGCTGGATCCGACGAGCCCGCCGCGTCCGGAGTTGCGCAGGATGCTGTAGGACAGCGTCACGTACTGCGTGTTGTCCTTCATGTCGAAGAGGCCGTCGTAACCCTCCGACTCGCCGCCCGAGGCCTCCAGGGTGACGTGGTCGACCCAGACGTTGCGTACGTTGCTCTCCATGCCGATGGCGTCACCGCCGTTGGACGTGGGTGAGCCCGACTTCTTGACGTTCCGTACGGTGACGTTCTGGATGATGATGTTGCTGGACTCGCGGATGTGGATGCCGAGCTGGTCGAAGACCGCCCCGCCGCCGACGCCGACGATGGTGACGTTGCTGATCTGCTTGAGCTCGATCACGCCGTCCGCCGTGTTGCAGCTGCCGCCCGACACCTTGGCCGTGTTGGCGTGGTTGACGGTCCCCTCGACCTCGATGGTGATCGGGGTGCTGCTGCTGGCCCGGCCGCACAGGGCCGCGTGGATCGCCGTGCCCGTGGTGGCCCGCACGGTCTGACCGCCCGCGCCGCCGATGGTGCCGCCGTTCTGTGTCGCGTAGCCGGTGGCGCCGCCCGTCGCCGCGGACGCCTCCGGCATCGTCAGCAGCACTCCCGTGGCGGCGGCGAGGGCCATGGTGGCCAGCGCCGCCTGGAGCCGTCGTACGCCTCGTCGTTTCATCACAGTCTCCCGGTGGGTCGTCGCCTGCCGGGCCGGTCGGTCCGGCAGGGGTGGTGCCGCTCGTCGACGACCGGGTCGGTGGGGCCTCGGGGGAAGTGGAGCTGCGAGGACATCGATGCCGATCGTGCGATGGAAGCGCTTTCTGTCCCTTCTTCCCAATGGATTCGCGAAGAGGGGAGCGGCCAACTCCCTTGGGGAGAAAGCGCTTTCCGGCGGCGACGATAGGGCGCGCCGAGGGGAGTGGCAAGGCTCTGCGCACGATCCGCCGTGTGCGGGGACACGGGTGCCTGACGTGATGCGGTGGGGGGCCGTGGGGCACGGGCGGCGGGTGAGCCGCGTCTCACCGGAGTCCCGACGCTTGTCTATGCAACTCGTTGCATAGCAAGATCGGAGCCATGGCGCTCGAACACGCGATCCTCGTGTCCCTGCTGGAGAAGCCGGGTTCCGGCTACGAGCTGGCCCGCCGGTTCGAGCGGTCCATCGGGTACTTCTGGACCGCCACCCACCAGCAGATCTACCGCGTGCTCAAGCGCATGGAGAACGACGGCTGGGTCGACGTCCGGGACGTGCCCCAGCAGGGGCGCCCGGACAAGAAGGAGTACTCCGTCGCCGACCTCGGCAGGGCCGCCCTCTCCTCCTGGCTGCACGAACCGATCGAGCCGGAGAGCGTCCGGCACGACCTCGCGGTCAAGATCCGCGGCGCCGCCTTCGACGATCCGGCCGCCCTGATGAGCGAGGTGGAACGGCACAAGCAGGCCCACGCGGCCCGGCTGGCCCACTACCTCGCGGGCGAGGCGCGCGACTTCCCCGGGTCCGTCCCCGGGGCCCCCGGCGCCGGGCACGTCGACCGCGACGCGCCGGACGCCGAGCCCGCCGCCCCCGTCGCGCCGGACCCCGAGCGCGAACTCCAGCACGCCGTCCTGCGCGGAGGCATCGCGTACGAACGCATGATGCTCGCCTGGCTCGACGACGTCCTCGCCACCCTCGGCCGGTTCGGTCCCGGACACTGACCGGCCGTACCGCTCAGCCCGTACGTCCCACCCCTTCCCTCCTCCAGTCGAAAGGCGGCAACCATGGCCGACCCGCTGCTGTTCAACCCGCGCACCTACGACCCCGCGCACTTCGATCCGGAGACCCGCCGGCTGCTGCGCGCCACCGTCGACTGGTTCGAGGAGCGCGGCAAGCGACAGCTGATCGAGGACTACCGGACCCGGGCCTGGCTCGGCGACTTCCTCGCCTTCGCCGCCAAGGAAGGGCTGTTCGCGACCTTCCTGACCCCGTCGTCCGAGGGAGACGGGCAGGACGGGCGCTGGGACACCGCCCGGATCGCCGCGCTCAACGAGATCCTCGGCTTCTACGGCCTCGACTACTGGTACGCCTGGCAGGTCACCATCCTCGGCCTCGGCCCGGTCTGGCAGAGCGACAACGCCGCCGCGCGCGGCCGCGCCGCCGAACTCCTCGCGCAGGGCCAGGTGTTCGCCTTCGGCCTGTCCGAGAAGTCCCACGGCGCCGACATCTACTCCACGGACATGCTCCTGGAGCCCGACGCCGACGGCGGCTTCCGCGCCACCGGCTCCAAGTACTACATCGGCAACGGCAACGCCGCCGGACTCGTCTCCGTCTTCGGCCGCCGCACCGACGTGGAAGGCCCCGACGGCTACGTCTTCTTCGCCGCCGACAGCCGCCACCCGGCGTACCACCTGGTCAAGAACGTCGTCGACTCGTCGAAGTACGTCAGCGAGTTCCGGCTCGAGGACTACCCGGTGGCCGCCGAGGACGTCCTGCACACCGGCCGCGCCGCCTTCGACGCCGCCCTCAACACGGTCAACGTCGGCAAGTTCAACCTGTGCACCGCCTCCATCGGCATCTGCGAGCACGCGATGTACGAGGCCGTCACCCACGCGCACAACCGCATCCTCTACGGCCGCCCCGTCACCGCGTTCCCGCACGTGCGCCGCGAGCTGACCGACGCCTACGTCCGCCTCGTCGGCATGAAGCTCTTCAGCGACCGGGCCGTGGACTACTTCCGCTCCGCCGGTCCCGACGACCGCCGCTACCTCCTCTTCAACCCGATGACGAAGATGAAGGTGACCACGGAGGGCGAGAAGGTCATCGACCTGATGTGGGACGTCATCGCGGCCAAGGGGTTCGAGAAGGACAACTACTTCGCCCAGGCCGCCGTGGAGATCCGCGGGCTGCCGAAGCTGGAGGGCACGGTCCACGTCAACCTGGCGCTGATCCTGAAGTTCATGCGCAACCACCTGCTGGAGCCCGTCGCCTACGAGCCCGTCCCGACCCGCCTGGACGCGGCCGACGACACGTTCCTCTTCCGCCAGGGCCCGGCCCGCGGTCTGGG
Organism: Streptomyces sp. JL2001; assembly: GCF_050917515.1. Classification (NCBI taxonomy): domain Bacteria; kingdom Bacillati; phylum Actinomycetota; class Actinomycetes; order Kitasatosporales; family Streptomycetaceae; genus Streptomyces; species Streptomyces sp. JL2001. The sequence continues at coordinate 817,885 of NZ_CP169421.1, read as the reverse complement.
ATCGGTGCGTTTCCACGACTGGCGCACCGCCTACGACACCTTCGCCCACCTGCCCAACGTCGCCCGGTTCCGGGAACAGGCGGACGCGCTCTGCGAGTTCGTCACCACGGCCGCTCCCGACGAGAAGCAGAGCCGCGACCTCGACCTCCTCCTCGCGGTCGGCCAGCTCTTCGCGCTCGTCGTCCACGGCCAGCTGGTCCTGGAGCAGGCGGACCTCACCGGCCTCGACGAGGACGTCCTCGACGAACTGTTCGCCGTCCTCGTCCGTGATTTCTCCGCGCACGCCGTCGAACTGCACGGCAAGGACTCCGCGACCGAGCAGCAGCAGCTGTGGGCGCTGGGCTCGGTCCGGCGCCCGGTCGTCGACGAGGCGCGGTCGGAGCGGGTCTGGCAGCGGGTCGAGGCCCTCTCGGGGGCGTACGAGATGGCCCAGTAGGGACCGGAGAACGGGGGCCGGACAAGGGGCCGGTCGCGGGGTGAGGCTCCGCGGCCGGCCCTCGGCGCACGGGGGCACCGGGGGACCGTTCCGGCGGGGTGGACCTCCGTCCGCCCCGAGCCGTCCGCCGCCCCGTGACTCACATGCCGTGCTGGACGACCCCGCGGGTCGAGAACGTGACGGGATCCCCGCCGGTGAAGTCGCCCGGCGGGATGCCGGGGTGATGCCCCTCGCTCGGCGCCGGGGCCTCGGCGCGGGGGCCCAGCGCGAGGCGGGACACGATGCGGTAGCGGTCGCCCCGGTAGAGCGAGTGCACGTACTCCACCGGCCGGTTGCGGGTGTCGGTGGTGAGGCGCTCGAAGAGCAGCGCGGGGGAGAGTTCGGGCACGTCCAGCAGGTCGGCCTCGGCGCGTGTCACCACCGTCGGCTCGATCGACTGCACCGCCTCGCTGACCTGCACGTCGTGCCGGTCGCGCAGGTGCTCGTACAGGTCTCCCTGCTCCAGTTCGTCACTGGTCAGGTCGGGGACGAGGTCGGCGCGCACGTGCAGGTACTCGATGGCCATCGGCGAGCCGTCGACCAGCCGCAGCCGCGCCACGTACCGGATCTCCGCCGCCGGTGAGATCCGCAGCTTGCGGCCCACCCGGGCGCCCGCGGGCAGGGTCCGGAACTCCAGCAGCCGACTGGTCCACACCCCGCCGGCCCGCGGCAGGCTGAAGGCGTGCCGGTCCGAGACCAGTTCCTGGGTGATCTTCTCGGCGGCCACGAACATGCCCCGGCCGTGCTCGCGCACCAGCAGCCCCGCGACGACGAGTTCGTCGACCGCCGCGCGCAAGGTGGGCCGGGAGACGCCCAGTTCGGCGCTGAGCACCCGTTCGGAAGGGATGGCGTCGCCGGGGCGGCGTGCCTCGACGAGTTCGAGGATCGCGTCCCGGACGCGCTCGCGCTTGAGTACCGCACCGGAGGCGGCGGCGTCGATCTCCATGCGGGTCTCTCGTTCGTCGGCGACACGGGCACTGGTCATCATAACTGGTCTGCTGGTCAGGCGACCAGTGTGCGCTTACCTGCCCTTGCTCGACGTCACGTGGGAGCTATGAGGGTGAAGTCCCTTTCTGTACAGGAGGGTTGACGCCGCGATTGGTCCATGCCATTTTCATCCCCGCACCGACTGGTAAGCCCGTGGCAGGTAACTGGTCAAGCGTGCTGGTCGTGTGTCGTGCTCCGTGTGCCGTCCGTCCCCAGCCCCAGAGGTGAACCGTGAAGTACCGCTCCCCGGCTCTGCTCGGCGCCATGCTGCTGAGCAGCGGGCTCATCGCATGCTCCTCTCCGGGCGGTCCGTCCGACGACGCCGCCGCCGGCAGGACCGTCCTCGACGTCTGGCTGATGCGGGACAGCGTCTCGGACGCCTTCCAGAAGGAGTTCGAGGCGGGCTTCGAGAAGGCCCACCCCGAGATCGACGTGAAGATCCAGATCCAGGAGTGGGACGGCATCGGCGAGAAGGTCACCGCCGCCCTGGCCAGCAACGACGCGCCCGACGTCATCGAGGTGGGCAACACCCAGGTCGCCCAGTACGCCCAGAGCGGCGGTCTGACCGACTTCACCGACAAGGTCGCCGAGCTCGGCGGGGACAGCTGGCTGAAGGGCCTCGCCGAGCCGGGCGCGTACGACGGCAAGCAGTACGGCATCCCGTACTACGCCGCCAACCGCGTGGTCGTGTACCGCACCGACCTCTTCCGGCAGGCCGGGGTCGACGCCACCACGATCAAGACGCGCGACCAGTGGATCGCGGCCACCGAGAAGCTCAACCGGGGCGGCACCCAGGGCATCTACCTGCCCGGCCAGAACTGGTACGCCCTGGCCGGCTTCGTCTGGGACGAGGGCGGCGACCTCGCCGTCCGGGAGGGCGGCGGCTGGAAGGGCGGCCTCGACAGCCCGGAGGCCCTGCGGGCCATGGCCTTCTACCAGCGGCTCCAGGCGCTCGGCAAGGGCCCCAAGGACTCCGACGAGGCCCAGCCGCTCCAGGCCGAGGTGATGGCCAAGGGGCAGATCGCCCAGATCATCGCCGCCCCGGGAGGCGCCGCCGTCGTCACCCAGAACAACCCCGAACTCAAGGGCAAGCTCGGATTCTTCCCCATCCCCGGCAAGACCGCGGACACCCCGGGCGCCGTCTTCACCGGCGGCTCCGACCTGGTCGTGCCCGCCGTCGCCGCGCACCAGAAGGAGGCGCTCACCTTCCTCCGCGAACTCACCGGCGACGCCTGGCAGAAGAAGCTCGCGCTTACCATGAGCTACGTGCCGAACCGGACCACCCTGGCCGGCGCCGTATCCGCCGACCCGGGCGCCGCGGCGATGGCGGTCGGCGCCGCCAACGGCCACGCCACGCCCAACACGCCCCAGTGGGCCGCCGTCGAGGCCAAGAACCCGATCAAGGACTACATGACGGCCGTGCTCACCGGCCGTGACGCGAGGTCCGCGGCCGCCACGGCGTCGCAGACCATCACCACCACCCTGAACAGCGGCTCCTGACCCCCGCCCCGCCGTCCCCCGACCGTCCGAGACGAGGAGGCGCCGTGTCGACCGTCCGAGAGCGGATCGCGCCCCGCTCCGCAACCCGCCGCCCGGCACGGCGCCCCGCCGGGACCGCCGCCCCGCACCGTACGAGCGGCGGATCGCCCTGGCCCTACCTGCTCATCGCCCCGGCCGTCCTGGGCATGCTCTACCTGCTGCTCTATCCGCTCGCCCGCGCGATCCTCATCTCGCTGCAGGACTTCCGGCTGCGCCAGCTCATCCTGGGCGACGCCGAGTTCGTGGGGCTGCGCAACTACCGCACCCTGCTGGCCGACCCCCGCTTCTGGGAGGTCGTACGGCGCACGTTCGTGTTCATGACGGTCAACGTGGTCGCCATCATGGTCCTCGCCACGCTGGCCGCCCTGATGATCGAGCGGCTGGGCCGGATCGGCCGGACGACGGTCCTCAGTTCCCTGGTGCTGGTCTGGGCGGTTCCCGTGGTGGCCGCCACCACCGTCTTCCAGTGGCTGTTCCACTCCGAGTTCGGCATCGTCAACGAGACCCTCACCGGCCTCGGCCTCGACTCCTTCGAGGGCTACGCCTGGTTCGCCCACGAGGGCGCCGCGTTCGCCATCGTCGTCGTCCTCGTCGTGTGGCAGTCCGTCCCGTTCGCGGCGATCACCCTCTACTCGGCCCTGACCACCGTCCCGGCCGAGCTGTACGAGTCGGCGCGGATGGACGGCGCCGGCGCCGCCCGCATCTTCCGCTCGGTGACCTTCCCCCTGCTCCGGCCGATCTTCATGCTCGTGGTGTCCCTGGAGGTCATCTGGACCTTCAAGGCCTTCGTCCAGATCTGGGTGATGACCCGCGGCGGCCCGGGCGACGCCACCACCATCCTGCCGGTGTACGCCGTGCAGACGGCGCTCTCCCAGCAGCGGTACGACCTCGGCTCCGCCGCCTCGATGCTCACGGTCCTGCTGATGAGCGGCGTGCTGGTCCTCTACTTCCGCCAGTTGTTCCGTCAGGAGGGCGAGAACCTGTGAGCACCGCTTCCACCACCGGAGCCCCCGTGGCGTCCCGGACCCCGCACCCCGCCCCTCACCCCTCCTCCCGCCGGGCCGCCGTCCGGCGCGCGGTCCGACGGCTCCCGCTGTGGAGCGGCGCCACCGTGACCGTGGTGAGCTGCCTCTTCCCCGTGTACTGGATGGTCGCCACCGCGCTCCGGCCCTCCCGCGACATCCAGTCCTACGAACCCCGGCTGCTGCCCCGGGAGTGGACGCTCGACCACTTCCGGCGGGCCGTCGACGCGGACGGCTTCGGCCTCTTCTGGCGCAACAGCATCCTGGTCACGCTGAGCGCCGTCCTCCTCGCGCTCCTCGTCGCCGTGGGCGCCGCCTACGCCGTGGCCCGGCTGCGGTGGCGCGGCCGGCGGCAGTTCATGCTGGCGGTCTTCATCGCCCAGATGGCGCCGTGGGAGTCGCTGATCATCCCCGTCTACATCATCTCCCGCGACACCGGCATGCTCGACCGGCTGCCCACCCTGACCCTCGTCTACTTCATGATCACCCTGCCGTTCACCGTCGTGGTGCTCCGCGGCTTCATCGCCGGCATCCCGCCCGAACTCGAGGAGGCGGCGCAGGTCGACGGCTGCACCCGGGTGGGCGCGTTCCGCAGGATCGCCTTCCCGCTCCTCGCGCCCGGCCTCATGGCCACCTCCCTGTTCGGGTTCATCACCGCCTGGAACGAGTTCACCTACGCCAACTTCCTGATCATCAAGCAGCAGGACAGCCGCACCCTGCCGGTCTGGCTCTCCTCCTTCCAGTCGACCTTCGGCACCGACTGGGGCGCCACCATGGCCGCCTCCACGCTCTTCGCCCTGCCCGCGCTGATCGTCTTCCTCGCCCTGCAGCGCCACGTGACCTCGGGCCTCGCGTCCGGAGGAGTCAAGGGCTGAGCCGCGCCCCGCCGTCCGTCCCGCGCCCCGCCGATCACCGGAGACCCGTCCCGTGGACCTGCCACGCCCCGAACTCGCCCTGGTACCCCGCCCCGGCAAACTCTCCCCGCGCCCCGGCCGGTTCCGTCTCGACGCCGGCACCCGGCTCCGCGTCACCCCCGGTGCCGAACCCGCCGCCGCCCTGCTGCGCGACTACCTCGAACCGCTCACCGGGCTCCGCCCCGCACACGCCGAGGACGGCACGTTCGTCCTCGCCGTCGACCCCACCCTCGCCGGCCTCGGCGAGGAGGGGTACGGGCTGACCGTCGGGCCGCACGGGGTCCTGCTCCGCGCGGCCGGGCCGACCGGCATGCTGCGCGGCGTCCAGACCCTCCGCCAACTGCTGCCCTACGAGGCCCTGTCCGGCGGACTCCGCGGCGCGGACCACTGGGAGCTGCCCGGTGTGGAGATCACGGACGTGCCGCACCGGCCCTGGCGCGGCGCCATGCTCGACGTCGCCCGCCACTTCCAGCCGGTCTCCTACCTCCGCCGCTACGTCGACCTCCTGGCCCTGCACAAGCTGAACGTGCTCCACCTCCACCTCACCGACGACCAGGGCTGGCGGATGCCGGTGGCCGCCCACCCGCGGCTCACCGAGGTCGGCGGCCGGCGGGCCGAGTCGATGGTCGGGCCGGCGGGCAGCGAGCGCTTCGACGGCCGGCCGCACGGCGGCTCGTACACCCGGGCCGAACTCGCCGGCCTCGTCGGGTACGCCGCCGCCCGCGGGGTGACCGTGCTGCCGGAGGTCGGGGTGCCCGGCCACGCCCGCGCCGCCCTCGCCGCGTACCCCGCCCTGGGCAACCGCCCCGAACGGCGGCTCGACGTCTGGACGCGGTGGGGCGTGTGCACCGACGTCCTCGGCGTCGGCGACCACGTCCTCGACTTCTTCCGCACGGTCCTGGACGAGGTGATGGACCTCTTCCCCTCCGCACACGTCCACATCGGCGGCGACGAGTGCCCCACCACCGAGTGGGAGGAGAGCCCGGAAGCCCGCGCCCGCGCCGCGCGCGAGGGTCTGTCCGGCCCCCGCGCCCTGCACGGCTGGTTCCTGGCGCGCATCGCCGAGCACGTGGTCCGGGCCGGCCGGCGACCGGTCGCCTGGGCCGAGACCGGGACCACGCTGCCCCTGGAGTGCACGGTGATGAGCTGGCGCGAACCCGCGCACGCCTGGGCGGCCGCCCGCCGCGGGCACCAGGTCGTCTACGCCGACCACCGCGCCACCTACCTCGACTACGCGCGCAGCGACGACCCCCGCGAACCCGCCGCCCAGCCGGGCGTGATCGTCGGCCTGCGCACCGTGCACGGCATGGACCTCACGCCCCCGGCCGCCGAACCGCACCTGGCCGAGCGGATCCTCGGCGCGCAGGGCCAGCTGTGGACCGAGTTCGTCACCACGCCCGCGCACATCGAGTACCTGAGCTTCCCCCGTCTGTGCGCGCTCGCCGAGCGGGCCTGGGGGGCCACGGCCGACTGGCCGGACTTCACCGCCCGGCTCACCGGGCACCGCGCCCGGCTGGACGCGCTCGGCGTCCCGCACGCCGTGCCACCGGACGCCGCCGTGCCCACGCCCGTGTGACACCGGCCTCCGCCGCGCCCGTATGCCCGGCCCCCCCGGCCCCACCCTCCGGCGATCCGCCGTGCACCACCCACCCCCGTCCTCCCGCACCGAGCGGGAGCCAACGAAAGGACACGGATGAGCACTCGCCCCCTCGGCCGCCGCACCCGCGCGGCCCTCGCCCTGACCGCCCTCGTGGGCAGCGCCGCGCTGGCCACCCTGCCCGTCACCACCGCCTCGGCCGCCGCCGACGGCCTGGCCGTCCAGTACCGCACCAGCGCCGGCGGGGCCACCGCCGACCAGAGCGAACCGTGGTTCAAGGTCCGCAACACGGGTTCCACCGGCGTCCAGTTGAGCCAGGTCAAGATCCGCTACTACTTCAAGGCGGACTCCCCGGGCGCCGCCTACCGCTTCGCCTGCTCGTGGGCCGTCCGCGGCTGCTCCTCCGTCACCGGCACCTTCGGCACCCTCGACCACCCCACCGCCACCGCCGACCGCTACCTGGAGATCGGGTTCACCCCGGGGGCGGGAACGCTCGCGCCCGGCGCCGACACCGGCGACATGCAACTGCGCTTCTACCAGTCCACCTGGCAGCCGCTGAAGCAGAGCGACGACTACTCCTTCGGCGGGGGCCGGACCGCGTACGCCGACTGGACCAAGGTCACCGCGCAGGTGAACGGCACGACGGTCTGGGGCGTCGCCCCCGAGGGCAACGACCCGACGGATCCGACCGACCCCACGGACCCGACCGACCCGCCGGGCGGCGGGCAGACCCTGTTCGACGACTTCAGCTACACCGCGCACACGGACCCCGCCGTCGCGGCGCACGGCTGGAGCGTCCGCTCCAACTCCGGCGGCCCGGGCGTACCCGGCGCCGTCTGGGACCCCTCGAAGGTCACCTTCGTGGACCAGGGCGGCAACAAGGTGATGAACCTGCGGACGTCCACCGCCGGGACGGGCGAGTCCACCCGGCACACCGAGGTCCTCACCCAGGCGACGAAGTTCCGGAACGGCACCTACGCGGCCCGGGTCAGGTTCTCGGACGCGCCGGTGTCCGGACCGGACGGCGACCACCTCGTCCAGACCTTCTTCACCATCAACGACCTCAAGGCGCCGATGGCCGACGACTACGCCGAGTACGACTTCGAGTACCTGCCCAACGGCGGCTGGGGCGAGCCCGCCAACATCCTCTACACGACCTCGTGGGAGACCTACAACCCCGACCCCTGGCAGGCCGTGAACCAGCACAGCGAGAGCAGGACGAGCTTCGCCGGCTGGCACGACCTCGTCGTGACCATCGACAACAACGCGATCACCTATTACGTCGACGGGCAGCAGTTCGGCACCCACGGCGCCCAGTACCTGCCCGAGCGGCCCATGTCGATCAACTTCAACCAGTGGCTGATCGACCTGAACGGCCAGACCTCGACCACCCCGCGCGCCTACGACCAGCAGGTCGACTACGTCCTGCACGTCAAGGACCAGGTCCTCACGCCGGCCCAGGTGGCCGCGAAGGTCGCCGGACTGCGGAGTGCCGGCACAGCCTTCGTCGACGAGGTCCCGGCCTCCTGACCCCTGGCACGACGAAGGCGCCTGCCGGGCCACGTGCCGGGCAGGCGCCTTCGTCGACGTCCCGGGGAGCGGCCCGCGCCCCTCCCCGGCGCGGGCCGGACCACTTCAGGCCATCAGGACCGAGTCGTCCTCGGGGCGCGCTCCCGGCAGCCGGTGGCGGGCGGCGATCAGCGCCGTGTCGACGTCCCTGGTACCGGTGGACACACACAGCGTGTACGCGAGGTCCTCCACGCGCCGACGCACCTCGGGGCTGCCGTTCTCCGCGTGCAGCATGCTCAGCGCCTCGTACTCCTCGACCAGCTTGCTCAGCACCACGGGATGGGCCATCAGCACAGTGGATCTCTCCTCGCCGCCTGGGCGCCGGCCGCCCGGCTCGGTGCGGCGCCTACCCCGGTTTTCCGGACGCATACCGTCGCGCGGGAACGTGACGCCCGCCACGTCGTGACGGCCGGATCCCCGGGAAACAGCGTGCTGACCGGAGGTTTCCGGCCGCTTGATCCGCCGCCGTTCCCCTCTGGCGATCACGGGGGAGTAGGCTCCTGTTGATTGTCGTACGGCAACGGTCGCGAGGCCGGAGACGTACGGGAGGGGTGACGGCCGGACCTGGGGCCGTCGGCAGCCGAGCCCCTTGGCAGGTGCCCGGCTAACCAGCGAGGATGAGCCATGTCCGAGACGACGATCGAGAGTCCCGCCGTGCCACGCCGGCGGAGAGCCGCAGCCGTGAGCGAGCCGGAGCTGCGACAGCTCCTGGCCGGCCTCACCGCCGTCCGGGACGGGGACTTCGGCACCCGGCTGCCCGACGAGGCGAGCGGCCTCATGGGCGAGATCTCCAGCGTCTTCAACGGCATGGTCGACCAGTTGTCCCTCTTCACCTCCGAGGTGACCCGGGTGGCCCGCGAGGTCGGCACCGAGGGCACGCTCGGCGGCCAGGCCGAGGTGCCCGGGGTCTCGGGCACCTGGGCGGACCTCACCGACTCGGTGAACGCGATGGCCGGCAACCTGACGACGCAGGTGCGTGACATCGCCCAGGTCGCCACGGCCGTCGCCAAGGGCGACCTGTCCCAGAAGATCGACGTGGACGCCCGCGGCGAGATCCTGGAACTCAAGAACACCATCAACACGATGGTCGACCAGCTGTCGGCGTTCGCCGACGAGGTCACCCGCATGGCCCGGGACGTCGGCACGGAGGGCATCCTCGGTGGTCAGGCGGACGTGAAGGGCGTGTCCGGCACCTGGCGCGACCTGACCGACTCGGTCAACTCCATGGCCGGCAACCTCACCGCCCAGGTCCGCTCCATCGCGCACGTCGCCACCGCCGTGGCCAAGGGCGACCTCTCGCAGAAGGTCGACGTGGACGCCCGCGGCGAGATCCGCGAGCTGAAGAACACCATCAACACGATGGTCGACCAGTTGTCGGCGTTCGCCGACGAGGTGACCCGGGTGGCCCGTGAGGTCGGCACCGAGGGCAACCTGGGCGGCCAGGCCACGGTCCGCGGTGCCTCGGGCACCTGGAAGGACCTGACCGACAACGTCAACGTGATGGCGTCGAACCTCACCGGCCAGGTGCGCTCGATCGCCCAGGTCGCCACCGCCGTCGCCCGGGGCGACCTGTCGCGCCGGATCACCGTGGAGGCGAAGGGCGAGGTCGCCGCGCTCGCCGACACCATCAACACGATGGTGGACACCCTGTCGGCGTTCGCCGACGAGGTGACCCGCGTCGCGCGCGAGGTCGGCACCGAGGGCCGCCTCGGCGGCCAGGCCCGGGTGCCGAACGTGGCCGGCACCTGGAAGGACCTGACCGACAACGTCAACTCCATGGCGAACAACCTCACCGGCCAGGTCCGCAACATCGCGCAGGTCACCACCGCCGTCGCCAACGGCGACCTGTCGAAGAAGATCGACGTGGACGCCCAGGGCGAGATCCTGGAGCTGAAGACGACCATCAACACGATGGTCGACCAGCTGTCCTCCTTCGCCGCCGAGGTCACCCGGGTCGCGCGCGAGGTCGGCAGCGAGGGCCGCCTCGGCGGTCAGGCCGAGGTCGAGGGCGTCTCCGGCACGTGGAAGCGGCTCACCGAGAACGTCAACGAGCTCGCCGGCAACCTCACCCGGCAGGTCCGCGCCATCGCCGAGGTCGCCAGCGCCGTCGCCGAGGGCGACCTGACCCGCTCGATCACCGTCGACGCCTCGGGCGAGGTCGCCGAGCTCAAGGACAACATCAACTCGATGGTCGGCTCGCTCCGCGAGACGACCCGCGCCAACCAGGAGCAGGACTGGCTCAAGTCCAGCCTGACCCGGATCTCCGAACTGATGCAGGGCCACCGCGACCTGGCCGTCGTCGCCGAGCTCGTCATGGACGAGCTGACCCCGCTCGTCTCCGCCCAGTACGGCGCCTTCTACCTCGCGCAGGAGGGGGAGGACGGCACCGAGCTCGTCCTCGTGGGCTCCTACGGCCGCCCCGCCGACAGCGACGGCCACAGCCGGTTCCGGCTGGGGGAGTCGCTCGTCGGACAGGCCGCCCGCAGCCGCCGGGTCATCGCGGCCGAGAACGTGCCCGGCGACTACGTCTCCATCTCCTCCGGCCTCGGGCGGACCACCCGCGGCAGCCTGGTCGTGCTGCCGATCGTCGTCGAGGACCAGGTCCTGGGCGTCATCGAGCTGATCTCCTTCACCCCGTTCACCTCCGTGCACCGGGACTTCCTCGCCCAGCTGATGGAGACCGTGGGCGTCAACGTCAGCACGATCGTCGCCAACGCCCGTACCGACGAACTCCTCGGCGAGTCCCAGCGGCTGGCCGACGAGCTGCGGGCGCGCTCCGAGGAACTCCAGGTGCAGCAGGACGAGTTGCAGCGCTCGAACGCCGAACTGGAGGACAAGGCGGCCCTGCTGGCCGCCCAGAACCGCGACATCGAGGCCAAGAACCTGGAGATCGAGCAGGCCCGCCAGGAGCTGGAGGAGCGTGCCCAGCAGCTCTCGCTGGCCTCGAAGTACAAGTCCGAGTTCCTGGCGAACATGAGCCACGAGCTGCGCACCCCGCTCAACAGCCTCCTCATCCTGGCCCAGTTGCTCGCCCAGAACCCGACCCGCAACCTCACGGCCAAGCAGGTCGAGTACGCCGGCATCATCCACTCGGCCGGATCCGACCTCCTGCAGCTGATCAACGACATCCTCGACCTGTCGAAGGTCGAGGCCGGCAAGATGGACCTCAACCCGGAGCGGGTCTCCCTGCGCCAGCTCCTCGACTACGTCGAGGCGACGTTCCGGCCGCTCACCACTCAGCAGAGCCTCGCCTTCACGATCTCCACCGCGCCCGGCGTGCCCGTCGACCTGTTCACCGACGACTCGCGCCTGAAGCAGGTCCTGCGCAACCTGCTGTCCAACGCCGTCAAGTTCACCGAACGCGGCAGCGTCGAGCTGCGGATCGAGCCGGCCGCCGACGACGAGCTGCCCGGCACGGTCCACCGCGGCGGCGCGGTGGTGGCCTTCCGGGTCAAGGACACCGGCATCGGCATCGCCGCACAGCACCTGGAGGCCATCTTCGGCGCCTTCCAGCAGGCGGACGGCACGACCAACCGCAAGTACGGCGGCACCGGGCTCGGCCTGTCCATCAGCCGCGAGATCGTCCACCTGCTCGGCGGCGCCCTGACCGCCGAGAGCGAGCCCGGCGAGGGCAGCACCTTCACGCTCTACCTGCCCGTGGCCCGAGCCGACTTCCAGGAGGAGTCCGCCCACGAGCCCCTCGACCGCGACGCCGCCGGAGAGCCGGAGGACGAGGCGGACACCCCGGCCCGCGCCGCCGCGCCCGTACCGGCGCCGGAGCGCCAGCCGCGGCGCCTCCTCGTGATCGAGGAGCGTCCGCGCGGCCTGCTGTCCCTCGTCGCCGAGAACGCCGTCGCCGAACTCGGTTCCGGGCGCAGCCCGCAGGACCGGGAGGACATCGAGGTCATCACGGCCGTCGGTCCGCAGGAGGCCGCGACCGCCCTGGCCACCCGGACCTTCCACTGCGTCGTCCTCGAGGTCGACATGGCCGAGGGCGAGGCACTGAACTTCCTGGACGCCGTCGACGGGGACCCGGCACTGCGCGGCGTCCCGGTCCTCGCCCACAACAACCGGCGGCTCGCCGCCGCCCACGAGCGGGCCCTCCAGGAGCGGGCCGAGCAGCGCCCGCTGGAACTCATCTCCAGCCTCGACGAACTGCGTGAGCGGATCGCCCTGCACCTCTCGGCCGACCAGCCGGGCGACGTCGTGCCGCTCCTCGGCGCGGAGCAGCGCGTCCCCGCCCCGCGGACCGTCGACCCCGGCCTGCACGGCCGCACCGTCCTCGTCGTCGACGACGACGCCCGCAACCTGTACGCCCTCAGCGGCATCCTGGAGCTGCACGGCATCAAGGTCCTGCACGCGGAGAACGGCCGCAAGGGGATCGACGCGCTCGCCGCGCACCCGGACATCGATCTGATCCTGATGGACGTGATGATGCCCGAGATGGACGGGTACACGGCGACCGCGACGATTCGCCAGATGCCCGCCCACGCCGACCTGCCGATCATCGCGGTCACCGCCAAGGCCATGCCCGGCGACCGGGAGAAGAGCCTGGCGTCCGGGGCCAGCGACTACGTCACCAAGCCGGTCGACGCCGACGACCTCATCGACTGCATCCGGCGGTGGCTGCGCGACGGATAGCCCGCGGGGCGCCGCCCGCCCCGTACCCCGCCCCGTCCGTCCGCGGCCCCAGGCCGTCGCATCCGAGGAGTCCCGCGCCATGAGCGCACCCCACCAGCACGGCGGCGCCCCCGCCGTCGGCCCCGACGGGGCCGAGGCCCCGACCGGCCGGGCAGGCGGACCCGGCCCCCTGGGCATCGAGTCCTCCGCGGGCAGGGCCGTCGACGGCCCCGTACCGGACCGCGCCGTTCCCGCTCCGACCCCCGGCCGGCCCGACGGCGCGACGCCCGGCCGGGGGTCCGCCGACGCCCCGTACGGCGACACCGTCGGGCGGCTGGCCGCGACGGTGGAACGGCTGCGCGGAGAGGTGAAGGCGGCGCACGCCGCGGCCGACGGGCGCGCACTGATCGAACTGGCCAAGGGCGTCCTCGTCGAACGCCTGCGGTGCGGCCCGGCGCAGGCCGCGCGCCAGCTCGCCGAACTCGCCGCCCAGGCCGGGCTGTCGCAGCTGGAGCTGGCCGCCGACATCGTCAACCAGGCCGCGCGCGACCAGGTCGCGGAGGTCGCCGACGACTTCGTCCGGCGTGCCGTCGACGAGTCCGGCACGGACGACGCCCCCGACGCGTCGGTCGCCGTGCGCCTGCGCACGGCCGAGAGCGCCGCGCTCAACGCCGGCGACACCCAGTCCGTCGCCGAATCCCTCCTGGAACACGCCCTCGCACCTCTGGGAGCCACCGCCGTCGCCGTCTGGACCGTCGGGCCCGACGCCTCGCTGACGCTCTGCGGCCACGCCGGCTTCGGAGCCGAGGAGTCCGAGCGCTGGCGCTACGTCCCGCCGGGTGTGGCCACGGTCGCCCGCCAGGCGCTCACCCGGCGCCGCACCGAATGGTTCCCTTCGCTCGAAGCCGCCGGCATCCCCTCGATCGGGCACACGCGTCACCCCGACGGCGCCCGGGTGGCCGTACCCGCCGGCACCGGCGGCCGGATACACGGCGTCCTGGAGATCTGCTGGCCCCGGCCGCTCCCGCCCCAGCCGCAGGCGGTGGAGCGCCAGATCGAGGCACTGGCCGAGCTGTGCGGCCACACGCTGGAGATCGCCTCCGCCCCGCCGGTCGCCGTCGTCCCGCGCCCCGCGACCGGCGTGTCCGAGCTCGTGGACCTCGCCGGCGGGCTCTACGACCCCGCACTCGTCCTCACCCCGTACCTGGATCCGGAGGGCCGCCTCAAGGACTTCTGGATCCGGCACGCCAACGAGCACTTCCAGGACCCCGCCGGCCGCCCCAGGAGCGCCGTCGACGGCGCGCTGCTCCTGGAGGCGTACCCCGCGGCGGCCGGCGAGGGCGAGCTGTTCGAACGGGTCGAGCGCGTCTACGCCACCGGCGAGCCGTTCCGCGCCCGGCGGGCCCGGGTGACGGCCCTCGTGGACCAGGTGCCGCTGGCGTCCGTCGCCGACCTGAGCATCAGCCGCCACGGCGACAGCGTCCTCCTCATCTGGCGCATCGAGGACGAGACCGCGCGCCTCGCCAGCCTGCTCCAGCACGCCCAGCGCCTCGGCCGCATCGGCGGCTTCGAGGAGCACGTGCTGACCGGCGAGATCACCTGGAACAGCCAGCTCTTCGACCTGTACGGCAGGGACCCCCGGGACACCCCCGTCTCGCTGCGGGACCTCGCCGCCCACGCCCATCCGGACGACTCCGTCGCCATCGGCCGTTTCCTGCAGGCCGTCCTGCACCACAGACGGGCGACCTCGACGGCCTTCCGGCTGCTCCGCCCGGACGGCGTGACCCGGCACATCCGGGTCATCGCCGAACCCGTCCTCGACCCCGACGACGCGCTCCTCGCCGTGCGGGGCGCCTACCAGGACATCTCCGCACAGCACTGGACCGAGGTCGCCCTCGCGGCCACCCGCGACCAGCTCGCCGTCACGGAGCAGGAGTCGGCCGAGCGCAACCGCCTGGCCCTCCAGTTGCAGCACGCCATCATGCCGCCCACCCGGGCCCCGCTCGACGCCCCCGGCCTGGACGTCGCGGTGCGCTACCGGCCGGCCGAGACGGAGTCCCTGGTCGGCGGCGACTGGTACGACGCCGTCGTACTCCCCTCCAAGAAGATCCTGCTGTGCGTCGGCGACATCGCCGGCCACGGCATCGAGGCCGCCACCGGCATGGTCGTCCTGCGCAACGCCCTGCGCGGCCTCGCGGTGACCGGGGCGGGGCCGGGACAGCTGCTCTCCTGGCTCAACATCGTCGCGCACCACCTCACCGAGCAGGTGACGGCCACCGTCGTCTGCGGCGTGTTCGATCCCGAGACCCGCGTCCTGCGCTGGGCCCGGGCCGGGCACCTCCCGCCGGTGCTGGTGCGCGGCGAGGAGGCGAGCACGCTCCCGATGCTCCGGGGGCTCCTCCTGGGCGCCCTCGCGGAGGCGGAGTACGAGGAGGCGGAGTGCCGGCTGGAGGCCGAGGACACGATCCTCATGTACACCGACGGCCTCGTCGAGCGCCGGGACACCTCCGTGCACGAGTCCCTGGCCCACCTCCTGGCCGCCGCGAAGGCGCCGGCGGACGGCCTCGAAGCCCGGCTGGACGCGCTGCTGACCGACAGCAGGTCCGACACCGACGACGACACCTGCCTGATCGGCGTGCGCGTCTCCTGACGGGGTAGGCGTCGGTAGATCTCCATCCACAGAAAGCAGGGAGTATGCCCGAGCGAGCAGTGAACCTGGACGTCGAGGTGGCCATTCGCGGCGCGGACACGGCGGTGCTGTCCGTAGGCGGCGAGCTCGACATCGAGACGGCCGACCTCCTCCACCAGCATCTGGCCGACCAGATCCTGCACGGCCGTCACCACGTCGTCCTCGACCTGTCCTCGCTCGAGTTCATGGACTCCTCCGGACTGAACGTGCTGATCAGGGCGGGGCGCTCGGCGCGGGACGCGCGGGGGGACATCCACCTCGTCGCGCCGACTCCCGCCGTACGGCGCATCCTGGAGATCACCGGACTGACCACGACGACCCCGCTCCACGCCGACGTGGAGCAGGCGCTCAGCGCGGCCGGCGGCGCGAGATAGCCGACCTCTGCCGCGCGGGCCCGGCACCCGGGACCGCGCGGCAGGGGTCCGTAAGCAGAGAAGAGGAAGAGAACAGCACGTGGACGAGATCGCCGCCGTCGAACCGGCTCTGCGCGAGGCCGCACCGCACCTCCTGCCGGCGGTCGTGCAGGACGCCCTGCGGAAGCACTACGGAGCGCGGCTCGCGGAACTGCGACTGGTCGACTACGGCCTGCGCTCCCTGCAACTCGTGCCCCCCACCCCGGACGCCGCCGCCGGCGACCCCGTGGCCGTCCACGACAGCCCGCAGGGACGGGCCTTCGGCTCGCAGGAGCCGCACGTCACCCGGCACGCCGACGCCGTCTCCGTACACCTCCCGGTCACCGTCCGCGGGGACCGGATGGGCGTCCTGACGGTGACCCTGCCGCCCGAGCGGGACCCCCTGCCCCTGCTGCCGGAACTGCTGCGCATCGCCGAGGCGCTCGGTCACGAGATCCTCGTCGCCGAGCGGGACACCGACCTGTACGCACTGGCCCGGCGGGCCACCCGGCTGACCCTCGCCGCCGAGATGCAGTGGCAGCTGCTGCCCGGACGGGCCTGCGCCCGCCCCGAGTTCGAGCTCGGCGCGCACCTGGAACCTGCCTACGCGATCTTCGGCGACAACTACGACTGGTCGGTCTCCGCCGACCACCTGACGCTGACCGTCACCAATGGCATGGGGGAGGGCATCGAGGCGGCCCTCCTGAGCAACCTCGCCGTCCACGCCCTGCGCAACGCCCGCCGCGCCGGGCTCGGCCTCGCCGACCAGGCGGCCCTCGCGGACCAGGCCGTGTACGGGCGGTACCGGGGCGCCGCCCACGTCGCCGTCCTGCTGCTGCGCTTCGCCCTCGACACGGGAGAGGTCGAGGTCGTCGACGCCGGCTCGCCCCGCCTGTGGCGCCTGCGGGACCGGTCCGTCGAGCCCGTCCCCTTCGAGGCCCAGCTCCCGCTGGGCATGTTCGAGGAGACGGACTACGTCGTCGAGCGCTTCTCGGTCCTGCCGGGCGACCGGCTGCTCTTCGGCAGCGACGGTGTGTACGACGCGCACTCGCCTGCCGGCGAGAGCTACGGCCAGCGGGCGCTGGCCCGCGCGCTCACGGCGACGAGGCTCCTGCCGCCCACCCAGGTGCCCGCGGCCCTGCTGCGCGAACTCGCCGCCCACCACGGCGACACACCCCTGGACGACGACGCCCTCGTGGTCTGCCTCGACTGGCACGGGCGACCGGCCGAGGTCAGGCCGATCGGGCGTCCTTGAGCGGCCTGCCCGGCCGTGGCGAGTGCCCGGCCTTCTCCCACGCCTCCTGGAATCCCGTCAGCCCCCGCAGGAGCGCCTTGCGGGTCGTCGGCGACATGGCGGTGATGACGCCCAGGAGGGACTCCTCCCGCTGGACCCGCAGGTCGCGCAGATACGCCTTGCCCGGACCGGTCAGGTGCAGTTCGAGCTGCCGCCGGCTCACCGGGCTCGGCAGCCGCTGCACGAACCCGAGCGCCTCCAGCCGGTCGCACATCCGGCTCACCGACGGCGGCGCGGAGCCGAGCAGTTCGCCCAGGGCGCGGAGGTTGATCCCCTCCTCGCGGTCCAGGCTGTACAGGACCCGCAGCTGGGAGGCCGATACGGGCGTGGGCGACACGGTGTCCCTGCCGCGCTCCCACAGCACCTCGAGCAGCTCGATGAGCTCCCGGGCGGACCGCGTCGTCTCCTCCGGCGTCCGCCGGGACGGGTCGGGGTTCTCGTCCATGGCCGATGGACTCCCTCCGTGTCGATCCGGGCCCACGGGTCGCCTTTCCCGCCCGTCCACCCTATCTTCGCGGCGGGGGAGAGAACCGACCGCGTACCTTCCCCGATGTCCGCGTCTTCGGATACAGGCGGTGTGGAACGCGTGCCTGGGGGAAAATGCGCAGGACGAGACGACACACAGAAAGCCGTGTGAGGAGGAGAGGCGTCGATGACGGACGCGATCGCCGCGGAGAACATGACCCGACGACCTGCCCGGTCGGCGAGCGTCGCGTACGACGGAACGGACGACATGATCGCGTCGGCACGCGACTTCGCCGCCGACTTCCTGTCCGCCGCGTCGTCGGCCGGGCACGCCGTGACCGGCGAGCGCATCGATCTGGCCCGCCTGGTGGTCAGTGAGCTGGTCACGAACGTGGTGCGGCACGCCCCGGGGCCCTGCCGGGTCCTGCTGGAGCTCTTCACGGACGCCGTGGAGATCTCGGTGTTCGACGGGCGTGAGGCGTCGCCGGTGCCCCGCGGCCATGACCCGGCGCGCGTCGGTCAGCACGGCGTCGAGATCGTCGTGGCCGTGTGCGAGAGCGTGAGCGTCGAGCCGCTGCCGTCGGGCAAGCGGGTCAGGGCGCGCCTCGCGCTGGTGTGAACCGCACCGGCCTCCGCTTTCGGCGGCGCCTCGCGAGGCGGGGCGGAAGCGGGGAAAAAAATTGTTCGAGATTCGTCGGCATGGGTCGGGGAAGTGGGGGTAGGCGACGCCTCCACGGGGCAGGAACAGTTGTCGAGGGGCAAGGGAGGGCATCGAAGTGCCGACTACGGTGACGACGCAGACGAGGGCTGGTGCGGAGGCGCGGGTGGGCAACCTGCCGCTGGTCGAGGCTCCCCGCAAGGTCGCCCCGACGGACGCACGCGAGCTGTCGAAGGTGTTCTTCGACGAACTGGCGGTACTGGAGGAGGGGACCCACGAGTACCAGTACGCCCGTAACACCCTGATCGAGATGAACATGTCGCTCGTGCGTTACGCGGCGGGTCGCTTCCGCGGCCGCGGTGACGACATGGAGGACATCGTCCAGGTCGGCACCATCGGCCTCATCAAGGCGATCGACCGCTTCGACCTCTCCCGGGAGGTGGAGTTCACCAGCTTCGCCGTCCCGTACATCGTGGGCGAGATCAAGCGCTTCTTCCGCGACACCTCCTGGGCGGTCCACGTGCCGCGCCGGCTGCAGGAGGCCCGGGTGGAGCTGGCCAAGGCGACCGAGGAGCTGAGCTCCCGGCTCGGCCGCGCCCCCCGCGTGGCGGAGCTGGCGGCCCTGATGAACCTCTCCGAGGACGAGGTGATCGAGGCCCGGCTCGCCTCCAACGGCTACAACTCCTCCTCGCTGGACGCCGTCGTGGGCGGCGGCGACGCCGAGGACGGCGATGCCGCGCTCGCCGACTTCATCGGCGTCGAGGACCCGGCGCTCGAACTCTTCGAGGACTTCCACACCCTGGCCCCGCTGCTCGTCCAGCTCGACGAGCGGGCCCGCCGCATCCTGCACCTGCGGTTCGTCGAGGAGATGACGCAGTCCGAGATCGGCAAGGAGCTGGGCATCTCCCAGATGCACGTCTCCCGGCTCCTCTCGCGCAACCTGCAGCGCCTGCGCGAGGGCATGCTGGGGCCGATCGGCGCCTGATCGTCCGGCACGGTACGGCGGCACCGGGAAGTGTTCCCGGTGCCGCCGTTCCGTCATGCGGCGGGCAGCCGGCTCGGCCCACCCGCGAGGTCGACGTGCAGGCCGTCCGGCCGGACCCGCAGCGAGGTGGCCCGGAGTCCGAGCGGGTACTCCTTCGGCGTGCCCGCCCGTGGTCCGGGGCCGTCCACCCCGAACCCGCCGCCCGCTCCGAGCCGGCCGACGGGGACGGAGCGCCCGAACACGGTGAGGCTCTCGACGGTGAACGTGACCTTCCCGTCCGCGAGCACGGGACGCAGCGTCAGCAGTCCCGCACCGCCGGGCCCCACGCCGGCGAGGACGGTGCCGCGCGCCGGGTCGGTGGCGACGCCGGACACCTGGACCGACGGCGCGGCGGCGCGCAGGGCGGCGGCGAGCGACTCCGTCGGCACGGTCACCTGGGCGCGGCTGCCGCTCACGGCGGGCTCACCCGCCAGCCGCACCCCGTCCAGCCGTAGCCGGACGCCGACCCGGGGGAGCGGCCCGAACGCGGCGTCGTCGCTGCCGACCCGGAGGCTCGGGATGGTCCGCCGGGCCAGGCCCCACAGAGCCCAGTCGCCGGCGGTGGACACCGTCACGTCGTCGCCGAGCGCGGGCGCGGCGCGCGCGATCCGGTCCCGGATCACGGCGCGGGCCGTGTACTCGGCCGCGCCCGCGGCCACGACGGCGAGCACCGCCACGACGGCCGTGAGCACCGGGACCAGGCGGCGGCGCGGGAGCGCGCGGAGCCGCGCCGGGAGGAGCCTCACCGCTCACCGCCCGGGGCGGTCGTGAGGACCGGGGCGGCCGCCGGCGGGTGCCCCGCGGCGGGCCCCTCGGGTTCGAGCCGCGGCAGGATGCGGTCGAGCGGCCCCGGGATCCACCAGTTGGCGCGGCCCAGCAGGTACATGGACGCCGGCACCAGAAGCAGGCGGACCACCGTGGCGTCGAGGACGACGCTGACGCCGAGGCCGAGCGCCAGCATCTTCACGGCGACGTTCGACGAGAGCAGGAACGCCAGGAACACGCTCGTCATGATCAGCGCGGCGCAGCTGATGACCCGGGCCGTGGCGGCGAGTCCGGTGACGACGGCCAGGTGGTCGTCCCGCTCCCGCAGCCACGACTCGCGGATGCGGGAGAGCAGGAAGACCTCGTAGTCCATGGAGAGCCCGAAGACGATCGCGAACATCATCATCGGCACGTAGGACTCGACGGGCACCTTCTCGGTGACGCCGAACAGCGCCCCGCCCCAGCCCCAGGAGAACACGGCGACGACAACTCCGTAGGCGGCGCACAGGGACAGCAGGTTGAGCAGGGCGGCCTTCAGGGCGATCAGCGGACTGCGGAACACCACGAGCAGGAGCAGGAACGCGCCGGCGACCACCACGCCGATGATCAGGGGCAGTTGCGTGACGAGCGTGTCGGTGAAGGTCTGCGCCGAGGCGGTCGCTCCGGTGACGTAGCCCGTCGCGCCGGTGCCCGCCAGCATCCGGGGAACCGTCGTGTCCTGCAGGGTGTGGACGAGTTCGGTGGTGGCCGCCTCCTGCGGTCCGGTGGCGGGGGTCACCTCGGTGACGAGCAGCACCCCGTCGCCGCTGGGCACCGGCGGCGTGACGGAGGCGACGCCGGGCACGTCGCTCAGCTCCCGCTGGACCGAGGCCCCGAGCGCGCGGCGTCCGGCACCGTCGGCGATCAGCCGGCTGTCGAGCTGGACGACGACGGTGAGCGGGCCGTTGGCGCCGGGGCCGAAGCCCTCCGTGATCAGGTCGTAGGCACGGCGGTCGGTCCGGTCGGTGGGCTGCGCCCCGGCGTCGACGTGGCCCAGGCGCAGGGAGGCGACCGGCACCGACAGGAGGCCGAGCAGCAGCGCGCCGGCGCTCAGCCAGAGCCAGGGGCGCCGGCTCACCCGGAGCGCCCAGCGGTGCCACACGTCCGACGCGCCGGTGGGCTCGGCGACCGGCCGCCGCACGTGGAGGCGGTCGATGCGGTGGCCGATCAGGCCCAGCAGCGCGGGGGTCAGGGTCACGGAAGCGGCCGCGGCGACCACGACGCCGAGCCCGGCCGCCAGGCCGAGGGTGCCGATGAACCCCACCCCGGACACCCCGAGCCCGCCCAGGGCCAGGGCGACGGTGGCGGCGGCGACGAGCACGGCCCGGCCGCTGGTGGCGACCGCGCGTCCGACGGCCTCGTCGGGTTCCGTGCCCGCCTGGAGCATGGCCCGGTACCGGGTGGCGAGGAAGAGCGCGTAGTCGATGCCGACTCCCAGGCCCATCATCGCCGCCAGGGTGGGGGCCGCCTGGGCGAAGTCGACGGGTCCGGCCAGCAGCCCGAGTCCGGCCAGGGCGACGGCGAGACCGAGCACGGCCGTGAGGAGCGGCAGGGCGGTGGCCAGGACGCTGCCGAAACCGATCAGCAGCACGAGCACGGCGACGCCCAGACCGATCGCCTCCGACGCCCGGTCGGCGGAGCGCGGTGTCGCGAGCTGCCCGAGCGGGGCGCCGTACTCGACGGTGACGTGGTCGGCGCGCAGCGGCCGGACGGCGCCGTCGACCCCGGCGAGGTAGGAGGGGTCGAAGCCCGCCGGGTTGTCGCGGAAGCGGACCGTGATCTCGGCGACGGCTCC
This sequence comes from Streptomyces sp. JL2001, assembly GCF_050917515.1. NCBI lineage: Bacteria > Bacillati > Actinomycetota > Actinomycetes > Kitasatosporales > Streptomycetaceae > Streptomyces > Streptomyces sp. JL2001. The sequence continues at coordinate 796,041 of NZ_CP169421.1, read as the reverse complement.
GTCGGCGGAGACCGCTCCCGGGGTGGTGAGCGGGTCGGCCACCGACAGGACGCCCGGCAGGCGTTCGAGGTCCCGGACGGCCGCCTCGATCGCCGCCCGGTGTCCGGTGACGGCACCCCGCTCGGAGCGCAGTACGACGGACGAGGCCGTGCCGCCGGCCGTACCGGTGTGGGCCTGGAGCAGGTCGGCGCCGGTCTGGGTACGGGTGCCCGGCAGGGAGAAGCTGTCCGCGAAGGCCCCGCCCCAGGCGCGGTCGGCCGCCCCGAGGGCGAGCAGGAGGAGGACCCAGAGGGTCACCACGTGCCAGGCACGGCGCGCGCACCAGCGCCCGCTCCGGTACAGGAGTCCGGGCGTCTCGGTCGATGAACTGTTCATGGCGCCTCACGGTGCCCGGCGCGGGTAAGGCGTCCGTCGGCACCTTGTTCGGGGAAGGTACGGGCGGTGAGGTCGGTCGGTGCGGCGGGCGGCCGGGGCGTGCCGGGCCGCCCCGCTCCGTGCCGGGCGCTCAGGACGCGCCGGGCGTCGGCGGCAGGGTGACGGTGAAGCAGGCACCGCCCTCCGGCCCGTGGCCCTCGACCCGGAGGGAGCCGCCGAGGCGGCCGGTCAGGCGGCGGGCGACGGCCAGCCCCAGGCCGCTGCCGACCGGCCGGGTGTCGCGGTAGCGGGCGTGCAGGACGCCCGGCTCGAAGGCGACGCGCACGTCGTCCCCGGTGAGTCCGGGGCCGCCGTCACGGACCTGGATCAGGGCCCCGCCGTCCGCCGCCGCCCGGACGGCGAGCACCACGGGCGCCCCCTCGGGCGTCACCCGCAGCGCGTTCTGCAGCAGCCCGTCGATCAGCTGCCGGACCCGGAAGGCGTCCGTCTCGACGACGACGGGCGGCTCCGGCCGCTCGCATCGCAGGTCCACGTCCCGGCGGGCGCAGGGCCCGGTCCAGAACACGGCGGCCTCGCCGACGACCGCGCCCAGGTCGGACGGCGCCATGTCGAGGCGGAAGTCGTCCGCCTCCAGCCGGGCCAGGTCCAGCAGGTCCGCCAGGAAGCGGTCCAGCCGCCGTGTCTCGTCCGCGAGGACGGCCCCGACCTCGGGCACCCGCTCCGGCTCGATCAGCCCGTCCGCGAGCGCCTCCGCGTACCCCTGCAACGCGGTCAGCGGGGTGCGCAGGTCGTGGGAGACGGAGAGGAGGAACTCCCGCTGCCGGTTCTCGCTGTGCGCGAGCGCCTCGTCCAGGACGTTCAGGGCCCGCCCGATCTCCGCGGTCTCGCGGGGGCCGTCGACCGGCGCCGGCACGCCGCGTTCGCCGGCGGCGAGCCGGTGCGCGATCCCCGCGGCCCGGACGAGCGGCCGGCCGATCCGGCGCGCCAGCAGCGCCCCGGCCAGCCCGGCCCCGAGCATGCCGACGACCAGGGGCACGAGCACGTTGCGGCGGACCCGGTTCGTGTTCTCGGTGACGATCGCGTACGGCTCGGTCAGCACGACCGCTCCTCCGCGGACGCCGGGCCGTCCCACCAGCAGCACGTCCTGGCCGCCGAGGATCCCGTGGCCGGCGACCGGCTCGCCGGCCAGCAGGGACGCCTTCGACGCGGTGTCGACGGCCGGTGTGGCGGTGCCGCTCACCGTGCCGTCGGGGGCGATGACCGCCAGCTGCACCCCGTCCGGGCCTCCCAGTACCTGGGCGCCGTGGAACAGCGCCTCCGACAGGGCGGGCAGCCGGCTCAGGACCGTCGCCTGACGCGCCAGCCGCTCCCGCTCCCGCTCCTCGGCGCCCCGCGCGGCCGTCTGCCAGGCGACGATCCCGGTCAGTGTCACCGCGAGCGCGGCCACCACGGTGGTGAGCAGCACGAGCCGGCGGGCGAGCGAGGCCCGGCGGGCGCCGGTGCCGGACCCCTTCACCCGCCGGGCGCCGTCGCGCGGTACCCGACCCCGCGGACCGTACGGATGGGGCTGGCGTCACCGAGCTTGGCACGCAGCTGCGAGACGAAGACGTCGACCATCCGGGTGTCGCGGTAGCCCGCGTACCCCCACACCTCCGCCAGGAGCCGGTCGCGGGTGAGGACCTGGCCCAGGTGCCGGAGCAGGTGCGCGAGCAGGTTGAACTCGGTGGCGGTGAGGTCGACCGGCTCGCCGTCGCGGTGGACGGTGCGGGCGGCCGGATCCAGGCTGAGGCGGCCGACGCGCTGCGGCGCCGCCCCGCCCGGCGGCCCCGCGGCCCGGCGCAGGACGGTCTTGACACGGGCGACCAGCTCGCGCGGCGAGAACGGCTTCGTCAGGTAGTCGTCCGCGCCCAGTTCCAGGCCGAGGATCCGGTCGGCCTCCTCGTCCCGCGCGGTGACCAGGAGGACGGGCGTCCAGTCGCCGGCCTCCCGCAGCGCCCGGCAGAAGGTGATGCCGTCGATGCCGGGCAGGCCGATGTCCAGCACGATCGCCACCGGACGCATCCGCCGCGCGGCCGCGAGCCCGGCCGTCCCGTCCGCCTCCACGTGGACGCCGAAGCCCTCGCGGACCAGATAGAGCCGCTGCACATCGGAGATGTGGCGCTCGTCCTCGACGATCAGTACGAGGCCCCTGGACTCCGTCATCTCTGCCTCTCAGGTGCGGTAAGCCTCGTCGATGCTAACCGCACGGATCCGGCCTCCGACGGGCTGCCGCCCCTCCCGTACGTTCCCCGAACATCCGGCGACGGCGCGGCTCCGCGGGCATGGGATCGCGGAGCGGGGGAACGCGAACGTCCGTGGCGCCTCCGCCGCCGAGGAGAAGGCGGCGGGCGAATCGACCGCACCATGACGTGGAAGGAAGCGAACGGATGACCGACAAGAGTCTGTGGGCCTACGGCGACACCTCCGGCCACGCCGCCGGCGCGATGCTGAGCGGATACAAGGTCGAGGCGCTGGACGGCTCCATCGGCAAGGTCGACGAGCACTCCGACGAGCTCGGCTCCGCCTGGATCGTCGTCGACACGGGCATGTGGATCTTCGGCAAGGAGGTTCTGCTGCCGGCCGGGACCGTGACCCGGATCGACCCCGACGAGCGGGTGGTGCGCCTGAACCGCACGAAGGAGGAGATCCGCAACGCTCCCGAGTTCGTGCGCGAGCGGCACCTGGAGGACCTGGAGTACCGGCGGATGCTGAGCGGACACTACGGCGGCCCGCAGGCCTGACGGCGGACCGCGGCCCCCGGCGAGGGGCACGGGGCGGGGGAGGTCACTGCGGCCTCCTCCGCCCCTCGTGTGTCAACTCCCTTGTGATCAGGCTTGGTTGAGGCATGGACTTTCACAAGGCGGGCACCCGGAGTACATGCGAGCAGAAGATGATGAGACATCACCGCGCAAGGCTTCGGCCCGTGGTCGGGCGGCCCGCTGGCCCGCCGTCGCCGTCGCTCTCCTCGCGCTGGCCCTGGCGGTGGTCCTTCTCGGGCGGTTCAGCCTGCTGCCCGGCCTCGGCGACGTGTTCGGCGTGGACACGAAGGACCGCTCCGGCCCCGCGCTGCTCAAGTCGATCCAGGACATGCACCGCTACGAAGGAGCCGCGGGCAACTTCCAGGTCGTGGTCGACCTGGAGAAGGACGCCCGTTTCCTGCCGGACTCGATCCGCGGCACCCGCACGCTCTACGTGGCGAGCGGCACCGTGGGCGCGTACGTGGACCTCGGCGGCATCGGTCAGGACAGCGTCACCGTCGACGCCGAGCGCACCACGGCCACCCTGCGCCTGCCGCACGCGCGACTGGCCGACCCCGCCCTCGACCCGGAGAGGTCGTACGCGGTCTCCAAGCAGCGGGGACTCCTGGACCGGCTGGGCGACCTCTTCTCCGACAACCCGAACGACGAGCGGGCCGTGCACGTGCTCGCGGCCCAGCGCATCGGCGACGCCGCCAAGGAGAGCGACCTGCCGCTGCGGGCCGAGAAGAACACCACGTCCATGCTCCAGGGCCTGCTGCGCGCCCTGGGCTTCGAACGGGTCACCGTGACCTACGTCTGACCCCGCACGGACGACGGTGCCCGGCCTCGCGGAGGCCGGGCACCGTCGTCCGTCGTCGTGCGGGCGTCAGGAGATCGTCAGGAACTTCGCGATGCTCGGCACCCCCTGCGCGTCGAGCGCGAAGAGCAGGTAGTTCCCCGGCAGGACCACACCGGTGTCGGCCGGGATCCGCACCGTGTGCTTGCCGCTGCCCGTGGCGGTCGACACCAGCGGGACCCGCCGCTGGTCGTTGTCCGTCGAGTGGGTCGCCGCGGCGGCCCGCATCAGGACGAACGACGCCACCGAACCCTCGGTGTCCACCGTCAGCGAGGCGCCGGGGGCGGCACGGGAGGGGACGCCGCCGGCGATGACGGGGCGCGGTTTGGGGGAGCCGTCGGAGTTGAGCAGGTACGGCGGGGTGAACACCGCGCCGTCGGCGTGGTTGGTCGCGCAGTCGCCGCACAGCCCTCCGCCGCCGGAGAAGATCCGTCCGTCCGGCAGGAGGTTCGCGACGCTGTGGTAGTTGCGCGGCACGGCCATCGTGGCGAGCGGGGTGAAGGATCCGGTCGCCGGGTCCCACAGTTCGGGGGCCAGGACCGAGGTGGCGTCGCTGAACGGCACCGGGTACCCCTGACCGCCGAAGACGGCCACCTTGCCGTCGGGCAGCACGACGCTGTTGCTGAAGGCGCGGGCGTGCGCCATGTCGCCGGTACGCGCGGCCCGGACCTGGTCGCCCGAGAGGTCCACGGTGTACGCGCGGCGGGTGGCGGGGGTCTTCTCGTAGGCCGGGGAACCGCCCAGCGTGAGCAGCTTGCCGATGTCGTACGCGACGGCGTTGCCCGTCATCGCGTCGCCGCTGTCGGCCCGGGTGCCGGCGGAGGTGATGCTGCCGGCGCCGGTGGTCGTGATCCAGTTCATCTGCTTGCTCGGGCCGAGCTGCAGCACCTTGCCGCCGGAGGTGGCGTGCAGCCACATGTGGTTGTCGGAGCGGTAGGGACCCGCCGGGTCGGCCGTCTGCGCGGAGGAGGCCGGTACACCGGTGAGCCTGCGCCAGGTGCGGGTCTCCGGCGACCAGACCTCGCCCGCCTTGTCGCCGGCCCCTCCGCTCCACGAGCCGCCCAGGACGAACGCCTCGCCGGTGGAGAGCAGCGTCATCGACTGGTAGCCGCGGGGGATGTTCATGTCGGTCGTGGTGATCCAGTCGTCCAGGACCGGGTCGTAGATGCTGGCCTTCTCGGCGTTGCTGCCGCCGGTGACCAGCACCCGGCCGTCGGCGAGCATCGCTATGCCGGGACAGAACATGTCGTGGCCGGTGTGGTCGATACGGCGCTGGGTGACCCTGTTGGTCTTCAGGTCCAGGATCGCGGTCTGGGTGTAGCCGTTGCTCCCGCCGAAGCGGTCGGTCGCGTACGCGGACCAGGCCAGCAGCTTGTCCCCGGGGAGCACCGCGGTGGCGACCGGCACCAGCGGGAAGCCGGTGATCCGGCCCCAGGAACCGTGGACGCCGGCGGTGGCGGGTCCGCTCAGGCCTATCTCGGAGGCCGAGGTCCAGGGGCCGCGTCCGCCGGCCTCGGTGGTCACCGTCAGACGTATGTAGCGGGCGCTCCGGGTCCGGGTGAAGGTGGCGGTCTTGACGGTGTCGTCGTCCCGCCAGGTGCCCATGGACACCGGGGTGCCGAAGTTCGCACCGTCGGTGCTGGTGGTGATGGAGAACGCGCCCGGCCGGCCGTTCGCCTTCCCCTGGCGCGGCTGGAAGGTGAGGGCCGAGACGGCCTGCGTGCGGTGCATGTCGATGGTGATGCTGTGCGGCAGCGGGGCGGGGGTGCCGCTCCATCTGCTGTGCCAGATGGTGGCGTCGTCGCCGTCCAGCACGTTGGCGGCGCGGCCGTCCTCGGCGGCCGTCTCCTCGTCGCTCGCGGTCGCGGTCCAGCCGGACCGGGACAGGCTGACGGTGGCGGCCGGTGTGCCGGGGTCGCCCATCAGGTTGAGCTCCGCGGCGGCCGTCCAGGGGCCGCGCCCGCCGGCCTCGGACAGCGCCGTCAGGCGGACGAACCGGGTTCCCTGCGGGGCGAACCCGAGCGACTTGGCGCCGCCGTCGTCGGCGAGGGTGCCGCCGGCGACCGGAGTGCCCCAGTTCTGGCCGTCCGCGCTGAGGCTGATGCTGTACTCGCCGATCCGCCCGTTGGCGCTGTCGGACCGGGGACGGTAGAGGATCGCGGACACGACCGCCGTGCGGTGCATGTCGATGGTGACGCTGTGCGGGAACGGGGTGGCGGTCCCGCTCCACTTGCTGTGCCAGAGGGTGGTCTCGTCGCCGTCCAGCACGTTGGCCGCGCGGCCGTCCTGGCCGGCGGTCTCCTGATCGCTCGCGGTGACGGTCCAGCCGGTCCGGTCGAGGACGGGAGCCGCGCGGCGCATGGCGTTGGCGGGCGCGACGCCGTGGTGCGGCGGCGTCGTCCCGGCCTGCTGGAGGAAGGGGGTCGGCCTCGGCGCGGAAGCGGCGGGCGCCTGCCCCGCGATCCCGAGCCAGGGGGTCAGGCCGGCTCCGACCGCGGCGAGGCCGGCGGCGACCAGCAGGTGCGAACGGCGAAGTCCACGGCGACGGGCATGGGTACGTCCGAACTTCAAAATCCGACCTCCTGGGATCAACCGGCGCGCCCATGAACTTAGACGGCGAGCGATTAAATCACTTGTCCGACGGTCATATTGGCGCGAATGCGCGCCGCCGGTACGTCTCGGGTCGGCGGCGCGGGAGGAGCGCGAAAGGGGCGATTGCCCTCAAGTCATGTCATAGGGACGCATGCTGAGGGGGTGCGCCGGACGGAGACGCCGTGGCGCGAGAACGGGTCGCGTGGCTCGGGGGCCGTCACGCCGTCCGCCCGGGCGGGACGTCACGACGACCGAGGAGACACCCCGCAGGGGGTGTCTCCTCGGTCGTCGTCGGTCCTCGGTCGTCGTCGGTCCTCGGCCGTCGGTCGTCGTCGGAAGTGGAGGCGGCGGGTGCGGTGGTGGCGGAGTCGGCCGTGCCGGCCGCGGCGTGGGTGGTCGCACCGCCCGCCGGGGCCACCGCGCTCCGCGTCAGGGCCGGTCGGCGGGGACGCGGGTCGGGATCGTCGGGAGGACGACGTACTGCGGGGCCGGCGGCGGTACGCGGCCCGAGCGGGCGATCTCGAAGAGGTCCGGCAGCGCGTAGTCCTGAGCGGCGTCGAGATCGACCTGGTAGCCGAGGTCCGCCAGGCTCGCCACCGTCAGTCTGCTCAGCGGGTTGTGCGCGCCGTCGATGTTCGGTGACATCAGCTCGTTGTCGAAGACGGACTCCCGCCAGTGGCCGCCCGCGCTGCCGACACCGCCGACGTTGGCGACCGGAACCGGCAGGGGGCCGGTGTCCCGGAGCCTGCCGAACTCCCTCATCGCGCCGGGGCCGACGAAGGTCGGGTCGGGGCCGGGGAAGTCCTTCAGGACGCCGAAGGCGGCCCAGACGGTGCCGATGCCCAGCACGTGCCCCATCTCGTGGGTGATCACATCGAGGAGCGTGCCCTCCTCCTCCATCTGTGCCAGGTCGGCGCTGTCGAAGCGCATGCGGCCGGTGGCGGGGAGCCCCGCCCCGGCGGCCGCGTCACTCCGGCGGAACCGCGTCGGGCCGGCCTGGCCGAGGATGTTCGGGACGTTGTCGACACCGTCGATCGGCACGCCCTCCGCGTCGATCAGCAGGTCGTCGACCACGACCGTCCCGCTGAAGTCCTGGACGACGGCGGTCTCCAGGTCTCCCACGATCACGCGTGCCCAGCGGTCCGCGGCCTCGGCGAACACGTCTCTCTGGCTGCTCGTCAGTCCGCCGATGAAGCGCACTTCGATCTGGAAAGGAGAGGTGGTCGCGGCGAGTTCCGCGGCGCGGGCACCGTCGGCGACCGTCTTGTACGTCTGGTAGGCATGGTGGGTGAGCCTGCCCATGGCTACTGCTCCCATCACGTGGAGCCGGGACATCCCCTGTCCACCACTCTAGACACGTTCGCAGCGGTAGACCATGCAACCAAAATCAGGGGGAACGGTCGCCCGCCGCCGCGCCGCCCGGCCGGTCGGAGCCGACCGCCCGGCGCCGCAACCGCCGCTTGAGCGCGCGCCGTTCGTCCTCCCGCAGGCCGCCCCAGACCCCGGTCACCTGGCGGGAGTCGTCCATGGCCCAGTCCAGACACGCCTCCCGCACCGGGCAGCGGCGGCAGATCTCCTTCGCCTCCTCGGCCTGGATCAGGGCGGGCGCTCCGTTGCCCACCGGGAAGAAGAGGTCGGGATCGACGTTCCGGCATGCGGCGGATGCGCGCCAGCCTTCCATCAGTGCCTCCTGGTGTGTGTGCGGACGGGTTCGCTCCTCTTCGGCTGACCGCACACCGGCACTTGAAACTCCCCGCGGCACGTCCGCACCGCCCTTTTTCGCGGCGCGGCCGTGCCGGGGTGCGATCGTGTCAGGGCGCCCAGGGCGCCCAGGGCGCGTCGACGGCCCAGGTGGTGTCCTCGGTGAAGAGGGCCGGGTTGTCCCAGGTGTGCGCGCCGCCGGGGGTGGCGAGCCACAACTGCGCCTCGTAGTGCCGCAGGTACTGCCCGGGGAAGTCGTAGGCCGAGAGCCGGACCCCGCCGGCGCCGGGGACGGGGCAGAAGGTGGCGTCGGCCCGGAAGAGCGCCGATCCGTCCCCCGCCTCCTTGTAGACCCGGAAGTCGCGGTGCCGCAGGTACTGGCCCGGGTAGTTGCGAGACTCGAAGGAGTAGCACCGGGAGTCGGCCAGGCCGGAGACGACCTTCCACGTCGCGTCGTTCTTGAGCAGACCGCTGCCGCCCGCGTCGACGAACTCGGTCACGACGGCGCCGTTCTGGTGGCGCATGTACCGGTCGGTGTAGCCGGGCGTGGTCACCCGCAGGGACCGGTACTGGCCGGCGGGCAGCGTGACCGGCCCGGCGGGGTTCCGCGACGCCTGGATCAGCGCCCGCCGTTGAGCAGCGGCGTGATGTCGAACCGGAAGGCGTCGAAGCCGCCGCTGTGCACCGCGCCGGCCTGCTGTCCGTTGACCCACACCGTCGTGCGCCAGTCGCTGGCGCCGAAGTTGAGCTGGACGCGTCGTCCGTTCCACCCGGCGGGGACGGTGAAGGTCCGCTTGTACCAGAGCCTGTCGTTCTGGGTGATCTTCCGGTGGATGCCGGAGAGCGCCGACTCGGCGGCGAACGGCACCCGGATCTGCTCCGGGAAGGACGCCGGCTGCCCGGCGTTCGCGCTGGTGACCGCGAAGTCCCAGATGCCGTTGAGGTTGGCCCAGTCGGGCCGGGTGAGCTGCGGACGGGGGTACTCCGGCAGCGGCTGGTCCACCGGTACCGGGTGATCTCCGCAGGTGCGGCCCGCCCCCAGCGGGCTCAGCGCCTGGGCGCCGGATCCACAGGGTCCGTACGTTCGTCGGCTGCGCACGACCGGCCCGGCTCGGGTACCGACGACCGTGGCGTCCCGTCGGCGGGGGACGGCGGGGCCGGGGCGGAGGAGGCCCGGGCCAGCTCGGCGGTGAACTGCGCGCCCGCCAGCAGCGACAGATGGGAACTCCACAGCCACACGAGGAACACGACCACCCCGGCGAGCGAGCCGTAGACCCTGCTGTACGTGCCGAATCCCGTCGCGTACAACGAGAAGCCCGCCGAACCGGCGAGCCAGAGGAGCACCGCCACCGCCGCGCCCGGCGCGGAGTGGGGACGTGCCTTCGCCGCGGCCGGACCGGTCCGGAAGAGCACCACGACCAGCAGCGCGACAAGGGTGAGCAGGCCGAGCCAGCGCAACAGGGTCCACGTCGTCGCCGACACGATGTCGATGCCCAGCCAGCCCTCGACCGTCGTCGCGACCGGCTGGGTGAAGACGAGGACGCCGGCACTGGCCACCAGAAGGGCCAGCAGGAACAGCGCGTTGAGCACGATCAGCGGCGCGGTGTGGAGCGCGGGGCGGCGGTCCTCGACCCGGTGCATGGCGTGCAGCGCGCGCCGGAAGACGGCGAGATGGCTGGAAGCCGACCAGAGCGAGCTGACACTGCCGGCGCCGATCAGCACCCAGGCCGCCGAGCGTTCCTCGGCCAGTCCGCGCAGCGCGTCCCGGAGGGTGGCACCGGACTCGGCGGGCGCCCAGGACGACACCAGGACGATCAGCCGGTCCGTCCCCTCCGGACTCACCAGGCCGGTCAGGGTCACCGCGACGAGCAGCGCGGGAACGAGGGCGAGGATCGCGTAGTAGGTCAGTGCCGCCGCCCAGTCGGCCACGTCGTCGCGCCACAGGGCCACGGGGGTGGCCCGCAGGGCCGGCCACCAGCGGCGAGCCGAACGGGCCGCGGCCGACCGCGCGCCGCGGGCACGGCGGGCCGCGCGGTGGACCGGGCGGGGGCGGGGAGTCGTCATCGTTCGCTTCCAGGTGTCGCGGGAGTCCTCCGGGTCCGTCTACCCACGGATCCGCAGGTCAGACGGCGCGGCGTATGCCACTCCGCACATCCTGCCGCCCGCGAGCCCCACCAGTGGCACGCGCCGGGCCGCGCGTGCGCCGCCGCCCCCACGTACGTGGCCCGGCCCGCCGGTCGAGCCGTCGAGAGGGCGCCGCCCGGCGGGCCGTCCCGCGGCGACCCACGCGCCCCGCCGCACCGGGCGGCGGGGGCGGGCCCGTCCCCGCCCCTACTCGGTACGCAGAGCCGTGGCGGTACGGGTCCGGGCCGCCCAGCCGGCGGGCAGCAGCGCGCCCAGGACGGCGATGACCAGGCCGCCGAGCGCGAGCGGGACGAGGTCGGCACCGTGGAGGACGGCGATGACGGAACCGGGGAGGCGGAGTCCCACGCCGTCGCCCATCGCGGGGACCACCCGGCCGTGCAGGGCCACGCCGAGCGGCACGCCCAGCGCGCCCGCGACCAGGCCGGTCACGACGACCGAGGTGACGACCATCGTGACCGTCTGCCGGGGCGTCATGCCGAGCGCCTTGTGGACACCGATCTCACGGACGCGCTCACGGGTGTCCAGCAGCACGCTGTTGAGCACGCCGAGCGCGGCGACGGCGACGAGCATCAGCGTGAGGGTCACGGACAGCGCGTCGAGCGTGGCGACCATGTCGCCGCCGGTCCCGGGCCCACCGGCTCGGGCGGTGACCCCCAGCGGTGCCAGGTCCCTGTTCAGCGCGTCGACGTAGGCGGAGACGTCGGTGCCCGAGGCGACGGCGATGTGATGGCTCGTCTCCGTCAGGTCGGGATCCGCGGCCGCGAGCGTCGAGACGTCGGTGAAGACCTGCATGCCGTCGTTGCGGGGGTCGAGGACCTCGCCGACGATCCGGACCGTGACCGGCTCGGCCAGGCCGTTCAGCGTGACGGTGTCGCCGACGCGGCTGCCGGTGGTGGTCAGGAACGGGGTCGGCACCACTGCCTCGCCGGGACGGCCGATCCAGCGCCCCGACACCATCGTGTAGCCGCCCCAGGAGGCGTCGCCGGTGAAGGCGACCACGTCGACGGTGCCGGTCACCCCGGACACGGCCGCCCGCACCGTCGCGGCGCTGTAGTACCGCCCGGTGCCGGCGCCGGCCTCGATGGCCGCGGTGACCGCGGCGGGATCGACCTCGGGCCGCTTCGCCATGCCGGGGCCGCGTCCGGGACCGGGGCCCCGAGGCCCGAAGTCCGGCAGCGGCGCGGGCACCGTGACGTCGGCGGCGTCGTGGGCCCTGGCCTTCGTCACCTCGCCGAGCGAGGCGCTCAACCCCACGGTGAACGTGACGGCGACGGTGCCGAACAGGACCGCCGCGCCCATGGCCAGCGCGCGGGCGGGCCGGGCGAACGGCCGGGCCAGGCCCAGGGAGACCGGCCGCGGCAACGGCAGCCGGCCGGCCGCCCGGGCGGCCCATCGGCCGCGCCCGGCCGAAGCGGTGCGCCCGACCGCGAGCGCGTCGACCGTACGCAGCCGCCCGGCCCGCCAGGCACTCGCCCACGCGGTCGCCGTCACCAGGCCGAGCACGCCGGCGACCACCGCGACGTCGACCCAGGGGGCGACGGCCAGGGACGAGGTGCCGTAGACCTCCTCGGCCTCGGCCAGCACGGGGACGGCGAGCAGGTGGCCGGCGAGGACACCGAGGGCCGTGCCGACGGCGGCCGGGACCAGCGCCTGGCCGACGTGGGCCCGCACGACCAGGGCCGGGGTGAAGCCGACGGCCTTGAGGATGCCGATACGGCGCGTTCCCGTGCCGACGGCCGACGCGACGACGTTGCCCACGACGAGCACCGACATGACCAGGCCCAGGGCGCCGAACGCGATGAGGAACGGGACGTAGAGGGCGGTGTCGCGCTCGGCGGCGCTCCTGACGGTGAGCCATGACTGTTCGCCGACGGCCGCTCCCGGCGGCAGGGACTCCGCCACGGCCCGGCCGCCCGCGGAGACCTGCGCGGCGGTGCCCGCGTCGGTGAAGCGGTAGAGCATCTGGTACCCGCCGCCGCCGGGCGCGGTGAGCGCCGGCATCTGGGACGGCACCACCCAGGCGTCGGCGGTCCTCGTGACCGAGCGGGCCACACCCACCACCGTCAGCGCCGGATCGCCGGGCAGATCGGGGAAGGCGAGATCCATGCCCAGGGCCGGGAACAGCGCGGCGTCCGCGGACAGCACGACCTCGCCGGCCCGGGCGGGCCACCGGCCGTCGAGCAGGGCCACCTCGTCCACGTCCCGGCCGGGATCGCCCCGGCCGACCACGGTCATCGGCCACCCCGGGCCCGCCCCGTCCGACCGCGGGCTGACCGTCGTCGTACGGAACGGCCCGGCCGCGGCGCTCACCCCCTCGGTGTCCGCGGACCGCGCCAGCTGTCCGGCGCCCACCGTGCCCGCGTCGAACTCCACGGACAGGTGCGCGCCGTGCCGCTCCGCGAAGGCGTCGTCGAACGGAGCACCGGAGACCACGACCAGCGATCCGCCGAGGACGGACGCGGCCACCGCCATCAGCACGGAGAGCCCGATCACCAGCGTCTGCACCCGCCGTCGCCCGACCCCCGAGCGCACCACCCTGCCGAGCGCGCTCATCGGACGGTCTCCGACGCGACGGCCCGCGTCCGGACGTCCTCGGTGATCCGGCCGTCGGCGATCCGGACCGTGCGGTTCGTGCAGGACCGGGCCAGCGCCAGGTCGTGGGTCACGACGACGACGGTCTGGCCCTCGGCGTTGAGAGCGGTGAGCAGCCTGCTGACGTCCTGCCCGGCGGCCGTGTCGAGGGCTCCGGTCGGCTCGTCGGCCAGCAGCAGCGCGGGCCGGTTCATCAACGCCCGGGCCACCGCGACGCGCTGCCGCTCGCCGCCCGACAACCGCCCGGGGTAGGCGCGGGCGTGCCGGCCGATGTCCAGGAGTTCGAGGAGTTCCGCCGTCCGGCGGTCCGCCTCGGCCCGGGCCGTACCCGCGAGACGCGCGGGCAGCGTGATGTTCTCGGTGACGGTCAGGTCGTCGAGCAGGTTGAAGAACTGGAAGACCATGCCGATCCTCGACCGCCGGTAGAGCGCCGATCCGGCTTCGCCCAGCCGGTCCACCCGCACCCCGTCCACGGTGACCGTCCCCGAGTCGGGCCGGTCCAGGCCCGCGATCAGGTTGAGCAGCGTGGACTTGCCGCTCCCGGACGGGCCGAGGATCGCGACGGCCTCGCCCGGCCGCACGGTCAGCGACACCTCGTGCAGGGCGGGCGGGCCGTCGTCGTATCGGCGGCTCACCTCGCGCAGTTCGATCACCGGCAGGGTCATGGAGGGCTCCTCGGGCCTCGGCGACGGGATGCGTGCACGCTAGGAGCGGGACCGGCCCGCCCGCGTCGGCCGCCCGAACCCCTTCCGCTACCGCGTCCGGATGAGCGCCGGGGACGTCATCCCTGCGATGTAGGCGGGCGATGTACGCGATGCGGCGGGAATGACCACCGGGACGGACTCCGCGGGCCGGCGCGACGGCGACAATGAACCGGTGAGGAACGTACGTACGACGCCGGCGCGGCTCCTGGAAGCCGCCCGCCGCACGGTCCGCGACGCCGGGGTGCCGAGCGGTCCGCCGCCGCGGCCCACCCGGCGCGCCCGGCAGTTCGACGTGCTGGTGGCGCTGGTGCTCGGCATCGCCACCGTCTACTACGGCGTCGACAACGTCGACAACGTGGTGGTCCGTGAGATCGCGCCCGGCGTGCTGCGCGCGGTGCCGCGCCCGACCGGCCCCGGCGGCCTCGCCCTGATGGTGACCCTCGCGGCCGTCGCCTCGGGCGCCCTGGCGCTGCGCCGCCGCCACCCGCTCGCCGTGCTGTGCGTCGTGACGGCCGCGACTCTGGCGACACCGCAGAGCGTCATGCGGCTGACCTTCTACGCGTTCGTCATCGCCGTCTACAGCGCCGCCGTGTACAGCCCGTACCGGGTGGCGACGCTGGCGGCCCTGCCGGTGTCGGTCGTCCTGGTCGGCACCTCGGGGAACTCGGTGACACCGATCGTCCCCAACGAGTACATCGCGCTGCTGATCCTGGTTCCGATGGCCGTGGCCGCCGTCGGCCTGCGCACCTGGAAGCTCCGGACCGACGAGGGCCGCACCCGGCTCTCCGCCCTGGAACGCGAACAGGCCGAAGCGCTGCGCCGGGCCGTCGAGCACGAACGGGCCAGGATCGCCCGCGAACTGCACGACGTCGTCACGCACAACGTCAGTGTGATGATCATCCAGGCGGGCGCCGCCCGCACGATCATGAAGAAGTCCCCCGAGCTGGCCGGCGAGGCGCTGCTCGCCGTCGAGGCGGGCGGCCGGGCCGCCATGACCGAACTCCGCCACGTCATGGGACTGCTCACCACGACCGACGAGGACGAGGCGGCGGACCCCGGTGCCGACCCCGCCGACCCGGCGGGGGCGCCGGCCCCGCAACCCGGCCTGGACCAGCTGGAGACGCTGGTCGGACGGGTCCGGGACACCGGACTGCCCGTCGACCTGACGGTGACCGGCCCGGCCCGGCCCCTCCCGCCCGGCCTCGAACTCGCCGCCTACCGCGTGGTTCAGGAAGCCCTCACCAACACCGTGAAGCACGCGTCCGGCGCCACCGCCGCCGTCACCGTCGAGTACGGACCCGAACGGCTCCGGGTGGAGGTCACCGACACCGGTGGAACCCCGGGCGCGGGCGCCGGAAGCGGCCGGGGGCTGATCGGCCTGCGCGAGCGCCTCGCCGTCCACGACGGAACCCTGACCACCGGCCGCCGGCTCACCGGCGGCTACCGTGTGGAGGCCCTGATCCCCTTGGAGGCACCGTGACCGAGCCGCTGCGGGTGCTCCTCGCCGACGACCAGACGCTCGTCCGCACCGGATTCCGGCTGATCCTCGGCGCCGACGGCATCGACGTCGTCGCCGAGGCCACCAACGGGGCCGAAGCGGTCGAAGCGGTCCGCCGCACCCGTCCCGACGTGGTCCTCATGGACGTCCGGATGCCCGAGATGGACGGCCTGGAGGCCACCCGCCGCATCCTCACCGGCGCCCCGGACGACCCCCGCGTCATCATCCTGACCACGTTCGACCTCGACCGGTACGTGTACGCGGCCCTGTCCGCCGGAGCCAGCGGCTTCCTCCTCAAGGACGTCACCCCCGAGCACCTGACCGCGGCCGTCCGCACGGTCCTCGCCGGCGACGCCCTCCTCGCGCCCGCCATCACCCGCCGCCTCGTGCAGCGCTTCACCCGGCACGGCGGCGACACCGCCGCCCTGCACCGCGACCTCGCCTCGCTCACCCCGCGCGAACTGGAGGTCCTGGGCCTGCTGGCGCGGGGACTGAGCAACGCCGAACTCGCCACCCGCCTCCACCTGGCCGAGGCGACCGTCAAGACGCACGTCGCCCGCATCCTCGCCAAGCTCGGACTCCGGGACCGCGTCCAGGCCGTCATCGCCGCCTACGAGACCGGGCTGGTCAGCGCCGGCGGACGCGAGGCCGCCCCAGGAGCCACCGAACAGCGGACCTAGGGGGCAAGACGCCCCCTAGGCCGAGACCGAGACCTGGGAACGGGCGCCGGAACCCGGACCGGGGTCCCCGCCCGTCCGGGCTGCCGAACTCCGCGGCAGTCGTACGAGCGTGGACGCGCGGGCAACGCCGATGCCGTACGGCGCGTCCTTGAGAGCATGATCGAGTTTTTCGACGCCGCCACGACCGACGAGGACGAAGAGACCGTGCGCCCGGGCCCGTTGTGGCGCCACGCGCTGTGGGCGGCGGGCATCGCCGTCCTCGGAGTGGGCCTGGGCCGGGTCACCGGTCTGTTCCGCATCGGCCCTGAGGACTACGGACTGCCGTCCGCCGCTCCGGGGCCGCTCTGGCCGTACCTGGCCGCCTGGACCGTGATCGGCTTCCTGACGGCGGCCGTCCTGCGGGCCACCGCCGCGCGTGTGCCGGTCTACGCGCCGGGGCGGATCGGGTGTTTCCTCACGCTTCTGGGCACTCGCCTCTCCCTCGGCTGGCGGCCGGAGGCACCCGTGCTGGCCGCCCTCGGCGCTGCCGCGCTGGCGGCGGCGGCCGTCTGGTGCGCCCTGGCGTTGCGCCCCGGCCCCCGCGGCACCGACGGCGGCGACGCGTCCGCCACGTGAACGTGCGGCGGCCGCCTCAGGCCCGTCGCCGCCTCACTCCCGCCGTGCCCCGCCGTGGGCCGGTGGGCGGTCGCCGGTGACCCGGACCCGCAGGACGTACGGCCGGCCACTGCTGATCGCCTCGGCCTGCTCCCGCAGGTCCGCGCCCGTGAAACCGAGCAGCGCGGCGTCGGCGGCCCGGCGCAGCAGGGGCAGGATCTCGGCGACCGGACGGCCCCGGTGCGAGACGGCCAGCTCGGCGAACGCCTTCTGGTACGGCGCGCCGTACGCGCTCGCGCTGTCCGCGAGGAGGTGGTCGAGATGCCGCTGGTCCACACTGATCTCACCCATGGCCCGCTCCCGTGCGTCGGTGGCCGGCAGTCGCCCGACCCTTGTCCACGACGCTACGACGGGGGTCTGACATCGCCGCTGACCTGCGACGACGGCCTGGCCGGCAAGACGCCCCCTACAGGCCGGTGACCTTCGCGCTCGCCGACAGCTCGTACACCAGCGTGACCGTCCGCCGGCCGCCGGGCGGGAGGGCGACGTCCCAGCGGACGATGCCCTCGGCGTCGACCGCGTCGGGCACCGGGGAACACGACTCCCGGCGCAGCCGGACCTCCACCGCGGAGACCTCGGAGACCGGGATCCGCTCCCGCAGGGCCACCACCCGCTCGCCCTGCTCCCCGGGGGCGGAGAACCGTGACAGGTGCAGCCGGACCGTGCGCGTGACCACGGTTCGCTGGCTGAATCCGGTGGAGTCGCGGGACTCCTCGGTGTGCCGCACCACCCGGTGGTCGTCGCTGCTGCCGAAGGCCAGTTCGACGGCGGCGCCGGGCGCGGCGAACTCCAGGGTGCCGCGCCCGACGGACCCGCTGCCGCGCACGAGGTCCACCGGTCCGGCGAGCAGCGCGTGGCCGGAACGGTTGTCGAACCGGGCCACCTGGGTCACCAGCGGGGACAGCTCCGGCGAGCAGCCGTACTCGCGGCGCGCGCCGGTCGTGAACGACGACAGCGGCACGCGGTGGGCGCGGCCGTCGCTCCGCACCGAGACCGGCGCGGGGGACCGCAGCACCCGGGCCTCACCGCCGTCGTCGACGCCCGGCAGGCCGAGCACCGGAGCCGGCCCCAGCGTCCCGATCTCCTCCTCGCGCACCTCGACGTCGACCGTGCGGCGTTCCGCGGCCGAGCGGTCCTTGAGCGTCAGCCGGTCCTCACCCAGCCGCGGCGGCTCGGAGGCGAGCGCCGAGCGGGCCGTCGACAGCGTCAGCGACACACCGGACCAGTCCTCGCCGGTGCGCTGCCAGACCATCGCGTCCGTCTCCAGCGTCACGGAGTCCCCGTCCAGGACGGCCCGGTAGGCGGGGCGCCACAGTGCGCACGAGGTGAGGTGGCCGAGGCGCAGGCCGACGGGACCGGCGACGGCGGACTCCACCGTCAGCTCGACGTGGCCCACGAGCTCGGCCGGCTCCTCCTCGGAGAAGTCCAGGACCCGTTCGGCCTCGCGGAGTTCGGCGGCGACGGCCGCCTGCCGGGCCTCCGCGATCCGCAGGCGCTCGCCGTACGTGTCGCGTTCCTCGTCCACCCGGTCAAGTTCGCCGGTCCAGCGCGGGCCGTCGGTCTCCCCGGAGCCGGCGCCTTCGGCGATCTCCCGCAGCAGGTCGGCGGCGAGTCGGCCGAGGAGGTCGAGCCGGGTGCGCAGCCGGTCGGCCTCCCGCTCCAGGGTGAGCGACTCCTGTTCGAGGGCGCGCACGCGCCCGCGCAGGGCCGAGTCGTCCTCGCCGGACGGCAGCGGTTCGCGCGGTGTCCAGTCGCGGACGATCCGCACGTCGAGCACGGTCGCCGGGTGATCGGCGGTCAGCTCGGCGTGCAGGGTGCGGTCGACGGCCAGCGCGCTGACCGGTCCGAGGCGCAGCCGCTGCACCCCGGCCGCCAGGTCGAGGACGGTGGCGCGTTCGACGTGGGCGCGGTCCTCCAGGCAGGTGACGGCGGTGACGGGCAGCGCGATCGGCTTCGTGGTGGGGGACATGGGGCGTCAGCTCCTGCGGTTGCCGTCGACCAGGGCCTTGGCGGCCGGGATGCGGATCTCGTAGCCGCCGTCGAGGGCGGTGGTGCCGCCGGCCGGCAGGTCCACGCGCCACAGGCGGGTGCCCGGGGCGTGGCGGTCGGGTCCGGCGCCGTCCTCGGGTGTCGTCCAGTCGGCCCGCTCCTCGATGCGGACGTCCGGTTCCGAGGTGACGGGCACCCGTTCGCGGACCTCGACGGTGACCGGCGAGGCGAGCCGGTTGGCGAGCTCCACCCGGACGCCGTGGTCGAGCACGGTGGTGTTGTTGCGCAGGCCCGAGGTCGACTCCCGCAGCTCGGTGCGGCGGGTGACCCGGACGCCCTCGGCCGGACCGAGCCCGACCCGGCGGACCGCGCCGGGCGCGAGCGTGGGCAGGGCGGCCGTCAGCAGGAAGTCGCCGTCGACGGTGACCTCCACCGGACCGGCCAGCAGCGCCTGGTCGGTGGCGTTGGAGAGCACCAGGGTCGCGTACACGGTCTCCTCCACTGACGGCACGCAGAGGTACTCGGTGCGCAGACCGACCGGGATCTCGCCGACGGTGACGGTGTGCCAGACGCCGTCCGACGGGATGTCGGCACGGGCGGCGGCGTCGAAGCGGTGGTCGAAGGACCCCGCGGACTCGCGGGGCCGCACGCAGTGGCCGGGCAGCGGCAGCGTGGCCACCGACTCCGCGCGGCGGCGGTACTCCTCGGCCACCGGGTCGAGGGGCGCGCCCGGGAACAGCCGGCCCCGGCGACCGCCCTGCTCCTCGGGACCGGAGAGGACGAGGCCCGCGTAGTCGAGTTCGGTGTCCTTGGGCCGCGGCGGACCGGCCGGCGGGGCGGGGGGCGCCGCGGGCGCTGCCGGCATGCCGCCGGGAGGCGCCGGGGCCGCGGGAGCCATGGGCGCGGCGCCGGCGGCACGCGACCGGCCGCCCGGACGCGCTCCGGACGGCTGCGGGAGGGCGGACACGGGCCCGCGGAAGGCCTCGGGGGCACTGCCCGGGGCAGGGGGAGGGGCGCCGTAGCCCAGCGTCGCCGGCGGGGGAGGCGGTGGTGCGACGGGCACGGGCGCCGCGGCCCTGGGCGGCGGGGCCGCCCCGGCCACCGCGAGCGGGGCGCCCACCGTGACCGAGGCGGGGCGGGGCCCGGCGGCGTCGTACGCCGTGAACAGGTCGGCGAGACCGGGGGGCGGCTCGCGCCAGCCGGACGGTGCCGGGGCGGACTGACGGCGTCCGACCCGGATCGAGCGGAGCTTCGGGAGGCCGGTGCCCCGCCGCAGGTCGGCGGTGGCCAGGGCGATGCGCACGCCGGTCCAGTCCTCGCCGGTGCGCTGGGCGACCGAGGCACGCAGCACCAGCCGCCCGCTGTCGTCGCCCTGACGGTGGGTGAGCCGGTAGCCCGGCACCCAGACAGCGCCCGGAACCCCGTACTCCAGCTCCAGCGCCACCTCCGCGTCGCCGGCGCCGACGAGGGTCAGGAGAGCCGAGACCGTGGTCGCGACGTGGGCGGCCGGGGCGGCCGTGGAGGCGCGGGCGAGACGGTCCGCGGCGGCCTCGAACGCGTGCTCCGCGCGGCGCAGTGCCTCCTCCCCCTCGGCGAGGCGCTCGTGAAGACCCGTCAGCCGTCCGTCGACGAACTCGGCGAGTTCGAGCCACGCCTCGACCGGCGTCCGGCGGTGCGGATCCTCCCGCTTGCGGGCCGGAGGGGCGGGGCGCAGTGCGGCGACCTCCTCGATCCGGCGCAGCAGGCGGTCCCGGCGTCCCGCCGCCGCCTCGTACGCGGCGCGCAGCCGCTCGACCTCGCGCCGCAGCGCGTCGGGTGCCTCGGTGCCGAGCGGTTCGGCTTCGACCTCCACCCGGGCCTCGGTGACGCGTACCCCGGCGGCGCCGAGCACGCGGGCCCGCAGCGATCCAGGGTCGAGCGTACGGGGCAGGCCCGTCACCCGTACCCGGCCGTCCGGCCCCACTCCGCCCCGTGCCAGGCGGCGGCAGACCGCGCCCCGCGCGTACACCACGACGGAGTCGAGGGTCGACCCCCACCTGTGTTCCGTCTCGGCCGTCATGTGCTCCGCCCCCCGTGCCGTGTCCGTGCTGGGCGAAGCCTACTTCGGGGCGGCCCGGCTTCCGGTGGGGAGTCCCGAAGTCGGCGGGACGTCCCCGCGGAGGGCCACTGGGCAGGCGTTCGGGGGCGCGGCCGTGGGCGGACGTACGGCACTCACCCGTTCCGGGCGGCCGGGGTCCCGCCACCTGAGAACCCCTCTCCCGGTGGGGGACCCGCCCGCGGCGGGCAGGCGCGGGCCGTCAGGGGCGGCCGGTGAGGTACCCGCCCATGGAGGTGAAGTAGTCGGTCGCCGCCAGCTCGCGGCCGTCCTCGGTCCGTACCCGGGTGACGGCCAGCCCGTGGTTCCGGCCGGTGCGGGCGTCGGCGCCGGCGACGATCACCACGCCCTCGCCCTCGCGGTAGAAGATGCGGCCCGGCGTCCCGCCGTAGCGTCCCTCGGACACGACCGCGGCCAGGATCTCCAGACGCCTGCCCCGGTGGAAGGTGAAGGCGCTCGGGTAGGGGGCGGACTGGGCGCGGACCAGGCGCTCCAGGACCTCCGCCGGCCAGCCCCAGTCGATGCGGATGTCCTCCTCGGCCCGCTTGTGGAAGAAGCTGGCCCGGGAACGGTCCTGGGGGGTGAACTCCGTCTGCCCGGAGGCGATCCGCGCGAGCGCGCCGACGGTCACCGGGGCGATGAGGTCGACGGTCTTGTGGAACAGGTCCGTGGCCGTGTCGGTGGGGCCCACCGGCACCGCGCGCTGGTCGACGATGTCCCCGGCGTCCAGCACCTCGTCCATCATGTGCGCGGTGACGCCGACCTCCGACTCCCCGTTGACGAGCGCCCAGATCAGCGGGGAGAAGCCGGCGTACTTCGGCAGGAGCGAGTCGTGGACGTTCAGGGTGCCGTGGCGCGGCAGCCCGTAGATGCGCGGCGGGATCCAGGTGCGCCAGTTGTTGGCCACGATGATGTCCGGATCCGCCTCCTCGAGCCGCCGGAACAGCTCGTCGTCGTCCGGCCGGTTCCGGATGACGACGGGGACGCCGTGGTCCTCGGCCAGTTCGGCGACCGAGTCGCTCCAGATCTTCTCGTAGGCGTGTTCGCTCTTGGGGTGCGTCACGACCAGCACCACGTCGTGCTCGGAGTCCAGGAGCGCTTGCAGCGTGCGATGGCCCCAGGTCTGGTAACCGAACATGACGACCCGCATGGGTTTCCTCCTCGGGAGAGCGAGTGAACGGCGCCAAGTAAAGCAAGGCTTACCTAAGCTCGCAACGGGCCCTATTTCGAAGGGAGTTCGGATTTTCGTCTTGCGGCATGCCCGTTTTGCCCTGTCGACAGTGCGCTTCAACTCAGGTTAGCTTTACCTAAGTTCGGCTGGGCGGAATCGCCGGTGAGCCCGGCGTCCTGCCCTGTTCATCCATGTCCGACGGGCTGCTGTCCCGCACGAGGGGAGCGACATGTCACGGGTTCTTCCTGGCGACACACCTCTGGTCCACGACCTCATCGGCATCGGTTTCGGGCCGTCCAACGTGGCCATGGCGATCGCGCTGAGCGAGCACAACGCGCGGGTCGGCAGGCAGGAGACGGTCACCGCCCACTTCTTCGAGCGACAGGCCGGTTTCGGCTGGCACCGCGGCATGCTGATCGACGACGCGACGATGCAGGTGTCCTTCCTCAAGGACCTGGTGACGTTACGGAACCCCAGCAGCGACTACAGCTTCCTCTGCTATCTCCAGAGCAAGGGCCGCCTGATCGACTTCGTGAACCACAAGAACCTCTTCCCGCTGCGGGTGGAGTTCCACGACTACTTCGAGTGGGCGGCGGCGAAGGTCGACGACATGGTCTCGTACGGCCACGAGGTCGTGGCCGTGGAGCCGGTGGTGCGCGACGGGATCGTGGAGTTCCTGGACGTGACGGCCCGCTCGGGAACGGACACCGTGGTGCACCGGGCCCGCAACCTCGTCGTCGGCACGGGCCTGCGCCCCCTGATGCCGGAGGGCGTCGAACGGACCGACCGCGTCTGGCACAACTCCGACCTGCTCGCCAAGGTGGACGCGCTGGAGGGCACCGACCCCGCCCGTTTCATCGTCGTCGGCGCCGGCCAGAGCGCCGCGGAGAACGTCGCCTACCTGCACCGCCGCTTCCCTCGGGCCGAGGTCTGCGCGGTCTTCTCCCGCTACGGCTACAGCCCGGCGGACGACAGCAGCTTCGCCAACCGCATCTTCGACCCCGCCGCGGTCGACGAGTACTTCACGGCCCCCGACGGCGTCAAGCGCAAACTGATGGACTACCACGGGAACACCAACTACTCCGTGGTCGACATCGACCTGATCGACGACCTGTACCGGCAGGCCTACCAGGAGAAGGTGCTCGGCGCCGAGCGGCTGCGCTTCCTCAACGTCTCCCGGCTGACGGCCGTCGCCGAGGCCGACGACCGGGTGCGCGCCACCGTGACGTCCCTGGTCACCGGTGACGAGACAGTACTGGACGCGGACGTCGTCGTCCTCGCCACCGGTTACAGCCAGGCCGACTCGCTCGGTCTCCTCGGCGGGGTCGCCGACCTCTGCCACCGCGACGACCGGGGCCGCGTGCGGGTCGAGCGCGACTACCGCGTCACGGCCGACCCCGAACTGCGCTGCGGCATCTACCTCCAGGGCGGCACCGAGCACACGCACGGCATCACCTCGTCGCTGCTCTCCAACACCGCGATCCGGGTCGGCGAGATCCTGGACTCGGTCCTCGACCGCCGGCCGGAAGCCGCCCGGGACGAGCCCGCGCCCGTCGCCGACGGGATCGGCTCGGTCCGGTAGCACCCGCCCCGCCCGCCCCGCCCGGCCGCGCGGACCGCACCGGCCCCGCACCGCCGACCGCGGGCCGCCCGGTGCCGCGGACCGTCCCTGCGTACGTCCCCGGCCCGCCGGACACCGGGTCCGTGCCGGGCCCGGGACCCCGACACCCCCCACACGCATCACCCCGCCGGACGCGCCGCCGCGCGCGGCGCGCCCGGTACGCACCGTGAAACCCCGTGAAAGGAACACC
This sequence comes from Streptomyces sp. JL2001, assembly GCF_050917515.1. Classification (NCBI taxonomy): domain Bacteria; kingdom Bacillati; phylum Actinomycetota; class Actinomycetes; order Kitasatosporales; family Streptomycetaceae; genus Streptomyces; species Streptomyces sp. JL2001. The sequence goes on along the minus strand of NZ_CP169421.1, from coordinate 772,401 downwards.
CGTGTCCACAGGTACACGTCCCGTGCTGACGAGGATCGTCAGACACGTCCCCCGCGTGGCGGTCGCCGCCGTCGCCGCGCTCGCGCTGACCGCCTGTGGGGGCGGTACGGAGAAGACCGAGTCGAAGCCGTCCGCGCCGGCGGGCGGCACCTCCGCCGCCTTCCCGGTGACGGTCGAGCACAAGTACGGCAGCACCACGATCGCGGCGGAGCCGAAGCGGGTGGTGACGCTCGGCCTGTCCGACCAGGACGCGGTCCTCGCGCTCGGCGTCAAGCCCGTGGGGGCGGTGGACTGGTTCAAGGAGCAGCCCTACGGCAAGTGGCCCTGGGCCAAGGACAAGTGGGGCGGCACCGCCCCGCAGATCGTCGGTGAGCGCGACGAGTACAACATCGAGAAGATCGCGGCGCTGAAGCCGGACCTGGTCATCGCCCAGTACTCGGGGATGAAGAAGGAGCAGTACGACACGCTCTCCAAGTTCACCAAGGTCGTCGCCCAGCCCAAGGGCCTGCCCGACTACGGCGCCTCCTGGCAGGTGATGACCCGTCAGATCGGCAAGTCCCTCGGCAAGGACGCGGAGACCGAGAAGCTGATCGCCGGCATCGACGCCCGGTTCAAGGCCGTTCGCGAGAAGCACCCCGAGTTCGCCGGGAAGACCCTCGCCGTCGCCGACAGCTTCGAGGCGGGCAAGTACTCGGCGTTCACCAAGACGGACCCCAAGGCGATCTTCTTCTCCGAGCTCGGCTTCACGCTGAAGCCCGAGATCGACACACTGGCCAAGCCGGGCTGGAACGTGGCCGAGCTCAGCGCCGAGAAGCTGAACGTGCTGGACGTGGACCGCCTGGTCTGGGTGACGTCGAGCACCGAGTCCGACAACCGCATCAAGGCGGAGCCGCTCTACAGGAAGCTGAAGGTCCACCAGGAGAAGCGGGACCTGTTCGTGCCGTACCAGGACCCGGACATCGGCGCCGCGTTCTCCTTCAACACGGTGCTGTCGATCCCCTACGCGATCGACGAGATCGAGCCGCTGGTGGCGGCCCTCAAGTAGTCCGCCACGCCCTGGGCGCCCCGGGGACGCGTGCGACGGCATGCCGGGCAGGTGTGCCGTCGACGTACGCGGCGGAGGCGCCCGTGTCCCAGCGATCACGCCCCCGGCCGCCCGCGCACGCGTGGCGGAACCCTCCGCAACGCCGCGCCCGGTCATCGCGCCCCGAGCCCGCACCTCACCGACGCATCAGCCAGGGAAAGGTCACTTCGAACGATGTTTGACGTCGAGTCGGACCCGGCATCCCCGTCCGGAGCACCCCTGACCGGCGGGCAGTCCGGCATCTGGCGTGCCCAGCAGATCGAGCCCGACAGCACCGCCTACAACATCGTCTACGTCCTCGACCTGCGCGGTGCCGTCGACCTCGACCGACTGGCCCGCGCCGTCCGGCAGGCCGTCGAGGAGGCCGCGTGCCTGCACGTGGGCTTCGGCTCCGGGCCCGGCGGACCGTTCCAGACGCCCCGGTCGGCCACCGTCGACGTGCCCGTCGTCGATCTCCGCGGCGCCGCGGACCCCGAGCGGGAGGCGGCCGACTGGATCGCCCAGGACCGCGAACGGCCCGTCGACCTCGCCCGCGGTCCCCACTTCGGCCAGGCGCTCCTGCTGCTCGCCGACGACCGTGTCCGGTGGTACCAGCGCTACCACCACCTCGTCCTCGACGGCATGGGCGTCGTCCTCCTCACCCGGCGGGCCGGCGACCTCTACACCTACCGGGACGACGCCCCCGCGCCCCCCGACTGGGCCCTCGACCGGCTCGTCGCCGACGACGCGGCCTACCGCGCCTCCACGGAACACGAGGCCGACCGCGCCTGGTGGGGGCGGCACCTGGCAGGCCGGTCCGAGCCCCCGCGCCTGGCCGAGCGCGCCCCGTCCCTGACGACGCGGCGCCTGCGGCGCTCCGTCGAACTCCCCGCACCGGACGTCGCACGGCTGGACGCCGTGTCCCGGGAGGCGGGCGTCCGGCCGTCCCGGGTCCTCGTCGCCGCGGTCGCGGCCTACCTGCACCGCACCTCCGGAGAACAGGACGTCGTCCTCGGCCTCCCGGTCACCGCCCGGCGAGGCGCCGCGGCGGACGTACCCGGCATGGTCTCCAACATCGTCCCGCTGCGCCTGACCGTCCGCCCCGGCACGACCGGCGCGGACCTCGTGACCGAGGTGCGCGACGCGGTCGACGGAGCGGTCGCGCACGGACGCCACCGCGCCGAGGACCTGGCCAGGGACCTCGGGCTCGTCGACGGCGTCCAGGAACTGGTCGGCCCCACCGTCAACGTGCTGCCCCGGCCCGACCTGCGCTTCGCCGACCTCCGGGCCGACCTCGTCCCCTTCTGGCTGGGCCCGGTCGGCGACCTGGCCTTCACCTTCGCCGAGACCGGGGCGGGGGCCCGAACCGGGACCGGGTCCGGGACCGCGGGCGGCAGCGGCCTCGTGCTGCACCTCGACGTGGACGCCGAGGTGTGCGACGAGGAGCGCCTCCGCGCCCACGAGGCCCGGTTCCTCGCTCTCCTGCGGGCCCTCACCGAGCACCCCGGCCGGCCCGTCGGCCGGATCGACCTCACCTCGGACGCCGAACGCGAGCGCCTGCTCGGCGAGTTCGGTGTGGCACCCCGTGAGGTCGCGGAACTCTCCTGGCCCGCCGCCTTCGAGGCCCGGGCCCTGCGCTCGCCCGACGCCGTGGCGCTCGTGTACGAGGACGACGAGCTGACGTACGCGGAACTCGACGCCGCCGCCAACCGGCTCGCGCGCCATCTCGGCACGCGGGGCGTGCGCACCGAGGACGTCGTCGCGGTGGCCCTGCCGCGCTCCCCGGACCTGGTCGTCGCGTTGCTCGCGGTGATGAAGGCCGGCGCCGCCTACCTGCCGCTGGACGCCGACCACCCGGCGGACCGGATCGCGTACATGCTGTCCGACGCGGGGGCCCGGACCGTGATCACCGTGCGGGAGCTCGCGGAGGCGCTGCCGCCGGCCCCGGGCGTCACACGGGTCCTGCTCGACGACCCGGCCACCTCCGACGCCGTCGCCGCGCTCGACGCCCGCGCCCCCGGAGTGCCGGTCGCCCTGGACCAGGCCGCCTACGTCATCTACACCTCCGGCTCCACCGGCCGCCCCAAGGGCGTCGTCGTCCCGCACGACGGCGTGGGCAGCCTGGTCGCCACCGCCGTCGACCGCATCGGCGTCACCGCCGCGAGCCGGGTCGTCCAGTTCGCCTCGGTGGGGTTCGACGTGACGGTCTGGGACCTGATCATGTCCCTGTGCGTGGGCGGCCGGATCATCCTCGTCCCCGCCGAGCGCCGCGTCGCGGGTCCCGCCCTGACCGAGTACATCGCGCGGCACCGGGCCACGCACATGATCCTGCCGCCGTCGCTCGTCTCCGCGCTGCCCCGGGAGTGCGAACTGCCCGACGGCGCCGTCCTGGTCGTCGGCACCGAGGCCGTGCCCGCCGAGCTGATCGCCCGCTGGGCCGGACGGGTCCGGGTCGTCGTCGCGTACGGTCTCACCGAGGCGAGCGTCAACTCCACGCTGTGGACGGCCGATCCCGACCGGCCCGGACCCGCCCCCATCGGCAGGCCCGACCCCAACACCCGGGCCTACGTCCTCGACGCGGCGCTCCGCCCGGTGCCCGTAGGAGCCGAGGGCGAACTGTACGTCGCGGGCCGGGGCCTGGCCCGCGGCTACCTGGGCCGCCCGGGGCTGTCGGCGGAGCGCTTCGTCGCCGACCCGTTCGGCGGATCCGGGACCCGTATGTACCGCACCGGCGACCGGGTGCGCTGGGGTGCTGACGGAAACCTGGAGTTCCTGGGCCGCTCCGACGGGCAGATCAAGATCCGCGGCCACCGCATCGAACCGGGCGAGGTCGAGAGCGCCTTCATGGCCTGCCCCGGTATCGCCCAGGCCGCCGTACGCGTGCGGGAGGACCACCGGGGCGTCAGGCGGCTCGTCGCCTACCTCGTGACGACCGCCGACGCCGTCGCCGTTCCGGGAAGCGCCCCGGCCGCCGAGGCGGGCGCCGATACCGGTGGCGCCCCGGCCGCCGAGGCGGTGGTGGCGGCCGCACGCGCCCGGGTGGCCGCCACGCTGCCGGACCACATGGCGCCCTCCGCCGTCGTCGTCCTCGACGGCCCGCTCCCGCTCACCCCCAACGGCAAGCTCGACGACAAGGCGCTGCCCGAACCCCGGTGGACCGCCGCGAGCGGGGCCGGCACGCCGAGCACCCCGGCCGAGGCGACCCTCGCCGCCCTGTTCGCCGAGGTCCTCGGACTGCCCACGGCCGGCGTCCACGACAGCTTCTTCGCCCTCGGCGGAGACAGCATCGTCGCCATCCAGCTCGTGAACCGGGCCCGTGCGGCCGGTCTCGTCATCACCCCGCGCGACGTGTTCCGGCACCGGACCGTGGCCGCCCTCGCCCGGATCGCCGCCCGGGCCGGCACCCCGGCCGCTCCGGAGCACCGGCCGACCCTCGACGAGGACGCCCTGCCCGTTTCCCCGCTCCAGGAGGGCTTCTACTTCCACGCCCACTACGACGACGGGGCGCCGGACCTCTACCTCGTCCAGGAACTCCTCGACCTCACGGGCCCCGTCGACCCCGACCGGCTGCGCCGCTCGCTGCAGTCGCTGCTCGACCGGCATCCCCTGCTGCGCGCCTCGTTCCGCCAACTGCCCGATGGCGGGGTCGTCCAGCGCCTCGCGCCCCGGGTCACCCTGCCGTGGCGGGTGGCCGACACGGCCGTGACCGGCCTCGACGAGCTGCTGCGCGCCGACCGGAGCGAGCCCTTCGACCTGGACCGGCCGCCCCTGGTCCGCGCCACCCTCGTCAGGGACGGCGGGCGGCACCGTCTGCTGCTCACCCTCCACCACATCGTCGCCGACGGCTGGTCGGTCGCCCTCCTGCTGCGCGAACTCGCCGCCGTCCACCGGGGAGCCGCCCTGCCCGCGCCGGTGGATCCCCGGCCCTGGCTCTCCTGGCTCGCCGGCCGCGACCGGGACGCCGCCCGGGAGGCGTGGCGGGCGGCCCTCGCCGGACTCTCCGGCCCCACCCGGCTCGTACCGGGCCCGGCCGCGGACGAGCCCTACCGGCCCGAGCACGTGGACACCCGGCTGCCGCGGGACCTCACCCGGGAGCTCACGGCCTGCGCCAGGACCCACGGTCTGACCCTGAGCACGATCGTGCACGGTCTGTGGGGGCTGCTGCTCGGGGGGTTGACCGGCAGCCGGGACGTCGTCCTCGGCACCACGGTGTCCGGGCGGACCACCGAGGTCGAGGGCCTGGACTCGGCGGTCGGCCTGTTCGTCAACACCGTGCCGGCCCGGGTGACGCTCCGCCCGGCCGAGACGCTGGCCGACCTGCTGCGGCGCGTCCAGGACGAACACGCGGCCCTCCTCGACCACCAGCACCTCGGTCTCGCCGACATCCAGCGGGTCGCCGGCGGCGGTGAACTCTTCGACACCCTGGTGGTGTTCGAGAACCACCCGACAGCCGCCCCGGCCGCCGCCCCGGCAGCCGCCCCGACCGCCGCCCCGTCCGCGGGCCGGGAAGCCGCGGCGGCACCAGGGGGATCCGGCGAGCTCGTGATCGGGACGGGCGAGGTCCTCGACGCGGTGCACTACCCGCTCGCGCTGGTCGTCCGGCCGGCCGACGACGGTCTGCTGCTGCGGTTCAAACACGACGGCGCCCGCCTGGACCGGGAGTCCGTGGCCGTGCTCGCCGGCCGGTTCACGACCCTGCTGCGCACCCTCGTCTCCGACCCCGGCCGCCTCGTCGCCCGCACCGGCCTGCTGTCCGAGCGGGAGCGCGAGCACCTCGCCGGGACGAACGCCACCGCGCACCCGGTCCCCGAAGCCACCCTCGCCTCGCTCTTCGACCGGCAGGCGGCCCGTACCCCGCACGCCCCGGCCGTCGTCTTCGAGGACACCACCCTCAGCTACGCGGCACTCGACCGCCGGGCCGAAGCCCTGGCCCGGCGCCTGCGGGCGGGCGGAGCGGGGCCGGAGCGGTACGTCGCCGTCGCGGTGCCGCGTTCGGCCGAGCTGGTGGTCGCCCTGCTCGCCGTCCTGAAGGCGGGCGCCGCCTATCTGCCCGTCGATCTCGACTACCCGCCGGACCGTGTCGCGTTCATGCTCGGCGACTCGGGTGCCCGCACCGTGGTCACCACCGCCGCCGCGGCCGGCCGCCTGCCCGCCGTACCGGGTCTCGCGCACGTCCTCGTCGACCGGGACGCGCCCGACGAGCCCGTTCCCGACGCCACCGTCCGGCACGCGCGTCCCGACCACCCCGCCTACCTCATCTACACCTCGGGCTCCACCGGCCGGCCCAAGGGCGTCACCGTCACCCACCGCGCCATCGTCAACCGGCTCGCCTGGATGCAGAGCGCGTACGGACTCACCTCCGACGACCGGGTGCTCCAGAAGACCCCGTCCAGCTTCGACGTGTCGGTCTGGGAGTTCTTCTGGCCGCTCACGGAAGGGGCGGCGGTCGTCCTCGCCCGCCCCGACGGGCACCGCGACCCGCACTACCTCGCCGGCCTCGTCCACGCCCGGGGCATCACCACGCTGCACTTCGTGCCGTCGATGCTGGCCGCCTTCCTGCGCGCCGTCTCCGACGCGGACCTGCCCGACTGGGCGGCCGGACTGCGCCGGGCGTTCTGCAGCGGCGAGGCGCTCTCCGGCGCCGACGCCCGGCGCTGGTGCGCGCTCACGGACCGCCCGGGCCGCGGCCCCGTCCCGCTGCACAACCTGTACGGCCCCACCGAGGCGGCCGTGGACGTCACCGCCTTCCCCTACGACGGCGCCGGCGACCAGGCCGTCCCCATCGGCCGCCCCGTCTGGAACACCCGGCTCCACGTCCTCGACCCGTTCCTGCGCCCGGTGCCCGACGGCGTGCCCGGCGAGCTCCACCTCGCCGGCGTGCAGCTGGCCCGGGCCTACCACGACCGCCCGGCCCTCACCTCCGAGCGGTTCGTCGCCGACCCGTTCGGGGCACCGGGGGAGCGCATGTACCGCACCGGGGACCTGGTGCGGCGCCGCGCCGACGGTGCGGTCGAGTACCTCGGCCGCACCGACCGGCAGCTGAAGATCCGCGGCAACCGCGTCGAGCCGGGCGAGATCGAGGCCGCCCTCGCCGCCCTGCCCGGCGTCGCCCGCGCGGCCGTGACCGTCCGGGACGGCGCCCTCGTCGGCTACGCCGTCCCCGCGCCGGGCACCGCCCCGGACGGCGAGCGGCTGCGGGCGGCGCTGGCGGACGCGCTGCCCGCCCCGATGGTGCCCCGAGCGGTCGTGGTCGTCCCCGAACTGCCCCTGACACCCAGCGGGAAGCTGGACCACCACGCCCTCCCCGCGCCGGACGCCACAGCCCGGCCCGCCGGGCGCGCGCCCCGCGACGACCGCGAGCGCGCCCTGTGCGAGATCTTCTCCGAGGTCCTCGGAGCACCCGGCGTCGGCGTGGACGACGACTTCTTCGTACGGGGCGGCGACAGCCTCACCTCGATCGCCGTCGCCACCCGCGCCCGCGCCAGGGGGCTGATCCTCGGTCCCCGTGACGTCTTCGAGTGCCGCACACCCGCCGCCCTCGCCGCCGCCGCCCTCGCCGCCGCCGCGCACGCGGCCGGCGCGGCCGAGGCGGACCCCACCCCGTCCCCGACCTCCGAGGTGGCCGTGCCGCCCGACGGCGTGACCGTCTCCGCCTCCGACGCGGGCCTGGCCGCCGCCGCCCTCCAGGCGATGCTGGCCCAGCACCGCCAGTCCGGCGCCCCGGTCGACCCCGCGCTCAGCGCGCTCCTCGACCGGCTGACCGCCGCCGGGCCCCCGGAGCCCCCGGCCGACCCGCCGCTCGGAGGGCTGCGGCTCTCCCCGGAGGAGACCGACCGCGTCCGGGCCGCCGCCGGACTGCCGGTCGCGGACGTCTGGCCGCTGTCCCCGCTCCAGGAGGGCATGTACTTCCACGCCACCTACGACGCGGGCGACGCCCTCGACGTCTACCAGTCCCAGGAGACCCTGGACTTCGACCACCGCGTCGACGCGGACCGGCTGCGCGCCGCCTGCCGGACGCTCCTGGAACGCAACACCGGCCTGCGCGCCGGATTCACCAGCGACGGCCTGCCCCGGCCCGTGCAGTTCATCACCGACGGCGCCGAGATCCCCCTGACGGAGGTGGACCTGTCCCAGCTGCCCGCCGACGAACGCCGGGCGAGGACGGCGGACCTGCTGGCCGCCGACCGCAGGCGGCGCTTCGACCTGTCCGCGGCCCCGCTGTGCCGCCTCCTGCTGATCCGGCTCGGCGACGGCCGGGACCGGCTCGTGGTGACCCGGCACCTCATCCTCTGGGACGGCTGGTCCGCGTGGCTGTTCCTGGAGGAGCTCTTCACGCTGTACGAGCGGGCCGGCGACGCGGACGGCCTCCCCGCCCCCGGCTCGTACCGCGACTACCTGGCCTGGCTGGACCGCCAGGACACCGCGGCCGCCCTCGACGCCTGGCGCCGCGCCCTCGACGGGTTCGCCGAGCCCACCCTGGTCGCCCCGTCCGGACGCGACGGCGGACCGGTCATCCCGGTGGACCACGAGGTCCTGCTCGCCGAGGAGGCCGGCGACCGGCTGCGCACCCTCGCCCGGCGCCACGGACTCACTCTGAACACCGTGCTCAACGCGGCCTGGGGACTGGTACTCGCCGCGACGACGGGCCGCGACGACGTCGCCTTCGGCACGGCCGTGGCCGGACGCCCGGCGGACGTGCCGAACGCGGCCGGCATCATCGGCATGTTCCTCAACACCGTCCCCGCCCGCATCGCCTTCGCCCCGGACGAGCCGCTGCTCCACCTGCTGCGCCGGATGCAGTCCGAACGCGCGGCGGTCATGCCCTACGACCACGTCGGCCTCGGCACCCTGCAGCAGGAGACCGGTCACCGCCGACTGTTCGACACCCTGTTCGTCCTCCGCTCCGCCGACGGCGAGGACCGGGCCGAGGCGCTCCGGCGGCGCCACGGCATCACGGGGGTGTCCAACGTGGACGGCACCCACTTCCCCCTCACCCTGATCGTCACACCCGGTGCCCGGCTGCGGGTCACCCTGGCGGCCAGGCCCGACCTGTTCGACGCCGAAGAGGCGACCACGATCCTCGCCCGCTTCACCACCGTCCTCGACCGGCTCACCGACTGCCTCGCCGTCGCCGACCCCGCCGACCGGAGCGGGACGGCCGGCCCGACCCGGACCGCCGCCGTCGACCTGCTGCTGCCCGCCGAGCGCGCCGCGCTCGCCGCCGGCCACGGCGGCGGACGCGAGCCGGTACCGAACGAGACCGTCGCCGACATGCTCGCCGCCCAGGCGGCCCGCACCCCGGACGCGAGGGCCCTGGTCTTCGGCGGACGCGAGCTCTCCTACGCCGAACTGGACGCGTACGTCAACCGGCTCGCCCGGCTGCTGCTCGCCCGGGGCGCCGGGCCGGAGAAGGTCATCGCGCTCGCCCTGCCGCGGTCCATCGACATGGTGGCCGCCCTCTTCGCCGTCCTGCGGACCGGCGCCGCCTACCTGCCCCTGGACCTCGACCACCCCGCCGACCGGCTCCGCCTGATGGCGCTCGACACCGGACCCCTGTGCCTGGTCTCGACGACCGCCGTCGCCCCCGCGCTGCGCGCCGCCGAGGGCCCCGTCGCACCCGAACTCCTCCTGGACGACGAGACCGTGGCCGCCGAGCTGGCGGGCCTCCCGGACGAGGAGATCGCCGACGGGGAACGCCCCGCGTTCGCACGCGACGTGCCGGACCGTCTGGAGCACCCCGCGTACGTCATCTACACCTCCGGCTCGACGGGCCGCCCCAAGGGCGTCGTGACCCCCTACCGGGGGCTGACGAACATGCAGCTCAACCACCAGAAGGAGATCTTCGACCCGGCCATCGCCTCCGCCGGCGGCCGGCGCCTGCGGATCGCGCACACCGTGTCCTTCGCCTTCGACATGTCGTGGGAGGAGCTGCTCTGGCTCGTCGAGGGCCACGAGGTGCACGTCTGCGACGAGGAGCTGCGCCGCGACGCCGAGGCCCTCGTCCGCTACTGCGACCTCCACCGCGTCGACGTGGTCAACGTGACGCCGACGTACGCCCAGCTGCTCATCGAGGAGGGCCTCCTCGACCGCGACGAGGCCACGGGAAGGCACCGGCCCGCACTGGTCCTGCTCGGCGGCGAGGCCGTGCCCGACACGGTGTGGACGAGGCTGCGCCGCACCGAGGGGGTGTACGGGTACAACCTGTACGGCCCCACCGAGTACACGATCAACACCCTCGGCGGATCCACCACCGACAGCGCGACGTCCACCGTCGGCGTACCGATCCGCAACACCCGCGCCCACGTGCTGGACGCGATGCTGCGGCCCGTGCCCCCCGGCTGCCCCGGCGAGCTGTACATCGCCGGCACCGGTCTGGCGCGCGGCTACCACGACCGTCCCGCCCTGACGGCCGAGCGGTTCGTGGCCGACCCGTTCGGCGAACCCGGTGAACGCATGTACCGCACCGGCGACCTCGTCCGGCGGCGCCCCGACGGACTGCTCGACTTCCTGGGCCGCACCGACGACCAGGTCAAGATCCGCGGCTACCGCGTCGAGCCGGCCGAGATCGCCACCGCGCTCTCGGAACACCCGGACGTCGCCCACGCGGCCGTCGTCGTGTCGGAGAACGCGGGCACCAGGCGCCTCGTCGGCTATGTCGTGCCGCAGGAGGGCACCGAGCCCGGGGACGCGCTCACGCGGCGGCTGCGCGACCACCTGAAGGCCGGCCTGCCGGACTACATGGTCCCCTCGGCGTTCGTCACGGTCGGGACGCTGCCGCTGACCGTCAACGGCAAGCTGGACCACCAGGCCCTCCCCGCACCCGACCTCACCGGCTCCGGGGGCGGCCGGGCTCCTCGCACCCCCCGCGAGGAGACCCTCCGCGACCTCTTCGCCGAGGTGCTCGGGCTCCCCGCCGACGGCGTCGGCATCGACAGCGACTTCTTCGAGCTGGGCGGCCACTCGCTGCTGGCCACCCGCCTGGTCAGCCGGGCCCGTACCGCCCTCGACGCGGATCTGGCGATCCGCGACCTCTTCGAGGCGCCCACCGTCGCCGAGCTCGTCGAGCGTGCCGCCCGCGCCGCCGGCGCCGCGCGACCGAGGCCCACCGCAGGTGACCGGCCCGGCGAACTGCCCCTGTCCCACGCCCAGCAGCGGCTGTGGGTCGTCCAGCAGATCGAGTGCACCTCGGCCGCGTACAACTTCCCCCTCGTGATGCGGCTGCGCGGCGCGCTCGACCGCACGGCGTTGGCCGCGGCGCTCGCCGACGTGACGGCCCGCCACGAGGCGCTGCGCACGGTCTTCGCGACGGCCGCCGACGGCCGCACCTACCAGCGGATCCTCCCCGCCGGCGAGGCCCGCCCCCCGGTGGAGCACCTGCGGGCCGGCGAGGACGAGCTGCCCGGCGTCGTCGACGCGGCCGCCCACCGGCCGTTCGACCTCGCGGCCGAACTCCCGCTCCGCGCCGTGATCGTGGAACTCGCGCCCGAGGACCACGTCGTCGTCCTGGTACTGCACCACATCACCACCGACGAGTGGTCGGACCGCCCCTTCCTGCGCGACCTCGCCACCGCCTACACGGCGCGTCTCGGAGGGACCGCACCCGGATGGGAACCGCTGCCCCTCCAGTACGCCGACTACGCGCTCTGGCAGCGGCGGCTGCTCGGCGACGCCGCGGACGAGGACAGCCTGGCCGCCCGCCAGCTCGACCACTGGCACGAGACCCTGTCCGGCGCCCCGGAGGAGCTGGAGCTCGCGGCCGACCGGCCGAGGCCCGCCCGCCCGGTGTTCTCCGGGGCCGCCCTCGACATCGCGTTCGACGCCGACACCCACGAGGGCCTGAGGCGGCTCGCCCGGGAGACCGGCACCAGCATGTTCATGGTCGTCCACGCCGCGGTCGCCGCCCTGCTCCACCGCGAGGGCGCCGGCACGGACATCCCCCTCGGCGCACCCATCGCGGGCCGGAACGACGAGGCGCTGGACGACCTGGTCGGCTTCTTCGTCAACACCCTGGTCCTGCGCACCGACCTCGGCGGTGACCCGTCCTTCCGGGAGCTGCTCGCCCGGGTCCGCGCGACCGACCTCACCGCGTTCTCCCACGCCGACGTACCGTTCGAAGCCGTCGTGGAGAAGCTCAACCCCACGCGCTCGCTCTCCCGGAACCCGCTCTTCCAGGTGATGGTGGGCCATCACGCCCGCGGCGACGACGGGCCCCGGCTGCCCGGCCTGCGCGCGGAGTACCTGCCCGTGCGGATCCGCTCGGCCAAGTTCGACCTGGTGTTCAGCTTCACGGAACGGACCGCGGCACAGGACGGCGCCGGCTCGCTCGGCTGCCGCCTGGAGTACGCCACCGAGCTGTTCGACCCGGAGACCGCCGAGCGGATGGGCGACCGGCTGCGGACCCTGGTCGCGGAGCTGGTCGCCACCCCCGAGCTGCCCCTGTCGCGGCTCGGTACCCTCGCCGCCGACGAACGACGCCTGGTCCTGGAGGACTTCAACGGCACCGTGCGCGAGGTCGACGAGGAGCCGCTGCCGGCCCTCTTCGCCCGCCGGCTCGCCGAGCGGCCCGACGCCGTCGCGGTCGTGGACCGCGCCCGCTCGGTCACGTACGCGGAGCTCGACGCCCGTGCGAACCGAATCGCCCGGCTCCTGGCCGCGCACGGCGCGGGCGAGGAGAGCGTGGTCGGCGTGGCCGTGCCCCGCTCGGTGGACATGGTGGCCACCGTGCTCGCCACGTCGAGACTGGGCGCCGCGTTCCTGCCGCTCGACCTCGTCCACCCCGGCGACCGGCTCGCGTACATGATCGAGGACTCCGGCGCCGTCCTGGTGGTGGGCACGGAGCCCGTCGCGGGGAAGATCCCGGACGTGGCGGGCGTCCCCGTGCTCCTGCTCGACGCCCCGGAGACGGCCGGGACCCTCGGCGCGCTGCCCGACCTGCCACCGGAGACCGGGCCGGTCGGACTCGACCGGGCCGCGTACGTGATCTACACCTCCGGATCGACCGGCCGGCCCAAGGGCGTCGTCGTGCCCCACGAGGGCATCGCCAGCCTGGTGGCCACCGCCGTCGACCGGATGGGCCTGGAACGCGACAGTCGCGTGCTCCAGTTCGCGTCGATCGGCTTCGACGTCTTCGTCTTCGAACTGGCGATGGCCCTGTGCCACGGCGGCCGGCTCGTCCTCGTCACCGACGAGGCGCGGGTCGCCGGACCGGCGCTCACCGACTTCCTCGCCGAGCAGCGCATCACCCACATGATCCTGCCGCCGTCGCTGGTGTCGGCGCTGCCCCCCGGCTGCGCCCTGCCCGAGGGGTCGACCGTGCTGGTCGGCACCGAGACCGTCCCGCCGGACCTGTTCGAACGGTTCGGCGACACGGCCGACCTGATCTGCGCCTACGGACTCACCGAGGCGACGGTCAACTCCACGCTCTGGCCCGCCCGTGAACACGGCGGCAGTCCGTCCGGCCGGGTGCCCATCGGCCGGCCCGACCCCAACACCCGCTGCTACGTCCTCGACGAGCGGCTGCGGCCCGTCCCACCCGGGGTGGTGGGCGAGCTGTACGTCGCCGGACGCGGCCTCGCCCGCGGCTACCTCGGCAAGCCCGGACTCACCTCGGACCGGTTCGTCGCCGATCCGTTCGGAGCGCCCGGGGCGCGGATGTACCGCACCGGCGACCGCGCGCGCTGGCGCAGGGACGGCAACCTCGACTTCCTCGGCCGGGTCGACACCCAGGTCAAGGTACGGGGCTTCCGCATCGAGCTCGGCGAGATCGAGGCGGCGCTGGCCGGGCACCCGTCCGTCGCCCAGGCCGCGGTGGTGCCCGACCGCGACGGCGACATCGTCCGGCTCGTCGGCTACGCGGTGCCCGAGTCGGGCGAGGCGGACCCGCGGGAGCTGCGCGCCCACGTGGCGGCGCTGCTGCCCGAGTGCATGGTCCCCGCGCTCGTCGTCCCGCTGGACGGTCCGCTGCCGCTCACCCCGAACGGCAAGCTGGACCGCAAGGCGCTGCCCGCCCCGGACTGGTCCGCCATGACCGGCGACACCCGTCCGGCCACCGGGACGCAGGCCCGGCTCGCCGGCCTGTTCCGCGAGGTCCTCAAGCTGGACGGCGTCGGCGTGCACGACGACTTCTTCGCGCTCGGCGGCCATTCCATGGCCGCGATGCGGCTCCTGGGCCGCATCCGCGCCGAGTTCGGCGTCGAGCTCGCCCTCCGGGACGTCTTCGACGCGCTCACCGTCGCCGGGATCGCGGGCAAGCTGGAGGGCGCCGTCGCCGCCGCCCGCCCCGCACTGCGTCCCCGCACGGACCGGGACGGCCCGCGGCGGATCGCGCCCGGCCAGCGCGCCCAGTGGCGGTCGTACCGGAGCGACGGCCGCTACGACCATGCGCTGGTCCTCCGCTCCCCGGGCGGACTCGACCCGGACGCCGTCGCCGCCGCCCTCGCCGACGTGGTGGCGCGGCACGAGCCGCTGCGCACCGCGTACGCCGAACGGGACGGCGAGGTGGTCCCGCGCCCGGCCGATCCACCCGCGCCGGCCGTCGAACGCTGCACGGAACTGGACGACCGGCTGGCCGAACTCGCCGCGGAGCGACCCGACCCGGAGACGGAGGCGCCCCTGCGGGCACGGCTGCTCGGCGCCCCGGACGGCAGCCAGGCCCTCCTGCTGACCATGCACTACCTCGCGGTCGACGAGTGGTCGGTCGTGCCGCTGCTGCGCGACCTCGCCACGGCCCACGCGGCCCGCGCGAAGGGCCTGGCACCCGCATGGGAGCCGCTGCCGGTCACGTATCCCGACTACGCCCACTGGGCCCACGAGGTACTCGGCGACCCCGCCGACCCCGACAGCCTGGGCGGCCGGCAGCTCGCCTACTGGCGACGGAGGCTCGCGGGCGCCCCGGGCCGGCTCGCGCTGCCGGCGGACGGTCCCCGGCCGGCCGGCCGGAACACCTCGCACCGCCCCGCGGGCCAGGTCGGCTTCGTCCTCGACGAGGAACTCCACGAGGCCGTGGACCGGCTCGCCCGGGCCACCGGCACCAGCATGTTCATGGTGCTGCACGCCGCCTTCGCGACCCTGCTCACCGCCCACGGGGCGGGCACCGACCTGCCCCTGGGCACGATGGTCGCCGGGCGCGCCGACGACCGGCTCGCCGATCTCGTCGGCAGCTTCCTCAACACGGTCGTGCTGCGTACCGACACCGCCGGCGACCCCACCTTCACGGAGCTGCTGTCCCGGGTCCGGGAGACCACGCTGAGCGCCCTCGACCGGCAGGACGTCCCCTACGACGAGGTCGCCATGGCCACCGGCCTGCCCCCCGAGGGACCCCAGGTGACCGTGGTCCACCACGAGCAGGCGGACCTGGAGGAGCTGGAGGGCGGCCTGGGCTCCCTCCGGGTCGTACCGACCGGCTCGGCGCGCGCGGAACTGACCCTCGGTTTCCACGAGCCGCGCGGCGCCGGCCCGGTGCACTGCGCGCTCACCCACGCGACCGACGTGCTCGGCACCGCCACGGCGCGGCGGCTGGCCGACGAACTGACGGCGCTCCTGCGCACCGCCACCGCCCGCCCCGGGCAGCCGCTCTCCGCACTGTTCCCCGTCCCGTCCCAGAGGAGTGACCACGCATGACCACCAACCCGTTCGAGGACCCGCAGGGCCGCTTCCTTGTCCTGGTCAACGACGAGAACCAGCATTCGCTGTGGCCGTCCTTCGCCGAGGTGCCGGCCGGGTGGCGGACCGTGTTCGGCGAGGACACCCGCGAGGCGTGCCTCGCCCATGTCGAGAGCAGCTGGACCGACCTGCGTCCCGCGAGCCTGATCGCCCGTCAGGACGCGACCTGACCCGACCGGCCCACGACGTCGCCGCCCCACGGAGATCCACCTTCCGCGGGGCGGCGACGTGCTGCGCCCGAGGGCGAGGGGCCGCGGGCCGCGGGGCGAAGGGTGTCCTGTCGACCGGTCTCGTCCCGCGTCGAGCGACCCCTCGCCGTCCCGCCGTCCCGCCGTCCCGGCGTCAGCGCGTCACGGCGTCGTCCTCGCCGGCTGCCCGGGGTCGCCCGACGGCGGGGGGGACGCGCTGCGCGGGCTCCTGACGGCCGGCCGACCACGCCGCCCAGAGTTCGGCGTACCGGCCGCCCGCCGCGACGAGTTCGTCGTGTGTTCCCGTCTCGACGATCCTGCCCCGGTCGAGGACGACGACGCGGTCGGCCGTCGCCGCCTGGGGGAGCCGGTGGGCGACGACCAGGCCGGTGCGTCCCTCCAGGGCGCTGAGCGCCGCGCTCTCCAGCACGCGCGCGCCCGCGCTGCCCGCGTCCGCGGTGGCCTCGTCGAGGATGGCGACCGGCGGGTCGGCGAGGACCAGGCGGGCCAGCGCCAGGTGCTGCGCCTGGGTGACCGTCAGCCGGTGCCCGCCCTCGCCGACGACCGTGGCCAGACCGTCGGGCAGGGCCCGCGCCCAGTCCAGGGCACCGACCCGGGCCAGTGCCGCACGCAGCTCCTCGTCCGTCGCGCCGGGCCGGGCCAGCCGCAGGTCCTCGGCCAGCGGGCCCGCGAACACGTGGACCTCCTGGCTGATCAGGGTGACCGTGCGCCGTACGCCCTCCGGGCCCAGGTCCCGTACGTCGACGCCGCCCAGGGAGATCGACCCGGACACCGCGTCGTGGACACCGGCGACCACCTTGGCGAGGGTCGTCTTCCCCGCGCCGCTGGCGCCCACCAGGGCCACCCGCTCGCCGCTGCGGACCTCCAGGTCGACGTCGTGCAGCACCGGCCGGCCGGCCTCGTAGGCGTGGCACAGCGCCGTCACCCGGACCGAACCGTCCGCCGGGGACCTCCCGGTCCCGGAGTCCGGCTCGACCGGAAGGTTCGTCACCCCGACGAGACGGGCGAAGCCGGCACCCGCCGACTGGGCGTCGTCGATGAGGAACAGCGCGGCGTTGATCGGGTTGAAGAGGCTGTGGAAGTACAGCGCGGCGGCGGTGGCCGTGCCGATGCTCACCGATCCGTCGTCGACCAGCAGGAAGCCGGCCACCAGCACGGCGGCCAGACCGATGAACTCACCGAGGTTCAGCCGGGAGAAGAATCCGGTCACGATGTGCAGGCCGCGCAGCGCCACGTCGCGGGCCGCCTCCGACCGGCGTTCCAGGAGGGCGGCGTGCGGGTCGCTCAGCCGGAAGGCGCGCACGGTCCGCACCCCGCCGATGCTGTCGAGCAGCTGGTGCTGGAGCGCGCCGGTGGCGACGCGGTGCTCGGCGTACACGGGCGCGGCCCTGCGCAGGTACCAGCGGACGGACAGCACCTGGACGGGGAGGGCGAGCAGCACGGCGGGCAGGAACCGCCAGTCCAGGACGGCGAGTCCGGCGAGCGTCAGCACGATGGTGAGGGCGGAGCGGGTGAACTCGGGCAGCGCCTGGCGCACCGACTTCGCGATCACGGACACGTCGCTGGTGACCCGGGAGACCAGGTCGCCCGAGCCGGCCGCCTCGACCCGCCCGAGCGGCAGCCGGAGCGCCCGCTCGACGAACCGCTCGCGCACGGCCGCGAGTACGGTCTCGCCCAGCCGGGCCACGAGAGTGCCGCCGAGCGCGGCCGCCGCGCCGCGCGCCAGCGCCACCGCGACGAGCAGGGCCAGGGGCACCGTCAGGGCCCGGGTGCCCCGCCGCTCGACCACCACGTCGACGACGTGACCGAGCAGGGGAGCGGTGAGCAGGCCGATCGCCGTGCCGGTGACGAGGACGCCGACGGCGGCCGCGGCCAGCAGCCGGTGACCGCGCAGGATCACGCGGAGCGCCGCCAGGCTCTCCGCGCCGGTGGCGGTCGGCAGCAGGGGCCGGTCGTTCCCGGCCGCCGCGGCGGCGCTCCCGGCCTCCTCCGGCGGATTCGGGTCCGCCTGCGCCGTCGCGACGGCGCGCTGTTCCTCGGTGGACGTCATGCGAGCACCGCCGCCCGGTAGGCCCCGTCGGTGGCGAGGAGTTCGGCGTGGCTGCCGTCGGCGGCCACGGTGCCCTCGTCGAGCACCACCACCCGGTCGGTCACCGCGAGGAGGGCGGGGCTGGTCGTGATCAGTACGGTGGTACGGCCCCGGCGGAGGTCCCGCAGCCGCGTGGCGATCCGCGACTCGGTGACGGTGTCCACGGCCGTGGTCGGGTCGTGGAGCACCAGTACGGCACGGTCCGCGGCGAGCGCCCGGGCCAGGGCCACCCGCTGGCGCTGGCCGCCGGACAGCGATCTGCCGCGCTCGGCGAGCACGGTGTCCGTCCCGTCGGGCAGCAGCCCGGCCACCTCGTCGGTCGCCGAGGCGGCGAGCGCGTCGGCGAGGGTCCTCCTACCGGCCGTCGAACCCGCCCGTACGTTGTCCAGCAGGCTGCTCTCGAACAGGGCGGCGTCGTGCGGCGCGACCAGGACCGTCCGTCGCAGGCCGTCCGGGTCGAGCGCGGTCAGCGGCACGCCGTCGAGCTCGACGTGTCCGCCGGCCGGGTCCGCCTCCCGGCCGAGGCAGCGCAGGAGGTCGTCGACGGCGGCCGGATCGCGGCTGACCACGCCGGTCAGGCTGCCGGGGCGGATGTCGAGGTCCACGGCCCGGAGGGCGCCGAGGCGCACCCCGCGCAGCCGGACGTGCCCGGCCGCGCCGTCCTGCGGCGCCGCGGTGCCTCCCGCCACGGCCGCGGGGGCGGCGAGGACGTCGGCGATCCGGCGCGCGGAGGCGCGGCCCTGCGCCAGTTCGGCGTTGACGTAGGTCAGCAGCTGGAAGGGACCGAGGAGGAACTGGGCGAGGCCCACCGCGGCGACCAGTTCGCCCACGCTGATGGCGCCGTCCATCGCGAGGTACGCGCCGGCGATGCCGATGGCCGCGACGAAGACCCCGGTCAGGGCGAGGACCGCGCCCTCGTGGCCCGCCCGGCTGCGGGCCGCGCGCAGCGCTGCGGTGAGCGAGTCCTGGCTGGTCGTCCGGTAGCGGGACACGGCCGCCGCCTCCGCGCCCATGCCCTTCAGCACGCGGAGGCCGGTGACCAGGTCGGCGGCGACACCGGAGGCGTGCGCCGCCCGTTCCTGCTCGGTCTCGCTGCGGCGTTCGAGCGGCCCGCTGATGCGGTGCCCGAGCCAGAGCAGGGGCGGGATGCCGAGCAGGACGAGGAGTCCGAGCGGGACGGAGATGCGGAGCAGGGCCACCGCGCTGACCGTCAGGGCGGCGACCGCGGCGGCGCCGTACGCGAGGACGGTGGCCACCGATCCCACACGGCGGGCGTCGTCGGTGGCGATGCTGGTGAGCGCGCCCGGCAGCCGGTCCGCTTCGGCGCCGCCGCGCGGATCGAGGACGCGCGCCCCGAGCTCCAGCCGGAGGCGGTGGGCCGCGTGTTCGCCCGCTCCCTCCGCGATCCGGGCGCTGGTGCGGTAGCAGGTCGACAGGACGAGGAAGAGGGCCGCGAGGACGAGCAGCAGGCGCGTCAGTTGCCCGGCGGAGCCGGTCGCCACGGCCGAGTCGATCGCCGCGCCGATCACCACCGGTACCAGGGCTTCGCAGCCCTGATGGGTCATTCCGAGCAGGGAGGCCGTGACGACACGACGGCGCTGGCCCCTGATCGCTCGGCGGAGGACGTGCCCCCCGGTCGGTCCTCCCGCTGGCATGCGACCTCCGCACAGACGGCAATCGGTTAGGTAAGGCTACTCTAATTTCGCAGCCGGGCCGAGGTCGCGAGGCGGCGCCTTTCGGTCCTTCGTTCGGGTCATCTCCCTTACGGGGAAGGTGCGTTGACCGGCCGTCAGCGGTTCGGTTAGGCTAACCTAAGTCGCGGTGCGCTCACGGTGCCGTCGCGCCGGAGCCACGGTCGCCCACGGTTCTCGGCAGCCGTCCGCGGTTGTCGGCGTCGTCAGCGGTCGCCTGAACCATCGTCAGGGGGAGTGCGCGTTGCCGGTCGAAGCCCAGACGGTGCCCGAGGACCGGACCACCGACCCGCCGCGCGCCCCGCGGCCGACGCGGACCACCACGGCACTCCGGAGCACGGGGCTGCTCGCGGTGCTCGCCGCGCTCGTCCTCGTCGGACTCCTCAGCGTCTGGGTGGGCACCAGGGGCATCCCCTTCGCCTCCACGTGGAGCGTGCTGTGGGATCCCGACGGGTCGGAGACCTCCGTCATCATCCACGAGTACCGCGTCCCCAGAACCCTCCTCGGTCTGCTCGTCGGTGCGGCCCTCGGCCTGTCCGGTGCCCTGATGCAGGCACTGACCCGCAACCCGCTCGCCGAGCCGGGACTGC
Organism: Streptomyces sp. JL2001; assembly: GCF_050917515.1. Classification (NCBI taxonomy): domain Bacteria; kingdom Bacillati; phylum Actinomycetota; class Actinomycetes; order Kitasatosporales; family Streptomycetaceae; genus Streptomyces; species Streptomyces sp. JL2001. Next base: position 752,098 of record NZ_CP169421.1, on the reverse strand, counting down.
TCGGCATCAGCCTCGGCTCCTCCGCCGGCGTGGTCGTGGCCATCGCCTTCCTCGGCGTGGGATCGGTGCTGGGCTACGTCTGGTTCGCCTTCGCCGGCGCCGCCGTGACCTCCGTGGCCGTCTACCTCCTAGGCGCCTCGGGACGCAAGGTCGCCAGCCCCGACCGCCTGGTCGTCGCCGGAGCGGCGGTGACCGCGGTCCTGTACGCCTTCAACGCGGCGGTGCTGCTGCTCCACCCGAGGGCCTTCGACCAGTTCCGCTTCTGGACGGTGGGCTCCCTCGCGGGCCGGTACCTCGACGTCGTGTACGTCGTCCTCCCGTTCGTCCTCACGGGCCTCGTGATCGCGCTCGGGCTCGCCCCGTCCCTGAACGCCCTGGCCCTGGGCGACCAGATGGGCCGCGCCCTGGGACTGAACGTCGGCAGGACCAGGGCCCTGGGCGCCGCCGGGGTCATGCTGCTGTGCGGTGCGGCGACCGCCGCCGCCGGACCCATCGCCTTCGTCGGACTCGTGGTCCCGCACGTCGCCCGCTTCCTGGCCGGAACCGACCAACGATGGGTACTGGCCTACTCGATGCTCCTCGCCCCCGCCCTGCTCATCGGCGCCGACGTCCTGGGCCGGGTGCTCGGCGCCCCCGGCGAGGTCCAGGTCGGCATCGTCACCGCCTTCATCGGCGCCCCGGTGTTCATCGCGATGTGCCGCCGCCGGAAGCTGGTCATGCTGTGAGCGCCGCGAAGGAGGCGGCCCGCTCCGCCGGGAAGGCCCCGGACGCGCCCACCGCCGCCCGTGCCCCGCGCGTCGTCAGCGGCACCGTGATCCGCAGCCGCTCGGGCGCCGTGTCCGTCCGGGTCCGCGGACGCACCCTGGCCGCGTCCGCCGCGCTGCTCGGACTGCTCCTCGCGGTCGCCCTCGTGACCCTCGCCACCGGCGACTTCGAGCTCACCGTCGGCGAGGTCCTGCGGGCCGTGCTCGGACAGGACTCCGGGGGCGCCGACTTCGTCGTCAACACCCTGCGCATGCCCCGCCTGCTGACCGCCCTCGGCGTCGGAGCGGCCCTCGCCGTCAGCGGCGCCGTCCTGACGAGCCTGACCGGCAACTCCCTCGGCAGCCCCGACATCATCGGCTTCACCAACGGGTCGGCCGTCGGCGCGCTCGTCGTCATCATCGTGCTGCACGGCAGCATGACCCAGATCGCCCTGGGCGCCCTCGTCGGCGGCCTGGCGACCGCCGCCGCCGTGTACCTCCTGATGCTGGGCCGCGGGCTCCAGGGCTTCCGCCTCATCGTCGTCGGAATCGGTGTCAGCGCCCTGCTCCTGGCCGTCAACTCGTACCTGATCACCCGGGCGACCTGGCAGGAGGCCCTGGAGGCCCAGGCATGGCTGATCGGCAGCCTGGGCAACCGCGGCTGGCAGCACGCGAACGCCATCCTCCTCGCCGTCGCCCTGCTGCTCCCGGCCGCCTTCCTCCTCTCCCGGCGCCTGGGGATGCTGGAGATGGGCGACGTCACCGCCATGGCCCTCGGGGTGAACGCGGCCCGGACCCGGACGGCCCTGCTGATCGTCGGCGTCGCCCTCGCCGCCGTCGCCACCGCCGTGACCGGCCCCATCTGGTTCGTCGCGCTGGCCGCGCCGCAACTGGCCCGACGGCTGACCGGGGCCTCCGGTCCCGCACTCGCACCCGCCGCGCTCATGGGCGCGCTGCTGCTGGCCACGAGCGACCTCGCAGCCCAGCGCCTCTTCGCGCCCGCGCTGCTCCCGGTGGGGACCGCGACCGGCACCCTCGGCGGGCTGTACCTCATCTGGCTGTTGATCACCGAGTCGCGAAAGAGCCAAGCATGACCGCTACGTCGTCACCGACCGCCGCGCCCTCGACCACGCCCACGGAGGCACCCGCCCCGACCGACCCGACGACCGACCCGACGAACGGCGACCGCCCGGGCTCCCGCCTGCGCGCCGTGGACCTCACGCTCTCCTACGACCGGCGGACCGTGGCCACCGGTCTGGGCGTCGACATCCCCGACCGCTCCTTCACCGTGATCGTCGGACCGAACGCCTGCGGCAAGTCCACGCTCCTCAAGACCCTCGCGCGGATGCTCAGGCCGCGGGCCGGGCAGGTCACCCTGGACGGCCGGGCCATCGCCTCGTACCGCTCGCGCGAGGTCGCCCGCCGACTGGGGCTCCTCCCGCAGTCGTCCACCGCACCGGGCGGGATCACGGCCGGAGACCTCGTCGCCCGGGGCCGCTACCCGCACCAGGGGATGCTGAAGCAGTGGTCCGCCGAGGACGAGGCGGCCGTCGTCGGGGCGATGCGGCGGACCGGGGTCCTGGAACTCGCCGACCAGCCCGTCGACGACCTCTCCGGCGGCCAGCGCCAGCGCGTCTGGCTCTCCATGGTGCTCGCGCAGGAGACGCCCATCCTGCTCCTGGACGAGCCGACCACCTTCCTCGACATCGCCCACCAGGTGGAGGTCCTCGACCTCTGCGCCGACCTGCACGCCCGGCAGGGACACACCGTCGTCGCCGTGCTGCACGACCTCAACCAGGCGTGCCGCTACGCCACCCACCTCATCGTGATGCGCCCCGGTGGCACGGTCGCGGCCGAAGGGGCCCCGGGCGGCGTGATGACCGCCGAGCTCGTCGAGGACGTGTTCGGGCTGCCCTGCCGGATCATCGACGACCCCGAGACCGGCACCCCGCTCATGGTGCCGGCCGCGCCCGGACGGTACGGGGCCGGGACGACGGCGGGGGAGGACACGGCCGGCTCCACGAACGGGCCCACGGCCGGTTCCGCCGCGGACTCCGCCACCACCGGCCCCGCGACGGCCGGCACGGGCCGGACATCCCGGCCGTAGACACCGTGTCGCCGCCGGACACCTCCGGCGGCGACCCTCGCTCCCGCCTGGCCCCTCTCCCCGACACCCCAGGACGGACCACCCGCATGATGCTCTGCACGAGGCTGACGAACGCCACCTTCCACACCATGGATCCGGACCATCCCGTCGCCCGCGACCTGGGCATCTGGCGCGGCAGGATCGCCGGCCTCGACGATGCCGTCACCTCGCTCCCCGCGCGCGAGGTGATCGACCTCCAAGGCGCCACCGTCCTCCCCGGCTTCATCGACGGCCACGTCCACCTGGCGTGGACGGGACTGAAGGCGAGCTCGCCGAGCATCGCCGGTCTCACCGACGTCGACGAGGTCCTGGCCGTCGTGTCGGAGGCCGCGTCACGGACCGGCGCCCCGGGCGACTGGGTACACGTCGGCGGCTACGACCAGCGGGCCCTCGGACGCCATCTGACCGCCTCCGAACTGGACCGGGTCGGCCACGGACGCCGGCTGTTCCTCATGCACCAGTCCGGACACGCCTGCGTGGTCAACCAGGCCGTTCTCGACCTGCTCCCGGACCACGTGCCCCACGACGACGGCCTGCTCGTGGAGCGTGCGATGGGGGCGGTCCGGCGCCTGCGCCTGCCGTACGCGCAGCGCGAACTCGCCGACGCCATCGAGTACGCCGGCCGGGCCTGCCTCGCCGAGGGGATCACCGCCTGCGCCGAGGCCGGCATCGGCGGCGGACTGCTGGGACACAGCCCCGTCGAGCTGGGGGCCTACCAACTGCTCCGCGACGAGGGCCGGCTGCCGCTGCGGGTACAGCTCATGCCGGGCGCCGACACCCTGCGGCCGGCCGGCGCCCACGCGCGCGACGGCATCCCGCGCGCCCTCGGCCTCGGCCTGCGGACCGGCTTCGGCGACGACTGGCTCTCCGTCGGCGCCCTCAAGATCTACACCGACGGCGGCATGATGGCCCGCACCGCCGCCCTGACCTCCCCCTACGAAGGCACCGGCGGCACCGGCCAGTTGCAGGACGACCCCGACCGCCTCACCGACCTGGTCGTGGACGGGCACCTCGGCGGCTGGCAACTCGCCGTCCACGCCATCGGCGACCGCGCCGTCGACCTCGCGCTGGACGCACTGGAGCGGGCCCAGACGCTCAGGCCCCGCGAGGACGCCCGCCACCGCATCGAGCACGCCGGACTGGTCCGGCCCGACCAGCTGCCACGCTTCGCGCGGCTCGGTGTCAGCGCGGTCGTCCAGCCCAACTTCCTGCGCTACTTCGGCGACGACTACGCGACGGTGATGGGGGAGCGGCGGGCCCCCTGGATGTACCGGGGGCGGAGCTTCCTCGACCACGGGGTCACGGTCGTCGGCAGCTCCGACCGGCCGGTCACGGACGGCTCCCCGCTGCGCGCGATCCAGTTCATGGTCGAACGCACCTCCACCTCGGGCCGGTTGATCGGCCCGGACGAGGGCATGACCGTCGACGAGGCGCTGCGCGCCTACACCGTCGCCGGCGCGTACGCCTGCCGATGGGACGGGAGCGCCGGGAGCCTCACCGCCGGCAAACGGGCCGATCTCGTGGTCCTCGGCGACGACCCGCGTCGTGTCGACACCTGCCGGATCGGCGACATCGAGGTCGTCACCACCTTCGTGGACGGCCGCGACGCCGAGGGGGCGGGCAAGCCGTGAACGCGCACGCCGGCCTCGCGCCGTGGGCGCACCTGTGGCAGCCTCCGACGTCGCCGCCCCGCTGGGTCATCTGGACGGCGGGCGACGACACCATGGTCTTCGACAGACTCCTCAACATCCCCGCGCCCGTCGCCGACGCGGCACTGCCCGAGGTGCTGCGCCGGATGCGCCGGGCCGGCGCCCCGGAGAGCGACGACTACCCGGGCCGGGCGTGCGGCTGAGGGCTGTCCGGACCCGGCCTGGTCTCCTGAGCGGACCTGGAGGGAACAGGGCGCTCCCGCCGAACTTGACCACGACGAGCCGGTCGCGGAGCCCGGCCCGCCGGGGGTGGCCGGCCGCGAAGCATGCCACCCCCGGCGGAGCGGGCTCACCCGGCTCCTCGACCCCGGCGGGCGGCTCGCCCCCCGCGTGTCCCTGAGCAGGTGCCGGCCGTGCCGGGCCCGGCGGCTCAGTGGTGGCTGTGGTGCGACCACGCGTCAGGAGCGGTCAGGAGCTGCCGGATCCGCTCGCCCGCCTCGGCGGCGTCGCGCGCCGGCGACGGGAACAGGATGCGGAGGTCGCAGTGGCCGGCGGGGTACTCGCAGCGCAGGGTGACGGCGTGGCGGTCGAGGGCGTAGGGGAGGGCCCGGGTCATGCCGTACGGCAGCCGGGGACCCGCGAGCCCGAGCAGCGCGTCCGTCAACTCCCCGTGAGCGTCCGTGAGATGGGTCAGCATGGCGGCCTCCTCGACCGCGAGGGGATCCGGCGCGGCGAGCGTGAGCTCGTCCAGCCCGACGTCCGCCGCGCCCGCCGCGGTCCGCAGGGTCGCGCGGGCCGTGTCGAGGTGCAGCCCGTTGTCGTCGCCCGCCGCCGTCAGCCACCCGGAGAGCGTCACCCTGGCCCTCACCCGGTCGCGGACCGGAGTGGGTGCGATGTCGGTGAACTCCAGGAGGGCGGCCAGGCCGCCCCGCGGGGCCGTCGCGACCTCCCGCGCCAAGGGGCAGCCGGGCCGGGAGCCGAGGGTGACCTGTCCGCTCGGGGAGACGGAGTGCAGGCCGATCAGGTCGTACTCCCGCGCCGCCGTGGTGAGGGACAGCGATGCCGCGCGGGCGAGTACCGTGCGGACGCGTTCCGCCGTGGTCGGCTCGGGGAGGGAGCGTGCGAAGTCGGCAGGGGTGCTCAACGGGACTCCAAGCGGGCGCGTGTTGCTACTTAGGTAAGGCTAACCTTACTGAATCCCTCACAGGGGTCGCCCCGGACGGTGCGAAGGTGAGCCAGGTCACCCCGGGCGCCGCCGGACGAGTCCGCGCTCAGTGCCCCGCCGGTCGAGTCCCCGCTGAAGGCCCCGCCGGGTGCCGTGCGTCCGCCCCGCGGTGCGCGACCTCAGTCGACCGGCCAGGTGTGCACGGGGGCGTTGAGGTGCATGTAGTCGATGTACTGCCGGGTCATCCGCTTCAGCGCCTCGTGCCGGTCCGCGTGGTCGATGTCGTGGATGTGGTGGAACATCTCCGACTGCCACACCGCACCGTTGCGGCCGGTGACGCAGCGCTGCTCGATGATCCCGAGCAGGGGCTCCCGCCAGGCCGCGTCGAGTCCCAGGCGGTCCAGCCCGCGGTCCGCGGCCGGCAGCAGGCGCCGCAGCACCAGTTCGGTCACCGGGACCTCGCCCATCCCGGGCCAGTACATGTGCGCGTCGATGCCGTGGCGCGCGGCGGCGTGCAGGTTGTCCTCCGCCGCCGAGAAGGACATCCGCGACCAGACGGGCCGGTCCTCGTCGACCAGGGCGCGGACCAGGCCGTAGTAGAAGGCGCCGTTCGACAGGACGTCCGCCACCGTGGGCCCCGCGGGCAGCACCCGGTTCTCCACCCGCAGGTGCGGGACACCGTCGACGACGGCGTAGACGGGGCGGTTCCAGCGGTAGACCGTCCCGTTGTGCAGGGTGAGTTCCGACAGCCCGGGGGTCTCGCCGTGTTCCAGGGTCTCCTGCGGGTCCTCGTCGTCGCAGAGCGGCAGCAGGGCGGGGAAGTAGCGCGCGTTCTCCTCGAAGAGGTCGAAGACGGAGGTGATCCAGCGCTCGCCGAACCACACCCGGGGCCGCACCCCCTGCACCTTGATCTCGTCGGGCCGGGTGTCCGTCGCCTGCTCGAACAGCGGAATGCGCGTCTCGTGCCACAGCTCCTTGGAGAAGAGGAAGGGGGAGTTCGCCGCCAGGGCCACCTGCACCCCCGCGATGGCCTGCGCGGCGTTCCAGTAGTCCGCGAACTCGTGCGGCGCGACCTGCAGATGGAACTGCGTGCTCGTGCACGCCGCCTCCGGCGTGATCGTGTCCGCGTAGGTCCGCAGCTTCTCGACGCCGTCCACCGCGATCAGGAGGTCCTCGCCCCGCGCGGAGAAGATCTGCTCGTTCAGCAGGTGGTACCGCGGATCCTCGGACAGGGCCGGCATGCCCACGTCCTGCAGCTCCAGCGTGGGCAGGATCCCGATCATCACCAGGTGCGTGCCGAGCGCCGCGGCCTTCTCCTCGGCGTGGTTCAGCGCGTCCCGGATCTCCTGCTCCCAGGAGTCCGGTCCTCCCGCGGTGAGCCTGCGCGGCTCGACGTTGATCTCCAGATTGAAGCGGCCCAGCTCGCTCGACCAGGACGGATCCGCGATCGCCTCCAGGACCTCCCTGCTGCGCATGGCGGGCTCGCCGGTGCTGTCCACCAGGTTCAGTTCGATCTCCAGGCCGACCTGGGGCCGCTCGAAGTCGAAGCGCGCCTCCCGCAGCATGCGCGCGAGGACGTCGAGGCACGTGTGCATCTTGTTCCGGAACCGGCGGCGGTCGTCACGGGTGAACTCCTGCGCCGGGACATCGCGTCCCATTCGGCCCTCCCGAGGCTCGACGGCTCGGATCCCCACGTCCAGCGTCCCACTCCCTGGGTGCCCCAACCACCGAAGGCGCCCGCGGGCGGCCCCGGTCCCGGTCGGGACGCCGCCCCGCGTGGCCACCGGGGGAGCGGGCCCGTGGAGCGCCGGTGGGCTCGCCGGCCCCGGACCGGGAGGCCGGACCGGGCGGCCTCGTCCGCCGGGAGCCGGCGGCTCGGCCGCCCGATCGCGGCGGACAGGGCCTCCCGCCCCCGCTCGCGGCCGCGGATCAGGGACAGGGCGCCGCTCGGCCGGCGGGTGCCGAGCCTGCGCGACGGGCCCGTATGACCGGGGGACCGCGCAGAATGCGGGGCCTCAGAGCGTGGCCCCCGGGAGCCGGTCGATGATCCCGCCGAGGTCGGTCCGGGCGGGCAGGGTGCCGAAGGCCAGTCCGCGGTCGCCGGCCAGCCGGGAGGCGCAGAAGGCGTCGGCCACCGCGTGGGGGGCGTGCCGGACGAGGAGGGAGCCCTGCAGGACCAGCGCCATCCGCTCCACCAGGAGGCGGGAGCGCAGCTGGGCGTCCTCGTCGAGCACGAGTCCGCCGCGCAGCTCCCGCCAGGCGGCGTCCAGTCGGGCGTCGGCACCCGCGGCGGCCTCGACCTCCGCGCGGAACGCCTCCAGCGACTCCGGCTCACGGGCCAGCGCCCGCAGGACGTCGAGGGCGTTGACGTTGCCCGACCCCTCCCAGATGCCGTTCAGCGGAGCCTCGCGGTACAGGCGGGGCATGCCCGACGCCTCGTCGTACCCGTTGCCGCCCAGGCACTCCAGGGCCTCGGCGACGGCGGCCGGCTGCCGCTTGCACACCCAGTACTTGCCGACGGCGGTGGCCAGCCGCAGGAAGGCGCGCTCGCCGTCGTCGCCGCGCTGGGCGCGGTCGGCCGCACCGGCGACCCGGAGCGCCAGGGTGGTCGCCGCCTCCGACTCGACGCCGAGGTCGGCGATGACGTTCCGCATGAGCGGCTGGTCGATGAGCCTGGCGCCGAGCACCGAGCGGTGCCGGATGTGGTGCGCGGCCTGCGCGAGCGCGGCCCGCGTGCCGGAGGCGGAGCCGAGGACGCAGTCGAGACGGGTCATGGTGACCATCTCGATGATGGTCCGCACGCCCTGTCCCTCGGGGCCGACGAGCCAGGCGACGGTGTCGTCGAACTCCGGCTCGCTGCTGGCGTTGCTGCGGTTGCCGAGCTTGTCCTTCAGCCGCTGGATACGGAACGTGTTGCGGCCGCCGTCGGGGAGCACCCGCGGGACCAGGAAGCAGGACAGTCCGCCGGGCGCCTGGGCCAGGACGAGGAACAGGTCGTTCATCGGGGCGCTGGTGAACCACTTGTGGCCGCGCAGCCGCCAGGTGCCGTCCGCCGCCGCCGTCGCGGTCGTGGTGTTGGCGCGGACGTCCGTACCGCCCTGCTTCTCCGTCATGCCCATCCCGGCGAGCAGCCCGCGCTTGGCCGACGGGGCGCGCAGCCCGGGGTCGTAGACGCGGCTGGTGAGCAACGGCTCGTACTCCTTGGCCAGTTCCGGGGCCGAGCGCAGAGCCGGGACGACGGCGTACGTCATGGAGACCGGGCAGCCGTGGCCCGCCTCGGCGGTGCTCCACACCATGAAGCCCGCCGCGCGGGCGACATGGGCGCCGGCCCGGTCGTCCGCCCAGGGCGCCCCGCCGAGGCCCTCACCGATCGCGACGTCCATCAGGGCGTGGTACGCGGGGTGGAAGTCGACCTCGTCGACCCGGTTGCCGTAGCGGTCGTGGGTGCGGAGCTCGGGCTCGTGGCGGTTGGCCTCGTCGGCCCACCGCTGGACCTCCTCGCTGCCGGCGCGGCGGCCGATGCGGTGCAGGTCGTCGAGGTACCAGCCGGCACCCTCGCGGCGCACGCCCTCCAGCAGGACGGGGTCGTCGGCGACGTCGTGCCCGACGAGGGGCGGGACCTGGTTGGTCACCTCGTGGGTGCGCGCCGTGGGGTTGCTGCGCAGCGGCGGGATGTCGGCGGTCGCGGTCATGGACGGTCCTCCGGAGTCAGTGGGACGGGCGGTCGGCGGGACGGGCGCCCGCACAGCGCAGCGCCACGGCGGTCAGTTCGGTGAGCAGCTCGTCGACGGAGCCGGAGTCGGGCGTGCCCAGCGGGTCGACGAGGACCTCGCCGACGGCGCCGGTCAGCGCGGCGGCGGTGATGTGCGCGTCCTGCGCGGGCAGCAGCCCGGCGGCCATGCCCTCGCGGACCACCTCGGCGAACAGTTCGCGGTAGTGGCGCCGGAACTCCAGCCGCTCGGCGCCCAGCGCGGGCTCGGCCGGCGCCGCCAGCAGCGCGTAGGCCAGTCCGCCGCGCTCCAGGGCGCGCCGGGCGAAGACGCGCACCCCGTGGGCCAGCCGCTCCACCGGATCTCCGCCGCCCCGGAGCACCTCGCCCAGGACCTCGACCTCGCGACCCGACGCGCGGCGGAAGACCTCCACGGCGAGCGCCGCCTTGGAGGGGAAGTGCTGGTACACGGAGCCGGCGGAGATGCCCGCCGCGGCGGCGACCGCGGTCACGGAGGCGTTCGCCCAGCCCACCTCGGCCACCACCTGGGTGGCCTGGTCGACCAGACGCTCACGGGCGGCCTTGAGGCGTTCGAGTTCTGCGGGGGTCTTGCGGTAGGCCATGCGAAGAAGTGAACCATCATTCAGTGCTTCGATCCAGCCCTCGGCGGCCGTCGCGCGGAAGGGCCGCCGGTGCGGGAGCGATCCGGCCGCGGCCGGCGCGCAGGTCCCGCCCGCGGCTTCGCCTCCGGTGCCGTCCCCGGCCCGCTCACGTCTCGCTACCGGCCCTGCCGTCGGGTCGCCGGGTGCTCCGTGGACTGCCGCCCCGCACCGACTCGGCCCCGGGGGACCAGTCTCGGACGGCCCACCCGCTTCACCGCGAAGCCCGGCTTCGGCAGACTGCCCGGTGTACCGGCCTCCGCGCTGCGAGGCCGCCCGACGTCCACCCACCCGCAGGACCTCAACCCTCCTTCGCAGAAACGAGAGTTCGCAGTGAACCTGGCCGACCTTCTCAGCCGAACCGTGGCGGTCCACGGCGACCGGATCGCCGTCGAACTCGGCGACGACTCCCTCACCTACACCGAACTCGACGCGTACGCGGGCCGGGTGGCCGCGCTGCTCGCGGACCGCGGTGTGGTCCCCGGCGACCGCGTCGGCCTGATGCTGCCCAACCTGCTCGAGTTCCCGGCCCTGTACTTCGGCGTCCTGCGGGCCGGCGCGGTCGTCGTGCCGATGAACCCGCTCCTCAAGGCCCGGGAGATCGGACACTGCCTGCGCGACTCGGGCGCCGCGCTGCTCTTCGCCCACGACTCCGCCGTCGCCGAGGCCGAGCGCGCGGCGGACGGCACCGGGGCCGAGGTGGTCCCGTTCCGGGCGGGAGCGCTGGCCGAACTGCTCGCCCCGCACCCGCGCCCCCTTCCCGCGCGGGACCGCCGGGACGACGACACCGCCGTCATCCTCTACACCTCCGGTACCACCGGCGTGCCCAAGGGCGCCGAGCTGACGAGCGCCAACATCGGGAGCAACGCCGAGATCTGCGCGCGCTCGCTCTTCGACCTCCGCCCCGAGGACGTCGTCCTGGGCTGCCTGCCGCTGTTCCACGCCTTCGGCCAGGTCTGCGCCATGCTGACGGCGGTCACCGCGGGCGCCCGCCTCACCCTGCTGTCCCGCTTCGAGCCGGATCTGGCGCTGCGGACCATCCAGGACCGCGGCGTCACGCTCTTCGCGGGCGTCCCCACCATGTACGCCGCGCTGGCCGGCACGCGCGCGCAGCGCCCGGACGCGTACGACACCGGTTCGCTGCGGCTGTCCGCCTCCGGCGGGGCCTCCCTCCCGGTGGAGGTCCTGCACGCCTTCGAGGAGGCGTTCGGCTGCCCCGTCCTGGAGGGCTTCGGCATGTCCGAGACCTCGCCCGTGGCCTCGTTCAACCACCCCGACCGTCCGCGCAAGGCCGGGTCCGTGGGCACGCCGATCGAAGGCGTCGAGATGCGGCTGGCCGACGTCGAGGACGGTGTCGGCGAGCTGTGCGTGCGCGGCCACAACGTCATGAAGGGCTACTGGGGCCGCCCGGCGGCCACCGCCGAGACCATCGTCGACGGCTGGCTGCACACCGGCGACCTCGCCCGCGTCGACGAGGACGGCTTCTACTTCATCGTCGACCGCAAGAAGGACCTCATCATCCGTGGCGGCTTCAACGTCTACCCCCGCGAGGTCGAGGAGGTGCTGTACGAGCACCCCGCCGTCGCCGAGGCAGCCGTGATCGGTGTGCCCCACCCCGCCCTCGGGGAGGAGGTGGCGGCAGCCGTCGCGCTGCGCCCCGGAGCGGAGGCCACCGCCGACGAGCTGCGGGACTTCGTCCGCGAGCGGATCGCCCCCTACAAGTACCCCCGCGAGGTGATGCTGCTGGAGACCCTGCCCAAGGGCGCCACCGGCAAGATCCTCAAGCGCGAGATCCCCTTCGACCGCTCCTGAGTCCGGCCGCGCGGGCCCCGGCCACCCGCCGGGGCCCGCCCCGCGCCGGGCATCGCGGTACGGGCATCGCGGTACGGGCTTGCGGTACGGGCGCCGCGGCACCCTGCGCCGCGGCCGTACGGAGGCGGGCCGGCCTACGGGGGTGTCCTGCCGGTCGGGCCGGCAGGCTCCCTACGCCTCGTCCTTCCGGCGGACCATCTCGGTGATCCAGACGGGCGCGAACGGCGACGTACAGCCCGGGGGAGTCGGGTAGTACTTGAGCACCTCCAGGCGCTCCCCGACGTCCAGGGCGCGGGCGCGGTGTTCGGCGTGCTCGATGCCGATCCGGGCCAGGCAGTGGTTCATCGCCCATTGCAGGCGGTCCGGGGCGTCCTTCATCTCCGCCTCGACGACGTCGAGCAGTCCCGCCAGGTCGAGGCCCTCGGGCTGCTTCCCCACGCGTTCGGTGGTCAGTGCCCAGCCGGCGCTCGCGACCACGGGATCCGGATCGGCGAGCCAGACCACGCGCAGCTCCTCGGCGTGCGGGCTCTTCTTCACCACGTGGTTCACGAGCCAGTCGTGGACCTTGGGCGTGCGCGCCCCGCGCAGCATGGCGTCCAGCTGGTCCCGCTCGAACGCCTTCGGCCGGCAGATCAGGATCGCCAGCAGTCGCGCCGCGGAGTCGTCCGTCTCCCAGAGGCGGCACGCGAGGTCCTGCCGTGTCCTGAGCCGCTTGGCGACCGCGCGCAGCTTGCCGAGGTTCACGCCGTGGTCGTCACCGTGCCTCTCGTTCACCGCGCGGACCTTCGGCTCCTCGAGCGCGGCCAGCTCGGCCATCACCTCGGCCAGCTCGGCTTCGATCGTTCCGGCCACTCCGGCCTCCTCTTCGGTCACGTGCGGGATTCACCCTACGACGGGCCGCGGAGCTGTCCCGCGCACGCCGGCTTTCTATCTCCAACCTGCGTTGTTCCTAGAATGGCGGGATGGAGGACATCGACGCGATCGCGGCGCTGCAGGATCCGGTACGGCGCCGTCTGTACGAGTACGTGGCGGCGCAGGGCCGCGAGGTCGGCCGCAACGAGGCGGCCGAGGCGGCCGGGGTGGCCCGGACGCTCGCCGCGCACCATCTGGACCGGCTGACCGAGGTCGGGCTGCTGGAGAGCGGCAGTCGCCGTCTGACGGGACGCTCGGGTCCGGGCGCGGGACGCCCGGCCAAGGTGTACACGCGGGTGCGGGCCGAACGGTCGGTGTCCCTGCCGGCCCGCGACTACCGCACCGCCGCGGAGCTGCTCGCCGAGGCCGCCGAACAGGCCGGGCTGGACGCCGGGCTCTGCGCCGCCGCGCGCCGCCGGGGCGAGGCCCTCCGCGGCTCGGCCGCGCCCTGTGACGGACTGGGTGAGGCCATGGAGATGCTGGCCGCCCGCGGCTACGAGCCGCATCTGGAGGGCGCCGGAACGGACGACGGTGCTCCGGACGCCGACGGTGCCGGCGGCGTCCGGAGCACCGTCGGGTCGGCGTCCGGAGCGGGCCCCTCGGCCGTCGTCCGCATGCGCAACTGCCCCTTCCACGCCGTCGCCGAACGCTTCCCGCCGCTCGTCTGCGGCATGAACCTCGCCCTGCTGGAGGGGCTCCTCGGCACGGACGGCCCCGTCCGCGCCCGGATGGACGCCCGGCCGGGGGAGTGCTGCGTGGTGGTCGAGCATTCTAAAAACAAGAATCATTGACATAGAAAACCGGGCCGTGCTGGGATGACGCCATGACCGCATCCGCGCCCGCCGCCCACCTCGCCCAGCTCAACCTCGCCACGCTCCTCCACCCCCTCGACGACCCGCGCATGGCCCCGTTCGTCGAGATGCTCGACCCGGTCAACGCCGCCGCCGACGCCGCGCCCGGCTTCGTGTGGCGGCTGGTGGCGGAGGGCTCACCGGACGCCACCGGCCTGCGCCCGGCGGGGGAGGACGTCATCGTCAACATGTCGGTGTGGGAGAGCCAGGAGGCGCTGTGGGACTTCACCTACCGCAGTGGGCACCTGGAGGTGATGCGGGGACGCCGCGACTGGTTCGCCCGGCACGTGGAGGCCCACCTGGTGCTCTGGTGGGTTCCCGCAGGCCACCGCCCGACCGTCGGCGAGGCCCTGGAGCGGCTGGCGGACCTGCGGGCGCACGGCCCGTCGCCGCGCGCCTTCACCTTCGCCTCCGTCCACACGGCGACCGAGGCGGCGAGCCCGTCGGGACGGTGACGACGGTGCCCGGCACGTCGGGAGCCCTCACGGGAGCACCCGCACCACGAGACCGAGGAAGACCCGCCCCTCCCTCCCGCCCTCAGCGGTGCAGCCGTCGCTGCCAGTCGTCCGGGACGCGGCCCGCCGGCCCCGGGGAGGGCTGGTCGGCCGGGTGGCCGCCCGGCGGGGTCAGGCCGGGGCCCGACTCGTACAGGGCGTCCGTGGCGTAGTTCCAGAACCAGTCCTCGCCGGGCTCGAAGCTCTGGACCAAGGGGTGCCCGGTGGACTTCCAGTGGGCGGTGGCGTGCCGGCCCGGTGAGGAGTCGCAACAGCCGATGTGGCCGCACTGGGCGCAACGCCGCAGGTGGAACCACCAGCCACCGGCCGTGTCGCAGTCCGCGCAGCCCGTGCCACTGGGCGGGACGCTCGGGTCGATGCCGTCGATCTCGGTCATGCCGGCTCCTCGGTGCCGTCGGCGTCGGTCGGGAACAGGGCCTCGGGCTCAGGTTCGGCCTCGGGCTCGGGTGCGGTCTCGGGGGCCGTCAGCGGCAGCAGTACCCGGAAGCGGGTGTCCCCCGGTACGGACTCGACCTCGAGGCTGCCGTGGTGCTTGTGGACGACGATCCGCCACGAGATGTCGAGGCCGAGCCCCGTGCCCTCCCCGACCGGCTTCGTGGTGAAGAAGGGGTCGAAGATGCGCCCGCGGATGTCCTCCGGGACGCCGGGGCCGGTGTCCCGGAACTCGACGAGCAGCCGGTCGCCCTCCCGGGCCGTGCGAACCGTCAAGGTGCCCTCGCCGCCGGCGCTCGCCATGGCGGCGACGGCGTTGTCGATCAGGTTGGTCCACACCTGGTTGAGCTCGGCAGGGTAGGCGGGCACGTCGGGCAGGGACCGGTCGTAGTCCTTCACCACGCGGATCAGGGGACCGAACTTGCCCGACAGCATCAGCAGCGTGCTGTCGAGGAGTTCGTGGACGTCGGCGTCGCGGTGCGGGGCGCGGTCCAGTTGCGCGTACTGCTTCGCCGCGTCCACCAGGTGCGAGATGCGGGTGGTGGAGTCGCCGATCTCGTCCATCAACAGCTCGGTCTCGACGGTGTAGTTGAGCCAGCCGATGGCCCCGGGCAGGATGTCCTCGGCCACGGTCGCCGCCACCTGGTCCAGCCAGTCCGTGTCCAGGCCGGCCTGCACGAAGGTCGGCGCGACCCGCCAGCCCTCCGCGATCCCGTGGTCGTCGAGCCAGTCGGCCAGTTCGTCCTCCCGGTCGGACGCCTCCAACGGGGTCAGCACCGGTGCCTTGGCGACCCGCTCGGCGGTGCGCTCCTGGATCTCGATGAGGTCGGCGAGAGCCTCGCGCGAATAGGGGCCCTGGGCGATGACGGCCAGCTTGTGCCGCATCTTGCCCACGCGCTCGCGGAGCGCCGCCGTGGCCCGGACCGCCGCCGCGGCCGGGTTGTTGAGCTCGTGGGTGAGTCCGGCGGACAGCGACCCGAGGGCCAGCAGGCGTTCCCGCTGCCCGATGGCCCGCTGGGTGTTCTTGGAGCCGAAGAAGAGCCCCTCCAGCAGGTGCGCGGCCATCGGGAACCACTCCCGCATGATGTCCGCGAACGACTCGGCGGGCAGCACGAAGAACCGGGTGGACTCGGTCACCCGCATCGAGTTGACGTACGTCTGCGGCACCCGGTCGCCCAGGTAGGCCTGCATCGCCCCGGCGTACACGCCCCGCTGCGAGGTACGGCTCACCTCCACGTCGTCGCCCCCGACCCGGCGGGACAGCACGACCGTGCCCTCGATCATCACGTAGAAGCAGGTGGCGGGATCACCCTCGGTGTACACCGGACCCGGGTCGAACCGCTCCGTCCGCCCTTCGGCGCACAGGCGCCCGAGCTGCTCCGGGGACAGCTTCTCGAACAGGAACAGCGTGGCGATCTCCTGCGGGTCGCAGGGCAACACCCGCCCGCTCACGACTGCTCCAGGTAACGGTGGACGAGCATCACGGCCATGGCTCCCTCTCCTACGGCGGAGGCGACGCGCTTCGCGGACTGGGCGCGCGCGTCACCCGCCACGAACACGCCGGGAATGCTGGTCTCCAGGTGGTAGGGCGGCCGGTCCAGCTCCCACTCCGCCGGCGGGCGCCCGTCCGCCGTGAGGTCGGGTCCGGCCAGGATGAAACCGTGCTCGTCACGCAGGACCGTCCCGTCCAGCCAGTCGGTGAACGGCGCGGCACCGATGAACACGAACATCCACTGGGCGTCGACCGCCTCGCCGGCACCCGTCGCGACGTTCCGCAGCGTCAGCCGCTCCAGATGTCCCTCACCGTGCGCCGCCTCCACGACGGTCCGCGGCAGCACCGTGATGTTCGGCGCCTCCTCGATCTGCTGGATCAGGTAGTGCGACATCGAGGCCGTCAGGGACTCCCCGCGCACCAGCAGCGTCACCGACTTCGCGCCCCGCGCCAGGTACACGGCCGCCTGCCCGGCCGAGTTCGCGCCGCCGACCACGTACACGTCCTGGCCCTCGCAGCCCGACGCCTCGGTGAGGGAGGAGCCGTAGTACACCCCGCGGCCGGTCAGGTCGTCACAGCCGGGCGCCGCCAGCTGCCGGTACGACACGCCCGTCGCCAGGATGACGCTGTGGGCGGCGACCGCCGAGCCGTCGGAGAACCGTACGACCCGCGCCGCGCCGTTCACCTCCAGGCCCGTGACCTCGCGCGCGGTGAGGATCTCGGCGCCGAAGCGGCTCGCCTGACGGCGGGCGCGGTCGGTGAGCTGCGCGCCGGAGACGCCGTCCGGGAAGCCGAGGTAGTTCTCGATGCGGGAACTCTGACCGGCCTGCCCACCCGTCGCCGACCGCTCGACCAGTACGGTCCGCAGGCCCTCCGAAGCCCCGTACACCGCCGCGCCGAGCCCGGCCGGGCCGCCGCCGATGACGACCAGGTCGTAGAACTCGGCCGCCGGCGTGGTCGCGAGTCCCACCCGGGCCGCCAGCTCGGGCGCCTCCGGCTCGACCAGGGCGGTCCCGTCCGGCGTGATCACCAGGGGGAGCCTGCGGTCGTCGGCCCCGGCCGCGTCCAGCAGCCGCCGCCCCTCGGGCTCGTCGGAGGAGTACCAGCGGTACGGGACCTGGTTGCGGGCCAGGAACTCGCGCACCCGCGAGGAGTGCGCCGACCAGCGGTGCCCGACCACCTTCGTGGCGGGCACCGGCCGGTAGTCACTGGTGCGCCAGGCCGTGAGGAGATCGTCCAGGACCGGGTAGAGCTTCTCCTCCGGCGGGTCCCACGGCTTGAGCAGGTAGTGGTCGAGGTCGACGACGTTGATCGCGTCGATGGCCGCGTCGGTGTCGGCGTACGCGGTCAGCAGGACCCGCCGCGCACCCGGGTACACGCCCAGTGCCTGTTCGAGGAACTCGATGCCGTTCATCTGCGGCATGCGGTAGTCGGCGAGTATCACGGCCACCAGATCGCCCCGCAGCTTCAGCTCGCGCAGCGCCTCCAGGGCGGACTCACCGGACTCGGCGCGCACGATGCGGTACCCGCCGCCGTAGCGGCGCCGCAGGTCGCGGGCGATGGCGCGGGAGACTCCCGGGTCGTCGTCCACCGTCAGGATGACGGTCCGTGCTGCGTCGCCGGCCTGTGGCATGCGTCTCCGCCCTGTGCGCTCCGGACCACCGGCACGCACGAGCTGCCCGCGCCGGCTCCCGCCCATCGTATGTTCGATCACGCGGGACCGCTCCGGCACGCGACGGCCCCTTCCGGCGGAGCCCACCGGCACTGAGGAGGCGGAGCGCACACCGGGGCGGGGCCCGGGCCGGGCGCCCCGGTCGGGCCGTGCGCGGTGCGGGCGCGTGCGACCACCGCGCACCCCGCACCCCTGACGGGCGACGGCCGGGACCCAGGGCGGTGTCCCGGCCGCCGGGCTCACGCGAGTTCGACCAGCAGGTCGCCGCCCTCCACCTGCTGGATCCGGGCGATCGCCAGCCGGGACACCCGGCCGCTCCTCGGCGCGGTGATCGCGGCCTCCATCTTCATCGCCTCGATCGTCGCCACCGTCGCACCGGCCTCGACCTGGTCGCCCTCGGCGACGGCCAGCGTGACCGCACCGGCGAACGGCGCCGCGACGTGCCCCGGGTTGGACCTGTCGGCCTTCTCGGTCACCGGGAGGTCGGCGGCCGCCGCGTTGTCCCGCACCTGGATGGGCCGCAGCTGACCGTTCAGGGTGGACAGGACGGTGCGCATACCGCGTTCGTCGGCCTCGCCGACGGCCTCCAGCTCGATGAGCAGCCGGACACCGGGCCCGAAGTCCACGGTGTACTCCTTCCCCGGGCGCAGCCCGTAGAAGAAGTCCTTGCTGTCGAGCACGCTGGTGTCGCCGAACGCCTGACGGTGCGTCTCGAACGCCTTCGTCGGCCCCGGGAAGAGCAGGCGGTTCAGCGTGGCGCGCCTGTTCTTGTCCAGCCCCGCGCGGTCCTCCGTGGTCAGGTCCTGCATCGGCTTCGGACCGGCACGCCCCTCCAGCGCCTTGCTGCGGAACGGCTCCGGCCAGCCGCCGGGCGGCGTGCCCAGCTCGCCGTGCAGGAAGCCGATGACCGAGTCGGGGATGTCGAAGCGGTTCGGGGTCGCCTCGAAGTCCTCGGGCGGCACCCCGGCACCCACGAGGTGCAGCGCGAGGTCACCCACGACCTTCGACGACGGCGTGACCTTCACCAGCCGGCCGAGCATGCGGTCCGCGGCGGCGTACGTCGACTCGATGTCCTCGAAGCGGTCGCCGAGGCCGAGCGCGACGGCCTGCGTGCGCAGGTTGGACAGCTGCCCGCCGGGGATCTCGTGGTGGTAGACGCGCCCGGTCGGCGAGTCCAGACCCGCCTCGAAGGGCGCGTAGATCTTGCGGACGCTCTCCCAGTACGGCTCCAGGTCGCCGACGGCCTGCAGGTCGAGGCCGGTGGGCCGCTCCGAGTGGTCGGTCGCGGCGACGATCGCCGACAGCGACGGCTGCGAGGTGGTGCCGGCCATCGAGGCGACCGCGCCGTCCACCGCGTCCGCCCCGGCCTGGATGGCGGCGAGGTAGGTGGCGAGCTGGCCGCCCGCGGTGTCGTGGGTGTGGAGGTGCACCGGCAGGTCGAACTCCCTGCGCAGCGCGGAGACCAGCTTGGCCGCGGCGGGGGCGCGCAGCAGGCCGGCCATGTCCTTGATCGCCAGCACGTGCGCACCCGCGTCGACGATCTTCTCGGCCAGCCGCAGGTAGTAGTCCAGCGTGTAGAGCTTCTCCGCGGGGTCGGAGAGGTCCGACGTGTAGCACAGGGCGACCTCGGCGATCGCCGTCCCCGTCTCCCGCACGGCGTCGATGGCCGGCCGCATCTGCTCGACGTCGTTGAGCGCGTCGAAGATCCGGAAGATGTCGATACCGGTGGCGGCGGCCTCCTCGACGAAGGCGTGGGTCACCTCGGTCGGGTACGGCGTGTACCCCACGGTGTTGCGTCCCCGCAGCAGCATCTGCAGGCAGATGTTCGGCACGGCCTCGCGCAGGGCGGCCAGGCGCTCCCAGGGGTCCTCGGCGAGGAAGCGCAGCGCGACGTCGTAGGTGGCGCCGCCCCAGCACTCGAGGGACAGCAGCTGCGGCAGGGTGTGCGCGACCGTCGGCGCGACGGCGAGCAGGTCCTTGGTCCGGACGCGGGTGGCGAGGAGCGACTGGTGGGCGTCGCGGAAGGTGGTGTCGGTCACGCCGATGGTCGGCGACTCGCGCAGGCTGCGCGCGAAACCCTCCGGGCCGAGCGTGAGGAGCCGCTGCCGGGAGCCGGCGGCCGGCTCGCCGGCGGGCAGCGCGGGCAGCTTGCTCGCCGGGGAGACGAGGTCCGGCCGGGGACCGTGCGGCTTGTTCACGGTGACGTCGGCGAGGTAGGTGAGCAGCTTCGTCGCGCGGTCCGCCGAGTGGCGGGCGGTCAGCAGGTGCGGCCGCTCCTCGATGAAGCTCGTCGTGACGTTCCCGGCCTGGAAGTCGGGGTCGTCGAGCACCGCCTGCAGGAACGGGATGTTCGTGGACACGCCCCGGATCCGGAACTCGGCCACAGCACGCCGGGCGCGGTCGACGGCGGTCCTGAAGTCCCGTCCCCGGCAGGTCAGCTTGACCAGCATCGAGTCGAAGTGGGCGCTGACCTCCGTGCCGGCGTGCGTGGTGCCGCCGTCGAGCCGGATGCCGGAGCCGCCCGGGGAGCGGTAGGCGCTGATCATGCCGGTG
Organism: Streptomyces sp. JL2001; assembly: GCF_050917515.1. Classification (NCBI taxonomy): domain Bacteria; kingdom Bacillati; phylum Actinomycetota; class Actinomycetes; order Kitasatosporales; family Streptomycetaceae; genus Streptomyces; species Streptomyces sp. JL2001. The sequence goes on along the minus strand of NZ_CP169421.1, from coordinate 731,788 downwards.
TCGGGGCGGAAGCCGTTCGCCGGGTCCTCGGTGGTGATCCGGCACTGCATCGCGGCGCCGCGCAGGACGACGGAGTCCTGGGACAGACCGAGGTCGGCGAGGGTCGCCCCGGCGGCGATGCGCAGCTGCGACTGCACCAGGTCGATGTCGGTGACCTCCTCGGTCACCGTGTGCTCGACCTGGATGCGCGGGTTCATCTCGATGAAGACGTGGTTGCCGTCGCGGTCGAGCAGGAACTCCACGGTGCCCGCGTTGCGGTAGCCGATGCGGCGGGCGAACCTCACGGCGTCGTCGCAGATGCGGCGGCGCAGCTCCGGGTCCAGGTTCGGGGCCGGGGCGAGCTCGATCACCTTCTGGTGGCGCCGCTGCACCGAGCAGTCGCGCTCGTACAGGTGGATGACGTTGCCCTCGCCGTCGGCGAGGATCTGCACCTCGATGTGACGAGGGTCGACGACGGCCTTCTCCAGGAAGACGGTGGCGTCGCCGAAGGCGGACTCGGCCTCGCGGGCCGCCGCCTCGATGGACTCCCGGAGGGTCGCGGGGTCCTCGACGCGCCGCATGCCGCGGCCGCCGCCGCCGGCGACGGCCTTGACGAACACGGGGAAGCCGATCTCCTCGGCGGCCGCGACCAGTTCGTCCACGTCGGTGGAGGGCGCCGAGGAGCCGAGCACGGGTACCCCGGCCTCGCGGGCGGCGGCCACGGCACGGGCCTTGTTGCCGGTCAGCTCCAGGGTCTGCACGCTCGGGCCCACGAACGTGATGCCGGCGTCCTCGCACGCCTGCGCCAGTTCCGGGTTCTCGGAGAGGAATCCGTAACCCGGGTAGACGGCGTCGGCGCCGGCCAGGCGGGCCGCCCGGATGATCTCCTCCACGGAGAGGTAGGCACGCACCGGATGTCCGGGCTCGCCGATTTCGTATGCTTCGTCAGCCTTGAGTCGGTGGAGCGAGTTGCGGTCCTCATGGGGGAAGACGGCTACCGTCCGCGCACCCACTTCGTAACCTGCGCGGAACGCGCGAATCGCGATCTCCCCGCGATTGGCTACCAACACCTTGCGGAACATCCTGATCCCTTCACCTTGCCGGTGACGAGCGCCAAGGGACGACGACGTCGCCGGCGAGTACGTGCCGCGCTGGGTACGGCACTCACTCGCCCGCGTCCCGCCCGGCTCGTTTCGGCAACGCTAAGGGCTGCCAGAGGGCTTCTGAAGGTCCGACGACAGTGACATGGATCATCGCGGCCGACTGCCATCGAATGGCACAAAGAAGGCCCCGGGCGGGATCCGGGCGGCCGCTCCTCCCGCGGGTCTCATCCGACGTGGACACGCGTGCGGGACGATGTCCGGATGTGTCTCCCGGGAGGCGGGCCACCGCGTCGGGTGCGGCGGACCTCCGCCCACGGGAGCCGCCACGGGGCCTCCCCGCGGACGCCCGGGAGGGCGCCCGGAGCCGGCGGCGCCGGGGGCACCCTGCCGGCAGGCCCTATGGTGTGCGCGCGGCCGCACCTCCATGATGGTCAGGGCACGTCCGCCGAGTGGAGGTCATCCATGGATCCCTTGTCCCTCGCCATCGCCGGAGCACTCGCGGCCGGGATCGCCACCGGGGCGGGTGAGTCCACCGGGGCGGCCCTGCCCGCACTGTGGCGGCGCGTCCGGGAGCGCTTCGCGGGCCGCGCGGTCGTGCCCGAGTCGGAGGACGAGATCGCGAGCGCGCTGGACGAGGAGTTCACGCGCGACCCGTCGTTCCGGCAGCAGTGCGAGACGCTGTGGAACCAGGCGGCGTCCGGCGGTGTCGCCAACTCCTTCCATGGTCAGGCCAAGAACGTCGTGCAGACTCGGGAGATCCACGGCGGCCTCACGATGGAGTGATTCCGCGCGTTGCGGCCCGGGCCGCGCCGGTCGTGTCCTGCCTGCGCGGCCCACACCGGTCACGGTCAGGGGCGGCTCATGCCGCGTCCCCACCTCCGTGCACCGGTGGCAGGGGCATGTCCGAGGTGATGGCCCAGCGCTCGTGGTCGCGCCAGACGCCGGCGATCCTGATGAAACCCGGCGAGAGGCCCTCCCTCCGGAATCCGAGCCGTCGGACCAGCTCGAGGGAGGCATCGTTCCCGGGCTGGACGTCGGCTTCCAACCGGTTCAGCCCCATGACGCCGAAGGCATGGTGGACCGCCAGCGCCACTCCGGCGGACATGTATCCCCGGCCGGCATAGGGAAGGAACACGGCATAGCCGAGAATGCCTCGCTGATAGGGGCCGCGCACGATGCCGTTGATATTGATCATTCCCACGAGGTCGCCCTGGTCCTTGCGGGTGAGCACCATGCAGGATGCGGTCACCTGGTCCGATCGGTTCAGATAGGAGGCGAAGACCTTTTGCGTGGACGGCAGTTCGACCCACGGGTGGTGAAACTGCGCGCTTTCGCGTGCAAGTTCGAGGAAACTCTCTTCGTCCGCCGCGACGACGGGCCGCAGCACGACCTGTGATATTCGATCACCTTCCCTGCGCACGCGGCCGAGTGTACGGCAGCGCTGCCGGGAAGGGATGGGAGAGACGAGGGACAGCGGGGCGCCCCGCTGCTAGCCTGGGAAGGCCGGGGGGATGCGCATACCTCCCTTCTTGTTCCCCTTGCGGGCAGTTCCCTTGTCACCGCGCCGTGTTTTCGCAGACCTGAGCACTCTCGATCGGCCATCATCTCCAGCCGCAGCGGAAAAGGTGACCATGAGCGACCTCGAACCTCTCGCGCGTCCGCTTCCCGACCTCAGGAACATCTCGCTGGCAACCCTCTTCACGGATCGCGCGGGACTGGTCGCGGAATTCCGTACCCGCGTCGTCACCCCGGAGCTCCCCGCCCGAATGGCGGCCTTCAACTCCGAAATCGGCGGGGACGAGTGCCTTCCTTCATCGACCAGTACGTCCTGAAGGTCCACGGCGCCTGCGATCTCGCCTGCGACCACTGCTACGTCTACGAGCACGCGGACCAGAGCTGGCGGGCGAAACCCCGCACCATGAGTCCGTCCGTCGCACAGCAGGTGGCGCAGCGCATCGCGGAACACGCGGGAAGGCATGCGATCCCCACGGTGCGCATCACCCTCCACGGAGGCGAACCGCTGCTTCTCGGCGTCGCGCGCCTGCGCGAGCTGATCCACACGCTCCGTAGCGTCCTGGACGGCGTCGTCCGGCTCAGCTTGCACATCCAGACCAACGGTGTGCGGCTCGACCCGGCTTTCCTCGAGCTCTTCGCCGAATCCGGGGTGCAGGCGGGCATCTCGCTCGACGGCGACCGGGCCGCGAACGACCGGCACCGTCGGTACGCGAACGGCCGCAGCAGCCATGCGGCGGTGCTGCGTGGCCTGGCCCTGCTGCGCCGTCAGGAGTTCCGCCCCTTGTACGGAGGGCTCCTTTGCACCGTCGACGTCGCGAACGACCCGATCAGCGTGTACGAGGCCCTGATGGAGCAGGTGCCGCCCCGCCTCGACTTCCTGCTGCCGCACGCGAACTGGGCACACCCGCCGCCCCGGCCGAGCGGTGTCTCCACGCCCTACGCCTCCTGGCTGGGCCGCATCCACGCACGCTGGATCGCCGACGGCCGGCCCGTGCCGATCCGCCTGTTCGATGCTCTCGCGTCGGCTGCCTGGGGCGGTGGGAGCGGCAGCGAGGCCGTGGGGCTCCGGCCCGTCGCCCTCGCGGTCGTGGACACCGACGGATCGTGGGAGCAGGTCGACTCGCTCAAGACGGCCTACGACGGCGCTCCCGCGACAGGCATGTCCGTCTTCACGCACAGCGTGGACGACCTCGCCCGCCATCCCGGGGTCGCCGCCCGCAACGAGGGATACGCGGGCCTGTGTGCCACCTGCCTCGCCTGCCCGGTGGTCCGCGTCTGCGGGGGTGGCCACTACGCCCACCGCTTCCGGCCCGGCAACGGATTCGACAATCCCTCCGTCTACTGCGCCGATCTGAAGCGGCTGGCGTCGGAGATCCCGGCGGCGCGGATGCGGGGGATCGCGGTTCCGCGCCCCACCGATCCCGCCCCGCCGCGGGTTCATCGGCTGCCGGACGGCGCCTTCGACGCCTTCGCCTCGGGAGCGGGGACGGTCCAGGGGACGAAGGCTCTCGCGGACATGCAGCTGTCGCTGACCAGGGCCCTGGTCGCGGGGCTGGATCCGCGCCACGACAGCACGTCGGACCTGGCGGTGGCGGCCGCTGCCGGCCGGCAACTGCTCATGGAGCTGGACAGCAGCCACCCGGCCGAGACCGCGGAGGTCCTCCGCCACCCGTTCGTCCGGACGTGGGCGAAGGACCGCCTTCGCCGTGAGGCATCCGGAGGCGCGGGGGACGACCCGCAGGGCGGCACGGGGGACGGACCGCGCGACCGGGCGCACATCGCCGGCGTCGCGGCGGCCGTCGCCTGGCACGCCGGAGTCACCACACGACTGCCCCTCCCCGTACGGAACGGGCTGGCGCACCTGCCCGGACTCGGCGCGGTGCGGGTGGACCAGGCGGAACACACGACCGAGGTGACCGTCCGGGGGAGGAGCGGGCCGCCCCACGGCTGGATCGGGGTCAGACGGCTGATCACACCCTGGCTGCCCGTCGCCCTGGACGACCTCGATCCGTACCGCGTCCCTCCCGCCGGACCTGTCGTCCCGCACGACGACATCGCCCTCGACCGGCTCTCCCCACGGCAGTGGACGGCCTGGCAGATCGCCCTCAGCCGGGCGGGCCGCGAGCTGACCCTGCTGGTTCCCGCCTACGCCGCCCCGTTACGGGCGGCGTCCCGGGTCGTGGTCCCCGTGCGGCCGATGCCGGGCGACCCGTATCTCCATGCCCTCGGCGGGCGGGCGCCGTTCGGTGCGGTGGCCCTGGCGACGCCCACGAGAACCACCGACACGCCGGCCGCGCTGCTCCGGCACTTCCAGAGCGCCAAACTCGACGCGCTGACGGACGCGTACGTCTTCTTCGACACCGACGGACCCGCTTCCCTCGCCGTGCCATGGCGGACCGCCCCCGTATCGCCGAGGGAAGCGCTCCACGGCGCCTATGCCCAGGTCGCCCTGGCGGAACTCTGGCAGGCGCGTGCCGGTGGGCCCCCACGCGAAGGGACGCCGGGCGGGTCCCGCGGGCGGGAACGGCTCCGGTCGGCCGACGCCGCCGCGGCTTTCCGCCGCTCTCTGAACTGGGCCGACGCCGCCGTGGACACGCTCGCGGCCGGGGCCGGGACGGCTCCGGCCGGAGCGCGGTTCCTGGCCGGTCTGCGTACCGCGATCGACCGGCTGTCCGCCGGCCCGGTCCCGGCGGCGGCTCCCGGCCGTGCGCCCGGAGCACGAAGGGCGGGGTCGTCCACGTGAGCGCGGACGGTGAGAGCAACACCTTCGCCGGCCGCGCCACCCATGTGGTGCAGGCCGGGGTCATTTACGGCGGCGTCCACGGGCGCGGGGACGACCTCCGGGAGCCGGCTCTGCCGGTGCCGAGGCAACTGCCCCGGGCCGCGACCTGTTTCACCGACCGATCGGACGTCCTGGCAGCCCTCAGTACGGTCGCCACGACGACGAACGGGGTCGCCACGGTCTCCGGGCCGGCGGGGGTGGGCAAGAGCGCACTCGCCGTCCACTGGGGACACCAGGCGAGGGACCGGTACCCGGACGGCCAGCTCTACGCGAACCTGAGGGGCTACGACCCGCTCGCACCCCTCGCGCCCGAGGAGGTGCTCCACGGATTCCTCTCGGCCCTGGGGGCGCCGGCGGACCGGGTGCCGGGCTCGCTGGACGCCATGTCCGCGCTCTTCCGCTCCCTGCTCGACGGGAAGCGGGTGCTCCTGATCGCGGACAACGCGGGCAGCGCCGACCAGGTGCGGCCGCTGCTCCCCTCCGCCCCCGGTTGCTTCACGATCGTCACGAGCAGGGACCGGCTCGGCGGCCTGACCGCCGTGGACGGCGCCACGCCCGTGCAGATCAGACCGCTGGACACGCCACAGGCGGTGGAGCTGTTCCGCAGGCTGTCGGGCGACGACGACGGTGCGGACGGCGACGAGGTGACCCGGTTGGTGCGGCGCTGCGGCCGCCTCCCGCTCACGGTCCGGATCGCCGCCCAGCAGGCGGGCTCCGGCACGAGTCTGGAGGAACTGATCGAGGAACTGGACGGTGACGGCCGCCGGCTGGAATCGCTGTCCATGTCGGACGAGCGAAGCGGAGTGCGCACTGTGTTCTCGTGGTCCTATCAGCAGCTTCCACCCGCCGGCGCCAGGGCCTTCCGGCTGCTCGCCCTGCATGCCGGGCCGGACTTCTCCCTGTCGACGGCCGCCGCGCTGATCGGCCTGCCCGAACCGGAGACCCTGCGGGTTCTGCGCGGTCTCGTGGCGGTGAACATGCTGGAGGTGTCGGGACCGAGACGGTACGGCTACCACGATCTGCTCCGGGACTACGCCCGGGAACGGGTCGCGGTGGAGGAGACCGACGAGGTCCGGGCCGAAGCGCTGGCCCGCGAGCTGTCCCACTATCTGCGGATGGCGGACGCCGCGGACCGTGTGCTGGTCCCCGAGCGTCAGCATGTACCTCTCGACGGCCGCGCGGACGGCGAGACCGCGCCGTTCCCGGGGCCCGAGGCCGCACTCGCGTGGTGCGACTCCGAACTGCCCAGCCTGGTACCGGCCGTGGACCAGGCGGTGCAGCTCGGCCTGGACGACGTGGCGTGGAAGCTGCCGGTGGCGCTGGTGTACTTCCTGCGGCTGCGCCGGCACGACACCTACCGGCGGGCGCTGTCGGACACCGCCGTACAGGCCACCCGCCGCCTGCGCGACCAGTGGGCCGAGACCTGGAGCCTCATCTGTGTCGCGGGGGCGGAGTCGGACATGGGTCTCCACGAGGACGCCATGCGCCACTTCACCGAGGCGCTGACGATCAGTCGGGCCATCGGCGACAGCCGTTGGCAGGCGACCAGCATCTACAACATCGCCTGGACGCTGCGCCTCATGGGGCGCCACGAGGAAGCCCTGGAACGCCAGCGGGAGGCACTGCCGATCCACCAGAGCAACGGCGACCGGCGAGGCGAGTCGATCACGCGGACCGAGATGGCCGCGTTGAGTCTCGCCCTCGGTCGGCCCGTCACGGCGTACGAGGAGTACGAGCGGGCCCTGGCCGGCGCGCGGGCCGCGGCCGATCTGCCGACCGAGGCCAAGTCCCTGCACGGGCTGGGCGACGTCTGCCGGACGATCGGCCGGACCGATGAGGCGATGGGCTGGTACGGACGGGCCGTCGAGGTACGACGGCGCGTCGGGGATCTGCTCGGGCTGGCCCGCTCGCTGGACGGTCTCGCCGAACAGCTCGCCGCCGTCGGACGGACGGCCGAGGCCAGGGAGGCCCTCGCCGAGGCGGTCGCGATCCTCGAGTCCCTCGGAAACCCGATGGCCGATGAGGTGCGACGCCGTCTCGAGGCGGGCGGCCCCGGTGCGGAACCCGGGGACCCGCCGTCCGGGTGATCATGAGGACGCCGGGCCCCTCGGGCGCCGCCCGTCACCCGCTCCCGGGGAACCGGCCGCGGCGGGGCACCGAGTCGAGCAGGAGGCGGGTGTACGGGTGTTCCGGGGAGCCCAGGACCCGGGAGACCGGGCCCGACTCCACGACGCGACCGGACCTGAGGACGAGGACCTCGTCGGCGATGTGCCGGACCACCGCCAGGTCGTGGGTGACGAAGAGGTAGCCGATTCCCGACTCGCGGCGGATCGTGCCGAGGAGTTCGAGTATCTGTGCCTGGATCGACACGTCGAGCGCGGCGACCGCCTCGTCGAGGACGAGGACCCGGGGCTCGACGGCGAGGGCGCGGGCGATCGCCACGCGCTGCCGCTGGCCGCCCGAGAGGGCGCGGGGGAGCGCGGCGGCCTCGCGGGCGCCGAGGCCGACCTGGTCCAGGAGCGCGGCGACCCGGGTGACGCGCCCCGGTGCGTCGAGGTCCGTGTGGAGCCGGAGCACCTCGTCCAGGCAGCCGGAGACGGTCACCCGGGGATCGAGCGAGAGGTACGGATCCTGGAAGACCATCTGGATCTCCCGGGCCCTGGCCAGCCGTTCCGCCCTGCCCCGCGGGCGGGTGGAGCGGTCCCGGCCGTCCAGGCGGACGGTCCCGCCGTCCGGGCGCTCCAGGCCGACGAGCATCCGCACCGTCGTGGTCTTGCCGCTGCCGGACTCCCCGACGATCGCGAGGGAGGCGCCGGGCGCCAGGGAGAAGGACACGTCGTCGACCGCCGCGTGGTCCCCGTACCGTTTCCGCAACCCCTCGACGGCCAGTCCTTCGATGACCGGCCCCTCGGCGAGCGGTGCTTCCTGCGCGGAGGCGGTCACAGCGTGATCCCTTCGTCGGCGCGGTGGCAGGCGGCGAGTCCGTCGCCGTGCCGGGCGAGTACGGGCTTCTCCTCGGAGCAGCGCGGCACCGCGTGGGCGCAGCGCGCGGCGAAGGCGCACCCCGGCGGCGCCTCGGCGAGGGAGACGGGACGCCCGGGGATGGGCCGGGGCGCGGGCGTGTCCGCCGCGATGCTCGGCGTGCAGGCGAGCAGCCCCGCGGTGTACGGGTGGCGCGGCCGGTCGAACAGCTCGTCGGTGCCCCGGGTCTCCACGATCCGGCCCGCGTACATCACGTACACCCGGTCGCAGACGGCGGCGGCCAGTTCGAGGTCGTGGGTGACGAAGAGCAGGCCCGCGCCGCGCTCGACCCGCAGCCGGTCGAGGAGGCCGACGATCTCCGCCTGGGTCGTGACGTCCAAGGCCGTGGTCGGCTCGTCGGCGACGATCAGCGCGGGCTCGGCGGCGAGCGCCGCGGCGATGACCACCCGCTGCAGCATGCCGCCGGAGAACTCGTGCGGCCGGCGTCGCAGGGCGCCGCGCGGGTCCCGGATCCCGACCGCGTCGAGGAGTTCCAGGGCCCGCGCGGTCGCCGCGGCGGCGGGGGTGCCGGCCGCACGCAGCCCTTCGGTGAGGAAGTCCCCGACGCGGCGCAGCGGGTTCACGGAGGAACGCGGGTCCTGGAAGACCATCGCGACCTGCCGGGCCCGCAGCGCGGCCAGCTCCGTACGGCTCATGGCGAGTACGTCCCGGCCGGCGACCCGGACCTCGCCGCTGGTGTGCGCGCCCGCGGGCAGCAGTCCGAGGACGCTGCGGCAGGCCACCGACTTCCCGGAGCCGGACTCGCCGACCAGACCGACGCTCTCCCCGGGCCGTACCCGCAGGCCGACCCCGTCCAGGATCGGCCGCGCGGCCCGGTCGCCGGGCAGCCGGACCCCGAGCCCGTCGATCTCCAGGAGCGGGCGCGTGTCCGGGCCGGGAGTCGTGTCCCCGGCAGGGACCGCGGTCGCGCGCGTCCGGTTCCGCGGGTCCCGCTGCTTCTTCATGCTGTTCACCGTTCCCGCCTCGCGATCCGGTCGGCGAGCCCCTCGCCGACGATGCCGAACGCCACCACGGCGAGCACGATGCACGCGGAGGGCGCGAGGGCGGGCAGCATCGCCCCCTGCTGGACGGCCGACTGGCCCTCGTTGATCATGGCGCCCCAGTCGGCGGTCGGCGGCTGCACGCCGAAGCCGAGGTAGGACAGGGCCGCCAGGTCCATCAGCGCGTAGCCGAAGTTCATCGCGGACTGGGCGAAGACGGTGGGGGCGATGTTCGGCAGCAGGTGGCGCAGGCAGACGGTCCAGCCGGACCAGCCCTGCACCCGGTAGGACTCGATGTACGGGCGGGCCTTCTCCTGGCGCGCGATGCCGCGCACCAGGCGGCCCACGTACGGGGTGTAGGCCACGGCCATCGCGATCACCGGCGCGGTCATCCCGGATCCGACGACCGAGACGAGCAGGATCGCGAACAGCAGTCCGGGGATCGCGAAGACCATGTCCATCGAGCGGGACAGGACCGAGTCCGCCCAGCCGCCGCGCCAGGCCGCCACCACGCCGAGCAGGGTGCCCAGCAGGGTGGAGACGCCGACGACGAGCAGCGGTCCGAGCAGCCCGGTGCGGGCTCCGTGCATCAGCCGCGACAGGATGTCCCGCCCGGACTGGTCGGTGCCGAGCAGGTGCTCGCCGGTGGTCCCGGCCAGGCTCGCCGCGAGGTCGAGGGCCTCGGGGTCGTACGGAGCGAGGACGGGGGCGAGCACGGCGATCAGGACGAGCGCGGCGAGCACCGCGACCGAGGCGGTGAACAACGGGCCCTGGCCGGCGAGGCGCAGGCGCCGCAGCCCGGGCCTGCGGTGCAGGACGGCGCGCTCCGAAGGCGCGGTGGTGGTCATGAGGAGCCTTCCCCGTGGAGGGACAGCCGGGGGTCGATGAGGGGGACGAGCAGGTCGACGGCGAGGTTGACGAGGACGAACGCGCCCACGCTGAGCAGGGTGATCGCCTGCACGACGGCGAAGTCCTTGGCGGTGACCGACTGCACCAGCAGGGAGCCGAGGCCGGGCACGTCGAAGGCCGTCTCGACGATCGAGGTGCTGATGAGGAGTCCGGCGAGCATCGTGCCGCCGACGGTGACGACCGGTCCGAGCGCGTTGCGCAGCACGTGCCGGCGGACCACGGTCCACCAGGGGACGCCGCGCGCGCGTGCCACCTCCACGTGTTCCCGGCCGAGTTCGTCGAGCATCGCCGAGCGGGTGACCCGGGCCAGGAGACCCGCGAAGGTCAGTGCCAGGGCGAAGGCCGGCAGGGTCAGGTGGTACAGCCGGTCGGAGAACCCGGCCGGTGTGCCGCCGGGCCCGGGGAACCAGCCCAGCCGGACCGAGAACAGCGACACGAGCGCGATCGCGGTCACGAACGACGGGGTGGCCGTGGCGACGCCGCTCCCGAGGAGCACCGCCCGGTCCAGGGGGCCGGGGCGCAGCGCGGCGAGGACTCCGGCCGCCACGCCGACGACGGCGACGAGCAGCGCCGCGTAAACGACGAGCAGGGCCGTGCCGGGCAGCCGGGACCCGATGAGCGCGGTGACGTCCTGGTGGTACTGGGCGGAGCTGCCGAAGTCGCCCTGGAGGACACCGCCGAGCCACTTCGCGTACTGCACGGCCAGCGGGTCGTCCAGGTGGTACTGGGAGCGCAGGGCCGCCACGGCCTCGGGGGTCGCGGGGCGGCCGTGGAGCAGGAACGACACCGGGTCGCCGGGTGCCAGGTGGACGCTGCCGAAGACCACGACGGAGGTCGCGAACAGCACCGCCACCAGGCCGAGGATCCGTCCGATGAGGTTGCAGGTCATCTGGCCGCGGCCCCGATCGTCGCGGCCCACGGGTAGTACAGCTGGGCGATCCCGGTCGGGGCGCCGGTCACGCGCTTGCCGAGGAAGACCATGTAGGGCGCCTCGTAGAGCGGGATGACGGGCAGTTCGCGCATCGCGATCCCCTGGAGTACGGCCGTCCGCTCGGCGCGGACCGCCGGGTCGGGTTCGGCGTTGGCCCGGTCGAAGGCGATGTCGAACTCGGAGTCCGACCAGTTGCCGTAGTTCCCGAAGTCGCCCGTGCGCAGGTACTGGTAGAACTCCAGCGGGTCGGGCGTGTTGTCGTAGCCGTTGGTGATGACCAGGTCGAGGTCGGCGCGCGCCTCCGGGTCGACGAAGATGCTGCTGTACGCCTCGGGGGGAACGGACTTCAGCTCGACGTCCAGGCCGATCTCCCGCCCGGCGGCCTGCACGGCGTTGGCGACGACGCTGATCTCGGGCGCGAGGGTGCTGGTGGCCAGGGTGATCCTGCGGCCGTTGGCACCGGACTCCTGGACGAGCTTCTTCGCGGCCGCGACGTCGTGGACGGGCTCGGGCAGGGTGTCGTAGAGCGCGGCGGTCTTCTCCGGCGCGAGCGCCCACGCGCCGCGCGCGGCGGGGGCCTTGGCGGGGACGCCGATGCCGCCGGCCGCGGCCTTGATGATGTTCTTCCGGTCGAGGGCCAGGGAGAGGGCCTTGCGGACCTTCAGGTTGCCGAGGGGGCCGCGGAAGTCGAGCACGGCGAGATTCGACGCGGCGGTGTTGGGGCCGAAGAGGACGGTGCCCTTGCCGCCGGAGCGGAGCTGCCCGATCGAGGCGGGGGCCACCATGTAACCGCCGTCGGCGGTGCCGGAGAGGAAGGCGTTGGTGCGTGCGGCCGGGTCCTCGATGAAGGTGAACCTCACGGTGTCCGTCTTGGGGGCGAGCTTCGGGTCCCAGTAGGCGCCGTGCTTCTTCAGGGTGATCTCGGCACCCTGGGTCCAGGTGTCGAGGGCGTACGGACCGGTGCAGTTGACCTTGCCCTTGGGGGTGCCGTAGTCCTTGCCGGCCGCGGCGAGGGTGGCGGCGCTCTCGATGGTGCCGGGGGAGGCGGCCATCAGCTCGTTGAGCAGGACGTCGGGCTTGCTCAGCCGGAGCGTCACCTCCAGCGGGCCGGTCTTCTCGACGGCGTCGACGTACTTGAACGCCGAGCCCCAGGGGGAACCGGTCTTCGGGTCCATCTGGCGTGCGAGGGAGGCGACCACGTCGTCGGCGGTCATGGTCGTGCCGTCGTGGAACTTCACTCCGGGGCGCAGGGTGTAGACGAGCGTGCGCGGGTCGGGCCGGTCGTACTTCACCGCGAGGCCCGGCTCGATCCGCATGTCGGGCGTGACCCGCAGGAGCTGCTCGCAGACGTTGGCGAGCACCGTGTTCGGCGGGTAGTCGTACGCGAGGGCGTAGTCGAGCGTGTAGGGCTCGGCGTACAGGGACCAGGTGAAGGACTTCAGCGGGCCCTGGGCGGGCGGTGAGAGCGGAGTGACCTTGAAGTCCGCGCCGCCGCCGGCGGCGTGCCGAGGCGTCGTCGCGCCGGAACAGGCGCCGGTGGTGGCCGCGAGGGCGGCGGTACAGACGAGAAGCGCGATGGTTCTGGACATGCGCATGCAGACCCACCCCTTTACGGGTGTAGTGACGGGCGCTGGGGGATGGAGCGAGTATTGATGCGGGAACGTTCCCGCACAAGGCTCTGCGGGAACGGTTTTGCAAAGGTCGCGAGGGTGGCAGCATCAGTCACATGACCGACGCCTCACCGCACGGCGGGCAGCCCTCGCCGCCCCTCCCACGCGTCCGCCTCGTCGACGTGGCCCGCGAGGCGGGCCTCTCCAAGACGACCGTCTCGGCGGCACTGAACGGCACCGGAAGGCTCTCCCCCGAAGTACGGGAGAAGGCCCGCGAGACCGCGCGCAGAATGGGCTACCGGCCCAACGCCACCGCGCGCCGGCTGCGCGCGGGACGTGCCCGGTTGATCGGATACGTGGTCGGGGAGTTCGCCGACGCCCCCTGGGCCTTCCTGGAGTCGCCGTACTTCGCCCGGCTGACCGCCGCCACCGCGGCCACGTCGTTGCGACGCGGCTACGCTATGGTGCTGCTGCCCGCCGGCTCCCTGCAGAGCGAGTGGGCCGACCTGGCGCTGGACGCGGTGATCGTCGCCGACCCGGTGGCCGACGACCGGATCGTCGACGACCTCCTCGCCGCCCGGATCCCCGTGTTCAGCGACCGCTCCGTCGAGGGGCGGCCCGGGGCGTACTGGGTGGACGTGGACGCCGGCGGCGCCGTGCGCGAGGCCCTCGACCACGTCCGCGAGCAGGGCGCCCGGCGACCCGTCCTCGTGGTGCCGGACAGCACCACCCGCTTCCACACCGAGGTGTTCGCGGCGCACCGCGCGTGGTGCGCGGATCACGGCGTGCCGGAACGGGTCGTCCGCGTCGGGGCACCGGGCAACCCGGCCGTCGTCCGCGCCGTCGAGACCGCCCTCGCGGGCGACCCTGCGGCCGACGGGGCACGGCCCGACGCCCTCCTCGTCGTGGCCGAGGCGAGTCCGCCCCTCGTCCTCGACGCGGTGCGCCGCCTCGGCCTCGACGTCCCCGGCGACCTGCTCCTCGTCTGTGTGAGCGAGGACGTCACCGCCGAGCACACCGAGCCGCCGGTGACCACCCTGAGCCTGCGGCCCGAGGCGATCGCGGAGGCGGGCGTCGCACGCCTGGTGGCGGTCCTGGAGCACGGTGCCCAGGAGCTGCCGGGGGTGCTCGTCCCGACCCGCCTCGACGTACGGGCGTCATCGGTCCGGTCCCCTCAGCCCGCGTGCACGAGCCGGCCGGCGACATAGGTCCGCTCCACCCGGGCCTCCGCGATCTCCTCCGCGGGCGCCGTCAGGATGTCGCGGTCCAGCACGACCAGGTCGGCGAGGTTGCCGACGCGCAGGCTGCCCGCGTCGTCGTGACCGTTCACATGGGCGGCGCCGGCCGTGTACGCGGCGAGCGCCGTCGGGAGGTCGAGCCGCTGCTCGGGGTAGAAGACCCGGTCGTGGTCGGCTTCGGGATCCCGGCGGTTCACGGCCACGTGGATGCCGGCGATCGGATCGGGGCTGCTCACCGGCCAGTCGCTGCCGGCGACGAGGGTCGCGCCGGCGCGCACCAGGTCGCCGAACGGGTACTGCCAGGCGGCGCGCTCCGGCCCCAGGAACGGGATGGTCAGCTCGTCCATCTGGGGCTCGTGGGCCGCCCACAGGGGCTGGATGTTGGCCAGGGCGCCGAGCGCGGCGAAGCGGGTGAGGTCGTCCGGGTGGACGACCTGGAGATGGGCGAGGTGGTGGCGGTTGCCGCGGTGCCCGTTGGCCGCCACCGCCGCCTCGATCGCGTCCAGGGCCTCGCGCACGGCCCGGTCGCCCAGGGCGTGGAAGTGCACCTGGAAGCCGAGGGCGTCGAGCTCCGTCACGTATCCGCGCAGCGCCCCGGGGTCGACGAAACTCAGACCGCTGTTGGCCGTGGCGCAGCCGCAGCCGTCCAGATAGGGGGAGGTCATGGCGGCGGTGAAGTTCTCCGCGACACCGTCCTGCATGATCTTCACCGAGCCCGCGCGGAACCGTCCGGTTCCCAGCTTCTCGCGTCGCGCCACCAGTTCGGGGATCTGCTCGGCCCCCCGCGCCCGGTCCCACCAGAGCGCCCCGGTCACCCGGGCGGTGAGCGAGCCGTCCCCCGCCGCGGTCACGTACGCGTCCGAGGGGTCGGGCCGGCCGTGGAGCTCACCGAGCATCGCGTCCTGCCAGCCGGTGATGCCGAGGGAGTGCAGCAGCTTCTGGGCCCGCAGCAGCCCGGCGAGGAGTTCCGCGGGAGTGCAGGTCGGCAGCAGCCGGCCGACCAGCGCGGTGGCGCCCTCCTGGAGCATGCCGCTGGGCGTGCCGTCCGGCTCGCGCTCGATCCGGCCGTCGGCGGGGTCGGGGGTGGCGGCGGTGACCCCGGCCAGTTCGAGCGCCCGCGTGTTGGCCCAGGCGCCGTGGTGGTCCCGGTTGGACAGCAGGACCGGCCGGTCCGGGACGACGGAGTCGAGCAGCTGCCGGGTCGGCAGCCCGCCCTCGAAGCTCTCCATCGACCAGCCGCCCCCGGTGATCCACTCGCGGTCGGGGTGCGCGTCGGCGTACGCGCGGATCAGGGCCAGGTAGTCGTCGACGCCGACCGTCTCGGTCAGGTCGCACTCGGCCAGCTCCACGCCGGCGAAGACCGGGTGCATGTGGGCGTCCTGGAAGCCGGGGATCAGCAGCTTCCCCGTCAGGTCGACCACCTCGGTGCCGGGCCCCACGAGATCCCGTACCTCGTCGTGGCCCACGGCGGCGATCCTGTCGCCGACGACGGCGAGCGAGGTCGCCCGGGTGCGGGCCGGGTCCACCGTGAAGACGGGGCCACGGGTGAAGACCAGATCGGCCTTGGCCATTCGAAACTCCAAGAGCGTGAGACGACGGGCGGTGGCGCCATGGAAGCGGCAAGGCCGTTTACACGTCAATGGTGTTGACGTAAGGTCCCGGCCATGTCCGAACGTGTCGTTCCCGAAGCCAGGCGGCAGCGCCGGAGGCCCACGAAGCAGGGCGCCGTCCTCTCGGAGCAGCTCATCGTCGAGACGGCGCTCCGGCTGGTCGCCCAGCACGGTGCCGAAGCGCTCTCCGTACGGAGGCTGGGCGCCGCGCTCGGCGCCGACCCGAGCGCGCTCTACCGCTACTTCCACAACACCGACGCCCTCCTCCTCGCCCTCGCGGACGAGATGATCGGCAGGGCGCAGGAGGGCTGGCGGGCGACCGGGGACTGGCGGGAGGACCTGCGCTCGATGGGGCTGCGGATCCACGCCTGCTATCTCACCCACCCGCAGGCGGCCGTCCTCGGCGCGTACCGCACCACGGGACGCCCCCACGAGACCCGGGCCGTCGAGCGGATCCTCGGCATCCTGCGCTCGGCGGGCTTCCCCGATGCCCTCGCCGTCCGCGCCTACCACGCCTTCGTCGACCAGGCCCTGGCCTTCGCCGCCCAGGACGCGGCCGCGCTGGCACTGCCGAAGGCCGCCCGGGAGGCCGACGAGGCGGTCTGGCACGAGGTCTACGGCAGGCTGCCGGCCGACACCCACCCGCATGTCGCCGCGACCTTCCCGCTGCTCGCCGCCGACATGCGCGACAGCGGCTACCCCTTCGCCCTGGAACTGACCCTCGGCGCGCTGGCGGCGCTCCGCCCGGCGGCGGACGAGGACTGAGCGGGGCCCCGCCCGACGACCGCGCGGCGGGCCGGGTCCGTCACCCGCGGGGCGTGCCGGGTCCCGGGGCCGGCCAGTCGGGGGCCGGGTCCTCGGCGAGCAGCGGTCGCAGGGCGCCGAGGACCGCCCCGATGCAGACGTCACGCAAGCGGGTGCGGGTGCAGGTCTCGTGGGTGAGCCAGTCGACGGTCAGGACCTGAACGAAGACCAGCCAGCCCTTGAGGACACCCGACACGGCCTCCCGGGTCCCCTCGTCCGCGAGGGGCAGGACGGCCAGCAGCCGCGCGCGCAGGGCGTCCAGCTCGTTCGTCATGATCGTCTGGATCACGGGATCGCCCGCGAGGACCCGGTTGGCGGCGAGGACGGCGTGGCGGTTGGCCACGAAGTAGTCCAGGTGGACGTCCATGCCCTGGGTGAGCTGGTCCACCAGGGAATCGGCCGGGTCGAGCCGCGTCTCGGCGAGCAGCCGGTCCGCCGCCTGCTGGTAGACGGCCGCGAAGAGGGCCTGCTTGCTGGGGAAGTGACGGTACAGCAGGGCCCTGGAGACGCCCGCCTGTTCGGCGACGTCCTCCATCAGTACCTCGGCGTAGGGACGCGAGGCGAAGAACCGCGCGCCGACGGCGAGGAGTTGGGCGCGGCGGTCGGCGGGGGCGAGGCGCTTGCGGGGAGGCACGAACACATCTTAGTTGACATGCGTCTACTGGAGCGCCACCTTAGTAGACACATGTCAACCAGACGTGTCCGACTGCTGGGAGGGAACATGGCCAGGGCCTTACGCGCACTCGCGCAGGTGATGGGCTGGAGCTGCGTGGCGATCGGCCTGCTCCACGTGGTGCTCGGCAACGCGGCGATCCCCGGAGCCGGTTCCGCCGGCGCGACGGTCGACAGCTGGGGCCGGTTCATGGGGGCCGCCTTCGCCGGCTACGGCCTCGCGTGGCTGTGGGCCGCGCGACAGCGTCCGATCCCGGCCCGGGCGGTGCGATGGCTGGCCGGTGTGCTCCTGCTGGGCGGCGTGGGCCGGCTCCTCTCGCTCGCCGTGCACGGCCTGCCGCACGGGTTCCAGATCGCGCTGACCGTGCTGGAGCTCGGTCTGCCGCCGGTCTTCTTCCTGCTGGCCGACGCGGACGAACGGATCCCGCGCGGCGGGCAGGGTGTACCGGCCGGGCGCTGAGAGCGCCCGGCCGGACGTCGGCGCCGTGCTACGCAACCGGGACGGCGGTCAGCTGCTCCTCCAGGGCCGCCAGCGTCCGGTAGCAGGACATGACCTGGGCGATGGAGGAGTTCGGCTCGCGGCCCTCGCGGATGGCGGCGACGAACTCACGGTCCTGCAGCTCGATACCGTCCATCGAGACGTCGACCCCGCTCACGTCGATCTTCTCGTCCCTGCCGGTGACCAGGTCGTCGTAGCGGGCGAGGTACGTGCCGTTGTCCCCGATGTAGCGGAAGAACGTGCCGAGCGGCCCGTCGTTGTTGAACGACAGCGACAGCGTGCAGAGGGCGCCGTTCTCCGCGCGCAGCTGGACCGACATGTCCATCGCGATGCCCAGCTCGGGGTGGATCGGCCCCTGGACGGCGTTGGCCTGCACGATCGGCGAGCCGGTCTGGTACGCGAACAGGTCCACGGTGTGCGCCGCGTGGTGCCACAGGAGGTGGTCGGTCCACGAGCGCGGCTGCCCCAGCGCGTTGAGGTTCGAACGGCGGAAGAAGTACGTCTGCACGTCCATCTGCTGGATGGTGTACTCGCCGGCCCGGATCTGCCGCCGCACCCACTGGTGACTCGGGTTGAAGCGCCGCGTGTGGCCCACCATGGCCACCAGCCCGGTGCGCCGCTGCGCCGCCAGGCACGCCTCCGCGTCGCCGAGGGAGGCGGCGAGGGGGATCTCCACCTGGACGTGCTTGCCGGCGGCCAGACACGCCAGCGTCTGCTCGGCGTGCAGCGGGGTGGGGGTGGCCAGGACGACGGCGTCGATGTCGTCCATCGCCAGCACCTCGTCCAGGGAGGCCACGGCGCGCCCGACGCCCTGCTCCGCGGCGAACGTCCGGGCGCTCTCGAGGCTGCCGCTCACGACGGCGGCCACCTCGACGCCCTCGATCCGCCGGAGCGCGGCCGCGTGCTTGGCGCCGAAGGCGCCGCCGCCGGCCAGGGCCACCCGGAGGGTTCGGTCGTCGGTCATGTCAGTTCGCTCCTTCGGCGGGCTCCTGGGCCCGCGGGTGGTTTTCGAGGATCAGGTGGCCGACGGCGGTGTTGGACGCCGGCACATGGTAGAAGCGGTGCTTGACCTCGACGTGTCCGGACCCGTCGACGTCGCTCATCGCCCCGCGGGCGATCAGCCACATGACCAGCTCGATGCCTTCCGAGCCGGCCTCCTCGACGTACTCCAGGTGCGGGACCCGCGACAGGCCGACGGGGTCGTCGACCAGCCGGTCGAGGAAGGCCCCGTCCCACTCCCGGTTGATCAGACCGGCGCGCGGACCCTGCAGCTGGTGACTCATCCCACCGGTGCCCCACACCTGGACCTTCAGCGGCCGGTCGTAGGACTCGATCGCCCTGCGCAGCGCCTGACCGAGCCGGAAGCACCGGGCGCCCGAGGGCACGGGGTACTGCACCACGTTGACGTGGAACGGGATCACCCTGCACGGCCACGTCTCGACGTCGCCGAACAGCAGCGACAGCGGGACGGTCAGACCGTGGTCGACGGTCATCTCGTTGGCGAGCGTGAGGTCGAAGTCGTCCCTGATGAGCGAGTGCGCGATGTGCGCGGCCAGCTCGGGGTCGCCCTCGATGCCGGGGACGGGACGGGGCCCGTACCCCTCGTCGGCGGTGGCGTACGCCGCGCCGGTGCCGAGCACGAACGTCGGGATCAGCGACAGGTCGAACGCGGACGCGTGGTCGTTGTAGACCAGGAGGATCACGTCGGGGAGGTTCTCCTGCTCCCACTGCCTGGAGAACGCGTACCCCTCGAATATCGGCCTCCAGTACGGCTCCTCGGTCTTGCCGTGGTCCATCGCCGCGCCGATCGCCGGCACGTGCGAGGTGAAGACCGCGCCGGTGATCGTGGCGTGCTCGGCCGGCGGCGCGGGGTCGGCGTACGCCGCCTCCAGGACGGCGTGGTCGATGCGGTTCCCCTCGACGGAGCGGCCGCCGCCGACCATCATCGCGCGGTACTCCTCCTCGGTCATCCCGGTCATCGAACCCGCCATCCGCTGGAACGAGAACCCCAGCGTCGCGCCCCACTTGGCGAGGAAGTAGATGTTGCCGCCCTCGCGCACGGCGGCGTTGAGGTCACGGTCGAGCAGCGCCCGCTTCTGCTCCTCCCGCAGCGGCCACGCGTCCAGGTAGGCGCGTTCGTCGGCGAGATAGGCCTCGCGGTTCTCCGCCGTCATCAGCGACATGCAGAACTGGTTGAGGTGGTAGCCCCTGGCGGACTGCTCGGCGTCGAAGACGGTCGTCCCCGGCACCAGTTTGTAGGTCTTGTCGAGCGACATGGTCGGGCTCCGATCGTGGGGCGGGTCAGCCTGCGTCCGGCCAGTACAGGCGCATCGGGTTGTCGACGAGGAGCCTGCGCCGCAGCTCCGGCGTCGTCGCGATGTGCGGGAGGAAGTCGACGAGCAGCCCGTCGTCGGGCATGTGGGACACCAGGTTCGGGTGCGGCCAGTCCGTGCCCCACAGCACCCGGTCGGGGAACTCCTCGACGACGCGGCGGGCGAACGGGACGACGTCGCGGTACGCGTGCCGCTCCCCGTCGAGGGCGGGCGGGCCGCTCACGGTGAGCCGCTCGGGGCAGGTCACCTTGCACCAGATGTCCGGCCGCGCCCGCAGGAAGTCCAGGAACGCCCCGAACTCCGGTCCGTCCGGGTCCTCGGTGACATCGGGCCGGCCCATGTGGTCGACGACCAGCGGGACGGGTGTCGACAGGAGGAAGTCGCGCAGGCGGGCGAGGTCGGCGGCCTCGAAGTAGACGACGACGTGCCACCCGTAGGGGGCGATCCGCTCGACGACGTCCCGCAGTTCGCGCTCCGGCGCGGCGTCGACGAGCCGCTTGACGAAGTTGAACCGCACGCCGCGCACCCCGGCCTCGTGCAGCTCCGCGAGCTCGGCGTCCGAGACCCCGGGCCGCACCGTCGCCACGCCCCGGGCCAGGCCCCCCGAGGCCCGCAGGGCATCGACCATGGCGCTGTTGTCGGCGCCGTGGCAGGTCGCCTGGACCACCACGTTACGGGCGAAGCCCAGGTGGTCGCGCAGCTCGAAGAGCCGGTCCTTGGACGCGTCGCACGGGGTGTACTTCCGTTCCGGCGCGAACGGGAACGCGGCTCCCGGGCCGAACACGTGGCAGTGCGCGTCGACGGCCCCCGCGGGCACCCGGAACCGCGGCCGGCTCGGATCGGCGTACCAGTCCAGCCAGCCGGGGGTCTTCTCGAAACTCGTCATCGTCAGTCCTCGTAGCGCAGGCCGAGCTCGGCCAGCGGGCCGCGCATGCCGTACATGTCCAGGCCGAGTTCGCCGGCGCGGAACCGGGCCCGCTTGCTCTCCTCGCCCGCCTCGCGCCGGGCCGCCGCCCCGGCGACCTCGGCGGCCCGCTCCCGCGGCACCACCACCACACCGTCGCGGTCCGCCACGACGACATCGCCGGGCCTGACCAGCGCGTTGGCGCAGACCACCGGAACGTTGACCGAACCGAGAGTGGCCTTGACCGTGCCCCTGGCGTTGACCGCCCGGGAGAAGACCGGGAAGTCCATCTCCTCCAGTTCGGCCACGTCCCGCACGCCTCCGTCGATGACCAGGCCCCGACCGCCTCGGGCGCGGAACGAGGTGGCGAGCAGCTCGCCGAAGAACCCGTCCTCGCTCTCCGTCGTGCAGGCCGCCACCACCACGTCGCCCTCCCGGATCTGCTCGGCGGCGACGTGGAGCATCCAGTTGTCGCCCGGCTGCAGCAGCACGGTCACCGCCGGACCGCACAGCCGGGCCCCGGAGTACACCGGGCGCAGGTACGGCCGCATCAGGCCCACCCGGCCCATGGCCTCGTGCACGGTGGCGACGCCGAACGCCGACAGCGCGGCGACGTCCGCGGGCTCGGCGCGGCTGATCGAGGTGCGGACGACACCGATCCGGGCGTGTTCCATGGGGCGTTCTCCTGGGTCAGCGGCCGGCCGCGGAGAGCCGGGCGGCGAGTCGGGGGTAGACGCGCAGGGCGTTGCCGGAGTGGACGGCGGCACGTTCCTCGTCGGTGAGGTTCGGGGTGGCGTCGACGTACCGCCTCGTGTCGTCGAAGTGGTGGCCGGTGCGCGGGTCGACGTCGCGGACGGCGCCGATCATCTCGCTGGCGAACAGGACGGACCGGCTGGGCACGACCTGCGTGAGCAGGTCGACGCCGGGCTGGTGGTACACGCACGTGTCGAAGAAGACGTTGTCCAGCAGCGTCTCGGGGTCGGGACGGCCCAGCGCCATCGCCAGGCCGCGGAACCTGCCCCAGTGGTAGGGCACCGCCCCGCCGCCGTGCGGGATCACGAACCGCAGCGACGGGAAGTCGGCGAACAGGTCGCCCTGGACCAGTTGCATGAACGCCGTGGTGTCCGCGTTCAGGTAGTGGGCCCCCGTGGTGTGGAAGGCCGGGTTGCACGACGTGCTGACGTGGATCATCGCGGGGACGTCGTACGCGACCAGCGCCTCGTAGACCGGGTACCAGCTGCGGTCCGTCAGCGGCGGCGCGGTCCACCGGCCGCCCGACGGATCGGGATTGAGGTTGACCGCCACCGCGCCGAGCTCCTCGACCGCGCGGCGCAGCTCGGGCAGGCAGGTGGCCGGGTCGGCGGCCGGCGACTGCGGCAGCATCGCGCCCGTCGCGAAGCGGCCGGGGTAGAGCGTGCCGACACGGTGGACGAGGTCGTTGCAGATCCGCGCCCACGTCGAGGAGACCCCGAAGTCGCCGATGTGGTGGGCCATGAAGCTGGCCCGCGGGGAGAAGACCGTGAGATCGATGCCCCGCTCGTCCATGAGGCGCAGCTGGTTGCCCTCGATCGCCTCGCGGAGGTCGTCGTCGGTGATGACGAGGTCGTCGGGATCGGGCGCGTCCGCGGGGGAGCCGACCGCCGCCACCTGCCGGTCACGCCACCGCGCCAGCTGCGGCGGCGCCGTGGTGAAGTGACCGTGACAGTCGATGATCATGGGGTTTCTCCTGGGGGTCGTCGGGGATCAGCCCTGGGAGCGGACGGGCCAGCCGGTGTACTGCTCGGCGAGATAGGTGCGGCCGGCGCGCGTGCCCACCACGTTGTCGAGTTCGCCGAGTTGGCGCCGCAGGTCGAACGGCGAGCCGCCGGGCGCCGTGTGCAGCAGCTGGGTCATCCAGTGGGAGAAGTTCTGCGCCCGCCAGACCCGCTGCAGCGCCCGCGGCTGGTACTCGTCCAGCGCTGCGTCGCCCGCGGTGCCGAGCGCCCGCAGCAGGACGTCGGCCAGGACCTTCACGTCGTGCAGCGCGAGGTTGAGTCCGCGGGCGCCGGTCGGCGGCACGGTGTGCGCGGCGTCTCCGGCGAGCGCCAGCGAGCCCCAGCGCATCGGCTCCTGCACGAACGAGCGGAACCGCAGCACGCTCTTCTCGAGGATCGGGCCCTCCTTGAGGCGGAAGCCGTCCTCACCGGCCACCCGGGCCTGGAGCGTCTCCCATATCCGGTCGTCCGGCCAGGCGTCGACGGACTCGTCGGGGGAGCACTGGAAGTACATCCGCTGGACGGTCTCGGTCCGGCGGCTGATCAGCGCGAAGCCGTGTTCGGAGTGGGCGTAGACCAGCTCGGGTGCGCTCGCCGGTGCCTCGGCCATGATGCCGAACCAGGCGAACGGGTACTCCTTGCCGTACCGCGCCCGCCGGTCCTCGGGGACCAGGTTGCGGCACATGCTGCGCGACCCGTCCGCCCCGACCACGTACCGGGCGCGGATCTCGTGCCGGGAACCGTCGGCCGCGGTGTACCGGACCCGGGGGGCACCGCCGGTGATGTCGAGGACCTCGGTGTCCTGCACGCCGAAGTGGACCCTGCCGCCGTCGCGGTCCCGCGCGTCGGCCAGGTCGACGAACACGTCGGTCTGCGGGTAGAGCCACACCGACTCGCCCACCAGCTCCTTGAAGTGGATCCGGTGGGGCCGGCCGCCGAACCGGAACTCGGTGCCCTCGTGTTCGTGGCCCTCGCGCAGGATCCGGTCGGAGACGCCCGTCTCGACCAGGTCCCGGGCCGCGTCGGCCTCCAGAATGCCCGCCCGCTGCGTCGTCTCGATCTCGTGCCGGGTGCGGGTGTCGACCACGATCGTCTCGACCCCGGCGCGCCCCAGCAGGTGAGCCAGCATCAGACCGGCCGGGCCTGCGCCGACGACGGCGACGGGGACCGAGGCAACGGTGTCGACGACGGCGTCGGCCATGGCATCTCCTGATCAACGGTGAACGTTCCCGAACACGTCGAACGGTGACACCCGGGGCCGCGGCCGGTCTCCGGCGTTTCCGTCAGGCGGAAGCCGCTCGGATCTCAGTCGGCCGGGTGGGTACGCCGGCCGAGCTCGTCGGAGATCCCGTACGCGGCCCGCAGCAGCGGTTCACGCAGCCCGCGCGCCCGGTTCGCGCTCCGTGCCGTGATCACGATCCCCAACGAGGCGCTGACAGGACCGTTCCGGCCGATCCGCACGGGCGCGGCCACCGCGACCGTGCTCTCCGAGAGCTGCCGGTCGCTGACGAAGACGTGTTCGCGGCGGATCCGGTCCAGCTCCGCGCGCAGGGTCTTGGGGTCGGTGACGGTGTGCGGGGTCCAGGCCCGCAGCGGCGAGGCGAGGACCGCCTCCTGGATGTCCGGCGGAGCGTGGGCCAGCAGCACCCGCCCCATCCCGGTGGAGCCGATCGGGAATCGGGACCCGACCTCCGTCACCAGCTCCACCGACCGGTGCCCGGCGATCCGCTCGACGAACACGAGCTCCGCGCCCTCGCGCACCGCGAGCTGGACGTTCTCGTGGGTCGCCTCGTAGAGGTCCTGCATGAAGGGCAGCGCCACGTCACGCAGGATCTGCGTGCGCGGGCATCCCGAGGCGATCTCCCAGAGCCTCAGCCCGACATGCCACGAGCCGTCCTCCCCGCGCTCCAGCGCACCCCATCCCGCCAGCTCGGCGACCACCCGGTGCGTCGTGCTCAGGGCCAGACCGGTGCGCTGGGCGATCTCCGACAGTGTCTGCGACGGGTGTTCGCGGTCGAAGGCCGCGAGGACCTCCAGGACCTTTCCAGCCGCCGTGCTCCGGGGTGCGCTCACGCGGTCAGTCTCGCAGACCGGCGTTGAGCCGCCCGGCCGAGCGCCGTACTCTCTGCCGGACACCAAGGAGGCGACGTGGACCACGCGGACCGAGTGATCTCCGGCCTGTCCTCGATGGCGACACGGCCGGTACTGGCCGAGCTGTCCGCACACATCCGGCTCGCGCACGGGCTGCCCGTGCGGTTCGAGGCCGCCGGCGGGGTCGAGATCGCCCGGCGGGTGCGCGAGGGCGCCGAGGCCGACCTGCTCGTGCTCGCCGAGGGAGCGCTGACCGCACTGGAGAAGGAGGGCCACCTCCTGGCGGGCACGGCGCGACCACTGTGGATCTCCCAGGTCGTCGCCGCCGTGCCGGCGGGATCTCCGGTTCCCGCGCTCGAGACGGAAGCCGACCTGCGCACCGTCCTGGAGTCCGCGAGGACGATCGCGTACTCCACCGGTCCCAGCGGGACCGCCCTGGTCGCCCTGATCGGCCGCCTGGGCCTCGCCGACGCGCTCGCCGGCCGGCTCGTCCAGGCACCGCCGGGGGTGCCGGCCGGCAGCCTGCTGTCCGACGGCCGGGCCGACCTGGCGTTCCAGCAGCACAGCGAGCTGATGGACCTGCCGGGCGTCGTCGTCGCCGGCCCGCTGCCGGGCGACACCGCCATCAGCTCGACGTTCGGCGGAGGCGTCCTCGCCTCAGCGTCCCAGCCGCGCCGCGCCCTCGAGGTCCTCGGCCTCCTCGGCTCGGACGAGAGCGCGGTGACCGCGCGGGCCAGGGGCATGCGGGCCTTAGGTCCTGTCCGGGCGATCTTCGAGGATCGGCCCGCGGCGTCGGATGTGGTGTATCGCAAGGCGGAGGATCGCCCTCGTACTGGGCGTACTCGGGCGGCTCCGACAACGCCGCGAGACGCCGCAGCCGTCGTCGCGCGCCCGAGAGGATCGCCCGGACAGGACCTAGGCGCGTAGCGCCCGTGCACGGACACGACGGCGACCGGAGCGCCCTGCCGGACGCGCGGCCTGCCGCGGGCCCGGCGGCCCGGGGAGTGTCCCGCCGGTCTCGCCGGGTTCCGGGCTCCGGCCCCCGACCGGCGGGACACTCCCCGGGGACTCAGGCTGCCGCCGGGGTGTAGTGGGCGGCGTCGTCGCCCTCGATGATGTGGCTGAGCGTGCCGTCCACGCCGGCCGGGACGTCGCCCGCGACGGTCACCCGGTGCAGCAGCCGGGGCAGGTCGCCGTAGTCGTCCGGGGCGTAGTGCTGGGTGATGCGGTTGTCGAACAGGACGAGGTCGCCGGGCTGCCACACCACACGCAGGATGTTCTCGGGACGGGTCACGTACGACTGGAAGATGCGCAGCAGGTCGCGGGATTCCGAGGAGCCGAGGCCGATGATGCTCTGCGCGAAGCCCCCGATGAACAGTCCGCGCTCCCCGGTCTCGGGGTGCACCCGGACGACCGGATGGGCTGTGCGGTACTTCCGGGAGACGAACTGCTTGCGGTGCTCGGCCGCCTTCTCGCTCGCCGGGGCGGCGGGGGCGGCGTAGTCGTAGGCGTTCGTGTGCACCGCCCACAGCCTGTCGGCCAGCTCGCGCAGCGGCTCGGGCAGATCCCGGTAGGCGGCGCCCGAGTTGGCGATGAGGGTGTTGCCGCCGTAGGGCGGGACCACGATGCTGCGCAGCGTGGACGCCTTCGGCGGTGTGCGGACGAAGGTGACGTCCGTGTGCCAGGTGTTGGCGCGGATGCCCTCGTCGCCGTCCACGGGCAGGATCTGGGGCCGGCCGTCGACCGACGGCACGGTCGGGTGCGCCGTGGTGAGCTCGCCGAAGAGGGACGCGAAGCGGAGCTGACCCGCCTCGTCGAGCTGCTGGTCCCGGAAGACGAGGGCCTTGTGTTCCAGGAGCGCCGAGTTGATCTCCGAGACGACGGCGGGGTCGAGGTCGGCGCGGAGGTCCACACCGTGGATCTCCGCGCCGATACGGCCTCCGGTCCTGCGGACGTCGAAGCCGGTGCTGGTGGTCATGTGCGTTTCCTTCCAGGGGTGTTCGGTCAGGATGTGAGGGGCAGTGAGGGGCGGTCGGCCCCCGGTGGGCCGAGGGGAGGGCCGACGGCCCGCAGTGCGCCGGGTGTGCGGCCGTGTCCCCAGCCGATGTGCCGGCGATAGCTGCCGAGCAGTCCGGTACGGGCCAGGTGCTCCTCGTCGCGGACGCCGGGGTCGTCGGGCAGCGGGCGGGTCTGCGGCGCGACGTACAGGGCGTCGACCGGGCAGTTCGCCTCGCACTGGAAGCAGGTCTGGCAGTCGTCGCGGCGGGCGAGCACCGGGACCCCGTCCTCACCCCGGTCGAAGACGTCGGTGGGGCAGACCTTGATGCACTTGTCGCAGGTGATGCAGCGTTCCGCCGAGACCAGTTCGATCACGAAGCCACCTCCAGTGGTCTGTCCGCCAGGGGGGTCAGGGGCTCGGGCCGGGTCCACACCCGGTCGAGGCCGCCGGTGACGATGCGGTGGTGCTGCCGCGGGTCCTGCGCCGGGAAGTCGAGTCGCCTGGCCATGCCGCGGCTCTCGGTGCGGGCGAGCGCCGCGGTGTACATCCAGCGGGCGTGGGCCGCCATCGCCGACGCCTGCCGGGCCCGCACGACGTCCCCGCCTTCCGCGTGCGGGCCGCCGCGCAGTTCCTGCCAGACGCCGTCGAGCACCCGCAGGGACGCGGTGAGCCGCTCGCCGTGGCGCAGGTAGTTCTTCTCGTAGGGCAGCACCTCGGCCTGGACCGCGGCGACGACGTCACGGAAGCCGGCGGCCGTACCCGGCCTGCCCGTGGGCCGGATCCCGGCCCCGCCCAGGGGGACCGTCCGGCGCTCCGGGAAGCGGCTCCCCAGGGAGAAGGCGTGGCGGGCAGCACCCTCACCCGCCCACGAGCCCGAGGAGATGGCCCACGCGGCGTTGTGACTGCCGCCGCCGGTGAAGCCGCCGCAGATCGCCTCACGGGAGGCCGCGTCCCCGGCCGCGTACAGCCCCGGAACGGTGGTGGAGCAGTCGTCGCCGGCGACGCGGATGCCGCCGGTGCCGCGCACGGTGCCCTCGGCCAGCAGCGTGACGGCGAACCGCTGGGTGAAGGGGTCGATGCCGAGCCGGTCGAAGGTGAGGAAGAAGTTCGGCTGGGCCAGCCGCATCGACTGCCGGGCAGCCGGGTCCGCCCGGTCCAGGCGGCAGTACACCTTCTCGCTGAGCAGCGTTCTCGCGATCACGGACCTGCCGCCCTGGCTGGCCGCACCTTCCAGGACCGAGCCGTCCTCGCGGTAGAACGTCGCGAAGGAGTAGAACGCGGTCTTGGTGACGGAGGTGCCCTCGGGTGCGATGCCGTACGCGTTGGAGAACTCCATGCCGGACAGCTCCGCGCCCGCCTCCGCGGCGAACAGCGCACCGTCGCCGGTGTTGACGTTGCAGCCCAGGGCGCCGCTGAGGAACGCGCAGCCCCCGGTGGCCAGGACGACCGCTCCGGCGCGCACCCGGTACGGCTCCCCGGCCTGGCGCCGGTGCCCCCTGGCCCCGGCCACCGCCCCGGACGGGTCCGTGAGCAGCTCGGTCACCGGACTGTGGTCGAGGACGCGCGCACCGGCCCGCTGGACGCGGATCCGCATCCGGCGCATGTACTCCGGCCCCTGCAGGCCGTTCCTGAGCTGCTTTCCGTCCGGCCCGGTCGGGAAGGGATAGCGGCCGGCCACCGCCAGTTCGTTCATGCCCGCGTACGTCCGGTCCAGCACCCGCGCCATCCAGCGCCGGTCGGCCAGGAACCCGCCCAGCGCCTCCCGGCTCGCCATGGCCGCCTCGCGCGCGGCGGGTTCCGGCGGGACGTACCAGACTCCGGTGCCGCTCGATGCCGTGGCGCCGCTCGTGCCGCAGTAGCCCTTGTCGGCGAGGACCACGTCCGCCCCGGCCTGCGCCGCCTTGAGCGCCGCCCACGTCGCCGCCGGGCCACCGCCGACGACCAGGACGTCCGCGGTGAGATCGAGCCCGGTCACCGGGTGCCTCCTTCCGCCGCTGCCGCCGCCAGCCGGTTGGCGGGGCGGGCCAGCCCGTAGTGCTCGCGCAGGGTGCGGCCGGTGTACTCCGTACGGAACAGGCCGCGGCGCTGCAGGATCGGCACGACGTGGTCGACGAAGTCCTCCAGCCCTCCCGGCAGATGAGGCGGCATGATGTTGAAGCCGTCGGCGGCGCCCTGGGTGAACCACTCCTCGAGCTCGTCGGCTATCTGCTCCGGTGTGCCGGCGAAGACGCGGTGGCCACGTCCGCCGCCGAGGCGCGCGATGAGCTCGCGTACCGTCAGGCCGTCGCGGCGGGCGAGTTCGGCGACGAGCGTGAAGCGGCTCTTGTTGCCGTTGATGTCCCGCTCCTCGGGCAGCTCGGGCAGGGGCCCGTCCAAGGGCAGTCCCGTCAGGTCCGTCCCGAGCATTCCGGACAGCTGGGCGAGCCCGTACTCGGGGATCTGCAGCTCCGTGAGCTCCTGCTCCAGCGCGCGCGCCTCGGCCTCGGTCGACCCGATGACGGGGGCGATGCCCGGGAGCACCAGCAGCTGGTCCTCGCCGCGGCCGTGGCCGGCGAGCCGGGACTTGAGGTTCTTGTAGAAGTCCTGGCCGTCGGCGAGCGTCTGCTGGGCGGTGAAGACGGCCTCGGCGTACCGGGCGGCGAACTCCTTGCCGTCCTCCGACGAACCGGCCTGCACCAGGAGCGGGTGGCCCTGCGGACTGCGCGGGACGTTCAGCGGACCCCGCACCCCGAAGTGCTCCCCGCGGTGGTTGATCTCCCGCACCCGGTCGGTGTCCGCGTAGATGCCGCGCTCCCGGTCGAGCAGGATCGCGTCGTCCTCCCAGCTGTCCCACAGCTTGGTGGTGACCTCGACGAACTCCCGGGCCCGCTCGTAGCGGAGCCGGTGTTCCAGGTGCTCGTCCTGACCGAAGTTGCGGGCCTCGTTCACGGTGCCGGAGGTGACGATGTTCCAGCCGGCCCGGCCGCCGCTGATGTGGTCCAGGGAGGCGAACCAGCGGGCGGTGTGGAAGGGCTCGTTGAAGGTGGTGGAGACGGTGGCGATCAGTCCGACGCGCTCGGTGACCGCCGCCAGCGCGGACAGCAGCGTGAGCGGTTCGAAGCCGCCCAGCGCGTTGTACCGGGCGTTCCCCCACAGGGCGAGACCGTCGGCGAGGAAGACCGAGTCGAGCAGCCCGCGCTCGGCGGTCCTGGCGAGCTGTTGGAAGTAGGCCAGTTCGGTGACCCGTTCGGGCTGGGTACGCGGGTGGCGCCAGGCGGCGTCGTGGTGGCCGGCGTTCATCAGGAAGGCGTTGAGATGCAGCCGGCGGGGGCGGGTCGCGGTCATGGGGTTCCTCGGATCGGGGCGGTGGGACGATCGGGGACTGCGCGGCGGGAGGGCGGCCGGATCAGTCGCCGGCGGATACACGCCAGGAGCTGAGCCGGCGCTCCAGGGCCACCAGGAGCTGGTTGACGGTCACGCCGATGGCGGAGATCGTGATGATGCCCGCGTACATCTGCGGGATCGCGAAGTTGTACTGCGAGGCGTTGATCAGATAGCCGAGGCCCGCCTTCGCGCCGATCATCTCGGCGGCGACCAGCACCAGGATCGACACCGCTCCGGCCAGCCGGATGCCGGTGAAGATCATCGGTACGGCGGACGGCAGGATGACCTTCTGGAAGAGGCGGGGCGCGGACAGGTCCATCGACCTGGCGAGTTTCAGCAGGGTGGGGTCGACATGGCGTACGGCGCTGATCGTGTTGAGCAGGATCGGCCAGGCGCAGGCGTACACCACGATGGAGATCTTCGAGGTCTCGCCGATGCCCAGCAGCAGGACGAAGACCGGCAGCAGGGCCAGCGCGGCGGTGTTGCGGAACACCTCCAGCAGCGGATTGAGCAGATCGGCCACGGGCCGGTACCAGCCGATCAGCAGACCGAGGGGTACGGCCACGGCCAGGGCCAGACCGAATCCGCTGAACGAGCGCACCAGGCTGGCGTAGGTGTTGTCGGCGAGCTGACCGTCGGCCGCCAGCGCCCACCAGGCGACGGCGACCTCGCTGAACGGGGGCAGGAAGGTCCGGTCGACCAGTCCGAGCCGTGGCGCGGCCTCCCACAGCAGCAGCAGGGCCGCGATCGCCGCGGACTTGGTGGCGCCGGTCACCAGGAGGGACACCGGCCGCCGGGCCGCCTCGCGGAGACGGACCGTCCGGGAGGGGGTCCGGCGCGCCGGCGGTGCCGCGGACGCGACGGGCGCGGCGACGGGGGCGTGGACGCCTTCGGCGGGTTCCGCCGGGGCCGCCGGGGGAGTCCCCTCGGCGGTGGTGGTGCGGGTCGTGAGGCTCATGCGGAGGCCTCCTGCTTCTCCAACTGCTGGGCCAGGGCCACCTCGTCGTGCAGCAGCGACCAGATCTCGTGCCGGTGGCGTGCGAACTCGGGACTGGAACGTATGTCGTCGGTGGTGGTGCGGGAGTCGAGGGAGACCGGCACGACCTGCTTGATGCGGCCCGGCCTGGACGTCATGACGGCGACGCGCTGCCCGAGGTAGACGGCTTCGTCGATGCCGTGCGTGATGAAGACGACGGTCTTCCCGGTGCGCTGCCAGATGCGGAGCAGTTCGTCCTGCAACGACTCGCGGGTCTGGGCGTCCAGGGCGGCGAACGGCTCGTCCATGAGCAGCACGTCCGGGTCGTACGCGAGACTGCGGGCGATCGCCACCCGCTGCCGCATCCCGCCCGACAGCTCATGCGGATGCCGGTCCTCGAACCCGGTCAGGCCGACCAGGTCGAGGAACTCCCGTGCGCGTGCCGCCCGTGCGCGGCGCGGAACACCGGTGGCCTCCAGGCCGAACTCCACGTTGCCCTGCGCGGTGCGCCAGGGCAGCAGCGCGTACTGCTGGAAGACGATGCCGCGGTTGAGGCCGGGACCGGTCACGGGCTCGCCGTCGAGCAGGATCCGTCCGCCGGTGGGCCGGGCGAGGCCGGCGAGCAGATCCAGCAGGGTCGACTTGCCGCAGCCGCTGGGGCCGACCAGGACGACGAACTCACCGGCGGCGACCTCCAGGTCGATGCCGTCGACAGCCGTGAACTCCCTCGACTTCCGCGCCCCCGAACCCCCCTTCACCGGCGAGTCCTTGACGGTGAAGACCTTCCGCACGTCCTCGAACACGATCTTGGGTGTGGTGACAGGCATGGGATCAGCTCCCGCTCGTCGAGGCGGAGGGGGCCGGCGAGGAGGGCGTCGCGCCGCCCCGACCCGCCGCGTTGAACTCGTTGGTGTAGAGGTCGCCCGACGTGACCTGGCCCTTCCGGATGTCGCCGCGCTCGGCGAGCCAGTCGATCCAGAGCTGGAGTTCCTTGCCGGTGATCCGGCCCGACGTCTCGGCGACGCCGTAGGACCGCCAGAACTTCAGGGGCGCGGGGTCCTCGTTGCGTCCGCGCCTCTTCACGATCTCCGTCATCCGGGCGATGACCTCGGCGCGCGGAGTGGTGCGCGACCACTCGATGGCCCGTCCCACCGCGGTGACGAAGGTGCGGGCCGTGTCGGGGTTCTGCTTCAGGAAGCGCTCCGTCATCACGTAGGACCCGGCACTGAAGGCGCCGAGCAGTTCGAAGTCCGTGAACAGCGGACGAATTCCCCCGGACGCGAGTGCCTTGTCGCGCAGAATTCCGCCGAGCACGGCCACCTCGATCTGTCTCGCCCGCAGGGACTGCTCGGTGTTCACCGGCGGCACGACCAGCGGCTCGACCTTTTCGATCTCCGCCCGGGACAGACCGCCGCGCTGGAGATAGATGTCGAGCATGGCTTCCGCGTGCGCCCCCAGGGTGTTCATTCCGACCTTTTTGCCGGTCAGATCGCGGGCGGATCGGATCGGGCTGTCATTGAGGACGTAGTAGCCGTTGTAGGCGTACTTGTCGGAGCCGTAATAGCTGATGACGGCCTTGATGGGGGTGTTGTTCGCGGCCAGTTTGACGACCGCGCCGTTGAATGCGCCGCCGAAGTCCGTCTGCCCGGTGGCAGCGGACTGGATGTCCTGAGGGCCGCTGATCGTGTTGCCGACCCACTCCAGCTTCACGTCTTCCAGGTAGCCGAGGTCCGCTGCCAGTTCCGGCAGAGTCACCTGTCCTGCCCACCCCTGGTACCGCAGCGTCCGGGTCTGCCCCTTGCCGGAGGCTCCGGTGGCGGCCGTGCCGCAGCTCACCGCCACCGCCGAGAGCCCGAGCAGGGTGAGGAACTGTCGTCGGTTCGACGCCGTCGTGGTCATGGGGATTCCTGTTCACGTTCGATGGAATGGCTGCCGGAAACGGCGTGCCGGGATTCTGGGAAAGGACGTGGAAGGCGCCGAACGGCGGTGAAGGGGCCGGGTCCGAAGACGCCGGCGAAAAGCCCGGTGAGCCATCGCGGTGACGCGGCACGGCACGTCCACGGCGGGCAGAAGAGCAGGAGAAGGATGCCGGCCGGCGGATTTATCGGCCGGCGGCACAGATGGCGCTGGCTTGACGTCGGAGATCGACGTGCAGCCGCGCGGCGAGGTTCTCGGGCGTGCTCACGACCAAGAGACTCGCAGCGAAAACCGGACCCGTCAATGTCATGTCCGACTGCGTCTCGCATAGTGAATCAGGCGACATACGCGTGTCGTACGGCGTTCACAACCGGCCCGAAACACCGTGCCGGGAAAGGGTTTTCTCCCGGCTCGGCGTTCGCCCGCCGAATGCGTTCACCGGGATATCGGACCGGCGCGTCCGCATATCGGGCCCGTACGGCCTGCGAGCCGGGTCCCGGATCGCACGGGAGCACGCGGAGGACACAGAACAGGTCCGGGGTGGACCGACACCCCGGACCTGCTGGACCGCGTTCATGGGAGAGACCCCCGGAGGGGTCCGTGCGGTGCTCAGCCGCGCCGGTTGAAGGGAAGCCGACCGAGCACCACGGCCATGCCGCAGGTGTCGGTGAGCGCCGAGAACACCAGACCTCCGGCGATCCCCGCCGACAGCGCCTGGAACGCCGGATGCACGAGCAGGCCGAGAGCCAGACCGAGCAGCACGAGGGCGCCGGCGGTGAAGCGCACCTGGCGCTCCATCCCCCAGACGGCGCGCACCGGGCCGGGCGGGTGCTCGAGCGGGTGGCCGGCGGCGGCCCAGGCCCGGGTGCCGCCGGTGAGGCGCGCGGCGGTGATCCCGTGGGAGGCGAGGACCGCGACACCCTTCTCGGAGCGGGCGCCGCCGGCGCACACCAGGAGCAGTGGTCCTCGCTCGGCGGCGTCCCGCAGGTCGGAGAGATGGTCCTCGATGCGGTCCAGGGGGACGTTGACGGCGCCCGGCAGGCGACCGGAGGCGAACTCGCCGGGGGCACGGACGTCGACCACGTGCAGGTCGGGCAGTCGCGACCGTGCTTCGTCGACACTCGGGGTGCTGGAGATACTCATGGGGACCTGCCCTCGGCGGAGACGGGGAGCGGCCCCGGCCGCGTCATCAGCGGCAGGGCCGTTCCGGGGAGGCTAAGTCCGCAGAGCCGCTCTGCCTCGTGCCGGACGGTAATCGCCACGGGGTGGCCATGGCGCCGTCACGCCGTGGCAACAATCCGGGCCGGCGGCTTCCGCGGCCCTGACCGGGACGGGGCTCAGTCGACCGGGCCGCGCTCCCGGGGGATCCGCTCTCCGGCCTCGATCGCGACGGGCAGCCGGTTCTCGGCCGGCGGCAGCGGGCAGGTCGCGAAGTCGGTGTAGGCGCACGGCAGGTTGGTGGCGCGGTTGAAGTCGAGCACGACCGTGCCGTCGGGCCCGGGCGCTGCCACCGTGAGCTGGCGGTTGGCCGCGTACGTGGTGACGCCGGAGGTCTCGTCGGTGAACAGCACCGTGAGGCTGCCCGGCGTGCGCCCGTTGAACGCGGTGAGGCTCAGCTCGCGCCCCCGGAGCCGGAAGACGACACGGCCCGGAGCGTCGTACACGTGCCGAAGTCCCTCGACGGAGGCGCCGACCGTGGTCGGCCGCGGCTCGTCGAAGGCTTCGTAGCGGCCCGTGACGACCCAGCGGGGATCGGGCGCGTAGGCCGGCGTCTCGGTGAACTCGACGCGCAGCGGGTGGTCGGGGTGGCGGGGCCGGACCACGTCGTGACCGCCGCGCTTGGCGACCTCGATCACGGTGTCCTGCCAGACGGCGTCGACGCCGCCGCGCTCCGGAATGATGCCGAAGAGGTGCCGCCCTCGCACCACCGCGCCCTCGACGACGAGTTCGGTCCCCTCGTCGAGCTCCACGGTGACGCCCTCGGGCCCCGTCGACCAGCTCCCCGGGGCGCCGGGGACCTTCTGCGGCTCGGCGGAGAGCCAGTGCAGGCCGGTGATCGCGAGAAAGCCGTGCTCGGCGGCGAGCCGGGCGTCCTTGTCCCGGTGCCATTCCTCCCACTCCGCGGCGAAGCGCGCCGGATCGGGTGCGCCGGTGCGCCCGTCGATGTCGCCGTCGACGGTCTCGCGGGCCTCGGGGATGTCACGGACGCTCATGCGTCTCCTCCTGCTGCTGTGGATGGTGTGCTCTGGGCGGCCTGTCCGCCGCGGTGGGCCGGAGTCCCGAAGACAGGGGACCGGCACGCACGGCAGGAGGGACGGACCATGGGGCAGGACGAGGCCGTCGGGGAGGCGCCCAGGAGCCCTGCGGGCTGAGCGCGTCGGTGTCCGGACGCCGGGTCGAGGCCTCGGTGTCAGCCGGAACAGGCCATGGTCGTGACGTGCACGTAGTCCACGTGTCGACGCATCACGAGCAGGCTCATGGGTTCAGGAAAGCACAACTTCCGTACAGCGCACCAGTGATCCCTCCATCACCCGGACCGATCACCGCGCGGTGCCCCGCCGGGGAACCGTCGCCGCACGGGCTCGCCCCGCCGTCCGCGGGGATCGCCATGACGTGCCGACCGCGGCCCCGCGTACGTCTCGCTGAGGAGCCTCGGACGGCCGGGTAGCACTTGAGGAGGACCCTCGCGCCCGTAGCCAGACGGACATTGCGGCCGAGGAGGAACCCCCGCCCGCTGTGCACGTCTTGACCCTCGCGCCGGCTTGATCGTCGAGTCGGCATGAGGAGGTTCTGATGGCAGGTCAGGTGAGTGAGAGGCCGGCGAAGGCGTCGGCGCCGGAGTACCAAGGGGCTCTGGGGTCACTGTCGGTGAACGCCTCCCTGCCCGAGGTGCTCGCCCGGGGCGTGCGGGAGCTCCGGGCGGCGGAGCGGTCCGGCGATCTTCGGGAGGCGGCGCGCTGCGGTCTGGCCGTGGCGGAGGCGTGTCGCAGGCTCGGGCGGATCGGGGAGGCCGACCGGGCGTGGAAGGCGAGCTACCGGGCGGCGCGTTCGGCGGGCCACGAAGGGGCGATGGCCTGGGCCCTGTGGAGCGGCGGCACGCTGGCCCGGCAGCGCGGTGCGCTCAGGCTGGCGTACCGGTTGCTGAACCTGGCGGCCGAGGCGGGCGAGCGGGGCGGGGACGTCGTCGTGCGGGGCTACTCGCTGGCGGGACTCGCCGAGACCGGGCGTATCCAGGGCGATTACGAGGCCGTGGGGAGGCTGCACGAGCAGCTGCTGGCCGAGGCCCGCCGTCGGGGCGAGGCCCGGCACACGGTGTGGGCGCTGGAGGGCATCGCGCAGATGCACCGCAACACCGGCCGCTACGACGACGCCCTGGCCCTCTTCGAGGAGGCGGCCGAGACGGCGTCGCGCGCCGAGGACCGGCGCGGGTGGGCGTGGGCGCTCCGGGGCATCGCCGACGTCGTATCGGTACGCGACGGGGACGCGGAGCGCGCCCTGTCCCTGCTGTCGCGGGCGGAGGAGGCGTGCCGGGAGATATCGCTGTCCAGCGCGCTCGCCTACAACCACAAGATGCGCGGCAACGTGCTCTACCGGGCGGGTCGGTACGAGCAGGCTCGTGAGCTGTACGCGCTGGCGCTGGAGGAGTTCCGTGAGATGGACGAGCCGCGCGGGACGGCGCTGTCGCGGCTGGGCCTGGTCAAGGCCGGTGCCCGGCTGGGCCGCGACGCCGGGAACACCGCCGCGGAGCTGACCGAACTGCGCTCCACACTGGACCGCATCGGGCTGCGGCACGCCCGGGACATGGTGGACAAGGCCGCGGCCGAGCTGGGGGTCGGGCCGCTGCCGGATCACGCCGGGGACGGTGCGGGGGTGGCCGGGCCGATCCTGCCGGCGGTCGGGGCGGAGGCCCTGCGGACGGCGGACCCGGAGGGGCTGCGATGACCGCCCTCCCGACGTCCGCCTCACCCGTCCGCCCGCCCGCCGGCCTCCCCGGCTCCGCGGCCGCCGCGACCTCGGCGCCCACCTCTCGTGGTCACGACGCCACGGCGACCGACGTCCTGAAGCGATGCCGGGAACTGGTCCGGCCCGCACTGGTGGAGGCGGTGGGCCGGCTGCATCCCTGGACGGGGGAGATGGCGGCGTACGCGCTTGGCTGGGCCGACACGGCCGGGACCCCGGACCCCGGCGGCTCCGAGGGCAAGGGCGTCCGGCAGGCGCTCGCCGTGCTCGGGGCCGAGGCCGCCGGGGCGGACGGCGCCGACGCCGTGCCGGGCGCCGTGGCCGTCGAACTCGTGCACACCTTCTCCCTGCTCCACGACGACATCATGGACGCCGACGCCCTGCGCCGGCAGCGCCCGGCCGTGTGGAAGGCGTACGGGACGGGCCCGGCCGTCCTGGCCGGCGACGCACTCTTCGCCCAGGCCGTGGCGAGCCTGGCCGAGGCACCGGGCCCCCACGCGGCCGCCGCGGTCCGATGCCTCTGCCGGACGCTGAACACCCTGGTGTCCGGCCAGGCGGAGGACCTGCGCTTCGAGGACCGGCCCTGGTCAGGCCCCGGTGCGGTCGTGCCGGAGGGGTACCGGTCGATGGCCGGGCACAAGACGGGCGCGCTGCTGGGTGGCGCGATCGCGCTCGGCGCGGTCCTCGGCGGCGCCCCGGACCGGACCGTGACCGCGCTCGAACGCGCCGGACGCCATCTCGGCCTCGCCTTCCAGGCGGTGGACGACATCCTCGGCATCTGGGGCGACCCGGCGGTGACCGGCAAACCCGTCCACGCCGACCTGCGCCGGGGCAAGAAGACCTACCCGGTCCTCGCCGCACTGGCAGGCGGCGGCAGGGCCGCGCGGGAACTCGCGGCGCGGCTCGACTCCGCCCGGCGGATCGACGGCGAGACCGCCGCACAGGTGGCGGCCCTCGTGGAGGAGGCCGGCGGCCGGACCGCGACCCGCGAGGAAGCCCGCCGGGAGCTGGACACCGCTCGCCGCGCACTGCGGGACGCGCCGCTGACGCACACCGCCGCACAGGAACTGGACGCGCTGTTCACCCACCTGCTCGACCGCACCCGGTGACCCGCGCCGCACCCCCCGCGGCCGGCCGGTGACCCGCCGGGCACGGCCGCGGGCCGCCCGCGCGGCGGACCCGTGGTGTCCGCGGAGCGGGGCGCGCTCACGACGGTGCGCCCTCCTCCGGCGGCCGGTCCGACGGAGGCGCGGCAGGGGGAGGGGAGGAGTACTGCCCGCCGATGCCCTGGTGGTCGGCCCGCTCCGCGATGGCCAGGCGGGCCGGGTCGGTGAACGCCCGCTCGGCCGACTCCTGCAGGAGGAGCAACTGCGTGCGCACGGCGGAGTGCTGCGCCGGCGGCAGGGCGTCGAGCAGGCCTTCGAGCATGGCCCGGAGTCTCCGGCAGATCTGCACGGACGAACTTCCGTAGTCGCGGATCTCGCAGACCGCGAGCTGGAGGTAGCTGTCCCAGTCCCGGCCCGGAAGCACGACCCGGGGGTTCCCGCCCGGATCGGCCAGGACGTGGCGTCCGGGGAGCCGTGTGGTGCCGACCGTGTGCAGGAAGGACTCGATGTAGTTGATGACCTGCACCGCGGTCGTGGGGTCGTTCACCGCGGGGGAGAGGGCCCTGATCGCGATGTCGACGAGGATCCTCAGCGCGAAGGCGGGATCCTGTTCGATCGTGCGCTCGGCCCCGAGGGCGACGAAACCGGTCACCCGCTCCGGCGCGGGGCCGGGGGTGCCCCCGCGCACCTCCACCAGTACGGTGCCGGGCGGTACGAAGTCCCCGATCAGCCGGGTCACGACGAAGACGCAGTCGTGGCGCGCCGCCTCGGCGACCAGGCCGGGCACGTCGAACGCCTGGATGGCGCCACCGCGCACGGCACGCACGTGCGTCACCGGACCGTCGGACGGCACCGCCCCGTCCCCACGGGGCGCGGCGCCCCGGATCGCCCTGGCGCCCTCGGTGAAGACCGTCTCCCCCAGGCGCGTGACCAACTCCGCGATGGCCACCGGCCGGAGGCTGTGGGTGAACCGGTTGAGGTAGATGAGCAGGAGCACCAGACTGACCGCCACCGCCGCGCCGGCCAGGGTGACCCCCAGGTCGGGGACCGACGCGGACTCGACGCTGCGGAGCAGGGAGAAGGCGAACGCGAAGGTCCCCGTGAAGGTCGCGAGAACCGCCTTCTGCAGCCGGTCCCGATACCACAGGCGCATGTACCGGGGGGAGAGGGTGTTCGTGGCCTGCTGCACCACCAGTACGCCGATGGTGACGACGAACCCGAGCAGCGCCACCATCGCGCCCACGATGGCGGCCAGCACGCCGCTCGCCGTCGTGGCGGAGTAGTGCCAGCCGCTCGGCGGCCAGTCGGCACTGTCCGCGGCGAGGGCGAGCTCGGCGAGCAGGGCGCCGAGGAGGAGACCGAGCATCGGCACGATCCACAGGCTGGACTTGGCGTACTGCCGCAACCTGAACCGGGCCGCCCAGGACGTCATGACACCACGCCCCCTTCACGGGAGGAGTCAGGTGCCCTCGGGGCACGACGAGACGGGGGGCGACCTCTCGGGGACCGCCTCCACCTCACGGTAGGGCGATTCCCGGACCTGCGCAGCGGCAGTACCGCCCGCTGCCGTGCCGCTCCCTCGCCAGGACGGACCGACGTCGTCCGCCTAAGCTGATCGCGTGCCGTCCGGTCCACCCCGCCCGCGGAGTGCAGGTGCCCCGGGTGTCGTCGACCGGGGCTGAAAGGGGCCCACGATGGACGACTATCCCCTGATCGAGAACCACGGTCTGATCGGTGACCTGCAGACCGCGGCTCTCGTGACGACCGATGCGACGATCGACTGGTTCTGCTGCCCCCGGTTCGACTCACCCAGCGTCTTCGGCTCTCTGCTCGACCGCCGCAAGGGGGGCCACTTCACCGTGCGGCCGGTCGCGGACACGTACACGACCAAACAGCTCTACCACCCGGACACGGCCGTTCTGGTGACGCGCTTCATGACGGAGGCCGGGGCCGGCGAGGTTGTCGACTTCATGCCGGTGACCGGAACCACCGCGACGGCCCGGCACCGCATCGTCCGCATGCTCCGCTGCGTACGCGGCAGCATGACGTTCGAAGGGGAGATCGCTCCGCGCTTCGACTACGGCCGTAAGCCGCACGAACTGCACCTGACGGAGCACGGGGCCCTGTTCACCTCGGAAGACCTGGATCTCGCCGTCCACTCCGTCCGCGAGCCCCAGGACGAGCACCTGCTGAGCATCCTCCCGGGCGACAGGGACGACCTGCGCTTCTCCCTGAGCCTTCGGGCGGGACAGCAGCGCGGGCTGGTCATGGAATCCGCCCCCGACGGGCCTCCGCACGAGGTCCGCCTGGAGGAGTTCGAGCGGCTCTTCCACACGACGGTCAGCTTCTGGCGTTCCTGGCTGGGGCAGTCCACCTACTCCGGCCGCTGGCGCGAGGCGGTGGAACGCTCCGCCGTGACGCTGAAGCTCATGACCTACGCGCCGACCGGCGCCCTGGTCGCCGCCCCCACGGCCGGGCTGCCCGAGCAACTGGGGGGAGAGCGCAACTGGGACTACCGGTTCACCTGGATCCGCGACGCCTCGTTCTCGGTGTACGCCCTGCTGGGCCTGGGTTTCACGGAAGAGGCGTCCGCGTTCATCAACTGGCTGCACGAACGGGTGAAGCAGGACGCCGGCCAGAGGGACGGCTCCGGACCGCTGAACATCATGTACCGGGTCGACGGCTCCGCCGACCTGGTCGAGGAGACCCTGGACCACTGGGAGGGGTACCGCGGCTCCGCACCGGTCCGCATCGGCAACGGCGCGGCGAACCAGCTCCAGCTGGACATCTACGG
Organism: Streptomyces sp. JL2001; assembly: GCF_050917515.1. Taxonomy (NCBI): domain Bacteria; kingdom Bacillati; phylum Actinomycetota; class Actinomycetes; order Kitasatosporales; family Streptomycetaceae; genus Streptomyces; species Streptomyces sp. JL2001. Next base: position 690,917 of record NZ_CP169421.1, on the reverse strand, counting down.
AGAGGCGCTCGACAGCATCTACTTCGCGCACGAGCACGGCATGCATCTCGACCACGGGGGCTGGAAGGCGCTGCACACCCTGCTCGACTGGCTGGTCGATCACTGGGACCAGCCCGGCGAGGGCCTCTGGGAGACACGCGGCGGCCGCAAGGACTTCACCTACGGCCGTGTGATGTCCTGGGTGGCGTTCGACCGCGCACTGCGGATCGCCTCCGACGACGGCCGGCCGGCGGCCGGCGGGCGCTGGGTGGACGCGCGCGACGAGATCTACGCCCAGGTGTACGACCGGGGATGGGACCCCGGAAAGCGGGCCTTCGTGCAGCACTACGGTGACGATGTGCTCGACTCGGCGCTGCTGCGCATGCCGACGGTCGGCTTCATCACGCCGGGTGATCCGATGTGGAAGTCGACCCTGGACGCGATGGAGCGTGAGCTGGTCAGCGACAGTCTCGTCTACCGGTACAACCCCGAGGCGTCGCCCGACGGGCTGCGCGGCTCCGAGGGGACCTTCTCCCTCTGCACCTTCATGTACGTCGACGCCCTGGCCCGGGCCGGACGCACGAACATGGCCAGGCTGGTCCTGGAGAAGATGCTCACCTACGCCAACCACCTGGGCCTGTACTCGGAGGAGATCGACCTGACGGGACGCCAGCTGGGCAACTTCCCGCAGGCTTTCACCCACCTGGCCCTGATCGACGCGGCGATCACCCTCGACTCGATGCTGTAGGGCGCGCGGCGGCGGCGCCCGCCCGGGACCGCCGCCGCGCGCCTCACCGAGGCGTGGTGGTGGGTGCCGGTCCGAGGAGGACGACGGTGTCACCGGCCCGCGGCACGGTCTCCTGCCTCTCCGTGACGGGATCCAGCCGGTGGTCCGCCCGCACCACGAACAGGGTGTCGTACTCCGGCGGCAGCGGGGCGGTGGCCGGCTGCACCGTGAACCGGGCTCCCCGCCCGTAGCGCTCCGCGAGGACGTGCCGGACCAGCGAGCGGCCGAAGAGGATGTCGCCGCCGGTGTACGGAGCCACCACGCCGTGGCTGTCGTGCGGCGGCCCCACCCGGTAGACCGGCCCTTCGACGTTGTCCTGCATCACGATCGACGCGAGCGCGTTGAAGTCGTCGTCGTCGGTGGCCAGGAAGACGGCCGTCACACCCTCCAGACGCGCCCCGGGGTTGATGGCCGTCGCCAGCAGGTCGCCCTTGGCCAGTTCGAGGCCCGTTTCCTTGATCCTCTCCCGCTCCTCGTCGAGTCCCGCCCACATCAGCACGTCGAGGCCGGCGGACCGCAGGGCCCGTCCCAGGTCGACCACCCACGGATCGCCGCCCACCAGGAGGACGCGCCGGCCCTCCTCCTTGACCACGCCGAGGCGCCTCGCCATCGGCGCCGCCGTCAGCGAGTACAGCAGGACGGTGCCCACGATCACCAGGAAGGTGGCCGGGAGGATCTTCGCCGCCCCGGCCACCCCCCGCTCGGCCAGGCCGGCGGAGAAGGCCGACGCCGTCGCCGCCGCGACGATGCCGCGTGGGTCCATCCACCCGACGAAGGCGCGCTCCCCCCGTGTGAGGTCCGTGTGCGCCGCGGCGCCGAAGGCCACGAGCGGGCGGACCACCAGGACGAGGATCGCGATCAGGCCGAGCGCGGGAAGGAGCACCGGCACGAGGGACGCCGGGGTGACGGTGGAGGAGATGGAGATGAACAGCAGTCCGATGATCAGCTGGACCAGGGTCTCGAAGAAGGGCCGGCGCGAGGGCATGTCGAAGCCGCGGATGTTGGCCACGGCCAGTCCCGCCACGATCGCGGCGATGAGCCCCGTGTCGTCCCGCAGCACGTCGCAGCCCGCCGATACGCCGATCACGATGGCGAGTTGCGCCAGCGTGCCCAGGGTCTCGCCGAGTCGCAGGGTGCGCAGGGTGAACCACAGCAGCGCCGTTCCCACCACCCCGCCCGCCAGCCCGAAGGCGAGACTGATGGCGAACTGGCCCAGCTGGTAGCCCCGGCCGATGTCGACCTGGTGCGACGAGGCGACCGCGTGGAACGTGAGGGCCCCCAGGATGGCGCCGATCGGATCGGTCAGCGTCCCCTCCCAGATCAGGATGCGCCGCACCTTGTCGCTCGGCCGCACGAAGTCGAGGATCGGCCCCACGACCGTGGGCCCCGAGACGACGAGGATCATCCCGAGCATCGCGGCCACCCGCAGGGGCATGCCGAACATCGCCGGGGCCACCGTCCCGGTGACGAGGAAGGTGAGCAGCACGCCGTACACGAGCAGCCTGCCCACGATCCCCCGCGTGTGATGGGCGAGCTTGCGCAGGTCGAGTCCCAGACCGGCGTCGTAGAGGATCACCGCGACCGACAGCGACACCAGGTTCGAGAAGTCCGGCCCCAGCAGCTTGTCCGGGTGGACGATGTCCGTCACGGCGCCCGCGGCGAACCCGACGGGAAGCAGGATGATCAGGGCGGGGACGCGCAGTTTGCTCGCCAGGATCTGCGAGCCGGTGGCGAGCACCACCGTCAGGGCGAGTCCGAGAAGGATCTCGTCGTCGGTCACAGCGGCTTCCTCCCTCGGGGGCCGGGCGCGTACGGGATCGGACTGGGCACGTGCGGGCGATCAGCCGTCGCGTACCGTTCCGTCGCCGGCGGTGCCGCCTCCTCTGCGCAGTTCGGCGTCGGTGAGCTCCGCCAGCTCGCCGCGGGCGTCCAGCCAGTAGAGGAGGACCACGGCCGGCACGACGACCACCAGGGCCACCAGGGTGACGATCGACAGCCACGTCAGCGTGGAGGGCGCGCCCGCGGCGTCGGCCACGGTCAGCGAGGTGGGGAGCAGGTAGGGCCGTTGGGCCATGCCCCAGGCGACGACGGCGGACGCGACGACTCCGACCGCCGTGACGCGTACCCATGTTCCCGGTGTCCGCAGCAGCAGCCAGGCGGTCGCGAGGGCGGCCGCTCCGGCCACGATGACGAAGAGCAGCCCCAGGCCGTGGGTGAGTCCGTGCCAGACGTGGGGGGAGTCCTCGTGGGTGACGAACCCGGTGACGACCGCGAGGACGGTGAGCACGGCGAGACTGCCCAGGGCCCGCCGCCTGAAGTAGCCGACCAGATCGGGCGCGTCGAACCTGCGGGCGTCCCCGGTGAGGAACACCGCCCCGAGGAAGGCCGTGGTCGCGATGGCGACCAGCCCGAACACGAGCGAGGTCGGGCCGGTCCAGACGTCCGCCGAGGCCTCCGTGCCGGGCGCCACGCGTTCCGAGGCGACCCCGCCGACGGCGGCGCCGAGGAAGAACGGCGTGACGACCGAGGCCACGGCGAACACGGCACCGTACAGCCGTCGGCCGGCGAGCCGCCGGGAGGGTTTGCGCAGGGCGAAACCGGCGCCCCGCAGGACCATGCCGACGACGGCCAGGGCGAGCGGGAGCCACATCGCGGAGAACACGGTCTGGAACAGGACCGGGAAGCCGGTCCACATGATGACGAGGACGAAGATCAGCCAGACGTTGTTCACCTCCCAGACGGGAGCCATGGCGTGGTCGACGAGCCATCGCGGACGCCGGCCGCGTTCCGTCCCGCCGGCCGTCAGGTCCCAGAATCCGGCCCCGTAGTCCGTGCCACCCGCGCAGGCGTACGCGGTCACGGCCAGGAGCAGCACCACGGCGATGAGGTCGGCCATCACGGGCGGTCACCCCCGCGGCCGGCGGCGGGCACGTCACCCGCGGACAGGGAGGCGCGCGGCCCGTAGGGGATGTCGTCCTCCGGGGTGCGGTCCGTCTCCGCCGCGGCCTGCTGTTCGTCGGCGAGCCGCCAACGCGTGCGCATCTTCAGCAGGATGACGACGAACGAGCCGAAGAGGAACACGTACACCACCATCACCACGCCGAGCATGATCCACAGGCTGGTGGAGCGGGTCGACGTCACGGCCTCGGCGACCCGCATGTTCTGGTAGACGATCCAGGGCTGGCGCCCCACCTCGGTGGCGATCCAGCCGCACTCGACGGCCACCACGGAGGCGACCCCGGCACAGGCCGCGGAGCGGTAGAACCACGGCGAGGCGGGCAGCCGGCGGTGCCGCAGCCAGACGAACCCGTACCAGAGGGCGAGCAGCACCAGCACGGACCCGATGACGACCATGAGGTCGAAGGCCCAGTGGGCGATGGTCGCCTGCGTCGCGTTGGGGCGCTCGTCCGCGGGGACGGAGGTCAGTCCCACCACCTCGGTGTTCGGACTGAAGCCGGCCAGCACCGAGTCGAGCAGGGGGATCTTGATGCCGCCGGAGACGGTCCCGTCCTCGTTCAGTCGCCCGAAGAGGTACTCCGGCACGCGGGTGTCGGTCTTCCAGACGATCTCCAGCGCGGCGAACTTCACCGGCTGCTTGTGGAACACCGACCGGGCGATGGAGTCGCCGAGGACGAACTGCACCGGTGCGGCGACGGCGGCGATGGTGAACGGAACGGCGAAGCCGAGCCGGTGGTAGTGGTCCCGGCGGCCGCGCAGCCAGCCCATGGCGTAGACACCGGACACCATGAAACCCGCGGTGAGGATCATCGCCACGACGAAGTGCCAGTACTGCGGCCCGAACATGGGCGTGAAGATCGCCTTCCAGACGTTCACGTCGACCGGGTTGCCCTCCGAGTCGAGCGAGAAGCCCTGGGGGGTGTTCATCCAGGAATTGGCGGCCAGGATGCCGAACGCCCCGAGCAGCGCGACGAACGGCAGGGGCAGCCCGAGGAGGAAGTGCGTCCGCGGCTTCAGCCGCCGCCATCCGTACAGGTAGATGGCGATGAGCACGGCCTCCAGGAAGAAGGCCCATGCCTCGACGCCGAATCCGACGCCGAAGACATCACCCCACCGCCCCATCAGGCCCGGCCACAACAGGCCGAACTCGAACGACAGCACCGTGCCGGTGACGATGCCGAGGGCGAACTGCACCGCCATGACGGCCGACCAGCGCCGCGCCAGGAGCAGTGCCGTGGCGTCCTTGCGGCGCAGCCCGCGGTAGTGCATGACCAGGGTGATCAGGGGAAAGGCCACGCCGAGGGGCACGAGGATGATGTGGGAGGCCAGGGTGAAGGCCATGAGTTCCCGCGCCGGCAGGAGCTGGGCCGGGGCATCCGCCAGCAGGTGGAGCGAGGTGGACATGCAAGCCTTCGCTGTTCGTGGACGTGACGGGCCGGGAGAAGGTCAGCCGCCCGTGGCGAAGCCCGGGAAGAGCGTCATGCCGCCGTCGACGTAGAGGGTCGTTCCCACCACGTAGTCCATGAGGTCGGAGGCGAGGGCGACGACGGCGTGGGCGATGTCCTCCGGGTCACCGATCCGGTCGTACGGGATCAGCCTCAGGAGGTCCTCCCGCGCTTCGGGTGTCTCCCAGGCCGAGCGGTTGATCGGCGTCTTGATCGCTCCCGGTGCGACCGCGTTCACCCGGATCCGCTCCGGCGCGAGCTCCTGGGCCAGGGTCTGCATCATCATCTGCACGCCGCCCTTGGAGGACGCGTAGTTCACGTGACCGGACCAGGGAATGACCTGGTGCACCGAACTCATGCAGATGATCTTCCCGGCGGAGCGGGAGACCTCGGGGACCACGCCCCGGCGCCGGAACTCCTTGGTCGCCTCGCGGGCACACAGGAACTGACCGGTGAGGTTGACGTCGAGGACCTTCTGCCACTGCGCGAGGGTCATCTCCGTGAACCGGGCGTCACGTTGCAGTCCCGCGTTGGCGACCAGGATGTCGACGGTCCCGAATTCCTCGACCATCCGCTCCGTCATGGCGACGACCTGGTCCTCCTGGGACACGTCGGCCTCGTACGCCGCGGCGCGCACGCCGAACGAGACGATCTCCTCGACCACCGCTTCGGCGGCCTCGCGACCCGCCACGTAGTTCACGACCACGTCGGCACCGGCTCGGCCCAGGCCGATGGCAGTCGCCTTGCCGATGCCCGAGTTGGCACCGGTGACCAGAGCCTTCTGGCCGTGCAGCAAACGTGCCGGGATCACACTCTCCGGTGCACCCGCGGTCGAATCCATACCGTCGTGCCTCCTCGCTGCGCGCGGTCGCGCCGTGCCCGGCGCCGGCCCGGCAGAGACACGCAACCACCGGATGCGGCGGCCGGCACCTCTCGGGGGTCCCCACTGGGCCGTTGGGCCGAGCAGCTTCCTCCCGACGGAGGAACGGACGAACGGGGCGGGCGCCGACGGACCGACGGACTGTTTCGCGGTCTCAGCCCAGCCGGGCGAGGAGATGGTCGCCGACCCGCAGGGCGTTGGCGATGGCTGTCAGCGACGGGTTGACGGCGCCGATGCTCGGGAAGAAGCTCGTGTCCACCACGTACAGGTTGTCGACGTCGTGGGCCTTGCAGTTCACGTCCAGTGCGGAGTCCGCGGGATCGGTGCCGAAGCGCACGGTGCCCGCCTGGTGCGCCGTCGCCCCGATCGGCATGCCCTTGTGCAGGTAGATGCTGCGGGACAGCAGATGGTGCTCGTGCATGCCCAGGTGGCCCAGCATTCCCTGCAGCTTGTGCCTCAGGCGCTTCAGGCCCTCGACGTTGTTCTCCTCGTCGAGAGCGAGCCGGATGCGGGCGTCTCCGTCGAGGGTGACCCGGTTCTCCGCCAGGGGCAGGTCCTCACCGCACAGCCAGAAGTCGACGGCGTGATGCGCCAGGACCTCGAACGGCATGTCCGGTGTCACCGCACCGGCCCACCGGGGAGCCTCGCCGTGGATCTGTTCGGCGTCCGACTTGCCCAGCATCTGGATGCCGCCCAGCGGGTAGTCCCAGTCGTCCGCGCCGAGGTACCAGTCGTTGAGGGCGAGGGTCTTCTGGAACCGGGTGGGATTGGGTTCCTTGGACACGGCCATCAGGGCGAGGTTGTTGTGCCGCATGTAGAACCGGCCGACCACGTCGGAGCTGTTCGCCAGGCCACCGGGATGGTTTTCGTTCGCCGAGGCCAGCAGCAGGGCCGCGGAGTTGACCGCCCCGCAGGACACGACCACCACGTCCGCCGAGAACCGGACCTCCGAACCGTCCGCCAGACGCCCGACGACCGCGCTGACCCTGCGCCCTCGGTCGTCGGTCTCCAGACGGACCACCTGGGTGTGCGTGACCATCTCGACGTCGGGGTGCTCCAGCGCCGGCTCGACGCAGATCACCTCGGCGTCGGACTTGCCGCGCACCAGACACGGGAAGCCGTCGACCCGGTCGCACCGGATGCAGACACTCGCATGGGTGGCCCGCCCGCCGTTCTCCTGAGTGAGATCGACACCGATCGGCAGGTGGAACGGGTGCAGGCCGCGCTTCTCCAGGTCGTCGCTCAACTGCTGGATCCGTGGTTCGTGCTCCACCGGCGGACGAGCGTACTGCGCGCTCACCGGCCCCTCACCGGGATCCTCACCGTGCCGTCCGTGGACGAGGTAGAGGTGCTCGGCCTGCGTGTAGTACGGCTCCAGATCCTCGTACCGGATCGGCCAGGCGGGCGAGAGGCCGCCGTGGTGGCGAATCTCGCCGAAGTCCTCGGGGCGCAGCCGGAAGAGGGCGGCGCCGTAGAACTTCGTGTTGCCGCCGACGTAGTAGTTGACCTCGGGCGGGAACTCGGCGCCGTTCTTGTCCAGCCAGAACTCCGGCGCCCGGTACTTGCCCTTGACGAACACGGCCGTCGAGTCCCAGTTGTCCCGCTCGCGCGGCAGGTATCCGCCGCGTTCGATCAGGAGGACGCGTTTCCCCGAGGGGGCGAGGCGATGGGCGAGCGAGCCTCCGCCGGCGCCGGTGCCGATGATGATGACGTCGTAGTGAGGGGCGTCGCCCACGGCGACCACCGTCCTTGGGATCATGGCCCCGACCTAGTGTCAGGCACCTGGCGCCCCACTGGACGAGGGCCCAGCGGTCCCACCTTCCTCGAAAGTATCCGCCCTCCCCGTGGACGGCGACCGGAGCGGCGGTCCCGGCGCGCGTGCGGTCACAGCACCGCGATCGGGTTCACGGGCGACCCCGTGGCTCCGGTCAGCCGCAGGGGGGCGACCACGCACAGGAAGCTCCAGCGCCCGGCCCGCGCGCAGACCGGGACGAGATCCTCGAACCCCAGGTAGTCCATGAGGTGGATGCCCATGGCCTGGACGGCCAGGACGTGCACGGGGAAGGCGATGTCCGCCACCGCGCTGGGCGCGGTGTCGTTGTTGCCGTCGCCGCCCAGGACGGTGACCTCGCGCTCGGCCAGGAACCCCATGGCCGTCGGGTGAAGACCCGCGCGTGCCTCGGCCGAGTTCCACGGCCCGAGTGCGGCGCGCCGACGACGATGCCCCGTCCGCACGAACAGCAGGTCTCCCGGCCCGACGCGGACCCCTTGCGCGGTCTCGGCGGCCGTCAGGTCGTCCGAGGTCACATGGTCGCCCGGTTCCAGCCAGGGCACGCCTCGCAGCCGCGGGACGTCCAGCAGCACCCCCCGGCCGACGATGCCGTCGCGGACCACGTCCACGGAGAGCGCACGGGCGCCTTCGGCCGTCACGGTGCTCGCAGGCACACCGCCGTAGAGCTCCCCGTCGAACACCACATGGCAGAGGGCGTCGAGATGGCTGTCCGCGTCCCCGTGGACGTTCATGGCGAAGCGGTCCGTGGCGAAGTGCAGCCCGTCCGAGCCGAGATCGCCCGGGCTCGGTCCGGTCATCCGGTGCACCGCGGGCTCGGGGTCGTCGGGGCCCGGCACGGTCTCGATCGGAGCGGCCAGCGACACGCTGCGTCCGAGGCGGACCTCCGCGACGGCCGCCGCCACCCGTTCCGGGGTCAGATGGCGCAGCGCGCCGCACCGGCCGTCCCCCGCCGGCCCCGCCGTCCCGTCCCGGAGACGCTGGTGGAGGACACGGAAATCGTGTGCGGTCATGTGAGCCGACCCCGACGGCTCCACGGACGGTGTCACGCGTACCCCCATGGGCTCAGCCCCCACCGGAGCACGTGGGTCGCGCCCGGCTGCAGGACGGTGAGGTCCGTGCCGCTGCGGAAGGCGTCCGGCGGACAGGACATCGCCTCCACGGCCACTCCCCGTCGCCGCCGTTCGGGTTCGGCCAGGGTGTCGCCCGTGTACACCTGCACGTAGCGGGTTCCCTCGCCGAGCCACAGATCGACGCCACGCAGTCCGGAGGGGTGCGCCAGCCGCACGAGAACCCGGCCGTCGGGGGCGCGGTCGAGTCCGGTGAAGGCGGTGTCCAGCCGCAGGTCGCCGATGGGGCGGGCGGCGCGGAAGTCGTACGGGGTGCCGTCGACGGGCTCCCGGCCGACGGGCAGGCCCCGGTCGTCGGTCCGCAGCAGGTACCGGGCGGGAACGGTCAGCACGGCGCTGTCCACGAGCTCGGTGCCGACCGTGAGATAGGGATGCTGGCCCACACCGTAAGGCGCGGGCTCCTTACCGGTGTTGGTGGCCCGGACCACCGTCCTGAGCCCGTCGGGCCCCAGCCGGTACTCGACCCGGACATCGAGGAGGAACGGATATCCGGGCTGGGGGCAGAGCGTCGTGCCGAGGATCACCGCGTCGTCGGCGCGGGCCAGCAGCTGCCACAGGGTCCAGCGCAGGAGTCCGTGGATCGCGTTGCCGTTCTCCACCTCGGTCAGGGGGAGTTGCAGCGTTCTGCCGCCGAAGTCGTAGCGCCCGCCGCCCACCCGGTTCGGCCAGGGGACGAGCAGTTGCCCCCGCCCGCCCGTGATGGTGGACCCGGTGGAGAACCCGTCGAGCAGCGGCCGGCCGTCCACGGCGTACCCGCGCAGGGCGCCGCCCAGCTGGACCACCTCCGCGCTCTGCTCTCCCCGGACCAGGCGCCACGACGCGCCCGTGGGGTCGGCGGACGTGGAAGAGCCGTCGCGGACCACGGCGTGCGGGGCCCGCTCCGCGTGCTGCCCTTCCGCCGGTGCCGCGACAGCGGTTTCCCGGCCCATCAGCGACAGCGTGGCGGTGACGACGGCCTCCGGAGGCTGGTCGACCTCCACCACCAGCGGGTGCTCGTCGGGCTCCGGCTCCTGGAGGTCCGCGAGCTGGCTGTCCAGCAGGTCCGCCGGGAAGAAGTGCCCGTGCCGCCCGGCCAGCCGGGAGCGCAGCAGCTCGGGCGAGCCGTGCAGGTACACCAGCAGAGCGTCGGGGCGCCCTGCCAGCAGCTCGTCGCGGTAGCCGCGCTTGAGCGCCGAGCAGGCCACGACGGCCCGCTGACCGGCCGCGGTCGTCCGGTCCATCCACTCCGCGATCGCTTCGAGCCACGGCCGCCGGTCGCTGTCCGTGAGGGCATGGCCGGCGGCCATCTTGGCGCGGTTGGCCTCGGAGTGGAACTCGTCCGCGTCCCGGTACACCCAGCCCAGACGCGCGGCGAGCAGACGGCCCACCGTCGACTTGCCCGCCCCGGAGACACCGACGACCAGAACCAGCCGGGCCGGCTCCCCTGTCACTTCTTCGGGTGCCACGGACGGCCGACCTCGACGACGGCGGCGCACACCGGCCGACCGCCACCGGGTGTCTCCCCTCGGCGGCCGGGTGCACTCGGGTGCGCCGTCCGGACAGGCTCCGCCACGTGCTCCTCCACCTCGTCTGCCCGCCGGGACGTCTCCGTCCGGCGGGTCGGATACCTCCAATCTGACCCGCGTCGTCCCCCGGCGCACGTCGGCGGACGAGAGGGCCCGTGCCGCCCCTCCGGCCGGCCGACCCCGCATCCGTCCGGCGTCTTTCCGCCCGGTATCGCGCGGTTCACGGCTGGCAGACCTTTGCCATGGCGAGGACTTGCCGCCATGAGGCCTTCACGGCGGCGTTCACCGGTCGATAGACCCTTGGCATGTCCTCCCCCTCTTCCTTCCCCGCCTTCCGGCGCAGGCGCTGGCAGCTGATCTCGGTGGCCACCGCGGTGCCCCTGCTGGCCTCGGGGCTCGTCGTTCTGCAGGCACCCGCGCAGGCTGCCCCGAGCAAGCCCACCGTTCCCGCCAAGCCCTCGGCGACCCACAAGGTCACCCTGGTCACCGGCGACGTCGTCACGGTCACCACCATGGCCGACGGCAAGCAGGCCGCCGAGGTCGACCGGCCGGACAGCGCCGTCGGCGGCGTCAAGATCCAGCAGATCAAGGGCGATCTGTTCGTCATACCGGACGAGGCCGCGCCGCTCCTGGGCGCGGCCAAGCTGGACCGGCGGCTGTTCAACGTCACCGACCTGATCGAGATGGGGTACGACGACGCGAAGTCGGCCGCCGTACCGCTGATCGCGACGTACGCCCCGTCGACGTCCCGCGCGGTCGCCGAGCCGACGGCTCCCCGCGGCAGCAAGCTGACCCGCAGGCTCAAGGGCATCCGCGGCTCGGTGCTCAGCACCGAGAAGCGGCAGGCCCGCACGTTCTGGACCTCCGTCGCGCCGCAGGGCAGCGCCACGCTGGGTGCGGGAGTCGCGAAGCTGTGGCTCGACGGTCGCGTGAAGGCCAGTCTCAAGGAGAGCGTGCCGCTGATCGGCGCGCCCGAAGCCTGGGCCGCCGGGTACAACGGCAAGGGCGTCAAGGTGGCGGTGCTCGACACCGGCATCGACGTCAACCACCCCGATTTCGCCGGCCTGATCGACGGCACGGCCAGCTTCGTGCCGGGGGAGGGCATCACCGACGTCAACGGGCACGGCACGCACGTGGCCGGCACGATCGTCGGTTCCGGTGCCGCCTCCGGAGGCGACAACAAGGGCGTCGCCCCGGGCGCCGACCTGTTCGTCGGCAAGGTGCTCGGCGGTGCGGAGGGCTCCGGCCAGGACTCCTGGGTCATGGCCGGCATGCAGTGGGCCGCCGAGTCCGGTGCCGACGTCGTCAACATGAGCCTCGGCGACTCCTACCCGACGGACGGCAGCGACCCGATGTCGCAGACGGTCGACGCGCTCTCCGCGCAGTACGGCACGCTGTTCGTCATAGCCGCCGGCAACGCGGGCCCGGAGAGCATCTCCGCCCCCGGCGCGGCCGCCTCGGCGCTGACGGTGGCCGCCACGGACAAGCAGGACCGGCTCGCATACTTCTCCAGCACCGGTCCGCTGGCCTACTCCGGCGGCATGAAGCCGGACATCGCGGCTCCCGGCGTGGACATCACCGCGGCCCGCTCGCAGGAGATGACCGGCGGTGGTGAGGGCCTCTACCGCACCATCAGCGGCACCTCGATGGCCACCCCGCACGTGGCGGGCGCGGCGGCCGTCCTGGCCCAGCAGCACCCGGACTGGACCGGCGCGCAGCTCAAGGAACACCTGATGAGCACCGCGAAGGGCCTGGACAGCGGGTACTCGCCGTACGAGGTCGGCACCGGCCGTCTCGACGTGGCCGCCGCCGTACGCACGACGGTCCGCGGCACCGGATCGCTCTTCTTCGGCAACCACACCTGGCCGCACCAGCCGAGCGACGCCGCCGTCACGAAGGACCTGACCTACATCAACACCGGTTCCGCCGACGTCACGCTGAACCTGGCGCTGAGCAACGACGGCGGACCGTTCACGCTCGGAGCCACCACGGTGACCGTCCCGGCGGGCGGCACCGCCGCCGTCCCGGTGACCGGTGACCCGAAGGCCGCCCCGGCGGGCCGGCACACCGGCTATGTGACGGCGACCGACGCGGCCACCGGGAAGCCGGTGACCCGCACCTCGGTGGCGCTCCTCAAGGAGGAGGAGCGCTACGACCTGAACATCAAGCTGGTCGGCCGGGACGGCAAGCCCGCCGCCGGCCAGGTCTCCATCAACCTCGCCGGTGACTTCTGGCCGTGGAGCGTCTACGTCGACGGCTCGACCACCATGCGCATGGCACCCGGCGTGTACACCGTCTCGGCGTACGTGGACGTGCCGGGCGAGAAGGCGGACCGCTCGGGTCTGGCCGTGCTGGTCGACCCGGAGACCGTGCTCAAGGACGGCTCCGCGGACGTGGTCCTGGACGCGAGCAAGGCGAACCTGCTGCAGACCGAGGCGCCGCAGCGCACCGAGGACCGCCAGCGCAAGGTCGACTTCAACGTCCACTACAAGGGCCTCGACCCGTACATGGACTACCGCAGCGCGTACGTGCTGCCGCCGACGTACGACGACGTCTACGTCGCGCCGACCGAGGCGATGAAGCAGGGCGAGTTCATGCTCGTCACCCGCTGGCGCAAGGGCGAGCCGCAGCTCGCCCTGAGCACGCAGGACGGCCGGGTCCGCTTCGACGCCCGGGTGCAGGCGGGCAGCGGGCTGGGCACCGGCACGGAGCGGCTGAGCACCGTCTACGCGGGCAACGGCGCGGTGGCGGCGTACGCGAAGGTCGACGCCAAGGGCAAGGTCGTCGTCGTCGAGCGCAGCGACGAGGTCTCGCCGCAGGAGCGCACCGAGGCAGCGGTCGCGGCTGGCGCGAAGGCACTGATCGTGGTCAACGACGGTGTCGGCGGCCTGATGGAGTACGTCGGCGAGTCCGCCATCCCGGTCGCCACCGTCCACCGTGACGCGGGCAAGGGCCTCATCGCCATGGCCAAGACCGGCGTCTTCAAGCTGACGGTGAAGCAGACCGAGTACACGCCCTACGTCTACGACCTGACCCGGGACTACCCCGGCCAGGTGCCGAACCGGCCCCTGGTCTACAAGCCGGCCCAGCGGGACCTCGCCCGGATCGACGCCCACTACTACTCGGCCACGGACGGCAAGCTGTCGGAGGGCTATCGCTCCGACTTCACCCTCAGCCCGTCGTTCAACTTCCCCGAGATGGAATGGCACCCCGGCACCCGCACCGAATGGGTGACCCCCGGCCAGGTCTGGCGCGAGTTCCACGCGCAGGGCGTCGACACCGCCCTGCCCTGGGTGATGGTGTCGGGCGACAACACGTACGCCAAGGGCAGCACCACCCGCCTCAACTGGTTCGCGCCCCTGTCCCGGCCCGCCCAGGGCGAGTCCTTCGGCGTGTACAACTCCCGTTGGCAGAACTACATGACCTGGAACGTCCAGGCCTGGGCCTCCTCCAGTGACAACATGCGGCTGGGCGGCAACCTGCCGTGGGGTGAGACCCCGTCCCACCTGCAGGTCTTCCAGGGCGACACGCTGATCCACGACAACCCGGTCAGCGGCGACATGCAGTGGGTGGAGGTTCCGGCGGGCAACCTGCCCTACCGCGCCGTCCTCGACGTGGAGCGTCCCGGTGACGTCTTCCGGCTCTCGACGCGCACCCACACCGAGTGGACCTACATGTCCGACACCGTCGACTCGGACTTCTTCGAGCGGTTCTCGGTGCTGAACCTGGACTACTCGCTGGAGACGGACCTGCACGGGGACGTCAAGGCCAACGAGACCCAGCGGATCGCGCTCAAGCCGGTGTCGATGGACGGCGGCACCGTGCCGGGCAAGATCACCACGGTCAAGCTGGACGTCTCGTACGACGACGGAAAGACCTGGCAGAAGGTGACCCTGGCCAAGGGTTCCGGCGGCTCCTGGACGGGTTCGTTCAAGCCGGCCAAGAAGCCCGGCGGCTTCGTCTCGGTCCGCGCGAGCGCCGCGACGGACGGCGGCTTCAGCGTCAAGAACGAGATCATCCGGGCCTACGGCCTGCGATGAACCGCGCAGTCGGGCCCCGGGGAGGCGACTCCCCGGGGCCCTTCCCCTCCCACCTGCTCCCAGCTGGGACTATTCAGGGTCTGCCGCCATGGCGCATACTCTCCCCGCTGCGGCAAGTGGAGGAGAGTCGGTCGCCGATGCTGGATGTCCTGGGCCTCGAACCCGAAGACGAGCGCGTCTACCGGGCGCTGCTCGGACAGCCCGGCTCCCTCGCCGCCCTGCTCGCCGAGCAGCTCGGTCTCCCGCACGCACATGTGGACAAGGCCCTGTCCCGCCTGGTCTCGTGGGGACTCGTGACCAGGTCGCCGGCGGACCAGCGGTTCACCGCCGCGCCGCCGGCCATGGCGCTCGGCGCCCTCATCAGCCAGCGCCGCGACGGGCTCCGGATGGCCGAGCACGCCCTGGTGACCTTCGCCGAGGAACACCGGGCGGCGATGACCGGGAGCAGCATCAGCGACCTGATCGAAGTCGTCACGGGCGTCGACGCCATCCGGCACCGGTTCCTCCAGGTGCAGCAGGCGGCCCGCACGCAGGTCCGCTCCTTCATCACCGCGCCGTTCGTCGCCCTGCCGCCCGACGAGAACACGGCCGAACCCGTGGCCATCGGCCGGGGCGTGCACTTCCGCGCCGTGCTGGACCGGGCCGTACTGGCGGAACCCGGCATCATCGACGACGCGATCGCCTCCCTGGCCAAGGGCGTGCAGCTGCGTGTCGCCGACGAGCTCCCGATGAAACTCGTCCTGGCCGACGCCGACCTCGGCCTCGTCCCGCTCGCGGTCACGGCGGCCGGGGAACCCGGCGCGGTGCTGCTGCACCGCAGCGGTCTCCTGGACGCGTTGGACGCACTCTTCGAGACGGTCTGGCGCACCGCCCGCCCCATCGAACTGGCGGGCACCGGCGGAGAGGCCGCTCCCACGGTCGAGGTCGGCGCGGAAGGCCCCACCGACCTCGACCGAAGGATCCTCGCCCTGCTCCTGGCCGGCCTGACGGACCTGACCGCCGCGACCCAACTCGGCCTGTCACCGCGCACGCTGCACCGGCGCCTGCGCCACCTCATGGACCTGGCCGGAGTCAGGACCCGGATGCAGCTCGGAGCCCACGCCATGCGAAACGGCTGGGCGGAGGTTCCCTGAGGGAGGGCGCTGCCTCAGTCCGAGGGGGCTCTGCCACATCCCGCAGCCATCCTGGCGCCCAGCTGAGTGCCGGGATCAGGCCGCGTCGGGCGCCCGGTGGTGGCTCATCCGTTCCTGCATGTGGCCGAAGAACTCCTCGGGCGGGGTCATGCCCGCCGTGACCCTGACGAACTCGTCGCGTGCCGAGGGGCTCTGCGACACGGCGAGGAGCAGCTGCTGCATCTCCGGGGGTGGCGGTTCCATCGTCGCGAACTGGGCCGTGAACTCGTACATGCCCATGACCTGGGCGTCCCTCGCCTCCTGCCAGGCCCGCATCGCCTCGTCGAAGGACCGGCGGCCGGTGAGCACGTCGTCGAGTGCGCGGGTGCACCGCTCCGCGTCGCGGAACGCGTCCTGGATGCCCTGGGCGGTGATGGGGTCCTTCAGATATCCGGCGTCGCCGACCAGGGCCCAGCCGGGACCGTAGGGGGTACGGAAGTAGTTCGGGATGGCCGTCCCCACGAACCGCTCCGCCCGGGTGCCCCGGGCGACCCGCTCGGCGAGCGCCGGAGCACGAGCCAGCGTGGCGTGGAAGTTGCCCTCGACGTCGTCGCGGTTGGCCTCGAAGTCATGCATGGGCCAGCCGCAGACGACCATCGTCCGGTCCTCGTTCGTGGGCCACGCGGCGCAGGCGCGGTCGCCGCGGTCGTACGCCTCGTAGGTGCCGTGCATGGGCAGGCCGGCCCAGTACGCGTAGTAGTAGGCGTTGATCTTCGGCTTCTCCGCGTAGCCGGCGGCCTGCGTCGCCCTCGCGACGGAGGAGTGGACGCCGTCCGCGCCCACGACGAACCGGGCGTGGTCGACGGTGGTGTCGCCGCCTTTGCGGTGCCCCTTGATCCCGGTCACGGTCGCTCCGTCGAACAGGAGCTCCTCCACCGTGAAGCCCTCGCGCACCTCCGCACCGGACTCCGCGGCGGCGTCGATGAGGATCTTGTCGAGGACCGTGCGGCGCGGCGCGTACGCGGCTTCGAACCCCTCGCCGGCAGGCGACCCGACGATGGAGAACGGTCCGAGGTCGAAGGCGTACGTGTCGATGGGAGGACACCCGCTCGCCACGACCTGCTCCAGCAGTCCCCACCGGTCCAGCGCGGCCAGTCCGGGGGGATGGATCAGATGCGTGGAGATCGTGTCGCTCGGGAACGTCGCCCTGTCGACCAGGAGAACCCGGTGACCCTGACGAGCCATGAGCATCGCGGTCGGTGCGCCGGCACAGCGTGCGCCGACGACGATCACGTCGTGGTGGTTTCCGTCGCCGGCCGTGCCGGCCGTGCCGCCCATTGATCTCACCCGCCGATCGGACGCATCGCCCGGGAGCGGGTGGCCGGACGACGGGAACGCCGGACGAACGGAAGGTCCCCGCCTCCGCGGGCTGCGTGTCCTTCCAGGCTAGAACACCGTCGCCCTCCGGTCTCGCGGTCCGGCCTCGCACCGGCCCGGGCGCCGGGCGGCATGATCGGGCAGCCGGCCGGCGGCGTCCACGAGGCGAGCCGCTTGACGGGCAGGAGCCCAGGTCAGGCGCGTCGACGTGGTCGGCGGCGCCGCGACCGCAGCCGTCGGGCGCGCGGACCCGGCCGGCCTCGGCCCGTGTGCCCGAGCGGCGCGGCCGTCGCTCGCACACGGCGTCCGTGGGAGGGGGACGGCCTCGGTCGCAGGCCTCACGGGTCCCGGGTTCGGAACCGCTTCGCCCCCGGCGAGGGGAGAATCCTTTTCGCATCATGCGGCATTCGGGTGATATGCGGTCATCCGCATATTTTTGAGTGCCTAAGATCCACTGTTGTGACAGAGAGTCAGTACGCCCGGGTCGCGCAGGACTCGGCTGATGTGGTCATCCTCGGGGCCGGCCCGGCCGGCCTGGTCCTGGGGAACCTCTTACTGCGCAGCGGCATCGACTGTGTGGTGCTCGAACGTGCCGGCCGTGACCACGTCCAGAAGCGGGCGCGGGCGGGCTTCCTCGCCGCGCACACCGTGCGGATCCTGGAACGCAACGGCCTGGACGAGGGGCTGCGCCGGCGCGGGCAGGAGCACGGCGTCTGCGAGTTCCGTACCGACGACGGCCGCTTCCGCCTGGACTACCGACGGCTCGGCAGGGGTGACCCGCACACCGTCTATCCGCAGCACGAACTGGTCACCGATCTGCTGGCGCAGTTCATCGATGCCGGAGGGCGGATCCGTTTCGACACCGAGGCGGTCGTCGTGTCCGACGCGGACGGCCCCGCGCCCACGGTGACCGTACGGGAGGCGGACGGGCACCCCGGCCGCTGGCGGGCACGGTACGTCGCCGCCTGCGACGGCCGCCACGGGGCGGGGCGGCGTTCGCTTCCGCCCGGCGCGGTCCACCGCCACCACCGCGACCACGGTGTGTCCTGGCTGGGGCTGCTCGCCGAGGCGCCGCCGAGCCTGGACGCGGTGGGCTACGCGGTCCACCCGCGGGGATTCGCCGGGCACATGGCCCGCTCCGCCGAGATCACCCGCTACTACCTGCAGTGTGAGAGCGGAACCGAGGCCGACGCCTGGAGCGACGACCGCGTCTGGGACGAACTCGACCTGCGCATGCGCGCGAGCGCATACGGACACCTGCTGCGCGGCCGGATCGTCCAGCGCGCCGTCGTCGACCTGGAGTCCGACGTGCTCGAACCGCTGCGACACGGCTCACTGTTCCTGGTGGGCGATGCCGCCGCCCTGATCAGCCCGTCCGCCGCGAAGGGCGCGAACCTCGCGGTCCTGGAGGCGGAGATCCTTGCCCAGGCCCTGACCGGCGCCCTCGCTCACGGCGACCCCGAGCCGCTCGCCTCCTACTCGGAGCGGTGCCTGGCGCACATCTGGCGTGCGCAGGAGTTCTCGCACTGGATGATCCGCCTCCTGCACGCCGCCCCGGGTTCCGAGGGCGCCTCCCCCTTCCAGGAGCGTCTGCGCCGCTCCCGCCTCGCCTCGCTGCGCACCTCGCGCACCCAACAGGACTGGTTCGCCGAGAACTACGTCGGCATCTGACCGTTCCCCTCCTTCTCCTCCTCTGCGTCCCGTTCCGGGCCAGGCCCCGGGCTGCCCGTGCACCGTGCACGGGCAAGCTCCGGGGGTCCGGGCCCGGGCTTCCTCCTTCACCCACGGACAGGGAATGCGTTCCGAACCTCGCTTCACCATGCCCGCGACCACGGCGTCGGCCACCAGGCCGCCCACGACACCCTCGACACCCACGGCACCCACGGCACCGATCCGGGCGAACGCCGGCGACGACGCGGAGCGGCTGAGCGCGACGGCCGGATTCGTCCGGGAGCAGGACACGTCCGTCCTGCTCTCGCGCGTGCTGCCCGGACTCGACGGTCCCGAACTGCGGGCACTGACGGATCAGTGCCGCTTCGCGCACGCCGCCGTGCTCGTGTTCCCTCCCGACGAGCACGGGCTCCGGACGGACCTGGCGGCGTGCGGGCTGTCCGCGGACGGGCAGGCGCAGCCCAGCGTCGTCGTGCGCGACCGTCTCGCCGCACGCCACCGCCGCGATCCCGCGGATCTCGACGTGAGGATCCTCCGTCCCGTGGTCCGAGGCCCCGCGGACGAACGCCGGGCGGTCGAGGTGTTCGCGCTGACCGTGCCACCGGGTTCCGGACTGTCCCGGATCGCCGAGGAGGAACGCGGCCTGGACCACGAGGCGCACCTCGCCTTCGACGTCGCGCGGCCCGACCCGCTGGTGCTGCGGGGGCTGTTGGCGAGCTTCGCGCGGCACGGAGCGGCTGCCGACGGAGGCGGGTACAACCCGCACGAGGACGGCACCGTGTTCTACTTCACCGCCCCCGCCGACACGAAGACGGCGTACCGACGCGTCGAGCTCTACGCGGGCGGAGACCATCGTGACGTACTGACGGAGCACCTCGGCCGGCCTCTCGCCTCCGCGGGGCACCCACGACCGCCAGGCGGACCGCAGCCGGCGGAAACGCTTCTGTGGCTGCTGACCGGAGCCTGGACCACCCAGGCCCTGGCGGCGTGCGCGCGGCTCCGGCTGCCGGAAGCCATGAACGGCCACACCGGGATCGACGGTGCGGAGCTGGCCCGCGCCGTCGGCGCCCACCCGGAGAGCCTGGCGACCCTGCTGCGGTACCTCGCCATGCTGGGCGTGGTCTCCGAAGGCCCCGACGGATTCCGGCTCACCGGCGTCGGCGCGCTTCTGGACGCGGAGACCCCGGGATCGATGCGGCCTCTGGCGCTGATGTACGGCGGCCCCTTCTACGAGTCCTTCGCCCACCTGGCCCACACCGTACGCAGCGGACGACCCGGCTTCGAGCACCTCCACGGCGAGAACCACTTCGACCACTTCGCCCGCGACCCCGAACTGGCCACCCTGTTCGACCAGTCCATGGCGTCGAGCGCCGTCATGTTCGATCTTCTCCCCGCGCACCCGGTCCTCACCGCCGCCGCGACCGCCCCCGGCCGCCCTCGCACGGTGGTCGACGTCGCCGGCGGCACCGGAGAACTCCTCGGTCGCATCCTGACCGCCCACCCCACCCTGCGCGGCGTTCTCCTCGAACGCCCTCAGGTGCTCGCGGCGGCGCGCACGTACCTGGCCGCCGCCGGGGCCGGCGAGCGGTGCCGATACCGGGCGGGCGACTTCGCGGACGTACCCCCGGGCGGCGACGTCTACCTCCTCTCCCGGGTCCTGCACGACTGGGACGACGACCGCTGCCGGAGCATCCTGCGCCACTGCGCCGACGCCATGCCCCGGCACGCGGACCTCCTCATCGTCGAACGCCTCCTGCCGGCCGACACCGCACCCTCGCTCGCCACCGCGTGGGACCTTCACATGATGTGCAACACCGGAGGACGCGAGCGTACGGCCGACCACTACGCCCGTCTGCTCGCCGAGCACGGCCTCGAACTCGCCGGCCACACCCCCCTCGCGCTCGGCGCCCACGCCCTCCACGCCCGCCGGCCCTGAGGCGCCGGCCCACCCGGAGGGGAGCTCCGGCGGCCCCGGACGACCGGGTGCCGCCGGACCGGGCAACGCCCCCTGCGGGCAGCCGACTCGACGACGAGACTCGTTGACCGCTCCACAGTGGATCGCCTGCATCGTTGAACGGCGTGCAAGGCGGCATCCCCACTTGCGGGCAGGATCCAGGAGTGCTGGTCTGGAAGAGGTAGGGGGCACCTGGTACGAGTGCAGGCCCGCATGTGCGGCGCACCGCGGATCGAGACGTCGTCGAGACCATCAGGACTCCGCTGTCGTTCCGGCTGCACGGGACTGCCGGTCGAGGCGACCGTCCGCGCGCTGCCCCCCGCTACCGGAGGTTCACGATGACACACGCCTCTTCGGTCCGCCGTCCGCTCCGCCAGATGACGGCCTTGTTCCTGACGGCCGCGTTGACGCTCTCCCTCTCCGCCCTGCTGACGCTCACCTCGGCGAAACAGGCATCCGCCCTGTGTGTCGCAAGTGGGTTCGCGGGAACGTGGCGTTCATCCGACGACAGGCTGAGTCGGATCGACATCTGGCACGGCGAGGACTGTGGCCTCTACGCCAGAGCCTGGTCCACCTGCGAGCACGATGCGACGCGCGACTGCAAGTGGGCGGGAACGAAGGAAGTGAAAGCCACTGAGTCGAAGAACTTCCGGTTCTTCTACTACAACTGGAGCAACGCGGACGAGGTGCTCCAACTGCGGCTGAAGGACAAGACCCACATGTCGGTCTGGGACCACACCGACTACCACTCCGGCAAGGAGGTCAGCTTCACCGTGCCCATGGTGAAGAGCCGCTGAGGGCGCGTCGGCCCGCAGCCGGGGAGCGCGCGACTCGCGCGCTCGGTGCCGCCCGGCCCCTCATGTGGCGCCGCCCTGCACCAGGGACGCGGTCCCGCGCCTGAGAACGGCGCCCACGACCCGGGCCGGGGCCGCTGGCAGGACCACCGGTCCCGGCCCTCCACGGGTGCCGGCGGGCTACATCGGCTCGGGGAAGATGTCGCTGATGCTCCAGGCGACGCTGAAGCAGGGAGGGAGGGAATGGGCCTCCGGCTCGGTGTCCAGGGCCTGGAGCGCGAGGATCTGGCTCATGGATGCTCACCACCTTTCTCGGGGTCGTGTCGGTTGATGACTGCACACCTCGGCACGGAGTTGCCTGCCGCCGTGCCCAGGGGTTCATGGGACGCCCGCCCGGTGACGTCAGCGGAACGCGGGGATGCGGGGACGCGCCCGGTGGGGCTCCTCCGTCAAGAGCGGCCCGGCCAGCAGGCGGTGGAGGGCCAGCAGGACGCCGGCTCCGCCACTGGACAGGTCGGCGGTGAACCGCTGCGAACCCGCCCCGAGGAAGCGGACACCGCGCCGGTACGGGACGGCGTACTTCAGCAGGCCGGTCGCGGCGCGCACGGCGTCCCCGCGGGCCGCGTCCGTGCCGGTGCGCTCGGCATGCCCGGTCAGGCACCAGGTCAGTCCGGCCAGCCCCCGGTACAGGCCCGCCTCCTTCGTGGCGCAGGAGACCCGGATGCCGGCCACCAGCCTCGGCAGCGCCGCGGCGCAGCGTTCGTCCGGCGCGGTGGCCACGTAGCGGGCGAGCACCGCCGCGACCCCGGCCGCGCCCGTGGCCAGGTACGGCATGGCACGGGTGAGCCGCGTGTCGTCGGAGATGGACAGGGCGCCGTCGTCCAGCGGGAAGGTCCGGTCGAGCTCCTGGTGGAGCAGCATGCGGCCCGCCTCCAGGTAGCGGGCCTCGTCGGTGTCGCGGGCCAGGCGGTGGAGGAAGAGGGCGAGCCCCGAGCGGCCGTGCAGCAGGCCGCGGGCGTCGTGCTCGCCGAGCGTGGCCGGCAGGTCGGGGGTGCGCAGCAGGCGCTCCCCTGCCGCGGCGGCACGCTCCAGATGGCTGCTCTCCCCGGTCAGCCGGTGCAGGGCGAGCCAGCCCAGGCCGACCCCGGCCCGCCCGCCCGCCAGCGTGCCGCAGGAGGCGGTGAGCGCGTGGGCGTCGGCGTCCCGGAGCAGGTCGACGGCCTCGTCCAGCAGGCCGAGGCCGGCCAGGACCCGTGCGACGCCTGCCGAGCCGACGAGCAGCCCGGGGGGCAGCGCGTCGCGCTGCGCCAGCGTGTCGCGGCGCAGCCGTTCGCGGATCTCCTCCGGCACCGCGGCCCCGGCGCGGTGCAGGGCGTGCACCACCCCGGCGGTGCCGTAGGCCAGGCACACGTTGTTGGTCCGGAACGCCTCGGGTGAGGGCGGGAAGGCCCACTCCGGGCGGCCGGCGTCAGCCATCTCCAGCAGCCCCGCGGCCACCTCCTCGGCCAGCCGGGTGAGGCAGCCGCGCGGATCGGTGTCCAGCTCGGCGGGGGAGGGCAGGCGGCCGGGGCCGCCCTGGTCCTGCGGCTGGTCCTCCGTCGGATGGAAGGCGGTGGCCCGCTGCCACAGGTCCTGCGGCGGAGCGACGTCCGCCAGGTCGCGGCGCAGCAGTACGAGGTTGGCGGGCGCGTGTTCGGCGATCTCGTGGAACGGCGCCAGGAAGGCGAACGCGACAGCCGACGTGCCGTACCGGTCCTGCAGCAGCGGATCGGAGTCGGCCCGGAGCACGCCGGGCGGCGGCGTGAACCCCGGAGTGCCCATCCCGGAGGGTGCCGCGGACAGGGCCGACGCCGCCTCGAAGTCCACCAGCCGTACCCCGCCCGACGGGGTGACCATGACGTTGCCCAGGCTGAGGTCGCCGAACCGGTAGCCGGCGGAGTGCAGCCGCTCCAGCGACGCGTCCAGTGCGGCCAGCAGCTGCCGGCACGCCTCGTGGTACGCGGCGACGGACTCGGCCGTGCGGTCGGCGCGGGCCAGCGGGGAGGACCGGCTCAGCCAGCCCACCAGCGGCTGTCCGTCGACGTACTCGGTGACGAGGAAGTCGTGTTCCCACTCCGTGAAGTGGTCCAGCGGCTCCGGGCCCACCCCGGGGGCGGCCTCGTGCAGCTCGCGCAGCACGCCGTACTCGTGCCGCAGCCGCCGCTGCGCGTCGGTCCCGTCGAAGACCAGGCCGTTGTGGGCACGCGCCTCCTTGACGAAGACGGTGCGGCCGGTCCGCCGGTCCCGGGCCTGGTAGTTGCCGCCGGCGTTGCTCAGGCGCACCGCGCGGGTCACCTCGTAGTCGCGGATCAGGATCGGGCCCACGTGCGGCCGCTCCTCCTGCTCGACGAAGGGGTCCGCGATCCCCTCGGGCAGGTGAAAGGCGGGCAGCCGCTGGTCCACGACCTCGCGGCCGGAGCCGTCGCGGACCAGCCCCTCCCGGGTGCCGTCGGCGCGCAGCCGGCTGCGGGCACCGAAGGAGCCGTAGCGGTAGTGGACCGTCCGTGAGTCGCGAAAGCGCCGGTCGGTGAGGACGTACGGTCCCTCCTCCCCGTCGAGCGCGTCGCGCAGGCGTTCCAGCAGTCGGCGGGCGGTCGCCGTGTCCGGCGGGTAGACGGCGACGAACTTGCCCGCCTGGGCCCGCCCGGCGTGTTTGTGATGGAGGAACAGGAAGAAGAGCCGGGCGCTCAGGTGCTTGAACGGCACGCCTTCGGAGAAGCAGATCCCGGCGACCGTGTCGAGCACGTGCTGCGCCCGGTCCAGCCGCGCCGACACGTGGATCTTCCAGCCCTGCTCGGCGAGCCCGGTCCGCGGCCTGCCCCAGACCGTCCAGATGCCCTGGGCGACGCCGCGCAGGCCCGGCGGCACCTCGCCGGGAGCGAAGCGCGGCCCGGGGTCGGCCACGCTGGGCAGCGGCAGGTAGTACTCCCGGTCCGCGAGCGCTTCGCCGAAGCCTTCGAGCACGGAATCTCCTCGCAGGGTGGTCGTGGGCGGTCATGACGGCTGTGCCGGACGCTAGGACCTGCGGGTATGGAAACGGTTCGTCGTCGGCATGCGACCGGTAGCGGCGGGATCGCCCGCGACGAGGCGACGAAACGCATGTCGCTCACTGCTGCCGGCCGATGGCATCGCGCCCGGGGGAGGCTGTCGTCGGCAGGTAACGGCCCGCCCGGGCAACGGACTTCAGCGCGTCAGGCGCAGCCCGCGGCCGAACGCACGAGCCGAACGCGAAGCGGGAAGCCGAAGGGCTCCTCCCTCTAGATACGTGACTGCCAGTTCCGTTATTGTCCGCGTCACGCCGGAACGGCACGGACCTCCGAACCGAACGGCCGTGCCGCGGCCTTGACCTGTCACCGCCGCGATCCCCCGACTTGCACGCGCACCTCGATCAGCAGCCAGGGCACCCCGAAGAGCGCCGGCGGCCACTCCTCCCGAGTCGAGCCGCCATCAGCCGCGCCCGGTCGTCCCGGGCCGCGCCCGACCACGTACGGAGACCGCCATGACCCACCCGCACGCCCCCCGCCTTCACCATCGTCCACGCCCTCACCGCCCGGGCGTGGCCTTCGCCCTGGTCAACGGATCGGCCTTCGCCCTGCACGTGCTGCTCGCCTGCTCCGCAGCCGAGTTGATGGCCACCCGCGTCTGGGGAGAGACCAGCATCGGCGTGCTGGCCCTGCTCCTCCAGGGCTCCCTGCTGGTGTGGACGGCGGTGCGGTACGACCGTCGCGCGGACGGACACCCGGCTCCTCAGGAGGACGGGGAGGAGAGCAGATGAGCCCAGCGATCCTGCCGGCCGTGTCGGGCGCCCTCGACAGCGACACACGGGTCTTCGTCCTGGTGGGCTTTCTGGCGCTCATCATCCCCATCCTGTTCGTCTGCGTCCTCAGCGGCCCCGAGAGGGACCGGATCAACGACTTCTACACGGCGGGCCGCAGGCTGAAGCCCCTGCGCGGGGCCATCGTCCTGTCCGGCGTCTACCTGCCCGCGGCCGTGGTGCTCGGCACCACCGGAAGCGTCGCGGTCTTCGGCTACGACGGGCTGTTCATCGCCCTGTGCACCGTGCTGTCACTCGGCCTGCTCCTCCTGCTGGCGCGCCCCCTGCGCGAGCACGCCGGTTACACCCTGGGCGACACGTTCGCCCTGCGGGCTCCAGGGCCGGGGGCGAGGATCGCGACCGCCGTCGTGACCCTGAGCGTGTGCGTCCCCGTTCTGGTCGTGCAGCTCTCCGGCGCGGGCGTCACCACCACGGCGCTGCTGGGAGTGACCGGTCCCGGACCCGAGAAGACGGCCATCGTCATGATCGGCGCACTGGTCGTCTGCGCCACGGTGTTCGGCGGCATGCGCGGCGCGATCGTCATCCAGATGATGAAGACGCTGGTGCTGTTCGGCGCCGCCCTGACGGTGGCAGCGGTGCTGCTCCATCGTTTTCACTGGAGCCCCGATTCCTTGATCGACGCCGCCGGACAGGGCAGCGGCCGGCCTGCCGGCTATATGCGTCCCGGCCTCCGCTTCGCCGCGAGCAACGACCTCGAAGGCACGCTCGACTTCATCGGCCTGGTGATCACCGTGGTACTGGGAGTGGCGTGCCTGCCGCACGTCGCCATGCAACTCGGCACGGCTTCCGACGGGGCCACCGCGCGTCGTACGGTGCGGCACACGATCGGCGCCGTCGGCGCGTTCTGCCTCGCTGTTGCGCTGATCGGCTTCGGGGGCGCCGCGTTGATCGGCACACCGGCGATCCTGGCCGCGGACCCCGGCGGCAACAGCACCCTGCTGCTGCTCACCGGCGAACTCGCGGGCGGCTCCTCGACCCACACGAACGGGGCGCTGCTCGTCGTCCTGGTCTCCTGTGCCGTGTTCCTCACCACGCTGGCCGCCGTGGCGAGCATCACCCTGGCGGCCGCGGGGGCGATCGCCCACGACCTGTACACGAAGGCCCTGCGCCGTGGACGCACGACCGAGGGCCGGGAGGTGGCCGCCGCCCGCCTGGCGTCTGCCGGGGTCGGAATCCTGAGCATCCTGCTGGCCGTCTGGGTGCAGGGATGGAACGTCCTGTTCCTGACGACGCTGTCCCTGGCGGTGGCCGCCTCCTGCCTGCTCCCGGCGCTGGTGTACTCCCTCTTCTGGAGCGGCTACACCCGATCCGGGCTGCTCTGGACGCTGTACGGGGGCCTGGGCTGCACCGGCGGACTCCAGGTCTCCAGCCCCGTCTTCTCGGGCACCCCTTCGGCGCTCTTCCCGGAGTGGCACATCGACTGGTTCCCGCTGGAGACGGTCGTCCTCGTGTCGATTCCCGCCGGCTTTCTGCTCGGCTGGCTGGGCAGCGTCGCGGGAAGGCAGGGCGGGAACGGAGGGCGGGGAGCTTCGGGGCGGCCGAGCCCTCGACGGGAGCCTCGGGTCACGGAGCACGACTGGTCCTCGTGACCTCACGGCAGCCGGCGCCGGACCTGGCTGCCGCTTGGGTGACCCCAGCGGGATACGGCCCGGCCGCGCCCCGAGTCACGCGTCCCCGAGTCGGCTGCGCACCGCGGCGTACGCCCGCCGCAGCCGTCAGAGCCGGATCGTCCAGCTGACGGTGGACCTCATCGTTCGGGCGATGCCGCGGTCCCGCACCGAAGGTGTGCGGTCCTCGGCCGTGAGGGACAGCGTGTGCTTCCGGAGGTCGAGCAGCCGCAGGGCCAGGTCGGACACCCGTACGCGGTCGCGGCCCGCGAGAGACTTCATCTCCCGCCCGTCCAGGTACCAGCGGATGGTGAGCTGACGCCCGTCCGCCCCCGTCAGCCGGGGAACGAGCGCCTTGGCGGTGTCGCCCGTGCGGAGGGGACGGTCGGTGGATGTGAGGGGGGAGGCGATGCGCGCCTCGCGGTAGAAGCCGGCGATCATCGCCTCCACTCCGGGCAGGTTGAAGGGCTTGCCGAGGGAGCGCATCAGGGAGTCCTCGGTGGGGCGCCGCAGTCCGGTGGCGTAGTAGCCGCCGCCTTCGTACGCGCCGACGGTGCCGCCGTCGGGGGACTGCTCCCCGAGCCAGCGGTGCCACTTGGCGCCCCGGTCGGCCATGTCGTCGGCCGTGAGGGTGGTGATGTTGGAGTCGGCGGGCTCGGGGCCCAGGTAACGCTCGTAGCCGGGGTAGTCGGCGTAGAAGTACTCGTCGGCGAGCTTGCCCAGGGAGTGGCCGGATTCGTGGATCGCGACCTGGCCGGACTTCTCGTTGCCCGCCGAGGCCGTGGAGATGCCCTCGTAGCCGAGGGTCTCGCTGGGCTCGTTGTAGCCCGCGCCGCCGTACTTGGTGCTGTTCGCGAGGACGAGCACCAGATCGGCCTCCGGCGTCTTCGCGACGTATCCGTCGACCTTGTCCTGGTCGACGCAGAGGAGCCGCTCGATCTCGTCGCACCAGAAGTACGAGCCGAGGGCCGTGTCCCGGAGGGTGTCGGGAGAGGGGTCGCCGGAGACGCCGGACTGGTTCGAGACGGCGTCGACGGTCCAGACGTTGAAGAGGTTGCGGTAGGTGGTGTACGGCTCGACGGCCGTCAGCTCCGCCCACTTCTTCTGGGCGTCGGCGTGGAAGCGGGGCAGTTCGGCGACGGTGTAGCCGTCTCCGACGACGACGATGTCGAGCCGGTCGGCGGTGGGGCCGTTGTCGACGATCTTGGCCACCTCGCCGTCGGCGGCCACCTCGGTCGACGTCAGGCGGGCGGCCGGTCGGTTCCGGCCTTCCGGCGGCACGTGCGTGTGGCCGGAGCCGGCGAACGTCCCGTCTTCAGGCCCCGGTATCTCCACCTCGACTCCGGCCGTGCGAGGTGCGGGCGGCTCCGCGGCGGCGCTGCCGGGTGCGGCGGCGAGTACGGCCGTGAGGGCGACGGCCACTCCGACCGCCATGGCCGCTCGTCGTGCTGAACGCATGAAATCAGCCCCTTGCCAGGCGAGTTAAGGGCAGGGATAAGCCTGCTGAACAAGTCGCTTAACCTAGGGGGAGGGTGAAGGTGTGCGCAATGCCTACTGCTTCTGGATACTGGGCAGTTCACGAACCAGGGGGTCCTGATGGACGATCCGGCCTCGATCGGCCGCCGGGTGCAGCGGCTGCGTGCTCAACGCGGGCTTACTCAGAGGCAGTTGGCCGAGCCCTCGTACACCCCCGCGTACGTGTCGACGCTGGAGTCGGGCAAGGTGAGGCCCTCGGAGACCGCCCTGCGCTTCCTCGCGGAGCGGCTCGGCACGTCGTACGAGGAGCTGGCCACCGGCAGGCCCGCGCACCTCGCCACGGAACTGCGGCTCGACCTCGTCGACGCGCGCCGGCAGCTGGCCACCAGGACCGCGGAGGAGGCCGCCGTGCGCTATCGGCGCCTCCTCACCGACGCGGAGCACCTGGAGCTCGTGCCCGAGCAGGCCGAGGCGCTGCTCGGACTCGGCGACTGTGCCCTGGAGACCGGTCAACTGGTCGACGCGGGGCGCCACTTCCAGGCTGCCGAGCGGCTCCTCGCCGATGAGCCGCTGCCGCGCCGCGTACGCGCGATCCGCGGCCGTGCCGTCGCGCACCTCCTGGCCGGCGAGTTGCGTTATGCCTGCTACCTCCTCGAGTCCACCATCGACGAGCTCGGGGCGAGCGGACTGGCCGACCCCGAGGCGCTGGTCGTCCTGTACGCCGCCGTGATCGGCCCGTACATGGACATGGGCGCCCACGCCCGTGCCGCGCACGCCGCCGAGCTCGCCCTGGCGCTGGCTCCGCAGGTCGACGACCCGGCGCTGGTCGCGGGCATGCACCGGCAGGTGGCGCGCACGTTCCTCGCCGAGGGGCGCACGGCCGAAGCGGACGCCTCGCTGGCCAAGGCGCAGGCGATCTACCAGCAGCTGAGCCTGCGTACCGATCTCGCGCACTGCCACTGGATGCGCGGCTACGTCCAGGCCCAGAACGGAGAACTGGCTTCAGCTGAAAGGGAGTTGCGTGCAGCCCGGGACATGCTGAACGTCAGACGTGCGGCGTTGTTCACGGCGCAGGTGGAGGTGGAGCTGGCCGATGTCCTCCGGCGGCTCGGACGGCACGACGAGGCGTCGGAGCTGCTCTCGGCGTTTCTCGAACTGGGTGACCGGCACGGCGCGGTGCACGCGGGGGGTGCGCACCGACTGCTCGGGCTGATCGCGGAGGAGCGGGGGGACGCCGAGACCGCCGAGGAGCACTACGTCATGGCCCTGGGGCTGCTGGAGCGCAGCGGAGCGAGCGGCGACCTGGCCGACCTGTGCCGTCTGCTGGGCGACCTTCTGCGCCGCGGCGGCCGTACCGAGGCAGCCCTGGACGCCTACCGTACGGGGCTGGGCCACCGGTCGGCCCCCGGCACGACGACGCTGGGGCCGGCTCCGACGGCACCGGTGTTCCCGCGGCGCTGAACGAGCAGCCGACCGTGCCCTTGGATGAGTTGCCCTTCACCAGCGGGATCAGGCCTGGCTGTCATGGGGGTTCGCCGCCGAGATTCCGACGGAGATGGGCAGACCGGTCCGCTCGGTGATCAGATGGATCTCCGACCTGTACTTGCCCCGGTCGACAGGATTCGGACCGGTCAGGTCCCCTTTTCAGAGCCCGCATGTTCACCGAGTCGATCGCGCATCTCGACCAGTCCAGCTCGCCCCGGGAGCCGAGCTCGTCGAGCAGCAGGCGGTGCGGCTTGGCCCAGACCCTGGCCTTCGACCACTCAGTGAACCGACGGCCGTGACGGCTCCTTCGGCACCACCCGCTGAAACAGCTCCCACAACTCATCCGGCACCAGCCGCTCAACGATCCCCGCCACGCTCCACGGGCTACCGAGCCAATTGAGATGGCTCTGTAGAAGGATCTTGAATGATCTAATGATCGACGGCCCGCAGGCGTCGGTCGTCGTCTTTGCCATGGCTGTGGCGAGATGAACGATCCGGCCGGGCGAGGCTCGCCCCCCATGCACCCCACCGAGGGGTGCATTTTCTCGTTCGACGGCAAGGGATGTGAAGAGCTGGATGAGGAGACCTTCCATAGCAGTGGGCTCGGCCGTGCTGTGCTTCGCTCTGCTCGGCCTGTCCACGGGTGCCGGTAGCGCGACCGCCGCGCCCGGGCAACCAGCAGGGACGGCCGCGGCATTCGACGGCACGGCGGATGCGCCGACCATTGAGGCGGCCGCACCGGGCACCGGTGCCCGGTTGGCCGGCACCGGTGCCCGTCACGACTACAACGGTGACGGCCGCAGCGATCTGGCCGCCTGGTACGACTACGCAGACGGGCACGACGCCGTACGCACCTTCCTCGCGGGCTCGAACGGCGCCTTCGCCGCGCCCGGGGTGGGCTGGGAGACTGCCGCAGGCAGCTACTGGGTCGAGAACATGCAGCGCCTCACCGGCGACTTCAACGGGGACGGTGTGGGCGACCTCGCTGCCTTCTACGGTTACGAGGACGGCCGGGTCACCCTGCTGACCTGGCTCGGCCGTGGAGACGGCAGATTCGAGAGTCCTCTCCATTCCTGGACCGCGGCGCCGGGCAACTGGAATTTCGACGCCATGACCGCCCAGGCCGGCGACTTCAACGGGGACGGCCGTGACGACGTCGCCGTCTGGTACGCCTACGGAGACGGCCGCGACAAGCTCTTCACGATGCTCGCCCGCCCGGACGGCGGTTTCGGCGCGCACCTCTCCTCCTTCGAGCGGGCCCCTGGGGATGGCTGGTACGTCAACCGCATGAAGTTCGCCACCGGTGACTTCAACGGGGATGGTCGTGACGACCTCGCGGCGCTGTACGGGTACCGGGACGGCAGTGTGAAGCTGATGTACTGGGCCGGGCAGACCGATGGCGGGTTCGCCGAGCCCGTACACGGCTGGGAGTCCACGGGCTGGACGTTCCGGCAGGCGAGTCTGCACGCGGGTGACTTCGACGGTGACGGCCGTGACGAACTGGCTGCCTGGTACGACTACGCAGACGGACACGACGCGGTGATCGGCTTCCGTCTCGGCACGGACGGAAAGTTCGGCGCCCGGCGGGACATGCTGGGCCTCCCGGCGGGCTCGTACGATCGTTCGCGTATGAAGATCGTCACCGGTGATTTCAACGGGGACGGCCGCGACGACCTGGCCACTCTCTACGGCTACGCCGACGGACGGGTGAAGACGATCACCTTCACCGCCAAGTCCGACGGTGACCTCAACAGTGCACTGCACAGCTGGGAGTCCGCGCCCGGCAACTGGACCTTCAGCCAGGTCCACATGATGGAGGGGTACTCCAGCCCCTCCCTGCTGCCCTACTGTCCCGCGGTGTTCGGGCACGGCGGGTGGCCCCAGGAGGTGGGAGGCTGGCAAGAAGACCAGATCCGTGCAGCGAACCACCCCAGAGGCCTCGCCCAGGAGAAGACCTGGGGCGCGGCCGGGGTGGAGGCCGACCTGCGGCTGACCAAGAACGGCACCAAGGCCGTGATGTGGCACAACAGAACCACCTTCGGGCTGACCGGATCGTCCGATCCCATCTCGGAGCTGACGTGGGCGAGCGGGCCGAACCCGCTCGATGGACGCACCATCACACGCGGCCCATATACGGGTGAGACCGTGTACACGTTCCGCGAGTGGCTCGACAGCGCCAAGGACCTCGGCATGGTCGTCTTGGTGGAGGTGAAGGCGGAAACGAAGGAGTCTCTCCTCAGCAGCGACTCGTCGATCCGGGAGACGGCCTGGAACGAGGTGCTCGCACCGATCGCGGAGCGCATCGCGTCCCAGGAGATCATGATCTACACGGATGACAAGGACCTGGACCCGGTGCTCCGGAGCCGGGTCAGCGCTGCGGGCCTCTCCGCGGCCCTCACCGGCTTCCCCGACTGGTACGACGTCGTCGACTGGCAGGAGCCGCCCCCGCCGGCCTCCGGCAACTACGCCTCCTGGCAGCGGGCGCTGGACGCCGATGCGACCCGTCTGGCCACCTCGTGGACGCCGGGCCTCACCGACTGGATGGACGGACGCTGCGTATGACGTTCGCACCGGGCCACGGGGGAGGCGATGAAGTTCGCCTCCCCCGCGGCCCGGTGCTTTCCGCATGCCGCTCCACAGCCGGAGAGACTCTGTCTGCCGTCTCGGCAAGACGCCTCGACCGCACAGGCACTGAGCTCTTTCAGCTCTGACGCTCCAGGGTGAGGACGCTGCGGTGTGGGCGGGCGGCGGTCAGGTCCTTCGGCGAGCGTCCCGTAGAGCAGGACGTGATCCGGATCGGCTTCCCGTAGGACCCTCAGGGAGCAGGAGGAATCGACGTCCGTGTCGAGCGAACGGGTGCTCCTCTGGGCCGTGGCGGGGCTGCCGCATCAGAGCGACCGGGTAGCGGCCTGAGGTTTTCGTGGGCCGCGGAACGGCAGCGTCGGACTGAGGACCAGGTTGGTGGTCGTGCTCCCGAACTGGGCCAGCGCGTCGACGATCTCCTCCAGCTGGGCCATCGACGTGGCTGCCACTTTCAGGACGTAGCAGTCCTCTCCAGTGGTGCGCAGGCACTCCAGGATCTCCGAGCGCTCCGCGAGCAGTTGACGCAAGGGCTCGTGCCGGGTGCCCGGATACTTCAGCCGAACCACTGCCAGCGCCATGTATCCGGTCCGCTCGAGGTCCACCTCCGCGCGGTACCCCGTTATCACCTCGGCCGCCTCCAGCCGCCGCACCCGCTCCGTCGTCGCCGACGCGCTCAGATTCACCCGCCGTGCCAACTCTGTGAGCGCGATCCTGCCGTCCCGCTGGAGCTCATCCAGGATCGCCCAGTCGGTCGCGTCAAGATTCTCGGTCATCCGCTCAGATTACCGGTGGATCCACTGGGGAACCGTGCCTGAGCAGGCAGGAATCCCTTCTGGCGGCGCCTGCTCCCTGACTAGCCTTGGTTCCGTGAAGATCGGAATCAACGTCCTCAATTTCGGTCCCGGCACCGACCCGGGAATCCTGCGGAGCTGGGCCCAGACCGTGGAAGGCCTGGGCTTCGACCTGCTGATGGTCTCGGACCACATCGCCATCACCCCCGACGTGGCCGAGCGCTATCCGGCACCCTTCTACGAGCCGTTCACCACCTTGTCCTGGCTCGCAGGTCTCACCACTCGGATCCGCCTCGGCACGACGGTACTCATCGCTCCCTACCGGCACCCGCTGCTCACCGCCCGCATGGCGGCCAACCTGGACGAGTTGAGCGGCGGCCGGCTGGTCCTCGGCGTGGGGGTGGGCTGGGCACGGCAGGAGTTCGCCGCCCTTGGGATCCCGTTCGAACGCCGGGGACGGCTGACCGACGATCATTTGCGGGACATCCGGGCGGCCTGGGCGAATACCGCTTCCTACGGGAGCGGACAGATCCCGGTGTGGGTCGGCGGCAACAGTCAGGCGGGGCTGCGCCGTGCCGTGCGGCTCGGCGACGCATGGCATCCACTGCGCTGCACCCTGCCGTGGCTGCGCGAAGCTGCGGTCAGGATGAAGGTGGCTGCGGACGAGCAGCATCTCCCCGTGCCCGCGCTGGCCCCCCGGATCGCTCTCAAGCTCACCCAGGCGCCGATCACCGGACCGCAACGGCTCGCAGGGGAGGGAACGATCGACCAGATCATGGACGACCTCGACCAACTGCGGCTGCTGGGCGCCGAGACCGTCGTCCTCGACACCTACAGCGGCGACCCCCGCCAGACCTGCCGGCCGCAGGCGGCTTGGCAGGCGCTCGCCACGGTGGCCGCTCACTTCTCCTCTCCCCGCACCGGATCGGAACCGTCATGACCACTTCCGACGACCACACCCTCCTCCGGCGGGCCATCGCCCTCGCGGCCAAGGCACGCGAGGGCGGTGACCCGCCGTTCGGGTCGCTGTTGGCGGGGCCGGACGGGACGGTCCTGGCAGAGGCGCACAACACGACCCTCACCGACAAGGACATCACCGCGCACCCGGAGCTGAAGCTGGCGAGGTGGGCCGCGAGGGAGCTGGACGTGGCAACCGCGGCGGAAACCACGATGTACACCAGCTGCCAGCCGTGTGGGATGTGCGCAGCGGTCATCCAACAGGCAGGGCTGCGAAGGGTGGTGTTCGCCCTCTCCAACGAACAGCTCCTGGACATCAGGCCGGGCAGTGGGCGGCAGCCGGTGCCTCAGGACGGCCCGGCGTTGCTCGACGAGGTGCGGTCCGTGGTCGAGGGGTACTACCGCTGAGCGTCTGGATCCGGTCCGTGACTGGTCCGGGAAGAAGGCCGAACGGAGCCCTTGGATACTCGGCGTAATGGAACGGAACCGGTCGGCTTCTGATCGGAATGGGCTCCTGGAGGGGAAACTCTCCTCCAGGAGCCCGACTTCAGGCTCTGGAAGAAGCCGAGCTTCTTCGGCGAGTAGCTCACCAGCAGGTTCTTCGTCTGGTGGCGGTACTGGAGCCCCGTGGCCCTGGCCTGCGTAAACGGTGGCGCTGGTGCCCCGGACGGGCCAGGCGGTCCGGGAATGGTCCGGATCCTGGCACCCGTGCGGAGTCCGTCGTGGAGCGGACCATGTCGTGGTGGAACGTCGCCGGACGCACCGACGACGGATCCGCACGCCCGAGAGGAGAGAACTCCTGCCTCGCCGTGTCATCCGTGCCGAAGAGCACCTTGTCGCTCCAGCGGCAGAAGCCGCCCACGACCTTCGGGTACGTCGAGCGCCGCTCGATTCCGGCTCTCGGACCGGCCCGGGGCCGTATGGGGGCAGGATGCCGGAGTGGCGGGTGGGCGGCGCGGGCGCGTCGGTGCCGCACCCCGCCACCCAGGCGGACGCGCCCTCCGGCGCCCGACCGCCCCGCGACCGCACCCAGATGTCCGTCTCCTTCCCCCCTGGGTCTCCGCCGACGGCCGGGGGTGCCGTACGGAGCTTCCGTACGGCACCCCGGCGGCGTCGCCGGTCAGGAGCGCGGGACGCGGTCGCCGCCGTCGTACCGGAACCCCCGCGTCGGAGCGGGGCCGGAGCGACTCAGGACCGAGCCGAGCCACCCCAGGGCGAAGCCCGCCGGCACGGTGATCACGCCTGGCGCCATCAACGACGTGAGGTGGAAGTCCAGGTGCGGGAAGACCGCGGTCGGGGCGCCCGAGACCATCGGGGACGCGGCCGTCAGGCCGAGGGCGAGCACCGTGGAGCCGTACAGGCACCACACCGCCCCCCGGCCCGTGAAGCGCGGCCACAGCAGGGAGTACAGGAGGACCGGCGCGAGCGCCGAGGCGGCGAGGGTGGCCGCCACGGTGGACAGCAGCAGCAGGGGCCACTCGCCCGCCAGCACAGCGAGGACCACGGCGACCGCACCGATCACCGGAGCGGTCCAGCGGGCGCAGGCCGCGACCGCCCCGGGGCGTGCGCCACCACCGCGCAGAGCGTGGGCGTACAGATCGTGGGCGACCGTGCGGGCCCCTGCCAGGACGACGTCGGCCACCGTCGCGAGCGCGGCCAGGAAGACGGCGCAGGCCACCGCCGACAGCAGCAGGCCGTCCCGGTCGAGCGCCCCGGCGAGTGACAGGACCGCGCCGGCGGTCGGGTCGGCGCCCGCGAGACCGTTTCCTCCGACCACCGCGGCGGCACCGAAGCCGACCACCACCAGCAGCGCCGAGATCACCAGCATCTGCCCGACGGCCCACCGCATCGCCGGCCGGGTCTCGTCCGGCCGTCGCACGTCGAGCACCCGCATCGTCACCTGGGGCAGACAGGCGATGCCGAGCGGAAGGGCGATCGCCGTGCCGACCTGGTTCAGGACACCGACGGCGTCGGAGCCGTACTGCACGCCCGAACCGAGCAGCGCCTCCCCGAAGGGGCTCCCGTCCACGGCTGCCGCCAGCAGCCGGTCCGGGTCCCACGAGAACCGGCGCAGGACGACGAGGGCCAGGGCCGCGTACACGAGCAGCAGCACGCCCACCTTCACGATCTGCACCAGCGCGGTGCCGCGCAGGCCGCCCGTCACGGCGAGCGACACCATGAGCGCCCCGACGGTCATGATGCACGCCGTCCTGGGGCCGGTGCCGGACAGGCCGAGGACGTGCGCGGTCATGGCTCCGACCGCCGACAGCTGGAGAACCAGGAAGCACAGGCACACCAGGAGGGTCACCAGCGCGAGGGGGACCCGGACCGAGGCCCCCGGCAGCCGGCGTGCCACCGCGCCGCCGACCGTCCGCCGTCCGGCCCGGCGCAGCGGCTCGGCGAACACCATGGCCAGCAGGACCATGCTCAGCACCATGCCGAGGAGCAGCATCACCCCGTCGTGGCCGGTGACCGCCACCATCCCCGTGATCGCCATCAGGCTGACCGACGACATGCCCGTGCCGCTGATCGCGAGGCCCTGTTGCCACGGCCTCAGGCCGCCGCTCGCCGCATCCCCGCCTGGACCCTCGTCGCCGTCCTCCGAGCCCGAGTTGGTCACCACGCACAACAGACCGCAGAGGGCCATGAAGACGAGCAACCCCACCACGGTGGTCGCCTGGGAGCCGCCGCTCACGTCCACCGCTCCTGACCGGCCGTCACACCGGGTGCGTCGGCGTCCGGGGACCCGGGGCGGTCGTCGCGCCCCGAGCGGA
The DNA here is from genome assembly GCF_050917515.1 of Streptomyces sp. JL2001. Lineage (NCBI taxonomy): Bacteria > Bacillati > Actinomycetota > Actinomycetes > Kitasatosporales > Streptomycetaceae > Streptomyces > Streptomyces sp. JL2001. Next base: position 653,949 of record NZ_CP169421.1, on the reverse strand, counting down.
CCAGGGCGACGCCCATGGCGGCCGCCAGCGCGCCCATGAGGCACAGGCCGACGCTCAGGTGGCCCACGACCCGCGTGCTCATCAGGGCGGGGAAGAGGGCCGAGACCACGACATGGACGGCGTAGCCCACCACCACGGCCCAGGCGTGGCGGTGGGGCCGACGCGGACGGCGACTGCCGGTCCGCGGGGGACGGTGCGGGGAGTTCACGAAGGCTCCACGGAAGTTCGTCGGAGGCCGGGCCCGGACTCGGCCCGGAACGGCAGGGGAGGGGAGGCCGCGGAGGCACGGTGTCGGTGCCTCCGCCGCGCGGAAGAAGAGAGGGGCCGCCTCGCCCGCCCTGGTTCAGGTGCGTGGTCACCGGCGACCAGGGCAGCATGGCGGGGGGCGTGCGGCACGTCCAGCGCCCGGACGCCGCCGGACACGTGGCGGGTCCATCGGGTGACGGGGCACAGTCTTCCGGCGCGCGGCCTGTGCCGGCCCACACCCGGACGGCCGCGCTCCCACGCCCCGGCCCGACGTCTCCGCGCCGGAGCGGACCAGCCCGTGACCGGGCCTGGTCTTTGTCCGTGTCATGGCCAAGAATGCCAGGACCTGCGAGTCGGCAGCCGTGAGCAATGGAGGTGGCCTTGGAGACAGCGCGGTACGGAACGATCGGAGCCGCCGCCCCCGGCCGGCCCGCGCCGCCCGGGGACGACGGCACCCGGCCGCCCGGGCGGCCGGGCGCGGACGGTGACCCCACCCAGGTCGACACCGTGCTCCAGAGAGCCGCCACCACCCTTCTCGGCAGGCTCTCCACCCTGGTCGACAAGGCGCTCCCCCGACTGCGGGCCGAGATCGTGCACTACTCGAGCCCCCTGCTCGCCCCACCGGACGTCGCCCAGTCGACCCACGTGGCACTGGAGGTCGCCGTCGGTTCGCTCGCCCACCCCGAGCGGTTCGCCGAATCCGGCGAACGGGCCTGGGCGGTGGGCCGCAGGAGGGCGGCCCAGGGCATTCCGCTGCTGGCGGTCACCCAGGCGTACCGGATCGGCGCCTCGGTCATCTGGGACGGCCTCGTGGAGGCCGTCCTGGCGGAGAACGCCGAGGACGCGCAGCTGCTGGTGTACGCGGCGAACGACTTCTGGCGGTGGGTCGAGCGGGACATGAATCTCCTCAAGGAGGCGCACCGGGAGCGCACGGCCGGGCTCACCCGCGACGACGCGCGCAAACTCCTACCCGCCCTGAAGGCGCTCCTGCGCGGTCACAGCGACCCGGTGGACCTGTCGGGCGCCGCCGTCATCCTTGAGCTGCCGCTCGCCGGACGCTACGCCGTCGTCCGGCTCGCCGGGGCGGCGGCGGAGCGGCCCCCTGAGGCCCCGGTCCGGCAGGAGGCCGGCGGCATCCAGCTCAACTGGTGCCCCTACGCGGACGGCCAGGTGGTGGTCGCGCTGCTGCGGGACCGGCCGCTGGAGCAGCTGCGTGAGGTCGTGCCCGTCGGGCCCGGCGTCCGGGGCGGCCTGAGCCCGGTCGTGGACGGTCTGGCCGAGCTGCGCCGGGCCCGCGAGCTCGCGGAGCTCGCCCTCGGCACCTGCACGCGGGACGGCGAACTGGCCGCCCTGGAGGACCGCATGTCCGCCGGGTTCGTCCTGTCGCGGCCCGACCTGGCGAAGGAACTCATCACCCGCACCCTCGGCGAGGTGATGGCACTGGAGGCGACGGACCGGCGGATCCTCATGGAGACCCTGGAGGTCTGGCTGGACTGCCAGGGCTCCGCCGGACAGGCCGGCACCCTGTTGTACTGCCATCGCAACACCGTGCTGAACCGGCTGCGCCGGCTGGAACGCCTCACCGGACGCCGTCTGGACCGTCCGCGGGACCTCATCGACCTGGCGCTGGCCCTCGACGCGTACCGGCTGCACGGCACCGCGTGACGAGGCTCCCCCGCCCCGGTGAGGGCGCCCGGCGTCATGCGCGGCCACCCCTCGACGACGACACGGGAACGGCCCCGCGCGGGGGAAGCCGCGGGGGCCGTTCGTGCCGGTGGACGGGGTGACGGGCGGGCGTCAGCCGCGCGCGGCCAGGTACTCGGCGACGGCCGGGACCTCGGTGCCGTCCTGGACGGTCTTCAGACCGCCCGGCAGACCGGCCGCCGGCCGGAGCACGTAGCTCTTGCGGCTGGGCGACTTCGCCGGGTCGGAGAAGTCCAGCACGCCGCCCATGCCCTTGTCGAAGCCCTTGAGGGTGCGCAGCCCGGCCGTGATGCCGGCCCGGCTGAGGTCCTCGGCCGCGCAGGCCGCCCTGAGCGCCTCGACGAGCACCGCCCCGTTCGTCGTGCCGACCTGGACGCCGACGTTCAGCTCCTCCTTCGGGTACTTCGCGCGGTAGTCCGCGACGAGCTTCTTCACCCCCGGCAGGTCGCTGCTGAGCGCCGGCACGCCGCCCGTGACGTAGAGCATCTTCTCCAGCGCGGGCTTCGCCGGGGTGGCGAGGAGCTGCGGCACGTAGGCGGCGGCGTGCGCCAGGACCGGCACCTTCAGGCCGCCGGCGGCGGCCACGCCGACGAGCGAGGCGGTCTGGCCGGGGGTCCCGGCGAAGACGATCGCCTTGACCTTCGCGGCGCCGAGGGCGGTCACCTGCGCGGTCATGTCGGTCTCGGTGGGCTTGACGGACTGCACGACGAGGTCGAGCCCGGCCTTCTTCGCCGCGAACCGCACGCCCTCGGCGGCGTTCTCGCCGTACTCGCCCGGCTGGTGGACCAGTCCGACCTTGTCACCGGCCTTGAGCCCCTGCGTCCGCACGAGCCAGTCGACGCCGTTGATCATGTCGAGGTCGTAGGTCGTGCTCATCACCTGGATGTGCTCGTGCCCGAGGCTGGAGGCCGCGCTGCCGCCGACCATGGTCACGAGCCCGTCGCGCTCGATGGAGTCGAGGAGCGCCGCCGTCTGCGCGGAGCCCAGCAGCGAGCCCAGCGCCGCGACCTGAGGCTGGACCTCGGCGTACGCGGCGACCGCCTTCTGCACGTCGAAGCCGTGGTCGCGGACGACGAGCTCCAGTGTGCGGCCGCACACGCCGCCCGCCGCGTTGACCTGGTCGACGTAGAGCTGCGTCGCCTGGAGGGAGGGCTTGCCGAGGGGCGCCGCCGCACCGGTCAGGTCGGTGATGATGCCGACTCTGATGGCGGTGGCGGTCACGCCGGGACCGGTCTTGACGCCACCGGCGTTCGTGTCGTCCGCGGGGGATCCGGCCTTCCCGCTGCAGCCGGCCAGCGTCAGCACGAGGGAGGCGGTGACGGCGGCGGTGCCGAGGTGTGTGCGGTTCATGAGGTGGGCTCCTTGAGGGTGTTCCCGCCGGCGGTCGTCGCGGCGGGCGGCTGGGGGAGGACGGGCGTGCGCGGGCCCCGGAGGACCCGCGGCAGGGAGGGGCGGGGCAGCGAGGCCAGCCCGCCGGGGAGGAACAGCAGGGTGAGGACGAGGGCCGCGCCGTACAGGTAGCGGGCCGCGTCCACCGAACCCAGCCCCGGCTCCGGGGACCCCGGAGCGACCACGAGGGGCAGGGCGTCCGCGTAGTGGGTGAGCAGCTGCGGCAGCACGGTGACGAAGACCGCGCCCGCGACCGCCCCGGCGACCGAGCCGAGACCGCCGATCACGAGCATCGCCAGGAAGTCCATGGAGAGGGTCAGCCCGAAGGTGTCCGGCACGATGCGCTGGTACGCCAGCGCCAGCAGGGCGCCGCCCGCACCGGCGTACATGGAGGAGACGGTGAAGGCCGCGGCGCGGAAGCGGGTGGCGGGCACGCCCATCACCGCCGCCGCGACCTCGCTGTCGCGCAGGGCGCCCATGGCCCGGCCGGGCCGGCCGCGCAGCAGGTTCCGCGCCCCCAGGTAGGCGGCGACCACCAGCACCAGGCCGAAGTACCACAGCCGTTCCAGCCCGCCGAACGGCACGCCGAGCACGGTGAGGCCGTCGCCGGCGTCCGACAGCGAGAGCCCGAACAACTCCATCGGCGGCACCGAGCGTCCGTTGAAGCCGCCGGTGACCGGCGTGGCGTTCACCAGCACGTGCTGTCCGATGAAGACCAGGGCCAGCGTCGCCACGCCCAGGTACATGCTGCGGAGACGTCCCGAGAGGGGGCTGAAGACCGCCCCGGCGGCCCCGGCGAGCAGGACGGCGGCCAGGAAGGCGAGCGACGGCGGAAGGGACAGGCCCGTGAGCGTGTGGCCGCCCTTGGTGCGCGGGGCGTCCGCGAACCAGGCATAGCCGTAGGCGCCCACCGCCAGGAAGAAGGAATGGCCCAGGGAGAGCTGGCCCGCCGTGCCGGACAGCAGGCTCAGACCGAGCGCCGCGACCACCGCCGCCATCGCGAACAGACCGGTCTGCAGCCAGAACGCGTCGAGGTAGAACGGCGGGGCCAGCAGCACGAGCAGCGCTACGAGCGCCACGGGCCTGCCGGGGGCGCTCCGCAGGCGTGCGAGGACGCCCGTGGCGCGCCCCGCCACGAGGGAGGCGGGAGAGGAGGACGGTGCGTCAGACACGGGTGAGCTCCTTGGATCCGAGCAGGCCCTGCGGTCTGGCCATGAGGACCAGGACCATGACCAGGTACGGGACGATGTCGGCGAGCCCGCCGCCCAGCAGGTCGAGGTGCTGCTGGTAACCGACCGCCGCGGCCTCGGCCATCCCCACGACGAGGCTGCCGAGGAGCGCGCCGCCGACGGAACCGAGCCCGCCGAGAACGGCGGCGGGGAACGCGGCGAGCGCGATGTGGCCGGTGGTCCGGTCGAGGCCGGGGGTGGGGAAGGCGGCCAGGAAGACGGCCGCGACCGTGGCCATCAGCCCCGCGAGCGCCCAGGCGGTCATGCGGAGTCGGTCGGCACGTACGCCCATCAGGGCCGCCGCCTCCTCGTCGAGGGACATCGCGCGCATCGCGAGGCCCCACCGGGACCAGCGAAAGGCGGTGAAGAAGGCGCCGACCAGGAGGAGGGTGACCACCAGGCAGGCGATCCGGGTCTGGGGCACGGTGATGCCGCCGACGGAGACCACCGCGGCGCCCCAGGGGTCGCCGGAGCGCAGGACGTCCCCGCCGATGCGCCGGGCGAGCTCGGTCAGCAGCAGGATGTCCACGCCGATGGTGAGGATCGTCGGCACGGCCGCCCCGGAGCGGCGCAGCCGGCGCAGGACCAGCGCCTCCAGCATCGCGGCCGCCCCGGTGCCGACGGCGGCGACGGCCACCGCGACGGGGAACCCGAGGGACTCGTGGAGGACCGTCACCAGGTAGCCGCCGAGCAGCAGCAGGGAGCCGTGGGCGAAGTTCACCACGTGCGAGGCCTTGTGGACGAGGCTGAAGCCGAGGGCGATCAGCGCGTAGACGGAGCCGAGCGCCAGTCCGTTGAAGAGGGTCTGCAGCAGGGTGTTCACGGGGTCTCCTCCGTGGCCGGGTCGGCGGGCGTTCCGTCGTCGGTGGTCCCGTGGTCGGCGGGCCTGGCGTCCGGAGTCCCCTCGTCGGGAGTCCCCTGGTCACCCTCGTCGCCGCCGGTGCCGAGGTAGGCCCGGACGACGGCGGGGTCGCGCTGCACCTGCTCCGGGGTTCCGCCGCCGATCCGGCGCCCGAAGTCCAGCACGGTCACCTCGTCGGCGAGCCGCATGACCATGCCCATGTCGTGCTCGACGATCAGGATCGAGATGCCCAGGGCGTCCCTGATCTCGGTGATCGTCCGTGCCATGCCCGCGCGCTCGGCCGTGTTCATTCCGGCCACCGGCTCGTCGAGCAGCAGGAGCCGCGGCTCCATGCACAGGGCGCGCGCCAGCTCGACCCGCTTGCGGTCGCCGTACGGCAGCAGGGCGACCGGTGCGTCGAGGACGGCGCCGAGCCCCACGAACGCGCCGATCTCCCGGACCCGTTCGAGGTGCCGCCGCTGCTCGCGGACGGCACCGGGCAGCCGCAGGGCCGTCGCGGCGAAGCCCGCACGGGTGAGGGTGTGCCGGCCCAGCATCAGGTTGTCGGTGACCGTGCCGGCGGTCAGGACGATGTTCTGGAAGGTCCGGGCCACGCCGAGGGAGGCGATGCGGTGCGGCCCAAGGACGGTCAGTTCGGTTCCGCCGAACCGCACGCTGCCCCCGCTCACCCCGTAGACGCCGGACAGCACGTTGAACGTGGTGGACTTGCCGGCCCCGTTGGGCCCGATGAGGGCGTGGACGGATCCGGGCGCCACGGTGAAGCCGATCCCGTCGAGCGCGGTGAGCCCGGCGAACCGCACGGTCACCCCTTCGACGGTCAGGGCCGGGACCTCCGGCGCCTCGGCGCCGACGCCGGGCGCGCGCCCGGCGGGGAGGGACGGAAGCCGGACGGGGAAGAGCGAGAAGCGGCTCATCCGGCCCACCGGCCCAGCGTCCGGGGCCCCGCGGCGACCGTCACGGCCCCTGCCTCGGGTCCACCGCCCTCATCCCCGTCCTCGTCCGGGCGCTCGCCGAGGTAGAGCCGGCGGACCTCGTCGGACCGGGACAGCTCCACGGACCTCCCGGACAGCCGGACCCGGCCGACCTCCAGGACATAGGCGTCGTCGGCCAGCCGCAGCGCGAGCGCGGCGTTCTGCTCGACGAGCAGCACGCCCACGCCCCGCTCGTGGATCCGCCGCACGATGCCGGCGATCTGCTCGACCACCTGTGGGGCGAGGCCGAGCGAGGGTTCGTCCAGGAGCAGCAGCCGGGGGCGCGACATCAGGGCCCGGCCCAGGGCCAGCATCTGCTGCTCTCCGCCGGAGAGCAGCCCGGCGGCCTGCCGTCTGCGCTCGGCCAGGACGGGGAAGAGGGAGTGGACCTGCTCCAGGGTCTCCCGGTACGCGGCCCGGCCGTGCCGGCCCGGCCCCAACTGCCCGGCGCGCAGGTTCTCCTCCACCGAGAGCGCGGTGAAGACCCGGCGCCCCTCGGGCACCTGGACGACTCCGGCGGCGACGACGTCGGCCGCGGGACGGCCGGTCAGCGGCATGCCGCCGAAGGCGACCGTGCCGCGTCGGACGGAGCCGCCGTGGAGCGGCAGCGTGCCGGAGATCGCGCGCAGCAGCGTCGACTTGCCCGCGCCGTTGGCCCCCAGGAGGGCCACGACGGCTCCGCCCGGCACCCGCAGGGAGACGTCGTCCAGAGCGCGTACGGAGCCCCCGTACACCACGGTGAGGTCGTCGACCTCCAGTGCGGCCGGGGGAGGGAGGGACGGTGGGGAGGCGTTCATGAGCGCACGCTTTCGACGAGTGGCAGGACCCCGGACCGGGGGAGGGGGCGCTCTTCCGGCGGAGGGACCGGTGCGCCGCGGTGCCGCGGGGAGGGGAGGAGGCGAAGAGCCGTGTCGGCGCCGGGAGGCGTGGAGGACGTCCCGGACCGGACGCCGCACGGTCGGCCACCGGCCGTGAGCCGGTCGGTGGCTGGATTATGGGGATCGCCGTCGACGGGAGTCCACGGGTGACCAGGAGGTATGTGGTCGCCGTCCGGGAACGTGTGCGCCCGCACAGGAATCCGCCGCTCTTCCGTTGACGGGGCACACGAGGGGGCCGCCGGGCCGGGCGGACGGGCCGGGGGGAACGCGCGGAGAGACGGGGACGGACGCCGGTGGAGCGCCCGGGGAAGCGGTCTCCCGGCCCGGTGCCGGGCCGTCCGCGGTCGGCCCGGGCGTACGCGAAGAGGCCGCCCCCGGCGCAGCGAGTGCGCCGGGGGCGGCCGGGGACCGGAACCACCCTCGGGTTCAGACCACGTCGACGTCCGGGTCGAGCTTGACGTCCACCAGGAACGGCCCGTCGAGGCTCCGTACGACCTCGCGGAGCGCGTCGAGGTCCTCGGGACGGCGCACGGTCGTGCCACGCCCGCCCATCGCCTCCGCGAGCGGCACCAGGTCCGGCCAGGCGGTCAGCGAGTGGCCCGGATCGGCCCCGAAGTGGCGGAGCTTGACGTGCTCGGCGCCGTAGGCGCCGTCGTCGAGCACCACGACGAGCAGGGGCAGGCGTTGCCGGACGGCCGTCGTGAACTCGGCCGCGTTCATCATGAACCCCCCGTCGCCGACCACGAGGACGGTGAGTTCACCGGGGCGGGCCACGGCCGCGCCGACGGCTCCGGCCAGCCCCAGGCCGATGGCACCGAAGGCGCCCATGCAGACGAAGTTCCCGGGGCGCGGGACCCGCAGGTGGGGCCAGACGCCCATCGCGAACCTGCCGATGTCGCTGACCACGACCCGTTCCCTGGGCAGGACCTCGTCGAGGCGGATCGCGGCGGTCCGCACGTCGACGGTGCCGGCGCGCGAGGCGGCGCGGAAGCCGGTTCCCGCCCGCTGCCCGGCGAGCCGCTCGCGTACCGTCTCCAGCCAGTCCTGGCGGGGCTTGTGCCCCGCGACCCACAGCGCCTCCCCCATCGCCGTCGCCACCGTCGCCGCGTCGCCGGGGACGGCCTCGTCGACCGGGGCGAACCAGCCGAACGCGGCCGGATCGCTGTCCACCTGGACGATCCGCTTCCCCCGGAGCAGCCGGCCGTTCGCGCTGTTGAACGCGTCCGGCCGGGCCCCGAAGGCGATGACGCAGTCCGCCTCCTCGACGACCTCCGCGGCCGCCTCGTGGGCGAGGCCGCCGAAGATCCCGAGGTCGCCGGGGCGGTCGCGGAACAGCTCCTTGGCGAGCAGAGTGGTGGCCGTCGGGGCGGCCAGCTTCTCGGCCAGCGCGATCAGCGCCTCCCTCGCGCCGGCTGCGACGGCGCCCCGTCCGGCGAGGACGATCGGCCGCCGCGCGCCCGTGATCACCCGGAGAGCGGCGTCCAGCCGCTCCTGGTCGGGTGCCCCCGCGGCCCGCGGGAGCGGGCGGGACACGGGGCCGCCGGGGGCCGCCTCCTTGCGCACCAGCCCGATCGGCAGGTCGAGCAGGATCGGGCGGTCCTCCGCCACGATGCGCCGCAGGGCCCGGTCGAGGTCGCGGAGCAGACTGCCGGGCCGGTGCACCTTCTCGTAGCCGGCGCCGGCCAGGGTGGCGACCGCCGCCAGGTCGAGGCGCTGGAAGTGGGTCGGCTCGGCCGGGGTGTCCCCGGTCAGCACCAGGACCCGGCTGCGGTTGCGGACGGCCTCCACCAGGGAGGTGACGGCGTTGGTGACCGCCGGCCCGTGCGTGACGGACGCGACGCCCACCCGGCCGGTCGTCCGCGACCAGCCGTCCGCCATTCCCACCGCTCCGCCCTCGTGGGCCACGGGAACGAAGCGTCCGCCCCGTTCCACGTAGTCGCACAGGTAGAGCATGTTGGCGTCGCCCATCAGCCCGAAGACGGTGTCGACGCCGTGATCGAGCAGCGCGTCCGCGAGCTGCTGGTGAACCCTCATGTCGGTGTCTCCGGCCCGGCCTACAGGCCGAGGTCCTTGGCGATGATGGTCTTCATCACCTCGTTGGAGCCGCCGTAGATGCGGTTGACGCGGACGTCGGCGTAGAGGCGGGCGATCGGGTATTCCAGCATGTAGCCGTAACCTCCGTGCAGCTGGAGGCACTTGTCGATGACCCGGCCGCACACCTCGGTGGCGAAGAGCTTGATCCGGGCGGCGTCGGCGGGGGTGAGCTCCCCGGTCTCCTCCAGCTCGATGCCGCGGTCGACCAGGGACTGCGCCGCCTCGGCCTCGGTGGCGCACTCGGCCAGGACGAACTTGGTGTTCTGGAAGGCGGCCACCGGCTTGCCGAAGGCGGTGCGCTCCTTGACGTAGGCCTTGGTGAACTCGATGGCTGCGCCGGCCCGCGCCGTGGCGTCGACGCCGACGGCCAGGCGCTCCCTGACGAGGTTGCGGCCCAGATAGGAGAAGGCGTTGCCCTCTTCGCCCAGGAGGTTCTCCACCGGCACCTTGACGTTCATGAACGAGAGTTCGTTGGTGTCGCTGGACCTCAGGCCGATCTTCTGGAGCTTGCGTCCGTAGCCGAAGCCCTCGCTGTCGGTCGGGACGACGAGCAGGCTGAGGCCGCCGCGCCGGTCCTCGGGCCGCGCCGGCGAGGTGCGGGCGACGACCACGCACAGTTCGGAGTTGCGGGCTCCGGAGATGAAGGTCTTGGCGCCGTTGAGGACGTAGTGCCGGCCGTTGTCGGACAACTCGGCGTGGGTACGGATCCCCGCGAGGTCCGAGCCGGCGCCGGGTTCGGTCATCGCGATGCACAGCATGAGGTCGCCGCTGACGATGCCGGGGAACCAGCGCCGCTTCTGCTCCTCGGTGGCCAGCGTCAGCAGGTAGGGCAGGACCATGCCGGTGCTCAGGCCGTAGTGGCCGAGCATGACGGCCGCCCGGGCGCTCTCCTCGGTGATGATCGCCTGGTACTTGTAGCCCGTCTCTCCGGGGCCGCCGTACTCCTCGGGGATGCCGAAGCCGGTCACCCCGAGGTCGCCGAGCTTGCGGAACAGGTCGCGCGGGACGATGCCCCGGTCCTCCCACTCCTCGTAGTGGGGGACTACCTCCTTGGAGACGAACTCCCGGATCATCGACCGGAAGGCCTCGTGGTCCTCGTCGTAGACAGTGCGCTTCATGATGGGGTCTCGTTTCTGCGTGCAGCGGAGAGGTGGGGGAGGAAAAAGGGGGTCAGCCGTCGGCGCGTGCGTTCCGCAGCTCCCGCTTGAGGATCTTTCCGGCGGGGGACAGGGGCAGCGTCTCGACGAACTCGACGCTGCGCGGCGCCTTGTAGCCGGCGATCAGGGTCTTGGCGTGCGCCCGGATCTCCTCGGCGGTTGCCGTCGCCCCGGGCCGCAGCACGACCACGGCGTGCACGCGCTCGCCCCAGTGCTCGTCGGGGACGCCGATCACGGCGCACGAGGCCACCGCGGGGTGGGAGGCGAGGGCGTTCTCGACCTCGGCGGAGTACACGTTCTCCCCGCCGGTGATGATCATGTCCTTGAGGCGGTCGACGATGTACAGATAGCCGTCCTCGTCGAGGTAGCCGCCGTCGCCGGTGTGCATCCAGCCGCCCCGCAGCGCCTCGGCGGTCAGCTCCGGCTTGCCCCAGTAGCCGGCCATCACGTGCTCGCCCCGGGTGACGATCTCGCCGACCTCTCCCTTCGTCACCGGTCTGCCGTCGGGGCCGAAGACCGAGATCTCGATGCCCGGGGTGGCGCGGCCCGCCGAGCGCAGCCGCTGTCCGCCCCGCACGTGGTCCTCGTGGGTGAGCACGGTGAGCACGCTGGTCTCGGTCATGCCGTAGCCCTGGGTGAACCGGGCCTGGGGGAAGCACTCCATGGCGAGCCTCAGCAGGCTCTCCGGGCTGCCCGCGCCGCCGTAGGTGATCCGCTTCAGGCTGCTGGTGTCGTACGTCGCGAAGTCCGGGTGGTTGCAGACCGTCTGGACCATGACCGGCACGAAGGTGGTCGTGGTGACCCCGTGCTTCTGGACGGCGTCGAGGACGCCCTCGGGGGTGAAGTTCGGCAGGAAGACCAGGGTGCCGCCGACGAGGTTCTGGGCGTACCAGCCGGTCAGCGCACCGATGTGGAAGAGCGGCGCCGTCAGCAGGTTGACGCCGCCCGGGAGCGCGGCCTGGGTCATGATGAGGGAGCTCATCATGGACGTCTGCAGGCCCTGGTCCGTCACCATCACCCCCTTGGGGGTGCCCGTGGTGCCGCCGGTGTAGAGCAGGAAGGCGACCTTGTCGCCGCCCCGCCGGACGTCCGGCACCGGCTCGAAGCCGGCGATCAGCTCCTCGTAGGCCAGCATCCCGTCGGGGGTCGGTCCGCCGCCGCAGTGGACGAGGGTGTGCAGGCCGGGCGCCCGCTCAAGGAGTTCGGGGCCCAGCGCCGCGAAGGTGTCGTCGATCAGCAGCACCTCGGTGCCGGAGTCGGTCAGGGCGTACGCGATCTCGGCGGGCGACCAGCGGGTGTTGAGCGGGTGCGCGACGGCGCCCGTCCACCAGCTCGCGAAGAAGAACTCCTGGTGGTGGTCGGAGTTCAGCGCCAGCAGGCCCACCCGGTCGTCCTCGCGGACGCCGAGGCCCTGGAAGGCGGCGGCCAGCCGGGAGACCCGGTCGGCCACCTCGCGGGTGGTGCGGACCCGGTCGCCGCAGATCGTCATGGGTCGGTCCGGTGCCTGCTGGAGCGCACGGTGCAGGGACTGGGTGAGGTGCACGACAGCCTCCAAGGGACGGCCCGGCTGCTTCGGCGGGCCACGGGGGAAGGGGGGAGGGAGAGGGGTGGTGCGGGAAGAACGGTCGAGCGAGGCGGACCCCACGGACGTGTCCGTGGGGCGGCCGGGGCTGAACGGTCGAGCGTGGCGGTACGCAAGGACGTGTCGGCGGTGACGCCGGTCCCGAACGGTCGAGCGTTGCGGACGCCGCGGAGGAGTCCGACGTCGCCGGGACCGGTGGGTCAGTGTGCGGAGCCGTCGACGGGGAGGAGCCGCTGGCGGTTCACCGGGATCGACTTGGGGAAGGCGTCGGAGCCCAGCTCCTCGGCCAGCTCCTTCACCGACCACTGCCGGTCCGCGTCGACCTGGTGGGTGAGCGACCATCCGGCGTACAGACCGACGTGGCCGCCGGTCACCGAGAAGACCTGCCCGGTGAAGGGGCAGTCGGCGGTGGCGAGGTAGCCGACCAGCGGGGAGACGTGCTTCGGGTGGTAGCGGTCGAGCGCGCCCTCCGCCTCCGGCGCGGCGACGGCGGCGCTGAAGCCCGGGTTGCCGGCGAGCATCGCGGTGCGGGCCATCGGCGCGATGGCGTTGGCCCGCACGCCGTACCGCCCGAGTTCGAGGACGGCGGTGAGGGTCTGGGCGACGAGTCCGGCCTTCGCCGCCGCGTAGTTCCACTGGCCCACGTTGCCGTGGAGTCCGGCGGAGGAGGTGGTGCTGACGATCGATCGGTCGGCGGTCGCGCCGGCCTTGGCCCGTGCGCGCCAGTGGCGCGCGGCGGCGCGGGTGACGGCGAACGCGCCCTTGAGGTGCACGTCGAGGACCAGGTCGAACTGCTCCTCGGTCATGTTCCACACCATGGCGTCGCGGACCACGCCCGCGTTGTTCACCACGACGTGCAGATCGCCGAAGGACTCCACCGCGGCGGTCACCAGCCGCTCGCCGACCTCCAGGTCGGCGACGCTGCCCTCGACGGGCACGGCCTCCCCGCCCGCCGCGGTGATCTCCTCGACCACCGCGGCGGCGCCGTGGAGGTCGTTCACCACGACCTGGGCGCCCTCGGAGGCGAGGAGCAGTGCGTGTTCGCGGCCGAGGCCGCTGCCGGCGCCGGTGATCACCGCGACGCGGCCGTCCAGCTGTCCCATGAGGTGCTCGCTTTCTTGCGGAGGCGGGGGTACGGGGCCCCTGGCCCACGATCGGCGGGGGCGGCTCGTCCCTTGAGTTCTCGTCGTACGGGGGCGCCCGGGCCCGGGACGCGGCGGGTTCAGCGGGGCGGGCGGCGGCGGAGGGCGGTCTCCTGTGCCACGGAGGCGATCAACGTGCCGTCCCTGGTCCAGAACTCGCCGGTGTTGAAACCGCGCCCGTCGCCGGCGGAGGTGCTGCGCTGGGTGAAGAGCAGCCACTCGTCAGCCCGGAACGGCCGGTGGAACCAGACCGCGTGGTCGAGGGAGGCGAGCACCGCCTCGGACGGCCCCTGCCGCAGCGGGTAGAGGTCCTCGAAGTCCAGCGCCGACGTCGATCCCAGCGTGAGGTCCGACAGGTAGGTCAGGGCGCAGAGGTGCAGCAGCGGGTCGTCGGCCAGCGGCCGGTGCGTGCGGAACCAGACGTCCTGCCCGTTCCCGCCGGACCCTCCGGCGGGAGGGCCCGGCGGCGGGGGGACGACGCGCATAGAGACCACCTGGGCGTGCCCGGCCTCCCGGTGCCGCTCGGGGTCGTGCCGCGCCCAGAACTCGAAGGCGTCCGGGACCTCCTCCGGCGGCGGCACGACGGGCATGGGGGGCCGGCGTTCCGGCTCGTCCTTCTCGGGGGTCTTGAAGGAGGCGGAGAGGGTGAAGACGACCGCGCCGTTCTGGGAGGCGGTGACCCGCCGGGAGCTGTACCGCCGGCCGTCCCGCAGCCGTTCGACGCGGTACACGACGCTTCTCCCGGGCTTCACCGCCCGCAGGAAGTAGCCGTGCAGGGAGTGGGCGGGCCGGTCCGGATCGACCGTGCGCCCGGCGGCGGCCAGCGCCTGCGCGACGACCTGGCCGCCGTATGCCTGGCCGGGGATCCCCGCGTGGCAGCGGCCGCGGAAGCCGTCCGGCTCGTCCGTCGGTTCGAGGCCGAGGAAGTCGACGAGACCGCACGAGGCGTACGGGGACAAGGAGGCCGGGGAGTCGCCTCCGATGGATGGGGACCCGGTTCGGTACACGGTTCACAGACCCTTCGCTCGCCGGGGAGAGCATCACCCGGACGCCGCAAAGTTAATCTCCAATAGGCGCTGTGTCCATCCCTTGCGTAAAGGTGGGGGGCGGCGGGGTTTTTGGTCACGGGGTGTCTCCGATGGGCGCACGTGGAGCTTGCGGCGACGCTGTTGATCGACATACCTGCTGGTGAAAAGGGTCGAACGAGGCTTCGGTCGCATGGGTGACCGTGTCGGTGACGAGGGGTGACGGCGGGGTCGGCATCGCCGCGATCGGAACCGGTTTCCCGTCCGTAGGGTGGGAGAAGCCCGTGGACAGTAGGGCTAATTGGAATTAACTTAAAGTCGTCCGGTCGCGCCGGCGCCCTGCGGAACGCTTCCGCCGTGGCCGGCCCGTCGCGGCTCCCTCCCGCCCTCAGCAAGGAGCAACCATGCGTGACGCAGTGATCGTCGACGCCGTCCGAACCGCCGTGGGAAAGCGCAACGGCTCGCTGGCTCGGCTGCACTCGGCCTCGCTCTCCGCCCACGTCCTCAAGGCCCTGGCGGACCGCACCGGCCTGGACCCCGCCCTCGTCGACGACGTCATCTGGGGCTGCGCCGCCCCGGTCGGCATGCAGACCGGCTGCATCGGCCGGTCCGCCGTCCTGGCGGCAGGCTGGCCCGAGTCCGTGCCCGGAGTGACCATCGACCGGCAGTGCGGCTCCTCCCAGCAGGCCGTCCACTTCGCCGCCATGGGGGTCGTCTCCGGCCAGTACGACGTGGCCGTCGCCGGCGGCGTGGAGATGATGAGCGCCGTCCCGCCCAGCCTGACCGCGCTCGACGGCAGGTACGGCGAGCCGCACGGCCCGGACGTCTGGGACCGCTACGACGGCGTCCGCTTCCACCAGGGCGTCGGCGCCCAGATGATCGCCGACGAGTACGGCCTCACCCGCTCCGAGCTGGACCAGCACGGGCTCGACTCCCACGCCCGCGCCGCCCGGGCGATCGACGAGGGCCGCTTCAAGGCCCAGATCGCCCCTGTCACCGTCACCGACGAGGACGGCACGGAGCGCGTCTTCGACACCGACGAGGGCATCCGTCGCGGCTCCACCCTGGAGAAGCTGGCCTCCCTCAAGCCCGCCTACGGGGAGAACGGCTCCATCACCGCCGGCAACGCCTCCCAGATCTCCGACGGTGCCGGCGCCCTGCTCATCACCACCAGCGAGTTCGCCCGGGCCCAGGGCTGGACCCCGATGGCGCGCATCCACACGGCTGTCGTCACCGGTACCGACCCGGTCACCATGCTCAAGGGCCCCATCCCGGCCACCGCCAAGGCGCTGAAGAAGGCCGGCCTGGCCCTGGACGACATCGGCGTCTACGAGATCAACGAGGCGTTCGCCTCCGTCACCCTCGCCTGGCTGCGCGAGACCGGCGCCGACTACGCGCGCATGAACCCCAACGGCGGCGCCATGGCCATCGGCCATCCCATCGGCGGCTCCGGAGCCCGCATCATGACCACCCTCGTCCACCACATGCGCGACCACGGCCTCCGGTACGGCCTCCAGTCCATGTGCGAGGGCGGCGGCATGGCCAACGCCACCATCCTGGAACTGCTGTAGGACCGAGGAGCGACACCCGATGAAGCGCACCGTCTACACCGAGGAGCACGATGCGTTCCGCGCCGTGGTCCGCAACTTCGTCGCCAAGGAGGTCACCCCGTACTTCGCCGCGTGGGAGGCGGCCCGGCGCACCCCGCGCGAGCTGTTCCACAAGCTCGGCGCCCTGGGCGTGCTGGGCTTCGGCATCCCGGAGGAGTACGGCGGCCCCGGGGAGACCAGCTTCAAGTACGAGGCGATCCTCGCCGAGGAGACCGCGGCGGCCGACGGCGTCTCCTTCGCCCACTACACCATCAACACCAGCATCTCCCTGCCCTACCTGCTGGGCCTGGCCACCGAGGAGCAGAAGAGGCGCTGGCTCCCGGGCGTGGCCTCCGGGGAGATCTGCCTGTGCCTCGCCATGACCGAGCCGGGCACCGGCTCCGACGTGGCGGGCATCCGCACGAAGGCCGAGCTGTCGGAGGACGGCACCCACTACGTCCTCAACGGGGCCAAGACCTTCATCACCGGGGCCCTCAACTCCGAACTGTGCATCGTCGCCGCCCGGACCTCCCCCGCCACCGCCGAGGACCGCCGGGCTGGTCTGACCCTCCTGGTCGTCCCGACCGACAGTGAGGGCTTCGGCTACGGCAAGCAGCTGGAGAAGCTCGGCCTGCACGCCCGCGACACCTCGGAGCTGCACTTCACCGACGTCAGGGTCCCGGTGGAGAACGTCCTCGGCGAGGTCGGCCAGGGTTTCTCGTACCTCGGCCAGAACCTCCCCCGGGAGCGCCTCTCCATCGCGGTCAACGCGGTCGCGTCCGCCGCCGCGGCGATCCGGTGCGCCGTGGAGTACACCGGTGACCGCACGGTCTTCGGCAGGCCGGTGGCCGCCTTCCAGAACACCAGGTTCGTCCTCGCCGAGTGCGAGGCCGAGGTGGCCGCGGCCCAGGCCATGGTCGACCGGGGCATGGAGCTGGAGGACGCCCGCGAGCTGACGGCGGCCGACGCCGCGCGGATCAAGCTGTTCTGCACCGAGGCCGCAGGCCGGGTCATCGACAAGTGCCTCCAGCTGCACGGCGGATACGGCTTCATGACCGAGTACCCCATCGCCCGCCACTACGCCGACACGCGCGTGTCCCGCATCTACGGCGGCACCAACGAGGTCATGAAGACCATCATCGCCAAGGACATGGGCCTGTAGGTCCCGAACTCCCCTTCCACAGAACGAGGTTGTGCCATGCCCGTGCTCGACGTCACCGACCCGCTCGGTATCGACGATCTGCTGAACGACGAGGACCGCGCCGTCCGTGACACCGTCCGGGCCTGGTGCCGCGACCGGGTCCTGCCCCACGTCGCCGAGTGGTACGAGGCCGGTGAGCTGCCCCAGGTCCGCGAGCTGGCCCGGGAGCTGGGCGCCCTCGGCGCCCTCGGCATGCACCTGGCGGGCTACGGCTGCGCCGGGGCGAGCGCGGTCCAGTACGGGCTGGCCTGTCTGGAGCTGGAGGCCGCCGACTCCGGCCTCCGCTCCCTGGTCTCCGTCCAGGGCTCCCTCGCGATGTACGCCCTCCACCGCTGGGGCTCCGAGGAGCAGAAGCGGCAGTGGCTGCCGCGTATGGCGGCCGGCGAGGTCATCGGCTGCTTCGGCCTCACCGAGCCCGACCACGGCTCCGACCCCGGCTCGATGCGCACCACCGCCAGGCGCGACGGCACCGACTGGGTCCTCGACGGCCGCAAGATGTGGATCACCAACGGCTCCGTCGCCGGCGTGGCCGTCGTCTGGGCCCGGACCGACGAGGGCATCCGCGGCTTCGTCGTCCCCACCGACACGGCGGGCTTCTCCGCCCCCGAGATCAAGCACAAGGGATCCCTGCGGGCGAGCGTCACCAGCGAGCTGGTGCTGGACGGCGTGCGCCTGCCCGGCGACGCGGTCCTCCCGGAGGCGCACGGCCTGCGCGGCCCGCTCTCCTGCCTGAACCAGGCCCGCTACGGCATCGTCTGGGGCGCCCTGGGCGCAGCCCGCTCCTGCCTGGAGACGGCCCGCGACTACAGCGTCACCCGGGAGCAGTTCGGCAGGCCCATCGGCGGCTTCCAGCTCACCCAGGCCAAGCTCGCCGACATGTCCCTGGAACTCAACAAGGGCCTGCTCCTCGCCCTGAACCTCGGCCGCCGCATGGACGCCGGCACCCTGACCCCCGAGCAGGTCAGCTACGGCAAGCTCAACAGCGTCCGGGAGGCCATCGCCATCGCCCGCACCAGCCGGACGGTCCTCGGCGCCAACGGCATCAGCCACGAGTACCCGATCATGCGGCACGCGGCCAACCTGGAGTCCGTCCTCACCTACGAGGGCACGCCGGAGATGCACCAGCTGGTCATCGGCAAGCTGTTGACCGGCCAGGACGCCTTCCGGTGAGCGGGACGGCGACCACCGGACTCTCCGTCCGCCTGGACGTCCGGGTCTCCGACCTCGGCCCCGACGGACACGTGAACAACGTCGCCCACCTGCGCCTCCTCGACGAGGCGCGCAACCGCCTCCTCGGACCCGGCCCGGCGGGGCCGGGCGGCCTCTTGGAGGTGCTCGGCGGCCGTGCCCGGCTCGTGATAGGCCAGCACCTCGTCGAGTACCGCCGGGAGGTCCGGCCCCCGGTGCGGTCGCTCCGGGTGCGGCTGTGGATCCCCGTGCTGGGCGGCAGCAGCCTGGCGCTGGCCGCGGCGATCCACGAGGAAGGCCACGACGATCCCGCCGTCGTCGCCGAGTCCGGTGCCGTCCTGCTGGCGTCCGGCACGGGCCGGCCGTGGCCCATGGACGAGGCGACCCGCGAACTCCTCGGCCGCTACGGCGGCCCGCGGCCCGTCTTCCGCGACCGGGTCGGCCTCGCCCCGCGCGAGGAGCCTCACGGTCCCGTCGTGGCCGGCCGCGGGTCGGCGTAGCGGACCGGCTGGAGGACCAGCGCCTCGACGTCGGCCAGGGTCCGGTCGAGGTCGCGCGAGGCGAGGTGTGGGCGGCGCGACCGTCCTGGGCATCGTCCACTACGCCGATCTGACCGGGACCGACTCCCCGGTGGCCAACGCCCTGCCGCTGCTGATCCCGGTCGCCGCGTGCGCCGGCCTCGGGCGCGCCCTGTGGCTCCGCGGGAGCCGTTCCGCGGCCTGGCGCCACTGTGCGCAGCCCTTCGGCCCGCCCCTTCCAGGGGCGGGCCGAAGGGCTGGTTCCTCGGTGTCAGCGGCTGCCCGCGTCGACGGTCAGCACCTGCCCGGAGACGTAGTTCGAGTCCTGGGTGCAGAACAGGTAGACGGCGCCGGCGGCCTCGGCGGGGGTGCCCGGCCGGCCGAGGGGGTTGGTGCGTCGGACCGAGTCCATCGCCGCCTGGCTCACGCCGACCTTGATCCGGCGGCCCTCGATCTCGACCGTGGTGTCCCCGTCCGTCGCGACGGCCTCGGTCATGCGGGTGAGGATGAAGCCGAAGGCGACCGCGTTGACGTTGACCTTGTAGCGGCCCCACTCCTTGGCCATGGTCTTGGTGAGGCCGATGACGCCGGCCTTGGCGGAGGCGTAGTTGATCTGCCCCGGATTGCCGTAGACGCCCGAGACGGAGGAGACGTTGACGACCTTGCGGTGGTGGTCCGTCGGGTTCGCCTTGATGTACGGCTGGGCGGCGCGCAGGATCCGGAACGGGGCCTTGAGGTGGACGTCGAGGATGGCGTCCCACTGCTCGTCGGTCATCTTCTGGATGACGGTGTCCCAGGTGTAGCCGGCGTTGTTGACGATGATGTCGAGGCCGCCGAAGGTGTCGACCGCGGTGTTCACGAACCGGTCGGCGAAGTCGTCCTCGACGACCGAGCCGACGCAGGCGACGGCCTTGCCGCCGGCGGCGACGATGTCCGCGACGGTGGCCTCCGCGGGCTCCTTGTCGAGGTCGTTGATGACGACCGCCGCGCCCTCGGAGGCGAGCTTGAGCGCGACCTCGCGGCCGATGCCGCGGCCCGAGCCGGAGACGAGGGCGACCTTGCCGTCCAGGGTTCCCATGATGGTGGTCCTTATCGTTCGGTGGTGAGGGTGGCGGAGCCCCGGAGGGTCACGGTGCCGTCGGGCAGGAGGACGGTGAGGTCGAGGTGGGCGAGGCCGTCCTCGACCCTGGTGACCACGCCGGTGCAGGTCGGGGTGGCGTTGACCGGGGTGATGGAGGTGAAGCGCACCTCGTACGAGGCGATGCGCTCCTGGGGCACCCAGTCGGTCAGGAGGCGGCCGAGGTAGGCCATGGAGAGCATGCCGTGGGCGAAGACGTCGTCGATGCCGACCGCCCGGCAGGCGTCCATGTCGATGTGCACCGGGTTGTGGTCGCCCGAGGCGCCCGCGTAGAGGGCGAGCGCGGTACGGGTGATCTTCGGGCACTCCAGCGTGAGCGTGGCGCCCGGCCTCAGGGTGGTCGTCACTGGCCCGCCTTCGGGTCGCGCACCACGATGGTGCCGGTCAGGGTGGCGATCGGAGTCTCGCCCCGGGTGACGTGGGTGGCGCGGACGATGAACTCCAGGGCGCCGCCCTTCTTCGCGTACACGTCCTTCACCTCGGTGGTGTAGGTCAGGGTGTCTCCGGCGTACGCCTGCTCGTGGAAGTCGAACCGCTGTCCGGCGTGCAGGATCGTCCGGACGTCGACGCCCAGGTCTGCGAGGAAGGAGCCCCGGTCGGGGTCGTCCATCTCCAGGCAGAAGAGGAAGGTGGGAGGGATCGGCAGGTCGGGGTGGCCCGCGGCCTTCGCCGCCTCCACGTCGCGGTAGACCGGGTCGTCCTGGCCGGTGGCGGCGGCGAAGAAGCGCAGCCGGCCCCGTTCGGCGACGGTGGAGAACGCCGGGGTGCGGGTGCCGATGACGGCGGGGTCGATGGGCATGGGTCAGGAGACTTTCTCGAAGAGGGTGACGACCCCGGCGGTGCCGAGGCCGAGGTTGTGCTGGAGGCCGAGGGTGACGTCCTCGACCTGGCGTGCGCCCGCCTCCCCGCGCAGCTGCCAGGTGATCTCGGCGGTCTGGGCGAGGCCCGTGGCGCCGAGCGGGTGGCCCTTGGAGAGCAGGCCGCCCGAGGGGTTGGTGACGACGCGACCGCCGTAGGTGTTGTCGCCGTCGAGGACGAACTTCTCGGCGCCGCCCTCCTCGCACAGGCCCAGGCCCTCGTAGGTGAGGACCTCGTTGACGGTGAAGCAGTCGTGCAGCTCGACGACCTTGATGTCCCGCGGGTCGACGCCGGCCTTCTCGTACACCTCCGCCGCCGCCGCGCGGGTCACGTCCGAGCCGACCAGCGACATGGCGCTCCGCTTGTCGAAGAGTCCCTCCGCGTCCGACTGGAGCGTCTGGGCGGCGATGGCGACCTTCGGGCGCAGGCCGTGGGCACGGGCGTACTCCTCGGAGCAGACGATCGCCGCCGCGGCCCCGCAGGTGGGCGGGCAGCACTGCAGCCGCGTCAGCGGACCGGCGACGGCCGGTGAGCCGAGCACGTCGTCGAGGGTGATCGGGTCGCGGAAGACCGCGTAGGGGTTGTTCGCCGCGTGTGTCCGCGCCTTCACCGAGACCCTGGCGAACGTCTCCGGCGCCATGCCGTACTTCTCCATGTACTCCACACCCGCGGCGGCGAAGTACTGAGGGGTCATCGGCAGGCCGGGATCGACCGCGTACACGTCGTGGAGGGCGGCGGCGAAGTCGGTCAGCGGCGTGGGGCGGTCGGCCCATTTGGCCCCGAGGGCGCCGGGCGGCATCTGCTCGAAGCCGACCGCGAGCGCGCACTCCACGGCGCCGCTCTCGACCGCCTGGCGGGCCAGCCACAGCGCCGAGGAGCCCGAGGCGCAGTTGTTGTTGACGTTGAGCACCGGAACCCGGGTCTGACCGAATCGGTAGACCACCCGCTGCCCGCAGGTCGAATCGCCGTACACATAGCCGGCGTACACCTGCTGGACGCCGGCGTACGGGAGACCGGCGTCGTCGAGGGCCGCCTTCACGGCTCCCGCCCCCATGTCGTCGTACGTCTTGGCGGCACTGGGCTTGGCGAACGGCACCATGCCGACGCCCGCCACCAGCACTCTGCGGCCCATGAGACCTCCCTTTGAGTGTCTAATCGCCGTTAACTTTCGACCCTCGCCCCGATGCGAGTCAAGGTGTGGCGGCACCGGGAGCGCAATCTGCGCGCTGATTTCATGTGATCGATGATTAGGGTGTGATCAACGCGAGGCGCCTCAATAGAGCTACAAGGCTTGACATCCACGTCTCTAAGTTAACTATGGTTTGAATCGAAACAGTGATCGAGGGGGCAGTGGCGCTCCGCTCGTGACTCCAGGGAGATCCCATGGCCGATACCCCCGCAGCCCCCGCGTTCCCGATGGAACGGGCCGCGCGCTGCCCGTTCGACCCCCCGCCGGCGCTCGTCGACCTCCAGGCCGCCGCGCCGGTCAGCCGGATCCGCATCTGGGACGGCAGCGAGCCCTGGCTGGTCACCCGCCACGAGGACATCCGTGCCGTGCTCAGCCACCCGGCGATCAGCTCCGACACGGACAACCCCGGCTACCCGCACCAGTCCGCCGCCATCCAGGCCCGGCGGAAGCGCGCCAAGTCCTTCTTCACCAGCGACGGCCCGGTCGAGCACGACGAGCCCCGCCGAGTGCTCGCCCGCGACTTCACCGCCCGCCGGATGCAGGCGCTGCGCGACCACATCCAGGGGATCACCGACCAGCTGATCGACTCCCTGCTGGCCGGGCCGAAGCCGGTCGACCTGGTCGAGGTCTTCGCCCTGCCCGTGCCCTCCCTGATGATCTGCGAACTGCTCGGCGTGCCGTACGCCGCGCAGGACGAGTTCCACGGCCTCACCAAGGCGTTCGTCGACCGGGCCTCCACCCCGGAGGACACCGTCGCCGCCACCGACCGGCTCCTCGACCTGCTGGGCGGCCTGCTCGACGAGAAGGTCATCGCACCCGCCGACGACCTCCTCAGCCGACTGGCCCAGGAACAGCTCAAGACCGGTCTCCGCACCCGTGACGAGCTGGCCAAGATGGCCCTCCTGCTCCTCACCGCCGGCCACGAGACCTCGGCGAACATGATCGCCCTGGGCACGGCGGCCCTCCTCAGCCACCCCGAACAGCTGGAGAAGGTGCGGACCCACGCCGACGACCCGGCGCTGATCGCGAACACCGTCGAGGAACTCCTGCGCTACCTCACCGTCGTCCACAGCGGTCTGCGCCGCGTCGCCGGCGAGGACATGGAGATCGGCGGACAGCTGATCCGCAAGGGCGAAGGCATCGTCTGCGCGATCGACACCGCCAACCGCGACCCGGAGGCGTTCGAGACCGAGTCCACGCTCCCGGCGGACGACCTGGACGTCACCCGCCCCGCCCGCCACCACCTCGCCTTCAGCTTCGGCGTCCACCAGTGCCTGGGACAGCAACTGGCCCGTGTGGAGCTCCAGGTCGTCTTCGGCACCCTCTTCCGCCGCATCCCCACGCTGGCCCTCGCCCAGCCGCTCGGCGACATCGATTTCAAGCACGACATGTCGATCTACGGAGCCCACTCGCTCCTGGTGACCTGGTAAGACCCGAGAGGACCCCCACCCATGAAGATCCACATCGACGAGGCCAAGTGCGTCGGCGGCGGGCAGTGCGTGGTCGCCTCGCCCGACGTCTTCGACCAGCGCGACGAGGACGGCGTGGCCTTCCTCCTGATCGAGAACCCCGGCCCCGAACTGCACGCCTCCGTCCGCGAGGCGGCGCTGCTCTGCCCCGCCCTCGCCATCGAGGTGAACGACCGGTGACGCCCTCCCGGATCGTCGTGGTCGGCGCCTCCGCCGCCGGCCTGACCGCCGCCGAGACCCTGCGCCGCGAGGGCCACACCGGACACCTCACGATCGTCGGTGAGGAACGGCACCCGCCCTACGACCGGCCGCCGCTGTCCAAGCAGGTACTCAAGGGGGAGTGGGAGCCCGGACGGCTCGCCCTGCGCCCCGCGGAGACGCGCGACGGGCTCGACGCGGAGTGGCTGCTCGGCCGCGCCGCCGTCGGCCTGGACCTGGCCGGACGCACCGTCGCACTGGCGGACGGCGCACGCGTCCCGTACGACGGCCTCGTCATCGCCACCGGCGTACGGCCCCGCCGGCTGCCGTACGGCCACGACCTCGACGGCGTGCACGTGCTGCGCGACCTGGAGGACGCCCTGGCACTGCGCCACGCCCTGCGGGCGGCCCCCTCCGTCGTGGTCGTCGGCGCCGGATTCCTCGGCGCCGAGGCCGCGGCCGTGGCCCGTGAACTCGACTGCGCCGTCTCCCTGGTGGATCCGCTGCCCGCACCGATGGTGCGTCAGCTGGGCCCCGCGGTCGCCGCCCGGGTCGCCGGCCTGCACCGCGCCCGCGGGGTCGACCTGCGCTGCGCCACCGGCGTCGTCGGCTTCACCGAGAAGGACGGCCGGGTCACCGGCGTACGCCTGGACGACGGCGCCACGCTCCCCGCCCAGGTGGTCCTGGTCGCGATCGGCTCGGCGCCCGCCGTCGACTGGCTGCGCGACAGCGGCCTGCCCCTCGGTGACGGAGTGCTCTGCGACGCGTTCTGCGAGGCTGCCCCCGGCGTCGTGGCGGCGGGCGACGTCGCCTCCTGGCTCCACCCCGACCACGGCAGGATCCGCGTCGAGCACCGCATGAATGCCACCGAACAGGGCATGGCGGCCGCCCGCACCCTGCTCGGCCGACGGGAGCCGTTCGCCCCCGTGCCGTACTTCTGGACCGACCAGTACGACGTCAGGATCCAGGCCTACGGCCGGCCCTCCGAGGACGCCGACGTCCTCGTGGTCGCCGGCGATCCGGACGAGGGCCCCTTCGCCGCCCTCTACGGGCGGGACGGCCGGACCACCGCCGCCGTCACCTGGAACATGCCCCGCGAGGCCCGCACGCTGCGCGCACGGGTCGTGGAGCGCGCCCCCTGGCCCCACGAGGCCGCGGCCGCGCACGGCTGATCCCCGCGCGACCGCCCCCCTCGCCTTCCGAGCAGAGAGACACACCATGACGGACACCGTCATCTCCACGGTCGCCGACGGCGTCGCCACCATCGCGATGAACCGCCCCGAGCGCCGCAACTCCTTCACCATCGAGATGGCCGACGGCCTGCTCGACGCCCTCGAACGCGCCGAGAACGACCCGGCCGTCCGCGCCGCCGTCCTCACAAGCACCGGCCCGCACTGGGGCGTCGGCCGGGACAACTCCGACACGACCCCGCCCCCGTACCCGCCGGGCGACCACCTCGCGGGCCGCACCTCGCTGCTGCACTACACCCGCCTGGTCCACTTCATGTACGACATGAACACGCCGACCATCGCGGAGCTGCGCGGCGGCATCGCCGGCGCCCACCTGTCCTTCGCGCTCGGTTGCGACTTCCGGTACGCCGACACCACCGCCGTGCTCAGCACCGCCTTCGTCAAGGTCGCCTTCGCCGGCGACCTCGGGGCGTCCTGGCACCTCACCCGCCTCGTCGGCCCCGCCAGGGCGAGGGAACTGATGCTGCTCTCGCCGAAGCTGCGCGGCCGGGAGATCGCCGACTGGGGGCTGGTCAACGCGGTGCTTCCGCCGGAGGAGCTGTCCGGGAAGGTCCGGGAGACCGCCGGGCAGCTCGTGTCCTTCTCACCGCATGCCGTCGCCCGCACCCGCCGCAACCTGCTGGCCGCCCAGACCCTGTCGCTCGGCGACTACCTGCCCCTGGAGGCCGAGACGTACGCCTGGTGCGCGGCGTCACCCGACGCCGAGGAGGCGCGCCGCGCGTTCGTGGAGAAGCGAGCCCCCCGCTTCGGCACGAACGGCTGACCACCGGCCCCCCGCCCGCGCCCCCGTCGGCCGGGCGCGGGGCCGGGACCCACGGAACGAGGAACCGCGACCATGAACCCCCTGCCCCCGTCGGGGCTCGACACCAACGGCCCCCTGGCCGGCGTCCGCGTGCTGGAACTGGGCGGCATCGGCCCCGCCCCGTACGCGGGCATGCTCCTCGGCGACCTCGGCGCGGACGTCATCCGCCTCGACCGGCCCGACGAGGCCGGACTGGCCAACCCCGCCCCGGTCCTGCACCGGGGCCGCCGCTCCCTCACCCTCGACCTCAAGCACCCGGACAGCACGGCCGTCGTGCTGGCGCTCGCCGCCGACACGGACATCGTGATCGAGGGCTTCCGCCCCGGCGTCGCCGAACGGCTCGGCGTAGGCCCCGAGGCGCTCCTCGCCCGCAACCCGGCCCTGGTCTACGGCCGGATGACCGGCTGGGGCCAGGACGGCCCGCTGGCCCAGGAGGCCGGGCACGACATCAACTTCATCGCCCTCACCGGCGCGCTCCACGCCATCGGCGGGAGCGAGGAGCCGGTGATCCCGCTGAACCTCCTCGGCGACATGGGCGGCGGCGGCCTGCTCCTGGCCTTCGGCGTCGTCAGTGCCCTCGTCAGCGCCGGGGTCACCGGACGCGGCCAGGTCGTGGACGCCGCCATGACGGACGGCTCCGCCTCCCTCCTCGCCATGGTCCACGGCTTCCTCGCCCAGGGCCGCTGGAAGGACCAGCGCGCGGCCAACACCATCGACGGCGGCTGCCCCTGGTACGGCGTCCACCGCTGCTCCGACGGCCGCCACGTCGCCCTCGGCATCGGCGACCGGCGCTCCTACGCGGCGCTGCTGGAAGTCCTCGGGCTCCAGGACGATCCCGTCTTCGCCGACCAGTACGACCGCACCGCCTGGCCCGCCATGCGCGAGGGGCTCGCCACCGTCTTCGCGGGCCGCCCCCGCGACGCGTGGGCGGCGGCCTTCGAGGGGCGCGGCGCCTGCGTGACTCCGGTCCTCTCCCTGACCGAGGCGCCGGACCACCCCCACAACGCCGCCCGGGGCACCTTCCGCACGGGCCCGCACGGCGGCGTCGAACCCGCTCCCGTGCCCCGCTTCTCGGGCACGCCCGCCGCCGATCCGGAGCCCGCGCCGGTCGTCGGCGCCCACACCGACGAGGTGCTCGCCCAGGCCGGCTACGGCCCGGAGGCCGTCGCGGGGCTGCGCGCCGCGGGCGTCGTCCGCTAGCGCGTGTCCTCCCGGCCCGCCCGGCCGGACCCATCCACCCCACGAACCTCGGGAGACCACCATGCAGGAGTCCCACGGCAGCAGGCGGACGGCGCTGGTGACCGGCGCCGCACGCGGCATCGGCCGGGCCGTCGCGCTGGAGCTCGCACGCACCGGCCACGACGTGGCCGTCGTCGACGTCGACTTCGACGGCTACCTCGCCTACGACGACGACCAGACGCGGACAGTCATGAGCGAGCTGGAGGAGGCCGGTGCCCGGGTCGTCTCCGCCCAGGCGTCCACCACCGACGGGGCCGCCATGGAGGAGGTCGTCGCCCGGGTCACCGCGGAGTGGGGCGGGCTGAACGCCCTCGTCTGCAACGCGGGCGGCGGATCGGGCCCGCTGGACGGGAACCGGGGCTCGGCCGTCGACCTCGAACAGCTCGACGAGGTCATGCGCCGCAACCTCTACGGCACCGTCACCACGGTCCAGGCCGCGCTGCCCGCCCTGCTCGGCGCCGACCGGCCGGCCATCGTCACCATGGGCTCCGTCACCGGCGTCAAGCCCAACGACGTGGGCTCGTACGCGCATTACGGCGTCAGCAAGGCCGCCGTCATGCACTACACCCGCTACCTCGCCGCCGACCTCGCCCCGCGCGGCGTCCGCGCCAACTGCGTCGCGCCCGGCCCCATCGCGACGGGCCGGCTGCGGATGCGGGCCCGCGAGATCGGAGAGCGTGACGCCCGGCGCGCCGAGGAGCTGATGGCCGGCGTCGGCACCGAGGCGGACGTGGCCCGCGCCGTCCGCTACCTGGCGACCCCGGAGTCTCAATTCATGTCGGGGCACATCCTCCCGCTGTACCGCTGACGTGGCCGGGAACGGCCCGGCCGGCGGATCGGGCGGTCGGCCGGGCCGTTACCATCGAGCTGCCGAAGCAGCGAACTGAACAGGGGAGATGCCAGCCCGATGACCGAAGCCCGGCCGAGGAGCACGCGCCCCCGGGACCGGAAGCAGCAGATCGTCGCTGCCGCCTCCGAGCAGTTCCGCGCGTCCGGATTCCACAACGTGGGCATCTCCGACATCGCCGAGGCGGTCGGCATCTCCGGCCCCGCCGTGTACCGGCACTTCCGGGGCAAGCAGGAGCTGCTGCACGCCACCCTGGTGGACGCGATCGACAAGAACACCCAGCCCTTCCAGGGCGAGTACAGCGATCTGCGCGAGATGCTCGACGCGGTCGCCGGGGCCATGCTGGAGCGCCGTCACACGGGTGTCCTCTGGGAGCGGGAGCTGCCGCACCTGCCGGCGGAGCAGCGCAAGGAGCTGCGCACCCGGTACATCGCCACCATAGAGCCGCTGCGGGCCGCGATCGCCGCCTCCCGTCCGGACCTGACGGCCGGCGGGGCCGAGCTGCTGCTGCGGGCGGTCATCGCCGTCTTCGCCGCCATGAGCCAGCACGCGGGGAAGGTCGAGCCCGCCCGTGCCCGGCCGCTGATGACGGATCTCGCCGTACTCCTCTGCGCGTTCCGGGGGCTCGCTCCGGACGAGGAGGCCGAGGGCGGGCGGCGGCCGGTGCCGCGCGGCCGCCTGCTGCCGGTCTCGCGCCGCGAGGCGGTCCTCACCGTCGCCACCCGGCTCTTCGCCGAGCGGGGGTACGAGGCGGTCGGCATGGAGGACATCGCGGCCGCCGCCGCCGGCATGGCGGGCCCCAGCCTGTACCACCACTTCGCCGGGAAGTCCGCGATCCTCGTCGCGGCGCTGACCCGCTGCCTGGAGGCGATGCTCTTCGACCTGTCGGCGGCCCTGGAGTACGCGGAGGAGCCCGGCCAGGCTCTCGACGGCGCCCTGCACTCGTTCGTGCGGGTCAGCATCCAGCACGGCGACGCCATGAGGGCGCTGCTCCACGAGATCGTCAACGTGCCCGCCGAGGAACGGCAGGCCGTCCGCCGGATGCAGCACGACTACGTCACCGAGTGGACGGCCCTCCTCTCCGGTCACCAGCCCGAACTGTCCTCGGCGGAGGCTGAGTTGCTGGTCCACACGGCGCACACCGTCGTGACCACGCTCAGCCAGGCCGACGAGCTCTGGACCCGCCGGGCGCTCCGCCGGGAGATCGTCGCCCTCGGGCGGACGGTGCTCGGCCTGCCGGTGGACACGCCTCCGGAGGACTGACACTCCGACGATCCCGCTGCGGGCCCGATCCTTCCTCGCGAGGACCGGGCCCGTTGTCGTGCCGCCCGGAGGAGGACTTCCAAGTGATCCACTGATCGCCTCCATGAGACCCGTTCGGCCAGGCCAGCTAGCCACAAGTTAGCCATCGATAGGGCGATGCCTTGTCTGGTCGTTCATGCGGTGGTTCACTCGTGTGCGGCGGCCGGGTCTGTGACGCGCACCTCAGCGAGGACTGCGGCCGCGGATCCCGTGTGGGTGCGTCCAGCCCACGACTCCCTCCTGCGAAGAAGGTCGCCCATGGCTGCCGACTCCCTGCCCCCGTCCACGCCCGCCGACGCAGCGCCCCCGTCGTACCGCCGCCGGGCCTGGCTCATGGTGATGGCGCTCCTCGCCTTCATGCTCCTCAACTACGCCGACAAGGCCGTCGTCGGCCTCGTCGGCGTCGACCTCCTCCACGACCTCGGCATCGACGCCGGCGAGTTCGGCGTCGTCCAGAGCGGATTCTTCTGGCTGTACGCGGCGGGTGCCGTCGCGGGCGGCTTCCTGACCGGCCGGATCCCCGCTCGCTGGCTGCTGGGGGGTGTCGCCCTGCTCTGGGTGCTCTGCCTGCTCCCGATGGTGTGGAGCACCAGCTTCACGGTCCTGCTGGTCAGCCGGATGCTCCTCGGGTTCGCCGAAGGGCCCTCGGCCGCCATGGCTCTCGGTGTCGCGCACAGCTGGTTCCCGGCCGACCGGCGCACGCTGCCCACCTCCCTCGTCATCGCCGGCGCGTCCTTCGGCCCGCTCGTCGCCGCTCCGGTGATCACTGCCGTGGTGGCGCGCTTCGACTGGCATGCGGCGTTCGCCGTCACGGCCGCCGCGGGCCTGGTCTGGGTCGTCGTCTGGCTGCTCGTGGGCCGCGACGGCCCCGAGGCGGTCGGCCATGCGGGATCGATCTTCGTCGATCTGCCGGAGCGCGTGCCGTACCGCCGGCTGCTCGCCTCCGGCACCGTCGTCGGACTCACCGTCCTGTTCTTCGCCACCTACGCGAGCGTCGCGATCAAGGTCAGTTGGCTGCCGCTCGCCCTGCGTCAGGGCCTGGGGTACGACGCCACCACCACCGGGTGGCTGGTGGCGCTGACCTACGGCAGCGGTGGTGTGCTCATGATCGTCTTCGGGGCCGTCTCTCGGACCATGACCAAGCGGGGGGCCGGTGTGAGGGCCTCGCGCGGCCTGCTGTCCTGCGTACTGGTCGCGGTCGCCGGGCTGTGCACGATGCTCTGGCCGGCCCTTGGGCGCGGTCCGGCGCAGGTCTTCTTCCTCGTGGTCGGCACGTCCCTGTGCGTGGGGGCGCAGGGCGTGGCCTGGGCGCTCGTCTCGGACGTCACCCCGGCCCGTCAGCGCGGCACGGTCATCGGCGTGATGGTCAGCTGCTACAGCATGGGCGGCGTCCTGGCCCCCCTGGTCCTGGGCGGCCTGGTGGACGCCGCGGCGGACCCGCTCGACGGCTACCGGTTGGGCTTCGCCGGCCTCGGAGCCCTCCTCCTGGTCGCGGCGCTGACCGCGATGCGGCTGGTCAGGCCCGAGCGGGACGTCGCCTCCTTCGCCGCGGCGGCTCCGCCGGCCAAGGTGGCCGTTGACGCTTAGGTTAACGGTGATTAGGCTCAGCATCGAACTTGAGGCCCGCTTGGCCAAGTCGAGATGCCACACAAGTTGATGGAAATTCGATCTACTTCTGTGTAGCCGGCCTGGCTCAGTTCCCTGGAAGAGGACGCATGAACAGCACCGAGCGCTACTCCGACTACGAGTACCTGGCCTTCCGCCGTGACGGACATGTCCTCACGGTGGAGCTCAACCGCCCCGACGACTACAACGCGATCCACATCCCCCTGCACAGCGAACTGGCCCGGGTCTTCGCCGAGATCCGCAAGGACGACGACGTCCGGGCCGTGGTGCTGACGGGCCGCGGCAAGGCGTTCTCCGCGGGCGGCAACGTCCTCAAGGGCCCCCGGCCCGGCGCGGGACCGGTGCTCGACGCCTTCTTCAAGGACGCCCGTAAGATCGTCACCGACCTGCTGGAAGTCCCCCAGCCGGTCGTCGCGGCGATCAACGGCCCCGCCGTCGGCCTCGGGGCCACGCTCGCGCTGCTCTGCGACATCACCCTCATGTCGCGCACCGCGGTCATCTCCGACCCTCACGTGACGGTCGGCGTCGTCGCCGGCGACGGCGGCCTCATCGCCTGGCCCTGGCTGGTCGGCATGGCGCGCGCCAAGGAGTACCTGCTCACCGGTGACAAGCTCACCGCGGCCGAGGCGGAGCGGATCGGCCTGGTGAACCGCGTCGTGGAGCCCGAGAGCCTGCTCGACGAGGCGCACGCCCTCGCCACCCGGCTGGCCGGCGGCACGGTCCGCGCCGTCCAGGGCACCAAGCAGGCCCTGAACAGGATCTGGCTCGACACCGCCAACCTCACCCTCGACGCGGCCCTCGCCACCGAGAAGGAGTGCTTCGCCTCGGGCGACCACCAGCGCGCGGTCGACGCCTTCCGCGCCGCACACGCGCAGGCCAAGGCGGCGAAGGCGGCCGAGGCCGCCAAGGCCCTGTCGGACGCCACCGCCTGAGCCGGCGTCCGGCTCCCGGAGAAACCCAGAAAGGCCGAACGTGTCCGACATGATGTCGCCCGGACAGGTGGCCGAGGCGGCGAGCCTCTGCCACGTCTTCCAGGCCACCGTCGCCGCCGTTCCCGACGAGACCGCCCTGCGCTCGTCGGACGGCACGGTGACCCTCACCTGGCACCAGTACGACCAGCGGGTCCGTCGCATCGCGGCCGGTCTCGCCTCGCTCGGCGTGGGCCGCGGCAGCACCGTCGCGCTCATGCTCACCAACCGCCCCGAGTTCCACCTGGTCGACGCCGCCGTGATGCACCTCGGCGCCGCCTCGTACTCGGTCTACAACACCTACCCGGCCGACCAGATCGCCCATCTGTTCTCCGTGGCGGGCAACGACGTCGTCGTCTGCGAGGAGCAGTTCCTCGACCGGGTACGCGACGCGGGACGCCAGGCCGGGACCGGCACCGTGGTCTGTGTCGACGGCGAGGCGGACGGCGCCGTCGGCCTCGCCGGCCTCGAAGCCCGGGAACCGGCGGGCTTCGACTTCGACGCCGCCTGGCGGGCCGTCACCCGCGACGACCTGCTCACCCTCATCTTCACCTCGGGCACCACCGGCGCCCCCAAGGGCGTCGAACTGACCCACGGCAACCTGCTCTTCTCGCTGAGCAGCAACATGACCTCGCAGACCGAGATCACGGGCAGCACCGACCTGCGCGGCAGCATGGTGTCGTACCTCCCCGACGCCAACCTCGCCAACCGCTGGTCGGCCCACTACGGCCCCATCGCCACGGGGTCCACGGTCACCACCGTGCGCGACGGCAAGACCGTGATCCAGGTCCTCAAGGACGTGCACCCCACCGGCTTCATGGGCGTACCCATGATCTGGTACAAGATCAAGGCCCAGATCGAACAGGCCCTCGCCGCTCGGACCGGACAGGCCGAGGCCGCCTTCGAGGAAGCCTTCCGCCTCGGCACCGCCGCGGCCCGCGCGGAGGTGGCCGGGACCGTCCTGGCCCCCGCGGAGCAAAAGCTCCTCGCGCTCGCCGACGAGCGGGTGCTCCGCCCCCTCCGCGAGGAGTTCGGTCTCGACCGGATGTGGGTGACCACGTCCGGCGGAGCGCCGATCGCCCCAGAGGCCCTGGAGTTCTTCATGGCGCTCGGCGTGCCGCTCTGCGAGGTGTGGGGCATGACCGAGACCGCGGCGGCGGGACTGGCCAACATGCCCGGCAAGCGGCGCCCCGGCACCGTCGGCCAGGCCCGGCACGGCGTCGAGGTCAGGCTCGCCGACGACGGCGAACTGCTGCTCCGCAGCCCCGGCGTGATGCGCGGCTACCGCAACGACCCCGAGAAGACGGCGGAGGCCGTCGACGCCGACGGCTGGCTGCACACCGGCGACGTCGCCACCCTCGACGCCGACGGCTACGTCCGCATCGTCGACCGCAAGAAGGACGTGATCATCAACTCGTCCGGCAAGAACATGGCGCCGTCCCACATCGAGAACTCCGTCAAGCTGGAGTGCCCGCTGATCGGCTCCATCGTCGCCATCGGCGACACCCGCCCCCACGTGACCGCCCTCATCACCCTCGACCCCGAGGAGGCGCGCGCCTTCGCCGCCGCCCAGGGCCTCACCGACACCGGCCCCGCAGCCCTCGCCCGGCACCCGAAGGTCCGCGCCGCGGTCGAGGAGGGCGTCACCCGGGGCAACGGCCGGCTCGCCCGCGTGGAGCAGGTCCGCGCCTTCACCGTCCTGCCCGTGTTCTGGGAGGCCAACGGTGACGAGTTGACGGCCACGATGAAGGTGCGGCGCAAGGTCGTCACCGAGAAGTACGCCAAGGAGATCGAGGCCCTGTACGCCCGCCCGGCCGGCCGCGGGCCCGCCCCGCTCCGCTGATCCCCCGACGCGCAGGCCGGCCGCGGCCCCGTCGCGGAGCCGGCGGAAGGACACCCATGTACACCGCAGACCTCGACCCCGCGGGGCCCGACCCGCACGACCGCACCGACTTCGCCGACGCCACGCGCGGCCTGGTCGACCGGCTCGAACCCTGCGTGATCCGCGACAGCCGCGGCCGCGTCGTCTGGGACAACGAGCGCTGGGCGGTCCTGGACCAGGACTGCCCGGACACCGTCCACCCCCACCTGTGGCGGATCGGGCAACTCAACTCCCTCCAGGGCCTGTTCGAGGTCGTCCCCGGCGTCCATCAGGTACGGGGCCTGGACGGCTCCAACATGACCCTGGTCGAGGGCGGCACCGGTGTGGTGGTGATCGACCCGCTCTGCTCGCGGGAGACGGCCGAGGCCGCCCTGGCGCTCTACCGGCGCAACCGCGGCGACCGCCCCGTCACGGCCGTCATCTACACCCACAGCCACGGCGACCACTTCGGCGGCGTCCACGGCGTCACCGACCCCGCGACGGTCGCCGCGGGGGACTGCGCCGTGGTCGCCCCCGAGGGCTTCATGGAGCACGCGGTCAGCGAGAACGTCTTCGCCGGCCCCGCCATGCGCCGCCGCGCCTCCTACATGTACGGCGCTCGGCTGCCCGCGGGGCCCGAGGGCATGGTCGGCTTCGGGCTGGCCCAGGGCATGTCCCGGGGCGGCTTCGGGCTGATCCCGCCCACCCTCACCGTGGAGGCCACCGGACAGGAGGCGACGCTGGACGGCGTGCGGTTCGTCTTCCAGCTCGCCCCCGAGACCGAGGCGCCGAGCGAGATGAACCTCGCCCTCCCCGACCTCGGGGTCCTACTGATCGCGGAGAACGCCACCCACACCCTGCACAACGTGCTCACCCTCCGCGGAGCCCTCGTCCGCGACGCCCACGCCTGGGCAGCCTCCCTCACCGAGTCGCTCCGGCTCTTCGAGGACGCCGAGGTTCTCATCGGCTCCCACCACTGGCCCACCTGGGGCCGCGACCGCGTCCACCGCGTCCTCACCGAACAGCGCGACGCCTACGCGTACCTCCACGACCAGACCGTCCGCCTCATGAACCGCGGCCTGACCGGCCCCGAGATCGCCGAGGAACTGACCGCGTTCCCCGGCGAGCTGGGCCGAGCCTGGAGCGTCCGCGGCTACTACGGCTCCCTCAGCCACAACGTCAAGGCCGTCTACCAGCGCTACATGGGCTGGTTCGACGGCAACCCCGCCCACCTGTGGCAGCACCCGCCCGTCGAACAGGCCGAGCGGTACGTGGCCTACATGGGCGGCGCCGACGCCGTCCTCGCCAAGGCGCGGGCCTCGTACGAGGAGGACGACCTGCGCTGGGTCGCCGAGGTGGTCAACCACGTGGTGTTCGCAGCCCCGGCGAACACCGAGGCCCGCGAACTGCTGGCCTCGACGTACGAACGGCTCGCCCACGCCCAGGAGAACGGGACCTGGCGCAACTTCTACCTCACCGGCGCCCAGGAGCTGCGCGCCCCGCACGACGAGCGGCCCCCGACGCGGCCCGGCTTCTCCCTCGGCGCCGTCGACATGATCGCAGCCCTCACCACACGGCAGGTCTTCGAGAGTCTGGCCGTCTGCGTGGACGGCCCCCGGGCCGCCGCCCACCGGCTGCTGCTGCGCTGGGAGTTCACGGACACCGGCGACGTGTGGACGCTGCTGCTCGGCAACGGGGTGCTCACGCCGCTGCCCGGGGACGCCCCCGGCGGCGAGGAGCCCCAGGTCGCCCTCCGTCTCGCGCGCGGCACGCTCGACCGGATCGTCGCCGGCCGCTGTGCCTTCACCGACGCCTTGGACACCGGGGCGATCCGCGCGGACGGCGACACCGGCGCGCTCGCCACCCTCCAGGCGCTCCTCGAACAGCCGAGCACCGCCTTCCCGATCGTCCTTCCGTGACGGAACACCGTCACCCACCCCAGGAGCACAGACGGCACATGGCCGAGATCACCCAGTACGACAGACTCTTCATCGGCGGCCGGTGGGTCGAGCCCGCCGGCGCCGCCACCATCGAGGTCGTGTCGCCCGTGACGCAGCAGGTCGTCGGCCGCGTTCCGCACGCCGACCCGAAGGACGTCGACCGGGCGGTCGCCGCCGCCCGCGACGCCTTCGACCACGGTTCCTGGCCCCGGCTGGCCGTCGCCGAACGGGCCGAGGTCGTCACCCGGATCAAGGACGCCCTGCTCGCCCGCTACCAGGAGATGGCGGAGCTCATCACCCTGCAGAACGGCTCGCCCCTGGGCTTCTCGCTGCGCGGCCAGGCCCTCGCCCCGGTCGGCATCTTCGCCGCCGCGCTCGCCGCCGCCGAGCGACTCACGCTGGAGGAGGAACGGGAGGGGCTCACCGGGCCCGTCCTCGTCCGACGGCAGCCCGTCGGCGTCGTCGCCGCCATCACCCCCTGGAACGTCCCGCAGTTCACCATCGCCGGAAAGCTGGCCCCCGCCCTCCTGGCCGGCTGCACCGTCGTCCTGAAGCCCGCCCCGGAGACTCCGCTCGACGCCTTCCTCCTCGCCGAGATCTGCGAGGAGGCCGGGTTGCCCGAGGGCGTCCTGTCGGTGCTCCCCGCCGACCGGGGGACGAGCTCCTACCTCGCCGCCCATCCCGGCATCGACAAGGTGGCCTTCACCGGCTCCGTCGCGGCGGGCAAGGCGGTCATGGCCGCCGCTGCCCGGAACCTCACCCGGGTGTCCCTGGAGCTCGGCGGAAAGTCCGCCGCCGTCCTCCTGGAGGACGCCGACCTCGACACGGCCCTGCCCGTCGTCGTCGGCGCCACCTGCGCCGCCAACAGCGGCCAGGCGTGCGTCGCCCTCACTCGCGTCCTCGCCCCCGCCTCCCGGTACGACGAGGTCGCCGCCCGGCTCACCGAGGCCTTCCGGGCGCTGAAGGTCGGGGATCCGGCGGACCCCGCCACCGTCGTCGGCCCGATGGTCACCCGCAACCAGCGGCAGCGCGTCCTGGACTACGTCCGTATCGGCCGGGACGAGGGCGCCGAGGTCCTGACCGGCGGCGGGACCCCCGCGGACCGGGAGACCGGGTGGTACGTCGAACCGACCCTGTTCGGCGAGGTCACCAACGACATGCGCATCGCCCGGGAGGAGATCTTCGGGCCCGTCGTCTGCCTCCTGCGGTACGAGACCGAGGAGGACGCGGTCCGGATCGCGAACGACTCCGACTACGGCCTCTCCGGCGCCGTCTTCACCGCCGACGAGGAGCGCGGCGTCCGGTTCGCCCGCCGGGTCCGCACCGGCACCTACTCGGTCAACGGCTTCCGCCTCGACCCCGCCGCCCCCTTCGGCGGCTTCAAGAACTCCGGCATCGGCCGCGAGTTCGGCCCCGAGGGCCTGGCCGGCTACTTCGAGTACCAGAGCGTCCACCTGCCCGTTCCGCCCCGCCGGGGCTGAGCCCCGCCGACCCGAGAAGAGAGAACCATGCGCGCTGCGGTCCTTCGTAAGACCGGCGACGAGACACTGGACGTCGTCGACGCGGAAGCCGTCTCCTTCGGCCCCGGCCGGGTCAGGGTGCGGATGCACCGGGCCGGCCTGTGCCACTCCGACTTGTCGGTCATGACCGGCCTCGTACCGCACCCCACGGCCTGCGTGCTGGGCCACGAGGGCGCCGGCGAGGTCGTCGAGGTCGGTCAGGGCGTCACAAGCGTGAAGGCCGGCGACCGCGTCATCGTCTGCTGGATGCCCCCGTGCGACGCTTGCCCCTCCTGCCGGGCCGGCGAGGGCCACCTGTGCCGCAGCGGGTACCGCAACCTCGCCACCCCCAACTTCCGGGTGGGCGAGGACCCCGTCCCCGGCATGTTCGGCGCGGGCGTCTTCGCCGAGGAGGTCGTGATCGCGGCCAACGCCGCCGTCCCGATCCCGGACGACCTGCCGTACGACATCGCCGCGCTGATCGGCTGCGGCGTCACCACCGGCATCGGCGCCGCGCTCAACACCGCCCGGGTGCGGCCCGGTTCCTCCGTGGCCGTCATCGGACTCGGCGGCGTGGGCATGAGCATCGTCCAGGGCGCGAAGGTCGCCGGCGCCGCGCGTATCCTGGCCGTCGACCCCACGCCCAACCGGCGCGACTGGGCGCTGGGCTTCGGCGCCACCGACACGGCCGCCCCGGAGCAGCTCAAGGACACCGTGAAGCGCCTCACCGGCGGCGTCGGATTCGACTACGCCTTCGAGGCCGTCGGCAGGCCCGCCACCCTCCGGTCCGCCTACGACACCGCACGCAACGGCGGCACCGTCTGCCTCGTCGGCGTCGGCGGGCAGCGGGACCTTCCGGACATCGGCATGGGCGAACTGGTCGGCAGCGAGAAGAAGCTCCTGCCCTCGTTCTACGGTGGCGCCGATGTGCGCCGCACGTACGCGACGATCATCGACCTGTGGCGCGCCGGACGCCTCGACCTGGAGTCGATGATCACCCACCATGTGCCGCTGGACGGCATCGACGAGGCGCTGCGCCAGATGCGCACGGGCGAGGCCCTGCGCACGGTCGTCGACATCGCCTGACCCGCGACGGGAACACGACGAAGCCCTGGTCACGGTGGTGACCAGGGCCTCTCTCATCGGGGCGTCAGGCGACCGCGTTCTGGGTGCGGTCGAAGTTCGGCGGCCAGGCCGCCATGGTGAGGTGGCCGATGCAGCCGGCCCAGATGTTGTTCGCCCCGTCGAGCAGGGCGGTCGCGTCCGGGTTGAGCACCTCGTCGCAGTTCGACCAGATGGCGGTGTAGTTCGTCGGGCCGGGGGTCTCGTCGCCGGAGTTGAGGGCGTTCAGGAACGGGCTGTACATCAGCATGTCCTGGCAGGACGGCTGGACGGGGGCGCAGAACTCGGTCCCGATGCCGCCGTGGTTGCCGCCGGCGATCGAGACGAAGTCGTCGACGTACTGGGTGCCGCCGAGGAACTTCAGGTACCAGCGGACCATCGGCGCGCCCATGGAGTGGGTGACGATGTCGACCTTGGCCGCCCCGGTCTTCGCCCGCAGCGCGGCGACCTCCTGGACCACCTCGGCGGCGCTGGCCTCCAGGTCCTGGAAGGAGTTGTAGTTCATCATCTGCAGCGAGTCGGGGTCCCAGCCCTCACGCTCGAAGTCGGCGATCATGTCGGTCCACGTGGTGGGCCCGTCCATGTAGACGCCGTGGACGAACAGCACGGGGTCGTGGGTGGCGGCCTGCGCGGGGGCCACCGGCAGGGCCACGGCGGCGGCGAGGGTACAGACCGCCGTCACGACGGCGGTGCGGAATCCGGCGAGGAATCTTCTCATGGAGCGGCTCTTCTCCGTACGGTCGAAAGCGGGCGGACAAGGGCCCGGCCCGGTCGGAACGGCGCCGCGGACGACCGGCCTCTCGGGGCCGGACCGCGGCGCGCACCGAGAGGATGCACGGAGCGGAAGAGCGGAATCCAGGGGGTCGGCGCGGGCGGGAGGGGTGCCGGGCCGGTTCTGTGGCCGAGCACAGCACAGCCCGTCACAGCTGTGTGGCCCGGCACATTGCGGTGGGTGTGCACCGCGTGGAACGCACCGGATCTCAGCGTGCGCCACCGTTGATGTACAGGGTCTGCCCGCTGACGTAGGACGCGTCCTCGGAGGCGAGGAAGGCGACCACGGAGGCGACCTCCTCCGGCCGGCCGACGCGCCGCAGCGGGGTGCGCTCGGCGGCGAGCCGCTGGTGCTCCTCGGCGTCGGCGCCGACCCGCGCGGCGGTGGCGGCGGTCATGGCGGTCGCGATGTAGCCGGGGGCGACGGCGTTGACGTTGACGTCGTAGGGCCCGAGTTCGATGGCGAGCGTCGCGGTGAGCCCCTGGATGCCGGCCTTGGCCGCCGCGTAGTTGGCCTGGCCGCGGTTGCCGAGCGCGGAGCGGGAGCTCAGGGAGACGATCTTTCCGTACCGCTGCCGGACCATGTACGTCTGGGCGGCCCGGGAGCAGTTGTAGGCGCTGGTCAGATTGACCGCGAGGACGGTGTCCCAGTCGTCCTTGGGCATCTTGAAGAAGAGGTTGTCGCGGGTGACGCCGGCGTTGTTGACGAGGATGTGGACGGTGCCGAAGTCGGAGGCGACCTGGGCGAAGACCGCCTCGACGGCGTCGAGGTCGGCCACGTCGCAGCCGTAGGCGCGCGCCGTGCCGCCCTGGGCGGTGATGGCGTCGACGGTGGCACGCGCCCGGTCCGCGCTCAGGTCGACGACGGCGACGGCGGCGCCCTCCGCGGCGAGGCGCAGCGCGGTGGCGGCGCCGATGCCCCGCGCGGCGCCGGTGACCACGGCGACCTTGTCGGTGAAACGGCTCATCTGTGCTTCTCCTGAAGGGGGTTGCGGTGAGGGAGGGAGGTCAGTCGCGGTCGACGAGCACGGCGGTGCCCTGGCCGACGCCGACGCACATGGTGGCGAGGCCGTGCCGGTCGCCGGTGCGCCGCATGCGGTGGAGGAGGGTGGTCAGGAGGCGGGCGCCGGAGCCGCCGAGGGGGTGGCCGAGGGCGATCGCGCCGCCCTGGGGGTTCACCCGCTCCGGGTCGATGCCGAGTTCTCGGACGCAGGCGAGGGCCTGGGCGGCGAACGCCTCGTTGAACTCGGCGGTGTCGATGGCGTCGAGGGCGCGCCGGTTGCGGGTGAGGACGCGCTGGACGGCGGGGACGGGGCCGATGCCCATGACGTCGGGGTGGACGCCGGCGCTGGCGCCGGCCACGTACCGGCCGAGGGGTTCCAGGTCCAGCTCGCGCAGCACCTCCTCGCTCACGAGGAGGAGGGCGGCGGCTCCGTCGTTCATGGGGGAGGCGTTGCCGGCGGTGACGGTGCCGTCGGGCCGGAAGACGGGCTTGAGGGCGGCCAGCTTCACCGCGGTGGTGTCGGGCCGGATCGACTCGTCGTGGGCGACGACGGTGCCGTCGGCGAGGGCGACGGGCACGATCTCGGCGTCGAAGAGGCCGTCCTTCCGCGCGGCGGCGGCGAGCCGGTGGCTGCGCAGGGCGAAGGCGTCCTGGTCCTCGCGGCTGACGCCGTACCGGGCGGCGACCTCCTCGGCGGTCTCCCCCATGGAAAGCACGCCGTGGAGTCCCTTCATCCGCGGGTTGGTCATGCGCCAGCCGAGCTTGGTGTCGTGGATCTCCTGCTCCTGGTCGGGGCGGGGGAGCACGAAGGGGGCGCGGCTCATGGACTCGGAACCGCCCGCCAGGACGACGTCGGCCTCGCCGGAGGCGATGGCGCGGGCGGCGGTGGTGACGGCCTCCAGACCGGAGGCGCAGAGCCGGTTGAGGGTGGCGCCGGGGACGGTGTCGGGCAGCCCGGCGAGCAGCAGGGCCATCCGGGCCACGTTGCGGTTGTCCTCGCCCGACTGGTTGGCGGCGCCCCAGTAGACGTCGTCGACGCGGGCGGGGTCGAGCGCGGGGACGGCGTCGAGGACGGCGCGGACGGCGGTGGCGGCGAGGTCGTCGGGGCGTACGGAGGACAGCGCGCCGCGCAGGCGGCCGATGGGGGTGCGCCGGGCGGCGGCGAAGTACACGGGTCGCACGGTCAGGACTCCAGGAGGCGAGAGGGCGGGGGAGGGAGGGGTCAGAAGGCGTTGACGCCGGTCAGGGCGCGGCCGATGAGCAGCTTCTGGATCTGGCTGGTGCCTTCGTAGAGAGTCATCACGCGCGCGTCGCGCACGTACTTGCCGACGGGGTACTCGTCGACGAAGCCGTAGCCGCCGAAGACCTGGAGGGCGGTGTTGGCGGCCTTGACCGCGGCCTCGGAGGCGTACAGCTTGGCGACGGAGGACTCGGTCTGGAACGACTCGCCCCGGTCGATCAGGTCGGCCACGCGCCACACCAGCAGCCGGGCGGCGTCGAGCTCGACCTTGATGTCGGTGAGCATCTCCTGGACCAGCTGGTGCGCGGCGATCGGCGTGCCGAACTGCTCGCGCTGCCCGGCGTACGCGACCGCCGCGTCCAGCGACGCCTGGACGATGCCGACGCAGCCGGCCGCCACCGACATCCGTCCCTTGGCGAGCGCCGACATGGCCACCGCGAAGCCCTTCCCCTCGGGTCCGAGCAGCGCGGAGGCGGCCACGCGGACGCCCTCGAAGACCAGCTCGGCCGTGGGCTGTCCGCGCAGGCCCAGCTTCCCGTGGACCGGGGTGCGTGTCAGGCCGGGGGAGTCCGTGGGCACGAGGAAGGCGCTCACGCCCCGGTGACCCGGCTCGCCGGTGCGGGCGAAGACCAGGGCGACCTCGGCCCAGGTGCCGTTGGTGATGAACATCTTGGAGCCGTCGATGACGTAGTCGTCGCCGTCGCGGACCGCCCGGGTGGTGAGGTTCCCGGCGTCCGACCCGGTGCCGGGCTCGGTGAGCGCGAAGCAGCCGAGCGCCTCGCCGGACGTCAGCCGGGGCAGCCAGCGCCGCTTCTGCTCCTCGGTGCCCCAGTGATGGACCGACTTGGCCACGAGCCCGAGGGAGACCGAGACCAGGCCGCGCACGGCGGAGTCGCCGCGCCCCAGTTCCTCCAGGACCAGGGCGTAGGCGAGGTGGTCGCCGCCGGAGCCCCCGTACTCCTCGGGAAGGGTCAGGCCGAGGAAGCCCAGCGCGCCCAGCTTCTTCACGATGCCGGGGTCGACCTCCTCGGCGCGGTCCCACGCGGTGGCGTGGGGGACGATCTCGCGGTTCACGAAGTCCGCGGCGAGGGCGCGGACGGCGGTCTGTTCTTCCGAAAGCTGGAGGTCCACAACTCGTTCCTTAAAACTAGCAGTGCAAGTTTTAAGGACTCTAGCCGTCGGAGCGCAGGACCGGTCAAGGCATCCTCCGTGTGCTGTGGCCCACCCGGCGCCGGGCGGGGAAGCCGGCCCGGGCCCACCCAGGGGGTTCCCCGGCAGCGTCACTGCCGGCCCCGGACTCGCGGCGTCGCGCCTCGGCACATGGGGCGCTGAGCACGACGGTCCACGCGGCCTGGACGTTCCGCTCGTCGGCCACGCCGACCACGGAGCGGCTGCCGATGCCGATCCCGGACGTGACCCTGAAGGGCATCTCGCTGTACGGCACGGTCCGCGCGGGCACGGCCGTCCCCGTGGCGATCTCCTTCCGCGACACCGACGGACGGCCCGTCGAGCCGGCCACGGCGAAGCTGGAGGTGTCCTTCGACGGAGGCGCGACCTGGTCCGTCCCGGCCACCGCCGCACTGCGCCACGGCACGCTCGGCGCGACGCTGTCCCTCGGTCGCCGACGCGCGGAGCCTGTCGCTGCGCCACAGCGGTGAGGAGGCCCGGGGCAACAAGGTCGACCAGACCGTCATCGACGCGGCCCTGATCCGCTGACCCGCCGGGGACGGAGCAACCCCGTGCCCGGGTCGGTCCCACGACCGCCCGGGCGCGGGCGTGCCCCCTCCGCGGCCCACCGGTCAAGGGGCGCGCCCACACTCGTGACGGGGATGACCGTGTGACGGAAAACAGACCCTCCGCGCGCTCGCCCGGAGCCGTGCCCGACACCTTGGACCGGCGGCCGCGGCGTGCCAGCCTTCTTCGCGGCGGCACCGACAGCGCCGGTTCCCGGGCCGGGTGCCCGCCCCCCTTTCCCTCACGAAGGAGAGCCGTAGCATGCGCAAGCTCCTCGTCAGAGCACGGACGGCCGTCGTGGCCGCCGTGTGCGCACTGGCCGCCGCGGTGCTGCCCGCCGCCCCGGCGCAGGCCGCCACCCACGACCCGGTCCTCTTCATCCACGGCGTCTGGACGGACGGCACCATCTCCTGGACCGACATGGTCAACAGGTTCGAGGCCGCGGGCTGGGACCCCGACGCGCTCCAGGTCATGGACTACAACACCTTCCAGGGCCTGGAGGCCAGCGCCGCCGAGGTGGTCCAGGAGGTCGCCGCGCTGCGGGCGAAGACCGGGGCGGCCAAGGTCGACATCGTCACCCACTCCATGGGCGCGCCGATGGCGCGGTGGTACCTGAAGTTCCTCGGCGGCACCCAGTACGTCGACGACTTCGTCTCGATCGCCGGCGGCAACCACGGCGGCATCGGCACGGAGCTCTGCGCCCCCGTCCAGCCGTCC
Organism: Streptomyces sp. JL2001; assembly: GCF_050917515.1. Lineage (NCBI taxonomy): Bacteria > Bacillati > Actinomycetota > Actinomycetes > Kitasatosporales > Streptomycetaceae > Streptomyces > Streptomyces sp. JL2001. The sequence continues at coordinate 610,401 of NZ_CP169421.1, read as the reverse complement.
TGCCAGGACATGCTGATGTACAGCCCGTTCCTCAAGGCCCTCAACTCCGGCGACGAGACCCCCGGTCCCACCACGTACACCGCGCTCTGGTCCAGCTGCGACGAGTTCCTCAACCCCGACTGGACCGCGCTCCTCGACGGGGCGAACAACATCTGGTCCGGCTGCGTCGGGCACGCCTCGATGGTCTTCTGGCCGCCGAACATCGACCGCGTCCAGGCGGCCGTCGCCTGACCCGGACGCTGCCCGGCGCCACCCCGCGGGGGCGGCGCCGGGCAGTACCGCGACGGCCACGCGGCCTGCGCCACGGAACCAGCCGCGCTCGCTCCGGGAGCGGACCCACCGGATGGCCGGGGCCGTCACCCGGACGCGGCCCCTGGAAGAAGCCGAGCTTCTTCGGCGAGTAGCTCACCAGCAGGTTCTTCGAGTGCTGGTGGTGCACGGCCCATACCTGTGATGACCAGGCAAAACGATTGCCTTGGTGATCTTTCCTTGGGACTTGGTCCGGGTATGGCCCGGATCTTGGATCAACGGAATGTGGGAAAGTGATCCTTGCTCACGAAGAAGATGACAACGAAGAAGCGGGGCACCGCCGTCAGCGTGTACGCGCCACGTGGACGGGGAGCTGGGGCGCGGGGAGCCGGCGGGGCTGCTTTGGTGGCGGGAGGCGGGCCGGTGACGGGCGCAGGGGTTCGGCGGCCGCGCTGGCGGCAGCAGAGCCTCCGCCGGTCCTCGGGGTTTCTGCGGACCCCTTGCTCGGCTGCCGCTACGGGGAGCACCGGGATTGGGCGGCGATCGACGCCTGGGCGCACGACATCGCACGGGACCTCGACGCGTGACGAGGGCCGTGCGCGGGGAAGTGGATCTCGCGACGACGGTGCCTCACCACCAGGGTCGGCTCTGGGCCGTCCTGGGCTGTTCGTCATTCGGTGACGCGGACCGCGAGTGCCGGGCGGACGGCGGCCGCGCGCCGGGCCGGCCCGATCGTGGCCAGGAGCGACGCGGCGAAGGTGGCTGCCGCCAGGCCGCCGATACTCGTCCATTCGACCGGGAAACCTCCTTCGAGGCCCTCGAAGGCGGCGCTGTTGCTGTACATCAGCCAGGTGGTGAGTACGCCCAGCAGTGAGCCGAGCACGATGCCCTCCACGGCGACGAAGCTGCTCTCCCACAGGAAGGATCGTTGGACAGTCCGTGCCCGGAAGCCGAGGGCTCGCAGGATGCCGATGGTGCGGCGGCGTTCGCGTACGGCTCGGACCATGACGACGCCGAGGCCGGTGATGCCGACGCCGAGGCCCAGGGCGAGGAAGCCCTGCATGAGGCGGAAGAAGGCGGTGCTGGAGTCGAACTGTTGGCGGATGTCCGACTCGATGGGGGTGGCGACCAGGCTGGCCGAGAGTTGCTCGCCCTGCAGTCGGGTCGCCAGGGCGTCGGGGGAGGTTCCGGGGCTGGTTCTCACCAGAGCGGAGGCGTTCTGTGCCTGGGCTCCGAAGAGCTCGCGCGTCGCCTGCTCGCTCATCACGACGGGGTAGGTGGTCGAACTGGCGCCGGTGCCCGGGTAGAAGACCAGTCCGTTGCTGAGCACGCCGGCGATGACCTTCTGTTCGCTGCGGCCCGTCCGGGGATCCGTCAGGGTGAGGGTGGCGCCGGGGTCGTAGTAGTCGCCGGCCGGACCGCCGGTGCTGCCGAAGAAGGCGTCGAGCACGACGTAGCGCGGGTCGGACGCGAGAGCCCGCCACACCGCCGCGTCGTCCGCCAGGCCGGGCAGACGCTCCCTGAACGTGATGCCGGTGATCGCCCCGTCGGGCACCCCGACGGCCGCGATGTCGAGAGGCTGGGCGCTGCGGTGCCCCGGGTCGGTGGCCCTGCCCGTGGCGTTGATCAGAGGTGTCACGGCGGAGAACCTGGCAGCCGAGGGACCGGCCCGCAGCTCGGCGACGAGTCGCTCGCCGGCGACCTGGGGGTTGTAGTCCAGCCGCAGGGAGTATCCGGCGGTGGCATCGGCCACGACGCCGTCGACGCCGGCACGCAGAGTGCCCGAGATCTCGGTCAGGAGCACGAGGACGAACACGATGAGGGTGTACATCACCAGTGTCGCGCCGGTCCTGAATCGCTTGGCCAGCGGGTAGGCGATCGCGAGCCGGGCCGCGAGGCCGCCCTCCGTCGGGCGCTGGAGCAGGCGCCGCGCGGGGCGCAGCAGCGTCTTCTGGTTGTCGCTGACGAGCACCACGGCGGAGAAGGCGGCCAAGGCGCCCTGGATGACGTACACGGACATGGAGGGGGCGTCGAAGATACGGGGCCGCAGGACGGGCGCCAGGAGCGTCCAGGCGAGAACGGCTCCCGCGACCGAGGTGGTGACCGTGTGGCGCGGGAGGACCCGGAGCAGCGCCGGAGCGGCGAAGGCGAGCGCGAGTGCCGGCATGAGGTACGTCGCGTCGGGCTGGCTGCGCGCCACGGCCGGGACGGCCACGAGCGCGCAAAGGGCGGCCAGGGTGGTGGACACCACGAGCAGCCGGCGGCGTGGCCCTTGTCCGGGCGTGGCGGGGAGGTCGCGGATCGCGGCGATGATGTTGAACCTGCTGATGCGCACGCTGGTCGCGAGGATCGCGGCGAAGGCGATGAGCAGACCCATGGCCAGTCCGTTGAGGATGCTGGTGGGGGTGATGGCGAACGCGATGCGGATGCTGCTGCCGCCGACCGACCAGCCCTGGAAGATCTCCGCGGCCACCACGGCGACGCCCCAGCCGACGGCGACCCCGATGGCAACGCCGGGCAGCGCGGACAGCAACGCGTAGGTCGCGCCTTCGAGGGTGAAGGACCCGACGAGCCGCGAGCGCTTCATTCCCACGGCCCGCACCATGCCCATCTGGGACTTCCGCTCCTCGCCGAGCATCACGAAGATGTTCACCAGGAGCAGGGCGCCCGCGATGATGCTGAAACTGCCGATCATGAGGAACAGGGCTCCGAGGGAGTCCCCGGCTTGTTTGGCGTCCCGCAGCACCGTGTGTTTCGGCGTCTCGATCGCTGTCTGGCCGGCGAGCGGGCCCAGAGTCTTCCGGATGTCGGCGGTCACCCGGTCGGTCAGGGCTTCGCCGCTTTCGACGCCGCCTCGATTGGACACGAAGGTGACCGAGCGCGGCTCCGCTCCGGCGGTCCGGGCGGCGGAGTCCAGGGCCTCCGGTGGCAGGAACACGTCGCGGTTCAGCCTGCCGCCCAGTCCCACACCGGCCAGGCCCTGCTCCGGCACCACGCGTTCGACCCGATAGGTCTGCGGTGTCCCGAACAGATACACCGTGACCGGGTCACCGGCGCCCACGCCCAGGGACTGGGCAAGCGGCTCGTTGACCACGATCTGGCCGGGTTTCGGGTTCGGTCCGCCGAGACCGGAGTCGCCACCTGCCGCGCCGAAGCGTGACGCCTCGTCGAAGTCCATCTGCCAGGCCAGGACGCGCGGTTCGGCGGCTGTGCGGCCGTCGGCGGTGGTGACGGCCGATGCCTGGGTGGCCCGGACGCTCAGGACTCCGTCGACGTCGGGATCGCCGGCCAGGGCGGCCAGCCGCTCGGTGACCCCGCGCCCGGTCGGCCCAGGGGGTGCGACGACGCGCTCGTCCACCGGTCCCAGCGTTCGGTACGCCTCCTGCCGTACAGAGAAGTTCAGCGTGTCGCCCACGACCAGGGCTCCGATGACGATGGCCGTACCGAGCATCGATCCGCCGATCACCAACGCCGCCTCGGTGCGTCGACGAGCGACCTGCCGGAAGGCCAGCCGCCGTGACACCGGCTGCCGGACGGCGACCACCACGAGGGCCGTGAGGGCGAGCGCGAGGGCGGTGAGCAGCGGGATGAGGAGGTTCGGGTACATGGTCAGCCCATGGGGACGTCGCGGGTTGCGGCCGGGGCGGTGACGGTCTGGCGGACGTCGTCGACCAGTTGCCCGTCACGCATCCGGATCAGTCGGGGGACGCGGGCGCCGATGGCGCTGTCATGGGTGACCAGGACGATCGTCTGGCCCTCGTCCTGGTTGAGCTCGCACAGCAGGTCCATGACCTGGTCGGCCATCGAGCTGTCGAGGTTGCCGGTGGGTTCGTCCGCCCACACGATGGCCGGGCGTCCGGCCAGGGCACGGGCGATGGTCACCCGCTGTTGTTCACCGCCGGACATCTCGCTCGGCCGGTGCTCGACCCGGTGGCCGAGGCCCACCCGGTCGAGCATGTCCAGCGCCCTGCGACGCGCTTCACGCGGCTGGGTGCCCACGAGCAGCAGGGGCAGTTCGACGTTCTCCACCGCGGAGAAGACCGGTATGAGGTTGAACGCCTGGAACACGAAGCCCATGGTGTGTGCCCGGTGCTCCGTGCGCGCCGCGTCCGACATGGCGAACAGGTCGTGGCCGTCGACCTCCACCCGGCCGCCGTCGATGTCGTCGAGCCCCGAAAGACAGTTCAACAGCGTGGTCTTTCCGGAGCCGGACGGTCCCATGACGCCCACCATCTCCCCGTGGCGCACGAGGAGATCCAGGTCGAGCAGGGCGGTGACCTCCACGGAGCCCGTCCGGTAGATCTTCCGTACCCCGGTGGCGACAAGGAGTGCCCGGTCTGTGTTCATGCTTTCCATACCAACCCCCGGAAGGAACGTGAGGCTACGGCCACCCAGGCCCGGAACAGGGGCCGAAGGGCCTAATCGCCGGATCACCGTGAGGCCCTGCTCGAGCGGCTTCGCTTCCGCGGCCAGGTGTCCGCGGGCGCCCGGGCGCGTCGCCGGACGGCGGTGGCGGCCAGGGTTCCCGCGCCCGCCGCGGTGACGGCGAGGAGGACGAACCCCCACGTGTAGTCGTGCGCGACGCTGTCGACCGCGCCCATCACCAGGGGTGGGAAGAAGCCTCCGAGGCCGCCCGCCGCCCCGACCACTCCCGTCACCGAGCCGACCCGCTCGGCCGGGACCAGACGTGCGACGAGCGCGAAGACCGCCCCGGACCCGGCGCCCAGGCCGGCGGCCATGCCCAGGAAGGCCGCCGTTCCCACGGGGACCAGGTCCGTCTCGAACGACGCGACGAGGGCGCACACGGTGACGAGCCCGTACGAAACCGTCAGTACAGGTACGGGATGGGTACGGTCCGACAGCCAGCCGCCCACGGGCCGCATCGCCACGGCGAGGACGACGAATCCTGCGGTCCTCAGTGCTGCGTCGGAGCGGTCGAGCTCGTAAGCCCGGGTGAGATAGGTCGGCAGGTAGACGCTGAACGCGACGAAGCCGCCGAAGGACACGGCGTACAGGAACGCCAGCTGCCAGGTGGCCGGCGTACGCACGGCCAGGGCAGTGCGCGAGAACAGCGACTCGGCCGCCGTCGCCCGCCCTGGCCTGTCGCGCAGGAGGAACCAGGCCACCGCGGCGTACGCCGCGAGGCCGGCGGCGACGAGATCGAAGGGGAAGGCACGTCCGACGGCGTCGGCGAGCTGGACGGTGGTGAACGCCGACAGGGCCGTTCCACCGGTGCCGATGCCGAAGATTCCGAGGGCGACGCCCCGCCGTGCGGGTGGGTACCAGGCGTTGACGAATGGCACTCCGACGGCGAAGGCCGTTCCCCCGAGCCCGAGAAGGAAGCCGCCTGCGAGCACCTCGGCCAACGAGTCTGCCAGGTGACCCAGGTACAGCACGGGGAGGATCGTCAGGGTCGCGACGAGGGGGAAGACTCGGCGTGCCCCCCAGCGGTCCGTCAGCGCCCCCGCTGGGATCCGGCCGAGCGCGCCGACCACCACGGGCACGGCTACCACCAGTGACTGCTCGAAGGAGCTGAGGTCGAGGTCGTCCCGGAGCCGAGGGCCGAGGGGGGCCAGCAGCGCCCACGCCCAGAAGCAGAGGGTGAACCCGATGGTGGCGAGGAGCAGCATTTGTCCCGGTCGCACATCCGCGGCCGGCGGGCTCCCCGAGTTCCGGACCATGGTGGCCTCCCGGCAGTGATCCGTAGGAGCGGCGTGAGCCCCGCTGTTCCCCACCCTCCGGCCGCCGGGGCCCCGGCTACAGGGGCCGCTCGTTCCCTTCCGCGACCGACCGGCCCCCCGCCAGGGGCCCGGTCGGCCCTGTGCGGGTGCGTCCTGGCCGGGCACGGTGGGGGTGTCGGACAGACCGGAGGCAGGGGTGTTCCGCTCCTGCAGGCCAGGCCGCCGGGAGCGTGAGTGGCGATGATGTTCTGGTACGGCGACGGCATGAACGGATGGGGCTGGTTCGCCATGTCGGCTGGGATGGTGCTGTTCTGGGGCCTTCTCATCACTGTCGCGGCGATGCTCTTCCACACACTGGACCGCGCCGCGGAACGGCCTCGGGGTTTCGGTCCGGCCTCCTCGGCCGAGGAGATCCTGGGCGAGCGACTGGCGCGCGGTGAGATCGACGAGAAGGAGTACCGCCGGCGCCTGGCCGCCCTGCGCAACGCGAAACCGTGAAGCCCGTGACCGGCCGGGATGCGGGCGGCGGCGCGGCCGGTCACGCTGGGAGCATGACCGGTCGGATGCCCGAGGAGCCGGGCCGACGCCCAGACGCGCTCCGCGAGCTGACCGCTCGGCACGGAGGGCGCGGGGGACTGTTGCCGGCCGCGCTGGAGCGTGCCAGGTCGGGTACTGCTGAAGGGCCCGAGGCATGGGCACCCCAAGCCGCGGGGGCAGCCGGACTCCCGGCCGCCGCGGGGCTCGGCCCCGCCACCTTCTTCGCTGATCTCGCCGCCCCGCGCGGCGAGCGCCATGTGCGGGTGTGCACCGCGACGGCATGCTTCGCCGCGCGGGGCGGGGAGCATCTGGCGGAGGTCGAGCGCGCTCTAGGCGTGGTGGCGGGCACGGTCGACGAGGCGGGTTCCACCTCGCTGCAGACCGTGCACTGTCTCGGCTACTGCTACGCGGGTCCCGCCGCCCTCGACGGCACCCTGCCCCGTACGGGCCCGGACCTGGCCGACCAACTCGGCGGGCGGACGGAACCACGCGCGCCGGGCATCCCGGCGGCCGACACCACCGGGGCGCCCGTCCTGCTCGCCGGGATCGTGGGAGGCCACTCCGCCTGGGACGTGTGGCGCGAGGCGGTGGCCGGGCTGCGGCCCGAGGACGTACGGGAGGAGACCGCCGTCTCAGGACTGCGCGGGCGCGGGGGAGCCGGATTTCCCGTGGCCGACAAGTGGGCCGCAGCGGCGGGGAAGCCGGACACGGTCGTCGTCGCCAACGGGGACGAGGGCGACCCCGGCTCGTACGCCGACCGGCTGCTCATGGAGGAGGACCCCGAGCGCGTCCTCACGGGACTCGCCCTGGCCTGCTTCGCCTGCGGCGCCCGGCGTGGGACGGTCCTGGTCCGCTCCGAGTATCCGAGAGCCATGGCCCGGCTGCGTCGGGCGGTGGAGCGCGCGACGCAGGCGGGGCACCTGGCCCCGTCGGTCGAGACAGCCGGTCCGCGGCCGTTCGTCGAGATCGTCGAAGGAGCCGGTTCCTATGTCGCCGGCGAGGAGACCGCCCTCATCGCCCGCCTCGAAGGCGCTCGCGGCTGCGCGCGCCCTCGGCCCCCCTACCCCACGGACCACGGTCTGTGGGACGCGCCGACCGTGGTCAACAACGTGGAGACCCTCGCGGCCGTGCCCTGGATCGTCGCCCACGGCGGAGCGTCCTACGCCCGGCGCGGCGTACCGGACGAGACCGGCACCAAACTGGTCTGCCTGTCCGAGCGCTTCACCCGGCCCGGCGCCTACGAGGTCGAGCTCGGCACTCCTGTGGGCGAGATCGTCACCCGGTTCGGCGGCGGCCTCAAGGGCGACCGCGAGCTCGTCGCCCTCCAGATCGGCGGGCCCCTCGGCGGCTTCCTCGCCGGGACCGCGCTCGACGTCCCGCTCACCACGGCAGCGCTCGGCGAGCACGGCGCCGCGCTCGGTCACGCCGGCACGGTCGCCTTCGACGCCGACACCGATCCAAACGAACTCCTCCGGCACGTCTGGGAGTTCGCCGCCGATGAGAGCTGCGGAGCCTGCTCGCCCTGCAGGGTCGGCACCCGGCGAGGGCTCGAACTCGCCCAGGGCCGGCGCGGGCCGGGGGAGACCTACGAACGACTGGCACGGCTGATGGGCGAGGCGAGTCTCTGCGCCTTCGGCCGCCGTGTCCCCGCCGCCGTCCGCAGTCTGGCCCGCGCCTACGGGCAGGCCCTGGAAGGATGGGACCGATGACCCGGCTCCAGGTCGACGGCGTGTCGGTCGATCTGCCCGCGGGGGCCTCACTGCTCGACGCGGTACGTGCCGCCGGAGCCGAACTGCCCACCCTCTGCCACGACGACCGTCTCCGGCCGGTCGGCTCCTGCCGGACCTGCCTGGTCCGCGCCGACGGGCGGACCGTCGCCGCGTGCGTCACCCCCGCGACGTCGGACCTCACCGTCGACACGGCCGACGAGAACGTGCGGAACCTGCGCCGGGACGCGGTCGCCCTGATCGCCTCGGCGCTCCCGCCGCACGCGCTCGCCGACCGCGCGCACAGTGAACTGGCCGAGGCGTGCCGGGCCCTGGGGATCCCGCCGGACACGGCGGCCGGTGCTTCGACGCGCGGGCGGGACGAGAGCCACCCGTACGTCCATCTCGACCGCGACCTGTGCATCGCGTGCGGGCGCTGCGTCCGCATGTGCGCGGACGTCCAGGGCACCTTCGCGCTCACCCTCACCGGACGCGGTGCCGACACGGTCGTCGCACCGGGAACCGGCGGCCACTGGGCCGACTCCGACTGCGTGTCCTGCGGCGGCTGCGTCGACACCTGCCCGACGGGGGCGATCACCCAGACCGGACCCGGTCAGGGCCTCACCTCGCGGCAGACCCCCAACGACCGGGTGCGCACCACCTGCGGCTACTGCGGAGTAGGCTGCACCCTCGACGTCGTCGTCCGCGAGGGCCGTGTCGCCGCTGTGCTCCCCGCCCCGGACGGGTCGGTCAACCGGGGCCATGCCTGCGTCAAGGGCCGTTTCGCGTACGGATATCTCAGCTCCGCCGAACGTCTCACCGAGCCCCTGGTCCGTGAGAGCGGCGAACTGCGACCGGCGACATGGGACGAGGCGGTGACCCGGATCGCCGACGGCCTGCGCGCGGCCGTCCTTGACGGCGGCCCCGACTCGGTGGCCGCGATCTCCTCCGCCCGTGCCACCAACGAGGAGAACTACCTCGTCCAGAAGTTCCTGCGGACCGTCATCGGCACCAACAACGTCGACAACTGCTCCCGCCTCTGCCACGCCCCGTCAGCCGCAGGACTCACCGCATCCTTCGGACGCGCCGGCGGCACCGACCCCTTCGACGACGTCGAGACCGCCGACTGCCTCATGGTCGTAGGCGCCAATCCCGTCGAGGCCCACCCCGTCGTCGGTGCCCGCCTCCTTCAGCGGGCCCTCGCAGGGGCCGCCCTGATCGTGGCCGACCCCCGCGCCGTGGGCCTCGCGCACCATGCCGACGTGCACCTGCGTCCGCGCCCCGGCACCAACGTCGCCCTCTTCCACGGCCTCGCCCACGTTCTCGTCGACGGAGGCATGACCGATTCGGGCTTCCTCCGCGATCGCGCGACCGGGCTGGACGAACTCTCCGACCTGCTGGCCGACTACCCGCCCGAGCGGGTCGCCGAGATCACCGGCGTCCCCGCCGACGACATCAGGAAGGCCGCCCGGCTCTACGGCCGCGCGGAGCGGCCGGCCGTCCTGTACGGACTCGGGGTCACCGAGCACCTGCACGGCACCGACGGCGTCCGGACCCTGGCGAACCTCCCCGTCCTGCGCGGCGCCGTCGGCGCCACCGGCCGCGGGTTCGGCATCAGCCCCCTGCGCGGCCAGAACAACGTCCAGGGCGCCTCCGACATGGGCGCCCTGCCCGACCTGCTTCCGGGCTACGGCCGTGTCACCGACGCTGAGGTCCGCGCTCGCGCCGAGGCGGTGTGGGGCCGGCCGGTACCCGAGCGGCCCGGCATGCGCATCCCCGAGATGTTCGCGGCCGCTCGGGAGGGACGGCTGCGGGCCCTGTGGATCATCGGTGAGGACGTGTGCGCGACCGATCCCGACAGCCGGCGGGTCGCGGAGGCCCTCGACGCCTGCCCGCTCGTCGTGGTCAACGAGCTCTTCCTCGGCGAGACCGCCCACCACGCCGATGTCGTCCTGCCCGTGGCCTCCTGGCTGGAGAAGGACGGGACCTTCGTCAACTTCGACCGCCGCTTCCAGCGCGTACGACCAGCGGTGGCTCCGCCCGGTGCGGCGCGCTCCGACTTCGAGGTCGTGCATGCCGTCGCCGATGCCCTCGGTGCCGACCTGGACTGCCCCACCCCAGCGGCGGCTCTCGCAGAGTGCGGACGTGTGACACCCCTCTTCGCCGGTCTCTCACATGAGCGGATCGACCAGGAGGGGGCTGTGCCCTGGCCCTGTCCCGCGCCGGGCCTGCCTGGCGAACGCACTTTGTACGCCGACGAGTTCGCCACGCCCGACGGGCGCGCCCACCTGTCGGCTGCTCCCTATCTGCCGCCCGGCGAGGAACCGGACCAGGACTATCCGCTGGTGCTCGTCACGGGGCGCCGATGGGCCCACTACAACTCCGGGAGCATGACCCGGCGAGGCGGCAACCTGCTCCTCGACGCCTCCGACCACCTGGACCTGACCGCCGAGGACGCCTTTCGGTTCGGTGTACGGGACGGCACTCCGGTCACCGTCGAGAGCCGCCACGGACAGGCACGACTCGTCGCCCGCGTCGGCACGGAACTCGCCCCCGGGCAGGTCTTCTGCGCGTTCCACTTCCCGGCCAGCGGCGTCAACTCCCTCACCTCGGAGCACGCGGACACCGTGACCTCGTGTCCGGAGTACAAGGTCACGGCGGTACGTCTGCGTCCCGCGACGCCCGGGAAGTGAGCGGCGGCGATCAGTCGTGGGGAACGAGGGCGACGGGCACCGGGCTGTGATGCAGGACGGCGTGGGCCACGCTGCCGATGTGTGCGCCGAGCGTCGAACGGCGAGCACGCCGGCCCACCGGTCCACCACGGGAACAGCGGACACTTGGTGTTGTGAGAGTGCGCGGGCGATCTCCTTGAACGGGGCGTCGCCGCGGCGGGGGCCGCATGGTCGGGGTGGTGTCGAAGGGGGATCTGCTGCGCAAGACCGCCGACCAGGCCGCCACACCGGGTGATCCGCCTGCCGTTCCGGAACTGAAGGCGCTCACCACCTCACGGGTCATCAGCTGCTCGATCCTGCGGTGAGCTCCTTCCCTGTGCGGATGCACCGGCCTCGCCCACCAGGCGAGCGGCGCAGCCGTCCCAGCTGTCGAGGGCCGGATAGTCGTCCTCGGTGAGTTCCGTCCCGCTGAGTTCGGCGAGCGCCTCGACGAATTCGAGGAAGTCCAGCGAATCCATCTCGAACGTGTCCCGCAGGGACACGCCGGGATCGAGCCCGGTGAACTCGGCGCCGGGTACGACACGTTGCACGGCTTGCCGAACGAACGCCTTCGCCTGATCGTGGTTCACAGTTCCTCCGGTCGTTGCAGGAGCCGGTCCATGGCGATCAGGAGGCGCGCGCCGGTGGCGCCGTCGGCAGCTCGGTGATCGGCGGACAGCGTCGCCGTCAGCACGGGACGTACTCCCAGTAGGCCGTTCACGGCCACCGGCCGCTCGACGATCCTGCCGAGGCCGACGAGCGCGACCTGCGGCGGGTAGACGACCCCGAACACGGCCTCGACGCCCTGGTCGCCGAGGTTCGTGACGGTGAGACTGGGATCGGCGGTCTGCGACGCTCGGAGCCGACCGCCCCGTGCCCGTGCCACCAGGTCCTTGAGCGCGGCCATCACCTCGGCCACGGAGAGAGTGTCGGCATGGGCGAGGGCAGGGGCGACAAGGCCACCGCCCCGCAAGGAAACGGCAACGCCCAGCCGTACGTCCTCCGCCGGGACGAAGCCGTCGTCGCCCCAGTGCCCGTTGAGCTCGGGCACCTTGCGCGCCGCCATCGCGACGGCCTTAAAGGTGAGTGCGGCGGGCACCAGGCGGGCGGACAGCGGCAGTTCGCGATTGCGGGCGTGCATCCACTCCAGGGCCGCTGCCATGTCCACCGTGGTGGACAGGTAGAAGTGCGGGATCTCCCGCTTGGATCGACTCATGAGCCGGGCTGTGGCCGCCCGTGCCGGATCCGGGACGGCCGGCCGCGGTGTGCTCTCGGCGGCTGCGGCGGAACGGACATCCTCTGCACGGACTGTGCCGTCCCGGCCCGTGCCGGTCACCTCGGCGAGGTCGACGCCGAGTTCTGTGGCCAGCCTCCGCGCGAGCGGTGAGGACCGAACGCGCACCGGAGCGGGACGCGCCCCGGTCGAGTCGTCGCTGCGCACCGGCTTCGGCCGTGTCGTCGGCGCGGTCCTGTCGCGTTCGGGCGCTGGTGCAGTTTCCGGCTCCGGTTCCGCGTGCTCCACGTCTGCGCGTGTGATCCTCCCTCCCGGGCCCGAGCCATGGACGGCGGTGAGGTCGACGTGCCGGTCCTCGGCGAGTCTGCGGACCAGGGGCGTCGACGTCGGCGGGCTTTCGACGGGCGGTCTTTGGGCGGGCCTGCTTTCGGTGGGCAGGCTTTCGGCGGTCGTGCCGATACGTGCCAGCGGGGTGCCCACCGGCACGGTGGTGCCCTCGTCGACGAGGAGGGCGTCGACCGTACCGCTCTGGAAGCACTCCACCTCGATCGCGGACTTGGCGGTCTCGACCACGGCGATGACGTCGCCCCGCGTCACCTCGTCCCCCGGGCGCACCAACCACTGGGAGAGCGTGCCCTCGTCCATGTCGGCGCCGAGCGACGGCATCGTGAACTCGGCCATCTCAGCTCACCACCCGGCGCGCCGCCGCCACGATTCCGGTCGGCTGGGGGAGTGCCGCCTCCTCCAGACGACGGGCATAGGGGATCGGGACCTCCGCGCTGCACACTCGTTCGACAGGCGCGTCGAGTTCGAAGAACGCCTGCTCGTAGATGCGCGACTCGATCTCGGCGGACAGACTGCCGCTGCGCCAGCCTTCGTCGACCACGACGGCCCGGTGGGTCCGCCTGATCGAGCCGACGATCGTGGCGTCGTCCAGGGGCCGCAGCGTCCGCAGGTCGACGACCTCCGCGCTGATCCCCTCCCCAGCCATTGCCTCTGCGGCTTCGAGAGCTTTGGACACACAACCGCCGTACGCGACGACCGTGACGTCGGCGCCCTCGCGGCGGACGGCCGCGCGGTCCAGGTCGACACCATGGACCGCCGGATCGAGCATGCCGGCCGTGTTGTAGAGGCTGCCGTGCTCGAAGAGCAGCACCGGATCGGGGTCGGCCAGCGCGGCCGACAGCACGTGGCGGGCGTCGTCGACCGTGGCCGGCGCCAGGACACGGAGGCCGGGGATGTGGGCATACCAGCCTTCGAGGCTGTGGGAGTGCTGGGCGGCCAGCTGCCGACCCGCGCCCGTCGTCATGCGGATCACCAGCGGCACACCGAGCTGTCCGCCGGACATGTGCCGCAGGGTGGCTGCGTTGTTGAGGATCTGGTCGAGGGCCAGCAGGCTGAAGTTGACCGTCATGATCTCGACGACAGGTCTCATCCCGGCCAGGGCGGCGCCGATACCGGCTCCGACGAACGCGGACTCCGACAGGGGCGTGTCCCGGACACGATCGGGTCCGAACTCTTCCAGGAGGCCGAGGCTCACCCCGAAGCAGCCGCCGTAGCGGCCCACGTCCTCGCCCATGAGGAAGACCCGGTCATCCGAGGCCAGGGCCTCGCGCAGACCCTCCCGCAGGGCCTCCCTGTATGTGGTGGTGCCGTCGTCGGGATGCGCCCGCGGTCGCGTTCGCGCGCTCATGACGGAGCCCCCTCGTGCCGGCCGGTGACATGGAGCAGCAGGTCTTCAGCCGGCTCCTCGGGAGCCCGTTCGGCCGTCCGGACGGCTCGGTCGATCTCCTCCACGACCTCGTGGTCCAGGGCCTCTTGGGCGTCCGTGTCGAGGAGACCGGCCGCATGCATGCCACCGGCGAGGCTCGTGACAGGGTCGTGCCGCTTCCACTCCTCGATCTCGTCCTTCGGCCGGTATCGGTCCGGGTCGTACATCGAGTGCGCACGGAACCGATACGTCCGCATCTCCAGGAAGTGCGGTCCGTTGCCGGCGCGGATGGACTCGACCGCCCCGCGCGCCGCCTTCTCCACGGCGTGTACGTCCATGCCGTCCACGGCCCAGGCCGCCATGCCGTACGAGGCGGCCCGCATCGCGAGGTCCGTCTGGGCGTGCTCGCGGGCGAGAGCCGTCCCCATCGCGTACAGGTTGTTCTCACAGACGAAAAGCACGGGCAGTCCCCAGAGCGCCGCCAGGTTGGCGGTCTCGTGGAACTCGCCCTCGGCGAAGGCCCCGTCACCGAAGAAGCAGCAGGTCACCCGTGACTCGCCGCGCATCCGGTCGGCGAGCGCCAGACCGGCCGCGAGCGGCAGCCCGCCTCCGACGATCGCGTTGCCGCCGTAGAAGCGACGGCCCGCGTCGAAGAGGTGCATGGAGCCACCGCGGCCGTGACTGCAGCCGGTGGTCTTCCCGTACATCTCCGCCATCACGGCTTCGGGCGGTACCCCTCGGGCCAGCGCGTGGCCGTGTTCGCGGTACGTGGAGACGACCGCGTCCGCCTCATCGAGCGCCTGGTGGACGCCGACCGCCACCGCCTCCTCGCCGATGTACAGGTGGACGAAGCCCCGGATCGCCGCCGTGCTGTACAGCTCGACGCACCGTTCCTCGAACCTCCGGATGAGCAGCATCTGCCGCAGGAGGTCCAGGTCGTGGGCCGCCGCAGGAGTGCGGGAGCGACGGGGGCGCTTTGTTGGCGATGCCTTGGCGGACGTGCCGCCGTGTGCGGTGGCCATCACGGCTCCTTCCCGGACATGTCGGCCGGTTCGGGTGACTCCAGCGTCGACACATCGCCCTCGGGCAGGCCCAGTTCGCGGGCCCGGAGCAGGCGGCGCATCACTTTTCCGCTGCGGGTGTGGGGCAGATCCTCGACGAACTCGATCTCCCGGGGGGCGATGGCCGGGCCGAGGCGCCGACGGGCGAACGCCATCACGTCGCGCCGCAGTTCGGTGTCGGGCGGATACTCGGGGCGCGGCAGCACGAACGCCTTGACGATCGTCCCGGCCAGCGGGTCGGGGCGTCCGATGACACCGGCCTCGGCGACGGCCGGATGCTCCATGAGCGCGCTCTCCACCTCGAACGGCCCGACGAGGTGCCCCGCGGACTTGATGACGTCGTCGGCCCGGCCCACGAACCAGTACCAGCCGTCGGCGTCGCGGCTGACCAGGTCGCCGGTCATGTACCACCCGTCTGCGAAGCACGCCTCGTAACGGCGCGGCTCGTGGAGGTAGCCGCGGAACATCGACGGCCAACCCGCCCGCAAGGCGAGCTCGCCCTGAGCACCCGGATCGTGGAGGATCCGGACGTGCCCGCCGGCGACCGCGGCCCGGCCGTCCTCGCCGCACGCCAACACGGCGGCCTCGACACCGGGAAGCGGTCGGCCCATCGAACCGGGCCGCACGGGATCGGCCGCGAAGTTGGCGATCATGATCGCCCCCGTCTCGGTCTGCCACCAGGTGTCGTGGACCGGTAGCCCGAGTGCCTCCCGGCCCCAGTGCACGGCCTCGGGATTGAGCGGCTCGCCGACGCTCGCGACGAACCGGAGCGCGGAGAGGTCGTGGCGCGCGGCAGGCGTCGGGTCGCCGCTGCGCGGTGCGGCCCGCATGAGCATACGCAGCGCGGTGGGAGCCGTGTACCAGACGGTAACGTGCTGGTCGGCGAGGGTCCCGTACCAGCGAGCGGGGGCGAAGTCCCCTTCGTCGACGACGGTCGTCACCCCGTGGGTGAGCGGGGCGATGATGCCGTAAGACATGCCGGTGACCCAGCCGGGGTCGGCCGTGCACCAGAACACGTCGCCCTCATGCAGGTCGAGGGCGTAGGCGGCGGTGACGCGATGGGCGAGGACTGCCTCGTGCACGTGTATCGCGCCCTTGGGCGTGCCCGTCGTGCCGCTGGTGAAGTGCAGCAGGGCCGGCTCTGCCGGATCGGTCGGTCCCACGGTGTACTCGTCCGGCGCGGCGGACGTGAGAGCGGGGAAGGAGAGCGTGTCCGGGGGCGGGTCGGTCCCGGGGTCGAGAAGCAGTACGTGGCGCAGGTGCGGAAGACGGGACCGTACCGGGGCCACCTTGCGCTCGTACAGCTCCCGGGTCGTGACCAGAGCCCTGGCGTTGCCAAGTTCCATGCGCAGTGCGACGGGTTCGGGTCCGAAGGCGGTGAACAGAGGGCACAGGACTCTTCCGGCACGCAGCGTCCCGAGGACGGTGCTGTACAGCTCGAACCGACGGCCGAGCAGGGTGAACACCCGCCCGCCGCGTTCCGTGCCCAGCATCTCCAGCACGTGCGCGAAGCGGGAGCTCTCGGCCGCGAGCCGGGTGAAAGTCACCGTCTGCATCGATCCGTCGCGGGCAATGCAGCGCAGCGCGACGCGTTCGCCGTGGCCCTCGTGCAGGTGCCGATCGACCGCCTCGTACCCGATGTTGATGCCGCCGTCCGGCAGCCCGGCGAGCCGGGACCGCTCGCGTCGCCAGGAGAACGTGGCCCGGGCGCTGTCGTAGTCGGGCATGACAGGTGCCACCCACAGGGCGTTCATCGCGGTGGCTCCGCGTCGAGCGCGAGGTTGTCGTAGGAGTATTCGATCGATTCGTGCAGGGCGACGACTCCGTCGACCGAGCGGCAGAGCCGCACGATCACGGGGATGTCGGCGCGCTCGTCGACCCGGCCCGTCAGCCTGACGACTCCGTCGTCGACGGTCACACGGATCGTGTCGGGGGCGAGGCGCAGAGTGCCGGCCAGGACGTCGTGCTCGATCTCGTCACGGATCGCGGTGTCACCGCGCAGGAAAGGCCGGAGCAGGTCGCTGCGGCTGATGATCCCGACAAGCCGACCGGTCTCGTCGGTGACGGGAAGCCGCTTCACCCCCTCGCGGTGCATCGTCCGGGCCGTCTCGACGAGATTCCAGTTCGGCTGTGCCGCGATGGCGGGCGAGGTCATCAGCTGGGCGGCCGTCTCCGCATCGGGCAGCCGTCGCTCCTGGGACAGCAATCGGACGCCCGCCGGGCGGCCCTCCAGATCGGGGAGCTCGGCGGTGGTCCGCAGCAGGTCGGCCTCCGAGACCACGCCGAGCAGACTTCGGTCCGGGTCGACGACGGGGACCGCCGAGACGTCGTTCTCGGCGAGGAGACGGGCGATCCCCTTGAACGAGGTCTCTGGGGCGGCAGTGACCACGTCGTGGGTCATCACCTCGAAAACCGTGCGGTGCTGCATGACGGTCCTCCTTCACGGGGCGCGGCGGCCCCGGTGGATCTCACCCTGCTGCGAGAAGCCCACCCGCGGGCAGTGCCGAATGGTCCCCTTCCGGGACTGTTCGCCCCTATGACCGTCGGCCGACCGGGACGCACGGTGGAAGGTGAGAGCGCCGGTCTCGGGAGGGCCGCGGCCGGGCGCGCGGGCCGGGAGGCGAGAACAATGACTGCGACCGGAACTCGGCAAGGCCAGGAGAAGCCCCGCGCCGGGTTGTGGGCCCGCGTCGGCGACCGGCTGATCGTGGGCGGTGCCACGGTCGGGGACGAGGGACGTGACGGTGAGATCGTCGCGCTGCACCACGCGGACGGCACTCCCCCCTTCGACGTCCGGTGGTCGGACACGGGCCGGGTCACTCTGGTGTTCCCGGGCCCGGACGCGCGGGTCCAGCATTTTCCGCCGCATGACACGAAGGCCGCTACGCGGTCGTGAACTCCGCGGCCGCGTCCACGACCCCGGGCACAGCCCGTGTCAGCCGAAGGGCTGCGGCTGCGTGCGGGGATCGTGACCGGCCACATCTGCCACCGTAGGACGCACCTGCGCGTGGGGCACCACGGCCTCGGCACGCTCACCCGCCATGGCCGTCGTCTCCGTCCCCGGAGACCGCAGGGACCGGGCCGGGCAGGCGGAGGCGCTTGAGGGCGAGGGCGTTGACGGCGACGATCACGCTGGATCCGGACATGGACAGGGCGGCGATCTCGGGGCGGAGGATCAGGCCCGTGGCGGGCTCGAAGACGCCGGCGGCGATGGGCAGGGCGATGGCGTTGTAGCCGATGGCCCAGCCGAGGTTCTGGCGCATCTTGCGCAGGGTGCCCCGGCCGATACGCAGGGCGGTGGGGACGTCCAGGGGGTCGGAGCGCATCAGGACGAGGTCGGCGGTCTCGATGGCGACGTCGGTGCCGGCGCCGATGGCGATCCCGAGGTCGGCCTGGGCGAGGGCGGGTGCATCGTTGACTCCGTCGCCGACCATGGCGACCTTGCGGCCTCCGCGCTGGAGTTCGGCGACGGTGGCTGCCTTGTCGCCGGGGAGGACCTCTGCGATGACGGTGTCGATGCCCAGGCGTTGTGCGATCCGCTCGGCGGTGGCCCGGTTGTCGCCGGTGAGCATGACGACCTCGACACCGAGTGCGTGGAGTTCGCGTACGGCGGCCGCGGAGGTCTCCCGCGGCGCGTCAGCGATGGCGATGAGCGCGGCGACCAGGCCGTCGACGGCGGCGACGACCACGGTACGGCCGGTGGCGGCCAGCTCGTCCCGCCGGACGGCGAGCGGACCGAGGTACACGCCCTCGCGTTCGGCCAGCCGGCGGTTGCCCACGGCGACCCGGTGGCCGTCCACCACCGCGGTCGCCCCGTGGCCGGGCACGTTCTCGAACTGACGGGCAAGCACCGGGCTCACGCCGCGCGAATCGGCGTAGCGTACGACCGCCTCGGCCAGCGGGTGCTCGGATTCCCGCTCGACCGCCGCGACCAGCCGCAGGACCTCGTCCTCGTGGCGGTCGGGTGCGATGATGATCTCGGTGACCTCCGGTTCGCCCTTGGTGAGGGTGCCGGTCTTGTCCATGACCACGGTCTGAATCCCGGCGGACGCTTCCAGAGCCATAGCATTCTTGAACAGGACCCCACGCTTGGCCCCCAGGCCGGTGCCGACCATGATCGCGGTGGGAGTGGCCAGGCCGAGCGCGTCGGGGCAGGTGATGACGACCACGGTGATCGCGAACAGCATCGCGCTGCTGAAGGGCCGGTCGGTGGCCAGCAGCCAGACGGCAAGCGTGAGTCCGCCGCCGACGAGGGCGACGAAGACCAGCCAGAACGCGGCACGGTCGGCGAGCCGCTGGCCGGGGGCCTTGGAGTTCTGAGCCTCCTGGACCAGCTTGACGATCTGGGCCAGCGCGGTGTCCGCACCCACCTTGGCCGCCCGTACCCGCAGCGTCCCGTTCGTATTGAGGGTGGCACCGACCACGGCGGCGCCCGGGGCCTTGTGCGCCGGCAGGCTCTCCCCGGTCACCGTCGACTCGTCGACCTCGCTCTCGCCGTCCTCCACGACCCCGTCCGCGGCGATCTTCGCCCCTGGGCGGACGAGCAGCAGGTCCCCGACGACCACCTCGGAGGTAGCGACTTCGACCGCTTCCCCGTCGCGCAGGACGAGCGCCTTGGGCGGGGCGAGGTCCAGCAGGGCACGTACGGCGTCGTTGGCGCCGCCGCGGGCGCGCATCTCGAACCAGTGGCCGAGCAGCACGAAGGAAGCCAGCACAGTGGCGGCCTCGTAGAACACCTCTCCGCCGCCCGTGAGGGTGATGACCAGGGAGTACAGCCAGCCCGCGCCGATGGCGACCGCGACCAGCACCATCATGTCCAGGGTCCGGGCGCGCAGGGCCCGGACGGCGCCGACGAAGAAGATCGAGCACGAGTAGAAGATCACCGGCAGGCTCAGCAAGAGCGCCCACACGTCCTGCCGGAGTCCGAACGGCACGGGTGCGTGCCATCCGAAGACCTCCTCGCCGATCGGGGACCAGACCACGATCGGAATCGAGAAGACCGCCGCGACGAGGAAGCGGTTGCGCATGTCGGCCACCATGGCTGCCATCGACATCCCCGCATGGCCACCGTGGCCCGCCTCCTCGTCGGGCGACGGCTCCCCGCTCTCCGGCACGTGCCCCGCGTGCGACGGCGGTACGACTTCGGCCGCTTCCACCACTCCGGGCGGATCCGGCTCGTCCATCGGGTCGCAGATGTGGGACGGCACCGACTGGCCCGTGCAGTGGTAGCCGCACTCGGTGACCCAGCCTCGCAGCTCGGCCAGGGAGGTCCGGCGGGGGTCGAAGACGACCGTGGCCGACTGCGCGACCGCGTTCACCTCGACGTCCAGCACACCCGCCCGGCGGCCCAGCACAGCAGCGACAGTGTTCTGCTGAGTGGCCCGGATCATGCCCCGCACGTCCAGGACCACCGTGCTGCGCTCCTTTCCCCCGTCGCGCGGCTCGGGCTTCCGCGGGTGCCGCATGCCCGTTCACCTCCCCGATCCGACAGCGGGTCCACTCGGCCAGGGCTCCTACCAGCAGCCTGTGGCCGTCGCGACCGCCGCGCAAGGGCAGAGCAGGCGCACGGAGAGCGGGCGGTGACTCACGTCAGGGCCGGGGCCACGCCGTATCGATTGCGGAGGTGGGGCCGGGTGTCGGCCGGCGGGCCCACGAGGCGGGCGGTGTCGTTGTCGGCGAGGGCCTGGTTCAGGTCGCGATGGCGCCCTCGGCGTCGGCAGGCAGGCCGGCCAGGGCGGTGATCTGGCCGGCGGGACGTCGCAGGTCGGCGGCGTTGTCGCGGGCCCAGGCGTCCACGCTGCGGTCGGCGGCGCGGGTATCGCGGGTGGCCTGGACGCGTTCCTCGCCCGTGCTCCTGCCTTCCCCGGCCGCAGACGCAGGTAGCGGCGTTCCGCGACCGGGCGGCTGGCGACTCCGAGAGGGCCTGCGAGGTCGGCCCAACCGGCAGCGGCAGGGGACGGGGAACGCGATCCCCCCTCCGGTACCCCCTCCTCCGCATTCCTCGCCGCTTTCGCCCCTCCATGGAGGTGACGTGAGATGTCGATGCGCCGGGAGTCGTTCCTGGCTCATGTCCAGGAACGTGGCGACTACCAGACCCAGGAGGAAGCCGAACGTGCGGCCCGCGTCGTCCTGGCCCTGCTGGGCGCACACCTGATCGGCACCGTGCGGGCCGAGCTCGCCCCCCGGCTCCCCGAGACCTGCGCCCTGATCCTGCTCAACCCCCTGCAGGCCGCGGAGCCGCTCTCCCCCGAACGCTTCGTCCGGGCCACCCCGGCCTGGATCGAAGGCGCCACCGAGAAAACGGCCCTGTGGGACATCGGAGCGGTCCTGTCCACCGTGGCCGCCGCAGCCGGAGACGTCCTCACCCGCGAAGCCCTGCTCCGGCTCCCGCCCGGCTACGACCTCCTCTTCGGTCAAACCCAGCCCACCTGACCGGCCGGCACCACCGGCCGGACACCGAACCAACGACGAGAGAGGCAACCGCAGCACCATGTACGACCAGCCTCGACCGCACCGGGCACAGCCCGCCATGACGTTCGAACGGATGCTGGAACGCGTGCGCTACGAAGGTGCCTACCCCACCCGCGAACGCGCCGAGGAAGCGCTTCGTCGCTCCGTGTCAGGTGGGAGTGCAGTCGGCGCCGGTGTGAGTGGCGTCCGGAGCGGACGTCACGGGCGCGGTGGCGTTCCCACTCGCTCGACGTCTTCCTCATCCGCGTCGCCGACGTCACTGGTACGGGGCGGGTAGCAGACGGTGGAGAGGGCGATGGCGGCTCACGCACGGCCTCGATGTCCTCCTCGCCTTCGGGCTCCTTGCCGAGCCAGATGCCGAGAGAGTCGACCTCGCTCACCGCTGCGCCGAGCGGCAGGATGGGGCTGTCCGTGGGCAGAGGCCACCGGCCGTTCGCGCAGAGCCGCTCGACGGCTTCCCCGAATGGAATGTCGCCCTGCCGCCCTGGCCTGCGCCGCGGGGGGAACGCCTGAGCCGTTCCGAGGTGACCGGCATCGTCTGTACGGCGGGAGGAGTGGCGGTGCTCCTCGTGGCGGCGCCTGCACTCTCCCTCGGCAACCTTGGCTGCGGCCGTATGCGACCGGGCGCCGATGACAGCGGCCCCGACCAGCTTCTCGACGCGTGCAGGTGCTGCCACGCGTCCCCTTTCACCGATCGCGCCATCGACTACCGGCAGCGTACGGGCGTCGACCACCACGGTCGCCCTGTCCGTCGGCGTCCGGTTCATGGTCCGCGCCGACCTCGCCGGCGCCGGAGTGATCTTCATCCTCGATCCCGAGGCCGACTTCCCTGACGTGATCGTGGTGAGTGCCGCCTGGGGCCTGGGCGAGACCGTCGTCAGCGGCGGGTGGACCCGACGAGTACATGGTCTTCAAGCCGAGCATGAAGGATCCAGCACCGGGCCCCATGATCGACGTCCGGATCGGCAACAAGCACATCAAGAGCGTGTAGGCGGACACCGGTCTGACCTGCCGACACCCTCGACAACGAGCGCGACCAGCGGTTCCTGAACGACATCGAGATGAAGCCGGCCGCCGCTATCGCCACCGACCACGGCGGACGCACCTCGCACGCCGCGGTCGTCGTCCGTGAGCTCGGTGTTCCCGCCGTCGCCGGCACCGGAGACGCCAGCCGCGTCCTGCGTGCGTGAGGTGACGGTCTCGTGCGCCGGGAGAGCGGGGCTGTGTCTGCGGCGGCCTACTCCCGTACGGAGTCGGAGACGGACCTGGAGACCCCGCCACCCCCCCCGTACACGGGTGACGAACCCGATGATCGGCCGGCGCGGGGCGAGCCGCTACTACGACGAGGGCTGTCGCGAGGGATTCGCCCTCTTATGCCGGGCGTCACGCCGAGTGCGCGAGACGGCGGGGCTGAGCGACGTCGTCGTCATGATCCCCTTCTGCCGCACGCTCGGCGAGGCGGACCCGGTTCTCGACGCGATGGCGCAGGAGAGGCTGGTGCGCGCGCCGCCGGAACGGTCTGCTGGTGTACGTCACGGCGGAGATTCCGGCCGACATCATCCTCGCCCAGGGCTTCGCGGAACAACGTCCCGGCGACGCCCCCGGCTAACTACCACTACCTGATGTCGCAGTCCGCGGATCCTGTTCTCGACGTGTACGGCATCGACTAGGCATCGGGTCTGTACGGCCCGCCCGGTTGACGTGCGAAGGGCTCCCGGGCGGGCTCCGCTCTCAGCGTGCAGGGAACCGACGGTGTTCGCACCTCAGCGCGAGGTCTCCCGTCGGGACAGGCCGAACGGAGTGCGAGCCCCGTCGAGATGACCCGCCTTGCTGAGCTGACACATCACTACTTGCTTCACGGACAGCGTGGTGTCGGCTGGCCACAGGGACGGCGTGCGCCAGAACGTCCGCCAGCTTGGACCGTGCTGGTGCGAGTTGCGGTACTCGTCGATCCAGCTCAAGGCCTGTTCTCGCCACTCAGCAGCGTCGGTCAGTTGGGCGGCCCGTTCCTGGACGCTCTTGCTGCCATTGATGGGAATCTTTGAGAACGGCCGGGGTCGCTCCTCGCCTCACTTCCTTGGTCTTTGAACTGTGTGAGGAGGATGGGGATCGAAGAGCGGTCCTTGATCACCGGAATGTAGGTTTTGGCCATGACTGGTGACTGGCGGATGGACCGGATCGGGACTGCGCTGAGAGGCGAGAACCCGACTGTGCTGCGTCGGCTCACGTCGGGGTTCGCGGTGATCGGGGACGTTCAGTTCCTGCCTGGCTACTCGGTTCTGCTCGTGGATGAGCCGGATGTGCAGCGGCTGTCGGACCTGCCGAGGGCGAAGCGGCTGTCGTTCCTGTCTGACATGGACCAACTCGGCGAAGCGGTCGAGCGTGTCTGTCGGCGGCTGGACCCGGCCTTCCGGCGGGTCAACCTGGAGATCCTGGGGAACACGGACCCGTTCTTGCATGCGCATGTCTGGCCGCGGTTCGAGTGGGAGCCTGCCGATGTGGTGGGCAAGCCGGTGTGGCTCTATCCGTGTGAGCGGTGGAGCGACGAGAAGTCCAGGCTCGGTCCGCAGCATGACGTGCTGCGGGATGCGATCAGCGGCGAACTGGACCGCCTGCGCTCGGTGGTCTGACGCTTCGGGCCCGCCGACCGTCAGGTCGGCGGGCCCGGTGATCGGGTGACGGTCAGCCGAAGCTCATTGGAGACGTCTGAGCGGGGCGATGTCGGTGACGCGGTTGGTGACCGTGGGGCGGGCGGCTTCCTGGGTGGCGAGCAGGGCGACGATCTGGGGGCCGTAAGGGGCCGTCTTAGAGGGCATCTGATCTAGGTAGCTGGTGTTTGGGATGGTTTTGTGACTGTAGGCCGCAGTGCTCGTTGTCCGGGGCATGACCTCTCGACGGGCGTATCGCAGTGACGTCTCCGATGCCCGCTGGGCGTTGATCGAACCCGTGTTCACCGCCTGGCGAGACGCCCGCTCGGGGCCCGGGACAGCAGCGCGGGTGCATGAGTTGAGAGAGATCGTGAACGCGATCCTCTACGTCAACCGCACCGGGATCCCGTGGGAGTACCTGCCACACGACTTCCCGCCGTTCAAGACCGTCTACGACTATTACGCCAAGTGGGAAGAGGACGGAACCACCGAGCAGGTCCACGACCTGTTGCGGGACAGGACCCGTCGGGCGAACGCCCGAAATGGGGAGCCGTCCGCCGCCGTGGTGGACGCGCAGAGTGTGAAGACCTCGGGCAATGTCGCCGAGGCCAGTCAGGGCATCGACGCCGGCAAGAAGATCAAAGGGCGCAAGCGCCACCTGATCACCGACACCCTCGGCCTGGTCCTGACCGTCCTCGTCACCGCCGCCTCCGTCCACGACTCCGCCGGCGGCAAGCAGGCACTGACCGAACTGGCGGCGACCCATCCGAGTGTGACCAAGGTGTGGGCCGACGGCGGCTACCAGACCAGCGTCATCCAGCACGGCGCCAGCCTCGGGATCGATGTGGAGGTAGTGCAGCGACCGAAAGAGAAGGGCTTCCAGCCGCTGCCCAAACGGTGGGTGATCGAGCGGACCTTCGGCTGGCTGATGCAGCACCGCCGCCTGGCACGTGACTACGAAGCCCTGCCGCAGAGATCCCGAACGATGATCCATTGGGCCATGGCTAACAAAATGAGCCGCGAAATAACCGGAGAATCCGCACCAACCTGGCGAATCGAAACGGACATGCCACCCACACCGGCGTGAACGTTGATCAGATGCCCTCTTAGAACTCCTAACGAAATGAGTTGGCGCAGGTCCGAACCTCATGCTCGCGGGAGGCGACTTGGAATCAGCAGTGCAGCTCAATCTGGCTCTGTTCTGTGATGACGAGGGCAACAGCGTTCGCATCACGGTGCTCGGCGCTCTGCAGAGTGTGGCTGGAGGGCTTGCCGCGGAGATTGTCGTTGACACGCCGTTCGTCGCCGGACGCGTGAATCTCTCGCTGTGGCGGTCACGGCTGACTTCGTGGGGCGAGGCCCTGGATCGTCTTGAGGCCGGCGAGGACATCGCCTGGTTGTACGTCCAGCGTGGACCGTCCATCTTCATCCACCTCAGCGGCGAGCGTGACTGTCCTGAGGTGGTGGTTGTAGACGATCTCGTCTCTATGGTGACCGTTCGGGTGCCGATGGACCTACCGGCCGGCTGGATCGCGACCCACCGGCGCCTGCTCGGCGCCGTACTCAGTGCCTGGGGTGCTCGACCGGAAGAGGCTGGTCGGCATCGTCTCCGCGTCGGACGTCAGCCGCACGGTCACGTGGCTGATGACGAGCGTCCACCGCGGCCGCGGTGGAGGCCGGGGTGCGTAATGCCCCTACGTCGGCGTGCAGAGGTCCGGCGAACGCATGCACTGTCCTGCCGATGGATCAGGAAACGCCGATCCTGCACGTGGGACGTCCGCCTCTGCGTGTCCGGACTCATGCGACCTAGGAGGCGATCACGGAAGAGCCGCAGGCAGTCCGGTCTGATTTGCGGCGGCCGCCTGCGCGGCCCTCCGGAGAGGACTTCCCGAGTCCTACTTCTTCCGCTTGGTGCCGCCACCTTCGCGGCGACAGCCGCGTGTCGCCGCGCTCGTCGACGTCGTCCGTCCCCGGGAGCATCGGCGCTTCTCGGGCGTGATCCGGCGCGAACACCTGGACCGCAAGGGGGCTGTGCTCTTCCGTCTGCTCGGCTGTCGTTACGGAGACCACCGGGACTGGGCGGCGGTCGAGGCATGGGCGGACGACATCGCAAGGCAGCTCACGGCCCTGCCCGCACGCGGCCCCGCAGACTGAAGGCCTCCCACGGCCGACCGGCCCTCGGGGGGGCAGGTCGGCCGGCACGGTGTTCGCCCGCTCACGCACCGCCTTCCGCGAGGGAGGCGAGTGCGGCGTCGAGGCGGCGGGTAGCCTCGTCCGCGACCGGGGTCATGGCGTCGACGCCGGTGAGAGCGACCATGGTGGAGGGGTCGATCGCCTGCACGACCACCTGGTCGCCGTCGGTGCGGACCACGACATTGCAGGGCAGGAGCAGCCCGACCGAGCGGTCGGCGTCCAGCGCCTGTCGGGCGAGCGGGGGATTGCACGCCCCGAGGATCAGGTAGGGCTCCATGTCGTGGTCGAGCTTCGCCTTGAGCGTGGCCTGGACGTCGATCTCGGTCAGGATGCCGAAGCCCTGCTCCGCCAGCGCACGGCGAACGGCCTCCACGGTCGCCTCGAAGGTCCCCGCCGGCTTGACGGTGCGGTCGTACGGCATTCTCTCCACCTCACTGTTCCGATGATGACGACCTCGTCGGCACGTATCCGGCCCCGGTCGTCGTGCTGCTATACGGGCGGCTCGGGCCGGGCCGCGACCAACAGCATGATGCCCTGACCGCACTCCTCCGGAGGCGAACCACCCCGGCGGTGGCAATGCGGTTCGCTCCGGCTCTTCTGTTCGCCCCCTGCCTGTACGCGGACTCGACAGGGGCGCTGTACATCGGTGGCGTACGGCGTGGTCCGGCGCTGCCGCTTTCGATGCGCCGGACCGCCGCCGCACGCCTTCCCCGCCGGCGGACCAGCGATGTGCGGGTCGCGGTTCACCTCCGCGAAACGATGATTCTCAGGACTGCTCATGCTGCGTCGTCGCGCCGATCCACTAGGCGGACCTGTCAGCCCCCGGGAAGGGCCGATCGGCCCGCTGCGTGAGCCGCCCAGGCCGTCGGAGCCCTCGCCGACCGTTTCGCGTCCGGATGCGTCTTCGGATCGCTGTCGTGGACGCCTTCGGCGCCGCGCTTGGCGACCAGCAGCGCATCGGCCGACAGCTCCAGGGATCGATGCACCGTTGCGTAGTCGGCCGTGACTTACGGCTGTCCGGTGCCTCCGGCCAGCAGCACGATCCGGCCGCGCCCCAGGTGCCGGTCCGTACGCAGCCGGATGAACGGCCCGGCGAAGCTCTGCATCGGGAGGGCCGTCATCACCCGCACGTCCGGTTCGCCGCGCGCGGTTCTCCCTCCCTGCACCGTGGGGTGACCCCGCCGTGTGCGGTACGGGCCACCGAGCACGGACCATCAGGAGGTCGTCCGTCCATAGGGACAGGCACAAGACCATGCTCGGGCGGCGCCACCCAGCCCCGCCTCGCCCACCGGCCCCGATGCACCCAGGCGCCTGCGCCGCCGTGTGGTGCTGCGGCTGCCGACCCGTTCCGGCCGCCATAGCATGGAGCCCGTAGGCAGGCAGAGGAAGGCCGCCGAGTTCGACCCGTGCTGCACACGCTCCGCGACCGACTCACCGGCGACGTGGCCGCCCACTTCGCCGCCCAGCTCCCCGACCTGTTGCGGGGCGCGTACTACGACGGCTGGGATCCCAGCACCGTACCGGTCAAGTACGACCGCGAAGGCTGCGTCTACCGCTCCGTCCAGGAGGTCAAGGTCACTGCCGAGGAAGTGCCCCGGATCGCTCCTGTCGTCACCGGCGTCGTACGCGAGCACGTCTCGCCCGGACACCTGGAGGCTGCACAGGAGCGACTCCCACACGACATCCAAGCAATTTTTCTCCAGCCGACCGGCTGATCGGTGCTGCGGGGTCGCGCCTGCTGGCATGGCGTCAACTGTGCGGAAGTCCGAACCGCTTGAACCCCACTCGGGGTGACTTGCCCGCCTCCGGGCGAGCCCTGCGGAGGCGGGCAGCCGCAGTCCGGCCCCTGTGACCGAGGAGGCGATCGTGGAAGAGCAGGAGGAGGTCCTGGCGCGGACGGTGGGCGCGGTGATGCGCTCCGCCGTGGTCACGGTCGACGTCGGTGAGACGGTGCTCGTGGCGTGGGAGCTGTTGGAACGGTCGGGGTGCCGTCGCCTTCCGGTGGTGCGTCCGGACGGTCGCTGTGCCGGTTTGCTGGAGAGGGCTGATGTGGCGGTCGCGTGTGGTGCTCCCGCCGTTTCGCTGTCGGAGGCGCGGGTGGATGAACTCCTTCGGGGCCACGGGCCGGTGCTCGTGCACGTGGAGCAGACCGTACGCCACGCGGTCGACATGATGACGTACACCGGCGCGGATGCCCTTCCGGTGCTGGCCGAGGACGGGCATCTTGCCGGGGTGCTGACGGCGGCCGACATCGTCGCGGCCCTGGCCGGTCACCCGGTGCGGGAGGAGCCGGCGGACCGGCGTCCCCAGGCCGGCACGGTGTTGCCCGGGCTGCCGCCCCGGCGGGGCTACCGTGGCACGGCCTTTCCCTGACTGCTGGACGCGACGCGCGAGGGAGACAGGCGCGTGAAGGGACCGGACCCCGCAGCTGGCCGCAGTGGGTTTCGCGATGTGCCGCATACGGCGGATTCCCGGGTGGAGGCACGGGCCCCCACCCGGGAGGAGTGCCTGGTGCAGGCCGTACGAGGCGTCTGCGCGTCATTCCCGGACTTGACGGGGGCGGCGGGAGTCCGCCGGCGGGACGTGGAAATACGGGCGGAGCGGGACGAGGACGTGCTGGTCGCGCTCTTGGACGAGGCCGTCTACCGGCTGGACACGGAGGGCGAGGTCCCGGTCGACGTGGAACTCGCCCCCGTCGACGGCGGCGTGAAGGGCGTCTTCCAGATGGCCGACGCCGGGTCGCTTCCGGTGACGGGTGCCGCCCCGAAGGCCGTCACGCTGCAGGGACCGGCGCTGAACCGGGGGCAGGACGGCTGGACCTGCTCGGTGACGCTCGACGTGTGGATGCGCACTCAGGGGCGGCGTCCGGGGCCGCCCGCGTGGCGCGAAGAGAAGGTGGCGGGCATGGACATCACCCTGGTCGAGGAGACCCCGTTCCGGTTCCGCATCGAGCGGCAGGTACCGATGCGCGTGCCCGGGGTCGTCTTCGCGACGCGGGAGCTGCTGCCGCAGGCGGCGGGGGACAAGGCTCTGGAACAGGTCGTGAACGTGGCGACGCTGCCGGGCATTGTCCGCGCGTCGTACGCCATGCCCGATGTGCACTGGGGGTACGGCTTCCCGATCGGCGGGGTGGCCGCCCCGGACATGGATGCCGACGGGGTGATCTCGCCCGGCGGCGTCGGCTTCGACATCTCGTGCGGCGTACGGCTGCTCGCCGCCGGCATCGACCGCGGCCCGCTGGCCCCACGGATGCGGCTCCTGAAGGTGTCCGTCATGATCCACTGCCGTTCACGCGGCCTGGGGCACCAGGTGTGCAGCGACCACGTCCATGCCATGGACCGGTCCCTGCGCTCCTTCGGCATCGAGCTGCCGGACCGGCAGTTGGCCTGCGCGCCCGCCGTCTCCACGCCGGGCAGCGCCTATCTGGGGGCGATGGCCGCCGCCAACTACGGACGCGCCAACCGCCAGTTGCTCACCGAGGCCGCGCGCCACGCCTTCACCGTCGTCGCAGGGGCGCGCCACGACCTCGTCCACGACGTCTCCCGCACCATGGCGAAGATCGAGACGCACGATGTGGACGGGGTACGGCGCCGGTTGTGCGTCCACCGCAAGGGTGCCACCCGGGCTCTGCCGCCCGGACACCCGGAGCTGCCGGACGACCTGGCGGAGGTGGGGCAGCCCGTGCTTGTGCCCGGCACCATGGGCACGGCCTCGTACGTGATGGCCGGCGTCGTCGGCAACGCCGCCTTCTGGTCCTCCGCCCACGGTGCCGGCAGCGTCTGGAGCCGCCACCGGGCGCTGCGCCGCGTCCGCGGCGAGCAACTGCACGAGGAGCTGGAATCGCACGGCATCGCTGTACGGCCGAAGCCGGCGTGCGCTTGCCGAGGAGGCGCCTGACGCCTCCAAGGACGTCGACACCGTGGCCGTCGCCACGGAGGGCGCGGGGCTCGCCCGGCTGGTCGCCCGGTTGGTACCGCTCGGGGTCGTCAAGGGATGAGCAACCAGGCGTCCCGCTGTCAGGCCCCGCGCGAGCGGGGGTCCGCGGAGGGCGGCCCGGGTGGTTCCTCCAGGACGCTCCAGGCGACCGGGCCCAGGAGGTCGGCCAACCGTTGGAAGACGTCGATGAGCATGTCGTCCACAGTCAGGACGCCCACGACCCGGTGACCGTCCAGGACGGGGAGGCGACGGAACCCGGACCTGCGGAAGGTTCGGTAGGCCACGTGGATGTCCTCGGTGACGTCAACCGTGATCACGGGCGAGGTCATCACCGAATCGATCATCTCGTCCGCGTCGAGACTTCTTGCGAGAGCGGCCAGCGCGAGGTCGCGGTCGGTGACGATGCCTCGGAGGGTGTCGCCCTCGGTGACGATCACGGAACCGACCCCGTACTCGGCCATCTCTCGGGCGACCTGTCTCAGCGGTGTCCTTGTGGGCACGGACACCGCCGGATGGCTCATCGCTTCGGAGACCTTCATCGGCCTGGTTCCTACAGTCCCTGGGACAGGAGCAGCTCGTGTGCCAGCCGGGCGCCGCGAGCCGCCTGCTTCTCCCTGTCGGTGTCCTCCGAGGGGATCTCCTCCAGCCCTTCCGCGAGCGCTTTGACGGCCTGAGCCAGGACCTGCACCTGGGCCTCCAGGGTGCGCAGCCTCCCGTGCTCGTTCGGGGTGATGTTCTCGGTCATGACGTCTCCTTCTTGCGGTGAACGGGAGCGGGCTCTCCCGGTCGATGGGGTGACTCGTGCTGGGTCGGTCCCATCGGTGTCTTCCGCTGCTAGCCCGGCTCCATGTAGGGGCGCCGGAAGACGAGGGGGCCGGTGTCGTGCGGGCGTACGGCTGTCAGCGCTCGGGAGACCGTGGCCTCCAGGGGACCGCTGGTGTCGATCACGACGGCTTCTGTCCACGGAGGCTCTCGCGCCGCGATGGCGGTGGCCACGTCGAGGTCGGCGTCGGACGGTCCGGCGGCGCGGTGTTCCAGGCGAGCCGCCGTCATCTCGTCCGGGACCCGGCAATGCAGGGCCACGAGGTCTGCGCTGGTGCGTTCAGCCACGCGCCGGGCGGCTTCGCGCTGTTCGGCGCTCGACCAGGTGGCGTCCAGGACGACGGACTCGCCGCGGGACAGCAGGGTGGCTGCGCGTTCCAGCAGGGCCGCGTAGGTCGTGGCGGTCCACTCGGGTGTGTACAGGCCCTCGCCGTAGGGGGCGGCAGCGGGCCGGTCCGCCGGGATGCCGGCGAGTTCCTTGCGGAGCCGGTCGCTGCTGAGCAGGGTGACGCCCAGACGATCGGCCAGCGCACCGGAGAGCGTGGACTTCCCGCTGCCGGGGAGTCCACCCACCAGAGTGAGTCCGATGGCGGAGGCGCGCAGGTGCCGCAGGGTCGACGTGATCAGCCGCCGTGCGGCGAGGTCGGCGTCGGGCGCGCCCTGGTGGGCCTGGATCAGGGAGACCTTGGCGCGGACGAAGGCGCGGTAGGCGACGTAGTGGTGCCGCAGAGAGGGGGGTGCGGGATCGCCGGAGTACTCGCTGTACCGGGCGAGGAAGAATGCCGCCTGCTCCGGGGCGTCGAGTTGTTCCAGGTCCATGGCGAGGAAGGCGGCGTCGTCGATACCGTCGACGAAGCGCAGCTGGTCGTCGAACTCCAGGCAGTCCAGGACGCGGGGGCCGTCGTCGAGGCAGAAGATGTCCTCGGCGAGCAGGTCGCCGTGGCCGTCGACGATCCGGCCCTGCTCGATGCGCATGTCGAACAACCGCTCA
Organism: Streptomyces sp. JL2001; assembly: GCF_050917515.1. Classification (NCBI taxonomy): domain Bacteria; kingdom Bacillati; phylum Actinomycetota; class Actinomycetes; order Kitasatosporales; family Streptomycetaceae; genus Streptomyces; species Streptomyces sp. JL2001. The sequence continues at coordinate 578,450 of NZ_CP169421.1, read as the reverse complement.
CGTCCGGCGAGATAGCGGCGGACCAGCCGCTCGACCTCCTCCACACCCTCGGGCACGCGGCCTTCTCCGGCCATCGCACGGACCTGCGCGAAGCTCGCTTCCCAGCGTGAGGACAGGGCGCCCCGGGTGCCCTGCGCGTCCACCTCCGGCGTGTGGGGGGCGCTCGCATGGCGGGTGGCGAGCAGTCGGGCGACGGCCCGCAGGGCATCGTCGACAGCCGCGCCCTCCCGTACGAGCCGTGACAGGCAACGCTCGGCCGGCATGCGGCGCATCGCCACCAGCGGCTCGGGCGCCTCGGTGTCCGGGACCCGGATCTCGCCCACGCCCAGGTAGACGTCCGGGGCGAAGCGGCGGTTGAGAGCGACTTCCCGCTCGCACGCCTCCCGCCGGGCCTCCACGGTGGTGTAGTCCAGGAACTTCAGGTCGACCGGCTTCTTGAGCTTGTAGGCATGATCGCCGACGAACAGCACGACCGCGGTATGGGTCTCGCGCACCTCCGCCCGTGGGAGTACGCCGGGCTCAGAGGCGCCGGGCCGGAGCGTGGCAGTGTGCTCTTGGCGCACCGTCGCGATCAGCTCCTTCAGCGGGGTCGGCTCAGTCATGGGGGACGACGGCGACAGGGCAGCGCGCGTGGTGCAGGGCGGCATGGGCTACAGGACCGAGGCGTGGTGCGAGGGCGGGACGGTGCGTGCGCCGGCCGACGACCAGCAGATCGGCTCCCTCGGCAGCGCGCACGACAGCCTCGGCAGGGCTTGCGAGGCGGATCGCGTCGACCGGCTCCACGCCGGGGAACTTCTCGCGCCAGCGGCGAAGGACCTGAGCCAGCTGCTTCCGCGCTTCCTCCGTGATCTCCTTGGCGACGTCATGATCCACGCCCCAAGGGGTGTGCGCGTGGAGCGGCAGACTTCGGCCGTGGACGACCTGGAGGGGCACCCCGCGGGCCGCGGCGGCCTCGAAGGCGAAGGCGAGCAGGTCGTCGCAGGGGCCGTGCAGCTTCAGCGCGACCACGACGCTACGAGGGTCGGGGGACGAGCCCCGCTCGCGGGCCTCGGGACGGACCAGGACAACGGGCCGCGTGGCCCGGGCCACGACGGCCATGCTGACGGAGCCGAGGAAGTAGCTCTCGGAGGAAGTCAGGCCGCGCGAACCCAGCACAGTCAGCTCGGACTCGGCCGCCGCCTTCAGCAGGGCGTCCTGCGCGTCGTCGGCGACCAGGTTGCCGACGATCAGGAGGCCCGGGTGGCGGGCCTGGAGTTCCGCCTGCGCCTGGTGCACGAGCCGCTTCGCCCAGTAGTTCTGATCAATCTCTGATGCGGCGCGGACCGGCTCGGGCGCGAGCATGGGCCAGGCATGCATCAGGCGCAGAGTGACCTTGCGCCGCTCCGCCTCGTCGGCGGCCCAATGAGCGGCCGCCATGCTCTCGGGCGAGCCGTCCAGGCCGACCGTGACGACTGGCTCCATGGCAACTGCCTCACTCTCTCGAACGACGCGGCAGGAAGGGACGCGCAAGCGTCGGCGACCGAGGGCCGAAGCACGCCCCTTCCTCTCCTTCGAGGAGTACCCCAGATCGTCCTGCCGCGCATGTGGGCCGCGACGTGACCCGACTCGGGAACGCTGTGACGTTGCAGCTGTGCGCCGGAGGGGCCGGTAGGTCCCTGGAAGCCGTGCCCGTTCGGCCCCATCTCGGGCCCGTCCGGCACTCGGAGAGCGCGCCGACGGGCGCCAGGGTGGGGATGACAGGTGGATCCACGACGCAAGGAGCGAACGATGGCACGCCATCCCTACCGAGGTGACGAGCGGCGAGGGACGGTACGTGCTCAAGGCGGAGCTGCCCGGCGTGGACCCGGACGAGGACATCACGATCACGGTGGACGGCGACGTGCTCAGGGTCAGCGCCGAGCACGAGGAGAGCAGCGAGACGAAGGACCACTCCGAGATCCACTACGGCTCCTTCGAGCGCGCGGTGCGCCTGCCGGAGGTGATCGACCCCGAGGACGTGAAGGCCGAGTACGCCGACGGCGTCCTCACCGTCAGCCTCGCCCTCCGGCAGCCCCAGGAGAGCCGCTCCCGCACCGTTCCCGTGACCCGTGCAAGGGGAGCCGACGAAGCGGAATCCGCCTCATGAAGCCCGGCCAGGTCCCGGATCCACCCCTCGGGGCCGAAACCACCGCACCCCGCTGAGCCCGTGCGGGCCCGGTGGGAGCCGTCCCACCTGGAGGCCCGTCATGCGCGACGGAGCGACACCGCCCCCCGGGCAGCCGCAGCGGCCCTGGCACGACGGCCGCAACGGCGACCCTGCCGGTCCGGACGCCAACTCCCTGCGCCGCCCCTGCGACCGGACCCGCACCCGCTGGCACGTCGGCCTCGCCCTCGCCACGCTCATCGCCTTGATCTGCGGCGTGATTGCGGGTGCCCGCATGTGGAGCGACGCGGCACGAACCGCCCGCGACGAGGCAGGCCACCGCCACGAGACCACCCTCGCCCGCGCCAACGGCTCGTCGACGGCGGCCCGCTTCGCCACACCCCCCGTACTCGTCGACGCCTCCTGGCGCGCCCCCGACGGCACACTGCGCACCGGCAAGGTTCCCGTCCAGCCCCATACCGCCGAAGGCTCCACGAAGACGATCTGGGTCGACGACGCCGGGGCGGCCACCCGCGCCCCGCGCAGCACGGCCGAAGGACAGTTCGGCGCCGTTGCCGGCGGCACCCTCGTCGCCGGGACGCTCGCCCTGACCGCCGCCGGCGTGGTCGGCCTGCGCCTGCGGCGCACCGAGGCCGCCACCCTGGACGAATGGGACAGCGAATGGGCCGTCGTGGAACCACTGTGGACCCACCGTTGACGTACCTGAACCGGGCCGGAGCCATGGCCGTCGTGTGGTGTCCGCGACATCGGCCGTCAGCACTGCACCGTCGGGGTGCGGCCAGCCCTCAGGACGGGCATCGGCCTCTGTCACGTGGGAACCTTCCTCGATCGGACAGGCTCGCCCCTCATAGGCCGGGGGCGCCCCAGAGCGGGAACCAGCGGGTCAGGTCCTGCTCGATCCGTAGATCGTCCTCGATCACAGCCTTGACCTGGAGTTCCAGCGGATTGTCGCGCCTGTCTCCGGGCAGCGGAGCGAACGGGTAGAAGGTGCCGCGCTTGTAGAGATAGACGAGCGCGAGGGAACGCAGCTCGGCGTCGTGGAAGGTGACCAGGGAGCAGAGCAGCTGTGGACCGAAGCCGCTGTCCTGAAGGGCGGTGTTCACCGCGTGCAGGTCGTTGACCAGGCTGGTCAGGTTGCCGGGGTCGCGGCGGGAGAGCAGCCACGAATATCCGTAGGTGTCGCGGCTGAACTCCACCGGCGCGTCACCGCGTTCGAAGTCCGCACCGAGGAGGGCACGTACCTCCTGCTGGACCTGTGCGAACGCCCCGCCCTCGATGGCGGCGAAGCAGACCGAGCCCGCTCCGGTCGGGGTGAAGCCGACGGCTGCCTGAAGGGTGATCGCCGCTGAGGGGAGACCGAAGAGCTGGTCCAGGTCAGGCTTCACTGGCTTGCTCCGGCCGAACAGGACGTCCAGGAATCCCATGGGTACCAGCTCCTTCTCCTCACGCCCCGGCGTGCGGTTCGCCGCCTGCCTCGCCCAGCCGCGCGGAGATGTCCGCGAGTGCCTCGATACGGCGTTCCAGGGTGGGGTGGGTGGAGAACAGGTGCGCCACGGTCGTGCCGGGCCCGAGGGCGGGGGTGAAGAAGAACGCGTTGAACGCCTGCGCGGTGCGCAGGTCCCGGGTGGGGATACGGGCGATGTCGCCGCTGACCTTGGTCAGCGCCGACGCCAGGACGGACGGCTTTCCGGTCAGCCTGGCCGCGGCGCGGTCGGCGGCCAGTTCGCGATACCGGGACAGGGCCCGGATGAGCAGGAAGCTGATGGCGTAGACGAGGGCGGAGACCGTCATCACGGCCATGAAGACGACGGCGGTGTTCTGGTCGCGCTGGTCGCGTCCTCCGAACAGCTGGGAGTAGAAGGCGAAGCGGACGACGAGTCCGGCGATCACGCCCAGGAACGAGGCGATGGTGATCACGGCGACATCGCGGTGTGCGACGTGGGAGAGCTCGTGGGCGAGGACGCCTTCGAGTTCCTCGGTCTCGAGACGGCGCATGAGGCCGGTGGTCACGCAGACGACGGCGTTGTCGGCGTTGCGGCCGGTGGCGAACGCGTTGGGCAGGTCCATGTCGGAGACGGCGACCCGGGGTTTGGGCATGTCCGCGGTGGCGCACAGCCGGTCGATGACCCCGTGCAACCGCGGCTGCTCCTCGGGTGTGACGAGGCGGCCGTGCATGGCGTACAGGGCGATCCGGTCGGAGTACCAGAACTGCACGCCCAGCAGCGCCGCGGCGATGATGACCACCAGGACGACGGACTTGAGCAGCACGATCAGCGCGGCGATGAACGCCACGTACACCAGCCCGAGCAGGAACATCGTGACCACCATGCGGGCGGTCAGCTGCCGGTCGGGCTCGAAGCGGCTGCGCATCACACACTCATCCCGGGATCAGGCCCTCGTCGGAGAGCAACTCGCTCACCCGCGCGAGACTGGTGCCCTCATCGGGAAGTACGAGTTCCGACGGAGTGATCCGCTCGTCCGGCACCCGTGTGCCGAGGCTGCGCACCGCGTCCAGCAGGGCCGACAGGGCGGAGGCGAACGCCGCCTCGTCGCCCGCGGTAGCGGCCGCCTGCAGGGCGGAGTCCAGTTCATTGAGGTGATCGAGGTGTTCTTCGGCGATCTCGTACTGGCCCTCGCCGAGAATCCGCGTGATCATGACCTCTCCTTCCCCTCGGGGCCCTCCACCGCCGCGGGGCCGGTGGACGCCGGGAGCGCCGCCTTCATCCGGGCCAGCTCGGTCTCCACGTCGCTTCCCGCGCTGACGCGCTCGAGTTCGGCCTGGATGTCGTCACGGCCGGCCGGCAGCGTGGCGTCGTCCAGCGCGCCGGAGGCGATCAGCTCGTCCAGCGCACCGGCTCGCGCCTGAAGCTGCTCGGTCTTGTCCTGCGCGCGTTGCATTGCCAGGCCCACATCGCCCATCTCCTCGCCGATGCCGGTGACCGCCTCGGTGATGCTGGTCTGGGCCTCGGCGGCGGTGTAGGTGGCCTTGATCGTCTCCTTACGGGTACGGAACGCCTCCACCTTCGCCTCCAGACGCTGCGCCGCCAGCGTCAGCTTCTCCTCCTGGTCCTTCAGCGACGCCTGCTGTCCCTCCAGATCGGTGATCTGCGAGTCCACTGCCGTACGCCGGGTCAGCGCCTCACGGGCCAGATCCTCACGCCCCATGGCAAGTGCCTGTTCCGCCTGGCCCTGGAGCTTGCCCGTGGACTGCCGCAACTGGTTCACCTGCAGCTCGACCCGCTTGCGGCTGGTCGCCACATCGGCCACGCCACGTCGCACTCTCTGCAGCATCTCGCGCTGCTGCTCGTAGGAGTCGTCCAGAACCTCGCGGGGGTCCTCGGCCTTGTCCAGCGCCTTGTTCGCCTTGATCCGGAACAGGGTGGCGATGCGTTGGGTGATGCTGGTCATGGCGACCGCCTTCCTCGATGCCGCGGGTCAACCACCGGAACGCGCCTCTTCCATTGTCCGGGTGCTTCACCGCCCCGGCAGCTTGATCGTGTTCCGTGCGGGTTGTCGTGGGTGGCGGCCCACCCCCGGCCCGGGGAGCCCGAGCCGGCTGCCCAGCGGAGACACGGAGTGGGATGCCGTATGTCTCGGTGAACAGTGCCAACAGGAAGGCGTGGGAGGTGCCCATGACCTGACAGAGCCGGGCGAGAGTCACGGCGTCGACGGCACGGGACGACGACTCCACGCACCTTGGCGCCATGGCTGCCCGGTCTGCCGGGTCCCTGCGAGTAGGACCGGGCGGTTGCCTGCGCCGGGCCACTCGTCGGCCGATGTCTCCGAGCCGGGCCCGGCGGTGATGGCAGTCCCCGCCGCCTGCGTGCTTTATGAGCACCCTCCCCTCCCTGAGGGCCGGACGCCGCCGCGATGAGCGGACAGCCGGCCGCCGAGGGGCGCAGCCATGACGGTCATCCTTGCAGCGGCGGTTCGTTGGCGGCGGCATCGGCCGTGCCGAAGCGCAGCAGTTGGTGGCCGAGGTCGACCAGGGCGCGTCCTGCCGCGTATTCGTCGCCGATTTCGGGCGCGGGAGGGTCGTGCGGGTTGCGGTGGGCTTCGGTGCGGCTCTCCAGCCGGTTGTCACCGGTGTCGAGGACGGCGTGCACCTTCGTGACGTCGCCTTCCTCGAAGAGGTCCACGCGCAGGGTCCACGTCTTGGTACGCGTCGGCGTGTTCGTCGTCTCATCGTTCATGTCCAGTCCTGTCCTCTGAGGGGGACGGTGAGGTTTTCGTCCCGGGGGGATGGCCGAGTCATGCCGGAACAGCCGCCCGCTGTCAGGGCCCGTCGGTGCGGTGACCTCTGGTGGGGACGGGAACCACCTTCTTCGTCCGGGGTCCGTATCTCCAGCGTGAACGAGGCCGAGACTGTTGGACATGGGCCGCCCGGCCCAATGCGGGGCGGCGGTCGGACGCGGTCCGTGTGCGCCGTCGACTCGGTCGCCGCCGTCCGCTGTGGCCCGGCAGTGGCGCTCCCGTCCCGTTCCGCCCGCTCGCGAAGGAACGGTGGGACAGCGGCCACCGGGAGTGGGCAGTCGGGGACATGGCGGATTCGCCGAGGCGGATTCAGCCTGGTCGTCGGGGCAGCGACGGGGCCGTTCGGCCTTGGTGCCGGGTGGGGGCGGGAGTACCGTGGAAATTGGCCTGCAGGGCAAGCGAGGGAGTTCGACCGGATGGCCCCGGGTGACGGGCGGAGGCTCCGCGCGGGGCGTTCGTCGACGGTCGGGCTGAGAGGCTGGAAGGTCTGTGAGACCGGAAGACGACCTCCATCACCTGATCCGGACAATGCCGGCGCAGGGAGCCCACCTTGCGGGTTTCGTCTGCCAGCACGACATTGCTGTGAGTCGCGTTCAGCGACGGGACGGCGACAAGGGACGGCGGAGCGTCCGAAGGGCTTCGCCGAGCGCCCGCGCATGCCGCTTCGGTCATGGCTTGTCCGACCGTGTCAGTCGGGGTGCCACCCCCTCAGCCGGACCGGACTTGGACCGGAAATAGACCGGAAGAGCTGGTCAGGAGTGGGATGGCGGTGGGAAAGACTGGGAGTTGCACCGCATGACCCATCTCGCGCTGGCCGACGGGACCGGTGGGCGCCTGCCTGGGTAAAAGCCCAGGTCAGGCGCCCTTTCTTGTACCCCTAGAAGAAGCCGAGCTTCTTCGGCGAGTAGCTCACCAGCAGGTTCTTCGTCTGCTGGTAGTGGTCGAGCATCATCTTGTGCGTCTCGCGCCCGATGCCCGACTGCTTGTAGCCGCCGAACGCCGCGTGCGCCGGATAGGCGTGGTAGCAGTTCGTCCAGACGCGGCCCGCCTGGATCGCGCGCCCCGCGCGGTACGCGGTGTTGGCGTCGCGCGTCCACACGCCGGCGCCGAGGCCGTAGAGCGTGTCGTTCGCCGTGGCGATCGCGTCGTCGAAGTCGGTGAAGGAGGTGACCGCGACGACCGGGCCGAAGATCTCCTCCTGGAAGACCCGCATCCGGTTGTCGCCCTCGAAGATCGTCGGCTGCACGTAGTAGCCGCCCGCCAGCTCGCCGTCGTACTCGACGCGGCTGCCGCCGGTCAGGATCTTGGCGCCCTCCTGCTGGCCGATGTCCAGGTACGAGAGGATCTTCTGGAGCTGGTCGTTGGAGGCCTGGGCGCCGATCATCGTGTCGGTGTCCAGGGGGTGGCCCGGCACGATCTTCTCCGTGCGGACGACCGCCGCCTCCAGGAACTCCCCGTAGTGGCCGCGCTGGACCAGGGCCCGGGACGGGCAGGTGCACACCTCGCCCTGGTTGAGGGCGAACATGGTGAACCCTTCGAGGGCCTTGTCGCGGAAGTCGTCGTCCGCCGCCCACACGTCGTCGAAGAAGATGTTCGGCGACTTGCCGCCCAGCTCCAGCGTCACCGGCTTGATGTTCTCCGAGGCGTACTGCATGATCAGCCGCCCCGTCGTGGTCTCCCCGGTGAAGGCGATCTTCGCGACGCGCGGCGAGGACGCCAGCGGCTTGCCCGCCTCCGCGCCGAAGCCGTTGACGATGTTGACCACGCCCGGCGGCAGCAGGTCCGCGATCAGGCTCATCCAGAAGTGGACGGACACCGGGGTCTGTTCGGCCGGCTTCAGGACCACCGCGTTGCCGGCCGCGAGCGCCGGGGCCAGCTTCCAGACCGCCATCAGGATCGGGAAGTTCCACGGGATGATCTGCGCGACCACGCCGAGCGGTTCGTGGAAGTGGTAGGCGACGGTGTCGTCGTCGATCTCGCTGAGCGCGCCCTCCTGGCCCCGCAGCGCCCCCGCGAAGTAGCGGAAGTGGTCGACGGCCAGCGGGATGTCCGCCGCCAGCGTCTCGCGCACCGGCTTGCCGTTCTCCCAGCTCTCGGCGACCGCCAGTTCCTCCAGGTGCGACTCCATCCGGTCGGCGATCCGCAGCAGGACGTTGGACCGCTCGGTCGGGGACGTGCGGCCCCACGCCGGGGCCGCCGCGTGGGCCGCGTCCAGGGCCCGCTCGACGTCCTCGGCGGTGCCGCGGGCGACCTCGGTGAAGGGACGGCCGTCGACCGGGCTCGGGTTCTCGAAGTACCGGCCGAGGGCCGGGGCGACGAACTCACCGCCGATCCAGTGGTCGTAGCGGGACTGGTACGACATGATCGCGCCCTCGGTACCGGGTGCGGCGTAACGGGTCATGGACAGGGCCTCCCTCGGACCGCGCCGGCCGTCCCTGGCCGGCGCTCACCGCCGAGTCTGCGGACCCCGACGTTGCAACCGCGTTGCGCCCCCGACGGGCCCGCCCGCGAGACCGGCCGGGCCCGCCAGGCCGTCCGCTCCCCGGGAGAGTTCCTCGTCCAGCGCGGTCAGCCGGGCCAGCACGGGCGGCCGCTGAGCCGCCGGAACCGCCGCCGACAGGGCCCGCCACATCTCCACGTCGTCCTCGCCCCAGGCGCTGTACGTCCAGTCGGCGAGCAGCGCCGGGTCGCCCCGGTCCAGCAGCGCCGCCCGCAGCCGGTCCGTCAGCCGCTCCCGCAGCCGTACGACCCCCGGCGCGTGGGAGCCGGGCAGCAGCGGCCCCGCGTACTCGCCGAGCGCCGCCGCGAGCGCGCCCGAACGCAGCCGCCGGTCCACCGTCGCGAAGTCCGCGTCCACCGCCGCCGCCAGCCGGTACGGGCGGGAACGCAGCAGCTCCGGGCCGAGCAGTCCGCGCAGCCGCGACAGTTCGGCGCGCAGCGTGACCGGGGTGATGGACTCGTCCTCGTACAGCCGCACCAGGAGTTCGTCTCCGCTCACTCCCTCCGGGTGGTGGGCGAGCACCACCAGGATTTCGCTGTGGCGGCGGCTCAGCCGCAGCCTGCGGCCCGCCGCCGTCAGCACCGCCTCGTCCCGGCCGAGCGCGGCGAGCCGGATCCGGTCCGCCGCGGGAGCGGGCCCCGCCAGCGCCAGCTGGGACTCCGCGGCCCGCGCCACCGCCTGCACGAACGCCAGGCTGTGCGGATGGCCCAGCCGGTCCCCACCGGTGATGTCCACCGCGCCCAGCAGGCGCCCGGTGTGCGGATCGTGCACGGGAGCGGCGGCGCAGGTCCAGGCCTGCACCGGCCGCTGGAAGTGCTCGGCGGTGAACACCTGCACCGGACGGTCCACGGCGATCGCGGTCCCCGGCGCGTTCGTCCCGGCCGCCGACTCCGACCAGCGGGCGCCCGCGACGAAGTTCATCGCCCGGGCCCGGCGCAGCGTCCCCGGGTGCCCCTCCACCCACAGCATCCGGCCCGACGCGTCGCAGACGGCCAGCAGGTGCTCCCCGTCCGTCGCGTACGCACCCATCAGCTCCCGGATCACCGGCATCGCGGCGGCCAGCGGATGGCCCTCCCGGTGTCCGGCGAGCTCCTCGTCGTCCAGCTCGACGCCGGCGAGTCCGTCCGGACTGACCCGGGCCCGTGCCGAGCGGCGCCAGGACTCGGCGACCAGCGGCCGTACCGGCGGGAGCTCCATCCGGCCGCGCGTCGTGAACGCCTCGTGCGCCCGGCGCACCGCTCCGGCGTCCGGTTCCGCCGCCACCCACGCATCGCTCAACTCGGCCTCCCCGGTGAGGTCGTCGGTCCCGTGCCGTCATCGTGGTCCGTGCGCGGGCCGCCCACAAGCGTCCCGACGCCCCGGCATATGCGCCCTGACCGGACCGCGCCCTCCGGTGCCTCGCACCGTCCGCCTCCCCGGTCCCCGTATCCCGGCCCATGGCCTCACGTACAGTGGTGCGCGGGCCGTGACTGGCGCTTGAGGTGGATCACCACCGGGGAGCGGTCCCGTGGACACCGCGCACCCGCGCGGACCGCGCTGCCGTGCGCCTGGGCGAACACCGGTCATCGACGACGCCCAGGAGTGGCCCATGTCCACCAGCACCGCCTCCCTCATGGACGGCACCACGCTCGCCCGCCGCACGGTCGAGGAGACCGCGGCACGTGCCGCGGAGGTCACCCGCCGCACCGGGGTCACGCCCTGCCTCGCCACCGTGCTCGTCGGCGCCGATCCCGCCTCCGTCACCTACGTGAAGATGAAGCAGAACCGCTGCGCGAAGGCCGGAATCCGCTCCCGCCACGTCGAGCTGCCCGCCGAGACGACGACCGGGGAACTCGTCGCCGCGATCACCGCGCTCTCCGACGACCCCGAGGTCCACGGCATCCTGCTGCAGCACCCCGTCGGGCCGCACATCGACGAGCGCGCCGCCTTCGAGGCCATCGCCCCGGAGAAGGACGTGGACGGCGTGACCATGGCGTCCTTCGCCGCGATGGGCTTCGGACTGCCCGGCTTCGTCTCCTGCACCCCCGGCGGCATCATGCGCCTCCTCGACGCGTACGAGGTGGCCCTCAGCGGCAAGCGGGCGGTCGTCGTCGGCCGTTCGGCGATCCTCGGCAAGCCGGCGGGCCTCCTGCTGCTCGGCCGGGATGCCACCGTCACGTACTGCCACTCCCGCACCACCGACCTCTCGTCGGTCGTCCGCGAGGCCGACGTCCTCGTGGCGGCCGTCGGCAAGCCGAACTTCATCAAGGGCGAGGACATCAAGCCGGGCGCGGTCGTGGTCGACGCCGGCTACAACCCCGGCAACGTCGGGGACGTCGACTTCGCGTCGGCCGCCGAGCGCGCCTCCCTCATCACCCCGGTACCGGGCGGCGTCGGCCCGATGACGATCGCCGTGCTGCTCGCCCAGACCGTCGAGGCGGCGGAGCGGCAGCTGGGCCTGTAGGTCCCGCCCGGGCCGATCCCCGGGACCGCCGGGCTTGATCGACGGGACACCCTCCCGCACACTTGCCGCCACGGCGAACAGCCCGTACGGAACCGCGGATTGTCACGGTTCCGTACGGGCCGTGCTTCAACTCGCCTTCAATGAGCGTGAGATGACGGAAAGGAGGTGACGCTGGTCACCATGGTCCCGCTCTCCGCCGACCGGTCGTCACCCCTCCGGTACCTCCTCGTCCCGCTCCTGGTCCTGTCGGCCGTCGCCCTCGTGGCGGCGGCCCTGGTCGCGAGCCGTGACGGAGGCCGTGACGCGCGACCGGGGGACGCCACCCGGCTCGGTGCGCCCGGCGAGGCCCGGACCACCCAGGCCGCCGGACGCCGGCCCGCACCCCAGGGCGGGATCGCGACCTCCCGGAGCCCCTCCCGCGTCCCCGCCACCACACCCGCACCGGCACGAACCCGGCCGCGCGGCACCACGCCCACCCCGCGGCCCTCCCGCAGCCCGTCGCCGGCGGCGTCGCCCGTGCCCTTCGACCGGCTCCGGGCGGGGGAGTGCTTCGACATCGACCGGTCCGCGCCCGGCACCGTCACCCGGCGCTCCTGCGTCCGGCCCCACGACGCCCAGGTCGTGGCCGTACTCCGGCTGACCGGGGACCACGACTCCGACGAGGCCGTGCGCGACGCGGCCGCGGCGCTCTGCCGCGACCTCCTGCGCCGCAAGGCCGCCGACCAGCCGCGCGGCACCCGCTGGACCACCTTCGTCCAGTACCCGTTCCGCACCAGCTACCTGCTCGGCACCGACACCGTGACCTGCAGCCTCGCGGTGAACGCCGGTACCGGGTCCGGGACGGGCGACGAGACCGACACCGGGGACGACGCCACGGCGGCCGTACGCAAGCTGACGGCGCCGCTCCTGTGACGGCCCGCCCCTGATCCCCGCCCCTCACCCGCCGCCGGCGCCCGCCGGTCTCAGTCGTCACCCGCCGCGAGCACCGCGGCCAGCGCCGCCGCCGGGTCGGAGTCCGACGGACCCGCCGGAACCCACCGGTCCCGTTCCTTGCGGCACGCCCACCAGCGGCCGTCCTGGGCGAGTCGCAGCTGGGCCTCCGCGCCGACCACCGTCCAGCGGCCGGCCCCGGCCGGGCGCAGCACCGGCCTCGGTCCGGCACCCTCCCACGCCTGCGCGAGCTGCGCCTTCGCCCGGGCGAGCACCTCCGGTTCCGGCTCCCACTCCTCCTCCAGGGCGGCCAGGGCGGGAGCGCCGCCCACCCGCCACGCCCGCGCGGCGGGCTCCAGATCGGTCCGCCGGCGCCCGGACCCGGCGGCCAGCCGAGCCGCGATCGACGACGTCGGCGTCCCGGTCGCGACCAGCCGCACCGCGTCCTGACCAAGCGTCAGGTTCGGCTCCACGGGCTGCCGTTCGTGCCCCGGCGTCAGCGCCGCCGCCAGCATCCGGTGGGCCCGGGAGGCCGCGTCGGCCGCCAGGAACTCCAGCGCCGCCGCGTCGACACCCGGTTCCGGGTCCGTCTCGGTGTCGAGCGACGGCGGCTCGCCCGGGTCCGACGGCAGCGTGGGCGGCGCCGGCAACGGCGGCAGGATGTCCCGCGCGGCGAACGCCTCACGCGCGGACACCCCCGCGGAGGGGTCATCCGGCCCGTCCGTCCCGGCCCCCGTCCCCGTCGCACGTGACGCGCTGCGCTCCTGGAGCTCGTCCAGCACCGCCCGCTCGCCCCGCCCCCGCATCAGCAGCAGGACGAAGGGGTCCTCGTCCAGCAGCCGCGCCACCTGGTAGCACAGCGCGGCCGTGTGCGGGCAGTGGTCCCAGGCCTCGCAGCCGCACTCCGGCTCCAGGTCGCCGATGCCCGGGAGGAGTTCGAGCCCGGCCGCCGCCGCGTCCTCGACCAGGTGCGGAGGCATGTCACGGTCGAGCAGCGCCGCGATGTGCCCCGCGCTGTCCACCGCCAGGTCCAGCAACCGGTCCCAGCCCTCCTCCGACAGCTCCTGCAGCAGCACGTCACTGCGGTAGGCGGTGCCGTCCCGGTCCTTGACCACCGCGGTGATCCGGCCCGGGCGCACCGACACGGCGCCCACCGCGCCCTCGCGCGCGTGGCGGCGCCCCTGCTTCAGCTGCTGGTTGTCGAGCGCGGTGTCCTCCAGCGCCTTCAGCCACGCCCGGCCCCACCACGTCCGGGCGAACGCGGAACCGCGCGCCGGCGGCAGCGCCGCGAAGGTCCGCTCCTCGTCGTGCCGGCCTGCCGTGCCGTCGGTCCCGTACCCGCTCATCGTCCGTCCCCTCGCAGCTGGACCAGGTCCGCCAGTTCGGCGTCCGTCAGCTCGGTCAGTGCCGCCTCGCCGGCGCCGAGCACGGCGTCGGCCAACTCCCGCTTGCGGACCAGCATGTCGGCGATGCGGTCCTCGATGGTGCCCTCGGCGATCAGCCGGTGGACCTGGACCGGCTGGGTCTGCCCGATGCGGTAGGCCCGGTCGGTCGCCTGCGCCTCCACCGCGGGATTCCACCAGCGGTCGTAGTGCACGACGTGACCGGCCCGGGTGAGGTTGAGACCGGTGCCCGCGGCCTTCAGCGACAGCAGGAACACGGGCACCTCGCCGTCCTGGAAGCGGGCGACCATCGCCTCACGCTCGGCGACCGGTGTTCCGCCGTGCAGGAACTGCGTCCGCACGCCCCGGGCCGCCAGGTGCCGTTCGAGCAGCCGCGCCATCTGCACGTACTGGGTGAAGACCAGCACGCTCGCGTCCTCGGCGAGGATCGTGTCCAGCAGCTCGTCCAGCAGCTCCAGCTTCCCCGAGCGGCCCTCGATCAGGGGACGCTCCTCCTTCAGGTACTGGGCCGGGTGGTTGCAGATCTGTTTGAGGCCGGTCAGCAGTTTCACGACCAGACCGCGCCGTTCCATGCCGTCGGCCTGGGCGATCGCCGCGAGGGTCTCGCGCACCACCGCCTCGTACAGGCCCGCCTGTTCCTTCGTCAGGGAGACGGCGCGGTCGGTCTCGGTCTTCGGCGGCAGCTCGGGGGCGATGCCGGGGTCCGACTTCCGCCGGCGCAGCAGGAACGGGCGGACCAGCGAAGCGAGCCGTTCCGCGGCGGCCGGGTCCCGGCCGCCCTCGACGGCGGAGGCGTACCGGGACCGGAAGGCGCCGAGCCGGCCGAGGAGGCCGGGTGTCGTCCAGTCGAGGATCGCCCACAGCTCGGAGAGGTTGTTCTCCACGGGCGTTCCGGACAGTGCGACGCGCGCCTTGGTGCCGATCGTGCGGAGCTGCTTCGCGGTGGCGGAGTACGGGTTCTTGACGTGCTGGGCCTCGTCCGCCACGACCAGACCCCAGGCAGGGGCGGCGAGTCGCGCCGTGTCCAGCCGCATGGTGCCGTAGGTGGTGAGGACGAACTCGCCGTCCGCGAGCCCCTCCAGACCGCGGGCCGCGCCGTGGAAGCGGCGTACGGGGGTGCCCGGCGCGAACCGTTCGATCTCGCGCTGCCAGTTGCCCATGAGCGAGGTCGGGCAGACGACGAGCGTGGGTCCGGCGGCGGAAGGGTCGGTCTGCCGGTGCAGGTGGAGGGCGATGAGGGTGATCGTCTTGCCGAGTCCCATGTCGTCGGCGAGGCAGCCGCCGAGACCCAGGGAGGTCATCCGGTGGAGCCAGTTCAGGCCGCGCAGCTGGTAGTCGCGGAGCGTCGCGGCGAGCGCCGCGGGCTGGGCGACCTCCTGCCGGCCGCCCTCCGGATCGGCCAGCCGGGCGCGCAGCTGTTCCAGCGCGCCGGTCGCCCGGACCTCGACGCGGCGGCCGGCGACCTCGGTGGTGCCGGTCAGGACGGCGCCGAGCGCGTCGACCGGGGTGATCTTGTGGTCCTGCGCGGCGCGCGCACGCCGGAGTTCGGCGGGGTCGATCAGGACCCACCGGTCCCGCAGCCTGACCAGTGGGCGGGCGGACTCGGCCAGCCGGTCCAGCTCCGCGCGGGACAGCTCCCGGTCGCCCAGCGCGAAGCGCCAGTTGAAGGCGAGCAGGGCGTCGGCGGACAGGAACGACGGGAGTCCGGAGAGTCCGGCCCCCGGCTCGCCGCCGTTCGTGCCCGCGGCGTCCTGGCCGGCCTCGCGGGCCGGGTCGTCCGGTGGCCCGATCACCGCGGTCGTCGTGAGCCGGTGGGCCAGTTCGCGCGGCCAGTGGATCCGTACGCCGGTGGCGGCGAGGGCCCGGGCGGCCGGACCGAGGAGTTCCGTGACCTCCTCGTCCGCCAGTTCCACGGCGTCCGGGACCGCCGCTGAGAGCAGCGGGGCCAGCGGAGGCCAGGCGCGGGCGGCGCGGCGCAGGGCGAGGAGGGCGTCCAGCCGGGCGCGCGGGCCGAACGCGGCGCCGGACGAGCCCGATCCGGCCCAGATCTCGGCCGCGTCGGCGGCGAGCGCGGGATCGGCGACGCTGTGGATCTGCAGCACCGCCCGGAAGGCCGGCGCCTCCGGCCCCTCGGACGGCGAGCCGTCGGACGCGTCGGAGCCCTCCACCGGCGCGCCGAGCCCGGGCAGTTCGATGCGCAGGGAGAGGCGTACGCCCGCGTCGTGGCCGGCGGCCACGTCGGCCGCCCACGCCCGCTGACCGGGCAGCGTCTGCGGCTCGGGAGCGGCGAAGGCGGGGCCGCCGGCGGCGAGCGGCGCGGCCGGCGTACGGGGCAGCGTGTCGGCGACGGCGTCGACGAACGCACGCAGCAGACCCTCCGGCTCGGGCAGCCGCAGGGCGTCCGGGCCGTCCGCCGGCACCGTCGTGTGCACCGGCCCGGGCAGCGGTACCGCGTGGGCGGACGGCGGCATCGAGGCGGCCAGCGTGCGCAGGGCCGAGACCTCCTCGGGGCCGAGGGGGCCGGCCCGCCAGGCGTCGCGGTCGGTCGGGGTGAGACCGGGCAGGACGAGCCCCCGGGCGACGAACCCGAGGGCGAGCAGGGCGGCGGCGCCCCAGAAGGCGGTGGACGGCGAGGCGTGGTCGTGCCGCCGGGCCCGGGTCAGCAGCGGCAGGGCCTCCCGAACGGGCAGGACCAGTGCCGGCACCGTGCGGGTGTCGAGACCCTCGGTGACCACAGTCACCTCGGTCACCCCGGTCGGCCCGCCCTCGGTCACCCGTGGGTCCGTGTCCTTCCGGTCCTCCTGCGTCTCCTGCGCCCCCTGAGCCTCCCGATCCGCCCGCGTGTTCTCGTTCCCCTCCGGCGACCAGAAGGCGATCCGGCCTTCGCGCGGGGGGTCGGCGGGCAGGAAGACGGCGGAACGGCGGGCGAGTTCATCGGGGCTCTGCGACAGCGTCAACGCATTCCTCAAATTTGACTACCGGGGTAGAGCGGCCGAGGGTACCCGAACCGACGGACGAACCGGGAACGGAAACGCCGTGATCCGGCTCACATCGCCCGTTCCCGGAGCACCCCCGCCCGCCCCCTGCGGCCGCCGCCCCCGACGGTGGGGCCAGCCCTACTACCCGCACCCGGGCATCCCCCCGGGATTCCGGGGGATGCCGCCATGGCCGCGGTCGATCGCCGATCCGTACGTTCGACTCAGGCCGCGCAGCCAGCGCCCAGGCCCCGCCACGGACACCGGAGACCTCCATGCCCCAGGCCACCGCCACGCTCACGGCCCCCGAGAGGGCCCCAGCCGCAGCCTCCCGGCGCGGCGCCGGGGGCAGCGAGTTCGGCCCCCTGCTGCGCACGGTCAAGGAGCAGGGGCTGCTCGACCGCCGGGCCGGCTGGTACGCCCGCGGGATCACCGTCAACCTCCTCGCCCTCGCCGCGGTGGCCGTCGGGCTGGTCCTGCTCGGCCCGACCTGGTGGGCCCTGCCGCTGGCCGTCCCGCTCGCCCTCTTCTCCGCCCGGGCCGCCTTCGTCGGACACGACGCCGGACACTCCCAGATCAGCGCGCACCGCAGGCGCAACCGGGCCGTCCAGCTCGTCCACGCCAACCTCCTGCTCGGCATGAGCCAGGAGTGGTGGAACGACAAGCACAACCGCCACCACGCCCACCCCAACCACCTGGAGAAGGATCCGGACGTCGCCGCCGACATCCTCGTCTTCGCCCAGCACCAGACGGCGGGCCGGACCGGCCTGCGCGGCTGGCTCACCCGCCACCAGGCCTGGCTGTTCTTCCCGCTGACCACCCTGGAGGGCATCGCCCTCAAGGTGTACGGCTTCCAGGCCCTGTTCTCCGCGGACGGTCCCTACCGGACCCGGCGCGACCGGCTCGTCGAAGGCGCCCTCCTCTGCGCCCACGTCGCCGGCTACGCCACGCTGCTCCTGACCAGCCTCACCCTCGGCCAGGCCCTGGTCTTCGCCCTGATCCACCAGATGCTCCTCGGCCTCCACCTCGGCATGGCCTTCGCCCCGAACCACAAGGGCATGGAGAGGCCGGACGCCCACCCTGACGGCGACAGCTGGGGCCATCTGCGCCGGCAGGTGCTCACCTCGCGCAACATCCGCGGCGGCGCCGTCACCGACTGGTTCCTCGGCGGACTGAACTACCAGATCGAGCACCACCTCTTCCCGAGCATGCCCCGGCCGCATCTCCGCCTCGCCCAGCCCGCCGTGCGTGCCCATTGCCGCACACTGGGTATCCCCTACACGGAGACCGGTTTCGTCGAGTCCTACCGGCAGGCGCTCGGTCATCTCCACGAGGTCGGCGAGCCGCTTCGCACGGCAGCCTGAACGCTGTCGGCGGCGGCCTGAGAAGGAGGCGTCGGAACCATGACGACACGCACGAAGATCGTGATCGGGGGAGTGGCCGTCGGCCTGCTCCTCATCCCCCTCATCGGATTCTGGATGTCGCTGCTCGTGATCCTCGGCGTCCCCGCCGTGGCCTACCTGGCCCTCGACCCCGGCCAGCGGCGCCGGCTCCGCCGGATCTCCCGCAAGGAACTCCGTCGCTGATGCCGGAGGCCCTCCCGTAGGGTCAGAAGTGATCATCTGTTCGGGAGAGGGGAGCTTCGCGTCATGAGCGGCACGGTCACGACGGTCAGCAGCAACGGCGAGTACGCGTTCACCAAGCCGAACCGGGACAGCATCACGCTGCTGGCCGGGCTCGGCGTGGAAGGGGACGTCCACGCGGGTGTGACGGTCAAGCACCGCTCGCGGGTCGCGAAGGACCCGACCGTGCCGAACCTGCGCCAGGTGCACCTCATCCACGCCGAACTCCTCGACGAGGTCGCCGGCGCCGGCTTCGAGGTGGCGCCCGGCGCGCTCGGCGAGAACGTCACGACGCGGGGGATCGACCTGCTCGGCCTGCCCACCGGTACCCGCCTGCGGCTCGGCGCCGACGCCGTGGTCGAGGTCACCGGGCTCCGCAACCCGTGCGCGCAGATCGACACCTACCGCCACGGACTCCTCAAGCAGGTCCTCGGCCGCGACGAGGACGGTCGGATCGTCCGCAAGGCCGGGATCATGAGCATCGTGCTGACCGGCGGGGAGGTGCGGCCCGGCGACCCGATCACGATCGAGCTCCCGGCCGAGCCGCACCGTCCCCTGGAGATGGTCTGAACCCGCTCCCTACTCCTGCAGCGCGCAGGAGTTGACCGGGTCACCGCCCGCGGGCCGCGCGATCGTGCGGTCGGCGGGCGGTGCCGTGCCCGCCTCCACCCACCGGGTCAGCGCCGCGAACGCCGAGCGGTAGCAGGGCAGGATGGGCCGCAGCCGGTCCGGGTACGTGTCGTACAGGCCGTCCGTGTGGGTGCCGCCCTGCACCGTGTAGTACCGGTGGAGGCGGTCCCGGCCGCGCGCGTCGATCATCTCCTCGTACACGTCCGAGTCGGTCGCGATCGGCAGCAGCGTGTCCAGGTCGCCGTGCAGGGTGATGAGCGGCTTGCCGATCCGTCCGGTGAGCGCCACCTTCGCCACGGCCCGCTGGACCGCGCGCGGACGCGTGGCGTAGTCGTAGGCGGCGTCCGACGCGCAGGGCGCCAGGATCTGCTCGACGGTGGTCCCGGCGGTGGTGCCCGGGCAGCCCGGGTCGTACGACGGGTCGAACTCCGCCCGGAAGATCTTCTGGGTCAGCCCCCAGTACGCCTTCTCGTGGTACGGCCACAGGAACGCCGAGCCCGGCGCGAAACCGGCCTCGACCAGATCGTCGTCGGTCGCCTGCCCGAAGGAGCGCGCCACCGTCACCGGCAGGCTCGTCAGCAGGTTCGGGCCCCGGGTCGTCCACAGGACGCCCTCCCAGTCCACGCCCCCGTCGTACAGCTCGGGGCGGTTCTCCAGCTGCCAGCGGGTCAGGTAGCCGGCGTTGGAGATCCCGGTCATGTAGGTGCGGCGCGGGGCGTGGCCGTAGCGCTGCCGGACGGCCTGCTTGGCGGCCCTGGTCAGCTCGGTCACCCGGTGGTTCCACTCGGCGACCGCGTCACCCGGCTGCCTGCCGTCGGTGAAGAAGTCCGGTCCGGTGTTGCCCTTGTCGGTGGCGGCGTAGGCGAAGCCCTGGGCGAGGACGTGGTCCGAGATCAGGGTGTCGGTGGAGTACTGGCGCCGGGTGCCCGGTGCCCCCGTGACGACCAGGCCGCCGTTCCAGTGCTCGGGGAGCCGGATGACGAACTGGGAGTCGTGGGCCCAGCCGTGGGTGGCGTTGAGACGGGAGTCGTCGGGGAAGTAGCCGTCGATCTGGATGCCGGGGACCCCGGACGGGTTCCTGGTGCCCTTCGCCGAGAGACCGGCCTGGTCGGCCATGTCGGTGTAGGCGGTACCGGCCAGCCCGGCGGTGGTCAGGTCGCCGAGGCAGGCGGTCCGCTGGCGCTCCGCGCCGGGGACGCGCAGCCGCTCCTGACGGGCACAGGACGGGCCGCCGTCCTCGGCCCCGGCCGGGGCGGCGGGGCCGAGGACGGTCAGACCCGTCAGGAGCGCGGCGAGCAGGGGAACGCCTCGGATGGGGCGCATGGACGGCCTCCGGTGGGACGGCGGGACGGGGATGCGTCACCCCGTGGGGCGCGCCGCCACATCGTGCGGGGCGCCCCTCCCGCGCGGCCATGGTCCGGGACCACACCTCGGGCCGACGGCCCATGTGGTGCCTTCCGGTCACGAGGGCCGGACGGCCATCGCCTCCAGCGCTTCCAGCAGGGCGGGCAGCTTCGGCCCGCGCGCCACCGGGAGGACCTCGCGCGGTTCGTCGTCCAGCAGGACGAAGGCCATGTCGTCGGTCCGGGCGACCAGCGACCAGCCGGGGCCGTCGGCCCGCAGCATCCGCGCGTCACCGGTGGCGAAGCTCGACCGCACCCGGCCGACCGGCGGCGCCTCCTCCAGATACCCGCGCAGCTCGGCGAGGGCCCGGCGGACGCCGTCGTAGGGGTCGGCGGGAGCCGCGCCGGCCCCCTCGGGGTCCGGGTTCCCGGTGTCCGCCCCGGCGGCCGGGGCCGGGCCGGCGTCCTCGCGGTCCGCCGTCGCCGGGACGGCACCGCCCTCGGCGCCGCCGGCTTCGTCGGAAGCGTCGTCGGGGTCGTCCATCCGGGCCCGCCACGCGGCCCACTGGAGCGCCACCTCGTCGGCGCCGAGCCGGCGCTGGGCCGGGCCCCAGGCATCCTCGGACGGCGGGGCGAGCGCCGTCCGCGCGCCCTGCTCCGGCTCCGGATCGTGCGGCGCCGGGAGGTCGGGTGCCGCCGAGGCGACCGCGAGCGGCCAGCCCGGCAGGGCGGCCACGACGGAGCGCTCGTCCGGGGAGAGGTCGTACGCCATGCCGCAGTCCCAGGAGGCGATCGCCACCGCGACCAGCGAGACGTCGTCGACGATCACCGTCCACCGGGCGCCCTCGCCGTCCTGGCCGAGCACGAGTCCGTACCCCTCGGCGTACGGCTCCAGCTCCAGCGCCGCGCACGCCGCCGGGTAGTCGTCGCCGAGCACGCTCGGGAACCGCGCAGGCGTCAGCAGCACCGCCGTCAACACGTACAGCGCGTCGTCGTCGGCGGTAGGTTCCGTCCCACCCACGGCAGCCTCCCCTTCTGGTCGTCGGCGCACCTTAACCAGTGGGTAACCCGTGCGTCGAGAGTTCCCGTGCGGGAAGGCGGCGAAAGTGACGCGCCCGATTCCGGCAGGCCGGGCCTGCCGGAACCGTACGCGGCGGATCCGGTGAACCCACGGATCCGATCTTTTCCGGCATCCCGCCCGGAGGTGCGATGCCGCGGACTCAGGCCGCCGGGGTCTCGGGCAGTCCGAGCAGGGAGCGGGCCACGGACTCCGGCGACTGGTCGCGCTCACGGGCGAGCGCGATCACGGCCCGGCAGGCGAGCTCGTTGATGCCGAAGCTGAGCGCGTCGGGGGAGACCCAGCCCGCCGCCTCGTCCGCCCGTTCCTCGTCGTCCTCGGCGCCGGCCGCCACGTACACCGCCGCCGCTTCGAAGAGGTTGTGGGTCCGGCGCGGCCGGCGCGTGCCCGGTCCCGAGGGCGAGGCCGGGCGGGTGGAGGGGAGAAGCCTGCGGAATCGATCACGTACGCGCGTCACGGCCTGCCGCCTTCCCCGGGCACGGCTGCCCGGCACCTCCACGGTAGACACGGAACGGGCGTGGCAGAAGGGCGCGTGCCGGACGGCCGTGACCGGCCCGCCCGCGGTTCCGCGACCGGTTTGCGGCGGGGTGGCCGCCGCGGTCCGTCCGCCGCGGCGTTCAGCCCTCGCGGACGGCGATCACGAGATAACGGTCGTCGCGGTCCACGTAACTGACCATCCGCCAGCCGGAACCGGCCAGCACCGGACGGAGGTTGGGCTCGGCCCGCAGGTCGTCCTCGGTGATCCGGCGGCCGTGACGGGCCGCGAGCGCCGCCCGGCCGATGGGGTGGAAGAGCGCGAGCCGCCCGCCGGGGCGCACCACGCGGGCCAGTTCGCCCAGGTCCGCGGCGGGGTCGGCCAGATGGGAGACGAGGCCGGCGCCGAACACCGCGTCGAGCGCGCCGTCGCGCAGCGGCAGCCGGGAGACGTCGGCGAGCAGCAGCGTGCCGGCCCCGTCCCGCCCGGCCGCGGTCGCCGCGTCGAGCATCTCGGGGGTGAGGTCGGCTCCCAGGACCGTTCCGCCGGGCCCCACGGCCTCGCGCAGGGGCGGCAGGGCGCGGCCGGTGCCGCAGCCCGCGTCGAGCACGGCGTCGCCGGGGCGCAGACCGAGGTCGTGCACGGCGGCGGCGTACGCGGGCCCGTCGTCGGGGAACCGCGCGTCCCAGCCGGCGGCGCGGACGCCGAAGAACTCCTGCACACGCGTCGGGTCGTCGTTCATGCGTCCATGATTCCTCAACCCCCAGGGTGAACGCTCTGCGCGCACGTTCGAGCGCTGCACGATCGTTCAGGTACATCACTGCGTCATATTCCATCAGGTTTCGAAATGCGCCCTCAGTGCGCCCCCTTCACAGGACTAGCGTCCCTGAGCCATGGGACACCTGGACCACGCCACCTTCGGGTGGCTGACACCCGCGCTGTCGTACGTGATGGCCTGCGTCGGCGCCGCGCTCGGGCTGCGCTGCACCGTCCGCGCCCTGGAGACGACCGGCCGATCACGGCGCAACTGGCTGCTCACCGCGGCGTCCGCGCTCGGCACCGGCATCTGGACGATGCACTTCGTCGCCATGCTCGGCTTCGGGGTGACGGGGACGGACATCCGCTACAACGTTCCGCTGACCGTCCTCAGCCTGCTGATCGCCATGGCCGTCGTCGGAGTCGGCGTCTTCGCCGTCGGGTACGGCGGCGACCGCGTCGGATCGCTCCTCATCGGCGGGCTCACCACCGGCATCGGCGTCGCGAGCATGCACTACATGGGGATGGCCGCACTGCGCCTGCACGGACAGGTGCGCTACGACCCGATGCTCGTCGCCCTCTCCGTCGTCATCGCGGTCGTCGCCGCGACGGCGGCACTCTGGGCGGCGCTCCACATCCACGCCCCGGTCGCGGTCGCGATCGCCTCGCTCGTCATGGGCGCGGCGGTCAGCAGCATGCACTACACCGGGATGTTCGCCGTGCGCGTCGACGTCGTCCCCTCGTCGGCGGAACTCTCCGGCGCCACGGTGATGCAGTTCGTCTTCCCGCTGGCCGTGGGGCTCGGCTCCTACCTCTTCATCACCTCGGCCTTCGTGGCGCTCTCGCCGACCGCACGGGAACGCGCGGCCTACGCCTCGGCGGAACGCCTCACCGAACCGGACGAGCGCGCGGTGGACGTCGCCCCGCCCGGATTCCGCCCCGGAGCCCCGGACGCCGGAAGGGCACACGGAGCGGGGACCGGACGCGGCGCCGAGGCCCCACCGTCCTACGCCTACCCGGCGGGCCCGCTCGACGAGGCCCCCGATCGCCGGCGGGAGGCCCGCGGATGACCGCCCGATGCGCCTGGCGCGCCCTCCCCCGCGCCCCGCGGCCGAACCGGCGCGACCTCCCCACCACCGGCCGGACCTGCTCCGCCCGGCACGCACCGCTCCCGCGGACCGCGCCGAGGACTGTTCCCCGGGCCTCCTGCCGGTACTCGGACGGCGGCACCCCCCCGCCGCACGGCTGACCGCACGGTCGGCCCCCGTCCGGCGCCCGGTCACCCTCCCAGACCGGGCGCCGGACCCACCCGGGCACCGCCCCACCGCACACGCACCAGGACAGACGCAGCCGGAAACGAGGAGGCCATGCGAACTCCCCGCAGGAACCAGCGCCCCGACGCGACGGCGCAGCCGCGCACGACGGCGGCACGCGGGCGGCGCGCCCACGCCGGGCCACCCGCCGACGAACCACCGGTGCCCACCCCCGAACCCCGGGCCCGACGGGCCGAAGAGCCCGAACGGCCCGAGGAGACCGGCCCGGCCGGACCGGGCACCCTGCCCCGGCGCCGCGGACTGCGCCCCCGTACCGTCCGCGCGAAGATCGTCTCCCTGCTGATGGTCCCCGTCGTGTCGCTCCTCGCCCTGTGGGGGTTCGCCACCGTCACCACCGCCCAGGACATCGCCCGGCTGCGCCAGCTCCAGCGGGTCGACACCGACGTCCGCCGGCCGGTCGCCGCCGCCGTCACCGCCCTGCAGGACGAGCGCGGCGCCGCCGTCCGCCAGGCCGTCGCCCCCGGCGCCGCGCGCGCCGCCGAGCTCAAGGAGCGGATGCGGGACACCGACGCCGCCGTCGACCGGCTCCGCCTCGACGACCGGCACACCATCGGCGACACCGGCGACCTGCCCCGCGAGGTCGCCGACCGCATCGGCTCCTTCGTCACCACCGTCGGCCGGCTCAGCCGGCTCAGGGCCGCCGCCGCCGGAGGAGGCGGCGCCGACGGGAAGCAGGTGTACGAGGAGTACACCGCCGCCGTCACCTCCGCCTTCGCGATCGAGGGCGCCCTCACCGGCGTCCAGGAGGCACAGCCCGGCACCGACGCCCGGGTGCTGCTCGAATTCGCCCGTGCCGGCGAGATGCTCTCCCGCGAGGACGCCCTCCTCGGCGCCGCCCAACTCGGCGGTCAGCTCGACGCAGAAAGGCTTCAGCACTTCATCGGCGTCGTCGAGACCCGCCGCACCCTCGCCGCCTCGGCCACCGCCGACCTCCCCGCCCCCGACCGCGCCGCCTGGCGGAAACTCGCCGACAGCCACGCGTACGGGCAGCTCACCGCCGCCGAGGACCGCGTCCGGGCCGCCGCGCCCGGACGCAAGGCCGCCCAGGCATCGCCCTCCGCCGCCTGGGACGACGCCCACGACGCCGTCCGCGAGGAGCTCCTCGCGATCGAGGACGACGCCCGCCGCGCCGCCGCCGACCGCGCCGACCCCTTCGGCGGCGGCGCCCTGTCACCCGGAGGAGCGGCCGTCATCCTCGGCCTCGCCGCCGTCGCCGCCTCGCTGGTGATCTCCGTACGCATCGGCCGCGGGCTGGTCGTCGAACTCATCAGCCTGCGCAACACCGCCCTGGGGATCGCGCGCCGCAAACTCCCCGCCGCCATGCGGCGACTGCGGGCCGGGGAGGAGATCGACGTCCGGGCCGAGACCCCGCCCGGCCCCGCCCCGCAGGACGAGATCGGCCAGGTCGGCGAAGCCCTCGTCACCGTCCACCGGGCGGCCCTGTCCGCCGCCGTCGAACGCGCCGAACTCGCCAACGGCATCTCCGGCGTCTTCGTCAACCTCGCCCGCCGCAACCAGGTCCTCGTCCACCGCCAGCTCAACCTGCTGGACAGCATGGAGCGGCGCGCCGACGACCCGAACGAACTCGGCGACCTCTTCCGGCTCGACCACCTCACCACCCGGATGCGCCGCCACGCCGAGAGCCTGATCATCCTCTCGGGCGCCGCGCCCGGCCGGGCCTGGCGCATGCCCGTCCCGCTGACCAACGTCGTGCGTGCCGCCGTCTCCGAGATCGAGGACTACGCGCGCGTCGAGGTACGCCGGCTCCCCGAGGCGGCCGTCGTCGGCGGCGCCGTCGCCGACCTCACCCACCTCCTCGCCGAACTCGTCGAGAACGCTGCCCAGTTCTCCCCGCCGCACACCAAGGTCCGGATCAGCGGTGAACCCGTCGGCAACGGCTACGCCCTGGAGATCGAGGACCGGGGACTCGGCATGGGCAAGGAGACGCTCGCCGAGGCCAACACGAGGATCCGGCAGTCCGAGGCCCTCGACCTCTTCGACAGCGACCGGCTGGGCCTGTTCGTGGTCAGCCGCCTCTCCTCGCGGCACGACATCAAGGTCCACCTCCGGACCTCGCCCTACGGCGGGACGACCGCGGTCGTCCTGCTCCCCACCGAGCTGCTGCAGGGCGCGCTGCCGCCGGGCAGGGGCCGGCACCACGCGACGACGGTGACGGTGGACGACCGGGACCCCGCCGAGGGCGCGCCGCCGCGGCAGTCGGGCGCCGCCGGGGTCGGGACCGCCCCGACGCCGACCCCCGCCCCGGCTCAGCCGCTGCCCCGGCCGCCCCGCATCCCGGCACTCGCGGCGCCCCCCGAGGAACAGCGGCCGGGACCCGCCGACGGGACGCCCGCCGGCGTCACCTCCCTGCGGCTGCGCGGCCGTTCGGGACCACCGCCGCCGACCCCCGGGCCCGCCCGGACCCCCGGATCCGGGAAGGGTCCCGGTACCGATGCCGGGACGGGCTCCGGTACCGACCCCGGGGCGGCCGAGGACCGGACCGGACGAGGAGCGGCGTCCCCGCCGGCCCCCGTACCCGCGCAGCTGTCCCGGCCCACCCGGACAGCCGTCCCGCCACCGGCCGTCCCGCCCCAGGCCCCGCCCCTCTCGCCGGTCGAGTCCGCCGAGGACGGGAGCGACCTGCCCCGCCGGGTGCGCCAGGCCCACCTCGTCCCGCAGCTGCGCGAGGCGCCCCCGGCCGACCCCGCCCCCACCGCGGCGCCGCCGGGCGCCGACGAGCGCACCCCCGAACAGGTCAGGGACCGCATGACCGCGTACCGCGACGGCTGGACCCGCGGCGGCGGCGCGGCCCCCGGCGCCAGACGCCCCCTCGGAACAGGCTTCGGCAATGAAGGAGAGCACGCATGATCGACCACGAGAGGATCTCCCATCACCGCTCCGGTGAGCTGGACTGGCTCCTCGACGACCTCGTCGTCCGCGTCCGCGAAGTCCGCCACACCGTCGTGCTGTCGAACGACGGGCTCGCCGTCGGTTCCTCCAGCGGCCTCAGCCGTGAGGACGCCGAGCACCTCGCGGCCATCGCCTCCGGGTTCCACAGCCTCGCCAAGGGCGCGGGGCGGCAGTTCCACACCGGCGGAGTGCGCCAGACCATGGTGGAGATGGACGACGGCTTCCTCTTCGTCGCGGCCGCCGGGGACGGCTCCTGCCTGGCGGTCCTCAGCTCGGTGCACGCCGACATCGGCCTCATCGCCTACGAGATGGCCCGCCTGGTGAAGCGGGTCGGCGAGCACCTCCACACGCCGCCGAGGCTCACCACGACCCCGCCGGCCGCCGGCTGACCGGGGACTCCGATGAACGACGACAGGACCGGTCAGGGCCCGGGCGCCCCCGGGACCCCGGGCGGTCAGTGGTACGACGCGGAGGCCGGACCGCTCGTCCGCCCGTACGCGATGACCGGCGGCCGCACCAAGCCGGGACCGAGCAACGTCCGGTTCGACCTCATCGCGCTCGTCGTCGTCGACGACAACCCGCCCGACCGGGCCGAGGAAGGGTTCCTCGGCCCGGAACACCGGGCCCTGCTCACGCTGTGCCGCGCCGAGACCCAGTCGGTCGCGGAACTCGCCGCCGACGCCGACCTGCCCGTCGGAGTCGTCCGGGTGCTCCTCGGAGACCTCCTCGAAGCGGGCCTCGTCAGGGTGAGCAGGCCCGTACCGCCCGCACAGCTGCCCGACGAACGGATCCTGAGGGAAGTAATCGATGGCCTACGAGCGCTCTGAGAGCACCGGCGGCGGCGTGGACACCACGTCCCTCGCACTGAAGATCCTGGTCGCCGGCGGATTCGGCGTCGGGAAGACCACCCTGGTGGGGGCGGTCAGTGAGATACGTCCGCTACGGACGGAGGAACGGCTCAGCCGGGCGGGGGAGTCGGTCGACGACACCGGAGGGGTCGACCAGAAGAGCACGACCACGGTGGCCATGGACTTCGGCCGCATCACGATCCGCTCCGGACTCTCCCTGTACCTCTTCGGCACGCCGGGGCAGGACCGCTTCTGGTTCCTCTGGGACGAGCTGTCCCAGGGAGCCCTCGGCGCCGTCGTGCTCGCGGACACCCGCCGCCTGGAGGACTGCTTCCCCGCGGTGGACTACTTCGAGCACCGCAAGATCCCCTTCGTCGTCGCGGTCAACTGCTTTCCCGGCGCCCGCAACTACGGTGCGCACGAGGTGTCCCGGGCGCTCGACCTGGACCGCGGCACGCCGGTCGTGCTGTGCGACGCGCGCGACCGGGACTCGGGCAAGGAGGTCCTCATCCGGCTGGTGGAGTACGCGGGGAGGATGCACACCGCCCGGCTGCTCGACTCGGTCGGCTGAGCGCCGTCCCCGGGCGGGTGCCTCCGCGGGGCACCGCGACGTGGGGCGTGCGGGCGGGGGTACGCGGGCGGGCGGCCGTGGCGCGGACGCGAGGTCCGCGGCCCGACCCGCGGGTCCGGCCGGGCGCCACGGCCGGTGTCCCGGCGGTCAGTCGGAGACGTCGCCCTCCGCGGTCACCTTCTCGATCCGTACGCGCACCAGCAGTTCGCCCGGGACGGCGTTGCGGGCGCCGAACTCCTCGGCGCGGTCCTCGCCCATGTAGCGGCCGCCGATCCGGGTCGCCCAGCGGCGCAGTTCGGCCGGGTCCTCGCTGATCTCGGCGCGGCCCAGGAGCGTGACGAAGGCGAACGGCGGACGGTCGTCGTCCACGCACAGCGCGACCCGTCCGTCCCGGGCGAGGTTGCGGCCCTTCACGGTGCCCTTGCCGGTGTTGAAGACCACGTCGTCGCCGTCGAGCACGAACCAGATCGGCACGACGTGCGGACTCCCGTCGCTCCGCACGGTGGCCAGTTTGCCGGTGCGGGTGCCGGCGGACACGAACGCCCGCCACTGTTCCTCGGTCATCTTTGCCATGGGTCCATCCTGCGGCACGCACGGCGGGCCGGTGGTGCTTGCTCTGTCCACGACAGTGCGTAAGGCTTGCCGGGACACGCGGACCGCGGGGACTACGGGTCGACGGGGACGCACCACACAGGGGGAGGACCGACACATGGCGTTGGACAAGGGACTGGATTGGCTCCTTGACGACCTGACCCAACGGGTCGAGTACATACGGCACGCGCTGGTGCTGTCGAACGACGGGCTGGTGACGGGCGCCAGCAGCGACCTGGAGCGGGAGGACGCCGAGCACCTGGCCGCGGTCTCCTCCGGTCTGCACAGTCTGGCCCGTGGATCGGGCCGGCACTTCAAGGCCGGCCGGGCCCGGCAGACGATGGTGGAGTTCGACGACGCCCTGCTCTTCGTGACGGCGGCGGGCGAGGGCAGCTGCCTGTGCGTGCTGAGCGCCGCGGAAGCCGACGTCGGCCAGGTCGCCTACGAGATGACGCTGCTGGTGAACCGGGTCGGCGAGCACCTCGGGGTGGCCGCCCGGCAGCCGGGCCGGGCGGGTCTCGACGCCCTCTGACCCGGCGCGCCGCGCAGGCCGCCGGCCGTGTCGTCCACAGCCGGCCGGAGCGCCGGGCGTGAGTTGTCCACAGGCCGAGCGGAGAAAGGTCACCGAGAGCTACGGTCGTCACCGAGAGTATCCGTCACTCACGGGGGAGGACCGCATGACGGTGGAAGAGAGCGTGCGCACGCTTGCGCTGGGGCGTGCCGCGCGGGAACTGGAACTGAGGCGCGATGAGTTCCGGCTCGCCGTCCAGCTGGGCCTCGTCCGTACGGTGCCGGGCGCCGTCGCCGGTGAGCCGGGTCGGCCGCCCGGCCCGCGGGGCGCCCCACGACGGGTGGACCGGGGCGAGGTCGACCGGCTGAGAGCCGCCCCGGACTTCCCGGCCGGCCTGCGCGAGAGGGTCCGTACGGTGGGTACGGCGGAGGGCGCGGCGATCCTCTCGGTGACGCCCGACCGCTTCGGCAGACTGGCCCGGACGGGTCACTTCAGCCCGGTGCGGTTCCGACTCAACCGCTACCGGGCGGTGGTGTGGCTCTATCCGGCGGGTGAGCTGGCCGAGTTCGCGCTCGCTCACGGAGCCCTGCTCCGCGGCCGGCTGCCCCACGGGTTGCGCGAGCGGCTCGACGCGGGCGAGGACCTGCGCCCCCGGAACTGGCGGTCACGGCGGCTCGGCCTGCTGCTGCGCGCGACGGCGGACCCCTGGGAGCGGGCGGCGGCGATCGCGTCCCTCCTCGACCCCCTCCTGCTCGCCGATGCCGTCAGCGATCCCCAGGAGCGCGCGCATCTCCACACGCTGCGACCCGAACCGCCACCGGGACGACCGGAGTCGGTGGCCGGGCGCGAGATCGTGGACCGGCTCGTCCTCGCGGCCGAGCCGGACGAGATCCTCTGGTACGGCATGAGTCTGTCCCTCGCCCTGGACGAGGCACGTGGGGTACGCGCGGCACCCCGGACCGGACACCGCGCGGAGCCGCCCCGGACGCCGGCACAGCCACCACCGGCCCAGCCACCACCATCCCGGCCGGCACCATCCCGGCCGGCACCGGCGCGGCGGCCGTCCCCGGCTGGTGTCACGCGGTCACCCCGCGGGGCCGCGAGCAGAGGACCGGCGGGCCGCACGGCCACCCGGAGGGGGGTGCCGGAGAGAGGCTGACCTCCGGCCCGCTGGGCGCGTCCGAGGTGCGGTGCCGCCGTCGGCGGGGGGACGATGGGCGCATGCTGCTGGCCCGACTCGCGGACGCCTCCCACCAGGTCGCCACCACCTCGGCGCGTTCACGGAAGATCGCCGTGCTTGCCGAGCTGTTCTCCGAGGCCGCGCCCGAGGAGAGCCCGTTGGTGATCGCCTACCTCTCCGGGCGCCTTCCCCAGGGGCGCATCGGGGTGGGCTGGAGCGTCCTCAAGAACGCCGTCCCGCCCGCTGTTCCGCCCGCCGAGCAGGCGACTCTCACCTTGGCCCGAACCGACGCGGCCATGACCGAGTTGGCCGCCGTCTCCGGCGCCGGGTCCCAGGCGGAGCGCGTCCGGCGCGTCAGGGACCTCATGGCCGCGGCCACGTCGGCCGAGCAGGAGTTCCTGCTCCGGCTGCTCTCGGGAGAGGTGCGGCAGGGGGCGCTCGACGCCATCGCGCTCGAAGGGGTGGCGCGGGCCGCCGGCGTCCCCTCCGACGACCTGCGGCGGGCCGTGATGCTCGAAGGGTCGCTTCCCCGGGTGGCCCGGGCCGTTCTCGCCGAGGGCCAAGCCGCACTGGAGGCGTTCTCCCTGCGGGTCGGCAGCCCCGTGTTCCCGATGCTCGCCCACACCGCCGCCTCCGTCACCGAGGCGGTCGCCGGCCTCGGTCCCTGCGTCGTGGAGGAGAAGCTGGACGGCATCCGTATCCAGGTGCACCGCAGCGGTGACGACGTCAGGGTGTTCACCCGCTCACTGGACGACATCACCGACCGGCTCCCCGAAGTCGTCGATGTCGCGCGCGGGATGACGGCCGACCCGTTCATCCTCGACGGGGAGGTGATCGCGCTGGACCCCGGCAGCGGCCGGCCGATGCCGTTCCAGGACATCGCCTCCCGGGTCGGCTCCCGCGTCGACGTGGCCACCGCTCGGGCGGCGCTGCCGTTGTCGCCCGTGTTCTTCGACGTCCTCGCCGCCGACGGCGACGTTCTGATCGACCGGCCGGGTCACGAGCGCCACGAGGTCCTCGCGCGGATCCTTCCCGGCGCCCTGCGGGTCCGCCGCACGGTCGTCGACGATCCGGGGTCCTCCGCCCAGACCGAGGCCGCCGAGCGGTTCTTCGGCGACACCCTCGCCCGCGGGCACGAAGGCGTCCTGGTGAAGGCACTGGACGCGCCGTACGTCGCCGGTCGCCGTGGCCGCACGTGGCTCAAGGTGAAGCCCGTGCACACGCTCGACCTCGTCGTCCTCGCCGCGGAATGGGGGCACGGCCGCCGCACCGGTCTGCTGTCCAACCTCCATCTCGGCGCCCGCGCCGCCGACGGCGGCTTCGTGATGCTCGGCAAGACCTTCAAGGGCCTCACCGACGAGATGCTGCGCTGGCAGACCGCGCGACTGGGCGAACTGGCCGTGGAGGACGACGGGTTCACCGTGAGGGTGCGCCCCGAGCTCGTCGTGGAGGTCGCCTACGACGGCCTCCAGCGTTCCACCCGGTACCCCGCGGGGGTCACCCTGCGGTTCGCGCGCGTCGTCCGCCACCGTCCCGACAAGGCGGCAACGGAGGCCGACACCGTCGGTCAGGTGCTGGGCGACTCCTGAATCCGGCCGGGGCGGTCGGGGCTCACGACTCCTCCCGGTCGCCGTGCGAGGCGTTCTCCGCGGGGGCCGTCCGCTCCGACGCGGTGTCGGAGGTGCCGCTCGTGTAGCGGCCGCGTACCCACAGGGGCAGCGCGAACCAGCACAGCACGCACCAGGCGACGAGCCCCGCCACCAGCCACGGCACGTAGTCCGCCTCCGTGGCGACCCGTAGGACCAGCAGCAGCGCCGAGCCCAGCGTGGCGAGCAGGAGGAGCAGACCCACGAAGGTCAGCCGGGATGCCCATGCCACCGCCTGCGGTTTGATCCGTCGTCCCGCGACGATCCGGTGGAAGGAGACAGGCCCGATCAGGGCTCCGGTCGCCGCAGCCCCGAGCGACACGGTGACGATGTAGATCGTCCGGTCGGTGGGCTGCAACTCCGAGAAGCGGGTGGTGAAGACGACGGTCAGGAGGAAGCCGAAGAGAATCTGCACCCCGGTCTGGGCGACCCTGATCTCCTGGATCAACTCGCTCCACCGCCGGTCCGCCCGCTCGTTCGGCGTCTCGTGCCGTCCGCGGATCAGCCCGTCCCCGTCCCCGTCGCCGTGGCCGCCGTCGCCATGGCCCCGACCGTCGCCGGCCGGCGCCTGCCGTCCCGTCCGCTCGGCCATGCGTCCTCCAGCGTGTCGCCCGCGGCGCCCGACGCGTCGTCCGCCCACGGGGTCTCGGGTACCCGCTCCAGGCTGTCACCGTCACGTCGTCTCCGCACGGCGCACGCATCCCGGCCGGGTCTCGCGGGACGGCCCGCCACGAGGGATGCTGGAAGCGTGGCACGACGAGCGACCTTCCGTGCATCGAGGAGATGAGCGACGTGTACGAGACGCACATCGACACGGACGTCACCGTGCAGCTGAGTGACTGCCGCCGGGAGGACGCCCAAGCCGTCTTCGACGCCCTCGACCGCGTCTACGAACTCGAGGACATGTCCGCGCCGGGCCCCCAGGCGGCCACGGCACCGGCGGCCACCGTCTGGATGGCCACGTTCGACACGGCCGCGGGCCGGCACGAGGAGAGCCGCCCGGTTCCGCTCGAGGCCATGGTCGGAGCGGTGCTGACCGGCGGGTACCACGCGGTCGAGGAGGTCGAGAAGACCCTCGCCGCGAGCTTCGACATCCGCTCGCAGGAGTCGGTCTCCGGTGACCAGGAGACCGAGGCACGCCTTCTGCTCGCCTCCCGCTGACGCGCCGGGCCTGCGCGTGGCACGCCGCACCCCCTGAGGCGGCGGCGTGGCCCGGCACCCCTGCTCCCCGGGCGGAGCGGACGGGCGCCGCCCGGGGTTCACCTGTGTCCGGGCAGCCCTCAATCTGTCTGAGCGGGGGCCGACCGCTCCTCCGCGTCGTCCACCTCCGCCCACCCCGCACACTTCCCCGGCCCCGGCGCACCGCCCTCATC
Organism: Streptomyces sp. JL2001; assembly: GCF_050917515.1. Classification (NCBI taxonomy): domain Bacteria; kingdom Bacillati; phylum Actinomycetota; class Actinomycetes; order Kitasatosporales; family Streptomycetaceae; genus Streptomyces; species Streptomyces sp. JL2001. The sequence goes on along the minus strand of NZ_CP169421.1, from coordinate 544,934 downwards.
CGCCCGCGCCCCGTTCGGGCGCACGCCGGGCGACCCCGCACGCCGCCACGCACCGGACTCCGGCGCGGCACCCCCTATGCATGCCGTGTATACACCGTACGTAGAGTGTTCGACGTGCCGTTCGACGCTGCTCTGACCAGGCGCGAAGGGTCGATCGAAATCACCTACGGGGAAAGCGGGTTGCCAGCATGTTCCGATCCAGGCCGGGTGCGTTCCGGGCTCCGGCCGTCGCCCTTGTGGCGGCGGCCTCTCTGATCCTCACGCTCTCGGGCTGCGGCGTGGACCCGGTCACGCCCGGCGACGCCCGCGGGAAGGCCGCCTCGGACTCCAAGGGGGGCGGGGGCGAGGGGGCCGTCGACTGCGCCCGGGCCAAGTGCATCGCCCTGACCTTCGACGCGGGCCCGGGCAGGGACACGCCCCACCTCCTCGACATCCTCAAGGAGAAGCAGGTCCCGGCCACCTTCTTCCTGCTCGGCAGGAAACACGTCGACCGGTATCCCGAGGTCGTCAAGCGGATCGCGGACGAGGGACACGAGGTCGCCAACCACACCTGGACGCACCGCATCCTCACCGACCTGGACGCCGACGAGGTGCGGGACGAGCTCTCCCGCACCCAGGAGGCGATACGGAAGATCACCGGACGCGCGCCCACGCTCATGCGCCCGCCGCAGGGCCGCACCGACGGCACGGTCTCCGACGTGAGCCGGGAGCTCGGCCTCGCCCAGATCCTGTGGAGCGTCACGGCCAAGGACTACTCCACGACCGACTCCGCACTCATACGTCAGCGGGTCGTCGACGCCGCCCGGGGCGACGGGATCATCCTGCTGCACGACATCTACGACGGGACGGTCCCGGCCGTGCCCGGGATCATCGACGAGCTGAAGCGGCGAGGCTTCACATTCGTGACCGTGCCCCAGTTGCTGGCACCCGGCGCGGCCGAGCCGGGCACCGTCTACCGCCCGTAGAACCAGGGGTTCGGACGAGGTCAAAAGGGGTGAGGTGACTCACATCGGTCACCGCGAATGCCCTGGAACAACCGCCGGACGTTCATCGTTCCTCCCTATGTGACCGCGAAGGGGTCCGGTCCCCAGGTCCCCCCCTTGAGGTGACCCCCCTTCGCTCGTCACGGCAATCGGCCCCGGTTGGAATCCCCCGTCCGACCGGGGCTCTGTCGTATCCGGACCGCGGGCCTCCGTGCGCCCCTGGTCCGGCGTGCGCGCCGTTCGGGTCTCAGGCGTCGGCGCCGAGCCACAGGTCGGGGCCGAAGACCTCGTAGTGGACCGCCGAAGCGGCGACCCCGCGGGCCAGCAGGTCGCCCCGCACCGCGCGCATGAAGGGCAGCGGGCCGCAGAGGTACACCGACACGTCGGCGGGCAGGTCCAGGACCGAGACGTCCGCGCGGCCGGTGCGCGCCCCCGCCGCCTCGTCCGCGGCGTCGCCGTCCTCGTACCAGAGGTGCAGGGCGCCCTGCGGGAGGGCGTCGACCAGGCGGCGCAGCTCCTCGCGGTGCGCGTGGCCGGCGGGGGAGCGGTCGGCGTGGACGACCGTGACCGCGCGGGTCGACCCGGTGGCGGCGAGGTGGTCGAGCATGGCCAGCATCGGGGTGCTCCCGATCCCCGCGGAGGCCAGCAGAAGGGGCCCGTCGCCCTCGGGCAGGACGAGGTCGCCGAAGGGGGCGGAGACCTCGACCGTGTCGCCGGCCCGGCCGTGGGCGTGCAGCCAGGTCGACACCTCGCCCGCAGGGTCGCCGTCGACCCGCTTCACGGTGATCCGCCACTGGGGCCGGCCGGGCGCGGACGAGAGGCTGTACTGCCGGATCTGCCGGGCACCGTCGGGGAGCCCGACCCGCACGCTCACGTACTGGCCCGGCCGGAACGCCTCCGTCGGCCGCCCGTCCGCGTGCCGCAGCACGAAGGAGACCGTGTCGGCCGTCTCCTCGCGGCGCTCGGCGATCTCCATCGTCTGCCACACCCCGCCCTCGGCGACCCCCTTGTCGGCGTAGAGCCGCGCCTCCAGGGCGATGAGGGCGTTGGCCATCAGCCAGTAGACCTCGTCCCACGCCTGGGCGACCTCGGGCGTGACGGCCTCGCCGAGGACGTCGACGATCGCGGCGAACAGGTGCTCGTGGACGACCTTGTACTGCGCCGACGTGACGCCGAGCGAGGCGTGCTTGTGCGCGATCCGGGCGAGCATGGCGTCCGGCCGGGCGTCGGGGTGCGCGAGGAGGGCGCCGGCGAAGGCGGCTATCGAGCCGGCCAGCGCCCGCCGCTGGTCGCCGCTCGCCTGGTTGCCGCGGTTGAAGAGGTCCCTGAGCAGCTCGGGGTGGGCGTCGAACAGGCCCGCGTAGAACCGCTCGGTGATCTCGTCGAGCGCGGCCCCCACGACGGGGAGGGTGGCGCGCACGACCGGGGTGGCCTGCTGGGACAGCATCGAGACTCCAATGTGGTAGATGATCTGCGTATTTAAAGGCGGCAGAAGGAAGGGAGGGTGGTCGGCGCGGCGTGCGCCGGGGTGCGGGTCAGTCCGGGCGTCGCCCGGAAAGCGAGACGAGGACGGGGCCGGTCGGGGATTCCACGAGATCCGCCACCGTCAGCGGGTCGAGGGTGCGGTAGAACGCCTCCTGCGCCTCACGCAGCGCGCCGCGCAGCCGGCAGGCCGTTCGCAGGGGGCACGGCGGGTCGCCCTCGCAGGCGACGACCTCCTCCTCGCCCTCCAGGGTCCGGACCAGCCATCCGACGGAGGCCTGCCGCCCGGTCCCGGTGAGGGTCAGGCCGCCGCCCCGGCCCCGCCGCGCCTCGACGACGCCGAGGTGCTGCAGCCGGGTGACCACCTTCGCCATGTGGGCGTAGGGCACGGCCATCTCCTCGGCCACCTCGCGCGTGGTGGCCGAGTCGTCCTGCCCGGAGACCGCCAGGCGCATCACGGCACGCAGCGCCAGGTCGGTGAATTTCGTCAACCGCACATGCTGACGCTATCAAATAGGTATCTCGCGTACTGATTAAGGGGGGTCTTCGCGGTCCGCTTCGCCGGCGGAGTCCTCGCGGCGGCGGCGCCGACGCCGCCACAGCCACAGCCCGCCCATGAGGAACGAGCCTGTGACGAGCACGGCGGTCAGCACCGGCCACCGCCTGCCCGCGATGCCGACGTCGGTGAGCAGGACCAGCGCCACCGCCACGACCACCACGAGCAGCGACCCCGCGCCGCGCAGCGCGGCGAGGGCCGTGCCCGGGTCGAGGCGCCCCGGCCGCCGGGCCGCGGGTCCCGGCCCGCCGAAGTAGAAGACGGCCGCCCGGTGGTTCAGCCGACGCGTCGCCCGCTGGTAGTTGAACGCCATGTACGGGAGCCAGACCAGCGGCGCGACCAGGCCGGTCAGGAACACGACCGCCAGCAGCGTCCACTGCCCGATCCGGACGAGCCGCCGGGGCGCCTCGTCGGGCGTCACCAGGCCGAGCAGCCGGGCCATCCGCAGGACCAGCACCCACAAGGACGACAGCCGGCCCCGGCGTTCGGGCGGCGGCTCCGGGCCGGCCTCCAGGCCCTTCGCCGCCGCGCCGACGTCGGCGTACACCCCCTGCAGCACCAGCAGTTCGGCCGCGCGGGCCGGGTCGGTGGTGTCCCGGCCGTCGAGACCGGCCAGTTCGAGGATCGTGCGTGCCTGCGCCAGCAGCGCCGCACAGAAGGCGAACGGCACGAGGACCATGAACGGGCCGCCCACGAAGGCTCCTTCGGCGACGACCCGGCGGCGTCCCCGTGTCGTCACGAGCGCCTGGAGTTCCTCGGGCCCCGCGTCGGGGTGGGCGTCGCGCAGCCGTGCCACGCTCCGGCCGGCACGGGCGCCGTGCAGGCGCAACGCGAACCCGGCCAGCAGCTCGGGCAGCCGGCCGGGTTCCGCGAGCGCTCTCGCGAGGAGCGAACGGGAGGCGGCGTCGGAGGCTGATCCTCCGGTCCCGGTCAGGACAGGACCTTGGCCTTCGCCTTCTGGAACTCCTCCTCCGTGATGGCGCCGGAGCTCTTCAGTTCGGCGAGTCTGGCCAGTTCGTCGGCGTGACTCTTCCCGTCACCCGAACCGGCCGTCTTGCGGATGTACGACTGGAACGCGGCCTCGCTCTCCTTGGCCTGCTTCAGATCGCGTTGGGTCATGCTCTTGCCCCGGGCGATCACGTAGATCAGCACGCCGAGGTAGGGGACCAGGATGCACAGGACCAGCCAGCCGGCCTTGGCCCAGCCGTTCAGTTCGTGGTCCCGGAAGATGTCGGTGATCACCTTGAACAGCAGGAAGAGCCACATGATCCAGATGAAGAACCAGAGCATCGTCCAGAAGACGTTGAGCAGGGGATAGTCGTCCATTCCTGTACTCCGTTCCCACAGCGGGGCGCTTACGGCGCCGCTATAGGAGTGAGTGTCACCGAACAGCCGATCGCCCGCATGTCGAGAGCGATCGGCTGTTCGCGCGGAACGGACGGGTCAGGCGGTGCGGGTGCGCAGCGCGGCCAGCGCGCGGTCGGCGTGGGCGCTCATCCGCAGCTCGCTGCGGACGACCTCCAGCACCCGGCGGTCCTGGTCGATCACGAAGGTCACGCGCTTCGTCGGCGCGAGCGAGAAGCCGCGCGTCACCCCGAACCGGTCCCTTATCTCGCCCTTCGGGTCGGACAGCAGGGGATAGCCGAGCGAGTGCCGGTCGGCGAATTCCTGCTGCCGCTCGACCTCGTCGGAGCTGATGCCGACCGGTCGTGCCCCGGCGGCCCGGAACTCGCCCGCGAGGTCGCGGAAGTGGCAGGCCTCGGCCGTGCAGCCGGGGGTCATGGCGGCCGGGTAGAAGAACAGCACGACCGGCCCCTCCTCGAGCAGCCCGGTCAGCGACCGGGAGGTCCCCGTTTCATCCGGAAGAGTGAAGTCCTCGACGATGTCACCGATCTTCATCCGGCCCGCCCCTTGTCCGCTCGGCTGCGTCTGCGCGAATCCGCCACAGTGCCGGCGGCCCCACCGGTCGCCGACCAGGCGACGTTACCGCAGGGTAGGTGCGTCACCAACGGTGGGCGGCGGCGAGCAACCGGTCGCGGACCAGTGCCACGTGCGGGTTGTCGGGGGCGCCCGGCCGCCGGACCAGGTAGGCCGTGTTGATCGGCGGGTCCTCGGGGTCGAGCAGGGCCACCAGCCGGCCCGCCTCGAACTCCGCCCGGCACAGGTAGCGCGGCAGGACGCCGAAGCCGGCCCCGGCCGTGATCGTGGCCAGGACCCCCCGCAGGTCCGGCATGGTGACGGCCGCCTCGCCGGTCAGCCGCCGCCCGAAGACGTGCCGCCAGTACCGGCGGGCGATCGGCAGGTCCTCCGCGTACATCACCATCGGCACGCCGTGCAGGGCGGCGGGCCCGTCGGTCGCGAGCGCCTCCCGGTCGATCCGCAGCGCCCGTTCCGGAGCGGCGACGAGGACGAACTCCTCGTCCACCAGCGGCACGGCGGTCAGCGTGCGCCCGCGGGGCCGGACGGTCGAGACCACCAGGTCGTGGTGGCCCGCGCGCAGTCCGTCGAGGAGTTCCTCCGTGAGCCCGGTGGTCACCCGGAGCCGGACACCCTCCTCGACCAGGGGCGCCAGAGCGGGCAGCGCGGCCTCGCACAGGAATTCGGCCGGACCCGCCAGATGGACCGGCTGCGGCGCGGGGTGCGCCTGCGGGCCGTGGTCGGCGACCGCCGCCAGCGCGTCGAGCGGGGCCGCCACGCGGGCGGCCAGTTCGTCGGCGTAGGGCGTCGGGGCCACCCCGCGCGGCTGCCGTTCGAACAGCTCGCGGTCGAGCCGGCGCTCCAGGGCGCGGATCTGGGTGGTGACGGTCGGCTGGGACAGCGTCAGCAGCCGGGCTGCGGCGGTGAAGGACCCGGTGCGGTGCACGGCGAGGAAGGTGCGCAGCAGGGACAGGTCGAGCGGCCCCCGCGGCGCGGCCGCCGACCGCCCGGCGCGGTCGTCCTCGAAGGAACCGGCCGCCCCGGCACCCTCGTCCGCGCCATCGGCCTTCCTATCGGTCACGGTGAGAAGCATAGGCGGACGAGGGGGAGCGGGCTCCCGCCCCGTCATCCTCCCGGGCGGGCGCGGTGGCTCAGTTCGTCTGCTTCGCGGCGCTCAGCCGCTGTTCGAGGATCGTCAGCACCCGCTCGCCCCAGCGCAGGTTCTCCTCCTCCAGGGACCGGCCGCGCATGAGCGTGAGATAGGGGCCGATCCGCTCGGCCTCCCGCAGGTACGTCACCTCGTCCCGGCCGTCGAGCAGCCAGTCGCGCAGCCGGTCGTAGCGCGCCAGCTTCCCCCGCGACCATTCCATCCGCTCGTGGACGAAGCCGCGGACCGCCTCGGTGTCGCCCTCGTCGCAGGCCTGCACCTGCACCATCAGCTCGTCCCGGATGGCGGTGGGGCGCGGCGCCTGGGTCGTGTAGGCGACCAGGTCCTCACGGCCCGCCTCGGTGAGCGTGAACATCCGCTTGTTCGGACGCCGTTCCTGCTGGACGACCCGGGCGGCGATCAGGCCGGCCTCGGAGAGCCGGTCCAGCTCCCGGTAGAGCTGCTGCGGCGTGGCCGCCCAGAAGTTGGCCACGGACACGTCGAAGATCTTGGCCAGGTCGTATCCGGATGCCTCGCCCTCCAGAAGAGCGGCGAGGACGGCGTGCTTGAGCGACATCCCGACACGCTAGCAGTTCGTTGAATAGTTTCTTCCGCACCTATTCAACGGATGGCCCTGTGCGGGGCATGTGGGGCGGAAGGGGCGAACCCGCCCGATCGGCTGCGGAGATCGTACGCGCCCCCGGCAGGACGTTGCCGCGCCGTCCGCCGCCCCGGTCCGGCCGTACCGGCGGATGGCGGGCCGGGACGCGGGCGTCTGCGTGGCGGTCGGGCACCCGGCTGCCTACCGTGGAGGTAGTCGGAAGACTGCGCGGTGAGGCGGGGGATGCGCGAGAGTCAGCATGGGAGCGGCCCCGATGGACAGCAACGCGTTCGTCTACACCACGTACATCCGCACCACCCCGGACGAGCTGTGGCAGGCCCTGACCGACGCCGCCTTCACGCGCCGCTACTGGGGCGTCGCCTTCGAGACCACGTGGACGGCCGGCTCGCGGATGGTCTGGGACCAGGACGGCCGCCAGACCGCCGACCCGGACCAGGTGGTCCTCGCGGCCCGGCCGGGCCGCCTGCTCTCGTACACCTGGCACTCCTTCACGCCCGAGTGGGCCGAGGCGGTCGGAGTGGACGACGAGACCTACGCGCGGCTGTCGAAGGAACGCCGTTCCAAGGTGACGTTCGCGATCGAGCCGGCGGGGGACATCGTCAAGCTCGTCGTCACCCACGACGACCTGGAACCCGACGGGATGATGCGCGACATGATCGGCGAGGGCTGGCCCTCGCTGCTCTCCAGTCTCAAGTCCCTCCTGGAGACGGGGGAGGAGCTGCCCGAGCCGCCGCGCTGACAAGCCCTCCGCGCGTTGGCGCCCGCGTGATCATTGGCGAGAATTCGCGAGGGCGGGTGGCTGGAAATCGCTCAACTGCCCGACCGGGCCGCGCTAGCGTGCGCCCATGACCGCCACCTTGACCGTCCTGACCGCCGGTTACGTCGGCCCCCGCACCGCGTCCACCGTCAGCCTCCTGCGCGAGGGCGACGTCGTGGTCGTCGTCGATCCCGGCATGGTCGCCGACCGCGCCCTCATCCTGGGGCCGCTCGCGGACGCCGGTATCGCTCCCGAGCAGGTCACGGACGTGGTCTTCAGCCATCATCATCCCGACCACACGCTCAACGCCGCCCTCTTCCCGGCGGCCCGGTACCACGACCACTGGGCCGTCTACCAGGACGACCTGTGGACCGACCGCCCGGCCGACGGCTTCCGGCTCTCGCCGTCGATCAGGCTCGCGGCCACCCCGGGCCACACGGCGGAGGACATCAGCACCCTCGCCGACACCGCGGACGGGCTGGTCGTCCTCACCCACCTGTGGTGGTCCGCCGACGGTCCGGCCGAGGACCCGTACGCCACCGACCCCGACGCCCTCCACGCCTCCCGCCGCGCCATCCTCGACCTCGCCCCGGCCCTCGTCGTCCCCGGCCACGGCGCCGCCTTCGCGCCCACCCCCGGCACGCCCGGCTGAGGCGCCGGATTGGTGCTTTCGAGTCGTCTCCGAGTCCTCCCTCGCGCCACGCCCGGTCGGTTGATCATCTTTTCGTCCTGTCATCCGTTTTGATACTGCGGTCGACCGGTGCCGCGGGGAAGGAAGGGCGTCCGACGTGCCGTCACGAAGGAACACCACGAGGCGGGGTGCGCTCTCCGTCACGGTCGGGGTCGTCCTCGTCGCCACCGCGGCACAGTTCCCGGCGGAGGTCCGCGCGCCCCGGCCGGCCGCGGCGCCCGACCGCCCGGCGATCCTCCGGGTGGACCCCTGCGGGCCCGCCGGCGGGCTGTGCGGAGCACCCCGCTACACCGTGCTGCTGCCCGCCGGCGCCGTCACGACGGTCAGCCCCCTCACCTTCGAGGAGACCGTCACCGGACCGGTCGAGATCGCGCTCGGGACCCCCGGCCGGATGACCGACGTCACGGTCGTCGACGAACGGGGGCGGCAGGTCGCCGGACACGCGGCCGAGGACCGCACCCGCTGGACGAGCGCGAACGCGCTCCCCGCCGGCGGCCGGTTCACCGTCCGCCTCGCCGTCGAGGGCCTCGGACCGGACCGGCGGCGACGGCAGGCGGCGCGCCTCGAGTTCCGCACCCACCGGGCCCCGGCGGGGGAGCGGCTGGTGGCGACGTTCGGGCCGGACCCCGGCCGTACGTACGGTGTGGGGCAGCCCCTGACCGCCGAACTGAACCTGCCGGTGCCCGCCGACCGTCCCGAGGCCCGCCGCGTCGTCGAACGCGCCCTGGAGGTGCGCTCCGAGCCGCAGGTCGAAGGCTCCTGGTACTGGGTGGGCCCCACCACCCTCCACTACCGGCCCCGCGGCTACTGGCCCGCGCACGCCACGGTCCGCGTCCGCAGCGGCCTCGACGGCCTCCGCGTCACCGACGGCCTGTACGGAGGCCCGTCGAACCCGCTCACCCTCACCACCGGGGATCGCGTCGAGGCCGTCACCGACGTCGCCGCCCTGCGGATGACCGTCCGCCGCAACGGCGAGATCCTGCGCACCATCCCCGTGACCACGGGCAAGGCCGGCTACCGGACCCGCGGCGGCATCAAGGTCGTGCTCGGCAAGGAACCGATGGTCCGGATGCGCGGGGACTCCATCGGAATCGCCCGCGGCAGCGAGGACTTCTACGACCTCAAGGTCCGCTGGGCGACCCGGGTCACCTGGAGCGGCGAGTACCTGCACGCCGCTCCCTGGTCGACGGACGCCCAGGGCACCGAGAACGTCAGCCACGGCTGCACCGGCATGAGCACCGAGGACGCCGCCTGGCTCTTCCGCACCGTCCGCGAGGGCGATCTCGTCCAGGTGGTCAACGGATACGGCGAGCCGATGAGCCCCTTCGACAACGGCTTCGGCGACTGGAACCTGAGCTGGACCGACTGGCGGCACGGCAGCGTGCTCGGCCCGCGCCCGGTGACGCACCCCCGTCCCGCCGGCTCGCTGAACCCCGCCCTCTGAGCCGGAGGCTGGGCCGAATGACCGCTCCCCGTGCTCGCGCCGCACCCCGCGGCGATACTGACGCTCTGTTCGCCACCCGCTCCTCGGGAAGGACCGCCATGCCGGACGTCACCAAGGTCGACCTCGGTGAGGCCGTCCTCTTCGTGGAAACGGAGCGCCTCGGGCCCGACCTCGCCGAGGAAGGCCTGGAAGGACCTCGGGCGCTCACCCCGGACCTCTCCGAGGTCACCCACGCGCTGTCGTCCTTCGCCGGGCAGATCGGCGAGGCCCTGCACCGCGCGGCGCCGGACCGGGCGACCGTCGAGTTCGGCTGCCAGCTGGGCCTCGAGTCGGGCAAGTTGACCGCGCTCATCGTCAAGGGCAGCGCGACGGCCAACCTGCGGGTCACCCTCGAATGGGACCGATCCGCGCTCTGACGGGCCGCTGCCGGCCCGGCGCGGTCAGGCCCGGCGTACCGTCACGCCGGCCGCGGCCAGCGCCTCGGTCTCCTCGTGCGGGGCGGAGTCGTCCGTGACCACGGCGTGCAGCGCCGAGGCGGGCGCCACGAAGGCCAGTGCGGTCCGCGTGAGTTTGGCCCCCTCCGTCACGGCGACGACCCGGCGGGCCGAGGCGATCGCCGCCCGCTTGACCGCCGCGTCGTCCAGGTCGTACGCCGTCAGCCCGTGCTCGGCGTTCAGCCCGCAGCAGCCGACGACGGCCGTGTCGAACCGCAGGGCGGACAGCGACGCCAGCGTCAGCGGCCCGGTGAGCGCCAGCTCGCCGGGCCGGGGCCGGCCGCCGGGCACCAGAAGCGTCAGCCGCGGCCCCCCGCTCAGGGCGTTGACCGCGTGCAGGGACAGCGGCATCACGGTCACCCGTCGCTGCTCCAGAGCGTGGGCCACCTCGACGCAGGTCGTGCCGCTGTCCAGGACGACGGACTCGCCGTCCGCGATCAGTCCGGCCACCTCGGCCGCGATCCGCCGCTTGACGTCCCGTCCCTCGCCCGACCGCAGCGCGAAGGGCGGCTCCTCGCCGCGCAGCAGCAGACTGCGCGCCCCGCCGCGGTACCGCTCCAGGACTCCCTGGTCGGCCAGCAGCTCCAGATCTCGCCGGATGGTCATCTCGGACGCGCCGGTCAGCGCCGCCAGCTCGGCCACGCCGATCCGGCCCGCCGCGCGCACGGCGTCCGTGATCCGCCGCAGCCGTTCGGTGTTCGTTGCACTCGCCACTCCACGATAGAACATCATGCTTGTTCGAAACGCAAGGTTTCGAACATGGAGATTGTTCGATAGGTTCGCCGGCATGGAGAGAACCCTGCGGAACGCCCGCGTCGCCACCTTCGTCTACTTCGCCCTGAACGGCTTCCTCCTGGGCATGTGGGTCGTACACATCCCGGCCGTCGCGCACGCGGTGGGGATCGGCCACGCCGTCCTCGGCTGGCTTCTGCTGCTCCTCGGCCTCGGAGCCTTCGCCGGCATGCAGCTCGCCGGACCGCTCACCGACCGCCTCGGCGCCCGCACCGTCGTCCCCCTCGGCGCGGCCCTGTGCAGCGCCGCCGTCGTGCTGCCCGGACTCGCCGTCGACACCTGGACGCTCGGCGCCGCCCTGCTCCTCCTCGGCTTCGGCAACGGCTGCCTCGACGTGAGCATGAACGCCCACGCCGTCCAGGTGGAGAGCGGCTACGGACGCCCCGTCATGTCGGCCTTCCACGCCACCTTCTCCCTCGGCGGCGTCCTCGCGGCCCTGATCGGCGCCCGCACGCTCGACCGGGGCATGGCCCCCGCGGTGACCCTCGCCGCGGCTGCCGTCCTGGGCCTCGTCGTCGCCGGTGTCACCGCCCGCGCGCTGCTGCCCGCCGCCGCCCGCGCCGCCACCGCGGAAGACGCCGGCACCGGGACACCCGCCGGACGTCGTACCCCCCGACGGATCTGGATCCTGGCGGCCGTCGCCCTCATGCTGATGCTCTGCGAAGGCGTGGCCAACGACTGGAGCGTGCTCCACCTGCGCGACGTCCTGGACGCGCCGGCCGCCACCGCCGCGCTCGCCTACGGGGCCTTCTCCACGGCCATGACCGCCGGACGCCTGCTCGCCGACCGCCTCACCGGCCGGTTCGGTCCGGTGGCGATCCTGCGCCACGGCTCCGCGATCGCCGCGCTCGGCCTGACCGCGGCCGCGCTCTCCCCCTGGATCCCGCTCGCGCTCGCCGGCTGGGCCGTGTTCGGCGCCGGCCTCTCCGGCTGCATCCCCCAGCTCTTCAGCGCCGCCGGCCACGCCGACAGCGACGCCGCCGGGGTCAACGTCTCGCGGGTCGCGGGACTCGGCTACCTCGGCATGCTCGCCGGACCCGCCGTCATCGGGCCCCTGACCCACCTCGTGCCGCTCAACCTGACCTTCCTGCTGCCCGTCGCGTTCTGCGTCGTCGCCGCCGGGGCGGCCGGCATCCTCCGCGACCCGGGACCGGAGCCCACGCGTCAGGGCGTCCGACCGCGGACCGAGACCGTCTGAGCCCGGAACGCCGCAGGCCGGGGCCGGCCGCGCGGGCGCTCCCGTGTGGCCGGCCCCGTGACGCACGTGCCCGGTCAGGCGGCCTGTGGGACCTTCACCCGGCACACCAGGGCGTCGTTCTCGACGTCCGCCACGATCGTGTCGCCCGGATCGGCCTCGCCGCCCAGCAGCAGCGAGGCGATGCGGTTGTCGAGCTCCGCCTGGATCGTGCGGCGCAGCGGGCGGGCACCGAACTCGGGCTGGTGGCCGTGCGCGACGAGAAGCTCCTTCGCCGCCTCGGTCACCTCCAGCTCCATGCCCTGCGCGTGCACCCGGCGCCTGCTCTGCTCCAGCAGCAGGTCGAGGATCTGCCCGAGATCCTCCTTCTGCAGCCCGTGGAAGATGATCGTCTCGTCGATGCGGTTGAGGAACTCGGGCGCGAAGTGGCCCCGCAGGTCCCGCATCAGGTCGTCCCGGATCTCCGAGACGTCGCCGTGGTGGGCGAGGATCCGCTGCGCGCCGATGTTCGAGGTCATGATCACGACGCAGTTGCGGAAGCCGACCGTGCGGCCCTGCGCGTCGGTGAGCCGCCCGTCGTCCAGCACCTGCAGCAGGGTGTGGAAGACGTCCGGGTGCGCCTTCTCCACCTCGTCGAAGAGGAGCACGCTGTAGGGCTGCCGGCGGACCTTCTCGGTGAGCTGTCCCGCCTCCTCGTGCCCGACGTATCCGGGCGGGGCGCCGACGAGCCGGGACACCGTGTGCTTCTCCTGGAACTCGCTCATGTCGAACCGGACCATGCGGGTCTCGTCCCCGAAGAGCAACTCGGCCAGTGCCTTGGCCAGTTCCGTCTTCCCGACACCCGTGGGCCCGAGGAAGAGGAACGAGCCCACCGGACGCCCCGGATCGCCCATGCCCGCCCGGTTGCGCCGTACGGCCTGTGCGATCGCGGTGACCGCCTCGCCCTGGCCGACCACGCGACTGTGCAGCGCGTCCTCCAGCTTGAGCAGCTTCTCCTTCTCGCTCTGCGTCATCTGCGCCACCGGGATCCCGGTACGCCGGGACAGCACCTCCGCGATGTCGTCGACCGTCACCTCCCGCACACCCTCGCGCCGTTCGGCGACCTCCGCCTGCTCCGCCTCCAGCCGGGCGATGTCCTGCTTGATCGCGTTGGCCCGCTCGAAGTCCTCGGCCGCGACGGCCTCGTCCTTCTCGCGCCTCAGTCTGGCCAGCCGGTCCTCGCGGTCGACGACCTCGGTCGACTTGCCGAGGGAGCGCAGCCGGACACGGGCGCCCGTCTGGTCGATCAGGTCGATGGCCTTGTCGGGCAGGAACCGGTCGGAGACGTAGCGGTCGGAGAGCTCGGCCGCCGCCACCAGGGCGGCATCGCTGTACCGGACCTGATGGTGGGCCTCGTAGGAGTCGCGCAGGCCCTCCAGGATGAGCACCGTCTGCTCCACCGTCGGCTCGGGGATCATCACCGGCTGGAAGCGCCGTTCCAGCGCCGCGTCCTTCTCCACGTAGCGCCGGTACTCGTCGATCGTCGTCGCGCCCACGACGTGCAACTCGCCGCGGGCCAAGGCGGGCTTGAGCATGTTCCCGGCGTCCATGGCGCCCTCGCCGGCCGCGCCCGCCCCCACCACGGTGTGCAGCTCGTCGATGAACAGGACCGTCGACTCGGAGGCGTTCTTCACCTCGTCGATGACGTTCTTCAGCCGCTCCTCGAACTGGCCGCGGTACTGGGCCCCCGCCACGAGACCGGAGAGGTCGAGCGCGATGACCCGCTTGCCCTCCAGGGTCTCGGGGACCTGGCCCGCGACGATCCGCTGGGCCAGACCCTCCACGATCGCGGTCTTGCCCACGCCCGGCTCGCCGATCAGCACGGGGTTGTTCTTCGAGCGGCGCGACAGGATCTCGACGGTCTGCTCGATCTCGTCGGCCCGTCCCACCACCGGGTCGAGCTTCCCCGCCCGCGCCTCCTCCGTCAGGTCGCGGCCGTACTCGTCCAGGGTGGGTGTGGTGCTCTCCGGCGCCGACCCCGTCGGCCCGCTCTCGGCCCGCGCGGCCCGGTCCGCCGTCGACCGCAGACCCCCGACGTCCGTCCCGAAGGCGCCCAGCGTCTTCGCCGCCGCCGCGCCCGGGTCGTCGAGGAGCGCGCCGAGGATGTGCTCGGGACCGATGTAGGAGACCCCCGACTGTTGCGAACGCTGGTACGCCCGCAACAGGACGCGCTTGGCGGCGGGCGTGAGACCAGGCTCCGCGGACGGCGTCCCGCTCGCCCCCGGGAGCACCTCCGCGATGTCCCGCCCCAGTTCGTCGGGGTCGGCCCCGGTCCGGGCGATCAGCGAGCGGGCGGGCTCGATCTGCGTGCACGCCCACAGCAGATGCTCCGTGTCCAGGTCGGGGCTTCCGTCCTCGGACGCCCTGGCGGTGGCCCGGCCGATCAGCTCGCGCGCCGAGTCCGTGAGCAGGTTGCCGATCGGCACGCGCTGGACGGCCGGCGGTGAGGCGGCGGGGGACATGCCGAAGAAGCGGTTGAGGAGGTCGTCGAACGGATCCGATCCGCCCAGGGAACCGAAGGGAGACATGGTCATGTGAGGCCGTCCAGGGTGCGTCGCAGTCCGGGCAGTACTGCCTCCACTGGACCAGCCTCCGACGTGTCCCGCCCGTCCGGGCGCGCGCCCGGAGGGCGGGCGATGCGGTCGGGTCGGCTCCGCGCAGGGACGTCGCGGTGTCGCCGTACGCGGAGAACGCTCCGGGTCCGCGTGCTCCGAACGGGTCGCCCCGCACGCGGCAGCGGGGCTGTACCGACGTCGCGGGGGAGCGCATCCCGAGGGCTGTCCCGCATCCCAGGCGGACGACGGCAGCGACGCGAAGAGAGGGGTGAGGGGGACAAGGAGGAGTACCCACTCCTTTCCACTCTCAACTTATAGCGCACGGGGGGGCTTGCGGCAAGGCCCCGGTGGTGCCGCAGAATCATCGGCCGAAGCCGGAATCCACCGAAAGAGGAGACTCACTCCGTGCATGTGTTGTTGTCGGTCCAGGGGGCGTGCGGTGACGGCGAGCGGGCGCTGCGAACCGCTCAGCGGTCGCGGGCACACGGTGCCGGGAGGCGGGCCTGCCCGCGACCGGCCCGCGCGGGCGTGGACACGGAACGGAGCCGATGACATGAACTCTCTGACCACCAGTCCGTTCGAGCTGCCCGAGCGCCTCTCCGCCAAGGCCGACCCGGCGCTGATCGCCGGCGACGAGCGGCACTTCGCGGCCATCGCGGAGAGCCTGGAACAGACGATCGCCGAACTGTCCGAACGCCTCGACGCCGCCCGCCGGGCCCCCGGCGGCGTCGGCCGGGAGGCCATGGACCGCGACGCCGAGATCCACCGGCTGACCGGCCGGCTGCGCGCCCTGCGCCGCTTCGGCCTGGACCTCTGTCTCGGACACGTCGTCGGCGCGGACGACGCCGAACCCCTGTACATCGGACGGCTCGGGCTCACCGACAGCACGGGCCGCCGCCTGCTGGTCGACTGGCGTTCCCCGGCGGCCGAGCCGTTCTTCGCGGCCACCCACGCCCGGCCGATGGGCCTGACGAGCCGTCGCAGGTACCGCTGGACCCGCGGCCGGATCGGCGACTACTGGGACGAGGTGTTCACCGCCGACGGGCTCGAACGGCACGCGGCCCTCGACGACCAGTCCGCCTTCATCGCCGGCCTGGGAGCCAACCGGACGGAGCGGATGCGCGACGTGCTCGCCACCCTCCAGGCCGACCAGGACGCCATCGTCCGGGCCGGCTCCCGCGGCGCCCTCGTCGTCGACGGCGGCCCGGGCACGGGCAAGACGGTCGTCGCCCTGCACCGCTCCGCCTACCTCCTCTACTCCGACCCCCGGCTCGGGCAGCGGCGGGGCGGCGTCCTCTTCGTCGGTCCGCACCAGCCCTACCTGGCCTACGTCGCCGACGTCCTGCCCAGCCTCGGCGAGGACGGCGTGCGGACCTGCACCCTGCGCGACCTCGTCCCCGAGGGCGCCGCAGCCCCGGACGAGACCGACCCGGCCGTGGCCCGGCTGAAGTCGTCGGCGGCCATGGTGAAGGCCATCGAGAAGGCCGTCGCCTTCTACGAGGAACCGCCGTCCGAGGCGATGACGGTCAGCACCCCGTGGGCCGAGGTCCGGCTCACCGCCGACGACTGGGCCGAGGCGTTCGCCGCGCCCGGACCGGGCACGGCGCACAACGAGGCACGGGACCAGGTCTGGGACGAGCTGGTCACGATCCTGCTGGACAAGCACGACGGCGACGTACCCGTCGACCGCTTCCGCCGGGCCCTGCTCGGCGACCGCGAACTCGTCGACACCTTCCACCGGGCATGGCCCCTTCTCGAGGCGACCGACCTCGTCGGGGACCTGTGGTCGGTGCCCGCCTACCTGAGGATGTGCGCCCCCTGGCTCGGTCCCGACGAGGTCCGGCGGCTGAAGCGCGCCGACGCCCAGGCGTGGACGGCGTCCGACCTGCCGCTCCTGGACGCGGCCAGGCTGCGGCTCGGCGACCCGGAGGCGTCCCGTCGACGGCGCCGGCAGGAGGCGTCCGCCGCCGCCGAACGCGAACGCATGGCCGGTGTCATCGACAACATCATCGCGGCCGACGCCGACGGCGAGGGGGCGGTGACGATGCTGCGCGGACGGGACCTCCAGGACAGCCTGGTCGACGAGAGCGCGCTGCCCGGCTCCGGGGCCGACCCCCTCGCCGGTCCCTTCGCGCACATCGTCGTGGACGAGGCGCAGGAACTGACCGACGCGGAGTGGCAGATGCTGCTGCTGCGCTGCCCGTCCCGGAGCTTCACCATCGTCGGGGACCGCGCCCAGGCCAGGCACGGCTTCACGGAGTCGTGGCGCGAACGGCTGGAGCGGATCGGGCTCGACCGGATCGACGTGACGTCCCTGAGCATCAACTACCGGACCCCGGAGGAGGTCATGGCCGAGGCGGAACCGGTGATCCGGGCCGCGCTCCCGGACGCCAACGTGCCCACCTCGGTGCGCAGCAGCGGCATCCCCGTCGTCCGCGGATCCGTCACGGAGCGGGACGGGATCATCGAGTCGTGGCTCGCCGAACACGCCGAGGGGGTCGCCTGCGTCATCGGCGACCCGACGTTCCGGGACACGCCCCGCGTCCGCTCGCTGACGCCGGAGCTCTCGAAGGGGCTCGAGTTCGACCTGGTCGTCCTCGTCGACCCGGAGGACTTCGGCACGGGCGTGGCGGGAGCCGTCGACCGCTACGTCGCGATGACCCGGGCGACGCAGCGACTCGTCGTCCTCACGAGCCGCCGGCCCTGAGCGGCGGCGGCGCCGAGAGGCCCCGCCCGGGATCCGGGCGGGGCCGCCGTAGCGCCGTCAGCCGCGCGCGAGCGTGTCGAACCAGCGCACGATGTGCGGTCCGGCCAGCTTGAAGGAGCCGTTGTGGTCGGCCTTCCCGTGGTCGACCACCGGCGCCGTCACCCCGTGGCGGGCCAGATCGGCCGCGCAGTGCGCGGAGTTGGCGATCGGCACGTCCGTGTCCCCGGCCGCGGTGTGCAGCCGGACGGGGACCGCCGGCTTCCAGTCGCAGGTGCCGTCCTGGGCCCCGAGTGCCGCCGCCAGCGCGCCGTCCGGATGCCGCAGCCGTTCGAGGAACGCGTCGGTCAGCAGCTCCCGCACCGAGCCGGGCAGCCTGCCGACCACCTCCTCCTCGGTGTGGCGGGTGTCGAACAGCCCCTCCACCTGGTCGGCGTACGGTCGGCGGAACACCTCCGCGGGGTCCTGGTACAGCGGGTGCAGCCTGTTCTGCGCGGTGAGGAAGTACGCCATGTAGAAGACACCGCTGATGTCGTTGACGCGCCCGTCGAGCAGGCCGGGGACCTCCGCGCCCCGGAGGTCGTACGGCCCCGCGACCGGCGCGAGACCGCGCAGCCGGAAGCGCCGGTCCGCGCCCCGCGCCAGCTCGCGGCCGAGCGCCATGGCCACCTGCCCGCCCTGGGAGAACCCGGTGCCGTACACGTCGCCGGTGAGCGGCCGGCCCAGGCGGCCGGCGGCGGTGCGCGCGGCCCGCAGCATGTCGAGGGAGGCGGAGACGGAGGACGAGGTGTCCATGTACGGGTGGAGCCCGGGGCCCCGGCCCAGCCCGAGGTAGTCGGGGGCGGCGACCGCCCGCCCGGCGGAGGCGTGGAGGTAGGGGGCGTACAGCCCGAAGTCCTCGGTGACGGACGGAGCGTAGTCCCGGTGGACCATGGTGCCGTGCGTGTCGGACACCAGGTCGAGCCGCCGTTCCCCGCCCCGGGGGAGCACCAGCAGGCCGGTGGCGACGGTCGGAGCCCCCTGCGGGGTGACGGTCCGGTAGGTCAGCCGGTAGCCGCGCACCCCGTGGCGCACGGTCCCGGTGTCGATGCCGGCGGCGCCCAGGAACGTGGCGACCTCGGCCCGGCCGAGGTCGGACACCGGAGTGACGGCGAGGAGGGCGCCGCGCCCCGCCGCCTGTCGGTGCTGAGCGGCGGTGGCGGCGACGCCCGTCCCGGCCGGTGCCGCGACGGCCGGAACCGCGACGAGGACGGCGAGGGCGACGGCGGCCGAGGCCGCCGCGAGACGGCGGACGCGCCGGCAACGGGCCCCGTCCCGGGGCGAGTCGGAAGTGATGGTCTCGGTCATGGCGACGACGCTACGGAGCCGGCGCTCCCCGGGACATCCGACGGCCCCCCGGCCTCCGGGTGGCCCCGGCCTCACCCCGGAAGCGGGGATTCCCCCCGGGCGGGGAGCGGGACGCCACCCCGCGGTGCCCGGCCCGCGGCCGGCCGGGCACCGCCGGGAGCGCGGCTACCGGTACTCGACCGTCAGCGTCACCGGCGTGTCCTTGTTGACGAAGAGATACGCGGTCGACGTGGGAGCCGCCTCGAACCGGAGCCGGAACTGGGTGGTCCCCCTGCGGTCGAACGCCGCGAGGGCCGCTGCCGAGAGGTCCGTCGAGACCGCGCCGCCCGAGGAGAACGCGGCGACCGAAGCCCCGCCCGCCACCGTGGCGGTCGCGCCCCAGTCGGCGGCCTCGACCGCGCAGCCGCCGAAGCAGCCCGTCCGGACGTCCACCAGCAGCCGGTTCCCCGCGGGCGAGGACCACGGGTCGCCCGAACCGCTGCTGCGGTTCACCGTCAGGTACGCCCGGGTGATCTCCTTCCCCGCGGGGATCGTCGACGTGTCGAAGGACAGCAGGGTCCGGTTCACCTTGCCGTCGGTGCCCCGTCCCAGCGCGAGCCCGTACGTGTCCTCCAGCGTGCCGACAGTCGCCCCCGAACCGTCGGCCGCCGCCTTGACGTACCCGTCCTGCGCGTCCGTGCCGGCGATCGTCATCCGGTCACCGGCCGGCGGGGGAGTGCCGCCGCCGCGCAGCGCCCGGACCATGCCCATGATCGCCTCGATCTGCTTGCCGCCGTGCCGGGCGTAGGCCGAGTCGCCGAGGTAACCCCACCAGTTCCAGCAGCCGTTGGGGTTCTCCAGCGTGGCCGTCGCGGCCGCCTGCGGGTACAGCACGATCATCCGGTTGGTGTCGGCGTACTCGTTCAGATACGCCTTGTCGATGAACTGGGTTCCGAAGCCCTGATACCCGTGGCCCTGCTTGCAGCCGTGCAGCGCCACCATCAGCGTGCACGTCGCCCCGCCCGAGCAGGAGGCGGGGACGTACACGAAGCCGTTCTCGTCCAGCGACAGGGGCGCCGCCGCGCCGCCGGGGGCGTAGAGGTTCTGGTCGAACCGGATCAGCGACCCCGTCGGCGAGGCGCTCGGGGCCGCGACCGTGCCCAGCAGGTGGCCGAGCAGGTCGCGTTCGGCGTCGAAACCGCAGTTGCTGATCCACGGAGTCTGCGTGACCGTACAGGAGTTGGGGCCCAGCGGACTGATCCACGCGTGCCCGGCCGCGGTGCTCCGGTTGTACTGGACCCGGGCGCCGAACCGCCCGTAGTAGTCGGCCAGCGCGTCGGCCACCGGCCGCTTCACGGTCGTGTCGCCCGAACCGCTGAACACGTAGACGGGGTCGCCGGCCAGCTGGGACACCGGATCGACGAGTCCCTGCGCCGACCAGTTCCGGGTGGTCTGCTCCAGCTGCGCGAGCTGCAGGTCCTGGGTCGTGTTCATACAGGCGTTGAGCGCGGTGGCGAGCAGGTTCTGGGCGCAGTCGTACGGGCCGGAGGCGAAGGCCGCCGATCCGCCGAAGGTGCCGGAGTACGCCACGTGCAGTTGGGTGGCCATGTAGCCGCCCGAGGAGACCCCCGAGCTGTAGACCGCGCCGACGTCGTACGGCTGGAGCGTCCCGGGAACCGGCGCCGGGGCCGCCGCGGCCGCGGGTGTCGCGCCGCCGGGCGCCGCGAGGGGGAAGAGGACCGCGGCCACGGACAGCAGCAGCGCTGCCAGCCTGCGCGGACGGGCGGTGTGGGGTGGTCGCATGAGTACTCCCGGGCGGCTCGGTCATGGGTGATGGCCGGGAGGCTAGAGGCGGCCGGGCCGCGGCTCCTATGGGCCGGGGCTCCACAAAACCGGGGGCGCGGTATGGCGGTCCGTCATCTGGATCGCTCCCACCCGCTTCCCGCGGCGACCTGCGAGGATGGCGCCATGAGCGAACATGCGAACGGCGCGCGGGACGAGTTGCTGGCCGAGGCGGTCGCACTGCGGGAGAAGGGCGCCCGCGAGGAGGCACGGGAACGTCTCCTCGCCCTCGCCGCACGCCATCCGGAAGACGCCGAAGTGGCCTACCAGACCGCCTGGGCGCACGACGTCCTCGGCCTGGAGGCCGAAGCCGTCCCCTTCTACGAGACGGCGCTCGGTGCCGCCGCAGCGCTCGCCGAGGAGGACCGGCGTGGCGCGTTCCTCGGACTCGGCAGCACCTACCGGGTGCTCGGCCGCTACGAGGAGGCCGTGACCACCCTGCGCCGCGGCGCCGAGGAGTTCCCCGACGACGGGGCGCTGCGCACCTTCCTCGCCATGGCCCTGTTCAACACCGGCGAGCACCACGAGTCGACGCGGCTCCTGCTGCGCCTGCTCGCCGCCACCAGCGAGGACCCGTCGGTGCGCCGTTACCGGGAGGCCGTCGAGTACTACGCCGAGGACCTGCACGAGACCGTGTGACGTCCGTCCGCCCTCCCGCCGTGGACCCCGCCCGCCCCGGCCCGGCGCGGCCGTTACCGCCGGACTCCCTCGGCGGGGTGCGCTCAGTCGTTGACGGCGGTGAGCAGCACGACCGCGTCCTCCAGCGCGGAGAGTCCGTGCCGTTCCTTCGGGATCATCTGCAGCTCGCCCGCCGACAGCTCCTGCGACCGCCCTCCCGCCGTGAGGGCCACCCGGCCCCGCAGGACCTGGAGGCTCGCGGCGGGCGGCGCGTTGTGCTCGTCCAGGGCCGTACCGGACACCAGCGCGATGACGCTCTGCCGGAGCACCCCGTCGTGGATGACCACGTGGGCGCTCCGGCCGTGCGCGTCGGTGCGCGCCTTGGCCATGTGTTCGTCGGCGAGGGCTGCGAGATCCTGCATCGTTTCTCCCTGCGGGCTGCGCGGGCTGTCCGTCCCAGCCTTGCGCGAGTCGGGCGGGACGCAAGTCGAGACCCCGGCCCGCGTGCGCCGCGGCGGGCCGGGCGCCGCCCTTCGCCCAGGGGTGCACGTCTCCTCCCGCCCCGCCTCGACGGGAGTTCACCGCCGACGGTGCCGATGCCGGCCGCGGCCGTGCCCGTGGAGTCGACCGGCCTCCGGGCGGCCGTGCCGTGAAGAGACGGTACGGATTTCTTACCGGGGGGTAGGCCCACCCGGTGCTCTTGTTATACGTTCCGTCTAACAGCTTGCTAGACGTGACGTCTAATAAGCCGACGGGTCGATCACTCGATTCAAGGAGCCGCAGGATGGCAAGCAGCACCGTTCGGCCGGAGGGCCGGGATCAGGAACAGGGCCCCGCCCGGGGCGACGACCGTGACCGCCTCGACGAGCAGGAGGTCGCGCGGCGACTGCTCGACTCCGCCGCGAAGCTGTCGTACGACCCCGCCACCGAGGTGGACTGGGACACCCCGCTCGACAAGGAGTTCCACGGCGCCAGCCCCGAGTGGAGCACCCTGTACGGCACCGCCTACTGGAACGAACTCACGGAGTCCCAGCGCAAGGAGCTGACCCGGCAGGAGGCCGCCTCCGTCGCCAGCACCGGCATCTGGTTCGAGATGATCCTGCAGCAGATGGTGCTGCGCGACATCTACGCCAAGGACCCGACAGGGCCGGAGTTCCAGTGGGCGCTCACCGAGATCGCCGACGAGTGCCGCCACTCGATCATGTTCGCCCGCGGCGCGGCCAAGCTGGGCGCCCCGGCCTACCGGCCCCGCCGCCCCGTCGTCGAACTCGGCCGGGCCTTCAAGACGCTCGCCTTCGGCGAGGCCGCCTACGCGGCGATCCTGGTCGCCGAGGAGGTCCTCGACGTCATGCAGCGGGACTGGATGCGGGACGAGCGCGTCGTACCGTTCGTCCGCACCATCAACAACATCCATGTCGTCGAGGAATCGCGGCACATGAAGTTCGCGCGCGACGAGACCCGCAAGCGACTGCGTCGAGCCGGGCCCCTCCGCCGCCGGATCCACGCCTTCGTCATCGCCGTCGCCTCCTACTTCATCGTCACCAGCATGGTGAACCGCGACGTCTACGCGAACGCCGGGCTGGACACGCGGCGCGCCCTCGTCGAGGCCCGGGCCAACGAACACCACCACTCCCTGATGCGCTCCAGCTGCTCCGGTCTCATGGAGTTCCTGGCCTCGGCCGGCCTCCTCACCAAACCCGCGCTGGCCTTCTACAAGCGCGCCCACCTGATCTGAGCCGTCCCCGTCCCCGTCCCCGAGCGAGCGACCCGAGCCGACGACATGACCTACGTCATCACCCAGACCTGCTGCAGCGACGCCACCTGCGTCGCCGTCTGCCCCGTCAACTGCATCCACCCGACCCCCGAGGAACGGGCCTTCGGCAGCACCGAGATGCTGCACGTCGACCCGAAGGCCTGCATCGACTGCGGCGCCTGCGCCGACGCCTGCCCCGTCGACGCGATCCTCCCCGCGGACAGCCTGCCGAAGGCGCAGCGACACCACCTCGCCCTCAACGCCGCCTATTTCGCGGACCAGCCCTCCGAACCGGCGCCCCCGGGCCCCAACTTCCACCCCTGGGGCCGACCCGACTTCGCCCGGAGCATCCCCTCCGACTTCGCGCCGATCCGGGTCGCCGTCGTCGGGACCGGCCCGGCCGGCATGTACGCGGCCGAGGACCTGCTGCTCCACACCAACGCCGAGGTGACCCTCGTCGACCGGCTGCCCGTGGCCGGCGGACTGGTCCGCTACGGAGTGGCGCCGGACCACCCCGCGACCAAGAAGGTCGGCGAGACCTTCGCCCGCTTCCACGACCACCCCCGGGTGCGCATGCACCTGGGCGTCGAGGTCGGCAGGGACGTCACCGCCGAGGAGCTCGCCGCCCACCACGACGCGGTCGTCTACGCCGTCGGCGCCTCCACGGACCGCCGGCTCGGCGTCCCCGGCGAGGACCTGCCGGGCAGCGTCCCGGCGACCACGTTCGTCGCCTGGTACAACGCCCACCCGGAGGTCGCGCCCGACGCCGTCACGCTGACCGGCCCGCGCGTGGTCGTGGTCGGCAACGGCAACGTCGCGCTCGACGTCGCCCGCATCCTGGTCTCCGACCCGGCCGCCCTCACCGCCAGCGACATCGCCGGGCACGCCCTCGCCGCACTGAGCGCCGCTCGGGTGCGCGAGGTGGTGCTGCTCGGCCGGCGCGGCCCGGAGGACGCCGCGTACACCACGTCCGAACTGCTCGCGCTGCGCCACCTGCCCGGAGTGGACCTGGTCCTCGACGACCACGATCCCCGGGTCGGCGAGGCGATCGACGCCGCGGCCCCCGGGGACCGGGCCGCGCTCCTCGCGGGCCTACCCCGCGAGACGGTCGACTGGTCGGCGGACCCGGATCCGGCCCGGCGGCGCATCGTCCTGCGCTTCCACTCCGCACCCGTCGAGCTCGTCGGGGAGCCGCCCGCCGGGGCGAGCGGGGAGCCGAACGGCCACGCCGACGCCCCGGGCCGTGGCCGCCTCCCCCTGCGGGCCGTCCGCGTCACCGGCGGTCGGGGTCCGCAGGACCTGCCGGCCGGCCTGCTCCTGCGGGCGATCGGCTACCGCGGCGCCCCCGTCCCCGGGCTGCCCTTCGACGAGGCGACCGGCACCGTCCCGCACGAGGTCGGCCGGGTGACGGGGCGGCCGGGAACCTACGTCGTCGGCTGGATCAAGCGCGGCCCGTCCGGCGGTATCGGAGCCAACCGCACCTGCGCCGCCGAGACCATCGGCAGTCTGCTCGCCGACGCCGTCGACGGCGCCCTGGCCGCGCCCTCGGCCGCGCACACGGCGAAGGCGTTCCAGCGGCTGGCCCGCAGCCGCAGCCGCCACCTCGTCGACGCCCGCGGGCTCGCCGCCATCGAGCGGGCCGAACGGTCCCTGGGGCGCGACGCCGGGCGCCCGCGTGTCAAACTCGGCACCGTCGCGGAGCTGGTGGCGGCGGCGAGGGGCGGCCGCTGGAAGCGCTGACCGACCGCGCGGCACCGCACGGGTCCCTCTCCGACACGCCGGGGAGGGGCCCGCCCGTGCAGGGGTGGCGCGCCGCCCGCGTGCTGCCGCCCCGCATCGCGCCGTCCGCCCGTGGCCCGCGTTCGGCCGGGTCAGCCGGCGAGACCCGCCTTCACCCGGCGGGTGATCTCGTCGGCGAGCACCTCCTCGCGTCCCGCCTCGACCGCGTCCAGCGTCTGGGCGGCCACGTCGGCCGGGCCGGTCTTGGGCTGGGCGACACCCGCCGCCATCTCCGTGTCGATGAAGGCCGCGTGGGTGGCGACGACCAGGGTGCCCTGCTCGCGCAGTTCCTCGCGGATCGCCCGGGTCATCGACCAGGCCGCCGCCTTGGACACGCCGTAGGAGCCGGCCTGCGGGAGGCTGTGCCAGGCGAGCACGGAGAGCATGTTGACCAGCGCGCCGCCGCCGTTCTTCCGCAGGACCGGGGCGAAGGCGCGGCACATCGCCAGGGTGCCGAAGTGGTTGGTCTCCATCTCCGCCCGGGCATCCTCCAGGCCGGGCGCGGTCAGCAGCGAACCCCCGCGCAGGATGCCGGCGTTGTTGACCAGGAGCGTGGTGTCCGAGCAGAGGCCGGCCGCGGCGGCGACCTGTTCGGGGTCGGTGATGTCGAGGCGTACGGGGATCAGGCGGGGGTCCGTCACCTCGACGGTCTCCGGGGCGCGGGCCGCCGCGTAGACGGTGCGGGCGCCCCGCGCGAGCAGGGCGGCGGTGAAGGCGCGGCCGAGGCCGCGATTGGCGCCGGTGACGAGCGCGGTGCTGCCGGTGAGGTCCACGGGTGCTCCGGAGGGATGCGGGCGCGGGGGAGCCCGCGCGGCGAACAGAAGTAAGTTTGAAATCTGGATTCACCCTAGACCGGTGCGTGCGGAAAGCAAACCCGAGGGGCGTTGTCAGTGGCGGGGTGGAGGATGGTCCCGACCGTGCCGACGAGGGGAGAGAGGCGCATGTCGATCACGAACCAGCAGGTGGCGGGACACGCCTTCCTGCGTGCGCTGTACGAGGACGGGTACTACCCGGACCATGTCGTCGACCGGGGGAGGGCGATCCTGCTGCGACTCTGCGAGCGGGTCGAGGCGGAGCGCCCGGCGGACCTGCCGGCGCTCTACGCGCTCACGGACGCGGCGACCCAGGAGTTCAACGCGCTGGAGGCGGAGTTCGAGGCGGCCGGGAGCGAGATCGAGACCGTGGCCCGCGAGGAGATCGCCGAGGACTTCTCCTTCGTGGCGTCGGCTTACGGATTCCCGCACGCCGACACGGAGGAGCTGATCGCCGTACGGGAGTGGTGAGCGCCCCGGCCTGGCCCGGGGGAGACCCCCTTGTCCTCGGCCGTGTGGTGCCGGGTGAGGCCGGGCGGAACGCGTGGCGGCGCGTGCGTGGTTCGGGCGGCCGCTCACCGTCGGCCGTCACCTGGTGCGCCGCCTCCTCGCGGAGCCGGCCGCGCTCCTCCCGGAGGCGGATGTCCACGTCGGCGAACCGGTTGCCGAACGCCGCGAGGCTCGGCCGCCGGATCGGCGGATGTCCCCGGGCCGCCGTGCTCGCACCCGACCGCCCCCGGAGAGAGGCCCGCCGATAGGTTCGTCGTATGACCGCACAACGGGCCGACGTCCACCACTCCGTCTCGACCTGGCGGCAGCCGCTGCCCCCGACCGCCTCCTCCCGGCGCGACGCGCTGGTCGGCGAGATCGCGCAGGAGATCCTGGCGCGCGGCACCGGCCGGCTCCTGGTGGGGATCGACGGGTTCACCGCGGCCGGCAAGACGAGCTTCGGGCACGAACTGGCGGAGCGGCTGAGCGCCGCCGGGCGCCCCGTCCTGCGGGCGACGCTCGACGACTTCAAGAAGCCCTGGAAGGACCGCCACCTCTACGACCGGGAGTCGGGAGAGGGCTACTACCGCAACGCCTACGACTACGAGAGCGCCCGACGCCTCCTGCTCGACCCGGCCCGCTCGCCCGCGGCCGACTCCTGCGCGCTGTGCGGCATCGACCCGCTGACCCAACGGGACCACTCGGCCGAACGGACACCGCTCGCCCCGGACGCCGTGCTCGTCGTCGACGGGGTGTTCGCCTTCCGTCCCGAGACGGACCGGTACTGGGACTACCGCATCTGGCTCGACGTCGACGCCGAACTCTCGGTCCGCCGGGGCGCCGCACGCGACCGGAACTGGGCGGGCTCCGACGCGGAGTCGATCCACCGCGACCGCTACCTCGTGGCGGAACGCATCTACCTCGACGAGGTCGACCCGCTCCCCAGGATGGACGCGGTCGTCGACAACACGGACTTCGCCGCCCCCTTCCGTCTCGCGCCGAGGCGGCGGCCGGCCCTCACCGGGCGCGGCGCGTTCGACGCGCTCGTCGTCCGCACGGACTACGCGGACGACGAGGGCTGGCGCCAGGTGAGGGCAGCGCTCGCCGAAGACCCTGAACTCACCGTGCACGTCGTCGACGACCCGGCCTGGTCGGGCGCCGGCCCGGACGAGGTACGGACGGCGGCGGCCGGCGACGAGGACCTGGGCGTCGTGTTCCTCGCCGACGCCACGACGATGACGGCAGCTCACCGGGCACTGCTCGCCGTGACCCTCCTCGACCGCGCGGACTGCGAGGACGACGAGGACTACGCCCGGCTCACCGAGTTCGGAGACCGGTTCCGCATCGTGCCGGCGGGTGTCCACGGCGTGCACGTCAGCCTGGCCCTGGGCGACATGGGATTCGAGGAGTACGCCGGGTGGGCGGCCGAGGACCCCGAGGGAGTCCTGCGGAACGCCTGACGCGAGTGTGCCCGGGCCGCCGGGCCCGGGCACACCTCAGTCGTACGGCTCCGTCAGACGAAGATCTCGGTCAGCGACCAGATCGCCAGCCCGGCCATGCACAGCCCGCCGATCCGCTGGACGGTCTTCAACGGGACGCGCTTGGCGATGAAACGGCCCGCGAGCAGAGCGAGGGCCGAGACGCTCATCAGGGCGGCGGCCGAACCGATCGCTGTGGACCAGGTCCCGTTGGTGGCGGCCAGGTTCGCCGTGGTGATCTGTGTCAGGTCGCCCCACTCGCTGATGAAGACGGCCATGAACGCCGTCGAGTACACCGGCCAGAAGCCGGTCACCGTGCGGCTGCCGGCCTCGTCCTCCTCGTCGCCGCCCCCGCCCCGCAGCAGCATGAAGGCGCCGAAGGCGAAGAGCAGGGCCGAGATCAGTTTGACGATCCAGTCGGGGAGCAGCCCGATGAGGCTGCCCGCGCCGACGGCGATCGCGACGTGCACGAGGAACGCGGTCGAGGTGCCGAACCAGACGTACAGCGGGCGCATGCGCGTGCCCATGGCGAGCGACGCGAACATCGTCTTGTCGGGGAGTTCGGCGAGGAAGATCAGCCCGAAGGCGGTGAGGATCGCCAAGGGGTCGAGGTGCATACCGGGGCTCTCTGCTCGGTCCGGGCCCGGGATCCGCACGGCACCACGGTGGGCGACGGGAAGAACCACTCGGCCCGGCATGACGGACCACACCCGCGGGAGGCGGGCACGGCGAATGCCTGGCCGAAGGTCTCGCCCGTCCGCGCTTCGCACGGACCCGGTCACCGGGAACCCGAGGGCTCCAGTGTGTCGACGACCGGTTCGCAGGGCTACTCCCCTTCGCTGTCGCCCAGTGTAACCGAGTGGATGGAAGGCCCCGCCGGCACCCCGGGTCTCGATCTTGGTAGACAGTGTCTACGCATGGCTGGTAGACACTGTCCATGACCTCAGAGCCCCCGCCCGTACCCGGCCCCGACCTGGGCACCACGCCGTCCGCATCCGACGGAGGACGAGACGCCGACCCCGGCCTGCGCGGCCGGCTGATCGCCGCCGGCGTCGAGCTGGTGCACGCGGAAGGAGCCCAGGCCCTCACCCTGCGCGAGATCGCCCGCCGCGCCGGCGTCTCCCACGGCGCGCCCCGCCGCTACTTCCCGACCCACCTGGACCTGCTGTCCGCCATCGCCCGGGAGGGCTTCACCCAACTGGGCGCCCGCGTCGCCGCGACGGCGGGCGACGACGACGTGGCGCTCGCCGCGACGACAGGCGGCGAGGACGTGGCGTTCGACGCGACGACAGGCGGCGAGGACGTGGCGTTCGACGCACCCGCATCGGACGGACCGCAGGCCGCCCGTGCCCGACTCGACGCCCTCGCCCGCGCCTACCTCGACTTCGCGCTGACCCGCCGGGGCATGTACGAACTGATGTTCCGTCACGACCTGCTGGAGAGCGGACGGCTCGGCCTGCGCGACACCAGCCTGCCCCTCTTCGCGCTGCTCACCGGACTCGTCGACCACGCGCTCGCCGGGAGCGGCACCACGTCCCGGCCGGACTCCGCCGTCGTCGCCGGCGCGCTCTGGGCCAACCTGCACGGCATCGCCCAGCTGTGGAGCTGGGGAAGCCTCGCACTCGCCACGCGCACCGAGAACCCCGAGGACCTCGACACCCTGCTCCGGGCTGCCCTCGACGCCCATCTCGGCCCCACCGGGGGTGAACGGTGATACGCGCCCGGCACCTCACCCTGGCCTGCAGCGTCGTCGGAGCCGCGGTCGTCGCCCTCGACGGCACCGTCCTCACCGTCGCCCAGCCCGCCCTGCGGCGCGACCTCGACGCCGGACTCGCCCAGGTGCAGTGGGCGAGCACCGGATACCTCGTCGCCGTGGCGAGCCTCCTCGTCTTCGCCGGGCGACTCGGGGACCGCTACGGCCATCGCCGCGTCTTCGCCGTCGGCACCCTCGGATTCGCCGCGGCCTCGGCCGGTATCGCGCTCGCGCCGCACATCGGCTGGGTGATCGGCCTGCGGGTCGTCCAAGGCGTCTTCGGAGCGCTGCTCCAGCCGGCCACCCTCGGCATGCTGCGCGCCGCCTACCCGCCCGAGCACCTCGCCATGCCCATCGCCCTGCGCACCAGCGCCATCGGCCTCGCGGCCGCCGCCGGCCCCGTCGTCGGCGGCTCACTGGTCACCGCGTACGGCTGGCGCACCGTCTTCGTCCTCACGGTGATACCCGCCCTCGCCATCGGGCTGCTCGCCCTCGTCGAGCGCACACCGCGCCCCGCCACGCCCCCGGCCGCCGCCCCGACCTCCCTGGACCTGCCCGGCGCCGCCCTGCTCGCGGTGACGCTGGCCGGGCTCGTGCACGTGCTCGTCGCGCTGCCACGGGACGGCGCGACGGCCCCGACCCTGCTCGTCCTGGGTGCCGCCGTCCTGGCCGGGGCGGCCTTCGCCCGGCACGAGCGCCGCACCGACCACCCCCTCCTGCCGGCCGAGATCGTGCGCTCCCGCCCCGTCATGGCCGGACTCGGGGCGCTGCTGGCCGTCTCCGCCGCCCTCTTCGGCACGCTGTTCGCGGGGACGTACTTCCTGCAGGACGTCCTCGGCCTCGACGCGCTCCACAGCGCCCTGTGGTCGCTGCCGCTCGCCGTCCTGATGGTGCTCGGAGCGCCGACGGCCGCCGTACTCCAACGCAGGTTCGGCCCCCGCCGGACCGCCGTGTCGGGCGCCGTCCTGCTCACCCTCGGCGTCCTGTCGTTCTCCCGGCTCGACGCGGGCGCGACCGCACCGGCGGCCGGCGTCTGCTTCGTCCTGCTCGGCGCCGGATTCAGCACGGTCATGGTCACCGCGACCGCGGTCGTCGTGCACCGGGCCGCCGAGGCCACCGCCGGAGTCGCCGGCGGCCTCCAGCAGACGGCCCTCAACATCGGCCCCGCTCTCGGCGTCGCCATGGCCACCCTGCTGCTCACGCTCGAACCCGGCGATGCCTTCGTGCCGGCCATGCGCCGAGCGCTCCTGGCCCTCGCAGCCCTGGGCGCCCTGGGCGCGATCGCCGCGCTGGGCCTGCCGGGCCGCACGGCACGGGACACGGAACCCGCGGCAGTGGCGTCCGTCCCGTGAAGGCCCGGGCGGACACGCCAGGACCGCGCCACCGCCCCAGGGCGAGCGCCCCCGCTGCGTACGATCATGAAATGTCCTCAGATGGTGACCGCCCGCCCCCCGGGTCCAGGACGCGCCGGCACCGCTCCCTCGGCCGCATGCTGCCCTTCCTGGTCATGGCGCTCACCGTCACCGTCGACCTGCTCACTCCCCAACGAGAGCGCTTCGACCGGTTCCTGGCCGCCGTTCCCGCACTCGCCGCCGTCAGCTGGAGCGCCCGCGGGACGGTCGTCATCGGCCTGATCGCCATGGCCATGCGCGCCGTGCTGTCGGTGAGCCGGGGCGAACCCCTCGTCCCGGACCTCCTCCTCAACGAGGCCGTGCTGGCCGCGGTGACCGCCGTCGCCGCCTGGGCAAGCCGACTCCGGGAGCGCTACGAACGGGACCTGCGCGAGGTGACCGCCATCGCCGACGTCGTCCAGCGCGTGGTGCTCCGCCCCCTCCCGGCCCGCCTCGGACCGGTGGGCCTCGACCTGCTGTACGTCGCGGCCGCCGCCAAGGCCAGGATCGGCGGCGACTTCTACGAGGCGGTCCGCGTCCCCGGAGCCGTACGGCTCATGCTCGGCGACGTCCAGGGCAAGGGGCTCGGCGCGGTGGAGACCGCCTCCGTGCTGCTCGGCTCCTTCCGCGCAGCCGTCGACCAGGCGCCGGACCTCGCCGCGCTGGCCGACCGCCTGGAGGAGGGACTCGGCCGGTACGGAGCCTGGGCCCCCGACTCGGACGCCGCCGAACGGTTCGCCACGGTCGTCCTGGTGGAGATCCCGGACCACGGTGACGTCGTACGGCTGCTGAGCTGCGGCCACCCCGCCCCGCTGCTCCAGCACGGCAGAGAGGTCGCGCCCGTCGCCTTCGCGGACCCGTCCCTGCCGGTCAACCTGTCGGGGCTGCTCCCGGCGCGGCACCACATCGAGGAGGTGCCCTTCGAGCCGGGGGACCGCCTGCTGATGTTCACCGACGGGGTGAGTGAGACCCGCGACGCGTCCGGCACCTTCTACCCACTGGAGGAGCGGATGCGCGGCTGGCTGACGGAGCCCGGCAGCCGCATTCCGGACCTCCTGCACACCGACCTCGCCGCCTACGGCACGGGCCACCTCGACGACGACGTCGCCGCCCTCCTGGTGGAACGCCTGCCCCGCCCGGCGGCGGCCCCGGCGCCTCGGCCTTGAGGTGGTGGGGTGGGGGGTGGCGGTGGGGTGGGGTGGGACACGTTCCGAGGCGCTTGGCGAGGGCACCGGCCTATGGCCCTTGGGGGCAGCCCTGTTCGGTTGCTTCTGGTGGTTGGCCGCCCTCTCTCCGAGTGTGGCAGCCGGGTCCGTGCCCTCAAGGGCGCTCCTTCGTCGCGTCGGCTTCGCCGATTTCGCTTCGCTCCACCCTTGACCGCCCGGTCCCGGCTGCCTTTTCACACTCGGAGGGCGGCCCGGGGAGGGGCCAGGCGGGGGGTTCGGGGTGCCTCGGGCGCCGTAGGCGGCCATCGGCTTTCGGGGTGGCTTCCCGCACCCATTGAATGGGGTGACGCGGCGGCGCTTAGCGTCGATCCGTCGTGTCTTGGCGGAGATTCATGCCCCGCTGGTCATTCCCGGTGGGGGTGAAGCCGAATCCGCAGCCGTCATCGCCGGCTCGGGTCAGGGGGGCGCGGGGCGCGTGGGGCGGCGGTCGCGCGGATCCCATCCGTCCCACACATCCCATCGCCGACCCGGGATGGACTGCTCAATGACGCTACGGCGTACATTAAGCCTCCCGGGAGTCCGATATGCCCGTGAAGTCCCTATCCCGTCCCGGTTACCGCAAGTAATGTACGCGCTAGCGTCATTCGGGAGTCCCACTGCCGGCGAAGGATCGACACCGGCCTCGATGGCGGCCGGCTTGAGACGTCACCCCTTCCAAGGACTCTCGGATCCGGCTTCACCCCCACCGGAGAGTGACCAGCGGGGCATGAATCCCAGCCGGGAATCGAGCGGCATCCGCTAAGCCATGCCCGACCGCCCCATTCAATGGGTGCGGGAAGCCACCCCAAGGCCGATGGCCGCCGACGGCGCCCGAGGCCCACCGGGCCCCGGGGCGGATGCCCCCTCCCCGGGCCGCCCTCCGAGTGTGAAAAGGCGGGTGGAGGTGACGGGTCAAGGGTGGGCGCAGCCCATCGCGCAGCGACGCGACGAAGGAGCGCCCTTGAGGCGGCGCCGTAACCCGCCACACTCGGAGAGAGGGCGGCCAACCACCAGAAACAAACGGAGACCGGCCCACCCCAAGACCCCAGACCCGCACCCGCAAGCGCCCGCCCCTCGGGCCGCCCCCGCCCCCCGCCCCCCTACACCGTCGCCAGGCCGGCAGGGCGGAGGCCGAGGTGGTCACGGAGCGTCGTGCCCGTGTAGGCCGTGCGGTAGGCGCCGCGCTCCTGGAGCTCCGGCACGAGGAGGTCCACGATGTCGTCGAGGCCGTCCGGGACGAGGTACGGCGAGATGTTGAAGCCGTCGATCGCGCCGTGCCGCGCGAAGTGGACGAACTTCTCGGCGAGCCCGGCGGGCGTCCCCACATGGCCGCGCTGCGGGCCGAGCTCGATCACCGTCTCCCGCAGGGACCAGCCGTTGGCCTCGGCCTTCGCCCGCCACTCCGCCACGACCGGGCGCGGATCGGAGACCCGGCCGGCGCCGAACGTACCCGTGTCCTCCTCGACCACCGGATCCTCCGCCGGCAGCGGGCCGTCGGCGTCCCGGCCGGACAGGTCGATGCCCCACAGCAGTCCCGCGATGCCCAACGCCGTGGCGGGGGTGACCTGCTGGAGCCGGACCCAGCGGGCCTTCTCCTCCGCCTCCTTCTCGGTGGCGCCGATGATGATCTCCGTACCCGGCAGGATCCGCACGTCGTCCTCGGGGCGTCCCGCTGCGCGCAGCCGGCGGCGGATGTCCTCGGCGAAGGCGAGCGCGTCGTCGAACTCCGTGCCGTGGGCCGAGAAGATGACGTCCGCGTTGCGGGCGCCGAAGTCCCGGCCGGCCGGGGAGTCGCCGGCTTGGAAGATCACCGGATGCCCCTGGGCGCTGCGGGGCAGGGTGGGTGTCAGGTCGATG
Source organism: Streptomyces sp. JL2001 (assembly GCF_050917515.1). NCBI lineage: Bacteria > Bacillati > Actinomycetota > Actinomycetes > Kitasatosporales > Streptomycetaceae > Streptomyces > Streptomyces sp. JL2001. The sequence goes on along the minus strand of NZ_CP169421.1, from coordinate 511,253 downwards.
TCGAACTGGCTGCTCCGGGCCCGTACGGGGCGCACTCCACCGGGTACCGACCAGGACCGTGCGTCGGCGGTGTCGGTGACGGCTCCGCTCGCCCAGCCGTCCCAGATGTCGCGGGCGACGGCCAGGAACTCCTCGGCGCGCCGGTAGCGGTCGGCGTGGTCGAGGAAGCCGCCGCGCCGGAAGTTGGCGCCGGTCCAGGCGTTGTCGGTGGTGACGACGTTCCAGCCGGCGCGTCCCTCCGAGAGCAGGTCGAGGCCGGCGAAGCGGCGCGCGAGGTCGGCGGGCTCGTTGAACGTCGTGTTGGAGGTGCTGACCAGGCCGATCCGGTCGGTGACGGCGGCGAGCGCGGCGAGCTGGGCGATCGAGTCGGGGCGTCCGGCGACGTCCAGCTCGTGGATCTTCCCGTCCACTTCGCGCAGCCGCAGGCCGTCGCCGAGGAAGAAGGCGTCGAAGAGGCCGCGTTCGGCGGTCTGCGCGACCCGCCGGAAGGAGGCGGGGTCGATCTGTGAGCCGCTCGCGGGGTCGGACCAGATCGTCCAGTGGTTGACGCCCTGGAAGAAGACGCCGAAGTGCAGCTCGGCGTCGGGGCGGGGCACGTCCGTGAGATCGGTGCGGGTCATCGGGTCTCCTCCCGGACGGTGGTGGCGGCTGCGGTGACGGCGGTGGCGTCGGCGACGTCAGCGCCGACGTCCGCGCGCGGTGCGGCGAAGCGGCTCGCGGGCCGGGGCAGGCCCAGGGTGGTCCGCAGCGTGGCGCCGGGGAGCGGGCGGCCGGCGACGCGGCGGGCGAAGAGCTCGGGCAGCACCAGGCGGGACAGGACGGAGAGGTCCTCGTCGAGGACGAGGGGGCGCAGCCGTACGCCGTCGACGTGATGGCTCAACTCGGTGAGCAGTGCGACGAGTCCGGCGGCCGATCCGACATGCCGCAGACGGTGCGGGGCGTTGTGCCATGGGGCGTGCCGTTCCAGGTCGGCGACACGTTCTTCGGCGGACTCGCCGGGTGTGTCGAGGGCGACCTCGACCTCGGCGAACGCCAGCGGCGCGCCGGAGCGGGCCGCCGCCTCGCCGAGTCGTGCGGGGGAGGCGCCGTCGACCAGGGCGACGTCGATCAGCTCGGGAGGTACGAGACCCTCCCGCGCGAGGACGACCGGCCTGCCCTGCGGCGGGCGCGGGACGATCCCCGGGCCCTTGACCGTGTAGGTGTCACCCGTGAAGTCGATGTAGTGCAGACGGTCCCGGTCGAGGTAGCGGCTGGTGGCGACGGACCGGATGACCGCATCGTCCTCCCAGGAGTCCCAGAGGTCCCGGACGACCCGTATGGCGTCACGGGCTTCGCGGCCGACTGCCTCGGCGCCCTCGACCGGGGGGCGGCCCCAGGCCCGGGCCGCGTCGGTGCTCGCCTGCCCCGACTCGTCGGCCGTCGCCACCCAGGCGGCGCGGCCCGCCGAGATGTGGTCGAGCGTGGCCAGTTGGGAGGAGAGATGGAACGGTTCGGCATAGGTCGTGGACGCGATCGGGGCGATGCCGAGCACGCTCGTGGACGCGGCCACGAAGGCGGCGCGCTCGACGGCGCCGATCCGGCCCACGATGTTCGCCGTTGCGTCGCCGGCGGGCGGCAGCAGGCTGTCGTCCAGGGTGACGAGCGTGAAGCCGGCGTTCTCGGCGGCGGCGGCGACCCGCGCGACGCGCCGCGGGGTCAGCAGCTCGCCGGGCGCGTGCGCGGCCCGGCGCCAGGCGGCGGGATGGTCACCGTCGCCGTCGATCTCGACGGCGAGGTACAGGGGTGGCTGAGGCATGGGGGTGGGGTCCTTCCACGGGCACACGGGGACCGCGCTGGCGCGACGCGGCGCACCGGCGGGTGGGGAGAGGATTCAGCTGTGTGCGGAAGGACAGATGGCGGAGGCGGTGCGGCAGAAGTCGACATGCCGACGGCAGATGAGCCTCGTGCCCCCCACGCGGACGCCGGCACGCGGCGACGCGATCGGTGCACGCACGAGGGCCTCCACTGGTCCGAGGGGAACGTCTCAGCTTAGGCAGGTGGCCTTTCGCGCTGTCAAGGTCGTCCCGGCCCCTGGAACACCCGCCGGGAGACGTGCCGCGCCGACGAAATCCCCTGTTCACGAACGAGGTTCGCCGGGCATCGAACCGGCGGTCGTGACGCCCGGGTGCGGCAGCGGGGCGACCGTGCGCACGTCGTCCGATTCCGCGTCCGACCCAGACTCGACTGCGACTGCGACTGCGACTGCGACTGCGACTGCGACTGCGGTCTGACGGGGTGCCGGGGAAGTGCGCCCGTGGGCTGACGCGCCCGACGACGTCCGGACGTAGCGTCCGGGGCATGGTTGAACTCACCCGGACGGCTTCGGCCGTCTTACTCGCCTGCGCGCTGGCCCTTTCCGTCCCGCTCGGCGCGGCAGCGCCGGCCGCGTCCGCCACCGTCATCGCGCCCTCCTCGCCCGGTCATGCGGCGGCCGGGCCCGTCGCCTCCCGGGCCCGACTGCCCGAGCCCACGGGCCCGTACGCCGTGGGGAGCTCGGTCCTGCACCTTGTGGACCGCTCCCGTCCCGACCCCTGGGTCCCGACGGCGGACGGACGGGAACTGATGGTCACCGTCCACTACCCGGCGGCGCGGCACGGCGCCGGCCGGCCGGCACGGTACGCCACCACGGAGGAGGCCCGGCTGCTCGTGCGTGGGCTGGGGATCGAATCCTCCGTCCCCGCACGGGAGTTGGCGGCCATGCGCACCCACAGCAGGGTCGACGCCCGCCCCGCGGCGGACGGTCGCCACCCGCTGGTCCTCCTCTCGCCGGGCTTCGGGGCGTCCCGCTACACCCTGACCCACCTCGCCGAGGATCTCGCCTCCCGCGGCTACGTGGTGGCCTCCGTCGACCACGCCTACGAGTCCTTCGGCACCGCGGTCCCCGGCGGGCGGATGCTCACGTGCGTGGCCTGCGAGGTGGTCGACGCGGGCGCGGATCCGGCCCGGGTGACGTCGGCGCGGGCCGCGGACGCGGCCTTCGTCCTGGACCGGCTCACCGGCCCCCGGGCGGCCTGGCGTCACGCCCGGATGATCGACACCGCCCGGGTCGGGATGGCCGGGCACTCGATCGGCGGCGCGAGCGCGGCCACGGCGATGGCCGCCGACCGGCGCATCGACGCCGGGATCGACATGGACGGTGCCTTCTGGGGTCCGCTGCCGCCGGACGGACTGGGCGGACGTCCCTTCATGATGCTGGGCACGGACGACGAGGTGCACCGGCCCGGGGGCACCGACACGACCTGGGACGCCACCTGGCCGAGGCTCGGAGGCTGGAAGCGCTGGCTGACCGTGGCGGGCGCGAACCACTTCACCTTCTCGGACAGCCCGGTGATCCTCGGCCACTTCGGCCTGCCGGGTCCCGCGCTGCCCTCCGAGCGGGCGGTCGCCCTCACCCGAACCTACGTGACCGCCTTCTTCGACCGGCACCTGCGCGGGCTGCCGCAGCCCCTCCTGGACGGCCCGAGCGCCGCGCATCCGGAGATGGCCTTCCACACCCCCTGACCGCCCGGACGCCCGCCCCGGGGGCCCGCCGTCCGCAGTCGGTGACGCCCCCGGGTACCGCCTCAGAGGTCCAGGACGTGGCCGGTCGTGGCGTCGACGTGGTCCGGGATCTCCTCGTGGTCGTCGCCGACCGTCGGCGTCCCGGTCGGCTCGAACATGAGGAGGGTGGCGCCGGACGGGGCGGAGGGCCGGTGCCGTACGCCCTTGGGGACGGTGAAGACCGAACCGCGGGGCAGCGTCACGGTGCGTTCCGTCCGCACCTCGCCGGCGGCCGCGTCCGCCCCGGCCGCCGGGAGTTCCCGCAGGGCGATGTGCAGTTCGCCGTCGAGGACGAGGAAGAACTCGTCCGTGTCGTCGTGCACGTGCCACACGTGATCGCCGGCCACCTTGGCGATCCGCACGTCGTAGTCGTTCACCCGCGTCACGATGCGCGGGCTCCACAGGGCGTCGAAGGTGGAGAGGGCCGCGGCCAGGTCGACGGGGCCGCCGTTCGGTGCGTTCAGGCTGCTCATGAGCCCATGGTGGGGCCGGACGAGGGTCCGCCGTGAGTGCTAGAAAGAGCACATGGCGCAACGATCCTCGCAGACGCAGACGCAGACGCAGACGCAGAGCCAGACGGGGAAGCTCCCGGACGGGAACGGTCCCGCCCCGCACCGGGTCGTCGTGATCGTCGACCGGAACTCCAACCCCTTCGAACTCGGCTGCGCCACCGAGGTCTTCGGCCTCCGCAGGCCCGAACTCGGCGGCGATCTGTACGACTTCCGGCTCTGCTCGCCCGAGCCCCGCACCCTCATGCGGGACGGGTTCTTCACGCTGACGGGCGTCGCCGCGCTCGGCGCGGCCGACGCCGCGGACACCTTGATCGTCCCCAATCGCCCTGATGTGGAGGTGCCGCGCCGCCCCGCCGTCCTCGACGCGATCCGCCGCGCCCACGCCCGCGGCGCACGACTGATCGGCTTCTGCAGCGGTGCCTTCACCCTGGCCGAGGCCGGCGTGCTCGACGGCCGGCGCGCCACCGCGCACTGGCAGTGGGCCGACGACTTCCGGGCCCGTTTTCCCTCCGTACGGCTCGAACCGGACGTCCTGTTCGTGGACGACGGCGACATCCTCACCGCCGCGGGCAGCGCCGCCGCGCTCGACCTCGGGCTCCACGTCGTCCGCCGCGACCACGGCGCCGAAGTGGCCAACGCGGTCAGCCGGCGACTGGTCTTCGCGGCCCACCGGGACGGCGGACAACGGCAGTTCGTCGAACGGCCCGTCCCCGACCAGCCCGACGAGTCGTTGGCCCCGCTGCTCGCCTGGGCCCAGGAGCGGCTCGACGCGCCGCTCGCCGTCGCGGACCTCGCCGCTCAGGCGGCCGTGAGTCCCGCGACCCTCCACCGCCGCTTCCGGGCCCAGCTCGGCACCACCCCGCTGGCCTGGCTCACCGGTGAGCGGGTGGCCCTGGCCTGCCGGCTCATCGAGCGCGGGGAGTCCCGCTTCGACGTCGTGGCCCGCGCCAGCGGCCTGGGGACGGCCGCCCATCTTCGCGCGCTGATGCGCCGGGAGACCGGGCTCGCCCCGTCCGACTACCGCCGTCGCTTCGGGCCGTCCGCCGGCTGACGCCGCCGAGCGAGCCCCGGGCAGGGCCGCAGCCGCCCGGGCCTTCGGCGGCACCGGGGGACGGGACCGCCGGCGAGCCCGCTGCCGCGCCGCGACGCCGCGTGGACGCACCCGACACGGCGGAAGGGCGGCACGCCGCGCGTGCCCGACGTGGTGCCGGTCGGCTCAGGGCGGCACGCCGCGCGTGGCCGACGTGGGGCCGGTCGCCTCAGGAGCGGTACGGCGTGTTCTGCGCGGCCCAGTCGGCCAGGGACCGCGCGCACTCGGCCACCGCGTCGCGCCACGTCTTGGCCGCGCCGTCCCCCGCCTCGTCGCTGACGTGCTTCACGATCCGCAGCGGCACCCCCGCCGAGGCGGCCGCGGTCGCCAGCGCGTAGCCCTCCATGTCGACCAGCGCGGCGTGGGTGGCCAGCCGGGCGCGGGAGGCCTCGTCCGCGATGAAGGCGTCACCGGTGGCCAGGATGACGTCGCCACCGTCGGGAAGCGTCAGCGGCTGCCCCACCGTCTCACCGGTCAGCGTGGCCAGCAGCTCGCCGTCGAGGTCGTGCTGCAGCACGGTGCCGACGACGTGCGTCCCCGCCCAGCCCGTCCGCAGCGCCCCGGCCGTGCCCAGGTTGACCACGCCGGACGGTCGCGACACACCGGCGAGCACGGACGTGAGCGCGATCGCCGCGTTCACCTTGCCCATGCCGGTCAGCAGGACCGGCAGGTCCGTGTCGAGGAACTGCGCCTCCTCCTTGACGGCGAGGACGAGCAGGGGCCGGTCGGCCGTGATCTTTCCGATGAGTTCCATGGGGCCACGCTAGTTCCGCCGGACCCGCGCCGTACACCTGGCACCCGGCACCCCGTGGGCGAGGCCGCCGTGCCCGCCGCCGGGACTTCCCCGCCGCGGCGAGGGACCATGGAAGGGTGCGGGTGCCGCCGGAGGCCGCGGACCGCGACCGTCAGGCCGGACGCCCGCGCAGCGGGAGTCGCTCCCGCCGCATGAAGGAGATCATCATGGCAACCGGCACAGTGAAGTGGTTCAACGCGGAGAAGGGCTTCGGTTTCATCGCCCAGGACGGCGGAGGCCCGGACGTGTTCGTCCACTACTCGGCCATCGCCAGCACCGGGTACCGCGAGCTCAACGAAGGCCAGCAGGTCGAGTTCGACGTCGTCCAGGGCCCCAAGGGACCCCAGGCGGAGAACGTCAGCCCGGTCTGACCCGACCCGGCGGACGAGGGCTTCGTGGCCCGTCCGTCCGCCCGTCGCGCAGCCTCGTCTACCCGTCCGCCCGAACGTCAGGAGCACGCGGGCGCCGACCGCGCCCGTCGTGCGCGGGACGGTCACGGCCTGTTCGCCCCGCCCGCCCCCGCGACCCGACGCCCCCGCTCGTGCGGCCCCGTCCGCCGTGCGGACGGGGGGCTCATCCGAGCCGGTCCGTGGGAACGTACGGCCGCAGGTCGTCCAGCGCCTGTTCCGGATCGGGGTCGGAGACGGCCAGACGACCGTAGGGCGCGTCGCGGCGCAGATCGACGCACAGCACCGGTGTGCCCGCGCGGACCGCCGCGAAGTCGCGGCCGTCCGGCAAGATCCGTGTGCCCAGACAGACCCGTCCGGGGATCCAGAGCCCCGGTCCGCGCCGGCCGCGCAGCGCCCGCCACCAGTCCGGTTCCACGTAGACCGCGCGCAGCGCCGTCAGCGGCACCCGGACCCGGCGCCTTCGTGCCGCCAGCTTCTCGCGCAGGGACAGCCGGACGACGAGATCCGCTCCGTCCACCACGACTCGCGCCATCACGTCCACCGTTCACCCGTGCCGGTCCCGGCCACCACACGCACCGTCCGGCGGACACCCCGCGTCGTGTGCCCGCGAGCACCGGCGTGGCGTCCCGTACGTCTCGTGCGGGCCGGTCGTGCGCGAGGGCCTGTTCCCTTCCAGGATCGAGGTGCCCGCGGCAACCCGCCACGGCGGAAGGCGGCCGGCCTCAGTCCTGGAAGGAGAGCCCCTGCTCTCCGAGTGCCTCCCGCAGCACCCGCACGGCCTTGGGGCCCACGCCGTGCAGCCGCAGCAGCTCGGCGGTCGGTACGCCCGCGAACTGGTCGAGGCGGGTGTAGCCGGCGGCGGTCAGCGCTCGCGTGGCGGGCGCGCCGATGCCCCGGGGAAGGCCGGCCGCCGCCGGGTCGTCGGTCGGGGTGCCGTTCGCTTCCGTCATGCGGCGATGGTGCCACGGCACCGCTCACACGGGGAGCAGGCGGCCGACGAGTTCGCCGAGTTGCCGCGCGTTGCGGCACGGGTGCATCTCGACCAGCTCGGCGTAGGCGAGGGCCGCCGAATCGCCGGTCGACCAGAGTGAGGGCTGTTCCGGGTTGAGCCAGCAGACCCTCCGGGCCCGGTCCGCGATCAGCCGGAGGGCCGCGAGGTTGGGGTCGGCGTTGTTCGTCCGGGCGTCCCCGAGGATGAAGACGGCGGTGCGCGGTCCGACGGCGTCGGCGTACCGCTCGGCGAACTCGCCCAGGGCCGTCCCGTAGTCGCTCTGCCCGTGCCAGCTCGTCAGCGCCGCCTCCGCGAGGATCCGCGCCCCGAGGCCCGCGGGGTCGGGCGCGCCCTGTGCGATCAGTCCCGTCACCTCGTCCACCTGGTTGACGAAGGCGAACACCCGTACCCGGCTGAACTGGTCGTGCAACGCCCGCACCAGCAGCATCGTGAAGTTCGCGAAGCCGGCGACCGAGCCGGAGACGTCGCACAGCAGCACCAGTTCCGGCCGCCCGGGGCGGCGACGCCGCAGCACCGGACGCACGGGCACCCCGCCCGTCGACAGGGAGCCGCGCAGTGTCCGCCGCAGGTCGATCGTCCCGCGTGCGGCGCGCCGCCGCCTGGCCGCCAGGCGGGTGGCCAGCCTGCGGGCCAGCGGCTGCACGGTCCTGCGCAGTTCCAGGAGCTGTTCGCGGCCGGCCAGCAGGAAGTCGACGGAGTCCGCGGTGCCCGCCACGGCCCGCCGCGCGACCTGGTCACGGCCCTGCCGCTCGGCGACCCGGCGGCGTGCCTCGGTCCGCACCCGCTCGCGGAACGCCTCGATGCGGCGCCGGATCTCGTCGTCGGTGAGACGGTCGGCGAACTCCGTCCCGTCGTCCGCAGCGGCCTCGCGGACGGCGGCCCTGACCCGCGCGAGCAGCGTCTCGGGACGGAGCCGGGCGAGGGTCTGGTACGAGGACCAGCCGTCCGATCCGGGCGAGGAGCCGTACGCCCCCAGGCCACCGACGGCCTCGCCGGCCAGCAGGTTCATCGCCTGCCGGTCGTCGGCGGCGAGCGCGGCGGCGAGTCGCTCGCGCAGCGCGCCCGTGTCGAAGTCCTCGGACGCGCCCGAGGACGAGGTGCCGGCGGTCTGCGGGAAGTACAGGTCGAAGATCCGGTCGAAGAGGGCACGCTGCCCCTCCCGGTGGAGCAGCGTGGCCGCGAGCGCCTCCCGCATCCGTTCCCGTTCGGAGAAGCCGACCGCCTCCAGCGCGTGCCCCGCGTCCACGGTCTCGCCGGTACCGATGCCGACGCCGTGCGCGCGCAGTGCCTGCACCAGCCCGGTGAGCCGGTGCGCCGCGCCGTCGCCCCGGGTGCCGAGGCCGCCGGGATCCGCCGCGCCTGCCGCCCGCGGGTTCCCGTCCTCGGCCGCTCGGGGGTCCTGGACCCCGGCCGCGGTCGGATACGCGTCACCGCCCGCCCGCCGGGCCGCGTCCTCGGCCGCCCGCGGGTCCCCCTCGATGCCCGCCGCGGGCCCGGGGCCGCCCGGCCTGCTCACACCGCGTCCAGGTCGAGCTTGGCGGCGGCCCTGAGGATGTCGTCCTGGTGCTTCAGGATCACGCCCAGGCTGTCGCGGACGACCGTCTCGTCGAGGCGGTCGGCGCCGAGGGCGAGCAGTGTCCGCGCCCAGTCGATCGTCTCCGCCACCGACGGCGCCTTGCGCAGGTCCATCGCCCGCAGGGCGCCGACCACGCGCACGACGGACGCGGCCAGCGCCTCGTCGATCCCCGGCACCTTCATGGCCACGATCCGCCGCTCCAGCTCCTCCTCCGGGAAGCCGATGTGCAGGAACAGGCAACGGCGGCGCAGGGCCTCGGACAGCTCGCGGCCGGCGTTGGAGGTGAGGACGACGAAGGGGCGCCGGGTCGCCGAGATCGTGCCGAGCTCGGGAACCGTGATCTGGAAGTCGCTCAGCACCTCCAGGAGCAGCCCCTCCACCTCGACGTCGGCCTTGTCGGTCTCGTCGATGAGGAGCACGGTCGGGTCGGCCGAGCGGATCGCGGTGAGGAGGGGGCGGGGGAGCAGGAACTCCTCGCTGAAGATGTCCGTTCGCGTCTCGTCCCAGGTCTCGTCGCGGCCCGCCGTGATGCGCAGCAGTTGTTTGGCGTGGTTCCACTCGTACAGGGCACGCGCCTCGTCGACGCCCTCGTAGCACTGGAGCCGGATCAGGCGGGCGTCCGCGACGTGGGCGACCGCCTTGGCCAGTTCGGTCTTGCCGACCCCCGCGGGACCCTCGACGAGCAGCGGCTTGCCCAGCCGGTCGGCGAGGAAGACGGTGGTGGCGACGGCGGGCGAGGCCAGGTAACCGATCGCGGCCAGGCGTTCGGCGACATCGTCGACGGAGGTGAAGTACCCGGTCGTCATTGCTTGTTCTCCCCGGAGCGGCAGGATCGCGTACTGGCCGGTAGCCATGCGTACTCGATCAGTTCCGCGAGCACCCGACAACCACCTCGGCGAGGATTGCGGCCAACGTCACGGGCGGGGGCGGCGGTCGCGCCCACGGTCCGGCGGGACGCCGGCCGAGTCGAGCCCGGCGGCCGGCGCCCCGGTCCGGACGCCCGGTCGACACCGGCGGCGACCGGGCGCGGGGGCGAAACGGGGGTCGGGGGACTCGGGGCGACGACCTGCCGGGGGCACGGCAGGGACCTGTGCTTCGGCCGGGAGCGGGCGCGCGGCGTAGCGTTGCCCTGTCGGAACATGGCCAGAGCTTCACCCACCGTGCGGCGTCGCAGGTCCGACGAGTGCGACACGCGGGCGAGCGGGGCCACTGGTCCAAGGGAAGGGGCCGCGCTGTCCGGATCCTTCGCATCGAGTGGAGGTGTCGTGTCGGAGCGAGCGGGGGCGCGCGTCTCCCTGGCCGAGGAGCACGCCGCGGTGCTGGCCAGGCTCCGCGCCACGGAGGAAGCCGCCGGAGCCATCGGCACGAGCGCGGACGAGCACGGCGTCTGCCGGGAACTGGCCGCCTTCCTGCACCGGCACGGCGTCGAGGCCGTCGCCGTGGACGTCCGGCCGGAGGACGGCGGCGCGCCCCGTCGTGTCGCCGTCGCGGGCGAGGCCGCGCTCGTGGACCGGCTGGACCCGCGCGTGGACCCCGGCACCGGGCTGTACGGCGCCGGCCATGACGACCCGCCCGCCCCCGACCGGCCGTCGTCCGAGCCGGGCGAGCACGCCCCCGTCCCCCTGCACGGCCGCCGCAGCTCCGAACCGGCCCCGGACACCGCCGGAGCGGACTCCGCCCGGTCGTGGTGGACGTACTTCGCCGGCCGGCCCGTCCACGTCGTGCACGCCCCGCTGGCCGCACCCGGCGGCCCGCGGCTCGGGGCCGTCCTCGCGGTCCGCTCGGCGGGCGGCTTCACCGGTCACGAGGAGGCGCTGGTCGCGCACGCCGCCCGGCTGGCCGGTGTCCACCTCGGCCACGCGCGCCGGCTCGCCGCGACCGAGCAGACCGCCCTGCACCTCCAGCGCGCCCTGGTCGCCGAGCCCGGCAGGCCGCACCCCAATCTGGAGGTCGCGGGCCGCTACCTCCCGGTCGGTCCGAGGACCCTGGTCGGCGGCGACTGGTTCGAGACCGTGCGCCTCCACTTCGGCCGCAGCCTGCTCGTCGTCGGAGACGTGATGGGCCATGGTCCCGACGCCGCCGTGGACATGAACGCCTACCGCTCGGCGCTGCGGGACGTCGCCTCGACGGACCTTCCGCCGCACCGGGTGCTGCGCCACCTCGACTCCGTCGTCGCGGAGGACGGGTCGCGTCGTCCGGCCACCTGCCTGCTGATCCGGATCGACCCGGCGCGCGGCACCGCCACCCTCGCCAGCGCCGGACACCTGCCGCCGGTCGTCTTCACCGCCGACGGCTCCGCCGAACTCGTGGACCTCCCGGTCGGTCCGCCCCTGGGCACCGGCTTCGGCGGGTACGAGCCGCTGACCCGCGAGCTCACGCCGGCCGACACGCTCCTGCTCTTCACGGACGGTCTCGTGGAGCGGCGCGGCGAGGACATCGACGTCTCGCTCGCCCGCCTGGCGGCCCTCCGCCTCCCCGCCGGCTCGGGTCCCGAGGAGGTCGTCCGCCAGGTCCTCGCGCGCCTCGACGCCCGGCACGCCGAGGACGACGTCGCCGTGCTCGCCGCCCGGATCCGCGAGCGTCCCGCGCCCGAGTAGGAAGGCCCGGTGAACCGCTCGCCGGCCCGCGCATGTGTCGGGTGGCGCGAGCCGCTCGCCGGCCGGGCGGGCCGCGTGCCGTGAACCGGGCCGGACGGCCCGGGACGGCGTGGACCGGGTCAGGGGCACGTGCTGTGAGAGGGGCGTCGGCCCTCGTTTCCGGCCGTCCGCCCGGCCGGGGCGGCGCCGGACCGCAAGGCCCGAATCGCGCTCTGTGCAGGGGTGTTCGGACCTCACGCGTGCCCCACCGTCACCACCCCGTCACACGACCAGGGTCGATTTCGCGCCTCGGCGGAATTCTTTCGCCGGGACGCTTGTGCCGGGTCGCCGGTCCCGGCACGCTCCTCGGTATGAACACAGCCAGGCACGCCAGTGAACGTCTGATGAGCTGGCCCTCGCTGACCGCCGACCGCGCCCGGTGCGGCGCCGAGCTCGGTCTGCGTACCGCCACGCAGGAGATCGTGCACTTCCACGGTGAACACGAGGCGGACGTGCACCTGACCCGGGCCATGATCGCGAAGCTGCGGCCCGCTCTCCTCGGGTCCAGCGCCGTACGACTGCGGGCCGGATCGGGCTGGGTGACGGTCCATCTGGACATGGGCTCGGACATCGACCTGCTGGCGACCCTGGTGAGCGCGGCGCTCCAGGCGTCCACCCGGGGCATGAACACCCTGCCGGACGACTGCACGCGCACGCGGGTTGCGCCGTACGGGGGTTGAGGCGCCGAGACCGACGGATACGGGTCCCGTACGGCTGCCGGGACACCGGAGCCGGCGGGCGCGGGTCCCGGCAGCCGCCGAGGCGCGCGGGTGCCGGCGACGGACCCGGGCCCTCGCCGGAGTGACGTCGACGCTCCCGGCGGTCTCACCCCGCCGGGAAGATCATGCAGGTGCTCGTGGCGTGCCCGAGGAGCCGGTCCGAGGCGTCGTAGAGCCCCGCCTCGGCGAGCGCCGTGCGGCGGCCGGCGCTCATCACCGTGCCGATCGCGCGGACCTTGCCCGTGCCCAGCGTGATCGGCCGCAGGAAGCGGGTCGACAGGTCCAGCGAGGTGTACGCCATCCCCTGCGGGAGCGTGGAGTGCACCGCGCAGCCGGCCGCCGAGTCCAGCAGCGTCGCGTAGACGCCGCCGTGCACACTGCCGATCGGGTTGTAGTGCTCCTCGCCGGGCTCGAAGGTGAACACCGCCCGCCCGTGCTCGACCTCCTCCAGCGCGAAGCCGAGCAGCGCCCCGATCGGCGGCCCGGGCAGCCTCCCGGCCGCGAGCTCCCGCAGGAAGTCGAGTCCCGCCATCGTGCCCGCCGCTCTCGCGGTGGCCGCGGCGTCCTCCCACTCGACCGTGCGTGACCGCTTCATCCCGCGTCGCTCCGTTCCGTCCGACCAGCTGACTGTGAAGATCGAAGCTAGACCGCTCGCCAGCTGACTGTCAACGACGTAGCCAGCTCGGTAGAGTGAGCGGGTGAAGTGGCTGGAGATGGACACCGAGAACTGCCCGGTCCGCCGCTCGCTCGACCTCGTCGGCGAGAAGTGGTCCCTCCTGATCGTGCGCGACGCCTTCAACGGCGTACGCCGCTACGAGGAGTTCCGCCGGCACCTGGGTCTGTCGGAGGCGGTCCTCGCCGACCGGCTGCGCAAGCTCGTCGCCGCCGGGATCCTGCGCGCCGAGCCCTACCGCGAGCCCGGCGCCCGCACCCGGTCCGAGTACCGGCTGACCGGCAAGGGGCGCGACCTGTGGCCGGTGCTGCTCGCCCTCAAGCAGTGGGGGGACACCCACGCCGGAGATCCCGAAGGGCCCGCCCTGGAGATCCGGCACACCGACTGCGGAGCGCCCGTGCGGGTCGTCGTCGTGTGCGAGGGCGACGAGCACGCCGCGCTCAGCCCCTTCGACGTCTCGGTGCGCCCGGGCCCCGCCGCCCGCCCGCTCGTCTCCTGAGGGCCGCCCACGTTCCTGGGAGCCCGGGCGGACCCGACCGCCGACCGCCGGCGCCGCGGGGGCGCGGGACCCCCCGTTCGGCGGCATCGCGGAGAGTTCCCGGCGTCCGGCGGGTACTCCCCGTTGCATGCCCCCCACCTCCGGCGCCCCCCGCGACCGTGCCTCCGCCGAGACCGGTCACGGGCTCCAGCGGCTCCACAGGGCCGTCCTGACGTCCGTCGTCGGGCTCGCCTGGAACCGCGGGCGCGAGATGGAACTCATGCACCGGGCGATGGGCTTCGCGGCGCTCAGCCTGCTCACCCTCGTCCCCCTCCTCATCGTCGTGGCCGCCGCCGACCTGGCCAGCGGGCAGGGCTTCGCCCGCTGGCTCGTCCAGGGCCTCGGCGTCTCCGAGGTCTCCCAGGAAGAGGTCGAACAACTCTTCGGCAAGCCCGGTCAGGCGCTCCAGCGCACGACCGCGTTCGGACTCGCCGCGCTGGCCGCGTTCGGTGTCACCTTCGGGTCCGCCGTCCAGACCGGGTACGAACGGGCCTGGGACCTGCCCACCGCCCGCTGGCACACCATGTGGCGCCACGTCGTGTGGCTCGCCGTGCTGGTCGCGGCCCTCCTCCTCTTCGTCGCCGGTCCGCCGCCGGAGGACGTCCCCGCCGGCGTCACCGCCCTCGTCACCGTCGGTGACGTCGTCGGCACGTTCTTCTTCTTCTGGTGGTCGCAGCGCTTCCTGCTCTGCGGCCGCATCCGCTGGCGGGCCCTGGCCCCGGGGGCGCTGTTCACGGCTCTCGGACTGCTCGGGCTGCGGGTCTTCTCCCAGTTCGTCTTCTCCCCGCTGATCGCCTCGAACGCGGTGACCTACGGGCAGTTCGGTACCGTCCTCGTCCTGCAGTCCTGGCTCGTCGGGGTCGGCTTCGTCGTCTACGGCGGCGCCCTGGTGGGCCGGCTGGCTCACGAGCACCTGCTCCGGCGCCGGATCGACCGCCTGCCGCCCGAGCACCTCCCGGCCGACGTCCCGCACCCGCCGCCCCGCGGCCCTGCGCGGGACCGTGGGACGGGCCGGGATCCGGACGGCGGGTGAGGGCCGGGCGAGGGCCCCGGGCCCGTTCGGGTCGCGCCGAGGGTGACCCGAACGGGCCCGGGGCCCGGACCGCCGACGCGTGGCCGCCAGGCCGTTCCGGGTGGGGCGCCGAGGGGCCGGCCGTCGGCCTGGTGCTCCTCGCTCAGCGCCGGCAGCCGACCGGATGCGCGATGTCGACCACGAGGCGCTCGGGCGAGTGCAGCGTGAAGGTCTTGTAGTGCGGCTTGGTGTCGAAGGCGGCCCCGAGGGTGACCACGCCCTCGAAGTCGCCGGTCAGGGCGACGCCCTTGAGTGCGGGCAGGTTGATCTTCGCGAGCCGGGGGCCGTGGTAGACGGACCTGCCGGACGCGTCGTGGGCGGCGGCGGGGGAGAGCTTGATCTCCAGGAAGTACTTCCCGGGAAGCGGGACCCGGTGGCCCGAGCCGTCGTACCGCAGGACGGTGGCCGGCTTCACGGTGACCGGAGGCATCGCTCCCCGGACGTCCACGACCAACCGGTCGAAGGTGGGGTGCCCGCCCCAGCGGGCGTTGGTGACCAGGGCCGTCGTGGGCGGCCCGGCCGTCCGTGACGGGGCGGTGGAGGCATCGGCGGGGATCGTGGCTCCGATCCCGGCGGCCAGCAGAATTCCGGCGGCGGCGGCCGCGAGGCGTGGACGGTGATGCATGACGTCCCCCATTTCTCGTGCTCCGGGGACCTGGTGTCACTGGGGAAGACGCGCCGCATGCACTGTCCGGTTGCGGATGAATTGCGCGTTTTCGGTTATTTCGAGGCGAATGCAGAGAGGGGGTGCCGTGCGAGGGACGGGTCGGCGCCCCGATCGGCGAGGGCGTGCCTGGACGGCCTCTTGCGGGGCGCCCCGCCGGGCCCGCGCCGGCGCCGGACCGTCCCCGGTGGTGACCCGCACCGGACCCGTCGGAACCGCTGAATCATTTCGCCCACCGAGGCCGTAACCCCCCGGGCCTCCCGGTAGTTGACCAGGGCATGAAGAAGCGCAGCATGCTCGCCATCGCCTCCCTCGCGGCCGGCGTCGTCACGGCCCTCGTCAGCCCGCCGCCGAACGCCTCGGCCGACACCGGCGCCGCCGGAGCCACCGGGCTCCTGCAGAACGACACGGCCCTCGGCTCCCTGCTGGAGGAGGCCGCCCCGCTTCCCACCGACGGTGCCCTGCACGCGCTCGACGGCGGCGCGTCCGCCTGACGACGCCTCGGATCCCCGTACCCACGCCGGGGTACGGGGATCCTGCCCGCCCGCTCCGTGGGGCAGCCGGGTGAAGTGTGGGCCGGGTGAGCCCCGACAAGCGGCAGCCCGTGCGCGCGAGCACGGGACAGGAATGACAGGATGTCCCCATGAGCAACAACGTTTACTTCGACATCACCATCAACGACGAGCCGGCCGGCCGGATCGTCTTCCAGCTGTTCGACGACGTCGTCCCGAAGACGGCGCAGAACTTCCGTGAGCTCGCCACCGGCCAGCACGGCTTCGGCTACGCCGGCTCCCCGTTCCACCGTGTCATCCCCGAGTTCATGCTTCAGGGCGGTGACTTCACCAACGGCAACGGCACCGGTGGCAAGAGCATCTACGGCGAGAAGTTCGCCGACGAGAACTTCACGCTCAAGCACGACCGCCCGTTCCTGCTGTCGATGGCGAACGCCGGCCGCAACACCAACGGCTCGCAGTTCTTCATCACCACCATCGTGACCGACTGGCTCGACGGCAAGCACGTCGTCTTCGGCGAGGTCGTCGAGGGTCAGGACCTGGTCAAGAAGATCGAGGGCCTGGGCTCCCGGTCCGGCGCCACCAGCGCGAAGATCGCCGTCGCCGCTTCCGGCGTCGTCGAGGACAAGGCCTGACGTCGCTGCATCCCTGAGCGGACTGCACCCGACCGCCCCACCCGTCCGCCGGGCCGGGGCGGTCGCGCGTTCCGTGTCCCTCCTCCCGCCCGCGGCGGGAGGCACGGCTCAGGGCGCGTCGGCCGCGAGGCCCGCGACGAGCGCCGTCACGAAGCCCTCCGGATTGTCGATCATGAGGTTGTGGCCGGCCTTCGGGACCTCGAACACGGGAACGCCCAGCGCGGCCATGCGCTCCGCGTCCGGGTCCGGCAGGCTGTACTCACCGACCAGGAAGGCCCGCGGTCGGTCCAGCCCCGCCAGCAGCTCACCCTCCGGCGGCGCGGCCCCCTCGACCAGGGCCACCGCGCTCCGGTGCACCGCCAACGGGTCGGCCAGGCGCAACCGTGCCGCGTAGTCCGGCCGGTCGACGGCGGCCAGCATCCGCGCGAAGCCGTCACGTACGAACGTCTCCTCGTCCTGCGCGGCGACCGGGCTGCTGAACATCCCGCCCCCGGGGTACAGGTTCGGCTCCGCCACCACCAGCCGGGCCACCAGATCGGGGCGGGAGGCGGCGAGCCGCACGGCGACGGCGCCGCCCATCGAATGCCCGATCAGTTCCACGCCCGTCAGGCCGAGGTGGTCGAGGACCTGCGCCACGGCTGCGGCCTGCGCAGCCATGCCGTAACCGAACTCCCGCGGCCGGTCGCTCAGTCCGAAGCCCAGCAGATCCACCAGGAGCGTCCTGCCGCCGGCCAGGGCGGGATGCGTCATGACGTGCGCGAAGTCGGACGCGCCCGTGCACCCCAGGCCGTGCAGACAGACCCGGACCGGTCCTTCCCCCGGCAACTCGATCCACCGCATGTATCCCCGCGCGTCCGCCAGGAACAACTCCCGCACGACCGACCCCCGCCATCACACCGTTCTCGCACCGACCCGACCCGCACACCTTAGGTGTGTCGCGTCGATCTTGCCGAGATCGTCGGTGGTGCCGGACGCCGAGCGGCGTCCCTCACCGCGCGTCAGGCCGGCGGAAGGCTGCCGCGTTCCGCTCGGCCCACGCGGAGAAGGGCCGGGCCGGGCGGCCGAGGATCCGCTCGACGTCCGGGCTCACCCGGCGCTCCTCTGAGGTCGGCTCGCCCAGGACCGAGAGCGTCCCCTCCACGACCGGCTCCGGCATGAACCGGAGCATTCCCGCGCGGGCTTCGTCCCGGCTCAGCTCCTCGAAGCGCACGGACGTGCCCAGGACCTCCGCGAACGCCCCCGCCTGCTCGCGCGGGGAGACGGCGGAGGGCCCGGTGAGCACGTACGTCCGGCCGGCGTGCCCGTCCCCGCGCAGGACCGCGGCGGCGACCTCGGCGATGTCCGCGGGGTCCACCACCGGCAGGGCCACGTCGCCGAACGGGGCCGCGACGGTGTGCGCCGAGCGCAGGGAGTCCGCCCACAGGAACGCGTTGGAGGCGAAGCCGCCGGGTCGCAGGATCGTCCACTCCGTGCCGGACGCGCGGACCGCTGACTCGAACTCCCGCAGGACGGCGTGGGACGCGGCCTCCGGCCGGGTCCCGGTGACCTGCGAGGACTGCAGGACGATGCGGCCCACACCACAGGCGGCCGCCGTGTCCACGATGTCCCGCGGGTCGAGTGTCCCGCCCCCGCCGGGCACCAGCAGATAGAGGGCGTCGGCCCCCTCGAAAGCCGTCTTGAGGTCGGCGGCCCGGGACAGATCGGCCGCCCGGTGGCGCACCCCCGGCGGCGGGGGTCCTTCCGAGGGCCGCCGGCTCACCGTCGTGACCTGCTCGCCCGCCGCCGCGAGGGCCGCCACCAGCGGCCGTCCGACGTTCCCCGAAGCTCCCGTGACAACGATCATGATTCCGCCTCTCCGCGCACGGGGCCGGGTGCCCCGTGTGGTCATGACGTCATCCTGAAAGCAGAACCGGTCATCCTCTGACCGGTTTACCCGGACGGGTCGAAGGCCCGCCACGGCAGCCGCGGAAGTCGCGGCCGCGGAGCTCCCCGCGACAGGGGCGCCCCGCGAACCTGACGGACTACTTCTCCTCGCCGAAGCGCCGCTCGAACTTCGCGATCCGGCCCTCGGCGTCCACGGTCCGCGCCTTGCCCGTGTAGAAGGGGTGGCTCTCGGAAGAGATCTCGACGTCGACCACGGGGTAGGTGTTGCCGTCGTCCCACTCGATCGTCTCCGGGCTGGTGGCCGTGGACCGGGTCAGGAAGGCGAACCCGGCGGAGCGGTCGCGGAAGACCACGGGGCCGTACTCCGGCTGCTTGTCCTGCTGCACTCGTCCTCCTCGTGCTGCCTGCGGTGATGGGCCCAGCCTGGCCGGGCCCGGCGCGCGCGACCAGCGCCACGAGGCCGACCGGGTGAACGCCCGTCCGCCCACACGAGGTGCCGGACCCGGCCCGCACGGGTCGCCCGCACGGGGCCGGGACCAGATCCGCCCGTCGAACCGCTTCTCCGTGATCAGCGGACGGATTACGGTGAGCCGTAGGCGAGCCGGCCGACGGCTCGGTGACACGGGGGAGTTCGACATGGGATCGGTACTCGTTCTGTTCGGGGTCCTGGGCGCGGTGGCGGTGCTGCTCGCCGTCACCCTGCTGCGGCGGGGGAACAGGGTGACCGAGAACGCCGACGGCCTGCTGATCGAGCAGGCGCGGCGCGTCCAGGCGCACAACGACCGCACGTCGTTCTCGTCGATCTCGGCGCACAACACGCCGCCGACGATGGGCGACAGCTACCGCTCCTGACGGACGGCCCCACGGGGCCCCGGTCAGGACGTGAACCGGCCTGGCGGCTCACCGCCGGCCGGTTCACGAGCTCCTGCCTCCCCGTCCCGCGCACGGGGCGTGAGGACGGGGCGTCAGGACGGGGAGGCCCAACGGGCCGCCAGCAGCAGGGCGATGTCGTCGGCGCGGTCGGTCGCCTGGCGGGCGTGGCGGATCAGCCGGTCCGCCGTTTCGGCGAGCGGTCCCGAACCCGACGCCGCGAAGGTGCGGCGCAGCCGTTCGATGCCGTCGTCGATGTCCATGCCGGGCTTCTCCACCAGGCCGTCCGTGAACAGCGCGAGCACGGCGCCCGGTTCCAGCTCCAGCTCCGTGACGGGGTAGGTGGCGTCGTCGTCGATCCCCAGCACCAGCCCGCCCGCGAGGTCCACGACCTCCGTCGTCCCGTCCGGCCGGCGCAGCAACGGCTGCGGGTGACCGGCCCGCACGCCTTGGGCGGCCCCCGTCTCCGGGTCGAGCAGGATGTAGCAGCAGCTCGCGAACTGCCCCGGATCCATGTCGATCAACAGCCGGTTGGTGCCCCGGACGACGTCCTGCGGCGCGAGTCCGCCGAGCGCGAAGGCGCGCACCGCGCTGCGCAGTTGCCCCATCGTCGCCGCCGCGGCGACCCCGTGGCCCTGGACGTCGCCGATGGTCAGGGCCAGCATGCCGTCCGCGGTCTCGATGACGTCGTACCAGTCGCCCCCTACCTCCATGCCCTGCGTGCCCGGCAGGTACCGGGCCACCGTGTCGTAGCCGGCGCAGACGAGGAGGCGGCCCGGCAGCAGCGCGTCCTGGAGCCCCCGCGCCAGGGCGGCCTCGGAGTCGTACCGGCGGGCCCGCTCCAGCGCCTGCGCGATCAGTCCCGCCAGGGCCGTCAGCACCGTGCGTTCCTCCGGGCTGAAGCCGCGCGGCCGCTCGAAGCCGAGGATGCAGGAGCCCACCGGACGGCCGGAGGCGATCAGCGGCAGAAACGCCCGGGCGCCGGAGTGGGAGTCCAGCGGGAGGCCCGGGTACGCCTTGCCGAGCTGCTCCATCGACTCGTAGAAGAGCGGCCGGCCGGTCGTGAGTGTCTCCACGCCGGGCACGTGGGCGTCCAGGCCCACGCCCTCAAAGGGCTCCAGGAAACCCTTGGGGAAGCCGGTCTCCCAGGCCAGATACAGGTGACGCTCGCTCAGCAGGTAGATCGCCAGCTGACGGCCGCCGAACGCGGGCAGCAGCTCGTCGGTGACCACGGCCGAGACCTGACGTGCCGTGACCGCCTCGGTGAGGGCGATCGCCAGGGCCACCGGCCGGTACAGGGCGGACGCCTGGTCGGCGGGTGAGCCGAGCCCCGCGTCGCGACGTGTGACGGAGCCCGGCCGATACGCGGGGTCCCCTTCGGGGAGGAGCACGATGGTCACGCCGTCGTGCCCCGGATAGAGGGAGACCGACAGCCACTGGCCCGCCGCCGTACGGGCCTGGAAGTACCGGGGTTCCTCGGACAGCAGTGCCGCCCGCAGTTCCTCCTCGTGGGCGGCGTGGTCGAACCACGGCATGACCTGCCACAGGCTTTGCCCGGCGAGCGTGCCGCGCGCCTCGGCGAGGAGCGCCTCCGCGAGGTGGTTCACGTAGGTGATCCGGCCGAGGCGGTCGATCGCGAGAATGGCCCGGGGGAGCCGGTCGGTGGCGTCCGACCCGATGAGGCCGGTGCCCAGGTCGACCAGGGATCCGGTCAGGAAGCGCCCCCGGCTCCCGGACCGGTCCGCGGGTCCTTCGGGGGGCGACGCGCGGGCGGAGACCTCCAGCAGGTGCAGCCCGCCGTCGGGCCCCTTCAGCCGGATCCTGCGCGCGACCGGTCCGCCCGAACCGGCGGCCCGGCGTGCCATCGTCCACAGGGCGTACGTGTCCTCCGGTGCCAGGCGTGCCGTCAGGGCCGCGATGGTGCCGGGGAACTCCTCGCCGTCGCCGATGATCGCCCGCAGCCCCTCGTCGACGGTGACGAGGCCGGTGTCCAGATCCCAGTCGAAGTAGCCGATCCGCACCGGTTTCATCCCGGGCGACGGGAGCTGCACGCACACCGGTTCGGTCGACCAGGACACCGGAGTGCCCTCGGCCGTGAGCTTCCCGAGGGCCGCGCCGAGCCGCTGTGCCTCGCGCAGCAGACGACCGCGGTCGCGGGAGTTGACCGGAACGCCGGCGGTGGGCGCGCGCAGTACCACCAGGACCCCGAAGCGCTCACGGCCGTTGAGGACGGGCGCGTACAGGGAACCGAAGGGAAACGGCAGGCTCGCCACGAACTGGGGGAAGAGCCGCATGGCCTCGTCGACGTCGGCCAGGTGCACGGGCTGTCCGGAGCGGTAGGCCTCCGCCACCGGGAAGGGCCGGTTCACGTGCATGCGCCACCACGGCCGGAACAGCGGACCGGGCAGCCCGGCGAGCACCGCGAGCCGCAGCAGCCCGGGCGTGCCGGAACGCAGGTACACACCGCCGGCGTACCCGCCGACCGCCTCGATCGTCCGCAGCGCCGCCTCGGCCAGGACCAGCGGCAACTCGTCGCGCAGCGGGCCGTGGGGCTGCTGCCCGCGCCACACCGGCCCGTCGGGGGGCGCCTCGGGGGGCGTGCCTCCGTCTTCCGCCGACGGGACGGGCCCGGCCGTGCCGTGCGTCGTCACACAGCCAGCATGCTCCCGGGCCGCCGTACGGCGCATCTCGACCCCTGCCCGCGGCGCGCGGGATTCGCCGGGGTCCGCGGACCGCCACCGGGAGCCCTGGACTGGCGTTCCACGCGCGGCACCGTTGACCCGGCCGCCGGCACTCGCCACACTCGGTAGCCGAACGGCCACGACGGGTGTGCCGGGCGATTCACCTCGTGACCAGGGGGCGTGATGTCGGGTCGGGTTCTGCCGTACGACGTGCAGGGGAGCGGGCCCGGGCGAGCCCTCGTGCTCCACAACTGGTTCGGTGACCGGACGAGCTTCGCTCCGCTCCGGGCCCACCTGGACGGCGACACCGGCACGTACGCCTTCGTCGACTGCCGCGGCTACGGGGAGGCCATCGACTCCGACGGCGAGTTCACCATGGAGGAGGTGGCGGCGGACGCGCTGGCCGTCGCCGACGACCTGGGCTGGGACTCCTTCTCGGTGATCGGGCACTCGATGGGCGGCAAGGCGGCCCAGCTCATGCTGCTCGACGCGCCCGACCGGGTCCGCTCGCTGGTCGGCATCTCGCCGGTCTCGGCCGCGGGGTTCCCGCTCGACGGCGAGAGCTGGGAGCTGTTCGCCGGAGCCGCCGAGGAACCCGCGAACCGGCGCGTCATCATCGACACCACCACCGGCGGCCGGTACGACGACGCCTGGCTGGACGCGCTGGTGGAACGCTCGCTGGCGCGCTCCTCGGCGACCGCTTTCCGGGCCTACCTCGACTCCTGGTCCCGCACGGACTTCCACCACCGGGTCAAGGACAACCCGACCCCCGTCCTGCTCGTCGTCGGCGCCCACGACCCGGCGCTGGGCGAGGCGGCGATGACGGCCGGCTGGCTCCAGTGGTACCCGAACGCCCGCCTGGAAGTCCTTCCCGAGGCCGGCCACTACGCCCCGGAGGAGACCCCGGAGGCGCTCGCCGCGGCCATCGAGGCATTCCTGGCCGCCTGATCCGACGGGGTGCCGCCGGGGCCCGGCGGCTGCGGCGACCGGTCCGGGGCGCACCTCGGGCGCCAGTACAGCACCACGCCCTCGTCGTCACCGGCCGTCTCCCGCATGGCGTTCCCCCGCTCGTCGTCGTTACGGCCGCATCGTAGGCACGTCCGAAGACGCGGGTGGGCCGCGCGTCCGTCCGTGCTCCGGGAACCTCCGCGCCGGTGGGCCGTGCGGCCTCGTCGGTGCCGTGGAGGCGCCGAGGCGCGCGTCATGGGCGAGCATGGTGGGGGAGAGGCGGGTGCCATGGATCCGACCGCGATGACGGCGGTGATCGTCGCCGCGGCGCTGGTGTGCCGGGCGGCGGTGCTGGAGCTGCGTGAACCCGGCACCGGCCGGCGCGCCTGGGCGTTCGTCACGGACCGTCGCGCGCTCGGCACCGGTGCGACCGTGGCGGTGCTGCTCGGCGTGGTCGGCTGGGGCGCCGTCGGCGGTACGGCGGTGGTCTGGGCGTGCCTCGTCGGGGTCGTGGTGGCCTCCCTCACCGCGGAGCGTCGGCCCCCTCGGGGCTGACCGGAGCGCGACGCGCGCGTGCGGGGAAGATCACCCGCGCGGGGGTGTGCGAACCCCCTCTCAAGTCCTAGTACAATCTTCAACTGAGGTCCGGTGTCGGCGTTCCCCCGTGCCCGGCACCGGACCTCTTCTCATGCCCGCGCGCTCCGCGCCCCCCGAGGGCCGGCCCGGATCGCCGGCCTCTCCCGGACCTCCTCCGCGCCTCGACCTGGTGCCATGCGCTGTCCTGGCCCGAGCGGCGGGGCCGCCCGGGGCCGACAGCCGGGCAGGGCGGTAGCTTCTCGTCCCGCACGCACCACCCCTTCGGCGAGGAGCAGCGCAGATGACCACCGACGACCGGATCGGCCCGCCCCACCGCGGCGGCGAGCGGGAGACGCTGCGGGCGTTCCTCGACTACCACCGCGCCACGCTCGCGATGAAGTGCGCCGGACTCACCGACGAACAGCTCAGGGAACGGTCGATGCCGCCGTCGACACTGTCCCTGCTCGGTCTGGTACGGCACATGGCGGAGGTCGAGCGGGCCTGGTTCCGCCGGGTGTTCGAGGACAACGACGCCCCGATGGTCTGGTCGGACACCGTCGACTTCCAGGCCGCCTACGACGCGAGCCGGTCGACCGGGGCGGAGGCGTTCACGGCCTGGGAGGCCGAGGTGGAGAACTCCCGGCGTCTGGAACGTGAGGCCGGGAGCCTGGACCTCGCCGGGCACCAGCCGCGGTGGGGCGAGGAGGTCTCCCTGCGCATGGTGATGATCCACGTGCTCCTCGAGTACGGCCGGCACAACGGCCACGCCGACTTCCTGCGCGAGGGCGTCGACGGCACCGTCGGCGCCTGACCGGCACCGCCCGGCGTGGTTCCGGCGGTTGGACGCGGTGGCCGGGCGGCTGTCAGTGGCGGGTGCGATCCTGCCGGGTATGGACGAGCTGATGCGAGGCCGGGTGTACGGCACCGACCACGACGACCCCGGCCCCAGACCCGGGCGGGTCTATCGCGAGCTGGTGGCCGGCCCGCTGGACGGGCTCCTGCTCGACGTCACCGGCTGGACGAGCCACGAACTGCGTGAGGGCGCCGCGCTCGACACGGAGATAGGCGCGTACGGCCCCGGCGGCCGGTCCCGGTACGGGCCGCGGGAGGGCGACCCGGCGCGCTGGGACTGGGAGGGCGACACGCGCTGAAGTAACGCGGCCCCTGCCCGACCGACCGGCCCCCCGGACCGGGGCAGGGGGGCGGGCGGTCCGTCGCCGGGACCTGCGACCGCGCGGCGTCAGGACGTCCGCGCCGAGCCCGGTGCGGGCCGCACCGCACCGGCGAGGCCGGCGTGTGCCTGAGGGGCGGGGTCCTGCCGCCCCTTATGCGATTGACGGGCCGTGAGCCCACCGGGTTTGCTGCGGACATGACCGATCTTCATATCCGGGCCGTGGACGACGAAGCGACGGCCGAGGACTGGCGGCACGTCCACAACGTGATCATCCCCACGGCACCGCTCACGTCCGAGGAGGTGCGCGACCGGGTCCGGCGCAACCGCCTGGAAGTGGCCTACCGCGGCGACGTCCTGGTCGGATGCTCGACGGTCCGCCCGCCCACGTCCGACGAGCCGGTCGCGACGGTGATCGCCCGGACGCTCGCCGAGCACCGCGGGCGGGGAGTCGGGGAGGCCCTCTACACGCGCGGAATCGCCCACGCCCGCGAGCTGGGTGCCGAGGCGATCGAGACCGTCGTCCTCTCCTGCAACGAGGACGGCCTGCGATTCGCCCTCGCCCACGGCTTCGTGGAGACCGAGAGGTACCTGCTGGACGGGGACACGATCCCCTGGGTCACCCTCCGGCTTCGCTGACCCGTCCGGCGCGTGGTCCGGGCGAGGGGGCGGACGACGCGTGCCCGGACCACGCCCGCCCCGCCCCGCCGGCGGACCGGGACCCGCCGATCCGCAGCCGCCCGCCCGTCTCGCCTGCCGACCCGGCCCCGCCCCGAACGCGTACGGCGCCGGGCTCAGTGCGGGGCGGTCGCGGCGGGCACCACCGCGACCGGGCAGTGCGCGTGGTGCAGAACCGCGTGGGTGACGGAGCCCATGAGCAGCGACTCCATCCGCGGCCGGTGGCGGTGCCGGCCGACGACCACGAGGCCCGCGGTGCGCGACGCCTCGACCAGCCGGCCGGCCGCGTCCGCCGGCGCGACGTCGGCCACCACCTCGACGTCCGGGTACCGCTCGGCGCCGGGCCGCAGCCGCTCGGCCTGCCGGCGCTCCGTCTCCGCCACCAGCTCCGTGGCCTCCGACATCGCCATCTGCGGCGGCATCTGGAGGGCCGGGGCCGGCGGTCCGACCAGCATCGCCGGCGAGGCCGGCAGGCGGAAGGCGGTCACCGCCTCCAGGGCCACGCCACGCTGCGCGGCGGCCCGGAAGGCGAAGTCGATCACATCGTCCGCGGTCTCCTCCGTGTGCAGCCCGAGCAGCACCCGGCCCGCGCCCGCACCGCTCTCCAGCGACACCGTGCGGGCCTCGTGCGGCACGACGACGACCGGGCACGCGGCGCTCGCCGCGAGCGCGCGGCTGGTCGAGCCCAGCAGCAGGGTCGCGAAACCGCCGTGCCCACGCGAGCCGATCACCAGCAGCCGGGCGTCGCGGCAGAGCGGCAGCAGCGCGTCGGTCACGGTGCCGTCCAGGGAGAGGTACCGCACGGACACCTGCGCCCCGTGCCGCTCGACCCAGGACCGGACGCCGTCGGCGACGGTGTCGGGGATCTCGGGTGTCCCGCCCAGCGAGGCGATCCGGGCGGAACCGAGCTGGAGGGCGTCGGACCGTACGTGCGCGACCAGCAGGGGCGCGCCGATGCCCCGGGCGGCGCTCAGGGCCCAGCCGAGGGCCCGGAGACTGTGCTCGGACCCGTCCACACCGACGACGACTGACGACTCTTCACTCATACCAGGATTATTGCCGCATGAGGGATCTTCTTCCGGAAACGCGCGCGGCCGGGCGGCCGGTGAGACGGTCGCGCCATACTGGCTCCGGCGGGACCCGAGAGGTGGAGTGGTGACCCAACAGCACACGGAATACGACGTCTTGGTGGTCGGCGGCAGCGGGGTGGACACCATCGTGCGGGTCGACGCGCTGCCGGTCCCGCTCGCGGACTCGGTCCACGTCGGACCCATCGAGGAATGGCCCGGCCACACCGGTGGCAACGTCGCCCTCGGCGCCCGCGCCCTCGGACTCAGGGTGGCCCTGCTCGACTGGATCGGGGACGACTGGATCGGCGGCCTGGTGCGCGAGCGCATGGCCAAGGGGGACGTGGAGTTCGTGACGCTGGTCTCGCCCGCGGGTACCCGGCGCGCGGTGAACCTGGTGGACGCGACCGGTCGCCGGATGTCCTTCTACGACTCCCGGGATCCCGCCGGCCTGCGGATGCCGCCGGAGGTCTACCTCCCCCGGCTGCGCCGCACGCGCCACGTCCACCTGTCCATCACGGACTTCTCCCGCCACCTCTACGACGACATCGCGGACGTCGGCGTCCCCGTCTCCACCGATCTGCACGACTGGGACGGACTCGCCGACCACCACCGGGAGTTCGCGCTCCGCTCGGACCTCGTCTTCCTGAGCGCGGCGGGGGCGGGGGAGGGCACGCCGGCCCTCATGCGGGAGATCCTCCGCGAGGGCCGCGCCGACACCGTGGTGGCCACGGCGGGCGCGGAGGGCTCGTACCTCCTCACCCGGGACGGCGGCCCCACCCCGCACCACATCCCGGCGGCCCCGCTGCCGATGCCGGCGGTGGACACCAACGGGGCGGGTGACGCCTACGTCACCGCCTTCCTGTACGGACGGCTCGCCGGCCGCGACGTACGGGAGTGCGCCCGGCTGGGCGCGGTGGCCGGTGCCTTCGCCTGTACGGCGCCGGGCTCCACCGCCCTGATCGGCGCCGACGCGCTCCTGGCGGGCGAGGACGCGCCGGGCGACCGGGCCTGACGCCGGGGGAGGCCGGCCCCGACGCCCGTACGGGGGCCGGGGGCGGCCTCCCCGCCGCGCAGACCCAGGGGTGCTGTGAGCGGGTGACCGGCGGCAAGCCAGGTGCGGGCCAGGGCGGTGCCCCTCGCGCCGAGGCCCAGCATCGTGACGGGAGTCTTGTCGACAGTGTGGTGTGCCATGCCGATGAGGCTGGCTACAGTTCGGTATGCGCCTCAACGACGCGCTCCGGCCGCCGGCCGCCCGGGGCCGGCGAGCGGCCGACCGGTCCCGGCCCGGGACCTCGACACCCGGGGGCGGTGACCGCATGCCCCGACCGACCACCGGCACCCTGCACCACGTCGAAATCTGGGTGCCCGACCTCGACCGCGCCGTCGCCTCCTTCGGCGTCCTCCTGGAGGCCCTGGGGTACACCCCGTTCCAGAGCTGGGCCGCCGGCCGCAGCTGGCGTCTGGGAGCGACCTACCTGGTCGTCGAGCGGTCCCCGGCGCTCACCGCCGGGCACCACGACCGGCTCCGCCCGGGGCTGAACCACCTCGCCTTCCACGTCGAGGGCCGTGACGCCCTGGACCGGCTCGTCGGCGACGTCCTGGGACACGGCTGGACGCTGATGTACCCCGACCGCCATCCGCACGCCGGCGGGGAGCAGACCTACGCCGCCTACCTGGAGAACGACGACGGCTTCGAGGTCGAGCTCGTCGCGAGCGACGCTCCCCAGGTGTAGTGCCCCGCGAGGTCGGGGACGTGGGCGACGGGTGGTGTGCCCGCGGGTGCGGTGTGTCCGTGGACGGATGGCACACTGGCCGCCGATCGTTCCGAGGAGCCCACCGTGCCGATAATCAGCAACCTCCGGCGCACCGTCCGCCGCGCCTACCGCCGGACCGTCGACCTGAGCCACCCCGCGCGCTCGCCGCTGGGCAGCTCGGTCGTCAACTGCGTGGTGTACGAGGACGGCGCCCGCCAGAAGGGCGCGTGCCCCGCGCCCGAGGCGGTGCGTCGGGTCCGCAAGTCCGGCGACGGGTTCGTCTGGATCGGCCTGCACGAGCCTTCGGCGGAGGAGTTCGCCGGCCTCGCCGAGCTCTTCGGCCTGCACCCGCTGGCCGTCGAGGACGCCGTCCACGCCCATCAGCGGCCCAAGCTGGAGCGCTACGACGGGACGCTCTTCGCCGTCTTCAAGACCGTGCGCTACGTCGAGCACGAGGAGCTCACCGCGACCAGCGAGGTCGTGGACACCGGCGAGCTGATGGTCTTCACGGGGCCCGACTTCGTCATCACCGTCCGGCACGGCAGGCACGGTTCCCTCGGCCCCGTGCGGGAGGCGCTGGAGGCGGCCCCCGACCAGCTGGCCAAGGGGCCCGCGGCGGTGCTGCACGCCATCGCCGACCACGTGGTCGACGACTACCTCGCCGTGACCGACGCCGTGCAGAACGACATCGACGCCGTCGAGACCGCCGTCTTCAGCGAGCAGGCCTCCCGCGGCGACGCCGGACGGGTCTACCAGCTCAAGCGCGAACTCCTCGAACTCAAGCGTGCGGTGACCCCGCTGGACCGCCCGCTGAAGGCCCTGGCGGCCCAGCCGCTGCCGCTGGTCGGCCCGGACATGCAGCCCTACTTCCGTGACATCGCCGACCACCTGTCCCGGATCACCGAGCAGATCACCTCCTACGACGCGCTCCTCGACTCGATCCTCCAGGCCCACCTCGCGCAGGTGACGGTCGCGCAGAACGAGGACATGCGCAAGATCACGGCGTGGGCGGCGATCATCGCCGTCCCCACCATGGTCTGCGGGGTCTACGGGATGAACTTCGAGAACATGCCCGAACTGCGCTGGACCTACGGCTACCCCCTGACGGTGGGCGTGATGGCCGTCGCCTGCTTCGTGCTGCACCGGAGCTTCCGCCGCAACGGCTGGCTCTGACACCGGGATCCGGCCGCCGCCCGCGGGAGGTCGCCGCCGGGGCACCGCGCGGCGGCTCCCCGGCACGTCGGGGAGCCGCCGGCCGGGGGAGTGGCGGGGCCGCCGCTACGCCCCGGTGACGCTCGGCGCGCCGGTCTCGATGTGGCCGGTGTAGCGGCGGGACCAGGTGCCGTCGACATCGGCGAGGATCGTGAAGTCGTACCAGCCGTCGTGGTACGCCACCGCGTTGAACCAGTCCTCCCGCGCGGAGTTCGCGGCGACCGTGTAGGTCCACGGGCCGTCCGTGCGGTAGGCGTTGGAGCGGATGGTGAAGGTGACCGGCCCGGCGGAGGCGTTGGCCATCCGGAAGTAGACGGCCGTCTTCCCGGTGCCGGGCTCGGTCGCGAACCGGGCCGCGACCTCGATGGCCTTCCCGGCCTTGGTGGCGTCGCCGATGAAGCGGCGCAGGAAGCGGTTGGGGCCCATCATCGAGATGTCGTACTTCCCCGCGCCCGAGCCCGTGCCGATGTTGAAGTAGTCGGTGGAGGTGCCGCCCGGATCGACGGTGTACTGCCAGGCGGCCGTGTCGCGGTACTGGTGGGGGTGGATCGTGAAGTGGGCCGCCCGGGTGGCCGGAGCACCGTGGTTCGTCATCGAGAACCAGGCCAGGATCTTGCCGGCCGCACCGAACTCGAACCGGTCGAGGTTGCCGTTGACCTGGTACGGCAGGGCGCGCGCCGGGCGGTTGCCGGGCTCCTGGGCGGGCAGGGCGTTGTCCTGCGGCACCGGGTTGGGCAGCGGGCCGCAGGTGGCCTGACCGATGACCTTCGAGGTCGAGGGCAGCCCGGTGGGCATCCCGTAGACCGGGTGGGCGAAGTCGAAGACCCCGGTCAGGTCCCCGGTGACCTTGCGGCGCCAGGCGCTGATGTTCGGGCAGCCGGCGGGCTTGCCGATGGCCGCGGTCCACGTCTCCATGAAGCGCAGCACGGAGGTGTGGTCGAAGACCTCGGAGCTGACCCAGCCGCCGCGCGTCCAGGGCGACATGACGATCATCGGCACGCGGAAGCCCAGGCCGATCGGCACGCCGTCGATGTACTCGCCCGGGGTTCCCGGCGGTGCCACGGGCGGCGGCACGTGGTCGAAGAAGCCGTCGTTCTCGTCGTAGTTGAGGAACAGGACGGTGGAGTCGAAGACCTCGGGGTCCGCGGCGAGGGCACGGTGGACGAGGTCCACGAAGTGCGCGCCGTCGCCGGGCGGGGCGTACGGGTGCTCGGAGAATGCCTCGCTGGCGACCACCCAGGAGACCTGCGGGAGCGTGCCGCCGAGGACGTCGGCGCGGATCGCGGCGGCGATGTCGTCGGGCGTCGACCCGGTGACCCTGGGGACCGAGCCCATGCCGCGGTCGTACAGCGGGTCGCCCGGCCGCGCGTCGGTGAACCGCTTGAAGTAGGCGAGCCCGTTGTCTCCGTAGTTGTCCTGCGCGTTCTGGTAGACCTTCCAGCTCACCCCGGCGCGCTGCAGCGCCTCGGCGTACGTCTCCCAGGTGAGTCCGGACTCGTCGCCGCCGTCCTTGCTGGAGGCGTCGATCCTGCCGCTCCACAGGAACGTGCGGTTGGGGCCGGTGGCACTGAGCGCCGAGCAGAAGTACGCGTCGCAGACCGTGTAGTGGTCGGCGAGCGCGTAGTGGAAGGGGATGTCGCCGCGGTCGAGGTGGCCGAGGGTGCGGGTGCTGCCGACGCCGGTGACCCAGTTGTCCATCCGGCCCTTGTTCCAGGCCGCGTGCTGTGAGGTCCAGCTGTGCGGCAGATCGCCGTTGCACTGGGCCAGGGTCTCGCCGTCCACCCCACCGGCCGGCGGGGTGGAACTGAGCTTCCAGGGGTACTGCCGGCCGCCCCAGTCGGGCTGGTTGAACGTGCCCCAGCCGCCCGGGATGTTGCCTGCGGCGCGGTCGCCGAAGCCGCGGACCCCGCGCAGCCTGCCGAAGTAGTGGTCGAAGCTGCGGTTCTCCTGCATGAGGATCACCACGTGGCGGACGTCGGTGATGTCTCCGGCCGCTGAACGGGCGGCGGCCGACGTGGCCGCCGCGGCGCCGGGCGGCAGGGCCGCTCCGGCCACGAGCCCCGCCCCGATCCCTACGAATCCCCTGCGACTGATGGGAGTCATGCCCCGCCTCTCGCGTCTCGGCATGCCCCTGCGGCACGCCGTGGACAGGATGAGGGAAGCAGCTCCAAAGGTATAGGGCCGTGCAGTAATCCTTCGGTGAACTTCCGGGTCGATCTCTTTCTGCGCTCTGCCCGGGGGTTTGTGTCCCATGTTGACGCCTCCCCAGGTCGGTCACCGGCGGAGAGGGTGATTGGTCCTCATCGACACCAATGGCATCTGGTCGGCGCCCGGATGGAGCAGAGCGGCCGCGAGTGACGACCCGTCGGGCGGACCGGACGGGCGAATGAGGATGAAATGTAAGTATTTTCAGCTACTTGGTGGGGTTCCATGGAGGCCTGTTGCCCGACACGGAGGGAAGGGGGGTGTGCGTGGGGGTCAGGAAATCCCTCACCGCCCTGGTGCTGGCGGTGTGCGCGATGCTGGTCGGCGGGCCGGTGGCGCGGGGCGCGGAACCGGTGCCCGACACCAGGTGGACGCCACGTGCGCTGACCGTGCGGGGGCTGGACCTGCACGATGCCGTGGTCGCCCGTTTCGACGGCACGTACTTCATGTACGGCACGATGTACGGCTGCGGTTACGAGTGGTTCGTCGCCCGCACCCCCTGGTGCGGGTTCGGCGTGGCGACGGCGCCGTCGCTCAAGGGGCCGTGGTCCGCGCCCCGCCTGCTCTTCGATCCCGGCTCGGACGATCCGTCCACCCGTCAGACCTGGCAGGACACCTGCGGCGAGACGGGGCAGGGCTGCTTCAACCCGAGGATGCTCCGGCGGTCCGGCTGGGGCAGGGACGACGGCGCCTTCGTCCTGTGGTTCAACGCGC
Source organism: Streptomyces sp. JL2001 (assembly GCF_050917515.1). NCBI lineage: Bacteria > Bacillati > Actinomycetota > Actinomycetes > Kitasatosporales > Streptomycetaceae > Streptomyces > Streptomyces sp. JL2001. Next base: position 479,069 of record NZ_CP169421.1, on the reverse strand, counting down.
CGAGGCAGTACAACCTGGGCGCACCGCACGCCTACAACGCGATGGGATGCGACGGCCCCCTCGGCCCCTGCGGCCCCACCGCCGGTTCGCCGTCCGGCTGGTACCGGAAGCCGGCGCTCGACATCTGCCGGGGCAACGGCGACTTCGGCTTCATCGAGTCGGGTGAGCCCGGCGGCCGGCCGGCGCTCGTCTGTACCCGGCCGGGCACCGCGGCGCTCTCGCTCCAGCAGCTCGACGAGTGGGGGAGCGGCGGCGAACCGGGTGTCGGCGTCGCCAAGGTCGCGGGCCTCTCGCACGTCGAGGGGCCGGGCGGGTTCTGGGACCCCGAACACCGCACCTACGTCCTGACCTACTCCGATCAGGGCTGCGGCTACTGCGCCGGCACCCCGATCGGCTACGCCACCTCCGCCTCCCTGTACTCGGGCTGGAGCGCCCCGGGCAACGTCGGCTGGGGCGCGCCCGTGTACGGGCGCCGTATCTTCAACGGCAACAGCTGCGGAGGGCAGCCGCGGACGGTGAGCGTCCTGGACGGCCGGCCCTGGCAGATCATCGACCTCTGGCTCGGCACCCGGAACGAGGCGGCCGCGGGCACCCATCTCGTACCCCTCCGGTACCGGCCCGCCCTCGGCACTCCCGGCGACGGCCAGGTGTGGCGGCCGCCGTTGCGGCTCGACTGCTGAAGCCGGCGACCTTACGGAGGTGATCCTTCCGTCATATCGACAGGCGCCGACCTGCGATGACGAAGGATCGGACGCGTGAAACCCTTGATTTGGAGATAAGGGAAACCTAACTTAGCTTTGCCTAAGTACTTATCGGCTTCCGGAGCCGGGATCAGGCCTGCGCGCGTTCCGTGCGCGTGGGTCCCCTCCGCCTGCCGACTGCCCGCAGAGAAGGATCGTCCATGACCCTCGCAGTGACCCGCACACGCCGTCGCGCAGTCGTCGCCACGGCCGCCGCCGCCACGCTCGCCCTCCTCGTCGGGGGCTGCGGCGCGGGCGAGAAGAAGGACACCGCCGGCTCCGGCGAGGCGAAGGCCGCCGGAGCCGCCTTCCCCGTGACCATCAAGAGCGCGCTCGGCGAGGCGACCATCACCAAGCAGCCCAAGCGCGTCGTCACCCTCGGGCAGGGCTCCGCCGAGACCGCCATCGCCCTCGGCCACACCCCCGTCGGCATCGAGAGCTACCCCTGGGGCAGCGACAAGACCGGCTACCTGCCGTGGATCCACGAGGCCGTCACCAAGTCCGGCGGCAAGCTCCCCAAGCAGTTCAAGGGCATGGAGGAGCTCGACATCGAGGCCATCACCGAGCTCGAGCCCGACGTGATCCTCGCGCCCTGGTCCGGCGTCACCAAGGAGCAGTACGACGTCCTGAAGGACATCGCGCCGACCGTGGCCTACCCGGACAAGGCGTGGAGCACCGACTGGGACCAGCAGATCGACATCGTCGCCAAGGCCCTCGGTGAGCCCGAGGAGGGCAAGCAGCTGACGGCGAAGATCCGCAAGCAGCTGGCCGACGCCGCCGCGACCCGGCCGAACTACAAGAACGTGACGTTCTCGTACATCTACAACACCGGCCCCGGCACCCTCGGCGTCTTCAAGCCGAAGGAGCAGCGCGTCGAGATGCTGACGTCCCTCGGCCTCAAGGTCGACCCGGTCGTGAACGGCTTCAAGGAGACCGACGGCACCGACTCCGCCCTCATCGGCCTGGAGAACGCCAACAAGCTGTCCGGCAGCGACGTCGCCTTCACGTTCTACATGGACGAGAAGTCGCGCAAGGAGATCGAGGCCCAGCCGCTGTACGGGGCCATCCCCGCGGTCAAGAAGGGCGCGATCGTCTACAGCCACGACACCCCGTTCGTCACGGCCTCCTCGATGATCAACCCGCTGACCGTGCCGTGGAGCATCGAGCGCTACCTGCCCCTGATCGACAAGGCCGTCGCCAAGGCCGGGAAGTAAGCACGGTTCCCTGCGCATGGCTTCCTCCACGCTCGTCGAGCCGGGCGGTACCAGCACCTCGCGTGCCGGTGCCGCCCGGCTGGCGTCGTCTCTGACGGTCTGTCTCGCCGTCCTCGCCCTCGCGATGCTCGCGAGCGTGATGTTCGGCAGCAAGACCACCTCGTTCGGCTCCGTCATGGACGTCCTCAGGGGCCATGGCGACGCCTACCTGACCACCGTCGTCGAGAGCCGCTACCCCCGGACCGCGATCGGCGTGCTCGCCGGCGTGTGCCTGGCGGTCGCGGGCACCCTCATGCAGGGCGTCACCCGCAACCCGCTGGCCGAGCCCGGCCTCCTCGGCATCAACGCGGGCGCCTCGGCGAGCATCGTCGCCGCGACCGCCTTCCTCGGGGTGACGGGTCAGTCCGCCACCCTGTGGTGGGCCCTGCCCGGCGCCCTGCTGGCCGGACTCGTCGTCCACGTCATCGGGTCCGCCGGTACCAGCGCCGGCCCGGCCCGCCTCGTGCTGGCCGGCGCGGTCCTCTCCGCCGTCCTCGCGGCCTTCATCCAGGCCGTCACCCTGAGCCGGCCGCGCGTCTTCGACAGCTACCGCTACTGGGTCGTCGGAGCCCTCGGCGGCCGGGACTTCGACGTCTTCTGGTCGGTCCTGCCGTTCGCCGCCGTCGGCCTCCTCGTCGCCCTCGTGATCGCCCCCGGTCTCAACGTGACGGCACTGGGCGACGACAGCGCGACCTCCCTCGGCGCCCGCCCGGCACGGGTCAAGGCGGCCGGACTGCTCGCGGCGACCCTGCTGAGCGCGGCGGCCACCGCGGCCGTCGGACCCATCGCCTTCGTCGGCCTCGCCGTGCCCCACCTCGTACGGGCCCTCGTCGGCGTCGACTTCCGCCTGCAGATCCTCTTCTCCGCTCTCGTCGGTCCCGCGCTGCTGCTCTCCGCCGACGTCGTCGGACGCGTGCTGCTGCGCCCGCAGGAGGTCATGGTCGGTGTCATCACCGCGTTCATCGGGGCGCCCGCGCTGCTGCTGGCGGTCCGCAGGATGAGAGGAAGCGCATGAGCGCCCGTCAGGCCCCGGCGCCCGCCCCCGTCAGGACGGCGCCGCGCCGGCACGTGCTCCGGATCGGCGGCGCGGTGTCGCTGCCGATCCGCACCTCCACCGTCGTCCTGGCCCTCGGCCTGCTGCTGCTGATCGTCGTCGGAGCGGTGGCCACCCTCACCCTGGGCCGCCTCGGCATCCGGCTGCCCGACCTCCCCACGGCCCTGCTGGGAGGCGCGGAGGGCAAGAACGCCTTCGTCCTGAACCGGCTGCGCGGACCGCGTCTGGTCGTCGGCATCGGCACCGGCGCCGCGTTCGGCCTGTCCGGCGCGCTGTTCCAGTCGGTCACCCGCAACCCGCTCGGCAGCCCGGACGTCATCGGGCTGGGCGCGGGCGCCGGAGCCGGCGCGGCCATCGTCGCCCTGCTCCTGCCGGACGTCGTACCGGTCCCGGTCGGCGCGCTCCTCGGCGCGGTCCTGGCCATGGTGCTCGTCTACGTGTCGACCGGGACGGGCTTCCGCAACCCGGTGCGCCTCGTCGTCGCCGGCATCGGTGTCTCGGCCATGGCGGTCGCCGTCATCCAGTACGTCGTGTACGCGGTGGAACGGGACAAGGCGACGGTCCTGAGCGCCTACGTCAACGGCAGCCTGTCCGCCCGCTCGTGGGACGACGCGACCACGATCTGGCTCGTGCTGGCCGTGGTTCTTCCGTTCGCCGCCCTGCTCTCGCGGGACATCGGCATCGGGGAGATGGGCGACGACACCGCCGCCGCGCTGGGCGGCCGTCCCGGGCGGACCAAGACCGCGGCGGTCACCCTGGCGATCGTGCTGTCGGCCGCCGCCGTGAGCGTGGCCGGACCGATCGCCTTCATCTCCCTGACCGCCCCCCAGATCGCCAAGCGGCTGTCGCGCGGGTCCGGTCCCCAGCTCGCCCTGTCCATGCTGGTGGGTGCCCTGCTGCTGGTCCTCGCCGACCTTGCCGCCCAGCAGATGCCGTACCTCGACAACCTGCCCGTGGGCATCTACACGATGGCCATCGGCGGGCTCTACCTCGGCCACCTGCTCGTCCGGGAGTGGCGGCGGGGCGTGCTGTAGGCGGCCCGCGCCGCAGGCCCCGACGACGGGCCCGGCACGCGAGGAAGGCCCCGACCCCCGAGCGGTCGGGGCCTTCCCCGTCGTATGGGCCGGCGCGCCCGTCAGGAGGCGCCGTGGCCCCGTCAGTAGGCGCCGAAGACGTTGTCGATGGAGCCGTACTTGTCGGCGGCGTAGTTGCACGCGGCCGTGATGTTGGCGACCGGGTCGTACATGTCCATGGACGTGCCGGGCACGTGGTACGCCAGGAAGGTGGGCTCGATGACCTGGAGCAGGCCCTTCGAGGGAGTGCCGGCGACGGCGTTGGAGTCCCAGTTGTTGATGGCCTGCGGGTTGCCGGAGGACTCGCGCATGATGTTGCGGTGGATGCCCTCGTAGGAGCCGGGGATGCCGTGCTGGGCCATCACGTCCAGGGACTCCCGGATCCAGCCGTCGAGGTCGTTCGTGTAGCTCTTCACGGCGGCGGCGGGGGCGGCGGCCGGAGCCGCCTGCTGGGTCTGCCGGGCCTGCGGCGCGGGCGCGGTGCGCTGCTGGGAACGGCTGGCCCGGTCGGCGGACGAGGACTTCGCCGGCTTGGCGGCCTTCGACTTCTGCGCGGGAGCGGGGGACTTGGGCTGCGGCGCCGCGGAATTGCGGTGCAGCGTCAGCTTGAGACCCGGGTGAATGAGTGACGGATTGTCACCGACCGCAGCGTGGTTGGCGCGGTAGAGAACCTTCCAGCCGCCCCGGACACCCTGCTCGTAGGCGATCATCGAAAGAGAATCGCCCGGCACGACGGTGTAAGTCTTGGGAGCTGCGGCAGGCGCCGCCGGCAGCGATTCCGTGATCTTTTGCGACACATTTGCTGCCGCGTTCGCCGTGGCAATGGCCGGAGTGATCTCGGGGGCGGTGCGGGGGGCGGCGTGGGCGGTCGCGGAGGCGACGAGAGGGAGGGCCAGTGCCGCTCCACCCGTGCTCGCGAGGGCGATACCGCGGGCGAGCGGACGGCGCTTCGGGCGTCGGTGCTTACCGTTTGCAGGCATGACGGATTCCTCTCCGGAGCCTGCGGGGTGAGCTGTCGGGTTCGGGCTGGAGATGCCCGGCCGCACACGTGCGACTTCACCCCTAGCCGTTCCGGAATCCGGACCGGCGAATACTTGGGTCCCCCGCTCCTGCCGGCGGTGAATAGTGGGAATTGCGGATGGTGGCAGGATTCGGCGTTCCATCCGAATGGAGGTGACCGTAGGCGAGGAATACCGTCGGAAACAAGGCGTCTCGACGATGTGATAAACGGCGTCGCGGAGGCCCGTGAAGCCCCGAACTTCCCTGAATCAGGGGGAGATGGGGCCCGACGGCGGGTATGACGGCCGATGCCCCGTGAGCCATGTCACCTGAAAGAAATGTCCGACATCACCCCATAATTCCGAGCAAAAGAAGATTGATGCTCATGGGGTGGGTGGTCGTTTTATGGCCTTTTATGCGCGCCGATGTGACGACTCGCCGTCCAGGGCCTCTCCGCTTGCCCGGATCCGCGTCCCGGACACCCCTCCGGTCCCTCGTGCCACGAGGTCTCCCGTCCGGCTGCGGGGGCGGTCGTGACCTCCCTACGATCTGTCGCGACCGAAGGGGGGTCCGCAGCAGCGGCGCGGAGGTGTTCACCGTCCGGTCGACGACCTGGAGGACCCCCGGCGCCGGCTCCCGATCCGGCGCCCGTGCCCGACCCCCGCTGACGTCACGTCGCCGGCCCGGGGCGGTCAGGCCCGAGAAGGGTGCCGGCGCGCGACCGCGGGGTCGCACGACCGGGCTGCCTCCGGTCATGGGCCCGTGGGATGCTGGGGACATGGGGGATCACGTGGACCACGCGGCCGTCCGGCGGAGTTACGACACCGTGGCGGAGGAGTACGCCGACCGGCTCGGCAACGAACTGGACGGGAAGCCGCTCGACCGGGCCCTGCTCGGCGCACTCCTCGAAGAGGCCGGGCAGGGGGCCGCCGTCGCCGACCTCGGCTGTGGACCCGGGCACGTGACCGGCTGGCTCGCCGCCCACGGCGCGCGGGCCGTCGGCATCGACCTCTCCCCGGGCATGGTCGCGACCGCCGCCCGACGCCATCCCGAGGCGGCGTTCCGGGAGGGCGACCTGCTCGCGCTGCCCGCCGAGGACGGCGAGTTCGACGCGGCCGTCGCCCTCTACTCCGTCATCCACGTCGCCCCCGACGAGCTCGGCCGCGCCTTCGCCGAGGCGCACCGCGTCCTGCGCCCCACCGGGCTGCTCCTGGTCTCCTTCCATCAGGGCGAGGAAGTGCGGCACCTGGACGAGTGGTGGGGACACGAGGTGGACGTCGACTTCCGCTTCCTGGACCCCTCCCGGGTGAGCGGACTCCTCGCCGACGCCGGGTTCACCGTGGAGATGCGGATGGAGCGCGGCCACTACGCTCACGAGGTCGACACCCGCCGCGTCTACCTGCTGGCCCGCCGGACCTGAACCGCACGGCGGCCGGGGCTAGCACGGCGCCGGGTCTGTGCCGCCGGGGCCGGCCCGCCCACGAGAAGGGACCCGCATGGCCGAGGTACTGCTCTTCCACCACGCACAGGGACTGACGCCGGGCGTCACGGCCTTCGCCGACACCCTCCGCCGGCACGGCCACACCGTGCACGTCCCCGACCTGTACGACGGGCGGACGTTCGACACCCTGGAGGAAGGCGTCGGCCACGTCCAGGCCATCGGCTTCGGCACGATCGTGGAGCGGGGCGCCCGCGCCGCCGAACCGCTGCCGGCCGGGCTCGTCCTCGCCGGCTTCTCCCTCGGGGTGCTGCCCGCCCAGCAGTTGGCGCAGACCAGGCCGGGCGCCCGTGGCGCGCTCCTGTTCGACGCCTGCGTCCCCGTCACCGAGTTCGGCGCTGCCTGGCCCGACGACGTCCCCGTCCAGGTGCACGGCATGGACGCGGACGAGTTCTTCGTCGGCGACGGCGATCTCGACGCGGCCCGCGCGCTCGTCGCCGCCACGGAGCGGGCCGAGCTGTTCCTCTACCCCGGCAAGCAGCACCTGTTCGCCGACAGCAGCCTGCCCTCCCACGACGCGGCCGCGGCCACCCTGCTCACCGAGCGGGTACTCGCCTTCCTGGACGCCGTCGGGTGAGGGAGGGCGCGCCCCTCCCCGCCCGGACGGCGGACGGCTCATGTTCCTGAGACACCGGGCCTTCGGGCCCCGTGCCCTCGGCGGTCAGCCCCCGGCCAGCAGCGCGTGTCCGAGCGGGGTGAGGCTGTGGAGCACCGCCGTGCCCGTCCGTACCGTGTCGATCAGGCCGGCGCCCCGGAGGACGCCCGCGTGCTGGCTGGCCGCCGCGAGCGAGACGCCGGCCCGTTCGGCGAGGGCCGTGGTGCTGGCGGGGGAACGCAGCAGCCGGAGCACCTGCGCCCGGGTACGGCCCAGCAGCGCCCCCAGCGCTTCGGGCCGGTCGTCGGACCGGCCCGAGGCGGCGCCGTCGCACATCGGGTAGACGAGCACCGTCGCCGCCTCCGGTCGGTACATCACCATCGGGCCCGTCGCGAACCACGAGGGCACCAGCAGCAGTCCGCGTCCGCACAACGGGATGTCGTACGACGACGCCGACGGCAGGTGCAGCGTCGGCGGCTGCCACCGCCAGGTCGTCCCCAGCGTGGTCAGCAGCGCGTCGACGCCGCCGCGCAGCAGCATCTCGGCCCGCAGCGCACGATCGGTCAGGGCGTCGGCGCGGATCCGCGGCCAGAGGGGTTCCACCGAGGAGTGGAAATAGGCGCGCGTGTCGCGGGCCAGCGCGTGGCGCGCGGCCGCGGAGCCCTGGGCGAGCTCCCGGGCCCACCGGCCCGGGCGGGCCAGGCCGCCGTTCCAGCCGGAGACCTCCGGCACTCCCAGATCGCGCGCCAGCGTCCCGGTGGGGGTCGCGACGGCCGCGTCCAGCGCGTCGGTGAAGTCGTGCACCGACGGCTGCAGCAGGAAGTCCGGCACGAACCCGTCCTCGGTGACCAGTTCGGCGAGGACACCCGCCCCGGCCGCCGGGCCGCCCCGCAGGGAGCGCTGCCACTCCCGGGCCGCGGGACGCGTCCGGTGCAGGAGGGCGGAGCCCGGGCCGGAGACGTCGCCGGGACGGCCCGCCCGCAGCCCCAGCCGCAGGCTCAGCGCGGTTTCCGAGAGGGCGTCGGCCGCCGGGGCGAGGGTGATCTGACGCAGGTCGGCGGCCATGAAGTGGAGGCGGATCACGACGACCGATTATCGGCCCGCCGGACCCTTTCAACCAGGGGTGAAAGGCCTCGCGTTCCGCGCCGCCGGGCCGCAGGCTCCCGGTGTCCGCCTCGCCGATCCGACTCCCTCCGGAGGTCGCCCCGATGCGCCGCATCCCCACCCGTACCGCCTGCCTCACCGCGGCGGCCCTGCTCGCCACCCTCGCCGGGACGCCCGGCCCGGCCACCGCCCGGGAACTGCCGGACAGCTACGTCGTCTCCCGCGCTCCCGGCGTGCTCCCCGAGGGGATCGCCGTCGCCCGCGACGGCACCATGTACGTGTCCTCGGACGGCACCGGCGCGCTGTACCGCGGTCACGTCAGCCGGCCTGAGCTGCGCCCCTTCCCCGCGGACGGCCTGCGCGACCGGCCCAGCTCGCTCGGCGTCCACACCGACCGCCAGGGCCGGGTCCTCTCGGTCGGCGGCGCGACCCTGACCGTCCACGACCGGCACGGCCGGCTGCTGGCCACCCGTACCGCCCGCAGCGGACCCCTCGGCGCACCCGATCTGAACGACCTGGTCGTGACCCGGGACGCGGTGTACGTGACCGACTGGGCCAACCCCGTCGTCCATCGCGCGGAGATCCGGGGCGGCACCCTCGGCCCCCTCGAACCCTGGCTGGACATCCGCGGCGCCTTCCCGCAGTTCCCGGCGCAGTACTGGCTCCTGAACGGCATCGTCGCGAACGCGTCCGGCACCGCCCTGCTGGTGGCGTCCAACGGGACCGAGGCCGTCTGGCGGATCGGCACCGCCGACAAGGAGGTCGACCGGGTCGACCTCGGGGAGGCGTCGTTCGGCCCCGACGGCATGGTGCTGCACGGCCGCACGCTGTACGCCGTGCTCAACTACGGTGCCCCGCACGGCGTCTACATCGCCCGGCTGGACGACGACCTGCGGACGGGCACGGTGACCCACCGCCTCACCGGCGAACCCTTCGACCTGCCGACCACACTCGCGCGGTACGGCTGCCGCCTGTACGTGGTCAACAGCCAGCTGGACGAACCGCCGGGCCGTCCCCCGTACACCGTGAGCGCGATCGACGACCCGACCTGCGGCACCTCCTGACACCGATGCGCCCCGCCCTGTCCGGGACGTGTCCCGGACAGGGCGTTCCCGTGGAGAACGGGGCCCGGTGGGCCCCAGGATGACGGCCGGGGCGGCGGACCGGTCGCCTCGTCTCCGTCCACAGGGGGAACAGTTGACGAACCGACACACGAGGATGCGATCTCTGCGGCTCGGACGCAGGGCGGCCACCGCGCTGACCGGAGCGGTGCTCCTGCTCTGCGCCGGCGCCACGACGGCGGCCGCGGCGCCCGGCACCGACACGCGTGCGCTCTCCGCGCAGGCCGGCTGCACCATCCGCTGGCGGACGACGGACAACTACGCCGGATTCACGGCGGGTTACAGCTGGGCGTGGAACGTGGAGGTCGGTCCCGGAGCCACCGGCGACCGGGTCCGCGAGATCCAGTGCCTGATCAACAACCACGCCTACTACGGCGGCCCGCGCCTCACGGTCGACGGCGACTACGGGACCGCCACGAAGACGGCGGTCCGCACGCTCCAGCGGAACTGGGGCGGTATCGGGGTGGACGGCATCGTGGGCCCGGACACCTGGCGTGCCCTGCGCCACGCCTGACCGCGTGACGGCCTGAGGGAAGGGCCCCGGTCGCGTCCATCGGGCCGGGGCCGGCCCGCACTACGACCGGGGGACCTCCCCCCGCCCACCGGCCCCCGCGGCGGTGAAGGAGACGTCGGCCGAGCGGGAGACGATGTCGGCCTCCCCGCCCAGCGCCCAGGCGGCCACCCGGGAGACGACCCGGGCCGGGATCCGTTCGCTGATCCCGGCCACCGCCGGGACGTCCTGCGTGGCGTGGGCGTCGTGCGGCAGTACCACCCGGTACCCGCGCGCGAGAGCCGTCCGCGCCGTCGCCTGCACGCACATCTCGGACATCACGCCGCAGACGGCGACCGCTCGTACGCCCCGCGCCTCCAGCAGGTCCCCCAGCCCGGTCCTCGCGAAGCCGTCGTCACGGGTCTTGCGGAGCACGACTTCCGTCGGCCCGGCCTCGACGGGGTGATGGAGCTCCCAGCCGGGCGTGCGGGGCTCGTCCTCCGCCCCCGGCCGCCCGTCGTTCTGCAGGTGCACGACGAGCGCCCCGGCGGCGCGGGCACGGGCGATCAGGTCCGCGGTCCGCTCCTCGAGCCGTGCCGCGTCGGGCACCGCTCCCTCGCCGACGACGAACGCCGACTGGACGTCCACGACGAGCAGGGCCTCTACGGGCGTCGGTGGTGGGGTCATCGCGCCATCATGGCCGACGGCCCGTCCCGCCCTCACCGGGTTTTCCCGCACCGCTCACGACCGCGGGCAACCCGCGCCCTCGCGCTCCGGGAACCTCGCCAGCCGGGTCTCCAGCCGGGCCCGGCAGTCCGGCCATTCCGCGGCGACGACCGAGAACATGGCGGAGTCGCGCAGCAGATGCTCCTCGCCCGGGGCCCAGGACCGGTTCCAGTTGCGCAGCACGCCCTCGAAGCGCGCCCCCACCTTCGCCAGGGCCGCCCGGGAGCGCTCGTTGCGGGCGTCCGTCTTGAGGTCGACCCGCGCCGCGCCCCAGGTCTCGAAGGCGTGGCGGAACAGCAGGTACTTGGACTCGGTGTTGAGCCCCGTCCCCTGCGCCGACGCCGCCAGCCAGGTGTAGCCGATCTCGACCGCGCACAGGGCGCCGTCGTCCTGCGGCATCGGCCGCGGATCCAGATAGGCGGTCGCACCGACCACCCGCCCCGTTCGGCGGTCCACCTGCGCGTACGGGGCGACGGTCCCCTCGGCGGCGCGGCCGAGCTGCGCCTCGACGTACTGACCGACCTCGCCGGCCGGCGGCACCCAGGTGAACCCGTACGCGTGCCGGTCCTCCTCCGCCGCCACGGCCAGCCCCGCCGTGTGCCGGTGGTCCAGGGGCTCCAGGCGCACCAGCGCGCCCTCGAGGACCGGACCCTCCAGCGTGAAACCCATCGACCGCCACCCCATCCGTCACAGTGATCACGTGCTGTTCGCCTCCGCAGGGTGCCAGAGCCCGGGTGCGCTGTCCTGCGAAATACGCGGCGGGGCCGGGCCGGGACCGGGCGGGTTTGAGCAGGAGTCGCGACGTGTCAGGATCGGAGGATGGTGCAGAAGATCATCGCGGCGTGCGACGGCGCGTCGAAGGGAAATCCCGGGCCGGCGGCCTGGGCGTGGGTCATCGCGGGCGCGGACGGCGAGGTGGGGACCTGGGAGGCGGGCCCGCTGGGGCGGGCGACGAACAACGTCGCCGAGCTGACCGCGCTGCAGAAGCTGCTGGAGACGCTCGACCCGGCGGTTCCGGTGGAGGTCCGGATGGACTCCCAGTACGCGATGAAGGCGGTCACGACCTGGCTGCCCGGCTGGCGCCGCAAGGGCTGGAAGACCGCGGCGGGGACGCCGGTGGCCAACAAGGACCTGGTCGTCCGGATCGACGAGCTGCTGACCGGCCGGGAGGTGGAGTTCGTCTACACCCCGGCCCATCAGGTGGACGGTGACCGGCTGAACGACGCCGCCGACCGGGCCGCGAGCCACACTGCCCGCAGCCAGCAGGCCATCGGCTCCGCGGACGGCTCGGCCCTCCCGCCGCCGGAGCCCGCCACCGCCGGCCGCTCCACGGCCGGACCCCGACGGGCCGCCGCCGCGTCGGGCACCCGCACGACGAAGCCCCGCACCCAGGGTGCGCGCGCCGCGGGAGGCTCGGTGAAGGCCAAGTTCCCGGGCCGCTGCCGCTGCGGCTCCCCGTACGCCAAGGGCGAGACGATCAGCAAGAACCCGGACGGCTGGGGCCACCCGGCGTGCGCGACGGCGGGTGCGGGCGAGTAAGGCATGGCCGCGTGGGGGCGGCCCTGCGCCGGAGACCGGAGGCCGGAGCGGTCAGGGTCTGCGGGCCGGTGGCCGGCCGGGCGGCGGGCGCGTCCGGCCGCCCGGCGCGTGCCGGCCCGTTCACGCCAGGAACGGCGCGGCGCCGGCCACGAACAGTTCGGGGTCGTCGAGCCACGGGAAGTGCCCGGCTCCCGGTTGCACGACGAGTTCGGCGCGCGGGAAGACCTCGGCCAGCTCGGCGATCGCGCCCGGCGGCGAGTTCAGGTCCACCTCCCCGGCGATCAGGAGCACCGGGGCGGGGAAGCCCGCGAACGCCGCACGGGTGGCCGCCGGGTCGAAGGCGCCGTCGGATCCGTAGACCGCGGCCGCCTCTCCGTTGCGCTGACCGTCCTCCGCTGCCCGGTGGGCCTGGGCCGCCGCGTCCCAACGGCCGTACCAGAAGGGGGCGATGGCGCCGAACGAGTCTGCGGTACCCCGGCCCGCGACGATCTCCTCCAGCGCGGCGAACGCCTCGGGGAACCACGGCTCGCCCTCGCGCAGCCGGGCCGCCTCCTGCCGGTCGTCGGCGGTGATCGTGATTCCGAACGCCTGGACGCTCGGTGTGATCAGCGCGAGCCGCGCGATCCGCTTCGGATGGCGGGCGGCGTAGAGGGCGGCCAGATTGGTGCCGCCGGAGTGCGCGAGGAGGTCGAGCGTGTCGAGCCCGAGGTGCTCGCGCAGCGCCTCGACGTCGTCGACGAGCCGGTCGCACCGGTACGAGGAGCTGTCGTCGGGGACCGCGGACCGGCCCGTGCCGCGCAGGTCCAGCAGGACGAGCCCGCGACGGGCGGCCAGGCCCCCGAGGTCGCCGAGGTAGGCGGAGTCCTGCATCGGGCCGCCGGGCAGGCAGACGACGGGACGGCCGGCGCCGTCACCGAGCTCGTGGTAGGCGAGTTCGGTTCCGTCGTGCGCGGAGAAGGTAGGCATGATCGACACGATGGCAGGGGCCTCGGGGTGCGGCAAACGCTTTACCGGGGGCCGTCAGCCGACGCTTCAGTCGAACCAGCGCCCGCTCCTCCTCCTCCTCGTCGGTGATGGTCTCCCAGGCCGACGGGGGTGTTCCGGCCGCGGTCGTGACCTGAAGTACCCGGAGGGGACACCTGAGGAAGCCGTGGTCAGCGACCCTGACGACGCTGCGCATCGAAGCGGCGCAGTACCCGCACCAAACGCCACACTCCGGCCGCCGCTCCCAGCAGCGCACCGCCCACCCAGGTGCCCCGTCCCGCTGGACCGGAGACGCCGAGAGCCAGTGCCAGAGCCAGCGCGACGGCGAAGACCGCCGCAGCCAGCGCGACGGCGGTCACCAGAGCGAAAACGATCTCCACCGTCATCGCGTCCTTCTCCCACCGCGCCTCACGTCCCCTGTCCATGACGCAAGTCTCACATCACGGTCAAGCCATGGCACGTGAACCGCGCCGCACCTGACTCTCCCTCGCCGAGGCACACCGGCCGATCGAGATGGCCATCGGTCCCTCCCACCTGAGGAAGCCGACGCTGCCCGCTCCAGGGGCCTCGACCTCGTCCGAGCGCCGGGCCCGTCCCGAAGGTCAGCGGGACACCCGCGCTGTTTCGCCGGCGGCGGAACAGCGGCCGGACCGGGCTCGACCATCCCTACAGTCCAGTCCCATGACGCAGATGACGACGCGTACGGTCGAGTACCCGGCCGACGGTTTGACGATGATCGGGCACCTCGCGCTCCCGGCCGGTTTCGACCGCCGGCCCGCGGTGCTGCTCGGACCAGAGGGCATGGGGCTCAGCGACGTCGAGCGCCGCCGGGCCGATGCTCTCGCCGAACTGGGATATGTGGCGCTGGCCTTCGACCTTCACGGCGGGCGCTATCTGGGCGACCCCGAGGAGATGCTGGCCCGTTGCCTGCCGCTGCTCGCTGATCCCGACCGGATGCGGGGCATCGGCCATGCGGCGCTCGACGTGTTGCGCGCCGAACCGCGGACCGACCCCGATCGGATCGCCGCCGTCGGCTACGGCACCGGGGGCGCCATCGCGCTGGAACTCGGGCGCGACGGCGCGAACCTGCGCGCGATCGGAACAGTCAACGCAACTACCACGGGCCGACCGGGCGAGGCGGCGCGCATTCGCTGCCCGGTCTGGGCCGGGGTCGGTTCGGAAGACCCGATCATGCCGCCCGCGCAACGGAACGCGTTCACCGCCGAGATGCAGGCCGCGGGCGTCGACTGGCGCCTCGCGGTCTACGGCGGCGCCTTGCACGCCTTCCACCACCCGCCGGTCGGCCACCCTGTGGTCCCCGGCGTCGGCTACCACCCACGGCACGCGCAGCGAGCCTGGCGCGGCGTCGTCGACCTGCTCGCCGAGTGCCTGCCCGTGACGGAGGATCCGGGGCACGACCCGGGTAAGCCTGCCGGCGCCGGGCACTGACGGTCCCCTCCCCTCAAGTCCGCACAGCAGAACCGGATTCGGGCGGACGGTCGAGCGCGGAACGCGTTCGCAACCGCCGCGGCAAATACCGGATGTGCTGCGACGGAGCCCCGACCGTGATCGTCGCTACCTGAGGCGGACCGTCCTCGACGCGCCCGGGCTGACGGTGGGGCGAGGGCTCGCGGTCGGGGCGGCCGCGCGGCACTTCTCCTGCGGCAGGTCCCGGACGGCTGTCCGCGCGCCCTCGCCGCCCGTGACCGGCACGTCGAAGGCGTAACACCCCGGCACCGTCCGCTCGGTCACGAAGATGAACGTCCGCGGTGGCCCGTGGCCGATCAGTCCCGCGACGACCGTGACCGCCGCGCCGCTCCGGGTGACACCGACCGCGCCCGCCCCCGCCCGCGCGGCGGGGAAGATCCGGGCGATGTCCGCGTCCGACAGCTCGCCATCGGCCGCCTCCCGGTCCAGCTCCCCGCGCCGCGCGTCCACCTGCGCCCGCAGATCGTCCCGGGCCGTGCTCTCGTCGCGCGCCGGTTCCGTCGCCAGCCAGATCCACGTGACGGTGACGACGAGCAGCAGCCCGCCGAGCACCGTCAGGCATCCGTTGAACAGACAGCCGCCGACCGTGCCGCTCCGGACCTGTGATCGTCTCCCCATGGGCACAGCCTGTCCCGCGGGCACAGGTCGGAGCGCGCCCGTCCCCAAGTCGTCACCGGACCGAGCCCCGCGGGCGACCGGAACCGACGGCACCGGTTCCGGACGTGGCACCCCGGCGGGCGTCGCGCGCGCGTCGACGACCCGGCGGGGCGGGAGCCGTCAGAGGCCTTCGAGGCTGTCCATGAACGAGCTCACGGAGAACACGGCGCGGCCGGGGCCCGCCGGACCGTAGCCGGGAGGGGAGCTGAGCCCGAACTCCTCGAGCGTCGCCCGGTAAGCCTCCAGCAGGCGGATGTGGTACTCCAGCGGCGCGCCCAGAGGATTGGCCTTGCCCAGCGGCGTCGTCGGCTCCGGGCACCACGTGGTGAAGCGCGGGACGACGCCCTTCGACATGAAGAACCGCAGGCCCTCGGTGGTCGACTCGATCGCCTCGCTCACCTTCGTGAAGCCGAACGGCTCGGCCATCTCGATGCCCGCCACGAAGTTCGGGATCACCTGGCGGGGGCCGAACACCTCGGCCGCGTCCAGGATCCGGCGGTGCCACTCGTCCCGGCCGACGTAGCGCTCCTTGCCCGGGCAGTGGAGCTCGAACAGCCGCCGGTCCCACACCTCGAAGTTGGGGTGGTAGATCCGGATGCCGTAGTCGTGGAAGCGCTGCACGGCGTCACGGGGCAGCGCCTGCGCGACGACCTTGCCCGTCCACCGGCCCGGGAAGCGCTCCTCGATGGCCTGGGCGTAGTGGCCGTAGAAGTCGGCCTCGTCCCGGCCCCCGACCTGGGAGGTGATGGAGCCGCCCGTCAGGGTGTAGGCGCGCGAGGTGCCGGCCGTGTCGTACCGGTCGATGATCTCCAGCGCCTCCAGCACCTCCTCCACCGGCTTCACCCCGGTGTACGGGCGGCCCGCCGCCTTGTGCTGGCGCCAGTTGTGGTTGATGTCGCAGAACTGGCACTCCTCCTTCGCGCCGAAGTACTGGCACACCCGGAAGACCGTCAGATAGATGAGGTAGCCCCACTGGATGGTCGGCGCGACCTCCATCACGGACTTGCCGTTCGACAGCTTGTGCCGGTAGTACTCCGGCATCGGCGGCAGACCCACGTCCGCGATCCGCGCCCCGTCCAGGTACAGGCCGAGCGCCCCGTCCTCGCCGGCGCGCACGACGTACGGGGAGTCGGGATTGACGCGCACGGACACGACGGTGCGCCGCAGCTCGTACGGACCGCCGGTGAGCACGATCTCCTCCGGCGGCCGGTTGAGCGCGGCGGCGCCGAGCTCCGGCAGCGTGCGGTGGTCGAAGGAGAAGATGAAGTACGACTTGGGCTTGACGTCACCGGAGGCGCCGTCGGCCGTGCCGCTCAGCGCCGACTCGTCGAAGGCCATGCCGCCGCGCAGGAGGTCTTCCTTGATCACGGCTTCCCGGGGCACGTGCGGGAAGCGCCCCATCAGATCCTCGACCAGTGCGGTGCGGCTGGGGCTCTCCATGTGCTGCTCCATCCCTGGGTCCCCGCGCCTCGGGGGCCCAGGCCGGCAGGGGATTCTGAGATCCGCCGTGTCGCCCGGGTCGCCGCGGCCGCCGCGGGAGCTTCGGTCCTTCTCGGTCGCCTCGAAGCGTAACCCCGACGATTCTCCGAGCTCACGCGGGTCGGGCGGGGCGGCGTGAGGCGGGTCGTGGGGTCGGGCCCGGTGGGGGGACACGAGTCGAGCGCGGCGGGCCGATCTGGCGTGCGGCCCCCGGGGCGCGCGATGATGCCGCGCATGCTGCTGACTCACGAGGGCCGGTCGCCCGTGGTCCACCCCTCGGCCTACATCGCTCCCACCGCCACCCTGTGCGGCGACGTGCGGGTGGGAGCCGACTGCCGGGTGCTGTTCGGCGCGGTCCTCACCGCCGAGGGCGGTCCGGTGGAGCTGGGCGCGGGATGCATCGTCATGGAGAACGCGGTCCTGCGCGGCACGCGCCGCGACCCGCTGACGCTGGGACGCCAGGTCCTCGTCGGCCCGACCTCCTACCTGACGGGCTGCCGGGTCGAGGACGAGGTCTTCCTCGCCACCGGGAGCAGGGTCTTCAACGGTGCCCGGATCGGCACGCGTTCCGAGGTCCGCATCAACGGTGTCGTGCATCTGCGCACGGTGCTGCCACCCGACACGACGGTGCCGATCGGCTGGGTCGCCGTCGGGGATCCGGCCCGCATCCTGCCACCGGAGGACCACGAGGGGATCTGGGAGGTCCAGAGGGATCTCGACTTCCCGGGCCACGTCTTCGGACTGGACCGTCCGGCCGAGGGCGAGAGCCTGATGCCGGGGATCTCCGCCCGGTTCGGCGGAGCGCTGGGCCGACACGCCGGCGACCAGGAGGTCTGAGGCCCGGATCCGGCCCGATCGGTGACTTCCGGCCATCGGCCTTCACCCGGCCCACCCGGATGGAAAACTGACGTCCTGTCGGTACGGGAGGGACGGATGAGCATGGCGCGGGGGCAGGGCGGCGGCGGGGCGGACGAGGCGCTGGACCTGGCGGACGCGATCACCCTGCTGCGGGATCAGGTGGCCGAGGCCCGGCGCCGGCTCGCCACGAGCGGTGACGGCGGCGTGCGGTTCGGGCTGGGCGAGGTCACCGTGGAACTCGGCCTGGAACTGGCGCGGACGCGCGGTGCGGACGGCGGTCTGCGCTTCGGCGTGGTCGGGGTCGGGGGGAAGGGCGAGCAAGCCCGCAAGACGACGCACACGCTGACCGTACGACTGGATCCCCGTCTGCCGGGCGGCGGCGACGTCGAGGTCTCCGACGAGGACGAGGCGTGACGGACGGAGAGAGGGCCCCGGTGAGCGGGTGACTCCCGCCCGGTGACGGCCGCCTGTGCCGAGCCGCACCGGGCCGGGACCGGGACGCGGGACGAGAGGGGAGCGGAGTCACGGTGGAGTTCGACCGGATCGTGCAGGTCAGGGTCACCGGGCCCCGGAGCCCGGGCCGGGCGGCCTTCGCCACCGGCTACCTGGTCGCCCCGCGGCTGCTGCTCACCACGGCGCACGTGCTGGGGGAGTCCCCGGAACCGGGTGGGACGAGCGTTTCCGTGTGCCGTCCCGAGGCGGACGAGCGGCGGTTCCCCGCGCGGGTGCTCTGGCGGCGCAGGGCCGACTCCGTCGACGCCGCGCTGGTCGAGGTGGTCCCCGACCCCGGATGGCGGACTCCGGACTCCCTCCGCGACCTGCGGACCCGTCCGCCGCAGCGGTGGGGCAGGCTGATCGGCACCCGGCCCCATCCGGTCACCGTCTGCGGCTACCCGCGCATGCAGAAGGACGGGCTCGACCGCCGCGGGGAACAGCTCACGGGTTCCATCCACCCGGGGAGCGGGAGCGGCGCCGACCGGTACGAAGTGCTGAGCGTCAACCCCACCTTCCCCGCCGACACGTCGTCCGCCCCGTCCGCCACTCCCTGGTCCGGGATGTCGGGCGCCGCACTCCTGTGCGGCGACCTGCTCACGGGCGTGGTGTCCCGGGACCGGCAGGCGGCCGTCGGAGCCCGGCTCATCGCCACGCGCACCACCGACCTGCTGGACGATCCCGAGTTCCGCGAGCTGGTCACCGCGCACACCGGCTGGCAGCCGCTGGCGGAGCCGGTCGAACCCGATCACCTGCTCGCTCCCGCGGCACATGCCCGCGACCTGCGGTCGCCCGCGATGCTGCTGCGCGCCGACACGGAGGCTGTCACCTTCCACGGCCGGGAGAAGGAGCTGCGCTACTTCACCGCGTGGTGCCGGAACACCCCGGACCCCTTCGCGGTCCACCTGATCACCGGCCCGGGCGGTCAGGGGAAGACCCGCCTGGCCCGTCATCTGGCCGCCGAACTCCGCGCGTCCGGCTGGGTGGCCGTGCAACTGCGCGCCGACCTGGACGACGCCGCGCCCGCGGGTCCGGCGGGCGCCGGCGGCCCGGAACCCGACGGAACGGGTCCCGACTGGGGAGCCCTGGACACCACGTCGCCCCTGCTGGTGGTCGTCGACTACGCCGAGACCCTGCCCCGCCAGGTCCGCCGCCTCATCACACGGCTGCGCCACGGCCGGCACCGTACGCGGCTGTTGCTGCTCGCCCGGGCGAAGGGGGACTGGAAGACGGACGTCCTGGGATCGGAGCCCGACACGCTGCGGATCCTCTCCGACGCTCCCACGCTCGCGCTCGCCCCCCTGCTCGGGCAGAGCGCCGGGACCGAGGCGCGGGCCGTCGCCTTCGGCCGGGCCACCCAGGACCTGTCCCGGCTCCTGGGACAGGTGACGGGACTGCCGCGGACGGACTGGCAGGCGTTGGCGGAGCGGATCAGGCCTCCGCAGGATCTGAACCGCTCCCGCTACGCCTCCGCCCTCACCCTGCAGATGCACGCGCTGGCGACGCTGCTCCAGGCCGGCCCCAGTCCGGTGACCGCCGGTGCGACCTCGGGCCCGGGCCGGCCGCCGGCCCCGGAGCAGCCGACGGGTCCGGACCTGCCGCCCGGCCTGGAGGGCCCGGACCTACCGTCCGGCTTGGAGGTCCTGCCCGGCCTGGACGTCCGGCGGGACACCGAGACGGCACCCGTCGAGGCGCTGCTGCTGGCACACGAGGCGCACTACTGGGAGGGCACCGCGGCCTCGCCGGCGTTCCGGCTCGGCGACCTGCGGCCCGTCGCCCTGCGACGTGCCGTGGCGGCCGCGGCGTTGTGCGGGGCGGCCACCCGCGCCGAGGCCGTCGCCGTCACCCGGCAGGTGCGGGGACTGCCGTCCGGCCGGGAGGACGACGTCGCCGAGTGGCTGCGTGCCCTCTACCCACCCGCCCCCGGCCGCTACTGGGGTTCGCTCCAGCCCGACCGGCTCGCCGAGTACCACGCCGGTGTCCACTTCACCCGCCCCGGGGACGAGATGCTCGCACCCCTGTGGGCCGAAGCCACCGACGGTCAGCAGGTCCACGCCCTGGTCGTCCTCGTGCGTGCCGCGGGCGCCCATGTGCTCGGGGGGCGCCCGCAGACCGCGACGGAGGTGCTGGACGCACTCGGGGCCGCGGTGGACTCGGCGCCCGCGCGCGTCCGGGTCCTGCTCGCCGCCGGCACCGTCCTTCCGCCCCATCCCAAGGCGCCCTACGACAGGCCGTACTTCACCGCTCTCGGTCTGGACCTCAACCGCAGGCTGGCCACCGCGTTCCGCGAGCTGGCCGTCCAGCAGCCCGACGCCTATGGCCCGGAACTCGTCGAGACGTTGAACGACATCGGCGTGCGCTGCGAGCAGATGGACCGGGCCGGCGAAGCCCTGACCGCACTGGACGAGGCGGTCGAACTCGGCCGCCGCTTCGCGCGGGTCGACCCCGGGGCGACGGAACCGCGGCTCGCCGTGGCACTGCGCAATCGCTCCATGGTGCTCTCGCGCCGGGGACGGGAGAGTTCCGCGGATGCCCTCGTCACGGCCGAGGAGATCGTCGCGATCGAGCGCCGGCTGCTGAGGACCACCCCCGGCGCGGACGGGTCCTATCTCTTCCTCGCGCTGTACCACCTGGGCAGGCGGCTGGCCATCCTCGACCGGAACGAGGAGGCGCTGGCTCCCTTGGAGGAGAGCGTGGCCGGATACCGCCGACTCGCCCGGGACAACCCCGCGTACGAGCCGAGCCTGGCCCGCCTGCTCACCCAGTTGAGCATGGTGCTCGGGGACCTCGGGCGCTGGCGTGAGGAAGGCGCCCTGAGCAGGGAGAGCGGGGAGATCCGGCACCGCCGCGGCCTCGCCTTCAGCCCGGAGCCGCGCGCGGGACTGCGCAGGAGGCAGACCCGCGCCACGCGGTCCGCCGACCGGTGACAGCCGACCGCTCACGACGGACGACCCCACGGACCGACGCCTGACGACGGACCGACGCCTGACGACGGACCGGCTGATCGGCCGATCAGGAGCGCCGGACTCGCCCGGGAAAGACCTCCAGGACCCCCCTATATAAGAGTTGCCTTATATAAGCGCCTGGTGGCATAGTCGCCCGTGTGCACGCCTTCGATGTTCTCGGGGATCCGGTCAGACGCCGGATATTGGAGCTGCTCGCCACGGGCGAGCGGACATCGGGCGAGGTCAGTGCCGTCATCCGGGAGGAGTTCGGGATCTCCCAGCCCGCCGTGTCCCAGCACCTGCGTGTGCTGCGCGAGAGCGGCTTCGCCTCGGTGCGCCCGGAGGGCACGCGCCGGCTGTACGCGGTCGATGCCGCGCCGCTGCGCGAGGTGGACGACTGGCTGGAACGGTTCCGCGGCTTCTGGGAGCAGCGGCTCGACGCGCTCGGGACGGAGCTCGCGCGGGGAAAGCGCGAGCGCAGGCAGAGAGAGGAAACGAGCGGACATGAGTGAGATCGTCGACCGGATCAACCTGGTGCACCGGGAGGCCGGCACCCGTCGGGTCGAGGCCGGTGAGGCCGGGACGGTGCTGCTGCGGCGGACCTACGACGCCGGCATCGCCGACGTGTGGGACGCGGTGACCGATCCCGAGCGGCTCGGGCGCTGGTTCCTGCCGGTCACCGGCGAGTTCAAGGTCGGTGGGCGCTACCAGTTGGAGGGCAACGCGGGCGGCGAGATCCTCGAATGCGTGGAGCCCGAACGGCTGCGGGTCTCCTGGCTGTTCGGACCCGACCCCGGGTTCGGCGAGGTCGAGGTCCGGCTGACGGCCGAAGGCGAGGAACGGACCGTCTTCGAACTCGAACACGTGGCCGTCGTGCCGGACGAGTTCCGGGACCGCTTCGGCCCGGGTGCCGTCGGCGTCGGCTGGGACCTGATGTTCCTCGGACTCGGCATGCACCTCGCGGGTGCCGGCATGAGCAAGGAGGAGGCCGAGGTGTGGCAGACCTCCCCGGAGGCGAAGGAGTACACGACGCGGTCGGGGGAGGCGTGGGGTGCCGCGTACGCCGCGTCCGGTGCCGACCCGGAGACCGTCGCGGCCACGACCGCGGCGACCATCGGGTTCTACACGGGCACCTGAGCGGACTTCCGGGGACGGCCGGGCGGCGCCGTCCCCGGCGTTCTCACGCCCCGGTCGGATCGTTCTCCTCGCGGGCGCCGGCGTTCGCCGGTGCCCGCGTCCCGTTCCCGTTCTCCCGTTCCCCCGATCGGCCGATCCGTGTTGCCGGCCGGTGACGGGGCGGGTTGCGTGGTGCTGTCGAGCATCGTGACGCCCCCGGTCCCCGGTCCCTGGTCCCGGTGCAGGAATCGAGGTCAGTGATGCGTGGTTACCCTCCGATCGCCGACCACGGAATGATCGGCGACCTCCAGACCGCCGCCCTGGTGTCCGGCGGGGGCTCTGTCGACTGGATGTGCGCGCCCCGCTTCGACTCCCCGAGCATCTTCGCCGCCCTGCTCGACGCGGAGCGCGGCGGCCACTTCACGATCGCGCCCGTCGGCGACGACACGACGGTGCGTCAGCTGTACCTCCCCGACACGGCCGTCCTGGTCACCCGGTTCCTGACCCCGCAGGGTGTGGGGGAGGTGGTGGACTTCATGCCGCTCGGCGACCAGCCGCAGGTGGCGGGCGACCGGCACCGCCTGATGCGGGTCCTGCGCGTGGTCCGCGGCACCGTGACCTTCGCCCTGGAGTGCCGGCCGCGCTTCGACTACGGCCGGGCCCCGCACGCGCTCACCCTCGGCGGTCAGGGCGCCGTCTTCCACGGCCCCGAACTCGACGTCCACCTGCAGGGCGACATCCCCCTGGACGCGGACGGCCACGACGTCCGGGCCACCGTCACCCTGGAGCAGGGCCAGCGTGCCGGAATCCTCCTGGAGACCCGCGCCGCGGGATCCCCCGGACCGGAGCCCGTCACCGTCGAGGACTTCGTCGCGGAGTTCGAGGCGACACTCGGCTTCTGGCACGGCTGGATCCGCCGCTGCAGCTACCGCGGCCGCTGGCAGCACATGGTCAACCGCTCGGCGATCACGCTGAAGCTCCTCATCTACGCGCCCACCGGCGCCCCGATCGCCGCGCCCACGATGGGCCTGCCGGAACAGATCGGCGGCGAACGCAACTGGGACTACCGCTACACCTGGATCCGGGACGCGTCGCTGTCGGTCCGCGTCCTGATCGACCTCGGCTACGTCGAGGAGGCCAACGCCTTCCGGGCGTGGCTCGGCCGCTGCCTGCGGTCGACCGCGGCGGAGGGCGGCGAGCCGCTGCAGATCATGTACCGGATCGACGGCGATCCGAGGCTCTCCGAGGAGATCCTGGAACACCTGAGCGGCTATCGCGACTCGTATCCGGTCCGGTCGGGGAACGGGGCCGCGGACCAGCTGCAACTCGACATCTACGGCGAGTTCGCCTACGGCCTCACCCACTCCCCGGAGGTGGCCGAGCTCGCCGGATACGAGGGCTGGCTGGGCTTCGCCGCGCTCCTCGACTGGCTCGCCGACGCCTGGGACCGGCCCGACGAGGGCATCTGGGAGACCCGCGGCGGACGCCAGGACTTCACGTTCAGCCGGCTGATGTGCTGGGTCGCCTTCGACCGGGGCATCCGGCTGGCCACCCAGTACGCCCGGCCCGCCGACCTGACCCGCTGGACGGCGGAACGCGACGCCATCCTCACCCAGGTGATGCGGCGCGGCTGGAACCCCGACCGCGGCGCCTTCGTCCAGCACTACGGCAGCGACGTCCTGGACGCCTCACTGCTGCTGATGCCCCTGCTCGGATTCCTCTCGCCGAAGTCCACGCAGTGGCTGTCCACCCTGGACGCCATCGACCGCGAGCTGGTCACGGACAGCCTCGTCTACCGCTACAACCCCGAGGCCTCGCCCGACGGCCTGCGCGGCGTCGAGGGCACCTTCTCGCTCTGCAGCTTCCTCTACGTCCACGCCATGGCCCGTGCGGGTCGCCTGGAACAGGCCCGCTACGCGATGGACAAGATGCTCACCTACGCCAACCACGTCGGTCTGTTCGCCGAGGAGATCGGTCCCACCGGCGAGCAACTCGGCAACTTCCCGCAGGCGTTCACCCACCTAGCCCTGATCACCGCGGCGATGGCGCTGGACGACGAACTCGACCGGGCCGACCGCCACCGCCCCGACCGGCCCTGACCCGCCGGCCCGGTCTACCCGTACGGCACCACGACGATCTGGACGTCGTCCTCGTAGACGATCCGGCCCGGGTCGGCGCAGCGCCGCGTCCGGCAGTCGACGCCGTGCGCCCGGAGGATCTCCAGATAGCCGGGGACCCGCTCGATCAGATGCGTGGCCGAGGGCTTGAACCACGCGGCGGCGCCGGGGTTCGTCGTCCGGTCGTAGACGGTGGGGTCCACGGTCGACGGGTCCGGGTAGGCGGCGTCGTACCAGCTGTTGTGCACGCGCCGGAAGGACTCCTCCTCCAAGGAGAGCCGGCCCTCCCGCGCCAGCGTGTTGACCAGCCCGAACACACCGGTGAAGTGACCCCGGTCGTTCCTGTGCGGCGACTCGAACCGTACGTACTCCACCGTTTCCGCTCCCTTTTCGTCCGCCGCCAGACCCCGCCCGGTCCGGCGCGAGCGGGTCGCAGCAGGTGTCTCCGGAGGAATCGCCATGAGGTGAATCCTCTCGCGTCGGCCGGCGCCGATCCCCACCGGTCGACGCCGCGCGGCGGGTTTCGGAGCCTGAGCGTCTGTTTTCGGCCGGACCAACAGCTTTCCTCCTCCCGCTCGGACGCCGGTCAGTAGCGTCTCGATCACAGACCGGCCGGGGGAGCACCACGGTCCGGAACATCGTGAGTTGAGGAAGCAGGCGCTGATGGTGAATGTGGAGACGTCTCTCAAGGAGGCGATGACCTCGATCGACGGGACCGTGGGCGTCGCACTGGTCGACTACACGAGCGGCATGGCGCTCGGCACGCTCGGCGGCAGCCACGACCTCGATCTGACGGTCGCCGCCGCCGGCAACACCGACGTGATCCGTGCCAAGACCCGCACCCTGGAGATGCTCGGACTCCAGGAGGACATCGAGGACATGCTGATCACCCTCGGCAACCAGTACCACCTCATCCGGTTGCTCAAGGGGCGGGGAGGCAACGGTCTGTTCCTCTACATCGTCCTGGACAAGGGCAGATCCAACCTCGCGATGGCACGGCACCAGCTACGCCGGATCGAGAAGGATCTGGAGCTCTAGCCGCTCGCCGAGCGGCCCGATCTCTTATGCCCAAGAGTTGAAGAAATCTTCAACTCGACACATCCAAAAGAGGACAGCTGCAGGTGGGGGCGGGTCCGGACACGGCAGGATCGTGGCAACGGTCGTGGAGGACCGGCGGGCCGCCGGCTGCCGCCCCCACCCAGCAGCCCAGACCCCGGCAGGAGCGTTGTTGCATGCAGGTACCGCTGTACCAGGCCAAAGCGGAGTTCTTTCGCATGCTCGGGCACCCGGTCCGTATCCGCGTCCTGGAGCTCCTCCAGGACGGCCCCGTACCGGTACGCGAACTGCTGAACGACATCGACATCGAGCCCTCCAACCTGTCCCAGCAGCTGGCGGTCCTGCGCCGCTCCGGCATCGTGGTGTCGATCCGTGACGGATCCACCGTCAGCTACGCGCTCGCGGGCGGCGACGTCGCCGAACTCCTGCGTGCGGCACGGCGGATCCTCACCGAACTCCTCGCCGGCCAGAGCGAGCTCCTCGCCGAGCTGCGCCACGCGGACGCGGCGGGGTAGACGCCCGCGTCCCGTCACGCCGTCGGCCCGCCACGCCATCCGGGGTCGGCGGATTTCCGCGTGTGCCGCCGAACGTCCTCGTGGCCTCGGCCGGCGGTGGACGGCGGGCGACCGGGCACCAGAGGTGCCCGGTCGCGCGTGCGGATCGTGGAGGCGATCACCGGTGATGGCAGTGCCAGTGCCCCTTCACCCAGTAGTGGTCCCAGTGCGCGGGGACGTAGACCCACTTGTAGTGCCGGTCGTGGTCCCAGTGCCCCTTGTGGGGGTGGCCGTGCTTGCCGTCACCCTTGTGCCAGGTCTTGTGGTGGACCTGCTTCTTCTCCCAGTGTCCCGGGACCCAGCGCTTGTCCCAGTGACCCTTCTTCCAGACGCACCGGTCGTGGTGACGGTGGTCGTTGTCATGGGTCACGGTGGAGGTGACGGAAGCCGGCGCGGGAGCCGCCGACGCGGTGCCCGACAGCCCGAGCGCGGCGCCACCGGCCAGCAGACCCGCCGAGGCGGCGCCGGCCACGAGCCGGCGGACCTTCATGGTGGGAGTCATCGAAACGCACTTCCTTACGTAGCGAGACGTGGGTACCGGCGGGCTCACCGCCCCTCGGGATACGAGCGGGGGGACCGGAGCTTCACCGGATCGGCGTGACACAGGGGATTCGAAGCGGTCGGCGCCCCGGATGACCGGGACGGAGGAAAAGTCCGAAAGATTCCGTGACGGGCGGTCGCGCCGAGTCGTCCGCGAGGACGGCATCCGGACAGGGGTCCCGCTCCGAATCCCCTGCGAAGGACTCCGCCTTTCCGCACCACCGGTTCCGGGGAGTGGCCATGACCACGACCATCGCCACAGAGGCGCCGAGCGCGACGCGCCACGTCGTCGCGCTGCCCTACGGCCTGCACGCGCCGGCCGTCGCCCGGCACGTCACCGCCCGCCGGCTCGCGCCCACGGGCGCCGGGTCCGACCGGGTCGCGGACGCGGTGCAGATCGTCTCGGAGCTGGTCGCCAACGCCGTCCTGCACAGTCGCGGGCCCTGCGTGCTCACCCTCACCGTCAGCGGCGCCGTGCTCGACATCGGCGTGGCCGATCGCAGCGAGGAGCTGCCGCAGCTCCCGGGCGAAGCCGGCTCCGGGCCCGGTGTCCCGACCGGGAGCGGGCGCCGGGCCGGCGGCTTCGGCCTGGCGGTGATCAGCGGACTGGGCGGCACGACGACGGTCGTGCCGGCCCTCGGGGGCAAGACCGTGCACGTACGGCTCGATCTTGATCCGGAGCCCGGCCTCGGGCCGGCAGGGCTCGCCGACGCGTCCGGCCGGCTCGACGCGCCCGGCCTCGCTCCCGACGCCGGCCGGGATCCCGACCGGGACCGGCGCCTCCCTCCCGACTTCACGCCCGCGCGGGAACCGGATCGGGGACCTGGACCCGACGCGTCGCGCCGAGGCGTGCCTTGAGGGGGTCGCGCACGTCCGCCTTCGGGCGGCGTCACCCGATCGGCACCGGCCCGCTGCGGACCGGCGGCGACGCGGGCAGGATCGCCAGGAGGCGCAGGCCCGGCGGGACGACACGTGCCGCACTCCGGCACCCGGGAAGAGGAGCACCGCGTGGCGCACGGATCCGGGCCGGACCGGCGGCTGGGTGAGCTGCTGCACCGCACGGCCGGCGGTGACGAGGCGGCGTTCGCGGCGGTGTACGACGCGCTGGCAGACACGGTCATGGGCATGGCCTGCCGGATCCTGCGCGACGCGGCGCAGGCGGAGGAGGTGACCCAGGACGTCATGATCGAGGTATGGCGCACCGCCGAGCGCTACCGGCCTGACCGGGGCAGCGCGAAGGCGTGGGTGCTCACGCTCGCCCATCGCCGCGCCGTGGACCGGGTCCGCGCCGTCCAGGCGAGCACGGAGCGCGAGACGCGCGCCTGGCGGCTCTCTCCCGACCGGGACCACGACGAAGTGGTCGACGTCGTGGAGGGGAACGACGAGCGTCGGCGGGTCTACCGCTGTCTCGCCTCGCTGACCCGCCTGCAGCGGGTTCCGCTCGTCCTCGCCTACTACCAGGGCATGACCTACGTCGAGGTCGCCGACTCGCTCTCGACACCCCAGGGCACGACGAAGTCACGGATGCGTGCGGGGCTCCGGCAGCTGCGCGCCTGCCTGGAGGAGGGCCGATGACGCCCGCCGAGGACGTGCACCTCGACGCCGGGGCCTACGCCCTGCACGCGCTGCCGCCGGCGGATGAGGCCGCCTTCGAGGCGCACCTCGCGACCTGCGAGGCGTGCCGGCGCGAGGTGCGGGAGTTCCGGGAGGCGGCGGCCCGGCTCGGCGCCGCGGACCCGATGGCCCCGCCGCCGGACCTGCGGGCGCGCGTCCTGGACGAGATCAGCCGCGTCCGCCAGCTGCGCGCGACCCGTCCGGGGCCGGACCCGGGCCCGGGTCCGGCCCCGGGGCGTGGGGTCGATCCGGACCCGGACTGGGATCCGGGGCGGGAGCCGGGTGCTCGCGCGTCGCGCGGCCGGCGCGTCCTCCGCTTCGTCCTGGCCGCCGGCGTCGCCCTGGCCGTGGCCCTCGGCGGCATCGCCGCCTGGCAGTACTCCCGTGCCGAGGACGCCGGGGACCAGGTGGTCCGGGCCCGGGCCCAGATCGAGGCCGCCCGGTCCGACGCCGCCGCCTTCAACGCGGTGCTCACCGCGCCGGACGCGCGGCTGCACACCGCCCGGCTGACCGGCGGCGCCACGGCCGCGGTCGTCGTCTCCCGTGTCGAGGGGCGAGCCGCGTTCACGGCACAGGACCTGCCGGCCCTGGCCGCGGGCAAGGTCTACGAACTCTGGTACGCCGCGCCCACCGGGGACCTGCGACCGGCCGGTCTGCTGCCCGCCACGGGCCGGCCGTCCGCCCGGGTGCTCGCGGGGCCGCTCGCGAACGCCGTGGCCGTCGGCGTGACCGTGGAACCCTCCGGCGGGTCCGCGCAGCCCACCACCGAGCCCCTCGGGATCATCGACATCACCGCCTGAGCCGGGCCGTGCCCGCGGAACCGGCCGCCCCGCGCCCCGTCGGCCGGACACCGCGTCGCAAGCCCATGTCCCCTGCGTCGGTGCGGGAGTTGTGCGGTACCGTATAGATCTGTTGTACGGCACCGTACAGATGAGGGGGCTCACCGTGCCGAGACTTCCCCAGACGGCCCACACCGGCCTTCCGTGGCGCATCCACGCACTCACCCGCGACTTCGCGGTGGAGGACGTGTGGTCGTTCCGGACTCCCGGAGCGGGCCCCGACGACTTCCCCGTGATGCTGGCCGCACTGCGCGCCGCCGCAGACCCCGACCGGCTGTCGCCGCCGGTGCGGTTCCTGTTCGCCGTGCGCTGGAAGCTCGGCGCGCTCCTCGGCTGGGACAAGGAGGCGTCGGGAGTCGGCGAGCGCGTCGGCTCGCTCCGCGACCGGCTGCCCGACGACCTGCGCGCCGCTCCTCGCGGCCCGGACAGCGACGGCATGCCCCTCGAGGCGGTCTACGAACTCGACACCGAGGCCGCCCGGGAGCTGGCGAACAAGACCGTGCACGCGGTCATGCACCTCGGCTGGGTGCGGGGCGCCGGCGGCTCGTACGAACTGAGGATGGCCGTCCTCGTCAAGCCCAACGGCCGCTTCGGCCGGCTGTACATGGCCGCCATCGCGCCCTTCCGCCACCTGCTCGTCTATCCGGCCATGACACGTCAGTGGGAAGGGGCCTGGCGCGACCGCGATCGCACCGCTTAGGTCCTGTCCGTCGTCCGCCACGGGGCGGGTCACGGGGGAGGGTGGAGCGACGAGCACCACCGACGAGTCACGGTCGGGGCGAGGACCGCGACGACCGGAGGGCCGCCGCCGGGCGCCTCGCACGCGCCGGGGAGGCGAGCACGGCCGGCCGGGGAGGCGACAAGGTCCTCGACGCGGATCGGCCCTCTTGCCCCTCGCGCGCCGCGGCCCCCCCACGGGCGAGGCGTTCCGGCCCGGAATCCGTCGTCGTGGGGAGCGCCGTGCCGTTCCCGCTACACCTCCAGACCCGGGAGTCCGTCCGGCGCGGGGCAGATCCGGTGGCCCGCGTGGTCGAACACGTACAGCTGGGCCAGGTCGACCAGCAGCGGTATCTGCGCGCCCGTGCGCACCCGCAGGTGCGGGCCCGTACGGACGACGAGGTCGCTGCGCACGGTCGCCGTGTCTTCGCGGGCGAGGTCCGGGCCCGCCGGACCGTCCCCGGGGCCGCCGCCCCGCGGCGGGGCGAGGGTGGCGACCGCGCCGGACAGCCGGCCCGCCGCCTGCCTGCGCAGCTTGCGCAGACCGCCCTGGTGAGGGCGACGGCGCCGCTGCCCCGGACCGGCGGCCGGACGCGCCGACTCCAGTTCCGGCACGACGGCGGGCTGCGAGCCGGTGTTCACGTGTACCAGCGCCTCGTGGCCCTGGTACTCCACGTGCTCGACGATCCCGGTGAGCGGCACCTCGCCGGGCCGGGCCTGGCTCGGCGGGGCGATCCGCACCGCCTCCGACCGCAGCCCGACGATGATCGGCCGCCCCTGCTGGATGCGGAGCAACTGGTGGTCGGAGCTGAGGGGTTCGGGCAGCACGAGGCGTTGCCGGCCGAGCACGATGGACATCCGCGCGTCCAGCGGAGCGTGCACGACCGCCTGGAGCAGACTGATCCGCGGCGTGCCGATGAACGCCGCCACGAAGACGTTCGCCGGCCGGGCGTAGGTGTCCCGCGGGGCGCTGATCTGCTGGAGCACGCCACCGCGCATGACGGCGATCCGGTCGCCGAGGGACATGGCCTCGGACTGGTCGTGCGTCACGTAGACCGTGGTGACCCCGAGCTGCGCGGTGAGCCGCGCGATCTCCGCCCGCAGATGGCTGCGCAGCTTCGCGTCCAGGCTGGACAGCGGCTCGTCCATCAGGAAGACGGACGGCTGGCGGGAGATCGCCCGGCCCATCGCCACACGCTGCCGCTCACCGCCGGAGAGCTGGCCGGGGTAGCGGTCGAGCAGGTCCTCCACGGCGAGCATCCGCGCGGTCGTCTCCACGCGCGGGTCGTGGTCCGTGCCCGGATCGCGCAGCTTCAACGGGAAGCCGATGTTCTCGCGGCTCGTCATGTTCGGGTAGAGCGCGAAGCTCTGGAACACCATCGCGATGTCCCGTTCGCGAGGCGGCAGGTCGTTGGCGTGGACGTCGTCCAGGTACAACTCGCCCTCGGTGATGTCCTCCAGGCCGGCGATCATCCGCAGGACCGTGGACTTGCCGCAGCCCGAGGGGCCCAGGAGGACCAGGAACTCACCTGGCTCGACGGTCAGGGAGACGCGTTCGACGGCGTAGCCGTCCCGCCCGTATCTCTTGCTGACGTTGCGCAACGCGATGGTACGGCTCATGGCGATCCACCCGGACTGGGGTAGGGGAGGTCAGGGGAAGGTGTGGGGGAGGTGGCGCGGTGAGGGGCGTGGTGAAGCAGATGCGGCCAGAAGCTAGCCCACAAAACCCCGCCAGGGAACGCTTTGGCGCAAGATCGCGAGAATGTCCGGGTCGGTGTCCGGGCGGGGCCGGACGGCTCCCGCCCGCGGGCGAGCACGATCACCTGCGGGAAGAGGGGATTTCCCGCCGCCCGGGGGCCGTTCGGTCGCGGGATCGCTCCTGGGGAACGTCGCGGCGGGTCCGTGCCGTGGCCGGGCGTCCCGCCGGATCCGGTCCCGTCCGGCGGTGGTCCCGTCCGGATCCGGTCCCGTCCGGCACCGTGCCTCCCCGTTGCGCCCGCACGCAAGCACTTGCGCGCGGATGTCGGGGTGCGGACCACGTAAACGGCCCCCGACGGGCTGGTTCACCCCCGATGCTCCGGGCTGACCGGGGAACGAACGGACAGCACAGCACACGAATACGAGATCGACGCAACCAGCTTGCGGAGCTTGCGATACTCTTGCGCTCATGACGCGACGACTTGCTCAAGTGGCCAAGAAGGTGGGAGTCAGCGAGGCGACGGTCAGTCGTGTCCTCAACGGCAAGCCCGGTGTCTCCGAGGCGACGCGGCAGTCCGTCCTCACGGCGCTGGACGTGCTCGGGTACGAGCGGCCCACCCAGCTGCGCGGCGAGCGTGCGCGCCTCGTCGGCCTCGTCCTGCCGGAGCTGCAGAACCCCATCTTCCCCGCGTTCGCCGAGGTGATCGGCGGCGCGCTGGCGCAGCAGGGGCTGACGCCCGTGCTCTGCACGCAGACCAAGGGCGGCGTCTCCGAGGCGGACTACGTGGACCTCCTGCTCCAGCAGCAGGTCTCCGGGGTCGTCTTCGCCGGCGGCCTGTTCGCGCAGGCGGACGCCCCGCACGACCACTACCACCAGCTGGCGGAGCGCAACATCCCGGTGGTGCTGATCAACGCCTCCATCGAGGGCCTCAACTTCCCCTGCGTCTCCTGCGACGACGCCGTCGCCGTCGAGCAGGCCTGGCGTCACCTCGCCTCCCTCGGGCACGAGCGGATCGGGCTCGTCCTCGGCCCGAGCGACCACGTCCCCTCGCGGCGCAAGCTCGAAGCCGCTCGCGCCGCTGCGGAGGCGGCGGGCACGAAGCTGCCCGACGAGCACGTGGTGCGCTCGATCTTCTCGCTCGAAGGAGGGCAGGCGGCGGCGACCCGGCTCCTCGATCGTGGCGTCACCGGCATCGTGTGCGCCAGCGACCCGCTCGCCCTGGGGGCGATCAGGGCCGCCCGCCGGCGCGGGCTGTCGGTTCCCTCGCAGGTCTCCGTCGTCGGCTTCGACGACTCGGCCTTCATGAACTGCACCGAGCCGCCGCTGTCCACGGTGCGCCAGCCCATCGAGGCAATGGGCCGGGCCGCGGTCGAGCTGCTCTGTGCCCAGATCCAGGGCACGCAGACGGACCCGGGTGAGCTCCTCTTCGAGCCCGAGCTCGTGGTCCGCGGATCGACGGCGCCGCCGCCGCTCGCCTGACCGCCCGCCCCTTCTCCTCCGCTCACCCCGCCCTCTCCCCACTCCCCGGCTCCGGCGCCGGGAGGCCTCGTCGCCTCCCGGCGCCGGAGCCGTTTCGTTGTCCGGAACGCGAAGGTCCGTCAACTGCCGTTTCTGTCACGGCTGTTGACAAAGCGGTGACCTGATAGAAACCTGACACCCCGGTGACGCAAAAACTTAACTATGAAGCTCAATAAGCCTGTAATGCGTCGTCATTCATTGTCAGAGACCTGCTGGGTTCCTGGCGAGCGTCGCTCCTGTCGTCGAGCCGTGGCCCAGAACATGGAGAGGCCCCTATGAGAGGCAAACATCTGAGCCGGCGGCTGGCCGTCGGCGCGCTGATCGGCGCGCTGATCGCCGTCGGGCTGCTGCCGGTGACCGCGTACGCCGCCGCGAGCACCAATCTGGCGCTCGGCAGGACGGTGACGGCCACGGGCGCCCACGGCGCCTATCCGGCCGGCAACGTCACCGACGGCAGTCAGGCGTCCTACTGGGAAGGCCCCGCCGGGTCCTTCCCGCAGTGGGTGCAGGTCGACCTCGGCGCGAGCGCACGCGTCGACCGGGTCGTGCTCAAGCTCCCCACCGGATGGGAGGCGCGGAACCAGACCGTCGGACTGCTCGGCAGCACCGACGGCAGCGCCTTCACCGCCCTCGCCGCCGCGCAGTCCCGGACGTTCGACCCCGCCCAGGCGAACACCGTGTCCCTGGCCCTCTCCGCCGTCGCCACCCGCTACGTCCGGGTGCAGGTGACGGCCAACTCCGGCTGGAACGCGGCGCAGTTGTCCGAGTTCGAGATCTGGGGCGAGAGCGGGCAGGGACCGGTCGACCCGCCGGTCGAGGGCACCAACCTGGCCCGCAACAAGCCGATCGAGGCGACCTCCACCACCCAGACGTACGTCGCCGCCAATGCCAACGACGACAGCGCCGCCTCCTACTGGGAGTCCGCCGGCTTCCCGTCGAGCCTGACAGTGAAGCTCGGCGCGAACGCCGACGTGCGGGCTGTGGTCGTCAAGCTCAACCCCGACCAGGCGTGGGGCCCGCGTACCCAGTCGATCCAGGTCCTCGGGCGCGAGCAGTCCGCCTCCGGGTTCACCTCGCTCAAGGCGCGGGCCGACTACGCGTTCAGCCCCTCCACCGCGCAGAACACCGTGACGATCACGGTGACCGGCCGCTACGCCGACCTGCGGCTGACCTTCTTCTCCAACACCGGCGCCCCCGGCGCCCAGGTCGCGGAGTTCCAGGTCGTCGGCGCCGCGGCGCCCAACCCCGACCTCACCGTCACCGACCTGACCTGGGCTCCGTCCTCCCCCTCCGAGACGGACGCCGTGACGGTCGACGCCACGGTGCGCAACGCCGGCACCGCCGCGGCCGCCGCCACCACCGTCGAGGTCAGTCTGGAAGGCGCCGTCGCCGGCTCCGCCCCGGTCGCCGCCCTCGCCGCGGGCGCCTCGGCGACCGTCCCCGTCACCGTGGGCAAGCGACCGATGGGCTCGTACACCGTCTCGGCCGTGGTCGACCCGACCGACACCGTCGCCGAACAGGACAACACCAACAACAGCCGGACGGCGGCGGCGAAGCTGGTCGTCGGCCAGAGCCCCGGTCCCGACCTGCGGGTCACCGGCATCGCCACCAACCCAGCGAGCCCGGCCGTCGGCTCCGCCGTCACCTTCACCGTGGCGGTCGAG
Organism: Streptomyces sp. JL2001; assembly: GCF_050917515.1. Lineage (NCBI taxonomy): Bacteria > Bacillati > Actinomycetota > Actinomycetes > Kitasatosporales > Streptomycetaceae > Streptomyces > Streptomyces sp. JL2001. The sequence goes on along the minus strand of NZ_CP169421.1, from coordinate 444,540 downwards.
AACCGCGGCACCACCGGTGTGGCGGCGGGCACCACCACCCGGCTGACCGCCGGAACCACCACGCTGAACGGCACCGCGGGCGCGATCGCCGCGGGTCGGACGGTCAACGTCGCGATCTCCGGCAGCTGGACCGCGGCCTCCGGCGGCGCCACGCTCACGGCGACCGCCGACGCCACCGGGACCGTCGCCGAGACCGACGAGACGAACAACGTCTTCTCCCGCTCCCTCGTCGTGGGCCGGGGCGCGGCCGTGCCCTACGCCGAGTACGAGGCGGAGGACGCCCGCTACCAGGGCACCCTGCTCACCTCGGACCAGAAACGGACCTTCGGGCACACCAACTTCGCCACCGAGTCCTCCGGCCGCAAGTCGGTGCGCCTCGACACGACCGGTGAGTACGTGGAGTTCACCTCCACCACCCCGTCCAACTCCCTCGTGGTGCGCAACTCCGTGCCCGACGCCGCCGCCGGTGGCGGCGCGGACGCCACGATCAGCCTCTACGCCGACGGCGTCTTCGTCCGCAAGCTGACCCTCACGTCCAAGCACAGCTGGCTGTACGGCAGCACCGACGATCCCGAGGGACTCACCAACCGGCCCGGCGGCGACGCCCGCCGGCTGTTCGACGAGTCGCACGCACTGCTGGCGCAGTCGTACCCCACGGGCACCAGGTTCCGCCTGCAGCGCGACGCGGACGACAAGGCGTCCTTCTACATCGTCGACCTGATCGACCTGGAGCAGGTGGCGCCTCCGGCCGCCAAGCCGGCGAACTGCGTCTCCATCACCGAGTACGGAGCCGTCCCCAACGACGGCCTCGACGACACCGACGCCCTGCAGCGCGCGGTCACGGCCGACCAGAACGGCCAGATCCCGTGCGTGTGGATCCCGGCCGGACAGTGGCGTCAGGAGCAGAAGATCCTGACGGACGACCCGCTCAACCGCGGGCAGTTCAACCAGGTCGGCATCCGGGACGTCACGATCCGCGGCGCGGGCATGTGGCACTCCCAGCTGTACACCCTCACCCCGCCGCACGAGGCCGGTGGCATCAACCACCCGCACGAGGGCAACTTCGGCTTCGACATCGACCACAACACGCAGATCTCCGACATCGCCATCTTCGGCTCGGGCGCGATCCGCGGCGGCGACGGCAACGCCGAGGGCGGCGTGGGGCTCAACGGGCGCTTCGGCAAGGGCACCAAGATCAGCAACGTCTGGATCGAGCACGCCAACGTGGGTGTCTGGGCCGGCCGCGACTACTCCAACATCCCCGAGCTCTGGGGGCCGGGCGACGGCCTGGAGTTCAGCGGCATGCGCATCCGCAACACGTACGCCGACGGCATCAACTTCGCGAACGGCACGCGGAACTCGACCGTCTTCAACTCCTCCTTCCGCAACACCGGCGACGACGCGCTGGCCGTCTGGGCGAGCAAGTACGTCAAGGACACCTCGGTGGACGTCGGTCACGACAACCACTTCCGCAACAACACCATCCAGCTGCCCTGGCGCGCCAACGGCATCGCCGTCTACGGCGGGTACGGCAACACCATCGAGAACAACATCATCTCCGACACCATGAACTACCCCGGGATCATGCTGGCCACCGACCACGACCCGCTGCCCTTCTCCGGGCAGACCCTCATCGCCGACAACGCGCTGCACCGCACGGGCGGCGCGTTCTGGAACGAGGACCAGGAATTCGGCGCCATCACGCTCTTCGCGCAGGGGCAGGGCATCCCGGGGGTCACCATCCGGGACTCCGAGATCCTCGACTCGACCTACGACGGCATCCAGTTCAAGACGGGTGGCGGCGAGATGCCGGACGTGAAGATCAGCAACGTCCGGATCGACAGGTCGGTCAACGGTTCCGGCGTCCTCGCGATGAGCGGCGCCCGCGGCAGCGCGACCCTGACGGGCGTCACCATCACCGACTCGGCCGAGGGCGACGTCCTCATCGAGCCCGGTTCGCAGTTCGTGGTGAACCGCACCGGCTGACACTCCCCGCACCGCACCGGCTGACACTCCCGGCACCGCAGCGGCGGCCCGCTTCCGCGGGCCGCCGTACCGGCGTGCCCGCGTACGGGCTGCTGCGCCCCTGGGAGGGCGGGAGAAGTCGTCCCGTCGCAGCCGTAGACGTTCCCACAATCCTCTGGAACTCTCTGAGCGTTCAACGCAAAGAAGCTACAACTCTGCGTCTCTCGTGAACATATCCGACTGAGCCGCGTCTCGCCGCCGTTGGGCGCGAGGCCGAGATCGAGGACAGATGACTATCCGCAACTGGAGATCACGGTGCCTGAGCGCCGCGATCGCGATCAGCCTCCTGGCGCTGGGCGGTCCGCTGATGACCGCTCAGGCGGCGGGCGGCCCCAACATCGCCCTGGGCGACGCGGCGGCCGCCGGCAGCGCCCACGCGGAGTACGGCGCCGCGAACATCACCGACGGCAACCAGGGGTCGTACTGGCAGAGCGCGGGCAGCGGCCTGCCCCAGTGGGTCCAGGTCGACCTCGGTACCCCGACCCGCGTGGACGAGGTCGTCCTGAAGCTGCCCGCCGGATGGGAGAGCCGCAGCCAGACGCTCTCCGTGCAGGGCAGCGCCGACGGCACCGGCTTCGCCACCCTCAAGAGCTCCGCCTCCTACACCTTCACCCCGGGCACCGCCAACACCGTCACGGTGGCGTTCCCGGCCACCCAGGCCCGGTTCGTGCGGATCGACATCACCGCCAACACGGGCTGGCAGGCCGCCCAGCTCTCCGAACTGGAGGTGCACGCCGCCGACGGGTCCTCCGTCAACCTGGCGAGCGGACGGACCCTCACCGCGAGCAGCCACACCGAGGTGTACACGGCAGGCAACGCCAACGACGGCAACCGCGCCACCTACTGGGAGAGCGCCAACAACGCCCTGCCGCAGTGGATCCAGGCCGACCTCGGCGCCTCCGTGCGCGTCGACCGGGTCGTCCTGCGGCTGCCCGACGGCTGGGGACCGCGCAGCCAGACCCTCAAGATCCAGGGCAGCACGAACGGCACGGCCTTCACCGACCTGACCGCCGCCCAGGCCTACACCTTCGACGCCGCGAGCGGGCGCTCCGCGACGATCGCCTTCGACGCCACCACCACCCGGTACGTCCGCGTCCTCGTGACGGCGAACAGCGTGCAGCCCGCCGGGCAGCTGTCCGAGCTGGAGGTCTACGGCCCCGAGACCGGCGACACCCAGGCGCCGACCGCGCCGGCGAACCTCGCCTTCACCCAGCCGGCCACCGACCAGATCCGGCTCACCTGGAACGCCGCCACCGACAACACCGGCGTCACCGGCTACGACGTCTACGCCAACGGCTCCCTGCTGACCAGCGTGGCGGGGAACGTCACCACGTTCACCGACACCCGCCCGGCCGGCCAGACGGTGACCTACCTCGTCCGCGCGAAGGACGCCGCCGGGAACCAGTCGGCGAACAGCAACGCCGTCACCCGCACCGGCGACACCGGGGACACCCAGGCGCCGACCGCGCCGGCGGACCTCGCCCTCACCGAGCCCGCGTCGGGCCAGGTCAAGCTGGTCTGGAACGCCTCCTCGGACAACACCGGTGTCACCGGTTACGACGTCTACGCCGACAACACGCTGCGCGGCAGCGTCGCCGGCAACGTCACGACGTACACCGACACCCAGCCGGCCTCGGCCACCGTGACCTACCACGTGCGCGCCAAGGACGCCGCCGGGAACCAGTCGGCCGACAGCAACAAGGTGACCCGCAACGGCACTGGCGTCACCGGCTCCAATCTCGCGGTCGGCAAGGAGATCGCCGCCTCCTCCGTGGTGCACACCTTCGTCGCGGCCAACGCCAACGACAACAGCACGAGCACCTACTGGGAGGGTGCGGGAGGCAGCTACCCGAACACCCTGACCGTCAAGCTGGGCTCGAACGCCGACGTCGACAGGGTCGTCCTCAAGCTCAACCCGGACGCGTCCTGGGCGACCCGCAGCCAGACCGTCGAGGTCCTGGGCCGCGAGCAGAGCGCCTCCGGCTTCGGCGGCCTGGTCGCCTCGAAGAGCTACACCTTCGACCCGGCGAGCGGCAACACCGTCACCATCCCGGTCTCGGCCCGCGTGGCCGACGTCCGGCTCAGGTTCACCGCCAACTCCGGCTCCTCCGCCGGCCAGGTCGCCGAGTTCCAGGTGATCGGCGTCGCGGCGCCCAACCCGGACCTGGAGGTCACCGGCCTGACCGCCTCGCCGGCCGCGCCGGTCGAGTCGGACCCGATCACGGTCAGCGCCACCGTCCGCAACGGCGGCCCGGCCGCCGCACCGGCCAGCACGGTCGCGCTGCGCCTGGGCGGTACCAAGGTCGCCACCGCGCAGGTCGGCGCCCTGGCCGCCGGCGCCCAGACGACGGTCAGCGCCTCCATCGGGGCGCGCGACGCCGGGAGCTACCAGCTCAGCGCCGTCGCGGACGAGGCGAACGCCGTCATCGAGCAGAACGAGTCCAACAACACCTTCACCAGCCCGAACGCCCTGGTGGTCAAGCCGGTGTCCAGCTCCGACCTGCTCGCGGCCGCGGTGACGACCTCGCCGTCCAGCCCGGCCGCCGGTGACACGGTCACCTTCAAGGTGGCGGTGAAGAACCAGGGCACCCAGGCCGGCGCGACGGGCAGCCACGACGTCACGCTCTCCCTGATCGACTCCAAGGGCGCGACGGTCAAGACGCTGACGGGGGCCCACTCCGGCGCCATTGCCGCCGGTGCCACGGCCGAGGTGGCCCTCGGCCCCTGGACCGCGGTCAACGGCTCGTACACCGTCCGGACCGTCGTCGCCGCCGACGCGAACGAGCTGCCGGTCAAGCGGGAGAACAACACCGCCAGCCAGCCCCTCTTCGTCGGCCGCGGCGCCAACATGCCGTACGACATGTACGAGGCGGAGGACGGCACCGCCGGCGGCGGCGCCCAGGTCGTCGGCCCGAACCGGACCGTCGGCGACATCGCGGGCGAGGCGTCCGGCCGCAGGGCCGTCAACCTGGACGCGACGGGCGAATACGTCGAGTTCACCACCCGCCGTCCGACCAACACCCTGGTCACCCGCTTCTCCATCCCCGACGCGCCGGGCGGCGGCGGCATCGACGCCACGATCGACGTGTACGTCGACGGGGTCCTGAGGAAGGCGATGCCGCTGACGTCGAAGTACGCCTGGCTGTACGGGGCCGAGACCGCCCCCGGCAACTCCCCGGGCGCGGGCGCCCCGCGCCACATCTACGACGAGGCGAACCTGCTCCTCGGCGAGACGGTTCCGGCGGGCTCCAAGATCAGGCTCCAGAAGGACGCCGCGAACACCTCCACGTACGCGATCGACTTCGTGAACCTGGAGCAGGTCGCGCCGGTGACCAACCCGGACCCCGCCACCTACACCGTGCCCGCGGGCTTCACCCACCAGGACGTCCAGAACGCGCTCGACAAGGTCCGGATGGACACCACCGGCACGCTGGTCGGCGTCTACCTGCCGCCGGGCGACTACCAGACGGCGAGCAAGTTCCAGGTGTACGGCAAGGCCGTCAAGGTGGTCGGTGCCGGTCCCTGGTACACGAGGTTCCACGCGCCCTCGACGCAGGACAACACCGACATCGGCTTCCGGGCCGAGGCGGCGGCGAAGGGCTCGCTCTTCAAGGGCTTCGCGTACTTCGGCAACTACACCTCGCGCATCGACGGTCCCGGCAAGGTCTTCGACTTCGCCAACGTGTCCGACATCGTCATCGACGACATCTGGAACGAGCACATGGTGTGCCTGTACTGGGGCGCCAACGCCGACCGGATCACGATCAGGAACTCCCGGATCCGCGACATGTTCGCCGACGGCATCAACATGACCAACGGATCCACTGACAACCTCGTGACCAACAACGACGCCCGGGCCACCGGTGACGACAGCTTCGCGCTGTTCTCGGCGATCGACGCCGGCGGCGCGGACATGAAGAACAACGTCTACGAGAACCTGACCTCGACACTGACCTGGCGGGCCGCGGGCGTCGCCGTCTACGGCGGGTACGACAACACCTTCCGCAACATCCACATCGCGGACACCCTCGTCTACTCCGGCATCACCATCTCCTCGCTGGACTTCGGCTACCCGATGAACGGCTTCGGCACCACGCCGACGACCTTCGAGAACATCTCGATCGTGCGGGCCGGCGGGCACTTCTGGGGCTCGCAGACCTTCCCGGGCATCTGGGTCTTCTCCGCCTCCAAGGTCTTCCAGGGGATCCGGGTCAACCACGTCGACATCGTCGATCCGACCTACAGCGGCGTGATGTTCCAGACGAACTACGTCGGCGGGCAGCCGCAGTTCCCGATCAAGGACACCGTGTTCTCGGACGTCTCGATCACGGGCGCGCGCAAGAGCGGTGACGCCTACGACGCCAAGTCCGGCTTCGGGCTGTGGGCCAACGAGATGCCCGAGTCCGGACAGGGCCCCGCCGTCGGGGAGGTGACCTTCAACGGCCTCAGGATGAGCGGCAACGCCGTCGACATCCGCAACACGACGTCCACCTTCAAGATCAACGTCAATCCGTAGCGGCACTCCGGGGGGAACCGTCCGCGTGCGGCGAGGTCGGTGCCGGTGGCTTGCAGCCGCTTGCACCGGCCTTGCGTGGCTGTGTGCGCCCCTGTACGCGCCTTCCGGGGTGCCGTGGCGGGGCGGGGGAGCCATCATGCGACGGCCACGGCACACGCGGCGGCCCAGGGCGCCCCGTCGGGCCCCGGCCGACGGGGCGGCGCAGCGGCCGAGTTGGGGAGGTCGGAGTGCCGCCGGGGCGTCCGGAGGCCGGGCGCCGCCCCGGGTGGGGCGCGCCGCACCGGTGCCTGGTGTGGCGTTGTGCCGTGGCGGGAGCGGGGCCGGCGGGCCCCGCTCCCGCTTCGCCGTGAACGGCAGGTCCCCGGTCGCGACGGCCTCTGTTTCCGGGGGTGTTCGGCCTGCTCCGCCCGGGGAACGGGTGGCTGCTCCCGGCCGCCCGACCCACCTCCGCGCTGTCCGCTTCGTCAGCGGCGATCCGCACCGTCCTGCTGTCGACTGTCAGGCAATTACGAAATCAGCGCGATATCTTGCGTTCACTTGTTGGGGGTGGTTGAGTGTGCGGCGCCCCACAACGCACCGGCGGTGGGGTGACCTCCACGTTCATGCCCGAAGGGGACCACCCATGAGAAGTGCCCGGTTCCGCCGTACGCGCCGCGCCAGCGCGGTCACCCTCGTCTCCGCGCTCACGCTGACCGCTCTCGCCGCCTGCGGCACGAGCAGCAGCGACAACGGCAGTGGCGGTTCCGAGGGCGGCGGGTCGTCCGACCCGGCCGCCCCGCTGGACCCGAAGACCAAGGTGACGCTCACCATCGACTGCATGCCTCCCGCGGCGAAGGCGGCCGAGCTCAAGGAGTGGAAGGAGGACGTCGCCGAGTTCAACAAGACGTACCCGAACGTCACCATCGAGGGCCGCTCCACTCCCGGCCAGTGTCTGGAACCCCCGCGCTTCACCGCGATGCTCAAGGCCAAGTCGCAGCCGGACGTGTTCTACACGTACTTCACCGACCTGCCGCAGGTGCTCGACAACAACGGCGCCGCGGACATCACCGCGTACGTCAACGACAAGAGCGTCCCGCTCCTGAAGGACATCGACCCGAACGTCCTGGGCTCCCTCAAGCAGGACGGCAAGCTCTACGGCCTGCCCACCAGCAACTACACCATGGGCCTGCTCGTCAACCGCAAGCTCTTCCAGCAGGCCGGCCTGAACCCGGACGTCCCGCCCCGCACCTGGGACGAGGTCCGCTCCGCCGCCAAGAAGATCGCGGGCCTGGGGAAGGGCATCGCGGGCTTCGGCGAGTACAGCGCCGGCAACACCGGCGGATGGCACTTCACCGCGCAGATGTACAGCCGCGGCGGCGAGGTCGTGGACGCCGGTGGCAAGAAGGCCGCGTTCAACAACGAGATCGGCAAGGAGGTCGCCGAGAACCTCCACGCCATGCGCTGGGAGGACGACAGCATGGGCAAGACCCAGCTGCTCCAGTGGGGCGACCTCCAGAAGCAGATCGCCACCGACAAGCTCGGCATGTTCCTAGCCGCGCCCGACGACATCGCGTACATGGTCCAGCAGCTGGGTGCGAAGTACGAGAACTTCGGCATGGGCCCGATCCCCGGCGAGAAGAGCACGCTGGCCGGCGGCAACAACTACATGATCAAGCAGGGCATATCCGGCGACAAGATCAAGGCCGCGGTCGCCTGGCTGAACTTCAAGAACCTCACCGTCGGCAAGGGCCAGTTCGCCTGGTCCCGCACCAAGCAGGACGGTCTGCCCGTCGGCGTTCCGCAGCCCAACTTCTGGCTGAACGAGTCCAAGACCACGGACGACGCCGCACGTGTCGAGCACGCGACGATGCCGGTCGCGAACTTCAAGTCGTTCATGGACAACCCCGTCCCGGGCAAGGCCGAGCCGCCGAAGGCCCAGGAGGTCTACAAGGTCCTGGACAACGTGATGTCGGGGATCCTCACCAACAAGAACGCCGACATCGACAAGCTCCTCGCCACCGCCGAGACGCAGGTCAACCAGGTCCTCGCCAACGGGTGACCGGACACCGGCGGAGGGCGTCCGGTCCCGCCGCCCTCCGCCGGTCCGCCGCCCCCGCGGGGGGCGGCCCGCACCCCGACCTCCCGCACGACGACCACCCGGCAGACCAGCACCGAGGAGCGACGATGTCGGCCCCCAGCCTGACCCCGAGCAAGACGGGATCCCCCCGCCACTCCCCGCCGCGCGAGGCGGGCCCCGCGCCCGCCGGCGGGCGGTTCGCCAAGAGCCTGCGGCGCAACCTCACCGCGCACGGATTCCTCATCGGTGCGGTCGTCTGCTTCGCGGTCTTCTCCTGGTACCCGATGGTCAGGGAGTTCTTCCTGGCCTTCCAGAAGACCGAGAGCGGCCGGACCACCTGGGTCGGACTGGACAACCTCGCCACCGTCTTCAACGACCCGGCCTTCTGGCAGGCCTGGCGCAACACCCTGCTCTTCACGGTGCTCGCACTGGTCCTCGGTTTCGCCGTCCCGTTCGTCGTCGCCCTGGTCATCAACGAGTTCCACCACGGCAAGGGCTACCTGCGGCTCCTCGTCTACCTGCCGGTCATGCTCCCGCCGGTCGCCTCGGTCCTCCTCTTCAAGTACCTCTACGACCCCGGGTACGGCCTGCTCAACGAACTGCTCCGGTTCCTCCACCTGCCCGAACAGCAGTGGCTCCAGGACCCCGACCTCTCGATGCTCTCCGTCGTCATCGCCTCGACCTGGATGAACATGGGCGGCGCCGCGCTCATCTACCTCGCGGCCCTCCAGGGCATCCCCGGGGAACTGTACGAGGCCGCCGAGCTCGACGGCGCGGGCATCCTGCGCAAGATCTGGCACGTCACCATCCCGCAGACGCGCCTCATCCTCTCGCTGATGCTGCTCATGCAGATCATCGCCACCATGCAGGTCTTCGTCGAACCGTTCCTGCTCACCGGCGGCGCCGGCCCCGAGGGATCGACCACGACCGTCGTCCACCTCATCTACCAGTACGCCTTCAACTTCAACGACTACGGTGCCGCCGCGGCGCTCGGCCTGCTCCTGCTCGTACTCCTCGCCGGATTCTCGGCGGCGTACGTCAAGCTCAGCCGCGCCGAGGACGAGTAGATCCGGGGAGACCAGCATGTCCACACGCACACTCATCTCACCGGCGCAGCTCGCCCGCCCCCGCGGCAAGGCCGTCTACTGGACCGTGTTCTCCCTGGTCGTCGGCGGCTTCACCCTGGCGTTCCTCGGCCCGCTCTACTGGATGGTCTCCAGCGGCTTCAAGGACACCCAGGAGGTCGTCCAGACACCGCCGACCCTGGTCCCCGGATCGTTCGCGCCGGAGAACTACAGCCGCGCCTGGGAGGTCATGGACCTCTCCACCCTGCTGTTCAACACCCTCTACTACGCCTTCGGGGCACTGGCCTTCCAGCTCGTCCTCGACGTCGCGGCCGCCTACTCGCTCTCCAAGCTCCGGCCCGTCCTCGGCAAGGCGGTGCTCGGCATGATGCTCGCGACCCTGATGATCCCCGCGACCGTCCTCGTCGTGCCCCAGTACCTGACGGTGCTCGACGTGCCGATCGTGGAGCGCAACCTGCTCAACACCCCCTGGGCGATCTGGCTGCCCTCGGTCACCAACGCCTTCAACATCTTCCTGCTGAAGCGCTTCTTCGACTCCATCCCGAAGGAACTCCTGGACGCCGCTTCCATGGACGGGGCGTCCCCGACGCGCACGCTGTGGTCGATCGTGCTGCCCATCTCGCGGCCGATCCTGGGAGTGGTGTCGATCTTCGCGGTCGTGGGCGTCTGGAAGGACTTCCTCTGGCCGATGCTCACCCTGCCCGACCCGTCGAAGCAGACGCTCAACGTCGGCATCTACTCGCTGTCCAACGGCGTCCCGGTGAACGTCCTGATCGCGGCCCTCACCATCGCCTCGCTGCCGACGCTGCTCATCTTCCTGGTCTTCCAGCGCAACATCATGAGCGGTCTCACCGCCGGCGGTCTCAAGGGCTGACCCGGCGCACCGCGCCGCAGCCGACACCGCCTCCGCACCCAGAAGCCTTCGCCGCCGGCCCGTCCCATGCCCCGCAGCAACCGGGCCGGCGGCGAAGAACCCCGACCTGCCCGAAAGGACCGTCACGTGGCAGCCCCTCACTCGTCCCGCACCGAAGACTGGTGGCGCGACGCCGTCATCTACCAGGTGTATCCCCGCAGTTTCGCCGACGGTGACGGTGACGGGACCGGGGATCTCGCGGGAGTCCGGGCGAGACTGCCCTACCTCGCCGAACTGGGCGTCGACGCCGTCTGGTTCACCCCCTGGTACCTCTCCCCGCTGGTCGACGGCGGATACGACGTCGCCGACTACCGCACCATCGACCCCGCGTTCGGCACGCTGGCCGAGGCGGAGAAGCTCATCGCCGAGGCCCGCGGACTCGGCGTCCGGGTGATCGTCGACATCGTCCCGAACCACGTCTCCGACCAGCACGCCTGGTTCCGCGCGGCGCTGGACGCCGGCCCCGGCAGCGCCGAGCGCGAGCTCTTCCACTTCCGGCCGGGCCGCGGCGAGCACGGCGAACTGCCGCCCAACGACTGGCCCTCCCAGTTCTCCGGACGGACCTGGACCCGCGTCGAGGACGGGGAGTGGTACCTGCACCTCTTCACCCCCGAACAGCCCGACCTCAACTGGGCCCACCCGGCGGTCCGCCGTGAACACGAGGAGGTCCTGCGCTTCTGGTTCGAGCGCGGTGTCGCCGGCGTACGGATCGACTCCGCCGCCCTGCTCGCCAAGGACCCGGCGCTCGCCGACTTCGAGGAGGGCGTCGACCCCCACCCGTACATCGACCAGGACGAACTCCACGACATCTACCGCTCCTGGCGCGCGATAGCCGACGAGTACGGCGGCGTGTTCGTCGGCGAGGTCTGGCTCCCCGACTCCGAGCGCTTCGCCCGCTACCTGCGCCCCGACGAGCTGCACACCGCCTTCAACTTCAACTTCCTCTCCTGTCCCTGGGACCCGGACCGGCTGCGCCGGACCATCGACGACACCCTGGCCGAGCACGCACCGGTCGGCGCCCCCGCCACCTGGGTACTGTGCAACCACGACGTCACCCGGACCGTCACCCGGTACGGCCGCACCGACACCGGCTTCGACTTCGCCACGAAGGCCTTCGGCACGCCCACGGACCTCGGCCTCGGCACCCGCCGCGCCCGCGCCGCGGCCCTGCTCACCCTCGCCCTGCCCGGATCGGTCTACGTCTACCAGGGCGAGGAACTGGGCCTGCCCGAGGCCGAGATCCCCCTCGACCGCATCCAGGACCCCATGCACGCCCGCTCCGGCGGCACCGACCCGGGGCGCGACGGCTGCCGGGTCCCGCTGCCCTGGTCCGCCGAGGGGCCCTCGTACGGATTCGGCGCGACGACCGAGCCGTGGCTGCCGCAGCCCGGAGACTGGGCCGAGTACGCCGTGGACCGCCAGCACACCGACCCGGACTCGATGCTCGCGCTCTACCGCGAGGCCCTGCGGCAGCGACGCGCCGGCGCGGGGTTCGGGGACGGCCCGCTCAGCTGGCTGCCGGCCCCGGACGGCGTCCTCGCCTTCGCCCGGACCGACGGCCTGGTCTGCGTCGTCAACCTCGCCGCGACCCCCGCCGACCTGCCGCCGCACGACGAACTGCTGCTCGCCAGCGGTGTGCTGGACGCCGACGGACGGCTGCCCGCGGACACGGCGGTCTGGCTGCGCACCTGACCCCGGCCGCCCGCCGCCCCTGCCGTCTCCCGCCCGCCCCTGCCGTCTCCCGCCCGCCCGCGCCGTCTCCCGCCCGCCCGCGCTGCCTCCCGTCCTGCCCGCACCTCCCGACAGGGCGCGAGGGCAGGGACTCGGCGTGCCCCGCGGGCCCTGTCCCCACGCCGCCGGTGTGCCGTACGCCGCGCGTTCCCCACCGCCCGACAGAAGCGAGCCCCGATGTTCCCGAGCCGCGCCACCTCCCGCGCCCGCACCGGCAGGAGAACCGCCGTCCTCGTCTGCGCCCTCCTCGTCCTCGGGGTGACGGCCGACGGCGTCGCCACCGCCTCGTCCACGCCCCGCCCCGGACCCCCCGTGGGGACGGGACCAGTCGTGACCCGTGCGGCCCTCGACCCGGCCCTGGTCGAAGGACGCGGCGCCGACGTCGCCTTCGACGAGCAGGAGGCGGAGAACGCCCGGACCGACGGCACCGTCGTCGGACCCGACCGGACGCCGTACACGCTCGCCTCCGAGGCGTCCGGCCGCACAGCGGTCCGGCTCACCCGGGGCCGGTACGTCGAGTTCGTCCTGCCCCGCGCGGCCAACGCCCTGACGGTCCGTTACAGCATCCCGGACGCCCCCGAGGGCGGCGGCATCACCGCGCCCCTGGACGTCACGGTGAACGGCGGCCACCGCCGGGTCATGACCCTCACCTCCCAGTACTCCTGGCTGTACAACCAGTACCCCTTCACCGACGACCCCCGCGCGGACCTGCTCCACCCCGACTGGTGGACCACCGAGTGCTCCTGCGTCCCGGCGGCCACCTCGCCGGCACCGGCCTTCGACAAGCCCTTCCGTCCCACGCACTTCTACGACGAGCAGCGCCTGCTCCTGGGCCGGACCCACCGCGCCGGCGCTCGCGTACGCCTGACCGTCCCCGAGGGGAGCCCCGCCGCCTGGACCGTCATCGACCTGCTCGACACGGAGCTGGTCGGACGCCCGCACGTCGACCTCCGCGCGGTCGACGTCCGCGCCTTCGGCGCCGACCCGACCGGCCGGCGCGACGCCGCGCCCGCCATCGAACGGGCCATCGCCTTCGCCAAGCGCACCGGGAGGACCGTCTACCTGCCGCCCGGCACGTTCCAGGTCAACCGTCACATCGTCGTGGACGACGTCACGATCACCGGCGCCGGCAGCTGGTACACCGTCGTCAAGGGCCGCCAGGTCGTCCTGGACCCGCCCGCCCCCGACGGCTCGACCCACACCGGAGTCGGCTTCTACGGCCGGAGCGCGGCCGAGGGCGGCAGCCGCGGCGTCCACCTGTCCGGCTTCGCGATCGAGGGCGACGTGCGCGAGCGCGTGGACACCGACCAGGTCAACGCCATCGGCGGCGCGATGAGCGATTCGACCGTCGACGGCCTCTACCTGCACCACACCAAGGTCGGCCTCTGGTTCGACGGCCCGATGACCCGGGTGAAGGTCACGAACAACGTCATCGCCGACCAGATCGCCGACGCGCTCAACCTCCACACCGGCGTGACCGATTCCGAGGTCCGCAACAACTTCGTCCGCAACACCGGAGACGACGGCCTGGCCATGTGGTCGGACCGGACAGCCGACGCGAACAACACCTTCGCCCGCAACACCGTCCAGTCGCCGACCCTCGCCAACGGCATCGCGATCTACGGCGGACGGGACAACACCGTCAGCGGCAACCTGGTCGCCGACCCGGTCCGCGAGGGCAGCGGCCTGCACGCCGGCTCCCGCTTCGGCGCCGAGCCCTTCACCGGGACCCTCCGCTTCACCGGCAACACCGCCGTGCGGTCCGGCACGCTCGACCTCAACTGGAGGATCGGCCTCGGCGCGATCTGGTTCTACGCCCTCGACCGGAGCATCGACGCCGACGTCCGGGTCACCGGCGACCACTACCTCGACAGCACCTACAACGCGATGATGCTGGTCAGCGAGTTCGGCGTGAAGGACGAGGTCGACATCCCGGCCGTCCACTTCAAGGACGTTCGCGTCGACGGAACAGGCACCTCCGTGCTGAGCGCCCGGGTCAAGGGCTCCGCCACCTTCGAGAACGTCGACGCGCGGGGTGTGGGCGCCGTCGCCGTCAACAACTGCGGCTCGTTCAACTTCCCCGCCACCGGGTCGGAGTTCGGTCTCACCGACCGGGGCGGCAACGACGGCGGCTGGCTCGCCGCCTGGCTGCTGCCCAACACCATCACCTGCGACGACCGCCCGCCCGTGGTGGTGCCCCCGCCGCCGTCCCGCTGGTGAACCGTACGCGGGCGCCCCGCCGGAGCATCTCCGGCGGGGCGCCCGCGTCCTGTTCGGTCCCCGGTCCCCGGACCGCAGGTCAGCGTACGGAGGCCGCCCCGGCAGGCTCGGCCGCTTCGTCGGCCCCGGCCGGATCACCGGTCGCGGCCGCGGCGACGTCCTCGCCCTCGGTGCCGTCCGTGGTCTTCGTACCGTCCGTGTGCTGCGGGCTCGCGGCGACGAGAGTCGGCGCGGTGGTGGCCTCGGCCCGGGGACCGTGCTGCCCGCGCAGGCCGAACCGGGCGATCACCGCGACGAGCGCGAAGGCGACGGCCCCGATGCCGAACGTGAGGGTGAAGCCGGACTCGGCCGGCAGCGGCGGCACGCCCGCGGGCAGGTGCTCGACGGTCTTCGAGGCCAGGATCGTGGTGACGACGGCGCTGCCGATCGCGCTGCCCGTGGAGCGGGAGATCGAGTTGATGCCGTTGGCGATGCCGCTCTGGTGGTGCGGGACGCTCGACATGATCACGGCGGGCATGGCGGCGTAGCCGAAGCTGACGGCCGCGCCGACGACGAGACCGGCACCGATCACCGAGAAGGTGTGGCCGTGGTCGAGGGCGAGCCAGGCGAAGCCGACCGCGCCGAAGGCGGCGGCGAGGCCGAGCGCGAACCGGGGACCGCGACCGCGGACGATCCGGCCGCCGACGGGGGAGGCGAGCAGCGAGACGATCGCGCCCGGCAGAAGGAACTCCACGGAGGCCCGCAGGATGGACGCGTCGAAGCCGAAGCCGGTGAGCGCCTGGGGCATCTGCACGAGGTAGGAGACGCCCAGGAAGTTCGCGAACATGCCGAAGCCGACGAGGATGCCCGCGAGGTTGGCCATCAGCACGGGGCGGTGGACGAACATGCGCATGTCGACGAGCGGCTCGCGGACCTTGCGTTCGACCAGGACCCACAGGGCGGTCACCACGACCGCGCCGGCGAAGCTGCCCAGCGTCCGGCCGGAGGCCCAGCCCCACTCGTGGCCCTGGGAGATCGGCAGCAGGAGCAGCAGCAGCGCGACGCCGAGCGTCAGCGCGCCGAGGAAGTCGGTGCGGCCTCCGGTCTTGTGCCGGGTCGCCGGGACGAGGAAGAGGACGGCGAGAAGGGCCAGGACGGCGAATCCGGTCGCCATCCAGAAGGCGTCGCGGTAGTCGGCGCCGGCGCCTGAGGTGAGCAGGCCGGTCGCGACGAGGGCCAGGCCGCTGCCGAACGCGAGTGTGCCGCTGACCAGCGCCATGGCTCCCGGCAGCTTCTGCGGGCGGACCTCCTCGCGCAGGACGGAGAGGGCCAGCGGGAAGATCGCGGTGGCGGCGCCCTGGAGCACCCGGCCCAGGACCAGCAGGGGCAGGGACGTCGCGAGCGCGGCGACGACGGATCCCGCCACCATCACCACGAGCACGCCGACCAGGGTGGGCTTCTTGCCGTGCTGGTCGCCGAAGCGGCCGAGCAGCGGCGTGAAGACCGCCGCGGACAGCAGCGTGGCGGTGGTGACCCAGCTGACCTCGGCGGTCGAGGCGCCGAGGTCGTCGCGGATCAGTCCCAGGATCGGGACCGGCAGGGTCTGCATCATCGACACGACCATGGCGGCGAGGCTCAGGGCGAAGACGACGATCGTCTCGCTCCTGCGCCCGGCGGTGACGGGGGCGGAGGCGGGGCTCATGGCGGGGAGGACCTTCTCGAAGATTCAGGGCGTAGATGTTTGAGAACATCAAGTACTTCGTCGACGGTAGAGGTCGATAGTTAAGGAGGTCAAGTAAACAATTGATAATGTGAAGCATCGGTCGTACCCTTGCCCGTATGAGCGCCACCGCCCCGCAGGCCCCGACCAAGCTCCAGCTCCTGGAGCTGCTCGCCGTGATCGGCACCGCGCAGTGGCGCGACTTCGCGACCGCCGCCGCCCGCTACGGCCTGACCTCCACCCAGGCCAAGGTCCTCGCGCAGCTCGACGGCCCGGTGCCCATGCGTGGTCTCGCCACCCGGCTGGTGTGCGACGCGTCCAACGTCACCGGGATCGTGGACCGCCTGGAGGCCCGCGAACTGGTCCGGCGCGAGGCCGCCCCCTCGGACCGCCGCGTCAAGAACGTCGTCGCCACCGACGCCGGCCGCGACGTCATCCGTCGCGTGCGCGAGGAGATGCAGGCCACGCACACCGCGCTCGACACCCTGGACGAGGCCGAGAGCGCCACCCTCTACGCCCTGCTGGAGCGCCTGCGCCCCACGATGGAGAAGGACGCCTGAGTCCTCCGCCGGCGGCACCGCTCGCCGCGGGCCCGGCCCACCCCCTCGTCCGACCGTGCGCACCACCGCGCCCGCGGTGCCGCGATACGGTCGCCGCATGCCCGAAGCCCGGTTGACCACGCCCTCGTTCCTCGTCCTCGGCATCGTCGACAAACTGGGCGAGGCGAGCCCGTACGACGTCAAGGTCGAGGCCGCCAGGACCGTCGCGCCGTTCTGGTCGATGCCGCACGCGCAGGTGTACGCGCAGTGCGACCGCCTCCTGGAAGCGGGTCTGCTCTCGGAGACCCGGCAGAGCGGCGGACGCAACCGGCGGCTGATGCGTCTCACCGACGCGGGCAGCACCGCGCTGCGCGGCTGGCTCGACGACCCCGCCTTCGTACCCGTCGAGGCGCGCGAACGCGGCATCCTCAAGCTCTGGTTCGGTGCGCGTCCGCAGGACCTGGCCCCCGTGCAGCTCGACGAGCACCGCCGCACCCTCGCTGCCTACGAGGAACTCGCCGACGAGGTGGGGGAACTGCTCACCTCGGGGCAGCGGGGCGCGCTGGAGTTCGGCATCCGGTATGAGCGGATGATGGTCGATTTCTGGCAGTGGGTCGACCGGGACGAGGTCTGATCCCGCCGAACATCGAGGTCCGGCAGGGCTGTTGACCGCGCCCCGCGCTGCCCCTACGGTCGCGATAGTCCAGAAAGGACTATGGGTCGAGCGGGTGACGGGAGCTCCTCGTGAACCGACTGCGCAAGATCGCCTGGGGCCGCGTGGCCACCTTCGCCGTGGTGGCGGTCTGCGTGGGCTACGCGCCCCTCGCCATGACCGAGCTGTGGCCCTACGCGCGACCGGGAGCACCCGCGTTCGGCGAACGCCTCCTCGGCGCCGCCGTCTCGCCGCGGTACGTCGCCGAGGCCCTGGAGACCCGGATCGGCCCGTACGGGCGCAGCCTCGTCCCGCTGATCGTCCACTCGGTCCTCGGCGGCGCGCTGATGCTGCTCGGCCCCGTCCAGCTCCTCGGTGCGGTCCGCCGCCGCGTCCGGCTGCACCGCGCCGTGGGGATCGTCTTCGCGCTCACCGTGTACGTCTCGATGGCCGGCGCCGCCGTCTACCTGGCGCGCACCGCCCCGCGCGACGCGTTCAGCGGCGAGGCGTTCTGGATCGTCCTCGCCACCATCCTGGTCGGCACCACGCTCAGCGTCACCTTCGGCGTCCTGGCCGCCGTCGGCCGCCGGCCCGACCTGCACCAGCGCTGGATGCTGCTCTGCTACGGATACCTGATGACCGCGCCGCTGCTGCGCCTGGAGTGGGGCGGCCTGCCGCTGCTCATGCCGGGGCTGCCGATGGAGGACGTCAACCGCGTCGCGGTCATGCACCTCGGCTCCGTCGTCGTCCTCGGCGCCCTGCTGGCCTCGCGGGCGATGGACCGGCGCGCCACCCTGCCCTCCGATGCCGGCTCCTGGACGCCGTGGCCGGTGCTCGCCGTGGCCCACGTGGCCGGCGGCGCCGGCCTGTGGTGGCTCGGCCGGGCGCTGACGGAACACGGCGCCGAAGGCCGGCGTCTCCTCCTCGCCTACCTGCTGCCGTTCGCCGTCGCCTACGCGGTCATGGCCGCACGCCAGCGGGCCGCGGGCCGCGCCGGCCGGACCTGGGCACGCGAGGAGTGGCGGCTCCATCTGGCCGCGCTGTGCCTGGCCCCGGCGTTCTCGGCCGGCGCCACGCTGGTCCTCGGGCCCGTCGTGCATCTCGACCGGCTCACCGCGCTGACCGCGGGGGCCGGGATCGGCTGCGGCGTGCTCGCCTTCGCCGCGACCGCCGTGGTGAGCCTGCGCGTCGTGTACGTCGGTGAAGCGGCCCGGCGGCGCGGCGCGGCGGCGACGCCCGCCACCCCACGCGCCTCCGTGCCCACGCCCTCGTGACCGAGGCGAACCCCCACCCGACACCGAGCCACGGAGCGCCGATGAGCAGCGAAACGCAGCACCCGACCGGGAGCGCCGCGGAGGCCGGCGCCGCCGCCGGCCCCTTCCCGGCCACGACAGGCGGCCGGGAGCTGACCGCGGGGGTGGCCCTGCTGTCCGCCGTCGTGGCCATGGTCGGCCTGATGACCGGCGGTCTCGTCGCCGTCGCCAGCCTCACCGGCCGGGTGTTCGGCGCGTGGACGTCACCGGAGGCACTGAGCCCCGGCCTCATCGGCGCGGCGATGGTCGGGGTGGCGCCGGGCCTGTTCGCGGTCGGCCGCGCCCGCGTCTGGGAGGAGGCCCGCACGCTCGTCGTCCCGCTGGTGATCGTCCTCGTCGGCCTGTTCACCGTGAGCCTGCTCAACGGTGGCGAACTGCAGGCCGCTCAGGGCGGGTCGCTCTTCCTCGTCCTGTTCAGCCTCGGCTGGGTGGCGGTGCTCGGGGTGCTCGCCGTCGGCGCCGCAGTCTGCGTCCTCCTGCAGTACCGCCGGCCGCGCACCCCGCTCGGCGCGCCCGTCTCCCCGCTGCCGGGCTGGACCAAGCCGTTCCTCGCGGTCGTGGGATCCGGCTGGCTGGGCCTCGGCACCGGCCTGCTGGTCCGCCCGGACTTCTGGGCGGACCTGGTCCCGTGGGAGGTCAACCGCGCGGACGCCCAGGGGCTCGGCGTCTGGGCCCTGTCCCTCGGGGTCGGCAGCCTCGGCGCGCTGGCCGAGGACGACCTCGCCCGCGTCCGCCCGGCGCTCATCGCCGTCCCCGGTATCGCCCTCGCGGCCACGGTCGTGTTCGCCGTCCACGCCTCGACGGTCGACTGGGCCTCGGGACCGGGCGTCTCCCTGATCGCCCTGGTCGGCGGGCTGTTGACGACGGGAGTCGTCGGCCACCGGCTCGGAGCACGCCGCGAGGTCGCCGGCACCTGACGTCCTCGATCGGAGCGGGCCCGGCGCCGCGAGCGGCGGGATCCGACGGCCGGCCCGGGGTGTGACGCGCGGATGACCGTGGTGATTTCGGCAAGACATCGTCACCAACCCGTGAAGTTTCTGCGGGACGCTGGAGCTCAGCTCGGCTCAACCGCGCAGTTCGCGCTTCACCATCGGGGGACACCATCATGAGCACCGTTCGCAGAGCCGCCGCAGTCCTCGTCGCCGTGTCCGCGCTCGCCCTGACGGCCTGTGGGCCGACCGACGACGGGGCGGCCGGCTCGGGCGGCGGAGCCGGCAGCCCGTCGGCGACGCCGACGAAGACCGCGACGCCGACGAAGGCCCCGCTCCCGTCGAAGCCGGCGACCCCCTCGGCGACCCCGGACAAGGGGACGTCCGGAGGCGGCGGCGGATCGTCCACCGACCCGGACTACGACGTCTTCCCGTGCAGCACGTTCGACGTGACGTTCACCGCGAGCCTGGCGGAGCCCACGACCAGCAGCTATCTGCTGAAGATCACCAACAAGGGCAGCAAGCCGTGCCGTGCCCTGGGGCACCCGGTCATCACCTTCGGCGATCTGGACGGCCAGGCCACCGAGCGGGGTACGGCCCCCGGGATCGAGGACGCGATCAGGCTCGCGCCCGGCCAGTCCGCCTACGCCGGCCTCATGGGCGGCCTCAAGGACGGCAAGGGCAAGACGGTCGACTCGATCCGGATGACGATGACCACCGACTCGGACCTGGAGCAGAAGCCGCTCAAGGCGTCGACCCCGGGCCTGAACGTCTCGCCGGACAAGAACTCGGTGACCGCGTGGATGACGAACGCGGAGGACGCGCTCAGCCTCTGAGCACCCGCGCCCGGGCAGCCCGGGCGCGGGCTCGGTCCGTACCCCCGCCCCGGGCCGGACCCCGCGCGGGCGCGGCCCTCCCGCGTCACGCCCCCGAGGTGGCCGGCCGGTCGATGCGGTAGACGTAGTGCAGCCGGTCGTCGACGGGGTTGTCCGGTTCCAGCTCGCCCTCGGCGACCCGGACGAAGCCGGCCTTCTCCAGGGCGCGCCACGACGCCCGGTTCGCCGCCACGACGGGGACGACGACGGCGGGGGAGTGCGGATGGTCGTGCCAGGTGCGCGCGACCATGGCCCGGATGATCCGGGGGCCGAGGCCCCGCCCGGTGCACGCCGGGTCGCCGATCAGATAGTCGACGGTCGCCGCGGCCGGCGGCACGTCCATCACCCCGGCCATCTCCTCCAGGTACTCCGGATAGTCGCCCCACAGGCACCGCTGCACCAGGCCCACCGGGGTGCCCTCCAGCAGGACGAGCCAGTCCTCCGCGGGCTCCTCCCCACGGGCGACCGGACCGAAGTCGCGGGCCACGGCGGCGGCGGACGTCTCGTGGTTCCACCACCGGGCGACGTGCGGCTCCGCCAGCCACCGCCGGAGCAGGGGGAAGTCCGCCTCGGTGACCCGGCGCCAGGTGATCATGACGGCTCCTCTCGACACTCTCCGCCGGCGATCGTCGCAGGGCTTCCGCGATCCGGATCTCTCAGGGCAGGCGCCAGGACCGGAGGCGGTCGGCCACCCCGAACACGTCCAGCCGCAGGGCCCGGATCTCGTGGATCAGATCGCGCCACGGCTCGTAGGCGGTGTCGACGCGGTGCCCGGAGGCCTCCAGGTAGGCGACGGCGAGACCGTAGCCGTACAGCTCGTTGCGGGCGGGCAGCGGCCGGAGCAGGACGCACTCCTCCAGGAACACCGCGGCGCGCCAGAAGGCGTCCGGGTCGGCCCGGTCCAGGCGCGGTGTGTTCACCCGGTGCCGGGCGGCCATGCCGACCAGCACCGACAGGTCGTCCACGGTCAGATCCGCGCGGAGGATGTCCTCCTGGCGGGCCAGGAGCCATCGGTGGTCGACGAGCAGCTCCACCGGATCAGGCCGCCCGGGAAACCGGGTGGCCCGCGGCCTCGGGGAGCCCGCCGAAGTCGGCGTCGAAGCGGTCCGCGACCCCCGGCGCGGCGAGGGCGCGACGGAACGCGGCGGTCGCCGTGTCCAGCTGCCGCTCGTGCTCCTTCTCCACGGCCAGCTGCGCCAGGTAGTCCTTCATCGACATGCCCGCGCCGTCGGCCAGGGCCTTGAGCCGGTCCCGTGTCGTGTCGTCGATCTTGACGGTCGTGTCAGCCATGAGCCGAGTATGCCGCGCGGTATACGAGCGCGGCTACCGCTTTCGCCGCTTCGCCCCCCGTCCCGACCGGCACCCGGCCACCGGCCGGTCCCGCCCCCCCGTCCGACCCTCACCGGCCCCGGCCCGCCCGGGGCTCTCGCCCCCGT
The DNA here is from genome assembly GCF_050917515.1 of Streptomyces sp. JL2001. Classification (NCBI taxonomy): domain Bacteria; kingdom Bacillati; phylum Actinomycetota; class Actinomycetes; order Kitasatosporales; family Streptomycetaceae; genus Streptomyces; species Streptomyces sp. JL2001. The sequence goes on along the minus strand of NZ_CP169421.1, from coordinate 422,551 downwards.
CCCGTCCGCCCGCTCCACCGCCCCCGCCCCGGCTACCCGGAGTGACGAACGCCACGTTCGGTGAGTCGTCGCGCATGGATCGGGACCCCAGGGGCAAGCGCCCCCGGTCGCCCAGCCGCACTGGTGGGGGACGTAACGGGAACGGAAGGCAGAACGCGACGTGTCGGACCAACGAACCATCCACATCGACGGAGAGTGGCGAGCCGCCGCCTCCGGCGCCACGCGAGAGATCCTCGACCCGGCCGACGCCACCACCCTCGCGGTCGTGGCCGAGGGCGGGACGCCGGACGCCGACGCCGCGATCGCCGCCGCACGGACGGCCTTCGACCAGGGCGCCTGGCCGCACACACCCGTCGCCGAACGGGCCGCGCTGCTGCGCCGCGTCGCCGACCTGCTCCAGCGCGACCGGGAGACCATCGGTCTGCTGGAGAGCCGCGACGCCGGCAAGACCCTGGAGGAAGGGCGCGTCGACGTCGACTGCGTCAGCGACGCCTTCCGCTACTTCGCCGACCTGGTCATCGGCGAGGGCGGCGGCCGGGTCGTCGACGCCGGCTCGCCCGACATCCACAGTGTCGTCGTCCACGAACCCGTCGGGGTGTGCGCCCTCATCACCCCCTGGAACTACCCCCTGCTCCAGGCGAGCTGGAAGATCGCCCCGGCGCTGGCCGCGGGCAACACCTTCGTCGTGAAGCCGAGCGAGCTCACCCCGCTCACCACCGTCGCGCTGCTCGGCCTGCTCGCGGAGGCCGGCCTGCCGTCCGGCGTCGCCAACCTCGTCACCGGCCCCGGGGACACCGTCGGCGCACGGCTCGCCGAGCATCCCGACGTCGACCTCGTCTCCTTCACCGGCGGACTGGTCAGCGGCACGCACGTGATGCGTGCCGCCGCCGACGGCGTCAAGAAGGTCGCCCTCGAACTCGGCGGCAAGAACCCCAACGTGGTCTTCGCCGACGCGTGCACGACCGACGAGGGCTTCGACACCGCCGTCGACCAGGCCCTCAACGCCGCGTTCATCCACAGCGGCCAGGTCTGCTCGGCCGGCTCCCGCCTCATCGTCGAGGAGTCGCTGCGTGAGCGGTTCGTCGCCGAACTCGCCCGCCGCGCCGACCTGATCCGCCTCGGCCGCGGCACCGACCCGGGCGTCGAGTGCGGCCCCCTCGTCTCCGCCCGGCAGCTCGCCCGGACCGAGGAGTACGTCGCCTCCGCCCTCGCCGAGGGCGCGGTCCTGCGCGCCGGCGGCCGGCGCCCCGAAGGCCCCGGCCACTTCTACCGCCCGACCGTCCTCGACCACTGCCACCGCGGCATGCGCGTCGTCCGCGAGGAGGTCTTCGGCCCGGTCCTGACCGTCGAGACCTTCCGCACCGAGGACGAGGCCGTCGAACTCGCCAACGACACCGAGTACGGCCTCGCCGGCGGCGTCTGGTCGGCCGACGCGGCCCGCGCCCGCCGCGTCGCCGGCCGGCTGCGCCACGGCACCGTCTGGATCAACGACTTCCACCCCTACCTCCCGCAGGCGGAGTGGGGCGGCTTCGGCAAGAGCGGCATCGGCCGCGAACTGGGCCCCGCCGGGCTCGCCGAGTACCGCGAGACCAAGCACGTCTACCAGAACCTCGCCCCGCGCCCCGTGCGCTGGTTCGCGGGCTGAGCCGGGAGAGCACACCATGACCACCACGTACGACTACGTCATCGTCGGCGGCGGCACCGCCGGGTCCGTCCTGGCCCGCCGCCTCACCGACGATCCCGACGTCACCGTCGCCGTCATCGAGGGCGGCCCCTCCGACGTCGACCGGCCCGACGTCCTGACCCTGCGCCGCTGGATGGGCCTGCTCGGCGGAGACCTCGACTACGACTACCCCACCACCGAACAGCCCCGGGGCAACTCGCACATCCGGCACAGCCGCGCCCGGGTGCTCGGCGGCTGCTCCTCGCACAACACCCTCATATCCTTCAAGCCCCTGCCGTCCGACTGGGACGAATGGGCCGAGGCCGGCGCCGACGGCTGGGACGCGCAGGCCATGGAGCCGTACTTCGACCGGCTCCTGAACAACATCGTCCCGGTCGACGAGAACGACCGCAACGCCATCGCCCGCGACTTCGTCGACGCCGCGCAGGGCGCCCTCGGCGTGCCCCGCGTCGAGGGGTTCAACAAGGCCCCCTTCCACGAGGGAGTCGGATTCTTCGACCTCGCGTACCACCCCGAGGACAACAAGCGCTCCTCCGCCTCCGTCGCCTACCTCCACCCCGTCATGGACCGGCGCCCCAACCTCCGCCTGATGCTGGAAACCTGGGCGTACCGCCTGGAACTCGACGGCACCCGGGCCCGCGGCGTCCACGTGCGCACCCGGGACGGCGCGGAACTCCTCGTCGAGGCGCGCCGCGAGGTCCTCGTCTGCGCCGGAGCCGTCGACACCCCGCGGCTGCTCCTCCACTCCGGCATCGGCCCCAGGGCGGACCTGGAGGCGCTCGGCATCCCCGTCGTGCACGACCTGCCGGGCGTCGGCGAGAACCTGCTCGACCACCCCGAGTCGGTCATCGTCTGGGAGACCCACGGACCCATCCCGGAGAACTCCGCGATGGACAGCGACGCCGGACTCTTCGTACGGCGCGACCCCGCGTCCCCGGGCCCGGACCTGATGTTCCACTTCTACCAGGTCCCCTTCACCGACAACCCGGAGCGGCTGGGCTACGAGCGGCCCGCCCACGGCGTGTCGATGACCCCGAACATCCCCAAGCCGCGCAGCCGGGGCCGGCTCTACCTCACCAGCGCTGACCCCGAGGTCAAACCCGCCCTGGACTTCCGCTACTTCACGGACGAGGACGACTACGACGGCCGCACCCTCGTCGACGGCATCAAGATCGCCCGCGAGATCGCCCGCAGCGAGCCGCTCGCCGGCTGGCTCAAGCGCGAGGTATGCCCCGGGCCGGAGATCACCGACGACGAGGAACTCGGCGCCTACGCCCGTCAGGTCGCCCACACCGTCTACCACCCCGCCGGCACCTGCCGCATGGGCGCCACCGACGACGCACAGGCCGTGGTCGGTCCCGACCTGAAGGTGCGCGGCCTCGACGGCCTGCGCATCGCCGACGCGTCCGTCTTCCCGACGATGCCCGCCGTGAACCCGATGATCGGCGTCCTCATGGTCGGCGAGAAGTGTGCCGAACTCCTGGGAGGTCATGCCTGATGAACACGCCGTCCGCCTTCTCCGTCCAGAACCTCTGGAAGGTCTTCGGCCCCAAGGCCGACCGGGTCCCCGGCTCCGAACTGGCCGCCCTGCCGCCCGCCGAGCTCCGTGAGCGCACCGGCTGCACCGCCGCCGTCCGGGACGTCTCCTTCGACGTCCACCAGGGCGAGGTCTTCGTCGTCATGGGCCTCTCCGGCTCCGGCAAGTCCACCCTGGTGCGCTGCCTGACCCGGCTCATCGAGCCCACCTCCGGCAGCGTCGCCATGGAGGGCGAGGACGTCCTGTCCATGGACAGGTCACGGCTGCGCGAACTGCGCCGCCACCGCGCCTCGATGGTCTTCCAGCACTTCGGCCTGCTGCCGCACCGCTCCGTGCTCGACAACGTCGCCTACGGCCTGGAGATCCAGGGGATGGGCCGCGCCGAGCGCCGCGCCAAGGCCGCCGAGGCCGTCGACAAGGTCGGCCTCGCCGGACTCGAGGACCGCAGGCCCGGCCAGCTCTCCGGCGGCCAGCAGCAGCGCGTGGGCCTCGCCCGGGCGCTCGTCGTCGACCCCGAAGTGCTCTTGTTCGACGAGCCGTTCAGCGCGCTCGACCCGCTGATCCGGCGGGACATGCAGGAGGAGGTCGTCCGCCTGCACGGGGAGGAGGGCCGCACGATGGTGTTCATCACCCACGACCTCAACGAGGCCCTGCGCCTGGGCACCCGCATCGCCCTGATGCGCGACGGCCGCATCGTCCAGCTCGGCACCCCCGAGCAGATCGTCGGTTCGCCGGCCGACGACTACGTCCGCGACTTCGTCCGCGACGTCCCGCGCGAGCAGGTCGTCACCGTCCGCAGCGCCATGCGGCCGCCCTGCGGCGACGAGGCCGACCACGGCCCCGCCCTCGCCCCCGGCGCGACCGTCTCCGAGGCCATCGAGGCCGTGGCCCGCAGCGGCGGCCCGGTCCGGGTCCTCGACCAGGGCCGCTGCGTCGGCATCGTCGACGACAGGGAACTGCTGTCGGTCGTCGCCGGTGTCCCGACCGGGAAGGCGGCAGCATGACCGCAGCCGTCAGCGCGCCCCTGCGCGAGTCCGGCGCGGTCTCCCGCGCCGCCCTCCGCAGGTACCTGCCCCTCGCCGTCGCCGTCGTCGTGCTCGTCCCGCTGGGCATCCTGCTCGCGGGCGGCGGCAGCTGGCCCGCCTCCCTCACCGTCGACCTGTCCGGCCCGCTCGGCCGGACCGGCGACTGGATCATCGACAACCGCGACGACCACCCCGTCTTCCTGTACTTCCTCGGCCACGTCAGCAACGGCGTCGTGCTGTCCGTCCGCGGCGTCTACCTGCTGCTGCTCGCCGCCGGCTGGGCCGGCGTCACCGCGGCCGGCGGCCTGGTCGCCTGGCGCGTCGCCGGACCGCGCCTCGCGCTCACGACCGTCGGCGCCTTCGCCGTCTGCGGCCTGCTCGGCATGTGGGTCCCCACCATGCAGACCCTGGCCCTGATGGTCGTCGCGGTCGCCGCGTCCGTGCTGGTCGGCGGCGTCCTCGGGCTGGCCGCCGGCCTCTCCGACCGGACCTTCCGCGCCCTGCGCCCGGTCCTGGACACCATGCAGGTCCTGCCCGCCTTCGCCTACCTGCTGCCGGTCGTCCTCGTCTTCGGCATCGGCGTCCCCGCGGCCGTCCTCGCGACCGTCGTCTACGCCGCCCCGCCGATGGCCCGCCTCACCGCGCTCGGCCTGCGCGACGCCGACCCCGGCGTCCTGGAGGCCGTGGACTCGCTCGGCGCGACCGGCCGGCAGCGGCTGCTCAGCGCCCGCCTCCCGCTCGCCCGCAAGGAACTCCTCCTGGGCGTCAACCAGTCGATCATGATGGCCCTCTCGATGGCCGTCATCGCCTCCGTCATCGGCGCCGGCGGACTCGGCGACCGGGTCTACCAGGCCCTCGCCTCGGTCGACGTCGGCGCGGCCCTCGCCGCCGGCATCCCCATCGTGCTCCTCGCGGTCGTCCTCGACCGCACCGCGGGCGCGGCCGGCGCCCGGATCGGCGCCGCGCCCCGCACCTCCGCCCTGCGCGGCCGGAGCGGCTGGGCCGTCGCTGCCGTCGCGGCGACCGCGGTGGCCGTCGCCGGCCGCCTCGCGGGCCACGCGACGTGGCCGGGCACCTGGCACCTCGACATCGCCGAACCCGTCAACAGGGTCGTCGACTGGATGACCGCCCACCTCTACTCGGGCGTCCCGGTCATCGGCGGCACCGCCGACTGGGCGGCCCACTTCACCCAGTGGGTGCTCGACCCGCTGCGCTCGGGCCTCCAGGCACTGCCCTGGTGGGCGGTCCTGCTGCTCGTCGGCGTGCTCGCCCTGCTGGTCGGCACCTGGCGCACCGCCCTGACCGCCGTCCTCGCGATGGCCGGCATCGGCGTCCTGGGCGTGTGGGACGCCTCGCTCGACACCCTCTCCCAGGTGCTCGCCGCCGTCGCCGTCACCCTGGTGATCGGCTTCGCCGTCGCGATCGCCGCCGCCCGCAGCACCCGCGTCGAACGCGCGCTGCGCCCCGTCCTGGACGTCTTCCAGACCCTGCCGCAGTTCGTCTACCTGATCCCCGTCGTCGCTCTCTTCGGCGTCGGCCGGGCGCCGGCGGTCGCCGCCGCCGTGGTCTACGCGCTGCCCGCCGTCGTCCGCATCACCACCCAGGGACTGCGCGGCGTCGACCCGGTGGCCCTGGAGTCCGCCCGCTCGCTCGGCGCGACCGGGTTCCAGCAGCTGCGCCAGGTCCAGCTGCCGCTCGCCCGCCCGGCCCTGCTGCTCGCCGTCAACCAGGGCGTCGTCCTGGTGCTCGCCGTCGTCATCATCGGCGGCCTGGTCGGCGGTGGCGCGCTCGGCTACGACGTGGTGTTCGGCCTCGCCCAGGGCGACCTGGCCACCGGGCTCGTCGCGGGCGCCGCGATCGTCTGCCTGGGCCTGATGCTCGACCGGGTGACCCAACCGACCCGGACCACCCCCGAGAAGGAGGCCTGACATGCGACTTCCGATCATCGCCGGAGCCGCCGGACTCGGCCTGCTCGCCGTCGCCGTGACCGGCTGCGGCGCGGCCGACATGACCAAGCAGGCATCCCCGTACGCCGCCGCGCAGGGCGCGCGGACCGTCACGCTCTCCACCCAGTCCTGGGTGGGCGCGCAGGCGAACGTCGCCGTCGCGCAGTACCTGCTCGAACACGAACTGGGCTACCGGGTCGACACCGTCCAGGTCGACGAGGTCCCCGCCTGGGACGCGCTCAGCCAGGGCCGCGTCGACGCGATCCTGGAGGACTGGGGCCACCCGGACCAGGAGAAGCGCTACGTCGACGACAAGAAGACCATCGTCCGCGGCGGCGACCTCGGAGTCACCGGCCACATCGGCTGGTTCGTCCCGACGTACTTCGCCGAGGCGCACCCCGACGTCACGGACTGGAAGAACCTCGACAAGTACGCCGACCGGCTCCGCACCCCCGAGAGCGGCGGCAAGGGCCAGCTCCTGGACGGCTCTCCGTCGTACGTCACCAACGACAAGGCGCTGGTGAAGAACCTGGACCTGGACTACCAGGTCGTCTTCGCCGGCTCCGAGGCGGCGCAGATCACCCAGATCAAGCAGCTCGCCAAGGAGAAGAAGCCGTTCCTCACCTACTGGTACAAGCCCCAGTGGCTGTTCCGGAAGGTGCCGATGACGGAGGTGAAGCTGCCCGCCTACAAGGAGGGCTGCGACGCCGAGCCGGACAAGGTGGCGTGCGCCTACCCGCACACCCCGCTGCAGAAGTTCCTCAACAGCGGTTTCGAGCGGAACGGCGGGAAGGCCGCGGCGTTCCTGAAGAACTTCCGCTGGACCACCGAGGCACAGAACGACGTCTCCCTGATGATCGCCGAGGAGAAGCTGTCGCCCCAGGAGGCGGCGAAGAAGTGGGTCGACGCCAACGAGTCGACCTGGAAGGCATGGCTGCCGAAGTAGCCACGCACGGGTGCGGGCCCGGCCGCAACCGGCCGGGCCCGCACCCGTGCGCCGGACCGCCCCGGGCTATCCGGCCCAGCGCCCCGACATGAACGCGACGGCGTACACCACGGACAGCGGCACCGTCAGACACAGGTACACGACGCAGAACCGCGGCCGCCGGTACGCCCACCGGGCCAGCGCGATCCACAACGGCCACCACAGGAGGCTGGCCCGCGGCACCGACGTGTACCAGTACGAGGTGCCGAGCGCCCAGAGCGTGAGCGCGACGTACAGCGCCTCGGGCCAGCGCCGCCGCCGCACCAGCAGCCCGAGCAGTGCGAGCCCGACCAGCATCGCGGCCAACTCCGCCTGGAACATGAGCGCGTAGGGCGTGGTCAGGGTCTGCCCGAACGCCCCCTCCCAGGTCTGGGACCACGCCGACCAGGGGGAGTGGAAGTCGCGGTACCAGCCGCGCTCCTGCGCGTGCTTCCACGCCATCCAGTCGCCCGTCTCGGTGTGGAGGTACCAGGTGTACAGCGCCGCGGGCACGGCCGGCAGCACCAGCCACGGCGCCCGGCGCCGATGGCGTCCGTCGGCCCGCGCCACGAGCAGGAAGTGCAGGGCGATCCCGGCGGCCAGGAACAGCCCGCTGACCCGGACCGTCGTCGCCAGTGCCGTCAGCACGGCCGCCACGGCCCACCGGTGACGCTGCGCGGCCAGCCACGCGGGCAGCGCCAGCGCGAGGAACAGCGCCTCGGTGTAGCCGACGGCCAGGAAGACCCCGCAGGGCGAGGCGAGCAGGAACAGCACCGTCCGACGCCCGCCCTCGGCGTCGGGCAGCCACGGCCGGGCCAGCCGGGCCAGGGCGACGACGGCCACGGCCCCCGCGGCGAAGGAGATCAGCAGGCCGGCCGCGGTCCAGTCGCCCACGACGACGTGCACCGCCCGCAGCAGCAGCGGAAGACCGGGGAAGAACGCCTCGCGGTTGTCGCCGCCGCCGGGCCCCGGGTCGGCGGGGAAGTAGCCGTCGCGGGCGATGTGCAGGTAGTGGCCCCAGTCCCAGTGCTCGAAGGGAGCGAGGGGCCCGGCCGGGACGTGGCTCCCGGAATCGGCGGGGAACAGCAGGCGCGTGCAGTAGGCGACCACCCAGACGCCCGCCCGTACGGCCAGATACAGGGTCAGCACCTCGCCGTCGCCGGGCTGGAGCCGGAGGATGCGGCGGAGGTGTCCGGAGATTCGCCCGGCCGGCCGCGCCGCCGGCGCGGGAGCGGACCTCGGGGGCCGGAGGGGGGTGGCGGCGGGCGTGCGCCCACGCGTTCCGGGCGGGTGGAGCGTCATCGGGAGGGGCTCTCTCGGGTGTCTGCGGGCATGCCCGACCGCCCCGCGTGCTGCGGGGTGGACGAGCCTGCGGGGTGAGGGGGGTCAGGGCCGGGTGGTGACGGAGCCGCCGGGCGGCGGCTGGGTCCGCGTCGCGGAGGGACCGCCACCGGGCGGCGTCGTGCCGGGCGTCGCGGAGCCGCCGGTGGCAGGCGTGTCCGGCGGCGCGGTGGCGGTCGCGGACGGCGCGGAGGTGGGCGGCTCCGACTCACCGGGCGACGGTGTGGTGGCGGGCACCACCGGCGCCGGCCGGTTCGTCACGAGGGCGGCCGTCGCGGCGCCGCCGCCGGCCAGGACGAGACACGCCGCCGCGGCGACTCCGGCGAGCCGGCGCCGCCGGGCGCGCCGGCCCCGCTCGGCGATGTGCCCGAACGGCGGGGCGGCGGCCCTCGCCTGCCCCGCGTCGGCCGCCTGCCGGAACAGCTGCCGCAACGGGTCGTGGTGGGGCTCAGGCACCGGGGGCCTCCTCGATACGCGGGTCCTGCAGACGATCGGCCAGCGCGGTACGGGCGCGGCCCAGATGGGTCTTGACGGTGCTGGCGGACATGCCGGTCTCGGCGGAGATCTGCTCGACGGTCAGGTCGCACAGGTAATGCAGCGTCACGGCCCGGCGCTGCCGGTCCGGAAGCCCGCGCAGGGCGTCGACCAGCGCCACCTGCTCGGGGCCCGGCCCGGCGACCTCCACCGGAGCGTCCCGGCGCCGCCAGGCGTCCGCCGACCGCCGCCGGACCCGCCACCGGCTCACCGCCAGCCGCCAGGCGACCGTCCTGATCCAGGCCTCCGGCCGCCCGTCCCGATCCAGCTGCCGCCGCCGTCCCCAGCCCCTGACGAACGCCTCCTGCACGACGTCCTGGGCCTCGTGCAGGTCACCGAGCATCACGTACAGCTGACCCGTCAGACGGGCCGCCGTCTGGGCGTAGAACTCTTCGAACTCCTCGACGGTCAACAGCCACTCCCGGATCTCTCTCGCTTCACCCCGCATACGCCCCCGCCACGGCGTCCGGTCGACACGTGCGAGGGAGAACGTCCGTGACGCCCGTCACACGCGGCTCCGGGCGCCCCGGTCACGTCCGGGGGTGCCACTCCGCGAGCAGGATCGTGGCGTCGTCCATGAGGTGACCGTTCTGGTGGCCGAGGATGGCGCGGATCAGCCGGCGCAGCGCCTCGGGCGCCGGCTGGCCCGCCGCCACCGCCCGGACCACGGTGTCGACCAGGCGTTCCTCGCCGAACAGCTCGCCCTCCTCGGAGCGGGCCTCGGTGACGCCGTCGGTGTGGATGAGGATCTGGTCACCCGGTTCGAGCTGCGCGTGGTGGAGCGCCGGGGGAGTCCACGCGGGGTGGGGCCCCAGACCCAGCGGCAGGTCGGCCTCACGGGTGAGGGCGCCCGCCACGATGTGCTGGTTGCGGATCAGCAGCGGTGCCGGATGTCCGCAGTTGACCCAGGAGAAGCGCCCGGTGGCGACGTCGAGATCGGCGAAGACCGCGGTCAGCAGCCGCTCGGGGACCCAGCGGGTGAGCGTCCGGTCGACCGCGCCGGCGATGTCGGTGAGCCTGCGGCCACGGCGGCGGGTGGAGCGGCAGCCCGCGAGGGCGAGTGCCGCGGACAGCCCCGATGCGGCGTCGTGACCCATGGCGTCCACGACGGCCAGATGCAACCGCCGCTCACCCAGGGCGTGGTCGAAGGCGTCACCGCCGATCTCGTACGCGGGCTCCATGACGGCGCTGGACGTCACGGCCCGGGTGCCGACGGTCCGGGGCGGGGTGAAGGCCCAGGCGAGCTCGGCCTGCAACGTCATGGGACGGGTGCGCACCAGGCGCTGGAGGGTGTCGCTGAACGTGCTCTTGGAGACGACCAGGAGCGCGGTGACGGAGGCGAGCGTCCGGCCGTGCGCGAGGTCGGGCACGGCCGTGCCGGTGCCGGTCAGCCGCAGTACACCGATCCGCTCGACACCGTCGATGAGGGGCAGCCACAGGCACGCGGGGTCCGTACCCGTCTGGGGGGTCTGGGTGCTGTAGGCCCGGCCGGCGAGCGTGCCCTCCACCCCGAGGCGCGGCACCTGGACGTCGAGGGGCACGAGATGGGTCTGCTGGACGTCCGCCAGATAGACGTCGGCGCCCTGGAGTCCCATGGCCAGCGCCACGTCCCGCAGCAGGCGTGCGATGTCCTCCGGGGCGGTGTGGTGCGACTCCTCCAGGAGACCGGCGACGAGCGCGTGGAAGCCGGAGTCGTCCACGGGCCCACCTCCTCGGCAGCGCCGGGCGGGCGCACTGCGGGTGCCCTCCCGACCCTACGCGGGCCCGACCCCGGCCGCACTCCTCCGCGGCCACTCGGGGGCGCCGGGCCCGGGCAGGCCGCACGTACGCCACCGGCCCGCGCCCCGGACCCGGTCCGGGGCGTGGGCGGCCGTGCCGCCGAATGGCCCCGCCCGGCGGGTCAGGTCAGGACGACCGGGAGGTCGAACAGGTCGTTCTGCGTGACGACCGGCTTGTTCCGCAGTTCCTCGCGCGGCACGGCCAGCCGCAGCTCGGGGAAGCGGGCGTACAGCGCCGGCAGCGCCACCGACGCCTCCAGCCGGGACAGCGCCGCGCCCGGGCACACGTGCGGGCCGTGACCGAAGGAGATGTGCCGGTTCGGCGTACGGGTCACGTCGAACGAGCCCGCCGTCGGGCCGTGCTGGTTCTCGTCCCGGCCGATCGCGCCGAACGAGACGATCAGGGCCTCGCCCTTGGGCAGCACCCGGTCCCCGACCTCGATGTCCTCGGTGGCGAACCGGAACAGGACGTGCGAGGTGGGCGTGGACCAGCGCAGGGTCTCCTCGATCACGTTCTCCCACGGCACCTCGCCCTTGAGGACCAGGGCACGCTGCTCCGGGTGCGTCTCCAGGGCCACGACGGCGTTGACGATCAGGCTGATCGTCGTCTCGTGCCCGGCCGCCACCATCAGCTGGAGGGTGTTGGTGATCTCCTCCGTGGTGAGCCGGTCACCGCCCTCGGACGCCTCGATCAGCGCGCTCGTGAGGTCGTCACCGGGCGCGTCGATCTTGCCCGCCACGATCCCCGCGAACAGGGCGCCCAGGTCCGCCATCATCTGCGGCACCTCCTCGGGCGGGGTCTGCGTCGAGAAGAACTTGTCGAACAGGGCCTTCATCCGCGGGTGGTCGGCGCTGTCGACCCCCATCAGTTCGCCGACCACGTTCATCGGCAGCGGGTACGCGAACTCGGCCTTCAGGTCCACGACGTCACCCGCCGGACGCTCCGCCAGCCGGTCGAGCATGCCCTCGGTCAGGGCCTCGATGCCGGCCCGCAGACGCTCCACCCGGCGCGCGGTCAGCGCCTGCGCGACCAGCGAGCGCAGCCGCCGGTGCTCGTCACCGTCGACGGTCAGCATCGACCTGCCGGGGTTGGCGAGACCGATGAGCGGCCAGTCGAGGGGTATCTCGCCGCGCTGCCAGGCCCCCCACACGTCGATGTCCTTGACCAGCCGGGAGTCGGTGAGCAGCCGCCGCGCCTCGGCGTGGTGGGTGACCGACCAGCAGGCCACCCCGCCGGGCAGGACGACGCGGGCCAGCGGACCGGCGGCGCGCAGCCGGGCGCTCTCGCCGTCGAGGTCCGCGACGAACGGGTCCAGGGTGAGTGCGTCGGTGCCGGAGGCGGCGGTCGGGTCGTACGGGCAGCTCATCTCGGTGCTCCAAGGGCGGGAGTCGGGGTGTAGGTCACGGGGAGCGCGGACAGGCCGCGCAGCCAGGGGGAGGGACGACGGCTGAGTGCGTCCGCGGGGACCGCGAGATCCACGTCCGGCAGCCGGTCGAGCAGCACCTCGATGCCCGTCCGGGCGATGGTCTCGGCGACCTCCTGGGCGGGGAACGGGCAGCGGTGCTCGCCGTGGCCGAAGGAGAGGTAGGCGTTGTTGCCGCCGGTCAGGGCCCCGGAGTCGGTCCGCACGTGCGGGTCCGAGTTGGCCGCGGCCAGGCCCAGCAGCAGCAGGTCGCCGCGGCCGATCCGGCGTCCGCCGAGCCGGGTGTCGCGCGAGGCCCAGCGGCCGGCGACGTTCTGGGTCGGCGTGTCCTCCCACAGGACCTCGTTCATCGCCTCGCCCACGCTGTGCCGCCCGCCCGCCAGCGAGGCCGCGAACCGGTCGTCGGTGAGCATCAGGCGCAGGGAGTTGCCGATCCAGTCGGCGGTGGGCTGGTGACCGGCCGCCATCATCACCATGAGGTCCTGGGCGACCTCCTCCACCGTGAACCCGGACCGGTTGCCGAGCATCCGGGAGGCCACGTCGTCGCCCGGCGCCTCGGCCTTGGCCGCGAGCAGCGCGAACATCGATTCGGCCAGGTGACGCTGGCCCTCCAGCGCCCCCTCCTGGCCGTTGATCATGTCGTTCATGGCCGTGACCAGCCCGGGGCCCTGCTCGTCGGCGAATCCGTAGACGCTGGCCAGCACCCGTACCGGCAGCAGCATCGCGTACTCGGCGATGATGTCGCACGAGCCCTTGCCGCACAGCCCGTCGATGAGTTCGTCGGCGAAGTGCTCGGCGCGCTCCCTGAGGACGAACGGGTCGATCGCCTCCAGCGCCCCGGAGACGACCCCGGCGCGCTCGCGGTGGCGCTCGCCGACCGTGTAGAGGATGGACGGCTGCTTGCGGCCGATCATGGGCAGCAGGGGCCAGTCCTCGGGGATGGCGTCCCACTGGTTCCACAGCTCGGAGTCGCGGGAGTAGAGCACCGGGTCGCTGGTGACCTGGTGCAGTTCCCGGTACCCGAGGACCAGCCAGGCGGGGACGTCCCCGTCCAGCACGACGGGGGCGACGGTCCCGTGGTCGCGCCGGATCTGCCGGTACAGCTCGACCGGGTCGGTCTGGAACCGGGGCCCGCTCAGCGGGACGGGCGGGGAGTCGGGAAGGGTCACGGGGCGGGCTCCGGGATCGGCTGGGGGGTCGGCTGGGGGTCCGGGGCGATGACGGTCCGCAGGTGTTCGAGGAGCGAGATCAGGACCTGCTTGCTGGACTCGCGGGAACGGGCGTCGCAGAAGACCAGGGGGACCCCGTCGGCGAGGTCGAGGGCCTCGCGGATCTGGGCCGGGGTGTGGGCGGGGCCGCCGAAGTCGTTGCAGGCGACGACGAACGGGGTGCCGTGGTGCTCCAGCCGGTCGATCGCGTACCAGGAGTCCGCGAGCCGCCGCGTGTCGACGAGCACGACCGCGCCGAGCGTGCCGGAGAACAGCCGGTCCCAGAGGAACCAGAACCGCTCCTGGCCGGGCGCGCCGAACAGGTAGAGGACGTTGCGGGCGTCCAGCGAGATCCTGCCGAAGTCGAAGGCCACGGTGGTGGCCGTCTTCTCGGTGACACCGGCGGTGTCGTCGACGCCCTCGCCGGCCTGGGTCATCGTCTCCTCGGTGTTCAGCGGACGGATCTCGCTGACCGAGCGGACCATGGTGGTCTTGCCGACTCCGAAACCGCCGACGACGACGATCTTCAGTCCGTTGTCGGCGGTGCTGTGCAGGGTCTGGCGCTGTTCAGAGGTTACGGAGTCCAACGAGCACCTGCTCCAGGATGTCGGGATCGGGAAGGCGGTACGAGACGCGGGGATGCCGTGCGCTGATCCGGCCGGCGTCGTGGAGGTCGGCCAGCAGGATCCGCGTGATCGAGACCGGCAGGCCCAGTCCGGCCGCCACCTCCACCACGGCCGTCGGGAAACGGCACATGCGCAGGATGCCGGCGTGCTCGGACTGCATGCCGGGGACGGGGTCGCTCTCGGAGACCACCAGGGTAACCAGGTCGAAGGCGTCGGATCCGGCGCGGCTGCGGCCGCCGGTCAGGGTGTAGAGCCGGTCGGGGGAGTCGTCCCGGCCCGGTCTGCCGCCACTCATCCCCGGGGCCTCGCGACGAGGTACTCGCCCAGCTGCTCGACCAGCTCCGACATGTTGTGGCCCACCAGCCCCGCGTCGGCGTCCTCGTCGGCGACGAGGGCGAGGTGGGCGCCTTCGCCCGCCTCCACGATGAAGAGGATGCCGCCGTAGAACTCGGCCATCGCGGAGCGGACCCCGCCGGTGCCGTCGCCGAACTCCACGGAGGCACCGTGCGACAGGCTCTGGATCCCCGCGGCGATCGCGGCCAGCTGGTCGGCCTGGTCGACGGAGAGCTCGGGGGTGCGGCAGAGCTTGAGGCCGTCGCGGGAGAGCACCAGGGCGTGACGGGTGCCCGGGGTGCGTTCCAGCAGGCCCTCCAGGAGCCAGCTGAGCTTCTCGTCGGTGGTGGTGCCGGTCATTGCGGATTGCCTTCCGGGAGCGAGGAGTTCGAGGACGGCGGCGTCCGCGGGGCGGACGTCCGGGCGGCCTGGTCGGAGGATGCGGACGGGGTGGCGGCGGGTTCATCGGCCGCCGGACGGTCCGGGGCGGGACGGGATCCGGCGGAGGTCTCCCCGGCCGGGGAGGCGTCGACGGGCCCGGAACCGGCTGTGGAGGAGTCCTCGTCCGACGGGAGCCGTCCGGCCGCCGAGGTGCCCGGCTCGGCCGCGGTGCTTCCCCGGACCGCACGGCGGAAGGTGCCGAAGCGCGTCGCGGCACCGGCCGCGGCCGCGCCGCGGGATCCCCCCGAGCGAGCCTTCTCGGCGGCGGCCTCCGGCCCCTCGGGGTGGGCTTGTGCCAGCGCCCGTCCGCGACGGCGCTGCGGCAGGCCGCTCTCGCCGAACCGCGGATGGTCGCCCGTGCTCTCGGACGCCGTGTCGTGGACGGTCTCGGGCTCGGAGGCCGCCACAGGAGCGGGGGCGGGCGCCCCGGGCCCTGTCGGCGGCGTCGGGGCCCGGTCCGGCTCGGTCGCCTGCCTCGGGAGTGCCGCGGAGGCCGACACCGCCCGGCCGGACACCGGGGGCAGGGCGTCGGCGGGGGAGGGCTCCAACGGCATCCGGGTGATGAGCTCCTGGGGGAGCATCAGCAGTGCGCCGGTGCCGCCGCGGGCCGAAGGACGGAACGACACGGTGAGGCCGTGCTTGCGCGCGAGGCGCCCCACCACGGCCAGGCCGAGCCGCGTGCCGGACAGGCCGGCCAGGTCCTGGGTCTCCGCGCCGACCGCGGCCTCAGCGCGCCGCAGCTGCACGTCGCTCATCACCAGGCCGCTGTCCTCGACGGCGACGATGATCCCGGCCGGGACCTCCTCGACGTAGACGTGCACCTCGGCGGTGGGCGGCGAGAAGTTGGCCGCGTTGTCCATGAGTTCGGCCAGCGCGTGCATGACGCCCTCGGCCGCGTGACCGGCGACGGCCGCGTCGCTGCTGGAGTGGAGCCGTACGCGCTGGTAGCCGCCGATGCGTCCCATCGCGCCGCGCAGGATCGACTCCATGACGATCGGGCGGGCCCAGCGCCGTCCGGAGCGGGCTCCGGTCAGCACGGCGATGGAGTCGGCGAGCCGACCCGCCTGGGCGGTGCGGTGGTCGAGGCGGAGCAGGTCCGTCAGGACGTTCTCGTCGGCGTGCCGATGCTCCATCTCCCGCAGGTCGGCCAGCATGCTGGTGGCGAGTGCCTGCATCCGCCCGGCGGCGTTGGCCGCGGCCGCCATCGCGGCGGACCGGCCGGATTCCGCGCGGCGCAGCCGCGACTCCAACCGCTCGACCTCGGCGGTCCGTTCGCCGGTCAGCTTCTCGATCGCGGTCGTGTGGGCGCGGACCAGCTCCTCCGCCTGCGCGGCCCGGGCCGCTTCCGACGCGGCCGCCTCCGCCGCGTACCGGGCTTTCAGGGCCTCCGTCGTCTGTTCCAGGTCGCTGGTGCGGCGGCTGAAGTACGCGTCCCGGGAGGCGATCTCGGCGGCGAGGGTCTCGGCCCGCCGGCCCAGCGTGCGGGAGGTCCGTCCGTACCAGGTCACGGCGAAGGCCGCGGCGGAGAGCAACAGGACCCCGCAGGCGGCGAACCAGCCCAGTGCGGGACGGACCTCGGCCGGGGCCGAGGTCGCCGCCGCCGTGGCGAGCGCACCACCCGCGGCGGCCGTCAGCAGAGAGGCGATCAGGGCAGGGCGGAAGGGAGTGGACGACGCCGACATCAACCAGACTCTCGGGAGCGGGCACACACGGGAAGGAGGCCTGACGACCGCACTATAGGTGAGTAGTTGATCAGGTGAGAACTCTCTTGACCGGATCGGTATCCATGCACAGGCATACTTTGCCGCAGGTGTGAGCAAGTGGGTCAGAATGCGCTCACGCCGGGGCGACGCGGTGCGGATCGCCCCTTTCCGCCGCTCATCCGGCCTGCTGCCGACCCGCTCTGATGTGCCGTCATCGCAAGGACGGGGCTGATGCACCGTCATCACGGTTTCGGTCAGGGGGAGTCCGGGCCCCGGGGGAGAACGCCGCTCGCCCCGCCACCGGGCACGCCGTGCGCCGTCGTACGGCCCCGTTCTCTGACCGCACGACGGCGACGTGGCGCCCTGCTCCCCGACCCGACCCGGCCGGACCGGGCCGAGGAGCCCTACGGGGTGACGGTGATCTGCTGCGCCGGGTCGGTGGTGTCCGTGACCTTGTAGACGGCGTTGAACGTGGAGGTCGTCGCACTCGTCGGGCAGCCGAACCCGCCGGTGACCGTGACCGGGACCGAGGCGTTGGTGAAGGTCAGTGTGGACGGGGAGCCGTTCGCCCAGGTCCCCGGCACGCTCGCCGCCGCGGTGGGGGCGGCCACGACCGTACACGAGGCCAGGCCGGAGGTGTGGACCACGAGGCCACCGGTGGGGACGGACATGGTGGCCGTGACGGGGGCGCCGTCCTGCATGGAGACCGCCCAGGCGCCGCTGGTCGTCACGGTCGGCGTGACGCCGGGCAGGCTCGCGGTGCAGGAGCCGTAGGTCGGGGCGGAGATCGGTGAGGAGACCGGGCCGGCGGGGTTGTGGTTGCCGGGGGCAGCCGGGACGGAGCCGGTGGACACGGAGACCGTGCAGGTCACGGTGACCGACCCGGCCTTGAGGGTGGCCTTGCCGCTGAGGGTGGCCTTGAACGCGTGGCCGGCCGGGGTGACCGTGGTCGGGCCGGCCAGCGGTAACGGGGCGGCGGTGGCGGAGGCGGCGCCGAGCGTCAGCGCGCCGGCGGCGATCAGTCCGAGGGCGAGGGACGTGTGCGTGCGGCTCATGAGTGTGCTCCTTGGGGATGGTCGTGCGGTGTGGGGATGGGTGCGGTGCGTGCGGCTGCGTACGGGACCCTGGTCGTGCCCGGCCCCGCCGCCCGTGGCGGAGCCGGCGGCTCGGGTTCGCGTGCCGGTGTCCGGACGGACGCGGATACCGTCCGTGACACCGTTGTCGGCCAGGAACCTAGGACACCGAGGTCGGATCGGACTCGGCCTGGGTGGCGGACTCGGCCGGGGTGCCGGGTGCGCCGCGCCGGGGGACGCGCGGCTGCCAGGCGAACATCAGGCCGCCGCCGAGGATCCCGAGCAGCGTCCCGATCAGGAAGCCGCCCAGGTTGGAGAGCACCAGCGCGGCGGTGGCGATGAGGGTGGTGACGATCCCGGCGAGGGTGCGGTAGTGCGGAGCGAACCAGACGGACACGCCCAGCACGATCATCACGAGACCCATCAGGACGGACGGGATCCCCGCGACGCCCTGGGTGAGCATGACCTTGAGGGGGGCGAGCGGCAGGGCGCAGATCTCGGCGCCGGCGAGTGCGGCGACGAGGCCGCCCCAGAACGGACGGCTGCGGCGCCACCGCCGGAACCGCGTCCGCAGGGGCGTCAGAAGCATTCTTTCTTGCCCTTGCTGATCTTCAGGTCCAGGCCGGAGAGGGTGAAGGTGCCGGCGATGGTCGCCCACGCCGTCTGCCTGAGATCGGTGATCCGCACGGTGTCGGCCTGCTGCGAGAACAGGTCCTGCATGCCCTGCGCGTCGTCCGGCCCCTTGTCGAGGGTGGACGCGTCGCGGCCGATCTCGATGTTCGTGAAGCTCGCGTTGCCGGAGAGCTGGGTGGCGTCGACGAAGAGGTTCGTCGCCTCGACCGGGGTCTTGCGGCCGGCCGTCAGGTTGAGCGATACGTCGCCGATCACCGGGAGCGAGGTGACCACCGACTGGCACAGGCTGTTGAGTTCGGCCTTCTTGATGGCGGTGACGGCGACCGGGATGAGTTCGTCGCGGGCGTTGACGTCCACGCTGCCGTACTGGACGAAGCCCTCACCGTCCAGGCTCTCGGCGGAGACCTTGAACTGCTGGCCGGACACGGCGAAGGAGGCGGCCAGTGCCCCCTGGGCCAGGGCGATGCCCAGGCCGGCGGTGACGGCGACGGCCGGGACGGTCAGGACGGCGAAGCGCCGCCATCTGACTTTTCCGTCGCCCGAGTCGTGCTCCGCCAAATCGTGCTCCATGTCGGATCCCCTCGCGTGAGTGGTGGGGTGCGGTGGAGTGCGAACCGGTCGGCACGGGCGTGATCGCGGCGTGCGTGATCGTTACTCGCCGGTATGACCGTGGAGTTGAATGTAAGAGTGCCAATGGTGGTTGGCAAGGTTGCGCGAGCGCCCCCTTTCGGCCAAGTCCTACTGCTCCGTACGCAGGAGCGCGGCCACCTCCGCCTCGACGCGGCGGGCCATCGCTCGCGCGAACTCCGCGGCCACGACCTCTCCCGCCACCGGGCGCAACGCCCCGGCCGCCTCCGCGACGTGATCCAACTGGGCGGCCGAAAGCCGCTCCAGCCCTTCCGGGCCGATGACGTGCCGCCGGAAGAGCGCGACGAACCGGTCCGCGAGCGCCGCGGCCTGTGTCTGCACGAAGTCCCCGGCGTCGAGGATCTCCGCCAACGGCACCCCCTGCCGCACCAGGGTCAGGGTCGCCTCCAGCAGGCGCCTGCTCGGGAACGTGACGGTGTCCCCGTCGACCCGTACGTACTCCAGGGCCGCGGCCCGCCGGGTGTCCTGGGGCGTCGCGGCCGGGCCGAACATCTCACGCAACTCGGCGAGACCGACGGTGACCGGCTCCTCCTGCACCCAGTCGCGCGTCATCTCCCGCTCCACGCCCAGCAGTTGGGTGATCCCGCCGCCCTGCTCCCAGGCCGCCAGCAGCTCGGCGATCCCGTTCACCGTGTACCCCCGGCCGAGCAGGTCGTCGATCAGCCGGAGCCGGGCCAGATGGTCCTCGGAGTACCACGCGATGCGGCCCTCGCGCCGCGGCGGGGGAAGCAGACCGCGCTCCTGGTAGTACCGCAGGTTCCGGACCTTCACTCCGGCCGCCGTGGCCAGTTCCTCACGGCGGTATCGCGCGCCGCGCACGCCCCCGTCGGCCTCCGCCGTCCCCGTCTCTGCCCCGGCCTCCGCGCCCGCCGTGCCGTCCGCCGTGGTCCGACCTGCCAGTTCGCTGCTCACCCCGCCGAGCCTAGTGCCGCGGGGTGGGCGGCTGCCGACGGATTCGGCCGATGACGTCCGACCCGCCTGATCCGGCCTGCGTGGCCGACGCGCGCCGGTCCCCGCGGACGCCTCGCGAACCGGCCCCGTACGCCCTCGCGCACCGCCCTCGTCCAGGATCGCGCTCCGTCTCCCGCGGACCCTGGACCGGCATCCGGCGGTGAAATGCGCTTGCGTCGCCGGGAGCGGTCGCGAACGATCCCGTGCCGTGACGTCTTCTCAGGAACAACAGCACCCGGAGCCCAGGCCGTTGGCGCTGATCACCGGCGTCGGCCGCAGTGTCGGCATCGGCGCGGGCATCGCCCGGCGTCTCGCGGAGTCCGGCTGGGACATCGCCTTCACCTACTGGACCCCGTACGACGCGCGCATGGCGTGGGGCGCCCAGCGCGGTGCGAGCGAGGCGATCGCCTCGGACCTCGCCGAGGCCGGCGCGGCCACCGCCGCCGTCGAGGCGGATCTGGCGGACCCGGAGGCACCCGCCCGTGTCTTCGACGAGGCCGAACGCCGCCTCGGACCGGTCACCGCACTCGTGATGTGCCACTGCGAGTCGGTCGACTCGGGCCTGCTCGACACCACGGTCGAGAGCTTCGACCGCCACTTCGCCGTCAACGCGCGTGCCGCATGGCTGCTGATCCGCGAGTACGGCCGGCGCTTCACCGGCCCGCACGGCACCGGCCGCGTCGTCAGCCTGACCAGCGACCACACGGTGGGCAACCTCCCCTACGGCGCGAGCAAGGGCGCCCTGGACCGGATCACCCTCGCCGCGGCGCACGAGCTCGCCCACCTCGGTGTCACCGCCAACGCCGTCAATCCGGGACCGGTGGACACGGGCTGGATGAGCGACGACCTGCGCGACGTGGTCCGTCGCCGGACACCGCTCGACCGCCTCGGCACCCCGCGCGACGCCGCCCACCTGGTCGACTTCCTGTGCTCACCGCAGGGCCAGTGGGTCAACGGACAACTGCTGACGAGCAACGGCGGCCTCTCCTGACCGAGTCCGCGTCCCGCCGTCCGGCCGCCCCGCCGGCCCCTCCGTGATCTTCGACGGCGACCCGCGGTGGCGGGGGCGCGACCCGGCGCGGGCTGCGTAGGCTTTCGCTCGTGTCCGATTCCGACTTGTTCCGTGTGGCCGTCCTCGTACTGGAAGGGGCGAAGCCGCTGGACGTGGGTATCCCGGCGCAGGTGTTCACGACCCGCGGGAGCATGCCCTACGAGGTGCGGGTGTGCGGGGCCGCCCCCGGCCTGGTGACGGGCGGCGACGGCCTGTCGTACGCGGTCGCGCACGGCCTGGAGGCGCTCGCGTGGGCGGACATCGTCTTCGTGCCGGGATACCGCTACCCCGACCGGGACGATCCGCCGCCCGCCGTGGTGTCGGCACTGGTCGCCGCGCACGCGCGGGGCGCGCGGCTGGCCGCGATCTCGACGGGCGCGTTCGCCCTGGCGGCGACGGGCCTGCTGGACGGGCGGCGCGCCACGACGCACTGGCACTACGCGCGGGCGCTGGCGGCGCGGTACCCGCAGGTCCGGGTGGACGAGAACGTGCTCTTCGTCGACGAGGGCAGCGTGCTGACCTCGGCCGGCGCCGCTTCGGGCATCGACCTGTGCCTGCACATCCTGCGCGGGGATCTGGGGATCGCCGCGTCGAACCACACCGCCCGCCGCCTGGTGGCGGCTCCGTACCGCAGCGGTGGACAGGCGCAGTACGTGCCCCGCAGCGTTCCGGAACCACTGGGGGAGCGGTTCGCGGCCACCCGCGAGTGGGCCCTCTACCGGCTGGGCGAACCGCTGACGCTGGAGGTACTGGCGCGCCACGCCGGGGTGTCGGCGCGGACGTTCTCCCGCCGGTTCGTCGAGGACACCGGGTACACCCCGATGCAGTGGGTGATGCGGGCGCGCGTCGAGATGGCGCGCGAGCTGCTGGAGCGCTCCGAGCGCGGCGTCGAGCAGATCGCCGCGGACGTGGGCCTGGGGACGGGCGCGAACCTGCGGCTGCACTTCCAGCGGATCCTGGGAACCTCACCCAGCGAGTACCGGCGGACCTTCGCCCGCGGTGAGTAGGCCCGCCCACCCGGACGAGCGCCACGGCTCACCGCGAGAGGCTGGCGCGATCCTTGCGGAGGGTGGCGATCTCGCCGCTGTCGGGGAGGGCGCGGGCGCGCGAGGGTGGTGTTCGAACCGAAGGGACACCGCTCATGACTCGCATTGCCATCAATGGATTCGGCCGCATCGGACGCAACGTGCTGCGAGCGCTGCTGGAGCGCGACAGCAGCCTCGAGATCGTGGCCGTCAACGACCTGACGGAGCCTGCCGCGCTGGCACGGCTGCTCGCCTTCGACTCGACGTCCGGCCGGCTGGGCCGCCCGGTCTCGGTCGACGGCGACACCCTGATCGTCGACGGGCGCCGCATCAAGGTGCTGGCCGAGCGTGAGCCGGCCCAGCTGCCGTGGGCCGAGCTCGGTGTCGAGATCGTGGTGGAGTCGACAGGCCGCTTCACGTCCGCCAAGGCCGCCCGCGCCCACATCGACGCCGGTGCGAAGCGGGTGCTGATCAGCGCCCCGGCCGACGGCGCCGACATCACGCTCGCGTACGGAGTCAACTCCGACGCCTACGACGCCGATCTGCACACCATCGTCTCCAACGCCTCGTGCACGACCAACGCGCTCGCGCCGCTCGCCTCGGTGCTGGACGACCTGGCCGGCATCGAGCACGGCTTCATGACGACGGTGCACGCCTACACCCAGGAGCAGAACCTCCAGGACGGCCCGCACCGCGACCCCCGCCGCGCCCGCGCCGCCGGTGTCAACATCGTGCCGACCACGACCGGTGCGGCCAAGGCGATCGGCCTCGTGCTCCCCAACCTCGACGGCAAGCTGTCCGGCGACTCGATCCGCGTCCCGGTGCCGGTTGGCTCGATCGTCGAGCTCAACACGACGGTCGCCCGCGACGTGACGCGCGAGGACGTGCTGGCTGCGTACCAGGCGGCGGCCGAGGGCCCGCTGAAGGGTGTGCTGGAGTACTCGGACGACCCGCTGGTCTCGTCCGACATCACGGGCAACCCCGCCTCGTCGATCTTCGACTCGGCGCTCACCCGCGTCGAGGGCCGCCACGTCAAGGTGGTCGCCTGGTACGACAACGAGTGGGGCTTCTCCCACCGCGTCATCGACACCCTGGAACTGCTCGCCGGCCGCTGACGCGAGCCCGCGGCGCCTCCCAGGGGCGTCTTGCCGATCAGGCCGGACGCCCCCTCGCGGCGTGGCCGCGTGCGGTGGTCCCTTCGTGTGCTCCGGCCGGTTCCCGGCCGGAGCACACGTGCGTGAGGGCGGGCCGGGCCCGCGCCTGCCCGCCCGCCGCCGGGTCCTCGGCCGCGCCGGTCACTCCACGCCGGGTCCCGGGATGCCGAGGGCGGCGAGGAACGCGCTCGCCGCGGGGGTGCGGCCCGCGCGGCTCCACACGACGTGCTCGACCCGGGTCGGCGCGTCGGTGACCTCGACGGTGGTGACACCGGCCAGCCGGGGGGCGAAGGCGTGCGGGAGCATGGCGATGCCGAGCCCCTGCCCGACGAGCCGGGCCAGGAAGTCCGCGTTCGTCACCTCGTAGGCGACCTCGCGGCTGAGGCCGGCGGCCGAGAAGGCCAGGTCGGACTGGACACGACCGGCCGTCCCGGCCGGCAGGTCCACGAACACCTCGCGGGCGAGACGGCGCAGGTCGACCGCCGTCTCTCCGGCCAGCGGATGACCCGGCGCGACCACCGCCACGAGCCGGTCCCGGGCGAGTTCCCTGGAGTCGACGCCGTCGAGCCGTGCGGTGGTGGGGAGCCCGAGGAAGGCCACGTCGAGGTCGCCCTCCTCGACCTGGTGGGTGAGTTCGTCGCTCGCCCCGACGCGCAGACTGATCCGGACGTCGGGGTACCGCTCATGGAAGTCGCGCAGGGCGGCCGCGATGTCCACGGCCGTGACCGTCGGGATCAGACCCACGGCGAGCCGCCCGCGGACCACTCCGACCGCCGCGGCCACCTCGGCCGTCGCCCGCTCGGCCGCCTCCAGGCACTGGCGGGCGGCGGGCAGGAACGCCTCGCCCGCCGGTGTCAACCGCACGCGGCGACTGGTGCGTTCGAACAGCCGGGCACCGAGTTCCCGTTCCAGGCGCGCGACTTGGTGGCTGAGGGCCGACTGGACCACCAGACACCGTTCGGCGGCCCGGGTGAAGCTGTTCGTCTCGGCCACCGCGATCACGTACCGCATCTGCTGAAGCTCCATGCAGACATCATTCATCGCGGATCACGATCGATGTGCTGACACACATGTGTTGGACTCATCGATCACCGCGGATCGAGACTTCGAGCATGACGAGCCCCACCACCCCGCAGGTCCTCGGCGCCGCCGCGCGGGGCAACCTGCCGCGCACTCTCCTGACGGCGCTCGCGCCCCTGACCTGGGGCACGGTCTACGTCGTGACCACCGAGCTCCTCCCGCCCGGGCACCCGCTGTTCGCGGGACTCGTGCGCGCCCTGCCCGCCGGCCTGATCGCACTCGCCTTCACCCGGACGATGCCGAGCGGAGCATGGTGGGGCAAGGCCGCCGTGCTGGGCGTGCTGAACATCGGGCTGCTCTTCCCGCTCCTCTTCGTCGCGGCCGAACGCCTGCCGGGAGGTGTCGCCGGCACCCTGGCGGCGGCGCAACCCCTGATCGTCGTCGTCCTGGCCGTGGCCGTCCTCCGTCAGCGGCTGTCCGCGTGGCACCTGCTCTGGGGCGCGGTGGGCCTCGCCGGGGTCGGTCTGGTGGTGATCGGTCCCAGCGCCGCGATCGACACCGTCGGGGTCATGGCGGGCCTGGGGAGCGCGGCCACGATGGCCCTGGGGGTGACGCTCACCAAGCGCTGGGGGCGCCCGGCCGGGGTCACTCCCACCACCTTCGCGGGCTGGCAACTCACCGCGGGGGGACTCTTCCTGCTGCCCCTCACGTGCTTCGTCGAAGGGGCGCCGCCCCCGATCGGGGCGGCTTCCGCGCTGGGCTACCTCTGGCTCGGTGTGGCCGGCGGGCTGATCTCCTTCGTCCTGTGGTTCCGCGGCATCGCCGCCCTGCCGGTCACCTCGGTCGCCGTCCTCGTCCTGCTGTCACCGCTCGTCGCCACGATCCTGGGGGCGGTTCTGCTCGCCCAGACCTTCGGCCCCGTCCAACTCGTGGGCTTCGGGCTCTCGCTCGCCGCGATCGTGGCGGGGCAGCTCCCCGCACCCACCGCCGGCCCCGGACGCTCCGCGTGACGGTCGCCGGCACCGGTACCACCGGACGCTTCGCCTGAACAGACGTCAAAGGGGTTCAGGGCCACGGAAGTCGATGCTGTCGACGGTCGATCACCAGTACCCAGGAACCACTCACGCTCGTACACTTTCGATCATGAACTCCCCTCTCCCCGTCGACGAATCGACGGACCCGGCGCTCTTCGCCACCATGTCGACCATGCGGGCGATGCGCCGCCTCAAGCCCGAACCGGTGCCGGAGGCCCTGCTCGACCGGCTGATACAGGCAGCTGTCTGGGGCCCCAGCGGGGGCAACATGCAGCGCTACGAGTACGTGGTCGTCACGGATCCGGCTGTCATGGCCTCCCTGGCGCCGCTGTGGAAGCGGTGCGTGGACGCCTACCTCGCGACGACGGGGAAGTACACCCCCGACGGCATGGACGAGGCCGCCTACG
Source organism: Streptomyces sp. JL2001 (assembly GCF_050917515.1). Taxonomy (NCBI): domain Bacteria; kingdom Bacillati; phylum Actinomycetota; class Actinomycetes; order Kitasatosporales; family Streptomycetaceae; genus Streptomyces; species Streptomyces sp. JL2001. The sequence continues at coordinate 397,011 of NZ_CP169421.1, read as the reverse complement.
GGCGGATGGTCGCCGCCATCGAGTACCAGCGCGACCATTTCGCCGAGACGCCCGCCCTGATCATCCCCTGCTACCGGTTCCCGGAGCCGAGGATCGAGCAGGAGGGGCTGCTGCGCTACGCCGAGGCGCTCGGCGCGGAGGCGACGGCCCGGATGGGGAAGACCCAGGAACGTTTCGCCGCGCTGGCCGAAGGATCCTGCGTCTACCCCGGCGTGCAGAACTTGCTGCTCGCCGCCCGCGGCCTGGGCCTCGCCGCCAACATCACCATCTGGCACCTGATGCTGGAGGAGGAGTGGAAGGCGGCCCTGGGCATCCCGGAGGACATGAACACCTTCGCCGCCATCCCGGTCGGCCGGCCCCAGGGCAGGTTCGGCCCGGTCAGCCGCCGCCCCGTCGCCGAGGTCGTCCACCGGAACCGCTGGTAGCCACGGAGCCGCCGGGCCCCGGGCACGGGCGGGCGGTGCCCGCGCCCGGGGGGTGTCCCGCCGGTGCCGCCGGGCTCACGGCGAGATCGGCAGGACACCCCCCGGGGTCCTGTCCGGGTGATCTCCGAGGACCGGCCCGCGGTCAGGAGGCGAGGACGTCGAGCGCCGCCTTCTCCGCGACGCTCCGGTCCTCCGCCACGAGGCCGATGCGGGTGCGCCGGTCGAGGAGGTCGGACACGTCGAGCGCGCCTTCGTGGCGCACGGCCCACACCAGTTCCGCGACGGTGACGGGGTGGCCGGGCACGACGGGCCGGGCCAGCTCGGGGTCCGCGGCCCCCAGCGCGTGGACGGCGGGCGCTTCGGTGCCGTAGCGGCGTACGAGCCGGGCCGGGACGTCGAGCCGGGCGAGCCGCGCGGGGCGGTCGGCGCCGACGAGGGGGACGGACGTGGTGCGGCAGGGGCGCGCGTCGAGACCCCGCGCCTCGACGACGGCGTCGACCACGTCCTGGGCCATCCGCCGGTACGTCGTCAGCTTGCCGCCGACGATCGTGACGACGCCGTCCGGCGAGGTGAGGACGGCGTGCCTGCGGGAGATGTCGGCGGTGCGACCACCCGGGCCCTGCGTGTCGAGGAGGGGGCGCAGGCCGGCGAAGGTCCCGACCACGTCGCCGCGGTGGAGAGTGACGTCGAGCGCGGAGCCGAGGACGTCGAGCAGGAAGCCGATGTCGGTCTCGGGGACCTCCGGCACGTCCGGCACGTCGCCGTCGACGGGCTCGTCGGTGAGACCGACGTAGACGCGGCCGTCGCCCTGCGGCAGGACGAGGACGAAACGGTTCGCTTCGCCGGGGATCGGGATGTGCAGGCCGGCGGAGAGCCGGCCGAGGTCCTCGGAGCGCAGCACGAGGTGGGTGCCGCGCGAGGGCCGCAGCCGTACGTCGTCGACGAGGCCGCCCGCCCAGACACCCGCGGCGTTCACGACGGCGCGGGCGCGGATGCGCAGCTCCTCGCCGGTCGTCTCGTCGCGCACCAGCGCGCCGTCGCCGGTGAGTTCGAGCGCGCGGGTGCGGGTGAGGATGCGCGCCCCGTGGGCGGCGGCGGTGCGGGCGATCGCCGTCACCAGACGTGCGTCGTCGGTGAGCTGGCCGTCCCAGGAGAGCAGTCCGCCGCGCAGCCCGGTGGGGCGCAGGGCCGGGGCGAGGTGCCGGGTCTCGACGGCGGACAGCGTGCGCGGCGCGGGAAGCGTGGCGCGCGAGGTGCGGGCGGCGACCCGCAGCATGTCGCCCGCGACGAAGCCGGCCCGGGCGAGGGCGGCCTGGCCGCGGCTCACGAGCGGGGTGAGCGGCAGGACGAAGGGCTGCGCGCGGACCAGGTGGGGGGCGGTCCGCTCCATGAGGACGCCGCGTTCGACGGCGCTCTCGTGGGCGACGTCGAGCTGACCGGTCGCCAGGTAGCGCAGGCCGCCGTGGATCAGCTTGGAGCTCCAGCGGGACGTGCCGAACGCGAGGTCGTGGGCGTCGATCGCCGCGACGCGGAGCCCGCGGGTGGCCGCGTCGAGCGCGGCGCCGGCACCGGTCGCGCCGAGTCCGACCACCAGGACGTCCACCTCCGCGCCGTCGGCGAGCACGGCCAGCTCGCGGCGGCGGCGTCCGGCGTCCAGCGAGGAACCGGGCAGGGCGGGGCTGCTCGTGGGGTTCATGGGCTGAGGGTCCTCTCCAACAGGGTGCGCAGCTCTCCGAGGAAGGCGGCTTCGCTCAGTTCGGGATCGGTCTCTTCGGTCATCGTGCGCAGCGAGAGCGTGAAGGACTGGACGACGAGCAGGAGGGCCCGCGCCTGGAGGTCCGTGTGCGCCCGGCGTACGGAACCGTCCTCGTGGCCTTCGGTCAGCGCCGTGACGAGGAGGTCGAGAAGGGCCTCCTGGCTCGCGCCCCGGCGGTCGAGGATGTACGGCAGCAGCAGTTCGGGGTCGACGTCGAGGATCTTGTGGAAGAGCGGGTGGGCCCGGAAGGCCGCCGCTCCCGCGACGAGTCCGTCGACCATCCGCTCCCGGACGGGGCGGCCGTCGTCGGAGCCGGGCATGGCGCCGGCCGCCACGGCGATCCACTCACGGGTCATCAGGTCGCCGACGAGGCTGCGCACGTCGGGCCAGCGCCGGTAGAGCGTCATCCGGGACACGCCCGCGCGCCGGGCGACGTCGGTCAGGGTCGTGCGCCGTACACCGACGGCGAGTACGCAGTCGCGTGCCGCGTCGAGCACGGGATCTGCATCCGAGTGGTTGTGACGAATGGGCGTCATCTGTCACAGTGTAATGCCAGTGCGGGCCGAGCGGCAGCACCCGTCCGTGAAACAGACCGTGAGGAAGTTCTCGAAGTGGACATGTTGTGGAGTGGCTGGGGCGACCCGGCCAAGGCGGCCCCCCTGCCGGACGCGGTGACCGGACTGCTGCGCGACCTGCTCGGCGTCACCCCCCGCGAGGACGGCCCGTCGGTCCTCGACGAGATCGACGTCCCCGCTCCGGCGCTGACCGACAAGGCGCGGGACGCCCTGCGGGCGGCCCTCGGCGCGCAGGACGCCCTGCGCGAGGACGCCGAGAGCCGCATCCGGCACACCCGCGGCAAGTCGACGCCCGACCTGCTGCGCATCCGCGCCGGCGAGGTCGACGACATCCCGGCGGCCGTCGTCCTCCCGGACAGCCACGACGAGGTCCTCGCCGTCCTGCGCGCCTGCGCTGCGCACGGCCTGTCCGCCGTCCCCTTCGGCGGCGGCACGTCCGTCGTCGGCGGGCTCGCCCCCGACACCGAGCGGCCCTTCGTCGCGCTCGACCTGCGCCGCCTGGACGCGCTGCTGGCGATCGACGAGGTGTCCCGTACCGCGACCCTGCAGCCCGGCCTGCGCGGACCGCGGTGCGAGGAACTCCTCAACGAACAGGGCTGGACCCTCGGCCACTTCCCGCAGTCCTTCGAGTGGGCGACCGTCGGCGGTTTCGCCGCGGCCCGCTCCAGCGGCCAGGCCTCCGCCGGATACGGCCGCTTCGACGACATGGTCCTCGGCCTGACCGTCGCCACCCCCGAGGGGACCCTGGAGACCGGCCGGGCCCCCCGCTCCGCCGCCGGCCCCGACCTGCGCCAGCTCGTCCTCGGCTCCGAGGGCGCCCTCGGCGTCATCACGGCCGTGACCGTGCGCATCCGCCCCCTCCCGACCAGGCGGGTCTACGAAGGCTGGCGCTTCGCCTCCTTCGAGGCCGGGTCCACCGCACTGCGCCGCCTCGCCCAGGACGGCCCGCGCCCCACCGTGCTGCGGCTGTCCGACGAGACCGAGACGTTCATCGGACTCGCGCAGCCGGACGCCATCGGCGCCGCCGACGCCCCGCAGAGCCCGGGCTGCATGGCGATCGCCGGATACGAGGGCACCGAGGAGGAGACGGCGGTCCGCCGCGCCGCCGCGCGCGAGATCCTGCTCGCCTGCGGAGGCGAGTACGTCGGCGAGGAGCCGGGCGACCGCTGGGAGCACGGCCGCTACAACGCGCCCTACCTGCGCGACGCGCTCCTGGACGCCGGTGCGTTCGCGGAGACGCTGGAGACCGCCGGATTCTGGTCCGCGCTGCCCGGCCTCTACGCGTCGGTGCGCGAAGCCCTCACCCGGACGTTGACCGAGGCCGGCACCCCGCCCCTGGTCATGTGCCACATCTCGCACACCTACGAGAACGGCGCGTCGCTCTACTTCACCGTCGTCTCGGCCCAGGGCGAGGACGCCGTCGCGCACTGGGAGCCGGTGAAGCGGGCCGCCAACGACGCCATCCTGGCGGCCGGCGGCACCATCAGCCACCACCACGGCGTGGGCACCGACCACCGCGACTGGTACGCCCGCGAGATCGGCCCCCTGGGGATCCGCGTGCTGCAGGCCGTCAAGGCCGAGGTCGATCCGTCCGGCGTCCTCAGCCCCGGCGTCCTCATCCCCGTCCGCTGAGCCGCCCCGCCCGTCCGCCGACCCCCATCTCCCGTCCGGAGGCTCGATCCATGCGACAGTTCACCGCCGTCGTCAACCCCACCGCAGGGGGCTCCAGCGGGACGGCCGCCCTGCTCCCGCTGGCCCGGCTGCTGCGCGAGGCGGGCGCCCGGCTCGACACCGTGTACAGCCGCAGCCTGGACCACGCGCGGGAACTCGCCCAACGGGCCGGAGAGCAGGGGCACGTCGTGCTCGCCGTCGGCGGCGACGGGATGGCGGGCTGCGTCGGTGGCGCGCTCAGCGGCACCGACACGGTGTTCGGCCTGGTGCCCGCGGGGCGCGGCAACGACTTCGCCCGCGCCCTCGGGCTGCCCACCGACGCCCCGCGACTCGCCGAGGTCCTGCTCGACGGCACGCCGCGGGCCGTCGACACCATCGAGGTGGAGTCCGCGGCGCACGCACGGCTCTCCGTCCTCGGAAGCGTGTACGCGGGCGTCGACGCGGTCGCCAACCGCCATGCCAACGCCTCCCGGCTGCTGCGGGGCGCGGCGTCGTACTACGCGGGCGGCCTGCGCGCGGTCCTCGCCTGGCGGGCGGCCCGGTACCGCATCACCGTCGACGGAGAGGTGTACGAACGAGCCGGTTACACCGTCGTCGCGGCGAACTCCGGCTACTACGGCTTCGGCAGGAACGTCGCCCCCGGCGCGCGGCTCGACGACGGGGTGCTGGACGTCGTCGTGATCGGCGACGCCCCCAAGCGGCACTTCTTCGCGACGATGAACGAGCTGAAGACGGGCGCCCACGTGCACCGTCCGCAGGTCGAGATCCTGAGCGGCAAGGAGATCCGCATCGAGGCGGACCGCCCGATCCCGTACGGCGCGGACGGCGAGGTCGACGCGAGCCTGCCCGTGACGGTCCGGGTCCAGCCGGGCGCGCTCCGGGTCCTGGCCTGACGGACCCGCCCGCGGCCGACAGTTCCCCCCACGGGACCGGCCTCCCGTCCCCCACGGACGGGAGGCCGGCGTTCCACGGCCACGGACCACCCCGGGCGGTCACCGCGCGTGCCGGGCCATGACCTCTGTCCTCCCTGGCCCGCGCGTACCGGGCGATGACGTACGCCCTCCCCGAGGACCGAGGCGACGGACCTCGGCGCTGCCGCCGCGCCCCGGCTCACCCCGACTGCGCCGGAACCGACCCGGCCACCTCCGCCGACGACCCGGCCGAAGCCTCCGTCGTCGCGGCGCGCCGCCGGTTCTCGACGCGCGCGACCGCGGCGGATTCCAGCGCGGCGAGGTCACGTTGCCGCACGCGGGTCCGCCGGAGGGAACGCACCGCTTCGGCCGTCGCCGTGACCACGGGCAGGGCGGTGATGAAGACGAGGCCGGCCATCACGGCCCCCAGACAGAACTCCGCCGTGCCTGCGGCCGGGCCGCTGACATCGCCCGGCCCTCCCGCCTCGGTCAGCCACGCGAGGGAGCGGTGGACGCACGCGGCCATCGTGAGCCCGAGCGCCACCCACGCCACGTAGAGCACCGCCGAGGGCAGCGCGCGCCGGTCCGTGTCCGCTGCGGCCCGCAGGTCTCCGCGCGCTCGCGCCAGCGCCGCCTCGTCCTCGGCGGCCGCCAAGGCCGCTCGTGCCTCGGCGAGGTGGCGGTCGCGCTCGTCGCGCAGGGCCCACACGCGCTTCAGCACCTGATGGACCTCCACCGTTCCGATCGCCCAGATCACCGGCGCCACGGCCGCGATCGTCGTCGCGAAGGGCTCAGACATCTCCATCCCGTCATTCTGCGACAACGCCTCGCCCCCTCTCGTCGCCGCCCGGCCTCAGGCCCCCCTCGCGGTGCGCCCGGACCGCGGAACGACTTCGTCCGCGACCAGGTACGGACGGCGTACGCCCCGTGTACGCGTTCCGTACGGTCGGAGGGGTAAGGTCACGCCTCAGGAGGTGCTTACGTGTCCGAGTTGTTCGACGCGGTCGACGCACTGGTCGCGTCCCGCTCCCCGCTCCCGGCACCGGGGGAGCGCAGGCGGCTGCGCCTGGCCCACGGTCTGACGCTGGACGAGGTGGCCGCGGCCCTCCAGGTCCGCCGGGCCACGGTCAGCGGCTGGGAGGCCGGCAGGACCGAGCCGAGGCCGCCGGAACGAGACGCGTACGCCCGCCTCCTGGGCAGCCTCGCCCGGCTCTACCCCGCACCCGACCCCGCGGCTCCCGCGCAGGAGCCGGAGCGTCCGCCGGCCGCCGAGGCACCCCCCGCGCCCCCGGAGCCGCGAACGGCGGCCGCGCGCCCCCCGGTCGGGACCGGCCCGGCGCCCGAGCCCGCCACCGTGGAGCCGACCACCGTCGAGGCCGTCTCCGCCGAGCCCGCCGCCGTTCTTCCGGCCACCCCGCCCGCCCCCTCGACGCACGCCGGCGCCCCACCGTCCACGCCCACGTCCCCGCCCCGTCCGGCCGCGAAGAAGCCGGGGACGACGAAGCCCGCCGCGCGGAACGCCCCTGCCGGCGCCGGTGACGGCCCCCGGTTCGCCCACGGGCCGCTCGCGGTCCTCGACGCCGACGCCGACGGCCGGGTGTCGGCCTACTGCGTGGGGGGTCTCGTCCTCGACGTCCCCGCACCTTCCCTGCCCGCCCTGGTCGAGTGGACCCTCGCCGAGGCGAAGCTCGGCCAGCCCCGCCTCTCCGGGCCGGGCCGGGACGCCGACCCGCTCCTCGTCCTGACGCGGTCCGCACTCGAACGCTACGGTCTGCCGACGGAACTCACCGACGAGGAGCGGCTGGCCGGCCGGCTGCCGGAAGGACACCAGGCCGTCGGTCGACTGGGCCGCGCGGACTGGAAGCTGACCCGGCGGGGCTTCGGGCCCTGGGCGCGGATCTACCGCCCCGCGCAGGGCTCGACCCGCGCCTGCGTGCAACTGTGCATCCCCTCGTGGGACGCGCTCGACCGGCGCCACTGGGGCGACGCCGCCGACCTGCCCCCGGCCGAACTCGCCCAGCTCCTGGGAATCTACGCGTCCCGCGTCATGACCCCGCGCGGCTCGACGGCCGTGACCGGCCTGGAACTGATGACCGCCGTACACCCGCCGACCCGCGCCTCCGCCCCGGACGCCGCCGGCGTGCGGCACCGCGAACACAACCCCGGCTCGCTGGGTACGGAGCCGGTCGACCCGGCGCCGTGCGAGGCTCCCGACGGACACCCGCTGCTGGCCGACCTCCCCCGGTTCCACCAGCGGACCGCCGCCGAGACCCTCAGGGAGGAGGCGTACGACTGGGCCCGCCCGCTCACCGACGCCGAGTGCCTGCGCCGCAACCTGGTGGGGATCGACGTCAACATGGCCTTCGCCGCCGGCGCCAACGGCCTGGTCGTCGGCCTCGGCGCGCCGACGCACGTGCGGCGGCCCGCGTTCGACCCGAAGCTGCCGGGCTCGTGGCTGGTCGACCTCTCCCACGTCGACCTGTCCCGGGTGAGGTCGGGCAAGGAGTGGGTGGAACTCGACGGCGCCCTCCTGCCCAGTCCGTTCACGCCGACCGGCGAGCGCCCCGAGGGGCCGGCCTGGTACGCGACGCCCACGGTCGCCTACGCCGTCGAACTCGGCTACGAGGTATCGCCGGTCGAGGCCTACGTCCGGTACGACAACGGCCGCTATCTCGACGGCTGGTACAACCGCCTGCGCGACGCCTACGTCGCCACCATGGCGGACCTCGGCGTGCCGGCGGACGCGTCGCCGGCGGAGTTCCTGACCGCGATGGACGGCCACCGCCTGCGCGACCCGCAGCTCGCCATCGTGGTGTCCGCGATCAAGGCCACCGTGAAGGGCGGCATCGGCAAACTCCGCGAGCGCCCGCGCGGCGAGGGCTGGACGCCCGGCAAGCCGTGGCGCGCCCTCGCCCGGCCGACCTGGCGCCCCGACATCCGGGCCGCCGTCATCTCCCGTACGCGCACCAACATGCACCGCAAGATCGTCAAGCACGCGGCGTTCACCGGGCAGTACCCGGTCGCCGTCCTCTCCGACTGCGCCGTCTACGCCGTCGACGGCGACGGGCCGCTGGACTTCCTGCCCTACCGCGAGGGCAAGCCGCTGCCCGGTGGGTGGCGGCTCGGCGTCTCACCCGGCATGGTCAAGCACGAGGGCACCCAGAGCGTGCTGTGGGGCGAAGGGATCCGCGAGCAGTACGACGCTCCGGAGCTCAACCTCGCCCGCTACATCAAGGACGGCACCGTCACCGGCACGGACAACGGGGAGTAGAGCGCGATGAGCATGTTCGGCGACGGCCTGGACAAGGCGGTGCAGTCGGCGTTCACCCGCCCCGCTCCCAAGTCGGCGGGCGCGCAGATGCGTTACCTGGTACGACAGCTCAAGGGCACGCGGGCCGTCGCCGCGCTCCTGGCCGTGTCCCAGCGCCAGGTCGAACGATACGTCGCCGGCACCGCGAAGCGCCCCCGGCCCGACCTCGCGGCCCGCCTGGAGGCCGAGGTCAAGGCCCGCTGGCAGCCGCAGATCCGCGCCAAGGCCCGGCAGCAGGCCGCCACGACCACCGGTATCGTCCTCGACACCCGCGCCCGGCTCGGCTACACCGCCCCGATCGGCAGCACCGACCAGGACCGCGTCCGCCACCTCACCGTGGCCCTGCCCCCGCAGCACGCCGCCCGCCTCCTCGACGCCCAGGACCAGGGCGCCGGCGACGAGCAGCTCCGCCGGATCGCCGCCGAGGCGCTCAAGGAGGTCTACTTCCAGGACGGCGGCCGCCGCGCGGGCTCGCTCGAAGAGGTCCGCTTCACCGACATCCAGCACCTCGAGTTCGGCCTGTGACCCGCAGGGTGTAGGCGACGCCGGGCCAGCCGAGTGGGCCACGACTCATCACGGGGCGGCAGCCGGTGGGACCGGGGGCGACCGCCGTCCGCTCCGTCCGGGTGCGCCGTGGACACCGGAGGAGGCGACCGCGAGGAGCCCGCCCACTTTTCGGCGTGACCGGCGGATCGCGGCGAGTCGGGTCAGTGCCCCGCCGAGGCCTTGACGAGCGCGACCGCCAGCCCGATCGCCGCGTCGACGGCACCGCCGAGCAGGGCGACGGCGGCGCCGCTGCCCATCCGGAGGCCGCCGTACCAGCCCCAGGCGAAGAGGCTCGCGACGCTGACGCCGGCGGACGCGACGAGGGCGGTGTGGAGCGACATCACGTCCAGGGCCGCCGCGCCCACGAGCACCAGGGGCCCCACCGCGGACAGCAGCAGGGGGCTGTCGACCCACAGCATCCGCCGCAACTCCGCGCCGGAGGCGAGCCGGCCGTGCACCACACGGTGCGCCTGCTGGTCGGCGACGAGCGCCGCCAGCCAGAGGCCCACGGCCGCCGTCGCCACGGTGGCCGCGGCCCCGGTGGTCGAGGGGTGCTCGGCCACGGACAGGCCGATGACCACGGAGATCATCGTGATGGTCGCGTACAGCCGCTCCTTGAGCCGCTCGGCAGCGGCCTGCGGGTCGTCGGCCGGGATGGACGCCTGCCCGGTCCCTTCGGTGTCGTCCTGCCCCATTCGGTCAGGGTAGGCCGTCGCCCCGACTCGCCCTGACGTCGTGTCAGAGCGTGTCGCCGGCGCGGCGGTGGGCCCGCGCCGGCGGGGCTCCCGGTTCCGGCCCGACCGGCAAGACACCCCCCCAGGGCGCTGACCCCGCCGCGACAGGGTAGAAGTGCGCCATGGACAGCGAAGTCTGGCTCATCGTGGCCGTCGTTCTCGCGCTCGTGACGGCGGGGTTCGCGGCCGTTCTGCTCGTACGCGTCTTCCGCGCCCGCAGGCTGCTGGTCGACGCCGGGGTGCCGCTGCGCTCCAAGGCGTTGTTCTGGGGGGCGGTGCTGTACACGATCTCGCCGGTCGACCTGATCCCCGACCCGGTCTACCTGGACGACATCGGCGTGCTCCTGGTGGCCCTGCGGGCCCTCCACTCGGCCGCTTCCGGCGTGCGGTCCGCCGGCAAGGACCTGCCGGGCTGACCGTCCCGGGGTGTGTGCGGGGCGTTCACGGTGTCGGCACAGGATGGGTGCGGAGCGTCCACTCGCGGGTGGTCGGGACATGCCAAGCTCGATGGCTCGAACGTTCCGTCATGATCCGCCTGCCGGGCACCACGTGGGGGTCGGCCGCGCCGACGCCCGAACGAGGTGCCCGCCGAGAGGGAGAGGACACCCCCCACTTCATGTCCGCTCACCACAAGCACCGCCCCTGGCGGCGCCCCGTCCTGGCCGTCGTCGCGGCTGCGGCCGTCGCCGTACCCGCCTCGGCCTTCGCCTCCGGCGCTCCGCCCGGCGCCTCCGCGTCCCGGGGCGGCACGGCCCCGACGGCGGCCGAGGCGCTGGACGACAGCTACTACGAGGGCGCGGTCGGGAAGACCGGCGACGAGCTGAAGACCGCCCTGCACTCGATCATCAGCCAACAGACCAAGCTCTCCTACGACGAGGTCTGGGACGCGCTGCAGACCACCGACGAGGACCCGGACGACTCCGGCAACGTGATCCTGCTCTACTCCGGTCGCTCACAGGCGAAGGCCGCGCACGGCAGCGGCGCCGACGACTGGAACCGCGAGCACGTCTGGGCCAAGAGCCACGGCGACTTCGGCACGGCGACCGGACCCGGCACCGACATCCACCACCTGCGCCCGGAGGACGCCTCCGTCAACGCCACCCGCGGGAACCTGGACTTCGACAACGGCGGCGACCCGGTGGAGGAGGCCCCCGGCAGCAAGGCCGACGGCGACTCGTTCGAGCCGCGCGACGCCGTCAAGGGCGACGTCGCCCGCATGATCCTCTACATGGCCGTCCGGTACGACGGATCCGACGGCTTCCCCGACCTCGAACCCAACGACCGGGTCGGCAACGGCAGCGCGCCCTTCATGGGCAGCCTGACGGCCCTGAGGCAGTGGAACGACGCCGATCCGCCGGACGCGTTCGAGAAGGCGCGCAACGAGCGGATATTCGGCATACAGAAGAACCGGAACCCCTTCGTGGACCACCCCGAATGGGTCGCCGCGATCTGGAAGTAGTCCGCCCGAGGTGACGCGCACCCGGTCGCGGCGGGTCCTCCGCCGCGACCGGGTGCGCGCCTGGTCTTCCGGGACGGGTCCGTGCGGGCGCCCTAGTCCAGGAACGCGCCGTCCCGGGCCACGACCACGCCGCCGTGCACGACCATGTCCCTGCGGGGCATGTCGATGGCGCCCGTGCGCGCCGCCTTCTCCAGCAGCTGTGCCGTGCCCGGGGTGCGGATGACACCGTGCTGGGGGAAGGCCGCGATCTGGACGCCGAGCGCGTGACGCAGCCGTTCCCGGGCGTCCGCCACGCCCTCCACCCCGGCCAGCCCGTAGGCCGGGGCCACGTCGGCGTGGACGCGCGGGCTCCAGGTGGCGGGCGACGACGCGCGGGCCGACCCGTGCGGGCGGGCCCGGGAAGGATTCAGGGGCGCGGTCGGCCGCTGGTGATCCGGTGCCAGAGGGAGCGGGTGGCGCCGAAGCCGCTCTCGTGCGCCCACACGTGGGTGCACGACGGGCACTGGAGGTGGAGCAGGCTGCCCTTGTTGGTCAGCAGGTAGCGCCAGTGGTCGGGGCACGTACGACCCTGCTCGCACGGCGCGCAGCCGCGGCTGTCGTCGCACTCCGGACAGGCCACCCAGGCGCGTCGCCCGCGGTCCGCCTGCGGGTCAAGCGGGAGCATGGCCGCCACCGCGCCGGGGCAGTACGCCGGACGCGACGAGCTCGTCGTACAGGCGCTGCTGGTCCGCGTCGAGCCCGGAGTAGAGGAGGTCGTACGCCGCCTCCTCGCCGTTCATCACCTGGAGCGGGTCCCAGTGCGGGCCTATGGCGTCCAGCACGAGGACCTGGCGCTCGGCCTCCTGGGCGGTGAGGTCGACGGTGAAGTCGACCAGCGCGGAGTCCGGGCGGCCGGAGCCGTCCGGGGCGGGGGACGGGGGGACGTGAGAGGTCATGGAGGGAACTTAGGTAACCCTTCCTTGATCCGGCAAGGAGGGGTGGGAGAAGTCACAGCCGCCGGCGCGCCGCCGTCGTCGACCCGCGGAAGGCCCCCGGTCGCGGCCGAGGGCCGCCGTGACCGCCCCGGCGGCGCTCGCCGCGGCGGGACTCCCCGGCCGCGGACCGGGCGCGCGAACGGCCCCGGCCCGAAGGGGGCCGGGGCCGCAGTGTGCCGCCGGGGCGGGTGTCGCCTCAGGCAGGCCGCGATCCACCCGGGAACGGGCCGCCCGTGCGGTAGTACTGGGCGATCTCCTCCCGGTACTGCTGGTCGGCGAGGTGCTTGTCGGAGTGGAACTCCGGCGAGTCCTTGATCTGCTCCTTGCTGAGCCCGATGTGGACCGTCTGCTCGTCCAGGTCGACCCGCGTCACCGTGCTGGCGGGGAGCAGGACTTCCTTGCCGAAGATCCACACGCCGGTGTCGACGACCAGGTAGGCGTCGTTGACCTCGTCCGAGTGCTTGTCGACCTTGCCGATGTGGCCGTCGACCGCCTCGACCTTCCATCCGATCAGGTTCGTGCCCGTGAGGTGACCCGTCGTCGTTCCGTAGCTCCACGAGTTCTCGGTCATGTCGTCACTCCTCTGATTCTCGGAACCGTCCGATTCGTGTTCTCGGCCGCTCGCTCCGGTCGGTCGGCACATCTGCCGCCCCGCCGGAACGGTGCCGGGCCCACCGGCCCATGACCCTCCGCCTGCCCGGGGGTTGCCGATCCACACCTGCGCGCCGGAGCTCGCGATCCGGACGGGACGACACCCGCCAGGTCCTGTCCGGGCGATCTTCTCGGGCCCGCGACGACGGCTGCGGCGTCTCGCGGCGTTGTCGGAGTCGCCCGAGTACGCCCAGTACGAGGGCGATCCTCCGCCTTGCGATACACCACATCCGACGCCGCGGGCCGATCCTCGAAGATCGCCCGGACAGGACCTAGTTCACGCCCCGGGTGCGGAACTGGACGCTGATCCGGGGGCCCACCGCGCGGGTCGTCTTCGGGACGGCGTGCTCCCAGGTCCGCTGGCAGGATCCGCCCATCACGACCAGGTCGCCGTGGCCCAGCGGGAGCCGCAGGGCCACGGCGCCGCCGCCCCGGGGGCGGAGGGCGAGCGTGCGGGGATCGCCCAGGGAGAGGATGGCGACCATCGTGTCCTGCGTGGCCGAGCGGCCGTTGCGGTCGCCGTGCCAGGCGACGCTGTCGCGGCCGTCCCGGTAGAGGCAGAGGCCCGCGGTGACGAAGGGTTCGCCGAGTTCGGGGGCGTAGTGGGCACTCAGGGTCTCGCGCGCGTCGAGCAGGGCGGGGTGGGGGAGTTCGGCGCCTTCGCGGTAGTACGCGAGGAGGCGGGGCACGGCCACCACGCCGTCGTACATCCGGCGGGTCTCCTCCTGCCACGGCACGCGTGCGGCGAGGTCGTCGAACAGCGCGTCGGCGCCGTCGAACCAGCCGGGCAGGTGGTCGACCCAGGCCCCCTGGTCCAGCGCGGTCCGCCGGACGCCGTCCAGCGGACCGGGCCCGATGTCCGCGCCCTGGTCGAAGAGGGACCCCTGGAAGCCCGGGATGTCCGTTCGTGCTGCCGTCATGGGTCCAGCATAGACACTCGCCCGAACATGTGAGCGATTCGCTGAAGGGTGCTCGCGCGAGGGGCCGCGGGTCAGAGGATGTGGATGCGCTCCAGGGTCCCCTCGGCGTCGCGGATCATGAGGTCGTGCCCCTTGGCGCGCTCCCGCTCGACGTACCCGAGGAGCAGGATCGCCCGGTTGATGACGTCGGCCTTGCTGACGCCGCTCGCGGCGACCAGCTCGGACACGGCGGTCACCGCCGGCGGGCAGAGCGTCACGGAGAGGCGCTCGCTGTCGGGGTGCGAGGGGAGGCGGCTCATGGTGCGGCCTTTCGGTCCGGTCGGCGGGGGCGAGTTCAGCATGTCATCAGTGGTGCGAATCCGCACCACATTTGCACCAGGCTGGTCGCCGGGTCGCCCCCGATCGCCCTAGGCGGCGGTCGCCGCCGGGGCCGCCGGGATCAGTTCTCGCGTGCGACGAAGGCAGGCCGCAGCGAGGGGTCGACGGGGTCGTAGTACCGGTGGAAGACCGGGGTCGCCGAACCGGAGACCGGCGGGACGATCCAGCTCCAGTCGGCGGGCGTCGGCCTCCCCAGGCGGCTCTCCTGGGCGATGTGGCGGAGGAACCGGTCCGACTCGGTGTGGTGGTCGCTCATCGTCACCCCGGCCTCCTGGAAGGAGTGCAGCACCGCCACGTTGAGCTCGACCAGCGCGCGGTCCCGCCACAGCGTGCGCTCCGAGGAGCGGTCGAGCCCCAGCCGCTCGGCGACCACCGGCAGCAGGTCGTAGCGCTCGGCGTCGGCCAGGTTCCGGGCGCCGATCTCGGTTCCCATGTACCAGCCGTTGAACGGCGCCGTCGGGTACCGCACGCCGCCGATCTCCAGGGTCATGTTGCTGATCGCGGGCACGGCGTACCAGCGCAGCCCCAAGTCCGCGAACCACGGGTGGTCGGGGTGGCTCAGCGCCACCTCCAGCACCGCGTCGTCCGGCAGCTCGTACCACCGGGGCGCGGCGTCGGGCAGCTGCCGGACCATCAGCGGCAGTGGCTGGAAGCGCGCTTCCTCGCGCTTCCAGCCCAGGTCGCGGGCCCGGGAGGTGAGATCGGCGCCGTGCGGGTCGCCGATCCAGCGGCCGCCGGGCCCGGTGTGTCCGGCGTACCGCACGAGCTGGTCGTTGACGATCCGCGGCGCGGGACGGCCCGGCGCGTCCGGCGCGAAGACGGAGATCACCGGACGGATCCGGCCGCCGTTGGCGGCCGACCGCAGATGGTCGAAGCAGTGTGCGGCGATGTCGTCGGCGGACGTGACGTGCCGCAGGTCCCGCACCACCAGACTGCGCCAGTAGAGCCTGCCGATGCACCTGGCCGCGTTGCGCCACGCGACGCGGGCGCCGAAGGAGAGTTCGGCGGGGGAGTGGGTGTACGTCCCGGTGCGGTCGATCTCGTCCAGTACCTCGCGGATCCTCCGGTCCACGTCGCCCGCGGCGCGCGGCTGCTCCTCGTGGAACTGGCGGACGAAGTCCTCCGCCTGCTGCCGGTCCGCCGCGTCCGGCGCCGGATCCGGTCCGTGCGGCACGCGTACCGCCGGAGCGGCGCCTCCGCGCGCGTCGTCGGACGTGTGGGGGCAGGCGCTGTTCCTCGGGACCAGCTTCCAGCGGCGGCTCAGACTGAAGACCACGGTGTTCCCTCCCGCGGTCATGACTACCGGAAGGAAGCGTCCGAGCGCGGAGAGTGAGTGAATGTCCGTCGGGAGAGGCATGCCTCCTGGTAGGGTGCCGCCCGACGACCCGAGGCCGGGCTCGCCGTGCCCCGTCCGGGCGGCCTTCCCGGCCCGCGACGACCGCCCGGTCGGAAACCCGGGCTCCCTCAGCGCGCGCGGCCCACGGCCAGCGAGATGATCCACCGCCAGTTCAGCGGCGAACTCGGGGCCGCGGTGCCGGGCCGGTTCCGGGGCACGAGGACGCGAAGGGCGCGCGGGCGCAGGGTGCAGACGACCGGCGTGGGCAGCGTCAGCGCCTCGCCGTCCACCGCGACGGGGATGGTGTCGGCGTCGGCCGTGACCTCCACCCCGCGCGCCGTCAGGACGCTGAGCCCCGACGAACGCGTTCCCCGCACGGCGAGGTCGGCGGCCTGCCCGGCGGTCTCCACCCGAAGGCCGATCACACCGAGCTTCCCCCGGTCGAGGCGGGCCCGGAGGCCCGAGGCCATCGGATCCGGCGCGGCGTAGGGGTTGTTGCTGACCAGGATCGCCTGCTGGTCGACGAGCCGCTTGTCACCCGCCCTCGCGTCGAGGCGCCGGCTGCTGTCCGCGAGCAGGTCGGGCATCAGGTCGAGCGCCGTTCCGGCCTTCGCGTCGCGGTACTCCGGACGCTGCACGATGTCCGCGTAGACCCCGAACGACACGGTGTTGACGAAGGGCCGGCCGCTGACCGAGCCGAGGTCGACCCGCACCTCCTCGCCGTCCGTCAGGGCGTCCAGACACCGGGCCGGGTCCGTACGGTCCAGTCCGAGGTCCATCGCGAAGTGGTTGCGCGTACCGGCGGAGATCACGAGGAACGGCAGGTCGTTGTCGGCCGCCACCCGGGCCACCAGGGCCTGGGTGCCGTCACCGCCCGCCACCCCCAGCAGGTCCGCCCCCGCGGCCACGGCCTCGCGCGCCAGCGCCTCCACGTCGGTCCCGGCCTTCGTGTCCAGCAGGTGTACCTCGGCCCCGAGCCGCTCGGCCCGCTCCACGAGCCCGAAACGGCCGACCTTGCCGCCGCCCGACTCCGGGTTCATGATCAGCACGGGCCGCCGGGGAGCCGGCCTCGTCCTGCCGCGCATCACGTACGCCTTCCCCGTCGCACGCACGGCCGCCCGCGCGCACAACAGGGCCACGCCGTACAGGCCGATGGCCAGCAGGGCGTTGCCCCACACCCCCTCCGACGTGAAGTGGAGCAGCACGCCGACGGGTGCGCCGACCGCCAGGAGGGCGCCGGCCACGCGCACCAGCCCACGCCGGGCCACCAGCCACCACAGGCCCACCGCCGAGACGACGATGCCGCCGATCCCGCTCACGAGCACCAGCGGCCCGGCCGTGCCCACCACCAGCAACACGACCAGGATCGATGCCACCAGCAACAACAGGGCGCAGCGGGCCAGGAGCCGCGCCGCTCCCCGCCTCCTGCCCGAACCATCCAGCGGTTCCACGTCCGGCCCCAGCCTTTCCACTCGGCCTCGTGAGGCGTCGCTGCCCACCAGGCCATGATGCGCCCCGCTCGCCCGGGCCCGAACTCCCTACCCAAGCGGCGCCCGGGGACGAGGTCAACCTGCGACCGACCAGCGAGCCGAGCAGCGAGCCGACCAGCGAGAGGCGGGCGCCGGGCCGCGCCGGCCGCCGCCCGCGGGACGGCCCCTCCCCGTTCGACCCCGCCTCGCCGTAGGGGTGTCGTGCCGATCAAGCCGGGGCCGCCCGCCCGTCCCCGTCACCGCAGCACCCGCTTGGGCCGATCGGCGCAGGCTGCCCGGCGCGCCTCGCCGGGGCGGGCGGCCCCCCGGGGAGGATCGGTGCGGCGGCGGCCCCGGCACGGGCCGCCGGATACCGCACCAGCGCGCGAAGAGGTCCGGCCATGAGCATGCTCGACGACCCGCCGTCCCGACCGGCGGGGCCGCACGACACCCTCGGCGACCCGCAGGCGTCGACGTGACCGCCGCCCCGCGCGGCGACGCGCCCGGCGGCGGCCGCTACGGCGAGACCGTCTTCCGTCCCGAACAGGCGGGCGAGGGCGAACGCATCGACTTCGGCGCCCTCGCCTACGACGACATCACCGTGGCGCGGCTGCTCGCCCTCGGAGCCGGCCCGGGGTGGCACTGCCTCGACCTGGGCGCCGGCACGGGAACCGTCTCCCGCCGGCTGCTGGCCGAGGCCGAGGTGGCGAGCGTCCTCGCCGTGGACCGCGACGTACGGTTCCTCGCCGAGCGTCCCGTGCCCGGGCTGGACGTACTGGAGGCCGACCTCACCGCCCCCGACTTCGACCCCGGCCGGTTCCGGCTCGTGCACGCGCGCTTCGTCCTGATGCACCTGACCGAGCGCGAACAGCTGATCACCCGGCTCGCCGAACTCGTCGAACCCGGCGGCGTCCTGGTCCTCAGCGACGCGGTCGACCTGACGAGCGACCGGGCCCCCGACACGCCGTACACCACGGCGATGCGGGCCATGTGGCAGGGGTTGCGGGCCACCATCGGCACCGACGTCTCCGGGGTGCCCTCCTACCCGCACCTGCTGCGCGCGGCGGGCCTCGACCAGGTCGCCGCGGAGATCCACGTGCCGCCCCTGGTACCGGGCAGCCCCATCAGCCGCTTCTGGGCGGACACATGGGACCGCGGCAGAGCGGCGATGACCGCCACCGGCCTGGTCGACGACGAGGCCGTCGACGCGGCGATCCGGTACCTGGACTCCGACGCCTGCGCCGCGCTGTCGGCCGGCATGCTCACCGTCTGGGGCCGCAAGCCCGACGAGCCGTGACGATGACCCGCCCGGCCCTCGCCCGGCGCCACGGTTGTTCGAGATGCCGACCCGCACCGCCTGTCGCCCCGTCAAACACCGCCACGGCGTGGCGTACCGCCCAACGGATGACGGCCGGTGAAGCACCACTCGTTGAGCCCTGTCCCCGGCATCCCCCGGTGGCGCCACCGCACCGGGGATTCGACGGTGGTTCAGTCGCCGCCGCGTAGAGAAAGAGCCGACGAACGGTCAGCTGACGCCGCCGGCGACGAAAGGAAAGATCATGCGTTCAGCCCGCATCCTTCTCGCCGCCACCGCCACGGTGGCGCTCACGATCGCCGGCCCCACGGCGATCGCCGCACCCCTCGGAGACTGGGACAAGAACGACTCGTCGCACAGCAAGGACCACGACTGGGACCACGACAAGGACCACGGCAAGCCGCACGGTGGTGTGCACACCGGTGGTGGCGCGCTGTCGCTGGTGGGCGACGGTGACTGGGACAAGGAGAAGGACAAGGACGGTAAGTGGTCGAAGGACCACGAGAAGCCGCACGGTGGTGTGCACACCGGTGGTGGCGCGCTGTCGCTGGTGGGCGAGGGCGACTGGGACAAGGAGAAGGACAAGGACGGTAAGTGGTCGAAGGACCACGAGAAGCCGCACGGTGGTGTGCACACCGGTGGCGGTGCGCTGTCGCTGGTGGGCGAGGGCGACTGGGACAAGGAGAAGGACAAGGACGGTAAGTGGTCGAAGGACCACGAGAAGCCGCACGGTGGTGTGCACACCGGTGGCGGTGCGCTGTCGCTGGTGGGCGAGGGCGACTGGGACAAGGAGAAGGACAAGGACGGTAAGTGGTCGAAGGACCACGAGAAGCCGCACGGTGGTGTGCACACCGGTGGTGGCGCGCTGTCCCTCGTGAACGACGGTGACTGGGACAAGGACAAGAGCGCCGCGGACCCGTCCGACAAGAAGGAACACCCGAAGAAGGAGCACGAGAAGCCGCATGGCGGCGTGCACACCGGTGGCGGCGGCCTCGCCGACTCCGGTACCAACGTCGCCGCCGCGAGCCTGCTGCTCCTCGGCGGTGCCGGCGCCGGCGTCTACCTGCTGCGCCGCCGCCGGGCCGGTGCCACGGCCTGAGCTTTTCCCAGGTAGGACACCCCTGCGATGAGCAGGGGCAGGCGGTGGCCGCCGTCCGGCGACGGACAGCACACGGCGGCCACCGCCCCCACACGAGCGGTCGGACGGATGCCGACCGCATTCGACGCTGTGCGCGCCGCGGAGGTGGCGGATGCCCCGGAAGACGGTTCCCCTCAGCGAGAGCCGCGGTCGGCGACGGAAGATCGCCGCGATCCTGTGGCCCCTGGGCCTGGTGGTGCTCGTACTGAGCCTCTTCGGGAGGCTGCCGACACCGGACCCGGTCGTGCCACCGGCGCCGGCGCCGCCCGTCTCGGCACCACCGGCCCGCGCCTCCGAGCGTCCCGCTGAACCGCTCTCGCTGCCCCGCTCGGCGCCGGTACGGCTCGTGATTCCCCGGATCGGCGTGGACGCTCCGTTCACCGATCTGGCGATCGACTCCGGAGGGCAACTCGAAGCCCCGCCTCCGAACGACACCAACCTCGTCGGATGGCACGCGAACGGCACGAGCCCCGGGGAGAGCGGCACCGCCATCGTCGCCGGCCACGTGGACACGAAGACGTCCGCCGCCGTATTCGCCCGACTCGACAGGCTGATCCCGGGCGACCGTTTCGACGTCCGGCGGGCCGACGGCCGCACGGCCACCTTCGCCGTCGACACGCTCGAGACCTTCTCCAAGGGCGCCTTCCCGGACGACCGGGTGTACGCCGACACCGACCGGCCGCTGATCCGCCTCATCACCTGCGCCGGCGTGTACGACAAGAAGGCCCGCGACTACAAGGACAACCTCGTCGTCTTCGCCCACCTCGCCGCCGTCACCTGAGGCACGGCGCCGGCGGTGCACGGCGGAAGGGGGCGCGGCACCGGCCGCGCCCCCTTCCGCCGTGCACCGGCCCGGACGAGGAATCCAGCGGGAAGCCGTCGATGACGGGTCGGACCAGGTCGTTCGGCGCGTCGGCGGCGTGCCCACCGGCGGCCGCCGCCCGCTCGCACCTGCGGCCGGCCCCCGCGATCAACCCGGTACCACCCCGGAGCACCGGCGGGTCGCCCCGGCACCCCGGATCACCTACGGATCACCGTCCCGCGCGGCGCGACCCCTCGACGTGCTCCCGCACCTGGTCCGGTGTCAGGTAGCTGTCGGTGTACTCGAAGTCCTTCAGCTTGGCGGGCTTCCGAGCCTGGAAGCCGGTGCGGACGAAGTCGTCGCCCGCGACCGCGTTGAGCAGCCAGTTCGTCGCCACCCGGGCCTTGGCGACGCCGGTACGCAGCGCCGACCAGTGGTAGCCGCGGGCCACGATCTGGGCGGGCAGGCCGCGCAGCTCCACACCGAGCGGCTTGGACACGGCGTCCTTGCCTCCGAGGTCGACGACGAGTCCCAGGTCCTTGTGGACGTACGGCTTCAACGGCTGCTTGCGCAGGGCCGCGATGACGTTCTCGGCGACGTGCCGGCCCTGCCGCATCGCGTGCTGTGCGGTGGGCGGGCAGATCGCGCCCTCCTCGCCCTTGGCGAGGTCGGGTACGGCGGCGCAGTCGCCGAGGGCGAAGACGCCGTCGTCGCCCGGCAGGCACATCTCGGGAGTCACCGCGAGGCGCCCCCTGACCGTCTCGGCGCCCAGCGTCGCGATGAGCGGACTCGCCACCACGCCCGCGGTCCAGATCAAGGTGCGGGTGGGCACCACCCGCCCGTCCGTGAAGGTGACCTCCTCGGCCGCCGCCTTGTCGATGGACACGCCCAGGGAGACCTCGATGCCGCGTCGTCGGAGCACTTCCTGTGCGCTGCGACCGAGCTTGTCGCCGAGTTCGGGCATCAGCTTCGGCGCGATGTCGATCAGGTGCCACTTGATCAGCCCCGGATCCAGCCGCGGGTAACGCTTGACCGCGGCGTGGGTGAGCCGCTGCAGGCAGGCCGCGGTCTCGGTGCCCGCGTAGCCGCCGCCGACCACCACGAACTGCAGGCGCGAGGCGCGCTCGGCCGGGTCCTGGCTGGCGTCCGCGAGATCGAGCTGCGAGATCACGTGGTCGCGGACGTACGCGGCCTCGGCGAGCGTCTTCATGCCGAACGCGTGGTCCGTCAGGCCGGGGATGTCGAACGTCCGGGTCACGCTTCCCGGGGCCAGCACGATGTGGTCGTACGGCTCGTCGACGATCTCGTCGGTGATCGTGCGCACCACGCACACCTTGGCCTCGAGGTCCACCCCGATGGCCCCGCCCGGGATGATCCGGGTGCGGTACTTGCTGCTGCGCCGCAGCGAGAGGGCGATCGACTGGGGCGTGAGCACGCCGGAGGCGACCTGTGGCAGCAGGGGGAGATAGAGCTGGTAGGCGAACGGTGTCACGAGGGTGACGTCCGCCTCGCCGGGGGAGAGCCTCCGCTCCAGCCGACGGACGCACTCCACGCCTGCGAAACCTGCTCCGACCACCAGGATCCTGGGTCGTGTCATGGTCTTCATCCCTCTCTGCGGCTCCGAGCGGTCTGCCGCGATCCCTGTTCGCCTGCCCTGGATCGCTGCTTCGCACCCTGCCGATCCCATCGTGTCGGCGGCGTTCGGGCGAGCCGGACGCGGCAGCCGGGCGACGGACAGGGCCCGGGGGCTTCCCCTTCGCCCGGCGCCGGGACCGCCCCACGGGGGTGCCGCGGTCGGCCTCGGCGGCCCCTTTTCGCTCCCGCCGTTTCCGTCGCTCCCGCCGTCTCCCGTCGTCTCCCGTCGGCTTCCGTCGGCTTCCGTCGCGTGAGGCTCCGCTCAGGAGCGCGCGGCCTGCAGGGTGCGCAACAGCCCGAAGGCCGGCGCGTCCACCGAGTGCCGCGTGTTGCCCAGGACGACGACGCCCGTCCCGGTCTCCGGGTCGAAGCCCACGAAGGAGCTGAATCCGCCGGTGCCGCCGTTGTGCCAGATCTGCAGATGGGCACCCTGGCGCGCGTGCAGGCGGTGCGCCATCCAGCCGAGGTGGACCCACGCGAAGGAGCTCCTGCGGTGCTCGACCTCCCGGCTGAGCCGGATCCCCTCCGCGAGCTCCGGCGGGCCGCCGTCCAACTGGGCGCGGACGTAGGCCACCAGATCGGTCGCCGTCGACCGCAGGGCGCCGGCGCCGGCCAGGGCGGCCAGGTTCCACGGCGGGGTGGGCCGCCGCCTGCCGTCGTGCCCACCGGCCGTCCGCACCGCGCGGGCGGCGTCCACCGTCACGACGGTGTCGGGCAGGGCCAGCGGGGCGCAGATCTGCTTGGTGATCAGCTGCTCGTAGTCCGTGCCCGCCCTGCGGGCGAGGCCCAGGCCGAGCAGCCCGGCTCCGAGGTTCGAGTAGCGGACGCGCTGCCCGGGCGTGGCACCGAGGCGGGTACGGGCCAGACCGGACAGCAGGACGTCGGCGGTGCAGCCCGCGTACGGATCCGGGGTCCCGGGACGCAGCAGAGCCCGGAGAAGCATGCCCTTGGGCAGCCGCGGCAGACCGGAGGCGTGGGTGGCCAGATGCCGCAGGGTGATCTGCCGGCCGCCCCGGGCCGGTACCGCCGTGCCGTCGGGCAGCAGCCCGGCCAGCGGATCATCGAGCCGCACGGTGCCGGCGGCCGCCATCCGCGCGAGCGCCAGCGCCGTGAACGTCTTCGTCACCGAACCGATCTCGAACAGGGTGTGCGCGTCCGGTGTTCCGCCGGCGTCGCCGCCGGTGCTCCCGGCGCCCCTGATCTCCACGTGGCCGCCCGCGACGGCGGCCACCACGACCCCGACCTGCCGTTCGGCGAGCCGGTCCGCGGTCCGCTGGGCGAGGATGCCGATGTCTGCTGCCATACGCGCCATCATCACGCCGCCCGCGCACCCGTTCATGCGCCTCGATGATGACTTCCACCGCACCGGCGTGCGACATGAGCAGGAGGACCGTCCGCCTCGCCCCGCGTACTGCGCCGGCGCTCAGCCGGTCGCCGGGGCGTCCGCCTCGTGCCGCAGCCAGACGTAGGCGGTCGGCTGGGCGGCGTTCCAGCTCGCGGCGAGATCGGTGTCGACGGTGACGAATCCGGCACCCCGATAGCAGCGCAGAGCCGCCGCGTTGAGGGGGTGGACCCGCATGAAGACGTCGGCGTGGCCCGCGGCCACCGCGTGCGCGAGAAGCCCGCGGACGAGCGTGCGGCCCCATCCCGACCCGCGACGGCCCGGAGCCACGATGATCCGGGCGAGCTCGACCTCGTCCTCCTCGGCGTCGAACCACAGCTCGCCGTACCCGACGACGTCCGCTTCCACCACGAGGACGTGTGCCTGCACGTCCTCGTCCCGCTGCCACTCGGCGACCGTCCGCGCGGGCAGCGGGAACTCCCGCCGCCCGCACCACATGACGACCTCCTGGGCGGAGACCGGCCAGCCCGCCACCGTGTCGGCGTGCGCCGGGGCGAAGGGGAGCAGTTCCATACGAGTCCGTCCGTCCACGACGTCGATCCCCGACGCCGATCCGTTCCGATGAGAAGCACGGACACCGTCGACCCGCCCGGCGCACGCGGGGCCGACCCTATGCCGTCCGAGTCCGCCGCCGCCCGCCCCGTCGGCTCGCGCGCCCCGAGACGACGTCATCGGCGAGAACTCCCGCGAACCGATTACGTGCGAACCGATTACGTGCGAACCGATTACGTGCGAACCGAGTACGAACGAACTGAGTACGCCGGCCCCGGAATCCGTATCGGTGGCCAGACCGGCCGTGCCCGCACCACGGCCAGGAAGGAGGGGAGACGCGACACCGGACGCCACGTCCGCCGAGGCTACCGGCGGACGTCGGGCGATCACGGGCCCGGCCCCGGTGGGGCGCCGGAGCCGGGCCCGCATCCGCCCGTCCTTCCCACTCGACCCTTCGGAGGACCCGCATGCACGCCGCCGTACGCACCGGGCCGATCAGCCGCATCGGCACCGCCCTCGCCACCGACCACACCGGCCCCGGCGCGTGGCCTGCTCGCCTCCGGGCAGGCGTCCCCGGGCCCGCCCATCCCGCCGGGGGGTCCTGATGACCACCTCGCTGCGACGCAGCTCCGCCCGGGCCCGGCTCGTGGCCCTCGTCGCCGACGCCACCGCCCGCGTCACCGCCGCCTGGCGCATCCTCACCACGGCGCAGTCGCGGCTCCTGTCCGCGCTCGCCGTGATCCGGCCCGGCCGCAGCGCCCTCGCCCTCACCCGCGCCGCCGCCCTCGCCTTCCACCAGGCCGTCGCCTCCTTCGACCGGGCCATCGCCGGATTCACCGAACGCTGGGCGGCCACCGACCTGCCCGCCGCGTATCGCGAGGGCGCGCTCGCCGTCCTCCACCACGTGGACCGGCCCCAGCGTTCCTGGACCTGGACGGCCCGTCACCAGACCGCGCTCACCACCCTCACGGCCCGGTTCCACAGCGACCTCACCGCACGCCACGTCGAAGCCGTGCGGCGCGCCCGCGCGTTCCTCCGCGCCGCCCTCGCGGTCGCCCGCGCCCGGGCCGACGGGTTCAGCGTCCCCCGCTTCGACGGGAACAACCTGCTGCGGGAGCACCCGCTGGACACCGTCGCCGACGCACACGGCGTCCGCCGTCCCGTGGAGTCCTGGGCCCGCGACGCCCTGTCCTGGCAGGCACTCGGCACCGCTCACACCGGCGCCCTCCACACCGCCGCCGGCGACCTGCACTGCACGTGGATCGAGGTGTACGACGGCCCCGACTGCGGTTGGACCGGCCACGACGACCCCGACCGCGCGCACGGCACCCTCCGTACCGTCCGGGAGGCACTCGTCCATCCCCTCGCCCACCCGCACTGCCGACGGGAGTTCTTCCCCCGCCCGGACATCACGTCCCCGCCCGCTCGCGACGTCACGGACTCCTTCTGAAGCACGCGGATCCGGCACCGTGGCTCCGGCACCGTGGGGACGGCGCCGGGGCCACGCTCCGCCAGGTGCCCGCGCGGGGTGCCGGGGGCCGACGCCCGGGTCTGGGCGGGAGCGGGGGACGCGGCGGCGGGAGGCCTGTGGCGGTCGATCCACCGGCGTCGATCGTTCCCTCTGCAATCTCTCCGAACGGCCCACGTGTGGGCCGGCGACACCCGGAATCCCGGTCGGCGGAACGCCCGTTCCGGCCCCGGCGCCACCGCAGCCGCCCTCCCCGTGTCAGACCCGGCTGCCACACTGCGCGCATGCTTCTCGCCCGTCTCACCCTCGACCAATGGCGGTCCTTCGCACCGTCCACCGCACGCGCCGTCGCCCGCGAGGCCGCCGACCGGGTGGCCGGCCGGGTGACCCGCTTCGAGACCGTCCGGCACCTCGGCGCCCCGCTGCACCGCGCCTTCATCGAACGGGACGGACAGGAGTTCGCGCTGGTCCCCGGCGGACCGGTCGCACTCGGCTTCGACCTCGCCGCCTGGCAGCCGACCCCCGAACAGAGTGCCGACTACGCCGAGAGCCTGGACCAGGGCTTCGCCCTCGGCCCGGACCTGCGCGCCCATCTCGCGCACGTGCTCAGCCCTCGTCGACACGTCGTCCTGGACACCGTGCTCATGGCCGTGGAGGCGGAGGAGCTGACCGACACACCCGCTCGGACGCCCGCCCTCCTCGCGGCACGCGGCGTCCGGATGCCGAGCTCTGACGAATGGGAGCACGCCTGCGGGGCGGGGGCGGACACCCTCTTCCGGTGGGGCGACACCTGCCCCCTCGACGCCCTCCCCTACGGAGACCACGGCGGCCCGCAGCACGAGCCGAGCGCCTTCGGCCTGCGCATCGCCCACGACACGTACAGCGCGGAGCTGACGAGCGACCGCACCGCCGTGCACGGAGGAGACGGCGGCGAGTCGGTGTGCGGGGGATACGGCACCCTGCTCGCCTGGCTGCCCCTCGCCACCGCCAACCGCAACCCCTCCATGGCCGACTTCGTCCACGGCCCCGAAGGCGAGGACCTCTGCGAGGACTTCACCACCCGACCGGTGCTCACCCTCTGACCACGAGCACCGCACCCCGGAACGACGACGCGTCACGGAACGTGAGCACCGCCGGGCGGAGCGTCGCCGTCGGTGATTCACTGGCCGTATGCCTTTCGCACGCTACGGGGTGCTCGCGGGGACGCTCCACGGGTACCACCGCGACCAGCCGGACAGCCAGGGCCGTTGGTTCCACGTCAACCTGGACGTCGATGCGCCCGCCGGGCGCTACCACTGCGCCGTCGACGTCGACAGCCACAAGTCCAACGTGGGTGTGCAGTGGAAGGCGTTCACCCTGGACGCCGCCTCCCTCGGCCCGTCCGCGGCCCTCGTCCCGGGCTACCACGACCTCGCCCCCACCCCGGATTCCGGAGCCCTGGACTACCTCCGCCACCCGGCCCTCGTGGATCACTCCGGCGTACTCTTCCGGCGCCGCCCGCCGGACTGGCTGCGGGACCTCCTCGGCCTGTTCGGCTCGCGGCCGTGGCACGCGGGCTCCAACGTCGACGCCGCCGCCGCACTGGAGGAGATCCTGGAGGCGGGGCGGCGCATCCTCGTCTTCGGCGAACCCTTCGACGACGCCCCCGAAGGCGACCTGGGCATGCACAACGTCCACCAGAACCAGGGAGACCCGACGGGATCGCAGTGGTGGGCGGAGAACGGCATCTGGCAGGACGGCGCGACGGTCACCCAGCGCACCGACGGCCGGTACGACGTCTTCCTGAACAAGTTCTCCAGCCAGGCGGACCGCACGGACGGCGCGGGCCACCCCACCGCCTGACCACGCCCTCGGTGTCCCGGCGGACGGCCAGGTGCGCCGACTTCCGGAGTGGCCGGCGGGCGACACGACACCCCACGCGCCCCGACCACCCCACGCACCCAACCACCCCACGCACCCGACGACCCCACGCACCCGACGACCCCGCGCGGACCGGGGACACCGCGCGTGTGCACCAGTACGATGCCGAACTGTTCGACGCCGCGGCCGCCACCGCCGCCGAACGGAACGCGAGGCTGCTCGCCTCCGTGACCGCGCACCGGGGCTTCCGGCGGTCGGGCCGACCGCCGGGGGAGGCGAAGTGGGAGACAAGGCACGGCTGTTCGACGCCCCGTGTCATGCCGTCGCCGGGACGCGAGGCGTCCGCGGCGAGGACGCGCCCGCCCCCACCGACCCGGCAGCGCTTTTGGCGCGTGCCCGAAGGAAGCCCCCGGGGGACCGTTCATGAGCACCACCCTCTACCGGCTGGTCGCCGGTACCGCGGAGCGGCTTCCGGAGGCGCCCGCCCTGGAGTTGCCCGGTAGGACGGTGAGCTACCGCGAGCTGCTGACGGCCGCGGAGGCCCTCGCGGAGCGGATCCGACGGATCGCGGACACGGCGGGGCCGATCGCCCGGGTGGGCCTGTTCGCGCCCAAGGGAGCCGTGGCCTGCGTGGGCTACCTGGCCGCGCTGCGGCTCGGCGCGGCCGTCGTCCCCCTCAACCCCGCCTATCCGGCGGCCCGCACCCGCGACGTGCGCGAACTGGCGGGCGTGGACCTGGTGCTGGCCGACGCGACGGTGTGGCCGGACCCCGGCCCGGACTGGGCGACCGGCCTCCCCGTACTGACGCCGACGCCCGACGAGGCACTCACAGCCACGCCCCGGGGCGACCTCGCCCCGTACGCGGCGGACCCCGACCGGCTCGCGTACGTCCTGTTCACCTCGGGAACGACCGGCCGGCCCAAGGGGATTCCGGTCAGGCACCGCAACGTCGTCCCGTTCGTCGAGCACAACATCGCCCGGTACGGCATCGGCCCCGGCTGCCGTATGTCGCACACCTTCGACCTGACCTTCGACGCCTCCCTCTTCGACCTCTTCGTCACCTGGGGCGGCGGCGCGACCCTGGTGGTCGCCGACCGGGCCGAGATGTTCGACCCGGCCGAGTACCTCGGGCGCAGAAGCCTCACGCACTGGTTCTCCGTACCCTCGGCCATCTCGGTGAGCGCCCAGTTCGGGACTCTGCCCACCCGGCCGGTGCCCGCCCTGCGCCAGAGCATGTTCGGCGGGGAGCAGCTCACGCGTGAACAGGCGGCCCGGTGGCACGCGGCGGTGCCCGACTCGCTGATCGACAACGTCTACGGGCCCAGCGAGCTCTCCGTGGGCTGTACCGGCTACCGGCTGCCCCTGGACCCCCGCCGCTGGCCCCGCACGGCCAACGACACGGTGCCGATCGGCCGCGTCTACGGCGGCCTGGAGCACCTCGTCACCCCGGACCTGAACGAGCTGTGCGTACGCGGCCCCCAGCGTTTCGACGGCTATCTCGACGCGGCCGACGACGCCGGCCGCTTCCTGGGGCACACCGGCCCCGGCCGCCCCGATCCCTCCCGCCACTACCGCACCGGGGACCGCGTCGGCCTGGAGCAGGGACAGCTGGTCCATCTGGGCAGGCTCGACGACCAGGTGAAGATCATGGGGTTCCGGATCGAACCGGGCGAGATCGAGGCCGCTCTGCGCCGTCTTCCCGACGTGGCCGACGCCGTCGTGATCGTCGACGCGCGCGGAGACGTCGCCGAACTCGTCGCCTGCTACACCGGCCGCCCCGTGCACCGGCGCGACCTCGTCCGGGCACTGCGCCTCACGCTGCCCGTGCACCTGCTGCCCCGGCGCTTCGTGCACCTGGAGTCGCTGCCCCGCGACACCCACGGCAAGACGGACCGGGCCGCCCTCCGCCGCCTCACGACCGAGGCTCCCGCCCCCGCCGCTCACTGAGCCGGAACGCGCCGGCGGCGCTCACGGAGCCGTACGGCCATCCGATCGGGCCCGCCCGAGGAACGCCACCCGTACGCGCCGCACCTCGTGTCAGGTGCGCGCCGGGCCCGCGCGGGCGACCCCCTGAAGGGCGTCGCCCGCACGATGCGTCACGGGCGTCAGTACGTGTGTCCCACGTGCGCGAGAGCCTGCTTCAGCAGCACGCCGTGGCCGCCGGGCATC
The DNA here is from genome assembly GCF_050917515.1 of Streptomyces sp. JL2001. Classification (NCBI taxonomy): domain Bacteria; kingdom Bacillati; phylum Actinomycetota; class Actinomycetes; order Kitasatosporales; family Streptomycetaceae; genus Streptomyces; species Streptomyces sp. JL2001. Next base: position 367,615 of record NZ_CP169421.1, on the reverse strand, counting down.
TCGCTCTGCAGGGCCGGGGAGGCCGCCTCCTGCGGCGTGATCCAGACCAGGTCCAGGGCGTCCTGCCGGGGTCGGCAGTCGCCGGTCACCGGCACGACGTACGCCAGGGACACGGCGTGCTGGCGCGGGTCGTGGAAGGCGGTGATGCCCGCCGTGGGGAAGTACTCGGCGACCGTGAACGGCTGGAGGGAGGCCGGGATCCGGGGCAGGGCCACCGGGCCGAGGTCCTTCTCCAGATGGCGCAGCAGGGCGTCGCGGACGCGCTCGTGGTGCATGACGCGGCCGGACACGAGCGTGCGGCTGATCCTGCCCTCCGCACCGATCCGGAGGAGAACACCGATGCTGACGACCTCACCGCTGTCGTCCACGCGTACGGGTACGGCCTCGACGTAGAGGATGGGCATCCGAGCCCTGGCGCTGCTCAGTTCGTCCGTGCTCAGCCAGCCGGGCGTGGTGTCGGTCAAGTCAGACATCGCTTGATCATACTTCCTGGACCGGGTGTCGGCCCAGGTCGCGTGTCTGCCGGCCGGGTGGACTTCGGGCGGCGGCCGCACGCCCCCGCCCGAGCGCCGGCGCCTGTCGGTACGCCATGCGCCGGACGTCCGGCGGCGGTTGTGGTCCGCCGACCGTCGGCCGGCGCCTCCCCGAGCACCGGAGCACGTCCCGGCCGCGGGGTCAGCGGACCACGTCGAAGACGTTCTTCTGCAGGCCGTTGGCGTACGCCTCGTGCTCGACCAGCGTCAGCTTCTGGGTGTCCTTGTCCGTGGCGCTGAAGAGCCGCTTGCCGGCGCCGAGCAGGAGCGGGAAGACGAGCAGGTGGTAACGGTCGATCAGGCCGGCGTCGGAAAGCGCCTGGTTGAGGGAGGCGCTGCCGTGGACGATGATCGGGCCGCCCTCGGTCTCCTTCAGCGCGGCGACGTCGTCGAGCGAGCGCAGGATCGTCGTCTCGCCCCAGTTCGACACCAGGTCGTCCTCGGTGAGTGTGGTGGAGACGACGTACTTCGGCATCACCTTGTAGTCGGCGAAGTCCGCCATGTCGGGCCACACGGGGCTGAAGGCCTCGTAGCTGGCGCGGCCCAGGAGCATGGCCGCCGCCTCCTTCTGCTCGCGGCCCTTGATCTCGAACGCCTCGGGGAGGAACTCGATGTCCTTGAAGGTCCATCCGGAGTTCCGGTATCCGGGCTCGCCGCCCGGGGCCTCCACGACGCCGTCGAGCGAGATGAAAGCGGTGGTGATCAGAGTACGCATCGCGGGATCCTCGGTCTTCCGTGTTCGTCGGTCCGTCTCCGGCCCGCCCGTCCGTGCGGCAGGTCGGTGGTGCACCCTCGGCTGTGGCACCAGCATGATCTAAGACCGTCGTCCGCGGGGAAACTCATCGCCGTGCGCTCGGCGAGTCTTCGGCGGGTCCCGGCAGCGGCCCACAGGCGGGCCCGCTTCCGTGCGGGGTGGGGGGAACGCCGCTCCCCTGCTGCGGCGTTCCTCCCCGAGCCTCCAACCTAGGGCGTCGAACCGGGGGCCGCTGTGCGGGGAGTGCGGGACTTCTCGACATCGCGTGCAATCCCGGACGGGCAGGTGCCGGCCGCGCGACGCTCGGTGGGAGTGGTGCCGTAGTGCTCGCGGAAGGCCCTGCTGAACGACGTCGCACTGGAGAAGCCCCAGCGGGCCGCGATCGTCTGCACGGGCTCGCCGGCGAACTCCCGGCGCCCGAGGTCGGCGTACGCGCGCTCCAGCCGCCCCTGGCGGATGCGGGCGGCCACGCTGAGGGGACGGTCGCGGAAGAGGGAGTGGAGGGTGCGCAGGGAGATGTTGTGCCGCTCGGCGACGGCCCGGGGCGTCAGGTCCGGGTCGCCGAGGTTGTTGTCGATGAAGCCGGTGACGCGCCGGTACATCTCCTGCGCCCGGGCCTCGGCCGGCGCCGTGTCGGGGCTGCCGAGCTGGCGGGCCAGGCAGGCCGTCGCGAGGTCGAGGGCGACCGAACCCAGACCGGCCAGCTCCGCGGGATCGCAGTCCGGGCCCTGGGCGTGCACGCTGCCCAGGAAACCGCCGAGGATCGCGCCCGTTCCCCGGTCGGCGGGGATGCGCCGCGCCACCATCCGGTCCACCCGGTCGTGCCGGAGCGGCAGGACCGCGCGGGGGATCTGCAGGATCAGCGCCGTGGCACGCTCGTCCCCGCTCCACCCCTCGCTCGGCTGCGAGGTGTCCGTCAGGACCAGATCGCCGCTGACGACCGCCTGGTTGTCGCGCTGGGCGATCCGGAACGCGCCGCCGGTCACCAGGGCCAGCTGGTATTGCTCCGGGTCGCCCCGCCGCACGTGCGCCGGCGTCCGGCGCGACAGGACCGGCGAGTAGGTGATGGCCGAGAGCTGCACCGGACCGAGGTCCAGGGCGCTGACCTCCGCGTGGAAGTCCTGTACGTGGTCGGTGCTGAGGCTCACCGGCATCACGTGGTCCGACACCGCGTCACGGAACCACTCGAACCGCTCCGGCGGGGCCATGCCGTCGCCACCGTGACCTGCCGAACTCATGGACGTCCCCCCGTTCCTGTGGTGCGTCGGCGATTATCCGTCACGGCCGTCGTCGCACGTCAGGCGGGCCCTCCGGCCTGGGCCGGCGACCCGTTCCGCCCGCCGGGTCGGCCCCGGAGGGGCCCGCGCCCCGCACCGTCCGCCTCCGGGAGCGGTCGTCAGTGCTTCACCCAGATCCGGTAGCGATGGTGCCGTTGCCCTCCGCTCGGGGAGGCGGGCATCAGGTGGGCGAGCAGCCGGTAGTGCGGGTTGTCACGCATCGACTCGGTGATGACGCGGTCCACGCGCGGGTTGGTGAACCCGTCGAGCACGACGAGGTCGAACGCGCCGTCGCGCACGGCCGCCCGGTAGGCGTCGTCCCCGGTGAACCAGTGGCCGCTGGGGTTCGTGTAGTCCATGCCGAAGACGCTTCGCCACCGGTCGTGCGACGTCCTGTCGCGCAGGTAGTACACGGGTACCTCGGGCGTCGAACTCAGGTAGAGGCCGCGGTCGTTCACCTCCGAAGCGATCGTCCGGACCATTCCGGTGGAGTCCGGCCAGTTGCCGAAGCGCCCGTCCGCCTGCGAGATGCCGAGGCACACGGCGGCCGTCCACAGCGCGATGCCGAGCTGCGGGTGACGGAAATGCGCGCCGACCAGCCTGGTCAGGCCGACGCCGGCCATCGGGGCGGCGAACAGGAGACCGAAGCCGACGTGCTTGAACAGCGACACCATGGTCCCGAGGTGCACCTGGTACGCGGGGGCGAGCAGCGCCGTGGTGCACAGCAGCAGACCCAGCAGGGTCCGGCGCCGGCGGCCGGGTCCGCCGAGGCGCCACGCGGTCGGCGACTCGCGCAGGCGGCCGTGCCGGGCGTACGAGACCGCGCCGCCGACCGCCGTCAGGAACATCAGGCCGCCCCACTCGGCGGACCGCCCGAGCAGCAGCGCCGCCCCGTCGGTGCCGTGGTCGCGGTCGGTGGTGGTCTGCTGCACGCCGGCCAGCAGATCCGTGCCGTGGATGCCGAGCGCCACCAGAACACCCGTGGCCGCCACGAGCAGGAGCGGACGCAGGAGCGCCTTCGCGCCCCGGCCCGGCCACGCCGTGAGCAGCGCCAGGGCGACCAGGGTCGGCAGGTACAGGCCGGCGGCGTACTTCACGCCCACGGCGAGGACCGTGACCGGCGCGGCCAGCAGCACGGCCGGTGCGGGGGCCCGGGCCGTGCGTACGACGATCCAGGCGGCCAGGGCCAGCAGGAAGACGGCCGGCGCGTCGTAGGTGGCGAAGTACCCCATGACCACGGTCGACTGGAGCACGGCGAACAGGGCCGCGGCGGCGAGCCCCGTCCGTTCGTTGAACAGCCGCCGCGTGAACGAGTACAGCAGTCCGGTGGCACCGAGCATGAAGCACAGGCTCAGCAGGCGTGCGCCGTGGAGTCCGAACCGGCTGTCCACGAGGGCGGCGAGCACGGGGTACAGCTGCGGTGAGCCCGAGAAGTAGGCGGCGTAGTGCCGTGGCGCGGGAGCGCCGTGGAGCAGGTGGTCCAGCTCGGCGTGACCGGCCGTCAGGTACAGCGCCTCGTCCTGGAACGCCGTGTTGGACAACCGGAGGGACAGCGCCGCCTGCAGGGCCAGGACGGCCAGCAGGGCCGCCCGGCTGACCCAGGTGCGCCGCCGGCCGCCGGCATGGCTCCAGGCGGACTCGGGCACCTCGGCCACGTGGTAGGCGGGGGTCCGCTGGTCGCCCTGCTGGGCCGGCAGCGGGGCGGCGGTCCGGAGCGTGGGTTCCGCGGGGGTCATCGCACTCTCCGTACGTCGAAGCCGTAGAGGTCGTTCGCGGCGAGACGACGGAACTCGGCGACCCCGTCGGCGCTCACGGCCAGCCGCCAGTCGGCGCGCGCCCTGCGGTCGAACCAGGCGAAGCCGATGATGTCCGGGGCGGCGGTGACGCCGTCGAAGAGGGCGCGCACGTCGTTCTTTCGGTGCAGCCCCGGCATGGCACCCGTCTCGAGCAGGAGCCGGGGCTTGTGGCTGAACCGTTGGACCTCCGCCAGGGTCGACCCGAAGAGACCGTCGAAGGTGTGCGGATCCCACCGGGTGAAGTAGCCGACCAGGCCGACCCAGTCGACGTAGCCGTCGCCCGGGTAGTAGCGGCTCAGGTCCTCCTGGGTCTCCGGCTCGATGATGTTCGGCGACCACACCCAGATGACGTTCGTGGCGCCGACGTCCTGGAAGACGTCGTGGACGTGACGCCAGGCCCGGACGTACTCCTTCGGCGTCGTCCCGCGCGTACCCCACTTCTCCCAGTCGCCGTTCATCTCGTCCGCGAAGCTGATCCCGATCGGGAGGTTGAGGGTGCGGACCGCTTGCGCGAACCCGCGGAGGTAGTCGTCGCTGGATCCGTCGGCGATCCGGGAGAGTGCGGTGTTCTGCGGCTCCCAGGAGACGACGGTCAGCGCCCCCGCGTTCCAGGCGTTGCGGGTGCCCGAGGCGTCGAAGCCGTCGCCCCAGGCGGCGTAGTAGGCGATCAGGTTCGGGTCCTTGCCCACCAACCGGGCCCAGTCGCGTGCCGGCTTCATCGAATGCGGCGCGCCGGGCCGGGAGACCCCGAGGTACTTCTTCTCCGGCCGCAGCAACGGGCGTACGTCGTACGGGACACCTCCGGCCGCCGGCGCACCGGCGGCGGGCCGGCCACCGGACCCCTGCGAGCATCCGGTCAGCGCGAAGCCGGCGACGAGGACGACGAGGGAGACGAGGGCGACGAGGGAGGCGAGCGGAGCGGCGGAGGCACGGGTCGCACGCATCAGCTGGCACCTTTCGCGCGGGGGAGCAGCAGGACCCGCGCCACGATCAGCGCGTAGAAGAGTCCGGAGCACAGCAGGAGGGCGAAGTCGACGGGGTCGCGGGTGAGCGTGCGCCAGAACGCGGCGGCCACCCAGACCACAGCGGTGCCGCCGCCCCACAGCCACACCGCGGCCCGGTGCCGGGTGGCCCCGCTCCGCCGCGCCGCGGAGGAGCCGGTCGCCTGCCAGCCCATGCGCCGCCCGCGCAGGGCGTCCCAGATCGCGAAGACGTGGGCCCAGCCGTACATCATGCGCACCGCCCACGCCTCCAGGCGGTAGGGGACCCGATGCCACGACGGGAACACGATCGTGGTGTAGAGGACGCTCGGCAGGACCAGCCACAGACTGTCCACGGTGGCCTTCTCGGGGAACGCCAGCAGCAGGAGCAGCGGGACCAGGGGCGCCACGAAGGTGAACAGGGCGGTGTGGACGTAGTAGAAGAAGCCCGACAGGTAGCAGAGCCTGCTGCCGGCACGGAGCTCGGTCCGGCGGAACTTGGCGCTGCCGAGCAGGCTCATCGAGCCGGCGCACCAGCGGTACTGCTGGTTGAAGAACGCCTCGGCGCTGTCGGGGCACACGCCTGCCGACAGGGCGATCGGCACGTACCGCAGGTCCCAGCCCAGGCGCCGGAGGTCGAAGCCGGTGTGCACGTCCTCCGAGTGCTCGATGAGGGTGGTACCGCCGTTCTCCGCCAGGGCGGTGCGCCGGTAGACCGCGCAACTGCCCACGCAGATCGCCCCGTCGTTGCTCTGACGGGACACCTGGACGGCCCGGTAGAACAGTTCCTGGACGGCGCCGGCCCCGCGCTCGATCCAGTTCTGTGCGTCGAGGACCCGGAAGTACTGCGGGGACTGGACGATGGCGAGCCGTCCGTCCGCCTCCAGGTGGGGGAGGAGTTCGTGCAGCAGGTCGGCGCGGGGCGCGAAGTCGGCGTCGAGGACGAGGATGTACGTGCCGTCGGTGCGGTCGCAGCCGAAGCGGAGGTTGCCCGCCTTCTTGAACCAGCCGCGATCGGCGCGGGCGGCGTACCCGAAACCGAAGTCGGCCGCCATGGCGCGCAGGGCCGGGTCGGCCGAGTCGTCCAGGACGAGGGGCAGGCAGACGCCCGGGTAGTGGTCGGCGAGCGCCCGCACGTGGGTCCAGGTGTTGTGCAGCAGCTCGATCGGTTCCCCGCACACCGGGAGGAGGACGTCGACGGTGGGCGGGGTGGCGGGACGCCAGCCGTCGACGAGGGCGCGGTGCGACGACAGGTCGAAGTCGCGGCTGAACAGGTTCGTGTGCAGCGAGATCAGGTAATAGAGGGCGGTGAGCAGCAGGAACGGGGCGAACACCCACAGGGCCGGGGTGGAGACGATCAGCCGGTACTGACTCACGGCCAGGCAGCCGACGCTCACGAGCGAGGTGAGGGTCAGCCACCACAACCGGCGCCGGACGTATCCGTACTTCTCGGCGTCGGACGGCGGTACGGGCAACAGGCCGCCTCGTATCGTCCCGTCCGGCCGCCGTTCGCCCTGTCGTCGCCGCACGCCCGGCGCCACCGCGCGGGTGGTGTCGACTGCACTCATAAGACCCTCCGGACCTGCCCGCCTCGAACGGATCGAGGTGATATGTCCGGAGAATGTAGGCCGAGTTCACGAGGGGAACGGGGTGACGCGATCGACCGCGCTTGTGGTTGACCCGAATTGACGACCCGTCCGCCAGTCCTCGGGGGATGCGGCAGGCGTCACCCCGTGGGCGTTCCCGTTCCCGGCGTGCCGGGCCACCGCCCGCACGCGCCGCCGCCGGGCACGCCCGGACCGGTGGAGCGGGTCGTGGCCCGCGTGCTCCACTGCCGGTGTGCGCCCGGACCGGCGGCCGAGGAGTCGGGTCCGCTCCCTCCCCGGCCTGCCGGTACGCCGAACCGCCTCGGGAGCGGCGGGTCAGGCGACCGTGAGGACGATCTTGCCGGTGGTGCGGCCCTGCTCGCCGACGCTGTGGGCCTTCGCCGCCTCGGACAGCGGCAGGACGGTGTCGACCACGGGCTTGAGCCGGCCGCTCTCGACGAGGGCGGTGATCTCGCGCAGGCCCAGGTGGTCGGGCTCGACCAGCATCCACTGGGCGTGGACGCCTTCCGGGGTGGTGGGGACGTCGTCGGGGCCGGGGAGGGTGACGAGGCGGCCGCCCGCGCGAAGGACCTTCAGCGAGCGTTCGGCGGTCTCGCCGCCGAGCCCGTCGAGGACGACGTCGACGTCGGCGACGACGTCCTCGAAACGGACGTCGCGGTAGTCGACGACCTCGTCGGCGCCGAGCGAACGGACCAGATCGTGCTTGGCCGCGCTGGCCGTGCCGATGACGTGGGCGCCGCGGGCCTTCGCGATCTGGACCGCGAGGTGACCCACGCCGCCGGCCGCCGCGTGCACCAGGACGCGCTCGCCCGGCCGGACACCGGCCGTGTCGACGAGGGCCTGCCACGCGGTCAGCGCGGCGAGCGGCAGCGCCGCGGCCTCGACGTGGCTCAGGGAGGCGGGCTTGGGGGCGAGGTGTCGGGCGGGGGCCACGACGTACTCGGCGTAGGCGCCGGCCTGACGGGGGAAGAGCGGCATGCCGAAGACCTCGTCGCCGGGCCGGAAGACGCCGACCCCGGGACCGACGGCCTCGACCGTGCCGGAGACGTCCCAGCCGACCACGGGGGCCGCGCCCCACTCGATGAGGGCGCCGCTGGCGCGGGTCTTCCAGTCCACCGGGTTCACACCGGCCGCGTGGACCCGTACCAGCACCTCGTTCAGGCCCGGCACCGGGCGCTCGATCTCCCGCTCGACCAGGGTCTCGGGTCCGCCCCACTGCTCCACGACCACCGCGCGCATGCTGTCCGCCTCGTTTCCGTTCGATCTCTGTGGTTCTCGTACCGGGTGACCTCCCGGCGCGACGTGGTCAACGATCCGGCAGTCCGGCGCGGAACGGTATTGGCTGTCAGGCCACTACATCACAGGATCTGGCCACGGGGTGAGGTGTGGCGGAGGAGGGGGGTGTTCTCGGCCTGTCACCCGTGCGGCGGACAGGCCCCGGGCGATCCGCGTCACGGACCGAGCGAGGGCGCTCGCTCTCGGTGACGCCGGCCCGGGCCGATGCCCTACGGCACCTGCGGCGGGGCGAACCTGGTCAGTATCAGCAGGGTGTCGACGAGCTCCTCGGCCGGGGCGCCGGTGGCCAGGCGGCGCAGCTGCTGGCCGAAGACCAGGGCCACGGCCACGCCCGCCAGGCGTTCGGGGTCCGGCACGCCGAGCTGGGTCAGGATCCGGGTGGCCAGCAGGTCGTACGCGGCGAAACACTCGGCCGCGGCGGCCCGCAGCCGTTCGTCGCGGCCTGCCTGGACGTACAGCTCGAACGGGGCGATGTGGCGGCTGTCGAAGGCGTTGCCGCCGGCGACCTGCGCCACCACCTCGGCCGCCTGCCCGATGTCGAAGGGTTCGTCGGTGCACGCGTCGGCGAGCGCCGTGAAGTGCCGGGTCTCCTCGGCCACGAAGTGCAGCAGGCTCTCGCGCAGCAGCTCGTGCTGGGTGGCGAAGTGGTAGGTGACCGAACCGAGCGAGACGCCGGCCTCCTTGGCGATCCGCCGGTTGGTGACGGCGGCGATGCCGTCCTGCCCGATGATCCGCAGCACGGCGTCGATGATGCTCTGGCGGGTGTCGGATGCGTGGGGCATGTCGGCATTCTGCCCCATCGCGCGGCCCGACCGGCCGGGCCGGATCCGGCAGTTGGGCGGCCCGGGGTGTGGACAGTGGGGCGGGGCGATCCCTACTGTTCGTTCGAACGAACAGTTGAGGGCAGCCGCACGGGAGTCATCGTGGACATATCCGGATCGAACGTTCTGCTCACCGGCGCGACCGGGGGCATCGGCGCCGCCCTGGCGGCGCGCCTGGCGGCCCAGGGGGCCCGCCTCACACTCACCGGCCGCCGGGAGGAGGCACTCAAGGCCACCGCGGACACCTGCGGGGCCCGCACCGTGGTCGCCGACCTGGCCGTCCGGTCCGACGTCGTCCGGCTCGCCGAGACCTGCGCCGATACGGACGTCCTCGTCGCGAACGCCGCCCTCCCCGCCAGCGGCGACCTCCTGGACTACAGCGAGGAACAGCTCGACCGCGCCCTCGACGTGAACCTGCGGGCGCCCGTCCTGTTGTCCCGGCTGCTCACGGCTCACATGGTCGACCGGGGGCGCGGCCACATCGTGCTCGTCGGTTCCATCTCGGGCAAGGCGGCGACCAAGTCGACCTCCCTCTACAACGCGACGAAGTTCGGGCTGCGCGGATTCGCCCTGGCCCTGCGTCAGGAACTCAGGGGAACCGGAGTGGGGGTGTCGCTCGTCCAGCCCGGCTTCGTCCGCGACGCGGGGATGTTCGCGGACACGGGCGCCGCACCGCCGAACGGCATCCGGACGGTGACGCCCGGCCAGGTCGCCGACGGCGTCGTACGCGCCGTGCACCGCGACCGGTGCGAGGTCAACGTGGCGCCGCTGGAGCTGCGGCTGCTCAGCGCCATCGCCGGCCAGTTCCCCGGCTTCGCCGAACGGGTCCAGGCCCGGGCGGACGTCGACGGCTCCGTACGACAGATCGTCGACGCCCAGCGCACCCGCCGATAGCAGCCGCGCACCCACAGCCCCCGCCCCTCGACAGCCACCTTCCGGCACCTCGCCGCCGCTCGCACGCCACGGGCCCGGCCGCATCCGAACGACCCCCGCATCCGAACGACCCCCGCATCCGAACGACCCCCGCATCCGAACGACCGCGCACCCGAACGTCTTCCCCGCCACACCACGTGAACGGAGAGCACGACTGTGCCGAGTCAAGACCTTCCGAACGCCGCGCCCGCGCCGGCGCCCACCCCGACCCCCGGTCCGGGCGTCGAACGCAGATCCCTGCTTCGACTGGGGACCCTGCTGGCCGCGGGCGGAGTCGCCGCGCTGATCCCCGCGACGGTCGCCCACGCCTCGACGCGGGGCCAGGGCACCGACACGGTGACCACCACCTACCGGAGCCGCGCCCCGTACGGCAACGACCAGTGGGCGTACGTCGCCTTCGACGTCCCGGCCGGAGTGCAGCGGATCTCCGTCGCCGCCACCCACGACGCCGCGGCCGGCATCCTCGACCTCGGGATCTTCGGGCCGTCCGGCTTCCGGGGCTGGTCGGGCGGCGCACGGACCGGGTTCACGCTGTCCGCCGCGGACGCCACCCCCGGCTACGTGCCCGGGCCCGTCGAGGCCGGCAGCTGGTCCGTCATCCTGGGACCGATGGTCGGGGCGAGCGGGGGCATGGCCTGGCAGGTCGACGTGACCCTGCACCACGGAGCGCCGCTGCCCCAGGCCCCGTACGAGATCCTGCCGACCGCCGTCCCGGGGCGGGGGCCCGGCTGGTACCGAGGCGACCTGCACCTGCACAGCGTGCACTCCGACGGGCAGCGCACGGTCGACGAGATCGTCGCGGCCGGCCGACGGGAGGGGCTGCACTTCCTCGCCACGTCCGACCACAACACCAGCTCCACCGGTGTGACCTGGAACGGCAACGTCCCGACCGACCTCCTGGTCATCAACGCCGAGGAGGTCACCACACGCCACGGCCACTGGCTGGCCGTCGGCCTGCCCCAGGGCGAATGGGTGGACTGGCGCTACGGCCCCGCCGACCAGGGGGCGTTCGAACGGCACACCCGGCGCGTCCACAGCCTCGGCGGACTCACCATCGCCGCCCACCCGCTCACCCCGGCACCGGGATCCTTCTGGGAGTTCGGCCTCGACCGCGTGGACGCGCTGGAGGTGTGGAACGGACCGTGGACGCTCGACGACGCGGCCAACATCGCCGCCTGGCACGTCATGCTCTGCCTCGGCAAGCGGATCGCGGCCTTGGGCAACAGTGACGCCCACAGCCCCACGGACGCCGTCGGCCGCCCCCACAACGTGGTGTACGCCGCCGGCCTGTCGACGCCCGCCGTCCTGGACGCGCTCCGCATGGGCCGCTCGTACGCCGTCGAATCGTCCGCCGTCACCCTGGACTTCACCGCGCGGGCCGGCACGGCGGTCGCGGGGCCCGGCGAGGAACTGCCCCTGTCGTTCTTCGACACCGTCGATGTGACACTGGACGTGACGGGCGCCCCGGACAGCATCGCCACGCTCCACACCGAGTGGGGCATCATGGCCGCCACCTGCATCGACGGCACCGGCAGGGGGCGGCTGCGGTGGCGCGGCTGGGGCAAGGCGTCCCTCTTCGCCCGGGCCGAGGTGCGCCGGCTCAAACCCGCCTCCACCACCCTCGACCAACTGGTGGCCCTCACCAACCCGGTCTGGTTCTACTCCGCGCAGCTGCCCCCGTACGACGTCGAGCGACGCGCCCTGTTCCACACCGAGCGCCGCGCCGACGGGTCGTGGAGCGGCATGCGTCCGCTGCCGGGCGCCGCCGGCGCCGCGTCGTTCGCCGGGGTCCAGAGCGCCGCGGCCGGGATGGCGGACGGCTCCGTCGTGGTGCTGGGCATCGCGCCCGACAACGCTCTGTGGCTGACCACCGTGCGAGGCTCCACCACGCTCCAGCCCTGGCGGCGCGTCGCCGGACCGGACGGCTCGACCGGATTCACCGTACGGGAGGCGGACATCGCTGCCTTCCCCGACGGCACCTGCCAGATCGTGGTGACGGCGATGGACGGCACCACCTACCACCAGCAGCGTCGGGCCGACGGGGGACTGCCCGGGTTCCGGGCCGCGCCCGGCCTCACGGCGCAGAGCCGCTGGGGTGCGACGAAGGTGTCGATCACCGCCATGCCCGACGGGTCAGCCCAACTGCTCAGTTACGGCACGGACGGCGCCATGTACCACTGCGTCCGCGGGCGGGACGGCGGATGGACGGCCTGGGGGCGCCTGGCCGGCTACAACGGGGCACCGACCTTCGCCGGACCGGCCCTGGCGATCACCGGCATGCCCGACGGATCCGCCCAGGTCCTCGCGATCGGGCTCGACGGCATGGTCTACCACCAGCAGCGCAGGCCCGACGGCTCGTGGACCGGATTCCTCCCGCCGCGGGGCGTCACCACCGCCACCATGGGGGCCAGCGCCATCGGCATCACGGGCACGCCGGACGGATCCGCCCAGGTCGTGGCCGTCGGCCTCGACGGCCGGATCTGGCACAACATCAGGAGACCGGACGGCTCCTGGACCCCGTTCGCCCAGATACCCGGCCCCAACGGCCGCGATCCCTTCCCCGCGGGGCAGGTCCGCATCACCGCCCTGCGCGACGGCACCACGCACGTGACGGCCATCAGCGCCGCCTAAGTCCTGTCCGGCCGCACAGGACCTAGTCCTCAAGCTGATGGCCAACGGCCACCGCAGAACTCCTCGTCGACGTCGCGAATCACGAGGAAGAGCGGTGGCCGTCCCGTCAGCCCCTCCCACCACACCGACAACGAACATCAGCTGGACCACCAGAGGCCGGTGAGCCCGTCACCAGGGCACCGTTCCACCGTCGTCGAAGAATCCGCCGGTCGGACCGTCGTCGGGCAGGGTCGCGAGGTGAATCGCGATCGCCGCGCCCTGGTGGGGGGTGCGGACGCCCTGGAAGCCGTTGAGGTCGGTGGCGGTGAAGCCGGGGCACCCGGAGTTGATCAGGATGTGGGTGTCGCCCAGTTCCTTGGCGTATTGGACGGTGACGGCGTTGAGGAAGGTCTTGGACGCCGAGTACGCAGCGGGAACCGGGCCCATGTCGATGCCCGGCGTGGTCTGCAGGATGAGCGAGCCGACGCTGCTGGACATGTTCACGATCCGCGGCGATGCCGAGCCGCGCAGCATGGGCAGCATCGCGTTGGTGACGCGGATGACCCCGATCACGTTGGTTTCCACGACGGCTCGTACGGTCGCGGGATCGACCGTGGTGGGCGTCTGCGGCACACCGCCGGTGATCGCGGCGTTGTTGACCAGGACGTCGAGCCCTCCGGCGCGGTCGGCAATCAGCTCGGCCGCGGCGGCCACACTGGCGGCGTCCGCCACGTCGAGCGGAACGCCGAACGCGTCGGTCCCGGCTGCGCGCAGCTTCTCGACCGCGGTGTCGCGGCGCTGTCGATCCCGCGCGCCCACGCCGATCCGCCAGCCGAGGGAGCCCAGGCCCGCCGCTATCTCGTATCCGATTCCCTTGTTCGCACCGGTCACCAGCGCGATCGTCTGTTCACTCATGTCATCCAGCGTGGTGCGGACTCGGGCGGGACGTCCAAGACCGACCGGGTGGGCGGTGATACCGCACGGATATGGGCCGAGGTGAGCGCCGGATACGATGACGCGGTGGAGACGCGGGAGCTACGGTACTTCGTCGCCGTCGCCGAGGAGTTGCACTTCGGGCGGGCGGCGCAGCGGCTCGCCATGGCGCAACCACCGCTGTCGCGGGCGATCCAGCAGCTCGAGCGGCGGCTCGGAGTGGTCCTGCTGCACCGCACTGCTCGCGCAGTCGCCTTGACCGAGGCCGGGTCGGTGCTTCTGCGGGAGGCCCGGGCCGCGCTCGACGCGGTCGAGGCCGCCGAGCGCCGCACCCGCCGCGCGGCTGCCGGACCGCCCGGTGTGGTGCTGGCCACGAAAGCCGGAGCGTCCAGCGAACTGTTGTCGAAGCTGCTGGACGCCTACGCCGCCGAGCCCGGCGCGGTCGCCGTCGAGGTGATGCTGTGCGGGCCCGGCGAGCAGGAGAGGCTGCTGCGCGACGGGCGTGCCGACGTCGCTCTGCTCCAGCGGCCGTTCGACACGACGGCCGGACTCGACGCCGAGGACCTGCACACCGAACAGCAGGTCGTGGTCCTGCCCGCGGGGCACCCCTTGGCCGACCGACCCCGGATGTCGATGGCCGAGGTCACCACCCTGACGGACCTGCCCCTGCCACGCTGGCCTCGACGGGGCGGGGGCTATCCGGACGGGCCTGGACCGCAGGTGCGCGACCACACCCAGCTGTTCCAGCTGATCGCGCTCGGACGGGCCTGCGCGGTGGTGCCCGAGTCCCTCCGAGCCCACCTGCGCGACGATCATGCGACGGTGCCGGTGCCGGACGCACCGGCTGTCACGACCGTCATCGCCTGGCCACCACACAGCAGATCCAAGGCCGTCGCCGACCTCGTCCGCACCGCGACACGCCTCTAGGTCCTGATCGCCCGGACAGGACCTAGCCAACGGCGAGATCGACAAGTCGGTACGCGCGGTTCGCACGGGAGCCGTACGCCTTGTCCGCGCGAACCTGCCCGGACGGGTGCGCGGCCGTCCCGGGCCGAGCCGCGGGACCCTGACCCGTTGATCAACTGCCGTTCGGCGTGCACCGGTGGCCGACCAGGCGTGACGCCCTTCGGCAGCAACGTTTCAAGCACCACTCACTGACCATCTGCCAGATCTCCTGGGGCAGAGTAGGGGCCATGACCACCTACGAGACGATGTCGTTCCACCTGGAGACCGAGCGGCTGATCCTGCGGCCGTGGGCCGAATCCGACGCCGCCGAGTTCTGCGCTCTCCTCTCCGAACGCGGCAAAGGCACGCCCACGGTCGAGCACATCCGGTCGTCCATAGCGGAACTGCTGGCGGCGACGGAGAGGACGGGGATCGCCCTGCTGCCCATCCAGCGCCGTGACGAGGGGGACTTCATCGGCTATTGCGGGTTGATCATCGGCCGCTCCACGCTGGAGGAGCCTGAGATCGCGTACGAGCTGTTCCAGCGCGCGCACGGTCGCGGCTATGCCACCGAGGCGGCCGCCGCGGTGCTCGATGCCGCTGCCGCGACCGGGCGGAGACGGCTCTGGTCGACCGTAGGTGTCTGGAACACACCGTCGCTCCGTGTCCTGGAGAAGCTCGGGTTCGAACAGGACCACTTCTCCACCGAAGAGAACGGTGAAGTGGTCTGGCTCACGCGCTCGTTGCCATGACGCGGCGTCGCGCCCCAGGGTTCTCCGTGTCACGCCGGGAAGGCGTGGGCGAGCAGGGCCGGGGTGACCAGGCCGGTCCATGAAGCCCGTCAGCGGCCCGCGTGCACCCGTGGTGCGCGCGAGCCGTCCTCGACACCGGCGCGCGAGCCGTCCTCGATACCTGCGGGCGAGCCGGAGGGAGGCCCGGGCACGGGGGAGTGGTGAGGGTGCGACGCCTTGCCGGCCGCGCCTCGCCGCCCCGCGAGGCGGCAGCCCACGCATCGCGGGTGCCCGTGCCGCGCGCCGGAGTCCCGGACCCGCCAGTCCCACTGATCGGCCGGGCGGGGACCGGAGGGCTTGCCCCAGCCCGTCAGGTGCAGGATCCAGGTCGCGAGGACGGCGGCGACCAGCAGGAGCGCGCCGAGCCATACGCCCCGGGCCAGGCCGAGGCACAGCCCGGCACCCGCCGAGGCGCAGCCCACCCCCGCCAGGGTGGTTCCGGTCCAGCCGGCCACCGTGTGGCCGAGATCGACGTCGCCATGGACGCTCATGGGTGCTCCCGAGAGTGATGTGAGCAGGCAGGATGGGGCCCGGAAGAGAACTTTTATCTCACGAGCTAAGTAACTTAGATGCTAAGGAGTCTTTGCGTGCAGGGCAACACCCGCCCCCCGGCCACCGCCGGCGAGGCGATCCAGCGCATGGACGCGTACGTGGCTCTCGGTCTCATCGGCCAGCAGGAGGTCGCCCAGGCCCTCGGGCTGAACGTGACCGACCTGACCTGCCTCGGCCACGTCCTCGGCGCGGGCGACCGCCCCCTCGCGGCCGGCGACCTGGCCGAGCGCGCGAACCTCACCACCGGCGCCGTCACCGGAGTCCTCAACCGCCTGGAGAAGGCCGGCTACGCACACCGGGTCCCGGACCCCGGCGACCGGCGCCGCGTGCGGGTCGTGGCGGATCCGGACGCGGCCGCCCGGCTGGTCGAGCTCTACCAGCCCTTCTACGCCCGGCTGGAGGACATCCTGACGCGCTTCACCCCGGAGGAGACGGCGGTGATCGCCGACTGGTTCACCCAGGCCGCCGACGCCGCCCGCGCCCACCTGGACGCCCTGCGGGCGCGCGAGCTCTGAGGGCTGTCCCGTATTCCCCGGCGGGCGCCGCGGGATACGGGACGGCCCCTGAGGGGTGTCGCGTACGGTCCCTCCGGCGGTACCGGAGTCACCGATCCGTCCCTGGTCATGCGGGGGACCCGAATCGCGCCAGGTAGTGCCACACCTTCTTGACCGCCTGGGGGTCATGGAGGCCGGCGCGTACGGCGTCTCCGACGATCCGTGGATCGAGCATGCCGTCGACCGCGATCCGCGTGCCCAGGTCGACGTACTCCTGACCGCGGTAGCCGGGGTGACGCCGGAGTTCCTCGACGCCGAGCCGGAAGCCGGGGTGCCACTCCACCGGGCAGCCGAGACGCAGAGCCGCGTCCTCGACCGTCGTGCCTCGGTAGCAGGGATCCAGGACCAGCGCCTCCGCATGGCGTTGCAGCTGGACCGGTCCGTGCACCTGGGCCTCGATGTAGTCGTCCAACTCGTCCTGGCGATCGGCGAGAGCGAGCTCGATGAGCCCCATGCGGGCCGCGACACCGAAATCCGATGGTTCGAGGAAACTGTCCGGGTAGCAGAACGTGCTGCGCGTCAGCGTCCGGGTCGTCAGCCGGAAGTGGGCCGAGCCGAACCGCGGCGCCCCGCCGACCGGCTTGCGACGGAAGTTCAACGCCCCGTAGACGGGCCGCTCATGAGCGGTCGCTTCGTCGTACGCCCCGTCGAAGATCCGGCTCTCCCAGCGCCACCGGTCGCCGCCGGGATGGGCGGTCAGGCCGCCGTTGCTGGTCCCGGTGACGAACTGTGAGTGGTAGACGCCGTCCTCGGCCATGGTGTCCAGGATCGGCCTGCCGTGCAGCAGGCGGTCCGGGTGGAAGTTGAGGGTCACCCGCAATGCCGGGTCCATCGGAGGGCCCGACGCCAGCTCCGTGACGTGCCGAAGGGCCCGTTCCTGCGCTGTCCGAGAGGCTGTGGAGCTCATCGGCACAGTGTTCCCCACCCTGATCAGCCGGTGCACGCGGATTGTCGCCGGCAGCCCGTTCCGGCGTGACGCAGCGTCGATCGACCACCGACCGACGCGATCTCTTGGCGACCCCTTCGATCTCGCCTCCGCGTACGCGGATCTGATGTTCTGTCAGAACATTTACAGACAGTCCGGGGTTGCGTTCGATTTTTGGGTCTGCGACTGTCACTCACGCAACTCGCCCCCCACGCAGCGGACTTCGGAGCGCCACTGCATACCGCGCCCTCGGGACCGGCGCCTTGACCCGGCGTATGGCCCCGGCCGCGGACGGTTCCCCGCACCCTCAGCCCTGCGCCCGCCCTCCTGCGCAAGGCTTCTCGGTCGACGGGGGACGTGGACCGCTTCGTCCGGACAACCTCGGAGACCACGCAACAATGAAACGCACGCACACCCTCGCCGTCACCGCAGCACTCGTCGCATCATCGGTCCCGCTCGGCGTCGTCACCCTCGGGGCCGGTACGGCCCACGCCGCGGACCAGACCTACTTCGTGAGCCCGGGCGGCGACGACCGCAATCCGGGAACCTCGGCCGGGGCACCCTTCCGCACCATTCAGAAGGCCGCGGACAGCGCCGGTCCCGGCGACACGGTCTCGATCATGAACGGGACCTACTCCGAACGCGCCGCGGGCTCGAACGTGGTGACGGTCAAACGTTCGGGCCGTCCCGGCGCGCCCATCACCTTCACCGCACATCCCGGCCACCACCCGGTGATCCACCCGGTGAGGGCATGGAACGGCATCAGCGTCCACGGCGCGTCCTACATCACCATCAGGAACCTGGAGATCAAGGGCAACAACACCGCCCTGACCCTGGCCGGGGCCGAACGGGAATCCAGGAAGGGCGACCCCACCTACAACACCAACTGCATCTCGGTGGAACGCGACAGGTCCACGGGCGCACTGTCGCACCACATCGAGGTGATCGGCAACGACGTGCACGGCTGCGCCGGCGGAGGGATATCGGCGATCGACGCCGACCACGTGACCATCTCCCGCAATCACGTGTACTCCACCTCCTGGTACACGGTCTACGCGACCAGCGGCATCTCCGTCCTCACCCCACGCGACGTCGGTGGCGCCGACGCCAGGACGTACAAGATCCGCATCACGGGCAACCGCGTCCACGACAACGAGACCAAGATCAAATGGGAGAAGTGCCGCTGCTACTCCGACGGCAACGGCATCATCATCGACACCCTCAAAGGCGACGCCGGTCATCCCGCCTACGGTGGACGCGTGCTGGTCGCCGACAACCTCTCCTACGACAACGGCGGCTCAGGAATCCACGCCTACAAGAGCCGGCACGTCGACATCGTCCACAACACCGCGTACCTGAACGGCCGAAGCACTCGTATGAAGAGCTACGCCAACATCTACGCGCACGACAGCACCGATGTCCGGCTGCTCAACAACATCGCGTACGGCCGGCCCGGCCAGGCGACGAACAGCAAGTCGCGCAATGTCGACGTGACCTACGACTACAACGTCTACTTCGGCGGCAGACCGCCTGAGGTCCGGGGCCCGAACGACATCGTCGCCGATCCCGGGTTCGCCCACGCCGGCATCGGGGCGGACGCCGACTTCAGGCTCGGGGAAGGCTCTCCTGCCATCGGCTCCGGCACTCCGTTCGCCGCCGTCCCCACCGGCGTCCGCCGGACCGGCGGCGCACCCGACCGTGGCGCCTTCGGTTTCGCGGCCGGTGCCGGCACCGGTGCAGTTGACGTGACGCAGGGGGCTTCCGGATCCGGCGCCGACGAGTCCACCACCACCGGTCGCCGGCCCGACGCCCGGACCGGGGAAGCGCAGCCCGGCGGAGCCGGCGCCTCGCGCAGCGTGGAAGGGCCGGACGGAACCGACGGCGACAGCGGCTCCGCCCTCAAGGCCGACGGCGGAGACGGCCCGCTCGCGCAGACCGGCGGCTCCGATCCCCTGTTCCCCCTCGGCATCGCGGCAGTGGGTCTGGCCATCGGCGGCGGTCTCCTCGTCGCTGCCCGTCGCAGGCGTTCCTGACGGTCCGGGCCGTCCGGACTCCCCGACGTGGTGCCGACCCCGTTCCCCCGTACCACGGGGTCGGCACCACCGCGTGCTCATGCGCCGTCAGGCCGCCGATCCACTCCCGCTCCGGCGACTCGAACCCCCTGACAGACTTGCGGTCATGGCAATCGAACAGCGGCGCAGAACGGATCACCTCGCAGGTGAACCGGCACCCGACCCCCCACGGATCGCCTGGCGCAAGCAGATGAGAGTACGCGTCCTGGATGCCGCCCGTGAGCTGACGTGCGAAGCCGGTTGGGACCAGGTCAGCCTCTCGGCCGTCGCGGCACGCGCTCAGGTCTCCCGCCCGTCCGTCTACAAGGAGTTCGGCAACCGGGCCGGCCTGGGCCGCGCACTCGTCGTCCGGGAAACCCGGCAATTCCTCGCCGGTGTGGCCGACACACTCCACCCCGGCCTCCCCGACTCCCATGCCTGTCTCGAAGCCGCCATCCTGTACGTGCTCACGGAGGCTGACAGGCAACCCCTCATACGGGCCGTCATCGCAGCCGCCCGCCACGGCTCCGACAGCCTGCTCCCCTATCTCACCGCCCGAGCGGACCCGATCTTCGACGCGGGCCAGGGCCTGGTGAAGGACTGGCTGGGCACGCGGTACCCCGAGCAGGGCACGGAGGCTCTCGAGATGACGGCGGACGTCATCGTCCGCATGACGATCAGCCATCTCATCCTGCCCGCCGACGCACCACGGACCACGGCACGACGACTGGCGACCGCCGCGCTGAAACTACTGCGGGAGCCGACCACGGAAGGAGGAGCGCGGTAACCGAGCAACCGTGCGATCACTCGCCACCCGCTGGGTGAGTCGACGTGCGAACGACCGGGCGGCCGCGCGGACTCCGCTGCGCGCGCTCGGCCCGGGGCCGCCCGGCACCGCCGGCCCGAGGCCGCCCGGCCGGTTCCCGGTTCGCCGGCCGGGCGTCATACTCGCTCGTACCGGTAGCGGCGATGCCCGAGGGGGCGGCATGGGCGGCGACGAGACGGACCCGGTCCTCGAGAGCCGCGGGACGGTGATCCTCACCGAGCCGCGCCGGCCGATCCTGCGCCCCTGGCACGGACCGCGGATGCACCTGCTGGCCGCGGACGGCACGGTCCTGGCGCATCTCCACGAACCCGTCGGCTTCGGGTACGTCCTTCGGGATCTCGCCGACCGCCCCGTCCTGGCGGTCGACCTCGTCTCGGGAAAGGGCCTCGCCCGGCCACGCTTCCAGGTCGGCGACTCCGGCGGAGCGCCGATCGGCGAGGTCCGCTCACCACACCGCTACAGCCACTCGCGACTGCTGGAGATACGGACCGAGGACGGCACCGGCACCCTGCGCGTCACCCGGAGCGCCCTCATGGGCCGCACCTGGTCGGTGAGGGACCGACACGACGGTGAGACCGGTCGGCTGACGGTCTCGACCGCCCGCGCGTTCGACGGTCTCCAGCAGTACCGCGTGGAGCTGGACAGGCACGCCAACCGCGAGCAACGACTGCTGGTCGTGGCCACCGCGGTGTGCCTGCAGGTGATCCGCCGCTGGCTCGCCGGCCCGTGAGACACCGCCCCGAGGATGCGGCCTGCGCCCGTCCTCCCCGGCGCCGGCTCACCGGCCCAGATGGGCGGCGAAGAACGACCGCAGGAGGGCGCGGACGGCCGGCACGGTGACGCGGGGTGCGGCGCGGCCGACCATGGCGGTGCGACCGGCGGTGCTCATCAGGCCGGCGTGGTGGAGCTGGGGGACCAGGGCCGCGTAGTCGGTGAACACCCAGTGCTGGGCGTCGTCGAGCTGCCGCCGGGTGACCGGTCCGCCGTGGCGCAGCAGCGTGTCCCAGGACCGGTCGAGCCGGGCGTCGCGGAACCCGTCGGTGCCCGCCAGGAGCAACGGCCGGTCCGTCCCGAACCGGGCCACCGGCAGGGGTTCACCGTCCATCAGGTCCAGGTATCCCTCCAGGTTCGCTGCCGCGGCGATGCGCCGGTCCTCGTGCAGGGCCTGGGCGACCGCCGTGCCGCCGGCGGAGTGACCGTACATCCCGACGCGCTCCAGGCCGAGCTCGTCGAGGACGAAGCGGAGGTCCGCCACCCGGGTGTCGAGCATCGTACGGAACGTGGCCGCGTCCGGCGGGCCGAACAACGTGGTCGGGCGGACCCGGTCCCTGCCCGGCCGGTCACAGGGGAACTCCACCTCGCTCGCGTCCCCGGGATGGTCGACGGTGAGGACCGTCCAGCCGTGCGAGGCGAGGTCCACGGCCAGGGCGCTGCCCGTCGTGCGGGCGTCGCCGCCGCCGGGACTGTAGAGCAGCGTGGGCCCCCGACCCGGCAGGCGCGGTGCGCCGGCGCGGGCGTGGGTGAGGGTGGCCGCCCAGTCGACACCCGTCGGCGGCAGCGGCGGATGGATGAGTGGCCCGTAGGTGGTGAACTCCGCGGCGGCGGCCGCTGTCAGCTGCGGTGCGCGCGGGAAGCGGCGGCCCGCGACGGCCGGTTCCAGGACCGTGACCATGAGTTCGCGTACGCCGATCCGGGGCTCCCACGGGTCGTTGCGGGAGGAGTCGACGAGATACAGCGTCCTGGCTCCCACCGTGTGGGGCCCGCTCGGTGCCGGCAGGCGCAGCGGCGGCGGTGTGCCGTGGGGTGCGGCGCCGGCCGGGGTGGCGCCGAACAGCATGCCGATCGCGCCGGCGACGGCGCCCTTGGTCAGGGAACGGCGTGCGGGTGTGAAGGAAGGGGTCATGGGAGGCATCCTCGAAGCCGGCCGTACGGCGGAGCTAGCCTTGTGGCCTGGGCCGAAAGGCCGGCGCGGGGCGGGGGGACGTGCATGATCCGGATCCATTTCACGGTGGACGACTTCACTCGTGTGCGGTTCGCCGCGCGGCCCTCGCCGTTGCCGGAACTGCACGCGGCCCTGATGACGCTGGGCGCCCCGCACGAGGAACCACTGCTCGGGCGCTGGCGGAACAGGATCGCGCGCCACATGCCGGCGGCGGTGGAGCCGCTCGCCGATCTGGTGCCGGCAGGGGTGGCGCCCGCGTTCCTCGACGTCCTCGGCGACACGCCCGACGAGGGCTTCGCCCTGATCAGGGCGGCAGGTCCCGCGTCCGTACGGGCCGGGATCGAGCAGGTGTACGCGGGACGACGCCTCGTTCCGCCGTGGATCCGTGCCCTGCACGCCGGGGACGCCGACGCCTGGCGGACGCTCGGCCGGGCCCAGCGGGCGGCCCACGAGACGGTCCTCGCGCCGGTGTGGCCACAGGTTCAGGACCTGCACCGGAACGAGTTCGCCCGTCATGCCCTCGCCGTCGCGGAACAGGGCCTGGGCGCCGCGCTGACCCGTCTGGCCCCGGGGTCACGGCTGCGCGGCGGAGTGTGGGAATGGCCGCGGCCGCACACGACGGGCATCCGGGAGATCCGGCTCGCCGGACGCGGCCTGGTCCTGCGCCCCACCTTCCACTGGCGGGGCGGCCCGCTCGTCCAGGACCTGCCGGACCGCCCGGTGGCGCTCGCCTATCCGGTCGCCCCGGGGCCGCCCCTGCTGCCGGCGGGGCCCGGCGCACCGGACGAGGCGCTCGCCGGAGTCCTCGGCCGGACACGGCTCGCTCTCCTGCACGCGCTCGACGTGGCACGGACGACGACGGGGCTCGCGCGACGCATCGGCGTCAGCGCGGCGACGGCCTCCGCCCACGCCTCGGCGCTGCGTGCCGCCGGGCTCGTCACCACCACCCGCACGGGCCGGTCCGTGCACCACACGCGTACGGCGCTGGCGGAGCTGCTGCTCGGCGGCGGCGCGGCCGACGGCCGGGGCGTGGCGGACGGGCGGGGCGCGGCGGACGGGCTGTGATCCGCTCGCCCGCGGGTGCGCGCGACGGATCCGGTCCGCGGGTGTCCCGACACGCGGGCACGGGACCGGCTTCCGGGTGCCCCGACGTGCGGGCACGGTCACACTGGGGCCGGAGACGCGAGCCGGAGCGTGCGGAGAGGAGCGGCGGCGATGGCCGAGCGCCTGATCGATGTGGACGGCATCGGCCTGTGCACGGAGACGTTCGGCGACCCGCGGGATCCACCCGTCCTGCTCGTCATGGGCGCGGGCGCTTCGATGCTGTGGTGGGAGGAGGGCTTCTGCCGGCTGCTCGCCGGCGGCGGACGTCTCGTGATCCGCTACGACCACCGTGACACCGGCCGTTCCGTCACCTACGAGCCGGGTCACCCCGGCTACACCGGCGCCGATCTGGTCGCCGACGCCGCCCGCGTGCTCGACGCCCACCAGATCGCCGCCGCGCACGTGGTGGGCGTCTCGGCCGGTGGCGCGTGCGCGCAGCTGCTCGCGCTCGGCGACCCCGGTCGCGTCCTCTCCCTCACCCTGATCAGCACGACCTGCGCCGTTCCCGTCGGGCGAGAGCTTCCCGCGCCGACGCCCGAGTTCATGCGGTTCGTCTCGGCCGCCCACGTCGACTGGGCCGACATCGAGTCGGTGACCGCCCATCAGGTCGCGTACGCCCGGATGCTCGCGGGCGGCCGGCGCCCGTTCAACGAGGCGGCCGCCCGCGACCTCGTCCGCCGCGACATCGTGCGCGCGCACGACGCCACCGCCGCGCGCAACCACGACTCGCTCGCGGAGGGCCCGCTGCCACGCGCCCCGCTCACCTCGATCGCCGTGCCCACGCTCGTCCTCCACGGGGCCGCCGATCCGATGTTCCCCCTCGCGCACGGCGAGGCACTCGCCGAGGAGATCCCCGGGGCGCGCCTGCTGGTGCTTGCGGACGCCGGCCACGGCGTCGAGCGCGCCGACTGGCCGACGATCGTCGCCGCGATCCTCGACCACACCGGCACGGGCACGAGTCGCGGCCCCGGGGACGACGCGAACAGGCGACGGGACAACTCCTAGGAGGACGACGCCGCTCTTCTTGCATATATATTGCAGTTGCAGACTATTGGCAAGAGGAGTGGGTCATGGGTGGACCGGTGGTGCTCGGGATCGAGTCGTCGTGCGACGAGACCGGCGTGGGGATCGTGCGGGACGGCGAACTGCTGGCGCACGTCGTGGCGTCGAGCATGGACGAGCACGCGCGGTTCGGCGGTGTGGTCCCCGAGATCGCCGCACGCGCCCACCTGCACTCGTTCAACCCCGTCGTCCGGCAGGCCCTCGACCAGGCCGGAATGGGACTCGGCCGGATCGACGCCGTCGCCGTCACCACCGGACCCGGTCTCTCCGGAGCCCTTCAGGTCGGGCTCGCCGGCGCCAAGTCCCTCGCCTACGCGGCCGGTGTGCCCCTGTACGGCGTCCACCACCTCGCCGGCCACGTCGCCGCCGACATCCTGGAACACGGGCCGCTGCCCACCCCGTGCGTCGTGCTGATCGTCTCCGGCGGCCACACGTCCCTGCTGCTCGTCCGGGATCTGGTCCGCGAGCCGATCGTGCATCTCGGGGACACCCTCGACGACGCGGCCGGAGAGTGCTTCGACAAGGTGGCCCGCATCCTCGGACTGCCCTATCCCGGCGGGCCGGCGATCGACCGGGCGGCACGCCAGGGAGACCCGCGCGCGGTCGTCTTCCCCCGCCCGCTCACGCGCCCCGGCGACGACCCGTACGCCTTCTCCTTCTCCGGACTCAAGACGGCGGCCGCGCGCTGGGTCGAAGGTCACCGGCTGCGCGGCGAGGAGCCGTCCGTGGCCGACGGGGCGGCCGCGCTCCAGGAGGCCGTCGCGGACGTGCTGACCCGCAAGGCCCTCGGAGCCTGCGAGGCGTACGGCGTACGGACGCTGATCGTGGTCGGCGGTGTGGCCGCGAACTCGCGCGTCCGCGCGCTGGCCGAAGAGCGATGCGCGCAGAACGGGATCGAGCTCCGGGTCCCGCCGATGACGCTGTGCACGGACAACGGGGCCATGATCGCCGCCGTCGGCGACCTCCTCGTACGCTCCGGGGCCGAGCCCGCGCCGCTGAACGTGTCCGTCGACCCGTCGGCGCCGCTGGAGTACGCCTCCCTCACCCCGGTCCCGGCTCCCTCGCCCCAGGCCGCCTGAGGTCCGCGGCCGCCCGGCAGGTCTCCGTGCGGTCACCCTCCCGTATGTCGACGATGTGCGGGCGGCGGACGCGGACACCGGCCCGGGGGACGGGGATTCGGCGGGTGCCAGGCAGGCGCGGCGTCGCTCAGCCGAGGCCCTGCACGGCGTAGAGCGCGCCCAGCGCCGTGGCGAGCGTGCCGAGCAGGAGGCGCAGGGCCCGATCCGGCAGGCGCGGCTGGAGCCGGGCGCCCAGGTACCCGCCGACGAGCCCGCCCACCCCGCACGCCGCTCCCAGCCACCAGTCCGGCGCGACGTCGCCGGTGCTCGCGAGCGACAGCAGCGCGAACGCGACGGCGCCGACGACCGACGTGGCGAACGTGGTCACCAGTGCGGCCGGCGCCACCAGCACCATCGGCATGCCGCGGGCGGCGAGCACGGGGCCGAGCAGGGAGCCGCCGCCGATGCCGTAGAGCCCGCCGATCACCCCCACGGCGAGGGCGAGCGCGGTGAGCGCCCCGGGCGAGGGTTCCCGCGCCTCGGCCGGCCGGTCGCGGCCAGGGGCCAGGGCGCGGAGGCACAGCCACAGACCCAGCGGCAGCATCAGAACGGCGATCAGTACCCGGAAGACCTCCGGGCCCGGGAGGACATAGACGCGCAGGGCGGCGCCCGCGACCACGCCGGGCAGCGTGCCGGCGACCAGACGCCGGGCCAGGCCGCTGCGCAGTGCCCCGTCGCGGCGGTAGCGCCACAGTGCGCCGGGCCCCGCCACCACGTTGAACAGCAGGTTCGTCGGGGTGATCGCCGGGTTCGGCACGCCGAGGACGCTCAGCTGGACCGGGAGCAGGAACACCGCGCCCGACACCCCGACGGGTGCGGTCACCAGCGCGATCAGCAGACCGGCGACCAGGCCCGCCCCCACCGTCCAGTCCACCCTGCTCCCCGCTCCTCGCCGATCCGGTGAGTATCGCCGACGACCGGCCGACGCGACGGCGCGGCAACACGAAGTTCACGGGCAGCCCGCAGCTCCCCGCCGAGCCGTCGCGCGCCCGCCGCGGTCCGCCCCGCCGCGGTCCGTCCGCACCGCGCGGCCGCCGCCCCGCGGCGGGAGGACCCGCGTACGCCTCAGCCCTTCCCGTCCCCGAGCGCGCCCAGGATGCGCTCCGCCGCCCGGGTCGCGGTCAACTCGCCCGCCCGGACCTGCCGTTCGACCTCCGGGGTGAGCGCCCGTACGGCCGGGTCGGCGTGCAGCCGCGCGAGCAGTTCGTCGCGCACCATCGTCCAGGCCCAGTCGACCTGCTGGTCGCGGCGCCGGGCGTCCAGACGGCCGGCCGCGTCGAGGAGCGTGCGGTGCTTCTCCAGTCGCCCCCACACCTCGTCCAGGCCGGTCGACTCGCGGGCGCTGCAGCTGAGGACCGGCGGTGTCCAGACCGCCTCGCGGCCGTGCATCAGCCGTAGCGCGCCGGCGAGTTCGCGGGCGGCGGCGCGGGCGTCGGCCGCGTGCGGGCCGTCCGCCTTGTTGACCGCCACGACGTCGGCGAGTTCCAGGACGCCCTTCTTGATGCCCTGGAGCTGGTCGCCCGTGCGGGCCAGGGTCAGCAGCAGGAAGGAGTCGACCATGTTGGCGACAGCCGTCTCCGACTGGCCGACGCCGACCGTCTCCACCAGGACCACGTCGTAGCCGGCGGCCTCCATCACCACGATCGACTCGCGGGTCGCCTTGGCGACCCCGCCGAGCGTGCCGGCACTGGGGGAGGGGCGGACGAAGGCCGACGGGTCCACCGCCAAGCGCTCCATCCGCGTCTTGTCGCCGAGGATCGAGCCGCCCGTACGGGTGGACGACGGGTCGACGGCGAGCACCGCCACCCGGTGCCCGAGGCCCGTCAGCATGGTGCCGAAGGCGTCGATGAAAGTCGACTTGCCCACCCCGGGCACGCCGCTGATCCCGATCCGCCGCGCCCGGCCGCTGTGCGGCAGCAGCCGGGTCAACAGCTCCTGGGCCAGGGCCCGGTGGTCGGGCCGGGTGGACTCGACGAGGGTGATGGCGCGCGCCACGAGGGCGCGCTTCCCGTCCCGTACACCCTTCTCGTAGGTGTCGATGTCGATGGCCATGGGGTCAGAGATCGTGCCCGAGGTCGGCGCCGAGCCGGCGCACCAGGTCCGCGGCCGCGTCCGGGATGACGGTGCCGGGCGGGAAGACCGCGGCGGCGCCCATCTCCAGGAGGGTGGGCACGTCCTGGGGCGGGATGACACCGCCGACCACGATCATGATGTCCTCCCGGCCCTCCGCGGCGAGCTCGTCCCGCAGCGCGGGGACGAGCGTGAGGTGGCCGGCCGCCAGCGACGAGACGCCCACGATGTGCACGTCCGCCTCGACGGCCTGCCGGGCCACCTCGGCCGGGGTCTGGAACAGCGGGCCGACGTCGACGTCGAAGCCCAGGTCGGCGAAGGCGGTCGCGATCACCTTCTGGCCACGGTCGTGGCCGTCCTGGCCCATCTTCGCGACCAGGATGCGGGGGCGCCGGCCCTCGGCCTCCTCGAAGGAGTCCACCAGCGCGCGGGTGGAGTCCACGGACGGGGACTCGCCGGCTTCGTTGCGGTACACGCCGGAGATCGTACGGATCTGGCCCGCGTGCCGCCCGTACACCTTCTCCAGGGCGTCCGAGATCTCGCCGACGGTGGCCTTCGCCCGGGCCGCCCGCACGGCCAGCTCCAGAAGGTTGCCTTCACCGCCCGCCGCCCGGGTGAGGTCCTCCAGCGCGTCCTGGCAGGCCCGCTCGTCCCGCTCCGCGCGCAGCCGCCGCAGCTTCTCGATCTGCTGCGCGCGGACGGAGGAGTTGTCGACCTTCAGCACGTCGATCTGCTCGTCGCCGTCCACACGGTACTTGTTCACACCGATGACCGGCTGACGGCCGGAGTCGATCCGGGCCTGTGTGCGGGCCGCGGCCTCCTCGACGCGCAGCTTCGGGATGCCCGCGTCGATGGCCTGCGCCATGCCGCCGGCCGCCTCGACCTCCTGGATGTGCTGCCAGGCCCGGCGCGCCAGGTCGTAGGTCAGACGCTCCACGTAGGCGCTGCCGCCCCAGGGGTCGATGACCCGGGTGGTGCCCGACTCCTGCTGGATGAGGAGCTGCGTGTTGCGGGCGATGCGGGCCGAGAAGTCCGTCGGCAGCGCGAGCGCCTCGTCGAGGGCGTTGGTGTGCAGCGACTGGGTGTGGCCCTGGGTGGCCGCCATCGCCTCCACGCACGTCCGCGTCACGTTGTTGAAGACGTCCTGCGCGGTCAGCGACCAGCCCGAGGTCTGCGAATGGGTGCGCAGCGACAACGACTTGGAGTTCTTCGGGTCGAACTCCCGGACCAGCTTCGCCCACAGCAGGCGGGCCGCACGCAGCTTGGCGACCTCCATGAAGAAGTTCATGCCGATCGCCCAGAAGAACGACAGGCGCGGCGCGAACGCGTCCACGTCCAGACCCGCCTCGCGTCCGGCCCGGATGTACTCGACCCCGTCCGCGAGCGTGTACGCCAGCTCCAGGTCGGCCGTCGCGCCCGCCTCCTGGATGTGGTAGCCCGAGATGGAGATGGAGTTGTAGCGCGGCATGTGCTGCGAGGTGAAGGCGAAGATGTCGGAGATGATCCGCATCGACGGCTTCGGCGGGTAGATGTAGGTGTTGCGGACCATGAACTCCTTGAGGATGTCGTTCTGGATGGTCCCGGCGAGCTTGTCGGGGGAGACGCCCTGCTCCTCCGCAGCCACGATGTAGAGGGCGAGGACGGGCAGCACGGCGCCGTTCATCGTCATCGACACCGACATCTTGTCCAGCGGGATGCCGTCGAAGAGCTGGCGCATGTCGTAGATCGAGTCGATCGCCACGCCGGCCATGCCGACGTCGCCGGTCACGCGCGGGTGGTCGCTGTCGTAGCCGCGGTGCGTCGGCAGGTCGAAGGCGACCGACAGGCCCTTCTGGCCGGCGGCCAGATTGCGCCGGTAGAAGGCGTTGGACTCCTCGGCGGTCGAGAAGCCGGCGTACTGGCGGATGGTCCACGGCTGGTTGACGTACATCGTCGGGTACGGGCCGCGCAGGTACGGCGCCACGCCCGGGTACGTACCCAGGAAGTCGACGTCCTCCAGGTCACGGCCGGTGTACAGCGGCTTGACCGCGATGCCCTCGGGCGTCTCCCAGAGCAGGTCGTCCCCGCCGGAAGCTCGCTTGACGGCGGCGCGCCACTCCTCGGCACTGCCGGCCGGAGAGGGGGATCCGAGGTCGATCCCGGTGAAGTCGGGGATTCCCATCAGGACACTCCCATGCGGTCGAGGGTGGCGGAGAGGACGGCGATCGCGTCGCATCCCGCGAAGACGTAGCTGTCGACGCCGGCGTACGAGCCGGGCCGGCCGGCGAGGGTCACGTGCCGGGCGCCGGCGGCGAGCAGGGCCGCCGCCTCGGTCTCGGCCCGCTCCTCGTACAGGGCGTCGCTGGAGCAGAGGCAGACCTCCGTGGCGCCGCTCTCCTCGAAGGACCCGTCGGTGACGGGCTCGATGCCACCCGCCTGGTAGAGGTTGGCGGCGAACGTCAGCCGGGCCGTGTGCGCGGCGGCCGGACCGAGGGCCACCAGGTGGACGCGCGGCCGGGAGCCGGTCGCGGCCAGGTGGGCGTCGGAGCGGGCGCGCAGCGCCTCGTAGGCCTCGTCGCGCCGGACGCGGGGCAGGCCGCCGTCCGGCTCGGCGGGTGCGGGCTCGCGCACCACCGGCTTCTCCGCCAGGTGCGGGAACTCGCTGACGCCGGTGACCGGTTCGCGGCGCTTGGCCAGCGCCTTGGAACGCTCGGCCCAGTTCGCGGCGAGCCGCTCCTTCAGCGTGCCCGAGCGCAGGGCAGCCGCCTGGCCGCCCGTCCGCTCGATCTCCTGGAAGAAGTCCCAGGCGGCCTGGGCGAGTTCGTCGGTCAGGGCTTCCACGTACCAGGAGCCGCCGGCCGGGTCGATCACCCGCGCCAGGTGGGACTCCTCGATGAGGATGCTCGAGGTGTTGCGGGCGACGCGGCGCGCGAAGGCGTCCGGCAGGCCCAGCGCGTGGTCGAAGGGGAGGACGGTCACCGACTCGGCGCCGCCCACTCCGGCCGCGAGGGTCGCGACCGTCGTCCGCAGCATGTTCACCCACGGGTCGCGCGCGGACATCATGACCGGCGAGGTCACCGCGTGCTGGAGCTGGGCGCCCGCCGCGGGCGATCCGCACGCCTCCGCCACACGGGCCCACAGCCGGCGCGCGGCCCGCAGCTTGGCGATGGTGAGGAACTGGTCGCCGGTGGCCGCGTAGCGGAACTCCAGCTGCCCCAGCGCCTGCTCGATCGTGAGGCCGCCGTTGGTGAGGGCCCGCAGGTAGGCGACGCCGGTGGCGAGCGAGCTGCCCAGCTCCTGCGCCGCCGAACCGCCGGCCTCGTGGTACGGCAGGGCGTCCACGGTCAGGGCGCGCAGCCCCGGGTACGACTCGGCGCTCAGCCGCGCGAGCGCGACCGTGGCGGCGAACCCGTCACCGTCGTAGGCGGAGCCGGTGCGGGCCTCCGTGCCGAGCGGGTCGGCGCCCAGGTTGCCGCGCGCCGCCTCGGGGGCGACACCGCGGCTCGTGTAGAGGCCGAGCAGTTCCTGCGCCGCGGCCGCCGTCTCGGCACCGGCGTCCAGGACCATCGGGGCCAGGTCGAGGTAGACGCCCCGGAGCGCCCGGTCCAGCTCCGTCACCGGAATGCCGGCCGGACCCACGGACAGCCACAGTGACGTGACGCCGTTCTCCAGGTCCGTGAGGACGGCCTCGGGATCGGCGGCCCGGTGGCGCTGGCGCACGTCCCAGCCGCCGGCGGTGTTGCCCTCGGCCCGCCCGCCTCGGACGAACGGGGCGAAACCGGGTAGGCCGGCGTCGGCGGCGGGGCTGTCCGCGGTGTAGAGCGGACGGGCCCGCAGGCCGTCCTCCAGCGCCGTGGACAGCGCCTCCTCGGCTTCGGTATCGGGGACGTCCTTGCCCGACCTGCTCAGTACGCCCGCCACGAGGCGCTGCCACTGCGCATGGGTCGCTGCGGGGAAGTCGGCGGCCAGCACGAGGCCGTCCTCAGGCAGCACAGTCATGTCCGGATGCTAGGCCAGGTGCACAAAGGAGCAGCAGGGTGATCAGCTGTGACCTTGACCTCTCCGGGACGCTCTTGATCGCGAACCGCCTCCCGTGCTGGTCGCCCGATCCGCCGCGCGAAAGACGGCACGGCGGCGCACCTCAGCAGCCCGTCACGGGCTTCCCGGCGAGCGAGGGGTGACGCGGCCCGAGGAACAGCGCGCGTGACGGGCTCGCTCCCGGAACGGGGAACACGGTCTGCCGCCAGCCCCGGTGACGGAAGAAGGCCAGCGCCGCGCCGTCCCGGTGATCGGGCGCCACCCAGACCCGGTCGTCGAGCGCCGGCACCGTCAGCGTGTCCAGGATCCGCGTGGCGACGCCGCGGCCCCGGGCCGCCGGGGCGACCACCAGGTCGGACACGTGCACGGCTCCGGCCAGCCACTCCTGCGCGCGGTGGTCCCCCGGCAGCAGGTCGCCGGCATACGGCACCGGGGTGCGGGTGGCCGTCCCGAACCCGCACAGCAGGCTGTCCGCCCGCGCCGTCACCGCCAGGAAGCCGGGTGTCCGCGCCTCCTCGGTGATCCGGGCCCGCAACTCCCGGGCGTGCCGGTCGTCCTGCTCGGGCACCCGTCCGGGCGCGGCGAGCCGGCGCAGGTGGTCGAACTCGTCCACGAGACGGAGCGCCGCCTCGCCGGGGTAGACCACGGTGGTGATGTCCATGAACCGCGTCCTTCTGTCGTGGGGGTCGGTCGACGTCGCGCACCGGCCGGGTCCCGGCCTCGTGCCTCGGGAGGCGCGCCGGGCCGCCCGGAAGGACGGGACGCCGGGGCCGGGTCATCCGCGCCCGGGCCTGCGCCGCGGGGCGGCCGGGCGCTCAGGCGCGGCTGTCGAGGAAGCCGATGACGACGGCGGTCCGCCGACCCGGCCGGGAGGTGACCGCGAGGGTGCCGCCGCGCGTCACGGCGTCGGGCCGGGGCCGGTGCGGCGCCCGGTGATTCGGTGAACGGCTCCGGGTCTTGACCCCGGTCACCGCGCGATCAGCCCGCCTCCAGCGCCTCGGTCCGCTGCTCCAGCTCCGCCGCGATCCCGTCCCAGTCCGGACCGTGCAGCCACAGGTTGCGGGCAGCCTCCCGTATCAGCACCGGATCCTCCGGCCGCTGCAGGAGCGCCAGCCGATAGGCCAGGTTCCGCACCCAGACCGGTAGGTGACCGTCCACGAGGTGCGGGCAGAGCTCACGCACCATGGCGAGGAGGGAATCCGCGTCGGCGAAGGTCAGCTCCTCGACGAAGTGGTGCTCCCGGTGTTCGAGGCCGCATTCCGGGGTGGGACCGTACTCGTCCCCGTACAGACACCGGGCGTACTGGGTGAGGGTGCTGTGCATGCCGGAAGCGTACGACGATCCGGCGCCGCCCCACCCCGCTGCCGTCTCCGTACACTGGCCCGCATGGCATGCCGAATCAGCGAGTTGGTCATCGATGCCGCCGATCCCGAGCGGCTCGCCGTGTTCTGGAGCGAGGTCCTCGGCTACGTCGAACTGGGCAGAGAGGACGACGGAAGCATCGAGATCGGGCCGCCCGGCGACGGGACCGGCCTGCCCACCCTCGTCCTGAGCCCCAGCAGCGCCCCCCGGGTCGGGAAGCTTCCCCTCCACATCGACGTCAACGCCACCGATCGGGACCAGGACGCCGAGCTGGAGCGGTTGCTCGCACTCGGCGCCAAGCCCGCCGACGTGGGCCAGACCGGTGACGAGAGCTGGTACGTCCTGGCCGACCCGGAAGGCAACGAGTTCTGCCTCCTGCGTTCCCGGCTGCGGCCCCTGTAGCCGCGCGCCGCCCGCGCGGCCGGGGGACGAGCCGGGGCCGGGGCGGGGACCCGCGGCACCGGCCCGGCCGATCGCGAGGCCGGCCCCGGAACCGCTGCGGTGTCAAAGGGCCTGTGAGGCAAGGCAGTTCGGCGAACGAGTAAAGGGGTTGCCGATAGGCGAGGACGGTGGATGCAATGTCCCCCGTGATCGTCCGGGTGTGCGCCCGCAACGGTCGGCCGGAACGAACGCGTACGAACCGACCCCGCCACCCCGCCACCCGGGCACCGCGACCGAATCGCCACATGGGAGACGCCGACGCATGAACACGCCGACATCGACGCCCGGCAGGGAGCACACGGACAGGCCCTCCGTCCTGATCGGCGTTCTCGTCCCGCTGTCCCGGCCCGGCTGGGCCGAGGCGGGCAGGCACGTGCTCGCCGGACTCGAACTGGCCGTTCGCGACGCCAACGACGCCGGCGGGATCGGCGGAAGACCCTTGGAGCTGCTGGTCCGGGACACCGCGGCCGACCCGCAGAAGGCAGCGGCGGCCGTGGACGAGTTGGCGGAACTCGGCGTGGTCGCCCTGGCGGGGGAGTACCACAGCGTCGTGGCTCGCGCCGCCGCCGCCCGGGCCGACGCCCTCGGCCTGCCGTTCCTCTGCTCGTCGGCCGTGCTCGACGCGCTCACCGACCGGCCGACGGAACGGGTGGCGCGCCTCGCGCCGGCGCAGTCCCACGGCTGGCGGATCTACGCGGACTTCCTCCTCGGCGCGGGCCACACGCGCCTCGCCGTGGCGGCCCAGCCGAGTGTCTACTGGGCCTCCGGCACCCGCGTCCTGCGCGACCACCTCGCTCCGCACGGCGGCACCGTCGTCGAACTCGACATGGGCTCGCTCACCGCCGCCGACGTCTGCGACGCCCTCGTCGACGCGCGTGCGACGGCCCTCCTCCTCCTCGTCGGCCACCCGGACCCGGCCGTGCCGATCGTCCGGGCCGTCCGCAGCGACCCACGCCTCACCGACCTCCTGGTCGGCGCTCCGGCCGGGCAGCCGGAGTTCACCGAATGGGCTGACCTGCTCGGCGACGACGGCACCGCGATCCCCTTCCTGCGCTACCTGCCCGAACGCCTCGGCCCACTCGGCGCACGCGTCGGGAAGACGCTGAGCGAGCAGCTGCCCGAAGCGCCCTCCTTCGTCGCCTTCGAGGGCTACGACACGGTGACCGTCCTCGCCGCCGCGCTGCGCTCCCACGGCACGGACCGCTCGGGCATCGCCGCATCCTGGCCCCACCTCGCCGTCGAAGGCACCCGCGGCCCGATCCGGTTCTCCCGCCCGCCGGGCATCGACGTCTGGCAGTGGGCCTGGCCACCCGTCCAGGTCGTCGACCGCGACCCGCGGCAACCCGATCGCTTCCGGATCCTCCACACCGGCTGAGTGAGCACGGAGGACCGGGCGGCCGAGGTTCGCGGATCTCGGCAGCCCGGGACTCCTCGTCCACCCTTGCTCCACGGTGCCGCCGGGTTCAGCGCCTCCGGTTCCGTCAGGTCCCGGCCCCGAGAGCAGGCTCCGGGCAGCGCCCGGCTGGAACGGTTCTCCGGTGAAGGCGCTCCTCCGGATGGCCGACCGGCCGCCCGGGCGCTCCACGACGGGGAGCAGGGCGCGGTATGCCTGAAGCCATGATCAAGAACATGGCTCACGGCGTCGTCGCCCTCGCTCTCGCCCTGCCCCCGCTCGCCGCGCCTTCCCCCGCCTTCGGGATCCCCGCCCCCGAGCCCGCGGCGGAGGTGATGAAACTGTCCCTCGCCCTGGACCGGCTCCCGATCGCGGAGGAGTCCCGCGCGGGCTACACCCGCGACCGGTTCACCTACTGGAACACCGGCATGGACCCGGCCGACGGCTGCGACACCCGGGCGGAGGTCCTGCTGGCCGAGGCGACCGAGGCGCCGCCTGTGGCCGCGGGGTGCGAGCTCGGTGAGGGGGAGTGGCTGTCGTACTACGACGGCCAGGAGGTCACCGGCCCCGAGTTGCTCGTCGTCGACCACCTGGTTCCCCTGGCCGAGGCATGGGATTCCGGCGCGTACGCCTGGACGGCGTCACGCAGGGACGCGTACGCGAACGACCAGGGCGCGGGCGCGAGCCTGGTCGCCGTCACGGCGCGCGTGCAGCGGTCGAAGGCGGACCGCGACCCGCGCGCCTGGATGCCGCCGTCGCCGGACGCGACGTGCCGTTACGTCGCCGAGTGGACCGGTACGAAGCTCCGCTGGGGCCTGAGCGCGGACCAGGCCGAGGCCGACGCGCTGAACGTGTACGCCCAGGGCCCGTGCCAGAACGCCGTCGTCCACTACACCCCGGTTCCGTAGCGGCCCGGGGCCATTCGTCCGGCGACGAGGGGTGGTGCTCTCTGTCAGGAGGAGAAGCAGTCCGTCGTCGCCCGTGCGCCGGGGCGCGCTATCCCTGCAGGTGGCCCAGTCGGTGCGACAGCGCCCGGTGGTAGCCATCGACACGGTCGCGCTCCATCGAGGTGCCGAGGATGAGTTCATCGAGGAACCGGACGGCGTCATCCGTGACGTCCGAGCTCGGCTCCTCCAGGATGAACCGCTGGAAGGCGATGCGTGATTGCCCCGGGCTTCCGGTGATGAGGGACGCCAAGAAGACGGCGAGCAGGTCGTACGCGTCTCCGAGGTCGCCATGCTGCTCGGCCAGCGAACGCCAAGTGTCGGAGGCGGCACTGAGCCCTTCGGTCGTGCTGGTGAGGATCGCCTCGTTCAGGAGGTACTCCGCCTTGTCCGGATCGATGGTGAGGGCACGTTCGAAGTCCGAGCGTGCTTGGCCATGCCGACCCGTTCTTCGGTGCACATGACCTCGATTCACGATGGCCCACCCGTATCCGGGGTCGAGCTCGATGGCGTGGTCGAGGTCGGTGAGGGCCCGGTCGTCATGGCCGGCCAGCCGATGCGCGACTCCCCGATTGGCGATGGCCCACGGGTAGTCGGGATCGACATTGGTGGCGTGGCTGCTGTTCCACATCAGATCGTGGCGGCCTGACAACTGGTGCACATCGCCTCGGTAGGTGGCGCCCCAAGCGTCATCGGGGTCGAGTGCGATGGCGTGGTCGAGGTCGGTGATGGCCTGGTGGTAGCGGCCGGCCAGGCGATGTACTTCGCCCCTGTTGGCGAGGGCCCATGCGTAGTCGGGGTTGAGTGCGATGGCGTGGTCGAGGTCGGTGATCGCCTGGTGGTAGCGGCCGGCCAGCCGGTGCGCCAGCCCCCGGTGCGCAAAGGCCCATGCGTCGTCGGGCCGGAGTTCGATGGCGCGGCCGAAGTCGACGACAGCCTCCTCGTAGTGGCGGTCCAGGCGGTGTGCCACGCCGCGTCGGGTGAACGCCCATGCGTCGTCCGGTCGGAGTTCGATGGCGCGGCCGAAGTCGACGACAGCCTCTTCGAAACGTCTCAGCCAGGTGAGCGCGGTGCCTCGGTCGGAGTGGATCGCCGCGATCGCGGGGTCGAGGGTGTGTGCCGCGTCGAAGTCGCAGAGAGCATCCGCATGGCGAGCGGCGCGAATGTACTGCCGGCCCCGCAGTTGGTGGGCGCGGGCCCGTGCCGTGGGCCCCAGTGAATCAGTGGTGATGAGTGCGGTGAGGGTGCTGGTGATGGGGTCCCGGCCGAGGGCGGATTCGAGGCGTCGGCCCCAGGTGGTGAGTGATTCGGAGGCGCAGTCCTCGCCGGCTCGAGAGAGTAGGTTCACCCACTGCCGCACCACCGGCAGGCCTTCGGCGCATGCTTCGACCAACTCTTCGAGTGTGCT
Organism: Streptomyces sp. JL2001; assembly: GCF_050917515.1. Taxonomy (NCBI): domain Bacteria; kingdom Bacillati; phylum Actinomycetota; class Actinomycetes; order Kitasatosporales; family Streptomycetaceae; genus Streptomyces; species Streptomyces sp. JL2001. The sequence goes on along the minus strand of NZ_CP169421.1, from coordinate 330,570 downwards.
TCCGAGGAAGTGCGGGGAGGCGCACAGGCGGTGGTAGGTCTCGTTCAGACGGTGTTCCCGCCAGTCGCTGTTCGTCCACCTGCGGCCGGGATCGAGTGTGCGTTCGACGTGAGAGCGCCAACGGGCATGGGCCTCGGCGAGGTGGGTATGGCCTTCGGACCAGTCGTGCGGAGACCGGGTGCGCTGGAAACGGAGCATGCTGGTGCGTACGACGTCGTGATAGCGGCAGCGGCCGCCCTGTCCGGAGACGAACGGGAGCCCGCGCAGCCACGCGTACTCAGTCGCGACTTCCTGCGGCGCAATGGTGCGGTAGACATCCTCGTTGACATGGAGGGGCAGGGCGCATGCCAGGATGGCAGCTCGCCGATGTGGGTCGCTCACCCAGTGGAGGAAGCGGTCGACTGCGGTTTCCGAGGCGTCTTCCAGGCCGTCCGCGCTTGCCGGACGCACGCGTGCGAGGGTGTCGAGCAGCACGGGCAGACGTCCGGACATGTGCAGGATCGACGCCACCAGAGCCTCGTCCGTCACGCCTCGGGCCGTGAGCAGCGTGCGGGCTTCCGCCTCGGTGAAGGCCTCCAACTCGATGTCGACGACCAGGTCGCGGTACTCGGACCACTCGCGTGCGACGGGGGCGGCCTGACCGGATATGACCACGATGACGTTCACCGGAAGGTCACCGTGGCTGTCGCTCAGCACGAAGCTGCGCAGCCAGGCATCCAGAAAGGGTTCGGTGCGTTCCCAGGTGTCGAAGAAGAGCACGATCCAGGGGTGGTCTTCGGCCGCCTCCGCCAGATCTCGCACGAAGACAGGGGTGAGGACGCGCAGGGGATGCAGAACGAGTTCGACATCCTGGTGATTGCGCAGCCGGCTGCTGATCGCGGCTCGCAGCCGGTCCGTGCCGCGCGCCAGAGCCTCCGGGTCCAGCCCCGCCGAGACGGGACCGATGAGGGGAGCCAAGCTCAGGGCGCCTATCCCCAGGTGAGCGGCTGTTCGACTCGACGCGGACGCGGAGCCGTTCTCGGATGCCCCTGCCGGGCCTGCAAGGGATGCGTCGGCTTCGTGACGGTGCTTGCGGTAGCGCTCGGTGGCAGCGTCGAACTTCCCCAATACCTGGCCCTGCCGCGCCAACTGGGCGCTGATGGCCTCCATCGCTTCCACGGGGCCGTTGACGTCTTCGTCGACCACTGCAGTGAGCGCACCAACGCCTCGTGCGGTCCCCTCCCAATGGCGCACGAGCGACGACTTGCCCACCCCGGCTACCCCATGCACATGGAAGAGATAGTGTGCCTCCCCGGCATTGCGGCACAGGTTCGCATAGAAGGACTGGCGCTCCGTATGGCGGCCGATGAATCCGTCACGCCTGCGCGCTCGGTTCAGCTCCTGCCGTGACTGCCGACGCTCACCCATGCGCCACCCCCAGGATCAGGTTGCCTCACTCAAGAGGGGTGGGGAAGCCCCCGAAGGTGTCGGCTGGATCGGCATGGTCGCCTCCGCCGTCCACGGCATCGCCCTGACGGTCACGGCCCTCTTCTCCTGGCGTCGCACACGTCCCGCTTGCCGGGTGACCGCCGACACCGAGCGATCGTCCGTGGCGCGTACGTTCACGCCGGGCGGGCGCGCGGAGCGGGCGGTTGGAAGCATGCGGTGACGTCCTTGCCACGGGGACAGCGGCGGGCCTGCCAGTCGTCGGCAAGGGCGTCGATCAGCAGCATCCCGCGCCCGCCGAGGGCCTTGTCGTCCGCGTTTCGCTGCTCCGGCAGCTCCATGGACGAGTCGTGGACGGTCACGTGCAGGCATTCCTCGTCCCAGGTGAGGATGAGTTGCGCGGCACTGTGGGCGTGGACGTGCGCGTTGGTGACCATCTCGGACACGGTCAGCACGACCGAGTCCACCAGGTCCGGTTCCGTGCGCGCCCAGCCGAGGGTCGTGAGGTGCTCGCGCGTCCAGTCCCGTGCCGTCTTCACGCCGCTGCTGATCGGCAGCGAACGCGCCCACCCGACAGCTCTCAATGAAGGATCCTGTGCCATCGTCTCTCCTCCGGCCGACCGCTCTGTGCGTCTCGTCTGCCCGGCAGACGGCAGACAGAACGCGAGTCGAGGGCGGCGTTCTTCCGGGGCCTCGACGTCGTGCACGGGCTCCTCGCCCCGCGCACCTCACCAAGACGCTCCCGGCCAGTGAGGGCGAACACGTCACACCGGGCCCGTACGACGCAACCGACACCTCCACGTATGCGTCGCACCCCACATGGAACGTGAATGGCTCTTCTCGCTGATCCCGCTGTTCATCGGCGTGGTCTTCCTCTGCTTCGGCGTGTACGGACTCCGCAGGGCCGAGGCGCTGCGCCGGACCGGAGTCACCGCGCGGGGGTGGATCGTCCGCCATGACACCAGGCGCGACGACGAAGGCGCCACGTTCCACTACCCGGTCGCGACCTGGACGACGCGGGACGGCCGCACGTGCGAACACCCGTCCCGGTTCGGCCGCGGTCGGATCGCGGGCGGCTTCGGCGTGGGCGCGACGGTCACCGTCCGGTACGACCCGGAGGACCCTCGCCGCTTCGCGATCCAGGGCTGGGACACCGCGACGGTCGACCTGGTGTTCACCGTGGTGGGGGCGGTGTTGTCCGGAGGCACGGCGGTGGCCCTGCTCGTCCGGCTGCTCACCCTGTGACTGCCTGACTGCCTGACTGCCTGACTGCCTGACTGCCTGACTGCCTGACTGCCTGACTGCCTATCGGCGACCGGGGCGGGGGACAGCCCGACGGTCAGGGCCGTTCGTAGTACTGCAGCACTCCGCCCACGGAGAAGCACGCCGCGCCCAGGAGCGTGCCCCAGTTCGTGACGGCCACGCTGACCAGGGCACCGGTCGAGGGCCGGACGAAGGCGGTGACCGCCGAGGCCATGAAGAGGATCGAACCGAGCTGGTTCACCGCCACGATCCACCAGCCGAGGTCCCGCACGAGCAGCCGCGGCCGACCATGGCAGACCTCGACCAGCGCGAGGTGACCGGAGATCAGGAACAGTGCGCAGCCGACCATGTCGGGCGCCCAGATCAGCCGGTTCACCTGCTGCGTCGAGAGCCCGTGCAGCAAGGAGCCCACCAGGTTGATGCCGAACACGAGCGTGCCGGCGAACAGCACGAAGGTGCTGAGCCAGTCGATCCGAGCGGGTTCGTAGCTCCACCAGCGCCAGCGCCGCGTGGCCAGCCGACCCGTCCTGCTGTCCCGGTGGGGGGTGTTGATCGCCTGGAGCAGGGACGCGTAGCCGCCGGTGTTGAAGCACAGCCCGCCGCTGAAGTAGATCCACGCGCTGGTGATGTCGCCCGGGCCGAACTGCGCCAGCCCGGCACCCAGGGCGAAGAGCGCGCCGCCGACCGTGAACGCGGCCGCGGCGATGGTGTTCAACCGCCGTGCACGTGCGACGGACAGACTGTCCGCCGCCCTCGGAAGGGGCCCCGTGTCCCCCTCGGCGTGAACCGTCAGGCGGGCGCGCTTTCGCGCGAGTCGCGACTCCCAGACGGCGATGCCGCCGCCCTCGGGGCGCCAGGTGACGCGCGTCGTGAACGGGCCCGCTCCCTCGGAGTGCTCCCTCGTTTCGGCCACCCGCCGACTGTATCCCTTTGGTGGTGGAACGTAACGAATCACCGCTCTGTCCGGACTGGGTGAAGACGTCGAGCGCCGCCGTGCCCTCCGGACCCCTTCCGGGGGCCTGGCTGAGGGGACGATGATGCCGCCCGAGCCGGGCCCCCGTGTCGACGGCGCCCGGCGCTGTCAGCCGAGGCGGGTCAGACGGGTGCCGAAGGAGGGCTCCGCCAGGTTCTCGCCGAGTGCGACCGGTACGCTCCTGGCCCCGGGTCCCTCGCCCACGGTCAGTACGCCGACCTGGGTGCCGGCCGTGGCCGAGTGCGGAACGGGCGCAGCCGATCCGCCCTTCCCGGCGGCTCCGAGAACGAGTCGAAGACGCTGGCCGGGTGTCGCGACGACCTTGAGGTCCGCCGTCGCCACCAGGGGGGTGCGTCCGCCGAGCCCGTCGTCGACGTATCCGACCGTCCGGCCTCGGCGGACCACCGGCTCGGCGGTCAGTGCTCCACGGACCGACTCGATGACCTTCCGGCTGTTGGCCAGCACCAGAGCCAGGCTCCGGGTCGCGTTCGGGTCCGGTCCGTCCGCGCGCTGGTCCATGAGCGTTCCCAGGATCAGCGGAGTCTCGTCGCCGACGGACTTGTAACCGGCCCACATGAGTGCGCCGCCCGCCGGGGTGCTGGACCCCGTCTTGATGCCTCGGATGCTCAACTCGGGCGCGTTGAGGAGGGTGTTGTTGTTGATCAGCCGCTGGGACAGGTCCTTGATCTCGGCGTCGGGCAGCGAGACCACGGAGCGGAACACATCGTTCTTCATCACCGCCTCGGCGAGCTTGAGCTGGTCGACGGCGGTGCTCACGGTGCCCGCGTCCAGGCCACTGGGGTCGGTGTACCTGGTGTCGGTCATGCCGAGTTCTCGGGCGCCGGCGTTCATCCTCTCCACGAAGGCCGCTTCGCTGTCGCTGCCGGTGTCCCAACGCGCCAGCAGCCGGGCGGCATTGTTGCCCGAGGGGATCATCAGCATCTTCAGCATGTCCAGCTGGCTGTACGTGCTGCCCTCGGTGAGTCCCTCGATGCGGGACTCGTTCGCGGAAGTGCCTTCGGCGACGGCCTTGGCGTCGATGGTGATGGGGGGACCGGCCTCGCCCTTGCGCAGCGGGTGGTCCTTGAGCACCACGTACGCCGTCATCACCTTCGCGACACTGGCCGTCGGGACCGGCTTCTGAACGCCGAACGTGCTGATGGTCCCGGAGCCGGCGATGCGCACGGCCCCCTGCCCCTTCGCGGGCCACGGAATGTCGAGGCGCCCCTCCACGGTGTGCGTCCGTTCGGACGCGACGAGTCGTGGCTCGGGCAGCGGGCGCAGCATCTGCGCGCCGATGACGGCCCCGGCGAGGAGCAGCAGGAGAGGCGTCCACACCTTGAGGCGGCGCACCGAGGTGCGGCGAAGGGTCTCGGCCGGGGGAGGGGTGTTGGTCAGCTGGGCGAGGAGGTCGAGCGGGGCCGCGGCGGGATCCGCGGGGGTGGCGGGTGCGTCGGTGGGTGCCGGGAATTCGGTCGCTCCCGGTGCACCGGGAGCCACGGGCTCGGCTGAGACCGGGGAGGCGGCCGGTGGCGTCGCGGCAGTGGCGAGGTTCGCCGTGGGGGTGTCGAGATCATGCGGCGCGGCGAGCGTGCGGGTGCTCTGGTCATCGGTCTCGGACCGAGCCCACGAGGGCGTGGGCCGGCGCGGCCCGACCGGGCCCGGCTCGCCTGTCCGGGGCTCCTCGTCCCGTTCGGTGATCGGGGGAAGCTCGTCCAGGACGGCCGTCCCGCGTTCCGTGCGCAGGGCGGTCGTCGCGGGCTCCTCGTCCGGTCCGGACGTCGTCGTCCCTTCGTCCGCTGCGGCCGCCGGGGCTTCTTCGTCGGGGACGGGCTCCGAAGCATCTCCGTCCGGCGCTGCCGCGTCCGACACCCTCCGATCAGGCACGGCGACAGCGGCTTTCGCCTCCGCGCCCGGCGCGTGATCTGCCGCCTCTTCCGACGCACCCGTGGCCGATCCTGCGGCAGGGGCTTCGGGGGACGGGTCTTCCGCGGGCGCCTCCGGGACGGCGCCGTCCGGTGTCTCGTGCTCGTCCTCGGTCTGCGAGGCCGGTCCGGACGTCTCCTCCGCACCGGTGCGTGCGTCCGCGTCGTCGTCTCCCGTCGGGTCGTCCTCCCCTGTCGCGCCGTGGGCCGCCGACGCATCGCCGGGCTCGGCCGCAGCCCCCGGCTCAGTGGAGTCGGCACCTTCCGGCGATCCGGCGGGTTCGGCCGACGCCTCCGGCTCCAAGGCTTCGGCGTTCTCGCGGGCCGGCGCCTCTTCCGCCGTCCGGTCGTCCGGTGTGAGCGCCCTACCGTCGTCCGCAGCCGTCGCCGCTGCCGGCTCCTTCTCGGGTTCCGGAGTCTCCGCGTCTCCACCCGTCACCGCTACCGTCGTCATCCCTGCCCAGCCTTGCTCGCCGATACATTCCGCCGGGGCCGGGGCCCCGCCACATCCCGAGACGGCTACCGAGTCGGTGATGTTCCATAGAACAGATCTTGTGACAGTCCGGTCATACAGCACGCGCGACACGGCCACCGCAGGTCATCTTCGGGCGGTTTCGACAGGGCTCTCAGCGGCCGGGAGCTCTCGGGGGCGTCCGGCAGGCGGAACACCCGCAGACCCGCATCGCCCAGGTGCTCCACGAGGGGGCACGAGTGGGGCGCGGGACGGGCCTCCCGGTACGTGCCCACCGAGAGGCCCACTTGCCCACGTCCCCCCGCCGCACGAACGGGCCCACGTCCCCCCCCGCCGTACGAACGGGCCCACGTCCCCCCGCCGCACGAACGGGCCCGCGTCCGGCGTCTTCGGGGACCCTCCGTTCCTGGTCAAGGACGGCTCATGGCAGGCTCATGCCACCATTCAGCCGAGGAGGAGTCATACGCCAGCGTTTCTGGGCGACCGTGTCGGTCGCCCTCGCTCTCGTGTTCTCGGGCATCGCCCCCGCCGCCGCGGAGGACGTGCCCCCCGTTGTCACCGGTGCCGTCTTCAACAACCCGAAGGGGACGGCGGCCGAGCAGAACGCCGTGAAGAACCACATCATCGCGGCGATCGACAACACCCAAGGGGGGCGCACCCTGCGGGCGGCCCTGTACGTCATGCAGGACCAGGACTTCACCGATGCCCTCGTCGCCGCGCACGGGCGCGGCGTGAACGTGCGTGTGGTCCTCGACCACAAGTCCGTCGAAGCGCCCACCCCGGCGCCCGCGCAGAACCTGATCGCCGCCCTGGGGACCGACAAGTCCCAGGGCTCCTGGGTGCAGGTGTGCAGCGCGGGCGGCGCCTGCATCGCGGCCGGTGGCACCAACCCCATCAACCACAACAAGTTCTTCACCTTCTCCCGCGTCGGCAGCGCGGGAGTCGCCGAGGACGTGGTCATCCAGAGCTCCGCCAACCAGACGGTGTCGGCCACCACCCGGCAGTGGAACAACGCGTACACCGTGGTCGGCAACACCGCCCTCTACACGGCGTACACCGACTACTTCAACGATCTCGCCGCCATGAGCAAGACGAGTGACTACTACCGGACCGGCGAAGCCGGTGACGCGAAGTACTACTTCTTCCCGCAGCAGAGCGGCGACGTCGTCCTCGGGTTTCTGAACAACGTCTCCTGCACCGGGAACACGACGGTCGGCACGACCTCCCACAAGACCATCGTGCGGATCTCGGCGTGGGCCCTGCACCGGGACGAGATCGCGACCAAGCTGCGTTCGCTGGCCGACCAGGACTGCTGGATCGAGATCGTCTACAAGGACTCCAACGACCTCGCGACCCTGCAGGGCCACGCACGAATCAAGCCGTACCATCTCGACGCCGGCGGCTACTTCGTCCACTCCAAGTACCTGCTCGTCGAGGGCAATTACGCGGGCCATCCGGATACGAAGTGGACCTTCACGGGCTCGCACAACCTGGACCTCTCCTCCCTTCGGGAGAACGACGAGGCGCTGATCCGCCTCGCCGGCGCGACGGCGCACGACGCCTACAAGGCGAACTTCCTCGCCATGCGTGCCGAGGCCGTCCTGCAGTGACCGGTCGCTCGGTGTCGTCCGGCGTACCGGACGGCACCGAGCCACCCCAGGTGCCCCGCCCTCCTCGCCGGTGACAGGCACCCGCTCCGTGGCCGGCAGCATCAGGAAGGCCCCCTCTCGCGTAGGGGGCGTGGCGTCGGCTCCGAAAGCGCGCGGCCCTTTTGCCGGGTCGACAAATGGGCATCGCGTGTCGCTGCCGTATCGGCAGCCTCAGAGGTCTTTATTCGTGGCCGAACCCGTGACGTGCGAATTCGCCACGTGACTCAAATTCGAGCGACCGTGCGCCGTTTGTCGCCACGAAATGTGCGGGCGTCCGCGGCCGAGTGGCCGAAATGCACTGCCTTGCTGTTTCCGGAAATGACCCATCGCCGACTGGGGTTATGGCGAAATCGAACTCTTCACCGGATGCCCGGGTGGGAGGGGGCTGGGCGGCGGCAGTTCGCGCCGATGGCGTTCGTCGCGCCGAAGCCGTTGCCCGTGCTCGAAATGGGTGGACCGACCGACCGTCCGACAACGGGGGGCCGGCCGATGGCGAAGGCGGGTCTGCGCTCGTCGCCGTCGAGCGCAACGAGCCTGGTGGGAGAGGTGGGGGCCCGGGGTCGGCGTGGCGCCCCGGAGTGGCACCACGGCTTCGCTGAATCGCCATCACCGGGACCTGCGGGATGCGTGACGAATCAATTCAGGCCGTTTGTCATTCCCGGGCAAGGGGCGGCTGTTCCATCGAACAGATGGATTATTCGTTGGCCCCGGCGGCACAAGTGCGCCTCTCTTTGCGCCGGACTGCGCCATCCATTGCCGCTACAACACCGTGCGCTCGCTGAATCAAATGACTTCTGCCAGGCACGCGTTGTACTTTTCTTCTCACCGAAGGCATTTTCCAACCAGCGGTTCCCGCCGTTGAGAGGGACACGCATGACGAGTCACGTGACCGAAGTCGACCTCGAAAGTCTGCTCCGCCGGGCGCTACAGGCCACAGGTACGGGCACGCGTTGGACGACCGACGCGGACGAGATGTGGTGCCGCCTCACCCGCCGGTCCGGTGTACGACGCCGACAGGGCTGGAAGCTGCACGTGTCCGCGACGGCCGCCTCCGCGCCGGCGGTCCTCGCGCAGGCTCTGGACGTGCTGCTGCGCGAGGAGTCGGCATTCAAGTTCGTCCGGTCGCTCGAGCAGGTGAGCGCGCTCAACTCCCGTGCCACGCCACGGGGGAGTTCGGGCAAGTTCATCACCGTCTACCCGACCACCGACGACGACGCGGCCCGAATAGCGCTGGAGCTGCACAAGGCCACGGCAGGCCTGGCCGGTCCACGGATCCTGTCCGACCAGCCCTACGCTCCGCAGAGCCTGGTGCACTACCGCTACGGCGCGTTCGTCGGCCGGCGGCGGCTGTCGGATCATGGCCTGCTGGTGTGGTTCATCGAGGACCCCGACGGCAATCCCGTGGAGGACAAGCGCACCGGCCAGTACTGTCCGCCGTCCTGGGCGGTGTGTCCCTTCCCTGCCTCGGTGCCGCTTCCGCCACGTCAGGAGAAGGCGGCGAGCAGCCCGGTGATGCTCGGCGGCCGGTTCTCGGTCCGGGAGGCGATCCGGCACACGAACAAGGGTGGTGTGTACCGGGGCACGGACGTCACCACGGGCGCACCCGTGGTGATCAAGGAGGCCCGGCCGCATGTGGAGGGCGACGCGTCGGGTTCCGACGTCCGTGACTGGTTGCGGGCCGAGGCCAGGGCCTTGGAGAGGCTCAAGGGCACGGGGCTCGCACCGGAGCCGCTCGCGATGTTCGACATGGGCGGGCATCTGTTCCTCGCCCAGGAGGAAGTGCCGGGTGTGCCCTTGCGTACCTGGGTCGCCGAGCGCTTCCGCGACGTAGGGGGCGAACGCTACCGTGCCGAAGCGCTCGCCCAGATCGGACGCCTGGTGGACCTGGTCGAGGCGGCCCACGCCCACGGCTGTGTGCTGAGGGACTTCACGCCCGGCAACGTCATGGTCCGCCCCGACGGCGAACTGCGCCTGATCGACCTGGAGCTTGCCGTCCTTGAGGACGACGCCCCCCTCCCGACGCGGGTGGGGACCCCCGGTTTCAGCGCCCCCGAGCGCCTGGTGGACGCCCCTGTCTCCCCGACGGCCGACTACTACAGCCTGGGCGCCACCGTGTGCTTCGTGCTCGGCGGGAAGGTACCGAACCTGCTGCCCGAGGGGCCGGTCACCAGACCTGCGGAGCAGCGGTTCGCCGAGTGGCTGGGCGCCTGCGCCGGAACGCTGCGCCCGCCGGACGGCCTGCCGGAGACGATCCTCGGTCTGATGAGGGACGATCCCGCCGAGCGCTGGGACCCGGCCCGGGCGCGCGAGGCGCTGAGCGGGGCGGACCTGGCCCAGCCCGAGTGTCCCGCCGCGAGGCCGGCGGGGACGGGCGAAGCCCCTCCGGGGAGGGACGCGGCGCGCTCGGCCTACCCCGCGGCCGGACCGGCGCGGACAGCCGAACCGTGCGACGCGACACAGGCCGCGATCGACGGGATGGTGAACCATCTCGTCGATTCGATGACTCCGGCCGACGACCGGTGGCTGTGGCCGGTGTCCACCCTGGCGGGGGAGACCGACCCCTGCACCGTGCAACAGGGCGCGGCAGGTGTGCTGGCGGTCCTGACACGGTACTTCGAGCTCACCGGGGACCCGCGCCTGCCGGAGCTGATCTCCGCCGCGGGCCACTGGATCGCCGCGCGCACCGACACGCGTTCCATCCGGCCGGGTCTGCACTTCGGAGGCCGCGGAATCGCCTGGGCGCTGTACGACGCCGGACGCGCCATCGCCGACCGGACACTGAAGGACCACGCGTCGGCCCTCGCGGTGGCCCCTTCCGAGCCGACGTCGAGCCACGACATCACCCACGGCTCCGCGGGCAGTGGACTGGCCGCCGCCCATCTGTGGCACCGTACCGGTGACCCGCGCCTGGCCGAGCTGGTCGTCGACGCGGCCGACCGGCTGGCCGCCGCCGCGCGGCCGGAGCCGTCGGGCGTGAGCTGGCCCGTCCCGGCAGAAGCCGTGTCCGAGGAGGCCGGCAAACGCTATCTCGGCTTCGCGCACGGAACGTCCGGCATCGGCTGCTTCCTCCTCACCGCTGCGGCCATCTCCCGGCGACCGGAGCACCTGGACCTGGCCGTGGCGGCGGGGGAGCGGCTGGTGGCCGACGCCGTGATGGTCGGGCAGGCGGCCCAGTGGCCGGCCCAGGCCACGGACGTGCCGACGGCCCCGTACTGGTGCCACGGTTCGGCGGGCATCGGCTCCTTCCTGGTCCGCCTCTGGCAGCGGACGGGGGACGAGCGGTTCGTCGATCTCGCCCGCGGCGCCACGCACGCCGTCGTGGAGCGCGCCTCCCGCGCCGCCCTGGCCCAGTGTCACGGACTGGCGGGCAACGGTGACTTCCTCCTCGACATGGCCGACGCCACCGGGGACCTCGCCTACCGCGCCATGGCGGATGACCTGGCCCGCCTCATCGTCTCCGAACGTGCCCACCGCGACCGCCACGTCGTCTTCCCCAACGAGTACGGGGACGTCTCGACGAGCTGGAGCGACGGGTCCGCGGGAATCCTGGCGTTCCTCCTGCGGACCCGCCACACGGACTCCCGGCACTGGATGGTCCAGCAGCCGGGCTGAGCGACGGGAACCCCTGTCGCCACCTCGAAGAGAAGGAGAATGTCATGGAGAACCAGGCTCTCGAGCTGCTGGCCCACCTGCACGCCCTTCCGGAGACCGACCCGGTCGGCGTCGACGGAGCGCCATTCGCGGCGACGTGCGAGTGCGTCGGCCTGCTGACGCTGCTCAACACCGTCTGTGTGGGCATCAGCTGCGCCTGACCGAGATCCTCCGGCCGGTGGCCGCCTTCGGGCGGCCGCCGGCCGGAGCGAAGGCCGCTGCGGCCGGCGGCATGCGTACGACACCCCGTGAAGGAGGACCCGACCATGCAGCCACACGCCGGTGACGGCGCTCGCACCCGCGTACCCCTCCTGACCGCCGCCCCCGCGCGCCCGGACACCACACCGTCAGCTGCCCGGCCGGTGCACGCGATCAGCACGCGTGGTCTGGTCAAGAGCTACGCGGGCCCGGACGGGACCACCACCCACGCCGTACGCGGCCTGGACCTGGACGTGCTCCAAGGCGAGACGTACGCCTTCCTCGGCCCCAACGGCGCGGGGAAGTCCACCACTCTCGCCCTGCTGTGCGCCCTGGCCCGCCCCACCGCCGGACAGGCCACGGTGGCCGGCGCCGACGTGCTCGCCCGGCCGGACCAGGTACGACGGCGGGTCGGGATGCTGTTCCAGCACAGCGCCCTGGACCCGGACCTGACCGCCGAACAGAACCTGCACATCCACGCACGCCTCTACGGACTGCGCCGTCGCCACGCCCGCCTGCGCACCACCGAGATGCTCGACATGGTCGGACTGACCGACCGGCGGCGTTCCCTGGTACGCACCCTGTCCGGAGGCATGCGGCGCCGCCTGGAGCTCGCCCGCGGCCTGCTGCACGCGCCCCGGGTGCTGTTCCTCGACGAGCCGACCACCGGACTCGACCCGCACGCCCGCGCCCAGGTCTGGGAGCACCTGCGCGCACTGCGCGACCAGCACGGCAGCACGCTCTTCGTCACCACCCACTACCTGGAGGAGGCGGAGAACTGCGACCGCCTCGGCATCATCGACCACGGCCGGCTCGTGGCCCAGGGCACGCCCCTCGCGCTGAAGGCCGCGATCGGGGACGACCGGGTGGCCCTGCGCACCAGCGACGACGCGGCGGCACGACGGGTCGTGGGCCGCACCGCGCCGCCGGGCCTCGCCGTCACCCTGGACACCGAAGGGGTGTCCCTGCGGGTGCCCGACGGCAGCGCCTGGATACCCCGCCTGTGCGCGGCACTGGAAACCCACGGCATCGCGGTGCACGCCGCGTCCGCGACCCCTCCGACACTCGACGACGTCTTCTTCCACCACACCGGCCGCAGCATCCACACCCCCCGGCCCCACCCGACACCGCCCGCCCCGGCTCCGGACGGCACCGCGGCGGCGACCGAGGAGTCCCCGTGAGCGCACCCGCACTCCCCGCCTCGGCCGCCGCCACCCCTGACGACTCCGGCGCCTCCGGTGGCGCCGGCCGTGAGCCGGCAACCCGCCTGCGCCACGAACTGCGCGCGGTCCACGCCCTGGTCCACCGCGACCTGTTGCGCCTGTGGGCCCAGCCCACCCACACCGCCCTGATGCTGCTCCAACCGGTGCTGTACCTCTTCATCCTCGGAGGCGGCCTGGCCGCCCTGATCCCCGGCTCCTCCCTCGGAGTCGGCTACCAGACCTACCTCTTCCCCGGCATGCTGATGATGACGGTCCAGACACCGGCCGTCATGGTCGGGATCCGCCTGATCACCGACCGGCAGAGCGGCTACCTGCGCGAACTCCTGATGGCCCCGGTGAGCCGGCCCACCCTTCTGCTCGGCAGCTGCGCCGGCGGCACCATCGTCTCCACGGTCCAGGGCGCCGTCCTGCTCGGCCTCGCCGGCGTCGTCGGCCTGCCCTACGACCCGCTGCTCCTGGCCCTGCTCCTCGCCGGCATGATCCTGACCTCGTTCACCATCACGTCCCTGTCCCTCGCCCTGGCCGTGAGCCTCGACCGGCCCGAGGTCTTCCACGTGCTGCTCGGTCTGGTGATGATGCCGCTGCTGTTCCTCTCCGGCGGCTTCTTCCCCCTGGAGAACCTGCCGGGCTGGGCCCACACGCTGGCCGCCGCCAACCCGCTCGCCTACGGAGTGGACCTGCTGCGCCGCTGCATCGCCCTGCGGGTCCCCGACCAGGCAGCCACCGCGGGCATCGAGTGGGCCGGCCGGCAACCTCCCCTGCTCCTGGAGGGCACCCTCCTGCTGGCCGCCGGAACCATGGCCCTGCTCTGGGCGGCCCACCGCTTCAGCCGCCCCGAATGACCCCCGGCCGCCCGACCGAGTGCTCTCCGGGCGCACGGAGATCCCACCCGCCGGTGCGCCGCTCGAGAAAAGGTTGTCGCCGTGCGGGTCCCGCCACGTAGGCTGGTGTCACCGACGCGGGGTGGAGCAGCTCGGTAGCTCGCTGGGCTCATAACCCAGAGGTCGCTGGTTCGAATCCGGCCCCCGCTACCAAGGACAGGGGCCCGGCACCGCCGGGCCCCTGTCGCTCGTCACCCCTCACGGGTGCAACAGGGCTCGGGGCGCCGGGTTTCGCCGAGGGCGCGCCCCGCGCGACGACGGACCCGGACGGTCGCCGCCGTGCGCGGGAGATGGTGCACCGGGGCGTCGTACCGGTGAACAGGTCACGACGCGACGGCCGTTCCCCGCGTCGCGCTCGGCGTGCACCCGACCGGACTGGCTGACCTGCAGATGTGACTTTGCTCCGCGAGAGGAGGAGGGTGGGGGGAGCGACCGGACCACATCCGGGTCGCTGCCGGCGACCTACCTTCCCGCCGGCGGCGATGTCGCCCTGAAACCAGGCCACGACGCCTGACACTCGCGGAGGACAGCGAGAACGCACTGCGGAGGGTTCTCCCATCAGTGCAGGAGCGAGGTGCATCACCGTGCCCGACCGAACGCCCCCCTCAAACGTCCCCCGCCCGCAACTCTTCCTCGTCGACGGCGCACCGGCATGGCAACCCAGCCGCGGGCGTGCCCTCGTCCGCTACGCCCCGACCGGCTGCCCGGCCACGGCCGTCCTGTGCATGAGCGGCGAGTTCGACTTCGGGACCGTCGGCTGCCTCCACGAAGCGCTCGACTCCGTGCGCTCCTCCCGGACCGAACGCGTGGTCCTCGACCTGGCCGGAGTCGAGTTCGCCGACGCGGCGCTCGTCCACGAACTCACCACCGCCCACCACCTGCCGGGCCGGCTCATCCTCATCGGCCCGCTGCCCAGGCCCGTGCGCCACGTCCTGGACCTGACCGGCACCCGGAACCTGTTCCACATCGAACTGGACCAGACCCTCGCGGCCTGACGGCGCGGGCCGCTCCTGACCATCGCGAACGGTCAGATCGAGGGTCCGTCCCGGAGACCGCCGGCGTGCGCATCGGAGCCGATGTCCGCCGGAGGGACGAGGGAGGGCCGGCCGTCCGTCCGCTGGCCGCCCGGTGAGCTGTGTCCTGGGGAGGCGACGCGGCTCCGGCCGGCGGCAGTCGTCACCAGCTGATGCCGGCCGCCACCGGCAGATGGTCGCTGCTCGTGGCCGGCAGCACCCACGACTTCTTCGGCTCCACGCCCCTGACCAGGATCTGATCGATCCGCGCCATCGGGAAGGACGCCGGCCAGCTGAAGCCGAAGCCGGCTCCGGCCGCCTCCTGGGCCGAGTGGAGCCGGGAGGTGAGGCCGTCGAACGCGCGGTCGTCGGTGGTGCCGTTCAGGTCGCCGAGCACCACCACCCGCGTGTTCCGCTCGGCGGCGACGGCCTTGGCGAGCGCGACCGCGCCCACGTCGCGGGAGTCCGTCCAGAAGCCGTGCCGGGGCATCAGCCGCACCGAACCCAGGTGCGCCACGTACACCGCCAGCGGCCCGTGGTCCGTGGCCACCGTGGTGCGCAGGGCCCGGGGCGGGTCCACGGGGAGGTCCTCGGCACGCCGCGTCTTCGCCAGCGGCCCGACATTGCCTCGCAGGACGTCGACCGGCCGGGAGTCCGACAGCGGCAGCTTGCTCCACAGCCCGACCGTGCCCTGCACCGTGTGGTGCGGGTATGCCTCCGCCAGTTCTTTTCCGTACGCGACCGTGGCCTGCGGGGTCATCTCCTGGAGCGCCAGCAGGTCCGCCCCGGAGGCGGCCAGATCGCGGGCGGTGCCGACCGGGTCGGGGTTCTCGGCGTTGACGTTGTGGCTGACCACGGTGAGGTCGCCGCCCGGCCGGGACTTGTCGAGGAGCAGTCCGCCGAAGAGGTTCAGCCACGCCACGACCGGCAGCAGCAGCGCGACCCCCGCCGCGGCGGAGCGGCGCCACAGCGCCCCGCCGAGGAGCACGGGGACGAACAGGCCGAACCAGGGGAGAAACGTCTCCACGAGGCTGCCGAGACCGCCCCGGTCCGTGATCTGCGCGTGCAGCAGCATGAGCAGGCCGAGTACCAGCGCCGACGCCGCGAGCAGCCGGCCGCGCTGCCACGGGCCCGGCTCGGCGAGACTGCGGATCGCCCGCCGGACACGCGCGCGCCGGGCACCCGAGCCGGTGCCCCCGCGAGCGGAGCCGCGCCGCCCGGCCCGGGCCGTGACCGGGCCACCTTCGCCCTGACGGGGCTCGTTCTCGACGATCGACGCTCGCATGCTCCGAGGGTACGAGTCGCCCCATGTCGTCGGCGTATCGTCGACCTCCTCGGGGATCGCCTGACGGTTCAGCACGATCCTGCGCGGAGGGGCCGGCGGTGACGGGTCATGGTCCATGCGCTCACTGAACACGGAAGCCCGTTGCGGGGACGTATGCGATTTTCGATATGCCCGCGACACACGGAACCCCGGGCATCCCATGACGGAGCCGGCCGGGCCCGGTCCGCCGCACCCACCCGGGAGATGATGGGACGGTGAGACAGAACACGAGGTCAGGAGCTTCCATGGCGCAACGGGTGCATCAACCCCGTGAGGATGCGGAGTTCGATTTCATCCTCAGGATGAGCCGATCCCCGGTCCTGGCGTACTTCATCGGGACGTGGCCCAAGGCGATCGACCCCTGCCGGGCGATGGACCTGGTCATGGGTGGCATCGCCGACGAGTACACGGGCCGCGTGGCGGTCGTCCGCACGGACATCACACGCTGTCCGGCCGTGACCGAGCGATACGGGATCACCGGAGCCCTGTCCTACGTGCTGCTGAAGGAGGGAAAGGCGGTGGCGCACGGCGCGGGGCCTGCGACCGACGTCGAGGTCCGGGGCTTCCTGGACGGTCACCTCTGACGGTGGCGAGGCACCGAGCCCGCCCTGAGGCCCGGTCCGGGCGGACGGGCCGTAGCCGACCGACGGCGGCATGAGAACCGGCGGGGTGCGGAGGCGCTTCGCGGCCGGTCCGCCCCAGCCGCGCCCCAGCCTCCGCCCCGCTCGCGACGTTCGTGAGCAGCGGGCGGCGCGTACCGCTTCAGTCCGCGGGCGGCGGGTCGGCCGCTTCGGCTGCGCGGCGGTATTCGGCGTTGATGCGCTGGGCTTCTTCGAGTTGGTCCTCCAGGACCACGATGCGGCAGGCGGCCTCGATGGGGGTTCCCTGGTCGACCAGTTCCCGAGCCCTGGCGGCGATGCGCAGCTGGTAGCGGGAGTAGCGGCGGTGGCCGCCCTCGGAGCGCAGCGGGGTGATCAGGCGGGCTTTGCCGATGGCGCGGAGGAAGCCCTGGGTGGTGCCGAGCATCTCGGCGGCCCGGCCCATCGTGTAGGCGGGGTAATCGTCGTCGTCGAGCCGGTCGTACGAGTCGTCTGCTGTCATCTGCACCTCTCTCGTGGAACGCGTTGAGGGGCCCTGGTGCCGTACGGCACCAGGGCCCCGAAGGAACTACTACACCACCTGCCGGCCCTGACACTGCGCCGGCGTTCTGTGTCCGCGGGCCCGACCTGGCTGCTGTCGGGGGTGCGGGGATCGCGGTTGCTTGACCGGAGACCACCTCACTATCGATGTCCTGCGGTACCCGGGCTCACGACTTCCACCCGGGCGATCCTGATGGCGCGGTTCCTCCGTTCTTCCCTCGGTGATCGAACTGACTTCACTGCTGGGTACTGCGTACTGCGCTCACGGGTACCGCGTCTGTCATGACCGCGGACCCGCGCCGGCGGCCCCTGATCACTGCGGGCCACCCGGTCCGGCCGTCAGTCCCGTCGCCGTCCTGCAACAACCCTGGCTTCGAAACTCCACCGCCGCACCGTCCTGCGAACTGCAACCACCTGTACTGCTGCTACTGCCGGCAGTTCGTCTCTGCCAGGCCCTGCTGTCTCTCTGAGCTACGAGAGAAACCATAACCACGCCACCGCCCAATGTCTACTCTCGCCGACATAGATTTTTGCCTGTTCGGCAGCGAGGTAATCGAACTCGAACGGTCACGCGAACGGGCGTGTGCTACACCGGCGCCGGGCAGCGGATCCGCCGGAGCGATCGTGATCACCCGGCGCCTGTGGCGGGAAGGCGGTGACATGGCGGTGACTGCCCCCCTCGCTCGACGGCGCGCCGCCTGAGGAAGCGGGACAGCCCGTAGAATCGGCTTTCATGTCGAAGCCTGACGAGCTGCTCGTTGACGTCGCTGCGCTGGTGGAGTCCGAGCAGAGCAATCAAATGTCCCTGACCGTGGTTGTCGGCGGCGCCCTGATCACCGGTCGGCTGGCGCCCGAAGCGGTGTGGAGGCAGCGGGTGTCGGAGGTCCTGGCGGACTCGGTCCGACTGCGCGAGTTCTCCGGCGTCTTCACCACCACGACACGCGAGGACGGGCCGCCCACGCATCTGCACTTCCACATGGCCCGGATCCTCCAGGGCACGGTGGGAATCCCGGAGACGGGCGGGATGTACCGCGTCTCGATCGCCGATGTCAGCGCCTGGACCATGGGGGACTTCAGCTACTCCGATCACTGACTCCAGTCCGTCGATGATTCCCCGCACGCTGCCGGATTGTCGTCCTCAGGGTGAGGGGAGAGGCGTTTCCCATGGCCATGGCGGATGATCGCCCTGGCTGTCCCGGGGGCGGAGCGTCGGCCCTGTGCCGCCCCGCCCCCCTTCCATCCCCTACGACTTCGTGAGCGTGCAGGTGTAGGGGTCACCGCCGGAACCAGCGTAGGGCTCGATGTCGGCGTAGTAGGTGCCGGTGCCGGTGCCGGACGCGGTCCGGGTCAGGGAGACGGACTCGTCCGTCCCGCTGCCGTCGTTGACGGACCGCTCGAGCGTGCCGCAGGCGGAGTCCAGCAGGTAGAGGTTGAAGCACGGCGAGGACGTCGCACGGCGTGTGGGCTCGTCTGAGGACCCCGACCCCACCTGACCCCGACCCCACCTGCACGTCAAGTCACGTCGATCCGACGTGCAGCGACGCGATCTCGTAGTACGCCGCCGAGGCGGGGGAGAGCCCGCGGCAGGTCAGCCGATGGGGCGACGTCCGGTGGCCGTGGACCTCGACCTCGAAGGTCGACAGCCCGGCGAGGCGGCCGGCCACGCGGATCCGCCAGCATCGGTCCGCGCGGACCGTCCCCTCGATGACGTAGTCGTGCCGGCCGGCCGGACCCGCATGCCGCAGCACAGCGGACAGCGCGACCTGCTGGGGCGGCGTGAGGTCGGTGTACCCGCGCAGGTGATCCGCGTGGATGCGGTCCGCCAGGTGCTCTTCGACCGTCGTCGTCGCCGAGGAGGCGTCAAGGTTGCCGTAGTAGACGCCGTCGGGTGCGACGACGACGCTGGCGGCGAACCGGTCGCCTCCCACATGGGTGCATTCCCAGACCAGGTCGGGCCAACGATCGCTCAGCGCACGTCCCACCGGACGGCCGCGGACGGCGCAGCACGTGTCGTGCAGGCCGTGGGCGCAGACGAGGACGACGGGTGGGCGATCCCGTTCGCCGGGCGCGTCCAGGGCGTCGACGATCTGTGCCAGGTCCTCGTCGCTCTGCCAGGTGCCCCACGCCTGACGGTGGGTGCCGTCCCTCTCGTGCCGCAGGACGGCCCAGCGCGGCGGACCGTCCGGCCGGCGCCGTCCCTGACGTCTGACGAGCAGGATGCGGGCCCGCACCGCCTGGGCGGCGGAGTACACCCGCGCCTTGACACCGGGCTCCAGACCGAGGCCGTCGTACCCGTCGGTCGGCCAGCCGGCCCGGTACTCGATGAGGATCCAGACCAGGCCGTACGGCGCTGTGCCCGCGAGCGCGTCGCCGCGGAGGCGAGCAGCCTCGGCGCAGAAGAAGCGCTCTTGAGCCGTCATGTCGCCCGCTTCATGTCGTGGCAGCCACCAGTACGCCCGCGCGCAGGAGTCGTTCGACGAAGGGAAGGCCGAGGTCGCCGGCCCTGTGGACGTCCCCGTCGAGGATTCTGCGCGCCGACGGGAGGTCGGTCTCCGGGATGTCCAGCCAGCCCACGCGGGTGGTCAGGCGCCCGTCGTCGAGACGTGCTTCCAACGCCTCGCGAAGCCGCACGGGCGCATCACCGGCGAGGTTGTCGACGGCCGCGAGCTGGGCCAGCGGCCCCAAGGGCGCGGGGCGTGACTGGCTGCGGCGGGCGCGATGGAACAGGGGCGTCGGATCGGCCTCGGCCAGGGCGGCGACGAGACGCGCGCGCACGAAGGCGAGTTCGTCGTCCGGTCCGGGCACGCCCAAGGGAAGGGAGCCGCGCATCTCGGCGTCGTCACGCAGCAGGGCGAGGGCAGCCTGCGCCAGCTGTTCCGCCAGGGCGTGCCGCGTCCAGTTGTGGACGCCGAGCGTCAGATGGATCGACACGGAGCCCTGCGCTTCGGCGGAGTGCAGCCACCCCCGCGGCAGGTAGAGGACGTCGCCGGGCTCGAGCACGGTGTCCAGGCAGGGCTCTCCCCGGGCGGCCTCGGCGACCGCGGCGCGGTGATCGGTCCAGGGCTGGTCGCGCAACGGTGCCGGGTGTACGGGCTCGTGGACGGTCCAGCGCTTGGTGCCGGCGATCTGCAGGACGAAAACGTCGTGGACGTCGTAGTGATCGTCGAACCCGCGGTTCTGCGGCGGGGTGACGTAGGCATTGGCCTGCACCGGGTGGCCCAGCTCCGTGCCGAGTCGGGACACGAAGTCCGTGATCGGTTCCCACGTACGCTGCAGCGCTTGCAGGACCAGGGTGTCACCGCCGGCGAAGGCCCGCCACACAGCGGTGTCGTCGAGCTGATCCGCGATCGTCGCGCCCACTCCCGCGGAGCAGGTGAACGACGACTCCGGCCGGGTGGAACCGTCCTTGGCGACGCGGAGGAACGGCGTGCGCAGCCCGCGCCGGGAGATCAGTTCGTCCACCGCGGCCGCCGAGAAGAGATCCGAGAAGTCACCGGCTCCGGGTGTGTGCAGCGGAGCGTGCCCCCAGACGTCCCGGGCGAACTCCTCGCGGCTGAGGCCGATCAGACGCGCTTCGAGGACACCGCCCCCGGTCTCGGACGCGGTGTCCCGAAGCGTCGCGGAAGTGGTGCTCAAACGCCGCCGTCCGCACCGCCGTCGTGCTCTCCGGGGGTGCCGGCCGCGCCGCCGTCCGCGGGTCCCTCGGCTCCTCCGTCGGCACCGCCGTCGTGCTCTCCGGGGGTGCCGGCCGCGCCGCCGTCCGCGGGTCCCTCGGCTCCGCCGTCGGCACCGCCGTCGTGCTCTCCGGGGGTGCCGGCCGCGCCGCCGTCCGCCGGACCTTCCTGCTGGGTCGGGTCCTGCTCGGGGTGAGTCATGCGTTCCTCCTGGGATCGGACGAGGGGAGCGTCCCGCTCGGAAACCTCCAGTCCTCCTTACAAGCTTGCTCACGCAGGTACGGGCGGCAACCGGAGCGCGACGCGCAAGGGGCTGTGGCGGGGCACCCCGCGTCGGCCGGAGGCGATGCCGTGCAGCGCGGAGTCGTTCCGGGACGGGCGACGATCCCAGTCGGTCGCGGCGACGCTGGGCAGCATGCGCGAAGCCACTGCCGACCCGGACAGGACCTAGGCGGCGGCGCGTCTGGACGTGACCGTCCGCGCGCTGCACGGCACGAGCCGCCGGGGTGTCGGCTGCCACCGTCGCCCGGCTGCCGCGGCGACGTCGGACCGGCGTGATCCCGTGCCATCGGGTCGGATCGTCCCGTCCTGCCTATGGTGGGAGGGGTGCAAGATCGCAGCGGTCCCGTGCAGGCAGGTGAAGCGTGCGTCCCACCGACATCGACTTCGAGGCGGTCTTCCACGCCCTGCCGGGAGCCGTCGCCCTGCTGACCGCGGACCTCGTCTTCGCCGAGACCAACGAGGCGTATCTGGCTCTGTCCGGACGCACGCGTGAGCAGGTGGTGGGCCGCTATCTGTTCGACGTGTTCCCCGACAATCCCGGCGACCCGGCCGCGAGCGGCATGCGCAACCTGCACGCGTCCCTGCGGAGGGTCGTGGCCGGCGGGGAGAGCGACAGCATGGCCCTGCAGCGCTACGACGTGGAGGACCCTGACCGGCCGGGGGTGTGGGAGGAGCGGTACTGGAGTCCCGTCAACGTCCCCGTGTTCGGTCCGGGCGGCGAGCTGGTACTGGTACTGCACCGGGTGGAGGAGGTGACCGAGCTCATCCGTGCCCGCGGGACCCGCGGTGGCGGTGACCGTGCCCGGGTCCTGGAAGCCGAGCTGTACACGCGCGCACGCGAACTCCAGGAGCTCAACCAGCGCCTTCGCGACGCCCACGCCCGCGAACGCGAGGTCGCGCTGCACCTCCAGCAGGCGATGCTGCCCGCGCCCGTCCCACTCGACCACCACCGTGCCGCCGTGCGCTACCGCCCCGCAACCGGCTCCCTCAACGTCTGCGGTGACTGGTACGAGGTGATCGACATGCCCGACCGCGGCCTCACCGCCGTCGCCGTCGGTGACGTCGTCGGGCACGGGCTGCACGCCGCCGGCGTCATGGGTCAGCTCCGCAGCGCCCTGTCCGCCGCCTGCAGGGTCGCGGCCGGCCCCGCGCAGGCCCTGGAAGCGCTCGACCTGTACGCCCGCTCCGTCGACGGCGCGGAGTCCACCACCGCTGTGTCGGTCTTCATCGACTGGGCCGGGCGCTCACTCACCTACAGCAGCGCCGGTCACCCGCCGCCCGCGCTCGGCCACCCGGACCGCACCGTCACGTTCCTCGACCGGGCGACCGACCCCCCACTGGGCGCCCGCCCCGAACACGTATCGCGCCCCCAGACCACGACCGGGTTCACCCAGGGCTCCACTCTCATCCTCTACACCGACGGCCTCGTCGAACGCCGCGGCGAGGACATCGACAGAGGTCTCCAGCGGCTCGCCGACTCCCTCACCCGCCACCGCACCGCCGACCCCGACAACCTCGCCGACTCCCTCCTGAGAGACCTGATTCCGCCGGCCGGCATCACCGACGACACCGCCCTCGTCGTCCTCCGTCTTTGAGAGCCGTGCCCGACGCCGGGCATGGTCACGCTGACGACTTTCCGCACCGAGCGTCTCAGCCTTGCCCCTCCAGGGTGAGGCCGCTCGCCCGGACGGTGCGAAGTCTCCTCTTGACAGCGGCGGTTGGCTGCATCAGTCTCTGCGCACCGTTCATGGACATGGGGGGATACATGGCTTCGCTCAAGAGGGCAGCGCTTCGACTGCTTCTGGTCATGGCAACCGTGCTCGGCAGCCTGACCTTCACCACAGGCCAGGCGAATGCCGTGAGTTGCTACGGATGGACATGCGACGGCCGTGATCCGCAGGGACTGTGCAGCGGAGACGCACGCACCGTCCTCTCCACCACCACTCCCCTCGGTGTCCGGGTCGAGTTGCGGTACAGCCCCACGTGCAGAGCCGCCTGGGCCCGTGTCACCAATGCCTGGCCCGGAGACTTCGCCGATGTGGACAGCAACGGCGGCACGTCCTACACGGCGACCGTCGCATCCGGTCACGACGTCTACACACTCATGGTGGACGACGTCAATCCGCTCAAGGCGCGTGCCTGCGGGGGCGCGAGCCTCAGCGACATGAGATGCACGGGCTGGTTCTGACCGACGGTCTCGAAATGAGATGCAGGTGCGGGTCGAAGGGGATCACGCTGTGAGAGCACGCTGCTCCCGCAAGCGAACGGAGCCCGCGCCGAAGGCAACGCCCTCCGGCGCATTCCAGTCGGTCACGTTCGCGGTCTGGCGTGACGGTCCCTCTTGTCGAGACCGGGCCTCCCTCCGGTACTCCGTCGATCCGGGAGATCTGCCGGCACTACCCGGACGCGGCGCCGACCCCTGAGGATGTTTCTTCAGGAGATCCCCTGGCGCACCGACCAGCGCGAGATGTGAAGAGCTACCGGTGACTCCACCGACCACCAGGTCGTCACCGGTCGTTCCCGGCCCCGGCCACCGCCTGCCCCCGCGTTCGTCGTGACCGCCGGCCGGATCGTCCCCGGGAGCAGGCGCGGGGGTGCCGTGATCCTCGCGTCCCCCGTCAGCCCGCGGCCCGGCGCCTGCCCCGCAGGCGGCGCGGGTACGGGAAGAGCCGTGGTGAGCGCTTGGCAGCCACGTCCTCGACCCAGCCGAAAATCAGCACCAGCAGTCCGAGCAGCGGGATCGCCACCAGCAGCGTGAACCACGGGCTGGCCAGCAGCCACGGGAGGTTCTCGTAGAAGAAGGGGACGCGCCAGAGGGGGTCGATCAGCGGGACGGCGATCACCAGCGCGGCCTCGTGCCAGAGGTAGACGCTGACAGCGCGTGCGTTGAGCAGGCTGACCAGGCCGTTCCAGCGTTTCAGCGGCCTGGGCCACTGTTCCCAGGACGGGCTGATGTGGAGCAGGATCGCGACGAAGCCGAAGGACCACAGGGCCTGGGCGATCGGCCAGGCCTCGATGTTGGTCGGCTCGGTCGGATCGACCGGCCGGGTCTGCAGGTACCAGAGACCGGCCACCATGATCAACGGCGCGATGGAGGGCAGTACGTACTGCGGGATCTTCTTGAGCAGCCCCTCCTGGTGCGCCATGCCGAGGATCCAGCAGGAGCCGAACAGGGTGAAGTCGCCGGCGGTCTCCCAGACCCGGCCGTAGACGAACTCCTGGTCGACGAAGAACGTGTTCAGGGCGATCGACAGTGCGAGGGGGGTGAACAGCGTCACCACCGGAAACCGTCGCAGAGCCCAGAGCATCAGCGGTGAGAGCAGGACGTACCACAGGTAGGCCCGGAGGTACCAGAGAGGGACGACGATCTGCGCCGCCCAGGTGTGCCCCACCACGTGGAAACCGGGCAGGTCGTCCGCGTACGGGGGAGTGCTCAGGGGCAGGATCCAGAACGCCAGCTTGGCCCACCACCACGTGGGGTGGCCGTCGGAGGCGGGGCCCCAGCCGTCGAGGATCTGAAGCGTGACGATGACGGCGCCGAACAGCCACATCGGCGGCAGCAGCCGGCGCAGTCGGCCGCGGATCACGCCGGGAGCGGGACGGCTGAGCGAGCGGGTCATCAGCGAGCCGGCCAGCGCGAACATCACGCCCATCGACGGGAAGACGAGGGGCAGCCAGAACCAGCCGAAGTTGTGGTACAGCACCACGCGGACCAGCGCCAGCGCACGCAGCAGGTCGAGGTAGCGGTCCCGGCCGGCCTTGAGCGTGGAAGGTCCCTCCCCCTCGGGCTGAGGCTCCGGCCGCAGATCGGCGGGGACTCTCAGCCGGATGGTGTCGTGGGCGCGCTCGAACTCGATGGATGCGGTCACGGTCATGCCTCCACCGGTGCAGCGACCTCGCCGGTGCGCCGGAGCTTCTGCCAGCGCAGTCGGCCGCCGGTCATCGCCGTGATCGCGGACTGCAGCAGGACGATGTACATCAGCTGCCGGTAGACCAGCTGCTGGATCGGCAGGCTGATCAGATGCCAGGGCTTCTCGCCGTCGAGCCGGAAGGCGTACCAGGACAGCGCGCCCTGGAGCAGGATGAAGCCACCCCAGCTGGTGAGAGTGATCGGGGCGTCCCCGAAGAACACGCCGTACAGCAGGAACAGGTCGACCAGCGGCGCCAGCAGCGGGGCGACCACGCCGAACAGCACGACGAGCGGCAACCCGATTCGGCCGAAGCGCCCGGCCGGGCCGCGGGAGGTCACCGCGCCGCGGTGCTTCCACATCGCCTGCATGCTGCCGTAGCTCCAGCGGTACCGCTGGGACCAGAGCTGCTGGAGGCTGGCGGGAGCCTCGGTCCAGGCGCGGGCGCGCTCGGCGTAGACGATCCGCCAGCCGTCGCCGAGCACCGCGATGGTGATGTCGGTGTCCTCGGCGAGGGTGTCGTCGCTCATCCCGCCGACCCGTTGCAGGGCCTCCCTGCGGAAGGCGCCGACCGCACCGGGGATGGTGGGGATGACGTTGAGCATGTCGTACATCCGGCGGTCCAGGTTGTGGCCGAGGACGTACTCGATGTGCTGCCAGGCGCCGATCAGGCTCTCGCGGTTGCCGACCTTGGCGTTGCCCGCGACCGCGCCGATCGCCGGGTCCCCGAAGGGCTGGACCAGCTCGCGCACGGTGGACGGCTCGAAGACGGTGTCGCCGTCCATCATCACGATGATGTCGTGCGAGGCGGCGGCGATGCCGACGTTGAGGGCGCTGGACTTGCCGCCGTTGACCTTGCGGATCAGCCGGACGAACGGCAGGTTCATGTCCTCGACGATGTCCGCGGTGCCGTCCGAGGAGCCGTCGTCGATGACGATCACCTCGATCGGATAGTCGCTCGCGGCCAGGGAGTGGAGGGTGTTGGCGATGCACTCGCGTTCGTTGTAGGCCGGGACCAGTACGGTGACCCGCTCGGTGACGGGCGGCCCCCAGGCGTCCCGCCGCCTGGAGCGGCGGGCGTGGAGCGGTGCGAGCACGAGCATCAGCGCGAACCGGCCGAAGTTGAGGAAGCCGACGAGGGCCAGCAGCCCGACCAGCACCGGCAGGGTGTGCACGGCGACCTGGGTGGCCCAGATGAACCCCTTGCCCGCCCACAGCTGGGCACCGTGCACCGGCACGTTGGCGCTGGAGGCGCCGAGTGCCTCGGAGATGGTGGTGAAGCGGTAGCCCTGGGCCTGCAGCTTGTCGATGATCTGCACCAGCGCGGCGATGGTCTGGGTGCGGTCGCCTCCCGCGTCGTGCAGCAGGATCAGCTCGCCCGCACCGGGCCTGGACGGCATCGCCGCCTTGACGATCTCGTCGACGCCGGGACGCTTCCAGTCGTCGGTGTCGCGGTCGATGAACGCGGTGAGGTAGCCGCGCGCGCCCAGGTACTTGATCACCGGGTAGTTCCAGTCGTCCAGCGCCGAGGCGTCGGAGGAGTACGGCGGGCGGAACAACGCGCTGTGGACGCCCGCGACGCCGGCCAGCGCCAGCTGCGTCTGTGCCATCTCCCAGCTGATCCGGGCGTGGGACTGGTACACCAGATCGGGGTGGGTGAAGGTGTGCACGCCGATTTCGTGGCCGCCCGCGACGATCTGCCGGATCAGCTCCGGGTTGCGCGTGGTCATCGCGCCGGTCACGAAGAAGTCCGCACGGATGTTGCGGGCCGCGAGCACCTCCAGGATCTTCGGGGTCCACTCCGGCGAAGGACCGTCGTCGAAGCTCAGAACCACGGTGCGGTCGGGGATGTGGTAGCTCACGGGACGCGCGTTGTTGGCGCCACGCGCGTCGATGATCGGACCACCCTTGAGCAGGTTCTCCGGCACGGTCGTCTTGTCGACCGAGATGGCGATCCGGTCGTCGTGGAACGCCTCGTTCGTGGCGAGGCCACGCAGGACCAGGAGCGCGAGCAGGCAGGCCAGCAGGGACAGCGGCATGAAGAAGCGCAGCGGCGGCGCGGCCAGTCGGCGCGGCCTGAGCAGGGACTGCCGGCGGCGCTGGTGGCGGGACAATGGCGCTCCTGGAGATGGGTGGTGCGGTCGATCAGGGGTGCTTGGTCGGTCGGCCCGAAGGCATTGCCCCGTGCGGCGCGGTGGTGGTGGGTTGCGATGCGGTGGCCGATGTCTTCGGCCGGGGTGTCGCGGACCGCGCGGCGTCCGAGGTGGGGACGGCGTCCGAGGCGAGGGCGACGAGCGTTACGGGGTGGGCGACAGCGACGGCACGGGTGGGGACGACGGGGCGGACGACCCTGGGAGTTGCGTGGGTATGCCCATCGCCGGGGCATCCGCCTGCACACCGATCAGGCTGCTGCCCATGGCGACGGCCAGGATCGCGCCGACCACGGAGACCGGCCAGCCGAGGCCCCGCAGGAGACGGCCACGCAGCCCCGACTGGTCGACGAACACCGGCGCGGGAGCGGGCTCGGACTCCTCAAAGCTGGACCCGTACATGTCAGGCGATGTCTGGCGCGCCGATCCGCGTTCGACGGAGGTGATGACTGGGCGCACCTTGCGAGGCCTTTCAGTGCAGGGTACGTAGACCGTGGGTTGGCAGGGCGAACGCTAGTGCACCCCGCCTTCACGAATTGAGTTCGATGTGAGGATTTGGTGCGATCTGCGAACGCGCTGTAACCGGATTGCAATGCTCCGCTACGTTTCACGGCCCACCACGGGCAGCCCCTTTCCGGAGCTCCTCACGCCGCACCACGGTCGGGCACCGCATCGCCCACCGAGCGCCGGCGCCCCTTTCCCGGCACCCGTGACCACCTGCACGACTCCGTCCGGGCCGTCGTTAGGATGACCCCCTCGTGACCGCTCGTCGACATCGACCTTCTTGCAAAGAGCGTGTCCAGGTACCGCCTCTCACCCCCCCAGGAGCCCGTGTGAGCCAGCCCCGCCGCACCTCTCGTCGCCGCGCGTGGACCGTGCTCACGCTGCCGGCCCTGCTCTGCGTACTCGCCGCGTGTTCCGGCGGCCCCGTCTCCGGCAAGGGGGCCGGTGGCGCCGCCCCCCGCGCCTCGGAGACCCCGTCCGGGCCGCCGGGAACCCTGTTCGACAACTTCCACTACAGCGGCCCCGACGACCCCTCGCTCGCCGCCAACGGCTGGCAGGTCCGTACCGGTGGGGGTGGCCCGGGGATCAAGGACACCTGGTCCACCGCGGGTGCCAGCTTCCCCTCCGACGCCACCGCCCAGGGGGGCAGGATCCTGCAACTGCAGTCCTCCACCGACGGCACCGTCCAGGGCACCAGGCAGGTCGAGGTGCAGAGCACCGGCACCAGCCTCTTCACCGGGACCTTCGCCGCCCGGGTCCACTTCAGCGACAAGCCCACCAGCGGTCGCGACGGCGACCACGTCGTCGAGACGTTCTTCCCGATCTCCGCCTCGGATTCCTCGACGAAGTACAGCGAACTCGACTACGAGTACCTGCCGAACGGCGGCTGGGGTTCGGTGGGCCCGCAACTCGACACCACGAGCTGGTACAAGGCCGATCCGCCGGACCGGGTGACCCACGCGCTCAAGCGGCACCTGGAGGGATGGCACACCCTGATGGTCACCGCCATGGACGGAAAGGTCACCTACTCCCTCGACGGCAAGAAGCTGTTCACCAGCTCCGGCAAGTACGTCCCGCGCGAGAAGATGGACATCCACTTCAGCAACTGGTTCATCGACCTTCCCTTCACCGGTGGCACGCGCACCTGGGACATGAAGGTCAACTGGTTCTACTACAAGGCCGATGAGGCCGTTTCCGAGGCGGATGTCCAGAAGGCGGTCGACGGCTTCTACGGCGCCGGCACCAACTACGTCAACACCGTGCCGAAGTCCTGACCCCGTCCGGACTCAGGGGGCGTCGCGCCACGGAGCCCGCGCAGGAATCCGATGGCGCGAGCACGGCGGGCACTGCTACGTTTCCGGAGGCCGTGCGAGAAGTCGAGGAGGTGGTACCCGTGAACGCAGTATCGACATGGGTGCTCCCCTCCGGGGTCACGGTCGGGCGGTAGGTCGTCCGGGAGCACCGTTCCAGAGTGCTCCCGAAAGGCACGACCCATGCAGTTCACTTCCCGACAGCGCCTCGGCGACGGCGTCGTCGAACGCGAATTCACCCTCGGCGAGATCCCCGGCACCCTGTGGACGCCAGAAACCGCCGCACCGGCCCCGCTGATCCTGATGGCCCACAACAACGGCCTGCCCAAGGGGGCGGCCCGGCTGGTGGCCAGGGCCCGTCACTCCGCGGCGCACGGCTACGCGGTGGCCACCATCGACGCCCGTGGCTGTGGCGACCGGCCCCGTTCCGCCGCCGAGGAGCAGGCCCGCGCCGACTTCCAGCGCGCGATGCAGGCCGGCGGGCCGGTCGACGAGATCTTCGAGTCCTTCGTCGGCCCGCTGGTCGAGAAGGCGGTACCGGACTGGCGGACCACCCTGGACGCCCTCCTCTCCCTGCCCGAGATCGGCGGCCCGGTCGGCTACTCGGGGTGGACGGCCCTCGGGATCCGCCTTGCGGTGGTCGAGCCGCGCATCGCGGCCGCCGGCTTCTTCGCCGGGGGTTACGTGCCCCGCGCCCAGCGCGAGGAGGCCCGGCAGGTCACCGTTCCGCTGCTCTTCCTGCTGCAATGGGACGACGAAGGCAACCCCCGGCAGCGGGCCCTGGACCTGTTCGACGCCTTCGGCACCAAGGAGAAGACACTGCACGCCAACCTGGGCGGGCACACCGGCACCCCGTGGTTCGAGGTGGAGGACGGGAACCGGTTCTTCGGCCGGCACCTGACGTGAGGCCGGGCCGCCGGGCCGACCGCGGACGATGTGATCTGTGGAGCGTGTCCCGAACGAGCCACTCACTTCCTTCGGGCCACTCCCGTACCTCGCCCGCTCTGAGACCGACGGCTTCGGCAAGGTCATGAACCTCGAGCGGTTCGCCCTCGACCGACCGGCTCGGACGACGCGGAATGCCGAAGTGGCGCCCGGTGGGAACCGGGCGCCACTTCGGCGTCTTCCTTCCGTACCGCTACCGCTGCTGGTCAGAGGGACGGCAGGCCGTCCTCGTAGCCCTCGACCTCATAGTTCCTGAGCATCTTGGAGACGGGCTCCCTGAGGTTTCCCCGGAGGAACGGGACCGCGTTGTCCAGGTACTCACGGGCGTCGAGGAGGCTCTCCAGGACCTGGAAGTACACCGCGCCACGGGTGTACTCGGTGTCCACTTCGTAGACCTCTTCGACGAAGCGGAAACACCGCCTCAGCAGGTCCTCGTCCCGCTCCGGCGCCGCCAGGGCGGGCTGGAGGACGGGCCTGACCAGACCGTCGAGCAGGATCCCGTAGAGGTCCAGGTCGGTGTCCGAGGCCGGCAACGCCTCGATCGGCGCGCCCCCGTCCCCGTCTGCGTCCTCGTTCTCGTACATCTCCTCGAGGCCGGCCCTCGTCTCGGGAATCCTGTCGAGCAGCTGCCGGAGGAAATGGTCCGCGATCATTCCTGGTCACCCCTTCTGTCAGGCCACGACGGGAGCGGGACATCCGTCGCCGAAGAGCGCACAGCGGACGCTGTATCCCGTGTACACCGGGACCACGGTCGGAGCCGCGGTTGTGACCGAAGCCGACGGCATGTGATCCGAACGAAACCGAACGAAACGGCCCAGGACGCCGCTCACCGAGGACCGCTCCCGGCCGCCCTCGGCTCTCCGCACCGCGGGTCCCCGCCGACGCGGCGGGGGCCCGTGCTGCCCGGAGCCATGAACTGGCCGTTCAGCAGGGGGTGAAGAGGGTCGCGTCCGCGTCGTCGAGGATGAATCCGTTGTCGAGGCGGACGCGGAGCCTCACGCGCGGCTCGGCTTTCTGGTGGGCGATCCAGTCGGATTCCAGGGCGCCCACCTGCTCTTCCAGCTGCTTCCGGCTCCCGGGAGGCATCTGGGAGCCGAAGTCGTCGAGAAGGGACTTGAGGCGCAGGTATTCGCGGACCTGCCGGCTCGGTTCCAGCGCGAGTGCGTCCGCCCGTTCCACGGTGCCTTCGGAGCCCGCTGCCAGGGAGAAGGACCCGACGACGGCATCCGCCGAGGTGAACGTGCCCTCGGCCGGCTCCACCTGTCCGGCCAGTCGGAGGTCCGCCGCAAGCTTCACCCGGGAGCCCTCTTCGAGCGCCATCGATCCCTCGTCTCTTCGGTGGTTCGGGGCCGGGGCCGCGCGTGAACCCTGGTCGAGCCATTATCCGCATCTCGCGTCGGCGGAGGCACGGACGACGCCCGGGGCGACACTCGGTGCGGTGTCCCCGCCCTCATACCCGAGAGCCTGGCGGCCCTCGACGGGGCACGGCATCATCGCGAAAGCCTCCCGGTGGTCGCGTGCGGCGTTCACCGCGGGGCGGCGTCCCGCGGCGACTCCGTGCACCGCCTGAGTCGGCCGGAAGCTCCGGGGTCCGGAGCGGCCGCCGCGGTTCGCCGGTGAGCGTGGGCTCCTGCCAAGCGAGCGGGCCGACATCGGTGCTGCCCCGATCCGTGCGTTCTCTCGGCTCGGGGATGTTGCGCTCAGTGCACAGAAACCTCGCATGCCACGCACACCGTCACAGTCCGCCCGATCCTAGATTCGCTGGTGGCGCGAAGCCCGTCCCCGCGGTGAACACCGCGACATGGGCCTCGGCCTGGTCCGGTGACGAAAGGCGGGTGCGTCGCCGGGCAGTGGCCCGGAAAGCCGCTGCGCAACCGACCCGAGGGCTGCGCAGGTCGAGCGGACGAACGGGCGCTCACCCCTCTCACCCGCCACCCCAGCCGGCAGGGCCGGGAAAGACCTTCGAGGAAGACCGAAAATGATACGCAAGGCATCAGCCCTACTCATCTCACTGCTCACCGTGCTCGGCGTCAGTGTCCTGTCGACCAGTACGGCCCACGCGGCCGGCAACCGGCTCTACAACCTCGGCAACTGTGCCACCCCCGAAGGCAACGGCACCTCCAACGGAACCGTCATCACCGTCTGGTCGTGCACCGGCAGCAACCTGCAGAACTGGCACTGGCTCAACCAGCACATCGTGCACGACGTCAGCGGCAAGTGCCTCACCCCCCGCGGCAACGCCTCCGCCACCAACGGCGCAGTCCTCACCCTGTGGACCTGTGACTGGAGCGACACCAGCCCGCAGGTGTTCGTCGGCAACAGCGGTCGGACGTGGACCAAGTTCGGCGGCAAGTGCATCACGAACAAGGGCAACTCCTCGGCCGACGGAACCTGGCTGACCCTGTGGACCTGCAACCCTGAGTTCAACACCGCCCAGGCCTGGGGCCTCGTCTTCTGACGAGCCCCGTCGCGGGGTGAGAGCGGTCCACACTCTCACCCCGCAGTCCCGGCCCCGGCCGCGGGGCCGTTGCTCGGGACGTCATCGACCACCGAACCGTGGGGTCGAAGCGTCCCCGGCAGCAGGGCGGGCCCTGATGAGCCCGCCCGTGCCACGAACTGCCGCTACGCGTAGTTGAAGACCCACTGCTGCTCGGTGGGGTAGTCGCTCGCGCAGCGCCACAGGGTGAGGTAGGTGCCGTTGGCGTGGCTGCCGCCCTTGTTCGTCAGGCAGCGGTAGTCCGGACCCGAGTAGGCGGTCCAGGTCCAGCCCTGGTCGTAGTCGAACAGCTGCGGGTGGTTGTCGCCGGTGCCGGCGCAGGTCCACAGCGTCAGGACCGCACCGTCGGTCTTGTAGCCGTTGCCGTACGGGGTGAGGCACTTGCCGCTCGCCCTGTTCACGATCTGGTAGCCCGAGCCGCCCACCCGGATCTCCCAGTGCTGAAGCGGCGAACCGGTGCAGTCCCACAGGGTGATGATCGTACCGTTGGAGGTGCCGTTGCCCTTCGGCGTGGCGCACTTCCCCGAGTACTTGTTCTTCAGCTCGTGCCACGTCAGGGCGCTCGCATCAGGAGCGGTCGAGACGTTCATGGCGAACACGGCCAGGAGAGCCGCGAGTACGGCGAATATCGACTTACGCATGATCAACTTTCTCGGATGAAGCGCGCCGGCGGCGCTTCCTGTGACTCGTCACGGAAGGGAGGGGGTGTGGTCAGGAGTAGACGGTCGTCCAGTCGCCGCTCTGCGAGGTGGGTACCCACGCGTTCGTCTCTCCGTAATAGGTGGCGAAGGAGCAGGAGTTGTTCTTGTAGAAGGTGACGGTGACCTCGCCCTTCCACCACCAGCCGCCGACCCAGGTGTCCTTGCTCGGGGTGGCGAAGCATCCCGACGCGACGTCGCCGTTCTGGTTGTGGCCCTCGATGCGGATGGAGTAGACGAGGCCGCTGTTGTCGTGGAAGCGGATCTGCTGGCCGTTCGACGCGGCGAACGACTGGCCGGCGGACCCCAGCACTCCGGCGAAGGCCAGGGCGACGGCCCCGCCGGCGGTGGCAGCCTTCTTGATCAGACTCATCTTTTCTCCATGAAAGGGAACTCGGCCTCTCGCGGGGACGCGAGGAGGCATGGAGACACGGCTGTCACGGGCCGCCGCACTCGATGGTGCGCCGGTCACCAGGCTGGGGCGCCGCCCCAGTGGATCCGTTCACGCTCCGGTGTCTCCAGAGGTGAACTTAGGACCGAGCGGCGCGTGGTGGTGTTCGTGGCGTGCAGGGATTCTGTGCTCTGCGTGCCGCGCGGCGACCAGGGAGAACGCACGAGGTGCGGGAAGGACGACCCGTGGGCTCCGTGACACGCCCGGCTGCCCGGCGCCCGCGACGCCCGGTTCAGACCTCCGGGAACTCCGGGGCGATCCCGAGGGCGGGGGCGATCGTCCCCCAGATCGTCGACCGGGCCGTCGCCAGATCGACCCTGGGGTCGTCCAGCATCACGCGAATGCCGAGCCCGTCGCAGAGTGCCAGCACCAAGGTGCTGAGCGCGGGGACATCGCACTCCTCGAACTCCCCCGACGCGATCCCACGTTCGACCGCCCCGGCGACCCAGGCGTGCAGCTGGTCGTACAGGTCGACGGCGAGATGACGCGCCGCCGGGTCGCGCTGCGCGCGTACCCACAGTTCCTGCCAGAGCTTCCAGTCCTGACGGAGCTCCTCGTCCGTCGGCAGCATGCTGCGCAGGATGCGGGCGAGCAGGATCCTCACCGCCCGCGCCGTCGTCAGCGCCCTGCCGGTCGGACCCCTCCGGTCGGTCGCGGTCACCGGAGTGTCCGACGAGCGCCTCGCCTCGCTCCACCGGCAGCGCCACGCGGTCGCCGCCAAGTTCGTCGCCGCCTACGAGGAGCCGTTCTGGCGCGCCCGTGGACTCAGCGGCCTCTCCGAATCCGAAGGGGTCCTCGGCAGCACCTGGCCCCAGAGCGAGGGCATCCTCTCCGCGCTCGTCCCGCCCGAGCGGTACGGCGTGCTTCTCGGCATGCCGCCGGCGCTGCGCACCGTCGAGCTGCTGGCCGAGATGGCCCGCCTCTACGGCGAGGAGGCGCACCGGCCCCTCGCCACGTACCTGCGCACGTGGGGCACCGACCCGTGGACCCAGGGCTATGTCACCCACTGGACCCCCGGCGACGTCATGGCCGTGGGACCCCGCCACGGCACCCACGAACCGCCGTTCTACGTCTGCGGATCCGACCAGTGGGTGGCGGGCTACATGGAAGGCGCCGTACGCACCGGCCGTGCGGCGGCGAAGGAGGCACTGACCCGTGGCTGACACGCTCGCGAACCACATCGGGGGGAAGGACCGCCCCGCCGCGTCCGGCCGGACCATGGAACTGGTGGACCCCGCCACCGGCGAGGTCCACGGCCACGCCCCCCGCTCCGGCCGGGCCGACACCGACGCGGCCTGCGCGGCGGCCGCAGCGGAGTTCCCGCACTGGTCGGCGACCACGCCCGCCACCCGCCAGCGGGCCCTGCTCGGCATCGCCGACGCCATCGAGGCACACGCCGACGCCCTGGTCGAGGCCGAGTGCCGGGACACGGGCAAACCGGCCGAGCGCTTCCGCGAGGACGAACTCCCGGCCGTCGTCGACACGGTCCGCTTCTTCGCCGGAGCGGCGCGGACGCTGCCGGGCAGCGCGGCGGGGGAGTACACCGAGGGCCGCACCTCGGTGCTGCGCCGCGAACCGGTCGGCGTATGCGCCCAGATCACCCCCTGGAACTACCCGCTGATGATGGCGGCCTGGAAGATCGCCCCGGCTATCGCGGCCGGGAACACCACCGTGCTCAAACCCGCCGACACCACCCCCTCGTCCGCGGTCCTCCTGGCCCGCATCGCGGCAGGGCACCTCCCACCGGGCGTTCTCAACGTCGTCTGCGGCGACCGCGACACCGGCCGGGCGCTCACCGCGCACCGGGACGTCGCCCTGATCGCCGTCACCGGCAGCGTACGGGCAGGTCAGGAGATCGCCGCCGCCGCGGCCGCCGGCCTCAAGAGACTGCACCTGGAGCTCGGCGGGAACGCCCCGGTCATCGTCCACGACGACGTGGACGTGGAGTCCACCGCCACGGCACTCGCCGAGGTCGCCTACTACAACGCCGGCCAGGACTGCACGGCACCCAGCCGCCTCCTGGTCCACGAGCGCGTGTACGACGCCTTCCTCACGGCCTTCGCGGCCGCGGCCGCCACCCCCGCCCATCGCGAGGCCGCCTTCGGTCCGCTGAACAACGCGACCCAACGGGCGGCGGTGGAAGCCCTCTTGCGTCGCCTCCCGCCCCACGCCGAGATCGTCACCGGGGGAAGAGCCCTCCCCGGCCCCGGCTGGTTCCACCAGGCGACGGTCGTGGCAGGCGTCCGCCAGGAGGACGAACTGGTCCAGGAGGAGACGTTCGCCCCCGTGGTGACGGTCCAGCCCTTCCGCACCGAGGAGGAGTCCCTGCGCCTGGCCAACGACGTCCGTTTCGGCCTCGCCGCCGGCATCTGGACCACCGACCACGACCGCGCGATGCGCGCCACCCGCGCCCTCCGCACGGGCATCGTCTGGGTCAACACCCACGGCACCACCGTGTCCGAGATGCCCCACGGCGGCATCGGCCACTCGGGCTACGGCAGCGACCTCTCCCTGAACGGCCTCCTCGACTACACCCACCCCAAGCACGTCATGCTGTGACCTCGGACATCCTGCTCCGAGCGGGGCGGACGCAGGAGGCCCCGGACCTGCTCGTCCCGCACGCTGACGCCGGGTGGTCGTCGAGCAGCCGTCACGGTGAAACCCGCTCGACCTGGTTGCCTCCGTGAGGAGATCATTCGGGCATGGAGTTCCTCTGTTACCACCGCGACCGGCCCGGATCGTCGCCGCTGCGCCACGAGCTGCTGGAAGAGCACTGGTCGTACATGGACCAGTACGCGAAGGAGATGATCGCCCGGGGACCGACCCTCGCCGACGACGGAGACACACCCACCGGCAGCGTGCACATCGTCGACCTGCCGGATCCCGCCGCCGCCCGCAGGTTCGCCTTCGACGAGCCCGGCTACCAGGCCGGCGTCTACCGGGACGTGCTGCTGCGGCGGTGGAACAACATGCTCGGGCGCACGATGTGGGACTTCCCGGGCGGCCGGACCGGCGGCAACCGGTACCTGGTCGTAGGCCTCGGCGCGGGACAGCCCGCCGACCTCGCGGTGCCGTCCGACGGCGACGAGCTGATCGCCTACGGGCCGCTGCTGTCCGATGACGGCGCCGGCTGGCTGGGCACGGCGGCGTTGGTCCGTGCACCGGACCCGGACACGGCACGCGCCGTCCTGACCGCGGACCGGTATGCCGACATCGAGGTCCACAACTGGCGGTTCGGCGGGCGGCCATGATGGCGATCAGGGGCGAGTCGGGAACGGATCGCCCGGCGGTCCGCCGGGTCCGTGCGGAGCTCCCGCAGGTCCCCCGCGAACGCGCAACAGGCACCGAGGAAGATCGAAATTCCGTAACGGGAGGGTTTTTCATGCGAGGGTTCCGCACGGCGCGGCTGGCGGCGGCGGGTGTGTTGTTCGCCGTGATGCTGCCCGCGGCCACGGCACAGGCCGAGACCGCGAGCCCGACGTCTTACAACGTCTGGCAGTGGAACGTGGCGGGCAACACCTTCCACGGGGGCAGGAGCGATACCAACATGGTGTCCCTGGCGGCCTCTTCGATCGTGTACCGCAACGCGGACTTCGTCGCGTTCAACGAGCTGTGCAAAGGCCAGTTCGACGAGCTCGTGAGACAGCTCGCGGCGACGAACTGGCCCCAGGTCGAAACGAACTTCGCGCGCTTCGAGCCGAGCCGGCAGGCCAATACGGGTGTGTGCGGCGGTGCGGCGTTCGGGAACGCGATCTTCAGCAAGCGCCCGCTCGGCACCGCCGACCGGATCCCTCTCGCAGACGACGGCAACACGCTGGAGCGGCGCAACATGCTCTGCGCGCCGCTCACCGACGGTTCGGGAGTGCGGTTCTGCACCACGCACCTGACGACGGTCGACTCCTTCAAGTGGACGCAGCTCGGCGAGATCAACCAGAAGCTGGAAGCCTGGAGCGCGGCCGGCGAGAAGGTACTGATCTCCGGCGACTTCAACGTCGAGCCGGACTACCCGTCCATGAACAGCTTCTACGCGGCCACCGCGAACACGCCGCACAACGGCGGCAACGTCGGCGCCTACCGCGAGCTCGACGACAACGACGCCGGCAACTGCCCGGGTTACGGCGAACCGACCTCCAACACACCCCCCTCGCCCACCAACCCGACCCCGTGCGGCGGCAACCAGAAGATCGACCTGATCCTGGTCCGCGAGTCGGCACTCGCGGCCCCGGGCAGCTACAGCGCGGACGCCCTCACCACGTCGAAGGACTGCACCCCGGGAAGCAAGAACCCCGACGGGCTCTGCTCCGACCACCGCATCCTCACCGGCACGGTGACCCTGAGGTAGGCCACGGGGGTCGGCCGGTTCCGCACCCCCCGACCGATCGTGGGGTGCGCCCCGGCCGACCTCCAGCCGGATGCTCTCCCGGCGCACGCACCCGTGTCGCTCCCGGGCTGTGTCGGTAGCGTGATGATCTGCTGCATGGAGTGTCCATGCGTCCGGCTGGCCCGTGCGAGGGCTTCCGGTGGAGAGTGGTGAGGCTGGGATGAGTGACCTGACGAGGCCCGTGATCGATGTTCCGGAAGGGGACGCTCCAACCGAGCTGACGATCCGGGACCTTGTCGTCGGGGACGGGGCTGAGGCGAAGCCGGGCAGGGTCGTCCAGGTCCACTATGTCGGCGTGACCTTCGAGTCCGGAAGGGAGTTCGACGCCTCCTGGGACCTGGGCCTGCCGTTCAAGTTCGCCGTGGGCGGTGGCAGGGTCATCAAGGGCTGGGATCGGGGGGTGAGGGGCATGAAGGTCGGCGGCCGACGCGAGATCATCGTGCCCCCGCGTCTCGGCTACGGCAAGCAGTCGCCCTCGCCGTTGATCCCGGCGGGTTCGACGCTGGTCTTCGTGGTCGATCTGCTCTCGGTGGCCTGAGGGCGGGCCTTCTGCTGACCCGCCCTGGGCTCGACGTGTCCACCACGTCGACGACCGCGATCTCCGCCGGGCCCGGTGTGTGCCGACCTTCGACGGGTTCGAGGCCGCGGCCGCCGTGGCGGACGGCGGCGGCCGCGGGAGCGGTCCGGGGCGGGGCTACGCGGCACCCGCCGCCGCCAGTACCGCGACCGGCAGGAGCAGGATCCACTGCGGCAGGCGCAGCAGCGGCCTGGGCCAGCCGACGGACAGCGTGACGACCAGGAAGGCTGCCGCGTACGCGATGAAGTGAGCGGCCACGAACCACGCCACCAGGTCGGCCCCCGGCGTACTGCCCGTCAGGGAGAGGCGAAGCAGCACGAGTCCGGAGAGCACCAGGTCGACGCTCACCATGTGCCAGACGGCGTGCAGGACGCGCTTGGGTTCGTCCGCGATCCCGCAGGACAGCAGGGGGCGCACCACATCGCGGCGCCCGCCGACGATGTGCACCGCGGCCACGCCGAGCGCGGTGATCCCCGCTGCGAGAAGCCAGCCGTTCACCGGACCTCGATTCCTTTGGCCACGACTCCGGCAAGCAGTGCGGCCAGCTGCTGGTCAGGGTGCTCCCCGACCAGTCCCACGTGGAAGAACACGGCTCCTGCCAGCGTGTCCAGGACCAGGTCCACCGGCGTTTCCGCCGTGATCTCCCCGCGCAGCAGGGCGCGTTCGAAGACAACCAGCAGCCGTTCCTTCGACGGGGCCAGGAAGTCGCCGCGGATGCGCGCCTTCAGCTCCGGATCGGCGGCGAACTCGGCGAGCAGCCCGGGGAGTGCCGCGGCGGCGGCAGGCGCGTGGAACTCGTCGACCAGGCCCTGCAGCAGTACGGTCAGGTCCCCGGCCAGCGTTCCGGTGTCCGGGATCGGAGCATCGTCGGTGGTCGTGAAGACCGCCTCGAAGACCAACTCCGGCTTGCCCGACCACCGCCGGTAGATCGTGTCCTTTCCGACACCGGCCCGCGCGGCCACCGCCCCGATCGATGTCGCGGCGTAGCCGACCTCGACCACCAGCTCTGCCGTCGCGCCGATGATCGCCTCGTGCGATCGAGGATCCCTGGGACGCCCCCTGGAGGACGGAGAGGAACTCATGGCATTTACCATACGGGTCGACCCGTATGGAAAACAACAGGTCGATCGCGGCGACCGTGCCGCGGGGCGAAGGCCGACCGGGCTTCGTTCACACGTGCACGCGGTAGTTCATGAACCAGTGGGTGTCGAAGTAGCGGGCCATGGTGAAGGGGTGGTCCGGTTCGAGGAGGATGCGGCAGACGAACTCTGCGGTCCGGCAGTCGAAGGGGACGTTCTCGCCGTCGAACGTCTGAACCGTGACCGGCCAGAGGTCGGGGTCGCCTTCGTCCATCTGCCAGCAGTACAGGTTCTTGTGCTCGGTGCCCGCCCAGATCAGCAGGCCGTCCTTCCTGAGGTCGGTCCACGGTTCCTGGTTCAGGTGCAGGTAATCGTCGAAGGCGCCTTCCCCGAACGTCTCCACCATGCGTTTGTAGTCGCCGGGAAGACACGTGCCCAGGCGCGCTTCGGTCTCCGCCCAGTCGATGTCGGGCCGCTGTGGGGGCAGGGTCCAGCCGGTGATGCCGATGAGCCGTTCGACCCAGTCCTCGTCCTGACCGGTCGTCCCCGCGGGCGGAACTCGTATCCGCCGCGGGGTGATGACCAGCACCGGCACGACATCGCCTTGCTCGTCCTGTGCGGTCCCAGCGCCGATCCACTGTCCTGCATGGGCCCAGGCGAGCATCGTCTCGCCCCGGTCCGCGAGGAGGTCGAGGAGACCCGCGCCACAAGCCTCGTCCACGCCCGGGTCCGTGATGCCGTCGAGGACCAGGGGGCGTGGTGCCCCGTGACGGGAGGCCAGTTTCTCGACGAGCGCATGGGGGTCGATGTCCTGCGACAGGTACAGGATCCCGCTCGGTTCGGTGAGCCGGGCCAGCAGGTCGTTGAGCATCGAATGAGTGAACTCCATGGAGGACAGGAAAGCGCACGGCACCGACAAGGGCCTGGGTTCCCACGTCGATGACGCTCGGTCCGAAGAAGCGACGGCAGCGGCGCCCCCGCTGAGCCCGGAATGCATGGCCCTGGAGCGGCGTCGACGGAGGGCTGCCGGATCGGCCCGCACGGCAGGGGCCCGCATCCCCCAGCGGGATGCGGGCCCCCGCCGTGCGGGCACCGTGGCCGGCGGTCGCCGCCGGGGGCGCCTTACGGTGCGATCTCGAACTGCGGCGGCTGCAGTCCCGCCAGGCAGCTGGTGTCCGGCGCGGTCGGCCGGGCGAAGAACGACGTGGTGATCGTCTGCGCGCACCGCGAGTCGGCGAACACCACGTGGGCGACGTAGGGGACCGTGACGGCGGTCGAGCGACGCAGCGTGCGGGCGACGTACGCCCCGTTGCTCGGCGCCGTCTGGGCGTCGAACCCGCCGGACAGCGCGAGGGTCGGGATGTCGCTGCGGGTCACGTCCCGGACCGACCGGGGCGCCGGGGGGACGTCCCAGGCGCGGCAGTCGTCGTGGAGCCAGGCGAGCTGCGGCGCGTTGGCCAGCATCGACCGGGGGAACGACGGGAACGCGCGGCGCCCGCCCCGGATGATGTCCGCCCGGCTCTCGTACGGGGTCCACTGGCTGCAGAAGACGCCGTAGACCAGCCCGTGGGCGACCCTGCCGATCGCCTGCGGGCTGTACTTGCCACCCGCGAGCTGCTCGGCGATCCGCTGCGGGTTGCCGTGGGCCAGTTCGTCGATGGAGCGCGGCACACCGGCCGCCACGTGGGTGGCCGAGGTCAGCCAGGTGACCAGGTTGCCCCCGTCCAGCACGACCTTCACCGGCTCCGGGTGGACCGGGACCGTGACGGTGGTGGTGACCGGGTGGGCCTCCAGCTCGCTGACGAGGCGGAGGAAGGTCGCCTTGAGGTTCGGGTAGCGGGTGTTGCAGGCGGGCTGCTCCTCGCACGCCTTGAACAGGCCGTCGAAACCCTCTCGTGCGGCCTTCCAGGTCACCGCCCCGCCGGCGATGGACGGCGGCAGGACGCCGTCGATGCCGACCGAGCGGATGCCCTTCGGGTGCAGACGCATGTAGTTGAGCGCCAAGTGGGTGCCGTAGGAGATCCCGAAGACGTTCCACTTCCTGACACCCAGCGTCTTGCGCAGGGCGTCGTAGTCGGCCGAGCTCTCGATGTCGTTGTAGGTGCTGCGGTCGGCGCCCTTGGCGTCCACGCGGTCGCGGCAGGTCCGGGTCGCCTCGACGTGCAGGCGCCCGGTGGACGGCGCGTTGGAGACGAGGCCGAGGGCACGGGCGTTGAACCGGTCGATGTTCGGGCAGGTGAGCTCCGGGTCGGCCGAGTAGGTGCCGCGCTGCGACATGAAGACCACGTCGCGATCGCGGTTCAGGTTGCCGGCGAGCGCCATCGGGATCTCGGAGACCGCGTCGTCGCCGGGGCCGCCGGCGAACCACACGATCGGGTCGGGCGCGGGGCTGCTGCTCTCCGCGGGCATGATCGCGACAGCGAGGGTGATCGTGCGTCCGTGGTGCCCCCAAGGCCCCTTGGGTCTGGCCGGGGAACGCTTCTCGGGCACGGTGAGGGTGCCGCAGCGGGCGCGCGCGAGATCGGGGATCGGGTCCGCCGTCCTGGGGCAGGGACCCGGTTCGAAGCGGGCGTCGCCCACCGTACGGGCGACCGTGCCGATCGGGCCGTCGGTGCCGGACCGGGCGTGTGCGGGCATGGCGGCCAGGCCGACGACGAGGGCGCCGGCCGCGGCTCCGGCCAGCGTGGCCGGGAGCCGTCTCGC
Organism: Streptomyces sp. JL2001; assembly: GCF_050917515.1. Lineage (NCBI taxonomy): Bacteria > Bacillati > Actinomycetota > Actinomycetes > Kitasatosporales > Streptomycetaceae > Streptomyces > Streptomyces sp. JL2001. The sequence continues at coordinate 288,275 of NZ_CP169421.1, read as the reverse complement.
GCGGCGCCGGCTGGGGGTCGTACTCGGGGACATCGTGCGTACTCCGGTCAGGGGATGAGGGTGAACGGCTTGGGTTCGACTCCCGGCACGCAGCCGGTGTCGGGGGCGGTCGGCCGCTCCAGGAAGGAGAGCAGGACCGACGCGGCGCAGGTGTTCTGCGGCACCACCCAATGGGTGATGCCGGGAATCACCACGGCGGTCGAGCGCGGCAGCGTACGGCCGGCGAACGGCCCCCAGCTCGCCCCGGTCTTCGCGTCGAAGGTCCCGCTGATGATGAGCGCGGGCACCTTGCTGCGGGTGGCCACCCGCTGGACCGCGGTGCGGTCCGGGACGTTCCAGACGCGGCACAGGTCGTGCTCGAAGGGCAGCTGCGGTGCGTGCGCCAGCACGGAGTCCGGCCATCCGGGGAAGGCCCGGCGACCCGCCGTCAGGACGTCGCGCTTCGAGAAGCCCGGGGCCCACTCGGCGCAGGCCACCGAGTGCGTCAGCCCGTGGGCGAACTCGCCGACGGCGGGCGTCGCGCCGGCGGCCTGGGCCCGCGCGAAGCGTTCCGGATTGCCGGCGGCGAGTTCGTAGAGCGCCGCGGGGACGTCGGCGGACGGGACCAGGGCGCCGTCGGCGACCAGCAGGTTCACCAGCGTGCCCCCGTCGAGGACGACCTTCACCGGGGTGCCGCCACCAGGCGGCGGTACGGTCAGCCTCAGCGGGTTCGCCTCCAGCCGCCGGACCTGCTCCGTGAGCGTGCGGGAGAGCTCCGGGTAGCGGGACTTGCAGGCGGGCTGGGCTTCGCACGCCGCGAAGATCGCGTTGATCCCCTCCTGGGCGCTGTCCCAGGCCCACGGCAGGCTCACGATCTGCGGCGGCACGACCGAGTCGATCGCCAGCGAGCGGATGCCCTGGGGGTGCCGGCGGAGATAGGTGAGGCCCAGGTCGGTGCCGTAGGAGTAGCCGTAGACGTTCCACTTCTTGATGCCCAGGGTCTTGCGGAGGGCGGCGAAGTCCGCGGCGTTCTCGGTGGTGTTGTAGGCCGCGAGGTCGTTTCCCTCGGCCGTCAGGCGGTTCCGGCACTCCTTCGCCGCCCGTACCAGCCCCCGTCCGGTGGACGGCGCGTCGTAGGGCAGGCCGACGGCGGTCGCGTTGAACCGGTCCATCTCCGGGCAGGCGAGGTTCGGTTGTGAGTGGAGGGTGCCGCGCTGGGCCATGACGATCAGATCGCGGTCGCGGTTCACGCCGGAGTCGATCAGGAAGGGGATGGCTCCGAACGCGTCTCCGCCGGGGCCCCCTTCCATGAACACCACGGGGTCCGGGGCCGGTGTCTTCGATGCAGCCGGGATGGTGGCGACGGCCAGCCGGATGGTCCGTCCCTTGCGGAGCTTGCGGTTCTCGGGAACCTCCAGGAAGCCGCACCGCCCGGGGACCGGGACGGGCGTCTGGGGGCAGGGACCCGGCACGAACCGTGCCGGAGGCCCGCCGTTGGGCGGCGACTGGGCGCTGCTCGGCGCGGTCCCGACCGCACCGAGGACGCCCAGACAGGCGGCGAGGAGCGCCGCCTTCGTACGCGCGCCCCGGCCGAGTCGTGGTGGGATGTGCCGAGCTCGGCTCCGTGCGGCCGTCCCGGTCCCGGCGCGGGAGGGCAGGGGCCCGGGACCGATGTCGTGTTCCGCCATGTGATCTCGTCTCTCTGACGTCCCTGGCCACTCCGGTCGGGGGACGGTTGGCATGGCCGCGCCCCGCAGCATGGCCGGGCAGGGCGCGTACGCCAGCCTGCGTTCGGGCCTGGGCTTCCACCACTCGTCGCCTCCACTTGGAGCAGCCCCGTCGGGCGGTCCCCGGTCACCCGGGCGGCCGGGGGCGGAGCCACCCCCGCTGCGGCGGCGGTCTCTCCGCCGTGGGCCCGAGGCAGGCGGCGCGGACCCACTGGTTCGTCAGGTGCCCGGGGGGTGGAGCGAGGCGGGCGGCCCGGTGGACCGGGAAGCCGCGCACGCCGTGGGCCCGATGTCGTCGGCCCTTCGCGGGTTCGGGCGCGCGCCTCGGTGTCAGGACGGTTCCTCAGGGCCAGTATCAGAAGATGACGACGCGAGATGACACGGGCCCGTTCGGCCCGCAGGGCGCGCTCCCGCCGCTGCCGGAGGACTGGGAGAGGTGCCTGGCCGTGGCGGCCCATCCGGACGACATCGAGTACGGCACGGCCTCGGCCGTCGCCCGCTGGACCTCCCAGGGGAAACGGGTGACCTATCTCCTGGTCACCCGCGGGGAGGCAGGTATCGACAGCATGCACCCCGTCCAGGCGGGGCCACTGCGCGAGGCCGAGGAGCGTGCCGGCGCCCGCGAGGTCGGCGTGAGCACGGTGGAGTTCCTCGACCATCCCGACGGCGTCGTCCAGTACGGGCCCGACCTGCGCCGCGACATTGTGCGGGCCATCCGGCGGCACCGGCCCGAGATCGTGGTGACCGGGGCTTTCACCGTACGGATGATCGCCGGTGTCACCAACCAGGCCGACCACCGTGTGGTGGGCCTCGCGGCCCTGGACGCCGCGAGGGACGCGGGCAACCGATGGATCTTCCCCGAACTGGGAGACGAGGGACTCGAACCGTGGGGCGGAGTCCGCCTCGTGTGCATGGCCGGGCCCGAACGGCCCACCCATGCCGTGGACGTCACGGGAGAGCCGCTGGAACGCGGCATCGCCTCCTTGTCCGCGCACGCCGAGTACACCAGGGGACTGGGGGAGCAGGGCTTCGAACCCCGCGCCTTCCTGACCTGGGCAGCGCGCATGGCCGGCCCCGCGCTCGGCGTCGAGGCGGCCGTCCCCTTCGAGGTGTACCAGTTGATGTCCGACGGAAAGCCACCGTGGGAGGAGTAGGGACCAGTCCGGACAGCCGGCCCGCCGCGCTGGACGCGGCGGGTCCGGCGGCCACCGGCCGGCCCGGAGACGCGTCGTCTCCTCGTCACCCGTCGTCGTGCGCCGTCCGCCGCGCGGTCCGGTGGACCAGCCGGTCGGCCGTACGGGACGGCCCGTCGGCGTCCGCGGGGCCGTACACGGCGCTCGCCTCCTCCCCGGTCCCGACCGATGTACCGAGAGGGGCGTGCCCCGGGTACGCGCGCGGGTGACCGACGGAGACGCCCTCGGGTTCCGTCGAGGCCGACCCGGTGCGCCTCGCGCTCCCGGCGGAGCCCCCGCGCATCGGCCACCACATCCCGCGCCCCAGCAGCGCCGCGGCCGCCGGCACCAGCAGCAGGGACAGGACGAAGGCGGAGAGCAGGATGCCCAGCGCCGTCGCGAAACCGATCTGCCGCGTGGAAGGGTCCGCGTTCACGCCGAGGCTGCCGAAGGAGGCCGCCAGCACGACGCCCGCCGTGGCGATCGCCGGCGCCGTGTGGCGTACCGCGCGGGCCACGGCCGCGCGGGTCGACCCCGCGCGGGCCATCTCCTCCCGGAGCCGGTCGCTGATGAGGATGTTGTAGTCGGTGCCCAGGGCCACCACGAACAGGAACAGCACCAGCGGCAGGACGAAGTTCACGCCCGGCTCGCCGCCCAGGTGCTGGAAGGCCAGCGCCGAGGCGCCGAACGTCGCCGCGAAGCACAGTCCGACCGCGAGCATCAGCACGGCCGGAGCCGCCAGGCTGCGCAGCAGCACCAGCAGGATCAGGGCGATCAGCGCCGCCGCCACCGGGAACACGGTCCGCAGGTCCTCGTCGACCGCCGTCGCCACATCGGCGAACACGGCCGCCGTGCCACCCACATGGGCCGTCGACCCGGCCGGCGTCGCCTTGCGGACGGCTTCGCGCACCGGGCCCGCCACCAGGTCGCGAGCGCGCTGGCTCTGCGCGTCCTCCGTCAGGTACGCGTCCCACCGGACGGCGGTGCGGTCGGCGCTGAACACGGGGGAGCCGACCCGGCCCACGCCCTCCACCTGGGCCAGGGCGCGAGGCAGGCCGCCGAGCGCGGCGACGTCCAGCGCCCGGCCGTCCCCGGCGGTGACGTACACCGTCGTCGGATCGGACACTCCCGACGGCAGGACGCGGGCGATCTCCCGCGCCGTCGCCGCGGCCGCCGTGTCGCGCGGAGCGCCGCCGGTGCTGAAGTCCATCTGCACGCCCGTCGCCCCGACCGCGAGAGCACCGAGGAGAGCGACCGACGCCGTGAGCACCAGCAGCGGGCGACGCGCCACCAGCTCGCCGGTCCGGCCGGCCAGACCCGGCCGCTCGGCCTTCTTCAGGCTCCGCGACGGCCAGAACATGCGCCGCCCCGCCACCGCGAGCAGCGCCGGCATCAGGGTCAGACTCGCCACGAGCATCACCAGCACGGACACCGCCACCGCGGGGCCGAGCACGCGGAACTGACCGAACCTGGCCACACCGAGGGTGGCGAAGGCCGCCACGATCGTCAGGGCCGCCGAGGTCACCGCGGTGCCGACCCGGCCGGCCACGTCCGCGGCCACCACCCGGTGGTGCGCCTCCGGGCGCCGTCGCAGTTCCTCGCGGAAGCGGAACAGCAGGAACAGGAAGTAGTCGACGCCGATGCCGAGCAGCACGGTGCCGATCAGGCCAGGGGTGCCGGGGTCCAGGTCGAAGCCGGTGAGCAGGGCCGCTCCCACGACCGTACCGGCCGCCGCTCCACCCACCACGGACACGGCGAACAGCGGGATCAACGCGGCCAGGACACTGCGGAACACCAGCACGTTGACCAGCACGATCAACCCCACCATGAGCGCACCGACCACCGTCTGCGTGGTCTTCTCCGCGTCCGCTCGGTCCACGGTGTCCGCCAGGCCCCCGGTGAACCCCGTGCGCAGCCCGGCATCGCCGAACTCCTTCTCGGCACGGTCGCTGAAGGCCCGATAGAGCGCGTGCAGGCCCGGGTCGGTCGGATTGCCCCGCAACCGGGCGCTCAGCAGCGCGAACGACCCGTCGGGCGCGGTCATCGACAGCGCCACCCGGGGGACCTGGGAGTAGTCCCTGGAGAGCCCCGGGATCTGTTCGTCGGCCCACGGCATCTTCACGTGCTCGGCGCTCAGCCTGCGCGCCACCTCGCCCACACGGCGCCGGTCCGAGTCGGCCAGCGGCCTGCCGTCGCGCCGGGCCACCAGCACCGTCACCACGTCGGCGCCGGGCTCCGCGCCGAACTTCTCCTCGGCGACCCGCAGCGCCGCGGCCGCGTCGTACTCCGCAGGCAGGAAGCCGGCGCTGTCGGTCTGCGTCACGCGGAAGACCAGCACCTGGCCCAGGACGGACACGAAGATGCCGATCACCGCCCACAAGGCGATGACCCGCCAAGGTCTGCGGGTCGAGAAACCGGTCAGGGCACGGATCACGGAAGTCCTCCGGTACGAGTGCGCGTACGGGATCGGCGTACGCGGTGGTGAGCACGGCGCCGCGGATACCCGGGCGCCCCGTGCCGGGCGACTTCCGGCACGTGTCCAGCACATCAGCGCCATCCGGTCCGGACCTCGGAGCCGGGAACGAGAATCCGCCTGGGAGCACGGCCCTCCACCACCCCTCGGCTGGGACCCTGCTCCCAGCCGCCGCTCACTCCCGCTCCCGACCCGGCGCCGCGAACCGGGCTGACACAATGGATCACCGACGGACAAGCCGCAGCTCAGCAGGCCAGTGCGGTGATCACAGGGAGAACGCGGGGGCGACATGAAACGGCGCGAGAGCGCAGCGAAGCGGGGCCGGGCATCGCAGGGGGCGGCCCCGCGACGCGGTGGCCCCGACCTGTGGAGCCGGCACGACGGGCTCGTCGCCGTCGGGGCCGCGGCCGTCGACCTGGTCGGCTTCACCGTCACCAGCCAGATGGACCAGGGCCGCGTCCCCGCGGCCGGCTGCCTGGTCGTGGCCGCCGCCTCCCTGTTCCTGCTCGCGCGCCGCCGCGCCCCGCTCGGCGTCCTCGTGGGCGTCCTGGCGACGAACCTGTCGCTCAACTGGTTCAGCGCCGTCGGCCAGCACTACGGCGCCGCCACCGTCGTCGCCCTCTTCACGGTCGTACGTCACCACCGTGCCGTCGTCAGCGCCCTCGCCGTCGTCGGGCACGTCGCGGTGCTCCAGCTCGTGCACCCGGCCCTGCCCTCCCCCTCCCTGCTCGACCTCGCGGCCAACGCCGCCTCCGCGCTGCTGGTGGCCGGCACCGCCGTCGCCGTGGGCCGCTGGCAGCGCAACGCCGAGACCCACCGGCAACTCCTCGCCGACCGCGCGGTCGCCGACGAACGACGCCGGATCGCCCGCGAGCTGCACGACATCGTCGCCCACCACCTGACCACGATGCAGCTGCTCGCCGGCGGCGCCCGCGCCAACCTCGAGCGGTCTCCCGCGACCGCCCGGGAGGCCCTCGTCACCCTCGAAGGCTCCGGCCGCACCGCCCTGCACGAGATGCGCCACCTGCTCGACGTCCTGCGCGCGGGCGACGAACGCGACGAGGGAGAGGGCACCGCGCCGCAGCCCGGCATCGCCGACCTCGAACGAGTCGTCGAGGACAGCCGCCGCTCCGGCCTGCCCACCACCCTCACCAGCGACGGCGACACGCGGACTCTGCCGCCCAGCGTCGCCCTCGCCGTGTTCCGCATCGTCCAGGAAGCCCTCACCAACGCGCGCAAGCACGCCGGCCACGGCGCGAAGGTGGACGTCCGCCTCAGCTACGCGCCCCGCGAGGTGCGCGTCACCGTCACCGACGACGGCCCACGTCCCGAACACCCCTCCGCACGAGGCTCCGGCTACGGCCTCATGGGAATGCGCGAACGCGTCGCCCTGCACGGCGGAACCCTGCACGCCGGGCCCGGCGACAGCGGTGGCTTCACCGTCCGGGCCCGGTTGCCTCTGCGCCCCGAACACGAGGAGGCGTACGCGTGACCGCGCCCGCCACCGTCCTCATCGCCGACGACCAGCCCCTGGTACGCCGCGGCCTCGCCCTGATGCTCGCCCCCGAACCGGACTTCCAGGTCGTCGCCGAAGCCGCCGACGGTGCCGATGCCGTACGCCTGGCCCATGAACACCGACCCGACGTGGTCATCATGGACATCCGCATGCCGGTCCTCGACGGCATCGCCGCGACCGAGCGTCTCGTCGCCGAACTGCCCGACTGCCGCGTCCTCGCCCTGAGCACCTTCGACATGGACGAGCACGTCGTGGCCGCTCTGCGTGCCGGGGCGTACGGCTTCCTGCCCAAGGACATCTCACCCGAGGACCTGGTCGCGGCCCTGCAGGTGGTCCGCGACGGCGAGGCGATTCTCGCCCCCAGGCTCCTCACCCGCCTCATCTCCTCGCACGTCAAGGCCCCCATCCACCCCACGTCGCCCCGGGTGCCGTCCGGTGCCGAAGGACTCACGCCGCGCGAGAGGGAGGTGTGGCGGCTGATCGCCGCCGGACTGGACAACACGGAGATAGCCGAACGGCTCGGCGTCAGCGCGTCCACCGTGAAGAACCACATCACCGGCCTCTTCGCCGGGCTCGGCGTCCGGGACCGGGCCCAGGCGGTCATCGCCGCGTACGAGACGGGCCTGGTGACGGCGCGACGGGAATCGTGACCCGTGCCGGGCTTCCGTGGCGGACGGACGAACTCCGGCGAGTCCCGTGCGCACGGCCCGTAATGCGTCCGGCGCGTGCGCGAGTACGAGCAGAATCCCGTCCGCTGGACCGGGAAGCCCTCGCGTCCTGCCGTGTGTCGTGGGATCAGGCGGGGGCCATGTCCGCCCCTCCGGGCGACTGTCGCATTGCCAGAGCGGGTGCGAAGGGATCGGCCCTGATCAGCGCCGCGCCGAGTGGGGTGAGGGTGTGCAGCACCCGGTTCGCCGAGCGCCGGCTGTTGATCAGTCCGGCGTCGCGCAGTGCGGAGGTGTGCTGAGTCGCGGCCGAGGCGGAGATCCCCACCGCTCGGGCGAGTTCACCCGTGGTCGCCCCCGCCGCGCAGGCATGGAGGATGCCGGCACGACTCCGGCCGACGACTCCGGCCAGGGCCGCCATGGCGGCCGGCGCCGGGACCCGTTCGCAGCTCGGCATCCCGTCGAGGACCGAATACACGACGACCGGCGGCAACTCGGGATCGGCGATGGGCACGGGCGAGCCCCAGCAGAAGTACGAGGGCACGAGCAGCAGCCCGCGGCCGGCCAGATGAAGATCCCGGTCGCCGCCGAGCGCGCTCACATGGAGGACCGGCGGCTCCCACCGCATGGTCGGACGCAGGCTCCGGAGAAGCCCGTCGATGCCCTCGGTGAGCAGGGCGCGGGTCCGGAGACACCGCTCAGCCTCCAGGGTCGCCTGGACATGGTCGGCCTGGGGCGCGACGACGGCGTTGTAGTAGGCCCGTAACACCCGCACCAGCTCCGTGCGGATCTCCGGCTCGGCGAGGCGGGGCGCCCATGGGGGAGCGCCGGTCACTCGGGCCAGCATCTCCACTTCCTGCAGCACCTGAGGGGCCGGTGTGGACAGGATCGCGTCCACACCGGCCTCCCAGCCGCCGCCCCCGGCGGCCGGCGTGAGGAAATCGGGGAAATAGGCCGCCCGCGGGAAAAGCGGTAACAGCATGGTGCGTACAGCCGTTTCGAGCCCTTGCTCGCGAAGCCGGCTCCGTGCCGTGCGATGCCATTCGGCATAAGCCCAGCGCCCGCGGCGCGTCTGGAATCGATGCAGGCTGGAGGCGATCTCCCAGAACGGGTCCGCGGCGGCAGCCACCCGCGTACGCCCGAGATCGGCATCGGTGAAATGAATGCGGAGCATGCAGTTCCCCCCGATTGCCGTGCGTCTTTTACATACGGCGAAACATGATGGCTGCCGCCGATCACGGCTGACAAGGTTCGCCGTATAGCACACGCAGTTCCGTCGCCCCGCCGCCGGCGGCCCGGCGGCGTCCTTCCTGCCCGATTCCCGAAAAGGAGATCCCTGTGCGCAAGCCCGTCAACGCACTGCTCGCGACCGTCCTGGCGCTGGGAAGTGCCGGAGCGATGGCGCTCGGCTCAGCCGCACCGGCTGCGGCGGCCAACCCGACGTGCAACTGGAGCGCCAAGTACTACGGAGCCTGGGTGCCCAACTACGGCACGACCAGCGTCAACGTCAACTGCGCCCTCTCCCAGGGCGTCATGAACAGCGTCGCGGTGGGCACGCTGCAGGAGACGCTCAACATGTGCTACGGCGAAAGGCTCGTGGTGGACCAGGACTTCGGGGCCGCCACCGACGCCGCGCTGCGCCGCGCCCAGCAGAAGGCCGGGACCACGGTGGACGGCGATTACGGTCCGCTCACCCGGAAGGCCATCAAGCACAAGCCCGTCAGCGGCACCACGTGCGTCCGCGTCCCCTGACATCGCCGGTGACGCCCCGTCGACAGGGTGACGTGGTTCGGTGATCCGGGCTTCGGCCGCCGCTGCGCCCCGCCGACCTGATGGTCGGCGGGGCGCAGTACGTGAGACCGGCCGACGCCGCTCCACGCTGCCGCGTGCGGGCAACCGGCCGATTCCGGTTGCTACCCTCGTCGCCGAGGCGTGCACGGGCCTCACCTGGGCACATTGCGGCGCACCCTTCAGGACGGCGACGCGGACGAGGGGACACCATGGGCTCCCGGATCTCACCGATCGACTTCGCCGACGCGCCGGCCCGGCCTCGGCCGCTCGATGTGCGGTGGATCCACGGCTCGCCGTCGGCCAAGCACAACACCGACCCCGACATCCAGGTGCACGCCTACGACGAGCACACGTTCATCCTCCGGCAGAATATGGCGATCGACTACGAGGCGCCCTTCCTCTTCCTGCTCATGGGAAACACACGAGCGGTGCTGATCGACACCGGTGCCACCGCCTCCCCCCGGTTCCTTCCGCTGCGCCGCGTGGTCGACGAACTCGTCCGGTCCTGGCTCGCTCGTCATCCTCGGGCCGACTACCAGCTGCTGGTGCTGCACACGCATCCGCACGGCGACCATGTCGCGGGAGACGGCCAGTTCGCCGACCGCCCGGACACGACGGTGGTCGGCGCGGAACGCGCTGCCGCCTGGCCGTACTTCGGATTCGACGACCGCCCCGAGTCGGTCGCCCAGGTCGATCTGGGCGGCCGCGTGCTGGAGTGCCTGGCCACCCCGGGCCACCATGACGCTTCGGTGACGTTCTACGACCGGTGGACCGGGATCCTCCTGACCGGGGACACCGTCTACCCGGGCCGGCTCTACATTCAGGACTGGCAGGCCTTCCGCCGGACGATCGACCGTCTCATCGACTTCTGCGACGAGCGGACGATCACCCACATTCTCGGATGCCACATCGAGATGACCCGCCGCCCGGGCGTGGACTACCCCGTCCGCACCGTGTACCAGCCCGAGGAACCACCCCTGCAGATGACCACCGGCCATCTCCACGAGATCCGGGCGGCGCTCGACGAGATCGGCGACCAGCCCGCCCGGCGGGCCTTCCCGCTGTTCATCCTCTGCCCCACCTGACGAACCGGACCTGACAACAGCCGTCGCCCGCGGTCCGCTGAGTTCGACGCCCGAGGCGCGCGGCACGGTCGTACGGACGCGCGCCCGCACGTGGGCGTCGCTGGATCCACGACATCGCCCGCGACCTCACCAGTGGGATGGCCGCCGCGCCTTCCCCGGACGGCCGACCACCGCGGGGGCGCCGGCGACCCCGGCGCCCCGCCCCGCCAGGCGCGGCCCGGCGACCTCCCGCGCGAAGCGCGTCTTCGCGTCAGCGCTCGTGTCCCCGCTGTCGGTGATCTGCTTGACGATCACCAGCCGCTGGTCGGCCAGCCACACCCGCCAGGGGGGCCGTCCCCGGGCGTCGAACCATTCCACATTCGGTAACGCTGCACTAACCTTGTGTCATGCAGACGGTGGGGGTGGACCGTTCGAATCCCGATGTGATCGACCTGGTTCTCCAGGAGGGAGGCGGGTCTCTCCGGCACGCCGCCAGGAGTTCGCTCGGAATGGTGCGCGCTCTGCCCTTGTGGGCCGCGATCGGGGTGCTGTGCACCCTGCCGGTCTACATCGTGATGCTGTTCGCTGGTGCAGGGTGGGGTCCGGTCTGGGCGGTCGCCGGGGTCGTGGGCGCTGTGGGCGCCGTCTTCGGGGCGCTCGCGGGGGCATGTCTGGCCTTCCTGGACGTGCATCGGCTCCGGTTCTCGCCCGCCACGATGCCGGCCACCGTCGCGCTGGTCCGGGGCGCCCGCACGGGCCGGCCGAGGCCGCTCGCCAAGGTACGACGGATCCGGATCGACCACTCGGTCGAGGAGCCGTACGACGGGGACCCGCTGCCTGAGTCCGTCACGATCACCCTGACCGTCCAACTGCAGCACGGCCGGACCCGGTCCACATTGCTGAGCCCGGAAACCGACACCGTCGCTCTGCACCGGGAGTTGCACCAGGCTCTCACCCCCGTCGTCCAGGTGGACCTGTTCGTCCGGCACCACCGGCGGCCCAAGCCGCTGCCCCCGGACCCACACAGGAAGATCGCCTGGGACGCGCTCGGTCGCGGCACCGGCGCCGGAGGCTGCTGAGGTCCGGCCACCGTCGGCCACGCTCCTTCGGCCCGGTCCGGCGCGGCCACGACCGCGACGACCTGCCCGCCCGGGCAGAGCGGAACCTGCCTCTACACGGTGGGAGGCGGGAACATCGTGAACGGACCTCCCCTGGGGACTGTCCAGTCGTACAACCCCGTCTCGAACCTCTGGACGGAACTGCCTCCGCTGCCGACCCCTCGCTTCGGCCTCGCCGCGGCCGCCACGGCGTGTCCCGTCGGCGTGGCCGGCAACTGCGTCTACGCATCCGGCGGTTCGACCGGCATCGGCGACGTCAGGGGCACACTGGAAGCCCTCGACCCTCCGGCCCCGTCGACGCTCTGAACGCGGGCGGAAGATCAGGTGCCCGGCCTCATCACGAGGCCGGGCACCGGCCGTTGCCGGGCCGCCCGCGCCGTCCGGGCCGGCGCGGGTGGCATGTCCTCCTGCCGGCTCTCGTGGACGCTCCTGGATCAGAGGGCCACACGGCCCTTCGGGGGCCGAGCACGAGCTGGGATCCGTACGAGTACCGCCACTCTTCGCTGACCCACCTCGGCGAGCAGGGCGCGTCCCTGTGATGCTGACGGCGAAGTCCCGACGCCAGAAGCCGGAGTACGTCCGCTGCTACTTCGGACCGTCGCCGGAGGCGATCGCGGAGCTCACGAGCCTGCTCGCGCGCGGCGGGATCAACCGCTGAGCCGGGCTTCGATCCTTCTCGGTGGCGACCGCGCCGGCGGAGAGGAGTGTGGCAGCGGAGAGGCTGCCCCAGAGGACGGCCGGGCCGTGGGGTGCGAGAGCGGTGATGACCGCCGGGGAGACGGCGAGGCCGAAGCCTGTGGAGAGCTGGAAGTGCGCCAGGGTGCGTCCCAGGACTTGGGCCGGGGCGAGGGCGGTGACGAGCGCGGTGGCGCTGCCGGCATAGATGATCTCGCCGAGGGTGCAGACCACGGACACCGTGGCGACGGCCGGGGCACCCCAGCCGTGGCCCAGCGAGGTGGCCGCGAGGAAGCCGAGGTAGGACGTGGCGAGCACCACGCCGGCGAGAGCCAGCACGGACCGCCGCGAGAATCGGGACATCAGGACGGTGACCGGAACCTGCAGGGTGACCACGAGCACCGTGTTGGCCACGAAGATGGCTGCCGACCACGCCGGCGACGCGTGCAACTGTGTCACCAGGATCAGAGGGAGCGCGATTTCGGGGACGTTGAGGCAGAAGGCGTAGACCACGTTGGCGGCCAGCAGCGCGCGCATCCGGGGTGCGGGCCCGTCGTCCCCGTCCTCGGCCGGAGTAGCGGCCGGATGTGCACGCATGTGGACGGACCATGTCAAGGCCGCCGCAGCGAGATAGGTGAGCCCGGTGACGGCCGCCAGCGCCTGAAATGCGGTGGCGCCACCCGCCAGGCATGCGGTGGCGAGGAGAGCGCCCGCCCCCATGCCGGCGTTGCGCAGTGCGCGGCCTGCTGCGAGAGCGGTGTCGCGTTCGCGGCCGCGGGCGACGGTGGCCACGAGGGCCGCATGGGCGGCCGGCCACGCCTGGTTGCCGATGCCGAGGAGCAGCGCCGCGGTGGCGAACAGCCAGACGTGCCCCGCAGGGGTGGCCAGCAGCAGCGCCACGCCCAGCACCCGCACCAGCATCGACGCGGCCACGACCGTGCTGCGTGCACCCCGGTCCAGCCATCGGCCCACGGCGGGCATGCACACCAGACCCACGACGACGCCGGCCGTCATGGCGATGCCGGTGGCCGGCGCGGACAGCCTCAGCACCGTCACCCCGTAGAGCAGCAGAAAGGGACGCAGCAGGCCGGTGCCGAGCGCGTCCACGGTCAGGGCGACGGCATAGCGGGGGCCTCCGGAGGCGCGGACGAGGGTGCGGGGGCGGATCTTGGTGGTGGTTGCCATGGCGTCAACGGTGCGTTCGGCCGCCGGGCGGGCGTCGTGGGTTGACGGACATCGTCAATCGACGCCCTCGCCGGCCGTCCGGTCGGTGATGATGACGGGGTGACGTTGAGGATCGACATCAGCGGCCTGCCATCCGAGCGATTGCGGTTCGCGGCCTCCCCGCTGGCCGAGCTGACCGCGATGCTGCACGCGCTGGCCGATCCCGGGCATCATCCGCGACTCGCCGGCTGGGCCGGGGATGTCTGGGCGGGGCTGCGACCGGAGCTGGCCGAGAGGCTGCGGGAGGCAGAATTCCTCTGGCGTTCCTCACGAGCCGACTTCCTGGTCCCGGCCCGACCTCGGCCGACCCTCGCCGAGGAGTTGGACGACGTGGACCGGATCGACGACGAAACGTATGTGAGTTCCGCGCTTGTCACCACGTGCGGCAGCAACCGGGTCCACTTCGCAGCGCCGTCGCCGCTCACCGACACGACTGCGCGCGAGCGGGCCCTGGACCTGGCTCAAGCCCGCGGCGCGCATCAAGAGGCCTTCGCGGAAAGGCTCCTCGCGGACCCGATCGCCGTGCGGGCACGGGTGCGCCACACCCTCGAACAGTGCGCCGACGCCTTCTTCGACGCCGCTTGGAAGAGCGTCGCCGTGGAACTGGCCACCGACCTGCGCCTGAAGAACGACCTGCTGAAGCGCCAGGGCGTCGGGGCGGCACTCGCATCGGTCTCCGGCGCAGTCACCCTGACACCGGACGGCGACTGCATCATCGTGGACAAGCTGCAGGACAGGGCGACCGCCGCCCACGGCAACGGGGTCACCTTCATCCCCAGCGTCTTCGGCCGCCCGCACCTGGTGGTGGTCCACGCGCCCGGGTGGCAGCCGGTGGTGCAGTACCCCGTGGCCGAGCCGAGTACAGCGGAGCCGGTATCGCTGGAGACGGTCACACTACGGCTGGAGGCGCTCGCACATCCGGTACGGCTGCGACTGCTGCGCACCCTGGCCCGTGGTCCGCACACCACCGGCGAGCTGGCCCACGCCTGGGAACTTTCACCCAACGGAGGTTTCCCGCCACCTCGCCGTCCTGCGCCGCGCCGGGCTGCTTTCGGCCCGACGGCGCGGTCGGTACGTCCACTACGCCCTCGACCTGTCCGCGATGACGACGCTGGGCACGAACCTGCTGTCGGCCGTGCTGCGCTGAGTGCGTGCGGTGCTGAGTGGGGCTTGCCGAGCCTGTTCTTCTCTGCTCGTGGTGCCCGTCGGCTGCAGCCGGGAATGGTCTGATGGTTGCGACACCCGGCGCAAGAGCCGTGACCGGAAGGGTGACGACGTCGGCCGTCACGTACCCACCGCCGTGATCGAGGCGAATCCGCCGATCGAACGAGCCTATGCCGACACCGCTCAGCATTGACGTGGCCCGACCAGTGACCTGAGCCTTCGCCAGACCTCTGGTGACCAGAGTCGGAGATTCGCGTCCTGCTCCGGCGACAATGAACCCATGGACCATCTGCTGCACCTCGACCGCACGCTCGACGAGCTGGACCCACCTCGCTGGCCTTCTCCTGGCTCTGACGCGACGCGTTTGGTGCGCAAGGTGCATGAGTTGCGGCGGGTTCCGCTGGGCGAACTCGGTCCGGCGGATCTGCGCACCCTCATATCGCAACAGGTGGCACTGTCGTACGCTCTTCCGCTCGCAGTGCGTCTGCTGCTGGAGGAGCCGCTGCTTGACGCCTATTTCCACGAGGGTGACCTGTTGCTTGCCGCTGTGAACGTCCCGGCTTCGGCCTGGGCCCTGTTCCCAGACCTCGGGACGCAGTTGCGCACCGTGATCATGGCCTTGCCGGAGGCGGCGGTGGCCGGCCTGCCCCGCGGCGCTGCCGAGGAGCTCGTACGCTTCGTCGCCCGGCCTGAATCGCTTCGCTGACCGAAGGCACGGGTCAAGGAACTCGCGAAGGGCTACCGATCCGGACCAGGGATTCGGTGGAGTAGGCGGCGACTCTGTCGAACGACTCTGTCGATGATCAACAACGCCCCGCCACCGCCCGAGGACGGACTGCCATGCGCCGTGGCCCCCTCCCGCAGGCTCAGTCGGTCAGCTTCCCTCGCGGTCTCGATCAGCTGAGCGGTGGCCATGGGGACCGGCTCCGCGAATACCCGCCCGAGGTGTCGGCAGTGCATCATCGGGCGGAACTCCTCCGAGTACGGCTCATCGGCGACCACAAAGAAATGGGGCAGGGTTCACCCCAGCGGACTTGCTACGGCCGACAGCAGCTGCCGTCAGGATGCCGGCCGAAGGCGGCCTGCAGAACGGCGGGGACGTCTGCCTCGGGGACCGTGGCGCGCACCTCCGCCAGGACATGAGCAAAGGCGTCATCATCGATGGCGCCCAGGTGTTCCTGCCGGAGTTGGTAGATGGGCTCGACGAGTTCGGGTCTCAGCCGCATCCAGGCACGGGAGGTGCGGATCTCTTCATCGACCTGGTGCATGAACCAGCGCATGACCTCGTACGGGACGTCCGCGTGCCCTGCGTGCGGATGGAAGCGCACCGTCGGCTCCCGTGCCGGATCCTCGTCGGGGACGATGGCGGTCACGAGATTCCGTTGCCCGGCCACAAGATTCAGTTCCAGATACCAGGCGTCATCGGGCACGGAGTACATCGCGGTGATCGCGTAGTCGCCGCCGGGGTGTCGGAAGGCCATTGCCGCATGCTGTCACGATGGGCTGAAAAGGCGCCTTCTTTGAATTGTGCGATCCGACGTCCCTCTGGCAGCGGCCAAGTAGTCAGTCATGGCGTTCCTCGCCTCCATACGCGCCAGCCCGCGGGCGCATCTGGTTCCGCCAGGGATCATCCCCACCAGCGGTCTCCGGTCAGGCAGGCGCACCGGCCCTTCGTCAGACCCCCAGGTCGCCCGGAAGGTGATCAACCACGACCGAGATCCACTGCCGCACCAGACCCTGGCCCCGCCCGGACCGCCGGTACGGACACCGGTGGTCCGGGCAGGGACGTTCGAAGGTCTAGGCCTCAGCGGCGCCGGTCCACCGGCATCAGTGCCGCTCGGGCAGGTCCCGCTCCGCCGGCAGGTCCGTCGCCGAGTCCGGCGCCGTGAAGGCCCGGGCCGTGGGCGAGGCGGCGGCCGGCTTCTTGCCGCAGAACGCGGCTTCCAGGGTCCCGCCGAGCGCCGTGTTCGCCGACCCGTGGTTGGAGGTGTTCGCGAGGGCCGACAGACTGCGCCGGCCGTCGCGCGTCGAGAAGGCGTACGTGTAGAAGCCCTGCACGGTTCCGGTGTGGCCGAACACCTGGGTCCCGCAGGACAGGTCGTAGCGGCGCAGTCCCAGCCCGTAGAACCGGGTGTTGGTGGTGTCGGTCGGGGTGACCGTGGTCATGGCGTCCAGCATCGCCGGGGACAGCAGCCGGCCGCGCATCAGCGCGCTCGTGAAGGTGTTCAGGTCGGCCGGCGTGGAGATGACGGCGCCCGCCGACTGCGCCCAGGACACCGTCTGCTCCGTGGAGTCCACGAGCGGCGCCCCCGCCTCGTCGGGGTGCAGATAGCCGTGCGCGTGCAGCCCCTTGATGCGCGTGTCGGGGTGGACGTACGAGGTCCCGCGCAGCTTCAGCGGCTTGAAGATGCGGCGCTCGTACGCGTCCGCCACCGGCCGGTCCGTGAGCTTCTCGATCAGCATGCCGACCACGACGAAGTTGGTGTTGGAGTACTTGTACGCGACGCCGGGCTCCGTGGTGCGCGGTTCGGCCAGGGACAGGTCCACGAGCTCCTGGAAGGAGAACACGCGGTTCCGCACGGCCTCGAAGCCCGGCACCGTCTTCTCGAACATGGCGTCCGTGTAGTCGGCCAACCCGCTGCGGTGGGTCAGCAGATGACGGACCGTGATGCGGTCGTCGGGCAGCAGTCCCGGCAGATAGCGGTTGACCGGCGCGTCCAGTTCCAGGCGGCCCTCCTGCACCAGCTGGAGGAGGACGACGCTCGAGAACGTCTTGCTGACGCTGCCGATCCGGAAGCGCCCGTGGATGTCCATGGGGGCCTGTGCCTCGCGGTCCCGGACGCCGACGGTCCGGCTGCGGACGCCGTCAGGGCCGGAGTACCGGGCCATCGCGCCCGGAGCCCCGTTCGCCATGGCGGCGTTCAGCGCGGCGACCACACCCTCCATGTCGGGCGCCGGGGCTGCGGATGCGGCGGGCGTGGTCGTGGTGGTGACGGGGGCCGGTGCGGCGGTGGCGGTGGCGGCGGGGGCGAGACCCCCGGCGAGCGCGGCGATGACGGTGGCGCCCACGGCCAGGCGTCGGTGCGGCGAACGGAGCACGTAATTCCTCTACTTCTTCCTCGACGGGGTCGACCCGGGCGGCCCGGGCGACTCGTTCACCGATCATGAGTGCCGGAAAGCTGGAAAGGTTCCTGCCTCGGGCGGCGTGTTCCGGCCCCATCCGTGGGACCGCCGCGCGGAGACGGGATCTGGCCGGTTTCGATGGGCCGTCGAGGACGCTCGCAGCGACCGCCGTCGCCCGGGTCGGAGTCCGGTTTCGGGGCTTGGCCGCGGAGGACCGGCGGCTGCGGGCCGAGCTCACGCGCAGCCATCTGCTCGACTCCCACGATCAGGCGACCGATGGACGCGACCTTGACGAGCTCACCCCGCCGTTCACCGCCGCCACCGCGGTCCGCTTCGAGGCCGCCTCGATCAGACCGGCACTGAACCGAGACCGTGCGGCAGTTGCCCGGCGCCCTCGGCGGTCGGCCCGCTCTGCACGCCGCGTAGCTGCAGCAACCGTTCCGCAGCGCTGCCGATGAGTCTGCGATCCGCGCCCGCTGCCCGGGCGGAACCACCGCCCGCCATATCGTCCCCGGCTCCGGCGCCGGCTTGTCCTTCCCGAGGGCCCCAGCGTGGGGGAGTGGGGTCGACCGATCAGGTTGGGGAGGAGACCGATTTTCCTGGGGCACGCGTTGTCGAAGGACATCAGGGTCCGGACGTCGCTCGCCGCCTACGCGCGCGCTCGAACTCGGCGACATCCGACATCCAGGGACCGTGCGGTTCGAGCGCGCTGCAGCCGCCGCGGACGAAGGCGTTCACCAGGTTCCGATAGTCGCTGAGCCCGTCGACCAGGCTGTACTCGACCCGGTACTCCGGATCCGACCTGCCCTTCCCCTCCCTCACGGTCGTGATGCGGGCGATGGAGTCCGCGTAGAAGTGGAGCTGGATCCCCTCACCCATCTCCTCGTCCTCGATGGTGAACACTTCGTTGTCCGCGGCGGAGCGGTCGCCGACGAACTCCCAGAACTCCACGGAAGCGCTGCGACGGCCGTTCCTCAGCCACTTCTTCTCGGCGCCCTTGTCGTCGGTGAACGTCAGGGCCGTCCTACTCGCACCCCCACCGAGGCCGGCGCGGTCGTCGGCATCCTCCGCGTCATCTTCCACGGGTGTGCTCCTGGAGCGGTCCGAAGTCTCCGAGCACATCAGGAAGCTCACCGTTCGCACCGCGTCATCGACGAGTCCGGGGTGTGCACGGCGGACGGCCGAGTCGACCGTCGTCGCCACCAGATTCCAGTCGCGCTTGTCCGCGGCGCGTCTTCCCCGTCGCGGATCGATGTCGATCCGCATCCCGGCACACGCCTGCTCCGCGGTCGCGATCACCCTCATGACCTCGGGCAGCAACGCGGCGTCGACGGCATCGGGCATCCGCCTGGGAACCGTCGCGCCGTGCGCGTACTGGCCCGTGTACCGCAGAATCGCAGCGTCGAGCGGGCCGAGGACTGCGCCGCGCTGGGCGCGACGGCGGTCCGCGTGATGCTCCTGGGCACGCTTTTCGTTCGGTGTCTCCGTCGCCGCGCGCATCGCCGCGCAGACCTGTCCGCGCTTGAGCAGATCGATGTCGGCGCCGTGGGCAACGAGCCGGCTCCTGTCCCACAGGATGCGCCGGAAGAGCGCGTCGACCTTCTCGGGCGAGGAGAGCAGAACCGGGTCCAGGAGGGCGGCGGCAGCGTCCTCGTCGAGCCGGCCCGCAGTTCCGGCGGCGTCGCACAGCGGAAGGACCGCACTCCACAGCAGCAGGTGTCTGGGCAGATCCTCCCGGATCACCGCGAGATGGGCTTCCTTGATGGGGAACGTGAACGTGCGAGGCTCGTGGTTGGCGTCGGCCCCGGCGCCGAGCATCAGCTTCAGCCGGCCGTCCACGCTGATCACCGTTGGAATCCATCCGCTGCTGCGGGTGAACACGATGTCTCTCATGAACTCAGGGCCTCTCCGCAACGGCGCCGGCTGGACGTGGCCGCCACGTGCGCGGGGCGACCACCACGGTGATGTCGCGACCCCACCCCGCACCTGTTCACGACCACCGTGCGCATTCGGCGGCAAGGCGTGCGTCGGTACGCACCCAGACTTCGCCGCCGGCGACCTCGGCCGGGGCACTGACTCGTTCGATCCCGAGGAACTCGATCAGCGCGAGCAGTTCGGCTCGTTCGGCTCGGTCGTCGTCTACATCGTGCGAGTCGAAGAAGACGTAGTACTGGTCGCTCGGGTCCACGATGCCCGAATCTGCCCAGATCCGAGCGACCTCTTCGATCGCGGCTGCTTCCGTGGTGAACGTGGCGGCGCGGGCAGTGCCTCGAGTCTCCGGTGACGCGTCGAGGTCAGCGAGGTCGGAGAACCACTGGCCGAAGCGGTCGAGGCCGGCATATCCGTTCTCGAAGAACAGCATCGCGCTCGGAAGGTAGCGATTGGCCCGGTCGACCCGGAGGTATTCCGATCGAGGCCGGTCCGCGCCCTTGACCCGGGCGATCACACCCTGGCCGGGCATGAGTACCAGACTCTGCCCCGCCGGCTCGTCACCGATGGTGTAGGTACCGGAATTCCGATCCCGGAAGAACGCCGAGAACGCCACGTACGCTTCCTGAGGGTCGCCCACGGAGACCTGTTGGTCGTTGCCGTCACCGACCGCGAAGACGAACTGCTTGGGTCCGGAGTCGTAAGGGCGGGCCATGGTTGTCCTTCGTTCATGTATTACCTCCAACAGCGTATGGGATGTCCGGTCGATCATGGCCGTCGTATCCGAGGACTGCCCGGGCGAGCCGGCCCCCGGGAGCGATATGCGGCGGGTCGCCGACTCCGGCGACGGGTCCGTTCCGGTCGTCCTGGTCGGGGACTTCAACGCGCCCTCGCACCTGGACTGGCGGACGTCGCCTGGCCGGTGACGAAGGCCGCCGAGGAGGGCGGGCCTGCGCGACTCCTACCGCGAGGCCCACCCCGACCCGGTACGGGACCCCGGACACACCTGGTCGCCCGTCCACACCGAGCACGAGGACGGCAGCGGGCGTCCGGAACCGCAGGACCGGATCGACTTCGTCCTGCACCGGGGCCTGACCGTTCTCGACTCCCGCACCCTCGTCAGCGGAACCCCGCGTGCCTGGCCCGACGCCGCGGGCAACGACTGGCCCTCCGACCACGCGGCGGTCATCACCGTCTTCGCCGTGTCTCGCGGAGACTGACGTGACGGGCCGGGAGGCGGGCCGTGGGCATTGAACGGTGAGTCAGTACGGACCATTGCGGTCCGGGCACACGATCCACTAGTTTGAGCCGCCTCGCTACCTGCGGGTAACAGTCATGGGGCACCACACGTCCACCCGGCCACCCGATTCGTCCTGTCGTCCTGGGGAGACCATGCGCTGGCCCTTCGGCCGTCCGACCACGGTCCGTACGCGGATCGTGGCCCTCGCGCTCGCTCCGGTGATCGCCCTCATGACGCTGTGGAGTTTCGCCATGGTGTCCGTCACCGGCGAACTGCGCGCACTCGTCCGTCTCCAGGACGTGTACAACACCTTCGGCACGCCGGTCGACACGGCGATCGGCCAGATCCAGATCGAGCGGCGCCTCGCGGCCGCGTACCTGGGCGAGGAGCACGGAACGGCGGCTGCCATCGACCTGCTGGCGCAGGAGCGCCGCACCGACCGCGCCGTCACCGCGATGCGCACCGCGATCCGGTACGGGGACCGCGACCTGCTCTCCGGTCGCCAACGGCAGGTACTCGACATCGTGCTCGACTCGGTCGACGGGCTGGAGGGGCTGCGTGGACGGGTGCTGTCCCACGCCGTGTCCTGGGACGGGGCCGTGGCCGAGTACAGCGCCCTGGTGGAACCCGGTTTCGATGTACCGTCCGCCCTCACGGCACTTCAGGCGGGACAGCTGGCCCGCGAGGCACAGGTCGTCGTCGAGCTGGTGCGGGTGCGGGAGTTCGTGTCCCGCGAGGACGCGCTCGTCGCCGGGGCACGGGCCGCCGGAACGCTCACCGACCGCCAGTACGACACCCTCACCGCGACGATCGAGGACCGCCGGGTCTTCGAGCGGACCTATGTGCCCGACCTGCCGGCCGACTCGCGCGCCCTCTTCGAGGAGTTCCAGCGCGGAGACCTCCACCGGGAGCTGACCCGGGGTGAGGACGCCCTGCTGCGGGCGGGTGCGAAGGGTGCGGGCGATGCCGTCGCGGCTGGTACCTGGCGCACCACCACGGACCGCGCCGTCAAGCAGTACATGCTGCTGTGCACCCGGTCGGCGATCAACTCCGCCGAGCGCGGGCGGGAGTTCGCCTACCGTGAGATGGCCAAGGCCGCAATCGTCGGTGTGCTGGGACTGGCCGCCGTAGGACTGTCCTTGTGGTTCGCGGTGCGCGGGGCACGGCGCATCTCGCGCCGCCTCGAGTCGCTGCGGGACGCCGTCGATCTACTGACCAACCGTCAGCTCCCGCACGTCATGGAACGGTTGAGCGCCGGCGAGGAGATCGACGCCGCCGCCGAGGCGCCGCCCCTGGCAGATGCGGAGGCGGTGGTCGACGAGATCGGCCAGGTCGGCCGGTCCTTCAACACCGCCCGGCTCGCGGCCGTCGAGGCCGCCGTCAAACAGGCCACCCTGCGCCGAGGGCTGTTCGCGGTGCTCCTGAACATCGCCCGCCGCAACCAGGCGCTCGTGCACCGACAGCTCAAACTGGTCGACACGCTGGAGCGGCGCACCGACGATCCGGACGTCCTGGACGACCTGTTCCGGATCGATCACCTGACCACCCGCATGCGGCGGCACGCGGAGAGCCTGATCATCCTCTCCGGCTCGGCCCCGGGCCGCCGTTGGCGGCGGCCCGTGCCCGTCGCCGAGGTGGTGTCCTCCGCGGTGAGCGAGATCGAGCAGTACGCGCGGGTCGTGGTCCCCCCGATGCCGGAGGTGGGCGTCGCGGCCGATGCCGTCGCCGACGTCGTCCACCTGATCGCCGAACTCGTTGAGAACGCCACGGTGTTCTCACCTCCCCACACCCAGGTCACCCTGCGTACCGGGCGGGCGGGGAGCGGGTTCGTCCTCGAGATCGACGACCGGGGCCTCGGTCTCGCGCCGGAACAGATCGAGGAGGCCCACGAGACCATCACGAGGCCGGACGACTTCGACCCGGCCCGGCACGACCGGCTCGGGCTGTACGTGGTGGGGCGACTCGCCGCACGGCACGGCATCAGGGTCACGCTGTGCCGTTCACCGTACGGCGGCACGACGGCGGTGGTGCTGCTGCCGGAGGCGGTTCTCGCGGCGGTGGAACCCACGGGTTTGGCCCTCGAGGCGGAGCCGGACCCGCGGGGGCTGCCCTCGCGGGCGCGCACCGCGGTTCTGCAGGAGCGGCGGACGGCGCAGCGCGAGCAGGACGTCGGCCTGGTGCGGCAGGACGCTCCGGTCCCCGCCGCGCCCGTGCTGCCCACCCGGGTTCGCCAGACCTCCCTCGCACCCGAACTGCGTACCGCGGGACCGGAGGCCGACGGGCCACCGGAACGCGAGGTCACACCGGAGGAGATGCGCGCGGTCTTCGGAGCCTTCCAGCGCGGCCTCGACCGTGGCCGCAAGGGCCTGCCCACGCACCCGGGCACCAGGCAGTCCGGCCCCGCGCAGCGAACCGACACCGAGGAAGGGACCGACGTCGACCATGCGCCCTGACCAGTTCCCAGAGCACCCTGCCCAGACCCGCGAGGCCCGGATCCGCGAGGCCCGGATCCCCGAGACCGAGAACCTGGGGCCGACGGGCGGCGCCTCCGAGTCCGGGGACGGTACCGACCGGCCCGGTACCGACCTCGGCTGGCTGCTCGACGACCTCGTGGCCAGAACCGACCATGTCCGTCAGGCCGTGCTCCTCACCGTCGACGGTCTCCCGCTGAGCTGCTCGGACGGCATGCGCCGGATGGATATCGAACACCTCGCCGCCGTCTGCGCCGGCTTCCACAGCCTCGCCCGCTCGGCGGGCGAACGCTTCGCCGCGGGCGGGGTGCGCCAGACCATGGTGATGCTCGACGACGCCTACCTCTTCATCACCCCGGCGGGCGACGGAAGCAGGCTGGCCGTGCTCAGCGAGGTGCAGACGGACGTCGGACAACTCGCCCACGAGATGGAACTGCTCGTCCGCCGCGTCGGACACCACATGGCCGCCTCCGTACGTTCGGCGGCCGACCCCGCGGGCTCCTGATCCGCCTGTGACCGACGATCACTGGTACGAGGACGAGACCGGGCCGATGGTGCGGCCCTACACCGTCACCGGGGGCCGGACCCGGCCCTCGGACGGGTACGTCATCGATCTCATGTCGCAGGTCACGGCCCTGGAGGCGGGCACCGGGCTGCCCGGTGTCGATCATGCCCCGGCCGCCCTGCTCGACCTGGCGCGCCGCGGACCGCGGCCGGTCGTCGAGCTCGCCGCGGACGTCGACCTGCCGCTGACCGTCGTACGCGTGCTGCTCGGTGACCTGGCCGAGGCCGGTCTGGTGCGCATCGACGAGCCGCGCCGTCCGCCGGACGGCGGTCCGGCGGCCGACCCGGAACTGCTGCGCGAGATCGTGGAGCGGCTGCGCGAGCTGTGAGCGCCGGGCGGGGCCGGACGCGGGGCCAGAAGACCCGGCGCTTCCGGGCCCTTCCACGACCACGCCGTCGTGGGCAACACCTACTTCGCCGCCCCCGTTCCCGGCGTACCGCTGCGGCTACAGATCGTTCGTGGCGACGAAGCCACCGACACCCGATGCGCGGTGGCGCGGGCCGTGGAGGACGTCAGCGAGGGAACCGCGCGCCGCCTCATGGAGATCAACACCTTCGCCGCCGTGCGGATCGCACGACTGGTGCTGCCGACGATGCGCCGCTGCGGGCAGGGCAGGATCGTCAACCTCTCCTCGGCAGCGGGGCGCTCAGTGCTGCCGCTCGGCGGATGGTACGGCGCGAGCAGAGCGGCGTCCGCCGACCTGACCCACGCGCTGCGGATGGAACTGACCGGCTCCGGGGTACGAGTCGTGCTGATTGAGCACGGCTTCCACGCTACGGGTCCGCTGGACGACGCGGTCCGTTCCCTCACGCCGCCCAGCGGCATCTCGACCAGGTTCACGGACTGTTACCGAGACGCCGCCGCGGCACTGAGCGATTCGACGAAATTCAGCGGTCCCGAACACGCCGCCGCCACCGTGCAGAAAGCCCTGACCGCCCGCCGGCCCAGAGCCCGCGACACCGTGGGGATGGACGCACGCGTGGCCGCGCCTCTGATCGCCTCTGTGCCGTATGCGATCAGGGACCCGGTCAAGCGCTTGTGGTGGGCATCTCGGGGCCGCAGGTCATGTCGCGCTTCGTGAGTTCCCTGGGCGCTTTTTCCCATCGCTCGAAGGAAAAGACCCGCCCATGCCATCCGTATATGATCATCACACCGCGCAGGGAGCTGCTTGCGACCTGCGCTTTTCTGACTTCTCTGGGGGAACATTGAAGATCAACCTGACGTCACGCAAGGCACGGAGACTCGTTGCCGGCCTCTCGATGGCCGCAGCCCTGACGGCCGCTCAGCTGGGATTCGCGGGCAGTGCCTCGGCCGCCGGCCTCAGCGTGTGGTTCCGCAACGTCAAGACCGGACAGTGCCTCGACGCTGCGGGGACCGCTCCCGGCTCGTGGGTGATCCAGTACCGCTGTCACGAGGGTGCGAACCAGAACTGGTACTGGAGCAGCAACGCCAACGGTACGAAGGTCCTGAAGAACAGGGCGAGCGACCTGTGCCTGTCCATCGACGGTGCGAACGGCGGCTACGGCACACCGCTCGTCATGTGGTACTGCGACAACAACTGGTCGCAGGACTGGGACTTCTACCCCACGGGAACCGCTCCCTCTGGTGAGGGAATGGTCTACATCTTCAACCCTCACGCCGAGGCACCCGAGAACAAGGTTCGCGTCGTCGACGCGCCCGGGGGAACCACCCAGCAGGGCGCCCGCATGGTCACCTGGCAGGAGAACGGCGGATACAACCAGATGTGGACCGACCACTACCGGTAAACCCGGGGGCCACTGACCGGCTGCCGGCAGCCAGGCCATCACGGTCGGCCCCACAGGCCCCTTCGATCCGGCCGCTGCCGCGGTCGTGATCGTTCTGCATGGGGGACCGGGGTCCTTCGGGAACAGAACGCGAACAGAACGCGAACAGAACGCCCTGGCCCCGTGAACGCCAACGCCATTGGGGCCTCGTACGTGCCGTACGGGGCCCCAATGCGTGTGTCAGACAGATCGCTACGAGGTCGGGTGGGCGTCGAGCCACTTCGAGTGATCCGCCGGTTGGAGCCACGAGGCGGAGGCAAAGGCCACCCTGTCTCTCCGTCGGACCCGAGCATGGATGCGGCTAGGCCACGTCTGAGCAGGCGGAAGATCAAGAGGATACGAGGATCCCTGCGGAGGGACGTTCGGACACCGTGCCGGCGTACATGGCCGGCTCCCCGCCCCATAGGTGAGCACGTAAGGCCATCCGTCGTCGCCGGGGCAGGCTGCTGTCCGCGGGTGGCTGACCTTGGTGGAGAGCGCTGAGTTCGGGACGGTTACCGCTTCCGGACGGTGTAGGTCAGGTGCGTCACCCTGGGGGAGGGCTCCGCGCGGACCGGCTCCAGCGCCACCCGGGCCGCGTCCACGCCCTCGAACAGGCGGATCCCGGAGCCGAACAGCACGGGTGAGAGTGCGATCGAGAACTCGTCGATCAGGCCGGCGTTCACGTACTCCAGGATCGTCGCCCCGCCACCCGCGATGCGGACGTCGCGGGTGTCGGCGGCCTCTCGGGCCAGATCGAGCGCGGTCTCGATGCCGTCGTTGACGAAGTGGAAGGTGGTCCCGCCCGGCCGCTCCCAGGGATCACGCTTCTCGTGCGTCACGACGAACACCGGCGTGTGGAACGGCGCCTCCTCCGGCCACATCTTCTCTCCGGCGTCGAACATGCGCTTACCCATCACGCTCGCGCCGGTGCGCTCGAACGTCTCCCGCACGATGTCGTTGTCGCGCCCTTCCTCACCGCCCTCGCCGAGCTTCAGGTTCTCCCGGAAGAACCGCTGCGGGAAGATCCACTGCTGCAGTTCCCTCCACTGCTGACCCATCAACTCCTCAGAGGACTCGGGCGCGATGAACCCGTCCAGCGACATCGACACACTGAAGAACACTTTCCCGGCCATCAGCCCTCGCCTCCGTTCCGAACGATCTCGGTGACGTACGCAGCCAGGTTGCCCAGGGTCTGCCGGCCGCCCTCGATCGCGTGGTACTTCTCGACCGCCTCGTCGCGCAGCTCCTTGGTGGGGAACAGCGTGCGCATCTCGATCCGGGTCGCCGCGCCGTCGGGCGCGAACGTGATGACCGACTCGAAGGCGTCCGGGTCGTCGCGGGACTCACCGTGGAGCAGTGCGATCCGGTCCGGCGGGGTGATCTCGGTCCAGGAGATCCACTCCTGGTAGTCCGTCCCGTCAGGCCCGTGCATCACGAAGTCCCACTCCCCGCCGACGCGGAACGTGAAGGACCGCGTGGTGGTGGTGAACCCCTCCGGTCCCCACCACCGTGACAGGTGCCGCACTTCGGTGAACGCCTCGAACACCAGCTCCCGTGGGGCGCTGATGGCCCGGGAGATCACGATCTCGCGGTCGGTCGCTGTGGCCTGCGCCGACGCCTCTCGTCCTGTTGCTCCCATCGGTCACTCCTCCTGTTGTGCCTGCTTGAGGTCCTGCACGTACTCGTCCAGCCGGTCGAAGCTCTCGTTCCAGAACCGCTCGAACCCGCCGGTCCACTCGTGGACCGGTCGCAGCCCGCGGGCGTCAAGGCCGTACAGGCGCTGCTTGCCGGCCTTGCGGTCCCGCACCAGCCCGACCTCCCGGAGCACCCGCAGGTGTTTGGACGCCCCTGGCTGGGTCATCCCCAGCTCCTGGGCCAACTCGGTCACCGGCCGCTCGCCTGCCCGCAACAGCAGCAGGATCTCCCGGCGCTGCGGCTCGGCGATCGCGTTGAAGACGTCCGAGGTCGTCGCTGCTCGTGCCATGACATCAATCATATGCCTATATCGGCATGCGTGAAAGTTCGAGAGCGAGCAAGCGGTATTTGCAGGTCCGGCCTGGCGGCTTCGACCGGTGGGCGTGGGGGCTTACGCAGCGGGTCCAGGCAAGCCTTGGCGGCGCCCGCAGCGTGCGCGGCCGACCTGGGGGCTCCGACGGCTTAGGTACCGCCGGCCCCGTCCCGAGCCGTAACACGCACGTCGCCGCATGCGGCTGGTCACCATCCTCAGCAACTACGGGCGCCGTCACCACCGAGCCGGACCCGACATCCTCGGCCCCCGCCCGCCCACACGGCGTCGACGGCGAGGAATGGGACCACCTGGCCGGCGCACTGGACCTCTGCACCCACGCCCGCGTCACCCGCCGCCTTCCACAGATCCGCCCCCGCACCACCGCCGCAGGACCGCCCTGCTGCCACCGACCTCCCGGTCGCGAACCCCGCAGCCCCACGACGGGGGTGCCCGAAGGGTCCCGGCATCCGTAGCAGCTGGTCAGAGAACCTGAAGAGGGCCGAAGTCGCGGGATCACGGCAGGCGTGAAGGTCAGCCCAGGGCGAGCCAGCGGATACCGAGCCGTTCGACCTGTGCGGCCTCCGCCTCGTTGAGCGGCTCCCGACCGGTGGCCTTGCGCAGGAAGCGGGAACGGCTCCACTCCAGCTTGTCGGCCGCCGGGGCGTGCTCCGCGCCCAGGAGCAGCTCCGCCACGGCGTCACCGGCCGCCGGGGTGAGCCAGGCTTCGCGTCCGAGTGCGTCGGCCAGGTCGAGGCCGTGGACGGCGACCTCCACGACGCGGGTGAGGACGAACTCGGACAGGAGCATGGCGTCGCCATGGCGTGTCCGCACGGTCCGACCGACGGGCTGGTCCCGGCACAGCCGCTCGACCTGCCGCCACGTCGAGGCGAAGTCCTCGGCGAAGGCGGCTCCGTCGGCCGCCCTCGCCGCACGGTCCTGGGCCAGAGCGATCCGCTTGCCGTTGGTCTGGGGCGAGAAGCGGTCGTCCGGGCGGTAGTACTCCACCGCGGAGATCTCCGCCTCGCCTGGTTCCGGCTCGTCCAGCATGGCCGGAAGCCAGTCGATCACCACGCATACGTGCCCGAGGAGGTCGCGTACGGTCCAGGGAGTGCAGCGTGTCGGGAGGTCCCACTCGGCCTCGGACAGTCCGGCCATGGCGTCGCCGAGTGCTCCGCATTCCAGCTGAAACGCTTCGAGAACCTGGTCGTGACCCACCCTGTGCCGCCTTCCGTCCGTTCGCTGTCCCGCGCTCACTCCGCCGGCCGGCCCGCCGGTTCCGCTCCGCGCTCGCTTCTCGATCATCGACACGCGCGCCGGGCGGTCCCGGTTGCAGCCTGCCGGAAAGAGATCGTCCGCAGGCATGCCTCTCCGCCGATCCTTGTCACGGGCGTGCGATAGGTTCCCCGCCATGATCGAACCTGGAACCTTCGCCTGGCCGCCCGCCCCGATACCGACCGACCGGCTCGTGCTCCGCAAGTCCGAGGCTCGGGACCGTGCGGCCTTCGTCGAGCTGTTCGCCTCGCCTGAGGTGGGCACCTACATCGGCGGCGCCCGGCCTCGCGACGAACTCGAGCGTGCGATGCCCGAAGTGCCCGGCCGACGCCCCGGCTGTTTCGTGGTCGAACTCGACGGAACGATGATCGGCATGATCACTCTCGATCCGCGCGGTGCCGAGCGCCGGGGGCACGTCCGCCCCGAGGCCGGGGAGGCCGAGCTCGGTTACCTGTTCCTGCCGGAGGCATGGGGACGCGGGTACGCCTTCGAGGCGTGCGCGGCGGCACTCGACTGGTTCGCCGGCGCGTGTCCCGGCGAACCCGTGGTGCTCTCCACACAGAGCGCCAACGACCGGGCGATGCGCCTCGCGGAGAAGCTGGGCTTCACCGAGGTCGAGCGGTTCGAGGAGTACGGCGCCGAGCAGTGGTTCGGCGTGCGCCCTTCGGCCACGCAGGCTGGACGAGGGGTGGTGGCACCATGAGCGAGATCGTGCTGATGTCCGACCCGAAGGTCGCCGCCATACCCGTGGTCGAGTCCGGGGAACGTCTCGTGGACGTCCGCCACGACGGCCGGCTTCTCGTCGACACACGCAAGCAGGACCCGGCGGACGCCTTCGTCCACCTACGGGAAGGCGTGCTGGAGCGCCTGGTCAAAGCGCAGACGATGCTCCCGGCGGGCATGCGGCTGCTGTTCGTCGAGGGGTACCGGCCGCCCTCCCTCCAGCGGGAGTACTTCGAGGAGTACGCCGGCCAGTTGCGAGCCGACAACCCGGACTGGCCCTCCCATGAGATCCACTCGGCGGCGAGCAGGTACGTGTCACCCCCCGACATCGCGCCGCACAGCGCCGGCGCGGCCGTCGACCTCACCCTCGCCGATGCCGACGGGCACGAGCTGGACCTGGGGACGCGCATGAACGCGGACCCTGAGGAGAGCGAGGGCGCCTGCTACACCCATGCCCCGAACATCACCGGAGAGGCCCGCGTCAACCGGCAGTTGCTGGGCGCCGCCCTCACGTCCGCGGGCCTGGTGAACTACCCCACGGAGTGGTGTTCCCAGTCAAGTTCTTGTGTTCAGCTTCTGAGTGCGTAGAGGTCCTTCGCTCGACCCACTCTGGCTGATTGCTTCCCGCATATCCTTCCAGCGTGCAACGGACCTTCCTGAACCTCATCGACACGGATGCGGCCCTCAACCTTGCCGGTCCGGACGCCGAAGTCTTCCCGGTGCCCGGTGCGATCGTTGCAGTCGGCAACTCCTCAACGGTGATCGTCGCCGACCCGGGTGATGACCCAGAGGTCAGCGGGGTGTGGAACGCTCAGGAGTTCCGCCTTGTCGGCCCGGCACCCGCCCCAGTCGTGTCACGTCTCATGGGGCCCATGCCGTTCACGACTACGGGGACCCCACCGGAGCCGCTCGTTCACCTCTTCGTCCGGCTCGACGAAGGATGTATCCACCTTGGCGTAGTGCGGGTCGCGATGTGCGAGGCCAGCGAGGGCGTACTCATCCGCTGCCGCTTGCGAATCAGCCCGCCGCTGAGCCGCGAAAGCCTTGACTGTGTCCGGCCACCGACCACGCCGCCGCTTCTCCCTGCTCTGGACTGGCTCGGTGACGTCCACACGGACCCGGGTCGGGCCCTCGAGCGCTTCGTCACTGGTTGGTACCCGGCGACCAGCACACAGGAGCCGGTCGCCGACATACCCCGTTCCATACCGTGGGCACTGGCAGACTTCTATCGACTGGCCGCACGTCGACCAGCCATTCTCGGTAGCCACAACCGCATCAAGCCGATCAACAAGGTCCACCCAGACAGCAGCGCGGAGCACCTGGTCTTCGGCGTCGAGTGCCAGGGCGGCTGGACGTGGTCGATCCCCTGGGAGCCCGGCGGCAGCGACACCGATCCCACCGTCTGGTTCGAGGACAGCCACCCTGTGCCCGAGGAGGAACCCCTGAGCCGATTCCTCCTCCAGTTCGCCCTTGAGGAGGCCACGCTCTCGGCCGTCTACCAGGCCAGTTGCGACAACCTTCCCAGGCACCTCCTTCCCGCACTCGAGAACTGCCTACAGCGCGTGCCCCTGCGGCCGTTCTTGTCGCCCGCCGACGCACCGACGGACTTCCTCGTCGCCCCCGGCCTCGTCGCCAGGGTCGGCCCCAGCTGGGACGACGGGAAGGTTGACATCTGGATCGGCGCCCAACACCGCAGCTCCCTGCAGGCTCTCAACCGGCTCGATATCCCCTGGCGGCACTTCGACGGGTGACGGCTCCCAAACGATCTGGAGTCAGGTCCGGAAGTCACCTTTCCTTCGGATGGAGGGGGACCACATTGTCCGCAGTCTCCCCCGTGTGTCTCTCCTTGCCCTGAAGGGTGAGGACGACGTTGGCAAGCGCGAGTTGAGTGACTTGGTGCCGGAGCACCGTGATCTCGGCCTTCTGCGCGGCAACGGTTTCCTTCAGGTCGGACACGGTCTTGCGGAGCCGCTTTTCCGATTCCGGGAGTTGCTTCGTCTCTGCGCGCACGCGCTCGTAGAACTCGTGCTTCAAGTCGGCATGGCGCTTCTGCAGGGCCATGCGGTGAACACCGGCTTCGGCTGCGAGAGCGACGACGGTCAGTGCGCCGTCGGAGGCTGTGGGCCGGCCGGCGAGGAGCCGGTCCATGGCGGCACGGATGCGTGTCCGCTCGTCGGTGGATTGCTCGGTCACGACAGGTCCTCGGCAGGTTGGGCGGTGGCGTGGTGAGTGTCGGCGGTGGCGCGGTATTGCTCGGCGGTGATGCGGAGGCGCCTGGCCAGCGGCTGAGGGGAGAGGGCCGCGAGTTTGTTGATGCGGTCGGTCTCTTCCAGCAGTTCGGTCGCGTGGCTGTCGAGGCGGACGGCGTTCCCGCAGCCGGGGCGGCAGTCGAACTGGTTCGGGGCAGTTGCGTCGGGGCCTGGTTCGCAGAGCGCGTTGTCGCGCTTGAAGACGCAGATCAGCGAAGCGTCCGGGTTGTCGAAGAGGACCAGGCCGTCGCGGGCCAGGTAGTCGGCGGCCTGTTTGGCGAACTTCTGGGTGACGGTACGGCCCTCGAATCGTGGCACCTGGACCGCGGCGGTGAGGGCTCGTCGGGCGGCGGGACCAGAAATCTTCTCGCCAGCGGCGAGGCGGTCCCGCAGCCGCGCGGCGGTGTCAGCCGCGGCCAGGGCGGTCTCGACATCAAGGACACTGTGGATGCCGCGGCGGCTTCGGCTGCCGTACCCGCTCGACGTACGGGCGTCGAGGACGGTGCGCATGTGGCCGTACTGGATTGCGAGCGCGACGAGCCCACCAGGTCTGCGGGCGATGTGCCACGCCAGGGTCCGACGGAACCGCCCGAGCCCGATGGCGCCGTGAGGGTCTTGGGGGACGCCCTGGTTCTGCAGCCCATGGGATTCGGTCTCCCGGTTGATCCAGGCGATGAAGTCCTCGATCCGCTGGTTCATGCTGCTGTTCTTCAAGGCGCCGCCGCGTTGGCGGCCGCGGGCAAAGTCGTGATGGGCGGAGCTGAAGAGCAGTTCGCCCTCGGGGACCATGCGTTCAAGGACTCGGATCGCGCGGACGACCGGAGTGATGGCGACCCAGGGGACCTCCCGTTCCTCGCCGGCCGAGACGTGCTGGCCGTCGTCGTCGGTGACGTTCTTGTAGTGGTGACTGCGGATGAGATGGCGGCCGCGGTCCTCAGGATCGGGGCAGCATCCGGACCGGAGACCTTGTACTTCCTGCGGTCGCATGCCGGTCAGGTAGAGGCAGACGATCATCGCGGCGGTGGCCAACTGCCTCATCAGGGTCGAGACCTCGTTGAAGTCGAGGTGCTCGCGCCAGGGCCTGCCGTTGATCTGCCCGGTCACGGCTACCGGGAGCGGGCAGGGCCCTGGCAGCAGCGTGTTGAGTTCATGGCGTTGTCGAAAGCCACTGACCTGGTTGACGCTGCAGCCGACGGTGGCCGCGATGAATGTTGCGGCCAGGACAGTCTTGCCGCGCCACTCGGTGGTCGGCAGACCCGTGCCCGCGGCGAGTCGCGGCAAGAGGTAGTCATCAAGCGCGGCCAGTCCTACGGGCGAGCTCGGGTTGGTGATGGCCAACTGCTGCATGCGGCGCCATTCCACCCAGGCGGCCAGGATGTCGTCCGCGAGGTCGTCGACCATGCGGATCGCCCACATCAGTAGCGGGCTCACCACGCTCGGATCCAGCGGCTCGGTTGTGTTCTCGCCGGTGTCCTGCGGGGTGGAGGATGGCAGATAGTCGTCGACGCCTTCCCTTTCCCAAGGCGGTTGCGTGACGCCGATCGGCTGAGTGCAGAGCTGGTCGAATGCCCACAGATCAGTAAGGCGACTCAGAGTTTCCTCAGCGTGGTGCCGGGTCGGATTGGCACGGAAACGGTCCGTGACGTAAGCAATCCAGTGGTCGTCGGTGCAGCCACGCAGATCTTTGACGCCAGCGGTGTCCAGCCAGCGACCGAGTCGCATCCACTCGTAGCAGGTTTCCCGCATTTCATTGGCGGAGCCTCTGGAACGGGCCCGAATCCCTCGGCTCTGGAGGTAGGTGGGTCGCAGCTGGCCGTTCAGCAGAGTCCAGGTCACCTGCTTGATCTGCCCCGTCATCGGATCGGGGCAGTTCCTCCAGTGGATCTTGATCAGGCTGGCGCCGGGGCGGTCGATGAGCGGCCCGAGCGGCCAGACCGGCTCCTGGTAACGACCGTTGGGGTTGGCGTTACCGGAGCTGATCCATCGAGGAAGGACGACCGGGCTGTCCGGGGTGGGGATGGGCAGCAGATAGGGGTCGCTCTCCGAGGCAAGAGGGAGGCTCATGAGGCGAGTTGTCCCTTCAGCAGGAGATCGACCAGGGTGCGGTCGGTGTCGCTGGCCCGT
Organism: Streptomyces sp. JL2001; assembly: GCF_050917515.1. Classification (NCBI taxonomy): domain Bacteria; kingdom Bacillati; phylum Actinomycetota; class Actinomycetes; order Kitasatosporales; family Streptomycetaceae; genus Streptomyces; species Streptomyces sp. JL2001. Next base: position 254,216 of record NZ_CP169421.1, on the reverse strand, counting down.
ACCCGAGCGGCAGCCCAGGACGGGCGGCCGACCTTGTCCGCCAGGTCGTCGAGCCGCTGCCAGTGCTCGTACCAGCGCTGGTGCCATCTGTGTTCAGGCATCGCCGACCGTAGGCCCTGGATGTGTTCGTGAAGGAGGGCGAGGCGGGGGTGGTGACCTGGGTGGACGTGTGCGTTCGGGCAGGCGAGGCAGAGCAGGAAGTCGGCTCCGCAGCCGCCGTCCGGGGCAGGCCATGGGGTTGTGGTCTCGTCCGCGCAGTCCGCGGTCGCGGTCTGCCCGTGGGCCGGGTCCTGCTTCTGAGTGAGATGGCCGCCGAAGAAGATCTTCTTCGCTTGGTCGAGAGCTTCGAGCGCGCCGTCCTCGAAGGTCTGCTGCGAGGCTTGCCGGACTTTCTGGTCGGGCAGCACGTAGACGCTCTCGTGCGTCCCCTGCGTGTGCTGGAGAGGCTTGCCTTCCCGAGTCACCGTTGTGCGTCGGATCTGACGGAAGGGCGAGCCGTTCAGCTTGTGTTCGCTCGCCCAGGACTTCCCGTCGACACCCGAGACACCGAAAACGAGCGGGCCGACTGCCGGGGGACGGTCCATGTCCTTGCGTCCGTCCTTCTGCCGAACCGCGCGGGCTGTCATCAACAGGTCTTTCCCCGGCGCAAGTTGAGCAGCCAGAAGTCGTCCATGGAGCGTGGCCTGCAGTGCCTGCGTGATCAATCGCCCCGGCGAGTTGGCCCCGGAGTCGGTGATGTTCTCCGTGGAGAACCAGCGGCCGTTCCCGGCCCGGCGCTTCTCGACCTTCACGTGGTAGGTCACGTTCGTGCTCTCCGCGACCGACGGAGCCCTGGTCGGGGCCGGCATACGGTCATAGACGGAGAGGTTCCAGCCGAAGCGATCGGTCAGCAGTACGGCCAGGGCTGTCAGCTCCGACGGGGTCAGGAACAGTCGGCCCCACGTGTGCTCGATGTCGCGGCCGCCCAGCAATCCGCGGTTGGTGATGGCCTGTCGACCACTCGGCAACTGCGTACGGGGTACGTCCCCGACACGAGCCACGTGGTCCAGCGCTTCCCCGAGCCGCCAGTCACGGCTGCCCTCATCCAGGGCTCCCGCCCGCCACCTCTCCAGCAGTTCACTGTTCTCCCGGATCCTGAGCCAGGCAGCCCGGAACTGACGGCCTGCTGCCAGCAGCACGTGCTCGCGTTCCGCCTCGTCGTAGGACTTCCTGACGGGCTTCGGTGCGGGAACGCGACGGGCCACTTCCTCCGCGACCGGCCCTTCGCTCAACCGGGGGTCGCTGCGGAGCATCCGATGGACTGCCCGCAGCGTGGTGCGACCGGTGTTCGTGCTGATGTTCTGCAGCCGCCAGCGCTTGAGCGTCGCCGCGTCCAGGCCGGTCAGATCCTCGGGAGGACTATCGAGACCGGAGATGAACTCGGCGAACACCTTCAGCCTGTTCCAGGCAGCTGTGGCGCTGTAGTGGCTGGTCCACTTCGCCCGTTGGGCAGCGAACACCGTTGCCAGGGAGCGCTGCATCGGCTCCGGGACGGGCAGGTCGGAGAAGGTGAAGTCCTTCCCGTTGCCGGCCTTGTTGACGATGGTGACCACCAGTCCGTCTGCGGCGAGCGCTGGTTCAATGGTGAAGTCGGTCGGCGGCAGGACCGCCCGACGGCCGCGGCGACTCATCGGCCGGCCACCGGCAGCCGGTCGACGATGACGTCGATGTCCTGGATCCCGGCTGACTCCTTCGCGAGCCGCGCGAACACGCCGTCTATGTCCTCGACCTTGCGGTCGGGTTCGTCGGCCTCGACCGTCGCCAGGATCGACTCGAGCTGCAGGTGCGCGACGGGGGCCAGGTAATGACGCTTGGTCGTCTCGACGTCCGCGTGCCCGAGGAGGGTCTTGACCAGCCACCAAGGATCGCCGAACAGCATCGCGAAATCCCGGCGATCCGCCGCGGTCAATCCGAAGCGGGCCTCCATCAGCTGGTTCAGCACGATGAGCATGTACAGCGCGAAGGAGTGACGCGTGGAGTGCGGGGTCGCATACGGAGTCCGGCCGTGGACTTCCGCGGCTCGGAGGTTCCGGCCCACTTCCCGCTCAGCGGGGGTCAACAGCACCTCTTCGCAGCGCCGGTTCGCCGTGGTGAACACCGTGTTCCAACGGTCGGGAAGCATCGGCAAGCCCTGCTCGGTCAGCCAAAGCCACGCAGGTTCCGGGCCCTCCGGGCCTTCGAGGAACAGCCACTGCCGTTCCCGCCAGCCCAGATGGGTCAAGTACTGATGGCCCTCGACGCCGTCTCGGTCCACCCAGAAGACTCGCGGCGCTCGGCCGTGGGTCACTTTCGTGATCAGGCGCATCTGCGCAACCCGCTCGTAACGGCCCAACTGCTGAGCGCGCTTCACCGCCCAAGCGCGCTCCGACTGCACATAGGTCTCGACCTGCCCCAGGGCGTCCAACGAGGTGTAGAAGGTACGGCCGTTCTTCGATCGGGTCACCGCCCCGGCGAGCTGGCCGTGCTGGTAGCGCCCGTGCTGCAACCGCTGAGCGGGCAGCTCGAACGTCAAGAGTGATCCACCTTCCTGCCGCCGGAGCCCCGAACTCAAGGCGAACTGGACGAACGAGGTATTGCGGGCCTCGGTCCGCGCATCCCATCCCCAAGTCGACACCCCATCGCGGCCGTGACCGCGCAGGCCGACGTCCGACCACAGACTCCACGTACGCGGTGTCAGCCACGACACCCGAGCGCTGACCGAGTCAGCTGCACGGTCCTCCCGCCGGGACGCGTCCACCGGCCGCGGGCTCACCCTCGCCCACTTGAACAGGCGGGTGAAGGCGGCGGCCTCGCGATTCCACTTCGACCCGCTGATCCGCTCGGGATTTTGCGGAGCATCGCAGCGCCAGGTCCTGTAGTTCAGCAGGTCCTGCTCGGAGGCCCGGCGCCAGTCGATCCCGCGCGACGACAGGAACGTCAGGAGGATCCGAATGTCCGTGGCGTAGTTCCGCTTCGTCTCCCGCGCAAGGAAGCGGAAGTGCTTCGAGAGAACGAACTCCAACAGGTCGGAGTCAATGGTGAAATCTGGAGCGATGAAGACAGGATCACCCGGCATCAAGCCGATCCGCTCGACCGCCCTCGGCAGGTCCTCGACCCCCAGCACTCCCGCTTCAGGAAGCGTCCCCCACCGGCCCGGGTCGGGCACCCACACCACATGCCACTCACTCACACCCGCCCCTTCCCTGATGCTTGAACACATTCAATCATCAGGGAAGTGGTGGCACTGGTCCTTCGGGGACCGCTACTGGGCCTTGACCGCGGGAGAGACCGCGGCCCTCTACGGTCCGAAAGAACTCGACTCGCGCAACTGAGCGACCAGCCTCGGCGGGCACGGTGGCCGCGCCCTGCGCGCAGCTCTGCCGGTCCAGGCAGCGCACCGGCACCGGCAACCCCGATGAACTCGGGTGCGGCGAGCGGGTGGACCGTAGGGTCCGGACACCGCGAGCGCCTCCTTCCTCAGCCGCATCTCCCCGCCGACGAGTTCCTGCGCGTTCTGCGTACTGGTTCTCCCGGGGCGCATCCGCAGCGGGCCGTCACAGCCGCAGGCGTCGAGGTCATCGGCGTGCCCGCAGCAATGGACCTTCCAAGCTCTGCGCCATGGCAACACGACTCGTGCAGATCAACATGAAAGCCCAGGACGATTCCGCGCTCGGCCGGTTCTGGGCGGAGGCACTTGATTGGGGTGTCGACAGTGAGGGACCCGGTGTGACCAACCTCGAACCCGTGGGTTTCGCCTACCCCGACCCCGTGGCTGTCTGCATCGACATCATCGCCCGCCCGGAACCGAAAACGGTCAAGAACCGGGTGCACGTTGATCTGGCCACCACCTCGGCTGCCCATCAAGCGGAGTTGGTCGCCCGCTTGAAGAGCCTGGGCGCGACACTCGCCGACGTGGGCCAGGGCGACGTCCCCTGGACGGTCATGGCCGACCCGGAAGGCAACGAGTTCTGCGTCCTGGAGCCCCGTCCGATCTACCAGGACACCGGGCCGATCGCCGCGGTGGTCGTCGACTGCACCGACCCACGACGGATGGCCCGGTTCTGGGGCCAGGCGATGGACTGGACGCTGCACGAGGTCACCGACGACCACGCGACCATGCGCTCCGCCCAAGGCGTCGGCCCCTACCTGGAGTTCCTCCGCACCCCCGACACCAAGAGCGTGTGGAACCGCGTCCACCTCGACGTCCGCCCCTACCCCGGTGACGACCTGGCCGCGGAGGCAGCCCGACTGCGCGCCCTGGGCGCCACCATCCCTGATTACGACCAGTCCGCCATCTCCTGGACGGTTCTGGCCGACCCGGAAGGCAACGAGTTCTGCCTCCTCACTCCTGGCTGACTGAGCAACGACTCCGGATGGTTCCGGGGCAATGGCGAAGACCGCGTGGCGTAAGCCCATGCGCCGGAGACGGGGAGGAGGGCGCTGTTACGGCCACTGCACCCCGGCAAGCGCCCACGGCGGCTGAGGTCCGCAAGCGCACCACCGCGGTGTCGACCCTCCCCGATGCGACGGCAGCATCTCGGGGTTCGCCGACAGCATCCGCGTACAGGCATTGAACTGCCCGACCTGCTCTGGGCATGATCCACTCTGTGGACACCTACCTGGAGACCGAGCGCCTGGCCCTGCGCCGCTTCACCGCCGACGACGCGGACCTGCTGATCGAGTTGGACAGCGACGCCGCGGTGATGCGCTATTTGACCGGGGGCCACCCGACCGCTCCGGAGATCGTCCGGGACCGCCACCTGCCGAACATCATCGCCGGCTACGAGAGGTGGCGCGGCGATCTTGGACTGTTCGCCGCACACGAGAGGGATGGCGGCGCGTTCATCGGCTGGTTCTGTCTGCGTCCCGAGCCGCAGGGCCCGCTGGACGAGGTCGAACTCGGCTACCGGCTCCGGCAGGCTGCATGGGGTAAGGGTTATGGCACCGAAGGCTCGCGGGCTTTGCTGAGCAAGGCCTTCGCAGGGCTCGGTGTACGCACGGTCTGGGCCGAGACGATGGCAGTGAACCACGGATCGCGCAACATCATGGAGAAGCTCGGAATGAGGCTCGCGGACTCCATCCCCACTCCCCCCGACATGGAGATGGTCGAGGGCTCCGAGCACGGGGGCGTGCGGTACGAGATCACCCGCGCACGGTGGGAGCAGCAGTAGCCACTACGCGCACGCCGGTTCTGCATCCACGTTCACTGAACCGGTAGGTGGACGACGGAGGCCGCACCGGCAGGGTCGAGGTGTTCTCAAGTCCGTCCCTTTCGGCATCGACTCTCGGGTGAGCCTGGGGGCCGCCGGTGGAGCCGGCGGCAGTCGGCCGCTCAGGTCAGGGTTCTCTGGCTTCGATGAAGAGCGGTACAAGAAGCGCAACACCGACGAGCGGGCGATCAAGCGCTTGAAGCAGTCCCGCGCGGTGGCCACTCGCTACGACAAACGCGGCTACGGCGTCCTCGGCACCGCCACCGGCCGCAGCCATCTGGGCGTACTCGGGCGATCCGACAACGCGGCGAGGTGCCGTAGCTGTCGGCGCGCACCCTCCGGCGATGTCCCCTCCCCGCGCGGCTGCCGTCGCCCCGGTCCCCTCCGCCGCCTGGCCCCGCTCGCCGCGCCGGCTCGTGACCGCCGCCCTACGCTCTGGGCATGCAACGCCGCCCGATGCACATGTCTGCCGAGGCCCAGGACGCTCTGCGCACCGCGCTGGAGGAACTGCGCGCGGAGCTGAAGGTCCCCCTGAGCTTCCCCAAGCGCGTACTCAAAGCGGCCGACGACGCCGTGAAGGAGGCGCGCCTGCCTGACAAGGACGCCACCGGCCTGCCGTTCTTCACGATCGACCCGCCGGACTCGAAGGACCTCGACCAGGCCATGCACCTGGAACGGCGGCCCGGTGGCGGCTACCGCGTGTACTACGCGATCGCGGACGTGGCGACCTTCGTCAGGGCGGGCAGCCCGCTGGACGTCGAGGCGCACGACCGGATCGAGACGCTGTACTTCCCCGATCTCAAGGTGCCCCTGCACCCTCCCGCCCTCTCCGAGGAGGCAGCCAGCCTGCTGCCGGGCAAGGTCCGCCCCGCCCTGGTGTGGCAGCACGACCTCGACGCCCACGGCAACCTGACCGACTCGTCCGTGAGCCGGGCCAGGATCCGCAGCGGGGCCCAGCTCCACTACGCGGCCGCCCAGCAGGCCATCGACGACGGTACGGCGGGGGAGTCCCTCAAGCTGCTGCGCGAGATCGGCGAGCTGCGGGAGGCGGTCGAGATCGCGCGCGGCGGCATCTCGGTGAACCTGCCTGACCAGGAGGTCACCCTCGAGGACGGATCGTTCCGGCTGCGCTACGCCGCGCCGCTCCCGGTCGAGGGCTGGAACGAGCAGATCTCCCTCATGACGGGGATGTCCGCGGCCCAGATAATGCTCGACACCGGTACCGGCATCCTGCGGACCCAGAGGGAGCAGACCGATCAGAACATGGTCAAGCGCCTGCACGACCTCGCGAAGGCGCTGGGCATCGTCTGGCGGCCCGGCATCTCGTACGCGACGCTGGTCCGCAAGCTCGACCCCCAGAACCAGCAGCACATGGCCTTCCTCAGCGAGGCCACGAGCACGATGCTCAGGTCGGAGTACACCGTCTTCCGCGACGGACGGATGCCGGCGCACACGATGCACGCGGCGATCGCGGCCCCGTACACCCACTGCACGGCTCCGCTGCGGCGCCTGGTCGACCGGTACACCGGTGAGCTGTGCGTGATGGCGTGCGCGGACAAGGCCCCGCCGAACTGGGTGCTCGACGCCCTGTCCTGCATCCCTTGCGACACGGCACGGGGGAAGGGCGGCCTGGCGGACCGGCAGACCGTGGACCTGGCCGAGGCAGCGGTGCTCAAGGGCCGCGTGGGCGAGGTGTTCGACGCCGCGGTCATCGACACCGACGCGGAGCGGGGCAGGCCGCGCGAGGGCAGGGTGTTCCTGGCCGACCCCGCCGTGCTGGCCAAGGTCGTCTCGACCAACGGCCTGGATCTCCAGCTCGGATCCAGCATCAGGGCCACGCTCAAGCAGGCGGACCCCGCCGCGGACGAGGACAAGGTCCTCTTCACCGTGCCCTAGGAGGTCCTGAAAGAGGTGTTGGACGTGACGGTGGGTGATGATGCAGGTGGCGAGGCCGAGTAATGCAGCGATCTGTCGCCGGGGTCGAGGTCCTCACCCGCTGTCTCCGTCTGCGCGGTCTGGCAGTGCCCGATGTCGCGCGCCACCGCGGATCGTGTGCGGACAGGGTCGCCCCGTGACCCGGTTCTCGGCGATCGCTTCGGCTGTTGTGCGGCGTGGAATGTTGTCGAGCAGCCCGGTTGTCAGCTTCCCTGGTGGCGGGTCGGAGCAAGCTTAGGGGTGGGCCTGACAGAAGTTGCGGACGGCTCTGTTGAATTCAGCCGGCCGTTCCAGGTTGCTGACGTGGCCTGCTCCTGGGATCACGAGCAGCTCGGTGTCCGGGATCGCTTCCTGGAACTGTCGCGCGACCGCCAGTGGCGAACGCGCGTCCTGTTCTCCCCAGAGCAGCAGGGTGGGCACGGACACGGTGGGCAGGAGATCCCGCTGATCGGTCACGGCCATGACGGACAGTTGTGTCCGCAGCGTCTCTGGACGTACGGCAGCCGCCATGGCGTCCAACAACGGTACGTAAGCGGCGGGCGGGTCGCCGGCGAACAGTCCGGGCAGGGTCGGATCGAAGCCACCGTCTGGCGCGGCCAGCATCCGGCGGGTGCCCTCGACCCGGGCCCGAACCTCTTCCGGAGGCAAGGAGCCCTTCCAGCCCGCGTAGGTGTCGACGAGGATCAGCGTCCTGACGAGGTCCGCGTGGTGGCGGTAGAACTCCAGGGCGACGGTGCCGCCCCAGGAGAGTCCGGCGATGTGCGCCGGACCGAGCTCCAGCGACTCCACCACTGCGGCCAGAGCGTGCGCGTAGTCCGCGAGGCCGAAGGACTCGGGGATGTCGCCGGAGCGGCTCGCACCCGGCTCGTCCCAGGCCACGACCGAGAACGCGTCCGAGAGCGCGTCGAGTTGGGGCCTCCAAGCGCGCGCGTCGTGCCCGGCGCCGTGCAGGAACACCACGGGCGGCCCCTCGCCCGAACGGTCGTACGCGATCTCCCTGCCGTTGACCTGCACTGTCGCCATGCCTTCAGGGTAGGCACGGCCCCTACCGCTGTCGCGGCAGCGCACAGGGGACGGTCGCGCTCTCAGTGCCGCGCGAGGGCTCCTGGTGGAGGCGTCGACGGGGCGACGGCAAGGATGGGTGCCCCTTGCTCCGTGCGATGCGGCGAAGAGGTGGATGGGCAGTGGCCCGACTTCGATCGCGACTATGGCCAGTAGAGCTGTGCAACTTCTTTCAATCGTCAAATGAGCAACTGAACAGTGCATTGGTGTCCCCGATGGGGATGTGGCTGAAAATACTTGCAGAAACTTGCATGCGCGGCCAAGTGGCCAGAAGATTCGCGACATGGCAAATCACCTGACACGCGTGTCGCGCCCCGTCGCTCTTGCCGCCATGGCCGCGGTAGGTCTCTTGGCCCTTGCCACCGCTCCGTCTGCTGCGGCGGACTCCGGATCGCCTGCTCCGGCGTGCGTGGAGTACTTCCAGAGTTGGCGGTATACGGACGTCCACAACGGCTGCGGCGATACCGTCTCCGTCACGGTCGAGTACATGAACGGCCAGTGGGCCCCTTGCCGCGTCGTCGAGCCCGGCGGCTGGGCGACCTCCTCCGGCTACGGGACGAGCGGTAACTATGTCGCGGGGCTGTGGACGTGTGACCCCGCCAATGTCCCGGCCGGCGACGTTCGGAGCTCGGATGTTTCGGGCCGAGTGGCTGCTTCGGCCGCCGTGGGATAGCACCTCGGAGCGGGTCGATGGAGATGAAGCCTCGATTGACTCCGTGGCCGACGGCACGGGCGGACCGACGCCCACGAGTCGTGCCCCGCAGCCGGGAGGATGCTGATGCTGCTCAGCCACGACGCCCACGACGGTTCACTTCGGATCACTGCTCCGGGGTCTCGGCATCGTCAATCGCGCGCCGCAGCCCTGCAGATCGAGGCATTGATCGCCACCTACCGCCCGCGGTTGTGGTCGAGCCGGCCAGCACCCCGCCGTCGCCGGCTACGCTGAGCCGGCCGTCGTTTGGAACCTCCCGCAGGGGCGACCTGGTCTGTGCATAGCCGGACCGAGGGGTTTGGTATTCCCGTGGTGGGACACGGGAATCGTGGGACGACAGCGACACTGTGCGACCGGCGCGCACGGTGTTCGCCAGGGACAAGGTGGCTCGACCCCGGGCACTCGGCGCAAGCGTATGGTCGAACGCCTCGGAGGATGCCGGTTGTGCTGCGACTCTCCGGGTACAGCGATTGAATGTGGGATGCTCCCGCACTACCCGCCCTCCCTGAAAGCGATGTGTTCGTGGCACTTCCCGGAGGCGATGACCGTGCGACGGGCTCGGGCGACGATCCGAGCGCCGACGCGCACGAGGTCGCCGGCGCGGTGGAGCGGCTTGCCGATCTGTGGGCCGGCGCCGCTCAAGAGGCGACGGTGCGGTTCTCTCCCCACCAGCTGCGCGCACTCCGGGCACTGGAGAGGACGCCGGAAGTGAACGTCACCGGTCTGGCCGAGCGGATGGAGATAGGGCTTCCCACCGCCAGCCGGCTGTGCGACCGGTTGGAGGCCGCCGGCATGCTGGAACGAGTCCTGCACCCGCACAGCCGTCGCGAGGTCCAGTTGAGGCTGACCGGGCAGGGCCGCCGTGCGCTGAGCGACGTGGCCCGACGGCGCACCCAGGCGCTGGCCGGCGTGCTGGCCGCCATGGAATCCGCGGAGCGGTCGGCCTTGATCCGCGGCATGAAGGCCTTCGCTGCCGCCCAGGGTGAAGCGCCGAACCGGGCGCCTCACCCGCCCTGAGGGGCCGGGAGCGGGCCGGACCTACCTCGAGCGATCCGGGGCGTCGGACCTGCCGGTCAGGGCGCCGGTCTCACGGACGTCCTCCGGCTCCCCGCTCGTGTACGACGTGGTGCGGCACAGGAGCAGGCAGACGTCGTCGTCGCGTTCGTCGTCGTGCACCAGGGGCTTGAGCAGTGCTTCGGCGCACCCCTCGAGGTCGTCGAGCTGGGGTTCGCCCAGTGCCCCCAGCGTCCGGCCGAGCAACTCGATGCCCGGGTCGATGCCGCTGGCCCGCCGCTCCACCAGGCCGTCGGTGTAGAGGACGAGCGTCGAACCTGGCGGAAGCTCGACGGCGTGGTCCTCGTACTCGAAAGGAAAGGGCACTCCGAGCATCAACCCGGGTCTGGTGTCCAGGACGCGCACGTCGCCGCCGGGTGCGCGGACGAGCGCCGGCGGGTGTCCGGCGGCCGCCCACACCACGCGGGGGTCGTTTGGCCGGAAGCGGGCGATCACGGCGGTCGCGTAGAGGTTCGGCTGCTGGTGGCGCAGCATGCGGTGCAGGCGGGTGAGGATCCGGGCGGGGCTGCCGTCCTCGATCGCGTACGCGCGCAGAGCGGTGCGCAGCTGGCCCATGATGACGGCGGCGCGCAGGCCGTGTCCGGTGACGTCGCCCACCACGGTCAGCAGGCTGCCGTCGGGTTGGGGGAAGGCGTCGTACCAGTCCCCGCCGATGTTGAGTCCTCGCGTGGCGGGGAGGTAGCGGGCGGCCAGGCGCACGTCCTCGGCCGGGGGCAGCTCGGTGAGCTGGGCGCGTTGCAGGGCCTCGGCGGTGTCCCGGTGCTGTTCGTACCGGCGGGCGTTGTCCAGGGCGATGGCGGTCCGGCGGGCCAGTTCGACCAGCATCACGCTGCTGTCCTCGTCGAACCGGTCGCCGGGCGCGGTCAGGGTGAGCACGCCCGACGTGTGGTGCGTGGTCAGGGGGACGCAGAGTAGCGGCCGGTCGGGGGACAGGGCGGAGGGCGGGAGGTCGTCCACGCCGGGAAGGGCACCGGGGTGCGGTCCGGCGTGCTGGGGCCGGTCGCTCCGGGCGGCGGCGACCGCCGCGGCGGAGTGGGCGGAGTCCGCTGCCGCGTCGTCGAAGAGCCAGACGTCGACCTGACTCGCGTACTCCGGCACGAGCAGATCGGGTAGGCACCGCAGGATGTCCTCCTGGTCGAGCGACGCGGTGACAGCCGCGCTGGCGTCGGCGAGGAAGGTGAGCAGGCGTCGTGCCTTCTCCGCACGCGCGTGTGCGGCTCGTTCGGCGTCGAACAGGTCGCGCTGGGTCTGCGCGGCGGCGTCGAGTTCGGCGTGCAGCGCCAACACGCCCTGGTTGGTCTGGTGCAGTTCCTCGCGGTGCAGGAGGAGCTGTTCCTCCGCTTCGTCCAGCCGGCGCAGGATCGCTGCGGTCTGTGCGTCCGCCGCCAGGACCGCCTCCGCGAGAACCGTGTCGTCCGGCCGCCCCTCAGGCGGGGGAGGGTTCGCCGGAAGGGATCCGGGCGAGACGAGCGCCAGCCGCCACGGCGCCCCGCGGTCGGGGTCGGCCGGGAGGTGCTCCGCGACGAGGCGCACGAGCGGCGGCCCCTCGGACGCGGACGACCGGAGGGTGAAGGCGACCTCCGTACCGCCCTGGGCGAGGCATGCGCGCAGGCGCTCCGTCAGCGCGGTGAGGAAGCGGGCCTGTTCGACGACGGGTGCACCTGACGCGGCCGTCAGGCGTGCGGCGTAGGTCCGGGCGCGGACGGCGTCCGCGGCCGACGTGACCATATGGACGTCCGACAGGTTCACGGGCGCTCCACCTGCCGCTCGGAGGTCAGGACGGCCACGCAGGTGTCGTCGCGGGCGGGGCTGGCGGCGCTGCTCGCGTCCCGGAGGATGGTCGCGGCGATCACGGTCGGCTCGTGGGCGACGAGGGCGGGGTCGTGGGGCGGTACCCATCGGCTGGGCAGTCCGTCGCTGTGCAGGACGAGCAGGCTGTCCGGCCTCCAGGGCCGGTGACGCACGGGTACGGTCGCGGGGAACTGGGCGCCGACGATGCCGGGGTGGGAGACCAGGTGGTCCCACGAGTCGGCGGTGTGCAGCCTGGCGCCGATGTTGCCGACGCCCGCGAACGCGAGCTCCCCGCTCCCGCTGTCCAGTTGGGCCAAGGCGACGGCGGCTCCGCGGGTGTCCCGCAGCGCCCCGTGCAGGCGGCGCAGGATCTCGGCGGGCGGCAGGTGCCCGACGCGGTGCAGCTCGTCGACCGCCGCGCCGGACGCGTGGGCGGCCTTGCCCCCATGACCGAGGCCGTCGGCGAGCATCAGGGTGAGGCGGGAGCCCGACCGGGCGCAGGCCCAGGCGTCCCCGGAGTGGTCGGCACGGGCCAGGGGAATGTTGATGCCTCCGGTTCGGGCGGGCGGTCGTTGCTCCTCCGGCCCGGCGTCCTGGCCGATGCGAGCCACCGCGACGGTGCCGCGAGGGGTGCTGTACACGCCGAACGCGCTGGAGATGCGCCGGCAGGTGCCCAGGCCGGCGCCGAGCGACGCCTTGCTCGTGGTGTAGCCGTCGCGCATCGCGGCGGCGACGTCGCGGATGCCGGGACCGTGGTCCAGGGCGACCAGTTGGACCGCCCGGCCACGGGTCCCCGTTCCCGGGAGCTCGACCAGGTCGACCACCATGTTGCCGCCCCCGGCGTGCTTGAGCAGGTTGGTCGCCAGCTCGGTGGCCACCAGTGCCGCTACCGCGGTGCGGTGGGCGTCGAGGCCCGCCCGGGCGCCGGCCTCCTCGGCCGCCACCCGGGCGTCCCTCACCCGGGTCGAGTCGTGCACCGGGACGGTCCAGACGCGTGTCATGCGGACCCCGGACGAGCGGTGGGCACGCCGGCGGCCCAGGCCACGAGGGTGACGGCGGTGCCTTCACCGGGCCGGGTGTCGATGGTCAACTCGTCCACCAGCCGCCTGGATCCGCTGAGGCCCAGTCCGAGACCTCCCCCGGTGGTGTACCCGTCCGTCATCGCCAACTCGACGTCGCGGATTCCGGGGCCGGTGTCGACGAAGGACAGTCGCAGCCCCCACGTCGCCCCTTTGGTCATCGGGGTGATCACCGCTTTTCCTCCACCGCCGTGGATCAGGGTGTTCCGGGCCAGTTCGCTGGCCGCGGTGACGATCTTGGTCTGCTGCACGAGCCCGAACCCGAGATCTGCCGCGAACTGCCGCACCTGGTGGCGCACCCACGCCAGGTCCGCGTCCGAGCCGATCGGCAGGCTCGTCGCGGTGCCGGGATCGGAGGCCGGCGTCACGAACACCCCGCAGGGGCGCCCGGGACGGCCGCGGGGGCGTCGCCTCTGAGCAGTTCGAGGGCGCGCTCGACGTCGAGCGCGGTCACGAGGCCGGGCAGGGTCAGGCCCAGCTCGACCAGCGTGATCGCCACGGCGGGCCGCATCCCGCACAGCACGGTGCGGGCGGCCAGCAGGCGGGCGTTGGCGGCGACTTCCGCGATCGCCCGGCCCAGGAAGGAGTCGACGATCTCGACGCCGGACACGTCCACGATCACGCCACTCGCGCTGCTGCCGGCGACGCGGGACGTGATGTCCTGTCGGAGCTGCTCGACCATCCCGTCGTGCAGCTCCCCCTGGAGGGAGACCAGCAGGACGTCCCCCAGCGCCAGGACCGGCACCACGCCCGGGCCGCCCGGAAGCGAGGCCGTCATCGCGGGGTCGCACCGGCCGCGGGGGAGACCTCGATCCCCTGCCGGGCGAGCGCGTGGGCCAGGGCGTCGGCCAGCGAAGTGCGTGTGATCACCGAACTCAGGTCGATGCCGAGGTGCACGATGGTCTGCGCGATGGCCGGACGGATGCCGGAGACGATGCATTCGGCTCCCATCAGACGGGCCGCGGCGACCGTCTTCATCAGGTGCTGCGCGACGAGCGAGTCGACTGTGGGCACGCCCGTGATGTCCAGGATCGCGTAGCGGGCCCGCTGGTCCACGATGGCGTCCAGCAGCGACTCCATGACCACCTGACTGCGGGCGCTGTCCAACGTGCCTATCAGGGGCACCGCGACGACGCCCTCCCACAGGTTGATCACGGGAGTGGCCACCTCCAGCAGCTGCTGCCGCTGCCGCGCGATCAGCTCCTCGCCGGCGTTGACCGTCGTCTCCATGATCACCAGGCTCAGGGTGCCCATCAGGACGGTCAGCGCCATCGCGACGTCCTGAGTTCCCGAGGCCGGCCGGTCGAGGACGTCGCCGCGCAGCGACTCGTAGGCCGTCACCCGCAGGCCGGCGGCCTCCTCCGCGATCTGGGCCGGACTGAATCCACTGCGGGCACGGGAGGCGGCCATGCGGCCCAGTTGCTCTCGGGCCGGGTCGAAGCCGGGAGCCGCGATGTCGTCCAGCCGGCCGGTCGAGGCGACGTCGGCCAGGGCGTTCACCACGGTCTTGCACGCCTCCACGGCCTCGTCGCGGGAGATCGTGAACACCGTTCTGAAAAGCGGCGCGTCCGCCCACCGCTGGGCGATCTGTTCGCGACGGCGTTCCAGGAAGCCACTCAGCTCCCGCGCCGCCGATTCGGCTGCTTCCCGCTTCGACACCTGCATCGTCTCTCCTCAGGACCGGCTGCTGCACCATGACCGGTACACCTCGACAATTATTGCCACATGACAAGCATTGGTTCGGCGCGGGTCGCAGGAACGACACACGATGCGCACATCCGGCCCCCGGCTCAGCGCCCCCGCCAGTCCAGGCAGACGACCAGGGCGTCGTTCTTCGGGGCCGACCGGCCACGATGGCCCGTCAGCTCCCGCAGTACGGCGCGAGGGACCTCGGAGGCGGGGAGCAGGCGGGTGGACGTGATCGCTCGGGCCAGTGCGGCGTCCCCGTACGTCTCGCCCTCGGGTGCCGCCGCCGCGTGCGCTCGGTCGCCGACGAGGATGAGCCGGTCGCCCGGCTCGGCCTGGAAGTCCTGGACCACGTAGTCGGTCTCCTCGAACATCCCCAGCGGAAGCTGCGCCTCGAAGTCGACATGCTCGACCACCCCGTCGCGCAGGCGCAGCAGCCGTGGGGATCCGGCGTCCACCACCTTCGCCCGGCCCGTCGAGAGGTCGAAGTCGAACATCAGTACGGCGAGGTGGCGGCGCCCTTGGTAATGGGCGTACACGGCCTGGTCGGCCAGGGCCGCCTGGTTCTCGATGGTGATGCCGGCCCGGCGCGCGTTGCGTAGGGCGTTGATGGCGAGGTTCGTCAGCAGAGAGGCCTCGACGCCCTCACCCGTGCCGTTGGTGACGTAGAGCTGCAGGCGGTCCGCGGTGGCGGTCCAGTCGACGTTGTCCCCGAAGAGCGCGTACGCCGGCTCCAGTTGCGCGCTGAGGTCGTACTCGCGCCGGGAGCAGGAGCGGCCCGGCAGCAACTGCCACTGCATCTCGGCGGCCAGGGTGAGGCGGGCCTTGCGGCGCGCCTGCAGGTACACGTCCGTGTCGCGCTCGGCCACGACCACCTCGTGCGCCAGTACCTCTGCGATGTCCGCGAGTTCTCCCAGGACGCCGCGCGTGGCCCCGTCGTTCCCCAGTGTGACGGACAGCACGCCCAGTCGGTCCCCGCGCACGGTGACCGGCAGGTGGATGCGCATGGAGGCGCTGTCCGCCTTCTCGATGAACGGTTCCTGTGCGCCGAAGGCCCGCCCCGCGGGGCTGTCGTGCACCCGCGACCGGCTGCGCGGTGTGTGGCGGCACCGACACGGGCTGGAGCACAGTGAGGCCGTAGTCGGCCAGGAACAGCTCGACGGACTCCGCCGCGTACTCCTCGGAGAGCACGCGTCGCACGGCGTCGAGCAGCTCGTGCGGGGCCGCCGTGCGCAAGGCGCGCTCGGCGGTCACAAATCTGTTCACGGTGAAAGAAATACCTATCCTTGGACGTACGAGAATGGATCTTGCTCGGTCGGCTCGCGGCTGAGTCGATCCGCACGGATCGTCCGAACTTCCCTTGACCTCGCCGTCGCCTTGTAGGCTGGCGACTGCCCTGGTGTCTGCGAGAGTGTGACGGTGACTGTCTTCCACCCCCGCACGGAACCCGTCGAGGCCGCACGTGTGACCTCGACGGCTGGGGAGTTGCTGGAAGTCCTCTGGGGTCGGGCCTCGACCGCGCCCGCCTCTCCCTCTCAGATGCGCGTGCTGCTCATGATCGAACACCAGGACGGCATCAACCTGCGCACCCTCGCCGACTCCCTCGCCTCCACGCCTCCGTCCATCAGCCGACTCTGCGACCGACTGGTGGCGGCCGGCTTCGTCGAGCGCGTGATCAGCCCGCTGGACCGGCGCGAGGTGCGGCTCCACCTGAGCGACCAGGGCTGCACCTTCCTCGGCGACCTGCGCGAGCGACGTGAGCAGGAGTTGCGGGCGGTGCTGGACCTGATGCCGGCGGCCAAGCGCACTGCGCTCCTCGAGGGGCTGGAGGCGTTCTGCGACGTGGCGGCGACGCAGATACACGGCAGCGCCTCCCCGGCGGAGGATCGTACGGCCTGACCGGCCGTGCGGGCCGCCGGCCGCTCTCGCGGCCCGATGCCCGGATGGCCCGCGTCTGGAGCGCTCTCCGCCCACCGGAACATGACACATCCCTCCCGTGCAACACGACGCGATTACTTTGTTGCCTCACGGTTATAGTTGTCAAACGACAACAGTCTGTCTTCTGCCCTCCATGCAGGTCGCGTACCCCGGAATCGCCGCACCGCGTCCGTGTTCCATGTCTCGCAGGCGGCGAACCCGTGCGTGGAGGCGCCCGGTGGGCCGCCGTTCCTGCGGGGGCGCGCAGGGCATGCCGGGGCTCGTACCCTCTCCGTCACGGTCGCGTATATGAACGGTCAGTGGGCCCCTTGCCGCGTCGTCGAGCCCGGCGGCTGGGCGACTTCTCCGGCAACGGGCCGAGCGGCAACCATGTCGTGGGGCTGCGGACGTGTGCCCCGCCATCGTTCCGGCCGGCGACGTTCGGGCCTCGGACATGACGGGCCGCGTGGATGCTTCGGCCGCCGTGGGATGGCCCCTCGGCCAGTTGGACCGGCGCCCACGAGCGATGCCCCCGCTGACGGGACGATGCTGATGCTGCACAGCCACGAGCCCATCGCCCATCGCGCTTCGCGCTCCGCGCTCCGCGCTCCGCGCGAGGCTGATCCACAGGTCTTGAGCATTGCCCCACACACCGCGTGTCGATTCGTCGAGGAAGCCTGGCGTCTCGCGGCGGAAGAGGGCTGCGACCGGGTGTGGGGTGCCGATCTCGCCCTGAGCCGGAGGTTTCGCGCCCTTCAGCCACGAGGAGCTCGGCAACCGTGCGGGTAACGGCTGGACGCTGGTGCAACGGCAGACGGAGAGGGCCCTCCTGGTGTCGCCGCAGTGCTCGACGAAGAGGGCCCTGATCTGGGCGCCGCGCTTGAGGCGGGAGCGGCGCATGCTGTGGACGCAGCGGGTCGTCACCCCTTCGTTGCCGCAGTGGTGACACCACAGCACGAGGTGGCACGGACGCCTTGCTGCCCTTTCTCACCAGTCGCCCTGAACCAGCGTTCTCCGTACCGCGGCGGCTGGCAGAGCGCGCCCAGGCGAGGTCATGCCTCGGGCCGCCGCAGAGCGCTGCCAGAGGCTTCTGACACGGTGGTTCGCCTGAACATCAGCCGCATGCTGTGGCCGTCGGCGGATGCCTACGGCTACAGCCCTGCTTGTGGTGGCCTCGCCGGCAGGCGAGGCCACCACAAGCAGCAGGCGATGGGGGCACCTTCGGTGGGTGGCGAGAGTCTCGATGATCCGACACCCGCAGTCAGTCTCGCCTGGTCAGCAGCCGCCGCAGTTGTAGAACGTCACGTCCCAGTGGTTGCCCTCGTCGGCGTAGACGTTTCCGGCGCCCGACTTCCACTGCGGGGCGCCGTCGCCGCGGACCCCGATGTAGGTGAAGGTGTTCTTGACGTAGTTGGTGACGCAGGTGGCCTTGCTGAAGTCGAGCTTGTAGCCGTTCCAGTGCGAGTACGTGCCCGACGCGTGGCCGGTCTCGGTGCCGCCGGTGATGTTCAGGGCGCAGCCGCTGGCGCTCTTGAGGGTCTGGGCGCCCTGGGCGGTGGCGAGGTTGAGCTGCTCGAAGGACGTGCAGGTGGGGTTGTTGCGGTCGGAGCAGCCGCCGGACGAGGACCAGGTGATTCCGGAGCTGCGGAACATCGACGTCGCCGTGGCATGGCTGATCTTGGTGACCGCGTGGGCGTCCGTGGCGCTGGTGAGGACGCCGACTCCGGGCGCGAAGAGCGCGCCGAGGACGAGGGCCAGGGCGGTGATGACGGAACGGACCTTCACGAGATTTCCTCCTGCAGTGAGCTGCGGACGAACGAACCTCTGTGCGGTTGCTGCCACCGGGACGAGTAGCAGGCTTCGTGTCCGCTGGGCCGGTGCCCAGCTGCCCCCATGGAAGGGGGGAACTTCGGCTGCGCGCTGGTGGGCCGTCGATGTGCGCGCCGTGGCCGAAGCGTGGTCGGATCCGGGGTGTGGGGAACGCGTCGACCACGGCGGAGCGGGTGCCAGTGCCGGGGTGTCAGCGATCTGGTGATAGCGGGGGACACTGTAGGCAGCGTCAACCTGGTGCCGGAATCGACGTGATGTCGATGCGAGCTCCGGCGAAGTGGACTGTTTGGCTCTGTGGCGGACTCGTCGGTCTACTTGTGCTGTTGGGGGCGCGGCAGACCTACGGCGCGAGCGGTGAGTGCGAGCCAAAGATCGATGCGGTCCTCTGCGCGGTCTTGCTGTCTGCCCGTCAATTTGGCCACCTTCTCGATCCGGTTCTGCACGGTGTGCCGGTGCAGCCCGAGGAGGTTGGACGTTTCCGCCCAAGACCCGTTGGTCTCGAGCCAGACACGCAGTGTCTCGGTGAGTTCGCCGGCCGGGTCCGCGGCATCCAGCGGCGCGAGCACCGTGTCCGCGAAGGCGGCCAGTGTTGCTGGGCTGCCCAGGCTGAGCAGGAGTCTTACAGAGCCCGCCTCGGCTGCGCTGATGGGCCTTCCCAGTTCCGCGCTGGAGGGAAGAAGGGCGACGGCCTGGCGTAGGGAGAGAGCGGCATGTTGTGGCGCGACGGCGGGACCAATGCCGGCGGGTCTGCCGGGGGCGAAGCGGCGGAGCACCGCGTGTATGTCCGTGTCCTGGGCGACGACGACTTCCACCGTGCCACCGGTTACTCGTGCGAGCCCTCCGGGGAGGGCCAGCGCCAGATCGGCAGCGAGCTCGACGGGGTCGCCCGCGGCTTGCACAGCCACGGCTCGAACAGGCCCGGCCGGGACGTCAGCCGTACGAAGGAGTGCATGCGCCTGCTCGGCGGTGATATCGGTGGTGAAGAGTCGAGCGAGCAGGGTTGCACGCCGCCGGCGTTGAGGTTCGTCCGCGAGGTGGCGACGCTCCAGCTCCACGGAGAGCAGGGAAACCAGCACACTGATCAGCAGCCGGGATTCGGCCGAGTCAGCGTTGAGAAGCACCGCGAGGCCACGCATTCGTGCTGTGCCCAGGGGCTGTACGACGACCTTTCCGCACGGCAGGTCTCCTCCGCCGCTGCCGCGCAGACCGTGCAAGGCGACGGTGTCGATCACCGGCGCTGCCTCGGTCAGCAGGGCCTGGCCGTCGGTTCCCGCCGCGCTGAGGAGCCGTCCGGACGCATCGCACACCGCTACGCCCGATCCGGTTGCCTGGACCCAGGAAGAGAGCAGGCCCTCCAGCCCGTCGCTGGAAGCGGCCGCCGCAGACAGCCGACGCTGGGTGCGGAGGGTTCGTTCGAGGAGGCGCCGCTCCTCCGATGCGCGAGCTACGAACACCGCCTTGGTGATGGACGCGAAAGGAACGGTGGCGGGGGCGACGAGCAGGGGCATTCCTGCCCGCTCTGCATGCTGGCTCAACGCCGTGGGCACAGCTTGCAAGGGAAGGCCTCCACCCACGCCGACGATGAGCGCGGAGGCCTTGCCTTCGCGGAGCTCGTCGACATACGCCGCGCTGTCCGCATCGTCGCCCGTGAGCAGCAGTCCGGTGGTCATCACCACTTCGGCGCCTTCCAGCCAGGCGGCGGGAGACGTGGTCTCGGTTGCATGGGCTGCCTCAACTACTCGGCCGAGGCCTGCGCCGCCCGCGATGAGGCGCAGGCGCAGGGACGGTATGGCCAAGAGATCGCGAACGGTGAGGGGCATGGGACGCATGGTCCAGGAAGTGGCTTGCGCTGTCGACTCCATGTCGAAGCCGCACGGACTTCGAGCGGGGGTCTGGCAAGAGGAGTTGTGTGCGGAGGATGTGTCGGCCCAGCGACCTCGGGGGTGCTGGGCCGATAGCGAAGCCGCGGGTGACGGTCCAGCCTTTGGGCTTCAGCTGATGGGGGCGAGTTCTGCGGCTGTCGTGGTGGTTGCACGGGGTGTCGGAGTCGGTCATGCGCTCCGGTGGGCGGGTCGTGACAGTTTACTCTCCCGCTGCAGGCGGTCGACGGACGACACCGCGTACCAGGACTCCCCTGTGGGTGGGTTGGAGTCGACATGCGTGGCCCGAAGTCCGCCGGGAATGACGGCGACCAAGGTGGCGGTGGCGATGTCAGGCCGCTTGCCCGGCTTTCCGGAGAAGCGGTAGATCGCATACCGGAACGGGGTGCTGATGCTGCCGTGTGCACCGGCCGTGACGTGGAGGGTTGTGCTGCCATCGGTGGACGTCCTCCGGACGTCGACCGTGGGCCGCGGCAGGAGCGGCCGGCCTTCCAGACGTGCGGGTAGGGGGCCGAGGACGGGTTGCCGCCAGTGCGCGAGGCGCATGGTGGTGAAATCGCCGACCCGGTCGGCTCGTACGTCCTTGGCGCTGAAGAAGAGGTCTCCGCCTATTTCAGGCAGTGTGGCGTTGAGCGTGAGGTGGCGCGTCAACTCCTTGCCGTCCTGCCAGGGGGCCGGCTGCCCGGCTGCTCCCGACTTGTAGACGGCCTGTCCGATCCACAGCTCTGTGTCTGTTCCCCTGACGGCCTCGGCCCACCACGGTGCGAGGACGGCGTAGTCGGCAACGGTGAGGCCGATGTGCCAGTACACCTGCGGCGCGATGTAGTCGAGCCATCCTTGCTGTACCCATCCGCGAGTGTCCGCGTGCAGGCCGTCGTAGGACTGGAAGGCTGTGGTGTTCGAACCGCGGGGGTCGGTCGCGGCGTTGCGCCACACGCCGAAGGGGCTGATTCCGAAGAGGGCGTTCGGCCGTGCGGCGCGGATGGCGTCCCGCATCTCGCGGACCATGAGGTCGACGTTGTGTCGGCGCCAGGCTGCCTTGTCGGTGTGGCCATCCGCGTGATTGCGAAAGGCGTCCTCGTCGGGGAAGTCCGTGCCCGGCACCGGATAGGGATAGAAGTAGTCGTCGAAATGGACCCCGTCGATGTCGTAGCGAGTGATGGCATCGAGCATGGCGGTCTGACAGAAGCGGCGCGCGGCGGGCACGCCGGGGTTGTAGTAGAGCTTGCCGCCGTAGCTGACGGTCCATTCGGGGTTGGTGCGGGCGGGATGGTCGGGGACCAACGCGGATACGTCGGGTTGCATCGACACCCGGTAGGGGTTGAACCAAGCGTGGAAGGCGAGTCCTCGGGCGTGCGCCGTCTCCACCATGAATGCCAGTGGGTCGTAGCCGGGGTCCTTGCCCTGTGATCCGCTGAGCCACTGGGACCAGGGCTCGTGCGGCGACGGCCAGAACGCATCGGCTGTGGGGCGGATTTGTACGAACAGGGCGTTGAAGCCGGTGGCGAGGGCGTAGTCCGCCAACTGGACGAACTCGGCGCGCTGGGCTGCTGGATCGAGCCCGGTGCGCGTGGGCCAGTCGATGTTCACCACGGACGCGATCCACAGCCCGCGCATCTGCCTCGGCGCTGCCGGGATGCGCGGTGCTGCGGCGCGAGCGGCTGCCGGGGAGAGTGCCGTGGCACACCCGGCCACAGCGGCGGCGGACAGCACCGCACGGCGCGTGGGGGAGGGGCGACGCGAGGAATCGGCGGACCTGTTGGATGACATGACTGCCTCCGTGGGCGACGTGGCGACGATGTGCGAGGGACACTCTGGCGTTGCGTGCGCCGGTGCCGTCAAGGGGATGGACAGGGTTCACCCCCGCGGTCCATGGCGGCAGGGGTCCCCTCAGGGCGTCGTAACAGGCGTTAACGCTAGCCGAGCATCACGGCGATCTGTATGTTCTGTTTCCGTCAGTGCGGGCGGCGATCCCGACTTCCTGACGCCTTACCTTCTGAGGCCTGAGCTGCATCGACAGCCCGCTCGCAGATGGTTCTTAGGGCGGTGCGACCGCATCGCAGGCTTGCCCCGCCACGCTGCTGCCGCGCTCGGTCGGCCCTCTCGGCTGACTCGATCCGGCAGCGACCGAACGTCCACCTCGACGCAGTCTCCATGGACATCTTGTCGGTCGTTGCCTGCGCGGTCACCTCCCTACGGTGTCGGCCTGACCTCACCCCGAGAGCCGCACATGCCCGCCCTCCCGGTCCGGATGAGCTACGGACCGCTTCTTCCGAAAAGAGCGCAGCGCACATGACACCACGTCGTCCCACCGCTCTCGCGGCGCCCGCCGCCCTCGCTCTCATCCTGGCCGCAACGGCCTGTGGCCCCACCGATTCTGCGAAACCGAAAGGTGCTTCCAACAAGCCCGGCGGAACTTACTCGGTTGCTCTGACCGAACCGGACCATCTGCTGCCCGGCCGCACCACCAGCAGCTACTCGCTTCAGGTGCTGCAAGGCCTCTTCGACACACCGGCCACCCTCGACCCCGAGGACGGCAGCGTCAGACCGCTCGCCGCCACATCGTGGACCACCACCGACAACATCGTGTGGACGATCAAGTTCAGACCCGGGACGACGTTCCACAACGGGGAGAAGGTCACCGCCCACAGCTATGCCGACGCCTGGAGCGCCGCCGCCTACGGGCCGAACGGCTGGGACGCCAACTACTACTTCTCGCAGATCAAGGGATACGACACCCTCAACCCTTCCGAAGAAGGTGCCAAACCCTCGTCGCAGCGACTCGCCGGCTTGACGGTCGTGGACGACGACACGCTCCAAGTGACCCTGAACGCGCCATTCGGCCAGTTCCCCATGCTGCTGTCGTTCCCCGCGTTCGCGCCCCTGCCCAAGGCGGCGATCACCGACCCCGACGCCTTCGACACCGCGCCGATAGGCAACGGGCCCTACCAGGTCGAAGGCACGTGGGAGCGCAACCAGAAGATCAGCCTGAAGAAGTTCGCCGCCTACACCGGCCCGCGGAAGCCGATGGCCGACCGCGTCGACTTCAAGATCTACACGAGCCGTGAGACAGCGTTCACGGAACTTCAGGCCGGCAACGTCGACATCCTGACCACCGTCCCCGCCGCCAACACCACGCAGGCCAAGCGGCTCTTCGGAGACCGGTTCTCGATCCGACCCAGCGGAACGATGGACTACCTCGGACTGCCGGTGAAGGACCGGCGCTTCGCTGACCCCCGCATCCGCAAGGCCCTGTCGATGGCCATCGACCGCAAAGGCATCACGCAGGCCATCTACAACGGCGTGTACAAGCCGGCGACGTCCATCACGGGTGACATGATCCCCGGTCACCGCGCTGAGGCATGCGGCGCCACCTGCACCTACGACCCTGCCGCAGCCAGGCAGCTCCTGGCGGAGGCCGGTGGATTCACGGGGACGCTCGAGCTCTACTTCTCCAACTCGGACCCCACCTACGAGCAGTGGATGACCTCCGTCGCCAACCAGCTCAAGGACAACCTCGGCATCAAGGACGTGAGGTTCCGCAAGATGGCGCCCGCGGACCTGTCCACCCTGCTCAACGGGCAGCGCAACAAGGGGCCCTTCCGTCAGAACTGGGTGATCGACTACCCCAGCATCCAGAACTACCTTGACGGCCTCTACTACCCCGGTAACAGGTCGGGCTGGAGCAACAAGGAGTTCGACGCCCTCGTCAAGCAGGGCAACGCCGCCCAGGGGGCCGAGGCCATCGCCGCCTACCAGCGGGCCGAAGACATCGCGCTGCGCGAGCTTCCCTACATCCCTCTGTGGAACTGGCAGGACCAGTCCGCATGGAGCGACAAGGTGGCCAACGTCGTCATCGACCCCTACGTCAGCGGGTTGCACCTGGACCGCGTCACCGTCAGCCAGTGACGCCGTAACCGACCCCTCCGCGGGACCTCTGCCCAGGGCGTCCCGCGGACCGATCCTCCGAAGGACCGTCCGCCGTGTGGAGATTCGTCGTCCGCCGTCTGCTGCACGCACTGCCCGTGCTCGTGGGCACCACCTTCCTCATCTACACCCTGGTGTTCATTCTCCCCGGTGACCCCATCCAAGGACTCGCCGGCGACAAGCCCGTCGCACCGGCGGTACTGGCCGAGATGCACGCCCGATACCACCTCGACGACCCCCTCTGGATGCAGTACACGCACTACATCACCGGCGTGGTGACCGGCGACCTCGGAACCACCTTCACCGGACGGGAGGTCTCCGACCTCCTGGCCGACCGCTGGGCCGTCACCATCCAGCTCGGCCTCACCGCCTGGGTTCTCGAAGTCATCCTCGGCATGGCACTAGGGGTCTGGGCGGGTCTGCGCAAAGGCAGATGGGACGACAGCTTCGTGCTCTTCGGAACCACGGTCGTCATCTCGGTCCCGGTCTTCGTCGTCGGCTACCTCGCGCAACTCGTCTTCGGGGTGCAGCTCGGCTGGCTTCCCGTTGCGGGCACCGAGGGTGGATGGCCCCTCGCCTACCTCCTGCCAGGGCTGGTCCTGGCGTCCTTCGGCCTCGCCTACGTCGCTCGGCTCACCCGCTCATCCCTCATCGAGAATCTGCGAGCGGACTACGTCCGCACAGCCCACTCCAAAGGACTGAGCCGGCGGCGCGTGGTCGTGAAGCACACGCTGCGCAACTCCCTCATCCCCGTCGTCACCTTCCTGGGCCTCGAACTGGGCGGACTCATGGCCGGGGCGATCGTGACGGAGTACATCTTCAACCTGCCGGGCGTCGGCCAGCAGCTGTTCCAATCCATCCAGCTGCGCGAAGGCCCGGTCGTCGTAGGCACCACCACCGCCCTCGTCCTCATCTTCCTGCTCGCCAACCTGCTCGTCGACCTGCTCTACGGCCTGCTCGACCCGAGGATCCGCCATGACTGACACAGCCAGAGCGCAGACGGCCGTCACCACCGTCGCCGACAGCACCGCCACGTCCGCCCCGGCGGCACCCGCGACCGGCGAACGGGCATCCCTGAGCAGGGACGCCTGGCGCGAGCTTCGCGCCCGCCCCACGGTGTGGGCGGCCACGATCACCCTCTTGATCATGACCGCGCTGGCGGCAGCGCCCGGCATCCTCACCACGCTGCTGACCGAAGGCGGTGATCGATGCGACCTGGTCAACTCCAAGGTCGGACCATCCGCCGGCCACCCCTTCGGTTTCGACCTGCAAGGCTGCGACTATCTCGCCCAGGTCATCCGCGGCACCCGTCCCTCGCTCGTCGCCGGTCTCGCCGTCACCGCCGCGTCCCTCCTGATCGCCGTCGTCCTCGGTCTGCTCTCCGGCTTCTACGGTGGCTGGCTCGATGCCCTGGTCTCCCGCATCACGGACATCTTCTTCGGCCTCCCCTTCGTGCTCGGTGCGACCGTCATCCTCGTCGCCTTCCCCGACCACGGACTCGGCGCGATGGTGCTCGTCCTCACAGCCCTGGGGTGGACGACCATGACACGCATCATGCGAGGCCAGGTCATGGCACTCACCGGTGCCGACTACGTGCGCGCCGCCCGCATGCTGGGCGCACGTCCGCTGCGCCTCATGATGCGCCACATCCTTCCCAACGCGATCACCCCCGTGATCGTGGTCGCCATGCTCAACGTCGGAGCCGTCATCTCGGGCGAGGCGACCCTCGACTTCCTGGGGGTAGGGCTGCAATACCCCCAGGTGTCCTGGGGGCTCCAACTGAACGCGGCGCAGGCCTTCGTCCTCGACTACCCGCACCTGCTGCTGTTCCCCGCGCTCTTCCTGTCCGCGACCGTGCTGAGCTTCATCCTCCTCGGCGACGCCGTGCGCGACGCCTTCGACCCTCGACTGAAATGAGCGCCGTGTCCGCCGCCCCACCACCGCTTCTGCAGGTCGAGGACCTCAGCGTCGAATTCCGGACGCGGCGCGGCATCGTCCGCGCTGTCAACGGTCTCTCCTACACCCTCGCGGAAGGCGAGACCCTGGCCCTCCTCGGCGAATCCGGGTCAGGGAAGTCCGTTGCCGCGCAGGCCGTCATGGGCCTCCTCGACACCCCGCCCGCGCACATCACCCGTGGCACCGCCCGACTCCGGGGCGATGACCTCCTCTCCATGGCGCCGGATCACCACCGACTGGTGCGAGGTACACGCATCGCGATGATCTTCCAGGACGCCCTGACCGCGCTCAACCCCGTGCTGTCGGTGGGGGAGCAGCTGGCCGAAATGTACCGAGTGCACCGCGGAATGCCGCGCAAGGCCGCGCTCGCCCGATCGATCGAGCTCATGGACCGTGTCCGCATCCCAGCCGCGGCTCGCCGCGTCCACGACTACCCGCACCAGTTCTCCGGCGGCATGCGCCAGCGCGTCATGATCGCCATGGCGCTCGCCCTCGACCCGGAAGTCGTGATCGCCGACGAACCCACGACAGCTCTCGACGTCACCGTCCAGGCGCAAATCATGCGGCTTCTCAAACAGCTACAAGATGAGACCGACATGGGTCTTCTCCTGATCACCCATGACCTCGGCGTGGTCGCCGAAGCAGCCGACAGGATCACCGTGATGTACGCGGGCCGCACCGTGGAGTCCGCCGAAGCCGACGACCTCTACACACGACCTGCCCATCCCTACACCCGAGGACTACTGAACTCCGTCCCGCGAATCGACCGCCTGGGCAAGCCCCTCATCCCCATTGCCGGCACCCCGCCCTTGCCCACCGCCGTCCCGGAAGGCTGCGCCTTTCACCCTCGCTGCCCCCGTGCCGAAGCGCGATGCGAGACCGAAGCACCCACACTGCGCTCCCTTCCGACCACGGGCCATCAGAGCGCCTGCCACTTCGCCGAGGAGGTACACCATGCCTCCGTCGGCTGACACCACCCCAGCCTTCCTGACAGCCCAAGGGCTCACCCGGCACTTCCCGATCACGGAAGGTGTGCTGCTCAAACGGCACACAGGATCGGTCAGGGCCGTAGACGGCATCGACCTCACGGTCCGGCGCGGAGAGACACTCGGCATCGTCGGCGAGTCCGGCTGCGGAAAATCCACCCTGGCCGCCCTGCTGATGGCCCTCGACCGGCCTACGTCAGGCACTATCACGATCGACGGCAAGAACCTGTTCACGCTGCCGGGCAAGGAACTGCGCCTCATCCGCCGTCGTGTCCAGATGGTCCTGCAGGACCCCTACACCTCACTCAATCCACGCATGACAGCAGGGCAGATCGTGGGGGAACCGTTCGCGATCCACGCGGACACGGTCCCCAGGAACGAGCGCACCTCCCGGGTGGAAGCACTCCTCACAACGGTAGGCATGGATCCCTCCCACAGCACCCGATACCCCCACCAGTTCTCCGGCGGACAGCGCCAGCGGCTCGGCATCGCACGCGCCCTGGCCCTGGGCCCGGAGCTGCTCCTGTGCGACGAACCCGTCTCCGCCCTGGACGTCTCCGTCCAAGCACAGATCCTCAACCTCCTGGACGACCTGCGCAAGAACCTCAACCTCGCTTGCGTCTTCATCTCCCACGATCTCGCCGTGGTGCAGCACCTGTGCGACCGGATCGCCGTGATGTACCTGGGAAAGATCGTGGAGACCGGGACGCGAGAGGAGATCTACACGCAGGCGCGCCACCCCTACACCCGCGCCCTCCTCGCCGCAGCGCCGATTCCCGACCCCCGGCGGCAGGCAACCACTGAACAGCACCTCTTGGAGGGAGATCTGCCCTCTCCCGCCTCACCACCCTCCGGCTGCCGCTTCCGTACCCGCTGCCCCTACGCCCGCGAACAGTGCCTGACCGAACCGGAGCTTCGAGTACGCCAGGGAACCCAACACCTCACCGCCTGCCACTTCCCCGTAACTGACCCCGCATGAAGGAGGAGTACGTGACACCACACAGCCGGCCCAGAGGGACGGCGACCACCGCCATGATCACCACGGCTCTGCTCATCGGAACGTTCGCCCCGGCCACGGCCCAGGACCGACCTCCCCAACACTCCAGGGCGGCCTCGGACACCACGACCCGAGCCTCGCTCTTTCACTCCGCGAGCGAGCACCACAAGGTTCCTGAACCCGTCCTGCTGGCCGTTTCCTATCTGGAAAGCAGATGGGACCACCACGGCGGCACACCCAGCATGGACGCGGGATACGGACCCATGCACCTGACCGACGCCCGAGGAGCCCTCGCCGGCACGCCTCATCACTCCGATGGCGACGAAGACCCCCGAGGCGACGCATCCCGCCCTACGCTGTCACCTGACGCAGTGACAGAGAACAATCCGAGCCCCGAAGTCCTGCAGACCCTCGACAAGGCCGCCGATCTGACCGGACTGCCCACCGGACTCCTCAAGACGGACCCGGCCGCCAATATCGAAGGCGGAGCCGCCCTCCTGGCCGCCTATCAGGTGGCCACCGGCGCGCCCCTCAGCTCCGACCCCGCCCAGTGGTACGGAGCGGTCGCCGCCTACTCCGGTGCAACGGAGAGCGGCACGGCGCGACGGTTCGCCGACGACGTCTTCACTCTGATCAATTCCGGACAGTCGAGGCGTACAGACGACGGAACCGTGGTCACACTGGCTCCGCTCACCGTCGAACCGGCGACCGGGCAGCTGGACAAGCTCGCGTTGAAGACCACGGCTCCCGGCGCTGAGTGCCCCCGCGAACTGGCCTGCGAATGGCTCCCCGCGCCGTACCAGATGCTGTCCGAAACCGCGGGCGACTTCGGCAACCACGACCTTTCCGACCGCCCCGGCAATCAAGCCATCGACTACATCGTCATCCACGACACGGAAGCCACCTGGAAGACCACCCTCCAGCTGGTCCAGGACCCCACCTACGTGTCCTGGCACTACAGTCTCCGCTCGGCGGACGGCCATATCGCCAACCACGTACGGGCCAAGGACGTCGGCTGGCACGCCGGCAACTGGTACGTCAACTCCAAGTCCATCGGACTGGAGCACGAAGGATTCCTGGCCCAGGGCGGCCAGTGGTACACCGAGGCGATGTATCGAACGTCCGCCCGGCTCGTTCGCTACCTGGCGAAGAGGTACGCCATCCCGCTCGACAGGGCGCACATCATCGGGCACGACAATGTCCCGGGCACCGTCCCCGCGAACGTCGCGGGCATGCACCAGGACCCCGGACCGTACTGGGACTGGGACCACTACTTCGACCTGCTGGGCAAGCCGTTCAAAGCCCAAGGCCCGTCGACCTCGCAGCTCGTCACCATCCATCCCGACTATGGCAGCAACAACGAGCCGTACTACTGCGGAGCGACCCCGGCCGACCTCTGCCCCGTCCACGGATCCGCGTCCATCACGCTGCGCACCGAACCGCGTGACGACGCGCCGCTGGTCACCGACATCGGCATCAGGCCGTCCCCCGGCTCGTGGTCCGTCTACAACCATGCCGCCCGGGTGAGCACAGGCCAGAGATACGTCGTGGCGGAGCGACGCGGCGCGTGGACGGCCCTGTGGTACCTGGGGCAGAAGGGCTGGTTCAAGGACGACGCCGGGCGCGGCAAGACTCTTCCCGCCAAGGGGCTGGTGGCCCAGCTTCGTCCCGGTCTCGACAGCGCTCCCCTCTATGGTCGCGCCTACCCGGAGGCCGAGGCGTACCCGTCGGACATCCCGGTCCAGCCGCTGGTACCGCTCCAGTACACGCTTCTTCCCGGGCAGTCCTACAGCGTCGGCCAGAGCGTGAACGGGGAGTATTACCACTCCAAGACCTTCGAGCTTGCCGGCCACACCGTGGTCCGCGGATCGATCCGGTACCACCAGGTGCAGTACGGCCACCGCATCATGTTCGTCCGGGCGGACGACGTGCTGGTCAGGTCCTCCGAACGCCTGCCTCGAGCTTTGGACTAGCAGCTGCTGATGGTGAGGCCCGGAGACCCTTCCGCGGAGCTCCGGGCCGATAGCATGTGGGCCCCGCCCCGCTGACAGCGCCAGGCCGGGTTTCACCGGAGGACACCCGGATCTACAGAGACGGCAGGAAGACCGTGACAGGCGAGAATCGCGGGCAAGAGACTGATCCATCCACGCTCAAGGCGGTCCTGCACCGCTGGGCAGACGCTCGCCGATTCGCCGACGCTCCTCTCGGAAGCACAGCCTGGTGGGACGGAGCCTTGCGTCTGCGGTCTCCGGAGGGCAGCGAGACCTTCGTCGACCAGCACGGCCACGCGACCGTCGCGTGGAAGTACGGCACCTACTCGACCGGCTGGCAGGACCTGCCCTTTCCCGCCCAGGAGCTCATCCCCTCGTGGACCGCCGACACGCCCGCGGCCACTCGCCTGACAGTGCGCCTCCGGGTGCGTGACGCTCAAGGAGGGGAATCCCCCTGGTTCGTCATGGGCCACTGGGCGTCGAGTGACGAAGTCGTCCACCGAACCACCGTGCCCGGACAGACCGGCTCGTTCGGAACGGCGGACGTGGACGTCTTCGTGGCGGCCGCAGGCCGACCGGTCCTGGCCTACGAGCTCGAAGTCCGCCTCGCACGCACCGATGACGCTCCCGAGGGCCCCTCGGTACGCGCCCTTCAGCTTTCGGCATCGGCCATCCCCGCTGACCGTCGACAAACAGTCAGCGGGCCGGGCGGGGCGTGGGGAACGGTGCTGGACGTCCCGCGCCGCTCCCAGGAGCTGCACACCGGTCACAGCCCCCAATGGGACGGGGGCGGAGAAGCCTGGTCCGCTCCGGCCTGCACCGCCATGCTCACGGAGTACTTCGGCTGCGGACCCGCCGACTCCGAAATGCTCTGGATCGATCCCGCGGACACAGCACCCCAGGTGGACTTCACCGCAAGAGCGGTCTACGACTACGCATACAAAGGCTGCGGCAACTGGGCCTTCAACGCCGCCTATCCCGCGCGTTACGGCCTTGCGGGTCTGGTCACCCGACTCCGCTCGCTGAACGAGCTCGAACGCTTCATCACCGCCGGCATTCCCGTTGCCACGGCACAGAGCTTCCGCATAGGCGAGCTCGCGGGAGCAGGCTACTCACCTGCCGGGAGCATCAAGATCGTCTGCGGCTTCACGATCGACGGCGACGTGGTGGTCAACGACCCCTTGTCCGAGACCGATGACCAGGTACGGCGGACCTACCCGCGGGGCGAGTTCGAGCACGTGTGGCTGTCGGCGTCGGGAGGTGGGGGAGTCGTCTATCTCATCCACCCGCCGAGCCTGCCGCTCCCCGACAACGTTCCCGGCCTCGAGCCCAACTGGTAGTTCGGGGGCATCCTCCCTGCCGACTCTCGGGCCTGTCGGATGGGTCGAGGGACAGACCGCTGACCGCGCCGATCACGCCGGGCGGGGAGGCGGCGCGCCGCCGTTGACCCTGGTCCTGGACGATCCGCGTGCCGCGCCCGACAGGGTGGATCCCTCCGCTCCTGACCCTCGAGACAAGGATCGAGACGTGGGCGACGAAATGTCGTCGCTCGGCCGCAGGGGCAGGACCTTTTGTTGATCGTCTGCGCCGAGGTCCTTCCCTAGCGTGTTCCTCATGAGAACGCTTCGCGACCACGACCGCGGCTTGTGCGGCTGGTTGGCCTTCCGCCGTCCGTCACCCTGATCTGCTGCCCCTTTCTCACCGGCAGAGCCGATGCAACCCTGCCTTCGCACGATGCCCATCGAGCTCGCCTTGGTCGAGGGCGGTCCGCCTGTCGCACCGGCCCGCGCACACCGCAGTTCCTTCTGAACCCTGTCGGCGTCTCGTATCGCAGCTCAGGGTTCCCAGAACGCTTGCACCAGGCGTCCGTCGCAGTGCGCGTACGCCGCTGCAGGTCCCCTTCTTCGCCATGCCTACTCAGTCCTCCTTCGACTCTCACTCGATCTCCACGCCTCCGTACGGGGGCACTAGGCGGTGACTGTATGAGCCACACTGCTGACGTCCAGCCGACAACCACAGCCTTTGAAGCTTGGGATTCCGAGATCAGCGCCGCAGACGTCGCCCGGGATGACGGGGCGCCCGGATGGGTCGCCCTCGCTGCGGGGGACGTGTGGTGGGACGAGCCCAGGCCGCACGAAGCAGGTCGTCGGTGCGTCGTGCGTGCGAGGCCGGACGGAACGGTCCAGGACGCGCTGCCGCCGGGATTCGACGCTCGTAACCGCCTCCACGAGTACGGAGGACGCGCTTGGCGGCACACGGGTGATCGCCTGGTCTTCACCCACTGGGCCGACCAGCGTGTCTACGTGTATCACCCCGACAACCAGGATGCTCCTCGCCCCGTTACCCCCGTCCAGAAGGGCGTCACCTACGGAGACCTGTACGTGCCCGCTGCGCGGGACGAGGTCTGGGCCGTACGCGAACGGCAGCGCAACGGAGTGCGCGACGCGGAGCGCGCCCTCGTGGCCATCTCGCTGAGCACGGGCGCCGAACGAACCCTTGCAGCGTCTCATCACTTCATGGCATGCCCCCGCCTGGCACCCGACGGCCGTCACATGTCCTGGATCGGATGGGACCATCCGCACATGCCGTGGGACAGCTCCCAGCTGTGCGTCGCCCCGTTGCGGACAGATGGAACAGCCGGCCCGCACCGTGTACGGGCCGGAGGGCGCGGCGAATCCGTTGTCCAGGCCGAGTGGCGGGACCCGGACAGCATCTGGGCGGTCACCGACCCCGACGGATGGTGGAACCTGCACATCGTGCCGGCACGCTCCGGACCCGCTCAGCCGGTCCACCCATCCGCGGAAGAATTCGGCGGAGCCCTCTGGAAGCCCGGTGCCGTGTGGTTTGCTCCCCTACCGGATGGTCGGGCTGTCGCCATCCACGGGACGGGAGCCGGGCGCCGGCTCTCTCTCGTCGACCCCGACGCAGGACCGGGCCGCCGGAGGCTCACCCCACTGGATCTGCCGTTCACCGACTTTGCCCAGACCATCGAGACGGACGGCAGCGTCGTTGCCGCGGTCGGCGCGAGTACGACGACCCCCTATCGGGTCTTCACCATCGCCCTACCGACAGCGGGAGAACGTACCCCCGAGCTGCGCCTCGTCTCTCCCTCCGCGCTTCCCCCGGTCGACCCGTCCTGGCTCCCACGACCCACGTCTCGCACCTTTCATCCCGGCAAGATCGGCGAGACACCTTCCAGGGGTGGGGTGAACGACCTGCCGCCGGTGCACGCCCATACTTTTCCGCCCACGAACCCTCATCACACCCCCACGGCGGGCCAGCGCCCTCCTTGGGTGATCTTCGTTCACGGCGGCCCCACGGGGGACTACCCGATGGTCTACGACCTGGAGATCGCCTACTTCACGAGCCGTGGCATCGGTGTTGCCGCAGTCGACTACGGCGGTTCCGTGGGCTACGGCCGCGCGTACCGTGAACGTCTCAACGGCACATGGGGTGTCGTCGACGTCCAGGATTGCGTCACCGTCGCGCAGGCACTGGTGCATGAAGGGCTCGCTGACCCCGATCGCCTTGCCATTCGAGGGGGAAGCGCCGGGGGCTGGACCGCCCTCGCCGCTCTCACCCACACCAAAACCTTCGCCGGCGCCGTCTCCATGTACGGCATCACCGATCCCCTCGCCTGGGCAGCCACTACTCATGACTTCGAGTCCCGCTATCTGGACGGACTGATCGGTCCCCTGCCGGAGAGCGCCGCACTCTACGAGGAGCGCTCTCCCGTTCTCGCTGCCCGGAACGCGAACGGCCCCGCACTTCTGCTGCACGGACTCGAAGACGCGATCGTGGACCCGGACCAGTCCGCCGCGATGGCACGGGCCATGCGCGTCGCCGGCCTGCCCTACCGGCACGCAGAGTTCCCCGGCGAGCGCCACGGCTGGCGACGTGCTGAGACCATCCGTGCAGCCCTTGAAGCCGAGATCGACTTCTACCAGCAGCTTTTCGCGCCGACCAGTCGTCCCGGCCGTCTGCAGGCAGGACCCGGCAAGCGGTGCACCTCGCCCACTCCTCTCGAGCGATCATGACCGCTGCCACCCGGAGACGCGTGTACCCGCCGTTGCTCCGGCCGGGTGACACAGTCGCTCTCATCGCGCCGGCCGGCCCCGTCAGTAGCCAGGAAATCGCTGCCGCCCAAGCACACCTGATGGCCTGGGGCCTGCAGGTACGCTCCACGTCTCGGCTGTCCAGTACCCACCACGAGTACCTCGCCGGCTCCGACGACGAGCGTCTCACCGACTTCACCGAAGCATGGCTCGACCCTGCGGTGCGAGCTGTCCTGTGTGCACGCGGCGGGTACGGAACCCAGCGCATCGCCGACCGACTCGACTACCGACTCCTCGCAACGGCAGGCCCCAAGTTTCTCGTCGGCTCCAGTGACATCACCTGTCTTCTGCAAGCCGTCGGCGATCAGCTCGACCTGATCACGCTGCACGGTCCCATGCCTGCCTGCCGGCCTGTGAGGGAGGATCCGGAGACCGCCCGGCACCTCCACGACGCCCTGTTCGGACCCCTCCCGCAGGCGATCCGTCTCGCCGGCCCCGCCATGGTTCCAGGACGCGCCCAGGGGCCCCTCACGGGCGGAAACCTCACCCTGCTCGCCTCGTCGACAGGAACGCGGACCGCCCCCACAGCGGACGGGCAACTCCTGGTACTCGAAGAGGTCGGCGAAGAGCCCTACGGTCTGGATCGATCGCTGACACAGCTTCGGCGCGCGGGCATCCTCCAACGCGCCGCAGGCATCGTCCTCGGTGACTTCACCCGATGTGGTCCCCCTCAGCAGGTCCTCACTCTCCTGCACGACCGGCTCTCAGATCTGGGGGTACCAGTGATCGCCGGCCTACCTGCCGGACACGGGACCCGTCAGCTCACGCTTCCCCTCGGTTCGTGCGCCGTGCTCGACACGGCCGTGCACCGCATCACCATCCCGTTGCCCGAAAGGACTCTGTGCTGATGCGCGTTCTCATCTCTGCGGACATGGAGGGCGCCACCGGCGTCACCTGCCCTGCCGATGTCGAACCGGGCACCGACTCGTGGACGCGTATGCGCCCGCTGTTCACCAGCGACGTGAATGCCGTCGTCGAAGGACTCTTCGCCGGCGGAGCAACCGACGTTCTCGTCAACGACGCCCACTACATGCAACGCAACCTGCTCCTCGAAGCCCTCGACCCCCGAGCCCGACTCCTGACCGGCCGGCACAAGCCGTTGGGCATGATGCAAGGTGCCGATCGCGCAGACGCCGTTGTCTTCCTCGGCTATCACACAGGCGCCGGGCAGCAGGGAGTTCTGTCGCACACCTACCTCGGGGCCGGACTCACCGCATTCCGCATCGACGGTGAGCCGGCCGACGAGGGCCGTATGAACGCCCTGCTGGCCGAGCAGTACGAGGTGCCCGTCATCCTGGTCACGGGCGACGACCTGGTGTGCGAGGCGGCACAAGTCTGGGTCCCCGGTGTGCGGACTGCCGCGGTCAAGGAGTGCGTGAGCAGGTACGCCGCCATTTGCCTTCCCCCGCTCCGCAGCGCCGAACTGCTGAGAACACGAGCAGAAGAGGCGGCTCGCGACCATGGCACGTCGAGCGCGCAGGACAGTTCGTCGGGATCACGGCGAGGCGGGGTTCGGCACCACCGGTTCGAGCTCGACTTCCACGCGCCCCACCTGGCTGCGGCCGTGCTTGCCGTGCCGACCACAGAGCCGAACGGTCCGTGCGGCATCGCCTTCACCGCACCGGACGCAACGACCGCGGCCAGGACCTTCAAGGTGTGCACCATCGTCGCAGGCGCAGCCATGGAGGAGCACTTCGACTGATCGACACCCCTGGCGCAAGCGCGGCACAGACCTCACCCCGAAGTCATCAGCCCGCACGTGACGGCCTTCCTCGGGGCCCGGGCGACTGCCTGCTGTTGCCGCGCAAGCCCGGATGCGAGCTCCCGGACCGACGCGACCGGTGTGCCCTCCGGTCGACCTCGACCTTGCGCGTTTCGAACGCAGTCGACTCACCCGCCTTCTTCGTGGAGAACCCGTGATAGCCCACCCTTTGCCCGGTCTGCACGCCACGTACGCAGCCGATGTCGGCGCTCTGTGCGCGGACCTCCTACGGATCGACACCACCAACGCGGGAGATGACGCGGGGCCAGGCGAGCGCGAAGCCGCCGAATACGTGGCCGGCGCGCTGGAAGAGGCAGGGATCTCCGCCACGCTCACCGAGCCGAAGCACCGACGCACCAGCGTTCTGGCCCGGATCCCGGGCAAGTCCACCATCTTGCCCCCACTCCTGATCCACGGGCACCTCGACACGGTGCCGGCAGACCCCCACGAGTGGTCACGGCATCCCCTGTCCGGTGACCTCCATCAAGGTCAGCTGTGGGGGCGCGGCGCGGTGGACATGAAAGGGACCGTCGCCATGACACTGTCCCTCGTGCGGGCCTGGGCCAAGTCGGGACAACGGCCCTGCCGCGACCTCGTTCTGGCGTTTCTCGCAGACGAGGAGTCGACCGGCGAACACGGAGCCCGCCACGTCGTGGCCAAACACAGGGATCTCCTCGCCGACGTCAAGGAGGCCGTCAGTGAGTCCGGCGGCTTCTCGGTCACAGTGAGGCCGAAGGGTGCGGCCGCGGACGCGCGCGTCTACCCCATCGCCGTCGGCGAGCGGGGCACGGCCTGGATGCGCCTCACGGCGAGTGGAACCGGTGGACACGGATCAGGACCGGGAGGGGACAACGCCGTCGCCGACCTCGTGCACGCACTCTCCCGCCTCGCGGGTCACACCTGGCCCGTCACCCTCACCCCGGCCGTTCACACTCTGCTGACCGCGCTCGACGAGGTGCTCGGCATCCGCATCGACCGAGACAGGCTCCAGGACGAGGCAAGGCGTCTCGGTCAACTCGGGGAGCTGTTCGACTGCACGATCCGCAACACCACCAATCCCACCGTGCTGAATGCGGGATGCAAGGTCAACGTCATTCCCTCGCATGCCCGCGCCGAAGTGGACGGACGCTTCCTGCCGGGGACCGAAGACGCCTTCCTGGACACGGTAGACCGACTCCTTGGGCCCAAAGTCACGCGGGAGTTCATCAACTGCGAGGCAGCCGTGGCCGCCGATCACGACGGACCTGCCTTTGCCGCGATGACCGAAGCGCTGCGCAGCCAGGACCCCCATGCCCGCCCAGTGCCGTTCATCCAGTCCGGCGGAACGGACGCCAAGTCCTTCGCCGAGATCGGCATCAGCACCTACGGCTTCGCGCCCGTCCTACTCGATCGGCATCAGCACTACTACGGCATGTTCCACGGTGTGGATGAGCGCGTGCCCGTTGCAGGTCTCGCCTTCGGAGTCCGGGTTCTGCATCGATTCCTGACCACCTACTGACCCCCTCAGCCCGGAAGGACCGAAAGTGAAGCGTCGAGACCATCTCTGGCCCGCCACGACCGTCCCCACCCCGCGGGGACTCCAGATCGGCGGAGTCCCCCTGCGAGACCTCGCGGATGAGTTCGGCACACCCGCATTCATCCTGGACGAAGAGGACTTCCGCATCCGGTGCCGCACCTGGCGCACCGCCTTCACCGACCACGACGTCTTCTACGCGGCGAAGTCCTTCCTCTGCCACCAGGTTGCTCGATGGATCAAGGAAGAAGGGCTGGGCCTTGACGTCTGTTCCGCCGCGGAGCTGCGCATCGCGCAACGCGCCGAAGTCCCTGGCGAGTCCTTGATCTTCCATGGCAACAACAAGTCGGCAGCCGAGCTGGAAGAGGCCGTCGCCTACGGCGTTTCGCTGATCGTGATCGATTCCTACGACGAGATCGCGCGACTCTCTGCCGTAGCGCAGAGGCAGGGTGTTCGCCAACAGGTACTCATCCGGGTGACCCCCGGCGTCGAGGCACACACCCACTCCTCCATCACCACCGGCACCGACGATCAGAAGTTCGGCTTCTCCCTTGCCGTCGGAAGCGCCCACCGCGCCATCGCCCAGGTCCTGCAGACCCCAGGCCTCGAACTCGTCGGTCTCCACAGCCATCTCGGATCGCAGATCCTCCGTCCTGACGTCTTCGAGACGGCGGCGGAGCGACTTGTCGACCTGATGGCTGACACAGCACGCACACACGGTGCACTCCTGCACCGTCTCGACCTCGGGGGCGGGTTGGGTATCGCCTACCTTCCCGGTGAGACTCCGCTCAACGTCGGCGATCTTGCTCCCCTGGTCGTCGCCAGGGTCCGCAAGGCATGCGAGCAGGCAGGACTCTCCATGCCGCGACTGGCCGTCGAGCCAGGCCGAGCGATCTCAGGACCGACCACAGTGACGCTCTACACGGTCGGCACGATCAAGCGACAGCCCGGACTGCGCACATGGGTGTCCGTCGACGGCGGCCTCAGCGACAACATGCGACCGAGCCTGTACGACGCGACCTACACGGCTTCAGTAGCCGGTAGAGCCGTCGGTGGCGGTTCGGTCGAGTCGTACGCCATCTGCGGAAGACACTGCGAAGCAGGTGACGTCCTCGTTCCCTCCGTGATCCTGCCGGCCGACCTGGCGGTAGGGGACCTCCTGGCCATTCCGGCCTCCGGTGCCTACCACCGTTCCATGGCCAACAACTACAACGGTCAACCTCGCCCGCCCGTCGTGTCGGTCCGCAACGGCACCGCCCGCACCCTCGTCCGAGGCGAGACCCTCGAAGACGTACTGCGTCTGGACGTCGAGTCGTGAAGGCGCGCATCGACCTGACCAGGCAGCCGACTCGTGAGCCGGCGGTACAGCGGCACATGGAATATCGCCCCGGGCTGATGACTCGGGCGGTGCATCCCCCTCCTCGGATCGGCAGCGGAACACCGCGACCCACGGCAGGGCAGTGCGAACGACACACCATTACGGACCTCGTGTGAAGGGAGAGGCATGCCGCACCCTGACGTGCTCCAAGCGGTACTCAAGCAAGCGGTGATCGAGGGCATCCTGGGCGAGAGGTTTCCGGTTGCCGGCTTCATCGACGTCCAAGGGGTACGAGAGAGCGTCAAGGCACTTCACGACGCCTTCGTACACGTACCGGACGTTCTTCATGCCTTCGCCGTCAAGGCATGCCCTCTGGTCCCCGTTCTGCGACTTCTCGCCGATACCGGCATGGCGTGCGAAGTAGCCAGCCCGGGCGAGACCCACCTCGCGCTGGCGGCGGGTTTCACCCCGGACCGCATCGTGCTCGACTCGCCGGCGAAAACCCGTGCCGAACTCCACGACGCCCTCACCCAGGGGGTCGCCGTGAACGCCGACAACCTCGCCGAACTTCGACGCATTGACGTGCTGCGTCCCCGAAGATCCCAGTCCGTCGTGGGCCTCCGCGTCAACCCCCAAGTCGGGGCCGGGACCATCGATGCCATGAGCACGGCGACGGCGCACTCCAAGTTCGGAGTCGCACTGGGCGACCCCGGCGTGCGGGATCAGATCCTCGAGGCCTTCCGGCACCGTCCTTGGCTCACCCGCCTGCATGCCCACGTCGGCTCGCAAGGTTGCCCCCTGCCCCTGATCGCGCAGGGCCTCGCTGCCCTGCACCGGCTGGCGGAGGAGATCAACGATGACGTGGGCCGACGGCAGGTCACGAGCCTCGATCTCGGTGGCGGGCTCCCCGTGAACTTCACGGACGACACAACCACCCCGACGTATGACGAGTACGTCCGTGCACTGACTCGCGCCGAACCGGCACTTCTGGATGGGAGATATCAGATAGTCACCGAGTTCGGCAGATCGCTCCTTGCCAAGAACGGCTTCACCGCAGCGGTCGTCGAGTACGTCAAGGACGCGGGCGGCCGACGGATCGCGCTCACCCACGCCGGCGCTCAGGTGGCCGTCCGCACCGTGTTCATGCCCGACTCCTGGCCACTGCGCATCACCGCTCACAAGCCCGACGGCACCCCCAAGCATCTCCAGGTGATCCCGCAGGACGTCGCAGGCCCGCTCTGCTTCGCCGGAGACGTCATCGCCCACGAACGACACCTGCCTGAGCTCGCGGAGCAGGACCTCATCGTCCTCCACGACACCGGGGCCTACTACTTCTCCTCGCCCTGGTCCTACAACAGTCTTCCCCGACCCGGCGCCTACGGGTTCCTGACCGAGGGCGGACATGTCTCACTCACCACCGTCCGAACGCCCCAGTCGATGAGCGAGATAGGGGAGGAAGGCGGCGTCTCTCACGCGGACGCCCTCCTCACGTGACTCGACGCCGGCACCTAGGAGCGTCTCCGAGCTTGTCCCGGATCTCGTGAGCGACCATGCCGCTCATTGTGCGCCCTTGCCGTCCTCGCTGCGCCGCTTCCCCAGCCTGGATCACGTCCGGAGGTAAGGGCGTCGGCCACTCTCAGGCCGCTCGCAACTGATCGTTGCCCGCGACAGCCGCAGTCATGGTGTGCACCCATGTATCGCCTCTGACGTGGTCTGGCGGCGCCCCTCTGGGCTCCCCCGGTACGGGAGCGCGTCCCGTCTCGCCCTTCGGTCGCGGACGCGTGTTCACGATGCTCGAACCTTTGAGCATCCGAAACCGTCATGAAGCAGGTATCTAGTGATATGAACCCATTCATCGCGGATTCTTCAGGAGGTGTGGCACTCGCCGGTGTCTGGCAGTCGGGCCTGGGGCAGGTTCTCGGCGGTCTCGTGATCGTGGCTGTACTGATCGGCGGATTCTTCCTGGGCATGCGTGTCCGGGACAAGGAATCCCCAACACCGAAGCCGGAGGAGCAGCCTCACCGCCCGGAGAACGGCGCCCTACCGGGGGAGGTGTCCGAGTACCGCCGACCAGCAGAGATGCCGCAAACCGACGGAGAGCACCGACTCATGCCGTACCAGCTCAAGGCCTCGGGCAGTGAGACCTCGACCGAACCACCGACCGAGGAGAAGCGGAAGTGGGGCGGGATCTCCAGCGGAGGCTTTGGCAGCGGAGGCACGGGCCACGGCGACTGAACGCCGGGCACCGCGGAGCGGCGACGCGCGGGCGCCGGATTCTCGGCCGGCCCCGGGCATCGCCTCTGTCTGGCGGCGGCCAACGACCGTCCCGGCAGCGTCGAGGGCAGGCCCTTCAGCCGCTGACCACGGACCTCGCCCTTCCGGCGGCGTGGCTGCCCCACCCGGCGCACCTGCGGTGTCAGCCTGTCCGTGAAGTCCTGCGAGAGGCTGACCCGCCGCAGCCGCCGAGATCGGGGCCCCGCCCCCAGCCCCCACGCGGACTGCTGGTGGCGCGACTCGAAGGCGCTGTACCCGGAGCGCGGGTGGCACCCTACGCCGACGACGAGGCGCTGCTGTCCGAGGACGGCAGGACGGGGGTCGTCGTCGTCCATCCGCGCCCGGTCCCGGGCGAGGACCCTTTCGCAGTCGCCCTGCCCGCCGTGGAGCGGGTGGCCGAACAGTCAGCCGGGAGGGCGACACTCACCGGGCAGGCCGCCCTGCAGCGGCAGGAAGGCGGGGGCGCCGGCGTGCTCGCCGAGACCCTCTTCGGCGGGATCGGCGCCCTGGTCGTGCTCCTCCCTCGTATCCGGTTCCGCGCTCGCTCTCACGCCGCTCCTCATCGCGGGTGCCTCGATCCTCGCCACCTCCCTGATCCTGTGGGGGCTGAGCGGCCTCACCGACGTGTCGTTCATCGTGCAGTACCTGCTCGCCCTCATCGGGCTCGGGGTCGCCATCGACTACTCGCTG
Organism: Streptomyces sp. JL2001; assembly: GCF_050917515.1. Classification (NCBI taxonomy): domain Bacteria; kingdom Bacillati; phylum Actinomycetota; class Actinomycetes; order Kitasatosporales; family Streptomycetaceae; genus Streptomyces; species Streptomyces sp. JL2001. The sequence continues at coordinate 212,493 of NZ_CP169421.1, read as the reverse complement.
CTCATTGTCACCCGCTGGCGCGAGGAACGAAGCCATCCCGCGGCAGGCCGGGAGCCGATGGACACGACCATGACCACGGCCGGGCGCTCCGTCCTGTTCTCCGGCATCACGGTTGCCGTCATCCTCGCCGCACTCATCGTCCTGCCGGTCCCCTTCCTGCGCAGTGTCGGCTTCACCGGTCTGCTCATTCCGCTCGTCAGCGTGATCGCCGCCCTGACCCTGTTGCCGCCCTCCTGCTCACAGCCGGCCGCTGGTTGGAACCCCATGACCGGGAACCATAGCCCCGATCACCGACGCCATTGATGACGAGCCACCAGCAACAGCGCCGGCGCTGGTCCGCATCGGCGAGACAGCTACGGAACGAGCCGTTGAGAAAGGGCGTTGCGAATGCCTTGCAGGGGAGCTCCGGGCACTCCGGGCGGCGCCAGCCAGAGAGACGAAGTCGTCAGGGGCCCGACACGAGCTGAGCCCCCACCCGCGACCGGGAGGGGGCCTGCGCCTGCCCAGGAGCGGACCTCTCAGGGCCGCTCCCCTGCCGGACCGTCAGGCGAACGTGGCGCTCCAGGTGGCCGGCCCGACGACACCGTCGACGGTCAGCCCCTTCCTTGACTGGAAGTTGCGGCAGGCCGTGTCCGAGCCCGGTCCGTACTGGCCGTCCACGGTGAGCGTGTAGCCGTGCGCGCTGTTCATCCGGTACTGCCAGGTCGACACGCTCGCGTGAACCAGGGCCGGCGGCTGACGGAAGGCGACCCCGGGGTAGGGCAACGGGCCGCCACCAGGGTTGACCTCGCCGTTGAGTACCCGCGTGTACAGGCTGCCCGGGCAGTCGGTCGAATGGTGGTCGCGATGACCGGTGATCGCCTGCGCGGCGCCGCCGGACACCCGCAGGCGATTGATCCCGTAGCGGATGGCATCGATCAGTCCGGCGGTGATGACGTCGTAGCTGCTGCTCGTGCCACCTGTCAGGGCGCAGACCGCATACCAGTCGTCGTTGCCCTGTGTGGTGCCCTGAGCAGCGGTACGGACGTTCTCGCCCCGGCCCTGGAAGAGGTATCCGTGGACGCACGCGAGATGGCTGTAGGCGATGTCCGACCAGCCGTTGGAGTCCATGTGATGGTTCTGGATGCCCCGCACCTGACCGGCGCAGTCAGCGTGATTGGCGCGGGCCACTTTCACGCCGTCGACATGGTGGACGACCACGCCGCCCTGCCCCGGGGTGATGGTGCTGCTGACACTCTCGGGAGCGCGAGCTCCCCATTGGGCGCGAGTGACGAATGTGGCCATCAGCTGCGTCCTCCGCGGCCCAAGGCGCAGCCGACAGCGGCGTTCAACGGCTCGGCATGAGCGCCCCGCGCAGCGTCGGAGCCGTAGACCGCTCCGGATTCGCGAGGGTTCGTGACGGGTGGCTCCTGGCTCCCCGGCGGAAGCGGGACAGCGGAGGCGTGTGCAGTTGTTCCCGAATGAATGACGGGCAGTGCGAGTGCACTGCCGACTGCCGCACGCAGAGTGACGCGGCGAGAGGGGCCGTGAGTCAACAGTCCTCCAGGTGGACGGGGAGATCGCCCACATTGTTCAGACCTTGACGAGTCCCCGTCAAGGTTACGGATCGGTTCAACAGCCTTGTTTCTGAACGGAGTTGGTGCAGTCTCATTTCCCGGCGAGCGCACAGCTGTTGTACGGGGGCGCGGCCTCGACCCTCGCCCGTGACCGCCCCGCCGGCACCCTCACCCCCGTACCCGCAGCGCCCGACGTCGACCCGGCGAGGTCGGGTAGACACGACCTTCTGCAGCACCCTTCACGTGCGCAGGGGCGATCGTGTTGGACGTGGTCGTGGGCTTCGACCGAGTGTGTTCGTGTGGCCGGTGAGCATGGAGGATGGCCGCAGGCTGCAGCGGATCAGCCGGACCTCGAAGGACCCGGTGAAACTCCGTCGGGTGATCGCGGTGCTGATGTCCGCCCAAGGCAAAAGGGCAGGGACATCACCGCGCCGACGCAGGTCGGTGAGGACTCGTCCGCTTCTCCCGCACAAGCAGGCCAAGCTCTGGCCTGGGTGGTCGACAACGGCGTTGAGCTGATCTTCCTGCCGACCTGCGGCTCCTGGCTGACCTGGATCGAGGTCGAGTTCGCGGCCCTGCGCTACTTCGCGCTCAACGGCACTGGCCACGGCAGCCACGACGAGCACGCCACCATTGCTGCCTACGTCCGCTGGCGCAGCACCCGCGCGGAACCGAAGACCAACCTCGCCCCCGACTCACCCATCCGCGCCTGGACGCATTCCTCCGCCAAGGCTGCGTGACGGGCCACTGAGCCTTTTCCAACCTCCCGCTGACGAGTGATGGAGGACAAGAACGGCCTGGACGATCACGGTGATGCGGTTGGTGCTGCAGACGCTGGGTGCCGTTCGGAGTCGCCGCGTAGGCGGCGGTGCTGAACAGCGCCGCCTACCCGTAGGAGGCGAGCGGAATGCCGAACCAGACCAGGTGACAGTTCAGTTCCACACCGCTGACCGGGTTGCCGCCGCTGAAGGCGTAGCGGTTGCTGATGTAGGGGGCTGCGCCGCCCGGCACGGGGGGCCGATCTCGGAACCGGGGTGGCTTGTGGAAGTACGTGCGCCGGCCATCCGCCAGAGAATCCTGCCGACACCAGAAGGGGATCGCGTTGTCCATTGACAGCGCGCCCCCGGCGCAAGGGCCTTGAAGACCCCTGCAGGCAAGAGGCCGTCAGCCAGCCGTACTGCGCCGTGCCGCGTACTCACGGGCCCAGGCGACGAACTCGTCCGCGAGCGGGTAGCCGGTCTCCACCGCCTGAAGCAGGGGTTCCAGGGCCGCCGGTGACACCAGGTCCACGTCGAGGAGGACGGCTGCCCAACCGGGCGGACGGTGATGTCGCAGGTGACCGGAACGCTGCCGCATCTCGGCCGCCAGGACATCACGGTCCAGGAATCGCCTCATGGCCGGAAACGTGTGCTTGTGCAGCACCGCAGTCAACTGCTCGGCGCACTCTTCCGGTTCGACGCCAGCTCCGTACGTCCATAGACCGTCCAGCGAACTGTCACCCGGGGAATCGAAAGCCACGACCGCAGGTGGCGTCACCTCCCACCCGAGCATCCCGAAACCCGAACCGGGAAGGTGGTCCTTGGCCTGCTCCCAGTGCTGGCGCTGAGTCCAGGCACGTTCCGTCAGCGGAACGACGGACACCCGGACGAAGAAGCTCTGGAGCTTTGGATCCATCGGATGCGCCTGCAATTCGAGCACCGCACAGTCGCCGCGTTCCCCCAGCATCCGAAACACACTGCCGTCCGGTACAAGCCCCGCTTCCTTGGCCACGGGCACGACATAGCGCCGGCGCCAAGCGCTCTGCGAAATCATCACTCTCCTTCAGTTCGGCCACCATGCCGCCAGCTCGAACATCTCCGCGGTGACGCCCGCAGTGAGCCTTCTCCAACCTGGCTCCGATGTGCGGCAGTTGGCTTGACAACGCGATGAAGCCCCTTGTAGATGGGTTTTCGACCAAGAGAACCTTCTTCACCAGAGGCTTCACCTGCCTGTCTACCCGTCGGGTCTCGACGTGTCCAGCTCCGCTCTCCGGTTCCTCACGCAGCAGCTGGGGCGGCACCGCCGCACGATCGGCTCCCGGTGGCGGCGGCTGGGGGCGCCGGCCGCCAGTTCCTGCTCACCCTCGCTCATCTGCGGGTGGGACACACCTATGCCCAGCTCGCCGTCGGCGGCGTCGGCACCACGACGGCCTACCGCTGTGTGACCGAGGCGGTCGAGCTCCTGGCCGTTCTTGCCCCGGGCCTGGCCGACGCGGTGCGGACCGCGTCGGCGAAGGCATACCTGCTCCTGGACGGCACCCTCTTGCCCATCGACCGCATCGCCGCGGACCGTCCGTTCTATTCCGGCAAGCACAAGAAGCACGGGATGAAGGTGCAGATCCTTGCGGACCTCCTCGGCCGCCTACTGTGGGCGTCACCGGCCCTGCCCGGAGCCGTCCACGACGTCCGAGCGGCCCGCGAACACGGCATCGTCGACGCCCTCGCCGAGGCTGACATCCCGTGCCGGGCCGACAAGGGATATCGAGGTGCCGGCGGCATGGTCCGCATCCCGTGCTGGGGACGGTGGGAGACCCTTTCCGCAGGCCAGCAGGCGGTGAACCGGTCCCACGCAAAGATCCGGGACCTCGTCGAGCAGGCCGTTGCCACCTTCAAGTCCTGGCGGCTCCTTCGCAAGCTCCGGTGCTCGACCACCCGGATCACCAGCCTCGTCCAGGCCGTCCTCGCCCTGCATCTGGCCAGCTCAGGGTGAGGATGGAAAGGGCTCACTAGCACGGTGATGGACGCCTCCGGCTTCCAGTCGCGGGCGGCCTGAGGTGGCCAGAAGGTCGTGATGGTGGAGCCAGGCCAGGTGTCCAGGTCGGCTTGCGCCGTAGCCACCGCCGTGGTCCCCGAAGCGCCATGTCTCCATGTGCTTGTCTCCCGCGTAGGAGTTGAACGCGCCGTAGACGGTCGATGGGGGGCAGGTGGGGTCCATCAGACCGACGCTGAAGAGTGCCGGCGCGGTGGCCCTGGCCGCGAAATGGACTGCGTCGAAGTAGTCGAGGGTGGCGAACGAACGATCGACCTGGCGGGGGCTGTGGTGGCGGAAGAAGTTGACCAACTCCACATACGGTCCCGCGGATGCCGTGTCCGCTCCTCTTCGGAAGTCGCAGAGGAAGGGGACGTCACAGATCGTTCCCGCGATCCTGTCACCGGTCAGCCCGGCGACGGCGAGCGCCAGGCCCCCGCCCTGACTGGCTCCTTGGACCACGATGCGGTCCGGGTCCACCTGAGCGAGCGATCGGGCGGCGTCGACCGCCCGTGCGCAATCGGTGATCAGTCGCCGGTAGTAGTGGTGGTGGGGTTTGTCGATTCCCCGTGTCATGAAGCCTTCGACCCATTGCGTGGATCGTCCTGGGTCTCGGTCAGGGGTGTCGTGTCCTTGGCCGCGGCTGTCCACGACGAGGTTCGCGAGCCCGGCGGAAGGGAACAGGAGGTGATCGGTGGGCAGGCCGCGACCGCTGCTGTATCCGGCGAAGGAGACGACGGTGGGCAGGGGGACTGTTGTCCCGGCGGGCACGATGAGCCACGCGGCGATTGGTTCCCCGGCCCAGCCGGGGAAGCGCACGTCGAAGACGTCCACGGAGGACAGCAGGGTGTCTCGGACCGCAGTGGCGCGGACACCCTGGACGGCGGAGCGAGCGTCGGCGAGTGTCTCCTGCCAGAAGGACCAGAAGTCTGCCGGCGCACCGTGCGCAGCCCGGTAGTCGACGAGTTGGTCGAGTGGGAGGTCGGTGAGGGGCATGGTGGTTCTTTCTGGGCGATCTGGTGGGTGACCGCGGTGGCGACTGGTGGGCTGGATGACGTTCGCCCAGTGAACGCCACGGTGTGATCACACGGATTCGGGATTCCGGCCGTCATGAACGGCCGGGCGGTGTCGTCGGTGAGGCGTGCGGGACAGCCGCTGCCGCTGCGGACGTCGTGCTGCCCAGCCCGGGGACGCGGGGCAGCACGACGGGCATGACCGCGTCAGACGCTCTCCAGGAGGAGTTGCGAGCCTGCGGTGATCAAACCGGGAACGTAGAAGGCCAGCTGCAGTGATCGTTGTCCGTTGGCCGGGATGGTGTACTGGCCGATGGTGTCGCGGGGGACGGTGGGCCGTACGTAGATCGTCTGGATCTCCTGGGGGCCGCCGTCCGCGCTGACGGCCATGGCACCGTTCCAGGTGTTGCCCGGCACGTCCTGGGTGCCGGTCACGTTGGAGCCGAAGGTGACTCGGACGGTCCTCGCCTGCGACGAGGTGTTGATAAGCGCGAAATCGAGGTCGTAGCGGGCTCCGTAGTTGCCCCAGCTTCGCTGCGATGAATCGGCGAGTGCCGCCGTCGCGGGGGTCGTCTGGTCGAGCGCGGGAACCTGTCGTTCGGTCGTGTTGACGGCGAGCCCGAGATAGCTGCCGGCAGGGCCCGCGTCGATGGTTACCTGGCCGGTCTGCCAGGTGGATCCGGCGTACACACCGGATTCCCTTCCGTAGGTGGTGGCCGTCTGGGAGGCGATGTTGCCTCGTGCCCAGGAGCCGTCCGTCTGCGAGAGGTTGATGGCGGTGACGGGGTTTCCATCGCTGGTGACCACGGTGTAGACGTACACGCCGTTGCCGGCGGTGATCTCGAACCTGCCGTCGAGAATGGATCCCGTCATGGGGATTCGGGCGGCCTGGACGGCCTGGTTCGGCGCGATGGAGGTGCTGCTCAGGCTCGTCTTCGTCGAGCCGTTGAGCCAGTCCAGCGAAGTCGCGTAGCACGGTCCGGTGCCCGCCCGGGAAGCGGGGTCCTGGACGAGCGGCTTGTCGGCGTTCGTCCACGCGCTTCCCCGCATGGAGACGTTCACCGTAGACGACTGGGGGTTGGAGATCAGCACATGCAGGTAGGCCGTGGCACCCGTGCTGTTCTGGTGGTAGACGTACAGCGGAAAGGTGCCGGCCAGGGCTCGGGCCTTGCCGCCACGTGCGGCGCTGACCCGCGAGTGCTGGGTGAGCCAGCCCGTGCTGGTGACCGTCTCGGGATTGTTCGACACGACCATCTCCGGCCCGGACATGGCTCCGGGCAACGGGAGGAGCAGGTCGCGCGGAACGGTGGGGCCGGGCGCGGTCGGCGTCCCGGCCCTCCACTCGCCGGCGCCGATGAAGGATGCGGCAGGTGCCGAAGCTGATCGGGCCGAGGCCGGTACGGAGGGCAGGACTGCGCCCGCCAGGGACGCGCCGGCGAGGCCGAGGACGGTCCGCCGGGAGAATGCGATGGCCATGGTGGGCCTCTTTCTGTCGAGCCGGAGGTGCGGCGATCGCGGCCGCTCGCGTCAGCTGCCGGGTGTGTGCAGCCAGCGCTGGGCCATGCCCAGGTCCCTGGTGATCGTGTTGCGGAAGGCGTCGTTGCCGTGGGTCTCCCACGCCTGGGCCTGTTCCGACGCGGAGTCGATCAGCCGTGCTGCTGCCGCGGTGGCGTCGGGGCGACCGAGCTTCAGGAGGGTGGCTGCGGCGGCGAGCCGGCCGCGGACGGGTGCGGCGTCCGCGGTCGTGACGCATCGGCCGGTCGCCTCTGCGACGCGCCGGCCCAAGTGAAGCGCCAATGCACGAGTGGCGGCCTCCGGTGCGGCGTGCGGTGCGGTGGCGGGATCCCGGTAGACGCCGTTGGACAGGGATGTCGCCTGCTCGTCGGTGAGCTGGTTGTAGGCGAAGAGGGCTGTTCCGTCGGAGTTCGCGTCGTTCACCGCTCGCAGTTGGTCGCCGATCAGGCCGGGGTCCGAGCCGTGGAAGGGGCCGTAGGTCGCGGTGTAGAGCGGCACGTCGCCGACCCGTCGGCGCATCACGTCGGTGTCGTGGGCGACGGAGTCGGCGGAGGTTCCGAACGACATGCCGGTGAGGAAGTCCATGGAGCCGGCGTCCACCCAGGCTGCCCAGTTCTGGAACTTCTTCTTCACCCCGTCGACGGGGTCCGCGAAGACGGCGGCGGACAGGGCGATGTGCGGCTTGGTGCGTTCCTGCAGGTCGCGGATCTGCTCGACGAACGAGGTGACGTTCCGCTCCCGCCAGGCGTTCCACACCGGCCACAGCGGACTCTGCTCGGTGAGCGTGTATGGGTCGGCGCCGTGTTCACGCTGGAAGGCGGCGCGGCTTGCGTCGCTGTAGGAGAAGCCCGCGTCGTAGGGGAGGGAGACCGGGTAGCGGATGTAGTCCAGGTGAAGGCCGTCGATCGCGTAGTCGTTCATCAGCTCCTGGAAGACGGAGGCGATGTACTGCCGGGCGGCCGGTATGGCGGGATCGACGAAGTAGTAGCCCTTCTCCTGGGAGGAGGGGCGGGGTCCCGCGACTCCTACGTCCTCGCGTTCCACTGCGGCCCAGTCGGGGTGTGCGCGGAGGATCGGGCCGGGGCCGGGGTTCTCGGCTGAGTCGGCGCCGACGAAGAAGGTGTGTGTCCAGGCGTGAAGCTCGAGGCCCCGGGCGTGTGCTGCTTCGATCCACGCCTTCAGCGGGTCGAAGCCCTTCATGCCGGGGCGCTGGTCCTCGATGCCGGCCGCTCGGGCCGCCTTGGACGGGTAGATGGTGTAGCCCTGCCAGACCGTCTCCAGGAAGACGATGTTGAAGCCCGCCTGCTTGATGCGGTCCGCTGTTGCGGCGATGGCTTCAGGTGTCGTCTCGGTGGGGCGCACCCAGACGCCACGGCCTTCCACGGGGCGCGATTCGCGGCTCTGGTCGGCGGCTGTGCGGGCGAGCGTCAGCGCCTGTCCGGCCGTCTGCGCGGCTGATTCCTGCTGGCCGGCGTCGTACTGCCGGCGGGCCCGGGCGATGAGTGTGTCGGCCTGGGTGAGGTTGCGGGTGGCCGAGGTCTCGGGGAAGTCGGTGCAGGCTGCTCGCGCGGTGGTGATGCGGCTGCGTGCGTCCTTCTGAGCGGCTTCGGCGGCGATCACGCGGGTGAGCCCGTCGATCGTGAGGGTGAGTTCTCGGCCGTCGAGCGTGACGGCGGCACCGACGACGGCGTGGTCGCCGAGCCACTTCGAGGCTGTGCCGTGGCCGGACAGGACCAGGCCGTCGGCCGGGATGGCGCGGTTGTTGCCGCCGATCGCCGTGACGCGACCCTTTTCGACGACGACTTCGGTTCCGTACGGGTTCGTCTGGGTCGAGGGCTTGCCGTAGGCGGGGGTATAGGCGAGGAGCTGGTCGGCTCCGCGGCATCCGGGGAAGCAGGCGCCGTTGGTGTCGAGTCCGCCGGGGTTGTTGGCCGCCGTCGGGTCGACTGCGTCGAGTGTCCGGGTCGCCGGAGCGGGGGTGACGGCTGAGTTCTGGGACGGTGTGGCGGCCGCGGACACGGCGCCGGGCGTCAGCGGGAGAGGGCTGAGGGCTACTGCGGTCGCCACAAGTGTTGTTGACAGGACAAGACGGGCGGTGGGACGCCTCTTGCGCATGAAGGACCCTTCGCGTGAACGAGATGAACGCTCGAACTATCAGCAAGAGGTCCGTACAAGTCAACGGATTGGACGAAGGTGAATGCGGTTTTACCAGGTCTATTGACAAGGTGGTAGAGACCAGCCAACACTCTGGCAAGCAAGTGGTACGAACCACTTGGCTGGTGCGGAGTTCAGCGGCTCCCGCGCCGCCACCCCGCGCACAGCACCCGCACCGTCTCCCCTGATCTGCCAGAGCTTAGGAGCCCCATGTCCGCCAGCAGAGGTCTGCGTCACGCCTCCCTCGCACTCGTCACCCTCACCCTTGCCTCCGGCTGCGGACTGGGCAGCGGACAGAGCGCGGACTCCACCAGCGACGCGGCGAAGGGTGAGGTGAAGGGTCAGATCACCTTCCAGACCCTGCAGCTGAAGCCGGACTTCACCCAGTACATCGAAGGCGTCATCGCCAACTTCGAGAAGAAGAACCCGGGAACCGACGTCAAGTGGGTCGACATCCCCTTCCAGGGAGCCCAGGAGAAGATCACGGCCGACGCTGCCGCGGGCGCGCTCCCGGACGTGGTCAACCTCAACCCGCAGTTCGCCCAGGCACTGCAGGCCAAGGGCCTGTTCGTCGACACGGACAAGGCGGCCGCCGACGTCAAGGACACCTTCGTCCCCGGTGCCTGGAACGCGTTCAGCGTCCCCGGCAAGACGGGTTCGTACGGACTGCCCTGGTACCTCACCTCCGAGGTCACCATGTACAACAAGGGCCTCTTCACCAAGGCCGGCCTCAACCCCGACACCCCGCCGGCCACCTTCGACGAACTCCTCGAAGCCGGCAAGAAGATCTCCGCAGCGGGCAAGGGCGCCTACTACGGCATCCACCCCGCTCTGGAGAACCGCTTCATCACCGACCTCGCCAAGCAGGGCGTCCCGATCCTCGCCGACGACAGCAAGACCTGGACATTCAACACTCCCGAAGCCGAGACCTACCTCACCAAGCTCATCGACGCCTACCGTTCGGGCGTCTACCCCAAGGACTCGCTGACGCAGAACCACAGCAAGGAGACCGAGGCCTACCAGGCCGGCCGCATCGGCCTGTTCCCCTCCGGCCCGAACTTCCTGAAGATCATCAAGGAGAACGCCAAGGAGATCGCCGACCAGACGGGCGTCGGTCCGCAGATCACCGGCCCTGACAACGTCACCAACATGTCGGTGATGGGCCTCCTGGTTCCCAAGGCCAGCAAGAACAGCGCCACCGCACTCGCGTTCGCGAAGTTCATGACCAACGCGGAGAACCAGCTCGCCTTCAGCAAGATCGTCACGATCCTGCCCAGCACCACGGCCTCGCTGAAGGACCCCTACTTCACCGACACCTCGGACGGCACCGCGACCAGCAAGGCCCGCGCCATCTCCGCCGGCCAGATCGCCAAGGCCAAGAACCTCGTGCCCGTCCAGTACGACGAGCGGGTCACGAAGGCGGTCATCGGCAAGATCGAGCTCGCCCTCAAGGGTGACCTGACGGCCAAGCAGGCCCTCGACCAGGCCGTCGCCGCGGCCAACGCCATCACCGCGAAGTAACAGGCCGGCAGGCGGCGGGCTCCGCCCTGACACGGAGCCCGCCGCCTGCTCCCCACGCCCGACAAGTACGGAGTGATCCCGTGACCGGCCGCCGCTGGTATGTCCCCTGGTTCTTCCTCACCCCGGCCCTGCTCTTCGCCGTGGTGTTCTTCATCCTGCCCTTCGCCAACACGCTCGTGCTGTCGTTCACCGACGCCAGCACCCTCGGCGGCGGCACCTTCACGGGCCTTGCCAACTACGAGCGGCTCCTCGACGACGACGCCTTCTGGCTCTCGCTGCGCAACACCGCCTTCTACGTCGTCGGTGTCGTACCGCCGCTGGTCATCCTCCCGCTGCTCCTGGCTGTACTCGTCCAGCGCAGGGTCGCCGGCATCGGCTTCTTCCGCGCCATCTTCTACTCCCCGGTCGTGGCCTCCATGGTCGTCGCCGGACTCCTGTGGTCCTGGCTGCTGTCCAGCGACGGCCTCGTCAACGCTGCCCTGCGCGCCATCGGCCTTCTCGACGAGCCCCTGCCGTTCCTCACCGATGCCGGCCTCCTCCTCGTCAGCGCCATGGTCATGACCATCTGGAAAGGCCTCGGCTACTACATGGTGGTCTACCTCGCCGCCCTCGCGAACGTCCCGCGCTCACTGCTGGAGGCGGCCGAGGTCGACGGCGCCGGACCCGTCCGCCGGTTCTTCAGCGTCACCATCCCGGTCATCCGGCCCACCATGGTCCTCGTCGCCACCCTCGCCGCCATCGCCTCCGGCAAGGTGTTCGCCGAGATCTACACCCTCAGCAACGGCAGCGCCGGCCCCGGCGCCGAGGCACGCACCCTGGTCTTCACCATCCGTGAGACCGGACTCGGGCTGAGCGGAGAAGCCGGATACGCCTCCGCCATGAGCATCGTGCTGTTCCTCGCCACACTCGGCCTGTCCGTCTTCGTGACCCGCCTCAACACCCGCGAGGAGCGCGCGTGACCACGACCCTCACCGACCGTGGCACCGCCACGATCGCTCCCGCAGGCCCTGCCCCGTCCCGCAGGAGGATCCAGATCCGCCACACCGCCGCGCTCGGCGCCCGCTACCTTCTCCTGCTCCTCGTCACCCTCGTCACCGTCGGTCCCTTCCTGTGGCAGTTGTCCACCTCCCTCAAGGGCGCCGGCGAGAACGTCTACGGCTACCCGCCCCAGCTCCTGCCGCACCAGCCAACCGCCGATCACTACAGTGCCGTCTTCGACACCGTCCCCGTGCTGAAGTACGCCACCAACTCGTTCGTGGTCGCCGTCAGCTGCGCACTCACCAACTGCCTGTTCGGAGCCATGGCCGGGTTCGCGCTCGCCCGCATGCGATTCGGGGGACGCCGCATCGCCTTCGGCATCTTCCTCGCCACCATGATCATCCCGTTCGAGTCCATCATGGTCTCCGAGTTCCTCATCGTCCGTTCCCTGCGGCTCAACGACACGCTCATCGGCGTGCTGATCCCGCTCGCCGTCAGCGGCCTGTCCGTGCTCCTGCTGCGCAACGCCTTCCTCGCGCTGCCACGCGAGGTCGAGGAAGCCGCCATCCTCGACGGCGCGGGGGAGTGGCAGCGGTTCTGGCGCATCGCACTGCCCTCGGTGCGCGGCACCCTGGCCGTCGTCGCCATCTTCAGCTTCGTCTTCGCCTGGGACGACTTCTTGTGGCCCCTCATCGTCCTGTCCGACCCCGAGAACTACACCCTCACCGTCGGCATCCAGTACCTGTCGGGCACCTTCACCAATGATCAACGCGTGATCGCCGCAGGCACGATGATGGCCGTGGTACCTCTTCTCGCGCTCTTCTTCGCGCTCCAGCGGTACTTCTTCCGTGGCGTCGGCGAAGGCGGGGTAAAGGGATGAACCACTCGGACGCGAACACGCAGGCCGGTTTCGGCAGCCCGCGCGAGGCAGGCGACCGCAAGCCTGCCAAGCATGAGGCCCTCAGGCTCGCCTTGGCCGCGATGATCGACGAAGGACTCTCGGCGCACGAACTCTTGCCGAGCGAACGTGAACTGATGTCCCGTTTCGACGTCAGCCGGATGACCGTGCGACGTGCGGTGGAACGCCTCGTCCAGGAAGGACGGGTCTACCGGGTCCAGGGAGCGGGCACCTTCGTCGCCGAACAGCCCACGATCTCCAAGTCCCTGACGCTCAGCTCGTTCTCCGAGGACATCCGTGCCCGCCGCATGGTCCCCGACAGCCGGCTGCTGATGCGCGAGCGGGTCATGGCCGACCTCGTCTGCGCGCGCGACCTCCGGCTCACCCCGGGAACGATGCTCGTCCACCTGGAACGGCTGCGGACGGCCGACGGCGAACCGATGTGCCTGGAGAACGTCTGGCTGCCGGAAAGCCTTGTACCCGGTCTGATGGACCAGGACGAGCCCCACTCGCTCTACCAGCTCCTGGAGCAGGCCGGCGCCGCCCCGCAGAGCGCCGACCAGACCATCAGGGCCACTGTGCTCGACGTCCGACAGGCGAACCTCCTCGACGTCCCGTCCCACTTCCCGGCCCTCGAGGTCGAACGCGTCACCCGCGACACCCGCGGCCGCCCCATCGAGCGGGCCGTCAGCCTCTATCGGGCCGACCGCTACGACTTCAAGCTCACGATCAGCAGGGAGCCCCGATGACACACGGCGTCCTCGCCATCGACATCGGCGGAACCAGCACCACCACCGCCTACATCGGGCCCGACCACGAGGTCCACGCTCGCCGATCCGCCGCCACCCCGGCGACCGACGGAGCCGAAGCCGTCCTCACCACGGCGATGCGACTGCTCAGCCGGACCCACAGTCAGGCCGTCGACGAAGGCCATGCCGATCCCGTATCGCTCGGCATCGGTACGGCCGGCGTCGTCGACCCGGCAGGCCGTACCATCACCCACGCCACGAGCGCGCTGGCCGGCTGGGCCGGCACCCCGCTCGCCGAACGGGCCGAACAGCACACGGGCCTGCCCACAACCGTCCTCGGCGATGTTCAGGCCTTCCTCAGGGGAGAGACCGCACCCCCCGGCGCCGCCGCCGGATGCGCTTCCGCCATCGGTGTCATGGCCGGAACCGGAATAGGCGGAGCGGTCTTCGCCGACGGAGCCGTGCTCCGCGGCGCCCACGGCGCGGCCGGCCACATCGGGCACATCGCCGTCCCACAAGCCGCCGGCTTGACCTGCCCGTGCGGTGCACCGGACCACGTCGAAGCGATCGCGTCCGGACCCGCCATGACAGCGGCCCTGGCAGCCGAACGGCCCGGCACCCCGGTCACCACGCTGCGCGACGTCGCCGCACTCGCGCACGCCGGAGACCACCGGGCCCAGGAAATACTCAGCCGCGGGGGAGAGGCTTTGGGGACGGCTCTGGCCGGCCTGGTCAGCACCATCGATCCCGACTGCGTCGTGATCGCCGGTGGAGTCATGCACTCCGGACCGTGGTACCTGAGGGGCCTGAAGAAGGCTCTCATCCGGCACAGCCTGCCCGCACTCGCGCACGTCGACGTCCACCCGTCCCTGCTGGGTGCCGACGCCGTCCTCATCGGCGCGGCCACGGCAGCCCGCTGCATCCCCGGACCCGCGTAGGCCGCCGGCACCCTCCTGTCTCCTGTTCGTGCCTCTCTCCGGAAAGCTCATGACGGTCGAAAACCCTCGCCCCACCATCACCCTGGTGCCGCTCGACGAGCGTCCCGCCTGCACCACGCTGCCCGCCGCCATCGCGCGGATCGCCGGCGTGCACGTCGAGCTGCCGCCGGCGCCGCTCCTGCCCGCCGGGCGTGCCCCGGGGGCACCCGGGGCCATCAGCCGCTGGCTGTCCGACCGGGCACGGTCGTCCTTCGCCAGCGTCGTCGCCCTGGAAACCCTGGGCTACGGCGGGCTGATCGCCTCCCGGACCCAGGACGCGACCGTCGCGGAGATCACCGCCCGGTTCGACACCCTGCGGCACCTCGCCCGCCCCGACCACCCGGTCCACGCCGTCACCCTGGTCACCCGTACCCCCGACTCGGCCGACGCGGGCGAGGAGCCGCCCTACTGGGATCCCCACGGCCCCGCGCTGCACCGCTGGTCCGCCGAGCTCCATCGCCACACCGGAACCGCACAGCCACCCGCCGACATACCAGGGGATGTGCGCCGCGACTTCCTGATGCGCCGGCTGCGCAACCACACCCTCAACCTCGCCGCGCTCGAGCTCGTCGCCGACCACACACTCACCTCACTCGTCATCGGTGCCGACGACACGGCCCCCTTCGCCCTGGCCACCGCGGAACTCGGATGGCTCGGAAACTGGACCGACTGGATGGACGCCCGCGGACACGTCGCGGTCCGGCCCGGCGCGGACGAAGCCTGTTCCACCCTGGTCGCCCGCGTCCTCGTCGACCACTTCGCCCGACCACGCCCCACCGTCGTCGTCGAAGCGGTGGAAGCCGACGGCCTGCGGAAGATCGCCCCCTACGAGAATGTCACCGTCGCCGAGACCGCCCGCGGGCAGATCGACGCCTGCGGCGCCCAGCCGGCCCGGACCGCACAGCAGGCGGACATCCACCTGCTGGTCCACACCCCCGACGGAGCCGGAGACTGGGCGACCTCACCACCGGCACGACGCGACCCAGCCGCCTCGGCCCGCGCCGACAAGCTCGCACTGCGAGCAGCCGAGCTCCTCGACGCAGGCCACCACGTCGCGATAGCCGACTGCGCCCAGCCCAACGGCGCCGACCCGCTGCTCATCGCCTCCCTCATCCGCCACCAGGTGCTCGAGCGGCTGGCCGGCTACGCGGGCTGGAACACCGCCGGCAACACGCTCGGAACCACCCTCGCCCAGGCCGTCGCCGTCCTCACGGCCCAGCAGGCAGGAACGTTCGACCAGGTCGCACACCACAGCCTGCTCCTGCACCGCCTCCTCGAGGACTGGGCCTACATGACGCGCATCCGTTCCGAGCTGCGCGCCCGGCTGGGCAGCGACCCCACCCGCCACGACCACGTGGAGGACGGCCATCCCCTTCTCGCACCCGTGGAAGCCGAGCTGAGGCACTGCCGCGAACAGCTGCCCGCCTTCAGCGGCCTGGGCCTTGCACCGGGCTCCCTGCGTCTGCCCTGGCAAAGAACCTTCGAAGTCGACTTCCGTCTCACGGACCGCCCGTCAGCCCACCACGTCGAGGAATCCCGATGACCCCGAAGGACCGCACCGGCACCACGGTCCACCTGACGACGGACATCGCCGTCATCGGAGGCGGCCTCGGCGCCGTTGCCGCCGCGCTCGCCGCGGCACGCGAAGGCCGTGGCGTCGTCCTCGCCGCCCACCTCGGCCGCCTCGGCGGACAGGCCACCACACAGCTCGTCCCCGCCCTCGACGAGCACCCCCACGTCGAGACGGCCGGCGTATCCACCTCCTACCGGGCCTTCCGTGACCTCGTCCGCGCCCACTACGACGGCATCCTCAACCCGGGAGGAGGCTGGGTCAGCCGGCTGTGCTTCGAACCACGCGCCGCCGAGCAGGCGATCGACGCCCTCCTCGCCCCGCACCTGGCCACCGGCCGTATCACCGTGCTGCGCTCGGTCCAGCCCATCGCTGCCCAGCGCGGCAACGACCGCGTCGACACCGTCACCCTGGCCGGCCCGGGCGGTCGCTTCGAGGTGACCGCAGAACTGTTCCTCGACGCCACCGAAGACGGCCGACTGCTGCCCCTGACCTCCACCCCCTGGGTCGCGGGGTCGGAGGGCCAGGACGCCTTCGGTGAAGCCCTGGCACTCGACGGAGGCCCCCACCCCGACGCCGTGCAGTCCTGCACCGTCGGCTTCGCCGTCTCCTATGAACCCCACACACCGGCCCTAATCGGCCCGCCGCCCGCCGACTACACGGACCTGAAGAGCTCGCAGCCCTTCACCCTGGAGATCGCCGGCTGGGACGACCGCCTGCACCGCTACCGCATGTTCACCGACGGACCCGACGGGCACCCGCCGTTCTGGACCTACCGACGCCTGCGCGACAGCGCCCAGCTCGCCGGACCCGACATCGCCCTCATCAACTGGGCAGGCAACGACTACGCCGGAGTGTCCAGCCTGGCCGAACCGGACACCGCCTACCGAAAGGCCAAAGAACTCTCCGCCGCGTTCCTCCACTGGCTGCGCACCGACTGCCCCCGCGACGACGGAACCGGCACCGGATACTCGGGCCTCCACCTCTCGCCCAGCACAGCAGGCACCCCCGATGGATACGCCGAAGAGCCCTACCTGCGTGAATCCCGCCGCCTGCGCAACGACGCACCCATCCGGCAGCAGGACCTGGAACCCACCCCCGGCGCCGCCCGTGCCATCAACCAGCCCGATTCGGCGGGCTTGGCCAGCTACCACATGGACCTGCACGCACGCATCGGCCACCCCGCCAGCGCCTACGCGCCGACCGCGCCGTTCCAGGTCCCCCTCTCCGCGCTCGTCAGCGACACCACTGTCAACCTCCTCGCCGCTGCCAAGAACCTTGCGGCCACTCAGGTCGCGGCCTCCGCCTACCGCGTCCACCATGGCGAATGGGCCGTCGGGGAGGCAGCCGGAACCCTGGCGGCCCTCAGCGTCGAGCAGACGCGCACCCCTCGCGCCGTCCTCGCCGACCGCCGCATGCTCACCCGGCTGCAGATGCGACTGACCACGGCAGGCGTCCCGCTCGCCTGGCTCACCGACTTGCAGCCCACCGACCCCCTCGGCCCCAGTGCCCACCTCCTCGCCGCCGCCGGCGCTCTGACCGGACCACGCGAGAAGGACCTCCACCTGCGCCCTGACGACACCGCCACCGAGCAGGAACAGCAAGCCCTCCTTGCCGCGGCCGCCCGCCTTTTGGACGAGCGGCACCTCACCCGGACCACCACGGGCGAACAGCCGACCTGGCGCGAGCTCGCACACCGACTCGGAACCCTCGTCGCCGGCGCCGTCGACCCGGACGCACCACCGCGTCCCCACCACGCGCCACACGCTGCCCGCACCGCTGACGCACCGTCCTCGCAAGGAGCAGCCAAGTGAACTCGTGCCCCATCGTGAACCCGACGGCATCACCCCGTCATCCCGCGCTCCTCCAGCAGCTCAGAGGGAGCCTCGTCGTCTCCTGCCAGGCCCGCCCGGGAGAACCTCTCTACGGCCCCGAGTTCATGGCGGCCATGGCCCGCAGCGCCGTCCTGGGCGGCGCCGGCGCCATTCGCGTCAACGAGCCCCAGGACATCACCGCTGTCAGACAGGCCGTCGACGTGCCCGTCATCGGCCTGTGGAAGGACGGCGAAGAAGGCGTCTACATCACGCCCACGCTCGCCCACGCACTGACCGTCGCCGAGGCGGGAGCGGACATCGTCGCCCTCGACGCCACCATCCGTCCGCGGCGCGATCGGCGCACTCTCGCCCAGACCATCGGCGCAATCCACGACGCCGGAGCCCTCGTCATGGCCGACATCGCCACCCTCGAGGAAGGTCTGGCCGCAGCCGCGGCCGGCGCCGACATGATCTCCACCACCCTCTCCGGCTACACACCCCAGAGCCCTCGGCAGTCCGGCCCCGACCTCGGCCTCGTCGCCGAGCTGGCCGAAGCCACCGACACACCCGTCTTCGCCGAGGGCCGCTACAGCACCCCCGCCCAGGCAGCACAGGCACTACTCCTGGGCGCTCACGCCGTCGTCGTTGGCGGAGCCATCACCCGCCCCACCGACATCACCAGCCATTTCGCGGCCGCATTGGGCAGCAGCCGCCTGCCCCGCGAGGCAGCACAGTGACCAACCGCGCCGAACTCCCCACCCACAAGCGAGGATCCGCCATGGGCCCCTTCCCCCAGCCGGAGGGAATCTCCGGCCGCACGTCCACCTGCCATGTCGTCACCCACGTGCACTGGGACCGGGAGTGGTATCGGCCCTTCGAAGCGTTCCGGGCACGCCTCGTCGAACTCGCCGAACAGATATGCAGCGAACTCGACCACCACCGCATAGGCGCCTTCCACCTCGACGGCCAGACCATCGTCCTCGCCGACATCGCCGCGCTGCGACCCGACCTCGCCGACAGACTCACCGCCCACGCCCGCGCCGGCCGGCTCACCATGGGTCCCTGGCACGTGCTCGCCGACAACCAACTCGTCTCCGGCGAGAACCTGATCCGCAACCTGCTCGCCGCCCGCCGCTGGGCCGCGCACTCCTCACTCGCCGGCGTCGGCTACTCACCCGACGCCTTCGGCCACCCCGCCGACCTGCCCCGCATCCTCAACGGCTTCGGCATGGACACCGCACTCGTCTGGCGCGGCGCGCCGCCCCAACACGCCCGGTTCCGGTGGCGCTCGCCGGACGGCTCCGAAGTGTTCGCCGTCAACCAGGGCTACCACGAGGCCGAAGTCCTCTGGCCCTCCCTCGCACAGGGCGACGAGGACCAGCGTCTGAGCGACTTCCTCACCACCGAGATCAAGCGCCTGCCGGACGGACCGTGGCTGCTGATGAACGGCGGCGACCACCTGGCCCCCACCGACACGGCCCAGAACATCCACCGCGCCGACGACCAGGCCGCGAAGCACGCCGTCCGCCTCCGCGAGAGCACCCTCGAGGACTTCTTCACCGCGGCCCGAGCTGCCGCACCCGACGACCTGCCCGTCGTCACCGGCGAACTCCGCGCACCCGGCGACCGGCTGACCTTCATCCTCCCCGGCACGCTCTCCGCCCGGACCTACCTCAAGCAGGCCAACAGCGCTGCCCAGACCCTGCTCGAACGCTGGGCCGAACCCCTGGTCGCCCTCCACGCACCCGACGACGACACCCTGCGGTCCGAACTCCGTCACGCCTGGGAACTCCTGCTGCGGAACGCACCCCACGACTCCATCTGCGGATGCAGCGTCGACGAGGTCCACCGCGAGAATGCGGTCCGCTTCGACCGCGTCCAGGAAGTCGGCGAGCACGTGATCAACCGTGCCCTGGCGGCCTCCGGTATCGACACCCGGCTCCACGGTGCCCTCCCCGACCGGCACGCGGCTCTCGCCGTCGTCAACCCCCATGCCGCACCGCACACCGGACCCGTGACGCTCGACCTCCTCACCGCGCCGGGAGTCTTCCCCAGTCGCCTGCTCGACGACGCCGGATTCGCCCTCACCTTCGAAAGCAGCCCGCTGGGTCCGGAGACCCACTTCGAAGCAGACCTCGACCTGCTCCCCGACTCCCAGCCGGCGATGCGCCACCGCATCCGCTTCCTCGCCCGCGACGTGCCCGGACTCGGCCGCGCGGTCTACACCGTCGACCTCGCACCGGAACCATCCGCCGCCCACGCCCCGCAGATCGACGAAGACGCCCACACCCTGCACACCAGCACCGGACACCGACTCACCGCGGCCTCCGACGCCTCCCTGACCCTCACCCTTCCGGACGGCACGACCCTTCCCGGCTTCGGCCGACTGGTCGACGGAGGAGACCGGGGCGACACCTACAACTACGACCCGCCGGCCGCCGACCAGCTCATCAGTCCTGTCCTGCGGGCCGCCCGCTGCGTCGACTCAGCCGTGCGCAGCACTCTCGAAATCGACGCCGTCCTCCACATTCCCACCGCACTCACCGAGGACCGTGCGGCCCGCGACCGGACCGACACCTCCGTGCCCCTCACCTTGTCCGTGACCTCCTGGCACGGCTACACACCGGGCACCCTGGACTGGGACCTGCGCTTCGACAACACCGCCGACGACCACCGCCTGCGCATCCACTTCCCCGCTCTCGAGCAGGCGACAACCTGGCTGGCGGACGGACACTTCTCCCTCATCGACCGCCCGGTCACCGACGACCTCGGTCCCCTGCCCCAGCTTCCCGGACACGAGGCCGTCTGCGGATCCGCACCCGTCCAGAGCGTCGCCGCCATCGGAAGCGGCACCGCGCGGATCGCCGTCAGCGCTCCGGGACTGCCCGAAGTCCGAGCCGTCACAGGGGGCGCCGGCAACCCGGAACTGGTCGTCACCCTCCTGCGTGCCGTCGGCTGGCTCTCCCGCTTCGACCTCACCAGCCGGACCACCGGAGCCGGTCCCATGCTGGCAACCCCCGAAGCGCAGTGCCGCGGCCCCCAGCACTTCGCCTTCGCCACCTCAGTCGGCCGGGCCGTGGCCGACGACCTCGACCTCGCCGGCTTCGCCGCCGCCACCCGCGCACCGATGCGAACCTGGCAGCTGCGCCCGGGCACTCAAGGAACCCCCGCAGGGCGGGCACCCCGGATCCGAGGCGGACTCATGACCACCCTGAAGGTCGCGGAGGACGCCGACGGAACCATCCTCCGCCTGTCCAACCCGACGGCGGAACCGGTCCTCACCGAGATCGACACCCCCGGAGCCGTCACCAGGTCTCGGGTCCGCTTGGACGAGAGCCCCGAAGCCGAATCGGAAGGGCCGGTGGGCGACACCGTCCTCCTGCGTCCGTTCGAACTCCTGACCCTGCGACTGCAGGGGACGACACGTTCTAGCCGCTGAACAACGCACGCAGACGGTGGTGGGCCCCAATTTCATCGATCCGGCCCACCGTCCGTCGAACAGAACCTGCGCCTCAAAGAAGGTTCGGGCTACTGGCGCGGCACAGGTCTCATTCCGGTCGGTTCCGCAGTGTCCGTCCCGGCTGCGCTGAGGAAGAGCCGTCCCTCGACTCCTGATCCGACGACACTGGCCAGCAACGAGTCATCGAAGCGCAAGGTGAAGTGCGGGGATCGAGCCGCATCAGGAAGTCGAAGCTCTCCCTGACCTCCGCAGTCACAGGGGGTTCGAGGGTCACCTCGTACGTCCACTTGTCTTTAGCGGTACTGACTGAGATCCGCACAGGGAGCCGGCTCAAACACGTCGATCGGTTGGCCCACCACTCGAGAGCTGCGCTGCCCTCCGTAGCTGTCCATGAGCCAAGTATTTATCGAATGGGCGGCCGTGTGTCAGCATGCAGATCCCGAGGTCACAAGCTCGCCATTGCCTGGCGGGTGGATTCGCCAGTCCGGGGGTCAGTCGAGGGGAAGCGCTTGGTGAGCGGCCACGATGGCGTCAATGCGGGCGGCGAGGTCGAAGTCGGCTCGGGTGAGCCTGTAGTCCGCGTCGTGCGTGGTGATCGAAAAGCGAACGTGGTCCATGCGCAGGTCAATGTCGGCGTGGTGGCCTATTCGGCGTTCACGGTCGGCGACGTGCACGATGACCGCGACGCCTGCGTGGTACCGGAGCGGGTAGGTGCGGTGGATGGTTTCGCCGTCCCGCAGCCATCCGGGAACGGTGGCCAGCTCTGCGCTGATTTCTGCCTCTGTCAACGGCCGTGGTACGTCCATGGTCAGGTCCCTCCGGTCACGGGCGTGAGGACTTCCGCCAGCTCGCGCCCGACGGTGGCATCTTGCCACGGCAGTATGGCCTGCTGAAGGGCGGTCATCTCCCGTCGCATGCGCGCAGAGCCGGTTTCCACGGCGATCGTGGCAACGGCCCGTGCGATCTCCAGTGCCTGCTCCGGGTCACCCGTGGTCGCCACAGCTGTGGCGTGGCGGGCCATGTACACGCCGCGGTCCCGTCGGGCCGTTGCAGGGACGATGTGGAGGATCTGCTACCACAGGGCGCCTGCTTCCGCTCCGAGCCCGAGACGTCCGTAGCGGTCGCGCGCTGCACCTCGAGGTAGCCGGGCGTCCGTTTGCAGGCGTTGCCCCAGGGCAGGTCGTCGTCCACTCGCTCAAGAAGGCCCGCAGCGGTGTCGATGAGCTGGTCGACCGCCCGTCGGTCGCTGGTGAGGCTGGCGCCGTGAGCTTGCTGCTGCAGGGGTCGGGACCTTGCCAGGGCGGGGCGCCGATCGTGCTGGCGATGCCGAGACGTCGTACGCCCCACTCCTGTGCGGCCTCGACGACGTTGAGCAGTCCGCCGACGGCCTGCCGGGTCGCTTCGCCGGGCGAGTCGGGGACGGGTGGCCAGGGGCGGGAGCCGGCCAGGTGCACGATGCCGGTGATGTCGTGGTGGCGGCCGACGGCGAGGAGGGTCCTGCTGCGCGGACAAGAGGCAGTGGGCCTGCTGCACGAGGGCCTGGACCTCGGCGCGCATGGCCAGCGCGCGGGTGGTGGGAACCATGCTGCGACCGGTACGGACCAGGATCTGGTCGCCCGTGACCTTGCGGATGCGGCCCAGGGAGCGACTCGTCGCCGGTGCGGTGACGTGCAGGCGGGCCGCGGCTCCCGCGACGCTTCCCTCTTCCAGCAGCGCGTCCAGAGCCGTGAGCAGGTTCAGATCCAGTTGCATCCCGGTAACTCTAGAGGCAGCAAGGATGCAGGCGGCCAGCTGTTCCCGGCTCCAGCAGAGCCGGTCACCCCATACGCGGCACCCGCATCGGGGCCGGCACACCTGGCGACGTTGCTCCGTCGCGTGGCCGGTCTCGGCGACGGTGGCGCAGAAGCCCCGGCCACGCAAGCTCGACGGTCGTGCGCATGCACCCCGAGTACCTTGATCGGCAGGTCGTTCGATCGAACGTGGCGATCGACCCTCACTCGAAGGAGTGGCTGTGGCCTGCCGGACCAGTCCGGAACGACGGGAGCCGCGAATGAGGACGTCGACACCGTCCAGTTGGGGATGGCGGGGTCGATGGCGCGCCGTCACCACCGGCCCTTTGGCGGCGCGTAGGTCGTGTCCCTCGCTTCGGAGCGGTGGCGAGGGTCGCGGCCGGGTCGCGAGGACTTCATCGGTCCACTCCGTGGAGTCCTCGCGACCGCTGCCCGGCCGTACTTCCTCTTCGCTCCGACGGGGCCCGAACCTGGAGCCCGCCCGGGCCGGTCCGGTGGGCGTCGTCGTCGCGGAGCCCGCGGCAAGCGAGGCGACCGTCGTGGGCGGGCGGCATCGTCACCGCTGACGGGGGCGATCGTGGGCGTGGCGATAGGACTAATGCGAGCCATTCGGGTCGATATGCGCACATCCACCCGTCCAGTTTGGGAGCGGCGTCGAAACATCCGTGGACTCGCCTCGACCAACGGGCGGGCCACCATCGAACGGAGCGTTTCGTGCGCACTCGTATTGCCGTCGCTGCCGCAGCCGCCGCCGCGGTCTGCGTATCCTGCATCGCCCCTGCCCTGGCCACGACCGGTACCGACGCGACCGACGCGTTCGGGCCGAAGGGGTTGCGCACCAAGGGCGGACTCGTCAGCGTCGGACTGACCGGCGACCAGCGACTGGTCGGCTTCAACGTGGCCGACCCCGGCGACACCTGGTCTTTCGGCAAGATCACCGGTCTGTCCGGTGACACCGTCTTGGTCGGCATCGACTTCCGCGTCCAGAACGGCAAGCTGTACGGCGTCGGCGAGAAGGGCGGCGTCTACACGCTCGACAACGGCGCCAAGGCCGTCAAGGTCTCCCAGCTGACCGTCGCCCTCCAGGGCCGGCACTACGGCATCGACTTCAACCCGGCCGCCAACCGCCTGCGCGTCATCAGCGACACCGGCCAGAACCTGCGCCACAACGTCGACGACCCCGCTGCACCGCAGACCACCACCGTCGACGGCACCCTCACCAACCCCACCACCCCGCCGTCCACCGCCCTAGGCGTGACCGGCGCCGCCTACACCAACAACGACCTCAACGCCGCCACCGCCACCACGCTCTTCGACATCGACACCACCAACGACCGCGTCTCCCTGCAGTCCCCGGCGAACGCCGGCACCCTCGCCCCCACCGGCGGCCTCGGAGTCAACGCCGGTCCCTCCGCAGGGTTCGACATCTACTACCGCGCCTCCGACGGCTCCAACCAGGGGTTCGCCACCCTCGCCACCGACGGCAAGCAGCGCCTCTACCGTGTGAACCCGCTCAACGGCAGCGCCCGCCTCGTCGGCTCCTTCCCGGCCGCGCGCCAGGTCGTCGACGTCGCCCTCCCGCTCGACCAGCGCTGACGACGCTCCAACCCGCCGGCGAGCCGAGCGGGCTCGCCGGCGGGGGGAGGGGGAGCAGGCGGTGCCGTCCGAGTGGGCGGGTGCCCGTCGACGCCGTGTCGGCGGCGGAGTCGGCGAAACGAGGTGCTCACCCCGTCGGCCGATGAATTCGGCGTCGCTGCCCGGTCTGCATGCTCAAACGCCCGATCACGACCGCGCGGAAGGTACTCCTCACATGAGCAAGGTGGTCCTGCACGTCACCATGTCGCTCGACGGCTTCATGGCAGGTCCCGATGTCAGCGTGGAACATCCCATGGGCCGGGGTGGCATGCGCCTGCACGACTGGATTCTCCACACACCCACCAGCGACGTCGACGCCACGGTGAGCGAGGAGATCTCAGCCTCGACAGGTGCCGTCGTACTGGGCAGAAGGACCTACGACGTGGGAGTCGAGGTCTGGCAGGACACGCCCTTCCCGGTGCCCTGCTTCGTACTGACGCACCACGCGCGAAGCCCGCGCGTCATGAAGAGCGGGGCCTTCACCTTCGTCACCAGTGGCCTGGAGAGCGCGCTTCAGCAGGCGGAAGCGGTGGCGAACGGGAAGGACGTCACACTGATGGGGGCGGACGTCGCCCAGCAGGCGCTCGGCGCGGGACTCCTCGATGAGATCAACCTCCAGCTCGCACCCGTGCTCCTGGGCGAAGGACGTCTACTCTTCGAGCATCTGGGAACGGATCAGCTCGAGCTGGAGCGGACCAGACTTCTGTCGTCACCGCTCGTCACGCATCTGCGTTTCCGGGTCCTCCGCTCCCCGAGCTCGTCGGACGGGGCTGCCTTCGACCGTGGTCCTGACACCGGCAGCCGACAGAACTGAGGGCAGGGGAGCCCGGCTGTCGGCATCCCGAGTCCGCCGCTCTTCTCGTTGAACTGGCAAGGCACTTCACGTGCCTGGCTGGGATGCCTCCGTCTTCTGCGCATCGCTGTCGCCAGGAACCGGCAACCGAGCGCCGTACGTTGAGCCGTGGGCATCCCGGGTCGGCAGTCCCAGGCTCCGCCGGAGTTGCCCGGGCCTCAGCGCAGAGCGGCGGCGACCAAGCCTTCGAAGCCTTCGCGAGGAACGTCGCTCCCGCGGAGTAGCCCGTCGAAGACGACTCCGTCGACAGGTGCCGCGGGGGCCGCCGTACGGGTTCCGGGCGAGCGCCAGGGCTTCGAGGCCGTCGGGAGGTGTGGGGGCCACGGCTCTGCTGGTGCCCGGCGCGGGCTGTCGAAGCCGGTGAAGGTCGCCGTGCCGGACGAGACGTCGCAGCTCCTTGGGGACCGCAGGTCGGGCGGTGGAGCAATTCCGTGGCCGGAAGGCGCGGCACGCCTTCTGGTCCCTCGCTCACCAGCTGGGCCAGGAGCGTGGCACTGTGCGGCGTCGAGCCGCCGTCCGCCAGGGGCGGAGGGGTGTCCCATCTGTCCGAGTGCCTGGCCGTGGTCGTCCGTTCTCAGGCAGAGAATAAGCGCGGAAGGTCGCCATTGTCGGGTTCTTGGGGATCAGGGTGTGCCGTGGGATCGGGCACGGTGGGCTTGAGCGTGCGCCCACTGACTCGCTCGGTGCCGACCGGCCCCGATTCGGGACCGGCTCCCGCCGCCGTCTCCACCGGGTCGGCGAGGGGGCCAGGCCGTGACCGCGCGTTCAAGAGGAGGTCACGGGCCGGTCAAGACTCCATGGTCTGGAGTATCGAGCTTCTTCCTCGGGACACCGGTCCCCTGCGTGCATCCCGAGGCACGTGCTTTCAACAGTGTTTCTGAGGAGGGCTCAGCCGGAGTAGCTGCCTCGGACGATGCTGTCGCCCGAGTGATCGGGTTTTCCGTTGTAGGGCTGTACGGACACGTCCACCAACGAGTACTCGCTCAGGTCGATGTTGTCGGGGATCGGCAAGGTGGCATGGCCGTCGGCGTTGAGGACGCCCATGGATACCAGCTTGGTGTGCGTGCGGTCCATCAGCCAGACTTCGAAGTAGCCGGAGCTCTTGGGCAGGTCCTTGACGGTGATGTTCAGCGCCCGGTTCTCACCCTTGCCGTTCAGGCTGGCGTAGCCGGCCGACGGGCTGCGCAACGATTCGAGACGTCTGCCCTCGGAGCTCGTCTGGCTCGTCGATGAATTCTGAGTGACCCACCAGGTGACAGCGCTGCCGGATGCCGCGCCCAGTAGTGCGGCGCAGGCTGCCAGAGCGACGCTGAAGCGGCGCACGCGCTGCAGTGGCTTGGGCCGGGAGTCGCGGACAGTCTGTTCGTGGTCGGGGGCTGCCGGCGCGTCGGGCTGAGTGGAGAGGTCCAGCTCCGAGGCGATGGAGTTCCAGATGGCGTCCGAAGGGGGCAAGAGGTCGCCGCCGGCGGCGTCGGTGGTCGACATGGCCGTCACCACCCGGCGCAGCGTGTCGAACTCCTGTCGGCACCGATCGCATTCGCGCAGGTGGAGAGAGGCCGCGGGGTCCGTTTCCTCGCCGAGGGCCATCATCGCCAAGGTCTCCTCATCGGTGTGCTTCACCGTCCACCTCCAGCCGCTTCTTTAGACGCATCAAACCGCGCCGTGTATGGGTCTTGACTGTTCCGAGCGGCAGTCCCGTGCGCTCGGCGATCTGTGACTGTGTCATGTCTTCGTAGAAGGCCATCTTGAGCACGAGTTGCTGCTGCTCGGTGAGGCACTCCATCTCTTGGGTCAGTACCACGTAGTCGAGGACGGATTCAGTCGCTGCTGCCGACCGTGGGGAGACCTCTGCGGCCGCGGTGGCGGCTTCGACGTCTCGCAGGTGCCGAGTTCGACGGCTGAGCGCGTCGGCCACCTTCTTGTGGGTGATGCCGACCAGCCAGGTCTTCAGAGAGCCGCGGCTCTTGTCGAAGGTCTTTCGGCTGTTCCAGGCCCCCACGAAGACCTGTTGGGTGACGTCCTTGGCCTCTTCGGCGTCTCCGAGTTTGCGCGAGGCGATGGTGAAGACAAGCGCGCCCCAGCGGCGGTACGCCTCCCTGAGGGACGATTCGTCGCCGTGGGCGAACCCTTCGCCCAGTTGGTCTTCCGACACTGTGGTCACGACCGCAACACTAGCCGCAAGCACCTGTGCGCCGCCCCATGCCGTCGTCACTTGCTGACCTCCGCTGCCGTGACGACAAGATTGTTCTGGTAGCCACCCTGATTCGGCAGATACGGTCCGGCGCAGGTGATCAGCGTCAGCACGGCGGGACCTGATCGGTCGAACACTCCGGATTCGGCCAGGACCTTCTTGGGCACGGTCTTCCGGGCGATGATCTCGTAGGTGGTGACGGTGCCGTCCTTGCGCTCAACCAGCACCCTGTCTCCACTGCGCACACGGGTGAGGCCCAGCAGGACCCCGAGCCCGCGGCCTCGGGAATCGATGTGGCCGACGACGACCGAAGAGCCGCCACCGGTACCTGGTGCTGGGGAGAAGCGGTACCAGCCGACCCGTTCCGGATCCTCCGGGACCTGCATCTGGCCGTCGCGGTCCACGCCCACCGGATCGATCGGGGCCTGGAGCTCGATCCTCGGAATCGACAGCCTGCTCGGCAGAGAGGCGGTGGGCGAACCCGTCCGGGTCGATGGTCGGGCGGGGTCGGTCGCCTTGGGGGGTGAGGATCTTGGTCGCGCGTCGGCGCTCGGGCTCGTCCGGCGCTGGGGAGATCCGAAGTCATCTGCGCTGGAGGGGTCCTGAGCCCAGACGGTGGCGATGAGAAGGAGGATTGCGGACATGGTGAGGCCGATGAGGGCCGCAGCTATCCCGAGGATCTTGCGGCCTCCTGCGGTGGGCATGCCCATGGTCGGTCGACCCTTCGATGCTGGAGGCCGTCAGGTGTGGTCACCCGGGTGGATGGGAACCACCGCCTGACGGCACGTCCATGGTGAGAGATGTCGCGGATCAGCTTGCGTCGTTGCGGCGGCGGAGCAGGACGGCGGATGCGCCCAGGGCAAGTACGGCACCCAGGGACAGCGCGCCCAGGGTCATGCTCTGGTTGTGAGCCGCGGCCTGGCCCGTTTCGCCCGCGGGAACCCCGGACGGTGCTGAGTGCATGCCGCTGATGGCTTGTGTCTTGAGCGCCAGGTTCTTGTCGGTGGCGCTGCCCCAGGCGTAGACGACGGTGTTGGTTCCCTCGGCGAGGTCGAGGGTCGCAGGCCCGATCGCCACGGTGTCGGTGCCGGCCAGGACCACGTCTGCCGACACTGTGCCGGCGGCGACCTCACCCTTGGCTTCCTTCGGGTTCTGCAGGTCCTTGAAGACCGCCGCACCGTTGGCCCGGACGTCGACGGCGGGGGCCGCGGCGACATGGCGCACGGTGAGCCGCGCCTTCCCGGCGGGAATCTTGGAGGTGTCATTGACGAACGCGTCGAGCGCGGGCTTGCCGTCGGCCGTCAGGTGGGCGACCAGTGTGGCGTTGGCGCCGGCGGGCACGTCCACGGTCTTCTCGATCGCCGGTGTGCCCTTCGGACCGTCCCCGTCCTTGAAGATCTTGATGTCGTACGAGCCGGCGTCCAGCTTCATCGGGTCGGTGAGCGTGCCCGGAGTGAAGTCGGGGAGCAGTTCCTTGTCCCCCGCATAGACGTCCACGGTGAGGCCGGGAACAGCGTGCAGCACCGTCACCGTGGCTTGCTCGCCCGCAGCCTGCGGCTGAGCGAAGGCGGGAGCGGCGGCGGTGACGGCCAGTACGACGGCGGTGCTTGCCGTGAGAGCCGCACCAACGGAACGAGTGTTCATAGCGATCATCCTCATCCGGTCGAGAAGGTCTCGAACTCTGTGTGGGGATGCATTCCACGACGGACCGCAGATCGGTTTCACCCATGCTTGAATCTTCGACGTCGTCAGGAATTGGGGCGTACGCGACCGCATGTGCCGGGGGTGAGGTCACTCCTTGACCACGCGCGCCGATCGCACGCAGGCCATCGGCAAAGCTTGCTGGAGGATCCGGCCGACGACCGTGGGTGCAGGGGGCGGAGTCTTCGGCCGTGCTGCGGAGGGGGCGTGAACCGGCGCGCCCCGGTGGCCGCGTGATGATCAGCTCTGCTCATGTGAACGGGTGCTCGTCCCCGAGGCTTTGAAGTCCGGGAGTCTGCCGACCTATCGGAGTGGCAGGCGGGTCGAGTCAGGTGGTCGAGGGCCCGCGTCCGGCCCATCGGCGAACCGGACGCGGGCCCGCGCCCTCCCTAATCGATGGAGGCCTTGACCTCGGCCTTCTGGTTCTGCGTGAAGGGCTGCGTGTGTGCGGGCTCGGGGTGTTCTCGCGCGATGGCGCGCCCCATGCGGCTTGGCCACCAGACCGCTGGACCGATCGCCCTCACCAGTGCGGGGACGAGGAGCGAACGCACCACGAGGGTGTCCAGCAGCACGCCAAAGGCGACGATGAAGGCGATCTGCGCCAGGAACGCGAGCGGGATGACGATGAGCGCTGCGAAGGTGGCTGCCAGGACCACGCCTGCCGAGGTGATCACGCCGCCGGTGGCGATGAGACCACGCAGCATCCCCTGCCGAGTTCCCAGCCGAAGGGTCTCCTCGCGAACGCGAGACATCAGGAAGATGTTGTAGTCCACTCCCAGGGCGACAAGGAAGACGAAGCCGTACAGGGGTACGGAAGCGTCCGTCCCTGAGAACCCGAAGCCGTGCTCGAAGACCAGCCCGGCGATACCGAGGGTGGTGAGGTAGTTGAGGCCGACCGTGGCCACCAGCAGCAGAGGCAGCAGCAGAGAGCGAAGCAGGACGATCAGGATGACGAGGATGATCGCGAGGACGACGGGGATGATGACGTTCTTGTCGTGCTCCGCTGTGCGCTGCGTGTCGACCTGCTGCGCGGTGTAACCCCCCACGCGGGTGTCCGCCGCGGTGGCATGCAATCGGTCGCGCAGGTCGTCGATCGTCTGCTTGGCTGCGTCGCTGTCCGGTGCGTCCTTCAGGACCGCGTCGATGCGCACTCGGCCGTCGACGACGAGGGGCTGCCCGTCGGACGTCCCGGCGACGACTTGCGCACCCGCCACGCCGGGAGTTCCGGCAGCTGCGGCGCGCACTGCCGCCAGGTCCTCGGCGCCGGCGATGACGACGGCCGGCTGGCCGGACCCGCCCGGAAAGTGCTTGCCGAGTGTCTGCTGCGCCGCAACGGACGGTGCGTCGTTGACGAACAGTTCGTCCAGAGGGACCCCCTTGGACTGCAGGGCAGGGAAGAAGGCCGCTCCCAGCAGGAGGAAGCCCGTGCTCGCCATCAGTAGCTGACGGGGCCGCCTGTCGACCCAGCGCGCGACCTTGCGCCACACTCCGTGACCACCTGATGCGGCGTCCACCGACCGGGGCTTCGCGGGCCAGAAGGCCACCCTTCCCATGAGGGCCAGCACGGCAGGAAGGAACGTGAGCGTCGTCAGCACGGCGCACACGATGCCGATGGCGCCGACCGGGCCCAGCGCCTGGTTGTTGGCCAGGTCGCTCAGGAGCAGAGCGAGCAGCCCCAAGGCCACGGTCGCCGCGCTGGCGGTGATGGCGCCGAAGGATCCACGCAGAGACGCCCAGGCAGCCGCCGTGCGGTCACCGCTGTGGGCGAGCTCCTCACGGAATCGCGCTGTCAGGAGCAGCGCGTAGTCGGTCGCGGCGCCGATCACCAGGATGGACAGGATTCCCTGCACCTGGCCGTCGACGCGTACAACATCGTGATCGGCGAGCACGTAGACGATGGCGCCCGCGACACCGAGCGCGAAGACAGAGCTGATGATGATGACGAAGGGGAGCAAGACACTGCGATAGACGAGCAGCAGGATGATGAGCACGGCTGCCAGGGCAACGCCGAGCAGGAGGCCGTCAATGCCGGCGAACGCCTTGCCGAGATCGCGCTGAGTCGCCGCAGGTCCGGCCAGCTGAATCCGGGTGTCCGGAACCTTGCTCGCCGCGACCTCGATCTCCTCGAGGGCGACCGCGAGTTCGTCGCCCAGATCCGTGCGCAGCGGCACGACTCCCTGCAGCGCCAAACCGTCCTGCGAGCGGAACGCAGGGGAAGGCCGGCCTTCGACGCCGTCGGTGCCTACCAGCGACTGCAGTGCTCCCGTCGCCGCTGACAGCTGCGCCTCCGACACCTTGCTGCCGTCGTTCGTGGTCCATATGACGATCGCGGGAAGTGACTCCTGCTGATCGAACGCCGCCTGTTCCTCGACCACTCTCGTCGACTCCGCGTTCTGGGGCAGGAAGGCTGCTTGATCGTTGGTGGACACCTCGCCGAGCTTGCCGGCGTAGGACCCGAAGGCTCCTCCCAGGCCGAGCCAGACGACCACCAGGACCAGGGGGATCAGCCATCGGATGGGTTGACGCGTGCTGTTCATGAGCTCCCCAACGGGAAAGGCGTGACAAAGAATCTTGACCGTAAACTATCTCAATGATTGAGTAAAACAATGCTTGAGGTATGCAGCCAACTGTCCTCGGGGCCCGGAGGCCGCACCAGTGGCCTGGCCGCCTACGGAGCGCTGCTGCGCGACCTCCAACGAGAGCTGAACTGCAGCACTCCCGACTGCGCCCAACAGCACCAGCTCCGTGCGACGGACGTCTGTGACCTTCGGTGATCATGGACGCCGCGACGAGCTGTGGGGAGCCCGTGACTCCCTCGCGCCTCAAGCAACAGCAGGGCCTCACCGCCGGGGCGGTGACGGCCTGCCTCGATCGGCTGGGGCGTTCCCCTCGCACCAGCCGTGTCCGCGCCGCGGTGGAGCGGTCGTGCCGGGTTGAGCCGGCCCCTGCCGGGCGGTCCGTAGCGGCCCGGTTTATGACGAAACCGATAGTTCGACGGCTTGAAGTGGCCCCGGGTGTGGGGTGGCGTGGCCCGCCGGATCTGCCACCTTCCCGCGCTGGAGGAGTCGGCTGATTCGCATGCGGCAGAGCGCGACGTCGTGGTGCCCAGAGGGAGGGTCCGTCGCGGTGGGTGTCACCGCGGCCACCCCAGGCAGCAGCGGCAGGCCCAGGAAGGTGCCGTCTCCGTGCGGGTACGCCCCCTGGGTGCGCGGCATCCAGTAATCGGAAGCCGAATCGTTCGACGACGAGTCCGAGGTCCTCCTCGTACTCCGGTCACGCTTGGGTGCGTCCATGGCGGGTGGCTGAGCGACCGAGGCGCTGCCGACCCGAAGGAGCCAGGGAAGCCCTGCGGGCCTTCCCCGGGCCCGGAGGAGAGCGCGCCTGCAGTGGCTCTTCACCGTGCCCAGGGGGATCCCGAGCCGCTCTGAGATCTGAACGTGCGTGAGATCCTTGAAGTAGGCCAGGAAGAGCACCTCTCGCTGCTGCTCACTCAAGGCTGCCAGAGCCTGACGGAGGGCCAGCCTCTGAGGGACCAGCGAGTCCGCGTCCAGTGCGTTCTCCAGGTGCCTACCCTCGCCCATCCACCTCTCGACACGAGCACGCCGACGCGCCGCACCCACCACGGCGTTGGTGGCTTTGTGGACCGTGATGCCGTACAGCCACGCTCCCAGGCTCCCGCGCTCAGGGTCATAGCGGTCGAAGCGGAGCCAGGCGTCCAGGAACACCTGCTGAACGACGTCCTCGGCCTCGTCCGCCCCGCGCAGCCGCACCTGAGCCCACCGGAGCACCTGCCCCGACCACCGGCCGTGGATCTCGGCGAAGCGGTCGGCGGTGAGCGGGACCGGCGAGCGGTCCTCCGAGGTGGAGGGCGGCGCCTCGTCGGCGAGCGGCTGATCGAGCTGCGCCTGAGTGTGTGGTCGAGGGGGGTGTCGTGTATCGAGGGTGCATGGGGCGTCCTTGTCGGACACGCGATTCTCCGCACGGCAGACCGGCAACTAATGGCGGGTCGAGGTCGCCGTCGAGCGGTGGAGTCCCTCAGGACTGAGTCGCGGCGTGAGAATGCCCAGGAGCAGCAGAACACGTGACGAGGTAGGGCGCCATGCGCGGCGATCCGTCCAGGCGGCCGAGACGTCATGGAGATCATCAGGCGACGCGGTTCGATACCTTCAGGGCCTGGCGGTTGGAGATCTGTGGCAGCGGCCTCGTCGTCAGCATGCGCGCGACACCTGAGTGCAGGATGCTCGAGACATGACTGATCCACTCGTCCCGCCGGAAGAGACCCCGCCGGTCGAGGGCTCCACCGCCGAGGCCCATGAAGAACGTCCTGATGGGGGAATCTGGGAGCACCCCGCCATCTGGGTCTGGCTCGTTGTCATCGGCGCGGTGCTCTTTGCGGGGTTCTTCATCGCCCGAGTAGTCGCCTTCTGACCCAGTCCACGGCGCATGGTTGACGGCCGGAAGCACGTGCTCCACCAGGCGCGCGCACGCAGACCCCATCAAGCGGGGGGAAGTCCACCGAGCTCACCGCCACGGCCTTCCGCGCTGGCCGCGGACCGGCCGCGTTGTAGGACAAGCCGGCTTACGCCGGCGGGTCGTGCAGAGGATCCGGTGGCATCCTGACCCGCGCCCGAATGGTTTCCGGAAGGCGGACCGCATCCGATGCGAGTCTGCTGTACGAAGGGGTCCCAAGGATTGTGACGCCTCGCGCTCGGAGACGCTCATGCGACGACGTGCCAACGCTGTCGGTCGCTGCTCGCATGGTCGCGTCGAGCGCGATATTCGAGACCACCCCCGCGACGATGACGTGAAGGCGCCGGATGCTCACCCTGCGGAGGCTGGCCCGCGCTCGGATGCCAGGGAAGGGCCTGCCCCACGCCTCACAGTCGAGCCAGTCGTCCAAGGAGAGCAGATGGCGCCGACCTTCACCGACGTGGTCATCGTCGGAGCAGGAGCCGCCTGGCTGTCGCTTGCCTGGCGTCTGCTCAACCCTCCGGCCGGCATCGCCGTGCCCGGGGTCGTTCTCGTCGATGCTCCCGCAGGCCCCTGGCGGCCTCCCGAACGCACCTGGTGCTACTGGGAGCGCGGCAGCGGAGCCTACGACGATCTGCTGACCGCGTCCTGGGGGGCCCTGCGGGTGCGCGACTCCGAAGGGTCCGGGCCCGTGCGCGGCAAGGGGTCCTTGCGGTACAAGATGCTCCGCTCGTCCGACCTCGTCGGCGGTCTGCTGTCACGACTGGGCGGACTCGCCCGCATCGACGCGGTGGCACCGACATCGGAGACCTGGAGGAGGGGGCCCAGGTCACCTGCCGGACACCCGACGGCCGACCGCTCTCCCTGCGCGCACGCTGGGTCTTCGACTCCCGCCCTCCCCGAGCCACACCGTCGCGGGTGGTCTTCGCGGCCTACCTCTTCCGCAATCTCGGCGACCCTGATGCCGTCCTCGGCCTCGTCCGCGACATCCTGCGCCCGGGAGGCCGACTCGTCGTGCACGAATACGCCCTCGGCGGCCGGCCCGCCCCTCGCGTCATCTGGTCCGCCGTCATGAACGGACTCGTCCTCCCGTGGGGCAGACTCCACGGCGACGCCTCCCTCTACCGGCACCTACGCCGCAGCGTGCTGGACTTCGACACAGCGCAGGAGTTCGCCGATCGACTGGGCCGTGGCCGGGTTCACCCAGGGGCGGGCGCTGCCCCTTCCCGGTCGGCAGACCGGTATCACCCACACGTTCACCGCACTTCGCCGCTGACGACACCGCCTGCGCAGCGGCCCGGAATCAGTGCCCCATGGCCTCGATCAGGTGGCGGGCAGTCCAATCCGGACCGAGGGACCTCGCCGTGCCCATCCATCGGGCCAGGCCCGCGGGGCGATGCGACAAGAGCCTTCCGATCGCCCGCCCGGCCTCTTCGTCCGCCATGCGGGTCGGGTCCAGGCACAGGCCCACCTGCGCCCGCTCAAGGTCATGGGCGATGGAGAACTGGTCGCTGGAGAAGGGGAGTACCACCGCGGGGACACCCGCGGCGAGACACTCGGTGAACGAGTTGTTGCCGCCGTGGTGCACCATCGCGTCGACGTGGCCCAGGAGCCAGCGCTGGGGGACCGTCTCGGCGATGTGCACCGCCGAGTCGGCCAGACCGGCCATCGCGGTGACGCGGTCGCCGGCCGCCACGATCACGGCGGCATCCGGTCGATGCGCCCGGATGCCGCGCACCAGTGCGGCCAGCACGTCGTCGCGAGCGGACAGGAAGGTGCCGAGGGCGACCAGCACCAGGTGCCGGTACTGCGTCCGCAGCCGCCTGACCAGGCCTTCCCAGACACGACCCGGGCTCTCGGGCGCCAGGGGGACGCAGTGGCCGCCGTAGAGGTAGCGGCGACCGGGCGTCCTCCGCCGGGGGAGCCAGGGGAAGGGCGGGTAGTTGAAGACCACCGCGTGTCGCGAGGCGAGCGCGAAGGCCCGTCCGGGGCCCGACAGGTCCGGAGCGTGCCGGCGGGCCGTCCGCGCGAAGCTGTCGGTGAACGCCTGATCGTTGGCTCGTGCGGCCTCCTCGAGGCGTGCCAGGTCCTCGGGCGCCGGCCTGATGGCGCTGGGCCAGTTCTGCGGCACCCCGAAGAGGTTCTCCGGCCGGTGGGGCAGATAGCTCGGGTGGCCCGGGCAGAAGGTGGCGAACCGCAGCCCCAGGCAGTGCAGGGCCAGTGTCACGGGGTAACTGAGCTGGTCCACGACGTACCAGTCCGGGGCGAGGCTCTTCTGGACGGCGCGCACCTCCGCCAGGACGGTCTCGGGATCCGCCAGCATGTCCTCACCGCGGTGCCGGGCCTGGGTCAGGAGAGCGGGAACGGCGCCCTGCCGGGTCGACTCGAGGAACTCCTCGAGCCGTGCGGCCTCCCGTTCCCCCTGCTCGGTGCGGCGTGCGATTCCGGTATTGGCGTTGCGGGTCACCGTGAGGGGAACGAAGCCCACCCCCGCCTGCGCAGCCAGTGGCGAGAACGGCTCCGCGCAGGCCAGATGCGCCTCCGCCCCCGCGCGGGCGAGTGCCCCCGCCAGCACCGACAGGGGCTGGGCGTGGGAGCTGAAGGGGGGACTGATCACCACGACACGCGGCATCTGCGGACTCCATCGAGGGTGGGGCCGCCTCTGACCGGCCCAGTGGCTTGGCCTTCGCGCAGAGAAGGGCGAGCGGATGCGGCCCCCGCCGGATGCATGACCGCTTCGTCCCGCCGCAGCCCAGGACGGGGCTGCGGCGGGTGATCACATGATGGAGCCGATGGGCCCGTCGTGCTCAGGCCGTGGTCCGCCACCAGCACTCCGCCGCCCTGGCGGCAGCCCAGGCCGATCACTGTCGCGCACCGGCCGGAGCAAGCCGGCACACAACGACGTCGTGAGCTGCATCCGCTGCCACAGGAGCAAGGGAAAAGCGGATGAAAACGGCTGTCCGCAGGTCTCTCCGCCAGGGAGCCGCCACCGTCGTCCCGACCACGAGGAAGCGGCGTCGTCGCCACGCCTGCTGCGTCCAGCGAGGAGAAGGTCAGTGAAACTCAAGGACGAACTTCCCATCGATCATCATCTCGCCTTGGTCTACCGCCTGGGAGCCGCGGTGTGCGGGCTGATCCTCCTGGCCTTCGGCTCGCTGGGCTTCGCGAACGCTCTCAGCCCCTTCGACACCTCGGGGGACCGCATCGCGGGGATGACGACGAACACGACGCTGAGCATCATCTCCGTCCTGGTGGGGCTCGCCCTCCTGGGAGGCGCCGTGGTCGGCGGCAACGTCGCGTCCACCCTGAACATGATCGTGGGCACCCTGTTCGTCCTCAGCGGGTTCTACCACCTGTTCGTGCTGGACCGACCCGCCAACTTCCTGGACTTCGGAATGACGAACGTCATGTTCAGCTTCGTCATGGGGCTCTTGATCGTCACCTTCGGCATGTACGGGCGAGTCTCCAGCAAACTCCCCCACGACAACCCCTACTGGCGGCAGCGTCATCCACGGGAGGCTGCTCAGGAGTCCCTGGCACGCCGCCGGGCCATCACACGAGAACCTTCCCCCCTCGCCCAGGCGCCGGCGCACCCCCACCGGGAACCGCCCGCGCGAGATGCGAAGCGCACCCCGGACGCACAGACCGGTGAGATCCATTCCTGACGGTCGTACACGAAGGGGCGCAGGCCATGGCTCGCCATGAGTCGTCCGACGAACCGGCGGAGCCGGGCATGGCAACCGGGACCGTGGCACGCCGACTCGGCGTCACCCCCACCACGTTGCGCTCGTGGGATCAGAGGTATGGGATCAGGCCCGCGGCCCGGCAGCACGGCAAGCATCGGCGCTGGAGTCCTCGCGACATAGCGATGCTCGAGGACATGTGCAGGATGACCACATCGGGGGTTCCCCCCGCGGAGGCCGCTCGGGTGGCTCTGTCACGCGCCGGTCGCCCCACTCCCTCTCCCGTTCCCGACCCGGAACCGGCACGCAGTCCCGGGTCGGGGAACGGAATGCGGCTGGAGCATGTGGAGCATCGACACAGGGGCCTCGCCCGGGCCGCTGTGAGACTGGACAGCCCGAGCATCGATCGGCTGCTCCGGGAAGCCGTCGCCCGGTACGGTCTCGTACGGGCCTGGCAGGAGGCCATGGTTCCGACGCTGCACGCGGCCGGTCGCAAGTGGGAGTCGTCGGGGGACGGCTATGTGGAAGTCGAGCACCTGCTGTCGTGGCACATCTCGACCGTGCTCCGCCAACTCAGCGGCACCGGACCGCCGCCCGTGGCCGGAGTCCCACCCGTTCTGCTCGCGTGCCTTCCCGGCGAGCAGCACGCGCTGCCGTTGGAGGCTCTCACCGCCCACCTCGCCCAGCAGCGCGTGCCGAACCGCATGTTCGGTGCGGCCATGCCGGCCGACGCCCTCCTTGCCGCTGTGCGGCGTGTGGGCCCGGCAGCGGTCGTGCTGTGGTCGCAGACCCGGGCCACGGCCGATCACGCCCTCGCGTCGCACGTCGCGCGGACCGCGTTCGGGGTTCAGGGGGCCCGTACGCGTCCACTTGTCCTGCTCGGTGGCCACGGCTGGGCGGGCACCCCGCTCGCTGCGGGCCTGGTGCGGCCCCACGGCCTCGTGGAAGCCGGCGGGGTGCTCCTTCAGCTCTATGACGCGGTGATCGACGCCACGACCGGTGACCTGGGTGGGACCTCGGAGCGAATGGCCGGCCAGGGGGAGTGACGGCTGCGGCTTGATCGTCGTAGCCGTCCTGGTCGGTTCCGTCGTCCTCAGCAGAACCAGCACCGAGCCGGCCCCTCAGGAGGACACGTGGTCGGCCTGAGTTCCGGCCCATGCGCTTCGCGCGGTTGCCGTCGGGTCCGGACCGCCGCGCGGATTCCTTCCAGCACTGTTCTGCATCCAGCGGCGCCCGGCCATCGGAACGAGTTCGGACGGGTGCCGCGCATGCGGCGGCCTCAAGGCAAGCGGACCGGGCACGAGAGCAAGACGGCGAACGAGAGGCGGCAACATGGAGATGAGTCCGGCGATGACGGAGCAACCCCGGCACAGCGGCAGGCGTCCGCTCGTGCTGGCCGGCTTGCTCGTCGTCTGCTACGCCGTGGCAGGCATCGGCGGATGGGCGTCGGCCGACGCCGGCGAGGTCTACGGCAACCTGAATCGCCCCACATGGGCACCCCCGGGTTGGCTCTTCGGCCCGGTGTGGACGGTGTTGTACGGAACCATCGCCGTCGCGGCGTGGATCGTCCTGCGCAGCCCGGGGTCCGCGCCGCGCGTCGCGATGGCCTGGTGGTCGGCCCAGCTCGCACTGAACCTGGCGTGGACACCGCTGTTCTTCGCCGCCGGGGAATACGGGCTCGCGTTCGCCGACATCTGCCTGCTCCTCGCAGCCGTCGTCGTGACCATCGTCGGCTTCTCCCGTACGAGCAGGGGTGCCGCTCTGCTGCTCGTCCCGTACGCCCTCTGGGTCGCCTTCGCCTCCGCACTGAATCTGTCCATCTGGCTGGCGAACACCTGATCAGACGCGCCCCGGCCCCCGCCGGCCCGCGCGTCAGGTCAACGTCTCCCTCCTGGTGCGGCTCCGCTCACCCTGCGGGCCTGCGGTCGACCGGTGATCAGAGTCCGCGGCTGATCACGGAGAGCGTCACGTCCAGGGCGAGTTGCACCTCCTGCTCGGGGAGGTCCCGGAGTGGTCCGTCGATCAGCAGGTGGCTCAACCCGTGTACCGCCGACCAGGCCGCGTACTCGGCGCCAGGTCGTCTGTCGGCCGGCACTGCCGAGGCGTCCACGAGGTCGTCGAGGCACTGGGTCAGGAGCAGGAAGGGGTGCGGGGCGGTCACGGACGGCGTCGGCAGCGGCAGGGCGTGCGACTCGGTCGCGGCGAACGCCGTCTGGAACCAGCCGGACTCCGTCCGGGCGAACTCCACGTAGGCCCTGCCCAACGTATTGAGCCGTGCCCAGGAGCGGGAGGGCTCGGCGCCCTCCGTCACGGCGGACAGTCTGAGGTTCATCAGCGCGCCGAGCTCCTCCATGCAGCGATCCGACACCGCGGCCAGAAGTGCGTCGTGATCCGCGAAGTGCCGGTAGGCGGCGTTGTGGGAGACGCCTGCCGCCCGGCTCGCCGCGCGCAGTACGACGGACCTCGGCCCGCCCGTGCGGGCGAGTGACAACCCCGCTTCCACGAGGGCGTGGCGGAGGTTTCCGTGGTGGTAGCCCTGCTTCTCCATCCTTGCTCCCTCGGGAAAGCCATGTTGACGATGTCACCATATGGTGCGATTCTTAGCTTATGTCTATGTGGCCGATGTCAACATTCTGACAAGGCTGGAGGCCGAGATGTCCTCCCTCTCCACTTCACGGCGACGACTGGTTCTCGCAACCGTGTGCCTGGCCGCCCTTGCCATCACGCTGGACACCACGATCATCAACGTCGCTCTCCCCGAGCTCAGCCGGCAGTTGAGCGCCTCCACGCGCGAGCTTCAGTGGATCGTCGACGCCTACAACCTGTCATTCGCGTCCCTGGTGCTCACCGCAGGCTCCGTGGGGGACCGCTTCGGCCGTCGGCCCACACTGCTCGCGGGTCTGGCCGGCTTCGCCCTGACCAGCCTCGTCGGCGGGCTCGTCGACTCCGCCGACGCTCTCATCGCCATGCGTTTCCTCATGGGAGCGAGCGCCGCAGTGATCTTCCCGACCACCCTGTCCATCATCACCAACACCTTCCCCGAGCGTCGCGAGCGAGCGCAGGCCATCGGGATCTGGGGAGCCGTGACAGGTCTCGGGGTGGCGATAGGGCCGATCGTCGGCGGAGTCCTCCTCGCTCACTTCTCCTGGCCATCGGTGTTCTTCGCTCTCGTCCCGGTCGCGGCCGTCGCCTTCCTCGCCGCCCTCATCTGGGTCCCGGAGTCCAGCCGCCGCAGCCAGGCCCGCATCGACATCCCTGGACTGATCCTGTCCACGGCCGCCATCGGCCTGCTTGTCTACACGATCATCGAGAGTTCCGAGAGCGGATGGAGCGACCCCGCGCGCATCGCCGGATTCGCCGCTTCCGCGCTGCTCGCAGTCGTCTTCGTAGCGGTCGAGAGGCACCGAACCGCGCCCATGATCGACGTCACGCTCTTCCGCACCCCGGCCTTTTCCGCGGCGAGCGGATCGGTGACCGTAGCGTTCTTCTCCCTGTTCGGATTCATCTTTCTCGTGACGCAGTACTTCCAACTCATCCGAGGCCACGGAACGCTCTCGACCGGCGTGCGGATCCTCCCGGTCGCCGTCACGATCGCCATCGGGTCCCTCCTCGGCGCCACCCTTGCGGTGCGCGTCGGGACGCGCGCGACGGTCATGACGGGCCTGACGCTCCTGGCCTCGTCTTTCGGCTGGATCGCCGTCTCACCGGCCGACATGAGCTACTCCGTCATCGTCGGGCAGATGGTGCTCATGGGCCTCGGCTTGGGGCTCACCACCGCTCCCGCGACGGACTCCATCCTCAGCGTCCTTCCCCCTGCGAAGGCCGGCATCGGATCAGCAGTCAACGACGCCACCCGCGAAACAGGCGGCACCCTCGGTGTAGCAGTCCTGGGAAGCATCTTCACCTCCCTCTATGCCGGGCACCTGCCGCACACCGCATTCGGCCTGCTCCCCGGCCCGGCGCTCCACAGCGCCCAGGAATCCGTGGCCGCGGCACTGGCCACCGCGCAACGCGCGCCCGCATCCGACCGTGCCCAGCTGCTCGACGCAGTCCGAGACAGCTTCATGACGGGCTTTCACCTCTCCTGCGTCGTGGCGGCCGGTATCTGTCTGCTCGGCGTATGGGGCGCTGCTTTCCTTCCCGGGCGTCCCAGCCGGACCGGCGTCGAAGCCGAGGGAATCCGGGCCGCCGCCCCGGCCCGTCGCTGAGATTGCACCTGATGGGCGGTCTCCCCTGACGGACGACAAGCACCACAACCTTCCAGCCCGCTCCGGCTGGGCGCCCCGCGCTGCTGCCCGCTCGGCAGTCGGGCCTGGGCCAGGTCCTCGGCGGTCTGATCGCCGGCGCCGTCCTGAGGGGGTTCTTCCGTGGTCGGCACCCGCACGCATCCTCGGCTCGAACCAGCTGGACGACTCCGCACCACGCATGGCACCGGCCGACAGTCCTGCCCACGCGCCGGGGCTCCTGGGTCCGGACACCCGCCTGTCGGTCGACATGATCCGGGCGTTCGACGACGGCATGGTCGCTCTGCTGGCCGGCGAGATCGAGACCGAGCACCCGGGCACCGACGCCCGGGAGGTCGCGGAGATCCTCCTCGCTCTCACCTGCGGGCTCGAGGCGAGCCTTGCCGACGCTGCCATAGCGGCAGGCCGCCTCGACCGCGCCATCCCGCTCATCGTCGCCGGACTGAACGCGCCAGGCGCCTCTTCTCAAGTTAGGACAGTCACATGACCACGCCTGTTCTCATCACCGGCACCTCCTCCGGTATCGGCCGTGCGACCGCCGTGCGACTCGCCCGCCGCGATGACTTCACCGTCTATGCGACGGCCCGCCGCCTCGACACCATCGCCGACCTGGAGGAAGCCGGTGCCCGTCTCCTTGCGCTCGACGTGAACGACGAGCGATGCATGGCCGAAGCCGTCGACACCATCCAGTCCCAGCACGGCTCCGTCGGCGTGCTGGTCAATAACGCCGGCTTCGGCCAGTACGGCACCGTCGAGGAGACCGACCTCGACGGTGTGCGCCGCCAGTTCGAGACCAATGTCTTCGGCATGGCGCGCCTCACCCAGTTGGTCCTGCCCGCGATGCGCGCCGCCGGGCGGGGGCGCGTCATCAACGTCGGATCCATGGGAGGCCGCCTCGTCTTCCCCGGCGGCGGCTACTACCACGCCAGCAAGTACGCCGTCGAAGCCCTCAGTGACGCACTGCGCTTCGAGACGGCACCCTTCGGTATCAAGGTCAGCCTGATCGAACCGGGACTCATCCGCACGGCCTTTGGCGACACCGCCGCCTGTACTCTCTCCGACGCGGCCCATCCCGCAGGCCCCTACGACCGTCTCAACACCGCCGTCGACCAGCAGATGGCCGCCTCCTACCGGTCCAAGCTCCTCTCGGCCCCGGCCGAATCGGTAGCAGCCGCCATCGAACGTGCCGCCACCGCCACCCGGCCCCGCACCCGCTACGTCGTCACCCCCGCGGCCAAGACCCTGGTCCACGCCCGCCGCCTGCTCGGAGCCAAGCTCTTCGACGCCTATCTGCGCATGCAGTTCCGCGCACCACGATGAACGGCACCTGTGAACCCGCACTCCAGATCCGGAACCAGTCCACGCGCCGCTCCCCTGAAGCTGTCTGACCACACCTTGTGTGCGCCACGGGCACCGCTGGCTTTTCGATGCGTCAGCGGTGACGACGGCTTGCTTCACCGGTCGAGACCCAGCCACGCAGGGATTGAGCTGCCCGGGTGGCTCACTCTGGTGGCATGAGTCCCAGTCGAGGAGTTGGATCGGTTCGACGCAGGTTACGGATTCAACGAAGAGGCATTCGTCGTGGCGGATCGGCTCGGTTCACATACCTACTCGGCGGGCGACGAGATGGGTGACGCGCTCTTGGACGTGCTCTTCTCCCGGTCGCACGACGGTCTCCACGTCTTCGACGGTGAACTGCGACTTCTCCAGGTGAACACAGCAGCACGCCTCATGCGTGAGTTCCCCGTCGACCGCATGCTCGGGCGGACACTGCCTGAGATCCTTGGCGCCTTCGACATCGCCGATCGCGCCGTCATCGAGCACACTGTGCAGCGGGTGCTGGAATCAGGCAGTCCCGCCTTCGAGCTGCCCATTCGGGTCCGCAGCCGCACCGAGCCCGCGGCCGAGGCTGTCGTCTCAGCCTCTGTGTTCCGACTCCAGCGGCCTGACGGCAAGGTGCTCGGAGTCGCTGGCGCACTGACTGACATCACCGTCCGCACAAGGGCCGAGGCAGGCCTACGGCTGCTGAACGAGGCGGGCACGAGAGTGGGCACCACCCTGGACGTGTTTCGCACCGCCGACGAGTTCTGCGACCTTGCTGTGCCCCGTCTGGCCGACACCGTAACGGTCGATGTCTACGACACCGTCCTACGAGGCCACGCCCCCACACCGAACTCCCGAGAACGAGCGGCAGCCCTGAGACGCGCCGGATTTCGCTCTGCCGCAGGCCCCGAACAGCAGGGTGTCCCCAGGGTGGGTGAGGTGGACACCTATCCGCCCGCCACGCCCTTCCGGGCTGTCTTGGAGACGTTGGCGCCCAAACTGCTCCGCCGACTCACTCCCGATACATCATGGCTCGACGCGCGTCGTCCGCGCGACGCCCGGATCCTGGCCGCCGGCGCGCACTCCATGCTGCTCGTCCCCATCCGGGCCCGCGGTCTCGTCCTCGGGCTCGCCTGCTTCTACCGGTGGCGCAACCCGATTCCCTTCGACCACGTAGATCTGTCCCTGGCTGAGCAGTTGACCACGCACTCCGCCCTGTGTCTGGACAATGCGCGGCAGTTCGGGCGCGAACGCTCCGCAGCTCGCATCCTCACCGGCCGCCTTGCTCATCACGAGAAACTTCGAACTGAGGCGGTTGACCTCGCGCACGCCTACCTTCCCGCCGGATCTGGCGGCGCCTGGTTCGACATCATCCCGCTGTCCGGCGCCAGGATCGCTCTCGTTGCCGGCGGCCCGTCCGTCGGACAGGGCGGCGCCGACCCGGCGGCTATGGGCGAATTGCGCGCCGCGATCGAAGTCCTCTCCGATCTCGACCTGGCACCCGAGGAGATTCTGGAGCGCGTGCATGACCTCGCCAGCCGCCCGCAATCAGTTCCTGCCGAAACTGCGGGGCGCCCCACGCCGGACCCCGCCCCCTCCAGCTGTCTGTACCTCGTCTACGACCCGATCACCCGTCTCTGCACGGCAGCGAGCGCGGGACACCCAGAACCCGTCCTTATGCACCCGGACGGCTCCGTCGAAACGCTCCACGTTGCTGCCGGCCCCCCGCTGGGCCAGGGCATCAGCCACTACCAGATGATGGAGCGCGTCCTGCCCGCAGGCACCACCCTCCTGGTGTACAACTCCACTCTCCTGGCTGACCTCGACGTTACGGCGCAGTCGCTGCGCGCTCAATTCGCGGCCTCCTACAGTGTCACCGCCT
Organism: Streptomyces sp. JL2001; assembly: GCF_050917515.1. Taxonomy (NCBI): domain Bacteria; kingdom Bacillati; phylum Actinomycetota; class Actinomycetes; order Kitasatosporales; family Streptomycetaceae; genus Streptomyces; species Streptomyces sp. JL2001. Next base: position 167,729 of record NZ_CP169421.1, on the reverse strand, counting down.
CCGCCTCATCTCCGCAGGCGCTCTGTGACTCCCTGGCCCGCGACCTTGGTCCCGACCGACTGAGCCACGACGCGTTCCTACTCCTGGCTCGCACCCGCACGATCGGCTCGGACCACACCGACGCCTGGACCTTTCCCAATACCCCGTCGGCTGTCTCCCGGGCACGCAAGGCCGCCACAAGGAAATTGGCGCAGTGGGGCATCGAGGCGGACCTCGTCGACAGCACCTCGCTCATCGTCAGCGAATTGGTCACCAATGCTGTCCGGTACTCCCGGGGCGCGATTCAGCTCCGATTGATCTTGGGCGACACCCTCACCTGTGAAGTCACCGACGACAGCAGCACGGCTCCGCATCTGCGCCGGGCTCTCGACACGGACGAGCACGGGAGGGGACTCTTCATCACCGCGCAGCTTGCGCGCCGGTGGGGGGTGAGGGGTGCCCGTCGAGGCAAGACGATCTGGGTCGAACAAGATCTCGGGCAACCCTCTCGACCTGCGCTCGCGGACGGGCTTTTCGGCGTCGAAGCCTGAGGGAGTCGTTTCGGTCAGGGGGGTTATGCGGGTTCCCGTGACAGCGGCGCTCTGACCTGGTCATGAGGGCGGCAGGGGGGGCCATGCGAGGTTCCCCGGGTGGCATCGCGAGGAGACGCCTGAGTGGGCAGGTCGGTGCGGGTGCGGGAGGCCCCACAGGGCACGGTGATGTTCCCGCTGATCAGTGGTCTTGGGTTATACCTGCAGCGAATGGCAGGAGGCCGACCGTGGAGGCTTCCGTTGGGGAGCGGGTGTCCTCCTCGTCGTGCGTATGTGGACCTTCCAAGCCGTTCAGGAGCCGTGAGAGCAAGGAATCGCGGAGCTGGCGCGGCAGTACTTATGGTCGATCAGGAGCAGAAACGACCACTGGAGGCACTCGGAGAGTCCGACACGGCGTGCGAGCGAGTCTCGCGGCATGTCAGAGCTGCATCGTGCTCAGATGGAGCGGTGTAGAGAGTGGCGGCTTACGAAGGAGTGCAGGGATGCCCGAGGACACCATGAGGGCGATGGCGTATGAAACTTACGGAGGCGCCGAAGTGCTCGCTGCGGCTCGGCTGCCGTTGCCGAAAGTCGCTCCTGGCGAGGTGCTCGTCAAGGTCCGTTGCGCTGCGGTCAATCCGGTCGATTGGAAGATCATGGCGGGTGGGCTCGACACCTTGATGGATGTCGTCTATCCCGTGGTTCCAGGGTGGGATGTCAGCGGCACGATCGAGCGCGTCGGCATCGACGTACCTGAGTTCGAAGTCGGCGACGAGGTGATGGCCTACGCTCGCAAGGACTATGTTCACGGCGGCACCTTCGCAGAGTACGTCAGCGTTCCTGTACGTGCTCTCGCCGCCAAGCCCGCGTCGCTGAACTGGGCGCAGGCTGCCGGGCTTCCGCTGGCTGGCTTGACCGCCTACCAGCTCCTCACACGCCTGGGCACAGGCGTCGGCGACACCGTGCTCGTGCACGGTGCGGCCGGCGGTGTCGGGTCCATCGGCGTCCAAATTGCGCGAGCGCTCGGGGCCCGGGTTATCGGCACTGCTTCCCTACGCAACCACGACCGACTGCGCGGGTTCGGCTGTGAGCCGGTTGCGTATGGGGACGGGCTGACTGCACGCGTCCGGGACTTGGCTCCGGACGGAGTTTCCGTCGTTGCGGACTTCGTGGGCGGAGTTCTTGAGACCACCCTTGCCGTGTTGGCCGAGGGTGGGCGGCATGCTTCCATCGCGGACCACAGTGTGCTGGGCGCGGGCGGTCAGTGGATCTGGGTTCGTCCCGTCGGTGAGGATCTTGCGGCCCTGGGCCAGCTCTCGGATGCCGGCCAACTCACAGTCGACGTCGCTGCGACGTTCCCGCTGGCTGAGCTTGGGGCGGCCTTCGCCCTCAGCCAGGAAGGCCACACTCCGGGGAAGATCGTTATCGAAATCTGACCCCTCCGCCGCCGTTCGGAGTAGGGAGACCGACGCTTCGATCTCCGCGTCGTCGGCCGTGGCTCCGGTGCGCTGTCCGACCGGCGCGAGGGTGGTGCCGAAGCAGGCTGCGTATCCGATGGCCAAGAGCTGCTCGGGGTTGGCTCCGGCGCCGTTGCCGCCCAGTTCTTTCGGCTGTCGCAGATCCAGCGCGAGCTGTCCGCCGGTGGTGCGCCCGTGACCGTTCCTGCCTCCGGTGACGTGGGCCTGTGCTGTGTAGAGCGCCTTGGTCATGGGCCGAGCGGCTCGGCCTCGATTCCGTGTGGGCGGGAGACAGCCCCGTTACCCGGCCACGAACGGACCCGCTGCTGCTCCTGGCCGCCGCGGCCCGGGCACCGAACGGGTCACGCTCGGCACGGCGGTGTTGCTGCCGTCGGGACTCTTCCGACTCCCGTCCCCCGCTCGCGTTCGGCGGACTGACCGGGCGCATGCGGCACGGGCGGCCGGGGGAGTGCCCGGAGTTCGCACAGTCTCCACGCCGCTTGCCGCTGCGTCGTTTCCCGCGATCCGGGGTAGCGTCCTCGGCATGGACTTTCGCACCACCGTTGCGCGCGCTCAGCGCCTGAAGCAGCTGCACGCCGAGTACAAGCCTCTTGTGCTGCCGACCGTCTGGGACGCCTGGTCCGCGCGGACGGCTGCCGGCGCCGGCTTCCCCGCGTTGACCGTCGGCAGTCATCCGCTCGCCGAATCCCGAGGGGCCGAGGACCACGAGGGGCAGACCTTCGAGGAGGTGCTCGCCGCCGTCAGGCCGATCATCGCGGCGGTCGACGTCCCCGTGTCCGTGGACCTGGAGTCCGGGTACGGGCAGGAGCCTGCGGCTCTCGTCGCCGGACTCACCGAGGTCGGCGGCGTCGGTCTGAACATCGAGGACACCGTCCACTCGGACGGCGGACGCGTGCGGAGCACGAAGGAGCACGCGCACTACATCGCCGGCCTGCGCGCGGCGGCTGACGAGGCGGGCATCCCTCTGTGGATCAACGGACGGACCGACCTCTTCATGCACGCGGAGGATGCCTCGGGCGTTCTCGACGAGGCGATCGAGCGACTGCGGGCCATGGAGCAGGCCGGCGCCGACAGCGTCTACCCGGTGAGCATCCAGGACGACGACGACCTCCTGGTGGCGGTGACGGGCGCGGTCGCCATTCCCGTGAACTCCACGGCCCATCCTGTGAAGCACGACCTCGAGCGCTTCCGCCGCCTCGGCGTCGGCCGCGTCACGTACGGCCCGCTGCTGCAGTTCGCGATGGCGGACGCGATGAAGGACATGCTCGGGCCGTGGGCGCCTTAAGGGCACCACCCCGTCCTAGGAGTCCATCACCAAGTAGACGCCCGCGACCACTGCCACGACACAGACAACGGCTGCGACCAGAGCCGCAATCGCGAGGGCTCCCGTTATTCCGGCCATCGCTGCCCAGCCGAATCGTGTGACTCGCTCGGCTCGCTGGACTGCGTCCTGGTACTCGCTGTCGTCGTCCCAGCCGCGGTCGGCCATGGGCCCCTCCTCTCGCCCTGCAGTCAGTCCGAAGTGCTGAGGCAGAGGTCAGTCTCCTCCACCCTGTGGCCGCGCCACGAGCGGGCCCTCGTCCCTGGGCGAACCCTTGGCGAGCTGTTCACGGGTCAGCCGATCGGATCGGGGAGCGGGCCGTTCTTCTTGAGGCACGTGTCGTCGAAGGCCGACAGGGTGAGGACGTCGTTCGCCGGGGAGTGCCGGTACTCCGCGAGCAACCTCCAGCCCCGCTGCGCGAGGACCGCATGAGCTTCGAAGACGACCCCGTCCGGAGCCTTGCGCTCCTTCCTGTCCCCGAACTGCTTCCAGTCCCGCTCTTCGAGCTCGCGCACGACTCTGTCGAGGTGCGCGGCTTCGATCGGCTGGGTCTCCGTGGCGAAGCCCTTGTAGGCGATGGTGCACGCCTTCGGGGAGTCGGCCGGAGCGGCGTTGTCCCGACCGGCGACCCACGGATCGTTGGCCGGGGCACCCGCGTCGGCGGCCGAGCCGTCGAGATCGGTACGCACCACCTGTTTCGAGAGCGGTCCGGTGCCGGCGGGGCGTGGCGACGGGGGAGCGGCTGTCGCCCCGGCGTCCGTGCCGCAGCCCGCTGTTCCCAGCACGACGACCGCTGCCGCGATCGCCGTCCACTTCGGTCGGCTCACAGGTGTTCCTCCCCGGTCGCGGGGGTCGTGCACCCTCGCGATCAAGGAGAGAGTGTGCCACGAGAGCCCGACGCTCCTCACCGGCTTTACGAGTCCCCCGCCCCCGCTGGAGTGCTCCGGAGGAGCCGGCCCTCCTGGCGGTGCGGTCACCCCGGGGCGACCACCCACGAACGCCCTCGAAGCGCAGGGATACTTGTCAGATGGACGGATCAAGGGCCTCTTGGGTCAACACCACGCATGACTGGGCCGCCCTCGTCGATGCGGGCCATCTCGAACAGATCCGCCGGGGACCGGCGCAGTTCGCTCCAGGCGGGGTGGGACACCTCGTACTCGAAGTCGTTGCGTACGCCGCCGACGAGGCGGCGAGCCGAGGCGGCGGACGGTGCGTGGTCACGCTGCACACCGACGGTTCCGTGTCGGTGAAGGACGACGGGCGGGGCACCGACACGCGCGTCGACGAGCACCGCCGCGCGGTGAGGAAGCCGGTCATGGCCACGAAGGATCTCCGCTTCTTCGATCTCCCGCACGTGGAGGCGCTTCCGGACGGATACGCCCGACGCGGTATGTCGGTCGTCGCGGCGCTCAGCGAGTGGCTGGTTCACACCAACCGACGACTCAACGGATCCTGGAGCCAGCGTTACGCACGCGGCATCCCGGTGACCGACCTGGAACCCGTCGAGGCCGACGGGACCACGGGGACCTGCGTCCGCTTCCTCCCGGACGGCACCCTGCGTGTGCCGTGGTCGCCGACCGGTGTTGATGTGGCACGGTGGTCCGAGCACTGGCCCGACCTGACCGTCCGCCTCGAAGACGAGCGGGACACGGTGGAATCGCCGGCAGCATGAAGGTCGCCCGACGGATCGAGGGCTCAGCGGAGTCGGCCTCGTTCATCGATGCGGTGCGCCGGGGTGCCGCCGCGGGACGCCTTGGTCCACGATGTGCGCACGCGCTGCACGACGAGTCTCACGGAGTGATGCTCGCTTGCCTGACCGCAGTCGCTCAATGAGGCTTCGGGTCACGGCAGGCCCGGCCGCTTTCGCGGTCGGGCGCGTACATCCGTAGGCGTGGTCCGGGAAGGTTCACGTGGACGCCCCTCCCGCTCGCTTCACCGGCGCCCGGGCAGGTGGTGCCGTGGCCGAGGAGACGCGAGACGGCCAGGAACGCGGTGACCACGAGGCCATGTGGGAGCAGGTCGAGGCCGACCTGCTCCCCGAACTCCCCATCGTTGCGCGGATCAAGAGCGTCGCCTTGCTGGTTCACGACGGAACGCGGTGGCGGCAACGGGGGCCTTCCCGCTGCGGAAGCCGTGATCGCGGTAGCGGCGACGCGGCCAGAAAGCTCGCGGCACGCGAACTCGTCTCCTCCGGCGGTCGCTTCCTGCGCCGGTCGCTCGGGACCGGGTCTGCGAGGGTTCAGGTGAGCCGTGTGCTGGCGATTCGGGCGCGGTAGAACCTGCCCTCGTACCCGTAGTAGTCGAGTCCGCGCCGGTAGGTGGGGGCGCCTGCGGCGTCGAAGAACTGGACGTATTCGTTCCACCAGCCTTCCTCTCCCGGGTGCGTGACGTCACGCGCCTGCACCCAGAAGGACTCGCCGTCGGCGGCGCGGGAGAAGGACTTCACCCCGGCGGCCGGCCGGACGGCGGTGAGCGCGAGGTTTCGCTTGTCGACGGTCCAGAGGGCCCCGGCCCCGTTCAACAGCAGGTTGTTGGTGTCGGTGAAGTCCATGTCGAGGCTGTGGCCGTAGAAGACCTCGTTCCAGACGTGCTTCTGGACGAGTTCGAGTCTGGCGCTGCGCAGGGACCCCGTGACGCGGTACTTGGCGAGCGTCCACGACCCCAGGGCGTACAGGTACGAGCCGTCCCACCACAGGCCGTGCGCGCCTGTGAAGGTGATCTGCTGGACCTGTGCGAGCGTGGCGGGGGAGTCGGCGTCGGTGGGGGCGTAGACGGTCAGGAAGCCGTCGTAGTCCACCTCGGACGACTTCTGCGACGAAGCCGCGACCACGACTCCGTGGCTGCGGATGTACTCCACCGCGTGGGGGTTCCCGCCGGGGCTCGCGGACCACAACAGGGCGTCTTCGTCACCGAAGTTGACGATGCCGACCTTGCCGCCGCCCGCGGCGACCAGGCAGACCCAGCCGAAGCGGTCGGTCTCGCGGAAGCGCGCGTCGTTGAGCCGCTCCCAGGCGCTCTGGGCGGGTGCCGCCCAGGACCATCCGAGGTTCTCGGGACGCCACAGGTTGATCGCGCGGAACAGCATGATCTTGTTCTTGACCTGCTCCGTCACGAGCACGTCGTAGTTGCCCGCGGCGTGGGCGGGCGTCGCGCCGGCGAGGGCGGCGAGCGGCGCCCCCACACCGATCGCGGCAGCACTCTTCAGCAGAGTTCGGCGGTTCACGGGTATCCCCCTGGGACGGCTGTGAGATCGGCCGGTAACCTAACACGCCTGGTGGAGGGGCGGATTGCCCTTGACGATCTTTCGCGCGGGGCCCCCGGGGGCACGGCCGACCGCCCGACCCCCGAGGGCACCTGATCGAGCCGACCGAGGTTCTGCCGGGGGGAGCACCGGCGAGGTGGCTGGGGTCCTCACCTCCTCCACCCACGAGGTGGCCTCCTCGTAGACGCGTACGCCGCCGCTTCAGGCCCGTCCGGCGCGCAGCCGCACGAGTGTGCTCGCGTAGGGCTCGGACGGCAGTGTGAGGGGAAGCCCGCAGGCCGCCAGATAGGCGCCCGTGAGGCTTTCCCGGCTGCTTCCCGCGGTGAACCGGGCGTCCGGTTCAAGTCCGGGCACCCGGAGGGGGGCCTGCTCGGGGCCGAAGGCGTGGTGGGGGTTCCAGGCGAGGATGAGGGCCTCCCGGCCGTCGGGTCGGACGAAGGCGACGGCACCCGCGCGACCGACCGCGGGCTTCCGCAGACGGTAGAGGTCTCCGTGCTGGACCAGGTGCCGCACCTCCTTGTAGGTGCGCACCAGTTCGGCCGCCTGGGCCGACTCCTCCGGAGTCCAGCGGGTGAGGTCGGCCCCGATGCCGAGGGCTCCGGCCATCGCCACGTGGAACCGGAAACGCAGGGGGGTTCGGCGTCCGGTCAGTGGGTTGGGGCTGTCGGTCACCCACGACGACATGATGCGGGCCGGCCAGATCTGGCTGAAGCCGTCCTGGATGGCGAGCCGGTCGCAGGGGTCGGTGTTGTCCGAGGGCCAGACCTGGTCCGCGTGGCGCAGCACGGCCGCGTCGACGCGGCCGCCTCCTCCGGCACACGATTCGATGCGCAGGGCGGGGAATCGGTCGCGCAGCCGGTCGAGCACCCGGTGCAATCCGTCGGCGTGGGCCGCCGGCCGGGACCGTGCCCCCGCGGGGGTGCTGCCGCTCTCGGTGAAGGAGCGGTTGAAATCCCACTTCAGGAAGTCGACCCGGTGTTCGCGGACGATGCGCGAGAGCGTCTCGGTGGCCCACTCGACGACCTCGGGGAGCGAGAAGTCCAGCGTGAGCTGGTTCCGGCGCAGGGTCGGCGGACGATCGGCGGCGTGCGCGCTCCACTCGGGGTGGGCGGTGGCCAGGAGGCCCTGCGGGCTGAACATCTCGGGTTCGACCCACAGACCGAACCGCATTCCGAGGGCGTGCACGTGGTCGGCCAGGGCAGTGAGGCCGTGGGGGAACCTGCCGGGATGGGGGGTCCACTCGCCCAGGCCGCTGCGGTCGTCGTCGCGGGTGCCGAACCAGCCGTCGTCCACCACGAACAGTTCGACGCCGAGCGCGGCGGCACGGGTGGCGAGCTCCTTCTGGTCGGCTTCGGTGACGTCGAAACCAGTGGCCTCCCAGGAGTTGTAGAGCACGGGCCTGGTCTCCCGCGGGTGGGGGAGGACGTGGTCGCGGACCCAGCGGTGCTGGGCGCGGGACGCCGCGCCGAAGCCTCCGTCGCTCCAGCAGCCGGTGCTGGTCGGTGTGAGGAAGCTCCGGCCGGGGTGCAGGATCCGTTCGACCCCTTCGTGCCCGGCGGCGGCGGTGACGGAGCACCGGCCGGTCGTGGTGTGCAGGGCGGTCATGCGCCAGGTGCCGCTGGTGGCGATCTGGACGGTCCAGGTCTCGCCGTGCTCTTCGCCGGTGTTCGTGTCGTCCAGCATCATCCAGGGCCCCGCGTCGTGTCCCGTGTGACCGCGGCGGCTGGTGAGGGTGAACTCGCCGATGGGCAGCTCCCCGCGCCGCAGCTGGCTCTCGCGGCTCCATCCGCCGTGAACGGAGCTCACCCGGTAGGTGTCGCGATGCGGCAGCGTCCACTGGGCGGAGGCCCATCGGCCGAGGGTGATAGGGCCGTCCGCCGCGGTGCCGGTGTGCTGGAACAGGGTCCGCCGCTCGATGACGGGGCTGTGTTCCCTGACGGTGTAGTGCAGCTCCCAGGCCAGGGGCCTGATGCTGTCGCGCATGCGGATCACGGCCCGGGAGCTGCCGGAGCCGCAGCGGGTCGAGCAGTCCTCCAGGACGGGGGCGAGCAGGTGGTCGCCGTCGGCGAACCGCACGGCGAGGCCGGGTGGTCCGTAGCGCGGGCCGGCTTCGACGGCGAGTTCCTCCGTGCCGTCCCAGGGACCGGCGAAGCTGTCCTGGGGGCCGGCGGGGAGGGGAGCGGTGAGGGCTTCGTCGAAGGTGAGCGCCGGCCCCCAGTGCACGAGCCGGAAGCCGCCGCTGAGCGGGTCGAGGCGTACGGCGTAGCTGGAGTCCGCGGCGGTCAGGAGCAGCAGGCCGGTGGCGGGGTCGTATCGGGCCAGGGGCACGCCCGTCTCCTCGGTGGCGTCGGGGCCGTCCCGGGGGCCGGCCGTCGGTTCCCTCGGGCGACCGGTGCTGCGGGCACCGGCCGCCCGAGGAGATGTGGGTCAGGCGATGGCGTCGAAGGAGGGCAGGTATCCGTACTGGTGCCCCTTGGTGTTGGGGTGGTAGCTCTCGTCGACTGGGATGCGGGTGCTGTGGATCCATGCGTCGCCGGAGCAGATCTCGTGGCCCGTGAAGGGGCCGCGGACGTCGATGAACCGGAACCCCGCCGCGGCCGCGCGTCCGCTGATGACCGAGTTCAGGGTGTCGGCGGCGTCGTCGAGTGCCTTGCGCTTGGTGTCGCCGATGCCGACGATGCAGCTGCCGAGCTTGTAGAACCTGGGATAGCCGAGCACCATGACCCGGGCCCCCGGTGAGCGGGTGCGGATGCCGGAGTAGAGCTGGTCCAGCTGGCCGGGAAGCTCGTTGCGCGCCTTGGCCGTTCCGGTGTTCACGGCGTTGACGCAGGCCTGGTCGGACTGCAGGACGCACACGGTCATGATGTCGGCGAAGCCGATGTCGTTGCCGCCCGCGCTGACGCTGACGAGGGTGGTCGAGCCGGTCAGGCTGCCGAGCTGGGTGTTGCGGACGGTCGTGCTGGTGGCGCCGGAGCAGGCGACGAAGCTGAACGAGGCGGGGGCGTTCGACGCGCTCCACAGAGCGGGGTAGGACTTGGAGCTGCGCTTGCAGCTGCCGCTGTCGGAGAAGTAGGAGCCGGCACCGACACCGGAGGAGTAGGAGTCCCCGAGCGCGACGTAGCGTTCGCCCGCGGCCTGGGCGGTGCCGGTACCGACCAGCAGGGCGCCGAGCGTGCCCAGCAGGGTGAGTGATGCGGAGAACGCGCGGAATCTTCGCATGTGAAGCCTCCATGGGGGTGGGGGTGGTCCGGGCCGGTCTGTCCGTCCGGAAGTCGTCGGCTCCTGGGGAGCGGTCGGGGTGCGGGAGCCCGACCGTCGAGCCGCGGGTAAGGTCACTGCTGGTGGAGCCGCTCCCGCGCGCGAGTGGGCGGGAGCCATCGCCGTACGGAGCCTGTCGGCTGATCACAGGAGGGTTTGCCATCGCCAGAGCGGTCACCATGAGCGATGTGGCGAGGGCCGCGGGGGTCTCCTCGGCGACGGTCTCCTATGTGCTCAGCGGGAAGCGGCCGGTGTCCGCGGAGACGCGCAGGGCGGTCGAGGCCGCGATCGAGGAGCTCGGATTCCGGCTCAACACCGTGGCGCGCAGCCTGCGGACGGGTCGGTCCACCTTGATCGCGCTCGTGGTCCCCGACATCGCCAATCCCTTCTACGCGCAGCTGGCGCACGGTCTGCAGGAGGCGTTGCGGCCCGGGGGATTCCACGTGGCCATCTGCAACACGGGTGCGAGGCTCGCCGACGAGCGGGCGTTTCTCGACGAAGCGGTGCGGCAGCGGCTGGCCGGTGTCGTCATCACACCGTTCCGTCTCGCGCCCGGCGACTTCGACGTCCTCGCTTCCGCCTCCATCCCGGTCGTGGTCAGCGCCGACCTTCCGTTCGGCGACCACGACCTGGTGACTCCTGCGGCGGACGGGGCGGTCCGCGCGGCGCTGGAGCACGTCGCCGACACGGGGCGTCGGCGGATCGGCGTCATCGCCGGACCGCGTGACGCGGCCGGCGGCGATCCGCGGCTGGAGCGCATCCGCGCACAGGCGCCGGCGTTCGGCCTGAGGCTGCCGGACGCGCTCGTGGTCCACGGCGAGCACACCCGCGACGCGGGCGCCGAGGGCTTCGGCCTCCTCATGCGGCACCGGCATCCACCGGAGGCCGTGCTGTGCGCCAACGACGTGGCCGCGGTCGGGGCGTTGGAGCGGGCGGAGCAGCTCGGCCTCCGCGTGCCCCAGGACGTGGCCCTGGTCGGGCACGACGACATCGAGTTCGCGTCGATCGTCCGTCCACGGCTGAGCACCATCCGGTACCCGGCCGAGGAGGTCGGCCGTGCCTGCGCCAGGCTGCTGGCCGAGCGCCTGGAGGGGCGTTCCGAGCGCAGCACCGTCGAGATCGGTGCTCGGTACATCAGGCGCGCGTCGGTCTGACGCGGTCCGCTTCGGGTGGCGTGCACGACGGCACGTGACATCGATCCTCCAAGACGTTTGACGTCGGTCGAGGCGAGCGGACCGCACAGTAACGTAATCGATTACGTCAGCGGGAGTGGTCGTGCGTCGTTACTTTTGACGGATCGACATATCGCAGGTCAGAGACGATAAATGACCCTCCTGAGCCAGCGGCGTCCATCACGGCGGGGTGTCGAACCGGTAACGACGACGGCGGGCCTGTTGACGGTCGTGGATCGCGGTCCCGAAGGTTGCCGCCATCGCTCCGAGGGGGCGGGTGGGAACGACGAGGAGCGAGAACATGGCGATGCACAGGGGACGTGGGCGGCGCGGGCGACTGGTGGCTCCGGCGCTGGCGCTGGCGCTCGTCGGGCTGACGGGCTGCGGTGGTGACGACTCCTCCACCGGCGGCGGTGCGAAGGCGTCCGCCTGCGAGCCGAGCAAGGAGCCGGTGACGCTGGAGTACTGGTCGTGGGTGCCCGGCATGGAGAAGGCCGTGGCCGCGTGGAACGCGAAGAACCCGCGTGTCCAGGTGAAGGTGAAGACCACGCCGGCCGGCAACGCCGGGACGTACCAGAACCTTTCGAACGCCCTGAAGGCGAAGAAGGCTCCCGATCTCGCCCAGGTCGAGTACGACTCACTGGCCAGCTTCCGTCTCAAGGAAGGCCTGCGGGACCTCGCGCGGTGCGAGGGCGTGACGGCGGCGAAGAGCGCCTTCGTGGACTGGACGTGGTCCCAGGCGACCTTCGGAGCCGACGGCGAGGACGGTGTCTGGGCCGTACCCCAGGACACCGGCCCCATGGCCCTGTTCTACCGCAAGGACGTCTTCGACAAGCTCGGCCTGGCCGCCCCCACCACGTGGGCGGAGTACGAGGCGGCGGCGCGCAGGATCAAGGCCGACGCCCCCGGCCGCTATGTCACCCACTTCTCCCAGACCGACCCGAACTGGTTCACCGGACTGCTCTGGCAGAACGGCGCCGGCATGTTCGACCGCCAGGGCGACTCGTGGAAGGTGACGGTCGACCGGCCCGAAAGCCGGAAGGTGGCCGCGTACTGGCAGCGGTTGATCGACGACAAGCTCGTCGCGACCGATCTGCAGGGCTTCTCGCCGGCGCTCTACAAGGCATGGACCGACGGGGAGGTCGTCACCTGGATCAGCGCCGCGTGGGGGTACAGCACCATCCGTGACAACGCCGCCGCGACCGCGGGCAAGTGGGCAGTGGCCCCGATGCCGCAGTGGGACAAGGGCGGCAGGGCCGCCGGCAACTGGGGCGGATCGACGACCGTCGTCACGGCCGATGCCGAACACCCCTACGAGGCGTCGCGGTTCGCCCTGTGGCTGAACTCGGATCCGCAGGCCCTGGAGATCCTCAACCGGGAGGGCGGGCTCTATCCGGCGGCCAAGGCCGGACTGAAGCTCCCGGCGCTCCAGCAGCCCGTCGACTTCTACGGCAAGCAGAAGATCTTCGACGTGTTCGCCGAGGCCTCGGGGAACGTGAACACCGACTTCACCTGGGGCCCCACCATGACCGACACCTACCGGTTCCTCAGCGACGGAACCTCGGCGGCCGTCTCCGGCAACGGCACCCTCGGCGACGCGCTCACGACGGCCGACGCCAAGAGCGTGGCATCGCTGCGCAAGCAGTCCCTCGACGTCACCGACTGAGCTGACGTGCACCCCGCACCCACCCGGACCGCCGCAGGCCCCATGACGCCCGCGGCGGTCACCCGCCCGACCGTGAAAGGTCACCTGACATGACAGCCGAGGTGGCCGCCGCCGGCCGGCGCTCTCCGACGACCCCCGTGAGCGGTACGCACGCACGCCGCCGCACCCTCGCCCCCCTGGGCTTCCTCGCCCCCTTCTTCGTCCCGTTCGTCCTGTTCACGCTGATCCCCGTCGGCTACGCCTTCTGGCAGAGCCTGCACCGGACCGAACGCACCGGCGGCACCTTCGGCCGCACCCGCACCGTCTTCGCCGGTTTCGAGCAGTACGCCGTGGTACTCCAGGACACCTCGTTCACCACCGGCGTCCTGCGCGTCCTCGCGTTCGGCGTCGTCCAGATCCCCGTGATGCTCCTGCTGGCGCTCACCCTCGCCCTCCTGCTGGACTCCGCCGTCACCCGGCTCAAGAGGTTCTTCCGCGTCGTCTTCTTCGTCCCCTACGGGATTCCCGGGGTCGTGGCGGCGCTGATGTGGGCCTTCCTCTACGACCCCAGACTCTCCCCGGTCGTCGACCTGCTCCGCAGCGCCGGGTCCGATCTCGACCCGCTGGGGCCCGGAGCCATCCTCTGGTCCATCGGCAACATCGTCACCTGGACCTACACCGGCTACAACATGCTGATCATCTACGCCGCCCTGCAGACGGTCCCCGCCGACGTCCTGGACGCCGCCCGCGCCGACGGCGCGGGCGCCCTGGCCACCGCGCTGCGGATCAAGATCCCGATCATCCGGCCCGCCCTGGTCCTGACCGGCGTGTTCTCCATCATCGGCACCCTTCAGCTGTTCACCGAACCCCAGGTGCTGCGGGCCATCTCCACCAGCGTGACCAGCACCTACACGCCGAACCTCGCCGCCTACTCGGCGGCCGCGGCCGACAACTACGCCGAAGCCGCGGCCATGTCGGTCCTGCTGGCCGGCGCGACCTTCCTGCTGTCCCTCGGATTCCTCACCTTCACCCGACGGAAGAACACATGAGCGTCCTGACCCGCACCGCGGGAGCCCACGCCACACCGCTCCGGACGCGTCCACGTGCCCGCGCCGAGGCCCGGTCCACGGCCGCGGCCATGCTCTTCCTGACCCTGGTTGCCTGCTACATGCTGCTGCCGGTGTACTGGCTGCTGACCGCCGCCACGAAATCGCAGAGCGATCTCGTCGGCACCCCCGGCCTGCTCCCCGCCGACTGGCACCTCGGCGACAACCTCACCGCGCTCTTCACCCACCAGGACGGCGTGTTCGGCCGCTGGCTCCTCAACAGCCTCGGCTACGCGGGCGCCGGCGCAGCCGTCGGGACCCTGCTGTCCGCGATGGCCGGCTACGCCCTGGCCGTCTACCGCTTCCGCGGACGCGAAGCGCTCTTCTCCCTCGTCCTAGGCGGCGTCCTCGTGCCCGCCACGGCCCTGGCCCTGCCCCTCTTCCTGCTCTTCGCCCAGGTCGACGCGACCAACACGTTCTGGTCTGTCTTCCTGCCCAGCATCGTCAGCCCGTTCGGCGTCTACCTCTCCCGCATCTTCGCGACCGCCTCCATACCCGGCGAGGTCGTCGAGGCGGCCCGCCTGGACGGCGCCGGAGAAGCACGGATCTTCTGCACGATAGCCCTGCGCATGATGGCCCCCGCCCTCGTGACGATCTTCCTGTTCCAGTTCGTCGTGATCTGGAACAACTTCCTCCTGCCGCTGGTCATGCTCCAGGACGAACGGCTCTACCCCGTCACCCTGGGCCTGTTCACCTGGCAATCGCAGATCAGCCGTCTCCCGGAGCTGCAGACCCTCGCCATCACCGGATCCCTCGTCTCGGTGCTCCCGATCGTCCTCACCTTCCTCACCCTGCAGCGCCACTGGCGCGCGGGACTTGCCGCAGGAGCAGTCAAATGACCCGCCGCACCGACGACCGCTTCGTCCGTCACCGCGACGCCCTGAAGACCGTCACCGACCGGCTCGGCGGCATCGCGTACGGCGGCGACTACAACCCCGAGCAGTGGCCGCGAGAGGTGTGGACCGAGGACGCCCGCCTCATGCGGGAGGCCGGAGTCAACCTCGTCACCGTGGGCGTCTTCTCCTGGTCCCGCCTGGAACCCCGCCCCGGCGACTACGACTTCGCCTGGCTCGACGACGTGCTGGACCTGCTGCACGCACACGGCGTCGCCGTCGACCTCGCCACCCCCACGGCGGCACCCCCGCCCTGGTTCAGCCACGCCCACCCGGAATCCCTCCCCGTCACCCGAACAGGCACCCGCCAGGTACCCGGCTCCCGCCAGGTGTTCTGCCCCAGCAACCCCGACTACGCGCACGCCGCCGACGCCATCGTGCGCCGACTCGCCCAGCGGTACGCCGACCACCCGGCCGTGGTCCTGTGGCACGTCCACAACGAATGGGGCAACCACAACGCCCTCTGCTACTGCGACGTCAGCGCCGCCGCGTTCCGTCTCTGGCTGCGCGAGCGCTACGAAACCCTCGACGAGCTCAACACCGCGTGGGGCACCGACTTCTGGAGCCAGCGCTACGGAGACTGGCAGGAGATCCAACCGCCCCGCGACACACCCGCGTTCATCAATCCCACCCAGGACCTCGACTACCGGCGCTTCTCCTCCGACGCCCTGCTGCGACGCCACGGGGCCGAGAGCGCCTTCATCCGCGAGCACTCCCCGAGGACGCCCCTGACCACCAACCTCATGGGCACCCTGGAGAAGAAGATCGACGGGTTCGCCTTCGCCGAGCAGTGCGACGTCGTCTCCGTCGACCACTACCTCACCGCGGCCGACCCGCGCGCCCACGTCGGCCTGGCGCTCAACGCCGACCTGGCCCGCGGCATGGCCGCAGGCGCCCCCTGGATGCTCATGGAGCATTCCACCTCCGCCGTCAACTGGCAGCCCGTGAACGTGGCCAAGAGGCCCGGCGAAATGCGCCGCAACAGCCTCGCCCACATCGCCCGGGGCGCGGACGCGGTCATGTTCTTCCAGTGGAGGCAAGCCAAGGCCGGCGCCGAGAAGTGGCACTCCGCCATGCTTCCCCACAACGGGACCCAGAGCAGCACCTGGCGGGAGGTCACCCGGCTCGGTCGGCACCTGCGCGCCCTGACCGACGTCCGCGGATCCACCGTCGACGCCGATGTCGCCCTCGTGTTCGACTGGCACGCCTGGTGGGCACTGGAACTCGACGCGCGCCCCTCCGCCCATCTGCGCTACCTGGACCTCGTCCACTCCTGGTACGAGGCACTGTGGTCCCTCGGACACACCTGCGACATCGTCCCGCCCGGCTCCGACCTCAGCGCCTACCGGGCGGTACTCGTGCCGAGCCTCTACCTCGTCACCGACGACGACGCCGCGAACCTGCACGCGTACGCGCGAGGCGGGGGACACCTCCTCATCGGGGCCTTCAGCGGTGTCGTGGACGTCAACGACCATGTCAGGCCGGGACCCCAACCAGGAGCCCTCCGCGACCTCCTCGGCCTCCACGTCGACGAGTACCTGCCCGTGCGCGCCACGGACCGCATCGCCCTGTCCGACGGCTCGACGGCACACACCTGGGCAGAGCGCCTGGTCCTGCACGACGCGACGGCGACACTCCGCTTCGCCGCGGGGGCCCCCGGTGGACCGGCGCCCGGCGAACCAGCCGTCACCGTGAACCGCGTCGCGGCGGGCTCCGCCGAGTACATCGCCACCCACCCGGAACCCGCCGTGCTGCGCCGGACCGTGGCGGCGCTCTGCCGGAAGGCGGGCGTCCTGCCCACGGCGGACGTACCGGTGGGCGTGGAAGCCGTACGGCGTCGCGCGAACGGTGGCAGCTTCCTGTTCCTGATCAACCATCTGGACGAGTCGGTCACCGTGCCGGTGCGGGGTACCGACCTGGTCAGCGGCCGCAGCTACGAGGGGAAATGCAGGCTGGGAGGCGGCGACGTGGTCGTCGTGCGCGAGTACGACTGAACGTCGGGAACGGGATCAGTCCCGGCGGACTCGCGCCCACCTCGCCCGCGAGCGAAGGCACACCGCGCCTGGCTCCCGTTTTTCACCTCGCTCCGTAACGTCTGTTTCAGATTGCCTCTTGTCCTGTCGATGAGTAACGCACCATACTGCTGATGTCGAGGTGTGTCGCAGGCATGTGGAGGAGAGGGCCGATGGCCGCTGTCAGGCGTGAGCGGGACCTGCTGGGTGAGCGAGATGTGCCGGCCGACGTCTACTACGGCATCCATACGCTGCGTGCCGTGGAGAACTTTCCGCTCTCCGGCGTCCCGTTGTCCGCTCACCCGGAGCTCGTCGTGGCACTGGCGAGCGTCAAGGAGGCCGCGGCCCTCGCGCACCGCGACCTCGCCACGCTTCCGCCGGACCGTGCGGACGCCATCGTGACGGCGTGCCGGGAGATCCGGGCCGGGGCGCTGCACGACCAGTTCGTGGTCGACGTCCTCCAGGGCGGCGCCGGCACATCCACCCACATGAACGCCAACGAGGTGATCGCCAACCGTGCGCTGGAGATCCTCGGGCACCCCCGCGGGGCCTATGGGTATGCGCACCCCAACGATGACGTCAATCGCGCGCAGAGCACGAACGACGTGTACCCGACGGCCGTCAAGCTCGCCCTGCGTGCGGCCGCGGGTGTGCTGCTCGACACGATGACGGACCTGGCGCGGGCGTTCACCGAGCGGGGCGGCGCCTTCGCGAAGACCTACAAGCTGGGCAGGACGCAGCTTCAGGACGCCGTTCCCATGACGCTGGGGCAGGAGTTCGACGTCTTCGCCCTGACCGTCCGGGACGATGCCGCCGTGCTGCAGGCGGCGAGGGCGGAGACGTGCGAGGTGAACCTGGGCGGCACCGCCATCGGCACCGGGCTCAACGCGGATCCCGGATTCACCGCCGCCGTCGTGGCGCACCTCGCGCTGGTCACCGGGGTACCGGTCCGGGAAGCGCGTGACCCGATCGAGAGCACCCAGGGTATGGGTGCCTTCCTGCAGATGTCGGCGGCGCTGCGCCGGTTCGCGTTGCGGCTGTCGAAGATCTGCAACGATCTGCGGCTGCTCGCCTCCGGTCCCGCGGCTGGGCTGGGGGAGATCCGTCTGCCGGCCCGGCAGGCCGGGTCGAGCATCATGCCGGGCAAGGTCAACCCGGTCATCCCGGAAGCGGTCAACCAGGTGTGCTTCGACGTCGTCGGCGCGGACGCGGCGGTGTCCATGGCGGCGCAGGCCGGGCAATTGCAGCTCAACGCCTTCGAGCCACTCGTCGCCCACCTTCTGCTCACCGCGATACGTCGTCTGGACGCTGCGTGCCGGATCCTCGCCGAGCACTGCGTCCAGGGGATCGAGGCGAACGAGAGTCACCTGCGGTTCGCCGTCGAGCGGTCCGCGGGGCTGGCGACCGCACTCAACCCCGTGATCGGCTACCCCAAGGCGTCCGAACTGGCGCGCCGATGTGTGACCGGCGGAGTGCCGGTCCGGGAGCTGGCGCTGCGGGACGGGCTGTTGTCGGCGGAGGAGCTGGACGGTCTGCTCGACCTGCACAGGCTGGTGAGGCCACCACGCTGAGATGCGGCCGGCCGCCCCCGGGACACCGGGGGCGGCCGGGCGTTTCACGCCGGAGCGGAGCGGGTCGGCCGGTCAGGGCTCGTGGAGCCCGGCCGTCAGCTCTTGGCGAGCGTGCAGGTGTAGGTCGCGGTGCCGGATCCGCTGTACGCCTCCATCTCGGCGTAGTAGGTGCCGGTTCCCGTCGCGGTGCGGGTGAAGCTCACCGACTCGTCCGCTCCCGCACCGTTGTTGACCGATCGGGTCAGGGTGCTGCCGGCGCTGTCCAGCCAGTACAGGTCCGCGTCGTAGGCGGTCGGAACGGCGCAGTTGACAGTGGCGGTCTGTCCGGAGGAAAGCGTGACCTTGAAGTAGTCCCGGTCGCTGGACGACTTCATGCCGCCCGTGAGGGTGGCGGGGGAGGACAGGCCCGTGGCGTCGTTGGCGGTGTCGCGGGTGTCGTTGGGCTCGGTCTCGGCGAGGCTGCCGCTGCCGGAGGCCCCGCAGTTCGTGACGGGTGTACCGCTGTAGAGGTTGGCGTCGGCCACGCCGTTGGTGACGCTGCGCAGGTAGTAGCCGCAGGTGGGACGGTTCTTGAAGTCGAAGGTCGAGCCGGGGGTCAGGCGCCAGATCTTGTAACCCGAGTAGGTGAGCGGCTTGCGGTCGACTGCCTGTTCGGGCTGGTGGTCGCCAAGGATCACATATGCGTCCTTGCCGTACTCAGTGGCCATGCCGTTGCGGTCGATGAACAGGGAGCCGCCGCCCTCCTCGACACCGACGGCCCAGGCGGCACCGCCCGTGGTGAGCCCGTCCTTGAGGGCGCGGGCGACGAACGCCATGCTGCGGCCCATGCGGTCGCGGGTGACGAAGTGGGAGTCGTTGATGACGCCTCCATAGTTCGCCCACTGGAACATGCCGGTGGTGAAGCTGATGTAGCGGTCGTAGGGGTTGGCGAGCGCCTCGGCGCTGGTGACGCTGCCGTTGCAGGCGTCGTAGACGACGGGGCTGTTGATGTGGTGGCCGGCGCTGCCGCCGCCCGAACCGCCGCCCTTGGCCACGACGGACTCGACGGAGGCTTCCAGTGCGGTGCCCTTCCATGCCGCGTACCGACACTGGTCGCCGCCGGCGAAGTACACGAACTCGGCGTTGCGCACGTCGGTGTTGACCTGGCTGTTGTTGCCGTCCGAGGCGGCCGTCAGGGTCCAGGTGGTGCAGGAGTTGACGCCGGTGAGGCCCATGACGGTGTCGCACTCGGGCGTCTGGCTGCCCGACGTGGGGGCCGAGCCGGCCAGCACGACCACGTCCATGCTGCCCGTGCCGCCGCGGATCTCGTCGATGGCTCGGGTCATCGAGGCGGGCACGATCGCGCCGGCGCCGTTCATCGTGAAGGCGGGCCCGTTCCAGCTCGTGCGGCTGACGTCGGTGGCCGACCCGAGCCGGACGCGGTTGGCGGCCGCCTCCGACTGCTGTTGGGCGGTGAGGGTCATGGCCGCGGTCAGCAGTGCGACCGTGGCGAAGGCTGTGCGGGAGGCGGCTCGTGAAGCCATAGGGGTGCTCCTGGAAAGGGAGGGGGGCGGCGGGCGCGAGGGGAGTGGGCCGGACTTCTGGCCATCCTGCGGCGACCGAGGTTGGTAGCGGAACATACAAGGAGGCCATGACGAGCGGAAGATGTAAGGCGCCGATCTTCCGAAACGACAGCCATGCCGCAGCGTTTTGCCCGATAAAACGTGTACTTGGCGAGGCTGGATCGACTGCCTCTGGCGCGTTACGTGAACGTAACGCGAGATACATCTAGGCAAGCTGCCTGTTGTTCTGTAACTTCCGTGGTGCGTGCTCGACGGCTTGAATCCGTCGGCAGATCACCGAGAGGCCAGATCCGATGACAGTTCGTTTGACTCGCCCCCTCGCCGTTGCCCTGGCGGTTTCGGCACTTGCGACACTGGCCGCCTGCGGCGACTCCGACCCGGCCCCCGCCGCCGGCGGCGTGACGTCCGTCGCCGGTGTGCAGATCAAGAAGGACCAGGCCCTGTACGACCTGCTTCCGGAGCAGATCAGAAAGGCGGGCAAGGTCCGCGTCGCCACCGACGTCCCCTACCCGCCCTTCGAGATGTTCGTGAAGGAGGGCGAGAGCGCCCTGACCGGACTGGACTACGACCTGGGCCAGGCGATCGGCGGGAAGCTCGGCGTGACCTTCGCCTTCACCCCGCAGAAGTTCGACGGCATCGTCCCGGCCATCCAGGCGGGCAAGTTCGACGCCGCGATGTCGGCCATCACCGACAACAAGGAACGCCAGCAGGTCGTCGACTTCGTCGACTACTCCCAGTCCGGCTCGGGCGTCCTCGTCGCGGAAGGCAATCCCGCCAAGATCAGCGACCTCGACAGCCTGTGCGGTCAGAAGGTCGCCGTCCAGGCCGCGACCAACCAGCTCGACCTCCTCAAGAAGCACCAGGCGGAATGCGCCAAGGCCGGCAAGGGCCAGATCGAGATCCAGACCTTCCCCAAGGACTCGGACGCCCAGCTCGCCCTGCGGTCCGGGAAGGTCGTCGCCCAGGTCCTCACCAAGCCGGCCGCCGGCTGGGTCGCGAAGACCGCCGACCAGGGCAAGTCCTTCGACCTCGTGGAGGACCCCGCGGCGCCCGGCGGATACAACGCCTCGCCCAACGGCATCGCGGTCGGCAAGCAGGTGCCCGGACTCGCCGACGCGATCCAGAAGGCCCTGCAGTCCCTCATCGACGACGGCACCCTCACCCAGATCTACGCCAAGTACGGCGTCGCCTCGATCGCCGTGCAGAAGGCCACCAAGAACGCGGCGGTGGACTAGACATGATCGACACCAAGCCCTCGCACAGCGACACCGCCGTGACCAGGCCCACCGGGGACGACTTCGAAGTCGTCCCGGTCCGCAACTACGGCCGCTGGATCGCCGCAGCCGTCTCCGTCCTGGCACTCGTCGGCCTGATCGGCTCCCTGGCCAAGAACGACAACCTGCACTGGGACGTCGTCGGCCGCTACCTCTTCGCCGACCTGATCTTCGACGGCCTGGGCACCACCCTCTGGCTCACCGCCGCGGCCATGGCCCTCGGCCTGGGACTGGGCACGCTGATCGCCGTCATGCGCCTGTCCGCCAGCCCGGTGCTGTACGGCCTCGCCACCGCGTTCGTCTGGGTCTTCCGCGGCACACCCCTCCTCGTCCAGATCATCTTCTGGGGCTACGCCGCCGCTCTCTACAAGTACGTGAAGATCGGCGTCCCCTTCACCGACATCACGTTCTTCCAGGCCGAGACGAACGCCCTGCTGACCCCCGCGATCGCGGCCCTGCTCGCCCTCGGACTCAACGAGGCCGCCTACGCCTCGGAGATCGTCCGCGCCGGCATCCAGTCCGTCGACACCGGACAGGCCGAAGCGGCCCACTCCCTCGGCATGCGGCCCGCCCTCACCATGCGGCGGATCGTGCTGCCCCAGGCGATGCGCGTCATCATCCCCCCGATGGGCAACGAGACCATCAACATGCTCAAGATGACCGCCCTCGTCTCGGTCATCTCCGCCCACGACCTGATGTCGAACATCCAGGACGTGTACGCCCAGAACTACCAGGTCATCCCGATGCTCGTCGTCGCCAGCCTCTGGTACCTCGCGCTCGTGACCCTGCTCAGCGTCCCCCAGGCGTGGCTCGAACGCCGCTACGGACGAGGCACCGCTCGCGCCGCACAGGCCTCACCCCTGCAGCGCATGCTCGGCGGAGCCACCGGGCTGATCGCCAGGAAGAAGAAGGAGACCCGCCGATGAACGCGCCCATGGTGCGCGCCGAGGGTGTACGCAAGCACTTCGGCAAGCTGGAGGTGCTCAAGGGAATCGACCTCACGGTGGAGCGCGGACAGGTCTGCTGCCTCCTCGGCCCCTCCGGCTCCGGCAAGTCGACGTTCCTGCGGTGCATCAACCACCTCGAGAAGGTCGACGGCGGCAAGCTCACCGTCGACGGCGACCTCGTCGGCTACCGTCAGCACGGCACCAAGCTGCACGAACTGCGCGAGCGTGAGGTGGCCGCACGCCGACGCGACATCGGCATGGTCTTCCAGCGGTTCAACCTCTTCCCGCACATGACGGCCCTGGACAACATCGTCGAGGCGCCGGTCAAGGTCGCCGGCGTCTCCAAGGCGGACGCACGAGAGCACGCCCACCAGCTCCTGGACCAGGTCGGACTCGGCGACCGGGCCGGTCACTACCCGGCGCAGCTGTCCGGCGGCCAGCAGCAGCGCGTCGCCATCGCCCGCGCCCTCGCCATGAAGCCCAAGCTGATGCTGTTCGACGAGCCGACGTCCGCGCTCGACCCCGAACTCGTCGGTGACGTCCTCGACGTGATGCGCCGGCTCGCCTCGGACGGCATGACCATGGTCGTCGTCACCCACGAGATCGGCTTCGCCCGCGAGGTCGGCGACACGGCGGTCTTCATGGACGAAGGCGTCGTCGTCGAAGCCGGTGACCCGCGCCAGGTGCTCGTCGAGCCGGAGCAGGAGCGTACCCGTGCGTTCCTGTCCAAGGTGCTGTGACCGCGCCGACCTGCCGGCAGTCGCTCACCGAGCAACTGCTGGCGCTCGCCCGGGCCCGCCAGGACCAGTACCTGAGCGATCTGCGCGAACTCGTCTCCATCGACTCCGGGTCCTACAGCCCCGACGGAGTCAACCAGGTCGCGGACTGGGTGCAACGCAGACTGCGCAAACTGGGCTTCACCGTGGAGCGCATCCCGTGCCCGTTCACCGGGACGCACGCGGCGGGAGACGTCGTCGTCGGCCGGAAGATCGGTTCCCTCGGCGCCGTCGACGGAGGACGGAAGATCCTCCTCGCCGGGCACATGGACACGGTCTTCGACGACGGAACGGCGGCCGAGCGGCCCTTCCGGCGACATGGCGGTCTCGCTCACGGCCCGGGTGTCAGCGATGACAAGGGCGGACTCCTCGCCGGCCTCGCGGCCCTGGAGATCCTCGACGCGGCAGGCGTCGACGCCTACGACGAACTCGTCCTCCTGGCCACGCCGGACGAGGAGATCGGCTCCCCGGCCAGCCGGCCGATCATCGAGCGGACGGCAGCCGGCATGCACTACGGCCTCGGCCTCGAGTGCGCCCGGGAGAACGGCGACCTGGTCGTGGCCCGCAAGGGCGTCGCCGACTTCCGCCTCACCGTCACCGGCAAGGCCGCCCACGCCGGGATCGAGCCGGAACGCGGAGCCAACGCCGCACTCGCCGCCGCCCACCTGATCGTCGAACTCCAGGCACTCAACGGGCACTGGGACGACGTCACCGTCAACGTCGGCGTCGTGCGCGCCGGGACCCGCCCCAACATCGTCTGCGCCGAGGCCGAACTCCGCATCGAAGTCAGAGCCGCCACCGCCGCCGCGGTACAGCGCGTCGACGAAGCCATCCGGCGGGCCGCCGCGCACCCGGCCGTGGCGGGCACCAGCGTCACGGTCGAGCAGCTCGACCTGTGCCCGCCGATGGAGGACACCGCCGTCTCCCGGCGCATGTTCGACGCCGCCCGCCAGATCGCCGACAGGTTCGGCATGGGCATCGGAGCGGCGGCCACGGGAGGCGTCGGTGACGCCAACCTCATCGCGGGGATGGGCGTCCCGACCCTGGACGGGCTCGGACCCGTCGGCGGCGCCGACCACACCGCCGACGAATGGCTCGACGTCTCCAGCGTGCCGGAGCGCGTCGCCCTGCTGGCCGCCCTCGTCGCCACGCTCGGCACCACCGGCACTCCGTAGGACGCGGAAAGAAGCGTCGCGGAGTCCCCCCCAACTCCGGCAGTGCGTGCTCCGCGCCGCCGGACACGGTCAGGGCCGGTCCCACGGAAGCCGGCCCTGACCTTCCCCGATCCGAACCAACGGAGGCACCATGCGCGCCCAGACCCCTGCACGCCGCGCCATCATCGCCGGCAGTACCGCCCTGGTACTCGGTGTTCTCTCCGCGGCACCCGCGGCCCAGGCCGCACCCACGCACCGCACCCCCGCCCACGGCTCCCTCGTGCTGGTGGGCGGGGGCCTGAAGGACGACAACACCCAGGTCTACGGCGAGATCATCCGGCGCGCCGGCGGCGCCGAGGCCCGCATCGGCGTCATCACCGCGGCCTCCGTCCCCGCCAGCCAGGACCCCGACGCCGGCGACCCCGAGCTGTGCAGCAACTCGGAATGCAACGGCGCCTACTACGCGGGCCTCTTCAAGAGGCACGGCGCCGCCGACGCCCAGTGGGTCCCGATCGACCTCGACCACATCTCCAACGCCGACTCCGACACCGTCGTCCGCCAGATCGACTCCATGACCGGCTTCTTCTTCGGCGGGGGAGACCAGTACCGGTACATCACCACCCTCCTGCACGGTGACCGGCACACCGACTCCAAGGTCCTCGCGGCCATCCGCCGCAAGCTCGCCCACGGTGCGGTCGTCTCCGGCTCCTCCGCCGGCGCGCAGATCGCCTCCGGCCGCGACATGGTCAGCGGAGGCGAGTCCTACGAAGGCCTCCGCGACGGCAGCGCGCCCGGCTACTTCGAGGACCCCACCCGCCTCGGATACATCCCCGAGGGCGGATTCGGCTTCCTGCGCTCCGGCCTCATCGACACCCACACCGGCGCCTACGGCAGGGAGGGACGCGCGCTGCGCCTCGCCGCGGACACGCACCACGACCGCGTCTACGCCCTGGAGGAGAACACCGCCCTGGTCGTCGACAACCCCGGCACCACGGGCGAGCAGTTCAGTGTGCTCGGCCCGAACGGTGTCGCCGTCCTCGACCTGCGCCACGCCCGCGCCCGTACCGACGCCTCCGGTTGGTCCCTGCGCGGCGCCCGCTACAACTACCTCACGAACGGCGACCGCTACACCGCTCGCACCTGGCGCGTCTCCGCCGCCCCCGGCAAGACGCCCGCCACCGCCGAGGACACCACGGCCGTCCCCGCGAACACCGACGTCTTCTACTCGGCCGCCAACCCCGACGGCACCCCGTACTCCTTCCGCAGCACCGCACGCGCCCTCGCCACCAGGACGCAGAGAAGCGCCACGGCGACCACGTACGAGACGCAGCCGCAGTACGCCGTCACCCTCACCAAGGGCCACGGTTTCGTGGCGCTGACCGACACCTCCGCGAGTGCCCCCACGCTCATCGGCCTCGAGGTCGGCATCAGCCCCCGATAGCTCCCGCCCCGCCGTCGTCCGGTCGGCGCCGCCGACCGGACACACCCTCCGGCCAGGAGGTCCGAGCCACCCACCGGAAGGACGAACCCGCCCATGGCCTCCGGCTCCCTGGCCGACGACATCCGCCTCAAGCTCGGCACCCTGAGCCCCGCCGAACGTAAAGTCGCGCGCGTTCTCCTCGCCGCCTACCCCTCCGCGGGCTTCGAGACCGTCGCCACCCTCGCCCTGCGGGCCGCCGTCAGCGCCCCGACGGTCCTGCGCTTCGTCGCACGACTCGGCTACAGCGGGTTCCCCGACTTCCAGGCCGCCCTGCGCCGCGAACTCGACGCCCGCAACGCCTCCCCGCTCACCCTCTACGACACCACGGCCGGATCGGCCGACGACTCCACCGACGGGCTGATGGCCCGCATCAGCACGCTGCTGAGCTCCGCGCTCACCACGACCCTGACCGAGATCCCGCCGCACGACCTGAACACCGCCATCGACCTGCTCGCCGACCGCAGGCGCCGCATCACCCTGGCCGGCGGCCGCTTCACCCATCTCCTCGCGCACTACCTCGCGCTGCACCTCATGCAGCTGCGCGACGACGTCCGATTCCTGCCCGACCGCGACGTCGAACGCACCGCCGCGCTCGCCGGAATGGGGCGACGCGACGTGGTCGTCCTGTTCGACTACCGCCGCTACGAGGACGACACACTCGCCATCGCGCAGTTCGTCGCCGACCACGGCGGACGCACCGTCGTCTTCACCGACACCTGGCTCTCACCCGCCGGCGCCCACGCCGACGTCGTGCTCCCCAGCCGCGTGGACACGCCCTCGCCCTACGACAGCCTCGTGCCGACACTCGCCGTCATCGAGACGGTGGTCGCCGGTCTGCTCATCGCCCTGGGCGACGAAGCCCACCGGCACATGACGCACAGCGAGGCGACCGCTCGCCGCATCCAGCTCTTCCGAAACGCCGATCCCACACCCGCAGGAGGCCCGCCATGCCCGCCCGCCGCGTCACACCCGCTCTGCTCCTGATCGCCGCCACGGCTGCGCTCAGTGCCTGCGGCACCCCCGGCACGACGCCGGCCGCCGACGCCAAGCCCGCCCAGGCCGGCCCCGTCGAGGTGAAGCCCGGACTGGCCGTCAAGCCCGATCCCGCGCTGCAGGCCAAGGTCCCCCAGGCCATCCGCTCCGCGGGTGTCGTACGGGTGGCCACCGATGTGCCCTACCCGCCGTTCGAGATGTACGAGAACGAGACCAGCAAGCAGATCACCGGCATCGACTTCGACCTCGGTCAGGCCATCGGCGCCCGCCTGGGCATCAGATTCGAGTTCCAGGCACAGAAGTTCGACGGCATCCTCCCCGCGGTCCAGGCCGGAAAGTTCGACGCCGTGATGTCCGCCATGACCGACAAGAAGGCCCGTCAGGCGTCGGTCGACTTCGTCGACTACCTCAACGCCGGACCGGGCTGGCTCGTCAAGAAGGGCAACCCCGAAGGCATCAAGGTCGTCACCGACGTCTGCGGGAAGCCCGTCGGCGTCCAGACGGGAACCAACCACCAGAAGCTGCTCCAGGAGCGCCAGGCCCTGTGCAAGGCCGAGAACCTGCCGCCCATCAAGATCCTGGCCTTCTCCAAGGACTCCGAGGCCCAGCTCGCCCTCCGTAGCGGCAAGGTCGTCGCCGACTACCTCGACGAGGTCACCGCCGGCTACGTCGCGGCCACCGCCGACAACGGCGCGACCTTCTCCACCGTGACCGGCAGGCCCGCGGTCGGTGACTACAGCGCCTCGCCCATGGGCATCGGCGTCTCCAAGGACCGCCCCGGCCTGAAGGAAGCCATCCAGGCCGCCCTGCAGTCCCTGATGGACGACGGCTCCTACGAGAAGATCCTCACTGCGTACAACGTTCCCGGCATCGGCATTCCGAAGGCCACCATCAACGGCGCCCTCGACTGAGCCGGCGGCCGGGGCGACCGTGCCCGACGGGAGCCCCGGCCTCCGTGGCACTCACAGCAGGCCGAGTTCCCGGGCCGCCGCCTCGCCCTCCTTCATCCGGTCGTGCGCGGTGCTGCCCAGTCGCGCGAGGACGGCGGTGACCAGCGATTCGACCAGGGCGAGGGTCGGCGTCAGACTGTCGTAGGGCGACTCCGACGTCACCTGGCTCGTCAGCACCACGTCGGCCTGAGCCGTGGCGGGCGACAACCACGGGTCGGTGAAGACGATGACTTTCGCGCCCCGTTCGCGCGCGAGCTCGGCGATGGCCGTCTTGTCGTCCTCGTAGCGGCGGAAGTCGAAGATGACGACGACGTCCCGGCGTGCGAGCTGCGTCAGGGCGGAGACCCGCTCCACGTGCCCATCGGGCACGAAGGCCACCCGATCCCGCAACTGCATCAGGTGAAGTCCCAGGAACTGCGACAGCAGGTGCGTGAATCGCCCGCCGACCAGGTGCACCCGCCGCCGCGAGTCCGCCAGCAGTG
Organism: Streptomyces sp. JL2001; assembly: GCF_050917515.1. Lineage (NCBI taxonomy): Bacteria > Bacillati > Actinomycetota > Actinomycetes > Kitasatosporales > Streptomycetaceae > Streptomyces > Streptomyces sp. JL2001. Next base: position 139,884 of record NZ_CP169421.1, on the reverse strand, counting down.
TCACGGCCTCGTCGAACTCGTGGGCCGTCACCTCCCGGAAGGTCTGCTCCACCGCCTGCTGCACGACGGCCAGTCCCGGCAACGCGGCCCTTCCGGACTCCGGACCCGTCGAGGCCCGGCGCTCGTGAGGGCTCGACGCCTCGTAGAGCGTCACGGGAGAGGCGGTGCGCGCGTCCAGCTCCGTCCGCAGGGCGGCCTGCAGGTCGGGGAAACCCCCGTAGCCCAGCCGCGAAGCACAGCGCAGAACCGTCGGCGCGGAGACCGAGGCACGCTCCGCGATCGTGGCCACGGTCTCGAAGACGGAGGCGGGATAGCCGGCCAGGAGGACCCGCGCGACCTTGCGTTCGGCCGGACTCAACTCGCCCAGACGACTGCGGATCTCGTCAGCCAAAGTGCCGCTCACCCAACGCTCCTCGTGTCGCCTACGAGCCTCGCCGCTCGTGTACCAGAGTACAGGACACGTGTCCTGCGGTCCCAAATGTATCGCCTGTTACTGCGGGTGGGAACGGTCGGCGACGGGTCGTGAACGCCGGGACCTCCGGCAGGTCTGGACGGGCGGCGCGCTGCCGCCCGGGCCTCTGACCTCCGGCACGGTCGCACCGGCCGGTTGGTCACGCTCGCGTGGGTGTGCCGAACCTGACCCGGACACCGGGGGAGTACAGCACGCTCGCCGGCGTGCGGGCGGCCACCTGGAGCCGGGTGGCCGCCTCCACCAGTTGGTCGTCGAGCGACAGGAGCGCCACTTCCCGGAAAGTCCACGGCGCGTGGTGCACGGGCCAGAAGTACGTGCGCCCCCAGGCGCGTGCGTGCAGGCCCCACCGCGCGGTGAGGAAGTCGTCGAGCTCTCCGGGGACGTACGGGCGCTCGCTCCGGGCGATCCAGACCCGGGACACCGGCCCCCGGATCCGTCTGCGCCGGGTGGTGAACAGCAGCCGGTCGCCGAAGTGCAGCGAGCGGGTGGAAGCCCAGTGATAGGGAAGTCGCCACACGCTCCGTGCCACCACGGTCGGGAGCAACCGCTCGCAGTCGAGCGTGCGGAACACGACTCCGCGGCGTCCCTCCTCGTCCACGCTGTACAGGCGGACGTTGACCTCCGTGAAGGACCCGACGACGGGGAGCGCCGGACCTCGACCCAGCGCGAGCCCCCTCATCCGGAAGAAGACGAGTCCGACGTAGGTGTGCGCACCGACCACGTCCGGGCGGGTGCCCTCCGGGAAGTGGTGGGCGACCGCCCCGGGCGCCACCGGCCAGTGCAGAAGGACGACGTCGTCCCAGAACTGACGGAACAGGGGGCGGGCGATCTCGTGCGGTGCGGCGCGGGACAGGGGCTCACCGGGTGCGGGCGCCGGGGGGTGGGCCATGAGCACCTCCTGCTGGTGACCGGGTGTACCGCTTCCTTCCGGACGTCCGACGCGCTCGGATGCGGTGCCCGCCGTGCCCTCTCCGAGCGTCGTGTCCGCGGTGCCGGCGGGCGGCGCCGGCACCGCGGACACGACGTGCACCAGGTGCCGCGCCAGCCGGTCCCGGCACGCCAGCGCTCCCGCCAGAACCGGCATCGGCTGGGCGTGGGAGGGGAAGGGCGGGCTGATCACCACGACGCGCGGCATCTCGCCTCCCGCGGGAGCGGAGCCACTCCCGGCCCGGAGCCCGGCCCTTCGCCCGGAGGGCGCCGGCCGGATGCACGCGTACGGCACTCATCGAACCCCGCGCCCGCTGCATCCCTGGGACGGCGACGGAAGGAATCACCACGGCTCGAACCCTTCCTCCCGAGGAGCAAGCATGGATCCCGCGATCGCCGTGGCGACCGCCGACGGCCGCACGAGCAGCGCTCCCCCCGGTGCTCCGGGGGGAGAGGACGTCTTCACGGCCGTCCGGCAGCGCTACTGGCAGGCGCCGTCCGCTGCGGACCCCCTCCCCGACTCGGTCCGCATCTGCGCATCCGGATCACTTCTGGCCGACCTCCTGGCGGCGGAGTACCGGGCACCGGAGGGAGACGCCGGCGGGAGCGTCCGGCTCGGCGCGGAGGACCGGGCCGTCGCCCGCCTGCGCGCGGGCATGCGGGCGGGGAGGACGCCGACCCCGGAGGAAGGCGTCCTCGGCTGCGCCGGCAGCCCCCTCCGCCGGGCGGCCGTCGCCGCCCTGTGGGCCGGAATCGCGGAATGCCACGGCGCAGCGCGTGCCGCGGCGGCGCTGCACGCAGGTCTGCTGCACGAACAGAAGCCAGAGGCGCGGGCACTGCTACTCGACCTCGCTGCCGCGCACGAACCGGCGGTACCCGCGCTCCTTCCCGTCCGAGAGGTGATCAGGGACGCCCACAGCGAGGACCGAGGGCTCCGGCATGCCGCCTGGCGCGCACTCGCGGCACATCTGCCCGCGGTGGCGGCCGCGCTGCGGGGCGTGCGCGCCATCGACGTGTACGAGCGGCTGCTTCTGGAGGCCCTGACACCGCTTCCCGGGGCGCCCCTGGCCGCCGAGCAGGCAGCGCCGGGCGCGGTCGTGGTCCAGTCCATGCTGATGGGCGGACTCGATACGCCCGGGCAAGGGCTCAGCGGGGGACTCGGAGTCCTCCTCGGGTCGCTCGGTGACGCCCTGGTCCGCACGGAGCAGGTGGCCGCGGTCGTCACCGTCGTCGGTGCCTGCCGAGCGGAGCTGGTCGAAGACCCGGTTCTGATCCGCCGGCGAGGTCCCGGCCACTGGGTCGTACGCCTGCCCGTGGACAGCGACCGCCCCCTCGGCCCCGAGACCATGGGCCTCCACCGCGAGGCGCTCGCCTGGTGGGCGGTACGCCTGCTCGGTTCGCTGGGGCGTTCCGTCGATGTCGTGCACGTGCGCTACGCCGACGACGGTTCGCTCGCCCTGGCGGAGTCCGCGAGGCGTCTCGGCGCCTCTCTGGTGTTCACCGCCACTCCCGATCCGCACCGCCAGATCACCGAGCGGCACGGCATCCCCGGAGCCGATCCCGACGCCCTGCGCCTCGACCTCCACCGCGTCTTCCTCGCCGACTGCCTCGTCGACCGCGCCGACCGCGTCGTCGCCCTCGCGGGCCGCGGAGGCGGGACGAACGAGCTGCTGCGCCACTTCCCGCAGCTGCCCTCCGGCTCCGCCGGTCCCCTCGCCGTCCCGGAGGGCATCGGCCCGTACGACCCCGCCGGGAACGAGAAGGCGAGGCGGCGTTCACTGCTGCGCCGGGTCGGGGTCCGGCCGGCCCCGGTCGCGGCCGGCGAAGGGACCCTGCTGCTGAGCGTCGGCCGCCTCCACCCGGTCAAACAGCAGGACCTGCTGGTGCGTGCATGGCTGGAATCCGGCAGCCACGAGGATTCCCGCCTGGTCCTCATCGGCGGAAGTCCCGGAGCCGACGATCCGGTGGAACAGCGGATGCGTGATCGGATCGAGGAATCCCTCGCGTCCTATCCCGGGGCCAGGAGCCGCATCCAGTTGCTCCCCGCCTGGTCGAACGCCGAAGTCCGCTGCCTGGAAAGGGCTTTGGCCGATCCCGCCACCGGCGTACGCGCCAGATACGTGTGCCCGAGCGCCAAGGAGGAGTTCGGGCTCGCCGTACTGGAGGCCATGGAATCAGGGCTCGCCGTGGCGGCCCCCGCCCGCGGCGGCATACCGACCTACCTGGTCGACGGCGTCAACGGACTGCTCCTCGACACGTCGACCTCACGCTCGCTCGGCGCCGGCCTGCGCCGGCTGCTCGCGCTCGACGAACCCGCCGCCCGTGCGATCGGCGGCCGCGCCCGAAAGCTGGTCCGTGACGCGTACTCGGTCGAGCGCATGGCCAGGACCCTGGCCGACGACTACCGGGCTCTCGCGGCGGACCGGCGGGGTCGTCCGGCCAGGGGGGCCCGCCCCAGGTAGGGGCGCGCGCCCCGTCGGTGATCTGCCCACCGAGGCGCACGCGGTGGTCGGTGCCGGCTGAATCCGAAAGGTACAAAACGTGTGAAGTGTGCTCGAAGGCTCTCAAGTATCGTCCGAGGAGGGCGCATGATCGTCAAGAAGCTGCACGACTCCGGTGTGCGCAGCGAGCACGCCTACCTGGCCGCGATCGGATCGATCGGCCTGTCCCTCGCCTCCTGGATCACCTCGAACAAGCAGGAGAACCTCGAGAGGGCGGACCGATGGGGAATCTTCGTGGGGGAATGGGCTCCCACCTTCTTCGCCCTCGGCCTGGCTCTCGCCAACTACGAGCAGAACGATCTCGCCACGGAGGCCAGCCTGTACAGCGAGGAGGCGTAGGAGGCGAGCCGGTCCCGCCCTCCCAGGGGGAGGGATCGGAGTCCGCACCGCACGATGGGCGACAGAGCCCCGACCAGCGGCGGGCGCGGGGTGCACGGGCGCCCCGCGCCGACGCACTCGACGTCGGGACATGAACAGAAGGACGGCAGGAATCGTCGGGCTCACGGCTCGGCGTCCGGTCACGAGGAACAGGGGAACGAGCCATGGCCACGCATACGCCACTTCTCGGGGAGCCGGCCCTCGCGGCCGGTGTCTGGCAGTCCGGACTGGCCCAGGTCCTGGGCGGGCTGCTCGTGGTTGCGGTCCTGATCGGTGCCTTCATGCTGGGGATCCGGATCAAGAACCGGGAGCTTCCCCCGCCCGATCCGGCATCACATCCGCGCCGGCCCGACACGGACCAACTCCCCGGCGAGGTCTCCGAGTACCGCAAGGCGTCGGAGATGCCCCACACCGACGGAGAGCACCGGCTCATGCCCTACAACCTCCAGAGCTCGGGTCAGGCCGACCCGGATCCGCAGAGCGAGGAGAAGCGCAAGTGGGGTGGCATCTCCAGCGGCGGTTTCGGCAGTGGCGGTACGGGCCACGGCGACTGACGGGGGCGCCGCCGGGCCTCGCGCTCCCGGCGCCGGGCACTCCTCCACGGTTCCCGCCTTCCCTCCGGGACGCGTTGACAGCCACTCGTCCCACACCTGATCATGACCGGGCGGTCAGCCAGCCGCTCGGTCGTCTCGGGGAGTGCCCATGCCCACCACCACCTGGTCGCACCTGTCGCCGGAGCGTCGCGAACGCGTGCTGGTCGCCGCCATGGACGAGTTCGGCACCCATGGCTACTCCACCGGCAGCCTCAACGTCATCGCCCGCGAAGCGGGTGTGGCGAAGGGCTCCCTCTTCCAGTACTTCTCGGGGAAGCTGGACCTCTTCACCTACGTGGCCGAGCAGACCTCGCTGCGCATCTTCGACGCCATGCGTCCGTGGCTCGACGACTACGACGGGACGGTCGCCTTCGACGCGCACCTCGTAGCCGCCATGGACGCCTGGGTCGACTACTTCGAGCAGAACCCGCTGGAACGCGGCGTGACCGCCGCGACCAACATGGAGATCGACCCGCTCGTGCGCCAGGCCGTCCTGGAGCCCGTCCAGGAGCTCTACCTTCTCGGTCTGCGCCCCCTGCTCGCGCGGGCCCAGTCGGCCGGGCACCTCCGTCCGGACGCGGACGTGGACGCGCTGCTGTCCCTGCTCCTCCTGCTGCTGCCGCACGTCGCGCTGGCCACGTTCTTCCCGGCGGTGACCGGACCCGTGGTCCTGCCGAAGGGGGACCGGAGCACGCGCCGAGCCGCGATCGAGCGGCTGGTCCGGCCCGTCGTCGGCGGTTTTCAGGCCCGCTGACCACCGGAGCCGAAGGCGAGGGTGAAGTCCTGCAGGCAGAGACTGAACGCGGGGGGCCGGGCGGGGAGGGGGAGGCCGCCGCGCGGGGCGATCTCCCAGACCCCCCGGGCCGGACGCAGGGTGCTTCGGCAGCGTACGGGGCTCGTCTTGAGCCGGCCGTCGAGGGTCTGGCACACGTGGTACGACGCGGGCCACCGGCCGGGCAGTCGGCGTCCCAGGTGGAAGACGGCTGAGGCCAGGGGAGTGCCCTCGGTTGCGGCGAGTGTGGTGCGTGCGCCGCCCCGCGTGACGGCGAAGCGCGCCATGTCCTTGGGGATGCCCCACAGTTCGCGGCCGCCGGTCCTGGACTGCTCGCTGTCCACCCAGATGTCCGTGATGGTGACGCGCGGCCGCATCCCGTCGCGGACCAGGACCGCGGTCAGGAGTTCGTTGTAGCGCAGGACGCTGTCGTCTTCGTACACCACCCATGCGCCGCCGATGACGGCTCTGCCCGCCACGGTCAGCGGTGTGACGGCGTCCGGAAGCACCGGCAGTTCGCGCTTCGGCACGACCCACAGGGAAAGGAACATCTGACCGGCGAGATGCCAGGGCTCAGGCGGGTAGGCCGGCATCGGGTTCCTCCTCGTCCAGCGGGTGCGGTGCGAGTCTCAGCGCGCCCACGGCGTGCTCGGGCACGGCCGGGTGGGCCGGTGGCACGGGAGACACGTGCCGGTAGGGCGCGCCCGGTTCGGGGCGCGGATCGGTCCCGCCGCGGTTGGGCCACAGGGCGACGGCCCGTTCGGCGAGTGCGGCGATGGTCAGCGAGGGGTTCACCCCGAGGTTGGCCGAGAGGGTCGAGCCGTCGATGACGTGAAGTCCGGGATGCCCGTGCAGGCGATGGTAGGGGTCCACGACGCCCTGCTCGGGCGACTCGCCCATGGCACACCCTCCGATGAGGTGGCCCGTGGAGGGGATGTCGAGAAGGTCGGCCCATGTGCCGCAGGCCAGCGAGCCGTTCTGCCGCGCCGCGGTGCGCGCCAGTTCGTGGCCGGCCGGAATCCACGTGGGGTTGGGCGGCCCTTCGCCGGGGCGGCTGGACAGGCGGGATCCGAAGAGCCCTCTGCGCAGGAACGTGGTGAGGGAGTTGTCCGCCGATTGCATGACCAGCAGCACCACGGTCTGTCTCGCCCAGCGCCGCGGGCGGTGGAGGGCCGGCAGGAGCGACACGTTCCTCGCCATGTGCGCCAGTGCTGACAGCAGCCGCGACCGGCCGGGGACCGGGTCCGTCAGGGGCGCGCCCAGCAGGGCGAGCAGGTCGCTGCCCGGACCGTAGCGGACGGGTTCGACGTGCGTGGCGTCGTCGAGGTGTACGGACGAGGTGATGGCCACGCCCCGCGTGAAGTCGGCGTCCGCGCGGGGGGAGCGGACGGCGAGGAGGGCCTCCGAGTTGGTGCGGGTCAGGTGCCCGAGGCGTGGTGAGAGCTCGGTGAGGGCGCCGGTGGACCGCAGCGTGTGGAGGAGGCGCTGGGTGCCGAGGGCGCCGGCCGCGAGAACGACATGCCGGGCGGTCGTCGTGTGACGGGCGCGCCCGGGCCGGCCGGTTCGGGTCGACGTGACGTCCCAGCCGGCGGGACCGCGCCGGATGTCGACGACCGTGCGTTCCGGGCAGACGGTCACCCCGGCTCGCTCCGCCAGGCCCAGGTAGTTCTTCGGCAGGGTGTTCTTCGCCCCGTGGCGGCAGCCCGTCATGCACTGACCGCAGTGCAGGCATGTCGTCCGGTCCGGTCCCGCCCCGCCGAAGTACGGGTCCGGCGTTCGTGTTCCGGGAGCGGTCCGGGGCGGCCCGAAGTGCACCCCGACGGGTGTGGGGCGGAAGGTGTCCGCGCGGCCCATCTCCCGTGCGGCGTCCTCGAGGAGTCGGTCGGCGGGCGTCACGAGCGGGTTGACGGCCACCCCCAGCATGCGCCGGGCCTGGTCGAAGTAGGGCGCGAGCTCCTTCTTCCAGTCGGTGATCGTGGCCCAGTCCGTGCCGCCGTAGAAGGCATCGGGAGGGTCGTAGAGGGTGTTCGCGTAGCCCAGGGACCCGCCCCCGACGCCGGCTCCCGTCAGAACCAGGACCTTCCCGAGCAGCGTCATGCGCAGGATGCCCCGACACCCCAGTCGCGGGGCGAAGAGGTAGTCGCGCACCTGCCACGAGGTGCGGGGGAGATCCGCGTCCTCGAAGCGCCTGCCGGCTTCGAGGACGGCGACGTCGTAGCCCTTCTCGCGCAGGCGCAGGGCGGCGACGCTGCCGCCGAATCCGGAGCCGACGACGAGGACGTCGACATGTCGAGGTGGTGCGCTGCTGGGTGGCGCTGGCTGCATCGCGGCTCCCGCCCGGGCTCCTGGCCGGCACACCACGGGTACGGGGGAGTTGCCCCGTGGTGTGACCGGGCGGTCATGTGACCGCCCGGTCATAGTGGTGCCGTCCCCGGCCGCTGTCAATGCGGCGACGACCCTCGGCCGTTCGTCGCCCCCGTCGAACTGCCGTTGCCGGCAAGGTGATTGACAGACGGGAGGGGATGGCCGGAGCCTGTGACCAGCCGGTCATGTGACCGGGTGGTCACAGGGGAGGTCGACGTGAAACGTGTCTGCGTCATCGGAGCCGGCTCGTCCGGCATCGCCGCGTGCCAGGTCCTGTCGGAGCGGGGCATACCCTACGACTGCTTCGAAAGCGGATCCGAAGTCGGCGGCAACTGGCGCTACATGAACGACAACGGCATGTCCTCCGCCTACCGCTCGCTGCACATCAACACCTCCCGCGAGGTCATGGAGTACGCCTGCCATCCCATGTCCGGCGACTACCCGACCTACCCGAGCCACTTCCAGATAGCCCGCTATTTCGACGACTTCGTCGATCACTTCGGACTGCGCACGTCCATCACCTTCCGTACCGAGGTGACCAGGGTCGAGAAGCGTTCCGACGGGCGGTGGTCGGTCAGCGTCCGCGGCCGGGACGGCGGGACGGAGGCCGCGCACCTCTACGACGCGGTACTCGTCGCCAACGGCCACCACTGGAAGCCGCGCCACCCCGACCCCGCGCTGCCGGGTGCGGACTCGTTTCCCGGCACACAGGTGCACTCCCACCACTACCGGACGCCCGAGCCCTACCGGGACCGCAAGGTGCTTGTCCTCGGCATCGGGAACTCGGCGTGCGACATCGCGGTCGAGACCTCCCGCGTCTCCACCCGCACCTTCCTGTCGATGCGACGCGGGGCGCACATCCTGCCGAAGTACCTCTTCGGAGTGCCGACCGACCACCTCACCGGGTCTTGGCTCGCCCGCGCGCCGCTCGCCGTGCAGGCGGCCGGACTCTCGGCTTTGCTGAGGGTCAGCCGGGGCCGACTCGGCTCGTACGGCCTGCCGGAACCCGGCCACGGCGTCCTCGCCGCCCACCCCACCATCTCCGACGACCTGCTCACACGCATCGGCCACGGAGACGTCACCGTCGTGCCGATGATCACGGGATTCGACGGCGCGCGCGCCCTGTTCGCCGACGGCAGCCACCAGGAGATCGACAGCGTCGTCTACTGCACGGGCTACGACATCGACTTCCCCTTCCTCGCCGAGGACCTCATCGATCCGGCCGGCAACGAGGTCGGCCTGTACCGCCGCGTCGCCTCCCCCGACCACCGCGGGCTGTTCTTCATCGGCCTCATCCAGCCGCTCGGCGCCATCATGCCGTTGGCCGAGGCCCAGTCGCACTGGGTCGCTGACATCCTGTCCGGCAGGGGCGTCCTGCCCTCGCCGCGCGCCATGCGGGCGGAGATCGCCGCCTATCAGGCCCGCACCAGGAGCAGGTACGTCGCCTCGGCCCGCCACACCATCCAGGTCGACGCGCTCGACTACGTGAGGGAACTGCGCCGCGAACGCGCGCGGGCCCGCAGGGCGGCGAGATCCGCGGAGGCCCGCGCGCTCCGCTGACGGAAGCGGAGGTCCCGGCCGCCGCGCCGCTCCCACTGCGGACGGGTTCACGCGGCGACTCCTCAGTGGCTCCGGAGCAGGCTTCCCATCCCGGTGACGCGATCGTCCAGACCGTGCTCGCGCAGGGCGTGCCACAGGGTCGCCGCGTTGATCGCGACGACCGGCTTGCCCAACTCGGATTCGAGGGCGTCGGCCTGGGCCGTGAAGGACAGGTTGGTGCCGACCTGCACGATCGCCTCCACCGAGGAGGTGTCGAGCGCGCGCACCGTCTCCAGGATCCGCTCCGGCCCCACGCGGGCGATGTCCGTGGCCGTCGGACACCGCAGTCCCGTCACCGCGGCCACGTCGAATCCGGCCTCCGCGAAGTACCGGCCCACCTCGCGGTCGGCGACGGGCTGGTACGGCGAGAAGACCGCGATGCGACGGCACCCCAGCTCGCGCAACGCCGCTCGGCACGAGCTCGCGCCGGTGGTCACGGGCAGCCCCGTGCGCTCTCCCAGCCTGCGCTCGAAGGCCTCGTTGCCCGCCACACCTCCCCAGAACGTCTCCGCGGACATGCCCATCACCATGCGGTCCGGTTCCGCGGTGAGGGCGTCGCGGACCGCGACGTCGATGGAGGAGCGGATCTGTCCCAGCAGGGCCTCGAAGTCCCGATCGCTGCCCATGACGGGATGCGGGATGTGCATCGAACCGGCGCGATAGGCGACGCCGGGGACTCGCGCACTCCAGTAGTCGTGCTCGACGACGGTGTTGGTGCTCGGGACGATCACCCCGAAGACGGCGCGAGGGCCCACGCTGTTGGTCACTTCGCATGCTCCAGTCCGGATGCCGTGAGGAGGGCGGTGGGTCGAGGGGCACAGCTGACGGTGGTGCGGAAGTGTTTCCTTGGTTGGAACGATGTTTCACAAAATTAGGACCGGGTCCCTCGATCGTCAACGGGTGCGGGTCGGCGCGGGGAGGTCAACTCGGCCCGTCATGGGTGCGGTTCCGGTTCCGGTCATGGGTGTCGGTGCCGTCCGGTTCATTGACAGGGCTCCGGAGGCGCCGCACCATGACCGGGCGGTCACGTGACCGCCCGGTCATGCCGAGTGCGGGTGCCACTTCGGCGGTGCGGCCGCCGGCCCGTCGGCCGGACCGCTCGTCCCCGGGCGAAGCGCACGCGGTCGAGCGCCTCCGACGACCCCTTCTCCGCGAGGAGTTCAGATGACGTCACCGAGCACGATGCCGACCGACCTCTGCGAGGCCTTCCGGCGGACGGCCGCGGCCCGGCCGCGGGAACCCGCCCTGCTCACCCTCGCGGGCACCGCCCTGACCTGGAGCCAGTACGCCGACCGCGTCGCCTCCGTCGCCGCGGCCCTGCGCGGCCTCGGCGTGCGCCGTGACGAGCCGGTGGCCCTCATGCTCACCAACCGGCCCGAGTTCCACGTCGCCGACTGCGCCGCCCTGCACCTGGGGGCCGTGCCCTTCTCCCTCTACAACAGCCTGCCGGCCGACCAGGTGCACGAACTGCTGCGTTCGACCGCTGCCCGCGTCGTCGTCACCGAACGCCGCTTCCTGCCGGTGCTGCGCGCCGCCTGCACGGACACCGCCGTGCGCTCCCTCGTGTCCGTCGACGGCTCCGAGGGCGCGGCCGCGGACGGTGTCCTCTCCCTCACGGAAGCGGAGGCGCTGGCGCCCGCGCCCGTCGATCTCCTCGCGGCCCTCGACGACGTGCGCCCCGACGCCGTCATCACCCTGATCCACACCTCGGGCACCACCGGCCGGCCCAAGGCCGTCGAGATCACCCACCGCGCCATGCTGAGTCAGCTGTCGGGAACCCAGAGGGTGCTCGAGGTCACCGGCGAGGACAGCCACCTCTCCTTCCTGCCGGCCGCGCACATCGCCGACCGGTGGGGCTCGCACTACACCAACCTCCTCTGCGGGACCAGGCTGACGTGCCTGGACGACCTCTCCCGGCTCGCCGAGGCGCTCGTCACCGTGCGGCCCACGCTCTTCGGGGCGGTACCCGCCGTCTGGCAGCGGCTGCGCACCGGCCTGGAGAACGCGCTCGCCGAGACGGACCCCGGGCTCCGCGCCCTCGTCGACCAGGCCTTGGTCACGGGCCGCCGCCTCGCCCCGCGCCGATGGGAAGGCTCCCTCGGCGAAACGGAGCGGAGGGAGCTCGACCAGGCCGACGGCATCCTCGCCCGTCTCCGCCACCGCGTCGGCCTCGACCGCGCCCGTGTCTGCATCACGGGGGCCGCGCCGGCACCCGAGGGCCTCCAGGAGTTCTTCCACGCACTCGGCCTGCCGCTCGCCGACGCCTGGGGCATGTCCGAGCTCAGCGGCATCGCCCTCATCGCCCCGCCCGGCCGCCCGCGGCCGGGAACCGTGGGCCGGCCCGTCCCCGGCGCCGAGATCCGCATCGCCGCCGACGGCGAACTCCTCGTCCGCGCCCCCTTCCTGATGCGCGGCTATCGCGGCGAGCCGGAGCTCACCGCACGGGCCGTCGACGCGGAAGGGTGGCTGCACACCGGCGACCTCGCCACCGTCGATCCCTCCGGCGACGTCCGCATCGTCGACCGCAAGAAGGACCTCATCATCAACACCGGGGGCAAGAACATGGCTCCCGCCCGCATCGAGGGCGTCCTCAAGGAAGCCTCGCCGCTGATCGCCCACGCCGTCGTCATCGGCGACGGCCGCCCCTTCAACGTCGCGCTCCTCGTCGCCGACCGGGAGGCCGTAGCGGCCTGGGCCCGGCGCGCGGGCATCGAATCGACCGCGCCCTGGGACACCCACGCACCGGAACTCGCCGCCGCCCTCGGCGAAGCCGTCGCCCTCGCCAACACCCGCCTCTCGCGGCCCGAACGGATCCGGGCGCACGAACTCCTCGCCGAGGAGTGGATCCCGGGCGGACCGGACCTCACCGTCACGCTCAAGACCCGCCGGGCCGCCGTCATGAGCCGGCACGCCGAGACGATCGAGGCGCTGTACCGGCGGGCCGGGGACGGGCGGTGATCTCCACCGCCCTGGCGCTGCTCGCCCTCGTGCAGCTCCTGCTGGCCGCCGCCGCCCGGCGCGGCGGGGGAGCGGGACGGCTCACCGTGATCCTCGGATGCGCCCTCGCGTACGACTCGGCCGTGGTCGCGGCCGGAGCCCTGATCGGCGAGGGCCGGGCCCTGGAGGCGCTGAGCGTCGGCCGCTTCGTCGTGCACGTCCTGGCCACACCCCTCGTGGTGCCCTGCGCGGTTCTCGCGCTGCGCACCGGTCGCGCCGCCCTCCTCGGGGCCTGGTCCACCGCCGGCGTCCTGGTCGTGCTCGGCGCCGCCACCACCCTGCCGGGACTGCACCTGCGACCCCGGGTCTGGGCCGACACCCTGCGGTACGCGGACGCCGAACCCGGCGCCTTCCCCGTCGCCGCCGTCCTCGCGATCGTCGTCATGCTCCTCATCGGGCTGATCGCCTGGATCCGGCGTTCGACGCCCTGGATCGCCCTGGGCGCCCTCGCCGTCCTCGCGGCGTCGGCCGTCGCCGTCGCGGCGCCGCCCCTGGGAAATCTGGGGGAAGCGTTGATGCTGGCGGGGCTCGTGTCGGCGCTGCGCGACCAGAACGCCCCGGTGCTCGCGCGCCCGTAGGTTGTTCGCCCTGAAGCAACTCCGTTTCACTGAAAGAAACGACAGAGGTCTTGGCGTGTATGCGCCCATGTGCTGAAGTGGGAGACAGCGTTTCCCTCTCCGATACCCCACAAGAGGAGACACCTGTGTTACGCACCCTCGCCCGTGCCGTCCCGGCCGTCGCACTGGCCATCGCGGCCGCCCTGGCCGGACCCTCCACCGCGTCGGCCGCCCCCGACACCACGCTCGCCGCCGCGGCCGACCCCGCCGCGCCCGGCGCCTACCCCGTCGCCTACACCGACCTCACGGTCTCCGCCTCCGGACGCACCTACAGCGCCCGCGTCTGGTACCCGGGCAACGCCGCCGGTGCCAACGCCCCCGTGGCACCGGGTCTCCACCCCGGCCTCGCCTTCGGCCACGGCTTCTTCCAGGACATCTCCAAGTACGAGAGCACCCTGCGCCACTACGCCTCCTGGGGCTTCATCGCCGTCGCCCCCAAGTCCCAGGGCGGCATCGCACCCAGTCACACGGGCTTCGCCGACGACCTCAACGCGGCCCTGGCCTGGCTCACCACCCAGAACTCCACGACCGGATCCCGCTTCGCCGGAGCCGTCGACACCAGCCGCTACGCCCTCTCCGGCCACTCCATGGGAGGTGGGGCGGCCCTGCTCGCCGCTGCGCGGAACCCGGCCGTCAAGTCCGTCAGCACCCTCGCCGCCGCGGAGACGAACCCCTCCGCGGTCAGCGCCTCCGCCACCCTCGCCGTCCCCTCCCAGTACGTCGGGGGCAGCAGGGACACCGTCGCCGGAGTCGACGGCCACCAGCGGAAGATGTACGACGCCAAGCCCGCCCCCACCCAACTGCGCGTCATCACCGGCGGCTTCCACTGCGGCTTCACCGACAGCGGCGGCTTCGGCTGCGACAGCGGCTCGGTCACCCGCGCCGAACAGCAGCGGCTGACACGGGCCGTGACCACCACCTATCTCCTCTACACCCTCGGCCTCGACACGTCCCTGCGGGACCAGGTCTGGGGCAGCGCCGCCCAGACCCTTCCGGGCGTCGTGTACACGGCCAAACCCTGACCTCCCCCGCCCACCGCCCGCCCGGAGGAGCCACATGAGCCCGACCGCCTCCCGCTCCGAACCCGACGAAGAGCCGGCCGCGTTCAGTCCCTTCCCCGGGCGGCCCCCGGTCACCGTTCGACGCGGCGCACCCGCACCGTTCGGATGGTGGCCGGCGATCTGCATCGCCCTCGTCGCCGCGATCGACCGCATCGAGTACAACCTCCTCGCCGGGGCCCTGCCCCGGATCCAGGAGGAGTTCGGTTTCGGCGACGCCGCCGGAGGGGCCATCGCCACCGCAGGCTCACTGGCCGCCGTGGTCCTGCTGCTCCCGGCGGGCCGGCTCGCCGACAGCGCCCGCCGCACCTGGACCATCGCCGCCGTCGTGGCCGTCTGGTCCCTGCTGACCGTCGGCACCGGGCTCGCGGGCGGCTACCTGACCCTGTTCACCGTCCGGGTGTTCCTCGGGGCCGCCGGACAGCTCTACAACCCGCCCGCCTCCAGCCTCCTCGCCGACTACTACCCCGGCCCCGGCCGCACCCGTGCGTTCGGATACGAGCGCATGGCCTACTTCGGCGGTCTGCCCATCGGGGTCATCGCGGGCGGCGCCCTCGCGCAGAGCGTCGGCTGGCGCATCGGCTTCTTCCTCGTCGCCGTCCCCGGCCTGCTCGTCGCCCTGCTCGTCCTCACCCTGCGCGAGCCGGTCCGCGGCACCGGCGACCGCCTCACCCTGTGGTACCGGGACGACAGCGGCACCCCGCCCGCCGCACGAGCGGTCCCCGACGCCCGCGTCGGCGCCGCAGCCGTCCCGCTGCGCGCCCAGATCCGCGAACTCCTGCGGATCCGCACCCTGCGCACCGTCGTCACCGGTCTCAGCATCCTCTTCTTCGGCCTGGGCGGTCTCTTCTACTGGATGCCCTCCTACTACGGCCGCTTCTTCGGCCTCGGCGAGGCCCAGGCCGCCGCCGTGGCAGGCGGCACCGGGCTGGTCGGCATCGTCGCGGGCATCATCACCGGCAGTTGGCTGGGCGACCGGCAGGGCAGACCCCGCCGTGGGCGCCGTGTCACCCTGGGCGGGGCCGGACTGATGCTGGGAACCGTCGCCCTGGCCGGAGCCGTGGCGGTTCCCGTCCTCGTCCCGCAGGCCCTGTGCTTCGGCCTCGCCAACTTCGGCTTCGCCGCCGCGCTGGCCAACCTCACCGCCGCCAACGCCGACGTCGTCGCGGCGGAGCGACGCGGGCTCGGCTTCGCCGTACTCCAACTCCTGGTCACCCTGGGCGGATCACTGGGCCCCTGGCTCATCGGGCTCGCCTCCGACGCGACGGGATCGCTCCGCTACGCCTTCGCGGCGGTACTGGTACCTCTGCTCGTCGGCTCCGCCGTCGTCCTGCGCGGCCGCCGGCACTACGACGCCGACGCCGCCGCGGCCACCCACCGTTCCGTCTGACCCGCATGCCGAAGACCCCGAGAAGATTGGACGACCGATGGAGTACGCCTCACACACGCGACGCACCCGCACGCTCCGCAGCAGGAACCGAGGCATCGCCTTCGGCCTGCTCGGATGCGCCCTGCTGACCGCCGCGAGCATCGCGAGCCCGGCGGCCGCCGCCGAAACGCCGCAGAGCCCCACCCCCGTCCCGACACTCGTCTACGCGACCTCGGTCGGGGCCGACGCGGCCGACGTCTACTACCCCGAGAACGGCGACCGCCTCCCCGTGGTCCTGCTCCAGCAGGGCGCCAACGTCGACAAGAGCCACTACGAGGGATACGCCCGCACCGTCGCCGCGTTCGGCTTCGTCGTGGTGGTCCCCAACCACGTGCGCTCCGTCTTCGGCATCCCCGGTCTGTGGGCCTCGGCCGATCAGGGCCTGACAACCGTCGCCTGGTCGAAGACGGAGAACACCCGGACGGGCAGCCCCCTCGCGAACCGGCTCGACCCGGCGAGCTTCGCCCTCCTCGGCCACTCCTTCGGCGGCGCCGCCGGCGTCGCCACCGTCCAGGGACAGTGCGCCGCGCCGTTCTGCTTCGGCCTGCCGCCGGGCGCGGTCAAGCCGGCCGAGCTCAAGGCGGCCGCCTTCTTCGGCACCAACAACGTCCCGCCCGGCGGCGGCCCCGTCGCCCCGGTGAACAACACCGTGCCGGTCGCACTGATCCAGGGATCCGCCGACGGCGTCGCGGCCCCGGCGGCAGCACAAGCCACCTACGACGCCCTGACCGGCACGCCGAAGGCGCTCGTCACGGTCGCCGGGGTCAACCACTACGGCATCACCGGCGCGCAGAACCCGCCCGGCGCCGCCCCCGACCCCTCACCCCAGACCACCGACCAGGTGGAGGGCATCCGCACCTCCGCCCGCTGGTCCGCGCTCTTCCTGAAGGCCGCCCTCGGCGACGCCTTCGCACGCTCCTACGTCCACTTCTGGGGCGACGGCGCGGACCCCGCGGTCACCGTCCAGCAGGTCTCCCAGAGATCCTGAGCGCGGTCACCGACCGGGTGACGGCAGGTGAAAGGCGCCGGCGAGGCTCGCGGCCGAGCGGTGGGGCATCGGCTCCGAACCGTTCGGCCGAAGGCCTCGCCGGCGCCTCGTCCTGACGGACGCGAGGTCTCGCCCGGAGCGCGTGCGGTGCCGATCCGGCGGACTGCGCCGAGCCGATTCCCGGTGGGCACCACCGGGGATCGGCTCGACGCCCTGCGCGGCGGCAGCGGGTCGGTCGCGCGTCCGGACCACGAGGCCGTCGGACTCGGAGACGGTGAACACGGCCTCGTCGCGCAGCGGCCACGCGTGGTCGACGGGCTCAGTGCTCCCGCAGCAGGGTGCCGTGGCCGTGCAGCGTGTCGTGGCAGCCGTTGTCGCGCAGCGCCATCCACCACGTGGCGGCGTTGATGGCGATCACGGGCAGCCCGAGCCACCGCTCCGCCTCGTCGGCGAGCGAGACCATCGACAGGTTCGTCCCGCACTGCACGATCGCTTCCACGCCCGGCAGCGCCGCCAGCTCGACCAGAGCGGAGCGCAGTTCGGCCTCCGTCACGTGGGCGATGGACACGGCGGTCGGGCAGCGCAGGCCCGTGATGCCGGCCACCTCGAAGCCCAGCTCGGTGAAGAACCGGTGGACGTTGGCGTCGCCGACGGGCTGGTACGGGGTCACCACGGCGATCCGCCGCGCCCCGAACAGCCGCAGCGCCCGCTCGCAGGCTTCTGCGCCGGTGGCCACCCGGAGCCCGGTGATGTCGTGGATCTGCTCGACGAACGCCCTGTTGCCCTCCACACCGCCCCAGAAGGTCTCCGCGCTCATGCCCATGACCATGTAGTCGGGCTCGCAGGTCAGCACCCGCTCGCAGGCCGCGCCGATCTCGTCGCGGATCTGCTCCAGGAGCCTCTCCATGCCGGCGTCCCGGTCCATGTTCTGGTCGCGGATGTGAATGCGCGAGAAGTGCGAGGTCACCCCGGACACGGCCATACGGGCGAAGTCGGGTTCCACGATGGTGTTGGTGCTGGGGGCGATGACGCCGAACTTGCGCCGCCAGCCGAGACTGTCCGTCATGCGCGCCGCCGTTCGGCCGGAGGGGAGGAGGGGGAGGGAGCGGGGGACGGGTCCGTGCGCCGGCGCCTCGCCAGCCGCCACGCGAGCAGGACGAACGCCCCCTGTGTGAGGGTGTTCGCCGACTGCTCCACCCACTGCAGCGCCACGCTCTGATCGGGGCGGGCCGCCAGCGGGCCGAGGACGTACATGCCGGTCAGCCACAGCCCGCCCGCGGTCGCGGCCACCACGTCCCGGTCGGAGCGCGCCAGCAGGATCAGCCGCACCGCGCACACGGTGACCGCAACGATCGTCAGCACCATGTGCGGCGCCGTCGACGTCAGCAGCAACCCGACGACGCCGGTGGCGGTCCATGCCGCGGCGAACCCCCACAGCGGCGGCGTCCGGCGACCGCCCGCCGGTTCGGGACCGCGGGCGGCGGGCAGGGTCAGCAGCGCGTGCGCGAGCAGCAGGAAGCCGGCCGAAAGGCACGGGAACAGCGCCTTGTTCAGGACCTGGAGGTCCGGGCCGTCCAGGGCCACCACCAGCTTCCAGACGGCCTTGGAGAGCCCTCCCAGGAGGATCAGCGCCGTGCCGACCGTGCCGGTGAGCCCGGTGCGCGCGCTGTGCCGGCGCAGCGGGCCTGTCAGCAGGGCGGCTCCCAGGCCCGTCAGGACGACCGGGACGAAGTCCTCGACGGCGAGCGCGAGCGGATAGTCCAGGGTTCCGCTCACGAGGCCCCCTCCGGGTCCGCCGGGGAGGGCAGCTCCCGCGGCAGCACCGACCGCTTGCGCAGCGCGCCCGTCGCGAAACGCCCGGCAGCCCTGCGGCGCGTCAGCCACGCCACCCGGCCGCCGTTGGCCGTCCGGTCGGCCAGCACCCGGTCCGCCAGCCACGGGGTGACCGTCTCGACCCGGTCGGCCAGGATGTCCAGCACCGGCCGGGCCTTCGCGTACTCCGCCGGGGTGTAGTCGTGCAGCAGCAGGTCGGTGACCACGATCCCGGGCGAAAGCAGCAGCGCCCGCACGTCGTGGGGGCGGGTCTCCCGCTCCCGCTCCAGGTCGGCCGCCAGCGCGCCGGTCAGGTAGGTGACGGCGCGTTTGCCGGCCCCGTACACGCTGAGGCCGGGCAGGGTCCGGCCGTCCGAGCCGAAGCCCTCCATGTTCCACAGCCGGCCGCGGCCCTGGCGCAGGAAGTGCTCGGTGGCCACCGCGCTGCCGTTGACGACGCCGCGCAGGTTGACCGCCGTCACGGCGTCGGCCTCGCCGGGGTCGAGCTGCCACAGGGGCTTGCGGGCCGTCGTGGCCCCGGCGTTGTTGATCCAGACGTCGACCGGGCCGAACGCCTTCTCGGCAGCCGCCCCCAGCGCGGCGACCTCGGCGCGGTCGGTCACGTCCGCCGTGTGGCCGACGGCGTCGGCGCCGCTCCCCAGGCTCGTGAGGGCGGCCTCGACACCGGCCGGGCTCCGTCCGCAGAAGGCGACCCGGCAGCCGCGGTCGAGGAACGCGCGGACCAGGCCGTGGCCGATGCCGCGGGTGCCGCCGGTGATGACCACCGTCGAGGTCATGACGCGGCCTCCCAGTCCAGTACACCGTGCAGGACGGCCGTCAGCAGGTTCCCGCCGAACAGCTCGTAGGTGACGGCCAGACGGCCGCCGGCCGCCATCCCGGGGCGGGCGTCCAGGGCGAACTCCCGGCCGCGTACGCGGTGCACGTCCCCGTCCGTGAAGTGCCACAGCGGGAAGGAGGCCCGCCCGAAGGCCTGTGCGTTGCCCCAGGCGTCCGGGCCCTCCCAGAACTCGCGGGTCCCGTCGCGGCGCCGTTCCACCGTGAAGGACCGGTCGAGTCCCGCCCCCCGCCAGGTGACGTCGTGGCGTGCGCGCAGCAGGTCCACGGGCCGCACCGCGATCTCCACCTCCACCTCCCCCAGGTGCTTCTGCTCCGCGCTCCACAGCTCGCACGAGCCGGTGAAGGCGCCGGGCTGCTTGGTGGGCAGGATCCACGGCACCGGGCCGGCGTCCGTCTCGGCCGCCAGGTGGCGGGCGACGTGCGCGCGGGTGGCCTCGTCGGTGTCGTGGTCGGTGGTCCGCACGTACACGCCGTTGAAGCAGCCGATCACGGTCCAGCCCTGGTGCAGCACCGAGGAGTAGACCTGGGTCCGCCCGTCCGGCAGGACGTGGTTCCAGGTGTTGAGCGCCACCTGCCAGCCCGGGCCGTAGTAGTGGGCGTCGACGAAGGAGCCGTACGGCTGCCCGCTGCCGTGGAAGTCCGGCCCGGTGTAGAGCCGGTTGTCGTCGGCGTCGCTCACCCCGAAGGCGAACGGCGCGGCGAGCTGGAACCGGCCGGCCAGCGGGCCGCCCTGACACAGACCGCCGTCCATCCGGTAGAGGGTGCGGCCGTCGGTGAATTCGGAGGAGCGGCGGATGTCCTCGTACCCGCACCACGTTCCCTGGGCGTCGAAGAGGGAGGGCCGGCCGTGCCATTCCCCGGCGATGCGCCGCTGCCACGTGCTCGGACCGGGGGCCGGGGCGGTCTTTCCGTTGCCGCTCATGCCCCGGCCTCCTCGCCGGCGAGTCTGCCGGTGGTCAGCAGCCCGCGCAGGCCGTCGGTCGTCGCCGGGCCCAGCAGCCGGTCCACCTGCGCCCACACCGGGTCGATCTCCCGGCTGAACAGGGCCTGGCGCAGCCGCCGGTCGCGTACCGGCGCGTCGCCCTCCTCGGCCTCCCCTGCGGCGTCGGCGGGGAACGCCCGGGCCAGCTCCAGCCAATGCCGCAGGTACTCCGCGGCGATCGGGGTGATGGCGTGCAGCGCCGGCTCGTCGGCGCGGTGCACGAGCATCCACGGGGACATCAGGGAGCGCTGGCGCGGGCCGATCGCCGCCGGGGTCAGGCCCGGGATCTCCGCCGCGCGGGCGAACGGCGCGGTCAGCGGCCCGTACACGAGGTCGGCGTAGGCGGGGCTGACGGCGAGGTCGACGCGCTGGACCAGGTCCAGGTGAAAGGCGTAACCGCCGCCCGCCTGCACGGAGTCGAGGGTGAAGTGCGGCAGCGGGCCGGCGCCGTCGCCGAAGGCGAACACCATGTGGCTGTCGAGCCCGAGGGCGGGCACCACGAGGGACACGGCGACGGCCGCGTCGACGCCGCTGTCCCGGTCCGCATCGCGGAAGTAGCGCACGGAGCCCACGGGATCCGGCGACGCCGGGGAGGTCAGCACGGTCCAGGGCGTGGGCCGTTCCCGGAGCGCCGTACCGGCCAGCAGGGCGTCCAGCACGGTCCGGGAGAGCCGGGCCGCGGGCGTCGGGGCGCCTGTGGAGGGGGCGAGGGCGGGAAGGGGGGACGTCATGGGGCTACTCCTTCTCACGGTCCGGTGCCGGGGACTGGGCCCCCTCGACCGTCGGGTGGAATCCCTGGGCCTTCTGCTCCCAGGCGCGGGCGAGCTCCGGGACCGCCCGCCGGGCCGGTGAGGCGATGACGGTGGCGCTGCGCGCCGGGACGTCACCGACGATCCGGTCGGCGTCGCTCACCGCCCAGCCCTTGGCCGCGAGTTCCTGGCGGCGCCGGCGGTAGGCGACGGAGATCATGTCGGAGCGCAGGTGCAGCTCGGCGCCGAGATCGGCCGGCAGCAGCTCGGGACGGGTCCCGTCCACCACCGGGGCGTCCTGGTCGAAGATGCCCAGCACCCGCTTGCGGGCGTTCTTGTCGGCCCAGTCCCCGGTGAAGAAGTCGCGCAGCGCCACCCACTTCACCAGGGTGGTGGTCTCGTCGACCGGGATGTTGGTGTCGTAGATGACCATGTTGCCGAGTGGCAGCCGCACGTGCAGTTTGATCAGGTTGGGCAGCATCCATCCGGCCGTCGTCACCACCGGAGGACGGTCCTTGCCCTGGGATCGGCGGTCGGTGTAGAGCTTCGCCCACAGCCCCTTGGCGGCGGGCGGGTGCAGGGCCACCGTCGCGAAG
Source organism: Streptomyces sp. JL2001 (assembly GCF_050917515.1). Taxonomy (NCBI): domain Bacteria; kingdom Bacillati; phylum Actinomycetota; class Actinomycetes; order Kitasatosporales; family Streptomycetaceae; genus Streptomyces; species Streptomyces sp. JL2001. The sequence continues at coordinate 118,192 of NZ_CP169421.1, read as the reverse complement.
GCCGACCACTCGTCGGGCTGTTCGACCGTGTACTCCTCCACGTCCGGCCGGTCCGGGTTGCCGAAGGAGCCCGCGTGGACGAAGGGGGTGTGCGCGATGTCGCAGCCGTTCTCCAGCACCCGCTCGTAGTTGGAGTGCCACAGGAACTCACCGGTGACCGCCTTGAACCGGCCGCCGTCCCGGACCAGGTCCTCGAACTCCGGCCAGTGGGGGATCGGCGGCCGCTCCTCCTCGGGAAGGTCGCCCAGGAAGACCCAGAGGAAGCCGTAGCGCTCCTGGACCGGGTACGAGTCGACCCGCGCCTTCCTCGGGATGCCGCGGCCCGGCTGGTTGGCCGGGATCACGGTGCAGACGCCCTCCGGGTCGAAGCGCCAGCCGTGGTAGGGGCAGACGACGCAGTCGTCCTCGAGGGTGCCCGCGGAGAGCGCGGCCCCCCGGTGCGCGCACAGGTCCGACAGCGCGACCGCCCTCCCTGCCGCCGTGCGGTACAGGACGAGGGACTGGCCGAGGCACACGGCCTTCAGCGGCTTGCGGGTGACACGGTCGGAGAACTCGAGCGCGTACCAGAAGTTCTTCAGCATCAGTGGAGCACCTCGCGTTCTCGGGACGTTCGGCTTCGGTCTGGGCACGGGGGGAGCGGCCGGCGGGGGACGGGGGCGGACATCAGCGCCGCCGTACGTCGAGCAGTCCGGGGTGCGGCGGCGCCAGCAGCGCGCCGAACTCCGCGTCGTCGTCGGGGTTCGGCGCGGCCGGCCGCCCCGGCGGCATGACCGCCGCGCAGAACGCCGCCACCAGGTGGCCGGCGAGGGCGCGGGCCCCGCTCCCTTCCGGCTCCGGGGCCTCCAGGAAGCCGCGGGCGCTGGTCGCGTCCACCGGATCGCAGAGGGTGAAGTGGCCCGCCCCGGCGATCCGGACCCAGGCGTGCGCACCGCCGGCGTCCGTCAGCGCCTCGTGGAAGGTGCGGGCGACGGGGTCGGCGTCCGCGTCCGCCGCGGCGTAGCGGTCGGCGCTCGCCGCGATCACCCCGTCGTTCTCGCCGGACATCAGCAGGACGGGCACGTGCGCGCCGACCGGGAGCACCGTGCCCGGCGGATGGCCGAGCGCGGCCGCCACCTGTGTGTGCGCCCCGTAGGCGAACACCCCGCGCAGCCCGGGCACATGGGCGGCCGACTGCAGCGCCACGGTGCCGCCGGCCGAGTGCCCGCCCACCACCACCCGCTCCAGGTCCAGCAGCCCGTCCAGCGGCGAACGCGGAGCCGACTCGGCCAGGGCCCCGAGCACCGCGCCGATCAGCGGGGTCGTCGCCCGGGTCCCGTAGGTTCCGGGGGCGCAGGCCTCCAGATCGATGCCGGGGGTCACCCCGTGGCTCCCGCCGAAGAGTTCCCCGACCAGCTCGGGCGTCACCGCGACGAAGCCGCGCCGGGCCAGCAGCACCGCCAGCCAGCGGTAGGAGTCGGCCGGGACGTTGATCCCGGGCAGCAGCACCACCAGCGGGAAGGGGGCGCGCCCGGCGTCGGCCGCGACCACCCCCGTCAGCCGCTCGGCGTCGGACCCGGTGGCGCGGGCGGGGTAGAAGACCCGCAGGTGCGCGGTGTCGTAGGGCTCCTTGAGACCGGGCACCCGGCAGGCCCGCCACTCGGACCGGACCCGGCTCACGACGGCCTCGGCAGGTTCCGGTCGCCGCCCCACAGGGCACGGACCAGCCGGTCGGTCACCTGCTCGCCGAAGTACCGCACGCCCATCACGTTCGCCGGATCGCGCTCCACGATGTTGCGCCGGATCTCCAGGTCGGCGGCGGCCAGCGCCCCGCGCTCGGCGGCCGGTACCGGCTCGGCCTCCTGCACCCAGGTCAGCCAGCGGTCGACCTGCTCGTGCATCAGGCGGCGCACCAGCCCGATGTGCCGCTCGTCGCGGGGCATCGAGTAGCAGTAGGCGGTGGGGGAGAGGCTGCCGCGGATGAAGCCGGCGCGGCTGGTGAACCAGGTCAGGTCCTTGTACTCCTCGCGGACCGCGAGCCACTCCTCCTCGGCGGGGGCGTAGTAGCGGTCGTAGTAGTCGCCGTCGGCCACCAGGCTGGCCCGGGGCACGGAGTCGAGGTAGAACCAGCCGCCGGGCCAGCACAGCAGGGCGATCCCCAGGTGCGGGACGCGGACGTGCGGGCCCAGCCAGACGGTGAGGTGCAGGTTGACGAAGCCGCGCTCCGGGTCGCCGACCCAGGAGTGGATCATCCAGTCGATCTCGGGGCCGGTGTAGCCGGCCAGGGAGCCGCGCGGGCCGTCGGCCCGCGCGCCGAAGGTCTCCAGCTCCTCGGTGGAGGGGTCCCGGCGCAGCTCGAAGCGGGCGTCGATCTTCTCCTTGAGTTCGGCAAGCAGCTCCTGCCACTGGACGAACGTCTCGGTCACATCGGTGACGGGAGCTTCGTCCGTCATGTCCTGGACGGCCTTGAGTGTCTCCGACACGTCGCTCACAGCGCTCCTTGGATGGCGGGATGGCGGGCGTGGGTCATCGATCGGTCGTGCGGTGCGCGAGGGCCGCGGCCGGCCGGGGCGCCACCAGGGCGTCCGCCAGCCTCCAGGGCCGGCCGTCGACCAGGTCCGTCGCGCGCGAGACCAGCCGCCGCTCGGCCTGGCGGGGCCGTACGGGGGCGAGGGTCAGGCCGGGACCGGCCTCCGTGGTGACGGGCGTGCTGATGACGCCGTCGAAGGGCACCTCCCGCGTGCGCCACAGGCCGAACTCCACGGGCAGGGCGTGCACGGCGCCGGCTCCGTGGCCGGCGGCCACGAGGTTGACCCGGTTCTCCGCCGCCCGCTCGGGCAGGCCGAGGGCGTACTCCCAGGGCTCGGCCGCGCCGCCGAGGCAGACGGCCGCCGTGTCGACGCCCGCCAGCGCGGCGAGGCGCAGGGTCTCGGGCTGGGCCGCGTCGTCGCCTGTGACGACCGCGATCCGGCCCCAGGGCGCGTCGTGGGTGCGCAGCGCCCGCGCCTCGCCCGCGCGGGCCCAGCCGCGGTGGCGGGCGCCCTCGTGCAGCTGGTGCTGCGTCAGCACCGGTCCGTCGGGGCGGAGGAGCAGCGCGGCGTGGCCTTCGGGCAGTGGGAGCGCGCAGGCGAGATACGAGGGACTTCCCGACAGCGCGTGGCGCAGGGTGCGCAGGACCGCCCGGGCGTCCTCGACGTCCGGCCGTAGCGGATCGGGCAGGACGCCTCCCGGGTACCAGAACAGCTCGGGCAGCACGATCAGCGCGGCTCCCCGCCCGGCGGCCTCGCCGACCAAACGCGCCGCGTCCTCGACGGCCGCGCGGCCGCTGCCGGCCGGCCGGACGACCGCGGTCTCGATCCGTTCGGCGCGGGTCCGGGCGAAGGCGGGGGCGGGGGCGGGCCGGGAGGCGATGGGCCGGTAGAGGGCGGGGCGGCGCACGGCGAAGGCGTCGGTGCCGTCGGCCCTGCGCTTGTCGGCGGCCGCGGCCGGCCGGATGTCGGCCGTGACGACGGCCTCCCCGTACCGGGGTGCCTTGGCGACGACCGTGCCGTCCGGGGCGACGATCTGGCTCTCGCCCGCGCCGTCGAGGGCTTCGGCCGGCACGCCCATGGCGTCGCTGATCGCGCCGATCCGGTCCGCCGGGAGCAGCGGCCCGACCTTGTTGGCCGCGATGACCCACACCCGGTTCTCCGCGGCGCGCACCGGGATGTGCAGTGCGGCCTCGTCGAGGGCGAACGAGTTGAGGCTGTTGAGCAGCAGGTGCGCCCCGCGCAGGGCCAGACCGCGGCACACCTCGGGGACGACGCCTTCCATGCAGGAGTACAGGCCGACCGGCCCGAGGGCGGTGTGGACGACCGGGCCGGGCTCGGTGGCCGGGTCCAGGTGGTCGTTCTCGCTGCCCATCAGCACCTGCTTGTCCGCGGCCCCGGCGAGGGTGCCGTCCGGTCCGTAGAGCAGGCCGGCCGCGGTGATGCGCTCCGCCCCGGTCGGGCCGCCGCCGGAGGCCAGCGTGACGTGGACCTTGACGTACATGCCGTGCCGGGCCGCCTGTTCGGCGATCGGGCCCAGGAAGTCGTCCCCGGGCCGGCAGGCGGCGGCCAGCGCTTGGTCCCGGTCGTCGTACCAGGACAGGTGATTGCAGAACTCCGGCAGGACCACGAGAATCGCGCCCTGCTCCGCGGCGGCGTCGATCGTCCTGTGGCATCCGGCCAGATTGGCCTTCCGGTCCCGGCCCACGGCGAACTGTGCGGCCGCGACGCGGAACGTGCGCGCTTCGTCCATGGTGAACTCCATCGGTTCCTCTAGCGGAACAGCGTTTCCCGAACATACACTCGCCGCGCCCTCTTGCGACAGAGGGACGCGACATCGAGCGAAGGAGCAAGTGCCGTGCTGGTGCACATCGTTCTGATGCGCTTCACCGATTCCGCCGACGCCCCGCAGGCCGCCGAGCGCCTGCGGCGTCTGACGGACTCCGTCCCGCAGATCCACGCTCTGGACGTCGGCCTCGACATCACCGGCGCCGAGCACTCCTACGACCTGGCCCTCACCACCCGCCACACGGACCCCGCCGCGCTCGCCGCCTACCAGCACCACCCCGACCACCTGGCCCTGGCCGCCTGGCTGCGCCCCCGCCTCGCCCACCGCGCGGTCGTGGACCACGTCGAGCGGTGACCCTCCGGGGCCGCCTCCCTGGCCCCGGACCCCGCGACACGGGCTCCGAGGACCCCGCGCCCTCAGAGCCGCGGGTACGCCCCCGGGGCCATCCCCCCGCCGCCCGGGCGGAAGGCGGACGGGGCGTGCGTCAGAACCGGCTGAACGTACTCCGCCAGTCCCTCGGCGCCGTACTCCCGACCGTGACCGCTCCGCTTGACCCCGCCGAAGGCCGCCCGCAGCGCCATCCCCGTCCGGTTGTGGGTGTTGACGAAGCGGAAGCCGGCGTCGAGCCGGGCGGCCAGGGCGAAGGCGCGGTCCTCGTCGCCGCTCCACACCGAGGCCGCCAGACCGTACGGCCCGGCGTTGACCCGGGCCACCAGGTCGTCCTCGTCCTCGTAGCCCAGCACGGGCACCGCGGGCCCGAATTGCTCCTCGCGGACCAGGGGAGCGTCCTCCCGCAGCCCCAGCAGCAGCACCGGCCGCACGAAATGCCCGGCGGCCGGGTCCGTCCCGGGCCCCACCACCCCCAGTTCGACGGCGGTGCCTCCGCGCGCCCGGGCATCCGCGACCAGCGCGCGCACCCGCGCCGCGGCCTCGGCCGAGATCACCGGCCCGACCGTCGTGCCGGCGGACAGCGGATCCCCGAGCCGCAGGACCCGTGCGGCCGCCGCGACGTATCGCTCCGTGAAGGTCTCCAGCCCGGCCCGCGGCACGTAGATCCGCTTGGCGGCCATGCACACCTGCCCGGCCGTCGCGAAGCTCGCCAGCACCAGCCGGTCCAGATCCGCGTCCGACAGGACGGCGTCGTCCAGCAGGACGGCCGCGTCGTTCCCGCCGAGCTCCATCGTGGTCGGCGTCAGGGCCCCGGCGGCGGCCGCGCCGAGCGCCCGGCCCGCCACCGCTCCACCGGTGAACGACACCTTGTCGACCCCCGGATGGCCCGCCAGCAGCAGAGCCGTCCGCGCGTACCCGTGACACACCTTCAGCACGCCGGACGGGAGTTCGCCCGCCGCCCCCCGGAGGAACCCCGACACGGCCAGCGGCGCCAGCGGCGACGGCTTCACGACCACGGCGTTGCCCGCGGCGAGCGCCGGAGCCAGCTTGACCGCGGTCAGGATCACGGGGGCGTTCCACGGAGTCAGCGCGGCCACCACCCCGTACGGCCGCGGTCGCCGTTCCAGCCGGCCGCCGGCGTCGTCGACGGTGTGCCGGGACAGCAGCCCCGGCGCCCGTTCGGCGTACCAGCGGAGCACCGCGCAGGCGTAGCCCACCTCGCCGCGGCAGTCGCCCAGGGGCTTGCCCGACTCCCGCGCCAGCAGCACCGCGAGGCCCTCCGCGGCCGCCTCCAGGCCGTCGGCGACCCGCAGCAGCGCCGCCGACCGGTCCGCGACCGGCGTGCGCGCCCAGGCCGGGGCCGCGCCGGCCGCCGCCGCGACGGCGGCGTCCACCTCCGCACCGGTGTGCACCCGCACGCTCCCCACCGGCCGGGCCGTGCACGCGGGATTCTCCACGGTGATCGTGTCGGCCTCGGGAAGGGTCACGGCGACGCCCCCGCCCCGCGCAGCGAGTCGATCATCGAGCTGCGCAGCAGGGACCGCCGCGCCGCCACCGGATCCGCCGCCGTGGCCCGCAACTCCGCGATGAGCGCGGCCCGCCGGGCCGTGTCCCGGGCGCGCAGCCGTTCCCAGTTGGCGTGCGTCTCCGCCCCCACGTACCCCAGCGCGCAGCCGCGGCGCTCCTCGGCGCACTCCGACAGCCGCTCGTCGGTCCCGTCACCCGTGAGGAGGTCCGCCAGAGCGCCGCCCATCAGCACGGCGTCGTGGATCCCGCTGTTCATGCCCATGCCGCCGAGCGGATTGTTCACGTGCGCGGCGTCACCGCACAGCAGCACCCGCCCGCTGCGGAAGGTGCCCGCCACCCGCTGGTGAACGCGGTAGAGACTGGCGTGCCGGACCGCCGGTCCGTCCGCGCGCCCCGTGAGCTCCCGGAGCCGGCCGGGCAGCCGGTCCAGCTCACCGCGGTCGGGGGTGCCGCCGGGAGTGGGCAGCAGGACCCGCCAGTGGTCGGGAGTGCGCAGCAGCACCATCCACTCGTCGGGGTCCAGGACGTAGGCGATGGGCGCCAGGTCGGGCAGGACCGCCTGGAGGTCCTCGCTCAGGGAGGCGACCAGGAACCGCTCCGGATAGGTCATCCCGTGGAACTCGGCTCCCACCGAGCGCCGGACGGCGGAATGCGCCCCGTCGGCTCCCACCAGCCAGGCGCCGCGCACCCTGCTGCCGTCGGCCAGCACCGCGTGGACGCCGCGCGAGCTCCGCTCCACGCCGGTCACGGCCGCCCGGAAGCGGATGTCCGTGCCGGGAAGGCGGCCGAGGGCATCGGCGAGCAGCGGTGTGAGCTTGTCCTGCTCGCACTGGAGCCGGTACGGGTACGGGGTGTCCCCGGCGAGCAGGGAGAGGTCGAGCGTCGCGACGGGCCCGGTGCGCCGGTCGCGGAACTGGAAGGACCCCGCGATCAGGCCGCGGGCCAGCAGCGCCTCCAGGACGCCCAGTTCGGCCAGCATCTCCAGGGTGGGGGGATGGAAGGTGGACGCACGGGACTCCGTCGCCAGCTCCGGCCCCTGCTCCAGCACGGTCACGCGCACGCCCCGGCGGGCCAGCACCAGCGCGGCGGTCAGCCCCACCGGCCCGGCCCCGGCCACGACGACGGGCCCGGCCCCGGATCGGGCGCTCACCGGGTCGCCTCCACGCCCGTGACCCGGGCGCCGGTGAAGTGCAGCAGGGTCTCGGCGCTGCCCTCGTCGACCAGGCCGGAGGCTCCCCAGGCGGGGCGCGGCGTGTCCAGGTGCAGGCTCATCACCGAGGCGCCGTTCACCTTCACCTCCCCGGCGGCGATGCGGCCGGCCACCCGCAGGCCGTGGTCGGGGTCCGCTGCGCACACGTACCCCTCCAGGCCGTAACCCGTGGAGTTGGCCAGGTGGAGGGCCTCCTCCTCGTGCTCGTAGGTGTGCACGGCGGCCACCGGGCCGAACAGCTCCCGGCGGGTGGCCTGCTCGGGCGCCCCGGTGACCAGCAGCGGGGCGAAGTGGTTGCCGCGGGCGGGGACTTCGGTCCATGTGCGGACCGCGGCTCCGGCCGAGGTCAGCTCCCGGACGGCCGCCGTCAGAGCGGCGCGGTGGCGGGAGTGCGCGAGCGGACCGAACCCGGTGCCGGGTGCCAGCGGTGGACCCGCCCGCAGCGCGGACAGCTCGCGCCCGGCCGCGTCCAGGACCGCCGGCGCCAGGGCGGAGGGCACGATCAGCCGGCCCAGCGCCCGGCACCACTGGCCGTTGAGCGTCGTCAGCAACTCGGCCGCCATCCGGCCGGCGATCTCCGGATCGGCGTGCGGCAGGACGAGCAGCGGGTTGTTGCCGCCCAGTTCGAGCTGCACGGGCTTGAGGGCCATGCCGCACACGGCGCCGATCCTGCGGCCCGCCTCCGTCCCGCCGGTGAAGGAGACCACGCGCACCCGTTCGTCGGCCACGAGACGGGCTCCGGTCGAGGCGTCCCCGTGGACCAGCTGCAGGGCCGCGGGCGGCGCTCCTGCCTCCGCCAGTCCCCGGGCGGCGGCCTCGACCAGCAACTGGGTCCCGTAGGGCGCCAGTTCGGGTGCCTTGACGAGGACCGGACACCCCGCGGCGAGCGCGCTGGCCGCCTTGTGGGCGGCCATCGGAGCCGGGGCGTTGTACGGCACCACGCACAGCGCCGGTCCGAGTGCCGCACGCCGGACCAGCACCGGACGGCCGCCGCTGCCGGGGAGCGTGCGCCGCAGCAGCCCGGAGCGCAGCTGGGCCGCCGCGACGAGGAAGGCGCCGGCGAGGATGACCCCGAGGCCGGCGGTCTGGGCCCGTGGCACGCCGGTGGCGAAGGCCTCGGCCGTCACGATGCGCTCCGTGGCCTCCTCGACCGCGGCGGCGGCGCTCTCCAGCGCCCGCGCCCGCTCCTCGTCCGGCAGACCGCACCAGGCGCGCGACGTGTGCAGGGCGTCTGCGGCCGCCAGCGCCGCCTCGACCCGCTCGGCGGAGCTGCCGAACGCGGGGCGGACGACCTCACCGCTGTCCGGATCCTCCAGCTCCGGGCCGAGCCGCACCGCGCAGTCCTCCCACGTGCCGTCGACGAGGTCGGCCGTGACCGGCAGCCCGGCGGGGGACAGCGGCGGAACACTGGCCGGCGACGGGGTCACCGGTTCTCACCCAGTGTCGCGAACAGCGCGTTCTCCTGGGCCTCGGTGGCGATCTTCGCGGCCTCCAGACGGCCCCGCTCGGCGGGGAAGGTCATCACCAGCCCCATCGCGAGGTCCCGCAGGGTGCGGCCGATGACGCCGTCCAGGCGTGCCTCGGAGGTCCCTGACGCCTTGAGGGCGCCCAGCGCGACGGCGAAGCAGGCCTCGGTGACCGCGCCCTTGCCCAGTCGCCACTGGCTGAACACCTCCGGTTTGGGTCTGATCGGCGGCTCGGAGGTCTCCAGTTCCAGCTGCCGCCGCAGCCACTGGTAGGCGGTCTCCAGGTTCTGCGTCATGTCCCCGATGAGGACCTGGTGCATCGGGGAGGACGCGATGGGCCGTCCCGTGTCGGCGAAGGTCTTTCGGGTGAGCAGGTCCAGCGTGTAGTCGTAGGCGGCCTGCGCGGCGCCCGTGTACACGGCGGCGATCGCGAGCTGGTTGCCGACGAAACTGCCCCGGCTGACCTGGAGCATGCGCGTGAAGGCGCCCGGCACGGTCAGGGCGTCCGGGTCGGCGACGAAGACCCGGTCGAGCCGGATCCCGTGGTTGGCGCTGCCGCGCATGCCGAGCCCGTTCCAGGGCGGCCGGGAGGTCACACCGGCGGCGTCACGCGGGACGAGGAACATGGCAAGGCCCTCGGCGGTGTCGGTCTTCTCCAGCCGAGCGGTGACGAGGTACAGGTCGGCGACGCCGGTCGCGCAGCCGAAGGACTTCTCCCCGGAGAGGACCCAGCCGCCTTCGGCGCGCGAGGCGGTGGTGGCGATGGAGATGTTCGCGGTGGAGCTCTTGGCGGACTCGCTGGCGAAGTTGGCGAGCCAGGAGCCGGAGGCCATCGCGGTGAGGACGCGCTCGGCGAACGCGGTCACCACCGGGGTCTCCTCCGCCGTGAAGAGGCCCGCGCGGATCGCCTCCAGCGGCAGGAGGCCGCGCGAGGCGCTGGTGTTGTGGAAGAAGTAGGCGAGCGCCGTGGAGGGGCAGGCCGTGCCCATGGCGTAGGTGGCCGCGGCGAGGTCCCGTAGACCGCCGCCCAGCCCCCCGTGTTCCTCGGGTACGACGAGACCGAGCAGCCCGGCGTCCCGCAGCAGCCGGGTGTGGCCTGCCGGGAAGGCGGCCCGCGCGTCGGCGTCGGCGGCTGCTTCCCGCAGGGCGGGGAGCACGGACTCGACGCGCTCGGCGCGGGACCGCTCGGCCGGCGACATGCGGTCGAGGAGGTGCGCGCCCGTGAGCTGGAGCGTGGTCATCGGCGGTGTCTCCTTACTGGGGGTCCGGGGCGGGGTGGACGGCGGCCGGGTCGGGGGAGTAGTGCGGGGCGCTGGGAGCGGGAGCCCCGGCCGGCTGCGCGCGCAGGACGACGCGGGCCTCGGCGCGCAGGGCGCGCAGGGCCGCGCCGTCCAGCGGGGCGGCGACACCGATGCGGGAGCAGAGCAGGGCGAGTCGCTCGGTGGCCAGTACCCCGCCGTGGTCGGCGAGGGTGGTCTCGAAGCAGCGGATCCCGCTCTTCATGCCGGTCAGGGCGTTGACCAGGCCGAGGCCGTGGTGGTCGCGCAGCGCGAGGCGCAGCGGTACGGCCCCGGCCTCCGGGACCGCGTCCTGGAGGAGCCGGCGCAGGGCCAGCGGGGAGGCGCCGTCCCCGTCACCGGCCCCTTCCGCGGGCTCCTCCAGGACGATCTCCCCGCAGCCGGCGGCCGTCAGCCGCTGCACGGTCAGCAGGCAGGCCCGGGCCAGCTCCGGGCGCAGGGCGTCGCGGATGCGGGCCACCACCAGCGTGTCCGGACGGCCGGTGTCGCGTACCGCCCGGACCAGCCCCGCGGCGCCCGCGCCGTCTCCGTCCGCCGGCACGGTGAACTCCACGGCGGGGGAGCCGGCCGTCGCCGCGTCGGCGGCGCCGCCGGGGTCGGCCACGTGGACCGAGGAGCAGCCGATGCCGTCGGCGCCTGCCGCGCCCGCGGACGTCCCCAGGCGCACCCGCACGCCCGCCAGCCGCAGCGCCCGGGCCAGCCGCGCGGTGTGTGGGGTCGTCGCGCCGGCCAGGCCGGTGTCGGCCAGGTCCACCCGGTCGGGCAGCGGGTCCGCCAACTGGCCCCAGGACCGGGAATGGAAGAGCAGGGGGGAGGTGAGGCGGGGGACACCCGCGGCCACCACCTCGCCCAGGAAGATGGTGTGGTCACCGCCGGGATACCGGTGGAGCACGCGGCAGTCCACCCAGGCGGCCGAGTCCGTCAGGACGGGACTGCCGGTGGCGCCGGGGAGCCAGTCACCCGCGGCGAAGCGGTCGGTGACACCGGGCTCCATCCCCGCGAACCTCCGCCCCAGGGCGAGGTGGTCGCGGCCCAGGACGTTGACGGCGAAGACGCCGTTGCGCGTGAGCAGCCGGTGGGAGCGGATCGTCCGGTCCAGGCAGACCAGGACGAGCGGTGGTGCGAGGCTCACACTGCTGAAGGAACTCGCCGTCATTCCGTGCCACCCGTCCGCACCGGCCGTGGTGACGATTCCCACGCCGCTGGGCCAGCGGGACAGAACCTGACGGAACGTCGCCTTGTCGATGACTGCGGTCATCGAACCCCCGGTTGGTCGTGTTTCCTCTAGTGGAACGCTGTTTCTCTCAAGGTAACGACGTGCTCTCGCCGCTGTCAACGAATCCGACATCCGCGAACCTGCTGTTTCCCATGGGGAAATCGACGTTATGCTGTCGGCACGTCGGGGAGAACGACGAGGGACCGTCGATTCCCGAGCCCATCGCGCAGAAGGACAGCCGTGACCGAGGAGACGAGCAGCAGCCGGTCCGTCGCCGCAGTCGAGCGGGCCATGGACGTGCTGCTGATGTTCGGCCGCAGCGGCCGCCCCGATCTCGGGGTCACCGAGATCGCACAGGAACTCGGCATCACCAAGGCCGCGGTGCACCGCGTCCTGACGGCCCTGCGCAACCGCGACCTGATCATCGCGGACCCCGTCACGCGCCGCTACGCTCTGGGCCCGGCCGCGATCTCGCTCGGACGCGCCTATCTCGCCCGCACCGACCTGCGCGTGCTCGCCGCCCCCGAGCTGCGCCGGCTCGCCGCCCAGTGCGGTGAGACCGCGACCCTCTCCATCCGCCGCGGGGACACCCGGCTCTACGTCGACCAGGTCGTCCCGGAGCAGGAACTGCGCATGGAGGTGGCCCTCGGGATCCCGCTCCCCCTGCACGCGGGCAGCTCCTCCAAGGCATTTCTCGCCTTCCTGCCCGACGCCGAGATCGACACCTACCTCGAGCGCCACGCGCTGGACGCGATCACGGACCGGACCATCACCGACCCCGAGCGCATGCGCAAGGAGCTGTCGGCCGTCAGGCGCCGCGGCTACGCCACGTCCGTCGGGGAGCGGCAGAGCGGCTCCGCCTCGCTCGCCGCGCCCGTCTTCGGGTACGACGGCCACGTCATCGCGGTGGTTAGCCTCGCCGGTCCGCAGTCCCGCTTCAAGCCGCGCCTGGCCGAGTGCGCCCCCCTGTTGATGGCCAGCACGGAGCGACTCTCGGCCGAGTTCGGATTCCGGCCCGGGGTCGGCTGACCCCCCGGACCCGCGCCGGATCAGAGGTCGGCGCCGGGCTTGAACACCCCCAGCGCCGCGGCCGCGAGGACGCACGACCAGATCCCCACCACGTACGGCACACAGCCGTCGACGGCCCGCCGCAGCTCACGCTCCACCCGCTCGCCGCTCCCCGAGCGCGCCAGCGCGCCGAACGCACCCGCGAACGGCCGTAGCGTGAGCCGGATCCCCAGCCCGCAGGCGATCGCCGTCGCGTACAGCAGCACCTTGCCGCCGAGCCAGCGCGGATCGGTGTCCACCCCGAACGGCTCGGTGGCCAGCAGGGTGTAGAGGCCGACGCCCCCCAGCGCGGCCGTCAGCAGCACCCGCAGCGTCCAGTCCGCCCGGCGCGTCCAGGGGTGGCGGCCGGGATGGTGGTGCTCACGGACGGTCAGCCACAGCCAGACCGCCGCGAACAGCCATGTCGCCCCGGCGGACCAGCCGTTCAGCAGGCGTCCCGCACCGTGCGGCTCCAGGGCCATCAGCGTGACGCCGCTCGGCAGGGTCAGCACCAGGCAGATCTTGGGACCGAGGTCCAGCCCGCCCATGATCGACAGGGCGGTCGAGCGGGCGGCGAAGGGCAGGTCCGGTCTCAGGACGTACCGGCTGGACACGTAGACGCCGAGGTCGCCGCCCAGCCAGAAGACGAACAGCAGCAGATGGAGCAGGATCCAGGCCCCGTGCGGATGCGCGCCCACGGCTACTCCACCCCCCGCGGTGCTCCGGAGGCCCCGGGCGCCGTCCCGGGAAAGGGCCCCGCCCGGCCCAGCAGGGCGGGGACCGCGATCCCGAGCACCGAGCCCAGCCAGGTCCCGGCCTCGGTGGCCGCCTCCAGGTCGATGCCCGGGTCCATGCCCATCCGGCCCAGCAGGTAGACGAGGTCTTCCGTGGCGATGTTTCCGGTGGCGGCGGGGGCGAAGGGGCAACCGCCGATGCCGCCGAGGGACGCGTCCAGCCAGGACGCGCCGGCCTCCGCGGCCGCGACCGCGTTCGCGTAGCCGGTGTTGCGCGTGTTGTGGAAGTGGCAGCGCAGGACCACGCCGGGCGCCTGTTCCCGTACCGCCGTGAGCAGCCGGGTGACCGCGTCGGGCGCGGCCGCGCCGATGGTGTCGGCCAGTACGAGCTCCTCGGCGCCCGACTCCGCCCCGATCCGGGCCAGTTCCACCACGGCCGCCTCCTGCGTCTCCCCCTCGAAAGGGCAGCCGAAGGCCGCCGCGACGGTCAGCGAGCGCCCGATCCCGTCCGCGTGCGCGCGGGCGGCGATCCCTTCCCACGCGGCCAGCGCCTCGCGGGTGCCGACGCCCTGGTTGCGCCGGGAGAACGTATCGCTCGCCACCACCACGTAGTTGACCTCGTCCACGCCGCTCGCACTCGCCCGCTCCATCCCGCGGGCGTTGAGCACCAGGCCGCTGTAGCGCACCCCCTCGACGCGCTCCACCAGCTCCATCACCTCCTCCGCGCCCGCCATCTGCGGCACCCGGCCGGGGTGGACGAAGGCGACGGCCTCCACCCGGCGCGCGCCGGCCGCGACGGCCCGCGCGATGAGGTCCGCGCGCTGCACGGGGGACAGCGGTCGCGCCTCGTTCTGCAGCCCGTCCCGCGGGGCCACCTCCACCACCCCGGGCCCGCCGCGCGGCTCGGTGGAGGTGCCGCCGGGGTGCCCGGACGGGCGGTCGTCCGGGGAGTCGTGCACGTGGTGGTCCAGGGAAACGTCCATGCGCGCATTCTGCCGCGTCGATTCCTCTAGCGAAACAGTGTTTCCCAAACTTACACTCGCGGCATGAGTGGACCCCTCTCCGACATCCGTGTCATCGAGACCGGCACGCTGCTTGCCGGTCCCTTCTGCGGCCAGCTCCTCGGCGACCACGGCGCCGAGGTCATCAAGCTCGAGGACCCCGGGCGCGGCGACCCGATGCGCCAGTGGGGACGCGAGCGCCCCTACGGAAAGTCCCTGTGGTGGCCCGTCGTCGCCCGCAACAAGAAGTCCGTCACCTGCAACCTGCGCCGGGCGGAGGGCCAGGAGCTCGTGCGTCGCCTCGTGGCCCGCGCCGACGTCCTCGTCGAGAACTTCCGCCCGGGCACCCTGGAGCGCTGGGGCCTCGGCTTCGAGGAGCTGCGCGCCGTCAACCCCGGCCTCGTGATGGTCCGCGTCACCGGATACGGACAGGACGGCCCCTACGCGCCCCGCGCCGGCTTCGGCTCCATCGGCGAGGCCATGGGCGGCATCCGCCACATCACCGGCGAACCCGACCGGCCCCCGTCCCGTGCCGGAGTCTCGCTGGGCGACGCCCTCGCCGGCACCATGGCCGCGTACGGCGCCGTCATGGCCCTGCACGCCCGGACCCGCACCGGAACCGGCCAGATCGTCGACTCCGCCCTGTACGAAGCCGTCCTCGCGTACATGGAGTCGCTGCTGCCCGAGTGGGAGGTGGGCGGCTACCAGCGCGAACGCACCGGCCCCGTCCTGCCCAACGTCGCCCCCAGCAACGTCTACCCGACCGCCGACGGAGCCGCCGTGCTCATCGCCGCCAACCAGGACACCGTCTTCCGCCGCCTCACCGAGGTCATGGACCGCACCGACCTGGCCGACGACCCGAGGTACGCCACGCACACCGCGCGCGGCGCCCACCAGGGCGAACTCGACGACCTCATCACCACGTGGACCGCCGGACACGACGCGCACACCCTGCTCGGCGCCCTGCACGACGCGGGCGTCCCCGCCGGCAAGACCTTCACCGCCGCCGACATGCTCACCGACCCGCACTTCGCCGCCCGCGAGGCCATCGTGCGCCTTCCGCACCCCGACTTCGGCGAGATCCCCATGCAGAACGTCGTCCCCAAGCTCTCCGCGACACCCGGCTCCGTCCGCTGGGCGGGCCCCGAACTCGGCGCGCACAACGAGGACGTCTACGGCGGCCTCCTCGGCCTCACCCACGAGGAGCGGGACAAGCTCACCGCGGACGGAGTGATCTGACATGCCCGGCCCACCCCTGGCAGACGACTACGAAGCCGCCGGATTCGGCCGGCGCATCGGGTGGGGCGAACACCCCGCCGTCCTCCTCGTCGACCCCGTCCAGGCCTACGCCGTCCCGGACAGCCGCCTCCACCTCGGCACCGCCGAGGCCGCCCTGCACGCCATGGCCCGCCTGGCCCGCGCCGCACGGCGCTCCCAGTTCCCCGTCCTGTTCACCGCCGTGCACTACGACGCCGAACCGGGGGCCGACGCACCCCACTTCGCCCGCAAGGTCCCGGGCCTCGAAGCCTTCCGCGCCGGCAGTCCACACGCCGCCTTCACCCCGATCTGCCCGCCGGAGCCCGGCGAGATCGTCATCCGCAAGCACTACCCGAGCGCCTTCTTCGAGACGCGGCTGCGCGACATCCTGAACGTCCTCGGCGTGGACACCGTCGTCATCGGCGGCTTCTCCACCAGCGGTTGCGTGCGCGCCACCACCCTGGACGCCCTCCAGTACGGGCTGCGCCCCATCGTCGTCCGCGACGCCGTCGCCGACCGCGACGCCGGCCCGCACGAAGGCAACCTCTTCGACCTCGACTCCAAGTACGCCGACGTCGTCGACCTCGCCTCCGCCTGCCGCCGCCTGGGGGAGCCGCCGCACCCCCGCCCCGAGCAGGCCTGAGGGATCGCCGCCGCCCCTGGTCGGACGGCCCGCCGGGTGGCGGGCCCCGGGTGGCACGGCCCACCGCCCGTACAGGCGTCTGCGCCGCGCCCCTGACCGCCCCGGCGCCGGTCGAACCCGCGCCCGACCGGCGCCGGGGCGGACCGGACGGGACCCGAGCAGAACCGGGCCGACCGGACCGGGTCCGACCTGACCGAGCCTGGTCGCCGGTCCTCAGGCCTGAGGACCGCGCCGCAGCAGGACCAGCGTGCAGCCGCCGAGCAGGAGCAGCGTGCCGCCCGTCAGCGCGGCCACGGGCAGGCCGTCGGTGGAACCGGTCCGCGGCAGCGACCCCGCGTCGCTCCCCCCGCCCGACGCCGCTGTGCCCCCGCCGCCCCCGGCGGCCTGGCCGGGGACCTGGCCGGAGGCCGAGGGGGCCGGGCTGCTCGGACCCTGGCCGCCCGCACGCACCGTCAGCGGCACCTCCACCAGCTCCTTCGTCGAGGAGATCGACACGGCGATGACGCAGTTCCCCGGCTTCGCCGTGCAATCCGCCCCGCCGGCCTTGGCCTTGACGGTGATCCGGGCGGTGGCCGCGTTGTCCGCCGCGCTGTGCCAGACCCCGGAGCCGTCGGTCTTCCCGATCACCGCGGCGTCGGGCGACGTCTCGCAGTCGGCCGGGCCGGCCGGCTTCGGCTTGCACAGTCCGATCGGCACGAAGCCCTGATCGGGGCTCAGCCCCTTCGCGGACACCGTCACCGTGTCTCCCACGGCGAGTCCGGTCGACCTGCTGACGGTCAGCGTCCCGGCGGCGGCGGCCGGGCCGGCCGCCATCGCCGCCAGGACCGCCGCCGCGGCGAACGCGCCCGCGCGGCGACTTCTACGAAGCGATGTCATGAGTTCCTCCAGAACCAGCAGGGGACAGCGGTGGCCCCGCCGGAGCCGCCCCCCGGCGGCCCCGGACGAGGGAGTGGACACCGAGCAGGAGGCAGGCGCCGGCCACGCCGAGGGACAGCGCCCACATCGGGGTGGACGGCCCGCTCCAGTCGCCGGCCCGCGCGGCGGCAGGAGCGGCCGCGGCGCCGGCCGGAGCGGCCCGCCCCGATCCCGACGCCTCGCCGGGGACCGTTCCGCCCTCGAAGCCGACGGCGACCTGCACGCTGTTCGCGGCGATCAGCGCGGGCGGGGTACCGGACGGAAGGGGCGCGACACCGATCACGCACGGCGTCGTACGGCAGTCGATGCCGGCGAAGCGCGCGTGCACGGTGAGGGTGACCCGGGGGAGCACGCCGTCCGGGCCGATCGTGACCAGGCGGGCGCCGCCCGCCAGATCGCAGTCCCTGTTGCCGGTGTAGCCCTTCTTGCACAGGCCGACCGCGACCGACGTCAGACCGGCGCGGAACCCGGTGCCCTCGACGGTGATCCGCCGGCCCTCGGTCAATCCGGTGGCGGCCGACACCCGGACGGTGGCCGCGTCCGCGGCGGGGCCCGCCGCGCCGGCCAGGGCGAGCACCGCGGTCGCGGCCAGTGCCGTCCGGCCGGTCCGGTGCGCCAGGGAGGTCTTCACGATGTGGCCTTTCCGTTCCGTCGGAGCCGAGCTGCCCGGGTGCCGCCGGACACGGGAAGCAGAAGAGGACGCGGAGTCGTCACGGCCTGCCCCGCGGGGGCGGCGACGAGCACCGCCGTCCCCCCGTCGGCGATGCGGCGCAGGACGGCCGTGACGGCGGGATCCGCCGCGAGAGGTCCGCAGCCGGCACCGGTCAGATCCAGGAGCAGCAACGCGGGCTGCACGATGAGGGCTTGGGCCAGCCCGAGGACGCACCGCTCGTCGGGGCCGAGCACGGCGCAGTCCTCCGCGCCCTTGGCCGCGAGGAACGGGAAGGCCGTGCGTGCGCCCGCGGTCAGCACCGCCGCCCGCTCCGGACCCAGGTGCGCGGTGGCGGCCGCGACGGCGTCCGTCACCGACGCCGCCGGATGCCCCTGCGGCAGGGCGCCCGCCCGTGCCGGGTCCGACGGATCGACGTAGGCCGACATCCGCAGATCCCAGCGCCCCCGTTCCGCGACACGGGACACGTCGTGACCCCGCAGCCACCAGCTCCCCGCATCGGCCCGGCGCAGCCCGCCGAGGACGGCGAGGACCGCCCCCGCGCGGCGGCCGGGCAGCGTGTCCGTCAGGTACGTGATCTCTCCGGCCTCCACCGTCAGCCCGAGCCGCCGT
Organism: Streptomyces sp. JL2001; assembly: GCF_050917515.1. Classification (NCBI taxonomy): domain Bacteria; kingdom Bacillati; phylum Actinomycetota; class Actinomycetes; order Kitasatosporales; family Streptomycetaceae; genus Streptomyces; species Streptomyces sp. JL2001. The sequence goes on along the minus strand of NZ_CP169421.1, from coordinate 99,913 downwards.
ACGGGAGGCGCCCCGGCGGTCCTCACCCCGAGGCCGCGGACATGGAGCGGAGCCGGTCCGGCGGAGCCGGACCTCCCGGCGGAACCGCCGGCCCCGACGCCGCCGGCGGTTCCCACCCCCCGCACCGCACCGGCGCCGTCCACGGCGGTGGCGGCACCCGGCGGGTCGGCGGCGGGACCGGCCGGATCGGTGGCGGCCGTGCGCCTGCCGCCGCGGATCAGGGCGCAGGCCGCCGCCACCGCGGGGACCAGGCCGATCGCGGCCAGGGAGTCCGGGCCGCTCAGCAGCCTGCCGGACAGGACGACCGCCGTCACGGCGGCGGCCCCGCCCAGCACCCCTACCACCGCGTGACCGGTGTCGCGCGGGCCGCGCCGCCCGGGGCCCACCACCGCCGCGGCCCCGCAGGTGAGGACCAGCCCCAGCGCCAGGGTGAACTGCCAGACCTGGGCGGCGCCCGCACAGGCCGCGACCGCCGCCGTGAGCCCGGCCGCGAACAGCGCCGTACGCGCACCGGCGCCCGCCCCCGGCCGTCCGCCGGCCAGGGCGAGCCCGCACGTCAGGACGGCCGCCGCCGAGGCGGCCCAGGCGAACGGGCGGGCGCCCGCGCCGCCCAGCAGCTCCCAGCGGAAGACGACCAGACTCTGACCGGCGAACAGCGTGCCGAAGACCGCCGCGCCCACCGCGGCCACGGTCCACCCGGACAGGGCGGCGTGAGTGTCGCGGCCGTCATCCGGGGCGGCGGACCGCAGGCCGGCAGGCGCCAGCAGCAGCGCGGCGAGACCGCACCCGACGGCGCACACGACCTGGGGCCGCTGCGCGAGCAGCACCGTGGCACCGCCCCCGGCGGCCGCCCCCGCGAAGCAGGCCGCATGCCAGGCGTACCCGGGCCGGTAGAGGGCGAGCGAGCCGCCCGCGAGGACGGCGGCCGCCACCAGAAGCCCGGCGAACACCATGGGCGAGCCGAGCAGCGGGGCGGCCCCGGCCAGCAGGCAGACGGCAGCCGCCCGCCGGGCCGCCCCCGCGGTTCCCGTCGCCCGGCCGCGGCGGCGCAGCACGTGTCCGACCGCCCCGGCCAGCAGCAGGCCCGTCAGCAGCAGATACCGGACGGCTTCACCCGGCATCCCGACGGGCCCGCCCAGCAACGGGGCGGCGGCGAGATACGCCCCGCCGGCCAGTCCGGCGGCCGCGCCCGCCCAGACGTCAGGACGCGGACGGATGGAGCAGGGCGTGAGAGAGGCCATCACCGCTCCTCGCCCGGAAGGGACGTGCGCAAGGTGCCGGCCAGCGCCCGGAGCCCGCCCGCGTCCACGAGGGCGGCCTCGCCCACCAGCGCGCGGACCACCGCACGCGTACTGACCAGCCCCGGGCGCGCGTCGTCCGCCGCCCCGGCGGCGAGTACGCCGGCCAGCAGGTCCGCCGCCACGAACGGCGGCAGCTCCACCGCGCCCGCCCTCCGCCGGGCCCGCACCGCCCGGCGCCTCTCGGCGCCCCGGCGCACGGCGACCGAGACGGTGAAGACGGTCAGCAGGACGGCGACGGCGGCCAGACCCAGCAGCCCCCACGGGTAGAGGTCGGTGGTGACGGAGAACTCGGCCGACGCGTACCGGCCGCCCACCGAGTATCGGCCGAACGCCGCCGCCGGAAGCCGTACCGGGATCCGGTACGTCCGTTCGGCGCGAGCCGGCAGTTCCGCCGTCACCGGGATGCCCACGGGAAGGTCGACGGTCGCCCCCGGTCCCCAGGCCACGATCAGCGGCGCCCGTCCCAGCGGCCGGTCGCCGGGGTTGCGCAGGGTCACGGTCAGGGTCCGGTGCGCGGGAGCGCCGAACAGCTCGCCGAACCGCGGGCCTCCGGAGAGGGTCGCCGCGACCACGTCGACCCGCACGACCGGAGCGGGCGCGGTCGCCGGTGGCCCGCCTGCCGCCCCGGCCATGTGCAGCGGGGTCTGGGCCCGGGCCCCGTCCTGCGCCGCGACCGCCCGCAGGACGCAGGGGCAGGCGGCGGGCGGCGCCCCCGCGATGAGCGTCAGCCGGAAGGTGCCGTCCGCGGCGACCAGGGCGACCGCGGCGCGCAGCGTGTCGCAGTCGGCGCTGCCGCGCCGCGCACCGCCGCCGCAGATCTCGACCTGGACGGTCGCCCCCGGCCGCCAGCCCGTTCCGGCGGCCTTGACCGGTCGACCCGGTGCGGCCTGGGCCCCCTCCACCGTGACGGCCGGCCCGGTCGCGGCAGCCGCCACGACGGGACCGGCGACGACGGAGAGGACCGTCACGACCGGCAGCAGCAGGACGACCAGCAGGCGGCGGAGCGTCATGACACCACCCCGGTCGGGGGAAGGGCGCCGCGGCGCCGCCGCCGGATCCGGCCCAGCGCGCCGGCGAGGACGGCGAGCAGCCCGGCCACGGCGCCGACGGTGGGCCAGGACACGACGACCCGGCCGTTCTGCGCCGAGGCCGCGGGCAGCCCCGGCGCGGTGACGCGCACGGAGGCGGTGAGGTAGTCCGTGCCGGGCGCCTCCGGCCAGTCGACGGTGAGTTCGGCGCTCTGCCCCGGAAGGAGAAGGGGGAGCGTTCGGTCGGCGAAGGCGCTCTGCCGCAGCCCGAACAGGCCGCTGACGCGGGGTGAGACGGTGGGCCGCAGAGCGGCGTTGCCGGTGTTGACGACCGTGTAGGCGAGGGTGGCGCGGGCGCCGCCGAAGGGCGCCCCCGCCGGGCGGTGCCGCACCCGGACGGAGCGGACGGCGACCCCGGGGGTCAGCGGCCCCTCCACGGACAGCTGGATCCGGACGGCGACGGCCCGCTGGATGCCCACGTCGACCTCGGAGGTCCCGCCCGTCTGCTCGACGGCGTTGTTGAGGGCGACGATCCCGCCGACGTGGCTGCCGGGGGGCGCGTCGGCGGGCACGCTCAGCGTGAAGGGGATGTCGGCGGCCCGGCCGGGCGGGATGACGAGGGCGTTCGTACCGAGGGCGAGCCAGCCGCCCAGCCCGGTCTGCGCCTCGCCGGCCTGCCGGTAGGCGAGGGCGCCGTCCCGCGGGGTGTTGTAGGCGTCCGCGCCGTAGACCTGGAAGGAGAGCGGGGCGTCGGACAGGTTGCTGACGCGGACCGCGTCCCTGACGATCGCGCCGGGTGCGGAGTCCATGACGAAGGCGGTCCGGGCGGTGGTCCCCGCGGGCCGCACCGACCACGCACTGGCGCCGCCGGCGTTGCCACTGCTCCCGGCGCCGCCCGCCCCGGCCCCCGTCGCCGCGGCGGCCTGCGGCGATCCCGCCGGCAGGGACGCGAGCAGGCACGTGAGCAGCACGACGAGCAGAACGGCTTCTGCGGGGTGGGAGGTTCTGGGGACCCGCCCGGCTGGGCGGTCGCTGCGCGAAGGGGTCATGGTTCCGCTCTCGCCGGTGCCCGGCGGCGGGCGCACGGGCCCGCCGCCGGCACGCTGCCGTGAGGATGGGGTTCAGGACAGGGTCAGCCGCAGCACGGCCGTGTACTCGCCGCTCTGCACGATCTGCGGGACGCGCAGGTTCAGCGCCGCGCCCGCGTCGAAGTGGCCGCCCGTCACCGAGGCCGGGTCGGCACTCGCCGCCTGGGTGCACAGCGCGGCCGCGGTGGTGGAACTGAGCGGCCCGGGACTGCCCGGGACGACCGCGGAGGCCGCGGCCGCGCCCGGGTGGACGGCGCACTGCGGGGTCCACGACAGTCGGGACGCGGGGATCACGGCTCCGGCGGCGTTGCGGAAGTCGGTGACCGTGCCGACCAGCGACCAGCCCTCCGTGGTGCCGCGGAAGTCCTTGACCTCCAGCGCGCGCAGACTGCCGGTGGAGGCGCCCGCGGTGCCGTCCACGGTGACCGGGGACAGGACCACTTCGCCCGGCTCCGCCGACATGGTGAGCGCGCCGCCGCTGACGACCACCTTCAGCGTCTGGTCGGAGGCGCCGCCGTCGGCGCTGCCGGACCACGGGATCTCGGCGGTGTCCCCGCCGTCCTTCTCCGTCGCCACGATCGTCACGGCCCCCACGGCCGGGACGAGGGTGGCGGTGAAGTTGCCCCGCGCGTCGACCGGTGCGGTCGGTCCCGCCCCGCCGAGCGGCCTGCCGTCCTTGTCGAGGGCGGTGACGCCGACCTCGTCGCCGGGGTCGAAACTGACGCCGCTGACCGTGGCACTGGTCCCCGGTCCGCCTCCGCCCGGCGTGACCTGCAGGGTGCGGGTGCCCAGGACGCCGAGGACGAGGGACACCGAGGCCGTCCCCTGGGTGAGCTTCAGCCGGTGCGGCCCGGGGGCCGCACCCGCGCCGATCGTCACCGTACCGGTGAGCCCGCCGTCGGCGCCGACCCGCAGGTCGGTGGTGAGGTCGGCGCCGGAACAGCCGGTGCCGGCCAGGGAGCACAGCTCCGCCGCGCCGATCGGGGCGGCGGGATCCCAGCCGGTTCCGGCCAGGGTGACGACGTCCCCGGGACGGGCTCCGGTGGTGTCCGAGGCCGGCCGGCCGGAGATGCCGGTGACGGCCGCGGCGGCCCCGCCGGCCGCCGGGGTGACGGTCATGGTGTGCAGGGTGGGGGCGGTGCCCTGGAGGGTGCAGCCGAGGGACAGGCCGTAGCTCGGGATGTCCAGGGTCAGTTGGCCGGGAGTCAGGCTCACCGTTCCGGGCTGCGCCACGGTGAGCCTGCCGGTCAGATCGGGGATCGGGATCTCGCCCTTGGCGGGGATCGGCGGGTTCGAGGCCGGGGCGGTGAGCGTGATCGGTGCCTGCCCGGAGACGAGGACCTTGGCCGAGGGGACGACGCTGGACGCCGGCAGGGCGACGGGGCCGTTGGCCGGACCCTTGCCGGCGAGGCTGAACGTGAGGTCCACGGTCTCGCCGGCCGCCGCGGTGGCCGGGGCCGTGAGGGTGGCGGTGGTGGTGAAGAGCGAGTGGGAGGAGCTGAAGACGCAGTCGTAGGTGACGGACGCGCTGCCGGCGTGGGCGGGCGATCCTGCGAGGACCAGCGAGCCGGACGCGGCCACCACGAGGGCGGCGAGTGCGGCACCACCCCGGGTCCGGGCGGGTCTGGCGGGTCGAGGGTGCATGGGCGGTGGGTTCCTCTCGACGGGAGCGACGAGTTTCCCTGTACGGAACTTTGTTTCTCCTGGGTTCCCATACAGCCCGCCCGGCACGCGGCGTGTCAAGGGTCCGGACGGTCGCCGCGGTAAAAGCTGCGTTTCGGGAAGCGCACCAATCCAGAAACGGCGAATCCCCCAGCGAAACACGACCGTTGACCGGAACACCCCGCGCTCCTAGGGTGGATCTGCCGTCCGACTCCCCTTCGCGCCTCGCGCGTGGACCCTCTCCGGGTGCCGGGCGCGACCGGGCCGACCCCTCCCTCCAGCGCATCGGAGCGCCGCGCCATGACCGCGAACCAGCACCCCTCCGCGCCCCGCTCCTACCTCTACGTCCCGGGCGACCGCCCGGAGATGCTCGCCAAGGCGCCCGCCCGGGGCGCCGACGCCCTGATCGTCGACCTGGAGGACGCCGTTCCCGCCGACGGCAAGGACCGGGCGCTGGCCCTCGTGCACGGCTGGCTGGCCGAGACCGTCCCGGACCGGACGCCGGAGATCTGGATCCGGGTCAACCCCGGGGAGCGGGGGCGTGCGGAGAGCGCCCTGCTGGCCGGTCCCGCCGTGACCGGCTTCTGCCTCGCCAAATGCTCCGGCGCCGAAGCGGTCGCCGCCCAGGACGCCGTCCTGACGGCCGCCGAGACACGCCACGGGCTGGCCCCGGGCGGCATCGCCCTCGCACCGCTGCTGGAGACCGCCGCGGCCGTACTCGACGTCCGGCCGATCGCCCAGGCACCCCGGGTACGCCATCTGCACCTCGGCGAGGCCGACCTGTGCGCCGAACTCGGCATCGCCCCGGCGGACGCACCCGACGGGCACGGCGGGGCGGCTCTCACCGCCATCCGCACCAGCGTCCTGCTCGCCTCGGCCGCCGCCGGACTGCTGCCACCCGTCGGCCCGGTCAGCACCGACTACACCGACCTCGACGCGCTCGCGCGCGGCACCCGGGCCCTGCGCGACCTCGGCTACCGCGCTCGGGCCTGCGTCCACCCCCGCCAACTGGCCGTCGTGCACGCCGCCTTCACCCCTGGACCGGAGGAGGTCGCCGCCGCCCGGGCCCTGCTGGAACGCTTCGACGAGGCCGTCCGGAACGGCTCCGGCGTCATCACCGACCCCGACGGTCGCATGGTCGACGAAGCGGTGGTCCGCGCCGCCCGCCGCCTGCTGGCGACCTCCCACCCGCCGCCCGCTCCCGGGGACCACCGGCCCTGACGCTCCCCTCCCGGCGGCGCCGGGGACGCGAACGGCTCTCCTCGTGCCGGCGGCCGCATCCCGCTCACCCGGTCCGCGTCAGAGCCAGCAGCGCTCCGACCGCGCCGCGCGGCGCGGTCGCCAGCGCCCGTACCGCCGCCACCACCGCGCCCGCCCGCGCCGCGCCCAGTACGGGCTCCGCGTTGAGCCGGAACTTGCCCGCAAGCTGCTCCCGCGACAGCGGGGCGCCGGGACCGCCCAGCGAACCGGCGACCCGCGTCTGCCTCAGCCGGCCGCCGCGCGTGCGGACGCGCAGCACCGCGCTGAAGGCGTGCGGGAACTCCGCGTCGCACGTGTCGTCGGCCACCACCTCCACCCGCTCCGCCAGCGCGAGCCGCCGTGGATCGGTGAACGCCGCCGGGGAGAAGTCCGCGTGCCCGAGCCCCGGACCGGCGGCCGCGCCCCCCTCACCCGGGTCCGACAGCAGCGCCGCCGCGACCGTGTACGGGCCCGAGAACTTCGCGTGGTACGGCGTCCGGGGCCGCGTCTTCTCGGCGCGCGGTTCCCCGATGGTCCGCCGGGGCGCGGCGGCCACCCCGAGCTGCGCGCTCAGCACGTCCTCGGCCCGCAGCCCCGCCCGGCGCAGCGCCAGCGCGCAGTCGATCCCGGGGTGGGTGAAGTGGTTGGAGGGGTACGGCTTGAAGACGGTCCGCGCGTACTGCCAGTTGCCGGCCGCGCCCATCGCCTCCAGGCCGGCCAGCAGCGGCTCCGCCGTCCACCGTTCGTCCAGGAACGCCGTCAGGAAACCGAAGCGGCCTTCCAGTACGGTCGGCGGCCCGGTGATCCCGCCCGCGGCGAACTGGGCGGCGCACACCCCGGAGTGGGCCGCCCAGCCGCAGTGCAGGCGCTTGACGCTGCCGCCGGTCCGGTTCGCCTCGATCACCCCGGCGCCCATCGAGCAGGCGATGCCGATGGCGTGCGCCAACTCCGCCTCGGTCAGCCCGTACAGCAGGCCCGCGGCCACCGCGGCGCCCACGGTCCCGCAGATCGAGGTGGCGTGCAGGCCCTTCTCGAAGAACACGGAGTTGCGCAGCTCCGGGTCGTACGAGGCCGTCCCCAGGCGGCAGCACACCTCCCCGCCCGCCGCCAGCGCGGCCAGCAGCGCCGCCCCGGTGGCCCCGGTCGCCTCGGCCGCGGCGAGCGCCGCGGGCAGGACGGCGGCCGTGGGGTGCAGGACGGACGGCAGGTGGGTGTCGTCGAAGTCGAGGGCGTGCGCGAGCGTTCCGTTCACCAGCGCGGCCCGATCGGCCGGCAGCCGCACGCCGCTGCCCACGGCGGTGGCCTCCCCGGCTCCACCGGCCGCGCGGGCCACGGCCAGCGCCGTGGCCTGCGGCGAGGGGCCGGCGGCCTCGCCGGTGTGCGGGCCGAGGGCCCCCAGGCTGTTGCCGAGGCAGTCCAGGACGCGCGCCGCCGCGTCCGCCGCGATCTCCCGCGGTGTCCCCTCGCTCCGGCAGGCCGCCGCGAAGGCCGCCAGCCGCGCCGCGTACCCCTCGGGCTCCGCGGTGCTCATGCCCGGTCCTCCGTCCCGTCGTCCGGGAGCAGGGCGAGGGGGCGGACGGGGGAACCGGTGGCGCCGACCACCGGCAGCGGCGCCAGTACCAGCAGGAAGTCCGCTCGCCGGCGACGCGCGGCGGCGTCGGCGAGCCCGGTGAGCCGCATCGTCTCCACGATGTGGACACCGGCCTCCACGAGCAGGCGCCGGTGCACGGGCAGTTCGGCGTGACCGCGGCCGGGCGCGATGTGCTCGAAGGCGATGGTCTCGCCTCCGGTCACCCGCACTCCGCGCTCCGCGATCCAGGCTCCGGCCGCCGGCCCGGGACCGGGCGCCCCGTGCTCCTGGCCGGTGAAGACCGCCGGGTCCGCCCAGTGCCGGGACCAGCCCGTCCCGATCAGGAGCGCCTCACCCGCCCCGATCTCCACGCCCGCCGCGTCCCGGGCCTTCTCCAGGTCGGCGACGGTGATCTCGTAGCCCGCGGGCAGGACGGGCACCCCGTGCACGGCGGCGACGTCCAGGAGGACCGCCCGGCCCACGTACGGCGGGAACTCCTCGATGCCGTGCCGGGTGAATCCCTCGTGGCTCTGGACCGTGCCCGCCGGGATGCCCCCGTGCAGCAGTCCGGCCTGCGAGACGTGCGCCAGGGCGTCGACGTGCGTGCCGACGTGGCCCCCGGTGACGATGAGTTCGTTGGCCGCGGATCCGCCGTCCGCACGGACGTGGTCGCCGTGCCGGCGTTCGAGCAGCATGCGGAAGGGGGGATGGTTCGGCGATTGCGGCATGCCCCGGCGCATCGGATGGGCGAGGTCGAGCACCGGAGCGCCGGCCAGCCGTACCGGCCCGCCGCGGTACCCGTGGACGCTGTTCATGGAGTCTCCGAAGGAAGGCGAGGGGGGAGAGGGGGTGGGCGGTCAGATCGTGCGGTCCGCGGCGAGGCCGTCCAGTTCGCGGGGTGACAGGCCGAGTCGCTCGGCGAGGACCGTGCGGGTGTCGCGGCCGTGAGCGCGGCCGGTCCAGCGGATGGCGCCGGGTGTGGCGGAGAGCCGGAAGAGGACGTTCTGCATGCGGAGCGGCCCCAGATCCGGGTCCTCCACCGTCGTCAGCGAGTCCAGGGCCCGGTACTGCGGGTCCTCGAAGATGTCCGCGATGCCGTAGACCGGGGAGATCGCCGCCTCGACCTCCTCGAAGGCGGCGATCACCGTGTCCCGGTCGCGGGCCGCGATCCAGGAACCGACCTGGGCGTCGAGCAGGTCCGCGTGCGCCGCCCGGCCGGCACCCCCGGCGAACCAGGGTTCGGCGGTCACCTCCGGATGCCCGACGAGCTTCATGACCCGCTCGGCGACGGACTGGGCGGAGGTGCTGACGGCCACCCATGCGCCGTCCCGGGTGGGGTAGATGTTCCGGGGGGCGTTGTTCACCGACCGGTTTCCCGTGCGGGGCGGCACGGTGCCGAGCTGGTCGTAGGCGGTGGGCTGCGGGCCCAGCAGGGTCAGCAGCGGTTCGATGATCGCCAGGTCGACGACCTGGCCCGGGCCGCCGTGCACGTCGCGGTGGTACAGGGCGGTCTGCACGGCGGAGGCGGCGACCAGCGCGGTCACCCCGTCGGCGAGCCCGAAGGGCGGCAGCGTCGGAGGCCCGTCCGGTTCGCCGGTCAGCGCGGCGAAGCCGCTCATCGACTCGGCGAGGGTGCCGAAGCCGGGTCTGCGGGCGTAGGGGCCGTACTGGCCGAAGCCGGTGACGCGGGCCACGACCAGTCGCCGGTTGACGCGGTGGAGTTCTTCCGGGCCCAGCCCCCAGCGTTCGAGCGTCCCGGGCCGGAAGTTCTCGATGAGGACGTCGGACTGCGCGGCGAGCCGGAGCAGCAGTTCGGCGCCGGCGGGCCGGCTCAGGTCGAGGGTGACGGTCTGCTTGTTGCGGCCGAGCATCTTCCACCACAGCCCCTCGCCGTCCTTCGCCGGGCCGTGCGTGCGGGCCGGATCAGGGCGGACCGGGTGCTCGATCTTGATGACCTCGGCGCCGAAGTCGCCCAACACCGTCGCGGCCAGCGGCCCGGCGAACAGGGTGGCGCAGTCCAGCACGGTGACCCCGCTCAGCGGGGCGGGGCGGGGGAGGGGGGCCATGGGACTCACCTTCACGAGGCGGGGACCGCTGTTTCTCCTTGCGAAACGCTGTTCCGAAAAGCTAGCATGACTCTCCGTCACGCAGAAGAGAAACGTCGTTTCCTCGGAGATGCGGAAGGGGGTGCGGGCGGCGCCGTCCGCGGCCCGCCCGGCCTGTGATGCCTCGATACGACCTGCTCATCAAGAACGGCACGCTCGTCCAGCCCCACCTCGGAGAGATTTCCGCCGACCTCGCGGTGCGCGACGGCAAGGTGGCGGCGCTCGCCGACGGCATCGACGCCGCCGAGGCGGACGAGGTCATCGACGCCGCGGGGCGCGTGGTCCTCCCCGGTGCGGTCGACGCCCACTTCCACCTCGGCATCTACCGCTCCCTGGAGCAGGACGCGGCGGAGGAGACCCGCTCCTCCCTGGTCGGCGGAGCGACGAGCGTGCTCTCCTACTTCCGCACCGGCGAGCACTACCTCGACCGGACCGGGGCCTACGGCGAGATCTTCCCGGAGGTCCTCTCCGCCGTCGAAGGCCGCAGCCACACCGACTACGGCTTCCACCTCGCCCCGATGGACACCGCCCAGGTGCGCGAGATACCCGCCCTCGTCGCCGAGCACGGCGTCAGCTCCTTCAAGTACTACATGTTCTACAAGGGCTTCAACCTCGCGGCCGACTCCCGTGACGCCCGGAGCTTCCGGATGGCCGAGGAGGGCGAGGAGTACGACCTCGGCCACCTCTACCAGCTCATGGAGGCGGTCGCGGCCGCCGGCGCCGCGCGGCCGCGCGGCCGGGTGTCACTCTCGCTCCACTGCGAACAGGCCGAACTGATGCGCCTGTTCATCGACCGGGTGCGCAGCGCCGGCGATCCGCAGACTCTCCGCGCCTACCACGACGGCCGCCCGCCGCTGACCGAGGAGGTCGCCATCGCGGAGGCCGCCGCCCTCGCCCGGGCCACCGGCTGCCCGGTGAACCTGCTGCACCTGTCCAGCGCCGCCGCCCTGGCGGGAGCCCGCGCCGCCCGCGCGGCCTCGCCCGGACTGGACCTGCGCACCGAGGTGACCCTGCACCACCTGTGCCTGGACCACGACAGCCTGGACGCCGCCGGCCGCGGCCTGGGCGCCAAGGTCAACCCGCCCATCCGCACCCGCGCCGACAACGACGCCCTGTGGGACGGAGTGCTCGACGGGACCGTGGACTGGGTGGCCTCCGACCACGCCTGCTGCATGGAGGAGTCCAAGGGCGACGCCCTGTGGCCCGCCCTGCCGGGCTTCGGCGGCACCGCGCTGCTCTACCCCGTCCTGCTGTCCGAGGGCCACCACAAGCGCGGCCTCCCGCTGCGCCGCGTCGCGGAACTCCTCTCCGCCAACCCTGCCGCCGCCTACGGACTCCCGGGCAAGGGGTCGCTGATGGTGGGCTCCGACGCCGACCTGGTCGTCGCCGACCTGGACGAGGTGCGCACCGTCACGGCCGACCTCCTGCTGTCCGGTCAGGACCACTGCCCCTTCGAGGGTCGCGCACTCCGCGGCTGGCCCACCACCACCGTCGTCGGCGGCCACATCGCCTACCGCGACGGCAAGGTCACCCCCACCCCCCGAGGTCGCTACCTGTCCCGCTGACGAGGCGCGCCCCGACGTCCCTCCCGCCCCTCGACGGCGGCCGGGGCGGCCATGCGTGCGCACGCCCCGCGTCCGTGCCGCCCCCCGGTCCCGGAAGTGAACGAGTGGGTACGGCATCCGCGTTGACACGGCGGGCGGACGGCCACGAGTATGACCGGGTGGTCATCCGGCCGCCCGGTCCTGGCGACCCGGCGCCGACCTCGGTGCCCGGTTCGCCGCCCTCCGCGCAGCATGTGTCTGACCAGCGCGGACGTTCCGTCACCAGGTCCCCGCGCCTGCCCCTCCCGGATGCCCGGACCGGTTGCGGGGACGCGAAAGAATCAGCGCCACACCGCTTGACGCGGTGCACCCGCTCGGGCCCAATGAGATGCGAAGGAAACAGAGTTACGACAGTGGAAACAAGCCTCGGTCCTGTCCGGGACCGACCGGCGACGCCGCGACCTCACGCGGCCATCCCCTGGGAGCCCCCATGAGTGCCCTCTCGCACAGACGCATGTCCCTCCCGCGCCTCCTCTCCGCCACCGCCCTCGCCGTGGCCGCCACCGCCACCGCCGTCACTCCCGCCACCGGAGTGGAGCAGGACGCCTCCGACGGCGTGGTCAAGGTCTCCAACACGGTCGACGTCCGCTGCGCGTTCCTGATCTACAAGCGCTCCGGCGACTGGTACTTCCCGGCCGCCTCCGCCCCCAAGGGCACGGTCTGGCTCCAGCACGGCTTCAGCCGCGCCAACGAGCACCTCGAAGACCTGGCACGTCGCTACGCCGCCGCCGGCTTCGTCGTCTTCGCCCCCACCCTGCCGTCCGCCGACACCTTCGGCTGCACAGTCTCCAACCTCGGCAACAACACGGCCTTCCTGAACAACGTCGCCGACCTCTTCGGCAAGGCCGACGATCCCCGCGACAAGCTCGGCCGCAGCTTCGCCGACGCCGCCGCCAAGGCCGGCCGCCCCGGCCTCCCGCTGCCCCCGAAGTTCGTCTTCTCCGGCCACTCCGCCGGCGGAGAGGCGGTCAGCTACGTCGCCAACCGGCTGCGCACCAGCTACCCGGACGCCTTCCAGCGCCTCGCCGGGATCGTCCTCCTCGATCCCGTCAACTCCTTCGTCGGACTCAACATGGCCAACGCCCTCAACGGGCTGAACCTGACGAACCTCCCCATCCACGCCATCTCCTCACCCCCCTACCTCGCCAACGGGCAGGCCTCCGGAACCCACGAGCTCACCACCGACGTCCACCGGGACTTCCTCGGCGTCCGGCTGAGCACCGGCTCGCACTGCGACGCGGAAGGCGCGAGCACCGACACCCTGTGCGCCCTGCCCAACGGCGCGCCCCAGGCCTCAAACATCGCCGTCCTCCAGGAGTTCGCCACCATCTGGGCCGGCGACGACGCGAGCGGCACGATCACCGCCACCCACCGCCCCGGCGGCAGCCGCTACGACTCCCTGCGCACGGCCGGCACCATCCAGACCCTCAGCGGATCCTGACCACCCACCGGCTCCGGTGTCCGCCCCTCCGGACGGGGGCGGACGCCGACCGGGCTCACCCCTCCCCAGGTGGACGTGGCCCCCACGCGACCGAACGACGGCCCCGAGGCTCAGCAGTCCGAGGTCCCTGCCGCACCCCCGGACTCGGTGGCGCGCCAACTCCGAGCGCTCAACAGCGAGTTGAACCACCTGGTGCACCGGTTCGCCCGCGAGGCCGGCCTGCACACCACCGACCTGCGAGCCCTGGTCGCCGTCCTCGAAGCACCCACACCGCTGACCCCGGGACGGCTCGGCATGCACCTGGGCAGCGGCTCCGGTGCCGTCACCGCCTGCCTGGACCGGCTGGAGAAGGCCGGACATCTGCGGCGCGTGCGTGCCGCGACCGACCGGCGGGTGGTCCACCTCTTCTGCGAGCCCCCTGGTCGTGAGCTGGCCGCCGGGTACCTCCTGTTCCTGGACCGGGCCGCCCGGAAGGCGGTCGAGCGTACCGGCGGGCAGGACACGGCGACCGCGCTCCGGTTCCTGGAGCTGCTGCGCCGGGAGATGTCCTCGACCGGAGCGGATCCGCCCGACCGGCCCGCGTGAACGGGTACCCGATCAGGGGCGCCGCCTCCCGCGGTCCGACGGTCAGGACGGGGACCGCCGCGGAACGCCGTCCAGGAGTTCGTCGACCTTCCGGTGGGCGGAGTCCCGGGCCGGCGGGCGATCCAGGAGCAGCCCGTCGAGCAGGAGGGGTGCCACGATCGAGGAGACGGCGTCCTCGCGCTCGCCCTTCGGCAGGCCGGTGGGGGACAGGGCCTGCCGGAAGGGCTCCAGGAGGTCGTCCACGTAGCGACGCCGCAGCTCCGCGAGATCCGCGTCCCACGCGGCCGCTGCCACGATCGCCCGGAGGAACGCGCCCACCGGCTTGTCGCGCAACCGGTCGCACAACGCGTCCACTTCCTCGTGCAGGTCCTTCCGGGCGTCCCCGGTGAGGGAGCGGCTCCTGAGCGGAGCGACCTCGATCAAGGCGGCCAGTACGGCCTCCGGCGTGGGCCAGTGGCGGTAGATCGTGGACCGGGAGACCCCCGTCGCGGAATGCAGGCGCTGTGCGGTGAGCGCCGACGCGCCTTCGGCGAGCAGCAGGTGCAGTGCCGCGGTCAGGACGGCGGCCCGGGTCTCGTCGGTGGGCCCCGCAGGGCGGCCGGGTTGCGTCACGAAATTAACACTACATCTTGTATCGCTTTTCGCTTAACGATACGTTCTGTACTGGAAACCCGACTCGGAGGGAGCCACCATGCGGCCGCACGTGGAGCTTGTGGACGAGCGCGATCTGATCTGGCACACCGCGGAGTTCGCACACGCGCAGGGCGTCGCCCTGCAGCGCAACCTGAGTTACGACGAGGAGGACGGCTCGGCCTCCCTCAAGGTCCACTTCACGACGGACTGGTCACGACCGGCAGGCGTGCACGAGGCGGACACGGAGTGGTACGTGCTCTCCGGCCAGGTGACGGTCGGGGACACGGTCCTGGAGGCGGAGGGCTTCTGGATGGCCCCGGCCGGAGCCCTCACCCCCTCGGTCGAGGCCGAGAAGGGCACGGAGATCCTGCTGTTCCGGGAGCACGGCGGCTGGGGCTTCACCCCGGCGGACACCGACCGCCGGCGCCTGCGCCCGGACCAGAAGCTGACCGTCCTGCAGACCTCCCGGATGCCCTGGATCGACGTCCGCGACGGCAGCCCCATGCGCTTCGACCTCGGCGGCACACCCGTTCCTGGCCTCTACATCAAGATGCTCCACCGCGACGAGAAGACCGGGTTCTACAGCAGGCTGATCAAGGCCAAGCCGGGCTGGCGCGAGGAGCCACTCGCCCACCACCCCTGCACGGAAGAGGCCTACTGCCTCGCGGGGGCCTTCACCTACAACTACGGAAAGATGTGGCCCGGCACGTACTTCTGGCGGCCGCCCCTCATCCGGCACGGGGACTTCACCGCCGACGCGGACGAGGGCTGCACGTGGATCGTGCGGTCCGACAGCGATCTCGTGGACTGGTACACCTCCGATGCGCGCGTCGTCATGGAGGGCCGAGCGACCAACTGGGGCCCCGAACACCCCCACAGCGTCCCCCCGCGATTCGTGGAACCGGTCCGCTCCCGCAGCATCGGCGCGTGGGAGGACCCGTCCTACCAGTGACGTCGGGACGGATCCGACAGCCACCTGGACGGAGGCCGCTCACCCTGGCGGCGCTGCCACTTGCAGAAGCAGTTGCGACTGATCCCGTAGTACCGGCATGTCTGGGAGACATTCCCGGTGACTTCCTCGGCGTGGCGCAGGACCGCCAGGCGGTGCTGGGCTTGACGGTCCTGCTGCTGTTGCAGCGATAGGGGCATGAGCTTCTCCGTAGTGTCGGGAACCGTTCCTAGTCGGTGAGCAGGAGTGAGTCTTAGACCCATTCCTGGTCACTGCGGACATCCCGAACGGTTTTGGATGTCCTGGTCACCCGCGTTCGCTCCGCGTCCGGTGGCACGGATCGTGTCCGTGGTCCGGGGACGTGGGGGCGGGTTTCTTCCCGCCCTCGGGTGTCCGGTCCGGCCTGGACGGTCCGATGCCCACGACGATCGCTCTGGTCGTCGCGGGGCGGTGCCGTCCGTCGCCGGATCGGGTGCCCGAGGGCGCGTCGCCCGATCGCGATGCTCGCGGCATCGTGACGGGACATCTTGCGGCGGGGGCTGGCCAGTGGCTTTTGCCAGTGCTGGTCTCCCCACATCGAGGTGTAGGCCGGGTCCACAGCAACGATGGACAGGTCCATCTCGGCGGCCATGGACACGATCCGGGCCTTGAGCTTGCCGGTGGGGATCCCGGAGATGAGCTGACGGAAACGCTTCCTGCGGCCGTGCTTCTCCCGGGTCTTCTCTGCGGTGAAGTCGAGGTCCTCAATCGCGATGGTCTGCGCACCGGTCTGCTTCGTCCAGTGCAGCAGCCGGGTGAGGGCGTGGCGGAGTTGGGCGTCGCGGTGGTCGGCCGACCCGTTCAGGTCGTAGTGGAAGCGGCGCGGGTTGCCGACGGAGTTGCCGTGCGGGTCGAGGCAGTAGGCGGCGAAGTGGTCGGCGTTCGTGTCGACGCCGACCATCCCGCGGGCGCGGGCCGTCTCCAGCGGGATCGTCTGGACCACGGGCCGCTGCCAGGCCGCGGTCAGGTACCAGCGGCCTCGGGCCACGTCCAGGTGGATGCGGTAGGCGACAGCTCGGTTGGCCTCGATCCGGTCAGCCCACTCGGCGCCGCGGTGCTTGAACGCGACCAAGGAGGTCAGGACGTCCCGGCCGTGCCGGGAGTTGGCCAGGCGGGCGAGCGGTGCGGGCAGCTTGATCGACACCTCGCCGCCGGGGGTGATCCGGATGGTCTCGTTGCCGTACCGCTTCCCGGACTCGCCGTCGGCGGCAAGGAACCACCGTTCAGCCTCCCACCGCTGACGCCACTGCTGCTCGGCGAGCTGCGCGGCGGCGAGGTTGTGCCTGGTGTTCAGCAGGCGCCGGCCACCCCGGACCACCCGGACGGTCCCGGCGTCACGCTCGGCACGCGCCCGGTCGAGACGGTGCTCCAGGACCGCCAGGCGGCGGGTCTTCTGAAACCACTCGCTCTTGGACCGGTAGCCGCCCGCGGCCCGCTTGCCGCCCTTCTCCCCGAGAGGGAGGGACAGGCGGTGCATCAGCGTGCGGGTGCCAGCTTCGAGGCTCTGGACGTGCGCGAGCTGCGCACGCCGCGACAGCGCCCACTGATCGTGGGTAGCCTTCGTGATCGCCCCCGCCCACCGCGACGACGACACCGCGGTTAGCTCCCGCTTACGAGCCGCCCACGTCTGCGTGGAGTGATCGTGACCCTGACCGCAGCGCACGGCCAGGTCACGGGAAGCCAGCGCCCCTAGGTGCTCGCCGACCAGCCGCAGCACCTTCTCGTCCTCGGCGGTGAGGTTCTTCAGGCGGTCACGTATCGCAACCCCGGACGGGCTGAGGGCGACGAACGGGACGTCGATGGTGCGCAGCTGCTTCTTCTCAGTCATCGGCGGCAGCCGCCTCAAGGGCCTTCTTCGCGCGGTTCCTCGCCGAGCGGCGCCCGTACAGACGGGCGCAGAACGAGGTGAGGACCTCGACCATGTCGCGCACCAGGTCGTCCTCGACCTCGCCGCCATCGAGCACGACCAGACGCCGGCCCGTTGCGGACAGGGCGGCCTCGACGAGCTCGACGTTCATCCGGCCCAGGCGGTCCTTGTGCTCGACCACCACCGTCGTCACCTTCGGATCCGCGAGCAGGCGACGCGCCTTCGTGCGGGCACCGTTCACACCCGAGCCGATCTCCGACTCGATGCGCACCACCGGCTGACCGGTCTTCGCCGCCCACCCGGACAGCCGCGCGACCTGGCGCTCCAGGTCCGCCTTCTGGTCATGCGAAGAGACCCGGGCATACAGACCCACGCCCTCGCCCTGTGCAGTCGAGGAGTTCGCTTCGACGTTCACCAGGATCGTGCGCGGCCCCACGCGCGTAGCGGGAACCGGCAAGGTGCCCTCACGGAACCAGCGATAGGCGGTATGCGGATGCACACCGTTCACCTTCGCCCACTCCTTGAGGTTCATGCGCCGACCCCACCGCCAACCAACAGGCTCTAAAACTCACTAGAGTGCACTCAGACCTGAGCAGTTCACCACCCCATGTCCCCGGACTTCCGGCCGGTGTCGTAGCCGGTCCACCTCGTGTGAACTGAGCCCCTCAGCTCATCCCGAGCGCAACCAAACGACGTCTGGCGAAGCAGGGCGTCAGTAGGTGGGTCGGAGGGGCTCCAGCGGCATGGTCCGGACGGTGCCGGAGATTCGTCCGGTACCGTCCGGACGGTTCAGGAACGCCTGCGGCGCGCCAGCAGAAGCAGCATCGTGCCGACGGTCAAGACCACGGCGGCCATGCCCACAAGCAGTACGGGATCGGAGCCGCCGGTCTGCGCCAGCGGTTCGCTTCCGCCGTCCGCTTTCAGACCGGAGCCGGCGTCATCGGCCGCACCCGCGTCCGCGCTCATGCCGTCCGCCCCTCCCACGCCGGCCGGAGGGCTTGCGTTCGTTGCATCGGAGGGCTCGCCGGCACCCGCGCTTGCCTGCCCGGGCGTGCCCGCGTCGTCCCCACCCGGGGCGGTGCCCGACTCGATACCCGCCCCGAAGCTGTACGCGCCCCGGTCCGGCGCGCCACGGCCCTTCGGACTCGCGCCGCTGAAGTAGCTTGTCATCGCGCCGAGCGGCGTGCCTGATGCGATGGCGGGCGAGCCCTTCGCGAGCCTGAAGTCCGCGTCCGCGCTCTTGCCAGGAGCGGTGAACTCCGGGTCGGTGACGATATCGTGGGCGCCCTTGACCTCGGGCGCCTTGCCGCCGTAGTAGATGTTGTAGTCGTACGTGACGTCCGTGTTGCGGGACTTGCTGTTCGTGGCCTGGCCCGGGCGCCCGTAGGCGATGTTGTTCAGCAGTCGCACGTCGGCGCTGTCGTTCGCGAAGATGTTGGCGTAGCGCGTCTTCATGCGGGTGCTGCGGCCGTTCAGGTAAGCCGTGTTGTGCACGATGTCAACGTGCTGGCTCTTGTACGCGTGGATGCCCGAACCGCCGTTGTCGTAACTGACGTTGCCGGAGACCAACACGCGCCCGTTGTATGCGGGCCGCCCCTTCTTGCGGTCGCCCTTGGTGGTGTCGACGATGATGCCGTTGCCGTCGGAGTAGCAGCGGCACCCCTCCCACTTGACCTGGGTCTCGTTGTCGTGGACGCGGTTGCCGGTGATGCGGATCTTGTACGTCCGCGGGTCGCCGCCGCCGACGTCGCGCGGGGTGAGGATGGAGATGCCACTGGTGCCGTAAACGGTGAACCACGCGTTGGAGTGAACGTGGTTGCCGGCGATCGTCACGTGGTCGGCCTCGATTGCGGAGATGCCGCCGCCCGCACAGCCGTGGACGTGGTTGCCGAGGACCTCGACGTGGTGGGGGAAAGCCCCGCTCTCCCGGTTCTTCTCCACCGATATGCAGTTTGTGTTGAACGTGGGATCTGTCTTGCTCGATGAACGCTCGGCGTCCGCCAGGGACAGGGCGGCGTTGTTGCCCTTGACCTCCAGGTCCTTGATGACGACATGCGACGCGCCGTGCACACTGATGCCGTTCCAGGCCGTCTTCGGGTGGATCACCGGCCGGTGGCCGGTGTAGGCGGTGAAGGTGATGGGCGCTCCCGGACGTCCCGAGCGCTTGACGGTCAGCACGTTGGAGCCCTTGCGGGGCTCGGAGTACGTGCCGTTCATGACGGCGACGACGTCACCGGGTTCGGCGAGGTCGGCGGCCTTCTGGATCGTGCGGAACGGTGATCCGGCCGAGGTTCCGCGGTTGGAGTCGTTGCCGGCGGCGCTCACGAAGTACGTGGGAGCCGCGGCCTTCGAGGACAGGGACGTGCGGAGGACCGGCGCCTGGACGGGGGATGGCGTGCGGATCGTTGCGGGGCTCTTCGCGGGGACGGCAGGCTCGAGGCTGGTGGGGGCCGCGCTCTGCGGTGCGGCGACCTGGGACGTCGAACCCTGCGCGTCGTCGGAGCCCCAGGACGGGACTACGACGATGGCCGCCACCCCGACAGCGGCCATCGCGGCCGTCACCTTGGCGGGGACTCCGCCGAGCAGTCCGTGGTCGCCCCGCGGGCGGCCGGTTGTGTGGCGGCCGTGCCCGTGGGGTGCGTGCGGGTGATCGGCGGCCAGGTACGGATGCCCGTCAGCGTTCCCAGAACCGGCCCCGCCGGGGCCATCAGCTCCTGGGCCGTCAGCCGGACGCCCCGCCTGCTCGGTCCACCCCGTCGCCCCGGCCGCTCCCAGCTCCCCCGCGCGGCCCGGCACCAGCAGCGGCAGGCCCGCGAGCAGCTGCTCCGGCGGCACCAGGCGGCCTGCGGCCGCGCCGCACGTCTCGCAGTCGCGGACATGCCGGGCGATCCGCTTTCGCCGCAGGGGACTGGGCTCGGGGTCGCCCGGACCCGTCACCTCGGTCAGCTCAGCGCAGCGCGGCGTGCGCGACAGCGCCCGCACGACAGTCCGCGCGACGTCCAGCTGGGTCTTCATCCGCTGCACCTGAACAGCCAGATGGGCCGCCGAAAGATTCACTGCCCCCGCGATGTCTTTCCGGGACAGCCGGCCGCACGCCTCCAGCCACCACAGCGACAGCAGGTCGCGGTACGACGGGTCGAGCCAGGCGGTGGCCGCAGCGACCTGCCGCTGCTCGGCGGAGAGCGACTGCCTCAGTAGGAAGAGCGTCGCGAAGTCGGGCTCCGGCGCATGCCGTTCGTCGGCGTGCTCGAGCGTCGTCAGCCGACCCGACCGTGCACGGCGCCGCGCGTCGGTGAGCTGGCGCACCGCGATGGCCACCAGCCACGAGCGGAACTTCGCCGCGTCCCGCAGGTCCGGCAGCGCCCGGATCACGGCGACCATGGTGTCCTGCACGATGTCGTCCACGTCGAGATCGGCGTCCGCCGCACGGCCGACCAGGTTGTAGACCAGCGGCAGCGAGCCGGCGGTGAGTCGCTCGACGGCCCCGCCGTCCCCGTCACGGGCGGCCTCGACCGTAAGGCGGTCCGGAAACGTGTCGGCCCTGTCGGACCCGTCATGTCGCATGCGATACATCCTCAGGCATGGGCGGTTCGTGCCGCCCCGGTGGGTGGTTGCACCTTAAGGAGACGAGAGGGCGCCTCGCGCATAACACTTTCCGAGTCGACGAGCGCCGAACTCCCGCTCGCCTTCTCCGTCATCGGGGCGACGCTGTCAGCGCCTGGAGACAGCGCCGGCGACCTGCTGCCAAACCACGGGCGGTACCGCTCCGGGTCCTTGGGCGTGAAACTGTCCTGGCTGCACCCAATCGTGCCCAACTTGTAGCAGTGCTCATCCCTCGGAGATCACGCGCGCGGATGCCGAGGTGGAGTAGATGCTGCCGCTGCCTTCTCTTCACTGACCGTAGCCGATGTGATCGAGTCAGCCGTTTCTTCGCCGCGGTGGTCCTGTTCGGCGCGTTCTTCGCGGCGAAACGGGTCCAGCGCGTCATCTGATCGCTGACGCCTCCTGCCGCAACACCGACGTCAGCATCGCCGTACGGCGCGGCTCTGGCGTGCGCTCCAGGATCGGCGCCTTCCACCTCAGCCCGACCTCCGTCAGCGTCGCCAGCCATTGACCTCCGAGGCTCGACATCAAGACCCCGCTATTCAGTCGTCTGCTTGACGGTGGAACTCCTCTGCTTCAATATGTGAGTGAGCGCTCACACGCTTGGAGGAATGATGAGTGTGATCAAGATGGCCGGTCTCACCCGGCGTTTCGGTGAAGTCACCGCACTGGAAAGCCTGACACTGGAGCTCCCGCGAGCGGGGGTGATCGGCCTGGTGGGCCCGAACGGGTCGGGCAAGTCGACCCTCATTCGTATGCTGCTCGGCCTGATCGCGCCGACGTCAGGAACGGCCGAGGTGCTGGACGAGCCGATCAGCAAGCCAGGTCGATACCTGGACCGGGTCGGTGCTCTGGTGGAGAGCCCGGCGTTCGTGCCCGGCCTTTCGGCAAGGGTGAACCTCATGGCCCTGGCCAGGCTGCGGGGCCTGCCGGCGTCCCGGGTGGACGAGGTGCTTCAGACCGTCGGCCTGACCGGGCGGGACACCGAGCCCGTCAAGCGCTTCTCGCTGGGCATGAAGCAGCGCCTGGGCATCGCCGCGGCCCTGTTGCCCGATCCGGAACTCCTGATCTTGGACGAACCGACCAACGGTCTCGACCCCTCGGGCATTGTCGAGATCCGGGGTCTGCTGGCGGACCTGGCACGGGCAGGGCGGACCGTCATCGTCTCCTCGCACCTCCTGGCCGAGATCGAGGCGGTCTGCGATTTCCTGGTCGTCATCCGTTTCGGCCACCTGGTCTACTCCGGCCCCGTCACCGATCTCCTCGCCCGAACGAGCGGGCGGATCGAGATCGCGGCAGAACACGCGAGGGACACCTCGTCGCTGCTCGCGCTGCTGTCGGCCGACGGCTGGCAGGTCGAACCCACGTCCGACGGCCGGCTCGGAGTCGCCGCGGACGAGCATCAGGGCGCCGAGCTCAACCGCAGCGCAGCCCGCGGCGGCATCACCCTCAAGTCGATGACCCCGGTGCGCGGCAGCCTGGAGGAGATCTTCCTGGAGATGACCGGGAGCAGCGACAAGGACCTCACGGCAGCCCGGGCCGCGGCTGCGGAACGGAAGGCGTCATGATCAACGCAGTGCGCAGCGAGCTTCTGCGGACCCGGCGCAAGGGCGTCGTCCTCGGCTGGTTCGGCCTGACGATCCTGTTCACCGCCATGATCAACATGGTGATGGCGCAGGTCGTCGGTTCCTCCGGGGCGCAGCCGGAAGGCGGCCCGGGGGTGTCCTTCCCGACCCTCGACCAGTGGCAGGCAGCCGACGGCATCACGGCCGGCCTGTCCTCGGCCGCCAGTATGTACGGGGTCGTCGCCCTGTCGTTCTGGGCGATCGCGACGGCCGGCGACTACAGCAGCGGCCTGATCCGGCTGACCGCCTCCGCCCAGCCCGACCGCGTCCGGCTGCTGCTCGGCAAGGTCGGTGCACTGTCCCTGTGGACGGCCGCCGTCACGACGGTGGCGCTGATTGCCAACCTGCTCATCGCCCCCATGGCGGCGCGGAGCGCGGACCTCGACGTCGCCGCCTGGGGGCAGGACGTTCTGCCGACCCTGGCCGGCGCGTGGTTCAACCTGTTCGCCACCCTGCTCGTCTGGGGTGTCATCGGACTGGTGCTGGCCCTGGTCACCCGCTCCGCGGCCATCTCCATCTCGGTCGGCGTCGGCTACGTCCTGGTCGTCGAAGCGGTCATCACCGCCGCCCTCGACACCATCGCCGACTACACTCCCGGAGCCACCCTCAGCGCACTCGCCCAGGGCGGCACCAGCAGCATCCCCTACGGCACCGCCCTGACACTCGGAGCCCTCTACACCCTTCTAGGCTTGGGCGTCGCGCTCACCGTTTTCAAACGCCGCGACATCACCGACTGACCCCAGCCCGCCACACACCTCGAAGGGGAAGTGCCATGACCCCCCGCGGCACCGCCACACGGACCAAACTCGTCGACACCACCATCCGGCTCGTCAGCGAACTCGGCTACGCCAAGACCACCACCCGCGCCATCGCACAGGCAGCCGGCGTCGCCGAAGGCACCCTCTACCGGCACTTCCCCGACAAGGCCACCCTCTTCGCCGAAGCAGTCCTGCAGCAGAACCAGCACGTCGTCGACTGGATCGACACCCTCCCCGCACGCGCCGGCACTGGAACCGTCAAGGCCAACCTCACCGACTGCCTCACCCACCTCGCCGCCCTGCGCGCCGACATCCTCCCTCTCGAACTGGCCATCCTCACCGACCCCGAACTCGCCCGCGTAGCACCGCCCCCCGGCGCCCTCCCGGGCCCCCCGGGACGGCTCGCCGAGTACCTGCGCGCCGAACAGGACCTCGGCCGCCTGCGCGCCGACGCCGATCCTGACCACAGCGCGGTCGTGCTACTCGCCCTGCTGTTCGGGATGGCCATGCACCCCCCCATGCCACCCGGACAGAGCAGTCTTCCCTCCTTGCCTGGCATCGCCGACGCTGTCGACCTCATCCTTAAAGGGCTCGCCCCCCATCCGCACTGAAGGCGACGACATAAGCCGACAACCGGTGGGGAGCGGAACAGGCAAGGAACGGGAGGGCACCCTTACGCCAGGAGTGCCCGTCCTTGCCGGGGCGCTGAGAACGACGAACTGAGCAGCCCAGGTAGACGACCGGCCCGCAAGCGGTCTGAGCCATCCGACCACAGGCACGTCCGAGGCCCGCACGGTTGCCGAACGCCTTGTACACCGAGGGGCGCGAGACCTCGGCGGCCTCAGCGACGGCCGACAGGCTCACATCGTCCAGCCCGCGGCGCACGTCAAACCACGTGGGTGTTCAGTACGCGCTGTCTCATGTGCTTGCGCCGTGCGACGCGTGGTGGAGCGGGTGGGGCTTCGCCGGTGTCAGGAGAGTCGGTCCTGTTCGTGTGCGCGACCCTGCCGCGAGTCTGGCAAGTGCACATGAGCCGCGGTCACGCCTGTGGGGGTGATCGCGGCCGGGTGGTGCGCGGGACCGCTACCCGGGCCGGGATTGGAGGGGTGACCCGGATCGAGGGGGTCGAGGGGTGGCGCCGTCAGGAGCGCCGTGACGGGGTTGATGACGGTGTGGTGTCCGGGATATGCCTGGAAGGTGATGGGTGCTCCGGGCCGGCCGGAGCGGGTGATCGTCACGACGTCCGAATCGGCCGAGCGCTCCTTGTAGGTGCCGTTCATGACGGAGACGGTGTCTCCGGGTGCGGTGCTGTCCGCGGCCTTCTGGAGCGTGCGGAACGGTATGGCCGGCGAGGTTCCCGGGTTTGTGTCGGAGCCGCTCGGGCTGACGTAGTACATCCGGGACGCGGCCTGCGCAGTCTGCGTACCGGCGAGACCGAGGGGGATCGCCGAACCGGCCAGAAGTGCCGAAACTGCGTATACGCCTGTGCGTTTCATTGCTGCCTTTTCGTTGGGGGCGCTCGCGCCGACGACGCTTTGCCCCGGCTGGGAGCGGCTGGAGCGGTGTCGGTCGGGATGAGACCTCACGTGTGATCCAGGGGGAGCGGACGCCTAATCACGCACCCGGGGCCCAAGGGAGCGGCACCGGAACGGTTCGCGAGAGCTCGGCTGTCCCGGCTCGCGGAGCGCGGATGGTCGGCGCATGAAGTCGTCATCGGCTGCCACCCGCGGCGGCGCCCACCAAAGTCACCACGTGGGCTGCGTGTTGCGGGTGTGACGGTGGCAGGCTCGGGCTTCGGTTGCAAGCCGGGCGATCTGTAAACCTTTTGACTGCGTGTCAATTAAGCCTGGATTTCACGAATGTGACGCCAAGGGGTTGCGCCGTGGCATGCCGGTATACCAGCATGCCGCCATGCCAAGCATCAAGGTCGAAACCCACAAAGCCACGCCCTCGCCCTCCGTGGCGCTGCCTCCTCCGGCACAGCCCGCCTCCCGCACGGACCGGGTGCGCGACGCGCTGCGGCAGGCGATCCTCGACGGGGCGCTGTCCCCAGGACGGGCCCTGGTGGAGCGCGAGCTCGCGGAGCTGTACGGCGTTTCGAAAACTCCGGTGCGCGAGGCGCTCAAGCAGTTGCAGTCGACGGGGTTGGTAGAGGTCAACGCTTACCAGGGCGTGAGTGTCCGCACCCCCGACGACAAATTGGTGCGGGAGCTCTACACCGCCCGGTGTGCGGCAGAGCCCGAAGCGGTGCGGTTGGCCGCCGAAGAGCGCGGAGCCGTGATGTACCCCGCGGCGCGGCGTGCGCTCGCCGAGGCCGCCGCGCTGATCGGCTCCGGGGAGACGCAGGGCCTCGGTGTCGCGAACCGCCGCTTCCACCGGGAGCTCTACATCGCCTGCGGCAACAGCTTCCTGTGTGGCTTCCTGGACCAACTGCAGGACCTGACCGCGTTCGTGGCCGGTCTGGGCTGGCGACTGCGGGCGACCTTTGAGGAGGAGGCCGCCGAGCACGAGGCCATCCTGGAGGCGATGGAGCAGGGCGATGCCGACCGGGCCGAGCGCCTCACCCGCGCCCACATCCGCAAGGCCCAGCGGACCCTGGCCGGCGCCCTCGGGGACGAGCGATGAGGACCGAGGTCTTCGCCCACCCGGTGTCGTTCCGCCGGGCTCCCCGTGTGGAAGCCGAGCGGCTGCGCGCCGCGGGAGTCGACGGGGTCCGCCTGGCATACGCCTACCACGGAGGCCGCTGGCTGCTGACGACCAGCGATCCCGGGGCGGTCGTGGACTTTCCCGCCGGGCGCTGGTTCGCCCGGGGGGATCACGAGGATGCGACGGACCTGTCCCTGCCCGTGCTCGGAGACGAGGCCATGCTCGCGACGGACGCCCTGGTGGCCTCCGGTGTCGACGTGACCGGCTGGCTGGTGGGACTCCACCAGTCGCCCCTGGCCGTCGCCCGGCCGGATCTTGCCCTGCGCAACGCGTTCGGCCACCCCTACCGGCATGCCCTGTGCCCCGCCCAGCCGGCCGTGGTCCGCTTCGCCCGGTCCCTGGTCGCGGAGACCGCCCGGCAGGCGGGAGTGAGCGGTCTTGAGCTGGAGGCGTTCGGCTATCTGGGCTGGCAGCACCAGAGCGCGCACGACAAGTTCGGGGCGGAGCTGCGGCCCGTGGACAGCTGGCTGCTCTCCCTCTGCTTCTGCTCCGCCTGCGCGGCCCGGTTCGCCGCAGCCGGCGTGGACGGTGCCGAGGCGGCCGACAGGGTCCGCGCTGCCGTCCTCGCGCAGCTGGCCGATC
Source organism: Streptomyces sp. JL2001 (assembly GCF_050917515.1). Taxonomy (NCBI): domain Bacteria; kingdom Bacillati; phylum Actinomycetota; class Actinomycetes; order Kitasatosporales; family Streptomycetaceae; genus Streptomyces; species Streptomyces sp. JL2001. Next base: position 73,528 of record NZ_CP169421.1, on the reverse strand, counting down.
CGCGGCCCGCGGGCGGCATCACCGGGGACGCCGCCACCGCGCTGGGCCAGGACCTGCACGACACGCTGCTTGCCGTCCGGGCCGAGGTGTCCATCGATCTCGTACGGGCCGTGGCCCGCGCGTCGGGAGGGCTGCCGCTCTCCGTCCGTGCCACCGACGACCCCTACGCCTGCGATGGGAAGTCCACCGGCGATCTGCGGGCGCTCGGCTACGCCGCGGGCTCGCTCACCGTCACCAGCCTGACCGGGGACGCCGCCGCCCTGTGGCGGGACCTCGTCGCGGCGGGCCGCACCGGCGCCAGGATCGCGGCCGGCTGGAACCTGGACGCCGCGCGCACCCGCAGCGAGGAGGAACTCGTGGACATCGCGCGCCAGGTCCGCTCGCACGGCGCGAGTTCCCTGGTTCTCTACGCCTACGATCTCGCCCCTGCACCGCGGCTGGAGTGGCTGCGCCGCCTGCCGCGGGAGTCGGTCGGCGACGACGCGGCGACGTACGACAACCCACCCCACAGACAAACGGAGCCGGCAACATGACCGGATACCTGATACGCCGCCTACTCCAACTGATACCCGTCGTCCTTGTCGTGTCATTGGTGCTGTTCCTCCTGCTGCGCCTGATGCCAGGGGATCCCACCCTGGACATCCTGGGGCAGGAGGCCAGCCCCGCGGACCGCGCGGCACTGCGCGCCGAACTCGGTCTTGACGCCCCCATGTGGCGGCAGTTCACCGACTGGATCAGCGGCATTGCACGCGGCGACCTCGGCGCCTCCTGGCTCACTGGTGAGGACCTTGGCACCGTACTTGGCGAGCGACTCACCGCGACGGCCGAACTCGGTGTCATAGCGCTGTTCTTCGCCCTGTTCGTCGGCGTTCCGGCCGGCATCCTCGCCGCAGTGAAGCGCCGTACTCCCACCGACTCCGCGCTCAACTCCGCGGGCCTTGTGGCGCTGTCGGCGCCGCACTTCTATCTCGCCGCCCTGCTCATCCTGGTCTTCGGACTATGGCTGAAGTGGCTGCCGCCGTCCGGGTACGTGCCGTTCACCGAGGATCCGGTGGAGAACCTGCGGCACATGGCACTGCCCGCCGTCACCATCGGCTCCACCATCGCCGCCGTCACCATGCGGCAGACCCGCGCGGCCCTGCTGACCTGTTTCAACGAGGACTACATACGCACAGCGGAAGCGAGCGGCCTGTCCCGTCGCCGGATCGTCGGCGTGTATGCCTTGCGCAACGCGGTCGTCCCCGTCGTGACCGTCATCGCCCTGCAGATCGGCGCCCTGATGAGTGCCACCGTGGTCACCGAGACCGTCTTCACCATTCCCGGCATGGGCACCCTCATCGTCAACGGCATCTTCAGCCGGGACCTGCCTGTCGTCCAGGGCGCCGTCCTCGTGGTCGTGGTCTTCGTCCTCCTGGTGAACCTGCTGGCCGATCTGACCTATGCGTGGCTCGACCCGCGCATCACGTACTGACAGGAACGACCATGGCCACCAAAACCCTCACTTCGGCCGCGCGCCGCCCGGTCCTCGACCGGCTGCGCTGCGACCGTCGCGCCCAACTCAGCCTGCCGATCATCCTGCTGCTGGCCCTGGCCTCCGCGGCCCGGCCCTTCCTGACCGAGCGCATGCGAGCCACCGACACGAGCCACCTCCTCGCCAGCCCCAGCGCGCAGCACCTGCTGGGCACCGACGAACTCGGCCGGGACGTCCTGGCCCGCATCGTCGCCGGAGCCGTGGTGACCACGGAGGTCGCCACCGTCACCGTGGGCGCCGCCCTCGTGGCGGGAACCGTGCTCGGTCTGCTGGCCGGCTACCGCGGCGGATGGCTGGACTCCGTCATCATGCGAACATCGGACGGGCTGCTGGCCTTCCCGCTCCTCGTGCTCGCCCTCACCGTGGTTGCCGCCCTCGGCCCGGGGCTGCGCAACGCACTCATCGCCATCGCCGTGGTGACCACGCCCCGCTTCGCCCGGGTGGTCCGCGGTGAGGTGCTGTCGCTGCGCACCCGTGAATGGGTCTCGGCCGCCCGTATCGTGGGCGTCTCGCAGTCGGCCATCATGCGCCGCCATCTGCTGCCGCACCTGGCGGGCACCCTGCTGGTCTTCGCCGCGCTTCAGGTCTCCACCGCCATCATGGCCGAGGCAGCCCTCAGCTTCCTCGGACTCAGCGTCCAGCCTCCGCAGCCCAGTTGGGGAGCCATGGTGGCCTCCGGGACCGACCATCTCAGCGCCAGCTGGTCGCTGAGCGTCTTCCCCGGTCTGGCCATCCTGCTCACCGTCGCCGCGTTCAACATGCTGGCGGACGCCCTGCGCGACGCACTCGACGCGCACCGGCCGCAGCTGACGCCGCCCCGCTGACCCACCGGGCCTCCCCTCACCGTCGCCTGCGCCGCGACTCACTCACCGTCACATGCGCCGTGCCCCGTTGGCCCGCACGCCGGGCCCCCTCGGGTGGGTCCCCTCTCCACCCCGCCCTCCCAGCACCCGCCACCCGCACCAGAAAGTGCTCTGCCATGCCCATTCCCTCCCTCGGCCTGTCACGCCGTGCCGTCCTGGCCTCAGCTGCCGCCACTGCGGCCGCAGCAGGCCTGTCCACCCTCACCGGATGCAGCGGCGACTCCGGTTCGTCCGGCTCTTCCTCCGGCACGCTCACCGCAGGATTCGACAATGAGCCCGTCACCCTCGACCCGGCACTGAGCGCCGCCATCTCCTCCGACCGCAATGTCCTCAACCTCTTCTTCGACGCGCTGCTGCGCCAGCGCCCGGACGGAGAGTTCGAACCGGCACTCGCAGCCAAGTGGGACGCCGGTGACTCCGAGGTCACCCTCACGCTGCGCGAAGGAGTGAAGTTCCACGACGGGACGCCCTGCGACGCTGAGGCCGTCGTCTTCAACCTGCGCCGGGTGATGGACCCGGCCACTCATTCCACCAAGGTCGCCGCGCTGGCCAAGGTGGCTTCCGTCGAGGCGCCCGACGCCGCGACCGTGAAGATCGGGCTCAAGTCGCCCGACCCGCTCCTGCTCACCCACCTCGCACACGAGACGGGGATGATCGTCTCCCCCGCCGCGCTCAAGAAGCACGGAGCGGACTTCGGACGGCGGCCCGTCGGCACCGGCCCCTTCACCTTCGCCCAGTGGCGGTCCAAGGTGCAGCTGACCGCCGAGCGCAACGACAGCTACTGGGCGAAGGCCGCGGACGGCAGCAGCCTGCCGAAGCTGGACAGGGTTGTGCTGCGCTTTGTCACCGAGGCCAAGGTCCTGCGCGCCGAACTGGCTACGGGTGGAGTCCAGTTGGTGCGCGCTCTGCCCCCGGAGGAGTACAAGCAGCTCGGCGGCGACAAGCAGATCGTCATCAAGGACGGCGGGGTGCGCCGCGCCTACTACGTCGCCCTCAACGTCACCAAGGGCCCCTTCAAGAACCCCGAGGTGCGCGCCGCGTTCGCCCGCGCCATCGACCGCCGCGCCGTGGGCAGGGCCGCGGCCGGCGACGAGTACGACATCGCCCCGTCCTTCGCGACTTCCTCGGACTGGTTCTACGACGGCTCCATCACGCCGCTCCCGTACGACGCGGCCAAGGCCCGCAAGACCCTGGAGCAGGCCGGACTGCGGGGTGAGGTGCCCATCACCGTCGTCGCCCGCCGCCGCGCCCCCGACCCCACCATCGCGGAACTCCTGCAGAGCCAGCTCGCCGCTGCCGGCTTTCTACCCAAGGCAGAAGTGCTGGAATTCCAGACGCAGTTGGAACGCATGAAGAAGAGGGACTTCGACGCGGCCCTGCTGGTGATCGACATTCCGCGCCTGGACCCGTCCTTGTCGTTCAACCCGTACTTCGCCAGTAAGGGACCCAACAACTGGTCCGGCCTCGACGACCGCGTCCTCGACGCCCTGCTCGCGGACGGTGCCGACACCGGCGACAAGCCGGCGCGCAAGAAGGCGTACGCCGACGCGCAGCGCCGCATCATCGACAACAACTACTGGGTGTTCCTGCACCAGGCGAAGTCGCCCCTCATCCACAGCAGCAGGCTCAAGGGCATCAAGCTCGACGCCGACGGCCAGTGGCGGCTCGCCGAAGCCCGCCTGGGGGCGTGAGGAAACGGCCATGTCCCTCCTCGAGATCGAAGACCTGAGCGTCACCTTCAACGGTGGCCCGACGAGTCCACCGGTGCGCGCCGTGGACAGCGTCCACCTGAGACTGGAAGCGGGCGAGACCCTCGCCGTCGTCGGCGAGTCGGGCTCGGGCAAAACCGTCACCGCCCTGAGCCTGCTCGGACTGAACCCGCCCGAGCCCGTGTCCAGCACCAACGGCTCCATCCGGCTGGACGGAACCGACCTGCGCACCTTGGGCGCCAAGGAGTGGCGGGCTGTACGGGGCAGGCGCGTGGCCATGGTCTTCCAGGACCCCGGCTCCGCGCTCAACCCACTGCTCACCATCGGCACCCAGATCACCGACGCCGTGCGCGCCCACGAGCGGCTCACACGCGAAGAAGCCCGGCGCCGCACCGTCGAGGCCCTGGAGCAGGCCCGCATGCCGGAGCCGGCGAGCAGACTGCGGCAGTACCCGCACGAATTGTCCGGGGGGATGAGGCAGCGCGCCGCCATCGCCCTGGCCATCGCGGCCCGCCCCAAGGTGCTTATCGCCGACGAACCGACCACCGCCCTGGACGTCGCCGTGCAGGCGGAGATCATGGCGATGCTCCGCTCCCTGTGCGTCGACCTCGGCATGGGGCTGATCCTGATCACCCACGACCTCGGCGTGGTCGCCGAACAGGCCGACCGGGTGGCGGTGATGTACGCCGGCCGCGTCGTCGAGAGCGGTCCGGCCGCACGCGTCCTGAAGAGCCCGAGGATGCCGTACACCCAGGCACTGCTCGCGGCCACGCCGCGGCTCGACGCGGCGGCCCGCACCCGGCTCGTGTCCATCGAGGGGCAGCCGCCCCGGCTGCGGGAGCGGTCTTCAGGGTGCTCCTTCGCTCCCCGATGCCCGGTCGCCGTGGACGACTGCACGGCGAGTGCTCCGCAGCTGACTGTCTACGACGGCGACCATGCGGCAGCCTGCCTGTTCGCCGACGCTCCGGTGGAACTGTCCGTCCCGGCGGCCGTCACCGACCCCGCTCCCGCCGTGAAGGCCTCAGACGAGCCCGCGCTCGCCGAGTTCGACACGGTGGACCTGCGGTATCCCGTGCGCGGCGGGGCTCTGCGCCGGGTCACCGGCCACGTCCACGCCGTGCAGGAGGTCAGCCTGCGTGTCGAGGCGGGCCGCACGCTGGCGCTGGTGGGGGAGTCCGGCTCCGGCAAGACCAGCCTCACGAAACTGCTCCTGCGCCTGGAACGCCCCTCCGGTGGCACCGTCCGCTACGACGGCATCGACGTGACCCGTCCCCGCCCGGCCGAACTGAGGCGGCTCCAGCGGGAGGTGCAGGTCGTCTTCCAGAATCCGTACGCGAGTCTGGACCCCCGACTGACTATCCGTCAGATCCTGACGGAACCCCTGCGCGTACACGGTCTGGACGCCGACGAGGACATCCTCACCGGCCTCCTGCGGGACGTCGGCCTGGGCGCCTTTGCCCTGGACCGTTTCCCCGCCGCCTTCTCCGGCGGCCAGCGCCAGCGCATCGCCATCGCCCGTGCCCTTGCCCTGCGCCCCCGGCTGATCGTATGCGACGAGGCGGTCAGCGCCCTGGACGTGTCCATCCAGGCGCAGGTCCTCAACCTGCTCGCCGACCTCCAGGCGGAGCACCGCATGGCCTACCTGTTCATCACCCACGATCTGGCCGTGGTCCGCTCGGTCGCCCACCGGATCGCGGTCATGCGGCACGGCCGGATCGTCGAGGAGGGCACGGCGGAAGAGATCTACGCCGCCCCCGCCCACGAGTACACCCGCGAGCTGCTGGCCAGGGCACCCGGCCGGAACGCCGCACCGACCCCGCCGACCAAGGAACGGAGCCCACAATGGCAAAGGTGACGAGGGTCGTCCTGACCCCCATCAACACCCCCCGGCACAACAGCATCACCTGCGGGCACATCCTCGTCGAACTCCACACCGACGACGACTCCCTCGTCGGCGTCGGAGAGATGTCCGACCTCCAGCACCTGCCCCGCTTCCACTTCGACGTCCCCGAACTGGAGGCCACCCTGGGCGAGATCCTGGTGGGCCTGGACGCCCTTCAGCTCACCGAGGTCGAACGGCGGCTTGAGGCCAACTTCCCGCAGGCCGGATACATCTACGACAAGAGCCGCGCAATCAAGTGCGGCGTCGACATCGCCTTCTGGGACCTGGCGGCCAAGCAGCTCGGGGTCCGCGTGTGCGATCTGCTGGGCGGCGCGGTCCGTGAGTCCGTGCCCATCGCGTACCCGATCTTCCGCCAGCAGGACGAGTCGGACGTTGAACGCAACCTGGCCATGGTCGAGCGACGCATCGACGAGGGCTTCGAGTTCTTCCGCGTGTACGTGGGGCGCCGGCTCGACCTGGACGAGCGGTTCCTGCGCACCGCCCGCGAGCGCTTCGGCGACCGGATCACCATCAAGTCGCTCGACTTCTCCAACCTGCTCGACTCCAAGGCGGCCTGCAACTTCGCCGAGAAGGTCGCCGACGTGGGCTTCGACCTCGTGGAGGCGCCGGCCCCCAACCACGACGTGCGCGGGCTGGTGTACGCTCGCAACCGCCTCCCCGTACCCATCAGCGAGCACGTCTACGGTTTCCGGTGGGCGCTCGACCTGGTCGCCGCCGACGCGGTCGATGTCTTCAACGTCAGCGTCATCGCGATCGGCGGCATCACCCCGGCCCGGCGGATCTTCGCGATCGCCGAGGCCGCCGGGAAGTCGTGCTTGGTCGGCACCACGCAGGAACTGTCCATCGGCACGGCCGCCGCGGCCCACGTCGCCATGGCCATGGCCCCGGTCACCGTGCCCAGCGACCCCGTCGGCCCCCTGCTCTACACCCGCGATGTGGTGGCCGATCCGGTGCGCTACGTCGCGGGCAGGCTGCACGTGCCGTCGGGTCCTGGCCTGGGCATGCGGCTCGATCCGGAGCTGGTGAAGGCGTCGGCCGGCCCGCTTACCTGGGCCGCCACCAGCGCCGCTGCCGTCGTCGACCGGCAGGAGGTCATGCAATGACGGTTCCGTCCGCCGAACGGTCCCTGGCGGGCCGGCGGTTCGCCGGCCGGGTCGCCCTCGTCACGGGCGGCGCCCGCAACATCGGGCTCGCGATCGCCGTCCGGCTGGCCGCCGAGGGCGCCGCTGTCGCCGTCAACGGCCCGGACGAGCAGGAGGCCGAAGCGGCGGCGGCAGCGCTGCGCGACGGCGGGGCGCGTGCGGTCGCCTGCCCGGGTGACGTCTCCGACCCGGCGCAGGTCGACGCGTGCGTCGCCCGGGCGGTCGACGCCTTCGGTCGACTGGACATCCTCGTCAATAACGCCGCGGCGGCGATGCTGGGCCGCGGCCGACTGCTCGACCTCGACCCCGTCGACTGGGACCGCAGCTTCGCGGTCAACGCCCGCGGCACGTTCCTGTGCACCGTCGCCGCGGCCCGGGTGATGTCGGCCGGCGCGTCGATCGTCAACATTTCCTCCGTCGGCGCGACCCGCGCCCACCGCGCGGCTGTCGCCTACGACGCCTCCAAGGGCGCCGTCGAGGCCACCACGCGGGCCACCGCCCTCGAACTCGCCCCGCTCGGCATCCGCGTCAACGCCGTCGCGCCGGGCCCCGTCATCAACGACCGCTACGAACTGCTGGACGCCGCCCAGAAACGTGCCCGCGCCCGGCCGGTGCCCCTCGGTCGCATGGGCGACGGTTCCGACGTGGCCGCCGCAGTTGCCTTCCTGGCCTCGCCGGACGCCTCCTTCATCACCGGTCAGGTGCTCACCGTGGACGGCGGATTGACCGCCCAGATCAGGCCACCGGGCAGCGATCCCAGCCTCGACCGACCCACCACCGATCCGGCGCACACCAGCGCCGACCAGCCCTAAGGACCCGCACCATGACCGAGACGCCCCAGGCGCCGCTGAACCCCGACGACCTGGCCGCTCTCCGTGAGGCCAGCACCGCCACCATCACCACCCAGCTCTTCAAGCACGGCCTGCGCAACACCTACCTCGCCGGACTCGCCCCCGTCACCTCAAGCGGACAGCGCATGGTCGGCGAGGCGTTCACCCTCCGCTACATCCCGGCCCGCGAGGACATTGACATCCTCGACGTGTTCGACGACTACGACCACCCGCAGCGCGCCGCCGTCGAGCAGGTCGGCCCCGGTCAGGTCCTCGTCATGGACTGCCGCGGGCAGGGCAGGGCCGCGTCGGCGGGCAACATCCTCCTCACCCGGCTGTCGGTCCGGGGCGCCGCCGGACTGGTAACCGACGGCACACTGCGAGACTTCGGCGACATCGGGCAGCTCCCGCTGCCCGTCTACGCCACCGGCCCGGCGGCGATGACCAACCTCGCCCTGCACCACGCCGTCGACCTCCAGGTCCCCGTCGGCTGCGCGGGAGTCGCGGTCTACCCGGGCGACGTGTTGGTCGGCGACTCCGACGGCGTGGTCTGCGTTCCGCGCCACCTCGTTCCGGTGATTGCCCGTCAGGCGCAGGAGCAGGAGCGGCTGGAGGCGTTCATCACCGAGCGCGTTGCCGCCGGCGCACCTCTTCGTGGCACGTACCCGGCGGACGCCGTGACGCTGCGCGCCTACGAGGAGAGCCGCCTCACCACGTCCCGCAACGACTGACCCACACACTCCGCGGCCGGCTGCCCTCGGCCGGCCGACCGGCCGGACCGGCCTCCGAAGAAGAAGGCAGGAACACATGATCAATCATTCCCCCAGATCCTCCATACGGCCTTTCGCGATGGTGATGGCCGGCACGCTCGTCGGCGGCCTGCTCTCCGTCGCCGCCGCCGGACCGGCTACCGCGGCGGATTTCAACGGCGACTTCGATGCCACCGCCCCCGGCACCACGCCCGCGGGCTGGTTCACCAGCGCGGCTGGCGGTGACGCGACCGTGCAGGACGTGCCCGGCACCGTCGACCGCAGTCTGCGGCTGCGGGACACCTCCACGAGTGCCCCGGTCACGGCGGGCACCGGCTTCGACACCACGTCCTCGACCGTCGTCGCCGGCTTCCGGCTGCGCGCCGCGCAGACCTCGGCGACGATCGGCGTGCACCTTGACAGCAGCGGCGGGCACAGCGTCACCGTGGCCATGGGCGCTGATGGGCGCATATACACCTATAACGGGGCCCAACAGGTCGACCTGGGCGCCTACTCGGCCAACCGCTGGTACGACATCCGCGTGGTCGCCCAGCCGTCCTCGGGAACCGCCGACGTGTGGGTGGACGGCTCGCGCAAGGCCAAGGGCCTGGCGTTCCGGACCAGCACCAGGGCCCTGGACGGAATCACGGCCGGTACCTCCACCGCCACCACGGGCACCGCCTGGCTGGACGACGTCCGCACCACCACCGAAAGCAGCCCGCAGGGCTGGCCCCACCTCGGATCTGTCGGCCCGCGCACCGCCTGGGAGATCGGCACCTCCAAGCTCATCATCGGCGCCGAGACCCTCGACCGCGACTACACCGACTACCAGGCCTTCGCGCCCTACCTGGGCAAGCTCGGCGCGACCAGCACCCGGATCCAGGGCGGCTGGGCGAAGACGGAGAAGACCAGGGGCGTATACGACTGGACCTGGCTCGACCGGATCGTCGACGACGCCAACAGCCGGGGCGTCAAACCCTGGATCCAGCTGTCCTACGGCAACGGCGCCTATACCGGCGGAGGCGGCTCCGGCCTCGGCGGCCAACTGCCCTCCTCACCGGAGGCCCTGGCCGCGTGGGACACCTGGGTGACCGCCATGGTCAAGCGGTACCAGAACCGGGTCACCGAATGGGAGATCTGGAACGAACCCAACCTGGCCGGCATCGCCGTCGCCGACTACACCGACTTCTTCGTCCGCACCGCCCGCCTCGTTCGCGCCGAACAGCCCGACTCGGTGATCTACGGGCTCGCCGAGGCCGGCATCGACGTGACGTACGCCAAGGACTTTCTCGTCGGGCTCTCCGGGCGGGGCAGGGCCGACCTACTGGACGGCATCAGCTACCACCCGTACAACCCCAACCCCGACGATGCGTGGACGTACGGGCAGGTGCAGAAGGTCAAGGACCTGATCGCCCAGTACGCGCCCGGTGCCGTCGTGCGCCAGGGCGAGAATGGTGCGCCCAGCAGACCCGGCAGCTTCGGCGCCCTCGGTGACCTGGACTGGACGGAACTCAGCCAGACCAAGTGGGTCCTGCGCCGTGTACTCAACGACCTCGGACGCGACATCACCAGCAGCGTCTTCAGCATCTCCGACCTGCACTACCCCTCGAAGATCAACAGTAAGGGGCTGCTGCAGACCAACACCGACAAGAGCATTCGCTACGCCAAGCCCTCCTTCTACGCCGTCCAGACCGTGGCGTCGGTCCTCGACGACACCAAGCCTCTGCCCGGCTACAGCTGGAGCGCGAACCCCGCCACCTCGCTCACCGTGCAGGCGTTCGCCAAGCTCGACACCGGCAGGCAGATCGTCGGCGTCTGGTCAGGGGCGGGCAAGCCCAGCGAGAGCAACGCCCAGACCGCCACCGATCTCACCTTCACCGGCGGCAACTTCGCAGACCCGGTCTACGTCGACGTACGCACGGGCGCCGTGCACGACATCCCGGCCGCCAACTGGTCGGTCCAGGGCAGCACGTACACCTTCAAGGACATCCCGGTGTACGACTCGCCCGTGCTCGTCGCGGACCGCTCCGCCATCAAGTTCTAGCACCAGGCCGGTCCCCGCCCCGCCGGGGCCGGGGCCGGCCCAGGAGGCAACCGTGCAAGCCCCTGTCAGAGCCGCGCTGAAGGCGATCGTCGGAGACGAGCACTACCGTGAGACGGACGGCGACCTAGTGCCCTTCAGCCGAGACGCGACCCCCCTCTTCTCCGCCCGGCCCGACGCCGTCGTCTTTCCCGCCGACACACGGGAAGTGTCGGCCGTCCTGCGCCTGGCCACCCGGCACGGCGTTCCGGTCGTCCCGCGCGGCGCCGGCTCCAACCTGTGCGCCGCCACCGTAGCCCTGCGCGGCGGCATTGTCCTGTCGCTCACCCGCCTGAACCGCATCCTCGAGATCGCACCCGCCGAACTCCTCATCCGCGTCCAGCCGGGCGTCACCAGCGCCGCGCTCGCCGACGAGGCCGCCGACCACGACCTGCTGTGGGCCCCCGACCCGGGCAGCCGCACCGTCGCGACGATCGGCGGCACCATCGCCACCAACGCCGGCGGACTGCGCGGCCTGAAGTACGGCGTCACCCGCGACTACGTCCTCGGCCTGGAGGCGGTCCTCGCGACGGGCGAAGTGATCCGCACCGGCGGACGTCTGCACAAGGACGTCGCTGGATACGATCTCACCCGTCTGCTCACCGGCTCCGAAGGAACCCTCGCCGTCATCACCGAGGCGACCCTCGCACTGCGGCCCGCGCCCCGGAGTTCGGGCACCGGAGTCGCCTACTTCCCCGACCTCGCCGCCGCCGGACGCGCCGTCGCCGCAATCATCGCCGGCGGCGTCCTGCCCGCCACCCTCGAGTTCCTCGACCGGCCCTGCATCGACGCGGTGGAAGCCTTCGCCGGACTCGGTCTGCGCGCTGACGCCGGTGCGCTGCTCCTCTTCGGCGACGACGGCGAACCCGACGCCGTCGCACACGCTCTCACCCGGATGGGTGATGCCTGCACCACCCAGGGAGCGCTGGAGGTCACCAGAGCGGCCCACGTCGCCGAGGCCGACGCGCTGCTCGCCGCACGCCGCTGCGCCCTGCCCGCACTGTCCCGGCTCGGCGCGCTGACCATCCTGGAGGACGCCACCGTGCCCCGCCCGCGCATCGCCGAGATGGTCGAGCGCATCGACGAGATCGCCAATCGCCACGACGTCACCATCGCGACCTTCGGACACGCCGGCGACGGAAACCTCCACCCCACCTGCATGATCGGCTCTCGCGAGGACACCGAGAGCATCGTGCGCGCGGAGCACGCCTTCAAGGACATCTTTACCACCGCCGTCGAACTGGGCGGCACCATCACCGGCGAACACGGTGTGGGAGCAGCCAAGCTCCCATATCTTTCTGCGCAACTCGGCCCCGAACAGATGGCGTTGCTGCGCCGGGTCAAGGGCGCCTTCGATCCGGCCGGAATCCTCAACCCCGGAAAGCTGGGTTCATGACCGACCCCGTCTTCGACCCCGACCTCCTGTCCCGGTGCATCTCCTGCGGCTTCTGCCTGCCGGCCTGCCCGACCTACGCCGCGACCGGTGACGAGGCGTCCTCGCCAAGGGGCCGGATCAACCTGATGCGCGCCCTCCAGAACGGCGACCTCGACCCCTACGACCCCACCCTTGAGGAGCAGGCCTCGCAGTGCCTGGGCTGCCGTGCCTGCGAACCGGTGTGCCCGGCGGGGGTCGAGTACGGGCAACTTCTCGAACAATGGCGCGACCACCAGTGGAAGGGCCGCAGACAGCCTCTGCTCGCCCGCGCCCTGATGCTGGCCGCCGGCCTGCGGCACCTGTTCCGCCCCCTCGGCGCGCTGCGCCGGACCGCCCGCGGCAAGCCCGAAGCCGCAATCGTGCCCCCGACCGAGCCCGTGTCGCTCATGCTCGGGTGCTTCGAACGCGTACTGTTCCCAAGCGTGAGCCGGGCGGCCCGAAAGCTCGCGCGTGAGCTGTCGATCCCCGCCGACCAGGGATGCTGCGGCGCCCTGCACGCCCACAACGGAGACACAGCGGCCGGTGAACGCCTCGCCCGCCGGCTGGGGGACGACCTGCCCGGCACCATCGTGACCACGTCCGGAGGGTGCGCCGCCCACCTGGCCTCGGTCCTCGGCCAGGACCGGGTACGAGAACTCTCCGCCCACCTGGCCGACCGCGGTGCGACGGGCGAACTCCGGGTGGACGGACGACGTGCGAGAGTCGCCCTTCAGGACTCCTGCCACCTGCGCAACGGCCTCGGCGTGTGGAAGGAGCCCCGCGCCCTGATTGGCCAGGTCGCCGACTACGTGGAACTGCCCTCTGCCGCCACCTGCTGCGGTGCCGCCGGCACCTACTCCCTGCTCAGGCCACGCGAATCCCGACGCATCCTCGACGCGAAGATCCAGGAGATCGAGGCCGCGGACGTCGACTACGTCGCCGCGGTCAACCCGGGCTGCCTGCGCCAACTGCGCACCGGCCTGCGTCACGCACGCTCCCGGGTGAAGGCCGTGCACATCGCCGAACTATTGGCCCAGGCGGCGCAGAACCCACCCGCGTGACGCGCACCAACCCGCGCGGCGCGCACCACCCCGCCTCACCGCTTCCGTCAACTCGCCGAGAGGGTCGTACATGTCTGCCCACGCTCCGTTGCCGAACGATGCGTTCTCACCCGCCCGCAGAGCCGCTCACGCAACGGCCCAGGCCCGCACAGCCGCGCCGGAATTCGCCAAGCAGTCCCTCCACGCACGCGCCGAACTCCTGCGCAATCTGGCACGGACGCTGGGAGACAACGCCACCCAACTGGCCGACGTTGCCGAGAGCGAGACGCGTCTCGGAGTAGAGCGCCTGCGGGGCGAGATCCGGCGCACGCAGGCGCAGTTGCGGATGTTTGCCGACGTCGTCGAGGCCGGTGCATTCCTCGATGTCATGATCGACCCGGCCGACCCCGCGGCGCAGCCCGCGCCCCGCCCCGACATCCGCCGCATGCTGGTGCCTCTCGGGCCGGTCGCGGTTTTCTCGGCCTCCAACTTTCCCTTCGCGTTCTCCGTGCTGGGCGGTGACACCGCCAGCGCGCTCGCCGCGGGCTGCCCCGTGGTGGTCAAGGCGCACGAGGGGCACCCCTGGCTCTCGGACCTGACCTGCGAACTGGCGGCCGCGGTGCTCCCCGTGGGTGCCCTGACCGTCGTCCACGGCAGAGACACGGGACAGGCCCTGGTCACCGACCCGGACATTCGGGCGGTCGGTTTCACCGGCTCGACGTCCGGGGGCCGCGCCCTGTTCGACCTCGCGGGCAGCCGACCCGACCCGATCCCCTTCTACGGTGAACTCGGCTCGCTCAACCCCGTAGTGGTCACCCCGGGAGCCTGCGCCGAGCGCGGGGCGGACCTCGTTCGCGAGTACATCGCCTCGGTCGCACTGGGCCAGGGACAGTTCTGCACCAAGCCCGGACTGCTCTTCCTGCCGGCCGGCCACGGCATGGAGGAGCAGCTGCGCCGAGAGATCGCCGCGGTTCGCCCGGCTCCTCTGCTCGGTGCCTGGATCGGCACCGCCTACCACGCCACCCTCGGGGAACTCGTCGCCCATCCTGCGGTGCGCCCCTTGCATCTGACGCCCGAGCAGCACGATCCCCGGGCCTCCGCGCCCGCTCTCCTCACCACCACCGCTGAAAAAGTGCGCGCCCATCCTGAACTGCTGCGGGAATGCTTCGGGCCCGCCTCGCTGGTCATTACGTACACATCTGCCGACGACTTGCTGGACACCCTGCCTACCCTGCCCGGCGGTCTCACTGCGACCATCCACGGACAGGAGCCGCAGGATGAGCCTCTCGCCCGTCGGCTCTCGTGCGCGCTGAGTGTCGGACGCCTGATCTGGAACGGCTGGCCCACCGGCGTCGCCGTGACCCCCGCCATGCACCATGGCGGACCGTGGCCCTCGACCACCTCGCCCCTGCACACGAGCGTCGGCAGCACAGCCATCGCCAGATGGATGCGGCCCGTGGCCTACCAGAACATGCCGGAAGCACTCCTCCCGGAACCACTTCGACGCACGAACCCGTGGAACGTCCCCCAACGAGTGAACGGCGGCTTCCCGGGACGGTGACGACCCACTCGCGCGACGTCGGTGTGAGACCTCACCCGACCGACCGGCCCGAGACATGACCGCGGTACTCACCGGGTGACATGCCGGTGTGGCGTTTGAAGGCGACGCCCATGTACTCGGAGTGCGGGAAGCCCAGGTGCTCCGCGATCCGTGGCAGGGTCCAGTCGGTCGACATGAGGAGGTCGGCGACACGGGTCATCCGCACCCGGAGGATCGTCATCGTGCGGCCGAGGAGGGTGGTGAAGCGGTACTCGAGGGCGCGGCGTGACAGGGGCGTGTGGTCGACGACCGCCCGCACGGTCACGGCCTCGTCGGCGCGGTCGCGGACATATTCGCTCTCAAGAGCAGGGACGTACGGATTCTGAACAACATCTCCTATGCCCTTTCGGGGGAAAGGACCAACACCGCCGACCGGAACGTCGACGTGACGTACGACCACAACATCTACTACGGCGGGCTGAAACCGGAGGTGCAGGGCAGGAACGATGTCATCGCCGACCCGAAGCTGGTGAATCCCGGCACGTCACCCGGTTCGGACTTCCGCCTCCGGGCAGACTCCCCGGGCACGTCGTTCCCCGCGGTCACCACCGATATCACCGGTGCTCCCCGGAACGCCGCAGCCCCCGACCGCGGCGCGTACGCCTTCCGCGCGGCATCGTGACCGCCTCGGGTCGGCGGCCCGGCCCGGAGAGCTGCGGTCCTCCTGCTTCCTCCCGTCGCCCGGACCCCGCTCCGGGCGACGGGCACGCCTTTCGTTTCCCTTCCCCTTGTAACCCCACGGACAGGTTTGCCTTCATGCCGACGCACGAGAACACCGGTCGGACCTCGCCCGTCGAGGTGTTGCCCGATCCGCCTCGTATTGCATGGCGCAAGGAGATGCGTGAGCGAGTTCTGGACGCGGCGTACGAGCTGACCTGTGCCGACGGCTGGGACCGGGCGAGTCTGTCGGCCGTCGCGTCCCTGGCGCAGGTGTCCCGCCCCTCCGTGTACAAGGAGTTCGGCACACGCACGCGTCTCGGCCACGCGCTGGTGACCCGCGAGACCCGACGACTCCTCGACGGCGTCGCGGAGACCCTGACTGCCGCGGACCGGGACCCCCGGGGCGCGCTCGCGAGCGCCTTATTGTTCGTTCTCACGGCGGCCGAGCACAACCCCCTGCTGCGGGCCGTCGTCACCGCCGCCCGCCGAGGTGCGGACAGCCTGCTGCCCTGCCTCACCGCGCGCGCCGACCCGCTCTTCGACGCGGCACAGCACCTGCTCCGGGCCTGGCTGGCCGAACGCTTTCCCACCCGGGGAGAGGAGGACCTGGACGTGGTCACCGACTTCGTGGTGCGGACGGTCATCAGCCACTTCGTCCTCCCCACCTGGCCGCCGGAGGTGGCCGCGGGCCGTCTGGCCCGGGTCGCGTTCAGGATGCTGGGGGAGACCTGAGCATCGTTCTTCAGCTCTGTCCCAGAACACGGGCCGGGAGTGCGGCGACGCGGTCGGCGGTCCTGGCCAGGGACAACTCGTGGAAGCCGGCCAGCCGCGTGTGCCGAACGTCGCGGAAGGGGGTGATCCACCGTTCTTCCAGGTGACCGGGGCCGAAGTACACGCCCAGGATGGCGCCCGCCGTCGCGCCGTAGCTGTCAGTGTCGTTGCCCTGGCTGACCTGCTTGCAGATTCCGTCGCCGACGTCCGTGGCGAAGCGCAGGGTGTTGATCAGCGTCCCGCTCTCCTGGAAGACGCGGCAGTGGCCGTACTCGGCGTACCGGCCGTGAATGGCGCGGTAGCCCTCCACCCAGTCACGGGCCCCGGCCACCAGTTCCAGCGAGTCGCTGACGACGGCGAAGAAGCGGCTGCGCTGCGGTACGTACCGCAGCGCGGTGGTGAAGATCTCCATTGGACCGCCCGCGGTGAAGGCGGCGGAGATGGCGGCCGCGGCGAACATCGCGCCGTAGATGCCGTTGCCCCGGTGGGTCAACGACGCGTCGCGCCAGCTGAGTTCGGCGGCGAGTCCGGGACGGCCGGGGCAGGCGTACCCGTAGGCGTCGGCACGGATCATGGCTCCGAGCAAACTGCTGCCGGCATCCGGGAACGCATTCGCGAGCTGGGCTTTTCCGGAGTAGCGACGGTTTCGCTACGTGTAGTCGGTCGGCCAATGCGTGGACCATTGATAGACGTGCACCGCAACAGAGGCCGACAATGCTGACTTATGAACGTCAAGTGAGGCTGGCTATCAACCAAGGGCAGGTCGTCCACTATCGAGTCAAGTCGTTGTACGACGGACCTCGAACTGTGCCCTACGGTTTTGAGATATACGCATCTGGCAGGAGTCCAGACGGATCGCCTGGTGTCGATATCCCAAATGTGGTGGTTCCTGACAAGTTCTACGGAATCAATACTGGGCAGTGGCATAATTTGGGCCACGTGTCGAACCCAGGACCCGTCCCTGTGCGGGGTACAGATGAGTGGAACCGATGACGAGTGAGGGGTCCCGCATGACAGACTACAGCGCGCAACTCTCTGAAGTGCTGGAACGGTTGGGGAATGGGGGTGATCGCCTTGACTGGGGATCTGTCGAGGTCGAGTACGGCGTGCGTTTTCCGCAGGACTATGTTGATTTCGTTGCGAGGTTTGGCGATGGGTCGATCGAAGAAACGTTGTGGGTGGCTATTCCCGCGCCTGCTTCGGATCTGGCTGCCAGGAGGGTGGATAGGGTCCCTGAGGAGGTAATTGAGTTTCCGGAGGCTAATGAATGGGCTGACGCCAGGGCGGCCGAGAAATATCGACTGGAGGACTTGCTTGTTTGGGGCGAGACCGATGAGGCGGATATATTGTGCTGGATCGCAGAGGAGTCAGATCCGGACAGGTGGCCCGTGGCTGTTTTCTCTCGTAGTGACGCAGTATGGCGGGTTTACGAATGTGGAATGAGTGAATTCATTGTGAGGCTGCTGCGTGCGGAGTTTGACCCCTGCCCCATTAGCACGCGTCGCCTGTCCGGCTTGTCGCGCCCGCGTTTTCTTCATACGCGGGAGGAAATGCGGTTGAGGGAAGCGGGCGTAAACCCGTGGCTGCAGCGGTAAAAAAATGCTTCGCTGTGAGTCCTTTTCTCTTGCCGGACAGCCACAGCAGCTCTGATCTGATGTTCCGTGACTTGGTTTGGACAGATGAGAGGAATGAGGGAACGCGTCTGACCAGGGGAGTTTCGAGCGGTGTCCGCAGCTGAAGGGGTGTGACCTGCGGCTCCGTTGAAGGGGTGGGATTCTCGTAGGTGTCGCGGGAATCCCATGCGATCGCCTCACTGTTTGTACAGGTCAGAGGTGTAATGAGGGATAGTCGAGTCTACTGCTCAGGTGGTGGCGCTGATGTTCAGGCGTAGGGGGTGTGGTCAGTCGTCGAACCACACGATGAGGCGCACGTTGTCGTCGCCGTGCTGTGCGGCGAGTGTCTTCATGGCTTTCCAGACGGGTTGCCACTCGCCGGTTTCGCGGACGGCGTCTCGACGGCGGAGGGTGACTGAGCGGTAGAGCGTGTCTCCGACGAGCCACTCACTTCCCTCGGGCCACTCGCGCGCTTCGCCTTTTTCGACACCGACAGCCTCGGCGAATGCAGGACTCCAGGAGGACTTGCCTGTCATCCTGAGCCCGTCCGGGGTCTGGTGGTACTCGTGGAGCCGACTGTCGGGCTTCTCCGCCCGCTCGTCCCAGTCGACCGCCTTGACCTCAGCCCAGGTGATCCACGTGATGCCGTGGAAGCCGTCCTCGCCGTACCACTCGGTCAGCTGAGCGAACCGCGCACTCACGGTAGCCGAGGCGTCGGCGGGCAGTCCCCGGGATGGAGCCAGGGGCTGGAAGTTGGCGTAGTTGCGAACCCCGAAGAGGCAGCCGAACGCATCGTAGTTACGGATGTCGTTGAGGGAGTCGAGGTCATGTGCGGCGTACCAGGCTGCCTCCCCATCCTCCTGCGGCGCCCGATATTCGAGAAAGCCGCTCATGTCTGTACCCATGCCGGACATTCTGCTGCCCCCGTCAAATGGTTTTGACGGCCCACCGGCCGGCAAACCGCAGGAACCGTACGAGCAGTCCGAGCGGGCTCACGAGACGTCACAGCAACAGCGCCGGACACCGCGGGACACCTGTCGAAGTCGACTGCCGCGAAGGCCGATGCCCACTGCAGCGGCATCACTTTGCCGAGAGAGTCCATCGACACCGGGGGCGCACACAGTCTCGCGAAGGCATGGGTTTCGCCTGCCAGCAACAGGGGGGAAATCCCCAAGCCACCGCACCCCGGGTGTGACTATTGTGCCGGCGGGAGTCCACCCCGACCGCCCCAATCCGAACCGCCCCATCCCGGCGGCCTTCCCGACCATCCCGAGGGAGTTGACTCATGCTGACCACCGCTCATCCGCCGTAGGTACCTCCGGAAAGCCCGGAGGGTCCCTACGGAGGCTCTCGATGTCTCGCACCGTCCGCACCCATCCCAGACAGCTCCGCATCCATGAGGGCGTATCGCAGGCCACGATGTCCTTGTACGACTTTCGCTACACGAACGCTGAACTCGCCCGAGCCGCACGCGAAGGCCGCCGCCCCACCCCGGTCAAGACACTGCACCAGGTGACTACCTGGCAGCAGATGGCACTCGACTGCAGAACAGCCTCGTACTCCACCGAGATCACCACAGCCGAGGCCCGCGCTCGACTCCAGACCCGACTCGACGCCCAACGGGTCCGCGGACTGCACCACGCCGGCCACGACCTTGCCGACACCGACATACCGCCGACCCGACACCGCCACGGCGCGCTCTGGAACGCCTGGTAAACGCGAAGCACCCACGAAGAAGAGCACGACCATAGACTCCAAGCGCCTACCCCGACGCATCGATCATGCCAGAAGAACGGGACTCGACCAGTGAGAGTAGAAATCGACGGGACCCGCGTCCGCACCCAAGCCGACCTGCACCGACTGCTCGCCGGCGCCCTGGATTTCGGCCCCTACTACGGTGCGAACTTGAATGCCCTGTGGGACCGGCTGACCACCGATGTGGAACGGCCTGTCGACTTGGTGTGGCGTCACAGTGAGACCAGCCGTGCCCTGATGGGGAAGGAAGAGTTCACTCAGGTCCAGGACCTGCTCCTGGAAGTTCAGAGACAAGATGAGTCCTTCGACCGATCAGACCGCTTCACTGTCCTCTTCCCCTAGAGCGTGTCTCTTTGATCGGTTGGTCAGTTGATCAGATGTGTCCGTTCGGTTAGTGATCACTGATGCGATGTGGGACCGGATCGAGCCGTTGATGCCGGCCGACCCGGTCCGTGGTCGGCGGTGGGTCGATCACCGTCGAACCTTGAAGGCCACCGCGTGGAAGTACTGCACCGGCTCGCCTTAGCGGGACCTGCCGACGAGCTCGGTTCGTTCCAGACCGCCCATAAACGGCTGATCAGGTGGGCCGTGGAAGGCACCTGGGAACGCATCTTGACCGCGGTCCTGGCAGCGGCCGAGGGTGCTGACAACATCGGCTGGACCGTGTCGGTGGACTCCACCGTCTGCCGGGCCCACCAGCACGCCGCCAGGGCCAGGAAAAAGGGGCTCCAGGCCGGGCCCAACCCGACGACCATGCGCTCGGACGTTCCCGCGGCGGCCTGATTAATAAGGTCCACCTCGCCAGCGACGGCCATGCGCGCCCCCTGGCCCTCCACGTCACCACAGGCCACGCGGGCGACGCCCAGCCTTCGAGAGCGTCATGGCCGGCATCCGTGTTCCGCGAAGCGGTCCCGGAAGACCGAGGACCCGACCCGACCCGATGCTGTGCTGGCGGACCGCGCGCGTACTCATCCCGCGCGATCCGAAATCACCTCCGCCGACGTGGAATCCGCGCTGTCGTCCCCCAGCCGTCCGACCAGATCGGCCACCGGCCGCGGCGAGGCCGCGACGGAGGCCGCCCACCGGCCTTCGATGCCGCGGCTTACAAGCAGCGCAACGCCGTCGAGCGGTGCATCAGCCGACTCAAGCAGTGGCGCGGCCTGGCCATGCGAACGGACAAGCTCGCCATCGCGCACCAGGCCGCACTCCACCTCGCCGCGATCCTCATCTGGACCGCCGCTTGACCGCTGAAGCACCTTGCCCGCAAAGATGGCCGCATGGACGATCTTGTGGAGTTCCTCGTCGCACGTATCATGGACGACAACCACGCCTATGCCTACGTGGCCGGCACCCTGGGCGGCGAGGCTCTTCTCGACAGCCATCTCCCCATGCTCGACCTGATCGAGCAGCTGGGGCACGACTACAAAGCCATGGACCCCTCAGACTCCCGCTCGGCCGGCCTGGCATACGCGCTGCGAGTCCTTGGCCAGTCGTACGCCGAGCGCCCCGCCTACCAGCAGGAATGGCGCCCATAGCCTTTCAAGGAGACAGGCCCTAGTCGACCCCCCGCGCGCGGGGATGGTCCGGACCTGGCCAAGGACATCTGGAAGGCGTGGGAGTCGGCCCCGCGCCTGCGGGGATGGAGCCAGCGGCGGCGGATGAGCCCCATCCATGGTGCGGCCGCGCCAGGCGCGGTGCGCGGTCCGTGCGGGTACTGGCTGTCCCTCTCGCCGTCCAGTCGACGACAGGGGCGGAGGACGGCGAAAGGGTTGGGAAGCACCGTGGGCCGGTCGTAACCGGTCTCCTACCCGGCTGCGACCTGTCGACCACCCGGAGCCGGTCACCGCAGCCACGGCCGACGGCCTCCTCCCCGCCCTCGCAGACCTGCTGGCCCGCACCGCCCGCCGCACCTTGGAAGCCGGCGTCCTGCACGGGCACCGCGAGACGGAGGAGGAACTCCCCCTGCTCAGAGGCCGAATCCACACCACGGCCCAGCTCCGCCGTACCGGCCAGTCCGTCATTCCGACCGCGTGCACAGCCCCCCGCAGGGTGCACCCAGATGCCATGACCTTCCACCCATCCGGCGCTGACGACGGCCCGCCGCCGGGCGCGATGGTGGGCCGTCATGCGGATACCGGCCGGGATGGACGAGCGGCCGGGCAGGAAGGCGGACGACGTGTCGTCACGAGACGTGTGCGCATCCCGACGTCACGCCGGTGGGGCCGTTCGGGTCCGCACGCGGGTGTCGGGTCCATTCGAATCGAATCGACGATCCGGACGCTCGTGCGAGCGAGGCCCGGTGACGGCGCCTGTCGCGCGGTTCCCGGCGCGATCGGGTAATCAGGAGCGGTGAGCAAGGACGCGACCGACCCCTTCGTGCGTGTGCGGGGCGCCAGTGAGAACAACCTGCGGAACATCGACGTCGACGTTCCGCGGGACGCGATGGCCGCCTTCACCGGCGTCTCCGGGTCGGGCAAGTCCTCGCTCGCGTTCGGCACGCTCTACGCGGAGGCCCAGCGGCGCTACTTCGAGTCCGTGGCACCGTACGCCCGAAGGCTGTTGCAACAGGTCGGTGCCCCGCACGTGCAGGAAATCACCGGGCTGCCACCGGCCGTGGCCCTGCAGCAGCGACGCGGGTTGCCCAGCTCGCGCTCGACGGTCGGCACCATCACCACGCTGTCCAATCTGCTGCGCATGCTGTACTCCCGCGCCGGCACCTATCCGCCCCGGGCCGCACGGCTGGAAGCCGAGTCGTTCTCACCCAACACCGCGGCCGGCT
Organism: Streptomyces sp. JL2001; assembly: GCF_050917515.1. Taxonomy (NCBI): domain Bacteria; kingdom Bacillati; phylum Actinomycetota; class Actinomycetes; order Kitasatosporales; family Streptomycetaceae; genus Streptomyces; species Streptomyces sp. JL2001. The sequence goes on along the minus strand of NZ_CP169421.1, from coordinate 51,089 downwards.
CCTGTCCGGAGTGCCACGGCCTGGGCGTCGTACACGACGTCGCCGAGGACCTGCTCGTCCCGGACCCCTCGCTGAGCATCCGCGAGGGGGCGATCGCCGCCTGGCCGGGCGCCTGGCAGGGAGCCAACCTGCGCAGTGTCGTGAGCGGCCTGGGGATCGACATCGACCGACCGTGGCGCAGGCTCAGGAAGAGAGACCGGAACTGGCTGCTGTACACCGACGAGCAGCCCTCCGTGTACGTCGAGCCGGAGGAGGACCGCGTCGACTACGGCTACCAGGGCAAGTTCTGGAGCGCCCGCAAGCACGTCATGCACGTCCTCGCCGACTCCGAGAGCGAGAAGATGCGCGAACGCGCGCTCCGGTTCGTCAGGAGCGTGCCCTGCCCCGAGTGTCACGGCAGCGGACTGCGGCCCGAGGCGCTCGCCGTGACCTTCGCCGGACGTTCCATCGCCGAGATCAACACGATGCCGCTCACCGAGGTCGTGCGGCTGCTGCGGCCCGTCGCGGAACGGTCCGAGGCCGACGCCACCACCTCGACCGCCCGATCCGGGGAGACGACCGAGGTCGCGGTCCGGATCTGCGGCGATCTGGTCGCACGGGTCGACGTCCTGCTCGACCTGGGCCTCGGATATCTCAGCCTCGGGCGCCGCTCGACGACCCTGTCGCCCGGCGAGGCGCAGCGCCTGCGGATCGCCACCCAGCTGCGCTCGGGGCTGTTCGGCGTCGTCTACGTCCTCGACGAACCCTCCGCGGGCCTGCACCCGGCCGACGTGGAACCGCTGCTGGACGTGCTGGAGCGCCTCAAGGCGGCGGGCAATTCGCTGTTCGTCGTGGAGCACGACATGGACGTCGTACGGCGGGCGGACTGGGTGGTCGACATAGGCCCCGGCGCGGGCGAGGGCGGTGGCCGCGTGCTGTACAGCGGCCCGGTCGCCGGTCTGGAGCGGGTGGCGGAGTCCGCCACGAGTCAGTACCTGTTCGGGCGCGCCAAACCGCTCGATCACCGCCCGCGCACACCGCAGGGCTGGCTGCACCTGAGGGGCGTGTCCCGCCACAATCTGCACGACGTGTCCGTCGACGTACCGCTGTGCGTGCTGACGGCGGTGACGGGCGTGTCGGGTTCCGGAAAGTCGACGCTGGTGACGCAGGTGCTCGCCGAGGTCGTCCGCAGCCACCTCGGACTCGTACCGGAGGGGCCTGATGAGGCGCAGCTGGTGGTTGACGTTCAGGACGCGTCGGGGGTCGAGTCGTTCGACCGGCTGGTCCGGGTCGACCAACGGCCCATCGGCCGAACTCCCCGTTCCAACCTGGCCACGTACACGGGGTTGTTCGACGCGGTGCGCAAGCTGTACGCGGCGACGGACGAGGCCAAGGCGCGCGGCTACTCGGCCGGGCGGTTCTCCTTCAACGTGCCCGAAGGACGGTGCGAGACCTGCCAGGGCGAAGGATTCGTCGCGGTGGAACTGCTCTTCCTGCCCGGCACCTACGCACCGTGCCCGACCTGCCAGGGCGCCCGGTACAACGCCGAAACGCTGGAAGTCACCTACCGCGGCAAGAACATCGCCGAAGTGCTGGGGTTGTCCGTCGACGCCGCCGCCACGTTCCTGACCGCCGTCCCGGCCGCCTCCCGCAGTCTGGAGACGTTGCGCGAGGTGGGACTGGGGTACCTGCGGCTGGGGCAGCCCGCGACGGAGCTCAGCGGTGGTGAGGCGCAACGCGTCAAACTGGCCACCGAACTGCAGCGAGCCCGCCGCGGCCACGCGCTCTACCTGCTCGACGAGCCGACGGCGGGGCTGCACCCCTCCGACGTCGCGCTGCTGCTGCGACAGCTGCACCGGCTCGTCGACGCCGGCAACACGGTCGTCCTCGTCGAGCACGACCTGGACACGATCACCACCGCCGACTGGGTCATCGACCTCGGGCCGGGCGGCGGCGACGCGGGCGGGCGGGTGGTCGCGGCAGGCCCGCCGGCCAAGGTGGCGAGAGCCCGCCGCAGCGCCACCGCGCCCTACCTCGCGGCCCGGCTCGCGCGCTCCTGACGACGGCGCTGGGGCTGAGCGCCGGTCAGCCGGGTTCGGGGCCGGCTTCGACTCATCACGCGCCGAGGTCAGCCCTCCCCAGCCGGCCGTACGGCTCGTGCCCCAGCCGTACGGCTCCTGCGAATCGATCTCCTCGCTGCCAGCGGACCAGGTATGCATGTGTCGAATGGTGATCAATCTGCTGTATCGCGCTCAACGATGCCGGTTTCCTGCCTGTTCGCCCAGCACGATCTTCCACACTCGGGTCGCCACCTGGAGGTTGAGCCGGTCCTCGACGTTCGCGAGGTCGTTGCCGCTGATGTTGCGGATGCGCTGGAGCCGATAGCGCAGCGTGCTGCGGTGGATCGCGAGGGACTCGGCGGTCTCGTCGTAGTTGCCGCCGCAGTCGAAGTACTGGGACAGCGTCTCCACCATGGCCGTGTGGTGCCGTGAGTCGTAGTCGATCAGCTGCCCGAGCCACTCGTGGACGAACGTCTCCAGTTCCCGGTAGTCGTTTCCGGGTCCCAGGATGCGGTAGAGCCCCAGCTCGTCGAAGAACGTCGTGCCGTAGTGCTCACGGGAGTGGCGGCGCACTTCCAGGGCGCGCTGCGCCTCCTCGTAGCGGTGGGGGATGCCGTCCAGGGAGTCGCAAGGGGCGCTCACCCCGATGGCCCCGGACCGTGTGCCCGTCTCCCGGGCGAGCGCCTCGTACAGTGCGCGGGCATGCGGCCTGTCGTCGGCGACCAGGACCACGTGGTCGGAACGCCGGGTCAGCAGCGAGTGCATACCCACGGCAGAGGCCGCCGGCCCACGGTCTGCGCGAAGGAACCGTCCGCGGCCCGGTTGGACCACCGCACCACGACGACATAGTGGCGGCGGTGCAGGTCGTGTCCTACTGCCTCGGACCGGGCGTAGGCGCTCGCCTCGTCCGTCCCTGCCAGGAGGTCGTCGGCCAGCTCGCGGTGCAGCTTCGACTCCACTTCGGCCAGATTGCGCAGGTGCGCCAGCTCCGGGGCGAGTGACGCGGCGCCGTCCTCCAGCGCGCGCAGGGTGTGCTCGTCGGCCTCGCGCCGGACGTCGACCAGGGCCAGCACGCCCAGGATCTCGCCGTGCGGGCGGACCAGGGTGACCAGCCGGTCTTTCACTCGCACCGGCCCGGCCTGACGGCCGACGGCGTACAGCATTTCGTCCTGGCGCACGGGGTCGGGTTCGGGATAGGGGTCGGGGCGGTCGGGGCCGGTCCAGGACCTCAGCCGACCGAAGCGGTCCTCGACCAGCGCGGGGAGTCCGGTGAGCCCGTGCAGTGCGCGGGTGATGGCTTCCTCGCCGCCGCCCGAGGCGGCGACGTCGGCCATGAGCGCGTGAACGGACCGCTGGTACCCCATCTCGGCCACGACGGAGATCAGCTGCCCCTGGAGGGCTGTTCGCTGTTCCCTCAGCCGGTGCAGTTCCAGCGCGTCCTCGCGCTGGCGGCGGTGTGCGAAGGCGAGCGACAGTGCGGCGGCGGTGTGCCGTACCAGCGTCGCGAGCAGGGACCGCTCGGCCTCGGTGGGCCGGGAGCGGGAGGTCACCACGAGGTAGCCGTGGAGCCGCTCAAGCCCGCGTAGCCCCAGGGCCTGGCCCCTGGGGCGGCCGGGCACGGTCACAGGGCCGTCCTCCCCGGCCAGCTCCCGCACCCTCCGGTCCACGGCCATGGCGTGGACCTGCCCGTTCTTCGGGCTGGGGAGCAGGGCGCCGTTCACCGTGAGGTATCCGGCCTCGGCACTGTACGGCCCTGCGGCGGCTACGTGGTCCATGGCCAGGCTCAGGATCTCGCCTTCGTCCAGGGTGGCGAACAGGGCACTGGAGAGCACCATCAGATCGTGGGGGGCATGGTCGGCCGGGGTCGGAGTGGGTGGGCGGGGCCCTCGCCGCGCGGCCGTGGGGCGCCACCCGCTGCCGCGGGGTGGGCGGGGCCCTCTCCGCGTCCGCGCGGCCATGAGGAGCCGCCCGCCGCTGCCCCGCGGAAGGCTGCTCTCCCGGTCGCAGCGGCGGAGGTACAGGTCGTGCGCCCGGCTGCTGGCCATGGGATCACTCCGTTCTCTTCGAGCCTACAGCCGGGCGGTGGTGCTTGGCCGGGGCGGCTCGTACGAGATGTTCGTCTTCGTCCTCTCGTCCTCTCGTCCTCTTCTTCCTCTCGTCCTCGTGGGGCGACCGGACTCCTGCGTTTCCGTCTTGCCAGGCGCAGGCGTGGAGCCACTGGGCCCGCCACCCTGGGGAGTGTTCGAAACCGTGCGCACCGGTAGGAAGGGCCGGGCGGCTACCGAGCAGCTCCGCAGGCCGGTTGCCTCGTACAAGACGTACGGGGAAGCCGCAAGCGCCGTTGACCACCTCTCCGGCCACGGGTTTCCCGTGGAGAGGGCCCCGGTGTCCTGCTCGGGTCGCTGTTCGGCCTGGTGAACCGGCTCTACCCCGTCGTCTCCGCCCTGCTCCTCGTCGAGGAGGTCTCCGACGAGGAGCAGGGCTGATCGGCGGGCTGGAGACCACTGGCAGAGGTCCCACCCGTACCTGAACGAACGTGATCCGGACAGTCGGCGCAGGCGCCGTACCGGGAGGAGTTCCTCATGGCCAAGGCAGTGGGCATCGACCTGGGCACCACCAACTCGGTGATCGCCGTGTGGGAGGGCGGAGAGCCATCCGTCGTGCCCAACAGCGAGGGCAACCGCACGACACCGTCCGTGGTGGCCTTCACCGATACCGGGGAACGTCTGGTGGGCCAGCTGGCCCGGCGCCAGGCGATCCTCAATCCCAAGGGCACCATCTACTCGGCCAAGCGGTTCATCGGCCGGCATTTCGACGAGATCTCCGACGAGGCCAGGGCGGTGGCGTACGACGTCGTCGAGGGCGACGGCGGAGCGGCCCGGTTCAAGGTGCGCGACAAGCTGTACGCGCCTGAGGAGATCAGTGCGCAGGTGCTGCGCAAACTCACCGACGACGCCTCCAAGCAGCTCGGGGAGCGGATCACGGAGGCGGTCATCACGGTGCCCGCCTACTTCAATGACGCCCAGCGCACCGCCACCAAGGACGCCGGACGGATCGCCGGCCTGGAGGTGCTGCGGATCATCAACGAGCCGACGGCGGCCGCCCTCGCGTACGGCGTGGACAAGAAGGAGCACGAGACCGTCCTCGTCTTCGACCTGGGCGGCGGCACCTTCGACGTGAGCATCCTCGACGTCGGCGACGGCGTGGTGGAGGTGCGCTCCACCGCCGGCGACAGCCACCTGGGCGGCGACGACTTCGACCGGCGCCTGGTGGACCACCTCGCGGACGACTTCCAGAAGGAGAACGGCATCGACCTGCGTCAGGACGCGCAGGCGCTGCAACGCTTGTTCGAGGCGGCGGAGAAGGCCAAGACCGAGCTGAGTTCGGTGACGCAGACGCAGGTCAGCCTGCCGTTCATCACCGCCGACGCCTCCGGGCCCAAGCACCTCACCGACTCGGTCATGCGGTCCACGTTCGAGCAGATCACCGGCGACCTGGTGGAGCGCTGCCTGGGACCGGTCCAGCAGGCCATCGCCGACGCCAAGGTCGGCGAGAGCGACATCGACGAGGTCATCCTCGTCGGCGGATCCACCCGCATCCCGGCGGTCCAGACTCTGGTCCGCCGGCTGACCGGCGGCAAGGAACCCAACATGAGCGTCAACCCCGATGAGGTCGTGGCCCTTGGTGCCGCGATCCAGGCAGGGGTGCTCAAGGGAGAGGTCAAGGACGTCCTGCTGCTCGACGTGACCCCCTTGTCGCTGGGCGTGGAGACACGCGGCGGAGTGATGACGAAGATCATCGAGCGGAACACCACCATCCCGGTGCGCCGCAGCGAGACCTTCTCCACCGCCGAGGACAACCAGCCGGCCGTCGACGTGGTGGTCCTCCAGGGCGAGCGCGAGCGGGCCGCCGACAACCGGGTGCTGGGCCGGTTCCAGCTCACCGACATCCGGCCGGCGCCGCGGGGCGAAGCCCAGATCGAGGTCACCTTCGACATCGACGCCAACGGCATCCTCGACGTCAAGGCCCGCGACCGGGACACCGGCAAGGAACAGGGCATCACCATCAGCGAGAGCTCCAACCTGGACCGCAGTGAGGTCGAACGCATGGTCCAGGAGGCCGAGAGCAACCAGGGTCAGGACAAGGCACTCCGCGAGGCCGTCGACGCCCGCAACGAACTCGACGCCATCGCGTACCAGGTCGAGAAGCGTCTCGCCGAACTGGGCGACGCAGCGCCCGCGCACGAGAAGGCACGCGGCGAGATGCTCGTGGCGGACGCCCGTGCGGCGGTCAAGGAAGAGGCGGGCGTCGAGCGGGTGCGGCCCCTGACCTCCGAACTCCAGCAGGTGCTCGCCGGGCTGGCGGCCCACCAGGGCGCCGCCGCTACGGGCGGAGGTGCCGCCCAGGACGCCGCCACCGGCGGTCCCACGAGTGGCGGTGGCGGAGACGATGATGTCATCGACGCCGAGTTCGACAAGGGCTGAGGCGCGCCATGCCCACCTACCCCCAGGAACCCGACCGGGCCGCTTCGGATCCGGTCGACCCGGTCCCGGAAGGCGCCGGACGCCCCCCTCGCGGGGATCTGCCTCAACCGGGCCCGCCCCGGCCCGGAGCGGCGGACGGCGAACCGGGACCCGATGCCGCCGGCCCCGCGCCGGCCGAGGACGAGTACACGACCGCGATCCAGGAACTGGAGGACCGCTGGCGGCGCGCACTCGCCGACCTCGACAACCTCCGCAAGCGTCACGCCAGGGAACTGGAGCGCGAACGGGCGGTGGAGCGGTCCCGCACGGCGGCAGCCTTCCTGCCCGTCCTCGACAACCTCGAACTCGCCCTGACCCACGCGGGCGCCGATCCGGGCGCGATCGTGGAGGGCATCCTGGCCGTACGCGACCAAGCGGTGAACGTCCTCGCACTGCTCGGCTACCCGCGGCACGCGGAGACCGGAGTCCCCTTCGACCCGGCCCGGCACGAGGTGGTCGGCGTCGTCCAGGACCCCGACGCCCCACCGGGCACGGTCGTCGAGGTACTGCGCCCCGGCTACGGGGACGGCGAGCGGCAGCTCAGGCCCGCCGCCGTGACCGTCGCGAAGCGGGAGTGACCGGTCATGGCGCGGGACTACTACGAGGTGCTCGGGCTGTCGCGGTCCGCGAGCCAGGACGAGATCCAGCAGGCATATCGCAAACTCGCCCGCAGGCACCACCCCGACGTCAACAAGGACCCCGGGGCGGAAGAGCGCTTCAAGGACCTCAACGAGGCGTACAGCGTCCTGTCCGATCCCAATACCCGAGCCCGCTACGACCGCTTCGGCGAGGATTTCCGCAAGATCCCGGAGGACTTCGACGAACGGGTCGCGGCCGGAGCGGGCGGCGGCTTCCGCGGTCGGACGACCGGGGGCGGGGGCGGTCCTCGGGTCCGCTACACCGGCTTCGGAGACGACTTCGGAGCGGAGGGCATCGATATCGAGGACCTGCTCGGATCCATGTTCGGAGCCGGCGCCGCCCGAGGGGGCGTCCCGGGAGCGGACCAGGAGGCCGAACTGGCGCTCACCGTCGAGGAGGCGTACCGAGGCGGCCGTCGCACCGTCACGCTCGCCGGTCCCACCGGGCAGCCGCGGCGGTACGAGGTCGACGTGCCGCCGGGCGTCACCGACGGGCAGCGCATCCGGCTGGCGGGCGAGGGCGGCCGGGGCAGTGGTGACGCCGCCCCGGGCGACCTGTACCTGCGCGTGCGTATCCAGCCCCACCCCCGGTTCCGGCTGGACGGCCGCGACGTGCACGTCCAGGTCCCGGTGGCCCCCTGGGAGGCGGCCCTGGGTGCGACCGTGCCGGTGCCCACCCCCGGCGGCGGCACTGCGAAGGTCACGGTGCCCGCCGGCTCGTCCAGCGGGCGGCGGCTGCGGCTGCGCGGCGAGGGCATGCCGAACCCGCGCGGCGCGAACGGCGACCTGTACGCCGAACTCCGCATCGTGGTGCCACCCACCCTCGGCGACCGGGAGCGCGAACTGTTCGCGGAGCTCGCCGCCGCCTCCTCGTACGACCCCAGGAGGACGTGATGAACGAACCACGCGCGGAAGCGTCAGGCCCCGGCCGGGCCGGCGTCGGCAACCGTCCGGTACGCACGGGCGCCGACTCCACCGCTTCGACGGCCGTGCGGTACGCGCTCGTGCCCGCCCCCAGGCTCTCCCTCGACGCCGTGGCCCGTCGCTCGGGCCTCCACCCCGAGCTGATCCGGCGGTTCGTCGCCCTCGGCCTGATCGACGCCGAACGCGACGCCGCGGGGCACCTGGTGTTCGACCCCACGGCCCCGGCGGTCCTCGCCCGCATCCAGCGGCTGCGCACGGGACTCTGCCTCAACTACGCATCCATCGGCCTGGTGCTCGACCTGCTCGACCGCATCAGCCTGCTCGAAGCCGCCCTGCGCGGCCGCGGCACGAGGAGTGAAACACCCCCATGGACATGAACCGTCTCACCCAGAAGTCCCAGGAAGCCCTCCAGGAGGCCCAGACCTCGGCCGGCCGCATGGGGCACACCGAGGTCGACGGGGAACACCTGCTGCTCGCACTTCTCGATCAGGAGGACGGCCTGATCCCGCGGTTGCTGGAGCAGGTCGGCAAGGAGCCGAAGGGACTGCGCGAGGCCGTGCGCGAGGAACTCTCCCGTCGCCCGAAGGTCACCGGCCCCGGCGCGGCGCCCGGCCAGGTCTTCGTGACCCAGCGCCTCGCCCACCTGTTCGACGCCGCCGAACGGGAGGCCAAACGCCTCAAGGACGAGTACGTGTCCGTGGAACACCTCCTTCTCGCCCTGGCCGAGGAGAGCTCGTCGACCGCCGCCGGGCGACTACTCAAACAGGCCGGCATCACCAGGGACTCGTTCCTGAGCGCGCTCACCCAGGTCCGCGGCAACCAGCGCGTCACTTCCGCCAACCCCGAAGTGGCCTACGAGGCTCTGGAGAAGTACGGACGTGACCTGGTCCTCGAGGCTCGGTCCGGGCGGCTGGACCCGGTCATCGGCCGTGACGCGGAGATCCGCCGCGTCACCCAGATCCTCAGCCGCAAGACCAAGAACAACCCCGTCCTCATCGGCGACCCCGGCGTCGGCAAGACCGCCATCGTCGAGGGCCTGGCCCAGCGCATCGTCCGCGGCGACGTCCCCGATGGCCTGCGCGACAGGACGGTGTTCGCCCTGGACATGGGCTCCCTGGTCGCCGGCGCCAAGTACCGCGGCGAGTTCGAGGAACGCCTGAAGGCCGTACTGTCCGAAGTGAAGGCCGCCCAGGGGCGCATCCTGCTCTTCGTCGACGAACTCCACACCGTCGTCGGCGCAGGAGCAGCGGAAGGCGCCATGGACGCGGGCAACATGCTCAAGCCGATGCTGGCCCGCGGCGAACTCCACATGATCGGCGCCACCACCCTCGACGAGTACCGCAAGCACATCGAGAAGGACGCCGCCCTCGAACGCCGCTTCCAGCAGGTCCTGGTCGAGGAGCCCAGCGTGGAGGACACCATCTCCATCCTGCGCGGACTGCGCGAACGCCTCGAGGTCTTCCACGGCGTGAAGATCCAGGACACCGCGCTGGTCTCCGCGGCCACCCTCAGCCACCGTTACATCACCGATCGATTCCTGCCCGACAAGGCCATCGACCTCGTCGACGAGGCGTGTGCCAGGCTGCGTACCGAGATCGACTCGATGCCCGCCGAACTCGACGAGATCACCCGCCGCGTCACGCGGCTGGAGATCGAGGACGCCGCCCTGTCCAAGGAGACCGACCCCGCCAGCAAGACACGACTGGAGGAGCTGCGCAGGGAACTGGCCGACCTGCGCGGCGAGGCCGACGCCAAACACGCCCAGTGGGAGGCCGAACGGCAGGCGATCCGCCGCGTGCAGGAACTGCGCCAGGAACTGGAACAGGTCCGCCACGAGGCGGAGGAAGCCGAACGCGCCTACGACCTCAACCGCGCCGCCGAACTGCGCTACGGCCGCGTGCAGGACCTGGAGCGCCGACTCGCCGCGGAGGAGGAGCAACTGGCCGCCAAACAAGGGCAGAACCGGCTGCTGCGCGAGGTCGTCACCGAGGAGGAGATCGCCGAGATCGTCGCCGCCTGGACCGGCGTCCCCGTCGCCCGCCTCCAGGAGGGCGAACGCGAGAAGCTGCTGCGCCTCGACGAGATCCTTCGCGAGCGCGTCATCGGCCAGGACGAGGCCGTCAAGCTCGTCACCGACGCCATCATCCGCGCCCGCTCCGGCATCCGCGACCCTCGCCGCCCCATCGGCTCGTTCATCTTCCTCGGCCCCACCGGCGTCGGGAAGACCGAGCTGGCCAAGACCCTCGCCCGGACCCTGTTCGACTCCGAGGAGAACATGGTCCGCCTCGACATGAGCGAGTACCAGGAGCGGCACACCGTCAGCCGGCTCATGGGCGCTCCGCCCGGATACGTCGGCTACGAGGAGGGCGGCCAGCTCACCGAGGCCGTACGCCGCAAGCCGTACTCGGTCGTCCTGTTCGACGAGATCGAGAAGGCGCACACCGATGTCTTCAACACGCTGCTGCAGATCCTCGACGACGGTCGCATCACCGACGCCCAGGGCCGCACCGTCGACTTCCGCAACACCGTGATCATCATGACGTCCAACATCGGCTCCGAGCACCTCCTCGACGGCGCCACCGCCGAGGGTGAGATCAAGCCCGACGCCCGTGCCCTGGTGATGGGCGATCTGCGCGGGCACTTCCGCCCGGAGTTCCTCAACCGGGTCGACGACATCGTGCTGTTCAAGCCGCTCGGTGAGATGCAGATCGAGCGGATCGTGGAGCTGCAGTTCGACGAGTTGCGACGGCGGCTCGCCGAGCGCCGCATCACCGTCGAACTCACGGACATCGCGAGGGAGCTGATCGCTCACCAGGGCTACGACCCGGTGTACGGGGCCCGACCGCTGCGGCGCTACATCTCCCACGAGGTCGAGACGCTGGTCGGGCGCGCCCTGCTGCGCGGCGACGTCCAGGACGGCGCTACGGTGCGCGTCGACGCCGAGCACGGAGAGCTGGTGGTCACCTACGACCAGCAGGAGGGCGTCCGGGAAGCGAGGGCGGCGTGAACACCATCCGGACGACGACGGTGACCTGCCCGAACTGCGGGCGCGGCAACCGGATTCCCGTGGCCGCCGAGGGACGGCCCCGATGCGGCCACTGCAAGCAGCCCCTGCCCTGGGTCGTCGACGCGGCCGACGACGACTTCGCCGAGGTCGCCGACAACGCCACGGTGCCCGTCGTCGTCGACCTCTGGGCCACCTGGTGCGGTCCCTGCCGCATGGTCAGCCCAGCCCTCGAACAGGTCGCCCGGGACCTCGCCGGACAGATCAAGCTCGTCAAGGTCGACGTCGACCAGAACCCACGGCTCAGTCGGCGGTTCGAGGTGCAGGCGGTGCCGACCCTGCTCGTCCTGGAGCAGGGCGAGACGCTCGCCCGGCAGGCCGGCGCGGCACCCGCGCACGTCCTGCGCTCGTGGGTCGAGCAGGCGATGGGGGGCCGGCATACCACTGCGGGAGGGTGAAGACGACGGTGCTCAGGAAGATCGTCGGCCGCGGCCGATCAGGCCCATTCACGGAAGGAGAACTCTCATGGCCACGATTGTCGACCCACACCTGGCGATGGTTCGCTCAGTGACGCCGCGTACCCCGGAGGGCTGCGAGGAGTGCCTCAGGGTGCAGTCCCCGTGGGTGCACCTGCGCCTCTGCCTCACCTGTGGTCACGTGGGCTGCTGCGACTCCTCCCCCCTCAAGCACGCCAGAGGGCATGCGGGGAGCGCCGGTCACCCCGTCGTGCAGTCCTTCGAACCGGGAGAGAACTGGCGCTGGTGCTACGTCCACGAGGCTCTGGTCTGATGAGCACGGCCGAGCACGAGAATGGTGCGGTCCGCGAGACACCGGACCGGTACGGGGCGTTCCCGCGCCTCACTCCGGAGCAGCTCATGGACCTGAGCGCGCACGGTGAGCGCCGCAGGACCGCCGAGGGAGAGGTGCTGTACCGCGAGGGCGAGCCGTTCCGGGAGTTCCTCGCGATCCTCAGCGGGACCGTCGAGATCCTCCACGACCAGGGCGGCCCCGAGGAGCGGACGGTGGCGGTCCACGGACCCGGCAGGTTCCTGGGCGAACTCGGTCTGCTGGAGGGCCATGCGGCTTTCGACACCGCCGTGGTGCGCGAGGCCGGCGAGATCCTGGCCGTACCGGTGGAGCGGCAACGCGCCCTGGTCGGCAGCGACCCCGTCCTCGGCGACCTGATCCTCCGCGCCTACCTGGGCCGCAGGTACCTGCTCATCGGCCTCGGCGCCGGCTTCCGGATCCTGGGGTCGTGCTACTCACGGGACACGCTGCGGCTGCGCGAGTTCGCCGCCCGCAACCGGCTGCCCCACCGGTGGGTGGATCTGGAGAGGGACAAGGAGGCTGAGGCGCTGCTGCGCCGGTTCGCCATCCGTCCCGAGGAGACACCGGTGGTCCTCTGGCAGGGCGAGCGGCTCCTGCGCAATCCGAGCAACGCCGAACTCGCCCGGCTCATCGGGCTGCCCGCCCCGTCGCCCGCGGACGAACGGTGCGATGTCATGGTGGTCGGTGCGGGCCCCGCGGGACTCGCCGCCGCCGTGTACGGTGCCTCCGACGGTCTCACCACGGTCACCGTCGACGCCGTGGCCACCGGAGGCCAGGCCGCGACCTCGTCCCGCATCGAGAACTATCTCGGCTTCCCGTCCGGCATCTCCGGGGGAGAACTCATCGAACGTGCGGTCCTCCAGGCCCACAAGTTCGGCGCCCGCCTGATGGTGCCGGCGGAGGTCAGCGCGCTCACCCCGCAGGACGATGAGTACCTCGTCACGTTCACGGACGGGTCCCGGGCCCGGGCCGGCGCCGTGGTGCTCGCCTCGGGCGTGCGGTACCGCAGGCTCGAAGTGCCCGGCATCGACCGCTTGGAAGGCATCAGCGTCTACTACGCGGCGACGGTCCACGAGGCCGGCCTCTGCCGGGCGGACCCGGTCGCCGTGGTCGGCGGCGGGAACTCCGCCGGGCAGGCGGCGCTGTTCCTCGCCCACCACGCGTCCGAGGTCCACCTCCTCGTCCGGGGCGGCGACCTCAACGCGGACATGTCGCGCTACCTGGTGAACCAGGTGGAGCAGCACCCCAAGATCGAGGTGCTGCTCCACACCGAAGTACGGGGCGTCGCCGGGGAGGAGCAGCTGGAGTCGCTGACGGTGGAGGACAACGCAAGCAAGGAGCGCCGTGAGCTGCAGGCCGCGGCGCTGTTCGTGTTCATCGGGGCCCGGCCGCGCACGGAATGGCTCAAGGGCGTGCTGGCCTTGGACGGGAGGGGCTTCGTCCTGACCGGCGCCGACGCCCGGGCGGTGGCCGACGCGAACCGGTGGGCCTCGCTGGGCCGCGAACCGATGCTGCTGGAGACGACGCTTCCCGGGGTCTTCGCCGCCGGCGACGTCAGGAGCGGCTCGGTGAAGCGGGTGGCCTCGGCGACCGGTGAAGGCGCCATGGCGATTCGTCTCGTGCACGAGCACCGCGAACGTAGGGGAAACCTGGTCACCGCCGACTCCGAGGGAGGTCGGCCGGTAGCGGGCGGGTCCGTGGCCCCGCGCTGACCCTGCCCCTGACGGACCGCACAGGTGGCCCGACCCGTAAGAACAGCGTGTCACCGCGGCTTCGCCTCCACCTCGGGGCATCCTGTGAACCCCTGCAATCGCGGAGGGCAGCCGAGGAGGATGGTCCGGTCGTGCGGGTGTCGTCGCAGGGCGTTACGGTCGTGGCTCTCCTGGCGGATCCGGACGCGCCCACGGACATCGCGCAGCGCATCGCCCGGATACTTCCTGATCGGCTCGCCGAAATGGCGGGCCAGGGGCGTCGGTTCGACGTCAGGGTGGTCAGTGAGCCCTTCACCTCAGGGACCGAGGACCCGCCCACCTTGATGCGCCGGATCATGGACCGAGGAAGTGCGGAGAACTGGGACATCGTGGTGGCCCTCACCGACCTTCCGCTGCACTCACACGGGCGCAAGATCGTTGTCGATCTGAGCCACGAACACGGCTTGGCGCTGCTGTCCCTCCCTTCCCTGGGGGGCTTGCGGCTGCAGACGAGGGCTCGGCGGGCCGTGGAAGAAGCCGTGCTCGGCCTGGTGGGGCCGCAGGCCACCGGGGCGGAGGGGCTTCCGCGGAGTCAGCCGCTTCCGCGCCCTTTTGCCGGCCGGCTCGCGCCTGTCCATCGGGGCCAGGTCGGTGACGAGGAGACGGCGGATCTTCGATACGTCGTCAGCGGGCCGCGCGGCTACCTGCGGGTGCTCGTCGGTATGGTCCGCGCCAACCGGCCTTGGCGGTTGGTATCGGGCCTGTCGAAAGCCTTGGCGGCCGCACTCGCCACGGGGGCCATCGCCACCCTGGACTCCACCACCTGGAGCCTCTCCGGGGCCCTGAGCGCGCCACGCCTCGTGATCGCCATGGTCGGGTCCGTCGGGCTCATGATCGGCTGGCTGATCGTGGACGGGGAGCTATGGCATCGATCGACAGAGGGCTCGCCTGAGGCGAGGCAGACGGCGCGGCTCTACAACACCTCGACGGTCCTCACCGTCGGTATCGGGGCGCTCGTCTGCTACGTGGGTCTGATGGTCGTCAACTTGGTGTGGGCGCTGTTCATCCTCAACGACCGGGTGTTCGCTTCCATGACAGGAACCCCGCTGCACGCCACGGAGTACTTGACGTTGTCCTGGTTCGTCGCTTCGGTCGCCACGGTGGCCGGCGCGCTGGGATCAGGCTTGGAGAGCGACGAGGCGATCCGCGCGGCCGCCTACTCCACGCGCGAGAAGGAACGTCGCCACCTGCTCCAAGGCGACCACGGTGACCAGCCGGTGACCTGAGTCGGAGATGCGTCGGTGCTTGGTGGTCGTCCGGGTCCGAAGATGCCGCCGGTCGATCGGCGCCCCGAGGGACACGAGGACTCCAGCCTCATGCTCGACGGACTCGGCGGCGTGGCCGGCGCGACCCGGTAGGGGGTCCGGCTAGGCTCCTGTCCGTGACGTGGCTGCGGGCCCTCCGGGAAGTCGTGCGATCCGGACTCACGATCGAGGAGGCGCGACTGGAGCCCCTGCTCGCGCTCCGCACAGCTGCGGGGGTGGCGATCGTCATCGGGCCGGCGCTGTGGCTGGCCTCCCCGGCGTACGCCGCGTCCGCCGCCCTCGGTGCCTACTCCGCGGGCGCGGCCACTTTCCAGCGCACCTGGCGTCCCCGCAAAGTGATCGCGCTCGGCGCGGGCACCGGTCTGGCGCTCAGCACGTTCGTCGGCTATCTGGCGGCGGGGCGACTCGCGACGTTCCTCCCCCTGCTGGCCGTATGGGCCTTTGCCTCAGGGATGGCGTGGGCCGTCGGATCGACCGCCGGGATCGTCGCAGCGACGACGGTCGGCAGCATGCTGGTGACCGTCACCCTGCCCACGAGCGTCGGGCGGGCTCTGGAGCACGCCGGGATCATCGCGCTCGGGGGAGTGGCGCAGGCCCTGCTGATCCTGCTGTTCCCGATCCGCCGTTGGGGGGCGCATCGTGACGCGCTCGCCGACGCCCTGGCCGCCGTGGCGGACTACGCCCGCCGGCTGCGGCACGACCCGACCGCCCCGTTCGACCCGGAACCGTTGATGACGGCCCGGGACGCGGCCGCCGTGACGCCCTCGCAGGCCCGCACCCGTCCTCCCGTCCTGCACGGCCCCCGGGGGCTCGCCGAGCGCATTCGGCCGGTCGTCGCCGCACTCGCCGACCCGGACGTCGGCGCCCCGGCGGAGGGACCCGGGCGTGACCGCGCAAGGGAGTTGCTCGACGCGGCCGCCGAGGTCCTGGACGCGGCCGCCCGCTCGATCCGCCGCGGCACTCCCGCCGCGGTGTCGCCCGAACGCACGGACGCCCTGCGCGTCGACGAGGAGCACGAGGTGCTGGAGGGCCCCGCGCGGCAGGCCGCCGAGCGGCTCGTGGAAATGCTCGGCGAGGCCTTGGAGATCGCCCGGTGCGGCACGCGTGGGAGGACGCCCGCGCCACCCGGCCCCGCGGACGCCCAGTTCCTGGTGCGCCCGACCATGTTCCGGCTGGTGCCGGTCGTGGTCAGGGCGGTCCGCCCTGAGCTCCGCCGGGACTCTCCCGTGTTCCGGCACGCCGTCCGCCTGGCGGCGGTGGCCACGCTCGGCTACCTGATCGCCGCCCGGCTACCGGTGGGCCACGGCTACTGGGTGCCCATCACCTCGGTGATGGTGATGCGGCCGGACTTTCACCAGACGTACGCGCGGGCGGTGGCCCGTCTCGCCGGGACCCTGGCGGGGGTCGCGCTCGCCACCGGGATGGTGCGGGCCCTCGGCCCGGACGCCCATGTGTTCGGCCTGCTGGCGGTGGTCTCGGCGGGCCTGTCCTTCATGCTGAACCGTACTGGCTACGCCTACTCCCAGTGCTTCACTGCCGCATACGTCGTCTTCCTGCTCGGCATGGGCGGACAGGCATGGGAGCAGACGGTCCCGGAGCGGGTGGTGCTCACCCTGCTCGGCGGGGCCCTGGCGATGCTGGCGTACATGGTGTTCCCCGCATGGGAGACACCCCGGCTGCCGGGCCGACTCGCGGATTGGCTCGCCGCCGAGGGCCGTTACGCGGCCGCGGTGCTCCGCAGCCACGCCGAACCGACCCGGGAACATCGCGCCGACCTGCGCAGGGCACTGCTCGCGAGCAGGGAGGCACGTGCCGCCTGGCAGGAGACATACGACCGGGCAAGACAGGAACCGGTCCGCCCCAGGGGCCTGACGTCACGCGAGGCGGAGGAGGCGCAGGAGGCGCTCCAGGGGTTCGACCGGGCGGCGATGCTCATGGAGAGCCACGTCCCGCGGGACGAAAGCCGTCCCGTCCCCGAGGCGGAGCGGCTCGCCGAGGCCCTGGAGGCGGGCACCGCCCAGGCGGCGGTCGACGTGCGCGAGCACAGGAACCCGGACTGGACGCGCGTGGAGGAGGCGCTCCACGCGTGGGAGGGCGCCGCCGCCGGAGACGGGAGCCCGGTGGTGCGGCGCGGGGCGGAGATGCAGAAGCAGGCCTTGGAGGACCTCGCGACGGCCGTGAGCCGTACAGCCCTGGAACGGGACGTCGGCTCCGCTCGCGAGGAGCAACGGGTACGGGCGGCCGCGGCGGCGGAACGTGACGGATCAGGACCCGCCCACTGGGGTGGGTGACGGCTCCGGCGACGGGAGCGCCGCACCTCCGGGAGCGGGAAGACGGTCCCGTCCCCGTCGGCTCCGCGGGACGACTGCGCTGTTCAGGCGGTGGCGGCCCGGTCAGGTGCCGCTCCGGTGCTTCCGGCGGACGGAAACGCTCCTGGGTTTGGCATTCCTCGCCGATCCCGAGACGCCCATGTCGACCGCTGCTCACCGCCCCGCAGGGCACAGCTGGGGCACGCTGCCAGAGCCTGGAAGCAGTCAACGTCGACACCAGCACCCACGAGCCGGCCATGGCCGCGATCACGGCGGTCCTACAGCTTGCTCATCTTGGCCTACGGACTCAAGACCCGCTCTTGCGCCCAGCTGAAGTCCACGACCGCCGCGATCCCCTCCTCTATGCCCATGACCCGGCCGAGGCCGTACACGTCGTGTGTGACCTGGTCGCCTACGGCGAACTGCTTGGGAGGCGGCGTGACCGGGGCTTTGAAGGGGCTGGTGGGCAAAAAGCGCTGTGGTGCACTTGCTGCCAGAATGCGCCCACGCATATCCGCTACGGCCGTTCACTTCCGTCGCGCGCGGTAGCCGAGAAGGGTCTCGCCGCGGACCTGGTCCCGCGCCGAGGCGTCCGGGCGGAGGACGGCCTCGGGGTGACCGCCCTCCGCCTCCGAGGCTCAGTCGGTGACGGCTCGCGTCATCTGACGAAGTTCCGCGTCAGCTGCGAGACGTTCTCGCTGACCAGCAGCCACGCGTGCTCCACACACCCCACGTTGGTGTTGCTCGCGCCGGACAGGACCGTGCTCGAGTCCGGGTTGATCAACTCGTCGCACGTGGACCAGAAGGTCCCGTAGTTGACGGCCCCGGGCGTCTCGTCACCGCCGTTGAGGGCGGTCAGGAAGGTGCTGCCCGTCGCCATCTCCTTGCACGACGCGAGCACCCAGTCGCAGACCTGCGCCGCGTTCGTGCCGTGGTTCGGGCCGCCCAAGGACACCCAGTCGTCGACGTACGAGGTGCCGCCGAGGAACTTCAGGTACCAGCGCGAGCCCAGGCCGCCCATCGAGTGGGTGACGACGTCCACCTTCGCCGCGCCGGTGCGGGCGCGCAGCGCGTTGACCTGGTCGCGGATCTGCGCGGCAGTCGTCTCGTTCGACTGGAACGGGTTGTACGACATCGCGTACAGCCGGTCGGCCGGCCAGCCGGACGCCTTGAAGTCGGAGACCATCTCGTTGAAGTTCCACGCGCCGCCCTTGTATCCGTGGACGAACAGAACCGGATCGGGCACGGCCGCCTGGGCCGGGGCCGCCGGCAGCAGGACGGCCGCCGCCGCAGCACAGGCCGCGACGGCGGAGAGCGCACGGGTGAATCGTCGCATCGGGGATCCTCGCACTCGTTGGGGGAGCCCCAGAGTGAGGGCGGCGCGACGCCACAGCCATCGGCTGTTTCACCAGTCTTTACACGCCGGTAACTTAGCTCTAGCGTTACGAGACATGCCAGTTGGGCCACGCAGCGCGGGTGCGCCGGGACAACAGCCGGATGCCTGCGCCCCCGGGTTGTCGCAGGACGGCGTCAGCGTTCGCATCTGGCTCGCGGTGCACGGCGACGCGCGCGCGGCGGCCGAGTTCACCGCCGCACTCACCGCGCGTGAACGCGCCGGCCTCGACCCGCTGCCAGATCCGCTGACCTGCCGACTGCTGGCCACGGAACAGCACCGCACCCGCCTCGCCCGGCTGCCGGCCGCCACGCGCCGACTGCTGCTGCTCGCCGCCGCCGACCAGCACCCCGTGGAGAGCCGGGCGTTCGACCGCGCGGTGGTTGCCGCCGGACACGAGCCCACGGACCTGGAACCCGCCGAGGAGGCCGACCTCATCCGCTCCACCGCCGCCGGTCTCGTCTTCGCCGACCCGCTGGTACGGGACGTGGTGTATGACAGCGCCGGACCCGAGGAGCGGCGCCTTGCCCACAGATCGCTGGCGTTCGTCCTCGACTCGAGGACCGAGCCCGGCCCGTGGAACTGGCATCGCGCCTGCGCCTCCCTTGGTCCGAGCAGCCGCCTCGCCCGCGCCCTGGCCAGCGCACCCGCCCCCGACCCGGCGACCGCCTCCCACCATGCGGAACGCTCCGCGCTCCTTAGCTCCGACACCGCCGTCCGCCACGCCGCCCTCGCCCGTGCCGCCCTCCACGCCTGGCACGGCGGCCAGCCCGACCGGGCACGCTGCCTCCTCGCCGCCGCGGAACGCACGGCTGCCGGCACAGATCCCCGCGTGAGGCTGCTGCGCGGCCTGGTCACCTTGCGCTCCGGGCACGCCCCCGATGCCTACGACGACCTTGCCGAGGCGGCGACCTCCGCTTTCGCCGGCGCGCGGGGGGTGTGCGCCGTGACCGGCGCAGGGCGTTCTGCGACCGGCGGTACGCCTGCCGGGTACGCTTTCGACGCCCCCGCGACCGCAGCGTACGCCCTCGCGTACGCTGCCGAAGTCGGCCACTACACCGGCGACCTGCACCGCTGCCACCAGGCCGCGGTCCTCGCCCGGAAGAGCCCGCCACCGTCCGCGCCCGCTGCCCGCGCCCTGCTCGCCGGACTCACCGGGATCGCCTCCGCCGTATGCGGCCGCTACGCCGAGGCCGTCGTCCGGCTCCGCGAAGCCGTGTCCCTCGCCCGGCACGGCGACAACCCCACCGTGCTGGTCCATGCGGCGCTGGCCGCGCTCTATCTCGGCGACGACGACCTTGCCCTGGCCACGGCGCACCAGGCCGAGTCCGCCGCCCGCGCCCAGGGCGAACACGCCGTCCTGCCCCGGTCGCTGGAGTTCCGCGCGTACGCCGAGGCGTGGAACGGGCGCCTCGGTGCCGCGACGGCCACCGCGGTCGACGCGCACCGCCTCGCCCGCGAAACCGGCCAGGACAACGTCGCCTGCCACATCCTGGCCGGCCTCGCCCTGCTGGCCGCGGTCCAGGGCGACACCACCGCGTGCCGGGACCGCGCCCGGCAGGCACGGTCGTACGCGGCGGAGCACGGCATCGGGCTCGCCACGGCGCTCAGCCTCTGGGCGCTCGCCTACCTCGACCTCACGCAGGGCCGCCCCGCCGAAGCCGCCTCCCAGCTGCGCACCCTCGCCCGCCTCGGCCCCGGGCACGGGCATCCGGCGATTCGGCTGCTCTCCACCCCGCACTATGTCGAGGCCGCCGTCCGCGCCGGCGAACCCGCCGCCGCGGCCGCGGCGGCCGTCGGCTACACACGCTGGGCGGGCACCGTCGCCAGCCCGGGGCATCTGGCCCTCGCGGCCCGCTGCCGGGCGCTGCTCACCTCCGGCGGGGAAGCCGACGCCCACTACCGTGACGCCCTGGACCTGCACGACGCGGATGGCCGTCACCTCGAGCGCGCGCGGACCGAGTTGTTGTACGGCATCGCCCTCCGGCGGATGCGGCGAACCACGGAGGCGCGGGACCGGCTGCGTGCGGCGCTCCAGGCGTTCGAGCAGTTCGGGGCCCTGCCCAGCGCACGGCATGCGGAGGCGGAGCTGCGCGCACTCGGCGATACGGCCCGGTGCGCCCGCCTCCCGACGGCGGCCCTTGGCGCGCTCACCGCGCAGCAGACCCTGATCGCCAGCATGGTGGCGGAGGGAGCCACGAATCGCGAGATCGCGATCCGGTTGGTTCTCAGCCCCCGCACGATTGACCACCACCTCCGCGGCATCTACGCCCGCCTCGGCATCTCGTCGCGGGTGGAACTCGCGCGCCTTGTCGACGCACAGGGCACGGCAGGCACCCTCAGAGCCCTGGACGACAACGAAGCCCCAGGTCGCTGACCTGGAGCCGGACCTCGTGAAGGCGCGGCGTCGGCTATACACCGCCGCCCTCTACTCCGGACACCCGACCGAGGCCTTCCGGCTGCTCATCACCTTCCCGCTACCCGCCCGCCTGCTGCAGGCCAGCGCCCCGGCCCTCGCCTGGCGGCAGCAGTCCCTCACCGCCCAAGCCGCCATCGACATGCTGCATTGCGGGCGCTCGTGTTGCTGAGGCCTCGCAGCGGCCGAGCCGTCCTTGCCGGACCATTGAACGCATCGGTTGCCTCGCCCGGTGCCGCCGAAGCCGATCACCTCGCCTGCGCCAGCAGCGTCAGGTCGCTGAAGACCTCAGCGGGATCAGAGCTGCTGGCGAGCAAGCGGGCCAGGGCTTCTGCATCCGCATGTTCGACCGCGTGATGGGCTGGTGTCCCTAGCTCACCAGGGCATTCACCGATCGAGAAGTCACTACCAGCGACCTCTGCGATGACGGTCGGCTGTAGGTCGACGTGTGTGGGGGTTGGACGTCAGTGCTCGATGGAGTTGTCCAGGCATGGGGATGCCAAGGGGCAGCGCGCAGCGTTCGGCTCGGGCGTGTCGGCAGCGGGGGACAATGAGCTCGTGGACTTGCGATCAGATTTGGTGCCCCCGCTGGTGAGTCGGCAGCGGCTGGATGAGCTGTGCGCCGAGGTGGAGCGAATCGCTGACCTTCCGGAAACGTGCTCGGAGGCGGCGGGCGAGGCGATCGCTGCGTTCAACGGGATGACGGGGCACGATTACGAGGCTCTCGATTTCGCCGAGTACTACGGCAGCAGGAGTCTGGAGGAGTTCGCGACGGAGGCGGCCCCGCCGGCGCGTCCTGCGGTTGCGGACATCACCCGGGACGAGCTCGTCGAGATCGTGGCCGGCCCAGACACGAATCTCGCGTACGGATCCGGGGAGGTAATGGCCGACCGAACCGCCAGTTGCGCCGCGAACGCAGACAGTCGGAGAGGGCCCAGCGGGGCCGTCGCGTCGCCGAGAGCCCTGAACGCGACGGCGCACGAGGGCGGCGAGGCGGCCGGAGCGTCCTCGAACGTCCGCGCGTAGTCCGGAGCGTTCGCCGGGACGCCCGCCTCGGCGGCTGCGGTGTCGAGGTCGATGCGCACGGTGTCCTTGGTGAGCGGGTCCGGTGCCTGCGGGCCGCGGCGACGCCGATGCCGACGCGGGAGCGGCGGCTCGACCCGGTAGCTGGGGTCGCAGCACGCCCGAATCCACTGCGCGACCCGGTACTGCGCATCCCCGTCATTCAGCACCATGCCATCTGCGTCAACGTGCAGGACATTGCCATAGATCGCGAAGACCTGCTCCAGCGAAGAGCCGGAGTGAAACACGGTCGTGCGGTAGTCGAACCCATCGAGCATTCAACGTCGATGGTGCCGTTCGCCAAGTAGAAGGCGAACAGCCGAAGCGAAGCGCGCATGTCGCCAGAGAGATGTTCCACGCAAGCATCGTGCATGACCCCCCGCGCCGTCTCGACAAGATCTTTTGACGACGGTCCCTATGACGTTGTGATCCGGTACGTGAGGTGAGTGACCTGGGGGGAGTCGACCACCCGTGTGGACACGAGTCCGAGACCGGGCGAGACGCCGTCGAAGAGCCGGAGGCCCGAGCCGAGTACGACGGGCGCGAGGTGGATCTGGAGTTCGTCCAGCAGTCCGGCGGCGATGAACTGCCGTACGGTGTCCGCACCGCCGGAGATCTGGACGTCCTTGTCCCCTGCGGCCTTGCGAGCCTGGGCCAGCGCGCTGTCGATCCCTTCGGTCACGAAGGTGAAGGTGGTGCCGCCCTGCCGCACCCACGGTTCCCGCGGGGTGTGGGTGAGGACGAAGACGGGGGCGCGGAAGGGCGGCGGGTCGGGCCAGTCTGCCTCGCCTTCGGCGAACATCTGCCGCCCCATGATGTAGGCGCCGGCGCGGGAGAAGTTCTCCTGGACGATGTCGTCGTCCTGGTTGGTCTGCCCGCCGTCGATGCTCTGGCGCTCCCGCCAGCTCTCGACGCCGAAGACCCATTCGTGGATGCGCATTCCGCCGTCACCGAGCGGGTTGTCGGGACGGGAGTTGGGGCCGGCGATGAAGCCGTCCAGGGACATGCCCAGACTGGCAAAGACCTTGCTCACGCCTGCTCCCCGGTGGTGAAGAAGCCGGTCAGGACGGGGGCGAGAAGCTCCGGGTCGATGTTGTGCTCCTGGCCGGGGAAGACGTGCAGGGCGAAGTTGTCCGCCAGCGCGGCGAGTTCCCGCGCACTGGTGAGCATCTGCGGTGCGCCCGCGTCCCCGCTGCCGACGAGAACGGGCACGGTCACGGACTGCCAGCGGTCGGCGAGCAGTGGCCGTCCGGACATCGTGTCGCCCATGACCTGGCCGTCGTAGGGCAGGGTGTGCGCGGTGGCCTCCATTCCGGCCCAGAAGGGGGCCTGGCGCATCCCGGCGACGGCCTCGGCGGGCATACCCACGGCCGCGCTCATGAAGTAGGCCACGGCATCGCCGTACGCTCCTCGCCCCACGAGCTCCGTCAGGTGGGCGACGTAGTCGACGGGCAGCGGCGGACGGCTGTCATCGGTGATGAAGGGTGGTTCGTACACGGCCAGCCGGGAGACGGCGCTGCCCCGGGCCACGGCCTCCAGCGCCAGCACGGCACCGGACGACATGCCGAAGACCATCGCCTCGCCGCCCACGCGCCGGATCAGCGCGTCCAGGTCCTCGACCTCGCGCTGCACGTCGTACTCCGGGCTGTCCCCGCTGTCGCCGCGGCCCCGGCGGTCGTACGTGATCACAGTGAAGTGCTCGGAGAGCAGGCCGGCGAGTCCGGCCGAATCGCCGCGGGTCATGAAGGCGCCGCCGACAAGAACCACTGCAGGGCCCGAGCCGTGCTGCTCGAAGGCGATGGTCGTGCCGTCGGCCGAGAACACCTTATCCATGGGAAATCACTCCAAATTCTGCCCGCACTCAGGCCTGCAGGCTGCAGCCCGTTCGGAACTGGACGGTACAGTACCCACATGAGTACTGGTCAGTCCAGTACTCTGTGGGAAGATGACACGGAAGTAGAAGGAGTCGATGATGGACAGCCGCTCAGTGCGCAAGCACGAGGCGATCCTGGAGGCCGCGACCAGCGTCTTCCTGGACAAGGGGTACTCGGGAACGAGCATGGACGACATCGCAAAGCTGGCCGCGGTGTCCAAACAGACCGTTTACAAGCACTTCTCGGACAAGGAGAAGCTGTTCGCCGAGATCGTGCTGGCCACCACCGACCGGCTCGACACCACGATCGACCTGCTGGCCGACATCCCGACCGACGCTTCCAACCTGGAAGAGAACCTGACCCGACTGGCCCGTCAGCTCCTGACCACCCTCGCTCACCCTCAGGTCATCCAGCTGCGGCGCCTGATCATCGCCAATGCCGACGTCTTTCCCGACCTGGGCACCGAGTGGTACGAGCGGGGCTTCCAGCGAGGGCTCGCCACGCTGGCAGCGACCTTCCAACGCCTGGCCGACCAGGGGCTGCTCCGTATCGACGATCCCCTCCTGGCCGCGAACCACTTCTCCGGCCTCCTGCTGTGGATTCCGGTGAACAAGGCCATGTTCACCGGCCGGTCCCAGGACACCGAAGCCGACCTCGACCGCTACGCCGCCGCCGGCGCCCGCGTCTTTCTCGCCGCCTACCGCTGACCACCACGCCGCAACAGCCGATCTGCCAGACCGGAAAGGGGCAGCATGACCTGGTCCGAACACCGTGGTAGGCGCTGCGGATGGCTCGACGCATGGCCGACGCCGTTCCCGACACGGGAAGCCGCCGTCGGAAACCCACTTCGACGCAGACCAGTACGACATCGAACCGGCTCGCGCTGAGCCAGACCGGTTATGCAGTTCTACACCTGACCCAGCACTGCGCGGCTACCGGCGCCTGCCGGGGGATGGGTGAGGGAAGGTGTCCTGGTGTCGGCCGAGGTGAGGGATACCGGGTGGCGGGGTCGGCCGGGACCCGGCGGGTATGTGAGCCCCTCGTCGCCCGCCGGGCTGTCCGTGGGCTTCGTGCCCGCCAACCCGCTGGAAGTAGGGTGTGGACATGGCACTGGTCACAAAGGGATCGCGGCTCATCACCGTGGACGGCACCACCTACCGGTGGCGGCTTCGGGGACGGCCGACCTACGACCAGGGCCTCGCCCGTTCCCCCCTTGCCTACGCAGCCGAGCACGCCGAGACGCCGGGCACCACGCTGGTGATCGCCACCAGCCAGCCGCACCCGAGCAACTGGGTGGGAGCACAAGGCCCCCCGGTCCTTCCCACCCATGTCGCTGACAGCATTGGCACCGCTCTCGCCGCCGGTTGGACGCCCGAAATCCCCGGCTCACCGTTCCACCTGGACCAGTCAGCCGGCTTCGTTTCGTCCCATTGACCGACCCGCCGGTACGACACCGAACTGGCTCGCGCTGAGGCAGACCGGTGGTGGCAGGTCTACGCGTTACCCACCACGGGGAGGCCCGCGGGCTCGACCGACGGATCATGAGTCGTCTGGCGGGCCACCTTGTTCGTTCCTCACGTCGACCGACACGAGGTCACCTTGCTTCGCCCACCCCGTCGGCCTGAGCAGGCTCCGTCACGGCGACATGCCGGATCCTGCCGACCCACGAATCGGGTGTCAGGCAGGACCAGGCCACCTCGAGGTCGACGCCGTGAAAGGTGCGGGTGAGTTCCGCCAGGGGCGCGAAGAGCGCCACCTGCACCTCCTCGACGGCCGTGTCGGACGGCATGGCGACCTTCCCGCACGCACCGCTCGAATCGTCGGCGACGAAGGTGTACGGCCACACGTCGCGTCGGCCCGTCAGCAGGATGATCTCCCTCGGTATGCCGAAGGGCGGCCGCTTCTTCTTCATCTTGGGTCTTCTCGCCACAGGCCCATCCAACCCGAAGGCGCCCAAGGCCAGGCACCCGGGATACGCCCCCCGCTCCCGAGCCTCGGCCGTGCCGGTCCTGCCTACGCGTGCACCTTGATCCCGCGCCCCGGGACCCCGTGCGGATCGCGGTGCCTGACCCACTGGCCAGAGTTTTGCCGTGTCAGTGTGCGCGTTTATGTTTCGGTCGGGATGAAAGCCCGCGGGTTCCCGGAATCCTGAGCGCTGGGAGGCCGGAACCTGTAGGTCAGCTGATGCCTGTGGTGGTCCTGCGCGTGGGTTCGCCGTGGTTTACGGGCTTTGGCTTCCCGAGCGTTCGCCCTGCCGCACCGAGTGGCTATGTCGCAGGCCAGTGTGGGTTCGGCATGCCGTCATCGCTCATGTGCGCCCGCTGCCAGATCCCGTTCCAGTTGAATGGGGTATCCGGTACGAACCGGTGCCGCTGGCCGCACGGACATGGCGCCAGCACCCACGCGCACCCACGGCACAGCTCGACCCAGCCATGCCCGGTCGAGCTCAGCACTCGCGGTCCCTCGTCCCCGCAAGCCGGGCAGCCGGGCAGATCGGCGCCGTCCAGAAGCGCATTCTGTCGCCGGACGTACTCGGACAGTCGCAGCGACGGGTGGCGAAACGGGTCTTCGAACCATGCACGCTCTGGGCTCTCCCACCAGCTCCGCAGCCACCACGGCCGAGGGTTCGGCACAGCCCGCCGCCCGGCCTGCTTCTCCGCCCGACGCTGCACGGTGTACTCCTCTGCCCGCACGAGCCACAGCACCCGCGCCTCGTGCAATTCCTCCACCGCCCGCGCCAGCGCGTCCGGGTCCGCCTCCAACTGTCGAGGGACCGCGGCGCTGAGTGTGAGGTGGTGGTATGTCGCCCGCAGGCCGTAAGGAGCGAAAACGGTGAGGCACGTGCGCAGCGCGCTGTGCCGCCGGTGGAGAGGGAGCCGGGCGTCGTGCACGCGCGCCCGGTGGGTCAGGAAGCTGGTCATTCTGTGAGCTCTAGGTCCATTGCCCGGGCCAAGGCGGCCGTGACGGCGGCGGCGTGTGTCGGCAGGTGTTGTTCGGCCCAGGTTCCGGCGAGGCTGAGGAAGTCCCGCAGGTCCGTCTGGGCACCGGCGACGAGCGCGCGCACCTGGTCCACCGGCAGCTCGATCACCGGGCTGCCGTCCTTCGCGTAGGCGTCGAGAGTCAGCCGGACGGTGTCGCCGACACGTTCGGCCGCCGAGGACGGGTCGTGGCCGAAGTAGGAGCAGCCGGTGCCGTCTAGCACCTCCCGCCAGTCCCGCCAGGTCTCCAGGCCGTTGCAGCAGCCCGGCTCGACGAAGACGGTGTCGGTGGCTATGTCGGTAACCCGGAACCCGCCGGCGGCGAACAGGTCGGGCATGGTGAGCAGCCCGTGCAGGAACACGCCGAGCGGGTCGGTCGGGCACGGCCCGTGCTCCTCCTGCGGCTCGAAGTTGTTGCAGTCGGCGATCCGCATAACCGCCGTGCCGACCTCCGTTGGAGTCAGCTCCCCGTCCAGCACGAGGTACCCGTACGACTGTTGCTCGCCCACCGGCCAGAGCGCGAAGTCGGCGGCAGCGAAGATCTCCAGAACGGGTTGCATCACAATCACACAGGGATGATGCCGGACCCGCTGCGACACCGCCACGGGCTTTCGCTGCGGCATCGGGCTCGGCGGGTGCCCGCTACCTGGGCAGTTTCGCGGTTCGCTCCGGGTAGGCGGTGCCGACGTAGCGCATGGCGGTCTGTTCGGTGATGCCGAAGAGCCTCATGAGCTTGAGCGGGTCGCCGGTGGCGAACGCTTCGTCGAGGATCCGGTCCTGGCGCAGCCTGTCGAGGGTCTGTCCCCTGGGCAGGACCTTCTGCATGGTGATCCGGTGCACGGCCGGGTAGTCCGGGTCAGGGGCGGTCTTCTGGGTAACCAGCACGTGGGGGTTGGCGCTGGTGAGCCAGCGTTGGTGACGGTTGGCATGCGCCACTCCCGCCACGGGTCGCAGCGAAATCCCGCATACCGACTCTCGGGCAACCAGGCGTTGCAGTCGCCGCAGGAGCGCGATGCGAGCCGCGCTGACCAGTAGGCCCACGCGCAGGAGGACAATGCAGACCACGTCGCCGGACTTGGGCAGCTCCCGCAGCAGCCGTTCACACGTCAGCTCGGCGCCGTCGGCCTCGCGCAACGACAGTGCGAGCCGGACCATCTCGGTGACCCAGCAGCGCCAGGCCTTGCTCATGCGGCGCTTGGCGGTCAGCGTCAGCAGCACAGTCTCGGCCCCATCCCAGCCGGACAGCCGTCGGCCGGCGAGGGCCGTGTCGCGGGTCGAGGTGCGTGGTGGAGCGAACAAGGGCAGCTGGCCCCACACCTGCGGTTCCAGCTCAGCCGACTGGTTCCGCTCCACCGCGAACCGCCTGTTCAGCTTGCGCTTCCCCCCGGCACTCACCCCGCGCCCGCCGCTCCGGCTGAGCACGATCGGATTGGCCTGGCTGGCGTAGTGGCGGTGGGTGCCAACGGTGAGCGGTGGGTGCCAACGGTGAGCTGGAAGGCGCGCGGCCCAGCTCCCGGGGTGCCCAGCGCCTACTCCGCATCGTCCTCGGTGCGGATGGCCTGCAGGCAGGGCCTGCGAGGCAAGTGGCTGCCTGGCCCACTGTTTGGCCCTACTAGTCAGCGCGATGGGGAGCGGCTGAGGGCAAGCCGTCCCTTCCTGCATGCCGCTGCGTGAGCGACGGTGTGAACGCTGCGATCGTCGAGGGCGGGTCGCTGGTAGCGAATGCACATGGCAGCATGCTCACGTGACTGACAACGGGGATGAGATGCCGAACGCTCAACAGATCACGCGTCTAGCCGAATTGACGAACGTGGCAGTGTCGGGACTACCTTCGGCAGCTGCGCCGACGTCGGAGATCCTGGCCGCTGGGAGGCCGCCTGTTTCGCCGGACCGGGAGCCTGCCGATGAAGCTGCGTACGCGCGGCGGGAGTTTGCGCGGTTGCTCGGCGAATTCCGACGTACCGCCGTACTGGTGCCCTTCGACGACCAGGACTGCCTGTGGACTGCCGACTTCGACGGTGTGCGGTGGATCTGAGCCTTCTCGGACGAGGAGGCGCTGGCGCGGTTCGCGGTGGCGCGAGGAGGGGCCGGGCGGGAGTGGACGTACCGGACCATCCTGGGCGCGCGGCTTCTTGATGTGATGGTGCCGATGCTGCCCGGGCCGGGTGGTGTCGCGCTGGATGCGGGCAGTGCGGACGGGGCGCTCTTTCCGCCGGTGGCGGGGATTGTCCCGGACGAGGTGGCGGTGAATCTCGGGGGAACGGGGACGCGATGAGTGGGGACAAGCCGGATCTCGCGGCGCCGGCGGCGGCGTTGGTGGAGATCGCGAAGGGTATCGACCTGGCGCATGCCGAGCTGAAGGAGCTCGGCATGATCGGGGAGGCGTCGGCGGGTCGTGGATTCTCGGATCTGGCTCTCTCGGGGCTGGAGTTGGGGCACGGTGGGCTGACGTCGGAATTCGAGACGTTCTGCAACCGCTGGGAGTGGGGCGTACGCGCGCTGACCCTGCGGGGAAACGGTTTTGCGCGGGGAGTGGGCCTGTCGGCGGGCTCGTTCGCGGAGCAGGAGCAGTACATCAAGGACTCGATCAAGATCGGGGTGAACTCCCTCAACGGGAACCCGCATCTGTCGGAGGACGAGGTGAAGGGGATGCGCTGGGACACGATCCGTGACCAGCACATGTGGGACAACGCCGACTGGAGCGGCGAGTCGTTCTCCGAGGCGCACGGCGAGGTGAAGCAGAACTGGAAGAACACCGGCTATGACGTCATGGATGCGCAGATGGACTCCATGGAGCGCTCCGGTCTGATCGATCCGGCCGTCCGTGATCGCCTTGACGCACAGCTCAGGGAGGATCTGGATCCCGACTAGGCGACGGTCGATCAGGCCGAGCAGCCGCGGTGGGGGGAGAGCCGCTGATGGTGGACTGGGGAGGTCTGGTCGACAAGGGCATCGACAAGATCGGTGACGGGATCGACAAGGGCAAGGAACTCGTCGGCGAGGGCGTCGACTATGTGACCGACAAGGCCGGTGAGGGCCTGGAGAAGGTCGGGGCGCACGACTGGGCGGACGCGGTCGAGGACTGGGGGGATGAGACCGCCTCCTCGCTCGGTGCGACGGTCGGGGAGCAGCAGCTCGGGCAGACCGAAGATGCGGACGAGCTGATCCACGGCAAGCCGGAGAAGATCGCCGAGGCGGTGAAGAACCTCCGTGACTTCCAGAAGGCGTTCGACCTGGTCGGCAGCGGCATGAGGAAGCTGGACTCCGGTCACTGGAAGGGCGAGGCGGCCGACACCTTCCGGGAGAAGTTCCAGACCCTGCCCACGGACTGGCTGCACGCTGCCGACGCGATGGAGAACGCGGCCAAGGCCCTGGAGACGTACTCGAAGGCGGTCGTGAGCGCGCAGGGCAAGGCGCGTGAGGCGATCGCGCTGTACCAGGAGGGCGACAAGGACTCCAAGACGGCGGCCGACACGTACAACAAGAAGGTCGACGCCTACAACGCGGCCCGCACCAGCGACAGTCCGTTGCCGGACCCCGGCGCGTTCTCTGATCCCGGTAAGTCCAAGCGGCAGCGCGCCCGGGAGATCCTGAACGAGGCCCGCAAGGCCCGCAACGAGGCCGGGGACACCGCGAAGGCGGCGATGACCACCGCGCTCGCCCACGCGCCGAAGGAGCCGACCGGACGCGAGCGGGCCAAGCTCGAGCTGATGGACTACGGGATGGGTCAGGGCATCGAACTGGCCCACTTCGGCGGCGGTGTCGTCAAGGGCACGGCCGGCCTGGTCAACTTCGTGCGCTCTGTGAACCCGATCGACCCGTACAACCTGACCCACCCGGCGGAGTACTACAAGGGCGTCAACATGACGCTCGCCGGCCTGGTGTCCACGGTGGCCAACCCCGACCGGGCGCTGAAGAACGCCTGGGACGCGGCGAAGGGCGACCCGTCGGAGTTCCTCGGCCGCCTGGTGCCCGAGCTGCTCGGAACGAAGGGAGGCGGCGCGATCAAGGGCGGCCTGCGAGCCGGCCTGAACGGCACCAAGCACTTGCCCGACGGCCACAAGCCAGGCGGCAGCCGCGGGGACCACGAGAAGAACCCGGACAGCAACGGAAAGACATGCGGCGAGACGGCGTGCAAGAGCGACCCGATCGACATCGCAACGGGCCGCATGCTGCTCCCTCAGACGGACATCACCCTGCCCGGCGCACTGTCGCTTGTCTTCCGGCGCACCTTCGACTCCTCGCGCCGCTCAGGGCGCTGGTTCGGCCCGGCGTGGTCGTCGACGGTCGATCAGCGATTGGAGATCGACTCAGAGGGGGTGATATTCAGCTGTGACGAGGGCAGCCTGCTCGCCTATCCGCACCCGGCCCCAGGCGTCCCGGTCATGCCCACCCATGGCCGGCAGTGGCCTCTGGACCGGGTCGAGGACGGCTACACCATCACCGACCCCGGCACAGGAAGGGTCCGGCACTTCGTCGATCACAGCGGCGACATCGCACTCCTCGCACAGATCGACGATCGCAACGGCCGCTGGATCGCCTTCGAGTACGACGAGACCGGTGCCCCGACCGCGCTCGTCCACCACGGTGGCTACCACCTGAAGCTCACCACGAGCGAAGGCCGAGTGGTGGCCCTCCACCTTGCGGGGGCCGCGGCGGACGGATCCGACCAGGAGATCCTGCGCTACGGCTACACCGGCGGCCACCTGACCGAGGTCACCAACTCCTGCGGCCGCCCTCTGCGCTTCGAATGCGACGAGCACGGCCGCATCGCCTCGTGGATCGACACCAACGGCAGCCAGTACGACTACACCTACGACGATCAGGACCGCTGCACCTATCAGTCGGGCACCAACGGACATCTTGAGGGCACTTTCACCTGGGACGACGTGGACCCAACGACCGGGCTCCGTCTGACCACCTTCAGCGACGGGCTGGGGAACACCGAGCGCCATCTGATCAACGATCGCGCTCAGGTCGTCGCCGAGATCGACGCACTGGGCGCGGTCACCCGCTTCGAATACGACCGCCACAACCGCCTGCTGTCCCGCACGGACCCGCTGGGCCACGTCAGGCGGTCTACCTATGACGAACACGGTTGCATGACCGAACTGGAACGCCCGGACGGACGGCGGACACGGGTCGAGTACGACGACTGCGGCAAGCCGACCCGCATCATCGGCACCGACGGCAACATCACGCGGCAGACCTTCGACAAGCGCGGCAACCGCACCTCCGTGACCGACCCCTCCGGTGCCACGACCCAGTTCGCCTACGACGCGGCCGGCCGACTCACCTCGGTGACGGACCCGTTCGGCGCCACGACCCGGCTATCCCTGGACAATAGGGGCCTACCCGTGGAGATCACCGATCCCCTGGGCGCCACCACCCGCTACGCATATGACGCATTTGGGCGCACGATCCAGGTCACGGACGCGCTCGGCGCGGCGACCCGGATGGAATGGACCGTCGAGGGCCGACCGTCCCGCCGGACGGCGCCCGACGGCACAGTGGAATCCTGGACCTACGACGGCGAGGGCAACTGCCTCAGCCACACCGATGCCATGGGGGGCACCACTCGTTTCACGTACACAGACTTCGACCTGCTGACCTCACGCACCGGTCCGGACGGCGTCCGCCACGAGTTCGGTCATGACGCGAACCTGCGACTGACAAGGGTGACCAACCCGCAGGGCCTGACGTGGGACTACACCTACGACGCCGCAGGCCGCATCGTCAGAGAGACGGACTTCGACAACAGGTCACTCAGCTACGACTACGACGCATCGGGCCGCCTGACCTCCAGGACGAACGGTTTGGGCCAGAGGATCCGGTTCGACCGCGACAGCGTCGGCCGGATCGTCCGCAAGGATGCCGATGGGGCGGTCAGCACCTATGAGTACGACCTCTCCGACCAACTGGCTGCGGCCACCAGCCCGGACGCCACTCTGGAACGCCTCCGTGACCGTTTCGGACGTCTGAGGTCGGAGACGCTCAACGGCCGAACTCTGATGTACACCTACGACGATCTCGGGCGGAGAGTAGGGCGGACCACGCCGGGCGGTGTGCGCAGTGAGTGGTCGTACGACGCGGCGGGTCGCAGGACGAAGCTGACCGCCTCCGGCCGAGAGATCGTCTTCTCATTCGACGCGCTGGGCCGTGAAGTGGATCGCACGATCTCGGACTTCGCAGCACTGAGTTCGTCGTACGACGACATGAGCCGCCTGACAGTCCAAGAAGTCACATCCCGAGGCAGCCGTCTCCGGCACCGCGCTTACGGCTACCGCCACGACGGCGGACTTGTCTCTATCGTGGACGGACTGTCGGGCACGCGGCGCTTTGACCTGGACGGCGCAGGTCGGGTGGTAGCGGTTAGCGCCGACGGTTGGACGGAGCGGTACGCCTACGACGAGGTCGGTAACCAAACAGAAGCGAAGTGGCCTACTACACAGCCATCGCATTCCGCAACGGGGACACGCACCTACCAAGGCATGCGCATCACGCAGGCAGGCTCCATTCGCTACGAGTACGACGGCCAAGGCCGGATCGTCCTGCGTCAGAAGAGCCGCCTCTCCCGAAAACCGGAAACCTGGCGGTACGAGTGGGATGCAGAAGACCACTTGGTTTCGGTGACCACGCCGGACGGCACGGCCTGGCGGTATACCTACGATCCACTGGGCCGTCGAATATCCAAGCAGTCTCCGCTGGAGACCGTCCACTTCATTTGGGACGGGACCAATCTCTGCGAACAGGTGAGTTCGAACGTCGTCCTGACCTGGGACCACGCAGGCACGCGCCCTCTGTCCCAGACGGAACGCCGCACCGACAGGGATGACGAACGCTTCTTCGCGATCATCACCGATCTGATCGGCACCCCGACGGAACTCGTAGACGAATCGGGAACGGTGGCCTGGCACACCCGCACGACTCTTTGGGGCACCACAGCGTGGAACCGGTCGGCCACTACCTATACCCCGCTCCGCTTCCCAGGTCAGTACTACGACCCGGAATCAGGCCTGCACTACAACTACTTCCGCTTCTACGATCCCGAGACGGCTCGCTACCTCTCATCGGACCCGCTGGGCTTGGCCCCGACCCCGAATCCGGCGGCCTACGTCCACAATCCGCACACGTGGAGGGATCCGCTCGGCCTTGTACCAGATGGGTGCCCTGAAACACCTGCCAAGGTCGGCCGCGGCCTGGAGGAAACCAAAGCGAAGGCACTGAGAGAGGCCGGCATACCAGAGGGCGCCGAACCCTTTCTCGTGGACGACTACGTCCCGGCAACGACCCCCGAGTGGCAGGGCTCGAAGCAGCTGTTGGATGATAACCATCAACCGATATTCTATCGGGAGGAGGCGTACGCACACCCCAACGGCGAGGACATCATCGTCTTCCAAGATCATTGGTTTGGCCACCAGAAGCCCGGGGAGCCGGGGTATCAACCGTCACACGTACATGTGAGACCAATTGATGATACACGCAATGGCCACATACCCGGAACAGAAAAGCACTACTACTATGACCGATAGCGTAAGTCTGGTAAACCCCGAAACTCTCCTCCGCCTCTACGGAGAGATCCCACCTCTCGAAAACTTTCGCTTTCGCTCGATGAACCTGGACTGGCAGGGGCCGAAGGTCACCCTCCGGGTAGATCTTTTGACTTTCCCCCAAATTGTTCCCCCGGAATGGCATGGCACGGACGTCGACACCGTTCAATGCCATCTGCAGTTTCTCGCGGTGGCAGATTTTTCGCTGACGCGGTGGGACCCATCGGTGAAATCTGCATGGCTCACCACAAAGCGACTGGATGCAGAGCGCAGGCTACAGGTACAGGTGAAGGGTGCCGGTTTGAACCTTGAATTCACAAGTAGCGAGTCCGTTCTGGTTGGACATGTAAGCGCCTTCAAAATGGGGAAAGAAGGAACGGACGAAGGGCGCCACCTCTTCTCCAGCAAGCTGGACCAGATGCGTCACAACCACATTCCCGCAACAGACGAAAAGACATTTTATGCGCGACTCTGATTGGACTGCCAGCATAGACTCCTCGGAATGGTTCACCAGAATCTATGGAACACCTCCCGAGCTCGACGATTGCCGTCTGTACTTTGTGCAGATCGATGAGCGGGATAGCTCGGTGACGTTTTCATTCGAAACATCTGACCTCCCTGTGGACCCACCCCTCGAATGGGGGAATCGGGAGTACAACACAGTTGAGTTCTTCCTGAAGTTCACAGGCGTGAGAAATCTCCGGATCACCGGCTGGGACTTCAGCGCTCGCGATGCCTCGGTCACCCTGACCCATCGCAGAGATGAGGGCCTGCAGGTGACCGTGAAGGGAGAAGGCTCCCATCTCGACTTCACTGCCGCTGCGTCCCTTCTCACCCGGACGCGTGCCTATCTCGCTGCGGACGGGACATGACAGCACCGGAGTCGGCCGCAACGTGACAAGAAGGCGTGACAGGAGGTACCAAGAAAGGCTGTTACTCATGTGACTTTCGCTTCGGACGGTCGTTGATCTGAGCCTGGGGAAACGTCAGTCGCGGCCATGGATCCTGTCGGATGAGTTGTGGTTGCTCGTCGAGCCGTTGCTGCCTGAGCCGGCGCCGAAGCAGGTGGAGGGGCGTCCTCGGGTGCCGGACCGGCAGACACTCTGCGGGATCCTGTTCATGCTGCATACCGGGATCCAGCGGGAGTACTTGCCCCAGGAGTTGGGCTTCGGGTCCGGGATGACCTGCTGGCGGCGTCTGGCCGCCTGGAACGATGCCGGCGTGTGGGATCAACTGCATCTGGTGCCGCTGAAGAAGCTGCGGGCCGCGAAGAAGCTGGACTGGTCGCGGGCGGTGATCGACTCGTCCCACGTCAGGGCCGCTCGACGGGGCCCAAAAGCGGTCCCAGCTCGGTCGACCGAGCACGTCCGGGCGGCAGGCACCACCTCATCGTCGACGGCCAGGGCATCCCACTCGCCGTTCGCCGTAGTGCTGACCGGCGGACCCGCAACGACGTCACCCAGCGGATGCCGCTGCTGCAGAAGATCCCACTGGTCGCCGGGTTAGGTTCTGCGGGGAACGTGGATCCGTGCGAGGACCTCGATCATCTGCAGCGCGTCGCCCCACTGGCCGTGCGTGACTAGGAAGGCCAAAGGTTTGCAGCCGCCTTCACCGGCGAGGTGAATCTTGCAGGTCAGGCCGCCCCGTGACCGTCCGAGTCCTTCGTCGGGGCGGTGGTGCAGAGGCGTTGTCCCTTTACCGGGACACGTGGCTTCTTCTTGCGAGCGCCAGCCGCATGCTGATGGGCACGGCAGGACGTCGAGTCGACGCTGACCATGCTCCAGTCGATCCGGCCCCCGAGGTCGGCGTCGGCTTGGACGGCACACAGGATCCGGTCCCACGTGCTGTCCGCCGACCAATGCCGGTGCCGTTCATAAACGTTCTTCCAGCTGCCAAAACCATCGGGAAAGTCCCGCCACGGTATGCCCGTCCGAACCCGGAACAAGATCCCGTTGATCACTCTGCGGTGGTCGTTCTACCGTCCCCCACGCAGCCCCGACGCTGCCGGATCGGGCGCAGGTCCTTGCCGGCCGCGCGCTGCTGATTGTGAGCGTCGCAGAGCTTGTTGGAGCGCATAGGCCGTTCACATGGCGGGTACAGGGAGGACCCTGGCGGGAACGCCGTGCATGTCTTGCCGACCATGATGGGAGCGTGCGGCTGAGAGGTCTGGATGTCCGTCACGGCCGGAGGGTATAGGGCGGGCCTGACAGGGCGCCCGCTGCAGGCATGGAACGACGGCTCCGTGGCTGTCGGGCGCAGAGTGGATGTCAGTGTGGCGCAGGGTTTCGTCAGTGGCGCATCGCAGGTCAACTGCTCCAGCGGGCCACGATGGCGTGATCGACGCGGAAGAGAACGTCGCACTCCGCGCAGTACGCACTGCCGAAGACGTAGGTCAGCTTGCTCGCGACTTCGTGCTGACCATCGGCGAGAGCACGCGCGTGAAGCCGCTTGGCCATCCCTTCCAAGGAGGAGGGGTCTGCGGGCTGCAACTCCCTACGGTGCCCAGCAGCCTCGTTCATGTAGAAGCCGTCGGTCGTTGAGAAGTAGCCGTACTCGCCGAACACCACGAAGTTCTCGGCCTCGCACACAGGGCAGGGAACCTCGAACTCGTCACCGCTGAGACCGTGCAGTTCCTCCCCCCACACCTCGACTCCCTCGAAAGCCAGCAGGGCTTCCAGCAGTTCCACATAGCGATCTGGACTGCCGGTCAGCGACGGATGGCGCAGTGCCCGCTCCACCAGCTCGATCAGCTCAGCGATCTCGGCAGCGTAGGCATCTTTTGGATCAGGCGTCCCGTAGGGACGGTCGGTGCTGGCGACGATGGAAGCGGCCAAGAGCAAGGGCATGGTTCGGTCTGTAGCCGTCAACTGGCGCGCCTTCTCGGCGAGCGCGGGCAGGGCGGCGTAGCTCGCGGAGTATACCGTTCCTTGGTGGCACAGGCGGGACCAGAGCTCGTTCCACGCGGGACTCTCCGGATCGGGCCCGGCTGCCTTGAGGAGGCCGGGCACGTCTTCGGCGGTGCCGTAGGCATGGGTGAGCTGAGACCATTCCGTCATAGGGCTGATCAAAGCAGACGCTTCCAGCAGCAAAGACTGCGCCCTGGTGTCGGGCGACACGAGCGAGTCAGTGGTCGGCGGCGTGGCGTGTGGCAGTTCTGGGGCCTCTCTGGATCTTCGAGCTGTGGTGAACGCGGTGCTGGACGTACAGTGACGCGCGGGGCCCTGCGGTGAGGGCCGCGTGGGGAACAGGCAGGCTCTGCATGATGCGGAAACCGGACCGGACCGCCTGGTGGGAGCAGCTGCCGGCGGGGATCCGCGACCAGATCGACGGGTACGTCCTTCAGGACGCCATGCTCGCGGCGATCCGTGTCGTCGTCGATGTCGGCCTGGTCCGTGATGATGCGGGGGTCGGTACTGCTCAGCTCATCGTCGGCGACCGCTACGCCCACTACGGCGACAGGATCGCCCGTGCCCCGCACAGTCCGCTGGACCTGGAGTCCTTGGCCTACCGTGCTGGCGGCGCCGCTGGCCGCATCGTGGCGATCGAGGCGATCTGGGAAGGCGACACCGTCCACGACTGGTATGTGAGACTGCTGGCCATCACCGCGGAACCCGCGGAAGAGCATGTGCTGGCCACCCTCTACGCGAGCACGGCCAAGCGGTACCTAGGCGAGGACGAGGACGGTAGCCCACGTCATCCGGCGGCGATTGCCGCTGAAAGGGCTGGTAGCGGTCTGGCCGCCTACCTTTCGGTTCCCTTCCATTTCGCGAGTCCGGACACTCCGGACGACGAGGCTCCGCGCTGGCAGCCGACCACGTTGAGGGAGCCCGGCCTTTAGCGGTTATTCGGTCGGCTTCGGTTGCGGGCTTTCTCGGGTGGCGATGGCTGCGTCGTACGCGGCCAGGGTCCGGTAGAGGGGGGAGCGGCCGACGCCGAGCTGCCGGGCGATCGAGGCCACGGATTCCTTGGCGTCGCGGCGCCGTAGCGCGACGGCGAGCATGTCGCCGTCGACGGCTGGCGGGCGGCCGCCGTGGTTGCCCTTCTCGGCGGCAGTATCCAGGCCGGTCAGGGTCCGTTCGTGTATGAACTCCCGCTCGACTGCCGCCATCACGGCGAACACCACCAAGAGGACCTTGCCCGCGCCTTGCGGGTCGTACATCCCGGCGAGCGGGCCGCTGAGGATCTCCAGGCGGTGGTCGCGTTCGGCGAGGTCCTGCACGGAGGTGATGAGCTCGACCATGTTGCGGCCCAGGCGATCGAGCATCGTGACGGTGAGGGTGTCAGCTGGGCGGAGGTCGGCGAGGGCGGCGTTGTACTCGGGGAGGATCTTCTCCCGGGTGCCGACCTTCTCGACGTAGATGCGCACGCAGCCTTCAGGAGGCGGAACAGCCGGTGAGGTGACGCGAGCCGCGTTCCTGGCCAAGGACGTCGAAACTCCGGTGTTCGTCCGGTTCTCCACCGTGCTCGGCTCACGTGGCTCCGCCGACACCGTCCGGGACACACGTGGGTTCGCGACCAAGTTCTACACGGAAGAGGGGACGTTCGACCTGGTCGGGAACAACATTCCCGTCTTCTTCATCCAGGACGCGATCAAGTTCCCCGACATCATCCACGCCGGAAAGCCCCATCCGGACCGGGAGATCCCGCAGGCGCAGAGCGCCCACGATACTTTCTGGGACTTTGTCTCCCTGCATACCGAGGCCACCCACCACACGCTGTGGAACATGTCCGACCGCGGCATCCCCCGCTCCTTCCGCATGATGGAAGGCTTTGGGGTACACACGTTCCGCCTGGTCGACGCGGCCGGTGCCACGGTGCTGGTGAAGTTCCACTGGAAGCCGAAGCTGGGCGTGCACTCCCTGGTCTGGGAGGAGGCTCAACTGATCAACGGCATGGATCCCGACTTCCATCGAAGGGACCTCGCCGACGCCATCGAGTCCGGCGCGTTCCCCCAGTGGGAGCTGGGCATCCAGATCTTCCCCGACACCCCGGAGCAGACCTTCGAGGGAATCGACCTCCTGGACCCCACCAAGTTCGTGCCGGAAGAACTCGCACCTGTGCAGCCCATCGGGCTGATGACCCTGAACGCCAACACCAGCAACTACTTCGCCGAGACCGAACAGGTCGCCTTCCACCCCGGCCATCTCGTCCCGGGCATCGAGGTCACCGACGACCCGCTTCTCGCCGGACGGCTCTTCTCGTACCTCGACACCCAGATCAGCCGGCTCGGCGGCCCGAACTTCGGCCAGATCCCGATCAACCGCCCCCACGCGCCCGTCAACGACATGCTCCGCGACGGCATGCACCAGACCGCCGTGCACACCGGCGTCGCCCCCTACCGGCCCAACAGCCTCGACCAGGGCTGCCCCTTCCTCGCCGGCGCCGACACGGGCGCCTTCATCGAAACGCCTGTGAAGGTCCCCGCCGCGAGCAAGCGCCGCGAAGCCTCCGCCTCCTTCGCGGACCACTTCACCCAGCCCCGACTCTTCTGGCTCAGCATGACCCCGCCGGAACGCGAGCACATCATCGCCGCCTACACGTTCGAGCTGAGCAAGTGCTACGAGCAGCCGATCAAGGAACGCGCCCTGCGCGTGCTGGCCAACATCGACCCCCAACTCTGCGGACAGGTCGCCACCGGCCTCGGGCTGCCGACACCCAAGGCGACCGTTCCCCTCGCCGACACCGACCCGAGCCCCGCCCTCTCGCAACTCGGAGCGACCTGGCCGACGGACGGACGCGTGATCGGGATCGTCGCCGACGAGGGCGCCGACCTGGACGGTGTACGCGCAGCCCGGCAGGCCGTACTGGCGGCCGGCATGGTGCCTCTCGTCATCGCGCCTCGAGGCGGCACCCTCGGCACCGCCGGGGACCCGATCACCATCCAGCGGACCTTCGCCAACGCCCGCTCCGTCGAATTCGACGCGCTCTTGCTCGCCGGTGCGCCTGGGCACGGAGCCGACGCCTACGGTGCACGGGACGCCAAGGCAGGGATGGCCACCGCCGGCGACCCCGACCCCCGGGTCCTCCTCCTGCTCACCGAGGCCTACCGCCACGGCAAGGCCATCGGCGCGTGGGGTAGCGGCGAGGAGCTGCTCCGGGCCGGCGGCATCGGCTCCGAGGGCGACGGCATCGACGTGACCGACAGCGGCACAACGGCGGTCGAGAAGGTCAAGGACGCCCTGGCCGGGCACCGCGTCTGGGACAGGTTCCCGGCCGCGCTCTGACCACCCCGGGCCATGCCTGTGCCCCACCCGCGGCGTGCTCCCACTTGCTTTCCCGCTGCGTTGGTGCCGCGCTGATCCGGTCGGTCCGTACTCGAGCGGTCCCGTGTCCCGGGAGGGGGCCATGCGGCGGTCGCAGGCCGTGGCGCCAGTCGCTCATGCCCGGCCTTGCGGCACAGCGGACGATCCCCGCCCCCGCTGCAGCCGCCCGCACATCGCGCGCCCCGCAAGCCCGGTGTGCGGGCGGCCCCTCCTCCTTCAGCCCCCGCACAGCGGCAAGCAGTCGATGGCCCACGCGTCTCTCCGCGACGTCCCCCGCACCGTCCCGGCGCCGCACCCCGCACCCAAGCCACCCGCACCCGCCACGCGCGCGACGTCCCCGCCGCCGGCGGCATCGCCTGCCGCGCCATCGCGGCGTACGCCGCCGTCGTTCCGCGCCGTGCTCCGCCACCGCTATTGCACTCGCCTGCTGACGGCTTCGGTGACCGGCCGTCTCCCGATGGGCATGGTGCCCGTCGCGCTGATCCTCGCCGCCGGGGCCGACGGGCACTCCCTCGCCACCGCCAGCCTCCTGGCCGTCCTCGCCGTCGCTGCCGCAGCCACCCTCGCCGGTTCGCTCGCCTTCGCCACCGTCCACCCCGCTCGCGTCTGGTGGCTGGCACCCTGGCCCCAGCGACGTTCTCGGCGTCCTGCGCTCGCCCGCCATACGCTCTCTTCTGGCATCCCTGGTGTTCCTCGGCGCCCTCGACGTCGCAGCTATCGCCGCGGCCGAACAACAGGTCAGCGCCGTACGGCGGGCGCGGTCCGCTCGCGCACGCCGTCTGAAGAAGGACTTGGAGGTCTCGCAGCGACAGCGCTACGCCGCTGCCACGGGCCGGGTCCTGATGGCCGGGATGAACTGCGTCAGACCGGGTCGCGAGACCCGTCTGATCTACCGGACCCAGACGTACCGGGGCCGCACTGGCGAGAAGACGGGCTTCCGGGCCCGCGAGTTCGCGGACCTGCTGGCCTCTGCCCGCCGGCAGCTCGACGGTGCCCCGCTGATCGTGGTGTGGGACAACGCCAGCACTCACCACGCCAAGGCGTTGCGGGAGTTCTGCGAACGCAACAGCAAATGGCTGACCATCGTCAAGCTCCCGCCTTACGCACCCGACCTCAACCGGGTCGAAGGCGTATGGGCCCACCTGAAGAAGTCCCTGGCCAACCTCGCACCCCGCACGATCGACGACCTCACCCCGCTCGTGAAGAACCGCCTACGCGCCATCCAACGCCGACCGCAGATCCTCGTCGGTTTCATAGCCGAGACCGGACTCGGTCTGGAGCCTCCGTAGCCTGTCACCCCACCCTTTCAACCTCAGCGGCAACGTCAGCGGACGGGGGCGAAGCAGGATGGCGGTTCGTCGCCGTCGCTGGCGGTCGTCTCGGTCATCGCCGGGCCGTTGAGCGCGGTGCTGAGGATGTCGATGTCTGCTGACTACTGCGACGCATAGCTTGTTGTCTGGAAGCAAGCGTTGATCAAGGTCGTGAAACGATTTTCGGATGGCTCGTAGCGACCTGACGGATGCACAGTGGGAGCGGCTGGAGGCTGTGTGGCCGCTGCTGCCGAGGATGGGGCGGACCACTCCCGCCTCACACCGGTGGCTGGTCGACCCGGTCCGCGGCTTGCCGGCGAAGAATGCCAATGGTTTTCTGAGGCCAGGCGGGAGAGGGACGGAACCTGATCCCTCGTCAAAGTTCGTAGGGGTAGAGACTGACATTCTCGCGCTCGAAGAAGAGCTCGGCCCACGTGTCGGCGACGTCATCGGGGAGCGGATCAGCGAAATCCAGCAGGATCTTGGTGCCGTCCAAGTCCAGTACTGCGGCACCGTCCTGGGTGAGGCTGAGCTGTCCGCGCAGGACCATCCGCACCACCTACGGGCCTGCGGGAATCCAAGAAACAGGAGACCCGGCAGCTCATCTCCGATGTCGCCACCGGCTTGTTCCTCGCCCAGGGTTTCGAGCAGACCACCATCGCCGACATCGCCGACATCGCCGCCGCCGCGCGGGCGGCGAAGAAGACAGTGACCAACTACTTCCCACGCAAGGAGGACCTGGCCCTGGACCACCAGGACGCCTTCACCGTCTCCCTGGCCTCTACGGTGGCCGACCGCCAGGCCGGCGAGTCAGCCCTGTCGGCCCTGCGCCGCACCTTCACCGAAGCGGTCGTAGCCGCCGACCCGGTCGCCGGGTTCTCCGGCCCTGACTTCGCCCGCATGATCGCCGACAGCCCTACCCTCTCCGCACGCCTACGCGACCTGCACGACCTGCGAGAGGCCGCCTTGGCCGACGCTGCCGGCGCACTGCTCCGTGTCGACGATCCCCTCCTGGCCGCGAACCACTTCTCCGGCCTCCTGCTGTGGATTCCGGTGAACAAGGCCATGTTCACCGGCCGGTCCCAGGACACCGAAGCCGACCTCGACCGCTACGCCGCCGCCGGCGCCCGCGTCTTCCTCGCCGCCTATCGCTGACCACCGCGCCGCAACAGCCGATCTGTCAGACCGGAAAGGGGCCGCATGACGGCTTCGCGTTCGTAGGGGTCGGAGGGGCCTGAGGGGTCGGAGATCTTCAGGCCGCTTCCGTTGTCGGTGCCGGCGACGGGGCCTGGGCGTGCTGGATGACGTGGGTGAGTTCGTGGGCGAGGGTGTGTTTGTCGGTGCCGCAGTCGCCGCGGGGGAGTAGCCGCCGGGGGTGTAGGCGCGGGCTCTGACCTCGGCGCCGAGCCGGGACTCCATGTCGGTGCGGGTGGCGTCGTTGAGGGGACGTCCAGAGGTGCGCAGCACGTCGTGGACGGCCGAGCGCTGCACGGCGGGCTGTCCGGCCCGTGCGTTCTGCTGGTGGCCGCAGCCGGCCGCGTGCTGGTGCTGCTCCTGGGCCCAGGGGGACCCGCCTGGCGCAGGAGCTGAATCAGCGCCGTGTTCCCGGCGGGTGCGCTGGATGTCGGGGGCATCGGATGGGGCGAGCTGCTGCAACCGTATGGCTCAACCGTCCCTCGTCCTCGAGAGCTCCATACGAAATGATCTTCGAGGTGGCCGGGCGCTTGGTGAGCCCTTGCGTAGGCGGTCGGCCTGGCTGTCGGTCTTCTCCGGGATGACAGTGCTCACCCAGGTAGCCGTCGGGGTCGAGCACGCGCTCCAGCAGGGTGGCGGGCAGTGTCTCGGTCAGCTCGCCCGTCTCCCTCTTGCCCGTGTCCGGTGCGCGGGTGGGCTGTGGGGCCGCCGTGTCGAACGCGTCGTCAGCGGGGCCGGCCGCTATCGCAGGGCTGCGGGGCTTCGTCGGGTTCGGCATCCCCGGTTCACTGGTCGACGACCCCGGACTCCGGCCGCGGCTTCGGGTGAAGGGCCTGCGGGAGCTCGCGCCCGGGGTGTTCGTCTTCGCGCTGATGCTCACCGCTACCCCGTGGGTGCCGGGCTGGTACCTGATCGTGTTCGCCGCCGTACCCGCTGGAGACGCCCTCGTCGTGTTGCGCAGCGGCGGGCCGAAGGCCACCGCGTACGGCGTCCACGCCGCGACCTCCGCGGTGATGCTGCCGACCGGCATCTGCCTCCTGGTCTGACGCGCCGGATCCACGCCCTGGCGCGAGAAGATCCGGCTCGACCTCTGTGGTGCCGGCCCACCCCCGGGGGCCTGCGGCGATGACCTCACTGATCCGGCTACTCCTGTAACCGGCACGGCGTGGGTCACTCCCGTGGCAGCACGGTGAGCACGCGGATGACGTGCTCGCGGAATTCCTTCATGAAGTCGCTCAGGAACTGGCGGGTCGATTCGTCTCTGACTTCGCCGTCTTCGCCGAACACCTCGGGTGTGAACTTGATGTACGCCTCGGGCGCGGTCATCTGCCGAGCGTTGCAGAAC
This sequence comes from Streptomyces sp. JL2001, assembly GCF_050917515.1. Lineage (NCBI taxonomy): Bacteria > Bacillati > Actinomycetota > Actinomycetes > Kitasatosporales > Streptomycetaceae > Streptomyces > Streptomyces sp. JL2001. The sequence goes on along the minus strand of NZ_CP169421.1, from coordinate 6,423 downwards.
GCCATCACCGCCCTCAGGCTCTGCTGGGCGACCGCTGTGCCGATCTGCCCGATCGATGCGCCGATGAGCGCAGCGGGAATGTGGTCGAAGGAGTTCTGCCCCCAAGGGCGCGAGGCCCAGTCGATCGCGTTCTTCAGCGCCCCCGGAATCGACCGGTTGTATTCCGGCGTCACGAACAGCACAGCGTCCGATCGGGTGATCGCCTCCTTCAAGGCGAGGGCCTCCGCCGGGTAGTCGCTGTCGTAGTCAGGGCTGTACAGCGGAAGGTTCCCGATCGGGATCTCGGTGAACCGCAGGTCCTCTGGCGCCAGCCCGATCAGGGCTTTGGACAGCACGCGGTTGATCGAAGTCGAGGACAAGCTGCCGACGAAGTAGCCGACGTCGTAGACAACCATCAGGTACGCCTCCCAGAATCGCTGAAGCCGATCGGGGCGATGAGCGCCCGTTCGGGACAGAAAGCACCTTATGGGGGCGCTGCTGGGGTGCCCGTCCGCGGACACGCGTGACGCGGACACATTCTCTGGCACTCGTCATTGCGCGGGACCTCGTCGACCCCGTGGTGCAGTCGCGCAGGGCTCGGTCCCGGCGGTGGTGTGGTCCACTTCAGCACCTGCGCGTCAGCGTCGCTCGACCCCTGCGGCACCCCCGGGTGCCCCCAGCGGCTGATGTCTGGGCTGACGGCTGGGCGGGTGTGGGGGATGGCCACGGTGGGGCCCGGCGTGCCGGGCTGCGCGACCCGCCGGGAGAGATCCTCGGGAAGCGACGGTCCGAGCTGTCCGCGGATCGGCGGCAGGGGGAGGGCTACGGCAGCTCGCGGCGCACCAACGCACGTGCGAACGGTTCCCCGGTCCTTCGCGCGTAGGCCATCCGCTCGCGCACCTCGCTGAGTGTGCGGGGACGATAGCCGGGGCCGCCACAGCAACTCTTGTGGAAACGCACCCCGGCATTCAAAAGCACCGACAGGGTCCGCCAGGCGGCAGTGTCGCGCCGCCGCGGCGCAGCGAAGGCAGCACCCACATGGATCAACGGCTCGGCGCAGCGAGGGCAGAGCCGCTCGTGGTCACCGGGATACGACTGCTTGTAGGAGGCCCGACACGGCAGGCAGACAAAGGAGGTCTTCGTGTGGGCCATGCCGGCCAGAGTACGGCCAGTCCGGGATGAACTCGACCGGGTTTCCGTGACATCCAGCATGATCGAGGGCGGAGGCTTCACCGTGGGCGTGGGCACGCTGTCACCCGAGCATGACTTCGAGGGATCGGGGCACGAGAGGGTGAAACCTCAAGGAGGAGCAATGTCAGCGTTGTTGACCCGCATCAGGCGCTTCACGCGCAGTCCGCAGGGCCGGCGGGCTGTTGCCGCGGTTCGTCAGGCCGCTCGTGACCCCCGCAATCGTGCGCAAGCCGGCCGCCTCCTGGGTCGCCTGCGTCGGCGGCGGTGAGTTGGGGGATGCAGTCGGAAGAGTCCCGGCCGAGGTGACTGCACCCGGCCGGGCTCAGGCGGTCGGCGCATTGAGCTCGAACGAGATCCGCACCGGGGCCCGCCCGTGCTGTGTCGGCTTCCTCGGGAGTCGTTTCGCGGCCGACCGAACGATCCTGCGCAGTCTGGGGTGCGGTACCAGCCTTCGCCTGGATCCGGTGTCATGAAAGCATCAAGCGATGACCGAACCGAGCAGCGCCGTCGGCCGCACTTTCCGGCGCGAGACCGAACTGGTCGTCAACGAGATCGCCCAGGGGCTCCGCCCGTTGGACGATGGTGTGAGCTGGTTCTCCGGCCTCGCCCCGACGCGCCAGCAGATGGTTCTGCAGGAAGTCGCTGGTTATGCGTTGCAGGCGCACATAACAGCTGTGGACGGCCGTGTGGGGGTGGCGCGGTCCGGCGTGAAGCCCACCGCTAACCCCTCGGTGATGATCTGCATGGACCCGCCCCGCTATGGGTTCGCAGGCATGCCCTCCGCCGAACACGTCAAGGCGTTCCGCGTCCTCGTTTCGGTGTTCGCCGTTGCTGACACCCGCCGCCGCGAGACGTACTGCAAAGGCGCCTGCGGACACGCATGGCACAACCTGCCGGCGGTATCCGAGCAGCCGTAGCATCAGCTACTCCGCCTCTGGCTGGGCCGGCTATCTGGGCGGCACTCCCCGGGTGACAACCTCTGCAGGTCAGCGCGCTGCGGGTGGGGGAGACGTGAGCAAGTCTGGTCAGTCGAGGTGCAGGACTGACCCCCGGCTCACTTCGCCATCACGCGCTCGGCGATACCGGGTGGCGTGATCGGTCGGGCCCCGGCGGGTATGTGAGCCTCTCATCGGCCACCAAACTGGCCGGTCCGTGGGCTTGGTGCCCCGCCAACCCGCTGGAACTAGGGTGGGGACATGGCACTGGTCACAAAGGGATCGCGGCTCATTGGACGGCACTACTTACCGGTGGCGGCTCCGGGGACGGCCGACCTACGACCAGGGCCTCGCCCATTCCCCCCTTACCTACGCAGCCGAGCACGCTGAGACGCCGGGCACCACACTGGTGGCTCGGCGCCTTCTTCCTGCCGTGGTCGCCGCGTGAGACGGCCGGCCCCGTCGTGGCGGCGCGCACCGACTGCGCGTCGATGATCCCCGCGGTGGGCTCGGCCTCGCGGCCCTCGCGGCCCTTGCGTTCACGGAGCGTCCCGCGCGGTCGGTCGTGGAACTGGGCGATCAGCCCGTGCTCGCGCCGGCGGCGGAAGAAGGCGTAGACCCGGGCCCGTGCGGGGAGGTCCGCGGGCCTCGCCCGCCATGTGATCCCGCCCGCGACCAGGGAGCGGATCGCGTGCAGTTGCCGGTGTCGGTAGCCCTTAGGCCGTCTGCCCGGCCCCTGGAACCCGGCCGGCACCGGCAGCAGCGGCCGGACGGCTGTCCACTCCGCGTCCGTCATGTCCGACGCAAACCGGCGCACGCGGTCCGGATGGTCGGCCGCGTCGCCGTACACGTGCGCGAGGCAATCGCACGCCACGGCAGGCGAGCCGCAGTCAACGTGCTCGGGTACATTCCACAAAAGACAGCAGGGCCTTGGGGAACCACTGGGAAGGGGATCGCACCCCCGTGTGCCACCAGGAGGCCCTGCTTTCACGCGCGGAAACCGCCGCGGTCACCCGCTCGAGACTCCCGTTTCATCGACAGCCTTCGAGATCGTGCGGCAGCAACCACTTACGTGTCGGGGTGTTCCGGCAGGGTGAGCCAGTCCGACCAGGAGATCTCGCGGCCGAGGAAGCGCGGCTGCTCGAACGGCCAGTCGGCGGCGATCCACTGCGGCACCAGCTCATCGAGGGCCTGCTCGACCTTGCTGCCCACCAGCTCGTCCACCACCCACCAGGAGATCTCGCCGTCCGCGCCGGCCCTCTCCGGTGGGTCGATGTAGACACAGCCGAGCAGAGCTGTCTCCGCCGCGTCGAACAGCGCGTAGTTGAAGGACTGGTGTGCGGCGATCTCCTTCTCGTGCCGCAACAGGTCGGCCTGGTCGGCCTCGTAGGTCATGGTGGCCGCTGGCCAGCCCCAGGCCGGGCCGAAGACGGTCCACAGCCGCTCGCGCGAACCCATCACAGCCGGATAGTCGAGCGGGGTGTCCGCCTCCCGGATCGGCCGCAGGTGATGACCACCGCCCGGCAGCGGTACCAGGACGGGGTGGACGAAGTCATCGGGAAGCCAGCTCATGGCGCCCGACCGTAGCAGCGCGCGGCCGTCCGCCCCGCTGGATTATCCCCGCATACCGCCATGCCCTGCTCTCATGCCGGGCATGGCCCGCGATCACCCGATCGAGACTCCCGTTCGATCGACAGACTCCATGACCGGTATGGCAACGGCTTCTGAGGCCCTACAACTCAAACAATGAGCGAACCGAGGCCTGGCAGACTTCCTGCACACCTACCACCACCACCGCTGTCACACCGCACTCGGCGGCCATTCAGCCATCAGCCGTGTGAACAACCCTGCGGGTCGATACACCTGGCTTGTTGCGGCTGTGGTCTTGGTCGTCGGGGGGTCAGTGACGTGTGATGACGCGTTCGCGTGCGTGGAGATGCCCTTCCGCCTCGTTCCGCGCACGCGGCGGCAGGACTCCCTCCAGGACGTAACCCGTCTTCTGTGCGACCCGGCAGGAGGCGGGGTTCCCGGCATTGTGGATCAATTCCAGACGACTGAGTCCTGCTCCCGTCCCGGTGTCGAAAGCCCAGCCCGTCAACAGTTCCACGGCCCTGGAAGCGACGCCCAGGCCCCGTGCCGGAGCTCCCGTCCAGTAGCCGACCTCGCCGCACGCCTCGCCCTCGGACCGCTTGAGAACGATGTGCCCCATGACCCGCCCCGTCACGAGGACGGCGAAGCTGAGGCGCTCCCCGGACTCCCAGCCCGCTTCCTGCCTCGCGATCCAGCGCACCGCGTCCTGCAGGCCGGCCACCCGGTGCGAGGTCCAGCGACGCAATTCCTCGTCATCGGCCAGCACCGCCAGCGCCTCGGCGTCACCCGGCTCCCAGGGACGCAGCGTCAGATCGGCCAAGTCCAGTTTCACGGTCATCAGCACGCGGTCCTTCCTGCCTTCCCGCACCCTAAGGGCTGTCCCGTAATCCGCGGCGGGCGCACGACGCCGGCTACGGCACCTCGCGGCGTTGTCGGATCGCCCGAATACGCCCAGTATGAGGACGACCCTCCGCCTTGCGATGCACCGCATCCGACGCCGTGCACCGACCCACCGCGGATTACGGGACAGCCCTTACTGATCTTTTCGTAAGTTCTGTGGGGGTGATGGGTGGATGGTCAGGCCGGTGTGGGCGAGGAAGGACCATGGCAGTTGTGGGTTGTGGTTGATGCGGCGGATGCCTTGCTCGGTGGCGTCGGCGACATCGGCGAGGTGGTCGCCGGCGAGGTTGGCGAGTTCACGTTTCTTGAGTGAGGACCACAGCAGCTCCACCGGGTTCAGCTCGGGAGCGTAGGCAGGTAATCGCTCCAGGGTGAGCCAGTCCTGGTCGGCGACCCAGGCCCGCATCGCCCGGCTCCAGTGGGCGGACAGGCCGTCCCAGACCAAGCACTACTTGCTCGCCACGGTAGAACACCTTCATCTGCTCCAGGACCTCGACGAGGGCGGTGGTGTCGTAGCTGCCGGGCTTGAGGTGGAAGCACAGGCGGGCCCCACGACCAGGGTCGGTGGAGTGGTAGCCCAGTGCCCCGGCCATCGACGCGCGTTTCCAGTTCAGGCGGTGCCGTAAGAGCGGGGTGCGGCCCCGGGGCGCGTAGGTGCGGCGGATCTGCGGGAGGAGCGAGACGCCTGATTCGTCGAGGAACACGATCCAGGCACGTGTGTTCACGGCCCCTTTTTGATGCGCGGCCACTCATGCGCGATCCAGCGGGCGATCTCCGACTCGTCCCGCTCGACCGCCCGCCGCTCGGGGCGTTGCAGACTCCATCCGAGCCGGCCGGTCAGCAGTCGCCACACCGACGCCCTCGACAGCACCACTCCCGTCACCCGCTCCACGACGGCGCCAACTCGCTCCAGGGTCCACAGGTCGGCCTCGAAACCATGAGCCTGAGCTCCTCGTGCCAACGCGGCCCGAACGGTCTCGACCTGGGCGTTGTCCAGCTTGGGCGGGCGACCAGTGGCCGCACGCCGCCGCAGGGCCGAAATACCGCCTTCCTCCCACACCCGACGCCAACGCCGCACGCTCTCCGCACACACACCCACTGCCCGCGCGATCTCCGCATTCGAGGCGCCCTCCTCGAACAACTCGACCGCCCGAACACGACGCGCCTCCGCCAACTGAGGCCGTGACAAAGGAGGAAGAGACGAGCCGACAGTCGAAGGAGAGGGTTGATATGCCACCCCGAAAGCCTCCCACTCGCAAGGCAAGCCCACCCACTGAACTTACGAAAAGATCAGTAGACGACCCCGGCCACACTCTTGACCCGCACCGGAAACCTCGAGGCGCTCGACGGCCCCGCGCCAGTGGAGACACGGCCCTCTCCCGCAAGGTCGAACCGGCTCGTCGATACCGCCTCACGCTGTGACCACCGGGGCGACCGGGCCCGTCAAGATGACGGTCCACGCGGCCCCGACGGGCGCACTGTGCCGTGACGGGCCCAGGCGTCAGAGACCCCCCTTCGGACCGGCCCGCGTACGAGGACTTCGACGCGACGGCGGTGGCCGAGCGGTCCCTCGCCTTCGAGCGCCTGGAGCAGCCGGCCCTGGAGCACCTGCTCGAGAAGGTGGAGGCCGAACCGCTGCAACGCCATCGGCCTTGCAGTCCCCGGTCTGCGGCCACCCGGAATGCTGCCGGGACGGCTGCGCGCTGAGCTCGAGTCGGCCGGAGGGGAGATCCGGACTCTACGGGCACACGGAGACGGGATGCGGCAGGCCATTCAGCACAGCTCGGACAGCAACTTCGACGCCCTTGCACCGTGCGCCTGACCGACA